>NZ_KQ948175.1 GCF_001513955.1 Streptomyces pseudovenezuelae | reverse complement strand
TCAGAGGCTGCGGGCGGTGATGTCGCCGTGTGTGGTGGTGGCGCGGATGGTCAGGGGGGCGTCGGCGCCGTCGGTGTTCTTGAGGGTGTTGTGGATGCGGCCGTAGGAGGTGCCGGCGTCGAGGGTGGCGGAGGCGGCGGTGGCGAGGGTGATGTCGCCCATCTGCGTGGTGAGCACCAGGGGGCCGGTGACGGCTTCGGTGAGGGTGATGTCGCCCTTGTGGGTGCTGATGTCGGCGGGTCCGGTGAGGCGGCCGACGGTGATGTCGCTGTCGGTGGCGGTGAGGCGGATGCTCGCGGCTTCGTCGATCTTGACGGGGCCGTGGGCGCCCTGGAGGTCGATGGTGCCCAGGCGTCCGACGGCCCGGAACTCGGTGGCGGCGGAGGTGGCCCGCAGGTGGGAGCCGGCGGGCAGCCGGACGGTGATCTCGACGGCGCCGGAGGGTCCGAAGTACTGGTTCTTCGCGTGCGGGGCGGTGATCCGCAGGGTGTCGTCGTCGTGGGTGATCTCGATCCGCTCGGCGGCTTTGGTGTCGCGGTTCCTGGCGGGGTCGGCGGGCCGGATCTCGACCGTGGTGTCGGTGCGGTCGGCGGCGATGATCTGGAGGCGTCCGGCGGGGATGTCGATGGTGGTGGTGACGGGGGCCGGGGTGTGGAACGTCTGCATCAGGTGCTCCTGCGCTGGTCGCTGTTTCCGATGAACGAAAAGCTACGTTGCATTCAC
>NZ_KQ948174.1 GCF_001513955.1 Streptomyces pseudovenezuelae | reverse complement strand
ATCCGCTGCGGGAGTTGATCACGGCGTCGGAGTCGCTGCCGCTGCTGGTGGAGCGGGAGCGGGCGCTGTTCGGGTCGTGGTACGAGTTCTTCCCGCGCTCGGAGGGCACCGCGGAGCAGCCGCACGGCACGTTCCGCACGGCGGCCCGCCGGCTGCCGGCGATCGCCGCGATGGGCTTCGACGTGGTGTACCTGCCGCCGATCCATCCGATCGGCACCACCTTCCGCAAGGGCCGCAACAACACCCTGTCCGCCGGACCGGACGACGTGGGCGTGCCCTGGGCGATCGGCTCGCCGGAGGGCGGCCACGACGCGGTCCACCCGGACCTGGGCACCCTCGAGGACTTCGACTGGTTCGTGCGGGAAGCCGGCCGGCAGGGCCTGGAGATCGCGCTGGACTTCGCCCTGCAGTGCTCGCCGGACCACCCCTGGGTGCACAAGCACCCGGAGTGGTTCCACCACCGCCCCGACGGCACCATCGCCTACGCCGAGAACCCGCCCAAGAAGTACCAGGACATCTACCCGATCGCCTTCGACGCCGACCTGGACGGGCTGATCGCGGAGACCCTGCGGGTGCTGCGGCACTGGATGGACCACGGGGTGCGGATCTTCCGCGTGGACAACCCGCACACCAAGCCGGTGGTGTTCTGGGAACGGGTGATCGCCGACATCAACGCCACCGACCCGGACGTGATCTTCCTGGCCGAGGCGTTCACCCGGCCGGCGATGATGCACACCCTGGCCCAGATCGGCTTCCAGCAGTCCTACACCTACTTCACCTGGCGCACCACCAAGCAGGAGCTCACCGAGTACCTGACGGAACTCTCCGGTGAGGCGGCCTCCTACATGCGGCCGAACTTCTTCGCCAACACCCCCGACATCCTGCACGCCTTCCTCCAGCACGGCGGCCGCCCCGCGTTCGCCCTGCGCGCGATCCTGGCCGCCACCCTCTCGCCGACCTGGGGCATCTACTCCGGCTACGAACTCGCCGAGAACACCCCCCTGCGCGAGGGCAGCGAGGAATACCTCAACTCGGAGAAGTACCAGCTCACCACCCGCGACTGGAACACACCCGACACCCTCGCCCCCCTCATCACCCAGCTCAACACC
>NZ_KQ948173.1 GCF_001513955.1 Streptomyces pseudovenezuelae | reverse complement strand
AAGGCGCCCGAGGCGGCCCTCGGGGACCCGCGCCGGACCGAGGGCGCCCGGCCCCCCTGCGGACCCCGGACGAGCCGGACGAGCGACCGGGCCAGAGTGGGAAGGGCGCAGGTCAGGGCGGGTGAGCCTCCATCCCACTTCGGGCCCGTTCCGTGGGAAGGCGCCCGAGGCGGCCCTCGGGGGACCCGCGCCGGACCGAGGGCGCCCGGCTCCCCTGCGGGCCGCGGACGAGCCGGACGAGCGGCCCCCGGCAAAGTGGGAAGGCGCGCGGGGGAAGTGGGAAGGCGGCCCCCGAGGCGGCCCTCGGGAGGGCGGCGGACGAGCCGGTCCTCCCCGGCCGGGAAGGCGCGGTGACGTACGGGCGGCCCGGTACGTCAACCGGATGACGTACAGCGGTCCGTGATGACGTACGCGACGAACGCGGCCGGGACGAGCGGCGGCTCCCGGGCGCGGACCGGCCCCCGCTCCGGGGGGAGGGAGCAGGGGCCGCGGGGGTGCCGGAGACGGTACTCCGGCGGGTGCTGGTCGACCGCGCCAACGCGTTGTTTCCGTGCGGGTACCTTCGCTGTCCGCTGGTTTGCTGGTTGCTGGCGCGGTGTTGTTCTTCAACGTGCGCGCACGCGGTATTTCCGGTGTGCAGTGCTGGTCTGGCGCGGTGCGCGGAATTCGTTTCTACCGGAGCCGGTAGACCGTGGCCGTGATGTACGGCGCGCGGTCCGCCGTGGCGGCCAGGGGCCGGGCGTGCGCGGCGCAGGTGAACGCGTCCGCCTCGGTCACGTCCCGGCGGAAGCGCACGGCGAACGCTGCGATGCCCGGGCACCTCTGGCGGTCGCTCGGCTGGTTCGTGTCCAGTGCCTCACAGCGTCCCGGCGGCTGGTTGTACCAGACGAGCAGGGAGGTCCCCAGGGACCTGACCATCTGGCACACATCGTCACGGCGCCGTTGCTCGCGCTCGGGGAGCGTCTGGGGGTCGACCGGTAGCACGGAGGCGGCTCCGGCCGGGGCGGTGGGGGCGAGTGCCGGCGGATTGGGCACGGCCGGACGAGCAGGGCGGGGAGCAGCTGCTCGACGCGCGGGCGCGGGAGCGGGAGCGGGAGCGGGAGCCGCGGGGGTCCTGGCTCCGAACGCGGCCAGGATGCCCGCCAGTCCG
>NZ_KQ948172.1 GCF_001513955.1 Streptomyces pseudovenezuelae | reverse complement strand
CCCAGTTCGCCGATGTAGATGTCCTCGTTGTGTTGGCCGAGGAGGGGTGGGGTGGTGATGGTGGTGGGGGAGTCGGAGAGTTTGAGGGGGTTGCCGACGGTGGTGAAGGTGCCGCGGTCGGGGTGGGCGACTTCGACGATCATGTCGTTGTCGGCGAGGGAGGTGTCCTCGATGATCTCTTTGGGGGACAGGATCGGCCCGCAGGGGATGTTGTGGGTGTTGAGGTGGTGCAGGACCTGCCATTTGGGCAGGGCGGCGGTCCATTCCTCGATCAGCTGGAACATCTTGGCCAGTTTGGGCAGGCGGGCTTCGGGGGTGGCCCATTCGGGGTCGTCGGCGAGTTCGGGGCGGCCGATCAGCGTGGCCAGCGGCTGCCAGCCGGCGGGCTGGACGATGACGTAGACGTAGTCGTTGGGTCCGCCGGGCGCGCATCTGACGGCCCAGCCGGGCTGGCCGCCGCCGGAGGCGTTCCCGGAGCGGGGGACCTCGTCGGTGAAGTCGTCGTTGGGGTACTCGGTGAGCGGGCCGTTCGCCAGGCGTTGCTGGTCGCGGAGTTTGACCCGGCACAGGTTGAGCACCGCGTGCTGCATCGCCACGTTCACCCGCTGCCCGCGCCCGGTCCGCTCGCGCTGCAGCAGCGCGGCCAGGACGGCGGCGACCGCGTGGATCCCGGTGCCGGAGTCGCCGATCTGCGCGCCGGTCGCCAGCGGCGGCCCGTCCTCGAACCCGGTCGTGGCCATCGAGCCGCCCATCGCCTGCGCGACCACCTCGTAGGCCTTGAAGTTCGTGTACGGGCCCTCTCCGAACCCCTTGATCGACGCGTACACGATCCGCGGGTTGATCTCCCTGATCCGCTCCCACGTGAAGCCCATCCGGTCCACCGCGCCCGGCGCGAAGTTCTCCACCAGCACATCCGCACCCCGGATCAGCGCCGTCAGGATCTCCCGCCCCCGCTCGCTCTTCGTGTTCAGCGTGATGCTGCGCTTGTTGCAGTTCAGCATCGTGAAATACAGCGAGTCCGCCTCCGGCACATCCCGCAACTGCCGGCGCGTGATGTCCCCGCCCGGCGCCTCCACCTTCACCACGTCCGCCCCCAGCCACGCCAGCAACTGCGTCGCCGAAGGACCCGACTGCACATGCGTCATGTCCAGCACCCGCACACCATCAAGCGCCAA
>NZ_KQ948171.1 GCF_001513955.1 Streptomyces pseudovenezuelae | reverse complement strand
ACCACGGCGGTGCGGATGCGGGGGTGAGTCGCCAGGACCGCTTCCACCTCACCCGGCTCGATCCGAAAACCCCTCACCTTCACCTGCTCATCCGCCCGCCCCAAGAACTCCACCTCCCCACACACCGACCACCGCACCCGATCCCCCGTCCGATACATCCGCGACCCATCCCCCACAAACGGATCAGCCACAAACCGCTCCGCCGTCAAACCCCCACGCCCGCCATACCCCCGCACCACCTGCGGACCCCCAACAAACAACTCACCCGCCACACCCACCGGCACCGGACACAACGAACCGTCCAACACATACAAACGCGTATTAGGCAACGCCCCACCCACCGCAGCAGGCCGATCCACACCCCCCACACCACCCCACACACTCAACGTCGAATCAACCGTCGCCTCCGTCACCCCATACGCCCCCACCAACACCACACCCGCACCCAAAACCTCCCGCGCCCGCACCACCGCCCCCGTACGCCACACATCCGTCGTCACCGCCACCAACCTCAACCCCGACAAACCCCTCCCACCCCGCTCCTCAACCCACCCCACCAACTCCTCCACATACCGAGGCGCACACTCCAACGCCTCCACACCCGCACCCGCCAACACCCCCACCCACTCCTCCACCTCCACCTGCAAACCCACCCGCCCCAACACCAACACCCCACCCCCACCCAACGACCGCACCACATCACCCGAAAACACATCAAAACTCGCACTCGCCACCGACAACCACCGACGACCACCCCCCACACCCACACCCGCATACACCGAACCCCACCCCACACACACCGCCACCAACGACCCATGCGACACCAACGCACCCTTCGCACGACCCGTCGACCCCGACGTATAAATCACCGCCGCCAACTGATCGGGGAGCACGGCCGGACGCTCCACGGGCTCAGAGGCCTCGGACCGGAACAGGGACGGATCGTCGAGCCACACCACCGTCTCCGCGCTGAGACGACCGTCGACCGTCGACCGGTCCCCGACCAGCACCCGCACGCCGCTGTCGGCGAGCATGAACTCCAGCCGCTCCACCGGATATTCAGGGTCGAGCGGCAGATACGCACCGCCCGCCAGCCACACCCCCAGCACCGCCACCACCAAATCGACACCCCGCGGCAGACACAACCCCACCACCGACTCCGCACCCACACCCCGAGCACGCAACACACGAGCCAACCGACCCGCCCGCGCCACCAACCCCCCATACGTCAACACCCGATCACCGGACACCACCGCCACCGCATCCGGAGCAGCAGACGCCCGCGCGACGATCAACTCATGCACCCCACCCACCGACGGCAACACAAGCGACGCGCCGTTCCAACCCCGCACCACCTGCTCGACCTCACCCGCC
>NZ_KQ948170.1 GCF_001513955.1 Streptomyces pseudovenezuelae | reverse complement strand
CCCACCCGCCGCCCCGCATCCTCCGCCACCGCCTCCAACAACCGCACCAGATGACCCGACAACCGCTCCACGGTCCCCGCGTCGAACAACGCCGTGCTGTACTCGATCTCCCCCTCCAGCCCGCCGGGGCTGTCTCCCACGGCCACCGCCAGGTCGAAGTTCACCGAGGGCGCTTCGAGCACGTCGAGCCGGGAAGGGGCCTCGTCGGTGTCCCCGCGGTCGTCCGGTCCTTGCGGGGTGTAGTTGAAGAACACCTGGAACAACGGTGTGCGCGAGCGGTCCCGCTCCACCACCAGCGCGTCCACCAACTGTTCGAAGGGCAGGTCCTGATGGGCATACGCGGCCAGAGCCGTCTTCCGCACCCGCTCCAGCAGTTCGCGGAACGTCGGGTCGCCGGACAGGTCCGTCCGCATGACCAGCGTGTTCACGAAGAACCCGATGAGGTCCTCCGTCTCCGCACGGTTCCGGTTGGCCACCGGGGTGCCGACGACGACGTCCTCCGAACCGGTGTACCGCCCCAGCAGCATGCTGAGGCCGGCCAGCAGGGTCATCTGCAGCGTGACACCGTTCTTGCGTGACAGCGCCCGCAGGGCGTCCGCGGTCTCCTGGGGTACGGCGAAGCCGACCGCCGCTCCCTTTGTGGACCGCACGGGTGGGCGTGGGCGGTCGGTGGGCAGTTCCAGTGTCGGCCGGTCCGCCAACTGTTCCTGCCAATAGGTCAAGTGGCCGTTCATGACGTCCCCGTCGAGCCACTGCCGTTGCCAGGCCGCGAAGTCGGCGTACTGCACCGGCAGCGGCGGCAGCGGGTCCGGTTCGCCGGCGCGCAGGGCGTCGTACAGCGTGGCGAGCTCGTGGCGGAAGACCCGCACGGACCACTCGTCGAAGGCCACATGGTGAACGGCGACCGCGAGCACGTGCTCGCGGGGGGCCAGCCGGATCAGAGTGGCACGGATCAGTGGACCGGCGGCCAGGTCGAACGAGGACATCACCTCGGCCGTCACCAACTTGCGCGCGGCCGCCACGGGATCCCGGTCCCCTGAGACGTCGGCCACCGGCAGCGGGAAGGGCGCCGGATCGTCGATGACCTGGTGCGCCACTCCGTCCGGGCCTGCCACCAGCCTGGTGCGCAGGACCTCGTGCCGGGCCACCACCGCGCTCAGGGCCGCGGCCAGGGCCAGGACGTCCAGGCCGCCGTCCGTCCAGCGCATGAGAAGCGGCACGTTGTACTCGAGGGAGCCCGGTGCCAGCTGGTCGAGGAACCACAGACGCTGCTGCGCGAACGACAGGGGCAGCGCTCGGTCGCGATCCACGACGGTGACCGGCGGCACCGTGGATCCGCGGGCCGATCCGTCGACCACGGCCGCCAGGTCTCGCACCGTGGGCTGCTCGAACACCGTCGACAGGGGCAACTCGACTCCGAACACCGTGCGTACGCGGGAGGCGACGCGGGTGGCGAGGAGTGAGTGACCGCCGAGTTCGAAGAAGTTGTCCTGGACGCCGACGCGGTCCAGGCCGAGGACCTGGGCCCAGATGCCGGCGAGGAGTTCCTCGGTCGCGGTGGTGGGGGCGGCGAAGCCGTCCAGCCGTGGCCGCATGCCGTCCGGGGCCGGCAGTGCCTTGCGGTCCACCTTGCCGTTCGGGGTCAGCGGAAGGGCGTCGAGCTCGACGAACACCGACGGGACCATGAAGGCGGGCAGCCGGTCGCTGAGGTAGGCACGCAGGTCGCCGACCGCCGGCATGCCCTCGGTCGGGTCGGTGAGGACGAGGTGGGCGACGAGGCGCCGGTCTGTTTCCTCACCCGCTGCCGTC
>NZ_KQ948169.1:1810-3509 GCF_001513955.1 Streptomyces pseudovenezuelae | reverse complement strand
CCAACCCGCCGCCCCGCATCCTCCGCCACCGCCTCCAGCAACCGCACCAGATGACCCGACAACCGCTCCACGGTCCCCGCGTCGAACAGCGCCGTGCTGTACTCGATCGTTCCCGTCAGCGCTTCTCCGGCGTCCCCGAGCGTCACGGCCAGGTCGAACTTCACGGGCAGGGCCGCCGACATGGTGGTGTCGTCGGCCGGTGAGGCGGCGGCCCCACTGTCCGTGTCGTCGGCCGCGTAGCTGAACAGCACTTGGAACAGCGGTGTCCGCGACCGGTCTCGTTCGGTGACGAGTTCGTCGACCAGGTGCTCGAAGGGGAGGTCCTGGTGGGCGTACGCGCCCAGAGCCGTCTCCCGTACCCGCTCCAGCAGTTCACGGAACGTCGGGTCGCCCGACAGGTCCGTCCGCATGACCAGCGTGTTCACGAAGAACCCGATGAGGTTCTCGGTCTCCGCACGGTTCCGGTTGGCCACCGGGGTTCCGACCACGATGTCCTCGGACCCGGTGTACCGCCCCAGCAGGATGTCGAAGGCGGCGAGCAGCGTCATGAACATCGACGAACCGTTGTCCCGTGACAATGCGCGCAGGGCTCGGGCTGTCCGTGCCGGGACAGTGAACCGTCGGACCGCGCCCGCGGAGGACCGGACGGCCGGGCGGGCGCGGTCCATGGGCAGGTCCAGCACCGGCGCGTCGGCCAACTGCCCTCGCCAGTACGCAAGTTGCCGGTCGAGGACGTCCCCGTCGAGCCATTGCCGCTGCCAGACCGCGAAGTCGGCGTACTGCACGGGCAGGGGAGGCAGCGGGTCGGGGCCGCCGATGCGGAAGGCCTCGTACAGCGCCGCCAGTTCGCGCCGCAGGATCTGTCCCGACCACTCGTCGGAGACGATGTGATGCATGGCCAGCGCCAGCACGTGCTCATCGGTCCCGAGCCGGATGAGAGTGGCGCGTATGAGAGGGTCGCCCGCCAGATCGAACGGGGTGACGGCGTCGGCGATCATCAGCTGCTGCGCTGCTCGCTGAGGCTCGGCGTTCCCTGAGACGTCGACCACCGAGAGCGGGAAGGGCGACGAGGGGTCGATCTGCTGGTGGGGGACGCCGTCGGAGCCCGCGACCAGCCTGGTGCGCAGAACTTCGTGCCGAGCGACGAGTGCGCTGAGCGCCGAGCCCAGCGCCTCGACGTCGAGTGACCCGGTCCACGGCACCGGTGCGGGGACGTTGTACTCCGCGGAGCCCGGCTCCATCTGGTCGAGGAACCACAGGCGCTGCTGGGCGAACGACAGGGGCAGTTGTTCGTCCCGGCTGACGGCTCCGATCGGTGGGGCCGGCGTGTGTGTCGCCGCCGTCTCGACCAGCGCGGCGAGGGCCTGCACCGTCGGGTGGTCGAACAGTGCGGCCAGGGGTATCTCGGTTCCGAAGACCTCACGGACGCGGGAGACGACCTGGGTGGCCAGGAGAGAGTGACCGCCGAGTTCGAAGAAGTCGTCGGTGGTGCCGACCCGTTCCACCCCGAGCACCTGGGTCCAGATCCCGGCCAGGAGTTCTTCCGCCAGGTTCGAGGGCGGAACGTGGCCCGTGGGCTGCTTGCGGGTGGCGTCGGGGGCCGGGAGGGCGGCCCGGTCGACCTTGCCGTTGGTGGTGAGGGGTAGTTCCGCGAGCTCCACGAAGACCGAGGGGATCATGTGGTCGGGCAGATGACGGG
>NZ_KQ948169.1:0-947 GCF_001513955.1 Streptomyces pseudovenezuelae | reverse complement strand
CGCGTGGGCCCGCAGGTCCGCGATCGGCGGGATGCCTTCGGCCGGGTCCTCCGGCACCACATACGCGACCAGCCGACGCTCGGCATCCTCACCGAACACCGACACCACCACCGACCGCACCCCCGCACACCCCACCAGAACCGACTCGACCTCACCCAGCTCGACCCGATACCCCCGCACCTTCACCTGCTGATCAACACGACCCACAAACTCCAGACCACCACCCACCAACCGACGCACCCGGTCCCCCGACCGATACATCCGCGACCCGCCCCCCACAAACGGATCAGCCACAAACCGCTCACCCGTCAACCCCGCACGACCCCCATACCCCCGCGCCACCCCCACACCACCAATAAACAACTCCCCCACCACACCCACCGGCACCGGACACAACCGCTCATCCAGCACATACAACCGCACATTGTCCAACGGCCACCCAATCGGCGGCACACCCCACCCCCCCCAACACGGCCATGCTCGCGCACACCGTCACCTCCGTCGGCCCATACGCATTCACCAACCGAAAACGCTCACCCCACACCGACGCCAACCCACCATCCAACCGCTCCCCCGCCACCACCAACGTCCGCAACCCCACCAACACCGCCGGCTCCACCACCGACAACAACGACGGCGGCACCGTCGCCACCCGCACCCCACCCCCCCGCACCAACCCACCCAACAACCCCGGCTCCACCCGCTCCCCAGCCGACGCCACCACCAACACCCCACCCGCAACCAACGCCACCACCAGCTCCGACACCGCAGCATCAAAACCAAACGGCGCAAACTGCAACACCCCGTCCCCCACACCCACACCAAAAACCCGACCCTGCCCCACCGCCAGATTCACCACACCCCCATGCGCCACCCACACACCCTTAGGCACCCCCGACGACCCCGACGTATAAATCACATACGCCAACTGATCCGGAAACACGGTT
>NZ_KQ948168.1 GCF_001513955.1 Streptomyces pseudovenezuelae | reverse complement strand
CCCCCGAGCTGGGGGCCCCGCCTCAATTCCAAGGAAGGTCAGACATGGATCCGAAGGAACTTGAAGGCGTCTTCCCTCCCGGGGAACTCTGCCTGATCGAGATCACCGGGGACACGGAGATCGAAGCCCGGTCGGAAGCCCTGACGTTCACGGGTGGCGGGGTCATCGTCTCCGGGACGTGGGAGGTCCACGTCGTTGAGAACGGCGTGGTGGACCCGTCTCCGGTCGTCGGGGTCCGGTTCATCCCCTGGCGCAGGGTTGCCGGGATCAGTGCCCAGTGCGAAGTGGGCGGCTACGCGAGCAGGCAGGATCTCGAAGCGGAACTAGAGATCTACGAAGTCCCCAAGGATCAGCGGGGCGAAGTCCTGGCCCGGTACGACGTCGACACAGCGGCGGCCCGCAGCAAGGCGAGCAAGAGCGCGAAGAACTGGCGGAGTGCCGGCCGCGTCCCTCCCGCCCCCACAGGGTCGGTCGACTGGCCTACCTCGCCCCGGTCCGCCCCGGGCGCCTGACCCGTCATGACCGGCCGGTGTCCGCGCTGCGGGGCCCCCGTCCTGGTGACCCCGGGCGGGGAGCTGCTCGAACCCGAGCCGCACCCGCTCGCACTGACCCGGCCCGATGGCTCCCGGCTCACCCTGCGGGAAGCGGCAGAGCAGGCCATGGAGCGGATACCGCCGACCGGCCACCACGTCCACGTGGCAGGCCCCCGGGCGCCCGGCCGGGTCGCCGCACCCGGCTACGGGTGCCACGTGGCCCAACTCGCCCTGTTCGCCGCCGCATGACGCAGGCCGGGAAGACCGGATGACGTACAACCGGCCCCGGTACGTCTGTCACTTGACGTACCGGGGCCCTGTCGCGTCCACCTGTCACACGTCCCCCTGTCGCGCGCTGTGACCTGCGCGGACCCCCCGAACTCCCCCTCCCGCTCCCCATGCGACAGGGGCACGCGACAGCAGCACGCGCCCCCGAATGCGCCAGTTGGCCGGGAGTCGCCCTTGTTCCTTCCGTCGGGTCACCCCTACATTCTTCCGTAGGGTCACCCCTACAGAACGGGGGGCGTGATCCTGCCCAACTCCCTGACCAGGAAGGACACCCCGCCATGGGAACCCGCATCGTTGCCCCCGGCTCGGAAAGCTCATTCCCGCACTACGCGCACCACGTCGGCCGCATCACCCTGACCCACGCCGACACCGCCCCTGACGAGCGGCTCGGGGGCCAGAACGGCGCCACCACGTGGTGGAAGGACGGCACCACGTCCTACGTGCTGCACTTCCGCTCCGGCCACGTCCACGGCTGGACCATGGCGGACGAGACGGACACCGCGATTCAGGCCGTCGACTCCCTGCGGGAGGGCGAGTTCATGAGCGGTGACAGGCTGTGGGCCGCCCTGCGGGACGTGCGGCGGCTCCGCTCCCGGCTGGAGGCTCTGGAGTCCGAACTCATCCTGTACGCCCGTGAGGAGGCGTCCGAGGGCCGTGCGCGCATGTCCCTGCGGGAGATCGGGGAAGTCACCCAGACCCACCACACCACCGTGGCCGAACGGGTCGACCGGATGCGCGCCGGCAGTCACGCCCCGTTCCGCGGCTGGCTCGTCCAGGGCACCGACCGGGAGGCCATGCACGGCGGGACCGAGCCTCAGACCCCGCAGGTGCCGACCCTGCGCGAGCAGATCGCGGAAGCCCCCGGCGGCGCCTTCCTGGCCACCGTCGCCCCCTCGGAGTCCGGCGGGTACGTCATCACGGTGACCCAACACACCCCGGAGCCCGAGGAGTTGGCCCGGATCGAACTCCCGGACTGGGACGACATCCGCCCGGCATCCGCCGGACACCGGCTCATCGAGCAGGGGTTCCAGGTCCTCCCGGCCGCGCACTACGAGCCGGACCGGGCCGCCGGATGGAAGCCCAGCGCGGATGGCCAGACCTACACCGCCCCGGTCTACCGCCTCCCCGACTTCGGGACCGAGAAGTGATCCGGGACGCGGCCACCTGCGACCGCCGCAACTGCCTGGCCGTCCTGCTCGAACCGAACGACTACCCCGGGGAGTTCGAGGACGTCGCCGCGCGGGCCGGATGGACGTCCGGCCCCGAGGGGCACACCTGCCCGGCCTGCCAGGCTGGACGCGGCCCGGTGCTCGAACGGGGCGAGTGCGCCCGGTGCGGCGGTCGGGTCGGGGTCCGGCACGGCAAGGAACGGTGCATGTCCTGCGGGGAGTTGACCCCCGAGAACGACCCCGAGTGGGACGAGCCGCCCGGGGACGACGACGACCAGGACGAGCCGCCCGGCGCCTACTGTGCGTGCTCAGACCCGGACTGCCCGACCCCTGACGGCCGGTACACCCACGGCTGACCGAGGCTCCCCGCGGCCCCCTGCTCCCACCCGGAGCAGGGGGCCGCGGGCATGGGAGCCCCTGCTCGTCCGCCTCGGTCCCGGCGGGTGCATACCCGGGCATACGTCTAATGGTCGGTAATACCGGGACAGTTGACCGCCCCTCCCGCTCGTCCTGGCCGTGGCCGCCTCGGTCGGCCGGCACTTCCCCGGGCCCTCCCGAGGACCGGCTCGTCCACGTCCTGGCCGTCCTGCTCGTCCGCCCCGAGGACCGGCTCGTCCGCCCGTGAGCCGCCGCCAGGGAGCCGAGGGCCCCCTCGGTCCCTGCTCGGTCCCTCCGGCCCGCTCCCGGCCG
>NZ_KQ948167.1:1774-3620 GCF_001513955.1 Streptomyces pseudovenezuelae | reverse complement strand
TGAGCTGCCTGTGTTGTCTGTTGATGAGCGTGAGCAGGTGGTGCGGGGCTGGAACGGCAGGCCGGTTGCGTTGCCGTCGGTGGGTGGGGTGCATGAGCTGATCGTCGCGCGGGCGTCTGCTGCTCCGGATGCGGTGGCGGTGGTGTCCGGTGATCGGGTGTTGACGTACGGCGGGCTGGTAGGGAAGGCCAGCCGGCTCGCCCATGAGTTGCGTGCTCGGGGTGTGGGTGCGGAGTCGGTGGTGGGGTTGTGTCTGCCGCGGGGTGTCGACATGGTGGTGGCGGTGTTGGGGGTGTGGCTTGCGGGTGGTACGTATCTGCCGCTGGACCCTGAATATCCGGCGGATCGGCTGGAGTTCATGGTCGCCGACAGCGGGGCGCAGGTGGTGCTCCGCGAAGGTGATCTGGAGCTTTCGGAGGATCTGCCGCCGACGGCTCCTGAAGTCGCTGTCGATGCGGCGCAGTTGGCGTATGTGATCTATACGTCGGGTTCGACGGGTCGTCCCAAGGGCGTGCAGGTTTCCCACGGCGGTGTGGTCGGCATGGTGTCCGCTCTCGGCCCCGAACTGGGAGCTGGGCCGGGCGTTCGCGTGTTGCAGTTCGCCTCCTTCAGCTTTGACGCGGCAGTCCTGGACATTGCGGTGACCCTGGGCCGTGGTGGCACGCTTGTTGTGGCGGGTGCGGGGGAGCGGGCGGAGCCCGAGGTCCTGACGGCGCTGGTTCGTGCGCAGGGTGTGGGTGCGGCGAGTGTGGTGCCGTCGTTGTTGGGTGTGCTGGACCCCGAGCAGGTGTCCGGTATCGAGACGCTGTTGCTGGGCGCGGAGCGGTTGACGGAGCAGGTCGCCCAGGCGTGGTCGCCCGGTCGTCGCCTGGTGAACACCTACGGCCCCACCGAGGCGACGGTGATGGTCACCGCCGGCACGGTTGACGGGGTGGGGTTGCCTCCCATCGGGGCTCCCGTAGCCAACGCGCGCCTGTACGTACTAGATGCTTTCTTGAGCCCCGTCCCCGTGGGTGTGGCGGGCGAGGTCTTCATCGCCGGGCCGCAGGTGGCCCGTGGCTACGCCGGTCGTCCGGCCCTGACCGGTGAGCGTTTCCTTCCCGACCCCTTCATGGCGGACGGTTCGCGCATGTACCGCTCGGGTGACCGGGGCCGTTGGCTTCCTGATGGGCAGCTGGACTTCGTGGGCAGGGCGGATCAGCAGGTCAAGGTGCGTGGCTTCCGTATCGAACCCGGTGAGATAGAAGCCGTGCTGGCGGACCATCCGCGCGTGCGGTCGGCCGTCGTGATCCCCTTCGGTGACGACGAGGACCGCCGATTGGTGGCCTATCTCGTTCCTGAGGATGTGGTGGAGGGTGTTCCGTCTGTCACGGATCTTCGGACGTATGCCGGTGCTCACTTGCCGGCTTTCATGATTCCGTCCGTCTTCACCGAGCTGGCGGCCCTGCCCCTCACCCCGAACGGCAAGCTCGACCGCGCAGCCCTGCCCGCCCCTGATGGAGAGCGTGTGGCATCGGCGGGTGTGTATGTGGCTCCGCGTACGGATACGGAGCGGGTCCTGGCCGGGGTGTGGGCTCAGGTGCTGGGGTTGGAGCGGGTCGGTGTCGAGGACAACTTCTTCGACGTGGGCGGTGATTCCATCATCAGCATCCGTGTCGTGGCCCGTGCCCGTGAGCTCGGGGTCCATGTCACCGTGGCCCAGCTCTTCGATCACCAGACGGTGGCCGGACTGGCATCGGTGGCGGAGAGGGAGCGCGCCGCAGATGCAGAACAGGGTGCCGTGGCGGGCGAGTTCCCGCTCACACCCGTACAGCACGCCTTCTTCTCGCGTCAGCTGTCCGAGCCG
>NZ_KQ948167.1:0-840 GCF_001513955.1 Streptomyces pseudovenezuelae | reverse complement strand
TGGCACTTCAATCAGTCGATGGTCCTCGACGTCTCCGACGAGGTCGATCCGGAGGTGCTGCGGATAGCTCTGCATGCCCTTGTCGAGCAGCACGACGTTCTGCGGTCCCGTTTCCTGTGTGAGGAGGGCCGGTGGGTCGGGCGGGTGGTGGCGGCTGAGCCTGCGGATCTGTTGACGGTGCTGGACGCGGTCGGGTGGGACGAGGCGGTCCTGGAGGCTAGGGCGACGCAGGTGCAGGCGAGCCTGGATCTGGGCGAGGGGCCGTTGGTGCGTGCGGCGCTCTTCGAGCGTGGTGAGCGGGGCAGTCTGCTGCTCCTCGCGGTGCATCACTTGGTCGTGGATGCGGTGTCCTGGCCGGTGCTGCTGGAGGATCTGACGTCGGCGTACGTGCAGGCGGCCGCCGGGCACGCGGTCGTGCTGCCGGTGAAGACGACATCCTTCATGCGCTGGGCGGAGCGGCTGGCGGAGCTGGCGGTGACCCCGGAGCTGGCGGAGGAGGCCGCGTACTGGCGTCGTACCGAGGTGGCGGGCACCGCGCTGCCCCGTGAGCTGGGTGGTGCGAACCCGGTCGGTCTGGCGCGGCGGGTGCATGTGTTCCTTGGTGAGGAGTGGACGGAGCGGTTGCTGCGGGAGGTGCCGCAGGCGTTCCGTACGCAGATCAATGATGTGCTGCTCAGTGCGCTGGGGGCGGTGCTGACGGAGTGGTGCGGGGCGCGGTCGGTGGTGGTGGATGTCGAGGGCCATGGTCGTGAGGATGTGGGCGCCGACGTCGATGTGTCGCGAACGGTGGGCTGGTTCACGAGTGTGTATCCGGTGGTGCTGTCGGGCCCGGGGGACGGT
>NZ_KQ948166.1 GCF_001513955.1 Streptomyces pseudovenezuelae | reverse complement strand
CGGTGTGGTCGGCGAGGGCACCGACCGGCGACTGGCCGCCTACGCGGTCCCGGCCGACCCGGCCGACGGCATACCGACGGTGGGCGAGCTGCGCGACCATCTGCGGCGCGGACTGCCGGACTTCATGATTCCGTCGTACTTCACCGAACTGTCCGCGCTGCCGCTGACCCCGAACGGCAAGGTGGACCGCAATGCACTGCCGGCCCCGGACGGCATGCGGCCACGGCTGGACGGCTTCGCCGCCCCCACCACCGCGACCGAGGAACTCCTCGCAGGCATCTGGGCCCAGGTCCTCGGCCTGGACCGCGTCGGCGTCCAGGACAACTTCTTCGAACTCGGCGGCGACTCGATCATCAGCATCCAGGTCGTGGCCCGCGCCAGGAAGGTCGGCCTGCACTTCACCGTGGCCCAGCTGTTCGACCACCAGACCGTCGCGGGACTGGCCACCGTGGCCACCGCGGAGGACGCCGCCGACGCGGAACAGGGCCCCGTCGTCGGTGCCTTCCCGCTCACCCCGATCCAGCGCTGGTTCTTCGAGCAGGAGACGCGAGAGCCCGGCCACTTCAACCAGTCGATGCTGCTGGAGGTCGCCGAACCCGTCGAGACCGAGGCGCTGCGAGTTGCCGTGGCAGCGCTGCTGGAGCAGCACGACGCCCTCAGGTCAAGGTTCGTCCGGGAGGGGACCCACTGGGCCGGCCGGGTGATGGCCGCCGAACCGGCCGACGTCGTGCATGTCGTCGAGACGACCGGCCGGGACGACCAGGACGAGTGGGCGTTCCTGGACGCCCGCGCCGACGAGGCGCAGGCCGGCCTGGACCTGGCCGACGGACCGCTCGTACGGGTGGTGCTGTTCGACCGGGGCGCACGGGGACAACTGCTGTTCCTCGTCGCGCACCACCTGGTCGTGGACGGCGTGTCGTGGCCGGTGCTGCTTGAGGACCTGTCGGTCGCCTACGGACAGGCCGCCCGCGGCCTCCCGGTGAGGCTTCCGGCCAAGACCACGTCCTTCATGCGATGGGCCCAGCGTCTCACCGAACTCGCCCACTCCCCGGAACTGGCCGCCGAGGCCGCGTACTGGCGGACGGCCGAGGCCACCGCGGTCCCGCTGCCCCGCGACCACGACGGACCCAACAGCCTCGCTTCCCTGCGCGACCTGTCGGTCCGTCTCGGTACGGAGCAGACCGAGCGCCTGCTGCGCGACGTCCCGGGCGCGTTTCACACGCAGATCAACGACGTGCTGCTGAGCGTCCTCGGGACCGTGCTCACCGAATGGTGCGCCACCCCGCACGTGACGGTCGATCTGGAAGGACACGGCCGCGAGGACGTGGGCGCCGACATCGACGTGTCACGGACCGTGGGCTGGTTCACCAGTGTGTACCCGGTCGTCCTCGGCGGCACGAGCGGCGGCGACGACCCGGGCGCGGCCCTGCGCCGGACGAAGGAACGGCTGAGGGAGGTCCCCCGCAAGGGCCAGGGCTACGGCCTGCTGCGTCACCTCGGGGACTGGGAACCGGGCCCCGGCCCCGAGGTCGCCTTCAACTACCTGGGGCAGACCACCCAGGCGGTCGACTCCGCCGGCGCCCCGGCCGGACGGTTCAGGCCGACGGGCAGGGCGCTCGGCAGGCCCCAGGCCACCCTCGGGGACCGCACCCACCTGCTGGAGATCAACAGCCAGATCGCCCACGGCCGCCTGGAACTGGTGTGGATGTACAGCGACCAGGTCCACGACGAGTCGACCGTACGCCGACTGGCACAGCGCTACATCGACGCTCTCGACGAGCTGATCGCGTACTGCTGCCGCCCCGACACCGGCGGCTACACACCGTCCGACTTCCCGCTCGCCGGCCTCGACCAGGACGTCCTCGACCTCATCCAGCAGCGCTTCGACTCACCTGCCGTCCCCGGTGAAGCCGCCGAATCCGGAGGAGCATCATGACCGCGTTCCACACCACGGCCGGCCGGCGGGCCCGCGCGATCGAGAACATCTACCCGCTCACCGCACTCCAGCAGGGCATGCTCTTCCACACGGAACTGGCCGATGAACCCGGCATGTACTGGGTCCAGAACGGCCTGCTGCTGGAGGGCGAGCTCGACCTCACCGCCCTGCGACGGGCCTGGGAACTCATGTTCAGCCGCCACGAGGTGCTGCGCACCACGGTCGTCTCGGAAGGCGTGCCCGAGCCGCTGGCGGTGGTGTCCCGCTCGGTCCCGCTGCCGCTGCGGGTACTGGACCTGTCAGAGCTGGACGAGGCCGCACGGCAGCAGGCCCTCGACGACTACCTGGCTTCCGACTGGGAGCAGGGCGCCGACTTCACCGCGCCGACCCTGGTACGCCTCGCCGTGATCCGGCTGGCTCCCGCACGGCACCAGCTCGTCTGGAGCTACCACCACATGCTGCTGGACGGCTGGAGCGACCCCATCGTGGTGGGCGAACTGCTGGAGTCCTACCACGCGTTCCGCGAGGGCGGCGAACCCCGGCTCGCCGTCCGCAGACCCTTCCGGGACTTCGTGGCGTGGGTGACGGGGCAGGACATGGACACAGCCCGGGCGTACTGGCGCGAACGTCTGGCCGGATTCCGCGAGGCGACGACGCTCGGCATCGAGCGCCCCACCGGCGACCGGGGACCCGGCGAGAGCCGGGTCCCCCTGTCCCCGGAGGCCGCCGCGACCGGAGTGGCGGACTTCGCCCGCCGCCACCGGCTGACCCTCAACACGGTCGTCCAGGCGGCCTGGGCGGTGGTCATGGCCCACTACTCCGGAAGCGACGACGTGGTCTTCGGAGTGACGTCGTCGGGCCGTGACGGCCGCCTCGACGGCATGGACGCGATGGTCGGCATGCTCCTCAACACCACCCCGGTCAGGATCACCCTCGACCGTGACCAGCCGGTGACGGACTGGCTGACCCGGCTGCAGGACGAACAGGTCCGGGCCCGCCGGTTCGAGCACACCCCGTTGGTGGAGATCGCCGCCTGCAGCGAACTCCCGCCCGGCAAGCAGCTGTTCCAGAGCCTCTTCGTCTTCGAGAACTTCCCGGTCCAGGAGGTGCAGCAGGAACAGCGCAACTCCGCGGCGAGCGGCCTGCGCGCCGGCGCCAACTACGGCCGCGAGCAGGCCAACTACCCCCTGAGCGTGACCGCCAGCTCCGGCCGCGAACTGACGATCAAGATGTCCTACGACCGCGCCCGGATCGACGCCGAGGCGGTGGACCGGATGGCCGGACACCTGGCACACGTCCTGGAGGACCTCATCACCGCTGACGCCGAACGGCGGGTGGGAGAGGTGTCGTTGGCGTC
>NZ_KQ948165.1 GCF_001513955.1 Streptomyces pseudovenezuelae | reverse complement strand
GTGTTGCAGTTCGCGTCCTTCAGTTTCGATGCGGCGGTGCTGGACATCGCGGTGACCCTTGCTCGCGGCGGAACGTTGGTGGTGCCCACCGGCGAGGAACGGGCGGAGGCGGAGGTCCTGACGGCGCTGGTCCGCGCGGAAGGTGTGGGTGCGGCGAGTGTGGTGCCGTCGTTGCTGGGTGTGCTGGACCCCGAGCAGGTGTCCGGTGTCGAGACGTTGTTGCTGGGTGCGGAGCGGCTGACGGAGCAGGTCGCCCAGGCGTGGTCGCCCGGTCGACGCCTGGTGAACACCTACGGCCCGACCGAGGCGACGGTGATGGTCACCGCGGGCGCGGTTGACGGGGTGGGGTTGCCTTCGATCGGGGCTCCGGTGGCCAACGCGCGCCTGTACGTCCTGGACGCGTCCCTGCATCCCGTCCCGGTGGGTGTGGCGGGTGAGGTGTTCATCGCCGGGCCGCAGGTGGCCCGTGGCTATGCCGGTCGTCCGGCCCTGACCGGTGAGCGTTTCCTTCCCGACCCCTTCATGGCGGACGGTTCGCGCATGTACCGCTCGGGCGACCGGGCCCGCTGGCTTCCCGACGGTCGGCTGGACTTCGTGGGCAGGGCGGATCAGCAGGTCAAGGTGCGTGGCTTCCGTATCGAACCCGGCGAGATCGAAGCCGTGCTGGCGGACCATCCGCGCGTGCGGTCGGCCGTCGTGGTGCCCTTCGGCGACGAGGACGACCGCCGACTGGCCGCCTACCTGGTCCCGGACGACCCGACCGAAGGCATCCCGCCGGTGTCCGACCTGCGCGCCCACGCCAGCGCCCACCTGCCCGCCTTCATGATCCCGTCCGTCTTCACCGAGCTGGCGGCCCTGCCCCTCACCCCGAACGGCAAGCTCGACCGGGCCGCCCTCCCCGCTCCCGACGGCGGGCGGGCCGGACTGGACGAGTTCGTGGCGCCGTCCGGCGACGCCGAGGAGGCGCTGGCGAGGCTCTGGGCACAGTTGCTCGGCAGCGAGCGGGTGGGGGCCACGGACAACTTCTTCGAACTGGGTGGGCACTCGCTGCTCGCCACCCAGGTGATCTCCCGGATTCGGGAAGTCTTCGAACTCGACATCCCCCTGTCCGCGCTGTTCGACCAACCGACCGTGCGCGGTCTGGCCGAGGTGGTCGAGGAGCGGATCTGGTACGAGATCGAACACATGTCAGAGGCGGAAGTGCTCCAGAACCTGGACCCCCAAGCGCGGGGTGCGGAGTCTGACGAGAACGGGGTTTCCTCATGAGTAACTCCCCTGCGGAGCTTCTGGCGGAGCTGGAGAACCGAGGCGTGCGCTTCGGCCTCACCGACGGCCGACTGCGGGTCTTCGCACCCAAGGGCGTCCTCACGGAGGAACTCCGGAGCCGGCTCCGGGAGTGCCGTGACGAGATCCGGGACCTGGTGGCCGAGCGGCGCTCCGCCCGTGACGCCGGGCAGGCCCCGGCCATCACGGCGGCCGACCGCACCCAGCGCCTGCCGCTGTCGTTCGCGCAGCAGCGCCTGTGGTTCCTGGACCAGCTCGAACCCGGCTCGGTGGAGTACAACGTGCCGATGCCGGTACGACTCGGCGGACCGCTCGACGTGGCCGCGCTGGGCGCTGCGCTCGACGCGGTCGTGGCCCGCCACGAGGTGCTGCGGACCCGCCTGGTGGCCGGTGCCGACGGTGTGCCGCACCAGGTGATCGACCTGCCCGCACCAGGTGCGCTGCCGCTGGCCGACGTGTCCGCCGCGTCCGACCGCGGGGCGGCCGCCTGGGCTCTGATGTCCGCGGACGCTGCCCTGCCGTTCAGCCTGGCGGACGGCCCGCTGATCCGTGCGCTGCTGATCCGGCTGGCCCCCGACGAGCACGTACTGGCGTTGTCGATGCACCACGTGGTGTTCGACGAGTGGTCCAAGCAGGTCTTCCGGCGTGAGCTGTCACAGCTGTACGACGCGTTCCGTGCGGGTGCGCCGGACCCGCTGCCGGCGCTGTCGGTGCAGTACGCCGACTTCGCCCTCTGGCAGCGGCAGTGGCTGGAAGGGGAGGTGCTGGAGGAACAACTCGCGTACTGGCGCGGCAAGTTGGCCGGTGCGCCCGTGCTGGAGCTGCCTACGGACCGCCCCCGCCCGCCCGTGTGGTCGCCGGCCGGTGCGGCGATTCGCTTCACCGTGCCCGAACGGACCGCGGACGCCTTGCGCGCCCTGTCCCGCCGCCGTGGCACAACCATGTTCATGACCCTGTTGGCCGCGTTCGACGTCCTGCTCGGCCGGTACGCGGGGACGGACGACGTGGTCGTGGGCACGCCGGTGGCGAACCGGAACCGCGCCGAGACGGAGCAGTTGATCGGGTTCTTCATCAACACCCTGGTGATGCGGACGGACCTCTCCGGCGACCCCTCCTTCGACGAACTCCTCGGCCGCGTCCGAGACACTGCTCTGGACGCCTACGCCCATCAGGACCTGCCCTTCGAGCAGGTGGTGGACGCGCTCGTCACCGACCGGGACCGCTCCCGCAGCCCCCTGTTCCAGGTCCTCTTCAACTACTTCACGGAGACCGGCGTCGATGCGGGCCGTCGGGGCCGCCCGGATGGCTCCGAAGCCGCCAACGGGCTGTCCGTCAGCACGGTGGAAGAGGACGTGATCGCGAAGTTCGACCTGCGGCTCATGCTCACCGACGACGGCCGTGAGCTCATCGGAGTCATCGAATACGGCACCGCGTTGTTCGAGGCGTCGACCGTGGAGCGGATGGCACGCCACTTCGTTGCCGTCCTGGACGCGGTGACGACCGACTCCGAGCAGAGTGTCGGCGACTTGCGGCTGCTGAGCGCCGACGAGGAAGACTTGCTGCTCAACGCGTGGAACGACACGGCTCGGCCGTTGCCGTCGGTGGGTGGGGTGCACGAGTTGATCGCTGCCCGGGCGGCGGAGTCTCCGCGGGCGACGGCCGTGGTGTGCGGTGAGGACTCGCTGACGTACGGGCAGTTGATGGCACGGGCCAACCGACTGGCCCACTATCTCCAGGGCGCAGGGGTGGGCCCCGAAACCCTCGTCGGTCTGTGCCTGCCGCGCGGTGTCGACATGGTGGTGGCTGTGTTGGGGGTGTGGCAGGCGGGAGGCGCGTACCTCCCCCTGGACCCCGAGTACCCGGCGGAGCGGCTGGCCTACATGCTGGCCGACAGCCGGGCCACGGTCCTCGTCGGTACCGAGGACATCATCGACGATCTGCCGGTGGGCCGACTGCGCACGGTGGCACTGGACGACCCGGCCGTCCGCGCCGGCCTGGCCGCCATGCCTGCCGAGTCACCCCGGAC
>NZ_KQ948164.1 GCF_001513955.1 Streptomyces pseudovenezuelae | reverse complement strand
GGTCATGCTCGTCACCCCATCTCTGCGTCGTCGTGTGTTCGCCGGGGCCCGGCGTCCTCGTGTGGGCGCCGGTGCCCGGGCGGCGCCCCTTGCCGGAGCGCCGCCCGGACTCGCCTCACGGCATCAGCTGGTACTCGGGGAAGTTGCCGGGCAGCCGTTCGCCGGCCGGGCCCTGGGTGACCGCGCGGATCAGCAGTTCGCCGCCGACGAAGGCGCCGCGCCAGGAGGCGCCGAAGCCGCCGAACAGCTCGTCGCGGTCGCCTCGGGAACGCGGCTTGCCGTGGCCGATCTTGAACGCGCGGATCTGCGGGGCGAGCCGGTCGAAGGTGGCCCGGTCGTCGGTGGACAGGGTGGCCACCAGGGCGCCGTTGGAGGCGTTCATCGCGGCCAGCAGTTCCGCCTCGGTGTCGACCAGGACGATGGTGTCGACCGGGCCGAAGGGTTCCGCGTGGTGCAGGGGTGAGGAAGGGGGCGGGTTGAGCAGGGTGACCGGCTGGACGTACGCCGAGGTGTCCTGGCCGGGCAGGAAGCGGGCGTCGGCCTCGCTGCCCCGGTGCACGGGGACGGCGCCGCGGTCGATGGCCTCGGCCACCTGGTCGCGGAGTTCCTTCGCCTTGGCCGCGTTGATCACCGGTCCGAAGTCCAGTGCGGGGTAGGGGTCGTCGGGGTGTTCGACGGCGAGCGGGTGGCCGAGGCGCAGGGTGCGCACCGCGGGCAGGTAGGCCGTGAGGAACTCGTCGAACAGCTCGCGCTGGACGACGAACCGCGGATAGGCGGTGCAGCGCTGTTTGCCGTAGTCGAAGAGCTTGGGGATGACGGCGGTCAGCGCGTCCCAGTCGGAGTAGTTCCAGATGCCCCAGGTGTTGAGTCCCTCCTGTTCGAGGACGTGACGCTTGCCGAGGTCGGCGACGGCCGTGGCGACGGCGGCGCCGGTGTCGCGGCCGCCGACGAAGGAGACACAGCCGATCTCGGGCGCCCGCACCAGCGCCTCCGACAGCTCCCGTCCGCTGCCGCTGACGAGGGTGACGGGGATTCCCTCGCGGGCGGCGAGCGCGCAGGCCAGGGTGAGACAGGCGACGCCGCCGTCGGTCGGGGTCTTGGCGATGACGGCGTTGCCCGCCAGTGCCTGCACCAGCATGGCGTGCACGAGGACACTCATCGGGTAGTTCCAGCTGGCGATGTTGGACACCGGGCCGTCCAGCGGGGCGCGGCCCTCGACCATCGGCTCGATGCCGTCGACGTACCAGCGCACGCCGTCGATGGCCCGGTCGACGTCCGCCTGCGCGAGCCGCCAGGGCTTGCCGATCTCCCAGACCAGGAGCAGCGCCAGGAGTTCGCGGTGCTGGGTGAGGGCGTCGAGGGTGGCCGCGACCCGGGCCCGGCGCTCGTCGAGCCGTATGTGCCGCCAGGCGCGGTGCTGGTCGAGGGAGGCGCTGACGGCCTGGTGGGCGGCTTCCCGGTCCAGGCGCGGCGGGCCGGCGATCGGGCTGCCGTCGACGGGGCTGGTGGCGGGCAGGGCCCGGCCGTCGGCCCGCCAGGCGGAGGCCCAGAGGTTGAGGACGCGGTCGTCGCGGAAGGCCTCGGGGGCGACCGCGAGGCAGCGTTGCCAGGCGTCGTTCCAGGAGGTACCGGACTTCACCACGAGGTGGGTGGAGTTGAGGGTGGTGGTCATGCGATGTCTCCGCTCTCGGTGCACAGTCGGGGGCGGGGTGTGCGGGAACGCGGCGGGGCCGGACGGGTCCGGGTCCGCCGCTGTGGGATCCGGGGTCAGGCCCGAGGGGCCTCTCGGAC
This sequence comes from Streptomyces pseudovenezuelae, assembly GCF_001513955.1. GTDB lineage: Bacteria > Actinomycetota > Actinomycetes > Streptomycetales > Streptomycetaceae > Streptomyces > Streptomyces pseudovenezuelae. Next base: position 2,167 of record NZ_KQ948164.1, on the reverse strand, counting down.
CGTGTCCAGCAGGGCGAGCACGAGGCGGGCCGTCTCGGTGGGGGTGTTCCCGACCGTGACGCCGACCGCCTCCAGCGCCGCCTTCTTCGCCTGCGCCGTGCCCGCCGAACCGGACACGATGGCGCCGGCGTGGCCCATGGTCCGTCCCTCGGGCGCGGTGAATCCGGCGATGTAGCCGACGACGGGTTTGGTGACGTGCTCACGGATGTACGCGGCCGCCCGCTCCTCCGCGTCCCCGCCGATCTCCCCGATGAGGACGATCAGTTCGGTGTCGGGGTCGTCCTGGAAGGCGGCCAGGCAGTCGATGTGGGTGGTGCCGACGACGGGGTCTCCGCCGATGCCGACACAGGTGGAGAAGCCGATGTCGCGCAGCTCGTGCATGAGTTGGTAGGTGAGCGTGCCCGACTTGGAGACCAGCCCGACGCGGCCGGACCGGGTGATGTCGGCCGGGATGATGCCGGCGTCGGACTGGCCCGGGGTGATCAGGCCGGGGCAGTTGGGGCCGATGATCCGTGTCCCCTTCTTCTTCGCGTACGAGGTGAACGCGACGGAGTCGTGGACGGGAATGCCTTCGGTGATGACGACCGCGAGCCCGATCCCCGCGTCCACGGCCTCGACGACCGCCGCTTCGGCGAAGGCGGGTGGCACGAAGACGACGCTGACGTCCGCCCCGGTCGCCCGTATGCCCTCGGCCACCGAGCCGAAGACGGGTACGGCCCGGTCGTCGAAGTCGACGCTCTGCCCGGCCTTGCGCGGGTTGACGCCGCCGACCACGTGGGTGCCCGCCGCGAGCATGCGCCGGGTGTGTCTCATGCCCTCGCCGCCGGTCATGCCCTGGACGAGGACCCTGGACTCCTTGGTCAGGAAGATGGCCATGTCCCGCTCCTTCAGCCGGCGTCGGCGAGTTCGGCGGCCCGGCGGGCGGCGCCGTCCATGGTGGTGGCCTGCTGGACCAGGGGGTGGGCCCGTTCGGCCAGGACGGCCCGGCCGCGGACGGCGTTGTTGCCGTCCAGGCGCACGACGAGCGGCTTGGTGAGCCGGACCTCGTCCAGGGCCCGCACGATGCCCTCGGCGACCGCGTCGCAGGCGGTGATCCCGCCGAAGACGTTGACGAGGACGGACTTCACGGCCGGGTCCGACAGGATGACCGTCAGTCCGTCGGCCATGACGCGGGCCGAGGCGCCGCCGCCGATGTCGAGGAAGTTGGCGGGGCGGGCTCCGCAGCCGGCGACCACGTCGAGGGTCGCCATGACCAGGCCGGCGCCGTTGCCGATGATGCCGACCTCGCCGTCGAGCTTCACGTAGTTGAGGCCCTTCACGGCTGCGGCGGCCTCCAGCGGACTGTCGTACGTGCTGCTGTCCTCGCCCCGACGGGGCTGCCGGAAGCGGGCGTTGTCGTCGAGGGTGACCTTGCCGTCGAGGGCGAGGATCTGCCCCTGCCGGGTACGGACGAGCGGGTTGACCTCGACGAGGACGGCGTCCCGGCCGACCAGCACCTCCCACAGGCGTACGAGGACGTCGACGGTCTGCGGCGGCAGTCCGGCCGCCTCGGCGATCTCGCCCGCCTTCGCCGAGGTGACGCCCTCGGCGGGGTCGACGGGTATCCGGGCGACCGCTTCCGGGCGAACCGCGGCGACCTCCTCTATGTCCGTGCCGCCCTCCGCCGAGGCGATGGCGAGGAAGCGGCCCGCGGCCCGGTCGAGGACGTAGGCGACGTAGAACTCGGCCTCGATGTCGACGGGTTGGGCCAGCATGACCTTGCCGACCGTGTGTCCCTTGATGTCCATGCCGAGGATCCGGCGTGCCGTCCGCTCGGCCTCGGCCGGGTCGGCGGCGAGCCGCACCCCGCCCGCCTTGCCCCGGCCGCCGGTCTTGACCTGCGCCTTGACGACGACGCTGCCGCCGAGCCTGCGGGCCATCACCCGCGCTTCTCGTGGGGAGTCGGTGACCTCCGCCCTGGGCACCGGGATCCCGCGTTCTTCGAAAAGCTCCCGGGCTTCGTGCTCGTACAGGTCCATGCTTGGGCTCCCGTCTCAAAGTGCACGACTCAAAAGTGCTGCACGCCCCCTGGACATCACCCATCGGATGCGGGATAACAATCTTCATACAGTATTCGTCGACTGTATGCAATGTGCCAAACATGGCCGTGAGGTGATCCGTGACGACG
>NZ_KQ948163.1:2327-4154 GCF_001513955.1 Streptomyces pseudovenezuelae | reverse complement strand
CCGGGCACGCTGTTGGGTGTCTGAGGGAATGAACCCCCTCGATGCCGGTCCCAGTGAACTCCAGCTTCGGTTGGGGGTGGTGGGTGGCTGGTCGTTGTTTGAGAACTGCACAGTGGACGCGAGCATCTGTGGCCAAGTTTTTAAGGGCGCACGGTGGATGCCTTGGCACCAGGAACCGATGAAGGACGTGGGAGGCCACGATAGTCCCCGGGGAGTCGTCAACCAGGCTTTGATCCGGGGGTTTCCGAATGGGGAAACCCGGCAGTCGTCATGGGCTGTCACCCATACCTGAACACATAGGGTATGTGGAGGGAACGCGGGGAAGTGAAACATCTCAGTACCCGCAGGAAGAGAAAACAACCGTGATTCCGGGAGTAGTGGCGAGCGAAACCGGATGAGGCCAAACCGTATGCGTGTGAGACCCGGCAGGGGTTGCGCATACGGGGTTGTGGGATCTCTCTTTCACAGTCTGCCGGCTGTGAGACGAGTCAGAAACCGTTGATGTAGGCGAAGGACATGCGAAAGGTCCGGCGTAGAGGGTAAGACCCCCGTAGTCGAAACATCAGCGGCTCGTTTGAGAGACACCCAAGTAGCACGGGGCCCGAGAAATCCCGTGTGAATCTGGCGGGACCACCCGCTAAGCCTAAATATTCCCTGGTGACCGATAGCGGATAGTACCGTGAGGGAATGGTGAAAAGTACCGCGGGAGCGGAGTGAAATAGTACCTGAAACCGTGTGCCTACAAGCCGTGGGAGCGTCGCGCATTGAGTTTACTCAATGCGTCGTGACTGCGTGCCTTTTGAAGAATGAGCCTGCGAGTTTGCGGTGTGTTGCGAGGTTAACCCGTGTGGGGAAGCCGTAGCGAAAGCGAGTCCGAATAGGGCGATTCAGTAGCACGCTCAAGACCCGAAGCGGAGTGATCTAGCCATGGGCAGGTTGAAGCGGAGGTAAGACTTCGTGGAGGACCGAACCCACCAGGGTTGAAAACCTGGGGGATGACCTGTGGTTAGGGGTGAAAGGCCAATCAAACTCCGTGATAGCTGGTTCTCCCCGAAATGCATTTAGGTGCAGCGTCGTGTGTTTCTTGCCGGAGGTAGAGCACTGGATAGGCGATGGGCCCTACCGGGTTACTGACCTTAGCCAAACTCCGAATGCCGGTAAGTGAGAGCGCGGCAGTGAGACTGTGGGGGATAAGCTCCATGGTCGAGAGGGAAACAGCCCAGAGCATCGACTAAGGCCCCTAAGCGTACGCTAAGTGGGAAAGGATGTGGAGTCGCAGAGACAACCAGGAGGTTGGCTTAGAAGCAGCCACCCTTGAAAGAGTGCGTAATAGCTCACTGGTCTAGTGATTCCGCGCCGACAATGTAGCGGGGCTCAAGCGTACCGCCGAAGTCGTGTCATTGCAGCAATAGGGCCAACGCCTGCTGTGATGGGTAGGGGAGCGTCGTGTGCCGGGTGAAGCTGCAGCGGAAGCTAGTGGTGGACGGTTCACGAGTGAGAATGCAGGCATGAGTAGCGATACACACGTGGGAAACGTGTGCGCCGATTGACTAAGGGTTCCTGGGTCAAGCTGATCTGCCCAGGGTAAGTCGGGACCTAAGGCGAGGCCGACAGGCGTAGTCGATGGATAACCGGTTGATATTCCGGTACCCGCTGTGAAGCGTCAAACATCGAACCAGGCGATGCTAAGTCCGTGAAGCCGTTCCGGACCCTTCGGGGAAAGGAAAGTGGTGGAGCCGACGGACCAGACTTGTAGTAGGTGAGTGATGGGGTGACGCAGGAAGGTAGTCCAGCCCGGGCGGTGGTTGTCCCGGGGTAAGGGTGTAG
>NZ_KQ948163.1:0-1422 GCF_001513955.1 Streptomyces pseudovenezuelae | reverse complement strand
TGAGACCTGATGCCGAGCCGATTGTGGTGAAGTGGATGATCCTATGCTGTCGAGAAAAGCCTCTAGCGAGTTTCATGGCGGCCCGTACCCTAAACCGACTCAGGTGGTCAGGTAGAGAATACCGAGGCGTTCGGGTGAACTATGGTTAAGGAACTCGGCAAAATGCCCCCGTAACTTCGGGAGAAGGGGGGCCATCACTGGTGAGAGGACTTGCTCCTCGAGCTGGGGGTGGCCGCAGAGACCAGCGAGAAGCGACTGTTTACTAAAAACACAGGTCCGTGCGAAGCCGTAAGGCGATGTATACGGACTGACGCCTGCCCGGTGCTGGAACGTTAAGGGGACCGGTTAGTCACATTTCGGTGTGGCGAAGCTGAGAACTTAAGCGCCAGTAAACGGCGGTGGTAACTATAACCATCCTAAGGTAGCGAAATTCCTTGTCGGGTAAGTTCCGACCTGCACGAATGGCGTAACGACTTCTCGACTGTCTCAACCATAGGCCCGGTGAAATTGCACTACGAGTAAAGATGCTCGTTTCGCGCAGCAGGACGGAAAGACCCCGGGACCTTTACTACAGTTTGATATTGGTGTTCGGTTCGGCTTGTGTAGGATAGCTGGGAGACTGTGAACTCTGGACGCCAGTTCAGGGGGAGTCGTCGTTGAAATACCAGTCTGGTCGTGCTGGATGTCTAACCTGGGTCCGTGATCCGGATCAGGGACAGTGTCTGATGGGTAGTTTAACTGGGGCGGTTGCCTCCTAAAGAGTAACGGAGGCGCCCAAAGGTTCCCTCAGCCTGGTTGGCAATCAGGTGTTGAGTGTAAGTGCACAAGGGAGCTTGACTGTGAGACCGACGGGTCGAGCAGGGACGAAAGTCGGGACTAGTGATCCGGCGGTGGCTTGTGGAAGCGCCGTCGCTCAACGGATAAAAGGTACCCCGGGGATAACAGGCTGATCTTCCCCAAGAGTCCATATCGACGGGATGGTTTGGCACCTCGATGTCGGCTCGTCGCATCCTGGGGCTGGAGTCGGTCCCAAGGGTTGGGCTGTTCGCCCATTAAAGCGGTACGCGAGCTGGGTTTAGAACGTCGTGAGACAGTTCGGTCCCTATCCGCTGTGCGCGTAGGAGTCTTGAGAAGGGCTGTCCCTAGTACGAGAGGACCGGGACGGACGAACCTCTGGTGTGCCAGTTGTCCTGCCAAGGGCATGGCTGGTTGGCTACGTTCGGGAGGGATAACCGCTGAAAGCATCTAAGCGGGAAGCCTGCTTCGAGATAAGGACTCCCACCCCCTTTGAGGGGTTAAGGCTCCCAGTAGACGACTGGGTTGATAGGCCGGATCTGGAAGCCCAGTAATGGGTGGAGGTGACCGGTACTAATAGGCCGAGGGCTTGTCCTCAGTTGCTCGCGTCCACTGTGTTAGTTCTGA
>NZ_KQ948162.1 GCF_001513955.1 Streptomyces pseudovenezuelae | reverse complement strand
ACGCACCCCAGGGACCGCACCGAGCTCCGGCCCCAGCGCGGTCACCATCCCGACCACACCGCCGTGAGACACCTGCACACCCTTGGGGCGACCCATCGAACCCGACGTATAGATCACATACGCCAACTGCGCCGCATCGACGGCGACTTCAGGGGCCGTCGACGGCAGATCCTCCGAAAGCTCCAGATCACCTTCGCGGAGCACGACCTGCGCCCCACTGTCGGCGACCATGAACTCCAGCCGATCCGCCGGATACTCAGGGTCCAGCGGCAGATACGTACCGCCCGCCAGCCACACCCCCAGCACCGCCACCACCATGTCGACACCGCGCGGCAGACACAGCCCCACCACCGACTCCGCACCCACACCCCGAGCACGCAACACATGGGCGAGCCGACCCGCCCGCGCCACCAACCCGCCATACGACAGCACCCGACCACCGGACACCACCGCCACCGCATCCGGAGCAGCAGACGCCCGCGCGACGATCAACTCATGCACCCCACCCACCGACGGCAACGCAACCGACCTGCCGTTCCAACCCCGCACCACCCGCTCACGCTCATCAACAGACAACACAGGCAGCTCACCCACCCGCCGCCCCGCATCCTCCGCCACCGCCTCCAACAACCGCACCAGATGACCCGACAACCGCTCCATCGTCCCGGTGTCGAACAACGCCGTGCTGTACTCGATCTGCCCCACCAGTCCTCCGCTCTCGCTGTCGCCGAGCCGCAGTGACAGGTCGAACTGGACCGCGCGGGAGCTGTCGTGGGGCGTGTCGACGGCGTCGGGGACCGTGCTGTCGTTGTCGTAGCTGAAGAGGACCTGGAAGAGCGGTGTTCGGGAGCGGTCGCGTTCCACCACGAGGTCGTCGACGAGGTGCTCGAACGACAGGTCCTGGTGGGCGTAGGCGCCCAGAGCCGTTTCCCTTACCTGGCCGAGGAGTTCGGTGAAGGTGGGGTCGCCGGACAGGTCGGTGCGCAGGACGAGTGTGTTGACGAAGAACCCGATCAGGTCTTCCGTCTCGGCCCGGTTCCGGTTGGCCACCGGTGTGCCCACGGCCACGTCCGCGGACCCTGTGTAGCGCCCGAGCAACACACTCACGGCTGCCAGGAGGGTCATGAACATGGTGGTACCGCTCTCGTGGGAGAGCGAGCGCAGGGTGCGGGCCACCCCCTCCGGGACGGCGAACGGCAGCATGGCTCCCCGCGTGGTGCGTACGGCCGGTCGGGGGCGGTCGGTCGGCAGGTCCGACGGGGCGAGATCGGCCAGTTGGTCGCGCCAGTAGGCGAGTTGTCCTTCCAGCACCTCTCCGTTCAGCCAGTGCCGTTGCCAGACCGCGAAGTCGGCGTACTGCACCGGCAGCGGGGGCAGCGGGTCGGGGCGGCCGGCGCGGAAGGCGTCGTAGAGGGCTGACAGTTCGCGTCGCAGGATGCGTTCCGACCATTCGTCCGTGACGACGTGGTGCAGCGTGAGTGCCAGGACGTGGTCGTCCGGGGCCATGCGGATGAGTGCGGCACGTACCAGGGGGCCGTTCGTGAGGTCGAAGGGGGTGCGGGCGTCGGCGGTGATCAGGGCGTGGGCGGCTGCCGCGGGGTCCGTCGCCTCGGACACGTCCACCACGGGCAGCGGGAACGCGGCGGGCGGGTCGACGATCTGGTGCGCCACGCCCTCCGCGTCCGGCACCAGCCGGGTCCGCAGCACCTCGTGCCGGGCCGTCAGTCCGCCGAGCGCCGCCTCCAGGGCGTACACGTCCAGGTCTCCCCGCAAAGGCAGCGGGGACGGCAGGACGTGGGCGATCGAGCCGGGGTCGAGTTGGTCGAGGAGCCACAACCGCTGCTGGGCGTAGGACAGGGGCAGGGGCTCGGCGCGGTCCGCCGGCGTCACCGGTGGGACCGCGGGTGCGGTTTCCGATGCATCGACGGCCGGGGCCAGTCCGCGCACGGTCGGGTGGTCGAAGAGCGCCGACAGCGGTACCTCGGCGCCGAACACCTCGCGGACGCGGGAGATGACCTGGGTGGCGAGCAGCGAGTGGCCTCCGACGGCGAAGAAGTCGTCGTCGGCGCCGACGCGGTCCGTGCCGAGCACCTGGGCCCAGATGCCCGCCAGCAGTTCCTCGGTCGCGCCGGAGAGGGCGACGTGCTCGTGGGTGTCCCACTGGTGGGGGTCGGGTTGCGGAAGGGCGGCGCGGTCGGTCTTGCCGTTGCGGGTCAGGGGCAGTTCCGCCAGCTCGGTGAAGAGGGCGGGGATCATGAACTCGGGCAGGGTGTGCCGCAGGTGGTCGCGCAGTTCGGGGGTCGGCGGGATCCCCTCGGCGGGGTCGGCGGGGACGACGTGGGCCACGAGCCTGCGGCCGGTGCCCTCGCCGTGGGCGGTCACGACGGCGGAGCGGACTCCCGTGTGGGCGGTCAGGGCGGCCTCGATCTCCCCCGGCTCGATCCGCACACCGCGGATCTTGACCTGGGTGTCCGCCCGGCCGAGGAACTCCAGCTCTCCGCTCGGCAGTCGGCGTACCCGGTCGCCCGTGCGGTACATCCGTCTGCCGTCGGCGGCGAAGGGGTCGGCGAGGAACCGTTCGGCTGTCAGCGCCGCGTGACCGAGATAGCCGCGCGCCACGCCGGTGCCGCCGATGAAGAGCTCACCCGCGACACCTGTCGGAACGGGGCGCATCCACGCGTCGAGCACATGGGCCCGGACACCGGCGATCGGTCGTCCGATCGGTACGGTCGCCACCGCCTGGGACAGCAGCCCGGCGACACAGGTGATGGTGGCCTCGGTGGGGCCGTACGCGTTGTGGACGGGCACCTGTGTGTACGTGAACCACTGGGCGAGGGTCTGCGGTGAGAGTGCTTCACCGCCCATGATCAGCAGGCGCAGGTCCGGTCCGAGGACGCCCGGGGCGCCGAGGTGGGGAATGAGCATCTCCCACAGCGCCGGGGTGATGTCGACCGAGGTGGCGGCCTGGGCGCGCAGTTCGCGCAGGATCCGCTCCGCCGGCCACTGCCGCTCGCCACGCAGCACCAGCCGTCCGCCGTGCGCCAGGGTGGCGAAGAGCTGCTCCTGCGCGGCGTCGAACATGAAGGACGCGATCTGCAGTGTCACATCGGCCGGAGACAGCCCGTACTGACGGCCCATCTCGCGGAGTTCCAGACTCCACGCGTCGTGCGGGACCAGCACGCCCTTGGGCCGGCCGGTGGAGCCCGAGGTGAAGATGACGTACGCCAGCTGGCTCGGCGACACCTCGATGTCGGGGTTCTCGGTGGAACAGGCGGCGATCGTGGGGCCGTCGGTGTCGAGGGTGAGACGCGGGACGGACACCTGCGTCAGCCGCTCGGCGGTCGCGGACCGGGTGACCAGTAGTGACGCTCCGGACGACGCGATCATGTGCGCGATCCGCTGGGCGGGGTGGTCGGTGTCCAGAGGGAGGTATGCCGCTCCCGCCTTGAGGACTCCGAGCAGTGCCACGATCGTCTCCGGGCCGCGTTCGAGGCACACCCCGACGACGCTCTCCGGTCCGATACCGAGTGCCGTGAGCCGACGGGCGAACTGGTTGGCCCTGGCGTTGAGGTGACCGTACGTCAGGTCCTGGCCGTCCGTGACGACCGCGACCGCGTCGGGTGTGCGCCGCGCCCACTCCTCGACGAGCCGGTGGACCGAAGCGGCCGCCGCGTCCGGCTCGGGGCCGGTGGCGAGGGACCGCAGTGTCGCGTGCTCGGTCTCCGTGAGGAGGTCCAGTTCGTCGATCGCGCGTGCCGGGTCCAGCACGCCGTGCAGAACGGCGACGAGCCGATCGGCCATCCGCTGAACCGTCACCCTGTCGAAGAGCGCGGTGCTGTACTCGAACTCGCCTGTCAGAGGGCCCTCTCCGGTGTCCCTGAAGGACAACGCGAGGTCGGCCAGGGCGAGGTCCCGGGACATCGAGGCGCCGGGACCGCTCGCTTCCTCGGGTCCATCGGCCTCCGGCGGCCGGCCCGTTGCTCCGGCGCCGTCCCGGAGGTAGTTGAAGTAGACCTGGAACAAGGCCGTACGGGAACGGTCCCGGTCGGTGACGAGTTCCTCGACGAGATGCTCGAACGGCAGGTCCTGGTGCTCGTAGGCGTCCAGCGCGGTCTGCCGCACCCGGTCCAGGAGTTCAGCGAACGTGGGATCGCCCGACAGATCCGTCCTCAGGACGAGCGTGTTGACGAAGAACCCGATCAGACCCTCCGTCTCGGCCCGGTTCCGGTTCGCCACCGCGGTACCCACGGCGATGTCGTCGCTGTCGCAGTAGCGACCCAGCAACACGTCGAAGGCGGCGAGCAGCGTCATGAACATCGTCGCGCCGCTCTCCCGTGACAGCGTCCGCAACGCTTCCGCGGTCTCCGTCGGGACGGTGAACCGTGTCGTCGCCCCCACCGACGAGCGGATCGGCGGCCGGGGCCGGTCGATCGGCAGCTCCAGCTCGGATACTCCGGCCAACTGATCGCGCCAGTACGACAGTTGCCGGTCCAGTACGTCACCGCTCAACCACTGCCGTTGCCACACCGCGAAGTCGGCGTACTGCACGGGCAGCGGCGGCAACGGGTCCGGCTCGCCGGCACGGAACGCCTCGTACAGCGCCTCGACCTCCTGGTGGAGGATGCGCGCCGACCACTCGTCGGACACGACGTGGTGCATGGCCAGCACCAGGACGTTCTCCCCGATCCCCAGCCGGATCAGCGTCGCCCGCAGCAGGGGACCGGCCGCGAGATCGAAGGGCTCCGTCATGTCCTGGGTGACCAGGCGCTCCGCCCGGCCGAGCGGGTCGTCGCTGCCGGAGACGTCCACCACCGGCAGCGGCTGGCGCACGGGCTCCCCCACCACCTGCCGGGCCACCCCGTCGGTGCCCGCCAGGAGCTTGGTGCGCAGCACCTCGTGCCGGGCCACCACGGCGTCCAGGGCCGCGCCCAGAGCCGCCACGTCCGGTACACCGTCGAGCCGAATCGGCAGTACGACGTTGTATTCGGTGGAGCCGGGGTCCAGCTGGTGCAGGAACCACAACCGCTGCTGCGCGAACGACAGCGGCAGCGGCTGCCCCCGGTCCGCCACCGTCACCGGTGGCACGGCCCCTCGCGCAGATCCCTCGATCTCGGCCGCCAGGGCACGCACGGTCGGTTTGTCGAACAGCACGGCCAGCGGCAGCTCGACGCCGAACACCTCTCGGATGCCGGACATCACCCGCGTGGCCAGCAGCGAATGCCCACCCAAGTCGAAGAAGCCGTCGGTCGCGCCGACACGGCCCACTCCCAGGACCCGGATCCAGAGGTCCGCGAGAAGTTCCTCCGTGGGGCCCACCGGTGGCACGAAGGCCTCCACGGCGGTGCCTGCGCTGTCGGGAGCGGGGAGGGCGGCCCGGTCGAGCTTGCCGTTCGGGGTGAGGGGCAGGGCCGCCAGCTCGGTGAAGACGGACGGGATCATGAAGGCGGGCAGGTGGGCGCTGGCGTGGGCGCGCAGGTCGGACACCGGCGGGATGCCTTCGGTCGGGTCGTCCGGGACCAGGTAGGCGGCCAGTCGGCGGTCGTCCTCGTCGCCGAAGGGCACCACGACGGTGGTGCGGACCTGGGGGTGCGTGCTGAGAACGGCTTCGATCTCGCCGGGTTCGATACGGAAGCCACGCACCTTGACCTGCTGATCCGCCCGGCCCACGAAGTCCAGCCGACCGTCGGGAAGCCAGCGGGCCCGGTCACCCGAGCGGTACATGCGCGAGCCGTCGGCCGTGAAGGGGTCGGGAAGGAAACGCTCACCGGTCAGGGCCGGACGGCCGGCATAGCCACGGGCCACCTGCGGCCCGGCGATGAACACCTCACCCGCCACACCCACCGGGACGGGCGACAGCCGGTCGTCGAGCACATACAGGCGGGCGTTGGCCACCGGCGAGCCGATCGGCGGCACACCTTCTGCGCCCTCGACCGCACCTGCCGTGACCATGACGGTCGCTTCGGTCGGGCCGTAGGTGTTCACGAGACGACGGCCGGGCGACCACGCCCTGGCGACCTGCTCCGTCAACCGCTCCGCACCCAGCAACAACGTCTCGACACCGGACACCTGCCCGGGCTCCAGCACACCCAACAACGACGGCACCACACTCGCCGCACCCACGCCCTCCGCACGGACCATGGCCGTCAGGACCTCGGGCTGTCCGCGCTCGGCGGACGAGGCGATCACCAGGGTCCCGCCCCGGACGAGGGTCACGGCGATGTCCAGCACGGCCGCGTCGAAGCTGAAGGAGGCGAACTGCAACACACGAACCCCAGGATCCACACCGAGCTCGGGACCCAGCGCGGTCACCATGCCCACCACACTGCCGTGAGACACCTGCACACCCTTGGGACGGCCCGTCGAACCCGACGTATAGATCACATACGCCAACTGCGCCGCATCTACGGCGACTTCGGGAGCCCTAGACGGCAGCGACCCGGTCCCTGCGAGATCACCTTCGCGGAGCACGACCTGCGCCCCGCTGTCGGCGACCATGAACTCCAGCCGATCCGCCGGATATTCAGGGTCGAGCGGCAGATACGTACCGCCCGCCAGCCACACCCCCAGCACCGCCACGACCATGTCGACACCGCGCGGCAGACACAGCCCCACCACCGACTCCGCACCCACACCACGAGCACGCAGCACACGAGCCAACCGACCCGCCCGCTCCACCAACCCGCCATACGACAGCACCCGACCACCGGACACCACCGCCACCGCATCCGGCGCCTCCACCGCCCGCGCGACGATCAGCTCATGCACCCCACCCACCGACGGCAACACGGTCTGGGCGCCGCTGGATCCCCGCATCACCTGCGCACGCTCGGCACCGGACAGTACGGGCAGCTCGCCCACCCGCCGCCCGGCATCCTCCGCCACCGCCTCCAGCACGGTGACGAGGTGTCCACCCAACCGCTGCACCGTCTCGGCATCGAACCGGGTCCGGTCGTACGTCAGCCGCAGCGCGAGTTCGCGGGCGTAACTGGCGGCCACACTGAGGGAGTAGCTGCCCTGTTCGCGCACATGGTTGAAGCCGGTGCGCAAACCACTCCGGGCAGAGTCCTCCTGGCCTTCCTCCAGCGCCTGGACAGGGTAGTTCTCGAAGACGAAAAGCGTGTCGAACAGGGCTTGTCCTGCTGGCAGTTCGCTGCTCTCGCTGATCGTCACCAGTGGTGTGTGCTCGTACTGCCGGGCTCGGACCTGCTCGTCCTGCAGTCCGGCCAGCCAGTCGGCCACCGGTTGATCACGGTCGATACGTATGCGGACCGGGGTGGTGTTGATCAGCAGTCCGACCATGTCGTCCATGCCGTCGATCTGACCGCCTCGGCCGGAGGAGGTAACCCCGAAGACCACGTCGTCGGAGCCGGCGTACAAGGACAGGACCAGAGCCCAGGCACCCTGCACCACGGTGTTGACCGTGAGCCGGTGGCGACGGGCGAACTCCGCCAGGCCGGCCCCCGCCACCGAGGGCGGGAGCTCAAGGTGGATTTCCTCCTGACCCGGCTCGCCTCCGGCGTTCCTCACCTCCAGGGAGGTGACCTCGGTGAAACCGGCCAGCCGCCCACGCCAGTACGCCCGAGCCTCGTCCAGGTCCTGACCTGCCACCCAGGCCGCGAAGTCCCGGAACGGCGCGCGTGCCGCCGGTCGCGGTTCGGTTCCCTCCCGGAAGGCGTGGTACGCCTCCAGCACCTCGCTCAGGATGATGGGCACGCTCCACCCGTCCAGCAAAAGATGATGGAAGCTCCACACCAGCTGGTGCCGGTCGTCGGCGAGCCGCACCAGGGTCAGCCGGACCAACGTCGGTTGGGTGAAGTCGGCCCCTCGCTCCCAGTCTTCTGCCAGAAACTCTTCGTGTGCCCGGTACCGCTCTTCTTCACTCAGGTGTGAGAAGTCCAGAACCCGCATGGGCAGGTTCACTGACCGGGAGACCACTGCCAACGGGTCGGGGATGCCCTCCCACACCACCGTGCTGCGCAGCACCTCGTGCCGAGAGAACACCACCTCCCACGCCCGCCTGAGCGCGTCGAGGTCCAGCTCTCCCTCGAAGAGGAGTCCGTTCTGCACCCAGTACATGCCGGCCTGGTCGGCCAGCCGGGTGTGGAAGAGCATGCCCTGCTGCAGGGCGGTGAGCGGATAGATGTCCTCCACGGCAGTTGGCAGCTGTTCCTCGATGTGATCGAGGCCGGCCTGGTCGAGACGGGCCAGCGGGAAGTCGGACGGGGTGTGTCCGCCGACCTCGGGACGGCAGCAGTACGCGATCAGCTCGGTCAGCACCTCGATATAGCGCTGCGCCAGCCCTCGTACCGTCTCCTCCTCGTGCACCTCACCGCCGTACGTCCACACCATGTCCAGGCGGCCATCAGCGATCAGGCAGTTGACGTCGATCAGGTGCGGGCGTTCGTTGTGCGGTGACTCCAGGTCACCTAGTACGCCGGCCAGCTGCCGGAACGGACGGCTGCTCTCGCCGTCATTCGGAACCAGATCGGAGTCGGGAGCGGTCCGTCCGCCGGACTGGCCGAGGTAGTTGAAGCTGACCTCCGCACCCGGACCGGACGCGGGAGTCCACTCGCTCAGATACCGCAACAGCCCGTAGCCCAGGCCCTTGCGCGGCACCGCCCGCAGATACTCCTTCGTCCCCCGCAGCAGATCACCCAGATC
>NZ_KQ948161.1:7982-12987 GCF_001513955.1 Streptomyces pseudovenezuelae | reverse complement strand
CCCCGCGGTGTCCTACGCGCCGAATCCGATCGCTGCGACGGACGTGTACGCGCCCCACTCGGACCCGAGGGTGTCCTCGGCAATGTCCTCCCACTCAGCGTTCATGCCGTCCGCGTCCCCGGCCGACCACTGGTCGACGAGCCGGTCCCACTGGTTGGGGCGGATGTTCACCTTGCGCACGTCCAGGGCCCGTTGCCGGGACGGGGTGACCCCTCCCTGATTCACCGGGTGGACTTCCACCCGGGTCCCGCGCCCGTTGTTGCCGAGCCGCTTTTTCAGGGACTTCGCCACGTTCCGCCGCCGCATGTCGGCGTATGCCGCGTCAATGCGGCCCCGGTTGGCCTTGTTCGGGTCACGGTCCCCGGCAAGCCACGCGATAAGCGTGCGCGGGGTGACGCTGATACCGGCTCGTTCCATGGCCTGATATCCGGCGGGGGAGTTCGTCAGGTACTTGAGGCGTGCCTCCAATCCGCGTTCACTGGCCGCCGACGACTTGATACCCCCGGCAAGTTCCGTGAGCCGTTCGGCAATTGCCTCTCCGCCCGGCTTTCCCTTTGCGCCGTATGCGCCCGTGATTTTCCCGGCCATGTCGTCACTCCCCCATTTCCGTGACCGGGGCGCCGACGACATAGGCGCCCTTCGTCTTCATCTCGGTCAGTCCCCGGCCCTCAGCGAATACCGCGCGCCAGTCTCCGGCCACGTGCAATTCGTCGGTGCCGGTGATCCGGTGAACGGTCAGACCGGCGGTGTGCGCCTTGAATGCACGGCGCCACAGGTTCCCGTGAGCCTGCGCCCGGATGATCTGTGACCAGTCTGTGCGCTCAATGAGGTGATTGAATTTCGACGCCTTCGCGGACGTGGAAATGAACTTGGAATACATGGCCTTGACGTAGGCGAGGGTCACCTCGTCCCCCGACTCGATGGCCGCCGCACGAGCGTCCCGGAGGATGATCCGGAAGGCCCGGAGGATGCTCTCCGAGGACCCGCTCGTCCACGACTCGTGAATGACCGGCGCGTCGCACAGGCGCCCGAACTTCTCGCTTGCCGCGTCCATCAGGAGTTGCAGGGTCGGCCGGGTCACCCACAGGTCCCCGGACAGCTCCCGCGACCCGAGGGGGTTGGGCAGATCAGTACGGGTCCACTCCGGCGGGGTGATCAGGTACAGGCCGGACCGACGCCGGTCGAACTCTCCGCCCGTGGCGTGCTGCAATCCGCCGATCGGGAGGTGAGTGTTCAGGGCCGACAGGTAGGCCGCGTTCACGTCCAGGAGCTGCACCTCGGTCCCGTCCGGGGTGCTGGGGTTCGTCCACTTCGGACGGGCCTCCCACACCTCGTTCGCGCCGTTCTTGGACGGCTTACGCAGGATCTCGGGCTCCGGCGGGTGCGCGGTGAAGTCGTACCGGGCAGACACCCGGGTCGACTCCAGCAACTCCATCCCGTCCGGGATGGCCGTCTTGATCAGGGCGGCGGTCGCCTTGTCCACGTCCCCGCCGGCCTTTTCCAGCGCGGCGGCCACGCGGTCCGCGATGCTCGCGCACACGGTCGGCTCCGGCCGCGGCTTCCGGGACGCCTGGCGGCTCGGGGCGGGGGCCGTCTCGGGCTCCGGCTCCGGCTCGGGGAGGACCGGCTCGTCCACGGCCACGGGGCCCACAGGGGGCGCCACGGCGGCCAGGGGAGCCACGGGAGCGGGGGCGGCGGCCACGGGCCCGGCCTCGGCCACGGCGGCGGCTCCGAGGGTGCCCTCGGGCCACTCGTCCGGCGCCTTGCACCCGGCGTGCAGTCCGTCGCCGTACAGGTCTTCCCGCATCTCCCCACCGCACCCACGGCAGACGAGCGGGGCCTCGGGGCCCTGCGGAGCCTCGGGGTTGTCCTCGGGGCCCGAGCCGCCCCGTCCGTCCGTCTCGATCGGGACCGGCATGGACCACACCTTCTTCGTGGCCCGGGCAACGGAAATCCACTGGGAGGCGGTGTGCCGGTGCGTGATCCGTCCGCCTCGGTTCTCGTCCTCCCCGGTGATGTATCCGGCCGCTTCCAGGGCCTCACCCATGGCACGGGCCGTGATCTCGATGGGGGCGCCGGAGTCGGCCGACTTCTGGATGACGTACGGGGCGGCGGCGGACGGGAGCAGGTACAGCCGCGTCCCGTCCGTCCAGCCGATACCGGCGCCCTGCGCGTACTCCCCGCGCCACCCGAGGGCCTGACCCTGCGCGGGCATCCCGCCGTGGACGTCCAGGACGTGAACGTCCCCGACCGCCAGGCCGTCAAGGATCGCGTCCCGGATGCGGTCGGCCATGGACTGCCCAGAGTTCGCGTCGACCTGCGCCCGCAGGGACTCGCACAGACCGGCCCACCCCCGTTCCCACAGCTCCCGGGAGCGCTCCGGAGTGACCCACCCACGGGAGAGCGCGAACTCCAGACCGGCCCACAGACCCGCGGCCTTGTCCGCCGACGACTCGACATAGCGGCCGGGTGCCTGCGTCTGTGCGGTCAGGTCGGCCGCGAACCGGTGCTCCAACTCCGCCACGTAGGCGTGCGCCGGCATACGGGCCGCCCACCAGATGACGAACGCAGACATGAGCGATGACCGGGCCTCGGGGCCCCCGTCCGCGTCGGCCGCCGCGAACGCGGCCGGGTCGAACTCCCCACGGGAGAGCTGCAACAGGTGCGTACGGTTCTGCGCCGACTCGACCGCGGTCACGTCCTCGGCCGACAGGCCACCGAACGCCCGGGGCCGGAGCCGGTCACGGGCCACGATCTTCCCGTCCTTGATGCCCATGCGGCCCTTGGACGAGCCATTGAACAGGGACCGGGCGAACAAGTCGAAGTAGTCGGCCCGCTCCCGCGCGGAACCGGAAGGCGCCATGTCGTCCCACCCGACGAACATGTCGCCGAACGTGTGGTGGACGTACTCGACATAGGCCGGGGTCGCGAACGCCTTACCCGCGTTGAAGGGGAGCGTGTTCCAGCGGACCGAGGGAGCCCAGCACTGCGTCACGAACGCCATGTGGCCGGACTTGCCGGACCGGTTCACCGCGACGTACGTGCAGCTCCCCGAGGGGCGGCCCATGGCGGCCCGGAACACGGCCCCGATCTCGACCGCCGCGAACTTGTCCGGGGTCATCCCGAACAACTGCCACAGAGCCTCGAACGCACGCTGTCCGGCCGTCTCGTCCTCGGGCGGGGCGGCCATGGTGAACACCCCCAGACCGTTGCCGTAGACCGGCACGTCCAGGGCTCCATCCTTCGTCCAGGCCCCGCCGCCGTGGACGTACAGCCAACGGCCCTCCCGGCAGTGCCACCCGAGCCGGGAGTACGCGGGGATGGTCGGGAAGCGGTCGGAGCCGAGTTTGATCGACGTCACGATGTCCCCCCGGGCGGTCTGGCCGGTGGCCGCGAGAACCTGCGGGATCTCGGCAAGTTCCTGCCGGTCCAGCCATGCCAGTTTGTCGAATTCGTCGGCCGCCACGGTGTCGACCACGACCGCGCCCGCGTCCGGCCGGGACACCCGCAGGTCGTAGTACGTGACCACGGGCCGGGACCGGTCGGTCGTCTCGGTCGCCGCGATCGGGTACGGCTCCCCGGTGTCGTCGGCGTACGCGGCGGTGATCTCCGCTCGCGCGGACAGGATCTCTTTCCGGGACACCTTCGTGACCCGATCCCCGGCGGCGTTCTCGCCGTAGGACCGGCTCACCCGGTAGTGGCCGTGGTCGTCCACCTCGTACCGGTCCGCGATCCGCTCAGTGGTGATCTCTTCCCGGGCGCCATCGGAGCCGGTGACGACCCGGAGGGGCCGCTCCGTTCTCGGGCGCGGGGTCCGCGGGGCGGACTGGGGAGTCGTCTCGGTCATGCGTCGGCCCCCGCCCGCGTCAGGAGCCGGTCCGCGTAGGACCGAGCGCGGGCCAGGGTCGGCCATCCGGAGGTGATCAGTTCACCCGCCGAACAGTGGACGCCCCACCCGCCACGGCCGCGCACGGTCCGGCAGATCAGGTAAGACGTCGTCCCGTCCGTGACCGTGGTCACGCGGCCGGAGCCGCCGACGGGGGTCACACGGGGATCTGTGGTCAGGGCGGGTTCTTGCTGGGTACTCTTGGAATGCACTTGATTCCTCGCTAGGGGATCGATGCCAAGCCCTGGGAGTCGTGTCCCGGGGCTTTCGGCATGTCTGGGGTCGGGTGCCTGCGGTGTGACCCCGCCGAAGCGGGGTCGTGTGGTCACGGAGCGCGGGCCGGGGTGAGGCGGAGCCACCCCCTTTGAGGGGTCAGGGCACGAGGGGCCGGAGCCGGGAGAGCTATCCCCGCCGGCCGAATCCCGAGGGAGAGCAGGAACGCCACCAGGGCGGCCCGAACCTGCACCGGGAGGGCCGCGAAGGCACGCACGAACGCGCGGGCGACGGACCGCCGCCCGGCCGGGGTCATGCCCTTGACCATGGCGACGATGCGCCGGTCTACGTCCTGCGGGGGCAGACCCTCGTATCCGCCGAATCGCCAGATGATCAGGAACTCTTCCTCGGTCATCCGGAGGAACATCTCCAACAGGCCGTCAGCCTTGTGCACGGTGCTCACCCCCTTCGCGGTCGTCGTCGTCATGGGTCAGGCTCCGAGGGGGAGCGGGATCGTCAGGGAGTTGGTCCCGACCGTGGCCCCGCTCGCCTTCATCGCGCGGTACATCTGCGCCAGGGCGACTCCGGCGGCCATGGCCAGGGCGGCGGCGGCCACCAGGAGCAGGGCCTCGGATACCGGGATGTAGCGCGTCCGGCCGTGGCCTCCCTGCTCAACGACCGTGACCCCGCAGCGTCGAACGGTGTAGTTCACCGCCGGGTAGTCACCAGTCGTACGGGCCACGTCGGAAACCGGCACGGTGCCCTGCGGGGTCACTCGCCAGCCCGAAGGGACCGGGGGAGCCTCGGGGGCGAGCGTCGCGGTAGCGGTCACGTCTCCCAACTCCTTTCCATAATTGCTATCGATCTTAGGGGGAGTCAGGTCCCCCACGCCACTCCTGAGTCGGG
>NZ_KQ948161.1:2855-7806 GCF_001513955.1 Streptomyces pseudovenezuelae | reverse complement strand
TGAATCTGGCGTGTCGATCCCGGCCCGGATCGTCTGTACGTCAACGCTGCTGCCGGTACGTCAACTAGGTGACGTACGGCGGCCCCCGAGGACCCGCTCGTCTTCCCGGCCGGGACCGAGGACGCCCTCGGGAAGCGGGAACGGCCCGGCCCTCGATGCGGGAGGGCCGGGCCGTGCGGTCAGTTGATCCGGGTCATGCCGTCCGGGAGGGGAGGCTCGGGGAGTCCGGCCTCCCGAGCTGCTGCTCGGTCCCGGAGCCAGGCCCGGAAGTCGCGGACCGCCGCGCGGTCACCCTCGGTCAGTACGGTCCGGGGGTCGTTGCCGCACCCGCCCCTCAGAAAGGGGGTTCCTCGGTGTACCCTCCGTCCTGCGCCTGGCCGTTCGCGGCGGCACCCGCCGGGGCTCCGGCCGGGACCGCCGGACGGGTGCGGGAGGCACTGGCCCACGCGTCGTCACCCGGGGCCGATCCCTGGGACTTGGCCACCTTCGTCACGGTGGCCGTGGCGAACGTCAGGTCAGGGCCGACCGCGGACCCCTCGACCTCCCACGCCGAACGCTTCTCGTTCGTCTTCTCGTCCGTCCACGTCCGCTGTCGCAGGTCGCCCACGACCAGGACGCGCATCCCCTTCGTGAGAGTGCCGGCCGCGTTCTCGGCCAGGGACCGCCACACCGTGACCCGGTGGTAGTCGGTCCCGGCCTCCCGCCACTCGTTCGTCTGCCTGTCGAAGGTGCGGCGGTTGACCGCTACGGAGAACTTCGCCACGGCGGCCCCGCTCGGGGTGAAGCGGAGTTCGGGGTCGTCGGTCAGGTTGCCCACGATGGTGATCGGGGTGCCGTTCGTCGTCATGCTGTCTGCCTCCTGCTCGATGGGTCGGTGTCGTCGGGGGGGTGAAGGGAAGTGCCGGCCGGACGGCCACGCCCGGGCCCGGCGGGGTGCCGGGCCCGAACGTGATCAGCCGGAGGACGAAGGGGCGGGGTCGAAGAGTTCCAGTTGCCCGGCCACGGGGGAGACCCCCCGGGCCTTGAGCCGCCGGTACTCCGCCGCCACCCACGACCGGGAGTAGCCGGTCAGTTCGACGGCCGTGCTCTGTGGCTGTCCGGTGGTGTAGCTGTCGCGCACGATCTCTAAGGCTCGGTCCCGGGTCATCTGCTCGGACATGGGTCCCCCTCGGATGGTCGGGTGTCGCGGTGTCGCGGTCGGTGTCGCGGTCGACCGCGACAGGGGTTGTCGCGGTGTCGCGGTCGGGTCAGAGGTACTGACCCTGGTCTGTCGCGGGGAGCTTGCTGCTCTGTCGCTGCATGGCGCGGGCGACGGTCTGTCGCGTCGTCTCGGGGCGGTAGGCCCGGACCCGAGCTAGAACCGTGTCGCGGTCGGTGACGCCCGCGGTCATGGCCTCCCGGACCATCTGCGCGACGCTCGGTGTCGCGTCGCCCGCGGTCGGGACCGAGGGGGCCGGGGCGGGGGTTGTCGTGATGGTGTCGCCCACGACAGCGGACCCGCTCGTCTCCAGGCCAGAGACCCGCTCCCGCGACGTCGCGGTCTGTCGCTTGGTCATCAGGTCGACAACTCCGGGCACGGCGGCGGCGGGGGCCGGAGCGGCGGGGGCCGCCTCGGTGTCGCGGTCGGCCGTCGCGGTCGCTACCTGCGGTGTCGCGGTGTCGCGGTCGGTGTCGCGGTCGACCGTGACGGGGGTTGTCGCGGTGTCGCGGTCGGTGTCGTGACGCGGGGCGGGGAGTGTCGCGGTCCAGTCGTGACGCGTCGCGATGGTCGCCAGACCCGCGACAGACTTCCGGCGGACGACGCGCGACACGATGGCCGCCTCGGCCGCGTCCGCGTCGGCCGGGTCCAGTCCGTGACGCGCCGCGTCGATCGCGGCGGCCAGCTTGGCCGCGCGGCGGGAGCGCTTGCGGCTCCCCTCGGATGCGGCGGCCACCCGGTCGGCCAGGTCGACCGCGCGGTCCGCGGCACGGCTCCGGGCGATGGCCGCGGAGTCGGCTCCCCGCCGGCCGATTCCCAGGGAGGCGGTCAGCCGCTCCCGCAGCTCCCGCAGGGCGGCCCCGATCAGGCCGTCCGACTTCTCCCCGGACATGCGCAGTTCGAGACCCAGGAGCAGGTGGAGCATCACGGCCAGGAGCACGGGCCCGAGGACCACTCGGACCGGTCCGCCGACCCCGCCGGACACCTGAAAAGCGGGGATGGCCTGCACGAGTACGGCGGCGTAGGCCAGATACGCGGGTCCCTTGGTCCGGGTGGCCCACGCGTACACCGTGAGCGCCACGATGGCCGCCTCGGCCACCCCGCACAGGAGAGCGCGCTCCACGTCGTTGGTGATGTTCAGTGCGTCCCCGAGGAACCGGAACGAGGTGTCAGCGGACATGCCGAGGGCCAGGGCGGCGGGGGCGAGCAGGCCCAACGTCGCGGCCTTGGTACGGGACATGTGCGGCATGGCGGGGACCTACTTCCTCTTGCTCTGTACGACGACGCTCTGGACGACCTTGACCGAAAGTGTGTCGCTTCCCGGCCTCTTGCGGCACAGAAGCGCCAGGGCTACCGCCAGAACCACGGCTCCGCCCAGGTAGGGGGCCGCCGCCGACACGGCCGACACGGCGGCCCCGAGGGCGAGCGACAGCCCCCAGACGACGAATCCGACGACTCCGGCCATGGCCGACACGGCGGCGGTCACGGCCGACGCACGCCAAACCCAGCGGGGGACGACCGGGTCCGTGTCCGGTTTTGCCAGGGCGGCGGACTGGGGGATCAGGGCGCCCGAGGCCACCAGGGCGGCGGCGTGCTGCTGCCGCTCCCATGCGGCGAGCAGGTCGGCCGTGGACGGGATCGCGGGCCGCTCCGGGGCCCCCTCGGGCCGCTCGGACGGGGTCACCAGGGAGGCCGGGGTGTCGGGGATCAGGAAGCGGGCCAGGTCGTCCGGCGTGACCTCCCGGCCCGGTGCGGGATACTCGCTGTTGCTGCTCACGGGGTACTCCTTCGTGGGTGTCAGGGCCCGGTGTCAGGGCCCGTGTCAGGCGGTGTCAGGGCGGTGTGTCAGCCGCTCTGACACCGCGTCTACCTGGGGACTTGGTGTCAGGTGTCAGGCCGTCAGGCTGACGTCAGAGCCGGGACGATGCGGTACTTGTGGCCCCCCGCGGGGACGAGTCGGCCCTCCCGACCGAGGCGCCCGAGCTCCCCCGCGACCCACGGCCGGGACCGGCCGATCTGGTCGCAGTAGTCCATGAAGTCCTTCGTCTGGACGACCATCCGGCCCTCGGATTCGAAGTGCCGGAGGATCTCCTCCATGGCCGCCTTCGGGTCGTCCGGCTCGTCCCCGGCCGCCGCCCCGAACATGGGCGCGTCGATCGCCTCGGGGAGTTCCTGCTCGGGGTCGATCCCCTCGTCCTCGGGGTCCACCAGGGGTTCGGTTTCGGTCATGTCGTCGTCCGTCCTGGCGGCACGCTGCGGGCCGCCCTCGGGGGCGGTGCCCGCGTTCGGGCGCTCGCGGTCGGTGTAGATCTGTCCGGCGACCGAGGCGGCGGCGGTGGCCGTCACGTCGTCCACGGGCATCCGGACCGAGGCGAACTCTCGGGTGACCCACTCCAGCGTCACGGGGTTGTTCCGGAACGTCCGGCTCGGGGTCGACCACAGTTCCTCGTCCACCCCGGCCTGTACGAGGTAGCAGTAACCGGGCCGCTTGTTGCCCCACGCCCCGGGGTTGGCGCCCGCGTCCAGCACTTCGGACGGGAGGGCGAAACCGGCGTCCCGCTCGTCCACGCCCATGCACAGTGCGGACGGGAGGGAGGCCCGGGTGTCGGTGCTGATCTGGTAGCCGCTCGCGCGCTGCATCGAGACCACCAGGGAGGCGCCGGCCGAACGGGCTTCCTGCGCGATGCCGGTGAACGCGTCGTCATCGACGGCCCGCAGGGTGTTCGCCGCTTCCTCGAACCAGCCGACCAGGTACGGCATACCGGGGCACCCGCACGCCGTGCCGTCCTCCCGGCAGGTGTGCGCGGGGTCGTCCTGGCGGACCGCGGCGGCGGGCTCCCACGACCGGTAGGAGTGCGAGCCGAGCCACAGTTGCCGGGCCGGGATGACCGCCTCGAACGCTGCGATCATCACCGCCGCCCCGTCCTGCGTCGTGACGACCCAGTCGCACGCGCCGAACGCCTCCCCGAGGTCCTGGCCGCGCTTCGGGTCCGACAGCCACACGGCCACGTCCCGGCGGGTGAGGACTTCCGCCATGACGTCGAGAGCCGCCTCGGTCTTGCCGGAGCCGGTCACGCCCATGACGAGCAGGTGGATTGCCTGCGGGAGGGTGAGGTGCAGCTCCCGGCCGTCGTCGTACACCCCGATGACGAGCGGTTCCGCGATGGAGCCGCCCGGGGCGGACGGGCCCGGGTACCAGATGACTTCCTTGAGCATGTCGTTCGGGACGATGACCAACTCGCCCTTGCGCGCCGACTCGGGGTCGGGCCGGTAGCGCACGGCCGTGGTCGGCACGTCCAGCGCGGACGCGACCCGGGGCAGGCTCTTGGCCATGTCCGCGTTGGTCGCCTCCCCGGCCGGGAGCGCGTACGGCACGGTGACCTTGTTCGGCTCCACCTTCGCCGTGCCCAGCTTCGTACGGGCCAGACCGACCTTCTCCAACAGGCCCTTGTCCGAGGACTCCCCGACCGCGTCAGGGTTGCGCCGCATGACCATGCGGACGTTCCACGACAGGGCCAGGACCGGGCCGCCCATGGCGTACAGGTCGATCACGGGGTGAGTGATCGGACCGGACAGGGCGGCGGCGGTCACCCACACCGACCCCGCCGCAACCGTGATCGCGGAGTGCAACCGGCGCTGAGCGCTCGTCCCCCGGCCCGCCCACCACGTCGCACCGGTCAGCGCGACCGAGGCGAGCGTGAGACCGGCCGCGCCCCACGGGGAGTCAGCCCACATCAGGTGTGCGCCCTCCCC
>NZ_KQ948161.1:0-2341 GCF_001513955.1 Streptomyces pseudovenezuelae | reverse complement strand
GACCACGCCCACGCCCACGACCCCGAGCCACGGGGGCAGGTGCGGCTTTGCCCGGTGCAACAGGTACTTGCCGACCCCCGCGAGTGCCGACTCGCCCTTGAGCTGTTCCTCGTGCTGCTGCTCGATGTCCTTCTCACCCATGACCGCCCCTCCCCTTACTGCTGAGCCCAGTCCATGCGCGGACCCTGGGGGCGCCGGGCACGGTGCTTGACGCGGTTGATCTCTTCCTCGTACGCCTGCTGGAAGGCGGCATAGGTGGCCGCGGCGTTCTTCGCGGCGGAGGCGGCGGCGTCCGCGGACTTCCGCAGCTTCCGCGAGACCTTCCAGGCCCGGGCCTTCGAGCCGCCGATACGGCCCTCGGGGTCCGGGACCGTGGACAGAACGCCCTTCAGGATCTCGGCACCCATGGCCACCTCGAACGAGAGCGTCACCATGACGGCCCGCAGGTGGTTGCAGTAGTTCCGCACGTCCGCCGGAGAGGTGAACTCGGGCGGGGGGAGCAGGGCCTCGGAGTGTCCGCCCCGGCCTCCCTGCGCGGGGACCGAGCCACGGCTCCCGCCGCCGCCCCCGCTGTTGTTGGTCTTGTTCTGCGACAGGTTGAGCGTGAACGAGGGGGCGAACGACGCGCCGAACTTCGCGGAGTCGTTCTTGCTGTTCTTGCCGCCCGTAGCGGCTGCGGTCGGTGTGCTCACCGGTTGATCTCCGATCCCTTGCGGTGACGGGGGCAGGCGCAGGGCGGCCAGATGATCGCGTCCCACGGGTGCACGTCGCAGTCGTCCGGCCAGATCTCCCGAACGGGCGACCACGTACGGCCGCTGTCCCGACTGATCCGCATCGTCATCAGGGGCCGGTCGGCCGGTCCGTCGTGCTCCATTGCGACTCCCTGCGCTCTCGGTAGGGACTTCCCCATAGGAAGTGCCTTCCTGTAGGAAGTTAAGGGATCAGTCCGGTACCGTCAACCACATCCGATAGGAAGCGAGGAACCGATCATGGCCGGGACCGTGGAGCGCATGGCCGCCTACCTGCGCGCGAGGATCGACCTGGGGACGCTCGAACCGGGCAACAAACTCCCCCCGACCGGCGCGCTCATGAGTCAGTTCGACCTGAGCGACAACGCCGTATACCGGGCAATCGCCCTGCTCAAAGCCGAGGGCTACCTCGTGTCACAGCAGGGGAAGGGCGTGTTCGTCGCGCCCCGCCGAAACCTGATCGCCGGAGCCCAGCGCATCCGCGGCATCACGCAGGCCGGGGAGACGATCCACCACAAGCGAAGCGAGCGGGTGCCGGCGCCCGACTGGGTGGCCTCGTTCCTCGGGGAGGGCGAGTGCGTCAACCGGGTCCGCACCGTGCAGCGCGGTGACTTCGTCCGGGAGGCGTCGCAATCCTGGGTGCACGTCGACGTGGCGGAAGTCGTCCCCGAGATCGACCTCCCCGAGCCGTGCGACCCGACATGGCAGGCGGTCTATGCGGAGCGCTCCGGCAACGCCGTTCAGGCCGTGGCCCGGACCGTTGACGCCCGGATCACGACCGACGACGACCGGGCCGCCCTGAATCTCGAAGGGGACTTCGCCGTCCTGGTCCTGCGCAGCGTCTACGCGACGGGGGACAAGGTGATCGGCGTGGGGGAAGCGGTGTACGCCCCGGGCTATCCGCTCTCCGTCACCTGACCCGACCGGCCCCGCACCCTTCCCCCGGCCCCGAACGGCCCTCGGTCCACCCGGACCCGAGGGCCGTTCGTATTTCCGGATCACCCCGGAATACCCCGTGAGATCATCGAATGTGACACCGCGCCAGGAACCAGCGGAAAGGGGGGAGACGTGCGAACCGTCCCCGTACAGATCGTGTGTCGTAGCTGTGCCGAGCCGTACCGGACGACGGTCCGGGGCGGGAACACCCGGTGCCCGCACTGCCGTACCTCCCGCCACGTCCGCATGGATCAGGAGTGGGAAGGACCGGTGACCCCCGACATGTCCGGAGCCGCCTCCCGGGCCGTGGAAGTCGCCACCCGACCCGCCGTGTGGGTCGAATGCCGGTGCGGCCATGAGTGGCAGTCCCTGGCCCGGGACCGGATGACGATCCGGTGTCCCGAGTGCGGCACCGGGCAGCGCGTGCCCTACCGGACCGACGCGAACACCGGGCCGTCCCCCGAGGGCTACCGGCCGCCGCCACCCCCGCCCCGGGCCCCTCGGGTCCGCCCTGCGCCCGTGTGGGAGCCGGACGACGACCCGGAAGACGAGTGGGAGCCGGACGAGCCTCCCCGCTCGTCCCTGGCCGACTGGATGCGCTCCGGGGGCCGGAACGAACTCGCCCGAGCCTTCCCTCCCGGCGGGGCGCCCCGGGG
>NZ_KQ948160.1:12066-14970 GCF_001513955.1 Streptomyces pseudovenezuelae | reverse complement strand
GTGTTGCAGTTCGCGTCCTTCAGTTTTGATGCGGCGGTGCTGGACATCGCGGTGACGCTTGCGCACGGTGGCACGCTGGTGGTGGCGAGTGCGGGGGAGCGGGCGGAGCCCGAGGCGCTGACGTCCATGATCTGTGCGCAGGGTGTGGGTGCGGCGAGTGTGGTGCCGTCGTTGTTGGGTGTTTTGGACCCCGGGCAGGTGTCCGGTGTCGAGACGTTGTTGCTGGGTGCGGAGCGGCTGACGGAGCAGGTCGCCAGGGCGTGGTCGCCCGGCCGTCGTCTCGTGAACACCTATGGCCCGACCGAGGCGACCGTCATGGTCACGGCAGGTGCGGTCGAGGGCGCAGAAGGTGTGCCGCCGATCGGCTCGCCGGTGGCCAACGCCCGCCTGTATGTGCTCGACGACCGGCTGGCGCCCGTCCCGGTGGGTGTGGCGGGTGAGGTGTTCATTGCCGGGCCGCAGGTGGCCCGTGGCTATGCCGGTCGTCCGGCCCTGACCGGTGAGCGTTTCCTTCCCGACCCCTTCATGGCTGACGGTTCGCGCATGTACCGCTCGGGTGACCGGGGCCGTTGGCTTCCCGATGGGCAGCTGGACTTCGTGGGCAGGGCGGATCAGCAGGTCAAGGTGCGTGGCTTCCGTATCGAACCCGGCGAGATCGAAGCCGTTCTCAGCACGCACCCTCAGATTCGTACCGCGGTCGTGGTTGCCTTCGGTGATGAGGAGGACCGCCGGCTCGCGGCTTATCTCGTTCCTGAGGACGTGGCGGAGGGTGTTCCGTCGGTGACGGATCTTCGGACGTACGCGGGTGCTCATCTGCCGGCTTTCATGATTCCGTCCGTCTTCACCGAGCTGGCGGCCCTGCCCCTCACCCCGAACGGCAAGCTCGACCGCGCAGCCCTGCCGGACCCGGAGGAGTCCCGGCAACTGGACGCCTATGTGACCCCGTCGGGAGCGACCGAGGAGCTGGTGGCGGACATTTGGGCGCAGCTCCTAGGGCTGGACCAGGTCGGGGCCACGGACAACTTCTTCGAACTGGGTGGACACTCCCTCCTCGCCACCCAGGTGATGTCCCGTGTGCGTGAGCTGTTCGGTGTGAACCTGCCGCTGGCAACGATGTTCGACCGCCCGACGGTCTCCGGACTCGCCACTGCCCTGGACGCGGTGGTGCCGGGTGCACGGGAGCCGCAGTGGAGCGTGGTCAGCAGGGACGAGCCGCTGCCGTTGTCGTTCGCGCAGCAACGCCTGTGGTTCCTGGACCAGCTGGAGCCCGGCTCGGTCGAGTACAACCTGCCCCTTTACCTGCCATGGGACGAAGAGTTGGACGTAGAGGCGCTCACCGCCGCGCTCAGTGCGGTGGTCGCGCGGCACGAGGTCCTGCGGACTCGTCTGGTGGCCGGCGCCGACGGAGTGGCGCACCAGTTGGTCGATCCGCCGTCGGCCCTTTTCCTGCCGGTGGTGGACGTGTCGGAGAGCGCCGATCCGGTGGGCGAGGCCGAGCGTTTGGCGCTGCAGGACGCGAGCGCGCCGTTCGATCTGGCGGAAGGCCCGCTGATCAGGGCGGCGCTGATCCGATTGGACGAGCGGCAGCACCTGTTGGCGCTTCTGACCCATCACGTGGTCTCCGACGAGTGGTCGTCGAGGATTCTGCGGCGCGAACTGTCGGCACTGTACGAGGCGTTCCGTACGGGATCGCCGGACCCGTTGCCGCCGCTGGCGGTGCAGTACGCCGACTTCGCCGCCTGGCAGCGGCAGTGGCTGGAAGGCGAGGTCGTCGACGACCAACTGTCCTACTGGCGAACCCAGCTCGCAGACGTCCCGACACTGGAGCTGCCCACCGACCGGCCCCGCCCGCCGGTGCGGTCCACGAAGGGATCGATGGCCCCGTTCACCGTTCCGGCCGACACGGTAGAGGCGCTGCGAGGCCTGTCGCGGTCCAACGGGACGACGATGTTCATGACGTTGCTGGCCGCGCTGAACGTGCTGTTGGGGCGTTGCGCGGGATCGCAGGACGTGGCCGTGGGCACGCCGGTTGCCAACCGGAACCGGGCCGAGACGGAGGACCTGATCGGGTTCTTCGTGAACACGTTGGTGATGCGGACGGATCTGTCAGGTGACCCGACGTTCACCGAACTCCTGGGCCGTGTACGGCAGATGGCGCTGGGGGCCTATGCCCATCAGGATCTGCCGTTCGAGCAGTTGGTGGACGAGCTGGTCGTCGAACGCGACCGCTCACGCACCCCGCTCTTCCAGGTCTTCTTCAGCTACGGCACCGACACGGGCGCGGGTGGCCAGGGCGCGAATGATGCCTCCGGCAACCCGGACTCCCCGGCCGCGCAGATCGCTGTGGCCTTCGACCTGTGGGTCATGCTCGAAGAGGCTGACGACGGCTCCCTGAAGGCCGGGATCCAGTACAGCACCGCGTTGTTCGATGCCGTGACGGTGGAGCGGTTGGCCGGGCATTTGGTGACGGTGTTGGAGGCGGTGGCGGAGGACGCGGGGCGGCGTGTGGGTGAGCTGCCGGTGTTGTCGTCGGTGGAGCGGGATCAGGTGGTGCGGGGGTGGAACGACACGTCCGTGCAACTGCCGTCGGTGGCCGGGGTGCAGGAGCTGATCGCTGCTCAGGCGGAGTGCACTGCGGATGCGGTGGCATTGGTTTCGGGTGACTCCGTGTTGTCGTATGGCGCGTTGATGGCTCGGGCGAATCGGCTGGCGCATTATCTGCAGGGTGTGGGGGTGGGGCCGGAGTCGGTGGTGGGGCTGTGCGTGGAGCGCGGTCTTGACATGGTGGTGGCGGTGCTGGCGGTGTGGCAGGCCGGCGGCGCGTATCTGCCCCTCGACCCCGAGTTCCCGGCCGACCGCTTGCGGTTCATGCTGGCCGACAGCGGTTGTTCGGTCCTGGTGGGA
>NZ_KQ948160.1:10961-11609 GCF_001513955.1 Streptomyces pseudovenezuelae | reverse complement strand
ATGTGCTGCTCGCGGTGACCACGCTGGGCTTCGACATTTCCGGTCTGGAGCTGTGGCTGCCGCTGGTATCCGGTGCCCGGGTGGTCGTGGCCCCGCACGAGAAGGTGGCGGATCCCGGTCTGCTGGCGGGTGAGCTGGCGAGGGTGGGTGCGTCGGTGGTGCAGGCGACGCCGTCGTGGTGGCAGATGCTGCTGGCGAACAGCCGGCCGAGCCTCGCGGGCCTACGAGTGCTGGCGGGTGGTGAGGCGTTGCGGTCTCCGCTGGCGGAGGTGCTGCTGCGGAGCGGGGCCGAGGTGTGGAACATGTACGGCCCGACCGAGACGACGATCTGGTCGACCACCGACCAGGTCTCCTCCGGCGCCGGCCTGTCGATCGGTTCGCCCATCGCCAACACACAGGTCTATGTCCTGGACGAGCGGTTGCAGCCGGTCCCGGTGGGTGTGGCGGGTGAGCTGTTCATCGGTGGCACGGGAGTGACCCGTGGCTATCTGGGCCGCCCGGCACTGACCGGCGAGCGGTTCATCCCGAACCCCTTTACCGACGACGGATCCCGGCTGTATCGCACGGGGGACCGGGTGCGTTGGCTCGCGGATGGGCGTCTGGAGTTCCTGGGCCGGGCGGACGACCAGCTCAAGGTGCGTGGTTTTC
>NZ_KQ948160.1:0-10279 GCF_001513955.1 Streptomyces pseudovenezuelae | reverse complement strand
GGTGCTGGACCTCGACCCCACGGACGCCGGCGGCGTCGGTGTCGGTGTCCGTGTCGGCGTCGAGGAAAACTTCTTCGAGCTCGGCGGGCACTCCCTGCTCGCCACCCAGGTCATCTCCCGTGTGCGTGAGGTGTTCGCGGCGGAGATCCCGCTGGCCGCGCTCTTCGACCAGCCCACTGTCCGCGGCCTGGCCGCCCTGATCGACACCGTCGCACGTACCGCGAGCGGGCCGATGAGCAGGGCCGACCGCAGCCGGCCGCTGCCGCTGTCGTTCGCGCAGCAACGGCTGTGGTTCCTGGACCAGTTGGAGCCCGGCTCGGTCGAGTACAACATGTCGACCCGGCTGCACCTGCCCGGCGAGCTGGACCTGAGGGCCCTCGGTGCGGCGCTGGACGCGATCGTCGCCCGGCACGAGGTGCTGCGCACCCGCCTGGTCGCCGACCAGGACGGCATACCGCATCAGATCATCGACCCGCCCGCCTCCCTCCCCCTCCCCGTCGTCGACCTTTCGGGGTGCAGGGACCCGCGGAGCGCTGTGGGCCAGGTGGTCACCGAGGACGCGCTGACGTCGTTCGACCTGGCCCGTGGGCCTCTGGTCCGGGCGACGCTGCTCCGGTTGGCGGCTGACGAGCACGTGCTTGCCCTGGTCTTCCATCACGTCGTCTTCGACGAGTGGTCCGACCGTGCCTTCCAGCACGAACTCTCCGTCGTGTACGAGGCGTTCCGAGCGGGTCGGCCGAATCCCTTGTCGCCACTGGCGATCCAGTACGCGGATGTCGCCGCCTGGCAGCGGCGGTGGCTCTCCGGTGATGCGCTGGAGACCCAAACGGCCTACTGGCGCGAGACGTTGGCGGGTGCGCGAGATCTGGAACTGCCCACGGACCGGCCGCGCGAGGCCGATCGGTCCGTCGAGGGCGCGGTGGCCCGGTTCAGGGTGCCGGTGCGGACGGCGGAGGCACTGCGGGCTCTGTCGCGTGAGCACGGTACGACGATGTTCATGACGCTGCTGGCGGCCTTCGACGTCCTCATGGGCCGTTACGCCGAGTCCGACGACGTCGTGGTGAGCACGCCGGTGGCGAACCGGAACCGGGCCGAGACCGAGCAGCTCATCGGGTTCTTCGTGAACACGCTGGTGATGCGGACCGACCTGTCGGGCGACCCGTCCTTCGCGGAACTGCTGACCCGGGTGCGGGAAACGGCCCTCGGTGCCTACGCGCACCAGGACCTGCCGTTCGAGCAGGTGGTGGACGCCTTGGCGGACGTACGGGACCGTACTCGTAGTCCTCTCGGGCGGGTGTCGTTCAACTACGCACCGGACGTCCGCAGTTCGGGTGGCGGGGAGTCCGGGGCCGGTACGGGGGTGGAGACCGGCACGGGATTGCTGCCCGCGCAGTTCGACATGGTCGTGGCGCTCGCGGAGGACGACGGCGCGCTGGCCGGCGAGATCCAGTACAGCACCGCGTTGTTCGACGCGGTGACGGTCGAACGGATGGCGGGGCACATGGTCACATTGCTGGGAGCCGCGGCTTCGGATGCCGAGCGGCCGGTGGGCGAGTTGTCGGTGCTGACCGAGGCCGAGGTCGGACAGCTGGTACACGAATGGAACGACACGGTGGTGCCGTTGCCTTCGGTGGGCGGCGTCCATGAGCTGATCGGCGCGCGGGCCGTCGCCGCTCCGGACACGGTGGCGCTCGTCTTCGGCGACGAGGTGGTGACGTACGGCGCCCTGATGGCGCGGGCGGCCCGGTTGGCGCACCATCTGCGCGGGGCAGGTGTCGGTGCCGAGTCGGTGGTGGGACTGTGCCTGCCGCGCGGGGTGGACATGGTGGTGGCGCTGCTGGCCGTATGGCAGGCCGGCGGTGTGTATCTGCCTCTCGATCCCGAATACCCCGCAGAGCGGCTGGAGTTCATGCTCACCGACAGCGGCGCGTCGCTGCTGGTGGGCACCGAGGACCTGGTCGACGACCTGCCGGTGGGGAGGCTGCGCACGGTCGTCCTGGACGACCCGGCCGTACGTGCGGCGGTGGCCACCGAGCCCGGCCGGGCGCCCGAAGTGACCGTGGAGCGCGACCAGTTGGCTTACGTGATCTACACCTCGGGGTCGACCGGGCGTCCGAAGGGTGTGCAGCTCACCCACGGGGGTGCCGTCAGCCTGGCGGTGGCGCAGCGGAGCGTGCTGGGCCGGTCGGACGCGGGCGTGCGGGTGCTGCAGTTCGCGCCGTTCGGGTTCGACGCCTCCGTGTGGGAGGTGCTGATGGCGCTGACCGCAGGCGGCAGCCTCGTGATCGCTGGTCCCCCGGAGAGGGCGGAGCCGGGCCGGCTGGCGGCGCTGATGGGCCGAGCCGGCGTGGAGGTGGCGACGGTGCCGCCGTCGCTGCTGGATGTGCTGCGGCCCAGGGACCTGGGCGGAGTGGAGACCCTCTTCACGGCCGGGGAACGACTGGAGGCGCATGTCGCGCGTCGCTGGGCCGAGGGGCGGCGACTGGTGAACGCCTATGGCCCTACGGAGACGACGGTGTGTGCGACGGCGGCCGGGTGCGCGGGGCAGGACGAGGACGCCCCGCCGATCGGCGGGCCGGTCGCCAACACGCGGGTGTACGTGCTGGACGCGTCCCTGCGGCCGGTTCCGGTGGGTGCGGCGGGCGAGTTGTTCATCGCGGGCGCGCAGGTGGCGCGGGGCTATCTCGGGCGTCCGGCGCTGACGGGCGAGCGATTCCTGCCCGACCCGTTCACGGCGGACGGCGGACGCATGTACCGGTCCGGGGACCGGGCGTGCTGGCGGGCCGACGGACGGCTGGAGTTCCTCGGCCGTGTCGACGACCAGGTCAAGGTGCGCGGTTTCCGGATCGAGCCCGGGGAGATCGAGGCCGCCCTCGCCGCCCATCCGGCGATCCGCACGGCCGTGGTCACCGCCCATGGAGACGGCCCGGACCGCGGTCTCGCCGCCTACCTGGTGCCGACGGACCACAGCGAGGGCGTCCCCGAAGCGGCCGAACTGCGCGGACTGTTGCTGCGCAGCCTCCCGGAGCACATGGTGCCCGCCGTCTACATGGAACTGTCCCGGCTGCCGCTGACCACCAACGGCAAGGTCGACAGGGCGGCGCTGCCGGTGCCGGAACCGGAACGCACCCGCAGCGGCTCGTACGTCGCCCCTTCCGGCGAGGCGGAGGAACTCCTCGCGGAGGTGTGGGCCGAGGTACTGGGCCTGGACCAGGTCGGCACCCAGGACAATTTCTTCGAGCTGGGCGGCAACTCCCTGCTGGTCACGCAGATCGTCGGACGCATCCGCGGCGCCGGGCACGACATCAGCGTCGGCGACCTCTTCGACCATCCGACGATCGCGTCCGCCGCGCCGCTGATCCAGTTGCACACCGAGGACCCCGAGGTCCGTTCGGCGGTGACCGTCCGTGCCGGCACCGTCCGGCCCGCCGTGTTCGCCGTCCACACCTTCACCGGTGAGGTCGCCGCCTTCGCGGAGGTCGCCGGACATCTGGCCGAGGGTCAGCAGCTCTACGGGCTGCAGCAGCGTGGCCTGACCGGCGAGGACGCCCCGCCGTCCTCGGTGGAGGAGATGGCGACGACGTACATAGGGGAGATGCTGCGGCTTCAGCCGGAGGGCCCCTACCTGCTCACGGCCCAGTCCGGCAGCTCCTACGTCGCCCTGGAGATGGCGCGGCAGCTGCGGGCCCTGGGCAAGGAGGTGGGCGGTGTGCTGCTCATGGCGCCGGCCCGTCAGCCCTTCGCCCGGCGCCTGCCCAACCAGCCCTTCGACCGCGTGGCCCGCAGGCTCCTGGACAGCGTCGAGCACGCCCTCGCCGCCGCCCCCGGCACGACACTGCCGCGGAAGGACGAGAAGCGGCTGCTGAAGAAGTACGGCGCACCGGACGACCAGATCGGACAGGGCGTCCGCGAGGGTGACAAGCATGCCCTGCGGATCATGCGCGCCCTGATCATCAACCGGCACGCCTACGCCTACTACGGCGAGCTGATGCACCGTGGGATGCGTACCTACGACGGCCGGGTCGTTCTCCTGATGCCGCAGGACGACCCCAAGAGGGCGTACCAGTGGACCCTGGAGCAGTGGCGGCTGCCGCTGTCCACCGAGCCGGAGGTCGTGGACGTGCCCGGCAAGCACTCGGACATCTTCCACGAGGGCGGCGCCCGGGCCGTCGGCGCCTACCTGAGTGCCGAGATCGACCGCTGGCAGCGCCGCGCGGGAACCGCCCGGCGCGGGGGAGGGACGACCGCATGACGGCCCGGTCCCGGGCTGTCACGGCCGGCGCCTACGAACTGCCCAACGGGCGCCGGATCACCTGCGTCAGCCCCGCCGAGGCCAAGGTGCTCTGGGCGGAGGCCACGGCGGACGGTCTCTACGCCCGGGCCGCGAGCGCGTTGCGTCCCGGCGACACGGTCCTCGACGTCGGGGCGAACATCGGGATCGTCTCCCTGATGTTCGGCTGGGCCGTGCCCGAGCTGCGGATCGTGGCCGTGGAGCCCGCCCCGGCCACGTTCGCGTGCCTGGAATCCAATCTGCGCGAGCATGTGCCCCGGGCCGTGTGTGTGCGCAGCGCGGTGTCCGACCGTGCCGGACACCGCGCTTTCACCTACTATCCGAGGTCGACCGGGAATTCAGGACTGTTCGCCGACCAACGGGCCGACGACGAGAACACGCGGATATTCCTGCGCAACTCCGGAATCCCGGAGGAGTACATCGGGGAAATGATCAGCGGGCTGCACCGTGGAATCGACATGACCGTGCCCACTCTCACCGTCTCCGATCTCGTCCGGCAGCAGGCGCTGGACCGGATCGACCTGCTCAAGATCGACGTCGAGCGGGCCGAACACCTCGTCCTCGCCGGCGTCGAACCGGACCACTGGCCGCTGATCGGCCACGTCGTCGCCGAAGTCCACGACGAGCAGGGCCGGTTGGCGGCCATGCGCCGCCTCCTCGAGGACCGGGGATTCACCGTCGGGATCAGCCAGGACGCCAAGCTGGCCGGCACGGACCTGTACGAACTCGTCGCACGGCGCACGGCCGACGGCGCCCTTTGACGTGTTCGAATGACGCCACGCCGCAGTTGAACGCGTTGCACGCGCCACCGCTGGATGAATGATCCAGCGGTGTGCCATCGTGAAGCGGACTTTTCTCCCAGGGCAGCGCAGCGCACCGTCATCGCACCGATTCAGCTTTCTTATGTGCAGGGGACATCTGATGCTTTCTGACGCCAAGCGGGAATTGCTGAAGCGACGCCTCAGGGGAGAGCAGGTATCGCGTCAGGCTTGGGAACCTCGGCCCGATGGGCCGCTCCCGTTGTCCTTCGCGCAGCAGCGGCTGTGGTTCCTGGACCAGTTGGAGCCCGGATCGACCGAGTACAACCTGTCGATGCGGGTGCGGTGGGACGGCGCCCTGGACGTCGCCGCGCTCCAGGCCGCCCTGGGCGGTGTCGTGGCCCGCCACGAGGTGCTGCGCACCCGCCTGGTGGCCGGCGCCGACGGTGTGGCGTGCCAGGTGATCGACCCGCCGGCGGAGTTCCCGCTGAGGGTGGTGGACGTCTCCGGGGACGGCTCCCAAGCGGCACTGGGCACCCTGGCCGCCGCGGACGCCGCAGTGCCCTTCGACCTCGCGTCCGGACCCCTCATCCGCGGCACTCTGCTGCGGGCCGCCGAGGAGGAGCACGTTCTCGTGGTGGCCCTGCATCACGTGGTGTTCGACGAGTGGTCCGACCAGGTCTTCCACCGTGAGCTGTTGGCGTTGTACGAGGCGTTTCGTGCGGGGGAGCCGGATCCGTTGCCTGCGTTGGAGGTGCAGTACGCGGACTTCGCGGTGTGGCAGCGGCGGTGGCTGGACGGTGAGGTGCTTGAGCGGCAGTTGTCGTACTGGCGTGAGCGCCTGTCCGGCACTCCGGACACGGAACTCCCCATCGACCATCCGCGCCCCCCGGTCCGTTCCTCGGCCGGCGCGTCCCTGAAGTTCGCCGTACCCGACGACATCGCGGAAGCCCTGCGGGGGTTGTCGCGTGAGTGCGGTGTGTCGATGTTCATGACGCTGTTGGCGGCGTACGCGGTGTTGTTGGGGCGGTATGCGGGGTCGGAGGACGTGGTTGTCGGTACGCCGGTGGCGAACCGGAACCGGGCGGAGACGGAGGACTTGATCGGGTTCTTCGTGAACACGTTGGTGATGCGTGCGGATCTGTCGGGTGATCCGTCGTTCCGTGAGGTGCTGGGGCGGGTGCGGGAGACGGCGTTGGGTGCGTATGCGCATCAGGATGTGCCGTTCGAGCAGGTGGTGGATGCGTTGGTGGCCGAGCGGGACCGCTCGCGCACGCCGTTGTTCCAGGCCCTGCTCAACTACGACTTCGCGGAGACCTCGGACGTCGGCGCCGCCCTCACCGCCGCCGACGCGGCCGATGGCGGCGTCGTCGCCAAGTTCGACCTGCGCCTGGTGCTCAGCGACGGCAGCCGTGGACTGGCCGCGGAGTTCGAGTACAGCACCGCGCTCTTCGACGCCGCGACGATCGAACGGATGTCCGGCCACCTCCTCACCCTGCTGAGCGCCGTGGCCCGGGACGCCGAGGAGCCGCTGTCCCGGCTGCCCGTCCTCACCTCGGAGGAGCATCGCCGGCTCACGCGGGACTGGAACGACACCGACACACCCGCGCCGTCGACGGGCGGTCTGCACGAGACGATCGCCGCACGGGCGGCGGACACCCCGGACACCGTGGCCGTCGTCGCGGGCGCCGAAGCCCTCACCTACGGCGGCCTCATGGCTCGGGCCAACCGGCTCGCGCACTACCTGCGCGGGATAGGTGTGGGCACGGAGTCGGTGGTCGCCGTCTGCCTGCCCCGCGGTGCCGACACCCTCGTGGCCGTCCTCGCCGTGTGGCAGGCCGGTGGCGCCTATCTGCCGCTGGACCCCGAATACCCCGTCGAGCGCCTGGGGTTCATGCTCGCCGACAGCGGCGCCTCGGTGCTCGTGGGTACCGAGGACCTCGTCGACGAACTGCCCGTCGGGCGGCTGCGGACCGTCGTGCTGGACGACCCGGCCGTACGGGGGGCGGTGGCCGCCATGCCTGCCGAGTCACCCGGGGCCGGCGTGCTCCCGGACCAGCTGGCCTACGTCATCTACACCTCCGGATCGACGGGACGGCCGAAGGGCGTGCAGGTCACCCACGCGGGCGTCGTGAACTATGTCGCCTCGGTCGTGGAGCGCGCCGGATGGACCGAGGGCGGCCGGTTCGGCCTCCTCCAGCCCGTGGTCACCGACCTCGGCAACACGGTCGTCTTCGGCTGCCTGGTGTCCGGCGGGACCCTGCACGTCCTGGACGCCGCCGCCGCGGTCGACGGACGCGCCGTGGCGGCCTACCTCGCCACCTGGGCCGTCGACTGGATCAAGATCGTGCCCTCGCATCTCGCGGCGCTGGCCGCCGACGCCGGCCTGGCACCCGTGCTGCCCGCCCGAGGAGTCATGCTCGGCGGGGAAGGCGCCTCACCCGAGTGGCTGGCCACGCTCGTCGAGACCGCCGAGGACCGCGCCGTCGTCAACCACTACGGGCCGACCGAGTCCACGATCGGCGTGCTCACCGACCCGCTGACGGCCCAGAGCCTCGACGCCGGAGTGGTCCCGCTGGGCAGGCCCCTGGCCAACACCCGGGTCCACGTCCTGGACGCGGCGCTGCGAACCGTACCCGTGGGCGTGCCGGGCGAGTTGTTCGTCTCCGGCGTACAGGTCGCGCGCGGCTACCGTGGCCGCCCGGCCCTCACCGCCGAACGGTTCCTGCCCGACCCGTTCCGCGCGGACGGCACGCGGATGTACCGGACCGGCGACCGCGTGCGCCGACTGCCCGACGGACGCGTGGAGTTCCTCGGCCGCACCGACCAGCAGCTCAAGGTGCGGGGTTTCCGTATCGAACCGGGCGAGGTCGAGGCCGTTCTCGCCGCCCACCCGAGTGTCCGGTCCGCGGTGGTCGCGGCGGACGGCGAGGGCAGCGAACGCCGCCTGGTGGCCTACCTCGTGCCGACGGACCGGGACGAGGGCGCCCCGACGGCGACCGAGCTGCGCCCGTACGTCACCGCGCGACTGCCCGAGTACATGATGCCGTCCGTCGTCGTCGAACTGGCCGAATTCCCCCTCACGGCGAACGGCAAGCTCGACCGCGCCGCCCTCCCCGCACCGGACAGCGTGCGCCGGGACGCGACCGGACTGGTGGCACCGCGCACCGAGACCGAGCGCGTCCTCACCGAGGTGTGGGCGCAGGTCCTCGGCATGGAACGAGTGGGCGCCGAGGACAACTTCTTCGACCTGGGCGGACACTCGCTGCTCGCCACCCAGGTGATCTCCCGGATCCGCGAGGTGTTCGGGGCCGAGATCCCCCTGTCCGCACTGTTCGACCGGCCGACCGTCCGGGAACTCGCCTCCGCCGTGGACGGCTCCACCACCGACACGGCCGTTCCGCCGATCACCGCCGTCGACCGGGACCAGGCTCTGCCCCTGTCGTTCGCGCAGCAACGCCTCTGGTTCCTGGACCAGTTGGAGCCCGGTTCCACCGAGTACAACCTGTCCACCTCCCTGCGCTGGCCCGGCGACCTGGACCTCCCCGCCCTGCACAAGGCCCTGACCACGGTGGTGGCCCGGCACGAGGTGCTCCGGACCCGCCTGGTCGCCGACCAGGACGGTGTCGCACACCAGGTGATCGACGAGCCGGCGCCCTTCCCCCTGCCGCTGGTCGACGTGTCCGCCGAACCGGACCCGCGGGCAGCCGCCCGGGCGGTCCTCGAAGCGGACGCGCGTCTGCCGTTCGACCTGTCCGCAGGACCCCTGATCCGCGGCACCCTCGTCAAGGTCGCCGCCGACGACCATCTGCTCACGCTCTCGCTCCACCACGTCGTGTCCGACGACTGGTCCGGCCGCATCCTGCGCGATGAGATCTCCACCCTGTACGACGCGTTCCGTGCGGGTGCGCCGGACCCGCTGCCGGCGCTGCCGGTGCAGTACGCCGACTTCGCCGTCTGGCAGCGCCGGTGGCTGGAAGGGGACGTACTGGAGGAACAACTCACCTACTGGCGCGACAAGTTGGCCGGTGCACCCTTGCTGGAGCTGCCTACGGACCGCCCCCGCCCACCCGTACGCTCCAGCGACGGCGGCGCCGTCGACTTCCGGATCCCTGCGGAGACGGCACGACGACTGCGCCACCTGACCCGCGAAAGCGGCACCACCCTGTCGATGACGCTGCTCGCCGCCGTGAACGTCCTGCTCGGCCGGTACGCCGGAACGGACGACGTCGTCCTCGGAACCCCCGTGGCCAACCGCAACCGCGCCGAGACCGAGGACCTGATCGGGTTCTTCGTCAACACCCTCGTCATGCGGACGGACCTCTCCGGCGACCCGTCCTTCCGGGAACTGCTCGGACGCGTACGCGAGACGACCCTGGGCGCCTACGCCCATCAGGACCTGCCCTTCGAGCAGGTGGTCGACGAGTTGTCCGTCGAGCGCGACCGCTCCCGCAGCCCCCTCTTCCAGGTCCTCTTCGACTACGACAACGGACAGTCCCGCCCAGCCGACGCACCCGAGCAGAGCGACCGACCGGACCACCCCGACCAGCCGGCCGCGGCACTGCCGGTCCGGTTCGACCTCGTCGTCACCCTGGGGGAGGCCGACGGCACCCTCGCGGGCGAACTCCAGTACAGCACCGCCCTGTTCGACGCCGAGACCATGGAGCGGATGGCGGGCCACCTTGCCGCCCTGCTGGACGCCGTCGCCACGGACGCGGACCAGCCCATCGGTGACCTGCCCGTCCTGACCGCCCCCGAACGCGAGGACGCCATCAACGCCTGGAACGACACGGCTCGGCCGTTGCCGTCGGTGGGTGGGGTGCACGAGTTGATCGCTGCCCGGGCGGCGGAGTCTCCGCAGGCGACGGCCGTGGTGTGCGGTGAGGACTCGCTGACGTACGGGCAGTTGATGGCACGGGCCAACCAACTGGCCCACCACCTGCGCGCACTCGGCGTCGGCGCCGAGTCGATCGTCGGTCTGTGCCTGCCGCGTGGTGTCGACATGGTGGTCGCGGTGCTGGCGGTGTGGCAGGCGGGAGGCGCGTACCTCCCGCTCGACCCCGAGTACCCGGCCGACCGGCTGCGGTTCATGCTCACTGACAGCGGTGCCTCCGCCCTCGTCGGAGAGCGGTCCGTGGCTGGCGATCTGCCGATCGACACCGCCGTATGGCTGGACGACCCCGACGTCCGGCACACCCTGGACAACCGACCGGCCACGAGCCCCCAAGTC
>NZ_KQ948159.1 GCF_001513955.1 Streptomyces pseudovenezuelae | reverse complement strand
GACACGACGCGCCGCCGCTACGCGGCGGATTCCGGCTTCGCCGGAATAGCGACGGAACTCCGTTCCGTCTCCCGGATCACTCCGTGATCCGGGGCCCGGGGCTCCGCCCCGGGCCGTCCCGTACAGGCCTGCTCCGCAGTCCAGTACGGGACCTGACGCGCCCTCCGGGAGCGGTCAGGAAAGCGGCAGCAGCGGGGAGGGGGTGTGGCGGTTCGTCAGTGGCTTCCGTCTGGCGCAGGTTTGACGCCCTGCCAAACTCCGGCCCCATCAGGTCCGGCCACCCTGACCACTTTCGGTCACTTCTGAAGAATTCTTCTGCGTCACTCTTGTTGGCGGCTTGAGTCTGGGATGATGACAGAGTACCTCTTCGCCGGGAAGGCCAGCGTGAGGGGGCGTCATTTTTGGAACTTGGATGAAATCTGGGCTGAGACTGGATTTCTTTGAATACACCGGAGAATGTGGGGTCTTGTGACTGGCATGGAATTGAGGCCGCATCAGGCTGAGGCTGTCGATAATGTCGTCCGCATTCTCGGCACGCCGCCGGGTGGCCGTATGCCGCCCGAGGGCCTGCGGACGCAGGTTATCGCTGCAACCGGCTCCGGGAAAACCCTCATTGGCGCGGAGTCTGCGCGTCGCCTTTCGGCGCGTCGGGTGTTGGTGGTGGTGCCGACGCTGGATCTGCTGACGCAGATGGCCGGCGCCTGGCGTCGGGCGGGCCGGTCGGGGGCGATGATCGGGGTCTGTTCGTTGCGGGCGGAGGAGAGCCAGGGTCTGCCCTGCACCACCGACCCCGACGAGCTGGTGTCGTGGATGGAGGGCCTGGAGACCGTGACGGTCTTCGCGACCTACGCCTCGGTGGGGCTGCGCATCCTTCAACGGGCTCACGCTGCTGGGCTAGGGGTGTGGAGCCTGATGATCATTGATGAGGCGCACAGGACCAGCGGTGATGGCATGAAGCCCTGGGCCGCCGTGCACGACCAGGCGCAGCTTCCTGCGGAGCGGCGGTTGTACATGACGGCCACTCCCCGGGTGTGGGAGGCCGAAGGTGAACGCCCCCGGTTGGTCGCCTCGATGGAGGACGGGTCGCCGGTGTTTGGGCCGGTGGCGTACAAGCTGACGTTGTCGGAGGCGATTGGACGCGGGATCGTGGCGCCGTATCAGGTGCTGTGTCTCGATATCCGTGATCCGGATCTGTACGCCGCGATGAGCAGTGAGGACACCGGTTCGGATGCGGTGCGTGGGGCGCGGTTGGCGGCGGTGCAGACCGGGCTGATGCGGGCGGCTGTTGAGGAGCGGTTCCGTCGGGTGCTGTCGTTCCACAGCCGGGTGGGCGAGGCCGAAGCAATGGCGGCCGCCGTGCCCGTCACTGCGGGTCGGCTCGCCGAAGACGTCCCCGACACCTACCCGCCTGCTGATCAGGTGTGGGCGGACTGGCTCTACGGTGAGCACGCCCCCGCGCATCGCCGTCAGGTGCTCGTTGAGTTCGCCTCTGATTTTCTTGGAGGTCCTGGTTTTGAGGGCCGGGATGTGCGGGCTGAATTGCGGGTGCTTTCGTCGGTTCGCGTTTTGGGTGAAGGTGTCGATACCGCAGAATGTGACGCGGTCCTTTTCACGGATGCGCGCGGCTCGATGGTCGATATCGTGCAAATGGTCGGCCGGGCACTTCGGCTGCATCCCGGGCAGGGGAAACTGGCCACGTTGATCGTTCCGGTGTTCCTCGGACTGGACGAGGATCTCAACGAGCTTCTCACGTCTGATGCTTATGGCAGCCTCAGCAAGATTCTTGGAGCCCTCCGGGCGCACGACGCGGACATCATTGAAGCCCTCGCCGATCCACGCCTGCGTAACAGCCGCCAGCCATCCGACGATCACGACGGCCACGGCGGCGAGGAGGGTGTCGACGTCCTGGACGATGACGGCCAGGAGCAGCATCTGGTGGCGCCGGTGGGGGCTGCGGCCGCGGGGGTGCTGCGGTTCAGCGAGGAACGCGACCCGGCCGCCCTGGCGCAGTTCGTGCGGCTGCGGGTCATCGATCCCGAGGGCGCGTACTGGCGGCGTGGCATCGAGGCGGCCACCCGGTGGCTGCGCGAGACCGGCAACACCGAGCTGCGCGTCCCCTACACGTATGAGACCCCGGAGGACTGGGGAGCCCTCGGGGGCCATCCGCTGGGGGTGTGGTTGGCGGACCAGCGCCGGTACTACGCGGTCGGGACGCTGGAGGCCAAGCGCGTCACCGAGCTGGGCAACCTGGGCATGGTGTGGTCCGTGCGCGCGTCCGCGTGGGAGGTCGGCCTCGCCGTGGCCCGCGACTACGCGGCCGTTCACGGGCACTGCCTGCCGGGTGCCGGTGTGGTCTGGGACGGTTATCCGCTGGGGGTGTTCCTGAAGAATGCCCGGACGGCCGCCAAGAAGGCCCGTGAGAACGCCGTGCGCCGCGCGAACGGGGAGGAGGGCGTCTCTGTCGGGGAGCTCTCCGAGTCGCGTATGGAGGCGTTGAACGAGATCGATCCCGGGTGGGCGCCGGAGGGGTGGGAGATCGGATGGCAGCGCTGCTACCGGCTCCTGCTCGCGTATGTGAAGGCGGGCGGACAGCTCCCGGCCGGGCCGGGGGACGTCGTCGTCCAGGGCGAAGACCTCGCTGTGTGGGTCGCCGGGCAGGTGGCCGGGTGGGAGCGGCTGGTGCCTGCGCAGCAGTACCTGCTGGAGTCGCTCGGGGTGCACCCCGCGAGTGAGGGTGTGCCGGTGGTGCCGGTGCGGCGGTCGCAGGATGAGCGGTGGGTGGCCAACGTGGCGGCGGTGCGGCAGTTCCATGCCCGGGAGGGTCATGTGCGGGTGCCGCGTAAGGCGGTGGAGGTCGTGGACGGGGTGCCGCACAAGATCGGTGCATTCCTGGACAATGCGCGGCGCCGGTTCGGGAAGATGAGTGCGGAGCGGCGCGGTGAGCTGGCCGAGCTCGGTCTGGAGTGGGCGAGGGAGGGTGAGGCGTGATGCAGGCGGCTGAGTGAGCTGAAGCGCGTGTCACAAAGGCGGGCTTGTTGTCACCAAGGTCCGCAGCCCCTCTCCTCTTACGGAGAGTCTTGATCGCTGAAACCGGAGTCGTGTCCCCCGGCAGGCCGACGTGGTCGGCGTTCCGGAAGCCGTGTGATCGCGGCGCTCACCGCCAGACCGAGCGTGACACCGACAGCGGAGCCAACGCTCTGCGCCCAGGCATCGTCAAGGGAGCCGGGCAAGACGGCTCTTGTGAGCCGGCTGGCAGCCGACAGGACTGTTAGCGCGCCCAGTGTGGCCGTCCAGCGGTATCGCACCCCGTCGATGAGGTCGCCATAAAAGATGAGCAGCAGTGCCATACCGAACACCTCGTCCCAGCCGATCGCGGTGAGCCCGGCACCGAAGGCAAGCGCGAACAGCCAGAGCCCCACCAGTTGCCGGGCGAACGTGCGCGGCTGCCGTCTTGCACCACGCGGAGGCCAGAAGAAACGCGTGATGTGCTGGACGATCGCGTACTTCGGCATGGCTCGCCTCCCGTCCCCCGGGGGTAGCCGACTTCTGCCGGCGCTCAGTAGTGGGACGCACAGAAGCAGGACGTGGTTGTGGTGAATGTGCCGTCTCGGGGAGGAGCCAGAGGCTGTCGATCTCCGCTTCTGGTGACACGAGGGCTG
Source organism: Streptomyces pseudovenezuelae (assembly GCF_001513955.1). GTDB lineage: Bacteria > Actinomycetota > Actinomycetes > Streptomycetales > Streptomycetaceae > Streptomyces > Streptomyces pseudovenezuelae. The sequence continues at coordinate 10,231 of NZ_KQ948159.1, read as the reverse complement.
CCGAATGAGCACGTGTGACAAGCCGCGCAGGCGCGCGTGTGGCTGCCGCCGGCGTAAGCCGCCGACAGCGCGCCGTCGCCGCCCGCACAGGCCTGACACCGGAGCAGGTCTTGGCCCGACTCGCCGGCCAGGTCCGGCTGAACGACGACGGCACTCTCGCTGCTGGCCCGTTTGTCCCGCGGTGAACGGGCCGTTCCCAGCTTCCGGTGCCGGCGAAGGACAGGGTATGGGTGAGCGCTCGGGCCGCCTGGTCGCGGGAGCGCAGCTCCCGTCCGGTCCGGACCACGAGATCGAGCAGGGCGGCGCGGACTTCGGCGCCGTCCAGGGTGTGGCGGGGAAAGGAGCAGCGGAGGGCCGCTGAGGCGGGCGGCGCCCGGGGCACTACGGACGGGGGGATCTCGGCGACGTACGCCGTACGCCCGATCGATAGAGTGTGGGCTCGTCGATGATCGACTGTGCGCGGCTGTGAGCCGTTGGGGAGGGCTGGTTGTGGCCAGGATGCCCGGTGTTTTCACGCTGCCCAGAATGCTGCGGCACTTCGCGGCCACCGGCGACGGGCTGCCGCCGGACGGGGCGGTGGAAGTGGACGCACCGAATGCCGGTCTGCGGGTCGTCCTGTCCGCGGCGCGGTCGGGAGCTTGGGAGCCGGCGGCGGAGTTGCTGGCGCAGACGCGCGTCGACCGAGACTGGGAGCGACGAGGCCAGTGCAGTGCGGGTCTCGCCGAACTCGCTCTGCACCACACCGGGTGGTTCGACGAGTGGCGGCGCGTGCGGTCCGGCGACCCCGATGTCGCCTTGGTCGCCGCCGAGTTGGAGATCGACCGCGCCTGGGAGATCCGTACCGCCGCGCGAGCCCGGCATGTGTCGCGGGAGCAGTTCCAGGCGTTCCGCACGGTCCTGCGCGACGCGATACCGGTCCTGCGTACGGCCGCCGACCTCAACCCCGGAGATCCCGTTCCCTGGCGGGTGCTCATCGCTCACGCTATGGGACTCGGCGCTCCGCGCGACGTGTACGACGAGTACCTGGCTCGGGGCCGCGCGGCGGATCCGCTTCACATGGGACTGCACGCCCGCGCGGTGCAGTACCTGGCGCAGAAGTGGTATGGCTCGCACGCGGAGATGTTTGCGTTCGCCGAGTCGGCCGCTGCTGCGGCTCCTGAGGGGTCACCGCTGCGAGGTTTGCCACTGCACGCGGTCACCGAGTACGCGCTGGAGCACGAGGCGGGGATCGGGAAGGGGCCGGTGGCCTGGTCGCGGATCGAGGGGCTCGTCGAGGCGGGACTGGAGCTGTCGGCGAGGTTCGAGCCGGGTGACCGGCGGGCGGCGGGCTTCCGCAATCACCTCGCGCTCGCGCTGATCCGCTCCGGCCGTGAGGCCGAGGCACTGGAGGTCTTCCGGCTCATCGCTACCGACGCGTGCACGTTCCCGTGGGCCTACATGGGTGATCCCCGGGAGACGTTCCTGCTGATGCGGCAGGGAGTGCGCGCCCATGTCGCCCGTCGGACACCGTACTTCGGCGGTTCCGTGCCTTCGCCGGCCACGGACGGTCCGGCGGGGCCCGCGGTCCCGTCGACCGCCAGGACGTCTCCTGCCGCTGCTCCGGCCGTCGCGCACGCCAGTGCGCCACTGCGTGAGGTTCGCGAGGCTGTTCTGATCGCCGGCGCCACCATGCGTCTCGCGCCGGCGCCCGGGGGCGGCACGTTCGTCGAGGCGGCACCTTCGGCCGACCCGCCGGGCCGGCGCAAGGGCTTGCGTACGACGCTGCTCGGGGAAGGCGGACTGCCCCGTCTGGCTGCCACGTTCAGCCGGGGTGAGAAATGGCCGGTCCTGGTCGTGGCCAAGGAGGGGGCCGACTACACGCTCCAGCTCTACCGCGACGGCCGTCTGGTGACTGCCCACGTGTGGTGGGAGGACCCTGCGGAGATGCCGACGCAACAGGAAGCGGCGGAGCGGGCAACCGCGCTGTCGGCGGCGTACAGGAAGACGGATGACCGGCCCCTGGCCGCCGCGTTGCGCGGCACCGGTGACCCACGACACCACCTCGGCGAGGCCTTCGCAGCGCTGGGCCTGCCGCCTCTGCCCGCAGCCTTCGGGCACCGCCCGGAGCCATTGGCGGATGCTCGGGGGGCGCAACTGGTGGAGCGGCGGTCCTTCCTGCGTGCCATGAAGGAGTCGCTGTCATCGCAGAGCGACGGCACTTCCAGCGGAGAACTGCCGCCCTTGTCCTGAGCCGGTCGAGTCCAGCATGAGTGGTGGTCGTGGTCGGCGGTGGGGTGAGATGTGCCGTTTTCGTGGCAGTGAGTCGGCTGGGGATGTACCGCCCATGACAGTCGTGAGGTCGCGAAATACCACCACCGTGTCTGTGGCAAGATCCAACCACGGGCGGACAACCAGCAGGAACAGCGTTTCCCTACTCAACCAGGACTGACACGCTCCCACTGTCACGAAGCCAACACATCGCACCTGTGTCGCAGGCCAGCGGACCGGGTGGAACCAGCTGGTCCCGGCGCAGCAGTACCTCCTGGAGACCATCGGCATCGAACCCGCCGACGAGGAGGAGGCCGTACAGCCGGGCCGGCGCACCCAGGACGAGCGGTGGGCCGCGAACCTCGCCGCAGCCCAACAGTTCCTCGCCCGCGAAGGACGCTTACGCCCCGCGCGCGAGCACATCGAAACGATCACCGTGGCAACAGGCGGCGGTGGCGGCCAGCAGGTGGCCGTCCGGCTGGGGGTGTTTTTGGGTAGCGTCCGGCGCGGGGTCGGGACGATGTCTGCGGAGCGGCTGGCCGCGCTGGCCGCCCTCGGACTCGAATGGGCCAAGGCGTAATGATGCCGGAGATATGGCGATAGAGCGGGTATCGAGTTAGCACTGCGATTTCGCCAGGCGGTTCGTAGCGGCCGGGTGAACGCTTCGGGGACTGGGGGACTGATGAGTGATGCGTTTGTGGGGCGCGCTGACGAGCAGAACCGACTGCGCCTGTTGTTAGAGCAGTTGGATGCGTCGGGCCCTGATGAGGGTCATGTGGTGCTGGTGCGTGGTCAGGGCGGGGTGGGCAAGAGCACGTTGCTGGCTCGAATGCGGGAGATCGTGACAGAGCAGCGTCCGCGGTACGGCTGGCGGCGTCGGCCCTTGACGACGGTCTTCTTGGACTGGGGCGAGAATCCGCTGCGGTCAGTGGCTGCCGCGTCGGCTGACGGGCTAGAGGTGTGGCAGTTACTGGCCGCGGTGGCAGCGGCTCTCGAGGAGTCGTGCGGGGCATCGGCGGAGCGGGCGTTCGATGATTTCCGTCGACAGGCGTCGCAGTTGCCCGAATTGGTGGAGCGAGCCAAGAAGCTGACGGTGCTGGATGAGCAGGGTGGGGCTCAGCCGGTGCTCAGCGCCAAAGAGGCGCAGGCATTGGTGTCGGAGCTGGGCGCTCTCGGTTTGACCGTGGCTGGTATCCCGGTGGGGCAGAAGTCGGTGGAGAAGGCGGTGGCGGGGGTGTTCACGGCCGGGTCGGCGGCCCACCGGCTACGGCATGGGAGCGTCGATGCGCAGTTGTTTCGGCAGCTGGTGGATGCCAAGTCCGAGTTGGTGCAGGCGTTCGGGCGGGGGATGCGGACGCTGGCGCGGCGGCAGCCGGTCGTGGTCATGATGGACACGTGTGAGCTGCTGGGCCCCACGTTGCTGGAGGTGCGTCAGATCGTAGCGCGCAGTGGCCCGCGCACGGTGTGGGTGCTTGGTACGCGGTTGGAGGACGGGCAGCAGCGGGCCGAGGACAGCGTCGCGGAGCGGCTGTTGCGGGGTATCCCTGATACTCGGTTGCACGACATGCCGCTGCTGATGTTCGACTACGGCAGTGCCGCTGCCTACCTGTCCGCGCGCCAGCCTGCTCTGAGTGAGCAGGAGATAGATCAGGCGGTCGGATTCAGCCGCGGGCTGCCGCTGGCCCTGGCACTGATCGTGCAATCTCTGAAGAACGGCATGCGCGTCGAGGAGATCTGCGAACGCCCTTCCGAGGCGTACGGTCTTCCTTCTCAGGTGGTGCAGAAGTTGGCGTTGCGTTACCTCACCCACACGGCTACGGTCGCCGCTCTGGCTGATGACCGTTCCAAGCTGTGTGCTCTCGCTCTGGCCCAGCACAACGACCCCGATGTTCTGGCTGCTCTGTGGGACGTACCGGCTGCCGATGTCCGTACGGTCACGGACCGGCTCACCGCCCGCCATGACTTCATGAGCAGTCATCACCGTGTTCTGCACGATGACGTCCGCGCGGCCATCCTCAACCTCCTCCTCCGCAAGGACGAACGTGCAGCCATGCGTGAGGTCAATCAGCGTGCCGCCGACTTCCTGCGTGAGCGCGCCCGCCGCGCGGGGCATCGAAGTGTTGACGAGCAGCTCGCCGACGATCAGTGGAGGCGGGACATCGCCGCACTGGTCTGGCACACCCTCTGGGCCGATCCCCGCGCAGGTACCACGCTCTTGCTGCAGTTGCTGCCCTGGGCCGAGGCGGTTCCCGACTTGCGCGACCAGCTCATCCAGCATGCCCAGTTCTTCGCACCGACCTGCCTCCCCGACGACCGGATCACCCTCACCGGACTCCGCGTCTTCAGCGACGGGTTCTGGTGGTCAGACGGGGACGAACGTGAGCGTCGCGTGGCCCGCCAGCGTGTCCTGGCTGCCTGCACCACCAACCCTCTAGACCTCGCTGCACAGCCGCCGGCCAGCGTCTACCGAAATCTGTGGGCGGCGGCCACCGCTGAAGCAGCCGGCCTGCACCGAGCTGACGCCGTTGCTCTTCTGCGAACGGCGGCACACCACCCCCTGCTCCCGGGCACAGTCACCGCACGACGCATCACCAGCATGGCCACGGACCTGACTCGCGGTTGGCGTGCCATGGGCGACATGACACCCGCGGAACGGCAGGACGAACTCACCCTGCACGAGATCATCGTCCGTCACGACCCCACCGACAGCGACGCCCATAGGGTATTGGGCGACTGCCTCGCGACAGCCGGACGATGGCAGGAAGCCGAAGACACCTACTGCGAAGCCCTCCACCACGACCCCACCAACAGCCACGCCCACACCGGCCTCGGAGTCTGCCTCGCGACAGCCGGACGATGGCAGGAAGCCGAAGCCTCACTCCGCGAAGCCCTCCACCACAACCCCACCCGCAGCAACGCCCACCACAGCCTCGGAATCTGCCACATGGAAGCCGGACGATGGCAGGAAGCCGAAGCCTCACTCCGCGAAGCCCTCCACCACGACCCCACCTACAGCAGCGCCCACAGCACTCTTGGGGTGGTGCTGTGGCTGCGGGATGACATGACAGGAGCCGAATCGTGCTTTCGCTCCGCGCTGAGCGCTGACGCCCGCTCGATCGGGACTCCTCGCCTTGGCCTTCTGCTGCTCCATACGGGACGAACAGATGAGGCGCGGGCTGTCTTGGAGAATGCTCCTGCAGGCGATGTGCGACGCGAGTTGTTCCTTGCCGTCGCTCTGCACGCTTCGGATCCTGCACAGGTGCCCGCTCGCCTGGAGGCCGCACTCGCGGTGAGCGAGCAGCCCTCCAACCCCCGACGTTTGACGGGCCCGTTCACCCAGACTCTGGAACGGGCGTTGGCCCTGGCTGCAGTAGGACGCGGCGCCCAAGGAGCTGCAGAACTGCGCGCAGTGTCCGGAAGCCGCACCCCCTACGAGGTGTTCGAAAAACCCTGTTACGACCAACTCGCTAAGGTGATCGACTCCGTGCAGTTGGAACCGATCCTGCAGGTGTGGCGCGAGATCATCACAACCGCCCCACACTCCTGCGGCCCATGGGGACCCCCCACCACACCATGAAGCCCGCAGGATCCGGGCGCATTCGGGCGCCCTGACTCCACACCCCTCGCGCCAGGCGCTGCACACAGCGCGAGAAGAGCGCACATTCCAGGCTGTCTGGCCGCCCCAGACAGGGCGGGCGCGCCGCTGCGACTTCGGACGCCCTTGGCTGCGTCCGCTCTGCCCTACGTCGTGCGCGGCCCCGCCGTCGCGCGCGAGCAACACCAGCGGCGCCCGATCCCCTCGCCCGCTCCCTGACCCTGTCCCACCCACCCACTTCTCTTCTGCTTGCCTTGGGGCGTGGACTCGGGGGCGTAGAGGGGATGTCGGCCTGCAGACCACGGCCCGACCAGGGTGGTGACCTGCGGGTTCGCGGGCGGGGCGGGAGAGGGTGCGGAGGGTTGTCGGAGGGGATGTGGGCCTGGTCGACGGCAGTGTTGTCGCTTCGTGACCGTGGTCGGGCCGTCGTGGTCGCCCTTGTGGTCGGGGCCAGCCGCTGACCTTGCCGGTATGCGCGGCGCCGGGCAAGCCGGCGCCGTACCGGACGGGAAGCGGGTCGTGATGATCGACGTGGACGCGGGCGGCAGAGACCGGCTGGCGCTGGCAGTGCTGGTGCAGTACCGGATGGCGACCACGGAGCAGATGCACTGGGTGATCGCGCCCGGGGTGCGGATCGAGCAGACCAGACGGCGCCTTGCCCGGCTGCGCGAGGAAGGACTGATCGAGCGGATCACGCTGCCTCAGGCCGGGCGCAGGCGGGTGTGGTTCCCCACCGCGTACGGGGTCAAGGTCGCATGTGAGTGGCCCGAGCTGCGTGAGCGGCGGCCCTCCAGGACGGCGTCCGGTCCGACCGCGGTGCGTCTGTCCGTCGGGCACGGGCTCACGGTGACCGAGACGGGGCTGGCCTTCCTCCAAGATGCCCGCCGCCGCGGCGATGTGTGCCGGCCCCTGGACTGGATGACCGAGGTCCACCACTCGATCGGCAACGGCTACTCGGTCATCCCTGACGCGCTCCTGTACTACCGGCACGGCCCCTCCAGCGACGGGTCGATGCTGCGGGCGCTCGTGGAAGTCGACCGGGCCACCATGGGGCCCGAGCGCCTGGCCGCCCAACCGCCCGGTTGGCTGCATGGACAGCCCAGCGGTGACCCCAGCATGACGTTCTGGATGCGGTTCGCCGACGGCCGCGAACCCGACCTCGCGAGTCTGCCGTTCCTGGCCGACGCGGCATATCCGGCGATCATGGAGCTGGGAGAAATGCCCTCGGCCACTCTCGAGCTGACCATCCACCTGTGGGACCGACCCGCCCCGGGCTGGCTGGCCTGCCAGATCAACACCCGTCACGTCGCCGGCGGCTTTCATGAAGAGGACTGCGACATCTGGGACTCGCGAGGCGTCCTCGTCGCCCAATCACGCCAACTCGCTCGCATCCCCTGAGTCTGTGTGGGGACTGGATTCGGTTCGTGCGGCGGGTCGTCGGGAACGACAGGCGGTCGATGCATCGCAAGAAGACGGCACCTGTGAGGCGGGGAGCAGCCGCCCCCCAGCGCGTCGAAGCTGCCCGCTCCCCGGCCGCCGGGAACAAGGGGTGTGGTGGAGTGGGCGCCATGACCGTTATTGAGACGATCACGGTGCCCCGCCATCTGCGGGGGTATCCCGGGGTGGCGTTCGGCGGATGCATAGCGGGGATGCTCGCCGGGCGGCTGGCGGCCAAGACCGTTCGGGTGGACTTCCGACGGCCGACCCCGGTGGACGTACCGGTGGGTCTCACAGACACCGCCGACGGCGGGGCCGTGCTGACCGGTGCCGACGGGGTGCTCGCGGTGGCCACGCCCGATGAGCTGGCCCTCGAAGTCCCCGACCCGCCCTCCCGGGACGAGGCATCGGCGGCGGCCGAGGCGTACCGCGCGGCTCCGCCGGAGAGGGCTGCGGACTGCTTCGGGTGCGGACTTGACCGCACGCCCGACACCGGACTGCGCCAGCACTGCGCAGCCGTGCCGGGACGGGATCTGGTGGCCACAGCGTTGACGGCCGGACCCGCGCTCGCCGACACGGAGGGGAAACTGCGGGCGGAACTGGTGTGGGGGGCGCTCGACTGCCCCGGGAACGCGGCGGGTCGGCTGCGGGAGGGGGCTGCGGGAGGGGGCAGTGACGGCCTCACTCACGGCACGGCAGCTCCGGCCGGTGCCGGTCTCCTCACGGCTGGTGTCATATGCCTGGGTCCTCTCGGAGAAAGGGCGGAAGCACCGGGTGGTGTTGCCCTGGCCACGGCGGGAGGCGACCTTGGCGCGATCGCTTCGGCGCTGTGGGTGGACCCTCGATAACAGCCCCGGCATGGGCTGGGGCTCGCGAAACCGGCAGCTCAGCCCCCACGGGAGCCGGCCCTCTCAGCCGGGCCCCATGCCGCGGACAGCATGCCTCACGCCTGGATTTGCTTCCATGGGGCCGTGCGTGGCAACCGAGTAGGGTGCCTCCTCCTGTCGACGGCGCAGTGTGTTCATGATCGTCAGGTGGTGGTACGGATCTTCTTCACGCGCCGGACGGCATCCAGGCCGAGATCACGCATCAACCGCGAGACGGTGCACCGGGCCTGTGACGGTCATGGTGGGTACCGCCCTTCATCGAAGCCTGGGCACCTGGCCTCGGTGCCGTGGCTCGCGGCCGGACGGGCTGTTCGGCCCTCGGAACACCTGCTGTTGGGGCCGTGGGCAGGGCTCACGACGCGGAGACACCCCGGCGCGGGCCCGTGCGCCGGGGAGTCCATGCATCGGCGTCATCGCACGGTCAGTCCTTCCGCGCACCGGCCAGTTCCTGGGCGATCCGTGCCGCCCACTGCTCGATCGCGGTGAAGTCGCGGAAGTCGCCGCCCTTTCCGCTGCGCAGGATCATGCCCGCGACACGGCCCTTCGCGCCCTCCTTCAGACAGCCGCCGAAGGTGACGTGCCCGCGGACGTCGAACCGGGTCATGGCCCGCCGTACCGCCGGAACAGGTGGAATGTCCCGCTCGGCGGCCGAGGCGTCGAGCGGGCCGCTGCTGAAGAGCCACAGGGGGCGTTCCGCCAGGGCGCGGCGGTGCCGGCGCAGGAAGCGGCGGGCGTCCTTGTGCCAGCGACCGGCGTACAGGGCGCCGCCGACCACGACGGCCTCGCAGTCACCAAGATCCTCGACGGATCCGGCCGGACGCGCCCGGGCCGTGAGCCCCTCCTTGTTCAGCACCTCGGCCACGGCCTCGGCGATCCGTGCGGTGGCTCCGTTCTTGGTGCCGTAGGCGACCAGCACATCGGTCGTCATGGCGGTTCGCCTCCTCTCGGTCAGGTCCGGCGCAGCCAGTCGTCGGCCACCCCGTGGAACGCCTGCTCGTCGGGCTCGACCCGGGCGTCGTCGAGCCGGTAGGTGAGCTTGTCCACGACGGCGACCACTCCGTCGACCCGAGTCGTCATCGCGGTCGCGATCTCGTTCTCGCTCTTGCGTTCCATCCGGCCGGTCAGCGTGACCACGCCGTCGGTGACCGAGACGTCCACGCTGCGCGGCGCCAGCCACAGCGCCCGCACCAGCACCTCCTCGATCACTTCCTTGCGGATCTCCGCGTCCGGACGCAGGAACACCTGGAGCAGGTCGCGCCGGGTGACGATGCCGACCAGTCGGCCCTCCTCGTCCAGGACGGGCAGCCGCTCCACACGGTTCTTGGCCATCGTGCGGGCCGCCTCGACGATCGTGTTGTCGGCGTGGACCGTGATGGGCGGTTCGCTCATGAGCTGTCCGGCGGTGCGCGCCCGGGCCTTCGCGGCCCGTCGCCGCGAGGTGGGTGTCAGGGCGGTGAGCCTGAAGCGCCTCTTCGGCCCGTACGGGTCGGGCAGCCGAGCCTGACGGGTCATCAGGTCCGTTTCGGAGACGACTCCGATGACCTTGTCGTCCTCGTCGACCACCGGCAGTCCGCTGATGCGGTGTTCGCGGAGCAGACGGGCCACTTCCTTGAACGGGGTCCCGTACGTGGCGCGGACAACCTCCATCGTCATGACGGAGCCCACTTTGCTGTGCTTCATGGCTGTCTCCTCCTCAACGGAGCCGGCGAAGGTAGGGGTCCTGCGGCCGGCGCGGCAGCAGGCGGACACGCGCGTCCAGGACGGTCACCGCGCCCGGCTCGGCAAGTACCGGGTTGAAGTCGGCCTCCGCGAGTTGCGCCAGGTCGCTCGCCATCCGGGAGAGCCGGTGCAGCAGCTGTTCGAGACCCGGCAGGTCGACGGGCCCGCCGCCGGCCGCGCCGAAGAGCAGGGGCGCGCAGCGCGGGGACGTGATCAGGTCGTGCACGTCGTGGTCGGTGAGCGGTGCGAGACGGGCGGCGTGGTCGGCGAGGATCTCGGTGGCGGTGCCGCCGAGGCCGAACAGGACGAGCGGTCCGAAGACCTGGTCCTGGACGACACCGGCGAA
>NZ_KQ948158.1:15477-17773 GCF_001513955.1 Streptomyces pseudovenezuelae | reverse complement strand
CCCCACCAGGACCGAACAACCGCTGTCGGCCAGCATGAACCGCAAGCGGTCGGCCGGGAACTCGGGGTCGAGGGGCAGATACGCGCCGCCGGCCTGCCACACCGCCAGCACCGCCACCACCATGTCAAGACCGCGCTCCACGCACAGCCCCACCACCGACTCCGGCCCCACCCCCACACCCTGCAGATAATGCGCCAGCCGATTCGCCCTCGCCATCAATGCGGCATAGGACAGCATGGAGTCGCCCGAGACCACCGCCACCGCATCCGCAGCTACCGCCGCCTGAACAGCGATCAGTTCATGGACTCCGGCCACCGACGGCAGTGACACGGACGTGTCGTTCCACCCCCGCACCACCTGATCCCGCTCCACCGACGACAACACCGGCAGCTCACCCACACGCCGCCCCGCGTCCTCCGCCACCGCCTCCAACACCGTCACCAGATGCCCGGCCAACCGCTCCACCGTCACGGCATCGAACAACGCGGTGCTGTACTGCAACTCCGCCGTGAGACCGCCGTCGGACTCCGCCAAGGCCAGGACCAGGTCGTACTTCACCGGTACCGATTCGTCGGCTTCGTCGTCCCGGCTTGGACTGACGCTCGGGGCGGCATCGCCCGGATCCGCCGCGGCGTAGGTGAACAGGACTTGGAAGAGCGGAGTGCGTGAGCGGTCGCGTTCGACGACCAGCTCGTCCACCAACTGTTCGAACTGCAGATCCTGATGGGCATAGGCCCCCAGCGCCATCTGCCGTACACGGCCCAGGAGTTCGGTGAACGTCGGATCACCCGACAGATCCGTCCGCATCACCAACGTGTTCACGAAGAACCCGATCAGGTCCTCCGTCTCGGACCGACTGCGGTTCGCCACCGGCGTGCCGACCGTCACGTCCTCGACTCCGCCATAACGGCCGAGCAGCGAACTGAACGCGGCCAGCAACGTCATGGACATCGTGGTGCCGTTCGCCTGAGAGAGCGTGCGCAGCGCTTCGGTCGTGGGGGCCGGCACGGCGAACCTGCGCACGGCACCGTCGGTGGACCTCACCGGCGGACGCGGCCGGTCGGTGGGCAGGTCCACGACGGGAGCGTCGGTCAACTGGGCACGCCAGTAGTCCCGTTGGCTCTCCAACACGTCATCGGCCAGCCACTGCCGCTGCCAGACGGCGAAGTCCGCGTACTGCACCGCCAGCGGCGGCAACGGGTCCGGCGATCCCGTGCGGAACGCCTCGTACAGAGCCCGCAGTTCGCGCTGGAGGACGCGGTCCGACAGGTCGTCGGTGACGGCGTGGTGTGTCACCAGGGCCAGTACGTGGTCGTCCGATGCCACTCGGACGAGGGTGGCACGGATCAGAGGACCGCCGGCCAGGTCGAAGGGAGTGACGGCGTCCACCGCGGTCAAGTGCCGTGCCGCCAGTGCGGGATCAGCGGCGTCGGACACGTCCACCACCGTCAGCGGGAACTCGGACGGCGGGTCGATCACCTGGTGCGGTACACCGTCGGCGTCGGCCACCAGCCGGGTGCGCAGCACCTCATGCCGGGCGACCAGCGCCCCGAGAGCCGCGCCCAGTGCGGAGACGTTCACCGCGTGCCGCCACCGCATGGGCGTGGGGAGGTTGTACTCGACCGAGCCGGGCTCCAACTGGGCCAGGAACCACAGCCGTTGCTGCGCGAACGACAGCGGCAGCGGGCGGCTGCGGTCCGCCACCGTGATCGGCGGCAGGACATCGCCGCGACCCGCACCGTCGATCACCGCGGCCAGACCGCGCACCGTGGGCTGATCGAAGAGCGCGGCCAGCGGAATCTCCGCCCCGAACACCTCACGCACACGGGAGACGATCTGGGTGGCGAGCAGGGAGTGCCCACCCAGGTCGAAGAATCCGTCCAGCGCCCCGACCCGGTCCACGCGCAGCACCTGCGCCCAGATCCCGGCCAGTAGTTCCTCGGTCGCGGTCGCCGGAATGACGTACGTGCCTTCTCCCCCGGCTCGAAGGCCTTCCGGCTCGGGCAGGGCGGCGCGGTCGATCTTGCCGTTGGGGGTCAGCGGCAGGGCTGCCAGCTCCACGAACAGGGACGGCACCATGTACTCCGGCAGGGCCTCGCGCACCCGGTCACGCAACTCGGCCGACGACGGAGCGTCCTCGTCCGGCCGCGACGGCACCACGTAGGCCACCAGACGACGCAACGAGCCCTCACCGTGCCCGACGACCACCGCAGTAGCGACTCCGGGGTGGGCGACGAGGGCGGCTTCGATCTCGCCGGGCTCGATCCGGAAACCACGCACCTTGAGCTGGTCGTCG
>NZ_KQ948158.1:0-14826 GCF_001513955.1 Streptomyces pseudovenezuelae | reverse complement strand
CAGCGACGGCGTCGCCTGCACCACCGACGCACCCACCCGGGCCAACTCACCCGCCAACAAACCCGGATCGGCGACCATCTCGTGCGGGGCCACCACCACCCGGGCACCCGACACCAACGGCAGCCACAACTCCAGACCGGAAATGTCGAAGCCCAGCGTCGTCACCGCGAGCAGCACATCGTCAGGGTTCAGACCCGGCCGCTCCCCCATCGCCGACAAGAAACCGACCAGGTTCCGCTGACCGACCAGCACACCCTTCGGCCGACCCGTCGACCCCGAGGTGTACAGCACATACGCCAACCCGTCGGGATCCACCGCACCTTCCGGAGCCGACGACGGCAAGGCGGAAACAGCCGCACCCGTACCCGGATCGTCCAGCCACACGGCAGTCTCCACCGGCAGCCCGCCGGCCACCGACCGGTGTCCCACCAGGACCGAACAACCGCTGTCGGCCAGCATGAACTCCAGCCGCTCCGCCGGGAACTCCGGGTCGAGGGGTAGATACGCGCCGCCGGCCTGCCACACCGCCAGCACCGCCACCACCATGTCGACACCGCGCTCCACACACAGCCCCACCACCGACTCCGGCCCCACCCCCACACCCTGCAGATAATGCGCCAGCCGATTCGCCCGAGCCATCAACGCGCCGTACGACAACACGGAGTCACCCGAGACCACCGCGACCGCATCCGCGGTGCGCTCCGCCTGAGCAGCGATCAGCCCCTGCACCCCGGCCACCGACGGCAGCTGCACGGACGTGTCGTTCCACCCCCGCACCACCTGATCCCGCTCCACCGGCGACAGCACCGGCAGCTCACCCACACGCCGCCCCGCGTCCTCCGCCACCGCCTCCAAAACCGTCACCAAATGCCCGGCCAACCGCTCCACCGTCACGGCGTCCAGACGCGCGCGGTCGTACGACAGCTTGATCCTGAGGTCCCTGCCGTAGCCGGCGGTGATGTGGAGGGGGTAGTTGACCTGCTCCCGGCCGTAGTTGAAGCCGGCTTGGAGGCCGCTCGCCGCTGATGTCTCCCGGCCCTCCGCGAGGGTGTGGTCGGGGTAGTTCTCGAAGACGAAGAGAGTGTCGAACAGGGCCTGTCCGGGTGGGAGTTCGCTGCTCTCGTTGATCGTGACCAGTGGCGAGTGCTCGTAGGCGCGGCCGCGCACCTGCTCGTCCTGCACTTCCGTCAGCCAGTCGACCACCGTGCGTTCGCGGTCGACGTGGATACGGACCGGGGTGGTGTTGATCAGCAGTCCGACCATGTCGTCCATGCCGTCGATCTGACCGCCTCGGCCGGAGGAGGTCACTCCGAAGACCACGTCGTCGGAGCCGGCGTACAAGGACAGGACCAGAGCCCAGGCACCCTGCACCACGGTGTTGACCGTGAGCCGGTGGCGACGGGCGAACTCCGCCAGACCGTTCGCGGCGGACGCGGACGGCACGGAGACCTCATGGTCGTCGCGTCCGCTATCGCCGGTGGCTTGTTCGACGCCCAGTGTCGTGGTCTCGGTGATGCCCGCCAGGCGCTCGCGCCAGTACTCGCGAGCCGCGTCCAGGTCCTGGTCCGCCACCCACGCGGCGAAGTCCCGGAAGGGCGCCCGTGCGGCGAGGCGTGGTTCGGCACCCGCGCGGAGGGCGTTGTAGGCCTCCAGCATCTCGCCCAGGACGATGGGCATACTCCACCCGTCGAGGAGGAGGTGGTGGTAGCTCCACACGAGCTGGTGCCGGTCGTCGGCCAGCCTGATCAGTGTCAGCCGGACCAGTGTGGGGGCCGAGAAGTCCGCGCCCTTGTGCCAGTCCTCGGCGAGGTGGTCAGCGACCGCCCGCTTCTGGGCGTCCGCCCGCAGCTGGGAGAAGTCCAGGACGGTCAGGGGCAGCGGGACGGAGCGGGAGACCACGGCCAGCGGCTCCGGTACGCCCTCCCACACGACCGTGCTGCGCAGCACCTCGTGCCGCGAGAAGGCCAGCCCGCAGGCCCGCTTCAGCGCGTCGAGGTCGAGGTCGCCCTCCAGCAGCAGTCCGTTCTGCACCCAGTACATTCCGGGGTCGTCGGACAGCCGGGTGTGGAAGAGCATGCCCTGCTGCAGGGCGGTCAGCGGGTAGATGTCCTCCACCGCGGCCGGCAGCTGTTCCTCGATGTGGTCGAGGCCGGCCTGGTCGAGGGCGGCCAGGGGGAAGTCGGACGGGGTGTGGCCGCCGACCTCGGGACGGCAGCAGTACGCGATCAGCTCGGTCAGGATCTCGATGTAGCGCTGCGCCAGCCGCCGTACCGTCTCCTGCTCGTGCACCTCACCGCCGTACGTCCAGGTCATTTCCAGAGCGCCGCCCGCGACGCGGCAGTTGACGTCGATGAGGTGGGCGCGGTCGCCCTCGGTCGACCAGGGGCGGCCGAGTGATCCGCGGCCGGGGCGGAAGCGCCGTGTGTCCTCGGTCGCCTCCCGGTCGGGGCCCTGGTCGCCGGACTGGCCGAGGTAGTTGAAGCTGACCTCGGCGCCCGGGCCCGGTGCGGGCGTCCAGTCGGTCAGGTACCGCAGCAGGCCGTAGCCGAGGCCCTTGCGCGGCACCGCCCGCAGGTACTCCTTGGTGCGCCGGAGCAGGTCGCCCGGATCACCGTCTCCCGCGCTCGACAGCGCCACCGGGTGCACGCTGGTGAACCAGCCCACGGTCCGTGACACGTCGATGTCGGCACCGACCTCCTCACGGCCGTGGCCTTCGACATCCACGACCACCGACGGCGTCCCGGACCACTCGGTGAGCACCGCACCGAGCGCACTGAGCAGCACGTCGTTGATCTGTGTGCGGAACGCCTGCGGCACCTCACGCAGCAACCGCTGCGTGTGTTCCGTCCCGAGGGTGGTCACGACGTCCTGGGCTGCGGCCACGGTGTTGGGTCCGGAGGTGTCGCGGGGCAGGGCCGTTGCCTGGGCTTCGGTCTCGTGCCAGTACTCCGCCTCCGCCGCGATCTCCGGTGTGCCGGCCAGCTCCTCCAGCCGCTGGGCCCACCGCACGAAGGACGTCGTCTTCGGCGGCAGGACCGTCTGTGCGCCTTCGGCTGCCTGCTCGTATGCCGAGGCAAGGTCCTCCAGGAGCACCGGCCAGGACACCGCGTCGACCACCAGGTGGTGCGCCACCACCAGGACCAGGCGGCCCAGTTCGCGGCAGTCGAACAGTGCCACCCGGATCAGCGGGCCACGGGTCAGGTCCAGGCTCGCCTGGACCTGGGTGGCCAGCGTCTCCAAGGACTCGGCGTCGGCGTCGATCACCGACACCACGTCGGCCGCTTCCGCCGCTACGACACGGCCGGTCCAGGTTCCGTCCCGGCGCTCGAACCGTGACCGCAGGACGTCGTGCTGTTCCAGCACCGCGCGGGCCGCGGTGCGCAGCACCTCGGCGTCCACCTCGCCGGCGACCTCCCAGACGGCCGACTGGTTGAAGTGCCCGGCCTCCGGCAACTCCTGTTCCAGGAACCACCGTTGGATCGGGGTGAGCGGGAACTCACCTGCCACGACTCCCTGGTCGGCGTCGGCGCCGCTCTCCCCCGTCGCCACGGAGGCCAGTCCCGCCACCGTCTGGTGGTCGAACAGCTGCGCCGCGGTGACGTGGACGCCGTGCTCGCGGACGCGGGCGACGACGCGGATGCTGCTGATGGAGTCGCCGCCGAGGTCGAAGAAGTTGTCGTCGACTCCGACGCGTTCGACACCGAGCACCTCCGCCCACGCCTCGGCGACGAAGCGTTCCACGTCGGTGCGAGGCGCGACGTAGGTGTGGGCGGAGTCGGTGCGGGCCGCGTCCGGTTCGGGGAGGGCGGCGCGGTCGATCTTCCCGCTGCGGGTCATCGGCATCCCGGCCATCTCGGTGAAGACCGCCGGGATCATGAACTTGGGCAGGTGGTCGGCGACATGGGCGCGCAGCTCGGCCACGGGCGGCATGCCCTCGGCCATGTCCGCGGGGACCAGGTAGGCGACGAGCTTGCGGTCCGTTCCGCTGCCGTGCGCGGTGACGACCGCCGTCCTGACACCCGGGTGGTCGGCGAGGACGGTCTCGATCTCGCCGGGTTCGATGCGGAAGCCGCGCACCTTGACCTGGTTGTCGGCGCGACCGACGAACTCCAGTTGGCCGTCGGGCAGTCGGCGGGCCCGGTCGCCCGAGCGGTACATGCGCGAGCCGTCGGCTGCGAACGGGTCGGCGACGAAGCGTTCCGCGCTCAGCGCGCCGCGGCCGCCGTAGCCGCGGGTCACTCCGGCACCGGCGATGTAGAGCTCGCCGGCCACACCGATCGGGGCCGGGTTGAGGCACGCGTCGAGGATGTGGACGCGTTCGTTGAACAGGGCGGTACCGATCGGCGGGGTGCCGTCGGCCACGACCTCACCGGCGGTGCTGGCGATGGTGGTCTCGGTGGGGCCGTAGACATTGAGCAGCCGCAGGCGTTCGCGCCAGACGGCGGTGAGCCGCGCCTCGACGCGTTCGCCGCCCACCAACACCGTCGCGAGGTCGGGGAGTTCGTCGGGCGGAAGCACCTCCAGCAGGGAGGGGGTCATGAAGGACAGGGTCACCGCGGTGCGCCGCATGAGAGTGGCGAGGCGTTCCGGCGGGGTGCGGTCCTGGCGTTCGGCCACGACCAGGGTGGCGCCGGTGGGCAGCGCCATCACCACCTCCCAGACCGAGGCGTCGAAGCTGAAGGAGGCGAAGGCGAGGACGCGGTCGCCGGGGCCGGCGTGCAGCAGTGGCCGCATCGCCTCGGCGAGCGTCGTCACGCCCCGGTGGGGCACATGGACGCCCTTGGGGCGGCCGGTGGAGCCGGAGGTGTAGATGACGTAGGCGAGCTGGTCGGGCAGGACCATCACGGGCGGGGCGGTGTCGGGGAGGGTGGCGAGCTCGGCCCGGGTGTTCTCATCGTCCAGCCACAGCACGGCCTGGGGTGCCGCCTGCGCGGCGAGGCCGGCGGCCACCGCCTCGTGCCCGACCAGCACCGACGCTCCGCTGTCGGTCATCATGAACTGGAGGCGTTCCAGCGGGTAGGCCGGGTCCAGGGGCAGGTATCCGGCGCCGGCCTGCCAGGCGGCGAGTGCGGCGACGGCCATGTCCGCGTCGCGGTCCAGGCACAGGGCCACGACTGATTCGTGGCCGACTCCCAGCGTCCGCAGCCGGTGGGCGAGGCGGTTCGCCCGCCGTGTCAGCGCGCCATAGGTGAGGGCCCGCCCGCCGGTCACGACGGCCACCGCGTCGGGGGTCGCGGCCGCCTGGGCGGTGATGAGTTCGTGCAGGCCGCCGGTGGCGGGCAGGTCGACCGCGGTGTCGTTCCACTCGTGCACGAGCAGCTCGCGCTCGGCCGGCGGCAGCAGCCGGAGCTCGCCGACGGGCTGGTCCGCGTCGGCGGCGACGGCGGTGAGGAGGGCCGTCAGGTGCCCGGTCATCCGCTCGGCGGTCGTCGCGTCGAACAGCGCGGTGCTGAACTGCAGTTCACCGGTGAGGGTGCCGCCGGCGTCCGCCAGGGTCAGGACCAGATCGGCCTTGACCGGGATGCGCTCCGGGTCCACCGGCGCGATCCCCGGGTCCGGCGGCGCGGGCTCCGACTCCTCGGGTGCCGGCACGCTGTCGCCGGGCTCGCCGGGCACGTAGCTGAACATGACGTCGTAGAGCGGGGTGCGGGAGCGGTCCCGCTCCGGGACGAGGGCGTCGACGAGGCGGTCGAACGGCAGGTCCTGGTGACCGTAGGCGTCCAGCGCCGTCTGCCGTACCCGGCCGAGGAGTTCGGCGAAGGACGGGTCGCCCGACAGGTCGGTGCGCAGCACGAGCGTGTTGACGAAGAACCCGATCAGGTCCTCGGCCTCGGCGAGGGAGCGGTTGGCGACGGGGGTGCCGACGGCGACGTCGTCGGTGTCGCCGTAGCGGGCCAGCAGTACGTCGAAGGCGGCCATGAGGGTCATGAACATGGTGGTGCCGTGCTCGCGCGACAGCGTCCGCAGGGCCCGCGTGGTGCGGTGGTCCACGGTGAACCGGGTGACCGCGCCCTCCGTCGAGCGTACCGGCGGACGGGGCCGGTCGGTGGGCAGCTCCAGAACCGGCGCCCTGTCCAACTGGGAGGTCCAGTAGTCGAGATGACGGTCGAGGACGTCACCGGTCAGCCACCGGCGCTGCCAGACCGCGACATCGGCGTACTGCACGGGCAGCGGCGGCAACGGGTCGGCCTCGCCCCCGCGGAACGCCTCGTACAGGGCGGACAGGTCGCGGCGCAGGATCCGGTCCGACCACTCGTCGAAGACGACATGGTGCAGGGCGAGGGCGAGCACGTGGTCGTCCGGTGCGAGGCGGACGAGGGTGGCGCGGACCAACGGACCGTGGGCCAGGTCGAAGGGCGTCAGGCCGTCCTTGCCCACGGTGCGGTCGGCCTCGCCGCGCGGGTCGATGCTGCCGGAGACGTCCACCACCGGAAGGGGCACGGGCGCGGGCGGGTCGACTACCTGGTGGGCCACTCCGTCGGCGCCCGCGACCAGACGGGTGCGCAGCACTTCGTGGCGGGCGACGACGGCGTCGAGGGCCGCGCCGAGGGCGTGGAGGTCGAGGTCGCCGGTGAGGTGCACACGGGCCGACATGTTGTACTCGGGCGAGCCGGGCTCCAGTTGGTCCAGGAACCACAGGCGCTGCTGGCCGAAGGACAGGGGCAGGTCGTCGGCGCGGTCGACGGGCCTGACCGCGGGCCCGGCCGACAGTCCGGAGCCGTCGATCACCGCGGCCAGACCGCGTACCGTCGGCTGGTCGAACAGGGCGGAGAGCGGGACCTCCACGGAGAAGATCTCCCGGACACGGGAGACGACCTGGATGGCCAGCAAGGAGTGCCCGCCCAGGGCGAAGAAGCCGTCCTGCGCGCCGACCCGGTCCACGCCGAGGACCTGCGCCCAGACGCCGGCGAGGAGTTCCTCGGTTTCCGTGGCGGGGGCGACGTACGCGCTGGCCCGCCCGGCCCGGATCCCCTCGGGCTCGGGCAGGGCGCCGCGGTCCGTCTTGCCGCTCGGGGTCAGCGGCAGCGAGGCCAGTTCCACGAACAGCGACGGGACCATGTACTCAGGGAGCCGCTCGCCCGCGAAGGCACGCAGCTCCGCGGCGGACGGGATGCCCTCGGCGGGGTCGGCCGGCACGAGGTGGGCGACCAGGCGCCGTTCGGGGCCGTCACCGAACGCGGAGACGACCGCCGTCCGGACCGCCGGGTGGGCGGCGAGCGCGGCCTCGGCCTCTGCCGGTTCGATGCGGTGGCCACGCACCTTCAGCTGGTCGTCCGTGCGGCCGAGGAACTCCAGCCGCCCGTCCTGGAGCCGTCGGACCCGGTCGCCCGACCGGTACAGCCGGGAGCCGTCCTGTGCGAAGGGGTCGGCCACGAACCGCTCCGCGCTCAGCGCCGGCCGTCCGCCGTAGCCGCGTGCGACCTGCGGGCCGCCGATGAACAGCTCACCGGCGACGCCCACCGGCACCGGCCGCAGGGACGTGTCCAGCACGTGGACCCGGGTGTTGACGATCGGGCCGCCGATGGGCGGGGTGCCGTCCGGTCCTGTGCCCTCGGTGTCGGCGACGGTCGCGCACACCGTGGTCTCGGTCGGCCCGTACGCGTTGAACAGCCGGTGGTGTTCCCGCCAGGCGGCGGCGAGCCGCCCGTCCAGGCGTTCACCGGCCGTGACGAGGGTGCGGATGCCCGCCAGATCGCCCGGGCGCAGAGCGTCCAGGAGGGAGGGCGGCACGGTCGCCACACTGACCGCGGTCCGGGCGACCAGCGCCGACAGCCGTCCGGGGTCGACGCGTTCCGGCGTCCGGGCCACGACCAGGGTGGCGCCCGCCGTCAGCGCCATGACCAGTTCCCACACCGAGGCGTCGAAGCTGAACGGCGCGAAGGCGAGCACGGTGTCGTCGGGGCCGGTCCCGAGGGCCGCCCGCTGCGCCGTGGCCAGGCCTACGAGCCCGCGGTGGGACAGGTGGGCGCCCTTGGGGCGGCCGGTGGAGCCGGAGGTGTAGATGACGTAGGCGAGCTGGTCGGGCAGGGCCTTCACGGGCGGGGCGGTGTCGGGGAGGGTGGCGAGCTCGGCCCGGGTGTTCTCATCGTCCAGCCACAGCACGGCCTCGGGTGCCGCCTGCGCGACGAGGCCGGCGGCCACCGCCTCATGCCCGACCAGCACCGACGCTCCGCTGTCCGTGAGCATGAACCGCAGCCGCTCGGCCGGGTAGTCCGGGTCGAGCGGCAGGTACGCCGCCTCCGCCTGCCACACCGCCAGTACGGCCACCACGAGATCGGCTCCGCGCTCCAGGCACAGGGCGACCACGGACTCGGCGCCGACGCCCATCGCCCGCAGCCGGTGCGCCAGTCGGGCCGCGCGCCGCGCCAGCCCGTCGTACGTGAGGGACGTGTCCCCTGCTACGACGGCGACGGCGTCCGGGGTCGACACGGTCCGCGCGGCGACCAGCTCGTGCGCTCCGGCGACGTCGGGCAGCGGCGCGCGGGTGTCGTTCCAGGCGTGGACGAGCAGGTCACGTTCGGCCGCCGTCAGCAACGGCAGGTCGCCTACCGTGCCGTCCGGGTCGGTGGCGATCGCCTCCAGGACGGTGCCGAGGTGGCCCGCCATCCGGGAGATGGTTCCCTCGTCGAAGTGGGCGCGGTCGTAGGACAGCCGCACGACGAGTTCGCGTGCGGACGAGGCGATCACGCCCAGGGGGTAGTTGGACTGGTCACGCCCGTAGTTGGCACCCGCCCGCAGCGCGTCGTCCTCGGCGTATGCCTGCCCGCCGCCCTCGACCAGCGCCTGGTCGGGGTAGTTCTCGAAGGCGAAGACGGTGGTGAACAGCGCCTCGCCGGGCGGTAGTTGGCTCGTCTCGGTGATCGTCACCAGCGGGGTGTGCTCGTACTGCCGGGCCTGCACCTGCTCGTCCTGCAGCCGGGCCAGCCACTGGGCCACCGGCATGCCCCGGTCGACGCGGACACGGACCGGGGTGGTGCTGATCAGCAGTCCGACCATGTCGTCCATGCCGTCGACCTGGCCGCCCCTGCCGGACGACGTCGCACCGAACACCACGTCGTCGGAGCCCGCGTACAGCGCCATGACGAGCGACCACGCGCCCTGCACGACGGTGTTCAGCGTCATCCGGTGCCGGCGCGCGAACTCCGCCAGGCGGGACTCGGCTGCCGGCGCCGACAGCGGAACCCGGTACTCGTCACGCCCTTGGAGTCCGGTGGCGCGCTCCACGCCCAGCACGGTCGCCTCGGTGACACCGGCCAGCCGCTCGCGCCAGTACTCCCGGGCCTGCTCGCCGTCCTGTCCGTTCACCCAGGCCACGAAGTCCCGGAACGGAGCGCGCGCCGGAAGCCGCGGCCGGTCTCCCGCGCGCAGGGCCCGGTAGGCGTCCAGCACCTCCGACAGCACGATCGGCACACTCCACCCGTCGAGCAGCAGGTGATGGTGGCTCCACACCATCTGGTGCCGGTCGTCGGCCAGCCGGATCACCGCGATCCGCACCAGCGTGGGCTCCGAGAAGTCCGCCCCCCGCTCCCAGTCGGCCTCCAGGTGCTCGGCGACGGCATGCCGCTGGGCCTCCTCGTCCAGGTGCGCGAGATCGACCAGGCTCAAGGGCAACGGGACGGACCGGGAGACCACGGCCAGCGGCCGGGGCAGCCCCTCCCACACGACCTTCGTACGCAGCACCTCGTGCCGCGAGAACACCAGCTCCCAGGCCTCCCTCAGCGCGCCGAGGTCCAGTTCTCCCTCAAGGAGGAGGCCGTTCTGCGCCCAGTACATGCCGGGTTCGGTGGCCAGGTGGGTGTGGAAGAGCATGCCCTGCTGTACGGCGGTCAGGGGGTGAACGTCCTCGACCGCGGTCGACAGCTGCGCCTCGATACGGTCGAGGCCGGCCTGGTCGAGACGGGCCAGCGGGAAGTCCGACGGGGTGTGCCCGCCGACCCCCGGACGGCAGCAGTACGCGATCAGCTCGGTCAGCACCTCGATGTAGCGCTGCGCCAGCCGCCGTACCGTCTCCTCCTCGTGCACGTCCCGGCTGTACGTCCACTCCAGCGCGAGGCGGCCGTCGACGATCTGTCCGTTGACCTCGACGAGGTGGGTACGGGTGCCCTCGGTGGCCCGGGACTCGCCGAGCGACCGACCCGAAGGACGGAAACCGCGAGGCCGATCCGATCCGGCCGGGTCGGTGCGCGGGCCGGACTGGCCGAGGTAGTTGAAGCTGACCTCCGCACCCGGACCGGACGCGGGGGCCCAGTCGCTCAGATACCGCAGGAGGCCGTAGCCCAGGCCCTTGCGGGGCACCGCCCGCAGATACTCCTTCGTCCCCCGCAGCAGATCACCCAGATCACCGTCCCCCGGGCCCGACAGCACCACCGGATACACACTCGTGAACCAGCCCACCGTCCGCGACACATCGACGTCGGCGCCGACATCCTCACGACCGTGGCCCTCGACGTCCACGACCACCGACGGCGCCGCGCACCACTCGGTGAGCACCGCTCCCAGCGCACTGAGCAGTACGTCGTTGATCTGCGTACGGAACGCCTGCGGCACCTCACGCAGCAACCGCTCCGTCAGCGCGGAGTTCAGCGTCGCCCGCACGTTGCGCACAGAGGCGTTCCGGTTCGGGCCGCCGTGGTCACGTGGCAGAGCGGTGCCGGCCGCCTCGGTACGACGCCAGTACGCGGCCTCCTCCGCCAGCTCCGGGGTCGCGGCCAGCTCCGCCAGGCGCTCCGCCCAGCGCATGAAGGACGTCGTCTTCGCCGGCAGCGCGACCGCCTGCCCGGCGGCCGCCTGCTCATACGCCGACGTCAGATCCTCCAGCAGCACCGGCCAGGACACCGCGTCCACGACCAGGTGATGCACCGCGAGAAGCAACAGACCGCCCCGCTCACCACGCTCGAAGAGCGCCGCACGCACCAACGGCCCTTCACCCAGGTCGAGGCTCGCCTGCACCTGCGTGGCCCGGGCATCGAGGAACGCCTCGTCCTCCCCGACCGCGTCGACCGTCATGAGCAGGTCTGCGTCCTCCGCAGCCACTGTGCGACCGACCCACCGCCCGGCCTCGCGCAGGAAACGGGACCGCAGGACGTCGTGCTGCTCGACAAGGGCGTGCAGGGCGACCCGCAGCACCTCCGGATCGACCTCGTCGGAGACGTCGAGGACCATCGACTGGTTGAAGTGCCACGGCTCGGACTGCTCACCGTCGAGGTACGCTCTCTGCACGGGCGTGAGCGGGAAGTCGCCCACGATCAGGCCCTGTTCGGCGTCGGCGGTGTTCTCGGCGGCTGCGACGGCCGCCAGTCCGGCCACCGTCTGGTGGGCGAAGAGCTGGGCCACGGTGACATGGACCCCGAGCTCACGGGCACGGGCCACGACACGGATGCTGATGATGGAATCGCCGCCCACGTCGAAGAAGTTGTCCTCGACACCGACCCGCTCCAACCCCAGCACCTGAGCCCACACCCCGGCCAGGACCCGCTCCGTATCCGTACGCGGAGCCACATACACACCCACCGATGCCACACGCTCACCATCAGGGGCGGGCAGGGCAGCCCGATCAAGCTTGCCGTTCGGAGTGAGGGGCAGCGCCGCCAGCTCGGTGAAGACGGACGGAATCATGAAAGCCGGCAGATGAGCACCCGCGTACGTCCGAAGATCCGTCACCGACGGAACACCCTCCGCCACGTCCTCAGGAACGAGATAGGCCGCGAGCCGGCGGTCCTCCTCGTCACCGAAGGGAAGCACGACGGCGGTACGGACCTGGGGGTGCGTGCTGAGGACGGCTTCGATCTCGCCGGGTTCGATACGGAAGCCACGCACCTTGACCTGGTGATCCGCCCGGCCTACGAAGTCCAGCTGCCCGTCGGGAAGCCAGCGGGCCCGGTCACCGGAGCGGTACATGCGCGAACCGTCCGCCATGAAGGGGTCGGGAAGGAAACGCTCACCGGTCAGGGCCGGACGGCCGGCATAGCCACGGGCCACCTGCGGCCCGGCGATGAACACCTCACCCGCCACACCCACCGGGACGGGCGCCAGCCGGTCGTCGAGCACATACAGGCGGGCGTTGGCCACCGGCGAGCCGATCGGCGGCACACCTTCTGCGCCCTCGACCGCACCTGCCGTGACCATGACGGTCGCTTCGGTCGGGCCGTAGGTGTTCACGAGACGACGGCCGGGCGACCACGCCCTGGCGACCTGCTCCGTCAGCCGCTCCGCACCCAGCAACAACGTCTCGACACCGGACACCTGCCCGGGGTCCAAGACACCCAACAACGACGGCACCACACTCGCCGCACCCACACCCTGCGCACGAACCAGCGCCGTCAGAACCTCGGGCTCCGCCCGCTCCCCCGCACTCGCCACCACCAGCGTGCCACCGTGCGCAAGCGTCACCGCGATGTCCAGCACGGCCGCGTCGAAGCTGAAGGAGGCGAACTGCAACACACGAACCCCAGGATCCACACCGAGCTCGGGACCCAGCGCGGTCACCATGCCCACCACACTGCCGTGGGAGACCTGCACACCCTTGGGGCGGCCCGTCGAACCCGACGTATAGATCACATACGCCAACTGCGCTGGTTCTACGGCGACTTCGGGAGCCGTCGACGGCAGCGGCCCGATCCCTGCGAGATCACCTTCGCGGAGCACGACCTGCGCCCGGCTGTCGGCGACCATGAACTCCAGCCGATCCGCCGGATACTCAGGGTCCAGCGGCAGATACGTACCGCCCGCCAGCCACACCCCCAGCACCGCCACGACCATGTCGACACCGCGCGGCAGACACAGCCCCACCACCGACTCCGCACCCACACCACGAGCACGCAACTCATGGGCGAGCCCGCTGGCCTTTCCCACCAGTCCGCCGTACGTCAGCACCCGACCGCCGGACACCACCGCCACCGCGTCCGGGCAGACCACGGCCCAAGCGGTGATCAGCTCGTGCACTCCACCCACTGTCGGCAGAGAGGCAGGAGCACCGTTCCCACCACGCACCAGCTGCTCACGCTCGTCGGCGGGGATGACGGGCAGCTCACCCACCGGACGTTGCCCGGCATCCTCCGCCACTGCCTCCAGCACGGTGACGAGGTGCCTTCCCAGCCTCTCCACCGTCCCGGCGTCGAACCGTGACCGGTCGTACGACAGCTTGATCATGAGGTGGCGACCGGAGCCGGCGGTCACGCTGAGCGGGTAACTCGCCTGCTGACGTACGTGTTTGAGGCCGGTGGCAAGACCGTTCGCGGCGGAGAGTTCCCTGCCCTGTGCCAGGGTCTCGTCCGGGTAGTTCTCGAAGACGAAGAGGGTGTCGAACAGGGACTGCCCGGACGGGACCTCGCTCCAGGCCGTGATCGTCGCGAGCGGTGTGTGCTCGTAGCGCCGGGCCCTGACCTGTTCCTCCTGCAGTCCGGTCAGCCAGTCGGCCACCGGTTGGTCACGGTCGACGTGGATCCGTACGGGCGTGGTGTTGAGCAGCAGGCCGACCATGTCGTCCATGCCGTCGATCTGACCGCCGCGGCCGGACGACGTCGCGCCGAAGACTACGTCGTCGGAGCCCGCGTGCAGCGCCAGAACCAGGGCCCAGGCGCCCTGCACCACGGTGTTCAGGGTGAGCCGGTGGCGCCGGGCGAACTCCGCCAGGCCGGCCCCCGCCACCGAGGCGGGCAGATCCAAGTGGACGTCCTTCTGGCCCTGTTCGCCCGTGTCCCGTTCGGCTCCGGGTGACGTGGGCTCGGTGAAGCCTGCCAGCCGTTCGCTCCAGTAGGCGCGGGCCTCGTCGAGATCGTGTGCGGCCACCCACCCCACGAAGTCCCGGAACGGAGCGCGTGCCGTCAGGTGTGGTCGTTCGCCCGCGCGGAAGGCGTTGTACGCCTCCAGCATCTCGCCCAGCACGATGGGCACACTCCACCCGTCGAGGAGGAGGTGGTGGTAGCTCCAGACGAGCTGGTGCCGGTCGTCGGCCAGCCTGATCAGGGTCAGCCGAACCAGTGTGGGGGCCGCGAAGTCCGCACCCTTCTGCCAGTCCTCGGCGAGGTGGTCCTGGACCGCCCGCTCCTGGGCGTCCGCCGGCAGCTCGGAGAAGTCCAGGACGGTCAGGGGCAGCGGGACGGAGCGGGAGACCACGGCCAGCGGCTCGGGCACGCCGTCCCACACGACCGTGCTGCGCAGCACCTCGTGCCGCGAGATCACGAGTTCCCAGGCCCGCTTGAGTGCGTCGAGGTCCAGGTCACCGTCGAGGACGAGTCCGTTCTGCACCCAGTACATTCCGGGGTCGTCGGACAGTTGGGAGTGGAAGAGCATGCCCTGCTGCAACGCCGTCAGCGGGTAGACGTCGTCGATCACCGTCGTGGCGCGTCGTGTGACGGCGTCCACCGCGGTCTGGTCGAGACGGGCCAGCGGGAAGTCGGATGGGGTGTGTCCGCCGACCTCGGGATGGCAGCAGTACGCGAT
The DNA here is from genome assembly GCF_001513955.1 of Streptomyces pseudovenezuelae. Taxonomy (GTDB): domain Bacteria; phylum Actinomycetota; class Actinomycetes; order Streptomycetales; family Streptomycetaceae; genus Streptomyces; species Streptomyces pseudovenezuelae. Next base: position 384 of record NZ_KQ948158.1, on the reverse strand, counting down.
CAGCTCGGTCAGCGCCTCGATGTAGCGCTGCGCCAGCCGCCGTACCGTCTCTTCCTCGTGCACCTCACCGCCGTACGTCCACACCATGTCCAGGCGGCCATCAGCGATCTGGCAGTTGACTTCGATGAGGTGGGGGCGCTCCCCTCGGGACGACTGGGCCGCTCCGAGTGAGCGGCCGGTGGGACGGAATCGCCGGGTGTCTCCGGCTGCCTCGCTGTCGGGGCCTGGTCCGCCGGACTGGCCGAGGTAGTTGAAGCTGACCTCCGCACCCGGACCGGACGCGGGAGTCCACTCGCCCAGATACCGCAACAGCCCGTAGCCCAGGCCCTTGCGCGGCACCGCCCGCAGATACTCCTTCGTCCCCCGCAGCAGATCACCCAGACC
>NZ_KQ948157.1:17788-20210 GCF_001513955.1 Streptomyces pseudovenezuelae | reverse complement strand
CCGCCACGCGTGATTGACACTCGCTCACGCTCGTGTTATGCCGCGTCCCGCGGCATGGGTCGGGGCTCGCGCCCCGAGGCCGGACGCTCCGCGTCCGGGTGGCGCCGCGTCCCGCGGCGCGGGGCCGGCCCGCTGCGCGGCCCGGGGGGTCGGCCGCGTCCCGCTGCGCGGTACGCTCCCCCTCATGAACGATGGCGGTGAAGCACAGCTGACCGTGACCACCCCGGCCGGCCCGATCCTGGCGGGCTCGCTCGCCTATCTCGCCCTTCACGCGCGGTGTTTCGGGGAGGGGCTCCCCTTCACCTACCGGGACCCGTTCGACCCCGAGGACCCCGAGGCGGAACGGCCCCTGCGCCGTGCCCGGCTGACGATCGTTGATGAGGGCCTGGTCCCGGCCGATGGCGCTACCCTGGTCGGTGATTGACCGGTCCATCACACCGAGGAGTACCCATGTCTCTGGACAAGTGGCAGCAGCGCGAGGTTGCCGAGCACGCGCGGAACAACGATCTGAGTGAGGGCGAGGCCCTGCGGGAGCTGCACCCGGAGGAGGCCCCGGAGGTGCCGGCGCGGCGTACGGCCAAGGCTCCCGAGGCCAAGGCGCCCGCGACCAAGGCTCCCGAGGCCAAGGCGCCCGCGACCAAGGCGCCCGAGCAGAAGTAGGTTCCCGCGTCTTGGGGGGCGCGGGGGTTGCGCACGGTGGTCGTCACTGTGCGCACTGAAGCCCCCTACTTATGGCCGATCCTTGGCCATAGGTAGGGGGCTTCAGCGTGTACGATCCCGGTGGGGGTGAAGGCCATTCTGTGGCCATCACCTGGAGATCCCGTGGGGGTCTCCTGGCCGGCCCTGGGGTGCGCGCCCCAGGGCCGTGCTTATTCCCCGTCTTGGTCGAGGTACGCCCGGTCTGGCACCTCGGTTACGGTGATGGTGGCGGGCGTGCAGCCTGGTCCGTCTACGCGAGCGGGGGGCGTACGGCGTCCCATGGAGGACACCGCGTCGAACCGTGTTCCCTGCGGTTCCCGCGCGACTACTCCCGCGGTCGTGACGTATGCGTAGCCGTGCTCGACCTCGAATGTCCAGCCGCGGGTGTGCGGGAGGAACCCGTCAGCTTCCGGCCAGACCTCCCGCGCCTTCCTGTGTGCCAGCTGCTCCGCGGTGCCGGCGCCGAACATCCGGTCGGCCAACTCCGCTTCAGTCGGCATGCTGTGCGGTGCGGTGGCTCCGGCCGGGGGCTCCGGCTGCACTTCCGCTCGAGGGTCGGGGAGGTCCTGGACCATGATGCGCGCGGCCCCGCTGTACGTGGTCTCTCCGCTGTCCGGATCGACCACGTCATACGTGAACCGCAAGATCTCGTCGGTGCGGCTTGCCTTGGCCACCAGAATGGCCAGGGGCAGGGACTGGTGATACAGCTCCCCGTGCGGGGAAGTGATGCTGATCTGTAGTTCGTTGCCGTCCACCCACACGCTCGGCTCAGTCACTGGAAGGTTCCTCCCTCGTTCACGGGAATTCGATCTCCACATCATCGCCCTCGAACTGGATGCCCGGTTCCTCGGGCACGTTGTGCGCCTGCGCGGTGCCGCTCTGGAAGACGTCCGCGGCGGCCTCGGGGCCGGCCGTGGCCCACGTGCGGATCACGCGGGCCATGACCGACTTCATCGGGTAGAGGGTGGTCGTGCGGTAGGCGGTGCGGTTCTTGTAGCCGTTCCAGTTGATTTCGGCCGTGACCGTGACGCGGTTGGGTACGCCCTTGGAGGCGAGGGCGCGGCGGGTTCGGGGGAGGGTGACCAGCCGGTTGAAGAGGGTCTCCAGCTTGCGCACCGAGGCCGCGCCGGGCTTCTGCTCGCCCTTGCGCCACCGTTCCCAGGTGCGGGGGGAGATCCCCGCGGCCTTGGCCGCGCGGACTCCTGCCGATCCCTTCCGGTCGCCCTGCTGGGAGAGGGTCTTCTCCAGCTGGTTCATGCGGGCCGTGAGGCCGCGTCGCTGGGTGATGGGGGTCTTCACCTCGGTGAGGCGGTATCGGGCGCGTAGGGCCGCGTCGAGGGCCCCGGCGAGATCAGCCACGCCCGCCCCCGGGAATGATGGTGTCCGCGCGGCCCAGCTCCAGGGCATCGGCCATATCGCGCAGGGCCTTGATGACGGTGTGGCGGGGGACCTTGCCGAGAACCTGCGCGTGTCCGTCGAACCCGACCGAGACCAGGAATGCGGGCATCTCTTCCAGCACGACCACATACCCGGACGGTGGCGGGAGGGTGTCAGCCACGGTTTTTCTCCTGCCCTGTCTCGTTGATGAACTGGGCCACGGTGTCAGGGTTGCCGTACCAAATGGCGGTGGCGACCGGTGCGTCCCAGATGTGTTCCCACTGGCCGGTGAGGTACAGCTGCCGGAAGGTGGCCGCGTGGATGTAGCCCTTGGAGTCGGTCACGG
>NZ_KQ948157.1:13284-17052 GCF_001513955.1 Streptomyces pseudovenezuelae | reverse complement strand
TGAGCATGGTGAAGTTGGCCCACTCGGTGAACGCCCGGTCTTCCGCCGCCTGCTGCAGCCGCGCGTTGAGGTGCCGGCGCGTCATGTTGAGGCGGTGGGAGGTCAGGAGGCTGTACGCGCCGATGACTGCGCCGATGGCCACCACGGCGTAGGCGATGACTCCTGCTATGTCGCTCCAGCTCACAGGACATCCCCTTCATCCAGGGTCGGGAGGGAGTCGCCCTGGAGCGGCTCACGGGTGCCGGCCTCTACGGTCTTGGGCTTCATGGCGCCGAGGGTGCGGCCCGAGGGGTCGAACCGGAACGGTGGCTTGGCGCGGCTCATCATCTCGGGCAAGTCGTCCGCGATCACCGTGAGTTCGTCGGTGTGGCCCATGGAGATCAGGGGCCGTCCGGCGCCCGTCCACCGCCACGCTTTGCGCCACATGCTCGCGGCGTGCTGGGCGTAGACCGCGTGCGCCCAGTCGGGACGCTGGGTCTTGCACTTCTCCCCCGTCAGCATCATGGACAGGGCCGCGGAATACCCCTCCTTGAAGGCGGTGTACATCTCGCCCATGGCAGCGCGGGCCGCGTCCGTCTGGGCCAGTTCGAGGGAGTCGAGCAGCTCGGTGCGGACCTGCTTCAAGTGGGCCGTCCACTTGCGGAAGTCGCACGCGGCCCGCGCGATCCACGCGTCAAGGACCATGAACTCTCCCAGCACGCCCTCCTCCTGGAGCTCCAGGAGCAGCACGAGGGTGGGGTGTGCCACCCACACCGCGGTCTCGGTCTCCAGTCTGGAGGAGTCGCCGAGGGGGTGGACGATCGTGCCGTCAAACGCCCAATGCGGGATGCTGATCTGGTAGTAGCCGGGCATGACGTCCCGGGGCGCGGTGATGACCTCGGTCCCGCCGTGGTGGGACAGCTGGGAGTGCCCCACCTTGATCCCGCCGAGGGCGGAGAGGTAGGCGCCGTTCGCGTCGAGGGTGAGCAGCTGCTCGGTCTCGGGGACTCCGGTGCGGTTGTGCCAGTTCCAGTGCGGGACGTAGCACTCACGCGAGGGGGGCGTGATGGGTGCGCGCCAGTACGGTTCGCGGTCGTAGCGGCGGGGCTGGAGTTCGCGCCGGCGCTCCATACGGCTGAGCGCCGGGAACATCGGGATCGTGTTGGTGTCGGTCTCGGTCTCGGTCTCGGATTCTGCGGTGACGGGGTGATGGCCGGTCACGGTCGCTCCTTTTGGGGGGTGAAGGGTGTGTGTGGTTGTCCGGTGCGCGCCGGTTACTGGGCAAGGATGCCCTTGTCGATCAGTCGACGTGCGGCCTCCCCCTTGCTGATCCGCTCGGCCGTGGCGAGACGTTCGATCGCGGCGTACTGCCTCTTGTTGAAGAGGACGGTAACGCCGTACTCCAGCTTCTCGTCTGGCGACTTGGGGGGGCGAGGCATGGACAGACCCTAACAGGTTTCCGGCAGACCTAACAGGTTTTGGAAAGAAAAAGCCCACCTGTCTGGGGGCCGCGGACCGTGGGAGTGCGCAACCAGACAGGGGGGCTTGCAGGGTTCTTCGGGGGGTGAAGAAACCGTGACGCAAGTTGAACACTACCGCCCGAGTGGCTTATTACGCCATACGGGGTCAGGCGTGTTGCCCGTGTCGTTTTCGTAATACGGGATGCCGTAGCCGTACACGTACGGGTCCCTACGTGTCCGCTTCTTGACGTACACCCCGTCACCTTCCGGTGAGCCCGAGGTGTTGGTGTTGCCCTCGACCGCCCACACGTGGGTGTCGTCGTACTTGAGCACGATCCCCGTGTGGACGCCTCCGCCCTTGCCGTAGAAGACCTGCGCCCCGATCACGGGGTACTCGGTCCAGCGGCGTGCCTTCCGGTACGCCGCGACTCCGGCCGCGCAGCTGGCGGTGACGGCGCCAGCTGGAACGGCAACTCCGGCCTGACTGAAGCACCAGTTGGCGAACGTGCAGCACCACGGCTGTCCGTCTGACCACTCCAGGCCATGCACCTGATCGCTGTACTTCTGCCGGTTGTTCCAGTGCCCGGCCGATCTGCCCTCGCGGTAGCCGGCCTGACTCTGTGCCAGCTTCAGCACGCTGTCTATGTCGTACACGTGACGTCTCCTCAGTCCTCGTCCACACGACCGCCGAAGAAGGTGCGGGACGCGGTGCGGCCCTTCTTCTTGGGCGGGGTCTCCTCGCCCTCGGGCGCGGTGCCCTCGGGCGCGGTCTCGGGTGCCGGCGCCTCGGTGGCGGGCGTGGCCTCGGGCGCGGGGTGGAACGGGCGCCCGGCCAGCTCGGTGAGCTTCTCCAGGACCGTGTCCAACTTGGTCTCCAGGCCCTTGACCCGGTTCTCCAGCTGCTCCGCCCGCTCGGGGTCCCCGTCCTTGCGAGCCTCCGCGGCCTCCTGCTTCGTCTCCTTGATCTCCTCCTTGATCTCTCCGGCCTCGGTCTGGGCCTGCTCGGTGAGCTTCTGCTCGGTGGCGGGGGGCGTGCTCATGAGTCCTCCTAGCCGGTCACTGCCCGGCACATGGTGACGATCGTGTAGGTCACGGCACCGAGAGTGCCGAGGGCGTAGACGCAGAAGGGGCCGTGGTAGACGATCCGTCGACTGATACGGCGGAGGTGTCGACGGACGAGGGTCTGGGTGTGTCGTCTGTGTAAACCGTGGTAGGCCATGCGCGTGGCTCCAGGGGGGCGAACGGGTCGGGGGTGAGGGCGACCACGACCAGGAACCCGAGCACCGCCACGGAGGCGACAACCAGGCTCCCGGCCAGTAGACGGCCAATCACTTGGATCACTTCTGTGCTGCTCTCTTGACCAGGGCGAGAATCTCGCGGATGTGCTGCGCCTGGAGCACCATGGCGCCGCGGTCGAGGCCGTACTGCACGGCGGACTCGGTGCACTGGGCGATGAACTCCGCGAGCGGGAGGCCGGATGCGGTGGCCTGGATCTGCCACCGCTCGCGCTGCACCGCGGACGCCCGGATCATCACGAGATCGGGCGCCAGTAGACGGCTGATCACATCGTCAATCGTGCCGTTATGCCGCTCGGCAAGTGCCGTGAGTCGCTGGTGTGTTTCGTGCGAAACACGGACGGTCTTGGATGAGGGGGGTGTGGCCATGGGGGCGACCGTATACCCGTTTTCCACAAGGTGTCTACAGACCGTCGACTGAAGAGTCATCATGTCGACTGGTCGTCAACTGATTGGCTGTCCCACCCAATCGGCGGACAGACCCACGTCTTCCACGGTGGCGTGCGCGCGGTTGCCCGCGGACGCGGCGAAGATCCCGGTACCCGCCGCACACGATCCGGTCCACGTGACCGCGGTGGTGATGTCCGCCCCGGAGGTGTTCACCAGAATGAACGTCAGATCTACCGCGCTGTTCGTGCTGGCCGTGGACAGCACGGGGACGCGCATCTGGTCCTTGTAGATCGTGCCGCCCGTGCCGGTCCCCTTGCGGAGCCGGTACAGGAAGTAGGTGCTGGCCGTGGTGGAGTTCGCGAGCCCCCACAGGTGCACCCGGTACGCGCGCCCGTTCTTGTAGGTCATGGACGGCACCGTCATGAGCGTTACCTCGGTGGCGGTGATCCCGGTGATGTTGGACTGCAGATCGATGCACGCGCGCAGGCCGGCCCCCACGTCGATGCTGTTCACGGTGAGCTGGTCGCTCACCTCAACGTCGTGGTTGAAGTTCACCCGGTCCGCGTCGATCAGGATGCTGGTGTCTGTCGTGGTCGGCCCACCGCCGAACATCTCGATACCCGACACTCGAGTGTTGACGCTGT
>NZ_KQ948157.1:11726-12814 GCF_001513955.1 Streptomyces pseudovenezuelae | reverse complement strand
CCGAGGGAGACGTGATCGACAAGGAGGGCCGGTTCGCCGAACCGAGGGAGGTGTTCAGGGTCGCCGAGTTCCAGGAGGTTCCGACCAGATCCGCGGGCACCAGATCCACGGTGGCCGATCCGAAGTTGCTGAAGAGGTTCACCGCGGAGCCGTCGGACCCGCTCATGAGCAGCTGGCCGTTGCTGAGCTCGATATCGCCATCGGTGCCGTAGACCCCGAGGCCCTTGACGTAGGCGTTGCCGAAGCTGTCCGTCCCGGCCGCGGAGGCGATGGACAGCAGCAGGTTCCCGGCCGCGGGGGTGCCGTCGTAGTACAGGGCGAGCCCGGACACCGTGGTTCCGCCCCGGATGACCACGTTGTTGAACTCTGCGCTTCCGTCGATCTTGATCGCCCAACCGGACACCCCGGTCACGTAGTCGGGGGACTGAAGCGCGGGCCGCACCAGAACAACGCCCGCCGCCAACTCATCCTGAAATTCCACCAGTTACCTCCGCATGTCCATCGTTCCGAACAAGGACGCGGTGGCCACCGTGCCGGGCACCCCGTTCGTCCACTCGACGATCAGCCGTTGCGAGGGCTGCACCCACAGCGGCGAGCCCCCCGCGGTCGCCCGGTTGCCCATCCAGGACTGCGACACGATCTGACCCGGCGACTTGTCCCCCAGGTACACCGTCACCTGGGGGACCGGAGTCTGTGTCACGCCCTGGGTGGTGCGCACGTTGATGCTGGTCACGTTCCAGGTGCGGAAGGCGTCCGGCTGGAAGGTGACCGTGCCGTTGCCGGACGCGTCAAGGGTGACGTGGTCGTTCTCGTCGAGTTGCTGGCCGGCCATCTCAGTGGCCAACGATTGCCTGTACGGCGTTGGGGCCCCCGACCGCACCCACGACCAGTAGCGCCGCGGTGTACATCAGGTTCATCCGCTTCTCTATGGCCTTCACCGTGGCCTCCAGCGTGCGCACCGCACGCTTCAGCTCCCCGAGGCTCGCGTCGAGTTGCTCGTCAGTCGTCATGCCGCTGGTCCCTTGTCTACGCCGCTGGTTCGATCAGGTGATATCCGACCACCGAGGTATCGGTGCCCGAGGTCGAGG
>NZ_KQ948157.1:10534-11545 GCF_001513955.1 Streptomyces pseudovenezuelae | reverse complement strand
TGAGGGTGAAGGACACCCCGGGCGTGCGCGCGGAGCAGTACACCGCGCCCGGGGCGCCTCCGGGGGGCTGGGTGGTGGCGAACACCTCGGTGGCCGCGGTGACCGAGGTGTTGGCCACCACCACGGTCCCGGCCACCAGGGTGGCGCGGCCCATGCGCGCGGCCCCGCCGCCCTCCTTGATGGAGATCCCCCCGGTGGCGGTGCCCAGGGTGAGCGCGCCGGGGCCTCCCCCGAACACGCTGTACTGGCCGTTCGACTGGCCGTTCGGGATCACGAAATAGTCGTCTGTCTGCAGCAGGTTCGCCCCGCCGCGGTACAGGTTCACGTCCCCGGTGGCACCGAACGTGATGGTGGCGCCGTTGTTGAGGGCGAGGGTGCCGCCCACGGTGGCGTTACCGGTGACCGCGATGGACGCGAACGAGACGTCCCGGCCGGTGGCGATGACCGGCACGTAGGAGGGTGAGGGCATCTCATTCGCTCCAGTAGTCGGCCTGCACACCGATGTCCGTGCTGCCGGTCACGGCGCACGCCCACACCTCGTCGAGGTTGCCGATGCGCCACGGCACCACGGCGGGGATGCGCATGGCGCCCGCGGCCCCGGACTGCGCGCCGGCCTGCGTCCCCGAGATGTAGATGTCCTGCGTCAGGGCGCACAGGTACGCCTCCTTGCGGCGGGGCTCGAACGGCAGCAGCTTGACCGCCACCGAGGCGCCTACCGCCTGCTCGGTCTTGTAGCCGGCCCGCACCGCGGGAAGCTCCCGCGTCTCGGTCGGCCCGCACACGGACACCGCGATCGGCGCGGCGGGCGCGTACTCCTCCGCCTGGACGATCTCGTCGGGGTCGGGCGTGGTGTCGATGTTCATGCTGCGGTTCCTCCCTTGACGGACTTCAGTGCGGCCCCGCCCGGGACCACACTGGCCACGGTCTTGGCGGCGGCCTGGACACCCGGGCGGGAGCGCACGACCAGGAGGAGACCGCCCGTCACCAGGACCACGCCCGTGATGCCGTACG
>NZ_KQ948157.1:3035-9966 GCF_001513955.1 Streptomyces pseudovenezuelae | reverse complement strand
GCGCCCGTGACGCCCGCGGCCTTGAGCACATAGCCGGTCGTGGTTTTCGAGGGAGACAGCGACTTCCAGTAGCCGATTTCGTCGCCCCCGTGCGTTCCCGTTCGGCCTGCGAATAGCTCCGCTTGCGCCTTGGCCACGGGGAGATAGGAGAGGTACCGACCATTCGTGTATCCCTCCCACGCCTTCCATCCCTGCTGCTGCCAGATCTTGTAAGCCTGCGGAAGCGCGAGCCACGGCGCGCACCACTGCAATTCCATATCGCCCGAGGACGGGAAGAACGCAGGCCACGCGGCCCGGCTGATCTGGAACAGACCGAAATGGCCTTTCTTGTAGGTGTTGTAGACGAACGGGTTGCGGCCTGACTCGGCAGCACAGACAGCGGCGGCGGTCGCCCACTGGTCTTTCTTCCAACCGGCGAGAGCAATACCGGCTAGAAGTTCCTGCCACGGGAGGGCGTAGTGAATTCCCGCCCAGTACTTTGTGGAATACGGCCCGTTGTTTCCCCCGGGCGGAATTCCGTACTTGTCATTGGCCACAACCCGCCCCGATCAGACCGCTACGCCGTAGATGGGTGTCGTCGGGAGCTGCTGCACGGTGGACACCTCGTCACCGACCACGCCCTCGGGACCCTGCGCCGGAAGCGGGATCGCGCCGGACGCCTTCTTGGTCACGTTGGACACCTGATCGGCATGCCTGGTCATCCAGGACGCGGCGATGACGGTCGCACCGCCGAGGGTGAACACGGCCGGCGACTTGGTCAGCAGCGCGACCAGGGAGACCCCGCCCGCGGCCACCCACGCGGCCACCCGCTCGGATGCCTGGATGTCCTTGTTCCCGGGCTCCAGGGAGCGGATGTCCGCGGTGGACGGGAGTGCCAGCTGATAGGCGCCGTAGGCCATGACCGAGGTGGCCAGGGCGATACTGATCTCTGCATCGGGCTTCATCTCGTCGCCCTCCTCACTTCTTGGTCTTGACGGGCAGCGAGCCTGATTGCTTGCCCGGGTTCTGGTTGGAGGTGTCCGCGGCCACCGTGATCTTGTACGAGGTGTTCGGCCTCAGGCCGGTGAAGTCGCGGTACGGCTGGTCACTGGCACCCGAGGCGTGGCCGTTGACGTACCACCGGTAGTACTGCGCCCCGGTGACCTTGTTGCACGTCACCCGGAAACTGGTCTTGGTCACGGCGGAGGCTTTCAGCCCGGTCGGTGCGGTGAGCGTGACCGGCTTGGTCTTGGCCGTGTAGACCGAGGACTTCCCGCCCTGCTTCCCCGTGGTACCGACCGGCACGACGTAGAAGCTGTAGCTCTTGTTCGGGGACAGTCCCTTGGCCCAAGCCTTGGTGTCGATGCTGTCCCCGACCGGTTCCGTACCGATGTCGGTGCGGTAGATCCGGTAGAGCAGGGCGCCCGGCACCGCGTCCCACTGGAACCCGATCTGGGTCGAGGTGGTGGTGTCCCACGCGCGCAGGTTCGTCGGGGCCGGCAGCGTGCCGGTGCCGGTGGACGCCTCCTCGATGACCGACCAGGGCCGGTTCTCGGGAGGCTGACCGGACACCGCGATTGCGGCGTTGGCAATGGACGCCTCGGTCTTGTCGAGGGCGTGGCGCGCCAGGAACTCGCCCAGGGCCGCGGTGACCGCGGCCCCGTCGTAGCCCTGGTTCGCCAGCTGCTCGGTGGCGTCCCGCGTCCACTCCGCGTTCGTGTCGACGGTCGAGGTGGTGCCGTCCGTGGTCGTCGATCCGGTGTTGCCGGTGACCGTGGTGGAGCCCCCGGTGGTCGAGGCCCCGTACTCGGAGAGGTCGTCCGAGCTGTAGAGGCCGCTCGACTGACCGCCGTCGCTGCTCGGGTCCGTCTGGCTCGCCTGATACCAGCGCCATGCCACGTACACCCCGGCGAGCCCTGCGGGGATCAGGATGTACCGCTTCTTGACCTTGCCCGCGCCGGGGACGTCCACGGTGCCTTCCAGGAACTCGGGCACGTCAGACCACCCCGTCGACGGGGACGCCGTAGCCGCCCGGGACAGCCGACTCCCCGAGCTCGGTCAGCCACGGGTTCGCCGCCAGCTGCCCCATGCTCGGGGTGTTCGCGTAGGCACCGCCGACCAGCGGGTCCCGCGAGGTGACCGGCGAGGTGCGCCGGTCGTAGGTCTGCGGGGTCTTGTCCTGGTACATCGGGGTGTGGACGAAGTAGTCGGTCTCGAACCCCCAGTGAACGCGGGCACCCCACCGGTTGGTGTAGTTGTCACCGTCCGGGTTGCTGGAGTGGTAGCTGTTCGTTCCGCCGATGAACTTGTCCGCGCCCGCCCCGGACGGCTCCGCCCACATCTCTTTGGGGAAGTCGACCAGCCGCTCAAGGAAGCTGGTGCCGGCCACGCCCACCGGATTGGCGCGCGAGTACGGCTCCGTGTCGTCCCCGGCCGCGTGCGCGCCGGAGTACTGGCCGTGGTAGGGACTGCCCGCGATGGCTCCGCGCGCCGCTGCCGCGTAGGAGGTGTCCACCTGCGCGTTGTGCGGGTCCGAGGTGCTCCAGTTCGGCGCGTACCCGGCAGGGGTGGACCCGGAGCCGATCGGCACCATGGCGGACTCGGGCGCGTTCCACCCAAGACCCGGCTGTCCCGCGGTGATGGCGCGGGACACACCGTCGTCCATGGTCAGACCGGCGTACTCGGTGCCGAGGTCACCCGGGACGGTGATCTCGACCGCACGGAAGTCGGGTACGCCCTCGGGGCCCGATGGCGCCGCGTGCGCGTCATCGGGGCCCCCCGGGTTGATGCTGGGGTCCTGCGGAGCCTTCATCCGCAGGATGTTCCCGCTGTAAGCGGCCACCGCTGGCCCCCTTTCAGCTAAGGGTGCGCTTGGTCCACGCGAGGGCGGCATTGCCGATGGCCATGCCGACCGCGAGACCCGCACCGAAGATCACAGCGTTGCGGAGGTTTGTCGACATGACGTCACCTCCGGGGCGCGGCCATGGCCGTGGCGAGGCTGCCGCGGAACAGGCTGCTGATCGAATCGATGATCTTGGACGTCTGTCGCCCGGGGAGAACCAGCGTGGTGGCCATGCCGATCCCGATGATCCCCATGGCGATCTTCTCCGCCGTGGTCATGGGCTTACCTTTCGTTGAACCAGCGGAGTGCGGACTCCGCGGGGGAAGGGACGGTGCGATCGACGCGCGCGAACACGACCGTGACGAGCGCGAGGTAGGCGACCGCTTTCGCGGCCGGCCCTACCGCCTGCTCCGCGCCCGCGAAGATGACCGCGGCCATGGCCGTGGCAATGGGCACCTTCCAGTCCACGGCGCGGTCGTTGAAGACGGTGCGGTTGGCGAGGGTGATCGCCCCGATGGCCAGGATCGGCCCGGTGGACTCAGCCATCACATCCACCCCCTGTAGCGGCGGAACTCGAAAGATCCGCTGTTCGCCATGAGGTTGTCGATCGTGTCGCGCTGCACGTTGCGCCTCGGGTTCTGCTGCCCGATCCCGTGGGAGCCGTCGGTGCAGACGATCATGTGCTGGCCGTTCACGGCGATGTCCCCCATCTTGGGAGCCGAGACCTTCACCCACTGGCCGGAGCCCAGGTACGCCGTGGTGTTCGACCCCCCGGGCGGGGTGATGCCGATATCGAGCAGCCCCTTGCCCGCGAAGCTGGAGCAGTCACTCGACCTGCGCCCCCACCGGTCTGCCTGGCTGTACGTCTCGCCCGCATGGGTGTTGAGCGCGGCGATGAACGTGAGCGGGGTCTGAAGAGCCTTGGGGACGCCCGTGGTGCGCTTGTAGACCCCGTTCCAGTTCGTCGAGCCGGAGCCGCCCGGCACGTAGTTCGGGTCCAGATCCCCCGAGGCCGTGGTGATCTTCTTGCCCTCGGTCGAGACAGCCGGCGGTGAGCCGGACGTGACGTCCTTGAGGGCCTGGAGCGGGGAGACCCCGCGCAGGGCGGCATACAGGAACACGCCGCCCCCGGCCGCAATGGCCAGATGCATGCTGCTGATTCCAGTGCCGCCCTTGGCCACGGGTCAGGCGCCCTTGAGCTTGGACAGCAGCTTGCCGCCGAGGAAGGTGCCGAGGGCGAAGTACACGACCTTGCCGAGGTCGGGCATGAGCATGTTCATGGGGTGTTCCTCTCCGGGTGCGGAACCTACGGGGCCGTAGGTTTCAGCGACCGCCCGTCAGCTGGCGGGGGTCGTCGTTCACGGGGGACCAGTAGTTCTTCGTGATCCCGAGGGTGTGCGCACCCGAACCGCCGATGGTGCCGATCAGCTGCACCGCCGTGCTGGGGGTGACCGGCTGGTAGCGGAACCCGTTCTCCGCGCCCGGCTGCAGACCGAAGTCGTCGAGCCAGTGCAGGACGAACACACCGTCCGGCTTGGTGTTCGTGGCGGTCGTCGACTCCGCGGTCGCGTTCGTGCCGTAGTCCTCGGACATGAGGTGCTCCCACGTGATCGGGGAGCGGCTGAAGCACTTGACCTTGTCGATCTCCATCTCAAAGAGAGACGGGAAGTCGAGTTCACCCTGCGCGCGCGATCCGGTGTTGTCGCGGAGCTCGAACACCAGGAGGCGCAGCAGACCGCCGAACGTGCTCATCCGCTGGTTGAAGGCGCCCGAGGACAGCTGGATGGTCTCGACGTCGGTGTACAGCAGCGAGCCCACACCGTTCGGGGTGCCCGAGACGCCGTTCCCCTTGTAGTCGCGATTGTCCGAGGTCGCCCAACCGTGCTGCTGCACCTGCACGTTGATGGACGCAGCGGCGGTCGGCGCCACGCTGTACACCGCGGCGCTGGTGTTGAGCGTGAGCTTCAGCTTGAACGTGGCCGAGGCGTTGCGGTTGGGCAGCGAGCCCAGCGCGTCACGGCGCCGCACCTGGATCGGCACGCGCAGCGTGAACCGGTAGGAACCACCGGTGGCGCCGGAGCCCGTGGTCACGGTGAAGACACCGTTCGCCTTGGCGTCGGCGTTGTAGACGAACCCGCCGAACCGGTTGAGGACGTACAGCTTCCAGCCGTCCAGCGGGCCGAGAATCTGCTTACCGCCGATGTCCTCGACGATCACCGACTGCAGCACGTTGAACGGGCCGTCCGCGTTGAACGCGGTGGCCGCGGAGTTGCCCGCCGTGGTGGCCGTGACGCGGATGACCGCGCCGGACAGGTAGCCGTCCACCTGGAACTCATACGGGGTCAGGGCCTGCGTCCCCGTGGTCTGAGTGGCGGTCTGGGTGTAGACCTCACTCTCCAGCGTGCGCGTGCCGGTGACGAACGGGCGGGCCGCAACGACCTGCTGCTGCTGACCCTTCCCGCCCTTGGCCGGAGCCTTGGCCGGAGCCTCGGTCGCGGTCATGCTCATGGGTTGCCTCCTTGGATGCCCGAGGGCGGGCACTTTGTTCAGACATTAAACCTATTCGGTTGCCTCAGGCAACCATTTGGGTAAAGTCAAGGACCGACCACACACATCACGCCCTCCTCCTGGCGGATGTAGAGCCAGTGGTACTTAGGCAGAGCCCGCACCACTGAGACCACCAACTCGGGGTCTACGCCCGCGATTTCGCCGAACCGGTCCTGCGACCGCTTGTCCTTGATGTTCGCGAGGAACAGGTGCTGAGCCTGGTCGTACATCTCCAGGGGCACCATGGCCGGCCGCTGGGTCGCCCCCCACAGACCCGCGCCGATGGACCGGCCCTTGGTCCAGATACGGGTGAGATCCGGCTTCATGTTCATCTCGCGGACCAGGGACACCACCTCGTCATCAAAGATGATGTTGTCGCCCTTGACGTACAGCTGACGGTGCATCCGGTGGAACAGTTCCTCGTGCCGCCGTTCGTCCGCCTCGGGGTCGTTGGTGTGGTGCGGCCACACCACCCACCCGAGAGGCTTCTTGCCCGGGATCTGGGGCGGCGGCGGATAGGTGAGAGTGCGCTTCCATCCCTCGTGCGACCGCAGGAAGTCACCCACCGTCTTGTCACGGGCCTTCATGACCGTGATGTAGCCGGTCAGTTCCTCCGACACCGACACCGCGAGCAGCTCCAGCGCGAGCCTCGTCTTGCCCGATCCGGTCGGCCCGATGAAACTCACGTGCTCCCCGCCGTGGTACTTCCACACGCGGGTGATGAACGTCTTACGGTCGATCAGCTTCACCGACTGCTGCGGCGTAGCCGGGCGCGTCCGTGTCCTCGGTGGCATCCTGATCACCCCCCAACTCCCCCCGGAGCCGGAGTGCTTCGCGCTCCCACCCTTCCGCGGCCTGGAGCACCTCGGCATAGCGCTGCTTCCAGACCAAGACCTGAGCCTCCGACAGGATCAGGGCGTGCTGCGTGCGGCCGGCCCGCTCCACCGCGGCCTGATACGCGACCGCGGCCGGCACCTCCGCCGTGGCGTACTGCATCTCGTCAGACTGCGACATGCTCGCGCGCCTCCTCCTGGTACGCGGCCACGTGCTCGGCCTGGTCCTGCTCGGCCGCACGCTGCTCGGCCTGCGCGGCCAGCTGCTCGCCACGCTGCTTCAGAATCTGCTCGATCTCGGTCCGCGGGCGGGCACCGAACATGGTGGCCATGTGCGCCGGAACCTTGCCGTGGTTGTGGCCGAATTGCATGAACGTCATGAGACCCACACCGAGCAGACCGGACAGCGGACCGACCATCTGAGCTTTCTCGAGCGCCGCGGCGACCTGCGGATACTGGAGCGCGAGATCCGCGATCACCTCGGACCACGGGTTCACCAGCTGGCTCGCGCAGAAGCCGTCCACCGGATCGACGATGCTCAGCACCGCCGCGAGCGGCTGGAGCGTCCCGGCCGTGGTCTCGACGTAGCGGGCCCTGCGGTCAGCCTCGACCTTTCCGGCCGGACTGGCGGGCCGCGCCGCGGACGCCTTCCGGCCACCGCCCGCGTCCTTGCGCTTCTTGCGGAAGCTGCCGTCCTTGTTGAGAGACGGGTTCCCGTCCTTGTCCACCG
>NZ_KQ948157.1:0-2377 GCF_001513955.1 Streptomyces pseudovenezuelae | reverse complement strand
TCTCGTCCATCAGAGCAGAGCCTCCGGGTTCACGTAGGAGTCGGGGTCGGCGAGTGAGAGACCCTGATCGTACAGTTGTTCGTTTTCGTCGAGGTAGTACCGGAGCTCACCGAGGGTGGGCATGCCCGTGACGCACAGATAGGCGCACTGGGTCTCGTACTTCTGGAACCGGACAGCCTCGCGCTTGCTCGCGTAGGGCTTCTGATCGCAGGTCCCGTCCGCGGCTGATCGCCACCCACTTGCCTTCCGCATCGGCCCCATGGACCAGCCGGAAGAGGTTGAGGTGCTCGAACGCCTTCTGTGCCCGAGCGAATGAGGCGAGGGGATCAACCGGCATGGTTGCCACCGCGGGGCCTCATCGGGGTCTTGGCCTCCTGGAGCAGCACGTGCGTAGTGCCGTAGGACAACTCGAACTTCTCGGTCAGCTGACGCACTGTGAGCCGGTCGGCCTCATAGGCGTGTCGGAGTTTCGCGGCCAGCTCGGTCCGTGCCTCGCCCTTGATTCGCATCCTCATGACGCACCGCCACGCGCGCCGCGGGCCACGATCATGGCGACCAGGAGAGCGGCCACGCATACGGCCGTGAGGGCGATGTTCAGCGTGGCCTGCGACTCTGCCGCGTTCCCGATCCTGCGGGAGGTGTCGCTCACGTCATCGATCGTTTCTTGCACGCGCAAGATTTTAGCTTCGAAGGGTTTCCTCATGAAAAAAATGTACTTGCATCTATGCGCGTAGAGCAAGCCACGATCACTCATGAGATCGTCGGAAGGCTGGGAAGCGGTGTACACTGCTGAAAGGTTGAGACCCCAGAGATCAGCCTTGACGGGCCATCACCCCATCAAGACCCCTCTGGGGCCTCACTCGGCACCAAACCGTCTGTCGCGGGGATTGGGTTGCCGGGAGTAAAAAGCGAAAGACCTCGACCGGCGAACACGCGCCCCACGGTTGGCGCACTTCAGAGAGTAGCACGGTCCCGGGAAGTCGACTTTTTCATCCCCGGTTGTCTTCAGACTTTCTCCACATGCGGATGGTTGCGGTGTGACCTGCGGAAATTTTCCCAGGGAGCGCTAAAACGTTCCCCGCGATAAATCCCCCGTAGGTGTACAAACCCGCAGGTCAGAAGCCTGCGCGCAAAGAACCTCGGGCGGTAGGAGAAAAAGCGCGTGACGAACACCACACCACCCCTTCCGCAGTACGTCACGGTGGACGAGATTGCCGCTGAGCTCCGACTCTCCCGCATGACCGTCTATCGGATGATCCACAACGGCGTACTTCCCGCCGCCCGAGTCGGTGGCCGCAACTTCCGCGTCCGGACCAGCGACTATGACGCGTATAAGGCCGGCCTCCAAGAGGAGGCCGTTGCCCGACAGACCGGCGCCACCGTCCACATCCCCGGCCAGACCGCGATCGTCGAGTGAACCCCCTGACGCTCGAACTGACCGCGGAGCTAATCGGCGGACCGGACGGATACCCCACCCGCTACGGGCCCAAGGTGCACTGCTTCACCCCAACCTCGATCGAGTATGTGGCCATCGACTCGACCAGCGACTCGCGGCTGTACATCACAGCCGAGTTCTCCGACTGGACCGAGCTCTCGGGCGGTTGGGTGAGCGTGCGCGCGTCTCTCCGAGACATGAACGGCTGGACCATCGGCCGGCGCCCCGCGCTCATCTACAACCGGCCGTACGACGTGCCTTCCACCACCTCGTTCTATCTCCCCCAGGGCGGCGGCATGTTCGCCCTCAACACCCGGGTCTACTCATGACCGGCCAAGGGTGGGACCAGGCCGAGTTCTCGTGCGGCCGATGCGGTGAGCACATCACCGCCACCACCGAGGAGGAGTACCTCACTCGCGTGCTCGCGCACCGCACCGCTCACGACCTCCTCGACGCGTCGAGCCCCGAGCTCCGCGCCCGCCTGCTCGACCTCGCCCTCGCGGAAGTCGAGCGCGTGCTGACCTGACCAGCGCGGGCCGCGCCCCCCGCGGCCCGCGCACCTCCGCTCCCGAGGCGATGGATGCTCGGGCGCCGGCTGATCCCCGGTGTAACGCCGTCAGAGGGTGTGCCGCTCAGCCGACCCTCTTTGCACGGCGATCGTCTCTCCCGTGCGGGTGCGGATCTTGAGGGCCTGGTACAGGTCTGCACTTCCCCCGGGACCAGGTGCCGGCCATTGGCCGCGCGGGCGTTGCACTGGGGGTGTCTGGTCGTGAGACCAGGACCGAGCAGGGCCGCGGAGCGGTCCGGCCGGCCTCGGGCGGAAGCTCGGTGGGCAGCAGGCGCAATCGGTCGGTGGGGGGAGAGCAGAATAGGCGGCCCGCGGGACGCGGGTATCATCCGCGCGAGCGGATGTCAATCACGCGTTGCGGAGCAACGGCGGGA
>NZ_KQ948156.1 GCF_001513955.1 Streptomyces pseudovenezuelae | reverse complement strand
GGACAGCAGGGGCAACTCCCCCACTGGGCGTCCCGCGTCCTGCGCCGCCGCCTCCAAAAGCCGCACCAGATGCCCCGACCACCGCTCGACGGTCTCCGCGTCGAACAGCGCCGTGCTGTACTCGAACTCACCTGTCAGGCCGCCGCCGTGGGAGTCGGCGAGTCGCAGGGTGAGGTCGAACAGGGTGGTGCGCGGCAGTCCTTCGGGCTGTTCGAGCAGAGGGGCGCCGTCCTGGGCATCCGCCATGACGTAGGTGAAGAACACCTGGAACAGCGGCGTGCGCGACCGGTCCCGCTCCGCCACCAGCGCGTCCACCAACTGTTCGAAGGGCAGGTCCTGGTGGGCGTAGGCGTCCAGCGCGGTGCGCCTGACGCGGGCGAGGAGTTCGGCGAAGGTGGGGTCCCCGGACAGGTCGGTCCGCATGACCAGGGTGTTGACGAAGAAGCCGATCAGGTCTTCCGTCTCGGCGCGGTTGCGGTTGGCCACCGGGGTGCCGACGGCGATGTCCTCCGCTCCCGCGTAGCGTGCCAGCAGGACGTCGAAGGCGGTCAGCAGGGTCATGAACATGGTGGCGCCGCTCCGCCGTGACAGGGCTCGCAGGGTCTCCGCGGTGTGCGCCGGCACGGTGAAGCGGGTGGTGGCGCCTTCGGAGGAGCGCATGGCGGGTCGGGGCCGGTCGGTGGGCAGCTCCAGGACCGGCAGGTCGGCCAACTTGTCCTTCCAGTAGCCGAGTTGGCCTTCGAGCACCTGTCCGGCCAGTGACTGGTGCTGCCAGACGGCGTAGTCGGCGTACTGGACGGCGAGCGTCGGCAGCGGATCGGGGCGGCCCGCCCGGAACGCCTCGTAGAGAGCCGACAGCTCACGCCACAGGATGCGGCCGGACCACTCGTCGAAGACGACGTGGTGCATCGACAGGGCCAGGACGTGTTCGTCCGGGGCCACGCGGATCAGGATGGCGCGCATCAGGGGGCCGGCCGCCAGGTCGAACGGTGTCTCCGTCTCCCGGGCGATCAGCAGCCGGACCGCGGCGGCCGGGTCGGCGAGACCGGACACGTCGACCAACGGCAGGGGGTGCGGTGTCGACGCCGGGTCGACGACCTGGCGGGCCACCCCGTCTGATCCCGTCACCAGACGGGTGCGCAGCACCTCGTGGCGTGCCGTCACCGCGTCCAGGGCCGCGCCCAGGGCCGCGACGTCCGGGACTCCGTCCAGACGCAGGGGCAGCGGCAGGTTGTAGTCGGTGGATCCGGGCTCCAGTTGGTCGAGGAACCACAGCCGCTGCTGCCCGAAGGACAGCGGCAGCGGGCGGTCCCTGCCGGCCTGGCCGACCGGTGCCAGGAGCGTGCCCCGGGCCGCTCCGTCGACCGTCGCGGCGAGTGCCCGTACGGTCGGGTGGTCGAACAGTGTCGCCACGGACACGTCGGCGCCGAACACCTCACGGATGCGGGACATCACCTGGGTGGCCAGCAGGGAGTGTCCGCCCAGTTCGAAGAAGTCGTCCTCGGCGCCCACGCGGTGCGCGCCGAGGAGCTGTGCCCAGATGCCGGCGAGGAGTTCCTCGGTGGCTCCGGCGGGAGCCACGTACGCGTGCTCACCGGGGGACGTCCCGTCCGGTTCCGGCAGGGCGGCGCGGTCCAGCTTGCCGTTGGCGGTCAGCGGCAGGCCCGCGAGTTCCACGAACACCGACGGGACCATGAACGACGGCAGCCGTCGGCCGGTGGCCTCCCGCAGGTCCGTCACGGACGGGATGCCCGCACCGGGGTCGGCCGGCACGACGTACGCGACGAGGCGGCGTTCACCGCCGTCACCGAAGGCCGTCACCACGGCCGCGCGTACGCCCGGGTGGGCCACCAGGGCGGCCTCCACCTCGCCCGGTTCGATCCGGAACCCGCGCACCTTCAGCTGGCCGTCGGCGCGGTCGACGAAGCTCAGCCGTCCGTCCGCCAACCGGCGCACACGGTCGCCCGACCGGTACATCCGGGACCCGTCCCCGGCGAACGCGTCGGGCACGAAGCGCTCCGCGGTCAGGGCGGCCTGACCGCCGTAGCCGCGGGCCAGCTGTGGTCCGGCGAGGTACAGCTCGCCCGTCACGCCCGCCGGCACGGGGGCGAGCCGGTCGTCGAGCACGTACGCCCGCGTGTTGGGCAGGGGTACGCCGATCGGCGGCGCCCCCACCTCTTCGGCGTCCACCGGTCCGGCGGACGCGATCACCGTCGTCTCGGTGGGGCCGTAGCCGTTCAGCATGCGCCGGCCCGGCGCCCAGACCCGTGCCACCTGCTCGCCCACGCGTTCGGAGCCCACCAGCATCGCCTCGACCCCGGCCAGGGCGACGGGGTCCAGGGTCCCCAGGAGGGAGGGGGACACGCTCGCCACGCCCACACCCTGCGCCCGTACGACGGCGGACAGCGCGGCGGGCTCGGTCCGCTCGGTGGAGGAGGCGACCACGAGCGTCGCGCCCGAGGCCAGGGTCGTCGCCAGGTCCAGCACCGCCGCGTCGAAGCCGAAGGAGGCGAACTGCAGCATCCGGGTCCCCGGGGCCACGCCCAGTTCCCGCCGGAACGTCTGCGCCAGGTTGACCAGGCCTCCGTGTGCGACCTGCACGCCCTTCGGGCGGCCCGTCGAACCGGAGGTGTAGATGACGTACGCCAGCTGGTCCGGTCGTACCGGTACCTGCGGCGCCGTCGACGGCGACGCGGTGTCGAGTGCCAGGTCGTCCTCCCGCAGCACCACGCGGGCGCCGCTGTCGGCCACCATGAAGTCGCGTCGCTCGTCCGGGTACTCCGGGTCGAGCGGCAGGTAGGCCGCTCCCGCCAGCCATACGCCCAGCACGGCCACGGCCATGTCCACGCCGCGCGGAAGGCACAGCCCCACGACCGACTCCGGGCCCACTCCCCGGCCGCGCAGGTGCCGCGCCAGCCGGCCGGCCCGCGCCAGCAGCCCGCCGTACGTCAGCACGCGGGCGCCGCAGACCACCGCGGCGGTGTCCGGGGACTGCTGCGCGCGCCGTGCGATCAGCTCGTGGACGCCCGCCACCGGCGGCAGCACGGCCGGCGCTCCGTGGCACTGCCTCACCAGCGCGTCCCGCTCCGCCGCCGTGAGCAGGGGCAATTCGCCGATGCGCCGCTCGGGGTTCTCGGCCGCGGCGCCCAGCAGTTCGACCAGGTGGCCGGCCATCCGTTCGACGGTCGCCGCGTCGAAGAGGGCGGTGCTGTACTGGAACTCGCCGGTCAGACCGTCGTCTCCGTCGCCGAGCCGGACCGCCAGGTCGAAGCTCACGGTGAGCGGACCGCCTGTGGCCACGTCGGACTTGTCCGTGCCGGCGGTGTCGTAGTTGAACAGGACCTGGAACAGCGGGCTGCGGGAGCGGTCCCGCTCGACGACGAGTTCCTCCACGAGCTGCTCGAACGGCAGGTCCTGGTGGGCGTACGCGCCGAGGGCCGTCTCCCGTACCCGGGCGAGGAGTTCGGCGAACGTGGGGTCTCCGGACAGGTCGGTGCGCAGCACCAGGGTGTTCACGAAGAACCCGATCAGGTCCTCGGTCTCGGCCCGGTTCCGGTTCGCCACCGGCGTGCCGACCACGACGTCCCGCGAGTCCGCGTAACGGCCCAGCAGCACGCTGAACGCGGCCAGCAGCGTCATGGACATCGTGGCGCCGTGGCCGCGGGTCAGCTCGCGCAGCCGACGGGCCGTGTCCTCGGGCACCCGGAAGTCGACGACCCCGCCCTCGCTGGACCGCACCGCCGGGCGGGGCCGGTCGGTGGGCAGTTCCAGTACGGGTGCTCCGGCCAGCCGGGCGCGCCAGTAGGCGAGTTGGCTCCGCAGGACGTCGCCGTCCAGCCACTGGCGCTGCCAGAGGGCGAAGTCGGCGTACTGCACCGCCAGCGGCGGCAGCGGATCGGGCCGGCCCGCTCGGAACGCCTCGTACAGGGCGGTCAGTTCGCCGCGGAGGAGCCGGCCTGACCATTCGTCCGACACGGCGTGGTGCATGGCCAGGGCCAGCAGGTGCCGGTCGGCGGCGACAGTGACCAGGACTCCACGGATCAGCGGGCCGGCCGACAGGTCGAAGGGCAGGGCGGCGTCCGCCGCGGCCAGGGCACGTGCGGCGGCTTCCGGCTGGGCCGTGTCGGACACGTCGACGACCGGCAGGGGGAACGGCCGCGGCGGGTCGATCACCTGAGTCGCCACACCGTCCGCGCCCGCCACCAGTCGGGTGCGCAACACCTCGTGGCGGGCCGTGATCCGGCTCAGCGCGGCCTGCAGCGCCGACGCGTCCAGGTCGCCGTCCAGGCGGATGGCCGCCGTCAGGTTGTACTCGGGCGTGCCGTCCCCCAACTGCTCCAGGAACCAGAGCCGTTGCTGGCCGAACGACAGCGGCAGCGACCGGTCCCGGTCTAGGGCGGTGACGGGGGGTACGGCGAGGCCGGTGGCCGAGTTGTCGACCACCGCGGCGAACTCGCGCACGGTCGGCGCGTCGAACAGGGCCGACAACGGCACCTCGGTGCCGAACACCTCCCGGATGCGGGAGATGACCTGGGTGGCGAGCAGGGAGTGCCCGCCGAGGTCGAAGAAGTCGTCGAGGGTTCCCACCCGGCCGATTCCCAGGACGTCGGACCAGATGCCGGTCAGGAGCTCCTCGGTGTCGGTGACCGACGGGGTGTGGGTCCCGGTCCCGGACTCCTCCGCGTCGGGTTCGGGCAGGGCTGCTCGATCGAGCTTGCCGTTGGCGGTGAGGGGGAACTCTCCGAGCTCGACGAAGACCGAGGGAACCATGTGCTCGGGCAGGCGTGAGCCCGCGAACGCGCGCAGTTCCGCCACCGGCGGCAGTCCCTCGTCGTGGTCGGCCGGCACCAGGTAGGCCACCAGTCGGCGTCCCCGTCCCTCGCCCCGGGCGGTCACGACGGCCGAGCGCACCAGGGCGTGGGAGACGAGTGCCGCCTCCACCTCGCCGGGCTCGACACGGTATCCGCGCACCTTGAGCTGGGCGTCGATGCGGCCCAGGAACTCCAGTCGGCCGTCCGCACGCCACCGTGCACGGTCGCCGGTGCGGTACATGCGGGTCCCGTCGCCGGCGAAGGCGTCGGGCACGAACCGCTCCGCCGTGAGCGCGGCGCGGCCCCGGTAGCCGCGCGCCACCTGGGGGCCGGCGACGTACAGTTCGCCCACCATGCCGATCGGCACCGGGCGCAGGGTTGCGTCGAGCACGTAGACGCGGGTGTTGGCCAGGGGGGTCCCGAGCGGCACCACTCCGTCGGCGAGCACTCCGGTGTCGAGTCGGCCGGCGACCACGCCGACCGTGGCCTCGGTCGGGCCGTAGTGGTTGACGACGGCCCGCTCTCCGGCGGCCTCCAGCAGGCCGCCCAGCCAGACCGGCGAGGCGCCCTCCCCGCCCAGCATGAGGCCCCGGCCGGGGATCAGCCCCTCCACGCCGGCGTCGGCGGCCAGGGCCGCCAGATGGGACGGCACCACCTTGACCCAGTCCACCGCCCATCCGGCCAGGTAGCCCGCGACGGCACGGCCGTCGAGCGCGACGTCCCCGTCGAGGATGTGCAGGACGCCACCGGACGCGAGGCAGCCGAACACGACGGTGTTGCCGAGGTCGGTGACGGCGGGCTGCAGCAGTCCGAACCGCTCGCCGGCGCCCCAGCCGGCCCGGTCCACCACGGAGACGACGTAGTTCACCGCACCGCCGTGTGTGACCTGCACGCCCTTCGGCCGGCCGGTGGAACCCGACGTGTAGATGACGTAGGCGAGTTGGCCCGGCAGGACGGCGACGTCGGGGGCCTCGGTGGGCTGTGTGGCCAGGACGGCGCGCACCGAGGGGTCGTCGAGGACGACCGTGCGCAGTCGGCCGACCGGGAGTTCGTCGACGAGGTCCTCGGTGCCGATCACCACTTCGGCGCCGCTGTCGGTGAGCATGAAGCCGAGGCGTTCGGCCGGGTAGTCGGGGTCCAGCGGCAGATACGCCCCTCCGGCCTGCCACACGGCCAGGACGGTCACGATCATGTCGGCTCCGCGCGGCAGGCACAGCGCCACGACCGACTCCGCGCCGACGCCGACGGCCCGCAGGTAGTGGGCCAGCCGGTGGGCGCGGGCGGCGAGGGCGCCGTAGGTCAGCGTGCGGTCGCCGGAGACCACCGCCACCGTGTCCGCGGCCGTCGCGGCGCGCTCGGCGATCAGTTCGGGTACGCCGCCCGACGGGGGGACGGGGACCGCTCCGTCGTTCCACTCCCTGAGCAGCCGGTCCAGTTCGTGGGCCGGCAGCACGGGCAGTCGTGACAGGGTGCGGTCCGCGTCCAGGGCCACGGCGCTCAGCAGGGTGACGAGGTGGTCCGCCATCTGCTGCACGGTCGTGGCGTCGAAGAGGGCGCGGCTGTACTCGAACTCGGCGTCCAGGCCGTGTCCGTCGTCGCTGAGCACCAGTCGCAGGTCGTACTTGGCGACGACGTCGGCGGCGCTGCCGCTGCGGTCGACCGTCCGGCCGGTGGCCGCGCGGGACGCCTCGCTCTCGACGAAGTCGTAGTTGAGCAGGGCCTGGAACAACGGCGTGCGCGAGCGGTCCCGCTCGGCCACCAACGCATCCACCACCTGCTCGAACGGCACATCCTGATGCGCATACGCACCCAACGCCGTCTCCCGCACCCGCCCCAGCACCTCACGGAACGACGGATCACCCGACAGATCCGCACGCATCACCAACGTGTTCACGAAAAACCCGATCAGGTCCTCCGTCTCCGCCCGGTTCCGGTTCGCCACCGGCGTACCGACAACCACGTCCTCCGACCCCGCATACCGCCCCAACAACACCGCGTACGCCGCCAACAGCGTCATGAACATCGACACACCGCACTCACGCGACAACCCCCGCAGCCCCTCGACGACCTCCTGGGGAAGGGCGAACCGCCACCGGGTTCCCGCGGACGAGCGCACGGCCGGACGGGGCCGGTCGATGGGGAGTTCGGTGTCCGGGGTGCCGGACAGGCGCTCACGCCAGTACGACAGCTGCCGCTCAAGCACCTCACCGTCCAGCCACCGCCGCTGCCACACCGCGAAGTCCGCGTACTGCACCTCCAACGCAGGCAACGGATCCGGCTCCCCCGCACAGAACGCCTCGTACAACGCCAACAGCTCGCGATGGAAGATCCGGTCGGACCACTCGTCGAACACCACGTGGTGGATGGCGAGGGCCAGCACATGTTCCTCATCGGCCAGTCGGATCAAGGTGGCCCGCACCAGGGGACCGGCCGCCAGGTCGAACGGCACACCGGCGTCGGCCGCGACCAGGCGCCGTGCGACCGCTGCCGGGTCCGTCCCGGTGGAGACGTCCACCACGGGCAGCGCGAACGGGTGCGGCGGATCGATCACCTGCCGGGCAACCCCGTCGGCGTCCGCGACGAGCCGGGTGCGCAGCACCTCGTGGCGGGCCACGACACCGCCCAGGGCGGCCCGGAGCGCGGCGACGTCCAGGTGTCCGTTCCAGTGCACCGGGGACAGCAGCGCGTACTCGACCGAGCCGGGCTCCAACTGGTCGAGGAACCACAGGCGTTGCTGGGCGAACGAGAGCGGCAGCGGTCGGTCCCGGCCGATGCGTGTCATGCGCGGCACGACGACGCCGGCGTCCGAGCGGTCCAGAAGGGGTGCCAGGTCGCGTACCGTCGGCCGGTCGAACAGGTCGGCGAGCGGCAGCTCGACCGAGAACGCCTCACGGATGCGGAACACGACCTGGGTCGCCAGCAGTGAGTGGCCGCCCAGCTCGAAGAAGTTGTCGTGGGCGCCGACCCGCTCCACGTCGAGCACATGGGCCCAGATGGCGGCCAGCAGCTCCTCCGAGGGACCCCTCGGCGCCACGAACCCGTCACCCTCCGACGCCCTTGCCGCCGAGGGGCGCTCCGCCTGGTGCGGTTGCGGCACGGGCAGCGCGGCCCGGTCGAGCTTGCCGTTCGCGGTCAGCGGCAGCGCGGCCAGCTCGACGAAGGAGGACGGGACCATGAAGTCCGGCAGCCCGTGCCGCAGGTGCTCCCGCAGCTCGGCCGCCGCCGGGGCGCCCACGGCCTGGTCCGCGGGGACCAGATAGGCGGCGAGCAGGCGGTGGGCGCCGTCGCCGTGGGCCGTGACCACCGCGGAGCGTACGCCCGGGTGAGCGGTGAGCCGGGCCTCGATCTCGCCCGGCTCGATCCGGAACCCGCGCACCTTGACCTGCTTGTCCCCGCGGCCCGCGAACTCCAGTACCCCGTCCGGCAGTCGGCGTGCCCGGTCCCCGGAGCGGTACATGCGCGTACCGTCGCCGGCGAAGGGATCCGCCAGGAACCGCTCAGCGGTGAGCGCGGCCCGGCCGCCGTATCCGCGGGCGACACCTGCGCCACCGATGTACAGCTCGCCCGGCACGCCCACCGGTACGGGGTGGAGGTGTTCGTCGAGCAGGTACACCCGCCACCCCGGGAGCCCTTGCCCCACGGGCAGCCCCGGGTCACCTTCGAGGTCCGCGGAACCGATGCGGTGGTGGGTGACGTGGACCGTCGTCTCGGTGATCCCGTACATGTTGACCAGGGCGGGGGTGTCCAGGCCGTGTGCCGCGCTCCAGCGGGCCAGGTGCGGGCGCTGCAGCGCGTCGCCGCCGAACACCACGAAGGCGAGCGCGGGCAGCTCGCGCCCGGGCTCGACCGCTTCGGACAGCTGGCGGAACAGCTCCGGTGTGGCACTCAGGTGGGTGACGCCCTCGGCTGCCAAGACCTCGCGCAGCCGCCACGGCTCGCGCACCCGGTCCATCGGTACCACGACACTGCGGGCGCCCCGGGTCAGAGGACCCCAGACCTCCCAGACGGAGAAGTCGAAGGCGAAGGAGTGGCTGACACTCCACACGCTCTCCGGTGCGAGTGTGAGTGCGTCACTGGCGTCGGCGGCCTCGAACAGGTGGATCACGCTCGCGTGCGCGACCTGGACGGCCTTGGGCCGGCCGGTGGAACCGGAGGTGTAGATCACGTAGGCCAGCTGTTCCGGGTGGGGCGTGACCCCGGGGGCGGTGCGCGGGCCCGCGCTGATCGCGGCGGCCGTCGCCGGATCGTCGAGCACCAGCAGGGGCGCCACGCCGTCGGGCAGTACGCCGGCGTGGTGGGCCTGTGTCACCACGAGCGCGGCACGGCTGTCGGTGAGCATGAACTCCAGCCGTTCGGCCGGGTACCGCGGATCCAGGGACAGCCAGGCCCCGCCGGCCTGCCACACGGCCAGCATCGCCACGACGGTGTCGGCCCCTCGGTCCAGGCACAGGCCGACCACCGACTCGGCGCCCACGCCCGCGTCCCGCAGCCGGTGCGCGAGCCGGTTGGCGCGTTCCATCAGGCCGCCGTACGTCAGCCTCTGCTCACCGCAGACCAGAGCCACGGCGTCGGGGCGGGCCACGGCCCGGCCGGCGACCAGCTCGTCCACCCCGCGAGCGACGAGGCCGGGGGCGCCGCCGCCGTGCCACTCGGCGGCCAGCAGTTCCAGTTCGTGCGCCGGCAACGTCGGCACCTGGGACAGCGGCCGCTCCGGGGCCTCGGCCACCCGCTCCAGCAGGCTCACGAAGTGCCCGGTCATCCGGTCGATCGTGGCCGCGTCGAACAGGGCGGTGCTGTACTGCATCTCGCAGCTCAGCCCGTGGTCGCGGCCGGTGTCGCCGACCGTGACGAGGAGGTCGTACTTGGCGGGCAGCACGTCGGTCAGGACGTCCCCTGCCTCCCACGTGGCGTAGTTGAACATGACCTGGAACAGGGGGGTGCGGGAGCGGTCCCGCTCGACGACCAGCTCGTCCACCAGCTGCTCGAACGGCAGATCCTGATGGGTGAACGCCCCGAGGGCCGTCTCCCGTACCCGGGCGAGGAGTTCGGCGAACGTGGGGTCGCCGGACAGGTCGGTGCGCAGGACCAGGGTGTTCACGAAGAACCCGATCAGGTCCTCGGTCTCGGCACGGTTCCGGTTCGCCACCGGCGTGCCGACCGCCACGTCCTCGGTACCGCCGTAGCGGCCGAGCAGCACGCCGAGCGCGGCGAGCAGCGTCATGAACATCGTCGAGTCGTGCGTCCGCGACAGGCTCCGCAGGGCTTCGGTGGTGTGGGCGGGGACGGTGAACCGCAGCACCGCGCCCTCGGTCGACCTCACGGGCGGCCGCTTCCGGTCGACCGGCAGCTCCAGCTCCGGGAGGTCTGCCAGCTGTTCGACCCAGTAGGCGAGCTGCGATGCGAGCGCGGCTCCGGTCAGCCACTGCCGCTGCCAGGCCGCGAAGTCCGCGTACTGCAGGGGCAGCGGTGCGAGCGGGACGGGCCGACCGTTCTGGAACGCCTGGTAGAGAGACCGCAGTTCACGTCGGAAGACACGGTCCGACCACTCGTCGAACACGATGTGGTGCACGGTCACCGCCAGCACATGCTGGTCCGGGGCCAGCCGCACCAGGGTGGCCCGTACCAACGGCCCCTGTGCCAGGTCGAAGGGTACGGCCGCGTCCCCTGCCACCAACTCCCGCGCCGCCACGACCGGGTCGGGCTCCCCGGATACGTCGACGAGCGGCAACGGGAAACCGGTCGGCGCGTCGACCCACTGGTACGGCACACCGTCAGCGCCGACGACGAGCCGCGTCCGCAGCACCTCGTGGCGGGCCACGATCGCGCCCAGGGCAGCGCCCAGCGCCTCCACGTCCGGCTTCTCCCCGCGCAACCACACCGGCAGCGCGATGGTGTACTCCGCGGACCCGGGCTCCAACTGGTCGAGGAACCACAACCGCTGCTGTGCGAACGACAACGGCAGGGGCCGGCCCCTGTCCACCGCCGTCACCGGGGGTACGGCCGTCCCCCGCGCCGAACGGTCCACCAGCGCGGCCAGCTCCCGCACGGTGGGGCGGTCGAACACGGCGGAGAGCGGCACGTCCACCGCCAGCAGGTCGCGGATCCGGGAGCCGACCCGGGTCGCGAGCAGCGAATGACCGCCCAGCTCGAAGAAGTTGTCCGTGACACCGACGCGGGCGACACCGAGCAGACGGCTCCAGACGCCGGCGAGCAACTCCTCGGTGGGAGAGGCCGGTTGCACATACCCGGACAGCTCTCGCCGCTCCGGCTGCGGAAGTGCCGAGCGGTCCAGCTTGCCGTTGGGAGTGAGGGGCAGCGAGGCGATGGGCGTGAAGACGGACGGGATCATGAAGGCGGGCAGGTGGGCCGCGGCATGGGTGCGCAGGTCCGCGAAGGTCGGGATGCCTTCGGTCGCGTCCCTCGGGACGAGGTAGGCCACCAGTCGCCGGCCGTCCTCCTCGCCGAAGGGCACCACGACGGCGGTACGGACCTGGGGGTGCGTGCTGAGAGCGGCTTCGATCTCGCCGGGTTCGATACGGAAGCCACGCACCTTGACCTGCTGGTCCGCCCTGCCTACGAAGTCCAACTGCCCGTCAGGAAGCCAGCGGGCCCGGTCGCCCGAGCGGTACATGCGCGAACCGTCCGCCATGAAGGGGTCGGGAAGGAAACGCTCACCGGTCAGGGCCGGGCGGCCGGCATAACCGCGAGCGACCTGCGGCCCGGCGATGAAGACCTCACCCGCCACACCCACCGGGACGGGATGCAGGGACGCGTCCAGGACGTACAGGTGTGCGTTGGCGACCGGCGAGCCGATCGGCGGCACACCTTCTGTTCCCTCGACCGCGCCCGCGGTGACCATGACGGTCGCTTCGGTCGGGCCGTAGGTGTTCACCAGGCGTCGACCGGGCGACCACGCCCTGGCGACCTGCTCCGTCAGCCGCTCCGCACCCAGCAACAACGTCTCGACACCGGATACCTGCCCGGGCTCCAGCACACCCAACAACGACGGCACCACACTCGCCGCACCCACACCCTGCGCACAGATCATGGACGTCAGCGCCTCGGGCTCCGCCCGCTCCCCCGCACTCGCCACCACCAGCGTGCCACCGTGCGCAAGCGTCACCGCGATGTCCAGCACCGCCGCATCAAAACTGAAAGAGGCGAACTGCAACACGCGAACGCCCGGCCCAGCTCCCAGTTCGGGACCGAGAGCGGACACCATGCCGACCACACCGCCGTGGGAGACCTGCACGCCCTTGGGACGGCCGGTGGAACCCGACGTATAAATCACATACGCCAACTGCGCCGCATCGACGGCGACTTCGGGAGCCGTCGACGGCAGCGACCCGGTCCTTGCGAGATCACCTTCGCGGAGCACGACCTGCGCCCCACTGTCGGCGACCATGAACTCCAGCCGATCCGCCGGATACTCAGGGTCCAGCGGCAGATACGTACCGCCCGCCAGCCACACCCCCAGCACCGCCACCACCATGTCGACACCGCGCGGCAGACACAGCCCCACCACCGACTCCGCACCCACACCCCGAGCACGCAACTCGTGGGCGAGCCGACCCGCCCGCGCCACCAACCCGCCATACGACAGCACCCGGTCACCGGACACCACCGCCACCGCGTCCGGCGCCTCCACCGCCCGCGCGACGATCAGCTCATGCACCCCACCCACCGACGGCAACACGGCAGGAGCACCACTCCAGCCCCGCACCACCTGCTCAACCTCAGCAGCCGACAACACAGGCAGCTCACCCACCCGCCGCCCCGCATCCTCCGCCACCACCTCCAACAACCGCACCAGATGACCCGACAACCGCTCCACGGTCCCCGCGTCGAACAACGCCGTGCTGTACTCCACCTCTCCCAGCAGTCCGTCTCCGCTCTCCACCAGGCGCAGGGCGAGGTCGCACTTCACGGGCAGCGTGCCGGGGTTGACGTAGGAGCCGCCTGGGGTGCCGTAGGTGAACATGGTCTGGAAGAGCGGGCTGCGTGATCGGTCCCGCTCGGTCACGAGCGTGTCCACGAGTTGCTCGAACGGCAGGTCCTGGTGGGCGTACGCGCCGAGAGCCGTCTCCCGTACCCGCTCCAGCAGTTCGGCGAAGGTCGGGTCGCCGGACAGGTCCGTCCGCATGACCAGGGTGTTGACGAAGAACCCGATCAGGTCCTCTGTCTCGGCGCGGTTCCGGTTCGCCACCGGCGTGCCGACCACCACGTCCTGTGAGCCGGTGTACTTGCCGAGGAGGACGTCGAAAGCGGCCAGGAGGGTCATGAACATGGTGGTGCCGTGTTCCCGTGCCACCGTGCGCAGCGCCTCGGCGGTGTGTGGCGGGACGGTGAACCGTGTGACGGCTCCCTCGGTGGGCCGCACGGGGGGCCGGGGCCGGTCGGTGGGCAGCTCCGAGGTCGGCAGATCCGCCAACTGTGCGTGCCAGTATGCGAGTTGCTCTTCCATGACGGAGGCGGTCAGTGACCGTCGTTGCCAGACGGCGAAGTCGGCGTACTGGACCGGGAGCGGCGGCAGCGGATTCGGGCGGCCCGCGCGGAACGCGTCGTAGAGGGCCCACAGTTCACGCTGGAGGACGAGGTCGGACCACTCGTCGAAGACGGCATGGTGTGCGGACAGCGCCAGCAGATGGTCGTCGGGGGCCGATCTGATGAGCACGGCGCGGATCAGCGGTCCGGTCGCGAGGTCGAAGGGGGCCATCGCCTCCTGATCTGCCAGCCGTTGGCTCTCGCGACGAGGGTCCGCGCCGGCGGACACGTCGACCACGGGCAGCGGGAAGGGCGCGGGTGCGTCGATCACCTGGTGCACGGTGCCGTCCTGGCCGGGTGCCAGGCGGGTGCGGAGGGCTTCGTGCCGGGCCAGGACCGTGTCCAGGGCGGCTCGGAGGGCGGGGACGTCCAGCGCGTGGTCGATGTGCAGGCGCAGAGGCAGGTTGTACTCGGCGGAGCCCGGGTCGAGTTGGTCGAGGAACCAGAGCCGCTGCTGCCCGAACGACAGCGGCAGGGGCTCGTCGCCCCGACCGACCGCCTCGATCGTCGAGCCGCCCGTGCCGGTGCGGGCACCCGTCCCGCCGGCCGTGTCCGCGACGGCCTCTGCCAGCTGCCGTACGGTCGGCCGCTCGAAGAGCACCGCGAGAGGCAGGTCCGCGCCGAAGGTCTCGCGGATGCGGGACATGACCTGGGCGGCCAGCAGTGAGTGTCCGCCCAGTGCGAAGAAGCTGTCCTCGGCGCCCACCCGGTCGACCCCGAGGAGCCGCGCCCAGATCCCGGCGAGCACTTCCTCGGCGCCGGCGGCCGGAGCGACGTACGGTCCCTGGCGCCGTTGCGCGTGTTCGGGTGCGGGGAGGGCGGCCCGGTCGAGTTTGCCGTTGGTGGTCAGCGGCAGCGCGGTCAGTTCGAAGAACACCGACGGCACCATGAAGTCGGGCAGTCGCCGTCCCGCGAGGTCGCGCAGGGTGTCCACCGGCGGCATGCCGTGTGCCGGGTCCGACGGCACCACGTATGCCGCGAGGCGGCGTGCCTCACCCTCGCCGAACGCGGTCACGGCCACCGCCCGCACGCCTTCGTGGGCGGCCAGGGCTTCCTCGACCTCACCCGGCTCGACGCGGAAGCCGCGGACCTTGAGCTGGCCGTCCGCCCGTGCGACGAACTCCAGGCGGCTGTCGGCCAGCCACCGGACGCGGTCGCCCGAGCGGTACATGCGGGAGCCGTCCGCGGCGAAGGGGTCTGCCACGAACCGTTCTCCGGTCAGGGCCGCGCGCCCGCCGTAGCCGCGGGCCAGTTGGGGGCCCGCGATGAACAGCTCCCCCACGGCGCCCACCGGCACGGGTTCGAGGGTGGGGTCCAGCACGTAGACGCGCGTGTTGGGCAGGGGCCCGCCGATCGGCGGTGCTCCGGGCGCGTCGGCGTCCACGGGACCCACGCAGGCGATGACCGACGTCTCCGTCGGTCCGTACCCGTTCACCAGTCGCCGCCCGGGGGCCCAGTCCCGGGCCACCTGGGTGCCGACCCGCTCCGAGCCGACCAGCATCGCGCCCACGTCTGCCAGGGCCGCCGGTTCCAGGACGCCGAGCAGTGAGGGTGACACGCTGGCCACCGTGACCGCTTGGGCCCGTACGAGGGTTGCGAGCATGGCCGGCTGTGCGCGGTCCGTCGACGAAGCCACCACGAGTGTCCCGCCGGCCGCGAGCGTCATCGCCACGTCGAGGACGGCCGCGTCGAAACTGAGCGAGGCGAACTGCAGGGCTCGGGTTCCGGGAGCGGCCCCGAGCACCGGGCGGAAGGCGACGGCCAGGTTCAGCAGTCCCTCGTGGGCGACCTGTACGCCCTTGGGCCGTCCCGTCGAGCCGGAGGTGTAGATGACGTAGGCCAGTTGGGCGGGGCGTGCTTCGGTGTCCGGTGCGGAGGAGGGCAGCGCCTTCCACCGTGCCCGGTCCTCCAGTCGCACCACGCGGTCTGCGGGCAGTGTTCCGACCGGCCCGGCGCCGCCGACCAGCACCGTGGCGCCGCTGTCGGCGAGCATGAACTCCAGCCGCTCGGCCGGGTACTCGGGGTCGAGCGGCAGGTACGCGCCGCCGGCCTGCCAGACCGCGAGTACGGCGACGACCATGTCGGCACCACGGTCCAGGCACAGCGCCACGACCGACTCGGGACCGACGCCCAGGCCCCGCAGGTGCCGCGCCAGCCGGTTCGCCCGCGTCAGCAGTGCGCCGTAGGTCAGCGCGCGGTCACCGGCCACCACCGCGACCGCGTCCGGGCTGTGTGCGGCCCAGTGCGCGATGAGCTCGTGCACGCCGGCCGCCGACGGCAGCGCGAGCGCTGGTCCGTCGCCCGCGCGGACGAGAGCGGCGCGTTCCTCGGGCGTCGGTACCGCCAGTTCGTGCACGCAGCGGTCCGGGTGCTCGGCCGCGGTCTCGATCAGTGCCAGGAGGTGCCGGGCGGTCCGTTCCACCGTCGCCGTGTCGAACAGGGCGGTGTCGTACCTGAACTCCCCTGAGAGGCGGCCGGGTTGGGTGAGGTACAGGCGGAGCAGCAGGTCGCTCGACGGCTCCGGCGCACCGTCGTCGCCGGTGTACGCGAAGCCGACCGGACGGCGGGCGGAGCCGCCCGCGATCACGCGTACGCGGCCGGGGAGTTCGGCGAAGGAGGGCGCGCCGCTGAGGTCGGTGCGGGCGACCGCCCCGTCCGTGGCCACCACGACGTCGTCCGTGCCCGCGTAGCGGCCCATCAGGACGCTCAGGGCCGCGAGGACGAGGGCGGGCACGGTGGTCTCGCCGGTGCGGGACAGTTCCGTGAGCCGTTGTGCGGTCGTGGGCGGCAGGTCGAACCGGACCACCGCTGTCCGACCGGGGCCGCCCGGGGTGCGGGGGCGGTCCAGGGGCAGCTCCAGGGCGGGCAGGTCCGCCGGCTGGTCACGCCAGGAGTTCGGTTCACCGTGCATGACGCCCCCACTAAGCCGCTCGCGTGAAATCACTCGCGCTCTTCCAGCGCGTGTGTGCCTGTGTTTCTAGTGCGTGTCCAGGAATTCGATGATTGCCTTGTTGACCTCGTCGGGGCGTTCGAGATAACCGAAGTGGCCGCAGTCGGGAATCTCGACGTAGTCGCATTCCGGAATGGCGTCGGCGACTTCGGCGGACAGGTGGGGCGGGGTGACGAAGTCGTCGGCGAAGGCGATGACACGGCAGGGTGCCGTCACCTCCCGCAGTGCCTTGCGGCGGTCCTCGTCGGTGTCGATCCAGGTCTGGCCCGGGGACGCCTCGCCGCCGGAGAGCCGGAACGTCTCCAGCCACAGGGATACGGCCTTGTCGTCGTTGATCGTGGCCGGCGAGAGCATCTGCAGCACCGACATGGCCGCTTCGTACTCGGCGGGCAGCTTCACCCCGCTGTCCAGCAGGGCTCGTTCCGCCCGTCCGAGAGCCACCCGGACGGCGTCCGAGCGTGCCTTGGTGCCGATCAGGACCGCGCACCGGACGAGGTGCGGCCAGCCGATCGCGAGTTCCTGCGCGATCAGCGCTCCCAGCGAGGTGCCGACGATCCGGCAGGGTCCGGCGTCCAGTGCCTCGATGAGGCCCTTGGTGTCGGCGACCATGTCGGCGAGGCTGTACTTCCCGGGCGGGATGTCGGAGGGGGCGATGCCCCGGCTGTCGAAGGTGATGGTCTGGTAGCCGGCCTTGGTGAGCGCGGGGGTCTGGTGCAGGGTCCAGACCCGACCCCCGGCCGAGGAACCCATGATCATGAGCACTCGTTCACCGCGGCCCGACCGTTCGTAGGAGAGCCGTATGCCGTTGGTGAATACGTGCGGCATCCGGTCGCCTACTGCTCACCGTCGAGCGCGAGGCGCAGGCTCTTGGGCCGCATGTCGGTCCAGGTCTCCTCCAGGTACTGGTCGCACTCCTCCTTGGAGGCGCACACCCCGGTCTCCTCCCAGCCGCCCGGCACGTCGAGGTCGGCGGGCCACAGCGAGTACTGCTCCTCGTGGTTGACGAGGACCTTGAACCGCTTTCCGGGGGTCTCGAAGTCGAAGCTCACAGTGCGCACGACGGTCTCCTCTTGACGAATGTTCACCACGAAGGACATGGCCATTTCCGGGCAGGGGTGGTGCACGGCGTGGAACGGTGAATCGGGCACGGGCCGAGGGACAGTACGGCCCGGTCCGCGGGGCGAGGTCAGCTCGCGGTGCCCGCGGGGTCGGGTGCGGTCGCCTTCGCGGCGGCCGGCTGCCGGGCGAACTGCGTGTGGTACAGATCCGCGTAGAGGTCGCCGGCGGTCAGAAGCGACTCGTGGGTGCCGCGCTCGCGGATCCTGCCGCCGTCGACGACGAGGATCTGGTCGGCCTCGCGGATGGTGGACAGCCGGTGGGCGATGACCACCGAGGTGCGGCCCGCCAGCGCGGTCTTCAGGGCCCGTTGGATCGCGGCCTCGGACTCCGAGTCCAGGTGGGCGGTGGCCTCGTCGAGTACGACCACGGGCGGTGCCTTGAGCAGCAGCCGGGCCAGTGCCAGACGCTGCTTCTCCCCGCCCGACAGACGGTAGCCGCGGTCGCCCACGACGGTGTCGAGACCGTTGGGGAGGGCCGCGATGTGGGTCCAGATCTGTGCCGCCTCGCAGGCCTCGACGAGTTCCGGTTCGGTGGCGTCGGGGCGGGCGTACAGCAGGTTGTGGCGGATGGTGTCGTGGAAGAGGTGGGCGTCCTGGGTGACGACTCCGACGGTGTCCTGCAGCGAGCCGAGAGTGACGTCGCGCAGGTCCTGGCCGCCGATCCGCACCGCCCCCGCGACGGGGTCGTAGAAGCGGGGCATCAGGTGGGTGATGGTGGTCTTGCCGGCGCCCGAGCGGCCGACGAGGGCGGTGAGTTTCCCGGCGGGTGCCCGGAAGCTCACCTCGTCGAGGACCCAGGCGTCGTCCTCGCGCTCCTCGGCGGGCCGGGCGGTCGACTCCAGGGAGGCCAGGGAGACGTCGGCGGCCCTCGGGTAGCGGAAGGAGACCTTGTCGAACTCGACCTCGGGCGCGGTGGTGCCGTGTGCCGTGGGTCCGGTGCGCAGGGAGGTGGCTCCGGGACGTTCCTTCACCAGCGCGTCCAGGTCGAGGATCTCGAAGACACGGTCGAAGCTGACGAGGGCGGTCATGGCGTTGGCCTGCACGCTCGACAGCTGCTGGATCGGGGTGTAGAGGCGCCCGACGAGCGTGACCAGGGAGACCAGGGTGCCGAGGGCGAAGGCGTCGTCGATGACGAGGAGGCCGCCGACGCCGAAGAGCAGGGCGAGGGTCACCGAGGCAGTGAGGCCCATGACGATGCCGAGCATCTGCGCGGTCACATTGGTCTGCACGCCGATGTCGCGGACGCCGCGGGCCCGTTCGGAGAAGTGGGCGACCTCGCGCTCGGGGCGCCCGAAGAGCTTGTTGAGCATCGCGCCGCCGACGTTGAAGCGCTCGTTCATCAACGAGCCCATCTCCGCGTTGAGTTGCATCGTCCCGCGGGCCAGGCGCTGCATACGGCGGCCGATGATCTTTCCGGGGATGAGGAAGAAGGGAACCATGAGCAGGGCCACGAGGCTGAGCTGCCAGGACAGGTAGAACATGGCGGCCAGCACCAGGACCAGGGTCAGCACGGTGTTGACGGTTTCCGCCATCAGTACGGTGATGGCCTGCTGGGCACCGATGACGTCGGTGTTGAGCCGGCTGACCAGGGAGCCGGTCTGGGAGCGGGTGAAGAACGCCAGCGGCTGCGCCTGCACATGCCGGAACACCAGGGTGCGCAGGTCGTACACGAGGCCCTCGCCGATCTGCGCGGAGAGTCTGGCCTGGAAGTACTGGGTCAGCGCGTCGAGGAGGGCGAGGCCGAGGAGGGCGGCGGCCACCGCGATGACGACGTCGGTCTTGCCCGGGACGATGCCCTTGTCGATGACGACCCCGAACAGCAGCGGGCCGGCCGCGGTGACGACGGCGCCGATTGCGGACGCGGTCACCAGGAACAACAACGGCCACCGATAGGGAGTCGCGAACGGAGCAATTCTTCCCACTGTTCCGGGGCGAATTCCCTGGGATGTCTGCGGCCGGTCGGATTCCGGGCCCATGTCCGGCAGTTCGTCGGGATTATCTCCCGCCGGCGCCTGCACCGTCACTTTCACAGCGAACCTCTCCTCACGGGATTTTCTCGCGTATTTCCTCACGGCACAGCTTCGCTCGGCTGCAAGCATCCCCGAGGGCGACCGAAGGTGGCAACGCGTTCAGTTCCCGGCGGATTCAGACGGATTCAAATGCCGCAGCGCCGCAGTTGAACACCGCGCAGTGATGTCTGTCCGCCATGTGTGAGGGCCGGTGCGGGACTCCGTCGGCGGCCCGGTTATTCGGCTTTCCGCGTGCGCGGCACGACCAGCCCGGACTCGTACGCCGCGATGACGGCCTGGGTGCGGTCGCGCAGCCCCAGCTTGGTGAGGATGCGGCTGACGTGGGTCTTGACCGTCTCCTCGCCCACGACGAGACGGGCGGCGATCTCGGGGTTGGACAGGCCCTCGGCGATGAGCAGCATGACCTCGGTCTCACGGGCCGTGAGGTCCCGCAGGCCGGCCGGGGGCGCGGTCTCGGCCTTGGCGGGCATCAGGGCGAACTCGCTGATGAGCCGGCGGGTGATGCCGGGCGCGAGGAGCGCGTCCCCGGCGGCGACGACGCGTACGGCGTCGAAGAGGCGTTCCGCCGTGGCTTCCTTGAGGAGGAAGCCGCTGGCGCCGGCGCGCAGGGCGTCGTAGACGTACTCGTCGAGGTCGAAGGTGGTGAGGATGAGGACGCGCGGAGCGCCGTCGGCGTCGGGCGCGGCGCCGACGAGTTGCCGGGTGGCCTCGATGCCGTCCATCTCCGGCATCCGGATGTCCATCAGGACGACGTCGGGGGACTTCTCGCGGCAGACGCGCACCGCCTCGGTTCCGTTGGACGCGGTCTCGACGACGGTGAAGTCGGGCTGGGAGTCCAGCAGCGCGGCGAAGCCGGTACGGACCACCAGGTGGTCGTCGGCGATGACGATCCGGATCGGCGCGGAGGGGGTGCTCATGAACTCTCTTCCGTTGTGGCTTCCGGGCCGGGTGCCACCGGGGTCGGCACCCGGGAGGCCCTGCCGTCCGGTGCTGCGGGAAAGCGCGCCTCGACGCTGAACCCGCCGCCCGCGGAGGGACCGGTACGCACGTCTCCGCCGACGGCGGCGGCGCGTTCCCGCAT
The DNA here is from genome assembly GCF_001513955.1 of Streptomyces pseudovenezuelae. GTDB lineage: Bacteria > Actinomycetota > Actinomycetes > Streptomycetales > Streptomycetaceae > Streptomyces > Streptomyces pseudovenezuelae. The sequence goes on along the minus strand of NZ_KQ948156.1, from coordinate 119,534 downwards.
GCCGAGCAGTCCGTGTCCCCCGTCCGTGGCCGCGTGCGGCGGGCCGGGTCCGTTGTCGCGGACCCGCAGGTGCAACACGTCGTGGGCGTAGTGCAGTTCGACATCGACGGCGGCGCCCGTGGCGTGCTTGCGGGCGTTGGTCAAGGACTCCTGGACGATGCGGTAGGCGGCGAGCTCGACGCCGGGGTCGAGCTCGCGCGGGGATCCGCTCAGGATCAGCCGGACGGAGGTCCCGGACGCCGTACGGGCCTCGTCGAGGAGTTCGTTGAGCCGCCGCAGGTCCGGCTGCGGTCGGCGCTCCCCACCGGTGACGGACTCGGTGTCCTCGCGGAGCACGCCGAGCAGGCGGCGCATCTCGGTGAGGGCGGCCCGGGCGGTGTCGCCGATGCCGAGCAGTCGTTCGGCTCCCTGGGCGGGCATGCCGGCGGTGGCGACCCTGGCGGTCTCGGCCTGCACGGCGATCATGGAGATGTGGTGGCCGACGACGTCGTGGAGCTCCCGGACGATGCGGGCGCGTTCACCGCGGGCCGCGTTCTCCCACTGGGTGCCGGCCATGACCTCGCGGACGGCGGTGTGTTCGCGCAGGTGTGCGCGGGTGCGGCGGGCGAGTCCCGCGAGAGCGGCCGCGGGGGCCAGGGCCGCGAGCAGGACGATCCGGACGCGGTAGGCGGTGTCGTCGGAGGCGGGCAGCGCCAGGGCGAGGAAGGGCGCCCCGCACAGCCCGGCCGCGAGGACCTGTCCGCTGCGGGCGAGCCGGTACTGGGCGACGAGCTGGGCGGCGATGCCCGCCAGGGTCAGGGTGTGGAAGATCGTGAGCGAGCCGATGCTCGCGGCGGTGACGGTGAGGCCGGCGGTCAGGGGCCGCAGCAGGGCCAGCGGCAGGGCGGTGGACAGGCAGAGCAGGCCCACGATCATCGTGAACTGCACTCCGGTGGAACTGCCGTCCCGGGCGGCCGTGGAGGCGGTGTCCGCGAGGAGGCGGGGGATGGACCCGTGCGAGGCCACGAACTCCACGAGTGACTCGGCGACGGCCAGCAGGCCCAGCGACACCGTGACGATGATCCGTGCGCGAGGGTCCGCCGAGACCCGGCGTCGCGTCCCTGTCCAGGCGTCACGCCAGGCTGTCGCACGGTTCACGCGGGTCATTATGGCAGTCGCGGCCGGGCGGGAACGTCCCCTGCGACAGCGATGGCGCCGTCCCTCGCCGGAGGGGCGGCGCCATCCCCCCACAGAGGGATCACCGGGGGTCGGAGCACGTTCAGCGGCGGGCCTGGGTCAGCGCGTCCGCCAGGCGGTCCAGCCCTTCGGTGAGCTGTTCGGCCCTGCCGCCGAAGCCGACGCGCACATGCTGGGGGTGTCCGAAGCAGGAGCCCGGGATGACCAGCACGCCCCGCTTCTGGAACAGCTCGTCGCAGAACTCGTCCGTGTCGCCGAGCCCCTTCAGCCGCGGGAACGCCGTGACCCCGCCGGCCGGGGCCGCGAGGGAGACGAGGTCGGGGTGGGCCGCCGCCCACTCCAGCAGGGTGGCGCGACCCGCCGCGGCCTGCTCCAGTCGCGGCCGGATGAACGCCTGCGCGTTGTCCAGGACACCGAGGGCCATGAGTTCGACGAGCGGTGAGACGTGCAGGGTGGTGTAGTCCCGAATGCGCACGCACTCGGTGAGCAGGGCAGGCGGCGCGACGCACCAGCCGAACCGCAGGCCGGGCAGCCCGAACGCCTTGGAGAAGGTGCCGAAGCCCACCGCCCGGTCGTACAGCGCCGGGGCGCTGGGCAGCGGAGGCGCGTCGTAGGTGAGGTCGGTGAAGGCCCCGTCCCAGAGCACGTACGCGCCGACGCCGTCGGCGATGGCGAGCAGCCGGTGCAGCTCCGTCTCGGTGAGGGTGGCTCCGGTGGGGTTCTGCGGGAAGTTGACGATGATGGCCCGGGTGCGCGGGGTGACCAGCGAGGCCAGTTCGTCGAGGTCGGGCCGCCAGTCCCGCTCCGGGTCGAGCCACCAGGTACTGATCCGGCAGCCGAGTGCGGTCGCGTACTCGCTGAGCAGGTGGTAGCCGGGTTCCACGACGACGACCTCGTCGCCGGCCTGGAGCAGCGCGCTCAGCACGAGGGAGATGGCCTCCCCCGAGCCGCTGGTCGTCATGACATGGTCGGGTTCCACGCCTCCGACATGGCGTGCCACCGCGGCCCGCACCTCGGGCGCGCCGAGGGAGTAGCCGTCGTCGAAGACGAGACGGTCGACGTCGGCGTGGCGCAGTCCGGTGAGCGCCCGCAGTTCCGCCATGGAGTAGGAGTGGACGCCGCTGGAGCTGATGTCGATCTCGGCGGTGAAGTAGTAGTCACGCAGCCAGTCCTCAAGGGGCGCTGATCGCAGTCTCATGGGGTCACCTCGATGTCGGTGGCGGATTCAGCGGCTTGCCCGGACCGCCCTGGCGTCCCGGGCGGCCCGGGACTTGCGGAGGTCGCCGGTGACGTTGATGCGCTTCAGCCAGCGGTCGGTGCCGTCGTGGCGGGCCTTGAAGGGCTTGCGGCCGTGGACGACACGGAAGTTGTCGAGGAAGCAGAAGTCGCCGCTCTCGAGGACGACGTCGAACATGACCTCGTCCATGGCCTTCACCAGGGCGTCCAGCGCGAGACGTGCCTCGTCGTCCTCGTCGTCGACGCGCATGAAGTAGGGGTCGGCGCGCAGATAGGGCTGTTCCGGGTCGCCGAAGAGGACCGCCACCCGGTCGGGGTCCGTCTGCATTCGTTCGATGGTGTCGAACGCCCCTGCCGTGGGCCGGGAGTTGTTCTTGCCGAGGTGGGACTCGTCGGGGCAGATGACGAACCGCTCCTGGAAGAGGACCTCCCGCAGGTCGTCAGGCAGCCGGAGCTCGTCGGCGTATCCGACTGTCGTCGCGGCGCCGTAGGGGTTCCGCAGGCAGGCGAAGGAGAGAAAGTCCCCGCGCAGCGGGTGGAAGGCGTCCTCGGTGTGCCAGGTGAGCAAGGCCTCGCTGCTGGAGCCGAGTTGTTCGTGCTCGTGGCCCTGGATGGGCACGATGTCGTGGATCATCCGGCCGTCCTGCTGGGTGGCCCAGCAGAACGGGTCGCCGAGCAGGGAGCTGTACAGCATGAGGAGCAGTTCTTCCCGGTGGGCGGGGGACGGCCCGGTCCGGTTGCGCCAGTGGGACGGGGTGGATCCCAGCCGGGTCTGGTCGACGCGGTAGCCGGAGACGCACAGCACGCCCGACAGCTGTTCCAGGCGGAAGGCGTTGAGGTGGAGGCGGATCCGGTTGGGGAGTTCGTGGGCCAGTACGGTGGCCCGGTGCAGGGCGTCCTCGGTGTCGAGGGTGACGAACGCGTCCGCGCATTCGTCGAGGAGTTCGTCGACTGCGCTGATCTCCACCGGATCGAGTTCCAGCCTGTCCATTCTGGTGTTCCTCTCATGCCGTGATGCGGCGAATTTTCGGATACGCCGTCGAGAAGTTCTCTTCGGCCCGTTGAGAAGGTGCTGCCGACGAGTCGGCCCGTTTCCGGACACGGTCGGTCGCGATCCTTCGACATCGACATCCGCACAAAATCCGATTGCTGTGTGCTCTGCGCTGCCGTAGCGAACGCTGCTTCGCACTCCTCACCGGGCGATGACGGTTCGTTCCGTGACGTCGCCGGTCAGAGCAGGAGCTGGCTAGGTCAAGAATTCCTGGTAGATCCTTCCCGCCACTGCCACGTCGTGCAGGGACATGCCGAAGGGGTTGACGATGATGCGGTCGGTGGCCGCGGTGCGCCCTTCCGCGGATCCGTCGACGAGGTCGCACAGTTCGGCGGTGACCTCGACGGCGGGCCGGGCAGGGGCCGGGGTGTTGGGGTCGCGGTGCCGCGGCGGCGGCAGGACGTCCCCGGCGCGGTGCATCCTGCCGAGGATGCGGGTGGTGTCGGCCGCCACCAGGCTCCAGTCGTCCACGACGACCTGATCGGCGGCGCTGAGCGCCTCGGGGGTGAGGTCGTCGAGCGACACGTTGACGACGACGGCCCCCTCGGCGATCCAGTCGGCGGGAATGTAGCCGCTGGTCGTGGTGGTCACGGGGATGACGAGATCAGCCTCGCGAACGGCCTGCTCCGCGGTGGCGGTGACGTCGAAGGCGACCGTGCGATGGGTGTCGCCGAGCCGTTCGGCGAGGTCCGTCGCGCGCTCCCGGACCCGGTCGTGGAGGCGGACCTGCCGGACCGAGGGCCATCGGCGCAGCGCCAGCTCCAGGTGGGCCTCGGCCAGTGCGCCGGCTCCGACTACGGCGACGGCCCGCGCGGGTGCCGCCCACAGCAGTTCGGTGGCGAGCACGCTGACGGCCGCGGTCCGCCCGGCGGAGATGTGCGCCGCGTCCAGGGCGCACACCGGCCGGGCGGTGGTGAGGTCGAAGAGGAGGATCAGGCCACCGGCACGGGCCAGTCCCCGAGCGGGGTTGCCCAGGCTCGCGTTGATGACCTTCGTGCCGGCGATCCGCCGGCCGTCGATCTCCACCAGGCCGGGCATGTTGAGGCTGCGGCAGGCTTCGCCCTCGTCGTTGGTCCACCGCAGGCAGCTCTCCTCGGGCAGCACGGTACGGCCCGCCGCGTGCGCGAGGAACACCTCACGCACGGTGCCGACGACATCGGTCTTCTCCAGGAGTGCCGCCACGTCCGCGTCGGTCAGTTGCAGCATGGCGCGGACCACTCGACGTACGTCGTCTCTCGCACGGTCATGAAAACCCCCTGCCGGAGCGCGGGCACAAAAGCAGAACGGCGGGAGAACGGAAGTCCTCAAAGACCGGCGCATCGGGCGGAATTCGGCTGCCCGGGCCAACGGCTCGTCCTCACCGCACAGCACTATGACCCGGCGTCCGGCAGGCGAACAATATTCGGCACTGCCCACGTGTTCGTTCAACTGCGGCCCCGCGCCGGTTGGACGCACGGTGCCCTGACTCCCGCGGGGTGACCGGGCTGGACGTCCTTGACATCTCGTCCGCTGCATTGTGAGCATGCCGCGGGGCGTGGACTGCCCACGGTTCCGTGACCGTTCCGGAAATGGCCGAAGTGCGACGCGACGTCCGATGGAATCCCACGATCACAGCCGCCGACGATCGCTACGGTGGACTGAGTGGACTGAGCAATTCACCTCCCGATGCCGGGTGGGGCCGTCGCGCCCGCCCGATTCGATCCGAGTGACAGGAAGTGACGCATGGCCGACCCCTCCGGCATCGCCGGACCTCGCACCCGCCGCACCGTCATGGCGGGGGCAGGAGCCGCCGGCCTCGCGGCCGCACTGTCCGCGTGCGGCACCAAGGAGAAGGAAAGGGGACCGGACCTGAACCCGGGTCAGGACGGATCGTCCCCGTCGCAGAGCGGCGAACCGTCCGGCACCGCTTCGGGTTCCTCCGGCGGCGGCGCGGAACTGGGCAAGGCGTCCGACGTCCCCGTGGGTGGTGGCCTGATCGACCGGGAGGCGAAGGTGGTCGTCACCCAGCCGACCGAGGGCGATTTCAAGGCGTTCTCGGCGGTCTGCACCCATCAGGGCTGCACCGTCACCTCGGTGGAGAACGGCGCCATCGTGTGCCCTTGCCACAAGAGCAAGTTCGCCGTCGCGGACGGCAAGGTCATCTCGGGCCCGGCGCCCCGCCCCCTGCCGTCGGCGGACATCACCGTCACGGACGGCACCATCAGGCTCGCCTGAGCCCCGCAGCCCTGGTTCGGCAGGTCCACCGAGGACGACGTCCGGCCCTGGTCACCGGTCCACAGCGGGCAGGTGCGCCAGGCCGGTGTCGAGCATGATGCGGTCGACGGTCTCGTGCAGGACGCTGTCGGCGCCGATGACGGTCTCGACTCCGCCGGGCAGCAGATCGCGCGGCCGGTACCAGTCGCGCAGCTGCGTCTCGCTGACGTCGTCGGCGATCGGCTTGGTGGCGTGTCGGGCGAGGGTCTCGCCGAACGGTACGTCCAGGTAGTAGTGGTGGGTCGGGCCGCGGTGGTCGGCGCGCACCTCGGCGAGCATGTCGCCGTAGCGGTCGGCGTACAGGATGCCTTCGATGACGACGTGGAATCCGGCGTCCAGGGCGTAGCGGGCCGTCAGACCGATCAGTCCGATGTTCGCGGCGCCGGGCCGGTCCCGTTCGCGGAGCACGATGCGGCGGAGGTTGTCCTGGCCGACCACGGCCAGGCCGCGGCCGAACCGCTCGCGCAGACCCGTCGCGACGGACGACTTCCCCGAGGCACTGTTGCCACGCAGCACGACCAGCCGGGTTTCTTCGGTGCCCACCATCACGTCGGCCACGCTATCGGCGGCCGTTGTCGGCGCCGGGGCGTTCAGGAACGGAGACACCCCGACAGGTGACCTTTTCCCGTCACCTCGCGTCCTCGTGTTCGAGGAGACCCGGAGGCGTGTGAGGAGACCGAGGACGCTCACGAGGCAGCGCCCGCGGGCACCCGGTCGTACTCGCTCGGGGTCACCCACCACCGTCTCCGAGGATGTCCTCGGAGACGGAGACGGAGACGGAGACGGGTTCGGACACGAACGCGTCACGCCGACGGCGGGGTGAGTCTGGTGGCCACGGCGTCGAGGACCCACTCCAGGCCGGTCGTGAAGGAAGTCTCGGCATCCACGTCCGTGCCGTCGTGCACCGCCTTGGCCAGCGCCGGGAAGCGGCCCGTGGCCAACATCTTCGTCACATGCGGGCCGGACGCGCGCTGCCAGTCGCGCTTGGACAGGCCGGTGACGCGTTCGGCCCGGAGGTTCGCGATCTCGCGCCTGATCGCGCCGGTGAAGTAGGCGCTGACGGTCTCCACCGCGCGCATGACGGTGTCGATGTCGGCCAGGCCGTCCAGGGCGGCGAGTTTGGCCTCGGTCACGGCGAGGCCGTTCGGGCCCAGGGCCGGGCGGCCGCCGAGCAGGTCGGCCAGCCATTCGTGCCGGAGAGCGGTCTGCCTGGTGCGCAGGGCGAGGGTGCGCAGCGCCTCCCGCCAGTCACCGGGCTGCTCCTCGGGGAGGATCTCGGTCTGGACCTCGTCCACCATGAGGTCGAACAGCTCCTCCTTGGTGGAGATGTATCCGTACAGTCGCATCGGGCCGGCGTTCAGCCGGGCCGCGACCTTGCGCAACGACACCGCCTCCAGCCCGCCCTCGTCGGCCAGCGCGATGGCGGCGGCGACGATCCGCTCGCGGTCGAGCGGCACGGGGCGAAGAGGCGGCTCCGGCCTGTCCCACACAGTCATGGTCCCACCGTACTGTTGCAATACGTCGTCACGAATCAATACAGTGTATCGACATGAGACATCGCATCGCGGTGGTCGGGAGCGGTCCCGGCGGCCTTGCCTTCGCCCGCGTCCTGCACCGCCATGGCCACCCCGTCACCGTCCTCGAACGCGATCCCGGCCCCGACGCACGCCCTCCGGGCGGCACGTTGGATCTGCACGAAGGACTCGGCCAACTCGCGCTGGACAAGGCGGGACTGCTGACGGGGTTCCAATCGCTGTCCCGTCCCGAGGGCCAGGCCATGCGCATCCTCGACACGGACGGGACGGTCCTGCGCGACTGGCGCCCCCGTCCGGATGACCGGGCCCATCCCGAGATCGATCGCAGGCAACTCCGTGACCTGCTGCTCGACCCTCTCGACGTCCAGTGGGGCCGGAGCGTGACCCAGGTGGTGCCGGGGCCGACCGGAGGGGCACAGATCCATTTCGCGGACGGGCGGCAGGAGTCGTTCGACCTCGTGGTCGGCGCGGACGGCGCCTGGTCACGGACCCGCCCGGCAGTGTCACCGGTGACGCCGCACTACACCGGCGTCACCTCGTTCGAGACCTTCCTCGACGACGTGGACACCCGCCACCCCGACCTCGCCCGGTTGATCGGCGACGGTTCGGTGGCTGCGTACGGGGCGAACCGCTCCCTGGTCGCCCAGCGCAACAGCGGCGGCCACGTCAAGGTGTACGCCAAGTTCCGCGCACCGCTGGACTGGCACACGAACCTGGACCTGGCCGACGTGGAGGCCGTGCGGGCGAGCCTGCTGGCCCTGTTCGACGGCTGGGCCGCTCCCGTCCTCGACCTCCTCCGCCACGGCACCGTTTTCATCCACCGCCCCCTCTACACCCTGCCCGTGTCCCACACCTGGACCCACGTCCCCGGAGTGACGCTCCTGGGCGACGCCGCCCACCTGATGCCCCCGTTGGGGGCGGGCGCGAACCTCGCGATGCTGGAAGGCGCCGAGCTCGCCGAGTCCATCGCCACCGGCGATGGCGATCTGGACGAGGCCGTCCGCGCCTTCGAGGAGCGGATGTGGGCGCGGGCCGGGCGATGGGCGCAGATCACGACAGCCGGGCTGGAACGCCTCGTGAGCCCGGACCCGGCCGAAGCCCTCGCCCAGTTCGACGCGGTCCAGTCATCCTGACCGCCGGCGCGAGAGCACCGGCCCCGGCGTCAGGGCCGGCCCCGGCAGCTCGTCATGACTTCACGGGACTGCACGTGCGACAAGTCCGTGCCGGGCGCGCTGTGTTGGACTGATGCGTTCCCCGCCGGCAGCCGGACGTTCGCCGGTGCGCTGCACGCACTGGGGAGTTGTTGACGGAGTCTGCGAGCGGCGGCATGATGACCGACTGCGTGGCCTACGCCGAACCTCCCGCGACCGTCCCCAGCACGGTCTCCCGTCGGAGGCAAAGGGACCAGCGTCTCAGGCCGTTGTTGCAGCCCGATCGCCTCGGGCGAGGTTGCTGGGGAGCTGTCGCTCCAGGCGTGGAAGGCCGCGATGACCGCCCGTAGGAACTTCAAGCGCCAGGTGCGTGCCCGCGCCGCCAAGACCGGCGAGTCCTACACGTCCGCCCTGCGGCACTTCCTTCCGACTCCCCCAGGAGACGTCATGCCGGAAGCAGGGAACATCAAGAGCGTACGTCTCGCCGTGGCGCAGAGTCCCGTACGCGAAGACCCCCGAGACGGTGAAGCGCTGCGCGAGAGCGGACGTGAGGTCCGTGCCCTGATGCGCGAGGCGCGTGCGCGGGGAGCGCGGATCGTGCACTTCCCTGAAGGCGCGATCTGCTTTCCCAGCAAGCTCGTCATGTCCGTCGACGGCCCGGACGCGGTCGGCCCCGCGGACTGGGACCGGTGCCAATGGCGGGTGCTGCAGTCGGAGTTGGCCGCGATCGCCACGTTGGCCGGCATGTTGCGGTTGTGGACGGTGATCCCGTCGGTGCACCGCCTGAGCGAGCCGAACCGCCCGCACAACAGCCTCTACGTCATCTCCGACCGCGGCGAGGTCGTCACGCGTTATGACGAGCGCCTGCTGTCGAGGACGAAGGTCTCGTACATGTACTCGCCGGGCGTCTCACCCGTGACCTTCGAGGTCGACGGTGTGCGCTTCGGCTGCCTGCTCGGCATGGAGATCCACTACCCGGAGCTGTTCGCGGAGTACGAGCGACTGGATGTCGACTGCGTCCTGTTCTCCACAAGCGGCACCCCGGGCAACACGGCCGCACAGGCCCAAGGCCACGCCACGGTCAACAGCTACTGGGTCAGCCTGTCCGTGCCCACGCGGCACCCCACGCCGTCCGGCATCGTCGCCCCCAACGGCGACTGGCTCGCGCGGTGTCCCGGGGACGGCTCGCCCTCGGTAGCCGTCGTGGACCTCGACGACAGTTCCGAGGCCGCCGCCGACGCGGTGACCTACGGGCGTCCCTGGCGTCGTGAGGCGCGCGCGGGCATCTACACCGAGCACCAGGTGAACGACCCGCGCAGCGAAGACCGGACAGCGGCTTTCTGACTCCAGCGACAGATCCGAGGGGTTCGCGTGCCCGGGACGACTCCCGGGCACGCGAACCTCTTCCAGCATTCCCCGGCGGGCAGCACTCGTGGAGATGAGCTGCCAGGCGGAGCCGGCCCAGCCGCGCGGCGACTCCGAGGCTTCCGGTGGGGCGGTAGGTACGGGCGGGGCGGACCTTGGTGCGATCGCCGCAGGCCTACCGCCGGCCGACCTCAGTGGATGTCGGACGCCATCGACACCACGACCTTGCCGGCCTTGGTGCGGCCCTGCTCGACGTGTGCCATCGCCTCCAGCGTCCGGTCGAACGGGAACACCCGGTCGATGACCGGGCGAAGCTGCCCGCTGTCGTACAGGGCGCCGAGTGTGCGCAGCTGGGAGCCGTTGGCCTGCATGAAGAAGAACTCGTAGCGCACACCCAGCTTCTTGGCCCGCTTGCGGATCTTGCGGCTGAGCAGGTTCATGAACACCCCCATGAACGACGGGGCACCGAGCTGCTTGGCGAACCCGGCATCCGGCGGACCTGCGACCCCGACAGCGAGGCCGCCCTGCTTCAGCACGGTCAGGGACTTCTCGAGGTTGGCCCCGCCGAGGGAGTCCAGCACGACGTCGTAGCCGGACAGGACCTTCGAGAAGTCCTCCTTGGTGTAGTCGATGACGACATCGGCACCGAGGCTCCTCACCAACTCCCCGGTCCGGCTGTTCGCGGTCGTCGCCACCGTGGCGCCAAGATGCTTGGCGAGCTGAATGGCCGTAGACCCGAGGCCACCCGCACCGGCATGGATGAGCACCTTCTGACCCGGCTTCACACGGGCACGGTCGACGAGGATCTGCCAAGCGGCCAAGGCCACCAGCGGCACCGCGGCCGCCTCCTCCAGGGTGAGCGATTCCGGCTTGGGCGCGACGTCGTCCTGGTCGATCGCGATGAGCTCGGCGAAACCGCCGATCCGCAGGTCACGCGGCCGGGCGAATACCTCGTCGCCGGCGTTGAAGTCGCGTACGGCGGAACCGACCCGTGTCACGACGCCGGCCACGTCATGGCCGAGCACGAACGGAGCCCTGTACTTCAGGAGCTGTTTGAACTCTCCGTCGCGGACCATCTTGTCCAACGGGTTGATGCTGGTGGCACTCACCCTCACCAGGACGTCTCGGTCCCCGACCGTGGGCTCGGGTACATCTGCGGCGGACACGCCGTCCTTGCCGTACTTCTCGACGACGAATGCCTTCATGTCAGCCAACCTCTTCGTGATCTTGTCGATCGTCTCTCAGTGGTCCAAGTGATGGGCGGTACGGATCTCCCCGTCGGCCCTCAATCCGTCGCAGGAGAGATCCATGACCACCCTCGCGACGAGGCAGCAGGCCGACGTCATCACCGGTGCCTCACCGGCTCTCGCCCACCCCGACCTGGGCGAGCGGGTGCGCGTCGACACCCCGTGGAACGCCGCCGCTTCCTCCACCTTCCACGGCTGGCGGCGCCGTCGGCCACGCCCGGCATTACTGACGACGGCACGGCGACTCCACCATTACCTGTCGATCGTAATATTACATGCATCAGACAATAGATTAGTATGGGGTGCCTGACAAAGGCCCCGGCAGAGCGAATGGAGGCAACCCTGTGGCGCGCTACACCAAGGAGCACAAGCAGGTGACGCGGCAGCGGATCATCGAGAAGGCCGGGCAGCGGTTCAAGCTGGACGGGATCGACGGATCCGGTGTCTCCACGCTCATGTCGGATGCCGGGCTGACCAACGGGGCCTTCTACGCCCACTTCGACTCCAAGGACGACCTCGTCGCGAACGTCGTAGCGGACCAACTGCGCGCGCAGGTGGAGCGGTACGACGCCTTGCGGCCCGGCCGCGCGGGGCTCGAAGACCTCGTTCGCGAGTATCTGTCGCCCGAGCACCGGGACCACCCCGACGTCGGCTGCCCCTCCGCCGCCCTGCTCGACGAGATCGGCCGCTGCGAGGACGGGGCCAAGCAGGCCTACACCGATGGCGCCAAGGCCATCGTCGACGAGATCGCCGCCCGCCTGACACCCGAGGATCCGAAGTCCGCTCGCGGCAAGGCGCTCGGCCTGTTCACCATGCTGGTGGGGACGTTGCAGCTGTCCCGCGCGCTCTCCGACCGCAAGTTCGCCGACGAGGTCCTCGAACAGGGCATTGCGAACGCCCTCGCATTCATGCGGTGAGCGCGTCGGACACTCCGCGGAAGGCAGGCCGACGGCCACCTGAGCCGTGACGTGCCGCGCACGCGCGGGTTTCGGGCCCACCGGGACGCCCGTGCGTGACGGCTGACGATCTCCCGTGGGGCCGCCCCAGCCGCCCCCAGCACCAGCCGCATTCCGCGCCTACTGCCTTTCGAGGAACTCCAGGGCCGTCTCGACGAACTGCCGATGGAACTGGAAGACTCCGCCGTGGCCGGCGTCGGGGTAGATCACCAACTCGCTGTTCGGCAACCGTCGCGCCAGATCGTGCGAGTTCTTCGAGGGCACCATCCGGTCACTCTCGCCGTTGGCGACGAGCACGGGCTGCCGGATGACGGAGAGGTCCTGGGGCCGCTCCAGTCCCCAGCGGTGGATGGCCTTGAGCTGGGACGTGTAGGAGGTGAGGGAGATCGCCTTGTCCCGGCCCTCGGTGCGCTCCTTCAGGCGGGCCAGGAACTCCTTGCCCGCCCGACGCCCGTTGGCGGTGCGGGTGAAGAAGAGGAACTGCTTCGGGTCCTGCAGGGTGAACAGCGCTCGGACGGTGTCGATGTTGGACAGCCGGGTGACGTTCTTGATGCCCTCGCCGCCGGCCGGACCCGTGCCCGTGAGGATCAGCCTGCGGACGAGCTGCGGGTCGGTCTGCGCGACCACCTGGGCGATCATGCCGCCCATCGAGAAGCCGTGGATGTCCACGAGCTCGAACCCGAGCGCCCGGATGAACGTGACGGCATCCCTGGCCATCTCCTGGATGGTCTTCGGAGTGGAACCGTTGGTGGCGCCGACACCCCGGTTGTCGAAGGTGATGACCCGGCGCTTCGCCGCGAATCCGTCCACCACACGGGGGTCCCAGTTGTCGAGGACGCCGGCGAGATGGTTGAAGAAGACCACCGGTGTACCGGTCCTGGGGCCGAGATCGCGGTAGGCGAAGGTCAGCCCGCCGACGGTCACGGTGCGGTTCGGCGCGAGCTTGTACGACGTCACCACGTCGCCTCCTACGCCCTGAACGTCATTCATGGTCGTGCCCTTCAGCGTGCGGTCTCTGCGCCCTGCGACGCCCCGCTTTCCGTGACGGGGTCGGCACTGCGCAGCTGCCTGGTCTCTCGACTGCGGCTGCAGTCTGCGGATCGGCGATCGAAGACCGTGGGAGCGGGACCTTGCGAGCCGGGTCCCTCAGTAACGCGCCGACCATTGAAGTATGACCGTAATTTCATGAGGGCGCAAGCGGTGCCCGAACACGTCGACATCGAGACATCGCCGCCGAGGCCGCGACGGCGGGCGAGCGACTGTCACACGTCAGCCATAATTGAATTACGTTCACAATACAATGGGGTGGAACGCCGGCCCGGGGCGCACGACCCCTCCGGCGAGTGAAGGGGTACGGGATGCGCTACAGGAGTGAGCACAAGCAGGCGACCAGGCGGCGGATCATCGAGACGGCAGGACGCCGGTTCAAGCGCCATGGCATCGATGGTTCGGGCATCACGGCACTCATGAAGGACGCGGGCCTGACCAACGGCGCCTTCTATACGCACTTCGCGTCCAAGGACGACCTCGTGGCCACCGCGATCGCCGACCAACTGCAGGCACAGAACGCGAACGTCGTCGCGCACGCGGCACCCGGTCACGCCGGGGTCGAACAGATCGTTCGGTGGTATCTGTCCACCCGGCATCGAGACAGCGCCGATGACGGTTGCCCCTCCGCCGCTCTGCTCGACGAAATAGGACGCTGCACGGAGGCGACCAAGCGGGCGTACACCGACGGCGTACTGATGGTCGTCGACGGTATCGCCGCCCGCCTCGCGCCCGATGATCCGCTGTCGGTCCGCACCAAGGCGCTCAGCGCCTACGCCATGATGGCAGGGACGCTGCAGCTCTCCCGCGCCCTCGCCGACGCGCACCTCTCCGAGCAACTCCTTGAGCAGGGCATCGACAACGCCCTCGCACTGCTGGGCGTCGAGGGCGAGCACGTCGGCCGGTGAACCGACCCGCCCGTAGGAGGGGCGGGAGCGACGCATTTCGGCCCACGGCAAGCCAACTCCTCTCCATGGCAGGCAGGTCATGAGCCTTCGGCTTCAGGAGGGCTTTGGGTCTGCGGGCTTCTCGATCTCGGTGGTCACCCGTGCCCCTCGGAAGAGCACCGGGAGCCACAGGAGACATACCGGCACGGGGACCGTGGCGTAGGTGGCCATGCCGACACTGGTACCCAAGCCGTCCCTGAGGGCGCCGAGGCCGAGATACCCGAGGCCGATGAGCGCCGGCTCCACGAACGCGATCATCGACAGCAGGCTCGCCCGGTGGCGCGACGGCACTGCCTCGTTGAGCACGTTGTCCACGGTCACGGCGGTGATCTCGGGAATTCCGACCAGGAGCAGGAAGGCGGCGATGGTGACCCAGCCAAGCCCGAGACCGCTCAGGCCGAGCGCCACGGCGAGCGTCAGGAGAGACCCCGGGACGATGACCCGGTGGCCGAGGCGCCGGTCCGCGCGGTCCGACAGCACGGGAGTGAGCCCGCCGACGAAGGATCCCGCCGCTATGACCACGCTGACCGAAGCGGTGCCCGCTCCCTGATCGGAGAGGGTCTTCTGCGTGAAAATGATGTACGGCGTCAAAGTCGCGTGCATCAACCCGGACACCACGACAAGCGTCACGAGTGCCGGCGTGGCGACCCGGAGCATCGCCCGCCATGCCGTGGCGATGCTCCTTCTCGGCTCCTTCCTGCTCGTCCACCGCGTCCGCGCCGCGGATCTCGGGCACCCGTGCCATCAGCACCCACGGCCAGGACGAGGCACGACGCCGAACCGACGTAGACGATTCCCCAGGAGAACTGCTGGAGTCGGCCGCCGAGGACGATGGCGGCTCCCGAGGTGACCGTCCCGAGCATCGCGAACCGGGACTTGATCTTGACGTAGCCGACCGTCGCACCACGCCGCACGAGCAGGTCGTACAGCAGGGCGGTGTCCGCCCCGGGACACACCTGCCATGCCCACGCCCTGCCCGATGAACAGCGCCGGTGGTCATCGGTGCTGGTTCGAGCATCCCCTGAAGCTGACGGCCCACATCCTCGAACCCTCGTCGGGACGGGCTCGGGCCGCGGCAGTCAGGGCGCAGCCAGCCATGCCCGGTACCAGTCCCGGAAGTCCGGACCTGGCGTCAGGCCGCCCCAGTCAGGATCGTCGAGCCAGACGTGACCGGCGTTCCTCCCCGTGACGACCAGGCGGTGGAACGATCCGCAACCGCACTCCCCGATGACCAGGCTCCCCTCGACCGAGTAGTCGGCGTCACCGCCCTTCCCCGGCCCTCGCCACTCGTCGGTGTGCGGAAACGGCGTGGACAGGAAGCCCGCGCGCCGGCCCTCTGCTCGAAGGTCGTGCAGAGCCTCTTCGCCGTCCACTTCCTCCCCGAGGCCCAGGAGCCCGTAGTCCGGTCCCGCACCTCCGTCGGCGACGTCCTGGAGAAAGCTGCGGTAGGAAGCGGGCAGCCGGACACCATGCTGTTGCTCGAAGAGCCCGATCGTGTCCTCCACGAGAGGAGGCCGAAGTCGGTATCCATGGTGTGAGGACCCGAAGCGCCGACGCCGAGGGTCTTCTTGGGCCATGGCGGCGACACGGGCACGGACCGCAGCGCCGTCCCAGAGCGCCCCGCGGTCGGCATCGTCACTGTTCACAGCAGCACAGTACGGGCGTTCGTTCGCGTCACCGCACCTTGATAGGCGGCTTGAGGCCATCGTTCCCGCTGGTCTCCGGTGTGCAGGACGAGCCCGTCCCGCCGTTCAGCGTCGGCGATCACTCGATGTGTCCCGTGTCGGGATCCACCTGGGCGAGGAACTCCCTTACGGCCTCCTCCAGATGCTCCCTGCCGGGGCGTACCGGAGGGTGGGTGGTGAACCCGAATCCGTACTGGGGGTCGGGTCCGGTCAGCCAGGTGACGTGGTAGGTGCCGGGCTTCCCGTCCGGCTCGCTGACCTCGAACTCCTCGCCGTCCACCGACATCCGCCACGGCTCGTGCGCCGCCATCGCCACCTGTTCTCCCCGGCCCCGTGGACGAGGCGCGGTAGGTTCGGTTCAGGCCACCGTGAAGTCGGCAGCCTTGGTGTCCAGGGTCGTGTCGCCGTCCTTCGCGGTGACCAACACGGCCACGTGCCACAGCCCCTTCGGGGATCCTTCCGCATCGGCACGCGTGACGGCCACCTTGTAGGTGCACCGCTGAGTGTCCCCACCCGAGGGCTTGCAGACGGCCGACTCCACGCCCGCCATCTCCTTGGTGGTCAGCCCCTTCTTCGCGAACGACGAGTCCGCCGGCCACGCCAGCACCTTCACGCTCTTCACATCGGAGGACGCCGTCACGTCGGTCGTGAACACCAGCGAGCCATCGCGGTCGGCGGCGGGAGCGGTGTAGCGGGCCGTGCTGTGCGCCAACGCGGGTGCCTGGTCCCCGGCGTAGGCAAGGGCGAAAGCACCCGCACCACCGAGCACGACGACACCGGCAGCGACAGACACGACGATACGACGCGACATGAGAGGTTCTCCTGACACAGACTCAATTGGATGCCACCGGCTCTCGTCGGCGCCGTGCACCCATCCTTGCCGCGCGGCGGGCGCCGGGTATGAGCATGCGTACTCAACTGCAGCCTGAGTAACGGCCGTTGCACCCATCGCGTCCCGGAATCGCGGACGACTTGTCCCTGCGGGTCCTGGCCAACCAACCTCGGCCTCGCCCGTCACACTCGAACGACGCGAGGAAACTCACGAAAGAAGGGTGTGACGATCCCGGCAGTGCCGGACACGAACCGGACATGAGCAGCGACGAGATCTTCGCCGCCGCCTATCGCGAGCACTACTGGGCCGTCAGCCGCTACGTTGACGCTCGGCGCCCGCGAGTCGGCCGCACTGGTCCGGCTCCTGGCCGACGCCGAGGGGCTGCGTCCGGCGAGGCGGGTCACCGACCGGTTGGGGCGCCGGGGCGAGGCATACGTGTAGGACGCCCTCGGCGCCCGGCGCATGCTGATCCTCGACCTCGGCACCGGCACCGTGCTCGGCCTGGAGACCACCGCCACCATCACCCGGGACGATCCCCGGTACGGGATCAGAGCCGGGGCCGTACTGGAGTACAGCGCCTGGCTGCGCTGACCCCGGAGCACCGCTCCGCCGACCCTGCCGTCCCACCCCAAAGCCCTCTGTCCGCAGGGGACTCGCGGACGTTCGACAGCTAACCCTGGGCCCGACGGGCCCACTTGTAGAGTCCGGACAGTGGAGAGATCGAATATGGGCGTGAACGACGAGGCCGCGTCGACCTTGCTGGACATCCTGCTCCAGGCGGCGCGGGAGGTCCCGGGCCAGACCGTCGTGCACGTCCGGGGAGACGGCACCGAGCACGCGGTCACCTTCGCCGAACTCCGCGACGACGCACTGCGCGTGGCGGGCGGACTCCTCGCGGCGGGCGTGGAACCGGGCACCCCGCTCCCGCTGGTCGCCGACCGCGGTGACAGCTTCCAGCCGATGTTCTGGGGCGCACTGGCAGCCGGGGCCGTACCGGTCCCGCTCGCTGCCGAGCCGCGCCGTGTCGGGCCGGTGTGGGAACTGCTCGGCAGGCCGCCGGTGATGGTGGACGAGTCGACGGCTGCGGTCGCCACCGCCGTCGGGGGCAGCTACGACCACAGCGACGACAACGGGTCGGGCAGCGAACTCAACGGCTCCACAAGGTTGTTGCGGTTGGACCGTCTTCGTCGCGGCCGCCCGCCGCGGCAACTCCCCCGGCCCGCCTCCGACGACGTCGCCTTCCTGCAGTTCTCCTCCGGCAGCACGGGCGCCCCCAAGGGGGTGGAACTGTCCCACGCCGCGGTCCTCGCCAACCTCCGCCAGATCCGCGCCGCGATGGCGATCACCTCGGAGGACGTGATCGCGACCTGGATGCCCTACTTCCACGACATGGGCCTCATCGGCACGCATCTCGTGCCCATGGCCGCGCGGCTGAAGCAGATACGGATAGAACCGCTGTCCTTCGCCAAGCGGCCGGCCCTGTGGTTCGAAGCCGCCTCCCGCCACCGTGCCACGCTGTTGTCGGCGGCGAACTTCGCTCTCGGGCTCGCGGTACGCCGCGTTCCGGCCTCCGCCCTCGCCGACCTCGATCTCAGCTGCGTGCGCCTGCTGCTGGTCGGCGCCGAGCCCATCTCACCGCGTGTCTGGCGGGAGTTCACGGCCCGGACCGCTCCGGCCGGACTGGATCCCCGCGCCCCGCTCCCGGTGTACGGCCTTGCGGAGGCCACCCTCGCCGTGACCGTACCGCCGCTCGGCGAGACCGCCGCACCGCTCGTGCTGGACCGCGCCGCGCTCAGTCGCAACCGGGTGGTGGAGACCGAACCGGGCGGGCACGCGGTGGAGCTGATGGACCTGGGCAGGCCGGTGCAGGGGTGCGAGGTCCGGATCACCGCTGACTCCGGCGGCCCGGTGGGTGACCGGCGGGTGGGGCATGTCGAGGTGCGGGGGCCGCAGTTGGCCCGCGGGTACCACCGGGCTCCCGAGGCGAGCGCGGCCGCGTTCGGCGACGACGGCTGGCTGCGCACCGGTGACCTCGGCTTCCTGCGGAACAGGCGGTTGTGTGTGACCGGGCGCCACAAGGACGTCGTGTTCGTCAACGGCCGCACCTTCCACGCATCGGACCTGGAGTCGGCGGTCGCTGCGACGCCGGGGCTGCCGTCCGGGGCCGTGGCGGTCGTGGGATCGACGGATCCGGACGGCGGGGGCGAGCGGGTCGTCGCGTTCGTGCAGTGGACGCGTCCCGATCCCACCGCCGCCGCACCGGTGCTCCGCGCGGCCGCCGGCCGGCTGAGGGAGGCCCTCGGCCATGACGACGTCCGGGTACTGCCGTTGCCGCCGGCGGGCTTCCCGCGCACCACCAGCGGGAAACTGCGCCGCGGGGAGTTGCGGGCGCGTTTCGAGGCCGGGCGGTACGCCACGGTGGAGGGCCGCTGGGCCGGCCCCTCGGTCACCACGGGGGGCGGAGCGGCGGGGGCGGGGGTGTTCGCTTCTCGTCGGTCGTCTCGTCCGTCGTCTCGTTCGTCGTCTCGTTCGTCGTCTCATCAGTGGTCTCGTCGGTCGCCGCGTGAGGTTCAGGAATCGGTACGGGGGATCTGGGCGGGTGCGCTGGGGCTGCCGGTGTCGGCAGTAGGACTCCAGGAGCGCTTTCACGTCCTCGTGACAGGCACGGACGTCGCGGACCCTGTTCCCGCCTCCGCGACGGCGGACTCCACCACGGCCGCCCGGCCCCGCGACGACCGTCGCGCCGACGCCAACGAGGCGTCCGTACCCCTCGACCAGTCCCCTGCCCCCGACCTGGCCACCGACCGCACCCCCACCACCTCGCCGTCGCCGTCGCTCTCGCCGTCACTTTCGCCCTCGACCTCGCACACCGACCTCATACGCCGCCTCCTGGCCGACGCTCTGCACCGCTCGCCCCACGACATCGGCGTCGACGAACATTTCCTCGGCCTAGGCCTGGACTCCCTCAGCGCCGTCGATCTCGCCCGCCGGCTGGAACGCGAACTCGGACGCCCCCTGCCGGCCACCCTCTTCTTCGAGCACCGGACCATCGGCGAACTGGCCGCCCATCTGGCAACCGTCCCGCCGACATCGAGCCCCACCCCTACAGGGCCCGATGACGGCAACATCGCCCCCCTCGCTCCCCTCCCCCTAACCGCCCTGCAACTCGCCTTCCACGCCACCGAATCCCTCCACGAGGGAGTCACCGCCTACGGTTACGTACGCCAGAGCGTCACCGGCCCCCTCGACACCGCCCTCCTGGGCAGGGCCCTCGCCCGCCTCGCCGCCCGCCACGCCATGCTGCGGATGCGGATCACCGGCGACGCCCGCCCCCGTCAGTACGCCACGCCCGCCGGGCCCATCGACACGCCGCCGCGCTGGTACGAGGTCCGTGAGCCGCTCGACATCGCGCGGCTGGAACAGGAGCTGTGCAACCGCCCGTTCGACCTGAGGACGCAGGACCCGGTACGAGCCGTCCTCGTCCACGACGGTGACGACGCACACGTCGCCCACCTGCTCCTGGTCGTCCATCACGCCGCGGCCGACGGCTTCAGCCTCAAGCTGCTCTGCGACGAACTCTGGTCGCTCTACACGGCCCTCGCGCGCGAGGACGAAGCCCGGCCCGACAGCGCGGGACAGGACGAGCGCACGACCGCCGACGACGGCGACCAGGACACCTCACTGTCCGCCTCCCCCGCCGAGTTCGCCGACTACGTGGCCGCACTCACCGCCGAACGCCGGTCCCCGCAGTTCGCACAGGACCAGCGGTACTGGCGCGAGCGCCTGGCCGAGCACACACCCACCACGCCGACGACCGCCCCCTCCCTGCCGTACGACGGCGACCCCGCCGGAGCCCCCACCCCACCGCTCGTCCACCACACCACCGGCATCGACGAGGCCCTCAGCGCCGCCCTGCGCGAGACCGCGGCACGCAACGGCGTCTCGTTGTTCCACCTGCTGCTGGCGGTGTACGGCCGTTGTCTGGCCCGGTGGAGCGGACGGCGCGCCGTCGCGGTGAACGTGGCGCGAGCCCGGCGGGAATCGCGCATGCCCGGCATCGACCGTCTGGTGGGCCCGCTCGCCGACACGCTGCCCGTGTTCGTGGACATCGACCCCGAGGAGCCCGTCGGCACGCTCGCGGAGCGGCTGCGGCTGATCTGGCGCGAGGCCGAGGCCCACGCGACCCTGAGCAGCACGGACTTCGCCCGGCTGCTCGCCGCGCTGCGGCCCGCCACGGGCCCGGCCCCGCGCACCGCGGCCGAGGCGGGTTTCAGCTTCGCCCGCTTCCCGGTGGTCCACGGCCCCGACTGGCCCGTCACCGTCACCCCCACGGCCGCGGCCACCGCCTCCGCCGCGACCCGGCTCAGCCTGCTGTGCTGGGAGGCGGACGCCACCCTGCGCCTGTCGTGGAACCATCCGGCCCGGCTGTTCCGCCCCGAGACCGTGCGCCGTCTCGCCGACGAGTACGTCGCCGAGTTGCGCGCCACCGTCGCCGAGCCCTCACCCACGCAGGCGGCCGGCCCCGAACACCACGTCAGCACACCGACCCGCACACCGACCCGCGCCCTGGGCCACACGGACGGCGAGGACCCCGCGGCCGGCGCGGTCCTCGGGGACGGTGGCGGGATCGTCGCCCGTCTGTGTGCCCGGTTCCGGGCCACACCGCGGTCCGTGGCCGTCGCCGGTGCCGAGCGGTCCACGCTCACCTACGGCGCCCTCGACACGGCGTCCGCCGCTCTCGCCGCCCGGCTCCGCGCCCACGGCGTAGGCTCCGGCGACCTGGTGGGGCTGCTGACCGAGCCGGGCGGCACGGACACGGTCATCGCGGTCGTGGGCATCCTCCGGGCCGGCGCCGGCTGGGTTCCGCTGGACGCCACCCATCCCACCGCGCGGCACCGGGACCAACTGGCCCGCACGGGGGTGCGCGTGCTCGTCTGCGACACGGCGAGCCGCCCGGCGGTCGCCGCTCTGGACGGCATCACAGCCGTCGCCGCGTCAGATCCCCTGGACGAGGGACCTGTCGCCGAGCCCGAGCACAGGACCACGGATCCCGAGGCCATCGCCTACGTCATCTTCACCTCCGGCTCGACGGGCCGCCCCAAAGCCGTCCCCGTCACCCACCGGTCGATGACGAACTACCTCGACTGGGCACTGGCCACCTTCGGTTACGGCCCGGGCGACCGGCTCGCACAGACCGCGTCGGTGTGTTTCGACGCCTCCGTGCGGCAGTTGCTCGCCCCGCTGCTGAGCGGGGCAACCGTGCACACCCTCTCGCGCGACCTGCTGCGCGACCCCGAGGCGCTGCTCGACCATGTCGTCGCGGACCGGATCACGGTCTGGAGCTCGGTTCCGACGCTCTGGGAACGCCTGTTGACCGCCGCCGAGGAACGCGTCCGCCGCACGGGTACCGCCCCCGACCTCTCGGCCCTGCGCTGGGTCCACGTGGGCGGGGAGGCCCTGCCCGCCGCGTATGTACGCCGCTGGTTCGACCTCCTGGACGCCCCGGGCGACAAACCCCGCACCCCGCCTCGGATCTCCAACCTCTACGGTCCGACCGAGGCCACCATCAACGCCACCTGCCACATCATCGACGCCCGGCCCGCCGACGACGTACGCCACCTCCCCATCGGCCGCCCCGTCGCCGGGACCGAACTGATGGTGGTCGACGAGGACGGCCGCGCGTGCGGCCCGGGCGAAGCCGGTGAACTCCTCATCGCCGGAACCGGTCTCACCCCCGGCTATGTGGGCGAGCCCCGTCTCACCGCGGCCGCCTTCACCGAACGCGACGGTCGCCGCTGGTACCGCAGCGGCGACCGCGTCCGCCGCGGGGCCGACGGAGTACTGGAGTTCCTGGGCCGGCTCGACGACCAGGTCAAGGTCCGCGGCCATCGCGTCGAACTCGGCGAGGTCGAGGCCGCGCTGCTCACTCACCCCGGCGTCGCCCGCGCGGCCGTACTGCTGCGCGACGGGAGGCTGGTGGCGTACGCCGAGCCCCGGACCGCGGCGCACACCCTCGACCCGGGCGAGGTGCGCGGCTTCCTCGCCCGCACCCTGCCCCCGTACATGCTCCCCGCTCGCATCCACTCCTTCCCGGCCCTGCCGCTCACCGGCACGGGGAAGATCGACCGCACCCGGCTCGCGTCCCCTGGGGACACCGCGGACACCGAGTCCGAGCACACCGAAGCTGCGCGCGCACCCGTCTCCACGCCCACCGAGCGCCACCTCGCGAAGGTCTGGTCCGAGCTGCTGGACGTCCCGCAGTCCGGCATCAGCCGCCAAGACGACTTCTTCGCACTCGGCGGCGACTCCATCACCGTGCTGGAACTGTTCTCCCGCCTGCGCCACGAACGCCCCGCACTGCCCCGCCCGACCGCCGTCTACACGCACAGCACGCTCAGCGCCCTGGCCACCGCGATCGACGCGGCCGCGTCCTCGGAGGTCGCCTCGGACATCGGCGCGGCGGCCGTCGCCGAGCCGAACGCGCCCCTGGGGTCTGAACGAGGGGCCGCCGCAGACCTCTTCACTCCCTACCCCCTCACCCCCTCGCAACAGGGCTTCCTCCTCGCCGACGCCCTCGCCTCCGGCACACCCGGTTCCACCGATCCGTCCGGCGCCTCCAGCGGCAACCCCGCCTGGTCCGCCCGATTCCGCATCCGCGGCCCGCTCGACCCGGACAGGTTCCAGCGCGCGGTCGACGTCCTCGTGGCGCGGCACCCCATGCTCCGCACGGTCTTCCCGGCCGGCGCCCGCCCACCCGTGCAGCAGGAACTCCCCGTCTCGCTACGGCTCCCCGTCCGGACGGAGACTCTTCGCCACCCCGCGCTGCTGGAGCAACGCGTGGCCGAGGAGACGAGACGGCGCTTCGAACCCTGGGCATGGCCCCTGCTGCGGCTGCACCTCTTCACCGTGGCACCGGACGAACACGTCCTCCTCGTCCACGCCCACCACCTCATCGGCGACGGGTTCAGCGCGGCGCTCCTCACCCGCGAACTCCTCACCGTGTACGGCCGTTTCACCCGCGGCCTCCCCCACGGCCTGGAGCCGCTGCGCTCGACCTTCCGCGATCACGTCCTGCATCGCACCGCTCAGCGCCGCCCGGTGACCCCGCCGACTCCCGACCCCCGGACCGAGGCGTACCGCACCCGCCACCACACGCCGTACACCGCGCCGGTCCTGCGCGCCCTCCGTCCCGAGGACGCCGTTCCCGGCTTCCACACCGCCGGCTTCACCCTCGGCGCGGACCGCACCCGAGCCCTGCGCGGCCTCGCCCGGAGCTGCGGCACCACGCTGCACGCCCCGGTCCTGACCGCGTACTTCCGCGCCCTCGCCGCCCTCACGGGACGCCGCGACCTGGTCCTCGGCATGGCCGTCACCGGGCGGGACGACACCACGCAGGACGCCCACCGCGTCTTCGGCCCGTTCAGCGAGGCCGTGGCCCTGCGCCCGGGGCTCGACCCGGTGCCCTCCCCCGACCCCGGCTTCGAAGAAGACCTGCGCCGTGTCGCCGCCGAGTCGATCGCGGCCCGCGCCGCCGGCCCCCTGGACCTGCGCACGCCCCAAGGGCTCCCCCGCACCGCCCAGTTCTTCTTCACCTTCCTCGACTTCACCGCGCTGGGCACGCTCCCCGACACGGCCCTGGCCCTCCGGCCCGACGGCGCCGACACCGAACTCGTCCCGCCTCCCGTGGGCACCGACGTCTTCCTCGCCGTACGCCCCTCCGACGACGGCGAGGGCCTGCGCGTCACGGTCCGCGGGTCGGCGACCGCTCTCACGTCGGCACAACTCGCCTCGTTCGCACAGGAGTTGCAAGGTCAGCTGACGCAACACGCCCCTCGCGAAAGGATCTCCGCCCCTTCGTCCTCCACCGCCACCCTCGACGGCACGCTCGACGCCGCGCTCATCGGATACCTGCCCGCGCCCCACCACTTGGCCGCATTCGCCGGACTCCCCGCACACGCGGCGCCCAGCCGCGAGGACATCCGGACCCTCCTGTTCCCCGACGGCAGGGCCAGGCTCCTGGAGCACCTCAGCACTCCCCTGGGCAGATCCGGTTTCGTGTCCCTCCCGCTGTTCGCGGACGAACTCACCGGCCCGCTCCGTACCGGTGACCCGACGACCTTGGCCGGCCTCACCGCGCGCGCCGTCGACCACGCCGCGTCCCTCGGCGCCCGCTGTGTCTCGCTGGCCGGCATGATCCCGTCCCTGACCGGCTACGGATTCGACGTCCTGCGCGAACGCCCGGTGGCCGGCACCGCGCCGACGCCCACCGCCCTCACCACCGGGCACGCCACGACGACCGTCGCCGTCGTCAAAACCGTCCACACCGCCCTCGCCGCGACCGGCCGCGACCTCGGCGAACTCACCCTCGCCGTCGTCGGCTGCGGTTCCATCGGCACGTCGTCGCTACGCCTGCTCCTGGCCCGCAGCCCCCGCCCACCGGCCCGTCTGCTGCTCTGCGACCTGCCCGGCACCGCGCCCCGTCTGCACGGCCTGGCCGCCGAACTGTCGGCCGACCATCCGCTGACGCCCGTGCGGGTCGTCGAAGCAGACGGCGCCAGGACCCTGCCCGCCGAGATCTACGAGGCGGCCGACGTCGTCGTCGCGGCGGTCAGCGGTGGCACGACGACCCTGCTGGACGTGGACCGGCTGCGGCCCGGCACGATCGTCGTGGACGACTCCTTCCCGCACTGCTTCGACACGGCGCGCGCCCTGCGCCGCATGCGTGACGCAGGGGACGTACTGATCCTCGGCGGCGGCCTGCTGGCCCTGGACGCCACCGAGACCCACCTGGCGCCGGATCTCCCGGCCGCCGCCCTGACCGGCCACGCCGCCACCGGGACCCAGCACCATCCCGCACTCCATCTGCCCGGCACCCTTGCGTCCTGCCGCCTGGAGTCCCTCCTGCACGCCCACCTCACCGGCCGGCCCGCCGGGACCCGACTCCCCCTCGTCCACGGTCTCGTCGATCTCCCGCGGGCCCTCGCCCACTGGGACGCCGCCGAAGCCGTCGGAGTGCGCCCCGCGCCCCTCCACCTCCTCGACCACACCGTCCCATCGGAGGCCCTGAGCGCCCTGCCCCCACCGCAAAGCCCGCGTTGAGCCGTCCCCGGCTCACCGGGCCCGTCCCGGTGAGCCACGGGCCACCGCCCCCCCGTGGCGTGGGTCAGTGCTTAGCGAACTGGACGCTGGTGGACTGGACGACGTTCGGTCGGATCGCGATGCCGTTCACGGTCAGCCGCTGCCCGTAGATGTCGGTGATCCTGATCGCCTTGCCGCAGCCGGTGCCGTCGGCGGACAGGAAGTAGTTGTAGGAGGTGCGGCCCAACTGCCGCCAGCCTCCCGAGGTACTGACCTCCAGTGCCGCCACCGGATTGCGGTGGTTGAGGACCTGGATGCCACACCAGTACTGGCTGGAGCCAGTCTTGTAACGGAGCGAGAGAGTGCCGGCGTCGGCGGGGCTGACCAGGTTCCAGGTGATCGCGATCCGGCCGAGATGAAGGTCACCGAGCTGGGAGAACGCCTGCTGACTGAGGTCGATCTGTCCGGGCGCGCAGGGCAGTGGGCACTCATTGGTGATGCGGACAGTGACGGAGCGGCCGTTCGCCGCCCGGACGTGGACGTACGCCCCGCAGGCCCTGGCCGTCTGGTAGTCGGTGGTGTTCATCGCCGCGATCATCATGTCGGGGCTGGGGCCGAACCCGCAGGCTCCGTCCCCGACGCCGGCGTCGTACGCGGTGGCGACACCCTGGTAGTCGGTGCCGGACCTGATGCGTCCGGCGAGCGAGGCCGTGGCGGACCCGGAATGCGCCGAAGGCGTGGTCTTGGCCGGTGCGGGCTTCTTCTTGCCGGTGGTCCTGGACGGTTTCGGGGAGGCGGTCGCGCTCCGGGACGCCGACGGGCTGGGGGACGTCTTCGCCTTCGCGGACGGGGTGGACAGCGTCTGCCCCGCGTCCGCTTCGCCGGCGGCGGCGACGGTCGTGCTCGCCGCCGGTGTCGTGTCGTCCTTGTCGCCGGGAAGCAGGGCCATCACCAGGCAGGCGACCACGCTCGCGGCGACCAGTGACACCGTGCCCCACATCATTCTGCGCTTGCGCCTGCGCTCGCGCGCGACCTGCCTAGCTGTGCTCATGTCCGTCCGTTCCGGGGAGAAAAGCCGATGGTTCACCCCTCAGTGGCCACCGCGCGCGAAAAGGTTGCCGAGAGGTGATCTTTTCTTTTTCCTGTGCGTCGGCGCAGGATTTGCCGCATATGTCAGGAACATCACGTTGATGCCCAGCCGTCCCACGCCCAGGTGACGAAGATCGACGGGTGCTCCGCGGCCATTGCGCATGCAACAGCTGTTCAGCCTCGGCACGCCCTGCGCGGACCGCGGACCGACGGCAGGCCCGGCGTCGGTCGCACCGAGGACGGGTGCACCACTCTCGTCGAGGCCGACGCCACCTTCGCCGCGGCACCCCGGGGGGACGAACCGGGCAGGGACAGGGCCTACGCGACCGCTGACACCTCGGTCAAGCGCGGCCGGCGACCCGACGGCCCGCCGGCCGCGGAGCCCGCGTCGGTCACCTGCGAGCGGGTGGCCCGCCCCGGCCCGGGCGACCGGGGAGGGAGTCGTGCGAGCGCCTACTCGTTCCCTGCTCGTCCCTTGACACCCGTCCCAGACGCCGGCGAGACGCCTGCCGCCGATCGCGACCGCCGGGTTGCAGTCGCGAAACCGACCCAGCCGCGCTCGCCCTGCGAGGTCGACGCAAGAGACATCCCATCACGGATCGGCAACATTCATGGGATGGATTACCCGAGCCGGACCCGAATATGACCTTCCACCTGCGAAGTCCTGCCGCAATCTCCAGAAGTTTCGCCGCACCCTCTGGACATTCAGCCAGGGCCGACCTATAAACATCCCATCTCTCCGTCCAGCGACATCCAACCGTCGCACCGGCGTAACAACCCCGCTCCGGGACCAGCGCGAGGAAATACCCATGAGACTCAGAACCGCACTCAGCTCCACCGCCTCCGTCGTCTGCGCACTGACCCTGCTCAGCGCCTGCGACAGCGGCTCCACCACCGCGTCGTCGGGTGACAAGCCGCTCGTGGGCGTCGACTACCCGCGGTCCGACACCGACTTCTGGAACTCATACATCAAGTACACGCCCGAATCCGCGAAGCAGCTGGGTCTGTCCCTGAAGACCACGAACTCCCAGAACGACGTCGCCAAGCTCACCGCCAACGTGCAGACGTTCATCAGCCAGGGCGTCAAGGGCGTGGCGATGGCTCCGCAGGACACCGCCGCCATCGCGCCGACCCTGGCCCAGCTCGGTGCGAAGAAGATTCCGGTCGTCACGGTGGACACCCGCCCCGACAGCGGCAAGGTCTTCATGGTGGTGCGGGCCGACAACCGCGCGTACGGCGAGAAGGCCTGCCAGTTCCTCGGCACGAAGCTCGGCGGCAAGGGCAAGGTCGTCATGCTGGAGGGCGGCCTCGACTCGATCAACGGCCGTGACCGCACCGAGGCGTTCAACGACTGCATGAAGAAGAACTACCCCGGCATCAAGGTGTTCGGCGAGGCCACCAACTGGGACGGCGCGGTCGCCGCGCAGAAGCTGCAGACGGACCTGACCGCCCACCCGGACATCAAGGGCGTCTACATGCAGTCGAGCTTCGCCCTGTCCGGGACGCTCCAGGTGCTCAAGCAGAAGGGCCTGCTGGTCGACCCGAAGGGCAAGAAGCACGTCTTCGTCGTGTCCAACGACGGCATTCCCGAGGAGCTCAAGGACATCGCCGCCGGCAAGATCGACGCCACCGTCTCCCAGCCGGCCGACCTGTACGCCAAGTACGCCCTGTACTACCTCAAGGCCGCGATCGACGGGAAGACGTTCAAGCCGGGCAAGACCGACCACGACAGCACGATCATCCAGGTCCGTGACGGTCTGCTGGAGGACCAGCTCTCCGCGCCCCTGGTCACCTCGGACGGCGCCTCCTACGGCGGCGTCGCCAGCGTCAAGAGCGACGACTCCGCGCTGTGGGGCAACAACCTCGGCTGACCCGCCCCTTCAGGCATCCAACGGTTACCCAGTACAAGGCGGTTGAGATGAGCGACGGGGAGCGAGAAGTCAGCCCCGCGCCCGCACCGGCGGACGACGGGCGGGCCCCCACAGCCCTGCCCGTCGTCGAGGCGGCGGGCATAGTCAAACGATTCGGACCCACGGTGGCCCTCAACGGCGCCCGGATCACCATCAAACCCGGCGAGACCCACGCGCTCGTCGGCCGCAACGGCGCCGGCAAGTCGACCCTCGTGTCCGTCCTGACCGGCCTGCACGCCCCCGACGAGGGCACGGTCACCTTCGGCGGCGCCCCCGCACCACGACTCAGCGACCGTGACGCCTGGCGACAGCGCGTGGCCTGCGTCTACCAGAAGTCGACGATCATCCCCACCCTGACCGTCGCCGAGAACCTCTTCCTGAACCGGCACCACCACGGATCCAACCGGCTCATCAGCTGGAGCGGTGTACGCGGCCGGGCCCAGGAGCTGCTGTCGACCTGGTCGGTGGATGTCGACCCGCAGACCCCTGCCGGTGAACTCGACGTCGAGCAGCGGCAGTTCGTGGAGATCGCCCGGGCACTGTCCTTCGGGGCCCGGTTCATCATCCTGGACGAGCCGACCGCGCAGCTCGACGCGGCGGCGATCAGCCGGCTCTTCGACCGGATCCGCGACCTGCAACGCCAGGGCGTCACCTTCCTCTTCATCAGTCACCACCTGCAGGAGGTCTACGAGATCTGCGACATGGTGACGGTGTTCCGCGACGCCCGGCACATCGTGACCGCCCCGGTCGCCGACCTGCCCCGTGCCGAACTGGTCGCCGCCATGACCGGCGAGGCCGCCGCCGGTCTGCGGCAGGAGCGCTCCACCACCCTGGACCGGAGCGCCGCACCCGCGCTGTCGGTGCAGGCGCTGGGCAGCGACGGCACGTACACCGGCGTCAGCTTCCAGGTGGGCGCCGGTGAGATCGTCGGCCTCGCGGGCGCCGCCGCCAGCGGGCGCACCGAGGTCGCCGAGACCGTCGTAGGACTGCGGGCCGCGGCGACCGGGGACCTGGAGATCGCCGGACGCCGGCCCCGCCCGGGCAGCGTGCCCGCCGCGCTGGCGGCCGGTGCCGGGTTCGTCCCTCAGGACCGGCACCACCAGGGGTTCGTCCCCGACATGTCGATCGCCGACAACGCCACCCTGTCGGTGCCGAAACGGATCGGGAAGAACGGCTTCCTCAGCCGCGGACGCCGTGACCGGCTCGCCGACGGCATGATCGAGAAGCTGGCCATCAAGACCCCCGGGCCCGACCTGCCGGTCTCCAGCCTGTCCGGCGGCAACCAGCAGAAGGTGGTCATGGCCCGCGCCCTGGCCGATGACCCCCGCCTGCTGGTCCTGATCAACCCGACCGCCGGGGTGGACGTGCGCTCCAAGGAGTTCCTCCTCGGCAAGGTCGAGGAGACCGCCGAGTCCGGTACCGGCGTGCTCATCGCCTCCGACGAACTCGACGACCTTCGTATGTGTGACCGGATCCTGGTGATGTTCCAGGGCCGGGTCACGACCGAGATAGCCCGCGGCTGGCACGACCACGACCTCGTGGCCGCGATGGAAGGAGTGGACCTCAATGCCTGACACCGTCCTCGCGGACACCGCCGCCCAGGCCGTGGAACCCAAGCAGAAGCGCACCGCGCTGCTCGGCGGCCGGATCCCGCTGGCCCGGCTGCGGGACCTGGCGCTCGTCCCGGCGATCGTCGTCATCGCGATCGTCGGCCAGATCGTCAACCCGGTCTTCCTGCAGGCCGACAACCTCATCAACGTCCTGCAGACCATGTCCGAGATGGCTCTGCTGGTCCTCGCCCAGACGATGATCCTGATCGTCAAGAAGATGGACCTGTCCCTGGAGTCGACCATGGGCCTGGCGCCCGGTGTCGCGGCCTGGCTGGTGGTGCCGACCGGTGCGGGACACGGTCTGGGGCTGCTGCCCGGTGCCTGGTCGATCCCGGTCACGCTCGCCGTGGGCGCGCTGGTCGGCGTGATCAACTCGCTGCTGATCATCCGCTTCGGCCTCAACGGCTTCATCGTCACCCTCGGCATGCTGATCGTGCTGCGCGGGATCCTCACCGGCATCTCCGGCGGGCAGACCTTCTTCCAGCTGCCGGAGTCGATGCTGTACACCGGCACCGCCGAATGGTTCGGCATGCCCGCCTCCATCTGGATCTGCCTGGCACTGTTCGCGATCGCCATCGTGGTGCTCGGCTGGACCAGCTTCGGCCGCTCGCTGTACGCCATCGGCGGCAACGTCGACGCCGCGAAGGCGGCCGGCATCCGTACCGACCGGGTGCTGTGGATCGTCATCGTCACCGGCAGCGTGCTCGCCGCCCTCGCCGGGCTGATGCTCTCCGGTCGTCTGGCCTCGGTCGCCTCCGCGCAGGGCAACGGCTACATCTTCACCGTCTTCGCCGCCGCCGTCATCGGAGGCATCAGCCTCAACGGCGGCAAGGGCACCATGTTCGGCGCGTTCTGCGGCATCCTGCTCCTCTTCATGATCCAGAACGTGCTCACGCTGGCCGGCGTCCCGGCGCAGTGGATCGGCGCCCTCAACGGCCTGATCATCCTGGTCGCCCTCGCCATCTCCCGCATCACCGGCGGCAAGGTCCAGGAGTGACCCGGGCGGCCGCACCGGCCGCCCGACCTCCGCCGCGTTCACGTCTCGTCGCAGGGGGATCGATCTCCCTTGCTTCTCACAGGAGTTGCCGCCATGTCCTCCCCCGTGCCCTCAACTGCCCGCATCATCGCCCTGGACGTCCTGGACGTGCGGTTCCCGACCTCCGAACACCTCGACGGCTCGGACGCCATGAACCCCGAGCCCGACTACTCCGCCGCCTACGTGGTCCTGCGCACCGATGCGGGCGACGGACTGGAGGGCCACGCCCTGGCCTTCACCACCGGCCGCGGCAACGACGCCCAGGCCGCCGCCATCGCCACGCTCGCCCCGCATGTGGTCGGCCTGTCGGTGGAGCAGGTCTGCTCCGACCTCGGCGCCTTCTCCCGCTCACTGGTCCACGACCCCCAACTGCGGTGGCTGGGACCGGAGAAGGGCGCCATCCACATGGCGACCGGCGCGGTCGTCAACGCCGCCTGGGACCTCGCGGCCAAGCGCGCGGGCAAGCCGGTGTGGCGCTTCCTCGCCGAGATGTCGCCCGAGGAGCTGGTCGCGCAGGTCGACTTCCGCTGGCTGTCCGACGCCCTCACCCCCGAGCAGGCGCTGGAGATCCTGCGCGGCGCCGAAGCGGGCCGCGAGGAGCGCATCGGCCACCTCCTCGACCGGGGCTACCCCGCCTACACGACCACTCCCGGCTGGCTCGGCTACTCCGACGAGAAGCTCGCCCGGCTGTCCCGCGAGGCGGTCGCGGACGGCTTCACCCAGATCAAGCTGAAGGTCGGGGCCGACCTTCAGGACGACATACGGCGCCTGCGCACGGCCCGCGAGACCGTCGGCCCGGACGTCCGCATCGCGGTGGACGCCAACCAGAGATGGGATGTCCAGCCCGCCATCGACTGGATGCGCGAACTGGCCCCCTACGACCCGTACTGGATCGAGGAGCCCACCTCCCCCGACGACATCCTCGGCCACGCCGCCGTCCGCAAGGCGCTCAGCCCCATCAAGGTCGCCACCGGCGAACACATCGCCAACCGGGTGGTGTTCAAGCAGCTCCTGCAGGCCGGCGCGGTCGACATCGTGCAGATCGACTCGGCCCGCGTCGGCGGTGTCAACGAGAACATCGCGATCCTGCTGCTGGCCGCGAAGTTCGGCGTGCCGGTCTGCCCGCACGCCGGCGGCGTCGGCCTGTGCGAGATGGTGCAGCACCTGTCGATGTTCGACTACGTCGCCGTCTCCGGGACCACCGAGGACCGGGTCATCGAGTACGTCGACCACCTGCACGAGCACTTCGTCGACCCGGTCCGCGTCGTCGACGGCCACTACCTCGCCCCGACCCTGCCCGGACTGAGCGCGCAGATGCACCCCGCCTCCCTCAAGGAGTACACCTACCCCGACGGCCCGGTCTGGGCCGCCCGTGTCTGACGTCCTCCCCCTGGTCGACGCCCACCACCACGTCTGGGACCTGGACCAGCGTCCTCAGCCCTGGCTCGACGCACCCGGCCACGAGCCGATCCGCCGCAGCCACGGCATCGAGGACCTGCGCCGGGCCGCCGAACGGCCCCTCGCAGGGCGGTCGTTGACGAGCACGGTGGTCGTGCAGTGCGTGGCCTCCGTGGAGGAGACGGTGGAACTGCTCGCCCTTGCCGGCCAAGAGCCCCTGATCGGGGCGGTGGTCGGCTGGGCGGACCTGACCTCCCCGGCGATCGGCGACGTACTCGACGCACTGCGTTCCGCGCCGGGGGGCGGACATCTGCGAGCCCTGCGCCACCTGGTGCAGGGCGAGTCCGACCCCGAGTGGCTGCAGCGGGAGTCCGTCGAGCGGGGCCTGCGCGCCGTGCAGGACCGGGGCCTCGGCTACGACGTGCTGATCCGCAGCCACCAGTTCCCCCAGGCGGTCCGCCTCGCCGAGCGTCTTCCCGGCCTGCCGCTGGTCCTCGACCACGCCGGCAAGCCGCCCATCGCCCGGCACGAACTCGCCGACTGGGAACGCGGAATACGAGCGCTGGCCGCGCATCCGCAGGCGGTGTGCAAGGTCTCGGGGCTGATCACCGAGGCCGACCACCGCACCTGGGCCCTCCACGACATCCGCCCGGTGTGGGACATCCTGCTCGACGCCTTCGGCCCCCAGCGGCTGATGTTCGGCTCCGACTGGCCCGTCTGCGTCCTCGCCGGCGGCTGGGCCCGCTGGGCCGAAGCGGTCGAGCACCTGCTGGGCGACTGCTCCCCGCACGAGAGGCAGGCGGTGCTCCGCGACACGGCGACCGCCTTCTACCGGCTGACCGACCACGAGAACGAGAAGTAAGGAGAGGACTGCGTGCTGCTGACCGAACTGCTGCACCCCGGCATCCTCGAAGCGCTCGCGGGCGCCGGGCACGGCGCCCGTGTCCTGCTCGCCGACGGCCACTACCCCGCCAGCACCGCTGTCGGAGAACGGGCCAGAACCGTCCACCTCAACCTGGCACCCGGCACCCTCGACGTCACCACCGTCCTGGACGTGCTGCTGCGCGCCCTGCCCGTGGAGTCGGCGCAGGTGATGGTGCCGCCCGAGGGCGAGCCGGAGCCACCGGCCATCGCCGAGTACCGCGACCGACTGGCACCGGTCCCCGTCGACACGCTCGACCGCTTCGCTTTCTACGACGCCGCCCGCTCCCCCGACCTGGCACTCGCCGTCGTCACCGGCGACACCCGTACCTACGCCAACCTGCTGCTGACCATCGGCGTCCGCGCGGAAGGGACCCTGACCCCACGATGACTCTCGCTGTGCGCTACACCTCGGCCCGCACCCTGGACACCGCGCCCGCCGCCGACTCCGAGCCCGGGCCGGGGGAGGTGGAACTCGCCCCCGCCTACGTCGGCATCTGCGGCACCGACCTGCACATCTTCCACGGGGACATGGACGCCCGGGTCTCGGCGCCCGCCGTGCTCGGGCACGAGATGGCGGGCCGCGTCGTGCGCGTGGGCCAAGGGGTGGAGGGCTGGCAGCCGGGGGACGCGGTCACCGTGGTCCCGCTGCGCTGGGACGGCACCTGCCCGGCCTGCCTCGCCGGTCACCAGCACATCTGCCAGCATCTCGACTTCATCGGGATCGACTCGCCCGGCGCGATGCAGCAGCGCTGGACCGTGCCCGCCGCCACTCTCGTCCGGCTGCCCGAATCCCTGCCGTTGGACCGGGCCGCGCTCGTGGAGCCGACCGCGGTCGCGGTGCACGACGTGGGCCGGGCCGGAGTGCGGGAGGGTGAGAAGGTCGTCGTGGTCGGCGGCGGACCGGTCGGCATCCTCATCGCCCTGGTCGCCCGGGCCACCGGCGCCGAGGTGCGGGTGGTGGAACTCAACGCCCACCGCCGCCTGCTCGCCGGGGAGTTGGGTCTGAGCACCTGGGACCCGGCCGCCGACGACATCACCGGACTCGTCCAGCAGTGGACCGGCGAGGCCGGCGCGGACGTCGCCTTCGAGGTGTCGGGTGCGGCGGCAGGGGTGGAGACGGCGGTCGATGTCCTCGGGGTTCGGGGCCGGTTGTGTCTGGTGGCGATCCACTCCCGTCCCCGCGAGGTGAATCTGCACCGCTTCTTCTGGCGTGAACTGAGCCTGGTGGGTGCCCGGTTGTACGAGCGCGGCGACTTCGAGCGGGCCGTGACCCTGGTCGCCGACGGAACCGTCCCCGCCGACCGGCTGATCAGCAAGGTCGTGCCCTTGACCGAGGCCTCGGCCGCGTTCGAGGCCCTGGAGGGCGGCGCGGACGTGATGAAGATCCTCGTGGACTGCACCGACGACACCCAGGGAGCCGCCGTATGAACGCCTTCGACCTCACCGGGAAGCTCGCCGTGGTGACCGGGGCGCGGCGCGGGATCGGCCGGGCGATGGCCCGGGCGCTCGCCGAGGCCGGCGCCGACATCGTAGGGGTCAGTGCCACCCTGGAGGAGTCCGGCAGTCAGGTGGAGAAGGACATCCTGGCCGCCGGGCGCTCGTTCGAGGCGATCCGCGCCGACTTCGCCGATCCGGCCGCCGTCCACGCCCTGGGCCAGGATCTCGCCGCCCGGGAACGACCGGTGGACATCCTCGTCAACAACGCCGGCACCATCCGCCGCACCCCGGCCGCCCAGCACAGCGACGCGGACTGGGAGTTGGTGCTGCAGGTCAACCTCAGTGCGCAGTTCGCGCTCACCCGGGCCGTGGGTGCCACCATGGTGGACCGCGGACAGGGCAAGGTCATCTTCACGGCGTCGCTGCTGAGTTTCCAGGGCGGCATCAACGTCCCCGGCTACACCGCCGCCAAGCACGGCATCGCCGGGCTGACCAAGGCCCTGGCGAACGAATGGGCCCCGCACGGCGTGAACGTCAACGCCCTCGCCCCCGGCTACATCGCCACCGACAACACCCAGGCCCTGCAGGACGACCCGGTCCGCAGCAAGGCCATCCTGGAACGCATCCCCGCCGGACGCTGGGGCAGCACCGACGACCTCGCCGGCGCCACCGTCTTCCTCGCCTCCCCCGCCTCCGACTACATCCACGGCACCACCCTGCCCGTCGACGGCGGATGGCTCGGACGATGACCACCGGCCTGGCCGCCGTACTGGCGGGTTCGCGTCTCCTGCCCGTGCTCACCGTGCCGTCCGTCGCGAGTGCCGGCCCGCTGGCCGACGCGCTCGCGGCGGGCGGCGCCCGCTGTGCGGAGGTCACCTTCCGCACACCCGACGCCGAACAGGTCGTCAAGGCGATGGCGGCGCACGGCGCTCTGACCGTCGGCGCCGGGACCGTGCTCACCGCGGAACAGGCGGAACGGGCCGTGGCGGCCGGCGCCCGTTTCCTCGTCTCGCCCGGATTCGACGAGGAAGTCATCGACAAGGCACGCGAGTTGGGGGTACCTGTCGCGCCTGGCGTGGCGACGGCGACCGAGCTGATGCGCGCGTTGAAGGCGGGCGTCGACACGGTGAAGCTGTTCCCCGCCGAACCGCTCGGCGGCACCGGGATGCTCCGCGCGCTCGCGGCTCCCTTCCCGCAGGCACGCTTCGTGCCGACCGGCGGGATCGGCCCCGGCCAGCTGGCCGCCTACCTCGGCCACCCCTCGGTCCTCGCCGTGGGCGGCAGCTGGATCGCCACCCCCGGCCACCTCGAACGCGGAGAGTACGACGAGATCCGTCGGCTCACCGCCGAGGCAGTGGAGAGGGCCGCGGCATGACCGACGTGATCGCCCTGGGCGAGGTGATGCTGCGGTTCGACCCCGGTGAGGGCCGGATCCGCACCGCCCGCAGCTTCCAGGTGTGGGAGGGCGGCGGCGAGTACAACGTGGTCCGCGGACTGCGCCGCTGCTTCGGTCTGCGCACCGCCGTGGTCACCGCTCTCGCCGACAACGCGGTCGGCCGGCTCGTGGAGGACCTGATCCTGCAGGGCGGCGTCGACACCTCGCACATTCGCTGGGTCGCGGCGGACGGCATGGGGCGCACGGCACGCAACGGCCTGAACTTCGTCGAGCGCGGCTTCGGCATCCGCGGCGCCCTGGGCGTCAGCGACCGCGGGCACACGGCCGTCTCCCAGCTGGGCAAGGGCGACGTCGACTGGGACGCGGTGTTCTCGGCCGGGGTGCGCTGGTTCCACACCGGCGGCATCTTCGCCGGGCTGTCCGACACCACCGTGGACGTCGCCGACGAGGCCATGGCGGCCGCCCGCCGCCACGGCGTCACCGTCTCCTACGACCCCAACTACCGGCCCAGTCTCTGGGACGGCCGGGGCGGCGCCGACCGTGCCCGCGAGATCGACCTGCGTCTGGCCCGGCACGCCGACGTCGTCGTGGGCGCGCTGGGACTCGCGGGCCCGCAGCCGGGTGCCGTGCGGCTGACCGACGACGAGGTGCCCGACGCGCTCGCCTCGGTCGCCTCCCGGCTGCCGCGGGCGACGGTGCTGGCGACCACCCTGCGCGAGGTGCCCTCGGCCGGGGTCAACGACTGGTCCTCGCTCGCCTGGTCGTCCGAGAACGGGCTGGTGCACGGCCCCCGCATGCCCGGTCTGCAGGTCCTGGACCGCATCGGCTCCGGTGACGGTTTCGCCTCCGGCCTCATCTACGGGCTGCTCACCGGGGCCGGACTGGAGCGCGCCCTCGCCTACGGCACCGCCCACGGCGCCCTCACCATGACCACGCCCGGCGATGTCTCCATGGCCACTCTCGCCGAGGTCGAAGCGCTCCTCGCGGGCGCCACGGCACATGTCCGACGCTGAACGACCCTTTCAGGAGCACCCCTTGCACCGCCGAAAGATCCCCCGCACCGCCGTGGAGCTCACCGAGCTCGGCTTCGGCGCCTCCGTCATCGGCAACCTCTACCGCTCCACCACCGCCGAGGACGCGGCCGCCGCCCTGGACACCGCCTGGGACGCGGGCATCCGCTATTACGACACCGCTCCGCACTACGGCCTGGGCCTGTCCGAACACCGGCTGGGCGCCGCCCTGCGCGACCGCCCCCGCGACCAGTACGTCATCTCCTCCAAGGCCGGCCGCCTCCTCGTCCCCAACGAGCACCCGCAGGGCGTCGACACCGAGGGTTTCGTCGTCCGTGACGACCTGCGCCGCCAGTGGGACTTCAGCCGTGACGGCATCCTGCGCTCCATCGACGACACCCTCACCCGCACCGGCCTGGACCGGCTCGACATCGTCTACCTCCATGACCCCGACGACCACTGGCGACAGGCCGCCGACGAAGCCATGCCCGCCCTCGCCGCGCTGCGCGACCAGGGCGTCATCGGTGCGATCGGCGCCGGCATGAACCAGTCCGCCATGCTCGCCCGCTTCCTGCGAGAGACCGCCGCCGACGTGGTGATGCTGGCCGGCCGCTACACCCTCCTCGACCAGTCGGGCCTGGACGACGTCCTGCCCGCCGCTCAGGAACACGGCAAGGGCGTCGTGGCCGTCGGCGTCTTCAACTCCGGCCTGCTCTCGCGCGACCGCCCCACCGAAGGCATGAAGTACGACTACCAGGCCGCCCCGCCCGAGCTAGTCGACCGCGCGCGTGCCATCGCCGACGTCTGCGAGGCCCACGGCACCACCCTGCCGGCCGCCGCCATCACCTTCCCCCTCACCCACCCCAGCGTCCTCAACGTCACCCTCGGCATGCGTGACCCCGTACAGGTCCGGCGCAACGCGCGACTGCACCGGCAGGACCTTCCCCCGGGCCTCTGGCACGATCTGCGCTCCCGAGGCCTGCTCCGACCCGACACCCCCTTCGCCGACGGCGCCGGTGTCCTCGCACCGGGTGAGAGGAGTCCGGGGTGTCCCTGACCGACAAGGCGATCACACAGATCCGCGCACTCATCGCCTCCGGGGCTCTGCCTCCGGGGGCGAAACTGCCCCCCGAACCGGAGTTGGCCGCCCAGCTCGGGCTCTCCCGCAACCTCGCGCGCGAGGCGGTGAAGGCCCTGGCCGTGGCGCGTGTCCTGGAGATCAGACGGGGCGACGGCACGTATGTCACCAGCCTGCAGCCGAGCCTGCTCTTCGAAGGCCTCGGCGGCGCGGTGGAACTGCTCCAGGGCGACCCCACTGCCGTACTGGACCTCATGGAGGTGCGGCGCCTGCTCGAACCCGCCGCCACCGCCCTGGCCGTCGCCCGGCTGTCGGACGACGGACTGGCCGAGGTGAAGCGGCATCTGGACGCCATGCGCGAGGCGCGCGACGACGTCGAGCGCCTCAACGCGCACGACGTGGCGTTCCACCGGGCCATCGTCGACGTCACGGGCAACGAAACGCTGATCGCGCTGCTCGAAGGCATCTCGGGCCGCACCCTGCGCGTCCGGATCTGGCGCGGTCTGGTGGACACCCGTGCGGCGGCCCGCACCCTCGCGGAGCACGAGGCGATCTACGCGGCGCTGGCCACGCGTGACGCCTTCTTGAGCCATGCCGCGGCTCTGGTGCATGTCGACAACACCGAGCGGTGGCTGCGCGAGCACCTGGAGTCCACACAGGCCCTGCCGATGACGGGATCCGATGGCTGAGACAGACAGCGACGCCCGCACCGCGTCGACGAGAGCGAGGTGTCGCCCGGACGGTTCTCCGTCCGGGCGACACCTCCGTTCAGCGCCTGCGCGCCGGTCTCACTGGGCGGTGAAGGTCCACAGCAGATTGGTGCTGCTGTCGTAGGTCCACTGCTTGGTGACGGAGCCGGAGGCCACGTTGCCGCCGCCGTCCAGGACGAGACCGGTGGCCCGGTTGGCGATGGTGCACATGCCCTCGCCGCGGTGGGTGACGGTCCACTGCTGGTTGTTGTTGCCGGTCCACGCCGCCTGCCGGGCCGCGGAGCCGGACGTGGCGCCCCAGCCGTCGGCGACCATGCCGTTGGTCCGGTTGACCAGCTTGTAGTAGCCGCCGCCGACCTCCACGAGCTGCCACTGGAGGTTGGGGCTGCCGTCCCATGTGTACTGCTTCAGATTGGAGCCCGAGGCGACGTTCCCGCCGCTGTCCAGGGCGAGACCGTCGGTGACGTTGGTGATGCGGAAGTAGGCGGACGGATCGAACTGCACCTTCAGGGAGGTGATCTGGTCGTTCTGACCGGTGACCCTGAGGTCGGGGTTGTCGGCGGTGAACGTCCAGGAGGTGCCGGTGAAGTTGTCACCGCTGTAGGCGACGACCTGGTTCCCGGCCGCCGGCTTCAGGGAGGAGATGCTCTGCGCGTCCACTCCGGCCAGCGCCAGTTGGTCGGCCGTGTAGGTGCCCGGGCCGAGCACCGCGTACTTCGCGGAGTAGTTCACGTCCCCGTAGACCACGGCGCCGACCGCGGGACGCAGCGGGGGGATCCGGCCCGAGAAGGTGAGCTTGAGGACGTAGGCGCCCGCGGTGTACGGCGCCGAGGAGGGCAGCGTCACGGTCAGCCCGGAGGAGTCCTGGCTCGGTGCGGCCAGGTCGATGTAGGTGCCGGCCGTCGAGCCGAGCAGCTTCACCGAGGCGAGCGAGGAGAGGCTGATGCGGTCCGAGCCCAGGGTCTTGATCTTCAGTGAACTGCCGGGCCAGCCGAGGACGGTGGCGTACAGAACGGTGTTGTCCTTGCTGCGCGTGAAGCGGATGTCCTGGGCGGTGCCGACGAGCGGGGCGGTGAACGAGCCGCCGCCCATCCGGGTGGGTCCCTCGCCGTACTGCGTCCATGCCCGGGTCCCGTACACCGACTCCCCGAAGCGCTTCAGGTAGTCGCCGATGCCGAGCAGGATGTCCTTCTGCGCCTGGGGAATGGTGCCGTCGGCCATCGGCGCGATGTTCAGCAGCACGTTGCCGTTCTTGCTGACGCGGTCGATCAGGGAGTGCAGCATCTGCTGGATGCTGTAGTAGCCGATCCCCTGGGTGTAGCACCAACTGGAGCTGGAGATGCTGTCGTCGGTCAGCCAGTACGGGGCGGTCAGGTCCGCGGGGCCGCCGCGCTCGTAGTCGAAGACCTCGCCGTGGCCGTCGAAGCCGTCCTTGTAGGTGGCGACGACCTCTTTGCCCCAGGAGTTGGCCTGGTTGTAGTAGTACGACAGGAAGTTCAGGCGCTGCGTCTCGTCGACCGCGTCCAGCTTGAAGTCCTGCCAGAGGATGTCCGGTTGGGAGCGGTCGATGACTTCCTTGAGCTTGTCGTACCAGAGCTGGTTCTCCGCGGTGGCACCCAGTTGTCCGTAGAACTTCTTCAGGCTCGGGTCGCTCTGGGCGGGCACGTGGTCGTAGAAGCCGTTGAAGTGGTAGGCGTGGTGCATCGCCACCAGCAGCTTGAGGTTCTTGGCGCGGATCGCCGTGGTGAACAGCTTCAGCAGGTCGAGCTTGGGGCCCTTGGCGACCGAGTTCCACTCGTTGGACTGGGAGTCCCACATGGAGTACCCGTCGTGGTGCTCCGCGACGGG
Organism: Streptomyces pseudovenezuelae; assembly: GCF_001513955.1. GTDB lineage: Bacteria > Actinomycetota > Actinomycetes > Streptomycetales > Streptomycetaceae > Streptomyces > Streptomyces pseudovenezuelae. The sequence goes on along the minus strand of NZ_KQ948156.1, from coordinate 78,529 downwards.
TCCGGCGAACTTCGCTCCGGCGTCGACGAAGAGCTGGGCCCACTCGTCGGGGTCGAACTTCCCACCGGCGGACTTGAGTCTGGGCGCGAACTGGTTGAAGTTGCCCGCCTTGTCGTTCGCTCCGTTGATGAAGTTGTGGTACGGCCACACCGAGGGGTCGCCGTAGGTCGCGATGTGGTGCGTGTTGGCGTTGCTCCCGCCGATGTACATGTTGCGCGGGTACCACTCGTTGTCGTACGCCGGGACGCTGAAGACACCCCAGTGGAAGTAGATGCCGAACTTGGCGTCCTGGAACCACTCCGGGGCGGGCGGGTGCTGGTTCACCGAACTCCATGTGGGTGTGTAGGTGCTGGGAGCGGCTTGCGCACTGCCGGCGCCGAACACTCCCCCCGCGACGGCTGTCGCGGCCACGCAGGTGGCACCGGCCAGGAACTGACGTCTGTTGATCGAACTGGGCATCGGGCATCCCTGTGACGGACGGAGACAGACGGAAGAGGTGGGACCGGCGCGACGGCCACCACCCCTCGCGTCGGTTGTTACGGAAGAAGGTCCGCCATATGTCCTCACCATGTCAACGGGTGTGCAGGGATGAAAACGGCTTCTCACCTGCAGTTTTGTACAAGTATGCCGCTTTCGATGCCTTTTGTTCATCACCAAACATAGAATGTTTTGAGGCGCTGGAGCGACCCAGCCGACGGGCCGCGCACACCCTCCCGTATCATCGGCGCCACACTCGACGCGCCGCCCCGGCCATCCGCGTACCGGACCGCACGGCACTCTCACGGAAGGAGCTCACGTTGTCCCTGACCGACAGGGCCATCGGGCAGATCCGTGAGCTCATCCGCTCCGGCGCGCTGTCGCCCGGCGCGAAACTGCCCCCGGAGCCGGAACTCGCCGCCCAGCTCGGCCTCTCCCGCAACCTGGCCCGCGAGGCGGTCAAGGCGCTGGCCGTGGCCCGGGTGCTCGAAGTACGCCGAGGCGACGGCACCTACGTGACCAGCCTCCAGCCCAGCCTGCTGCTGGACGGGCTCGGCGGTGCGGTGGAGCTGCTGCAGGGCGACAAGGGTGCCCTGCTGGATCTGATGGAGGTCCGTCGGCTTCTGGAACCGCTCGCCACCGGACTCGCCGCCGCGAGAATCACGGACGACCAACTGGCCGAGGTCAAGGGCCACTTGGACGCGATGCGGGAGGCGAGCGACGACGTCGAGCGGCTGAACGCCCACGACGCCGCCTTCCACCGCTCCGTGGTGGCGGCCACCGGGAACGAGAGCCTGCTCGCCCTGCTCGAAGGCATCTCGGGCCGCACCCTGCGCGCCCGGGTCTGGCGAGGCAAGGTGGACGACCAGTCCACCGGGCGGACCCTCGCCGAACACGAGGCGATCTATCACGCGCTCCTCACCCGCGACTCCGCGGTGAGCCAGGCCGCGGCCCTGCTGCACGTCAGCAACACCGAGCACTGGCTGCGGGAGCACCTGCGATCGAGCGCCGATCCGGCATAGCGTCGGCGTTTCACGGTCCACCGCCGCTCGGCCCGCCGCCGAGGTCAGGTCACGGTGCAGGACGTGCCGTTCAGAGCTGAAGCCGGCCGGTTTGGCGAAGCTGCCGTCGTAGGTGCCCTGGAACCCGAAGGAGACCCCGGCGCTCCAGGCACTCGCGTTCACGCTGCCCGGCGGGCACTGTGAACGCGAGCTTCCAGCCGTCGACAGGGGAAGAGCCGGTGTTGGCCACGGTGACGCCGGCGGTGAAGCCGCCCGGCCACACGTTCGTGCCGTAGTTCACCTTGCACGCCGACGCGCCGCCGGAGCCTCCGCCCGGCCCGCCAGGGGCGCTGCCACCGATGGTGACGGTGGAGGAGAACGACGTCACCGCCAGTCCCGCGCCGTTGTTCCAGGGCTCGAAACCGGCCTGGACGCTCGTCAGGTACCAGTTGTCCTGGGCCAGTCCGCGGGAGACCGCTTGGCGGGCGACGTCCATCACGTCGAAGTTCCAGCTGTCGATCGCGGACGGCGCGACGAAGGACAGCACGTCGTTGGAGCCGTTGCGGCCGGACCACACCTGCCATGAACGCCCGGCCACGGAGGCGGTGCCGGTCTGCGAGCCGACCGGCTGCACGCCTCCCACATGGTTGAACCAGATCATGATCTCGGTTCACACCGTCGGTACGGGGCGTCGGGTCGAGCCAGGAGTTGGTGTAGTGACAGCCGTTGCAGACGGACTGGTACGACTTCGGGGCGCCGTTCGTCGGGACCGATCCGTCGGCCCGGGTGATCCGGAAGCCGGAGTCCGTGACGGCGATGCACTGGGGGGCGCTGGTGCCCCAGCGGTTGTTCTGGACGGGCCCTGCCCCTTTGCTTCAACTGTTGCATGCAGATCCACATCAGGGATCAAGGGGAGCGCCCTCATTTTGGGAGCGCTCCCAATTCCGTTGACAGGCGCCGTCGCGACATCCGTGGCGATCACGCTCCCGACAAAGGCCGGGCGGCCCTCTGGGGGGCGAGGACCGCCCGGCGGGGGTGACTCCGTCTCCCGGCGACGGAGTCGTGTACGCGGAACCTCAGCGGGGGCTCATTCGAGCAGCTCCGCGTACGAGCCCATGGCGAGGGCTATGTCCGCCTGGGCCCAGAACCGGTGGTAGGTGAAGACGGGGGCGGCTCCGCCCTTGAGGTACGCCTCGATCTTCGACCAGGCCGGGTCGTTCTTGTAGAAGGAGCGCAGCGACGCGAAGGTCGACGACGACGTGATCGCGTCACCGTTGGGCATCTTGCCGCTGAAGGTGCTCGGCACGTACACGCTGTCGTCGAACCGGCTGTAGTCGGTCCTGGTCTCCGGGACCGCGACGCCCAGACTGTCCTGGTAGTTCGCCCACATGCCGTCCAGCAGAGCCTTCGCCGTCGACTTGGCCTTCGTGTCACCGGACTTGGCACCGTAGTACGTCAGGGTCTTGGCGAACGCGGCCGCCACCCCGACGTCATTGGTGTAGTCGGCGACGGTGACGTGGAGCCCGCTGTTGGCGCCGGGGCTCGACGCGTTCCAGGTGTCGGGCTGGCCCGACCACTGCAGGGTCGAGGGGATCCGGTAGGTGCCGTCCGGGTTGATCGTGGTCTGGGACAGCGCCCACTTGACCCACTTGTCCAGGACGGCCTTGGCCTGCGCGTTCCCCGTCTGCTGGTAGAGCTCCGCCACCCGCTCCATCGACCACGCCTGGAAGCCGAACCACTGGTTGGACGGCGGGTCGTGGTAGACGGGCTGCTCGTCGTAGTACATGCCGTAGAAGGTCGACGTGCCGGCCGGAGGAGTCGCGTAGCGGCCCGCCCAGCTGTTGGTCGCGCCACCGGCGATCGCGCCCTCATCGGACTGCAGCCAGCGGTAGAACTCCAGCTGCCGGGTCAGCGACTTGCTCCAGTCCGCCGCGCTCGTCGCCGACTTGGGCTTCAGGTCGGCGTAATTGCTGAGTGCGTACGCCGCCAGCGGGTTCTGGTAACCGCCGTGCGCGTAGCTGGATCCGATGCGCCAGGCCCAGCCTCCACTCGTATCGGTCGAACCGCCCCAGGCGTAGTACCAGGACAGCAGGTAGTGCGAGGCGTCCTTGCCGGTGCCGGCCGGGCAGGTGGACGGACCGGCACAGTTGCCGATCTTCTTGAAGTACTTGTCGTACATGGCGTAGCGCAGGTAGTCGCCCATCTTGGCCGCCTTGCCGACGGTCCCGGAGACGTCGGAGCCCTTGCCCTGCTGCTTGGCCCACAGGTCGGCCCAGTACGCGGCCTGCACCGCGCGCGCGTCGGCGTCCGGGGCGTCGGTGTACTTCCACTGCTTGGCGTAGCTGGAGTCGCCGGTGAACAGGTCCAGGTAGCCGTTCTTGCCGCCGTACTTGAAGGCGTCGCAGGTCGGCTGCGGAACGGTCTCCCACACCGACTCCTGCGGACCGCGCTGGAAGGTGTTGATGTACGAGGGACCCTTGGCCGTGGGACCGCCCTCGCAGGTGCCGCCAGGGGTGTCGCCGTAGCCGTAGACGTTGTCGACGTCCTGCAGCCAGTGCATGCCGTAGACGTCGTCCGTGTTGTACGTCGACTTCAGCTCGGCCGCGAGCGGGTCCGAACCGACCGGCACGGACTGGTCCAGCTTCGTCGGGTACTCGTTCGGCGTGTCCGCCTCAGGACCGTAGGTGGCCGGCTTGGAGGCGTTGTAGAAGGAGTTGGTCGGCTGGTCGGCGTGCGTGGGGATCATGTACTTCTCCATGATGTCCCAGGCACCGTTGAACTTGGACCAGTCACCGGTCACCTTGCCGTACATGGCCTGCAGCCACAGGAGGTAGCTGTACGCCTCCGACGTCGTCTCGTGCCCCTGGTCCGGGGCCTCCACGATCAGCGTCTCCACCGAGTGGTACGGGATGCCCTCGGGAGAGAAGTAGCCGTTCGCCGGGTTGGTGATCTTGCCGTACAGATCCAGGAAACGGGCGTCGTACGCCTTGGAGGCAGCCAGCTCCGTCACGGTGACCGTCGCCTTGGCATAACCGGCCGCGGTGGAGGTGAAGGTAGCCGCCCCCGTGCCCGAGGAGTCGGCCGTCACCGTCACCGTCTGCGCGGTGTTCCAGTTCGACGGTGTGAAGGTCAGCGACGATCCGCCCGTCACGGACAGCCCCGCATTGCCTTCGGTCCGGGCCGTGGTGACGGTGACGTCGGCGCTCGGCTGCGAGGACAGCTTGAGCGTGAAGGTGCCCGACTTGCCCTGCTGGACGCCCAGTTGACCCGGCGAGGCCACCAGGGCGGGACCCGAGGCCACCGTGACGCCGACCGGGGTCGAGACGGCGGAGGCACCCAGGCTGTCGTACGCCTTCGCCACCAGCGAATGACTGCCCACGGACAAGGTGGAGGTCGAGAGCGCGTACGGCGCGGTGGTGTCGGTGCCCAGCAGGGTCGTGTCGTCGTAGAACTCGACCTTGCCGATCGTCGCGTTGTCGGCCGCGGCGGCGGTCGCCGCGAGCGGGATCGCGTCGCCCTGTGAGTACACCGCACCCGGCTTCGGGCTGGTCAGCACGGTGACCGGCGGCTGGTGCGCGCCGGTGCAGGTGGTGCCGTTGACCGCGAAGGCCGTGGGCGCGGTGTTGGCGCCGCTGTAGCTGAACTGGGCCCCGGCGGAGACGGCGGCGCCCGCCGCGATGGTGCCGTTGTAGCCGGCGTCCTTCACGGTGATCGCCTGGCCGGACTGGGACCAGGTGCCGTTCCAGCCGTTGCTCAGCTTCTGGTTGCCCGCGTAGGCGTACGTCAGCGTCCAGCCGTTGATCGCGTCGGTTCCACGGTTGGTGATGGTGAGGTCGGCGGTGAAACCGGAACCCCAGTCATTGGTCCTGTAGTCGACGCTGCACTGAACGCCCGCCGCCTGAGCGGGCGTTGAACTGGTGGCAAGCATCGACAGAGGCAGGGCGAACGCGGCCGCGACAGCGGTCCACAGCCGCCGCGCAGCTCTGCGCCTACGTCCTGGATCCATGGTTCTGGTCCTCCTCGCGAGGGGCGACTTGGTGGGGGTCAAGGCTTGAACCAGTGGGAGCGCTCCCATAGTGAGGATGGAGGCTTACCCCGTCAAGACGTTGAGGAGTTGAATCGTTTTGAACTGAACCTGACGAAAAAACTTAAGTAACAACCCTGTGAAACGGTGGCGGTTGACGCTAGCTTCGTTCGCACCAGTGGGAGCGCTTCCATCAGTCGACGCGGCCGTCACGGCGCGCCAAGCTGCTAGGAGTCGCTCATGCGACACCCCCCTTCGCTCGACTGCACTCCAGTTCACCTGCACGTCTGCGCCGCAAGTCCCGGGCGAGAGGCTCGTGGACGCCGATGGCAAGAGTCACGAGCCGCTCGGCGTCGAACGCTCCGACGCACTCCGACACCCGGACAGGTGGCCGACCGACGGGCCCGTTGACCGGGCCGGCAACCTCGCCACCGCCCGGCAGCTCCACCACTCGTGCCCGAGTGGGAGCTGCTGCTGCACCTGCACCTTCGGACGCCTGGGACAGCTCCGCGGGGCCGCCCGCGATGCCTCCACGGCGGCACGCGCACCGGGTACGGCATCGGCCTGCGCGATCACCTGCGCGCCCTCGACCGACAACCCTCACCACACAAAGGACCCACACTGATGAGTCGCACCAGAATGTCACTTCTCGCTGCCCTGGCGGTTCTCGCCGGGACGTCGGGGACGGCGATCCTCACGGCACCGGCCGGCGCCGCCGTCTCCGCGGCACCCTGCACTGTGGACTACAAGGTGCAGAACCAGTGGGACACCGGCTTCACCACCGCCGTGACCGTCACCAACAACAGCGCGTCCAAGTCCAGTTGGTCGGTGAAGTGGTCGTACGGCGGTAACCAGAAGGTCACCAACGGCTGGAACGCGAAGGTCAGCCAGAGCGGGACCTCGGTCACCGCCGCCAACGAGAGCTACAACGGCACGCTCGCCACCGGCGGTTCGGTCAGCTTCGGCTTCCAGGCCTCCTACAGCGGCACCAACGCCGTCCCGGCCACCTTCACCCTCGACGGCGTGACCTGCAACGTCGACGGCGGACCGACCGACCCCGGCCCCACCGACCCGGGCCCGACGGACCCCGGTCCGACCGGACCCCAGGCCGCCAACCCCTACTCCGGGGCCAAGGTCTATGTGAACCCGGAGTGGTCCGCCAAGGCCGCGGCCGAACCGGGCGGCAGCAAGATCGCCAACCAGCCCACCGCCGTCTGGCTGGACCGGATCGCGGCGATCAACGGCGTCAACGGAGGCATGGGGCTGCGAGCCCACCTCGACGAGGCGCTGAAGCAGAAGGGCTCCGGTGACCTGGTCGTCCAGCTGGTCATCTACGACCTTCCGGGCCGCGACTGCGCAGCCCTCGCCTCCAACGGCGAACTCGGCCCGGGCGACCTCGACAAGTACAAGTCCCAGTACATCGACCCCATCGCCTCCCTCCTGTCCGAGTCCAAGTACGCGGGTCTGCGGATCGCCACCGTCATCGAGCCCGACTCGCTGCCCAACCTGGTCACCAATGCCGGCGGTACCCCCACCACCACCGACGCCTGCGTGACCATGAAGAGCAACGGCAACTACGAGAAGGGCGTCTCCTACGCCCTGGACAAGCTCGGCGCCATCCCGAACGTCTACAACTACATCGACGCAGGCCACCACGGCTGGCTCGGCTGGGACAGCAACCTCGGCCCGTCCGTCCAGGAGTTCGCCAAGGTCGCCACGACCAACGGCGCGAGCGTGAACGACGTGGCCGGGTTCATCGTCAACACCGCGAACTACAGCCCCGCGAAGGAGCCGAACTTCAAGGTCACCGACAGCGTCAACGGGCAGACCGTGCGCCAGTCGAAGTGGGTGGACTGGAACCAGTACGTGGACGAGCAGTCCTTCGCGGTCGGACTGCGCGACAAGCTGGTCGCCGCCGGGTTCAACTCCGGCATCGGGATGCTGATCGACACCTCCCGCAACGGCTGGGGTGGCTCCGCCCGTCCCACCGGCCCGGGCCCGCTGACCTCGGTCGACGCCTACGTCGACGGCAGCCGGGTCGACCGCCGCATCCATGCCGGCAACTGGTGCAACCAGAGCGGCGCGGGCATCGGCGAACGGCCCACCGCGGCTCCGGCCGCCGGCATCGACGCCTACGTGTGGGTCAAGCCTCCGGGTGAGTCCGACGGCGCCAGCGCCGCCGTTCCCAACGACGAGGGCAAGGGCTTCGACCGCATGTGTGACCCCACCTACGGTGGCAACGCCCGCAACGGCAACAACCCCACCGGGTCCCTGCCGAACGCCCCGCTGGCCGGACACTGGTTCTCCGCCCAGTTCCAGCAACTGATGCAGAACGCCTACCCGCCCCTGCCGTAGCACTGCGAGACGGTGAGTACTCGCCGGGGCCGGTCCCGAGAGGGTCCGGCCCCGGCGAGCCACGCGTGTCCGCCGGGCATGTCAGACCGCGATGATCTGCCACTGCTCCTCGGGCGCACGGGTGTAGGTGAACTGATTGATGTTGGCGCCGTCGGCGGTCGAGCCACCCTCGACGTTGAGTGACAGTCCGCTCAGCCGGTTGGTGAGGTAGAAGTAGCCGTCACCGGTCGGCGTGACCGCCCAGTGCTGCTGGGGAACACTGTCGTCTCCCCAGATGGAGACGTTGCCGCCGTCCGCCCGCGAGAGGTCGGCCACCTCCATCAGCTTGCCGCTGTTGACGTTCTTGATCTTGTAGTAGCCGTCGCCGGTGGAGGTGAAGGTCCACTTCTGTGCGGTGTTGTTCAGCCAGGGCCACAGCTGGATGTTCGTCCGGTCGGCGGTGCCGAAGTTGTACACGTCGGCGACCTTGCCGCTCTTGCGGTTGACGATGCGGTAGACCGTGCCGTTGCCCGGGAGGACGGAGGAGACGAGGACGGGCGTGGCCGTGCGGCCGCCGATCCTGACGGCGTTCACGTTGGCGTAGCCGCCGGTCGCGGCGTTCACCTGGATGCGGACGTATCCGGCGTTCCTCGCCGGCCATTCAGCCACCTTGGTGACGCGGTCACCGGCCCAGGTGCCACTGGTGGCCACCGTGAAGTTGGTGCCGTCGGTGCTGGTGGAGATGGTGTACGAGGTGATGTCGCCGTCGGTGGTGTTGCTGCGGTTCCACTGCTTGGGGAGGTACTCCAGGGTGGAGATGTTGCTCCAGACCCCGCCCAGGTCGATGGTGATCGCGTGGGGCAGCGTCGCCTGGCTCCAGGTCGACCAGCAGGTCTCGTAGTCCTTGTCGCTGAGTCCGTCGATGGCCCTCATGGGGCCCTCACCGGTGTGGAAGCCGGTGGCGTAGGCGCTGACAGGGGTCACGGGGTGTTCCGCGCGGGGCATCTGGGCGGGCAGCGGCGGGCGGGAGGTGTTCGGGCTCCAGGCGGCGCCGACCTCCGCGAGCCGGGTGACGATGTTGGTGTCCAGCCTCCCGTCGCGGTTGGGCGGGCAGTTGAGGATGAACGAGGTGTACTTCGGCTCCAGGTCCGCCAGGTGCGACAGGATCGCCGCCTTGCTCATGGGGTCGGTGGTCGGCGTGGTCGGATGCCAGAACCAGCCGTTGCTGACCGTCTGCCCCTGAAGGGCGGCGAAGGTGTTGCCCGCCGGAGCCGTCACGCCCAACGGCTCCTCGAAGTAGATCGCGTCACCGAGGAAGGGCACCGACAGGCCGCCGTGGTCGATCATGACGATGTCCGGCTGGAGCGACTTCACGTGCTCCCGGATGCGCTGGTACGAGATCGCCTGCTGGCCCATCTGCCAGGCGTAGCCGTCGGTGATGAACATGTCGATGGTGCCGTAGTTCGTGAGCAGTTCGGTGATCTGGTTCAGGATGAACGTCAGGTCACCGGGCTGGATCACCTGGTCTGCGGGCACGCCGTGGCGGCTGTCGTAGGCCTGCACGTTGTAGGTGCGGTCCCAGATCGAGTAGTACAGGCCCACTCGCAGTCCCTGGGCGCGGAACGCGTCGACGTACTGCCGCACGACGTCGTGCTTGTACGAGCTGTTGGCCACGTTCTGCGTGCCGTACGCACTGGGCCACAGGGCGAAGCCGTCGTGGTGCTTGGTGGTCAGCACTCCGTAGCTCATCTTCGCCGCCGCGGCCGCGGCCGCCCACTGCGCGCAGTCCACCGCCGTGGGAGCGAATCGCGTCGGACTCTGGTTCGGGGCCGCCCACTCCTCGTTGGTGAAGGTTCCCAGGTTGAAGTGGTTGAACATGCCGAACCGCAGGTTCACCAGGTTTCCGAGATTGGTCTGGGCGTCCGCGGCGGCGGCCTCCGCGAGCAGGGGCGACAACGCGGGCAGCGCGGTCGCGGCCACGGCGGCGCCCGCCGCGCCCAGCAGCGTACGGCGGGACAGTCTTCCTGACGACATGAGCTCACTCCTACGTCCAGGGCGGTTCGCCAGGGAGGCCACGCGCTCCCTGGCGACATGAGGCACACGGGTGGCGCGGTACGCCTGGGGCTGGGGTACCGGATGTTACGCATGAAGGTCCTGCATGTATCCCACGCGTGTCAACAGATGTGCAGGGATGAAAAGCCATACACCGCAGGGCAATTGAAGAGGCTTCTGCACCTTTGTGCCTGTTTATGGACGCCGAGACATGCCATGTCTCGCTGCAGCCGGACAGACCGGAGGGTTCTACCGGCGGATCGCCGAGATCAGTCCGCCGGGCAGTTCCTCGCGCCGCGGCGGGGTGCTGATCGGGCGGCCGTAGGCGGCAGCGCATGCGCGCAGGCTGTGGCTCTGGGCCTCCCAGCCGTGCCCGGCGAGCCAGGCAACCGGGTCCTCGGGCATCTCCGAGAGCCACATGGAGGCCGGCGATCCCGGTACGGCGCCCGCGCCGAAGCGCTCGATCACTCCGCGCGAGCCCAGCGTCAGCCCCATCCGACTGCCTGTCGCCGACTGCGCGCTGATCCTGGAGAGCAATACCTCCACCGCGTCCTCGGGCAGATAGATCAGCAGTCCTTCGGCGATCCACGCGGTCGGCACGGCCGGGTCGTGCCCCGCGGCGGCCAGCGCGCCCGGCCAGTCCTCGCGCAGATCCACCGCGACGGTGATCCGCTCGCAGCGCGCGACCGCCCGCTCCTGGCGCAGCACCGAAGCCTTGAACTCCAGCGGGGCGGCGGTGTCCACCTCGAACAGCCGGGTGCCCTCGGGCCAGTCCATCCGGAACGCCCGGCTGTCCATGCCGGCACCGAGCAGTACGACCTGACGGACCCCGGACGCCGAGGCCTGCCGCAACAGGTAATCCAGGAACTTCGTCCTGATGACGATGGAGAACGCCACCGCTGCCCGGCGGCGTCGCGCGGCCTCGTCGTCGGGCAGCGGCGACGAGGAGGGCCACAGGCCACCGGCGGCGGCGAAGGCCCGTGCCAGTGGGTCACGGAACAGCGCGTTCTCCCGCGCGGTCTCCAGCGCCCGCACTCGGGCCACCCCCACCGCCGTGGCCCACACTCCCGACGGCCGCACCCGCTCCCGCTCATCAGTCACCACGTCAGCCTAGATAGTCGGTTCCAGTGGAACTCACCACCAGGACGAGGGCGTTGCCGTCGGCGGCCAGGGCGGCACGCGCCTCCTTGCCGTGTGCTCCGGTGTGGCGTGACCGCGCCGGGCGTTCAGGGAGTGAGGATCCCGTCCTGCTCCACCGGGGGTGTGCCGTCGTGCCAGTCCAGGGGCTTGCCGAAGCGGATCAACTCGCCGTAGAGGGTGGGATCGGCGCCTTCGGTGAGGACAAGGTCGAGCAGGGCTGCGGCGGCCTGGGCCGGTGACTGTGCCTGGCTGTAGTCGCTGAACCAGGGGCGCGAGGTAGCGGTGTCGACCATGCCGGGGCACACGGAGGCGATCAGTGTGCCGGTGGCGAGGTCGCGTGCGCGGCGTTCGGCGGCGAGGGCTCGGACGGCGGCGACCTGGGCCACCTTCGAGGGCACGTTCAGCCAGACCGGCCAACCCGCCTCCTGTGCGGTCCTGTTGTGGATGGCACCGCGCCAGGACTCGACGGCGTACTCGACCTGATCGAGGGTCGCACCGTCGAACAGGTGGCGCAGCCGCGGATCGAGGTGGCCGAGGGTGCCCAGGCTGCTGGCCACGACGAGCAGTCGGCCTCCCGGACGTAGGACAGGGCCGAAGGAGCGCAGGATCGCGTGCGTGGCGGTGTTGGAGACGTCGATGAACTCGTCCGCCCGCTCGGCCTGTGACTCCTCGGGCCCTACGCGGGCGACCGCGTTGGAGATGACGACGTCGACCCCTCCGTGGCCGGCGTGGAGGTCCTCGGCGAGACGGGTCACGGCGTCGGTGTCGGTGACGTCCAGGACCCGGCCCTCGACACGGGCGCGGGTACCGGGCAGCCGGCCGACCTCGTGGGCGGCGTCGGTCACGCGCCGATGGTTGCGGCCGGTGAGCAGGACCAGGTCGTCCGGGCTCATGCGGGCCGCCAGTCCTTCGACGAGGGCGCGGCCGAGTCCTTGGTTGGCGCCCGTGACGAGGGCGATGCGGGATGCGTTCATGCCTGCCACGCTAGGAACCCCGGTTCCATGAGTCCAACAAAAGTTCGACACGGGTAGTATGCGTAAACGTCATGGACTTCTCGGATGTGTCACTCACCGCGCTGCGCGTCTTCCGCGCCGTCGCCGAACAGGGAACGTTCACCGCGGCCGCCGTGTCGCTGGGCTACACCCAGTCCGCGGTCTCCCGGCAGATCGCCTCGATCGAACGGGCCGCGGGCGCCGAGCTGCTGGAGCGGCGGCGGGACGGCGTACGGCTCACCGCGGCCGGCCGGGTCGTGCTGCGCCGTGCGACGACCGTGGTCGACGAGATCGACGCGGCGACCCGAGAACTGTCCGGCCTGCCCGGCCAGGCGGGCACGGTCCGCCTGGGCTGGTTCCCCAGCGCCGGCGCCGTGCTGGTGCCCCGCGCCCTGGCCGCGCTGCGCCGCACGGACCCGGAGCTGCAGGTCGTCGGCCGCGAGGGCAGCACTCCCGCACTGGTGCGCGCCCTGCGGGCCGGCAGCATCGACCTCGCCCTGCTCGCCTCGGCCCCGCCGTTCCGGCCGCCGGACACCGAGTCGCCCCCGCTCACGCTGCGGACACTCACCGAGCGCGTCCTGTGCCTCGCGGTGCCCGCCGCCCATCCCCTGGCCCGCGGCGACCACGTCGACGTGGCCGACCTGCGCGGGCAGCGGTGGATCGCCGGTTCCTCCTCGGGAGAGGACAAGCTCATGGGCGTTTGGCCGGGCCTGGACGAACGTCCCGAGATCGCCCACACCGCCCGCGACTGGCTCGCCAAGCTCCACCTGGTCGCCGCCGGCTGCGGGCTGACCACCGTGCCCGCCGTGCTCGCCTCCGCCGCGCCACCGGGCGTCCGCGTGCTGCCGGTTCGTGGCGGCCCCCAGGAACAACGGCGTCTCCTCCTGGCCCACCTCCCCCACCCGCTGACCACCCCGAGCGTCCGCGTGGCCGCCGCCCTCCGCGCCACCGCCCTCGACGCCGACACACCCCTTCCCGGCACACCTCCCTCATGACGGCGGAGCGGGCATGTACGGCGGCGCCCCACCCATGCTCGACGTTCGCTTCCCGCGCCATCGGCTCCTGGGACGGCCAGGCGCGTAGGCGGGTCACACACTTCACCGACCGGGATGCCGCGCGGGACGCCGCGTTCGAGCTGCTGCTCCGCCTACGAGCGGGGTCATTTCCCGAAACCGTGGGCCAGAAGGCTCTCCGCGGTGTCCTGGACGGTGTCCTCGATGGGACGCGCCCGCCAACCCAGCAGCCGCTCCGCCTTGGCGCTCGTGGCGTCGAGATCCCGGCCGAGCTGATGCCTCAGCAGTCGCAGTTCCGGGTTCGCGACACCAAGCGCGCGTGCGAGCCACACGGGCAGTTCACGGGTCGGGGCCTTCGCGGCGCGTTCACCCAGCCGGTCACGCAGGATGCGCGCGATCTCGACGACACGCAGGCTGTGCCCGGCGACGGCGAGGAAGCGTTCACCGGCGGCTGCCGGATCGGTCATCGCCCGCAGGTGCAGATCCGCGACGTCCCGGACGTCGACGAAGCCCATGCCGAAGGGAGGGCACGCGGGCACCCGCCCTTCGAGCATTCGGCGCACGAGACGCAGGGACGGCGGGTCGTCGGGGCCGAGCAGTGGCCCGAGAACCCCTACCGGGTGAACCGCCGCCATCTCCAGCGTGCCGCCCTCTTCCTTGATGAACTGCCAGGCGGCGCGCTCGGCGAGCGTCTTGGACCGCTGATAGGGCGGGATGTCGGCGTCGACGTCGGTCCAGTCCTCCTCGGTGAACGGGGTCGAGCGCGCGGGATGCCCGATTCCTACGGCTCCGAAGGCGCTCGTGAGGACGACCCGACGGACACCGGCGTCTCGGGCGGCGCGCAGCACCCGCAGGACGCCCTCCCGTGCCGGGACGACCAACTCGTCGTCGTGGGCCGGGGTGAGGCGCAGCGTCGGCGAGGCGACGTGAAGGACGTGGTCGCAGCCGGCGACGGCGTCGTCCCAGCCGTCGGGGTGTTCGAGGTCGGCGCGTACGACGGTGAGACGGTCGTCGTCGAACGTCGTGGCCGCGTGGAGCCAGGAGCGCAGTTCCGGCTCGCGCCGTGGGTTGCGGACAGTGGTGCGGACGGTGTGCCCGGCGTCGAGCAGGGCCAGCACACACCAGCTCCCGATGAATCCCGTTCCTCCGGTGACCAGTACGCGTGTCATGGGTGTCTCCTCAACTGGCGAGTCGTGTGTCGAGAGGTTTCAGCGGGCTGTTCGCATGACGTCGTCGGGCAGCGGCCACGGTGCTTCCGAGGAGGGCGTGGCCGATCATGATGGGGTAGATCACGGCGCGTTCGAACATGCCCACGTTCCACATCCAGCCGGTGAGCACGTCGGCCATGAAGAGGGGAAAGGCGACCAGTCCCCCGGTGCCGAGCGCGACCATCGCGCGGGACCGGCCCCTGCTGAGACCGATGCGGGCACCGCCGGATCCGACGGCGATCGCCATGAGGTTCCCGGCGAGCATGACGCCCTGCGCGCCGAAGGTGTGAAACGCGATCAGGCCGTTGTCGACGTTCGCGTTGGACCCCTGGAAGATGCCGACGAGCGAGACACCGGTACCCGCGAGGACCGCGAGCGTCACGATGACGGTCGGCCGGACGCCCTGGCGCGGGTCGAACACGAGGAAGGCACCGACGATCAGGAGGACGCCGTAGACGACCCAGCCGGTGTCCATGACGGCGCCGAGCGGGGAATGGGCGACCTGGCCGAACGCGGTCTGCGGCGGGCCGGTCAGGCCGAGGTGGCTGACCCAGTTGTACAGGGGCGAGTACGGCGGGTCCTGCCATGCGGCGGCGGTGACGAACTCGGCGGTCCAGGACACGAGCGGGCCGAGGAGGATGAGAAGGGCCCCTGCGCGCGCGGCCGCACCCGGGCGGACGATGGAGTTCATGCCAGAGCCATGCCGGGGACGCGATGGCGGATGGCCTCCATCTCGGCCTCGTCGGAGACGCCCTGCCAGTCATAGCGAGGGGTGTACGGCGACTCCAGGGCGCGCACCTCGTCGTCGGCGAGCTCGATGTCGAGGGAGGCCACGGCCTCGTCGATCTGCCGGATCGAGCCGGCGCCGACCAGTGGCGCGGTGACGACCGGTTGGCGGCGCAGCCAGGCGAGCGCGATCTGCGCACGGCTGACTCCGTGAGCGTCCGCGACCTGTCCGACGGCGTCGACTATCGCGTGGTTGGACGTCTCCTCGGCGGGCGAGTACAGCAGGTCCGCGTAGGCGCCGTCGGTCTCGGAGCGCGGCGTCGCGCGGGCGTCGTCCCAGCCGCGGGCGAGACGGCCGCGGGCCAGCGGCGACCAGATGATCGTGCCGACGCCCTCGTCCAGGCACAGCGGGATCATCTCCCGCTCCTCCTCACGGGCGAGCAGGTTGTAGTGGTTCTGCAGGGACACGAACCGTGCCCAGCCGTGCTGCTTCTGCAGGTTGAGCGCCTTCGCGAACTCCCAGGCGTGCATGGACGAGGCACCGAGATAGCGGACCTTGCCGGCCTTCACGAGGTCGCTGAGCGCTTCGAGCGTCTCCTCCCACGGGGTGGCGTGGTCGTTGCGGTGGATCTGGTAGAGGTCGATGTAGTCCGTGCCCAGCCGGCGCAGCGAATGGTCGACCTCGGCCATGACCGCCTTGCGCGACAGCCCCCGGCCGTTCGGTCCGAGCCGCATCGGGTGACGGAGCTTGGTGGCGATCACCACGGCGTCGCGGTCGGCGAAGTCCTTGAGCGCGCGGCCGAGGATCTCCTCGCCGGAACCGTTCGAGTACATGTTGGCGGTGTCGAAGAAGTTGATGCCCGCGTCCAGGGCGTGCTTGATCAGCGGGCGCGCCTCCTGCTCACCCTTCGACCAGACGGGGTGGCCCCGGTCGGGCTCGCCGTAGGTCATCGCGCCGATCGCGATCGGGGACACGTCGAGGCCGGTGGTGCCGAGCTTGATGTATTGCATGACGCTCCTTAGAGTATGCGGAGAGCTCTCCACATAACGTAGTGGAGAACTCTCCACTTAGCAAGGTGAGGTCCCGTGGTCCGCTCAGACGCCCGTGAGAACAGAGCGCGCATCCTCGCTGCCGCCCGCGAAGCGCTCACCGCGGACGGCAGCACGTCGATGAACCAGATCGCGCTGCGCGCCGGAGTCGGTGCCGGCACCCTCTACCGCAACTTCCCCACGCGTGAAGCGCTGGTCCTGGCCGTCTACCAGGACGAGGTCACCCGCATCGTCGGCACCGTGCCGGGGCTGCTCGCGAAGATGCCGCCGCTGGAAGCGCTCCGCCACTGGACGACCGACCTCGTCGAGGCCATGCGCAGAAAGCACGGCCTCGGGGACGCCCTCAGCCCCGGCGCCCACCAGGCGATCAGCGAGCAGAGCTACGGCCCCGTCGTCGCCGCCATCACCGAACTCCTCGACGCCGGCAAGAAGGACGGCAGCATCCGCCCGGACGCCGACCCCGGCGACTTCCTCCAGCTCACCGGCGCACTCTGGCGCGCCGCGTCCACCCCACAGGACCGCGCTCCCCACATGCTCGCGCTCATCCTCGACGGACTCGGCACCCACCGGTAGACGCGGCGCCGCGCACCCGGCCGGGAGCGAGGCGGGACCGTCTCAGCATGACAAGCGTTCCGGCGGATTCCTGATCGGGAGGGCCGGGTTGATCACGAGACACCCCAACTCGCCCCCCCGGTAGACTGTTGGCCCGATCCGGGGCGTGGAGGGCAGTAATGACAGGTGGTCATGACGCCGTCCGTACGGTGGAGGTGCCGTCGCGCTTGGGGGCGATCGCCGATCTGACGCCGGTGACCGACGGCGAGCGGCCGGTGTGGCTGACGCTGGGCGAGGACGGGACGATCAGCCGTTGGGACGTGGCAGCCGGTGATCACGAGGCCGTCGGGGCCACAGCCGTACGGGCGGAACCCGGCCACGAACCATGGAACGACCGCGAGCTTCGCAGGCGCCTGCACTCCTCCCCCGACGGCATGTTCGCCGCGGTGGTCAACGACTACGGCCGGTTCGGAGAGGTGATCGACCTGCGGACCGGCGAGCTCACGCTGAACCTGGAGAGCGAGGGCTACCACTCGGAGACCGTGCCGTTCTCGCTGGCGTTCGGACAGCGCCTCGGGCGCTGCGTCGTGATCCACCGCACGGAATGGAACCGGCTGGATGTGTCGGACGCGCAAACCGGAGAGCCACTGACCGCTCGGTCGTCCCCCGCGCCGACCGACGGAGTCGACCTGCCGGAGCACTACCTCGACTACTTCCACGGCGCACTGCTCGTGAGCCCTGACGGCAAGCGGATCCTGGACGACGGCTGGATCTGGCATCCGATCGGCGTCCCCTCGGTGTGGGATCTCGGCCCATGGATCGAGGGCAACGTCCGGGAGTCCGAGGACGGCCCGAGCTGGGTCGAGGTGTGCGGCCGGGCGGACTACTGGGATCACGCCATGACCTGGATCGACTCCGCCCGGGTCGCCATCGGGGGAATCGGCGACCACGACGCCGGCATGCGGCCCGGGGCACGGATCTTCGATACGAGTCGAGCCGGCCGGAGTGGTGCGGCCGTGGAACTCCTTGCCTTCGAGGGCCCGACCGGACCCTTCTTCAGCGACGGCACCCACCTGTTCAGCCGCGGCGACACCGGCCTGTCGATATGGGACCCGGTCAGGGGAAAGCTCCTGGGCGACGTTCCGGGGTTTTCCCCCACCCGCCACCACCTGGGCGCCCGGCAGTTCCTGCAACTCACCGACGGCGTGGTCCGTCTGTGGACGTCCACTTTCTGAGCGGGCGAGACTCAAGCCAGAAACATGCATAGGCATTAATGGAGTAGCGCAAATCCTACTAAGTGCCATTTTTCTAAAAATGCCCGGTATGAGACCCGCAGGTCCGGCAACCCGCACGGCATGGTACGGACACTGAAACGGCATGGAAGGCACGGCGGGCACAGCGTGGCCGACCGCGAGGTCGAGGCTGGTCGGGGGACGGGTGCCGGACCGGATGAGCAAGTGGAGCGGCAGTCACCGGACACCCCGACCGACCTGCCCAAAAGCTCCTGGGGGACCATACTGAAAGGCACTCTGAAGGAGTTCAAGAGAGACGAACTGACCGACCGCGCCGCAGCGCTGACCTACTACGCGATCCTGGCACTGTTCCCGGCCCTTCTGGCACTGATCTCGCTGCTCGGGATCGCCGGCCATGCGGCGACGCAGAAGGTACTGGACAACATCCAGAAACTCGCCCCGGGCGCGGCGCGCGACGTCCTCACCAGCGCCGTGCAGCAGATGCAGGGCAACGCCGGAATCGGCTCGGTCATGGCGATCGTGGGCCTGGTCCTCGCGGTGTGGTCGGCCTCCGGCTACGTCGCCGCGTTCATCCGCAGCGCCAACGCGGTCTACGACGTCCCCGAGGGCCGCCCGGCATGGAAGGTGCTGCCGGTCCGGTTCGGTGTGACGGTGGTGCTGATGGTCCTGGCCGTGATCAGCGCGCTGATCGTCGTCTTCACCGGCAGCCTGGCACGGCAGGCCGGCACCACGCTGGGAGTCGGGGACACGTTCCTGACCGTGTGGTCGATCGCGAAGTGGCCCGTGCTCGTGCTCCTGGTGACCGTCATGATCGCGATCCTGTACTGGGCGGCGCCGAACGCGAAGATCCGAGGCTTCCGCTGGATCACACCGGGCAGCCTGCTGGCTCTGACGATCTGGATGATCGCCTCCGCCGCCTTCGCGCTCTACGTGGCGAACTTCGCCTCGTACAACAAGACCTACGGCACGTTCGCCGGCGTGATCATCTTCCTGGTGTGGCTGTGGATCACGAACCTGGCGATCCTGCTCGGCCTGGAGTTCGACGCCGAGATGAACCGCGAGCGGGCCGTCGCGGGCGGCCATCCAGCCGGACAGGAGCCCTATGTCCAGCCGCGCGACACCCGCAAGTGGGACGAGGAGGACCGCCGCCGCCTTGAGTCGTGAGCGGTCGAGGTCATGGCCACGACCCGGTAGGGGCACCGTCGACGCCTCCCCATCGACCTCGGACAGCACAGAACCCGACGGACGCCGACGAAGGACAGGTGAAACCCCATGACCGCAGAAGGCTCCCCCCGCACCGGCAGCGCAGCGCAGGAGCCGGTCGGTGAATTGGTCCAGCGCGCCTCCCAGCAGTTGTCGCAGCTGGTCCGCGAGGAAATGCGCCTGGCGCAGGCGGAGATGACCCAGAAGGGCAAGCGATTCGGCAAGGGCGGCGGACTGTTCGGCGGCGCCGGCCTGATCGGTGTCCTCACCCTCCAGGCACTGGTGGCCACCGCGATCGCCGCGCTCGCGCTCGTCCTGGACGTGTGGGCGGCGGCTCTGATCGTCACCGGCGTCCTGGCCGCCGTCACCGCGCTGATGTCGGTTCTGGGCAAGCGGCAGATCAGCAAGGCCTCTCCGCCTGCACCGGAACAGACCATGGACAGCGTCAAGGCCGATATGGCCGAGATCAGGGAGAAGGCACAGCGATGACCCCGGACAAGCCACACAGCGGCGATGAGAAAGCACCCTCCCCGGAGGAACTGCGTGAACAGGTGGAGTCGACCCGTCAGGAGCTCGGCACGACCGTCGAGGCGCTCGCGGCCAGGACCGACGTGAAGAGCCGGGCCCACGAGAAGACGACCGCGGTCAGGCACCAGGTCGCGCACCGGACGACACAGGTCAGGTCCCAGCTGCGCGACAGGGCGACACACGCCGCGCACGTGGTGCAGGACAAGACCCAGGAGCCGGTACGGGCGAAGGCCGCCGCCGCTTCCGAGCAGGTCCGCGAGAAAGCGGCGCATGCCGGTCAGCTGGCCCGGGAGCGGGCACCTGAGCCGGTGCGAGCGAAGGCCGGCCAGGGTGTGCGGGCGGCACGGGACAACCGCACCCCGCTGCTCGTCGCGGCCGGCGTACTGATCGCGGTGCTGTCCGTCCGCCGCTTCAGGAAACACCCCCACCGATGAGTTTTCGGCGGTCGTGTCGTCTACCCCCCGACGAAGGGAGCGCACCATGCGCAAGATCATTGTCTGTACGTTCCTGACACTGGACGGGGTCATGCAGGCGCCGGGCGGGCCGGACGAGGACGCCGAGAGCGGCTTCGAGCACGGCGGATGGCAGAAGCCGGTGACCGACGACGAGGTCGGCGCGGCCATCGCCGGCTGGTACGAGCCCGCCGACGCGATGCTGCTCGGCCGCAAGACGTACGAGATCTTCGCGTCGTACTGGCCGACCGCCGATCCCGACAACCCGTTCACCGGCCGAATGAACAGCATGCACAAGTACGTGGCGTCCCGGACCCTCACGTCCGTCGAGTGGCAGAACTCCACGCTGCTGGAGGGGGACGTCGTCGACGCCGTCCGCGCGCTGAAGGCGTCCGACGGTGGCGACATCAACGTCGTCGGCAGCGGCGACCTCGCCCAGACCCTCATGAAGCACAGCCTTGTCGACGAATACCGGCTGACCATCCATCCGGTGATCATCGGTACCGGCAAGCGGCTGTTCGCCGACGGAGCCATCCCCACCGCGCTGGAACCGGTCAGCGTCTCGACGACGAAGAACGGCACCGTCGTCGGCGTCTACCGGCCGAGCGGCGAGCCTGGCTACGACAGCTACTAGCAGCTGTTCCAACCGCTTCGGCCTCTGGGCATGAGTCACCACACCCGCACCCCTGCAGTACGTCTCCGTGATCGCCGCACCCGTGGCGGTGGCCGTGCTGTGGGGGGCGTTCGCGACGCCCGACGATGCGTCACGGTCCGGGAAGACCGTGATCGCGACTCCTGGCCTCCTGCTGCTCGGCGCGGCGCTGGTCGTGTACCACCTGCTGTCCTGGGACCGGGTTCTGTGGCTGCTCAGGCATTGAGGCCCTCCCGGCCCCACCAGGTCAGCCGTACGACCCGCGCGCGGAATGCGACACCCAACCCCTCCGATCTCTGATTCAACTCCCTTGCGCGCCCACCCCATTGACACCTCTTCACGGCTCCTCAATCATCAAGACATCCGATGATTGAGGAGCCGTCATGAGTACGTATCCAAGACGTCAGGTCCTCGGCGTCACCGCGGGTGTCACTGCCTCGGCCGCCCTTTCCCTCATCCCGGCGACCGACGCCCAGGCGGCTCAGGAAGGCGAGCGGCACACGGAAACCTGGGCGGTCGTGCCCCCTCCGGTTCCCGTTCCGCTCGACAGCCTCTACGACAACGACGGGATCGACACCGCCTCCGCGCGAGGCGGCGACTTCGACGGCTCCGGCTACACGTTCCCCGGCGAGGAGCTCCCGGCCGGCCGGGTGGAGGTGGACGGCGTCCCGTTCGTCTTCCCGTCCTCGGCGGCGGGCGCGGGCACGGGCGCCAAGAACAACGTCGTCGCGCTCGGACAGCGCGTCGACCTGCCCAAGGGCCGCTACATGGCGGCCTACTTCCTCACCTCGGGGAGTTACGGCAACGCCTCGGGCAGGGCGAGCGTGCACTACGCGGACGGCTCGACCTCGACGGCCGGCCTCACCGGAGCCGACTGGTACGCGGCGGGCGGTTCGCTGTCGACGCCGTATCGCTACGGTCCCGACGGCGCGAAGGACGAACACAGCGTCGGCATCGGCACCTCGGAGGTGTGGGTCGACCCCCAGCGCGAGGCGATCGCCATCACCTTGCCGGTCACCGCCGCGCCCGAACCCAACCAGACCTCGCTGCACGTGTTCGCGCTCTCCCTCCAGCCGGTCGCCCGGGGACGCGCCCTGGTCCTGCGCGACGTGCGTTCCACGCACTCCCTCCTGCCGTCCACCGGCGCCCAGAGCGTCGAGGCCACCGTCGTCAACGCGGGCACCGCCGCCGTGCTGGCCGGGGACCACGTGGCGGTGCACGTGGACGTGCCGGGTGCCCGGACCGTGGAGCCCGCCGCCGTCCGCCGCCTCGACCCCGGCGAGCAGGCACGCGTGCGCGTCGGCATCCGCAACCGTGCGGGGACGGCACCGGGCACGTCCCAGGACGGCGTGGTGACGGTCACCGGCCGTGGCACCACCGCGGCCACGCGGCGCAGCCGGCTGTCCCTCGGCGTCGCCGACTACCAGCCGACCGAGGCCTCCCTCTCCGGTCATCAGGCGCCGTACTGGTTCCACCGCGCCAAGTTCGGCATCTTCATCCACTGGGGCGTGTACTCGGTGCCCGCCTGGGCTCCCGTCGGCACGCAGTACGCCGAGTGGTACTGGGACCAGATGCAGGACCCGAACAACCCCACGTACGCCCACCACCGGGACACCTACGGCGAGGACTTCGCCTACGACGACTTCATCCCGCGCTTCACGGCGGAGAAGTTCGACCCGCGATCCTGGGTCGAACTGTTCCGGGACGCCGGTGCCCAGTACCACGTACTGACCTCGAAGCACCACGAGGGATTCGCCCTCTGGGACACCAAGGTCTCCGACCGCAACGCCGTGCGGATGGGCCCGAAGCGGGACCTGGTCAAGGAGCTCTTCGAGGCCTCCCGGCGCTACACGCCCGAGCTCCACCGCGGCCTCTACTTCTCGATGCCCGAGTGGTTCAACCCGGACCAGCCCTGGATGGGGCACGCCCCGCGCAACCCGTACACCCTCGATCCCGTGCCCTACACCGGATACCGCGCGGGCAAGGACTTCGTGAGGGACTATCAGGCACCGCAGATGCTGGAGCTGATCCACGGGTACGACCCGGAGCTCATCTGGTGCGACATCGGCGGCGCCAACGACAGCGTGCACGTGCTCGCCGAGTACTTCAACCACGCCAAGAACCGGGCCCGTCCCATCGACGTCACGGTCAACAACCGCTCGGGCATCTCCTTCCACGACTTCACGACGCCCGAGTACACGACGTACGACAACACGGTGATCGCCAAGTGGGAGTCCAGCCGCGGCCTGGACCCCTTCAGCTACGGCTACAACCAGGCCACCCCCGACGGGTCCTACATGACGACGGAACAGGTCGTGCACAGCCTGGTGGACATCGTCTCCAAGAACGGCAACTTCCTGCTCGACATCGGCCCCCGCGCCGACGGCACCATCCCGGAGATCATGCAGACGCGGCTGCGGGAGACGGGTCGGTGGCTGCGGACGAACGGCGAAGCCGTCTACGACACGACGTACTGGTCGAAGACGGCGGAACTGGGGGCGGACCTCCGCTTCACCGTCCGTCCGAACCGGGCCTTCTACATCCACTCCCTGGCCGAGCCGGGCGCACGGCTCACCATCGAGGCGCCGGTACCGATCCGCAGCGGGGACACGGTGACGATGCTGGGCCACGACCGGCCACTGACCTGGACCGTCAGCAAGGGAGCACTGGTGATCGACGTCCCCGCGGCAGCGCGCAAGGCGGGCCGGCACGTGTGGGTCTTCAAGGTGCGGTGGAGTTCCTGACCGACGGCACCCCGAGCCCGACACGCAACGCGTCCGGGACGGGTCAGGGTGCGATGGGGGATCAGGTGGGGGCGGACCCCGATGCTCACGGGAGTGCCCGCTGACAGGGTGGCTGGCATGACCTCCACACGCATGTCCCGCAGGTCTTTCGTGAGCGTCGCCGCGTCGGGTACGGCGGCGCTGGCCGCCACCGCGGTCCTGCCGGTGCAGCGGGCGGCCGCACTGTCCGCGCCGCTCCCGCCGCTGGACCCCGCCGCTCTGCGGGCGGCCGTCGACGATCTGCGGCACCCGCCGTCGACCGCGGCCCAGCTGCGCGTCGGCGGCACGTCCGGCTCCTGGCGAGGCACCTCGGGGGTGGCCGACATCAGAACACGGCGTCCGGTCACGACGGACGACAGGGTCCGGATCGGCAGCGTCACCAAGGTCTTCGTCGCCACGGTCGTGCTTCAGCTGGTGGCGGAGGGGCGGATCCGCCTGGACGAGCCGGTCCGGCGGGTCCTGCCGGGGCTGCTGCCGGACCGGTTCGCGGCTGTCACCCTGGCACACCTGCTCAACCACACCAGCGGACTGCCCGACCACGTCGGCATCCCCGACCCACGCACCGCGGAGGAGGTGTTCCGTCACCGCTTCGACCACTGGACGCCTCGGGAGTGGGTGGCGACGGCGACCCACGGACCATTGAAGTTCGCCCCCGGCACCCGGCAGGAGTACCGAGGCATCAACTACGCACTGGCCGCACTGATCATCGAAAAGGTGACCGGCCGCTCGTACGGGGAGGCCGTCGCGGCCCGGATCCTGCGCCCGCTGGGCCTGGCGCGCACCGTCGTGCCGGGCGACGACCCGCGTCTCCACGGCCGACATGTGCACGGCTACCTGACGATGGCCGACGGCAGCCTGCGGGACATCACCACGTACGACCAGTCGTCCAGCACGGGCGAGGGCGACATCATCTCCACCACGAGCGACCTGGAGCACCTGCTTGTCGCGCTGTTCTCGGGCGAGTTGCTCCCGCCCGAGTTGCTCCGGCTGATGTTCACCCTGCCGCCCGACGACGTGCGGATGCTGGACGGCACGCCGGCCCGCTACAGCACCGGACTGCAGCAGGCCACCGTCAACGGCGTCACCTTCTGGGGCAAGACCGGGGAGACGTACGGCTACAAGAACGCCGCGTTCTCCACTCGTGACCAGCAGCGCCGCTTCGTGCTCGCGTACCACCCGACGACCGCCCGCGACGGCGCCGAGAGCCAGCTGATCGCTCGGGTCGCCGACCTGCTCACCCGCGACCCGAGCCTCGGCATCTCCCCTCCCCTGCCTGCGCGCCTGTGACGTGCCGGCCGGAAGGCGTCACGGCGCCATCTCGTACGCCCCGGACAGTGCCTCCACCCGCTGCCAGACGCGGCCCGACCGCGCTTCGTCGACGACGGGACGCCGCACGGCACCGAGGGCCCAGCGCTGCTGATCCACGGTGGCGGAGTCCTTGCCGTGCAGTTCGACGGCGAAGGCGGAGAAGTCGCGGACCAGGACGGAGAACAGCTCGTCGAGCACATCCTCGTCGAGATCCGTCAGACGGGCCTGCTCCAGGATCAGCTGCGCGTGCACCACCAGCGCGAACAACTGGCCGACGGCGAGGAGGAGATCGAGGTCGCGGCTCTGCTCCTCGTCGGGCGCGGCGGTCGCGACGAACTCGCACAGGGCGTCGGCCTGCTCCCGGAAGCGGGCGACGTTCGGTGTCCCGGCGTACGCGTCGTAGGCGGGGCGCCAGTCGTGGAAGCGCACGGAGCCGAGGCCGCGGGCCGGTCCCTGCTCGAACAGGAACGTGTCGTCGGCCGCGTCCAGGCGGGTGGGCACGGCCGCGAACTCGGCCGGGTGCAGGAGGTGGTTGCGCATGAACTTGAGGATCAGCGCGAGGTTGACGTGCACCGTGCCCTCAAGCTTGGGCAGCCCCCGGATCTCGACGGCGGCCTGCGCGAAGTAGGTGTCCTTCTCGAAGCCCTTGGCGGCGATCACGTCCCACATCAGGTCGATGACCTTCTCGCCCTCCGTGGTCACCTTCATCTTCGTCATCGGATTGAACAGCAGGTATCGGCGGTCCTCCGGGGAGGCGGAGCGGAAGTAGTCGACGGCGCGGTCGCTGAACAGCTTCATCCCCACGAGGCGGACGTACGCGTCGGTCAGCTCCCGGCGCACGTGCGGGAAGGCGGTGACGGGGCGGCCGTACAGGATGCGCTGGTGCGCGTGGGTCACCGCCTCGTACATCGCGTGCTCGCAGATGCCGATGGAGGCGGTGCAGAGGTTGAACTTGCCGACGTTGACGGTGTTGAGGGCGGCGTCGAAGGCGGCGCGGCCGGTGTGCAGGACGTCGTCCGGGCCCACCGGGTAGTTCTCCAGACGGAACTCGCTGACGTACTTCGAGGAGTCGACGACATTCTTCACGAGGTGATACGCCGGGTGACGGCTGTCGGCGGCGAAGAAGACGTAGCCGTCCGGGCCCTCGACGTCGGTGCGGCGGCCGAAGACGGAGACGAGCCCGGCCGCGTTGCCGTTGCCGATGTAGTACTTGGAACCCGTCGCCCGGAAGCCGCCGCCTGCGTCCGGTGTCAGCAGCATGTCGGTGGAGTAGATGTCGGCGCCGTGGGACTTCTCGGAGAGGCCGAAGGCGAACACCTCGCCCTGGGACAGGAGTTCCGCCGCACGGGCGCGCGCGGCGGCGTTCTCGCTCTGCCAGACCGGCCCGAGGCCGAGGATGGTCACCTGCCATGCGTACCAGTAGTCGAGACCGTAGAAGCCGAAGATCTCGTTGAGGGCCGCGATCCGGGCCGTGTCCCACCGCCGGTCCTCCGGTCCCCCGGCGGACGCCGGGGTGAGGAAGGTGGCGAACAGCCCTTCCTTCGCGGTGAACGCGAGGAAGTCTGCCAGCCAGGCGCGGGAGCGGTAGTCCTCGATGAGCCTGCGCTTGCCACGGTCCTCGAACCAGTCGACGGTGGCACGCAGCAGCCTGCGGGTCTCGGGGTCGAAGTGCGCGGGGTCGTACGTGCGCGGGTTGAAGAGGAGGGAGTCGGCCATGACGATCCGCCTTCCGGAAGTCGAGGGTTGAGGGGGGTGAGGGTTGAGGGGGTGAGGGTGGATGGTGCGGAGCTGAACGGCGTGGAGCGCGGGCGGTGGCGGCCGGCGGCGGTTCAGGCGTGCGGCTCTGCCGTGCCCAGCCGCCGGAGGGTGTCGAGCACGTCGTCGAGCCAGGCGATCGTCATCCGCTCGTACGCGATGCCGCCACGCAGCACGACATGCTGCAGTTCCTGAGCGGCGTCGAGCGAGGGGGGAGCCGCCGGTCCGGTGAAGTCGCGCTGCTCGCCCGCCAGATAGTGCGCGAGCCGTTCGCTGTGCACCTGACGGTGCCGTTCGACCTCACGGACCAGCACGGACGGGTCGTCGAAGGCCGCGCCCCGGATCTTGACGGCGAGGTCGTGCCGCATGCTCTCGGGCTGGATCGACTCGTGCAGCCACCGGGACAGGGCGGCACGGCCAGGGCCTACGACGGAGTACTCCTTCTTGTCCGGTCGGCTCTGCTGCGGCAGCTCACGGACGGCGAGCAGGCCGTCGCTCTCCATGCGTCGGAGAACGCGGTAGATCTGCTGGTGTGTGGCGGTCCAGAAGTATCCGATGGACCGTTCGAACCGCCGGGCCAGTTCATAACCGGAGCCCGGCTTCTCCAGCAGGGAGACGAGGATCGCGTGCTCGAGGGCCATGCCGCGATCTTTCTATGCAACTCGTTGCATAGCCAAGGGGCGCTGCCCAGGTGAGACGGGGCTCACGCGGGGCCGGGCCGGGAGGAACAGCCCCGCGCGCCTCACGGTCCGTCCGTGGAGCGGGCCTCGAAGCATTCCCGCACGCCGCCGGCCGCAGGGGTGAAGCAGGCCTGCACGGGGGTTCCGGGGCTGACCACGCTCATGAGGGTGTGGACATAGGTGTCCGCCTCGTTGCGGTTGGTGACCTGGGCGCTGTGCAGGAAACCGTGCCGGCCTCCCCCTCGGAACTCGACGCGGTCCTGCAGCGCGGCGCCCCACATCCGGGCCCAACTCGCCCCGCATTCCTGGCTGTAGCGGATCTGGATCCAGGCACCGGTGGTGGTCTCGTGTTCGGCGAGGGTCAGCGGTGCGGCACCGCAGCGCATCGCGATCGGGTCCTTGTTCTGACAGGCCGTGCGGCGGCAGAGAGTGCCGTTGGCCGCGGTGGGCGTGGGAGTGGGTGCCGCCGCCTCGCGGCGCGTCGGGGGAAGGTGGGTGAGGACGAGTGCCCCGAGGACTACGGCACAGGTCGACAGGAGAGCGGTGACGATGTTCGCGCGCCGGTGGCCGGTCGGGAGGGCACGCGTGGGGTCGGCGCCACCCGGAACCGTCTCGCCCGGGCCGATGGGCGCCGGGAGGGCGTCGGCCGCGATGGTGTCGCTCGGAGCCGTCTCGGCGGGGGCGGTTTCGGTTGGGGCGGTGTCGGATGGGGCGGTTTCGGGCCGGGCGGTTTTGGGCGGGGCGGGGGTGGAGCGCGCGGCCGGTGTGTCCGTCCGGGTGGCCGTGTGCCGGCAAACCGGTGCCGTCGGCGGCGCCCCGCTGTCCTCCGTCCGGTCTGCGCGGGCGATGTCCAGGAGTGCCAGCGCATGGTCGGCCGGTTCGTCGGCGAGAAGGCACAGCTCTTTGACCGCGCTGCGCGGGGGCAGGCTCTTGCCGTTGAGGTAACGCTCCCAGGACGACTTGCTGTAGGTGGTCGCGTGCGCGAGCTGCGCGAGGCTCAGTCCGGTGCGCTGGCGCAACTGCTGGAGTACGGCGGCCAGTCGCGCGCCCGGTGGTGAGGGTGGGCCGGGTGTCATCCGCGCAGCGCCTTCCACGAGCGCGGCCCCAGCATGCCGTCCACGGTGAGGCCCGCGCGATCCTGGAACGTCTTGACCGCCCGCAGCGTCAGCGGGCCGAACATGCCGTCGATCCCGCCGGGTGAGATGCCTGCCCGGCGCAGCAGGCACTGCGCCTCCGCGACGTCGGCGCCGGTGGCGCCGTAGCCGATCTCGGTGTCGCGGCCCTGGTTGATGCCCGCCGACCAGCGGC
The DNA here is from genome assembly GCF_001513955.1 of Streptomyces pseudovenezuelae. Classification (GTDB taxonomy): domain Bacteria; phylum Actinomycetota; class Actinomycetes; order Streptomycetales; family Streptomycetaceae; genus Streptomyces; species Streptomyces pseudovenezuelae. The sequence continues at coordinate 50,038 of NZ_KQ948156.1, read as the reverse complement.
CGTCGACCCGTGCGATGCGGCAGGTGTAGGAGGGCGGCGAGGAGGCCGCGGTGGTGCGGGGAGACGTGGTGACGGCTGCCTGGCCCGCGTCGTCGTCGAGGCGCAGCATGAGCAGCAGCACCGCCGAAAGGGCTACGGCCAGGGCGGCGATGCCTGCGGTGAGCGCGATGTGCGGGAAGCGACCGGGGGTCGGTTCCGCGGCCCGGGGTGGCGTCGGCGCGGTCTGCGCGACCGTTGGCCCGGAGTGCGCGACCGTTGGCCCGGAGTGCGGGGCCGTCGAACCGGCCGACGGCTCCTGGTCACACTCATGCTGCTCGTCCTGCCGCTGCACGGCGGGTCTTGCGCGGCGGCCGTCCCGGGAGTCGGCGGCGATCTCGTGCAGCGCGAGCAGGGGGACGGGGTCGGTGCCGGTGATCCGGGCCAGGGCCTCCACCGCCTCCCGCGGGGGCAGCGACACACCGCCCAGGTACCGCTCCCACGACTTGGCGCTGTAGCCGGTCTTGGCGGCGAGCTGTCGCATCGTCAGCTCGCTGTGGTCCTTCAGCCGGCGTAAGCGGGCCACCAACTGCCGTGCGCTGGGGTCGAGTTCCGCGGGCAGCGTCTTGGAGCGCGGCATGTTTCCCCCAAAGCGGTCATCAGCGTGGTCGTGTGCGTGAACTACGGTCCCCACCGTTGCTGCGCATTCTGCATGAGCCCGCCACATCTGTCACAGGCGTCCCGCATCACCGTCCCGCCGGGGATTGTCGCCGCAGGTCAGAAGGGTGGCCGTCCCATAAGACCGCCACTTGGGCCGCACTCGTGGCCGCCGTGCCCGGGCACCCTGCACCTTGGTCTCGCCACCTGGCCCGCTCGGCGTGACCAGGTGCCGACCCCACAAACGAAAGAGGAACGCATGCGACCGAACGCTCTGGGCAGGACCATCGCCGGCGTCATCGCCGTTGTCGGCCTCGCCGCCGGCAGCGTGGCGACGGCGGGCACGAGCTTCGCGGCGACCGCGAGCACCGCGCAGACGACGGCTGTCGCCCAGCCCGCCGCAGTGGCCGCGACACAGAACTTCGGGCTGACCTCGGCCGAGGCCAAGAACGTCCAGGACTTCCTCGCGGACTACTGGGGCTACACGGGCGCCATCGACGGTCAGCTGGGCACCAACAGCTGGAAGGCCTTCCAGCGCTGCCTCGCCACGTACTGGGGCTACACCGGCGCCATCGACGGGGACCCGGGCACCAACACCATCAAGGCGCTGCAGCGCCTGCTGAAGGCCGACTACGGCTACACGGGCGACATCGACGGTATCGCCGGATCGGGCACCCGGGCGGCGTTCAAGCGTTTCGCCGCCTGACCGGTACGCCCCGCTCGACCGGTACGACGTGCCGTTCGGGCTGATCGCCGAGTGACCGACCGCGGCCCGTCCTTGCCCGCAAGGACGGGCCGCGGCCGCGTGGTCCCGCTCCCCGCTCCCCGCTCCCCGCTCCCCGCTACGCACCGGTTCCGCACGCCTGCGGCCACGCCCCGCACTCCACGCTCGTCTCGACAAGGAGAACCTCGCCGCCATGGGAAGACTCGCATTCGCCGTCCGCGCCGAAGACAAACACCCTCCGCACCCGGCCGCGCGCCGCACCGGGCCGGGCTGGCGTATCCGCGTCGGGACGTTCGCCGCCACCGCGGCGATGGTCTCGGCCGGCATCGTGCTCGGTGCGGGTCCGGCGTCGGCGGCGCCCGCCCCGATCAGGCTGACGTCCGCGTCCTGCCCCGCCGAGATCGTGCAGGGCCAGACCAGCGGCTGCGTCAGGGAGTTGCAGAACCTGCTCAACGCGCACGGCGCCGGTCTGTCGGTGGACGGCCAGTTCGGCTCGGCCACGCTCTACGCCGTCCGTGAGTACCAGGCGGCCACCGCGATCGCCGTGGACGGCCGGGTGGGCCCCGCGACCAAGAGCAAGCTGTACGCGACCGGCGGCTCGGCGCCCGCCCCGGTCAATCTCAACTCCTCCTCGTGCCCCGCGAACATCGTCCAGGGCGCCAAGGGCGGATGCGTCACCGAGCTCCAGCGGCTGCTCATCCACCACGGCTACCCGGTCGACGTGGACGGCGACTTCGGCGCCGGGACCGCCAGTGCCGTCCGCAGCTTCCAGTCCGCCCACGGCCTGACGGCGGACGGCCAGGTCGGCACGAACACCAAGCGGGCGCTGTACGACACCGACGAGTCACCGGCGACGGGCCTGGACCTGCGGTCGGCGTCGTGCCCGGACAACATCGTGGAGGGGCAGAGCGGCGGTTGCGTCGCCACGCTGCAGTCCCTGCTGAACGGCAAGGGCCAGAGCCTCGCCGTCGACGGCAGCTTCGGCCCGCAGACGCTGACGGCCGTGAAGGCCTTCCAGTCCGCGAGCGGTCTCTCCGCCGACGGCCAGGTCGGTCCGAACACCAAGGCCGCCCTGTACTCCAACATCGGTGGTGGCGGCGGCAACGGCGCGCCCGCGCCGGTCAACCTGAACTCGGCCTCCTGCCCGAACGAGATCGTGCAGGGCCAACGCAGCGGCTGCGTCACCGAGTTGCAGAGCCTGCTCAACCACCATGGTGCCGATCTCGCCGTGGACGGCGACTTCGGTCCGCTCACCGACAGTGCCGTCAGGGACTTCCAGTCCGAGAAGGGTCTCTCGGTCGACGGCCACGTCGGACCGAACACCAAGGCCGCCCTGTACGGCACGGTCACGCCGCCGTCGTCGCCCCCGCCGGGCGGCGGATACGCCAAGATCCTCGACGTGGCGGCGGCCGAGGCCGGCACGGTCGAGGGCAGCGCCCGCGCGAACAGCTACGGCTCGGCCGTGGGTCTGTCGCTGTCCACCAGCGACTACGCCTGGTGCGCGACGTTCGTGAGCTGGGTGGCGAAGCAGACGGGAGCCAGCTCCTACCGCAACTCCTATGTCTCGGGCTGGGTCAAGCAGGCGCGGGCCGGCAACTACCACCTCTCGGTGACGACCGACCCGCAGCCGGGTGACATCGTGGCCTTCGACTGGGACGGCGGAAGCGACTTCACCGGCGGCAACGAGCACATCGGCATCGTGCGGACGGTGTCCGGGGGTTCCTCCTTCACCACCGTCGAGGGCAACACCAGCAACCCCAACGGCGGCAGCGACGGCGTCTACGTCAAGTCCCGTGCCACCAACAGCGGTTACGACGTGGTCTTCATCCGCGTCCGCTGAGCCGGAGGGGCACGTCACGGGCCGGGCAAGGCCGCACGGACGCACACGAGGGGATGCGTCCGCGCGGCCGGCCGCGCAGTGGGTGTTCAGCGCTCCGCGCGGCGGGCCAGCAGAACCGAGTCCTCCGCCTCGACCGGCCCGTTGTCCCGCTTCAGCGTCCGAGTGCGCTGCTCCACGACGACGGGCTCGAAGTCGTCCGGCAGGCCGGGGAGGAGTTCCGCGGCCAGGAACATCGCCTTGCGGTGGCTCTCGGCGAGGTGCGTGAACTCGTGCGAGGGCGCGTGCCCGACCACCAGGAGCAGGCCACCGGGGCGAACAGCCGCGGCGAGGCGGCGGGTCACCTCGACCATGCCCCCGTCCGGCGCGTGCAGATAGTGGCTGGTGACCAGGTCGTACGAACGGTCACCGGCATCGAAGGCCCGGGCGTCCACCTGCCACCAGTCGACACGGTCGGCCACGCCGGCCTGCTCGGCGTGGCGGGCGGCACGGGCCAGGCCCTCGGCCGAGAAGTCGGCGCCGGTCACGTGCCAGCCCTGCCCGGCCAGCCAGACCACGTCACCGCCCTCACCGCACCCCACGTCCAGCGCACGGCCCGGGTTCAACTCACCGGCGGCGGCGACGAGTTGTGGATTGGGCTCACCGCTCCAGAACCGCTCCTGACCCGCGTACCGCTCGTCCCAGGCCGCCGGCTCGAACATCTCGGCGGCCGTCTGTTCGCCGTGCTCACCGTTTCGGCCGTGCTCGTGGTGTCCTGACACCGGATGCCTCCCGTTGCTCGTGACGCGCTGCCGCGCCGGCCCATGCGGGCACGTTCTCGATGGTGCTGGGGCCCGCGCCGAACCGCACGCGAAGTTGCCGGACCGGCAAAAGTCAGGAGCCTCGGGGACCCCGGACGAACTCCTCCCGCCGGTGGGTTTCGCCGGCCGTCATGGCGCCCCGAATCCCGCGCACCGACCGGCTACACCGTGACAGGAAGCGCCGCGAGCCCGCGCACGAGTCGAGTGCGCCGCCATTCCAGTCGATCGGGCGGTACGGCGAGACGGATGTCGGGGAACCGGGTCAGGACCGCTCGCAGGGCGATCTCCGCCTCGGCCTTGGCCAGGGGCGCGCCGACACAGCGGTGGACACCGTGGCCGAAGCCGAGATGGCCGGCGGCGTCTCGGTCCAGATCGAGCCGGTCCGGGGACGGGAACCGCACGGGGTCACGGTTGGCCGCGCCGAGAGCGACGAGTACGGGAGCCCCGGGCGGAATGTCCACTCCGCCGAGCGTGACCGCCTCCGTCGTGAAGCGGAAGGTGGCTGTGCCGACGGGGGAATCGAACCGGAGCAACTCGTCCAGCACAGCTGGGACATCGTCCGGATTCCTCCGAAGGCGATCCGACTCGGCGGGGCGCCGCAACAGTGCCAGGGTCGCGTTGCCGAGGAAGTTGGTCGTGGTCTCGTGCCCGGCCACGAGCAGCAGCACCGCCAGGGAGACCAGTTCCTCCTCGCTCAGCCGGTCCGTCCCGTCGCGAACCGAGATGAGCTGGTCGAGGAGGCTGTCACCGGGGTCCAGGCGCTTGGCGGCCACGAGGCCCGTCATGTAGTCGGCCATGGAGTGCGAGGCCGCGTCGATGACGTCGGGCCTGCCTGCCGCGAACAGTTCTCCGGACCAGCGCCGGACATCGGGACGGTCTTTCTGCGGAACTCCGAGCAACTGGCAGATCACGATGACCGGCAGGGGCACCGCCAGGGCGGTCATGAAGTCGAACCGCTCGCCGATCGGCCATCGGTCCAGCAGTTCCTCGGTGACCCGCGCGATGAACGGACGCAGCCGTGCGACGGCCCCGGCCGTGAACGCCTTGGTCACCAGCTTGCGCAGCCGGGTGTGCCGGGGCGGGTCACTCGCCAGCATGCTGTGCGCCACCGCGGGGTGCAGACGGCGCCGTGACTCCTTGCCCGCGAAGAAGGCGGCCGTGTCCTTCGACAGCCGAGGGTCGCCGAGGGCTTCCCTGGCTTCCGCGTAGCCGGTGACCAGGTAACCGGGCCGTCCGCCCGACTCCGCATGCATGGGCTGCACAGGGCAGTTGGACCGCAGGGCAGCGAAGGTGGGACAGGGGTCCTGGAGGAAGCGGGGATCCTGCGTCGGGTCGGTCATGCCGTCAGGCTCCAACGGACCCCTCCTCGCCGTCATGGGCGACACGCCCGACACGGTTCCAGCTGACCTTTCCCGCTCGGGACACGCCCCCAAGGAGAACGACATCCTCAGGTGCCGTCCGAAACACCGGACCCGATCCGCGTCAGGTCCGTCGTCAGCGACTCCAGCCACGACACCGCCGCGTAGTACAGCCGCGGCGCGTCCGGTGGCTCGGCCGCGAACTCCGCGAAGGCCCCGTCGATCGCCGGCACGGACGCGTTCGGTGTGTCACCACCGGGGTCCAGCGCAGCCGAGACCAGCAGCATCCGACCCGCCACCCGCTCCCCCGCCCCGGCGAGCACCTCTGCCGCCACCGGGCCCAGCTCGGCGATGGGCGGCTCCAGCAGCCGCTGCGCGCCCCACAGGGTGTGATGGCCCGCCATCAGCGTCGCCTGCCAGTCCACCGCGGGCGGCACCGCGCGTGCCCGGCCGCCGAAGCGCACGGGCTCGCTCTGGTACTGGGCGTACGCGGACTCCGCGAGGATGACCGAGCGATGCAGCGACCGGTGACCGGCCGGCGCTCCCGAGGACGGGACCGCCTCGGTGCCCCGCGCGGCCGAGGCGCTGGTCGCCACGACGATCTCCGCCGCCCTGCGCAGCAGCTCCGCGACCGCGTAGCGCAGCTCGTCATGGGCGCCGCGCGGCCACGCGAGCACCCCGAAGACCGCGCCGATCACGCTGCCGACCAGCACGTCCAGCAGCCGTACCTCGGCCAGGTGCCACGTCGGAGGCGCGAGCTGCGCGAAGACCAGGGCCACGAGCACGGTGAACAGGCCCTGCGCCCAGCCGACGCCCCGGACCGGCCCGACGGTGAAGGCGATCAGCATCCACACCGGCAGCAGGACCGCGTAGACACGGGTGTCCGTCCCGGCCAGGGTCAGTGTCCCGGCGGTCAGCAGCGCTCCGGCGAGCGTGCCCGTCAGCGCCAGGCGGATGGTGTGCCAGGTCTCGTCCAGGGTGGTCCTGGTGAGCGTGAGGGTCGCCAGCATGGCCCAGAAGCCGTGGGGCAGCGTGTCCACCCCGGCCACGAGTCGCGCGGCCGTCAGCGCGAGCGCGATGCGCACCGCGTTCTGGAAGAACACCGAGCGGCGCCCGGCGTGACCGCGTATCCGGTGCCACCACAACAGCGGCGCCCACGTCGTGGCGTACCAGAAGCGGCCCGGCGGTACCGGCACCTCGGCACGTCTGCCCCGTGCGGCCAGATCGGCGGCGACGCCCATGGCCAGCGCCGCGTCGGCGACCTCCAGGACGGCGGCGTGCCCGCGCAGCACCGCCGGAGCGACGGTCCGGACACCGCTGCCGCGGTAGGGGCCGGCGGAGACGGCCGAGAGGTGTGCGCGCGCCGCGACCAGCGCCTCGTACGACGCCCGCGGCGACGGCCCGGACAACAGACAGCCCGCGGTCGCCTCCGCCAGGTCCGCCACCGCGCGCAGCACGGCCGTGACCGCGGGGTCCGCTTCGCCGCGGCCTGTGCCGAGCCCGGCCAGCCGGCTGAGCAGGGTGCGGGTCGCGAGGCCGGTGTGCGCCAGCGCGCGTTCCCGTCTGCCCGGCCCGGCCGGGCGTTCCGCCTCCGGCACGTGCAGGGGCCGCAGCGCCTGCCCGGCCTCCCGACCCGCCGCCCGGTCGTCGCCGGTCAGGGTGTACGGCGGTGCGGCGAGGTGCCGCGCGCACCGTTCCGCGGCCCGCGCGGCCCCGGCGGCCCGTTCCTCGTACGCCGGAGGGCGCGGCTCGGCCAGGAGCAGCGCCTCCGCCGCGACGAGCAGAACCAGGCCGGTGCTCGTCCCGAGCAGGCGGTCGCCGAGCGAGGCGGGATCGTAGGGCGGGAACGAGGGCAGGATGTAGAGCAGTTGCAGACCCGGTGCCGTCCCCGCCGCACGTGGGCCGCCCACGGCGGAGAAGGCCAGCGCGAAGCCGACCACCAGCATGCCGACGGCGGCGCTCCAGGTACGCACCGACAGGTAGGTGCCGATCACCACCAGGACCCAGCTCAGCGGCACCGCCCTCAGCAGCACGGCCGCCCGCTGCCGTCCGGTGCCGGGAATCCGTGACAGGCCGCCCAGCGCGATGGCGGCGAACAGCGCGTAGGTCGCCGCCACGGGACGGTCCAGGCCGTAGCGGAAGACGTAGAACCCGGTCGCCGCGACCACCGACACCCGCACGGCCCGTCGACCCGAGGCGGCGTACGCCGCCGGGCACACCCACCGGGCTACGACATCCCGCACCCCTTCAGCATCGCCCACACCTCCCGACCCGGCACCTGCCCGCCCCGCCCCGCGGGCTGACGCCGCGCGCCCGGTTTCGCTAACCGGGGTGTCGACGGCTGTGGCCGTGGCATCGTGGCCCGAATGGTGCATGGAGAGGAAGAGGAGTGGCTGGCGACTCAGCGTCCGTCACGGGTGCGTGAGGTCCAGGCCGGTCGCCTGGCATGGACCGAGGTCGACCTGATCGATCTCGAGGGCGGGTTCGCGCGTCCGTTGCGTGACGGGCTGGAGGTCTTCGGTGTCCAGGTCAACTACCTGCGCGTCGGGCAACCTCGCCATCTGGTGGCCGCGCTGGACGGCACGAGACCGATCGCCCCGTACGTGATCTTGTCCTGTCACGGCGACGAGGGCCGAATCCTGATGGACGACGTCGCCGAGGAACTGGCCAGATTCCAGCCGTTCAACGGTGCCGTCGGGCCGGACCACGTACGCGAGCACTTCCGGCTGCCGGGCAGCGTCACGCTCGTCACCGGATGTGACACGGGAGATCCCGCGCTCGCCGAGGCCTTCCTCGACGCCGGTGCCGGCGTCTATGTCGCCCCTCGGGGCGCGCCGTTCGGCTACGCGAGCGTGTTCGCCCCGCTGTTCTTCTTCTACGAGCTCACGGAAAAGCGCTCCCCCATGGCAGCCGTCGAACGCCTGCGCGCGCACGACGACGAACTCGCCATGTGGCAGCTGTATCAGCGCTGACCGACACAGACGGGGGTGCGCACCGAAATAGCGCAACAGTTCGGAGTCAGGTGATTCAATGACCGCATGCTGAAGGACGGTGCATTCCTGGGTCCGCTGGAACTGCTCGACGGACGTTGGGTCGTCGGCGACGCCACCCGAGCGGGCACGCACTGGGTGGAGCTGCGCCCGGACGGGCTCCACCAGCACGAGCCGGAGTCCGAGGGACGGCTGGTCCCCTGGTCCAGGATCGTCACCGGCGTCTGGATCACCTGGGGAAAGCAGTCCTGGAACGCGAGCAGCAGGGGCAGGTACACGGTCAAGGGCATGGTCGCCGGGCACGGGGGCGGCTGGCTGCACATGACGCTGCGTCATCCGTTCGAGGACCAGCAACTGCGCTTCGACCAACACGCGCGCGCGTACCGGGCGGTGGACGTCCTTCGGCTTGAGTATCTGCTGCGGCACCTCATCGACGAGGGCAAGCCGTATCTCCTCGGGGACCCGGAATGGGTGGGCCATGCCGTCGCACACCTTGCCGACGGAAAGAACCGCTGGATCACCGTCCGTGCGCTGCGGCGGACGGCGGCGGAAGCCGTGACAGCGGCCGGCCCCGGTAGTCCGTGACGGCCGACGGCGACGACGCCCGCCGTCCCAGGGCATCCGGCTCCAGGGCGCGCTGTCGAAGAAATACGCCTGTGCCGCCGGAGGAAAGCACCGCCCTCATACCGCCAGGCGGGTGCCCCGGCGCCAGACGGCACGGGTGTTGAGGGTGTCGCCGATGGTGCTGGTCGGGTCGCCGTCGACCAGCAGAAGGTCGGCGCGCAGTCCCTCCGCGATGCGGCCCCGGTCGCTGAGGCGGAAGCGGCGGGCCGTGGTCGCCGTGGCCGCACGCAGGGCCCGTGCGGGCGTGAGGCCGGCCGCCACGAGGTACTGCAGTTCGTGGTGCAGGCTCGCCCCGTGTGCCAGGCCCCCGAAGAAGGTCTCGGGCATGGACGCGTCGGTACCGGCCAGCACGTCGACGCCGGCGGCGTCCAGCGCGCGCACGGTGTCGTACACGTCTTGGAGCTTGCCCTGCGGGTAACGGTCGTAGCTGGACCGCAGCGTTCGCTCCCATGCGCTGTCGAGGCGTGCGGCCACGCGGGGGTCGTCGGCGAGTTCGCTGCCGGTGATTCCCATCATCGAGGCGTTGAGGCTGATGCAGGGAATGACGAACATGCCCGCGTCCTTGATGAGGGCGATGATCTCGTCGGTGTGCGGCTGGTCCATGAACACGTGGGTGAGGCCGTCGACGCCGGCTTCTGCCGCCGTCCTGGTGGCCTCCAGGGTCAGCGCGTGGGCCACGGTCAGGGCGCCGTACTTCTTGGCTTCGGCCACACCGGCGGCCACGGTGGCCTGGTCGAGCGAGGGCAGCCCGGGGTGTCCCTCCACACTGCCGTCGTCGATCATGAACTTGATGAAGTCGGATCCCCGGGCGAGGAGTTGGGGCACGAAGGCGGCCGCCTCCTCGGGCGTGGTGGAGAACGGCATCAACGGCATCACCGGGGGGAGATCCCACTTCGGCCGGAAGCCCTCGGGCATCAGCTCGCTCGGGTGACCACCGGGCGGCGTGATGGCAAAGCCCGAGGAGCGCACGTCTGCCAGGGCGTCGTCGTCGGTGATGCGGGCCCTGTTCTCCCGGGTGTTCATCCCCTGCATCTCCAGTTCGGTCGTCACCCCGAACCGCAGGGCGAGCGCCAGGGATCCCGGAGCGGAGTGGACATGGGCGTCGATGAGCCCCGGCAGCAGTGTGGCGCCGCCGCCGTCCACGATCTCGCTGCCCCGGGGAGCATCGCCACCGATGCGAGAGATCCTCCCGCCGTCGATGACCACGGTCCGCACACCTACCGTTTTCTCCCCGTCGAAGATCTGCGCATTGGTGATCGCGGTGAGCGCCATAGCAGTCCGCCTCGTTTTCTCGCTCGTCAGAATTTGCATACCCCAAGCTATATACATGCCTGGAGGTATGCAAATGCGGGAGCTGGGCCTAGACTCAGGCACATGAGCAGCCCGTCCTTCTCCGAGCAGCCTTCCGACGACGCGGCGTTGGACCAGATCGGGCCCGCCCTGTCGCGTCTGCGACGACGCGCACCGGCATCGAGCAAGGACCTCTCCCGCAACCTGGTGCTCAATGTGATCGCCGACGCGCCGGACGAGACGACCGTCGGTGGACTCGCCGCCGAGATGGGCGTGGCGCAGCCGGTGGCCAGCCGGACCGTCGCCGCCTGCATCGAGGACGGACTGCTGCGCCGGGCGGCGTCCCAGGTCGACGGACGCCGCACCGTGCTCGAACTCACCGAGCACGGCGAGGCCGAACGCAGCCGCTTCGCCGCCGAACAGCGAAAGGCGTTTCAGGAGATCACCGCAGCCTGGTCACCGGAGGAACGGATCCAGTTCGCCCGCCTCTTGGTTCGCTACGGCGTCGACGCCACCGCATGGTCCAGGAAGCAGGCCGCGAGCCGCGATTGAACGAGCGATCACGCCAGCTCCTCCGGGGCTCTGACAAGTGAGCGATGAGTTCGGGCGCTGGATCGGGTCTGCCCTGGCATGACTCGAACCGAAGTCCCTCACAGCCGCGCGCTGGAGCGTGATCGCTGCATCGACCGTGACGCGGCCGGCCGACGACGTCTCGCGGTGATCCGATGACCACGGTCACCGCGAACGGGACCCTCCTGGGCATCGAGTCGTTCGGTGACCACGACGCGCCACTCGTCCTGCTCGCGGGCGGGACGACGATGCTCTCCTGGCCGGACGCGCTGTGCGAGCAACTCGCTGCCGGCGGGCGCCGGGTGGTGCGCTACGACCTGCGCGACAGCGGGGAGTCGACGACCACGGATCCGCAGGCGCCCGCCTACACCCTGCGCGACCTGGCCGCCGACGCGGCGGCCCTTGTCGACGCGCTCGGCGGGCGGCGAGCGCACCTCGCGGGGATCGGGGTCGGCGGGATGGTCGCCCAGGTGGCCGTCCTCGACCATCCGAACGCGTTCTCGGCGCTCACCCTGATCGGCACCCGCGCCGTCGCCCCCGGCCCGGTCGACGAGGATCTCCCCGACCACGACCGGGCCACGATGAGTCGGCTGTTCGCGCGTGCGATGCCGGACTGGACCGACCGCGACGCGGTCGCGGCCTTCGCCGCCGCCGGCGCGGAGATCCTCGGCGACGAACCCGTCACCGCGCGCGCCGCCGCCGAGCGGATCTGGGACCGCACGCCCGGCACCGCGCCCCCGGTCCAGCTGGCCAACCAGATGGGCGTGGTGTTCGCCAGGCTCGACTGCGCACCCCGCTGGCGCGAGCGCCTGCCCGGGATCGAGGTCCCCACACTCGTCGTCCACGGCCGCCGCAACCCGTTCTTCCCCGTCGGCAACGGCGAGGCGATCGCGCGCGACATCCCCGGAGCCCGGCTGCTCGTCCTCGATGAGGCCGCCACGGCGATTCCCTGCACGGCGGTCGGCGAGGTCACCGAGGCGATGCTCCGTCTCGAACAGCTCGACCGAGGCTGATCCGGTCGGCACTCCCGCTGTCAGTGCCGACTGCAAGACTGCCCGCATGATCGAACCGAACCCGAAAGCGGACCTTCTTCGCTACCTGCAAGAAGCGCGCGACGCCCTGCTCTGGAAGCTCGACGGGCTTTCGGAATACGACGTCCGGCGTCCTCTGACCCCCACGGGAACCAATCTGCTGGGGCTGGTCAAACATGTCGCCGGTGTGGAGCTTGGGTACTTCGGCGACACGTTCGGGCGGCCGTTCTTCGAGGAGCGACCGCCGGCCTGGTGGTACACGGAGGACGCAGAACCCAACGCGGACATGTGGGCCACCGCGGACGAGTCACGCGAAGACATCGTCGGGCTGTACCGCCTGGCGTGGAAGCACTCCGACAGCACGATCGCGACGCTGGCGCTGGACGCGGTCGGCCGGGTGCCCTGGTGGCCGGAGGAACGTCGCGAGACGACACTGCACCACATCCTGGTGCGCGTGATCTCCGACACGCAGCGGCACGCGGGCCACGCGGACATCGTGCGAGAACTCATCGACGGTTCCGTCGGGTGCCTGCAGCACAAGGGCGACATGCCGCCAGGAGATCAGGCGTGGTGGGCGAGCTATCGAAGCCGGCTGGAGCGCGTCGCACGGGAAGCCGACAGCTGATCCCGGCCACTGTCCCAGCCGGGAGAGCGCCGGAAGGGCGGGCCCGGAAAGCGGGCCCGCCCTTTCCGTCAAACCCGGTCAGGCCCTATCCATGGTTCAGGTGGGCCAGGAGGAGGTTCGGGTCCGGCTCGGTGGCGAAGTACGAGGCGCTGGGGACGTAGACCGTCCGGTGGCGTACGGCCACGGAGGTCGGGTTCGAGAGCCCGTCCTGCTGGGTGAGGACGACGGAGTGGGTGCCGTCCGGGCGGATCACGACCACCTGGTTGGTGCCGTTCACCGCGGCCAGGACCGTGTCGCCGTGGTGTGAGGTGAACGCGAAGTCGTCGATACCGCCGAGCCCTGAGGCCCGGGTCCCGATCGGGCCCGCGGAGCCGTTTCGCCTTACGGGGATGCGCAGCAGCGTCCCGCGGTCGGTGTTGGACACCCAGACGGCGTCGTCGTGGACCTTGATTCCGTTGGCACCGAAGCCGGTTCCGGACGGGACCGGGGTGAGAGCCGTTCCGGTGGCCCAGGCGGTGCGCTCGCCGCCTGCCAACGGCACGCGCCAGACGATCCCCCGCACCGAGTCGGCCGCGTAGAGCACGCCCCGGTGCTCGTCGAGGGCCAGGCCGTTGGGCAACCCGTTCGCGGGCAGCTTCGCGATCTGCCGGGGCTTGCCGCCGTCGGGGGCGATGCGCCAGATGCCGGTCTTGCTGGTGCCGGTGGCGTAGTTGACGTAGAGGGTGCCGTCGTGGGCGCGGGCGATGCCTAGAACGATCGCGTTGTGGACGACGGGGGTGTTCGGGTTCTCGACGGCGGGCAGGGTGACGCGCCCGCGGATGTCTCCGTGCCGGGTGACGTTGGCGACCTGGCGGGCGAAGGCGAAGGTCAGATCGGCGGAGCCGTCGGGTTCGACCGCGATGTTCTCGGGTGTCTCCCCGGCGGCGAAGTCGAAGTGTGCGACCACACGCGGCTGCGACACGATCGGCTCGTCACCGGATGCGGGAGCGGATGCCAGCACGCCGAGGGCGACGGCGGTCGCGGCGATACCGGCCAGGTGCGGGAGTCGGGGCATGAACCTCTCCTTGGGCTGCCTCCGGCGCCACCGCTGTGGCGCCGGAGGCAGCCTGCGCCACGCCGGTCGGCGCGTACCGGAGTCACGGCCGGGAGATCACCCTCGCGGCCCACGGAACGAAGAAGGAGGCCCCCGCCTTGCCATGAACGGTCCACGCCGGCCGCCCACGGCAGCAGCGGGAAGGCTTCTCCGGAACATCTCCGAGGCATGGCCGAGGCATCGCCGAGGCGCGTCCGCAGGTGCCGGCCGGGATGCGGGATCACCCCCCGCGGGCGACGCTGGTGCCGTGTCAGAGCGCCGAGCCATCGTCCACCCGCCCTGCGTATGGCCGCCGTGACCAGGCGCAAGGGAGCGAAGACCGGCGCGGAGCGCGATGTGGAAGCGGTTCTCGACGACCTCTACACCACGCCCCCGGCCGACTTCGTCGCTCGCCGCCAGGAGTTGGCCGCCGCGGCCGGAGCAGCCGGCCACACGGACGACGCCCGCCGGATTCACGCAGCTCGCCGCCCCACCCTGGCGGCCTGGGCCGCGAACCTCCTGCTGCGCTCCCGGCCGCGGGAGAGCCGGCAGTTCCTGGAGCTGGGGCAGGCCCTGCGCGAGGCGTACCGCGCCCTGGACGCCGTAGGGATCAACGAGCTGTCCGAACAGCGGCGGCGCATCGTGGCTGCCTTGTCCCGGCAGGCGGCGCAGCTCGCTCAGGAGGCCGGGCACCGGCTGTCGGACCAGGTCCGGCAGGACGTCGAAGCCACCTTGCGCGCCGTGCTCACCGATCCGGACGCGGCCGACCGGTGGGCGGGCGGCCGCCTGGAGGGCGCTCTCACCCCGCCGTCGGACTTTCCCGGCACCGCCTCGCCGACCGGCGTCACGCACAAGCCACGCCCGAAGACGACTCCGCGACCATCAGCGCGTACCCGGGCCAAGAACGAACTCGCCGAGAGCCGTCAGAAGCGTCAACGGGAGGAGCGGCTCGATCACGCCCGGACGGCGGCCGAGGAGACCGCACGGCGGTTGCGGGACGCCCGGACCGAGGAAGCCGAGGCCGAGGCGGCACAGAAGCAGGCGCGCGACCGGCACGAGCAGGCCCGGCAGCAGGTGTCCGCCGCCGAGCGGCAACTGCGGCAGGCGCGGGAGGAACTCCAGCGAGCCGACCGTGCACAGCGGGAGGCCGAGGAACGCGGCCACGCCGCCGCTGACGCACACGTACGGGCCCGCCGGGAGGCACGCGAGGCTGAACGGGAGCTGAAGCGCCTGAGCTCACGCAACAGGTAGGTCCGGGGGCGGAAGTGCGCGGTGCCCGGGATTCCTGAGGTCCGCCGGCCGGCATCTTCGCGTCAGCTGACGGGTCGCCTGCCGCATCCGGCCGACCGGCCCGCGGGCCAGTGCGGATGCGGCAAGCCGTCATCACTCATGTGCGCCCGCTGCCAGATCTCGTCCCAGCCGTACGGGGTCTCCGGCAGGAGCCGGTGCCGCTGCCCGCAGGGACAGGGCGCTGCCGCCCACGCGCACCCCTGACACAGCTCGACCCAGCTGTGCCCCGTCGAGACGGACGTCGGCGGTCCTTCGGTCCCGCAGGCCGGGCAGCCCGGCAGGTCGGCACCGTCGAGGAGCGCGTTCCGTCGGCGGACGTACTCGGGCAGGCGCAGCGAAGGGTGGCGAAACGGGTCTTCGTACCAGGCGCGCTCCGGGCCCGCCCAGCCCGCCCACCAGCTCCGCAGCCACCATGGTCGCGGGTTCGGCACAGCCCGCCGCCCGGCCCGCTTCTCCGCCCGGCGCTGCACGACGTACTCCTCCGCCCGCGCGAGCCACAGCACCCGGGCCTGATGCAGTTCCTCCACCGCTCGCACCAGCGCGTCCGGGTCCGCCTCCAGCCGCCGGGGGATTCCGGCGCTGAGCGTGAGGTGGTGGTACGTCGCCCGGAAGCCGTACGGCGCGAAGAGGGTGACGCAGGTCCGCAGCGCGCTGTGTCGGCGGTGGAGAGGAAGGCGGACGTCGTGCACGCGCGCCCGGTGGGTCAGGAAGCTGGTCATGGCGTGGGCTCCAGGTCCAGTGCGCGGGCCAGGGCCGCGGTGACGGGGGCGGCCTGTGCCGGCAGATGTTCCTCGGCCCAGGTTGCCGCGAGAGCGAGGAAGTCCCGCAAGTCCTGCTCGGCACCGGTGATGAGTGTGCGCAGCTGGTCCACCGGCAACTCGGTCGTCGGGGCGGCGTCCTTCGCGTGGGCGTCGAGAGTCAGTCGGACGGTGTCGCCGACGCGTTCGGCCGTCGAGAACGGGTCGTGACCGAAGGACGCGCAGCCGGTGCCGTCCAGCACCTCCAGCCAGTCCCGCCAGGTCTCCAGCCCGCTGCAGCAGCCCGGCTCGACGAAGACGGTGCCGGTGGCGTCGTCGGTCACCCGGAACCCTCCGTTGGCGACGAGGTCGGGCAGGGTGAGCAGCCCGTGCAGGAAGGTGCCGAGCGGGTCGGTCGAGTACGGCTCGGGCTCGTCCTCCGGCTCGGAGCCGTTGCAGTCGGCGATCCGCATGACCGCCGTGCCGACCTCCCGCGGAGTCAGCTTCCCGTCCAGCACGAGGTAGCTGTACGACTCGTGCTCCCCGATCGGCCACAGCGCAAAGCCGTCGGCGACACAGATCTCCAGGACGGGTCGCATCACGATCACCCGAGGGATGATGCCGGACCCACCGGCACGGCGCCACGGGCTTTGACTGCGGCAGCGGGCTCAGGCGGGCCCGTCGGCTGGGCAGTTTCGCGGTTCGCTGCGGGTGCGCCGGGCCGATCGGCCCCCATCAGCCGATCGGCCCCCATCAGGTGACGCGCGAACACCGGTACGCGCCGAGGTGGCCCGGTCGGGGTCCGGGCCACCTCGGAACGATGTGCCAGGGGTCAGGCGGGCTGTGGGGCGGGTGTGGCCGGAACGGAGGCGACCTTGCGGGTCTCGCGCAGCACCAGCAGGCCGTTGACCACCATCAGTGTCGCGGTCAGGCCGTGGACGCCGAACGCGGTGGCCACGGAGCCGTGGTGGGCCAGCACCGTGGTCATGTCGCCGTACGCGGCGAGGGCCTCCACGAGCAACACCCAGCCCAGCGCCCGGCGATGGCCCGTCACCAGCAGGACGCCCAGGACCAGTGCCAGGACGACGTCGCGGATTCCCTTGACGACGAGGAAGCCGCCACCGTCCCCGGACGGCCGGCTCGGCAGGCCGAAGCCGGGCGCGGTCGTCTCCGGGCTCAGGATGAACTCCGCCCCGAACCAGAGGATGAAGAGGATGAAGGCGGCGGTCAGGACGGTGTTGATCTTTTTCAGCGCCATGGTTCGTCTCCTTGCGGGTCTTCGTGAGCTCGATGGGGGTGGGTGAGGCGCGCAACCAGATCTGGCCGCGGCGAGGCCGCCGAGGGCGTGCCGGATGGGATGGGGCGGGCCGGGCCTGGAGTGCGGAGAGGAGCGTGGTGCGCTCGGCCTGGTTCACGTCCCGCAGGGCGAGGCCGAGGAGGGCTGAGCGATGTGCGCTTGGGCGTGTCGGCCCTCGGGCGGTCGCCCAGGAAGGCCGCCCGGGGGGCCATTCCTACGCGGTGACGTGCCGGGTGGGTGTGTCGGGGCGGGTGTCCCGCGGACAGCGGTGCCGCGCTCCGGGCGCACTGCCAGCCGTGGCGCACTGCCGAGCCATCGCGCACGGCCGAGTCGTAGCGGCTGACGACCGGGCCGGTGGGCCCGGGGGCTCAGGCGAGGGCGACGACCAGCAGGGCGAAGGCGGCGATGATCACGGCGACGCGGA
Organism: Streptomyces pseudovenezuelae; assembly: GCF_001513955.1. Lineage (GTDB taxonomy): Bacteria > Actinomycetota > Actinomycetes > Streptomycetales > Streptomycetaceae > Streptomyces > Streptomyces pseudovenezuelae. The sequence continues at coordinate 32,736 of NZ_KQ948156.1, read as the reverse complement.
CGTAGTGGAATCGCTCCCACCGGTTCAGCTGCTGCTTCCAGTCGGCGGGCCGGCTCTCCGGGGTCCACGTCTTGTTCCGGTTGTTGATCGGGACGAGCAGCAGCACCGACATGACCACACTGAGGACCAGGAGCGCGCCGGCGGTGACGACGAGGCCGGAGCCGTGGTGGTGCCATCCGGCGACGGCCCAGATGCCGACGAGGACGAGTGAGCCGATGTACCAGACCGGCATCACGGCGCCGAGCATCCGGCCCCCGTGGGCGTGGCCGAGCTGGCTGCTGTCCTCAGGGAGGGCGTTGAGAATCCGGTTCATGACGAAGGCGACGGAGAACTCCACCCCCACCATCACGCCGACGACCACGGTGGTGACGACCTCAAGTGCGTTGAGCATGACGACCCTCTCGATATCTAGCATTGCTAGCTGTTGAGGCAACGCTAGTACTACTGCCGCTCTCTTGTCTAGCGGTGCTAGGATCGGATCATGTCGGTACAGGAACGCAAGCAACGGGAACGGGCGGAGCGCGAACGCCTCATCGTGGCGACGGCCCGTGAACTCGCCGAGCAGCAGGGTTGGGACGCCGTCACCACCCGCCGGCTCGCCGAATCCATCGAGTACAGCCAGCCCGTCCTCTACAGCCATTTCCGCGGCAAGCGCGAGATCATCGGCGCCGTCGCGCTCCAGGGAGCCACGGAGCTGGCCGTGGCGGTGCGGGCCTCGACCGCCGCCGCGGACGGCCCGCGCGAGCGGGTCGCCGCCCTCGCGCGCGCCTACCTCGACTTCGCCGAGCGCAACCCGGCGGTCTACGACGCCATCTTCCAGCTCGACGGTGGTCTGGCGTACGCGCAGGAGGACACCCCGGAACCGCTCAAGGACGCCTTCGCCGCCCTGCTGGAGTGCCTCGGCGAGGTCGCCGGGGACGGTGTCCAGCCGGGGCTGTTCACCGAGACCTTCTGGGCATGCCTGCACGGGCTGGTCACCCTGACCCGGGCGGGACGGCTGCCGCCGCACGAAACCGGGCCGAGGGTGGAGCTGCTGGTGGACCGGCTCGCCGTTCTCTGACGCACCGTCCGGGCCGGCGCACAGCCGAGGCCCTCGGGTCCGTCGCTCACCAGCCGATACGCGCCCGGACAGCGCGTCATGCACCCGCGCCGTCGCCGGCCGGCGAAGTCAGCAACTGCCCCTTCCACGCCCCCTCGCGTGAGTCGACTCGCGCGACAAAAGGGTTGGACGGACCGACGAAGGGCTTGTAGCTTGCACTCGACCGTGACGCCGCCCGAGGAGGTGAGACCCATGAACGCTGTAGCGATGTGGGTGCTCCCCCTTGCCGTCACGGCCGGCGATTGACGTAGGTGTCGCCGGGAGCGCCTCGACAACAAGGCACTCCTGAAAGGCCACACCCATGGGCTCTCCGCAGTTCACCCCGGCGCCGTCGTCCAACGGCACGGTCGACTTCGACGTGATCATCGCCGGATGCGGGCCGACCGGCGCGATGCTGGCCGCCGAACTCCGGCTGCACGACGTGCGGGTACTCCTGCTGGAGAAGGAAACCGAGCCGGCGTCGTACGTCCGCATCGTCGGTCTTCACATGCGCAGTCTCGAACTGCTGGCAATGCGCGGGCTGTTGGATCGCGTGCGCGCGCACGGCAGGCAGCGTCCGGCCGGCGGATTCTTCGCCGCCATCAACAAACCCGCGCCTCAGGGCCTGGATTCCGCACACCCCTACCTGCTGGGCATCCCGCAGCCGGTCATCGTCGACCTGCTCGAAGACCATGCGATCCAACGGGGTGCGCAGGTCCGCCGCGGGTGCGCGGTGACCGGATTCCAGCAGGACGACGAGGGGGTGACCGTCGAGACGGCCGACGGCGAACAACTGCGTGCGCGCTACCTCGTCGGCTGTGACGGCGGGCGCAGTACGGTGCGCAAACTGCTCGGAGTCGGCTTCCCCGGCGAGCCCTCGCGCACCGACACGCTGATGGGTGAGATGGAAGTGGGTGCGCCGCAGGAGGAGATCGCCGCCAGGACGGCCGAACTCCGCGCGATTCACCACCGGTTCTGGCTGCGGCCGTTCGGCGCCGGGGTCTACAGCGTCGTCGTCCCCGCGGCGGGAGTCGCGGATCGCTCGGTTCCGCCCACCCTCGAGGATTTCCGACGACAACTGCGCGCCGTCGCCGGAACCGATTTCGGCGTGCACTCCCCGCGCTGGCTGTCCCGCTTCGGAGATGCCACACGGCTGGCCGAACGCTATCGGGTCGGGCGGGTGCTGCTGGCCGGCGACGCGGCACACATCCATCCGCCCGTCGGCGGGCAGGGCCTCAACCTGGGTGTTCAGGACGCCTTCAACCTCGGCTGGAAACTGGCCGCACAGATCCGGGGCCGGGCGCCGGAAACGCTCCTGGACACCTACCAGGCCGAACGGCATCCGGTCGCCGAGGCCGTGCTGGACAACACCCGCGCCCAGATGGAACTCCTGTCCCCCGAACCGGGTCCGCGGGCCGTACGCAGACTGCTCACCGAGCTGATGGACTTCGACGAGGTGAACCGTCATCTGATCGAGAAGATCACCGCGATCGGCATCCGCTACGACTTCGGCGAGGGCCCCGACCTGCTCGGCCGCCGGATGCGCGACATCGACGTGCAGGGGGGCCGGCTCTACGATCTGCTGCACCGCGGCCGCGGTCTGCTGCTGGACCGCACCGAACGTCTCACCGTCGGCGCCTGGTCGGACCGGGTCGATCACCTGGCCGATCCCACCGCGGCACTGGATGTTCCCGGCGTGCTGCTCCGCCCCGACGGCCATGTCGCCTGGATCGGCGACGATCAGCGCGAGCTGGACAGCCATCTCGCCCGCTGGTTCGGCAGGCCCGCCGTCAGGCACTAGGTCAGGTCAATGGGTCCGCACGTCGCACAGGGGACCGGTCATCGGTCACAGTGAACGTACTCGGTCAAGGGGGAAGCTGTGGTGGGGGAAGAAGGACCGTTGCCGGAAGCCGGCCTGTTCGCGTGGGAAGCCCTCGTCGTGGCGCAGCCGAAGCGTTCACGGTGGCGCCGGTACAAGGGCCCCGCGCTGGCCGTGTCGACCGTGGAGGGGACGGTGCTCGCCCAGGTCACGTACACCGACGACACGCACTCCCTCCTCGCGAGGGCGTCCGGCGAAGGCATCGTACGCATCGCGAAGCACTCCGCTTTCGGGCAGCTCGGAGCCGTGCGGTTCGATGTCACCGACGGCACCGGCCGGGAGGCAGGCACCGTCGACGCCCGTGGCCCCGTCAGGACCTGGCAACTGAGACTGCGGACCGCGCGGGGACGCGCGCTGCTCCTCACGCGGAGCGGTCTGCTGTCCACCGAGTGGCAGCTCACGGAGAGCGATCCGCACCGGAGCCCGGCACCGGAGGTTCTCGGCCGGGTCACGGTGAGCACCGTCGACGCGTGGCTCGGGTTGCAGCAGTACGTCGTCGTGACGGACCCGCGCCTGGACACGTCGGAACGGCGGACCGTCGTCGCCTCGGTCGTCTGTCTGCATCTGCTCCGTCGGCCTCCGAACAGCGGCGGCGCACCCGCATGAGCCGCAGGCACGCCGAGGTCAGCGGGCGGCCCGGTGGCCGGATCTGACATCATGAGCGAAACGGAACCCGGTTCCAGAAGCCGTACGGATCCCGCATCCGCGGTGCGATAGCAGGAGAGGAGCCTCACGGTGAGCGACAGCCGCCAGGGCACGGAGAAGGGCGCCGCGCCCCAGCGCAAGGACGTGCGGCGCAACAAGCAGATCCTGCTGGACGCGGCTGCCGCCGTCTTCGTCACCTCGGGCGTGGAAGCGCCGGTACGCGACATCGCGGCCAGGGCGGGCGTCGGCATCGGCACGATCTACCGCCACTTCCCCACCCGGGCGGACCTGATCGTCGCGGTCTTCCGCCACCAGGTCGAGACCTGCGTCGAGGCCGGACCCGCCCTGCTGGCGAGCTGCCCCACCGCGTACGAGGCGCTGGAACGATGGATCGACCTGTTCGTCGACTTCCTGGTGACCAAACACGGCCTCGCCGCCGCCCTGCAGCACGACAACGCCGGCTTCGAGACCCTGCACGCCTACTTCATCGACCACCTCGTCCCCGTGTGCACGCAGCTCCTCGACGCCGCCGCGGCGGCCGGCGAGATCCGCTCCGGCATCGGAGGGCTCCAGCTGATGCGCGGCGTGGGCAATCTCTGCGTCGGCGCGGAGAACGACCCCAGCTACGACGCGCGCGCCCTGGTCGCGCTCCTCGTCGCCGGACTGCGCCATCCGCAGCGGCCCGGGGCCGGGGCGGACCACGGCGAGGCGTGAGCGGCCCGGGCTCAGGGATACAGACCGGCTCGGAAGGTGAACGAGACGAGTTGTGCTCGATCGCGTGCGCCGACCTTCGTCATGGCCCGTACCGCGTGCGTCTTCACGGTGAACGGCGACACCGACATCCGGGCCGCGATCTCGTCGTTGCCGAGACCGCTCGCCACGAGCACGACCACGTCCCGCTCCCTGGGGGTCAGCGCGTCGAAGCGGCGCAGGAGTTCCCGGTCGATCACCGGCGGCGGACTGTCGGTCATGTGACCGATCAGCGCGGCCGTCGCCGCGGCCGACAGGGCACCTCCGCCGCCGACGACCTCGACGATCCCGGCGACGAGCTCGGCAGGGCTCACGGTCTTGCTCAGGAAACCGTTGGCGCCCGCGCGCAGAGCGGCGAGAACGATGTCGTCCTGGTCGAACGTGGTCAGCACGATCACCCGTGTCTCTTCGGGCGCATGCTGCGCGCGGATCCGGCGGGTTGCTTCGACGCCGTCGATGCCGGGCATCCGGATGTCCATCAGGACGAGGTCGACGGGGTGGTCCCGGAGGAAGGGGACGACCTGGAGTCCGTCGGAGAGTTCCCCCGCGACCACGAGGCCCGGGTCGAGCCGGAGCATCGCCCGGATTCCGGCCCGGATGTCGTCCTGGTCGTCGACGATCAGAATGCGCGTCATCGGACGGCGGCTCCCAGCAGGCTGAACTCCGCGTGGACCCGGAACCGCCCGTCGTCGCCGTCGATCGTCAGCCGCCCGTTGGAGGACTCGACGCGTTCGCGCATCCCCACCAGGCCCAGTCCGCTGCCGGGGTCGGCGCCGCGGGAGGAGTGCGCGACGCGGTTCTCCACGGTGACGCTGATCGTGCCGTCGACCTCGCGCACCTCCACCGTCGCCGACCCTTCTCCGTGCCGGTAGGCGTTCGTGAGCGCTTCCTGGACGACCCGGTAGACCGTCACGCCGACGCTGGGCTCCACGAAACCGGCGGGGATGTCCAGGGAGGGGCGGACGTCGAGGCCGACGCTCTCGAACGAGGCGACCAGTGCTTCCAGACCGCTGAGCGCCGGGACCGGCCGGAGCGCCTCGTCGTCGCGGACGTCGTCCCCGAGGCGGAGGAGCGCGAGGATGCGCTGCGTTTCGACGACGACGGTACGGGCGCTGGACCTGGCGGAGACGAGGGCCTGCCGGGAGGACTCGGCGGCCTCGGGCAGTCCGATCTCCGCCGCCCCGAGGTGCATGCTGAGCATCGCGACCTGGTGGCCGATGACGTCATGGAGGTCGCGGGCGATGCGGAGCCGCTCTTCGGTCACGCGCCGGGTGGCCTCGATCTCACGGGTGGCGATGGCGCTTTCCGCCCGCTCCTCCAGGGTCCACCAGTGCTCTCGGTGGATGCGCAGCGCGGCCCCGCTCGCACCTCCGGCCATGGCGGAGAAGACGGCGGCCGCTCCCACGACCGCGCCGCCGCGGAATCCGCCCAGGGTCATGAACGCCCCCAGGAAGAACGCCGCCACGACACCGGTCGCCACCAACGGCTGCAGTCCCCTGAACGTGACGGAGAACAGGACGAGCACCGCCATCATCCACACCGACAGGGGGTCGTGACCCACCGCGGTGACGGCGAAGGACGCGGCGCTCGCCACCACCAGTCCGGCCCACGGCCTGCGCCAGGAGAGGGCGACACCGCTGCCGGCGAGGAGCACGGAGAGGGCCGTGGGCCAGTCCGACCCTCGCAGGATGACCGCCACGATCTGCCCGGTGAACACCAGTGCGGCCACCGCGTAGGCGGCCCGGTGCAGCACCTCGGGGCGGCGGACCCACAGGGGTGCCACGGGTCCGTCCTGACTGTCGTGCGCCTTGGCCATGAGCCGATTCTCGTTCACGTGTGCAGCGGCCGTGTACTTCGTTCGAAGTACACGGCGGCGCCCGAAGCCGCTGAGACTCGTCGTCGAGGCGCCCGCCTCACACCGTCACGAACGCAACGGGACACCCGATGACACACACCACCGTCACTTCTCCGGCCTCCGCCACGACCACGACGACGTCCTCCGGGCTCCGGTCGCTCCACCTGATCCGCGTCGCCTTCTCCCTGGTCTGGGTGACGCTGGTCCTCACGACCTCCGGCTCGCTGGTGTCCACGGACCGGCCCACCGTGATCGCGGGCCTGCTCCTCGTCACCTACCCCCTGTGGGACGTGATCGCCACACTCCTCGAACGCCGCCTGGCCGGCCCCGGGTCCACACACCGCGTCACTGCCGTCAACATGGCTCTCGGCCTCGCCACCACGGCCGGGATGATCGTCGCCGTCTTCTCCGACGTCAGGGCGGCTCTCCTCGTCTTCGGTGTCTGGGCCCTCCTTTCCGGAGCGGTCCAGCTCACGGTGGCGATCCGGCGCCGGCGCACCGTCGGCGCCCAGTGGCCCATGATCGTCAGCGGTGCGCAGTCCGTCCTCGCCGGTGTCACCATCGCCGTCGGCTCCGCGTCGGCGGGGAGCGGTCTGTCCGCCCTCGCCGGGTACTCGGCCTTCGGTGCCTTCTGGTTCCTTGTCTCCGCGGTCGCCCTGAGCAACCGGGGCCGACGCGAAGCGCGTTGACCAGAAGGGCGTCGACGTGGAGCGCGTTGACGTGAAGTGCGCCTGATCGCGCACCGGGGCACGTTCGGGCAGCGCGATACCCGCCAGGCATATGACAGCAGTACCACCGCCTCGATGGACGGCACTCCACTGCCCCATTCGACGTACCGCTCGTCACCCTGCCGCCCGGTCCGCTTCCGTCGGAGCAGACCATGCCGACTGGGACTGGTGTACGACGTACGGACGAGCGATTCGGAAGGGATGGGATCACAGGGGATGTCTGTCGTCCCTTCCGTCACACCCTCACCACGGGAACCGGTCGAGGCGGCCCCGCATTCGGGCCGTCCACCGGAAAGTTCAACGGAACACCCATCTCCTGCCCGGACTCCCGCATACCGTGCGGTGACCCGAACCGCCTCCGCCTCCCCCACCTTCCCGCGGTCCGTGACGCCGGGCCCACCGCGCTAGGAGCTTTGGGATGTCCTACGACCGCTCGGAATTATCCCTGCCGCACCGGCACCACGGACGGGTCCCCTCCCCCACCGCACACCGGCCGGCGCCCCTCGCGCCGGCCCGAGAGCGCCCGGGCAGCGGGACCCGTCAGCGTTCCTGGTCCAGCTACCACCGCGCCCTGCGCCTCCTGCGCCGCGCCTGCCGGTGGCAGCGACGGGTCGCCACCCTCGTGGCCCTCGGCTACTTCGCCGTCTTCCTCACCCTCACCGTCCGGGCCCCCGCCTTCATGGCCCGCCCGGCCCTCGGCGGACTCCCCACCGGCCTGCTGCTCGCCGTCGCACAGATCCCCGTCACCTGGCTGGCCGTCCTGCTGTTCGAGTACTCGGCACGGCGGTTCGTCGATCCCCTGGCCCGCCGGGTCAGCCGGTACGCGCGCCCCGCCGACGGCGACGGGCGGGCACAGGCATGACCGACCTCGGCGGCTCCGCGCAGTCCTGGTCCCTGGTCGCCTTCTGCAGTGTCGTCACTCTCACGCTCCTGCTGTGCGTACTGACCGGCCCCGACCGCGACGACCTGGAGGAGTTCTACACCGGCTACCGGACCCTCTCCCCGCTGCGCAACGGCCTCGCGGTCGCCGGCGACTACATCTCCGCCGCGACCGTGCTCACCATCGGCGGAGTCATCGCGCTGTGCGGCTACGACGGAGTGGTCCTGGCCCTGAGCACGCTGCTGTCCCTGCTGCTGCTGATGTTCCTGCTCGCCGAACCCCTGCACAACTCCGGCCGGTTCACCATGGGTGACGCCCTGAGCCGCCGTGTCCCTGGCAGGGCCGTGCGCATCACCGCATGCGTGGTGACCCTGCTGTCGCTGATCCCTATGATGATCGTGCAACTGGCGGGCGTGGGCCAGCTGCTGGCCTTCATCCTGGGCTTCTCCGACCGGGCCATGCAGACCGGCTGCATCGTCGGCGCGGGCGTCCTGATGATCAGCTACGCGGCCCTGGGCGGCATGAGGGGGACCGCGCTCATCCAGATCATCAAGACCGTGATGCTTCTCGGGTCCGGTCTCGTCGTCGCCGTGCTCGTCCTCGCCACCTTCGGCTGGCACCCGGGAACGCTGGTCGACACCGCGGCGCAGCGCAGCGGCACCGGCCGGGCGTTCCTCCAGTACGGCCTCCAGTTCTCGGACGGACCGCACCCCGGACTGGACATGATCAGCACCCAGGTCGCCATCGTGCTCGGCGGTGCGTGTCTGCCGCACGTCACCATGCGGATGTTCACCGCGGGCAACGCCCGTCAGGTACGGCGCACGATGTCCTGGGCCGTGTCCTCGGTCGCCCTGTTCATGCTGGTGATCACCGTCATCGCCCTCGGCGCCACGGCACTCGTCGGCCGCGAGCAGATCACGGCCGCCGACCCGCACGGCAGCACCGCCTACCTGCTGGGTGCGCGGGCCGTGTTCGGCTCCGAGGTCTCCCGCGCCGAGAGCCTGGTGTTCAGCACCGTCACGACGGCGATCTTCCTGACCCTCCTGGCGTCCGTCGCCGGGATGACGCTCGCCTGCGCCAACTCACTGGCGCACGATGTCACCGCCTCCCGGAACCAGGGCATGCCCGCGCTGCGGGAGATGACCCTGGCGCGGGTCTGCGCGCTGATCGTCGGCCTCCCCGTGGTGCTGCTTGCGGCCCTCGCCCAGCACCGCAGCCTGCAGCCGCTGGCCACCCTCTCCTTCTGCATGGGCGCCTCCGCCATCGCGCCGGCGCTGGTCTATTCGCTGTTCTGGCGGCGCTTCAGCAAGGCCGGACTGCTCGGCACGCTCATCGGCGGCTCGGTCGCCGTGCTGGTCCTGATGTCGGGCACCCGGCTCGTCTCCGGCTCACCGGCGTCGGCGTTCCCGGAGGCCGACCTGAACTGGTTCCCCTTCACCACGACCGCCCTGGTGTCCGTGCCGGTGGGCTTCGCCTGCGGCTGGCTGGGCACGGTCCTGAGCGGACGCCGCAGCGCCCGCCGCGCCCGCGAACGGTACGCCGGCATCGAGCAGCTGATCCTCGCGGGACCTCCGCGGCGCCGCCCGAGCTGGAGCCCGGACGGGCCGTAGAGAGAACTCCCGAGAAGATCGTCGACGTCCGGGTGTCGAGAACGTGGCACTGACTCCGTCCCAGGTGCGTCAGTAGCCACTACGGGAGGTACGACCGTGCAAGCGAACGAGATCACCGAGGTTCTGAACCGGCCGATCAGCCAGGAACTGCTGGCGCGCGACGTGGCCCGCCTGGCCTACGTCGCCAAGGACGGCACGCCCCGCAACGTCCCGATCGCGTTCGTCTGGAACGGCTCGGAGATCGTCATGTGCACCACGAAGAACGCCCCCAAGCTGCCGTCCCTGCGCGAGAACCCGGCGGTCGCCCTGACGATCGACACCGAGGTGCACCCGCCGAGGATCCTGCTCATCCGGGGCCGGGCCGAGCTGGACCCTGTCGACGACATCCCGGACGAGTACCTCCAGCCGACCAGCAGCTACGAGATGACCCCCGAGCAGCGGGTCGAGTGGGAGGCGGAGGTCCGGTCGCTCTATCACGACGGGATGGTCCGGATCGTCGTGACGCCGACCTGGGCGAAGCTGATCGACTTCGAGACGACACTGCCGAGCGCGGTCGAGGAGCTGGTCCGGCAGCGGGAGGAACGGCAACGGGCCTGAGCGGCGAGCGACCGCCCCGTGGTCCGGTCACCGGCCCGTGCTTCTGGTCCCCGTCCCTGTCGGGGGATGAGGACCAGAAGCCGGTGCCCGCTCTGCCGCTACGGCCGTCAGCCGCACGTCAGGGTCGGTACCCCCCAGTCGCCGTGGTCGTTGCCGTTGCCGTCACCGGCGTCGCCGACCTTGAGGTCGACCACCTGGGCGCCGCTCACGTCGACGTCGACGGGCACGGCGGCCTGTCTGCCGCCGATCGTCGGCGTGGTCACCAGGTTCTTGCCGTCGGCGATCACGGAGAACGTCACCGTGCCCGCACCGCTCGTCTCGTCGTCGACACCCACCTGCGCCGTCAACCGCGAGCAGCGTCCGCCGAGATAGAGCTGGACGTCACTGAGCGCGTTGGTGCCGAGGCCCCTGGCGTATCCCACGCCGCCGATGGTGATCGCCCGGCCGTCCCCGGCCGCCTGCTCGCCGACGCTGCTGTCGCGCTCCACGGGACCCCATCCGTTGCTGGAGGACAGGAACGGCAGGTCGCTCACCGCGGTCTTCCCGGCCGGTGGAGCGGGCGGTATCCCGCCGACGATGCGCTCGTCGGAGCCGGTGGCCTGCCGTCCGTTCTGTACGTAGCGCACCGTGGTGGTGAGTGCCGAGGCGGACGGCAGGTCCCCCGCCGGTGGCTGGACCTTCCAGGTGAAGGCGGCCGATCCGCCCGGCTTCAGGCTCTTGAGGGACAGCGGGCTCGTGGCGCTGACGCTCCAGCCCTCGGGGGCGGCTATTGCGGCCGTCAGCCGGGACGCGGACGTCCCGTCCTTCGGCACCCGCACGGTCGTCCGGGCCGTGAAGGCCTCCCCCGGCTGGGCCGTGTCCGGCACCTCCAGGGCGACCTCCGCTCCCGGGCGCCTGGGCATCGCGTACTTCCGGGCGTCGTAGCGCGGGCTGTCGTTCTGTGCTACCCGCAGGGAGGAGGTGTAGCTGCCGTAGCCGGTGAGCGAGACCTTGCCGAGGCCGCCGGTGCTGCCGTCCAGGTTCCACACCGCGACGGCGATGCTGTTGTGGCCGTTCGGGTTCAGGATTCCGTCGGGGACGGGGAAGGTGTGCTGCGGGCCGAGGTAGTTGACGTAGTTGCCGACCTGCCAGCCGTTCACGAAGAGCGTGGCCCGGTACTTGCGTGACGGGTCGTCGGTGAAGGTCAGGCCGAGCGAGGTGTCCTGGCCCTTCGGCAGGTCCAGCTCGGCGTCGGTCCGGTACCACGAGACCCCGGGGCGGGTGTCGGTGGTGGGCAGGGCTACCCGGTCCCACTTGGCGTCCGGGTAGCCCGGCAGCGACCAGCCCGCCCGCTCGCCGTACAGGCCGCCCGTCGAGAGCGGGCCGCGCACGGTGTCCTGGAGGTCCTCGCCACCGCGTACACCCTGGAGGCGCCAGGTGACCGAGGTCAGCGGGGCTCCGACGAGGGAGGCGCTGGTCAGGCCGCGGGCGGTCTTGTTGCCGTTGGTGGAGTTGTAGTCCTCCTCATGTCCCATGTTCACGGTGAGCACGGAGATGACGTTGTCCCCCTGGGACTCGACCGAGCCGGCCGGGAAGGTGAAGTCGGCGCTGCCGGTGGTGGAACTGCCGAGGAAGGTGCCGTTGAGCCAGGCCGAGAAGGCCTGCGCACCGCCGCCGGAGTCCGAGACCAGGTGGATGCCGGTCTCCTTGCCGGTGGCGCGGAAGCGGCCGCGGTACCAGGTGTTGCCGGTGTGGAAGCCGTAGTCGTCCGCGTAGAGCACCGGCAGCTTGGTGATGCCGGAGACGCTGTTGGTCGTGGTCCTGTCGGCCACCTGCCAACCGGTGTCGTCGAAGCCGGGGGTCGCTTCGGGGGACTCCTCGGCGTGCTTCCAGTTCGTCAGGGCCGGCAGGTGCACCGCGGCGGCCACCGGGATCGTGCCGGTGCGGCTTCCCGTGTCGGTGGTCCGGGTCTTGACGGCCTTGCCGTTCCAGGTGACGTGGTCGGCGGCGGCGAACACCTCGATGTTCTTGTCGTCGGCGTTGTCGCCGGTGAGCGCCACGGTCCGGCCGCCGTCCCGGCTGGTCGCCGTCCGCAGCAGGTGCGTGCCGCGCACCAGCACCGGGCCGGTCGCGGTGTCCTGGCGCCAGAAGGTCTTCGCCGTGGCCTTGTCGCCCACGAGCAGCAGCAGGGGGCGCTGTCCGCCGCCGCTGACGCTGATCCGGACGAGTCCCTTGTGGGTGTAGTTCAGCCGCAGGTCACCGGTGGCCGGGTCCCAGGTGGTCGTGGCGGTGCCGCCGCTGGTGGTCACCGTGGGCTTCGAGGAGTAGCGCAGGACGGTCTCGCCGTCGCTGTCCTGGTCGCCGTAGAGCACGGCGACGTCCCGGTCACCGATGGTCGCGCCGGTCATGAGCTCGGAGGTCGAGTACTGCAACTGCGCTTCCCCGAGGCGGTAGTTCGCCACGATCACATGGGAGTCGCGTCCGTCGAGCGTGATCGCGGTGCCCGGCTGCTGGGGCACGACCGGGTAGGTCGGTTCCGAGGCGGCGCTACCGGTCGGCACGTCGATGGCGTCGACGGCCACGTAGTTGTCGGTGGACCCCGAGCCGTGGTTGCCGACGACGACGATCTTCAGCGTGTGCGCCCCGGGAGCCAGACCGGTCTTCTGGAAGATCACCGCCTGGCTCTCGCCGCCGGAGTCGTCGACGGTCGCGACCTTGGTGCCGTCGAGGTAGACGTCGGCGTTGCCGTGGTTGTTCGTCTTCGAGCCGATCCAGCGGATCGCGGTGCCGTCGAAGGGGACGGTGAGCGAGTCACCGGCCTTGTTGGAGAACGACTCGGTGTGCTTGTAGTCGCCGCCCGTATAGCTGGTGTCCGCGACGTGCGACCACGAACCGGCGTACTGGAGCGCGGAGTCGGGGTCGTCCCAGGTGTAGCTGGTGTCCGCGGCCGGCTGGGCGTTGAAGTCCAGGGAGATGTGGGCCTTGTCGACCGCCGTGGAGGTGGAGTTCCCGTGCCGCAGCACGTGGAACTGCGTCTTGGTGTCCGGGTTCATCCGGGCCGTGTCGACGACCGCCGAATCGTCCGGGGGCGTGGTCCTGATCGCGTCGGTCTTGGTCAGCGGGGCCACCGACTGGGTGAAGTACCCGATCAGCTTGTCCTCGTCGTACTTCGGATCGAGCTGCCGGGTCTCGCGGATCGCGGCCCCGTAGTCGTACGACGTGTAGTTCTGCGGCATGCTCAGCCAGCCCCAGTTGGTGCCGCCGTACGTCATGTAGAAGCTCTGCGCCGTCGCGCCGACCGCGATGTTCTGCTTGTAGAACACGTTCGCGAACTGGTCGTTGATCAGCTCGGCGCACTTGTCGTAGCCCGGGCCGCCCCAGGGGTCGAAGGCGCCGCCCTGGAACTCCGGGGAGTACAAAGGCTTGCCGGCCGGGTGGTCGTAGCTGATGTCGGGGACGCCGTTCCACTTCGCGGGGTTCGAGCAGTCGAAGCCCTGCGGGTAGGAGTCCGGACCGTCCACGTCCAGGGCGCCGGCACCGGAGTTGAAGGTGCCGTTGTTGTTGCCGGTGAGCGGCACGGTGATGCCGTCGGCGCGGGCCTTGTCCTCCAGGTGCTGCATGTAGGAGCGGGACGCCGCGGAGCCGTTGTAGTACTCGTTCTCGACCTGGTAGGCGATGACCGACCCGGTGCCGTTGGTGAGTTGGTGCCGGGCGATGATCCGGTCGATCTGGGTCAGCCACTCGTCGGCGTACGTGAGGAACCGCGGGTCGTTGCTGCGGTTGTTCTCGGCCTTGGTGGTCAGCCAGCCGGGCAGGCCGCCGCTGTCGACCTCGGCGTTGATGTACGGGGCGGGGCGCGCGATGACGTAGAGCCCGGCTTCCTCGGCCATGTCGAGGAGCTTGTCGACGTCGCGGACGCCGCTGAAGTCGTACACGCCCGGCTTGGGCGAGTGGTATCCCCAGTCGAAGTACAGGGAGGTGGAGTTGAAGCCGGCGGCCTTCATCTTCTGGAAGATGTCCCGCCACAGGTCCGGGCTCGGGAGCCGGAAGTAGTGGAACTCGCCGGACCAGAGGTAGGTGCGCTTGCCGTCGACGAGGAACGAATAGCCGTCGAGAGTCACCGTGTGCGCCTGCCGGTCGGCGGCCGGCGCGGCGGCGGATGCCTGCCCGCTCGCCTCCCGCGCCGTGGCGGGCGCGGTCATGCCCACGGCCAGGGCGATGGTCGCGGCCGTCGCGAGGACCGCCCTCCACCACCCACGGCGACCGGGTCTCGCCGTCTCTGCATCGGTCCGATTGCCTCGCACTGCGGCCTCCCTCTGCCTGAGCGATCAGCATCAAACAGACTCAGGCAAAGTCGAACAGTAAGGGGGCCGTTGGCTCAGCACAATGGGGCGGCAGAACACGGACGGGACGGCGGGGGCGGCTGATTGCGCCGGGCTGTCCAGCGGAGGCGGCTGACGGCTGGAGGGCTGCCGGCGCATCCCGTCAGGACGGGACCGGCGGCGCCGGCAGGCGGCTCGGCCTCAGCCCGCCTCGCCGAGCACGCTCGTCCGGGGAAAGTTGCCTGGGCCGCACGGGTGTTGGGGGTGCGCAGCGGCGAACTCGACGTCATCCGGCGGCCGTTCGTCGCTCCGACCCGGGTGGTGCGCCGGCCCCCCGCGCCCCCGCCGCAACCGTGAACCCCCGCACGGCGCGGTACGGCCTCTCGATCAGAACGGCCCGCAACCGGACCGCTCAGGACACCGCCGACCGGCGCTCGAACACGACCTCCCGGGCGGTCCCGAGGGCCGTCGCCACCGCTCCGAGCAGTACCGCGTCCTCGCCCAGCCGGCTCGGAGCGAGCTTCGGACGCAGCGGGGTCAGGGCCCTGAGGTTGTCGCGCACCGGCTTCAGCAGGAGGTCCACACTGTGCCCGACCCCGCCGCCCAGGACCACGAGATCCGGGTCGAGCACGGCCGCCGCCACGGCAACCGTGTGGGCGATGCGCTCACCCTCCAGCCGGACCGCCCGGACCGCCGCGTCGTCTCCCTGCCGGGCCGCGTCGAACACGGACTTCGCCGTGAGCTGTCCCCGCATGCCGAACCGGCGCGCCGCCTCCACCACCGCCACGCCCGAGACCGCGTCCTCCAGCCGCTCCGGCTTCTGCTGCCCCGGCCACGGCAGGAACCCGATCTCCCCGGCGAGACCGTGCGCACCCGTGAACAACCGCCCGTCGGCCACCACGCCCATGCCCAGACCGGTACCGATGAGGATGTACGCGAACAGCCGGCTGCCCGCCCCGACGCCGTACGTGTACTCGCCGAGGGCCGCGAGATTGGCGTCGTTGTGCACCTCCAGCGGGACACCGAGTTCCTCGCGCATCCGGTCGAAGAGCCCGGCCCGCCCCCAGCCCGGCAGATGCATCGCGTACCGCACCCGGCGGTGCTCCTCGTCGTACACACCGGGCGTGCCCACCACCGCGTGCACCACCTCCACCGGCGCCACACCCGAGTCGGCGACCACCTGCCGGGCCGTCGACACCACCAGGTCGGCCATGGCTCCCGAGCTGCGGGCCTGGTTGCGCACGTCGGAGCGGGCGACGACGGTGCCGTCCAGGTCGGCCACGGCCACCCGCAGCCAGCTGCGGCCGATGTCGACGCCGAGCACATGACCGGCCGCCGGATCGGGCGCGTACAGCACCGCCGTCCGACCCCGCTCGGGTACGTGGGTGCCCACCTCGCGGACCAGTCCGGCCGACTCCAGGGCGGCGAGGGCGCTGGAGACGGTCGGCTTGGACAGGCCCGTCCCCCGGGCGAGCTGGGCCCGGGACGTGGGGCCGTCCGCGCGCAGCCGCTCCAGCAGCAGGCGCTCGTTGGTGCTGCGCAGCCGCTGCCGGTTCCAGGGCTGGTCCTGTTGCTCCACGACGTCACCGGCGGCCATCGCACCATTCTCACGCACGGCGGGCCCCCTCTTGACGCATCAAGTAAGTCTCCTTAACTTTATCGGCCAACAGACACCGGATACCGGCCCGCACGCCGCGTCTCACTCCCTCGCGCCTCACACTCCAGGAGCCCTCATGTCCGGTAGCCCGCCGCCCAGCGGTGGTTTCGTCCGCCGCGTCGGCCTGTTCCAGGCCACGGCCATCAACATGAGCCAGATGTGCGGCATCGGCCCGTTCGTCACGATCCCGCTGATGGTCGCCGCGTTCGGCGGACCCCAGGCCGTGGTCGGATTCGTCGCGGGCGCGGTCCTCGCACTGGCCGACGGGCTGGTGTGGGCCGAGATGGGCGCGGCGATGCCCGGCTCCGGCGGCAGCTACGTCTATCTGCGCCAGGCCTTCCAGTACCGCACCGGCCGTCTGATGCCGTTCCTGTTCGTCTGGACGGCGATGCTCTTCATCCCGCTGATCATGTCGACCGGCGTGGTCGGTTTCGTCCAGTACCTGGGCTACCTCGCCCCCGACCTGGGACGGACCTCGGGCGATCTGATCGGCCTGGGCGTCATCGCCCTGGTCGTGGTGCTGCTGTGGCGGGGCATCGAGCACATCGCGCGGATCACGGCCGTGATGTGGGCGGTCATGATCACCTCGGTGCTCCTGGTCATCGTGGCCGCGGCGACCGACTTCAGCGCCCATCTGGCCTTCACCTACCCGGCGCACGCCTTCGACCTGGGCAGCAACACGTTCTGGATCGGCTTCGCGGGTGGCCTGACCATCGGCATCTACGACTACCTCGGCTACAACACCACGGCCTACATGGGCGCGGAGATCAAGGACCCGGGCCGCAATCTGCCCCGCTCGATCATCTTCTCCATCCTCGGCATCATGGCGATCTACCTGCTGTTGCAGATCGGCACACTGGGCGTGATCGACTGGCACCGGATGACGGACGCCAAGGACATCGCCTCCACCTCGGTGGCCTCGGCGGTACTGGAGGAGACCTGGGGCAAGGGGGCCGCCGACACCGTCACCGTCCTCATCCTCATCACGGCCTTCGCGTCGGTCTTCACCGGCCTGCTCGGCGGCTCGCGCGTGCCCTACGACGCGGCCCGCGACCGGGTCTTCTTCCGCCCCTACGCCAAGCTGCACCCCCAGCACCGCTTCCCGACCCTGGGCCTCGCGACGATGGGTGTGATCACGGCGATCGGGTTCCTGATCGGCCGTCACACCGACCTGGCGACCCTGATCCAGCTCCTCACGACGGTGATGGTCATCGTGCAGGCGCTGGCCCAGATCGTGGCGTTGAGCGTGCTGCGCAGGCGCCGGCCGACGCTGAAGCGGCCGTACCGGATGTGGCTCTACCCGGTGCCGAGCGTCATCGCCTTCGTCGGCTGGTGCGTGATCTACGGCTACGCCGACAAGAACTCGCCGGGCCGCCACCCCATCGAGTGGTCGCTGGCCTGGCTGGCCCTCGGCTGTGTGGCGTTCGTCCTGTGGGCCCGCTTCGAGAAGGTGTGGCCGTTCGGCCCGAAGGAGATCACGGAGGACTACGCGACGCCGGAGGAGACGGCACAGGCGGCGCCGGCCGGCACGTGACCTCACCGGAGACGGGGGAGCCCCGCGCCGGCCGGATCGTCGGCCTGCGCGGGGCCCGGGTGGGTCAGCGAGCGGTCAGTCTCCACAGATGGTCGGCGGTGCCGTTGTCGGACCACTGCAGGACCTGCGCGCCGGAGGACGTGCTCATCTGGTCCACTCCGAGCAGGCGGCCGCTGTTGTAGTTGGCGATCTTGTAGTAGCCGTCGCGGGCCGGGACGAACTGCCAGAGATGGTCGGCGGTGCCGTTGTCGCCCCAGATCAGGGCGGTGCCGCCGTCCCCGGTGCCCGCGTTGGTGATGCCCAGCAGCAGCCCGCTCTTCTGGTTGACGATCTTGTAGAGGCCCGAACCGGCGGACACGAGGGTCCAGTTCTGGTCGGTGCCGGTGGTGGACGCGGCCTGGACGACCGAAGTGCCCTGGGCGGTGCCCGCGTTGAGGGTGTCCAGTGCTAGTCCGCTGTTCCTGTTGGTGATCTGGTAGCGCCCGGCCAGCGAGGTGCTGGTGCCGCTCGGGGTGATCACCAGGTGGTAGCCGTCGGTGGCGTTCATGGTGACGGGCACGGTGACGGAGCCGTTGCTGACGCTGTAGTCGGTGTCGGAGATCGTGATCGGGCCGGAGGAGGCGGTGGTGCGGCCGGTGCCGGGGCTGTACTCCAGCTTCACGTGGACGGTGCTGCCGAAGGCGGACAGGGAGTTCAGGCCGTTGACCGTCACGGCACAGGCGCCGGCGCATCCGCCGGCGAGGACGCTGATCTGGTTGCCCGAGCCGTTGCGCGAGGCGAGGCCGTCGATTCCGGTCTGGGCGGGGGGCGTGGTGGCCAGCATGGAGCCGGACATGTCGCCGTACCACTTGTACGTCCAGTAGGACCCGTTGGGCGATCCGCCGGTGTCGGTCAGGGTGTCGCCGAGGGTGCCGTAGTGGTTCCAGAAGGCGAGCTCCGCGTCCCGTACGCCGGTCCGCTCGAATTTGGCGGCGTAGCCGATGAGGGCACCGGAGTTGCCCATCTCGGAGGGCGTGCCGTACTCCTCGATGTCGATCGGCCGCGGGCTGATCCCGAGGCTCGACTCCAGCGCGCGGTACGCGGAGACGTGCGCGGCGATGTCCTGGCTGCCCTGGAGCTCGTGCCAGGCGATGACATCGGGGACCGTGCCGGAGGCCTTCGCGTCGGTGAGGAAGGAGCTCATCCAGGACTGGTTCCACGCCGAGTAGCTCGGGCCCTGGATCGGCGTCGTGGCGTCCTTGGCGCGGACCTCCTTGAACGTGCGCGCCCAACCCGCGTTGAACGCACCGGCGTTGGTGGTGTCCCAGGTCCAGTCGGGTTCGTTCCACAGCGCGTAGGCGCTGATGTTGGTGGCACCGGAGGCCTTCACGGAGGCCACCTGCTTGTCGACGGCGGACAGCCAGTCGCTCCAACTCACCCACTTGTAGGGGAAGTTCGGGTACCAGTCCGGCATCCGCACGACGACCTTGGCGCCCGCCCGGGCCGCCTTCGCGGCCACCTTGAGGGAGTCGCCCGCGGGAGCGGGCTCGCCGTTGGGCAGCTGGCTGCCGCCGGGTGCCATCTGGATGAAGGTGTTCGGCTTCAGCGCCGTGACCAGGCTGTCGGCCGGTGTGCTGTTGTCGGCGAGGCCGTAGAGGCTGCCGGTGCCGACGTGGGTGACGGACCGCAGGGTCTGCGCGGCGTTGACCACCAGGGTGGTGGACGAGGTGGGCACGGCCGCGGCGGATCCGCCGGTCAGGGCGACGGCGCCGGCGGCCAGCGCCGTGGCGAGGACGGCGGCGGTACCGCGGCCGAGCGGGATTCTGGAGCGGCGGCGGGGGATCGGGGACGACGACATCGGCGGCTCTCCTGAAGTCTGGGTCAGGACATGTGGGTGGGTGGGTGCGCTGTGGACGGCCCGGGGACCGTCCGACCGGTTGCGTGGGGGCAGCGACCCGGTGAGGGGTCACCGCCGGGAACGCTGCAGGGCAGGGTGGAGCTCGGCCCCGCCCGGCCGGTGGGCCGGGGGCGGCAGGCACCGTGGTTCAGTCCTTGACCGCGCCCGCGGTCACTCCGGCGGCCACATAGCGCTGGGCGAGGACGAGCAGCACCGCGGCCGGCAGCGACGCGACGACGGCGGTGGCCATGATCGCGTTCCATTCCTGGTTGTTGTTGCCGATGTAGTGGTAGATGCCGAGGGTGATCGGACGCAGGTCGCCGCCGCCGTCGAGGGTGTTGGCGAAGACGAAGTCGGACCAGGCCCACAGGAAGCTGAACAGCGAGACCGTGACGAGCGCGTTGCGGCTCACCGGGAGCACCACGGACCGGAAGGTGCGGAAGGTCCCGGCCCCGTCGATCCGGGCCGCGGCGATCAGCTCACCGGGGATGCCCGACATGAACGCCGTGAAGATCATGACGCCGAACGGCACCGCGATGGTGGAGTCGGCGATGATCAGGCCCCACCAGGAGTTCAGCAGTCCCAGGTCGAGGAATATGCCGTAGAAGCCCATCGCCATGACGATGCCGGGGATCATCTGGGCGACCAGCAGGGCGAGACCGAGGAGACCCCCGCCCGGAGGGCGGAGCTTGGCCAGCGCGAAGCCGGCCGGGGCGGCGAGCAGCAGGGTGAGAACGACCGTGCCGGCACCGATGAGCAGGCTGGTGCCGAGATAGGGCATCTGGTCGTCGAGGACGGCGCGGTAGCCCTCGAAAGTCGGGTGCAGGGGCAGCAGGTCGGGCGGGCTCTTGCGCATGTCCTGCTGCGGGGTCAGGGACACGTTGATCATCCAGTAGACCGGGAACAGCATCACGGCGGTCAGCAGGAGGCCGATGACGGTGTAACGGCGCTTTCCCGTACGGGACTTCATGCTTCCTGCCTCCTCTGGACGCGGATGTAGAGCAGTCCGAAGACGAGGGCGATGAGGATGAGGATGTTGCCGACGGCGGCCCCGGGACCGAACTTCGGGAGCAGGGAGCCGAAGCCGAGCTGGTAGGACCAGGTCGCCAGCGTGGAGGAGGCGTCGCTGGGACCGCCCTTGGTCATGATCCAGATCAGGTCGAACACCTTCAGGGTGTAGACGAGACCCAGCAGCAGCGTGATCGCGGAGACCGGCCGCAGCAGCGGAAAGGTGATCCGCCGGAACTGCTGCCAGGCACTCGCCCCGTCCAGGGAGGCCGCCTCGTAGAGCTCGCCGGGGATGTTCTGCAACCCGCTGTAGAGGATGACCAGGTTGAACGGGATGCCGATCCAGATGTTGGCGATGATGACCGAGGTCAGGGCCCAGTGCGGCGAGTTGAGCCAGTCGACCGGGGCCACGCCCACCGTGCGCAGGGCGTGGTTGAGGACTCCGGACTCGCTGTTGAGCATCCACGACCAGGTCGACGCCGACACGATCAGCGGCAGCAGCCAGGGGATCAGGAACAGCGCCCGGAGCGTGGCGGCCAGCCGGAAGTGCCGGTTGAAGAAGACCGCGAGGGCGAGCCCGGCACCGTACTGGAAGGCGATCGACACGAAGGTGAAGATCATGGTGTGGCGCATCGCCGGACCGAAGGTGGGATCGTCCAGGACGGTCCTGAAGTTGTCCAGCCCGGAGAACGGCGCGTCGCCCGCGACGAACGACCGGACCGTGTAGTCGCGCAGGCTCAGGTCGAGGTTGCGGTACAGGGGATAGACGTAGAACGCGGCCAGGTAGAGGGCCAGCGGCGCGAGGAACGCCAGTGCGGTCAGCCGGTTCCTGCGGCGCCGGTGGCGCCGCAGGGCCGGACCGTCCGCCGGGTCGGCGGTGCCGGTTTCCCGGGGCCTGGCCGGGGACCGCGGGGCGCGGCGGTCGACGCGGGCGAGGGTCATGCGGACTCCTGGAGGGGGTGGCCCGCCCGGGACCGGTGCGGGTGCCCGGGCGGTGGCGAGTGCCGTGCGGCGGCCGGGGACAGGACCCCGGAAGGTGCCGCTGGGGCGTCGAGGGTCAGCTCCCGCCCTTGTCCGCGGCCTTCTGGGCGGCGTCGAGAGCGGCCTGCGGGCTCTGGCCCCCGGACAGGGCGCTCTGCACGGCCGTCCACATCGGCTGCGAGATGGTGGGGTACTTGGTGCCCAGGCCGCCGCTGGTGCGCCCCCGCGCCGCGGCCACCGCGTCGACCCACGGCTTCAGTTCGGGGTTCGCCTTGACCTGCTCGGTCTGCACCGCCGCGGTGGGAGCGACGTAGGCCAGGGTCGTGTCCGTGGCCAGGAGGTTGGCGGAGCTGGTCAGGCAGGTGACGATCTTCTTGGTGACGTCGTAGCGTCCGCTGTCCTTCTGGATGGGGACGGTGACGAACTCGCCGCCGGTCGGCACCGGTGCCGCTCCGCCGCTCTGGCCGGGGATGCTGATGACGCCGTAGTCGAAGCCGGCCTTGTCGGCGTTGCCGAGCTGCCAGGTGCCGTTCTCGCCGAACGCGTACGTGCCGGTGGCGAACTCCTGCCAGCTGGTGGTCTGGGTGTTCTGCAGGACGTCCTTGGGAGCCAGGCCGTCGTCGACCCAGCCCTTCCACAGGGACAGCGCGGCGACGCCCTTGGCCGAGTCGAGCTGGGTGAGGTCGCCGCCGGCGCCCCAGAACCAGGGCAGGAACTGGAAGCTGCCCTCCTCGGTGTTGATGGCGGAGAAGGTGATGCCCTTCTTGCCGGCCGCCTTCACCTTCTTCAGGGCGGCGGTGAGCGAGTTCCAGTCCTTGACGGAGGCCGGGTCGACGCCCGCGGCGGCGAGGACCTTCTTGTTGTAGTAGAGGGCGAGGGTGTTGGCGCCGATCGGGACACCGTAGGAGGAGCCGTCGATCTCGCCCGCGCCGAGGATGTTCTTCTGGATCGACTTGGTGTCCAGGCCGAGATCGCCGGTCTTGTTGAGGATGCCCGCCTCCACCAGCGTGGAGACGACCGGGTTGTCGACGAGCATCACGTCGGGGGCGTTGCCCTGCTGGGCGGCGAGCAGGGCCTTGTTGCCCAGGTCCGTGGTGTCCATCGCGGTGCGCTTGACCTTGACCCCGGCCTCGGTGCCGCACTTGCCGACCAGCTTTCCCCACGCCGACGAGGCGTCGAACTGCGGGTACGGGTCCCAGAAGGTGTACGTCCCGCCGGAGCCGCCGGTCCCGGAGGCGGAGGAGTCGGAACCGCCTCCGCAGGCGGCGACGGAGGTGAGCGCGCCGACGGTGGCGACGGCGCATATCAGGGTGCGACGGGTGTTTCTCACGGCGACCTCGTTGTCTTGGGACGGCTCATCGGGAGGGGCGGTGCGGGGTGTGCGGAGGGCCCTGGAGGCCCAGCGGGTTGTCGGTCGGGCTCAGAGGGTGGGCAGCCAGACCCGCATGCTGCCGTCCTGGCGGTTGGCCCACGCGTAGTAGGGCACGGCGGTGAGTTCGACGGGAGCGGGTTCCGTCGCGGGGGCCTGGGCCTCGGCGGGGGCGTAGGGCCACCAGCCGTTCTCGGCACGGGGCCGGCGGTGCCCGGCGGCCGTCACGGTGGTCACGCCGCCCAGCAGGTCGGGGCGGTGCGCATCGGCGAGCGGGACGCCGGGGTCCAGGACGATGTCGTCGAGACCGCCGCCGGGATGGTCGAGCCCCTCCAGGCAGTACACGAGCGGTCCGCGCTCGATGGCGACGCAGCCGCGCACGGCGTCCACCCGGGGATCGGCAGCGGTGAGCCGTGGGGCCAGCGAGAGTTCGAGCACGACCCGGTCGCCCGGTGCCCAGGTCCGCTCCAGACGCAGCCAGCCGTCGGTGACGGGCGCGTCCGTCCGGTCGTACACCGTGTCCGCGCACCGGACCCGGTAGGTGCCGCACCACTGGGGGATGCGCAGGGAGAGGGTCCAGGGCCGGTCGGCCGGGGTCTCCTCGACCGTGAAGGCGATCGTGCCCTGCCAGGGGTAGTCGGTCTCGGCGCTCACCGCGACCGGGGTTCCGTCGAGCTCGCCGGTGTAGCGGCCGGTGACGTACTGGTGGATCTGGAGGCCGCTGCCGTCGCTGGAGGCGAGGTAGTGCTCCAGGGAGGCCAGCAGCCGCATCACGTTGGGCGGGCAGCAGGCGCAGCGGAACCAGCGGGTGCGGCGGGCCGACTGGTCGCCGCCGGGGTCGGTGTGGCCGTCGCGGACCTGGAGCGGGTTGACGTACAGCCAGCGCTCGCCGTCCAGCGACACGCCGGCCAGGAAGCCGTTGAACAGGGTGCGCTCGATCAGGTCGCCGTAGCGGGTCTCGCCGGTGAGCAGGGCCATGCGCCAGCTCCACTGGATCGAGGCGATGGCGGCACAGGTCTCGCAGTAGGCACGCTCGTTGGGCAGTTCGTACGGGTCACCGAAGTCCTCCTCCTCGTGGTGGGCGCCGAGGCCTCCCGTGAGATGGGTCTTGGCGGCGGTCATCGCGGCCCACAGCCGTTCCGTGACGGCGCGCAGTTCCGCGTCCCCGTTCTCCGTCGCCAGGTCGGTCGCGGCCGCCAGCAGGTACAACTGCCGTACGGCGTGCCCCTCGACGTCGGTCGCCTCGCGCAGCGGGACGCGGTCCTGGCAGTACGCCTCGCCGCCCAGCAGGCCGTGGCCGAAGCGGTCGACGAAGTAGCCGGCGAGGTCCAGGTAGCGGCGCTCCCCCGTCTCCCGGTACAGCTCGACCAGGGCGGTCTCGACCTCGGGATGGCCGTCGACGCCGTCGATCGGCTTGCCGCTGCCGGGCGGGCCGAAGACCGAGTCGATGTGGTCGGCGAACCGCACCGCCACGTCGAGGAGTTCACGGCGTCCGGTGGCCCGGTGGTGGGCGACGCCGGCCTGGATGAGGTGGCCCGCGCAGTACAACTCGTGGCTCCAGCGCAGGTTCTGGTAGCGCTCGCCGCCCTTGAGGAGCTGGAACCAGGTGTTCAGATAGCCGTCGGGCTGCTGGGCGTCCGCGACCAGGGAGACGATGCGCTCCACCTCCGCCGCGAGCGGGCCGTCCTCCTCGGGAGCCCGCCCCGCCAGCTGCCAGGACGCGGCCTCCAGCCACTTGTAGACGTCGGAGTCCACGAACGGGTAGCCGCCCTGGAACTCGCCCTCCGCGAGGCCGGCCACCACCCGCAGGTTGTTCAGGTTTCCGGCGGACTCCAGCAGTCCGGGACCCTGAGGAATGGATGTCCCGCCGTTCACCCGGCGCCGGGTGCTCCAGAAACCGCCCCGCACCTCGGCGGCGGCGGGGGCGAGCGCGGCCTTGGCGGCCGGTCCCGGACGGACCGGGCCCACGGGAGCGGCCGGTTGTCCGGACGGGGCCGGGGACTCGAAGGAGGGCACGGCGGAACGAGCGTCGGGCATGGCTCTCCGAACAGTTGGATGGGGCGCGGGCCGGGGATACGGTGCACTTCCGGTGCCACGGTGTCGGCAGCGTCGGGCAGGCGGTGGCCCGCTTTCCGGACTCACTTGGGAAAACGTTTTTCTGCCGGAAAAGTAGAGAGCTGGTGCGTACGAGTCAAGAGGTACGACCGAGTATTTTCCTGGCCCCGGGCAGGACTGGCCCGTGCGCGGGAACGGTGCCAGGATGTACAGCGCCGACCCTCTTCAGGAAAAGGATTGCGCGTGACCGCTGCTCCGGATTCCCCTGCCGCCGGACGGGCAAAGCTCGCCGATGTGGCCAAGCTGGCCGGCGTCAGTGTCGGAACGGCCTCCAAGGCGCTCAACGGCAACGGCAGGATGCGGCCCGAGACACGGCAACGGGTCCTGGCCGCCGTGGAGCAGCTCGACTTCCGTCCCAACCAGCACGCGCAGAGCCTGCACACGGGCCGCAGCTGGACCGTCGGCCTGATGACGACCGACGGCATCGGCCGCTTCAGCACCCCCGTCCTGCTCGGCGCCGAGGACGCGCTCGGCGCCGGGAAGATCTCGGTGCTGCTGTGCGACACCCGCGGGGACGCCATCCGCGAGCAGCATCATCTGCGCAACCTCATGGACCGGCGGGTGGACGGCATCATCGTCACCGGCCGCCGCACCGACCCGAGGCCGCCCCTGAAGGGCATCGAGCCGATCCCGACGGTCTACGCGCTCTCGCCGTCCACGGACCCGGACGACATCTCCGTCGTGTCGGACGACCTCAGTGGAGCACAGCTGGCCGTCGAACATCTGCTGGCGACCGGACGCACCCGGATCGCACATGTCACCGGCCCGGCACACCACGCGGCCGCCCAGGACCGCGCCCGCCACACCGTCGAGCTGCTGGAGCACTCCTCGCTCGAACTCGCCACCGGGCGTGTCCACTTCGGCGAGTGGAGCGAGGCGTGGGGGCGCCGCGCGGCGGAGGCGGTCCTGCGCATCGCCCCGGACACGGACGCGTTCTTCTGCGGCAACGACCAGATCGCCAGGGGCGTCGCCGACACCTTGCGCGAGAGCGGGCTGGACGTGCCGGGCAAGATCGCGATCGTGGGCTACGACAACTGGGACATCATGGCCCTGGCCTGCCGGCCCCCGCTCACCACGATCGACACGAACCTCTCCGAGATCGGCCGCCAGGCCGCCCTGCGGCTGCTCGACGCCATCGGCGCCCAGCCGGAACCCGGGCGGCACACGGTCCCCTGCCGTCTCGTGGTGCGCGAGTCGTCCTGACGCGCGGGCCCGGCGGGCGGAGAGCGCGCCGGGGAGGGCCGGTCAAGCGACTGTGGCCCACTTGGGAAACCCTTTTCTCGCCTCACTCGGTCCGGGAACGCGCCCCCGAGGTCATGGCCCAGCGGATGGTGTGCGTCAGCAGCAGACCCGAGGGCTGGACGGCGAGACCCTCCACGACAGGGATGCGGGGCAGTCGTAGCACGCTCCGTGCCCACGGCGGAAGCAGGGCGACCGCGTTGGCCGCCAGAACGCCGTAGAAGGGCCGCACGGCGAGCGGCAGGGGTGGGTGCAGCAGCAGGAACCGGGCGGCGGCCCAGGCGTCCGGGGTCGCCCGCAGCTCCGGCCGGTACGAGGCCAGACAGTCGGCCAGGGCCCGGCGGTCGCGGGGCGGATCCACCACGCCGAGGGCCTCAGCCACCCGCGCGGTGTCGGCCACGTAGTCGTCGTACCCCGCCGCGTCGAGCGGGCGGGCTCCGTAGCGTTCGTGCGCGCGCAGGAAGCTGTCGGTCTCGGAGGCGTGGACCCAGCCCAGCAGGTGCGGGTCCGCGGCGTGGTACGCGAGTCCGTCGGCCGTCGTCCCCCGCACCCGCTCGTGAATGCTCCGCACCCGCGCGACGGCGTCCTCGGCGTCGGTGGCGGTGCCGTAGGTCGTGACGGCCAGGAAGGTGCTGGTGCGCTGCAAGCGGCCCCAGGGATCACCGCGGAACCCGGAGTGCGCGGACACCGCGGCCATGGCCGTCGGATGCAGGGACTGCAGGAGGAGAGCGCTCAGTCCGCCGATGAACATCGACGCGTCACCATGGACGGTGCGGATGGGACGCTCGGGGCCGAACCACCGGGGCCCGGGCGTGTCGTGAATGCGGGCGCGGTTGGCCGGTCCGTCCGGACCGGCGACCCGCCGGAACACGGCTCTGCCCAGCCGATCACGAAGGTCGGTCATCCGCCACGCGCCTCCTTCCCCGGCCCGGGTGCGCACGCCTGGTCACTCTTCTTCGTCAGCGGCGGTGCGTACGGATGCAGGGAGCGGGGTCTCGCTCCTACGGCCGCCTCCGAGCGGCCCGCGCAGCGCTCGCGCGGACCGCTCGGAAACCCGGCGGCGTGACCTCTGCCCGTCTCAGCGGCTCCGTCCACGGAGCTTGCCGAGCAGTTGGCGCGCCTGCGCCCGGCGGCGCGGATCGGCCGAGGCACGGCGCACCTGCTCAGCGGCTCGCCGCCCCTGCGGGCTCCTGCTGAACTGCTTGATCTTCTCCAACATGCCTGGCATGACGGTCCTCCCCGGAAGGTCGACGACCACTTCGGTACAGCGCGGCCTGCGTACACAGGCGGCTACCCAGGGCACGTCGTCCCACCCCTGAAAGCCGGGATGTCAGGACGAGAGAGAGCAGCGGACGGGGGAGCCCGG
Organism: Streptomyces pseudovenezuelae; assembly: GCF_001513955.1. Taxonomy (GTDB): domain Bacteria; phylum Actinomycetota; class Actinomycetes; order Streptomycetales; family Streptomycetaceae; genus Streptomyces; species Streptomyces pseudovenezuelae. Next base: position 5,268 of record NZ_KQ948156.1, on the reverse strand, counting down.
TGACATAGGTGCGGACACTGGCCCCTCCCCGCCGGGGGCGCGCTCGCTCAGTGCTGACGCGAAGTCGCTCAATGCTGACGCGAAGTGCCGGTCGTCCGGCGAAGGTGCGCGTCGATGAGCGCGAAGGTGGCGTCCGGCTGTTCGATCTGCGGGAGGTGACCGGCCTCGGGGACGACCTCCAGTCGGCCGTCGCCGAACGCGTCGGCGTACACGGCGCCGTACGCGGGAGTGACGACGCGGTCGCTCTCGCCCCAGAGCAGGAGCGTGGGCACCTGGATCCCTCCCAGCCGGGGCAGCAGCGCGGGGTCGTGCATGTAGGGGTCGCCGGCGAGGATGCGCATGGTGGCCATGTTGGCCTGTCTGCGCGCGAGTTCGTCGGCCGGGATGTCGGCCGGATCGAGGTGGTAGCGCTCCGGGTCGTGCCAGGAGTGCTCCGCGACGCCCCGGGCGTCAAGGGCGAAGAAGTCGGTGATCGGTTCGGTCTCGACCCGTATGCCCACGGCGTCGATCAGGACGAGGCCGGTGATGCTTCCCGTGCTGTCGCGCGACGCCATGTCGGCGGCCACCCAGCCCCCGAGGGAGGAGCCGACGACGAGAACATCGCGCAGTCGGCGCTCGCGCAGAAGGTTCAGGTAGACGAGCGCGAGGTCGTCGACACCGGTGAGCCCAGCGGGACGGTGGGTGCCGTCCCAGCCGGGGTGCACGGGGGTGATCGTGTGCGCGGCGCCGGACAGATGCCGGGCGAGACCGGCGACGGTGGCCGGGCCTCCACCGCCGTGCAGGATCAGGACGGGCCTGCCCGCTCCGGCCTCGGACAGGGTGAGGGACAGGTCGGGGTACATGGCTGACGCGTTGAGGGACATGCCCATCACTGTAACTAAACATCTTTATATAAGCTAGCTTGGTCATGGCGTAGACTCATCGCATGCACGGTGAGCTGCAAGAACTCGGACGAGCGGTCAAGCAGGCCCAGTACCGACAGCACAGGGCCCTCGACAGCGCCCTCCAGTCCGTCGGCACGACCCTGGCCCAGTGGGACGCGCTGCGCGCGATCGGCCGCTCCCCCGGGGCATCCGCCCGCGAGCTGGCCGCGGCGACCTTCCAGACCGAGCAGGCCTTCGGCACGCTCGCCGGCCGCCTCACCGGCCAGGAGCTCGTGGAGCGCCGGCCTGGACACGGCCGACGCATCGAACACCACCTCACACCGGCCGGCGAGCAGGTCCTGGCGGCGGGCCGCAGGGTGGCCGACAAGGTGCTCGCCGACTGCTTCTCCGCCCTGCCCGACACGGACCGCGCGACCCTGCTCGATCTGCTCCGGCGTCTCACCGCGCCACGGGACGCCTGACGGAGGAGGAAACAGGGGGCGCCTCGCCGCCGCACGGGATAGCCGCCACACGGGATCGCCGCCGCTCCCGCCATCCGCAGCCCTTGCGCAACCTATCGAAAGTCGATAGGTTTCCATCGCAAGTCGATGGAAGGGTGAGGTCATGGGAAAGCTGGCTGTCGGTGCGCTGCGCGCCGTACTCCTGCTGGTGCTGGTCGGCACCGTGCTCGTACAGGCGTTGATGGTGTGGACGCTGGTCAGCGGGAAGGACCCGGAGGACGGAACGCTCCCGCTGACCGCGCTGCGTGTGATCACGGTCCTGGGCATGGTGTCGGTCCAGGTCGCCGTAGTGTGCGTGGGCCGCCTGGTGACGATGGTGCGACGCGGCACCGTGTTCTCCCACGCCGCCTTCCGGTACGTCGACGGCGTGATCGGCGCGATCGTGGCGGCCGCCCTCGTGTGGTTCGCCGTCACCGCCGTCAACGCGCCGGGCCAGCGGGACGATCCTGGCGTCAGCGTCATCATGGGCGGCATCGGCGTGGCCATCCTGGGGGTGGCTCTCATCGTGTACGTGCTGCGGATGCTGCTCGCCCAGGCCGTCGCGCGTGACGCCGAAGCGGCGCAGCTGCAGGCCGAACTGTCCGAGGTGATCTGATGCCGATCGCCGTCGACATCGACGTGATGCTGGCCAAGCGGAAGATGTCCGTGGGCGAGCTCGCGGACCGCGTCGGGATCACGCCGGCCAACCTGGCGGTGCTCAAGAACGGCCGCGCCAAGGCGGTACGTTTCGCGACGCTCGCCGCACTGTGCGAGGTGCTCGAATGCCAACCGGGTGACCTGCTGCGCTGGGAGGGGCAGGACACCGAGGACGGATGACGTGCCCCACGGCGTCCCGGGCAGCCGTAGGGTGAGGCACCATGCGCGACCTGGCCCAGCTGCCCAAGGCCCATCTGCATCTCCACCTCGAAGGCGCGATGCGTCCCGCCACGTTCAGGGAACTCCTGGACGAGGACGGCCAACAGCCTGACGCGCGGGGCGGGTTCACGTCCTTCGAGGACTTCACCTCCCTGTATCGCGCCGCCGCCCGGCTGGTACGCGAGGGCCCTCGCCAGAACCTGCTGCGGCTGGTGCGCGAGGTGGTCGAGGACGCCGCCGCGGACGGGGCGGTCTGGGTCGAGCCGCATCTCAATCCTCTGACCTACGTGGACGATCCGAAGGCCGCGCTCGACCTGCTGGATCTGGTGATCGACGAGGGGCGCGGGACTGCCGCCCGGCTGGGGATCGGTTTCGGCGTCCTGATGTTCGCCCGGCGCAACGGGGATCCCGCGCAGGCTGTCGAGACGGCCCGCCTCGCGGCACTTCGGGCGGACAGCGGCGTGGTCGCCTTCGGTCTGGCCGGCGACGAGGCCCACCATCCTCCCGGGCCGTTCGCCGAGGCATTCGCCATCGCCCGTGAAGCCGGGCTGATTTCCGCTCCGCACGCCGGTGAACTCGCCGGTCCGGCGAGTGTGCGCTCCGCACTCGATGTGCTCGGGGCGCGACGAATCGCCCACGGTGTACGAGCCATTGAGGATCCGGCCCTCCTCGCGCGCCTGGCGGCGGACGGCGTCGTCCTGGACGTCTGCCCCACCTCCAACGTCGCCCTCGGTGTCGTGGGATCCCTGTCCGTCCACCCCCTCCCGCTTCTGCTGCGAGCCGGTGTGCGCTGCACGCTCAACGCCGACGACCCGCTTCTGTTCGGCGCCGGCCTGCTGGACGAGTACGAATCCGCCCGCACGACCCTGGGGCTCAGCGACGCCCAACTCGCCGGGACGGCCCGCGTCTCGGTCGAAGCGTCAGGCGCCCCGCGCGCAATGGTCAAGAACGCGGTCGTCCGCATCGACGACTGGCTGGGAACCTCGTCCGAACAACAACACGCCGGTGACAGAGAGGACGGCACACACACCCTCTACGGGTAGGTGCGTCACAGCTGGCGGGGTGCGGGGTGGGACCGCAGGTGCAGGCGGACGTACCTCTCCGGGCGCACGGCGGTCAGCGGTGTGCGCCGGGCGAGGGAGCGATACGTCAGCTCGGCGGGCGATGTGAGGTGCCGTCAGCTCACGGGAGGCTGGGGAGGCGAACGCCCGCAGCGTACGGGCGTCATCCACGAGGAAGGACCAGCGATGAGCCGCAATGCCTCAGCCTCCGCCCGCATCCGTGTCGCCGCAGGCGTCGCCGCCCTGATCACCGTCGCGTGCACCGCCTCCGCCACCGCGTCCGGCCGCTCCCCCGGGGCCGACTCCCCCACCAAGCCGCGGGAGGCCGCCGCTCTGACCGGGTCCGCCAAGCTCGCCCGGACACTGGGAGACGACATCACCTTCACCTTCGACGCCCATCTCGCCGCCGAGCACCGGACGGACCCGGCCAAGGCCACCGGGACGTTCCGCTTCAGCCACTACCTCGACGGCGAGGGCGCCTGGGCCAGGGGGCGGATCGACTGCCTGGTCACCGGTGGGAAGGTCGCGGTCGCCACCGGTGTCATCACCGGCAGCGACCTGCCGGGAGCGAAGGGCAAGCGCGTGGGCTTCACCGTTCACGACCTGAGCCGGCATGACCGGTTGGGCTACAGCTGGGCCTCCGTGGGCAGCCCCGTGGAGACCAAGGACCTGCCCAAGTGCGTGAGTTCGGCGCCGTTCGAGCGCGTGAAGAACGGCACCGGCGACTTCCGGGTCCTGCCCTGGCAACCGGACTTCGTCGAGTAGGGCCGGCCCCCGACCCCCGACCCCCGGCCCACAGGCTCGCGGACCGCTCCCGCCGCTTCCGGAATCAGCGCACGGGGAAGCCGAAGGAGTAACCCTGCTCCCTGAGTGACGGCAGGATCCGGCGCAGGGCCTCGACGGTCTGGGAACGGTCGCCGCCCGCGTCGTGGAAGAGGAGGGTCGGACCACCCGGCAGTTCCCGTTGGACCGTGGCGACGATGGCGTCCGTGCCGGGCCGCTCGAAGTCCTTGGAGTCCACGTTCCAGCCCAGCGGACGCATGCCCCGGGAAGCGGCCAGCTTGCGGCTGTAGGGGGTGAAGGCGCCGCCGGGGGCCCGGTAGTACATCGGCCGGACACCGCCGGACGCCTGGGTGATCATGCGCTCGGCGTCGAGTATCTGCTGCGACTGGTAGGTCTCGGACTTCTTGTCCATGGTGGTGTCGTGGGACACGGAGTGGTCGCACAGTCGGTGCCCGGCGGCGACCACCTGCTTCACCAGCTCCGGGTGGGCCTGCGCCTGCGTCCCCACCATGCAGAACGTGGCCTTGACCCCGTACTCCCGCAGTACGTCGAGCACTTGGGGGGTCCATACGGGGTCGGGTCCGTCGTCGATCGTGATGTTGACGCCACGGGCCCCCTTGTCCGAGGCGTGCACGATGGACACGGCGACCGGCTTCACCGCACTGCCCGCCCCGGCCGCTGTGTTCGCCTTGGGCGACGCGCCACCGACGGCGTCGGCCTGCGCGGTCCACACGGAGGCACCGGCGGCGAGCAACGTCACCCCGAGCGCCGCCCCGAGCACCTTGCTGTTCCAGCCCCGCCCGCCGTGCCGTGCCATGTCCGCCTCGCTCCCGCGCAGTTACTCGTCGTTTCCCTGGCCACTCCGTGACCACCCCACTAGACGGGCAACGGCGGCTGCGGGATGCGTCCGTTACCGATCAAGGACAATTCCGGGGGATTTCGCGGACAACCGGGCCGACAGCAGGCGCGGACGGACGGGTTGACCCGCCGGTCGCCGGGAGGGAACGTTCACCGTCCTTCGCAGGATCGTGAACGCCGCCGCCTCCTTCCGACATAGCGTTCACTTCTCATCCATTGCAACGAATGCATGACTGACGTTGCGTTGCTTTCTGATCCGTTGCAATGAAATAGCGGACTCCACCTGCAGTTATTGCCGAGTGACGCAACAAGTATGTTGCCGGAACA
>NZ_KQ948155.1:190031-202271 GCF_001513955.1 Streptomyces pseudovenezuelae | reverse complement strand
AATTTTTGAGAAAACCCCCGTGCCATTCGGCACGGGGGTTTTTTTATTTCAGGCCGGCGGCGGGCCGCGGGCAGTATTTCAGGTGAGGTGGGTAGGGGCCGGGCACTACTGTGGGCCGTATGAGCTACGTGATCAGGTCCGTCCGTGCCGATGAGTGGGCCGCTGCGAAGGAGTTGCGGCTTACGGCGCTGCAGGATCCGGTCGCGCCCCTCGCCTTCCTGGAGACCTATGAGGAGGCCGCGGCGCGGCCCGACTCCTTCTGGCGGGAGCGGACGGCCGGCGGTGCCGAGGGTGCGGAGGGGGCGCAGACGGTCGTCGCCGAGGCGCCGGACGGGCGCTGGGTCGGCACGGTGACCGTACTGCTGGAGGAGCCCGGGACCACGGACTGGGCCGGGTTTCCGGTCGAGCGGAAGCAGGGGCATGTCGTCGGGGTGTTCGTGCGGCCCGAGGAGCGCGGGAGCGGGCTCACCGATGTCCTGTTCGACGCCGCTGTGGAGTGGGCGTGGGCGCACGGGGCCGAGCGGGTGCGGCTGATCGTGCACGAGGACAACGCGCGGGCGCAGCGGTTCTACCGCAAGGCGGGGTTCGAGCCCACGGGGGTCGTCGTGCCGTTGACGGCTGCTCCGGGGCTGTCCGAGCTGGAGTTCGCGCTGGAACGCGTATGACCTCTGCGTCCTAGGCCGGCAGGTCCGTGTCCGGCCAGCGGGTGCGGGCCTGTTCGCGGGACCTGAGGAGGGTCAGGGCGAGAAGTCCCAGGTCCGCTCCGGCGGCCAGCAGCTCCGGGAGCTCGGGAAGGGGAGCGACCGCGGCGACGTCGTCCAGGACGAGCGTGAGTGGTGGGTCGAGGCGACCGGAGGATGACCGTTCGGCCATGCGCCGGCCACGCTCGACCACGCTTGAGGTGAGGGCCGTCAGGAGGGGCATCGCACCAGGGTGGGTCCTGGGGTCCTCGATGGATTCACCGACCACATAAAGCGTGCCCCCTTCGTCGACGAAGGAATCCAAGGCGAGGGCATCATTTCGGTTGGGAGTGCATGCCTCGCGGATGTTGACCGTGAAGAGGGCGGAGAGGGCTCGGCTGGTCAACTCCTGAGCGATGTCACGGCGTTCGGGGTGCGCGGTGAGGGCGGCTTCGAGTTCGCCCGCGGAGCCGGGGGCCGCCTTCGGGTGGGTGCGGAGGGTTTTCACGGCGTCCTGGACCTGGCTGCCCTGGCACCAGCGGTGGACGTGGCGGATGGTGCGGGCCTCTATGGCGGCCGCGTGGAGGTAGCTGCGCAGGAGCGTTTCGGCGGTGTCGGCCACGGCCTGGTCGATCTTCGCGGTGGGACGGACGGGGGCGAGGAGGGCCTGTGCTCTCGCCTTGGCGGTCTCCTTGGTCTCGCAGCCCGCAGTGGGGGACCAGTGGAGGCGGGCCGGGGTGTCGCAGAGGTGGGTGGGGTCGTAGACGTGCACCGGGCCGAGTTTGGCCCGGGCGTCCTTGGTGTCCTGCCAGACGGCGGGGTTCGAGGTGACGACCAGGGCGGGGCCCTCGGCGTCCCTGATGGCCTGGGTGGCGATGGGGTGACGGGTGGCGGGTGCGCCGTAGTGCACCGCGCCTTCGGGGCGGGGGGTCTCCCAGCCGCCCGTCCGTGCGCCGAGTGTGGCCGGCTGCGGCTGGGGCGCGTGCTGCTGTTCCGCCGGAGTCTGCGGGACCTGGGGGAGGGGAGCCGTGACCGACAGCGGTTGCTGCGGCTGCGGCTGCGGTTCCGGAGCCGGTCTCGGGATCGGCACCTCGTGGGCCGGTGTCTCGTGGGCCGGTGCCTCATGGGCCGGTTCCGGACGTCGTGCTCGTGCCGCCAGTTTCTCCGCTCGTGTTCTCGCGCGGACCGCCCGCCAGCGGGCCAGCGTTCCCATCACGAAGATCGTCAGGACGATCAGGATCAGCAGCTGGCCGATGAACAGACCCCAGACCAGGCCGTATCCGGCGAGTTCGCCGGTGGGGGTGTCGGGCCAGGCGCCGGGGATGTCCTGGGGGTGGCCGATGAGATGGCGCATGGCCAGGGGGGTGCGGGTGAAGGTGACGCCCTGGGGCCAGCCGCCGTGGGTGAACAGGCCCGCCAGGCCCGTCGCCGACCAGACCAGCAGGGTCATGCCGAGGAGGAAGCCCAGTATGCCGATCAACAGCCCGTCCGGGACGCCTCCTTGGCCTCCCTGACCGCCCTGGTGGCGGTCGTCCGGTCTCACCACTTTGCCCGCCCCTCCTACGCCACCGTCGACTCGGAGTCGCCCATGTGCTGCTCCACGAAGGCCGCCGCCCGCTCCTCCGCCTCCAGTTCGGCGGCGCGCAGGGCGTCGTCGGTGAGGTCGCTGGAGGACTCCGTCATGGCGCGGTCCGTGAAGACCAGGGGGCGTTCGGTCTCGGTGACCAGGTGTTTGACCACCTGGACATTGCCGTTGACGTCCCAGACGGCGATGCCGGGGCTGAGGGACGGGATGATCTCGACCGCCCAGCGGGGCAGGCCCAGGACACGGCCCGTCGCTCGTGCCTCGTCGGCCTTCTGGGCGTAGATCGTACGGGTCGAGGCCATCTTCAGGATGGCTGCCGCCTCCTTGGCCGCCGCTCCGTCCACCACGTCGGACAGGTGGTGGACCACCGCCACGAAGGACAGGCCGAGCCGGCGGCCGAACTTCAGCAGGCGTTGGAAGAGCTGGGCCACGAAGGGGCTGGCGATGATGTGCCAGGCCTCCTCGACCAGGAAGATGCGCTTCTTGCGGTCGGGGCGGATCCAGGTGTGTTCCAGCCATACACCGACGATCGCCATGAGGATGGGCATGGCGATGGAGTTGCGGTCGATGTGGGACAAATCGAAGACGATCAGCGGCGCGTCCAGGTCGATGCCGACCGTGGTCGGGCCGTCGAACATGCCCCGCAGGTCACCGTCGACCAGGCGGTCCAGGACCAGGGCCACGTCCAGGCCCCATGCCCGTACGTCCTCTATGTCGACGTTCATCGCCTCGGCCGACTCGGGCTCGGGGTGCCGTAGTTGCTCCACGATGTCCGTGAGGATCGGCTGGCGTTCGACGATCGTCTCGTTGACGTAGGCGTGCGCGACCTTCAGCGCGAAGCCGGAGCGCTCGTCGAGGCTGTGGCCCATCGCGACCTCGATGATGGTCCGGAGCAGGGCGAGCTGCCCGGTCGTCGTGATCGCCGGGTCGAGCGGGTTGAGGCGGATCCCCATGTCCAGGGCGGCCATCGGGTCCAGGCGGATGGGAGTTATCCCCAACTCCTGCGCGATGAGGTTCCATTCGCCGACGCCGTCCTCGCCCTGGGCGTCCAGGACCACGACTTGGCGGTCCCGGAAGCGCAACTGGCGCAGTACGTACGTCTTCTCCAGCGCCGACTTGCCGTTGCCGGACTCGCCCAGGACCAGCCAGTGGGGTGCCGGCAGCTGCTGGCCGTAGAGCTGGAAGGGGTCGTAGATGTAGCCCTTGCCGGAGTACACCTCACGGCCGATGATCACGCCCGAGTCACCGAGACCGGGCGCGGCGGTCGGGAGGTAGACCGCCTGCGCCTGGCCGGTGGAGGTGCGGACCGGCAGGCGGGTCGTCTCGACCTTTCCGAAGAGGAAGGCCGTGAAGGCGTCGGAGAGGACGGACAGCGGATCCCGCATGCTTGTGCCCCTACCTTCGGATGCCGGTGGCGAACGGAAGCGTGTTCACAAAGGCGCGATGGTGTTCCCGGTCGCACCACTCCAGTTTCAGATACGACTTTCCCGCCGAGGCCCGGATGGTCCGCTTGTCGCGGGCCAGGGCCTCGGGGGTGCGGGAGGAGACGGTGATGTAGCCGACCAGGTTGACCCCGGCCGCGCCGCTCGCGAGGTCCTCGCCGCGCTGGTCGAGCCGGTTGTGGGCGGCGATGTCGCGCGGGTCCACGGTCCGGTTCATCTTGGCGGCCCGGGAGGCCTCCGCGTCGTCGTTGGTCTTCTCGGTCAGCATGCGCTCGATGGCGATCTCGGTGGGTTCGAGGTCCATCGTGACGGCGACCGTGCGGATGACGTCCGGGGTGTGGACGAGGAGCGGGGCGAGGAAGTTGACGCCCACGGGGGTCATCGGCCACTCCTTCACCCAGGCCGTGGCGTGGCACCAGGGCGCGCGGGTGCTGGACTCCCTGGTCTTCGCCTGGAGGAACGTCGGTTCCATGGCGTCGAGTTCGGCCGGCCAGGCGTTGCGCTTGGTCATCGCCTGGATGTGGTCGATGGGGTGGTCGGGGTCGTACATGGAGTGGATCAGCGAGGCCAGCCGGCCCTGGCCGAGCGGCTGGCGGACCCGGATGTCGGCCTCCTGGAGTCGCGAGCAGATGTCGGTCAGCTCGCGGGCCATGACCACCGCGAGACCCGCGTCCTTGTCCAGCTTGCGGCCGGACTGGGGGCGGGCGGCGCGGGCCATCGCGTGGGCCTCCGCAGCCAGTTCACGGGTGTAGTGCATACAGGCGACGAGATACGCGCGGTGCTGCTCGCTGCTGGTGGACACCATCGACTGGAGTTGGTCGTACGACGACTGCAGCCACGGCAGCGCCTTGTCGTCCCCGCGCATGGCGACGTCCTTGGCGTGGGCGTCGGGGTCGGCGGGGAGTGTGCGGGCGAGCATCTGGATGCGGGTGACGAAGCCGTCGCCGTTGGCCACGTGCTTGAGCAGGGTGCCGAAGCGGTCGACGAGCGCTTCCTGGTCCTCGGAGTCGCGCAGGCCGACGCCGGGGCCCTCGATCTCGATGGCGGCGGTGACGGTACGGCGGTCCGCGTGGAGGAGTACGGCGATCTCGTCGGGCCCGAACGGGGCGGCGAGCCAGTTGATCCGGCCGATGCCGGGGGGCGGGCCCACCTCGACCTCGCGGCCGTCGACGTGGGTGCCGGCCTCCATCACGGAGGAGCGGTAGGTCGTGCCCTGGCGCAGGGTCCGCTTGTAACTGCGGTTGATCTCGAACCACTTGTAGAACGTGCGGCGCTTGTACGGCACGTAGACCGCGGCCAGCGCGAGCAGTGGGAAGCCCATCAGCAGGACGATGCGCAGGGACAGGACCGGGACGAGGAGCCCGCACATCATGCCGAGGAACGCGCCCACGATGATGAGCGCGATCTCGCCGCTCTCGCGGTTGCGGCCGACGATCGCGTTCGGCCGGGCGCGGCCGATGAGATATGTACGGCGGGGCGTGACCGTATGCGACACGTGGGACTCGGTCGTCAACGCCCGTCACCTCCTGTGCTGTTGCTGCCTGCGTTGCGGTTGCCGGCGTGCGGGGTGTTCACCGGGTTGCCCGCGCGGGGAGCGGGAGCGGCGGAGGGGACAGATCCGCCGCCTCCGTTCGGGGTGCGCGTGCTGTGGGCGGCGACTCCGCCGGACGCCGGGTTGCTCGGGCGGGCGCCCGAACCTCCGGAGGCCTGACCGTTGTTGTCGGCCCGGGAGCTGTGGGTCTTGATGCCCTGGGCGACCAGGGTGGCCGGGGAGCTGATGACCGCGGCGGCCTTGCCCTCGGCGTTCTGCATGATGCGGTTGTTGCGGGAGCCGGCGATCTCGTCGCCGAAGCCGGGGACGAAGCGGTAGATCATCGCGCTGGCGAAGATGGCGAGCAGGATGATGGCGAGACCGGAGACGACGGCGGAGAACGCGTCGGGGCCGTCGTCGGAGGAGAGCGCGCCGGCGAGGCCGAGGACGATGACGATCACCGGTTTGACCAGGATGACGGCGATCATGATGCCGGCCCAGCGGCGGACGTGGCCCCAGAGGTTCTTGTCGACGAGGCCGGCGTAGACGACGGTGCCGAGGAGGGCACCGACGTAGAGGAGGGCGGCGCGGATGACGAGCTCCAGCCAGAGCACTCCGGCGGCGAGGATGCTGACCAGGGAGACGACGATCAGCATGATCGGGCCGCCGCCGATGTCGTTGCCCTTCTCCAGGGCGCCGGAGAAGGTGCCGAAGAACGTGTCGGTCTGGTCGCCGGTGGCCTTCGCGAGGACCTCGGAGACGCCGTCCGTGGCGGAGACGACGGTGTAGAGGATCAGGGGGGTGAAGGCGGACGCGAGGACGGTCAGCCACAGGAACCCGATCGCCTCGCTGATGGCGGTGGTGAGGGGGACGCCTCGCACCGCGCGCTTGGCCACGGCCAGCAGCCACAGCAGAAGGGTGAGGATGGTCGAGGCGGCGAAGACGACGGCGTACTGCTGGAGGAACTTCTGGTTGGTGAAGTCGACGTTCGCCGTCTCCTTCACGGCCTCGCTGAGCTTGCCGATGGTCCAGGAGGCGGCTTTGGCGCAGCTCTTGGCGAGGGAGGACATGGGGTCGAGGGTGGAGGTGGGGTCGTCGTTGATCGACCCGCCGCTGCGCTTGCTGCTGCGGTCGCTCTCGCACAGCTCCCGGGCGGTGCCGGTGATCAGGTCGCAGGCTTTGTCACTCGTGGAGGGGGACGGCGAGGGGGACGGGGCCGCGAAGGCCCGGGCCGCCAGAAGGACGGTCGCCGTCTGCACGGCTGTGACCGCCGCGGCGGTCTTGAGTACGTAGCGATTACCGCGCATAGGTGAACCCTCCGTACTCGTCAACGGCCTTCGCCATGTCGTCTGCGCTGGAGGCCGTGTCGTCGCCTGGGACGGGCGCCGGGCCTTCCTTCTGGGACTGCGTGACGACCTTCCAGTCGCCGGCCGCCCATTCGAGCTTCATGGTGACGGTGAACCAGCTGTTGGTGACGGGGTTGGTGGAGTTCTCGCCGGCCATGCCGAGCAGGCCGCTGCACCAGACCTCGACGGTCATGTTGTTCTGGGCGGACTCGGTGACCTTGGTGCCGATGGGATTCGTACGGGACACGAAGGTGTAGCCGGCGGGCGTGGAGCCGTCGTCGTTCAGGCCGACGTTCTTGTTGAAGGCCGGGGTGTAGGCGCCGTCCATGGCTGCCTGGAACCCGGCCAGGCGTGCGGGGGCCACGATGGCCTGGAGCGTCGCGTCGCGCTGCGTCTTGTCGAACATGCCGGCCGCGCCCAGCGCCACCGCGTAGTTCGCCGCCGCGCTCTGTGCCCCCTGGGCGTCGTGCGCGTACCCCGTCGGGATGGCGCCCGGGGTGGACTGCACCGGCTTGGTGCCGCTGGCCGCCGTGGAGGTTGCTCTGGGCTGTCCCCCCGCCCCCACCCCCGAGGACGAGGAGTCGTCGTCTCCGCGGTTCGCGAAGGCGATTGCGGCGATCAGGAGGACGACGACGCCGACGACGGTGACCAGGCTGCGGGAGGACGAGCGGCCGGTGCGGCGGGCGCCGCCGTACACGTCCGTGGTGCCGCCCGGCAGGTGGGTGCGGGTCTGGCCGGTGCCGCCGTAACCGCCGGAGCCCTCCTGGTCGTCTCCGAGACTCATGCCGCTTACGCCCCCTCGACGTGGTGCGGGAAAGTGCGGGCAAACGCGTAGGAGTACGACGGTAGCCCCGCTGGTTCCCGCGCGGGCGCGGTGTGGTGACTCGGCATCAGAGTCATCGGAGTCATCGAGGAGATCGGAGACATCGGGGGGACGCAACCTCAGCCGGTGGGCACTGCGGACGGGTGGGGTAGAGGGGGTACCGGGCGCGCCCGGCCGGACCGGAGGTGCGTCGACCGGACGCGGCGGCTATACGGCCATGCCGTACACGATGGTGAAGAGTGTGCCCAGCGATCCGATGATGAAGACGCCGGTCAGGCCCGCGATGATGAGGCCCTTGCCCTGTTCCGCGCTGAAGGTGTCGCGCAGGGCGGTGGCGCCGATGCGCTGTTTGGCGGCGCCCCAGATGGCGATGCCGAGGCAGAGCAGGATGGCGACCGCCATGACGACCTGGATCATCGTCTTCGCCTCGGTCCCCAGCGCCCCGAAGGGGCCCCAGTCCGGAGCGATCCCGCCGATGATGGTGTTGATGTCTCCCTTGTCGGCCGCAAAGAGCATGTAAGTCACCGCCCCTGGTGGGTAGTTCCGTCTCCCCTGCGTCTGCGCAGAGGTCAGGCCTCATTGTCGCCGACAATTCTGCCGTCGTATGTCGACTTGGCGTCATTGGTTGGCGGGTTTCGTACGAATGACTGTCTGGTCACTCTGTGTATCACGGCAGGTCACGCCGGGCAATGAGGCCTGAGCGGAACCTGTCGTGTGGTTCCGTCGTTGACCCCTCTTACGACCTGCGGCGCTTCTGGCACCGATGTTCTGCGGGTGAAGGCTAACCCGGAGAGCCGCAGGCGTGACGAACGGGCCGCGGCAGGCAGCCGTGGCCCGTACGTTGACGGAGAGTCAGTCGGTGCCGGACACGGCGAACGGGCCACGACCGGAAGTCGTGGCCCGTTGCCGTGGTGCCGCCGAGGGAACCCCACGTTCCCCTCTTGGGGGCGGCGTCCCCGTGACCCGGCGGGGACTCTCAGGAGCTGTCGTTCAGCCGGTGAAGGCGTTCAGGCCCTGCGGCGTGCCCAGGCCGGTCGGGCCGTCGTAGCCGGATGTGGCCGTGCAGAAGTAGCTCGTCGAGCAGGTGCCGTTGTTGCCGGAGGTCACGTCGTTGAGGGCGGAGGTGTCGGCGTAGGGGTACTGGGCCGGGTAGTCGCTGCTGCCCGGGGTGCCGGCCAGCGCGTACACCGACGCGATGATCGGGGCGGAGGCGCTGGTGCCGCCGTAGGTGTTCCAGCCCGTGCCGTCCGAGCCGTAGGAGTCGTAGACGGAGACGCCGGTGGCCGGGTCGGCGACGGCGGAGACGTCGGCGATCATGCGCTTGGTGCAGCCGGTGTCGGTCTGCCAGGAGGGCTTCGCGTCGTACGCGGAGCAGCCGGAGCCGGTGCCTTCGGTGCTGCTGGTCTTCCAGACGGTCTCGGTCCAGCCGCGGGTGGTGGAGGACTTGGACAGCTTGGTGCCGCCGACCGCGGTGACGTACTTGGAGGCGGCGGGGTACTCGGCGCCGTAGCCCTCGTCGCCGGCGGAGACGGTGATGGCGACGCCGGGGTGGTTGAAGTACGAGGAGTCGTACGAGGTGTCCGAGGAGGACTCGGAGCCGCCGTAGGAGTTGGAGACGAACTTGGCGCCCAGCTTCACGGCCTCGTTCACGGCCGTGCCCAGGTTGGCCATGCTCGACGACTTCGCCTCGACCAGCACGATGTGGGCGTTGGGGGCGATCGCGGAGACCATGTCGAGGTCGAGGGAGATCTCACCGGCCCAGCCGCTGTCGGCGGTGGGGAGAGAGGTCGTGGAGCCGGTCTGGCTGACCTTCTTGAAGCAGCCGTTGGCGGTGGTGCAGGCCGGCAGGCCGTAGTACGAGCGGTAGGTGGCCAGGTCGGCCTCGGCGTTGGGGTCGTCGTAGGCGTCGACGATGGCGACCGTCTGCCCGGAGCCGTTGTTCGCGGCGGCGGAGGTCAGGCCGTAGGCGGACTGGAGGTCGCTCGGGCCGTAGCCGGTCGGGGTGGCCGAGGACGCCTTCGGGGAGACGCTCGCGGGCCTGGCGCCCTTCTTCGCGGCCTGCTCCTCCTGGAAGGCGGTGGTGCCGGCGGTGACGCGCAGGGCGTTGCAGGCGGCGTAGCCCTTCTTCGGGGTGGCGCCACACGCGCTCTCGTACGTCACGTGCGCCTTGGCGACAGCGGCCGCGATGGCCTTGCTGCTCACCTTGTGGGAGGGGGTCGCGGTGGCCGCGCCGGCGTGCGCGGCGGTGCCGAGGCCGGCGAACAGCAGCGCGCCGGTGGCCGCGGCGACGGAGCCGTATCTGCGCCATCTGCCGGATATGAGGGGGGTGTTGGGGGTGGACGTACGCAACGTAAAGCCTCCAGAGAGTGGTTGCAGAGGCCTGCGGTGGGGGACCACCGGTGAGGTTCCCGGTGGGGGCGGCGGCCCGCGACGACCCTCCTCTTGTTGAGTACGTGACAACAAGAGAGGCTACGGAATCCTGACTTCCGCCTTACTCAAGGGCGTTCGGGGATTGCTGATCAATGGCGGGCGGATGGGTGGCGGATGGACCCGGCTTGACCATCTACACGCGTCGCACACAACTGCCCGGGCCGTGGCGCCGGGCCGGGAATCCGGATCAGCGGGGCGTGAGGCCGTACATCAGGTGGTGGACCAGTTCGGCCACGGAGCCCATCGCGGCCTCGGTGGTGAACTTGCCGGTGATGGCGAAGGACGCCAGTCCGTGCAGGGCGGTGCCCACCACCAGGGTGAGGTGCTCGGGGTCGCCCTCGACGATCTCGCCGCGCTGCTGGGCGGCGGCGACGGCCCGCTCCAGTGCGCCCACCGTGCGGTCGATCGCGGCGGTCATCTGCTCGGCGGCGTCGGGCTCGTGCTTGCGGGCGTACATCACCTCCAGGAGCTCGGCGTTGTCGATGGCGAAGCGGAGGTAGGCCCGGGCGAGGGTGGTGAGGCGGTCCTGGAGGGGCAGGCCCGGCTCGTCGGCGGCCTCCAGGGTCTCGGCCATGCGGTCGTAGCCGACCAGGGCGAGGGCGTTGAGCAGGGCCTGCTTGTCCTTGAAGTGCCGGCCTGGGGCCGCGTGGCTGACGCCGATGTCGCGGGCGAGCTCCCGCAGGGAGAGAGAGGCGGAGGTGCCTTTGTCGCGGAGGGTGCGCTCGGCGGCGGCGAGAAGGGCGGAGCGCAGGTCTCCGTGGTGGTACGGACGGGTCTCGGGCTTCTCGGCTGGCATGGACGCCATCGTATCCGGATGTAGCCGATGCCAGCATTGTTGTCATTGACAGCATTGTTGGCGGCGTCTACATTCAGGGCATGGCTACGGACAAGCAGCATCAGAAGTGGGACGCGACCCGCCTCCCGGACCAGACCGGCCGCACGGCGGTGGTCACTGGGGCGAACAGCGGTATCGGACTCCGGGCCGCGCAGGCCCTGGCCGGGGCGGGCGCGCACGTCGTGTTCGCCGTACGGGACCCGGAGCGCGGCGAGGCGGCGGCCAGGACCGTCAACGGCAGCACGGAAGTGCGCCGGCTGGATCTGGCGGACCTGTCGTCGGTACGGGAGTTCGCGGCGGCGTGGGACCGTCCGCTGGACCTGCTGATCAACAACGCGGGCGTGATGATGATCCCGCAGCAGCAGACGGCGGACGGCTTCGAGATGCAGTTCGGCACCAACCATCTGGGCCACTTCGCGCTGACGAACCTGCTGCTGCCCCACCTCACCGACCGGGTCGTGACGGTGTCCTCGGGCGCGCACCGCTGGGGCGACCAGCGCATCCACTTCGAGGACCTGAACATGACCTCGGCCTACGACCCGAGGGGCGTCTACGGCCAGTCGAAGCTGGCGAACCTGCTGTTCGTGCTGGAACTCCAGCGGCGGCTGACGGAGTCGGGCTCCGGGGTTCGCGCCTTGGCGGCCCACCCCGGCTACTCGGCCACCAACCTCCAGAGCCACGCGGCGAGTCCGGTGGCCCGGGTGTTCATGAAGTTCGGCAACAGGTTCCT
This sequence comes from Streptomyces pseudovenezuelae, assembly GCF_001513955.1. Taxonomy (GTDB): domain Bacteria; phylum Actinomycetota; class Actinomycetes; order Streptomycetales; family Streptomycetaceae; genus Streptomyces; species Streptomyces pseudovenezuelae. Next base: position 190,869 of record NZ_KQ948155.1, on the reverse strand, counting down.
GGCGCAGGACGACAGCGCGGGCGCACTGCCCACGCTGTACGCGGCGACGCAGGATCTGCCCGGGGCCAGCTATGTGGGACCCGACGGGCTCGGGGAGATGCGGGGCGCCCCGACGCTGGTGGGCCGGAGCGCGGCCGCGAGCGACCCGGACGTGGCCCGGCGCCTGTGGACGGCCTCGGAGGAGCTGACGGGGACGCGTTTTCCCCAGGGTGTGGGGACGCGGGGCTGAGTCCGGACCGCTGCCTGAGCCTCGGACAGCCCCGGTGGTGCGGCCGGCCCGCGCCCAGAACGCCCGCAGTGCGCCCGTGAGGGCCTCCGGCGCCTCCTCTGGCCATGTGGGCCATGTGGGTGACCTGAGTCGTCCGCCCCGCCCTCCAGCGGGCGCCCGTCGGGTCGCGCCGGACGGCCAGGAGGTCGCCGTGGCGGCCCACAGGATCTGGAGCGGGCGGTCGGCACCGAGTCCGGCCCGGTGGTCCTCGTACGCTTCGGCGCCGATGACGCCTTCGGCCGGCTTGGCGGTCTGGGTGAGGGAGACCGAGTGCCGAGGGCGCGCGGCGAATCCGGTGTGGCAGGGGCGCGGGGCCTCCCGGATGGGGATCGCGTCCAGCATGCTGGCCGCGGACCCAGCCTCGGGGCGGTCCAAGGCGAGGCGGGTGGTTACGACCGCGAACCGCTCGTGCCCGACGACCGCGCCCCGCTCGTGCCCGAGCCGGCGCATGACCGTGAAGCAGTCGCCGGCCGTCCGTGGCGTGCTGGGGGTACGGGCGGTGTTCCGGGTCGGTCGGGGCCCGGCTAGAGCGGACGTGGCCGCCCGCCTCGGGGTGGTCCAGGGCGAGGC
>NZ_KQ948155.1:172783-189530 GCF_001513955.1 Streptomyces pseudovenezuelae | reverse complement strand
GGGAGTACGGGCGGTGTTCCGGGTCGGTCGGGGCCGGCCGGAGCGGACGTGGCCGTGCAGACCGGGGCAGGCGGCGGTGTGGCCAGCGGTGGCCAGCAGTGGGGCGACCCGGCGCCACGTCGCAGGCGTACGGGGATGTCCGGGCAGGAGAGCAGTACGGCGGGTTCGCCGGCGGCGTGCCGTGTGCGTGGTGTGTCGGTTCGGAACCTTCGCCGTCGGGGCTCGGCTGCCCCGGGGCGCGGTATGCACACCGTCGCACAGGTGCCGCGGAACCGCCGTCTGAATGCGTTTCTCACCTTCGTGCGGAATGCTTTCTTCCGTGAAGCGCACGCCACGTCTCGCTCTCCACGCCGCCGCTGTCCTGCTCACCGTCACCTCCGCCTCCGAGGCGGCCGCCGACGACGGGGCGGGGCCCTTCGGGGTGACCACGGTCGCCGCGGCGAACTCGCCGACCGCCCGGGTGGGGCCGCTGTTCAACGGAAGCCGGCACCACTGCACCGCCTCCGTCGTCCGCAGCCCGCACCGGGACCTCCTCGTCACCGCCGCGCACTGTCTCGACGGCGACGACGACCTCGTGTTCGTGCCCGGATACCGGGACGGCGAGGCACCGTACGGCACTTGGAAGGTGCGGGCGCGGTACCTGCCCGCGGGGTGGTCCAGGGGGCAGGACGAGGACAGCGACGTCGCCTTCGCCACGGTGGAGGGGGACATACAGGACGTCGTCGGCGGGAACGGCTTCGCGACCGGCACCGCCACCGGGGCCACCGCCGTCACCGTCACCGGCTACCCCTCCTCCCGTGGCGTGCCGATCAGCTGCACCAACAAGCCGACCGAGCACAGCCGCACACAGCAGCGCATAGCGTGCCCCGACTTCACGGGGGGTACCAGCGGCAGTCCCTGGGTGAACGGGGACGGGCAGGTCGTGGGGGTGCTGGGCGGGCACGAGCAGGGCGGGACCACGCCCGACGTGTCGTACAGCGTGGTGCTCGGGGCGGAGGCCGCCGCGCTCCGCCGTGCCGCGGTCCGCTGATCTTTGCGCCGACCCCGCCGTGTACCCCGGTTTCCCGCGGGGAAGCTCCTAGACTGGCGCGGGCGGACTCCCAGTGGGCGAGGGGCGGTTGACGGTGCGTAAGGCGTGGCTGATTGCGGGCGCCGTTTTCGGGGCGGGGCTCAGCTTCGTGATGCTGCTCGTCGTGGGGGTCTACGTCGTCGCGGGCAACCTGGCGGGCGGCGTGGGCGGGGCGACCAAGGCCCTGGCCAAGGGGGCTGTGCCGGCCGCGTATCAGCCCCTCGTGCAGAAGTGGGGCAATCTCTGTCCCGCCATCAACCCGGCCCTGCTCGCCGCCCAGCTCTACCAGGAGAGCGGATTCAACCCGAAGGCCCAGAGCGCCGCGGCGGCGCAGGGAATAGCGCAGTTCATTCCGGGGACCTGGGCCACGCACGGGGTCGACGGGGACGGTGACGGCGACAAGGACGTCTGGGATCCCAACGACGCGATTCCGTCGGCGGCTTCCTACGACTGCTCGCTCGCGTCCTATGTGAAGGACGTCCCGGGAAACATCACCGAGAACATGCTCGCGTCCTACAACGCGGGCGCCTACGCGGTCATCAAGTACGGGGGCGTGCCGCCGTACGCCGAAACCCAGAACTACGTGAAGACCATCACGACCCTGGAGGAGAGCTTCGCGGCTCCCACGACCCGTGTCGATCCCTCCGAGCAGGCCGCCGGCGCCATCTACTACGCGCAGAAGAAGCTCGGGACGCCCTATCTGTGGGGCGGCACCGGTACCGCCGAGCAGGGCGGACGCTTCGACTGCTCGGGGCTGACGCAGGCCTCGTACGAGAGCGTGGGCATCACGCTGCCGCGCGTCGCGAACGACCAGTACAACGCGGGCCCCCATCCGGCCAGAAGTGAACTGCTGCCGGGGGACCTGGTGTTCTTCTCCACGGACCTCAGCAATTCGCGCGCCATCCACCATGTGGGGATTTATGTGGGCGGCGGATACATGATCGACGCACCGAGAACAGGTGCTGTGATCCGGTTCGACCCGATCGACACTTCTGAGTACTTCGGCGCCACCCGGGTCACCGAAGATGGCGCGAAAGCATTGCCCACCACGGTGTGACCGAGCGTGAAACCCACCCCCTGAGCTGCGGCGATGTATCTCTCTTCGATAACGTCTGCGTGATCATTCAGTGGAGTGTGGAACGTATTAACGGGAGCCGTGCGTTCCTGAGGGCGTAGCCGAGCGCACATGGGTACGCCGGGAAAGACGACGAAGGGGCCGCAGCACCATGGCTGTTCTCGCCGAATCCGGGTCGAACCCCGACGTCGACCTGCTCTACGACATCAACGGCCTGGCCAAGGACGCCCCGCACTGGTTCGACCGGGTCATGGAGTACATCGGGGAGTACGGCATCCTGCTCGGGATGGTGCTGCTCGTCCTGTGGTGCTGGTGGGCGGGCCGCCGCCGTGGGGGCGAGGACGCCGCCGCCTCCGTGGCCGCGCTGGTGTGGGCGCCGCTCGCCGCCGCGCTGGCCGTGCTGGTGAACGTGCCGATAAGGGGGTTCGTCGAGCGGCCCCGGCCGTTCCGGACCCATGAGGGGATCGAGGTCCTGGTCTCCGGGAAGACCGACTACTCCTTCGTGAGCGACCACGCGACGATCACCATGGCCATGGCCGTCGGACTGTTCGTGGCCAACCGGAAGTTCGGGCTCGTCGGCATCGCGCTGGCACTGCTCGAAGGCTTCTGCCGGGTGTACATGGGGGTGCACTACCCGACCGACGTCATCGGCGGGTTCGCGCTCGGAACGGCCGTGGCCCTGCTGTTGTCGCCGCTCGCGATGGCTCTTCTGACGCCGGTGCTCACAGCGGTCGAAGGGTCCTCGAAAGGCGGGTGGCTGATTCGCGCGCGCGGGGCCGGGCGCGGGGCCGCGGTGCTTCCCGGGGCCCGGCAGGACGCCGCGGCCTCCGAGCGGGACCTCGCCGCGTAGCCGCGTACGGCTACAGAGCCTGCGGGAAGGTGAAGAACCCCTGCGGGTCGTACTGCTTCTTCACCTTGGCGAGCTTGGTCGCCGCGTCGCCGTAGTACGCCTTCCGCCAGTCCTTCAGCGTCGGGTCCGTGTAGTTCTGGTAGGCCGCTCCAGAGGCGTACGGCTTCATCGCGTCGTGGGCTCCCGTGAGCCAGGACTGGGCCGTGGTGCCCGTCGTGCCCGCCCGCCAGGACGCTATGTACTGGGCCAGCATGCGCGAGCGGCGGTGGACGAAGGCCGTGGCGGTGGGCGAGACGCGGTTGACCGCGCCGCCGAGGGCGGTCAGGGCGATGCTGCCCGAGCCGCCCCGGACCGCGGCGACCTGCCTCAGCAGGGTCTGGATGCCGGCCGCGGACAGCGAGCGGTCGAAGAAGTCCGAGCGGGCCGCGTAGGTCTCCCGGCCGAGGGCGCCGTGCGGGTTGCGGTTCGGGGTGGAGCCGGGCAGGTGGCACTTGGCGTCCGTGGAGAAGGACGAGCAGCCTGCGTACGCCTCCATCGCGCTCTCGTAGGAGTGCCGCCGGAGGGAGACGTTGCGGGCCGGTGAGCCGACCCGGTCGGCCAGGCGGTCCAGCGCGTTCTGCAGTTCGCCGTAGGTGCCCATGGAGAACGCCGCGACCGCCACGGAGGGCGAGCCGCCGTTCTCCAGGTGGCAGGAGGACCAGATCTCGTCGGGCTGGCCGGGGCCCCACTCCTGCCAGGCCTTCAGCACGGCGGCGGCCTTCGACCACGGCCAGGTCGCGTAGGCGGTCACGCCCTGCGGGGCGGGGTGGGTCCTGAAGTGCAGTTCGGTCACCACGCCGAAGTTGCCGTTGCCCGCGCCGCGCAGGGCCCAGAAGAGGTCCTTGTTCGTGGTGGCGTTCGCGGTGAGCTGCTTGCCGTCGGCGGTGATCAGGGTGGCCTGGGTGAGGCTGTCGCAGGTCAGGCCGTAGGCCCGGGAGGCCACGCCGTGGCCGCCGCCCAGGGTCAGGCCGGAGACGCCGACGGTCGGGCAGGATCCCGCCGGGATCGTCACGCCCTTCGCGGTGAGGGCCCGGTAGACGTCGATCAGTTTGGCGCCGGCGCCGACCACGGCGGTGCCGCCCGAGGCGCGGACCCGGTTCAGCTTCGAGACATCGACGATCAGCCGGTTGTTTCCCGAGGACCAGCCGGCGTAGGAGTGGCCGCCGTTGCGGATCGCCACCCGCACGCCGTGGGCGCGGGCGTAGGCGAGCGTGGTGCGGATGTCGTCGGCGTGCGCCACGTACGCCACGGCCGCGGGCTTCAGCGCGTCGAAGCGGGTGTTGTAGAGCTGCCGTGCCGTCGCCCAGTTCGCCTCGCCGGGGCGGATCAGGGTGCCGTCCAGGTCGCGGGCGAGGGCGGTCCAGTTCGCGGCGGCCGCGGCGGGCGTACGGGAGGAAAGTGCCTGGCCGAAGCTGCTCTGTGCGGCGCCGGCGTGGCCGCCGCCGTCGCAGGCGGCCGTGGCCGCCGCCGCGATCGCGGCCGCGCCGCCCCCGATGAACGTACGCCGTTCCATGTGTCCGTGCCTTTCGTCGGCCTCGTCGGCTTCCGTGGAACGAGACGGGACTGTGGGGGTGAGGGTTCCCTGGTGGGTTCCGGAATCACACTGTGCCCTCGACGTAAGCGTTCCGTGACCTCACCGCACCTTCTGCAGGGGTTCACTCTCCGTTCACTTCCGGCCATCGGCGCCTTCACCTGATCTGCCTAATTTCGGCCTTACGCGATGCGTGGTGCGCCTCGAAAGCGCATCCGTATCTCTCAGACTTCGCGCACGCCGCCGGATTCAGGACGGCGGCTCCCGGAAGGAACTCAAGTGAAGCTTCAGCGCAAGAACCGGCGGGCCCTCGCCTTCGGTGCTCTCGCCGTCTCCGGCGCCCTGGCCCTCACGGCGTGCGGCTCCGACGACACGAGTGACAACAGCGGCAGCACGGGCGCCGCCACCGCGGCCGCCGGGAACATCAAGTGCGACGACGCCAAGGGGCAGCTGCTCGCCGACGGCTCCTCCGCGCAGAAGAACGCGATCGACGCCTGGGTCAAGCAGTTCACGCAGGCCTGTGGCGTGCAGATCAACTACAAGGGCGGCGGCTCCGGCGCGGGCGTCACCGCGTTCAACAACGGCCAGGTCGCCTTCGCGGGTTCCGACTCGGCGCTGAAGCCCGAAGAGGTCACGGCCTCCAAGAAGGTCTGCTCCGGCGGCCAGGGCATCGACCTCCCGATGGTCGGCGGCCCGATCGCCCTCGGCATCAACATCTCCGGCGTCGACAAGCTCACGCTGGACGCGCCCACCATCGCCAAGATCTTCAACGCCAAGATCAGCAACTGGAACGACCCGGCGATCGCCAAGCTGAACCCGGGCGTGAAGCTCCCCGACCTGAAGATCCAGGCGTTCCACCGCTCGGACGACTCCGGCACCACGGACAACTTCACCAAGTACCTGATCGCCACCGCCAAGAGCGACTGGCCCTACGAGCACGGCAAGACCTGGGTGGCCAAGGGCGGCCAGTCCGCCGCGCAGTCCTCCGGTGTCGCCCAGCAGGTGAAGCAGACCAACGGCGCCATCGGCTACTTCGAGCTCTCCTACGCCAAGGACGGCATCACGCCGGTCAGCATCAACACCGGCGCCTCCGCCCCGGTCGAGCCCACCGTCGAGAACGCCACCAAGGCCATCGCCGACGCCAAGGTCGTCGGCACCGGCTCGGACCTCGCGCTGGAGCTCAACTACGGCACCAAGGCCGACGGGGCCTACCCGATGGTCCTGGTCACGTACGAGATCGTCTGCGACAAGGGCAACAAGGCCGACAGCCTGGCCGCCACCAAGGCGTTCCTGCGCTACACCGCCTCCGAGGACGGCCAGAAGGTCCTCGCGGACAACGACTACGCGCCGATCCCCGACGACATCATCGCCAAGGTCCGCACCACCATCGAGGGCCTGAGCTGACCTGAGTGTGCGGTCCGGCCCGAGCCCCCTTCCCGGGGTGCCGGTCCGGACCGCACCGTCCGGTGCACCGCCGCCAGGAGCCGCACCTCGCGTGGGGCTCAGCAGACCGGAGAACCCGATGGACACCACACAGATAAAAGACACACCTCCGCCCACCCCCCAGCCCACCGTGGCCGAGCAGAAGCGCGCGGCCCGTGGCGCCACCCGTCCCGGTGACCGGGTCTTCCTCGGCCTCTCCCGCGGGTCGGGCATCCTGCTCCTGGTGATCATGGCCGCCATCGCCGGCTTCCTCACCTACCGCGCCTCGATCGCGATCAGCAAGGACGAGGCGAACTTCTTCACCGCGTTCGAGTGGAACACCCAGCTCGTCCCGCCGAAGTTCGGCATCGCGGTCCTGGTCTTCGGCACGGTCGTGTCCTCGATCATCGCGATGGCCATCGCCGTCCCGATCGCCGTCGCCATCGCGCTGTTCCTCACGCACTACGCCCCCCGCAAGCTGAGGGGCCCGATCGCCTACGTGATCGACCTGCTCGCCGCCGTGCCGTCCATCGTCTACGGCCTGTGGGGCGCCCTGATCCTCGTCCCGCACATGAACGGCCTCTACGGCTGGCTCGACGACTACCTCGGCTGGACCGGCATCTTCTCCTGGCAGGGCGGGGCGCCCCGCTCGATGCTCACCGTCGGCATCCTGCTCGCGATCATGATCCTGCCGATCATCACCAACGTGAGCCGCGAGGTCTTCCGCCAGGTCCCGCAGATGCACGAGGAGGCGGCCCTGGCGCTCGGCGCCACCCGCTGGGAGGTCATCCGCATGGCGGTGATCCCCTTCGGCCGCTCCGGCGTGATCTCCGCCTCGATGCTCGGTCTCGGCCGCGCGCTGGGCGAGACGATGGCCGTGGCCACCGTGCTCTCGCCGACCTTCGACATCCAGGCCAGCCTGCTCGACCCGGGCGGCGGCACCTTCGCCCAGAACATCGCCAGCAAGTTCGGTGAGGCCAGCGAGCTGGGCCGGGACGCGCTGATCGCCTCCGGTCTGGTCCTCTTCGTCATCACCCTGCTGGTCAACGGCGCGGCCCGCATGATCATCGCGCGTCGCAAGGAGTACTCGGGGGCCAACGCATGAGCAACGCCGTCATCACCGACAAGGGCCCCAGCACCCTGCGCGGCGCCAGCCTCCCCAAGTGGTCCCCTTACGCCATCGCCGCCGGCTCCGTCGCCCTCGGCCTGGGCATCAGCGCGGCCGCCGGCCTGAGCAGCAGCATCCAGTGGGCGCTGATCGCCGGGCTCCTGTTCGTCCTCGGCACGTATGTCATCGCCGCCCGGGTGGAGGGCCGCCGGCAGGCCAAGGACCGGGTCGCGACCGCGCTGGTCTGGGTCGCCTTCCTGCTCGCCGTCGTCCCGCTGGTCTCCCTGGTGTGGTCGACGATCTCGCGCGGAGTGAAGGTCCTCGACTTCTACTTCCTGACCCACTCGATGGGACTGGTCGCCGACTCCGAGCCGGGCGGCGGCATCTACCACGCCATCCTCGGCAGCCTGGAGCAGGTCGCCCTCGCCACCGTGATCGCGGCGCCGATCGGTGTGCTCACCGCGATCTACCTGGTCGAGTACGGGCGCGGGAAGCTCGCCAAGGCCGTCACGTTCTTCGTCGACGTCATGACGGGCATCCCGTCGATCGTCGCGGGTCTGTTCATCCTCTCGATCATGCTGATGTTCGACATGCAGCCCTTCGGGTTCGCCGGCTCGCTCGCCCTGGCGATCCTGATGATGCCGGTCGTCGTCCGCTCCACGGAGGAGATGCTCAAGCTCGTCCCGAACGAGCTGCGCGAGGCGTCCCTTGCGCTGGGCGTCCCGAAGTGGCGGACCATCCTGAAGGTGGTCCTGCCGACCTCCCTCGGCGGCATCACGACCGGCATCATGCTCGCGATCGCCCGTATCGCCGGTGAGACCGCGCCGGTGCTGCTGCTGGTCTGGGGCAACTCGCTCATCAACGCCAACCCCTTCGAGGGTGCGCAGCAGTCGCTTCCGCTGTACATCTATCAGCAGTACGCGAACAGTGCGGGCGCCGGTGCGGCGTACGACCGAGCGTGGGCGGCGTCCCTGACGCTGATCGCCTTCGTGATGATCCTGAACCTGGTGGCCCGCGGCATCGCCCGCTGGAAGGCCCCGAAGACCGGTCGCTAGGGCGACATTCTCCGGCTCCGCCGGGCGGGGCCTTCTCAGCGACTGACTGGAAGTGAAGTAGTTATGGCCAAGCGAATCGACGTAAGCGGTCTGACCGCCTACTACGGCTCCCACAAGGCGATCGAAGACATCTCGATGACGGTCGAGCCCCGCTCGGTGACGGCCTTCATCGGCCCCTCCGGCTGCGGCAAGTCGACCTTCCTGCGCACGCTCAACCGGATGCACGAGGTCACCTCGGGCGGCCGGGTCGAGGGCAAGGTGCTCCTGGACGACGAGGACCTGTACGGCCAGGGCATCGACCCCGTGTCCGTGCGCCGCGAGGTGGGCATGGTCTTCCAGCGCCCGAACCCGTTCCCGACGATGTCGATCTTCGACAACGTGGCGGCGGGCCTGCGCCTGAACGGCTCGTACAAGAAGAGCGAGCTGTCGGACGTCGTCGAGAAGTCCCTCAAGGGCGCGAACCTCTGGAACGAGGTCAAGGACCGTCTGAACAAGCCGGGTTCGGGTCTGTCCGGTGGTCAGCAGCAGCGTCTGTGCATCGCCCGCGCGATCGCGGTGGAGCCCAAGGTCCTGCTCATGGACGAGCCCTGCTCGGCCCTGGACCCGATCTCCACCCTCGCCATCGAGGACCTGATCGGTGAGCTGAAGGAGCGCTTCACGATCGTCATCGTGACGCACAACATGCAGCAGGCGGCGCGTGTCTCGGACCGTACGGCCTTCTTCAACCTGGCCGCGGTCGGGCAGCCCGGCAAGCTGATCGAGATCGACGAGACGGAGCGCATCTTCTCCAACCCGTCGGTCCAGGCCACGGAGGACTACATCTCCGGCCGCTTCGGCTGAGCCGGCCCAGAACCCCTCGCGGTGCTGCATGGCGGTGCCACCGCGAGGACACAGAGGGCCCGCCCCCGGAATCCGGGGGCGGGCCCGTTGTCGTCGTCACGGCTCCTACAGGAAGAGCAGGTCCACGATCCAGTAGGCGCAGGCGGCCACGATCGCCGCAGCCGGCATGGTGATGAACCAGCCCAGGACGATGTTCTTGGCGACGCCCCAACGGACCGCGTTGACGCGCTTGGTGGCGCCGACACCCATGATCGCCGAGGTGATGACGTGGGTCGTCGACACCGGCGCCTTGAACAGGTACGCGGTGGTGAACATGATCGCCGCACCGGTCGTCTCCGCGGCGAAGCCCTGCGGGGGGTCCAGCTCGATGATCTTCCGGCCCAGGGTGCGCATGATGCGCCAGCCGCCCGCGTAGGTGCCCAGCGACAGCATCACCGCGCAGACGATCTTCACCCAGACCGGGATCGGGTCGCCGTAGGTCTCGTGGCCCGAGATCACCAGGGCCATCACCACGACACCCATGGTCTTCTGGGCGTCCTGGAGGCCGTGGCCGAGGGCCATGCCGGCCGCGGACACGGTCTGCGCGATCCGGAAGCCCCGCTTGGCCTTGTGCGGGTTGGCCCGCCGGAAGATCCACATGATCGCCGTCATCACCAGGTAACCGGCGATCAGGCCGACGACCGGGGACAGGAACATCGGGATGACGACCTTGTCGAGGACGCCGTTCCAGAGCACCTCGGTGCCGCCCGCGAGCGCGGCTCCGACCATGCCGCCGAACAGCGCGTGCGAGGACGAGGAGGGCAGCCCGAAGTACCAGGTGACGAGGTTCCAGGTGATCGCGCCGACCAGCGCGGCGAAGAGGATGGCCATCCCCTTCGAGCCCTCCGGCGTCTCGATCAGTCCCTCACTGACGGTCTTGGCGACCCCGGAGCCCAGGAAGGCACCTGCCAGGTTCATGACCGCTGCCATCGCGAGGGCGGCCCGGGGCGTGAGCGCCCGCGTCGACACCGAGGTCGCGATGGCGTTCGCCGAGTCGTGAAAGCCGTTGGTGTAGGTGAAGAAGAGCGCGACCAGGATGGTCACGACCAGAGCGAAGGTGTCCATGGAAGGGCTCAGGACTCCTTGACGGCGATGGTCTCCACCGTGTTCGCCACATGCTCGAACGCGTCCGCGGCCTCTTCGAGGACGTCCACGATCTGCTTGAGCTTGAGGACCTCGATGGCCTCGTACTTGCCGTTGAAGAGCATGGCGAGCAGCTTGCGGTGGATCTGGTCCGCCTGGTTCTCCAGCCGGTTGACCTCGATCCAGTACTCGGTGAGGTTGTCCATGGTCCGCAGGTTCGGCATGGCCTCGGCCGTGAGCTCGGCGGCCCGCGCGAGCACCTCGATCTGCTGCTCGACGCCCTTGGGGAGCTCCTCGACGTTGTAGAGGACGACCAGGTCGACGGCCTCCTCCATGAAGTCCATGATGTCGTCGAGGGAGGACGCCAGGTTGTAGATGTCCTCGCGGTCGAACGGCGTGATGAACGAGGAGTTCAGCTGGTGGAAGATCGCGTGGGTGGCGTCGTCACCGGCGTGTTCCGCGGCCCGCATACGCTCTGCGATCTCGGCCCGGCCGGCGGTGTCCGCCCCGAGCAGTTCCATCAGGAGCTTCGAGCCCGTGACGATGTTGTCCGCGGAGGCGGCGAACATGTCGTAGAAGCTCGTCTCCCTGGGGGTCAGACGAAAGCGCACAAGGGGTCCTCGGGGTGCATCGGTTTCGGTCAGGGTGATGCTAAGTGCATCATCCGGCCACGGCTAATGGGCCGTCCCCCAGTGTCGCCCATCAGGCACAGTGGTTGGCACGGGGGCCGTCCGCAGGCCCTATACCCGGGAAACTTCGGTACGATATACCCAGGAGGGGTATGTGATTCCCTCAGGGTGTGGCCGTGATGTGGAGGACGCGATGACGACGACCGAGGCCGGCGCCACGGCGCCCTCCGAGACAGTGGCGGAAAACAGCCCCCACGAGACCCATGAGCCCACCACGCACGGCTACCACAAGCAGAAGGACGAGCACCTCAAGCGCCTGCGCCGGATCGAGGGCCAGATCCGGGGCCTGCAGCGCATGGTCGACGAGGACGTCTACTGCATCGACATACTCACGCAGGTGTCCGCCTCCACCAAGGCCCTGCAGTCCTTCGCGCTGCAGCTCCTGGAGGAACACCTGCGGCACTGCGTCGCGGACGCTGCCGTCAAGGGCGGCGCCGAGATCGACGCGAAGGTCGAGGAGGCGACGAAGGCCATCGGCCGTCTGCTGCGGACGTGATCCGGCCTTCTTCGCGCAGCAGGCGCCCCCGGCTCACCCGCCGGGGGCGTCCGCGCGTTCTTCGGCCACTTTCAGCACCTCGTCGATGCTCTCCAGGCTGAGCCGGTCGTCCGCGGCCGAGGCCGCGATGATCAGCTCTCCGCACAGTTCGATCTCGGCGAGGGCCACGTGGTCCTGAACCGCCGTACCGCCGACCGGAGCCACGCGCATCACCTCTTCTCTGCCGTCACCGACTTCCTAGAGTAGGGAGCGGCGCACACACCGCGCATGGCACGGACGGGCTAGTTCTTGACACCCGTCACGACTGCTCACCTGTCGGCGATCTTGCCGGCGTAGATGTCCCGGGCGGCCGGCAGCCGTACGTCCGTGGCGATCCCGAAGTCGAACAGCAGCGTCGTCGAGGCGACCGCGACGGTGCCCTGCCGCTGTCCGTTGACGAAGCTGAAGCGGTGCCGGATCTTGCGGATGCGGCCCTGGTCGTCGAGGTAGACGTCGAACGGCACCGCGGCCGTGGCGAACCCTTTCGCCGCCGCGGCCAGCACACTCCTGCCGGCACCGGCGGCCCCCTTCGCCGCGGCCGCGAGATCCGCCGTGCCCCGGTAGTGCCGCACCTCGGTCCCGGCGAGCTCGGTCGTGCCCACGTACGTCGCCGTCCTGGTCCCGCGCAGCACCTCGGCCGCGACGAGCGGATCGGTGGCCCCGCCGGTGACGAGGTTGCCGTCGGAGAGGGTCGCGGTGTCGACGCGCACCCACTTGTCGGCGGGCACGCCCGCGCCCCGGTTCTTCATGAACAGGGCGCCGGGGGCGAGGAGTTCGGTGATCGGCCGGTGCTCGCTGGTGCCGGCCGGGTCCTGCGGCAGCATCACCTTCAGCCGGCCGAGGCGCCCCCGGTAGTCGTACACGCCCTCGCCGCGAATGGTGACCCGGGTGCCGCCGGTGGCCATCTCCATCGACGTACGGGCCTTCGAACTGCCGGCGTCCACCAGGGTGTCGGCGGCCCGGCGCAGGGTCCCGGCCGGGTCGGCCGCACGTGAGTCGTCCAGGGCGGCGCCGCTTCCCGCACAACCGGAGGCGCAGGCGCAGGCCATGAGCACCGCCGCGACGAAGGCCGACCCGCCGGCCTGCCGCTCCTGCCGCTCCGCCATCGCCGCCCACCCTCAGCCGATACGTCCGTGAAGGACCTCCTGTCGTTCGCTTAACGACGGGTGGGAGGGGTCGTCACGCGCATACCGGGGCTTTACCCGAGCTGGGTAACGTTGTCGGAGTGGCACAGCAGGACAGGATCCCCCCACCCTCCTCCGACCGACCGGACCACCGCACGCAGATGGTCGAACAGGGCCGTTTCTGCCTGGCCCGGTGCACCTGCGGCTGGCGCGGACCGGCGCGCAGAGCCCGCAGCCAGGCGCGCGCGGACGCGGCGGGGCACGCGGCCGGAGACTAGAGCGGCAGCAACTCGTCGATCAGGGTGCGGTCGCGGTACTGCGTCAGACGGCTGCGGGCCGCGGCGGGCGAGAGCCACAGGATGCGGTCCACCTCGTCGTTCGGCGTGAAGTGTCCCGCGGTCGCCTCGGCCGCCCAGTAACGGACCCTCTTGGGGCGGCCGTTGGCCATGTAGTGGACGGTGGGCAGCTCGGTTCCGGGCTCGGCGGTGTAGCCCGTCTCCTCCTCGACCTCGCGCAGCGCGGCATCGAGGGCGTCCTCCTCGCGCTTCAACTTGCCCTTGGGGTGCGACCAGTCGTCGTATTTCGGCCTGTGGACCAGGCAGATCTCAAGGTCGCCGTCGATCGGCGAGCGGCGCCACAGGACGCAGCCGGCCGCCTGGACGACGGAGTCGTTCTCGTCACCGGGATGGGTCATGTACTCACCGCCTGCTTCTGCCAGCACTGCTGGAACGCGAACCGGGCCGCCTCCACCTCGTGTCGCTGGTCGGCGTGCAGGACGCCCAGGGCGTAGGCGGTGGCCGGGGCGATGCGGGGGGTGCGGGCCGCGGCGGCGGCCGCGGACGCGGCCTCCGAGGCGTCCCGGTGCCGGTCCAGGCACTGGCCCGCCGTCAGGAGCCGTACGTCCACCCCGGAGGTCAGCACCTCGCGCGCGTAGCGGTGCAGGCGCAGCAGCAGGCGGACCTGGTGCCAGGGGGCGTCCTGGGGATGCGGGGAGGGGTCCGGGGAGAGGCCGTGGACGAGCGCCTCGGCGTTGTAGGGGTTGCCCGCGGCGACCAGGGGGAGGGCGGTGACGGCGTCCTCAAGGCGTTCCTGGGCCGCCAGGGCCATGGGGCGCAGATCGGTGGTGCCGGCCGTCGCCGTCAGGGGGACCTCGCTCGCCAGGACGGCGATGTGGTCGGCGACCGCGTGGAAGCGGGAGGAGCCGAGGGCCTGGAGGGCGGTCGAGTGGGCCCGGGTGCGGGCGAGGGTGAGCTGGCGGTCCAGGAGGGCGCCGGCCTTGGCGGCGCCCACGGTCAGGTTGCCGCGGTCCGGGGCGGGGGCCGGGGTGGTGCCGACGGAGCGTGGCTGTGCCGGGAACACCGCCCCCGACAGCCTGTGCAGTGCCAGCAACAGCCGTTCCAGGCGGGACTCGTACGCGTGCTCCATGCCCAGAGTGCCGGACAGCCAGGCCAGTTCGGGGCGCAGCGACTCCGACCAGTCGGGGTCGAGGACGGGGCGGAAGGTGTGGAGGCTGGAGCTGATGCGGCGGACCGAGCGGCGCAGGGCCCGGGCCGCGTCCACCGGGTCCTCCGCGCCCGCCGCCGCACCGCCCGAGTCGCGGTGCTGGCGCAGGGCGCGGAGGAACTCCGTGGCCTGGGACCGCAGGTAGCCCGCGAGGGCGTCCCCGGTGGCAGGCCCGACGTGCCCGGACAGGGGATCCGTCGGTTCAAGGTGTTGCTGTGCCACGCCGGCGCCTCCGGGCGTCTATGAGCATCTCCTGGACGTTGCGCAGGGGTTGGCCGTCCGCGTCCGTGGCGTGCCGGGTCCACTCGCCGTCCGGGCCGAGGTGCCAGGACGCGGTGGTGTCGGACATCCCGGTCTCCAACAGCCGGTTCAGGGCTGCCCGGTGGGCCGGGTCGGTGACCCGGACCAGTGCCTCTATCCGGCGGTCGAGGTTGCGGTGCATCATGTCGGCGCTGCCGATCCACACCTCGGGCTCGCCGCCGTTGCCGAAGGCGAAGACCCGGGAGTGCTCCAGGAACCGGCCGAGGATCGAGCGGACCCGGATGTTCTCGGACAGGCCCGTGACGCTCGGGCGGATCGCGCAGATGCCGCGCACCCAGACGTCCACCGGCACGCCCGCCTGGGACGCGCGGTAGAGCGAGTCGATGAGCGCCTCGTCCACCATGGAGTTGACCTTGATGCGGATGAAGGCCGGACGTCCTGCGCGGTGGTGCTGGACTTCCTTGTTCACACGGGAAATGAGGCCGTCGCGCAGGGACTTGGGGGCCACGAGGAGGCGGCGGTAGGTCTCCCGGCGCGAGTAGCCGGACAGCCGGTTGAACAGGTCGGAGAGGTCCGCGCCCACCTGCGGGTCGGCGGTGAGCAGGCCCAGGTCCTCGTACAGCCGGGCGGTCTTCGGGTGGTAGTTCCCGGTGCCGACGTGGCTGTACCGCCGTAGCGTGTCGCCTTCCTGACGGACCACCAGGGACAGCTTGCAGTGGGTCTTCAGGCCGACCAGGCCGTACACGACGTGGCAGCCGGCCTCCTCCAGCTTGCGCGCCCACTTGATGTTGGCGTGCTCGTCGAAGCGGGCCTTGATCTCGACCAGGACGAGGACCTGCTTGCCGGCCTCGGCGGCGTCGATGAGGGCGTCGACGATCGGGGAGTCGCCCGAAGTGCGGTACAGGGTCTGCTTGATGGCGAGGACGTCCGGGTCGTCGGCCGCCTGCTGGAGGAAGGCCTGGACGGACGTCGAGAAGCTGTCGTAGGGGTGGTGCAGCAGGACGTCACGGGTGCGCAGGGCGGCGAAGATGTCCGGCGCGGACGCCGACTCGACCTCGGCCAGGTCGCGGTGGACGCCCGCGATGAACTTGCGGTACTTCAGCTCGGGGCGGTCCAGCCCGGCGATGCGGAACAGGCCGGTGAGGTCGAGCGGGCCGGGCAGCGGGTAGACCTCCGCCTCGGAGATCTTCAGCTCGCGCACCAGCAGGTCGAGCACCTCGCGGTCGATGGACTCCTCGACCTCCAGGCGCACCGGCGGCCCGAAGCGGCGCCGCATGAGCTCCTTCTCCAGGGCCTGCAGGAGGTTCTCGGCGTCGTCCTCCTCGACCTCCAGGTCCTCGTTGCGGGTGACCCGGAAGGTGTGGTGCTCCAGCACCTCCATGCCCGGGAACAGCTCCTCCAGGTGGGCCGCGATGACGTCCTCGATGGGGACGTAGCGGCCGGGGGAGGACTCCAGGAAGCGGGACAGCAGCGGGGGGACCTTGACCCGGGCGAAGTGGCGGTTGCCGTTGACCGGGTTGCGCACGATCACGGCCAGGTTCAGGGAGAGGCCGGAGATGTACGGGAAGGGGTGGGCCGGGTCGACCGCGAGGGGGGTCAGGACCGGGAAGATCTGGTGCCGGAACAGGGTGAACAGGCGGGCCTGCTCCTTCTCCTGCAGCTCGTTCCAGCGGACCAGGTGGATGCCCTCCTCGGCGAGCGCGGGGGCGACGTCCTCGTGGTAGCAGGCGGCGTGCCGGGCCATCAGCTCGCGGGAGCGGGCCCAGATCATCTCCAGGACCTCGCGCGGCTGGAGGCCGGAGGCGGAGCGGGTGGCGACGCCGGTGGCGATACGGCGCTTCAGTCCGGCCACCCGGACCATGAAGAACTCGTCCAGGTTGCTGGCGAAGATCGCGAGGAAGTTCGCGCGCTCCAGCATGGGCGTGTTCGGGTCCTCGGCGAGTTCCAGGACCCGCTCGTTGAACGCGAGCCAGCTGCGCTCCCGGTCGAGGAAACGACCCTGCGGGAGCTGCGCGGCACCGTCGACCGGGACCTCCTCGTACGCGTCGAGATCCGCGTCGAGGTCGGGCTCGAGATCGGAGACGGTGGCCGACACGGTGTGCGGGCGGTGCGCGGCTATGGAGCCCACGGAGGGCTGCACGTGCTGGACCTCTGCCTGGCTGTTCGACTGGCTCATACCCCCATTCTTCCGCGCCGGGAGCGAAACGGGCGCGTCGGAGGCGGCGAGCGGGAGCACGGCGGCGACCGAGGCGTTCCCGTTCCGAGCGGCCCCCTCGGGCGGCGGCGAAGGCTCTGGCACGGCGGGCTTCATTCGGTGAGCGTCGCAAGCCTGTCTGAACCAACGGTTACGGCGACATGGCGTTCGGGATATCGCGGGACGGCTCCCGGGGGCTGGGTGCCGGGCTGGGTGCCGGGGGCCGCGTGTCTCGCTTGGGCGGGGCGGGCGGTACGGGGAGCTGCCGGCGGCGCGCGGTGGGGGAGTGGGGCGGGGGTTGTGCAGGTGGGGGGCGGAGTGCGGGTCGGG
>NZ_KQ948155.1:0-172085 GCF_001513955.1 Streptomyces pseudovenezuelae | reverse complement strand
CGGGTATTTCGAGCGTCTGTGTACCGGGGGTGCGCCTCTTTCTCCGGGCGCGAGGGGGGCGTGGCCGTGCCCGGATGCTGTGCGTGGGCCGCCTGCCGGGTGAGCGGAACCTCCTGGCCGAGGGTCCGCACGCTGATCGCCCGGCGCTGGGTGGAGTTCGGGTCGACGGGCGCGGTGGGCGCTGTCGCGGCTTCGGGGGCAGCGGCTGCCCCGGCGGCGTGCCGGGTGGCGGAGCGGCCTGACCGGCTTCGGGGGCCTGCACGGGCCGGGCCGCCCCCGATCCAGACCTGCCCCCCTGCCTTCCGTGACCGTGCTCCGGACTTCCCTGTACCGGCACGTGCCGGCCCACGGAGAACCGCGCGTTCCCGCTCGCAGACGTGGGTCAGGCCGTGCGGTGGTGCAGGAGGCGGAAGGCGGCGGTGGTGGTCAGGGCGGCCGCGGTGAGGACGAGGGCCGCTTCGGTGAGGTGGGCGGGCCAGAACGCGGAGGCGGGCAGGGGGTCGGGACGGCGTTGTTCCAGGGCGCGGTTGAGGAGCGTCATCGCGGCGACCGAGATCGCGAGGGCGGGCAGCGGGCGGCCCAGCAGCAGGCCGGTGAGCGTGCCGACCGCGAGCGCGCACAGGCCGTACGCCACCACCAGCGGGCCGTGGTCGGCGAACACGTCGTTGAAGAGCAGGTGGTCGCCCATCAGCTCCCGGTGCGCCGACCAGGCCCAGCGGTAGACGGGCACGAACACGGCACCGCCCAGGAGCAGGGCGAGCGCGGGCAGGGCGAGCTTGGCGGTGAGCCAGCGGGCCGGGGAGACGCCCTGCGACCAGGCGAGCCGCGCGGTGCCGCTCTCCAGTTCGCGGCCGATGAGCGCGCCCCCCGCCCAGGCGGCGACGGCCCAGTAGCTGTAGTACATGAAGGTGCTGATCCAGCTCACGGACTCGCTGTACGAGTGCCAGGCACCGATGCCGCACAGGCTCCCGTTCCCGGGGCACGCGTCGAGGGTCCGCTGAACGGACGCCGCGGTGACCTCGGTCAGCCACACCAGACAGCCGACGGAGCCGAGGACGAAGACGGCCCACACGATCAGCGCCGTGCGGTGCAGCCGCAGCACGGTCCGTACGAGCCCCCTCGGCAGGACGGTCGCGGTGCTCATCCGGTGGCCGCCCGCCGGCGCAGGAGACCGAACGCGAGGGCGACGGCCACGGCGGTGAGGGCGAGCAGGACGCCGGTCTCCAGGAGCTGGCGGGGCCAGTAGTCGGAGGACGGCAGGTACTCGCGGGTGAAGCGGACGACGTCGTGCCCGGCGAGGCAGGCCTTGTCGGTGTAGCACCCCGGGTCGCTGATCTCGGCGCCGGTCGAGGTGATCGCGTGGCTGCGCGAGCTGAGGTCCGGCTGCTGGTAGCGGCCCTGGAAGGGCCAGTGGTTGCCGCGGAAGGCGTGGACCAGGAAGTACGCGAAGCCGCTGAAGGCGAGCGCCGGCAGGGTGCGGCGGACGGCGAGGCCGATCAGGGTGCCGAGGGCGAGACCCAGCAGAGGCGCGGCGACGGTCGCGGGCCCGAGGGAGAAGTAGAGGGAGCGCGGGCCGATGCCGGCGATCAGCAGGTTGCTGTGGGCCGACCACAGCTGCCGGTACAGCAGCGTGAGCAGCCCGGTGCCCACGACGACGAACGCGGCCGGCACGGCGAGCTTGGCGGTGAGCCAGCGGGCCGGGGAGACCGACTGGGTCCAGGCGAGCTGTGCGGTGCCGCTCTCCAGTTCACGGGCGATCAGCGGGCCGCCGGCGAAGAGGGCGACGGCGAAGGAGGCCAGGGTGATCAGGGTGTCCGGGTCGTAGAAGAGGTCGTTGTACGCCCCCGAGGTGAAGTAGAACAGCGTGTCCGTGGAGTACGCGGCCTCCATGACCCCGCCGCCGTAGCCGAACCTCTCCAGCTGCCGGGCGGTGGCGTCGGCGCCGGGGCCGGTCAGCCACAGCAGCAGGCCCGCGGTGAACGCCACGAAGGCGAGCCAGATCCACAGGGCGGTGCGGTGCAGGCGCAGGACGCTGCGGACCAGGCCGCGGGGTGCCGGCCGCTCCACGGCGGCGGGGGCCTTCGCGAGGGTGGTGGCGCTCATGCCGTCACCGCCGCGGTGGTCGCGGTGGTGCCCGGGGTGAGCAGGGCCGGGGCCTCGGGGGCGCGGAGGTGGGCGAGCAGCAGTTCCTCCAGCGAGGGCTCCTCGGTCGCCCAGCCCTCGCCGACGAGGCCGTCGCGGCGGATCAGGGCGGTCAGGCCGCGGCCCGCCGTACGGGACTCGATCACCGTGTGCGGGGCCAGGTCGGCGGGGGTGCCGCGGCCGGTCACCAGAGTGTGTGCGGCGAGCAGGTCGTCGATGCCGCCGCCCAGCCGGACCCGGCCGCCGCCCAGCAGCAATAGGTGGTCGCAGGCGTCGGCGAGTTCGGCGACGATGTGCGAGGACATCAGCACGGTGGTGCCGTGTTCGGCGGCGTCCGCCATCAGGGTGCCCATCATTTCGTGCCGGGCGAGCGGGTCGAGGTCGGCCATCGGCTCGTCGAGAAGCATCAGTTCGGGCCGCTTGCCGAGGGCGAGGGCGAGCGCGACCCGGGTGCGCTGGCCGCCGGAGAGTCCGCGGATACGGGACTTCGGGTCGAGGTCGCCCTGCTCGACGACCCGGGCGGCGCAGGCGGCGTCCCAGCGGGCCGGGTTGAGCTCGGCGCCCATGCGCAGGGTCTCGGCGATCGTCAGCTGGGGGTACAGCGGCTTGTTCTGGGCGAGGTACGCGATCCGGTCGCGGGCCGCGCCGGGCGCTCCGCCGAGGACGGTGACCGTGCCGGAGGTGGGCCGCAGCAGGCCGGCGGCCAGGGCGAGGAGCGTGGACTTGCCGGCGCCGTTGGGGCCGACCAGTGCGCTGATGCGGCCCGTGGGCAGCCGGAAGGAGCAGTCGTCGAGGGCGGCGGGCCGCCTGCCGTACCGCTTGGCCAGGCCGGACGCCTCCAGGGCGACGGCCGGGGTGGTGCTGATGGAACTCACTGGTCCCCCTTCGGGAAGTGCTCGTCCAGTACGGCGGTGAAGAAGGCGTCGACGTCCTCGCGCCCGAGTCCGGCCGCCCGGGCGCTGCTCGCCCAGTCGTCGAGTTCGGCGCGCAGGGGCGTGTCGGCCGTGTGGGCGCCGAGGGTGCGGCGCACGAAGGTGCCGAGACCGCGGCGGGCCTCGACCAGGCCCTCGCGCTCCAGCTCGCGGTACGCCTTGAGCACGGTGTTCGGGTTGATGGCGGTGGCCTCCACGACCTCGCGGGCCGTGGGGAGCCTGTCGCCGGGTTCGAGGAGGCCCAGCCGCAGCGCCTGCTTGGTCTGCTGGACGATCTGCACGTAGGTGGCGACGCCGGAGCGCCGGTCGATGCGGTACTCGACCACGCGGACAACCACCCTTTCACTAATTGAGTAGTGAAAGGGTGGTGGAAGGGGGTCCGGAAAGTCAAGCGTGGTTTCCTCGTCGCCGGGTGAACCGGTCGGCGGGGGTCGTCCGATGAAGGGGCGTGAGGGAAACGAGAAGCGACGGGGATCTGCTGCGGGCCATCGCGGCGGACGGCGACCGGCGTGCCTTCGAGGAGTTGTACCGGCGGTACGCGCCCTGGCTGCTCGCCCGGCTGCGGGGGCGGTGCGCGGACGCGGGCGTGGTCGACGACGTCGTACAGGAGACGTTCCTCGCGGTGTGGCGGGGGACCGCGCGCTATCGCGAGGAAGGGGACGTGGCCGGGTGGCTGTGGCGGATCGGCTCACGGCGGCTGATCGACGCGCTGCGCGGGGACGGGGCGCGGGGGCGGCTCAGGCAGGCCCTGTCCCACCTTCGGCACCGGGACGAGGTGTCCGCGGAGGAACGCGTGCTCGCGGGGGTGGAGCACGGGGACCTCGCGGGCGCCCTCGTCCGGCTGTCACCGGAGCTGCGGGCGGTGCTCCAGGCGACGGTCATCGACGGCCTCACCACCCGTGAGGCCGCCGTCCTCCTGGGCATCCCGCCCGGCACGGTCAAGACCCGGGCGATGCGAGCCCGCAAGCAGCTGAGGGAGGCGCTCGCATGAGGGTCTGTGGCCAGGTCCAGGTCCAGGTGCCGGCTGAGGGCGGAGGGCCGGCGCGAGTGGAGGGTCGAGCGTGGGGGCGGGCGCAGGGCCGACCGGATGACCGGGCACCGGGCCGACCGCGGTCCTGGGCGCCGGACGTGGTGCAGGGCCGACCCGGGGGGCCGGCACCGGATCGATCGCCGGGCCGGGCGTGGAACCGACTGCAGGGCCGAGCATCGGACGTGGTGCGGGAAGGGCCGCAGGGCTGGACCCACGATCGACCGCGGCACCGCTTCCAGAGCCGTCTGCACAGCGGTCTCCAGGGCCGTCTCCGGGGCTGGACGGAGGGCCGGACGCCGGATTGGGCGCAGGACCGATCGCAGCACCGGCCTCAGGACCGACCGCAGAACCGACCGCTGGACCGGACGCCGGACGTAGTGCGGGGCTGGCCACGAGACCGGGCTCGGGGTCGAGCGGAGAACGGGCTGCAAGGCCGGACGCCGGACCGAGGGCGGAGTCGGGCCCGGTTCTGGGCGCAGCGTCCAGCGCAAAGCCGGCCGCAGGGGTCGGACCGTGTACGAGTGAAGGAGGTGGCGGCATGACCTGGCATGTGGCCGAAGAAGATCTGCGGGCCTATGCCCGGGGCGAGTTGGCCGTCCCCCTGCTCTGGTCCGCGGACACTCATCTCGCCGCCTGTGCCGAGTGCCGGGGGATGCTCGCCGACGTCACCGACCCGGTGGCGCTGGACGCCGGATGGGAGCGGCTGGACGCCGAGCTGGACGCGCCCCGGCCGGGGTGGCTGGAGTCGTTGCTGACCCGGGCCGGGATCGCCGACCACACCGCGCGGCTGCTCGCGGCCACGCCGGTGCTCAGGCGCTCCTGGCTGGCGGCCGTCGTGTTCCTGCTGCTGGCGACCGTCGGCGCGGTGCACACGACCGAGTCGCCGACCCTGTTCCTCGCCCTCGCCCCGCTGCTGCCGCTGGTCGGCGTGGCGCTGTCGTACGGCCCGGTGCTCGACCCGACCTACGAGATGTCGGTCGTCGCGCCCACCCACGGCTTCCGGCTGCTGATGATCCGTACGCTCGCCGTGCTGGTCGCGGGCCTCGGCCTCAACGGGCTCGCCACCCTCGCCCTGCCCGGCTACGGCCTGCGCGCCCTGGCCTGGCTGCTGCCCGCGCTCGCCCTCACCGCGACCGGCCTCGCCCTCACCCCGAGGCTCGGCCCGGTCCTCGCCCCGTCCCTGGTGGGCGGCGCCTGGATCGCCGTACTGCTGGCCGCGCAGACCGCGCAGCAGACGACCGCCGACCCGCTCGCGCCCTTCACCGCGGCCGGGCAGGGCGTGGCCGGGACCGTCGCCGCGCTCGGTGCCGGGCTGCTTTTCCTTCTTCGTGACCGGTTCGATCTTTTCAGCGGGAGTGCCGAATGACCGCCACCGTCTCCGCCTCCGGGCTTCATCTCCGCTACGGCGGCACCCGCGCACTCGACGACGTGTCGCTGCGGCTGACGCCGGGAGTGACCGGGCTGCTCGGGCCCAACGGGGCCGGGAAGACCACCCTGTTGAGGGTGCTCGCCACCGCCGTGCCCGCCGACCGGGGCTCCTTCACCGTGCTCGGTCATGACCCGGGCAGCTCGCGCGGACGGCAGGAGGTCCGGCGCTCGCTCGGCTATCTGCCGCAGAGCCCCGGCTTCCACCCGGACTTCAGCGCTTTCGAGTTCGTCGACTACGTGGCGATCCTCAAGGAGCTCACCGACCGCACCGCACGCCACCGCGAGGTGCGGCGGGTGCTGGAGGAGGTGGACCTCGGGGACGTACGCGGACAGCGCATCAAGAGGCTGTCCGGCGGGATGCGGCAGCGGGTCGCGCTGGCCGCCGCCCTCGTCGGCGACCCCGGCTTCCTCGTCCTCGACGAGCCGACCGTCGGCCTCGACCCCGAACAGCGCATGCGGTTCCGGGAGTTGATCGCGCAGGCGGGGGAGGGGCGGACCGTGTTCCTGTCCACCCACCAGACCGAGGACGTGGCGATGCTCTGCCACCGCGTGCTCGTCATGGCCCGCGGCCGCATCCTCTTCGAGGGCACCCCCGCCGAACTGACCGCCCGCGCGGCCGGCCGGGTGTGGACCAGTACGGAACGCGCCCCGGGCGCCAAGGCGGGCTGGCGCACCGGCACCGGCTCCTTCCGCAACGTCGGCGACCCGCCCGCCGGTGCCGACCTCCTCGAACCCACCCTGGAGGACGGTTACCTGCTCACCCTGGACGACGTGGACGCGGAGGTGGCGACCGCATGAGCCTGGCGACGAAGACGGTGGCCGAGTCCGCCGCCGTACCCGCGGACGATCCGCGACGCTCCTGGGGCGCGGTGCTCGCCCTCGCCCGGTTCGAGGCACGCGACCTGCTGCGGTACATCCCGGTGCTGGTGACCCTCGTGCTGTACGTCGGCTACACCGCCGGGACGCTGTTCCACCAGAAGGACGGCGTGGAGGCCTTCCCGGCCCTCCAGAACGCCGACCGCGCCACCCAGACCGGGCCCCTGCTGCTGGGGATCGCCCTTTTCGTGTGCGTCAACCGGTGCACCCTGCGCTCGCGCCGACGCGGCACCGACCGGCAGTTCGACGTGCTGGTCATGGAGCCGTGGCGGCGGACCGTCGCCCATGTGCTGTCGGTGGTGCCCTTCGCCGCCGTCACCGCGCTGGTCGTGCTCGGTGAGTTCGCCCGGCAGGCCCTTCGGCCGGGCGCGGTGGGCCACGGCTCCCTCCTCGAACTGACCGTCGGCCCCCTGTACGTGCTGCTGTGCGGCGCGTTCGGAGTGCTGCTCGCCCGGCTGGTCCCGTCCACGTTCGCGGTGCCGGTGGGCGTGGTCGGACTCTTCGTCCTCAGCGTGTTCGTCTCCGCGGGCACCAGCGGCGCGGAGTGGACCCGGTGGCTGTCCCCGATCGTGGGCGAGACCAGTACCAACACGGTTCTCCCCTCGGACCTCATCGGCCGCCCGGCGGCCTGGCACGCGCTGTATCTGACCGGGCTGTTCCTGCTGCTCGCCCTCGGCGCGGTCCTGGCGAGCGGCGGTCGGACGCTGTGGCTGAAGGCCGGTGCGGCGGGCGCGCTCGCGCTGACACTGGCCGGCGCGGTGGGCCAGTCCGGGGGCGTCTCACCGGAGTTGGCCGCCGCCCGCGAACGGGTCTCGGTCTCCCCGCAGCGGGACCAGACCTGTGTGCGGCGGGGCGGCTCCACGTACTGCGCCTTTCCCGAGTGGACCGGCGTGACCGGCGACTGGGCGGGGGTCGTGGACCGCGTCCAGTCCCTGGCCGGCGGTACGGCCGCCCGGCAGCCCCTGCTGGTACGGCAGCGGATCGAGGCCCGTTACGGCCTGGACGGCGACGCGGCGATCGAACCGCTCACCACCGCGCACCAGGTCACCGTCGGCACCCGGTGGGGCGGCAACCGGGTCCCCGAGTTCGCGGTCGCCGTCGGCTATGTGCTGGTCACCGGTGACGAGTCGAAGGGCAGCGAGCTGTGCGACGGCCGGGTGGTCACCGCGATGTGGCTGGCCCTGGGCGGGGCCGCGCACCCGATGGCCGACCTCGCGAACGTCCGTCTCGACGACAGCGTCACCGGGAGCGCGAGCGTCCTCGCCCCGACCAGCGGGCTGTCCATGACGGCCGGACAGACCGATGTCGTACGGGAGTTGCTGCACCGGCCGCGCGCCGAGGTGACCGCTTCCGTGAAGCAGCACTGGGCCGAGCTGACCGCGTCGGGGGTCTCGACGGCCCGGGTGGCGCGGGTGCTGGGGACCGAGGCGCCGAAGGGGGCGAAGGACTGTGCGGAGGAGTGACGGGGGCGCCCGCGGGGCGCTGGTGGTGGCCGTGGCACGCACGGTGCCGTGGCGGGCGGTCGGCGCCGGGGCGGTCGTGGGGCTGCTGGTCGTGGGTCTGCCGCGGCTGTCCGGGCCGCTCGCCGCGTGGCTCGGCCTGCCCCTTCTGCGGGCCGCCGCCCTCGTCTTCGCCCTGGGCCTGACGTTCCTCCTGGACGACCCGGCACGCCGGCTCACCACCCCCGTACCCACCCGGCGTTGGGTCCGCAGCGGGCTGCGGGTCGCGCTGGTCGCTCCGGTCGCCGCGCTGTGGTGGACGGCGGCACTGGCCCTCGTCCCCGCACCGGCCCGCCCCCCGATCGGCGCGGTCACCCTGGAGGCCGCGGCGACGGCCGTCCTCGCGGTGGCCGCCGCGGCGGTGGCGGTCCGCTGCACCGACGAACCGGAACCCGGCCCCTCGGTGGCGGCCGGCTTCCTGACCCTCGGCCTCCTCGCCCCGCTCCTGCTCCCCACCCGCTGGAATCTGTTCGTCGCGGTGGGAGACCCGAACTGGCAGGCGGCCCACGTGGGATGGGCCGCGGTCCTGGCAGGCGCGGCCCTGCTGGGAGCAGCCTGCACACCGGAACCCACCCACAGCCTCAGAGCGCGCGTGGCGCCGGGGCGGTGAGGGGCCGGGGGCGGGGCGGCCTGGCACCAGTGCCGTGAGGGGGTCGGTCTGGCGCCGGGCGGTGATTGTGCCGGTGCCGGATCGGGCCCTGGCACCGGGGCTGCGAGGGCGTCGGGGTCGGGCCCGCGTGCGGGCCGTGCGGCGTCGGTGCCGGATCGGGCCTGGCGTCGGGACCGGTGATGGCGTCGGGTTTGGGTGGGGCCCGGAGCCCGGACCGGGAAGGCGGCGTTGCCGGATCACGTCCGGTGCCCAGACCGTGAGGATGTCAGCGCGGTGTCGATTCAGGCCCGGCGTCGGGATGTGAGGGTGCCGGGTTGGGGCCGGGCTCGCGGGCCGCATGGTGGCGGTGTCGGATCACGTCTGGCGTTCCGACTGTGACGTCGGCGGTGTCGGGCCCAGCGTCTGGACGGTGACGGCGTCGGTGTTCGTTCCCGCCCGGTGTCCCGGCCGCTCGGCTGCGGCGTACTGGCCCACCGGGCAGGACCAGGGGCCGGCCGCCGGGTGCCGGGTACGAGCGGCAGGCCGACGGCGTACAACTCGGCGCAGGTGTCAGGGATCCGGTCGGCGACATGCCCCAGCCCTCGTAGAGGAGGTGCCCCGTGTCATCGGGACCTCACGTCTCGGTGCGGTACATCAGGTCCGTCTCGTACGTGGTGAAACCGAGCCGTTCGTAGACCGAGACGGCCGCCTTGTTGTCGGCGTCGACGTAGAGCATCGCGGTCGGCAGGCCCTGGGCGGCGAGGTGGCGCAGGCCGATCGTGGTGAGGGCCTTGCCGAGGCCGCCGCCCTGGGTGCCGGGGCGGACGCCGAGGACGTAGACCTCGCCGAGCTGTTCGGCCGCGTGCACCTTGGTCCAGTGGAAGCCGACGAGTTCGGCGCCGTGGAAGGCCAGGAAGAAGCCCGCCGGGTCGAACCAGGACTCGGCCTTGCGGTCGTCCAGGTCGCGCTGGGTCAGGGAGCCCTGCTCGGGGTGGTGGGCGAACGCGGCCGCGTTCACCGCGAGCCAGGCGGTGTCGTCCTCGCCGGGGACGAAGGCGCGGACCGTCACGTCCGCCGGGAGCACCGGGTCGGGCAGCTCAAGGCCCGCCAGCGGGCGCCGCATCTGCCGTAGCTCACGGAAGAGGGTCAGGCCCAGGACCTGGGCGAGGTGCCGGGCGGCGCTGTGGCCGCCGTGGGCCCACACCCGCAGCCGCTTGCCGGAGGCGGCGAGCAGCGCCGAGCCCAGGGCGCGGCCGTGGCCGTGGCCCCGGTGGGCGGGGTGGACGACCAGCTCCGCCGCCGGCGCCTCCACCGGGTCGGTGTCCTCCAGCTGGGCGTAACCGGCCAGTTCGTCGCCGACGTACAGGAGCAGATGGGACACGCCTTCGCGGGCACCGCCCCGCAGCTGCAACCGGCCCTGTTCGGACACCGCCTGCTGGCCGTCCTGGTGCGCGGCCTCGGCGAGGAGCCCGAGAACCGCCTCGGTCTGCTGCGGCGAGAGCGCCGAAAGGGTCTCGATGGAGCGGGAGATGCCGGGGCGTGCGATGTCGTCGCTGGTCATGGCTACGAGGGTAAGGGGAGGTCCGGGCAAAGCGGCGGCAAAGAAGCAACCAGGATGTAACCACGAAACCACTGTCGCGCTACGCGCGTTGACCCTAGGCTGCGCCGGACGGGGGCCACTCTCACATCCGGAACACAGGGGGGCGTATGCCAGCCATATCCCAGTCGGACCAGGCGAACAGGTCGGATCGGCCGAACCGGTCGGACGCCGGCCGTCGCCGACGCCGTACGTACCGTCTGGTCGCCGCGGCCGCCGGTCTCGCCACCGTCGGCGCCCTCGCCGCCGCGTTGCCCGCGGGGGCGCACGACAACCGGCACGGCAAGCCGCTGCCGAGCCGCTACCAGGACGTCCAGCTGCTGTCCTTCAACGACCTGCACGGCAACCTGGAGCCGCCGTCCGGCTCCTCCGGCCGGGTCACCGAGCTCCAGGCGGACGGGACGACGAAGACGATCGACGCGGGGGGCGTCGAGTACCTCGCGACCCATCTGCGCGAGGCGCGGAAGGGGAACCCGTACTCCGTCACCGCGGCGGGCGGTGACATGGTCGGGGCCTCGCCGCTGATCTCGGGACTCTTCCACGACGAGCCCACCATCGAGGCGCTGAACAAGCTCGACCTGGATGTGACGAGCGTCGGCAACCACGAGTTCGACGAGGGCGCGAAGGAACTGGCCCGGCTGCAGAACGGCGGCTGCCACCCGACCGCCGGCTGCTACACGGACAAGAAGTTCGAGGGCGCCGACTTCCCGTACCTGGCGGCCAACGTCCTGGACGAGAAGACCGGCAGGCCGATCCTCAAGCCCTACTGGGTGTGGAAGAAGAAGGACGTCAAGGTCGGCTTCATCGGCGTCACCCTGGAGGACACCCCGGGTGTCGTCTCCGCCGAGGGCGTCAAGGGCCTGAAGTTCAAGGACGAGGTCGAGACGATCAACAAGTACGCCAAGGTGCTGCAGAAGCAGGGCGTGAAGTCGATCGTGGCCCTCATCCACGAGGGCGGGCAGCCCGCCTCGGGCTCCTACAACTACAACTGCGACTCCCCGGGCGCCGGCGACGGCATCTCCGGCCCGATCGTCGACATCGCCAAGAACATCTCGCCGTCCGTGGACGCGCTGGTCACCGGTCACACCCACGCGGCGTACGTGTGCACGATCCCCGACCCGTCGGGCAAGCCCCGCATGGTCACCTCGGCCGCCTCCTTCGGCCGGCTCTACACGGACACCACGCTGACGTACGACCGCTTCACCGGCGACATCGCCCGCACGGCCGTGAAGTCCGCGAACCACGTGGTCACCCGGACCGTCGCCAAGGCGCCCGACATGACCCAGCTGATCGGCAAGTGGAACACCCTCGCGGCGCCCATCGGCAACCGCGCGGTCGGATACATCTCCGCCGACATCCCGAGCACCGGCACCGAGTCCCCGATGGGTGACCTGATCGCCGACGCGCAGCTCGCGTACGGCAAGGAGCTCGACCCCGAGACCGACCTCGCGCTGATGAACCCGGGCGGGGTCCGGGCCGGCCTGACCTACGCGGCCAAGGGGACCGAGGGGGACGGGGTGGTGACGTACGCCGAGGGCTTCACCGTGCAGCCGTTCTCCAACACCGTGAACCTCCAGGACTTCACCGGCGCCCAGCTGCTCAAGGTGCTCCAGGAGCAGGTGAGCGGGTCGAACGCGGCCTCGCCGAAGATCCTGCTGCCGTCGGCGGACCTCACCTACACGCTGGACCTGACGAAGACCGGCGCGGACCGGATCGTTCTCGGCTCCGTGAAGCTGAACGGCACGGCCGTCGACCCGGCGGCCACCTACCGTGTCGCGACCAACAGCTTCCTCGCGGGCGGCGGCGACGGCTTCACCACCCTGGGCCAGGGCACGAACGACCTCGTCGGCGGCGACGACCTCGCCGCTCTCGTGGAGTACCTGACGGCCAACTCGTCGGCGGGCAGCCCGATCGCGCCGCCGGCCGCGAACCGGATCACGGTCGTTCAGTAGATCGTGAGCTGAGTCGCACCGGCCCGGAGCGGGTTGCGGGTGGGGGGCGTTCGCATGATCGGATGGATCGATGCGTTCCCCCCACCACATACCCACGCATCCCCACCCGTTTGATCTCCCGTACGAAGAGTCCCCGGCCCCGCCGGCCACCCACCGCCGCACCGGGCGGAGGCGCCGGCGGGGCCGCTTCACAGGTCTGCCGTTCGCGCTGAAGACCGTCGCCTCCCTGCTGGTGCTGGCCGCCTTCCTCACCCTCGCCGACCGTTGGGCCGTCCTCTACGCCGAGCACCGGGCCGCGGACACCCTCAAGGACCGGCTGCGGCTGCCCGCGGCGCCCGAGGTGGAGATCGGCGGCTTTCCCTTCCTGACCCAACTCGCGGGCCGGCACCTGGACTCGGTCAGGTTGACCGTCCCGGACGTGGCCGCCGACCGGGTCACGCTGGCCGCGGTGTCGGCCACCGCTCATGACATACGGCTCGACGGCGACGGGCCGACCTCCGTGCGCGGGGCGCGCGTTCCCGAGCTGCACGGTGACGCCCTGCTCTCCTTCGCCGACATGAACCGTGAACTCGGCGCGTCCCAGGTGACGTTCAGGGGAGCCGGCCGTGACCGGGTCGCCGTGCGCGGCACGCTCCCGGTCGCCGGGCACGATCTGCGGCTGCGGGCCGAGGTGCGGGTGGCGCGCGACGGGGAGCGAGGTGTCGACACCCGGATCGGCGGGATGCGCCTGGACATCGGGGACCTGGCGACCTACCGGCCGGGCAGCCGTGCCTCGGAGGGGCTGCATCTGACGCCCGGGTCGGCCGCGGCGCTGGCCTGGGAGACGCGCCGGGCCCGGGCTCTGCTGGCGGTCCCGTCCGTGGTGCGGGCGCTGGGGGTGCCCGACGCCACCGTGCGCGAGGCGCAGCGCTCCGACACCGCGCTGTCCCGTCTGACCGGCCGCCCGGAGTTCGTACGGCAGGCCATGCGCCTGAACCTTCTCGACCTGGCCGTGGCCCACCCCGAGCTCCTGGACCGCCTGGGCCTGGACCCGGCGCTCCTGGGCGCGCTGTCCCGACTGACCCGCCCGGTCCTCGCCGACCGCCTCTCCCTCGGCTTCCGGCTGCCCGAGCCGCCCAGCGGCGCGCTGCGGCTGCGGGACGTGCGGGTGGTGAAGGACGGCATCCGGGTGCGCGTCGAGGGCTCCGGATTGGCGGTCGGTCCGTGAATGTCCGCCCTTAAATTCTGTGTCAGCCTTTCGATTCTCAGGCGATGCACATCCAGTCTTATTGAGGTCTAAGGCGGAATGGCCTTTTCGGCCGCGGGAATGCCGTAGTGTTTTCCATGTCGAGAGCGAACAACGCAAACGCAAAGGACGACACGATGAGCTTCCACAAGATCGCCCCGGTCAAGAAGAACCACAAGCCGACCCCGGCTCCGAAGAAGCCCCAGCCGAAGAAGCACGCTCCGAAGCGCCGACCGGTCGCACCCAAGGGCTGACACAGAATTCACTGAAGTAAAGCGAATTCATTCATAAGTAATTGCAGCAGATCGGTAGAAGAACTGTTGCAGAACCAAGACGGAGAAGGATGCAGACATGAGCTTCCACAAGATCGCCCCGGTGAAGAAGACCCGCAAGCCCGCCCCGGCTCCGAAGAAGCCCCAGCCGAAGAAGCCCGCGCCGAAGCGCCGCCCCGTCGCCCACCAGGGCTGAGGCAGCTCGCCACGAGGCGGGGTCACCGGTCAGCGAGCGCGTCTCGCGCCGGCGGCCCCGCCTCGGCCGTCCCCGCCCACCGGGACCGCCGTACCTGAAAGGGAGTCGTCATGAGCGAAGTCCGTGAGGCCTTCAGCCGTTTCTGGCCGCTGACCCGCGGCGACCGCAGATGGCTGGCGGCGATCGTCGCGTGCGTGGTGGTGTCCGCGCTCGCCGAGACCGCCGCGATCCTGCTGTTCGCGGAGCTCACCGACACCGCCCTGAAAGCCGGTTCGCTCAGCGCCTTCTGGGGCCCGGCCGGCGCCTGGCTGGGCGTGGCCGCACTCGGCGCGCTCGTCGGCTACCTCGGCAACTCCCTCGCGACCTGGACCGCGGAGAGATTCGTGCTGCGGCTGCGCGCGAAGGTCTTCCGGCACATCCAGGAGCTGCCCCCGCACTTCTTCCAGAAGCACCGCCAGGGAGACCTGGTCGAACGCCTCACCGGTGACGTCGAGGCCATCGAGCAGATGGTCGTCTCCGGTGTCGTCGGCACGGTCGCCGCCGCCTTCTCGGCCGTCTTCTACTCCGCCGCCGCCCTGTACCTGCGCTGGGACCTGGCCCTCGCCACCTTCGTCCTGGCGCCCCTGTTCCTGTTCGCCGCCCGCCGGTTCTCCGGCCGGATCAGGCAGGCCTCGCAGGACGAGCGGGTCGCGGACGGCGCGATCACCTCCGTGGTGGCGGAGTCGCTCGGCAACGTCGTCCTCACGCAGGCCTACAACCGCCGCCGCGACGAGGAGAGGCGCCTGGACCGCGAGGCCCGCGCCTGGATGCGGGCGTCCGTGCGCGGTGCCCGGCTGAGCGAGATGTACGAGCAGTTCGTCGAGGTCGTCGAGACACTGTGCGTGCTGGCCGTGATCGGCCTGGGCGTCTGGGAGATCTCCGCCGACCGCATGACCCTCGGTCAGCTGCTCGCCTTCGCCGCCTTCATCGGCTACCTGTACCCGCCGGTCCGCAACCTCGGCCAGCTGGGTCTGACCCTCACGGCGGCCACCGCGGGCGCCCAGCGCCTGAACGAGATCCTGGACGCCGAACCGTCGGTCGGCGACCCGGCCGAACCCGTCCCCGCCTGGCCGGTCCACGGCTGGGTCGGCTTCCACGGTGTGCGCTTCCGCTATCCCACCGGGCACCGCGACTCCCTCACCGACGTGTCCTTCTCGGCCGCCCCCGGCGAGCTGGTGATCGTCACCGGCCCGAGCGGCGCCGGCAAGTCCACCCTGTCCAAGCTCCTCACCCGCTTCTACGACCCGTGCGCGGGCGTGATCACCCTGGACGGCGTGCCGCTCACGCACCTGGGACTGGAGTTCCTGCGGGAGCAGATCGCCCTGCTTCCGCAGGAGACGCTGATCCTCAACGGCACGATCCGCGAGAACATCGGCACGGGCCGGCCGGGCGCGAGCGACGCGGAGATCGAGCAGGCGGCCCGCGCGGCCGCGGCCCACGACTTCGTCACCGCACTTCCCGAGGGCTACGACACCGAGATCGCCCCCGGTACGGCGGCCCTGTCCGGCGGCCAGCTCAAGCGGATCACCATCGCCCGCGCGATGCTCCGGGCCGCGCCCGTCCTCGTCCTCGACGAGCCCACCGCCGGCCTCGACTCGGTGGCCGCGCGCCAGGTCGTACAGCCCCTGCGCCGACTGGTGTCCGGCCGCACGACCATCATGATCACCCACGATCTGAGCCTGGCCCCGGACGCGGACCGCATCCTGGTCGTGGACGGCGGACGCCTGGTGGAGGCGGGCACCCACGCGGAACTGGTGGCCCGGCGCGGGGCCTACGCCCGTCTGCTGGGTCCGCTCCCGGAGGACACGATGATCCTGCGGAAGATGCCGGACGACACGCTGACCCTCAGGCGCTGACCCTCACCCGCCGGCCCTCACCCGCCGGCCCTCACCCGCAGGCTGTAGCCCATCCCCCGCACGGTCTGGACGATCCGCGGTTCGCCGCGGCTCTCCAGCTTCCGGCGGACGTACATCACGTACACGTCCAGGGTGTTGGAGGACGGTTCGAAGTCGAAGCCCCAGACCTCCTTGAGGAGCTGGGTGCGGCTGAGAACCTTGCCGGGGTGGCGCATCAGGTGGACGAGGAGGGCGTACTCGGTTCGGGTGAGGTCGAGGGGGCGGGTGCCGCGGGTGACCGTGCGGGTGCGGAGGTCCACGGTGACGTCCTCGAAGGCCAGACGGTTCGACGGCGGGCGCGCCGGGGCGGGTCGGCGGGCGGTGCGGCGCAGCAGGGCGCGGACCCGGGCGAGGAGTTCCTCCGGGGCGAACGGCTTCATCAGATAGCCGTCGGCGCCGTTGTCCAGGGCGACGATACGGTCGCCCACCGCGTCCCGGCCCGTGATCATCAGGATCGGGACCGTGGACCCGGAGGCCCGGATCCTGCGGGTCGCGGCCAGGCCGTCCAGGCCCGGCATGGAGACGTCCATCAGCACGAGGTCGGGTGCGTC
Organism: Streptomyces pseudovenezuelae; assembly: GCF_001513955.1. Lineage (GTDB taxonomy): Bacteria > Actinomycetota > Actinomycetes > Streptomycetales > Streptomycetaceae > Streptomyces > Streptomyces pseudovenezuelae. The sequence continues at coordinate 155,862 of NZ_KQ948155.1, read as the reverse complement.
GCGCACGAGGTCCAGGGCCGTCCGGCCGTCCTCGGCGAGCACGGTCTCGTACCCCTCGAATCTGAGCAGCCGGCCGAGACCCTCCCGTAGGTCCTCGTCGTCGTCGGCCAGCAGAATCTTCTCCGCCATCCCGCCAACACTGGAGCTCGGCGCTGTGGTGCGGCTGGCAGGGGGATGTGGCTGAGCTGGGTGCGCCCTCCCTGCCGAGGACCGGCCCCGCCCGGCCACCACCGCCCCGCCCGGTCAGAAGGGCTCCGCCGCCGCCACGATCCGCGCCGGCAGATACGGCGACCGCACCCTGATCTCCCAGCCCCGCCGGCGCGCGTGGCAGACGAGGGCCAGGACGTCGAGGCTGAGGACGGCGTCGGGGTCGGAGGGGCGGTCGGCGACGGCGTAGTGGTCGCGATGGGCCGTGAGCGCGTCCAGGAGGGCCAGGTTGAAGCTCTCCTCGTCCCCCTCGACGAGCTGGGAGAAGAGCACCGCGGGCGGTGGCAGGACCCCCTGGTCGCGGGCCTTACCGGCGTCCCGCAGCGCCTGGTCGGTGGCGGGCTCGGGGTCCTCGCCGCGCAGATAGGCGTGCAGGGCCCGCCGGTAGGAGGCGGACACGGAGCGGTCCGGGCCGACCCGCTCCGGCCCCGCCAGGACCAGCGGCGCCAGATGCTCCCGGCGGCCCGTGATCAGCGCGAGGTGCACCGCCCGGTGCCAGGCCCCCGGACCGGCGTCCTCGTCCCGGCAGGCGGGGTACGTCACCGTCCTGCCGTCGATCGTGACCGGCACGTCGGTGCCGGGCTCCGCCAGCGTGGTGCGGAACAGCGCGGCCCCCAGCTCCGCGGCCAGCCGCAGGTTCTCCAGCTGGCCGTCGCTCGCGTCGGGCGCGTGCGAGGCGCGGGTCCGGAAGAGCAGCTCCTGACAGGTGACGGCGTAGGCCAGCTCGAAGGTGGTGAGCGGCCTGCCCGGCACCGGGGTGACGGCGTCGCGGGTGTACCGCTCGAACTGCTCCTCGCTGTCCGGGTCCAGGGGGCTCGGCTCCAGGGATCGCGCGAACTCAACGACCCCCGCGGCGAGTTCGGCCACCGCGTCCGGGCGGCGGTCCCGGCCGTAGGGGCCCACCCGCGGCGGTGTGGCCCGGAACCCGGTGACCAGCGCGTCCGGCAGGTAGTCGCTGTCGACGGCCGGCGGCCAGCCCGCGTCGCGGTGGGCCAGCGCGGTCAGGGCGATCGGCAGGAGGGGGAGAAGTCCGCCCGGGCGCGCTCCCGGCCCGGGCGTGCGGGTCAGCGGCTTCAGCAGGCGGACCACCGCCCCGCCGAACTCCTCCCGGTCGCCCGCGGCCAGCGCGCGCAGCGCCCGCAACCCGATGCCGTAGGGCTGGTCGGTCAGACGCTCACCGGTCTCCGTCTCCAGCGCCCGGACCCGCTCCAGCGCCGCGTCCAGCGCGCTGAGCTTCTGTGCGCGGGAGGGCGGGTAGGTGGCGTCGTCGTCGGCGGTGTCGCCGATGACGTACGCCATGAAGCCGTTGATCAGTTCGGCGTCGGGGTGTCCGGAGCGGCCCTGCTGCGGCGCCTCGCGCGCGAAGTGGAAGGCCTCGCCGTGCCATTGGGTCTTCTCGACGAGGATCGCCAGGCAGAAGGCGTCCAGCCACCTGGCGGCAGTGACCGGCTCCGGGGTGCCGCCGGGCTCGCGGTCGTACTCCAGGCCCCAGTCGGGGTAGCTGAGGAAGACCTCGAAGTGGTCGCGCGGGAAGTACGCCGCGTACGCCACCGCGCCGGCGGCCGCCTCGGCGGCGTCCTCCAGGACCGCCTTCGCCTCGGGGGAGTGCAGGTCGGGGGTCTCCACCGAGAGCGCGCCGAGATACTCGACGAACTCCTGGGCGATCAGCCACCACTCCCACGCCGTCACCGGGCCGGCCTTGGACAGGGAGTGGACCTGCGAACCGATCCTGTTCGCGAAGTCCTTCCGCACCGCCGAAACGGCCGCCTCGCCGACCCGATGCCTCTCGATACGCATCATTGTTCCGCTCCCCCGTCAGTTCTGCTCGATCCGAACGACCAGCCTAGAACGAGGCACTGACAGAGGAACGGAGCAGATCAGGACGCGCTCGGCGTCCAGTCGCCCAGCCAGTCCGCGACCTCCTGACCGGTGGCCTGGGCGTCGGTCAGCTGCGGCCGGTTGCTGCTCGCCGCACCCGAGCCCGCGCCGGTGTTCCGGTACTCCGCGAACCGGTCGTCCTTCCAGGAGAAGCCGCTCATGTCGGTCCACGGCGTGGACTTGATCGCGGCGCTCAACGACGTGTTGCGGACGGTGGTCTGCGGGTCGAGGGTCGTGTCGCCGCCGGCGTGCCAGGGGCGGCCCAGGTAGAAGCTCGCGGCGGAGACGTCCCCGTTGACCGTCGAGTTGGCGATGAGGATGCCCTTGCGGTTCGCGGCGGTGCTGGGGGCGGTGACGTAGCCGGCCGAGGTGCCGTTCCAGCGCTTCTTCAGCGTGATGACGGACTTGTCGATCACGGCGGTGGCCCGGCCGAAGATGAAGTCGACGTTGCCGATGACATAGGAGTTGGTCATGTAGACCCGGCCCAGCTTCTCCTTGGCCGCGGTGTCCACGAGGAGCGTGTCCTGGTCGCCGCTGACGATGACCCCGTCGAGGAACACCTTGTCGGCGGCGGTGCGCAGGGCGACGGCCTGGTTGGCGATGTCCTGGTGAGCGGCCTCGTCGAAGTCGTTGGAGACCGTCAGGTTGCGGGCCTGGAAGTCGTCGGCCTCCACGGCGACGGTGGCGCTGCCGCCGGTGCCGTAGGTGCCCGAGCCGTCGGGCTTGGGCGTGCCGGACGCGTTGTTGTAGACGATCACCGTGTCGTTACGGCTGGAACCCGTGCCCTGGATGGTCACGTGCGGCTTGTTGGACGGCACCTTGACCAGTTCGCGGTACGTCCCCGGCTTCACGGAGATCACCACCCGCGAGGAGTTGTTCGCCGGTACGGCGTTCACCGCGGCCTGCACGGTCGAGTACTGGCCGCTGCCGTCCTTGGCGACGGTGAGCGTCGTGGCCGCCGCCTTGGTGGTGGCCGTGGCCGTCGTACCGATCGAACCGCGCGGCCCCGCACCCGACTTCAGCAGCGCCGGGACATCGGCCGTCTTGTCGAGCGTGTAGGCGTAGTACGTCCTCGGGTCGAAGGCGGTGCCCCCGCTCTCGTTCCTGCCGCTGGTGCCGACGAAGGTGTTGCCCTTCTGGACGATGCTCGCGGTGCTGTCCTTGATGACGGGGTTCTTGAAGCCCTGGAACCAGGAGTTCTCCAGGACCATCTTCGTGGCGCCGCGCGAGTAGTTGCCGTAGGAGGAGGTGATGTCCGTCCCGGCCACGTCCTCCAGGAAGTTGTTGTAGAGGTGCGCGTGGGCCGCGTTGTCCGTGGACGGGTTCCGCTGCTCGGTCTCGCGGATCCAGTTGTGGTGGACGGTGATGTCGGTGACGACGTTCTCCGTCCAGCCGATGCCGAACGCCTTGTTGTCCTGGCTGAGTTTGTTCCAGGAGACCGTCACGTACGTGCTGTCCTTGCGGACGTCGATGAGCCCGTCGGCCATGTGCCGCAGGTCGTTGTGGTCGATCCACACGTGGTGGGCGCCGTCCATCTGGATGGCGTCGAAGTCGTGTTCCTTGTCGTTCCAGACGTCCTGGTAGGCGTCCCGGATCGTCAGGTTGCGGATGATCACGTTGTGCACACCGGAGCCGAGGAAGAACCCGCCGCCGACGATCTGTCCGGAGGTCCCGGAGCCGACGATGGTCTTGTTCGACTGGACCTTGATCTCCTTGCCGACCGGGTCCATGGTGATCGTCGCGGCGACGACGATGACGTACGGCTCACTGGCCGTCGCGTACTTCTCCAGGTCCGCGAGCGACTTCACGGTGACGATCTGACCGTCGCGGCCGCCGTAGGTCCCGTTCTGCCCGAGGGAGTTGACGGAGGCGAAGCCGTCCGCGGTGGCGGTGGCCCAGGCGGGGGCGGCGGTGGTGGCGGCGGAGGCCTCGGGCTGGGCGCCGGGCAGGAAGCCGTAGGCGAGTCCTCCGGCGGCCGTCAGGGCGAGCGGAACACCGAGGGCGAGTGCGGTGGTGCGGCGTCGACGATGCTGGGCCATGGGGTCATCCGATCCGTGCGGGGGTAGGGACCGCAGAGCAGTCGCCACCCCCACACGGAAGGTTGCCGCCTGAATTCGCCTACTTGGCGCAGGACTTCGGGTCGAGGCTCTCCTGCCACTTGTCCTCACGGCCGTCGGGCTGACCGCTCGGCAGGAGCTTGTCGGAGATGCCGTCGATGTAGTAGCCGTACGAGTAGACCGACTTCCAGCTCGCGTCCCGGCCCCGCCAGGTGTGCGCGGTCACCTCGCCGTCGCCCTTGTTCCACTGGTAGTCCTCGACGTAGAACACCGGGTTCACGCGGACCACCCGCTGGTACGGCGTCCACGTGGTCGCCACCTGGGTGCACGGTGGTATCGACTTCTCGCTGCGCCGCTCGAAGGACGAGGTCTTCTCCCAGCCCCACTCGTAGCCGGCGCTGCCGCCCAGGGTGCCCGAGAAGATGCTCTTGGCCAGGGACAGGCTGATGTTGGCACCGACGCTCTTCTTGGCGAAGGTCTTGGTGCTGTACCCGCTGACGAAGGTCACCTTGTCCTCGGTCGTGCCGTGGTTGCCGGTCCACTCGGAGGTGCGCACGGGCTCGCCCTTCACGGACCAGGTCGAGGCCTGCGCGTACCCGCACCAGCCGCGGAACAGCTCCCACGGCCCGGCGGGCACCCACAGCCCGAACACGTCCCGCAGGTACTCGTCGTGGGTCTTGAACTCACCGGTGTCGACGTTCAGCGCGCCGTAGACGCCGGTCAGGCTGGACTCCTGGCCGCACAGCCGGTCCAGCATGACGTCGGTGTTCCCGGGGTCCACGCCCCGGACGTTCTGGGCCCCGCCGGGCCCGGCGGCCTGGGCGGTCCCCGAGCCGGCCAGCAGGCCGGTGACGGCGAGGGCCGCGGACGCGGCGGCCAGGGCGCTCTTCTTCAGAGTCGATGCACGAAACAGACGCATGGGGGGTTCTTCACTCCTGAGTGCTGAGGACAGATGCGTGGGGCACCTGTGCGACACCTCAGGAAGCTGGCAGAGAACCCGTGAGTAGGGTCGGGAACGCGTGAAGGTTGACAGGACATCGACAGCTTGAGGTCACTGGGCGGCGGCGGGAGCCTGCGGTGGCGGAGTCGGCGCCCCCGGCAGCCGTACGGTCGCCACGGTGCCGCCGTCCTCGGCGTGGTCGAGGGTGACCTCGCCGCCGGACTGCTGGACCGTGCGGGCCACGATGGACAGGCCGAGGCCGGAACCGGGCAGGGCGCGGGCGCTGGGGGAGCGCCAGAAGCGGTCGAAGACGTACGGGAGTTCCTCGGCGGGGATGCCGGGGCCGTGGTCCCGGACGGTCAGGACGCCCTGGGCGAGCCGGACGTCGATGATCCCGCCCTCGGGGCTGAACTTCACCGCGTTGTCCAGGATGTTGACCACCGCGCGCTCCAGCGCGGCCGGTTCCGCGCGGGTGTACCAGGGCTCCAGCGAGGCGTTGATGGTCAGCTCCGGGCCCCGCAGCCGGGCCCGGCGCAGCGCCGCCTCGACGGTGTCCTCCAGCGAGACGACCTGCACGCGTTCACCGCGCTGGCCCTCCGAGCGGGACAGTTCCTGCAAGTCGCCTATCAGGGCGGCCAGTTCGGTCATCTGCGCCTTCACCGAGGCGAGCAGTGCCTTGCGGTCGGCCTCGGGCAGGGGGCGGCCGGTCTCCTCGCTGCGGGTGAGGAGCTCGATGTTGGTGCGCAGGGAGGTGAGCGGGGTGCGCAGCTCGTGCCCCGCGTCGGCGATGAGCTGCTGCTGGAGCTCGCGGGAGCTGGCGAGGGAGCTGGTCATCGAGTTGAAGGAGCGGGACAGCCGGGCGACCTCGTCCTCGGCGTCCTCCTCCACGGGAATGCGGATACCCAGGTCCTCGGTCCTGGCCACGTGCTCGACGGCCTCGGTGAGCTTGTCGACGGGACGGAGACCGGCACGAGCGACGAAGAGACCTGCGGCCCCGGCACCGAGGACTCCGATGCCGGAGACGAGGAGGAGGATGAGGGCGAGGTCGTTGAGGGTCTTCTCGGTGTTGTGCAGCGGGAGGGCGATGAGAATGGCCGCCTTGGAGGTGGCGCCCGTGTCCTTTTCCGTGACCGTGTATCCCGGCAGCGCGAGGACACGTACGTTGTTGCCGTCCGCGTCGGTGCTGTTGTGGATGACACCCTGGCCGGGCTGCCCGTTCTCGATCAGGTCCTTGTCGGCCTGGGTGACCTTGACCGCGCCGAGGGAGTACGGGAAGACACAGGTCTTGCCGCTCTCCGCGACCACCTGGAAGTAGGTGTTGCGGGGGCCGTCGGTGTTCTGCGAGGAGGTCTGGGTGGTGCAGTCGCCGACCGCCGCGTTGGCCTGACCTTCGAGCGCCGGCCCTCGCACCGACTTCTGCAGGTCGTTGTCCACCTGGTCGTACAACTTCCCCTGCACGATGAACCAGCACGTCACCGACACCGCCGCCACCGCGAACGCCACCGCCGCCGCCACCAGCAGCGCCAGCCGTGAGCGGATCGGAAGGGACCGGTAACGCCGTGCGAGCCGGTTCACTCCGCGCCGCCCTGCCGCAGTACGTACCCCACGCCCCGCACCGTGTGCACGAGCCGAGGCTCACCGCCCGCCTCCGTCTTGCGGCGCAGGTACATGACGTAGACGTCCAGCGAGTTGGAGGAGGGCTCGAAGTCGAAGCCCCACACCGCCTTCAGGATCTGCTCGCGGGTCAGCACCTGGCGCGGGTGGGCCATGAACATCTCCAGCAGGGTGAACTCCGTACGGGTCAGCTCCACCGGCCGCCCCGCCCGGGTGACCTCACGCGTCGCGAGGTCCATGCGCAGGTCGGCGAAGGTGAGTGCCTCGTCGTCGTCGACGGACGCCGCCCCGGCCGCCGCCGCGTACGAGCTGCGCCGCAGCAGCGCACGGACCCGGGCGAACAGCTCGTCCAGCTCGAACGGCTTGACCAGGTAGTCGTCGGCGCCCGCGTCGAGCCCGGTGACCCGGTCGCCGACCGTGTCGCGGGCCGTCAGCATCAGGATGGGGGTCGTGTCGCCCGCGCCGCGGATGCGCCGGGCGGCCGTGAGCCCGTCCATGCGGGGCATCTGGATGTCGAGGACGACCAGGTCGGGCCGGTACGCGGTCGCCTTGTCGAGTGCGTCCGCGCCGTCCACGGCGACCTCGGTGTCGTAGCCCTCGAAGGCGAGGCTGCGCTGGAGTGCTTCGCGCACCGCCGGCTCGTCGTCGACGATCAGGATGCGCTGGGGGTCACGGTCGCCTTCGGCGGGGCTCATGGCTGGGGATTCCTCGGGTGCGGTGGGGAGAACAGGGGACTGAAGGTAGTGAACGCTTTCAGCCTCGCACGGTTCCCCGGTGGCGCTGAAGGACGTGCTCTGCGGGGGGTCAGCCGCGTACGGAACGGCGGCGGCCGCGGGCGGCGCCCGCCCCGCGGCGGGCCGGTGCCGTGGACGCCACCTCGGGCGCCCGGGGCGTCGGGGCGTGCAGTGCGTACGCCACGTCGAGGGCCAGGGCGAACCCGGCCGGGTCGGTACCGGCCACCGTGTGCGAAACCTGCTTGATCATGACGTACTCCTCGCGGGGGGTCAGGGGGTCAGCTGTCGGTGCCGCCGGCCCGCAGCGTGGCCAGGTCGGACTTGACGGTGTTGATCGGGATGGAGAAGCCGAGACCCGCGCTGCCAGCCGTGGACGAGTCCGAAGTGGCCGAGTACATCGCCGAGTTGATGCCGATGATGTTGCCGTTCATGTCGATCAGCGCGCCGCCGGAGTTGCCCGGGTTCAAGGACGCGTCCGTCTGGATCGCCTTGTACGTCGTCGTGGAGGAGCCGGTGTCGCCGTTGAACTGCTGGCCGCCGAACTCGAACGGCCACTGGCCGTTGCCGCCGCCCTGGCCCTGGCCCTGGCTCTGACTCTGGCCCTCGTCGGTCGCGACGGTCACGTCGCGGTTCAGGGCCGAGACGATGCCGCTGGTCACGGTGCCGGTCAGACCCTCGGGGGAGCCGATCGCCACGACCTGGTCGCCGACCTGGACGCCGTCGGAGTTGCCGAGGGTGGCCGGGGTCAGGCCGGAGGCGTTCTCCAGCTTGATGAGGGCGAGGTCCTTCTTGCTGTCGGTGCCGACGACCTTCGCGGTGTACGTCTTGCCGTCGCTGGTGCTCACCTTGACGGTGGAGGCGCCGGAGATGACGTGGTTGTTGGTGATGATCTCGCCGTCACTCGTGATGATCACGCCGGAGCCGGTGGACTCCCCGGCGTTCGAGGTGGCGTTGATCTCGACGATGCTCGGGCTGACCGCCTTGGCGACCCCGGCGACCGTGCCCTTGGCGGAGGACGGCACCACGTTGGTGCTGGTGCTGCTGGAGGCGACCGTGTCGTTGCCGGTCAGTTCCTGGATGCCGTAGGCGGTGCCGCCTCCTATCGCCGCGGCGACGATCGCGACGGCGGCGAGGAGGGCGAGGGGGCCGCGGGTGCGCCTCCGGGGAGCGGGGGCCGGTGCCCCGGGCTCCGCGGGGGCCGGGGTGAGGAGAGCGGTTCCGCCGCCGCCGTCACCGCCGTAGGAGCCGGCGCCCCCGGAGGCGAAGGCGGCGGGCTGAGCGTGGGCCGGGGCCTGCGGGGGAGTGGCGGGCGGCTGAGCCGGCGGGGGCGGCCACTCGGGGTTCACGGGCGAGGAAGCGTGCTGCTGCTGGGCGCCCTGGTAGGGGTTCTCGTACTGCTCGTACTCGCCGTCGCGGCGGAAGCTCTCGGTCATGACAAAAAGCTTGTCCCGCGACCATGAGAGCTTGCTGAGTGCTCCCTGAGAAGCCCGGCAGAACCTCGTATGCCCGATATAAAGGCGCCGCTGGCCTCCGGCCGGGCGTTCTCAGACAGTTCTCAGAAACTCCCGCGCAGCCGTCAGTCGCAGCCGCAGGAGCGCCGCACGACCAGCTTCGACGGGAACACCTTCAGCCGCTCCCGGCGGGAACCGGCGACCCGCAGCCCGTCGTCCAGCACGAGATCCACGGCGGCCCGGGCCATCGCCGAGCGGTCCGACGCGATGGTCGTCATGGGCGGATCGGCGAGCGCGGCTTCCTTGATGTCGTCGAACCCGATGACCGCCAGCTCGCCCGGCACGTCGATGCGCAGCTCGCGCGCGGCCCGCAGCAGGCCGATCGCCTGGTCGTCGGTGGAGCAGAAGATCGCGGGCGGCCGATCGGGCCCGGAGAGCACCCCGAGCGCCACCTGGTAGGCGTCGTAGCGGTTGTACGGCGCCTCGAAGAGCCGTCCCTCGGTCGGGAGCCCCGCCTCCTCCATGGCCCGCCGCCAGCCCTCGACGTGATCGGAGACCGGGTCGCCGACGGAGGGGGTGTCGGCGGTGCCGCCCATACAGGCGACGTAGGGGTAGCCGTGGCCCAGCAGATGCTCGACGGCGGTCTTCGCTCCGGAGAGGTCGTCCAGGACGACGGCGACGTCGTCGATCGCCTCGGGCCGCTCGTGCAGCAGGACGACCCGGGCGTCCCAGGCGTCGATCTCGGCGGCCGCGTTGTCGTTCAGCGCGTGCGAGACCAGGATCAGCCCGGAGACCCGCATCCCGAGGAACGCCCGCAGATAGTGGACCTCGCGTTCGCCGATGTAGTCGGAGTTCCCGACGAGCACCATCTTGCCGCGCTCGGACGCGGCCTGTTCGACCGCGTGCGCCATCTCCGCGAAGAACGGCTGGCGCGCGTCCGGCACGATCAGGCCTATGAGATCGGTGCGCCGCGACGCCATCGCCTGGGCGACCCGGTCGGGCCGGTACCCCAGCTCCTTGATCGCGGCGAGGACACGCTCGCGCGTGGCCGGGGCGACCGGCCGGGGTCCGTTGTTGATGACATAGCTCACTACGGCGGTGGACGTTCCCGCCAGCCGCGCCACGTCATCCCTGGTTACCTTGGCCACGCGCGGAGTCTACGCGGATAAACCCGCTCTGGGCAGGGCGTGAAGGACCTCCCTGTACTCCCGCCGAGCGGTGCGCGGGAGTACGTCGGTGCCGAAGCCATGCCCATGCGCGGTGCCCGCTACGCCTCTACGTCTTCGAGGGCGGCGCTGTCGTCCGCATCCTCCGTCTTTGCCCGGTCCGCCCTGGCCTTCGCCTCGTCGGTGGCGCGGTCGCCCTTCTCGGGCGTAACGAATCGATAACCGACGTTGCGGACGGTCCCGATCAGCGACTCGTGCTCGGGGCCGAGCTTCGCGCGCAGCCGTCGTACGTGCACGTCGACCGTCCGGGTGCCGCCGAAGTAGTCGTAGCCCCAGACCTCCTGCAGCAGCTGTGCGCGCGTGAAGACGCGGCCCGGGTGCTGGGCGAGGTATTTGAGGAGCTCGAACTCCTTGAAGGTGAGGTCGAGGACCCGGCCCTTGAGCTTCGCGGAGTAGGTCGCCTCGTCGACCGACAGGTCGCCGTTGCGGATCTCCATGGGGGAGTCGTCGTTGACGATCTGCTGGCGGCCCATGGCCAGGCGCAGTCGCGCCTCCACCTCGGCCGGTCCCGCGGTGTCGAGGAGCACGTCGTCGATGCCCCAGTCGGCGGTGACGGCGGCGAGGCCGCCCTCGGTCACGACGAGGATCAGCGGACAGCCGGGCCCGGTCGAGCGCAGCAGCTGGCACAGGCTGCGGACCTGGGGCAGGTCACGGCGTCCGTCGATGAGGATGACGTCGGCGCCGGGGGTGTCGACGAGTGCGGGGCCCTCGGCCGGAGCCACGCGCACGTTGTGCAGGAGCAGGCCGAGGGCCGGCAGCACCTCCGTCGACGGCTGGAGGGCGTTGGTCAGGAGCAGCAGAGAACTCATACGTCTGGTTCCTCCTCGGTCCCGCGAGGTCACGGCTTTCGTATACAGGGGTATCCGAAAGCACAAAAGGACCCGGGGGCTGCATTGCCCGAGTCCTGTTCCGACGAGAATAGCCCACATGAGCATTGATCCGGCAGGTCGTGTGCTGCGTTCCACGGGAAGTCCGCACTCTGAGACGCGCAGACATGCACCTATACGGACGTTTCTGTACACCGACGACGGCGTGACGATCGATTCCGTATACGATCCGCCCGCCGTCGTATACGAAGCCTCCCGGCCACCCTCGCGTGACCTGGTGTTCGTGATCGCGCACGGTTTCACCGGCGACGTGGATCGCCCGCATGTTCGCCGGGTGGTGGAGGCGCTCACGCGGTACGGCGCCGTCGTCACCTTCTCCTTCCGCGGCCACGGCGCCTCCGGCGGCCGCTCGACGGTCGGCGACCGCGAGGTGCTGGACCTGGCCGCCGCGGTGGCGTGGGCCCGCGAACTCGGTCACGCGCGCGTGGTGACCGTCGGCTTCTCCATGGGCGGCTCGGTGGTGCTGCGGCACGCGGCGCTGCACGGGCGGGAGAACGGCGCCGGCGCGGACGCGGTGGTCTCGGTCAGCTCCCCGGCCCGCTGGTACTACCGCGGTACGGCCCCCATGCGCAGGCTCCACTGGCTGGTGACCCGCCCCGCCGGCCGACTGGTGGGCCGCTACGGATTCCGCACCCGTATCCACCACCGGGACTGGAACCCGGTCCCCCTCTCCCCGGTCGAGGCGGTCCCGGGGATCGCCCCCACCCCCTTGCTCATCGTCCACGGCGACCGCGACGGCTACTTCCCCCTCGACCACCCGCGGATGCTCGCGGAGGCCGCCGGCGACCACGGCGAGCTGTGGATCGAGCCCATGGGCCACGCCGAGCACGCGGTCGGCGACGAGCTGCTGGACCGTATCGGGGACTGGGCTGTCACAGCGGGCGGCTAGCCTGGGCCCCGTACACCATCGATCGATTGAGGAAGCGGATGCCAAAGGTCACGGTGCGCTACTGGGCCGCCGCGAAGGCCGCGGCCGGGATCGCCGAGGAGCCGTTCGACGCGGCCACCCTCGCCGAGGCGCTGGACGCGGCGCGCGGGCGACACCCCGGTGAACTCGTGCGCGTCCTGCGGCGATGCTCGTTCCTCGTCGACGGTGACCCCGTGGGCACCCGCGGACATGAGACGGTACGGCTGGCCGACGGCGGCACGGTCGAGGTGCTCCCGCCGTTCGCAGGAGGGTGACGATGACGAACCAGCCGTACGAGGGCTACGACCAGTACCCGCAGCAGGGCTGGCCGGCCCAGCAGGAGTACGACGACCCGCAGGCCGCCCAGCAGCACTACACCCAGCAGTGGCAGGGCCAGACCTGGGACACCCAGGTCCAGGCACCGGCCGCGGGGGCCGCGGAGACGGCGTATCTGCCGCAGCAGGCGTACGACGCCCAGGCCCAGGGATACGGCACGGGCCGGCAGGAGGCCGCCGCACCCGGGCAGGACCCCGGCGCGTACGGCTCCCCGGCACCGGCTCCCGGCCCTTATGGCTCCGCCCCCTACGAGCCCGCGTCGCCCACCCCTCCCGGACCCGGCACCCACGGCTCCGGGGCCGCGTCCGCCTCCGACTACGGCCCCGCCACCGTCGCCGGCAACGCCCGGGTCACCGACGCCCAGCGGGCCCGGCTCGAAGGCCGGTCCCCGATCATCGAGCCCGGCATCCAGCCCGCCGCGCTCACCGCGCTGCTCGGCCTGCTGCTCTCCGGTGCGGCGGCCGTCGGCTCGTACGCCCTCCTCGTGCCCCTCGTCGTCCTCCAGGCCGTCACCGCGGCCGGCTGGTTCCGGCTGAACGGCATGTGGCCCGCCCGGCAGGGCATCGCGCTGGCGTTCCTCGGTGCGCTGGTCGCCGACGCGGCCCTGCTGACGGCCGGCCGGGAGAACGCGCCCGCGGCGATCCTCGGCACCCTCGGCATCTGGGTCCTGCTCACTTTGGTCATGCAGCTCCGCTCGCACGCCGACCCGGACGAGCGGATGTACGGCCTGATGGCGACCGTCGCCTCGGCGGCCCTGGCGATCGTCGCGACCGGCCACCTCGCGGCGGACCCGGACGCGGTGACGGTCGGCGCGGCCGCGGTGGCCGTGGCGGTCCTGGCCCGCGCGCTGCCCCTGCCCACCCCGGCCTCCGTCGTGGTCTCGCTGCTCGCCGCGGCGGGCGCGGGCATCGCCGTCGGCGGCATGACGGGCCTCGGCGCGAAGGGCGCCCTGCTCGGCGCGGGCGCCGCGGTGTGCGCGCTGATCGGCCACCGGGTCGCGAGCTACGACTACCCGTCCCGCTTCGTGCACTTCACAGCCGGCGTGGCCCTGCCACTGGCCGCGGCGGCCCCGGCGGTGTACGTGCTGGGCCGGGCGATCAGCTAGGCGTCTCGGTCCAGAGGCAGAAAGGGTGCCCGGCCGGGTCGTAGAGCACCCGTACGTCGTCCTGCGGCTGGTGATCGGCGGGCCGTGCCCCCTCCGCCACCGCCCGCGTGGTCTCGGCCTCCAGATCGTCCACCTCGATGTCCAGGTGCAGCATCATCTGCTGGTCGCCGGGCTTTCGGGTGGGCCAGACGGGCGGCACGTACGCGGGTTCGGTCTCGAAGGCCAGGGACGTGCCCCCGGTGCCGGGCGGCGGGCCGATGAGGACCCAGTGCGGCTCCTCGGCGCGCACCACGTACCCGAGGAGGCGCTGGTAGAAGGCGGCGAGTTCGTGCGCGTCGTGGGCGTCGAGGACGACGGTGGACAGCCTCGCGGAAGAAGACATGCCCGCCTTCCTACTGCCGCCGTTTCTTCCCGTCCAGTTCGTCCCACCACTCGTCGGACTTGGGGTCGCCGGAGGGGTCGTCCCACCAGCGGTCGTCGGGGCCGCGCCGGTTGGCGACCATCGCGGCGACCGGCGGGATCACCATGGCGACCACGCACATGCCCACGGCCACCGGGATCGACCAGAGCCGCACGACGCCCCAGGCCAGGACGAACAGCCCGATGCACGTGCCCATCATGGCGAAGTAGACATGCCGCCGTCGCGCCAACATACGTCCAGCGTAGGCCGGGAAAGGCCGGAGGGCCGTACCCCTGGGGGTACGGCCCTCCGGTGTCGGTCAGGTGCCTCAGACGGCGATTGCGACCTCGGCCAGGCCGCCCTGCTGGGCGACGACCGTGCGGTCGGCGGTGCCGCCCGGAACCAGGGCGCGGACGGTCCAGGTGCCCTCGGCCGCGTAGAAGCGGAACTGGCCCGTCGCGGAGGTCGGGACCTCCGCCGTGAACTCGCCGGTCGAGTCCAGGAGGCGGACGTAGCCCACCACAGGCTCGCCGTCACGCGTCACCTGACCCTGGATCGTGGTCTCACCGGGCTTGATCGTCGAGGCGTCCGGGCCGCCGGCCTTCGCTCCACACATGTCGTTCTCCAAAGAGGGGTCTGACCGGAAGGAAGGCCGGTCGGGTTGGACGGGGTGTCTTACTTGTTGGCGCCGAGCTCGATCGGAACGCCGACCAGGGAGCCGTACTCGGTCCAGGAGCCGTCGTAGTTCTTGACGTTCTCGACACCGAGCAGCTCGTGCAGCACGAACCAGGTCAGGGCCGAGCGCTCACCGATACGGCAGTACGCGATGGTGTCCTTGGCGAGGTCGACCTGCTCGTCGGCGTAGAGCTCCTTGAGCTCCTCGTCCGACTTGAAGGTGCCGTCGTCGTTGGCGTTCTTCGACCACGGGATGTTGCGCGCGGACGGGACGTGGCCCGGACGCTGCGACTGCTCCTGCGGCAGGTGGGCCGGGGCGAGCAGCTTGCCGGAGAACTCGTCGGGCGACCGCACGTCGACCAGGTTCTGCGAACCGATGGCCGCCACCACGTCGTCGCGGAAGGCGCGGATGGACTTGTTCTGCGGCTTCGCCGTGTAGGTCGTCTCGGTCCGCTCCGGGACCTCCTCGACCAGCTCGCGGGCGTCCAGCTCCCACTTCTTGCGGCCGCCGTCGAGAAGCTTGACGTTCTCGTGGCCGTAGAGCTTGAAGTACCAGTAGGCGTAGGACGCGAACCAGTTGTTGTTGCCGCCGTAGAGGATCACCAGGGTGTCGTTGGCGATGCCCTTGGCCGACAGGAGCTTCTCGAAGCCCTCCTGGTCGACGAAGTCGCGGCGGACCGGGTCCTGCAGGTCCTTGGTCCAGTCGATGCGGATCGCGTTGCGGATGTGGTTCTTCTCGTAGGCGGACGTGTCCTCGTCCACCTCCACGATCGCGATGTTCGGGTTGTCGAGGTTGGCCTCGACCCAGTCGGCATCGACCAGGACGTCGCTGCGGCTCATGCTCTTTCTCCTCCGGGGCAGTTGCGGCGGGGCGTGCGGAAGGGTGCGCGGGGCGCACGGGTGCCTGAGAGTGCCAGGGCAGGGGGATGCGGAGGTCGGTGCCGTCCGCTCAGAAGGGGCGACAGAGCATGGCGGCGACGCGGCACAGGTCTACTGCCCGCCGCTTCGTGAGATCCGCCTGTCGCTTCATAGTGGTCGATCGTAGGGACGGACATACCGGCATGTCACCGGTGTGTCGCATGCTGAGACGCGATCGTCCGGGATGTGGGACCAGAAAGCCGCCCGGGCCGTGGTCGCACGGTTCCCGGGCGGGTGTAGTCGTCATCACATCTACGGTACGGACGTCACCGTCTCGCCTGTCGGACGCTAACGCGGCGGCGCGACGCCAGGCCTGTCGTTCGCCCCGCCCGGCTCGTCCTACCCGGCCAGCTTGACGCCCGAACCCTTCACCGCGATCTCCACACCGTTCGCACCCGCTTGGACCTTGTCGAGTGCGATACCGCCCGGCAGACCCTCGATCTTCTGGTCGAAGTCGGCGATCGAACGGAAGTCGGAATCGGCGAGGGTGATGTTCCCGAAGCTCGGGATCGAGTCGGCGTGCACGCGCACGGTGTCCCCGTCGACGACCGAGACGGTGCTGAGCACGGAGACGGGCTTCTCCAGGGCGCTCACCTCGATGTCGACCTTGATCTTGCCGTTCCCGCCGTCGGAGAGGCCGACGACCTTGGCGGTGACGCCGAGCGGGAGCTTGGCCTCCTGCGATCCGGCCGCCTTCAGCAGCTGGTCGTAGGCGATGGTCGCGGTCCCGGCGGCCGTGGTGGCGGTGGCGGAGCTGTAGTCGCCGGAGAACGCGACGCCCTTCATGGCGGCGTTCAGGTCGTCGATACGGATCGTGCCCCCGCTGGTGCCGGTGTCCGCGTCGTAGTCCTTCATCCCGACCTCGACGTCGTCGAGTTCACCGCCGGCCACCTGGGTCAGGAACGGGAACCCCTTGATGTCGACGCTCGGCGTCGTGGTCAGTCCCTCCTGCGTCTTCAGCCGGTCCGCGACCTCGCCCTCCGCGAAGTGGACCGCCAGACGGTCGGCGGCGACGAACAGCCCGCCGAGGATCACGGCGATGATCGTAAGTATTCGCAGGGCGCGCATGCGGTCGGTTCCCCCAGAGCGGCGGTGTGGTGGACGGACGGGTGGCCGTCGAGCGTGAGAGTAGTCCCGCCGGGCGGGGGGACAGCGAAATTGTCGATCACCTGTGACAGGGCGGGGGCGTTGTCGGGGAGTTGACCTCGTGCGCGTGGTGAGGAGGGGGCGGCTGCCTGCCCGCGACACCGGGCGCGCGCAGACCCTGGCCCCGCTCTCAGCTCTACGCCCTTCGCTCTCCGGCCCGGGGCTCAGTAGACGAGTGCCTGCGTCCCGTCGGCCAGCGCCTCCTGCACGAAGACCTGCGCCCCCGCGATCCGTACGCCCTCGATGACGTCCTTCTCCGTGATGTCCCGGCGGGCCGCGCACTGCGTGCACAGGGTGAGCCGGCCGCCCGCGAGGACCGACTCCAGCAGGTCGGGCAGCGGGGCCGCGTGCGGCAGTTCGAACTCGGCGGCCCGCCCCGGCAGTGCGAACCACGCCGACTCCCCGGTCAGCCACAGCGAGACGTCCACCCCGCTGGCCACGGCCACCGCCGCCACGGTGAACGCCTGCGAACAGCGCTCGGGGGCGTCGGCCCCGGCGGTCACCTTGATCACGAGCTTCTTCGCCATGGCCGAATCGTAACCAGCGTGGCTACAACTCCGGCCGTTGACCGTGAGTCACCTGTGCGCGTGTATATGACATGCGCGTTTCAGGCTGGGTGTGAGGGATGGCTTGCAAGTGCCCGAAGTAGCAGAAGAAACAGGGGAATCGGCCCGGGCGGGGGGCCGGTCGCCGCGCCGCCGCGGGCGGACCACGGCACTGATCGCCGGCGCCGCCGTACTCGGCGTCGTCGCCGGCGGCTGTACCGGTTATCTGATCCAGGCCGACCGTGAGCCGACGAAGCTGTCCTCGCTCTCGCAGTCGACGCTCGTCCAGGCCAAGGGCCCGGCGCCCGAGCCGCTGTCCGCCGCCGAGGACCGCCGCGTGAAGACCGACGGCGACCTGCGCAAGCTGCTGCTGAAGAAGCCGGGCGGGGCCAAGGCCGCCGTATGGGCGGGCATCGACGGCTGGATGACGCTGGCCGACATGGCGGAGTCGTACGAGAAGCCGGCCGGGGCGTTCAGCGACCTCGTCGCCGGCGAGTTCCGCCGCGCGGCCGACACCGGCTGGCGGGTCGGCAGCACCTACGGCGTCGAGATCCGCCTCGTCCAGTACCGGCAGGAGGAGGAACTGCAGGCCTCCGACAGGGCCGACAGCGAGAACTACTACGAGGACGCCGAGAGCGGCACCAAGAGCTGGCCGGTCGCTGGCAGCGACAACGCCATGGTCTACGTCCACACCAAGCCGGACACCAAGCCCGGTTATCTGCCGCAGTACAGCGCCACGGCCGTCGCCTGGCGGGGGGACATCGTCATGAAGATCTTCGTCTGGGACGCCAAGCCCATTCCGAAGGCGAAGATCATGGACCTGGCGGAGCGGCAGGTGAAGAAGCTGTGAGCGAGAGTGAGAACCAGCAGATGGGTGAGGTCGGTCCCGTGGAGCTCACGGTCTCCGGCGAGCCTGTGGCCGCTGCGCCCGCCGGGAAGCCGGTACGCCGAGGCCGTGTCGCCGCGGTCGTCGGGTCCGTGGTGCTGGCCGTGGCGGTCGTCGCGGGGGTCGGCTACACCGTGATCACCGTCGACGGCGCCGACCGCGACGCGGGTGCGCCCGTGTGGAAGTTCCCGAAGGGCGGGGCCGGCAAGGAGCAGGCGGCCGCGCCGAAGGGACTGTCGGCGATGCTCGTGCCGTACGGCGCCGACGGGTGGAGCCGGGGGCCGGACATCGGGGAGTACGGGTACGACGCCCGGCTCAGCGGTGCGCAGGCCACGGCGCTGCGCAAGAAGCCGTTCAGCATGCTGCCCCGGTCCCAGCGCAAGGCGGTGGAGAAGCAGATCGACAAGCAGCGCATCACGGGAATGGCGATGCGCAGCTACCTGAGCACCGAGGAACTGTCCTCCGTCTACACGGACAAGGCCTCCACCGTGACCATCGAGCTCTCGCAGCTGGACAACAAGGCGGCGGCGCGGGGGATCGCGGAGGCCGGGAAAGAGCTCCTCGCCGCCCTCGGCGATGCCGGGCGGGAAGGCCCCCGGGTCGAGGGCCACAAGGACGCCCGCTGCGTCCTGCTGCCGACGGACGACGACGAGAAGCTGGACGCGATGTTCTGCGCGGCCCGGCAGGGCAACGTCCTGGTCAGCCTCATCGCGGAAAGCGCCAAGCCCATGCAGCAGACGGGCATCGCGATGCTGCTGCGCGAACAGCTCGACCGCATCGCGGAACCGGGGGAGTCGGTATGACCGAGCAGACGGAAGAGAAGCCCGTCGGCTCCGCGGCAGCGGAACCGACTGCGGGTCCCGAGGCGGCCGGGGTGACGGATACGTCCGGCGAGCCCGGGAAGCCGGTGCCGGGGACCATCGTTCCCGGCGACCCGGCACAGCGGAAGGATCACCGACCGTCCACACCCGAGCGGGGGCCTGTGCCCGCATCCGGGCCTGAACCCGCGCACGCGTCTGAGGCCGCGGTGGCGCGCCCGTCCGAGCCTGCGCCGGTCCCGGTGACCGCGCCCGCCTCGGCGCCGGTGCCTGCACCCGTGTCGGAGACCGGGCCCGTCGCCGAGTCGCAGGACGCGGCGGAGGCTGCGGTGGTGCGCGCGTCCGAGCCCCGGCCGGCCCCGGTGGCCTCGCCTGCCTCGGCGCCGGTGCCTGCACCCGTGTCGGAGACCGGGCCCGTCGCCGAGTCGCAGGACGTGCCCGAGGCCGCGGCGGTGCGTGCATCCGAGCCCGTGCCGGCCCCGGTGGCCTCGCCCGCCCCGGCGGTGGTGTCTGCACCCGTGTCGGAGACCGGGCCCGTCGCCGAGTCGCAGGACGTGGCGGAGGCTGCGGCGGTGCGTGCGTCCGAGCCCCGGCCGGTCTCAGTGGCCTCGCCCGCCCCGGCGGTGGTGCCTGCACCCGTGTCGGAGACCGCGCCCGCCTCCGAGCCGCACGACGTGCCCGAGGCCGCGGCGGTGCGTGCATCCGAGCCCGTGCAGGGCCCGGTGGCCGCGGCTGCCTCGGCGCCGGTGCATGCACCCGTGTCGGAGACCGCGCTCGCTCCCGAGCCGCAGCACGCGCCTGCAGCCGCGGCCGCGCCCCCGTCCCCGTCGGCCCCGGCCGCCGGTCCCGCCTCGGCGCCGGTGCCTGCACCCGTACCCGAAACCGCGCCCGCCCCCGAGCCGCAGCACATGCCCGACGACGTGGCGCTGCTCGACTCCGGGCCCGGGACCGACCCCGCAGCCGCCCCGGAACCCGCGCCCAAGGACCGCCGTGTCCTGCGGGCAGCTCTCCGTTGGACCGCCGCCCTCCTCACCTTCGCCGCGTTCGGTGCCGGGAGCGCGTACGGGATCGCCGGGATGGAGCGGACGGACGTGCCGGGGCTGGGGACCGTGTCGGACGGGCGGTGGGACTTTCCGGTGCTGACGAAGGCGCCGTTGCCCTCCGGGAGCCCCGGTCCGCTCGCCCCGGAGAACAAGGCCGGCAGCCACTACGCCGATCTGCGCGCGCTCGTGCTGCCCGCGCCCGAAGGGGCCACCGTCGACAAGGCGCTCAGCGGTACCGACGGCTGGCTGCCGACGAAGGATCTGCTCTCGGAGTACGCCGAGAAGGAGGACCGGGAGGAGTTCGGGACGAAGCTCTCCGAGAACGGCCTGCGGCACATCGCGGCCCGCGGCTGGACCACCCCCGACGGCACGAGCACCCGGATCTACCTGCTCCAGTTCGACACCGCGGCCGTCGTGGACGACCTGTTCGGCCGGGACATCGCCCCGTACGGCAGCCCCGGCTACGAACTGCGCGACGCCCCCGACTCCGTCTCCGACGAGGCATTCCCGGACGCGGCCCGGATCCACGACATCACCGCGTCCGTCTACGTCGAGTCGAAGCCGTACGGCAAGGAACAGGCCCGCCACGCCTACATCGGCGCCGGCGACGTCCTCGCCCTGGTCGTCCAGTCCCGCAAGGGCACCGCGAACCCCGTCCCCTTCCAGCAGACGGTGACGCTCCAGAGCCAGCTCCTGGGCTGAGGAGACCCGCACGGCCCGCCGGGCCCCGGCCGCGTAAGCTGGGGCCCGGCCCTGTGTACATGCACCGCACCCCGCTCATCCGAGGAGCACCCCGTGGAGATCTTCTTCGAAGCCCTGCTGGTCCTGGTCTGCGTCGGCGTTCTCGCCTTCGCCGGACTGACCGTGAAGAAGCTGTACCAGGGCCAGCGCTGATCCCCCTCTAGGAACCGCCACTCATGATCGAGATCCCGTCCGACCTCCACAAGGACCTCGTCCCGCTCGCCTTCCTGCTCGGCAACTGGGCGGGCGCGGGCGTGCACGACTTCCCCGGCTCGGAGAAGTGCAACTTCGGCCAGGAGGTGACCTTCGGCCACGACGGCCGGGACTTCCTGGAGTACGAGTCCCACACCTGGGTCCTCGACAACGACGGCAACAAGGTCCGCCCGCTGGAGTCGGAGCACGGCTTCTGGCGCATCGACGCCGACCGCAAGGTCGAGGTGACGATGGTCAGGGACGACGGCGTCGTCGAGATCTGGTACGGCGAGATGGCCGACCAGAAGCCGCAGATCGACCTGGTGACCGACGCCGTCGCGCGGACGGCCGCCTCGGGGCCGTACAGCGGTGGCAAGCGCCTGTACGGCTACGTGAAGAGCGACCTCATGTGGGTCGGCGAGAAGCAGACCCCCGAGGTCGAGCTGCGCCCCTACATGTCCGCCCACCTGAAGAAGGTCGTCACCCCGGAGGAGGTCGAGCGCTGGGCCAAGGCCCTGCCCGACGACATGCCGGACGACGGCATCGCCTTCTTCAAGTAGGTCCCGCAGCAAATAGGCCCCGCAGCAAGTAGGTCCCGCATTCAAGTGGGTCCCGCACCGAGAGGTCCTAGACTTCCCGGTGTGGTGAGCACCGACTGGAAGAGCGACCTCAGGCAGCGCGGCTACCGGCTGACGCCGCAGCGTCAGCTTGTCCTCGAAGCCGTGGACACCCTGGAGCACGCGACCCCCGACGCCATCCTCACGGAAGTGAAGAAGACGGCGTCGGGGGTCAACATTTCCACGGTCTACCGGACCCTGGAGCTCCTGGAGGAACTCGGCCTGGTCAGCCACGCCCATCTGGGGCACGGGGCGCCGACGTACCACCTCGCCGACCGCCATCACCACATCCACCTGGTCTGCCGCGACTGCGAGAACGTCATCGAGGCGGACATCAAGGTGGCCGCCGACTTCACCGCGAAGCTCCGGCAGGAGTTCGGCTTCGAGACCGACATGAAGCACTTCGCGATCTTCGGCCGCTGCAAGGACTGCTCACTCAAGGCTTCAACTACCGAGTCGTAGGCTTAGGCGTATGAAGAGTCCCCTGCTGTCCCTGCCCGGCGCCGTCCCCGCCGAGGGCGTGGACGAAGGCGTCGCCGCGCACTACGGCGACCTGTTCCGCGAACAGCGCGCCCTCGCCGGCGGCACCGGATTCGTCGACCTCTCGCACCGCGGGGTCGTGTCCGTCACCGGCGACGACCGCCTCAGCTGGCTGCACCTGCTGCTCACCCAGCACGTCAGCGACCTCCCCACGGGCCAGGCCACCGAGGCGCTCATCCTCTCCGCGCACGGCCATATCGAGCACGCGCTGTACCTCGTCGACGACGGCACGACCGTGTGGGCGCACGTCGAACCCGGCACCCAGGACGCGCTGATCGCCTACCTGGAGTCGATGAAGTTCTTCTACCGGGTCGACGTCGCCGACCGCACCGACGAGATCGCCGTCGTCCACCTTCCCGCCGGTTCCATCGCCGAGGTGCCGCAGGGGGTCGTCGTACGCGAGACGCCGTACGGCCGCGATCTGTTCCTGCCGCGCGCGGACCTGGAGTCGTACGCGGACAAGGCCGGTCCCGCGGTCGGCCTGCTCGCCTACGAGGCGCTGCGGGTCGAGCAGCACCGCCCCCGCCTCGGTTTCGAGACCGACCACCGCACCATCCCGCACGAGCTGGGCTGGATCGGCACCGCGGTGCACCTCCAGAAAGGCTGCTACCGCGGCCAGGAGACCGTGGCCCGCGTCCAGAACCTCGGCAAGCCGCCGCGGCGGCTGGTCTTCCTGCACCTGGACGGCAGCGAGGTGCACCTGCCGCCCGCGGGCGCGGACCTCCGGCTCGCGGACGAGGGGCCCGACGGCCGCAAGATCGGTTTCGTGACGACGTCGGTCAGGCACCACGAGCTCGGCCCGGTCGCGCTCGCGCTGGTCAAGCGGAACGTCCCCCTGGACGCGAGGCTGCTGGCCGACAGCACGGCGGCCGCCCAGGAGGCGGTCGTCGAGCCGTAGGCTCACATCTCCAGCAGGACCGTGAACGGGCCGTCGTTCGTCAGGGAGACCCGCATCGAGGCGCCGAAGCGGCCGGTGGCCACCGTCGCGCCCAGGGCGCGGAGCTGGGCGACGACCTCCTCGACGAGAGGCTCGGCGACATCGCCGGGGGCCGCCGCGTTCCATGTGGGGCGGCGGCCCTTGCGGGCGTCGCCGTACAGGGTGAACTGGCTGATCACCAGCAGCGGGGCGTCGATGTCGCTGCACGACCTCTCGTCGTGCAGCATCCGTACCGACCAGAGTTTGCGGGCCAGTTGGGCCGCCTTCTCCTTGGTGTCCTCGTGGGTGACCCCGACGAGAACGCACAGTCCCTCGCCGCTGATCTCCCCGACCGTCTCCCCGTCGACGACGACGCTCGCGCCGTCCACCCTCTGCACCACTGCACGCATGCGCCCATCATGCCGGTCCCGCGGACAGGGGCCGTGTTCGGGTTTGTATTTGATCCCTAACCCCCCATCTGGGGCCGTTCGGGGGCACTCGGTCACATAGCGGCCACTTGGGGTGGCACGATGCTTCCACACGCCGGTCGAGGGGACGGTTGAGGCGCATGAGCACACCGAGTACCGGGCAGCATTCCGGGCCCGTCCGCGCTGCCCGCGGAGCGGAGCCGGAGCCACCCCGGCCGCCCGCGCAGCGTACGGACAGCCCCCTGCTGCCCCCTGATCCACCCGAGCAGGACCTCGCCGCGCTGAGCCTGCCCGAACTGCGCACCCTGCGCAGGGACGCGCAGCGCGACGAGGCCGACCTCAGTTACGTCCGACGGCTGTTGCAGGGCCGTATCGACATCCTTCGCGCGGAGCTGCTGCGCCGGTCCCCGACGGGCTCGGTGCCCGAGCGGCTCCCGGAGGCGTCGGTGGTCGAGCGGCTCCCGGAGATCCTCACCGACGCCCCGGCCCGCCACCGCTCCTCGGCCCGCCACGTCAGGCTGGGCACCCCGCACAGCGAGGAGTACCGGCTGCTGGCCGCCGAGATGCTCGCGGAGGTCGAGCTCTCGGACCTCTCGGCGCGGACCGACCTGGAACTGAGCACCGCCATGGGCCGGCTCGTGCGGTACGAGCAGCGGGTGTCGGGGCGCCGGCAGCGGTTGCAGCGGACGGCGGACGAGTGCAGCGGGGAGATCGCGCGGCGGTACCGGGAGGGCGAGGCGCAGGTGGAGGATCTGCTGACCTAGCGACGGGCGGCCGTCCGGGGTGCGTCCGCGGCACGGAAAACCGCGCGACACTCCCACCCCGCCCGCCTACCGTGGCCCCATGAGCGCCCCAGCCGACATCGACGTGCGTCCGATCACCGAGGCCGAGCATTCCGAGTGGCTGCGTGCCCTGCGGGCCGGGTTCCTGCGGGAGCCCGTCGTGTCGGCGGCGGAACTGGCGGCCCGCAGAGGGCAGTTCGAGCACGGCCGGTTCATCGGCGCCTTCGAGGGGGAGCGCTGCGTGGCGACCTTCCGGTCGTTCGCGCAGGAGGTCACCGCGGTCGGCGGGCAGCTGGTGGCCGCCGACGCCATCTCCGGCGTCACCGTCACCGCCACCCACCGCCGCCGCGGTCTGCTGACCCGCATGATGAACGAGGACCTCGCCGCCGCGAAGGAGCGCGGGGACGTCCTGGCCACGCTGATCGCCGCCGAGTACCGGATCTACGGCCGGTACGGTTTCGGCCCCGCCACCTCGGGCACCGAGTGGACGATCGACGTCCCGCGCGCCGGCCTGGATCCCCGGGGCCCGGATCTGCGCGGCGGCCGTATCGATCTGGTGGACCCCGACGAGGTGCGCAAGCTAGGTCCCGAACTGCACGACCGGATGCGCCGGGCCACACCGGGCGCGATCAGCCGGGACGAGTGGTGGTGGCAGCTGAACACGGGCGCCGTGCGCACCGAACCGGGGTGGACCGAGCCGTTCTTCGCCGTGTACCGGGCGGCGGACGGCACGGTCGAGGGGCTGATGGCGTACGAGGTCGACGAGAAGTGGGCCGACACCATGCAGCCGTCGAACACGGCGAGCGTGCGGGGCATGATCGCCTCGACCCCGGCGGCCGAGCGCGTCCTGTGGCACTACCTGTGCTCGATCGACTGGGTCATGCGGGTCAAGAGCGGCTGGCGAGCCCCTGACGACCTGCTCCCGCATCTCCTGCCGAACCCCCCGGCGGCCAGGATCACCATGCAGGCGGACTGGCTGTGGGTGCGGATCCTGGATGTCGTACGGGCCCTGGAGGCGCGGACGTACGAGGGCGAGGGGACGCTGGTGCTGGAGGTCGTGGACGGCTCCGGGACGACGGGCGGCCGCTACCTGCTGGACGCCACGCCGGACGGTGCCTCCTGTACGGCCACGAGCCGGAGCGCCGATCTCACGCTGGACGTGCGGGACTTGGCGACGCTGTGGCTCGGGGACGAGTCGGCGGTGCGGCTCGCGGCGCTGGGGCGGGTGCGGGAAGAACGAGCGGGCGCCGGCCGGGGGGCCGACGCCCTGCTGCACACGTCCAGGCGACCGTGGTGCCCGGACATGTTCTGACGCTCCCTTCCGGCGGGGACGGGTGTCCCTTGTTCCTGACGGGATTCCTGACGGTGTCGCTGTCGGGATTCCTGATGGTGTTCCTGATCGTGCTTTCGCATCCGTAGCGAAGGTGTTCAGTTGTGGCTGTGCGCGGGTGCTCCCCCATGGAGCTGTTGAGTTGTGGCTGTGCTCGGTGCCGACGATGTTCAGTTGTGGCTGTGCAGACCGACCGGGCTCCCGGCTCCCCTCCAGGGGGGAGCCCGGTCAGCCGGATCCTGGGCCCGGCGGGGCGGGCGTCATCCGGACTGGGCGAGCAGCATCACGAGGATGACCGCTCCGATGCCGCCGATCGCGACGTTCTTGGACTTGACGCCGATGGTCAGCGCGAGGAACGCGATGATGCCCATCGCACCCCACTTCCACTGGACGAGCGCCTCGAAGCCGACGGCGAGGGCGGCGATGGCGACGGCGATGAACGGCATGACGGTCCCCCCTTTCGGGACGGTGGCCCCTGTCGGCCACCGAGTTGGCCAACCTTGTGAAGCTTTGACCATGTTTTTCAAGGTTGCTCAAGTTGGCGACCAACTTCACTGTACTTATCTCCGCTTGGATGCGGCTCATAACCACCTTTCAGTGAACTGCCCAAAGATGGCGGGAAGTTGTAGTGTTTGGTCGTGGACCCGAAACACGCCTCCGTCAATGGACGGAAGAGGTCGCAGCGGCCACAGAAATCACATCGCGAAGTGGCCGACGAGCTCCGCACCCGGATCCGGTCCGGCACGCTGCGGGCAGGTCAGCGCATGCCCACCCAGGCGCGCCTGGCCGACGAGTTCGGCGTCGAGCGGGGGGTCGTACGCCAGGCGCTGCACCTGCTGCAGACGGAACACCTGCTCACCAACGTCTCCAAGGGAAGCCCGGCGACCGTCGCCCCCGACCTGGGGCTCAGCAGGACGCTCAGCGGCCCCGGGGCCGCGCCGCAGCCCACGATGGTCACGCTCGGCCCCCGCATCGCCGCGGCCTTCGCGGCGCCGCACGTCGAGATAGACGCCCTGTGTCTGACGTCGGTGTCCCTCAACCTCGCCGTCGGCGAAGGGCTGCGCCAGATCCACGCCGGACGGCTGAATCCGGCCAAGGTCGACGTCCGTGTCCTGCTGCCGGGCCGGGACATCGACCTCGCCTTCCCGGTGTCGGTCGAGGGCCGCGGCGAGGACGACCCGGTCCACGAGCGCTGGCTGGCCCAGCGCAACGCGCAGGGGCAGGTCCTCCAGCACAACCTCCTGGCCCTGCGGGCCACGCACGGCATAGACGTCCATGTCTCCTTCCGTGCCCTGCCCTTCACGCCGCCGGTGAAGCTGTACCTGCTGAACGGCATGGAGGCGCTCTTCGCGTACTACACGCTGTCCCGCCGCAAGGAGGAGATCGACGACGAGCACCTGGAGCTGTACGACTCCGAGGGCACCCAGTCGATGCTGTTCGCCTTCGAGCAGGGCGCCGGCCTGCGGGACACCACCTTCGTGGAGCAGTCCCACCTGTGGTTCAACGCACTGTGGGAGACGATCAGTTCGGAGCTGACGCTCACGAGCTGAGGTCTCCCACAGGGGCGGATCGGGGTGTGCTCGGGTCATAGGGCAGGTCCCGCGACGAGCAGGGCGAGCACCACGGCCCCCACCGAGCTGATGGCGGGGTTCTTGGCCTTGAGACCGATGGTGAGCAGGAGCATCCCGATGATGCCGCTGGCTCCGTACTTCCACTGCAGGGTCTGCTCGACGCCGACGACGAAGACGGCGGAGAGGAGGGCGAGGGCAGGCATGGTGGTTCCCCCTTCGGGCTTCGGGGCGGGCGAGGCGGGCAGTGCGGAGGCAAAACTTCCACCAACTCAACCAAGTTGGCAACCAACTCTATATATGTTGTCCCCACTTGGTGGCAGTTGATAAACAACTTCGGAACAACTCCCCATAGATGGATCGGAGTTGTACCGTTTGGTCGTGACCCAGGAGAACGTGGCAGTGAACGGCAGCAGAAGGCTCTCGCCCCAGGAAATCGCCGACACCCTGCGGGAACGCATCCGCACGGGTGACCTCAAGGCCGGTGACCGCCTCCCCACCCAGGCCGAGCTCGCCGAGGAGTTCGGGGTGGAGCGGGGCGCGGTCCGCCAGGCGCTGCGCGCGCTGCAGGAGGACGGGCTGCTCAGCAATGTGAGCAAGGGCAGTCCGCCGCGGATCGCGGAGGTGCCGGTCACCCAGGGGGGTCCGCAGCCGACGATGGTGGCCCTGGCGCCCCGTCTGGCCGACGCGTTCGCCAGCCCGCAGGTCCGGATCGACGCCGCCTGTCTCACGGCGGAGACCCTGATGGTGGCCCTGAGCGAACCGGTCCGCCTCATTCACGAGGGCCGGATCCAGCCCGAGTCCATCGACGTGCGCATCCTGCTGCCCTCCCGCGACATCAACCTGGCCTTCCCGGTCCCGGTCGAGGCCCCCGACGACGACAACCCGGTCCACCAGCGCTGGCTGGAGATGCGCAACGCCCAGGGTCACGTCCTGCGCCACAACCTCCGCTCCCTGCGCTCCTCCCACGGGATCGACGTCAAGGTCAGGTTCCGTGCGCTGCCGTTCACTCCGCCGGTGAAGCTGTACCTGCTCAACGGCGTGGAGGCGCTGATCGCGTACTACATGGTCGCCCGCCGGGAGGAGGCCACCGACACCGGAATGCTCGACATGTACGACGTCCTCGGCACGGAGTCCCTGCTCTTCTCCTTCGACAAGAACGCCGGCCAACGCGACGCCGCGTTCGTGGCGCAGTCGCAGAAGTGGTTCGACGCCCTCTGGGAAACCATCACGACGGACCTGACACTCTCCTAGTGACTCCTGAGACGACGCACACTGAACCGGTGACAGCAGAGACAGCACGACTCGCATCACTGGTCGCCTCCGCTCGGTACGTGCTCTGGGACCTGGACGGACCGATCTGCCGGTTGTTCGCGGGGTATCCGGCGCATCAGATAGCCGGAGAACTGGTGAAGAAGATCGACCAGTTGGGCATGGGCGGATTGCTGACCGAGCAGGAACGATCCAGCGACGACCCGCACGATGCATTGCGAGGTGTCCATGATCGGCGCCCTGGGAGCGATCTGGTCCTCGAACTGGAGGAGTGGCTCACCCGGCGTGAATTGCAGGCCGTGCCCAAGGCGAGGCCCACGCCGTATGCCGATCCGCTGATCAGGACGTGGTCGTCGCGCGGCGTTAGGTTCGCGATCACCACCAACAACGCCGCCCTTGCGGCCGCGGCGTACGTCGAGAGCCGCCGGCTGACGGACTGTTTCCCTTACGTCTACGGCCGCACGCCGAACCTCGATCTGATGAAGCCGAATCCGTACTGTCTGGAAGAGGCGATCAAGGCCATGGGAGCTGTTCCCGCGGCCACTTTGATGATCGGCGACGCCCCCACGGACCTCAAGGCCGCGCAGCAGGCCAGGGTCGCGTTCCTGGGCTACGCGCGTAACGAGGACAAGGAGCGGATCCTGAGGGAGGCGGGTGCCGAGGTCGTCGTGGGCTCGATGGAGCAAGTGCTGGACGTCCTGCGCCGTCGGCAGGGAACCGCGTTCATGTAACCGGTCCACCACTCAGCCATCTCCATCCACATTGGTAGGCCCTGCCTGACCGGTACCGTCCAATTGGCCGGATCTCTTGAATTGGGTTGTGCCCGGACTGCCTGATCGACTAACTAACCAACAAATGTGGGACCGTTGGTCCGGCGAGTTGGACTGCTGATGGATGCGAAGTGGTTTGCGTGACCGAGGGGAGAGGTACGGTCGCGGTGTGAGCGAAGAACGCGGCAAGGGAGCCACCGTCCTGGCAACGCTGCGATCCCGCATCTCTGAGGGGAAGTACAAGCCGGGCAGCAACCTGCCCCCGCAGCGCGATCTGGCCACGGAGTTCGGCGTCTCGCGCGACACGATCCAGCGGGTCCTGAGAGCCCTGGGCGAGGACGGCTGGATCGAATCCCGCCAAGGCAGCGGATCCAGGGTCCTGGCGACTCCTCCCCTGCAAGTGGCGTCGGCGACGGAGGTGCCGGCCGGTCGTGTGGCGCTCGGCCCCTTCGTCGCCCGCGTCTTCGCGCAACCGAGCGTGGAACTGGATGTCTTCACCTTCACCTCGGAGAGCCTCGACACCCACGTCCGGGTGCAGGCCGAGGCGATCCGGCATGGACAGATTCCGGCCCCCGAGCGCATCGCGCTCCGGATACTGCTGCCCTCGGATGAGGTGGAGCTGCCGTACCCGCGGGCCAGGGTGCCGAAGGACTCCACTGCCGATGTCGCGGAACTGGACCGGAAGCTTCAGGTGCGAACCCGTGAGATCGTCCGTCGGCATGCCTCGTCTTTGCGCAATGTCCTGCGCAACCTCAAGGCGGACGGGCTGGTGGAGGACGTGGAGGTCACGGTCCGTGAGGTGCCGTTCGTGCCGACGCACAAGCTGTACTTGAGGCGTGGTGCGGAGGGACTTCTCGGCCCGTACCGCATCGTGGAACGCACGATCCTGATGGATGACGATTCCGAGATCGATGTCTGGGACGTCCAGGGGCTGGGCTCCACCTTGATACGTCTCGTTCACGACGAGGGTGACCCCCGCGCCATCGGATCCGTGTTCATGGAGAGCTGGCAGGACTGGTTCGACTCTTGCTGGCATCGCTTCGCGCCGATGTGACGGCAAGTCCGCCATCGACGTCGTTGATGTCGTGGGCTTCGACTCGGCGGATTGGCTTCTCGCCACGTAACAAAGTGGGCACGGAGACGTTAAAAAGTCCGACGTGGCCCAGACATGTCCGACAGGTCTCTCCCCAAGAGCGGCATAGCGGCCGTGTGCGGGGGCGCGTCCCGCTAATGTGTGCATCAATTTTCCTGGGTGCGCATTCCCCTCCGAGGTTTAGAACTACCGTTTCAGGAGCACAAGTGGCGATCGGGGCTTGGCCTGACCGCGGGGGTGAAGTCCGTAATGCCGTCCTCTCGGAGATCAGTAAGAGCCGATACCGGCTGGAGATCTCCACGCGGGCACCCATGTCCCTTCCTGAGGCGGGCGGCAGTTTGCAGCCCAGGACATGTCCCGTCGGCAAGCCCGTCGACCCCATCACCATCAGGGCACTGACCCGTCTCCTCGCGCAACTGATGCTGGTGCGCAAGGAAGCGCTGCCTCCGCTGCCGGCCGAATGGCCGCCCAACGAGAGGGACAGCCGGGCCTATCTGGACACCGTCGTGCGGCGGGCGACCCAACGGATCCTCGGCTCCGGTGGTACCGACTTCAGCGGGCTGTTCGCCGTGCTGGGCGTACCCGGCGACGCTCTGGCCGGATTCGCCGGACGGATGCCCTCCCCGGCCCGCCGCCCCTACGGCTTCCTGCTCATGAACCTCAACCGTGACAACGCGATCGTCCTGGAGGGCCCCAAGCTCTCGATGGCCCGCCTCGACTGGAGGTCCGCGTCGTACGGGGATCCGCTGCACGGTCTCGCGAGTCATGTGGTGCGGATGCGTTACCCCGAGCACCAGCTGGACGAGGTCCTCGACGCGTGGGTGCGCGATATGGGAAGCGTGAGGCTCACGGCGGTCAACGGCGCCCGCCGGGATTTTTCGCGTTATGTCACCTTCGAGCGCATCAATGTCGCTTACGCCGAAGTGATCACGGCAGCCGAATCTCTCGGCGACGAGGTCGCCCTACCCCGGCTGGCCGCGGCTGCCGAGGATGTCAGGGCCGCTCTGGAGGCCGCGTCCGACGTGCTCGGGATGTCCGAGGTTCCGCCCGTGAGGGAGATCGCGGACGCGCTGTTCCGATGGCAGTCGGGGCGTATCGCGCATCGGAAGAAGCAGCTGCCGATCCCGTTGTTCCGGTGGGTGCGGGACACACGTGTCACCGACCGGGAGGACTTCCCGTACGGCCTGGTCCGGCAAGCTCTGGCTCTGGAGGGCGTCGCCCCCGCTCACCGGGTCTTTCGCGGGACGGCTCACCTCAACACCGTCGTCCACCTCGACGCGTACGCGAAGCCCGTGGTGGTCCGGCGCGAAACTGCGGCGGCACCCCGTCGTGAGCAGGGGGAACTCAAGGAACACGCCGTCCTGCAGGTGATCGAGAAGTCCAGTCGGCGGTTCCGCGCACCGAGAATCCTGGCGCTGGGATACGACGACCGAGGACGCCACTTCGCGATCCACACCTACGAGGGGCCGTCGAACCGTGCTCCGAGCCATCCCGAGGACGGACTGCTGCCCGGCGAGGCCGATGAACTCGTGGACGCGCTCGCCACGCTTGCCATGATGGATTACTCGACATTGCCTTTCGAAACGACGAAAGAGACCTTCTACGCGCGGCTGAGTGAACGGCTGGCCGCATTCGTCGACGACCTCCCTATCGAAACCCGGCAGGCCGCCCGGACCTGGGGGCTGCCGGACGGCTCGGTGCTCCGGCAGATCCTCCGTCGCTATCAGGTGACGGAACGTACCGCCGCCCTCCTCCATGGCGACCTCAATCCCTGGAATCTGATCCG
The DNA here is from genome assembly GCF_001513955.1 of Streptomyces pseudovenezuelae. Lineage (GTDB taxonomy): Bacteria > Actinomycetota > Actinomycetes > Streptomycetales > Streptomycetaceae > Streptomyces > Streptomyces pseudovenezuelae. The sequence continues at coordinate 124,054 of NZ_KQ948155.1, read as the reverse complement.
TGATGGGCGTCGTGGCGGGCTGACGATCATCGACTGGGAAATGGGGATGATCGGTGACCCGCTGTACGACCTGGTGCGCCATCTGCATCTGACGCCGACCCGTCCCGAGATGCGCACGCGTATGTTCAAGCGCTGGAGCGGGGCCCTCCCTCCCGAGTATGTCGCCGGATGGGAGCAGGACTGGCGCGTCTACCGCTGGATCGAGCAGGTCCGCTCTGCCTACGTCGACCTGGACCGGATCACGACGGGGGCCGCTCTCGACACGCCGAACGTGCGGCGTGCTGTCGACGCGTACGAGATGACCCTGACCGCAGCCACCGGCTCCCTGGGGCTGCGCATGCGCAAGCGCGTGGTGCCGAAGCTGCCCGCCCCGCTCAAGGCGTCCTGACTCCCGATCCAGGTGCGTAGGCTCACCTCATGACCGCCCCCGGCCTGCGTGAGCGCAAGAAGCAGCGGATGTACGAGACGGTGTCCGCGATCGCCGTCCGGCTCTTTCTGGAGAAGGGGTTCGACGCCGTCTCCGTGGCCGAGATCGCCGCCGCCGCCGAGATCTCCAAGCCGACCCTCTTCCGGTACTTCCCGGCCAAGGAGGACCTCGTCCTCCACCGGATCGCCGATCACGAGGATGAGGCCGCGCGGGTCGTGGCCCAGTCGGACGAGGCGCCTCTCGTGGCCCTGCGGCGGCATTTCCTCGACGGGCTGGAGCGGGAGGATCCCGTCACCGGGCTCAATGACCACCCGGATGTCCTCGCCTTCCACTCGCTGCTCTACGGCACTCCCGCCCTCGTCGCCCGGGCCCACCGGCACCTGGAGCGGCAGGAGGCCGCGCTCGCCGAGGTGCTCGGGGGGAATCTCGACGCGCGGCTGGCCGCCGGGCAGATCATCGCCGTGCGGCGGATTCTCGCGATGGAGAACTGGGGGCGGATTGCGAAAGGGGAGTCCGTCGAGGACGTTCGCGGGCACGCCGTGGCCGCGGCCGAGCGCGGGTTCGGGGTGCTGGCGGACGGGTTGCCGTGGCTCGCGTGAGTGAGGGCGGGTTAAAAATTTAACTCGGTTACGTTTTATCGCGTACGCTGGCCCCATGACGTCAGCCGACCCCGCTCCGCCCCCCGCCGCCCTGAAAGAGTCCCTCCGTCGCGAGCGCGTCCACCACGACCGTTGCCGTACCGCCCTGGCCGCCATGGTCGAGGGGGCGCAGGAGCAGGTCGTCGTCGGTGAGGACGTCTCCGCGTCCGGGGCGGACGCCGAGGTGCTCGGTTACCAGCTGCGCAGCCAGGCCAAGGAGATGCGGGAGCTTCCCGAAGGACCCCTGTTCTTCGGGAAGTTGGAGTTCGACCGCGGCGACCATGCCGGGCAGGCGTATCACCTGGGCCGGCTGCGGATCACCGAGCATCCCGCCGCCCCGCCCCTCGTCGTCGACTGGCGTGCGCCCGTCTCCCGCGCCTTCTACCAGGCGAGCGCCAGTGATCCGCAGGGGGTCGCCGTGCGGCGGCGATTCGGGTGGGCGGCGGGCAGCAAGGGGGACTCCGGCGACCTCACCGGGCTGGAGGACGAGCACCTGGGCAAAGGGGAGTCGGGGCCCAGTGCCATCGTCACCCGGGAGATCGAACGTCCCCGCGTCGGTCCCATGCGGGACATCGCCGCGACCATCCAGCCCGAGCAGGACGATCTCGTACGCAGCGACCTCGCCGTGTCCGTCTGCGTCCAGGGCGCCCCGGGGACCGGCAAGACCGCCGTGGGGCTGCACCGGGCCGCCTACCTCCTCTACACCCACCCGCAGCGCATGCGGCGCGGCGGGCTCCTCGTCCTCGGGCCCAACCGGACCTTCCTCTCCTACATCTCCCAGGTGCTGCCCGCGCTCGGCGAGAGCGGCGTACGGCAGTCCACGCTCCAGGACGAGATCGCCCGCCATCCGGTCACGGCCACCGACGCCGACCCCACCGCCGCCCTCAAGCACGACCCCCGCATGGCCGAGGTGCTGCGCCGGGCGCTGTACGCACGGGTGTCGACCGCCCGGGTCGACTCCCTGGAGATCAGGGACGGTTCGTACAGCTGGCGGGTCGGGGCCGGTGAACTCACTCGGATCGTGGCGGACGTACGGGAGGAGGAACCGCCCTACGGGACCGGGCGGGAGCGGGTGCGCAGCCGGGTGGTGCGGAGCGTGCAGTTGCAGGCCGAGCGGCGGGCCGGGCCGCAGAACGGCGCCTGGGTGCAGCGGGTTTCACGGTCCCGGGTGATCGGGGCGTTCCTCGACGCGGTGTGGCCCAAGGCGCGGCCCGAGGAGGTCGTGACCGAACTGCTGAGTGACAGCGCGGAGTTGGCGGCCGCCGCCGACGGGATTCTCGACGCCGAGGAGCAGAAGGACCTGCTGTGGGCCAGGCCGCCGAGGTCGTGGAAGTCGGCGCGGTGGTCGGCGGCCGACCTGGTGCTGCTCGACGAGGCCGCCGGGCTGGTGGAGCATCCCGAGGGGTACGGCCATCTCGTCGTCGACGAGGCGCAGGATCTGTCGCCGATGGAGTGCCGGGCGATCGCCCGCCGGGCCCGCTTCGGCTCGCTCACCGTGCTCGGCGACCTGGCTCAGGGGACCACGCCCTGGGCGGCCCGCTCGTGGCACACCGTCCTGCGGCACCTCGGCAAGCCGGACGCGGCGGTCGTGCCGCTGACCGTCGGGTTCCGGGTGCCGCGGGCCGTCGTCCAGCTCGCCAACCGGCTTCTCGCCCGGCTGGACGTGGAGGTGCCGGAGGGGCTGTCGCTGCGCGGGGACGGGGAGCTGGCCATCCGGGCCACGTCGACGGACGCTCTGCCGGACGCGGTCGTGGACGCCGTACGGGACTCGCTCGCCCACGAGGGATCCGTCGGGGTCGTCGCGGCCGACGCCGACGTGGCCCGCGTACGGCAGGCCCTCGACGCGGCCGGGATCGCCACCGCCGGGCCGGACGAGCTGGGTGCGCGGGTGAGCGTCGTACCGGCCGGGGTGGTCAAGGGCCTTGAGTACGACCATGTCGTCGCCGTCGAGCCGGCCGCGATCGCGGAGGCGGAGGAGCGGGGGCTGCACCGGCTGTACGTGGTGCTGACCCGGGCGGTGTCACGGCTGGTGGTGGTGCACGGGCGGCCGCTGCCGTTCTAGCGCGGGGCGGCCGCCCGTGATCAGGTCAGGCCTGTTCGAGCAGGGGGAGCAACTGTTCCTCCTCGTAGGCCAGATGGGCCTCCAGCTCGGTCGTCAGGCGCTCGACCTCCGTGCGGACGGAGTCGAGGTCCGTGCCGGAGAGGGTCCTCCGCAACTCCTCGACCAGCGCGGCGATGTGTTCGTGCTCGGCGCGCAGCCGGTCCAGGGCCGGGGCGGCCTCCGGGTGGCGTTCGGCCAGGAACGGGAACATCGCCACGTCCTCGCCGGTGTGGTGGTTGTGCAGGCCCTGGCAGAACGTCAGGCAGTTGACGCGGAGTTGGGCGCCGAGGGTGCTGCTGCCGGTCGCCAACTCGCGCCGGATGAGAGCCAGTTCCCGGCGGAAGACGTCGTGGACGAGTCTGACGGCCTCGGCCGGGGAGGAGGCGTTGATGTCCGGCGGGCCCGGGCGGGCGATCTCGCGCAGGGCGACCACGGGGAGGACCCGGTCGGTCTTCTCCTGGTACACGGCCCAGCCGCGGTCCGCCTCCACGGCCCGAGCGAAGGCCCGGTCCCGCTCCTCGCCCGCGAGGACGACCGCCTCGGCCTCGTAGGTGAACACCCCGCTCTCCACGGTGACCCGGGGGTGCGCGAGGAGATTGCGGTACCAGTCGGGGTGGCGGGGCGAGCCGCCGGCCGAGGCGATCACGAGGATGCGGTCGCCGCCGTCGGGGAGGTAGCCGACGGGAGTGGTGTGCGGGGTGCCGGTGCGGGCGCCGGTGGTGGTGAGCAGGATCAGGCGGCCGCCCTCGAAGGGGCCGCCGACCCGGCCGTGGTTCGCGCGGAACTCGTCGATGATCTGCTGGTTGAAGTCGTGAAAGGGGTTGGTCACTCTCTCTGCTCTCTCTGGTCTCCGGTCATGTCCTGGACGACTCGGAGAAAGCGGCGGACCCCTGGTCCTGCCCCACCGGCGACTGCGCTCGGGCGGGGGGACCCTCACCGGCCTCACTCAGAGGCCGGGCACCCAACTCGCTCACGGCACAAGGCCGACCCGGCAGTCATGCCCGCACGGTAACGTCCGGAGCGTGATCGAGACCACCGAGTTTGCTGACGTTCCCACGACCACCCTGGCCGATCTGCTCGGCCGTGACCGGGTCATGGACATCGGTATCCGGCCGCTGTGGGGGCCGGTCCCGCGGGTCGCCGGGCCGGCGTTCACCGTACGGTGTCCACCCGGCGACAACCTGATGCTGCACGCGGCGATCCACCGGGCGCCGGCCGGGTCGGTGATCGTGGTCGAGTCGGGGGACCTCGACTACGCGCTGGCCGGTGGCAACGTGTGCGCGGTCGCGCAGCGGCGGGGGATCGCCGGATTCGTCGCCGACGGGCTGATCCGCGACCTGGCCGAGGTGCGGGAGGCCGGTTTCCCTGTCTTCGCCCGGGGCGTCATCCCGATCCCGGGCACGAAGAAGGCGGTGGCGCCGCTGGGCGAGCCGGTGCGGTGCGGGGGAGTGCGGGTCGAGGCCGGGGACGTGGTGGTCGCCGACGAGGAGGGGATCGTGGCCGTCCCGGCCGCCCGCCGCACGGACATCCTCACGGCAGCCCGCGCCAAGCTGGCCAAGGAGGCCGCGGAGACGCTCGACGAGTGGGAGGCGGCACACCGCGGGCGGATCGACGAGATCCTCGCGGCGGGCGGGTTCGAGGACTGAGTACCGCTGTGGACCCGGTCCTGCTCTTCCTCGACATCGACGGAACTCTGCTGCCGTTCGGGGGTGGGCCGTATCCGACGTACGAGCCGGCCGTCCCTCTGCCTGAGGCTGTGGCCGGGCATCCGCTGCTGAACCGTGTCGACCCCGCGCTCGGCACGCGCCTGCTGTCGCTGGGCTGCGCGCCGGTGTGGGCCACGACCTGGATGGGCGACGCCAACGCCTGTCTGTCGCCCTGGCTCGGGCTGCCCCGGCTCCCGTTCGTGGACTGGCCGGACCCGGACCCGGACGACGACGGCGGCCCGGCCGGTCCGCACTGGAAGACCCGTCCGCTCGTCTCCTGGGCGGCCGGGCGGCCCTTCGTCTGGGTCGACGACGAGATCACCGAGGCCGATCGGGTCTGGGTGGCGGCGCACCACCCCGCACGCGCCCTACTGCACCGAGTGGATCACCAAGTGGGTCTCACCGAAAGGGACTTCGAGGTGCTGGAGGAGTGGCTCGGGGAGTGGCGGGGCGATATCCGTTCTGCGGGCCCGGCGCGCTCGCCCTACCGTCGCCCGCATGGCTGACGAAGGCTTCACGCATCCACGGCTTGCCGCGATCTACGACGCCCTCGATCCCGATCGGAGCGACCTGGACGCGTATCTCCGGATCGTCGAGGAGTTCGGGGCGCGCGAAGTGCTGGACGTCGGGTGCGGGACAGGGGTGTTCGCACTGCTGCTGGCCGAGCGGGGGATCGTGGCCGTCGGGGTCGATCCCGCGCTCGCCTCGCTCGACGTGGCCCGGGGGAAGCCGGGCAGTGAACGGGTGCGCTGGATCCACGGCGACGCCCGCGAACTGCCCCCGCTGCGCGTCGACCTGGTGACCATGACGGCCAACGTCGCCCAGCAGATCGTAGGAGCGGATGCCTGGCGGGAGACGCTGCGGGGGACGTACGCGGCGCTACGGCCCGGTGGACGGCTGGTATTCGAGACGCGGGACCCCGCCCGGCGGGCCTGGGAGGAGTGGAACCGGGAGACGTCGTACGCCCTGACGGACGTGCCCGGTGCCGGGGTGGTGGAGAGCTGGGTGGAAGTGACCTGTGTGGCCGGGCAGTTGGTCACGTTCCGGTGGACATACGTGTTCGCCTCGGACGGGCGGACGCTGACCTCGGACTCGACGTTGCGCTTCCGGGAGCGGGCGGAGATCGAGGCGGAACTGGGCGCGCGGGGGTTCGTGGTGGAGGACGTACGGGACGCGCCGGACCGGCCGGGAAAGGAGCTGGTTTTCGTGGCGCGGCGCCCATAGGACCGTCAGGACCGGGCGAGGACGCAGAACTCGTGGCCCTCCGGGTCGGACAGGCACGTCCACGGGGCGTCGCCCTGGCCGAGGTCGAGGTCGGTGGCGCCGAGGGCACGCAATCGGTCCACCTCGGCGGACCTGTCGTCACCCGGGGACGGCAGCAGGTCGAGATGGACGCGGTCCGGCACGGTCTTCGCGCCGGGCGTGCGGAGGAACTCGAGAAAAGGGCCGGCTCCCTCGGCGGAACGCAGCGACGACAGCTCGTCGGCCACCTCGTGCGGGATCCAGTCCGTCGCCTCGCCCCAGAACCGGGCCATGGCCCGCGGATCCACGCAGTCCACGACCACGGCGGCGATCGGCCCGATGTCCCGGTAGACCTCCCTGGGCTCCAGCACGCAGAACTCGTTGCCCTCGGGGTCGGCGAGGACCGTCCACGGCACGTCACCCTGGCCCACGTCGACGGGCGTCGCGCCGGCGGCCTTCGCGCGCGCCACCACCTCCGCCTGATGGGCCGCGGACGTGGTGGCGAGATCGAGGTGCACCCGGTTCTTCGTCGCCGGCTTCGGTTCCGGGACGGGGACGACGTCGATGCCCAGGACGACCGGGTCCGGCCACACGAGGCCGCCCGCGGGGCCGACGTAGGCGGTCACTCCGGGACGGTACGCACACCATCCGAGCGCCTCGGCCCAGAACCGTCCGACCGCGGCCGCGTCAACGGCCTTGATGTTCACCTGAACAGGTCGCAGCGCCATGGGGGCGATCCTAGGCAGTCGCCGCCGGACGGCGTTTCGCGGCGGTGTACGTCAGGTGTGTCACCCGGGACGAGGCGTCCGAGCGGGTCTGGTCGAGGCTGAGGCGGTCGGGGTCCACGTGATCGAACAGGCGGATGCCGGTGCCGAACAGGACCGGTGCGAGCGTGATCGAGAACTCGTCGATCAGGCCGGCGTCCAGGTACTGCTGGATGGTCTCGGCGCCCCCGGCGATGCGCACGTCGCGGTCGCCGGCCGCCTCGCGGGCCAGGAGCAGGGCGCTCTCGATGCCCTCGTCGACGAAGTGGAAGGTGGTGCCGCCCGGCCGCTCCCACGGTTCGCGCCGGGTGTGGGTGACGACGTACACCGGGGTGTGGAACGGCGCGTTCTCCGGCCATGCCAGCTCGCCGGCGTCGAACATCCGCCTGCCCATGACGCTCGCGCCGGTGCGCTCGTACGTCCCCCGCGCGATGTCGTTGTCGACGCCCTCCTCGCCGCCCTCGCCGAGCCCCAGGTTCTCCCGGAACCAGCGCTGCGGGAACAGCCACGCCTGCAGCTCCGACCACTTCGCCAACCAGCGCCGGGCTCCCGGGTCGTGCGGGCCTTCGGGTGTGAACACGGACTCGACGGGCACGGCCTCGGGCGCCATGAAGCCGTCCAGCGACATCGTCACGCTGAAGAACACTTTTCCGGCCATCAGCTCCGCGCTCCCTCGTCGCTTCCGGCGAGTACGGCGACGTAGGCCGCCAGGTTGCGCAGGGTCTGCTCGCCGCCCTCGACCGCGTGGTACTTCTCCACGGCTTCGTCGCGCAGCTCCCTGGTGGGAAACAGCGTGCGCATCTCGATCCGGGTCTGCCCGCCGGCCGGTTCGAAGGTCAGGACCGACTCGAAGGCGTTGGGGTCGTCGCGGGACTCCCCGTGCAGCAGCGCGATCCGCTCCGGCGGGACGATCTCCCGCCAGGTGATCCACTCCTGGTAGTCGGTTCCGTCCGGCCCGTGCATCACGAAGTCCCACTCGGCGCCGACGCGGAACGTGAAGGACCGCGTGGTGGTCGTGAACCCTTCCGGTCCCCACCACCGCGACAGGTGCCGGACCTGCGTGAACGCCTCGAACACCAGCTCCCGCGGGGCGTCGATCATGCGGGTGAGCACGATCTCGCGGTCCGCGGCCTCGCCGTCACTACTGGTCGTCGTCATCATGCGGTCCCTCCTGTGTCGCCTGCCGCAAGCTCCTGCACGTACTCGTCCAGCCGGTCGAAGCTCTCGCTCCAGAAGCGTTCGAAGCCGCCGAGCCACGCGTGGACCGGCCGCAGCCCGTGGGCGTCCAGGCCGTACAGCCGCTGCTTGCCCGCCCCGCGGACCCGCACCAGCCCGACCTCACGGAGCACCCGCAGATGCTTGGACGCCTGCGGCTGGGTCATCCCGAGGTCCCGCGCCAGATCGGTCACCGGCCGCTCACCGTCCCGCAGCAGCACCAGGATCTCCCGTCGCTGCGGTTCGGCGATCGCGTTGAACGCGTCCGAGGTTGTCGCCGCTCGTGCCATGGCAGCATCATATGCCTATATCGGAATGTGTGTCCTCCGGGAGTGGTTGCGGCGACGCGAGGGGGGGTGTGGCGCGACACACTATTGCAAGCGTCTGCTTGCAATAGTTAGCGCGAGTGGTGCACAGTGGACGCATGGCATCGCTCAACGTCGGCAATCTCGGTGACTATCTGCGTGAACAGCGGCGCACTGCGCAGCTGTCGCTCAGGCAGCTCGCCGATGCCGCCGGGGTGTCCAATCCGTATCTGAGCCAGATCGAGCGCGGGCTGCGCAAGCCGAGCGCGGAGGTGCTGCAGCAGGTCGCCAAGGCCCTGCGGATCTCCGCCGAGACGCTGTACGTGCGGGCCGGCATCCTCGACGCCGAGCGCGACCGGGACGACGTGGAGACGCGTGCGGTCATCCTCGCCGATCCCACGCTCAACGAGCGGCAGAAGCAGGTGCTGCTCCAGATCTACGAGTCCTTCCGCAAGGAGAACGGCTTCGAGATCGCCCCGCCGGACGCGGCTCCCGCGCCGGGCGACGGGCAGAGCGACCTGCCGGACGACAGTACGGCGGACACCCGGGCGGACCTGCGGGACGACGACGTCCCGGCCGACGCGGACCTCGGCGGGGACCCCGACGGGGCCGCCGCGATACGGCAGGCCCGCCGGCCCCGCAGCACCCGCAAGCCCCGCACCACCAAGCCCCCCAAGACCGACGGCAGCGACGCCGACCCGCAGCAGACGGCCAGTTGATACCGACACGGTTCGACATGGCCCGACGCCCGCCGACAGGCACCGCGGGACCCAAAACCCTCATCAGAAAGCGATCCGGGAGGACCATCACCATGGCCATCACCGACGACATCCGCAAGGCCGTCAAGGACCCGACCCCGCTCTACTTCCTCGCCGGCGCCGGTGACCTTGCCTTCCAGGAGGCCAAGAAGGTGCCCGGTCTGGTGGAGCAGCTGCGCGCCGAGGCGCCGGCCCGTATCGAGGCCGTGCGCGGCACCGACCCGAAGGCGGTCCAGGAGAAGGCCCAGGCCCGTGCCAAGGAGGCCGGCGCCAAGGTCAAGGAGACGCAGGAGACCCTGCAGACCAAGGTCGGCGACTTCATCAACACCCTCGACGGTGACCTGAAGAAGCTCGGCAGCACGCTCGACGCGGACCTGAAGAAGCTCGGCGAGTCCGCCCAGGACTTCGCCCTGCGTGGCGTCGGCGTCGCCGCCGAGTACGCCGTCAAGGCCCGCGAGGCGTACGAGAAGGTCGCCGAGCACGGCGAGCAGGCCGTCAAGACCTGGCGTGGCGAGGCCGCCGAGGAGATCGAGGAACTGGCGATCGCCGTCGAGCCCAACGCCGAGCCGGGCGAGGTCAAGGACCAGACCGCGACTCCGGTCGCGAAGCCGGTCACGCCCGCCACGGTCGCCGCCCCGGCCCCGGCCAAGAAGGCGGCACCCACCGCCAAGAAGGCCACGCCGCGCAAGACCACCACGGCGAAGAAGACCCCGCCCGCCAAGTAAGGCACCGCGGGACACGACGGACACCGGGCCGGGCACTTACCGAGTGCCCGGCCCGTTCTCCGGGTAGCGACCTTGCGGGAACGGGTACGGTGACCGCGTAATCGCGAAATGACGAGCCGAGTCGGGTGGTGGACGTTGTGCTGATGCAGGGGTTCGCAGGCTTCATGTGGCTGCTGAGCATGGCCCTGATCGTTTTCAGCGGGTTCGCGCTGTTCGACGCCGCCATCCGCCGTGAGGACGCCTACCGAGCGGCCGACAAGAAGACCAAGCCCTTCTGGCTGATCGTCCTCGGGCTCGCCTTCGTGGTGAACCTGATCTTCAACATCCTGTCGTTCCTGCCGATCATCGGCCTCATCGCGACGATCGTCTACATGGTCGACGTACGCCCGGCGATCCGAGCCCTCCCGGGCGGCGGCCGCAGCGGCCGGGGCAGCGGTTCGAGCAGTGACGGCCCTTACGGCCCGTACAACGGCGGCCGATAGGCCCAGCGCCCGGCGGCTCCACCGCGGGGCCCGGCTGACGCGGCTGGCGGTCGGGTGTCCTGCTCTGCGGCGTGCGTGGAGTGCCGTGGCGGCCGGGTGAACCCCGGACGGCCACGGCTTACGACACAAGCGCGAGGCCACGACGAGCCAGCCCCGCGGACGGCTTACGAGGGAAGGGCCGCGCGTGGGCCGCTGTGCACCCACGGGCGGGCCGCCGCCTGGGCCGGAACCTGTTCCGTGGACCGCCGTGAGCCCGCAGACGGCTCATGACAGAAATCGCCAGGGGCCGGTGTGAGCCGGGACGGGTCCGCGACGGGTTCGAGGTGAGCCGCGGTGGGCTTGCGGTGGACCCGCCGTGACCCGCGACGAACGCCGGCGGACCCGCCGGAGCCGCCCGAACCGCGAGGGTGAGCCGGGCTCGCTCGGCCGTCAGCTCTCCCGGTCGAGCAGCAGTACCGCCACGTCGTCCGCGAGCTCGCCGCCGTTCAGCGTGCGCACCTCGTTCACCGCGGCCCGCAGCAACGCCTCGCCGCGCAGTCCCTCGGAGAGCTGGCGGCGGATCATGGACACCATCCCGTCCTGGCCCAGCCGCTCCCGGCCCTCCCCGACGCGCCCCTCGATCAGGCCGTCGGTGTAGAGCATCAGGCTCCACTCGGCCCCCAGCTCCACCTGCATCCGAGGCCAGCGAGCCCCCGGCAGCAGCCCCAGCGCGGGGCCGTTGTTGTCGTACGGCAGCAGCCGCGCGGGCCGCCCCGGTCGGGCCACCAGCGGCGAAGGGTGCCCGGCGAGACACAGGCCCGCCCGTCGTCCGTCCGGCGCGATGTCCACCGTGCACAGCGTCGCGAAGATCTCGTCGTCCGAGCGCTCGTGCTCCAGTACCTCCTGCAGCGTGCCGAGCAGCTCGTCCCCGCACAGCCCCGCCAGGGTCAGCGCACGCCAGGCGATCCGCAGCTCCACGCCGAGTGCTGCCTCGTCGGGGCCGTGCCCGCAGACGTCGCCGATCATCGCGTGCACGGTCCCGTCGGGAGTCCGTACGACGTCGTAGAAGTCACCACCGAGCAGTGCCCGCGACCGGCCCGGCCGGTAGCGTGCGGCGAACCGCAGCGACGAGCCCTCCAGCAGCGGTGTGGGCAGCAGCCCGCGCTCCAGGCGCCGGTTCTCCTGCGCCCGCACCCGTCCCTCGGCGAGCCTGCGCTCCGCCGTGTCGGAACGTTTCCGCTCGACCGCGTACCGGATCGCCCGGCTCAGCAGCCGGCCGTCCAGTTCGTCCCGGAAGAGGTAGTCCTGGGCGCCCACCCGGACCGCCTCCGCGCCGCGCTCGGCGTCGCCGGACGCGGTGAGCGCGAGGACGGCGTGCCGGGGTGCGAGTTCGAGGACATGGCGGAGTACTGCGAGCTCGTCGTCGTCGGGGGAGCGGCCGGGCGTGGGCAGCGCGAGATCGAGCAGGATGCAGTGCACGTCATCCGTGAGCAGCCGCTCCGCCTCGGTGAGGTTGCGGGCCGTACGGACCCGGATCGGCTTGCCGGCCGAGTCGACGAGTTCGGGGACGACCGTGGACCCGCCGGGATCGTCCTCGATCACCAGCAGGCTCAGTTGGGTGGCGGCGTTGTTGTCGACCGTGGCTTCCTTGCGCGGGGCTTCTTTCTTGGAGGGCTCGTCCTTCGCAGAGGGCTCGTCCTGGGGTGCGGCCGGCGCCTGACCACTTTCCACGGCCGGGATCGCTCGCTGCCGCGGTATGGGTACGGGCATCGTCTTGGATTCCTTCCCTCCCCCCGAGGGCATGGTGGAGCGAGGGACCTCGATCCACCGACGGGGACCATAGCGGGTGCCGGGCCGGGAAAGGAATGGCGTGAGACACGCCGCTTGGCCGGTGGCCACTGTCATATGCCGCGTTATGTACCGCAGTTGGACACGTTGCGGGTGTCGCGGGGATGACGAACGTCACGTTCGCGGCAGGTTTGCGGCGTCGTCAGGCGTGCGCCGCATCACATGACCCAGGTCTCAGCCGGTCGTCCGGGTGTTCACGCGTCGGGCCGCACCACGCCGAGTATCGGCATCGATCCCGCCCCGGCGATCGTCACCGTCCGCCCGGGCCGCGGGGCGTGCACGATCGCGCCGTCGCCGAGGTACATGGCGACATGGCTGGCGTCGTCGAAGTAGATGATCAGGTCGCCGGGCCGCATGTCCTTGACGTCGACGTGCTTGAGCTGCTTCCACTGCTCCTGCGAGGTGCGCGGAATGGGCTTGCCGGCGCTCGCCCAGGCCTGTGAGGTCAGTCCGGAGCAGTCGTACGATTTCGGGCCCTCGGCGCCCCATTCGTACGGTTTGCCTATCTGGGTCGTCGCGTAGTCGACGGCGGCCTTCCCGGCCTCGCTCGCCCTGCCGCTGATGTCCTTGAGGATGCCGGAGTCCAGCCAGGCGGTCTGTGCCTGGTGGGCGGCCTGCTCCTCCAGTTCGGCCAGGCGCTTCTTCTCCTTCTCCTCCAGCTGGGACTCGAGCTTCTCGGCCGCCGCGATCTGCTGCTCGACCCGCTTCTTGGCCGTGGCCTTGGCCTTGCGGTTGGCCTCCAGCCGGGTCCACTGGGCGGAGGCGTCGGCGGCGTACTGCTTCAAGTCCTGCTGGGTCCGGGTCAGTTCCGTGATGAGGGCCTTGGTGGCGCGTTGGCCCTGCAGGACACGGCGGGTGCCGTCGAGGAACTCCTGCGGATCGTCGCTCAGCACCAGCTGGGCCCCGTCCGGCAGGCCGTTGGTGCGGTACTGGGCGGCGGCCGCGGCGCCCGCGCGGGCCTTCAGCTTCGCCAGTTTCTCCTGGCCCTTGACGATCTTCTGGGCCAGGGCGACGATCTGCGCCGACTGCTGCTCGGCCTTCTCCTCGGCGGCGTTGTAGGCGTCGGTGGCGACGGCCGCGTCGTGGTAGAGCGCGTCGAGCTGTGTGCGTACGGCTTCGATGTCCTTGTTGGTGACGGCCGTCGGTGAGGCGGTGGGGGAGGGTGTCGGACTCGGTGCGGCGAAGGCGGTGCCCGGCGCCGCCAGCACGGCCATCGCGCCGATCACGGTCACGGCCGTGGCGATCAGACCGCGCTTGCCCGTCCCCATACCCTTGCCCCCAAAGCTGATTTACCGTCAGTAACTTGCGGTGCTCGGGGGATCGTGCCACGTCAGGGCCGAAAGCGACAGAGGTAGGCCTTCCTGGCGTATCCCTTCACGTCCCGGCGCTGCACGGTGCCTCCCCCACTCCCCGCCCCCCGAAGACGATCTCCCCGACTTTGTGACGAACGACTCACCGAGATCGTTCCCCGGCAGGTCAGGGCGTCCGGAGGGATTCCTGGGCGGCATCCCGGAGTTCATGGGCGGCGGGCGTGCCGGGTCTGTCTGCGGGGTGGCTCCGCGGGGTTGGGGGTGGGCAGTCCCGGTGCTTCCGGGCTTCCGGGCGGGGCGAACAGGGGCGGGGTGCGTCGGACATGCCGTGCGGTGCGGTGGCGCGTGGCCTTCGGGTTTCGGGGGGGGGAGGGGTGTCGCGGGGTTCACGGGGGAGGCGAACTGAGGGTGGCATGGGCCCGAGGTTGGTCGTGTGCCGGAGTTCGTGCGTGGCGGCCTGTGCGGGGGGCGAGTGCGGGGACTTCCCGGTCTCCCCGTGCGAGAGGACCGGAGTTTGCGTGTTGCGCGCGCCGGGGGCCACGGGCCGGTACATGGGAGTTCGCCTGAGTGGGCAGGGTGGGCGGGGGTTTGCGCGAGGGGGTGGGTATCGGCGCGGCCGGCGCACGGCGCAGCGGGTTGGCCTGCGCGTCAGTTGAAATGCGGGGGTTCAAGCGCGCGGATGGGCGTCGGCACGCGTGCCGCGCGGTGCAGCGGAGTTCCCCTGCGCGGTGCCGTGCGTCGGAGTTCGTCCGAGTGGCCAGGGTAGGCAGGAGTTCACGCGCGCGGGTGGCATCGGCACACGGCGCACCGGAGTTCGCGTACGCGGGCACCACGCGCCGGAGTTCTCCCGAGTGACCACGCCAAGCGGGAGTTCACGCAAGCGGATGGGCGCCGCCACGCGGCGCACCGGAGTTCACCTCAGGGACAACCATGCGACGGAGTTCACTGAGCGGCCACTATGCGCCGGAGTTCGCCTGCGCGGTCACCGCACGCCCGAGTTCCCCCGACAGGCCACGGCCCGCCGGAGTTCAGGGGACCGCCACCCGGCACGCCCGCGCGTCTTACCCGCCCGCCTTACGCCTGCACGCCCGTGTCACGGCCACCCGGCATCCACGCCCGCACGCGTGTCACGGCCACCCGGCACGCACACACACGCGTGTTACCGCCCCCAGCCCGCACACGCCCGTCCCAACAACCAACACAGCGCCTGCGATCACGCCCCCGCCGCCACGCCAGTTCACCCCACCCGCACCCCACCCGGCGCCAACGCCCCCCACGCCACCGTCACTTCCCCCTGCCGCCACCGTGAAGGGCCGTCCGTCAGCGGCCAGTCGGTGGTCAGGGATCGTGCCGTGCGGATCCATCGCTGACGGGCGCCGTACGAGGCGTAGGGTGCCGCGGCCGCCCACGCGCGGTCGAAGTCGCGGAGGAAGGAGTGCACCGGCTCGCCCGGCACATTGCGGTGGATCAGCGCCTTCGGCAGCCGCTCGGCGAGGTCGGAGGGGCGTTCCAGCGAGCCCAGTCGGGTCGCGAAGGTGACCGTCCGCGGTCCCTCGGGGCCGAGCGCGACCCACACGTGCCGGCGGCCGATCTCGTCGCAGGTCCCCTCGACGAGCAGTCCGCCGCGTGACCCTCGCGCCGGATCGGCCGGAGCCAGCCGGGCACACAGCCGCTCCCAGACGGCGGCCACCTCGGCCTCGTCGTACTGCCGCAGCACATTGGCCGCCCGGATGAGCAGCGGCCGCTGGCTGAGCGGGATCTCGAACCCGCCGTGCCGGAAGACGAGACCCTCGCGTTCGTACGGCTTCGCCGCCGCCACCCGGGCCGGTTCGATCTCGACGCCGACCACGCGCGTGCGTGGAGCGTTCTCGCGGAGCCGGGCGAGCAGTTCCACGGCGGTCCAGGGCGCGGCCCCGTAGCCGAGGTCGACGGCGACCGGGTCGGCGGCGCGGCGCAGCTCGGCGCCGTGCGTGGCCGCGATCCAGCGGTCCATACGGCGCAGCCGGTTGGGGTTGGTCGTCCCGCGCGTGACCGTGCCCACAGGGCGGGAGGCGGCGCGGGATGTCATGCCTAAGAGGGTATGCGGCGGGGACCCGGGTCATCGCGGGCCGGAGGCGGTCGCCCACCCCGGCCAACCCACCCCGGCCACCCCACCCCGACCACCCCCGGCCCACCGCACTGCACTGCACAGCACTGGACCGCACCGCGCCGCGGCATCCCACCGCCCCCGGACTCCCCGCACAGCCAACGCCCCCACCCATCGAACGGTTGAGCGACTCCTGGTAATACCTAGGCAAAAACCACCCCGCCCGGAATGGGAATGCCGCCCTCCGGTGTTCCTCCCTCGGAGGGCGCCCCACGCCCTTCGCCAGGCATGCCCGCTGCAAGGAGGAACGCCACGTGAGCCAGTACGTCAGCAGGCTCCAGCGTCGCTCCCAGGCCGCACCCCACCGGCTGCGCCTGCACCGCCGCCCCCGCCGCGTCGCCATGCTCTCCGTGCACACCTCACCGCTCCACCAGCCCGGCACCGGCGACGCGGGCGGCATGAACGTATACATCGTGGAGCTCGCCCAGCGCCTCGCCGCGATCAACATCGAGGTCGAGATCTTCACGCGCGCGACGACCGGTGGTCTCCCGCCGACCGTCGAGATGGCCCCCGGCGTCCTGGTCCGCCACATCGACGCGGGCCCCTACGAGGGCCTCAACAAGGAGGACCTCCCCGCCCAGCTGTGCGCCTTCACGCACGGTGTGATGCAGGCCTGGGCCGGTCACCGCCCCGGCTACTACGACCTGGTCCACTCGCACTACTGGCTCTCCGGCCACGTCGGCTGGCTAGCCGCCCAGCGCTGGGGCACCCCCCTCGTGCACGCCATGCACACCATGGCCAAGGTCAAGAACGCCAACCTCGCCGACGGCGACACCCCCGAGCCCGCCGCCCGCGTCATCGGCGAGACCCAGATCGTCGCCGCCGCCGACCGCCTCATCGCGAACACCGCCGAGGAGCGCGAGGAACTCGTCCAGCACTACGCGGCCGACCCCGGCAAGGTCGCCGTCGTGCACCCCGGCGTGAACCTCGACCGCTTCCGCCCGGCGGACGGCCGGGCGGCGGCCCGCGCCCGTCTCGGTCTGCCCCAGGACGCCCTGATCCCCCTCTTCGCGGGCCGCATCCAGCCCCTGAAGGCCCCGGACATCCTCCTGCGGGCCGTGGCGGTCCTGCTCGACCAGCGCCCCGACCTGCGCTCCCGCATCCTCGTCCCGGTCGTCGGCGGCCTCAGCGGCAGCGGCCTCGCCAAGCCGGAGGGCCTGCAGAAGCTGGCCTCCCGCCTCGGCATCGCGGACGTCGTACGGTTCCAGCCGCCCGTCGGCCAGGAACAGCTCGCCGACTGGTTCCGGGCCGCCTCCGTGCTGGTGATGCCCTCCTACAGCGAGTCCTTCGGCCTGGTCGCCATAGAGGCCCAGGCGGCCGGCACCCCGGTGCTCGCGGCGGCGGTCGGCGGGCTGCCGGTCGCCGTGGCCGACCGACGGACCGGTTTCCTCGTACGCGGGCACGACCCGGCCGCCTACGCGCGCGTGCTGGGCGACTTCGCCGACGACCCGGCGCTCACGCCCCGCATGGGTGAGGCGGCCGCCCGGCACGCCCAGTCCTTCGGCTGGGACACCGCGGCCGCGGCGACGGCGGACGTGTACGCGGCCGCGGCGCAGTCGTACCGGCGTCACGTACGCTCCCACCATGGCTGAGGCAGAGAAGGCAGCGCAGGTCATCGAGGGCGTCCTCAAGGACACCGAGGTCGAGTGGGAGAGCCCCGCGCCCGGCAACTACGTCGTGCAGCTGCCCGGCACCCGCAAGCTGAAGACGACCGTCTCGCTCCTCGTCGGCCGCCACTCCCTCTCCGTGAACGCCTTCGTCATCCGCCACCCCGACGAGAACGAACCCGGCGTCCACCGCTGGCTCCTGGAGCGCAACCTCAAGCTGTACGGCGTGAGTTACGCCGTCGACCGGCTCGGGGACATCTACGTCGCCGGCAAGCTCCCCCTCGCCGCGGTCACCGCCGACGAGGTCGACCGCCTCCTCGGCCAGGTCCTGGAGGCGGCCGACGGCAGCTTCAACACCCTGCTGGAGCTGGGTTTCGCCGCCGCGATCCGCAAGGAGTACGAGTGGCGGGTGGCCCGGGGCGAGTCGACGCGCAACCTGGACGCGTTCGCGCATCTGACCCAGCGCTCGCAGGACTGACCCCCGGGGAGTCAGCGCTGCCCTGTGCCCAGTGGGGCGGAAGCGAGCTGGACGGCTGCTCGGCGGCACGGTCGGTGTCAGCGGCGGCGACCAGGGCGGCGCCGCGACGCTAACCCGCGCCGATCACCGGACGGACGCCTTCCGTGGATCTCCCGACGCCGCTGCGATAACGCCCCGGCGTCACCCCCACCAGCCGCTTGAAGTGCCGGGTGAGATGGGCCTGGTCGTGGAAACCGGTGAGCGCGGCGACCTCGGCGGGACCCTGCCCGGCGAGCAGCAGCCGCCGGGCCCGGTCGACCCGGCGGGAGGTCAGGTACTGGTGCGGCGCGATGCCGTAGGCGGCACTGAACGCCCGTACGAGATGCGCCGGATGGGCCTGTACGACCCCTGCCGCCGCCTCCAGCGACAGCCCCTCCACGACCCGCTCGTCGAGGAGTTCGCGCAGCCGGCGGGCGAGGGCGGGGTCCCGGCGCGCGGGCCCGTCGTGCGGCGACGGCCGCAGCAGACTCCTGAGCCGGTCGCCGATGAGCGTCAGCCTGCTCTCCGCCTCGAACTCCTCCCCGGGCCTGGCCAGCGCCGTGTGCAACTGCCCCACCCGCTGCCGCAGTACGGGGTCCCGCAGGTCGGGGCCGTCGACGGCGGGCCCGATGAGCTCGTCGCCGAGGTGGGTGTGGTCGAGGTAGAGAACCCGCTTGCGGAAGCCGTCGGGAGTGGCGGGCGATCCGTTGTGCGGGACGTGCGGCGGCAGCAGCGACACGGTGTCGTCCGGCGTGCCGTGCTCGTGCCGGTCGAGGTCGTACCGTACGGCCCCGTCGTCCACGATGAGCAGCGTCCACGCCTCGTGCACGTGCATCGGGTACGCGTACTCGGTGAAGTGGGCGTGGAAGACCTCGGTGACGCCCGGGACGGTGGGACGCCACGCGGTGACGTTCTCCCGGGTGGCCATGCAAAGAACGTACAAGACGAGGTCGTACGGTGCCCGCCAGTCTCGTCCCATGAGTACTGAACCCATCCGCTTCGACACCAAGATCGCCGTCCTGCTGCGCGAGGACCTGGAGACCTGGCAGCGCCTGAACGTCACCGCGTTCCTCGTCAGCGGCCTCGGCAGCCAGGCGCCCGAGGTGGTCGGCGAACCGTACGAGGACGCCGACGGTGTGCCCTATCTGCCGATGTTCCGGCAGCCCGTGCTGGTCTTCGAGGGCACGAAGGAGACCCTGACGGCGGCCCACGCGCGCGTGCTGTCCCGCTCGCTGCCGCGCGCGCTCTTCACGAGCGACCTGTTCTCGACGGGCAACGACCGGGACAACCGAGCGGCGGTCCGGGCCGTCGCGACGAGTGAGCTGGATCTGGTGGGCCTCGCGGTGTACGGGCCGCGCAATGCCGTGGACAAGGTGCTCAAGGGCGCGCGGATGCATCCGTGACGGATCGGGGCGTGCGCACGCATTCCGTGACGGATCAGGCCGCGCTCGCCTCGGCGGCGGCGGACTTCTCGGGTACGGCGACCTCGGCGGCCGTCTCCCCGGACAGGCGCCGCATGAGTGCCGCGTACCCCACCGCCGCCACCGTTCCGACGACCGCGCACAGCCCCCACAGCCACCGCGCCCCGAACCGGTCGATGACGAAACCGGACATCAGGGGTGCCACGAGGGCGGCGACGGACCAGGACAGGGTGTACATGCCCTGGTAGCGGCCGCGGCCGTGGGCGGGGGAGAGGCGGACGACGAGCCCCGTCTGGGTGGGGGCGTTGATCATCTCGCCCAGGGTCCACACGCACACGGTGAGGGCGAAGAGGCCGACGGACCCGGCGAAGGCGGTGAGCCCGAAGCCGTATCCCGCCAGCAGGGACGAAACGACGAGCAGCCGCTGCGGGTCCCGGTCCTGGATGAAACGGGTCACCGGGATCTGCAGTGCGACGATCAGGACGCCGTTGAGGGCGATGGCCAGGCCGTAGTCGGCGGGCGTGAACCCGGCCTCGCCCATCGCGACGGGCAGCCCGATCGAACCCTGCTGGAAGATCACGGCGACCAGGAAGGACAGCCCCACGACACTCATGAACCGCCCGTCGCGCAGGACGGTGCCGAGGCGGACGTCATCGGGCGCCTGAGCGGACTGCTGCAGGACGGGCCGGGACTCGGGCAGCTTGAGGAAGACGACGACCGCGCAGACGGCGGTCATCCCGGCCTCGATCAGGAAGCCGGCGAGATAGCTGTACTCGGCGATGAACCCGGCGGCCATGGAGGAGACGGCGAAACCGAGGTTGATGGCCCAGTAGTTGAGCGAGAAGGCCCGGACCCGGTCCTCGGGCCGCACGATGTCGGCCATCATCGCCTGCACGGCCGGGCGGGAGGCGTTGGAGGTCATCCCGACCAGGAACGCGACGGCGGCGATGGCGACCGGGTGGTGCATGAAGCCGAGCAGCGCGACGCAGGCGGCCGTGGCGGACTGCGCGACGAGGAGGGTGGGCCGCCGCCCGAGCCGGTCGGTCATCACCCCGGCCCCGATCGAGGAGACGACCCCGCCCAGCCCGTGCAGCGAGGCGACGAGACCGGCGTAGGAGGCGGAGTAGCCGCGGTCGAGGGTGAGGTAGAGGGCCATGAAGGTGGCGACGAAGGCACCCAGGCGGTTGACGAGGGTGCTGATCCACAGCCACCAGAACGCGCGGGGCAGCCCGGAGACGGTCTCGCGTGTGGCGCGTCTCAGGGTGGCGAGTGGCATGGACGGACCCCCGTGCGTGTAAGCGGCTCAGCTGGTGAGCACAACTTACGAAGCCGAGATGACCAGGAGCCACTCAATTAACAGATCCCGTCAACCGTCCGTCTGTCGAGCGGCCTCCGCCCGGACCGAAGGCGTGGATTACGCTCATACGCATGGCCGACGCACCGTACAAGCTGATCCTCCTCCGCCACGGCGAGAGCGAATGGAACGCGAAGAACCTGTTCACCGGCTGGGTGGACGTCAACCTCAACGAGAAGGGCGAGAAGGAGGCAGTCCGCGGCGGCGAACTCCTGAAGGACGCCGACCTCCTGCCCGACGTGGTCCACACGTCCCTCCAGAAGCGCGCGATCCGCACCGCCCAGCTCGCGCTGGAGTCCGCGGACCGCCACTGGATCCCGGTCCACCGCTCCTGGCGCCTGAACGAACGCCACTACGGCGCCCTCCAGGGCAAGGACAAGGCGCAGACCCTCGCGGAGTTCGGCGAGGAGCAGTTCATGCTGTGGCGCCGCTCCTACGACACCCCGCCCCCGCCCCTCGAGGACGGCACGGAGTTCTCCCAGTCGGACGACCCCCGCTATGCCACGATCCCCCCGGAGCTCCGCCCCCGCACGGAGTGCCTGAAGGACGTGGTCGTCCGCATGCTCCCGTACTGGTACGACGGCATCGTCCCGGACCTCCTGGCCGGCCGCACGGTCCTGGTCGCGGCCCACGGCAACAGCCTGCGCGCCCTGGTCAAGCACCTGGACGGCATCTCCGACGCCGACATCGCGGGCCTCAACATCCCGACGGGCATCCCGCTCTACTACGAACTCGACGCGTCCTTCAACCCGGTCACACCGGGCGGCAAGTACCTGGACCCGGAGGCGGCCGCAGCGGCCATCGAGGCGGTCAAGAACCAGGGCAAGAAGAAGTAAGCAGAGCTGAAGAAGCCCCCTACCTGCGGATTTTCCGCCGGGAGGGGGCTTCTATGCGCTGGGGCCGTGTCTGGGCCGTCGCAGTCAGATGAGGTGCAGTCTCACCCGGACCGAAACGAGGAAGGCCGGCGGGAGGACTGCGAGAGGTTCGGCACCGACCCACATGGCGAGGGCCGAGCCGCCGAGGCCGACCAGCCCGAGCGGCAGCTCGCGAGGGATGAGGTCGATACGCAGACCGGGTCGTGGCACCATGGGTTTCTCCGTAGGACGCATGACTTCTCCTCTATCAGCGGTGAATAAGCGTGCCGACGGGTGAGGGGCCGCTCATGCCAGTGAGTGGCCCCTCTTCTTCTCGACGGCATGGTGGACTTTAGCGACTTAATAGCGGACGTAACAAATCCCCAGCTAAAGCCGCCGGAGTAGTCGTATGCTTCCAGTTTCAGAACGCCGTGATCTTGGCGTGAAGAGTGGCCCTTCAGGTGCCGTGACGCCACCACCTACGAAAATTCGTAGGTGCCCCACCAGCAAGGCGGGAGCGGCCTCGTTCGGCCAGGGGCCCACCTGGCCAGGAGGCCAGGTGGGTGGCCTGGCAATCTTGCATCGGGCTCGAACATTCGTGTGTGGTGATTCCAAATGCTGGCTTCGGCAATGTTGGCCGGGGTGGAGCATTCGTGTGTGGTGATTCCAAATGCTGGCTTCGGCAAAGTTGGCCGGGGTGGAGCATTCGTGTGTGGTGATTCCAAATGCTGGCTTCGGCAATGTTGGCCGGGGTGGAGCATTCGTGTGTGGTGATTCCAAATGCTCTCTTCATCGCGCGAACACGGTAGCGATCACCTTGCGGGTGCGCTCCTGGCTGGACGGCATGAGGTGGGCGTACACGCGGAGCGTCAGGCCCGGGTCCGAGTGGCCGAGGAACTCGGCCAGGGCCTTGACCGGCCCAGGAAGCGGCACGTCCGGAGCTTGCCACCCTTGCGCGGGGCGAACACGGCCTTGATCCGGCTCAGCTTGAGTTGCTGGACCACGTGGAGCGTGCCCGCCTCGAAGTCGATCGCATCGGCGGCCACACCGAGGATCTCGCCCTGTCGCAGCCCGCAGCCGCCACCTAGGTCGACCATGTCCTGGAACCGATGGCGTAGGTCAGCAGCTCCGCGGTGGCCAACGACGGAGGCGGAGTTTCACGGCCGCCGGGGCCGTCG
This sequence comes from Streptomyces pseudovenezuelae, assembly GCF_001513955.1. Taxonomy (GTDB): domain Bacteria; phylum Actinomycetota; class Actinomycetes; order Streptomycetales; family Streptomycetaceae; genus Streptomyces; species Streptomyces pseudovenezuelae. The sequence goes on along the minus strand of NZ_KQ948155.1, from coordinate 101,498 downwards.
AGTCGGATGACGGCGTGGAAGTGGATGGCGCCGCGCTTTTGGTACTCGGAGACCTTGGCGAAGGACACGCGGGCGTGGTCGCGGAGACGGCGTTGGGAGAGGCCCGCGCGCTTGGCGACCTCCCGGCGGAGGTAGATCGAGAAGCGTCGCCAGAGTTGGCCCGCGTGGGCGTTCCAGAGGACGGCGGCTTCGTAGTCGTAGGTGTCGGGGTTGAGTGGGGTTCCGAGGGTGTCGTCGTCCTGGTCGTGGTGGGTTCCGCAGCGGCAGGGGCGGCCGTCGGTGCGGCGGTTGTGGACGGGGCCGAAGCCGGGGGCGGTGAAGGTGGCGAAGACGCGGGGGTGGGCGCCGACCTGTTCGGGGGTGCCTTTGCCGCCGCGGAGTCCGGCGGTGATGAGGTGGAAGGTGTCGCGGCGGTAGACCTCGGCGCAGGCCGGGCAGCGGGTGGTGCGGCGGTTGTTGCAGCGGACGAGGAGTTGGCCGGCGGGGAGGCTGGTCGAGTCGAGGTGCTGGAGGGTGCGGCCGATCTCGCCGGTGGTGGTGTCGAGGTCGTATTCGGTGCGGTGGCCGTCGAGGCGGATGGGGTGGGTGCAGCCGCCGAGGCCGGAGAGCTGGCGGAGGATACCGGGGAGGGTGCCTTGGGCGGCCAGGTTCGCGAGTTCCGGCACGGGGGCCGGGGTGGTGCGGGTGAAGATGGCGAACAGCAACGTGCCAGGGCCACACGCTTCACCGTGCCATGATCTCGCTATGGGTGCATCGACCGAAATTGAACTCTTACAACGAATAGCAGTTTTAGCCGCTCGAGATGAGCGGACACGGGCCGCGCGTGCCGAGCGATCCCTTGAGATCGACAGCCTCAGGCAGGACTTCCCTCCTGAGACCATCGGCCTAGTTGGAGGGGGACACGAGTCCGCTTGGTTCTTTGTGGAAGCGATCGGCTGCTACCTCCATGGCTTTGACGCAGCAGCCCTTGTATGCGCCCATGCGTCGTGCGAACGAGAACTTGCGGGACGCGTGAACCACTCGGGCGCCAATGCGCCGAGAGGATGGGAACGTTGGGGACTCGGCGCCCTCCTCCAGTACGCAGCCACAGAGGGTTGGTACACGGCGTCTTCGCAAGCCCTGCTTGAGGAAGTCAACCGAAAGCGGCGCGAGTTCTACCACTTCCGCAGCGAATGGACGCCGGACAGCATCGTGACGCGCACCTACCAGCAACTCCCCTGGCGCGGTAAGGACAGCGCGCGGGAGGACATGGCCCAGGTCCTCCGCGCTGACGCCCTCCAAGCTCTTCGTGCCGCCTTCATCCTTCGATCGGAATAGTGCAAAACAGCAGTCAGTAACACGCCCAGTGCCTCCGCTGTCCTGCCCTCCCCGCACCGACGGGACATCGTGGAAAGCAACACAGCGCACCCGATCGAACGTGCTGTCCGGGCGGGACGGCGACCGAGGACCTGCAGTTCTCTGTATCAGTGCGCTGATCGACACACCTGGTGGTGGGCGGAGCGGCCGGACGAACCGCTGACGGCCCGAGGGACGAGCCCGGATCGAACTCCCGAAGCGGGTGTCGTAGAGCATGCGCGAAGTCCCTGAGGAGTTCCGGCCGCTCGGCGGACAATGGCGTCATGACGTTGACGATTTGGGTCGATGACTGGCAGATCCAGTGCTGCGGACAGAGCTTCGTGCCAGGGGATGTTGTCTCCTGGACGCTGCTGGAGGTCGATCCGGAGGATTACGCCGGCGTCGTTGGCAGCCAACGTGCAGATGAGATCGACTTCCGCGAGGAGCATCACGGCCAGGGGGAGGGGCACGCACCGACCTCAGTAGAAGTGGTGTCGATCGCCGAGGTGCACTGTCGTTACGAGGTACCTCCGGGCGCTAAGGACAATGTGAACCGCCCCGTTCCTGGCACGACCGTGCTGGTTCCGGCCAAGAAGGCGGACGGGTGGGCGAAGGCCAGGTCGGACGTTCGCTTCGCGGGCTATCTGGTGACGGCCCGGCGTGCCACAGACGGACCAGAAGGTCCGGCTGCTCGCGGTCGATGAAGGAGCCGGCAGGGCATGCTTCCTGAGATCGAGCTGGAGCCACGGATCAGGTGGCCTTCTGCCACAGGCACCTCACCAGCAGGACGCATCACCAGTGAGTGTCTCACTGCGTGACGACGCCCATGAACAACGGCGAACAAGCGCGAACACGTACGCACTATCAGCCCAGGTGAGGGACGCCCAAGCCCAAGGCAGTGTCCTCCCTCAAGTTGCTTCGGGACGAAGAAGTCGTCGGCTATCCGCACGAATCGCAAACGCCCGTCGAAGGCAGTTGGACGAAGCAGCGCTCACAAACACGGGCGGGCTTATCCGTGCGTTCGCGACGGCGTTCGACGGCGGCTTGCAGTCTGGGGGCGAGGGCCGGCACACCGCCGTCAGGGGGCATGGTCGCCCCAAAATGGCGGTAGCAAGCAAGGCGGGCGTCGGCAGCGTGGTGCTCACGTTCCAACTCGTCATCTACCGGCGGCTCTCCGGCGACCGCCAGAACTTCCTTGTAGCCGCTGCCTACCTTGCCGTCGTCTGTATGGACCACCAGAGCTGTCAGTGGTGGGTCGCCCCGACGGTGGGCTTCACGTACCACCCGGCCCAAGATCGGACCGATCCAGTTGTGCAGGAGAGTCCTGGTCCGGATACCCGTGCGGCTCTGGATCTCTTCCGCCAACTCCTTGTAAGTGATCACTGCGTGATACGTCTGCGCAACGCCTACGAGGATCAAGTAGGCCTCGGCGCCCCAGGCTTCGCGTGCCTCCTGGCCCGTCGGCTTGGCAATGCCGATCTCAGGCCCAGATTCTCCCTGGCTCATCCCCACCCCGTCGTGCTCTCGATCGTTGGCACTCTCTTGCATCCTCCCCCGCAAAACGACGACAGCACCATGTTTCTGTGCGTACTCGCCGCCGTACGCCAACGACTCCGCCGGCAGCGTCGGCTGCGCGAGCAATTCGAACCCTCAGATCATCTACGGGGCACATCCAAGGCACCCAAGTACGCCTAGACAACAGTCAGTCGAACAGCTCACCCAGCCACACGCGTCCCAGGTTGTAGGGGGAACTACAGGAAACACCGGGGAATCGAGCGGCGGTTTACCTGTGGCGCCAGCTCCGTTGCCCGCAGGTCACCATGGCAATCCACGACCAGTGGACACGAGCTTCCCAAGCTGATGGCTTCTCCCTATGAGACTCCGCAGGTCTTGCAAGCAGTTGCCCCACAGGGTCCCCGCCCGCACTGTCTCTGCCAGACTCGCTTCATGGGGCGCTGCGCTGGGGTGACACGGCAGGGGCGAGCGTGCGGAAACCCGGCCGGATGGAACGGCTACTGCCATCTGCACGGTGGTGGAGGCCGACGAAGCTTAAGCCCAAGTGTCTGTCTCTACTCCTCCCCGACTTCCGCGCCTGCCGAGGCGTCCGGAACCGCAGCCTGGTTCGAGGCATTGCGTAACGCGGTCAGCCGACGCCCATAGCGGTGGTGGCCAAGGACGACCAAGACGACCACCAGCCGTACGAGCCCACCGCCCTTGACCAGCAAAAAACCAGCTCACCAAGATTCCCGGCAAGACCCACGGCAAGAAGAAGTAGCCCTTTCGATATACACCCTGGAGCGCCGTTCCGCCCGGGATAGTGCGAAACGCGGTGTCACTCACCGTGTCGATGTCACCCTGAACCGTGACATCGACACCATTCGTGCCGTTCCTCGGCGTCGTGCTCGGGGGGCTCGTGTCGACGGTGGCCCAGTACTCGCTGGGGCGGGCGTCGGAGCGGGCCGAAATGCGGCGGAGCATGCGGGAACGCGTCGAGGTACGGCGGGGTGAGCGCGTCACCCATCTCATCGACTTCCTGTCCGCGGTGCAGGAGGCCGAACGGGTCGCCGTGGACCGCTACCACCACGGTGTGAGCGACGAACCGTGGCAGGCGCGCGCGAAGCAGTCCATCGACAGGATGTGGGTGGCGCAGAAGACCATCCACATGCTGTGCGGTGCCGAGGTCAACGAGGCGGCGCGTCGTCTGGCGTACGACGTGCAGAACGTGATCCGGAAGGGGCCCGGTCCGGGGGAACCCCAGGACGAGAGGGTGTGGGCGTACATCCGTCCCAACCGCCGGGCGTTCCTCGATCTCGTACGCGAGCACCTGGAGTAGGTGTCAGACCGACAGCGGCATCGGGTGGATCTCGTCCGCCTTGTGTCCCGTCCGTTCGTGGATGCGCTGGACCGCCTCCGGTGACGGTGCCTCCGAGAGGCAGTACACGAGGCCGGACTCCGGGTCCGCCCAGGCGTGCTCGAAGTGCACGCCCTCTTCGTTCTCTATCGCGAGGTCGGCCTTGTGGGCCTCCATCAACTGGTCGGCCGTGATGCCCTTCATCCCACGGTGTACGTCCATGAACCGTGCCATGGCCTGCACCTTCCTGCCGTCCCCGAGCCGAGCGGTCACCCCTGAGTCCCCCTTCCCCATGCTCCCCCTCCCGGCCCGCCCGGGTGACCCGAAACGACGAGGGGCCCCGGGATCACCCGGGGCCCCTCACCGTCGTACGAGATCAGCCGCACTGGCACGGACTGCCCGACTGGCACCCGCACCCGCACCCCGAGCCGCAGCCGCACGCGCCGATGACCGTCAGGGTCCTGATCGCGGCGGGCTGCTCGGTCGGGCGTTCCTGCGTGGGGTCGGGCTGGGGAGTGCTGGGGGATTCGGCCATGGGTCCCTCCTAGAGGCGAGAGCCGGAACGTGCCGACTGCCGGACCGACTGTCGGATCAGGCCCTGTGCCCATTGGATGCCCGCACCCCTGGGCGCATCAACGGCGCACAGAGGCTCGCGCACGCCTCGGACGGACCGAGGGCGCCGGTTCAGGCCCCCTCGACCCCCGTCACCGGCTGGATCTCCTGTTGGAGATCGTCCGCGTGCTCACCCGTCACCAGGTACACCACGCGCTTGGCGACCGACACCGCGTGGTCGGCGAACCGCTCGTAGTAGCGGCCGAGCAGGGTGACGTCCACCGCCGTCTCGATGCCGTGCTTCCACTTGTCGTCCAGCAGGTGCTGGAAGAGCGTGCGGTGCAGCAGGTCCATCTCGTCGTCGTCCTGCTCCAGCTGGAGCGCCAGGTCGACGTCCTTCGTGACGATCACCTCGGCGGCCTTCGCCATCAGGCGCTGGGCGAGCTGGCCCATCTCCAGGATGGTCGCGTGCAGGTCGTTGGGGATCGCCCGCTCGGGGAAGCGCAGCCGGGCCAGCTTCGCCACGTGCTGGGCCAGGTCGCCGGAGCGCTCCAGATCGGCCGACATGCGCAGCGAGGTGACGACGATCCGCAGGTCCGTCGCCACCGGCTGCTGGCGGGCGAGCAGTGCTATCGCCCTGGCCTCCAGGTCGTGCTGGAGGTCGTCCACCTTCTGGTCGGCCTCGATCACGCTCTCGGCCAGCTTGAGGTCGGAGTCGAGGATGGCCGTCGTGGCGCGTCCGATCGCCGAGCCGACCAGCCGGGCCATCTCCACCAGACCGTCGCCGATCGAATCAAGTTCCTCGTGGTACGCGTCCCGCATCAGGGTTCCCTCTCGTACGTCATTCCTGTGGGTTCCAGGGGCCAAAACCGGCCGTGAAACCGGTGCTGCGTACCCCACGCTCCCACGTTCGGCCCCTTACGCGTCCGTTTCCGCCCTCCCAAATGAACCAGTACTGGCTCCAAGGTGAACTCTGGGCGACGAGTGTTCGAGCTCGCACTCGGACGGCTGTGGCCAGGACCGATCCCATGCCTAACCTGGTGGCATGGACGTGAACGCGGCGGTCGCCGCAGCGGCAGCGATCGCCGGTGTGCTCACCGGTGTCATCGCGATGCTGGCGTTCCGCTGGAGCGAGCGGGAGCAGAAACGCCCCACCCGCACCTCCCTGCACACGGACCCGGTGCTTCCGCCGGGCGTGGACACCGTCCTCTCCGTGCTCCGCTCCTCGGCCGTGGTCCTCGACGAGGCCGACGCCGTCGTCAAGGCCAGCTCCGCCGCGTACGCCCTCGGGCTGGTCCGCGGCGGCAAGCTCTCCGTGGAGCCCATGCTCCAGATGGCCCGGGACACCCGGAGGGACGGGGAGATACGCCAGGTCGAGCTGGACCTGCCCAGGCGGGGCACCGGACGGGGGGAGGCCCTCGCGGTCTCCGCGCGGGTCGCGCCCCTCGGCTCCCGGCTGGTGCTGCTGCTGGTGGAGGACCTCACCGAGGCCCGGCGGATCGAAGCGGTGCGACGGGACTTCGTCGCGAACGTCAGCCATGAGCTCAAAACCCCTGTCGGCGCGCTCTCCCTCCTCTCCGAGGCCGTCATGGACGCGTCGGAGGACCCGGAGGCCGTGGAGCGCTTCGCCGGCCGTATGCAGATCGAGGCCACCCGCCTGACCAGCCTGGTCCAGGAACTCATCGACCTCTCCCGGGTGCAGAACGACGACCCGCTGGAGGACGCCGAGCCCGTCCGCGTGGACGAGCTCGTCGCCGAGGCCATCGACCGCTGCCGGCACCAGGCCGGCACCAAACAGATCACCATGGCCGCGGCCGGCGCGGCCGAGCTGCGCGTCTGGGGGAACCGCGGCCAGCTTGCCGCCGCTCTCGGCAACCTCGTCGAGAACGCCGTCAACTACTCACCCGCCCGCACCCGGGTCGGCATAGCCGCCCGCCGGGTGTCCGTGCCGAGCGGCGACCTCATCGAGGTCGCCGTCACCGATCAGGGCATCGGCATCTCCGACAAGGACAAGGAGCGCATCTTCGAGCGCTTCTACCGCGTCGACCCGGCCCGCTCCCGCCAGACCGGCGGTACGGGCCTCGGTCTCGCGATCGTCAAGCACGTGGCCGCCTCGCACGGCGGGGAGGTCACGGTGTGGAGCTCGGAGGGACAGGGCTCCACGTTCACCCTCAGGCTGCCGGAGGCGGGCGCGGCCCGCGACCGCGCGCTCCAGCACCCCGACCTCGACGACGAGGACGGGACATCCACATCCGGGTCGGCCACCTACGACCCGCTTCCCGCCCCGGAGGTCCTTCCGTGACCCGAGTGCTCGTCGTCGAGGACGAGGAGTCCTTCTCCGACGCCCTGTCGTACATGCTTCGCAAGGAGGGCTTCGAGGTCGCGGTCGCGACCACGGGCCCCGACGGACTCGACGAGTTCGAGCGCAACGGCGCCGACCTCGTCCTCCTCGACCTGATGCTGCCGGGCCTGCCCGGTACCGAGGTCTGCCGCCAGCTGCGCGGCCGCTCCAACGTCCCCGTCATCATGGTGACCGCCAAGGACAGCGAGATCGACAAGGTCGTCGGCCTGGAAATAGGAGCCGATGACTATGTCACCAAGCCGTTCTCCTCGCGCGAGCTGGTCGCCCGTATCCGCGCCGTCCTGCGCCGCCGCGGCGAGCCCGAGGAGGTCACCCCGGCGGCCCTGGAGGCCGGTCCGGTCCGCATGGACGTGGACCGCCACGTGGTCACGGTCTCCGGCTCCAAGGTCGACCTGCCCCTCAAGGAGTTCGACCTGCTGGAGATGCTGCTGCGCAACGCGGGCCGCGTCCTGACCCGTATGCAGCTCATCGACCGGGTGTGGGGCGCCGACTACGTCGGCGACACCAAGACCCTCGACGTCCACGTCAAGCGCCTGCGCGCCAAGATCGAGCCCGACCCGGGCGCGCCGCGGTACCTGGTGACGGTCCGCGGTCTCGGATACAAGTTCGAGCCGTAAACAGCCGTAAACAGCCGCAAGGAGCCGCGGAGAGCGGCTGCCGTACGCCGAAGGGCGGGACCTCCTCGGAGGTCCCGCCCTTCGTGTCGTACGAGGGTGTCGTACGGCCGCTCAGTGGCCCGCGGCCGACTCGGTGGCCGTCGCGCTCGCGGAGGCCGCGTCGGTCGCCGTGGCGGAGCCGCTCGGCGTGGCCGCACCGGTCGGGGTCGCGGAGCCGGTCGGCTTCGGCTTCGGCGGGGTCTGCGGAGCCGACGGGACCGCGCTCGGGCCCCACTTGCTGTAGTAGCTGTCGGCCGGGACCACGAAGGCGCGGACGCTCACGTCACCGGTGGTGCTGAGGGTGAAGGTGACCTTCTGGGCGTTGCCGTTCCTGACGCTCTCGCCGATCTCGCTCACCGCGGCGGAGGCGTTGCCCTTGCCGCCGAGGATGACCGAGCCGTGCGCCGGAACGGTCACCTTGCCCTTGCCCTTGGCGGGCGTGATCTCGGCCTTGCCGCCGCCGTCGACGCTCACGGACTCCAGCGTCTGGGCCGTGTCGCCGGAGTTGAAGACGGTGGCGGACACGACGGCCGGGCCCGTGGTCTCACCGGAGGCCTCGGGGGTCGCCTGGGTGATCACCACGACGTTCTGGAGCTTGATGGCGCCCACGCGGGTCTCCGCGTTGTCCGGCTTGACCTCCAGGGTCTGGGCGTTGCTGCCGGCCGCACACGCGGAGAGCGCGGCGATCGAGAACGCGATGGCGGAGGCGGCGAGGGCGCCGCGTCGAAGGCTGCTGCTCACGGCGGCGGCAACTCCTTGACTTGAGCGGGGCGGCCCGTAAAGCCGCGCTAAGTGTCTGTCAGCGGCCTTAGGTTACCGAGCCGTTCCCGCAGGGCCGCACCCGACCCTCCCCAAGAGGCGTGTCACTCGGTTCACAAGTGACCCCTGAGTCACTTGTACCCCGCACTCCGGCGCTCGTCCGGCATTCACATAAGAGTCTTCGGCATCCAGTGGCAAAACTTCCGTGAAGGAATGCGCGATCACCCCCGGAATTGATCACGGCCTGATCCGCCGGCCGTGCGTGATCAATTCCGGAATCGGCGGGGAAGTGACTCCGGACACCGAACGGAGTAGCGGAAGTCGCACACATGGAACCGGACATTTGGGGACGTTAGCCCACCTGGAGGGGCCTCCGGATGTGTGTAACGTACGCGTTTCACCTCGCCCGGAGAGCCGCTCCGACCTGCGAATTCCTTGTTCCGCTCAGCCTCCGCAGCACGTTCCTGTTGCTGTTGTCAAGCCCCGAGATATGCCCTGACCTGCGAAAACGCCATTCAGAACCCGCAGTTTCCGTGTTACCCTGGATAGCCACGGAAGGGGTACCTGTCACATGACGTTCAAGGTTGGCGACACCGTGGTCTATCCCCATCACGGGGCCGCGCTGATCGAGGCCATCGAAACTCGCCAGATCAAAGGCGTGGACAAGACCTACTTGGTGCTGAAGGTCGCCCAGGGTGACCTGACGGTACGTGTGCCAGCGGACAATGCGGAGTTCGTCGGCGTGCGTGATGTGGTCGGTCAGGACGGGCTGGACCGGGTCTTCGAGGTGCTGCGCGCACCGTACGCCGAGGAGCCCACAAACTGGTCCCGTCGTTACAAGGCAAACCTGGAGAAGCTCGCCTCCGGCGATGTCATCAAGGTCGCGGAAGTCGTGCGTGACCTGTGGCGTCGTGAGCGCGAGCGCGGACTCTCCGCAGGTGAGAAGCGCATGCTCGCCAAGGCTCGGCAGATCCTGGTGAGCGAACTCGCCCTCGCGGAGAACACGAACGAGGACAAGGCCGAGGCGCTGCTCGACGAGGTTCTCGCGTCCTGAGCGTCACTGTGCAGGCATCTCGCCCGCTCAGCTCAGCACACATTGAATCTGAATTGCCGCACTGAAATGCCGCGGTGCCCGATGACGCAACTGCTGTCGCCGGGCGCTGCGGCATGTCTGTCTCCGGATGTCGGATCCATGACGTCCGGACCATGACGCCCCGAGTGCCGTGCGCCTGTTCCTCTCGGAGAAAGATCCCCCGATACTTGGCGTGCCGGGCCCGGGCAGCTGGCTCGACCGGTGTCACGGAAGGGTCCGGTCAAGGCGTCGCGCCCGGCACGCTGTCTCCGTACCCACGTTGGCCGAGCACACAAACCTGACAGGAACCGATGTCTGACGTTTCGCGCCCTTCGCCCGCCGAAGCACGTGCGGAGGCCCGCACCGCCGTGGTGATTCCGGCCGCCGGAAGGGGCGTACGCCTCGGTCCGGGCGCCCCCAAAGCGCTCCGAGCGCTGAACGGCACCCCCATGCTGATCCACGCGGTCCGCGCGATGGCCGCGTCCCGTGCCGTCTCCCTGGTCGTCGTGGTGGCCCCGCCCGACGGCGCCGGCGAGGTCAAGTCCCTCCTCGACGCGCACGCGCTGCCCGAGCGGACGGACTTCCTCGTCGTCCCCGGCGGCGAATCCCGCCAGGAATCGGTCCGGCTGGGCCTGGAGGCCCTGCCCACCGACTTCGGCATCGTCCTGGTCCACGACGCGGCCCGCCCCCTCGTCCCGGTCGACACGGTCGACGCGGTGATCGAGGCCGTACGGGAGGGCGCCCCCGCCGTCGTCCCGGCGCTGCCCCTCGCGGACACCGTGAAGGAGGTCGAGCCGGCGGCCGCCCCCGGTGAGCCGGAGCCGGTGGTGGCGACCCCGGTCCGCGCGCGCCTGCGTGCCGTGCAGACCCCGCAGGGCTTCGACCGGGCGACCCTGATCCGCGCCCACGAGACGGTCACCGGCGACGTCACCGACGACGCGAGCATGGTCGAGCAGCTGGGGCTCACCGTGGTGGTCGTGCCCGGGCACGAGGAGGCCTTCAAGGTGACCCGCCCGCTGGACCTGGTCCTCGCGGAGGCGGTCCTGGCCCGTCGGAGGCTCAACGATGGCTTCTGAGCAGCCCGTGCTCCTGCCCCAGGTCGGTATCGGCACCGACATCCACGCCTTCGAGGAGGGCCGCGAGCTGTGGTGCGCGGGCCTGAAGTGGGAGGGCACCGGTCTGGCCGGCCACTCCGACGCGGACGTCGTCGCCCACGCCGCCTGCAACGCGCTCTTCTCCGCGGCCGGGCTCGGCGACCTCGGTCAGCACTTCGGCACCGGCCGGCCCGAGTGGTCGGGTGCATCCGGAGTCACCCTGTTGACGGAGGCGGCCCGGATCGTGCGCGAGGCGGGCTTCCGGATCGGCAACATCGCCGTACAGGTGGTGGGTCCGCGCCCGAAGATCGGAAAGCGGCGGGACGAGGCACAGAAGATCCTGTCCGAGGCGGCCGGGGCACCGGTGTCGGTGTCGGGGGCGACGACGGACGGACTCGGCTTTCCCGGCAGGGACGAGGGCCTGATGGCGGTGGCGACCGCGCTCGTGGTCAGGACCGCGAACTGACTGTTATCCACAACCCGTCGAAGGCACCACACATCGCCCACTACCCTGGACCCGTGACCATTCGCCTGTACGACACCAGCGCCCGGCAGATCCGTGACTTCGCCCCGCTCACGCCGGGTTGTGTCTCGATCTACCTGTGTGGTGCCACCGTGCAGGCGGCCCCGCACATCGGGCACATCCGCTCCGGCCTGAACTTCGACATCATGCGCCGCTGGTTCGCGTACCGCGGCTACGAGGTCACGTTCATCCGCAACGTCACCGACATCGACGACAAGATCATCACCAAGGCGGCCGAGCAGAAGCGCCCCTGGTGGTCGATCGGGTACGAGAACGAGCGCGCCTTCAACGACGGCTACACCGCCCTCGGCTGCCTCCCGCCCACCTACGAGCCGCGTGCCACCGGGCACGTGACCGAGATGGTCGAGATGATGCAGGGCCTCATCGAGCGCGGCCACGCCTACGAGTCCGACGGCAACGTCTACTTCGACGTGCGCTCCTTCCCGGGCTACCTGGAGCTGTCGCGCCAGGAGCTGGACAACCTGCTCCAGCCCTCCGGCGACGGCGAGACCGGCAAGCGGGACCCGCGGGACTTCGCCATGTGGAAGTCCGCCAAGCCGGGCGAGCCGACCTGGTCGACGCCCTGGGGTCCCGGCCGTCCCGGCTGGCACCTGGAGTGCTCGGCGATGGCCCACAAGTACCTGGGCACCGCTTTCGACATCCACGGCGGCGGCCTCGACCTGATCTTCCCGCACCACGAGAACGAGATCGCCCAGGCCAAGGCCTACGGCGACGACTTCGCCCGGTACTGGGTGCACAACGCCTGGGTCACCATGGCCGGCGACAAGATGTCCAAGTCGCTGGGCAACTCGGTGCTGGTCTCCGAGATGGTCAAGCAGTGGCGGCCGATCGTGCTGCGCTACTACCTCGGCACCCCGCACTACCGCTCGATGATCGAGTACAGCGAGGACGCCCTGCGCGAGGCCGAGTCGGCGTTCGCGCGGATCGAGGGCTTCGTGCAGCGGGTCGTGGAGAAGGCCGGCCCCGTCGAGCCCTCCGCCGAGGTGCCGCCCGCCTTCGCCGAGGCCATGGACGACGACCTGGGCGTCCCGCAGGCGCTCGCCGTCGTGCACACCACCGTCCGGCAGGGCAACAGCGCACTCGCGGCCGACGACAAGGAGGCCGCGGTGGCCCGCCTCGCCGAGGTGCGCGCCATGCTCGGCGTCCTCGGCCTCGACCCGCTCGACGAGCACTGGGCCGGCGAGACCGACCGCGGCGACGACCTGCACGGCGTCGTCGACAGCCTGGTACGCCTGGTCCTCGACCAGCGCGAGGCGGCCCGCGCCCGCAAGGACTGGGCCACCGCGGACGCCATCCGCGACCAGCTGGGCCAGTCGGGACTGACCATCGAGGACGGCCCGCAGGGCCCGCGCTGGACGCTGGGTCCCCGCTAGCCCTTTTCATGATCGATTGTGCCGCCCGGCCCTCCGGGCGGCACACTGCATAGACGTACGAATATTTCCCCGACGCAGACATCACGCAGAACAGGTAGGTCATGGCAGCCAACAACCGCCGCATGTCCGGCAAGAAGGGCGCGCAGGTCGGCAGTGGCGGCCAGCGGCGCAGGGGCCTGGAGGGCAAGGGGCCGACCCCGCCCGCAGAGATGCGCAAGGGCCACAAGAAGAACCGTGTCGCCAACGCCAAGGCGAAGCAGGCGGTACGCCGTCCGACGCCGCGCGGCCGCGGCGGCAAGGGCACCTCGGAGATGGTCGTCGGGCGCAACCCCGTCGTCGAGGCGCTGCGCGAGGGCGTGCCCGCGGTGACGCTCTACGTCCAGCAGTTCATCGACAACGACGAGCGGGTGCGCGAGGCCCTCCAGCTCGTCGCCGACCGGGGCGGCGTCCACCTCATGGAGGCCCCCCGCCCCGAGCTCGACCGGATGACCAACGGGCTCAACCACCAGGGCCTGGTCCTCCAGGTCCCGCCGTACGAGTACGCCCACCCCGAGGACCTCGCCAACGCCGCCTACGACGAGGGTCAGGACCCCCTGATCGTCGCCCTCGACGGCGTGACCGACCCGCGCAACCTTGGTGCCGCCGTCCGCTCCGTCTCCGCCTTCGGCGGCCACGGCGTCCTCGTGCCCGAGCGGCGCGCGGCCGGCATGACCGCCGGTGCCTGGAAGACGTCCGCCGGTACGGCCGCCCGCACCCCCGTCGCCCGCTGCACCAACCTGACGCGCGCCCTGGAGGCGTACAAGAAGCAGGGCATCGTGGTCGTCGGCCTCGCCGCCGACGGCGAGCACGAGATCGGTGACCTGGAGGCCCTCGGCGGCCCGGTCGCCATCGTCGTCGGCAGCGAGGGCAAGGGCCTGTCCCGCCTGGTCGGCGAGACCTGCGACTACCGGGTGCGGATCCCGATGCCGGGAGGCGCCGAGTCGCTCAACGCCGGTGTGGCGGCGGGCATCGTGCTGTACGAGGCGGCTCGCCGCCGGGTCTGAACGGCTGTTCGGCACGGTCCCCCACACGGGGTGTTCCGGGCGTACGGGGCAAGCTTGACGGGGTCCGGACAGATCCGGCGGGTCAAAGCAGTGTCCTAACCACACGTCACTCGGTTAGATGAGTGTGGACACCAGAACACCCCGCACACCCACGGGGGACGGCCCGTCGGGCTTCGACGACGCTCCCGCGCTGAGCATGGTGAAGGTGCCGAGCGATCCGGCGCAGATCATCGTCAATCATGCGAGCTTCCGCGTGCAGTTGGGCGCGTCGACGAGACGCGCCCAATCCCCGCGCATCGCACGGCACTTGATCGCCGCCGAGGACACCAGCAGGATGCCGGCCGCCGGCGCCGCGGGACGCCGCCGACCCGTCGTGTGGAGCGGCAGGTCCGCCCCCGACGACACCGGCGCCCACCGCCTGTTGCAGGCCGTGCGGGGCGGCAGCGTCGGCCATGCCGAGCCGCCCGCCGCCGACGCCGGAGCCACCCAGGTCATCCCCCGCATCGACGTCGACTCCGGCTACCGGGCCGACTACGACGGCGAGTTGGCCCAGACCATGGAGACCCCGGTCGTCGGCGCCCAGCGCACGCCCGACGGCGACGGCACCCGACTCCTGCCCCACATGCGCACGGTCGGCAGCGCGTACGACGAACCCGCCTACGAGGGCGAGGAGTTCGACGACGGCTTCGACGAGGCCCGCGCCGACCGCGCCACCAGGCGACAGGGCGACGAGAACGCGCGGCACGCGTACTACCCGGGCCGCCGGATGAACCTCGGCGTCGTCCTCCTCCCGCTCCGGATCTTCCTCGGCTTCATCTCCATCTACGCCGGCATGGGCAAGCTGTGCGACCCCGTCTACTTCGACGGCGGCAAGCGCGGCTCCATGGTCAAGTGGCTCAACACCCTGCACCCGTGGGAAGTGGCCGAACCGCTGCGCCAGTTCGCCCTCCAGCACCCCGTCGGCTCCGGCCTCGTCATCGCCTTCCTCCAGGTCATCGTGGGCGTCCTCACGATCCTGGGCTGCTGGCAGCGCGTCGCCGCGGTCATCGGCGCCGGCCTCTCCGCCGCGCTCCTCGTCACCGTCAGCTGGAAGAGCGTCCCCGCCTACGACACCCCTGACATCATCTACCTCGCCGCCTGGTCCCCGCTGATCATCGCCGGCGCCCCCGTCTACTCCATCGACGGCCGCCTCGCGGGCAGCGCCTGGCGCCGTCTGGGACCCCACTCCGACATCTGGGAGCTGCGCCGCTACGTCCTGCGCCGCGGCGCCCTCATCACGGCCATCGCCACCGGCCTCACCCTCCTGATCGGCTCCGTCCTCGGCGGCGCCGTCCGGGACGCCGACCGGGTCATCGTCCCCGGCCCCGGCGAGGCCCCGCGCAACGAACTGCCCGGCTCCCCGCTCCCGCAGGACTCCGCCAGGGCCCACAAGAAGAAGCCGTCGGCGTCCACCACGCCCAGCCAGGGCGCCACCCGCGGCCCGTCCGCCGGCACCTCGGCGTCACCCGGCGCCACCCGCGACACCGGCACCGCCACCGGCGGGGGCTCGCCCAGCCAGACCCAGGGCACCACGGGCCAGACAGCACCCCAGCAGTCCTCCCCGGTCCAGCAGGCACCCAGCACCACCTCGGGCCCGACCGGGGGCACCAGCACCTCCGGCGGTTCGACGGGCGGCTCCGGCACCGGGGGTTCCTCCTCCGGCCAACCGGGCCTGGTCGGCGGCCTGTTGGGGTAGGCGGGCCGGTGGGCGACGTACTGGGCAACCCCACCGGCTGAGCGACACCGGCCCACAAGAAGGTCCCACACCCTTCGAGGTGCGGGACCTTCTCCATGTGTGCCTGCAGGCCGCTACCGACCGAGCGCCGCCAGTTCCCTAGCCGCTTCCGTCAGATCCTTCGCCGTGTCGATGGCCCGCCAGTAGGCCCCCTGCGGAATCGGGAACCCGGCCAGCCGCAGCTCCCGCGCGAGCGTGGGAAACGTGGTCCGCTCATGGTCCCCGCGCTCCGGCAGCAGCCCGGCGAACGCGGGCGAGAAGACGTACACCCCCGCGTTGATCTCGAACGTCGACGGCGGTGCCTCGATGAAGTCCGTGATGTGCCCGAACCCGTCGGTCTGCACGGCCCCCCACGGAATCCGCGGCCGTGCCAGCGCGACCGTGGCGACCGCGTCCCGCTCGGTGTGGAAGTCCGCCATGTCCCGCAGCGAGAACCGGGTCCAGATGTCACCGTTCGTCGCGTACCACGCCCGGTCCGGGTGCGGCAGACGCGCCGCCGCGTACTTCAGTCCGCCACCGCGGCCGAGCGGCTCCGTCTCGATGACGGTCTGGACGCGCACCGGCAGGTCGGCCGTCTTCAGCCAGTCCTGGAGCACCTCGGCCAGATGCCCGCAGCTGATCACCACGTCCGTCACGCCTTCCTCGGCGAGCCAGACAAGCTGATGGCCGATGATCGGAGTCCCCGTACCGGGGATCTCGACCATCGGCTTGGGCCGGTCGTCGGTGTACGGACGCAGCCGGGAGCCCTGGCCGCCGGCCAGGATCACGGCCTGGGTGGGGCGGGACGCGGCGTTCGGATCGGTCATGACCGGAACTGTACGACGCGCCCCTCTCCCGACCTCGGTCGGCATCCCCTCGCGCGGGATCAGCCGCTGTGTGCCGCGGCCACACCCGTCGCGAAGGACGTGTCGCAGACGGGGCGGGCGTACGACTGCGCGCGCGTGGGGCCGTACACACGGACCGCTGCGCGGCCCAGGGCCCGCGCGATGGAGGCGCAGTGCCGGGCGAGCGACGGACGCTCGTTCACGGCCTCCTGGAGGTGGGTGAGGGCGATGCCCGGGTCCTTCTCCTGGAGCTCGGTCAGCAGCTGCTCGCGCAGGAGGTCCTGCGGGGCGAGGGGCGCGCCGCGCGGCTTGCTGTCCGAGACCGTCGCGTCCGACGCGGTGAGCACCGAGGAGCTCGAGGGATCCCCCGACCAGTTGACTCGGGTGACCGCGAGGGTCCCGGAGAGCACCAGGACGACGGGCAGGACAAGGGCGAGGGAGCGGCCGATACGGCGGGCGGGGCCCCGGCCGCGTCGCGTCTGTTGGTAAGTGGAGTGCTTCACGCGTGTGAGGGTAGCGTGCGGTAATGATTTGGCGACATTTAGTCACCGGTTCGGGGGATGGGATGGCGCCGTTTTCTGGGTAGGGGGTTGACGCACGCTGCTCGAAATGACCGGTGTGCCGGGGTATTTGTCGCCGCCGCCCGCACGCGGAAAGGGCCCCGCAGGCAGTCTGCGGGGCCCTTCTCGTCAACCTGGGTGAATTGCTGCGGTTCGTCCTCAGTCGGAGAGGCGCTCGCCGGTGGAGGTCGAGAACACGTGGGTCTCGCCCGGACGCGGCACGACGTGCAGCGTGGCGCCCTTGTCCGGGACCGCGCGGCCGCTGACCCGCACGACCAGGTCCTTCAGGTCCTCACCGACCTTCGCGGAGCCGTAGACGTAGCCGTCGGCGCCGAGTTCCTCGACCACGTTCACGGAGACCGCGAGACCGGCCGGGGCGTCCTCGGTGTCCTTGGTGAGGGCGGAGGCGGCGGCGCCGTTGTGCTCGACGATGTCGAAGTGCTCGGGGCGGACACCGACGGTGACCGTGGTGTCACCCTTGTCGGAGGCGGCCTTGAGAGCCTCGCGGTTGACGGGCACCACGCTGTTGCCGAACTTCACACCGCCGTCGGTGATCGGGACCTCGACGAGGTTCATCGCCGGGGAGCCGATGAAGCCGGCGACGAAGAGGTTCGCCGGGCGGTCGTACATGTTGCGCGGGGAGTCGACCTGCTGGAGCAGACCGTCCTTGAGCACGGCCACACGGTCGCCCATCGTCATGGCCTCGACCTGGTCGTGGGTGACGTAGACGGTGGTGATGCCGAGGCGGCGCTGCAGCGAGGCGATCTGCGTACGGGTGCTGACGCGGAGCTTGGCGTCCAGGTTGGACAGCGGCTCGTCCATGAGGAAGACCTGGGGCTCACGCACGATGGCGCGGCCCATCGCGACACGCTGGCGCTGACCGCCGGAGAGGGCCTTCGGCTTGCGGTCCAGGTACTCGGTGAGGTCGAGGATCTTCGCGGCCTCCTCGACCTTCTGCCGGATCTCCGCCTTGTTGATGCCGGCGATCTTGAGCGCGAAGCCCATGTTGTCGGCGACCGTCATGTGCGGGTAGAGCGCGTAGTTCTGGAACACCATGGCGATGTCCCGGTCCTTCGGTGGCAGGTGCGTGACGTCACGGTCACCGATGCGGATGGCACCGCCGTTGACGTCCTCGAGCCCCGCCAGCATGCGGAGCGAGGTGGACTTGCCACAGCCGGACGGGCCGACCAGGACGAGGAACTCGCCGTCCTCGATGTGGATGTCGAGACCGTCGACGGCGGGCTTCGTGGAACCCGGGTAAATGCGGGTCGCCTTGTCGAACGAAACAGTGGCCATGGCTCAGAGGCCCCCTTCTACCGGCAGGAACGTGCCGGACGATCCGTTGTAGGAAGGTGGTGGTCCAGTCCACGCAGGTGGACTGGCTCAGGACGGTACCCGGCGTTCACGCGTATGTCAGTACCTGGCGGACTGTGAACTTCGCGGAAATTTTCGACAGGCCTCCACGGCGACCTGGGTACACTGCTCGGGCGCACCCCCCGTGGCGGCGGTGCACGCCTCCTTAGCTCAGATGGCCAGAGCAACGCACTTGTAATGCGTAGGTCGTCGGTTCGAATCCGACAGGGGGCTCCGCTCGGCCCAGGTCAGATCAGGTCTGACCTGGGCCTTTGTGTTGTGCGGGAGGCGTGGACGGTAGTTCCACGCTGATGTGCATTCCGCCTTCGGGGCGTGGGGTGAGGGTGAGGGTGCCGTCGTGGGCCTGGGTGATCGTTTTGACGATGGCCAGGCCCAGGCCCACTCCCGCGTGGTCGGTGTGGACGCGTTCGGTGCCGCGCCGGAACGGCTCGGTGAGGGTCGGGATCAGTTCCGGGGCGAGCTGCTCGCCGGTGTTCTCGACGGTCAGGAGCGCCGAGCCGGGGCGGGCCCGGGTGGTGACCCGCACGATGCCCCGGTCGGGCAGGTTGTGGATGATCGCGTTGTGCACGAGGTTCGTGGTCAGCTGGAGCAGCAGGGCCTGCGATCCGGTCGTGGGGGTGATGTCGCCGCGGGTCTCCAGGGTGACGCCGTGCCTCTCCGCGAGGGGGAGGAGCGTTTCGGTGGCTTCTTCCGCCAGGAGGGACAGGTCGACGCGTTCGCGGGTGAAGGAGCGCTGTTCGGCGCGGCTGACCAGGAGCAGGGCCTCGGTGAGGTCGATCGCCCGGGTGTTGACGGTGCGGAGGCGGTCGATGAGTTCGCCGGTGTCGCGGTGCGGATCGGTGCGGGCCACGTCGAGCAGGGACTTCGAGATCGCGAGCGGGGTACGCAGTTCGTGGGAGGCGTTGGCCGCGAACCTGCGCTGTTCGGCGACGTGTGCTTCGAGCCGGGCGAGCATCGTGTCGAAGGCGTCGGCGAGTTCGCGGAATTCGTCCTTGCGGCCCGGTAGCCGGATCCGGTGGGAGAGGGATCCGGTGGTGGCGGTGCGGGTGGCGTCCGTGATGCGGTTGAGGGGGGCGAGCATGCGGCCGGCGAGGATCCATCCGCCCAGGAGGCCGAACACCAGCAGGAACGCCATGGCTCCGGCTGCCGTCGGGGCGAAGCCCTTCACGAAGGTGGTGCCCGGGGTGGCCTGCACCGCGCCCGCCTCGTTGCGTGCCAACTCGCCGTTCCGCAGCAGGAACAGCCCCACGGCGGCGATCAGCAGGACGCCCGCGAGCATGAGGAACCCGGCGTAGCTGAGGGTGAGTTTGAGGCGCACGCTCAGGCCGGGCGCCCTACCCACGGCCGTGTCCTTCGGGTCCGGCCTCCTGCTGGGTGTCGATGCGGTAGCCGACACCCGGCACGGTGCCGATGATCCAGGGTTCGCCCAGGCGCTTGCGCAGGGCCGAGACGGTGATGCGTACGGCGTTGGTGAACGGGTCGGCGTTCTCGTCCCAGGCGCGCTCCAGGAGGGCTTCGGCGCTGACGACACCGCCTTCGGCGCCGACGAGGACTTCGAGCACGGCGAACTGCTTGCGGGTCAGCGCGACGTAGCGGCCCTGCCGGTAGACCTCCCTGCGGAACGGGTCCAGGCGCAGGCCCGCGATCTCCCGCACGGGAGGGCGGTGGTGGGCGCGGCGGCGGTCGAGGGCTCTGAGCCGGAGCGCGAGTTCCTGGAGTTCGAAGGGTTTGGTGAGGTAGTCGTCGGCGCCGAGTTCGAAGCCGGAGGCCTTGTCGTCGAGGCGGTCGGCCGCGGTGAGCATGAGGATCGGCATGCCGCTGCCGGAGTCGATGATGCGTTGGGCGATCTCGTCGCCGGAGGGTCCGGGGATGTCCCGGTCGAGGACGGCGATGTCGTAGGTGTTGATGCCCAGCAGTTCCAGAGCGGTGTCGCCGTCGCCCGCGATGTCGGCCGCGATCGCTTCGAGGCGTAGGCCATCGCGGATGGCTTCTGCCATGTAGAGCTCGTCCTCGACGATCAACACACGCATGCCTTCGATGCTACGAGCGGGCGTATATCGCCGGCGTATCGAAATCCGCGTCCGGGTGCGCTCGGGCCGCTGCGCGCGCGGATCAGGGAATCCCCGGTCCGGTGTCCGCCGGCTCCGGCAGGGGGAGTTCCCCGATCGCCGGGTCCGTCACGTGGGCCATCAGGGCCTGTGCGAACCGGTCCGCGCGCAGGACGCGGAAGGGGCGGGAGTGGTACGGCCTGGTCGTGGGGTCGAGGGGGTCCGTGAGGCCGAGCCGGTTGTGCAGGCCGGCGGCCGTTTCGTAGACGGTGGTGAGGTGGCGCTCGCGTTCGTGCCGGTCGGTGGCCGCGAGGGCGGCCGTGAGGACCGGGGTGAGGCGTGCGCCCGCGGTGGTGCGAGTGAAGGCGCTGCCCAGCCATTTGCCGTACG
This sequence comes from Streptomyces pseudovenezuelae, assembly GCF_001513955.1. Classification (GTDB taxonomy): domain Bacteria; phylum Actinomycetota; class Actinomycetes; order Streptomycetales; family Streptomycetaceae; genus Streptomyces; species Streptomyces pseudovenezuelae. The sequence goes on along the minus strand of NZ_KQ948155.1, from coordinate 80,887 downwards.
GCGGATAGCGGCGGTCCATGAGGAGGCACAGGCGCATCAGGTGGCGGGTCAGGCGGGCGGCGACGACGGCCGAGCCGAGTTCGTCGCCGACCTCTCCGCAACGGCCGACGAAGGCCTCCTCGTGGGCGATGCGCTGCCACTGGCAGGCCAGGACGTACCGCCACAGGTCGCGCGGGTACCAGCGCAGGGCGGTGCGGGCGGGGGCGAGGGTGTGCAGGCCGTCGTGGAAGACGGCGCCGGCGGTGACCTCGGCGAGGCGTTGGGTGGGGGTGCGCAGCCAGTCGGCGGGGGTGAGGGCGGAGGTCGGGTCGAAGCCGAGGGTGTCGGTGAACCAGGAGGGAACGTCGGTGATCTCGACGCGGTGGTGGACCGGGCCGTCGGAGGCGCGCATGACGCGGATGTCGCGGGCCTCGCCGGTGGGCGCGAAGTTCGTGGGGTAGCCGTGGAAGGTCTTCGGGAGGCGCTCGGCCAAGGCGTGTCGGATTCGGTCCGCGTGGCGGGAGGCGTCCTCGGGGCGCAGGAACAGCTGGAGGCGCGGGCCCCATTCGTGGTCGGCGGAGCGCGGGGTGTCGTAGCCGAGGACCTCGGAGCCGGGGCCGATGCGCGCGGCGGAGTGCGGGAGGCCGGGGGCGGCCTCCGCCAGCAGCGGGCCCACCGCCTCGGTGTAGAAGCGGCGGGCCAGTTCGAGGCCGGGGACGAAGGCGGGGGTGCTCACGCGGTGCCGGCGGCCTTCAGGAGGGCTTCGTCGGTGAGGCGGTACGCCGTCCACTCGTCCTGGGGGCGGGCGCCGAGGGATTCGTAGAAGTCGATCGCGGGGGTGTTCCAGTTCAGGACGGACCATTCGAGGCGCTGGTAGCCGCGCTCGACGCAGATGCGGGCGAGTGCGGTGAGCAGGGCCTTGCCGTGGCCGCCGCCGCGGGCCGTGGGGCGGACGTAGAGGTCCTCCAGGTGGATGCCGTGGACGCCGCGCCAGGTGGAGAAGGTGAGGAACCAGACGGCGTAGCCGACCACCGTGTCCGTGGTGTCGGTCGCCACGTGGGCGTAGGCGGCGGGTCGGGGGCCGAAGAAGGCCTCGTGGAGTTGTCGCTCGGTGGCCTTCGCCTCGTCCAGGGCCCTTTCGTAGTCGGCGAGTTCGCGGATCAGGGCGTGGACGGCGGGGATGTCGGCGGGGGTGGCGGGGCGGATCACTGCTGTCGGCTCCGGTGGGTGCGCAGACGGTGGGCGATGTCGAGTTGGCGGGGTTCCAGGGGGCGGCCGTCCTCGATGTCCCAGAGGGCGTTCTGGAGGAGACGTCCCATGGTCCAGGCACGCGCGCGTGCGCGGTCCAGGCCGAGGACGTCGGTCATGGCGTCGAAGCGCCAGGTGATCTCGTCGGCGTCGAAGCGGTTGTCGAGGGCGGGCCACAGCTCGAACCCGGGGTCGCCGGCGAGGGGTTTGGGGTCGATGGCGAGCCAGGGGGCGCGGTCCGCGGCGAGGACGTTCTCGTCGTGCAGGTCCCAGTGCAGGAGCCGGTCGCCCGGTTCGTCGACGACCTCGCGCACGGCGGCCGCGCAGTCGGCGACGGTGCGGCGGATCCCGGGGTCGGGGATGCGTGCGAGGGCGGCGGGGGTCCGGTCGAGCATGGCGTGCGCGAGGTCGCCGAGTCGGCGTATCCCGGTCGGGGCGGGTGTCGCGGTCAGGTGGGCGAGCAGACCGGCGATGACGAGGACCGCGTCGCGGGTGCCGGGCAGGGTGGAGAGCATGCGGGCGGAGTCGAGGCGCTCCAGGAGCATGGTGTGGGTGACCGGGTCGTGGTCGAGGAGGCGGACCGCCCCGTCGCCGTCCCACCGGCGCAGGGCGACGGGCTCGCCGGCGCTCTCCGCGTCCAGGAGCTGGAGTTTGAGGGCGGCCGGGGTGTCGTCGGCGCGGCGGACGACGGGGAGGACCAGCGCGGCGACGCCGTGCATGGGGGAGCCGTCCGGTCTGAGCTCCCAGCGCTCCAGGAAGTCCTCGATCAGGGTCGGCAGCCCCGCGATGAACTCCCGGCCCCGGTCGCCGTTGTACAGCTCCTGTGTCGCGGCCAGTTCCTCCGGGATGTCGATCACGTGCCGGACCCTACCGGCGTGCGTGAATCGACTCATGCGAATTAACCGGGGTGTCCACAGGGTGTGGGCGTACGTCCGCAGCTCCCCCGGCACCTATGTCTGGCTGGCGGTCCTCTTCGTGACGACGGTGGCGATGCACCACATGTCGCCGGAGTTCGAGCAGGAGTTCCTGCGGCAGCGCTCGACCAACATCCATGAGCTGTCGAGCAATCCGGTGCGGGTGCTGGTCTCCAGCGCGATGTGGATCGACAGCGGGCACTGGCTGCCGTACGTCGTCCTCTACTCCGTCTTCCACGCGCCGGCCGAGCGCTGGCTGGGCACCGCGCGCTGGCTCGCGGTGTGCGCGGCGGCGCATGTGCTGGCCACGCTGATCAGCGAGGGGGCGCTGCTGTGGGGCATCCGGCACGGGATGGCGCCCGAGTCCGCGGTCAACACGCTGGACATCGGGGTGAGTTACGCGCTGGCGGGGGTGATCGCCGTGCTCGTGTACCGGATTCCGGCACCCTGGCGGTACGTCTACGGCTTCGCGGTGCTCGTCGTGTATGCGGTGCCCCTGGTGACCGGGCGGACCTTCACCGACCTCGGGCACTTCACCTCGGCGCTGATCGGGTTCGGGTGCCGGCCGCTGGTCGGCGGGCGGGAAAAAGCACGGAATCCGAAGGAGACAGCGGGTGCGCCGGCGGGTTAACGTCCCTGGCCATGAGCAGCGGGGCCGTGAACGGCGGCATCTCCTTCTGGTACGCGGACGACGGCTATCCCGAGGCACGGGAGCCGCTCGGCGGTGACGCCTCGGCGGACGTCGTGATCGTGGGCGGCGGGTACACCGGACTGTGGACGGCGTATTACCTGAAGAAGACCGTGCCCTTCCTGCGGATCACCGTCCTGGAGCAGAAGTTCTGCGGTTACGGCGCCTCCGGGCGCAACGGCGGCTGGCTCTACAACGGCATCGCGGGGCGCGACCGGTACGCGAGGCTGCACGGCCACGAGGCCGCCGTACGCCTGCAGAAGGCCATGAACGACACCGTCGGCGAGGTCGTGCGGGCTGTTGCCGAGGAGGGCTTCGACGCCGGGCTGCACCAGGGCGGCGTCCTCGAAGTCGCCCGTACGCCCGCGCAGTTGGCCCGTCTGAGGGCGTTCCACGAGCACGAGCTGTCGTACGGCGAGAAGGACCGTGAACTGTACGGCGCGCGGGAGACGGCCGAGCGGATCCGGGTCGCGGACGCGGTCGGGTCGTCGTGGACGCCGCACGGGGCGCGGGTGCATCCGGTGAAGCTGGTGAAGGGGCTCGCGGCGGCCGTCGAGGCGCTGGGCGTGGTGATCCACGAGCAGACACCGGTGACGGAGATCCGGCCCAAGCACGCGGTCACGCCGTACGGCACCGTCCGCGCGCCCTATGTCCTGCGCTGCACCGAGGGCTTCACCGCCGCGCTGAAGGGCCAGAAGCGGACCTGGCTGCCGATGAACTCCTCGATGATCGCCACCGAGCCGCTGACCGACGAGCAGTGGGCGGCGATCGGCTGGGAGGGGCGCCAGACGCTGGGGGACATGGCGCACGCCTACATGTACGCGCAGCGCACCGCCGACGGGCGGATCGCACTCGGCGGCCGAGGGGTGCCGTACCGCTTCGGTTCGCGCACCGACAACGACGGCCGGACGCAGGCCGGGACGGTCGAGGCACTGCGGGAGATCCTCGTGGCCTTCTTCCCGATGCTGGCGGGGACGCGCGTCGCGCACGCCTGGTCGGGGGTGCTCGGGGTGCCGCGCGACTGGTGCGCGTCGGTGACGCTGGACCGTTCGACGGGTATCGGCTGGGCGGGCGGTTACGTCGGTTCGGGCGTCGCCACCGCCAACCTGGCCGCCCGCACCCTGCGGGACCTGGTCCAGCAGGACTCCGGCCAGGGCGGCCGGACCGAACTCACCGAACTGCCGTGGGTCGGGCACAAGGTGCGCAGGTGGGAGCCGGAACCGCTGCGGTGGCTGGGCGTGCAGGGCATGTACGCCACGTACCGCGCGGCGGACCGGCGCGAGCTGATGAGCCACAGCGCGGAGTCGTCCCGGTTGGCGCGGTGGGCGGACCGGATCGCCGGGCGGCACTGACCTTTCCCGCGTGCGTCAGGGCTCCAGGACCACCTTTCCGGTCGTGCCGCGGGTCTCCAGCGCCCGGTGCGCGGCGGCCGCCTCGGCGAGCGGGAAGCGCTGCACGGCGGGGGTGAGACGGCCCGCGGCGGCTTCGGTGAGGGCGCGCAGTTCGAGGGTGCGGATGGGGTGGGGGCCGCCGGCCCTGCGGGCCATGGCGTCTCCGAGGACCTGCTCGGAGACGCCCTCGACGAGATACGGCCCGCCGTCGCGGATGCCCTCGCCGGACCAGCCGAAGACGAGGTGGCGGCCAGGTCGGCCAGGTCGGTCTGATCCGTCCGGTCGGTCATCGGGGTCGAGAAGGGCGACGCACTCGCGGGCGATGTCCCCGCCCACGCCGTCGAGGACGACGGTGGCGGGCCGGCCGCCGAGGAAGGCGCGGACCTTCCCGGGCCACGCGGAGTCCTGGTAGTCGACGGCGAGGTCGGCGCCGTTCGCCCGCACCCGTGCCGTTTTCGAGGGTCCGCCCGCGAGGCCGACGACGGTCGCGCCGGCGTTCTTCGCGTACTGCACGAGCAGCGTGCCGATGCCTCCGGCCGCCGCCGGGATCACGGCCACGGAGTCCGGGCCGAGCTCGGCGAACTGGACGATCCCCATGGCCGTACGGCCCGTGCCGATCATGGCGACGGCCTGGGCGAAGTCCAGGTTCCCGGGGATCTCGTGGACGCGGTCGACGTCGGTGACGGCGAGTTCGGCGTAGCCGCCGGGGGCGAAGCCGAGGTGGGCCACCACGCGCTTGCCGAGCCACAGGCCGGCGACGCCCTCGCCGAGGGACTCGACCGTGCCGGCGACCTCACGGCCGGGGACGGTGGGAAGCGCGGTCGGCCGGGGCGCCGGCCCCTGATGCCCCTCGCGCAGGGCGGTGTCCAGCAGGTGGACTCCGGCCGCCCGTACGGCGATACGGACCTGGCCGGGGCCCGGTACCGGATCCGCGGTCTCCTCGTAGCTGAGGTTCTCGGCGGGGCCGAAGGTGTGCAGGCGGATGGCGCGCATGGGAGAACCCTCCTCGGTAGGTGTGCGCCCACCCTCCGACCTCAAGCGTGCTTGAGGTCAAGGGCGTTGCGGCCCAGGGCCAGCGACACGGCGGTGAGCGCGCTGTTGAAGGAGACCTCCGAGAGCACCCCGGGCGCCGCGACCTGGTCGCCCGCGAGGTAGACGCCGTCGCCCCGGTCGATGGCGGGCCGGTCGCGCCAGCTGGTGCCGGGCAGGTCGACGGCTCCGGTGCGGCCGTTCGCGACGGACTCGCGCCGCCAGGTGACCCGCTCGCGCCAGCCGTCGAAGGCGAGGTCGAGCAGCTGTTCCGCGCGCGCGACCCCGTCGGCCCTGGTCTCGTGCGGGGCGATCGGGATCTGCCCCTGCAGGAGCTGCTCGCCCGCCGGGGCCAGGGTGCGGTCCTGGGCGGTGAACCGTTCGATCCAGCCCGGGGCGTCGAGGTCGGAGACGGCGAAGGCGTCGCCGCGCCGGGTGCGCAGGGCCAGGTCGAGGAGGGTCGTACGGCCGCTCGGCCAGGTCAGCGAGTCGTCGCCGAGCAGGCGGCGGGCCGCGTCGAGGGAGGTGGCGACGACGACGGGGGTGTCGGTGGGCAGGGCGTCGACACGGGACAGGGTCTCCATCCGGACGCCCAGGTTCCAGGCGCGGGCGGCCATCCGGTCGACGACGCCGGCCCAGCCGCCGCGCGGGTAGTGCGCCTCGGGAGGCAGTCTGGTGGCGCGCCGGAGCCGTTCCTGCACGAACGCGGCGGACAGGGCGCCCGGGTCGTGGTGGAAGAGGGCGACGGCCGAGTAGTGGGCGGCGGCGCGGGCGCCCTCCTCGCCGGCCTGCCCGGTGGCCCAGGACATGAAGTCGACGTCGACCGGAGCCTGTTGGGCGCTGCGGCGCAGCAGCTTGAGCATCGCGAAGGGCGGCGTGCGGCGGAGCGCGCCCTTGTGCCTGAGCCGCATCCGGGCCGCCTCCAGGGGCGGGAGCGGGGCGAGCGGTCCGATCAGGTCGCGCTGCCGGAGCCAGGACCAGTGCGGGCCGCCGTTGTAGAGGGCGTGCGGGCCGTCGTTCGTGCGGTAGGGCCCCTCGGCGGTCCTGGCCCGGCCGCCGAGCGTGTGATGGGACTCGTGCACGGTGACCTTGGCGCCCGACTCGGCGGCGGTGATCGCCGCGGTCAGCCCGGCGAGGCCGCCGCCGATGACGGTGATGCGGTGCATGGCTGGGGATCTCCCTCTGCTTGGGTCGTCGGTCTCCCCGGTATGACCGATCGGGGGCACCGGAATGTGACATCGGGGCCGTTTGCGCTGGTCACGGGGATTGTCAGTGGTGGGGTGCAGGATGGGGGCATGGTGAGTCGAGGGACGGGTGCGGGCAGGGTGAAGGGGGCGCGGCGGCCCGAGGTGCGGCTGCCGCCGCTGGAGCCGTACGGGGGAGGGGAGCTGGAGCCGGACGGGGACTACGACGGGCTGGAGTTCACGGAGGCGGACTTCGCGGGGCAGGACGGGGCGGGGGCCCGCTTCATGGACTGCGCGCTGAGAAGCTGCGCGCTGGACGAGACCCGGCTCCACCACGCCCGTTTCCTCGACTCGGTCCTCACCGGCATACGGGGCGTGGGCACCGACCTCGCGGAGGCGACCCTGCGGGACGTCGAGCTGATCGACGCCCGTCTCGGCGGAGTGCAGTTGCACGGGGCGGCGCTGGAGCGGGTCGTGATCCGGGGCGGCAAGATCGACTATCTGAACCTGCGCACGGCCGTCCTGAAGGACGTCGTCTTCGAAAGCTGCGTCCTGGTGGAGCCGGACTTCGGCGGCGCCCGCCTGGAGCGCGTGGAGTTCGTGGACTGTGCCCTGAAGGGTGTGGACCTCACGGCGGCCACACTCAAGGACGTCGACCTGCGTGGCGCCGCGTCACTGGAGATCGCCCGGGGCGTCGACCGTCTCGCCGGTGCGGTGATCAGCCCGTCCCAACTGCTCGATCTGGCGCCGGTGTTGGCGGCGGAGGTGGGGATCCGGGTGGAGGGCTGACAGCGGATCCCTCACCTCCCCGCTCACTTCCCCCTCACTTCACTCTCGGGAACCGTGCCTGGAGCGTCCAGATCGCCGGGTTCTCGCCCAGGTCCTCGTGCAGGTCGACCAGATCGGCGATCAGGTCGTGCAGGAAGTCGCGGGCCTCGCGGCGCAGGTCCGCGTGGGAGAAGGTGAGCGGGGGCTCCTCCACCGGCATCCAGTCGGCCTCGATGTCCACCCAGCCGAAACGCCGCTCGAAGAGCATGCGGTCGGTGGACTCGGTGAAGTCGAGTTCCGCGTGCTGGGGGCGGGAGGCGCGGGAGCCCGCCGGGTCGCGGTCGAGGCGCTCCACGATGTCGCACAGCGCCCACGCGAAGTCGAGCACCGGCACCCATCCCCAGGCTGTGGACAGTTCCCGGTCCTCCTTGGTGTCCGCGAGATACACGTCTCCGCAGAACAGGTCGTGCCGCAGCGCGTGGACGTCCGCGCGGCGGTAGTCGGTCTGCGGGGGGTCCGGGAAACGGTTGGAGAGGGCGTAGCCGATGTCGAGCACGTAGGCGATGGTGTCACGCGGGCCCTCATAGGATCACTGGCGTGTCCCGATCCGAGCCGCCCGTCCCCGTCGCCCGGCCCGTGCCCGCCGCGCTGCGCGTCCCCGCCGCCCTGCTCCTGGCGGGGGCCCTCCTCCTCACCGCGTGCGACGGCGGGGTGCACGGCACCCCCGGCGGCTCCGGCCTGCGCGACCCGTACTTCCCGAAGTCCGGCAACGGCGGCTACGACGTCACCCACTACGACCTCGCCCTGGCCTACGACCCGGACACCTCGCGACTCTCCGGCACCGCGACCCTCACCGCCCGCGCCACCCAGGACCTGACCGCCTTCGACCTGGACCTCGACGGCCTGGACGTCGAGAAGGTCACCGTCGGCGGCGACCCGGCCCGCTGGAACCGCACCGGCCAGGAGCTGACCGTCCGCCCGCACGACGACCTCGACGAGGGCCGCGCCTTCCGCGTGACCGTCGCCTACTCCGGCACCCCGAAGACGATCACCGACCCGGACGGCTCGGAGGAGGGCTGGCTGCCCACCGAGGACGGCGCGGTGGCCCTCGGCGAACCGACCGGCTCGATGGCCTGGTTCCCCGGCAACCACCACCCCTCCGACAAGGCCTCCTACGACCTCACGATCACCGTGCCCGAGGGGCTTCAGGCCGTCTCCAACGGCGAGTTGACGGCGAGCAGGACCGGCGGCGGCCGTACGACGTCCCACTGGCACACCGCCGAACCGATGGCGAGCTACCTCGCCACCCTCGCGATCGGCGACTACGACATCCACACCTCCACCCTCACCGACGGCCTGCCCGTGTACGTCGCGGTCGACCCGGCTCAGGCGGCCGCGAGCCGGAAGGTCCTGGCGCAGATCCCCTCCGTGATGACGTGGGCGCGGAACACCTTCGGCCCCTACCCCTTCTCCTCCACCGGCGCGATCGTCGACCGCGAGGGGGACGCCGAGTACGCCCTGGAGACCCAGAACCGCCCCTTCTTCCCCGGCGCCCCCGACACCGGGACCCTCGTCCACGAACTCGCCCACCAGTGGTACGGCGACTCGGTCACGCCGAAGACCTGGCGGGACATGTGGCTCAACGAGGGCTTCGCCACCTACGCCGAGTGGCTGTGGGCGGAGGACCACGGCGGCGACAGCGCCCAGAAGACCTTCGACAAGCTGTACGCGCACGGCGAGGACGAGGACGAAGACCTCTGGTCCTTCCCGCCCGGAAAGCCGTCCGGCGCCGCGCACCTCTCCGACAGCCCCGTCTACCAGCGCGGCGCGATGGTCCTCCACAAGATCCGGCAGCGGCTCGGCGACACCGCTTTCAAGGCCCTCCTCCGCGACTGGCCCACCACCCACCGGCACGGCAACGCGGACACCGAGGACTTCACGACGTACGTCGAAGACCTCGCCCCCGACAAGGACTTCGGCCCGATCTGGGAGGAGTGGCTGTACGGGGAGGGGAAGCCGGAACGGCCGTGACCGGCGGGGTGCTAATCCAGTGCCTTGCGCAACACCGAGCAGGGGCGGGCCAGTTGGCGGTCCGTCCGGTGATCGACGACCTCGTAGCCGAGGGCGGTCCAGAAGGCGAGGGCGCGGTCGTTGCCGTCGAGGACGGCGAGGCGTACGGCGGTGCGGCCCTCGGTGCGGAAGCGGTCCTCGACGAGCCGCGCGAGCCGCTGCCCTTGGCCCTGCCGGTGCACGCCCGCGTCGATCATCAGCAGCCCGATCCACGGGTCCGGGTCGGCCGGGTCGGGGTGGTGGGCGAGGGTGATCGCGATTCCGACCAGCCGGCCCGCGCTGCGCGCCAGCAGCACTTCCGCGTCCGGATGCGCGAGCTCCTCGGCCAGCGCGGCCGCCACCTGTTCCGGCCGGATGTCGTCCGGGTCCGGGAAGTCGCCGCTGAGTGAGAAGAACTCGTGGTTGGCGGCGTAGAGGGCGGTGAGCTCGGTGAGGACGGGCGCCGGGATGTCGTGGTCGGGGGTGAGGGGGAGGGGGGTGAGGAGCATGCCGGGCAGAGTAGTTGAGCGGTGTCGGTGTCTAGTCCCTGTAGCGCGGCAGGCCGTCCGTCGAGATGGTCCAGTCGGCGATGGTGACGTCCTCGCCGTAGACGAAGTCCTTGCGGGAGGCGTAGCGGGGGCCCTCGGGGGTGGGGTGGATGTCGGTGAGGACGGCGCCGGTGCCTGTGCGGGGGTCGAAGATCGCGTAGACGGGGATACCGATCAGGGGGTAGTCGCGCATTTTGCCGACCCAGTCGTTGTCGGGGTTGGAGCGGGAGACCACCTCGATGGCGGCGACGAGAGTATGGGGATCGATCGAGCCCTCGACGTTCAAGTCGTCCCACGCGATCACCATGACGTCAGGGTGACGGGTGATTCCCTCCGGTGCGTTCTCCACGTCCGGTGTGCCGTTGTGGGCCAGCAACTCGTCCGGCATGACCCTCTCCAGACGGCGGCTGACGTGGGCCGCCGTCGCTTCGTGGGGCCCCCCGGGCGACATCATGTCGTGGACGATTCCCTCCTTGGTGATCTCGAATTTGCCCGGGAGGTTGTCGTCCATGGACTGAACGACGTCTCGCATGGCTCGGTAGACGTGGGAAGCGCTCTGCTGCGCGTCGTCCGGGGCGATGGTCATGGCGCTCGCTCCTCGTCTGTGCCCAGGGGCCAGGATCGTCACGTCCATGCTAGGCGGCCTCCCGGATGTCGCCTCGGCAGTCGCGGCAGCGGCCCGGCGCGGGAGCGCGGTACGGGGGCGTAGGAGGGAGCCGGTCGGTCAGGCGGTGGGCCAGGAGGGCGGCCGGGCGACGCAGGTCCTCCGGGGGCAGGTCCGCGATGAGGGCGTGGCGTACGGCGGTGGGGGTGACCTCGCGTTCCAGCCAGGCGGCGACGCCGGGAGCGAGATGTTCGGCGTCGGTGGCCGACAGGAGCAGGCGGGGATCGTGGCGGCGGAGGGTGACGAGGACCTCGGTGGCGATGCGGAGGAGCTGCGGAGCCGGGTGGCCGGGCCGGGGGACCGGCGGGAGTCTTCTGCGGGGCTGGTCCGGGGTGGGGCGCCGGGCGGGTTTCCTGGGCCGGCCCGGCTCGGCGTCACGTCGGCCGGGCTGGTTGCAGGACGTCGTACGGGTGATGACACGGCCGCCCGGGACGCGTACGCGTTCGCGGCGCAGGTAGCCGTGGGTCTCCAGTTCGCGCAGGGCGGCGGCGATACGTGTCGTGCCCTCGGGGAAGCGGGCGGCGAGGGTCCGGATGTCGGCGCGGGCCCCGGCGGGCAGGGACTGGAGGTACAGAGCCAGCCCTCTCGCGACGAGCGACAGCTCCGGGTGCTGGGCGAGGTGGTTGCCGATGACCGTGAAGCGGGTCGTGTGCCGGGTGTTCTCATGAACGAGGCCACCCGCGTGGGGGTGGTTTTTGTCCGCGGTACGGGACTGGGCGCGTGAGGGCGCGCTAGGGTTTTGCGTGTCCATCGGGAAGGGGCTTTCTTCCTTGGTGGTCAGGCCCTCGCATTGGGATGCCAGTCCCGGCGAGGGCCGTTGCATGTCTGCGGTTGTGTTGCGCCGACTGTAGGGCAGGCAACCGGGGCGAAATCCAGCTGAGTTGGTGATGTTCACCCGCCCGGGTGAGCTGCGCCGCGAGGCGGGAGGAAAGGTGGGGCTTGGTCTGGGTTCTTTCTCCCCAGGGTTCTTTGGGAAAGACCGCCCCCACCACCGACGTACGCGTTTCCGGGTGCCGGTGAGAGGTCGATCTCCGCCCACACCGTCTCCAGTGGACGCGTCTCAGCTAGGGCTGCGGCCGCGAACCGTGTCGCGGAAGGCGATCGGGGTCTGGCCGGTGCGCTGGTGGAAGTACTTGTTGAAGTGGGTGGGGCTGGAGAAGCCGAGACGGTCGGCGACGGCTCGGCGTTCTACGACCTGATGTTCAACCGGTGCCGCCCCGCAGAGGCCATCCACCAGTACGCCGGAGACACCTGCATCCAGCACCATCCGAGGCCTCGGCCCGACTCGGCGTCCGGTGCGGGGAGTTCGGTGTGCGGCAGAGGCCCGCGTCCGGCCTTCACCCCCGCCGCCTGGACCGCCTTCGTGTCACAGACGTGAGCCCCCGGTCGGTATGACCAGGGGCTCATGTTCAGCTCGGCGCAGCGGGACGTCAGACGTTCACGCCGAAGTCCGTGGCGATGCCGACCAGGCCGGACGCGTAGCCCTGGCCCACCGCGCGGAACTTCCACTCCGCGCCGTTGCGGTACAGCTCGCCGAAGACCATCGCCGTCTCGGTGGCCGCGTCCTCGGAGAGGTCGTAGCGGGCGATCTCGGTGCCGCCGGCCTGGTTGACGATGCGGATGTAGGCGTTGCGGACCTGGCCGAAGTTCTGCGAGCGGTTCTCCGCGTCGTAGATCGAGACCGGGAAGACGATCTTGTCGATGTCGGCCGGGAGGCCGGCCAGGTTGACGTTGATCGCCTCGTCGTCGCCCGCGCCCTCGCCGGTGCGGTTGTCACCGGTGTGGACGATGGTCTGGTCCGGGGTCTGCTTGTTGTTGAAGAAGACGAAGTGGGCGTCGGAGTAGACCTTGCCCTGGGTGTTGACCGCGATCGCGGAGGCGTCGAGGTCGAAGTCCGTGCCGGTGGTCGTGCGGACGTCCCAGCCGAGGCCCACGGTGACGGCGGTCAGGCCCGGAGCCTCCTTGGTGAGCGAGACGTTGCCACCCTTGGACAGGCTTACAGCCATGGTTGGGAGTCCTTCCCTCGTTATGTACGGCAGTACGGGCATGAAGCTACAGCTACCCGTATGAACGCCGCGAGGGGTGTCCAAGGTTCCCCCGCGTTTTACTTTCTTTACCAAGCGATATTCGGGTGACGTGGACCGGACAGAGCCGGGAACATGGACCCCATGTCCGGTCCTCACGTCATCCGCGGCTCTGTCTCCCTCCCGGAGGCCGAGCTCATGTGGCGTTTCTCGCGCTCCTCCGGCCCCGGCGGCCAGCACGTCAACACCAGTGACTCCCAGGTGGAGCTGCGCTTCGACCTGGCCCGCACCGAGGCCCTGCCCGAGGTGTGGAAGCAGCGGGCGCTCGCCAAGCTGGCCGGACGGCTCGTCGACGGGGTCGTCACCGTCCGCTCCTCCGAGCACCGCTCGCAGTGGCGCAACCGCGAGACCGCGGCCGTACGCCTCGCGGCCCTTCTCGCCGAGGCCACGGCGCCGCCGCCGAAGCCGCGGCGGGCGACCCGGATTCCTCGTGGGATCAACGAGCGGCGGCTGCGGGAGAAGAAGCAGCGGTCGGACACGAAGCGGGGGCGGTCGGGGCGGGACTGGGGGTAACGCCCCCAGGCCGTCGGTCGGGTGCGGCGCCGTCGTGGCTTGTCGCGCAGTTCCCCGCGCCCCTATGGGGGCGCGTCACATTTCTCCCATGCGCCGAGCAGGACGTCCTGCTCGCCTTCGTCCTCCACGACCTCCTCGCCGTCCCGTACGACGAGATCGCCGGTGTCGCGCTGCTGCGGGAGGGCCGGGTGGAGCGGACCCTCGCGTTCACGTTCGTACACGACCGGATCGCCGTGATCGACATCACCACGGACCCGGCGCGGGTGGCGCGGACGGACGTCACGCTCCTCTAGACGAGCTCCAGGACTCCCACCGTCTCCTGCCCGCTCAGCTCCCCAGTGCGGCGGAAACCGAGCCTGAGGTAGAACTCCGCCGGGCCGTCCGGCCCCTCGTGCCAGGTGACGTACAACTCCTTCGTGCCCCTCCGGCGCAGCTGGGCGGCGACGGACTCGACGGCGAAACGGCCGTAGCCCCTGCCCTGGGCGTCGGCCGCGATGGTGAGCCGCCACAGGCCGGAGCGGCGCAGGGTGCCGCCGTCGGCGCGCCAGTCGATGTCGAGGAAGGCCATCAGGAAACCGACCGTGCGGTCACCGTCGACGATCAGGCGGGGCCAGGCGACGCCCGGGGGGTGGACGTACGCCTCGGCGAGGGACTGCATCACGGGGGAGACGGCGAATTCCTGCTCGGGCCGGACGCGTATGCCGGTCGCCGTTTCGAAATTCCCGGGTGTGACCTCTTCGAGGCGGGGTGCGAATGCCATCCGGGGACCTTAGGACGAGCCGGCGGCACACCGCCACGGAATTCATCCCAACTGCCGGTACCTGCCGCGGAAATACGTCAGCGGGCCGCCGTCCGCGCTCGGCACGGCGGCCGTCAGGACGCGCCCGATCACCAGCGTGTGGTCGCCGGCCTCCACGCGCTGCTCGGTGCGGCACTCCAGGGTGGCGAGGGCGCCGCCGACCAGAACGGCGCCGGTGGCCGTGCCGCGGACGTAGGGGATGTCCTCGAACAGGAGGCGGTCGCTGATGCGGCCCTTCATGGCGAAACGGCCGGCGATGTGGCGCTGGCTCTCGGACAGGACGGACACCGCCCACAGCGGCTGCTCGTCGAGCAGGTCGTCCATGCGGGCGCCCGTACGCAGGCTGACCAGCACCAGAGGCGGATCAAGGGAGACGGACAGGAACGCCGTCGCCGTCATGCCGACGTCCTCGCCCTTGGGGCCCTCGGCGTCGAGCGGAGGCTCGAACGCGGTCACCAGGACCACGCCCGCGGCCAGCCGGGACATGGCGGCGCGGAACTCGTCGTTGCTCACCCCCACAGCATGCCCGGAAGCGGGCGGAGGGATCATCGGCGTGGTGGTGGCAGCAGTGTTCGGCACGCCGGAAACGCTAGTGTCACCTCCGGGCGGTCCGCATCGGGCCTTCGTCCGAGGCCGGACCTAGGTCTACCGGCGGAGATGCGCACGGTGTTCACAAACACCCAAAGTTTGCGTTCAGTAAACGCACAGGGAAAACGCAGAAACCCCACTCAATTGTTCATCTTTCGCTGTGACTTGAGTCACAAGGGGCGCCAATTGTTGACCCTGTGTACCGAGTGGGCAGCGCGCTGTGATTCAGTGGCGGGAAGTACCGACGAAGCCGCACCAACGAAACCGCACTGAAAGATACGCCGAAGAGAACCCTTGATTCGCTGCGAGGTCTCGGGGGGAGGGCGAGCAATGGAGAGCGAGTCGGAGCCGTACGTCCGTCTTGCGTCCCTGCGACAGCTGCACCAGGTCATGGCCGACATGAACACGGCCCGCAGCCTGGCCGACACACTGCAGACCGTCGCGAACGGCGTGGTCACCGCACTCGGCTACGAACTGGCGTGCGTCAATCTCGTGCGCCCCGACGGGGACCTCGTGGTCGCCGCCTTCTCGGGCAACCAGGCCGCCGAAGCGCTGATCACCGGCCGGGTGGGCTCACGCGAGTCCTGGGAGCGCCGGTTGAGCATGGGGGAGACCTGGGGCGACCTGGTCTTCATCCCGCACACCGAGGGCTGGATCCTCGACGACGACGACGTCCCGCAGTGGTACACCGACGGCCCGGCGCCCCGCTTCGAGGACGAGTGGCACCCCTCCGACCGGCTGTTCGCGCCGATGTACACACCGGGCGTGCCGGGCGGCCAGTGCGGCGAGCTGATCGGCGTCCTGTCCGTGGACCGGCCGCGCAACGGCCGCAGGCCGGGGGCGTGGGGCCGCGAGGCGCTGCAGATGTACACCTTCCAGGCCGCCATCGCGATCAGCAACGCGCGTCTGCGCGCGAACATGCAGCGCGCTCTGGTCCGGCTCGAAAGGGAACAGCAGGCCCTCCGGGCCAGTGAAGAGAGCTTTCGGCAGGCCTTCGAGTACGCCCCCTCCGGCATGGCCATCGCCGAGATGGGCGGCGACCAGCACGGCCGCATCCTGCGCACCAACGACGCCCTGTGCCGCCTCCTCGGCCGCCCCGCGTCCGCGATGCGCCGCTACGCCTTCTCCGACCTCGTCCACCCCGAGGACATAGGCACCCTGCTGCGCACCTCGGCGGAGGGCGGACGGGCCGAGCTCCGCCTCGGGCGCCGGGACGGCACGTACCTCTGGGTCTCCCTGCGCAACTCGGTGGTCGCCGACGCCGCCGACGGGCCGCGCTTCCTGCTCACCCACGTCGAGGACATCGAGGAGCGCAAGCGCCGCGAGCTCCAGCTCGCCCACCGCGCCTCCCACGACTCCCTGACCGGGCTGCCGAACTCCGCCGAGCTGCGCTCGCGGCTGTCCTCCCGGCTGTGCCAGCGCCCCACCCACACCGGCGCCCTGGAGCCCGTCGACGCCGCCTTCGGCCACCCGGCCTTCGACGCGGGCGGCCACGGCTTCGACTTCCGGCAGGGCGGCGCCGAGGCGATCGGCGCCTTCGACCACCATGTGCACACCGTCGCCCCCGAGGGGGAGCGCGACGACGGCACCAAGGGGCTCGCGGTGCTCTTCTGCGACCTCGACGGCTTCAAGTCGATCAACGACAGGTTCGGGCACAACGCGGGTGACGCGGTGCTCATCGAGGTCGCCCGGCGGCTGTCGCAGTGCGTGCGCGACGGTGACACCGTGGCCCGGCTCGGCGGCGACGAGTTCGTGATCCTCGCCGACGGCCTCGGCAAGGCCGACGCGGCGGACCTCGCGGTGCGTCTGCGCAACGAGATCATCCAGCCCATCCGGGCCGAGGGACGGGCCGTCCGGGTCGGTGCCAGCTTCGGCATCGGCTGGGCGCACTGCGGTATGACCGCGGACGAAGTGTTGAAGTCCGCCGACGAGCGGATGTACGTCGAGAAACGATCTCGTCCCAAACAACACAGACGCGCGGGCTGAGCCCCAGGTCAGCGAGCTGATGCGATCCGAGTCACCCGTTTGGGCCATCAGGAGCGGGTAGGCTCGCCATTCTGACTGCACGTATCGCATCCGATCCGCACCTGTTGAGGAGTACCAAGGGATGACGTCCGGCAACAACGGCGCGAGCACGCCCGAGGACGAAGACCCGTTCGGCTACCTCTACGCCGACGGCCAGGCCAACGGGGCCCAGCCGCCCTCCGGCGGCGGCTACGGCTACGGCTATCCGAACTCCGTCAACCGGACACGCTCGGTGGGCCAGCGGCAGTACGGCCAGCAGCAGGCACCGGCCGCGCCGAACGGCCCGTACGGCCAGGTCCCGCAGCAGCAGGCCCAGGGCGGCTACGGCCAGCCCAGCGCCCACTATCAGGCCCCCGAGACCCTCCCGGGCGGGGCCCCCACCAGCCAGCAGCCCATGCCGGGCTACAGCGGTGGCGGCGGCCGCAGCGGCGGTCCCAACACCAAGGGTCTGCTGATCGGCGCGATCGCGGTGGTCGCCGCGGTGGTCATCGGCATCGGAATCGCGATGGCCGGCGGCGACGACCAGAAGGACGACAAGGGCAACGAGGCGGCGACGACCCCGACCACGTCCCAGAGCGCGGAGCCGAGCCCGTCGGCATCGGCGTCGGAGGCGGCCGACCTTCCGAAGGCCGACGTCAAGACGATGCGGCTGGAGGGCGGCACCGGCGTCGCGTCCGACGTGAAGGGTGCCAAGTCCGACGGGGGCGTGTACGTCCAGGGCTTCAACCAGGTCGGCGCCTCGGTCACCTGGACGGTCAACGGCATCAAGAAGGCCGGCGTCTACCGGGTGTACGTCCGCTACGGCCTTCCCGCCGAGGACGCCAACGCGACGGTGACGGTCAACGGGAAACCCTCCTCCCGGCCGCTGAACATGAAGAACTTCGGTGGGCTCCCCGCGAACGAGTGGCAGGAGACCTGGGCACAGGTCTCCCTGACCAAAGGCACCAACACGATCCAGCTGTCCTGCCAGCAGGGCAACCAGTGCAACGCCCTGCTCGACCAGTTCTCCCTCACGGAGAACGTCGACCAGTAGAAGTCAGGCCGCGCTGGCCTCCCCGGTCACCGTCACCCGGGGTACCCACTCCTCGTAGATGTCGCGGTCGAACTCGCCGGCCACCGGGGAGAGTACGGTCGCCGCCGACAGGGCGACCGCGCGGGACAGGCGGTCCGGCCAGGGGAGTTGTTCCGCCAGGGCCGACAGCAGTCCCGCCACCACCGAGTCACCGGCGCCCGTCGGGTTGCCGTGGACCGCGGTGGGCGGGATGGCGCGCCAGCGGCCCTCCGGTGTTGTCGCGAGGAGGCCCTCCTTGCCCAGGGAGGCGACGACGGCGAGGGCGCCCCGGCGTCGGGCGTCCTGGGTGGCGCGCAGCGGCTCGTGGGAGCCGGTCAGTTCGGCCAGTTCGTCGGTGTTCGGCTTGAGGATGTCGGGGCGGGCGGCGACCCCGCGGCGCAGCGCCTCACCGCTGGTGTCGAGGAGGACCGGCACCCCGGCCGCCTTCGCCGTGCGGATCAAGCCCGCGTACGCCCCCACCGGCACCCCCGGCGGCAGACTCCCGCACAGGGCCACCGCCGAGACGGACGGCACGAGATCCTCGTACGCCTCCTGGAAGGCCGACCACTCCGCGGGCGTCACCGTCGGACCCGGCTCGTTGAGCTGGGTGGTGTCGCCGGACCGTTCGTCCATGACCGCGATCGTGCGCCGGGTCGGGCCGCTGACCGGGACGAGCGCGTCCACCAGGCCGGGGACGGCGGTGAGCCGGTCCTGGACCGTGCGGCCCGTGTCTCCGCCCGTGAAGCCGGTGACCGTCACCTCGTGGCCGAGCGCCGCCAGCACCCGGGCCACGTTCAGGCCCTTGCCGCCGGGGCGTTCGGTGACCTCACCGACCCGGTGACTGGTGTGCGGCCGCAGCGACCGTACGCGATAGGTGATGTCGAGAGCGGTGTTCAGCGTGACCGTGAGGATCACCTGGGCCGACCTCCCCCGGAAGACAGAATGTGCCCGTCCAGTCTCCCAGGATGCCACCGGGCCCAACAGCGGGACACATCAGCCCAGTTGGGGATCGACCACCCATTCGCCCCGGCGCATGACGCCCTTGAGGTCGAATTGATGGTCGAGCAGGACCAGGTCGGCGTCCTTGCCGGGCTCCAGCGAACCGATGCGGTCGGACATGCCCAGCAGCCGGGCCGGGTTGGCGGAGATCGCCGCGACCACGTCCTGCACCGGGATCCGGTCGACGGTCACCGCCCGCTTGAAGGCGCGGTCCAGGGTGAGGGTCGAGCCGGCGATCGAGCCGCCCTCCACGAGCCGGGCGACTCCCTCGCTGACCTCCACCTCCAGGGGGCCGAGCAGATAACGCCCGTCGCCGAAGCCGGCCGCGTCCATGGCGTCCGTGATGAAGGCGACCCGGGCTGCTCCCGCGTGGTGGAACGCCAGTCGCAGCGCGGCCGGGTGCAGGTGCGTGCCGTCGTCGATCAGCTCGACCGTGATCCGCTCGTCCTCCAGGAGGGCGGCGATGGGGCCGGGAGTGCGGTGGCCGAGGGGCGGCATCGCGTTGTAGAGGTGCGTGGCCACGGTCGCGCCCGCGTCGATGGCCTCGACGGTCTGCTCGTACGTCGCGTCCGTGTGGCCGACCGCCGCGATGACGCCGTGCTCGGCGAGGAGGCGTACCGAGTCGATGCCACCGGGGAGTTCGGTGGCGAGGGTGAGCATGCGCGCCTGCCCGCGCGCCGCGTCGATCAGCTTGCGGACCTCCGCCGGGTCGGGATCCCGCAGCAGCGCCTCCGCGTGCGCGCCCTTGCGGCAGGGGGAGATGAACGGGCCCTCGAAGTGGACGCCGGCGATGTCGCCCTGCTCGGCGAGCTCGCTCAGCAGGCCGGCTCGCTGGGCGAGGAAGTCCATGTCGCCGGTGACGGTGGAGGCGACGAGGGTGGTGGTGCCGTGGTTCCGGTGGGTGCGGATGCCCTTGAGCACGTCGTCGACGGTGCCCGAGGTGAAGGAGGCGCCGCCGCCGCCGTGGTTGTGGAGGTCGACGAAACCTGGGACCAGCCAATGGCCGGTTACGTCGATGAACTGGGCGTTCTCCGGGGCGGCGCCGATGATTCGGGTGCCGTCGACGATCACTCGGCCGTTTTCGACGGTTCCCGTGGGGAGGACGACCGTCGCGCCGGACAGGACGAGGGGCGCGGGGCCCGTCGCGGGGTGCGGGTTCGTCGTGGCTGGTCGCGCAGTTCCCCGCGCCCCTGAGGGGGATGTCATCAGGGCGTTACCTCCGAACTGTCCGTCGTGTCGAGGAGATCCCAGGCCAGCAGGCCCGCGCCCAGGCAACCCGCCGTGTCGCCCAGGGCTGCTGGGACGATGGTCGGCGGCTTCTGGAAGGTGATGCGCCGCCGGACCGCGTCCCGCAGCGGTGTGAACAAGGTTTCCCCCGCCTCCGCCAGGCCGCCACCGATGATCAGGGTGCGCGGGTCCAGGAGGGTGAGGGCGGTGACCAGCCCGTCGGCCAGGGCGTCCACCGCGTGGTGCCAGACCTCCCGGGCCCGTGGGTCCTCGGCCTCGACCGCCTTGGCGCAGTCCGCGGCGTCCGCCTCCGGGTTCCCGGTGACCGAGGCCCAGGCCTCGCTGACGGCCGCCGCGGAGGCATACCGCTCCAGGCAGCCCCGCTGGCCGCAGGGACAGGGCTTGCCGCCCGGACGTACGGCGATGTGGCCGATCTCGCCCGCGAATCCGTGGGCGCCCGCCTCCACCCGGCCCGCGATGCCGATCGCGCCCGCGATGCCGGTGCCGAGGGCGACGAAGAAGAAGCGGTCGGTGCCCTGGCCGGCCCCGATGCGGCCCTCGGCGAGGCCGCCGGTGCGGACGTCGTGGCCGAGGGCGACCGGGACGCCGTCGAGGCGGGCGGCGAGCAGTTCGCGCAGGGGGACGTCCCGCCAGCCCAGGTTGGCGGCGTAGGCCGCGATGCCCCGGTCCTCGTCGACGATGCCGGGGACGGCGACGCCGGCCGCGGCCGCGGGGGCGCCGAGCTGCTCGGTGCCGTACGCGCGCAGCTCGGCGGCGAAGTCGAGGATGCCGTCGACGACCGCGTCCGGTCCGCGCTCGCGGCCGGTGGCCCGGCGGGCCCGGTGCAGGAGTTCGCCCCCCGCGCCGACCAAGGCCGCCTTCATCCCGGTGCCGCCCACGTCGAGGGCGATGACATGTCTCACGGGGGACAGTGTGACCCGTTGACCCACAAGAGGTCTAGTCCACTCACGTGGTGTAGACCTTAGGTCCAAGATATGTATGACTTTTCGAAAGCTTTCGAACGTGAGTGTGGGGCGGTTGTCGGTGCGGCGGCGTAGGACGGGAACGATCGCGGCGGTGTCCGCACTGGGTATGACGGCGGTCCTCGGCGGCTGCGGCCTGGGCGGAGGACCGGACGAGGTGACGCTGAAGCTGGTCGCCGCCGACTACGGCGACAGCTCGGCCAACAGCTCCCGGAAGTACTGGGACAAGCTGGTCAAGGAGTACGAGGCCGCGCACTCCGGTGTGAAGGTCGACGTCAGCGTGTACAACTGGACCGACGTCGACCGCAAGGTCAAGGAACTGGTCGACGCGGGGAAGGCGCCCGACATGGCGCAGATCGGCGCCTACGCCGACTACGCGGACAAGGGACTGCTGTACAAGGCCGACGAGCTGATCGGGATCCGGGAGCAGGCCGACTTCGTCTCCCAGCTCGGCTCCGCGGGACGGATCAACGGCATGCAGTACGGCATGCCGTTCGCCGCGTCGACCCGGCTGCTCTTCTACAACAAGACCCTCTTCGCCGACGCCGGGCTCACCCCGCCGACCACGTGGAAGCAGTTGGCCGCCGACGCCAGGGCGCTCAGGGCGGACGGGGTGAAGTACCCGTACGCGCTGCCGCTCGGCCCCGAGGAGGCACAGGCCGAGACCATGCAGTGGCTGCTGAGCGGGGGCGGCGGGTACGTCGACGACACCGGCACGTACGGCATCGACTCCGAGGAGAACGTCGCGACGCTGACCTGGCTCAAGGACGACCTCGTCGGCAAGGGGCTGACCGGCCCGGTCGCGCCCGAGAACCTGAACCGGGCCGCCGCGTTCTCGGCGTTCGCCGCCGGCGACGTCGGGATGCTCAACGGCCACCCCTCGCTGATGAAGATCGCCGCCGAGAAGGGCGTGAAGTTCGGGATGGTGCCCATGCCCGGCGCCGACGGACCGACCAGGAACTCCATGGGCGTCGCCGACTGGATGATGGCCTTCAGGCAGAACGGGCACGCCGAACAGGTGGGCGACTTCCTCGACTTCGTCTACAGCGAGAAGAACGTCCTCGCGTTCTCCCGGGAGTACGACCTGCTGCCGGTGACCAACTCCGCGTCCGAGGCCATGAGCGGGTCCTCCCGGGACGCCGACCTCAAGCCCTTCCTCGGCGCACTGCCCTCCGCGGAGCTGCCCCCGGTGGGCAAGACGTCCTGGGCCTCGGTCAGCGCGGCCGTGAAGAAGCGGATCGGCTCCGCGGTGAGCTCCGACGGCGACCCCGGCGAGGTGCTGCGCGCGCTGCAGCTGACCGCGCAGAACGCGGAGTAGTCGCTGTCAGTGGCGGCCGTTACGGTTCAGGGCATGGAGCACGCGGAACTCGACCGCCGGGAACAGGACGTCCTCGCGCTGGAGCGCCGCTCCTTCGCGGGGCCCGGCGCGAAGGAGCGGGCCATCCGCGAGGAACTGGGCCTCGCACCGGTCCGCTACTACCAGCTCCTCAACGCCCTGCTGGACGATCAGCGGGCGCTGGCCTTCGACCCGGTGACGGTGAACCGGCTGCGCAGAGTGCGGGAGGCCCGGCGGGCGGAGCGCTGAGGGGTCAGCCGAGTCGTTCCGCCAGGGCCCGCAGCAGGCCCACCACACCGGCCGGGCCGTCCACCACCAGGTCGGCCCGCTTGCGCAGTTCCGTCACCTCGTCGCTGCCGCTGCACACCAGGAGACCGGGGGTGCCGGCGGCGCGGAGGTCGTCGACCGCGGAGAAGGCGGGCAGGTCGCCCAGGTCGTCGCCGGCGAACAGCACGGACCGGGCGGAGACCTCGCGGGCGTGCTTCTGCAGGGCCACCCCCTTGTCCATGCCGGGCGGGCGCAGCTCCAGGACCAGCCGGCCCGGTTCCACGATCAGGCCGTTGCGGGCGGCCAGGTCGGCGAGGGGCCCCTGCAGGGCCTCGAAGGCGGACTGGGGGTCGTCGGCCCTGCGGGTGTGGACGGCCACCGCCCGGCCGCCCTTCTCCTCCAGCCATGCCCCGGTCCCGGCCAGGAGCTCCGGCAGCTCGGCACGGACCGCCGCGACTCCCGGGTGCGGGGCGGGGGCGGTGACCTCGCCCGTCGCCGCGTCCCAGCGCTCCGCCCCGTAGTGGCCGAGCACGGTCAGGTGCTCCAGGCCCGGGACCCGCGCGAAACCGCCGTTGCGGACCGCGACCGCGGCCGGGCGGCCGGTGATCACCGCCACGGACGCCACCTTCGGCGCGAGCGCCGCGAGCGCCGGCACCGCCTCGGGGTGGGCGAAGGCCTGCTCCGGGTCCGCCACGATCGGTGCCAGCGTCCCGTCGAAGTCGAGGCCGATCACCGCGCGGCGCGGCTCCGCGAGGAGTGCGCGCAGGCCCTCCTGGCCGGCGGGGGTGGTGGGCGTCGGAAGGTTCATGCTCACCCGTTCAGCGCTTTCAGTGCGTTCAGCTGCTCCAGGAACCACTGGGCCGGCGGGAGTGCCGTCGCCGCCGCGGCGAGCCGCTTCGCGCGTTCGGCCCGCTCGTGGGGCGGCATCGTCAGGGCCTCGTGCAGGGCCGCCGCCGTCTGCTCCACGTCGTACGGGTTCACCACGATCGCGTCGTCCTTCAGCTCCTCGTGCGCCCCGGCCTCCCGCGACAGCACCAGCGCGCACCCCTCGTCGGAGACCACCGGCACCTCCTTCGCGACCAGGTTCATGCCGTCCCGGATGGGGTTGACCAGCGCCACGTCGGCCAGCCGGTACGCGGCGAGGGAGCGCGCGAAGTCGTCCTCCAGATTCAGCAGGACCGGCGTCCAGCCGGGGGTGCCGAAGGTGTCGTTGATCTCCTCCGCCACGCGCCGCACCTCGGCCGTGTAGTCCCGGTACACCGCCAGGTCCTGCCGCGAGGGATACGCGAACGCCACGTGCACGACCCGCTCCCGCCACTCGGGCCGCGACTCCAGCAGCCGCCGGTAGGCGACCAGCCCGCGGACGATGTTCTTGGACAGCTCGGTGCGGTCGACGCGGACGACGGTCCTGCGGCCCTCACCGATCTCCTCGCGCAGGGAGACGATCCGCTCCTCGACGTCCGCCTGGTGGGAGCGCTCGCGCAGGAAGTCCGCGTCCGCGCCCAGGCCGTGCACCCCGATCCGGGTCTCGCCGAGC
Organism: Streptomyces pseudovenezuelae; assembly: GCF_001513955.1. GTDB lineage: Bacteria > Actinomycetota > Actinomycetes > Streptomycetales > Streptomycetaceae > Streptomyces > Streptomyces pseudovenezuelae. The sequence continues at coordinate 57,016 of NZ_KQ948155.1, read as the reverse complement.
CCGTCCGCGAGCTCCGTGGCGCAGGCCGTGAACGCGTCCGCCCAGCGGCGGGTGAGGAAGCCGAGCCGGTCGGCGCCCAGCATGCCCCGCAGCAGCTGGGACGCGATGTCGTCCGGCAGCATCCGGAAGTAGTCCACCGGCGCCCACGGCGTGTGCGAGAAGTGGGCGATGCGCAGGTCGGGGCGGAGCTCGCGGAGCATCCCCGGCACCAGGCACAGGTGGTAGTCCTGCACCAGGACCGCCGCCCCCTGGGCCGCCTCCTCGGCGAGCGCCTCGGCGAAGGCGCGGTTGTACGTCTCGTACGACGCCCACTGGCGCCGGAACTCCGCGTCGAAGGACGGCTCCAGCGGGGTCTGGTAGAGGAGGTGGTGGACGAACCAGAGGACCGAGTTCGCGATGCCGTTGTACGCGTCCGCGTGCACGTCGGCCGGGATCGCGAGCATGCGGACGCCGTCCTCGCCGACCCCCTGCCGCACCGCCTCGCGGTCACCGTCGGACAGCGCCGAGCACACCCACAGCGCGCCCGCCTCCGGACCGATCGCCGAAAGGCCCGAGACCAGTCCGCCGCCACCCCGTTTGGGTGTCAGCGAACCGTCCTCCTGGACCTCGTACGAGACCGGGCCGCGGTTGGACGCGACCAGCACCTGGGCGTTGTGCGATGAAGCCATGCCTCGAAACCTAGCCCGGTGTCCAACCGCTCAAACGTTCCCTTGGGAGCGCTCCGGAAGGGGCGCTCCTACGCAGCCCTTCTTTTCATGTACTCCGGGATCTCCGTCATCGGCGGCCGCTCCTCCGTGTCCACGGAGTACGTCCGCGGCTCGAAGCCGTCCCGGCCCCGCTCGAACTGGGTGAGGGCGGGCCGGATCATGTGACCGCGGGCCAGCCGGAGCTGGGCGGTACGGTAGATCGCGGCGGACATCCGGCCCAGGGCCTGTCCGTCCTGGTGGCGGTGCTTGCGCACGCCGACGTCGACCTGGGCGAGGGCGTCCAGGCCCACCAGGTGCAGGGCGTCGACCAGCATGCCCAGCTCGACGCCGTAGCCGACGGGGAACGGCAGCTGCTCCAGCAGCGAGCGCCGGGCCGCGTACTCGCCGCCCAGCGGCTGCACGAAACCGGCCAGCTGCGGCCAGTGCATGTTCAGCAGCGGGCGCGCCATGAGCTCGGTGACCCGGCCGCCCTGCCCGGCGGCGCCGCCCAGGGGACGGTCGTACATGCCCTTGACCAGGTCGACCTCGGGGTCGGTGAGCAGCGGTCCGACGATGCCGGCGACGAAGTCCGAGGAGAACTCCTTCAGGTCGGCGTCGATGAAGCAGACGATGTCCCCGCTGGTGACGAGCAGGGAGCGCCACAGGACCTCGCCCTTGCCGGGCACGGCCGGTATGCGCGGGAGGATGTCGTCGCGGTGGACGACCCGCGCCCCGGCCGCGGTGGCGACCTCCGAGGTGCGGTCGGTCGATCCCGAGTCGACGACGACGATCTCGTCGACGAGCGGGACCTGCTGCATGAGGTCATGACGGATCACGGCGACGATGTCACCGACCGTCTCCTCCTCGTTGAGCGCGGGCAGGACGACACTGACGGTCCGACCCGTGCTCCGCTTCGCGGCCATGATCCGGTGGAGCGGGCGATCGGTCGCGGACCAGGACCGGGTGGCCAGCCAGCGCTCGACTTCGTTCAGCACAGTGCGCGGCTCCTCTGCGTGTGATCTGCGTGTGATCCATCTCGCCGTTCGGACGACTATCTCAACTGTCCTGGCCTTCGGTTACAGTCTTGAACAACGCGGGTGACCATCGCATGTCCTGGGTGGCCCGCCGTTCACAACTTCATACCGCTCATCCAGAGGGGCAGAGGGATACGGCCCGATGAAGCCCCGGCAACCCTCCAGTCGGTTCTCGTAGCGATCGATGACGATCGTCTCCGCGAGGCTCCCGGCTCGGGAAGGTGCCAAATCCGTCTCACGGCGAGATGCGTCGTGAGGAAGATGAGGAGAAAGGGCCTCGCCTCCATGGCTGCGCAGACAGTTGCAAGCACCACGAACTCCGTCGATCTGGGTCCCGCCGCGGCGCTGAGCTGCCGCGAATGCGGTCACCGCGTCCCGCTCGGCCCGGTCTTCGCCTGCGAGGAGTGTTTCGGCCCGCTCGAGATCGCCTACGACTTCTCGGCGTACGACACTGAGGAGCTCCGCAAGCAGATCGAGGCGGGACCCGCGAACATCTGGCGCTACGCCCCGCTGCTGCCCGTCCCCGCGGACGTGGCGGACAAGCCCAACATCAACCCCGGCTGGACCAAGCTCGTCAAGGCCGACAACCTCGCCCGCGAGCTGGGCGTCGACGCCGGGAAGCTGTTCGTCAAGGACGACTCCGGCAACCCGACGCACTCCTTCAAGGACCGCGTCGTCGCCCAGGCCATCGAGGCCGCCCGCGTCTTCGGTTTCACCACCCTCTCCTGCTCCTCCACCGGCAACCTGGCCGGTGCGGTGGGCGCCGCCGCTGCCCGGGCCGGCTTCCGTTCCTGCGTGTTCATCCCGCACGACCTGGAGCAGGGCAAGGTCGTCATGGCCGCGATCTACGGCGGCGAGCTCGTCGGCATCGAGGGCAACTACGACGACGTGAACCGCTTCTGCTCCGAGCTGATCGGCGACCCGGCCGGCGAGGGCTGGGGCTTCGTCAACGTCAACCTGCGGCCGTACTACGCGGAGGGGTCCAAGACCCTGGCGTACGAGATCTGCGAGCAGCTGGGCTGGCAGCTTCCCGACCAGCTGGTCGTGCCGATCGCCTCCGGCTCGCAGCTCACGAAGATCGACAAGGGTCTGCAGGAGCTGATCAAGCTCGGGCTCGTCGAGGACAAGCCGTACAAGATCTTCGGTGCGCAGGCCGAGGGGTGCTCGCCGGTGTCGGTGGCGTACAAGGCGGGCCACGACGTGGTCCGGCCGCAGAAGCCGAACACCATCGCCAAGTCGCTGGCGATCGGCAACCCGGCGGACGGGCCGTACGTGCTGGACATCGCGCGTCGTACCGGCGGTGCCGTGGAGGACGTGAACGACGAGCAGGTAGTCGACGCGATCAAGCTGCTGGCGCGTACCGAGGGCATCTTCGCGGAGACCGCGGGTGGCGTGACCGTGGGTGTGACCCGCAAGCTGATCGAGAACGGCGTCCTCGACCCGACGAAGACCACGGTGGTGCTGAACACCGGCGACGGTCTCAAGACCCTGGACGCGGTGGCCGGTACCGGGCTCACCGCCACGATTCGTCCGAACCTGGACTCTTTCCGAGAGGCTGGCCTCGCATGAGCGTCAACGTCCGCATCCCCACCATCCTGCGCACCTACACCGGCGGCCAGGCCGAGGTGCAGGCCGAGGGCGGGACCCTCGCCGAGGTCATCGCGGATCTGGAGAAGAACCACACCGGGATCGCCGCGCGGGTTCTCGACGACCAGGGCAAGCTGCGGCGGTTCGTGAACGTGTACGTGAACGACGACGATGTGCGGTTCGAGCAGGGGCTGGAGACGGTGACGCCCGACGGGGCCGGAGTCTCCATCATCCCGGCGGTCGCCGGCGGGTGACCGTATGACTGGTCATTACCTTCGGTAACAGTAATTACCGAGTGTTCATCTGATTGCCCTCTCCGCGAGAGAAGCGGAGGGGGCAATTCTCTATGGTTGAGCACGGTACAGTTGGGGAACCTGCTGCTTCCCGCATGCCGGACGCATATGAGTTCTGACTTCGGATGCGACGAGAAGTAGCCAAAGTGTGTGGGTTCTTTGTGGCTTATGCTCCTTTTATGGGGCCCGACTTGCCCCGAATTCGGGCGAATTCTCACTACATTCCGGACCCCTTCCGTCCAGAATTCTCGTCCGATTGACCTGTTGCAGACGGCAGTTGGACAGATACATTCAGCCGCGGTCGACGCGTTCCGGCGCACGCCCCCAACCATGTGGGGGGTGAGGTCTGACCCGGATCCATGAAGTGTGGATCCGTGCAAGGGCCAGTAATAGGGGAGTTAGGCATGGCTCAGGGCACCGTCAAGTGGTTCAACGCGGAGAAGGGGTACGGCTTCATCGCGGTCGACGGTGGTGCGGATGTATTCGTCCACTACAGCGCGATTCAGATGGACGGCTACCGCACCCTTGAAGAGGGCCAGCGGGTCGAGTTCGAGATCTCGCAGGGTCAGAAGGGGCCGCAGGCGGACATGGTTCGTCTCGCGACTGGCTGAAGCACGCGCCGGGTAACAACAGCGTCGTTCTTCGTTCTTCTTCGAAGGGCTCGTACCCCATGGGGAGTCATGGGTACGGGCCCTTCGGCATGTGCTTGTGCGGGTCCGGTGGGGGCGGGCGTTTTTGCGCAGTTCCCCGCGCCCCTGGAGGGGCGGGTGGGTGGTGGGGTCGGGGCCGGGGCGGGGGGTATCCGTCCTCGGTCCGGCGGCTCGGCCCCTTGAGAAGTGCCCTGTAACGGACGCCGGCCGCTGCGGGCGGACACCCCCCACCCCGTCCCCTGCACGCCGTACCCGGCCAACGGTCCGTCGTGGTGCCGGCGACTGCACCCCCCCAGGGGCGCGGGGAACTGCGCGACCAGCCACGACGCACCTGTACCCGCAACACGACCGCACCCGGCACAGTCCATAGCGGCGCCGGTGGCTGTAGCTCCGTAGGGGCGCGGGGAACTGCGCGACCAGCCCCCACCGGCCCGCACCCGCCCGCCGTGCGCGGCTGCGCGAGCGTCCGCATGGCTCTTCCAGGGGCGCGGGGAACTGCGCGCTCCCCACCCCGGTATTCGGGAGGCGCTTGCACTCGACCATGCCGAGTGCTAATCATTGGCGTTAGCACTCTGAAGGTGAGAGTGACAAAGATGGACCGGGTCGGTGAGGCCCGCAGGCCTTGTGGGGCAAGGATCCACAGGCCGGCGAGCCGTCCGTCGCGGGCGCGGGCGCGGTCCGAAGGAATCACCCCCAGTCCTGGAGGGACCACTTCACATGGCCAAGATCATCGCGTTCGACGAGGAGGCGCGGCGCGGCCTCGAGCGCGGCATGAACCAGCTCGCGGACGCCGTCAAGGTGACGCTCGGCCCCAAGGGCCGCAACGTCGTCCTCGAGAAGAAGTGGGGCGCCCCCACGATCACCAACGATGGTGTCTCCATCGCCAAGGAGATCGAGCTCGAGGACCCGTACGAGAAGATCGGCGCCGAGCTGGTCAAGGAAGTCGCCAAGAAGACGGACGACGTCGCCGGTGACGGTACGACCACGGCGACCGTGCTCGCCCAGGCGCTCGTCCGCGAGGGCCTGCGCAACGTAGCCGCCGGCGCCAACCCCATGGCCCTCAAGCGCGGTATCGAGAAGGCCGTCGAGGCCGTCTCCGCCGCTCTCCTCGAGCAGGCCAAGGATGTCGAGACCAAGGAGCAGATCGCCTCCACGGCCTCCATCTCCGCCGCCGACACCCAGATCGGCGAGCTCATCGCCGAGGCGATGGACAAGGTCGGCAAGGAAGGCGTCATCACCGTCGAGGAGTCCCAGACCTTCGGTCTGGAGCTGGAGCTCACCGAGGGTATGCGCTTCGACAAGGGCTACATCTCGGCGTACTTCGCCACCGACATGGAGCGGATGGAGGCGTCGCTCGACGACCCGTACATCCTCATCGCCAACTCCAAGATCGGCTCCGTCAAGGACCTGCTCCCGCTCCTGGAGAAGGTCATGCAGTCGGGCAAGCCGCTGCTGATCATCGCCGAGGACGTCGAGGGCGAGGCCCTGTCGACCCTGGTCGTCAACAAGATCCGCGGCACCTTCAAGTCCGTCGCCGTCAAGGCCCCGGGCTTCGGTGACCGCCGCAAGGCCATGCTCGGCGACATCGCCATCCTCACGGGCGGCGAGGTCATCTCCGAGGAGGTCGGCCTCAAGCTGGAGAACGCGACCCTGGACCTCCTGGGCCGCGCCCGCAAGGTCGTCATCACCAAGGACGAGACCACCATCGTCGACGGTGCCGGTTCCTCGGACCAGGTCAACGGCCGCGTGAACCAGATCCGTGCCGAGATCGAGAACAGCGACTCGGACTACGACCGCGAGAAGCTCCAGGAGCGCCTGGCCAAGCTCGCCGGTGGCGTCGCCGTCATCAAGGCCGGTGCCGCGACCGAGGTCGAGCTCAAGGAGCGCAAGCACCGCATCGAGGACGCCGTGCGCAACGCCAAGGCGGCCGTCGAGGAGGGCATCGTCGCCGGTGGTGGCGTGGCGCTCCTGCAGGCCTCCAGCGTCTTCGAGAAGCTGGACCTCTCGGGCGACGAGCAGACCGGTGCCAACGCGGTGAAGCTCGCGCTGGAGGCCCCGCTCAAGCAGATCGCCGTCAACGGTGGTCTCGAGGGTGGCGTCATCGTCGAGAAGGTGCGCAACCTGCCCGTCGGCCACGGCCTGAACGCCGCGACCGGTGAGTACGTCGACATGATCGCCGAGGGCATCATCGACCCGGCGAAGGTGACCCGCTCTGCCCTGCAGAACGCCGCCTCCATCGCCGCGCTCTTCCTCACCACCGAGGCCGTCATCGCCGACAAGCCGGAGAAGGCCGCCGCGCCCGCCGGTGGCGGTATGCCGGGCGGTGACATGGACTTCTGATCGCCCCGGGCCGTGAGGCCCGACGGTCGATCAACGTCCTTGCCGGGGGCGGTCCTTCCTGGGAACAGGGGGTGGCCGCCCCCGGTCTTTTCTTGCGCTATAGTTGATCACGAGCCGCCCGACGTGAACTCCCGTCGGTCGACTACGCGTTGGTGGTCCAAGGAAAGACGCCCCGCTTCCTGCGGGGAGATGCAGGTGCAAGGCCTGCCCGGCGCTCGATAAGAAGCCCGTCCCACACTCGTGGGGCGGGCTTCTTCCATGCGTGGCCGGAGTCACAGAGCAGCGGGAAATCCTGAGGCGCGCGGGACGGTTGGCACCTGGGTAGTGTCCATGCGCATGCACATACCGAGGAGTACCCCCACGTGACTGCCCCCGTCCCCTCCCGCGCTGCCGAGATTCTGTCCCGTCCGGTGCACATCAACGGCCTGACCGTCCCGAACCGCATCGCGATGGCGCCCATGACCCGCATGTTCTCCCCGGGCGGTGTCCCCGGCGAGAACGTGGCGTCGTACTACTCCCGCCGCGCGGCCGCCGGGGTCGGTCTGATCGTCACCGAGGGCACCTACGTGGGCCACACGTCGGCGGGGAACAGCGACAACGTCCCGCGGTTCCACGGCGAGGAGCAGCTGGCGGGCTGGGCGAAGGTCGCCGAGCAGGTGCACGCGGCGGGCGGCACCATCGTGCCGCAGCTGTGGCACATCGGCATGGTCCGCAACGAGGGTGAGGCGCCCTACGCCGACGCCCCCGCCGTCGGCCCCTCGGGCCTGCGGATCGGCGCCGACGAGCCCACCGGCAAGGCGATGACCCAGCGCGACCTGGACGACGTCATCGGCGCGTTCGCCGAGGCCGCGGCCGCCGCCGAGCGCATCGGCTTCGACGGCGTGGAACTGCACGGCGCCCACGGCTACCTCCTCGACCAGTTCCTGTGGGCGGGCACCAACCGCCGTACCGACGCCTACGGCGGTGACCCGGTCGCCCGCGCGAAGTTCGCGGCGGAGATCGTGGCGGCCGTACGCGAGACGGTCTCGTCCGAGTTCCCGGTCATCTTCCGGTACTCGCAGTGGAAGCAGGACGCCTACAAGGCGCGGCTCGCCGAGACGCCCGAGGAGCTGGAGGCGATCCTCGCCCCGCTCGCCGCGGCCGGTGTCGACGCCTTCCACGCCTCCACCCGCCGCTACTGGCTCCCCGAGTTCGAGGGCTCCGACCTCAACCTCGCCGGCTGGACCAAGAAGCTCACCGGCCGGACCACCATCACCGTGGGCTCGGTCGGCCTCGACGGCGACTTCATCAAGGGCTTCATGGGCGAGGGCTCCCCGGTCAAGAGCATCGACGACCTCCTCGACGCCCTGGAGCGCGAGGAGTTCGACATGGTCGCCGTCGGGCGGGCGCTGCTCCAGGACCCCGAGTGGGCCGCGAAGGTGCTGGCGGGCCGCTTCGACGAACTTCAGCCGTACGACGCGTCCGCGCTGAAGTCGTTGAGCTGACGCAACAACGCTCCCCGGCTTGGTTGACTCAGGCAAGGGACGTGGGCTGGAGTGAGGCGCAGCAGCCCCGACCTGTGAGGAGTTCGACCGATGACGTCAGCCGAGGGTCTCGAAGTGCGTACCGCGGCCGGTGCCGTGCGCGGGCGCGCCGAGGACGGACTGGTGGTCTTCCGGGGGATCCCGTTCGCCGAACCGCCGGTGGGTGAGGGGCGGTTCCAGGCACCGCGGCCCGTCGGGAGCTGGGAGGGGACCCGGGAGGCGTACGCCTTCGGGCCCCCGCCCCCGCAGGAGTCCGGCTTCCAGGGCCGGGCCGCGCAGCCCGCGACGCCCACCGGTGACGACTGGCTGACGGTCAACGTCTGGACCCCCGAGACGGACCCCGCGGCCCGCCGCCCGGTGATGGTGTGGATCTACGGCGGCGCCTACAAGCTCGGCCACTCCGGCAGCCCCGGCTACGACGCCCAGCATCTCGCGCGCGGCGGCGACGTTGTCGTCGTCACCCTCAACTACCGCGTCGGCATCGAGGGGTTCACCCTGCTGGAGGGGGCGCCCGCGAACCGGGGGCTGCTGGACCAGGTCGCGGGGCTGGAGTGGGTGCGGGACAACATCACGGCGTTCGGCGGGGACCCCGGGCAGGTCACCGTGTTCGGGGAGTCGGCGGGCGCGGGGTCGGTGGCCTCGCTGCTGGCGATGCCGGCCGCGCGGGGCCTGTTCCGGCGGGCCGTCGCGCAGAGCGTGCCCGGTACCTATTTCTCCGCCGATCTCGCCCGGGACATAGCGGTGGAGCTCGGCAAGGAGGCGGGGCTCGCTCCCGTGGCCGCCGCGCTGTCCGCCGTGGATCCGTGCGAACTCCCGGCGGCCGGTGAGCGGTTGAGCGCGCGGATGCGTGAGTACGACGACCGGTGGGGGCAGGCTGCGCCGACGGTGACGCCGTTCGCGCCGGTCGTCGACGGGGAGGTGCTGCCGTGCACCCCCTGGGAGGCGCTGGCCGCGGGCGCCGGGCGGGACGTGGACCTGCTCGTCGGGCACAACCGCGACGAGTACCGGCTCTTCCTCGCCCTCGGCGAGCACCTCGGCAGGATCACCGAGGAGCAGGCGGCCGCGGCGCTGCGGACGTTCGCACCGGGCCCGGACGGGGAGCGCTCCTACCGCGAGGCATTCCCGGACGCCTCGCCCACCGAACTCTTCGAACGCGTGCAGACGGACTGGCTGTTCAACATCCCGTCCCTGCGGCTCGCGGAGGCGCAGACGGCGGGTGGCGGCCGCGCCCATCTCTACGAACTCACCTGGCCCGCACCGGGATTCGGCGGCGCGCTCGGCGCGTGCCACGGGCTGGACATCCCGCTGCTGTTCGGCACGTACGACGCCGACCTCGGGCAGCTGCTGTTCGCGGGGACCGGGGTGCCGGACGAGGCCCGGACGCTGACCGCGCGCTTCCAGTCGGCGTGGGCCGGGTTCGCACGGACCGGGGATCCGGGGTGGCCGGCGTTCGAGGCGTCGGGCCGGCTGACCCAGGTGCTGGACGTGCGGGCGGAGGTGCGGCCGTACCCGGAGGAGGTGTCGCGGCGGATGTGGGAGGGGTACGACTTCCCGGCGCTGCCGCTGCTGAAGTAGAACGCTCGGGCTCTACAGATTGCCGAGCGGCTCGATGTCCACGCGCACCGGAGTACCCCACACCCGCAGCACCTCGTAGTCGGTGAACTCGTGGACGAGCCGGTACGCCATCGCGGCGCGCGGCCCGCGGCGCTGGGCGTTGATGTAGAGCTCGGCCTCGTGCCGGTCCCGCCTCGGCGTCCCGCACAGCTGCCACTCCTGGCCGGTCCACTGCTCCGGCAGCCAGCGCTGCTGGGGCTGGGGCCGGTCCTCCCGCACCCCGTACCGGGAGGGGGTGGGTTCGGTGGAGCGGGGGCGCGCGGACGGTCCGTTGATCTCGGCGCGCCGGGCCGCCCTGCGCCGGGTCTCGCACAGCAGGCACAGGTCGGGGGCGTTCTCGTCGACCGGGCCGTTCGGGTGCTCGGCGCAGCGGGTGCTGGGGGCGGCGGTGGTGACGCTGTCCTCCAGCAGCTCCAGCGCACGCTTCAGATCGGTTCTGACCTCGTGCAGCTTGGCGTCCGGAGCGTCGGCGGTGAGAGCGTCGCCGTGCTCGCCGAGCACACGGAGGGCACGGCCTAGGGCGGTGAGCTGGGCGTGGTTCATGGTCTCAGTCTGCGTAGTCCTTGAGCTTTTCGGTATCCAGGGTCCCGTCGCGCGGGTCGCTGTACACGGTAATCGCGTCCAGGGCCCGGTCGACGAGCAGGTGGACGGGGATTCCCGCTTCCGCGTACCCGCGAACCTTGTCGCCCCGGTCACGGCGGTCGGTGTCAGGCCCTGGTCGGGTACCGGCTTGACCTCTGGCCCCGGGATGGCAGGGACATCGCAGCCCGGATCTCGTCCGCGCGAGCATGGATCACATGGGCGGGCAGGAGCGAGGCGGGGCGCGCGGGGGTGTATCCGTCGCGGCAACCGCCGCACACGCCCCCGGGCAGGGCCTCCGGAGGCCCGGGAACTCCGCACTCCGCGCACTCCAGGATCCGGTGGGGCGTCAGGGGCGGCGGGGGCTCCGGTGGGAGTTTGTCGGTCAGGCGGCGGCGGAGCAGGGCGGCCGGGTGGTGGACCGGGATCGGCAGACCGCTGGTCAGGGCGTGGCGTACGACGTCCTCGGTGGCCCCTCGGGCGAACCACTCCGTCACCAGCGGGGCGAGGGCCGCGCAGTCGGCGGCGGAGAGGGACAGGGAGGGGGTCTCGCGGCCCAGCGCGGCGAGGAGGATGTGGGCGCGGGAACGGGTGGGCGGGCGGCTCGGTGGGTCGTGCGGTACGTCACCCCGAGTGAAGGCCGCCCACCAGTCGTCGTCACGGGCGGTACGCGAGAACCACGATCGGGTGATCCAGCGGTGCCCTCCGGTAGCGGAGGCCAGGCGCTCGCGCCCCCGGCGCAAGTGGCCTGCCTGTTGCAGGCGGTTGAGGGCCGTGCCCAGCGCGCACTGTCCGTACGGCAGCGTCTTGGCCAGCGTCTTTACGGAGATGTCGGCGCCGTCGGGGAGGCGGTCGAGGTACCCGGCGATGGCGGCTTCGCGGGGTGGGAGGTGGACGAAGTCGTGCGCGGTGCGGGGGCGTTGGTCGGGGGTGGAGCGTTTGCCGTATCCCGGGTTCGCCATGGGGTGGGGAGGCGTGCGCGGGCAGGAAGGCAGGACTAAGATTGGTGGCAGCCACAGGTCGATGCTCTCGATCGATCTCGTAGGTCAAGCCCCCGCAGGTGTTGGTAGCACCTGGCGGGGGCTGTTCGTTATTCGGGCACGCTAGACGATCGTGACTGTGCGTGGCAAGCCGGTCGCTTCGCGTCAACACGCGGGGTGGGAGGGCGGGTTGGGGTCCTCCACCCATTCCTTGAAAAGAGGGCTCGGAGCTGGACGCTTGAGCTTCGGGACCGGTCAGCCCATGCTCTTGGCGCCGTCCAGGGCCTCCCGGACGATGTCGGCGTGGCCGGCGTGCTGGGCGGTCTCGGCGACGATGTGCAGCAGCACCCTGCGGGCCGACCACTGGGCCCCGGCCTCGAACCACGGGGCCTTGGGCAGCGGATGGGCGGCGTCCAGGTCGGGCAGGGTGGCGACCAGTTCGTCCGTCCGTTCGGCCGTCTCCGCGTAGTCGGCCAGCACTCCGGCCAGGGTCTCGCCGGGCAGCATCCGGAACTCGTCGGCCCGCCGGGCCCAGTCGTCCTCGGTCATGGCGGTGAAGTCGCCCATCGACGACGGGCCCTTCTCGATGAAGCCCACCCAGTTGCGTTCCACCGACGTGACGTGCTTGATCAGGCCGCCGAGACACAGTTCGCTGACGGTGGTCCGCTGCCCGGCCTGCTCGTCGGTGAGGTCACGGGTGGTGAAGCGCAGGAAGTGCCGCTGCTTGGCCAGCGCCTCCAGCAGGTCGGCGCGCTCGCCCGTGGGCAGGGTGGTCTTCGTGGCGGTGGTCATGGTGGTGCCCTCCGTGGATTGCTGTTCCGACGACAGGTCACACGCTAGGAGGCATATAGGTCAGATCCTGACCTCTTGGGGGAGGCGAGCCGTCCAACTCGCCGAGCAGTTGGTCGCCGGGTCACAGCGCGGGCCGTTATCCGGTCCAGTGGTCGCGGGCGGCGGCCTCCACGAACGCCGACCACGCCTCCGGCCGGAACACGAGCTTCGGGCCGTGGGGGTTCTTGGAGTCGCGGACGGGGATGGTGGTGGGGTGACCGAGGGCCACTTCGAGGCAGTCGCCGCCGCTGCCGCCGCTGTAGCTCGACTTGCGCCAGGACTCAGGGGTGTTCCTCATGGGCGTAATCCTGCGCCATCGCCTCGATCAGGGCCAGGGACTTCTGAGGAGAGAGGGCGGAGGCCATCAGGAGCCTGTAGGTGAAGCGCTGGTGCCTGACGACGGCCGGATCGTCCTCCAGCCGCCCGGTGCCGACGCCCTCGAAGTAGACGAGCGGAGGGGCGTCCTCGAACTCCATGAGCTTGGTGGAGCCCTCCATGGCCGCGTGCGCTCCCGCATCAAATGGCAGCACCTGCACGATCACCCGTCTCCGGCGTGCCAGTTCGGCGATGTGGTGCAGGGCCTCCGCCATCACCGTGCGGCCTCCCGTCACCCGACGCAGCGCTGCCTCGTCAATCACCGCCCACAACATGGGCTCTGTTGGATCGTCGAGGAGCCGAGCCCGGTCGCTCCGGGCCACCACCAGCTTCTCGATCTCATCCTCCGGAGCCGTCGGCTGATAGGCGCGGCACACCGCTCGTGCGTACGCGGGCGTCTGCAGCAACCCCGGGATCAGCAACGGTGCGTACTGGCTGATCGCAGCGGCCCGTGCTTCCGCCTCTGCCGCCTCCGCGAAGTGCTCCGGATACCGCGACTTCGCCGACGCCCCGCAGTTCCGCAGGAAGAAGTCTTCCGTCCCGAGTGTCTCGTCCAGCAGTCGCGCGACATCCCGCTGCATCCTCCGTGTCCCGGCCTCCAACTGCCCCACGAACGACCCGCTCACGAACAGCCGTTGCCCGAGCTCCTCCTGGCTCAGGCCGGCCTTCTCGCGCGCGTGCCGCAGCTCCGCGCCCAGCAGTGCTCGTGGTGACGACGACGGGTCCAGGTCCTTCGGTCCTGCCATGCGTAGCTCCCGATCCACCAGTCGAGGTTGTTGGGACGCCCTGTCTGGCCAGGTTAGAGCCGTACCGGACACGCTGTGTCGCGAATCACCAACCCACCGTGCCGATGGAGGAAGCGTGCGGTCCACCGAAGAAGTCCTGGAGTCCCTGCGGGAGGCGCTCAGCGGGGTCGGCGTCGTGCTGCCGTCCCTCGCCGTCGACCCCCTCACCGGTGCCGGTGACGAGCCGTTCCCGCTGGTCGACCTGGGGCGGTGCAACGTACGCACGGCCGAGCGGCTGGCGTCCGTACTGCGCGGGGAGGCGCCGCCGGTGGGGTCGTACGTCGTGGACGGGCGGGACGGGCGCGTGGGGGAGGTGATGGGGCACCTGGGCGGGAGGGTGCAGCTGCGGCCCCTCGGCGGCGGGCGGGAGTGGGACTGTCCGCCGGAGTCCACCGGGCCCGCGCCGCAGGCCGATGTGCTGCGGGCGAGGGTGCGGAAGGTCAACCGGGAGGGACGGATGCCCTGTTGAAATGAACCATGCCTCTCGTGGATGCCCTCGCCCGCTTCAACGACGCCCACCCCTGGAGCCACAACGCCCACTTCCACCCGTGGATCCTTCGCCGGTTGCCCGGCCGTTTCGACCGGGCCCTGGACGTCGGCTGCGGTGCCGGCGACCTGGCCCGGCTGCTGGCGGCGCGTGCGACCCATGTGCACGGCATCGACAGCGACGAACGGATCATCGGCAGGGCGAGGGAGGCCACCGGCCCCGGGCTCCCCGTGACCTTCGCCGTCGCGGACGCGCTGGCCTACGACGAAGGCTCCCCCTACGACGTCATCACCTGTGTCGCCGTGCTCCACCACCTCCCCCTGACCGAGGCGCTCATCCGCTTCAGGCGGCAACTGGCACCCGGCGGCACCCTGGTGATCGTCGCCCTGACGCGGGAGGACACCCGCGTCCAGACCCTCCTGGGCCTCGCGTCCGTTCCGCTCAACCTGATCACCGGTTGGGTCAGGAACCGGGGGCGCAGGGCGCCACGTCCCGTCGCGATGACGGCCCCGACCCGCCCGGCCGACGTCCTCTACACCGAGTTCGTCCGCGAGGCCCGCCGCGTCCTCCCGGGAGTCCGGCCGAGGCGGCGGCTCTTCTGGCGCCACACACTCGTCTGGAAAAAGGTGCGCGGGGATGTCGATCCAGGCACGCTCGGAACGACGCAGGGGTGAGAGCACGACACCACACGAGAGGTGAAGGCCATGCCCAAGGTCCGGGTGCACAACGTGACGATCTCCCTCGACGGCTTCATGGCCGGTCCGAACCAGCGACCGGACGCCCCCTTCGGTGACGGCGTCGGCTGGGGCGACGAGCTGCACAGCTGGTTCATGTCCGCGTCGGAGGACGCGGCCGCGGGGAAGTCCGGGATCGATGTCGACCACTTCGTGCGCGGTGACCAGAACATCGGCGCCACGATCATGGGGCGGAACATGTTCGGTCCGCAGCGCGGGCCGTGGGAGGACGAGTCCTGGCAGGGCTGGTGGGGCGACAACCCGCCGTACCACCACGATGTCTTCGTCCACACCCACCATCTGCGACCGTCGCTGGAGATGGCCGGTGGCACCACCTTCCACTTCACCGACGAGCCGCCGGAGACGGTCCTCCGGCGGGCCTTCGACGCCGCGGACGGCAAGGACGTCCGGATCGGCGGCGGGGCGGCGGTCATCCGGCAGTATCTGCGCGCCGGGCTGATCGACGAGGTCCACCTGGTGATCGCCCCGCTTCTCATCGGACGCGGCGAGCGGCTGCTCGACGACCTGGGCGACGGGATCGCCGGCTACCGGGTGGCCGAGCTGGTCAGCTCACCGAACGTCACCCACGCGGTGCTGGTCCGCCGCTGAGCGCCGCCCGCAGATGACCCCCCGACTCCGCCAGGAGCCGGGCCGCCGTGGGTCCGTCCACGTCGGCCAGGATCGTCAGGATCGCGTTCTTCACCTCGCCGTCCGTGGCGGCCAGGGCGCGTTCGACCTCCTCGTCGTCGGCGCCGGTGGCGAGGGCGACGATGCGGCGGGAGCGGGCCCGCAGCTTCTCGTTGGAGGCGCGGACGTCGACCATCAGGTTCCCGTAGGTCTTGCCGAGGCGGATCATCGTGATCGTCGACAGCATGTTGAGGACGAGCTTCTGGGCCGTGCCCGCCTTGAGGCGGGTCGAGCCGGTGAGCAGCTCGGGGCCGACGACCACCTCGATGCCGTGATCGGCGGCCGCGGCGAGCGCGCTGTCCGCGTTGCAGGACAGCCCTACGGTCAAGGCCCCTCGCGCGCGGGCGTGTTCGACCGCGCCGACGGCGTAGGGGGTGCGCCCGGACGCGGACACCCCGACCACCGTGTCCACGGCTGTCACCGCGAGCCCGTCCAGGTCGGCCCGCGCCAGCTCCGCGGAGTCCTCCGCCCCCTCGACGGACGTGACCACGGCCCCGGGGCCGCCCGCGATCAGGCCCACCACCTGGGCGGGGTCGGTGTTGAAGGTGGGCGGGCACTCGGAGGCGTCCAGGACACCGAGGCGGCCGGCGGTGCCGGCCCCGGCGTAGATCAGCCGGCCGCCACGGGCCATCCGCTCGGCGATCGCGTCGATGGCGGCGGCGATTACCGGCAGCTGCCGGGAGACCGCGGCGGGCACGGAGGCGTCCTCGCCGTTCATCAGCCGGGCGATGTCGAGGGTCGGCAGCCGATCGATGTCGGCGAGCTCGGGCCGGAAGGCCTCGGTGGTGAGCGTCTCCAACTGGGCTTGCAGATCACGGGGGTCGGAGGGGGAGGTCATGGAGGAGCGGCTCTTTCTGCGTGACCGATGTCTACCGGGGCAACTCGGGTCTACCGACGGTGCCGATGCGCCAGCGCCTCGTAGGACGCGGCCAGCGCGGGCGCCGCCGTCTCGTACGTGCGTTGCGCCACCCCCACGAACAGGCAGTCCACCACCAGGAGTTGACTCGTCCGCGACGACATCGCCGCGGGCCGCAGCTCGCTCTCCCGGGCGGTGGACGTCGTCAGCACATGGTCGGCGTACTGCGCCACCGCCCCGCCCGGCCGCCCGGTGATCGCCACCGTAGTGGCCCCGTGCTCGAACGCGACCCGCAACGGCTCGATGACATCCCCGGTCGCCCCCGAGTGGGTGATCGCGATCGCCACGTCCCCCGACCGCAGCTGCACCGCGTTCGTCACGGCCAGGTGGGGATCGCTGTGCGCCTGCGCTATCAGCCCTATGCGCAGCAGCTTCTGCGTGAGGTCCTGCGCGACGAGACCCGAGGCCCCCACCCCGTACACGTCGATCCGCCGGGCCGCGGCCGTCGCGGCGACGGCCGCGCCCAACTGCGCGGTGTCCAGCCCGGCCGCGGTGTCCGCGAGGGTCTGCTGCTCGTCGTAGGCGAGCTTGGCGACCACGTCCGCGATCGGGTCGTCCACCGCGATGTCCGTGGTGATCGCCGGGGCCCGCCCGGACTGCTGCTGCGCGGCCAGCCCGGCGAGCGCGAGCCGCAGGTCGCGGTAGCCGGGATAGCCCAGCATCCGGGCGGTCCGCACGACGGTCGCCTCGCTCGTCCCGGTCCGTTCCGCCAGGCCCGTGACGGTGAGCGCGGCGCATCCCGCCGGGTCGCTCGCCACGGCCTCGGCGACCCGGTGCATGGAGCGGGTCATGGACGGACCCAGCGTGCGCACCTTCGCGGCGAGAGCGCCGCCGAAAATTTCCTTCACTTCCTGGGTCACGTATGAAAGATATTTTCGGCTCGGACTCGTGGTCAAGAGCCCGCACAATGGCTCCATGGAGTCCATCGGTCCACTGGAGCAGTCCCTGCACGCGGCACGCGCCCGCGTGCTCGCCGACCTGGCGGCGGGTGAGGTCGCCGCCGCCGACGTGGTGTCGATGGTCGAGGACTCCGTCGTGCAGCGCCGCTGGTGGGTGGAGCAGTGGCCGGAGGGCGCGGAGTTCGTCGCGGGCCTGGTCGCCCAGGACGTCCAGGACGCGCTGCTGGAGACCTACGGTCGCTGGCCGCTGTGCCCGGTGTGCGGCTCCGGCGACCCGCACGCCCTGGAGGTCGAGCCGGAGCTGGGGCCCGACCCGTACTGGGTGTGCCACAAGGCGGGCGTGAAGGTCGCGGCGGTCGGCTCGCTCGGGGCCGCGGCGGGCGGGGCCTGACCCTCGTGACCGTCTACATCGACCCACCCACCTGGCCGGGACACGGCCGACTGTGGTCCCACCTGATCAGCGATGTCTCGTACGACGAACTGCACCTGTTCGCCGAGGGGTTGGGAGTGCCCCCGCGGGCCTTCGAGCGCGACCACTACGACATCCCGTCGCACCGGTACGCCGATGTGGTCGCGGCGGGCGCGGTGGAGGTGAGCAGCCGGGAGGTGGTGCGGCTGCTGACGGCTGCGGGGCTGCGCCGGCGCAAGGGCCGCTAACCGGCCCTGCCGGGAAGGACGTACAGCCGCAACCCCGTCTCCGTCTCCCCGTAGGCGTGCTCCTCCGCCACGGTCGCCCGGCTGTAACCGGCCCGGGCGATCACGCGTTGGGAGGCGGCGTTGTCGGGCTCGATGGTGGCGCAGAGGCTGCGCACGTCGTCGCGGGCCAGGGCCCAGTCGCTCAGCGCGCGCAGGGCCTCGGTGGCGTAGCCCTGGCCGCGGGCGCTCACGGCGAGGTCGTAGCCGACCTCCGCGCGGCCGTCCTCGTCGGGGGCGCCGTGGAAGCCCATGCCGCCGATCGCGCGGCCGTCCTCCCGTCGTACGAGGACGAAGAGGCCGAACTCCGGGCGGTGCACGCCCGCCTCGTAGGCCTTGATGGTCATCCCGGCGGCCTCGCGGGTGCCCTCGAAGGGGCCGTCCTCGACCCACACGAAGTCGCCGTCGCCGCCCGCGGCCAGTTCGGCGGCGGACGCGGGCGTGACGCCCTGGAGGGTCAGGCGCTCGGTGGGCAGGACGAGGTTGTTGCTCCAGCGCCACCCGGTGCGCGGGGCACGGCCGGGCAGGTCGCCGCGGCCGGTGGCCCACAGGAGGGTGCGCCAGGCGTCGGGGCCGGGCTGGACCTCGGGGAAGATCCGGGTGAGGACGTACTCGGGGAGGTGGGCGGGGGGCTCGTACGCCAGGCCCAGGCCGTCCGCGATGTCGTGGGTGTGCAGCAGCACCTCGGCGACGCCCATCGCGGCGAAGCCCACGCGGTTCGCGCTGCGGAAGGGCGACGGGTGGAAGGCGCGGGCCTCGCGGGGCGCGGTGCGGACGGCCGCGGCGAGCAGGGCGCCGCCTGTCTCCAGGACATGGAGCAGGCCCAGGTTGTCGGTGCCCTCGTCGAGGGTGATGTCGAAGGGGACGTAGTCGTCCTGGGCGCCTCCGGCCAGGTTCGCGGCGTACGAGACCAGGCAGCCGCAGATGTGGAAGGCCGTCTCGTGGACGGTCCACTCCATCCCGGCCGGCCTCACGGCCGTCCAGTCCCGGTCCACGGCGGGCCGCAGCACCGCCACCGCGCTCGCGACGGCCTCCGTCACCCGTTGTCCGCCCACGTCCCCGCCCATGTCTGCCATGCGGGCAGGCTAAGGCGCCGGGGCCGTCAGAGCGACAGCATTTCCAGCTCCGAGGTGAGGTTGTAACGGGCCGTGGCCTCCCATTCCCGCTCTCCGTACGGCGTCCTGAACAGCCGGGGCAACTCCAGCAGTTGCCGCAGGATCGCGGACCGGCCTTCGCGGAAGGCGTCGCTCGGGACGAAGCCGTACTCCTCGCGGACGGCGGCCGTGTAGGCGGCGTAGGCGGAGGGCGGGGCGGCGAGGATCGCGAGGTCGGCGTCGCACAGGACCTGGCCGTCGCGGTCGTCGTCGGCGGGGTCGTGGGTGGTGGTGAGGCGGACGAGGCGGGCGACCTCGGCCGTGCCGTCGGCGGGGAGGCCGGCTTCGGGCAGGGCGCGTTCGGCGAGGCGGGCGGAGCGCTCCTCGTTCTCCGAGCGGTCCGGGAGGTAGACGGCGTCGTGGAACCAGGCCGCCAGACGCACCAGGTCCGGGCGGTCCGCGTACTCCGCCAGCACGTCGATGCGGTCCAGGACCGCCGTCAGGTGGGAGAGCGTGTGGTAGTGCCGCTGCGGCTCCTGCCAGCGGACGAGGAGGTTGTCGGCGTACGGCGTCGGGTCGGGGCCGTCGCCGGGCCGGGCACTGTCCAGGGCACGGGTGAAACGGGCGCGGAGGTCGTCGAGATCGGCCATGACCTCATTGTCCCGCGCGTCACTCGCCGGGGGGTTGGCCCCATGACCGCTGACACCGCTCATGACCGTGATCCTTAACTCCCCGGCCGCTGATGCGGGTGGTGGAGGGCCGGTTCGAGACGAACCAGCAGGTCGTCGACGAGCTGGAGCGCGGAATGACGGAGGCGGGCCCGGCGATCGCCAAGGGACGTGCGGGACGTCTTCGGGGAGCCGGGCGCGTACGGAGGCAACGGCCTTCCGGACGCCCTCGCCCTGCTCGCCCGCACGACCCGGGAGCGCGGCCACCTGCCCCTGCACGCCGACCTCGACGACCTGGACGAACCGCTCCGCCTGGGCGACACGGCCGGCGACCGCACGCCCGCGCGTTGCATCGGGGACGCGGCGACCCTCGTACGGCTGTACTCGGGGCGGCCGGTGGAGGGGCGGGCGTACGAACTCGCCGGGGCGGAGGCGAAGGAGCTGAACATCTTCGGCTGAGACGCGCCGGTGAGCGGGGCCCGGTGGCGGCGTATTCTGGAATTGGACTAGACCTGTAGCCGTCCGAGACCGTCGACGAATGGGGCCCCATGAGCAAGCGTGCAGTCCTGGAGGTGATCGCCCTCGACGCCGAGGACGCGATCGCCGCCCAGGCCGGAGGCGCGGACCGGCTGGAACTGGTGACCGACATGGCGGCGGACGGTCTGACGCCGGCGGTCTCCACGGTCGCCGCGGTCCGCGGTGCCGTGGACATCTCGCTGCGGGTGATGCTGCGGCTGTCGGACGGGTTCGGGGCCGGGGACGTCGCGCGGGTGGGCCGGGCGGCCCGGGAGCTGCGGGACGCCGGGGCCGAGGAGTTCGTGCTGGGATTTCTGGACACGACCGGTGAGCTGGACCTCGCGGCCGTCGAGACGGTGGCCGCGGAGCTGGACGGCTGCCGCTGGACCTTCCACCGCGCCATCGACCACGCGGCGGACCGGAACGCCCTGCGCAAGCAACTGGCCGACCTCCCCGGCCTGGACACCTACCTCACCGCGGGCTCGGCGGTGGGCGTCGACGAGGGGCTCCCCGTGCTGCTCGCGGAGGCCGCGCGGGCGGGGGAACCGGGGTACGAGCAGCAACTCCTGGTGGGCGGCGGGCTGCGGCTGGACCATGTGCCGGAGCTGCGCGCGGCGGGAATCGACGCGTTCCACATCGGGGGCGCGGCGCGGCCGGGCGGCTGGGCGGCGCCGGTTTCGGCTGACGCGGTGGGGGAGTGGCGGCGGGCTCTGGACCTGGGGTGAGCGGAACCCCTCAGGGGCGTGGGGACCGCGAGAGCGGCCCCCGTGCGCCCGCACCCGGCGGAACCTACCCGGCGAGCTGCGCGGGCAGCGGTGCCGTGTGGGTCACGATCAGGCCCGAGACCGCTCGGGTGAGTGCCACGTACAGCCGCCGCAGGCCCGTGCGTTCGTCCGGTTCGCCGTCCACCACCGCCTGCGGCTCGTCCAGGACCACGTAGTCGTACTCAAGACCCTTGGCGAGGGAGGCCGGGACCAGGGTCAGCCGGGTCTCGGCCGTCGTCTCCTCACCCGGGGCGAGATACGGGATCCCCGCCGCCGTCAGCGCCTGGGCGAGGGCCGGGACGCGGGCGTCGGCCGCGATCAGACCGGTCGAGCCCTCGTTGCGCAGCAACTCCTCGCACGCGGTGACCACGTCGGCCGTACCGGAGATCTCGCGCAGGTCGAAGAAGCCCGGGTTCTCACGCACCGACGCGACCGGCGTCAGACCCGGCGCGATGTGCGGCAGCAGCCGGGAGGCGTAGGTGATGACGTCCGTCGGCACACGGAAACCGGCCGTCAACTCCTCCACCACACCGTCCGACTTGCCGAGGTGGGCCAGCGCCTCGTCCCAACTCCGCGTCGCCCACGGCGTGGTGCCCTGCGCGAGGTCGCCCAGGACGGTCGCCGAACCGGTCGAGCAGCGGCGGCCGACCGCCCGGTACTGCATGGGGGACAGGTCCTGCGCCTCGTCGAGCACCACATGCCCGAGCGAGTGCGTGCGCTCCACGAGGTCCGTCGCCTCGTCGATCAGCACCGCGTCCGCGGACGACCACCGGGCCGACTTCACCGACCTGACCGGCTTCGCCCACAGGATCGTCTTCTGCTCCTCCTCGTCGAGGATCCCGTCCGCGTGCTCGGCGAGGAAGTCCGCGTCCGTCAGCAGCCGCAGCACCAGCTTCGCCGGATCCACCGGCGGCCAGATCGCCTTCACCGCCGCCTTCACCGCCGGGTTGCGGGCCACCGCGTCCTGCACCCGGTCGTCCGGCGCCTCCCCGGACCGCTCCATCTGCACCAGCACGGCGTGCGCGATGCGCTGCGGAAGGGCCTCGCGGGCGGCGCCGTACCGGATGCCCCGGTCGAGCAACTCCCGCACGGTCTCCTCGATCTCGTACGCCGGGACGCGCCACCTGCGCGAGCCGCGCACCACCATCACCGGCTCGGTGGGCATGGTCACGTGGGAGTAGACGGCCCGCCTCAG
Organism: Streptomyces pseudovenezuelae; assembly: GCF_001513955.1. GTDB lineage: Bacteria > Actinomycetota > Actinomycetes > Streptomycetales > Streptomycetaceae > Streptomyces > Streptomyces pseudovenezuelae. The sequence continues at coordinate 35,086 of NZ_KQ948155.1, read as the reverse complement.
CACCTGGGCCATCCTCGCGTCGCCCTTGAGGACGGCGGCGGGCGCGTCATCGCTGCCGCGCACCTCCAGGCCCGCGGCCACCAGGTCGTCGACGGTCGCCTGCTTCACCGTCAACTCGCCCAGCGCGGGCAGCACCTGCTCGATGTAGTGCAGGAAGGACCTGTTCGGTCCGATGACGAGCGTGCCGGTGCGGGCGAGCCGGTCGCGGTGGGCGTACAGGAGATAGGCCACCCGGTGCAGGCCCACGGCGGTCTTCCCGGTACCCGGGCCTCCCTGCACACAGACCGTGCCGCCGAGCCCGGACCGTACGATCTCGTCCTGCTCGGGCTGGATGGTCGCCACGATGTCGCGCATCGGGCCGACGCGCGGGCGCTCGATCTCCTGCTGGAGCAGCTTGCTGGTGGCGGCAGCCCCCGACGGCTCTGTCGGGTCGGAGAGGTGCTCGTCCTCGTACGCCGTGATGTCCCCGCGGGTGTACCCGAAGCGGCGGCGCAGTCCGACGTCCATCGGGTCCTTCTTGGACGCCCGGTAGAACGGCTGCGAGACCGGCGCCCGCCAGTCGATCACCATCGGGTCGCCGTCGTGGTCGTGGACGTGCCGGCGCCCGATGTAGAAGCGCTCGCCCTCCGCGCCCTCGGCCCGGTCCGCGCCGGGGGAGTGCAGGTAGTCGAGGCGGCCGAAGAACAGCGGGGTGTCGCTGAGGTCCGCCAGCGCCTTGATCCGGTCGTCGATCTGGCGGGCCAGGACCTCGGCGTTGACCCAGTTCGCGGTGACGTCCTTGATGTCCAGCGACTCGACGTCCTCGCGCATGGCGCGCAGCGCGGCGCGGGAGCCGGCGAGGTGGGAGCGTTCGCGGGCGAGGGGGTCGTCGGCTGCGGGCACGGGAGTGGACGGCCTGGACAAGGGGGTGCCTCCGAGGGTGCTGCGGGGTGGTGACTGCCGGGTGGACGGCAGCGAGGAGCCGACCGGTTTCCGTCCGGGCGGCGGCACTCCGGGAGGGAGGCGGGCAAGAGCGGAGATTGTAGAGGGACCGGGTGAGAGGGGGCCAACGAATTTCTCATGCCCCGGGGCCCGACGCATTTCTCCGGCCCCTAAGGGATCGCCCCTCCTCCTCTAGGGGTGGCTCCACCTACAGGCGGTACTCAGGTAGCACAGAAAGGGGCTACCTGGGACCGATGCCCTCTTTATGCCTCCTCGGCCACCATGGAGACATGAGCGCAGCGACCTTCACCCCAAGCCCTGGTCGCCCGTCCGGGGCGACTCCCGTCTCCGGTGTCCACAGCACCCACCGCCTGGGCAACGCCCTGCGGGCGGTCCGTGTCTTCGCCGGCGCCGCCTTCGACGTCGTCATACTCGGCGAGTACGGCGAGGAAGCGGGCGTCCGCCGCCGCTGAGTACGGCACGCGGCTCGGGATGAGTATCCGAGCCGATGCCCGGCCGCCTCCCGCGGCGGTTCACTCGGCGGTATGACGACAGCGACCGCACCGGCCCTTCCCGACCGCGACCAGGACCGCCACGCCTGGGTGGCCCCGCTCGTCGCGACCGTCCTGCTGATCATCCTCGGCCCGCTCGCCCTGCTGTTCGGCGGCCTGTCCGCGATGGCCACCGACTCCTGCGGCCCCGACGACTGCCCGCGGGCGCTGATGACGTGCCTGACCGCGATCTACGCGATCCTGGAGTTCGGCGGCCTGGTCACCCTGCCCGCCTTCGTCGCCTCCTGGGCCCTGCCCTGGCAGCGCCGCTGGTCCCCCCTGCGCGCGTGGCTGGCGCTCCTCGCGGTACTGCCGCCGGCCACCGTCCTTCTGCTGGTCCTCCTGCTGATGGCGCCGTAGCGCCGGTGCTCAGGCCCCGTCCGCCAGCAGCTCGTCCGCGTCCACGATCCGGTAGGCGTACCCCTGTTCCGCCAGGAAGCGCTGGCGGTGCGCGGCGAAGTCCTGGTCGATGGTGTCCCGGGCGACCACGGAGTAGAAGTGCGCCTGGTGGCCGTCCGCCTTCGGGCGCAGCACCCGCCCGAGCCGCTGGGCCTCCTCCTGGCGGGAGCCGAAGGTGCCCGAGACCTGGATGGCGACCGTCGCCTCCGGCAGGTCGATGGAGAAGTTCGCCACCTTCGACACCACCAGCACACTGATCTCGCCCTGCCGGAAGGCGTCGAAGAGCTTCTCGCGCTGGGCGTTGGAGGTCTCGCCCTTGATGACGGGGGCGTCCAGGTGCTCGCCGAGCTCGTCGAGCTGGTCGATGTACTGGCCGATCACCAGGATCTGCTGCCCCGCGAAACGCTTGACCAGCGCCTCCGTGACCTTCCGCTTGGTCGCGGTCGTGGCACAGAAGCGGTACTTCTCCTCCTGCTCCGCCGTGGCGTATGCGAGCCGCTCGGAGTCGGTCAGGTTGACCCGCACCTCGACACAGTCGGCCGGCGCGATGTACCCCTGCGCCTCGATCTCCTTCCACGGCGCGTCGAACCGCTTGGGCCCGATCAGCGAGAAGACGTCCGACTCCCGGCCGTCCTCCCGCACGAGGGTCGCGGTCAGCCCGAGCCTGCGGCGGGCCTGGAGATCGGCGGTGAACTTGAAGACGGGCGCCGGCAGCAGGTGCACCTCGTCGTACACGATCAGCCCCCAGTCCCGGGAGTCGAAGAGCTCCAGGTGCGGGTAGACGCCCTTCCGCCGGGTCGTCAGCACCTGGTAGGTGGCGATGGTGACGGGCCGGATCTCCTTCTTCGTCCCGCTGTACTCGCCGATCTCCTCCTCGGTCAGCGAGGTCCGCTTCACCAGCTCGTGCTTCCACTGCCGGGCCGAGACCGTGTTGGTGACGAGGATGAGCGTGGTCGCCTTGGCCTGCGCCATGGACCCGGCGCCGACCAGGGTCTTGCCCGCGCCGCAGGGCAGCACCACGACCCCGCTGCCGCCGTGCCAGAAGTTCTCCACGGCCTGCTTCTGGTAGGGCCGCAGCGCCCACCCGTCCTCGGCCAGCTCGATCGGGTGCGCCTCGCCGTCGACGTATCCGGCGAGGTCCTCGGCGGGCCAGCCCAGCTTCAGCAGCGTCTGCTTGATCTGCCCGCGCTCGGAGGGGTGCACGGCCACGGTGTCCGGGTCGAGCCGCGCCCCGACTAGCGGGATGATCCGCTTCGAGCGCAGGATCTCCTCCAGCACCGGCCGGTCGGTGGTGGTGAGCACCAGCCCGTGGGCGGGGTGCTTGCTGAGCGTGAGCCGCCCGTACCGGTCCATCGTCTCGGCGACGTCGACGAGCAGGGCGTGCGGCACCGGGTACCGGCTGTACTGCACCAGCGCGTCGACCACCTGCTCGGCGTCGTGCCCGGCGGCACGCGCGTTCCACAGCCCCAGCGGGGTCACCCGGTAGGTGTGGATGTGCTCGGGCGCCCGCTCCAGCTCGGCGAACGGCGCGATGGCCCGACGGCACTCGTCGGCCTGCTCGTGGTCGACTTCGAGCAGCAGGGTCTTGTCGGACTGGACGATGAGAGGACCGTTCACGTACCTGCATCCTTCCGCACGGGCCAAACGTCCAGTGTGCCTCAACCAGGGACGATCAAGGGAGGCCGAGGCGGTCGGCGGCTCTCCTGGGGCAACCCCGGCCCCCGCTCGGGTGTCTTGACTGGCGGGAGCGGTCTGGGGAGGACACATGGGGATGTCTGCGGGCAGATGGGCCGTCGGCGGGGGAGCGGTCGTGGTGCTGGTGGCGACGGGGGCGTGGGCCCGCTGGCCGTCGGACGCCGACCCCGGGCTGTGGAACCAGGTGCGGCCGGCCATCGAGGCACGGCTCGTGGACCAGTCCCGCGGCTCCGGGTACGGGGAGAGCGAGCCGGGGCTCGGGGCGCGGTGGTTCTGCCGGGCGCAGGCGGTGGAGCTCGCCGAGCGGGACGGACTCGTGCGGGCCGGCGTCAGCACCCTGTGCATGGAGTACGGGGTGCGCGCGGGGCGCCTGGTGGAGTGCGGCGGCGCCGAGGTCCCGCAGGTGCTGCGGCTGCGGCGGGAGGCCGACGGCGACTACGTGGTCGTGTCGCAGGAGGAGGCGCCCGACGGGGCGGGCGGCGAGGAGTGGCTGACGAGCCACTTCAGCCGCGCCACGACGGTCGCCCTCGACACCGGCGTGGCCGCCGGCCCCCTGGAGTCCGAGGCCCGCACCCACTTCGGCCTGCCGTCCGACTCCCCCGTCACGGAGTGCTGAGCGCCAAGGACACGCCCTACTCCTCCGCCAGTTCCGCCACCCCGGTCACCCGGTGCAGCGGGTACGTGCGGACCTCGTCCGCCGTGTGGTCGTAGGCCGTCACGAAGCCGCCCTCGACGCGGATGGGGGCGATGACCCGCTGGCTGGCGGACCCTTCGGCGTTGACGTAGCCGATCCACAGGGCCTCGCCGGTCAGGACGGCGGCCTGCATGGTGGCGAGGGTCTCGGCGGAGCTGGTGCGGGGGAGTTCGCCGCTCGCGGGCTGCGGCTGGTCGGTCTGTCTGCGGGGGGTCGTCGCGGCCAGGTCGCCGGCCCGGATGGCCCGGATCGCGGCCGACAGGAGGGTCGCGTCGGGCACCGGGGGGCCGTCCGGGACGGGTTCGGGTGCGGTGCGCGGCGGGGTGCGGTGGGCGTGCGCGCGGGTGATCAGGACGTCGCCCTCGGCGGACTCGGCGGCCGGGGCGAAGCCCATCGCGCGCAGGCCGTCCAGCAGGGACGCCGGGTCGGCCTGCGCGGCCAGCACCGTCGGGGCCAGGCGGCGCAGGCGCAGGCCCGCGGCGCGCTTGTCGGCGAGGATCTCGTTGAGCAGGGCGTCGTCGTCGCAGCGGACGTACGCGGAGGCCGCGCCGACCCTGAGGTGGCCGTGTCTGCGCGCCACGTCGTCGATCAGGTACGTCAGCGGCTGCGGCACCGGCGTGCGGGCGTGCGCGGCGAGGAAGGCGTGCAGGTCGGAGGCGGACTGTCCGGCGTCCAGGGCACGGCGTACCGAGCCGGGGGTGAAGCGGTAGACCGTCGCCCCGCCCTTCGACTCCACGTCGGCCAGGACGTCCAGCACCTCGGCCAGCGACCGCTGCAAGGGGCCCGGGGCCACCGCCGTCAGGTCGGCCTGGAGCAGGACATGGTCGAGCGGCTCGGGCAGCAGCGGCGCGAGCAGCCGGGCGGCAGCGGCGGACGCGGTGGCCTGCTCAGCGGGGGAGAGCGGCTCGGCGACGGTGGGCCGGTGGTGCACGGGAAGCTTGTCGCCGGGGCCCTCGGGCGCCTTGTCCGGCGTCCTCGGCGCGCTCGCGCCCAGCAGCGCCCGCCCGTGCCCCGACAGCGCCCCCCGTCCCGTCACGCCCAGCAGCTCCGCCTCCGTCACGGTCCACTCGGCGAGCCGTGAGCGCAGGTCGTCCTCGCGCTGCGGCCCGCGCAGCGGACGCTCCCAGCGCAGCCGGGCCAGCACCGACTCCCTCGACGGCGACGCGCCCTCCGGCAGTCCCGCGAGCAGCGTCAGCACCCGGTGCCGTACCTCCGGCGCGGCGCTGCGGTCGAGTCCCGGGCCGAGCGTCGACAGGGTGCGGTCCTTCGCGTCCCGGCCGCCCACCAGCCCGGACACCCGGGTCGCCGTCAGCCACGCCTCCGCCAGGCGGGTCCAGCGCTCGGCCGGGGGCTGCTCCAGCCACTCGTCGTGGGCCGGGGTCGCCGCGTACCGCTCGTCGGCCTCACCGTCGGAGGCCAGCAGGCCCGCCGCGTACGCCAGTTCCACCCAGAACGCGGCGACCGGTTCCGCCACGTCCAGGGCGACGGCCGTGCGCTTGAGGTCGCGGACGCTCAGACCGCCCGCCCGCAGCACCGCGGGCCCGCCCTCGTCCCAGTCCTTCAGCAGCTCCTCGACGGTCGCGAGCGCGGTGTAGGCCTGCCCGGCCGCCGTCGCGTCCACAACCTGTGGACGGTGGGTCGCCGCGGGCTCCACGGCGGGCGGCAGCGGCTCCACCTCCCGGTGCGCCCGGCCGCCGCGCAGGTGCAGGGCCACCTCCCGGGGGAGGACGACCGTCCCCGGCGCTGTCGGCACCAGCAGCCCCAGATCCAGCAGGCGGCGCAGATGGGCCGCCGGCTCGGCGGTGACCTGGCCGTACGGCGGCCCCCACACCAGCCGCGAGAGCACCTCCCGCGACTCCTCCGGGAGCCCGGCGAGCAGCGCCGACATCCGCTCGCGGTCCGTGAACAGGGCCGTCAGCGACGCCACCGCGGACACCGAGTCGTGGGTCGAGCCGAGCCCCGCCGCCGTGACGATGTCCTGGATGCGGCCCGGCGACATCCCCGCCGTGGCCTCCTGGACGGTCGGCCCGAGCCCGGTCGGCGAGGGATGCTGCGGGGCGGGCGCGAGCAGCTCGCGGGCCGTGCGCACCAGTCGCAGCCGCTCGTCGTCGCCCCACACCAGGGCCTGCTCCCGCAGGGTGCCGAGGGCGCGGGGAAGCGCCGCCGAGACGGCCGGGTCGCCGTCGTCGCCGGTCAGCAGAGCGAGCAGTTCGCCGTAGGGCGCCGGGTCCGCCGCCACCGCCAGCGCCTCCGCCGTCTGGAGGGCGAAACGGTCCAGCCGCTCCAGGGCCCGCACCACCGACGCCCGCGTCCCGGCCCGGGTGGCGAGCTGGGTGAGGTCGGTCGGCACCGGGGTGATGAGGTCGGGGCGGGCACGCAGAAGCGCGGCCAGGGAGACGTCGTCCCTGGCTCGGAGCGCTTCCGCGAGGGAGCGCGGCGGTACGGCCGGGTTGCTCATCCGACCAACGTTAGCGGGTGGGGGGACGGGGCAGGGCCGACGTACCCCGCGTCCGCGCGGGCGCCCCGCCTCCCGCACGGCCGGTCCGAGGCCGGTCGGCGACGGGTGCTGCGGCGAGGGCGCGAGCAGCTCGCGGGCCGTGCGCACCAGCCGCAGCCGGTCGTCGTCACCCCCACAGCAGGGCCTGCTCGCGCAGGGTGCCCCACGCGCGCGGGAGCGCCACCTGGACGGGCGGGTCCGCCGCCGGGGCCCGTCCGATCGGCGGCTGCCTGCGCTAACGTCGTCCCACGGGGTATCCAACGCACCCGCCCCGGAGGGGACTTCGTGGGTATCGAGAGCGACCAGGTCGTCTACGAGTATCTGAGCCGCGTCGGTGATGTCGCGCAGCAGCGGCAGTTGCCGTCGTCCACCCGTATGCGGCTCGTCTCGGAACTGCGCAACGAGATCGACCGGCGGCGCGCCAAGGTCACCGTGGACTCGCCCGCCGCCGTCCGCCGGATCATCGCCAGGCTGGGCAGCCCCGACGAGGTGGTCACCGCCGCCGGCGGCACGGCGGGCAGCGCCCCGCAGGCGCCGGTCGTCGCCATGCCCGTGCAGCGGGACCGGGAGACGGAGGAGAGCGAGCGGCCCAGGGGCCTGCGCAAGGTCGTCCCCCGGCCGCGCACCGACACCCCGCCGCAGCCCGCTCCCGCCGCCGGCCGCGACACCTCCCACGGGCCCCACCAGGCTGGTCTGGACGAACTCGGCGACAGCGCGGCGCAGCCCGACTGGTGGCGGGTGGACAGCAGCCCCTTCGGCGTCGGGGACAGCGTGCCGGGGTTCGTGGGCGGGGTGGAGATCCCGGAGCTGCTGAAGCCTCCGCCGCCCAAGGAGGAGCGCAAACCCGAGCCCGCGCCCGCTGTGGAGCAGGCGCCCGGGCCGGCGGTGAAGGCCCGGACGGCCTGGTGGCGGCCCAGGAAGGCCGCCAAGGCCGCGGAACCGGCCGTCGAGGCCGCCCCGGTCCGCCGGGGCCCCTTCCGCCGGGCCGCGGGCGCCGGCGCCGGCGGCTGGAGCAACCCCCTGCTGCTGCTCGCCGCCGCCCTGCTCGTCGCCGGTGCCGTGCTCGGCAACCTGCTCGTCCTCGGCGTCGGCTGGCTGATCGCGTGGGCCTCGCGCCGGCTGACCGACGCCGAGACCAAATGGGCCGTCGTGTTCCTGCCGAGCCTCGCGCTCACCGCGGGGATCGTCTGGCTGTGGGGGCGCAACGAGGGCCGCTGGGGCGAGCCGATCGCCCAGGGCCACATGAACGACGCGGTCGCCGAGACCTGGCCGTGGGTCGTGCGGGGGGCGGCCGTGGCGTCGGCGCTGTTCCTGGTGTGGCGCTCGCAGCGGCGGCGGTAGGTCACGAAAACCAGGTCGGGGGAAATCATTGTCCGACGGTCGTACCGCTTGGGCACAATGGCTCATATGGCCTCTACAAGCACCTCCGCCCCGACCGTCGGCTTCGACCTCGACATGACGCTCATCGACTCCCGCCCGGGCATCCACGCCTGCTGGGTGGAGCTGGCCGAGCGGACCGGGACGTACGTCGACGCCGACCTGGTGGTGACCCGGCTGGGGCCGCCGCTCTCGGAGGAGATGGCGCACTGGTTCCCCGCGGACCGGGTCGCGGCGATGTCGGACCTCTACCGCGCGCTCTACCCGTCGTACGCCATCACCGGCACGCTGGCGATGCCCGGCGCCCGCGAGGCCATCGGAGCCGTACAGGCGGCCGGCGGGCGGGCGATCGTCGTGACGGCCAAGTGGGAACCCAACGCCAAGCTGCACATGAAGCACCTGGGCCTGGAGCCCGACGCGGTGATCGGCAACCTGTGGGCCGAGAGCAAGGGCGAGGCCCTGCGCGAGCACGGCGCGAGCGTGTACGTCGGGGACCATGTCGGCGACGTGCGCGGGGCGCGCACGGCTGCGGCGCTGTCGGTCGCGGTGGCCACCGGGCCGTGCAGCCCCGAGGAACTGACCGAGGCCGGAGCCGATGTCGTCCTCGGCGCTCTCACCGAGTTTCCGCGGTGGTTTTCGGACTATCGTCCGGCCCGCGCCTGACGCCTTCCCGCCGCGACCGATTGCAGGACCCCCGCACCGGCCACCACGAAGCCGACGGCCATGAGCATGCTCAATCCGAACATGTATGTCGGAAAAGGCGTCGTTCCGAGCAGGAACGGGGCCACGGTGACCAGAGTGGCCACCGCGCCGATGAAGAACACGATGGCTCCGGCACGGATCAGTCGGTCACCGGGAGCGGCGGAATTCGTTTGGGTTTTGTCACGCACCGGACCAGGGTAGTTCCCTGCCCGGAGGAACAACCGGGCGACGTCTTGTCACCGGCCTGAAGACCATTAGCCTTGGTACCGGCGGGTCCCGACGACCCGCCCCAGTGCTATCAAGAGCCGTTTCAGAAGCAGTTTTCCGACGAGTACGAGGACGAGGACAGACGTGCCTACCGGCAAGGTCAAGTGGTTCAACAGTGAGAAGGGCTTCGGCTTTCTCTCCCGCGACGACGGCGGCGACGTCTTCGTCCATTCCTCGGTCCTCCCCGCCGGAGTCGAGACGCTGAAGCCCGGGCAGCGGGTGGAGTTCGGAGTGGTCGCGGGGCAGCGCGGTGATCAGGCCCTTTCGGTGGCCGTCCTGGACCCGACCCCCTCGGTCGCGGCGGCGACCCGCAAGAAGCCGGACGAACTGGCCTCCATCGTCCAGGATCTGACGACCCTCCTGGAGAACATCACGCCGATGCTGGAGCGCGGCCGCTACCCCGACAAGGCCGCCGGCGGGAAGATCGCCGGTCTCCTGCGGGCGGTCGCCGACCAACTCGACGTGTAGTGACCGAGATACGGGCCGAGGAACCGTCCCCCCAGCTGCTGGAGTACATCCGGCGGCAGCGGCGCCACACCCTGGAACTGCTGACCGTCTGCGCCATCGGACTCGTCCCGTGGACGATCCTGCTGGCCGTCACCCTGCCCAGCGGGTACACGGTCCGCCAGTGGCGCACCACCTGGGTCGGCTTCGACGTCCTGCTCCTGCTCTCGATGGCCGCCACGGCCCTGCTCGGCTGGCGCCGCCACCGGGGGGTCGTGGTGGCGGCCGTGTCGACGGGTGCCCTGCTGCTCTGCGACGCGTGGTTCGACGTGTCGCTGGCCCTGGGCACCCCGGACGTGTGGTGGTCGGTGGCATTGGCGGTGTGTGTGGAACTCCCGCTGGCGGGCTTCCTGATCCAGCGGGTCCTCGGAATGCTGAAACTGGCCCGATGGCCGAACGCCCCAAAGGCGCACCTCAGATAAACGACAACGCGTCGGGCCGCAAAGCGGGTACAAGGCCTTCCGCGGCGGCGCGGGTCAACAGCCCGCGAATCGCCGCATATCCGTCCTCGCCGAGGTCCGCGGTGAACTCGTTGACGTACAGACCGATGTGCTGATCGGCGACCGCGGGATCCATCTCCTGCGCGTGTTCCATGACATACGGCCGGGAAACCTCGGGCTCGTCCCAGGCCGCCCGCACCGACGTCCGGATGGACTCGGCGAGCAGCGACAGCCGCCGCGCACCCAGCGACCGCTTCGCGATGATCGCGCCCAGCGGAATCGGCAGCCCGGTCGTCGACTCCCAGTGCTCGCCCATGTCCGCCAGCTTGTGCAGACCGTAGTTCTGGAACGTGAACCGGGCCTCATGGATCACGAGCCCCGCGTCGACCTTCCCGTCCCGCACGGCCGGCATGATCTCGTGGAACGGCAGCACGACGATCTCCCCGACGCCGCCCGGGACCACGTCCGCCGCCCACAGCCGGAACAGCAGATACGCCGTCGACCTCTCGGACGGCACGGCGACCGTACGGCCGGTGAGGTCCACGCCGGCCTCCCGGGTCAGCACCAGCGGCCCGCACCCCCGGCCCAGCGCGCCCCCGCACGGCAGCAGCGCGTACTCGTCGAGGACGTACGGCAGCACGGCGTACGACACCTTCAGCACGTCGAACTCACCGTGCTCCGCCATCCCGTTGGTGACGTCGATGTCGGCGAAGGTCACGTCCAGAGCGGGCGCCCCGGGCACCCGGCCGTGGGCGAGGGCGTCGAAGACGAAGGTGTCGTTCGGGCAGGGGGAGTACGCGATCTGCAGCGGCTCAGTCGTCATGGTGTCTCCAACTCTCCAGTACGGGCGTCAGCTTCCCGAACCCCTCCGTCAGGGCCGCGAGCGCGTCGCCGATGCGCCAGGCGGCGCGGTCGCGCGGACCGACCGGGTTGGACACGGCACGGATCTCCAGCACGGGCACCCCGTGTACCCCGGCCGCCTCGGCGACCCCGAAGCCCTCCATGGCCTCGGCGAGGGCGGTGGGGTGGCGTTCTCGCAGAGCGGCCGCGCGGGCGGCCGTACCGGTCACCGTGGACACGGTGAGCACGGCCCCGGCCCGCGCCCCGGTCGCGGCCGCCGCGGCCCGTACGAGGGCCTCGGGCGGGCGGTGGGTGACGGCCCCGAAGCCCAGCTCGGTCACCGGCACGAACCCGTCGGCGGTCTCCGCCCCGAGGTCGGCCGCGGTGATCTCGTCGGCGACGACGAGGGAGCCGACCGGCGCGTGCGGCAGGAAGCCGCCGCCGATCCCGGCGGAGACCACCAGGCCGTAGGGAGCGCCCGCCAGCGCGGCCCGGGTGAGCGCGGTGGCGGTGGAGGCCGCGGCGAGAGCGGGCCCGACCCCCGCGGCGACGACGTCGACGTCCGGCGCCGGGCCCGTGAACGCGCGGGCCACCGCGTCCCGTTCGACGGGGACGGCGGTGGCCACGAGGATGCGCATCGGGATACGGCGGATCAGTAGTCGGAGTTCTCCAGCTTGAAGTTCCACACGCCCTTGTACGCCTTGCTCTGGCCGGAGGACTGCTTGTCCTGCTCGACGATGCTGATGTACAGCGTCTTCTGCGGGGCCTGGCCCTGCTGCTGGGCGAAGAGGTCGACGCCGTCGAAGGCGTAGTACGACTTCTTGTAGACGTAGGTCATCTGCTGGCCGTTGATCCACAGGGCCCAGCCGGTGTCCGCGACCTTCTGGTCGACGCCGACGCGCAGGGTCTCGCTCTGCTTGACCTTGATCGTCTTGACGTCCGACTTCTCCAGGGCGCACTTGGTGGCCTTCGCCTGGCCGAGGTCGTTGCCGTCGTCGTAGCAGACGGCCTCGGAGCTCACCGAGGTCGAACCGACCGTGACGGTGACGCGCGGCGTCGGCTTGTCGCAGGCCGACAGGACGAGCAGTCCGGCGGAAACGAGGCCGGCGGCGGCGACGGCGCGGCGGCGTCGCACAGCGGATTGCAGCGTGGTCATGGCCGAAGGCTATCGGGCGTGCCCCACGGTCCCTTTATGCGGGGTGCGGCGTGCCGTGCGCGAGGGCCGGGTTAGGCCACTCGCGCCTTGGGGGCGCTGCCGCCGTGCCGGGCCGAGCTGAGCAGTCCCCTCGCGGTGGTCAGCCAGCCCACGGCGACGACCACGGCCGCCACGGACAGGCCCAGATAGCCGTTGAGCGGCATCACGATCCCCACCGCGCCCCCGAACACCCAGGACACCTGGAGCAGCGTCTCGGAGCGGGCGAACGCCGAGGTGCGGACCAGTTCGGGCACGTCCCGCTGGATCAGCGCGTCCAGGGACAGCTTGGACAGGGCCTGCGAGAACCCGGCGACCGCCGTCAGACACGCCACCAAGAACGCCCCGAAGAAGATCGCCGCCGTGATCGCGGCGCCCAGCACGACAGCCACCACCGTCAGGATGATGATCTCCGGCGCACGCGACCTGAGCCAGGCGCCGACCGCCGTGCCGAGCGCGTTGCCCACGCCCGCCGACACCGCCACCAGGCCCAGCGAGACCGCCGCGCTCTCGCCGGTCAGCGGATGCTCGCGCAGCAGGAAGGCGAGGAAGAAGGTGAGGAAGCCGGACAGCCAGCGCAGGGCGGCGTTCGCGCCGAGGGCGTGGGTGACGGCGGTGCCGACCGTACGCAGTCCGGGGCGCTTGACCGGTTTGAGGTGCGGGCCGTGCAGATGTTCCTCGTCGGCGGCGAGCAGGGCCACGTCCTCGCCCTTGGCCGAGTCGACCTTCGGCGGCAGGGAGAAGGACAGGAACGTGCCGGCGACGAAGATCACGAAGGCGCCGTAGAGCGGCCAGCGCGGTCCGATGGCCTGGAGCCCCGCGCCGATGGGGGCCGCGACGCCGGTGGCGAGCAGTCCGCCGAGGGTGACGCGGGAATTGGCCTTGACGAGGGAGAAGCGGGGCGGGAGCAGACGGGGCACGACCGCGCTTCTGACCACGCCGTACGCCTTGGAGGCCACCAGTACGCCCAGGGCCGCCGGATACAGCTCCAGGCTGCCCGTGGCGACCGCCCCGGCGATGATCAGCGCCAGCATGGCCCGGGCGAGCATGGCGCCCGCCATGGCGGCGCGGCGGCCGTGCGGAAGGCGGTCGAGGAGCGGGCCGATCACGGGCGCGAGGACCGTGAAGGGCGCCATGGTGATGGCGAGGTACAGCGCGACGCGCCCACGGGCCTCGTCGGTCGGCACCGAGAAGAACACCGTCGAGGCGAGCGCGACGGTGATCATCACGTCCCCCGCGCCGTTGACGGCGTGCAGTTCGATCAGCTTGCCGAGGCCGGACTCGCCCGCCCCGTGCGCGTGGGTGGCCTTGCGGATGCCCCGGGCCGTACCGGTGAACGGGAAGTGCAGGGCACGGCCGACGGCGCGCACGGGCCCTGTCATCCGGCCCGAACCGCCACCGATCCCGGTGGCTCCCTGGGGTGTCCTCGCGGCTGCCACCCCGTCATAGTGCCCCGAGAAAGCTGTGAGTAGTGCGGTTACCGCGCGTATGAACGCATATGAAGTGCCACTGCAGACCCACTGGAGGCAACGAACCATCACGTCGGTGTAGGCCGAGCGGCGGCGAACAGGTAGCGTGCGTAGCGCGCCGTGGCGAACGTTCTCGGCCGCGCGCCTCTCCGGCATCCCGCAGAATGGATGGAGCAGGTGCGCCCGAGCGCGACCGGGCGCGGACGTCGACGCGGTCCTCCGGTCCGCTCCGTCCGCACCCACCGCCTTCAGGCCGGCGCACCCGAGTGACGGCGTAGGAGAGAAGCGATACCTGTGAGCGCAGCGACAACGCGAAGCCGCACCCCCGACCGCCTGTGCGCCGAGGCCGTCGACCTCGCCCGCGCCGCCGCCGAGGAGGCCGCCGCCCCCGGGGTGGTGGGCGAGCACTCGGGCCTGGTCTCCGAGGGAGACCGTGTCGTCACGCACTTCTTCGAGTGCAAGGAGCTCGGGTACCGGGGCTGGCGCTGGGCCGTGACGGTCGCCCGCGCCTCCCGCGCCAAGCTCGTGACGCTGGACGAGGTCGTCCTGCTCCCCGGCCCGGACGCGCTGCTGGCGCCGGAGTGGGTGCCGTGGAGCGAACGCCTGCGCCCCGGCGACATGGGGCCCGGCGATCTGCTCCCCACCGACGCCGAGGACCTGCGCCTGGAGCCCGGCTACACCGGCGAGGACGAGCCGCTGCCGAGCGCGCCCGTCTCCACGGAGATGGCCGAGCTGGTCGAGGCCGAGGACGCGGAGCTCACGGCGGGCTCCCCGTCGCACCTGCCGGTGGCCCCGACCCGCGGCTCGATCGCCGCGGTCGCCGAGGAACTGGGCATGCGCCGGGCCCGCGTCCTGTCCCGCTACGGCCTGCACGTCGCCGCCGACCGCTGGGAGGACTCCTTCGGCGCGAAGACGCCGATGGCCCAGGCGGCCCCGGCGCCCTGCGTCAGCTGCGGCTTCCTGGTCCCGCTGGGCGGCTCGCTCGGCCAGGCCTTCGGTCTGTGCGCGAACGAGTTCGCCCCCGCCGACGGCCGTGTGGTCTCGCTGTCCTACGGCTGCGGTGGCCACTCGGAGGCGGCCGTCATGCCCAAGCCGCCGCAGCCCGCCCTTCCGGTGATCGACGAGACCCGGGTGGACCCGTTCCCGCTGCGCCCCGCCCGGGACTCCGGCTCGGTGCCGGAGACCGCGGACGAGACGGCGGCGGAACTGGGCCACTCGTAGGGCCTGTCGGTTCAGGGGCGCTGGAACACGCGGTCGACCACGGCCTGGGCTGTGAGGTGTGACCACTGTTCGTAGGTTTTGCCGCCCGCCTTGCGACTCTCACGTGTCCCGAGGTACTGGTACGACTTCGCGTCGAAGAGCAGCATCCGCCCGCTGCCCTGCCAGGGAGTGCCGGACGGGCCCACGTACCGGATGGCGATCGCCGCGCGTCCGTCGACCTCGGTCCGGCCCGGCAGCACCGTCACCCCGGGAACGGAGGCGAGCGCCTCGAACGCCGCGGAGCGCAGCCCCTTGGGCAGGACGGCGTTGCGGAGCAGACCGGAGAGGAAGTACTGGACCATCGGCCACTCGTCGGCCTTGGTCGGCCGGCCGTAGTCCGGCCTGCCGCCCATGTCGCGCAGGGTGGCCGTCAGCTTCGCCGGGTCGGTGGGCAGCTGCTTCAGCTCCGACCAACGGCTCGGCGGCCAGGTGGACTGCCCCTTCTGGAACGGCGGCACCCACTGCTTGTGGCCCAGTTCACTGACGTACGACTTCTTGGACCCGTCGACCGAGTTCCAGCTCTCGTCGACGTACGTCTTCGCCGGGCCGCCCGAGACCGGGGTCTCCTCGATGACCTCCTTGGTGTAGATGAACTGGTCGTCGCGCGGGGCGACGGGCTTCTCGGTGCGCAGGGCCTCGGCGGCAGCCCCCCGCAGCACGGTCGTCGCGCTGACCGTGCGGGTACGGGGTTCGGTCCCCGTGTCCTGGGTGACCACCACGGTCGCGGTGACGGCCGCCGCGGCGACACCGGCCACGGCGATCCGCAACAGCGGACGGCGGCCGACGCCGGCCACGCCGACGGGGGCTGCGGTGGCCCCCATCGCCTGCTGGAGACGGAAGCGGGCGCGGGCGCGGGCGGTGTCCGAGAGAGGGGGCGCGTCCGCGTCCCACTCCCTCAGGAGCTCGATCTCATTCATCGTCGGATTCCTCTCGAAGAGCGGTCGGATCGGATCCGCCCAATGCCTCACGAAGTTTTCTGCGAGCCCGGTGCAGCCGCGACCGGACCGTCCCCACCGGCACACCGAGGGCGGCCGCGACCTCCTCGTAGCCGAGGTCGGCCCAGGCGACCAGCAGCAGCACGTCCCGGTGCCGGGCGGGCAACCGGGCCAGCGCACCGGCGAGTTCGCCGCCGACCGCCTGGGCGCTGACGCGCGCGGCCACCCGGTCCGCGACCGTCTCCTCGGCCGGTGTGCCGGGGGCGGTCGCGGGCAGCCGGGCGAGGGTCTTCAGCCGCCGGGCCTCGGCCCGCCGGTGGCGGCCGATGAGGTTGGTCGCGATGCCGAACAGCCAGGGACGGGCGTCGGACGCCTCCGTGCGGTACCGGAAGCGCTGCTGGAACGCGGTGGTGAAGGTCTCCGCCATCACGTCCTCGGCCGCCTCCCCGCCCAGCCGGCGGGCCGCGTAGCGGTGCACCGAATCGGCGTGACGGTCGAAGAGCGCGGCGAACTCCTCGGGCTCGTCCCACGACCGTTCGATCACCGAGGCGTCGCTGTCCTGCCCCACTCTGACGCCCGGTTCGACGGTCATCGGGGCTCCTTTCGTCGCTGTAGCGCGGTGAAGCTCGGGCTTTCACCCGTACTTCGCCGCTCGCGGCAATCCGGTTCCCCCGCGGACGAGGTGTGAGGGCCACCGGGGCGGCGTTTCCGTCCTTCCGCGTCGCGGTACCTTCATCGTCACGCCGATGAGGAGAGTCAACGTGAGCAAGTTCGTGCGGCCCGCTGCCGAGGGTGCCGACCCGTTCGGGACCGCCCGGCTCCGGCGAGGGGTGCTGGACGCCTGGGCCACCAGCCCCGCCCGGTTCCGGGAGGACGCCAACGCCGAGGAGGACCTCGTCCTCGGCGGGTACCGGGACCGACTCGTCGTCGAGCTCGCGCAGAACGCCGCCGACGCGGCGGCCAGGGCGGGCGTGCCGGGACGGCTCCGGCTCACCCTGCGCGAGGGCGTCCTGTTCGCCGCCAACACCGGTGCCCCGCTGGACGCGGCCGGTGTCGAGTCCCTCTCCACGCTCCGCGCCTCCGCCAAGCGGGACAACGCGGACGGCTCGGTCGGCCGCTTCGGCGTCGGCTTCGCCGCCGTGCTCGCCGTCACCGACGAGCCCGCCGTCGTCGGCCGCCACGGCGGGGTCCGCTGGTCCCTGGCCGAGGCCCGCGACCACGCCGCTGACACCGCCCGCCACAGCCCCGGCCTCGGCGACGAGATCCGCCGCCGTGACGGCCATGTGCCGCTGCTGCGGCTCCCGTTCGCCGCCGAGGGCAGCGCGCCCGCCCCCTACGACACCGTCGTCATCCTCCCGCTGCGCGACAGCGCCGCCGCCGACCTCGCCGAGCGCCTGCTCGACGCCGTCGACGACGCCCTGCTCCTCGCCCTCCCCGGGCTGGAGGAGGTCGTGATCGAGACGGAGACGACCCGTACGATCAGCCGCCGCACCGAGGACGGGCTCACCGTCGTGGAGGACTCGCGCGACGGTACGACCCGGTGGCGTACCGCGTCCGCGCACGGGCCGCTCACCCCCGAACTGCTCGCCGGCCGGTCCGTCGAGGAGCGGCTGCGGCCGCACTGGTCGCTGACCTGGGCCGTGCCCGCCGACGCCGACGGCACCCCGGCCCATCCCCGCACCAGCCCCGTCGTGCACGCCCCGACGCCCAGCGACGAACCGCTCGGCGTCCCCGCGCTGCTCATCGCGTCCTTCCCGCTGGACACCACTCGCCGGCACGCGTCCCCCGGGCCCCTCACCGACTTCCTCGTGCAGCGCGCGGCGGACGTGTACACCGAACTCCTCGCCGGCTGGCGGCCGGTGAGCGAGGGGATCATCGCGCTGGTGCCCGGCCCGCTGGGCAAGGGCGAGCTGGACGGGGCGCTGCGCCAGGCGATTCTCGACCGGCTCCCGCGAACCGCCTTCCTCCCGCCCGCACTCGACCCCGGCGACGACTCGGAACTGCCCGAGGCCCTGCGTCCGCGCGAGGCCGAGGTCGTCGAGGGCGCGGGCGCCGACACCGTACGGGTGCTCGCCGAGGTGCTGCCCACGCTGCTGCCCGCCGGTCTCGAACGGCGGGTGGAACTGCGCACCTTGGGCGTCGCCCGGGTTCCGCTGACGGACGCGATCGACCGGCTGGCGGGCCTGGAGAAGGAACCGGAGTGGTGGCAGCGGCTCTACGACAGCCTCGCGGGCGTCGACCCCGACCGGCTCTCCGGCCTTCCCGTGCCGCTGGCCGACGGACGGACGACGATCGGGCCCCGGCAGGTGCTGCTGCCCACCTCGGACGGGCCCGTGATCGACGCCGAGATCCTCGCCCGGCTCGGCCTCAAGGTCGCCCACCCGGCCGCCGCCCACCCGCTCCTGGAGAAGCTGGGCGCGCTGCCCGCGACCGCGCGCGCGGTGCTCACCACGCCCCAGGTGCGGGCCGCCGTGGCCGCCTCCCTGGACGACGACGGAGGCATGAGCTGGGAGGAGGACACCCCGGACGCCGAGGAACTGGCGGACACCGTCCTCGCGCTCGTCCGGGACGCGGGCCTGGAGCCCGGCGAGGAGCCGTGGCTGGGCGCGCTCGCTCTGCCCGACGAGGAGGGGGAGCTGGTCCCCGCCGGTGAACTCGTCCTGCCCGGGAGCCCGTTCGCGCGGGTCATGCGTGAGGACGAACTCGCCTTCGTGGACGCCGACCTGGCCGGGAAGTGGGGCGAACAGCCCCTCGCCGCCTGCGGGGTGCTCGCCGGTTTCGCCCTGGTCCGCGCCACCGACGTGGTGCTGGACCCGGACGAACTGGAGCCGCGCGAGGGCGACTTCGCCGAACCGGACGACGCCGGGCTGCTGGACGCCGTGGACGTGTGGTGCGAGGACATCCTCGACCGCTTCCCGGACAGCCCGGTACCGCCGGTCGCCACCGAACTGGTCGCCGTGCGCGATCTCGACCTGGTCGACGAGGACAAGTGGCCCGAGGCGCTGGCCCTGCTGGCCCAGCCGCCCCTCCGGGACGCGATCACCCAGCAGGTCCGCGTTCTCCTGCCGGACGGCACCCATGAACTCGTACGGCCGTACACCGCCTGGTGGTTGCGCGGGAACCCGGTGCTCGACGGCCGCCGCCCCGCCGGACTGCTGGCGGCCGGGGGAGACCCCCTCCTGCGCGGGCTGTACGAGGAGGCGGACGCGACCGGCTTCGACGACGAGCAGGTGCTGCGGGCGCTGGGGGTGCGGACCTCGGTGGCCGCGCTGCTGGAGGAGCCGGGCGGGGCGGCTGAACTGCTGGACCGCCTCGCCGACCCCGACCGCCGAGTGACCGCGTCCCAACTGCACGCCCTGTACAGCGCGTTGGCCGATCTGGACCCCGAACAGGTCACCCTGCCCGACGAGCTGCGGGCCGTGACCGACGGCCGGGTGGGGGTCGTGGACGCCGCCGACGCGGTGGTCGTCGACTCGCCCGACCTGCTGCCCTTCACCCAGGGCGTCCCCCTGTTGCCGGTCCGCCCGTCCCGGGCGGCCGAACTGGCCGACCTCTTCCAGGTCCGGCGCCTCAGCGAGTCCGTCACCGGTTCCGTCGACTCCGAGGGCACCGAGCACGACGTACCGGAGCCGGTCGGGGTGCTGCTGGGCGCCCGTACCCCCTCGACCTACGTGGAGCACGACGAACTCGTCGTCGACGGCGTGGAGATCGACTGGCGTCTGACGCACGACGGCGTCCTGCACGCCTCGACCCTGGAGGGCGTGGCGGCGGGCCTGGCCTGGGCGGCGGGCCAGTGGCCTCGGCGCTTCGAGGTGGCGGCCCTGCTGGAGGACCCGACCCGCACGGAGGAACTGGCGCGGGACCGCTGGTTCGACTGAGCGCCTCTTGCCGGCGGCGGGGACCGGGTGTCGGTAAGGATCCCCGGTCCCTCCGACTTCGGCCGGTGGTCGTCAAGATTTTCTTACCCCGAGGCGCAACCATTCCCCGTACGGGTCCATCTGACCACGCGAGTCACTCGACCACTCGTCTCACGTGGGGAACACATGCGTATTCGTGCCACCGTGGCCGCCGCCTCCTGCGCCCTGGCCCTTTCCGCCCTCGCCGTCCCGGCCGCTCAGGCCACCGACGGAGGCCTCCACAAGACCACCGCCGCGGAGCGCTTCGGGCTCTCCCGGTCGACGATGAGTGCCGCCGCCGACGAGGAACAGCCGGTCGTCTCCAACGTGAAGGTCAACGGCGGCAAGAGCATCGTGGCCGGTACGACGGGCAGAACGACGTTCACCGTGTCGCTGACCGCCAGTCACTCCGCCGGTATCGAGGACGCGTACATCGACCTGTGGCACGGCCGGGACCGCGCCCACATCGACGGCGTGTTCGCCCCGAACGAGCAGAGCGCCACCTGCACCGCGGTCAACGACACGACCTCGAACTGCAAGCTCACCATCACGGTCGACGCCGGCCGCGAGCTGTACATGAACACGCTGGCCGGCACCTGGCACGTGACGGCCGCCGCGATCGCCGCCGACGAGGCCGGCAGCATCTACTGGAACGACACCTACGGCACCCACCGGCTCCAGCGCCTGTCGAAGCTCACCGCCAACGCCGCCCCCGAGCCGGTGAAGAAGGGCAAGACCATCACCGTCACCGGCAAGCTGACGCGCGCCAACTGGGAGACCCGCGTGTATGCGGGGTACTCGACCCAGCCGGTGAAGCTGCAGTTCCGGAAGAAGGACTCCGACACCTACACCACCGTGAAGACGGTCAAGACCAACACCAAGGGTGATCTGAAGACCACGGTGACGGCCACGGTCGACGGGTTCTTCCGCTGGAGCTTCGCGGGCACCTCCACCACCCCGGCGGTCAACGCCGCGGGTGACTTCATCGACGTCCGGTAGGCCGGGCCGAGGTAAAGCGTTGCGCATGTGCGGGCCAAATCACGTCCCACGCGTACAACCAGTCCCCTGCGTCATGGATCTAGAGAGTGAGTCATCAGACTCCGAGATCCTTCTCTCCTCATGGGGAACGCACATGCGCATACGCGCCCTCGTCCTCGCCGCCTCCGGCGCCGTGGCCCTTTCCGCCCTCGCCGTTCCGGCCGCCCAGGCCGCCACGGCCGGGCCCGCCGTCACCTTCTCCAACCTGAAGGTCAACAGCGGCAAGAACATCGTGGTCGGCACGACGTCGACCGTCACGGTCTCGGCGACCTACACCGTGACCAAGCCCGCGAACCTGAGCGCGAGTTCCTTCCAGACCGGGCCCGCCCTCTACCGCGGCGCCACGCTCGGCATGGACTCCGATGACCTCATCATCAGTGACGACCCCGGCACCTGCACGGCGTCCTCCTCGACGGTCCTGAAGTGCTCGGCGAAGATCAACTTCCGCCCGAAGGGCACCGACGAGGACGGCGACCTGATCAGCAGCCAGGCGGGCACCTGGAAGCTGGGCGCCCTCGCGGTCAACGCCGACGACGGGATCACCTGGCAGGGCGGCCTCGGCAGCACCCACCTCCAGCGCCGGGCCACCCTCACCGCCAACGCCTCCCCGGAGCCGGTGAAGAAGGGCAAGACCATCACCGTCACGGGCAAGCTGGCCCGCGCCAACTGGGACACCAACACCTACGCCGGGTACTCGACCCAGCCGGTGAAGCTCCAGTTCCGCAAGAAGGGCAGCAGCACCTACACGACCCTCAAGACCATCAAGACGTCGTCCACGGGCACCCTGAAGACGACGACCACCGCCACGGTCGACGGCTACTACCGCTACAGCTTCGCGGGCACGACGACGACCCCGTCCGTGAGCGCGGCGGGCGACTTCGTCGACGTCCAGTAGCACGCACCCGCCACACGGCGGCCTTGTCCCGGCTGAAGCCCGGGGCTAGGCGGAAGCGCGGCGGTCGACCCACCTCCACAGGAGTTCCAGGGCGGCCGCCGCCACCACCGAGATGCCGACCGCGATCCACGGCATCGTCAGCCCCACCAGCTTCAGGGCGAAGAAGTCCTGGAGCCAGGGCACGGCCAGCACCAGGACGAACCCGAGGCCCATCGCCGCGACCAGCGCGACGCGCCACCAGGTGTACGGGCGGGCGATGATCGCCAGCACCCACATCGAGATCAGGAACAGGGTCAGCGTCGCCGCGCTCGTCTCCGCGTCCAACGCCCCCTCGCCCGTGTAGTGGTGACGGGCGATCAGATATGTCACGAAGGTCGCGACCGCCGCCACCACCCCGCCGGGGATCGAGTACCGCATCACCCGTCGCACGAAGTGCGGTTGCGCGCGTTCCCTGTTGGGTGCGAGGGCCAGGAAGAAGGCCGGGACGCCGATCGTCAGCGTCGACAGCAGGGTCAAGTGCCGTGGCAGGAAGGGGTACTCGACCTGCCAGCACACCACGAGGACGGCCAGCAGCACCGAGTAGACGGTCTTGACCAGGAACAGGGTCGCGACCCGGGTGATGTTGCCGATGACCCGCCGGCCCTCCGCGACCACGGACGGCAGCGTCGCGAAGCTGTTGTCGAGCAGCACGATCTGCGCGACCGCCCGGGTGGCCTCGGACCCGGAGCCCATCGCCACCCCGATGTCGGCGTCCTTGAGGGCGAGCACGTCGTTGACCCCGTCACCGGTCATCGCGACGGTGTGCCCGCGCGACTGGAGGGCCCCCACCATGTCCCGCTTCTGCTGCGGGGTGACCCGCCCGAACACCGTGCCCTCGTCGAGCGCCTTCGCCATCCCGTCCGGGTCGGCGGGAAGGTCCCGCGCGTCGACCACGCCGCCCTTCAGCCCCAGCTTGGCCGCCACCGCCCCGACGGAGACCGCGTTGTCCCCGGAGACGACCTTGGCGCGGACGTCCTGTTCGGCGAAGTACCGCAGGGTGTCGGCCGCGTCGGGCCGCAGCCGCTGTTCCAGTACGACGAGGGCGGTCGGACGTGCTCCCCGGGCGAGAGCCGGATCGTCGAGGTCACGGGAGGCGCGGGCCAGCAGCAGCACGCGCAGGCCCTGCTCGTTGAGCCGCCCGGTCTCGGCGAGGGCGGGGTCGCCGGAGGACAGGAGCACGTCCGGCGCCCCCAGCAGCCAGGTGCTGGACTCGCCGTCGCCCTCGCTGAAGGCGGCCCCGCTGTACTTGCGGGCCGAGGAGAAGGGGAGCGACTCGGTGCAGCGCCACTCCTCGGCGTCCGGGTAGGCGTCGATGATCGCCTGGAGGGAGGCGTTAGGCCGCGGGTCCGACTCGCCGAGCGCGCCCAGGACCTTCCGTACGTACGACTCGTCGGCGCCGTCGAGCGTCCTGAGCCCGGTGACGTCCATGCCACCCTCGGTCAGGGTGCCGGTCTTGTCGAGGCAGACCGTGTCGACGCGGGCGAGGCCCTCGATGGCCGGGAGTTCCTGGACGAGGGCCTGTTTCCGGCCGAGCCGGACGACACCGATGGCGAAGGCGACGGAGGTCAGCAGGACCAGCCCCTCCGGGACCATCGGCACGATGCCGCCGACCGTGCGGGCGACGGAGTCCTTGAGGTCGTTGTCCTTCACGAACAGCTGGCTGACGACCAGCCCGATCGCGGTCGGCACCATCATCCACGTGACGTACTTGAGGATCGTGGAGATGCCGGAGCGCAGCTCGGAGTGGACCAGGGTGAACCGGGAGGCCTCCTCGGCGAGCTGGGCGGCGTAGGCCTCACGGCCCACCTTGGTCGCCCGGAATGCGCCGCCGCCGGCGACCACGAAGCTCCCGGACATCACCTGGTCGCCGGGCCGCTTGACCACCGGGTCGGCCTCGCCGGTCAGCAGGGACTCGTCGATCTCCAGGCCGTCGGCCTCCGCGACCACCCCGTCGACCACGGCCTTGTCGCCGGGCCCGATCTCGATCACGTCGTCGAGGACGATCTCCGAGGTGCTGACCTCGGTCGCGGCCCCGTCCCGCCGTACCGTCGGTCTCGCTTCGCCGATCACCGCGAGCGAGTCGAGGGTCTTCTTCGCCCGCCACTCCTGGATGATGCCGATCCCGGTGTTGGCGAGGATGACGTACCCGAACAGGCTGTCCTGGAACGGCGCGACGAACAGCATGACCAGCCACAGCACACCGATGATCGCGTTGAACCGGGTGAAGACGTTCGCCCGGACGATCTCCGCCAGGGTCCGGCTGCTGCGCACCGGGACGTCGTTGACCTCGCCCCGCCGCACCCGCTCGGCGACCTCGGCCGCGGTCAGACCGCCCGCCGGTGCCGGGAGCGTCGTGGGGTGCACAGGGTCGAGTTCGGCGCCCGCGTCGGTGTGCGTCATGCATTCGACGGTACGTGCGGTTTTGCGGCTTCACCCGCCGAGTGACCGGAAGTTCCGACCTGGGGAGGAGACGGGAACGGGGCGAGTGATGCCGTGGTACTACGGGGTGCTCGTCACTCGGCAGCAGGGCCGGCGGCGGCATCCGTGCCGCCCGCCTTCCTGATCGCGGCGTCCCGCTTGCGCACGTACCAGGTGCCGTACAGCCCGAGCACGCCGCCGGCCAGGCAGGTCCACAGCCACCAGGTGTGGTCGTGGTCCTCGAACCAGCCGTAGAAGGGGAGCTGCACGAGGAAGAGGACGAACCACAGGATCGTGCCGCCGGTGACCGTGGCGACCACGGGGCCCTCCAGGGGCTCCGGCGCCTCGTGCTTGAAGGATCCCGAAGAGAACACGTCCATGGGGACAGCTTACGAGGCGATCACATCTACGCGCGGAGATGGCCCCACCGACCTCATACGTTCATACTGAAACGGTTTCTGTCTGTCCACTTCTGCTCGTAGGAACATCCAATGCCGACCGCCCTCGACCGCTACTTCAAGATCTCCGAGCGGGGCAGCTCCCTGCCGCGCGAGATCCGGGGCGGCTTCGCCACGTTCTTCGCGATGGCCTACATCATCGTGCTGAACCCGATCATCCTCGGCAGCGCCAAGGACATGTACGGCCATCAGCTGGACAACGGCCAGCTGGTCACCGCGACGGCCGTGACCGCCGCCTTCACCACGCTCCTCATGGGCGTGGTCGGCAACGTCCCGATCGCGCTGGCCGCGGGACTCGGCGTGAACTCCGTCGTCGCGCTCCAGCTCGCGCCCCGGATGTCCTGGCCGGACGCGATGGGCATGGTGGTGCTGGCCGGCTTCATCGTGATGCTGCTGGTCGCCACGGGTCTGCGCGAGCGCGTGATGAACGCGGTGCCCTTCGGCCTGCGCAAGGCGATCTCCATCGGTATCGGCCTGTTCATCATGCTGATCGGGCTCGTGGACTCCGGCTTCGTCTCCCGCATCCCCGACGTCGCCCAGACCACCGTCCCGCTCCAGCTCGGCGCCGACGGCCACCTCAACGGCTGGCCGGTCCTGGTGTTCATCCTGGGCGCCCTGCTCACCCTCGCCCTCATCGTGCGCAAGGTGCCCGGCGCGATCCTGATCTCGATCGTCACCATGACGGTCCTCGCGGTGATCATCGAGGCCGTCGCCAAGGTCCCGTCCTGGGGGCTCACGGTCCCGAAGTGGCCCGGCAACCCGGTCGCCACCCCCGACTTCGGTCTGATCGGCAAGGTCAGCCTGTTCGGCGGCTTCGACAAGGTCGGCGTGCTGACCGGCATCCTCTTCGTCTTCACGGTCCTGCTGTCGTGCTTCTTCGACGCGATGGGCACGATCATGGGCGTCTCCGACGAGGCCAAGCTCACCGACGCCCAGGGCCAGATGCCCGGCATCAACAAGGTCCTCTTCGTGGACGGCCTCGCGGTCGCCGCGGGCGGCGCGAGCTCCTCCTCGGCCACCACGGCCTTCGTGGAGTCCACGGCCGGCGTCGGCGAGGGCGCCCGCACCGGCTTCGCGAACCTGGTCACCGGCGGGCTCTTCACCGTGGCCCTCTTCCTGACGCCCGTCGCCACGATGGTCCCGTCCCAGGCCGCGACCCCCGCGCTGCTCGCGGTGGGCTTCATGATCCTGGCCAACTCGGTCGGCGACATCGACTGGGCCGACTGGACCATCGCGATCCCGGCCTTCATCACCATGGTGATGATGCCGTTCACCTACTCGATCACCAACGGCATCGGCATGGGCTTCATCACCTTCGTGGTGCTGCGCCTGGCGGCCGGCCGGGGCCGGGAGGTCCCGGTTCCCCTGTACGTCGTCGCCGCGGTCTTCGGCTTCTACTACCTGATGCCGGCGCTGGGTCTGACGTGACGCGTCCTCACGTGACCCGCCCTCACGTGACCCCGTAGAACTTCTCGGTCTCGTCGACGGCGCTCTGGAACCGCTCGTCGAAGTCGTCTCGGATGAGCGTTCGGATCACATAGTCCTGGACGCTCATCCCCCTTTTGGCCGCATGGTCCCGGAGCCGCTCGAGCAGCTCCCCGTCTATCCGCAGGCTGAGCACGCTGGTCCCCATGAAGACGAGGGTCGCCGCCCATGCCGGGCGGCGTTCACGTTCCGCCACCGACTCACTCGTACGGGTGAAGATCGGGTTTCAGTGGCCGGAGTCACGGGAATCCCCGTGCGCGCCAGCTTGTTTAGCGAGAGTAATGAGTTACGCTAAAGAGATGCCGGACCTAACCCATGGCGACGACGTTGCCGCCGTGAACTCCCTGCGATCAGCCGTGATGCGACTGTCCCGTCGGCTCAAGCACCAGCGGGTCGACGAGTCACTGAGCCCCACCGAGATGTCGGTGCTGGGCACCCTCTCCATCTGCGGCAAGGCCACCCCGGGTGAGCTCGCCCGCAAGGAGCACGTCCAGCCGCCGTCGATGACCCGCATCGTGGCGCTGCTGGAGGCCAAGGGACTCGTCCGGCTGGAGCCGCACCCCGAGGACCGGCGCCAGAAGGTCGTCTCCAAGACCGAGCAGGCCGAGGCCATGCTCGCGGAGTCCCGCGCCAAGCGGAACGCCTTCCTGGCCACCCTGGTCGACGGCCTCGACGAGGACGAGTGGGCGAAACTGCGCGAAGCCGCCCCCGTGCTGGAGAAACTCGCACACCTGTAAGCCACAAAGAGGAGGCGAACGCACTTTGAGTACGGGACCCGGAGCAGACTCCGCCCCCGCACCGATCCCTTCTACCTCGTCCCGCAAGTCATCCATGTTCAGCTCGCTGAAGGTCAGGAACTACCGCCTGTTCTTCGCCGGGCAGGTCGTCTCCAACATCGGCACCTGGATGCAGCGCATCGCCCAGGACTGGCTGGTGCTCAGCCTCACCGGCTCCGCCACCGCCGTCGGCGTCACGACGGCCCTGCAGTTCCTGCCGATGCTGCTCTTCGGCCTCTACGGCGGTGTCCTCGTCGACCGGCTGCCCAAGCGCCGCGCGCTGCTGTTCACCCAGTCCGCGATGGGCGCCACCGGTATCGCGCTCGCCGTCCTCACCCTGAGCGGCCACGTCCAGGTCTGGCACGTCTACCTCGCCGCCTTCGCCGTGGGCCTCGCGACGGTCGTCGACAACCCGGCCCGCCAGTCGTTCGTCTCCGAGATGGTCGGCCCCGACCAGCTCCAGAACGCGGTCAGCCTGAACTCCGCGAACTTCCAGTCCGCCCGCCTGATCGGCCCCGCCGTCGCGGGCGTCATGATCACCGGCGTGGGCACCGGCTGGGCGTTCCTCGCCAACGGCCTGTCCTTCGTCGCCCCGCTGGTCGGCCTGCTGATGATGCGGGCACGTGAGCTGTACGTCGTCGAGCGCGCCCCGCGCGGCAAGGGGCAGCTGAGGGAGGGTCTGCAGTACGTGGCCGGGCGGCCTGAGCTGATCTGGACCATCGTCCTGGTCGGCTTCGTGTCCACCTTCGGCTTCAACTTCCCCGTCTACCTCTCGGCCTTCGCCGACGACGTCTTCCACGCGGGCGCCGGCTCCTACAGCCTCTTCAACACCGTGATGGCGGTCGGCTCCCTGGCCGGGGCCCTGCTCGCGGCCCGGCGGGGCACCGCCAAGATGCGGGTGCTGGTCGTGGGCGCGGTGGCCTTCGGCACGCTGGAGATCGTGGCCGCGATCGCCCCCTCGCTGTGGCTGTTCGCCCTGCTCATGGCCCCCATCGGGATGTTCGGGATGACGGTCAACGTCACCGCGAACACCAGCGTGCAGATGGGCACCGACCCGGCCATGCGGGGCCGCGTGATGGCCCTGTACATGATGGTGTTCATGGGCGGCTCCCCGATCGGCGCGCCGATCGCGGGCTGGATCACCGACGCGTACGGCGTCCGCGCCGGCCTCGCGGCCGGCGGCGCGATCGCCGCGGCGGCGGCCGTGACGATCGGCCTGGTCCTGGCCCGCGTCGGCAACCTGCGGCTGTCGGTCGGCTGGAACCGCGGCCACCCGCATGTCCGGTTCGTGCCGCGCGAGGCACGGGAGCAGCTGGCCGCGGCGGCCTGAGTCCTACGGCCTCACGCGCATGGCCAGCACCTGGCCCGGCCAGTCGTTGTTCGCCCCGGCGGTGTACGTCTCCGTCGGGGCGAAGCCGTTGGCCTCGTAGTAGGCGACCAGCTTGCGGTCGTCGCCCGCGTAGCAGTCCACCCGCAGCAGGGCGACGCCCGCGCGCCGGGTCTGTTCGGCGGCGTGCGCGAGGAGGGCGCTGCCCACGCCGTGGCCCTTGAAGCGGCGGTCGGAGGCGAGCCAGTGGATGTACCGCTCGGGCTCGCCGGGCGGCGGGAGACGGTCCAGATAGGCGCCGGGCGAGTCGGTGAGGGTCAGGGTCGCGGCCGGCACCCCGTCGGCCTCGGCGACGAACAGGCTGCCCTCGTCGATGTACCGGGCCACGGACTCCACGGTCCTCGGGTTCGCGGACAGCGGCTCGGTCCCCCACTGACCGGGACGTCCCTGCGCGACCAGCCACTCCACGCAGCTGTCGAGCATGCCGAGGATCACGGGTATGTCGTCGGGCCCGCCGTCCCTGATGCTGATCTCCATGCCCCCATGGTGACAGGCTGACCCCCATGAGACTCTTCGCCGCGGTACTGCCCCCGCAGGACGTGACCGACGAACTCGCTTCGAAGGTGGCCGAGTTGAGGCGGCTCCCCGGAGCGTCCGAGCTGCGCTGGACCGGCGTTCCCGGGTGGCACTTCACCCTCGCCTTCTACGGTGAGGTCGACGAGGACCTCGTACCGGAGCTGTCGGAGCGGCTGGAGCGGGCGGCACGGCGTACTCCCCGCTTCCCACTGGCCGTGCGCGGCGGCGGGCAGTTCGGGCACGGGCGGGTGCTGTGGGCCGGGGCCTGCGGCGAGCTGCCGGCCCTGCGGTTGCTCGCCGAGCGGGCGGAGGCCGCGGGCCGGAAGGCCGGGGTGGAGATGGGGGAGCACCGGCGGTACAAGGCCCACCTGACCGTGGCCCGGAGCCGGGAGGCGGTGGATGTGGGGCCGTGCCTGGACGTGCTCGACGGGTTCACCGGTCGTACCTGGACGGTCGAGGAGCTTGCGCTGGTCCGGAGCAACCTGCCGACGTCGGGGGTGGCGGGGGAACAGCCCCGGTACGAGGTGGCCGGGCGCTGGGCGCTCGGCGGGGACGGTTAGGCTCGACGCGTGGACCCGAAGACACGGAACCGGATCATGGCCGGTGTGCTGGTGATGATGTTCGTCGTTGTTGCTCTCGCTGCGGCGCTCGGCAGGTAGGCGGGGGAACCGCGGCCGGTTCTCCGGCTGCTGCGCCCCCGGGGCCGGTCGCGCCCGCGGGGGCGGAGCCCCGGATCGACTCCGCCCCGCGCCCCTACCAGGCGAAGGCCTCCGGGGACGGGCCCGGGCCCGGGAAGATCTCGTCCAGGCTCGTCAGGACCTCCTCGCCCAGCTCCAGCTCGACCGCCCTGATCGCCGACTCCAGCTGCTGGGCCGTGCGCGGGCCGACGATCGGGCCCGTCACGCCGGGACGGGTGAGCAGCCAGGCCAGGGCCACCTCGCCGGGCTCCAGGCCGTGCTTCTCCAGCAGGTCCTCGTACGACTGGAGGCGGGCGCGGGCGGCCGGGTCGGCGAGTGTGTCGGCGGCGCGGCCGGAGGCGCGGCGGCCGCCCTCGGCCTCCTTCTTGATGACACCGCCGAGCAGGCCGCCGTGCAGGGGCGACCAGGGGATGACACCGAGGCCGTACTCCTGCGCGGCCGGGATGACCTCCATCTCGGCGCGGCGCTCGTAGAGGTTGTACAGGCACTGCTCGCTGACCAGGCCGATGGTGCCGCCCCGCCGGGCGGCGATCTCGTTGGCCTGGGCGATCTTGTAGCCGGGGAAGTTGGAGGACCCGACGTACAGGATCTTGCCCTGCTGGACCAGGGTGTCGATCGCCTGCCAGATCTCCTCGAAGGGGGTGGCGCGGTCGACGTGGTGGAACTGGTAGATGTCGATGTAGTCCGTCTGGAGGCGCTTGAGCGAGGCGTCGACGGCCCGGCGGATGTTGACCGCGGAGAGCTTGTCGTGGTTCGGCCAGGCCTCGCCGTCCGCGGCCATGTTGCCGTAGACCTTGGTGGCGAGGACGACCTTGTCGCGGTGGGCGGCGCTCTTCGCGAACCAGTTGCCGATGATCTCTTCGGTACGGCCCTTGTTCTCGCCCCAGCCGTACACATTGGCGGTGTCGAAGTAGTTGATTCCCGCGTCGAGAGCCGAGTCCATGATCGCGTGGGAGTCGGTCTCGTCGGTCTGCGGGCCGAAGTTCATGGTGCCGAGGACGAGTCGGCTGACCTTGAGTCCGGTGCGTCCGAGCTGCGTGTACTTCATGACTCCTCAGCCAACGCCTTCGAGTGCGCTCAAGGCAAGCACCTGCTTGTGGGGGGATTGCTCCCGTATGGAATCGGGGGACAGCCGGAGGGAGCCGGAGCGGTTCCGTCTCTAGCGTGCAGTACATGACACGCATGGAGGGGAGCCGCGCCACGCGGCGGAACGTGCTGGCGCTCGGCACCGCGGCGGCGGCCACGCCCTGGCTGGGCACCGCCCCGGCCCGGGCCGACACGGCGGGCGGGGAGTTCGACGAGCTGGGCATCACCGAGCTGCGCGGGCTGATGGACAGGGGACGGCTCGACGCAGAGCGGCTCACCCGCTCCTACCTGGAGCGGATCGAGCGCATCGATCCGCTCCTGCACGCGGTGATCGAGGTCAACCCCGACGCCATGCGCGAGGCCCGGCGGCTGGACGCGAGCGGCGGCCCCCGGGGCCCGCTGCACGGCATGCCCGTGCTGCTGAAGGACCTGGTCGAGACCGCGGACCGGATGTACACCACGGCCGGTTCGCTCGCCCTGGAGGGGCTGCGGCCCTCGCGGGACGCCACGGTCGCCGCCCGGCTGCGGGCCGCCGGTGCCGTCGTCCTCGGCAAGACCAACCTCAGCGAGTGGGCGGGCGGCCTCTCCCTCACCCACCACGCCGGGTGGAGCGCGCGCGGCGGCCAGACCCGCAACCCGTACAAGCTGGACCGCTCGCCCAACGAGTCCAGCTCCGGCACCGGTGCCGCCGTCGCGGCCAACCTGTGCGTCGCCGGCATCGGCACCGAGACCAACGGCTCGATCATCGACCCGTCGTCGGCGAACTGTGTCGTCGGGGTCAAGCCGACCGTCGGACTGGTCGGCCGGGGCGGGGTGATCCCCGGGGTGCCCAGTCAGGACAGCGTGGGGCCCATGGCCCGCACGGTCCGGGACGCGGCGATCATGCTCGGCACGCTGGTCGGGGTCGACGGGAGGGACCCGGCCACGACGGCGAGTCGGGGGCACTTCCACCGCGACTACACCCGTTTCCTGGACGCGGACGGGCTGCGCGGGGCGCGGATCGGCGTCCCGCGGACCGTCTACTTCGGGTACAGCGACCACGCCGACGAGATCGCGGAACGCGCGATCGGGGTGCTGCGCGCGGCCGGAGCGGTGATCGTCGACCCGGCGGACATCCCCACGGCCGAGCAGCTGGAGGACCTGCCCGGCGCGATGGTCGTCCAGGCCTACGAGTTCAAGCGCGCGCTGAACACGTACCTGGCCGCAGCCGGCGGTGAACACCCGCGCGACCTGCGGGAGTTGATCGCCTTCAACCGCGAACACGCCGACCGCGAGCTGCGCTTCGTACGGCAGGACGGTCTGGAGGCGGTGGAGCGGCTGGACTTCTCGGAACGGGAGTACGAGGAGGCGCTGGCCGCCAACCACCGCCTGTCCCGCGCGGAGGGCATCGACGCGGTGCTGCGCCGGCACCGCCTCGACGCCCTCGTGATGCCGACGACCGGTCCTCCGGCCAAGATCGACCTGGTCCGGGGGGACACGTACGGCGGCGGCGCGTCCACGCCCGCGGCGCTCGCCGGGTACCCCGCGGTCAGCGTGCCCGCGGGCTTCGCCTTCGGCCTGCCGGTGGGGGTGACGTTCATGGGGACGGCCTGGAGCGAGCCGGTGCTGCTGCGGCTCGCGTACGCGTACGAGCGGGCGAGCCGGGTGCGGCGGGTGCCGGGGTACCGGGGAGCGGACGTGGGGTTCTGACCCGGCTCAGGGGGGACTCGCCCGGACCTCCCGGTGGATCGCCCACGCGTCGGCCACCGGGCCCACGTGGCGGAGCTTGTCGGGGTTGATCACCGTGCGGATCGTCTGGACACGGCCGTCGAGGACGTCCAGGGTCAGGGTGTGCAGGACCCTGCCGTCACGGTCGTAGAAGACCGCTCCGGGCTGGCCGTTGAGCTCGTGCGGCTCGAAGGTCACCTCGATCCGGGCCATCCGCGGGTAGACCGAGCCGAGCAGCCGGGCCACGTTCCGCGCCCCGGCGACCGCCCTGGCCAGCTGCGGTGCCTTGCCGCCGCCGTCGCCGACCATGGACACGTCGGCGGCGAGGAGGCCCTGGAGTCCGTCCACGTCTCCCTCGCGCAGGGCGTCGAAGAAGCGGGACGCCAGTTCCTCGCGCTCGGCACGGTCCGCCCCGAAGCGGGGACGGCCTGCCGCCATGTGGCGCCGGGCCCGGGAGGCCAGTTGGCGGCAGGCCTGCTCGGAGCGACCCACCGCCGACGCGACCTCGGGGAAGCCGAAGTCGAAGACCTCCCGCAGGACGAAGACCGCGCGCTCCAGCGGGCTCAGCCGCTCCAGCAGCAACAGGGCCGCCGTCGAGACCGAGTCGGCCAGCTCCGCCGCCCGCGCGGGGTCGTCGTAGGGGTCGTCGAGGAGGGGCTCGGGGAGCCAGTCGCCGACGTACTGCTCGCGGCGGACGCGCGCCGAGCGCAGGACGTCGATCGCGATCCGGGTCACCGTGGTCGAGAGGTAGGCCTTCACCGACCTCGGCTCGGTCGCGGCGGCCTCGTAGCGCAGCCAGGTCTCCTGGACGGCGTCCTCGGCCTCGCCCACGCTGCCGAGGATCCGGTAGGCGATCGAGAACAGCAGTGGCCGCAGCTCCTGGAACTCCTCGGTCCTGCTCATTCCTCTTCCTGGGTCGTCGTGGGTCAGCCGGTGAAGGACTCGGGGCCGAAGCGGCCCCACGCGACGAACACCGCGAGGGCCAGGTAGGCCAGGTTCAGCACGACGAGCGCCGACTCGCCGCGGCGCCCGTGGGTGATCATCGCGCCGATCATCAGAAGGATCCAGCAGACGGCGGTCACGGGCACCAGGACCGGTGCGATCCCGAGCGCGGCGGTCAGTACCAGGCCCGCCGCGGCCAGGATCTCAAGGACCCCGAGGGTCTTGACGAAGACCGGGCCGACGTCCCCCGTCCATCCTCCGCCGTGCACCGCGGCCAGCTTCTCCCGGGGCACGAAGGTCTTGGTGACCCCGCCGGTCAGGGCCACGGCGGCCAGCAGTCCGGCGGCGATCCACAGCGCGAGATTCATCGTCCACTCCTTGGTCGAGGTGATGCCTTCACCTCTCGGGACGAGACAGCCGTCCTTGCTGTGACACCCCCGGTCTCAGGGAGTGCGCAGGCTCGCGAACACGGCCCTGACGCGGCTGCCGTCCGGTGCGTCCCAGGCGCCGGAGACCTGGCCGGTCGCTCCCTCGGGGGCGGTGGGGAGCGGGCGCCGGTGCAGGCGGAGGACCGTGCCGTCCGGGAGCGGGAGCCCGGTGCCGTCCTGGTCGTCGGTGACCTCGACGGTCCCCTCGGCCGAGGGGAGCCCGGGGCCGTCGTAGGAGCGGGTGACCTCGTGGTCGGGGGTGTCGCTGATGCTCTGGGCCATGGCCTGGGCGCGGCCCTCGAACAGAGCGAGGAGCTCCGTGCGCAGGACCGGGTCGTGGATGCCGTCGTAGGCCCAGCGCGCGCCCAGCACGCCGTGCTCCATCGTGCCGACGAGGGCGTGCCCGGCGCCGGGGAGCGGGGCGGCGCGGTAGGTGAGCGGGACCAGATAGGCGACGTGCTCGGAGCCGGAGGAGTCGACGGCCACCATGAACTCGATCCCGACCTCGCCCTCAGGGTCGTCCAGCCGGAAGCCGCCGGCCCGGGTCAACTCGGGTGTGCCGGTGCCGGTGTACCAGGGGCGGGTGGGCAGCCAGGCGGTGAGCAGTTCCAGCTTGGTGGGCTTGAGGGTGGTGTTGTGGATGATCGCCATGCGGCGGATTCTGTCAGTCGGCCCCGGGGGAGTTCATCGGTTTTGACTCCGGTTTCGTGTGCAGGACCTCGCGGGCCTGGTCCGCGGCGCGGGTGAGGCTCTCGGAGACGAAGTCGAGGAAGCGGGCGATGTTCTCCAGGCGGACGGCGGCCGGGGTGTCCCGGCCGAGGACGCCCACGCCCTGCCGTGCGGTCTCGGCGAGCTGTATGGTGCCGCGGGCGCTGGCGATCATGGACTGGTACCAGACGTCGTCGTCCGCGATGTAGCGCTCGCGACGCCGGTCGTCGCGTTCCCGCCGGACCAGGCCCTGGTTCTCCAGGTAGCTGATGGCCTTGGAGACGGACGCCGGACTGACCTCCAGGCGCTGGACGAGCTCGGCGGCGGTGAGGCTGCCGGTGTCGCTCGTGTAGAGGCAGGTCAGCACCCTCGCCATCATCTTGGGCGCGCCCGTCTGCATGAGGACGGTGGTGAACGTCTCCTCGTAATCCCGCACCGCCTCGGGATCGCGGCCGTGGACCGGTTCGGGGGTCTGGGTCCCCCGGGGCGCGGCCTGCCGGCGGCGGTGGGAGCGGCGTTCGGCGGCGCGGTGGGCCAGGTCGGCGCGGTAGCCGGTGGGGCCGCCGTTGCGCATGACCTCACGGGTGACGGTCGAGGTGGGGCGCTCAAGGCGGCGGGCGATCTCCGCGTAGGCGAGGCCGTCGGCCACTCCCAGCGCGATCTGCTGCCGTTCCTGCTGGGTGAGTCTGCCTCCCGGCATCGCGGTCTCCTTCGTGGTTCCTGGTGCCCGCAGCATAGCGTTCACTTCTCATGCATTGCAACGGTTGCGCGACTGCCGTTGCGTTACTTTCTGATCCGTTGCAATGAAATAGCGGACTCCACCTGTAGTTATTGCCGAGTGATGCAACAAGTACGTTGCCGGAACC
>NZ_KQ948154.1 GCF_001513955.1 Streptomyces pseudovenezuelae | reverse complement strand
ACCGCGCGAGCACGGCGTCCACCTCCGGCGTCAGCGCGGCGGCGAGGCGGGCGGCGGCCGGCCGGGTCTCGTCCCGGAGGGCGCGGACCGCCGCGAGGATCACGCCGTTGCGCCCGTCGTCGGGCACTCCGGCCGCGGCCCGTTCGTGGAGCCGGGCGCCCTCCTCCAGGACCATCTCGGTGTCCATGCCGGCCGGGATCTTGATCTGGGCGTGGTGCCGCCAGGTGCTGACGGGGTCGCTCCAGGCCTCGACGGTGTAGGTCCACAGGCCTGGCGGTCCGGCGGTGACGGTGGCGCCCCAGCGGTCGGTGCCGGGGGCCAGCTCGCGCAGGGGTGTCCAGGGTCCGGCGCGGCCTTCCGGATCCTTCAGTACGACATTGGCGGCGACCGCGTCATGACCCTCACGGAACACGGTGGCCGAGATCTCGAACGTCTCACCGGTGACCGCCTTGGCGGGCCGGCGTCCGCACTGGACGACCGGGCGGACGTCGAGGACGGGTATGCGCCCGATGGCCGGAGCCGGGACCGCTGGGGTGGAGGGTCGCTCCTGGGGCGGTGGGCCGGGATCGACGGGGCGCTGGGTGGATGCGTCGGTGCTGGACGTCAGGGGTGCTGACGGTTGGTGCGTGGCGGGCATGACCGCTCCTGTCCGCGTCAACTTCGGGTGGGCGGATGGATGTGGGGAGGTGGTCCTGCGGGGCGTACCGGTGAACCTACCTGAGCCGTGTACCGGAGGAGCCTTCCCACCCTCTCCGGGTGGGCAATCCGGCACTTTGCTAACTACTCATGCGTATGTCTTTACACAAAACCGGCCCCGTTCTGGCCGAACGGGGCCGCTTTGCGGACACTTCCCCTAGGAACCGGGCACCTGGAGAAGCCTGTCCGGCGAACCGGCCCCGCGGCCGGACACCTTCCCGGAGGCCGCAGATTTCACCAGCGCTTTGCCGACCTGTGCCGGAGTGGCCCTCGGATGGTCGGCCAGGTACAGCGCGGCGGCGCCGGCCGCGTGCGGGGACGCCATCGAGGTGCCCGAGTAGGTCGCCCTGGCGGTGTCACCGGCGATGCCCGCCGAGGTGATCGAGACCCCTGGCGCGAAGAGGTCGAGGGCGGGGCCGTGGTTGGAGAAGCCCGCCCGCCTGTCCTTCGGGTCGGTCGCGCCGACCGTGATCGCCTGGCGCACGTCGGCGGGCGAATAGAGCCCGGCCGACGCCCCGTCGTTGCCCGCGGCGACCGTGTAGGTCACCCCGGACGCGATGGAGCCGCGTACGGCGGCGTCCAGCTGGGCGCTGTGGTAGCCGCCCAGGCTGAGATTGGCGACCGCCGGCTTCCGCGCGTGCTTCGTCACCCAGTCGATCCCGGCGATGACCTGGGCGGTCGTGCCGGATCCGGTGTTGTCGAGAACTCGTACGGCGACCACCTCGGCCTTTTTGGCGACGCCGTACCCGGTGCCGACGGCGGTGGCCGCCACATGGGTGCCGTGGCCGTTTCCGTCGCCCGCCGAGCCGTCGCCCCCGACGAAGTCCCAGCCGTAGGACGCCCGGCCCCCGAAGTCCTTGTGGGAGATCCGGATGCCGGTGTCGATCACGTAGACCGTCGCCCCGGCGCCCGCGGACCGTGGCCAGGTGTAGGACCTGTCCAGTGACGGCTTCGGCTGGTCGAGGCGGTCCAGGCCCCAGGACGGCGGGTTGTTCTGGGTGCCCTGCAGACTCACCCGGGTGTCCTGGACGACCGAGGCGACCCGTGGGTCCGCCGCGAGCCTCCGGGCCTGTCTCTCGTCGGCCCGGACGGCGTAGCCGTTGAGGACCGTGTCGTAGGTATGGCTGATTCTCGCCCCGTACTTCTCGGCGAGACCCTTTCCGGTCGCCGAGGGCGCCTCCGTTCCCCCCTTGAGCGTCACCAGGTAACTCCCGCTGACGGAACCGGGCTCTCCGGCGCCGGGTATCCGCCCCTCCGGTGCGGCGTGCGCGGGCAGGGTGATGGCCGAAAGTGCGGCTGCGCAGCTCGCCGCGGTCAGGCCCCCCACCCAGCGCAGACGCCGTTCTCGCGTCCGTGCCATGACTTGAGTTCCCCTCCTCAGCTCGGCGTACGCGGCCGCGGTCCGCCGGATGCGCCCGGCGTCGGCCGCTACGCCATGGGGAAGCCTCTCGTGCGGTGTGAAGTACCACAAGGACGCCTGTGGGGGTGTAATCGGCCATATCCGCTATCGGGTGACGCGCGGAGGTTGCGGTGATTTCCGGACTGTTCGATGCGGAACGGCTTGGGGGCGACACGGCCTTCTGCCGTGAACTGCGCCGTGGTGACGAGACCCCCCGCACGGATACGGTCGAGGCTGAAGACGGGACGCACACCGCCGTGTGTCCCACTCCGCTCGCGCGCCGAGGTGGAATGTGAAGGCGATCCGTCGATTCACCGTCCGACCCGTACTCCCCGATGCCCTGCGGCCCCTGAGTGATCTGGCGCGCAATCTGCGCTGGTCCTGGCACGCGGAGACCCGTGATCTCTTCCAGTCCGTCGACCCGGAGCACTGGGCCGCGTCGGGCGGTGATCCCGTACGGCTGCTCGGCAGCGTGCGACCCGCCCGGCTGGCCGAACTCGCCGAGGACCGCCACTTCCTGCGGCGGCTCACCGCGGTGGCCGACGATCTCCACGACTACGTCACCGGGGAGCGCTGGTACCAGGCCCATCCCGGTGAACTCCCGGCCGCCGTCGCCTACTTCTCACCCGAGTTCGGCGTCACCGCCGCCCTGCCGCAGTACTCCGGCGGACTGGGGATCCTGGCCGGCGACCATCTGAAGGCGGCCAGTGACCTGGGCGTACCGCTGATCGGTGTGGGCCTGCTGTACCGCCACGGCTACTTCCGCCAGTCCCTGTCCCGGGACGGCTGGCAGCAGGAGCACTATCCGGTCCTGGACCCCAACGAGCTGCCGGTGGCGCTGCTGAGGGAGGCCGACGGCACCCCGGCACAGGTGTCGCTGGCCCTGCCCGGCGGCAAGCAGCTGCACGCCCGGATCTGGCTCGCCCAGGTCGGCCGGGTGCCCCTGCTGATGCTGGACTCCGACGTCGAGGAGAACGACCTCGGCGAACGCGGGGTGACCGACCGGCTCTACGGCGGCGGCAGCGAACACCGGCTGCTCCAGGAGATGCTGCTGGGCATAGGGGGTGTCCGGGCCGTACGGACGTACTGCCGGCTGACCGGCCACGCCGACCCCGAGGTCTTCCACACCAACGAGGGGCACGCCGGGTTCCTCGGCCTGGAGCGGATCGCGGAACTCTGCGACCAGGGGCTCGACTTCGACGCCGGTCTGGAGGCGGTCCGGGCTGGGACCGTGTTCACCACGCACACCCCCGTCCCGGCCGGCATCGACCGCTTCGACCGGGAACTGGTCGCCCGGCACTTCGGCGCCGAGGCCGAGCTTCCGCGCATGGACGTGGGCCGCATCCTCGCCCTCGGCATGGAGACCTACCCGGGCGGCGAACCCAACCTCTTCAACATGGCCGTGATGGGCCTGCGCCTGGCCCAGCGGGCCAACGGGGTCTCGCTGCTGCACGGGCAGGTCAGCCGGGAGATGTTCTCCGGACTGTGGCCGGGATTCGACCCGGAGGAGGTGCCGATCACCTCCGTGACCAACGGGGTGCACGCCCCGACCTGGGTCGCGCCCGAGGTGTTCCGGCTCGGCGCCCGGCAGATCGGCGCCCAGCGCACCGAGGACGCGCTGACCGTCGGCGGCTCGGACCGCTGGGACGCCGTGGGGGACATCCCCGACCAGGACATCTGGGAACTGCGCCGTTCGCTGCGGGAGCAGCTGGTGACGGAGGTGCGTGAGCGGCTGCGGGCGTCCTGGCGTCAACGCGGCGCCGGGACCGCCGAGTTGGGCTGGATCGACGGCGTGCTTGACCCCGATGTGCTGACGATCGGATTCGCGCGCCGCGTCCCGTCGTACAAGCGGCTCACTCTCATGCTGCGGGACCGCGACCGTCTGATGGACTTGCTGCTGCACCCCGAGCACCCGATCCAGATCGTGGTGGCGGGCAAGGCGCACCCGGCGGACGACGGCGGGAAGCGGCTGGTCCAGGAGCTGGTCCGGTTCGCCGACGACCCGCGGGTCCGCCACCGGATCGTGTTCCTGCCCGACTACGGCATGGCGATGGCGCAGAAGCTCTACCCGGGCTGCGACATCTGGCTCAACAACCCGCTGCGGCCGCTGGAGGCCTGCGGGACGAGCGGGATGAAGGCGGCGCTGAACGGCTGCCTGAACCTCTCCGTCCTCGACGGCTGGTGGGACGAGTGGTTCCAGCCCGACTTCGGCTGGTCGATCCCGACGGCCGACGGCGTGGGGACCGATCCCGACCGGCGCGACGACATAGAGGCCGACGCCCTCTACGAACTGCTCGAACAGCGGGTGACCCCCCGCTTCTACGAGCGCGGCCAGGGCGGCCTGCCCGATCGCTGGATCGAGATGGTCCGCCAGACGCTCACCCTGCTGGGCCCGAAGGTCCTGGCGGGCCGCATGGTCCGCGAGTACGTCGAGCGGCTCTACGCCCCCGCGGCGCACGCCCACCGCGCGATGGTCCCGGACGCGGCGCGCGAACTGGCGGAGTGGAAGGCCAGGCTGCGGGCGCAGTGGCACGACGTGACGGTCGACCACGTGGAGACCACGGTCGCGACGACCACGGCCGAACTCGGCACCACCCTCGGACTCCGGGTCCGCGTCGGCCTCGGCACGCTCGGCCCCGACGACGTGGAGGTCCAGGCGGTCTCCGGCCGGGTGGACGAGGAGGACCGCATCGCGGACGCGTCGACGGTCCCGCTGAAGCCGGTGGGCGGCCCGGACACGGAGGGCCGGTGGGTCTACGAAGGCCCCCTGTCCCTGGACCGCACGGGCCCCTTCGGTTACACGGTCCGCATCCTGCCCGCGCATCGGCTGCTGGCGTCGGGCGCGGAGCTGGGGATGGTGGCGGTGCCCTCGCAGGACGCGGTGGAGGGGGCGGGCTTGCTGATGCGCTGAGCGGAGGGGGGCGCGGGCCGGGCCGCCTGCCTCAGCCCGCGTCCTCTCCGCCGCACAGTCTGCGCAGTACGGCCCCGCACCGCCGGGCGTAGGCGTGCTGGAGTCCGCGGGTCGCCGGGCCGCCCGCCCGGGAGTACCACTTCGCGGCCCTGCTGAACGCCGACACCGTCAGCCACACCGTGCCGTCGCCCGTGCGGTCGACGACGAAGGACTCCTCGCCGCATTCGGGGTGGCCGCTCAGGGTGCCGTAGGCCCAGCCCGCGCGGCGGTGTTCCTCGACCGTCCACACCACCCGGCAGGGGGCCTTGATGACGCCGGCGAGGGTGACCGTCACGTCCACGTCGGGGGCCGCGCGGTCCGCGGTGGTGTCCATGCCCACACCGAGGGCGCGGTGCATCTCCCAGGTCAGGACCGCCTCGGAGGCCTTCTCGAAGACGTCGTGGCCCTCGCCTATGCGGGTGCGGACATGCAGGGGGTGGAAGCCGGGCGGGCAGAAGCCGCTCCGCCGGGTCGCGCCGACGTCGTCGTACGTGAAGGACATGGGACCCAAGAGTAGGGCGGCACCCGGACCTGCCTTCGGTCCGGGTGCCGCCCGTCGGGCCTCTCGGGGTACTAGCTCACGTTGACCGCGGACCAGGCCGCCGCCACCGCCTTGTACTCGGTGCTGGTGGAGCCGTACAGGGCGGACGCCGCGGAGAGCGTGCCGGTGCGCGCCGACTTGTAGTTGGTCGTCGACGTGAAGTACGTCGTCAGCGCCTTGTACCAGATCTGCAGCGCCTTGGCGCGGCCGATGCCGGTGACTGTGGAGCCGTTGGACGTGGGCGAGTTGTAGGACACGCCGTTGATCGTCTTCGCGCCGCTGCCCTCGGACAGCAGGTAGAAGAAGTGGTTCGCGACGCCGGACGAGTAGTGCACGTCCTTGTTGCCGACGGTGGAGGACCAGGAGTCCGCCGAGCCGCCGTCCTTGCTGGGCTTGTCCATGTAGCGCAGCGGGGTGCCGTCGCCGTTGATGTCGATCTCCTCGCCGATGAGGTAGTCACCGACGTCGTTGGAGTTGTTGGCGTAGAACTCGACACCCGTGCCGAAGATGTCCGAGGTCGCCTCGTTGAGGCCGCCGGACTCGCCCGAGTAGTTCAGGCCCGCCGTGTTCGAGGTGACGCCGTGGCTCATCTCGTGGCCGGCCACGTCCAGCGAGGTGAGCGGGTTGACGTTGCCCTCGCCGTCGCCGTACGTCATGCAGAAGCAGCTGTCGTCCCAGAACGCGTTGACGTACGCGTTGCCGTAGTGGACGCGGCTGTAGGCGCCGACACCGTTGTTCTTGATGCCGCTGCGGCCGAAGGTGGACTTGTAGAAGTCCCAGGTCTCCTGGGCGCCGTAGGTGGCGTCCACGGCCGCGGTCTGGTCGGTGGTGGAGCTGGAGGCCGCGCCGGTGCCCCACACGTTGTCGGCGTCCGTGAACAGGGTGCCCGCGGAGGAGCTGGTCCCGTGGGACTTGTTGTACGTCTTGTGGCTGCCGCGGGTGGCGTCGGTGAGGTTGTACGTCGAGCCGGACAGCGTGGTCTCCAGGCTGACCGTGCCCGAGTACAGGCTCTTGCCGGTGCCGGTGGCGTTCTCGATGCCCTGGTACTCGTAGAGCTTCTTGCCGGTGGCGGCGTCGGTGATGACGTGCAGCTGGTTCGGGGTGCCGTCGTCCTGGAAGCCGCCGACGATCGTCTCGTAGGCGAGGACGGGAGTGCCCGAGCCGGCCCAGACGACCTTGCGCGCGCCGTCGGCCGCGGTCTTGTCCGAGCCCGCGGCCTTGGCCGCGCTCAGCGCCTGCGTCTCGGCCTTGGCGGCCGTGACCTTCGGCGTCAGGGAGGCGACCTTGATGGTGGCCTTGGTCGCTCTGGAGACGCCCTCGGTCGCGCCGGACTTCGACTCGTGGACGACCAGGTCGCCGCCGAGGACGGGCAGACCTTCGTAGGTGCGCTCGTAGCGGGTGTGGACCGTGCCGTCGGCGTCCTTCACGACGTCCTTGACGACCAGCTTCTCCTTGGCGCCGAGGCCTATCTTCTGGGCCGTGGTCGACGCGTCGGCCTGCTGCTCCTTGATGAGGGAGGTGCGGGCGGCCGTGGTCAGCTGGACCGGGGCGCCCGCGAGGGTGGCCTTTGCGGTGCCTTCGGCCGGGGTCACGGCGGCGGCACTGCCGGTGGTCAGACCGGTGGTGAGCAGGGCCCCGGCCGCGACGGCGGTGGCGATGGCCAGGGTGGTGCGCTTGTGACGCGCGTAGAGGGGGGTCACACAAGCTCCTTCGTGGGGGAGCCCGGAGGGCGTGGGGTTGCCTTCCGGGGTGGTTGTGAAGTTGTGCGGCGGTTGTGAGGAAGCGTGGCATCAAGGCGCGTACATGTCATGACCCCCAAGTGATGTTGGCTGAAAGTCGACGGCTGGATGAACATTGCAGGCATGTAAAACGAGTTGACCTGGGTAAAGCGCCAACAGGTCGTCGGTCATGGGACGGCAAAAAGAGGGCGCCGCCCCGGGGAGTTGAACCACCGGGGCGGCGCCCTGTCCGTGCGGGAGCGACCTACGGGAAGGTCAGCTTCCAGCTGTTGATGTAGCCGGTGTCCTGGGCCGCGTTGTCCTGGACCCGCAACTGCCAGGTCCCGTTGGCGACCTCGGACGAGGCGTTCACGGTGTACGTGGTGTTGAGGTTGTCGGTGCTGCCACCGGTGCCGTACGCCTTCAGCGTGTACGCCGTGCCGTCGGGGGCGATCAGCTGCACCCGGAGGTCACCGATGTAGGTGTGCACGATGTCGACCGAGACCGCGAGGTTCGAGGGCGCGTTGCCGGTACGCCCTGTCACGGTGATCGGCGAGTTGACCGCCGCCCCGTTGTCCGGAATCGATACGTCGGTGGTGGACTCGAACGAGGTGCCGCCACCGCCACCGCCGGGACGCGAGCCGACCGCCACGCCCGCCCAGGCGTTCGCCACGGCCGTGTACTCGGCGCTCGTCGTGCCGTACAACTCACCGGCCGCCGCGAGGGTGCCGGTGCGGGCGGCCGCGTAGTTCGTCGTCGAGGTGAACTTCGTGGTCAGCGCGCGGAACCAGATCTTCTCCGCCTTGTCCCGGCCGATGCCGGTGACCGGAAGGCCGTCCGACGTCGAGGAGTTGTAGGTGACACCGTTGATGGTCTTGGTGCCGCTGCCCTCCGACAGGAGGTAGAAGAAGTGGTTCGCCGGGCCGGACGAGTAGTGGACGTCCACCGATCCGATCCCGGAGTACCAACTGTCCTTGGACGCGCCGTCCTTGCTCGGCTTGTCCATGTAACGCAGCGGCGTGCCGTCGCCGTTGATGTTGATCTCCTCGCCGATGAGGTAGTCACCGACG
The DNA here is from genome assembly GCF_001513955.1 of Streptomyces pseudovenezuelae. Classification (GTDB taxonomy): domain Bacteria; phylum Actinomycetota; class Actinomycetes; order Streptomycetales; family Streptomycetaceae; genus Streptomyces; species Streptomyces pseudovenezuelae. The sequence continues at coordinate 387,297 of NZ_KQ948154.1, read as the reverse complement.
TCGTTGGAGTTGTTCGCGTAGAACTCGACGGCCGTGCCGAAGATGTCGGAGGTCGCCTCGTTCAGACCGCCGGACTCGCCCGAGTAGTTGAGTCCCGCGGTGTTGGACGTGACGCCGTGGGTCATCTCGTGACCGGCCACGTCGATCGACGTCAGCGGGTGGGTGTTGCCCGAGCCGTCGCCGTACGTCATGCAGAAGCAGCTGTCGTCCCAGAACGCGTTGACGTACGCGTTGCCGTAGTGCACCCGGGAGTACGCCCCGACCCCGTCACCGCGGATACCCGAACGCCCCTGCACGTTCTTGTAGTAGTCCCAGGTGAGCGCGGCACCGTAGTGGGCGTCCGCGCCGGCCGTCTCGGTGTTGGAGGCGCTGCCGTTGCCCCAGACGTCGTCGGGCCCCGAGAAGAGGGTGCCGGTGCCGGAGGTGCCGCGGTTGAGGTTGTACGTCTTGTGGCCGCCGCGCGCCGAGTCGGTCAGGTTGTACGTCGACCCGGACTGCGTGGTGCCGAGGGTGACCGTGCCGCTGTACATGGTGTTGCCGGTGCCGGTCTCGATGCCCTGGTACTCGTAGAGCTTCGCGCCGGTCGCCGCGTCCGTGACGACGTGCAGCTCGTTCGGTGTGCCGTCCTCCTGGAGGCCGCCGACGACCGTCTCGTACGCCAGGGTCGGCGTGCCGTTGCCGGCCCAGATCACCTTGCGCGGGGCGCGGTCGGTGGCGGCCTTGTCGGCGCCGGCGGCCTGCGCGGCCTTCAGCGCCTGCGCGGACGCCTTGGCCGCGGTCACCTTCGGCGTCACGGAGGCGACCTTGATGGTCTTGTTCGTCGCCTTGACGACGCCCTCGGTCGCACCGGCCTTCGTGGTCTCCACCACGAGGTCGCCGCCGAGGACGGGCAGGCCGTCGTAGGTGCGCTCGTAGCGGGTGTGCAGCGTGCCGTTGCCGTCCTTGACGACGTCACGGACGACCAGCTTCTCCTTGGCGCCGAGGCCGAGGTCCTTGGCGGTGTCCGCCTTGGTGGCGTTCGCCTCGCGGATCAGCGCGGCGCGCTGGGCGGGGGTGAGCTTGAGGGACTCGGCGCCCGGGAGCACCTTGCCCGCGGCCGACGGCGCCTTCGCCGGGGCTGCGGTGGCGGCGCCCGACTGGACGGCCGCGGCGATCAGGGCGGAGACACCGACCAGGGCCACGGCGGCGGCCTTGCGGTGCAGGGTGTGGGGGGCGCGTCTGTGGGAGGAACTGTCTCTCAACACTGACTCCTTCTGCGCGGCCGCGGATCGCGCGGCCAGGGGAGACCGGACGGTGGGTCGACCGTCCGGGCGGTACGCGGAACGAGGTGCAGGCGGCCGAGGATCGGATCACAGCGAGAGATCTGTGAGGTTGCTGTGAGGCGGCCGTGGGAAGAGTGGCACCGGAAAGCCCGTACTGTCAGGAGCGCGTCAGAAACTTGGCCGGAAACAGTTCGTTGTCCGGTAGTTCATGTTCGATATACGGTCCTGTGCGGTCAGTTGCCGCCCGGACCCCCGTGCCACGACCCCCACAGCGCCGCGTACGCCCCGTCCGCCGCCACCAGCTCCTCGTGCGTGCCCAGCTCGGTCAGCAGGCCGTTCTCCATCACCGCCACCCGGTCCGCGTCGTGCGCGGTGTGCAGCCGGTGCGCGATCGCGATGACCGTGCGCCCTTCGAGCACGGCGGCCAGGGCGCGCTCGGTGTGCCGCGCGGTCGTGGGATCGAGGAGCGCGGTCGCCTCGTCGAGGATCAGGGTGTGCGGATCCGCCAGCACCACCCGGGCCAGCGCGAGTTGCTGCGCCTGTGAGCCGTCCGTGCGGCAACCGTCCTCGCCGAGCCCGGTGTCGAGCCCCTCGGGCAGCTCCCGCACCCACCCGTCCGCTCCCACGGCGGCCAGTGCGGCCCACAACTCCTCGTCCCCGGCGCCCGGTTCGGCGATGAGGAGGTTGTCGCGGACCGTGCCCAGGAAGACATGGTGCTCCTGGGTGACCAGGACGACCTGGCGGCGCAGCTGCTCGGGGTCCAGGCCCACGACCGGGACCCCGCCCACGGTCACCGATCCGCAGGTCGGTGCGTCGACGCCCGCGAGCAGCCTGCTCAGGGTGGTCTTCCCGGCGCCGGACGGGCCGACCACCGCGAGCCGTTCGCCGGGGCGCACGGTCAGGTCGACGCCGTGCAGGACCTCGATCCCGCGGCCGTAGGAGTAGCGCACGTCGGTGACGTCGATACGGTCGCCGTCCGGTGTGGGCGAGTCCCCGGAATCGGCTCGCGGTGCCCCGGCGAGGCCCTCCACCCGCGCGAACGAGGCGCCGCTCGACTGGAGTTGCTCGACCCGTACGAGAATCTGGTCGAGCGGGTTGACCAGCTGCTGCAGATACAGGGCGGCCGCCACCACCGCGCCCAGGCTCAGCACGCCGCGCGCGTGCAGCATCCCGCCGATCAGGAGCACGCCCGCCACGGGCAGGATGTACGCCACCTCCACCACGGGGAAGAACACGCTGCGCAGGTAGAGGGTGTGGAGCCGGGTGCGGCGAGCCGTGTCGAGGGCCTCCCGGCTCGCCCTGACCCGGCGCTCCTCAAGCCGCAGCGCCTCGACGGTGCGGGCGCCGGACGCGGTGGCCGCCAGGATCTCGGCGACGTCGGAGGTGGCCGCGCCCTCGGCCAGATAGCCGTCCCGCGCCCTGCGCAGATACCAGCGCAGGACGAACCAGATGGGCAGCAGTCCGAACACGCCGACCGCGCCGAGCAGCGGGTCCAGGACGAACACCGCGGCGAGCAGGAACAGGAACTGCACGCAGTTGATGAGCAGTTCGGGGCCCGCGTCGCGGAGCGTGGTGCCGACGGTGGCGACATCGGCGGTACCGCGGGCCGTGAGGTCGCCGGTGCCCGCGCGTTCCACGACGGAGGCGGGCAGGGCCAGCGCGCGCTCCACGAACTCCTCGCGGACGCGCGCCAGGGTGCGTTCGCCGAAGCGGTGGCCGACATAGCGGGCCCAGCGGGCGAGGAGGAGCTGGGTGCTCGCGCACACCACGAGGACGGCCGCGAGCCGGTCCACCGCGGAGACGCCCTCGCCGGCGCGCACGTCGTCGATGATCCGGCCCAGCAGCCAGGGGCCGGCGAGGCCGGTCAGGGCGGCGGCCGCGTTCAGGGCGAGGACGGCGGTGAAGGCGCGGCCGTCCTCGCGGATCAGCCGTACGGCGGCCCGCCGGACGGTGACCTGGTCGGCGACGGGGAGGTGGCCCTTGCTCACTTCATGACCTCCGCGTCTCTTGCGACCAGGGCGCGGTATCCGGGTTCTGTGGTGAGGAGTTGCTGGTGGGTGCCGGATGCCGCGAGTTTGCCGTCGACCAGGTAGAGGACCGTGTCGGCATGGTCCAGGACGAGGGGGGAGGTGGTGGTGACGGCGGTGGTACGGCCGTCCCGGGCCTCGCGCAGCCGTTCGGTCACCAGGGCTTCCGTGTGCGCGTCCAGGGCGGAGGTGGGTTCCACGGCGAGGAGGATCTCCGGGTCGGCGAGGAGGGCCCTGACCAGACGGATGCGTTGGCGCTGGCCGCCGGAGAGGTTGCGGGCCTGGGCGTCCATTGCCGAGTCCAGGCCGTCGGGGAGCCCTTGGACGATGTCGTCTGCCACAGCTGCGTGTATCGCGGCTGCGGCTGAGTGGGGGCTGGTCGCGCAGTTCCCCGCGCCCCTGAAGGGCGCGATCACCTCACGCAGAGTTCCCGCGAACAGGTCTGCCTCGTGGTCCGCCAGCAGGATGTGCTGTCTGATCCGGGGCAACCTGATCTCGTCCAGCGGTACTCCGCCCCAAGTCGCCCGGGACGGGGTGTAGCGGGCCACGCGGTCCAGGACCGCCGCCGAGTCCGCCGGGTGCGCCGAGGCCAGGGCGGTCAGACGGCCCGGGAGGATGCTCACGCCCGACTCCGGGTCGTGCAGGGTCGACGGTTCCGCCGGAGCGTCCCGCGTGCCCGTGTCCTCCAGTGGCTCCAGGCGCAGGAACCGCACGACCCTCCTCGCCGCCACCACGCCCCGGCTCAGCTGGTACCCGCACTCCACCCAGAACGCCACCGGCCCCACCAGGACCGCGACATAGCCGTACACCGCCACCAACTCGCCCACGGTGATGTCCCCCTCGGCGGCCAGGCGGGCCGCGAGCCAGGTGACGACGGCGAGGAACAGGGTGGGCAGGCCGACGCCGAGGGCCTGCACCCAGCTGGTGACCGCGCCCACCCGGTAGCCCTGGGACCGCAGGCGCTGGGAGTCGCGGTGGAAGGCGTCGGCGATCAGGGACTTGCCGCCGAGGCCGTTGAGGACGCGCAGCCCGCCCGCGAGGTCGGCGATACGGGAGGTGAGGACGCCCTGGCGGTTGCGGTACTCCGTCTCGGTGCCCTGCAGTCGGGACAGGAACGGCCCCACCAGGACGACGATCGCCGGGATGCCGAGGAGGACCACGGCCGCGAGGACCGGGGAGACCGAGACCAGCAGGGCGGCGACCGTCAGATAGGCGACGCAGGCACCGACACCCGGGCCGACGACGGTCAGGGACTGGGCGATCGTCTGCACGTCGCCCACACCGATCGTGACGACCTCCCCGGCCCCGGTCCGGCGCGAGAGCGCGGCGCCGAGACGGACCGCCTGCGCGACGACCACCTTGACCGTGCGGAAGTTGGCGTCCATCCGCACCCGGGTCATCGTGCGGTGCCGCATGATGCTCAGCCAGGCGTTGAACGACCCGACCGCGAACAGCGCGAAGCTCCAGCCGGCCAGCGCCGCCCAGTCGCCCGGCTCAAGGCCTTCGTCGATCGCCTTCGCCATCAGGTACGGCGTCGCCGCCAGCAGCACCATCCAGGAACTGCCCAGCAGCGCCCCGGCCACGGACCTTCCCGGCTGACAGCGCACCAGCCACCACAGATACCGCCAGCCGCCCCGGACGTCGGGCGTGCCGGGATCCTCGTACGCGTCGATCACACATCCCCCTGGTCGCCCCTGCGGCGGCTCACGCCAGACTGTCCCGCCACGCCCGGTGCAGATCGGCGAACCGGCCGGTGCCCGCGACGAGTTCGGCCGGTGTGCCGTCCTCGACGATCCTGCCGTGCTCCATGACCAGGACCCGGTCGGCGATCTCCACGGTCGACAGCCGGTGCGCGATCACCACGGCCGTACGGCCCCTCAGGACCGTCGCCATCGCGCGCTGCACGGCCCGCTCGCCCGGTACGTCGAGCGAGCTGGTCGCCTCGTCCAGGATCAGCACCGCCGGATCGGCGAGCAACGCCCGTGCGAACGCGACGAGTTGGCGCTGACCCGCCGAGATGCGGCCGCCCCGCTTGCGGACGTCCGTGTCGTACCCGTCGGGCAGCGCGCTGATGAAGTCGTGCGCCCCGATCGCCTTCGCGGCCCGCTCGATCTCCTCGCGGCCGGCGTCCGGGCGGCCGATCGCGATGTTCTCGGCGACCGTGCCGGAGAACAGGAACGCCTCCTGCGTCACCATGACCACCCCGCGCCGCAGTTCGGGCATCGCCAGCTCGCGCAGGTCGACGCCGTCGAGCAGGATCCGCCCCCCGGAGGGGTCGTAGAAGCGGGCGAGCAGCTTGGCCAGGGTCGACTTCCCGGCGCCGGTCGAGCCGACCACGGCGACCGTCTGACCCGCGGGCAGGGTGAGGTCGAAACGGGGGAGCACCTCGCCGCCGGTGCGGTAGCCGAACGAGACACCCTCGAAGACGACCTCACGGCCAGGACGGTCCGAGGACCCGAGCGCCGGGAGCTGCCGCGGAACCGACGGCTCCGGCACGGTCGGGGTCTGGGCGAGCAGGCCCGCGATCTTCTCCAGGGAGGCGGCCGCCGACTGGTAGGAGTTCAGGAACATCCCGAGCCGGTCGATCGGGTCGTACAGCCGCCGCAGATACAGCACCGCCGCGGCCAGCACACCCAGCTCCAGCGAGTCCTGCGCCACCCGGTAGGCACCCCACAGCACGATCCCTGCGACCGCCGCGTTGGCCACCAGCCGGGAGCCGACGACATAGCGGGCCATCTCCAGCAGCGCGTCGCCGTTGACCCGCTCGTGCCGCTTGTTCAGGACGGCGAAGTCGGCGTCGTTGGCGGCCTCGCGGCGGAACGCGCGCACCGGCCGGATGCCGTTCATCGTCTCCACGAACTTCACGATCACGGCCGCGATCGCGGTCGACCGCTTCTGGTACACCCGGCCCGCGCGCTGCCGGTAGACCCGCACGAGCAGGTAGAGCGGCACGAAGGACGCCACCGCGACCGCGCCCAGGCCGAGGTCCAGCCAGAGCAGCAGGGCGGAGATGTAGAGGAAGGACAGGATGACGGTGACGAGTTCCTGAAGACCCTCGCTGAGCAGTTCGCGCAGCGACTCCACGTCCGTCGTCGAACGGGAGATCAGCCGGCCCGAGGTGTAGCGCTCGTGGAAGTCGATGCTCAGCGCCTGCGCGTGCCGGAAGATCCGGCCGCGCAGGTCGAGCAGCACGTCCTGGTTGACGCGCGCGGAGGCCAGGATGAACGCGTACTGGAGCCCGCCGGAGGCCAGCGCGCACAGCAGATAGCCGGCGCCCACCGCGATCAGCGGGCCGTTGTCGTGGTCCCGGAACGCGGGCACGGCCCGGTCGATCGCGTACGCCACCAGCAGCGGACCCGCCTGCACGGCCGCCTGCTGGAGCAGCAGCAGAAGGGTCGTCACGGTCACCCGCGCCCTCATGGGCGCGAGCAGTGAGCGCAGCAGGAGGGCGGTGGCGCCCGGGGGAGTGGGCAGGCGGTCGTGGTCGAAGGCGTCGTCGGTGTCCTTCGGCCCGGGCCGGCCGGGCTCCTGGTCCGCGGTGGGCGCGGACGTCGTGGGGGCCGTCATCGGGTGTCCTCCCCTTCTCCGGAATCCCCGGACCCGGACATCAGATGGGCGTACTCGGCGTTGGTGCGCAGGAGTTCGTGATGGGTGCCCACGGCCGTGATGCGGCCGCCCGACAGCAGGGCGACCCGGTCGGCGAGCTGCACGGTGGAGGGGCGGTGGGCGACGATCAGGGCGGTGGTGTCGGCCAGGACGTCCCGCAGGGCCGCCTCCACCGCCGCCTCGGTGTGGACGTCCAGGGCGGACAGCGGGTCGTCCAGGACGAGGAAGCGCGGGGTGCCGACGACGGCCCGCGCGAGGGCGAGGCGTTGGCGCTGGCCGCCGGAGAGGCTGAGGCCCTGCTCGCCGACCTGGGTGTCGGTGCCCTGGGGCAGCGCGTGCACGAAGTCGGCCTGGGCCACGGACAGGGCACGGTCCAGTTCTCGCTCGTCGGCGCCCATCAGGACGTTGTCGCCGACGCTGACGGAGAAGAGGGTGGGGTCCTCGAAGGCGACGGCCACTCTGGAGCGCAGCTCCTGTCTGGGCATGGCGGTGATGTCCTCGCCGTCCAGGGTGATGCGGCCGGAGGTGAGCTCGTGGAGGCGGGGCACGAGCGCGGTGAGGGTGGTCTTGCCGCTGCCCGTCGCGCCGACCAGGGCCATGGACTCGCCGGGGCGGATGTGGAGGTCGATCAGGTCGAGGACGGGCGGCGAGTCCTCGGGGGCGTCCGGGTAGCGGAAACGGACGTCGTGGAACCGGAGGCCGTCCGCCGGCCGGTGCGGGCCTGCCGCGCGACTTGAGCAGGTCTCCTGTTCCGGTACTTCGTCCATCGCCTCGAAATAGCGCTCCGTCGCCGTGGCCGCCTCCTGGCTCATCGCCAGCAGGAAGCCGATCGAGTCGACCGGCCACCGCAGTGCCAGCGCGGTGGAGAGGAACGCCACCAAGGTCCCCGCCGACAGCTCCCCGTCCGCCACCTGCACGCAGCCCAGCACCAGCGCCGCCCCGATCGCCACCTCGGGCAGCGTCACGATGACGCCCCAGATCGTGGCCAGGAGGCCCGCCTTGCGCAGTTCCGTGCCGCGCAGGGTGCCGGACAGCTCCCGGAACGCCCGCGCCTGCGACCGGTGCCGCCCGAACCCCTTGATGATGCGGATGCCGAGCACGCTCTCCTCGACGACCGTCGTGAGGTCGCCGACCTGGTCCTGGGCGAGGCGGGCCACACCGGCGTACCGCTTCTCGAAGATCACGCAGGTGACGACGACGGGGATGGCGGGGCCGAGGATCACCAGGCCGAGAGCCCAGTCCTGGAGCAGCATGATGATCACGCCGACGAGGATCGTCACGCTGTTGACCAGCAGGAAGGTCAGCGGGAAGGCGAGGAACATGCGCAGCAGCATGAGGTCCGTGGTGGCCCGGGACAGCAACTGGCCCGAGGCCCAGCGGTCGTGGAAGGCCACCGGGAGCCGCTGGAGGTGCCGGTACAGGCCCGCCCGCATCTCGGCCTCGACATGGGAGAGCGGCCGGGCGACCAGCCACCGCCGCAGCCCGAACAGCAGTGCCTCCGCGAACCCGAGCAGCAGCAGGTACAGCGCCCCGAGCCATACGCCCGCCGTGTCCCCGTCGGCGACCGGGCCGTCCACCATCCACTTCAGGACGAGCGGGATCACCAGCCCGGTACAGGAGGCGAGGACCGCCACGAACGCGGCCGTGAACAGCCGCGCGCGGGCCGGCCGGACATACGGCCACAGCCGCAGCAGGGTCTTCACGGCCGATCGGTCCTTGGTGGTTGCACGTGTCGTGGACATCAGCTGCGAGCCTACGGATCGGCACTGACAACGCCCACCGAGTTTTGGCCGGACCCGAATCGGCCGCTGGACCTACGACCTGCGTGTTCGAGGGGCCGTACAGGGTGAGCCGTGGGGTCGTACCGCCGTATCCACCGATCGGTTGATGCCGGGTCGAGCGCGACGGGCGATGCGGCGGCGGGGCCCGGACCGGGACGCTGAGGCCATGTCCGTCATCGAAGTCAGCGAACTGCGCAAGTCCTACGGCGGCCGGGCCGTCGTCGACGGTGTCTCCTTCGCCGTCGAGGAGGGCGAGATCTTCGGAATCCTCGGCCCGAACGGCGCCGGCAAGACGACCACCGTCGAGTGCGTCGAGGGTCTGCGGGTCCCGGACGCGGGCCGGGTCCGGGTCACCGGCCTCGACCCCGTCGCCGACCACGCGCGCGTGGCCCGGGTCCTGGGCGCCCAGCTCCAGGAGAGCGAACTCCAGGCCAAGCTCACCGTCCGCGAGGCCCTGGAGCTCTACTCGACGTTCTACGAACGGCCCCTCGACTGGCGGCCGCTCGCCGAGCGCCTCGGCCTCGCCCAGAGGCTCACCACCCGGTTCGGCAAGCTCTCCGGTGGCCAGAAACAGCGCCTGTTCATCGCGCTCGCCCTCGTCGGCAACCCCCGCGTGGTCGTCCTGGACGAGCTCACCACCGGGCTCGACCCGCGCGCCCGCCGCGACACCTGGGAGCTCATCGAGGACGTCCGCGCGAACGGCGTCACCGTCCTGCTCGTCACCCACTTCATGGAGGAGGCGCAGCGGCTCTGCGACCGGATCGCCGTGATCGACAAGGGCCGGGTCGCCGCCCTGGACACCCCGGCCGGGCTGATCCAGCGCACGGCCGGCGCCACCGTCATCAGCTTCACGCCGTCCGCCCCGCTCGACGCGCACGAGCTGAACGCGCTGCCGGCCCTCGCCTCGATCGACGACCGGGACGGCCGCCTCACCCTCTCCGGCACCGACGAGACCGTGAACGCCGTGATCACCCTGCTCGCCCGCCGGCGCGTCACCGCCCACCAGCTCCGTGTGGTCGACGCCACCCTCGACGACGCGTTCCTCGACCTGACCCAGGAGGCCACGGCATGAACACCGCCGTACTGCGGACCGAGGTCCGGCTCTTCCGCCGCGAACCCGGCGCCCTGTTCTGGATCCTGCTGTTCCCGACCCTGCTCCTGGTGATCCTCGGCTCCATCCCGTCCTTCCGGAACCACGACGCCGACCTCGGCGGCCTCAGGACCATCGACGTCTACGTCCCCGTGGCCGTGCTGCTCGGCCTGATCGTCGGCGGCCTCCAGTCCATGCCGCAGACCCTCACCGGCTACCGCGAGCGCGGCATCCTGCGCCGCATGTCCACCACCCCGGTCCGCCCCGCCGCCCTGCTCACCGCGCAGATGACCGTCTACGGCGGCGCCGCCCTGGCCTCCGCGCTGCTCGCCCTCCTCGTCGGCCGGTTCGCCTTCGCCGTACGGCTGCCCGAGCAGCTCCCGGGATACCTGCTGGCCCTGGTCCTGGCCGTGTTGGCCGCCCTCGCGCTGGGCGCGGTGGTCTCCGCGCTGTCCCGGACCACGAAGATCGCCGGCGCGATCGGGTCCGCCGTGTTCTTCCCGGCGATGTTCTGCGCGGGCGTGTGGGCGCCGGTGCAGACCATGCCGGACGTGCTCGCCCGGATCGTCGGGTACACCCCGTTCGGCGCGGCCGCGGAGGCACTGAACCGGGCCGCGGCCGGCGACTGGCCGGGCTGGAACCACCTGGGCGTGCTCGTCGCCTGGACGGTGCTGCTCACGGCCGCCGCGTCGCGCTGGTTCCGCTGGGAGTAGGGGAACAGGCCGTGCAGACTGAGGACATGACCGTGGCGGACACACAGATCGAGCGGCGCCTGGAACAGCTGCACCTCTGGGGGCCGTACGCGCTGCTCGGCGTCAGCGCCGTCCTCACGTTCGTCTCCGCGGACCTGATGGACGGCCCCGCCGAGTGGTACACCGCCGGGTCCCTGGTCGCCGCCGCGGTCGTCCTCCAGACGTGGTGGCACGGCACCCGGTACCGCCGCGCCGACCGCGGCCGCAGCCCCTCCCGGGCCGGGACGGCGTACTACGCCGTCCGCTGGGCGATCGCCTTCGTCCTCACCTGGATCAACCCGTTCTTCGCGTTCTACGCCGCCACCGGCTACATGGACGCCGACGAGCTGATCCCCGGCATGTGGCGGCGGCTCGGACTGTTCGCGAGCGCGGTCATCGTGGCGGGCGCGCAGGTCGGCGGGCTGCCGGTGACCAGCACCGCCCAGTGGCTCGGGTTCGCCGGGCTCCTGTTCGTCAACTTCGGCCTCCAGGCGTTCGTCGCCCACATCACCGAGCAGGAGGAACAGCGCTCCCGGGAGCGCGCCTCGACCATCGAGGCCCTCCAGCAGGCGCTCGACGAGAACGCCGCCCTTCACGCCCAACTCCTCGTCCAGGCACGGGAGGCGGGCGTCGCCGACGAGCGCCGGCGGCTCGCCGCAGAGATCCACGACACCATCGCGCAGGGCCTGACCGGGATCATCGCCCAGCTCCAGGTCGTCGCGAACACGCCCGACGAGGGCCAGGCCCGCGAGCACGTCCACCGGGCCATGGACCTCGCCCGCCACAGCCTGGGCGAGGCCCGCCGCTCGGTGCACAACCTCGCCCCGGTCGCCCTGGACGGGGCCGGACTTCCCGAAGCGCTGAAGCAGACGGTCGCCGAATGGGGCGAACGCACCGGGGTGCGCGCCGAGTTCACGCTCACCGGCACCGCCGAGCAGCTCCACGACGAGGTCTCCGCGACCTTGCTCAGGATCGCCCAGGAGGCCCTGTCCAACGCCGCCCGGCACGCGCACGCCACCCGCCTCGGCGTCACCCTGAGCTTCCTGACCGACGAGGTGATCCTCGACATCCGCGACGACGGACGCGGCTTCGACCCGCTCGCCCTCCCTGCCCGCACCCGCGCCGGCGGCTTCGGCCTCGACGGCATGCGGGCCCGCGCCGAACGCATCGCGGGCTCCCTCACCGTGGAGACCGAACCGGGCCGCGGCACCGCGCTGTCGGCTCGCGTACCGTTGGTCCGCCATGACCAGTGACATCTCGGTGCTGATCGTCGACGACCATCCCGTCGTACGGGACGGGCTGCGCGGCATGTTCGAGTCCGCGCCCGGCTTCACCGTCCTCGGCGAGGCGTCCAACGGCGTCGAGGCCGTCGAGCGGGCCGCCGCGCTCGACCCCGACGTGATCCTGATGGACCTGCGGATGCCGGGCGGGGGCGGGGTGGACGCCATCCGTGAGCTGACCCGCGTCGAGGCCCGCGCCAAGGTCCTCGTCCTGACGACGTACGACACCGACTCCGACACGCTGCCCGCCATCGAGGCGGGGGCCACCGGCTACCTCCTCAAGGACGCCCCGCGCGACGAGCTGTGCACGGCGGTCAGGGCGGCCGCCGAGGGCCGGACCGTCCTGTCCCCGGCGGTGGCGTCCCGCCTGGTCTCCGCCGTCCGCTCGCCCAGGGCGCCGGCGAACGAGCCCCTCTCCGCCCGCGAGCGCGAGGTCCTCGCCCTGGTCGCCCAAGGCACGTCCAACCGCGAGATCGCCCGCGAGCTGTTCATCAGCGAGGCGACCGTGAAGACCCATCTCACCCATCTGTACGCCAAGTTGGGCGTCAACGACCGCGCGGCGGCGGTCGCGACGGCGTACCGGCGGGGGATCCTCGGCTAGTCCCTGCTGGTCCCGGCTGGTCCCGGTTACTTCGGGTAGGGCAGCAGGGTCGCGTCGACCTTCTCCCACGCGGACCTCAGCTCGGCCAGCAACTCCGGCCGGTCCGGGGCCAGATCGGCCTGCTCGCGCAGGTCGGCGCCGAGGTCGTAGAGGTGGTCCTTGCCCGCGGAGTCCTGGTAGTACTTCCAGTTCCCGCGCCGCAGGGCCCGGTTGGCCCGCACCCGCCAGAACAGGTCCCGCTCCGGGAGGTTCTCGCCCCGCAGCAGGTACCCGGCCAGGCTCGTCCCGTCCAGCGGGTACGCCGGGTCCGGGCGGGCCCCCGCGACCTCCAGGAAGGTCGCCGTCCAGTCGGGGGAGAAGTTCGGCTCGTGGCTGACCTGGCCGCCGTCGAGGCGGTGCGGCCAGCGCACGATCGTCGGCACCCGGATGCCGCCCTCCTGGAGGACGAACTTCTCGCCGCTGAGCGGCCACAGGTACGACCAGCGCTCGCCGCCGTTGTCGCTGGCGAAGTACACCAGCGTGTGCTCCTCCTGCCCCGAGCGGCGCAGCGCGGTGAGCACCTCGCCGACGGCCGCGTCGAGACTCTCCACCATCTGCGTGTACTTGGCGACCGAGCCGCCGTCGTAGTGGTTGAGCGCGGCCGACACCTCCGCCTGGCTCTTCGCGGCGCGGATCTTCGCGGCGATCTCCGCGCCGGTCTCCTCGTCGCCCTCCGCGAGCCAGGGCCAGTGCGGGGTCGTGAAGTTGAGGTTCAGCAGCCAGGGCGCGGTGTGGTCGCGGCTCACGTACTCCACGGCCCGCTCGGTGAGGACCTCCGTGTAGTAGCGCAGGTCCTGGTGGGTGGCGTCGCCCTCGTAGAGGTCGTGCTCGCCGAGCTGGCCGAGCTTGGAGAAGTACTCCAGCACTCCGCCCCGGTTGCCGAAGAACTCGTCCCAGCCGGACTTGGTGGGGCTGTAGTCGGGAAGCCAGCCGCAGTGCCACTTGCCGATGAGGGCGGTCGAGTAGCCCGCCTTCTTCAGCAGGGAGGCGAGGGTGGGGTGGTTCGGGTCGAGGCCCTGCGTCCGGTTCGCGATCGGCTCGGCGAGCCCGCCCGGGGTACGCCCCGGATACCGGCCGGTGTAGAGGCTGAACCGGGTCGGCGAGCAGGTCGAGGACCCCGAGTACGCGTCGGTGAACCGCACGCCCTGCCGGGCCAGCCGGTCCAGGTTCGGGGTCCTGATGTGCGGGGCGCCGTACGACGACAGGTCGGCCCAGCCGAGGTCGTCGCCGAGGATGACCAGGAGGTTGGGGCGTCTGCCGGAGGAGCCCCCGGTCCGGGCCCGGAAGGGACGTTCGGCGGGAGCTTGAGCGGCCTCGGCGGTGGTCGTCGTACCGGCGACGGCGGTCACGGCACCGCCGCCGACGAGACCACCGAAGGCACGGCGGGAGATCTCGGGCATGCGAGCGAGTCTGGTCAGCGGATCGATGCCATGGCCAGCGATCACATGCGCTGTTCACGGACCTGCAACAACCCCTCAGCCGGCCACCCGCAGCAGCAGCACCGCGCGCGCCGGAACCGTGATCGACGCCCCCGCCCGGTGCACCACCCGCGGCGCCTCCCCCTGCTCCTCCCTCGACGTGTCGACGACCACCTCGTACCGCTCCGCCCACGGCGGCCCCGGCAGCAGGAAGGCCGCCGGCCGGTCCCCGGCGTGCAGGACCGCGAGGAAGCTGTCGTCGACGATCGGCGCGCCGCGCTCGTCCCGGCCGGGGATGTCCCGCCCCGACAGATACATGCCGAGCGAGGAGGCCGGCGCGTACCAGTCCCGTTCGGTCATCTCCGTGCCGCGGGCCGTGAACCAGGCCAGGTCCCGCAGCCCGTCCGCCGAGTGCGCCCGCCCCGAGAAGAACGCCCGGCGCCTGAGCACCGGGTGTCGGTGACGCAGGTCGATCAGCCGGGCGGTGAGGTCGAACAGGGCCTTCCAGCCGGGGTCCTCCAGCAGCCCCCAGTCCACCCAGCTGATCTCGTTGTCCTGGCAGTAGGCGTTGTTGTTGCCGCGCTGGGTGCGGCCCAGTTCGTCGCCCGCGACCAGCATCGGCACCCCCGTCGACAGCAGCAGCGTGGTGAGCAGGTTCCGCAACTGCCGCCGCCTGAGCGCCCGGACGCGCTCGTCGTCCGTCTCCCCCTCCGCCCCGCAGTTCCACGCCCGGTTGTCGTCCGTGCCGTCCCGGTTGCCCTCGCCGTTGGCCTCGTTGTGCTTCCGCTCGTACGACACCAGGTCGCGCAGGGTGAAACCGTCGTGCGCGGTGATGAAGTTGACCGAGGCGTACGGGCGCCGTCCGCCCCACGCGTACAGGTCGCTGGAGCCGGAGAGGCGGTAGCCGAGGTCCCGCACGTCCGGGAGCGCACCCCGCCAGAAGTCGCGGACGGCGTTGCGATAGCGGTCGTTCCACTCCGTCCACAGGGGTGGGAAGGCGCCCACCTGGTAGCCCCCGGAGCCCACGTCCCACGGCTCGGCGATCAGCTTCACCCGCCGGAGCACCGGGTCCTGGGCGATGACCGCGAGAAACGGGGACAGCATGTCGACGTCGTGCATGGAACGGGCCAGCGCGGCGGCCAGGTCGAAGCGGAAGCCGTCCACGCCCATCTCGGTCACCCAGTAGCGCAGGGAGTCGGTGATGAGCCGCAGGACGTGCGGCTGGACCACGTGCAGGGTGTTGCCGCAGCCGGTGTAGTCCGCGTACCGGCGAGCGTCCGACTGGAGGCGGTAGTAGCCCCGGTTGTCGATGCCCTTCAGCGACAGCGTCGGGCCCAGCTCGCCCGCCTCCGCCGTGTGGTTGTAGACCACGTCGAGGATGACCTCGATCCCGGCGGCGTGCAGCGCGCGCACCATGCGCTTGAACTCGCCGACCTGCTGGCCCGTCGTACCGGAGGCGGCGTAGGCCGCGTGCGGCGCGAAGTAGCCGATGGAGTTGTAGCCCCAGTAGTTCTTGAGACCGCGCCGCAGCAGATGGTCCTCGTGCGCGAACTGGTGCACGGGCAGCAGCTCCACGGCCGTGACACCCAGTTTCACGAGGTGCTCGATCGCGGCGGGGTGCGCCAGCCCGGCGTACGTCCCGCGCAGCTCCTCGGGGATGCCGGGGTGCAGCGCGGTGAACCCCCGCACATGGACCTCGTAGATCACCGAGTCCGCCCACGGTGTCTTCGGCCTGCGGTCCTCCGCCCAGTCGTCGTCGTCATGGACGACCACGCCCTTGGGGACGTGCGGCGCCGAGTCGCGGTCGTCCCGTACGGTGTCCGCGACCTGCTGCTGGGGCCAGTCGCGGACATGGCCGTACACCTCGGGCGGCAGGCTGAAGTCGCCGTCGACCGCGCGGGCGTACGGGTCCAGGAGCAGCTTCGCCGGGTTCCAGCGGCCGCCGGTCCACGGGTCCCAGCGGCCGTGCACCCGGAAGCCGTAGCGCTGGCCGGGCATGACGCCGGGCACGAAGCCGTGCCAGATCTCGTGCGTGAGCTCGGTGAGCCGGGCCCGGGTCTCCCTGCCGCCCGCGTCGAACAGACACAGCTCGACCGCTTCGGCACCGCCCGCCCACAGGGCGAAGTTGGTCCCCGCCACCCCGTCCGGGCCGACCCGGAACCGGGCACCCAGCGGCGTCGGCGCACCGGGCCACACCGGCACGGCCGGTACCGCCCGCCGCTCGCCGTTCACCAGCGCGGCGGGGCGCTCCTCGGCGGCTTCCGTCACCGCCTCCTGCTCGGCTGCGCTGGACACCGGTCGGCCTCCCACGGCTCGTGGAACGAGGTGGAAAAGAGCGCACGGCGTCCCGGCTGCGGCACCCTCTCACGTCGTTCTCCCCACTGTTCTGCCCAGCGCTTGCCTCGCATTCACGTCTCCTTGTGTGATGCGCGGTACGGGGAGGGTGGTGGGTCCGCCGCACCTCGATACCGCCCCGCGCCCCCGCGGGGGCGCGTCCCCGCGGCCGCAGGGCCCAAAGGTCACGTTTCTCCCGGGCGGGCAGCGTCGTTGGGTGGGCGTGAGGCATCGACATGGGCGCGCTCGGCGCGTGGGGGCCGCATTGGCCGCCGTAGTGACATGGGCAGGACTGCTGGCCGGAGCCGCCGGCTGCACGGCGGACGGAGGTGGCGGGATCGGGGGCGTCGGCGGGTTCGGGAAGCCTCCCGCGCCCGAGGACGTCATCCGGATCGCCCCCGACGACGGCACCAAGGGCGTGCCGCCCGAGGACAGACTCCGGGTCCGGGTGCCCGGCGGGCGCCTGGAGTCGGTCACCGTCGTCAAGTCCCAGGACGCGCAGGATTTCCCGGTGCCCGGACACATCTCCGACGACGGCCTGCGCTGGGAACCCGACGAGGCACAGCTGGCGCTGGCCGCCAAGTACACGGTCGACGCGGTCGCGCTCGACGCCCACGGCCGCCGCTCGGCCCGGCACACCACCTTCACCACCTACGTCCCCGAGAAACGCTTCATCGGGTACGTCAGCCCCGAGAACCGTTCCACCGTCGGCACCGGAATGATCGTCTCCCTGGAGTTCAACCGGGAGATCGACAACCGCGCCGCCGTCGAACGCGCCGTGCACGTCACCGCGCAGCCGCCCGTCGAGATCCGCCCGCACTGGTTCGGCAAGGGCCGCCTCGACTTCCGCCCCGAGCACTACTGGACGCCGGGCACGCGCGTGACGGTCGCGCTCCGGCTCCGCGACGTGGAGGGCGCGTCCGGCGTCTACGGCCTGCAGTACCGGACCTTCTCCTTCACCGTCGGCCGCAGCCAGGTCTCCCTCGTCGACGCGGCCGCGCACACCATGCAGGTCAGACGGGACGGCGCGCTGCTCGCCACCGTGCCGATCACCGCCGGCGCCCCGAAGACGACCACCTACAACGGCAAGATGGTCGTCACCGAGATGCTCGAAGTGACCCGTATGAACAGCCGCACGGTCGGCTTCGGCGGCGAGTACGACATCCCGGACGTCCCGCACGCCCTGCGGCTGACCGACTCCGGCACCTTCCTGCACGGCAACTACTGGTCGCCCACCGCCCC
Organism: Streptomyces pseudovenezuelae; assembly: GCF_001513955.1. Classification (GTDB taxonomy): domain Bacteria; phylum Actinomycetota; class Actinomycetes; order Streptomycetales; family Streptomycetaceae; genus Streptomyces; species Streptomyces pseudovenezuelae. The sequence goes on along the minus strand of NZ_KQ948154.1, from coordinate 369,886 downwards.
CGGCAGGGTCAATGTCAGCCACGGCTGTGTGGGCCTCAGGGACGTGAAGGGCGGCAGCTCGGACACGCCCGCGGGCTGGTTCTTCGACCGCAGCCTCGTCGGGGACGTCGTCGAGGTCGTCCACAGCAATGACAAAAAGGTCGCTCCCGACAATGGACTCGGGGGATGGAATATGGGCTGGAAGGAGTGGAAGGCGGGCAGCGCGGTGAAGTAACCCGACAGAGGGGCGGCTTGGCCCAGCTTTCCGCCGAAGTTGGGACGGAATGGTGACCTTGGACTTACACGATGCTCAAAAGTCTGCGGTTAATATTCGCCAACGCGTACGGAGAAAGCGCGGGGGAGCGGGCCTGACCTGGCCCTTCGAGGGGAGAAAGACTTGAACGTGCGACCGATATCGGGGGCGTCGGTTGACGCGAGGGGGCGCGGCGCCAGGGGACTGCTGGCGTTGATACTCGGTGTTCTGCTGCTGGCCGTCACCGCGTGCGGCGGAGGAGATTCCGGTTCCGGTGACGCCAAGGCGGAGAAGGGCGACTCGTCCGCCACCGAGACCAAGCAGTCCGAGGCGGTCGTCGCCATCAGCCCCAAGAACGGGGCCAAGTCCGTGGACACCAGCGGCGCCCTCAAGGTCGGTGCGACCAAGGGCAAGCTGACCGAGGTCCAGGTCAAGGACGCCAAGGGCACCGCGATAGCCGGGAAGATAGCCGCGGACGGCGCCTCCTGGACGCCGTCCACCCACCTCGCCTCCGGCACCGCCTACACCGTGCACGCGGTCGCGAAGGACGCCGAGGGCCGCACGGCCGCCGAGGACTCCAGCTTCACCACCCTGACCCCGAAGAACACCTTCATCGGCACGTTCACGCCCGAGGACGGCTCGACGGTCGGCGTCGGAATGCCGTTCTCCATCCGCTTCACCCGGGGCATCACCAGCCCCGCGGATGTCGAGAAGGCCATCACGATCAAGACCACGCCGGCCGTCGACGTCGAGGGCCACTGGTTCGGCAACGACCGCCTGGACTTCCGTCCCGAGCAGTACTGGAAGGAAGGCACCAAGGTCACCGTCGACCTCAACCTGAACGGGGTCGAGGGCCGCGACGGCGTCTACGGCAAGCAGAACAAGACCGTCTCCTTCACCATCGGCCGCAACCAGGTCTCCGTCGTGGACGCCAAGAAGCACACGATGAAGATCACCCAGGACGGCAGGACCGTCAAGACCCTGAAGGTCACCACCGGCAAGCCCGGTTACGACACCTGGAACGGCCAGATGGTCATCAGCGAGAAGCTCGCGGTGACCCGGATGAACGGCGAAACGGTCGGCTACGGCGGCGAGTACGACATCAAGGACGTCCCGCACGCCGCCCGCCTCACCGACTCCGGCACCTTCATCCACGGCAACTACTGGGGCGGCGACGCCTTCGGCAACTACAACGCCAGCCACGGCTGCGTGGGCCTGCGTGACGTCAAGGGCGGCTACGACAGCGGGGTGCCGGCCGCCTGGTTCTTCAACCACTCGATGATCGGCGACGTGGTCGTGGTCAAGCACTCCGACGACGCGACGGTCGCCCCGGAGAACGGCCTCAACGGCTGGAACATGTCCTGGGAGAAGTGGAAGGCGTAAGTACGGACGACGGCCAGGGCCCCGGTGTGAGGTACGGCACCGGGGCCCTGGCCGTTAGTCGCCGTTAACCTGCTGGCATGACCGTGAATCTCGAAGTCGCCGAAGGTGTCGGCACCATCCGTCTCGACCGCCCGCCCATGAACGCGCTGGACGTGGCCACCCAGGACCGGCTGAAGGAACTCGCCGAGGAGGCGACCCGGCGCGAGGACGTGCGCGCCGTGATCGTGTACGGCGGGGAGAAGGTGTTCGCGGCCGGCGCGGACATCAAGGAGATGCAGGCCATGGACCACACCGCGATGGTCCTGCGCGCCCGCGCCCTCCAGGACTCGTTCACGGCCGTGGCCCGCATCCCCAAGCCGGTCGTCGCGGCCGTCACCGGCTACGCCCTGGGCGGCGGCTGCGAGCTCGCGCTGTGCGCGGACTTCCGGATCGCCGCGGACAACGCCAAGCTGGGGCAGCCCGAGATCCTGCTCGGTCTGATCCCCGGCGCGGGCGGCACCCAGCGCCTCGCCCGGCTGGTCGGCCCGTCCAGGGCGAAGGACCTGATCTTCACGGGGCGCATGGTCAAGGCCGACGAGGCGCTGACGCTCGGCCTCGTGGACCGGGTCGTGCCCGCCGACGAGGTGTACGCCGAGGCGCACGCGTGGGCGGCGAAGCTCGCGCAGGGCCCGGCGATCGCACTGCGCGCGGCGAAGGAGTCGATCGACACCGGGCTGGAGACCGACATCGAGACCGGCCTCGCGGTGGAACGGAACTGGTTCGCAGGCCTGTTCGCCACGGAGGACCGCGAGCGGGGGATGAAGAGCTTCGTCGAGGAGGGCCCCGGCAAGGCGAAATTCCTCTGAACCCCTTGCAATTGACACGATGTCTGATCCGGGTCCCTCGATGGGGCGCATTATGGGAGCCTTAACGCAACCTTAAGTCTGCCTTGTCGAGGGAGTCCGTCGATTGCCTCCCAGTGAGCCTCCGCCGCAGGTCGGAAGGGCTGCTGACGCCACCGAAGTGCCTGCGGCATATGCCGATCGACCCCATCGGAACGATGTATTCCGGGGGGCGTATTCGTCGGGAACGGCCCCGGGGAACGCCGTGGGCGGCCATGATGGGGGCATGGCGGGGCTGGAGGGTTTCGAACAGCCGCGGGGAGACGGCCGTCTGACGGCGGCGCGCTGGTCTCCGGCGGTCGAGGACGAGCACGCACTGAAGGCGCTCGAACTGTTCGGAAACCCCACGGAGGCCGAGGTCCCGCTGCCGTCCCGGCCGGAGTCCGCGGCCACCGCCCGGCGCCTGACCCAGGTGATCGTGCTCCGGCACTGGGGGCTCTCCCCGAAGATGACCGAGGACGCGGTGTTACTCGTGTCCGAGCTGGTCGGCAACGCGGTGCGGCACACGGGGGCGCGGGTGTTCGGCCTGCGGATGCGGCGTCGGCGGGGGTGGATCCGGATAGAGGTCCGTGACCCCTCCCGCGGACTGCCCTGTCTGATGCCGGTGCAGGAGACGGATGTCAGCGGGCGGGGACTGTTCCTGGTGGACAAGCTGTCCGACCGATGGGGCGTCGACCTGCTCCCTCGCGGCAAGACGACGTGGTTCGAGATGCGGGTGGCCGACAGGTAGCCGGTGGGTCGGTCAGCGGCAATCTCCGACACAACGCCTTAAATGGGGCGGGTGACCGCTACCGAACGTCGAGCCGTGCTTCTCGCCGGCGCCGGGCTGGCGTTGGCCGCCGGGTGCGCGAACAGGAATGCCGTCGCCCATCCCGGCCACTCCTCCGGCAGTGCCCCGGCCCGGCCCGCCCTGTCCGGAAACCTGCCCGCCCAGCTCACCCACGGTCCCCGGGACCGCCCCCGGGTCGCCCTCACCTTCCACGGCGGCGGCGATCCCGGCACCGCCCGCGCCGTCCTCGCCGAGGCCGAGAAGCACGGGGCGCGCCTCACCGTGCTGGCCGTGGGGACCTGGCTCGACGCACACCCCGACCTCGCTCGCCGGATCCGCGACGGCGGCCACGACCTCGGCAACCACACCCTTCGCCACCTCGACATCAACGCGATGTCCGAGGCCGAGGCCAGAGCGGAGATCGCCGGGTGCGCGGAGCGCCTGGAGCGGCTCACCGGGTCGGTGGGCTCCTGGTTCCGCCCCTCCCGTTCGCCCACCGCCTCACCCCTCGTCACCCGGCTGGCCCAGGAGGCCGGCTACCCCCATGTCCTCTCCTACGACGTCGACTCCCTCGACTTCACCTCGCCCGGCGCCGCCGCCGTCGCCCGCAAGGTCCTCGCCGAGATCCGCGAAGGATCCGTGGTGAGCCTGCACTTCGGGTACGACGACACGGTCGCCGCCCTCCCCGTCGTACTGGAAGAACTCGACCGGCGCGGCCTGGCCGCGGTGACCACCACGGAGCTGTTCAGCTGATGTCTCCCACCCCACTGCAGCGCACCCTCGTGAAGAGCACCCTGATCGCGGGCGCCGCGTTCGTCGCCCTCGCCGCCTGCGGCTCCGGGGCCAAGGACGGGGCGGACCAGGCCCGTGGCACCAGGGCGGCCGTCCCGGCCCCGGTGAAACCGGCGAGACCGGTGAGGCCGGTGACGAACCCGGTCCACGGGCTGCCCGGGATGCCCCCCGTCCTGGACCCGCGGGACGTCTACGCGGCCGACCGGCCGAACAAGCTGTCACCGGTGGTCAAGGACTTCCCGCCGCGGGTCTACGTGCCCAACACCGAGTCCGACACCGTCTCCGTGATCGACCCGAAGTCGTACGAGATCATCGACACGATCCGGGTCGGGCGGCAGCCCCAGCACGTCGTGCCCTCCTGGGACATGAAGACCCTCTGGGTCAACAACGACCGCGGGAACACCCTGACGCCGATCGACCCGGAAACCGGCGAGGCGGGCAAGCCCGTCGAGGTGCACGACCCGTACAACCTCTACTTCACGCCGAACGGCAGGTACGCCGTCGTGATGGCCTCCCTCGACCGGGAACTCGTCTTCCGCGACCCGCACACCATGGAGCGGAGGAAGACGGTCCCGGTCAGCTGCTACGGCGTCAACCACGCCGACTTCTCCCTGGACGGGAGGTACTTCATCGTGTCCTGCGAGTTCAGCGGAGAGCTGCTGAAGGTCGACACCGAGAAGATGAAGGTGATCGGGCAGCAGAAGCTCCCCTTCGACGGGGCCATGCCGCAGGACGTCAAGGTCTCGCCGGACGGGAAGCGGTTCTACGTCGCGGACATGATGGCCGACGGGATGTGGGTCCTGGACGGCGACACCTTCGGCAAGCCGACGCTGCTGCCCACCGGCAAGGGCACCCACGGCCTCTACATCAGCCGCGACTCCCGCGAGATGTACGTGTCCAACCGGGGCGAAGGGACCGTCTCCGTCTTCGACTTCGCCGAGAACAGGGTCACGAAGAAGTGGCGCCTGCCGGACGGCGGCAGCCCGGACATGGGCGGCGTCTCCGCCGACGGCAAGGTCCTGTGGCTGTCCGGCCGCTACAACTCCGAGGTCTACGCCATCGACACCCGCACCGGTGCCCAGCTCGCCCGCGTCAAGGTCGGCAGCGGACCGCACGGGCTCGCCGTGTACCCCCAGCCGGGGCGGTACTCACTCGGCCACACCGGCATCTTCCGCTGAGCCGTCGACGCCCCCTGGGGCCGGTGCCAGCAGCACCGCCTCCGCGCCCACCGGACGGTAACCGGCCGCCTGGAACGCCCGCACGCTGCGGGCGTTCCCCGGGGAGACCTGGGCCCACAGGGGCTCCGTGACCAGATGCCTGGCCGCGGTCACCAGCGCCCGCCCCAGGCCCCGGTGCCGTACGTCCTCGTCCACCTCGACCGAGACCTCCAGGCGGCCGCCGACGCCCCGCCCCGTCACCAGCACCCCGCCCTCCGCGGCCCAGGCCCGGACACCGTCCCGTCGCCTGCGGGCGTACACGATGCGGGGATGGTGCGCGTCCTCGATCTCCCGCAGCGCGAGCGGCGGCCCGCCCGGGAGCGGGTCGCCGACCAGCATCGCGTCGACGGTCTCGGACCTGCGCCCGGTCCGGTCCAGGAGGGCGGTCAGGAACCTGGGGTTCAGGGTCGCGGCCAGCGCGTCGCAGTCCAGGCCGCGCAGGGTGGTGTGGACCCACTCCGGGTCCTCGTCGGTGAACACGACCGAGTGCGCCGTGAAGGACAGCACCCCCGCGTCCCGGTGACAGGCCTGCGGTACGACCGTCGTGCCGCCGTCCGCGGGCGGGAACACCCCGCGGGCCGCCGCGTCGAGAATGTCCCGCAAGGTCTCCATCACACCGCTCCCCGAGTCCGTGCCCATGGCCGGGTCCACACTCCCAGACATGATCGGGCACGGCACCGCCGTTTCCCCGGGTGGGCGCCGCACGGCAGGCCGGACCGGGCCGCTAATCTGACGTGCGGCAGAAAGCCAGCAGGACACGACAAAGGCAAGAAAAGGGGCGGACCGGTGGCGCACATCGACATCGAGGAAGCACGCAAGCAGTTCGAGCGGATCGATGCGGACGGTGACGGCACCATCACCGCCGCCGAGTTCAAGTCCGCCCTGGCCCAGGGCGGCGACTGGAACGTGACCGAGTCGGTCGCCGAGGCGATCATCAAGAGCCGCGACCTGAACGGCGACAAGCTCCTGTCGTTCGACGAGTTCTGGGCCTTCCTGAACAAGTAGAGCCGACGGTGAAGGGGGCGCCCCGACGGGCGCCCCCTTCGTCATGCCCGGCCCCGGATCCGTACCGTCCAGCGGCCGTCGTGGCGCTCCAGGACCAGCGGCAGGTCGAAGCACTTGCCGACCTGGTCGCCGGTGAGCACGCGCGGCGCCGGGCCCTGCGCGAGGACCCGGCCCTCGCGCAGCAGCATCGCGTGGCTTGTGCCGTCGAGCAGCAGCCGCGGCGCGGGCATCAGCGCGCGGGCGATGAGCGTACGGCCGCGCTGCCCCTGCGAGAGGGTCGGCCAGCGGGCGTCGGCCAGGTCCCCGAGGCCGAGAATGCCGATGAGCCGGAAGGCCCTGTCCCGCTGTTCCTGGGTCGGCCGCCAACGGGGCAGCGGGGCAACGGAGTTGGTGAGCCCGGTCAGCACCACGTCCCGGACCCGCAGGGGCGCGGTGAGCGGATGCCGCGGGTCGACGTGCCCGACCTGGGCGCGCAGCTCCCGCAGATCGACCCGGCCGAGCCGGCGGCCAAGCACCTCGACCGTGCCGCGGGTGGGGTGCACCAGGGCGCCCAGCAGGCGGAGCAGCGTGGACTTGCCCGCGCCGTTGGCGCCCAGCAGCGCCCAGTGCTCGCCCGCCCGGCGGGCATTCTGCGGGGGGAGCTGGAGGATCCGTTCGCGAGCTGACCCTCCCGTGTCAGGCGTCGGTCGCCCACTCGCGCAGGGCCGCCTTGCTCGCGAAGTCGGCGACGTTCTTGTCCACCGGGTCGTCGGTGTACTGGTGGAAGCGCCACTTCGCCTTGATGCGGGGCTTGCCGGCCGTGACGTAGTCGGCGATCCAGAGCCCGTCGCCGGCGTACGACGTGGTGTCGACGTTCAGCCAGTAGTGCCGGTTGGTGTAGAGGACGACCCGGTTGTTCGGGCGCAGTTGTCTCACCTTGCGGATGAAGGAGTCCTTCTCCGCGTTGCTCGCGTGGGTGCCGTCGCCGGTGGTCTCCCAGTCGACCGCGAGGATGTCGCCGCCCTTCTCGGGGGCGTGTTTGACGAAGTACTCGGCCTGCGCGGTGAGGTTGCCGGGCCACAGGAAGTGGTAGAAGCCGACGACCAGCCCGGCGTCACGGGCATGCTTGGTCTGGGCGGAGAGTTTCGGGTTGGTGTAGGAGCGGCCCTCCGTCGCCTTGATGAAGACGAAGGAGAGGCCCTCCGTGCTGAAGGTGGAGGACTGGTAGGCGCTGACATCGATGCCGCGGAGCATGTGGGGGCTCCCCTGAAGTGTGGGTGGGGGGACGGGAATTGATGATGCCCCACATGTCCGGCGCGGGAACCTCGGCGCCCTGCCGGCACCGCCCGCCGCTTCGCCGACCGGTGCGGGGGCGAAGGCGCGCGCACGGTCCGCCGCCAGCGGTGACGGCCGTACCGCGGCCTTCGTGTCCGCGGGGGCGGTGCGGTGATTGAGGGGGACACGCCGTAGGTGTCCCGCACGCTGCGGATGCGGTGGTTTGTCGCGCCGGGCTCCCGCTCAGCTGTCGTAGTCGACGGTCAGCGTCTCGGAGACCGGGAAGGTCTGGCAGGTCAGTACGTAGCCGGCGTCGACCTCGGCGGGTTCGAGGGCGTAGTTGCGGCGCATGTCGGCCTCGCCGTCGCGGACCAGCGCGCGGCAGGTGCCGCACACGCCGCCCTTGCAGGCGAACGGCAGGTCCGGGCGGACGCGTGCTGCCGAGTCGAGGAGCGTGGTGTCCCGGGGGAGGGCGGACGTGGTGGAGCGGCCGTCGAGGACGACGGTGACCTCGCTGACCGGACCGTCGGCCCGCGCCTCGATGTGACGCACCGGGCGGATCGGCTCGTCGTCGGCGTAGAACAGCTCCTGGTGGATCCGGTCGACGGGCACGCCCAGCCCGGCCAGCACCTTCTGGGCGTCGCGGACCATGCCGTGCGGGCCGCACAGCCACCAGTGGTCCGCGCCGGGCACGTCGACGAGGCCGTCGACGAGCGCGCCGAGCCGCTCGCCGTCCAGCCGGCCGGTGAGCAGTTCGGCCTCGCGCGGCTCGCGGGACAGGACGTGCGCGAGCTGGAAGCGGGTGGGGAACAGGTCCTTCAGATCGGCGAGTTCGTCGGCGAACATCACGGAGTCGGTGCGCCGGTTGCCGTAGAAGAGGGTGACCCGGGAGCGGTCGTCGGCGGCGAGGACCGACTCGGCGATGGAGATCATCGGTGTGATGCCCGACCCGGCGGCGATCAGGACGTGGTGGCCGGGCGTGGTGACGTCGGGGGTGAAGGCGCCGGTGGGGGCCATCACCTCGACGGTGTCGCCGGGCCGGACCTCGTGCACGAGCCAGGAGGAGAACAGGCCGCCGGGCACCTCGCGCACGCCGATGCGCGGGTTCGTGCCGACGGGGGAGCAGATCGAGTACGAGCGCCGCTCGTCCCGTCCGTCGACCTCGCGGCGCAGGGTGAGCGACTGCCCGGGCGCGAAGGAGAACTCCCCGGCCAGGTCGTCGGGGATCGCGAAACCGACGGCGACCGCGTCCGCGCACAGCCGCTGCACCGAGGCGACGCGCAGGGGGTGGAAGGCGGGGCGCCGACGCGCGCGCGGCGCTCCCGCGGGGGCACCGCCGGCCGGGGCCATCAGGTCTTCCATCAGATCTCCTTGACGTACTCGAACGGCTCTCGGCAGGCCCGGCAGCGCCACAGGGCCTTGCAGGAGGTGGCGGCGAAGCGGGAGGTCTCCTCGGTGTCCGCCGAGCCGCAGCGCGGGCAGGCCACCGTGCGCCGGGTGGCGGCCAGGACCAGGGGCACCGGGCCGGGCGCGGGCCGGGGCGCCGGGCCGGGGGGCGCGATGCCGTGCTCGGCGAGCTTGCGGCGGCCCGCCGCGGTGATCCAGTCCGTCGTCCACGGCGGATCCAGCACCGTGCGGATCTCCACCCGCTCGAACCCGGCCGCCCGCAGCCGCCCGGCGACGTCGGCGCGCATCTCCGCCATCGCCGGACAGCCCGAGTAGGTCGGGGTGAGGCTCGCGACAACCCTTCCGTCCCCCGTGATCTCGACGCCGCGCAGGACGCCGAGGTCGGCCAGGGTCAGCATGGGCAGTTCGGGGTCCGGCACCTGCTCGGCGACGTGCCGGGCGCGCAGGACATCCGTCGGCATGGTCGGCACGGTCACCACACAGCCCCCGGGTGCGCGCGGGCCACGCCCTGCAACTCGGCCAGCAGTGGGGCGAGATGCTCGGTGTGCCCGCCCTCGCGACCCGCCCCCGGCGTCGGCCGCCAGGCCGGCATCGGCAGCCCCGCCGCCTCCGTGACCTGCGCCAGGACGGCGACGACCTCGTCCCGTACGTCGTACGCCGTGAACAACTCGCCCAGGTACGGCCCGACCTGGTGCAGGGCCGCCCGCATGCGCCGGTGCGACTCCGGCGTGCCGTCCCCGAGCCGTACGGCCCAGTCGGCGGCGTACTGCCGGTGGTAGGTCAGTTCCTTGACGCCCTTGGCGGCGACGGCGGACAGCACCGGGTCCGGGGAGGCCGCGAGCCTCTCGAAGTGGGCGAGCCGCCAGCTGGACAGCACCAGCAGCCGCACGATGGAGAACGCGAAGTCGCCGCCCGGGAGTTCGGCCAGGCGGACGTTGCGGAAGTCGTCCGCGTCGCGGAGGTAGGCGTACGCGTCCTCGCCGCGGCCGGAGCCGTCGACCTGGCCGCAGCGCGCGTACAGCAGCCGGGCCTGGCCGAGCAGGTCGAGGCCGATGTTGGCGAGCGCCACCTCCTCCTCCAGCTCCGGGGCGCGGGTGGTCCACTCGGCCAGGCGCTGGGCCGAGACCAGGGCGTCGTCGCCGAGCGCCAGGCAGGTCGCGGCGAGCTCGGTGGCGTCCACGCCCGCGGGCACGGCGGTGTCGACCCCGTGCAGCGGGTCCTCGAACCCGGTGCCGAACGCCCAGCGCGCGTCGCCGCCCTCGTCGTGCCCCTCGGCCAGGGACAGGTAGACGTGATCGTCACTCATGTCCTGCTCCTCAGATGTGGGGGACGTCGTCGGGGATGTCGTAGAACGTCGGGTGGCGGTAGACCTTGTCGGCGCTCGGGGCGAAGAAGGGGTCCTTCTCGTCGCGGGTGGAGGCGGCGATGTGCTCCGAACGCACCACCCAGATGCTCACGCCCTCGTTGCGCCGCGTGTACAGGTCGCGGGCGTGGGTGAGCGCCATCCGGTCGTCGGCGGCGTGCAGCGAGCCCACGTGCACGTGGTTCAGCCCGCGCTTGCCGCGCACGAACACCTCGTACAGCGGCCAGTTGCCCTTCGTGCCCTCGGTGTCGCTCATGCCGCCGAACCTTCCTCGCGCCGCTTGTCCTGTTTGGCCGCGTGCGCGGCCGCCGCCTCCCGCACCCAGGCGCCCTCCTCGTGGGCGGTCCTGCGCCGCTCCATCCGCTGGGCGTTGCAGGGGCCGTCGCCGGAGATCACCCGCTTGAGCTCGGACCAGTCGGGGGTGCCGAAGTCGTGGTGACCGCGCTCCTCGTTCCAGCGCAGCTCCGGGTCGGGCAGGGTCACGCCGAGCTTCTCGGCCTGCGGGACGGTCATGTCGACGAAGCGCTGGCGCAGTTCGTCGTTGGTGTGCCGCTTGATCTTCCAGGCCATCGACTGGGCGGAGTTCGGGGAGTCGTCGTCGGGCGGGCCGAACATCATCAGGGACGGCCACCACCAGCGGTCCACCGCGTCCTGGACCATGGCCCGCTGCTCGTCGGTGCCGCGCATCATCGTCAGCAGCAGTTCGTAGCCCTGTCGCTGGTGGAACGACTCCTCCTTGCAGACCCGCACCATGGCGCGGGCGTACGGCCCGTACGAACTGCGGCACAGCGGCACCTGGTTGCAGATCGCCGCGCCGTCCACGAACCAGCCGATCACGCCGACGTCCGCGAAGGTCGGCGTCGGGTAGTTGAAGATCGACGAGTACTTCTGGCGCCCCTCGATGAGCCGCTCGGTGAGGTCGGCGCGGTCGGCGCCCAGGGTCTCGGCCGCCGAGTACAGGTACAGCCCGTGCCCCGCCTCGTCCTGGACCTTCGCGAACAGGATGGCCTTGCGGCGCAGCGACGGCGCGCGGGTGATCCACTCGCCCTCGGGCTGCATGCCGATGATCTCCGAGTGCGCGTGCTGCGCGATCTGCCGGATCAGCGTCCTGCGGTATCCCTCGGGCATCCAGTCGCGCGGCTCGATCCGCTGGTTGTGCGCGATCGTGTCGTCGAAGTGCCGCTGGAGCTCCGGCTCGGCGCGGTCCGCGGGCGGTGCCGAGGACGACGTACCGGACTGTGGTGAGGTCATCGAATCCCACTTCCCAACCGACCGTTCGTTCGGCCCATGGTATGACGAACCGAGTCCCTTGGGGAAGTGCCGCCCCATGATCGGTCTCCCGTGGCGGCGGCAGAGCCCTGCGGTCGCGCTCACAGGCGTCCTGGCCGCCGTGCCCGCGTCACGGCCGTCCCGGCTGCCGTGCCCGCGCTCACGGCCACGGATAGAACCCCTGCCCCGTCTTGCGCCCCAGCTCGCCGCGGGCGACCTTGGCCCGCAGCAGGGCCGGCGGTGCGAAGCGCTCCCCGAGGGTGGCGTGCAGGTGTTCGGCGATGGCCAGGCGCACGTCGAGCCCGACCAGGTCCGTCAGGCGCAGCGGGCCCATCGGGTGCCGGTAGCCGAGGCGCATGGCGTCGTCGATGGCCGCCGGCTCGGCGACCCCCTCCTCGACCATGCGGATCGCCTCCAGGCCCAGGGCCAGGCCGAGGCGGCTGCTGGCGAACCCGGGGGAGTCCTTGACGACCACGTCCGTCTTCCCGAGGGCCTGCGTCCAGCCCAGGGCGGCCCGCACGACCTCGTCGCGGGTGTCCGGCGCGACCACCACCTCGACCAGCTCGGACGCGGGCACGGGGTTGAAGAAGTGCATCCCGAGGAAACGGCCGGGTTCGGTGAGGGCGCAGGCGAGCTCGGTCACCGACAGCGAGCTGGTATTGGTGGCGAGCACGGTCGCCGGTCCCACGGCCCGCTCGGCGGCGGCGAGCAGCCGGGCCTTGAGCGCGGCGTCCTCGGGGACGGCCTCCACGACGAGACCGGCGTCCGCGGGCAGCCGCTCCACCGCGGTCACGGTGGTGACGCGGTCGAGCACCCGCTCGGCGGGTTCGTCGAGAACGCCCCGTTCGGCCGCCCGCCGCAGACCGGTGGCGACCCGGTCCCGTGCCGCGGCCGCGGCCTGCTCGTCGCCCTCCACGAGCGTCACGGACGAACCGGCCGTCGCGAAGGACTGCGCGATACCGGCGCCCATACGGCCACCGCCGATCACTCCGACCAGAGCGGGTGTCGAGGTCATGCGCGGTTCCTCTCCAGGAAGCGGGTCATGCGTTCCTTCTTGTCCTCGCCCTCGAACAGCACGGCCTGCGCCAGGTCGTCGGCGACCGGGTGCGCTCCCGGCGAGTCGACGACGAGCTTGGTCAGGCGCAGCGCGGTGGGGGAGAGCCGCGCCATGCGGTCGAGCAGGGCATGCGCCTCGGCCAGCAGTTCGTCCGCCGGTACGACGTCGATGACCAGCCCGGCCGCCAGCGCCGCCCGCGCGTCGAGGTTCCGGCCGGCGAGCAGCACCTGCTTGGCGACCGACTCGCCGACCAGCTGGGGCAGCCGCCAGCAGGCACCGGCGGCGGCGAGGATGCCGAGCCCCGGCTCCGGATTGCCGAACACGGCGTCCGGTCCGGCGATGCGCAGGTCGCAGGCGTACGACAGTTCCGCGCCGCCGCCCAGGGCCCAGCCGTCGACCGCGGCCAGCGTCGGCATCGGCAGCCGCCGCACCCGCTCGAACAGGCGGCTGTTGATGCCCTGGAGCGCCTCCTCGCGGCCCCGGCGGCGCAGTTCCGCGATGTCGGCCCCGCCGGCGAAGACGCCGCCGTGCCCGGTGAGCAGCAGCAGCCTGGGTTCGCGCTCCAGCAGCGCGCACACCTCGTGCAGTTCGGCGATCATGCCGCCGCTGATGGCGTTGCGCGCCTCGGGGCGGTGCAGGGTGACGACCACCCGGTCCTCGCGCTCCTCGACCAGCAGCGTCTCGTACGTACCGAGGCCGCCGCTCATACCCGCTCCACCAGCATCGCCACGCCCTGCCCGACGCCGACACACAGGGTCGCGAGGCCGCGGCGGGCGTCCTCGCGCTCCAGACGGCCGAGCAGGGTGAGCAGGATGCGGGCGCCGGAGCAGCCCAGGGGGTGTCCGAGGGCGATGCCGCCGCCGTCGGCGTTGACCCGTTCCTCGTCGAGCTTCAGCCGCCGCACGACCGCCAGGGCCTGGGCGGCGAAGGCCTCGTTCAGCTCCACCGCGCCCAGGTCGCCGGTCTGCCAGCCGGCCCGGCCCAGCGCCTTTTCCGTGGCCGGCACGGGCCCGAGCCCCATCAGGCGCGGCTCGACCCCCGCCGAGGCGGTGGTGACGACCCGCGCCCGGGGCGTGAGGCCGTACCGCTCGACCGCCTCGCCGCTCGCGACGACCAGGGCCGCGGCGCCGTCGGAGAGCGGCGAGGAGTTGCCCGCGGTGACGATTCCGCCGGCCCGGAAGGAGGTGCGCAGCCGGGCCAGTTTCTCCGGGGAGGTGTCCGGACGCGGTCCCTCGTCATGGGTCACCTCGCCGTCCTTCACCGGCACCGGCACGATCTCGCGGTCGAAGCGGCCCGCCTGCCGGGCGGCCACCGCCCGCCGGTGGCTGCGCAGGGCGAAGGCGTCGGCCTCGGCACGGGTGATCCCGTCGAGGGCGGCCACCTCCTCGGCGGTCTCGCCCATGGACAGGGTCCGGTCGGCGGTGAAGCGCGGGTTGGTGAAGCGCCAGCCGAGCGCCGAGTCGTGGACCTCGCCCGGCTTGGCCCAGGGCGTGCCGGGCTTGGCCATCACCCAGGGGGCGCGGGTCATGGACTCCACACCGCCCGCGACGACCAGGTCGGCCTCGCCTGCCCGGATCGCCTGGGCGGCCGAGGCCACCGCGGTCAGGCCCGAGGCGCACAGCCGGTTGACGGTGTAGCCGGGCACGGTGTCCGGCAGCCCGGCCAGCAGGACGGCCATCCGGGCCACGTCCCGGTTGTCCTCGCCGGCCTGGTTGGCCGCGCCGAGGATCACCTCGTCCACGGCCTCACCCGGTATCCCCGAGCGGCGGACGGCCTCGCCGACCACCAGGGCGGCCAGGTCGTCGGGGCGTACGGACGCCAGCGCGCCGCCGTATCGGCCCTGCGGGGTACGGGCCCCGTCGATCAGGTAGATCTCGTCAGACATGTGCGGGCTCCTCGGAGGTGACCGGCCGGCGGGACCGAAGCGTGGTGCGGCGGCCGGGGACGAAGGCGGGGGCGGACGCGGTGGCGCCGGCCGCGGGGTCGGCGGCGCTGCCGTGGACGTCGCTGAACGTGGCGGAGCGGTTGACGGACCCGCCACGGGTGCGGTTCTCCGACGCGTGCCCGCCGGCCGCCGGGGAGGCGCGCGGGCCGTACTCGGTGGAGTCGGTGCCGATGGCGCGGGAGACGGGCCCGAACCACTCCTGGGTGCGGGTCTCCCGGTCGGTCTCCGCGTCCGGCCGGGCCGTCGAAGGCGTCCGGACGGCCGCCTCGGGTCGCCCGGGATCCTCGACGGACGCCGACTCGACGGACGCCGACGCCCGTGCCGTACGGCCCGGGGCCGAGGCCCGCTCCCGTCGTCCGCACCCCCCGGCGCCGACGATCGCCCCGCGCTGGGGGCCGGTTTCTCCGGACGTCAGCGCACGCTGCCGGACCAGGCGCTCAGGGATCGCGTCGGGCATGGGGCCACCTCTTGACAGGCAGTGGTGATGCTGGATTACTAGGCCGTGCCGCACGCTAACCGAATGTTCGGTCGGTTCACAAGGTGGTGGAAACAGTGACACAGGCCACTGGCGCGACGCCGGGCCCCGCGGAGGCGATGTTCGCCGCGGACCAGGCGTCCAAGGGCCTCGGGATCGAGTTGCTGGAGCACGGCGAGGGGACCGCCGAGCTCCGGATGACCGTGACGCCGGAGATGGTCAACGGCCACGGGATCGCCCACGGCGGGTATGTCTTCCTCCTCGCCGACACCGCCTTCGCCTGTGCCTGCAACAGTCATGGCCCCATGACCGTCGCCGCCGCGGCCGACATCGACTTCGTCGCACCCGCCCGCGCGGGCGACGTCCTGGTCGCCACCGCGTGCGAGCGCACCAGGTTCGGCCGCAGCGGCATCTACGACGTGAGCGTCCGGCGTGGCGAGGAGGTGATCGCGGAGTTCCGCGGTCGCAGCCGCAGTGTCCGGAGTACGAGGACGAAGGAGCCCTGATGAGCAGCGAACCGATGGCCCCGGCGGTGGCGGGAGCACGCCGGGGTGCGCCGCTTCCCCAGGAACTGCTGGACGACGGCGAGCGGATGACCCGCGAGCAGCTCAGGGAGCTCCAGCTCGACCGGCTGCGGGCGACCTTGCGGCATGCGTACGAGCATGTCGAGCTGTACCGGAGGAAGTTCGACGAGGCCGGGCTCAAGCCCGACGACTGCCGTGCGCCGGAGGACCTGTCCCGGTTCCCCTTCACCACGAAGGCCGATCTGCGCGACACGTATCCCTTCGGCATGTTCGCCGTGCCCATGGACCAGGTCCGCCGCGTCCACGCCTCCAGCGGCACCACCGGCCGCCCCACCGTGGTCGGCTACACCGAGAACGACCTGTCGATGTGGGCCGACGTGGTCGCCCGCTCGATCCGGGCCGCGGGCGGCCGCCCCGGCCACAAGGTGCACATCTCCTACGGCTACGGCCTGTTCACCGGCGGCCTGGGCGCCCACTACGGCGCCGAGCGGGCCGGCTGCACCGTGATCCCCGCCTCGGGCGGCATGACCGCCCGCCAGGTGCAGATCATCCAGGACTTCCGGCCCGAGATCATCATGGTCACCCCCTCGTACATGCTGACGCTCCTCGACGAGTTCGAGCGCCAGGGCGTCGACCCGCGCTCCACCTCCCTGAAGGTCGGCATCTTCGGCGCCGAACCGTGGACCGAGGAGATGCGCCGCGAGATCGAGGAGCGCCTGGACATCCACGCCGTCGACATATACGGCCTGTCCGAGGTCATCGGTCCCGGCGTGGCACAGGAATGCGTGGAGACCAAGGACGGTCTCCACGTGTGGGAGGACCACTTCTACCCCGAGGTCGTCGACCCGATCACGGGCGAGGCGCTGCCGGACGGCGAGGAGGGCGAGCTGGTCTTCACCTCCCTCACCAAGGAGGCGCTGCCGATCATCCGTTACCGCACCCGCGACCTGACCCGGCTGCTGCCCGGCACCGCCCGGCCCGCCTTCCGCCGCATCGAGAAGATCACCGGCCGCTGCGACGACATGATCATCCTGCGTGGGGTGAACGTCTTCCCCAGCCAGATCGAGGAGATCGTGCTGCGTGTCCCCGGTGTGGCCCCGCACTTCCAGGTCCAGCTGACCCGGAGCGGACGGATGGACCACATGACCGTCCGGGTCGAGGCCCGCCCGGGTGCCGGCCCCGACCAGCGCGAAGCAGCGGCCAAGGCCATCGCGAAGGGCGTCAAGGACGGCGTCGGCGTCAGTGTCGAGGTCGCCGTCGTCGACCCGGAGACCCTGGAGCGGTCGCTCGGCAAGCTCCGCCGGGTCAAGGACCTGCGGCAGGAGTGACACCGGCCCTCCCGTCAGCGCCGCTTGTCACAATGGCCTCGTGACCAGAACACCTGTGCAGAACCCCGTCGGCCGCCGCGACCGTCCCGCCTACGACCGTGCCTCCCTGCTTGAGGTCGCGGTCGTGGTCTTCAACGAGCGCGGCTACGACGGCACCGGCATGGAAGAGCTGGCCAGACGCCTCGGCCTGAGCAAGTCGAGCATCTACCACCACGTGTCCGGCAAGGAGGAACTCCTCGGCCTCGCCGTCGGGCGCGCCCTGGACGCCCTCTTCGCCGTACTGGACGAGGTTCCGGACCCCGCGGCCACGGCGACCGAGAGGCTGGCGCACGTGGTGCACGGCAGCGTCGAGGTGCTGGCCGCCGAGCTGCCGTACGTCACCCTGCTGCTGCGGGTCCGCGGCAACAGCGCGGTCGAACAGCAGGCGCTGGACCGGCGCCGCGAGTTCGACCACCGGGTCGCCGAGCTGGTGTCCCGCGCGGCGGCCGAGGGCGGCGTACGCGACGACATCGACCCGCACCTGATCAGCCGGCTGCTGTTCGGCACGGTCAACTCCCTCATCGAGTGGTACCGGACCGACGGCGGACTCCCCGTCGCCACCCTGGCCGACGCCCTCACCGCGGTCCTCTTCGACGGTCTGCGCGCCGGGCCCGGGAGCTGACACGGCACGGCCGTGCGGCCGGCACCCCTCCCGGGGCGGCGCTCACGGGTGGTCGAGGCCCCACGGGTTGGCCGTGGCGGGAGGGGCGGACGGAGTGGGCGTGGGCCGCCCGGCCGTGCGGCACGGTCGCGGGTGCGCCGGCGGGAGCAGTCGGTAGGCGCCGATCCGGTCGGTCCTGAACCTCACCCGCGCGGTGCCGGACCCGAGGCGGCCGGTGTCCTCGGGCAGTTCGCCCCAGGTCAGGGGCGCGCCCGTGTACGCCGCCATGAGGACGCCGGTGCAGCCGTCGCGTTCCCCCGCGGCGAGCCCCGCGGGGAAGCCGACGGTCCGGTCCTCGCTTCCCAGGGTGGCCAGCCGGACGCGCAGCGCGGACGTCATGTCCGTCCCCGCCGCCGTGGCGGTGAGCCTCCAGAACTGCACCTGCACGGCGATCGGTTCGCACAGCGGCCCGCCGTCGGCCAGGGAGCGCGGGCGGATCACGACGGCCGCGTCGGCGTCCCCGGGGAACGACACCGCGGGGCGCAGCCACCGCGCCCGCTGCGCGGGCGACCAGGTGTCGTCCGCGCGGCAGCCACCGGCGTGCGCGCTGCCGGTGAGTCCCGCGCAGCCCGCGGTCAGCAGGGCGGCGGCCACCGACACCGCCACCGTCAGCGGCATCGACGACCGGCGGGCGCGATCGGTCCTGGACATGGTCTCCCTCGGTCGGAGCGGGCGGGACGCGAAGAACCCCGCGACATGGGGAGCAGTCTTGGCGGGCCGTTCCGGTCGCCCGGGCACCGAAAGGGGGTATGTGGCCGACTTGTGATCAGCGGGCGCTGTCCAGGTCCGGGGGCACTCCGGCCGTCCGTCTCGTGGGAGCGGTCCTGAGGGGCCTGGCTTCGGACTACTTGCTGGTAGAGGCGGGGTGAACCGGCTGTCTGTCGCCCGATTTCCCATATGGTTGAACGTTTGTCATCCGTTGTCCACGCTTCTCCTGTCAAGTGCCCGGAGGCACGGCTTCGGGTCCCGCTGAAGAAGCGAGTCGAGCATGGTGCGTGTCCGTTCGTCCCTGGCGCAGCTGCCCGCCTATGTGCCGGGCCGCAAACTGCCCGGCACGGCAGCCCTGGCCGGCAACGAGTCCCCGTACGGGATGCTGCCCGGCGTGGTGGCGAGGCTCGCGGAGCTGGCCGGTGGGGTGTCGCGGTATCCCGACATGAGCGCCGCCTGCCTGGTGGACGCCCTGGCCCGGCATCACGGCGTCGAACCGGAGCGGATCGCGGTGGGCGCCGGTTCCTCGGAGGTCTGCGGACAGCTGCTGCACTCGGTCGTGCACCCGGGTGACGAGGTCGTCTTCGGCTGGCGGTCCTTCGAGGCGTATCCGATCCTCACGGCGGTGGCGGGCGGCACGGCGGTGCGGGTCCCGCTGCGCGAGCACGGACTGGACCTCGACGCCATGGCGGCGGCGGTCACCGGCCGGACCCGGCTGGTCTTCGTCTGCAACCCCAACAACCCCACCTCCACCGCGGTCGGGGAACGGGCCCTGCGCGACTTCGCGGACCGGGTGCCGGACGACGTACTGATCGTCGTGGACGAGGCATACCGGGAGTACGCCGATCCGGCGCGGGTCCCCGACGCGCTCGGCCTGCTCGGCGACCGGCCGAACGTGGTGGTGCTGCGGACCTTCTCCAAGGCGTACGGCCTGGCGGGCCTCCGGGTCGGCTACTGCGTGGCGCCGGCGGAGATCGCCGCCACCGTACGCAAGACACAGGTGCCGTTCAGCGTCAGCGCACTCGCCCAGGAGGCCGCCGTGCTCGCGCTCGGCGAGGGTGCGGAGGTCGCCCGCCGTGCCGCCCTCACGGTCGCCGAGCGGGGGCGGGTGACCGAGCGGCTGCGGGCGCTCGGCCTCGAAGTGCCCGCCTCCCAGGCCAACTTCGTCTGGCTGCCGCTCGCCGGCGACAGCGCGGAATTCACCCGGCACTGCCTCGACGGCAACGTGGTCGTCCGCCCCTTCGCCGGCCAAGGCGTCCGGGTGACGATCGGCCTGCCCGAGGAGAACGACACGTTCCTCGCGCTCGCCGCGTCCTGGAGAGGCTGAGGCCGTGCGCCCCGGCCCCTACGAGCGCCACCGCGAACTGCTCCACCACGCGGTGCAGGCCGTCGCCGCCGGTGAACGCTGTGCGCCCTTCACGGAGACCACCTGGCGCGGCGCCGCGGACGCCGGCATGCGGTCGACCCGGACGGCGGCGAAGGTCTTCGGTTCCCTGCTGGGCCGCGCCTTCGACCTCGACCAGCCCGGTGAGCTCGGCCGGGTGGCCACCGAGACCTCCCCGTACGGCACGGCCATGGCCATCGGCTACCCGCGCTGCGACCCCGCGGTCCTGTTGGCGGCGGCGGGGCGGGCGACTGCCGGGTGGCGGGTCGCCGGGCTCCACCACCGCACGGGGCTGGTGCTGGAGATGCTCCGACGGCTGAACACCCGCAGCCACGAGCTGGCCCTGGCCGTGCACCACACCACCGGTCAGCCGCTTCCGGTGGCGTTCCGGGCCGCCGGACCACGCGCCCAGGACCGCGCTCTGGAGGCGGTCGCCCAGGCCTTCGCCGAGTCGGAGCGCGTCCCGGCCGGCCTGCGCCGGGAGGAGACCCGCCGCCGTGGGCAGCCGCTGCCGGTGTGCGGCACCAGCACCCTGGTGCCGCGGGGAGTGTCGCTGCTCATCGGCTGTCCCGACTACCCCCTGTGGAACGGGTATCCGGGCCTGTTCACCAGCCTGGTGACCGGGAACCCCGTGGTCGTGGCGCCGCATCCACGCTCGGTGCTGCCCCTGGCGATCACCGTGCGCATCGCCCGCGAGGTGCTGGCGGAGGCCGGCCAGGACCCCGACGTCGTGACCCTGGCGGTCGCGGAACCCGGGGAGCGCCTGCACCAACGGCTGGCCACGGACCCCGCGGTGCGGATCGTCGACTTCACCGGGTCCGGGCGCTTCGCCGACTGGCTGCGGCAACACGCCTGCCAGGCCGCCGTGTTCGCGACCCGGACCGGTCTGAACACCGTCATCGTGGACTCCACCGACGACTACCGGGGACTGCTCGGCGGGCTCGCGCTCGCCCTGTGCCGGTGCAGCGGCACGGCCCGGACCACGCCGCAGAACATCCTCGTACCGGCGTCGGGCTTCGACACGGACGAGGGCCCCAAGAGCCTCCGGGAGTTCGGCGCCGACCTCGCCGAGGCCGTGGACCGGCTGCTCGCCCATCCGGCGCGGGTGGCACGGCTGGTGGGCGCGCTCCCGGGCGACGAGGTGCGGGCGGCGCTGGAGGAGGCCGGGCGGTACGGCTCGGTGGTGCACGCCTCACAGCCGCTGAGCCTTCCGGGCCGTCCCGTCGTCGATGTGCGCAGCCCGCTCGTCGTCCGGCTCGGGGCGCGGCACGAACGCGTCTACACCCGGGAGTGGCCGGGGCCGGTCGCGTTCCTGGTGGGCACCGAGTCGACCGCGCACAGCCTCGACCTGTTCCGCCGTACCGTCGGCCGCCACGGCGCGCTGTTCGCCGCGGTGCACTCCACCGATCCCCTGGTGCTGGCGGCCGTCGAGACGGCCGCCCTCGACGCCGGGGTCCATCTGGTCGAGAACGTCGCCGACGATCTCCCCGCCGACCCGTCCTCGGCCATCGCCGACCTCCCCGGCACGGGCGCCCACTTCGTCACCGGGCGGTTCCGGGTGCTGCGGTCCCGGCACGCGTCCGCGCCCGCGGCCCGGGAGTCCGCCGATGCGCTGCTCGACGTCTGACCGGGGTGGCCGGCGCGGTTCCGGGTCAGGTGGTCCAGTCGGCGCCGGGGCCGCGCACCTCGTCGAAGACCAGCCAGGTCCGGCTGGAGCGCACTCCGGCGATCGCCTGGACGCGCTCCAGCACCACGTGGCGCAGCGCCTCGTTGTCCGGTGTCCGCACCAGCACCAGCACGTCGAAGTCGCCCCCGACCAGGGCGACATGCTCGACGTACGGGATGTCGCGCAGCTCGCGCGAGATGTCCCGCCAGGCGTTCTGCTCGATGGTCACCGTGATGTACGCGCTCGTGCCGAGGCCCGCCCGCTTCGGGTTCAGGCGGGCGGTGAAGCCGCTGATGACGTCCTCGGCGACCAGCCGGCCGATCCGCGTGTAGGCGTTGGCACGCGAGATGTGCACCTGCTCGGCCAGGGCACGGACCGACACCCGGCCGTCCTTGAGGAGCAGGCCCACGATCTGCCGGTCGACGTCGTCGAGCGAGGCGGCCGTACGTCCGGACGCGGGGCCCGGCGGCGAGTCCTTCTCAGCCATAGTGCGCTCCCATGCCAGCCGGTTCGGCAGTTCATCGCCGGTTCGGCGGAAGTATTGAACACATATTCCGCGGCCAAGGCCATTCTCCTGTCAAGTGTCCAGGACGGGTGAGCGGCCTCGCGTGCCCCGGCGGGCGCCGCGGCGCGAGGGTGGCACTGCCAGTGACAGTCTCCGCAGGAGTGCCGTCAAGAGGGATCTGGCTGGGTGGCGGCGGGCGGCCGAGGCTGGGACGCATGACTACCGCTGATACCGCCACGACCACCGCGGCCGCGCCGCCGACCCGTGTCCGCATGACAGGCCGCCAGGTCGCCGCCCTGGTGGTGCTGCTGGCGTCGCAGTTCATGATGGCCGCCGACTTCTCGGTGCTGAACGTCGCGCTGCCCGAGGTCGGCACGTCCCTGGGGTTCTCGACGGGGAGCCTGCAGTGGATCACCACGACCTTCGCGCTGTGCGCCGCCGGGTGCACCCTGGTCTTCGGACGGGTCGGTGACTACCTGGGGCGTCGGCGCATCTTCACCGCCGGGATGGTCGTTCTGACCCTCTCCTCGCTGGTCGGCGGCCTCGCCGACTCCCCCGCCATGCTGCTGGTCGCCCGTACGTTGCAGGGCCTGGCCACAGCCGCCGTCACACCCGCCGCGCTCGCCCTGCTGACCACCGCCTTCACCGAACCCGGCCTGCGCACCCGGGCGCTAGGCCTGAACAGCGTGATGATGAGCTCCGGCTTCAGTGTCGGCGCGATCCTGGGCGGTGTCCTCACGGACGTGTTCTCCTGGCGCTGGGCCTTCTTCATCAACATCCCCGTGGCCATCGCCGCGATCGTCGTGGTGCCGATCGTCGTCGACGAGAGCCGCGCGGAGCAGCGCAGCCGCATCGACCTGCCCGGCGCGCTCCTGATCACCCTGGGCCTGTTCGCCGGGATCTACGGTGTCACCCGCGTCGGCGAGGAGGGCCTCGACCCGGTTGCGGGCGGCTCGCTGATCGCAGCCGCGGTTCTGCTCGGCGTCTTCTGGGCGGTGGAGGGCCGCACCACCGACGCCCTGGTCCCGGTGAAGATCCTCAAGAAGCCCGACATCGCCTTCGGCAACCTGGCCGCCCTGTTCATCTTCGGCGGCGAGACCGCGCTGATCTTCTTCACCGGCCTCTACGTCCAGAACGTGCTCGGCCTGTCGTCCATGGTCGCCGGCCTGGTGCTGCTCGGCATCGGTGTGGGCCAGATCGTCGCCGGCACCGTCGGTCCGCGCATCCTCCAGAAGGTCTCGCCGCGCACGATGCTCGGCGTCTCCCTGCTCCTGCAGGGCGCGTTCATGCTGCCGGCGCTGTGGGCCACCTCGGACTCGTACTGGTTGGTCCCGCTGATCGCCACCCAGTTCGTGAACGCCTTCTTCTCCATGCTGGCCGCCCTGTGCTTCATGGTCATCGCCACCTCGTCCGTCGACTCCGACGCGCAGGGCATGGCCACCGGCATGGCCACCCAGAGCCAGCAGGTCGGCATCGCCATCGGCATCCCGCTGGTGAGCGCGGTCTTCGCCGCCGTCATCGGCCAGGGCACCGTCACCGCCGCCGAGGAGCTCACCGGCATCCACGTGGCGATCGGCGTGGCCGGCTTCTCCCAGGTCGCCGTCGGCCTTCTCCTGTGGCTGGTGCTGCGCGGGAAGTCCCGGCAGGCGGCATCCGTCACCGCGTGAATCCCCCGGCGCGGTGGCCCGCACGGCCGGGTGGGCGGAGCAGTGACCGCCCGCCCGGCCGTCGTGGCCTCGGTCACCGCGAGCCGGGGCGATATTGCCGATGCGGTACGGCACTTCATAATGAGAAGGGTGGAACAGATCGTGAACACCGACCTCGGCAGCTACCTGCGGCAGATGCGTGAGCGCGTCCGGCCGGAGCAGCGTGGGCTGCGCACCAGCGGCTCGCGGCGCGTTCCCGGACTGCGCCGGGAGGAGGTGGCCGCGCTAGCGGGAGTGAGCCAGACCTACTACACCCGGCTGGAACAGGCACAGACCGCGCACGCCTCCCCGCAGGTCCTGCTCTCCATCGCCCGCGCGCTGGATCTGAGCCTCGACGAACAGGACTACCTGCTCAAGATCGGGTCCGCGGTGCAGAACCCCCAGCTGCAGACGCCTCAAGACGATCAGCTGAGCCCCAGTACCAAGATGCTGATGGCGTCCCTGGGCAACGTGGCGGCGGCCGTGCTGAACTACCGGTGCGACATCCTCGCCTGGAACTCGCTGTACCACCGGCTGTTCGCGCCGCATCTCGACTTCGACGTCACCGATGACGCCGAACTGCGCCCCAACATCATCAAGATGAACTTCCTCGACGAGGACGTGCAGAGCCTGTACGCGGACTGGGCCACGGAGTCCGAGTCGAACGTGACCTATCTGCGGTTCATTTCCGGAAACCACCGCCACGACCCACGACTGGCCGAGCTCATCGGTGAACTGACCATTCAGAGCGAGGAGTTCGCCGCACTGTGGTGCCGGCAGCGGGTGGCCAACTGCATCGAGGGCACCAAGCTCTTCAGCCATCCGGTCGTCGGCGAGCTGGAGTTGATGTACCAGTCCGCCGACCTCCAGGACGGCAACATCCTGAAGTTCTACCACGCGGAACCCGACTCACCGCACGAGGCGGCGCTGCAGCTCCTGACGGTGGATCTGAACTCCGTTCACCATCGCTGAACACGGCAAGCCGAAGGCCCCCGGTACGTGAGCACCGGGGGCCTTCGGCTTGCCGTACGCCGCTCACGTCCGGCGGATCGCCGTCACACCCCAGGTGAAACCCGATCCCGCGGTCGCCACGACCACCAGGTCGCCGGAGGCGATCCGGCCCTCCCGCTCCAGCTCCTCCAGGGCGAGGAACGGGTCCGCACCGCCGAGGTGGCCGTCGCGGTCGTACTGGAAGACACTGCGAGAGGCGTCCACCCCCAGCGCGGCGAGGTACTTGCGATGGGTGTCCTGGTTGCCATGCGTGACCAGGAAGTACGACACGTCGGCCACCCCCCGCCCGAGGCCGGCGAGGACCTTGTGGGTCAGGGCCGTGAAGTTGTCGAGGAACGCCTTGCCGAGCCCGTCGAGCTTCACGCCCCGCTCGACCTTGACCCTGTCCTCCTTGATCTCGCCGTAGTACGAGTCCACCCATTGCGGGTCGGTGTGGTGAGCGGCGCCCAGCACCTCGTACTCGGCGTCGGCCGAGATCAGGACGGCGGCGGCGCCGTCCGCGAAGTTGAACAGCTCGATGTAGCCGGTGCCGTACTCGACGAGCTGGCTGAGCCGGTCCGAGATGATCACCAGCGCGTGCTTGTGGGTGCCCGCGCGCACCTGGTCGTCCGCCAGTTTCACGGCGACCATGCCCGCGTTGCAGAAGTTGGACACCTCGAAGCAGTGCGCGTCCGCGATCCCCAGCTCCTGGGCGATCTTCGCGGCGGGCGACCAGAAGGGCGTGCCCCATTCGCTGGAGCCCGCGTACAGCACGAGTCCGATCTCATCGAGCGGTACCGGGTTGCGGGCCAGGAGCCTTGCCGCGGCGTCCCGGCCGAGCCCCCAGGAGGTCTCGCCCTCGGCCAGCACCGAGAACTTCCCGGACGGAAGGATCTGGCCGAGCTTCTCGACGGTGTACCCCGACTCCCGGCTGACGTCGTCGACGCTCAGCTTCCCGCTCGGCATCGCCAGGGCGTAGTCGGCTATTCCCATGGTTCCTCCACCTGCCTGTCGGTCAGACGTATTCCACGACGGCGTGCGGCACATAGGGCGCCTCAAGCCGGGCGAGTTCGGTGTCGTCGAGCCTCACGTCGAGGGACGCCACGGCGTCCTCGAGGTGGTGCGGCCGGGTCGCGCCGACGACGGGCGCGGTGACCCCCTGCTGATGCAGGAGCCAGGCGAGAGCCACCTGGGCCATGGGGATGCCGCGTTCGGCGGCGATCTCTGCGACCACGCGGACGACCGCGCGGTCCGCACGCTCGGTGGGGCCGTAGAAGCGGTCCTGGATCGGGTCGCCCCCGGTGCGGGGCGACTCGGCGTCCCAGTCGCGCGTGAGCTTTCCGCGGGCCAGCGGGCTCCACGGCGTGACGCCGACGCCCTCCGCGAGGCAGTACGGCAGCATCTCGCGCTCTTCCTCGCGGTTGACGAGGTTGTAGTGGTTCTGCATGCTCACGAACCGCGTCCAGCCGTGGACATCGGCGATGTACTGCGCCTTCACGAACTGCCAGGTGTGCATGGAGGAGGCGCCGATGTAGCGGACCTTGCCCGCGCGCACCACGTCGTGCAGCGCCTCCATGGTCTCCTCGACCGGGGTCTCGGGGTCCCAGCGATGGATGATGTAGAGGTCGATGTAGTCGGTGTCCAACCGCCTCAGGCTCGCGTCGAGTTCGCGCATGATCGCCGAGCGGGACAGCCCGCCCGAGAGCGGGTCGTCCCTGAGCCTCTCGTAGACCTTGGTGGCGATGACGACGTCTTCGCGCCGGGTCAGCTTGCGCACCGCGCGGCCCAGGAACTCCTCGCTGGTGCCCAGCGAGTAGATGTTCGCGGTGTCGAAGAAGTTGATGCCCAGTTCGAGTGCCTGGGCGAGAAACGGGAGGCTCTCCTCCTCGGGCAGCGACCAGGGATGGGTGCCGAGTCGGGGCTCGCCGTAACTCATGCATCCCAGTGCCAGTCGCGACACCTTCAGGCCGGACGAGCCCAGCCGGACGTACTGCAACGTTCTTCCTCTCGGATCGGGCGGGCGGCCGGGATCAGCTCCTGACCTCGTCCTGTACCTCGGTGAGCCGGCCCCAGGAGGCGATGCCCTCGTCGAGCGGGATGTCCAGGCTGGCCAGGTACATGGCGGTCATGGCGCTGTGCCCGGCGAGATGCGTGATCTCGGCGATCTCGTTCTGCGAGTAGTGCTCGCGCAGCGCGAAGAAGGCATCCTCGCTCGCCCTGTGGTCGACCATGCAGTCGGTGACGTAGCGGACCAGGGCGGCGCGGGCGGGCGGCAGCTGCTCGTAGAGGCCTTCCTCGATCGCCTTGATCTCGATGTCCTCCAGACCGGCCTTCTTCGCGAGCGGGTAGTGCAGCAGGCGCTCGAACTCGCTGTCACGCAGCCTGGCCACCCGCAGCACGACCACCTCGCGGTCCAGCAGGCTCAGCAGGCCGACCGTGAAGGTGCCGCCGAGCGCGAGGTGGGCGGCCGCGGAGTTCTTGGTGAGCAGCAGCGCGCGGGTCAGGTTGGACTGGAACTTCTCGTACACCGCGAGCTGGTCGGGCGTCATGTCGGCGACTTCGGTGAGGGTGACGCGGGGGGTGGTGCTCATGGCGGGCTCCTTCGGGTTGTGCCGGGGACAGGGCGTCAGGCCGGCTGAACGGCGAGCTGCGGGGTGGTGGTGTGGGGCAGTGCGTGCCGGGCGAGTGCCTGGCCGACCAGGTGGACGGCGGAGGTGGGAGCGCGGTCGTCCAGCGGGACGATCACGTCGAGGTGGCCGTCGGGGCGGACCAGCAGGGCATGGGCCTCGCGCGGAAGCTTGCCCAGCAGCGGGCCGGGTGGGCGGCCGCCCAGGTCGCAGACGGACACGGCGGTCAGCTGCTCCCGCAGTCTGTCGACGAGCCCGGTCCAGCGCTCGTACCGGTACTGGAGGCCGGGCCACAGCAGCACGGTGTAGCGGTCCACGGCGAGGACGGGCGCTGCCGGCGACTCACGCCAGCCGAGGGGCAGACGTTCCCCCGTCACCAGGGAGCGCCGTTTCGGCCGGGGGCCGTAGTGGGTGTCCAGCTGGGCCAGCTTGGGCGCGAGCACTCTTTCGAGAGTCTGCGTGGTGGTGCCCAACCGGTAGACGGCATCCCGGGCGAGGGTCCGGTGCCGGGCCGAGTACAGGCCGATCCGGGCCAGGCGGGTGGAGAGTCCGGCGACCGCGCCGACGGCCGGCCTGCGCTCGGTGTCGTAGCTGTCCAGCAGGTCTGCGCGGTAGTCGCCACGCACCACACCGGCCAGTTTCCAGCCGAGGTTGACGGCGTCCTGGATACCGGTGTTCAGCCCCTGCGCGCCCGACGGGCTCATCGCGTGCGCCGAGTCGCCGGCCAGGAAGACCCGGCCGCTGCCGTACGTGCCCGCCGAGCGGACGTGAGCCGTGAAGACGCCGCTGAACTTCATCTCGCCGAGCCTGCGCGCCCCGGGGACGCGCTCGGCGAGCAGCCTCTCGAAGAAGGCGCGGTCCGGTGTGTCGCCCGTGTAGTGGTCGGGCACACTGGCGCCGACCCGGAAGATCCCGTCGCCGAGCGGCGCCAGCACCATGTTCCCGGTCCGGGTCAGGTAGTACGCCGCTTCGCTGCTGGTGGTCTCGCCCAGGATCTCGGCGTCGGTGATGGCGAGCCGGGTGCGCAGGGTCCGGCCGGTGAACCGGAAGCCGAACGCCTCACGGACGGCGCTGTGGTAACCGTCGGCCCCGACCACGTAGTCGTACGTACGGGTCTGCGCCCGGCCGTCGGCGAGCTGGACGCGGCACTGGACCCCGTCAGGGTCCTGGGTGCCGTCGACGAAGCTGGTGTCGTACTCGATGGTGCCGCCCAGCGCGGTGAGGTGCTCCTCGAGGATCGCCTCGGTGCGCCACTGCGGGATGGTGATGGCGAAGGGATAACCGACGCCTCGCAGCCGGTCGAACCGGATCAGGCCGATCAGCTTCTTCTGTGAGTAGTAGTTCATCTGGTCGAAGTAGTGGCCACCGTCGACCAGTTTCCGTCCCACGCCCACCCGGTCCAGGAGTTCCAGGACGCGGGGCCAGAGGATCGTGGCGCGAGAGTGCGGGCTCTGCCTGCGGAGCTTGGAGATGACGTCGGCCCGAACACCGTGCGCCAGCAGTTCGCAGGCCAGGACCATCCCGACGGGACCGGCGCCGACCACGAGAACGCGCGGCTGCTGCATGTCGCTCACCATGGATCAGGCGGCGAGGGGGCGCAGGCGGTGGACGTACGGAGGCCGCACATAGGCGCCCTCGACCTTCGCGAGGAAGTCCGCGACATACGGCTCCTTCATGTGCAGGTCGATAGCAGCCTGGTCGGCCCACTCCTCGACCAGCACGATCAGGTTCTCGTGCTCCTCGGACCGCCAGGCGTCGAAGCGCAACGCGCCCTCCTCCTGCCGGGTCGCGGCGCACAGTTCCTCGAAGGCGCCCGCGGTGTCCGCCAGACGGTCCGGTACGACGTCGAAAAGTACGGTGATCTCGATGCTCATGTACGGGTCACTTCCTTGGAGTTGAGCTCGTCGAGGACGAGGGAGTCGAGGTCGACGAAGGACGGAGGCACAGGGGGAGCGGGCGCTTCCTCGCACTCGTGCGGAGCCACGTTCCACCGGCGCAGGGCGGCACGCGGACGGCCGGCGGGTGACCACCCGACATCCACGCAGACGGCTGCACCGGTGCCGACCAGGACCTCGGGCGTTGCGCCGGCGCCGGCCAGGGCACGCGTCAGCAGGTTCAGCACACCGCCGTGGGTGACGGCCAGGACCGCGGGCAGCGTCCGGCCGGCCTTGTCCGCCTCTGCCTCTGTCTCTGCCTCCGCGATGGTGCGCAGGGCGGCGGCCGAGCGGGAGAGCACGGCCCTGCCGGTCTCGCCGCCGGGTGGGGCGTAGTCGGGGTCGGTGAGCAGCCGCCGCATGGTCCCCGGGTGCTGCCGGGCGAACTCGGCGCGGCCCTGGCCGTCGAGTGTGCCCAGGTCGCGCTCGCGCAGTCCGTCGAGGCGCCGATGAGGGACGCCGAGCCGGCCCGCGGCGTACGCGGCGGTCTGGGCGGCACGCGCCAGACAAGAGGAGTAGACCGCCGACCAGCCGTCCGGACTCAACGACCGGGCGATCACCTGCGCCTGCCGTACCCCCGTGTCGTTCAGCGGGATGTCGGCCTGCCCCTGGAATCGGTCGGTGGCGTTGCGGTCGGTCTCTCCGTGGCGGAGCAGGACGATGCGCATGAAGGGAGCCGCTGCCGGCCGCTCAGGCGGCAGCCGACCCGGTGGCCGCCGGGGCACCGAGGCCCTCGACGACCTGGGCGGCCTCGTCGATGGTCTGCTGCGAGTGCAGCACACCCTCCTCGATGGAGACACCGAGCCGCTTCTCCAGGATCAGCGACATCTCCAGCAGGGCCAGGGAGTCCACCGCGAGGTCGTCGAAGACGGTGCCCCGGGACACCTCCTCCGCGGGTATCTCGAACTTGCCGGTGAGTATCTCGATGATCATCGTCGTGACGGAACCGGTCATGGGTCACCTCAAATGGTCTTGGGGAAAAGGGGGGTGGTGATGTCTGGTGGGTCTCAGCCGACTGGCAGGTCGGGCCAGGTCAGGGTGGCCGAGCCCCAGGTGGCGCCGCCTCCGAAGGCAGTCAGGAGCACCCGGTCGCCCGCTCTCAGCAGTCCGTCCGCCATGGCGTCGGCGAGGGCGAGAGGGATGGAGGCGGCGGAGGTGTTGCCGACGCGGTCGATATTGAGCACCGCGCGCTCCGGCGGCAGGCCGAGCTGCTCGGCGACGGCGTGCAGGATGCGTGTGTTGGCCTGGTGGCCGACCAGCCGGTCGACATCGGCGACGTCCCAGCCGGTACGGGTCAGCACCGTGCGCGAGGACTCGGCCATGCGGCGCACCGCGGCGAAGAAGACGGACTTGCCGTCCATGCGGAAGTACCGGTCCTCCTCGCGCGGCACCCCGCCTCGGGACCGCTCCTCGGCACCGCCGCCGCGGACCGTGATCAGGTCGGCCATCGCACCGTCGCTGCCCAGATGGACCTCCTGTACCGCGCCGGGCTCGTCGTGTTCGCCGGCCCGCAGCAGCACCGCGCCCGCCCCGTCGCCGAAGATGACGGAGGTGGTGCGGTCGGAGGGATCCAGCAGGGTGCTGAAGGACTCCGCGCCGATCACCAGGACCCGCTCGGCGAATCCCGAGGTCACGGCGGCCGCGCCGGCCTGAAGGGCGTACACGAAACCGGAGCACACCGCCGCCACGTCGTAGGCCGGTACATCCGTCAGCCCGATGCGGGTGGCGACGGTCGGCGCGGTGGCCGGGCAGGGGCGGTCCGGGGTGGTGGTGGCGACGATCACCAGGTCGGCGCCGTCCTCACCGGCGTTCTTCAGAGCCCGCCGACCGGCCTCGGCGGCAAGGTCACTGGTGGTGGTGCCGGGCTCGACGACATGGCGCTGTGCGATGCCGGTCCGGCTGCGGATCCAGGTGTCGGAGGTGTCGAGGCGCTGGGCGAGTTCGTCGTTCGTCACCACGCGCGGGGGCACGTAGCCACCCACCCCGGCGATCACTGCCGTTGGGGTCACGACGTCGGGTGTCCTTCCGGAAGCTGATGGGCCACCGCGGACCGCACCTGGATACCGGCGAGTTCGGCCACGACGTCGAGCGTGCGCCAGGTGCCGTCTCTCATCCGCAGCAGTCCGGGATCGGCCAGCCGGGTGCGCACCGGCACGCCCTCGGCCGGGCGGTCCGGGCGGGAGGCGGTCAGTGTGGTCTGCCGCATCCACAGGGTGTTGCTGTCCTGGCGGCGCATGTCGTCGAGGTCGTAGAGCATGATCTGGGCGAGCTGCAGGGCCGTCACGAACGCGTCGATCACCGATACCGACGGCTGGTACGCGCCCTCGATGCCCGCACTGGGCACCGCCGCCCCGTCCTCGTGGTCGAGGGTGAGCGTGGCGTCGGCGCACAACTCCCGGTGGTCAACCTCCACATCACGGACGTACTGGCGGCGCGCGGTGAAGCCGACGCCGAAGTAGCGGTCCGCCGCGGGACCGAGGAGCGCGTCCAGTCCGGACCATGTGCGTTCCTCCTTCGTGGGCCGCGCGGGGGAGTGTTCCACCTCGCACCGCACCCGCATGGTGCCGACCGCGCAGTCGACGACGGAGACCACGCGCGCCGGGTGCCCGGCCACCGGGTCGGTGCGGCGCAGCATCGCCTCGGCCGACAGACCGGTGAGCTCCTCCTGCGGGCTGGACCCGGCCGTCAACCGCACCTTGCGCAACCACGCGTCGCGCAGGTCCGCGCCCGGGCCGCTCAGGCACGCCTCGGCCAGCTGGGCGGCCACGACGATCCCGTCGACGGTGCTGAAGTGCGGGCGCAGATCCGTGCCGGCCGCCTTCTTCGACCAGTCGGCCGGGTAGCGGACGCCGACCACGGAGCGTGCCCGTACGGCGCCGTCCTCGCTGCGGGCGAGGTGCACCTCGCCGATGTCGTAGGCGACCCGGCGGAAGCCGCGGCCGAAGAAGCGCTGCTCGGCCGGCCCCAGCTGGTCGTCCACGGACGACAGCACGGTCCGTGCTGAGATCGGGGTCATCGGTGCTCCGTTCGTATGGATCGTTCCGTTGCCGTCGTCATCGGCGCGGATGGCCTGCGTGGACCCGGCCTGCGACGGCCGCCGGCGCGGCGCACGGCGCAGGTGAGCCGTGCGGTGCAGACGCGGTTCCCGGAGCCGTCGGTGACGACGATCTCGTAGGAGGCCGTCGCCGTTCGCTCGTCGAGCGGCCTGCAGACGCCGGTGAGAGTCCCGGAGGACACCCAGCGGTGGTGCGTACAGGACAGGTCGACGCCCACCGCGTTCCCGCCGGGGCCCGCGTGGAGGAAAGCGGCGACCGAACCCAGCGTCTCGGCGAACGCGGCGTTCGCGCCGCCGTGCAGAATTCCCAAGGGCTGACGATTTCCGGCGACGGGCATCGTGCCCACCACAAGTCCCGGTTCGCAGATGGTGATTTCCATTCCCATGCGGCGGGTGAGTTGTTCGTTTTCGCAGGCGCCGTCGACATTCATCGGTCCGAGCATCATGTTCGGCATTTACGGTCTCCGTCTTTTTCGTGGCCCACACCGGCGGGCCAATTCGAGTCAAGCACGGTGCGGCGGCGGTCGACAGGTGCATGTCCTCTTGCTGCCATGGCGAGCTTCAATTCACCCGACCAGCGTGAGTTCTCGTAGAGTTGAGGCCGGACCGGATACTTGCTGGAGACGTAACAACGAGGGAGCGGGTCGTAGTGCAGCGTGTTTCGCTCGGCGGGCTCGATGTGTCACGCATCGGCCTGGGCGCCATGACGATGTCCGACTACTACACGGGGGCGGGCAGTGACGAGGAGGAGGCCGTCCGCACCGTTCGGCGAGCGCTGGACCTCGGCGTGAATTTCCTCGACACCGCCGAGATCTACGGCCCGTTCGTCAACGAGGAACTCGTCGGCCGTGCCGTCGCCGGGCGCCGCGACGACGTGGTGATCGCCACGAAGTTCGGTCTCGTCTCGCACGCCGGCGCGGGGCCCAACATGCTCGACAGCTCACCGGCCAACGTGCGCACGGCGGTCGAGGGTTCGCTCCGGCGGTTGGGCACGGACCACATCGACCTCTGCTACCAGCACCGCGTCGACCCGGACACGCCGATCGAGGACACCGTCGGTGCGCTGGCCGAGCTCGTGCGGGAGGGCAAGATCCGGCACATCGGCCTCTCCGAGGCCGGCGTGGACACCGTCCGGCGGGCCCACGCCGTCCATCCCGTGACCGCGGTGCAGACGGAGTACTCGCTGTGGTCGCGACAGCCGGCCGAGTCGCTCCTGCCCCTCTTCCGTGAACTCGGCATCGGTCTCGTCGCCTACTCGCCGCTCGGCCGGGGATTCCTCACCGGGGCGATCCGTTCACCGCGGGAACTCGCCGCGGACGACTTCCGGCTGACCACACCCCGGTTCGCCGAAGCCAACTTCGAACGGAATCTGAGGATCGTCAACGAGGTGGCGGCCGTCGCGGCCGACGCCGGCGCCACGCCCGCCCAGGTCGCTCTCGCCTGGCTGCTCGCCCAGGGCCACGACGTCGTCCCCATCCCCGGTACCAAGCGCGTGACCCGCGTCGAAGAGAATGCCGCCGCCGACGCGGTCGTCCTCACCGTCGACCAACTCGCCCGCCTCGACGCGCTCACACCGCCGAGCGGTGAGCGGTACGCAGAAGGAGACCTGGCCCGGACGGGGCTGTAGCCGGCGGGCCCGCCAGGGCCCGCTCGCAACCCGGTCTCAGATCCACTGCCGACGAGCCGCTTCCACACCCGCCTGGAAGCGGCTCCGCGCTCCCATCCTGGTCATCACGCCTGCGACGGTCCGGCGGATCGTGCGGACCGACAGGCCGGTGCGCCGCGAGATGCCTTCGTCGGTCAGTCCTTCGGCGAGGAGCACCAGGGCCTCCCGCTCCCGCTCGTCGAGTCCGTCGCTCCCGGGACCCGCCGGGCCGGCCGGCCCGGCGGAACGCGCCCACACCTGGTCGAAGAGCTCCTGGTAGGCGCCCACCACGGTCCGCCCGCGCACCAGCGTCGCGCAGGCGTCCTCAAGGCCTGGGTCCGAGGGGACGATGGCGAAGTCCCGGTCGGCGACGGCCATCCACACCGGCAGGTGCGGCACGGCCCGCATCCAGGCCCCCGACGCGGCGATTCGCCGGGTGTCGTCGGCGTAGGCGGGATCACGGCTGACGTCCTCCAGGTGCAGGACGCGCACCTGCGCCCCACGCCGCACCAGTTCCGCGCTCAACAGAGCCGCCTGCTCGCGCACCCGCCGCTCGTACGGTCGTCTGGGGAGCGCGAGCCGCAACTCCCGCACCGAATGGTGGCGCAGTGTGTCCAGCAGCCCTACGAGAGCTTCGGAGTCGGGCAGCGGTTGCGTGGCCGGCCGAGCGGTGTCCGGTCCCGGCATCAATCGACTTACCAAGTCAACTCTCCGTACCGAAAAGAAATGCGGATTTAGCGCGGGCGCCTCTCGCACGTAACACAGGTAAATCTCCCCCGTCTGTCAGGGGTTGCCGATGAAGGCCCCTGCGGCCGACCGCTCGCCCTGACTCGCTGACTGAGATTGCAGGGGCCGTCGAAGAGCTGTCAAGCGGTAAAAATTTGCCGGTTCGAACCAACGCTTTCGTGTGTAGAGTGCAGTTGGGCGGCGCCGAGCTATACCGGAATCAGTGCGACGAAGCGGGCGCCCGGGTAGTAAGCGGGGAGGAGGACCTGAGAGGTGACCACCAGCTCGGTCTGCGAAACATGCGGGAGTGTCAGGCGGAATTTACCGCCCTGCCGGAATGCGATGATGCGTGGCCCGGCGTCCCACAATTCCCGGCAGGCGGGATCGAGCAGTGCGCTGGTCAGTAAACCCTTGAGCGTCGGATCGTCCGGGCGCCGGACGAGAGTGAACCGCAACTGGGCCAGATACAGGGAGGCCTGCTGCCTCCAGTCAATGATCTGTTCGCGTGAGTCGGGGGTTTCCAGCACCCAGCGCATGAGATTGGCCCGCGGCTCGCGGACCCAGGGAAACCAGTTCGCCATGAGCGTGTTGTAGGCCAGAATATTCCACGCGTGGTCGATGAGATAGACAGGAAAGGCCGTCTGCGCGTCCACGAAGTCTTTGAGCCGGGCGACCCTGCCATCCTCTCCCTTCGATTGGTCCTCGTCCGTCACATCGGCCAACCGGTACCAGTACAGAGCCGTACGTTCATCCGGTCCGAGGTCCAGGGCGTCGGCGAGACCCATGAGGGTATCCAGGGTGAGCGGGACCTGAGCCCCGCTCTCCAGCGCGCGGTACCAGCGTTCGCTGACGCCCATGCGATGCGCGACTTCCTTTTGCGGCAACGGCTTTGCGCGCCCGAGTTTGGCGCCCGCCTCGGCGCGCCATGCCCGCAAAAGAGCGGGTAGGTCTGCGAATTCAAGCTGGAAATCTGCAAAATCAGCTATGTCCGGTTCATTGGAATCGGCCATGACTGCCCCCGTTCGTGCCGTTTATCTCGAAGTTCAACCCTAGTCGGAGGCGTCGTCGGCTCCAAAGCGGTGAGCACGCCAGAAGTTTCACCCGTCGACCTGGCATCCAACCATGCAGAAGGGAAAGCGTTTGCCATGGGATGCAAAGACAGCACATGCACGGAGATGACGCAGAGCCGGGGGCGCAGCAGGGCGGCCGTGGGCGGACGGGGTCAACTCCGTTCCACCGCCCGGCGCGTAGTGGTCACCGGACTCGGCGCGGTGACCCCGCTGGGGCTGGGTGGCGACGCTCTCTGGACGGGCTTACTCGTCGGCCGCAGCGGCATCAGGTCGTTGGACGCCCCGGAGTTCGCCGAGCATCCGGTCCGCATCGCGGGGACGGTTCCCGTCGACCCCACCGAGGTGCTGCCCAAAACACAGGCCCGGCGCATGAACCGGGCCGCCCAGTTCGCGGTGCTCGCGGCTCGCGAAGCCTGGCAGGACGCCGGGTTCGCCGCGGGCGGTACCCGGGACAGCTGCCTGGACCCGGAGCGGGTCGGCATCAGTCTGGGCACCATCATCGGCGGTGCCTCCGTCCTCGTCGCCGGCGACCGGCGGCTGCGGGACCGGGGCGTGCGGGGGGTCGCGCCGCTCACCGCCCCCATGACGGTCCCCTCCCAGGCGGCTTCCCAGGTCTCACTCGACCTGCACGTCACCGGAGAGGCCCGCACGGTCGTCAGTGCCTGTGCGTCCGGCACCGAGGCCATCGGACAGGCCGTCGACCGCATTCGGTACGGCCATCTCGACCTCGTGCTCGCCGGCGGAGCGGAGGCCGCCGTGACGCCCGAGGTCATGGCCGCGTTCAGCGCGATGCGTGCCCTGTCGGCACGCAACGACACCCCGGAGGCCGCCTCCCGCCCGTTCGCCAAGGACCGGTCGGGCTTCGTGAACGGTGAGGGCGCGGGCGTCCTGCTGCTGGAGTCGGAAGAGCACGCGCTGGCCCGTGGCGCCCGGATCTACTGCGAGGCCGCGGGGTGGGGGCTGTCGGCCGACGCCCATCACCTGGCTGCCCCGGATCCGACCGGCAACGGTGTCGCGAGCGCCCTGCGGCGTGCCGTCGCCGACGCGGGCGCGAACCTCGCCGACGTGGTGCACATCAACGCACACGCCACCGCGACCGTGGACGGTGACCTGGCGGAGGCGGCCGCGCTGAGCACCGTCTTCGGCGCAACGGACGGCGCCGTCCCTGTTCCGGTCACGGCGCTCAAGGGGAGTCTGGGGCACCTCCAGGGAGCGGCGGGGGGTGTGGAGGCCGTGGCCACGGCCCTCACCCTCCATCACGGTGTCATCCCGCCGACCATCGGCTGCGACGACCTGGACGACGCCGTCCCGCTCGACCTGGTCAGGAACATCGCCCGGCCCTTGCCCGGGCACGGCGACCTCGCGCTGAGCAACTCGTTCGGTTTCGGTGGCCACAACGCGGTCCTGGCGCTGCGCCGGCGCTGACCGTGTCCGCGTCGGCCGCCGGCCGTGTTCTCGGCGGTCGACGCGGCACTCTTTTGACGCGAACGCGAGTGCTGTCTCAGCACTCGATGATGTTCACCGCCAGCCCGCCCCGGGCCGTCTCCTTGTACTTCACGCTCATGTCCGCCCCGGTGTCCTTCATCGTCTTGATGACCTTGTCCAGGGACACCTTGTGCGAGCCGTCCCCGCGCAGCGCCATCTTCGCCGCCGTGACCGCCTTGACCGCGGCCATGCCGTTGCGCTCGATGCAGGGGATCTGGACCAGTCCGCCGACCGGGTCGCAGGTCAGGCCCAGGTTGTGCTCCATGCCGATCTCGGCGGCGTTCTCCACCTGCTCGGGGGAGCCGCCGAGGACCTCGGCGAGGGCGCCCGCGGCCATCGAGCAGGCCGAGCCGACCTCGCCCTGGCAGCCGACCTCGGCGCCGGAGATGGAGGCGTTCTCCTTGAAGAGCATGCCGATGGCGCCGGCGGCCAGCATGAACCGGACGACGCCCTCGTCATCGGCGCCGGGCACGAAGTTCATGTAGTAGTGGAGCACCGCGGGGATGATGCCCGCGGCCCCGTTGGTCGGGGCGGTCACCACCCGGCCGCCCGCCGCGTTCTCCTCGTTCACCGCCATCGCGTAGAGCGTGATCCACTCCATGGAGTGCGCCAACGGATCGCCCTCGGCGCGCAGTTGACGGGCGGTCACGGCCGCGCGCCGACGCACGCGCAGGCCGCCCGGCAGGATGCCCTCGCGCGTCATGCCACGCTGCACGCAGGCCCGCATGACCTCCCAGATCTCCAGCAGCCCGGCCCGGATCTCGTCCTCGGTGCGCCAGGCCCGCTCGTTCTCCAGCATCAGCGAGGAGATCGACAGCCCTGTCTCCTTCGCCAGGCGCAGCAGCTCGTCGCCGGTGCGGAAGGGGTACTTCAGCACCGTGTCGTCCAGCTTGATCCGGTCCGCGCCCACCGCGTCCTCGTCGACGACGAAACCGCCGCCCACCGAGTAGTACGTCTTCGACATGAGCTCGGCGCCCGAGGCGTCGTACGCCCATACCGTCATGCCGTTCGCGTGGTACGGAAGCGCCTTGCGGCGGTGCAGCACCAGGTCGTCGTCGAAGGAGAAGGGGATCTCCCGCTCGCCGAGCAGGTTCAGGACCCCCGCGGCCTTGATCTCCGCCACCCGGTCGTCCGCGTTCTCCACGTCCACCGTGCGCGGGGACGCCCCCTCCAGGCCGAGCAGCACCGCCTTCGGGGTGCCGTGGCCGTGGCCGGTCGCGCCCAGGGAGCCGTAGAGCTCGCAGCGGACGGAGGCCACCGCCGGCAGCAACTCCTCGTTGCGCAGGCGGCGGGCGAACATGCGGGCCGCACGCATCGGGCCGACCGTGTGGGAGCTCGACGGGCCGATGCCGATCGAGAACAGGTCGAAGACCGAGATGGCCACGGGAACTCCTTCACGAAAGGCGGGGGCACACGCCGTCGGGTGCCCCCGCCGCGGAACTACTTGTTCAGACCGGCGTACAGCGGGTGCTTGTCGGCGAGGGCCTTGACCCGGGCCTTCAGGGACTCCACGTCGTACGACGGCTTCAGTGCCGAAGCGATCACGTCCGCGACCTCGGCGAAGTCCTCGGCCGTGAAGCCGCGGGTCGCCAGGGCGGGCGTGCCGATCCGCAGCCCCGACGTCACCATCGGCGGGCGCGGGTCGTTCGGGACGGCGTTGCGGTTGACCGTGATGCCGACCTCGTGGAGACGGTCCTCGGCCTGCCTGCCGTCCAGCTCGGACTCGCGCAGGTCGACGAGGATGAGGTGCACGTCGGTGCCGCCGGAGAGCACGTTGACCCCGGCCTCCCGGGCGTCGTCGGCCGTCAGGCGCTCGGCGAGGATGCGCGCACCGTCCACCGTACGCCGCTGGCGCTCCTTGAACTCCTCGGAGGCGGCGACCTTGAAGGACACCGCCTTCGCCGCGATCACATGCTCCAGGGGACCGCCCTGGAAGCCCGGGAAGACGGAGGAGTTCAGCTTCTTCGCGAACTCCTGCTTGGCGAGGATGATCCCGCCGCGCGGTCCGCCCAGCGTCTTGTGGGTGGTGGAGGTGACCACGTCCGCGTGCTCGACGGGGTTCGGGTGCAGCCCCGCGGCCACGAGACCGGCGAAGTGCGCCATGTCGACCCACAGGTACGCCTCGACCTCGTCGGCGATCCGGCGGAACTCCGCGAAGTCCAGCTGCCGCGGGTACGCCGACCACCCGGCGATGATCACCTTCGGCCGGTGTTCGCGCGCGAGCTTCTCCAGCTCGGCCATGTCGACGAGACCCGACTCGTCCACGTGATAGGCGACGACATTGAACTGCTTGCCGGAGAAGTTCAGCCGCATCCCGTGGGTCAGGTGACCGCCGTGGGCGAGGTCCAGGCCGAGGATGGTGTCGCCGGGCTGGGCCAGCGCGAACAGGGCGGCCTGGTTCGCGGAGGCGCCGGAGTGGGGCTGCACGTTGGCGTACTCGGCGCCGAACAGGTCCTTGACCCGGTCGATCGCGATCTGCTCGGCCACGTCGACGTGCTCGCAGCCGCCGTAGTAGCGGCGGCCCGGGTAGCCCTCGGCGTACTTGTTGGTCAGGACCGAGCCCTGGGCCTCCATGACCGCGAGCGGAGCGAAGTTCTCCGAGGCGATCATCTCGAGGGTGGACTGCTGACGGTCCAGCTCGGCGTCGACCGCGGCGGCGATCTCCGGGTCGAGCTCGTGCAGGGGCGTGTTCAGTGCGGACATCAGGTGCGGACTCCTCAGCCGGCGGAAAAGGCGGTGTACTCGTCGGCGGAGAGCAGGTCGGCCGGCTCCTCCGAGACGCGTACCTTGAACAGCCAGCCACCCTCGAAGGGGGCGGAGTTCACCAGCGCCGGGTCGCTGACGACGTCCTCGTTGACCTCGGTGACCTCACCGGAGACGGGGGAGTACAGGTCGGACACCGACTTGGTCGACTCCAGCTCGCCGCAGGTCTCGCCCGCGGTCACGGTGTCACCGACCTCGGGGAGCTGGACGAAGACGACATCGCCGAGCGCGTTGGCCGCGTGCTCCGTGATGCCGACCGTCGAGACGCCGTCCTCGGCGCCCGACAGCCACTCGTGCTCCTTGCTGTAGCGCAGCTGCTGGGGGTTGCTCATGGCCTGAATTCTCCTGTACGCGGGGGAGTGCTGGTGAATGGGGGACTGCGGAAGGCGTGCGTGAGCAGCGACTCCGTGCTCAGCATCACCTACGGCGACTACTTCTGGCGCTTGTAGAACGGCAGCGCCACGACCTCGTACGGCTCGTGGCTGCCCCGGATGTCCACCGCGACACCCGCCGTGCCCGGCGCCGCGTGCGCGGCGTCGACGTACGCCATGGCGATCGGCTTGCCCAGCGTGGGGGAGGGGGCGCCGGAGGTGACCTCGCCGATCACCTCGCCGCCCGCGACGACCGCGTAGCCGGCGCGCGGGACGCGACGCCCCTCGGCGATCAGACCGACGAGGACGCGCGGCGGTGCCTGGTGCGCGTTGTCCGCGGCCTCCCGCAGGGCCGCGCGGCCCACGAAGTCGCCCTCCTTCTCGAACTTCACCACCCGGCCGAGGCCCGCGTCGAAGGGGGTGAGGGAGGTCGACAGCTCGTGCCCGTACAGCGGCATGCCCGCCTCCAGGCGCAGCGTGTCCCGGCAGGACAGCCCGCACGGGACGAGCCCGACGCCCTCGCCCGCCTTGGTCAGCGCCTGCCACAGCTCGACGGCGTGCTCCGGCCGCACGAACAGCTCGAAGCCGTCCTCGCCGGTGTACCCGGTGCGCGCGATCAGCGCCGGCACCCCGGCGACTGTGCCCGGCAGACCGGCGTAGTACTTCAGGCCGTCGAGGTCGGCGTCGGTCACGGACGCGAGGATCCCGGGGGACTCCGGCCCCTGTACGGCGATCAGGGCGTAGGCGTCCCGGTCGTCGCGCACCTCGGCGTCGAAGCCGGCCGCGCGCTCGGTCAGCGCGTCCAGGACGACCTGTGCGTTGGAGGCGTTGGCGACCACCATGTACTCGGTCTCGCCGAGCCGGTAGACGATCAGGTCGTCCAGGATGCCGCCGTCGGCGCGGCAGATCATGGTGTAGCGGGCGCGGCCGACGCCGACGGAGGCGATGTTGCCGACCAGGGCGAAGTTCAGCAGCTGCGCGGCCTGTGGTCCGGTCACGGTGATCTCGCCCATGTGGGAGAGGTCGAAGAGGCCGGCTTTCGTGCGTACCGCGGTGTGCTCGTCGCGCTCCGAGCCGTACCGCAGGGGCATGTCCCAGCCGGCGAAGTCGGTCATCGTCGCACCGAGCGAGCGGTGCAGGGCGTCGAGTGCGGTGAGACGGGGTTCAGAACTGCTCATCGGACGGTCGTCTCCAAGGGTCCCAGGACATGACATGGGTGTGACGGGCGAGGTGATTCCTCCCCATCTGTCATCGGAACCTGAGAGGTTCGCCATGAAGAACATGGCTTGCACCGTGGGTGGGGCCGCCTTCGGGTGGGCGGCCCGCTTTTCAGATGTGCCTCGCCCGCGCGGTAACGGGGCCTGAGAGATTCAAGGGAGGGACTTGCTCCTTCGGCGCCCGGGTACACGTACCCGGGACTCTCCCGCGCGGATTCAAGCGGCCGGTATGCAGTTGGCGCGGACATCATTGCATGCCTCGGACGCCGGGGGCAGGGCCGCATCCGCTCCTGCCTCTGTAACTGCCTTGTGGCGGTACGCGTACAGAAACGCGAGAGATCGTCCATTACCTTCTCTTTACGCTCGGTGGGGAGGGGAACCCCGATCCCGGAGGAGGACGATGACGGTGAACAGGACCACGGCGTACGCGACGACCACCGGTCTCGCGCTGCCCGAGCAGCCCGCGGCCCCGGCCGCCGAGGCCTGGGGCGCGCGTCCGGTCGTCCGTGACCTGCGCGACCGCGCCGGCCACGGCCCGCACGCCCTGCTCTTCGGCCCCGGAGACCTCGTCGTCATCACCGGCCTGCCCGGCAGCGGCAAGTCCACGCTGATGAGGCGCGCGGTCAACGGCATCCGGATCGACTCCCAGGACACCCGTGACCGCTGGGACGGCCGGCTGTCCCGGTTACTGCCGTACGCCGTCTACCGCCCCCTGGTCCGGCTCGCGCACTACGCCGGACTGCGCCGCGCCCTGCGCTCCGGCGAGGGAGTCGTGGTGCACGACTGCGGGACGCAGGCCTGGGTGCGGGGCTGGCTGGCCCGCGAGGCCCGGCGCCGGGGCGGCACCCTGCACCTGCTGCTGCTCGACGTCGCGGCGGACACCGCGCTGGAGGGCCAGCGCGAGCGCGGCCGGGGCGTCTCGCGGTACGCCTTCCTGCGCCACCGGCAGGCGGCCGCCCGGCTGATCCGCTCCGTGGAGCGCGGCGATCTGCCCCAGGGCTGCGGGTCGGCGGTGCTGATCGACCGGGACGCGGCGGCCGTGCTGCGGCGGATCGGGTTCACGGGCTGAGTCGTACACCGTCCGCACCCGCTAGCCTTTCAGCCACATCAGTGGTTCACAGCAGGCGGTCAGACAGATGGACTTCCCAGCGGATCTTCCCGCGGACTTCCCGGCGCACTCGGCACACACCCATCCGCACGGCGGATGGCCCGGCAACGAGCTGGAGGAGGTGCTCTCGGCCTCCCTCGGCATGCCCTCGGCGGGCGGCCGGATCATCGAGGTGCTCGGCCGCAGCTTCGTCTGGATCCCGCTGCCGAACGGCGGCGGCCCGCACAGCGGCCCCCTCGACCTGCCCACCCTGGAGATCGGGGGCCAGGCGTTCGTCCCGGTCTTCAGCTCCGAGGAGCAGTTCCGCCAGGTCGTCGGCAGCCATCTGTCGTACACCATCGCCCCGGCGGTCGAGTTCGCCCGCGGTCTGCCCCCGCACGTGGGCATCGCGGTGAACCCGGACGGTGTGGTCGGCGTCCCGCTGCCGCCCGCCGCCGTCGCCGACCTGTGCCGGGTGGGCCGCACCCCGCTGGACGGGCCCAACACCGGCGGCCGGGTCAAGCTGTACGAGCCGGACTGGCAGGACGACCCGGTCGACTTCCTGGCGGCCGCGTCCGCCGAGTTCGCGGCCACCGGCGTGGTCCGCACGGCCCGCCGCTGCCTGGCCGCCATCGAAACCGCCGACCCGGTCATGTTCGTGGGCGTGGAACTCTCCCAGTGGGAGGGCGACCTGCGCACCCTGCCGATGGACGCCCTCGGCCGGGCCCTGGGGCAGACCCCGGTGCGGTGGCCGGTCAACCTGGTCCTGCTGGACGTGGCGGACGACCCGGTGGGCCACTGGATGCGGGGACAGGTACGCCCCTTCTACACGCGGGGCTAGCCCAACCTGCCCAGGGGCGCGGGGAACTGCGCCACGAGCCACAGGCGACCCGCACTCGCCGACGACGCACAGGTCCCGAGCTCGTGGGCGCTTAAGCTGGTTTCATACTCGGGGAACTTTCAAGAAGGGGCGATACGACGTGAGCGCCAGCGGCACCGCGACCGGCACGGTCGAGCACATGCTGCGCCAGGTGACCCCCGGGCGCTACGACGCCTACGAGGCGCTGCTGCGCGCTCTCGCGACCCCGAACAACGGCCAGATCTGGATGCTCCTGTGGCACGGCCAGTCCGGCTCCCCGGACGCCCAGTACGGAAACATGGAGGTCGGCGGCTACGGCTACGCCCCCTGTGTGACCTCGGCCCAGGAGCTGAGCGCCAGCGGCTGGAACCGCTCGTACGAAGTGGTCGACGGCCTCGACGTGGCCCGCACGCTGTATCCCGACCACTACGGCCTCTGGCTCAACCCGCACGCCCCCGGCGGCGGGGTCGGCATCCCCTGGCTCGACCTGCGCCGCATCGCGACCGGCCTGGAGCGCCAGCCCGCGGGACCGCTCAGGCTGTCGGAACCCGGCATCGAGATCCCCCAGTTCTACGCCCTGCTCGTGCAGAACGCGCACCGCACCCCGGCGGTCCGCTCGCTGCGCCGCGCCTGGGTGCAGCCGGCGCTCGGGGCGCCGTATCTCGCCATCGGCCTGGACGTGTACGACACCAGTCCCTCGGCGGTGGACTCGGTGCGCGCGATGATGCAGCAGTCCATCGGCGCCGTGCCGGACGGGCTGCCGGTGTCGACCGTGGCGATGTCCGACGAGTACGACCCGGTCGCGCTGTGGATGCGCGCCGGCGCCCGTCCTTTCTACGACCGTGAGGCCCACGGATCCCCCGCCCAGGCACCGGCGGCCGGGTACGGCTACCCGCCGGCCCGTGGCGGTTACTGAGAGCGATGGCAACCCGTTCGCCTCGTTTACGTAACAGCCACATTTCTTCGCGCGTAGATAGCGGTGGATCATCGCGAACATGCCCTATTGTGCCGTTCTGTCCCAACTGGCATACGTCCGAGGGGCGTTACCCGCTGTTCGGATAACGG
Source organism: Streptomyces pseudovenezuelae (assembly GCF_001513955.1). GTDB lineage: Bacteria > Actinomycetota > Actinomycetes > Streptomycetales > Streptomycetaceae > Streptomyces > Streptomyces pseudovenezuelae. The sequence continues at coordinate 325,443 of NZ_KQ948154.1, read as the reverse complement.
AATCCCTCGTACTGCATCACGGTTACGCATACTTTCGTCGCCAGACCTGGCGGGTGATCGCAGCCAAGCTGAAGACTCCCCAGGCAGACGCAGGATCAGTAGTCCCTGCGAGCTGAGCAAGTCGACAAAGCCGTAATCCACGGCAGGTGTAGGCCGGTCACCACCGGCGAGAGGGGTCGGGTCACTGTGACCGCACCGATCGAGACCACCGGGGCGCAGGCCGAGGCGCAGCCGGAGGCTGTCCTCGTCGGCGTCGACAAGGGGCAGATCGAGGGCCGTTCCCTGGGGCAGATCGCCTGGTCCCGGTTCAAGAAGGACAAGGTGGCGGTCGCCGGCGGCGTGATCGTCATCCTGCTGATCCTGCTCGCGGTGCTCTCCCGGCCCATCCAGGCCATGTTCGGTCTGGACCCGAACGCCCTGCACCAGGATCTGATCGACCCCAACACCTCGCTGCCCAAGGGCGACTTCGGCGGCATGAGCTGGTCGCACCCGCTCGGTGTGGAGCCGAAGTTCGGCCGCGACATCGCCACCCGCATCCTCGAGGGCTCCTGGGTCTCGCTGGTCGTCGCCTTCGGCGCGACGATCCTGTCCAACACCATCGGTGCCGTGCTCGGCGTGGTCGCCGGCTACTACGGCGGACGGGTCGACACGATCATCAGCCGGCTGATGGACACCTTCCTGGCGTTCCCGCTCCTGCTGTTCGCCATCGCCATCTCGGCCACGCTGCAGGGCGGCGCCTTCGGCCTGGAGGGTCTGCCGCTGCACATCAGCGTGCTGATCTTCGTCATCGGCTTCTTCAACTGGCCCTACCTGGGCCGCATCGTGCGCGGTCAGACGCTGGCCCTGCGCGAGCGGGAGTTCGTCGACGCCTCGCGCGGGATGGGGGCCAAGGGCCCGTACATCCTCTTCCGGGAGCTGCTGCCGAACCTCGTCGGCCCGATCATCGTCTACTCGACGCTGCTCATTCCGACCAACATCCTCTTCGAGGCGTCGCTGAGCTTCCTCGGCGTCGGCATCCAGCCTCCCCAGGCCTCCTGGGGCGGCATGCTCAACCAGGCCGTCGACTTCTACCAGGTCGACCCGCAGTTCATGATCGTGCCTGGTCTGGCCATCTTCGTGACCGTCCTGGCGTTCAACCTGCTCGGCGACGGTCTCCGAGACGCTCTCGACCCGCGCAGCCGCTGACCCGCGACCCGCGGTGAGAGTCCACAAGATTTCCGACAATTGAAGGGGAAGCAGACCATCATGCGAAGGTCAGCGCTGGCCGCAGTGGCGGCCATCGGCAGTGCGAGCCTGTTGCTCTCGGCTTGCAGCAAGGCCGATGACAACGGTGGAGACGGGAACAAGTCGGCTGGGGCCAACGCAGCGACCAAGGGCGTCGTCAATGCCTCCACCCAGAAGGGTGGGACGGTCACGTACGAGTACTCCGACGTCCCGGACTCCTTCGATCCCGGCAACACGTACTACGCCTACATGTACAACCTCAGCCGGCTGTACGCCCGCCCGCTGATGACCTTCAAGCCCGGTCCGGGCGAGGAGGGCAACACGCTGGTCCCGGACCTCGCCGAGAAGGCGGGCGAGCCGAGCGACGGCGGCAAGACGTGGACGTACAAGATCCGCTCCGGTCTGAAGTACCAGGACGGCACCGCGATCACCTCGAAGGACGTCAAGTACGCCGTCGAGCGCTCCAACTTCGCGCGTGACGTGCTCTCCCTCGGCCCGAACTACTTCCAGCAGTTCATGGAGGGCGGTAAGGCGTACAAGGGTCCCTACAAGGACAAGAGCCCCGAGGGCCTGAAGTCCATCGAGACGCCGGACGACACCACGATCGTCTTCAAGCTCAACCGTCCGTTCCAGGAGTTCGACTACCTGGTCGCGACGCCGCAGACGGCTCCGGTGCCGCAGGCCAAGGACACCGGCATCGACTACGTCAAGAGCATCGTGTCCTCGGGCTCGTACAAGTTCCAGAGCTACGACGAGGGCAAGCAGGCCGTCCTCGTCAAGAACGAGAACTGGGACCCGAAGACCGACCCGCTGCGCAAGCAGTACCCGGACAAGATCGTCGTCAAGCTGAAGGTCAACGCCGAGACGATCGACCAGGACGTCCAGGCCGGCGACGCGATCGACCTCGGTGGTACCGGTGTCCAGGCCGCGACCCAGGCGAAGGTCGTCAACGACGCCAGCCTGAAGGCCAACACGGACAACACCTACGGTGGCCGTCTGGTCTACATGGCGATCAACAACCAGGTCGCGCCGTTCGACAAGGTCGAGTGCCGCAAGGCCGTCGAGTACGCCGTCGACAAGGTCTCGGTGCAGACCGCCGAGGGCGGCCCGATCCGCGGTGACGTCGCCACCACGGTCCTGCCCCCGGACATCAAGGGCTACGCGAAGGCCGACGTCTACGCGACCACCGGCAACAAGGGTGACGTCGCCAAGGCCAAGGAGCAGCTGAAGGCCTGCGGCAAGACGACGATCAACACCAACCTCTCGGCGCGCAGCGACCGCCCGCAGGAGATCGACGCGGCCACCGCGATCATCGCCTCGCTGAAGAAGGTCGGCATCAACGCCAGCCTGAAGCAGTACCCGTCGGGCAAGTACTTCACCGACTACGCGGGTGTGCCGACGTTCGACAAGAAGCAGAACATCGGCCTGCACATGATGCAGTGGGGTGCCGACTGGAACTCCGGTTACGGCTTCCTGCAGCAGATCCTGCACGGTGACGCGATCGGCGCGTCCGGCAACACCAACCTCTCGTATCTGAACGACAAGCAGATCAACGAGATGCTGGAGAAGGCCATCGCCACCGAGGACGACGCCACCCGCAACGGCCTGTACGCGGAGATCGACAAGCGCGCCATGGACCTGGCGGCTCTCGTCCCGCTGACCTACTTCAAGGTCCTGCTGTACCGTCCGGCGGGCTACACCAACCTGGTGTCCACGGCGGCCTTCAGCGGTCAGTACGACTACCTCAACATCGGCACGACCAAGAAGTAGCCCCGGAAGGCAGGTGAAGGCATTGGTGCCCGTGGGCCTCGCGGCCCGCGGGCACCAGCGCCGGTCCCCGTGATCTCGTACATCCTCCGTCGGACGTTCGCGGCAGTGATCCTGCTGCTGGTCGTCACCGCGGTCACCTTCGCGATCTTCTTCCTGCTGCCGCGGATGGCCGGCCAGACCGCCGACCAGCTCGCGCAGCAGTACATCGGAAAGAGTCCGACGAAGGCCGACATCGCCGCGGTCAAGCAGAACCTCGGTCTGGACGAGCCCCTGTATGCCCAGTACTGGCACTTCATCAAGGGGATCGTGTCCGGCGCCACCTACAACCTGGGCCCCACGACGGCGCACTGTGACGCGCCGTGCTTCGGCTACTCCTTCAAGAACCACGTGGCGGTCTGGCCGCAGCTCACCTCGCGTCTGCCGGTGACCGTGTCGCTGGCCGCCGGTGCCGCCGTGATGTGGCTGGTCTCCGGTGTCGTGATCGGTGTGATCTCGGCCCTCAAGCCCCGCAGCTTCTTCGACCGCACCTTCATGGGCGTCGCGCTCGCCGGTGTCTCGCTGCCCATGTTCTTCACGGGCAACCTGGCGCTGCTGCTCTTCACCTACCAGTGGCCGATCTTCGGACGGACCTATGTGCCGTTCACCGAGAACCCGGCCCAGTGGGCCAACACGCTCTTCCCGGCCTGGTGTTCGCTCGCGCTGCTGTACTCCGCCATCTACGCGCGGCTGACCCGCTCGGGCATGCTGGAGACGATGAACGAGGACTTCATCCGCACGGCCCGCGCCAAGGGCCTGCGGGAGCGCAACGTCGTGGCCCGGCACGGGCTGCGGGCCGCGCTGACCCCGATCATCACCGTCTTCGGCATGGACCTGGGCCTGCTGCTCGGCGGCGCCGTGATCACCGAGACGGTGTTCTCGCTGCCCGGCATCGGCCAGTACGCGGTGCAGGGCATCACCGACAACGACCTGCCCCCGATCCTCGGCGTCACCCTGCTCGCCGCTTTCTTCGTCGTGATCGCAAATCTCCTGGTGGACCTGTTGTACGCCGCCGCCGACCCGCGGGTGAGGCTCTCGTGACCGAACTCTCCAAGACCGGTGCCGCCCTGGGCGAGCCGGCTCCGGGGAACGCCCCCGACGCCTTCCTCGCGGTCCGCGACCTCAAGGTGCACTTCCCGACCGACGACGGCCTGGTCAAGTCCGTGGACGGGCTCAGCTTCCAGGTGGAGAAGGGCAAGACGCTCTGCATAGTCGGCGAGTCGGGCTCCGGCAAGTCCGTCACCTCGCTGGCGATCATGGGCCTGCACCGGCTCGGGGCACAGGGCAAGCACGTGCAGATGTCCGGCGAGATCTGGCTGGACGGCAAGGAGCTGGTCTCCGCCGACCCGGACGAGGTGCGCCGGCTGCGCGGCCGCGAGATGGCGATGATCTTCCAGGACCCGCTGTCCGCGATGCACCCGTACTACACGATCGGCAACCAGATCGTGGAGGCACACCGGGTCCACAACGACGTCAGCAAGAAGGTCGCCCGCAAGCGGGCGATCGAGATGCTCGACCGGGTCGGCATCCCCGAGCCGGACAAGCGCGTGGACGGCTACCCGCACGAGTTCTCCGGCGGTATGCGCCAGCGCGCGATGATCGCCATGGCGCTCGTCAACAACCCCGAGCTGCTGATCGCGGACGAGCCGACGACCGCCCTCGACGTCACCGTCCAGGCGCAGATCCTCGACCTGATCCGGGACCTGCAGAAGGAGTTCGGCTCCGCGGTCGTCCTCATCACCCACGACCTGGGTGTGGTCGCCGAGATCGCCGACGACGTGCTGGTGATGTACGGCGGCCGGTGCGTGGAGCGGGGCAGCGTAGACGACGTCTTCGAGCGGCCGCAGCACCCGTACACCTGGGGCCTGCTCGGTTCGATGCCGCGCATCGACCGGGAGACCTCCGAGCGGCTCATCCCCGTCAAGGGTCAGCCGCCGAGCCTCATCAACGTCCCCTCGGGCTGCGCCTTCCACCCCCGCTGCCCGTACGCGGACATCCCCAAGGGCGATGTCACCCGTACCGTGCGCCCGGAGCTCCAGCAGGTCGGCGGCGGGCACTTCTCCGCGTGCCACCTCTCGCCGGAGGACCGCACGCGGATCTGGACCGAAGAGATTGCGCCGAAGCTGTGAGTGAGACGAAGAAGACGGACGCGGACGTGACGGCCGCCCCCGACGAGCGCGAGATACTGCTCAGGGTCGAGGGCCTCCAGAAGCACTTCCCGATCCGCAAGGGCGTCCTCCAGCGCCAGGTCGGCGCGGTCAAGGCGGTCGACGGCATCGACTTCGAGGTGCGCAAGGGCGAGACCCTCGGTGTGGTCGGCGAGTCGGGCTGCGGCAAGTCGACCATGGGCCGGGTCATCACCCGCCTCCAGGAGCCGACCGGCGGTTCGATCCATTTCGAGGGCCAGGACATCACGCGGCTGAACGCGGCCGGGATGCGTCCGCTGCGGCGGGACATCCAGATGATCTTCCAGGACCCGTACGGCTCCCTGAACCCCCGGCACACCATCGGCGGCATCGTCTCGGCGCCGTTCCGGCTCCAGGGAGTGGAGCCGGAGGGCGGGGTGAAGAAGGAGGTCCAGCGCCTGCTGGAGCTGGTGGGCCTCAGCCCCGAGCACTACAACCGCTACCCGCACGAGTTCTCCGGCGGTCAGCGCCAGCGCATCGGCATCGCGCGGGCCCTGGCCCTGAAGCCGAAGCTGGTGGTGGCGGACGAGCCGGTCTCGGCCCTCGACGTGTCGATCCAGGCGCAGGTCGTGAACCTGATGGACGACCTCCAGGAGGAGCTCGGCCTCACGTACGTGATCATCGCGCACGACCTGTCCGTCGTGCGGCACGTCTCGGACCGTATCGCGGTGATGTACCTCGGCAAGATCGTCGAACTCGCCGACCGCACCTCGCTGTACGAGGCGCCGATGCACCCGTACACCAAGGCCCTGATGTCGGCGGTGCCGGTGCCGGACCCCAAGCGCCGGGGTGCCAAGTCCGAGCGCATCCTGCTGCGCGGCGACGTCCCGTCCCCGATCTCCCCGCCCTCCGGCTGCCGCTTCCACACGCGGTGCTGGAAGGCGACGGAGATCTGCAGGACGACGGAGCCGCAGCTGGTCGAGCTGCGTCCCGGCCAGCGCGTGGCCTGCCACCACCCGGAGAACTTCGCGGACCAGGCCCCGCAGGACACCGTGCTCCTGTCGGTCGCCAGGGAGGCGGCCGAGCTGGTCGCCGAGGAGGTGCTCGCCGAGTCGGCGGCCACGTCGGCGGCGGTCGCGGCCGTGGCGGCGGGGACCGCAGGGGACACCGACGCCGAGGCTGCCGGGGAAGCGGCGGACACGGCGACGCAGCCGGAGGCGGAGGTCGCGGCGGACGTCGAGGCCACGGCCGCGAAGACGGGCCCCGGCGCCAGGACCGCCCCCGCGGCGCCCTTGCGGACCGGCGAGGCGACCACGGAAGCGGAAGCCGACCGTCAGGACCCAACCGACAAGTAGCGCATGACGAGTTGGCAAAGTCATGTACATGCCCGAACGGGAGAGTGAACAGTCGTCCGTGTCCGACTTATCGGCACACGCTCGAAAGGGACGACACCATGGCACTCTCCCGTTCGGCACGTTTAGGAGCCGTCGCGACCGCGGCGGCTTCCTTCTTTGTCATCGCGGCGGCCCCGGGCCCGAAACCCGGCGCCCCCGGCATCGGCGACTCCTACTTCCCGAACCTCGGCAACGGCGGCTTCGACGCCCGGCACTACGCCCTCGACGTGGCGTACGCCCCGGACACCGACCGCCTGGACGGCCGTACGACACTCACGGCCCGCGCCACCGGGAACCTCTCGTCCTTCGACCTGGATCTCCAGAAGCTGGAGGTCACCGCGGTCGAGGTGAACGGCAGACCCGCCCGATTCACCAGGGACGGCGACGAGATACGCATCACTCCGCGCCAATCCCTGCGCAAGGGGCAGGAGTTCACGGTCGCCGTCACCTACGGCGGGATCCCCGTACCCCTCAACGGCCCCATCGTCTTCGGCTCCGACTACGGCTGGATGAAGACCCCCGACGGCGTCTTCGTCGCCTGTGAACCCAACGCCGCCTCCACCTGGTTCCCGTCCAGCGACCACCCCGCCGACAAGGCCACGTACGACATCCGCATCAAGACCCCCAAGGGCCTGACCGCGGTCTCCAACGGCCGGCTCGTGTCGACGTACGACAAGGGCGCCTCGACGTACACCCACTGGCGCGAGAAGAAGCCGATGGCGACCTACCTCGCGACCGCCACCATCGGGAAGTTCGACGTCCGCACCGGCAGGACCCCCGGCGGCATCCCCATCTACACGGCCATCGACCCGGTGCTGGCGAACAGCAACAGCGTCGACGTGTACGGCGTCACCGCCGAGGCCACCGACTACTGGTCGCAGGTCTTCGGGCCGTACCCCTTCGAGGAGACCGGCGCGATCGTCGACGACATGCCGCAGGCCGGGTTCTCGCTGGAGGTGCAGACCAAGCCGGCCTACTCGGCGGTGCGCAGCGAGACGACGATCGTGCACGAGCTGGCCCACCAGTGGTTCGGGGACAGCGTCTCGGTCGCGCACTGGAAGGACATCTGGCTCAACGAGGGCTTCGCCACCTACGCCCAGTGGCTGTGGGCCGAGCACAAGGGCACCCGCAGCGCCCACGACTCCTTCGTCGCCGCCTACGACGCCCGCCCGGCCGACAGCGCCTTCTGGCAGATCACCGTCGGCGACCCGCAGCGCGACACGATGTTCGCGTCCGCGGTCTACCAGCGCGGCGCGATGACCCTGCAGAAGCTGCGCGAACGCATCGGCGACCAGGCGTTCTTCCGGCTGCTGCCGGCCTGGACGGCACTGCACCGCTACGGCAACGCCGGTACCGCCGACTTCGTCCGCCTCGCGGAGAAGGTCAGCGGGCAGCAGCTGGACGACCTGTTCCGCACCTGGCTCTTCACGACGGGCAAACCCGCCCTGTAGGAGCCGCTGCGCAAGAATGCGGTGTGCTCCAGCAACTGTTCAGTCCCTCCGTCCAGCACACGCTCGACCTCGTCGGCATCTTCGTGTTCGCCATCTCCGGCGCGCTGCTGGCCGTCCGCAAGAACTTCGACGTCTTCGGCATCGCCGTGCTCGCCGAGGTCACCGCGCTGGGCGGAGGGCTGTTCCGGGACCTGATCATCGGCGCGGTGCCGCCCGCCGCCTTCACGGATCTCGGCTACTTCCTCACCCCGCTGCTCGCCGCCCTCCTGGTCTTCTTCCTGCATCCGCACGTGGAGCGCATCCAGGTCGGCGTGAACGTCTTCGACGCGGCGGGCCTCGGCCTGTTCTGCGTCGCCGGGACGACCAAGGCGTACGAGTACGGGCTCGGCCTCACCCAGTCCGCCACCCTCGGCCTCGCCACCGCGGTCGGCGGCGGTGTGCTCAGGGACGTGCTCGCCAACGAGGTGCCCTCCCTGCTGAGATGGGACCGCGACCTGTACGCGGTCCCGGCGATCGTCGGCGCCACCATGGTCGTCCTGTGCATCCGCTACGACGTCCTCAGTTCGTTCACCAGCGGGCTGGCGGCCCTCACCGCCTTCGTACTGCGCCTGCTCGCGATGCGGTTCCACTGGCGAGCTCCGCGGGCCTGGAACCGCCGGTCGACCGTGCGTGAGGAGTAGCGCCCGCCCGGCCGTGCAGCAGCCCCATCTCCTCGGTCAGCCAGCGGAAGGCCGGTACCACCTGCGGCAGCCACAGCTTCATGTTGTGGCCGCCCGCGCTCTTCGGGATGTAGACGACGTGCACGGTCGTCGGTGCCTTCGCGATCTGTGCGAGGCCCGTGGCCGCCTCGTAGCCGTCGCCCGGCTGACCGGACTGGTAGAGCGCGATCGCGGGCGGGGTGCGGGCCTCGCGCAGCAGCACGTACGGATTGTTGGCGCGGCGCAGGGCGGGGGTCTCGGCGGCCAGTGAGTTGCGTTCGCCGATCGGGTCGTTGTAGCCGGACATGCTCACCGCGGCCCGGTAGCGGTCGGGGTGGGCGACGGCGAGCTTCGTCGCGCAGTGCCCGCCCGCCGAGTACCCGGCCGCGGCCCAGCCCGCCGGCCCGGACCGGGCGCGGAAGTTGTCCGTGACCATCTTCGGCACGTCGACGCTGAGCCAGGTGTCGGCGTTGACGGTGCCCGTGATGTTGGCGCAGCCGGTGTCCACCCCCGCCAGCAGGTTCATGCGCGGGGCGACCAGGATGAACGGCGCCACCCGGCCCGTCCGCATCAGCGGCTCCAGCTGCCTCACCGCGTGCAGCGACCCGAACCAGGCCTTCGCCGAGCCCGGATAGCCCGACAGCAGCTCCACCACGGGGAACGTGTGGTGCCGGTAGGCGGGTGCGCCGTACTGCGGCGGCAGCCAGACGTAGACCTCGGCGTTCACCCCCGAGACCCGGCCCTTGAGCTGGGTCACCCGCACGCCTTTCATGCCGGGGCCGGAGGCATCGGTGAAGTGCTGCTTCACCTTGGGCAAGCGTTTCAGCGAGATGCCGCCGGTGCCGTCGGCGCCCAGGTTGGCGGCCTGCTGGACGTGGTTGCCGGTGCCGAGCAGGTCGGCCCAGTTGTCGTACAGACTGTTCTGGTTGTTGACCAGCACGAAGACGAGGGCGACGGCCGTGCCCTGGGCGAACAGCACCATCAGTACGCGGGCGGCGGCGCGTGCGATCCGGGGCCCCCGCAGCCGCGACCACAGGGCCAGCGGCAGCACGACGGCGAGGACGGACAGCACGATCAGCGTGTAGAGGAACGCGGTCCCGGTGAGGCTCATGTCCCGGTAGAGGGCGAAGTCCGGGCAACGGTTTACGGACGAGTACGGACACTTACCGAGAAATTGTGCGGCTCTCACTCGGCCCCTGGAGGAAAAGCTACCGCTTAGTAGTTTGTTGTTGTACCGTTCAGGCATGCCAGAAGCAGCCTCCGCCACGCGTGCGACGATCGGCGACAGCGAGTTCGACCGGGACACCGCGGTCACCCGCCGCGCCCCCGGCGTCTACGACATCGACCTCTCCGCGGGCTGGACGATCATCAGCGCCGTCAACGGCGGCTACCTCCTGGCCGTCCTGGGCCGCGCCCTCGCGGACGCCCTGCCGCACGCCGACCCGTTCACGATCTCCGCGCACTACCTGACCGCGTCCCAGCCCGGACCCGCGGTGATCCGCACGGACGTGGTGCGCACCGGCCGCACCCTCTCCACCGGCCAGGCCTCGCTCCTCCAGTACGACGAGCAGGGCAGGGAGGTCGAGCGCATCCGTGTCCTCGCCTCCTACGGCGACCTCGACTCCCTCCCCGACGACGTCCGCACGTCGGCCGAGCCGCCCGTCCTCCCGCCGATGGACCAGTGCTTCGGCCCCGAGGACGGGCCCACCCCCGTCGACGGCAGCTCCGCCATCACCGACCGGCTGATGCTCAAGCTGGACCCCTCGACGCTCGGCTGGGCCCTCGGTGCCCCGTCCGGCAAGGGCGAGATGCGGTCCTGGTTCGGACTCGCCGACGGCCGCGACGCCGACCCCTTGTCCCTGCTCCTCGCGGTGGACGCGCTCCCGCCCACGGCCTTCGAGATCGGCCTCAAGGGCTGGGTGCCCACGGTCGAGCTGACCGTGCACGTGCGGTGCCGTCCGGCCCCGGGCCCCCTCCGCGTCTCCATCACCACCCGCAACCTCGCCGGCGGCTTCCTGGAGGAGGACGCCGAGGTCTGGGACGCCGCGGACAGGCTGGTGGCACAGTCGCGTCAGCTCGCCAGGGTCAGGCTGTAGTCCGCGCGCGACCCGTGGTTCCACGGCGATCGGTCAGGGATCCTTGACCCGTGAAGTCCGATCGCCTCCTGTCGATCCTCCTGCTCCTCCAGAGCCGTGGCCGCACCTCCGCCCCCGAACTCGCCGAGCGGCTGGAGGTCTGCGTCCGCACGATCTACCGGGACATCGAAGCCCTCTCCGCCTCAGGCGTCCCGGTCCACGACGAGCGCGGGCGGCACGGCGGCAACTCCTCGCCGGCTTCCGCACGGACGTCACCGGCCTGACCGCCGACGAGTCCCGCGCCCTGTTCATCCTGGCCGCCGGGGGCGCCCATACGGCCCTCGGTCCGGACTCCGCCCTCGGCTCGGCGCTGCGCAAGGTGATGGCCGCGCTGCCCGCCCCGCACCGCCCGGCCGCCGAGGCCACCCCCCGCCGCACCCTGGTCGACGCCATCCGCTGGAAGGGTGGACCGCAGCGGTCCGTGGACCTGGCGGGCGTTCGGGACGCCGTCTCGCCTGCCGCCGGCCGCCGGCTGCGGCCGCGGTACCGGCACGGCGGGCAGCGCCGGACCCGGACGTACACCATGGACCCGTACGGTCTCGTCGCCAAGGCGGGTGTCTGGTACGTGGTCGCCGACCGGCGGGGCGGGCCGCGGCTGTTCCGGGCCGACCGGGTGCAGTCGGCTGCCGTGCTGGGCGACCTCGTCAGGCGTCGGCACGGTGTCGAACTCCCGCAGGTCTGGGAGGTGTTGCGGCGCCAGGTCGAGGAGCGCCCGGGCGGCATCGAGGTCGGAGGGCGACGCGGAGAGCGCGTGGGTGGCGGCCCGGCTCCGCCTCGGTGTGGTCGGCGCGGCCCGTCAACTCCTGCCGTTCTCCGGCCGCGTGGAGGTTCTCTCGCCGCCCGAGGTGCGTGCGGAGGTGGCTTGCGCGGCCGCTTCTGTCACGGGCCTGTACCAGCGGGTGGGTGAGCGGTCCGGGCGGAACCCCAGCTCGCGAGGGTTGCTTTAGCCGTGCTTTGCCTGCCGCACAGGCGGGGGACAGGCCGGCCCCAACAAAAGCTCAGGGGCTGTTGCGAGAGTTCCCGGCCTCAGGACTTCCTCATCCTCCCCGGAGCTGTCTCTCATGAAGCGTGTGCGTCTCCTCCCCGCCGTGGCCCTGCTGGCGCTCTCGCCCCTCGCCCTGGCGGCCTGCGGCTCGGGCGACTCGTCGTCGACCTCGAACAGCGGCACCTCGGGCGGCCAGAACTGCCAGGCCCCCACCGGCAACGCGTCCGGCATGCCCAGCGGTGCCCCCTCGGGTGCTCCCACCGGCAACGCGAGCACCCGGCCGTCGGGCGCGCCCAGCGGCAACCCCTCCGGCATGCCGAGCGGGATGCCGAGCGGTGGCCCCGGCGGACAGGGCGGCCCCGGCGGCGGCATGGGCGGCTGCGGCGGCCCCGGCGGTGGCGCGGGCGGCGCGGCCCCGAGCGGTGCGCCGAGCGCGGCGGCGACGAAGAGCTGACCCGGCGCGGGACGCCGTACGACAGGGGCGGCACCCCCGGTGAACGGGGGTGCCGCCCCCGGCCGTTGCCTCGCCTCGGCCCGATCTAGTCCAGCCAGTGCTCGCGGCCGATGCTGATCAGTCGCATCTGACGCTCCGCCACCTGGCAGACCCGGTCCCGTTCCTCCGCGGGCGCGTCCAGGGCCTCCAGGAACAGGGAGGCCGTGATCAGCATCTGGTCGACGTAGAGATTGGCCAGCATCAGCAGGTCGTCCTCGCTCCACCCCACGGACACCCGGTCCTTGGCCAGCTCGTCCTTCACCTCCTGCCCGAACCGGGCCAGTTGGTCCCGGATGGCCTCCCGGACCGGCTGGACACCGCCATGTCGTTCTCGGGCGATAAAACGGACGTGTGCGGGGTACGCGTCCACATGGCCGGCGATCAACTCGATGGCGCGCTTGATGCGTTGGCCGTGGTCGTCGGCCGTGGACACCGTGGTCCGGATCATCGGGTGCAGGCTGCCCAACGCCTCCTCGACGAGGGCCGTGCCGAGATCCGCGATGGAGCGGAAGTGCCGGTAGAAGGCCGTCGGCGCGACACCGACGGCACGCGTGACCTCGCGCAGACCCAGGCTGCTCAGGCTCTGCTCCTCCAGCAGCCCCAGGGCCGCGTCCAGGAGCGCCTGCCGGGTCTTCTGCTTCTGTGCCTGCCGGAGGCCGAGGGTGTGACTCATGTCATCCAGTTAACAACTGTTCTCTGTAATTGGAAAGCCGTGGAGCACGATAGACTCTGGAGTCAGTGAACAACTGTAACTACAACTGTTCACCCAAACGTAACGACAGCCGAACCGGAGGGGGATCCGTCCCATGCTGTTCCTCGTCGCCGCACTCATGCTCCTCGGCGTCGTCCTGGGCACCGTCGCCCACGCGCCGCTCACCTTCACCGCCGTCGCCGCCGCCGTGATCGCCGCCTGGCTGGGCGTCTTCGCGCTCCGCGAGCGCCACGCCCGCCGCCGCACCTCGGCCCACTGACCCCCGCCCCGTCGTCCCCAGGAGCACTGATCACCATGCAGCTCACCGCGCAGGCCACCCAGCAGACCGGCGCCCGCGACGCCGACGGCATGGCCGTGGCCTCCTTCATCCTCGGCCTCGTCGGCCTTCTCGTCCTCAACGTGTTCCTCGGCCCGGTCGCCATCGTCCTGGCGTCGGTCGCCCTGTGGCGCGGCACCGCCCGCCGCGGCCGCGCCTACCTGGGCCTCGGCCTCGGAGTGGCCGACCTCCTGGTCCTGGTGGCCTTCATGCAGCTGGACAGCACGCCGTCCTGGAACTTCTGAGACCGCCGGCGGCGGCCGGTCCTGGCCTGAGGGTGCTCACCCGCGACCCGTAGAATCGGCGTCACCATGGCATACCTCGACCACGCCGCGACCACCCCGATGCTTCCCGAGGCGGTCGAGGCACTTACCGCGCACCTCGGCGCCACCGGCAACGCCTCTTCCCTCCACGCATCCGGCCGCAGAGCCCGTCGCACGGTCGAGGAATCCCGCGAGACCCTCGCGGAGGCGCTCGGCGCCCGCCCCAGTGAGATCGTCCTCACCTCCGGCGGCACGGAGGCCGACAACCTCGCCGTGAAGGGCCTGTACTGGTCCCGGCGCGACGCGGACCCCGCAAGGACGCGGGTCCTCGCCAGCCCGGTCGAACACCACGCCGTCCTCGACGCCGTCGACTGGCTCGGCGAGCACGAGGGCGCCACCGTCGAGTACCTCCCCGTCGACCAGCACGGCCGCGTCCACCCCGACGCCCTGCGCGAGGCCATCGCCCGCAACCCCGACGACGTCGCCCTGGCCACCGTCATGTGGGCCAACAACGAGATCGGCACCGTCCTGCCGGTCCGCGAACTCGCCGAGGCCGCCGCCGAGTTCGGCGTACCGCTGCACGCCGACGCGGTCCAGGCCTTCGGCCAGGTCCCCGTCGACTTCGCCGCCTCCGGCCTCGCCGCGATGACGGTGTCGGGCCACAAGATCGGCGGCCCGTACGGCATCGGCGCGCTCGTCCTCGGCAGGGAGTGGACGCCCGTCCCCGTCCTGCACGGCGGCGGCCAGGAGCGCCACGTCCGCTCCGGCACCCTCGACGTCCCCGCCATCGCCGCCTTCGCGGTGGCCGGCCGCCTCGCCGCCGAACAGCGCGAGTGGTTCGCCGCGGAGATCGGCGCCCTGCGCGACGCCCTGGTCGAGGCGGTCCGTACGGCGGTCCCGGACGCGATCCTCGGCGGCGACCCGGCACCGGGAGGACGGCTTCCGGCCAACGCCCACTTCACGTTCCCCGGCTGCGAGGGCGACTCCCTGCTCCTGCTGCTGGACGCGCAGGGCATCGAGTGCTCCACCGGTTCCGCCTGCACCGCGGGCGTCGCCCAGCCCAGCCACGTCCTGCTGGCCACCGGTACCGACCCGGACCTGGCCCGCGGCACCCTGCGCTTCTCCCTCGGCCACACCTCCACCGAGGCGGACGTCGAGGCGGTCGCGAAGGCCATCGGCCCGGTCGTGGAACGCGCCCGCGCGGCCGGGCTGACGTAGGACGCGCCCCAGGCCAGTGGCTGCCGCCGACGCCGGCGCTGCCGGCGGCAGCCGTTCTCCGCTCTCAGCTCTCCGTGACCATGAGGGAGGCCATCATCCCCTCGTCCTCGTGCTGCAGCAGATGGCAGTGGAGCATGTACATGTAGGTGTCGTCGGCGAAGTCGGTGAACTCCATCGCGATCACGATCTCGCCGCCGCCGACGACCTCGTACGTGTCGTACCAGCCGAGGCCGACCCCCGTGGGCTCCTCGCCGTTGACGGAGATGAGCTGGTACGGCACGTCGTGCAGATGGAACGAGTGCTCCAGCTGACTGGCGTTGGTGATGGTCCAGATCTCCTTCGCGCCCAGCGTGGTGCTGATCATCGTCATGCCGGCCATGGTGAGTCCGGCGGAGCCGTTGATCTTCATGGTCGCGCCGGTGTTGCTGAGGGTGATGGTGCGCGCCGTGAAGTCGGAGGTGTCGTACCGCTCGATGGTGTTGAGGGTGCTCGGCAGGTCGTCCGGGGTGTCGGTGCCGCCGGCCGTGACGGTGAGGAAGTCGTAGGTGCCGGAGCCGCCGCGGATCCAGCCGGTCGTGATGACCGCCTGGAGGGTGACGTCCTCGGTGACGTCCATGACGAACTCGGCGCGCGCTCCGGCCACCAGGCGGATGGTGGTCACTTCGGCCGCCTCCGCCAGATAGCCCTGGTCGGTGGCGATCTGGGTCAGTGTGCCCCCGTCGCTGCGCTGGAGGGTGATGATGTCGGAGGGGGAGGCGTTGAGCGCCCGGAAGCGGTTGCGGGTCTTGGTGGCGGCGAAGGCGAGGGTGGTGTCGTCGACGTTCTCGCCGTTGACCAGCACCGGGAAGCTGAGGCCGGAGCTGAGGTAGCCGCTCTGGTCGTACTTGATGTCACCGGCGCTGTCCACGGCCAGGCACTGGAAGATCAGCGGGATGTCGTCCACGCCGTAGTCGCCGGGCAGCGCGGCGGAGGTGTCGGAGTCGTCCTCCACGATGATCATCCCGGCCAGGCCGTGGGTGGCCTGCTCGGCCGTGGTGCCCAGGGCGTGCGGGTGGTACCAGAGGGTCTTCGCCTCGTCGAGGACGGTGAAGGTGGGGGACCAGGTCGTCCCGGCGGCGAAGGCGCTCTGCGGTCCGCCGTCCATCTCGGCCGGGACGTGGGCGCCGTGGAAGTGGACGGTGGTGTCCTCGTCGAGGCCGTTGGTGATGTTCAGCAGCACGGTGTCGCCGTTGGTCCACTTCAGAGTGGGGCCGAGGAACGACTGGTTGTACCCCGCGGTGGTGCTGGTGACGCCGCTGAGCACCTCGGCGGTGCCGGTCTGGGCCGCCAGCGTGAAGGTGGTCGTGCCGTCGGAGGTGGTGCCCTCCAGCAGGTCCGGGATGGTGAGGGTGCCGTCCGTCGCGGCGGCCGCCTTGCTGCGGGTGCCCTCGGTCAGCAGGGAGAAGGCGGCCCCCGCCGCTCCCACGGCCCCGAGGCCCACCCCCGCCATCCCGCCGAGGAACTTCCTGCGGTGCAGCCCCTTGCGGCCCCCGCTCTCCTTGGTGTGCTCGCCCTTGGTCTTCCGGCCGTCTCGCGCGTGCGCGCCTCTGTCCGGCCCTGTGGTGTGTGTCATGGCCAGGGAGCCTCGGGCCACGGTCTGTGGGAGAACTGAGGTGAAGTTGGGTGCGAGCCCGCAACGCTGTGAAGCCGGAGCCCCGTCAACTCTCTTGAAGAAAAGCCAAGTCGACGGCCCGCAGGTCATGATCGGGGCGCGGGACATGTCGGGCGCGCGAGCGTGGCCGGAAGTTCATACCTACGCGGAGGCACTCCGCGCCCGCCGCACCAGCCCCATGTATCGGTCCCAGTCCCAGTGTTCGCCCGGGTCGGTGTGGTCCGTCCCCGGCACCTCGACATGGCCGATGATGTGCTCGCGGTCGACGGGGACGGCGTACCGCGCGCATATCCGGGCCGTGAGCCGCGCCGAGGCCGCGTACATCGCGTCCGTGAAGTCCTCGGGCCGGTCGACGAAGCCCTCGTGCTCGATGCCCACACTGCGTTCGTTGTAGGCGCGGTTGCCCGCGTGGTACGCCACGTCCAGCTCGCGGATCATCTGCGTGATGTGCCCGTCCCTGCGCACGATGTAGTGCGCCGCCGCCCCGTGTCCCGGGTCCTGGAACACCTTCACCGCGCTGGCGAAACTGCCCTGGGTGACATGGATGACCACCATGTCTATGCCGTAGTCGTCGGGCCGGTCCGCGCGCCGCCAGTTCGCGTCGGAGGCCGCCACCCACTGCGCGCCGCGGAAGTCGACCGCGCCCTCGACCCGGGGCTTCTCCACTCCCGGCGCCCGCCACCACAGCCGCGCCAGCTCGTCGCGGGCCAGCACCGCCGTGCCCACGGCGGCCGCCGTCCCGCCGATGAGCAGCGCCCGCCGGCCGATGCGGCGGTCGGTGTCCCCGGAACCCTCTGTCGCCCCCATGTGGTCGTCAACGGATACCCGGGCGCCCCGGTTCCCGCGTCCCCGTACTCTTGAAGGGTTATGACTGACACCACGCAGCGCCCTCTTCGCGTTCTCGCCGCCATGTCCGGAGGAGTGGACTCCGCCGTCGCCGCCGCCCGTGCCGCCGAGGCCGGCCATGACGTGACCGGCGTCCACCTCGCCCTCTCCGCGAACCCTCAATCGTTCCGCACGGGCGCGCGTGGCTGTTGCACCATCGAGGACTCGCGCGACGCCCGCCGCGCCGCCGACGTCATCGGCATCCCGTTCTACGTCTGGGACCTCGCAGACCGCTTCCGCGAGGACGTCGTCGAGGACTTCGTCGCCGAGTACGAGGCCGGCCGCACCCCCAACCCCTGCCTGCGCTGCAACGAGAAGATCAAGTTCGCCGCGCTGCTCGACAAGGCGCTCGCGCTGGGCTTCGACGCGGTGTGCACGGGCCACTACGCGAAGGTCCTGGTGGGCGAGGACGGCTCCCGCGAGCTGCACCGCGCCTCCGACATGGCGAAGGACCAGTCCTACGTCCTCGGCGTCCTGGACGAGAAGCAGCTGGCGCACGCCCTGTTCCCGCTCGGCGACACCGTCACCACCAAGGACGAGATCCGCGCCGAGGCCGAGCGCCGGGGCCTGGCGGTCGCCAAGAAGCCCGACTCGCACGACATCTGCTTCATCGCCGACGGCGACACCCAGGGCTTCCTCGCCCATCGGCTGGGGAAGGCGGAGGGCGACATCGTCGACGAGTCGGGCGCGAAGGTCGGCACCCACGAGGGCGCGTACGGCTTCACGATCGGCCAGCGCAAGGGGCTGCGCATCGGCACCCCGGCCGCCGACGGCAAGCCGCGCTATGTCCTCGACATCTCGCCGGTGAACAACACGGTGACGGTGGGCCCGGCCGCGGCCCTGGACGTGACCGCCCTGAGCGCGATCAAGCCCCGGTGGTGCGGTACCGCTCCGGTCGGCCCCGGTACCTACACCGCTCAGCTCCGCGCCCACGGCGGCGAGACCGAGGTCACCGCCGAACTCGTCGACGGCGCCCTGGAGGTCAGCTTCACGGAGCCGGTCCGCGGGGTGGCCCCGGGCCAGGCGATCGTGCTGTACGACGACACGCGGGTGGTGGGCTCGGCGACGATCGCGTCCACGGTGCGCGTACGGGCGGGCGTGGCCTGACGGCCCGGGCGCCGGGCGCGGGGGCGTCGAGCGCGGGGGTGGTGCCGCACGCGAGGCACGCCGACGTGGGCGGGACGCGCGCGTCGAACGCTCCGTGCCCGCGCGCCCAAGCCCCGCCCGCGACTCGTCGCCGGCCCGTCAGTCCGTGAAGAACTCCGCGAGGACCGGGGCCACGGCGGCCGGGTCGACCATGTGGGTCTGGCCCTCCAGGACGCGGTACGAGCCCTTCGGGGCCGCCTCCGCGACCGCCCTGGTGCCCTCGCGCATCCACTCGGGGCTCGCGCCGCCCGCGACGGCCAGCACCGGGACCGTGATCGAGGCCAGCCGGTCCCGGGGGACCAGACCGCCGGCCATGACCGCGTTGTCGTAGGCGAGGGTCGGGGCGACCGCCTCCATGCCGGGCCACATGGGGGACTGGCGGGCGCCCTGGATCATCTCCTCGCCCATGCCGGTGAGCCGCAGGAACAGCTCCACCGCGTCCCCGCGGCGCCCCTCGGCGAGCGCCGCGTCCAGGTTTCGGGTGTACGCGGCGTTCCCCTCGGCGCCGCCGTCGAGGAAGTCGGCGAACGGCGTCTCGTACACGGCGACCCGCCGGACCGGCAGCCCGCTCGCCGCGGCCTCCAGGACCAGCGCACCGCCGGACGAGATGCCGCACAGGCTCGCCTCGCCGCCCGCCGTCTCGATGAGCGCGGCGAGGTCCTCGACCTCACGGGCCACCGCGTAGGGGGCCGTGTCGCCGCTCGCGCCGCGCCCCCGGCGGTCGTAGACGAGGACGTCGAACCGCTCGGACAGCGGCACGGCCAGGGGCGCGACCGTGCCGCCCGTGGACATCGCGCCGCTGACGAGGATGACCGCCGGCCCCTGTCCGGTGCGTTCGTACGCGATCGGAGTGCCGTCGCGGGAGAGAGTCTTCTTGTCCATGCCTGTGGAGACTGCCGTACGGCGGCGGAGTCATCGGTCAGGACACGTCGACCTCGTAGAAACAGAGGTGGTCCTTGATCTCGGCGACGGCGGGCTTCGGCTCGGGATAGGACCACACCAGGTCGGGCGCGTCCGGCAGCGACCAGTAGGACGCGGTGCCCTTGAACGGGCAGTAGGTGTGGGTGTCGGAGGGGGTCAGCAGGTCGAGTCGTACGTCCTCGGCGGGGAGGTAGTAGCGCGCGGGACAGCCCGTCTCGCGCAGTACGAGGGCTCGTTCGCTCTCCGCGAGGACCTGGTCGCCGTGCACCACGCGCACGTGCTGGTCGACTTGCTCGATGGTGATCGTGTGTCCTTCGGCCATACCGGAAAAGCACGCGCGGGCCCCGGGTTCTTCCCGCGTACGGTGATCTCATGCGAATCTGCGTCTTCCTCTCCGCCGCCGACCTCGACGACCGCTACACGCGCCCCGCGCGGGAGTTCGCGAAGCTGCTGGGCAAGGGCGGGCACACCCTTGTGTGGGGCGGCTCGGACGTGGGCCTGATGAAGGTCGTCGCGGACGGGGTGCAGGAGGCGGGCGGCCGGCTCGTCGGGGTCTCGGTCCAGTTTCTGGCCGCCAAGGTCCGTCCCGGCGTGGACGAGATGGTGATCACGAAGGACCTCGCCGAGCGCAAGAGGCTGCTCCTGGAGAAGGCCGACGCCGTGGTGATCATGGTGGGCGGCACGGGCACCCTCGACGAGGCGACCGAGATCCTGGAGCTGAAGAAGCACGGGCACACCGAGAAGCCGGTCGTGCTGCTGAACACGGCGGGCTTCTACGACGGGCTGAAGGAGCAGTTCCGGCGCATGGAGGACGAGGGCTTCCTGCCGCGCCCGCTCACCGACCTGGTGTTCTTCGCGGAGGAGCCGGTGGGGGCGCTGGCGTACCTGGAGGAGTCGCTCGGTAAGGGCTGACCCCGTGATGCGAGCATGGCGGCATGGCTACACATGTGATCACCGGAGCGGGCTCAGGCATCGGCGCGGCGGTGGCCCGGCGGCTGCACGCGCGCGGGGACGAACTCGTGCTGCACGCGCGTGACGCTGGCCGCGCGAAGGAACTGGCGGCACAGTTCCCAGGGGCGCGGACCCTGGTCGGGGACCTGGCCGACCCCGACAAGCTGAGCTGGGCCTTCTCGCACCAGACGCTGCCGGACCGGGTGGACTCCCTGCTGCACATCGCCGGCGTGGTCGACCTCGGCCCGGTCGCCGAGCTGACCCCCAAGTCCTGGCGTCACCAGCTGAACGTCAACCTGATCGCCCCGGCCGAGCTGACCCGCCACTTCCTGCCCCAACTCCGGCTGGCCCGGGGCCATGTGGTGTTCGTGAACTCCGGCGCGGGTCTGAACGCGCACGCCGACTGGTCCGCCTACGCCGCCTCCAAGCACGGCCTGAAGGCCCTCGCGGACTCGCTGCGCCACGAGGAGCACACGAACGGCGTCCGCGTCACCTCGGTCTACCCCGGTCGCACCGCGAGTCCCATGCAGGCCAAGGTCCATCAGCAGGAGGGCAAGGAGTACGACCCCGCGCGGTGGATCGACCCGGAGTCGGTGGCAACGACGATCCTCACGGCGATCGATCTGCCGAGGGACGCGGAGATCAACGACCTGACGGTGCGTCCCGGGCGCTGAGGACTTTCCTTCTACCCTGCTCCTCAAACGCCGGAGGGGCTGAAATCAGCCCGTCCGGCGTTTGAGGACGAGGCCCGTTCAGGGCCGATGGGGGTCTGGGGGCGCAGCCCCCAGGGATGGGACGGGCAGGGGCGGCGGGGGCGAGAACGCCCTCGCCGCGACCTACGTAGGCTTCGCACGTGACCGCAGACATCCGCTTCGCCCCCGCCACCGGCATCGGCTCCCTCCCCGGCGGCGACGCCCGTGAGGCCGCCAGGACCGCCACCGGCTCCTTCGAGGACTTCCCGTTCCTGCCCGAACTGCCCGCCCGCGGCCCCGGCGCCGACATGATCGGCCGTACCGCGGGCATGCTCGTCGAGCTGTACGCGCGCGTGGAGCCCAGCGGGTGGCGGATCGGGGACCGGCCCGGCCGGGACACCAAGCGGGCCCGGTCCTGGCTGGGGGAGGACCTCGACGCCCTGGAGGAGTTCACCCAGGGGTACGAGGGGCAGCTCAAGGTGCAGGCCGTCGGGCCCTGGACGCTCGCCGCCGCGCTGGAGCTGAGGAACGGCGAGGTGGCCCTCTCGGACCCCGGCGCCTGCCGGGACCTCGCCGCCTCGCTCGCGGAGGGGCTGCGGCTGCACCTGGAGGACGTCCGGGCCCGGGTGCCCGGCGCGCAGATCGTGCTCCAGCTCGACGAGCCCTCCCTCATCGCCGTGCTGCGCGGACACGTGAGGTCGGCCAGCGGATACCGGACCCACCGGGCCGTGGACCGGCAGGTCGTGGAGGCCGGCCTGCGCGATGTCGTCGGGGTTCACGCGGACGGGCCCGTCGTGGTCCACTCGTGCGCACCGGACGTCCCCTTCGCCCTGCTGCGGAGGGCGGGTGCGGCGGCGGTCTCCTTCGACCTCTCGCTCCTCACCGAGCGTGACGACGACGCGATCGGTGAGGCGGTGGAAGGGGGCACGAGGCTCTTCGCCGGTGTCGTGCCGGGCACGGACACCGCATTGTCAGACCCTGCCGGTAGCGTCATGGGTGTCAGGACGCTGTGGCGCAGGCTGGGGCTGCATCCGGGACTTCTCGCGGAGGCGGTCACGGTCACTCCGTCGTGCGGACTCGCGGGGGCCTCCCCGGAGTACGCGCGCAAGGCTCTCGCCCACTGCGCCCAGGCGGCGAGATCCCTCGCGGACAACCCAGAGTAACGGGAGGACAACACGGTGGCCGGCGACAAGCAAGCGGAGACGACGGTGCCCGCGGAGGCACGGGAGAAGCACGCGCAGCTCGCTGAGCAGATCGAGGAGCACCGCTTCCGGTACTACGTGAACGACGCGCCGGTCGTCAGCGACGCCGACTTCGACAAGCTCCTGCGCTCCCTCGAAGCCCTGGAGGAGGAGTACCCCGAGCTGCGCACCCCCGACTCGCCGACCCAGAAGGTCGCGGGCGCGTACGAGACCGAGTTCACGTCCGTCCAGCACCGCTCCCGGATGCTCTCCCTGGACAACGCGTTCAGCGACGAGGAGCTGGCGGCCTGGGCGGAGCGGGTGGCCAAGGACGTCGGCACCACCGACTACCACCTGCTGTGCGAGCTCAAGGTGGACGGGCTCGCCGTCAACCTCACCTACGAGCACGGCCGCCTCACCCGCGCGGCCACCCGCGGCGACGGCCGCACCGGCGAGGACATCACGCCCAACGTCCGCACCATCGCCGAGATCCCGGACCGTCTCACCGGCGACAAGGTCCCCGACCTCGTGGAGGTCCGCGGCGAGGTCTACTTCCCGATGGAGAAGTTCGAGGAGCTCAACGCCCGTCTGGTCGAGGCCGGCGACAAGCCCTTCGCCAACCCGCGCAACGCGGCGGCCGGTTCACTGCGCCAGAAGGACCCGCGCGTCACCGCCACCCGCCCCCTCCACATGGTCGTGCACGGCATCGGCGCCCTGGAGGGCTTCACCGGCATGACCCGCCTCTCCCAGGGCTACGACCTCCTCAAGTCCTGGGGCCTGCCCACCGCGAAGCACAACAAGGTGGTCGACGGTCTCGACGGTGTGCGGGAGTTCATCGCCTACTTCGGCGAGAACCGCCACTCCGTGGAGCACGAGATCGACGGGGCCGTCGTCAAGCTCGACGAGATCCCGCTCCAGGGCCGTCTCGGCTCGACCTCCCGCGCCCCGCGCTGGGCGATCGCGTACAAGTACGCGCCCGAGGAGGTCAACACCAAGCTCATCAACATCCGGGTGGGCGTGGGCCGTACGGGCCGGGTCACGCCGTACGCCCAGGTCGAGCCGGTGACGGTGGCCGGCTCCGAGGTCGAGTTCGCCACCCTGCACAACCAGGACGTCGTCAAGCTCAAGGGCGTCCTCATCGGCGACACCGTGGTGCTGCGCAAGGCCGGTGACGTGATCCCCGAGATCCTCGGCCCGGTCGTCGACCTGCGCGACGGCAGCGAGCGCGAGTTCGTGATGCCGGCCGAGTGCCCCGAGTGCGGCACCGCGCTGCGGCCCATGAAGGAGGGCGACGTCGACCTGCGCTGCCCCAACGCCCGCACCTGCCCCGCCCAGTTGCGCGAACGCCTGTTCTATCTCGCGGGCCGCAAGTCGCTGGACATCGAGCACTTCGGTTACGTCGCCGCGGCAGCGCTCACCAAGCCGCTGGAGCCCTCGGATCCGCCGCTGACCGACGAGGGCGACCTGTTCGACCTCACCATCGAGCAGCTGCTGCCCATCAAGGCGTACGTCCTCGACCAGGACAGCGGGCTGCCCAAGCGCGACCCGAAGACCGGCGAGGAGAAGGTCGCCACGGTCTTCGCCAACCAGCAGGGCGAGCCGAAGAAGAACGCCGTCGCCATGCTGGAGAACATCGCCGCCGCCAAGGAGCGTCCGCTCGCCCGCGTCCTGACCGGTCTGTCGATCCGCCATGTCGGCCCGGTCGCCGCCGAGGCGCTGGCGCGCAACTTCCGCTCGATCGACCGCATCGAGCAGGCGAGCGAGGAGGAGCTGGCGAACACCGACGGTGTCGGCCCGATCATCGCCAGATCCCTCAAGGAGTGGTTCGCGGAGGACTGGCACCAGGAGATCCTGCGCAAGTGGAAGGCCGCGGGCGTGCGCACGGAGGAGGAGGGCTCGGGGGAGGACGAGGGCCCGCGTCCCCTCGAAGGGCTCACCGTCGTGGTCACCGGCACCCTGGAGCGCTTCACCCGGGACGGGGCCAAAGAGGCGCTGCAATCCAGGGGGGCGAAAGTGACCGGGTCGGTTTCGAAGAAGACGTCTTTCGTCGTCGTGGGTGACAATCCGGGCTCCAAGTACGACAAAGCGATGCAACTCAAGGTCCCTGTCCTGAACGAGGACGGCTTCGACGTCCTGTTGGAGCAGGGCCCCGAGGCGGCCACCGATGTGGCGCTTCCCACGGAGGAGTAGCGCGGAGCGGCGGTTGAAGGCCACCCGATCGGCGCATACCAGATGCATACGGGTGGCCGGGGCGCATTCGGGCAACCGTCGACGACCGCTGCCCGTGGAAGCCTTCTGCGGCCTACTGTTGAGATGTGCGCCTGCCGTGCCCAGCTGCGGTCGGGGCATCCCCCTGCTCCTGATGAGCCGGGGGAAGGGTTTTCCAACGCGGCGCCGTCGAGGGTTTTGTCGGGCGAACGAGCCGCGTGGCGTGGGCACCGCCGGCTGTGAGAGGGACGGGAATGGAACCGACCGAGAGCGCCGCCCCGGACTCACGGCTGCGCCGGCTCACCGGCGCCCTGCGGGCGAGCCGGTGGGCCGGGCGGCCTTCGGAGCATCCGGGCGCGGAGGGCCGGGCCGCCGGACAGTACACCGCGGCCGCGAGCGCCGCCCAGCTCACCGCCGAGCGCGCCCCCGGTGTGCCGGACCCCGACACCGACCGGCACCTGTCCTGGCCCGCACTGCCCACGTCGGTCGTCGCGGCGGCCGGCTTCGTGCTGGGCGCGGGCTTCTACCGGGCGTTCACCGGCGGTCACGCGCTCTTCCCGTCCGGCACCGTCGGCTGGTCGCTGGCCGTGCTGACCGGAGTCATCGTCGGCCACCTGGTCGCCCTCGGCAGGGCCCGCTGGTGGGGCGGCACCGGCTCGGGCGCCGCCCTGACCCTCGCCGTCCTGCTGCTGTACGGCTGGGTGTCCGCCGGCCTGGTCAGCCTCACCGTGGTGCTGCTGGTCGGCATAGCCAGGCGCCACCGCTGGCGGCAGGGCATCCTGCACGGCGCGGTGGACATCCTCGGCATAGCCGCCGGCGCCCTGGTCCTCGCCGCGTTCGGCCAGTCGCCGTCCGTCGAGACCCCCTGGAACCCCGACACCTGGACCTTCTACACCGGACCCGAGGTGGTCCTGGTCGCCGTGGCCTATCTCGCGGTCACCCGGGCCCTGGGCTGGTATCTGCACTCCTCCGGCCACGCGGGTCTGCCCACCGTGGCCCGCACCGCCCTGGTCAGACAGGGACTGGTCGCGGTCGCGCTGCTCGGCATCGCCCCGCTGGTCTGTGTGGTCGCCGCCGCCAAGCCGGTGCTGCTGCCGCTGTTCTCGATCCCCCTCATCGCCCTCGACTCCACCCTGTGGATGGCCCGGGCCCGCGCCGAGGAGCAGCTGCGCGACCCGCTGACCGGACTGCCCAACCGACAGTGGCTCCTGGAGCGCATCTGGAGCGCCCTGGACGACGCCGAGCGCATCGACGCCCGGTCCGCGCTGATGCTCATCGACCTCGACCGTTTCCGCTCGGTCAACGACACCCTGGGCCATCTCGCCGGTGACCGGCTGCTCCTCCAGATCGCCGACCGGCTGCGGATCGCGCTGCCGCGCGGGGCGGAGGCGGCGCGGCTCGGCGGCGACGAGTTCGCCGTCTTACTGCCGGTCGCCGACTCCACGACCTCCGCGACCCGGGTCGCCCGCAACCTGGTCGCCGCCCTCAGCTCCCCGCTCGACCTCGACGGGCTCACCCTCGTCCTGGAGGCCAGCGCCGGGGTCGCCGTCTTCCCCGACCACGCCGTGGACGCCGAGGGGCTGCTGCGGCGGGCGGACGTGGCGATGTACCAGGCCAAGCGGGACCGTACCGGCGTAGAGGTCTACGAGTCCAAGCGGGACTCCAACACCCCCGACCGGCTCGGCCTCCTCGGCGATCTGCGCCGGGCCCTGGACGCGCACGAGGTGCAGCTGCACTACCAGCCCAAGGTGCGCTTCGACGGACAGGTCGCCGGTCTGGAGGCCCTGGTGCGCTGGGTGCACCCGGAGCGCGGGCGGGTACCACCGGACGAGTTCATCGCGATCGCCGAGTCGTCCGGGCTGATGCCCCACCTGACCGAGTACGTCCTCGACACGGCCCTCGCCCAGGTCGCCGAGTGGCGGGCGCAGGGTCTGTACGTCCCGGTGGCGGTCAATGTCTCCCCGCGTGACGTGCACACCCCGGGCTTCGCCGGCTCGGTGGCCGCGCGCCTCGCCCGGCACGGCGTCCCCGCGGGCGCCCTCCAGCTGGAGATCACCGAACACGTCCTCCTCGAAGACCCCTCACGGGCCGCGGACACCCTCGCCGCCCTGACCGGGCACGGCGTGAAGATGTCCCTGGACGACTTCGGCACCGGCTACTCCTCCCTGGTCCACCTGCGCCGCCTGCCCGTCAGCGAACTGAAGATCGACCGTTCCTTCGTGGCCAAGCTGGCCGTCGACACCGAGGACGCGGAGATCGTCCGCTGCACCGTCGACCTCGCCCACTCGCTGGGCCTGCTGGTGGTGGCGGAGGGCGTGGAGGACGACGAGACCTGGGAGCGACTGCGCGACATGGGCTGCGACGCCGTACAGGGCTGGCTGGTGGCGGCGGCGATGCCCCCGGAGGAGACGACGGCGTGGCTGCTGGCGCGGGGGTCGCGGGGCTGGCAGCGACCGAGGGCAGCGCTGCCTGCGGCGGAGTGAACATTCCGGCCGACCTGTGCGGCTTTTGTCTTCAGGGGCGCGGGGAACTGCGCGACAAGCCACGACGTACCCGCGGCCGCTCCACGACGGACTCGGGCACCCCCCTTGCGAATCCGTTTAACAGCCAGAGGTCACCGCGCCATAGGATTGGGCCCCGAACCACACACACTCACCCCAGAGGATCGCTGCATGCCTGGCATCACGCGCGAGGAGGTCGCCCACCTCGCACGGCTGGCGCGTCTGGAGCTGAAGCCCGAAGAGCTAGAGCACTTCGCGGGACAGCTGGACGACATCATCGGCGCGGTCGCACGCGTCAGTGAGGTCGCCGATCAAGACGTACCGCCGACGTCGCACCCGCTCCCGCTGACGAACGTCATGCGGGCGGACGAGGTCCGTCCGTCGCTCACCCCCGAGCAGGCGCTCTCCGGCGCCCCGGCCCAGGAGCAGCAGCGTTTCAAGGTGCCGCAGATCCTGGGGGAGGACTAACCGCCATGACGGACAACGTCACCATCATCAAGCTGACCGCCGCCGAGACCGCCGCGAAGATCGCTTCCGGTGAGCTCACGGCCGTGCAGGTCACCGAGGCCCACCTGGCCCGGATCGAGGCCGTCGACGAGAAGGTGCACGCCTTCCTGCACGTCGACCGCGAGGGCGCGCTCGCGCAGGCCCGCGCCGTCGACGAGAAGCGGGAGCGGGGCGAGAAGCTCGGCCCGCTCGCCGGCGTCCCGCTCGCGCTGAAGGACATCTTCACCACCGAGGGCATCCCGACGACCGTCGGCTCGAAGATCCTGGAGGGGTGGATCCCGCCGTACGACGCCACCCTCACCAAGCGTCTCAAGGCCGCCGACGTCGTCATCCTCGGCAAGACCAACATGGACGAGTTCGCCATGGGGTCCTCCACCGAGAACAGCGCCTACGGGCCGACCGGCAACCCCTGGGACCTCACCCGGATCCCCGGCGGCTCCGGCGGCGGCTCCTCCGCCGCGCTGGCCGCGCACATGGCCCCCCTCGCCATCGGCACCGACACCGGCGGCTCCATCCGCCAGCCGGCCGCCGTCACCGGCACGGTCGGCGTCAAGCCCACGTACGGAGCGGTCTCCCGCTACGGCATGGTCGCCTTCTCCAGCTCCCTCGACCAGGGCGGCCCCTGCGCCCGTACGGTCCTGGACGCGGCGCTGCTGCACGAGGTCATCGCCGGGCACGACCCGCTGGACTCCACGTCGATCGACGCGCCCGTCCCGCCGGTCGTCGAGGCCGCCCGCAACGGCAGCGTCGCCGGTCTGCGCGTCGGTGTCGTCAAGCAGTTCCGCGGCGAGGGCTACCAGGCCGGTGTCATCCAGCGCTTCGACGAGTCGGTCGCCCTCCTCAAGGAGCTGGGCGCCGAGATCGTCGAGCTGGACTGCCCGTCCTTCGACCTGGCGCTCTCCGCGTACTACCTGATCGCGCCCTCCGAGTGCTCCTCCAACCTCGCCCGCTTCGACGGCCTGCGCTACGGCCGGCGGACCGGCGACGACGGCACGCACTCCGCCGAGGAGGTCACCTCGCTGACCCGCGCGGAGGGCTTCGGCCCCGAGGTCAAGCGCCGGATCATGCTCGGCACGTACGCCCTGTCGAGCGGCTACTACGACGCCTACTACGGCAGCGCCCAGAAGGTCCGCACGCTCATCACGCGCGACTTCGAGAAGGCGTTCGAGCAGGTCGATGTGATCGTCTCCCCGACGACCCCGACCACCGCCTTCCCGATCGGCGAGCGCGCCGACGACCCGATGGCGATGTACCTGGCCGACCTGTGCACCATCCCGACCAACCTGGCGGGCAACGCGGCCATGTCGCTGCCGTGCGGTCTCGCCCCGGAGGACAACCTCCCGGTCGGGCTGCAGATCATCGCCCCGGCCCTGAAGGACGACCGGCTCTACAAGGTCGGCGCCGCCGTCGAGGCAGCCTTCGTGGAAAGGTGGGGGCACCCGCTCCTGGAGGAGGCACCGTCGCTGTGAGCAAGCTGACCAAGGCGAAGGACTTCAAGAAGTCCAAGTCCGGCACGTATCTGTCCATCGCCACCACGGCCTTCGGCGCCATCGGTGTCGCCAAGCGGCTCAAGAAGGCGCGCGCCGAGAGCGACACGCTGGTCCTGATCGACGCGACCGTGGCCGCCGTCGCCGTCGTCACCGGCCTCGCCGTCCTGTACCGCGAGCTGAAGCGGCTGGGCGACGACGACGTCCTGCTGGGCTGAGAGGGAAGTTACACCGTGACCATCACGACCGACCTGGTGTCGTACGAGGACGCACTCGCGTCGTACGACCCCGTCATGGGCCTTGAGGTCCATGTCGAACTCGGCACCAAGACCAAGATGTTCTGCGGCTGCTCGACCGAGCTCGGCCAGGACGCCAACACGCAGACCTGCCCCACCTGCCTCGGCCTGCCCGGCGCGCTCCCGGTCGTCAACGCGATCGGCATCGAGTCGGCCATCAAGATCGGCCTCGCGCTGAACTGCGAGATCGCCGAGTGGTGCCGATTCGCCCGGAAGAACTACTTCTATCCGGACATGCCGAAGAACTTCCAGACCTCCCAGTACGACGAGCCGATCGCCTTCAACGGCTACCTCGACGTGCAGCTGGAGGACGGCGAGACCTTCCGTGTGGAGATCGAGCGCGCCCACATGGAGGAGGACACCGGCAAGTCGACCCACGTGGGCGGCGCGACGGGCCGTATCCACGGCGCCTCGCACTCGCTCCTGGACTACAACCGCGCCGGTATCCCGCTCATCGAGATCGTCACCAAGCCGATCGAGGGCGCGGGCGAGCGGGCCCCCGAGGTCGCGCGGGCCTACGTCCGCGAGCTGCGCGAGGTCATCAAGGCGCTCGGTGTCTCGGAAGCCCGCATGGAGATGGGGCAGATGCGCTGCGACGTGAACCTGTCGCTGCGCCCGCACGGCCGCGAGAAGTTCGGCACGCGGTCCGAGACGAAGAACGTCAACTCGCTCAGGTCCGTGGAGCGCGCGGCCCGCTTCGAGATCCAGCGGCACGCCGCGGTCCTCTCCTCCGGCGGGACGATCGTCCAGGAGACCCGGCACTTCCACGAGGACACGGGGTCCACGACCTCGGGCCGCGTGAAGGAGGAGGCCGAGGACTACCGGTACTTCCCCGAGCCGGACCTCGTTCCGGTGGCCCCCTCGCGCGAGTGGGTCGAGGAGATCCGGGCCGCGCTGCCCGAGCTGCCGCTGGTGCGCCGCAACCGGCTCGTCGCGGAGTGGGGCATCACGGCCCTGGACATGCAGGCGATCCTCAACGCCGGCGCCCTGGACCTGATCGTCGCCACGATCGACGCGGGCGCCGACGCGGCCTCCGCCCGCAAGTGGTGGATGGGCGAACTCGCCCGCAGCGCCAACGAGTCCGGCAAGGCGCTCGACGAACTGGCCATCACCCCGGCGCAGGTCGCCCGGGTCACCGAGCTGGTCTCGAAGGGTGACCTGAACGACAAGCTGGCCCGCCAGGTCATCGAAGGCGTCCTCGCGGGCGAAGGCACCCCGGACGAGGTCGTCGACAAGCGCGGTCTGAAGGTCGTCTCCGACGAGGGTGCCCTCGGCACCGCTGTCGACGAGGCCATCGCCGGCAACCCGGGCATCGCCGACAAGATCCGCTCCGGGAAGGTCGCCGCGGCCGGCGCCCTGGTCGGCGCGGTCATGAAGGCCACCCGCGGTCAGGCCGACGCGGCCCGCGTCAAGGAACTGATCCTGGAGAAGCTGGGCGTCAGCGAGGGCTGAGCCGGAGCACCGCGTACGGCCCCGGAGGACTTCTCCTCCGGGGCCGTACGGCTACCTACTTACGGCGTCCTGCAAGCCGTACGAAACCCAGCGAGCGGCCCTCGTCGACCCGGACCATCTCGCCGACCTCGCGGGCCATCGTGCGATGGAACTCCTGAGGGCTCTCCTCGGCGATCACCTCGCACCACAGCAGCCAGTCCCGCCAGCCGTCCGGCTGCCAGTCGGCCGTCTCCACCTCGACGGCTCCGCTGCGGGTCCAGTGCCGCCGCCACCAGTCGGCGGTGTGGAAGCACCAGAAGTCGGGCTCCCACCACTGCTTGAGGTGCTCCGGCGGCTCGATGCCGTCCGGCTCCTCCCGCAGCGCCGGCACCACGACACCGATCCGCCCGCCCGGCTTCAACAGCCGGGTCAGCGTGGGCAGATAGAGGTCGTTCGTGCCGAAGTACTGGTAGGCGTCGATGCTCACGATCGCGTCGAAGCTGCCCTCGGCGAACGGCAGGTCGTGCGCCTCGGCGTGCACGGGCAGCACCCGGTCGGCGAAACCTGCCTCGGCGATGCGCTTCGCGTTGTCGTCCGGCTTGACCCACAGGTCGGCCGCGGTGACCTGGACGTCGTACTCCCTGGCCAGGAAGACCGAGGTCATCGCCCGGCCGCAGCCCAGGTCGAGCACCCGGGCGCAGGGGCGCAGGGTGTCCAGGCCCAGGGCGGGCGCGAGCCACTCCAGCAGCCACAGCGCGTTCGGGCCCATCTGGTTCTCGATGACCCAGCGGACGTCGTAGCTGTTGCTGCGGGGGTAGCGGTCCTGTGTCAGCCGCCGGATGAGGTCCTCATTCGAGGTCTGCGAGGTCCTCGGGGTGATGTCGTCTGGCATCGGTGAACGGGCTCCTTGAGTCCTGAGAGACGGAAAGGGATACGGCGGAGCTCGGTCGGACGCTCAAACAACGCACCTGCTTCAGTCGGGGGCCGTCGGAGGCCCGGCATTCTCAGCGGAACACGCTACGCTCGCCCGCCATGAACGGTCCTGCGAATTTCGAACCGTCCGACATACGGGAGGACTACGACGACCAGGCCCTGGACGCCCGGCGGGCCCGCTGGACGGCCTCCGGCACCGGCGCCCTGCTGACCCTGGCCGGTCTGGCCGCGGCGGCGCTCCGCGCGGCCGGCTCCGCCCCCGCGCTCGTGCCGGCCGCCTACGCCTTCGGTGCCGCGGTGTGCGTGCTCGCGACGGTCCTGGGCTCCCGGGGGCGCACCCGCAGAGCGCTGTGGCTGCTGATCGTCGGGGTCATGGTGATGGCGCTGGGCGACCAGTTCGACTGAGGTGACAGAGAGGCCGTTACTGTCCTGTGATCTGTCTCCCACTCTTGTGAATAAGCGCACGATCGCGGTAAACGATCACTTTTGCCTGCAAGAGTGGGCCACGCATTGCTCATGCGTTCTTTGCGGGCCGTTCACCTCATGAACGACTGTTCCCGGTCAAAGATCCACAATTCACCATTCCTGGGAGCACGTTCGTGGCAGCCCTCGCACGCTGGTGTGTCCGACGACGCCTGGTCGTCGTCCTCCTGTGGCTCCTCGCCCTCGGCGGAGTGAGCGCGGGCGCCGCCGTCGCCGGGTCCGCCTACTCGAACGACTACGAGGTCCCCGGCACCGAGTCGGGCCGCGCCACCCAGCTGCTCCAGGACGGCTTCCCGCGACTCGGCGGCGACAGCGACACCGTCGTCTGGCACGTCACCTCCGGCTCGGTCCGGGACGCCGACGTCGAGCAGACGATGACCGCCACCTTGGACAAAGTCGCCGACCTGCCCGGCGTGGCCACCGTGGTCGGCCCGTACGACGACTCGGGCACCGGGCGGATCAGCGCCGACGGACACACCGCGTACGCCACCGTGACCTTCGACCACTCCGCCGAGGAGATCGACGCCGCCGAGGCGAAGGCCCTGGTGGACACCGCCAAGGACGCCGAGGCCGACGGGCTCCAGGTGGAGCTGGGCGGCAGTGCCGTCGCCCTCACCGAGTCCTCCGGCAGCCATGTCGCCGAGATCGTCGGCGTGCTCGTGGCCGCCGTCGTGCTGTTCCTGGCCTTCGGCTCGCTCGCCGCCTCCCTGCTGCCCATCGCGACCGCCCTGGTGAGCGTCGGCACCGCGTACGCCGGGATCGTGCTGCTCGGGCACGCCATGACCGTCGCCGACTTCGCGCCCATGCTCGGCATGCTGATCGGGCTCGGCGTCGGCATCGACTACGCGCTCTTCATCGTCACCAGACACCGGCGCGGCCTGAAACGCGGGCTGAGCGTCGCCGAGTCCGTCGAGAACGCCGTCAGCACCACGGGGCGTGCCGTCGTCTTCGCGGGTGCCACGGTTTGCATCGCCCTGCTAGGGATGCTGATCCTCAGGCTCGGCTTCCTCAACGGCGTCGCGATCGCCGCCTCGCTGACCGTCGTCCTCACCGTCGCCGCGTCCGTGACCCTGCTGCCCGCCCTGCTCTCCCTCATCGGCATGCGCGCCCTGAGCCGGCGCGAGCGGCGCCGGCTCACCGAGCACGGGCCCCAGCCCGAACTGCCGACCGGGTTCGCCCACCGCTGGTCCGCGTTCGTCGAACGGCACCCCAAACTGCTCGGCGCGATCGCCCTGCTGGTCATCACCGTCCTCGCCCTGCCCACCCTGGGCCTGCGCCTGGGCACCTCCGACCAGGGCAACGACCCGCGGTCCTCGACCACCCGGCAGGCCTACGACCTGCTCGCGGAGGGCTTCGGCCCCGGCGTCAACGGCCCGCTGACGCTGGTGACCCCCGTCGACGGCGCCGAGGACAAGCTCCTCCTCGACAACCTCGACGCCACCCTGCGCACCACCGAGGGCATCGCCTCCACCACCCCGGTGACCTACGACACCGTCGGCGACCTCGCCTACTTCACGATCGTCCCCGAGTCCGCCCCGCAGTCCCAGCAGACCAGTGACCTGGTGGACCGGCTGCGCACCGAGGT
Organism: Streptomyces pseudovenezuelae; assembly: GCF_001513955.1. Classification (GTDB taxonomy): domain Bacteria; phylum Actinomycetota; class Actinomycetes; order Streptomycetales; family Streptomycetaceae; genus Streptomyces; species Streptomyces pseudovenezuelae. The sequence goes on along the minus strand of NZ_KQ948154.1, from coordinate 291,764 downwards.
GCTGCCGCGCGCCGAGACCGGCACCACGCTCGACATCCACGTGGGCGGGATGACCGCCTCCTACGACGATTTCGCGGACGTCATCGTCGGCAAGCTGCCCCTGTTCGTCGGCGTCGTCATCGGCCTGGGCTGTCTGCTGCTCCTGCTCGCCTTCCGCTCCGTAGGCATCCCGCTGAAGGCCGCCGCGATGAACGTGGCCGCCGTCGCCGCCGCCTTCGGAGTGGTCGTGGCGATCTTCCAGTGGGGCTGGGGGAGCGAGCTGCTGGGGCTGGGCCGCGCCGGCCCCATCGAACCCTTCCTGCCCGTGATCATGGTCTCGGTCCTCTTCGGGCTCTCCATGGACTACCAGGTCTTCCTGGTCAGCCGGATGTACGAGGAATGGCTGGAGACCGGCGACAACCGCCGGGCCGTCCGCGTCGGACTCGCCGAGACCAGCCGGGTGATCAACTCCGCGGCGGTCATCATGATCTCCGTCTTCCTCGCCTTCGTCCTCAGCGGCGACCGCGTGATCGCCATGTTCGGCATCGCCCTCGCCGCCGCCGTGGCCCTCGACGCCTTCGTCCTGCGCACGCTCCTCGTTCCCGCCCTCATGCACCTCCTGGGCGGCGCCAACTGGTGGCTGCCGGGCTGGCTGGACCGCCGGATGCCCCGCATCAGCATCGAGCCGCCGGAGTGCCGCGCCGCCCATGAAGGGCTGGACGAGGTCGTGGCGGAGCTGGAGAAGGAGCGGGACGGGGACGTACGCGACATCACCGGGTGACGACGGGGCGCGACTCCCCGGATCGAAGGGGGCGCCGCCACCGAAACACGGCCGGCACCGACGTCGCCCGTCGCCCGGGAACGACCCGCGACGGAGCCCGCCGTGCGGCGCACCCCTATGGTGGCGTACGGCACGACCTCGAGGTGTGGTCGATTCTCGCCCCCGAGTGGCGTGAGGCACACGCGCGTGCAGCCCGGAACGATCATTAAGAAACCTCTCAGACAGGATCCGTACGGTGCCCGACATGGGAACGAAGACAGCTGACGAAACCGGTGCCGAGACGGGCGCCGAGGCCACGACCGACGAGCAGAAGGTGAGCGTCGCCAAGACCGACGAGGTGACGGAGGCCGAGGACACCACGGCCGAGGACACCACCGCGGACGAGACCGCCGCCGACGACATCGACGACGAGGACGAGCTGCCCGAGGCCGCCCGGGAGGAGGGCCCCACCGGCGTCGGCCAGGGCGCGGGCGCCGTCGTCTCCGCCGCGCTCGGCCTGGTCTCGCTCACCGGCAGCTGGGTCGGCACCGTGGCCGCCGCCCGCGAGACCCTCGTCGGCCAGCTGCAGACCTCGTCCACCGCGAGCGTCGCCAAGCAGGTCAAGGAGGTCTACGGCGACGCCTGGCAGACCACCGCGCTGTGGGGCGGCGTCTTCGCGCTGTTCGCCCTGGTCGTCGGGGTCGGTGTGCTGGCCCGGCCCGCCTTCGGTGCCCCCGGCAAGCCGCAGGCCGTGTGGATCAAGTCCGTCGCCTGGGGCGGTGTCGCACTCGGGGTCGTCGGCCTGCTCCTGGCCGTCCTCAAGTACACCGGCGTCCTGCTGGACCTGCCCTCCACGAGCTGAACAACCGCAGGTCATGAGGGGTCTTAGGGCATCCGTAGGTACCTTACGGAGCTCCTGAGGCCCCTCCCTCGCGTCTAAGGCCCCAGCGGCCCCCGAAGATGCGGAACTCTCCCGATGTGGCCGACCCCCCTCGGAGACGAAGGTGGAGGCATCGCAGAAAGCGAAGCCCGAAACCGACTCCGACAAGGACGACGCCATGTATGCCGAGTACGAGATCTCCCGGTACCGCTCCGCCGAACTCCTCCGCCAGGCCGAGCACGAGCGGCTCGTCCGCGAGACCCTGCGCGGCCGCCGCGCCGCCCGTCGCGAAGCCGCCGCACGCATCGCGGAGGGGGACACCTCCCAGGCTCTGGACCCCGAGGGTGAGGCACATACCGGCCGCCCCCGGCGGCACCGGTTCCTCCGCCCGGCGTGAGCGCCGGCAGGGAGGACGGCCGTACGGCCCGGCCCGTCCCCGCGGTCACCACCGCGGCCGTCCTCCCGGCAACCAGGGGCAGTTGGGGAACCCGCCCCGCCCCGAAAACGAGTGCCGCGCTGTCGGACCCGCGTGCCATGCTCGGCCCTGTGGAGACCAGGTCCGTCAGTCCCGTGTTCGTCGGCCGCGCCGAAGAGCTGAACAGCCTGAACGAAGCGCTCGCCCGCGCCGCCGCGGGCGAGCCGCAGGCGTTGCTGCTCGGCGGCGAGGCCGGGGTCGGCAAGACCCGGCTCGTCGAGGAGTTCGCCACCGCCGCCTGCCGGCAGGGCGCGGTCGTCGCCCTCGGCGGCTGCGTGGAGATCGGCGCCGACGGACTGCCCTTCGCACCCTTCTCCACCGCCCTGCGCGCCCTGCGCCGCGCCCTGCCCGACGAACTGGCCGCCGCGGCCGCGGGCCAGGAGGAGGAACTGGCCAGGCTGCTGCCCGAGGTCGGCGAGACGATCCCCGCCCGCGGCACCGGACGCCACGACGAGGAGAGCCTGGCCCGCCTGTTCGAACTCACCGCCCGCCTCCTGGAACGCGTCGCCGCCGAGCGCACCGTCGTCGTCGCCCTGGAGGACCTCCACTGGGCCGACGCCTCCACCCGCCACCTCCTGGCCTACCTCTTCCGCACCCTGCGCACCGGCCGCCTGGTCGTCCTCGCGACCTACCGCGCCGACGACATCCACCGCCGCCACCCCTTGCGCCCCCTGCTCGCCGAACTCGACCGCCTGCGCACGGTCCGCCGCATCGAACTCGGCCGCTTCAACCGGGACGAGGTCAGCCGCCAGATAGCCGGGATCCTCGCCAGCGAACCGAACCCCGCCCAGGTCGACGAGATCTTCGAACGCTCCGACGGCAACGCCTTCTTCGTCGAGGAACTCGCGGTCTGCGCCACCGAGGGCTGCGGCACCGGCCTCACCGACTCGCTGCGCGACTTGCTCCTGGTCCGCGTCGAGGGGCTGCCCGAGAGCACCCAGCGGGTCGCCCGGGTCGCTGCCGAGGGCGGTTCCACCGTGGAGTACCGGCTGCTCGCCGCCGTCACCCGGCTCGCCGAGGACGACCTCATCGAGGCGCTGCGGGTCGCGGTGAACGCCAACATCCTCCTTCCGGCACCCGACGGGGACGGCTACCGCTTCCGGCACTCCCTGGTCCGCGAGGCCGTAGCCGACGACCTGCTGCCCGGCGAACGCTCCCGCCTCAACCGGCGCTACGCCGAAGCCCTGGAGGCCGACCCCACGCTCGTCCCCGCCGACGAACGGGTCATGCGCCTGGCCAGCTACTGGTACCACGCCCACGACGCCGCGAAGGCGCTGCCCGCCGTCCTGGACGCCTCCGTCACCGCCCGCCGCCGGCACGCCTACGCCGAACAACTCCGGCTCCTGGAACGCGCGATGGAGCTGTGGGACACCACCCCCGAGGACGTCAGGGACGCCCTGCGCCCCGTCGACTACACCGAGGTCTACCCGCCCTGCGGCTGCGACCCGGCGACCACCCCGCTGCGCTACCTCGACCTGATGGCCGAGGCCGCCGTCGCCGGTCGCCTGGGCGGCGAACGCGAGCGCGCCCTGAAGATCACCAAGCGGGCGCTGCACCTCCTGGAGGACGACGGGGACCCCCTGCGCGCGGCCTGGTTCTGGGTCCAGCGCTCCCATCTCGTCCAGGGGCTGGCCCGCGGCGACGGCTGGGCCGAACTGGCCACCGCCGAGGACCTGGTCCGCGGCCTGCCGCCGTCCGAGGTGCACGCCGAGGTGCTGTCCACCGTCGCCAACTGGTCCCATGTGCACGTCCCCGGTCCCGAGGCCTTCTCGGCCGCCGAACGCGCGGTGGAGTACGCCCGCATGGTCGGCGCCAGCGAGATCGAGATGAACGCCCGGCTCACCCTCGCCGGTCTGGTGGTGGAGTCCGGCAGCGTCCAGGCCGGCCTCGACGAGATGTTCGACGTCCTGCGGCGGACCCTCGACGACGGCATCCCCAGCGTCGCCAGCCGCGCCTACGTCAACCTGCCCTCCTCCCTCGAAAGCATCGGCCGTTCCCGCGAAGCGGTGGAGGTCCTGCAGGAAGGGCTGACCCACGCACGACGCCACGGCCTGTCCGACAAGGAGGCCTGGATCTGGGGGAACCTCGCCGAGTCCCTCTACTCCCTGGGCCACTGGGACCGGGCCGCGGAAGCCGCCTCCCAGGCCGAGCGGGTCGGCCAGAGCGCCAAGCCCCGCGGCTTCCACGCCGTGAACCGGGCCGCCCTCTCGCTCGCCCGCGGCGAGCTGACCGAAGCCGCACGTCAAGTGTCCGCCGCGCGCGGCTACTTCGGCTCCCACGACCAGGCCCCCCAACATGAACTGCCCCTCGCCGACATCACCATCGGAGTCGCCGCCGGCGAAGGCCGCCTCCTGGACGCCCGCGCCGAACTCGAACGCGTCCTGGACTCCGGCTTCCCACCCGGCACCCAGCGCTACGCCTGGCCCCTGCTGCTCACCGCCGCCACCATGGAGGCCGACAGCCTCGGCCTGCCCGTCGCCGAACAGGGCCGCACGAAGATCCTCGACCGCATCCGGGAGGCCGCCAGGCCCCTCGCCACCAACGCGCCCGTCTGGCTGGCCCACGAACGCCGGCTGCGCGCCGAACTGCTGCGCGCCGAGCGCGCCGACACCTCGGACCACTGGTACGAGGCCCTCACCGCCTTCGAGCCCCTGGAACGCCCCTACGACCTCGCTCGCGTCCGCCACCGGCTCGCCCAGGCCCTGCTGTCCGCACCCGGCGGCGCCGAACAGCCCGAGCGCGACCGGGCCACCGAGCTCCTGCGCCTCGCCCATGCCGCCGCCGCGCACCTGGGCGCCCGGCCACTTGCCGACGCGGTCACGCTGCTCGCCCAGCGCGCCCGTCTGTCCCTGACCGCGGTCCCGGCGCTGGACCGGGCCGACCCGGTCCGCTCCCTCGGCCTCACCGGCCGCGAACGCGACGTCCTGCGCCTGGTCACCCTCGGCCGCACCAACCGCCAGATCGCGGAGGAGCTCTTCATCTCCCCGAAGACGGCGAGCGTCCATGTGTCCAACATCCTCGCCAAGCTGGGCGTCTCCGGACGGGGAGAAGCGGCGGCGGTGGCGCACCGGCTGGCACTGTTCCCGGTGGAGGCTCTCCACGTGCCGATCACAGAGTGAGGCGTACGGTGTAGGAGACCGGCAGGGGAGGCTGCATGTTCAACATGTTCGAGGAACTGTTCGCACCCGGCCGCAAGCACACCCACGACGAGCAGAAGCGGCTGGAGCTGACGCGCGAGGACGTCGGCGACGGCGACCCCGGACGCGGACCGATAGATCTCACGTCCGGGAAGGTCGTCGTCCGCCGCCCCAAGCCGGACGAGGACTCGCACGACGGCCCGGGCGAGGACGTGGACGTGGACGTGGACGAGCGTCCGGCTAGCTGACCTGTATCTCCAGGATCTTGTCGTCCCCCGCCTTGGGGCTGCCGCGGCCGTCGGTGTTGCTGGTGACGAGCCACAGCTTGTCCCCGACGGCGGAGACGACCGTGCGCAGCCGGCCGTACTCACCCTTCAGGAACGACTGCGGGTCGGCCGAGGCCGCCGTGCCCTTCAACGGGATGCGCCACAGGCGCTGGCCCTTCAGACCGGCCATCCAGACGGAGCCCTCGGCGTAGGCGACACCGCTGGGGGAGGCGTCGTCGGTGTGCCACTGCGCTATCGGGTTGTGGAACTGCTTGTCGTCGGACCTGCCCTCGGCCGTGGGCCAGCCGTAGTTGTCGCCCGGCTTGATCGCGTTCAGCTCGTCCCAGGTGTTCTGGCCGAACTCCGAGGCGAACAGCCGCTGTTTGGCGTCCCAGGCGAGGCCCTGCACATTGCGGTGGCCGTACGAATACACGGGGGAGCCGGGGAACGGGTTGCCCGGGGCCGGGTCGCCCTCCGGGGTCAGGCGCAGGATCTTGCCGCCGAGCGACTTGCGGTCCTGGGACAGGCCGGTGTTGCCGCTCTCACCCGTGCCCGCGTACAGCATGCCGTCCGGGCCGAACGCGATCCGGCCGCCGTTGTGGATGAAGCCCTTCGGGATGCCCTTGAAGACGGTGTCGGGGGCGCCCAGCTGCTCGCCGGACGCCTTCTGCTCGTCGTAGACCATCCTGACGAGGCGGTTGTCCGAGTCGGAGGTGAAGTAGGCGTAGACCATGTGGTCCGAGGCGTAGTCCGGGGACAGGGCGATGCCGAGGAGGCCGCCCTCGCCGGCCGCGGAGACCCCGGACACCCGGCCGAGCTCCGTCTTCTTGCCCGACTGTCCGTCGACCCGGGTGATCGTGCCCTCGTCCCGGGACGAGACGAGCAGGTCGCCGTCCGGGAGCGGGGCGAGGCCCCACGGGGTCTTGAGTCCCTCGGCGACCGTGCGCACCACTTTCACCGAGCCCTTCGCCGGCGGGGTCGCCTCCGCGGCCTGCTCGGTGGGCGAGGACCCCGAGCCCGAACCGCTCGACGCGGCGCTGTTCGCGCCGTCCGGCGAGCCGCCGCCCCCTCCTCCGCCGTCGGAGGAGCAGCCGGCCGTCAGCAGGAGCGTGGTCGCGGCCAGCACGGCCGTCACAACTCGACGATGCACGATCATGGTCCCTTCGAAGCGGCGAGTCCTACCTGTCATACACCGCTCGCCCCTCCCAGGTTCCCGATCTCCCTGACCCGATGCGCCCACCGGTTCCCGCGAGCGGTGGGAGGGGGATGCGGGTGGTGGGTGCGGTGGCCGGGTCCGCTAGTCCCACGATCCCTGCGCCGGTGGCAGTGTCGCCACCTCCGTGAGGTCCCGGTCGGTCAGGCGCAGGGTCGCCGCCCCCGCGTTCTCCGTTGCCCAGCGCTCCTGCTTGGTGCCCGGCACGGGGACCACGTGACCGCCCTGGGCCAGGACCCACGCCAGTGCCACCTGGGCCGGGGTGACCGACTCTCCGTGGCGGGCCGCTATGCGGCGCAGACCGGAGACGATCGGCTGGTTCGCGGCCATCATCTCGGCGGTGAAGCGGGGGTGGCGGGCGCGGACGTCGTCCGGTTCGAAGCCCTCGCCCGGGGTCAGGGTGCCGGTCAGGAAGCCGTTGCCGAGGGGCATCGCCGCGAGGAAGCCGATCCCGCGCGCCGCGCACCACGGCACCAGCGTCTCCAGGGCCTCCGGCGACCACACCGACAGCTCCGCCTCCACCGCGCTCACCGGGAAGACCTGCTGGACCCGTCGCAACTGGCGGACCGTCGCGTCGTACAGCCTGGTTCCGGAGCGGCGACCGCCCCGCACCCCCATCGCGCACAGCCCCAACGACCGTACTTTTCCCGCCTGTACGAGCTCCGCCATCGCGCCCCAGGTCTCCTCGACCGGGACCTCGGGGTCCTCGCGGTGCAGCTGGTAGAGGTCGATCACATCCGTCTGGAGCCGCCGCAGCGACGCGTCGCAGGCTCTTCTCACGTAGCCGGGGCGGCCGTTGGCCACGATGTGCTGCTCGCCCACCAGCAGGCCGACCTTGGTGGACACGAACGCTTCCTGGCGCCGCTCCTTCAACACCCGCCCCAGCAGCAGCTCGTTGGTGAACGGGCCGTACATGTCGGCCGTGTCCAGCAGCGTCGAGCCCAGATCGAGTGCTCGGTGCACGGCCCTGACCGACTCGTCACCCCGCTGCCGCGAACCGCTGTAGGCCCAGCTCATCGGCATGCATCCGAGTCCGACGGCTCCCACCGCGAGCGCCGCCGCGCCGATCGTCCTGCGCTCCACCTGCTCGTGACCCTCCCTCTTCCGGCCCCCAACCTAACCTCTGGGCCGCGGGACGCCTGACATAGCCTCCTGGCATGACTGCTGACGTGTGGCTCCCCATCCCGCCGGACGAGATCGCAGGGCTCCCCGAAGGGCCCCACTACCTCTTCTGGGACGGGGGTGACGACGGTGAGCAGGACTTCCCGGGAGATCCCGCGAACTGCGCCGTCTACGTCGTGCCCTACATGAAGCGGCAGCCGGTGAAGGTCCGGCCCCTGCCGTACATGACCAACCTCCGGCTCGTGCAGACGCTCACGGCCGGTGTCGACGACGTACTGGCCCGGCTGTCCGACATCGTGCCGGGCGTGCCGCTGTGCAACGCGCGCGGTGTGCACGAGGCCAGCACCGCCGAGCTGGCGCTCACCCTGACCCTCGCCTCGCTGCGCGGCATCCCCGAGTTCGTCCGCGCCCAGCAACAGCAGTCCTGGCAGGGCGCGTTCCGGCCCGCGCTCGCCGACAAGAACGTCCTCGTCGTCGGCTACGGCTCGATCGGCACCGCCATCGAGGACCGGCTCGTGCCGTTCGAGGTGGCGCGGGTGGCGCGCGTCGCGCGCTCCGCGCGCACCACGGAGCGCGGCCCCGTGCATCCGCTCGCCGAACTGCCCGCCCTGCTCCCCGAGGCGGACGTCGTCATCCTGTCCACGCCCCTCGACGACACCACCCGTCACCTGGTCGACGCCCAGTTCCTTGCCCGTATGAAGGACGGCGCGCTCCTCGTGAATGTGGCCCGCGGCGGCGTCGTCGACACCAAGGCGCTGCTCGCCGAGCTGGAGACCGGCCGCATCACCGCGGCCCTCGACGTCACCGACCCCGAGCCGCTGCCCCAGGGGCACCCCTTGTGGCAGGCGCCGGGCGTACTCATCAGTCCCCATGTCGGAGGACCCACGTCCGCGTTCCTGCCGCGCGCCAAGCGCCTGTTGGTGGATCAGTTGAACCGTTATGTGAACCGGGAGCCCTTGCGCAACGTGATCCTTACGACGGGATCAGGCGGCGCGTGACGCGTACGGAACGCGCTGTCGGGGCGGGCGCGCAACAGGCGTGTAATCCGCTTCCGGTACCCTCCGCAACCCTTCGGACGCGGTCCGTGCTCGCATCGCCGCTGGTCGTCACGGAGCGTAGAGGAACTATGTCCCTGAGTGACGAGACTGGTGTATCGTCCCGACAGGGGCTGCGCCGCGCACCGTTCGGCGCCGGGGATGGACATTGCAGACTGTGAGGGGGGCGACGGGCGATGCACGGCCTATGGACCAACGATCCGACGCGGCGGGGCCGCCGGCTCCGACCCTGGCACACAGCCGCGCGCAGACGCGGCCACCACGCCGGTCACGGCGGTCATCACCACCGCAGGCACAGCAGCCGCAGGAGGCATGCGCACCCGGCGCACCCGGACCCCCGGGACCCCGGAGCGGCGCGGACCGGGAGGGCCCGGTGAGCTCGCCCCCGTCTCCCACGACCACCCTCGACGGAGCGCTGCGCGCCCGGCCCGTGAGGGGGGCGCTGCCCTCGCGGCCGCCGACCGCCCGTGGCGGGTCGAGCCTGGTCCACCAACTCCTTCTCGCCCTGGTGTGCGCGGGCTACGCCATCGGTTCCGCGCTCGACTGGGGGTCGCCTGAAGTGGCCCTGGTCATGGGCGACTTCGGGCTGAGTGCCGCGGCGGGCACCGCCGCCGTGTCGTGCTTCGTCCACGCCCGCAACCGTCGGGTCCGCTTTCGACCCGCCTGGCTGCTCTTCGGTATCTCCTCCACGATGGCCTCGCTCGGCAATCTCATCTGGGGGTGGTACGAGGTCGTCCTGGGCCGGGACGTGCCCGATCCCAGCTGCGCCGACCTGTTCTTCCTCTGCTTCGCGCCGCCCGCGATCGTGGGCCTGCTGGTCCTCGCCAAGCGGCCGGTGACGAAGGCGGGCTGGGTCTGCCTCGGCCTGGACGCCTGGCTGATCGGCGGCTCGCTGCTCACGCTCTCGTGGAGCCTCGCCCTCGCCCAGGCGGCGAAGTCCGAGGGGCCGAGCGTCGCGCACACCGCGCTGTCCCTGGCGTACCCGCTGCTGGACATCGCCCTCGTCAGCATGGTCCTGGCACTGCACTTCCGGCGCTCGGCGGTCAACCGCACCGCGGTGAACACCGCGATCGGCGCGCTCGCCCTGACCGTGATGTGCGACGCCCTGTTCACCTCGCCGCTGCTGCACAACAGCTACCGCTCCGGTCAGTTGCTGGACGCCGGCTGGTTCGCCGGCTCCCTGCTCCTCGCCTACGCCCCCTGGGCCGCGCCCCGGAGCGACGGCGACCGGCAGCGCCCCACCGGGCACACGCGCGTGGTGCACGAACACCTGCCCAGGCAGCGGTTCGGGATCCAGCACCACCCGTCCGCGCAGGGAGCGCAGGGCGGTGACCAGGGCCGGTATCCGGCCACCCGGCCCATCACCGGGTCGCTGGCCGCCCTCACCCCGTATCTCGCCGCCGCCGTCTGCACGCTGGGGATCCTCTACAACGTCCTCAACGGCCGCAGCGTGGACCGCGTGGTGCTGCTCACCGGCGGCACCGTCGTGCTCGCCCTCGTGGTGCGCCAGGGCATCATGCTGCTCGACAACATCACCCTCACCCAGGAACTCGCGCAGAAGGAGAACCACTTCCGCTCCCTGGTGCAGGGCTCCAGCGACGTCATCATGATCGCCGCGCCCAACGGCATCCTCCGGTACGTCTCCCCGGCCGCGGCCGGGGTCTACGGCCGCCCCGCCGAGGACCTCGTGGGCACGGAACTGGCCGGGCTCATCCACCCGGAGGACCTGGGCTGCGTGGTGCACGAGGTGCGCCGCTTCCTCGCGGCCAACCCGCTCGAAGAGGCCACCACCCGTATCGAGTGCCGCTTCCGGTCCGGCGACGGCGGCTGGCTCAACGTCGAGTCCACCGTCAACCGTCACCACGGCGGCCTCATCTTCAACAGCCGGGACGTGACCGAAAGAGTGCGCCTCCAGGCGCAGCTCCAGCACAACGCCGAGCACGACCCGCTGACCGACCTGCCCAACCGCGCCCTGTTCACCCGGCGCGTCCACCAGGCCCTGTCCGGCCGCCGTTCCTCCGACCGCGGCACGGCCGTCCTCTTCATCGACCTGGACGGCTTCAAGGCCGTCAACGACACCATCGGGCACCAGGCCGGGGACGAACTGCTCGTCCAGGCCGCCCGCAGACTGCAGGACGCGGTCCGGTACGGCGACACCGCCGCCCGGCTCGGCGGGGACGAGTTCGCCGCGCTGATCGTCGGGGACGGCACCCGCGACCGCACCGCCCGCGAGGGCAACATCCTGGAGCTCGCCGACCGCCTCAGGGTCACGCTGTCGCAGCCGTACCTCATCGACGGCAACGATGTCCGGGTCGCCGCCTCCATCGGCGTCGCCTTCGCCGAGCCCGGCCTCGGAGCGGGCGAGATCCTGCGCAACGCCGACCTCGCGATGTACCGCGCCAAGGCGGGCGGCAAGGGCCGCGTCGAGCTGTACGCGCCCCAGATGCAGCAGGACGTCGTACGCAAGGCGGAGCTGGCCACGCGCCTGCGTGCCGCGCTGCACGACGGCGAGTTCGCCCTGCTGCACCAGCCCGTCGTCTGTCTGGAGGACGGCCGGATCACGTCGGTCTCCGCCCAGGCGCGCTGGCGCTCCTCCCAGGGGGTGCTGTTCACGCCGGCCGAGTTCCTGCGGGTGGCCGAGGACAGCGACAAGACGCAGGAGCTGGGCCGCTGGATCCTGGAGGAGGCCGTGGAGAAGGCCGCCGAGCGGGCCGCGGCCGGGCTCACCGTGCCCGTGGCGGTCCGGATGAGCGCCCAGCGGCTGCTGGACCGCTCGCTGCCCCTGGGCTCCGTCGAGGCGCTGCTCACCCGGCACGGGCTGCCGTCCGGCTCCCTGGTCATCGAGCTCTCCGACGCCGACCCCCGGGTCTCGCTGGACGAGCTGGAGCGCCGGCTGACCGCGATCCGGCGCGTCGGTGTCCGGATCGCCCTGGACGGCTTCGGCAGTGGCTACGCGGCGATCACCGCGCTGCGCAGACTCCCCGTGGACGTGCTCAAGCTCGACCGCAGCCTGGTCGAGGGCGTCGTGGAGTCCGCCAGACTGCACAAGATCACCAGTGGGCTGCTCAGAATCGCCGGAGACCTCGGGCTGCAGTCCGTGGCCGACGGCGTGGACCTTCCCGAACAGGTCGTCGCCCTGCGCGCGATGGGCTGCACCCACGGGCAGGGCATGGCGTTCTCCGGTCCGCTGGACGAGTACCGGCTGCGCAGGGCGCTGGCCTCGGGCCACTATCCGGTGCCGCACGGCCCCGCGGAGCCCGCGTTCGCCGGAGGCGGTACGGGCGTGTACAGCGGAAGCATCACCGCCGTACTCGGTGGTGGGACGACCCTCCGTTCACATAATGAGACTCCCGTCCCACCCACTTGACAGTGAGTGCGTGCCGGGGGGAGGGTCAGTCTCATGCGCACCCGAATTCTCGTACTTGGAAAGCGCGTCGGCTGACGCTGAGCCACAGACCGCTCAGCGATCCCCACCCGGCGCGCTCCCCTCGCTTGCCTTCTGGCACGAGGGGTTTTTTGTTGCCCAGCCTCCCCACCTCAGCTTCACACCCTCAGCATCGAGAAGAGAATGACGATGACCGAGCAGGCCACCGGGGCCCATCCGCAGCCGCGGCCCCGATCCGGAGGACAGCAGTCCGCCCCCGAGCACGTCACGGGCGCGCAGTCCCTCATCCGCTCTCTCGAGGAGGTCGGCGCCGAGACCGTATTCGGTATCCCCGGCGGTGCCATCCTTCCGGCGTACGACCCGCTGATGGACTCCACCCGGGTGCGCCACGTCCTGGTCCGTCATGAGCAGGGCGCCGGTCACGCGGCCACCGGTTACGCGCAGGCCACCGGCAAGGTCGGCGTCTGCATGGCGACCTCGGGCCCCGGCGCCACCAACCTGGTCACCCCGATCGCGGACGCCCACATGGACTCGGTGCCGCTCGTGGCGATCACCGGGCAGGTGGCCTCCAAGGCGATCGGCACCGACGCCTTCCAGGAGGCGGACATCGTCGGCATCACCATGCCGATCACCAAGCACAACTTCCTGGTCACCAAGGCCGAGGACATCCCGCGGGTCATCGCGCAGGCGTTCCACATCGCCTCCACCGGCCGTCCGGGCCCGGTCCTGGTCGACATCGCCAAGGACGCGCTCCAGGCGAAGACGACGTTCTCCTGGCCGCCCGTCATGGACCTGCCCGGCTACCGCCCGGTGACCAAGCCGCACGCCAAGCAGATCCGCGAGGGCGCCAAGCTGATCACCCAGGCCAAGCGGCCCGTCCTCTACGTCGGCGGCGGTGTCATCAAGTCCGGCGCCACCGCCGAGCTGAAGGTCCTCGCCGAACTCACCGGAGCCCCCGTCACCACCACCCTGATGGGGCTCGGCGCATTCCCCGACAGCCACCCGCTGCACGTGGGAATGCCGGGCATGCACGGTGCGGTCACCGCCGTCACCGCGCTGCAGAAGGCCGACCTGATCGTCGCCCTCGGTACCCGCTTCGACGACCGCGTCACCGGCAAGCTGGACAGCTTCGCCCCGCACGCCAAGATCGTCCACGCCGACATCGACCCGGCCGAGATCGGCAAGAACCGCGCCGCCGACGTGCCGATCGTCGGGGACGCCCGCGAGGTCATCGCCGACCTGGTCCAGGCCGTCCAGAAGGAGCACAGCGAGGGCCACAAGGGCGACTACAGCGCCTGGTGGAAGGACCTGTCCCGCTGGCGCGAGACCTACCCGCTCGGCTACGACCTGCCCGCCGACGGCTCGCTGTCCCCGCAGCAGGTCATCGAGCGGATCGGGCAGCTCGCCCCCGAGGACACGATCTTCGCCGCGGGCGTCGGCCAGCACCAGATGTGGTCCGCGCACTTCATCCAGTACGAGAAGCCGGCCACCTGGCTGAACTCCGGCGGCGCCGGAACCATGGGCTACGCGGTCCCGGCCGCGATGGGCGCCAAGGCCGGCATGCCGGGCAACACGGTCTGGGCGATCGACGGCGACGGCTGCTTCCAGATGACCAACCAGGAACTGACCACCTGCGCCCTGAACAACATCCCGATCAAGGTCGCCATCATCAACAACGGCGCCCTCGGGATGGTCCGCCAGTGGCAGACCCTCTTCTACAACCAGCGCTACTCCAACACCGTGCTGCACAGCGGCCCCGAGGACATCAACCCGGACGCCAAGGGCACGCGCGTGCCGGACTTCGTGAAGCTGTCCGAGGCGATGGGCTGCGTGGGCCTGCGCTGCGAGCGCCCGGAGGACCTGGACAAGGTCATCGCGGAGGCCAACTCCATCAACGACCGTCCCGTCGTCGTGGACTTCATCGTCCACGAGGACGCGATGGTGTGGCCGATGGTCGCCGCCGGCACCTCCAACGACGAGATCATGGCCGCCCGGGACGTCCGCCCCGACTTCGGCGACAACGAAGACGACTGAGCGAGAGAGACGTAAAAGATCATGTCCAAGCACACGCTCTCCGTCCTGGTGGAGAACACCCCCGGCATCCTGGCCCGGATCGCCGCCCTGTTCTCCCGCCGCGGCTTCAACATCGACTCGCTCGCGGTCGGTGTGACCGAGCACCCCGAGATCTCCCGGATCACCATCGTGGTCAACGTGATCGAGGAACTGCCGCTGGAGCAGGTGACCAAGCAGCTCAACAAGCTCGTCAACGTGCTGAAGATCGTCGAGCTGGAGGCCGGTTCCGCCGTTCAGCGCGAACTCGTTCTGGTGAAGGTGCGCGCCGACAACGAGACGCGCTCCCAGATCGTCGAGATCGTCCAGCTGTTCCGCGCCAAGACCGTCGACGTCTCCCCGGAGGCCGTCACGATCGAGGCCACCGGCAGCAGCGACAAGCTGTCCGCGATGCTGAAGATGCTGGAGCCGTTCGGCATCAAGGAACTGGTCCAGTCCGGCACGATCGCGATCGGCCGCGGCTCGCGCTCGATCACGGACCGTTCGCTGCGCGCACTCGACCGCAGCGCGTAAGGCGGTGCGCGGGCGGCCCCGGCCGCCCGTATGCCGAGACCCCGAAACTTCATCCCAGTCCGCCGTCATACGGTGGGGCGCAACACCTGCACACCAAGGAGAGAACCCAAAGTGGCCGAGCTGTTCTACGACGCCGACGCCGACCTGTCCATCATCCAGGGCCGCAAGGTCGCGGTCATCGGTTACGGCAGCCAGGGCCACGCCCACGCGCTGTCGCTCCGTGACTCGGGTGTCGACGTGCGTGTCGGTCTGCACGAGGGCTCCAAGTCCAAGGCCAAGGCCGAGGAGCAGGGCCTGCGCGTGGTGACGCCCTCCGAGGCCGCCGCCGAGGCCGACGTCATCATGATCCTGGTCCCGGACCCGATCCAGGCCCAGGTCTACGAGGAGTCCATCAAGGACAACCTGAACGACGGCGACGCGCTGTTCTTCGGCCACGGCCTGAACATCCGCTTCGACTTCATCAAGCCCCCGGCGAACGTCGACGTCTGCATGGTCGCCCCCAAGGGCCCGGGTCACCTGGTCCGCCGGCAGTACGAGGAGGGCCGCGGCGTTCCGTGCATCGCGGCCGTCGAGCAGGACGCGTCGGGCAACGCCTTCGCGCTCGCGCTGTCGTACGCCAAGGGCATCGGCGGCACCCGCGCCGGCGTCATCAAGACGACCTTCACCGAGGAGACCGAGACCGACCTGTTCGGTGAGCAGGCCGTTCTCTGCGGTGGTACGGCCGCGCTGGTCAAGGCCGGTTTCGAGACGCTGACCGAAGCCGGCTACCAGCCGGAGATCGCGTACTTCGAGTGCCTGCACGAGCTGAAGCTCATCGTCGACCTCATGTACGAGGGCGGCCTGGAGAAGATGCGCTGGTCGATCTCCGAGACCGCCGAGTGGGGCGACTACGTCACCGGCCCGCGGATCATCACCGACTCCACCAAGGCCGAGATGAAGAAGATCCTCGCCGAGATCCAGGACGGCACCTTCGCCCGTGAGTGGATGGCCGAGTACCACGGCGGTCTGAAGAAGTACAACGAGTACAAGCAGCAGGACTCCGAGCACCTGCTGGAGACCACCGGCAAGCAGCTGCGCAAGCTGATGAGCTGGGTCGACGAGGAGGCGTAAGCCTCGCGTGACGGGCCGGAGCGAGTCCGCTCCGGCCCCGTTGTCCAACCCGTCGCATCACGGACGGGTGATCCTTCCGCAGAGGCGCAAGACGACCTCCGCCGCGCCACTACACTGGCGCACAACATACGCGTCAGGCCCACAGCGTCGTGCGTCTTCCACGCGGCCAGTACCCTCCACCGCCTGCGGCCGTCGGGACGGCCGTCCGCACGCAATGGACTTGTGAGGACTCACGTGAGCTCGAAACCCGTCGTACTCATCGCTGAAGAGCTGTCGCCCGCGACTGTGGACGCGCTCGGCCCGGACTTCGAGATCCGGCACTGCAACGGAGCGGATCGAGCCGAACTGCTCCCGGCCATCGCCGACGTCGACGCGATCCTGATCCGCTCCGCCACCAAGGTGGACGCCGAGGCCATCGCGGCCGCGCACAAGCTGAAGGTCGTCGCACGAGCCGGCGTCGGCCTGGACAACGTCGACGTCTCCGCCGCCACCAAGGCCGGCGTGATGGTCGTCAACGCCCCCACCTCCAACATCGTGACCGCCGCCGAGCTCGCCTGCGGTCTCCTCGTCGCCACCGCCCGCCACATCCCGCAGGCCAACGCCGCGCTGAAGAACGGCGAGTGGAAGCGCAGCAAGTACACGGGCGTGGAGCTCGCCGAGAAGACCCTCGGTGTCGTCGGTCTCGGCCGCATCGGCGCGCTCGTCGCCCAGCGCATGTCCGGGTTCGGCATGAAGGTCGTCGCCTACGACCCCTACATCCAGCCCGCCCGCGCCGCCCAGATGGGCGTCAAGGTGCTGTCGCTGGACGAGCTGCTCGAGGTCTCCGACTTCATCACCGTGCACCTGCCCAAGACCCCCGAGACCGTCGGCCTCATCGGCGACGAGGCGCTGCGCAAGGTCAAGCCGAGCGTGCGGATCGTCAACGCCGCGCGCGGCGGGATCGTCGACGAGGAGGCGCTGTACTCCGCCCTCAAGGAGGGCCGGGTCGCCGGTGCCGGTCTCGACGTGTACGCGAAGGAGCCCTGCACGGACTCCCCGCTGTTCGAGTTCGACCAGGTCGTCGCCACCCCGCACCTCGGCGCCTCCACCGACGAAGCCCAGGAGAAGGCCGGTATCGCCGTCGCCCGCTCGGTGCGCCTTGCGCTCGCCGGCGAGCTCGTGCCGGACGCGGTGAACGTCCAGGGCGGTGTCATCGCCGAGGACGTCAAGCCGGGCCTGCCGCTCGCCGAGCGCCTCGGCCGTATCTTCACCGCGCTCGCCGGTGAGGTCGCGGTCCGCCTCGACGTCGAGGTGTACGGCGAGATCACCCAGCACGATGTGAAGGTGCTGGAGCTCAGCGCCCTCAAGGGTGTCTTCGAGGACGTCGTCGCCGAGACCGTCTCGTACGTCAACGCCCCGCTGTTCGCGCAGGAGCGCGGTGTCGAGGTGCGGCTGACGACCAGCTCGGAGTCGGCCGACCACCGCAACGTCGTCACCGTGCGCGGCACGCTCGGCAGCGGCGAGGAGGTGTCGGTCTCCGGCACGCTGGCCGGTCCGAAGCACCTCCAGAAGATCGTCGCCGTCGGGGAGTACGACGTCGACCTGGCCCTCGCCGACCACATGGTCGTCCTCAAGTACGAGGACCGTCCCGGTGTCGTCGGCACGGTGGGCCGGATCTTCGGCGAGGCCGGGATCAACATCGCCGGTATGCAGGTCTCGCGTGCGATCGCCGGTGGCGAGGCGCTGGCCGTCCTCACCGTCGACGACACCGTGCCCGCGGGTGTGCTGACCGAGGTCGCCGAGGAGATCGGCGCGACGTCCGCTCGCGCGGTGAACCTGGTCTGACCTTTCACGACAGGAGGCTGGGCGGACCGAGAACCCTCGGTCCGCCCAGCCTTTTCTCATGCCTCAGGCGTGTGACCTCTCCGGTTCCGGCGCCTCCGTCCGTACCTCGACTCCCCGCAGCGTTATCGCCGCCAGTACCGCCGCTCCCGCCAGCAGCACCGCCCCCGCGATCGCAGCCCCCTGCATGCCGTGCGTGAACGCCTCCCGGGCCGCCGTGGCCAGGCCCGGTACCCGGTCCGCGATCGCCAGCGCCCCGCCCAGCGTCTCGCGGGCCGGGTCCGGCGCGGAGGACGGGATCTCGTGACGGTAGATCGCCGTACCGATGGAGCCGAGGACCGCCATCCCGAGGGCGCCGCCGAACTCCGCGGCCGTCTCCATCAGCGAGGACGCCGAGCCCGCCCGCTCCACGGGGGCGCTGCTCAGGGCCAGGTCCGTGATCAGGGAGATGACCACGACGACCCCGCAGGCCAGGACACCGCACGCGACCAGGACCAGCCACAGGGAGTCCGTGCCCGCGAGTGCCAGCAGGGCATAGCCGGCCGCGCCGATCGCGAAGCCCGCGGTGACGACGTAGGCGCGGTTGACGCCCTTCTGGACCAGCGCGGTCGCGGTCGGGGCGGCCGCGCCGATGGGCACGGAGGGCAGCAGCGCCCACAGGGCCGCCTCCAGCGCGCTCTTGCCGAGCACCGACTGCAGGTACTGCGTGGTGAAGAACGCCGAGCCCATCATGGCGAACGACGAGATCAGGTTGAGCGCCACGGAGGGGGCGAAGCCGTGGCCACGGAACAGCGCGGGGTCGATCATCGGTGAGGCCGTGGTGCGCTGGCGGTGCACGAAGAGGGCGACGAAGAGCAGACCCACGGTGATCGAGACGACGTACCCGACGTGCCAGCCCTCGGACGGGATCTCTTTCAGGCCGTAGACGACGGGCAGGACGGCGGCCATCGACAGCGGGACGCTCGGCCAGTCGAAGCGGCCGGGTGCGGGGTCCCTCGACTCGGGGAGCAGGAACGGGCCGAGGAGCAGCAGCAGGGCCATCGCGGGCAGGTTGACCAGGAAGATCGAGCCCCACCAGAAGTACTCGACCAGCACTCCGCTCATCACCGAGCCGAGGGCGATGCCGGCCGTCATCATGCCGGACCAGATGCCGATCGCCTTCGCGCGCTGGCCGGAGTCGGTGAACATCGTGCGGATCAGGGCCATCGTCGACGGCATCAGGGTCGCGCCGCCGAGGCCGAGCAGCGCGCGGGCCGCGATCAGCATCTCGGCGCTGTGGGCGTACGCCGCGGCGAGGGAGGCCGCGCTGAAGGCGACCGCGCCGATCAGCAGCAGCCTGCGGCGGCCGATGCGGTCGCCCAGGGAGCCCATCGTCATCAGCAGGCCGGCCAGGACGAAGCCGTAGATGTCGAAGATCCACAGCTGTTGGGTGCCGCTCGGTTCCAGGTCCGCGCTGATCGCCGGGATGGCGAAGTAGAGGACGGAGACGTCCATCGAGACCAGGAGCAGCGGGAGCATCAGGACGCCGAGTGCGGTCCATTCGCGGCGGCCGGCCAGGGAACCGGCGGGAGTCGGGTTCGTCATGCCAGCGACTATACGAGCGTCTTAAACGCTTGTCTATGACGTTTGTATAAATCGCTCGTCTAGATAGGCTGGGCCCATGGGACATCGCGAGGATCTGCTCGAAGGCGCCAAGCGCTGCCTGCTGGAGAAGGGGTTCCTGCGGACGACCGCGCGGGACATCGTCAAGGAGTCGGGGACGAACCTGGCGTCCATCGGCTATCACTACGGGTCGAAGGACGCGCTGCTGGGGCAGGCCTACATCGCGCTGGTGGACGAGATGTCCTTCGAGGGGGGTGAGGGATTCGCCGCCGCACCCGGCTCGCTGGAGCGCTTCCGGGAGGTGTGGGCCAACATCGTCGACACCATGCGCGGGCCCGGCTCGATGTGGCGGCTCAGCCTGGAGATCATGGGCATGGGCGACCAACTGCCCGAAGTGCGCGACCAGTTGGTCCGTGCGCAGCGCGAGGGCGGGCGCGGCCTGGTCTCCATGCTCATGGGCATGCCGGAGGAGGAGGTCACGGACGAGACCGCCGACACCCTCGGCCGGTTCTATCTGGCGCTGATGACCGGACTCATCGGCCAGTGGGCCTTCGACCCCAAGAGCGCGCCCGACGCGGACACCCTCACCGAGGGCCTGCGCCAGGTCATCGAGGCCGCCACGCGCACGTGACGCGCCCTTCCCGCGTGTCCGGCCCCCGGCCCGCGAAGTGCCGTACGGCCGGGCGGTCGTGGCGGATGGACAGGTACCCGGGGCGCAGTCCGTCCCGAAGGTCGGCGGAAGAGTGAGGAGGCCGGCCCGCGCAGAGGTGTCCAGCGCCGACACCGACTCGTCCAGGACCAGAAGTCGGGGCTCGCACGCCAACGCCCGTGCGGTGCAGACGCGTTGGCGCTGGCCGCGGAAGAGCTCGTGCGGCAGCCGGTGGCCGTACGACGGGTCCAGGTCGACCTGGTCGAGGAGGTCGGCGATCGCGGTGGCCGTGGGCTTGTGCCCCCTGAGCGAGCCGTAGGGGTCCTGGAGGGCCGGCTGCATCGGGGGCCAGGGCCGGTGCGGGGCTCGCGGGCCGGCGGACCGGCGGTGCGGGGCGGAGGTGCGGCCCGGCGGGGGAGGTGCGAGGAGGCGGGTCCAGCGCGGCCGCGGCGAGGGTGTGTGTCTCGCGACGGGCCCATGCGGCTTACCGACCTTGCGGCGGCGGCGAGTTGGGTGCCGACCGGGTGGACGGGGGACAGGGCGCAGAGGGCGTCCTGCGGGACCGGGCGAGGGTGTTGTCGGGGTCGGTCATCAGCAGGGGTGCGGGGCCGGTCACCCGCCGAACGTGGTGGTCACGGTGGTGCTATCCGACCGGTCGGAGACTGTGGCCGACAGCCCTTACAGCCGCGCCCCCTTGAGCGCCATGTGCAGCAACAGCCGGTCCTCCCCCTCGTCCAGGTCCAGGCCCGTGAGCTGTTCCACGCGGGAGAGGCGGTAGTAGAGGGTCTGGCGGTGGATGCCCAGTTCCGCCGCGGTGCGGGCGGCCTGGCCCGCGCAGTCGAGGTAGGTCTCCGCGGTGCGGGCCAGTTCGCGGTGGGCGGGGGAGAGGAGGGGGCTCACGGCGGGGTCGTGGGCCGCCTCCGGGGGGAGGGCGGTCAGCAGGCGGTACGGGCCGATGCGGGACCACTGCGCGACCGGGCCGAGCCGGGGTTCCGCAAGCGCGGCCCGCGCAGCGGCCGACGCCTCCTGCCAGGCGGGGGCCAGTTCCGCCAGGCCCACCCGCGCGGCGGCCACCCCGGCGGCGACCGGGGCCGGCCCGCCCTCCTCCGGTCCGCCGCCGCCCATGCCCCGCGCCCGCTCCAGCAACCGGGCCGCCGCGGAGTTCGCCGGGGTCGGCGTGTCCGTCGCCCGCAGCCGTACCAGCAGCGCCAGCGACTGGGCCGAGACACCCCACGGCACCGTGCACGAGGCCGTCGTATGCGGGACCGTTCGGGCCGACGGGGAGTCCTCCGGGTCGGCGGACGGCCACGGGGCGACGCACACCACGGCGTACGGGCCGTCACCGCGGGACCCCAGTGCCGTGCGCAGGGCCGCCACCGCCATGTCGGCCTGCCAGCCGCGCTCGGCGGTCAGCACCGCCCGCAGCTCCCGGCTCAGGTCGGCCCCGTGCTGCGCCTCGTCCGCGAGCAGGGCCCCGATCCGGGCGGTCACCCGCATGGCCGCGTCCAGCTGCGGGCCGGTCGGCCCGGGGTCGGATTCCAGGAGCCAGACGTAACCGAGGACGACCCCGCGATGGCGTACGGGCAGACAGATACGCCCCCGGTAGACCCCCGCCTCCGGGGTCGGCGGAATCCGCACCGGGCCGGAGGCCCGCGTGATGCCGAAGCCCTCGAACCACGTCCGGACCGCGGCCGTGGAACGCCGGGTCAGGATCGAGCGGGTGCGCACCGGGTCCAGCGCCGACGGGTCGAGGTCGCCCTCACTGTCGTACGCGCCGAAGGCGATCAGCTCGAAGTCGCGGTTCTCCAGGGTCGCCGGGACGCCCAGGAGCTCCGAGATCTCGTCGACCAGCTCCTGGTAGTCACCTTTGTAGTCCCCAGTCACTCGGGCATTCTCGCGCAAAAACACCGCCCTTCATACATCTGTCTGAGATCTGCGGCACGGATGCGTGACAGCTGTCGATGGCCGACGATCGGAGGGATCCTTAGGTTTCACGGTGGTTCTATCTGCTGGTTTGTGGAGGTGCCCCGTGCTGGGTCCCGTGATTCTTGCCGCGTCGCGCAGCGACCGGATGCGACGCCTGATCTCGGCGGCCCCGGTCACCAAGCAGGTGGTCGACCGCTTCATCCCCGGTGAGACCGTCGACGAGATCGTCCCGATCATCCAGGAGCTCACCGCGCGGGGCCTGGAGCTGACCATGGACGTGGTCGGCGAGGACATCACCACACCCGAGCAGGCGGAGGCCGCGCGGGACGCCTACCTCGCGCTCGTCGAGCGGCTCAGGACACTCGACCTGGGTACCAGGGCCGAGATGTCCGTGAAGCTGTCGATGTTCGGGCAGGCCCTGGACGGCGGCCACGAGCTCGCGCTCGCCAACGTCCGGCCCGTCGTCGAGGCCGCCGCCGCCATCGGTACGACCGTCACGCTCGACGCCGAGGACCACACCACCCTCGACTCGATGTTCGCCATCCACGAGGAACTGCGCAGGGACTTCCCGCAGACCGGCTGCGTCATCCAGGCCTACCTCTTCCGCACCGAGGCCGACGCCCGCCGGCTCGCCGAGGCGGGCAGCCGGGTGCGACTCGTGAAGGGCGCGTACAAGGAGCCCGCCGAGGTCGCCTACCAGCAGAAACACGAGATCGACAAGGCGTACGTCCGGGTCCTGCGCATCCTCATGGAGGGCGAGGGGTACCCGATGGTCGGCTCCCACGACCCGCGCCTGATCTCCATCGCCCAGGAACTCGCCCGGCAGGCGGGCCGCAAGCCCGACGAGTACGAGTTCCAGATGCTCTACGGCATCCGCGGCGACGAACACCTGCGCCTGGCCGCCGAAGGCCACCGCATGCGCGTCTACACCGCCTACGGCACCGACTGGTACGGCTACTTCATGCGGCGGCTCGCGGAGAAGCCGGCGAACCTGCGTTTCTTCGTCCGCAGCATGATCAGCAAGGGCTGAGCCCGAACACCCGCTCAAGTTCAAGGAGTTACGGATCTCATGGACGCTGTGACCCAGGTCCCCACCCCCGTCAACGAGCCGGTGCACGGCTACGCCCCCGGCTCGCCCGAGCGGGCCCGGCTGGAGGTGAAGCTCAAGGAGCTGGCCGAGAACCCGGTCGACCTGCCGATGACCATCGGCGGTGAGAAGCGGCTGGGCGGCGGCGAGCCCTTCCAGGTCGTGCAGCCGCACAACCACAAGGCCGTCCTCGGCACCCTGCGCAACGCCACCCAGCAGGACGCCCGGGACGCCATCGACGCGGCGCTCGCCGCCGCCCCCGCCTGGCGCGCGATGTCCTTCGACGACCGTGCCGCGATCATCCTGCGCGCCGCCGAACTGCTCGCGGGACCCTGGCGCGAGACGCTGGCCGCCTCCACCATGCTCGGCCAGTCCAAGACCGCCCAGCAGGCCGAGATCGACACGCCCTGCGAGCTGGTCGACTTCTGGCGCTTCAACGTCAAGTACGCCCGTGACCTGCTCGCCGAGCAGCCCCCGGCCAACGCCCCGGGTGTCTGGAACCGCCTCGACCACCGTCCGCTAGAAGGCTTCGTCTACGCGATCACGCCGTTCAACTTCACGGCGATCGCGGGCAACCTGCCCACCGCGCCCGCGCTCATGGGCAACGTCGTGGTGTGGAAGCCGTCCCCGACGCAGACCCACGCCGCCGTGCTGCTGATGCAGCTCCTGGAGGAGGCGGGTCTGCCCAAGGGCGTCATCAACCTCGTCACCGGCGACGGCATCGCGGTCTCCGAGGTCGCCCTGGAGCACCGGGACCTCGCGGGCATCCACTTCACCGGCTCCACCAAGACCTTCCAGCACCTGTGGAAGACGGTCGGCGCCAACATCGAGAAGTACCGCACCTACCCGCGCCTGGTCGGTGAGACCGGCGGCAAGGACTTCGTCGTCGCCCACCCGAGCGCCGACCGCGCGATCCTCAAGACCGCGCTGACCCGCGGTGCCTTCGAGTACCAGGGCCAGAAGTGCTCGGCGACCTCCCGGGCCTACGTCCCGGCGTCGATCTGGAACAGCGGTTTCCGCGAGGAGTTCGCCGCCGAGGTCGACGGCATCACCATGGGTGATGTCACCGACCTCTCGAACTTCATCGGCGCGGTCATCGACGAGCGCGCCTTCGCCAAGAACAAGGCCGCCATCGACCGCGCGAAGTCGGACCCGACCTGCACGATCGTGGCGGGCGGCTCCTACGACGACTCGGTCGGCTATTTCGTCCGCCCGACCGTCGTCGAGTGCACGGACCCGGAGAACGAGGTCTTCACGACCGAGTACTTCGGCCCGTTCCTCGCGGTCCACGTCTACGAGGACGAGAAGTACGAGGAGATGCTGACCCAGATGGAGTCGGCGTCCGACTACGCCCTGACCGGCTCGGTGATCTCGGGCGACCGCGCGGCGACCGCGTACACGATGGAGAAGCTGCGCTACGCGGCCGGCAACTTCTACGTCAACGACAAGTCGACCGGTGCCGTCGTCGGCCAGCAGCCCTTCGGCGGCGGCCGTGCCTCGGGCACCAACGACAAGGCCGGCGCCCCGCAGAACCTCCAGCGCTGGACCCTGACCCGTGCCATCAAGGAGACCCTGGTCCCGCCGACCGACTACCCGTACCCGCACATGGGCTGACGGGACACCAGTCACAGGAAGGGGCCGGGCTGCTGCCCGGCCCCTTCGTCACGTCCCGCCACGGCTCCGAAGGACCGCGCGCCTCAGCGAAACCGCAGGTCAGCGCAGTGTGACCCACTCCACCGTCTCAGATAGTAGGAAGTCCGAGTAATTGTGGAGACAGACCGGCTGTCCTCCCTTAGCTTTGTAGGAGCCGAACGTCTCGCTCGATCAAGCGAATGGCGGTCGTGAGCCGGGCCCCGCGCAGGCAACCCCTGCGGCCCGACGCTCCCCGCCCCTTCCGGCGTCTCGTAGTCCCCTTTCCCGGATCTTCCGGAATACGAAGGAGTCGATTTCTCATGGCCGAGACGACCGCCCGCCGTCGAGTCCGTCACACCTCCCGTACCAGCGAGTCCGACCGCAAGAACGCGGCCGCAGCACTGCAGCGCGCCCTCGACCGCCGTGACAACGGCGGCTCGACCGGTCACTGACCGGTCCCCCGATGCCGGGAGCCGCACCCGTGAGAGGTGTGGCGCGGGCCCGTCAGGCCCCGCGCCGCACCTCGAAACGGTCGATGCGCTCCCCGCTCTGCGCGAGCGCCGACACCGTCAGCCGCGGCCTGGACCCGCTCTCCACCTCCACCGAGAGCAGCGAGAACCCGCGGTAGCGCACCCGTGACCACTCCACGGTCTCCTGGTGGGGCTGCTTCGACTTCGTCCACCGGAAGGTCTCGACGGACTCGTGGTCGTGCACGCGGCCCTCGTAGCTCTCCTTCACACCGGAGGGGAAGCCGTACAGGTCGCGGCCGCCCCCGCCGGCCGTGACGTACACGATCCCGTCCCGCGTCGGGTCGGTGGCCCCGCCGACCGGCACCGACCGGCCGACCTCGCCGCCGCGGATCGCGTCCGTGCGCTCGTACACATGGTTGTGTCCGTTGATCACCAGGTCCACCTGGTGCTTCTCGAACAGCGGCAGCCACTCCGCACGCACCCCGCCGTCGGAGGCGTGCGAGGACGTCGAGTACGCGCAGTGGTGGAAGTAGACGACGACGAAGTCGATACCCCGGGCCGCCCGCAGTTCCCCCAGCCTCCGGTCCAGCCAGGCCGTCTGCTTCCCGTCCGTGTAGCCGAAGTTGGCGGGGATCTCGTACGACACGTCGTTCGCGTCCAGGGCCACGACGCCGAGGTTGCCGTACGTGAAGGAGTACACGCCCGGCGCCGCACGCGGGTCGAAGCCGCTCTCCGGGAGGGACCAGCGGGCGAGCTGGCCGCCGTAGCCGTCGGGGGAGTACCAGGCCTCCATGTCGTGGTTGCCGGTGGTGACCATCCAGGGCACGCTCCGCGCGACCTGTTCGTTCTGCTTGAGGAACAGGTCCCAGAAGGCCGGGTCGTACCCGTCGGACTTCGCCCCCTGGCCGTTGGCGTCGGCGTAGCAGATGTCGCCCGCGTGCAGGTGGAAGGCGGGCTTCTGGCGCAGCAGGAGGTTGTCGTTGGCGGCCGCGGCGGTGCCGACCCCCTGGTCGCCGAAGGCCGTGAAGACGAACCTCTCCGGGCTCGCCGGCGCGGTGCGGAAGCTGCTGATGGTCGAGCGGCGGCCCGCGTCCGCCGGGTCGAAGCCGTCGTGACCGACGCCGTAGTAGTACGTGGTGCCGGGGCGCAGCCCGTCCAGGGCCGCGTGCAGGTAGTACTGGTCGAGAGCGAGACGTACGCCGGTCTGCCCCGGGGTGTGCAGGTCGCGGAGCTCGGCCCCGATCCTGCGGCTCAGGTCGTCGGGCCGGAGGCCGACGCGGACGTAGGGCCTTCGCACCGCGAGCGGGACCTGCCACGAGATCCGCATCTGGGTCCTCGGATCGGCGCCGAAGGCGAGATGGCGGCCGAAGGGGGAGACGGCGGAACCGTGCACCGCGGTCGTGGGCGAGGCGGGGGCGGCCGGACCGGCGGTGGACGTCCCCTCGGCGGAGCAGCCGGTGAGCAGCCCGCCGGCGACCGCGCCCGCCGTCACCAGCGTGCGGCGCCGGGACAGCCTGGTCCGCAGGTACTCGTGCTGCTCGGCCATGCTCATCCGGCGCGCGAGCCGGGGCGGAATGCCGAAGTCGGGGAGGTCCATGCCGGTGAAGTTCCCAGCGGATCCCAACGGCCGCCATACCTAAGGGTGAACGGGAGTCGAAGGGCTGACACCCACCCGGCCGACATGTCCGCATCGCGGACGGTCGATGTCATCCCATGGGACGAGGAGTAGGGTTCCCGCATGTCTCGCAGCATCAATCTCGCAGTGATTCCCGGTGACGGCATCGGCCAGGAGGTCGTGGCCGAAGGTCTCAAGGTCCTCTCCGCCGTCCTTCCGCAGGATGTGAAGCTGGAGACCAAGGACTTCGACTTCGGTGCCCGGCGCTACCACGCCACCGGTGAGACCCTCACCGACGCCGACCTCGACGCGCTGAAGCAGCACGACGCGATCCTGCTGGGCGCCATCGGCGACCCGTCGGTCCCCTCCGGGGTGCTGGAGCGCGGCTTCCTCCTCAAGCTCCGCTTCGCCTTCGACCACCACGTGAACCTGCGCCCGTCGAAGCTGCTCCCCGGTGTCGACACGCCCCTCAAGGGCGAGCCGGCCATCGACTTCGTGGTCGTCCGCGAGGGCACCGAGGGCCCCTACACCGGCAACGGCGGCACCATCCGCAAGGGCACCGAGCACGAGGTCGCCACCGAGGTCTCCGTGAACACGGCCTTCGGTGTCGAGCGCGTGGTCCGCGACGCCTTCGCCCGCGCCCAGGCCCGCCCCCGCAAGAAGCTCACGCTGGTCCACAAGAACAACGTGCTGACCTTCGCCGGACACCTCTGGACGAACATCTTCACCAAGGTGGCCGCGGAGTTCCCCGAGGTCACCACCGACTACATCCACGTGGACGCGGCGACCATCTACCTGGTCACCGACCCGGCCCGGTTCGACGTGATCGTCACCGACAACCTCTTCGGCGACATCATCACCGACCTCGCCGCGGCCGTCTCCGGCGGCATCGGCGTCGCCGCCTCCGGGAACATCAACCCGAGCGGCGAGTTCCCGTCCATGTTCGAGCCCGTCCACGGCTCGGCCCCGGACATCGCCGGCCAGGGCAAGGCCGACCCCACCGCCACGGTCCTGTCCGTCGCCCTGCTCCTGCGCCACCTCGGCTACGAGAGCGAGGCCGCCCGGATCGAGGAGGCGGTCTCCGCCGACCTCGCCGAGCGCACCGGCAAGCCCGCCCGCAGCACCGCCGAGATCGGCGACGCGCTGGCCGTACGAGTAGCCGGCTGACCGGGCGGATCACTCGAATAGCATTCGAAGCCGCCGGGTCACTCGCACCCGGCGGCTTTCGCATGTCCCCCGCCGGGTGTCACCATCATCCCCTGGGTCGCATTTCACGCCGTTTCTTCCCCGGCTCCCCGCTTGCGATAATCGAACGTGGAGCCGCGGAATGAGGGAATGCTCGGACGTCCTAGCACTGGTCACTGACAGTACAAGGGCGTGAGCGCGGCCCGTCACTACACAACCGGTGAAGGACAACCACTCATGACGACGCCCACGATCGAGCTCAAGCCCTCCGCCAGCCCGCTCTCCGCCGCCGAGCGCGAGGCGATCCTGGCCAACCCCGGGTTCGGCCGCCACTTCACCGACCACATGGTGACGATCAAGTGGACCGAGGGGCGCGGCTGGCACGACGCGCAGCTCGTCCCGTACGGCCCGATCTCCCTCGACCCCTCCACCCACGTCCTGCACTACGGACAGGAGATCTTCGAGGGTCTCAAGGCGTTCCGCCAGGCCGACGGCTCGGTCGCCGTGTTCCGCCCCGAGGCCAACGCGCGCCGCTTCCGCAACTCCGCCCGCCGGATGGCGATGGCCGAGCTGCCCGAGGAGCTGTTCATCGAGGCCCTGGACGCGCTGATCGGCCAGGACGCGGACTGGGTCCCGCCGCACGGCGGCGAGGAGTCCCTGTACCTGCGCCCGTTCATGTTCGCCACGGAGGCCGCGCTCGGCGTCCACCCGGCCAACGAGTACCTCTTCATGCTGATCGCCTCCCCGTCGGGCGCCTACTTCGCCGGGGGCGTCAAGCCGGTCACCATCTGGGTCTCCGAGGACTACGTCCGCGCGGTCCCCGGCGGCACGGGTGACGCCAAGACCGGCGGCAACTACGCGGCCTCCCTCCTCCCGCAGGCCGAGGCGGCCGCCAACGGCTGCGACCAGGTCGTCTATCTCGACGCGGTGACCCGCACCAAGGTCGAGGAGTCCGGCAGCATGAACATCGCCTTCGTCTACGGCGACCGGATCGTCACCCCGTCGCTCACGGGCTCCATCCTTGAGGGCATCACCCGCGACTCCCTCCTCCAGGTCGCCCGGGACCTCGGCTACACCGCCGAGGAGGGTGTCATCACCCTGGACCAGTGGCGCGCCGACGCGGCCTCCGGGGCCCTCACCGAGGTCTTCGCCTGCGGCACCGCGGCGGTCGTCACGCCGATCGGCCACGTCAAGACGAAGAAGGACGCCTGGACCCACGGCGACGGCACGCCCGGCGAGGTCACCCTGAAGCTGCGCGAGGCCCTGCTCGGCCTCCAGCGCGGGCTCAGGGAGGACAAGCACGGCTGGATGCACAAGCTGGGCTGACCTCCGCGGACGTCTCACGGGCCCGCTCGGACATGTTCCGGGCGGGCCCGTTCTGCGTTCGCGCGCCTTGTTTGAGCGCCGCTCGATGTGATCCGGTCCACTGACGCCGACCTGTTGCTGAATCTGCTCCCTCGTTTAGAGTGCTGCTCTAAAGGAGGGAACGACATGCGGCTGACACCCACCGAACGCGACCGGCTGCTGCTCTTCGGGGCCGCCGAGCTGGCCCGGGCGCGCAGAGCCCGCGGGCTGCGGCTGAACGTCCCGGAGGCGACCGCGCTCGTCGCGGACACCGTGTGCGAGGCGGCCCGGGACGGGGTCCGGCTGGCCGAGGCCGTCGAGCGCGCCCGGTCGGTGCTCGGCCCCGACGACGTCCTGCCCGGGGTCGCGGACGTCGTCACCGAGGTGCATGTCGAGGCGGTCTTCGAGGACGGTTCGCGGCTCGCGGTCGTCACCGACCCGATCGGCGGCGGGCTCGGCGAGCGGGCCCCCGGCGCGCTGCTGCCGGGCCCCGCACACGCCGAGCCCGAGGCGGCCGTACGGCTGACGGTCACCAACACCGCCGGCGTGCCCGTCTCCGTCACCTCCCACTTCCACTTCTTCGAGGCCAACCCGCGCCTCGACTTCCCCCGAGCGAAGGCCTACGGCATGCGGCTCGCGGTGCCCGCCGGCTCGTCGGTGCGGTTCGGGCCGGGGGAGTCGGGCGAGGTCGGCCTGGTACCGATCGGCGGGGCCCGGGTGGCCGTGGGATTCGCCGGCCTGGTCGACGGGCCGCTGGACGCGCCCGGGGCCCGCGAGGAAGCGCTGCGGCGGGCTGCGGCCTGCGGCTATCTGGGCGCGGGGGACGGCCGGACCGACGTGCCCGGAACATCCGGCGAGGAGGCCGTCCGATGAGCCGCCCCGGAGCCCACCCCGCCGAGGCCCGGCGCCTCACGCCCCATGAGTACGCCGCCACCCACGGCCCCCGCGCCGGCGACCGCGTGCGCCTCGGTGACTCCGGGCTGGTGATCCGGGTCGAGCAGGACTCCCAGCGCTACGGCGACGAGTTCCTCGCGGGGTTCGGCAAGACCGCCCGTGACGGGCTGCACCTGAAGGCCGCCGCCGTGCGGGAGACCTGTGACGTCGTCGTCAGCAACGTCGTCGTGATCGACGCCGTGCAGGGCATCCGGAAGGTCTCGATCGGCATCCGCGAAGGGCGGATCTGCTCGATCGGACGGGCCGGGAACCCCGACACCCTCGACGGGGTGGACGTCGTCGTCGGCACTGGCACCTCCATCGTGTCCGGCGAGGGGCTGATCGCCACCGCCGGGGCCGTCGACACCCACGTCCATCTGTTGTCCCCGCGGATCATGGAGGCCTCGCTGGCGTCCGGGGTGACCACGATCATCGGGCAGGAGTTCGGGCCGGTGTGGGGGGTCGGGGTCAACTCGCCCTGGGCGCTGGGACACGCCTTCGGCGCGTTCGA
The DNA here is from genome assembly GCF_001513955.1 of Streptomyces pseudovenezuelae. Taxonomy (GTDB): domain Bacteria; phylum Actinomycetota; class Actinomycetes; order Streptomycetales; family Streptomycetaceae; genus Streptomyces; species Streptomyces pseudovenezuelae. The sequence continues at coordinate 261,024 of NZ_KQ948154.1, read as the reverse complement.
CGCCTGGCCGGTCAACATCGGCTTCCTGGGCCGAGGTTCCTCCTCGGCCCAGACCCCCCTGGTCGAGGCGCTGGCCGAAGGCGGGGCGAGCGGATTCAAGGTGCACGAGGACATGGGCGCCCACACCCGCGCGCTGGACACCGCGCTTCGGGTGGCCGAGGAGCACGACGTCCAAGTCGCCCTGCACAGCGACGGGTTGAACGAGTGCCTGTCCGTCGAGGACACCCTGAGCGTGCTGGAGGGCCGCACGATCCACGCCTTCCACATCGAGGGCTGCGGCGGCGGACACGTGCCGAACGTGCTGAAGATGGCCGGAGTCCCGCACGTCATCGGCTCCTCCACCAACCCCACCCTGCCCTTCGGCCGGGACGCCGTCGCCGAGCACTACGGCATGATCGTCTCCGTCCACGACCTCAAGACCGACCTGCCCGGCGACGCGGCCATGGCCCGCGACCGTATCCGCGCCGGGACCATGGGTGCCGAGGACGTGCTGCACGACCTCGGAGCGATCGGCATCACCTCCTCCGACGCGCAGGGCATGGGACGGGCCGGGGAGACGGTCCGCCGTACCTTCGCGATGGCCGGGAAGATGAAGGCCGAGTTCGGAGCGCCCGAGGAGCACGACAACGAGCGCGTGCTGCGCTACATCGCCAAGCTGACCATCAACCCGGCCGTGGCCCACGGACTTGCGCACGAGGTCGGCTCCATCGAGGTCGGCAAGCTGGCCGACCTCGTGCTGTGGCGGCCGGAGTACTTCGGCGCCAAGCCGCAACTCGTCCTGAAGTCCGGCTTCCCGGCCTACGGCGTGGTCGGCGACCCCGGTGCGGCCACCGACACCTGTGAACCCCTCGTCCTGGGACCGCAGTTCGGCGCGCACGGCGCCACCCCCGCCGAGATCTCCGTCGCCTTCGTCGCCCAGGCGGCCCTCGACCAGGGCAACGACCGGCTGCCGAGCCGCAGGAGAAGGGTCGCCGTGCGCGGCACCCGCGGCATTGGACCGGCCGACCTGCGCCTCAACTCCCGTACCGGAGCGGTGGACGTGGACCCGCGCACCGGCCTGGTGACGCTGGACGGAGAGCCCCTCGCCTCCGCACCCGCCGACTCGGTCGCCCTCAACCGTCTGTACTTCCTCTAGGACCCGCAGGATTCCCGATGACCTACCGCATGCCGCCCGAATGGGCCCCGCACGAACGCACCTGGATGGCCTGGCCCGGCCCCAACCCGACCTTCACCGACGACGGGGAACTGGCCGCGGCCCGGGCCGCCTGGGCGTCCGTGGCCCGCGCGGTGCGCCGCTTCGAGCCGGTGACGATGGTGCACGGGCCCGGCCACGCCGAGTCCGCGCGCGAACTGCTCGGCCCGGACGTCGAGTTGGTGGAGCGCGAGCTGGACGACGCCTGGATGCGCGACATCGGCCCGACGTTCGTCAAGGACAAGAACGGCCGACTGGCCGCCGTGGACTGGGTGTTCAACGGCTGGGGCGGCCAGGACTGGGCCCGCTGGGAGCACGACGCGAAGATCGCCCGCCAGGTCGCCGACCTCGCCGGGGTCCCGGTGCTGAGCAGCCCGCTGGTCAACGAGGGCGGCGCGATCCATGTCGACGGCGAGGGCACCGTCCTGCTCACCGACACCGTCCAGCTCGGCACCGGGCGCAACCCCGGCTGGACCCGTGAGCAGGTCGAGGCGGAGATCCACGCCAGGCTCGGCACCACCCGGGCCATCTGGCTCCCGCGCGGCCTGACCGGCGACTACGGCCCGTACGGCACCCAGGGCCACGTCGACATCGTCGCCGCCTTCGCCCGCCCGGGGGTCGTCCTGGCCCACGTCCAGCCGGACCCGGCGCACCCGGACCACGAGGTGACCCGGGAGGTCGTCGGCCTGCTGAAGGCGGCGACCGACGCGCGGGGCCGCCGCCTGGAGGTCGTCGAGGTGCCCGCGCCGACCGTCCTGGAGGCCGACGGGCACTGGGTCGACTACTCGTACATCAACCACTACCTGTGCAACGGCGGCGTCGTGCTCTGCGGCTTCGACGACCCGCGTGACGAGCTCGCGGCCGGCATCTTCCGGCGGCTGTTCCCCGAGCGCACGGTCACGCTGGTGGACGCCCGTACGATCTTTGCGGGCGGTGGCGGCATCCACTGCATCACCCAGCAGCAGCCGAGGATCTAGGACGAGGAGCAGCGCATGGCCGGTGGGCGCAGACAGGCCCCGCCCCGTGAGGAGGTCCTCGCCGCGGCCATGGAGATGATCGCCGAACGCGGCCTGGAGAAGCTCACCATGGCCGCGCTCGGCCGCGAGGTCGGCATGAGCAGCGGCCATCTCCTCTACTACTTCCGCTCCAAGGACGAACTGCTGCTCCAGACCCTGGAGTGGAGCGAGGGGCGGCTCGGCGCCGAGCGCGCCCGGCTCCTCACCCGCACGGCGACCGCCCGTGCACGGCTCGACGCGTACGTCGACCTGTACGTGCCCGACGGCCACCGCGACCCGCACTGGACCCTGTGGCTGGAGGTCTGGAACCGCTCGCAGAACGCCGACGACGAGGCCCGCGCACGCCAGGCCGCGATCGAGGGCGCCTGGCACCGCGACCTGGTCGCGCTGCTCGCGGAGGGGGTCTCGCGGGGGGAGTTCCGGGCCGTGGACCCGGACCGCTTCGCGACCCGGCTGCGGGCCCTCCTGGACGGCTTCTCCATCCACGTGGCGATCGGGCTGCGCGGCACGGACCGGGGGACGATTCTCGGCCACGTACGGGAGTTCCTCGACGACGGCCTCCTCGCGGACGCGTGACCTTCCGCCCGGGTTGTACGCAATAAGGCCGATTGACCCTGTGGCCGGCGGTGCGTTTGCCTCGTGAGGAGCCCTCGGCGCGGGGCCGGGGGCAATGCGTCCACGGGGATCACAGGGGGGAACATGTCCAGAGCCGCAGTGTGCCTATTAGGCGCGGGCCCGCTCGCCGCGTTCACCGGAACCACCGTCACCACCGCGACCCGGCTCGTCCCCGGTGACACCCACGGTGTGCACGACGTCTTCCAGTGGAGGTCCCGCTGATGTCGCGCACCTCAAGAGCCCTGCTGGGGGCGGCAGTCGTCCTCATGCTGGCCGGTACGACAGCCCAGGCCCAGGCCCAGACCCGGACCGAGACCCAGGCCGCCCCCGGGAAACCCCGCACCGAGCGGGTGAGCACGGCGGCCGACGGCAGCCAGGCCGACGGGCCGTCGGGCGACTCCGCGATCAGCGCCGACGGCCTTACCGTCGCGTTCGTGTCCAGCGCGGCGAGCTTCGGCTGCGGGCACTTCACCCCGTGCCTGCTGGTCAAGGACGTGACCGGGGGCGGGGTCACCAGGATCGACCTCGGCGAGGGCTACACCTACGGCTCACCGGCGCCGAGCGCCGACGGCGGCCGGATCGCCTTCACGGCGGGCACCCGCTTCCTCGCCCCCTACCTGTACGACCGCGCCACCGGCCGCGCGGAGAAGCTGTGGCCCCAGGACCCGCCCGGGCGCAACGAGTTGGGCCGCGCGCAGTCCGTCAGCCCCGACGGCGCGCACGTCGCGTACACCATCGGCAACCGCAACGGCGACGCGAACGCCCGTCTGCTGTACGTCCGTGACACGGCCACCGGCACCGACGCCCTGATCTCGCCGGCCGAGGAGGGCGACAAGAACGGGGCCTCGGTGAGCGGCGACGGCACCCGGGTCGCGTACGGCCTGCGCGCCGACAGCGAGCAGGATCCCGCCGACATCTACGTCAGGGACCGGACGACCGGCGAGCGGACCCAGGTCGACACCGGCCTCGGAGCCGCCTACCTGGTCCGCATCACCGCGGACGGCCGCCGGGTCCTCTTCCACGCCGAGGGCGGACTGTACGTCCACGACCTGCGCACGGGCACGTCTCGGCGGGTGGCCGACGGGATCCCCGGCCCGGTCACGGCGGACGGCCGGTACGCCGTCGTCGCCGGCGAGGACGGCACGCGCGTGCGTGACCTGCGCACCGGGGCCCGCGGGGCCGCCCTGCCGCGGGACGCGCAGGTGCTGGACGACGGGCTGGCCGCCAAGGGCCGTGCGGTGGCGTTCAGTTCGTCGGCCTCCCACCTGGTGCCCGGCGACACCAACGCGGAGTCCGACGTGTTCGTCTTCTCGGGCGCCCTGCGGAGGAACCCGGCACCGATGCCGTCCGTCACCGAGCGCATCGCCAGGCCCGCCGGGGCGTCCCACGACCCGGTGATGGGGGAGAACAAGGTGGTCTCCTTCACGTCGGGGGGCGATGTGTTCGTGAGCACCCCCGGCTGGTTCTCGCAGGTCAACAACGACACCCAGAAACCCTCGTCCGAGGGCACGCCCTGCTACAGCGGCCGCATGGTCGGCTACGCGGCCCCCCTGGCCGACGGCGGCCCGGGCGTCCACGTCCGCAACCGCGCGGTCGGCAAGCTCACCAGTCTGGGCTCCTACCAGGGCGTCCGCTTCACCTGGATGGGGCAGCCCGTGGTGAACCCCACCTGCCAGTGGCTCACCTACGCGGCGACCCTGCCCGCCACCGACACCGACCCGGATCCGCAACCGCGCGTGTACCGCTTCAAGTTCAACGGCGGCGACACCGACGTGGTCAGCGCGCCCTCCGGCGAGGCCGCGGGCCATCCGTCCATCGACTACTCCGGCCGGTACGTCGCCTTCGAGCAGGGCGGTGCCGTGTACGTCCGTGACCTGGACACCGGCGCCCTGGAGAAGGCCGCGGCGCACGCGACGGCCCCCTCGCTCGGCGCGGACGGCCGCAAGCTCGCCTACCAGCAGGGCCGCACGTCCGCCGTCCGCGACCTCGACACCGGCACCACGACCCGGGTCGGGGGCACCGAGCCCTCGCTGTCGGGAGACGGCACCCGGGTGGCGTACACCTCGGGCCGGTCCGTGTACGCGATCGAACTCGCCACGGGGAAGCGTCAGTTGGTCAGCGTCGACCGCTGGGGCGGCCGCAACGACCGGCCGGCCGGGCATCCGTCGGTGAACGCCGACGGCACGGTCGTCGCGTTCGAGTCGGCGTCACCCGATCTGGTGGAGGGGGACACCAACGGGGTCGCGGACGTGTTCCTGCGGACAGTGCAATGACAACAACCGGACTACCGGGCACGGGGGAACATCCATGCACGGCAAGAAGCTCCTGACAGCCGCGGTCCTGGCCGCCCTCACCGCCGGGGCCCTCACGGGTCCCGCGGCGGGCGCCGCCCCCAGGGCCGCGTACACCGAGCCGGTCAGCGTCACCCCGGAGGGAAAGGCGGGCAACGGCGTCACGCGCACCGCGGTCATCAGCCGCAACGGCCGTCACCTCGCCCTGACTTCGGACGCCGAGGACCTGGACCCCCAGGTGGCGCACGCCAGCATGTACCTGCGCGACCCGCACACCGGCAAGCTCCGCTTCGCGGGCTTCGGGGGGCTGGTGGCGGTCCTGAACGACGGCCGCTACGTCTACGCCGAGTACGGCCCGCAGTCCGCGGAGCTGTGGATCGCCGCCCTCGACTCGGGCCGGCGGATCGGGTTCGGCATCGAGGTCCCCGAGGGCTTCACCGGGCAGCCCGCCGAGATCTCCGTCAGCCCCAACGGCCGCTACGCCGTCTACACCCTCCAGGACACCGCCGAGCACACCGGAGTCGTCTTCCTGCGCGACCGCGTCAAGGGCACCACCGAGCGGATCAGCCACCCCAGGCCGACCTGGGAGCCGCGCAACGCCTCCCAGCCGACGGTCAGCGACGACGGGCGCCGGATCGTCTACCAGTACACCTACGCGAACGGCCCGCGCGGCGACGACTGGGGCGACGTCTGGATGTACGACCGCTCGACGCGCGAGCACACCCAGGTCGACCGCTCCTACGACGGCTCGCCGACCGAGAAGGAGTCGCTGACCCCGTCCATCAGCGGCGACGGCCGTACGGTCGTCTTCGAGTCCCGGGACACCCACCTGGTCCCCGGCGACACCGACGGAAGCCGGAACGTGTTCGTGCACACCCTGCGCACCGGCACCAACCAGCGCATCCACGGCACCCAGGGCGGCCCCGGCGAGGTGTACACGCTGGGCCCGGCGATCAGCGCCGACGGCCGCTATGTCACCTTCACCTCGGAGGTGACCGAGCCCGGCAGCCGGTACGGCAAGGAGTACCCCGTCTACCTGCGGGACCTGAGGAAGGGCACGACCGCGCTCGTCACCCCCGACACCAGCGGTGGCACCGCGACGGCCGACGTCCTGCCGGGCCGGATCGCCGACGGAGCCCGCCGGATCCTCTTCCGGTCCTCCGACCCGGCACTGATCCCGGCCGGCGACGACAACGACGGGCCCGACGCCTTCGTACGGCACCTGCGATGAGCAGCACAGTGCTCGCATCCTGAGACGGAGGGTGAGCACGGGGGCGGTCTGTGCCAGACTGCCCCCGTGCTCTCGTTCGCCACGATTATTGGCAGCAGGCGCGCCGGTCCGCAGTGACCACCACGTACGACCAGGTACGGGTGGACACCGTCGTCCTCGACCCGCGCGCAGACCTCTCGCACCCGCGAGGGGTTTTTCGCTTTTCTGGCCCACCCGCAGCCGGAGGCGAGAGCGCGAGGGAGTATGTGGGGGCGGTGGAGCCGGTCATTCCGGTACGACCGAGATCCAATCCTCAGGAGCCTTGAGACCATGACCGCAACCAGCGAGCTCGACGATCAGTTCCACGTCTTCGACACCACCCTGCGCGACGGCGCACAGCGGGAGGGCATCAACCTCACCGTCGCGGACAAGCTGGCCATCGCACGGCACCTGGACGACTTCGGCGTGGGCTTCATCGAGGGCGGCTGGCCCGGCGCCAACCCGCGGGACACCGAGTTCTTCGCCCGCGCCCGTCAGGAGATCGACTTCAAGCACGCCCAGCTCGTCGCCTTCGGCGCGACCCGCCGCGCGGGCGCCAAGGCCTCGGAGGACCCGCAGGTCAAGGCCCTGCTGGACTCCGGTGCCGAGGTGATCACCCTGGTCGCCAAGTCGCACGACCGCCATGTCGAACTGGCGCTCCGGACGACCTTGGACGAGAACCTGGAGATGGTCCGCGACACGGTCTCCTTCCTGACGGACCAGGGCCGCCGGGTCTTCGTCGACTGCGAGCACTTCTTCGACGGCTACCGCGCGAACCCGGAGTACGCGAAGGCCGTCGTACGGGCGGCCTCGGAGGCCGGCGCCTCCGTCGTCATCCTCTGCGACACCAACGGCGGCATGCTCCCGGCGCAGATCCAGGCGGTCGTCGCGACCGTCCTCGCCGACACCGGCGCCCGCCTCGGCATCCACGCCCAGGACGACACGGGCTGCGCGGTCGCCAACACCCTCGCCGCCGTGGACGCGGGCGCCACCCACGTCCAGTGCACGGCCAACGGCTACGGCGAGCGTGTCGGCAACGCGAACCTGTTCCCGGTCGTCGCCGCCCTGGAGCTCAAGTACGGCAAGAAGGTGCTGCCGGACGGCAAGCTGCGCGAGATGACGCGGATCTCGCACGCCATCGCCGAGGTCGTCAACCTGACCCCCTCCACCCACCAGCCCTACGTCGGCGTCTCGGCCTTCGCCCACAAGGCAGGCCTGCACGCCTCCGCCATCAAGGTCGACCCGGACCTCTACCAGCACATCGACCCCGAGCAGGTAGGCAACACCATGCGGATGCTGGTCTCCGACATGGCGGGCCGCGCCTCGATCGAGCTCAAGGGCAAGGAACTCGGCGTCGACCTCGGCGGCGACCGCGAGCTGGTCGGCCGGGTCGTCGAGCGGGTCAAGGAGCGCGAGCTCAAGGGCTACACGTACGAGGCCGCCGACGCCTCCTTCGAACTCCTGCTGCGCGCCGAGGTCCAGGGCAGGCCCCTGAAGTACTTCGGGGTCGAGTCCTGGCGCGCGATCGTCGAGGACCGCCCCGACGGCAGCCACGCCAACGAGGCCACGGTCAAGCTCTTCGCCAAGGGCGAGCGCATCGTCGCCACCGCGGAGGGCAACGGCCCGGTCAACGCCCTCGACCGCGCCCTGCGCGTGGCCCTGGAGAAGATCTACCCCCAGCTCGCCAAGCTCGACCTCGTCGACTACAAGGTCCGCATCCTCGAAGGCGTCCACGGCACCCAGTCCACCACCCGCGTCCTGATCTCCACCTCGGACGGCACGGGCGAGTGGTCGACGGTGGGCGTCGCGGAGAACGTGATCGCGGCGTCCTGGCAGGCACTGGAGGACGCGTACACCTACGGTCTGCTGCGGGCGGGCGTGGAGCCGGCCGAGTAGGTCCTGACCACTCCCCGCGCGACCGGGCGGATCACCCGGTGGCGCTCGCACTCAGGGCGGCGCGGCGGTGGTACGACGGCCGCCGCGTCCAGCGGTTCCGGTGCGACCGGCGACAGCCCCCAGGCCCGCCGGATCCCGTCGATGACGTGCCGGGCGGTGTAAGGCGACAGCGACAGCTCCTGGCGGGCCTCGGCGAGCAGGTCCGGGGCCCCGCCGGGCGAGCCCTCGGCCTGCTCCCGGCGCGGGTTGAAGTCGGGCAGCGCGAACACCTCCAGCAGGGTCAGGGAGAGACAGACGTAGGCGGCGGCCTCGTCCACCAGCCGACCCGCCGCCTCGTCCAGCCCGGCCGTGTCGGGCGCCGCCAGCCGCGCCAGCGCCCGCTTCAGTTCCTCCATCGGCTCCTGGCAGGGGCAGACGGCCCGCAGATGAGCGCTGACGCTGCGGAACAGCCCCAGCACGTCGGGGTCGCCCGCCCGCCACGGCTGCTTGGCCAGCAGAGTTCTGAAGCCCGCCAGCGTCTCCGACAGCTCCTCCACGATCAACAGGGCCGCCACGTCCGGTAGTTCGGCCTGCCGGGTTGCCGACTTGATCTCGTGCAGGCGGCGCGCGTAACGGATCAGGTCCCGCGGCAGGCCCCCGGACAGGGCGTGCGCGAGCAGCACGTACGGCTCCCCGATGCCCGGTGCGCGCCGCGCGAGGATCCGGCCCGCCTCGGCCGCCCCGCACGGCCGCACGTGCAGGACATCGTCCAGCGAGCTGTCCGTCACGTCCCGGTGCGGCAGCCCACGCCGTACGAACGCCGCACCCACGTCCTCCGCGACGGACACCAGGTAGTGCACGTGCGCAACCCCGAGGATCGCCTTGATCTCCCCCAGGAACGCCAGGGCCTGCACATCGGTGCCGAGCCGGTCCAGCTCGTCCACGGCGATCACGACCCGGTGCCCCCTGAGGCACTCGTCGAACGCGATCCGCGTCAGCAGTTCCCGGAACTCACCCACCAGAGCGGGGTAGTTGGGAGGGACTGACGTCAGGGTGCTGGTGTGCGAGGAACCCAGGGTGAGCAACTGGGCGGCGGCACCGGAGGTCAGCGCGGCACTCGAACTCTGCACGGTCTGGAGCCGGTAGAGGTGATCACGGCACTCGACGACCAGGCGGGGGGCGGGTCGCAGGAACGACCAGGGCCCCCTGCCGAGCCTGTGCAGCAGCGCCCCGAGCAGGAACACCAGGATCCGCACCGAGTGATCGGGGTCGGTGAGCAGGGGCCGGGTGTCCTCGTCCACCGCGGCGAGGACCAGCGCCACCAGCGGGATCAGCTTGGCGGGCGGCCCGTAGAACCGGGCCCGGTCCACCCGCCACCACAGCACCCGGGAGATGGAGCCGGCGTCGGTGTTGAGGTACTGGAAGCCGCACCCGACCCAGAGGAAGAACAGCGCCACCGACCACCACGTGACCATGGCCGGCACCCACTGCCGCAACTGGTCGTCCAGGTAGAGCGAGACGACCGGGCCGGCCATCAACCCGATCGTGACCACGCTGAAGACCGTGCCGGTGATCCCCCGCACCCAGCGGGAGAAGGCCTGGGAGTCCCGCAGCACCCACAGTGCGATCCCGGCTACGGCGAGGCCGAGCGCCGCCTCGGGCCTCCGGCCGTCCAAGACGTCCCGGACGAAGCCGGTGACCGCCTCCCACAGCTCCTCGCCGTGCCCCTGGGCCCAGGGCCGGTGATTCGCCTCCAGGGTGCGTTCCGTGGCGTACAGACCGGCCACCACCAGGGCCGCGGCGGGCACGGCGAAGGCCAGCCGGCGCAGCACGCGGCCCAGGGGACGGGACAGCGCGCGGACGGCTCTGCGCACGTAGGACAGTCGCACGAACTCGGGCGGGTCGTAGCCCGCCCGGCTCATGTAGGTCCGGCAGACCGTGACGAACAGTGAGGTCAGGAAGTCGTGCGGGGCGTAGGTGGCGGGGGCGTGCGCGAACACGGCGAAGTCGTCGGAGCGTACGCAGTTCTCCATGAGCGTCGTCTTGCCGACCCCACGGGGCCCGCTCACGGCGATCACCCCGCCGTCCAACTGGTCCATCTTGCGGTTCAGTTCGGACGCGGAGCCGTTGTAGACGAAGTAGTGCCCGCGGGGTGAGCGCAGCCCCTCGTGGCTGCTGGTGACGAGCAGGGTGCCGCGGTCGTCGCCGAGCAGTTCCTCGACGACCCGGTCCACCGTGCGCGGCAGTTGCCCCCGCCGCAGATCCCGGATCCAGAGAGCGGCGGTCAGCTGCTCCAGCAGCCAGAGGAAGAAGATGAGCGGGACCAGCGGGGCGGCCACGAAAGCCGCCTGCCACACGGACGGCGGGTCGGTGTCCGGCAGGCTGCGCAGGACCGCCCGCCGGGCCTGGACGAACGTCAGGACGGTGAGGATGGGCAGCAGGGCGAGCGGAGCGGCGAGCAGCTTGGAGGCTCCCCAGGAGGTGAGCAGCCCCAGAAGGAAGAGGAAGGCACAGCCGCCACCGCAGGCGAAGGTCGCGCAGTCGTCCGTCCCGCCGAGCGCGGAGAGCGTGGGCGACTGGGGAGTGGCCCAGCGATGGCTGTCGGTCAGCCGCCCCGCGCGCAGGTGCAGCCGATGTGTGAACGTCCGGGCGGACGTGCCCACAACGCGCGGGACGACGGACTCCGCGCACATCGCCGCCACGACGGCGTCCTGGGTGACCGTGGGCCGTCGCTCCAGCAGTTCACGCAGCCGCTGGTCCTTCAGCCTGGCCCTGACGGCTCGTTCATAGGCGGCGCGCTCCCCACTGCCGCGCCACGCATACCCCCCGCTGGACATGCCCCGCTCTACTTGATCTCGTCTCGCCGCGCCAGCCCGAGAAAGGCGGCCCAAGTCGCGGGCGCCACAGTGAGGTTGGGGCCGGTGTTCTTGGAGTCGCGGATGTGCACGGCGGACGGCTGGGTGGCGACCTCGATGCAGTTGCCGCCTTCGCTGCTGCTGTAGCTGGACTTGATCCACTGAAGTGCGGTGCTCATCGTTCTCCTAGCAATCCATGCACGAGGCGTACGCTCTCGCGCGGCGAGAGGGCCTCTGACCGCAGCATTCCATACTTCAGTTCATAGTCACTGACCTCGTCGGGATCCTCAACGAGGAAGCCGGCACTCTGTACTTCCAGGTAGACCAGCCGCTCGTGCCCCGGCGACACCCGCTACGGCGGAACTGCTCCCGCATCACCTCCGGACCACCGACGGGCCGCTGGAGGATGCTCTCCTCCAGGACAAAGTGGCACACAGGAGGCCGCTCCCGTTGCAGTACCAACTGCCTTTCCATGCGGGCGTTCACCCATTGCTCGGCCGTTACGGCGCGGCAGTAGTCCTGAGTCTGGAGCGGTCCAGGAATCGCGAGACTCTCGTAGGACAGGACGCTCATTGCCTCCTGCTCATGATCCACCAACGACTGCGCGAACTGCAACGCCCCCTTGGTGGCGAGTAGTTGGTCGAACTGTTCCGCCCGGTCCGGCTGGAGGGCCAGTCTTCCCTGTTCGATCGACCGCACTGTGTCGACATGGATGCTCGCCGTCTCGGCGGACTGTTCCTGCGTCAGGCGGGCCTGTTTCCGAAAGTGCGCCAGGAGTGCGCCGACCGCCTCACACCCCAGGCCCTCGTAGTGAGGTCGTAGCAATGGGAACTACGACCTCACTCACTGCCCCACGGCAGTCACTTGCTGTGACAGTCGCCCCGTGAGCCCCCAAGCCCAGCTCCTGCACTCCCGCACCGCCCTCTACCCCCGCGACCGCAGGTCAGTGGCGGTGGCCAGGGACCTGACGCGTATCACGCTGACCGACTGGGGCGTGTCCGGGCGGAGCGACGACATCCTCCTCTGTGTCAGCGAACTCACCACCAACGCTCTCCTCCACGGCGTTCCGCCCCACCGCTGCTTCCGCCTCGACCTCGCCCTGCTCGCCGACGGAGTGTTCCGTGTGGAGGTCCACGACAGCGGCCCGGGCGAGATCCGGACCCCGGACACGGCGCCGGAGTCGGAACACGGCCGCGGACTGCTGCTTGTGGCGGCGCCGGCCGATGACTGGGGTGTGCGGGAGCGGGACCCGGGCAAGGTCGTGCGGTGCGACTTCGTGATCAGGTCACCGGCGGGCTTGACGAGGGACCGCCCTCGGCGCGCGTCCTCAGCACGAGTCCTCGGCGAGCTTCTCGAAGTCGTGACGGCTCATCGCCCGGCTGTCGGCCCAGACCTGGCCCGGCGTGAGTGCGTCGAGGTCCGCGGTGGTGAAGGTGACGATGCCGTTGTAGGAGTCGCCGGTCACGTAGTGGCCGAAGCCCAGCGTGTAGTGGTGCTGCGGCAGCAGTCGCCGGGCGCCCCGGTGGCGGGCGTCCCAGGCGGCCGGAGGCGAGAACAGCGGGAAGTCGGCGTCTCCGCTCAGCCTCGTCCTCTTCACGGACCACCCGGTGGTGACGGGGCCGTCGTCCCCGACCGACCCGTCGAGCCCGGGCGTGCGGTAGCTGTCGTCCCCGCACGGCCTGAGGAGCGCGTACGGCATCCCGTCCGCCCCGACCCGGACCCCGGCCAGGGGCAGATCGACGGCCGTACACCCGCTCAGCAGCCCCACGGCCGCGGCCACCAGAGCCACCCCGCTGACGCATCGTCGTCTCACGGCCCCACCCCCGTCCTCCGCCGACGATGCCACCGCTCGACGCCCCGTGCGACCACCGTTGTGCACCGGTCGCGTTGCGGTCGTACAACTCGCGCGGGACGCGATGGCCGGACGCGACGTCTTGACGGATATGCGGGGCCTGAGTTCACTCACGCCGTGAGGTAAGTCCTGTGTGACCCCTGAGAGCCGAGGGAAGGTCCATGCGAAGAACCGCCCTGCTCGTCTCCGCCGCCCTGCTCACCTCCCTGCTGCCGCTGGCCGTCGCCCGCGCGGCCGACGATCCGCCCCCGGTCCCCGTCGACCGCTTCGAGGGCGAAGTCCCCTTCGCGAACCCGCCGGCAGGCGGCCTCTTCACCTGGGGCAGTGACACCGACGACCCGCCAACTCTGCGGCTGAGCAGCCGGGATGACGCTCCCGAGGGCGACCAGGTCCTCTCCGGCACCTACGACATCAGCGGCTACGGCGGCTTCACGCACGACTTCGCCTTCGCCGAACCCGCCCACGACTGGTCCGCCCACCGGGGCATCCGCCTGTGGTGGGAGGGACAGGACAACGGCAAGAAGGTCGCCCTCGAACTCAAGGACGGCGGTGCCAACGGCGAGGCCTCCGAGCTGTGGACGACGTCCTTCACCGACGACTTCACCGGCTGGAAGCAGATCGAGATCCCCTTCACGGACTTCGCGTACCGCACCGACTACCAGCCCGTCGGAGGCATCGACCACGTCCTGGGACTGACGCAGATGTGGGGGTACGCCGTCACCCTCCCCGTCGGCGCACCAGGTCAATTCGCCATGGACGGCGTCGAGTTGTACGGCAGAGCCGACCAGTCGCTGCGTGCCTCGGTGCTCACCGACTCCGCCGTGTACCCGGTGAAGGAGGGCGGCACGGCCACCGTGAAGGTCACCCTCGCCACCACCGGCTCCGCGCCGATCGACGAGCCCGTGACCGTCGCCTACGAGACCACCGGCGGCTCCGCGTCGACCTCCGACTACACCCCCCTCAAGGGCGAGTTCACCTTCCCCGCGGGCACCGCCTCCGGCACCACCCGGACCGTGCGGGTGCACACCCTCAAGGACAAGACGGCCGCCGAGGCCGCCGAGACCGTCCCCCTCAAGCTCACCGTCACCGGCGCCAAGGCCCCCGCCGAGACCCCGCAGGTCGTCATCGACGCGCACGGGCTGCCGTATCTGAACAGCAAGCTCCCCGTGCGCAAACGGGTCGCCGACCTCCTGTCCCGCATGTCCCTCGCGGAGAAGACCGGCCAGATGACGCAGGCCGAGCGCGGCGCCGTCGGGACCGGTGCCGACATCACCGCCGACGACCTCGGCTCGCTGCTCTCCGGCGGCGGCTCCACACCCACGCCCAACACCCCCGCGGCCTGGGCGAAGATGATCGACTCCTTCCAGCTCCGGGCGCGGGCCACCCGGTTCCAGATCCCGCTCGTCTACGGCGTCGACGCCGTCCACGGCCACAACAACCTGGTCGGCGCCACCGTCATGCCGCACAACATCGGCATCGGCGCGACCCGCGATCCCGCACTGGCCCAGCGGACAGGGGCCGTGACCGCCGCCGAGGTCCGTGCCACCGGCATCCCCTGGGACTTCGCGCCCTGCCTCTGCGTCACCCGGGACGAACGCTGGGGCCGTTCCTACGAGTCCTTCGGCGAGGACCCGGCCCTCGTCGAGTCCATGGAGACGGTCGTCCAGGGCCTCCAGGGCGCCCGCGACGGACGGGACCTGAAGGACGACGACAAGGTCCTCGCCACCGCCAAGCACTTCGTCGGCGACGGCGGCACCGCGTACGGCTCCTCCACCACCGGCACCTACACCATCGACCAGGGCGTCACCACGGTCACCCGACAGCAGCTGGAGGCGATCCACCTCGCCCCCTACCGGACGGCCGTGGACCGGGGCGTCGGCACGGTCATGCCGTCGTACTCCTCGCTCGACATCGTCGGTGACGGCCGGGGCCCGGTGAAGATGCACGCCCGCGCCGACATGATCAACGGGGTCCTGAAGGACAAGCTCGGCTTCGACGGCTTCGTCATCAGCGACTGGAACGGCATCGACCAGATCCCCGGCGACTACGCCTCGGACGTCCGGACCTCCGTCAACGCCGGCGTCGACATGGTCATGGCCCCCTACGCCTACAAGGACTTCCACACCGCGCTCGTGGCGGAGGTGCGGGCCGGGCGGGTCAGCGAGAAGAGGATCGACGACGCCGTGTCGCGCATCCTCACCCAGAAGTTCAAGCTCGGGCTCTTCGAGAAGCCGTACGCCGACACGAGCGGCGCCTCGAAGATCGGTTCCGCCGGACACCGGGCCGTGGCCCGACAGGCGGCCGCCGAGTCGCAGGTGCTGCTGAAGAACTCCGGGGGCGTGCTGCCGCTGAAGAAGTCGCAGAAGGTGTACGTCGCCGGGTCGAACGCCGACGACATCGGCAACCAGAGCGGCGGCTGGACCGTCACCTGGCAGGGCGCCTCCGGCGACATCACCCCCGGCACGACGATCCTGGAGGCGATACGCAGGAACTCCGCGCAGCTGACGTACTCCAAGGACGCCTCCGCCCCGACCGCCGGCCACGACGTCGGTGTGGTCGTCGTCGGCGAGGCCCCGTACGCCGAGGGCGTCGGAGACGTCGGCAACGGCAACGACCTGGAGCTGTCCGCGGCCGACCGGGCCGCCGTGGACAAGGTGTGCGCGGCCATGAAGTGCGCGGTGCTGATCGTCTCCGGGCGGCCGCAGCTCATCGGCGACCGGCTCGGCGGCATCGACGCCCTGGTCGCCTCCTGGCTGCCGGGCACGGAGGGCGACGGTGTCGCGGACGTCCTCTACGGCAGGCGGGCCTTCACCGGCCGGCTGCCCGTCACCTGGCCCAGGTCCGAGGCCCAGCTGCCGATCAACGTGGGCGACCCGACGTACGACCCGCAGTTCCCCTACGGCTGGGGCCTGACCACCCTCACCAAGGTCCCGGAGGGCGGGGTGGCCACGCTCACGGCGCTCGGGGCCGCGGCCGGGGCGGCCGAGCGGGCCGGTGCCGACGACAGGGGCCGCGCGCTCGTCGAGAAGGCCCGGCTGATCGTCCAGCAGAAGGCGGGCCCGCGCATGACGGCCGCCGTCGCGGCGCCCTTCGCCGACGCCGAGCACCTCCTGCTGACCGGGCGCTACGGAGAGGCGGTGCGGAAGCTGACGCAGGCGTACCGGGCGGCCTGACGGGGCGGCCGGAGAGGTCGCTTTCGGGGGGCTTCGGGTAGCGTCGAGGTATGAAGGCCATCGCGCAGGCCGTCGTACGGACCCGAAGCCTTCCGGGGCTGCTGCTCGCCCTGGTGCTCGCGGCCCTGGCCGCCCTGGCGACGACCGCCCCGCCCGCGTCGGCGCAGAGCACCACGAGCGTCTCGGAGATCGGCCAGGCCCTGCGCAGGAGTCCGGTCTACGTCGATCCGGCCGCCGCGGCCCAGCTGTCCGCCAAGGACGCGGACGCGCTGGCGGACCGGATCACGAAGGCCGACAAGCCGCTGTTCGTCGCGGTGCTGCCCGCCGACTACCCGAAGCAGGACCTGTTCACCAAGCTGCGCACGGCGACCGGCATCACCGGCGTCTACGCGGTCCGCCTCGGTGACGCCTTCGACGCCCGCGCCGACTCCTCGGTCCTGCCGAAGGCGGCCGTACGGAACCTGGTCACGACCGTCCGGGGCGAGGACACCCGCGCCCAGCTGACCGACTTCACCGCCGCCGCGGTCACCAACATGGGTGGCTCGGCCCCGTCCACCTGGCACTCCGCGGACGACGGCGGCGGGGTGTCGAGCACGGCACTGATCACGGTCGGCGCGGTGCTCGTGGCGGGCGGCGCGGGCGCGTACACGCTGGTGCGCCGCAACCGGCGCCGGCACGCGGAAGAGCAGCGGGCCGCGCTGGAGAAGCTGCGGGTGGTGGTCGACGAGGACATCACGGCCTTCGGCGAGGAGCTGGACCGGCTGGACTTCCATCCGGCCGAGGCGGGCGCCGACGACACGATGCGCGCGGACTACGAGCGGGCGCTGGACGCGTACGAGCAGGCGAAGACACTCATGGGGGCGGCCACCCGACCTGAGGACGTGCGGGCGGTCACCCAGGCCCTGGAGGACGGCCGGTTCTCCCTGGCCCAGCTCGCGGCGCGCCGCGAGGGCCGGCCGCTTCCCGAGCGCCGGGCCCCCTGCTTCTTCGACCCCCGCCACGGCCCCTCCGTCACCGACGCCGCATGGACACCGCCGGGCGGCGCCCCGCGCGAGGTCCCGGTCTGCGCCGCGGACGCCACCCGCCTCGCCGACGGCCGCGACCCGGTCATGCGCGAGGTCGACACCGACCAGGGCCGCCGCCCCTACTGGGACGCGGGCCCGGCCTACGGCCCCTGGGCCGGCGGCTACTTCGGCGGCGGCCTGCTGCCCGGCCTGCTGGTCGGCACGGTCCTCGGCAGCATGATGGCCACACCCGCCTACGCGGCCGACTACGGCTCCGGCTACGGCGACTTCGGCGGCGGCTACGGGGGCGGCGACCTGTCCGGCTCGGACTTCGACTCCGGGGACTTCGGCGACTTCGGAGGCGGCGGGGACTTCGGGGGCGGGGGCGATTTCGGCGGCGGGGGAGGGGACTTCGGGGGCGGCGGCTTCTGAGCGGAGGTCCGCGTGATCCGGCCCGGGGGCGAACACCGCGGGCCCGATGCGCGGACGCACCGGGCCCGCGGCCAGGAAAGTCCTGCCTCACCTCACAGCGAAGCGGCCGCCGAGGCGATCGCCGAGGCGAACGTGGACACCTCGGTGTACACACCGGGCGCGTTGGGCCGGGCGCAGCCTATGCCCCAGCTGACGATGCCCACCTGCACCCACGCGTTCGCCGAGTCCCGCCGGAACATCGGCCCGCCGGAGTCCCCCTGACAGGTGTCGACCCCGCCCGAGGCGTAGCCCGCGCAGATCTCCTCGTTGGCGATGAGCCCGCTGTACCCGCTGTATCCCCGGCAGGCGGCGTCGCTCACGAACGGCACGGTGGCCTTCAGCAGATACCGCTGCTGGGCCCCGCCTTCGGTGGCCGCGCCCCATCCGGCGACCGTGAAGGTGCCGGTGTTGTACTGCGTGGTCGTCGCGATCTTCAGCGTAGGAAGGTTGATCGGCGAGGCGAGCTTGATGAGCGCCCAGTCCTTGCCGTCGCCGTTGTACCCGGGCGCCCGGTAGACGTACGTCGACCGCACCTGCACCCGGCCGGTGCCGGACTGGAGGTCCACGACACCCGCGGTCGCGGTGATGCCGGTGTTCGCCCCGGTCCCGTTCACGCAGTGCGCGGCGGTGAGCACGATCTGCTGGGTGTACAGCGCTCCGCCGCACCCCATGGACAGCCGCACCATGAACGGGAACTCGCCCTGCGCGGCACGGCTGCCGCCGACGACGGGCGAGGGCGCGGCCTGTGCGGCCGACACGGGCTGGAGGCTGGCGATCGCGAGCGCGGCGGCTCCGACCGCCAGACATCTCTTGAGGGCCGTGAGGAGTTTCTGCAAGGTGATGCCTCTTCCAGGTGGGGGGTGGCTTGACGAGCTCATGCCAAGTCTGGGCATCAAAGATTCGCCCAATTTCTGACATGGGCCGGTCAAATCTGTCGATGGATTATGGGAATCCTGTGAACGCGCGCACAAGGGGTGCGATTCAGCCGCCGGTCGCGGTGTCGTTCAGGACACCGGCCACCGCGACCGCCAGTGCCACCGCGACCAGCCCCGGGCTCACCCACACCGCCGACCGGTACCCGCCCCCGGTGTCGATCACCGTGCCGCCGAGCCAAGGGCCGCACGCGGCACCGATGTTGAAGGCCGCGGTGGCGAGGCCGCCCGCCAGGGTGGGGGTGCCGGGGGCCGCGTAGAGCGCCTGGGAGGTCAGGGTGGAGCCGACACCGAAGGACAGCGTCCCTGCACGAGAACGAGTCCGCACGCGAGGACTGGCTCCCCGGCACCGAGCGCGAGCGCACCCCACCCGAGGCACAGGGCGCCGCCGCCCGCCCCCACGACCAGCCGCGGACACCGGTCGGCGTACCGCCCGCCGGTCCGCACCCCCACGAACGCCCCGAGACCGAACAGCGCGAGCACCACCGGCACCCAACGGTCGCCCAGCCCCGTGACCTCGGTGACGAGAGGCGCGAGACAGGTGGAAGGCGCAGAAGGTCGCGCGTTCACCGGGGCACCCGGCAGCAGCACCGGCAGAAGACGTGGCCCGCGCAGCGACCGCAGCTCACCCCGCAGGGAGGGGGCGGGCACGCCGCGCTCGGCGGCCCCGGCCGGAACCGAGCGGGCCACCGCCACCAGCGCCGGCACGGACACCGCGGCCACCGCCCAGAACGCCGCCCGCCGGCCCGGGAGCTGCCCCAGCAGCGCGCCCACGGGCACCCCGACGACACAGGCGAGGGTGACCCCGCCCAGCAGCATGGACGTGGCCCGCCCCTTGGCGTCCTGCGCGACCATGGCCACGGCGGCCGTCAGCGCGACGGCGAGGAAACCGGCGTCGGCGAGCGCCGCCACCACCCGGGTGACCAGCAGCACCTCGAAGCTGTCGGTCAGCGCACCGACGGCATGAACGCCGACGAAGGCGACCAGGAACGCCGGCAGCGCACCCCGCCGCGACCAGCGCCGGGCGAGCGCGACCATCGACGGTGCCCCGACCACCATCCCCACGGCGAAGGCGGAGGTCAGCAATCCGGCGTCCCCCACGGAGACGCCCAACTCGGCGGCGATGTCCGGCGTCAGCCCGGACAGCATGAACTCGGACGTCCCCTGTGCGAACACGGCGACACCCAGCAGAGACAAGCGAACGGCATGAGGAAACCCCGCGACCCGAAGTCGTGAACGTCGCGGACAGCGACACGGCAGGCCGAACCGGCCGTTCGGGCAGCGGGGATGACGAGTCGTCAGACAGAGGTCACCGTCGGCCACCGGAAAGCCGGTGGCCGGATTCTGGACGCCTCGGGACTGGACACGGAGGCAGGCTGACCGGGCCCGCGGAGGCAGAGCCACCGGTTTTCGACGTGTACCGGAACCAGCCCGCGAGGACCAGCGGCAGGACGAGATAGCCGAAGCGGGTCGCCGGGATCAGGCAGATGGCGAGCCCCAGACCGACCGCCAGCCGGTCCGCCGCCGCACGGACGGTACGGGGCGGCCGTATCAGCAGCGAGAGCGTCACCCCCAGCGCTGCGGTCACCAGCGCGGCCGTCGCGAGGGCGGCGCCGCCCGGGACGTGCACGGCGAGCAGACGGCCCGGGAGCGGGCTGGCCGCCGGCGAGCGGACACCGCCCGCACCGAGCGGGAAGAGCACCACGTGCTCGACGAAGGCGCGCGGGCCGGCGAGCGCGACGGGCACGACGGCCGAGGCCGCCACCGACAGCGCGACCAGAGCCGCCCGCAGCGCCGTGCGGCGGCCCGCCGTGACCGCGAGCAGGACCAGCCCCACCGGCAGCAGCGGCCACGCCGTCCACTTCAGCGCGGCCGCCGCGCCCATCGCCACGCCGGCCGCCGTTCCCGAGCCGCCCCGGCCCGCCAGCGCCAGGCTCAGGCACATCAGCCCCACCACCGGCAGGTCCACCCCGCCGACGGCCAGCGGCAGCGCCACCGCGGGGAAGGCGGCGAGCAGCGCCACCGCGCTCACCGGTGTCGGCCCAGGGCCCCCGGCCGGTCGCCGCCCGGCGAAGAACATGCAGACCACGAAGGTGAGGCAGAACCAGACGCGGGCGTCGGTGAGCGGACCGTCACCGAAGAGAGCGCGAGGGACGCCGAAGAGCGCCATCCCGGGCAGATACGGGTCGTAGTCCACGGTGTGGGCCGGATGCGGCAGATAGGGGCTGCCCGTGTGCAGCAACAGCGCGCCCGAACGCTCGACGACACCGACCTCCGACTGGGCCGCCCCCGAGACGACGAGCACCACCAGCGGCACCACGACCGCCCCGAGGAGCGCGGCCGTCAGTGCGGCACGTCTGCAGGTGCGCGAGTCGCGCGTGGCGAGCAGCGCCGCCGTACCGTATCCGGCCGCCGCGCAGGCACCCCAGACCCGGTGCGGGCCCAGCTCCGTCGTCGTCGCCAGGAGCAGCGCGAACCCCGCGCACCCGAGCCAGTGGGCCCAGGCCCGGCGCGCGAGGCAGAAGCGCCGCCCGGGCGGTGCGAACGGGGAGGCCTGCCCGAGGTGTCCCACCCCCGTGAGGACACCTCGGGCAGTGCGCGGGGGCGAGGTCGCCGCCCCCTTCGTGAGGGTCATGTCGTCTCTCGTGGCGTCGGTGCGCGGGGACCGCGCGCTGCGGTACCGGCCCCCGGAACGAGGCCCGTGACCACGAGTCCAGCGCCCGGCGCGTTGTTCAGCAGCCACCGCACGCCACTGTGAACAAAACAAAGTGCCTGGTGGCGGGGCTGCGGAACCTTGCGGCCGGTCCGGGGCGTTCCTTAGGGTGGCGGCGGCGAACACGCGTCCACGGCACGGGGCGCGGGCGGACACGGGGGAGTCGGAGCGCACATGGGCCGTCGGGAGACCCCGGTCGATCCGGCCGCCGGACCGGTCCCGAGGTTCGCGTACGCCCTCCGCAAGCTCCGCCAAGAGGCCGGCGGCCCCACCTATCGCGAACTCGCCCGCCGGGCGCACTTCTCCGTGACCGCGCTCTCCCAGGCCGCGGCCGGCGAGCACCTGCCCTCGCTCCAGGTGGCCCTGGCCTACGCCACGGCCTGCGGGGGCGACCCGGGGGAGTGGGAGCGCCGCTGGCAGGAGGCCGACCGGGAGGTCCGCGAGGCGGCCGCCGGCCAGGACGACGACACCGAGTCGCCCTACCAGGGCCTCGCCCGCTTCGAACCCGACGACCACGACCGGTACTTCGGCCGCGACCGGCTCGTCACGGCCCTGCGGCACCGGGTCCGCGAGCGGCGTTTCACCGCGGTCTTCGGCCCCTCCGGGAGCGGCAAGTCCTCGCTCCTGCGCGCCGGACTGATCCCGGCCCTGCGCGCCGAGCGCGAGCTGGCCGCGATCCGCGTCCTCACTCCGGGCCCGCACCCGGCCCGCACCCACGACGACGCGCTGCGACCGGCGGGGACCGGCGACACCCTGGTCGTCGTCGACCAGTTCGAGGAGGTCTTCACCCTCTGCCGGGACCCGGACGAACGCCGCGCGTTCCTCGACCGGCTGCTCGGTGCCCGGGAGCCGGACAGCGGGCTGCGGGTCGTCATCGCCGTACGGGCGGACTTCTACGGCCGCTGCGCCGAACACCGGGCGTTGGCAGACGCGTTGGGGGAGGCGGGCCTGCTGGTCGGCCCGATGGACCCGGCCGAGCTGCGCGAGGTGATCGTCAGGCCCGCCCAGAGCGCCGGACACATCGTCGAACGGACCCTGACCGCCCGCCTGGTCGACGAGATCGCCGACGAGCCCGGCGCACTCCCGCTGCTCTCGCACGTCCTGCGCGAGACCTGGCGCCGCCGCCGCGGCCGGGCCCTCACCGAGGAGGCGTACGAGGCCGCGGGCGGCGTCCACGGGGCCATCGCCCAGAGCGCCGAGAAGGTCTGGGCGGACCTGTCCCCCGAACACGCGGACCTCGCCCGCCTCGTCCTGCTGCGGCTCATCACGCCGGGCGAGGGCTCCCAGGACACCCGCCGGCCGGTCGACCGCGCCGAACTCGACTTCACCGGTCCGGCGGCCGGCCCGACACCCGCCGCCGACGTCTCCCTCGTCCTGGACCGCCTCGCACGTGCCCGGCTGGTGACCCTCGATCACGGCACCGTGGACCTCGCCCACGAGGCGCTGATCACCGCCTGGCCCCGGCTGTCCGGCTGGATCGACGAGGAACGCGAGCAGTTGCGGGTGCACCGCCGGCTCACCGAGGCGGCCCGCACCTGGGAGGACCTCGGCCGCGACCCGGGCGCCCTGTACCGCGGCACCCGGCTGGCCGCGGCGCGGGAACAACTGGCCGGGGCGACGCTCACCCCGCACGAGGAGGCGTTCCTGACGGCGAGCGGCGCCGCGCACCGGGGCGAGCGCCGCAGGCGCCGCGGACTCGTCGGCGCCCTCGCCACGCTGCTGGTGCTCGCGCTGGTCGCGGGGGCCGCCGCCTGGCAGCAGAACCGCACCAGCGACCGCCGCCGGGTGGAGGCCGAGGCCCGTCGGGTCGCCGCCGTCGCGGACGGCATGCGGTTCTCCGATCCGCGTACGGCGATGCGGCTCAGCGTCGCCGCCGCGCGGCTGGCCGACACGACGGAGACCCGGTCGACGCTGATCGGGGCGATGGCCCAGCGGGACGAGGACGTGTTCGCGGTGCCGGGCGCGGACGCCGGTTTCGAGGGCTCGGGAAACGACGTGCACCGGCTGACGGCGGACGGCAGGTCCGTGGTGTCCGTGACGGCGGACCGGGTCCGGATCTGGGACCTGCGCACGCGACGGCTCACGCTG
This sequence comes from Streptomyces pseudovenezuelae, assembly GCF_001513955.1. Lineage (GTDB taxonomy): Bacteria > Actinomycetota > Actinomycetes > Streptomycetales > Streptomycetaceae > Streptomyces > Streptomyces pseudovenezuelae. The sequence goes on along the minus strand of NZ_KQ948154.1, from coordinate 237,698 downwards.
TCCGCGAAGGGCCCCGGCAAGCTGATGGACGGTGTCCCGGCCGCCGTGGGCCCGGACGGCCTCACCCTCGCGCTGCTGGCGGAAGACCGTGTCGAGCTGTGGGACGTACGGTCCGGGCGGGTCACGCGGACGCTCCCCGGGGTGGACGCGATGCAGACCCCGTTCGCCTTCACCGCACGCGCCCTCGTCGCCGTCGACTGGGACGACGGCGGTGTGCGCGCCTACGACCCGCGCGGCGGCCGCCCGGCCCTGCGGATACCCGAACCGGACGGGGGAGTCGACGGTCTCGCCGCCAGCCCCGACGGTCGGTGGCTCGCCCTGTGCACGGGCGGCCACGCGCTGGAGCTGTGGGATCTCACGCACCGGCGGAAGGTCTCGGCGCCGTGGACGGCGACGGCACGGGCCGCCCAATGCCGCGACCACGCCCTGGAGTTCACCCCCGACAGCCGCACGCTCACCGTCGCGAGCGCCGACGGGATCCACGGCTGGGATCTGCGCACCGGCCGCGCGAGCCCGTCCTTCAAGGGCGACGGGCTGACCCAGGTGTGGCCGGGCGGCGACGGCACCTTCCTGGTGGGCACCGGACCCCACCGGCTCGTGGTGGTGCGGGCGGATCGTCCCCAGGTGCCCGTGCTGAGCCGCCGGATCGTCGCCGACACCTGGGAGGACGTCGCCTACGACCGGTCCGCGGGGGTGGTGCGCTATCTCGGCGGCTCCACGACCGTCGTGCGCTCACTGGCCCTCGGCGCCGCCGCGACGACCCGCCCGCAGCGGCCCGTGGCGTACCGCGCGCAACTCTCCGACGACGGCCGCGTCCTGGCCCGCTCCGTGGGGACGGGCGGCGAACGGCGCGTGCAGGTGCTCGACACCCGCGAGGCGAGGGTGGTCTTCGAGCCGCCGACGCCGCCGTGTTCCGGCACGCAGCTCTGCGCCGACCTCATGGCGCTCAGCGGCGACGGCAGGTATCTGGCGATCGGCCGGAACCCGTACCACCCCGAGGCGAGGACACGGCCGGCCGGGTCCCGGATCACGGTGTGGGACCTGCGGGCCCGTCGCGTACGCGCCACCGTGGTCATCGGTGCCGCCGCCGACGGCTCCCTCGCGGCGGACGGTCTCGCCCTCGACACCCACGGCCGCACCCTGCTGGTGTACCGGTCCCTGGAGCGGCCCACCGTGGAGCTGTGGGACGTGGGCCGCCACCAGCGGGTGAGGACCGTGCGCAGCGTCCGTCCCGGCGATGTCGTCACCAGTGCCTCGGAGGGGGTGGGCCTGGCCCTGCGGTCCGACGGGGCCGCCCTGGTCACCCAGGAGGGCCTGGTCGCCGACCTGCGCGCCGGGCGCATGGAACCGCGGGTGCTGGGCGAGGACCTGACCACCACCGCGGCCTTCGCTCCGGACGGCTCCCGGCTGGCCGTGGGAGACGTCCTGGGCCGGGTCACTCTCTGGGACGGGACCGCGCGGGCGCGCCTCGGTGTGCTCGACGGCACCACGTCCGACCCGACGACGGACGCCACCGGCGCGGTGACCGCGCTCGCCTTCTCCCGGGACGGACGAACCCTCGCCGTCGCCGGTTCGGCGGGCCGTCTGCAGCTGTGGGACCTGGCGTCCCAACGGCTCCTGGGGACCACCCTGCCCACTGCGGGCGACGAGACGCACGCCCTCACGTTCGGCGCCGACGGCACCCTCTACGCCTCCGGCGCCCACATCCCGCTGCTGCGGTACGACGTGAACCCGCGGCAGCTGATCACCGAGGTCTGCGAGCGCGCCGGCTCCGGACTGTCCGAGGCCGTCTGGAAGAGGTATCTCCCGGATGTCCCGTACCGGCGCACCTGCTGAGCCGCGGCGCCCGGGTCACGCGTTCTTGATCGCGGAGATGTCGAAGTTCAGCTTGATCTTGTCGGAGATCAGCACGCCACCGGTCTCCAGGGCCGCGTTCCAGGTCAGGCCCCACTCGGAGCGCTTGATCTCGGCCTTGCCCTCGAAGCCCACGCGCTCGTTGCCGAACGGGTCCTTCGCGGAGCCGTTGAACTCGAGGTCGATCGTGAGCGGCTTCGTGGTACCGAGGATCGTCAGGTCGCCGGTGATCCGGTAGTCCTCGTCGCCGAGCGCCTCCGCCTTGGTGGAGCGGAAGGTCATCGTCGGGAACTCCTCGATCTTGAAGAAGTCCGCGCTCTTGAGGTGCCCGTCACGGTCCTCGGACCCGGTGTCGATGCTGTCCATCTTGACGTCGATGGAGGCCGTCGACGCGGACGGGTCGCTCCCGTCCAGGTGCAGCGAGCCGCTGAAGTCGTCGAACTTGCCCTTGACGTTGGTGACCATGGCGTGCCGGACGGTGAAGCCGATCGTGGAGTGGGCGGTGTCGATCGTGTAGTCGCCGGTCACTGCGGTCAGGTCGGTGCTCGTCATGACGTAGCTCCTTCAGATGAGGATGTTGAACGTTGAACCACTCAACGCGAACGACCGTAGACCTATTCCGTACAGGTTTCAACGTCATCCGCGAAGTGTTGGCGTGATCGCCCCACGGTGGTAGACGGCCCTTTATGAACCCGCAGCGCAGAGCCCCCCTGCGACCCACCCGCAGAGCCGTCTTACTCGCGGCGGCGCTCCTGGCCACCGCCACCCCGCCCGCCCGGGCCGGCGCGGCCGATCCCTACGACACCCTCCGCCGGCGCTGGCTCGACATCGCCCTCGGCACCGGCTACGACCCCGCCGCGGAGCCCTACGCCTCCCGCCTCGCCGAGACCGGCGCACTCGCCCGGGGCTTCCGCGCCACCATGGCCCCGACGCCCACGTCCCTGTGGCCCGGATTCCCCTACGACCCCCCGGCCGGCATCACCCAGAGCTACAGCCGCCTGTGGACCATGACCCAGGCCTACGTCCAGCAGGGCACCGGCTCCACCGGCGACGAGAGCCTGCTCGCGGACGTCCTCCGCGGCCTCGACCACCTCTCCGCCACCGTCTACCACCCCGCCACCACCCGCTACGGCAACTGGTGGGAGTGGCAGATCGGCAGCCCCCGCCTCCTCATGGATGTCACGGCCGCGCTCCACGACCACCTCACGGACACCCAGCGGGCCGCGGCCTGCGCCGCCGTCGACCACTTCATCCCCGACGCGATGCTCACCGACTACTCCGGCACCTCCACCGGCGCCAACCGGGTCGACCTGTGCCGCTCCGTCGCGCTGCGCGGCATCCTCGGCAGGGCCCCCGACCGGATCGCCCTCGCCCGCGACGCCCTCTCGGCGGTCTTCCCGTACGTCACGAAGGGCGACGGCCTCTACGCCGACGGCTCCTTCGTCCAGCACACCTGGGTCGCCTACTCCGGCACCTACGGCCAGGTCATGCTCGACGGACTCGGCCGCCTCTTCGCCCTCCTCGCGGGCTCCGAGTGGGAGGTGACCGACCCGCTGCGGCAGAACGTCCTCGACGGCGTGGAGCACGCCTACGCCCCGCTGATCCACGACGGACTCGTGATGGACAGCGTCAACGGCCGTGCCATCAGCCGCGGTTACCTCAAGAGCGACGAGCGCCACGTCCTGCGCGGCGACCACTTCCACGGCCAGGGGATCATCGCCGCCGTCGCGCTCCTCGCGGACGCGGCGAGCGAACAGGAGCGGACCCGCTGGCACGGGCTGGTGAAAGGCTGGATCGAACGGGACACCGTCACACCGATCCTGACGGCACGTCAGTTCGGCGTTGCCGACCTCGCCCGGCTGCACGCGGTGGCCGCCTCCCCCGTCCCGGCCGCCCCCGAACCCGTCGGGCACACGCTCTTCGCCGCCATGGACCGGGCCGTCCACCGCCGCCCCGGATTCGTCGCGAACATCGCCATGGCCAGCGACCGGATCGCCGCCTACGAATGCGGCAACGGCGAGAACCCGCGCGGCTGGCACACCGGCGCCGGAATGCTCTCCTGGTGGGCCGAGGGCCGCAGCGACCAGTACACGGACTGGTACTGGCCCACCGTCGACTGGTACCGCCTCCCGGGCACGACAGTCTCCACCAGGCGCCTCGCCGACCGGGCAGGCGGCGAGTGGGGCGAGCCCAAGCCGGACGTCCGCTGGGTCGGCGGCACGACCGACGGCGAGTACGCGGCGATCGGCCAGCACGTGAAGGGGCTCGGGTCGACCCTCCAGGCCCGCAAGTCGTGGTTCTGCGTCGCGGACGCGGTGATCTGCCTCGGCGCGGGCATCACCTGCGCCGACGGCGTCCCGGTCGAGACGGTCGTCGACAACCGCAACCTGGGGGAGGGCGGCACGCAGTCCTTCGTACGGGGGCCGGGCTGGGCGCATCTGGAGGGGCACGGCGGCTGGCTCGTCCCCGAGGGCCTGCGCGCCCTGCGAGAGGACCGCACCGGCGCCTGGTCCGACATCAACACCTCCGGCACGACGGAGCGGCGCACCCGTCGCTGGCAGACCCTCTGGCTCGACCACGGCACCGACCCTGTGGACGCCTCGTACGCCTATGTCCTGATGCCCGGCGCCTCCCGCCGCACGGTCGCGGCCCGCGCCGCCGACCGTCACTGGCTGTCGGTTGTCGCCAACGACAGCGCGTGCCAGGCGATCCGCGTCGACCGCCTGGGCCTGACGGCCGCGAACTTCTGGCGGGCCGGCACCGCGGGTCCGCTCACCGTGTCGGCGGGGGCGAGCGTGCTGGTCCGGCGCAGCGGCCGTACCGCTACCCTCTGGGTCGGCGAGCCACCCCGTTCGGGCGAACCGCTGGAGATCGTCTGGAACCGGCCCGTTCGCTCGGTCGTGCGGGCCGACGACACCGTCGAGGTGCGGGCCACCGGCCGCCTGCTGCACCTGCGTGTCACTCCGGGGACGGCATGTGCCGCACACGGATGTGAGGTGGCTCTCACGCCCTGACTTTGTTCGACCCCTACAAGCGTCAGGCCCTCTGAGCAGTCGGAACGCCTGCATGCTTCCAGGGTTCTGTTCGGTCGCACCAGGAAAACGGGCCGGAGACTGTGAGGAGTCGACGGCTCGCTTTCCTCGCGGGTCTTCGTAAGGTCACTACATGACCGTTTTGGATGAGGCGCCGAGTGAGTCGACGGGCGAGCCGACGGACGCGCGCGGACGGGTGGCCGAGCTGCACGAGATCCGTGCGGCGGCCCTGGCCGGCCCCAGCGAGAAGGCGACCGAGGCGCAGCACGCCAAGGGCAAGCTGACCGCACGGGAGCGCATCGAGCTGCTTCTGGACGCGGGCTCCTTCCAGGAGGTCGAGCAGCTGCGCCGGCACCGGGCGACGGGCTTCGGCCTGGAGGCCAAGAAGCCGTACACCGACGGTGTCATCACCGGCTGGGGCACGGTGGAGGGCCGTACGGTCTTCGTCTACGCCCACGACTTCCGCATCTTCGGCGGCGCGCTGGGCGAGGCCCACGCCACGAAGATCCACAAGATCATGGACATGGCCATCGCGGCCGGGGCGCCCCTGGTGTCGCTGAACGACGGCGCGGGCGCCCGTATCCAGGAGGGTGTGAGTGCCCTCGCGGGCTACGGCGGCATCTTCCAGCGCAACACCAGGGCCTCGGGCGTCATCCCGCAGATCTCGGTGATGCTCGGCCCGTGTGCCGGCGGCGCGGCCTACAGCCCCGCCCTGACCGACTTCGTGTTCATGGTCCGCGAGACCTCGCAGATGTTCATCACCGGTCCGGACGTCGTGAAGGCGGTCACCGGCGAGGAGATCACCCAGAACGGCCTCGGCGGCGCGGACGTGCACGCCGAGACGTCGGGCGTCTGCCACTTCGCCTACGACGACGAGGAGACGTGCCTCGCCGAGGTGCGCTACCTGCTGTCGATGCTCCCCCAGAACAACCGGGAGAACCCGCCGCGGGTGGAGTCCTCCGACACGGCCGACCGGCGCGGCGAGGTGCTCCTGGACCTGGTGCCGGCGGACGGCAACCGGCCGTACGACATGACCAAGGTCATCGAGGAGATCGTCGACGACGGCGACTACCTCGAGGTCCACGAGCGCTGGGCCCGCAACATCATCTGCGCGCTGGCGCGGCTCGACGGCCAGGTCGTCGGCATCGTGGCCAACCAGCCCTCGACGCTCGCCGGCGTCCTGGACATCGAGGCATCGGAAAAAGCTGCGCGCTTTGTCCAGATGTGTGACGCTTTTAACATCCCGATCGTCACTTTCCTGGACGTCCCCGGGTTCCTTCCGGGTGTCGACCAGGAGCACGGCGGAATCATCCGCCACGGCGCCAAGCTGCTGTACGCCTACTGCAACGCCACCGTGCCCCGGATCTCCCTGATCCTGCGCAAGGCGTACGGAGGGGCCTACATCGTCATGGACAGCCAGTCCATCGGCGCCGACCTCACCTACGCCTGGCCGACGAACGAGATCGCGGTGATGGGTGCCGAAGGTGCCGCAGGCGTCATCTTCCGGCGCCAGATCGCCGAGGCCGAGGACCCCGAGGCCATGCGGGCCCGCATGGTCAAGGAGTACAAGTCCGAGCTCATGCACCCGTACTACGCGGCGGAGCGTGGCCTGGTGGACGACGTCATCGACCCGGTGGAAACCCGCGAGGTCCTCATCCGGTCCCTGGCGATGCTCCAGTCGAAGCACGCCGACCTGCCCTCCCGCAAGCACGGCAACCCTCCGCAGTAACCCCGCGGACCCTCCGCGACACCCTCGCGGAAACCTCTCTCACGGAGACTGTGACCTATGAGCACCCCTGACATCCGCGTCGAGAAGGGCCACGCCGAGCCCGAGGAAGTCGCCGCCATCACGGCGATCCTGCTGGCTCGCGCAGCGGCCCAGCCCTCCGAGACCCCGGCGCACCGAGGCCGCCCCAAGGCCGGCTGGCGCCGCCTGGAGCGCGAGGGCGGCTTCCGCGCCCCGCACAGCTGGCACTGAGCCTGTACGACGCCTGAGGGCCCCCTCTCGAAAGAGAGGGGGCCCTCAGGCTTTTTGCTTTTAGGGGCGCGGGGAACTGCGCGACAAGCCACCGGGCTGCCGCAGACGGCACACAACCGTCCGAGGCAGCCCAGTAGCCGCAAGAACCACCTACCGCAGTCGAGCCATCAACGCGTGCTCGACCAAGGTGATGAGCGCAGACTTCGCATCGGCCCGGTGCCGCGCGTCCGTCGTGATGATCGGCGTGTCAGGACCGATCTGCAGCGCTTCCCGGACTTCGTCCGGGTTGTACGGCTGCTGGCCGTCGAAGCCGTTCAGGGCGATCACGAAAGGAAGCCCGGAGTTCTCGAAGTAGTCGACCGCCGGGAAGCAGTCGGCAAGGCGCCTCGTGTCGACGAGGACGATCGCGCCGATGGCGCCGCGGACCAGGTCGTCCCACATGAACCAGAAGCGGTCCTGTCCGGGTGTACCGAAGAGGTACAGGATCAGGTCCTGGTCCAGGGTGATGCGGCCGAAGTCCATGGCGACCGTGGTGGTCGTCTTGTCCCCGGTGTGGGTGAGGTCGTCGATGCCGGCCGACGCGGACGTCATCACGGCCTCGGTGCGCAGCGGGTTGATCTCCGAAACGGCCCCGACGAACGTGGTCTTGCCCACGCCGAAGCCACCCGCCACCACGATCTTCGCCGAGGTGGTGGAGCGGGAAGGACCGCCGCTAGAGCTTGCGAAGTCCACTGAGCACCCTTTCGAGCAGTGTCACGTCTGGCTGGCCGCCGGCGTTCTCGTCGCCGCCGGGCTGATGGATGGCGACCAGGCCCGCCTCCGCCAAGTCGGCGACGAGGATCCTGGCCACGCCGAGAGGGATCGTCAGGAGCGCGGAGATTTCCGCCACCGACTTGATTTCCCGGCAGAGGTTGCAGATCCGCTGATGCTCGGGCAACTGGCCCTGCATCTGGTGCGGCTGCGCGGTGGTGTGCACCAGCGCCTCGATGGCGAGCTGGTACCGCGGCCTGGTACGGCCGCCGGTCATGGCGTACGGGCGCACCAGGGGGTTGCTGGCGCCTCCCGCGGGGGAAGGCTCAGAGGAGCGTCGCTGCGGCTGCACGGGCTGGATGCGCGGGGCCGCCGGCTGGTCGTACGGCGACGGGCCGGGGCCCTGGGGCGCGTACGGCTGCTGGCGCCGATGGCTCGGTGCGGAGGGGAAGTTGTAGCGGTTCGGGTTCTGGGAACCGTCGTTCTGACCCTGGCCAGGGCCGTACGACCAATTGCCAGATGAACCACCTGGGGGTGTTGCCACTTTCTCTCCTCCTCCGACTGTGCCGGGCACCCATCACGCTGTGTGGAGCCGCGTCCCGAAACCTTACGGCCCCGGGACGCCAAAACGCACCGTCTGTCTGTCAGTTGAGCAGGCTGCCCTGGAGCTCGGCACGCAGATCGGGCGTCAGGACCGAACCGGCACGGTCCACCAGAAGAGCCATCTCGTACCCGATGAGACCGATGTCCGCCTCCGGATGTGCAAGAACCGCGAGGGACGAACCGTCGGATACGGACATGATGAAGAGGAATCCCCGCTCCATCTCCACAACGGTCTGGTTCACCGCGCCGCCCTCGAAGATGCGCGAGGCACCCGCGGTCAGCGAGGTCAGACCGGAGGCGACGGCCGCAAGCTGGTCGGCTCGGTCGCGCGGAAAGCCTTCGGACATCGCCAGAAGGAGTCCGTCGGCGGAGACCACCACCGTGTGGGACACCCCCGGGGTGTTGTCCACGAAGTTGGTGATCAACCAGTTCAGGTTCTGCGCCGCCTGGCTCATCGGGCTCACACTAACGCTCCTGGTTGTAGGTGCTGTCAGGACCGAAGCCCTGGCCGTTCGTTTCACTGCCTGCATTGCGGCCCCGCTGGACACCGCGGCGCAGGTTGCTCAGCCTGCCCCGGACGTCCTCGGGGGCACGGGAGACCTGTGGGCCTCCCTGGTTGGTGGCTTCGGCGGCTCCCTCGATCAGGTTGGCCTTGGGTACCCGCCGCGGCAGACCGGAGGAGGTGACCCCGCCCGCCTTGGGCTTCCGGAGCTGGGAGGCCTGCTGCCACCGCGCGTCGTTGGCCGACTGCCAGACATCGCCGCCGTTGCTCTCCGGCGCTGAGGCCGGCGGCTCCTGGTTCGCGTTCCGCGTGCCGTTCGAGCCGTTCGCGCCGCTCCCGGGGGAGCCACGGCGGGGGAGCCCGGCGTCGGTCAGCTCGTGACCCACGGAGGCGGGGGCCGGCCCCGGACGGTCGAAGCCTACGCGGTCCCGCTCACTCACGTCAGCGGCCTGCACGGATTCCGTTTCCGGAGCGTACTGGTCCGGGTAGCCGTTGCGGTACCCGTCCTGCTGCGGCCAGTCGTCCTGGTAGCGGCGCTCCTCGAAGCCCGAGAAGGTCTCCGGCGCAGTGGCGTGCACCGCGGCGGGCTCCTCCTGGACCGGCTCCGCATAGGAGGGCTCCGGGTAGCCGCCGCCGGGGGAGAAGGTGTCGTTCTGCGGCAGGCCGCCGTTCTGCGCGTAGTACGGCTCTTCGTACGACTGACGGTTCGGCTCCTCGTACGCCGTCTGCCGCTGCTCCTCGTACGGCGCCTGCTGCGCCTCCTCGTACGACGTCTGCTGGTCGTACGAGGCCGGCTGCTGCTCGGCGTAGCCGCCCCGGTTGTTGTCGTAGCCGTTCTGCCGGCCGTTGTGGGAGGCGTCGAAGCCGTCGCCGTACGACGAGTCCGGACCCTGCAGGGCGGGCGGCTGGTCCTGGTTCTGGGCCTCCAGGGCCGCGCGGCGCTCCTCACGCATGAGGGAGCGGCCGACCGGGTCCAGCTCGCGTATGTCGTCCGGGACCTCGGAGTAGCGGCTGTCGTCGAAGCCGAGCTCCGCGGCCGTACGCATGGGCAGACCGTTGTTGAAGTCCTCGCCCTGGTACTGCTGCTGCTCCGGCATGATCTGGGAGACCGTGAACTCGTCGCCGGCCGGCTGGTGCTCGCCGCCGCCACCATGGGTGATCGCGTCCGGCAGCATGACCAGCGAGGTCGTGCCGGCCTGCTCGCCCGAGGGCCGCAGCTGGACGCGGATGCCGTGCCGGTCGGACAGCCGGCCGACCACGAACAGACCCATGCGCTGGGAGATCGCGGCGTCCACGGTCGGCGGGTTGGCCAGCTTGTGGTTGATGTCCGCGAAGTCCTCGGCGGTCAGGCCGATGCCCTTGTCGTGGATCTCGATCATGATGCGGCCGTCGGGCAGCCTGGTCGCGGTGACGCGGACCTTGGTCTGCGGCGAGGAGAACGTGGTGGCGTTCTCCAGAAGCTCGGCCAGCAGGTGCACGAGGTCGGTGACCGCGCGGCCGTGGATCTCGGCCTCCGGGACACCGGACAGCTCGACGCGCTCGTACTGCTCCACCTCGGAGGAGGCGGCGCGCAGCACGTCGACCAGCGGGACCGGCTGGTCCCAGCGGCGGCCGGGCTCCTCGCCGGCGAGGACCAGGAGGTTCTCGCCGTTGCGGCGCATACGGGTCGCGAGGTGGTCCAGGCGGAAGAGGTTCTCCAGCTGGTCCGGGTCGGCCTCGTTGTTCTCCAGGTCGGTGATCAGGGTCAGCTGGCCCTCGATCAGCGACTGGTTGCGCCGGGACAGGTTGGTGAAGATCGCGTTGATGTTGCCCCGCAGCAGGGCCTGCTCGGAGGCGAGTCGTACGGCCTCGCGGTGGACCTGGTCGAAGGCGCGGGCGACCTCGCCGATCTCGTCCTTGGTGGTGATCGGGATCGGGGCGACCCGGGTGTCGACCCGGCCGGGGTCGGTGCGCGAGAGCTGGTCGACCAGCATCGGCAGACGCTGCTCGGCGATGCCGAAGGCGGCGTTGCGCAGCTGGCGCATCGCGCGGGACATCTGCCGGGCGACCGCGCCGGCCAGGATGAACGCGAGGAGCAGGGCGACCACGACGGCGGCACCCACGATGAACGCGTCGCGCTTGGCGTTGTCGGCGATGCTCGCGGCCTCGTTCACCGCGGTGTCGGCCAGGTCGGTCTCGATCTGGCGGTACGCGTTGTACTTGAGGGTGTTGACCGCCCACCAGTTCTCGGCGGTGATGCCGTCCTTGCCGAGGGCCGCACGGGCGCTCTCGTCCATCGACTGCAGCTGGGCGATGCCGGAGACCATGTCCGTCGGGTTGGACGGCGGCGGGACGTAGTTCGGGTTCTTGGCGGCGGCCTCCTTGGCCAGCGCCGCGCCCTCCGTCTGGATCTGCTTCTTCGCGGTGTCGAGCTTCGCCGCGTCGGCCGCGGTGCCGCCGCCGACGTACTCCTCGACGGCGATGCCCTCCAGGTACGCGTACGAGGACAGGGCGACCTTCTGGCTGGCGAAGCTGCTCAGGCCGGGGCCGGGCTTGATCAGCAGGTGCATGCCGATGGAGCGCTGCAGCGACAGGGCCGCCTTGGTGAGCTCGATGGCGTAGACCGTACGGCCGTAGCTGGTGATGTTGCCGGTGCCGAGGCCGAGCTCGTTGGCGAACTCGGTCAGCGGGTGCGCGACCTGGGTGTAGCCCTCCTCGGTCTTCACACCGGTGAGCTTGGAGGAGGTGTAGGCGCCCGCGCGCAGGGTCTGGAGCCCGCCCTCGCCGTCCCGGAACAGCTTGAGGCGGCGTTCGAGGCCCGCCTTCTGCGGCATGTTCTGGGCGGCCTCGTCGAAGGCGTCAGCGGCCTCGTCGGTCTTCTTGCGGGCGGCGACGACCGTGGCGTTGTCCTGGCCCTGGCCGCTCAGCAGCGGGAGAGCGGTGCTGTCGCGCTCGTTGTACAGGGCGTCGGCGTAGCTCAGAGAGGCCCGCACCAGGCGGGCGGTGTTCTCCGCGTCCTCGGCCTCGCGCCAGGTGTCGATCGAGCTCTTTACCTGGAAGCCGCCCATGACAAGGCCGACGATCACGGGTATGAGCAGGATCGCGTTCAGCCGGGTGGGCACCCGCCAGTTGCGCGGGGAGAACCGGCCGCCGCCGGACGTCGGCGGGGCCGTCGGCTCCGGACCGGGCACAGGGGCGGGCGCCGCTCCGCGCGGCGGCGGGGTGAAGTTGCCCCGGGCCGACGGCTCGGGACCGTTCTTGCTTCGCCTCACTCGACCAACAACCTCTCGGAGGGGTCGGCACCTACGTTGTGCCGCAGTCTCTCAGAGCCCAGTACGTCATCGACTAGTGAGTACGTCTTTGACTATTGGGCAGTTCAGGCATTCCAGCACGACGGCCTGCGCACCTCCAAACAGTGGTACGCGCCGATTCCGCGTGATGTAAGCCCCAGATAAAACGGTCATAAAGAGCGAGCCCCGTCAAATGACGGGGCTGTTGTGAGCGCAGCGAGACCGGTTGGCAACCACGCGTGGCCGTACCACCCGATTCCTCTGCCGAAACGTTATGAACACCGGGGCCGACCGTGTCTAAGACCACAGCCGGCTCCGGGACATCTACGACAACTGCCGTATGACGATGTTGTTTTGAAGCGGGTCGACACGCCCTGAGGGCGTTACCGCAGACGCGCCATGAGGGCATGTTCGACCAGGGTGATCAGGGCACTCTTGGCGTCCGACCGGTGCCGGGCGTCCGTCGTGATGATCGGCGCGTCCGGCCCGATCTGCAGGGCCTCGCGCACCTCCTCGGGGGCGTAGGGCTGGTGCCCGTCGAAGCCGTTCAGCGCCACCACGAAGGGCAGACCGCTGTTCTCGAAGTAGTCCACCGCGGGGAAGCAGTCGGCCAGCCGCCGGGTGTCGACCAGGACGACGGCGCCGATGGCGCCGCGGACCAGGTCGTCCCACATGAACCAGAAGCGGTCCTGTCCGGGCGTACCGAAGAGGTACAGGATCAGGTCCTGGTCCAGGGTGATGCGGCCGAAGTCCATGGCGACCGTGGTGGTCGTCTTGTCCCCGGTGTGGGTGAGGTCGTCGATGCCCGCGCTCGCGGACGTCATGACGGCCTCTGTGCGCAGCGGGTTGATCTCGGAGACGGCGCCGACGAACGTGGTCTTGCCCACGCCGAAGCCACCCGCCACCACGATCTTCGCGGAGGTGGTGGCCCGCCCCGCGTCAGAGCTTGCGAAGTCCACTGAGCACCCTTTCGAGCAGCGTCACATCGGGAGCGCCGCCGTTGTTCTCGTCGCCGCCCGGCTGGTGGATGGCCACCAGGCCGGCCTCGGCGAGGTCCGCGACGAGGATCCTGGCCACCCCGAGCGGCATGGCGAGCAGCGCCGAGACCTCGGCGACCGACTTCACCTCACGGCACAGGTGGCAGATGCGCTGGTGCTCGGGGAGGAGCCCCATCATTGCCGCCGGGTCGGCCGTGGTGCTGATCAGGGCCTCGATGGCGAGCTGGTAGCGCGGCCGGGTCCGGCCGCCGGTCATCGCGTACGGACGTACCAGCGGCTGGTCGCCCTCATCCTCGTACGGCTCCGCGTACGGATCATGAGAGGCGGTGGGCGGGGTCATGAATCCTCCGGGCGGGACAGCAAGTCGGTCTGGCTAGCCGTCTGGTGAGGCCGGTGGGGGGATTGTGGCGGCCGGACGGTGATTTGGTGAGACGGGTGGATCCGGTTCGGGTCAGTGGAGCAGACTGCCTTGCAGCTCGGCTCGCAGATCCGGCGTGAGCACTGCGCCCGCGCGGTCGACGAGCAGTGCCATCTCATAGCCGACGAGGCCGATGTCGCATTCCGGGTGCGCGAGGACCGCCAGCGAGGAGCCGTCAGAGACGGACATCAGGAAGAGGAATCCCCGCTCCATCTCCACGACGGTCTGGGCCACGCTGCCGCCCTCGAAGATCCGGGAGGCGCCCGCCGTGAGCGAGGTCAGCCCGGACGCGACGGCCGCCAGCTGGTCGGCACGGTCGCGCGGGAAGCCCTCGGACATCGCCAGCAGAAGGCCGTCGGCGGACACGACGACGGTGTGGGACACCCCTGGGGTGTTGTCCACGAAGTTGGTGATCAACCAGTTGAGGTTCTGTGCCGCCTGGCTCATCGGGCTCAACTAACGCTCCTGCTGGTGAGTGGGGTTCGGGAAGCTGCCCGTCTGGCCGTTGCCGCCGACCTGACGACCTTGCGCGATACCCCGACGGAGATTGGTCAGCCGGCCGCGCACGTCGTCAGGCGCACGCGAGACAGCCGGACCGCTTTGGTGCTGTTGCTGCTGAGCCGTACCCGGGACGAGGTTCGCCCTGGGCACCCGGCGCGGCAGACCGGAGGTGGTGACACCGCCCGCGGCCGGTTGCCGGACACGCTCCGCCTGCCGGACGAGGTCGTCGTTGGGCGAACTGCGCCAGGCCGCGGAGGCCGCGGGACGCTGGGGGGCCGCCGGAGCCTGCTGCTGCCGCGGGGCCTGAGCCGGGGAGGAGTCGTTGCCGTTGGCCGGCTGCCCCTGTCCCTGCTGCTGGCTGCCGTGGAACCAGTTGGTCTCCAACGTGTCGTACAGCGGCGTACGGCCGTCACCGGGGCCCGCGGGCGGCAGCGCCTCGGGCTCCTGGCGGGCCGGCCGCTGCTGGGGCCGCGGCGGCACGGGCGGCCGCGGGGCACCGAAGTCGGCGCCGTTGGTCTGGGGGCGCTCGAACTGGCCCGTGGACGCGGGGTCCTGGCGGCCCGGCAGGGAGTGCTGCCCGGTGGAGCCGGCGTCGTAGCCCGGCATCGCGAACTGGCCCGTCGAGCCGTTGTCGTACGCCTGCGGAGTCGCGAACTGACCGGTCTGCGAGCCGCTGTTCTGCCCCGGCGGGGTGCCGAAGACGTCCGAGCGGACGTAGTCACCCGTCTCCTGGGGACCGTTGGACCCCGGTCGCGGGAACTGGCCGCTGTTCTGCGGGGCGACCGTACCCGGACGGGGGAAGTCGCCCTGCGGACCGTTCGCACCCGGCCGCGGGAACTGGCCGGTGTTCTGCGGGGCGTCGAAGTCCGGGCGGGGGAACTCGGAGGTGCTCGCCGGACCCTGCCGGTCCTCGATCCGCGGCATGCGCGACGTGGCGGCGGGGTCCTGCTCGTCGTGGCCGCGCGGAACGTCGAGCGAGGCGCGCGGCACCGGCGGCTGCGCGTTCTCGTCGCTCCAGCTCGGCGTGCGGGGCTGGTTGCCGCCCGGCAGCTCGGCCCGCGGACCACCGCGGCCCGGCAGCTGCGGCCGACGGCGCCGGCTGCCCGGCTCGGGAGCCTGGCCGGCGTTCGGGGCCTGCGCCTGCGGGGGTACGGGACCCCGGGAGCCGAAGGCGTCCTGGCCGCCGCCGAAAGCGTCCTGACCGTTGAAGGCGTCCTGGCCCGGACCGCCCGTGCCCGCGGCCTGGAGGCCCTGCGGGGCACCCGGCGCCTGGCCGCCGAAACCGGCGCCGGCGCCTGCCGGAGCGGGCCGGCCCTGCGGAGGCGTACCCGGACCCTGCGGTCCACGCGGTCCGCCCGGCGCACCGGGGCGACCGCCCTGGCCACTGCCGGGCAGCGCGGCCCGCGGGCCCTGACCGGCGCTCAGCCGTCCGCCCGAGGGGGCGCCGGCGCCGAGAGCGCCGCCGCCGGGGCCACCGGGCGCACCGCCGAGGGCGCCGCCGCCCTGGCCGTTGCCGCCGCCACGACGGGCCGCGGCCACACCGGCGGCGGCCTGCGCCGCAGCGGGAGCACCGGGGGCGCCCTGACCGGGCTTGGCCTGGGGCTTCTTGCCGCCCTGGGCGACATCGACGGGCAGCATGACCAGCGCGGTCGTACCACCGGAGTCGGAGGGCCGCAGCTGAATGCGGATGCCGTGCCGCTGGGACAGCCGGCCGACCACGAACAGACCCATGCGGCGGGAGACCGAGACGTCCACGGTGGGCG
Organism: Streptomyces pseudovenezuelae; assembly: GCF_001513955.1. Classification (GTDB taxonomy): domain Bacteria; phylum Actinomycetota; class Actinomycetes; order Streptomycetales; family Streptomycetaceae; genus Streptomyces; species Streptomyces pseudovenezuelae. The sequence goes on along the minus strand of NZ_KQ948154.1, from coordinate 222,030 downwards.
GCGAGGCGAGCCGCTCGTTGATCGCCGCGAGGTCCTCGGGGGAGAGGCCGATACCGGTGTCGTGGATCTCGATCAGGACGCGGCCGTCGGGCAGCGCGTGACCGGTGACCTTGACCTTGGTCTGCGGCGAGGAGAACGAGGTGGCGTTCTCGAGCAGCTCGGCGAGCAGGTGCACGAGGTCGTTGACCACGCGGCCGGCCACTTCGGTGGTCGGCACGGCGGCCAGCTCGATGCGCTCGTACTGCTCCACCTCGGAGGCCGCGGCGCGGAGCACGTCGACCAGCGGGACCGGACGGGTCCACCGGCGGCCGGGCTCCTCACCGGCGAGGACGAGGAGGTTCTCACCGTTACGGCGCATACGCGTCGCGAGGTGGTCGAGCTTGAAGAGCGAGGACAGCTGGTCCGGGTCGGCCTCGCGGGACTCCAGTTCGGAGATGAGCGAGAGCTGACGCTGGATGAGGCCCTGGGAGCGGCGCGAGAGGTTGGTGAACATCGCGTTGACGTTGCCCCGCAGCAGGGCCTGCTCGGCGGCGAGGCGGACCGCCTCGCGGTGCACGTCGTCGAAGGCCGCGGCCACGCGGCCGATCTCGTCCCGGGAGTGCACACCGACCGACTCCACGGACGTGTCGACGTCCTGCGGGTCGGACTCGGACAGCTGCTTGACCAGCTCGGGCAGGCGGTCCTGGGCGACCTTGGTGGCGGTCTCCTGGAGGCGGCGCAGCGAGCGGATCATGGACCGGGCGACGACGAAGGCGCCGACCAGGGAGACACCGAGGACGAGCAGGATGAGCGCACCGGCGATGATCGCGTCGCGCTCGGTGGCGCTGCGCAGCTCGCGGGCCTTCTGCTCCATGTCCTCGAGCAGGGTGTGCTCGATGCGCCCCATCTCCTGGATCTTGGTCGAGCTGTCGTCGACCCAGTCCTTGTAGGAGCGCCGGTCCAGGTCGGCAAGGCCCTCGGGCCGGCCGAAGGCACGGCCGGCGTACTGGTCCGAGGCCTCGATGGTGGAGCTGCCGTCCTCGATGGGCTTCAGCAGCTCCTCGGCGCCGTCGTCGCCGTAGATGCTCCGGAAGCTGCTGAGGTCGGACTCCTCGCTCTCCAGGGCGCCCTGGGCGTAGAGCCGGTCGTTCTCGCTGAGGTCGCCGAGGGTCGTGTTGTTGGCCGGCAGGGCCGCGGCGAGGATCGCGCGCTGGACGGAGGCGTATTCCTTGGCGGAGGAGAAGGCCGCCAGGGCGCGCGTGCGCTGGATCATGTCCGGGTTGCTGGTGGCCTCGGCCATGTCCTGGGAGAGGTCCAGCAGGTGGGTGATCAGGCGGTGGTAGGACTCCACCGTCTGGGTCGCGTTGCCCTTGGTGTCGTAGGCGTCGCTGCGGACCTTGCTGAGGGTGTCCAGGTCGCGGACCAGGCCGACGAGGCTGTCGCGGACGCCCTGGAGGTTGCCGTCCTTGCTGGAGGTGTCGATGTCCTCGGCGGCGGCGATGAAGTTGGTCGCGGCGCGGTCCGTCTTGGTCCGGAAGCCCTTGACCGTGAGGCTGCTTGCCGTGGAATCGTGCGCCAGCGGTCCCGCCGACTGGTCGCGCTCCTCCTGGAGGGCGGCGGCCAGCTCGGTGGCCTGCTTGGTCATCTCCGTCAGCAGCTTCATGTTGTCGAGCTGCTGGATGTCGTCCATGGAGTCGTTGATGCGCAGCGCGCCCAGCGAGGTGGCCGCCACCACGGGGAGCGCGAGCAGCGACACCAGGCGCGTGGAGATGCGCCAGTTGCGCAGGGCTATGCGCGACCCGGGGCCGCTGGGGCCCTTCGGGGGCTTCACCGTCGGTGTGGCCGCCGGGCCCGAGGACGCCGACGTGCCGAGGCGCCCGGTGCCGGAACCGCCGTCTGCCGACGGTCCCGTGCCCGGGTTCTGGGCGTGCTGGGGGGAGGAACTGCCGACATTGGGGCCAGTCCCGCCGTGCCGCTCCGGCTCGGCCGAAGCGCTGCCATCCCTCTTGAAACGTCCCTGCACTAGCGTCGCAACCTCTGGACCAGGCGCTCCTCCGCAGGACGGCGGAGCACGGTGTCGGCGTTGTGGGGAGCGCCCTGAATACGCACCCCGGGTGATCGTGATGACCGGCGCTGGCTCCCCCTTCTCACCGCCGCTCGGCGCTTCTGCGCGCCCCCTGTGCGCCGGATCGATCCCGCGGCGGTCCGTGGAATTCCAGCACAGTGCAGGATCTCCAACAAGGTCCGTGGGTCAGACCGTGACCTACGTGACACCTCGTGAGGGCCGTGTCACCGGGTGTGGAAAGCGTTCCCGTCGATATCGGACATAGGTCCGCGAGTCCCCCTGCGAGGGTGAGTGTCCCAGTCGCCATGATCAGGAGCGGAATGATGGCTTCAGGGAGTCAATGTCCGTTTCGTAGGGGTGGGTTGCGGCCGTGAATTGTCCGGTTTGCCCCTAGGTCAGTGAGCAAACTCACATGCCGATCATGGGGTCTTCGCGAGTTCGGAGGGGAATGGCATGTTTAGCCTGACGCTTTACAAGAAGGCCCCATCTGCCCAACACACCACTGCCGAGGTCGAGTACAACCGTGAAGACGACGATGATGTTCCGCAACATTGCCAACCCGCGGCGCACGACGCTGGCGCACCTCGAGGACGCCGACGCCCTGCAGATCCCGGAGCAGCCGGAGCACCCGCTCGACCTCCCCGCCCAGACCGCCAACCCCCGGCGTACGGTCCTGATGGAGATCCCGGTCTCCAACGCATAGGGCGCGACGTCCGGCTCCACCTGTTCGAAGCCTCCGTCGGCCTGGCAGGCGAGCGGGCAATCCGTCTGCCTTGAGTCGTTCATTCTTCTCCGTGCTCGCGGAGCGGTCAACCTTTCCGGTCGTGCTGCCACTCGCGGCTTCAGCTTCTAGTGCTGGAAAATTTCGGAATTTCCAGCCTTGATGTTGGAAGCCCCGCGTGGGAGAGTTTTTCACATTCTTCACCGGAGGGGGTCATGAGAATGACAGCAAAGGTCCTGGGGCGTGTGTCGGGTGCTACTGCTGCGGCAGCAATATTGCTCATCGGAGCCGCAGCGTCTGCTAGCGCCGGCGAGAACTCGGGTTCGTCGTGGGCGAGCAACGGTGATGGCTACGTGTCATTCATAGCCAATGGCGACGATTTTCATGTGGCAGACACGAAATGTGACGGCGACACCGTCTGGGGACAAGTGTCGTACTACAAGTCCGGATATGGATGGAATTTCCGGACGATCCATAACACTTCGGGGTGTGGCACCATCGACACGAAGCACCCGTGGAGCGATATTCCCGAGGGGGCCGATGTGTACGTGAGGGCCTGCGGCACTGTAGACAGCGGTTACAGCAACTCTGGTACTGGCCAGTTCAGTACGGGTCACGACTGCGGCGACACTGTATCTGGCGTCGCCTGAGACGTCTGGCGATCCTGCTCTGCGTGGTGGCATGTACAGCAGGATTCGCCGGCCACTTCCTTTGAAGCCGGGAATGGGCCTGGTCGTGATCGCCGTTTCTGGAACTGGCCATCATTCTGCGACGCGAACCATTGTCTAATACTCCGGCTGCGATTCGTCTCCTGAGATGCGTTTTCGGCAGTGGCAGGGGGCGGCGATGTTTGGCGGTGTCTTCGCCAGGCCAACCAGTTCAGTCTGCGTGACGGGATTCCGATCGAATCGTGGACGGGCAGGAGAGCGTCCAGAAGTCGCCGGTTCTCCGTCAGGTAAGTCGGACGGGGCTGATCCGTTTCTGCAGCCCCCCATGTCTCGCCGTCGGCCTGCGCTCCGGGTGCGGTCAGGATGGCATGGGGGACTATGGACAGGGTGCTGTGCCGGTGCGAGCCGATGCAGCGGCGGACCTCCTGTTCTCCGAACCGCACTCGTTTTTCGCGGCCTGGAAGCACTCCTCGACTTCCCCGAGGGAGCTAGCGATACGGACGACTCCGGCAAACTCGATCCCGACGAGCGAGCAGGCGAGGTGGTGGGCGATGTCGCCGGGGTCGGAGAGGCTGCGGCGGGCCATCACTCAGCGGTGATGGGTTGGCGGATCATGAACGAAGATCAGACAGTCGAAGACCCATGGCCCCTTCACCGCATGACAGTCGCTGCCAGGCATCGTCAAGAGGTGCTTCCCCGATGAGGCGTCGATGCGCCAGATTCCAGTCACAGCGGTCTGGTCGGTTGGGCCAACCACAGTTGCTGCCACTCCCACTCCGCTCTTGCGGAGATGTGGGCTGCCCGTCACCTGGATCTCGGCTGACTTCAGGGCCGACGGCTGGCAGATCTTGGCCGCGTTGATCGACAAGGAACACGACCTGGCAGCTTCTCGGCCAGTGCCGCTCGTCCTGGCCCGCAGGGGCTGCATCGCCGCCGAACTCGGCCGCTTCTTCGCCGCCCGGGTGGCTTGTTCGCAACACTGGCGCGCCCATCGACAGATCACTGACCGCCTGCGACCCCTGAATCCACTTGGGGATTCGTCCAGCCCCTGCTGATCTGCGATCGCTGTAGGCCGTCACCGCATCTGTAGGCATGGCGGCCCCGCCGCTCGATGATCAAGAGCGGGTACCGGTTAGCCTGGAGTGTCCAGAGTCGGCTTGGAACCCAACAGTCGACTGAACACGCACACTTCTCACTGAGGGGCGCCCAGATCCCGTGCGCATCGCCAGATTCTCCATCGACGGGAACGTCGCCTTCGGCGCGGTCGAGGGCGACAGGCCGGACGAGCTCGTCCTCGACATCATCAAGGGCATCCCCTTCGCGGACTTCGAGCTCTCCGGCACGAAGGTCCCGCTGAGCAAGGTCAGGCTGCTGCCGCCGGTGCTCCCCAACAAGGTCGTGGCGTACGGCCGCAACTACGCCGACCACGCCAGGGAGCTGGGCAACGACGTCCCCGACGTCCCGTTCGCCTTCTTCAAGCCCTCCACCTCGGTGATCGGCCCCGGCGACGAGATCCAGTACCCGTCCTTCTCCGCGGACGTCCACCACGAGGCCGAACTGGCCGTGGTCATCGGCCGCATGTGCCGCGAGGTGCCGCGTGAGCGCGTCAAGGACGTGATCTTCGGTTACACCTGCGCGAACGACATCACCGCCCGGGACGTCCAGAAGCGCGAGAAGCAGTGGGCCCGGGCCAAGGGCTTCGACACCTCCTGCCCGCTGGGCCCCTGGGTGGAGACCGGCCTGGACCTGGAGACGGCCTCCGACCTGACGGTCCAGCTCACCGTCAACGGCGAACAACGCCAGCTCGGCCGCACCAGCGAGATGATCCACTCCATCGAGGATCTGATCGTCAACATCTCCGAGGCCATGACGCTGCTCCCCGGCGACGTGATCCTCACGGGCACCCCGGCAGGCGTCGGGCCGCTCACCGTCGGCGACGAGGTCGCCGTCACCATCGAAGGCATCGGCACTCTCACCAACAAGGTTGTCAAGCGTGGCTAGCGCACCCGTCCGCGTACGTTTCTGCCCCTCGCCCACCGGTAACCCCCACGTGGGCCTGGTCCGCACCGCCCTGTTCAACTGGGCCTTCGCCCGGCACCACCAGGGCACCCTTGTCTTCCGCATCGAGGACACCGACGCGGCCCGCGACTCCGAGGAGTCGTACCAGCAGCTGCTCGACTCGATGCGCTGGCTGGGCTTCGACTGGGACGAGGGCCCCGAGGTCGGCGGCCCGCACGCGCCGTACCGCCAGTCGCAGCGCATGGACCTGTACAAGGACGTCGCCGCCAAGCTCCTGGACGCCGGTCACGCGTACCACTGCTACTGCTCCCAGGAGGAGCTGGACACCCGCCGCGAGGCGGCTCGCGCCGCCGGCAGGCCGTCCGGCTACGACGGCCACTGCCGCGACCTGAGCGCCGAGCAGGTCGAGGAGTACCAGGCCCAGGGCCGCACCCCCATCGTCCGCTTCCGCATGCCCGACGAGACGATCACCTTCACGGACCTGGTCCGCGGCGAGCTGACCTTCACCCCGGAGAACGTGCCGGACTACGGGATCGTACGAGCCAACGGGGCGCCCCTGTACACGCTCGTGAACCCGGTCGACGACGCGCTGATGGAGATCACGCACGTCCTGCGCGGCGAGGACCTGCTGTCCTCCACCCCGCGCCAGATCGCCCTGTACAAGGCGCTGATCGAGCTGGGCGTCGCCAAGACCGTGCCCGCCTTCGGTCACCTGCCGTACGTGATGGGCGAGGGCAACAAGAAGCTCTCCAAGCGCGACCCGCAGGCCTCGCTCAACCTGTACCGGGAGCGCGGCTTCCTGCCCGAGGGCCTGCTCAACTACCTGTCCCTGCTGGGCTGGTCGCTCTCCGCGGACAAGGACATCTTCACCACCGGCGAGCTGATCGCGGCCTTCGACATCGCGGACGTGAACCCCAACCCGGCCCGCTTCGACCTGAAGAAGTGCGAGGCGATCAACGCCGACCACATCCGCCTGCTCGACGTGAAGGACTTCACGGAGCGCTGCGCCCCCTGGCTGCAGGCTCCCTTCGCCCCCTGGGCGCCGGAGGACTTCGACGAGACGAAGTGGCAGGCCATCGCCCCGCACGCCCAGACCCGGCTGAAGGTGCTCTCCGAGATCACCGACAACGTCGACTTCCTGTTCCTCGCGGAGCCGGTCTTCGACGAGCCCTCCTGGACGAAGGCGATGAAGGAGGGCTCGGACGCCCTGCTGCGCACGGCCCGCGAGAAGCTGGAGTCGGCCGACTGGACCTCGCCGGAGTCCCTCAAGGAGGCCGTCCTGGCCGCCGGCGAGACCCACGGCCTCAAGCTCGGCAAGGCCCAGGCCCCGGTCCGCGTCGCGGTGACTGGCCGCACGGTCGGCCTGCCCCTCTTCGAGTCCCTGGAGATCCTGGGCAAGGAGACGACGCTGGCCAGGATCGACGCGGCGCTGGAGAAGCTGGCCGCGTAGGCACGCGTACGTGAGGGGCGGCACCCGGACCCCGGGTGCCGCCCCTCACGCGTCACTGTCAGTGCCGCGCACTACTGTTCCGGCTCGTCCGCACAAGATCCGGAAAGGCGCTCCCATGCCGATGTCCCCTCGCGACTACACCTGGCTGTTCACACCGGGCAGCACCTTCACCCACGAGTCCGGAACCACCGGCGTGATCCACGTGGCCGGGGGAGGGGAGCTCGACCTGCCCACCGGACGGGTCGTCGCCTGTGATCCGTTCGTCTACCTCGGCTCCGGCGACATCGAGCCGTTCACGGTCTCCGTGCCCCCCGGCCGCTACCGCGTGGAGGCCGCCGTCGCGACCCTCGGCCGGCCCGGCGAACCCCCGGCCGACAAGCCCCACCTGCGCGTGGCGGCCGCCCGCCTGGTCATACGCGACGAGCCCACCGCGACCTGGGAGTTGGCGCTGCGCCCCGAGCAGGACCCCGAGGAGCTCAAGGACGACGAGTTCTTCGGCTACGGCGTGGACGCCGGCACCGGCTGCTTCTACGACGCCGCGGCGGAGGAGGCCTTTCCGGAGGCGCAGGAGGACGAGGGCCCGCTGTGGGACGCCTTCGAGGACAGCGACTGGTCGGGCGGCCCGCACCTGGTCACCTCCCCCTCCACCGGGCACACCCTGGCCGCCTTCACCTCCGGCTGGGGAGACGGCTTCTACCCCACCTGGATCGGGCGGTCGGCGTCCGGTGAGGTCACCTGCTTCCTCACGGACTTCTTCGTCGCGCCCGACCCCTCCTGAGGCACCGCAATCGCGGGACGGGCCCCCGCTCGCCGAGTTACCGTCGGATCATGAGCATTCGGGCCGTGGTCTGGGACGTCGACGACACCCTCTTCGACTACAAGGGGGCCGACCGCATCGGGATGGGCCTGCATCTGGCGGCCGAGGGGCTGCTGGAGGGGTACGCGAGCGTCGAGGAGGCCATCGCCCGGTGGCGGGCGATCACCGACGCCCAGTGGGCGCGGTTCTCGGCGGGGGAGGTCGACTTCCAGGGGCAGCGGCGGGACCGGGTGCGGGTGTTCCTGGGCGAGGAGCTGACCGACGCGGCGGCCGACGCCTGGTTCCAGCGGTACGTCGCGCACTACGAGACCGCCTGGGCCCTGTTCCCCGACGTCCTGCCCGCGCTGGACGCCCTCGCCGCCAGCCACCGGCACGCGGTGCTGTCCAACTCCAGCATCCACGTCCAGGACCACAAACTGCGCGTCCTCGGTGTCCACGACCGCTTCGAGGTCATCCTGTGCGCGGCCGAGCTGGGCGTCTCCAAGCCCGAGGCCGGCGCCTTCCTCGCGGCCTGCGACGCCCTGGAGCTGGCCCCGCACCAGGTGGCGTACGTCGGCGACCATCCGGAGATCGACGGCCGGGGCGCCGCCGAGGCCGGACTGCTGTCGGTCTGGATCGACCGGGACGGCGGTGTGCACGCCCAGGTCCCCGCGCCCGCGGGACCGCGCCGCATCGCCTCGCTCGCCGAACTCCCCGCGATCCTCGGCGCGGATACCCGTTTTGGAGCCCCGTCCACCTTCGGGTAATGTTCTTCCTGCGCCGCCGGGGAGCGGGCCGAAAGGCCGGGAACCGGAGGAGCGAACTAGAACAAGATCCCCTCCGGGGCTTGCGTTCCAGTGGCCTATGGTGTAATTGGCAGCACGACTGATTCTGGTTCAGTTAGTCTTGGTTCGAGTCCAGGTAGGCCAGCTCGCAGAGCTCATCTGCAGGCGGAGATCAACTCCGCGAAGCCCCCGTTGTGTAGCGGCCTAGCACGCTGCCCTCTCAAGGCAGTAGCGCCGGTTCGAATCCGGTCGGGGGTACAGATCCTTCCCGGAGGGTCAGTCAGGGTCGCACCCGCTGACGCTCATGCAGGATCGCTAGGGCCCCCGTTGTGTAGCGGCCTAGCACGCCGCCCTCTCAAGGCGGTAGCGCCGGTTCGAATCCGGTCGGGGGTACGCAGTACCTTGAATTGCATTGGTCTATGGTGTAATTGGCAACACTACGGTTTCTGGTACCGTCATTCTTGGTTCGAGTCCAGGTAGACCAGCTCGGACCTGCGGCGTTGTACATTCAACGCATGCAGGATCGCTAGGGCCCCCGTTGTGTAGCGGCCTAGCACGCCGCCCTCTCAAGGCGGTAGCGCCGGTTCGAATCCGGTCGGGGGTACACAGAGCAAGGCCCTCCACCTCGGTGGGGGGCCTTCGTCGTGTGCCCGGTTCACTCGAAGCCGTAGCGCCGCGTCGACTCCTCCTCCTGGGCCAGTCGGTGCAGTGCCCGGAGCATCGGCTCGACGAGCACCACGCCCAGCACCGCGACCTCGGCCTTCTCGGCCTCCGACACCTGCGACTCCATGAAGGCCATGTCCAGCTCGGCCACCTGACGCATCAACCGCGCGTAGGGCACGAGCATTTCGGGGCTCCAGTCGTAGCCGAGACGGCGCAGTGCGGCCGCCGCCACCACCAGGGAGCGGAAGGAGGGGGAGGTGCTCGTCATGGCCTGGGCGTTGGACCACCCCAGTGTCCTGAGCAGCTCCTCCATCGCCGTCCGGGCGCCCCGTACGAACTCGTCGTCCGCGTCCGGCTCCGGCACCTGCGGCAGCGCCCAGACCGCCGCGCCCAGGCGCATCGCGCGGGGCAGCGAGTCGTCGTCGACGTGCCCCAGCACCTCCCTGACCGTGGCCACCGGCACCTTGCCGACCTGGATCATCGCGCGCACCAGCCGCAGCCGGCGCAGATGCTCCTCGTCGTACTCGGCCGTGGTGGCGTTGAGCTGGCGGCCCGGCGGCAACAGCCCTTCGCGCAGGTAGTACTTGATCGTCGCGGTGGACACACCGCTGTGCGCGCTCAGTTCGGCCAGCCGCATCTCTTGCGCCCCTTCTCGGATACCGGCACTATCCAAGCATGCGGCGCTCGGATAGCGCTGCTCACCAACAAGGGGGCTCCATGGTCGGGAAGAAGGTCGCCGCAGGCCGCACCACCGCGTCCACGGAGGGGGAGGTGGTCGTCCTGCTGATCGGGATGCGCATCAACCACTTCTGGGCCGTGCACCACTGGCTCCCGGTACTCCTGGCCATGCCGCGGATGCTGCGGGAGCTGAAGCGGGCGCCGGAGCGGGGGCTGCTCTCCCACGTCCTGCTGACGGCCTCGCCGCGGACGTACTACGTCGTCCAGTACTGGGAGTCGAAGGAGAAGCTGTACGCCTACGCGCACTCACCGGAGATGTTCCACCACCGCGCGTGGTCGATCATCAACCGCAAGGAGAAGGCGGGGAAGGCGCGTCAGCACGTGGGGCTGTGGCACGAGACGTACGTGGTGCCGGAGGGGTCCTACGAGTCGATCTACGCGGACATGCCGGCGTTCGGCCTGGCGTCGGCGCACGGGCAGGTGCCGGTCGCTGCGCGCGGGCGGTACGCGAAGGAGAGGTTCGCTCATCGGGCCGGAAGCAGCTGACCCGCTCAGGGGCGCGGGGAACTGCGCGACCAGCCCCCATCGGCCGTCAGTCGTCGAACCCGCCGCCGTTGCCTGTCGCGCAGTTCCCCGCGCCCCCAGGTGGGTCGGCTGCCCGTCGGTCCAGAGCCTGCCGCGGCGTTGAGGCCGGCTCTTTTTCCGGTGGGTGTACGACGAACCTGTGGGCCTCAACCTGTGCGGCGCAGGGCCTCGGAGAGGCGGGCGGCGGCGTCGATGACCGCCTGGGCGTGCATCCGGCCCGGGTGGCGGGTCAGGCGCTCGATGGGGCCGGAGACCGAGACGGCGGCCACCACGCGGTTGGAGGGACCGCGCACGGGCGCGGAGACGGAGGCGACGCCCGGCTCGCGCTCGCCGATCGACTGGGCCCAGCCGCGGCGCCGTACGCCCGACAGGGCCGTGGCCGTGAAGCGGGCGCCCTGGAGGCCGCGGTGCAGACGCTCCGGCTCCTCCCAGGCCATCAGGATCTGCGCCGAGGAGCCCGCCTTCATGGTGAGCGTCGAGCCGACCGGGACGGTGTCCCTGAGGCCCGACAGGCGCTCCGCCGCGGCGACGCAGATGCGCATGTCGCCCTGGCGGCGGTAGAGCTGGGCGCTCTCGCCGGTGATGTCCCGCAGATGCGTGAGCACCGGGCCGGCCGTCGCGAGGAGGCGGTCCTCGCCGGCGGCCGCGGCCAGCTCGGCGAGGCGCGGGCCCAGAATGAAACGGCCCTGCATGTCGCGTGCCACCATGCGGTGGTGTTCCAGAGCCACGGCGAGCCGGTGGGCCGTGGGTCGTGCCAGTCCGGTGGCCGCGACCAGTCCTGCGAGGGTGGCGGGTCCGGACTCCAGAGCGCTCAGAACAAGGGCTGCCTTGTCCAGAACGCCGACGCCGCTACTGTTGTCCATGAAACGATACTCACGTCTCACTCTGTGAAACGCAAGTTCCTTTTTTCGTGAGACGCGCAACCCTTGTAGGCACAGCGGCCCGCAGACCAACGGGCCTGGCGGCGGGTGCCCGGGAACAGGGGCCACGGGCGTCGCCTCCACAAGATCTTCTAGTTGGGTCGGCGCGGCTCTGGCCGACCGGAGGGAAAGCGATGGGTAGGACACTCGCGGAGAAGGTCTGGGACGACCATGTCGTCCGGCGCGCCGAGGGCGAGCCCGACCTCCTCTTCATCGATCTGCACCTGCTGCACGAGGTGACCAGCCCGCAGGCCTTCGACGGTCTGCGCAAGAGCGGTCGCCCGGTGCGCAGGCTCGACCTGACCATCGCCACCGAGGACCACAACACCCCGACCCTCGACATCGACAAGCCGATCGCCGACCCGGTCTCCCGGATCCAGCTGGAGACGCTGCGCAAGAACGCCGCCGACTTCGGTGTGCGGCTGCACCCGCTGGGCGACGTCGAGCAGGGTGTCGTGCACGTCGTAGGCCCGCAGCTGGGTCTGACCCAGCCCGGTATGACGGTCGTCTGCGGCGACTCCCACACCTCTACGCACGGCGCCTTCGGCGGTCTGGCCTTCGGCATCGGCACCTCCCAGGTCGAGCACGTGCTGGCCACCCAGACGCTGCCGCTGGTCCGCCCGAAGACCATGGCCATCACGGTCAACGGCGAACTGCCCGACGGCGTCACCGCCAAGGACCTGATCCTGGCGATCATCGCCAGGATCGGCACGGGTGGCGGCCAGGGCTATGTCCTGGAGTACCGCGGCTCCGCCATCGAGAAGCTCTCGATGGAAGCCCGCATGACCATCTGCAACATGTCGATCGAGGCCGGTGCCCGCGCGGGCATGATCGCCCCCGATCAGACCACCTTCGACTACCTCGAGGGCCGCCCGCACGCGCCCAAGGGCGAGGACTGGGACGCGGCCGTCGCGTACTGGAAGACCCTGAAGACGGACGAGGACGCCGAGTTCGACGCCGAGGTCGTCATCGAGGCCGCCGAACTGTCGCCGTTCGTCACCTGGGGCACCAACCCGGGCCAGGGTGCGCCGCTTTCGGCGAACGTCCCCGATCCCGCTTCGTACGAAGACGCTTCGGAGCGCGTCGCCGCCGAAAAGGCCCTGGAGTACATGGGGTTGGAGGCCGGCCAGCCGCTGAGCTCCATCAAGGTGGACACCGTCTTCGTAGGTTCGTGCACCAACGGCCGCATCGAGGACCTGCGCGCTGCCGCCGAGCTCGTCAAGGGCCGCAAAGTCGCCGACGGCGTACGGATGCTGGTCGTCCCCGGCTCCGCGCGGGTGGGCCTGCAGGCCGTCTCCGAGGGCCTGGACGTCGTCTTCAAGGAGGCCGGCGCCGAATGGCGGCACGCGGGCTGCTCGATGTGTCTGGGCATGAACCCGGACCAGCTGGCCCCCGGTGAGCGCTCCGCGTCCACCTCCAACCGCAACTTCGAGGGCCGGCAGGGCAAGGGCGGTCGTACGCACCTGGTGTCGCCGCAGGTCGCGGCCGCCACCGCCGTGCTGGGCCACCTGGCCTCGCCCGCCGACCTGTCCGACGCCCCTGTCGCCGCTGGAGTCTGAGAGTCATGGAAGCATTCACCACGCACACCGGCCGGGCCGTCCCGCTGCGCCGCTCGAACGTCGACACCGACCAGATCATCCCTGCTCACTGGCTCAAGAAGGTGACCCGGGACGGTTTCGAGGACGGGCTGTTCGAGGCCTGGCGCAAGGACGGGAAATTCATCCTCAACCAGCCCGAGCGCAAGGGCGCCACGGTCCTGGTCGCCGGCCCCGACTTCGGCACCGGTTCCTCCCGTGAGCACGCGGTGTGGGCACTGCAGAACTACGGCTTCAAGACCGTGATCTCCTCCCGCTTCGCCGACATCTTCCGCGGCAACTCGCTCAAGAACGGCCTGCTCACGGTGGTTCTCGACCAGAAGATCGTGGACGCGCTCCAGGACCTCACGGAGAAGGACCCGGAGGCCGAGATCACGGTGGACCTCCAGGCCCGCGAGGTGCGCGCCGAAGGCATCACGGCGAGCTTCGAGCTGGACGAGAACTCCCGCTGGCGGCTGCTGAACGGCCTGGACGACATCTCCATCACCCTCCAGAACGAGGCCGACATCGCCGCCTACGAGGCCAAGCGGCCCTCGTACAAGCCGAGGACGCTGCAGGGCTGACCCCGCCCCTCCTTCGGAGCAACTGAACAGGTCGAGTTTCGGCCACCTCAACACCCCGGCCGTACCCCCGATCAGCCCGATCGGGGGTACGGCCGTGTCTGCGTCCGAACGGCCCCGCGCCGTGCGACTCGCCCGCTCAACTTCCCACGTTACGGCGGGTGTTGTCGGGGTACGCGTCCCTTGTAGCCGTGACTCCCGGATGTGCCCGGAAGGCCGTTTGAGGCGGCAGTTGCACCCCTAGCAGGCGACAACTCGCCCCAGATGGCACAATCTGTGCATGGAACACGACGGCCAACTCGAGCTCTATGCGGCGGTCGCGGACCAACTCAAGGAAGCGCACGCAAGAGTGCGCGCACTGCAAGTCCCGGAGGGCGTACGGATGGCGCTGACCCGGAAGCTGCTGGTCATTACGGCCGCGGCCAAGCACGACGTCGTCGAAGCGACAAGGCGTCTGGAGGGGTTCATGGCCGACCTCGACGCGGGGCGAATCCCGGAAGAGGAACGCTGAACAAGTCCAGAGCAGCCGAGTTCGTTGCGGCACAAGGGTGATAAGCCCGTTTCGTGTTTGATTTGCGGTATATATCTGCCTAACGTGCGAAAAAGCTTGAACACTTTCGTTCTGGCAATGTCTCCGAAGGGGAAGACGTGAACAAGGCGCAGCTCGTAGAAGCGATTGCCGACAAGGTGGGCGGCCGCCAGCAGGCCGCCGACGCGGTCGACGCGGTCCTGGACGCCATCGTCCGCGCGACGGTCGCGGGCGACCGGGTCTCGGTCACCGGCTTCGGTTCGTTCGAGAAGGTCGACCGGCCGGCCCGTTACGCCCGCAACCCCCAGACGGGCGAGCGGGTTCGGGTCAAGAAGACCTCCGTCCCCCGCTTCCGCGCGGGCCAGGGCTTCAAGGACCTGGTGAGCGGCACGAAGAAGCTCCCGAAGAACGACGTCGCGGTCAAGAAGGCGCCCAAGGGCAGCCTGACCGGCGGGGCTTCGGCCACGGTCAAGAAGGCGGCCGCCAAGAAGGCCACCGCCAAGACCGCCGCGGCCAAGAAGACCACCGCGAAGAAGGCGACGGCCAAGAAGACCACGGCCACCGCCAAGAAGACGACGGCGAAGAAGGCCCCCGCCAAGAAGGCGACCGGCACCGCCGCCAAGACCACCGCCGCCAGCAAGACCACGGCGAAGAAGACGGCGGCCAAGAAGGCTCCGGCGAAGAAGGCCACCGCCAAGAAGGCGCCCGCCAAGAAGTCGGCGGCCCGCACCACCACCGCCAAGAAGACCACGGCCCGCAAGAGGTAAGGGCACAGGGGTACTCACGCGCCGGGCCGGACTCCGCATCGGAGTCCGGCCCGCGGCGTGTGCAAGGGGGTTCAGAAGGTCTGCAGTGTCACCAGGGTGACCTTGTCCCCGGTCATCTCGACGCGCACGCGCTGTCCGGGACGCAGCAGCCGCAGACCGCCCGCGTCGAACGCCGCCGCGTCGAAGGGCACGGGGGTGCCGTCGTCCAGGAGTACCTGCCCGCTGCGGCTTTCGGAGTCGTACGTGTACGCGGTCGCCTGCATGGCCGCAGCCTACTGCCCGGGGATCAGCAACCGCGCAGCGGCGGCGGCCGTCCGGGGACCCACCCCGAGCGCGAGCGCGGCCCGCAGGTCCTCGCCGGTGTCCACGTCCTGGCGTACGGAATCCACCGCGGTGAGAGGGAGTTCCGTCGCTCCCGAGGCGCGATGACGAGCGCGCGAATCCGGGCCGAAGGCGGGGTTCAATTCCGCGTCCTTCCGGGCCGCCAGCAGAGTGGTGCCGATTGCCGCCGAGTCCGCGAGAAATGCGCGCGGGAATTCCGCGGCGGCGTCGAGGACCCGGGCCAATTCCAGCGGCCGCAGTGCCGGGAGATCGGCGTTCAGGGCCGCGAGGGAACTGTCGGGACGAGTCGACCGTACGACGGCCGCCGCGTGTGCCAGAGCCGCGTTCAGGCCCCCTCGGGGCTCGTCGGGAACGATGTGGGCGCCCAGGGCCGCGAGCTCACGTCCCGCCAGGGGATCGTCCGTGACGACCGCCACATCCCCGACCGCCGGGCAGGCCAGCGCGGCCGCCACGGTGTCCTGGGCGAAGGCGAGGGCCAGACCCGGGCGGACCCCGTCGCCGGCGGTGTCCGAGAGCCTGCTCTTGGCGCGCGCCAAGGGCTTCAGCGGGATGACCAACGTCCACTGCACCGGCGTTCCGTCCTTCTCTTCTCACGGCCATTGTCACTCAGTCGTCACGCGCCCCATCTGGCGGTGTCGGTGGCGGGGCGTACGGTGTTCTCGACAGACAGACGGCCTGGGGCGACACTTGTGCGGCCCCCCAGGCCCAAGAGGAAGGTGTCCGCGTGCCCCGCCGCAGAATCGGCTTCTGGTACCGCCTTGCAGCGGTGATCGCCAAACCGCCGCTCGTGGTTCTGCTCAAGCGGGACTGGCGTGGAATGGAGCACATTCCGGCTGACGGCGGATTTATCACCGCGGTCAACCACAATTCGCACATCGATCCCTTCGCGTACGCGCACTTCCAGTACAACACCGGCCGCGTTCCGCGATTCCTCGCGAAGAGCGGTCTTTTCAACAAGGGATTCGTCGGCGTCATGATGCGCGGCACGGGCCAGATTCCCGTCTACCGCGAGACCACGGACGCGCTCAGCGCGTTCAGGGCCGCCATCGAGGCCGTGGAGCGCGGCGAATGCGTCGCGTTCTACCCCGAGGGCACCATCACCCGGGACCCCCGCCAGTGGCCCATGATCGGCAAGACCGGCGCCGCGCGCGTGGCCCTGCAGACCAAGTGCCCGGTCGTCCCGGTCGCGCAGTGGGGCGCCAACGAACTGCTGCCGCCGTACGCCAAGAAGCTCCACGTCCTGCCGCGCAAGACCTCGCACGTCCTCGCGGGACCGCCCGTGGACCTGTCGCCGTTCTACGACAAGGAGATGACCCCGGACCTCCTGAAGGAGGCCACCGAGGTCATCATGGCCGCCGTCACCGCCCAGCTGGAGGTGCTCCGCGGCGAGAAGGCGCCGGAGTCGGCGTACGACCCGCGCCGCGAGCGGATCGAGCAGCGGCGCCGCACCCGCGCGCAGAACGGTCACGAGGGGGAGAAGAGCAAGTGAGCAAGCCCGTCAAGGCGGCGGTTCTCAGCGCCGGTTCATGGGGTACGGCCTTCGGTGTCGTGCTCGCCGACGCAGGCTGCGAGGTCACCCTCTGGGCGCGTCGTCCGGAGGTCGCCGAGGCCGTCAACTCCACGCGGACGAACCCCGACTACCTCCCCGGCGTGGAGCTCCCGCAGGGGGTCAGGGCGACCACGGATCCCGCCGAGGCCGCCGCGGGCGCCGACTTCACGATCCTGTCGATCCCCTCGCAGACCCTGCGCGCCAACCTCGCCGAGTGGACCCCGCTGCTCGCTCCCGACACCGTCCTGGTCTCCCTCATGAAGGGCGTCGAGCTCGGCTCCGCCATGCGGATGAGTGAGGTGATCGAGGACGTCGCGAAGGTCGGCGCCGACCGCATCGCCGTGGTCACCGGTCCCAACCTCGCGCGGGAGATCGCCGCCCGGATGCCGGCCGCCGCCGTGGTCGCCTGCACCGACGAGGCGGTGGCCCAGCGGCTCCAGGCCGTCTGCCACACGCCCTACTTCCGCCCGTACACCAACACGGACGTGGTGGGCTGCGAACTGGGCGGTGCCGTGAAGAACGTCATCGGTCTCGCCGTCGGCATCGCGGACGGCATGGGACTCGGCGACAACGCCAAGGGCTCGCTGATCACGCGGGGCCTCGCGGAGACGACCCGGCTCGGCCTCGCCATGGGCGCCGACCCGCTGACCTTCTCCGGCCTCGCCGGTCTCGGCGACCTGGTGGCGACCTGCTCCTCGCCGCTGTCGCGCAACCACACCTTCGGCACCAACCTCGGCAAGGGCATGACCCTGCAGGAGACCATCGCGGTCACCAAGCAGACCGCGGAGGGCGTCAAGTCCTGTGAGTCGGTGCTGGATCTGGCCCGCAGGCACGGCGTCGACATGCCGATCACCGAGACGGTCGTCGGCATCGTGCACGAGGGCAAGTCCCCGGTGGTCGCCGTCAAGGAGCTGATGTCGCGCAGCGCGAAGCCCGAGCGACGCTGAGCCACGAGGCCGGTTTTTGCCTCGTTCGCCGCAGGGGTGGACGCTGTCTCAGGGCACTACCAACGGGTACTCTCAACGCGATATGAGCACCGAGAACCTCCCCCAGAACCCTGAGCAGCCGCCTCGCAAGCCGCGCGTGGCCGTCGTGTTCGGCGGACGCAGCTCCGAACACGGGATCTCCGTGGTCACGGCCGGCGCCGTACTGCGGGCCATCGACCGGACCAAGTACGACGTGCTGCCGATCGGTATCACCCGTGACGGCCGCTGGGCGCTCACCGCCGACGAACCGGAACGCATGGCGATCACCGAGCGCCGCACGCCGAGCGTCGAGGAGCTCGCCGAGTCCAGCGAGGGCGGCGTGGTGCTCCCCGTGGACCCCGCGAACCGCGAAGTCGTCTACAGCGAGCCCGGGTCGGTGCCCAAGGCGCTCGGTGAGGTCGACGTCGTCTTCCCCGTCCTGCACGGCCCCTACGGCGAGGACGGCACCCTCCAGGGCCTCCTGGAGCTCTCCGGTGTCCCGTACGTCGGCGCGGGTGTGCTCGCCTCGGCCGTCGGCCAGGACAAGGAGTACATGAAGCGGGTGTTCACCTCCTTCGGGCTCAAGGTCGGCCCGTACGTGGTGATCAGGCCGCGCGAGTGGCAGCGGGACGAGTCCGCGGCCCGCAAGAAGATCGTCGACTTCGCGGGTGAGCACGGCTGGCCGCTCTTCGTGAAGCCCGCGCGCGCGGGTTCGTCGATCGGCATCACCAAGGTCGACGACCTCTCCGGGCTCGACGAGGCGATCGCCGAGGCGCAGAGCCACGACCCGAAGATCCTCGTGGAGGCGGCGCTTCGGGGCCGTGAGATCGAGTGCGGTGTCCTGGAGTTCGAGGACGGCCCGCGCGCGTCGGTCCCGGCCGAGATCCCCCCGCCGCAGGAGCACGCGTACTACGACTTCGAGGCCAAGTACATCGACTCGACCCCCGGCATCGTGCCGGCGCCGCTCACGCCCGAGGAGACGGCCGAGGTCCAGAAGCTCGCGGTCGACGCGTTCGAGGCGGCCTCCTGCGAGGGCCTGGTCCGCGCGGACTTCTTCCTCACCGAGGACGGCGAGTTCGTGATCAACGAGATCAACACGCTCCCGGGCTTCACGCCGATCTCGATGTACCCGCAGATGTGGGAGGCGAGCGGCATCAGCTACCCGGAGCTGGTGAGCAGGCTGATCGATGCGGCACTGCGCAGGTCGACGGGCTTGCGGTGACCCACCCAGGGACGCGGGGAACTGCGCGACAGGCCACGGACGGCGCGCGGCCGAACGATGTGGCGCGGTCCCGCGGCGCCTAGTCGGCGATCCCCTCCGGCACCGCTTTCCTGATGGCAGGCGCCAGGTCCACCAACGGCGCCATGCCATCCCCCGTCCGCCCCGCAGGGATCGTCACCTCGACATACGCCTTCCTGAGCGTCGTCGTGAAGCGGAACGACCCGTCGTCCTGCTTCTCCAGCAGCCACCCGACCCCGTCGACCTCGACCCCGTCGGCCTCCGGATCGTCCATCTTCGAGGGCCGCGCGACACCGCACCGCAGTATGATCGCCGGGTCACCCCAGCCCGCGGTCAGCGCGGACGCGGGCTCGGGATCCCGACGGTCCTGGTCGTCGACCTTGGACGGCAGTACCCGGTCCAGTTCCCGGCACAGCTTCGTGACGCCCGCCCCCGGCGAGGGAACCTCCGCCGACGCGCTGTCGTCTGCGGAGGAGCAGCCCGCGACCGTGATCAGCAGGGCGAGCGCGGACAGACCGAGAGGCCGGTGACGGAAGAAGTTCACCGGCCAAGGGTAGACGGGGGCTACAGATGGACGACCGGGCAGGTCAGGGTGCGGGTGATGCCGTCCACCTGCTGGACCTTGGCGACCACCAACCGGCCGAGGTCGTCCACGGTGTCGGCCTGGGCGCGGACGATCACGTCATACGGTCCTGTCACGTCCTCGGCCTGGATGACTCCAGGGATCTTGCTGATCGTCTCGGCGACGGTCGACGCCTTGCCGACCTCCGTCTGGATCAGGATGTACGCCTGTACCACGGAACCTCCAGGGCGGCCACGAGGATCATGTGGGGAAAAGGAACGCCACGGTATCGCGTCGCCGCTCCCCGCGGGGAGACCCGCGGGGACGCGGACACCCGTGCCGGGGTGCGGACACGACAGAAGTTCACGGTCCCCTCGACCGTATCGAGGACACTGATGACGCGCGACCGGGCACGGCACGGCACAGAAGGGGCGTAAGGGCAATGAAGGGCACTGTTGGTGAGCTCGGCGAGTTCGGGCTCATCAGGGAGCTCACCTCCCGTCTCACCACCACGCCGGCGGTCCGGGTGGGCCCCGGCGACGACGCCGCGGTGGTCGCCGCACCCGACCGCAGGGTGGTGGCGAGCACCGACATCCTTCTGGAGGGCCGGCACTTCCGCCGCGACTGGTCCACGGCCTACGACGTCGGGCGCAAGGCGGCCGCGCAGAACCTCGCGGACATCGCCGCCATGGGTGCCGTGCCGACCGCCCTGCTGCTGGGCCTGGTCGTGCCCGCCGAACTCCCCGTCACCTGGCCCTCGGAGCTCATGGACGGCCTGCGCGACGAGTGCCAGGTCGCGGGCGCCTCAGTGGTCGGCGGGGACGTCGTGCGCGGGGACACGATCATGGTCTCCATCACCGCCCTCGGTGATCTGCGGGGCCAGGAGCCGGTGACCCGGGGCGGGGCCCAGCCCGGCGACCTCGTGGCGGTGACCGGCTGGCTGGGCTGGTCGGCGGCCGGGTACGCGGTGCTCGCCCGCGGCTTCCGCTCGCCGCGCGCGTTCGTCGAGGCGCACCGGCGCCCCGAGCCCCCCTACCACGCGGGCCCGGCCGCCGCCGCGCTCGGCGCGACCGCCATGTGCGACGTGAGCGACGGGCTGATCGCCGACCTCGGGCACATCGCCGAGGCCAGCAAGGTCAGGATCGACATCAGCTCCGGTGCGATCGACATCCCGACCCAGATGAACGACATCGGGCAGGCCGTCGGTGTCGACCCCCTCCAGTGGGTGCTGACCGGGGGCGAGGACCACGCGATCGTGGCGACCTTCCCGCCGGACGTGAAGCTCCCGGCCCGCTGGAAGGTGATCGGCGAGGTCCTCAACCCCTCGGCGCTGCCCCAGGTGACGGTCGACGGGGCGCCCTGGACCAGCAAGGGCGGCTGGGACCACTTCGGCGGGGACATCGAGTCGTGAAGCCCCTGGTGCTCACGGTCGCGGGCTCGGACTCCGGCGGAGGCGCCGGAATCCAGGCCGACCTGAAGACCATGCTCGCGCTCGGCGCGCACGGCATGAGTGTCATAACCGCCGTCACCGCGCAGAACTCCCTCGGCGTGCAGGGCGCCTGGGAGCTGCCGGTGGAGGCGGTACGGGCCCAGTACCGCAGCGTCGTGGACGACATCGGCGTCCAGGCCGTCAAGACCGGCATGCTCGCCTCGGCCGAACTCGTCGAGGCGGTCGCCGAGTTGATCGGCGCCACGGACGCCCCGGCCGTGATCGACCCGGTCGGTGTCTCCAAGCACGGCGACCCGCTGCTGGCCGCCTCCGCCCTGGACTCCGTCCGACGACGGCTGCTCCCGGTGGCCACCGTCGCCACCCCGAACCTCGACGAGGTGGCCCAGCTCACCGGTGTCCGGGTCGAGTCGGAGGAGCAGCTGCGGGAGGCCGCCGCGGCCGTCCTGTCGTACGGACCGCGGTGGGTGCTCGTCAAGGGCGGCCATCTTCCGGGTGACGCCGTCGACCTGCTCACCGACGGATCCGAGGAGCACTGGCTGCGCGCGCCCCGCCACGACAACCGGCACACGCACGGCACGGGCTGCACCCTCGCCTCCGCGATCGCCTCGCAGCTCGCGAAGGGCCATCGCGTACCGGAGGCGGTGACGGCCGCGAAGGAGTACGTCACCGGGGCGATCGCCGCCGGATTCGCGCTCGGCGGCGGGATCGGCCCCGTGGACCACGGATGGCGGTTCCGTCGGCGGACGGGCGCCTAGGACGTGGGCACGGCAAAAAGCCGGCCCACCTCTCGGTGGACCGGCTCAGTGCAGCGAACCAGCAGTGGCCGCGCGCTTAGCTGTGCGTCAGCGCGAGACCTTGCCGGCCTTGATGCACGAGGTGCAAGCGTTCACGCGCTTCGGCGTCCCGCCGACCACGGTACGGACGCGCTGGATGTTCGGGTTCCAGCGACGGGACGTACGGCGGTGCGAGTGCGAGATGTTGTTGCCGAAGCCCGGCCCCTTGCCGCAGACGTCGCAGTTGGCAGCCACGGGTCACTCCAAAGACTTCAGATGCACTTACGGTCGGATCCCGGCAAGCCGAGGATCGAGATCGTAGGATCAGAGATCTGAGTGGCACTGCCAGGGGAATGGCCCGATCAGATCGGGCAACCGGAGCAGCATACAACGACCGCGCCAGTAGAACGAAACTACCATGGCTGATCAGGCACTCGCTCCCGGCCCACTTCCGGCGGACACCCGTCCGGGGTCTACGCTGCGTCCAGTCCAGCAGCCCGAGGAGGCGCAGGTGGCGCAGGTGCCGCAGACATTCTTCGATGCTCTCGCGGTGCGCACCTGGTGCGGTCTCGCGCTGCGGGCGCTGGGCCGGGCCCGCGAGGAGATCGACGCGATCAACGTCTACCCGGTCGCCGACGGGGACACCGGCACCAACCTGTATCTGACGGCGGAGTCGGCGGCCGCGGCCGTGGAGGCCGTCTTCGAGGCCCACGACGCCCACGGCTCGGGGAAACCCGCACTGGCCGACGCCGCGCGCGCGATGGCGCACGGAGCCCTCATAGGCGCCCGCGGCAACTCGGGCACGATCCTCGCCCAGCTGCTGCGCGGCATGGCCCAGGTGCTCGCCGCCGACGGTGAGACGACTCACACGGACGGCGAAGGGCTCCGGCTCGCCCTGCGGCACGCCGCCGACTCCGCCCGCGAGGCCGTGGCCCACCCCGTGGAGGGCACGGTCCTCACGGTCGCCTCGGCCGCCGCCGACGCGGCCGGGGGAGCGGAGGGCGACTGCGGGACGGTCGCCCGGGCCGCCTACGAAGGGGCGCGCGCCGCCCTCGCCGCGACACCCGGCCAGCTGGCCGTCCTGGAGCGGGCGGGGGTGGTGGACGCCGGCGGGCGGGGGCTGGTGGCGGTGCTCGGGGCCCTGGTGGAGACGTTCACGGGGGAGGTGCCCAGGGCGGTGCCGGTGGTGAGCGACCCGGAGCACGCGCGCGCGGCAGGCGTGGTGGACACGACCTCCCCCGCGAACGCCGCCGTGGGCCTCGCGGCCTCCCCCGACGAGTGCGCCGACGCCCCGGGCACCGGCGGTCCCGCCTTCGAGGTGATCTACCTCCTGGAGGCCGAGGACACGGCCGTCGCGCGGCTGCGGCAGCGGCTCGACGGACTCGGGGACTCCCTCGTGGTGGTCGGCGGCGACGGGCTGTGGAACGTCCATGTGCACGTCGACGACGCGGGCGCCGCCGTGGAGGCGGGCGTCGAGGCCGGGCGGCCGTACCGGATCCGCATCACGCACTTCGGTACCGAGGACGTGCACACCACCGGCGCCGAACGGCCGCCCCGCGAGCCCGCCCAGCGCGCCGTCGTCGCCGTCGTGCCCGGTGAGGGCCTGGCCGGGCTGTACGCCGAGGCCGGGGCGACCACCGTGCTCGCGCGCCCCGGGGAGCCGCCCGCGAGCGGGGAGCTGGTGCAGGCCGTACGGCGGGCCCACGCGCGCGAGGTCGTGCTGCTGCCCAACGACGCCGACCTGCGCCACACCGCGGCCGCCGCGGCCGAGCAGGCCCGCACCGAGGGCATCCGGGTCGCGCTGATCCCGACCCGCTCCGCGGTCCAGGGCATCGCGGCGCTCGCCGTGCACGAGCCGGAGCGCCGGTTCGACGAGGACGTCGTCCAGATGACCTCGGCGGCCGGCGCGACCCGCTACGCCGAGGTCACCGTCGCCGAACGCCAGTCCTGGACCATGGCCGGCATCTGCCAGGCCGGGGACGTCCTCGGGCTCATCGACGGGGACGTGGCGGTGATCGGCTCGGATGTCGCCGTCACCGCCGAGGCCGTCCTCGACCGCATGCTCTCGGCCGGCGGCGAGCTGGTCACCCTGGTCCTCGGCGACCAGGCCCCCGAGATCGTCGCCGAACGCCTGGAGGTGCGCGTACGGGAGTCGTACCTCGCCGTGGACACGGTGGTGTACCGGGGCGGACGGCAGGGAGCCGTGCTGCTCATCGGCGTCGAATAGACCCCGGGAGACCCCGGCCGTCAGGCACCCTGTCCCTCCATGAGGCCCAGCAACTGCTCCGCCTCGGCCCGCCGGGCCTGTGCCGTGTCGTCGCTGCCGTCCGTGTCCCGGTACGCGTCGAGCACCGCACGCGCGCGTGCCGCCGCCTGAGCCGGCCGGCTCAGGTCGGCCGCCAGCCAGCCCGCCGCGAGTTCGGCTGCGGTCCGGGCGTCCAGGGCGTCGTCCCCGAGCGAGGCGAACACGACGATCGCCTCCACGACCTGGGCCAGCGCCGCCTCCAGCACCGCCCGGATCACGTCGTCCTCGGCCTCCTCGGGCACGGAACGGGCGATCAGGTCCCCGAACTGCCGGTGGGTGTGCCCGAGTTCACCGACGAGCCGCTGCCGCTGCTCCTCGTCGTCCGCTGCCCCACTCAGCGCGGCCTCGCACTCCCGGACCGCGTCCGCCATCAACTCCCTTGCCGCGTCCGCCCCGTCCTCGGCGCGCAGCGCGAGCCAGGCGCGGGCCCGCAGGGAGCGGACGAGGCCGTGCACGTTGCCGAGCTCCCGCCACAGAGCGCCCGCGCGCGCGTACGCCCGGTCCGCCTCGGCGGGCAGCCCCGCGGCCCCGAGGGACTCGGCGGCGAGGTGGGCGAGCGTCGCGTGGTCGTGCTGCTCGGGCCAGTGCCGGGCGATGTCGGCGGCCCGCAGACGCCGTTCGGCCGCCTCCCAGTGCTCGCCCAGCTCGCTCAGACAGTCGCCGAGCCACCACAGCGCCTGTACGACCGCCCCGTCGCCGTGCCGTTCGGCGCTCAGGTCGAGCAGCGCCGACTCCAGCACCTCCGCGGCCTCGGCCCACCGCCCGAGGCCCAGCAGGGACCCGCCCAGCTGGTGCCGGGCCAGGGCACCCAGCGTCGGCCCCTCCCCGGCCTCGTCGGCCCAGTGAGCCGCCTCCAGGGCGTGCTCGGCGGCCTCCTCGGCGAGCCCCCGGCCGCCGAGGACCTCCGCGAGCTGCAGATGCAGCTGGGCCCGTCCGATCGCCTCCAGGTGCTGCCCGCCGTGCTCCAGGGCGGCCCGCAGGGCCCGTTCCGTCCCGGCCGGATCGCCCAGGTGGTGCAGGAGCCCGGCCAGCCGGGCCTCGTACTCCACCGCGAACCACGGCAGACCCGCCTCCACGAACCCCGTCGCGGCCCACGTGAACAGCTCGGCCGCCGCCGGCAGGTCCCCGGTCCGGGAGGCCAGCTCCGCCAGCATCGCCTGCGCCTCGGCGACCCGCGCGGCGAGCCGCACGTCGTCCCCGGTCCGCCCCTCGACAAGGGCGAGCACCTCCCGTACGGCGGACTCGGCCTCGGACAGGAACGCCTCGTCGTCGCCCTCGTGCACCCGCCGCATCAGGATCCGGGCCCGGGACATCAGCACCGACGCGGTCTGCCGTACGCCCGTGTCGTCCACGGAGTAGAGCGCGAGGACCTCGTCGTAGAGTCCGGCGACCGCGGCGAGCGCCTCCTCCACCTCGCCCGCCAGCGCGCGCACGTACGCCGCACGCGCGCGTGCGGCCAGCGCCTCGCCGGGGTCGCCCGCCGCCGTGTACAACTCGGCGGCCCTCTCGAACAGTTCGAGGCCCTCGGGGCCCTGGTCCATCGCCTCGTGGTCGGCGATCTCCGCCCGGTCGCGCGGGTCCAGCCCGACGCCCTCGGCGGCCCGTGCGACCGCCGCCCACGCCTCCACGGCGTTCGGCCGGAGGGTGTCCGACAGCCGTCGTGCCTCGGCGACCAGCGCCGGCAGATCGGGTTCCCGGGTGGTCGCCGGGGCGGCCGCGGACGCCACCACGGGAGCGGCGACCGTCCGGGCCGCCCGTACGCCCAGGGGCAGCCGCTCCACCAGCGGCCGCTGTGCCATCCGCGCGCGGGTCTGCTCGCCGACGTGGGCCGTGCCGTTGCGCTCGTCGAAGCGGGCGGCCAGTGCGAGGGCCTCCTCGCGCGCGTGGGCGGCGAGTCCGGCCGCCGTCCAGGACCGGCCCGCCGGCCCCGGCACCGGCTGCTCGCCCAGGCCCAGCCCGGTCAGCCGGTCCATCAGCAGGGCCACCACGGCCGTGAAGTCCAGCCTGCTGCGCGGATGGCCGTCGTCCGTGAAGTACGCGGGGCGCTCCGCGAGCAGTTCCAGAGCGCGGGCCTCGTTGCCGCTGAGCGCGCAGAACTCGACATGGTCCGCGTAGGCACCGCGCATGCTCTCCATGGACCGCACGAGCCTGAAGCCCCGCAGGTGGTTGGCGCGCGCCTCGTCGAGGCGGCCCAGGCGCAGCAGCGGCGCGAGAGAGGAGGCGAGGGCCGCGTGCGGCTCGTGGGCGCAGCTGAACTCGCCCTCCAGGACCGGCGCCCACAGCTCCAGCGCCTCCTCGTCCCGCCCGCACTGCGCCTGCCACCAGCCCTGCTCGTGCAGCTCGCAGGCGTGGCAGTCGGACATGACGTCCCGGTCGGCGGCCAGCCACGCGGCGTACGCGCGCTCGGCCCGCTCCAGGTCCCCGACATGCGCGGCCACGCTGTGTTCGGCGCCGCGCACGGCCCGCTCGGAGTGCCCGGCCAGCCGGTAGCGGTGCTCCATCTCGCCGAGCCACTTCTCCATGGCCGCGAGCGGGATGTGCGGCTGGTCGAGCATGCCGGTCGTCATCCACTTGAAGACCCAGTGCAGCGCATGCGTCTCGTACTCGTCGAAGTCCTCGGGATGCTCGTCCCACATGCGCAGCAGCCGCGCGAAGGGGACGAACATCTTGGCCTTCTCGGAGCTGTAGTTGTAGACCTTCAGCTGGTGTCCGAGCGCCTCGATGACCGCGAGCGGGATGTTCAGCTTCTCGGCCTCGGCGAGCAGCTGTTCCGCGCGCGCGTTGCGGGCGGGCCCCTCCGGTTCCTCGGCGTTCTCCGCCATCGCCCGGCGCAGTGCGTCGAAGGCCGCGTTCTCGTCGACCCCGCTCATCAGCGGCCCTCCTCGCCGTTCGTGGCCCACTCCAGCAGGCCTATGAAGGCCCGGTTCAGCAGTGCCGAGTCCGCGGGCCGCAGGGGCCGCTGGGCCATCAGCAGCGCCTGCCCGTACAGGGACTCGGTGGCCGTGCCCATCAGCTCCGGGTCGCCCAGCGAACCGATCCGCCGTATCAGCGGGTTGAGATGGTTCAGCACGAGACGCGCGCGTGGGGCGTTTCCGCGCAGAGAGCCGAGGATGCCCGCCCACAGGTCGTCCGCCCCTTGCTCGGCCTCCGCCCGGGCCTGCTCGTGCCGGGCGTCCCGGTCGTCCAGGTGCAGCGCGGGCACGGACAGCGGCCGGAAGGCGCGCAGAACCACGTCACAGCCCAGCGGGTCGAGCCTTTCCCGCGCGGCCGCCAGGAAGCCGGACAGCGCCAGCTCCTCGGCCGGGTCGACCAGGTCCATGTGGGCGGTGACGGTGTCCGCGTCCAGTTCGGCGACGACCGTGCCCGGCCGCACCGAGGGCAGCGCCTCGACCAGGTCGCTGTCGTAGGTGTAGCCGCCGTTGACCACCCCGACGCCCTGCGCCGACGCGATCGCCGCGACCTGCCGGTACTCCTCGACGGTCCGCGTGAAGTGCACCACCGCGTGCCGCTGCGCGAACTCCTCCAGGGACAGCCGCCCGTCGGTCGTCTCGAACGGCAGCCAGGGCAGCATCGTGCGCAGCATGTCCTTGTCGTGCCGCGCGAGCGACTTCACGCCCAGGTGGTGCACGGACAGGAAGGCCGCGAGCCGCTCCGGGTCCCCGGCGGCGAGACCTGTCAGCCAGGACCGGATCCGCTCCCCGAGGGCCTCCCGCACGGCCGCCAGCGTCTCGTCCTCGTACAGCGACTCGCGCGAGGCCGTGGGCCGCAGGCTGTCGGTGTCCAGGACGCAGCGCACGAAGAACGCCCAGTCCGGCAGCAGCTGTTCGGCGCGCTCGGTCAGCAGCATGCCCTTCAGGTGCACCCGGTGGGTGGCCCGCTGGGCGGGACTGACCGCCGCGGGAAGGACGTACGCCATGCCCCGGATCCCGGCCAGCGGCACGTTCAGCTCGATCGAGTCCAGTGGGGTGAAGCCGAACAGCTCGTGGCAGTGCCGGGCCAGGGCGACCCGGCGGGTGGCGGGGGAGGGGTAGGGCCGGTCCCAGGGCGCGGGCAGGTCGGTGACCGCCTCGTCGCCGACCCGCACGTCGTACGGCAGCAGCGAGCCGAAGTCCCGGGCGAGCTGGAGGACCCGCTCGGGCGCCAGCCACTCGCCGGCACCCGCCCGAGCCACCAGATGCACCGTGGTCCCCGGCTCCGGACGGGCGTCCTGGGGCAGCGTCCGCACCCGGTACGACCCGTCGTCGCTCGCCGTCCACTCCACGGGTGGCGCGTCCGGCGTACGGGCACTGCGGCTGACCACCCGGATCCGCTCGGCGACCACGAAACAGGCGAGCAGACCGATGCCGAACTGCCCGAGGAAGTCGGAGCGCACCTCCTGAAGTCCCTCGGCCCGCTTGGAGCTGCGCCCGATGGTGGCCAGCAGGTTGTGCACGTCCGCCTCGGTCAGCCCGACCCCGGAGTCCTCGACCCGCAGGGTGCCGTTCCCGGCGTGCAACCGCACACGGGCAGGGGCGTCCGGCTGCTCGGCCCGCCGGGCCGTGATCGCGTCCACCGCGTTCTGCAGCAGTTCGCGCAGATAGACCTTGGGGCTGGAGTAGAGGTGATGGGAGAGGAGGTCCACCAGACCGCGCAGGTCGACCTGGAACGTATGAGGTTGCTGAGGTACCTGGGGTGTCTGTGACTGTGAGGTCTGGGAATCCATCGTCGCAGCGCCGGAGGGGGGAGGTTCGCTCGGCGCGGGGTAGGGCGGTCCCGGATGGGGCGGGGATCCGCGGATGGCCGGAGCGCGCCATCCTAATTCCCCAACCAGCCGTCTGACCAGGTGTTTCCCGGTATGTATACGGCAATGTCAGTGGGGTGGTGTGCAATGGATCTCGTGCCCGCACTGGAAGAACCGCTGAAGAAGGTGCTCGGCCCCGCCACCGCGAAGGTGATGGCCGAGCATCTCGGCCTGCACTCCGTAGGCGACCTCCTGCACCACTACCCGCGTCGCTACGAGGAGCGGGGGCAGCTGACCCACCTCGCCGACCTGCCCATGGACGAACACGTCACCGTGGTCGCCCAGGTCGCCGACGCCCGTCTGCACACCTTCGCCTCCGCCAAGGCGCCACGCGGCAAGGGGCAGCGGCTGGAGGTCACCATCACGGACGGCAACGGCCGCCTCCAACTGGTCTTCTTCGGCAACGGCGTCCACAAGCCCCACAAGGAACTCCTGCCGGGCACCCGCGCGCTGTTCGCCGGCAAGGTCTCCCTCTTCAACCGCCGCCTCCAACTGGCCCACCCGGCCTACGAGTTGCTGCGCGGTGCCGACGACGAGGCAGCGGAGACGGTGGAGGCCTGGGCGGGCGCCCTGATCCCCCTCTACCCCGCCACCGCCAAACTGGAGTCCTGGAAGATCGGCAAGGCCGTCCAGACGGTCCTGCCGAGCGCCCAGGAGGCGATCGACCCCCTCCCGGAGTCGCTGCGCGAGGGTCGTCGCCTGCTCCCCCTCCCCGAGGCCCTCCTCAAGATCCATCGCCCGCACACCAAGGCCGACATCGCCGACGCCCACGCCCGCCTCAAGTGGGACGAGGCCTTCGTGCTCCAGGTGGCCCTCGCCCGCCGCCGCCACGCGGACGCCCAACTCCCCGCGGTGCCGAGGAAACCCGCTCCCGACGGCCTCCTCACGGCCTTCGACGACCGCCTCCCCTTCACCCTCACGGAAGGCCAGCAGAAGGTCTCGAAGGAGATCTTCGACGACCTGGCCACGGACCATCCGATGCACCGGCTGCTGCAGGGGGAGGTGGGCTCGGGAAAGACCCTGGTGGCCCTGCGCGCCATGCTCGCCGTCGTGGACGCGGGCGGACAGGCCGCCATGCTGGCCCCCACCGAAGTGCTCGCACAGCAGCACCACCGCTCGATCGTCGAGATGATGGGCGCGCTCGCCGAGGGCGGGATGCTGGGCGGGTCCGAGCACGCCACCAAGGTCGTGCTGCTCACCGGGTCGATGGGGACGGCCGCGCGCCGGCAGGCGATGCTGGACCTGGTCACCGGTGAGGCCGGGATCGTGATCGGCACGCACGCGCTGATCGAGGACAAGGTGCAGTTCCACGACCTGGGCCTGGTCGTGGTCGACGAACAGCACCGGTTCGGGGTCGAGCAGCGGGACGCCCTGCGCGGCAAGGGGAAGCAGCCGCCCCACCTCCTCGTCATGACGGCCACCCCCATCCCGCGCACGGTCGCCATGACGGTCTTCGGCGATCTGGAGACCTCCGTCCTCGACCAGCTCCCGGCCGGCCGCTCCCCGATCGCCAGCCATGTGGTGCCCGCCGCGGACAAGCCCCACTTCCTCACCCGGGCCTGGGAACGCGTCCGCGAGGAGGTGGAGAACGGCCACCAGGCGTACGTCGTCTGCCCCCGCATCGGCGACGAGGAGGACGACTCCAAGAAGTCGGCCAAGAAGAAGTCCCCGGAGGACGAGGCGGAGAAGCGCCCACCGCTCGCGGTGCTCGACGTGGCGGACCAGCTCACCAAGGGCCCGCTGCACGGCCTGCGCGTCGAGGTGCTGCACGGCCGTATGCACCCCGACGACAAGGACGCGGTCATGCGCCGCTTCGCCGCGGGCGAGACCCACGTCCTGGTCGCCACCACGGTCATCGAGGTCGGCGTCAACGTCCCGAACGCCACGGCGATGGTCATCATGGACGCCGACCGCTTCGGCGTCTCCCAGCTCCACCAGCTGCGCGGCCGGGTGGGCCGGGGCTCGGCGCCCGGGCTGTGCCTGCTGGTCTCGGAGATGCCCGAGGCGAGCCCGGCCCGCCAGCGGCTGAACGCGGTGGCGGCGACCCTGGACGGCTTCGAGCTGTCCCGCATCGACCTGGAACAGCGCCGCGAGGGCGATGTCCTCGGCCAGGCCCAGTCCGGCGCCCGGACCTCGCTGCGGGTCCTCGCCGTGATCGAGGACGAGGAGATCATCGCGGAGGCGCGGGAAGAGGCGACGGCGGTCGTGGAGGCGGACCCGGAGCTGACCGCACTTCCCGGCCTGCGCACCGCCCTGGAGGCGCTTCTGGACGCCGAGCGGGAGCAGTACCTGGAAAAGGGCTGAGAAACTGAATCCGCAACCACCCCCGAACAAGGACCGAAGATGACGCGCGTGATCGCGGGCAGATCCGGCGGACGCCGCCTGGCCGTCCCGCCAGGGAACGGCACCCGTCCCACCTCCGACCGCGCCCGCGAAGGTCTCTTCTCCACCTGGCAGTCCCTGCTCGGCGGCCCCCTCCAGGGTGAGCGCGTCCTCGACCTGTACGCCGGCTCGGGAGCCGTCGGCCTCGAAGCGCTCTCCCGGGGCGCGAGCCACACCCTCCTCGTGGAGGCCGACGCCCGAGCCGCCCGCACCATCCGCGAGAACGTCAAGAGCATCGGCCTGCCAGGCGCCGAGGTCCGCGCGGGCAAGGCCGAACAGATCATCCGCACCGGGGCGCCGGCCGAGCCGTACGACCTCGTCTTCCTGGACCCTCCGTACCGAGTCACAGATCACGATCTTCGCGAGATCCTGCTCACACTCCGCACGGAACACTGGCTCACACCGGACGCCCTCGTCACCGTGGAGCGCAGCACCAGAGGTGGAGAATTCGAGTGGCCGCCCGGTTTCGAGGCGGTCAAGGCCCGTCGCTACGGCGAGGGAACGTTTTGGTACGGTCGCGCCGCCTCTACGTGCGAAGACGCACGATGACCGGACCGGAGAGCGAGGGATCTCAAGTGCGCCGCGCCGTCTGTCCCGGGTCGTTCGACCCGATCACCAACGGACACCTCGACATCATCTCCCGCGCCTCCAGACTGTACGACGAGGTCTATGTCGCGGTGATGATCAACAAGTCCAAGAAGGGCCTGTTCGAGATCGACGAGCGGATCGACCTGATCCGCGAGGTCACGGCCGAGTACGGCAACGTGATCGTGGAGGCCTTCCACGGCCTGCTCGTCGACTACTGCAAGGAGCGCGACATCCCGGCCATCGTCAAGGGCCTGCGCGCGGTCAGCGACTTCGACTACGAGCTGCAGATGGCCCAGATGAACAACGGCCTCAGCGGTGTCGAGACCCTTTTCGTGCCGACCAACCCCACCTACAGCTTCCTGTCCTCCTCGCTCGTCAAGGAGGTCGCGACCTGGGGCGGAGACGTCTCCCACCTCGTGCCCCCGAGGGTTCTCGAAGCCCTGAACGAGCGCCTCCACAAGGGCTGATGGGACTACAGTCGTCCCGTCCGTCTCCAACACAGCTGTAGAGAGTGGCGAGCACAGGTGGACGTGCAGAAGAAGCTCGACGAGATCGTCGCCGCGGTCTCCGGCGCCCGTTCGATGCCCATGTCGGCCTCGGTGATGGTCAACCGCGCCGATCTGCTCGCGATGCTCGAAGAGCTGCGCCAGGCCCTGCCCGGCTCCCTGGCGCAGGCCCAGGAGCTGATCGGCGACCGTGAGCAGATGGTCGAGCAGGCCCGCCAGGAGGCCGAGCGGATCATCGGGCAGGCACACGCCGAGCGCGGCTCGCTGATCTCCGACACCGAGGTCGCCCGCCGCTCGCAGGCCGAGGCCGACCGGATCCTGAACGAGGCCCGCCAGGAGGCCGAGGAGGTCCGCGCCGAGGCCGACGACTACGTCGACTCCAAGCTCGCCAACTTCGAGGTCGTCCTCACCAAGACCCTCGGCTCGGTCGGCCGCGGCCGCGAGAAGCTCCTCGGCACGGGTCCCGGCCTCGACGAGAACGGCTACGAGGACGAGGACGCCCCCGAGCGCAGCCACGACCCCGAGACCCTGCGCAAGGACGCCGACACCTACGTCGACGCCAAGCTCGGCGCCTTCGAGGCGGTCCTCGCCAAGACCCTGGAGGCCGTCGGCCGCGGCCGGCAGAAGCTGCACGGCCGTATCGCCTCCGACGACCTCGGCGCCCTCGCCGACGACACCTCCACCGTCCAGCACTCCAGCGACGCCGACTACCTGGCCGACCTCACCGCCCTCGCGGAGCAGGACGCCCGGGCCCAGGCCCGGAACCAGTCCGGGCAGCCGGACTACGCCCAGCAGCCGGCGTACGGCTACCAGCAGCAGACCGACGCCTATGCCGGGTACCAGCAGCAGCCCGATCCGTACGCGCAGCAGCAGGACCCGTACGGCTACCAGCAGGCCGACCCCTACGCCTACCAGGGCTACGACCCGCAGCAGGCCGCCTACGGCCAGCAGCAGGCCCAGCAGCCGCAGCAGCACCAGCCCCAGCAGCACCAGCAGGACTACGCCCTCGACGAGACCAGCCTCTTCGACACCGGCATGATCACGCCGGAGCAGTTGAGGGCGTACGAGCAGGGTCGCGGACAGTAGGAGACCACCGGATTGGGCCGTGAGCGAAAGGTCCAGTATCCTGGCTCTTCGGTCGCGTGTACGTCCGCGATCAACGCTGCCCGGGAACACCGAAGGGCAGCGTCCCTCTGAGCTCGAAGATCGAAAGCAGGAATGGCCCTGAACGCCCGCCTCGACCACCGCAACCCTCTCGTGTTCGACACACACGAGCTGGGGCGGCGTCCTGGCGCGCTGCAGCGCCTGACCCGTGAGATCGACGCTCCCAAGGACCTCGGTATCCAGGGAGTGATCGGAGTGCCGGAAGGCGCCCCGGTCGTGCTCGAACTCCGCCTTGAGTCGGTCATGGAAGGGGTGCTTGTCACAGGCACCGCCCGTGCACAGGCCGAGGGGGAGTGCGTAAGGTGTCTGGAGCCGCTTGAGCTGGCGCTCGAAGCGGACTTCCAGGAGATGTTCTCGTACCCTGACGCCGACGACCGTGGCCGCGTGAAAGCGGAACCGGCCGACGACGCCGAGGAAGACGAGGACAGGCTCTTCATCGAGGACGGCCTGTTCGACCTCGAACCCGTGCTGCGCGATGCGGTGGTGCTCGCACTGCCGATGCAGCCGGTGTGCCAGGACGACTGCCTGGGCCTGTGCTCCGAGTGCGGAGAGCGGCTCACGGACGACCCGGACCACCACCACGACGCCGTCGACATCCGTTGGGCGGCACTGCAGGGACTCGCCGGTTCACTCGAAGACGGCGAGAAGGACGAGATGAGTGGCGAAGCGCCTCGATCGGCGCCCGCCAACGAGAAGCAGGAGAAGTAGCCGTGGCTGTTCCGAAGCGGAAGATGTCGCGCAGCAACACGCGCCACCGCCGGTCGCAGTGGAAGGCTGCGGTCCCCACCCTGGTTGCGTGCGAGCGCTGCCACGAGCCCAAGCTGCAGCACATCGCGTGCCCCGCTTGTGGCACCTACAACAAGCGCCAGGTCCTCGAGGTCTGAGCGGCTGGTGAGAGGCACTGTGTCCACGCCGAAGAAGAACTCGGGCGACAACCAGGCCTCGTCCCACACGCTGTTGGAAGGGCGGCTCGGGTACAAGCTCGAGTCCGCCCTTCTGGTGCGTGCACTGACCCACCGCTCCTACGCGTACGAGAACGGCGGTCTGCCGACCAACGAGCGTCTGGAGTTCCTAGGGGACTCCGTGCTCGGCCTCGTGGTCACGGACACGCTGTACACCACCCACCCCGACCTGCCCGAAGGCCAACTGGCCAAGTTGCGGGCCGCGGTGGTCAACTCGCGTGCGCTGGCGGAGGTCGGTCGCGGCCTGGAACTGGGCTCCTTCATCCGGCTCGGCCGTGGTGAAGAGGGCACAGGAGGCCGGGACAAGGCGTCCATCCTTGCCGACACCCTGGAAGCGGTGATCGGCGCGGTCTATCTCGACCAGGGCCTGGAGGCGGCGAGCGAACTCGTTCACCGGCTCTTCGACCCGTTGATCGAGAAGTCCTCCAACCTCGGTGCCGGCCTGGACTGGAAGACCAGTCTCCAGGAGCTCACCGCGACCGAAGGACTCGGCGTGCCCGAGTACCTGGTCACGGAGACCGGCCCCGATCACGAGAAGACCTTCACTGCTGCCGCCCGCGTCGGAGGCGTCTCGTACGGCACCGGCACCGGCCGCAGCAAGAAGGAGGCGGAGCAGCAGGCCGCGGAGTCCGCCTGGAGGTCCATCCGGGCCGCCGCGGACGAGCGTGCCAAGGCGGCGGCCGAAGCGGCTGTCGAAGCCGTCCAAGCCGCCGAGGACGACGACGAAGGTCCGTCGTCCGTCTCCGCCTGACGCCTGGAAGCCCAGCGCGTCCGGAAGAACAGCGCAGCCGAGCGCCTGCCCCTGAACACCGGGGCGGGCGCTCGGCTCATGCACCGGTCCCTGACGGGGGAGTCCCATGCCCGAGTTGCCCGAGGTCGAGGTCGTACGGCGTGGCCTTGAGCGGTGGGTCGCCCACCGCACGGTCGCCGAGGCCGAGGTGCTGCACCCGCGCGCGGTCCGCCGTCATCTCGCCGGTGCCGACGACTTCGCGCACCGTCTGAGGGGCCACCGCGTCGGCACCCCGAGCCGCCGCGGGAAGTACCTCTGGCTGCCCCTGGAGGACACGGACCAGTCGGTCCTGGCCCACCTCGGGATGAGCGGCCAGCTGCTGGTGCAGCCGCATGCCGCGCCCGACGAGAAGCACCTCAGGATCCGGGTGCGGTTCGCCGACGAGGTCGACACCGAACTCCGCTTCGTCGACCAACGCACCTTCGGCGGGCTGTCGTTGCACGACAACACCCCCGACGGACTGCCCGACGTCATCGCGCACATCGCGCGCGATCCCCTCGACCCGCTCTTCGACGACGACGCCTTCCACCAGGCCCTTCGCCGCAAGCGCTCCACCATCAAACGGGCCCTGCTGGACCAGTCGTTGATCAGCGGAGTGGGCAACATCTACGCGGACGAGGCCCTTTGGCGCTCCCGCCTTCACTACGAGCGCCCCACCGCCGGCTTCACCCGCCCGCGCACGGCCGAACTCCTGGGCCACGTCCGGGACGTGATGAACGCGGCCCTCGCGGTCGGCGGCACCAGCTTCGACAGCCTGTACGTCAACGTCAACGGCGAGTCGGGGTACTTCGACCGGTCCCTGGACGCGTACGGCCGCGAAGGGCTGCCGTGCAAGCGGTGCGGTACGCCGATGCGCCGGCGGCCCTGGATGAACCGGTCCAGCTACTTCTGCCCGAGGTGTCAGCGGGCGCCGCGCGTCACGTCGTAGCGCTCGCGGGCGGCCAGGACGTCGTCCATGCGGCCCTCCACGAAGCGGATGAGGCCCAGCAGGCGCTCGGCGACCTCATGGCCCAGCGGGGTCAGCTCGTAGTCGACCCGGGGCGGGTTGGTGGGCTGGGCCTCGCGGTGCACCAGGCCGTCGCGCTCCAGGCTCTGGAGCGTCTGGGAGAGCATCTTCTCGCTCACGCCGTCGACCCGGCGGCGCAGCTCGTTGAAGCGCAGCGAGCCCTCGTGCAGCGCGCCGAGGGTGAGGGCGCCCCAGCGGCCCGTCAGGTGCTCCAGGGTGCCGCGCGAGGGGCAGGCCTTGGCGAACACGTCGTACGGGA
Source organism: Streptomyces pseudovenezuelae (assembly GCF_001513955.1). GTDB lineage: Bacteria > Actinomycetota > Actinomycetes > Streptomycetales > Streptomycetaceae > Streptomyces > Streptomyces pseudovenezuelae. The sequence goes on along the minus strand of NZ_KQ948154.1, from coordinate 185,627 downwards.
GGTCCCGCGCCTCCGGGGGCTGCTGCGTGGTGTCCATAGCGCGAGGGTACTGGAAGACAGCACTAACCGACAGGTCGCACTAACCAAAAGTTAGTGCGACACCTTGTCGTCGGCAGTTTCTAGTACCCGAAGTCCTGGGTCCACCAGGGGCCGCCCGCACCGAACTGCACGCCCACGCCCAGCGTCTTGAAGTCGCAGTTCAGGATGTTGGCCTTGTGGCCGGGGCTGTTCATCCAGGCTTCCATGACCGAGGCCGCGTCGGCCTGGCCCCGGGCGATGTTCTCGCCGCCGAGGCTGGTGATCCCGGCCTTCGCGGCACGGTCCCAGGGGGTGGCGCCGCTCGGGTCGGTGTGGTCGAAGAAGCCCTGGTCGGCCATGGCCTTGCTGAAGGACTCGGCGAGGTCGCTCAGCGCGCTGTTGGCGGCGACGGGACTGCAGCCGACATTCGCCCGCTCGACGTTGACGAGCCTGAGCACCTCGGCCGCGGCGGCGGCCTCCGTGGAGACCTCCACCGGCGCGGTGGTCTCCTTCTTGGCCGGCTCCCGCTCCTTCTGCGAGGGCGTGGTCTCCGGCTTCTTGCTCGGCGGCGTGGCGGCCGGCTTCTTCGTCGGCTTCTCCGCCGGGGCGGCCGTCGAGGTGGAGGTCGAGGGGGCCGGCGAGGGCGAGGAGGCGCGGTCGGCGTCCCGGCTCGTCGACGAGCCGTCCTCGCGGCTGTCGGCGCTGCCGGAGGTGCCGCCCTGCTCGGCGGGCGAGTTGGTCGGCGAGCTCGCCGCCTGCACGTCACCGCCGGTGGAGCTGCCGCCGCCGAGCTTGTAGTTGTCGAGGCCGGGCACGACGCCCGTGGCGACCGCGACCGTGCCGATGGCGACGGCGGCCGAGACGCCGAGCAGACCGGTCTTGACCGGCGTCACGAGGTTCCTCTTGCGGCGGCGGTGCGAGCCGCTCCGGCGCTGACCGTCGGCGGGCGTGTAGCCCTCGCCCCGGTACAGCGCGTACTCCTCCTCCGACGCGAACAGGTAGGCGTCACTGCGCGCATAGGGGTCGGCGTCCTCGTGGCTCGGGCGGGTCGAGGTGCCCACCGAGGCGAAGTTGTACGAGTCCTGCGGGTCGGATCCGCTCCCGTAGGAGCTGTACGTCTGTGTGACCCCCGTGGCGCGGCCCGTGGCGGCGCGGCCGGCGGCGGAGCGTCGGTGGCGTCCCATGTCCTTGCCTTCCTCGTCTGTTCGTGAGGTCGACGCGTCCCCCCGGTCAACCAGAGTCACAAAACCCACACGATCGAGTGAGTTTCGTATGAGATTCATTGGCAGCGGACAGTACCGCATGCCGCCAGAGGAAGGAGTGTCGGGAGAGACATTGCCCGGTTAGGTTGCAGCCATGAGCGAGGATGTACGACTGGTCGCCTGGGTGCGCGGACGCGTCCAAGGTGTGGGTTTCCGCTGGTTCACGCGGGCCAAGGCCCTGGAGATCGGCGGCCTGAGTGGTTTTGCTCTCAATCTGGACGACGGACGCGTGCAAGTGGTCGCCGAAGGACCGCGCAAGGGCTGTCAGGGACTCCTGGAGTGGCTCCTGGGTGACGACACGCCCGGCCGCGTCGACGGTGTCACCGAGATCTGGGACACACCCCGCGGGGGTTACGACGGCTTCGCCATCCGATGAGCCGGTTCCGCGAAGCGGCCCGGACAGGGCGGCGGAACATGTCGCGGGCGGCTGCCCGGAAGGGAAAGGCGCTGGTGGTTGCCAACACGGCCCGCGCCGTGGCAGGCTCCGCAGCTAAGAATGATCGTCACGCCCCCGGGTCCCGAGGGAGCCGCAGCGCCGCCGTTCCGGGCCGCGCCGGCACGGGTTGCCGCCAATACGGGGCGTGATCGTGTTGACCGTCAAACTTTTTGGTGAGACGCTGAAAGCACCCCGCGCACCTTAGCTGTTTGGCATGGAAGAACGGCAGCAAGAACTCAAAAGTGTCAAGCACCGCGGGTGCGAATCCCTCACGACCCACACCGCATCGGTCGGTCACTCATTGTGGAGGACCATCCATCATGGCAAAGGCGCTTCTCGGTTACGTCGGCGGCTCGGACCCTCGACTCCTCGCCGAGATGCGACGGCTCCAGCAGCGCGTCCAGGACCTGGAATCCGAGCTCGGACGAATCCAGGCGGAGAACGACGCGCTCGCGGCTGCCGCTTCTCACGACAGGATCATGGAGAGCATCGACGCACACCAGGCGGAGCCTGCGCTCACCTGATCGCTGCATCGCTCCACGACAGCTCACGCAGTGGTCGGGCGGCCTGAATCAACCGCTAACCCGTATCAGCCGCTAAGTTGTCAGAGTTTGCAAGGGACGCTTCGGCGTCCCTTCTTTCTTGCCCCCGTGCACCCTTTCACTCTCTTAACGTTTGGTGTGCCCTGCACGTTCAACGGTGAAACCGCGGGGGACAGCGCGTTCATGGAGCGAGACACCCCCGGAAGGTAGAGTCCAGCGCCGTGCACCTCAAGGCCCTGACCCTCCGAGGGTTCAAGTCGTTCGCCTCGGCCACCACGCTCCGGTTCGAGCCGGGGATCACGTGCGTCGTCGGCCCGAACGGCTCCGGCAAGTCCAATGTGGTGGACGCCCTCAGCTGGGTCATGGGCGAGCAGGGTGCCAAGTCGCTGCGCGGCGGCAAGATGGAGGACGTCATCTTCGCCGGCACCACCGGCCGCCCGCCGCTGGGCCGCGCCGAGGTGTCCCTGACCATCGACAACTCCGACGGGGCCCTGCCCATCGAGTACGCCGAGGTCACCATCACGCGGATCATGTTCCGCAACGGCGGCAGCGAGTACCAGATCAACGGCGACACCTGCCGCCTCCTGGACATCCAGGAACTCCTGTCCGACTCCGGAATCGGCCGCGAGATGCATGTGATCGTCGGCCAGGGCCAGCTCGACTCCGTCCTGCACGCGGACCCGACCGGCCGCCGCGCCTTCATCGAGGAGGCGGCCGGCGTCCTCAAGCACCGCAAGCGCAAGGAGAAGGCGCTGCGCAAGCTGGACGCGATGCAGGCCAACCTCGCGCGCGTGCAGGACCTCACCGACGAACTCCGGCGCCAGCTCAAGCCGCTCGGTCGGCAGGCCGCGGTCGCCCGGCGGGCCGCCGTCATCCAGGCCGACCTGCGCGACGCCCGCCTCCGGCTGCTCGCCGACGATCTCGTACGACTGCGCCAGGCGCTCCAGGCCGAGGTCGCGGACGAGGCCGCGCTGAAGGAGCGCAAGGAGGCCGCCGAGCAGGAACTGAAGAAGGCCCTCCAGCGCGAGGCACTGCTGGAGGACGAGGTCCGGCAGCTGACCCCGCGGCTCCAGCGCGCCCAGCAGACCTGGTACGAGATCTCCCAGCTCGCCGAGCGGGTGCGCGGCACGATCTCGCTGGCCGACGCGCGGGTGAAGAGCGCGACCTCGGCGCCGCCCGAGGAGCGGCGGGGCCGTGACCCCGAGGACATGGAACGCGAGGCCGCGCGGATCCGCGAGCAGGAGGCCGAGCTGGAGGCCGCTCTGGAGGCGGCTGAGCACGCTCTGGAGGACACGGTCGCGCACCGCGCCGAGCTGGAGCGGGCGCTTACCCAGGAGGAACGGCGGCTCAAGGACGTGGCCCGGGCCATCGCCGACCGCCGCGAGGGCCTGGCCCGGCTCAGCGGCCAGGTCAACGCGGCCCGGTCCCGCGCCGCCTCCGCCCAGGCCGAGATCGACCGTCTCGCCGCCGCGCGGGACGAGGCCCAGGAGCGGGCGTTCGCCGCACAGGAGGAGTACGAGGGGCTGAAGGCCGAGGTCGACGGCCTCGACGCGGGCGACGCGGAGCTGGCGGAGCAGCACGACGCGGCCAAGCGGCAGCTCGCGGAGGCCGAGTCCGCCCTGACGGCCGCCCGGGAGGCGGTCACGGCGGCGGAACGCAGACGCGCGGCGACGCAGGCCCGCCATGAGGCGTTGGCGATGGGACTGCGGAGAAAGGACGGGACGGGCGTACTGCTCGGAGCGAAGGACCGTCTCACCGGCCTGCTGGGTCCGGCAGCGGAACTCCTGACGGTGACTGCGGGCCACGAGGTGGCGTTGGCGGCCGCGTTCGGCGTGGCGGCGGACGCCCTCGCGGTGACGTCCCCGTCAGCAGCGGCAGAAGCGATCCGCCTGCTGCGCAAGCAGGACGGTGGCAGGGCGTCACTGATTCTGGCGGGGGCCCCCGAGGACGCGCCCTTCAGGGGCGCGGGGAACTGCGCGACCAGCCACGACGGACCCGCGGACGCCACCCATCAGCACGCGGCAGATCTCGTCCGCGCCCCCTCCGACCTGATGCCCGCAGTAAGACGCCTCCTCCACGGAATCGTCGTCGTCGGCACCCTCGAAGACGCTGAGGACCTCGTCTACGCCAACCCCCACCTCACCGCCGTCACCGCCGAAGGCGATCTCCTGGGAGCGCACTTCGCCCACGGCGGCTCCGCGGGCGCCCCGAGCCTCCTCGAAGTACAGGCCTCCGTGGACGAGGCCGCGGCCGAACTCGAAGAGCTGGCGATCCGCTGCGAGGAACTCACCGAGGCCCAGCACATCGCCGTGGAGCACCGCACAGCGGCGGCCGCCCGGGTCGAGGAACTCGGGGAGCGTCGTAGAGCCGCGGATCGCGAGAAGTCGGCCGTGGCCCAGCAGCTCGGCCGGCTCGCCGGCCAGGCGAAGGGCGCCGCCGGTGAGGCCGAGCGCTCCACCGCGGCGGCCGCCCGGGCGCAGGACGCCCTGGAGAAGGCCCTCGAAGAGGCCGAGGAACTCGCCGAACGCCTCACCGTGGCCGAGGAGATGCCGGTCGAGGAGGAGCCCGACACCTCGGTACGGGACCGGCTCGCCGCCGACGGGGCCAACGCCCGCCAGACCGAGATGGAGGCCCGCCTCCAGGTCCGTACGCACGAGGAGCGGGTCAAGGGACTCGCCGGCCGTGCCGACTCCCTCGACCGCGCCGCCCGCGCCGAGCGGGACGCACGCGCGCGTGCCGAACAGCGGCGGGCCCGGCTGCGGCACGAGGCCGCCGTGGCCGGGGCCGTCGCCTCCGGTGCGCGGCAGCTGCTCGCGCACGTCGAGGTGTCCCTCGCGCGCGCGGACGCGGAACGCACCGCCGCCGACGCCGCGAAGGCGTTCAGGGAGCGGGAGCTGACCGCAGCCCGCACCACCGGCCGCGACCTCAAGGCCGAGCTCGACAAGCTGACCGACTTCGTCCACCGGGGCGAGGTGCTCGGCGCCGAGAAGCGGATGCGGATCGAGCAGCTGGAGACCAAGGCGCTGGAGGAGCTGGGTGTCGAGCCGGCGGGCCTGGTCGAGGAGTACGGCCCGCACCAGCTCGTACCGCCCTCTCCGCCGGCCGAGGGCGAGGAACTGCCCGAGGACCCGGAGCATCCGCGCAACCGGCCGAAGCAGTTCCACCGGGCCGAGCAGGAGAAGCGGCTCAAGTCGGCCGAGCGGGCGTACCAGCAGCTCGGCAAGGTCAATCCGCTCGCGCTGGAGGAGTTCGCGGCGCTGGAGGAGCGGCACAAGTTCCTCAGTGAGCAGCTGGAGGACCTGAAGAAGACCCGCGCCGACCTGCTTCAGGTGGTGAAGGAGGTCGACGAGCGTGTCGAGCAGGTGTTCACCGAGGCCTACCGGGACACCGCCCGGCAGTTCGAGGGCGTCTTCAGCCGGCTCTTCCCGGGTGGCGAGGGACGGCTGATCCTGACCGACCCCGACAACATGCTCACCACCGGCGTGGACGTCGAGGCGCGGCCGCCGGGCAAGAAGGTCAAGCGGCTCAGCCTGCTCTCGGGTGGCGAGCGGTCCCTGACGGCCGTAGCGTTGCTGGTGTCGATCTTCAAGGCGCGGCCCAGCCCGTTCTACGTCATGGACGAGGTCGAGGCCGCCCTCGACGACACCAACCTCCAGCGGCTGATCCGCATCATGCAGGAGCTGCAGGAGGCCTCGCAGCTGATCGTGATCACGCACCAGAAGCGGACGATGGAGGTCGCCGACGCGCTGTACGGCGTCTCCATGCAGGGCGACGGGGTGTCGAAGGTCATCAGCCAGCGGCTGCGCTGACCTCCTCTTACTTCAAGAAGTGAACGTATGTGGCGGTCATCTGTCTAAGTTCTCACAATTCACCGCGTTTGAATTTGAGACTTGAAGGCATAAGGTCAGCAACGTTGGATTTACCTTCAGGTACCACCTACCTGGGGACGACTGACCACACCGACAGCGTTGCCGGTGGCCCGAGGAGCAAACGTGACCAGCACAGCACAGGCGTCCGAGCCAGGAGCCCGTACGGCTCACCCCGATCATCTCGGGCATGTCATCTTCATCGCGGCGGCGGCCGCGATGGGCGGATTCCTCTTCGGTTACGACAGCTCCGTGATCAACGGTGCCGTCGAGGCCATCCGGGGCCGTTACGACATCGGCTCCGCGGCCCTGGCGCAGGTCATCGCCATCGCCCTGATCGGCTGTGCGATCGGCGCGGCGACCGCCGGGCGCATCGCGGACCGCATCGGCCGTATCCGCTGCATGCAGATCTCGGCCGCCCTCTTCACGATCAGCGCCGTCGGGTCCGCGCTGCCCTTCGCGCTGTACGACCTGGCGTTCTGGCGGATCGTCGGCGGCTTCGCCATCGGCATGGCCTCGGTCATCGGCCCCGCCTACATCGCCGAGGTCGCCCCGCCCGCCTACCGTGGCCGGCTCGGGTCCTTCCAGCAGGCCGCGATCGTCATCGGCATCGCCATCTCGCAGCTGGTCAACTGGGGTCTGCTCAACGCCGCCGGCGGCGACCAGCGCGGCGAGCTGATGGGCCTGGAGGCCTGGCAGGTCATGCTCGGCGTCATGGTGATCCCGGCCGTCCTCTACGGGCTGCTCTCCTTCGCCATCCCCGAGTCCCCGCGTTTCCTGATCTCCGTCGGCAAGCACGAGCGGGCCAAGGAGATCCTCGCCGAGGTCGAGGGCGACAAGATCGACCTCGACGCGCGCGTGGCCGAGATCGAGCACGCCATGAAGAGCGAGCACAAGTCGACCTTCAAGGACCTGCTCGGCGGCTCCTTCTTCTTCAAGCCGATCGTCTGGGTCGGCATCGGCCTGTCGGTCTTCCAGCAGTTCGTCGGCATCAACGTCGCGTTCTACTACTCCTCGACGCTGTGGCAGTCGGTCGGCGTCGACCCGACGGACTCGTTCTTCTACTCCTTCACGACGTCGATCATCAACATCGTCGGCACCGTGATCGCCATGATCTTCGTGGACCGCATCGGCCGCCGGCCGCTCGCCCTGATCGGCTCGGTCGGCATGGTGATCGGTCTCGCGCTGGAGGCCTGGGCGTTCTCCTTCGACCTGGTCGACGGCAAGCTGCCGGCCGCGCAGGGCTGGACCGCGCTGATCGCCGCCCACGTCTTCGTCCTCTTCTTCGCCCTGTCCTGGGGTGTGGTCGTCTGGGTCTTCCTCGGCGAGATGTTCCCGAACCGGATCCGCGCCGCCGCGCTCGGTGTGGCCGCGTCCGCGCAGTGGATCGCCAACTGGGCCATCACCGCGAGCTTCCCGTCGCTGGCCGACTGGAACCTCTCCGCGACCTACGTGATCTACACCGTCTTCGCTGCGCTCTCCATCCCGTTCGTCCTCAAGTACGTCAAGGAGACGAAGGGCAAGGCGCTGGAGGAGATGGGCTGACGGCCCCCGCGAACCCGGGGGGAGGGGCCAACACCCCGCCGCCCTTCTCCCCGAACCCTCCGCTGCCCCCGGTCCGGCAACCGCCTGGACCGGGGGCAGCGGTGTTCCTCGGCCCTGCGGGCAGGAAGCGCGCACCCGAGCGAGCCTGCGAACTCCGAGCCCCCGCAACCGTCGTCGCGCGCCGGTACTCGAAGCCGCCGGCGCCGGCTCAGCCGTGCAGTTCCGGAAGCACGCGGTCCGCGAACAACCGCAGACTCCGCCAGCCCTCCTCCACCGGCATTCCGCCGGCCAGCGGATGCAGGACGAGGTTGTCGAGGTCCAGTTCCACGCATTCCTCGGGCGTGAGGATCCGGTACACGCCCTCCGCGCGCAGTTCGTCCACCGACGTGGCCGCGGAGCGGACCGCCGAGCGGATGTCGCCGGACTGCCAGGAGGCGTACGTCCGGGCCTCGTGCAGGAAGTGCTTCCCGTGCCGGTCCCACACCTCGTCCGGGTCCTCGGCGATGTGCAGCAACGGCGTCTCGGCCGTCGGCATCATGGTCCAGCCCTCGGTGCCGTACTCGACGAGCCGCTCCTTGTAGTACGCCTCCAGCTCCGGCAGGTGCGCGCTGGGGAAGAAGGGGAGGCCGAGGCGTGCGGCCCGGCGGGCGGCGGCCTTGGAGGAGCCGCCGACCAGGAGGAGGGGGTGCGGGTCGGTGAAGGGACGCGGGGTGACCCGTACGGTACGGCCGCGGTACTCGAACTCCTCGCCGGTCCAGGCCTTCAGTAAGGTCTCCAGCAGCTCGTCCTGCAGGCGGCCGCGCCGCCTCCACTCCACGTCGAACAGGGCGTACTCCTCGGGCCGGTACCCGATCCCGGCGACCGTCACCAGCCGGCCGCCGCTCAGCAGGTCCAGCACGGCGATCTCCTCGGCCAGGCGGAGCGGGTCGTGCAGCGGGCCGATCACGGCGGAGACGGTGACCGCGATCCTGCGCGTCGCGCCGAACACCGCGCCCGCGAAGGCGAACGGCGACGGCAGCCAGTTGTTGTCGACGCCGTGGTGCTCCTCGGTCTGCACGGTGGTGATGCCGTGCTCGTCGGCGTACGCGGCCATGTCCAGGGCGGCCCGGTAGCGGGCGCTGAGGGAGGCGGGCGTCGCGCCGGGCTCGACGAGGTTGAAACGCACGACCGTGACGGGCATGGGGGTCCCCCTTCACCGGGCGGGTGGTGCGGGGACGGTAGCTGACGAGACGTCAGATTGCCATGGGGGCGGCACGCACGCGCCGGGGTCGGGGTGTGACGTGGTCACGCTGCAGCGGCCGCGTCGCCGCTGTGGCCGGCTGCGGTGCCGGGTGCGGCTCCGCGCGGGCGTCGCACCGCGGGCGGGCGGCAGGTCGCCTAGCGGTGGGCGGGTGGGCTTTCGGGTGGAGCGTCGCGTTGTGTGCGGGTGGGGGGCGTCGAGTTGTGGGTCTGGTGCTGCGGCGGGTGCGTGGGCGGGTGTGGTTCCGGGTGAGTGCCGCAGTGCGTGGGAGCGGTCGAGTCGCTGAGTGGGCATGGCGTCCGGTGGGGCGTGCCGCTGAGTGTGGGTGGTGTCGAGTTGCGGCTCTCGTGCTGCGCCCGAGGTCGTGCGCGGGTGTGGTTCCGGGGGAGTGGTCGGGCGCGCTGTCGAGTAGGGCGCCGCGCTGCGTGCGTGGGCGCCGGGGCGCGGATTGGTGATGCACTGCGGTGATGGTCGGGTGCGCTGCCCAGTGGGCCGTGCGGGCCGGCGGTCGCGTCGTGGGGGGTGCCACCCGGTGGGGCGTCCGCGGTGGGGGCGCACTTGCCGCTCCAGTGATGCACCGCGGTCATGGCCGGGTAGGGCCAGGTCTGCGTGCGGGTGGCCGGCGGGGTGTGTTTCAGGCGGGCGTGTCGACTCGGCCCGGTGTGTGGTCGGTCGGGGTCGTGACCGGTGGCTTCGGCAGTGCCGCGTACAGGAGCCCCGAGACCGTGATCGTCGCCGCCCAGCCGCAGCCGTACGCGCCGATCGGGTTGTTCGAGGCGAGGGGGCCGGTGAACCAGTCGGACCTGGTGAAGAGGAGGCCCGCGCCGAGGCCGGCCGCCCACGCGGTGACCGCCGCCGGGCTGAAGCCGTGCCGGTACCAGTAGGCGCTGGCCGGGGTCGTGTCGAGCAGGGCCTCGCCGTCGTACGACGTCCTGCGCAGCATGTCCGTGCCGAAGACGCCGGCCCAGGCCGAGAAGGCCACCGCGAGCAGGGAGAGGAAGGCGACGAAGGTGCCCAGGAAGCTCGTCGCGGCCAGCATGAGGACGCCGGCGAGGACCAGCGAGATCATCGCGTTGACCGAGACGGCCCAGTGCCGCGGGACGCGGAAGCCGAGCGTCTGCGCGGTGAAGCCCGCCGAGTACATGGACATCGAGTTGATCAACAGGGTGCCGACCAGGGCGATCAGAAGGTAGGGGACCGCGAGCCAGCGCGGGAGGACCTCGCCGAGGAAGGAGACCGGATCCGGGGCGGAGGCCAGGTCCGGGGTCGCGGACGCCATGACCACGCCCATGAGGACCAGGGGCAGGACGACGACGCCCGCACCGCCCACCGTGTTGCGTACGATCGCCGCCGAGGACGCCGTAGCCGGCAGATAGCGCGTGAAGTCGGGGGACGAGGGCACCCAGCTGATCCCGCCGGCCGCGACCAGACCGATGCCCGTGATCATCGCCGAGGTCGGCCCCGCGTCCTGTCCGAGGACCGCGCCCCAGTCCGTCCTGACGGCCAGCCGGGCGAGCACCAGCACGGAGAACGCGCCGAAGAGCCAGGACGCCCACCTGGTGCACCTCTGTACGGCGTTGATGCCCAGGCCGGAGATCGCGAAGGTCGCGGCCACGAAGAGCAGCAACGTCACGACGATCAGCGCGGTGCCGCCGTGGACGCCGAAGACGATGTCCAGGACGGTGAGCAGCGCGTAGGCGCCCGTCACCGCGTTGATCGTCTCCCAGCCCCAGCGGGCGACCCAGATCAGCACCCCCGGCAGCAGATTGCCCCGCTGTCCGAACACCGCCCGGGACAGCGCCATGCCCGGGGCCCCGCCGCGCCTGCCCGCGAGCGAGACCAGCCCCACCAGGCCGTACGACACGACCGGTGCGGTGACGCCGACGGCGAGGGCCTGCCAGAAGTTCAGGCCGTACGACACCGCCAGGCCCGCTCCCACGGTCAGCAGCAGCACGCTGATGTTGGCGGCGACCCAGGTGGGGAACAGGTCCCCGGTCCGTGCGGTGCGCTCCCGCTCGGGGACCGGTTCGAGGCCGTGGGTTTCGAGGGCACTTACAAGTAATCACCCTATATGGGATGAAAAGCCGCCGAATCCGCTCGCTTTCCTGAGCGAAGCGGCGCGGTGGCCCCGGCGAGGGCGGGATGGATACTGGACGGGTTATGGAAACCGTCATCCTTGCTGTAGTCATCGCCGTGGTCGTGCTCGGTGTGCTCGGCGGGCTCGTCGTCGGCAGCCGACGCAAGAAGTCGCTGCCCCCGCCACCTCCCGCCGCGCCCGACATCACCGCCCCTCCGGCCGAGCCGCACGTCGGCGACGAGGCCGAGACGCCGCGCGACGAACCGCGCCGGACCATTGAGGAGGTGGATCTCCCGGACGGCTCGGCGCCGCCCGCCACCGTAGAGCTCCCGCCGACCGAGATCGAAGTCCCGGAGCCCACCGCCGGACGCCTGGTCCGGCTGCGCACCCGGCTCTCCCGCTCGCAGAACGCGCTCGGCAAGGGGCTGCTCACGCTCCTGTCGCGCGAACACCTCGACGACGACACCTGGGAGGAGATCGAGGACATCCTCCTCACCGCCGACGTCGGCGTGGCTCCCACCCAGGAACTGGTCGACGGACTGCGCGCGCGCGTGAAGGTGCTCGGCACCCGGACCCCCGACGAACTGCGTGCACTGCTCCGCGAGGAGCTGCTCAAGCTGGTCGGCACCGAGGTCGACCGCACGGTGCGCACCGAGCCCGACGAGCGCAAGCCGGGCATCGTGATGGTCGTCGGGGTCAACGGCACCGGCAAGACCACCACCACCGGCAAGCTGGCACGCGTGCTCGTGGCCGACGGGCGGAGCGTCGTCCTGGGCGCCGCGGACACCTTCCGGGCCGCCGCCGCCGACCAGCTCCAGACCTGGGGCGAGCGGGTGGGCGCCCACACCGTGCGCGGGCCCGAGGGCGGCGACCCCGCCTCCGTCGCCTTCGACGCGGTGAAGGAGGGCAAGGAGATGGGGGTCGACGTGGTCCTCATCGACACCGCCGGCCGCCTGCACACCAAGACCGGTCTCATGGACGAGCTCGGCAAGGTCAAGCGGGTCGTCGAGAAGCACGCCCCGCTCGACGAGGTGCTGCTGGTGCTGGACGCCACGACGGGCCAGAACGGCCTGGTGCAGGCCCGCGTCTTCGCCGAGGTCGTGGACATCACCGGCATCGTCCTGACCAAGCTCGACGGCACCGCCAAGGGTGGCATCGTGGTCGCGGTCCAGCGTGAACTGGGCGTGCCGGTCAAGCTGATCGGCCTCGGAGAGGGCGCGGACGACCTGGCGCCGTTCGAGCCGGAGGCGTTCGTGGACGCGCTGATCGGCGACTGAGACGTCGTACGCGCGACCGAGTCGCAGACCGTGGACGCGAAGAAGCGCCCGCCCCCGAGGTGCAGTCGGGGACGGGCGCTTCGCTGTGTACGGCAGGGGCGCGGCCGTACGGCTATGCGCGTGACCGGTGTGCCACGTACGCCAGCGTCCCCAGCAGCAGGCGGGCCGCAGGCGGCTTCGTCGCCGTGTCCAGGGAAGGCGGCCGCAGCCACTGCACCGGCCCCAGGCCGCCCCGGTCCGACGGCGGAGCCGTGATGTGCGCACCGGGGCCCAGGCCGCTCAGGTCGAGGGAGTCGGTGTCGTCCCAGCCCATGCGGTAGAGGAGTTCGTCCAGGTCGGCCGCGGCACCGGGGGCGACGAAGAACTGGACGCGGCCCTCGGGGGTGGCGGTCACCGGGCCGAGCGGCAGGCCCATGCGCTCCAGGCGGACCAGGGCGCGGCGCCCGGCCGGCTCGGCGACCTCGATGATGTCGAAGGCGCCGCCGACCGGCAGCATCACGGAGGCGCCGGGGAACTCGGACCAGGCCTTGGTCACCTCGTCCAGGGTGGCCCCGGCGGGGACCGGGGGAGCGAAGTCGAGGGGGTGGGCGCCGGGGTGAGGACAGTCCGCGCGGCCGCAGGAGCACGCACCGGCCGAGGCCCGTGCGCCCGGCACGACGTCCCAGCCCCAGAGTCCGGTGAACTCGGCGACGGCGGTGCACTCCGAGGAGCGGCCGCGCCTGCGCGTACCGGAACGAATCTCCCGAATTCCGCCGATCGTGAAGCCCATGCCCCCTCCAACGGGTCCAGCGCGCCGGTGGTTACGAGGCGGACGCAAACGGTCACTCTCCGTCGCCACTTCCGGGCGACGGCGGCGCCCGGATGCGCCCAGGGTGGTGCGCCGGGACATGCGCGCCCCTGAGTGCACCGCTCCGCCCACCTCGCTCGGTCTATGTCAAGTGAATCGTGCGGAGGCGACCGTGAGTTCATTCGAAGGGGTGGCGAATGGTGGCGTTTCCGGGATCGCCATGGCTGGACGCGTGATCGTAGGATTACTTTGAGTGCACGAGTCCTGGGGGCACATGCGCTTGTGGGTATGCCGGAGGCAAGTCGGTTCCCCGTTCGAAGGCTGACAACCGCCGGACGAACGGCTGTATTTACCGGCATTCTGATAAGGCTTGGCGCACTCGGCGACAAGTGGTCTCAGGGATGGGGGCGTTCCAGTGGGCGGCAACAGCGGAAGCGGGACGGGCGCCGGGAGCGCCGCGCAGAGCTCTTCCCCGGCTGACAAGCGCCCCAACGAGCTGCTCACCTCCTGGTTCGTGCGCAGCGGCTGGTCGAAGGGCGAGCTCGCCCGCCAGGTCAACCGCAGGGCCCGCCAGTTGGGGGCCAACCACATCTCCACCGACACCTCGCGGGTGCGCCGCTGGCTGGACGGCGAGAACCCCCGCGAACCCATCCCCAGGATCCTGTCCGAGCTGTTCTCCGAGCGGTTCGGATGCGTCGTCTCCGTCGAGGACCTCGGACTGCGCGCCGCCCGCCAGTCACCGTCCACGACCGGGGTCGACCTGCCCTGGACGGGTCCGCAGACCGTGGCCCTGCTCAGCGAGTTCTCGCGCAGCGACCTCATGCTGGCGCGGCGCGGCTTCCTCGGGAGCTCGCTGGCCCTGTCCGCGGGCCCGTCCCTCATCGAGCCCATGCAGCGCTGGCTGGTCCCCGGCCCCGCCGCCGGACCGCACCGCGAGCCCGACCCGGCCGCGTCCCGCCGCGTGGGCCGGCTCTCCAGGCCCGAGCTCGACCTGCTGGAGTCGACGACCGCGATGTTCCGCCAGTGGGACGCCCAGTGCGGCGGCGGCCTGCGCCGCAAGGCCGTCGTCGGCCAGCTGCACGAGGTGACGGACCTCCTCCAGGAACCCCAGCCGGAGACCACCACCCGCAAGCTGTTCAAGGTCGCCGCCGAACTGGCCGAGCTCGCGGGCTGGATGTCGTACGACGTGGGGCTCCAGCCCAGCGCGCAGAAGTACTTCGTGCTCGCGCTGCACGCCGCCAAGGAGGCCGGCGACAAGCCGCTCGGCTCCTATGTCCTGTCCAGCATGAGCCGCCAGATGATCCACCTCGGGCGGCCCGAGGACGCCCTGGAGCTGATCCACCTCGCGCAGTACGGCAGCCGGGACTGCGCGAGCCCGCGGACCCTGTCGATGCTGTATGCGATGGAGGCCCGCGCCTACGCCAACATGGGCCAGCCCGGCAAGTGCAAGCGGGCGGTCCGGATGGCCGAGGACACCTTCGCCGAGGCCGACGAGTGGGACGAGCCGGACCCCGACTGGATCCGCTTCTTCTCCGAGGCGGAGCTGTACGGCGAGAACTCCCACTCCTACCGAGACCTGGCCTACGTCGCCGGTCGCAGCCCGACCTACGCCTCCCTGGCCGAGCCCCTCATGCAGCGGGCGGTGGAGCTCTTCTCCGAGGACGGCGAGCACCAGCGGTCGTACGCACTCAATCTCGTCGGCATGGCCACCGTGCACCTGCTGCGGCGTGAGCCCGAGCAGAGCACCGTACTGGTGGAACAGGCCATGCACATCGCCAAGAAGGTCCGCTCCGAGCGGGTCAACACTCGTATTCGAAAGACGGTCGACACGGCCGTACGCGATTTCGGTGATCTCGCCGAGGTCGTGCACCTCACCGACAAGCTCGCCGTGGAACTCCCGGAGACCGCGGAAGCCGTCTGAATCCCCGGAACCCCGGCCGCGGCCGGCCCTCCCGAACTGCCCGACTCGGCTCCCCCATGCCAGGTCATCGGAAGGCCGACCGCGGCCGGTTTCTCACCTTCTCCGAAGGTTGCGCCACGATAACGATCGCCGCGGCCCATATCCGGCAGTTCATCGACGCGTAACACGCAAGGCGTCTTCGTCACGGCGGCGAAACAACGAGGGGCTCCCACCGAAACCGCGCTGCGCCAATCTCATGGCGCATAACCGGCCCACCCCTCATTCCGCTCTGGCTTCGCCCGCACGGGGCCGTACCTACGACGAGGAGACGCCGATGGCACCAACCGCCATCACGCTCGCCGCAGACAAGCTGTCTGTGGCCAACACAGGCTTCATGTTGATCTGTTCCGCCCTGGTGCTGATCATGACGCCGGGACTCGCCTTCTTCTACGGAGGCATGGTCCGCGTCAAGAGCACCCTCAACATGCTGATGATGAGCTTCATCAGCATGGGTATCGTCACGATCCTGTGGGTGCTGTACGGCTTCTCCATGGCGTTCGGTACGGACCACGGCTCGCTCATCGGCTGGGAATCCGACTTCTTCGGATGGACCGGCATCGACAAGGGCGACATCTGGTCCGGGTACACGATCCCGGTCCTCGCCTTCGCCGTCTTCCAGATGATGTTCGCGATCATCACGCCCGCCCTGATAAGCGGCGCGATCGCCGACCGCGTGAAGTTCTCCGCCTGGGCGCTCTTCGTCGCGCTGTGGGCGACGGTCGTGTACTTCCCGGTCGCCCACTGGGTCTGGGGCACCGGCGGCTGGGCCTTCGAGCTCGGGGTGATCGACTTCGCCGGTGGTACCGCGGTCCACATCAACGCGGGTGCCGCGGCACTCGGTGTGATCCTGGTCATCGGCAAGCGCGTCGGCTTCAAGCGCGACCCCATGCGCCCGCACAGCCTCCCGCTGGTCATGCTCGGCGCGGGCCTGCTGTGGTTCGGCTGGTTCGGCTTCAACGCCGGCTCGTGGCTCGGCAACGACGACGGCGTCGGCTCGCTGATGTTCGTCAACACGCAGATCGCCACCGCGGCCGCCATGCTCGCCTGGCTCGTCTACGAGAAGATCCGCCACGGCGCGTTCACCACGCTGGGCGCCGCCTCCGGCGCGGTCGCCGGTCTGGTCGCCATCACCCCCTCCGGTGGTGCGGTCACCCCGATCGGCGCGATCTGCGTCGGCGCCATCGCCGGTGTCGCCTGCGCCGCGGCCGTCGGCCTGAAGTACCGGTTCAACTACGACGACTCCCTGGACGTCGTCGGCGTCCACATGGTCGGCGGAATCATCGGCTCCCTGCTGATCGGCTTCTTCGCCAGCGGCACCGGCCAGTCCGACGTCAAGGGCCTCTTCTACGGCGGCGGCATGGACCAGTTCTGGAAGCAGTGCGCCGGTGTCTTCGCGGTCCTCGCCTACTCCCTGATCGCCTCCGCGATCCTGGCCTTCCTGCTCGACAAGACGATCGGCATGCGGGTCAGTGAGGACGAGGAGGTCTCGGGCATCGACCAGGCCGAGCACGCCGAGACCGCATACGACTTCAGCGGTGCCGGTGGCGGCGCCGCCCGGACCTCCGTCACGGCCCCGGCCGGCGACGCGGGCAAGAAGGTGGACGCATGAAGCTCATCACCGCAGTCGTCAAGCCCCACCGGCTCGACGAGATCAAGGAAGCCCTCCAGGCCTTCGGGGTCCACGGTCTGACGGTCACCGAGGCCAGCGGCTACGGTCGTCAGCGGGGCCACACCGAGGTCTACCGCGGTGCCGAGTACACCGTGGACCTGGTGCCGAAGATCCGCATCGAGGTCCTCGCCGAGGACGACGACGCCGAGCAGCTGATCGACGTAGTCGTCAAGGCGGCCCGCACGGGCAAGATCGGTGACGGCAAGGTCTGGTCCCTGCCGGTCGAGACCGCGGTACGGGTCCGGACGGGCGAGCGCGGCCCGGACGCGCTCTGACCGAGGAACAGAACAGGAGCTGCTGGGTGACGAGCACGAACGTGCGCAAGGATGCAGAGGACTCGGGACCCAGCGGCTACGCGGCGGCCCGGCTGCGCCTCCTCCAGGAGGAGGCGCGGTCCGGGCCGCCGCGCCGTTCCGCCCTCGCCGAACTGACCGACGACTGGCTCTCGGGGCTGTTCACCGCGGGCAACGAGCAGGTGCGCGGGGTCTCCCTGATCGCCGTCGGCGGCTACGGCCGCGGCGAGCTGTCGCCCCGCAGCGACCTGGACCTGGTCCTGCTGCACGACGGCAGCGACCCGGGCGCGGTCGCCACCCTGGCCGACCGCATCTGGTACCCCGTGTGGGACCTCGGCCTCGCCCTCGACCACTCCGTGCGCACGTCCGCGGAGGCCCGCAAGACGGCCGCGGAGGATCTCAAGGTCCAGCTCGGCCTCCTGGACGCCCGCCACATCGCCGGTGACCTGGGACTGACCGCGGGCCTGCGGACGGCGGTCCTGGCCGACTGGCGCAACCAGGCGCCCAAGCGCCTTCCCGAGCTCCAGGAGCTGTGCGCCGAGCGCGCCGAACGCCAGGGCGAGCTCCAGTACCTGCTCGAACCCGATCTGAAGGAGGCCCGTGGCGGCCTCCGTGACGCCACCGCCCTGCGCGCCGTCGCCGCCTCCTGGCTGGCCGACGCCCCGCGCGAGGGCCTCGACGACGCCCGGCGCCGGCTGCTCGACGTCCGGGACGCCCTGCACCTGACGACGGGCCGCGCGACCGACCGGCTCGCGCTCCAGGAACAGGACCAGGTCGCCGCCGAACTCGGCCTGCTCGACGCCGACACCCTGCTGCGGCAGGTCTACGAGGCCGCCCGGGTCATCTCGTACGCCAGCGACGTCACCTGGCGCGAGGTGGGACGCGTGCTCAGGTCGCGTGCCGTGCGGCCACGGCTGCGCGCCATGCTCGGGGGCGGCAAGCAGGCAGCCGAGAGGTCGCCGCTGGCCGAGGGCGTCGTCGAGCAGGACGGCGAGGTGGTGCTCGCCCGCGCCGCGCGCCCGGACCGGGACCCCGTGCTCCCGCTGCGCGCCGCGGCCGCCGCCGCCCAGGCCGGACTCCCGCTGTCCCTGCACGCCGTGCGGCGCATGGCGGCCGGAGTGCGCCCGCTGCCCACGCCCTGGCCCGCCGAGGCCCGCGAACAGCTCGTGACCCTGCTCGGCTCCGGCCAGCCCACCATCGAGGTCTGGGAGGCACTGGAGGCCGAGGGGCTGATCACTCAGATGCTGCCCGACTGGGAGCGGGTGCGCTGCCGCCCGCAGCGCAACGCCGTGCACATCTGGACCGTCGACCGGCACCTCATCGAGACGGCCGTGCGCGCCTCCGAGTTCACCCGCCGCGTCCACCGCCCCGACCTGCTGCTCGTCGCCGCGCTGCTGCACGACATCGGCAAGGGCTGGCCCGGCGACCACTCGGTGGCCGGCGAGATCATCGCGAAGGACGTCGCCACACGCATCGGCTTCGACCGCGACGACGTCGCCGTACTCGCCGCTCTGGTACGGCACCACCTGCTGCTCGTGGACACCGCGACCCGGCGTGACCTGGAGGACCCGGCCACCCTGCGCTCGGTCGCCGAGGCGGTCGGATCGCAGGGCACGCTGGAGCTGCTGCACGCGCTGACCGAGGCCGACGCCCTGGCCACCGGGCCGGCCGCCTGGTCGTCCTGGCGGGGCTCGCTAGTCGCCGACCTGGTCAAGCGGGTGTCCGCGGTGCTCGCCGGGGACGCCCCCGACGAGCCCGAGGCCGCAGCGCCCACCGCCGAGCAGGAGCGGCTCGCCATCGAGGCGCTCGCGACGGGCGGCCCGGTGCTGTCCCTGCGCGCGCAGACCGAGCCGCCCGCGGACGCCCAGCCCTCGGGCGACCCGGAACCGCTCGGTGTGGAACTGGTGATCGCCGTACCCGACCAGCCGGGGGTGCTGCCCGCGGTGGCCGGAGTGCTGGCCGTGCACCGGCTGACCGTCCGCACCGCCGAACTGAGCACCCAGGACCTGCCCGACGGCGTCGAGGGTGCCGTGCTCCTGCTGAACTGGCGGGTCGCCGCCCAGTACGGCTCGCTGCCCCAGGCGGCCCGGCTGCGCGCCGATCTCGTACGGGTCCTGGACGGCTCGCTGGACGTCGCCGGGCGCCTCGCCGAGCGGGACGCCGCCTATCCCAGGCGCCGGGGTGTCGTCGCGCCCGCCGCGCGCGTGACGGTCGCCGCGGCGGCCTCCCGGCACGCCACGGTGATCGAGGTGCGCGCCCAGGACGCCCCCGGACTGCTGTTCCGCATCGGACGCGCGCTGGAGGACGCCGGGGTGCGGATGCGCAGCGCGCACGTGTCGACGCTGGGCGCCAACGCGGTGGACGCCTTCTACGTCACCGACGCCAAGGGCGTCCCGCTCGGGGCCGGCGAAGCGGCTTCCGTGGCCCGGAAGCTGGAGGAGACCCTGCGGGGCTGACCGGGGGATCCCGGCTACGTGTGTCGCCGGGATACCCTGGAGGGCGATTCCCAGCTGCCACCGACCCCGAGGACCGCGAGCGCCGTGTTCGATACTCTTTCCGATCGCCTCTCAGCGACTTTCAAGAACCTGCGCGGCAAGGGACGGCTCTCCGAGGCGGACATCGACGCCACCGCGCGCGAGATCCGGATCGCGCTGCTGGAAGCGGACGTGGCGCTCCCGGTCGTCCGGACGTTCATCAAGAACGTCAAGGAGCGTGCCCTCGGCGCCGACGTCTCCCGGGCGCTGAACCCCGCCCAGCAGGTCCTGAAGATCGTGAACGAGGAGCTCGTCACGATCCTCGGCGGCGAGACCCGGCGCCTCAGGTTCGCCAAGAACCCGCCCACCGTGATCATGCTTGCGGGTCTCCAGGGTGCCGGTAAGACCACCCTCGCGGGCAAGCTCGGCCACTGGCTGAAGGAGCAGGGCCACTCGCCGCTGCTCGTCGCCGCCGACCTCCAGCGCCCCAACGCCGTCAACCAGCTGAGCGTGGTCGCCGAGCGTGCCGGGGTCGCGGTCTACGCCCCCGAGCCGGGCAACGGCGTCGGTGACCCGGTCAAGGTCGCCAAGGACTCCATCGAGCACGCCAAGGCGAAGGTCCACGACATCGTGATCGTGGACACCGCCGGCCGTCTCGGTATCGACCAGGAGCTGATGCAGCAGGCCGCGGACATCCGCGACGCCGTCAGCCCCGACGAGATCCTCTTCGTCGTCGACGCGATGATCGGTCAGGACGCGGTCAACACCGCCGAGTCCTTCCGCGACGGCGTCGGCTTCGACGGCGTGGTGCTCTCCAAGCTCGACGGTGACGCCCGCGGTGGCGCGGCCCTGTCGATCCGGCAGATCACCGGCAAGCCGATCATGTTCGCCTCCAACGGCGAGAAGCTGGAGGACTTCGACGCCTTCCACCCCGACCGGATGGCCTCCCGCATCCTCGACATGGGTGACCTGCTCACCCTGATCGAGCAGGCGGAGAAGACGTTCAGTCAGGAAGAGGCCGAGAAGATGGCCTCCAAGCTGGCGTCCAAGAAGGGCCAGGACTTCACCCTGGACGACTTCCTGGCCCAGATGGAACAGGTCCGCAAGATGGGCAGCATCTCCAAGCTGCTCGGCATGCTCCCGGGCATGGGCCAGATCAAGGACCAGATCAACAACCTGGACGAGCGGGACGTCGACCGCACGGCCGCCATCATCAAGTCGATGACCCCGGCCGAGCGCGCCGACGCCACGATCATCAACGGCTCGCGCCGCGCCCGTATCGCCAAGGGTTCCGGTGTCGAGGTCAGCGCGGTCAAGAACCTCGTCGAGCGGTTCTTCGAGGCCCGCAAGATGATGTCCCGCATGGCTCAGGGCGGCGGCATGCCGGGTATGCCCGGGATGCCGGGCATGGGTGGCGGCCCCGGCCGCGCCAAGAAGCAGCCCAAGAAGGCCAAGGGCAAGCAGCGCTCCGGCAACCCGATGAAGCGCAAGCAGCAGGAGCAGGAGGAGGCCGCACGCAAGGCCGCCCAGGGTGGCGCCTTCGGCGTGCCCGGCCAGCAGGCCCCGCAGGACTTCGAGCTGCCGGACGAGTTCAAGAAGTTCATGGGCTGAGGCCGGCCCCGCGTGTGGCGGGGGCGGGTGTTCGTCGGGTCGCCGGATCCGACCAACCCCGCCCCACCGCGCACGTTTACCGAGGAACCGCCGAAGCGACGGCTAGGGCACGCGAGCGACCAGGTACCGGAAGACGTTCGGCATCCACACCGTGCCGTCCCGGCGCTGGTACGGATGCAGGGCCTCCGTCACCTCCTTGTCCACCTGCGCCTGGTCGGTCGCCTCGATGGCCGCGTCGAAGAGGCCGGTCGACAGCAGGCCCTTGAGCGCGCTGTCGAGATCGGCGTACCCGAAGGGGCAGGAGACCCGGCCCGAGCCGTCGGGCCGCAGGCCGGCCCGCTGGGCGACCTCCTCCAGGTCGTCGCGCAGGGCGGGGCGCCAACCGGCCGCGCCGCGCAGCGGATCCGCCAGCCTGGTGGCCACCCGCAGCACCGACGACGTGGCGCACCGCTCCGGCGGACCCCAGCCGACGAGCGCCACGGGCGCCCCCCGCTCGGCGAGCGGGGTGGCCGAGGCGAGAAGCTCACCGAGCCCCTCCGAGTCGCCCGCGAGACACCCGATCGGCTCGAAGGCGGTCACGAGGGTGTACGGGGCGGTCCCGGCGTCCGAGGCGTCCTCGGGCGCTCCCTCGACGAGCCTGGTGCCGGCACGCGCGCGTGTGCCCCATGCCTCCGGCTGCAGCCGCTCCCTGGCGAGTGCCAGCCGTTCGGGGGAGTCGGGCTCGACGCCGGCGACCGCGGCGCCTCTGGAGGCCGCCATCAGCAGGGCGAGCCCGCTGCCGCAGCCGAGGCCCAACAGCCGTGTCGCGGGGCCCACTTCCAGTCGCTCGTAGACGGCCTCGTACAGCGGTACCAGCATCCGCTCCTGGATCTCGGACCAGTCACGCGCGCGTGCACCGAGGTCCCGACGGGATGTCTCCCCTGTCGAAGGCAGGTGCTGCCGCACGAGCGTAGGTGTCATGGATAAGCGCCCCAATCCGCCGAGAGTTGACTCTGTGCCCGATTCCGTAGCCCCCGTGACGTGCGCTCGCAGTTCCCCCGTATGCCAGGTAACTCCGCACTCGACCGCGCGTCCAGAGGCAGAAGGGCCCTGCTTGCGGGTTGGCATGTGCCGGGGAAAAGAATTCACATCCCGGCAATCTGCGCCCGTAACATCGCGCCATGGCAAAGGCACCTGTTCTCACACCCCGGGCGGACGACTTCCCGCGCTGGTACCAGGATCTGGTCAGCAAGGCCGAACTGGCCGACAACGGTCCGGTGCGCGGCACCATGGTCATCCGACCGTACGGGTACGGGCTGTGGGAGCGGATGCAGGCCGAGATGGACGCCCGGATCAAGGCGACGGGCACGCAGAACGCGTACTTCCCGCTGCTCATCCCGCAGTCGTACCTCACCCGCGAGGCCGACCACGTCGAGGGTTTCGCGCCCGAACTCGCGGTGGTCACCCACGGCGGCGGCAAGCAGCTGGAGGAGCCCGCGGTCGTCCGCCCCACCTCCGAGATGATCATCAACGCCTCCTTCTCGAAGTGGGTGCAGAGCTACCGCGACCTGCCCCTGCTGATCAACCAGTGGGCGAACGTGGTGCGTTGGGAGCTCAGGCCCCGGCTGTTCCTGCGGACCACGGAGTTCCTGTGGCAGGAGGGGCACACCGCGCACGCCACCGAGGAGGACGCGCGCGCGTTCGCCTCGCACATCCACCGGCAGGTCTACGAGGACTTCATGACCGAGGTCCTCGCCATGGACGTCGTCCCCGGCCGCAAGACGGTCAAGGAGCGTTTCGCGGGCGCGATCAACACCCTCACGCTCGAAGGGATGATGGGCGACGGCAAGGCCCTCCAGATGGCCACCAGCCACGAGCTGGGCCAGAACTTCTCCAAGGCCTTCAACACCTCGTACCTGTCGAAGGACGGCACCCAGGAACTCGTCTGGCAGACCTCCTGGGGCTCCACCACCCGCATGATCGGCGCCCTGGTGATGATGCACGGCGACGACAACGGCCTGCGCGTGCCGCCCCGGCTGGCCCAGACCCAGGTCGTCGTCCTCGCGATCAAGGGGGACGAACCGGTTCTGGCCAAGGTCCGCGAGCTCGGCGACCGGCTGAGGGCGGCGGGCCTGCGCGTCCACGTCGACGACCGCACCGACACCCCCTTCGGCCGCCGCGCGGTCGACTGGGAGCTCAAGGGCGTGCCGGTCCGCGTCGAGATCGGACCCCGTGACCTGGAGAACGGCACCGCGATGGTGGCCCGCCGCATCCCCGGGGGCAAGGAGGCGGTCGCCGTCGACGATCTCGTACGACTGCTCCCGGCGGTTCTGGAGGAGGACCAGGCGCTGCTGCTGGCCCAGTCCCGTGAGCGCCGCGAGTCCCGGACGGTCGAGGTGTCGACGTTCGACGAGGCCGTCGAGGCCGCCGTCGCCGGCGGCTGGGCCCGGATCCCGTGGGCCGCTCTGGGCGAAGAAGGCGAGGCCAGACTGGCCGAGCACGCGGTGACCGTACGGTGTCTGGTCGCGGAGGACGGGTCGGTGCCGGGAACCGACGACGCCCCCGGTAACGTCGCAGTAGTCGCGCGCGCCTACTGAGACAGCGCCCTTCCGGGGCGAGAGCGACCGAAACGCCTCTTGCGCACCTGCGGATCACAACCGCACCGGCGCGTGGACACGATCTACGCGCCGGGGCGTACCTCACACTACGTACCGGCTTGGTATGAGCTGTGAGGCTTCTCCGCAGATCAGCGCACCCGCCCTCGTCTCCACGCATCAGCGGCAACTGACGGGTACGTGCAAATTATTTGGGATGCCCCGGAATAGGAACACCGGGGCACTCTGGCTCGTTGTCATTACGTGAGCACGACACAGACACCACCTGTTCTCGCCGCAGAGCTGGCAGAGGCGTGGGCCGACATTCAGCGGTACCACCCCGAGCTGCCTGACCTTGCCGCGCCAGAGTCCCTGATCGGGGAGTCGTCGTCCGCGTGCGGTCACGAGCTCTCCTTCGAGCGACTGCTTCACGAGGCAGTCCACGGCATCGCCGCCGCGCGAGGCATCCGCGACACCTCCCGCGCCGGCCGCTACCACAACCGCAGATTCCTCGCGATCGCCGAGGAGATGGGCCTGGACCACCCCGAGGAGCCGCACCCGAGCAGTGGCTTCTCGCTGGTCTCGCTCACCCCCGAGGCGAAGCGCCGTTACCGCCCGACCATCGAGCGGCTGCAGCGCGCACTCAAGGCCCACACGGCGGCGACCTCCGCCGACACCGCCCGCTCCTTCCGGGGTCCGGCGGCGCGGCACGGCTCCTCCGGAGGCGGGGTCCGGGTCAAGGCGGTCTGCGACTGCGGCCGCAATGTGAGGGTCGTCCCTTCCGTCCTGGCCCAGGCGCCGATCGTCTGCGGGGGCTGCGGGAAGCCGTTCCGCATCCCCGAGATCGTGGGCGCGGCGGCGAGCTGAGACCCGGCTGCTCGTGGCAGCCGGGTCCCGCCCCGGGGCACCCGGAGTGCCGGGTGCCCCTCAGGCATGCTCGTGCGCAGCCCAGGTCGGAGGGGAGCCCTGGGGTGTGGCACAATGGCTAGCTGTACTCGACAGCCGCACAGGAACCCTCTCGCCTCCGGCTGACGCGTCCATCGGGCACTCGGGTACCGCAACCCCACGCGGCAGTCTCGCCGTGCCCAACCACGTCAAATCCAGGAGAACCAACTCCCGTGGCAGTCAAGATCAAGCTGAAGCGTCTGGGCAAGATCCGTGCGCCTCACTACCGCATCGTCGTCGCCGACTCCC
The DNA here is from genome assembly GCF_001513955.1 of Streptomyces pseudovenezuelae. Taxonomy (GTDB): domain Bacteria; phylum Actinomycetota; class Actinomycetes; order Streptomycetales; family Streptomycetaceae; genus Streptomyces; species Streptomyces pseudovenezuelae. The sequence goes on along the minus strand of NZ_KQ948154.1, from coordinate 160,803 downwards.
GCACCCGTCGTGACGGTCGTGCGATCGAGGAGATCGGTCTGTACCACCCGGTGCAGAACCCCTCGCGCATCGAGGTCGACTCGGAGCGCGCGCAGTACTGGCTGGGTGTCGGCGCGCAGCCGACCGAGCCCGTGCTCGCCATCCTGAAGAAGACCGGCGACTGGCAGAAGTTCAAGGGCGAGCCCGCCCCGGCTCCGCTGCTCCAGCCGGCCGAGAAGGCCGCGCGTCCCTCGTTCGAGGCCCTCGGTGGCGACGACGCGGGCAAGGGTGAGGCCATCACCCAGAAGAAGAAGTCTGAGAAGAAGGACGAGGCTGCCGCTGAGTCGTCTTCGTCTGAGTCGACCGAGGCCTGAGCATGCTCGAGGAGGCTCTCGAGCACCTCGTGAAGGGCATCGTCGACAACCCTGACGATGTGCAGGTCGCCTCGCGCAACCTGCGCCGCGGGCGAGTGCTGGAGGTCCGGGTCCACCCCGACGACCTCGGCAAGGTGATCGGCCGCAACGGCCGCACGGCTCGCGCCCTGCGCACCGTCGTGGGTGCCATCGGCGGTCGCGGTGTCCGCGTCGACCTCGTCGACGTCGACCACGTCCGCTGACGTCCAACGCAGCACCGGCTCGGGCCGGGGAAGGCCATCGGGCCGTCCCCGGCCCGTAGTCGTTACGGTCCTTCGGGTCCCATGACAGGAGATCTTCGGAAGTGCAGCTCGTAGTCGCACGGATCGGCCGCGCCCACGGCATCAAGGGCGAGGTCACCGTCGAGGTCCGTACCGACGAGCCGGAACTCCGGCTCGCCCCCGGCGCCGTACTGGCGACCGACCCGGCCGCCACCGGCCCGCTCACCATCGAGACGGGCCGCGTCCACAGCGGCCGCCTCCTGCTGCGTTTCGAGGGCGTCCGGGACCGGACCGCCGCCGAGGCGCTGCGCAACACCCTCCTGATCGCCGAGATCGACCCGGAGGAGCTGCCCGAGGAGGAGGACGAGTACTACGACCACCAGCTCATGGACCTCGACGTCGTGACCAAGGACGGCGTGGAGGTGGGCCGGATCACGGAGATCTCGCACCTGCCCTCCCAGGACCTCTTCATCGTGGAGCGGCCCGACGGCAGCGAGGTGATGGTCCCGTTCGTCGAGGAGATCGTCATCGAGATCGACCTCGCCGAGCAGAAGGCGGTCATCGACCCGCCCCCCGGGCTGATCGACGACCGGGCCGAGATCGCCTCCTCGCGGGAAGAGTCGTAGAAGATGCGCCTCGACGTCGTCACGATCTTCCCCGAGTACCTCGACCCCCTGAACGTCTCCCTGGTCGGCAAGGCACGCGCGCGTGGACAGCTGAACGTGCACGTCCACGATCTGCGGGCGTGGACCCACGACCGCCACAACACCGTCGACGACACCCCCTACGGCGGCGGCCCGGGCATGGTCATGAAGACCGACCCCTGGGGGGACGCGCTGGACTCCGTGCTGGCGGACGGCTACGAGACGGGCTCCGGTGCGCCCACGCTCATCGTCCCCACCCCGAGCGGCCGCCCCTTCACCCAGGCGCTCGCCGTGGAGCTCTCCGAGCGCCCCTGGCTGATCTTCACGCCCGCGCGCTACGAGGGCATCGACCGCCGGGTCATCGACGAGTACGCCACCAGGATGCCGGTCCACGAGGTGTCCATCGGCGACTACGTCCTGGCCGGCGGCGAAGCGGCCGTACTGGTGGTCACCGAGGCGGTGGCCCGGCTCCTGCCCGGTGTCCTCGGCAACGCCGAGTCGCACCGGGACGACTCCTTCGCGCCCGGCGCCATGGCGAACCTGCTCGAAGGCCCCGTCTACACCAAGCCGCCCGAGTGGCGCGGCCGCGGCATCCCGGACGTCCTGCTCAGCGGACACCACGGCAAGATCGCCCGCTGGCGCCGCGACGAGGCGCTCCGGCGTACGGCGGCCAACCGGCCCGACCTCATCGAGCGCTGCGACCCCAAGGCCTTCGACAAGAAGGACCGCGAGATGCTCTCCATCCTGGGCTGGGCGCCCGACCCGGCGGGGGAGCCGTACGGCCGATTTTGGCGCAGGCCAGAAGGCATGGAACAATAGGCCGCTGTTGTGCGTCGTCCGGCGTGCGCCCCTGCCACAGGGGGACACGACGCCCGCCCCGACACGGACAGCCTCCTCACGAACCTATCTACCGCCGATGACCTGTGGCATGGGCGAAGAAAGCAGACGAAATGTCTCACCTGCTCGACACCGTCGACTCCGCGTCGCTGCGCACCGACATCCCGGCCTTCCGCCCGGGTGACACCGTCAACGTCCACGTGCGCGTCATCGAGGGCAACCGCTCCCGTGTGCAGCAGTTCAAGGGCGTGGTCATCCGCCGCCAGGGCGCCGGCGTCCGCGAGACCTTCACGGTCCGCAAGGTCTCCTTCTCCGTCGGCGTCGAGCGCACCTTCCCGGTGCACACCCCGATCGTCGAGAAGATCGAGCTCGTCACCCGCGGTGACGTGCGTCGCGCGAAGCTGTACTACCTGCGCGAGCTCCGCGGCAAGGCCGCGAAGATCAAGGAGAAGCGCGACAACTGACCGCTTTTCGGAGGTCACAGCGCGGGCGGATAACATCTGGCCCCGATGGACACCGAAGCACAGCCGACGGAGCGCGACCGCTCCTCCCGCCCCGGCACAGGGGCCGCGGAGGGACGGTCGCGTTTCGCGTTGGTGTCGAGAATCACCCAGTGGCTGCCCGGCGGCCGGATCTCCCTGACCCTGCTGCTCTGCCTGGTCCTTCTTCTGTTGATCAGTACGTTCGTGGTCAGACCTTTCCAGATTCCCAGCGGATCCATGGAAAACGGATTGAGGATCGGGGACCGCGTTCTCGTAAATAGGTTGGCGTACCGTTTCGGTGCCGAGCCGCAGCGGGGAGATGTGGTCGTGTTCGACGGAACCGGGTATTTCGGGGACGGGGACTACATCAAGCGCGTTGTGGGCGTGGGGGGAGACCACGTGGTGTGCTGCGACAAGAAGGGGAGGGTCGAGGTGAACGGCCGGTCGGTCGACGAGTCGGGCTTCCTGTACCCCGGCGACAGCCCGTCCTCGGTGTCCTTCGACGTCGAGGTGCCCGACGGCACCCTGTTCGTCCTCGGCGACCACCGCAGCGTCTCCAGCGACTCCCGGGACCATCTGGGCTCACCCGGCGGCGGCATGATCCCCGTGGGCGAGGTCCTCGGACGGGCCGACTGGATCATCTCGCCCGCGGACCACGCCGCCCGCCTGCACCGTTCCGCCGCCTACGCGCGCGTGCCCGCAGCGGAGGGCGCGCATGGGTAACCGTGGCAAACCACGCGGCGTGTCGAGCAGCGCGGCCGAGAACCTGCTGCCCACCGGCGTACGGCGCTCCGCCAGCCCCTCGGGCGGCCGCTCACGCGCGGAGCGGCGCAAGCTCCAGCGCAAGGTGAAACGGCGCAGGAGGCGCGGCGCGGTCAAGGAGATACCCCTCCTGGTCGGCGTGGCCGTCCTGATAGCCCTGGTCCTGAAGACCTTTCTGGTCCAGGCGTTCGTGATCCCGTCCGGCTCGATGGAACAGACGATCCGGATCGGTGACCGTGTCCTGGTCGACAAGTTCACCCCGTGGTTCGGCTCCGAGCCCAACCGCGGGGACGTCGTCGTCTTCAAGGACCCCGGCGGCTGGCTCCAGGACGAGCAGACCACGACGAAGAAGGACGACCCGGTCGTCGTCAAGCAGGTCAAGGAGGGGCTCACCTTCATCGGCCTGCTGCCGTCCGACAACGAGAAAGACCTGATCAAGCGGGTCGTCGGCGTCGGCGGCGACCGCGTCAAGTGCTGTGACACCGAGGGGCGGGTCACCGTCAACGGCGTCCCCCTGAGCGAGACGGACTACCTGTATCCCGGGAACGCCCCGTCCACCCAGCAGTTCGACATCACCGTCCCCAAGGGGCGGCTGTGGGTGATGGGTGACCATCGCGCCAACTCCGCGGACTCCCGCTCGCACCAGGACACCGACTACGGCGGCACCGTGTCCCTGGACTCGGTGGTGGGGCGGGCCAGGGTCATCGCATGGCCTTTCGGCCACGCGACCATGCTCGACGAACCGAAAACTTACTCTTCCGTTGCCGACTCGGTGTCCGGGACGACCGCAGCTTCCCGGGCGTCGCTTAGGGTTGCTCACGACGATCCGAACGAAGCGATCCAACTCCCGAGCCCTGCGGAACTCCCGCTCGTTATGGGAGTGGTGGGCCTGCGCCGTACTTGGGGCAGGCGGCGGCACAGAGTAAGGAGTTGGCGTGGGGGATGTGGCGGTTGGCGCACGATCCGGGCACGACGGCGAGGAGCACCGCGGACGCCCCGTGGAAGCAGCCGACCCGGCATCGGACAGCGCCGTGACCTCCGGGAGTGACTCCGGGGCGACCGAGGACGGTACGGCGACGGAGGTACGGGGAGGGGGGTCCGGCGATTCGGCCCCCGGGGTGAAGAAGCAGCGCTCCTTCTGGAAGGAGCTGCCCATTCTGATCGGCATCGCGCTCGTGCTGGCGCTGCTGATCAAGACGTTCCTGGTGCAGGCCTTCTCGATCCCGTCCGACTCGATGCAGAACACCCTCCAGCAGGGTGACCGGGTGCTGGTCGACAAGCTCACCCCGTGGTTCGGCTCCGAGCCGGAGCGCGGCGAGGTCGTCGTCTTCCACGACCCCGACAACTGGCTGGCGGGCGAGCCGACGGCGGACCCGAACGCCGTACAGACGTTCCTGTCCTGGATCGGCCTGATGCCCTCCGCCGAGGAGAAGGACCTCATCAAGCGCGTCGTCGGCGTGGGCGGTGACACCGTCTCCTGCGAGGGCACCGGCCCGCTGAAGGTCAACGGCAAGGCACTGAGCGAGTCGTCGTACGTCTACGCCGGCAACACCCCGTGCAGCCAGGACGACCAGGGCGGCCAGTTCACCGTGAAGGTCCCCAAGGGCTACATCTGGGTCATGGGCGACCACCGGCAGAACTCCCGTGACTCGCGCTACAACCAGTCCGACAAGCACCACGGCATGGTCCCGGTCGACGACGTCGTGGGCCGCGCCATCGTGAAGGCCTGGCCGATCAACCGCTGGGGCACGCTGCCCAAGCCGGACACCTTCGACCAGGCCGGCATCAACGACAAGTCGTCGGCCTCCGCCGCCCTGACGGTCGCGCCGCAGGGCATCGCCCTCGTCGGTGTGGTGCCGGTGGCGCTGTGGCGGCGTCGGAAGGCCGCCGTCGAGCGGACCCGCTGAGCACCGTCCCCCGGCCGGACCGCCCGGGCGGTCACGAGCCTGGTGAAAGCTTTGCGGAGCTTGTCCCTCCGGCCGGGCGGGAGGGGCTGACCCGCTCAGGTACCGCCGGGTAGGGTGCGGGTCCATGGGTGGCGAGAGCACTACACGTACGGCCCCGCACAGCGGTGGCACCAGCACGGGCCCGGTGGGCGGCCGGACCGGACAGCGACTGTCCGGACTGGCCGTCGCGCTGGGCCTGGTGCTGTTTCTCGGGGGATTCGCCTGGGGAGCGGTGCTCTACCGGCCGTACACCGTGCCCACCGGTTCGATGACACCCACGATCGACGTCGGCGACCGGGTGCTGGCGCAGCGCGTCGACGGCGACGAGATACGCCGGGGTGACGTCGTCGTCTTCACCGACAAGAACTGGCTCTCCAACGGGCCCGTGGTCAAGCGGGTCGTCGCGGTCGGTGGCGACACGGTCTCCTGCTGCACGGACGGGAAGCTGACCGTCAACGGCAAGACGATCGACGAGACCTACCTCAAGGGCGGCCCGGTCGAGGACAAGTCCATTCCGACCGTGAAGGTTCCCGAGGACCGGCTGTTCCTGCTCGGCGACGAGCGCCAGGGCTCGCTGGACTCCTCGGCCCACCTCACCGACGCGGCCCAGGGGACCGTCGCCCGCTCGGCCGTGAACGCGCGCGTGGACGCCGTCGTCTGGCCCATGAAGGGCATGCTGGAGCGCCCCACCCCCTTCGAGCCGCTCGGCGCGCTCTCCTCACCGGGCCCGCTGCGCACGATCCTCGTCCTGATCGTGGTCGGCGCGGTGCTGGTCCTGGGCGGCGGGGCCTACGGGCCCGTGGCCAAGCTTTTCGCCAGGGGCTCGCGGCCCCGGACGGAGCCCGTCGGTGCCCGCTGAGGCACCGGCCGCGGACTCGTCCTCAGGCGGGCTGCGCAAGGTCGCGCGGGTGGTGCTGCTCGATCCCGAGGACCGCATCCTGCTGCTGCACGGCCACGAGCCGGACGATCCGTCCGACGACTGGTGGTTCACGCCCGGCGGCGGACTGGAGGGCGACGAGACCCGTGAAGAGGCCGCGCTGCGGGAACTCGTCGAGGAGACCGGCATCACCGAGGTGGAGCTCGGGCCGGTGCTCTGGCGGCGGAGGTGTTCGTTCCCGTTCGCGGGCCGTCGCTGGGACCAGGACGAGTGGTACTTCCTGGCCCGTACGACGGTGACGGACACCCGGGCCACGGCCCTGACCGAGCTGGAGCGACGCAGTGTCGCCGGAGCGCGCTGGTGGACGTGTCAGGAACTGACCCGGGCACATGAGACGGTGTATCCGACCAGACTCGCCGAGCTGCTGCGCAGGCTGCTCGACGAAGGTCCCCCGGCCGGACCCGTGACCCTCGACACCGAAATCGTCTAGGTGCCGACGGGACTGGCGCACAATGGTGGGATCGCACGGCTGAAGGGGAACATGCCATGAGCGCCGAGGACCTCGAGAAGTACGAGACCGAGATGGAGCTCAAGCTCTACCGGGAGTACCGCGATGTCGTCGGTCTGTTCAAATACGTGATCGAGACCGAACGGCGCTTCTACCTGACCAACGACTACGAGATGCAGGTGCACTCGGTCCAGGGTGAGGTGTTCTTCGAGGTGTCCATGGCGGATGCGTGGGTGTGGGACATGTATCGGCCGGCCCGCTTCGTGAAGCAGGTCCGTGTGTTGACGTTCAAGGACGTGAACATCGAGGAGCTGAACAAGAGTGATCTGGAGCTGCCGGGCAGCTGAAGGTGGCTTCGCCCTGGTGGCTTTCGCCCGTGTGAGTGACGGGATTTTCCACAACCGCTGAGTAGTCCACCAAGATCAACTCGGTGGGCGGGGTTGCGTGATCGTTGGCGCCGGAGGTGGTGCCGACATGAACGCACGCAGTGCACTCGGCAGGTACGGCGAGAGTCTGGCCGCGCGGCGGCTGACCGAGGCCGGGATGACGGTCCTGCAGCGCAACTGGCGCTGTGGCAGGACGGGCGAGATCGACATCGTGGCGCGGGACGGCGAGGTCCTCGTCGTCTGCGAGGTCAAGACACGGCGGGCCGGTGCCTTCGAGCACCCGATGGCCGCGGTGACTCCCGACAAGGCGGAGCGCCTGCGAAGCCTCGCCGCATGCTGGATCCACGCCCACGGAGGGGCGCCACCGGGAGGCGTCCGCATCGACCTGGTGGGCATCGTCCTGCCACAGCGCGGCGCACCCGTGGTCGAGCATGCGCGGGGGGTGGCCTGAGATGGGTTTCGCTCGTACCTGCTCGGTGGCGCTGGTCGGCGTCGAAGGAGTCGTGGTCGAGGTCCAGGCCGACCTGGAGCCCGGCGTCGCGGCCTTCACACTGGTGGGGCTGCCGGACAAGAGCCTGACGGAGAGCCGGGACCGGGTCAGGGCGGCCGTCGTCAACTCCGGCGGCGACTGGCCCCAGAAGAAACTCACGGTGGGGCTCAGCCCGGCCTCGGTGCCCAAGGCGGGCTCGGGGTTCGACCTCGCCGTCGCGTGTGCCGTACTGGGGGCCGCCGAGCGGATCGACCCGCGCGTCCTCGCCGACATCGTGATGATCGGCGAGCTGGGCCTGGACGGGCGGGTGCGTCCGGTCCGGGGCATCCTGCCCGCGGTCCTGGCAGCCGCGGACGCAGGCTACGTACAGGTCGTCGTGCCGGAGTGCGCCGCGGCCGAGGCCTCGCTGGTGCCCGGGGTCTCCGTCCTCGGTGTCCGCAGTCTGCGGCAGCTGATCGCGGTCCTCGCGGACGAACCGGTGCCCGACGAGGAACCGCACGAGCCCGGCCGTCCCGACCCGCTGCTGGCCGGCCTGCGCGTGCCGGGCACGGGCGCCGCCACCGGCATGCACAGTGCCGGAGCCGCTCAGCACGACCACGGACACGACCTGGCCGACGTCGTCGGTCAGACCTCGGCGCGCACGGCCGTGGAGGTCGCGGCGGCCGGTAGCCATCACGTCTTCCTGGAGGGGCCGCCGGGAGCCGGCAAGACGATGCTCGCCGAGCGGCTGCCCGCGGTGCTGCCGCCGCTGGCCCGGGAGGAGTCGCTGGAGGTGACGGCGGTGCACTCGGTGGCCGGTCTGCTGCCACCGGGCAAGCCTCTGATCGACGTCGCCCCCTACTGCGCCCCGCACCACTCGGCCACCATGCAGGCCCTCGTCGGCGGCGGACCCGGCATCGCCCGCCCCGGGGCGGTGTCCCTGTCTCATCGAGGCGTCCTTTTTCTGGACGAGACACCCGAGTTCAACACCCGGGCGCTCGACGCGCTCCGGCAGCCGCTGGAGGCGGGACACGTCGTGATCGCGCGCAGCGCGGGTGTCGTACGGTTCCCGGCGAAGTTCCTCATGGTGCTCGCGGCGAACCCCTGCCCGTGCGGCCGCTTCTCGCTGACCGACGACTTCTGCGAATGCGCGCCCTCGGCCGTCCGCCGCTATCAGGCCCGGCTCTCCGGGCCGCTGCTCGACCGGGTCGACCTGCGGGTGCAGGTGGACCGCGTCACGCGTGACCAGCTCGCCGGCCGCGGTGCCCGGGGCGAGTCGACCGCCGTGGTCGCGGACCGGGTGCGGGCCGCCAGGGAACGCGCGGCGACGCGCTTCGCCGGCACCCCGTGGCGGACCAACAGCGAGGTGCCCGGACGCGAGCTGCGCAGCCGCTGGCACGCCGTGGCCGGGGCCATGGACGAGGCCGAGCGCCATCTGGAGCGGGGCGTCCTGACCGCCCGAGGGCTGGACCGCGTCCTGCGCGTCGCCTGGACCGTCGCGGACCTCGTCGGACACGACCGCCCGGACGCCACGGACGTCGCCCTGGCCCTGCAACTGCGCACCGGGGTGCCCCGGGGCGTGCCCATGGCCATCGGGGCCCTGACATGACCGGCGACGAACCCGACGACGAGCTGCTCGACCGCGTCCTTCTCGCCCGGGTCGTGGAGCCCGGTGACGAGGTCGGGGGCCGGTGGATCCGGGAGTGGGGCCTGAGAGAGGTGGCCGCGCGGTTGCGCGGGTGCGGAGAGCCGCTGCCCGGGGTGAGCGAGAAGCGCTGGGGTGGGATGCGGGCCCGGGCCGGGGTGGCGCAGCCGCGCCGGGATCTCGCGGTCGCGTACGAGGCCGGGGCACGGTTCGTCGTTCCCGGGGGAGCCGAGTGGCCGGGACAGCTCGACGACCTCGGGGACGCCCGGCCGATCGGGGTGTGGGTGCGGGGGCGGCCCAGCCTGCGGATGTGGGCGCTCCGGTCCGTCGCGCTCGTCGGGGCGCGCGCCTGCACCGAGTACGGGGCGCACATGGCGGCCGTCCTCGGCACCGGGCTCGCCGAGCTGGGGTGGGTCGTCGTGTCCGGCGGGGCCTACGGGGTCGACGGTGCCGCCCACCGCGGTGCCCTCGGCGCCGGCGGTGCCACCGTCGCCGTCCTGGCCTGCGGGGTCGACCGGCCCTATCCACGCGGACACGTCCAGTTGATCACGAGGATCGCGGAACAGGGCCTGGTGATCGGGGAGTTGCCGCCCGGCGAGCACCCGACGCCCAGCAGATTCGTGCTGCGCAACAGGGTGATCGCCGCCCTCACCCGGGGCACCGTGGTCGTCGAGGCCGCCCACCGCAGCGGCTCACTGGTCACCGCGCGTGCGGCACAGCGGTTGGGCCGTCACACGATGGGGGTCCCCGGACCGGCCACCAGCAGCCTGTCCGGCGGGGTGCACGAGCTGCTGCGCGGGGGCGCCACGCTGGTCACGGACGCCGCGGAAGTCGTGGAGCTGGTCGGCGACATGGGAGAGCTGGCCCCCGACCGGCGCGGCCCGGTGCTGCCGCGCGATCTGCTGGCCCCGGAGGCACGGAGAGTCCTGTCCGCGCTGCCCGGCCGTCGGGAGGCCGGCGCGGACGAGATCGCGCGCGGTGCGCAGACGACACGGGACGACGCCGTCGCGAGACTGTACGAACTCCGTTCACTTGGTTACGTCGAACGACACGGCGACGGCTGGAAGTTGACACGCCAGGCGATGATCTCCGTCCGGGGTGACCGAGGCCCGTCCTGACGGAGCGTGTTCGGCCGTCCGGGGGACCCTCGAAGCCCTTGGGAATTACCGCAGTTGGGGTGTTCCGTTGATCACACAGGGCGACGGCCGCGCCGCGCGGAAGGGGCCCGCGGAACGCTTCGGAGGGTGAACCCCGGCCCGCTGTTTGCGCACTGCGACTCCTCAGTCACGCTACGCTCACGGGGATTCCGACGCACATCACGTACATCGCGTACTTCACGGCAGAACGGCACAAGGCTACGCATGCCCCAGCACACTTCCGGGTCCGACCGGGCGGCCATCCCCCCAGCCGCCCGTGACGGTGGCAGCGTGCGGCCGCCCGCTCCCTCGACGCTCGACGAACTGTGGCGGTCGTACAAGGCGACGGGGGACGAGCGGCTGCGCGAGCAGCTGATCCTGCACTACTCACCGCTGGTGAAGTACGTCGCCGGACGGGTGAGTGTCGGCCTGCCGCCCAACGTCGAGCAGGCGGACTTCGTGTCCTCGGGGGTCTTCGGGCTCATCGACGCGATCGAGAAGTTCGACGTCGACCGGGAGATCAAGTTCGAGACGTATGCGATCACCCGGATCCGCGGCGCGATGATCGACGAACTGCGGGCCCTGGACTGGATCCCGCGGTCCGTGCGGCAGAAGGCGCGCAATGTCGAGCGGGCGTACGCGACGCTGGAGGCGCGGCTGCGACGGACACCCACGGAGGGAGAGGTCGCCGGCGAGCTGGGGATCGCCGTCGACGATCTGCATGCCGTCTTCAGCCAGTTGTCGCTGGCCAACGTGGTGGCACTGGAGGAGCTGCTGCACGTCGGGGGCGAGGGCGGTGACCGGCTGAGCCTCATGGACACGCTGGAGGACACCGCCGCGGACAACCCCGTGGAGGTCGCCGAGGACCGGGAGCTCAGACGGTTCCTCGCGCGGGCCATCAACACGCTGCCCGAGCGGGAGAAGACCGTGGTGACCCTCTACTACTACGAGGGGCTCACGCTCGCCGAGATCGGGAACGTGCTGGGCGTGACCGAGAGCAGGGTCAGCCAGATCCACACCAAGTCCGTGCTGCAACTGCGGGCGAAGCTGGCCAGTTTCGGTCGCTGACCCGGCCGTGCGGCCTCTCGTCGATGCCTGCTCGGGCGGAGTGACTCCCGTCCGCGGTGGCGCGTCCGTACAGTGGTTGACGTGCCAAGGATTCGAGCGGCCTCCGTGGCCGAGCACCGGTCGATGCAGCGAGCCGCCCTGCTGGACGCGGCTCGTTCTCTGCTGTCCGAGGGTGGGACGGAGGCGCTGACCTTCCCGGCCCTCGCCGAGCGCACGGGGCTCGCACGGTCGTCCGTGTACGAGTACTTCCGGTCGCGGGCCGCCGTGGTCGAGGAGCTGTGCGAGGTCGACTTCCCGGTGTGGACCGCGGAGGTCTCGGCGGCGATGGAGCGGGCTTCGACGGCCGAGGGCAAGGTCGAGGCGTATGTGCGGCAGCAGTTGGCGCTGGTCGGGGACCGGCGGCACCGGGCCGTGGTGGCCATCTCCGCGAGCGAGCTGGACGCGGGAGCCCGCGAGAAGATCCGTGCGGCGCACGGCGGACTGGTCGCGATGATCGTCGAGGCGCTCGGGCAGATGGGGCACGAGCAGCCCCGGCTGGCGGCGATGCTGGTGCAGGGGGTCGTGGACGCGGCCGTACGGCGGATCGAGCTGGGGGCGGCGGAGGAGCCGACCGTGATCACCGAGGCCGCGGTCTCCATGGCGCTGCGGGGTGTGCGGGGCTCAGGGGGCTGAGAGGGGGCTGCCGGGCGCCGGGTCCGTCCTGGTCGCGTGGCAGGGGCGCTGTCGGGTGCCGGTCCGTCGTGGCTGGGCGCGCAGTTCCCCGCGCCCCTTGGGTGGGTGCAGTCGAGCGGCTCTTGAGGGGTGGCCGGAACGCTATGTCGGCAGGGGCACCCCCAGGACGGGGAGCAGTCTGGACGGGCCTGTGCGCAACAGCCACGGGGGCAGCAGGGACAGCGGGTCCAGGTAGGTCTCGCCTCTCCGCAGACCCCAGTGCACGCACGCGGCCGGGCAGTGGGAGCCCGTTGGTTCCACCGCGCCCACCACCTCGCCCGCCGTCACCATGGCGCCCTTCTCCACTGATGCCGTCACCGGTTCGTAGGTCGTCCGAAGGTCTGTGCCCGTCAGTTCCACCGAGACGACCGGCTTGCCCGCCACCCGGCCCGCGAAGGACACCCGGCCCGCCGCCACCGCCCGTACCGGGGTGCCGGCCGGTGCCGCCAGGTCCACGCCCCGGTGGCCGCGGCCGTACACCGTCGCCGGTGGTTCCCAGCCGCGCAGGACCGTCGGCCGGGCGCCCACCGGCCAGGTGCGCCCGAGCGCCGGTACCGGGGCGTCCGCGGTGGTGGCCGTCGGCGTGAGGGCGGCCCGCTCCGGAGCGGGTGCCGGCGCCGTCAGGAACAGCAGGAATCCCAGCACCAGCCATGTACCGCGTCGTCCGCATCGCTTCGCTCGCATGCGGAAACCGTCCCGCACCCGCCCCGGTCATGGCCGGAGCCTGTGGACTACTCCCGGGTTGTGGACAGCGGCGTCACCCGGTGCTCCGCCGGTCCCGTACACTTCTTCTGGCGATCCGGGTCACCGGGTCGACTTCGCACGCCCCGACACCACGCCGTCACACGGTCGGTGTCAGCGCCTCTCGGTCCTTTGCGGCAAGGCGCGTCGCGGGCGTCAGGCGCGGGTGCCCTCCGGTACCCGCGGTACAACCGAGAACACCAAGGAGAACGGCCATGGCCGTCGTCACGATGCGGGAGCTGCTGGAAAGCGGCGTCCACTTCGGTCACCAGACCCGTCGTTGGAACCCGAAGATGAAGCGCTTCATCTTCACGGAGCGCAACGGCATCTACATCATCGACCTGCTCCAGTCGCTGTCGTACATCGACCGCGCCTACGAGTTCGTCAAGGAGACCGTCGCCCACGGCGGCACGGTCATGTTCGTCGGCACGAAGAAGCAGGCGCAGGAGGCCATCGCCGAGCAGGCCACCCGCGTCGGCATGCCCTACGTCAACCAGCGCTGGCTGGGCGGCATGCTCACCAACTTCTCGACCGTCTACAAGCGTCTGCAGCGCCTCAAGGAGCTTGAGCAGATCGACTTCGAGGACGTCGCCGCCTCGGGTCTGACCAAGAAGGAGCTCCTGGTCCTCTCGCGCGAGAAGGCCAAGCTCGAGAAGACCCTCGGTGGTATCCGCGAGATGCAGAAGGTGCCCAGCGCCGTCTGGATCGTGGACACCAAGAAGGAGCACATCGCGGTCGGCGAGGCCCGGAAGCTCAACATCCCGGTCGTCGCGATCCTCGACACCAACTGCGACCCCGACGAGGTCGACTACAAGATCCCGGGCAACGACGACGCGATCCGCTCCGTCACCCTGCTCACCCGTGTGATCGCCGACGCCGTCGCCGAGGGCCTCATCAGCCGCTCGCGCGTCGCCACCGGTGACAAGGGCGAGAAGGCCGCCGGCGAGCCGCTCGCCGAGTGGGAGCGCGACCTGCTCGAGGGTGGCGAGAAGAAGGCCGAGGAGACCCCGGCTGCTGAGGCTCCCGCCGCGGAGGCCGCTGAGGCTCCCGCCGCTGAGGCCCCGGCCGCCGAGGAGGCCCCCGCGGCCGAGGCTCCGGCCGCCGAGGCTCCCGCCGAGGCCGCTCCGGCCGCGGACGCCGAGCAGGCCTGACCCGTCAGCGTCAGGGGTGACGGCGGGAGCGGGGGCACTGACTCCGCTCCCGCCGTTCACCCGTAGGTCAGCGGAGAGTCGGCGGCCCCGGGCTAGATGGGGGCCGTAGACCCCGTAGATCTTCGATCTTCCAGACTTCGAGAAAGATTCACAGACTCATGGCGAACTACACCGCCGCCGACGTCAAGAAGCTCCGTGAGCTCACGGGCGCCGGCATGATGGACTGCAAGAAGGCGCTGGACGAGGCCGAGGGCGACGTCGAGAAGGCTGTCGAGGCGCTCCGGATCAAGGGCCAGAAGGGCGTCGCCAAGCGCGAGGGCCGCTCCGCCGAGAACGGCGCCGTGGTCTCGATCATCGCCGACGACAACTCCTCCGGCGTCCTGGTCGAGCTGAAGTGCGAGACGGACTTCGTCGCCAAGGGCGAGAAGTTCCAGGCCGTCGCCAACCAGATCGCCGAGCACGTCGCCGCGACCTCCCCGGCCGACCTGGAGGCCCTGCTCGCCTCCGAGATCGAGGCCGGCAAGACCGTCCAGGCGTTCGTGGACGAGGCCAACGCCAACCTCGGCGAGAAGATCGTCCTGGACCGCTTCGCGCAGTTCGCCGACGGCTTCGTGACCGCGTACATGCACCGCACGATGCCCGACCTGCCCCCGCAGATCGGTGTCCTCGTCGAGCTGGACAAGCCGAACGCCGAGGTCGCCCGCGGTGTCGCGCAGCACATCGCCGCCTTCGCGCCGAAGTACCTCTCCAAGGAAGACGTGCCGGCCGAGGTCGTCGAGTCCGAGCGTCGCGTCGCCGAGGAGACCACCCGCGCCGAGGGCAAGCCCGAGGCCGCCCTGCCGAAGATCGTCGAGGGTCGCCTCAACGGCTTCTTCAAGGACGCCACGCTGCTCGGTCAGCCGTACGCGCTCGACAACAAGAAGTCCGTCCAGAAGGTCCTGGACGAGGCCGGTGTCACCCTGAAGCGCTTCACGCGTATCAAGGTCGGCATCTGAGTCCGTACCGCGAGCGACGCGCGGGCCCGATAGGGTCGTCAGCAGTCGTCCGGTACGCCGCCACGCACGCGTGTGGCGGACGACAGCAGATCTGACGAGGAGGCCATTGCCGCGCATGGGATGCGAACCAGTTCCCACCGGCAGTGGCCTTCTTCGTATGTGCAACAGGTGAAAGAGGCGGGATCCCCATGACCACCAAGGCCCAGAAGAGCGACGACGGCAAAGTGCGCGGCCGGTTTCTGCTGAAGCTGTCCGGAGAGGCGTTCGCCGGTGGCGGGGGCCTGGGTGTGGACCCCGACGTGGTGCACAAGATCGCTCGTGAGATCGCCGCCGTCGTCCGGGACGGCGCCGAGATCGCCGTCGTCATCGGCGGCGGCAACTTCTTCCGAGGTGCCGAGCTCCAGCAGCGCGGCATGGACCGCGCCCGCTCGGACTACATGGGCATGCTGGGCACCGTGATGAACTGCCTGGCCCTCCAGGACTTCCTGGAGAAGGAGGGCATCGACAGCCGGGTGCAGACCGCCATCACCATGGGCCAGGTCGCCGAGCCGTACATCCCGCTGCGTGCCGTGCGCCACCTGGAGAAGGGCCGCGTGGTCATCTTCGGCGCCGGTATGGGCATGCCGTACTTCTCCACCGACACCACCGCCGCGCAGCGCGCCCTGGAGATCGACGCCGAGGCGCTGCTGATGGGCAAGAACGGCGTGGACGGGGTCTACGACTCCGACCCGAAGACCAACCCCGACGCGGTCAAGTTCGACTCCCTCGGATACGGCGAGGTCATCACCCGTGACCTGAAGGTCGCCGACGCCACGGCGGTCACGCTCTGCCGCGACAACAAGCTCCCGATCCTGGTGTTCGAACTCCTGGCGGAGGGAAACATCGCACGAGCCGTCAAGGGTGAGAAGATCGGCACGCTTGTGGGTGAGCAGGGCAGCCGGGACTGACCCGGGGACAGACCCGGTCCCTGACCGGGGGATGGACAATGTCCTGCCGGTCGGGAACCGTGCAGGAAGAAGACGCGACGCAGCCGGCCGCCGCCCCCAGGCACATGGAACAGCAGCCGGGCCTACTCAAGACACGCAGGAGCAAGTGGTGATCGAAGAGACCCTCCTCGAGGCCGAGGAGAAGATGGAGAAGGCCGTCGTGGTCGCCAAGGAGGACTTCGCCGCGATCCGCACCGGTCGTGCGCACCCGGCGATGTTCAACAAGATCGTGGCCGACTACTACGGCGCGCCGACGCCGATCAACCAGCTGGCTTCGTTCTCCGTGCCGGAGCCGCGCATGGCCGTGGTGACCCCGTTCGACAAGACCGCCCTGCGCAACATCGAACAGGCGATCCGCGACTCCGACCTGGGCGTCAACCCGAGCAACGACGGCAACATCATTCGCGTGGTGTTCCCCGAGCTCACCGAGGAGCGCCGCCGCGACTACATCAAGGTCGCCAAGGCCAAGGCCGAGGACTCCCGGGTGTCCATCCGCTCCGTCCGCCGCAAGGCCAAGGACTCGATCGACAAGCTCGTCAAGGACGGCGAGGTCGGCGAGGACGAGGGCCGCCGTGCGGAGAAGGAGCTCGACGACGCGACGCACAAGTACGTCGCCCAGGTGGACGAGCTCCTGAAGCACAAGGAAGCGGAGCTGCTCGAGGTCTGATGAACGACTCTTCCTGGGCGACTCCGCCACACGCCGGGTACTGGGGGCCGTCCGACCAGGGGCCTGTCCAGGGGGCTGCCCCGGCGGGTCCCGCGTACGATGCGCATGACGCGCAGCACACTCGCCCCATGCCCATCGTGCCCGACGGACCCGCTGTACCCCGGTACGGCGACGACCAGGATGACGACCGGGGGACCGCTCGGCTGAGCGGTCCCTTGTTCCGGGACGACACGTTCCGTGAAGAGACCGCACCGGCGCAGCCCTACCCGGCGGCACCGCAGAAGCAGAATCCGGAGCCCATGCCCGACTCCTCGCAGCCGGCGCCCGCGCCGCAGAAGAAGAGCGCGGGGCGGGACCTGGGTGCGGCCATAGGGGTCGGGGTCGGACTCGGTGCGGTGATCATCGCGTCGCTGTTCTTCGTCAAGGCCGCGTTCGTCGGCGTGATAACGGTCGCCGTCGTCGTCGGGCTGTGGGAGCTGACGAAGCGGCTGGAGGAGCGCAAGGGCATCAAGGCGCCGCTCGTGCCACTGGCGCTCGGCGGAGCCGCGATGGTCGTCTCGGGGTACGTCCGGGGCGCGGAGGGCGCCTGGGTCGCCATGGCGCTCACGGCACTCGCGGTCCTCGTCTGGCGGATGACGGAACCGCCGGAGGGCTACCTCAAGGACGTCACGGCGGGCGTCTTCGCGGCGTTCTACGTCCCGTTCCTGGCCACGTTCGTCGCGATGATGCTCGCGGCCGAGGACGGGGCGTCCCGCGTCCTGACCTTCCTGCTCCTGACCGTCGTCAGCGACACCGGCGCGTACGCGGTCGGCTGGCGCTTCGGCACCCACAAGCTCGCGCCGCGCATCAGCCCCGGCAAGACCCGCGAGGGCCTGGTCGGAGCGGTGGCGTTCGCGATGGCGGCGGGCGCGCTGTGCATGGAGTTCCTGATCGACGACGGCACCTGGTGGCAGGGCCTGCTCCTGGGCCTCGCGGTCGCGGCCAGCGCGACCCTGGGCGACCTCGGCGAGTCGATGATCAAACGGGACCTCGGCATCAAGGACATGGGCACGCTGCTGCCGGGCCACGGCGGCATCATGGACCGCTTGGACTCCCTGCTGCCCACGGCTCCCGTGGTATGGCTGCTGCTGGTGCTGTTCGTGGGCAGCGGCTGACGTACGACCGTGGTGGAGGGGCGGCAGCGACGGCTGTCGCCCCTTTGCATGTCCCTTTTGCATTTCCCCAGGTTCGGCATAGCGCAGGCCGGGACGACGCAAATTGTGGGTCAGACCTTGCTTCGCCCACGTAAAAGGAGCCGTTTTCGCGGGATCTCGTCCGGGATGCTGACCGTCGCGTCGGTTTTCGAACGGGGGAGCGGGATGAGCGAGCAGTTCGGGGTGGACCCCGAGACGCTGACGGAGCTTGCGGGGCGGTTCGACCGGGAGGCGACGGGCCTCGCCGGGCCGATCGCGGCGTTCTCGGGAAGTGCCGCGGAGATCGGGCAGGCGTTCGGGCTGCTGGGGATCTGCGACGGGGCGTCGGAGAAGTACCGGCAACTGCTGGAGAACACCGTCAAGGCGATCGGACATCTTCCGGACGTGCTCAGGAGCGACGGCGACCGGCTGCGGCTGAACGTCACCCACTACACGGACTCGGACCGGACGGCCCTCGGCTATCTGCACTCCGCGGCCTCGGGCGGCCGCCCGTGAGCGTCAACAGCTGGATCGACGGAAAGGTCCTGGAGATCCTCCAGGCCGCGGGTGTGGAACTCCCCGGCGGCGACGGCGACACCCTCCGGGCCATCGCCCGTTCCTGGGACGCCACGGGCACCGAACTGACGGATGTCGTACGGGCCGTGGACGCGGCGATCGCCGGGGTCGACCGGCAGGGCTGGCACGGGGCCGCCCGGGACGCCTTCGAGAGGCACTGGGGCGAGCAGAAGAAGGTCGTCCAGGACGTCGCCGCCAACTTCCACCGTGTCGCCGACGGCCTGCGGTCCTACGCGGACGAGATCGACGGGATCAACAAGGAGATCATCGACATCTGCGTCGAGATCGCCGAGATGGAGATCGCCGGGGTCGCGCTGTCGTTCTTCACCGGTTTCGTCTCCGACCTCGTCGCGAACACTGCGGTGGCGGCGCGGGTCGCCAAGATCGTGGACCTGGTCGGGCTGTTCACCTCGGCCGCGGAGCGAGTGGCCGGGCTGTTGGAGCGCTGCGACGCGCTGAGCGCGGAGAAGGCGGCGAACCTGGTGAAACTGCTCTCCGGGCTCGGGCGCTTCACCGCCAGGTTCACGGGGACCTTCGCCACCAACTTCGTCGCCGACTCGGGAAGCATGATGTTGAACCAGGCGGCCCACGGGCAGCCGGTGACCGTCGGGGACGACCTCACCTACGGCAGCCGGGCCGCGGCCGGCACAGCCGCGTTCGGCGGGGTCGCCGGCGCCGTCGGAGCGCGTCTCACGGGAACGGCGGGCGACATCCTGCGCGGGGAGGGGCTCCTCGGCACCACCCTCAACGGTGCGGCCGGCAACGTGGCGGGCGGTTACACGGCCGACGCCGTCGGCGGCGCGAGTGGCGCGGCGACCGCCCAGGACGCCCTGACCAACGCGGCCACGGGGGCCTTCGGTAACGCCCAGAACCACGGCGTCAACCATGCTCTGGAGCAACACGGCAGCCTGGGCGGCGAGCACCTCAGTGACCGGGGCAAGCTCGCCGACGGCGCGTTCACGACCACGGTCGGCACCACCCTGAACACCACTGTGTACGCCGCCGGCTCCGGCATCGAGGCGGATCTTCAACAACTGGCGAAGGACGAGAAGGACCAGTGAGGGCTCTGAGCGACGTGACGCTTGCCGCGGTGTGGACCCCGAACCCGCACCATCCCTACACCTGGGTCATGTTCCTCGGGTTCCTCCTGCTCGTGTTCGGGGGCGCGATCACGGTCACCGGCGCCTACGCGACCGTGACGCTGCTGCGCGGACCCGGTGAGAGGAAATGGGGTTCGTTCGTGATCGGACCGTTCATCCTCGCCGTCGGGCTCGCCATCGGGTACGCCGGTGTCGCGCTGGTCTAGGACAGCGAGGGAAGGGCCGATGATCCTCCTCGCGGCCGTGTTCACTCCCAGCCCGCACCATCCCCTCACGTGGGTCGACTTCTTCGGGTACCTGCTGTTGCTGTGCGGTTCGGCCGCCGCCCTGATCGGCGGGTACGCGGCGATCAGCACCTACCGGGGCCTGGAACCCTCCCGCCGACGCGGACAGATCCTGCCGGTCACCCTCACCGGCGGCTGCTTCGTGATCGTCGGCCTGGCGGCCGCCGCCTTCGGCGTGTGGATCTTCTGAACGCGACTCCGGAATGATCTGCGACACTGGTTGGGCTATGCCTAAGCCCGGAGAACTCACTTTCGTCGCCCCCCGCGGAGCCCAGAAGCCGCCGCGGCATCTCGCCGACCTCACGCCCGCCGAGCGCAAGGAGGTCGTGGCGGGGATCGGGGAGAAGCCGTTTCGTGCCAAGCAGCTCTCGCAGCACTACTTCGCGCGGTACGCGCACGACCCGGCGGAGTGGACGGACATCCCGGCCGGGTCGCGAGGGAAGCTGCAGGAGGCGCTGCTTCCCGAGCTGATGACCGTCGTACGGCATCTGTCGACCGACCAGGGGACCACGCGCAAGACGCTGTGGCGGCTGTTCGACGGGACGCTCGTGGAGTCGGTGCTGATGCGGTACCCGGACCGGGTGACCATGTGCATCAGCTCGCAGGCCGGGTGTGGGATGAACTGCCCCTTCTGTGCCACCGGGCAGGCGGGTCTTGACCGGAATCTGTCGACCGCCGAGATCGTGCATCAGATCGTGGACGGGATGCGGGCGCTCCGGGACGGAGAGGTGCCGGGCGGGCCCGCGCGGCTCTCCAACATCGTCTTCATGGGCATGGGCGAGCCGCTCGCCAACTACAAGCGGGTGACGCAGTCCATCCGCGCGCTCACCGATCCCGCTCCCGACGGCCTCGGGCTCTCGCAGCGGGGCATCACCGTGTCGACCGTCGGGCTCGTGCCGGCCATTCACCGGTTCTCCGACGAGGGCTTCAAGTGCCGGCTCGCGATCTCGCTCCACGCTCCCGACGACGAGCTGCGCGACACCCTCGTCCCCGTGAACACGCGGTGGAAGGTGCGCGAGGTGCTCGACGCAGGGTTCGAGTACGTCGAGAAGAGCGGGCGCCGGCTGTCGATCGAGTACGCGCTCATCCGGGACATCAACGACCAGGCCTGGCGGGGGGACCGGCTCGGACGGCTGCTCAAGGGCAAGCCCGTGCACGTCAACCTCATCCCGCTGAACCCGACCCCCGGGTCCAAGTGGACCGCCTCCCGGCCCGAGGACGAGAAGGCGTTCGTCGAGGCCATCGCCGCCCATGGAGTACCGGTGACGATCCGGGACACCCGTGGACAGGAGATCGACGGGGCCTGTGGTCAGCTGGCGGCCACCGAGCGGTAGTCTGACGACTGTACGTACATCTTCATATCCGACAGGGGAGCGCCACAGCGCTGAGAGTGCGGCAATCGGGCCGCAGACCCTCTGAACCTCGCCCAGGTCATTCTGGGTAGGAAGTTCGGTCATCACCGTGAACAACAAGAAGCTTTTCGCTGCCGTCGTCGGCCTCGGCCTGGTCACGCTGTCCGCGTGCGGATCCTCGTCCGACGAGGGCAGCGGGGCCGGGTCCAAGACCGTCACCCTCGTCAGCCACGACTCCTGGGCCGTCTCCAAGAACGTCCTCGCCGACTTCGAGAAGAAGTCCGGCTACAAGGTCAAGGTCCTGGAGGACGGAGACGCGGGGCAGGCCGTCAACAAGGCCATTCTCACCAAGGACAACCCGCAGGGCGACGTGTTCTTCGGCGTCGACAACACCCTGCTCTCCCGCGCGCTCGACAACGGGCTCTTCCAGTCGTACGAGGCGAAGGGCGCCGACGGGATCAAGGCCGAGTACCGCGTCGACCAGGACAAGCACCGGGTCACGCCCATCGACACCGGCGACATCTGCGTCAACTACGACAAGGCCTACTTCAGCGCACACAAGCTGGCCCCGCCGACGTCGTACGACGATCTGATCAAGCCCGCCTACAAGGACCTCCTCGTCACCGAGAACGCCTCC
The DNA here is from genome assembly GCF_001513955.1 of Streptomyces pseudovenezuelae. Classification (GTDB taxonomy): domain Bacteria; phylum Actinomycetota; class Actinomycetes; order Streptomycetales; family Streptomycetaceae; genus Streptomyces; species Streptomyces pseudovenezuelae. The sequence goes on along the minus strand of NZ_KQ948154.1, from coordinate 139,058 downwards.
ACCTCCTCGCCGGGCCTCGGATTCCTCCTCGGGAGCGCCGCGAAGTACGGGGATGGGGGCACCTCCCGCTCGAGCGGAGCCGAGAGTGGGGGAGGCTGGCAGGGCTACTGGAAGAAGCTCAAGGCCAACGGGGTCAAGGTCGTCGACGGCTGGGAGCAGGCCTACAACGAGGAGTTCTCCGGGTCGGCCGGGGGCAAGAAGGCCAAGGCCGACCGGCCGCTCGTCGTGTCGTACGCCTCCTCGCCGCCCGCCGAGGTGATCTACGCCGATCCGAAGCCGAAGACCGCGCCCACCGGGGTCGCCGACGGCACCTGCTTCCGGCAGACCGAGTACGCCGGACTGCTGAGCAACGCGAAGAACACCAAGGGCGGCAAGGCGTTCCTGGACTTCCTCCTCACCAAGGAGTTCCAGGACGACATGCCGCTCAACATGTTCGTGTACCCGGTCGTCGAGGGCGCCCAGGTGCCCGCCGAGTTCACCGAGTACGGTCCGCAGGCCGAGGATCCCGAGACCATGGACCCCGCGAAGATCGCCGACCACCGTGACGACTGGGTCAAGTCGTGGACCTCGCTCGTACTGAAGTAAGGCCCCGCAAGCCTCTCCACCACGCGGCGGCGCGGTTCGGACTCATGGCCGTGCCCGTCGCGTTCTTCGCGGTCTTCTTCGCCTATCCCGTCGCCGCGATCGTCAAGCGCGGACTCGAGACCGACGGGACCTGGCAGCTCGGCAGGATCACCGACGTCCTCACCCAGCCGGACATCCGCCACGTCCTGTGGTTCACCACCTGGCAGGCGCTCGTCTCCACCGCGCTCACGCTCCTGGTCGCACTCCCCGGCGCGTATGTCTTCGCGCGCTTCGACTTCCCCGGCAAGCAGGTCCTGCGGGCCGTGGTCACCGTGCCCTTCGTGCTGCCGACCGTCGTCGTCGGTACGGCCTTCCTGGCGCTGGTCGGCCGGGGCGGGCTGCTGGACGAGTGGTGGGGCGTACGGCTGGACACCACCGTGTGGGCGATCCTGCTCGCGCACGTCTTCTTCAACTACGCGGTCGTCGTACGGACCGTCGGCGGACTGTGGGCCCAGCTGGATCCGCGTCAGGAGGAGGCCGCGCGGATGCTGGGCGCGTCCCGGCTCCGGGCCTGGCGGACGGTGACGCTGCCCGCGCTCGGGCCCGCCGTGGCCGCGGCCGCGCTGATGGTCTTCCTCTTCACCTTCACCTCCTTCGGGGTGGTGCAGATCCTCGGCGGGCCGACCTTCTCGACCCTGGAGGTGGAGATCTACCGGCAGACCTCCGAGATCTTCGACCTGTCCACGGCCGCCGTGCTGACGCTGATCCAGTTCGCCGCGGTGGGCGCGGTCCTCGCCCTGCACGCGTGGACCGTACGCCGGCGGGAGACCGCGCTGCGGCTCGTGGACGCGTCCGTGACCGCCCGGCGGCCGCGCGGTGCCGGGGAGTGGGGGCTGCTGGCCGGGGTCGTCGGCAGCGTCGCCGTGCTGCTGTTCCTCCCGCTCGCCGTGCTGGTGCAGCGTTCCCTGGACGCTCCCGACTTCGGCTACTACCGGGCGCTGACCCGCGGCGACGGCGGGGTCTTCCTCGTGGCGCCGATCGAGGCGGTCGGGAACTCGCTGGAGTACGCCCTCGCCGCGACCGGCATCGCGGTGGTCGTCGGAGGGCTCGCGGCGACCGCTCTGACCCGGCGGGACGCGGGACGCTTCGTCCGGGGCTTCGACGCGCTGCTGATGCTGCCGCTCGGGGTGTCCGCGGTGACCGTGGGCTTCGGGTTCCTGATCTCCCTCGACGAGCCGCCCCTGGACCTGCGGCAGTCGTGGATCCTGGTGCCGCTCGCGCAGGCGCTGGTCGGGGTGCCCTTCGTCGTCCGGACCATGCTGCCCGTGCTGCGGGCCGTGGACCACCGGCTGCGGGAGGCCGCGGCCGTCCTCGGCGCCTCTCCGTGGCGGGCGTGGCGGGAGGTCGATCTGCCCATGGTGCGGCGGGCGTTGCTGATCGCGGCGGGCTTCGCCTTCGCCGTGTCGCTGGGCGAGTTCGGGGCGACCGTGTTCATCGCACGGCCCGACAACCCGACCCTGCCGGTCGCCGTGGCCCGGCTGCTCGGGCGCGCCGGAGACCTCAACTACGGCCAGGCGATGGCCCTTTCGACGATCCTGATGGTGGTGTGCGCGGTGGCGCTGCTGGTCCTCGAACGGCTGCGGACCGACCGGACGGGGGAGTTCTAGATGCTGCTGAGCCTTCAGGACGCGACCGTACGGTTCGGTGGGCGAGCCGTGCTCGACGGCGTGGGGCTCGATGTCGCCGAGCACGAGATCGTGTGCGTGCTCGGGCCCAGCGGCAGTGGGAAGTCGACACTGCTGCGAGCGGTGGCCGGGCTCCAACCCCTCGACTCCGGGAGGGTGTTGCTCGACGGCCGGGACCAGGGTGCGGTGCCCGCGCACAAGCGCGGGGTCGGGCTGATGTTCCAGGACCACCAGCTGTTCCCGCAGCGGGACGTGGGCGCCAACGTGGCCTTCGGGCTGCGGATGCACGGGGTCGGCAAGGGCCGGCAGGACGAGCGCGTACGGGAGTTGCTCGACCTCGTCGGCCTTCCGGGTGCCGGCCGCCGGGCCGTGGCCGCGCTCTCGGGAGGTGAGCAGCAGCGGGTCGCGCTGGCCCGGGCGCTCGCCCCCCGGCCCCGGCTGCTGATGCTCGACGAGCCGCTCGGGCAGCTTGACCGGTCACTGCGGGAGCGGCTGGTCGTCGAACTGCGGGAACTGTTCGGGCGGTTGGGCACCACCGTGCTCGCGGTCACCCACGACCAGGGCGAGGCCTTCGCGCTCGCCGACCGGGTCGTGGTGATGCGCGACGGACGGATCGCCCAGTCCGGCACGCCTCTTGAGGTGTGGCAGCGCCCGGCGGACGAGTTCGTGGCCCGCTTCCTCGGCTTCGAGAACGTGGTCCGGGGGACGGTGACGGGCGAGGCGGCGGACACCGCGTGGGGCAAGGTGCCGGTGCCTCCGGGAGCCGCCCAGGGGGCCCGGAGCGTGCTGGTGCGGCCCGCGGGAGTACGGCTCGTGGCGGCCGACGAGGGGCTGCGCTGCACGGTCGCCGCGCGCACCTTCAAGGGCACGCATGTCGCCGTACAGCTGCACCCGACGGAAGGTGACGGGCCGCGGCTGGAGGCCGCGTGCGCGCTGCGCGAGGCGCCGGAGGTAGGGGACGCGGTCGGGGTGGAGTTCGACGCGGCCGAGACGGTCGTGCTGGGCTGACCGGCCGGACGCCCCCGCACCGGGTGATGTCGTGGCTGTGGCCCGCCCCCGCACCGGGGACGGGCCACAGCGGTCGTTCAGGTACGGCGTCAGCGGCTGCCGGCGCCACGACGGCGCAGGCCGAAGAACACCGCGCCGCCGCCGAGGGCGACCAGGGCGATGGCGATGCCGGCGATCATGCCGGTGTTGGAGTTCGCACCGGTCTCGGCGAGGTTGGAGTCACCGGCCGCGGGCGAGGGGGCGTTGCTCTCGACGGTCGCCGGAGCGGTGGTGCCCTCGGAGGCCGACGGGGTCGGGGTCGGGGACTCCTCGGCCGGGGTGCTGGCGGAGTCCGACGGGGTGGGCGTGGGCGTCGGGGTCGGCGTGTCCTCGGTCTTGCAGGCGGTCGCCGGGGTGATCAGGTTGGGCTTGATGTCCTCGCCCTTGATGTAGGGCAGGGCTTCCACGTGGATGCGGTACTCGGCGTTGGGCGCCCAGTCCTCCTGGAAGGTGACGGTGGTGCCGGCCTTGGAGCCCTTCACCGTCTGCTCGCCGACCTTCTTGGCGTCGGCGCCGTTGTTCTGCAGGTACACCGAGACGGTGGCCTCGACACCGGACTTGTCCACGTCAGTGACGGTGATGACGCCCTTGTCGCCGTCGCACTTGGCTTCGGCCGAGAACTCCTTGATGTTGCAGGCAAGGGCGTTGCCGGAGGTGCCGAGCACGATCGCGGTCGAGGCGGCGGCGACGCCGAGGAAGCGCGCGGCGCGGGAGGTGCGGCGGGATATGGGCGTGAATGCCACGTTCATCCTTCACGGGGTGCGCAAATGCGGGGGGTTGAAGGGACGGTGATGTGTCATCACCGTCCCCAGGAGTCTCACAGGTCTATAAGCGCTGCATAAGAAGTGTCAACGTGTAGGCGCCTTACAACCGTTGGCTTTACCTGCTTATTACACAGTGAGACGTTTCAGCGCCGCCGGAGCCTCCTCGATCCGGTCAACCAGGGCGATTCGGGCCTCCATCGACCGCTCCCGCGCGAGCGCCTGGAGCAGCGGCCAGGTGGGCAGCTTCTCGGTCCAGTGGACGCGGTCCACGAGGACCATCGGCGTGGGTTCGCCGCGCGACTCGTAGTAGTTGGGCGTCGCGTTGTCGAAGATCTCCTGCACGGTGCCGGCGGCGCCCGGCAGGAAGACCAACCCCGCGTTCGAGCGGGCGAGCAGGCCGTCCTCGCGGGTGGCGTTGGCGAAGTACTTGGCGATGTGCGACGCGAAGGCGTTGGGCGGCTCGTGGCCGTAGAACCAGGTGGGGATGCCGACCGAACCGCCGCCGCGGGGCCAGCGGGCGCGGACCTCGAAGGCGGCGCGCGCCCAGTCCGTGATCGACGGCGTGAACGACGGTGCCCCGGCGAGGAGTTCGCAGGCCTCGTCGAGCATGGAGTCCTCGAAGGGGGCCGCGTAGGCACCGAGGTTGGCCGCCTCCATCGCGCCCGGTCCGCCGCCGGTGGCCACGGTGAGCCCCGCGCGGGCCAGTTCACGGCCGAGGCGGGCGGCACCGGCGTACTCCTCGGTGCCGCGGGCCATCGCGTGACCGCCCATGACCCCCACGACCCTTGTGCCGGGCAGCAGTTCGTCCAGGGCGTCGGAGACGGCGTCGTCGTGGACGGCGCGCAGTGTGGAGGCGTATATGTCGCGGTCGGCCTTGGTGCGCTGGAACCAGGCGTAGGCGAGGGCGTCCGGGGTCTGTTCGTAGCCCTTCTCCAGCCCGTCGAACAGCTCGTCGGGGGAGTAGAGGAGACCGCGGTACGGGTCGAAGGGGAGGCCCGGGACGGGCGGGAAGACCAGGGCGCCGTCGGAGCGGATCTTCGCCGCCGCGTTCTCCCGCATGGGACAGCCGAGGAAGACGGCGCCCGCGGTGTCGGCGGCGAGCAACTCCCTTGTCCGGTCGGTCAGATCGACTGCCTGGACACGGAATCCGGTGAGGGCGCCGCGGGCCGAGACCACCGCGTCGAACTCCTCCAGCGTCTCGATCTCACGGTCGTCGTGGTGTGCCGCGTGGGCGGGGCTCGTCTGCACCCGCCCATGCTCGCACGCCGGTTTCCGGCCCGGGGATCAGCCCTGGATCGCCGCCGGGTCCATCCACACGACCTCCCAGCCGTGGCCGTCCAGGTCGTTGAAGGAACGGCCGTACATGAAGCCCTGGTCCTGGACGTCGTCGTTGGCCGTGCCGCCCGCGGCGACCGCCTTCTCGACCAGCTCGTCCACCTTGGCGCGGCTCTCGGCGCTCAGACAGAGCAGCACCTGGCTGGTCTTGGTCGCGTCCGCGATCTCCTTCTTGGTGAAGGTCGCGTAGAACGGCTTCGTGAGCAGCATCGCGACGATGGTCTCGCTGATCACGACGGAGGCCGCCTTGTCGTCGCTGAACTGTTCGTTGAGCGTGTAACCGAGCTCCGTGTAGAACTTCTTCGAGGCGTCGAGGTCGTTCACGGGCAGGTTGACGAAGATCATCTGCTGGTAGGCCGGTGCGGTCATCGGAGTCTCTCCCATCGGGTGCGTGCGGTACGTGGGGGTAGACAGGCGGGGACGGCGGAACTCATCGGTGGCGGCGGGCTTTTTCTTCAGCCGGTCAGGGGGAGGGCCGCCAACTCGGCCACGACCAGGGTCAGCGGGCCGAAGAGGGCCAGCAGGGCGCCGGCCCGCAGGGCTGCCGCGCTGCGGAGCATCGCCGCGGGGGCGCCGAGGCGGACGAGCGCGGCCGTGGTGTCCGACCTCGCGTGCTTCGCCTCCACGGCCGCCGTGAGAAGGGTGGCGATCGTGCAGCTCGTGACGAGGGCCAGGCCCAGGCCGGTGAGGGGGCCCACCTCGGGTCCGGTGCGGTCGTACAGGGTCGCCATGGCCCAGGCGCCGGAGGCCACCGCGCAGACGATGCCCAACGGGCGTCCGATACGGGCGGCTTCCGCCATGAGGACTCTTCCGGCGAGAAGGCGCAGGGCGCCGGGCCGGGTGGACTGGAGGAGCCGGCCGCAGAGGTGGGTGAGGCCGGGGCCGGCGACCGCGAGGCCCACGGCGGTGAGGAGCCAGCCGACGAGGACGGAGGGGGTGCCCGCGAGGCCGCCGGGCAGGGGGGCGGCGGGAACGGTGCCCTGACGGTTGGCGTAGGCCTCCACCGCCAGACCCGCGGCGAGGACCGCGACGCCCCAGGGGAGACCCTTGGGCGCTTCTCGGGGGGCGGGAAGGACCGCCGGGTCGAGATCCTCGGTCCGGCGGTCCTCGGCAGGGGACGCCGCGGGGATGTCCTCGGCCGCCCGAGCCGGCGGGGCAGGGGCCCGCTCCGGCTCGGGAGCCGCCTCGGCGGTACCGTCCGCGGCGGGCTCACCCGCCGTGCGGCGCGCGCGGAAGCGGCCGTACGCCCCGAAGGGCTCCCTGGCCCCGGTCCTGCCGTACGCCCCGAAGCGGCCGTACGAGCGCGCCTCCCGCTTCGCCGCCGCCGGCCTGTCGTCCCGTGGCCGCAGGACGAGTCCCACCGTCACCGAGGCGATCACCGGGACCAGGCCCAGCAGGGTCAGGGCCGCCGGCAACGGGAGGGGGGCGTCCGCCGCCAGGAAGTCCGCCGCCGCTCCGTCGAAGGGCATGCCCGTCAGATCGCCGCGCAGATGGAGGAAGAAGAGCAGCGCCAGCATCGAGCCGAGGGTGCAGGACAGGGCCGTCGTCGCGGCCGTGACGGCCATCAGGCGGGCCGGGCCGAGGCCGATCGCCGCGAGACCGGGGCGGGGGCGGGTGCCCGGGTCGGTGCGGGCGACCGCCAGGGCGAAGTGGACCGTCGCCGCCAGCGGGGTCAGGCACCACGCCAGGCGCAGGACGGCCCCCGACGCGTCCTCGGGGTGGCTGATCGCGTGGCCGAGGGTGCACAGGAGGAGGAAGCCCGTGCCCGCCGAGGCCAGGGCCACCAGGAGGCGGCGCACCTGCACGGCGGGCCGGGCGCCCCGGGTCAGACGGAGAGCGAGCACGCGGTACGGCCTTCCGAGTCGGCCATCGGGGGCAGGTGCACGGTGTTCACCCGGCGTCCGTCCAGGAGGGTGAGCGTGCGGTCCGCCAGGGCTGCGGTGTCCGGGTCGTGCGTCGCCAGGACCACGGTGATGCCGTGGGAGCGGGCGGCCGTGGTGAGCGTGCGCAGGACGTGCGCGCGGTCCGCCCGGTGCAGGGGAGCCGTCGGTTCGTCCGCGAACAGGACCGAGGGGGCCGGGGCCAGGGCGCGGGCGACGCAGACGCGCTGGCGTTCGGACTGGGTGAGCTCGTGGGGGCGGCAGCGGGTCCGGTCGCCGATGTCGAGGCGCTCCAGCCACTCCAGCGCGGCCCCCTTGGCGCGCCGGCGACCGGTGCCGCGCAGCATGAGCGGGAGGGCGGCGTTCTCCCAGGCGTTGAGCTCCGGGACGAGCACCGGGGCCGGGTCGATCCAGCCGAAGCGGTCACGGCGCAGGCGCTCCCGGGTCATCGGGCCCATGGTGTGCACGGGCACGCTGTTGAACCAGACCTCGCCGCGCTGGGCCGGGGTGAGTCCCGACAGACATCTGAGCAGTGCGGTCTTGCCGCTGCCGCGCGGCCCGCTGACGGCGAGGATCTCGCCCTCGCGCACTCCGAGGGAGACACCCTGGAGCGCCGGTGAGCCGTCGCGGTGGGTGAAGTGCAGGGAGCGTGCCCAGAGCACATCGTTGTCCGGCGGGGCCTCCATGGGCGTACACCTCGTTCTGGTCCGTAGTGCCTTGCAATCCCCCGAGCGGGGGAACGAAAGCAGGGCCGATCGGTTACCAGGCACGCTAAGGAAGCGGGGGCGGGACGCCGTACAGCACACGGCCCGGGGTGCGCCCCTGTCACTCGGACGGGCGCACTCCGGGCCGTACAATCCGCTGAATCGCCGGGGGCTAGAGCTTGGTCCAGGCCTCGGTGAGGGTCGCGCGCAGGATCTGCTCGATCTCGTCGAAGGTCCCCTGGTCGGAGATCAGCGGCGGGGCGAGCTGGACGACCGGGTCGCCGCGGTCGTCGGCACGGCAGTACAGGCCGTTGTCGTACAGCGCCTTGGAGAGGAAGCCGTACAGGACGCGCTCGGTCTCCTCGTCGTTGAAGGACTCCTTGGTCGCCTTGTCCTTGACCAGCTCGATGCCGTAGAAGAAGCCGTTGCCGCGGACGTCGCCGACGATCGGCAGGTCGTGCAGCTTCTCCAGGGTGGCGCGGAAGGCGCCCTCGTTGTCGAGGACGTGCTGGGTGAGGTTCTCGCGCTCGAACAGGTCGAGGTTGGCGAGGCCCACCGCGGCCGACACGGGGTGGCCGCCGAAGGTGTAGCCGTGCAGGAAGGTGTTGTCGCCCTTGTAGAACGGCTCGGCCAGGCGGTCGGAGATGATGCAGGCGCCGATCGGGGAGTAGCCCGAGGTCATGCCCTTGGCGCAGGTGATCATGTCCGGGACGTAGTCGAACTTGTCGCAGGCGAACATGGTGCCGAGGCGGCCGAACGCGCAGATGACCTCGTCGGAGACCAGCAGTACGTCGTACTGGTCGCAGATCTCGCGCACCCGCCGGAAGTAGCCGGGCGGGGGCGGGAAGCAGCCGCCCGCGTTCTGCACCGGCTCCAGGAAGACCGCGGCGACGGTGTCCGGGCCCTCGAACAGGATCTGCTGCTCGATCTGGTCGGCGGCCCAGCGGCCGTACGCCTCGGGGTCGTCGCCGTGGATCGGGGCGCGGTAGATGTTGGTGTTCGGGACCTTGTGGGCGCCCGGGACCAGCGGCTCGAACGGGGCCTTCAGGGCCGGCAGGCCGGTGATGGACAGGGCGCCCTGCGGGGTGCCGTGGTAGGCGACCGCGCGGGAGATGACCTTGTACTTGGTCGGCTTGCCGGTGAGCTTGAAGTACTGCTTGGCGAGCTTCCAGGCGGTCTCGACCGCCTCGCCGCCGCCGGTGGTGAAGAAGACCTTGTTCAGGTCGCCGGGCGCGTGCTGCGCGAGGCGCTCCGCGAGTTCGACGGCCTTCGGGTGGGCGTAGGACCACACCGGGAAGAACGCGAGCTCCTGGGCCTGCTTGAAGGCGGCCTCGGCGAGCTCGACGCGGCCGTGGCCGGCCTGGACCACGAACAGGCCCGCGAGACCGTCGAGGTAGCGCTTGCCCTTGTCGTCGTAGATGTAGGTGCCCTCGCCCCGGACGATGGTCGGGACCGGGGAGTTCTCGTACGAGGACATGCGGGTGAAGTGCATCCACAGGTGGTCGTACGCGGTCTGGCTGAGGTCCTTGGAGCTCACGGTTATCGGGTCCTCACGGTTATCGGGTTCCCCACATGTAGGTCTGCTTCTTGAGCTTCAGGTAGACGAAGCTCTCGGTCGAGCGCACTCCGGGGATGGCTCGGATGCGGCGGTTGATGACCTCCAGGAGGTGGTCGTCGTCCTCGCAGACGATCTCCACCATCAGGTCGAAGGAGCCGGCGGTCATCACCACGTACTCGCATTCGGACATGCCGGTCAGCGCGTCGGCCACGGACTCGACATCGCCCTCGACGTGGATGCCGACCATCGCCTGGCGCCGGAATCCCACGGTGAGCGGGTCCGTGACGGCGACGATCTGCATCACGCCCTGGTCGAGCAGCTTCTGGACGCGCTGGCGCACGGCCGCCTCGGACAGGCCGACGGCCTTGCCGATCGCCGCGTACGGACGGCGGCCGTCCTCCTGGAGCTGCTCGATGATGGCGAGGGAGACGGCGTCCAGGTTCGGGCTGCTGCCGTTCCTGGACTCGCCCCTGGACTCGCTCCGGGACCCGCTCCGGGACTCGCGGGAGTCCCTGGGGTCTGCGCTTCGACTGGACACGACCTCACTGTGCACGACGTCTCGTCGGTTTCGCAAGGTTGAGGCGATGAAATTCGTTGTTTACGTGACGGAGGCCTGCGGATTTCGCAGCATTGGCGGGATCGGGGGTGTTGAAAACGTGGGCCTGGCGATTAGGGTGGGTGTCTCAGTCAGTGGACAGTTCCAAACCCTCCAGGAGGCCGGCAGTGAGCACCGAGCTGCGTCGTCTGCGCAACTACATCGACGGTGAGTTCCGGGACGCCGCCGACGGACGGACCACCGAGGTGGTCAACCCCGCGACCGGTGAGGCCTACGCGACCGCCCCGCTGTCCGGACAGGCCGACGTGGACGCGGCGATGGCCGCCGCTGCCGCCGCCTTCCCCGGCTGGCGCGACACCACGCCCGCCGAGCGGCAGAAGGCGCTGCTGAAGATCGCGGACGCGTTCGAGGAGCGGGCCGAGGAGCTCATCGCGGCCGAGGTGGAGAACACCGGCAAGCCGATCGGGCTCACGCGGTCCGAGGAGATCCCCCCGATGGTCGACCAGATCCGCTTCTTCGCGGGTGCGGCCCGGATGCTGGAGGGGCGCTCGGCCGGCGAGTACATGGAGGGCCTGACCTCCATCGTGCGGCGCGAGCCGGTCGGGGTCTGCGCGCAGGTCGCGCCGTGGAACTACCCGATGATGATGGCCGTGTGGAAGTTCGCCCCGGCGATCGCGGCGGGCAACACGGTGGTGCTGAAGCCCTCGGACACGACACCGGCGTCGACCGTGCTGATCGCCGAGATCATCGGCGGGATCCTGCCGAAGGGCGTCTTCAACGTCGTCACCGGCGACCGCGACACCGGCCGGCTGATGGTCGAGCACCCGACGCCGGCGATGGCGTCCATCACCGGCTCGGTGCGGGCCGGCATGTCGGTCGCCGAGTCCGCGTCCAGGGACCTGAAGCGGGTGCACCTGGAGCTGGGCGGCAAGGCCCCGGTCGTCGTCTTCGAGGACACCGACATCCCGAAGGCCGTCGAGGACATCTCCGTGGCGGGCTTCTTCAACGCCGGGCAGGACTGTACGGCGGCCACCCGCGTGCTGGTGCAGTCCTCGATCCACGACGAGTTCGTCGCGGCGCTGGCCAAGGCCGCCGCCGACACCAAGACCGGGCAGCCGGACGACGAGGACGTGCTCTTCGGCCCCCTGAACAACCCGAACCAGCTCAAGCAGGTCTCCGGGTTCATCGAGCGGCTGCCCGCGCACGCCAAGGTCGAGGCGGGCGGTCACCAGGTCGGTGAGAAGGGGTACTTCTACGCCCCGACCGTCGTGTCCGGGCTCAAGCAGGACGACGAGATCATCCAGAACGAGGTGTTCGGACCGGTCATCACCGTGCAGTCCTTCTCCGACGAGGAGCAGGCCGTGTCCTGGGCCAACGGCGTCGAGTACGCCCTCGCGTCCTCGGTGTGGACCAAGGACCACGGCCGCGCGATGCGGATGTCCAAGAAGCTGGACTTCGGCTGTGTGTGGATCAACACGCACATCCCGCTGGTCGCCGAGATGCCGCACGGCGGGTTCAAGAAGTCGGGGTACGGCAAGGACCTCTCGGGTTACGGCTTCGAGGACTACACGCGGATCAAGCACGTGATGACGTCGCTGGACGCGTAGCTCTTCTCCTCGCGTTCGGGAGCGCGGGTTCTTCGGCCGCGGGTTCTGCGGCCGTGGGTGCGCGGGGGCTGGTCGCGCAGATCCCCGCGCCCCTGGGGGAGTTGGGGCGCGGGGGTCGAGGCGTCGCGGTGGGATTCCGGCGTCCTGATCCGGTCGACAGGGTGTCTGTCGCGTTCCGGTCCGCTTGACGCTGCGTCGATTGTGGGGGTGTGGCGCGGGGCGACATGCTGCGGCCATGCCACTCACACCGAGGACGTCGTCCCCGCTCTCCCGCAGGACCCTGTTGCGCGCGCTCGGCGGCGGGGCGGTGCTGGGCGGTCTCGCCGGGTGCGGGGTGCCCGCCGCCTACGTGGCCGCCGGTGACCGGGCCGTCGCCGATCGCTCCGCCACCGACAAGCGGCTGACCTGGGCGAACTGGCCGCTCTACATCGACACGGACGACGACGACTCGACCCGGCGGCCCACGCTCGACGCCTTCCGGAAGCGGACCGGTATAGCCGTCGACTACGTCGAGGAGATCAACGACAACGACGAGTTCTTCGGCAGGATCAGCCCCGCCCTGATGAACCACCAGCAGACCGGCCGCGACCTCGTCGTCATGAGCGACTGGATGTGCGCGCGGTTCGTACGGCTCGGCTGGGTCCAGGAGATGGACCGCGCGAACCAGCCGAACGTCACCGAGCACCTGGACCCGCTGCTGTGTTCACCGGCCTTCGACCCGGGCCGCGCGTACACCGTGCCGTGGCAGTCGGGGATCACCGGGATCGCGTACAACCGCAGGAAGCTCGGCCGTGAGATCCGGCAGGTGAAGGACCTCTGGGCGAGCGACCTCAAGGGCCGGGTCACCCTGCTCTCCGGACTCGACGAGGCCTTCGCGCTGCTGATGCAGGGCAACGGCGTCGACATCACCCGGTGGACGGCCCGCGACTTCGACGAGGTCTGCGACCAGGTCGAGAGGAACGTCAGGGACGGCCGGATCCGCCGTTTCACCGGCAACGACTACACCAAGGACCTCGTGACCGGCGATGTCCTGGCCTGTCAGGCCTATTCCGGGGACGTGATCCAGCTCCAGGCCGACAACCCGGACATCCGCTTCGTCGTCCCCGAGGAGGGCGCGGAGCTCTGGTCGGACTCCCTGATGATCCCCGACCGCGCCCCGCACAAGACCAACGCGGAGCGGCTCGTCGACCACTACTACGCCCCCGAGGTGGCCGCCGAACTCGCCGCCTGGGTCAACTACGTCTGCCCCGTCCCCGCCGCCCGGGACGTCCTGGCCGCGTCGAAGGACCCGGACACCGCGGCCCTCGCCGAGAACCCCCTGATCTTCCCGGACGCGCGGATGCGCGGGCGACTGGCGATCGCCCGGGACATCACGTCGACGGAGCGGGTGGAGTACGCGAAGCGGTGGAACGTGATCGTGGGGTTGTGACCGCGGGCGGCGAGGTGGTTGCTGGAAGGGAAATCACGGCTGGTTGTTGTGGCCGTGACGCACAGGCGTCTCGTTCCGGCCTGCGCGGTCTCCGTCGTGATGCGGGGCGGGAGCCGCGGGGACGCGGGACGGTCGTCCTCCTCGCGCTCGCCGGGTACGGAACGTTGCGCGGGACGGGACGGGCCAGGACCGGGACCCGTGCGACGCGGTGTCCCGGCCGTCGGCCGAACCGTGTGTGCCGCCCCGGCGGGGGTATCCGCTTCGCACCGCACCCGTCGGGCCGGCCCCCGGCCAACTTGAGGAGAGACACCGCATGTCCGCGTCCCTTGTGGAAACCGTCGATATCGAGGCTCCCGTCGCCGTCGCCTGGTCGCTGTGGAGCGATGTGACCCGGTGGCCGGCCTTTCTGAGCCATGTACGCCTGGTGGAGCCGCTGGGCGAGCGCCGTTTCGCCTGGCAGCTCCAACTGCCCGGCGCCTACAAGAACTTCGTCGCCGAGCTCACCGAGGTCGTGCCGGAGGAACGCATCGCCTGGCACACGGTGGAGGGGGTCCATCACGCGGGCGTGGTCACCTTCCACCGGCTCGGGGACTCCACGAGCCGGGTGACGCTGCAGATCGAGTACGACCCGAAGGGGTTCGTCGAGCACCTCGGCGCCCTGACCAACCTGGACTCGGCGCTCGCCAACTACGACCTCGGCGAGTTCCAGAAGCTGGCCGAGACGGCGGCGGCCTCCTGACCGAGGAGCCCGCGCCCGGAATGTTTTGAACATGTTCAATTACAGGCGTACGCTGCCGCCATGAGCGAACGAGCCGCCCATCTCAGGGGTATCCGCGCATGGTTGGTCCTGTTCGTCGTCTGCCTGGTGCTCAGCGGCGTCACGGCCTTCCCGCTGGTCCACGAACTGCGCTGGACCGAGGAGGCGCTGCGGCACCTTCCCGCGCCGGACGCCCTGACGGACTGGATCACGCGCGTGCGGCGCGGGCTCGACACCGCCGACTCCGACTACCCCTTCCTCCTCTACGGCACGGACTGGCTGGCCTTCGCCCACCTGGTCATAGCGGTCGCCTTCTACGGCCCCTACCGCGATCCGGTCCGCAACATCTGGGTCGTCGAGTTCGGGATGATCGCCTGTGCGGGCATCGTCCCGCTGGCCCTGATCTGCGGCCCGATCCGGGGCATCCCCTTGTGGTGGACCGTGATCGACATGGCGTTCGGGGCCTTCGGCGTGCTCCCGCTGCACGTCGTACGGAGGAAGATCAAGCGGCTTGAGGCGCTCACGCCGCCGAACCTCCGCGCGCTGCCCGCTACTTGAGCGCGGCCGTGATGAGCCGGACGATGACCGGGTTCGCGTCCTCGCTCTTGGCGTCGGTGGAGTTGACCGAGTACACGAGTGTGCGGCTCAGGTCGCGGGTGGCGGCGATCGCCGAGTTGTAGCCGTACCGGCCGCCGGACTTGACCCAGTAGACCTTCCCGCCGGACTCGAAGCGCTGGAGGCCGCCCGCGCTGTAACTCGCGCCGGTGATGCCCGACGGGACCGAGAACACCTGCCTCAGCTGCGGCCGCGGGACGATCCGGCCCCGGAAGAGGCCGGTGAGCAGCCGCTCCAGATCCGCGGTCGTGGAGATCATGTCCCCGGCCGCGAACCGGTCCGCCTGGTTCCACTCCGTGACGTCCAGGAACTCGGTCGTTCCGTCGGCCCCGCGCACCGCCTGGTAACCCCGGTTGTGCGGACCGAGGATGCGGGGGTCGGTGCCCGGGAAGTACGTGTCCCGCATCCCGGCCGGCATCAGCACCAGCCGGGCGGCCTCGCAGGCGTAAGGGCGTCCGGTCACTCTCTCGACCAGCAGGCCGAGGAAGGTGTAGTTGATGTTGAGGTAGTGCTGCCGTGCACCCGGGCGGAACTCCGGTTCCTTCGCGCCCGCGGAGGCGGCGACCCGCTGGGGGGTGAGCGTGTCGAAGCGGTGGGCGTAGACCTCCTCGAAGGTGGTGCCGAGACCGTCGCCCGCCGGGATCCCGCTGGTGTGATCGAGCAGCTGCCGCACGGCGACCGGCCGGAACCGCCCGCCGAGGAGGCCGGGCAGATAGTGCTGGACCGGGGTGTCCAGGTCGATCCGCCCCTCGTGCGCCAGCCGCAGCACGGTCGCCGCCGTGACCACCTTCGTCGTCGAACCGGCCCGGAACCGCGCGTCCGGATCGGCGGGCCGTCCGCTCTCCAGATCGTGCACGCCCGAGCTGCCGTGCCAGCGGCCGTCGGTGCCGCCGACCCTGACCAGGGCCGCGGTGGCGTTCGCGTCGGGGAGCCCGGCGATCGCCGTGCGCAGCGCCTCGGCGTCCGGCGCGGACTTACTGTGCGCGGTCGCGGACGCGAGACCGGTGGGCAGACCGGCGGTCAGGGGCACGGCGAGGGCGCCGCCGAGGATGCTTCTGCGACGAATGTCACGCATGAGTCGGCTCCTGGGGATGTGGGATGTGTGTGATCATCCTGCGGGGCTGCCGAGGTGGCGGGATCGTCGGCGGGGAGGGGGCGGACCCTGGCAGAACCCTGAGCAACTCCGGCTGTCTTCAAGGGAGTTGTGGGGGAGGTCCCGTAAGGGGCGAAAAAACTGTTATCGAGGATCCCTTCACTCCGTCTCCACGCACGACCATGCGCGAAGGGGCACCGGCCGGAAAGGATGACGTGGACACGCGGCAGTGGCGCGACACCATCGCGGCGGCGCAGGACGGCGACCGGCGGGCACTGGACGAGCTCGTCGAGGGCTGGCTGCCGCTGGTGTACAACATCGTGGGCCGCGCCCTGAACGGTCACGCCGACGTCGACGACGTCGTCCAGGAGACCATGCTGCGGGCCGTCGACAACCTCGGCAGCCTCCGCGACCCGGACAGTTTCCGGTCCTGGCTGGTCGCCATCGCCATGCGTCAGATACGCGACCGGGCCCGCCGCAGGACCGCCGCCCCGCTGGACGAGTCGGCCGCCCGCGGAGCCGCCGACTTCGCCGAACTGACCGTCCTGCGACTGCAGTTGGAGGGACAGCGGCGCGAGGTCGCGGAGGCCGTGCGCTGGCTCGACGACGAGGACCGGCAACTGCTGTCGCTGTGGTGGCTGGAGGTCGCGGGCGAACTCTCCCGGCGGGACCTGGCCGCCGCCGTCGGCATCAGCCGGCAGCACGCCGCCGTGCGCGTCCAGCGGATGAAGGAGCGCCTGGAGACCTCCCGGGGCATCGTCCGCGCCCTCGACGGCGCGTGCCCCGGCCTGCGCGAAGTGACCGCCCGCTGGGACGGCCGCCCCGACTCGGTCTGGCGCAAGCGCCTCGCCCGGCACATCCGCGGCTGCGGCTACTGCGCGGGCACCCACGAGTCCGTCGTACCGGCGGAGCGGCTGCTCGTCGGGATCGCGCTGGTGCCGGTCCCGGTCGGGTTCACCCTCTCGCTGGCCCTCGGCGGCAAGACGGCCGCGGCCGCCACCGCCACGGCCGCGTCCGTCGGCTGGTCCGCCAAGGTGCTGGGCGCGCTCACCCAGCCCGTCGTCGCGGTCACCGCGGGGGCGACGATCGTCGCGGGCGGCGCGTACGTCGTCACGAGCACCCCGGACGCCCCGCCGCCGCGCGTGGCGGTCTCGCCGACGTCGGCGAGCACGTACCGGCCGCCGCCCGTGGTGCACACTCCGTCGGTTTCCCCGTCGCAGTCCCCTTCCCCGTCGGCGACGCCCACGAAGACCCTTCTCTACGGCAGCGTCGTCGACGCCGTCGACCGGGCGCCGGACCCCGACACCCCGCCCGCCGCCCTGCCGCACCGGCCCGAGACCGGGATCACCAGCACCGGCGGCGCGCACGCCGTCATGAACCACCGGGGGGACAGCGTCACGCTCACCGGCCGGGGCTATGTCCTCGTCCGCTGGCAGATCTCCCCGCAGTACCGGGCCGGCAGCCTGGTCATGCCCGCCTGGACCGGCCTCAAGGGCGAGCTCTTCCATGTCGCCTCGGGCGGCGGCCGCCGCATGGACGACCCCGTCAGCGCCACGGACCCCACCGCCACCGGTATGGGCAACTCCACCGTCGGCTACGCCGTCCCGCCCGCCGGCACCCAGCAGATGTGGCAGAACGAGTACTTCTACGTGGACGGCAGCGTCACCCTCACCGTCAACGAAAGCGGCGCCGACTACGGCCTCAGCGTCTTCCCGTCCAGCTGGGACGCGGCGGAGAAGGACATCACCACCGGCCCCGACCAGGGCGCCACGCGCTACGGCCTGGTCCGCGACACCGGCAGGGACGACACCCCCGTGCCGCAGTACGCCACCCGGTCGACTCCCGCCGACGCGGCGACGGTGGCTCAGCGCTCCCGGGTGTAGCTCTGCGCGGCCAGGGGCCGATTCCGCTCCGCTCACCTCGGGCCAGCCCCCCGGCCTGGGGGCGGGCTAACTCCCGTCCGTGTGCGTCCTCAGCGCGCAGAGCATGTCCACCCGGTTCGTGGTGATCGAGTCGACGCCCGCGGCGGCCAGGCGGCGCATCGAGCGGCGGGTGTCGGGGGTCCACACGGAGATCAGGTAGCCGTCGGCGTGGATACGGTCCGCGAGGTCCCGGTCCATCAGGCCGAAACGGTAGTTGAGCCAGCGGGGCTTCACCGCGTTCAGCAGCGCGGGGCGCGGGGGTGCCAGACTCGTCCAGGTGAGCGCGATCTCCGCGGACGGGTCCGCCTCGCGGACGGCGAGCATGGCGGTGGCGTCGGCGCAGTAGTAGACCCGGTCCCGGGCACCGCACTCGCGCACCACGTCGACCACGCGGCGGGCCACGCGTACCTCCCTCGTGCCGGGCAGATCCAGCATCAGGCGGTGGCCGTCGGTGGCTTCGAGGGCCTGGGCGAGCGTCGGGATCCCGCCGTCCGTCAGCCCCCGCACCTCGTCCGCCGACAGGGACAGCAGCGGCCGGTCGTGCGCCCACAGCCGCTTCAGCGTGTGGTCGTGGAGCAGCACCGGCACGCCGTCCCTGGTGAGCCGTACGTCGACCTCCACCGCGTCCGCGCCCCGGTCGAGCGCGGAACGCAGGGAGTCGAGCGTGTTCTCACGGACGCGGTAGGGGTCGCCGCGGTGTGCCACGGCCGTCAGCTTCTGCATGCGCCCATTGTGGTGGGGGCAGCGCGCGAGGCGTGACGCGGTGCGGGGTGCGGGGTCAGGGGGCGAGCCAGGTGCTGGTGTAGGTGTCGATCTCGTTCTTGATCCTTGTCCTGCCGGGCTCGTCGAGGAACGACGCGTCGACCGCGTTCTTCGCGAGCTCGGCAAGACCCTGCTCGTCGAGGTTCAGCAGCCGTGCCGCCACCGCGTACTCGCTGTTGAGGTCCGTGCCGAACATCGGGGGGTCGTCGGAGTTGACCGTGACGACGATCCCCGCCTCCACGAACTCCTTGATCGGGTGCTCGTCGAGGGTGCGGACGGCTCGGGTGGCGATGTTGGAGGTGGGGCACACCTCCAGCGGGATGCGGTGTTCCGCGAGGTGCGCGAGGAGCTTCGGGTCCCGGAAGGAACTCGTTCCGTGACCGATGCGCTCGGCGCGCAGGTGGGTGAGGGCGTCCCAGACGGTCTCCGGGCCGGTCGTCTCGCCGGCGTGCGGCACCGAGTGCAGGCCGGCGGCGATCGCCCTGTCGAAGTACGGCTTGAACTGGGGGCGGGGGACGCCGATCTCGGGGCCGCCGAGGCCGAAACTGACCAGGCCCTCCGGGCGGACGCGGTCGTCGGTGGCGAGGCGGGTCGTCTCCTCGGCGGCCTCCAGGCCGGCCTCGCCGGGGATGTCGAAGCACCAGCGCAGTACCGTGCCGAACTCCGACTCCGCGGCCTTGCGGGCGTCCTCCACGGCCTCCATGAACGCGCGCTCGTCGATGCCGCGGCGGGTGGAGGAGAACGGGGTGATGGTGAGTTCGGCGTAGCGGACCTGCTGGCGCGCGAGGTCCCTCGCGACCTCGTAGGTGAGCAGCCGTACGTCCTCGGGGGTGCGGATCAGGTCCACGACGCTGAGGTAGACGTCGATGAAGTGGGCGAAGTCGGTGAAGGTGAAGTAGTCGACGAGCGCCTCGGGGTCCGTGGGGACCTTGGAGTCGGGGTGGCGGGCGGCCAGTTCGGAGACGATGCGGGGGGAGGCCGAGCCGACGTGGTGGACGTGGAGTTCGGCCTTGGGCAGGTCGGCGATGAAGGCGTGCAGGTGGTCGGGCGTCGTCGTCATGGGGCCTTCCCTTGCTGGGCGCCTGGCACGGTGGGGTGTTGTGCGGCGCGGTGATCGGCTGATCGATGCGGAACATGTTAGGCGGGTGCGGGTTCGGTGGGGGCGGGCGTTTTTGCGCAGTTCCCCGCGCCCCTGGAGGGGCGGGTGGGTGGTGGGGTCGGGGCCGGGGTGGGGGGTGTCCGTCCTCGGTCCGGCGGCTCGGTCCCTCCAAAAGGGCCCTGTAACGGACGCCGGCCGCTGCGGGCGGACACCCCCCACCCCGGCCCCTTCTCGCCGTACCCGGCCAACGGTTCCGTCGTGGTGCCGGTGACTGCACCCCCCTCAGGGGCGCGGGGAACTGCGCGACCAGCTACGACGGACGCGCAGTCGCCCGACTGCCTGACCCGGCACCCCCTGCGCGCCGCACGAGACGGCCTGCTCCGGTCGCATACGGCTCCCGTAACATGGCCGCACGAACGACCTAGGGGGACGTGAGCATGACGGACGGAACGCAGTCGAGCGGGGACAGCCGGGACCCGTGGGCGCCACCGGAGAGTGGGCCCTCGTTGGAGAAGAGCCCGTCGCCCGGGGACGCCCGGCCGCCGTCGCCGTCCGTGCATGATCAGGCCACCGTGACCTCCGTGCCGAACGAGGGATACGGCTTCCCGCCTCCCGGCGCCGCGGGGTACGGCTACCCCGCGCCCGGCATACCCGGCGGACCCGCCTCCGTGCCGCCGCCGCCCATCGGGCCCGAGGGCCCCGGTGCCCCCGCCGGCTATGGCTACCCGGGGTATCCGCAGAGCCCGCAGGGGTACGGCGGCTGGGCCCCGCCCATGCCTCCGCAGAACGGCATGGGCGTCGCCGCGATGGTGCTGGGCATCCTGTCCTGCGCCCTGTTCTGCATGTACGGCATCCTCTCGCTGGTGCTCGGGGTGCTGGCCATCGTGTTCGGGATCAAGGGGCGCAAGCGGGCCGAGCGGGGTGAGGCCACCAACCGCGGGCAGGCGCAGGCCGGGTTCATCATGGGGATCATCGGGACGATCCTCGGCGTCGTCGTGATCGTCCTGCTCGTCATCGGCATCACGGCCGCCATCAACTCGGACGACGACCCCGACTACTACGACGGGTCCCTGGCCGTCGTGGCGACGGCCGCCTCGGTGGCGTAGTACCGGACGGGGAAGGACGAAGGGGATCCACCGCGATGCGGGGGTCCCCTTCAGGCGTTTCTGAGGCGGTCCCGCGCCGCCATGAGCGCGAAGCCCAGGAGGTTGGGGCCGCGCCAGCGCTCGGGGTCGCTCGCCGCCTCGTCGTCCGCCGCGAGTCCGATGCCCCACACCCGGTCCACCGGACTGGCCTCCACCAGGACCCGGTCGCCGGTGGCCAGGAGGTACTCCCGCAGGTCCTCGTGGGCGGCGAACTTGTGGACACTGCCCTCGACGACCAGCCCGAAGCGTTCGCGCCGCCAGGTCTCCTCGTCGAAGCCGCGGACCAGACGGCCCGCGTTCTTGGCCTGGGAGGGGTGCCCGGCGGCCAACACGCGCCGCTCGGCCTCCTGGTCTTCGAAAAGTCGCGCCTTGCACGCCATCATCCAGTGCTCGGCGGTCGCATAGACCACTCCGTCCACCACGAACGGTGACGGCCACCACTGGCTCAGACAGCTCGCGCCGACCCGGCCGTCCGCGCGCGGGCGATGGCCCCAGAAGTGCAGATACTTCGGCCTCGCTCCGGCCCGTACCTGCTTGACCAGGGCATCCTGTGAATCGATCTTCCCCGTGACCTTCCCCATGCACGCGAGTCTGGCAGGAACCACTGACAGTCCGTCCTTCCTTTTCGCGGGCGACTCGACACCTGGTCGACAGATTCCGTCGCGTAACCGAAAGGCAACAACGGAATCACTTGTAGGAGTGCCATTGCTCTGTCAGGATCGGCACTCAAATCGAGCTGGAGCTACGCCACCCGCCCGCGGCCACCGCGGGGTGACGGCGGAGGAGAGCGACATGCACAACCCGGGCAGTGCCATCCCGGAACGGTTCGCGGCGCAGGAGCGGTTCGCCGAAGGCGCGCAGTTCATCGGAGGGCGTCTCACCAAGGGGACCTCCGGTCGTACGCACGCGGTCGTGGATCCCGCGAGCGGTGAGGAGGTCTTCACGTACGAGCTGGCGGGCGTCGAGGACGTGGACGCCGCCGTCGCCGCGGCCCACGCCGCCTTCCCCGGCTGGTCGTCCGCCACTCCGGGGGACCGGTCCGACGCCCTGCACCGGTTCGCCGCCGTGCTCGCCGAGCGCGCCGAGGACTTCGCCCGTGCGGAGTCGCTCCAGTGCGGGAAGCCGCTGAAGCTGACCCGGGAGTTCGACGTCCCCGGGACCATCGACAACACCGCCTTCTTCGCGGGGGCGGCCCGGCATCTTCAGGGGCAGTCCGCCGGGGAGTACTCCGGTGATCACACCTCGTACGTACGGCGTGAGCCCATCGGGGTAGTCGGGTCCATCGCGCCCTGGAACTATCCGCTCCAGATGGCCGCCTGGAAAATCCTTCCTGCGATCGCCGCCGGTAACACCATCGTGCTGAAGCCTGCCGAGATCACGCCTCTGACCTCGCTGCTCTTCGCCCAGGCCGCCACCGATGCCGGGATTCCCGACGGTGTCATCAACATCGTCACCGGGACCGGCAAGGAGGCGGGGGAGTGCCTGGTCGGGCATCCGGACGTGGTCATGACCTCCTTCACCGGGTCGACCGCGGTCGGGAAGCGCGTCGCCGAGGTCGCCACCGCCACCGTCAAGCGGCTCCATCTGGAACTCGGCGGCAAGGCTCCCTTCGTCGTCTTCGACGACGCCGACCTGGAGGCCGCCGTCAACGGGGCGGTCGCGGGCGCGCTCATCAATACCGGGCAGGACTGCACGGCCGCCACGCGCGCGTACGTGCAGCGGCCGCTGTACGAGGCGTTCGTGGAGCGGACCGCCGCCCTGATGGAGACCGTCCGGCTCGGGGACCCGTTCGCCGCCGGTACCGATCTCGGGCCGCTCATCTCGCACGCCCAGCGGGACCGGGTCGCCGGGTTCGTCGACCGTGCGCGGGGCTACGCGCGCGTGGTGGCCGGCGGAGAGGCGCCCGGCGGGGAGCTCGCAAAGGGCGCCTACTACAAGCCCACGCTCGTCGCCGACGCCGCCCAGGACAGCGAGATCGTCCAGTCCGAGATCTTCGGGCCTGTTCTCGTCGTGCTGCCGTTCGACAGTGACGACGAGGGCATCCGGCTCGCCAACGACACTCCTTACGGGCTCGCCGCCTCCGCCTGGAGCCGGGACGTCTACCGGGCGAACCGGGCCACGCGGGAGATCAAGGCCGGGTGCGTGTGGATCAACGACCACATCCCGATCATCAGCGAGATGCCGCACGGCGGGTACAAGGCGTCCGGCTTCGGCAAGGACATGTCCTCGTACTCGTTCGAGGAGTACACCCAGATCAAGCACGTTATGTTCGACAATACGGCGGTTGTCAGGAAGGACTGGCACCGCACGATCTTCGGGGACCGATAGCCGTACACAGGCCGCCCGACCCGCGGCCGCCCACTTTCCCGAAAGGGCACCAGCGCATGGAGCAGTACGAGCCCGACCGCCTGTCGCCGGCCCAAGTGGCCGCCATGCGGCGCAGCTTCCGAAGCGGCCGGGCCGCCATGACCCGGCGGTCCCTGTTGCGCGCCTCCGCGGGCGGCGCGTTCGCGGTCGGCGGCCTCGGCGCGCTGAGCGCCTGCGGCATCCCCGCGGCCGGCAACACCCAGGGCGGCGTCTCCGCGGAGGACCACTCGGCCAAGGAGAAGACCGTCAACTTCTCCAACTGGACCGAGTACATCGACGTGGACGAGAGCGAGAAGCACCATCCCACGCTCGACCAGTTCAAGAAGCAGACCGGTATCTCGGTCAAGTACACCGAGGACATCAACGACAACGTCGAGTTCTTCGGCAAGATCAAGCCGCAGCTCGCGGCGGGGCAGGACACCGGGCGCGACATCATCGTGCTGACGGACTGGCTCGCCGCGCGGCTCATCCGGCTCGGGTGGGTCCAGAAACTGGACGCGTCCAACCTGCCGCACGCGTACGCCAACCTGTCCCAGCAGTTCCGCGAACCCGACTGGGACCCGGGGCGGGCGTACTCCTACGTGTGGCAGGGCATCTCGACCGTCATCGCCTACAACAAGAAGGCGCTCGACGGCCAGGAGGTGAAGTCCATCTCCGACCTGCTCGACAACACCAAGCTCAAGGGCCGGGTCGGCTTCCTGTCGGAGATGCGCGACAGCATCGGGATGACCCTGCTCGACATGGGCAAGGACCCCGCGCACTTCACCGCGGACGACTACGACGCGGCCATCGCGCGCCTCCAGAAGGCCGTCGACAAGGGACAGATCCGCCGCTTCACCGGCAACGACTACACCTCGGACCTGACCAGCGGCGACTTCGCGGCCTGTGTCGCCTGGGCCGGTGACGTCGTCCAGCTGAAGGCCGACAGCCCGGACATCGACTTCATCATTCCCGAGAGCGGATACATGACGTCGACCGACAACATGCTGATCCCCAACAAGGCGCGTCACAAGACGAACGCCGAGCGGCTCATCGACTTCTACTACCAGCCGAAGCCGGCCGCCGAACTCGCCGCGTACATCAACTACGTGTCGCCCGTCGACGGTGTGAAGCCCGAGCTGGCGAAGCTCGACCCGGATGCGGCGAACAACCCGCTGATCATCCCCGACAAGGCCATGGCCGCGAAGTCCCACGCCTTCCGCTCCCTGAGCGCGAAGGAAGAGACGGCCTTTGAAGAGAAGTTCGCGAAGCTGACTGGGGCGTGATCACCGTGACGAACAAGAACACCGAGACCGGCGGCGACGTCCGACTGTCCGGCATCAGCAAGACGTACGACAACGGCTTCACGGCCGTACAGCCGCTGGACCTGACCGTGCCCCAGGGCTCCTTCTTCGCTCTGCTCGGCGCCTCCGGCTGCGGCAAGACGACCACCTTGCGCATGATCGCCGGTCTGGAGGAGCCCACGACGGGCACCGTGCACCTCGGCGACCAGGAGGTCACCCGGCTGCCGCCCTACAAGCGGCCGGTGAACACCGTCTTCCAGTCCTACGCCCTCTTCCCGCACCTCGACATCTTCGAGAACGTCGCCTTCGGCCTGCGCCGACGGGGCATCAAGTCGGTGAAGAAGCAGGTCGAGGACATGCTGGAACTCGTGCAGCTGGGGGAGCAGGCCCGTAAGAAGCCGCACCAGTTGTCGGGTGGTCAGCAGCAGCGGGTCGCGGTGGCGCGGGCGCTGATCAACACGCCCAAGGTGCTGCTCCTGGACGAGCCGCTCGGCGCCCTCGACCTCAAGCTGCGCCGCCAGATGCAGCTGGAGCTCAAGCGCATCCAGACCGAGGTCGGCATCACCTTCGTGCACGTCACGCACGACCAGGAGGAGGCCATGACCATGGCCGACACGGTCGCCGTGATGAACGCGGGCCGCGTCGAGCAGCTGGGCTCGCCGACCGACCTGTACGAGAACCCGAACACCACCTTCGTCGCCAACTTCCTCGGCACCTCCAACCTCATCGAGGCCGAGGTCGACTCCAGGAGCGGCGGCGAGATCGTGCTGAAGGCGGGCGGCGGCAAGCTGGTGCTGCCCGAGGCGCGGTACGCCGGACCGACCACGACCGGCGGCAAGGTGCTGGTCGGCGTCCGGCCCGAGAAGATCGCCCTCACCCACGCCGACGAGGCCGGCGAGATCCCCGTGGGCCGCAACCGGATCACCGGGAAGATCGCCGACTCGAGTTTCATCGGCGTCTCCACGCAGTACGTCATCGACAGCCCCGTCTGCCCCGAGTTCGAGGTCTACGCCCAGAACATCGACCGCGACGACCGGCTCGTGCCCGGCGCCGAGGTCGTCCTGCACTGGAACCCGGCGCACACCTTCGGCCTGGACGCCGACCAGGACATCGACGCGGGCATCCAGGAAGAGGCGACGGTCTGATGGCGACGCTCACCGAGGCGCCCCCGCCGCTCTCCCCGACCGCGCCCGAGAAGAAGCCCCCGCGCAGAAGGGGCCGCTTCACGCCGTACTGGCTGCTGCTGCCCGGCATCCTGTGGCTGCTGGTCTTCTTCGCGCTGCCGATGATCTACCAGGCCTCCACGTCGGTGCAGACCGGCTCCCTGGAGACGGGCTACAAGGTCACCTGGCACTTCGCGACCTACTGGGACGCGCTGGCCGACTACTGGCCGCAGTTCCTGCGCTCCATCCTGTACGCCGGTGCCGCGACGATCCTCTGTCTGGTGCTGGGGTATCCGCTGGCGTATCTGATCGCCTTCCGTGCGGGACGCTGGCGGAACCTGATCATGGTCCTGGTGATCGCGCCGTTCTTCACCAGCTTCCTGATCCGCACCCTCGCCTGGAAGACGATCCTCGCGGACGGCGGCCCGGTCGTCGGCGCCCTCAACAGCCTGCACGTCCTCGACGTCACCAGCTGGCTCGGCTGGACCACCGGCGACCGCGTCCTGGCCACCCCGCTCGCGGTGGTGTGCGGTCTGACGTACAACTTCCTGCCCTTCATGATCCTGCCGCTGTACACCTCCCTGGAGCGCATCGACGGGCGGCTGCACGAGGCGGCGGGCGATCTGTACGCCAAGCCGGTCACCACCTTCCGCAAGGTGACCTTCCCGCTGTCGATGCCGGGCGTGGTCTCCGGGACCCTGCTGACCTTCATCCCGGCGGCCGGCGACTACGTGAACGCCGAACTCCTCGGCTCGACCGACACGCGCATGATCGGAAACGTCATCCAGACCCAGTTCCTGCGGATTCTGGACTATCCGACGGCGGCAGCCCTCTCCTTCATCCTCATGGCCGCGATTCTCCTCATGGTCACCTTCTACATCCGCAAGTCCGGGACGGAGGATCTGGTTTAAATGGCCCTCGTCAACTGGCTCAAGCGTCATTTCGTCGTCATCGCGGGACTGCTGACTCTCGGATATCTGCTGCTGCCGAACGTCGTCGTCACGGTGTTCTCGTTCAACAAACCGAAGGGCCGTTTCAACTACGAGTGGCAGCAGTTCTCCACGGACGCCTGGAAGGACCCCTGCGGCGTCGCCGACATGTGCGGCTCGCTGTCGATCAGCCTCCAGATCGCCTTCTGGGCGACGGTCGGCGCGACCGTCCTCGGCAGCATGATCGCCTTCGCGCTGGTCCGTTACCGGTTCCGCGCGCGGGGCACCGTGAACTCGCTGATCTTCCTGCCGATGGCGATGCCCGAGGTCGTCATGGCGGCCTCGCTGCTCACCCTGTTCCTCAACCTGGGTGCTCAGCTGGGTTTCTGGACGATCCTGATCGCCCACATCATGTTCTGCCTCAGCTTTGTCGTCGTCGCCGTCAAGGCGCGCGTGATGTCGATGGACCCGCGCCTGGAGGAGGCGGCCCGGGATCTGTACGCGAGTCCCGTCCAGACCTTCCTCCGGGTGACCCTGCCCATCGCGGCCCCCGGAATCGCCGCGGGCGCGTTGCTGTCCTTCGCGCTCTCCTTCGACGATTTCATCATCACCAACTTCAACGCGGGATCGACCGTCACCTTCCCCATGTTCGTCTGGGGTTCGGCACAACGCGGAACGCCCGTGCAGATCAATGTCATCGGCACGACCATGTTCCTCGTCGCCGTGCTTCTGGTGCTGACCTCCATGGTCATCAGCAACCGTCGCAACAAGCAAAAGGCATAGGCCTTTTCGCAGAGCCTTCCGTAGGGAGTTGACATCATGGCCCCGAGCGCCATGAGCCGTTGGACCAAGGCACTGTCCGAAGCCCGGCCGGTCCCGTACTGGCTGGACGACCCCGGCAGGCCCCACCCCGAGCCCGCCCTCACCGGCGCCGAGACCTGCGACCTGCTGGTCGTCGGCGGTGGATACAGCGGACTGTGGACCGCGCTCAACGCGAAAGAGCGCGATCCCGGGCGGGATGTCGTCCTGCTGGAGGGCCGTGAGGTGGGCTGGGCCGCCTCCGGCCGCAACGGCGGCTTCTGTGCCGCCTCCCTCACCCACGGTCTGCCCAACGGGCTGACCCGCTGGCCGGACGAGATCCACACGCTCCAGGAGCTGGGCGCCCGCAACCTCGACGAGATCGAGAAGGCGGTCGCCCGGCACGACCTCGACTGCGAGTTCGAGCGCACCGGCGAGATCGACGTGGCGACCGAGACGTACCAGGCCAGGGAACTGCGTGACTGGTACGCGGAGCTCCAGGAGAAGGGCCTCGCCGACGGCGTCGAGTTCCTGGACGCCGACGCGGTGCGCGACCAGGTCGCCTCACCGACCTTCGAGGCCGGGCTGTGGGACCACCGGGGCGTGGCCATGCTCAACCCGGCCAAGCTCGTCTGGGGTTTGAAGCGGGCGTGCCTGAGGCTGGGCGTGCGGGTCTACGAGCACACTCCCGCGCTCGGTCTGAAGCCGTACGGCGCCGGCATGGCCGTACGCACTCCGTACGGTTCCGTCCGGGCCCGGAAGGTCGCGCTCGGCACGAACATCTTCCCGAACCTGGTCAGGCGGGTCCGGGCATACACCGTGCCGGTCTACGACTACGCCCTGATGACCGAACCGCTGAGCGAGGAACAGCTCGCGGCGGTCGGCTGGAAGAACCGCCAGGGGCTCGGGGACTCGGCCAACCAGTTCCACTACTTCCGGCTCTCCGCCGACAACCGGATCCTGTGGGGCGGTTACGACGCGGTCTACCCGTACGGCGGCCGGGTGCGGGCCGAGTACGACGACCGGCCGGAGACCTACGCCAAGCTCGCCGGGCACTTCTTCACCTGCTTCCCGCAGCTGGAGGGTCTCCGCTTCACGCACGCGTGGGGCGGCGCGATCGACACCTGCTCGCGGTTCTCCGCGTTCTACGGCATCGCCCACCACGGCAAGGTGGCGTACGCGGCCGGTTACACGGGGCTCGGCGTCGGGGCGACCCGGTTCGGGGCGGACGTGATGCTGGACCTGCTGGCGGGGGAGACCACCGAGCGGACCTCGCTGGAGATGGTCCGCAAGAAGCCCCTGCCGTTCCCGCCGGAACCCTTCGCCTGGACCGGTATCGCTCTCACCAAGTGGTCCCTGGCCCGGGCCGACGAACACGGCGGGCGGCGCAACCTGTGGCTGCGGACCATGGACAGGTTCGGTCTGGGATTCGACAGCTGAACGATCGTATGTGATCTGGTTCACCCCAACGGGTGGTCAGAACCCGCGTAATGCTCACCGGGAGACCTTCCTCTCCCTCGTGACGCGAACAGCGTCGACGAGAGAAAGGGAGGTCTTCTCATGACTGGGGCGAAGACGGCGGTCGAGTGGCTGGCATCCGTCGCACCGGATCCCGAGGCCTGCCGCTGGGAGTGGGAGCGCAACCCCCTCGGGGTGGCGCTGCTTCCGGCGGGCAGGGCCTGGGACGTACTGATTCTGCCGGGCGAGCTCGGCTATCCGACGCTCGACGTCCTGACCCGCATCCTGGACCGGCTCGGCCCGGTGCTCGTCGACTTCGGCGACGCGCGCATGGGGTTCTTCGTGCCGCCGGGCACCGCGGCCCGCTGGCTGGGCACCGGTATCCGTACGGCCGGCGCCGGCACCTGGATCGTCGTGCCGTACCCGGGCCGGGTGGCCGGGGGAGGGGTGCGCTGGCTGGTCCCGCCGGACGGCTCCGGCATCCTCGTCGATCCGGCGCTGCTGGAACTCGCGATGCACGAGGCGGCGGCGGGCCTGGCGACGGAGGGTGACGGCTGAGCCGACGGTCGCAGTACGGCCCGGTCGGCCGCCCGTGCGGCCGACGCGGACCCGAGGACTCCTGTGCACAGTGGGAGTGCGGCGCTGCGGGCGTCCCCCGCCGACAGCGGCCACGCCCAGTGTGCCCAGGAGTTCAGCGGCGGCTGTGCCGTGCCGGCAGGAGCCGGAACCCGACCAGCAGGACCGTGCACAGACACCAGCTGCCCACCACGTCCAGGGGCCAGTGCCAGCCGCGGCGGACCAGGCCGAAGGAGACGCCGAGGACGACAAGGCCGTAGCCGAGGACGAGCGCGCGACGGGTCCGGGTGGACCGGAGCCAGGGCAGGACCAGGAGGGTGGCGGCGCCGTACGCGACGGCGGCGGTGGCGGTGTGGCCCGAGGGGTAGTAGCCGGTCCCGGGCGACACGGCCGTGCCCGGGCGGTCGGTGAGTTCCTTCAGGGGGACCACCAGGACCGGGACCAGGGCCATCAGTACGGCCGCCGCGGCGGACGGCAGCCACCAGCGGTCCGTACCACTGCGACGGGCCTGCCGGGCCGACCAGAGGAGGGCCACCACCAGGACCGGGACCGCGATCTCGATGTTGCCCAGGTCGGACAGGGCCGCCGAGACGCGGTCCGGATGGATCAGCGCGCGGCTGACCCGCTCGTCGACACGCAGAAGCGGCCCGTCCTCGACGACCTGCCAGGTGATCAGGGCGAAGAGGAGGGCCGGAATTCCGAGAAGGAGGATGAGGAAGGCCGGCCGCCCCGGAACAGGGGGGGGTGGTTCCGAGGCGGCCGATCGGATCGGATGGTCGGCCGCCCCGGGGGGTTTGGGGCGGGCGACTGTCCGATCGGTGAGGAGATCCAGAGCCAGAAGCTCCAGTTGTGTGCGCGAGGGCACGACCAGGTCGAAGCTGGGGAGGCCCCGTCCTGATGTCACCCACAGTCCCCTGTGGGCGGGGTGTATCTCTCATCTGGGTAGAACCTACGGCAGCGCGAGGGCGTACGACAGGCAGAATCCCAACCTCACCACCACCTCGCACACCTTCTTCACACCCTCTGCCGCTCGCCACCGCAGCCCCGGAATCCCAAGGGACGTCAGGGCTGTGACGGCCCGCGTCGGAAGGTGTGAGTCCGCTTCCGACCTGCTGCGTTGTCCCTGTGACGTCAGATGCGGGTGAAGGCCTGCTCGATGATGTCGAGGCCCTCGTTCAGCAGGTCCTCGCCGATGACGAGCGGCGGCAGGAAGCGCAGCACGTTGCCGTAGGTGCCACAGGTCAGGACCAGCAGGCCCTCCTGGTGGCAGGCCTTGGCGAGGGCGGCGGTCGCCTCCGGGTTCGGCTCCTTGGTCGTACGGTCCTTGACGAGCTCGATGGCGATCATGGCGCCGCGGCCCCGGATGTCGCCGATGATGTCGAACTTGTCCTGCATGGCGGTCAGCCGGGCCTTCATGGTGGCCTCGATCGCCTTCGCCCGCGTGTTGAGGTCGAGCTCCTTCATGGTCTCGATGGCGCCGAGCGCGCCGGCGCAGGCGACCGGGTTGCCGCCGTACGTGCCGCCGAGGCCGCCGGCGTGCGCGGCGTCCATGATCTCGGCGCGGCCGGTGACGGCGGCGAGCGGAAGACCGCCGGCGATGCCCTTGGCGGTGGTGATCAGGTCCGGGACGATGCCCTCGTCCTCGCAGGCGAACCACTGGCCGGTACGGCAGAAGCCGGACTGGATCTCGTCGGCGACGAAGACGATGCCGTTGTCCGCGGCGAACCTGCTGATCGCCGGCAGGAAGCCCTTCGCCGGCTCGATGAAGCCGCCCTCGCCGAGGACGGGCTCGATGATGATCGCGGCGACGTTCTCCGCGCCGACCTGCTTGGTGATCTGGTCGATGGCCTGGGCGGCGGCCTCGGGACCGGCGTTCTCGGGGCCGGTGGGCCAGCGGTAGCCGTAGGCGACGGGGACGCGGTAGACCTCGGGGGCGAAGGGACCGAAGCCGTGCTTGTACGGCATGTTCTTCGCGGTCAGCGCCATGGTGAGGTTGGTCCGGCCGTGGTAGCCGTGGTCGAACACGACGACGGCCTGCCGCTTGGTGTACGCCCGCGCGATCTTGACGGCGTTCTCCACGGCCTCGGCGCCGCTGTTGAACAGGGCCGACTTCTTGGCGTGGTCACCCGGGGTGAGCTCGGCGAGGGCCTCGGCGACCTCCACGTAGCCCTCGTACGGGGTGACCATGAAACAGGTGTGGGTGAAGTCGGCGAGCTGGGCGGAGGCCCTGCGCACGACGGCCTCGGCGGAGGCGCCGACGGAGGTCACGGCGATGCCCGAACCGAAGTCGATCAGCCGGTTCCCGTCGACGTCCTCGATGATCCCGCCGCCCGCGCGCGCCGTGAAGACGGGCAGTACGGACCCCACACCCTGCGCCACCGCGGCGAGCCGGCGGGCCTGCAGCTCCTGCGACTTGGGTCCGGGGATGGCGGTGACGACGCGGCGCTCCTGCGGAAGTGCGGTCATGAGGGGCTCCTGGGATGTTGCGGGCGGAGATTTCGCGGACTCTGTCCAGTCTTTCTCGCAGGCTAGGACCGGGGACGGGGGGTGGGCATGCTCCATGTGGGCGTTGTCGCGGGAGCGCGTTGTCCGTGGTGGACATAGCCGGTTTCCGGGACGGTGTGACGGCTCGGCCCCGCAATCGGTGAACTCCCTTTGCGGGCGCGTTAGATTGGCCGCTGACGGTGGACGGAACGGCTGGTCGGGAGCAGGGGCGATGGACAGCGACGGGACGCAGGACGCGCGGGGTACGCATGCGAATCCTGTGCCGCGGGCACGGTCGGGGATGCCGCCGATGCCTTCGGAAGCGCCCTCGGTGCCGCCGCACCCGGACAGCTCGGCGTTCCTGACATGGCTGCGGACGCCGCGGCCCGAGACCCTGCCCGGCGTGTGGCGGTTCGGGCACCGGCCCCGGCCGGAGGCGGAACCGGAACTCATCCCCGGCCGCCAGCTGATCAGTGGCGCGCTGATCGCGTTCCTTGTGGGCTGGCTTGTCTGGTCGCTGCTGCAGAACGGATATGTCGGCGACTGGTGGCTCGTGCCGTTCAAGCTGCTCATCCCCGATGCCTGGCGCGGCGGCGGCAGCGACGTCGGCAACTACCTCCTCTACGAGGGGTACGAGCTGATCGTCGCTCTGGCCATCATGATCGTCGTGGGCCGCCTCGGCCGCTGGGGTGAGGTGTGGCGCCGCTTCGTCCTGCCGCACCTGCGCCGGAAGCCGCCGCGGCAGCAGCCCGTCGCGGTGCCGGCCGAGGACCCCGCTGAATGGCCCCAGCTCCGGGCCGCCGGTGCCGCCGACGCCGCTGAGCGGCTGGCCGCCGAGGCCAGGGCCGGGGTGATGCGGGACGTGGACCATGCCCGGATCGCGCGGGCCTGGCAGGGCGTGCGCAGCGGCCGGTTCAGCCTCGCCACGTTCACCGGTGCCGTGCTCCAGGAGGGCGCCGCCGCCTGTCTGCACCCCTCCGGGGAGCGGGACCTGCCCGCCCGGCTCGCCCGGCACGATCTCCTCACCGGCCAGGTGCGGCTGGGGACCACCGCCGACGACGCCCGCAATCCGTACGCCTACCGCGGGGCCGGGCTCGGGCTCGGGCCCGAGCTGCTGGGGACCTCGCTGCTGGCCGTCGGGCCGGCCGGGTCCGGGAAGACCGGGACCGTCATCAGGCCGATCGCCGAGTCGCTGTGTCTGCACGCGCTCGCCGGGCGGGCCGCCGTCGTGGTGGTCGGTGCCGCGGGCGCGGGGCTCGGACCGGCCGACGCCTACGACGTCGTCGTACAGATCGGGAATCCGGAGTCGGTGTACGACCTCGACCTGTACGGGGGCACGACCGATCCGGACGAGGCCGCGGCCGTGCTCGCCGAGGCGCTCGTCGGGGACCTCGCCGAGCCGCACCAGGGGGGCGACACCCGGCGGTCCACCACCGTGCTGGCCCAGCTCCTCGGGCCGTTCCGGGCGGTCCATGGCCGCTTCCCCTCCGTACCGGAGCTGCGGCAGCTGCTCGACGGGGCGCCCGGGCCGATGGCCGCGTTGCGGAAGGGGCTCGAGGACTCCCGGCAGGAGTCGCTGCTGCGGGAACTCGACGCGCGGGAGCGGCAGATGGGGAACCCGGGGGATGTCGGGGGCATCCTCGCGGACCGGATCGCGCTGCTCGACCGGCCCGCGTTCGCCGCGTTCTTCCAGAGCGCGGGCTCCGACGCGGCCGGGCAGTCGCGGCCGTTCTCGCTGAAGGCCCTCGACCACCCCGTCCGGGTCCGGATCGACCTGCCCCAGCGCGGGCACGCCGACGCCTCCCGGATCCTGGCGCGGCTGGTGCTCGCCCAGTTCACGGCGAGCGTCGCGGTGCGCGAGGACCGGTCGCTGTTCGCCTGTCTGGTGGTCGACGACGCCACGGGGATCGTGACGCCCGAAGCCGTACGGGGCGTGCAGCGGCTGCGGTCCGGAAACGCGGGAGTGGTGCTGACGCTGCGGACGCTGGACGACGTACCGCGGCCGCTGCGCGGGCCCCTGCTCGGTGCCATCGGATGCCGGATGGCGCTGTCCGGGCTCACCCCGTGGGACGGGCAGGACTTCGCCGAGGTGTGGGGCAAGGAGTGGATCGAGGCGCGGGACGTCACCGACCGGCAGATCATCGCCGAGACCCCGGCCGGCAAGGTGCTGCACGCGGTGCGCCAGGTCATCACCGGCAAGGCGCCGACCGCGCGGGCGGTGACCGTACGGCAGGTCGAGCGGGAGCGGTGGTCCGCGTCCGAACTGGCGCACGGGGTTCCGCCCGGGCACGCGGTGCTGTCGTTGACCACGGTCACGGGTGAGCACGCGCCGCCGCTGCTGGTCGATCTGCGGGGATGACGCGACCCGATGACCGTACCCCGATGACCGTACGGTGAGGCAGAATCGTCACAGGCCGTTCATACACGGCGGCCAAAAGATCGCAGCGATCACTGCTCCTGACGCTCTGAAGGCCCCATGCCACCCACCCTCGCCTCGCTCGTCCACCACTCCGCGCTCAAGCTGACCGTGCGCGCGGGTGAGGACCGGCTGGACGTCCCCGTCCGCTGGGCGCACGTGAGCGAGCTCGCCGATCCCGTCCCCTACATGGAGGGCGGCGAGCTCCTGCTGATCACCGCGCTGAAGCTGGACGCGGAGGATCCGGAGGCGATGCGGCGGTATGTGAAGCGGCTGGCCGGAGCGGGGGTGGTGGGACTCGGGTTCGCCGTCGGGGTCAACTACGACGAGATCCCCGGGGCCCTGGTCGAGGCGGCCCGCGACGAGGGGCTCCCGCTGCTCGAAGTGCCGCGCCGCACCCCCTTCCTCGCCATCAGCAAGGCCGTGTCCGCGGCGATCGCGGCCGACCAGTACCGTTCCGTCACCGCGGGCTTCGCCGCCCAGCGCGAACTGACCAGGCAGGCGCTGACCGACGGCCCGGAGGGGCTGCTCGCCGCGCTCGCCTCCCAGGTGGACGGCTGGGCGGCGCTCTACGACGCCTCGGGCGCCGTCGTCGCCGCCGCTCCGGAGTGGGCGGGCCGCCGGGCCGCGCGCATCACCGCCGACGTGGAACGCCTGCGGGAGCGGCCCGCGCCCGCCTCCTCCGTGGTCGGCGGGGCCGGCCCGCCCGACAACGACGACCGCGTGGAACTGCACTCCCTGGGCACCGGGCGGCGGCCGCGCGCCGCGCTGGCGGTGGGGACGGCCGCCGCGCTCGGGACGGCGGAGCGGTACGCGGTGCACTCGGCGATCGCGCTGCTGACGCTCACGACCGAGCGCTCCCGCTCGCTGCAGGCCGCCGAGCAACGGATCGGGACGGCCGTACTGCGCATGCTGCTCGCGGGGGAGCCGGAGCACGCGCGCACCGTCGCGGGCGACCTGTACGGCGCGCTCCTGGACGCGCCCTTCCGGCTGGTCGTGGCGGAGACGGTGGTCGTGTCGTCGGTGCGGATCGTGCCCGACACCCCCGCCCGGGTCCCGTCCGCCGCCGCGCTCGCCGCGGCCGCCGACGCGATGGGCGATCCGCTCGGGGCGCTCACCGAGATCGTGGAGTCCGCCGCGGCCCGTTCGGGGGAGAGCGTGCTCGTGGTGCCCGAGGGGGAGCGGCTGGTGGTGCTGGCCTCGGACGGCGGGGCCGCCGCCACCGCGTGCGGGGAGTACGCGGTGGCCCTGGAGGCG
Source organism: Streptomyces pseudovenezuelae (assembly GCF_001513955.1). Lineage (GTDB taxonomy): Bacteria > Actinomycetota > Actinomycetes > Streptomycetales > Streptomycetaceae > Streptomyces > Streptomyces pseudovenezuelae. The sequence continues at coordinate 103,805 of NZ_KQ948154.1, read as the reverse complement.
GCGCGCACAAGCGAGCAGGCGGTCGCCGGGGACGAGGGCGAACTCGTCGTCGGTGTCTCGGCGCCGGCCGGACCGATCGCTGCCGCGGCCGCCTACAAGCAGGCCGAACAGGCACTCTCGGTGGCCCGGCGGCGGGGCCGGGTGTACGTCGAGCACGAACAGCTGGCCTCCGGCTCCGTGCTGCCGCTGCTCGCCGACGAGGCGGTGCGGGCCTTCGCGGACGGGCTGCTGCGGCCGCTCCACGAGCACGACGCGACCGGCCGGGGCGACCTGGTCGCCTCGCTGCGGGCCTGGCTCTCCCGGCACGGCCAGTGGGACGCGGCCGCCGCCGACCTGGGCGTCCACCGGCACACCCTGCGGTACCGGATGCGCAGGGTCGAGGAGATCCTGGGCCGCTCCCTGGACGATCCGGACGTCCGCATGGAGCTGTGGCTGGCGCTGAAGACGACGGCCGCGCAGTAGCGGCGATTGGCCGGGCCGGAGTGCTGGTCCGCCCCACTGCTACACCCCGGACAAATTCCCTCGCGACCTCACGGCCCTACCGTGGGGGCATGACTTCCACCACCGCCTTCTGGCTCGCCGGCCGCCAGGTCACCGGCGAGGACACCTTCGATGTCACCTCTCCGTGGGACGGCCGGCTGGTCGGCACGGTGAGTGTGCCGAGCGACGCGCAGACCGAGGAGGCCGTGGCCGCCGCGTACGCCGTCCGCGAGGACTTCGCCGCCACTCCCGCCCACGTCCGCGCCGCCGCCCTCGACCACGTCAGCCGCCGGCTCGTCGAGCGCACCGAGGAGATCGCCCAGCTGATCTCCGCCGAGAACGGCAAGCCGATCAAGTGGGCCCGGGGGGAGGTCGGCCGTGCCGTCTCGGTGTTCCGGTTCGCCGCTGAGGAGGCCCGCCGGTTCAACGGCGGTGAGGCCCAGCGCCTCGACACCGACCCCGGCGGCCAGGGCCGTCTCGCGCTGACCCGGCGCTTCCCGAAGGGGGTCGTGCTCGGGATCGCGCCCTTCAACTTCCCGCTCAACCTCTGCGCCCACAAGATCGCCCCGGCGATCGCGGCCGGCGCCCCGATCATCCTGAAGCCCGCCCCGGCGACCCCGCTCTCCGGGCTGGTCATCGGCGAACTCCTCGCCGAGACCGAGCTGCCCGCAGGCGCGTGGAGCATCCTGCCCGTCCCGAACGACCGGATGCCCGCCCTCGTCCAGGACGAGCGGCTGCCCGTGATCTCCTTCACCGGTTCCGAGAAGGTCGGTTACGCGATCATGGACTCGGTGCCCCGCAAGCACTGCACCCTGGAGCTGGGCGGCAACGGCGCCGCGGTCGTCCTCGGCGACTGGGCGAGCGACGAGGACCTCGACTGGGCCGCGACCCGCATCGCGACCTTCTCCAACTACCAGGGCGGCCAGTCCTGCATCTCCGTGCAGCGGGTGATCGCCGACGCGTCGGTCTACGACCGGCTGCTCCCGCGGATCGTCGCCGCCGTCGAGGCCCAGGTCACCGGCGACCCGGGTGACGACAAGACCGACGTCGGCCCGCTGGTCAGCGAGGACGCGGCGGTGCGCGTCGAGGCGTGGGTGAAGGAGGCCGTCGAGGCGGGCGCCACCCTGCTCACCGGCGGCGACCGCGACGGCGCCTCCTACGCGCCGACCGTCCTCGCCGACGTCCCGGCGGACACGACGATCTCCTGCGAGGAGGTCTTCGGGCCGGTCCTCACCGTGCAGAAGGTGGACGGAGAGACGGCCGCCTTCGACGCGGTCAACTCCTCCAAGTACGGCCTCCAGGCAGGCGTGTTCACCCACGACCTCCAGGCCGCCTTCCGCGCCCACCGCGCCCTGGAGGTCGGCGGCGTGGTCGTCGGTGACGTGCCCTCCTACCGCGCCGACCAGATGCCGTACGGCGGGGTCAAGCAGTCCGGTGTGGGCCGCGAGGGCGTGCGGTACGCGATGGACGACTACACCTACGAGCGGGTGCTGGTGCTGACCGGCCTCGCTCTCTAGGGAAACCCTCTGGGGGAACCCCGAAGGGGCCCGGCACCGATGCCTTCCGGTGCCGGGCCCCTTCCTGTGTGCCGGCCGCCCCGGTCCCTCAACCGGAGAAACCGACGTGCGCGAGCCGCAGCGGGCCGCGCAGCCTGAGGTGCACGTCGTGCACGCCCTCGGCGACGACCCCGGCGCCGAGGGTGGTGTAGTCGTACGGTCCGGAGCCGGACTCCGCCACCTGCCAGGTGGCCAGCACCGCGCCCCCGTCCAGTGACAGCTCGACCGAGCCCTCGCCGGACACCGTCACCGTCGCCTCCGTGACGCCGTCGCCGAAGTCGCAGTCCCGGTAGAGCAGTTCACCGGCACGGCCCTCAGTGGCCGTGACCGCGTCACCCGCGACCCTCGTCCGGTCGACGATCTCCACACCGCTCTGTTCGTCGAAGTCCGCGCCCTCCAGGCCCCGTTGGCGCACCGGCCGCGGTGCGCCGGGCTCGCCGTCGAGCGGCACTGCCGTGCGCAGCCGGATGTCCTCGCTTGAGGCACCGGCCAGGAGTTCGTAGGGACCCGGCTCCAGACGCCACCGGCCCTGCGCCACATCCCAGAACTCGAAGGCGCGCAGCGGGACTTCGAAGGACAGCTCCTCCTGGGCGCCCGGGGCGAGCGTGACCCGCCGGTGGGCCACCAGCTCCCGGCGCGGGCGGGGGAGTGCCGGATCGATCGCTCGGGTGTAGAGCTGGGCGACCTCGTCGGCGATGACGTCACCGGTGTTCGTGATCGTGAACGAGACGTGCAGCGCCTCTTCTGTCACGCGGGTCGTGAGGTCGCCGTACGAGAAGGAGGTGTACGACAGCCCGTGCCCGAACGGGAACAGGGGGGTGCCCTCGAAGTACAGGTAGGTCTGGCGGCTGCCGATGACGTCGTAGTCGAGGAGGCCGGGCAGGTCCGCGTCGCTCTCGTACCAGGTCTGCGGGAGGCGGCCGGCGGGGGAGACGTCCCCGGCCAGGACGCGGGCCAGGGCGGTGCCGGCGGCCTGGCCCCCGTGGGCCGTCCAGAGCGCCGCTGCCAGGCCGGACGTGTCGACCGCGTACGGGTAGGCGGAGACCAGCGCCAGCACGGTCCGGGGGTTCGCGGCGCGCGCCGCCCGCAGCAGGCGTTCCTGGTGCGCGGGGAGCCGCAGCGAGGCGCGGTCCTCGGTCTCCCGGCCGTTGAGGTGCGGATCGTTGCCCGCGACGACCAGGACGACGTCGGCCTCGGACGTGATCCGGGTCACTGCGTCCTCGCCGCGTTCGGCGATGATCAGCTCGAAGGTTTCCGGCTTCGCCCCGGCTTCCGGATTCTCGTCGGCAACCTTCACTCCGTCCGCGGCGACACAGACGTGGCGGCCCGTGCCGATGTGCCTGAGGAGGTGACCGCTGCCGTGCGGTTCCAGGCGGAAGGTCTCCTGGACGACCCAGCCTCCGGGCTGGTCGGCGGAGGCGCGCAGGTAGCCGTCCTCGGCGACGGAGAGATAGCGGCCGTCGGGAGCGCGCAGCGTGAGGACCCCCTCGTCCCAGTCGATCAGCGCGAACTCGGTGCCGGTCGCGTCGGTCGTCAGCGGGGGCAGGTCCGTGCGGCCCGCGAGCAGCGCCGGGTCCAGAGCGCCCTCGGCGCCGCGCACCTCGTCCTCGCCGCTCGCGGAGGCCAGGACGTGCAGAAACGTCCCGGCGGAGGTCTTGAGCCGGACCCGGTCCACACCCTCCGCGAACTCCACCCGCTCGGCGCCGAACCGCTCGTACAGCCCTTCCAGCGGGGTGGAGCGGTGCAGGAGCGTGCCGCTGTACCAGTCGAGCTTGCACTCGTCGGCGAGCAGACCGACCACCGCGAGCCGGGTGTCGGCGGCGAGGGGGAGCACGCCGTCGTTCCTGAGCAGCACGATCGCCTGCTCGGCGGCCTCCTGGGCGAGCGCGCGGTGCGCCGGGGTGTCGAAGTCCGTGACGTCGGCGTGCGGGTCGTGCCGCGGGTCGAACTCGCCGAGCCGGAAGCGCACCGAGAGCTGCCGGCGGACCGCGGTGTCGATCTCGGCCTCGGTCAACAGGCCCTGGTCGAGGGCCCCCTGGATGCGCGCGATCATCTGCGAGCTGTCCGTGCCGTGGTCGGTGAAGCTGTCGACGCCGGCCCTGAGGGAGGCCGCGGTGGCCTCCTCGTGGGTGTCGAAGTAGTGCTCGTGATCGACCAGGTTGGAGGGCGCGCCCGCGTCCGAGCAGACCAGCAGCTCCTCGTCCGTCCAGGTGCGCAGGTGCTCGCGCAGATACGGGGAGACGTGGTTGGGGCGGCCGTTGACCAGGTTGTACGCGGGCATCACCCCGGCCACCGCGCCCGCCTCGACCGCCTCACGGAAGGCGCGCAGGTCGTACTCGTGCAGCACGCGCGGACGCACCGAACTCGACGAGATGGCCCGGTCCGTCTCGTTGTTGTGGGCCAGCCAGTGCTTGAGGACCGGGGCCGTGCGCCAGTACGTGGGGTGGTCGCCGCGCAGTCCGCGGGTGTAGGCGGTGGCGATGGCCGAGGTGAGCTTCGGGTCCTCCGAGTAGCCCTCCTCGTTGCGGCCCCACAGCGGGTGCCGGAGCAGATTGACCGTCGGTGCCCAGATGTTGAGGCCGACCCGGTCGTCGCGGGCGCGCATCGCCCGGACCTCCTGGGACACCGCCTCGCCGATCCGCCGGACGAGATCGGTGTTCCAGGTCGCGCCCAGCCCCACGGCCTGCGGAAAGACCGTCGCCGGGCCCATCCACGCGACGCCGTGCAGTGCCTCCTGGCCGGTGCGGAACGCCTGGATGCCGAGCCGTTCGACGGCGGGGGCGAACTGGTGCAGGAATCCGATCTTCTCGTCGAGGGTCAGCCGTGTCAGCAGATCGTCGATGCGCTTCGCGAACGGCAGGTGCGCATCGCGAAAAGGCGGTGTGTGCGGCGGGTGTGCGGTCACGTGGGGATCCCCTTGCGATGGATCGATTCGATGCTTTCGAAGCGCTTCGATGCTCATTCGGCACGAGGGCGGGTGTCAAGAGATCAACACCGTCACTTCAGGCGGTGCATAAGAAAAGGTCACCTCTCCCACCGCGCAGGAATCTTGGGAACGACCCTTGTGCACCCCTGGGTGTTCACTTAACCTCACAGCAACATCGAAGCGCTTCGACTACGGATTCCGCCACACGGTCGAAGTATCGCTTCAGCTCAGCCAGATCCACTCAAGACACCGCAGCCGACGGCTCCACCGCCGGGTGTCCTGGTGCGCCATGAAGGGTTGACGCAATGACGCCGAACGCCGCTTCCGCCTCCTCCGGGCCGAGCCGGAGAAGCTTCCTCGCCTCCACCGCGGTCGCCACCGCAGCGGTGGCGGGCGGGATGCCGCTGCTTGCCGCCTGCGGCGGCTCGGACAGCGGCGAGCGCGAAGGGACCACGTCGGGCAAGGCCGCGGACAAACTGCTCCCGGCATTCGTCGCCAGCACGGTCGCGAACCCGGACCTGCCGTCCAAGAACGGCTCGGCCTCCGGCTACACCGGCAAGGTCGACCTCGCCGCCCTCAAGACCTCGGTCCCGGAGAAGCTCGGCACCGGCGCCCCCATCAAGATCATGTCCCCGTTCTGGGGTTCCCCGCCGAAGGCCGGCTGCGCCTACTACAAGGCGCTGGACGCCGCCGCGGGCACCAAGATCACCTGGCAGAACCAGGACGGCAACACCTACGGCCAGAAGCTCGGGGCCGTCCTCGCCTCCAGCTCCATACCCGACATGGTGGTCGTGCCCAGCTGGGAACTGGTCGGCAAGATCTCGAACGCCGTCACCGCGAAGTTCATGGACCTCGGTCCGTACCTGGCGGGCGACAAGGTCAAGAAGTACCCGAACCTGGCCGCGATCCCCTCCGACGCCTGGCGCATGGGCATCTTCGGCGGCGCCCTGCGCGGCATCCCGATGCCCGCCGCCACGGCGAACTGGATCGCGCCCCTGTACCGCAAGGACGTCTTCGACAAGAAGGGCTACTCGGTACCCAAGTCGGCCGACGAGTTCATGAGCTGGGCCAAGGAGGCCACCAGCGCCAAGGCCAAGGTGTGGGCCTGCGGTGACATGACCTGGTCGGCGTGGAGCTTCTTCGGTGTCCGTGGCTCCGGGTCGATCGGCTGGGACATCGGGTCCGACGGCAAGCTGACGTACCGCATCGAGCAGCCCGAGTACCTCGAAGCGCTGGAGTGGGTCCGCAAGCTGTACGACGCGGGTGTGGTCCACCCCGACGACAAGGCGCGCTCGGGCGACCCGGGTCAGCGGTTCACCGCCGGGCAGACCCTGGTCTGGTGCACCAACATCGCCGACTGGTACGGGAAGGTCTCCGAACAGGCCCAGTCCAACCCGGACCTCGTGATCGACGCCATGGACCTGTTCGGCGCGGACGGCGGCAACCCGAAGCTGTACGCCTCCTCGCCCGCCACCATCTGGTCGCTGATCCGCAAGGGCGCCTCGAAGACGACGGTCGAGAACGCGCTGGCCGCCGCCGACTTCTCGGCCGCGCCCTACGGCACCAAGGAGCGGATGCTCGTCGACTACGGCGTCGAGGGCACCCACTACACGGTCAAGGACGGCGTCCCGGTCAAGAACGACCTGGGCAACTCCGAGGTGCTCAACGCCTGGGTGATGCTGGCCGCACCGGCCGCCTACTACGCCCACCCCGACTTCCCCGAGGTCGCCCGCAAGCAGGTCGAATGGCAGCAGCGGATGGGGGCGTTCATGAAGAAGACGTCCACCTTCGGCATGAACATCGTCGAGCCGACCCGCTGGGCCAACCTCTCCAGCCAGTTCGAGCAGCTGGAGATCGACTACGTGCGCGGCAACCGCAAGCTGTCCGACGTGCAGGCCGCCATCTCCACCTGGAAGTCCTCCGGCGGCGACAAGCTGCGCGACTGGTACAAGGAGCTCATCGACAAGAACGGCAGCGCCAACTGATGTCTCTCACGGCCGGGAGCAGGCCCGACGGGACTCGTCCTCCCGCGGCCGTCGAGGAACCGACGGCCGCGGTCGGCGCGGCGGTGGCGAAGGCGCGGGTGCCGCGCAAGACAAGCAAGGTGAGCAAGGCCGGCAAGGTCCCCTTCCGGGTCCGGCTGCGCCGCGACCGCGCGCTCATCCTGATGACACTGCCCGTCATCCTCCTGCTCCTGCTCTTCAACTACGTTCCGCTGCTGGGCAACGTCGTCGCCTTCCAGGACTACGACCCGTACATCTCCAGCAACGGCGTCACCGCGATCTTCCACAGCCCCTGGGTCGGCGTGGAGCAGTTCTCGCGGATGGTCGACGACCCGCTGTTCTGGGGCGCCGCGAAGAACACCGTCCTGCTGTTCGCGCTCCAGCTGGTGCTGTTCTTCCCGATCCCCATCGCGCTCGCGCTGCTCATCAACAGCGTGATCCGGCCGAGGGTGCGGGCCGTGGCGCAGGCGATCATGTATCTGCCGCACTTCTTCTCGTGGGTCCTCGTCGTCACCGTGTTCCAGCAGATCTTCGGCGGCGCGGGCATCATCGCCCAGACCCTGGAGGACCACGGCTGGACCGGCTTCGACCTGATGACCAACGCGAGCCTGTTCAAGTACCTGGTCACCGCGCAGGCCGTGTGGAAGGACGCAGGCTGGGGGATCATCGTCTTCCTCGCCGCGCTGGCGGCCGTCAGCACCGACCTGTACGAGGCCGCCGCCATGGACGGCGCCGGGCGCTGGCGCCGGATGTGGCACGTGACGCTGCCCGCGCTGCGCCCGGTGATCGCGCTGCTGCTGGTGCTGCGGGTGGGCGACGCGCTGAGCGTCGGGTTCGAGCAGTTCCTGCTCCAGCGGGACGCGGTCGGCGTGGGGGCCAGCGAGGTCCTCGACACCTACGTGTGGAACATGGGTATCCAGAACGGCGACTTCAGCTACGCGGCCGCGGTCGGCCTCGTCAAGGGAGCCATAGGAATCTGCCTCGTGCTGGGTGCGAACAAGTTCGCGCACCTGCTCGGCGAGCAGGGGGTGTATCAGAAGTGAGCCTCAACACGCAGCTCGTCCGCAGTCTCAAGGCCCCCGCCCGCCCGGTGTGGGAGGAGCCGCCCAGCAAGGCCGGCATCACCGCCAAGAGCGGCTTCCTCGCGCTGTGCTGCCTGGGGGTGCTCGGCCCGCTGTGGATCGTGATCGTCACCAGCCTGTCCCCGAAACCGGTGATCGACCGGGTCGGCGGCCTGGTCGTGATCCCGCAGGGCATCACCTTCGTCAACTACACCGAACTGCTCAGCGGCGGCCAGGTCAGCCGGGCCATCATGGTCTCGGTCGGCGTCACGCTCACCGGCACGGTGTTCTCCATGGCGGTGTCGGTGCTGGCGGCCTACGGTCTGTCGCGGCCGGGGAGTCTGGGACACCGGCTCTTCCTGGTCATCATGATGGCGACGATGTTCTTCGGCGCCGGGCTCATCCCGACCTACCTGCTCGTGCAGTCGCTGGGGCTGACCGACACCTATCTGTCGCTGATCCTGCCGAGCGCGGTCAGCGTCTTCAACATCCTGGTGCTGCGTGCCTTCTTCATGGGCATCTCGCCCGAGCTCACCGAGTCCGCGCGCATCGACGGGGCCGGTGACCTGCGGATCCTGCTGACCATCATCATGCCGCTGTCGCGGGCCGTGCTGGCCGTGATCTCGCTGTTCTACGCGGTCGGGTACTGGAGTGCCTGGTTCAACGCGTCCATCTATCTCAGCGACCAGGACATGATGCCGTTGCAGAACGTGCTCATCCAGCTGGTCCAGAAGAACACGGCGAACCCCACGGGGCTTCAGCAGGCGGTGCGTACGGGGCAGTTGTCCGCGCTGGGGTTGCAGATGGCGGTCATGGTGCTGGCGCTGATTCCTGTCGCGGTCGCATCTCCGTTCGTCCAGCGGCACTTCAAGAAGGGCATGTTGACGGGTGCGGTGAAGGGCTGACCGGGGGCGCCCGTTCAGCGGGGGCTTCTCAGTGTCGGCGGCCGCGGGTTCGTCATGGCGGGTCGCGCAGTTCCCCGCGCCTCTTGGTGGGTTCACTTCCCCTTAGTTCAGAGCGAGGTTTGTCATGCTTACGTCCAGGCTTAGCCGGCGCGCTGTTCTGGCCGGGACCGCGGCTGCCGCCGCGCTCACCACGGTTCCTTCCTTCCCGGGGCGTGCGGAAGCCGCCTCGGTCGGCCCCGCCTACCGCTGGCGCCAAGTCGCCATCGGCGGCACCGGGTTCGTCACCGGAGTTCTCTTCCACCCCTCCGTGCGGGGGCTGGCCTACGCCCGTACCGACATCGGCGGCGCCTACCGGTGGGACGACCGGAGCGCGCGCTGGATCCCGCTCAACGACGACCTCGGCTGGGACGACTGGAACCTCCTCGGCGTCGAGGCCATGGCCGTCGACCCCGCCCACCCCGACCGGGTCTACCTCGCGCTCGGCACCTACGCCCAGTCCTGGGCCGGCAACGGAGCCGTGCTGCGGTCCGAGAACCGCGGTGCCACCTGGGCCCGTACCGACCTCTCCGTGAAGCTCGGCGGCAACGAGGACGGCCGGGGCGCAGGGGAGCGGCTGCTCGTCGACCCCCGGGACAGCGACACCCTGTGGCTCGGGACCAGACACGACGGGCTGCTCAAGTCCACCGACCGGGGCGCCACCTGGGCCGCCGTGACCGGTTTCCCCGGGACTCCCACCAGCGGCGGCCAGGGCGTCACCCTGCTCGTGGCCGCCGGGCGGGTCCTCTACGCCGGCTGGGGCGACTCCGACGGCACCGCCGCCAACCTGTACCGCACCGCCGACGGCACCACCTGGGAAACCGTCCCGGGACAGCCCTCCGGCACCAACGCCAAGGTGCCGATCCGGGCCGCCTACGACTGCCACACCCGCGAGCTGTACGTCACCTACGCCGACGCGCCCGGCCCCAACGGGCAGTCCGACGGCAGCGTGCACAGGCTGGCCACGACGAGCGGCACGTGGACGGACGTCACACCGGTGCGGCCCGGTGGCACGACGAGCGACGGCTCCGCCGACACCTTCGGCTACGGCGGCGTCGCCGTGGACGCCCGCCGGCCCGGCACGGTCGTCGTCTCCACCAACAACCGCTGGGCGGCCGTCGACACCCTGTACCGGACCACGAACGGCGGCCGTACCTGGACGTCCCTGAAGGACTCGGCCGTCCTCGACGTCTCCGAGACCCCGTTCCTCACCTTCGGCGCCGACAAGCCCAAGTTCGGCTGGTGGATCCAGGCCCTCGCCGTCGACCCGTACGACTCGAAGCACATCGTCTACGGCACCGGCGCCACCCTCTACGGCACCCGGGACCTGAGGCACTGGGCCCCGCAGATCCGCGGCCTGGAGGAGACCTCCGTACGCCAGCTGATCTCGCCGCCCAGCGGTGAGGCGCACCTGCTCAGCGGCCTCGGGGACATCGGCGTGATGTACCACGAGCGGCTGACGTCCTCGCCGTCGCGCGGCATGGCCTCGAACCCTGTGTTCGGGTCGGCGACCGGACTCGCGCAGGCCGCCGCCAAACCGTCGTACGTGGTCCGCACGGGCTTCGGCGATCACGGGAACGGCGCCTTCTCGAACGACGGCGGCAGGACCTGGGCGCCCTTCGCGGCCCAGCCCGCGATCGCCAAGGACGCGCCGGGGCCGATCGCCGTGAACCGCGACGGCAGCGTGCTGCTGTGGACCTTCGTGCACTGGGACGGCACCAAGTACCCCGCCCGGCGCTCCACGGACAACGGGGCGACCTGGTCCGAGGTCGCCACCTGTCCCAAGGGCGCCACTCCGCTCGCCGACCCGGCCGACCCGGCGCGCTTCTACGCGTACGACACCGACACCGGGACCCTGTTCGCCAGCACGGACGGCGGTCTCACCTTCACCGGGCGCGCGAGCGGACTGCCCTCCGGTGACAGCCAGTTCCAGCTGACCGCGGCCCCGGGGCGCTCCGGCGACCTGTGGCTGAGCACCAAGGCCAACGGCCTGTACCGGTCCACCGACGGCGGAGCGACCTTCACCAGGCTCACCAGCTGCCGGGCCTCGCACACCCTCGCCTTCGGCAAGGCCGCCCCCGGCGCCGACCGTCCGGCGATCTACATGGTCGGCGCCACGGAGACGATCACCGCCGTGTACCGCTCCGACGACGACGCGAAGAGCTGGGTGCGCGTCAACGACGACCGGCACCAGTGGGGCTGGATCGGCGCGACCATCGCCGCCGACCCGCGTCTGTACGGCCGCGTCTACATCGCCACCAACGGCCGGGGCATCCAGTACGGGGATCCCGTCCGATGACCGAGCAGAAGAGGCCGTCGCTGGCCGACGCCACCCGCGGCCGCATCCTCTACGGCGGCGACTACAACCCCGAGCAGTGGCCCGAGGAGACCTGGCCGGAGGACGTCCGGCTGATGAAGGCCGCAGGCGTCAACTCCGTCACCCTCGGAGTCTTCTCCTGGGCCAAGCTCGAACCCCGGCCGGGGGAGCGGGACTTCGGCTGGCTGGACCGGCTGATGGACCTCATGCACGAGAACGGCATCGGAGTCGTCCTCGCCACCCCGACCTCCTCCCCGCCGCCGTGGATGGGCCACCTCCACCCCGACACCCTGCCCGTCACCGAGGACGGCCGCACCGAGTACTGGGGCGGACGCCAGCACTTCTCGCACTCCAGCGCCACCTACCGCCGCTACGCCGCCGCCATCACCGAGGACCTCGCCGTCCGCTACGGCGGCCACCCGGCCCTCACCCTGTGGCACATCAACAACGAGTACTGCACCTACGACTGGAGCGACGAGGCCGCCGCCCGCTTCCGCAGCTGGCTCCAGCACCGCTACGGCTCCCTCGACGCCCTCAACTCCGCCTGGGGCACGGCCTTCTGGAGCCAGGGCTACGGCGACTGGGCCGAGATCCACACGCCCCGCCAGGCCCACTACATGAAGAACCCCACCCAGGTGCTGGACTTCAAACGCTTCACCTCCGACATGCTCCTGGAGTGTTACGCGGCAGAGCGGGACATCGTCCGCCGGGTCACCCCGCACACCCCGGTGACCACCAACTTCATGCCGCTGTGGGTCGGTCAGGACGCCTGGCGCTGGGCCGAGGAGGAGGACGTCGTCTCCGTCGACCTCTACCCCGACCCGCGTGATCCCCTCGGTGCCCAACAAGGCGCCCTGGTCCAGGACATGACCCGCTCGCAGGCACGCGGCCCCTGGATGCTCATGGAACAGGCCGCCGGCCCGGTCAACTGGCGGGGCGTGAACCACCCCAAACCCCGTGGGCTGAACCGCCTCTGGTCCCTCCAGGCCGTCGCCCGGGGCGCCGACGCCGTCTGCTACTTCCAGTGGCGCCAGTCCCGGCAGGGCGCGGAGAAGTTCCACTCCGGGATGGTCAGCCACGCCGGGGAGGAGGGGCGCACCTACCGGGAGGTCAAGCAGCTCGGCGCCGAACTCGCCGCCCTCTCACCACAGGTGACAGGCCGTCATACCGTCAACGACATCGCCGTCCTGCACGACTGGCACGCCTGGTGGGCCGGCGCCCAGGACGGCCGGCTCTCCCACGAGGCCGACTACCCGGACGTGCTCCGGGCCTGGCACCGCGCCCTGTGGGAGGCCCACCTCACCACCGACTTCGCCCGTCCCGACCACGACCTCACCGCCTACAAACTGGTCGTCGTCCCCCAGCTCTACGCCCTCACCGACACGGCCGTCGACAACCTCCTCGCCTACGTCCGCCAGGGCGGCACCCTCGTCTCCGGCTTCCTCACCGGCGTCGCCGACGAGGACGACCGGGTACGCCCCGGCGGCATGGACGCCCGGCTGCGCGAGCTCTTCGGCATCCGCACCCTGCACGAGTGGTGGCCGCTGGACGCGGGGGAGCAGGCCGCGTGCGAGGGCACGCCGGGTGCGTTCCGCGGCACGCTGTGGTCGGAGGAGATCGAGAAGGCCCCGGACGGGACGACGGAGGCCGCCTACAAGGGCGGGGAGCTCGACGGACTGCCCGCCGTGCTGCGCAGGGACCGCGCCTGGTACCTCTCCACCCTCCCCGAACCCGACGCGCTGCGCGGCCTGCTCACCCGGATCGCCGCCGACGCGGGTGTCCGTCCGGTCCTGGACGGCCTGCCCGACCAGGTCGAGGCGGTCCGCCGCGACGACCTGCTGTTCCTCCTCCACCACGGGCGCGAGTCGGTGACCGTCAGCGTGCCGGGCACCCACCGCGACCTGCTGACCGGGAGGACCGTCACGGACGAGGTCGTGCTGGGACGCTACGGAGTGGCGGTGCTCAAGCCATGACCGACAGCCCCGTCCACGGCACCTGGGAACCCCGGCCGGCCACCCGCTGGGAGGACGGCTTCCTCAGCGGCAACGGCCACCACGGCGCCCTCCTGTTCGGCGAACCGGACGACGAGCGGGTCGTGGTCACCCATCACACCCTGGTCCGCCCCAACGGCTCCGAACACGCCCGCCCGCCGCGCCTGGCCGCCGAACTCCCGGCGCTCCAGGACCGGTTGCTCGCCGGTGAGCTCGACGCCGCCGAGCGCTTCACGGACGGCCGGCCGCTCCAGTGGGTACAGCCCTTCCACCCCGCCTTCCAGATCCGGCTGCGCCGTCCGCGCGCGACCGCCTCCGGCTACCGCCGGTCCGTCGACTTCACCACCGGCGTCCTGCACACCGCGTGCGAGGACGGACGCGGCCAGGTCTTCGTCTCCCGCGCGGACGACGTCATCGTCCAGCATGTCGAGGCGGCGGACCTGGTCGTCTCGCTGGACCACCGGCTCCCGGGCGCCCCGCACGCCCTCATGGTCGGCCAGAGCATCGTCCGCGCCGCCGACGGGGCCCTGCTCACCCTCCGCGTCCGCTACCCCGGCAGTGAGCGCCGCTACACCGGCATCACCCTGGTCGTCCCCACCGGCGGCCGCACCGCGCTCATCCCGCCCGGCGCCCGTGTCACCGGCGCCGAGTCGGTCCTGCTGCTGACCCGCGTCGTACGCCACACCGGCGAACTGGACACGGCACCGCATGTCGAGGCCCTGCGCGAGCTGGTCCCCGAGCCCGAGTCCGCCGCCGAGGCCGAGTCCGCGTCCGACGCGTACGCCCGGCTCCTCGACCGGCACACCCGCCTCCACCGCGCCGCCTACGAACGCGTCACCCTCGACCTCGGCGGAGACCGGGCCGAACGCGCCCTGGCAGGATCGGAGTTGCTGGAGCGGCCCGACAGCCCCGCCCTCCTGGAGCGCCTCTTCGCCGCCGGCCGCTACCACCTGCTCTCCTCCGGCGGTCTCCTCCCGCCCCGCCTCACCGGTCTGTGGACCGGCGACTGGGACACGGCATGGTCGGGCGCGTTCACCAACGACGCCAACGTCAACCTCCAGACCGCGTCGGCCGTGTACGCCGCGCTCCCCGAAGTCACCGAGGCCCTCGCCTCCCTGATCGAGCGGCAGCTGCCCGACTGGCAGGACAACGCCCGCGAGATCTTCGGCGCCCGGGGAGCCGTGGCCCCGCCGCACTCCGACGGCGAGTCCGGGCTGACGTACCACTTCAGCCGCGAGTACCCGCTGCACCTGTGGACGGCCGGCGCCGACTGGCTGCTCAAGCCCCTCGTCGACCACGACGAGACCCGGGGCGCACGGGACCCGCGCACCGCCCGCGCCCTCGCCGAAGTCGCCCTGTTCTACGAGGACTTCCTCACCCGCACCGACGCCGACGGCCGGCTTGTCGTCGTCCCCTCCTACTCGCCCGAGAACCGCCCCGCGAACGCCAGTTGGGGCGCGATCAACGCGGCCATGGACCTCTCGGCCGCCCGGCACGCCCTGCTCACGGCGGCCGCGTACCACCCCGAGAAGGCGGCCGCCTGGCGCGCCCTCGCCGACCGCCTCCCACCGCACCGGATCAACGCCGACGGAGCTCTCGCCGAATGGGCCCGGCCCGGCCTCGACGACACCTACGACCACCGCCACCTCAGCCACCTCTACGGCGTCTGGCCCCTCGACGAGATCACCCCCTACGACACCCCCGACCTCGCCAGAGCCGCCCACCGCGCCCTCGAACTCCGCGGCTCCGAGAACGACTCGGCCCACGGACACCTGCACCACGCCCTCGTCGCGGCCCGGCTGCGCGACGGCGAACGGGTCGCCCACGCCCTCGCCCAGGTCCTCAAGGGGGACTTCTTCCACGCCTCGCTGATGAGCGCGCACTACCCGAACCGGAACGTCTACAACGCGGACGCCGCCCACACCCTGCCCGCCGTGCTCGTCGAGATGCTCGTGCAGTCGACACCGGACCGGCTGGTGCTGCTTCCGGCGGTTCCCGCCGGCTGCCCCCGAGGCGTACTGCGGGGCGTCCGTACCAGGTTCGGGGCCGAACTCGACCTCACCTGGAGCCCCACCGAAGCGACCGCGGTGCTGCGCCCCACCCGCAGCCACCGTGTCGAACTCCGGACTTCCTCCGGCGCCGAGCCCCTCGAACTCGTCGCAGGAGAAGACCACGTCCTCCGCCTGGAGGCGTGGTAACCCCCGCATTTCCCCCCACCCATGGAAAGGGACACCATGGCAAAGAGCACCCTCCACAAGATCACCACGGCGGTGCTGGCCCCGGCGATGGCCGTCGGCGCCCTCGTCGGTCTCGCCTCCGCCCCCGCGTCCGCAGCCGTCTGGAGCTCCTGCGACCAGTGGGCCAACACGAGCCTGAACGGCTACACCCTCTACAACAACATCTGGGGCTCCGGCGCCGGCAGCCAGTGCATCTGGGCCAACTCCGGCACCAACTGGGGCGTCAACGCCAACCACCCCAACACCGGCGGCATCAAGTCCTACCCGAACTCCAAGAAGGTGGTCAACAAGTCGATCACCTCGCTGGGTTCGCTCTCCAGCAACTACAACGTCTCGGTCCCCTCGTCGGGCGCGTACAACACGTCGTACGACATCTGGGACACCAACTACAGGTACGAGATCATGCTCTGGGTCAACAAGACCGGAGCCGTCGGCCCGCTCGGCAGCTCGCAGGGCAACGTGACGCTCGGCGGCCACACCTGGACCGTGTACAAGGGCACCAACGGGTCGAACCAGGTGTTCTCCTTCGTACGCACCTCGAACTCGACCTCGGGCACGGTCAACGTCCTCCCGATCCTCAAGTGGATCAAGGACACCAAGGGCTGGTTCGGCAACGAGACCATCGGGGACGTGCAGTTCGGCTTCGAGATCACCAGCTCGTCCGGCGGACTGAACTTCACCACCAACAACCTGACCGTGAGCAGCAGTTGACCTGATCGTGGGGCAGCGTCGGGTTTGATGGGGACATGCGTACCACCACCCCCCTCCGACGCGCCCTGATCACCGTGACCGCGACCGCGGCCGTCGCTCTCACCGCGACGGGTACCGCGGTCGCGGTTCCCGTCTCCGGGACGGCCGCGGCACCCCACGCCGCCGCCCCCGCCGCCCTGCATCCCGTCGTCGAACTCGCCTCCGAACGCCTGGCCACCGCCGACCTGGTCGCCGCCGCCAAGTGGGGCACCGACAGCCCCATCGACGACCCCGCCCGTGAACAGCAGGTCCTCGACAACGTGGCCGCCCAGGCCCAGCAGCTCGGCGCCGACCCGGACGAGATCCGGGTGATCTTCCGCGACCAGATCGAGGCCAACAAGACCGTCCAGCGCGGGCTGTTCCAGCGCTGGACCGACCACCCCGACCAGGCGCCGACGACCAAGCCGGACCTGAGTGTCGTACGGCAGGAGATCAACCGGATCACCAGCGCGCTGGTCCAGTCCCTGGCCGACACCTCCGAGGACCGCGGCACCTTCGCGTGCCGCCCCGAACTGGCCCTGGCGGCCTTCCAGGTCCGCTACGAGAACCACCTTGACGGACTGCACACCCGCGCCCTGATCAGAGCCCTGCCCTCGATCTGCCGCAACTGACGGAGCAACAGCACGCTTTCAGGGGCGCGGGGAACTGCGCGACAAGCCACGACGGAGCCGCATCCGACGAACGACCTACCGCGGCACTTCCTGAATCGGCAACCGCGCCCCGCCCCGCAGGAACAGCGGAATCCGGTCCAGCGGTGCGTCGACAGTCACCGTGGTCCCACCGGCGTAGGTCTCCCCGGTCCACGCGTCGGTCCACTCGGCCCCCGCCGGAAGATACGCGGTACGGGCCGTCGCGCCGGCCGTGAGCACCGGCGCGACCAGGACATCCGCCCCGAAGAGGTACGCGTCGTCGACCCCCCAGGCCGCCTGGTCCTCCGGAAACTCCAGGAACAGCGGACGCATCGGAGTCAGCCCCTCCTCGTGGGCCTCCCGCATCACCCGGAGCACATAGGGCTTCAGCCGCTCGCGCAGCCGCAGGTACTTCTCCATGATCGCGCCGGC
Source organism: Streptomyces pseudovenezuelae (assembly GCF_001513955.1). GTDB lineage: Bacteria > Actinomycetota > Actinomycetes > Streptomycetales > Streptomycetaceae > Streptomyces > Streptomyces pseudovenezuelae. Next base: position 86,482 of record NZ_KQ948154.1, on the reverse strand, counting down.
CTCCTCGCCGTACGACCACACCTCGTTCGGGCCCCCGGTCATGTCCGGGCCCAGCGGCATCCCCGGGTCGCGGAAGCCGTGCAGCCGCATCAGCGGGGACAGCGCGCCGAACTGGAACCAGCGGACCATCACCTCGCGGTACGCCGGGTCGTCCGGGTCGCCGCCGTGGAAGCCGCCGATGTCGGTGTTCCACCAGGGGATGCCGGACATCGCGGTGTTGAGACCGGCCGCGATCTGGTCGCGCAGGGTCGGGAAGTCGGTGCCGATGTCACCGGACCACAGGGCGGCGCCGTAGCGCTGACTGCCCGCCCAGGCCGAGCGGTTGAGGGTGATGACCTCCTCGCCCGCGGCACTCAGGCCCTCGTGGAAGGTGCGGGAGTTCTCGGCCGGGTACATGTTGCCGACCTCCAGACCGGGACCCGCCCAGTAGCGCAGGTTCTCCTGGAAGCCCGGCTTGAGCTCCGGCTCGCAGGCGTCCAGCCAGAAGGCCGTGATGCCGTACGGGGCGAGGTAGTTGTCGCGGGCCTTCGACCACATGAACGCGCGGGCCTCGGGGTTCGTGGCGTCGTAGAAGGCGACCTGGACGGTCGAGGCGACCCCCTTGTCCGGCCAGTCGGCGTGCGCCATCGGGCCGTACTGGGTGCCGATGAAGTACCCGCGCTGCTCCATCAGGGAGTGGTTCTCGCTGAGCGGAGACACCGACGGCCAGACGCTGACCACCAACTTGATGCCCAGCTCCTCCAGTTCACGCACCATCGCCGCCGGGTCGGGCCACTCGGCCGGGTCGAACTTCCACTCGCCCAGATGCGTCCAGTGGAAGAAGTCGCAGACGATCGCGGAGATGGGCAGCCCGCGCCGCTTGTACTCCCTTGCCACGGCGAGGAGTTCGTCCTGGGTGCGGTAGCGCAGCTTGCACTGCCAGAAGCCCGCCGCCCACTCCGGCAGCATCGGCGTACGGCCGGTCACCGCGCTGTAGCGGCGCTGGCCGTCGGCCGGGGTGCCCGCGGTGATCCAGTAGTCGATCTGGCGGGCCGAGTCGGCCACCCAGCGGGTGCCGTTGCGGGCGAGTTCCACGCGGCCGATCGCCGGGTTGTTCCACAGCAGGGTGTAGCCGCGGCTGGAGGCGAGGACCGGGATGGACACCTCGGCATTGCGCTGCACCAGGTCCAGGACCAGGCCCTTCTGGTCCAGCTTGCCGTGCTGGTGCTGGCCGAGCCCGTACAGCTTCTCGTCGTCGTAGGCGGCGAAGCGCTGCTCAAGGCGGTGGTGGCCGTTGCCGACCGCGGTGTACAGGCGCGAGCCGGGCCACCAGAAGTGGGCGCGGGCCTCCGCGAGGAGCTCGGCGGAGTCCTGGGTGCGCAGGAACCGGAGCTGTCCCTCGGCGTCGACGTGGACGGTCAGCGCGCCCACCGTCAACTGGGCCTCCCCGTCACCGATCTTGACCGTGCTCTCGGTGGCGGGCGGCTCGTCGAGCAGGGCGCCCGGCAGTCCCTCCAGGACCGGCCCGCCGAGCCGAGCCCGCACCCGCACCGCGTCCGGGCCCCACGGCTCGACGCGTACGGTCTCCTGACGGCCGCTCCACTCCAGCGCGCCGTCCCGCTCCCGGAACGTGCCGACGGTGGGCGACGACTGCGCGAGACTGACCTTGGGCTGGATTTCGGCAGACTGATTCACGAGGGGTGCTCCTGAAGGAATGCAGACAGGGGCGCGCCGCGCGGGCACGGAACGCGTGGTGTGAGGTGCGGGGATCCGGTGGATGACGTGTCAGGACACCGAAGGTGCCGGGCCAGTGCTCGCCCGGACCGTCAACTCGGGCTCGATCAGGACCACTTCGTCCTCACCGCGGCCCTCCAGCTTGGCGACCAGCCGCTCCAGGGCGTGCCGGCCCATCTCCTGGGCGGGGATGGCCACCGACGTGAGCCGCACCGAGGCCTGCACGGCGACCTGTTCGGGGCAGATCGCCACCACGGAGACGTCCTCGGGGATGGCCCGGCCCTGCTGGCGCAGCAGCGCTAGCAGGGGTTCGACGGCCTGTTCGTTCTGCACGACGAAGCCCGTGGTGGACGGACGCTCGTCGAGGACGCGGGCGAGCGTCACGGCCATCGCGTCGTACCCGCCGTCGCACGGCCGGTGCAGCAGTCGTACGCCCAACTCCTGGGCGCGCGACCGGAGTCCGTCCAGCGTGCGCTCGGCGAAACCGGTGTGCCGTTCGTAGACCGCGGGGGCCTCGCCGATGACAGCGATGTCGCGGTGGCCGAGCTTCGCGAGGTGCTCGACGCACAGTGCGCCGGTGGCCCGGAAGTCGAGGTCGACGCAGGTGAGCCCGGAGGTGTCGGCGGGCAGGCCGATGAGCACGGACGGCTGGTCGGTGCCGCGCAGCAACGGCAGCCGCTCGTCGTCGAGTTCGACGTCCATCAGGATCATCGCGTCGGCGAGCCCGCTGCCGGTGACACGGCGTACGGCGTCGGGGCCCTCTTCGCCGGTGAGCAGCAGGACGTCGTACCCGTGCGTCCGTGCGGTGGTGGCCACCGCGATGGCGATCTCCATCATCACCGGCACGTACATGTCGGTGCGGAGCGGGATCATCAGCGCGATGATGTTCGACCTGCTGCTGGCGAGGGCGCGGGCGCCCGCGTTCGGGTGGTAGCCGAGTTCGCGGATGCTCTCCTCGACCCGCTGCCGGGTGCCCGTCGAGATGGACCGCTTGCCACTGAGGACATAGCTCACCGTGCTCGCCGAGACTCCGGCGTGCTGGGCGACCTCGGCGAGGGTGACCATCCAGCTCTCCAAGCTTTGTGAAGCGCTTCGACAGTGCGCAGTGCGAACAGGTGCGGGTGGGGGTGGTTCGACAGTAGCTCCCCCGGGAGTGGGTGTCCATAGGTTGTCGAAGCGCTTCGACACGGACTCGGGGGCCTCTGCCGCCCAGGGGCGGGACCGACCCCGGCGAACCCGGCCCGGCCTGCCCGTTACCCGCCGCGCCGAGGTGCGGCCTCCTGCCTACCACGACCGCCCCCGAGGAGCCATGGAACGAACGTGCCGCCCTTCGGGACGGGTGGTGGGGGTGGGGGTCGTGAGGCCGGCGCGGGGCGGCAAGGGTAGGTGCCGTCAGGCCGGCGTGCGTGGGGCCCGTGGGCGGCTGGGACAGGTGACGCCAGGTCGACGTTCGTGGGTGCTCGCCGCGCGGGGGCCGGTGACTGTCAGGTTGGCAGTGGTGGGGCGCTTGGGGCGGTACGGGTCGGTGGCCGCGAGGGGTTGGCGTGCGTGGGGCTCTCGGGGCGGCAGGGGTGGGTGCCGCCAGGACGCCGTTCGTGGGTGCTCGCTGAGCGGAGGCCGGTGACTGTCGGGCTGGCGACGGTGAGGGCCTGGGGCGGCAGAGAGCGGCGGGCTGTGAGGTCGGCAGGCGTCGGGGTGAGGTTGGCAGAGGTGGGGGGTTTGGGGCGGCAGAGGCCGGTGGCTGGGAGGTTGGCACGCGTCGCGCCCTCGGGGCGGCAGAGGCGGGTGCCGCCAGGCCGGCGTTCGTGGGTGCGCGCCGAGCGGGGGCCGGTGGCTGTCAGGTCGCTGGTGGTGGGGAGGGGCGGCGCAGGCCAGTCGCCGTGAGGCCTGCGCGCGTCGGGCCCCCGGCGCGGCAGAAGCCGGTGCCGTCAGGTCGGCAGAGGGCGGCGGACGTGGAGCGGCCGAGGCCGGTGGCTCTCAGTGCGGCGTCGGCCGGGCGGACGCCGGGGCGCCTCCGTCAGGGCGGCAGCGGTGGGGCCCTCGGAGCGGCAGCAGAGGGGGCTCGCGGGACGGCGGAGGCCGGTGAGCATCAGGGTGGCGCCCCCGGGCCGGATGCCGTGTCGCGTTCCGTCGACATGGGCCGAACGGCCGCGCGAGGGGTGGTGGCCTCGCCCCGGATCAGGTACATACGATCGGGTAGCACCCGTCGGTAACCATACGACCCCCAAGATCCCCTTTCACGACGAGGTGAGCCTGATGTCCGCACCGTCCACCAAGCCCGTCGTCACCGAGCGCGAGGCCCGCGAGGTGGCGGAGGCCGCCCGGGAGCAGGACTGGCGCAAGCCCAGCTTCGCCAAGGAACTGTTCCTCGGCCGGTTCCGGCTCGACCTCATCCACCCCCACCCGATGCCCCCCGAGGAGGACGCCCGGCGCGGCGAGGAGTTCCTCGCCGAACTCCGCGACTTCTGCGAGACCAAGGTCGACGGCGCCCTCATCGAGCGCGAGGCCCGCATCCCCGACGAGGTCGTGGGCGGCCTCAAGGAACTCGGCGCCTTCGGCATGAAGATCGACACCAAGTACGGCGGCCTCGGCCTCACCCAGGTGTACTACAACAAGGCGCTGGCCCTCGCGGGCTCCGCGAGCCCCGCGATCGGCGTGCTGCTCTCCGCCCACCAGTCGATCGGCGTACCGCAGCCGCTGAAGCTCTTCGGCACCCAGGAACAGAAGGAGAAGTTCCTGCCCCGGTGCGCCCGCACCGACATCAGCGCCTTCCTCCTGACCGAACCGGACGTCGGCTCCGACCCGGCCCGCCTCGCCACGACGGCCGTGCCCGACGGGGACGACTACGTCCTCGACGGAGTGAAGCTGTGGACCACCAACGGCGTGGTCGCCGACCTCCTCGTCGTCATGGCCCGGGTCCCGAAGTCCGAGGGCCACAAGGGCGGCATCACCGCCTTCGTCGTGGAGACCGACTCACCCGGCATCACCGTCGAGAACCGCAACGCCTTCATGGGCCTGCGCGGCATCGAGAACGGCGTCACCCGCTTCCACCAGGTCCGGGTCCCGGCGGCCCACCGCATCGGCCCCGAGGGCGCCGGCCTCAAGATCGCCCTGACCACCCTCAACACCGGCCGCCTCTCCCTGCCCGCCTCCTGCGTGGCCGCCGGCAAGTGGTGTCTGAAGATCGCCCGCGAGTGGTCCACGGCCCGTGAACAGTGGGGCAAGCCGATCGCCCACCACGAGGCCGTCGGCTCCAAGATCTCCTTCATCGCGGCGACGACCTTCGCCCTGGAGGCCGTACTGGACCTGTCCTCCCAGATGGCCGACGAGAACCGCAACGACATCCGCATCGAGGGCGCCCTCGCCAAGCTCTACGCCTCCGAGATGGGCTGGCTCATCGCCGACGAACTCGTCCAGATCCGCGGCGGCCGGGGCTTCGAGACCGCCGAGTCCCTCAAGGCCCGCGGCGAGAAGGCGGTCCCCGCCGAACAGGTCCTGCGCGACCTGCGCATCAACCGCATCTTCGAGGGCTCCACGGAGATCATGCACCTGCTGATCGCCCGCGAGGCCGTCGACGCCCACCTCTCGGTCGCCGGCGACCTCATCGCCCCGGACAAGTCCCTCGGCGACAAGGCGAAAGCCGGCGCGAACGCGGGAGTCTTCTACGCCAAGTGGCTCCCCAAACTGGTCGCCGGACCAGGCCAACTTCCGAACTCCTACAGCGAGTTCAAGCGCGAGGTCGACCTCTCGACGCACCTGCGCTACGTCGAACGCACGGCCCGCAAACTCGCCCGCTCCACCTTCTACGCCATGTCCCGCTGGCAGGGCCGCATGGAGACCAAGCAGGGCTTCCTCGGCCGGATCGTCGACATCGGCGCCGAACTCTTCGCGATGAGCGCGGCCTGCGTCCGTGCCGAACTGCTCTACACCACCGAGCCGCACGGCCGTGAGGCCTACCAGCTCGCCGACGCCTTCTGCCGCCAGTCCCGGCTCCGCGTCGAGGAACTCTTCGGCCGCCTGTGGAACAACACCGACGACCAGGACCGCAAGGTCGTCAAGGGCGTGCTCTCCGGCACCTACACCTGGCTGGAGGACGGTGTCGTCGACCCCTCCGGCGAAGGCGTCTGGATCGCCGACGCGACCCCCGGCCCCTCCGAGAAGGAGAACGTCCACCGGCCCGTCCGCTGACCCCGCACGACAGCGCGCCCCCCGAGAGGGGGACGCGCTGTCCCCACACACCGTCCTTACGGCAACAATGGAGGGATGAGCGACAGTCCAGCCCCCCTCGCCGACCCGCACCTCGTCTACGACCCCGTGGCGGGCGACGGACCCAAGGACGTGGTGATCCTCGGTTCCACCGGCTCGATCGGCACCCAGGCCATCGACCTCGTGCTGCGCAACCCCGACCGGTTCCGGGTGACCGGCCTGTCCGCCAATGGCGGGCGCGTGGCGCTCCTCGCCGAGCAGGCGTACCGGCTGAGGGCGCGGACCGTCGCGGTCGCCCGCGAGGACGTCGTACCACAGCTGCGCGAGGCCCTCAGCGGCCTCTACGGCACCGCCGAGCCCCTCCCCGAGATCCTCGCGGGACCGAACGCGGCCACGCAGCTCGCCGCCTCCGACGCGCACACCGTGCTCAACGGCATCACCGGCTCCATCGGACTCGCCCCGACCCTCGCCGCCCTGGAGGCGGGCCGCACCCTCGCGCTCGCCAACAAGGAGTCGCTCATCGTGGGCGGCCCGCTGGTCAAGGCCCTCGCCAAGCCGGGGCAGATCATCCCCGTCGACTCCGAGCACGCGGCCCTCTTCCAGGCGCTCGCCTCCGGAACCCGGGCCGATGTGCGCAAGCTGGTCGTCACCGCGTCCGGCGGCCCCTTCCGCGGCCGTACGAAGGCCGACCTCGCCCAGGTGACCGTCGAGGACGCCCTCGCCCACCCCACCTGGGCCATGGGTCCGGTCATCACGATCAACTCCGCGACCCTCGTCAACAAGGGGCTGGAGGTCATCGAGGCGCACCTCCTCTACGACATTCCCTTCGACCGCATTGAGGTGGTCGTGCATCCCCAGTCGTATGTCCACTCGATGGTTGAGTTCACGGACGGATCCACGATCGCCCAGGCGACGCCCCCCGACATGCGCGGGCCGATCGCCATCGGTCTCGGCTGGCCCGAGCGCGTCCCCGACGCGGCGCCCGCCTTCGACTGGAGCAAGGCGTCGACGTGGGAGTTCTTCCCGCTCGACAACGACGCGTTTCCTTCGGTCGGCCTTGCGAGACACGTGGGACAGCTCGCGGGCACGGCCCCGGCGGTGTTCAATGCCGCCAACGAGGAGTGCGTCGAGGCCTTCCGGGCCGGCGCACTGCCGTTCAACGGGATCATGGAGACCGTGACCCGGGTGGTGGACGAGCACGGCACCCCGCGCGGGGGCACCTCGCTCACCGTCGCGGACGTCCTCGAAGCGGAGACCTGGGCGCGGACCCGGGCCCGGGAACTGACGGCACAGACGGCGGAGGCCCGTGCATGACGACCCTGATGTTCATCCTCGGCATAGTGCTCTTCGCCTTCGGCCTGCTGGTGTCGATCGCGTGGCACGAGCTGGGGCACCTGTCCTTCGCCAAGCTGTTCGGCATCCGCGTGCCGCAGTACATGGTCGGCTTCGGACCGACCGTCTTCTCGCGCAAGAAGGGCGAGACGGAGTACGGCATCAAGGCCGTCCCCTTCGGCGGCTACATCCGCATGATCGGCATGTTCCCGCCCGGCGACGACGGCCGCATAAGCGCCCGCTCCACCTCGCCCTGGCGCGGCATGATCGAGGACGCCCGCTCGGCCGCCTTCGAGGAGCTCCAGCCCGGCGACGAGAAGCGCCTCTTCTACACCCGTAAGCCCTGGAAGCGCGTCATCGTCATGTTCGCGGGCCCCTTCGCGAACCTGATCCTCGCCGTCGCCCTGTTCCTCACGGTCCTCATGGGCTTCGGCATCTCCCAGCAGACCAACACGGTCAGCTCGGTCTCCAAGTGCGTGATCGCCCAGAGCCAGAACCGCGAGGACTGCAAGGCCTCCGACCCGGCCTCCCCGGCCGCGGCGGCCGGCCTCAAGGCGGGCGACAAGATCATCTCGTTCAACGGCGTGCGGACCGACGACTGGAACAAGCTCTCCGACCTCATCCGCGCCAACCCCGACAAGACGGTCCCGATCGTCGTCGAGCGCGACGGCAAGGACGTCACGCTCACCGCGAAGATCGCCTCCAACCAGGTCGCCAAGAAGGACTCCAGCGGGCAGTACGTCCAGGGCGAGTACGTCACCGCCGGCTTCCTGGGCTTCAGCGCCGCCACCGGCATCGTCAAGCAGGACTTCGGCGACTCGGTGGTGTGGATGGGCGACCGGGTCGGCGAGGCCGTCGACTCCCTGGCCGCCCTCCCCGGTAAGATCCCGGCCCTGTGGAACGCGGCCTTCGGCGACGCCCCGCGCGAGCCGGACTCCCCGATGGGCGTGGTCGGCGCGGCGCGGGTCGGCGGCGAGATCTTCACCCTCGACATCCCGCCGACCCAGCAGCTGGCGATGGCGTTGATGCTGGTGGCGGGCTTCAACCTCTCGCTCTTCCTCTTCAACATGCTCCCGCTGCTCCCCCTGGACGGCGGCCACATCGCGGGCGCCCTGTGGGAGTCCCTGCGCCGCAACCTGGCCAAGGTCCTCAAGCGCCCGGACCCGGGCCCGTTCGACGTGGCGAAGCTGATGCCGGTGGCCTATGTGGTGGCAGGGATTTTCATCTGCTTTACAATCCTCGTTTTGATCGCGGATGTAGTTAATCCGGTTCGCCTCAGCTGAGAATCGGTCATCTTCTGTCGCTTGGGATAATGTCGCGTCTTTCACTCGTCTGACTCGGACGAGTGAAAGACGAGGCTTGTCGCTACGACGTAGACGCGGACTTCGTACGTTTGTTGCTGTTCATGGGTGACCCCAGCGGTGCGCCAACACCCTGGGGTCTGGCCAGTCTCGAAGGGACTGACATGCAGCAAGGTACTGCGCCGTGCGCAGAAGGCAAGGGCAGGGACTCCAAGTCGATCGCTGTCGCCGCGTACATGCGGGTCTCAACAGCGGAACAGAGAGGCAAGTACGGAATTCCGGCTCAGGCCGACGCCATTGGGGCGTTCCTGGAGAAGCGGCCGACGTGGAGACTCGTAGGTTCCTGGGAAGATCCCGGTGAATCAGGTTCCACAGATTCCAGGCCTGGGCTCGATAAGTTGCTCACGGAGATCTCCGCAGGTCGGGCAGACGTCGTCGTCGTGCACAGCCTCGACCGTCTGGGGCGGACCGGAGCCGCCATCTGGCGTTGCATCTGGCAGGTGCAAGATGCCGGGGCAGAGGTCGAGTGCTGCAACCAGGTCCTGGGGGAACGGGGCCTGGACAGATGGCTCACGATCGACCGCCTCGCGCAGACTGTGGAAGCTGACTACCAGCGCATCGTCGCGCGTACGCAGGCGGGTCGACAGCTCAAAGCGGTCGATGGAGGCTGGCCCGGTGGTCCGGCTCCCTACGGATACAGGATCAGCGGGAAGGGCGCCTTCGGCTCGGCTCTCGAAGTCGATCCGGCGGAGGCGGCTGTGGTGAAGCTTCTGGCCGATCTCGTGATCGAGGGCGGTCGCACCGTCAGGGACATCGCCGAGGAGCTGAACCGGCGTGGGATTCTCACCCGCAGCGGAAAAAGCTGGACAACGACGAACCTTCATCGGCGGCTGAAGAGCGCAGCCTTTCTCGGACAAGCCGTCTTTCGCCGCTCCGATCAGCAATGGGGTGGCCATTGCACCAGGCTTGACGGCTCCGGACGACCCCTGCACGGCGAGAGCGTAGTGATCCCGCTGCCTCCGATCCTCCCGGCGGACCGGATCCGTGCGGTTCAACAAGCCCTGGCAGAGTTCGCCCGCCCGCGCAGGATTCCTGTGGGGGAGTACCCGCTCACCGGGCGAATTCATGGGCCGTGCGGACTGCCCTACGTCGGGTGCTTTCGCGGCGACGGCGTGCGTACCTACCGCTGTTCGGGATGGCAGGCAACCGAGCCCTGTGGCTGTGTCTTCCTGCGCGCCGACCATGTCGAGGAACTGGTGGCGCGGCATGTGAACGCCCTGCTGGCCTCCACGCCTCTTCGTGATCGGCCGATGCTGCCGGCTTCCCCCCAGGCGCAGAGGCGGCTGCTCCTGCACGCCGAGCGGGTGAGGTCCCTGAAGCGGCTTGTCGCGCAGTGTGATGGGGAACTGGACGGACTGAGGCGCCAGGCACGGCACAGCCGTGTCATCGCCGCTGCGGTGCGGCAGCTCGAAGCTGACAAGGGAGCGTTGGAGCGAGTCTTGGCTCATGCACAGGACTGGCTGGAGGAGCTGGAGACCAGAGTCAGCAGGGATGATCGAGTCGCGGCAGTCGTGGGGGCAGCCGCTCCGGACAGCCAGGCTCTCTTGCCCTCGGAACAGCGGTGCCTGCTCGAGTCGCTCAAGGTGCGAGTCGACATCGCGGACCCGGAGTTCCGGTACCGCGAGGGGACGAAATGCATGACGATGCAGTGGCACGAGGGCTCTGGCACACCTGTTCCTCCCGACCCCACAGACAGCCTGTGGCCCCGCGTCGAGGAGTTGCTCCGCTCCAGGTACCGGCCCCACCATTTCCGTTCGCCGCTAGATCTGCGGGCGGCCCTTTCGGGGATGCTTCATCGACTGCGCACGGGCATCCTGTGGCGTGATCTTCCGGAGCGTTTCGGCGACCCTGGGAAAGTCCGGTTCCGGCAGCGAACCTGGTTGGCGGACGGTGTGTGGGCGGAGATCGTGGAGATCCTCAGCGAGGTGGGAGAGGGCGCTCCTGTACTGAGCCACGCAACCGCTCCGCCCCTGTCCATCAGCTCGGGTCCCATCGCTGTGCGGCAGCCGAATGTCTCGCTGGGTACCCGCGCTGTTGACCCGGCGGGAATCTCCTAGTCATACGGCGTTCGAGGCGGCCCGGTGTGTTGCATGCCGGGTCGCCTTCCAATGAGTGGGTTTGACGCCTGTGATGTGCTCGCGCCCGGGTCGGTGCCGTAATCTCGAAGCCTGGAGCCCGCCGCTGACGGGACCTGGGCCTTGATCCACGACTTGGGGTTGCACAGCAGATGACTGCGATTTCTCTCGGCATGCCGTCCGTTCCGACCAGGGTTGCCGAGCGCCGCAAGAGCCGGCAGATCCAGGTCGGGTCTGTGGCGGTCGGCGGCGACGCCCCCGTCTCCGTGCAGTCGATGACCACGACGCGTACGTCCGACATCGGCGCCACCCTCCAGCAGATCGCCGAGCTCACCGCCTCCGGCTGTCAGATCGTGCGGGTGGCCTGCCCCACGCAGGACGACGCGGACGCCCTGTCCACGATCGCCCGCAAGTCGCAGATCCCGGTGATCGCGGACATCCACTTCCAGCCCAAGTACGTCTTCGCGGCCATCGAGGCGGGCTGCGCCGCGGTTCGGGTGAACCCCGGCAACATCAAGCAGTTCGACGACAAGGTCAAGGAGATCGCGAAGGCCGCGCGCGACCACGGCACCCCGATCCGCATCGGCGTGAACGCGGGCTCCCTGGACCGCCGGCTGCTCCAGAAGTACGGCAAGGCGACGCCCGAGGCGCTCGTCGAGTCGGCCCTGTGGGAGGCGTCCCTCTTCGAGGAGCACGACTTCCGCGACATCAAGATCTCGGTCAAGCACAACGACCCGGTCGTCATGATCGAGGCGTACAAGCAGCTGGCCGCGCAGTGCGACTACCCGCTCCACCTCGGCGTCACGGAGGCGGGCCCGGCGTTCCAGGGCACGATCAAGAGCGCGGTGGCGTTCGGCGCCCTCCTCTCGCAGGGCATCGGCGACACCATCCGGGTGTCCCTGAGCGCTCCGCCGGTCGAGGAGGTCAAGGTCGGCAACCAGATCCTGGAGTCCCTGAACCTCAAGCAGCGCGGTCTGGAGATCGTCTCCTGCCCCTCCTGCGGCCGTGCCCAGGTCGACGTGTACAAGCTGGCCGAGGAGGTCACGGCGGGCCTGACCGGCATGGAGGTCCCGCTGCGCGTCGCGGTCATGGGCTGCGTGGTGAACGGCCCGGGCGAGGCCCGCGAGGCCGACCTCGGCGTCGCCTCCGGCAACGGCAAGGGCCAGATCTTCGTGAAGGGCGAGGTCATCAAGACCGTCCCCGAGTCGAAGATCGTGGAGACCCTCATCGAGGAGGCCATGAAGATCGCCGAGCAGATGCAGGACGCGGGCGTCGAGTCGGGCGAGCCGTCGGTGTCGGTCGCGGGCTGACGAGGGGCCTTCCAAACGCCGGTCCGGGCAATCCCAGCCCGTCCGGCGTTTGAGGACGAGGCCCTTCGGGCCGAAGCGGGGTCTGGGGCGCAGCCCCCAGGACACCGGGCACCTCACAGGCAACCGGCACCTGAACACGGCTCGGCACGGCTCAGCTTCCGCAGGTACAGTGCGGAGATCAGCAGACCCCAGTGTGAGGCCCCGCCCGTGTTGACCCAGACGACCTCCCGGGTCCTCGAACCGAGCGACCTGGACGCCGCGCTCGCCATACTCGACCGCGATCCGGTCGCGAACGCCTTCGTGACCTCGCGGGTGCAGGTCGCCGGCCTCGACCCGTGGCGGCTCGGCGGCGAGATGTGGGGCTGGTACGAGGACGGCATGCTCACGTCCCTCTGCTACGCCGGCGCCAACCTGGTCCCGATCTGCGCGACGCAGCGAGCCGTCCGAGCCTTCGCCGACCGGGCGAGAAGGGCCGGCCGCCGCTGCTCCTCCATCGTCGGCCCGGCCGAACCCACCGCGCTGCTCTGGCGTCTGCTGGAACCCAGCTGGGGCCCGGCCCGGGACGTCCGCTCCCACCAGCCCCTCATGGTCACCGACCGCATGCCCGCCGACATCGCCCCGGATCCGTACGTCCGCCGCATCCGCAAGGACGAGATGGAGACGATCATGCCGGCCTGCGTGGCGATGTTCACGGAGGAGGTCGGCGTCTCCCCGCTGGCCGGCGACGGCGGCCTGCTCTACCAGGCCCGCGTCGCCGAACTGGTCGGTTCCGGCCGCTCCTTCGCCCGCCTCGACGAGCACGGCAAGGTCGTCTTCAAGGCGGAGATCGGCGCGGCGACCGACCGGGCCTGCCAGATCCAGGGCGTGTGGGTGGCCCCGGAATACCGGGGCAGGGGAGTGGCCGCGCCAGGGATGGCCGCGGTCCTGCGCTACGCCCTCGCGGACGTGGCCCCGGTGGTCAGCCTCTACGTCAACGACTTCAACACGGCGGCGAGAAGGACGTACACGAGGGTGGGCTTCCAAGAGGTGGGCGCGTTCATGAGCGTCCTCTTCTGAACCCGCCTGCCTGTACGCTCCCGGCATGGACCTCGTCATCGGCCCCCTAGACCTGTCGGCCCACGTAGACGAGGCGCTAGCCGTCCAAGCCGTCGCCTTCGGCCTCGGCGCCGACGAGGTGGCGGTCCGCCGTCAGATCGTCCTGCGCCACATGACCTACCCCGGCGCGAGAGCCCTCGGCGCGACCGTCGGCGGTTCCCTGGTCGGCTTCGTGTACGGCATGCCCAACGACCGTACCCACTGGTGGTCCACCGTCGTGGAGCCCTACCTGCGCGCCCGGCACAACGAGCTCTGGCTCGACAACTCCTTCGTGATCACCGAGCTCCACGTCCACCCGCACCACCAGAACCGCGGTATCGGCCGCACCCTGATCACCACCATCACCGACAGCGCCGCCGAGCCCCGTTCGATCCTCTCCGCGATCGACACCGACAGCCCGGCCCGCGGCCTGTACCACTCGCTCGGCTACCAGGACCTCGCCCGCCAGGTCCTCTTCCCGAGCGCCCCGAAGCCGTACGCCGTGATGGGCGCCCCGCTGCCGCTGCGCCGCCGGTAACGGATTTCCACCGGCCCAGTGCCCCCGGCTAACCTCCTAGCCATCACCCTTTCCCGGCAGGAGTACGAGAACCATGGCGAACGCACCGGTCCAGCGCATGTCCCAGTTGATGGCGAAGACGCTGCGCGACGACCCGGCGGACGCCGAGGTCCTCAGCCACAAGCTGCTGGTGCGCGCGGGGTACGTCCGCCGTACCGCCGCGGGCATCTGGAGCTGGCTGCCGCTCGGCAAGAAGGTGCTGGCCAACGTCGAGCGCATCGTCCGTGAGGAGATGGACGCGATCGGCGCCCAGGAGGTGCTGCTCCCCGCCCTGCTGCCGCGCGAGCCGTACGAGGCCACGGGCCGCTGGGAGGAGTACGGCGCCGAGCTGTTCCGGCTCCAGGACCGCAGGGGCGGCGACTACCTCCTCGGCCCGACCCACGAGGAGATCTTCACCCTGCTGGTGAAGGACCAGGCGTCCTCCTACAAGGACCTGCCGGTCATCCTGTACCAGATCCAGAACAAGTACCGGGACGAGGCCCGCCCGCGGGCCGGCGTCCTGCGCGGCCGTGAGTTCCTGATGAAGGACTCCTACTCCTTCGACACCGAGGACGAGGGCCTGGCCCAGTCCTACGCCCTGCACCGCCAGGCCTACCAGAGGGTCTTCGAGCGCCTGGGCCTCGACTACCGCATCTGCGCCGCCACCGCCGGTGCGATGGGCGGCTCCAAGTCGGAGGAGTTCCTGGCCCCCGCGGAGGCCGGCGAGGACACCTTCGCCGACTGCCCCAACTGCGACTTCGCGGCCAACACCGAAGCGATCACGTACGAGTTGAAGCCGGTGGACGGCACCTCGGTCCCCGCGCTCGAAGAGATCCCCACCCCGGACACCCCGACCATCGAGACCCTCGCCGCCCACCTCGGCGTCGAGGCCGCCGACACCCTCAAGAACCTGCTCGTGAAGGTCGACGGCGAGATCGTGGCCGTCGGCGTGCCCGGCGACCGCGAGGTCGACCTGGGCAAGGTCGAGGCGCACTTCGCGCCCGCCGCCGTGGAGCTGGTGACGGCGGAGGACTTCGTCGGCCGCCCCGACCTCGTCCGCGGGTACGTCGGTCCGCAGGGGCGGGGCGAGAAGGTGAGGTACATCGCCGACCCGCGGGTGGCGCCCGGCACCTCCTGGATCACCGGCGCCAACAAGGAGCACACGCACGCGAAGAACGTCGTCGCCGGCCGGGACTTCGAGGTCGACGAGTACGTCGACGTCGTGGTCGTCCAGGAGGGCGACCCGTGCCCGAAGTGCGGCACCGGCCTCAAGCTGGACCGCGCCATCGAGATCGGCCACATCTTCCAGCTGGGCCGCAAGTACGCCGACGCCCTCAAGCTCGACGTCCTCGGCCAGCACGGCAAGCCGGTCCGTGTGACCATGGGCTCCTACGGCATCGGCGTCTCCCGCGCGGTCGCCGCCCTCGCCGAGCAGTCCGCAGACGACAAGGGCCTGTGCTGGCCCGCCGAGGTCGCCCCGGCCGACGTGCACGTCGTCGCCGCCGGCAAGGCCCTGCAGATCGAACTGGCCCTCGACGTCTCCGAGAAGCTGCGCGCGGCGGGCCTGCGGGTCCTCGTCGACGACCGCGCCGGTGTCTCCCCGGGCGTGAAGTTCACGGACTCCGAGCTCATCGGCGTACCGAAGATCCTGGTCGCGGGCCGGCGTTCCGCCGAGGGTGTCCTGGAGCTCAAGGACCGTCGCACCGGTGAGCGCGAGGAGCTGACGGTGGACGAGGCGATCGCCCGTCTGACCGCCTGAGGGAAACCGGCACAGGGTGAGGCGGCGTACGCGAGCGCCGCCTCACAGCCACCCGGCGAACTCCAGCAGCAACTCGGCGTCCCGGGGCCGTCCCACCCGCAGGGCCCGGACCCCGGACTCCACGGCCCGGAACAGCGTCCAGCCCCGCAGCCGTTCCTGGTCCACCTCCAGCGACTCCGCGAGCCGCTTGATCCGTCGCCGGGTCGTGGCCGCTCCCGACGATGAGGCGATCAGGTCCTCCACCCGGTCCCGCACCAGCCGGGCCAGGTCGAACGCGCACTCGCCGACGACCGGGTCGGGCCCGACGGCGAGCCAGGGAGCGCGCGCCCCGGAGAGCACCTTGCTCTGCCGGAACGTGCCGTGCAGCAGCCGCCTCTCCGGGGGCGCGGCCAGCAGCGACTCCCGTGCGTCGAGGGCCGCGCTCACCAGTGCGGCCACCTCCGCGGAAGCACCCCGCATCGCCTCGGCCTGCCGTCCGGTCCGCTCGGCCACCGTCTCGAAGACATGGTCACCGGGCGGCTCCACCCACAGCCGCCGCAGGGTCCCGGCCGCCTCCAGCAACGCCTTCGCCTCCGGCAGCGACCGCACGGAGACATCGGGATGCAGCCGTTCGAGCAGCAGCACCCCCTCGGCGGCGAAGGGCTCCAGCAGCTGTACGGCCCCCCGGCCGTCCCAGTGCGCGAGAGCCGCCCGCTCGCTCTCGGGCCGGGCGCGGGGCGGCGCGAGCTTGAGCACGGCGGGTGTCCCGTCGGACCGCCGCACGAGCACGACGAGGCTGCTGCGCCCGCCGGGCACCTGGACCCGCTCCACGCTCAACTCGCGCTGCGCGACGGCCTGTCCGGCGGTGTCGGGCAGCTTGTCCACCCAGTCGTCGGCGTCCGGCACGCTCTCGTCGAGCGCCCGCACCAGCCGCTGTGGTGGTTCGAAAGCCATGCGCGAGTCGTTCCCTTCCAGTACCGCGTTACGCCGTGGGGCCCGCCTGGGAAAGCGAGGCCGAGGAGGAGGGCGAGGCCGTGGTCGCCCGCTCGGCGAGCCCAGGGAAGGCTACGCTCTCGCCGCGCCAGCGCACCGCCCGCACCGCGGCCTCCCGCAGCGCCTCGGCGGCCGTGCCCCGCCGCTCGCCCCCGGTTGCCCGCACCACGTCGGAGTACACCCCGGCCACCCGGTCCTCCAGGTCGGCGGCGAGCCGTACCGCCGCTGCCGGGTCCGGCACCGGGAAGGGCAGCGCGTACGCCGCCGCTGCGGGCGCCGGCCTCTCGCCCAGATCCCGTACCGCGCGCGCCAGGGCGTCCCGGCGGGCCCGGTGGGCGTCATAGGCGGCCTTGGCCTCGGCGCGGCGGGCCTCGCCGATCCGGCCGCCGACGACGCCGTAGCCGTAGACGGCCGCGTGCTCGGCGGCCAGCGCCTTCTGGAGCGCCGCCAGCTCCTGCTTCTCGCTCATCGGGCACCCTCCGTCAGCAGATAGGCGTGCGCCGCGCCGGCCGCCGCGACCGAGGCCAGCAGCCGGGCCAGCTCGCCGGGCACGTCCAGCAGTGCCTCGGCGCGGCGGTCGGCGAGGGCCCGCTCGGCGGCGGCGAGCTGGGCGAGGGCGTCCTTCTCGGTCGCGGGAACCGTGGGCGGGGCGGACGCCGGGGGAGTGGCCGTGGGCGAAGGGGACGCCGTGGCGGTGGGCGAGGTCGTCCCGGCTCCCCCGAAGGCCGCCGCGTGCCGCACCGCCTCCGAGCGCAACGGGCCCAGCAGTGCCGTCAGCGTCGGATACGCGGCCAGGACGGCGTCGTACCGCTCGACGATCCCCCGACTGTCCCGAGCCGCCCGCACGCGGACCCGCTCGACGACGGAGGGACTGCCGGCGGTGCCCTCCTCGCCGTCTCCGGTCCCGTCGGAGCACCCCACGAGAAGGGCGCCCCCGGCGACCGAGGCGAGCAGGGATCTTCTGCGCGGCCCCGAGGGGACGCGCGGCGGAGGCGGGTACGGCACGGCAAACGTCCTCAGGAAGCTCGTACGAACATACGGGCGGGAGGTCGGGCCCGCCGGCGATCACGGTACCCGCGCATCCGATGTCACCTGGACGGCAACACCCTCCGCGACCGGATACCCTTTGACCAGACACGCGACCTACCCACAACAGCACACGCGGCCGAGGAGTCACCCGGATGAGCACCACCCAGAGCGAGAGGCTGCGAGAGCTCCTGGAACCGCTCGTCACCTCTCAGGGCCTGGATCTCGAAGAGATCGCAGTGGACTCCGTAGGGCGAAAGCGAGTGCTGCGCGTCGTCGTCGACTCGGACACCGGTGCCGACCTGGACCAGATCGCCGATGTGAGCCGCGCGCTCTCGGCGAAGCTCGACGAGAACGACGCGATGGGCGCGGGGGAGTACACCCTCGAGGTCGGCACCCCGGGCGCCGAGCGCCTCCTCAAGGAGCACCGCCACTACGTGCGCGCCGTGGACCGGCTGGTGAAGTTCCAGCTGACCGAGGGCGGCGGGGAACTGGTCGCCCGGATCCTGAAGGTCGACGACGAGGGCCTGGACCTGGAGGTGCCCGGTGTGAAGGGCCGCAAGGCCACCGCACGCCGGCTCGCCTTCTCCGACGTCGACAGGGCGCGCGTGCAGGTCGAGTTCAGCCGCAAGGACAAGAACGAAGAGGAGGCGTAGCCGTGGACATCGACATGAGTGCCCTGCGGGGCTTGGTGCGGGAGAAGGAGATCTCCTTCGACCTGTTGGTCGAGGCGATCGAGTCGGCCCTCCTCATCGCCTACCACCGCACCGAGGGAAGCCACCGCCACGCGCGCGTGAAACTCGACCGGGACTCCGGGCACGTGGTCGTGTGGGCGAAGGAGGACCCCGAGGACCTCGAAGAGGGCCAGGAGCCCCGGGAGTTCGACGACACCCCGTCCGACTTCGGCCGTATCGCCGCCACCACCGCCAAGCAGGTCATCCTGCAGCGGCTGCGCGACGCCGAGGACGACGCGACGCTCGGCGAGTACGCGGGGCGCGAGGGCGACATCGTCATGGGTGTGGTCCAGCAGGGCCGCGACCCGAAGAACGTGCTCGTGGACATCGGCAAGCTGGAGGCCATCCTGCCGGTGCAGGAGCAGGTGCCCGGCGAGACCTACCCGCACGGCATGCGGCTCCGGTCGTACGTCGTCCGGGTGGCGAGGGGGGTCCGCGGTCCGTCCGTCACCCTGTCCCGCACGCACCCCAATCTGGTGAAGAAGCTCTTCGCCCTGGAGGTGCCGGAGATCGCCGACGGGTCCGTCGAGATCGCCGCGATCGCCCGCGAGGCCGGTCACCGCACCAAGATCGCCGTACGGTCCACCCGTTCGGGCCTGAACGCCAAGGGCGCGTGCATCGGACCCATGGGCGGCCGTGTGCGCAATGTCATGGGCGAGCTGAACGGTGAGAAGATCGACATCGTCGACTGGTCGGACGACCCGGCCGAGATGGTGGCGAACGCCCTCTCACCGGCCCGCGTCTCCAAGGTCGAGGTCGTGGACATGGCCGCCCGCTCCGCGCGGGTGACCGTCCCCGACTACCAGCTTTCCCTGGCCATCGGCAAGGAGGGCCAGAACGCCCGCCTCGCGGCCCGGCTCACCGGCTGGCGGATCGACATCCGCCCGGACACCGAACAGGCCGGCGAATGACCTCGGTGAACTGCGCCGAGGAATAGATCCAAGCCGTCGGTGGCTTAGATCACGACAACAACCGTTCGATCCCTGCCCCCAAGGGGTGAGGTCGGTACGGGGAGGTAGACTTAAGAGTGTCTGGCCGGACGCACGCCCGCGCATGCCCTGAACGAACCTGTGTGGGATGCAGGCAGCGAGCGGCCAAGACCGATCTGCTGCGCATCGTGGCGATCGAGGACGCATGCGTCCCTGATCTTCGCGGTACGCTGCCCGGCCGGGGTGCGTACATCCACCCCGCCCTGGTCTGTCTCGACCAGGCGGTACGCCGCCGGGTGTTTCCGCGGGCGTTGCGCGCCCCGGGAGCGCTCGACACAAAGGCGTTGCGCCAGTACGTCGAGCAGACAGACAGTTGCTGAGCAGGCAACACCGTAAGAAGCGTCGCGCGGAACCCCCGTGCGGCCCAGGTACCCCGCGAGTTGGAAGTAGGTCGAGATTGCGATGAGCACTCGATGAGCACGCGATGAGTACGCCCATGAAGTAGCGACGGTCCGGCCGCAACCCGGACCTAAAAGGAGCGAAGTGGCTAAGGTCCGGGTATACGAACTCGCCAAGGAGTTCGGGGTGGAGAGCAAGGTCGTCATGGCCAAGCTCCAAGAACTCGGTGAATTTGTTCGTTCGGCTTCCTCGACGATCGAGGCGCCCGTCGTACGCAAGCTGACAGACGCCCTCCAGCAGGGCAACGGAGGCGGCAAGCCCGCCCCCGCACGCAAGGCTGCCCCGGCTCGTCCGGCAGCCCCCTCTCCCGCGCAGGCCGCCCGTCCGGCCGCCCCGCGCCCGCCGGCCCCCAAGCCGGCCGCCGCCGAGCAGCCCGCGGCTCCCGCCGCGCCGGCCGCCTCCGGCCCCCGTCCCACTCCGGGCCCGAAGCCCGCGCCGCGGCCCGCCCCGGCGTCCCCGGCTCCGACCACGCCCGAGTTCACGGCGCCGCCGTCGGCTCCCGCCGCGCCGGCTGCCTCCCAGGGCCAGACGGCCCCCCAGAGCCAGAGCCAGGGTTCCACCGCGCGTCCGGGTGCTCCTCGTCCGGCCGGCCAGCAGGCCCCGCGTCCGGGCGCCCCGCGTCCGGCCGGCGGTCCCGGCCAGGGCGGTCAGGGTCGCGGTGACCGCGGCGACCGTCCCGGCGCTCCGCGTCCGGGTGGCCAGGGCGCACGTCCCGGTGCTCGTCCGGCCGGTCCCCGTCCGGGCAACAACCCCTTCACCTCTGGTGGCTCCACCGGCATGGCGCGCCCGCAGGCGCCCCGTCCGGGCGGCGCCCCGCGTCCCGGCGGCCAGGGTGGCCCCGGTGCTCCCGGCGGCGCTCCGCGTCCGCAGGGTCAGGGCCAGGGCGGTCCCCGTCCCCAGGGCGCTGCGGGCGGTCCCCGTCCGCAGGCTCCGGGCGGCTCCCGTCCCAGCCCGGGCGGCATGCCCCGTCCGCAGGGCGGCGGTCCTCGTCCCGGCGGTGGCCCCGGCGGCGCGCGTCCCAACCCCGGCATGATGCCGCAGCGTCCTGCTGCCGGTCCGCGTCCCGGCGGCGGTGGCCCCGGTGGCCGCGGTCCCGGTGGCGGCGGTCGTCCCGGTGGCGGCGGCGGTCGTCCGGGTGGCGGCGGCTTCGCCGGTCGTCCGGCCGGTCCCGGTGGCGGCGGTGGCGGTTTCGCCGGTCGTCCCGGCGGTCCCGGTGGCGGCGGTGGCGGTTTCGCCGGTCGTCCCGGCGGTCCCGGCGGTGGCGGCGGCGGTCGTCCCGGCTTCGGTGGTCGTCCCGGTGGTCCGGGTGGTCGTGGTGGCACGCAGGGCGCCTTCGGTCGTCCCGGCGGTCCCGCGCGTCGCGGTCGCAAGTCGAAGCGGCAGAGGCGCCAGGAGTACGAGGCCATGCAGGCCCCGTCGGTCGGCGGCGTGATGCTGCCTCGCGGCAACGGACAGTCCGTCCGCCTGTCGCGTGGTGCCTCCCTCACCGACTTCGCGGAGAAGATCGGCGCCAACCCGGCGTCGCTCGTCGGCGTGATGATGAACCTCGGCGAGATGGTCACTGCCACGCAGTCCGTCTCCGACGAGACGCTGAAGCTCCTCGCGGACGAGATGAACTTCGTCCTCGAGATCGTCAGCCCCGAGGAGGAGGACCGCGAGCTGCTCGAGTCCTTCGACATCGAGTTCGGCGAGGACGAGGGCGGCGAGGAGTTCCTCGTCGCGCGTCCGCCGGTCGTGACCGTCATGGGTCACGTCGACCACGGCAAGACCCGCCTCCTCGACACCATCCGCAAGACGAACGTCGTCGCGGGCGAGGCCGGCGGTATCACGCAGCACATCGGTGCGTACCAGGTCACGACCCAGGTCAACGACGAAGAGCGCAAGATCACCTTCATCGACACCCCGGGTCACGAGGCGTTCACCGCCATGCGTGCCCGTGGTGCCAAGTCGACCGACATCGCGATCCTCGTGGTGGCGGCCAACGACGGTGTGATGCCCCAGACGATCGAGGCGCTGAACCACGCCAAGGCGGCCGACGTGCCGATCGTGGTCGCGGTCAACAAGATCGACGTCGAGGGTGCCGACCCGACCAAGGTGCGCGGTCAGCTGACGGAGTACGGCCTCGTGGCCGAGGAGTACGGCGGCGACACCATGTTCGTCGACATCTCCGCCAAGCAGGGCCTCAACATCGAGAGCCTGCTGGAGGCCGTGGTCCTCACCGCGGACGCCTCGCTCGACCTGCGGGCCAACCCGGAGCAGGACGCGCAGGGTATTGCGATCGAGTCCCGTCTCGACCGCGGCCGCGGTGCCGTCGCGACCGTCCTGGTCCAGCGAGGCACCCTGCGGGTCGGCGACACCATGGTGGTCGGCGACGCGTACGGCCGAGTCCGCGCGATGCTCGACGACAAGGGAGACAACCTGGAAGAGGCGGGTCCGTCGACTCCGGTCCTCGTCCTCGGTCTCACCAACGTCCCGGGCGCCGGCGACAACTTCCTCGTCGTCGACGAGGACCGTACGGCCCGTCAGATCGCCGAGAAGCGCGCCGCTCGTGAGCGGAACGCCAACTTCGCCCGCCGGGGTGTCCGGTTCTCCCTGGAGAACCTGGACGAGGCCCTCAAGGCCGGTCTGGTGCAGGAACTCAACCTCATCATCAAGGGCGACGCGTCCGGTTCGGTGGAGGCTCTCGAGTCCTCCCTGCTCCAGCTCGACGTCGGCGAAGAGGTCGACATCCGCATCCTGCACCGCGGTGTCGGTGCGGTCACGGAGTCGGACGTCGACCTGGCGATGGGCTCGGACGCCATCGTGATCGGCTTCAACGTGCGCGCCGCAGGGCGTGCCGCGCAGATGGCCGAGCGCGAAGGCGTGGACGTCCGCTACTACTCGGTCATCTACCAGGCGATCGAGGAGATCGAGGCGGCCCTCAAGGGCATGCTCAAGCCGGAGTACGAAGAGGTCGAGCTCGGCACGGCGGAGATCCGCGAGGTCTTCAAGTCGTCCAAGCTGGGCAACATCGCCGGTGTCCTGGTCCGGTCGGGCGAGGTCAAGCGCAACACCAAGGCGCGCCTCATCCGCGACGGCAAGGTGGTCGCGGAGAGCCTCACCATCTCCGGTCTGCGTCGCTTCAAGGACGACGTCACCGAGATCCGCGAAGGCTTCGAGGGCGGTATCAACCTCGGAAACTTCAACGACATCAAGGTCGACGACGTCATCGCGACGTACGAGATGCGCGAGAAGCCGCGCGGCTGATCCGCACAGCACGCGATCGGGGCCGGTCGGCGGACGTAATATCCGTCGATCGGCCCCGGCCGTTGCGTGTACGGTTCCCGTATCGGCGTCGACGCGGCGCCCGTACCCCGAACCGGCGGGACATCCGGACACACATGTATGTGGGGACTCTGTCCTTCGACCTGCTCCTCGGTGACGTGCACTCGCTGAAGGAGAAACGCTCTCTCGTCCGTCCGATCGTGGCCGAGCTCCAGCGCAAGTACGCGGTGAGCGCGGCGGAGACGGGGAACCAGAACCTCCACCGCAGGGCCGAGATCGGACTCGCGGTGGTCTCCGGGGACACGGGACACCTCACCGACGTACTGGACCGCTGCGAGCGGCTGGTCGCCGCGCGGCCCGAGGTGGAGCTGCTCTCGGTTCGACGCAGGCTCCACAGCGACGAAGACTGAAGCAACAAGTAAGTACTTAAGGAGACGGACCAGTGGCCGACAACGCGCGCGCCAAGAGGCTGGCGGACCTCATCCGAGAGGTGGTGGCCCAGAAGCTGCTGCGCGGGATCAAGGACCCGCGGCTCGGCTCACACGTCACCATCACGGACACCCGGGTGACGGGTGACCTGCGGGAGGCGACCGTCTTCTACACGGTGTACGGCGGCGACGAGGAGCGGGCGGCCGCGGCGGCCGGACTGGAGAGCGCCAAGGGCGTGCTCCGTTCCGCGGTCGGGGCGGCGGCGGGCGTGAAGTTCACGCCGACGCTGACCTTCGTGGCCGACGCCCTGCCCGACACCGCCAAGACCATCGACGACCTGCTCGACAAGGCCCGCCAGTCCGACGAGAAGGTGCGCGAGGTCTCGGCGGGTGCCGCCTATGCCGGTGACGCCGACCCGTACCGTAAGCCGGGCGACGAGGACGAGACGGACGACGCCGCCGAATGACCGAGAAGAACCGGACGCCCGACGGCCTTGTCATCGTCGACAAGCCGTCGGGCTTCACCTCGCACGACGTGGTCGCCAAGATGCGCGGGATCGCCAGGACCCGCCGCGTCGGACACGCCGGCACCCTCGACCCCATGGCGACGGGCGTGCTCGTCCTCGGCGTCGAGAAGGCGACCAAGCTGCTCGGGCACCTCGCGCTGACCGAGAAGGAGTACCTGGGCACGGTCCGGCTCGGCCAGACGACCCTGACCGACGACGCCGAGGGCGAGATCACGGGGGCGGTCGACGCCTCGAAGGTCACCCGCGACGCCGTCGACGCCGGGATCGCCAAGCTGACCGGCGCCATCATGCAGGTGCCGTCCAAGGTCAGCGCCATCAAGATCGACGGGGTGCGCTCGTACAAGCGGGCACGGGAGGGCGAGGAGTTCGAGATCCCGGCCCGCCCCGTCACCGTCTCGTCGTTCGCGGTCCACGACGTCCGGGACGCGGTCGCCGAGGACGGCACGGCCGTCCTTGACCTGGTCGTGTCGGTGGTCTGCTCGTCCGGCACCTACATCCGGGCGCTCGCCCGTGACCTGGGCGCGGACCTGGGCGTCGGCGGCCATCTGACCGCTCTGCGGCGCACCCGCGTGGGCCCGTACAAGCTGGACTCGGCGAGGACCCTCGACCAGCTCCAGCAGGAGCTGACGGTGATGCCGATCGCCGAGGCCGCGGCAGCCGCCTTCCCCCGCTGGGACGTCGACGACCGCCGGGCCAAGCTCCTCACCAACGGCGTACGGCTCGACATGCCCGACGAGTACACGGGCGCCGGCACGGTGGCCGTCTTCGGTCCCGAGGGTCACTTCCTGGCGCTGGTCGAGGAACAGAAGGGCAAGGCCAAGAGCCTGGCCGTCTTCGGCTGACCCCCGAACGCGGGGGCACCGGGGCTGTCTGCCCGTGGAGCGGCGATCACGGGGTTGTGCCGCCGCTCCACGGTCCCCCCTCGGTTCCCCCACCCCTAGGGTGTATCCGCCGTCCCCCTTCCATTCACCCGCGCGGGCAGGCGCTCGGAGTGAACCGGGGGAGTGGAAGGGGGCGCGTTCACCACGCGATCTGTCCCGCTGATCACCGCACGCCTACCGTCGAAAACAGGAACGTGCGTACGGCGGGGAGGTTCGGCGATGACGGCAGGGGGTGACTCCGTCGGCACAGCGGCATCTCTCGCCGCCGGCACCGACGCGTCGGACCCGGGACCGGGGGACGGGGCCGCGGGCGGGACCGGCCGGGCGGCCCAGAAGGGACCGCGCGACGCCGGGAGCCCGGCCGGACCGGTCCACGGGGGCGAAGGGGTGCGGTCGGCGGGCCGGGGCCGTCGGTCGCGGCATGCGCGCGGAGGACCACCAGGTCCCGGGGCCGGTCCCTGGGCCGGGCGGGACGAGGATCTCGTGCGGGTCCATGACCTGGCCGGGCGGCTGCGCGGGATCGGCTTCGCGGCCGACCACCACGGCACCGTCGTCACCAGTCACGAGGCCGTCGACGGGTCGGCGCGGCTCGTTCTGCGCGCCGGTGACCGCAGTTGCGTGGTCACCTCCGGTGCCGTGACCCCGCTGCCCGAGCTGGATCTGGCGCTCGTCCGTACCGAGGGACTCGGCGTGCACCCGCTGCCCGTCTCCGTGCGGGACACCGTCGAGACCGGCACCTACGTCCGGCTCTTCGCCGGCTGCCGGCGCGAGGCCAGGGTGCTCGGTCCCGCGGCCGTGACCTACACCGCCACCGACCGCAGCCATCTCCTCGAAGGCGCACTGGAGTTGGCGATCGGCACCGCGGGACGGGACGCGCTGCGGCGGGGTGGCGGCGCCGCCGGAGGCCCCGTGCTCGACGTCGCCACCGGAGCGGTCGTCGCCGTCCTCGGCACCGCCCTGCACAGCGGCCACCGTGACAGCGGCTACGCGGTCCCGCTCGGCTCCGTCCGCACCGGCCCCCTCGCCGACCTGCTCGCGGAGAACGCCGCGACGGTCCCGGCGTACGGCGCCGACCTCAACCTCGCCGGGGTGCTGGAGCTGACGGCCACCTCGGTGGCGCAGGACGGCCCGCCGGGCGCACCGGGCGGTCACCCGGGCCGGGGAGACACCCCGGAGCCGGTCGAACGGGAGGCGGTCACCGGCGAGTTCACCGCCTTCACCGAGGGCCAGGCCCCCGTCCTCGGCCTCGTCGGACCGCCCGGCAGCGGCCGTACCACCCAACTCGCGCTCCTCGCCGCCCGCCGCCACCGCGGCCCCGACCCGGCTCCCACGCTGTGGCTGCGCGGCGCCGACCTGGCGGAGACCGACACCTCGGTGGCCGACGCGGTCCGCCGCGCCCTGGCCAGGGCGGCCCGGATCGTGGCGACCTCGGGCACCGTCCCCACCGACCTCGGCGAGCTCACCCCCGAGCGGCTGGCCCGGCTGTCCGGGGCCGCCGGCCGCCCCCTGTTCCTCCTCCTCGACGGCCCCGAGGAGATGCCCCCGGTCCTGGCACACCGCCTCGCCGAGTGGACGCAGGGCACGGCACGGTGGCTGGCGGAGACGGGAGCGCGGCTGGTGGTGGCATGCCGGGCGGAGCACTGGGAGCAAGCGGCCTTCCCGGAGGAGCTGCTGCACGGCGACCCGCAGGCGCACTTCCCGCCCTGCGTGCACCTGGGCGACCTCACCGAGGACGAGGCCCGCCGCGCCCGGGCCCGCTACGCCCTCCCCGACGGCGCGCTCGCCGCCTCCGACGCCCGCCACCCCCTCACCCTCGGCCTCCTCTCCGAGGTCCGGGCCGCCCTCCCGGACGCGATGCACGCCCCCGCGGACCGCGACCAGGTCTTCGAGGCCTACCTCGACCTCATGTGCCTGCGCATCGCGGTGCGGCTGGCCGGCCCGAGCGGTCTGCGCGGTGCCGCCGTGCGCCGGCTCGCCGCGAAGGTCTCCGGCCAGGTCCACGAGGCCGCCCGCCGCAGCCTCGGCCCCGGGCAGGGCGAACTGGACCGGGCCACGTTCGAGGCGGTGTTCCCCTGGGGCCGGGCCCCCAAGCGGCTCGGCGGCACCGGCTGGGCCTCCGCCGTCCTCGCCGAGGGCCTCCTGGTCCCGGCCGGCAGCGGCTACCGCTTCGGGCACGAGGAGCTCGCCGACTGGATCCAGGGCATGCACCTGGACCTGGACGAGGCCCTGCGCGCCCTGGTCCACCGCCGCCGCACCGGCCCGCAGTACCCCCTCCCCGTCCCGCACCACCGCGTCGGGCCCGTCGTACAGGCCCTGCTCCTCGTCGCCCGCCAGCAGGGCACAGCGCAACTGGCCTACCGGCTGGAGGAGTTGCTGCACGCGCTCGACGCCGACCCGCACTCCTGGTGGGCGGCCCGGCTGCTCACCGAGACCCTGCGAAGGGTGCCCGACGCGACGCCGTACACCGATGTCCTGCGGCAGCTCGCCGACCGTCTCGTGGCCCTGCGCCACCTGCGGGAGCCGGTCCCGAGCGCCTTCGGCCCCGCCTTCTGGACCGCCCTCCGGCTGTCGCCGGGCACCCGCTTCGACCTGCTCCGCCGTCTCGTTCTCGCCGACGGGCCGCCGCACGAGCCCGGCCCCCGGTTCCTGGACACCGTCGCGGAGCTGCTCGCCGCCGACCCCACCGCCGTACAGCCGCAGCTCACCCGCTGGTTCGACGACGAGCGGCCGCTGCCCGCGACCCCGCACGCGACCGTGGCGAAGGCCGCGCAGGCGCTGCTGCACACACACCGGACCCGGGCCCTGGACGACCTCACCGAGGAACTCGTCGGATGCGCGCACCGGCGGGCCGACGAGCTGCTCGCCGTGCTGGCCGAGGAGGAGCCGTCGGCGGTGTGCCGGGGCGTGGACCGGTGGGCGCACGACGCGCGGCCGGCGCGGCGGGTGGCGGCGGTGGCGTACGGACTGCGCGCGGCCCCGCACGTGCGCACCGACGCCGACCGCGAACTCCTGCGCTACGCGGCCCTCGCCCTGCTGGCCCGCCCCGAGGACTGCACCCTGCACGCAGGCGCGCTCGCCCTGCTGGTCCGCGATCCCCGCACACGTGCCCGTCATCTCCCGCAGGCGCTAGGGCACTTCGCGGCCGGCGACCCGCAGTTCCCGCCGAGCGCGCTGGTCCCCGCGCTCGCCACCGACCCCGAACCGGTCCTGGACGCCTTCCGGGAGCGGCTGCGGCGACCTGACGCCGGGGAGGCGCTGCGCGCGCTCGCCGACGTCACCACGCCCGCCCTCGCCCGCCGGGTGGCCGACCTGGTGCGCGAGGCGGTGGAGCGGCGCCCGGAGACCGCCGGGGACGTGGCCGCGTACGTCGACCGGCGCCTCGACCAGGGCCCCGCCGCCCGCGCTGTGCTCCTGCCGCTGGTCACCGGCCTGCTCGACGGCGGCCCGGAAGGCGTACGGGCGGCGCTGGCCACCGTGCTGGCCGGACCGGGCGCCCCCGTCTCCCGCCCGCTGCGCGAGGAACTCCTCGACCGCCTCCTGGACCACGAACGCGAGCCCGCGGTGCTGGGCGCCCTGCTGCCCGCGGCCGCCGCCCGTGCCGACGCCGACATGCGCGAGCTCGTCCACCGCATCGGTCTTCTCCTCGTCCGCACCCCGGACGGCGCGACCCGCTTCGACCGCGGCCTCGTCGACCTCGGCCGGCATGTCCCCGGGTTCGCCGCGCTGGTGGCCGGCTGGCTCACCGATCGCCCGCAGGAGTGGGCCGCGGTGGTCGGCCCCGGCACCCGGCGGATGATCGAGAACCTGGCGGGGGCGCGAGTCCCCGCCTGACACCGTGGAATCCGGCGGGTGCGGGGAACACCCGTGCCCGCGTGCGTCGGGTCACAGCCCCCATGCCGATGCGAGCGACGGGCACGCGGCATGGCACCCTTAGACCTGCATAAGTCTTGAGAGTCAATACGGACACGGGTTCGACGAGGAGCGGTCACAGTGCAGCGCTGGCGTGGCTTGGAGGACATCCCCGAGGACTGGGGGCGCAGCGTCGTCACCATCGGTTCCTACGACGGGGTCCACCGCGGGCACCAGCTGATCATCCGGCATGCCGTGGACCGGGCGCGCGAGCTGGGCGTGCCCTCCGTCGTCGTCACCTTCGACCCGCACCCCAGCGAGGTCGTCCGCCCCGGCAGCCACCCGCCGCTGCTCGCCCCGCACCACCGCCGCGCCGAGCTGATGGCCGAGCTGGGCGTGGACGCGCTGCTGATCCTCCCCTTCACCACGGAGTTCTCGAAGCTCTCGCCCGCCGAGTTCGTCGTCAAGGTCCTCGTCGACAAGCTGCACGCCAAGGCGGTCGTCGAGGGCCCCAACTTCCGCTTCGGCCACAAGGCCGCGGGCAACGTCGACTTCCTCGTCGAGCAGGGCAAGACGTACGACTTCGAGGTCGAGGTCGTCGACCTGTACGTGTCGGGCACGGCGGGCGGCGGCGAGCCGTTCTCCTCCACCCTGACCCGGCGTCTGGTCGCCGAGGGCGACGTGGAGGGCGCCGGGGAGATCCTGGGCCGCCCGCACCGGGTCGAGGGCGTGGTCGTCCGCGGTGCCCAGCGCGGGCGGGAACTCGGCTTCCCGACCGCCAACGTCGAGACCCTCCCGCACACCGCCATCCCCGCCGACGGCGTGTACGCCGGCTGGCTGCACACGCAGGGCGAGGCGATGCCGGCCGCGATCTCCGTCGGCACCAACCCGCAGTTCGACGGCACCGAGCGCACGGTGGAGGCGTACGCCATCGACCGCGTCGGGCTCGACCTGTACGGGCTGCACGTGGCCGTGGACTTCCTCGCGTACGTGCGCGGCCAGCAGAAGTTCGAGTCGCTGGACGCGCTGCTCAAGGCGATGGCCGTCGATGTGCAGCGGTGCCGTGAGCTGATCGCGGGCGCGGACGTCTGATCAAGGGCATGGAAAGGGGGCCGGCACCGTGAAGGTGCCGGCCCCCTTTCCATGGGCTACTGCTGCGGCGGCCGGCCCGCGTTCGGGTCGTACGGCGGCTGCGGGAACCCGGGCTGCGGCTGCTGACCGGGCTGACCGGTCTGCCACGGCTGGCCGGGCTGGGCGCCGGGGAAGCCCTGGAACGGCGGCTGGGCGGCCGGCGGCTGCTGGGCCTGCTGCTGGCCCGGCATCGGAGGAGCCATGGTCGGCGGCTGGTGGCCGCCCTGCCCCGTCCACAGTCCCTGCTCCTGCTGGGCCCGCACGAAGTCCTCGGCCACCATCGCGGCGAGGTCGAAGTACGCCTCCCGGACCTTGGGCCGCATCATGTCGAGGTCGACCTCGGCCCCGGCCGCCAGGTGCTCGTCGAACGGTACGACGATGACGCCGCGGCAGCGCTGCTCGAAGTGGGTGACGATGTCCTCCACCTTGATCATCTTGCCGGTCTCGCGGACCCCGGAGATCACGGTGATGGACCGCGAGACCAGGGACGCGTACCCGTGCGCCGACAGCCAGTCGAGGGTCGTGCTGGCGCTGCTCGCGCCGTCCACCGACGGCGTCGAGATGATGATCAGCTGGTCGGCGAGGTCCAGGACCCCGCGCATGGCGCTGTAGAGCAGACCCGTACCGGAGTCCGTGAGGATGATCGGGTACTGGCGGCCCAGCACGTCGATCGCACGCCGGTAGTCCTCGTCGTTGAACGTCGTGGACACGGCCGGGTCGACGTCGTTGGCGATGATCTCCAGGCCCGAGGCGGCCTGGGACGTGAACCGCCGGATGTCCATGTACGAGTTGAGGTACGGGATCGCCTGGACCAGGTCGCGGATGGTCGCGCCGGTCTCGCGCCGCACCCGGCGGCCGAGCGTGCCGGCGTCCGGGTTGGCGTCGATGGCGAGGATCTTGTCCTGCCGCTCGGTGGCGAGGGTGGAGCCGAGGGCGGTGGTCGTGGTCGTCTTGCCCACGCCGCCCTTGAGGCTGATCACCGCGATCCGGTAGCAGGACAGTACCGGGGTGCGGATGAGGTCCAGCTTGCGCTGCCTCTCCTGCTCCTCCTTCTTGCCGCCGAGCTTGAACTTCGACCCACCGGGAGTGGGACGGCTGCTCTTCGCCTTCTGCTTCTTGCTGTTGACCAGCCGGTCCGAGGTCAGCTCCACCGCGGCGTTGTAGCCGAGCGGCGCGCCCGCGCCGGCGACCTGCTGCCGCTGGTCGTGCTGGACGGCCGCGGGCCAGGCGGCACCGGTACGGGGGTCCACGCCCGGCTGGCCGGGAGCGCCCGCGTACGGGTTGGGGTGCGGCGCCTGCGGCTGCTGTCCCGGCTGGGCCGGGGGCATGGGCTGACCGGGCTGCGCCGGAGCCTGCTGCTGGGGCTGGTCCGGGGCGGGCGGCTGCGGATAGCCGTATCCGCCCGGGGCGGGCTGGGGCGCCTGCGGGAAGCCGTAGCCGCTCTGCGGGTTCTGCGGCGCGGGAGGCTGCGGGAACCCGTACCCGGCCTGCGGGTTGGGGGGAGCGGGCGGCTGCGGATAGCCGTAACCGCTCTGCGGGGGCTGCGGCGCCGGAGGCTGGGGGGCCTGTGGAAAGCCGTAGCCGCTGTGCGGGTTCGGGGGAACGGGGGGCTGCGGGTAGCCGTAACCACCCTGACCCGGCTGGCCGTCGGGCTGCGGCGGGGTGGCCGGCCAGCCGGAGGGCGCGGGCTGCGGTGCCTGCGGCGGGGCAGCGGCGACCGCCGACTGGGCGGGCGGGGGCGGGGTGCCGGGCTGCGCGGCGGGCGGCTGCGGCTGGCCGCCCGTCGTCCACTCCGGGGCAGCGGGCGGGGCCGTGCCGGAGTCCGCCGAGGCGAACTGCGGCGGGAGCGGCGGGACGGCACCCTGCGGCGGCGCCGGGGGCCGCCAGCCCTCCTGCTGGGCGTCGGGCTGCTCGGGTGCGGCAGGCTGTGCCGCCTCGGGCTGTTCCGGAGCGGCGCTCGGGGCGGCCGGGGCCTGCTCCGGTACGGCCGGCTGCGCCACCGGGGCGTCCGGCGCGGCGGCCTGCGGCTCCGCGCCTGTCTCGGCGGCACCGGCGGAGGACTGGGCCGGGGCTTCCGGTTCGGCGGTCTCGGCGCCGGCCGGGGGCTGCGGGGTGTCCGCGCCCTCGTCCTCGGAGCCGGACGCGGATGCCGCCTCGCTCGGGGCGGGGGCAGCCACGGGGGCGGCCGGTGCGGGGGTGTCACCCGTCTCCTGGGACGCCTGCGCAGCCTCGCCGGTAGCCGACGGCTCGGGCGCGGTGGGCGCGTCCGGCGACGGGGCAGCGGGGGGCTGCGGGGCGCTCGGCGTCGTAGCGGCGGCGACTGGGGTGTCGCCCTGGCCTGCCGTGTCCTCGCCGGTCGACGGCGCGACGGCGTCGGAGCTGTGCTGGGCGGCGGGCGGTCCCGGGGGCGCGGGGGCGGGGGCCACCGGGGCGGCGGGCGGCGTGGGAGCGGTCGGCGGAGCGGGCACCGTCGACGCCGCGGGAGGCGCGGCAGCCACCGGGGGAGCGGGCGGCGTGGGAGCGGTCGGCGGAGCGGGCACCGTCGACGCCGCGGGAGGCGCGGCAGCCACCGGGGGAGCGGGCGGCGGAGCCACCGGCGGCACCGGCGCGGGAGGAGCGGGCTGCTGCGGGTAGCCGTAGCCGCTCTGGGGGTTCGGGGGCCCGGGCGGCTGGGGGTAGCCGTAGCCGCTCTGCGGGTGCGGAGGTGCGGGCGGTTGCGGATAGCCGTATCCGCTCTGCGGGTGCGGGGGAGCCGGCGGCTGCGGGGCCGTGGGGTTTCCCGCCCACGGCGGCGGAGGCGGCGGAGTCGCACCGGGCGCACCCGCGGACGGGTCGAACTGCGGGCCGGGCACGGGGGCCGACGGTGCGGAACCGGACGTATCGGGGTAACCGGGGTGCGGTGCGGGCGCGGCGGGGGCAGGGGTGGGCGCGGGAGGCTCCGGCTCGGCCTCCGGCGCCGCGCTCTGCGTGTACCAGGCAGGAGCGGCGTAGTCGATGGTGAACTCGCCCGTCATCTCGGTGGCGGACTCCGCGTCGGACTGGTCGTCGCTGGGCGTGGTCCAGCCCGCGCGCAGCCCGTCCCGATCGCTCTGCACAATTCCTCCTGGTTGGTCGAGCACCCTCGTGCCGTGTGGGCACTCATGTGCCGGGCTGGGGGCGACCGTTCCTGTGGTCCGATCCGACTGAAGTCCCCTGGACGCGAACAACCCACCCGTGGGTTCTTGGGTCGCACCCGCATCAAGCGTAAACGCCACAGGCCTCGGCGGGGCAGGCCCGTCCGCTGTGCGCTCGCGCGCGACGGAGCGGTGCCTGCCGTGATGTCGCCCTTGTGACGGTTGTCTGTCTCTCGAAGCCCGGGGCGGTCGACTCGGTCACGGCCGGGACGGGGCCCTCGCGCGCATTGCGGCCGGCGCGCTCGCTCCGCCTACTCCGCCTGCTCCGTGGTGAGTCCGCCGTCGCGCGGTGCGGACTCCAGGTCGAACTCGCCGTCGCGCGCGCCCAGTACGAAGGCCTGCCACTCCGCCTCCGTGTAGCGCAGCACGGTCTGCGGGTCCAGGGAGGACCGCATGGCCACCGCGCCCTCGGGGAGGTACGCGATCTCCACGCGCTCCTCGTGCTCCTCGGTACCGGGTGCGCTGTGCCACTCGACACCGGAGATGTCCAGGCTGTACAGCTCGTCCCGTTCCCGCGCCTTTCGCGCCCTGACGTCCTCGTCCGGTGTCTTTGCGGCGATGTCGTCCGCGTCAGTCATGGTCGGCGGGCCCTTTCTCATGAGCGAACCTCGTGCAGGAGCACCCTACTTGGCCTGGGCCCCCTCACACGGCGCAACGGTTCGGTCACGAACTCGTGTGAGGGGCCGGGGCCTTGGCCGCGCCACGGGCCCGCCCGTCAGTCCATGCGGCGGGGCGCCCCGAGGAGCCCGGTCTCCGCGTCGGTGGGCTGGGTCATCACGTACTGCCGGTGCTTCTGCGTGCACCACAGGGCGACGTTGTCGGAGAGGGACGACAGGGAGGCGGCGTCGCCCTGGGGCAGGCGCATCGACCTGCCCACGACCTCGGACTCCTGCGGGGAGATCCGCTGGACGCCGACGATGTCCGCGTTGGCCAGCAGCCGCGGCGCGGTGGGGCCGAGGTAGGGGAGCAGGGTCAGCACCGACTGCCAGGGCGCGGTGGTGAGCCGGCTGCGGGGCGGGCGGATACCGAGGTCGCGGATGATGAGCACCGGGCTGGCCGGGGACGGGCCCTGCGGGGCGATCCGCCCCACCTGGTGCACCGTCACGCACTGCTGGCCGCCGCCGGCCGCCTGCGCCATCGGCGCCCACAGCTGCGGACGGGCCGTCTCGACGGCCACCCGGGCGCCGATCGCCGCCGCGCGCAGGGCGATGACCTGGGCCAGCCAGGTGCCGCCGACCAGCACCATGTCCAGCCGGGTGGGGCGGCACAGGCCCAGCACGGCGGGCTGGTTGTCCGGGTCGATGCCGAGGATCAGGCCGTCGTCACCGACCGGCAGGGTCAGCTGCGCCAGCACGTCGGCGTCGACGAGGTGACGCTCACGCCGGGGGCCGAGCAGACCGAAGGCCGCCCGCAGTCGCCGTTCGGGACCGATCCGGGCGGGCTCGGGGGAACGCGGCAGATGCCCGGGACGCTGTCCTGGGAAGCCCGGGGTGGACGATCCGAAACCGGAGCGGCCCGAGGGACGCATGGTGGGCGTGGACATCAGCGGGTACCTCCCAGCGGCAGGGTGGCCAGAACTCCGGGCAGCTGCTCACGGTCGAGCCGTACGAGACCGACCTTGAACGCGGACGCCGCCCGCTCCAAGTGCTCGGCGGCCTCTCCCAGTTCGTTCTCACCGCGGCCGGTGAGGCGGACGTGCCCGGACAGGGCCAGGACGCTGCCCCGCCGCCTGCTGATGGTGAGTGAGAAGGTGCTCGCCAGGGTGGGCGCGGAGGTCAGCGCACCGACCAGCCGGGGGAACGCCGGTCCGCCGCCACCGAACTGCGGCCACTTGGAGACCCAGTACGTGGTGTGCAGCCGGTCGTCGCAGCGCCAGGTACGGGTGGTCTCGGCCGTACGGCGGCCCGAGCGGCTGCCGTCGAGGGCGGCACCGCCGGTGGTGGCCATCGGGTTGACGCAGGCGGAGGTCGCGATGGCGCCGCAGATGTCCGACTCGCTGAGCACCTTGGCCTGCATGCCGGCGCCCATGAGCCGGCTGGCCAGCTGGTCGGCGACCCGCAGCAGCGCCCGCCGGGCACCCTGCATACCGCCGCCGCGCGCCTCCACGGCCTCCGGGCACAGCTCCGGGTCGAGCTTGAGCGCGACCCAGGTGATGCGCAGCCCCGGCGTCATGCTCTGGGCCTGCAACGGCCCGTACGAGCGGACCGCCATGGCCTGCGGGGGCAGGTGCGGGGCGGGCGCGGGCTGGGTGTGCTGGACGATCTGGACCGAGGCGAGCCGGATGTCGTCCACCTCCAGCAGGCCCTGCAGCAGATCGAGGGGGATGTCCCCGGTGCCGTAGGAAGGACGCAGCGGGGTGTCCGCGGCCTGCACCTGGACCAGCGCGGTCAGGAAGGTGCCGTCACCGAGCATGCCGATCTCGCGCTGCTCGCGGTCCTGGAAGCTGTAGGTGCGCAGCGCCGGGTCGCACTCGACGGCCGGGGCGAAACCGGGGTCGGTACCGGGCGGCACCGGCTCGGCGTTGCGCTTGCGGCGGTCGCGGAGCGCGCGGGCGGTGCTGAACCACTCGGGCAGCGGGCGACCGCGCCGGCGCAGCAGTCCGGCGAGGACCAGCGGAACGGCCAGCACGATGCCGACGGTGAGACCGATGGGGCGCAGCAGCCAGCCGATCAGCAGGACCGCGGCGGCCAGCTCGAAGCCGATCAGCTGCTGGACCCGGATGGGGCCGATGCTGCCGGGGCGCCGGGCGAGCGACGGCGAGGCCGGACTCGGGGGTGTGGACGGCTGTGCCGGTTCCGGCACCTGCCCCGGCCCCTGGTTCTCCTGGGTACGACGGCTGCCGTTACGGCGCCGGGACCTGGTCGCAGTGCTCATCCCCCGGTACAACCCCTTTGCATTGTCTGGCCGCGACTCGAGCTGGCGGCGGATCACCGTACCCCGTACCGTACGGTGCGATCGTCACACGGCATAGTAGAGGCCCCTGCAGGAGCAAACGCCACGGAGTACCGGGCGGCCCTGGGGAGTTCCGCATTCGGCAACAAAGCGAAATAACGGGGAGTTGACCCATCGATGGCGACACGTCGGGATGAGCTGAACGCTTACTCCTTCGCGCGCAGGCGCACGGTGGCGGCGTTTCTTCAGCCGTCTCCGCACGGTTCGGAAGAGGCCGCGCCGCGCCCCCTCAAGACGGTCCTGCCGAGTCTCGGTGTGGCGGCGCTGGTGCTCATCGGGTTCGGCGCCTGGGGCATGCTCAGCCCGACCGCGCCGAAGGGCTGGGACAGCCAGGGCAAGAACATCCTCGTCGGCAGCGAGTCGACGACGCGCTATGTGCTGGTGAAGACCAAGGGCGAGAACAAGCTCAGCCTGCACCCGGTCCTCAACCTCGCCTCCGCCAGGCTCCTGCTGAGCGGCGAGAACCCCCAGGTCATGAAGATCAAGGAGTCGGTGCTCGACAACAGCAAGTACCCGATGGGCGCGACCGTGGGTATTCCGTTCGCTCCGGACCGGCTGCCGTCCGCGTCGGACGCGGAGACGGTCAAGACCTGGGCGCTGTGCCAGTCCCCGGGCCAGGACGGACAGCCCATCAGCGCGACGTACGTGCTGGACAAGAGCGACTACGGCAAGCTGCTGCACACCAAGAGCGAGCTCAACCAGCGCCAGGTGCTGTACATCGAGGGCCCGAAGGACCCCAGCTCGCTCAGCGGGAACGGTCCGCGCTACATGGTCACCGCGGACGGGAGCGCCTATCTGATCGGCGGCAAGGCCTGGCGGCTCGCCAGCAAGAACTCGCTCCAGGACATCGAGCGGGCCGTGTTCGGCGACGGCAAGCAGCCGCAGAGCGTCAGCCCGGACTTCCTCAAGACGCTGAACATCGCGGGAGACCTCGTGTTCCCCAACATGGCGGACCAGGCCGGGGCGGACGCGAATGTCGAGGGACTCGCTCCCGAACTGTCCAAGGTGGGCATGATTCTCGAGGCCGGTTCCGGCGCCGGGAAGCAGAAGTACATCGTGCTCAAGGGCAAGGTCCAGCCCGTGTCCGAGTTCGCGGCGCAGATGTGGATGCGCAGTCCTTTCATCAGCTCCGTGTACGGGGGCCGGACGCCGGCGGCGGTGGAGGTCGGCTTCAACGACATCCATCCGGAGACCGGCGAGTGGATGGACGAGATGCGCTGGCCCGACCAGCCGGTGGTGCAGGCCAACACGTACTGGGAGCCGGGCGGCAACAAGATCTCGTGCAACGTCTGGCACGGCGGCCAGAAGAACGAGCGGACCGGCTTGCCGATGATGACGGTGTGGTCCGGCCAGGACTACCCGAAGGACCTCTCCCAGAGCGGTTCCCGTACGTACGTCTCGCCCGGCAGCGGCCTGCTGTTCAAGCGCCTGACGGGTGCCGACGCGGGTGGCGGCAGCACCTTCCTCGTCACCGACACCGGTCTGCGCTACTCGGTCCCCGCCACCAACGACAGCCAGGTCACCGGCGGCGAGAAGGTCGAGGGCCAGCAGAACACCAACACCGCCCAGGTCAGGCTCGGTTACGGCAAGATCAAGCCGGTGCCGGTACCGGCCGCGTGGGCTGACCTGCTGGCCGCGGGACCGGAGCTCAGCAGCGGCAACGCGGAGCAGGCGCAGGGGTCTTAGAGGGTCGTAGACGGGTGTCCACCCGCAACGAGGGCTCTGCTCCAGGCCGGTCGGCCCGGGGGAGGGCCCTCGTGGTGTCTCCGGGTGCATTCCGGGCGGTTTGCGAGCGGTTCGCGCGGTGGGTTCGGGTGTCCTGCCGGAGTGCGGCGGGCCTTACATCACGCGCGTCGCGCGCGCGTAGCAAACATCTTGTGAAAAAGGTGAGTTGAGTTCATCGCGATCTTGCTACAGAACCCTTCGGATGTTCGTTCTGTCGGCGGATGCGTCTAGAGTGGTGCCGGACCAGACTGGGTACGCCTGCCGCCTCTCGGCGGCGGTGGTCCGAGTGCGGGTCTACTCAGAACTCCTACGTCTCATGGGGGACACAACATGGCTGGACAGCAGTTCACCATGACCGAGGAGGAGATGGTCGCGTTCAGCGGCAAGATCTCCTCGGTCAACTCCTCGATCCAGGGCGAAATCTCCCGCCTGCAGACCGTGATCGACACGATCACGGGCGGCTGGAAGGGCTCGGCGGCCACCGCGTACAACAACCTGCAGTCGCAGGTGAACCAGGATGCCAACAAGATCAACCAGATCTTGAACGACATCAAGGAAGCGATCGACCAGAGCACCAAGTCCTACGCCGCCTCGGAAGAGGAGCAGCGCGCGTCCATCCAGAACATCGCGGCCTCGTCCCCCTTCGGATGATCGGACCCGTGCGCCGCTGCGCACGGCCGTGACCGACCATCCACACATCCGAGGAGACATAGAAGAGATGTCCGGGCAGATTCTTGTAAATTTCGCCACGATCTCCCAGGCCGCGCAGGACGTCCGCAGCACTGCGGGCAAGATCCGTACGCAGCTTGACGAGCTGGAGAGCGGCGTCAAGCGCATCTCCGCCAGCTGGGAAGGCTCGGCGCAGGAGTCCTACCGCGCCAAGCAGGCCGAGTGGGACCAGCGTGCCGCCTCCATGCAGCAGACGCTGGAGGCCATCGCCAAGGCGCTCGACAGCGCCGCCCAGAACTACCAGGCGACCGAGTCGAAGAACGCCCAGATCTGGGGCGGCTGACGTGATCGCTTGATGGGGGCGGGTGTGCGTTCGCGCATCCGCCCCCATCGGCGGTTCACGGGGCGTATGGACTTTTCGGCTCATAGCAGGTTCATGCGTCCCGTACAGAAACAAAACGGGAGGACGTAAGACAGTGGGATCCGGGGCATCGCGCGTCGCGCGTCGGAGCGCCGCAGGCACCGCCGCCGTGGCGGTTCTGGCCTGTGGGCTGCCCTTGGCGGGGGCCACACCGATCGCCGCCGCCGAGCGCGTGCGGACCACCTTGACCGACGACGACGTGCGCTTCCAGGTCGACGACACCAGCTGCTCGTTCCCGTCCGACATCATCAAGGGAACGCCCTGGTCGCTGCAGCGCGTGGTCCTCGACCAGCTGTGGCAGGACACCAAGGGCAAGGGCGTCAAGGTCGCCGTCATCGACACCGGTGTCGAC
Organism: Streptomyces pseudovenezuelae; assembly: GCF_001513955.1. Lineage (GTDB taxonomy): Bacteria > Actinomycetota > Actinomycetes > Streptomycetales > Streptomycetaceae > Streptomyces > Streptomyces pseudovenezuelae. The sequence goes on along the minus strand of NZ_KQ948154.1, from coordinate 47,604 downwards.
ACCGTCAACGCCCAGCTCAAGGGCGCCGTCGCCAACGGCACGGACTACCTGCACAAGGGCGGCACCGGCAAGACCGATCCCACGGTGGGCCACGGCACCAAGGTCGCGGGGATCATCGCCGCCCGCAAGCTCGACGGCACGGGCTTCATCGGCCTCGCTCCGGAAGCGACGATCATTCCGATCCGTCAGAACGACGACCAGGGCAGCGGCAACGTCGGCACGATGATCAAGGCGATCAAGTACGCGGCCGACGCCGGCGCCAAGGTCATCAACATCTCGCAGGACACCGCCTCGAAGATGGACCCGGTCGTCGACACCGCCTTCCGGCAGGCCATCAAGTACGCGCAGGACGAGAAGGATGCCCTGATCGTCGCGGCGGCCGGCAACGACGGCGCGGACGGCAAGGTCAAGGAGACGTACCCGGCGGCCTATCCGGGCGTGCTGGCGGTCGCGGCTTCCGACCGCAACAACGCCCGTGCCCCCTTCTCCCAGTCCGGCCCGTTCGTGGGTGTCGCGGCACCGGGCATCGACATGGTCTCGACGGTCCCGGTGGGTGGCAACTGCGTCGACCAGGGCACGAGTTTCGCGGCGCCGTACGTCTCGGGTGTCGCGGCCCTGATCCGCGCCAAGCACCCGGACTGGAACTACAAGCAGGTCATCACCCAGATCGAGCAGACGGCGGACCGGACCAAGGCGGGCCGCGACGACTTCGTGGGCTGGGGCGTCATCGACCCGGCGGCCGCGGTCAACGACGACACGACGACGCCCTCGGCCGACGGCCCGAAGCCGGACTCGGCAGGCCCCGCGGGCGACTCCGCCGACGTCCAGGCCGCGACACTGGTCCTCGGCGAGTCCGAGCAGCAACGGACGGAGCGGTACGCGCTGTACGTGGTCGCCGCGGGGTTCGCCTTGGTGCTGCTGCTGTTCGGGGGCGGCCGGGTCCTGAGCGACTGGCGACGCAAGCAGGGTGTGGGTAACAACGTGGAGTCAACGGGGAGCTGAGCATGGCTGAAGAAGTAAGGGTCGATCTCGACGAGCTCGAGAAGACTGTCACTGCACTGAACCGAGTCCTCGGTGATCTCGGCAAGGCGGACACCGACTCGAAGACCAACACCTACCTTCCGGCAGGTGCCCTGGGAACGGGCTTCGACGAGGCGGAAAAGCTCGCCAGCGCTCACAACGAGATCAAGACGTATATCGAGGATGCTGTGAAGTACCTCAATTCCGTCATGGACGAGTTCGGCCAGAAGACGAAGTATGCCCACGGGGCTTACCAGGATTCTGACTACGACGCCCAGGCGAGTTTCCCCAACGCGGGAAAGCAGTGATCCATGAACATGGTGATGGCTGAGGTGCGAATCAACGAGGGGGCACAGGGGCATGGCTGAGAGCGACGGTCAGATCGACTACGACTACACCGAGATGAACATGTGCTTCAACGAGAAGCACACCACGCCCTTCGCCGGCGGCAAGGACATGGACGAGATGAAGGCCATGGTTCAGCATGCCAAGCCTGAACTCGTCTCAGGCGTGGCCAAGGGCTGGATGGGACTGTCGACACAGCTGGCGAGCATCCAGTCGGAGTTCGAGAAAGAAGTGGCCCGCATCCAGGAACACTGGAAGGGGGCCGCAGCCGACAGGTTTGCTGCCAAGGCCAAGCAGGTCAGCAAGAGCATCAGCGACACCGCTAAGTACGCCAGTCACACCTCGACGGCGATGGCGAACGCGGGCCACACTCTGGGCCTCATCAAGCCCGAAGTCATGGCGATGGAGAAGCCGAGCAAGCTTTCCAGCGCGATGAACAGCCTGGGAGACGGCTTCACTCGCAGCGACGATGGCCTCAAGAAGGACCTGGCTGCTGGAAAGGGTGCCCAGGACGCCCTCAACGCGAACGAGGACGACCTTTCGGCGGGCCGGGAAGCGCAGCTGAAGATGGCTGCGAAGATGGAGACGTTGGGGGCTTCTTACAACTCTCAGGCCAAGGCTATCGGGTCGTGGCAGAAGAGGCCTGGCGTGGGTGACGAGTCCGACTACCCGGGTGATCCCGGTGGAATCGCTCCTACGCCGGTAATCATGCCGACGGCACGCTCACCCCGCAGCCCCCAGAATGTGTCATCAGGTACAGCTCGGACCGCCGGGACGAGCACCATCAGTACATCGAAGCCTGTGACTCCGCCTTCAGGTGTCACTGGCGGGGCGCACAAGCCGACTGTGCCGACCGGCAACGTCGGTACAGCGATTGACGGTATTGCAGGCGGTCGCACCGGAGGGCCCACGGTTGGTGGCGTCGGTGCGGTTGGCGGCGGAACTGCTGGTGGCGGCGGCTTCGGAGGGGGTGCTGGCTTTGTTGGCGGCGCGGTCGGTGGAGCGGCTGGCGCCAGCGCAGCTCGCGGCGGCATGATCGGCCGTGCCGCCGCAGGCGCTGGCACCGGCGGTATGGCAGGCCGAGCCGGCGCTGGTGGTGTTGGCGGCGCGGGTGCCGCCAAGGGCGCGGCCGGGCGGGTCGGAGGCACGGCTCGAGGTGGCGTAGTCGGTGGCACGCCCAAGTCCGGTGCAGGCGCTGGTAGGGGCACTGCCGGAGGCTCGGGGCTGCACAGCAGTCGCGGCGCCGCGGGGAAGGGCGCGAGCGCTGTCCGCAAGGGCGGCATCGCAGGCGCTCCCGGCTCGCGTACTGGGCGACGCAAGGAAGACGAGCAGCGCGAGGGCGAGCGTCCCGACTACCTCGTCGAGGACGAGGAGACCTGGACCCCCCAGACCAACGTGGCGCCCCGCGTCATCGAGGAGTAAGTCACGCGGCTAGCCGCAGCTGGTAGGAAGGTGCGGGGACGTGCACGGCAGCGTCCCCGCACTGACCTTGGAGAGGACACACGGATGGGCTTCACTGCGGTACTTCGCTCGGTGACTTGCGGTGCAACGGTCAGTGCGCTGCTTTTTGCTGCTGCTCCGCTTGCGGCGGCGGATCAGATTAGGGAAGACCAGTGGGCGCTGAAAGCACTCAATGCCGAATCCGCCTGGAAGATTTCCAAAGGCGGTGGCGTAACGGTTGCCCTTATCGATGATGGCGTCAACGCTAGTCATATCGACCTTCAAGGAAACGTCCTCGCGGGAAAAGACTTTATGGACGGGGGGAGCCCCACCCCAGCTGTTGGTGATGATCACGGCACAGCGATGGCAGCAATCATTGCTGCGCATGGCCATGGCGCAAACGATGGCGTGATCGGGTTGGCGCCCGAGGCGAAGATTCTACCCATTCGAGAGTTCGGTACGGGCGGGCCCGGTATGGATGTATCCATTCGATATGCAGTCGATCACGGTGCCTCTGTAGTCAACGTTTCGCAATGCTTTGACTCGAGCTCTCAAGAAGATGTGGATAAAGTCTCTGAGGCGGTAGCTTATGCGTTGAGCCATGATGTGCTGGTTATCGGTGGCGCGGGGAACGATGGCAACTCAAGCAAGTGTTATCCAGCGTCGGCTCCGGGCGCGCTGGGCGTGGGTGCCGTAAAGAACGATGGGCAGATCTGGGAGAAGTCAAACTCTGGTTCCCAAGTTTCCCTGGTGGCTCCCGGTACCAACATTGTCTCGGCAAAAGGGACCGGCAGTACGTATGTCAGCGGGAATGGCACGTCCGACGCAACTGCCTTCACCTCGGCTGCTGCTGCACTCTTGCGTTCAAAGTTTCCTGACTTGACAGCAGGCCAGATTGCCAATCGTCTTGTAAAGACGGCAGTTCTGCCCGACGTCGAGAAGGGGTTGTCTCTTCCGGACAAGAGCTACGGCTATGGCATTATTCAGCCCGTCGCCGCACTGAAGGATGACATTCCTGTTGGCTCAAAGTACGGTCCGCTTGTCGTTCCGGAGTCGTTGAAGGGCAAGCCGGCCGCTTCTAGCCCCAACGCCGCCGACGCAGAACAAGAAAAGGCTGACAACAAAGCCATGCTCATCTGGGCTGCCATCGGTGCCGTGGGCCTTGCTGTTGTCGGTCTGATTGTTTTCCTGGTCGTCAGGGCGTCCAAGCGGAACAAGAACAACAGGGGCGGCCCTGGTGGCCCCGCGAGTCACCCTCAATACGGCCAGCAGCCCGCCGCACCGCACGAGAACCCGTACCAGCAACCCGCCCCGCCACAGCCGAACCCGTACCAGCAGCCCTCGCCGCCCCACAGTCAGTGGCCGCCGCAGCAGTAGCCGGGAACGGCCTGGATCGTTAAAACGGGCGGGGCGCCGGTGAGCGCCGCGCCCGTACTGCAATGGGCGGCCGAGGAATCGCTCGGCCGCCCGCTGGGGCCATGGGATTACATGGCAATCGACGCCGACCGTAGTCACATCGCGCGCGCAATGATGGCACATACGGTTGCATTCGGTTGTGCTAACGCAAAGGGAAGTCAGTGCAATCCAGTCAGCCGCCTCCAGGGCACATCCATCCCGATTCTCCCCACTACGGTAATTCTTCTCACGGGATGCCGTATCCTGCATCGGTGTACCAGCCGACTCCCCAGGCTAAATCGAAAGGTGGGACCCGCAGAGTATTCGGGATCCTGCTGATCCTGTTCGGCATTATTCCGCTCCTGGGTACGGCCCTGACCGTCTACAAGACCATTCAGAGTTCCAGCGAGCGCAACTCGAACGACGCTTTCATCCCCAAAGCGTGGCACAATTTGCAAAGCGATGAGATTTTTCCCGCTCGCCTCACCAGCGAGACCGTCGGCAACGATGCCAGCGTTTGGGCACGCCAGGGGATTTCCAAAAATACTTCCTGCGGGGCGGCGTTCACCGCTGATCTCGCGAGGGATGTGACGGCCAACGGATGCAAGGTCGTACTCCGAGCGACCTACACTGACCTGAGCGGCGAAATGGCCGCGACCGTCGGACTTGTCGTAGCGGATTCGCCCGCGGCCGCAAACGCCGTGGATTCCAAGATCGAGAGAATCCAGAGCGACGCCGTGGGTTCGGGTCGAGCGCCGACGGTCCGCCCCTTTACCGTTCCTGGCACACAGGCTGCCGGCTGGAGCGAGAAGATGGGCATCGGGGGCGCTTCGACACAGGTCTTCATGCCTGATTCGCCTTATGCCGTGACCATCACCACCGGACCCACCGACCCCGCACGTCCGGTCGGTCAGCTGCCTGAACCCTGGACTTTCATCGGCTGGGAGGAACGGCAGCCCTACAGGAAGACCGCACAGGCGCTCGCGACCATCTATGCCGAGGACCTGCGGAGGACGGTGTTGGGGAAGTGATCAAGCACATCGTTACGGGCACCCTTCTGACGGCGACCCTCACCTTGAGCGCCGCGCCCACCGCGTCCGCCGCTCCACCACATGGCTGGGAACTCTCCACCATGTCCGTGCCGGCCGCCCACGCGATCAGCCAGGGGGAGGGTGTCACCGTGGCGGTCATTGACACCGGCATCCGCACCGACCATCCAGTGCTGAAAGGCCGTGCCACCGAGGGGCCGGATTTCCTCAAGGCGAATGACAAGTCCCAGCCGTGGTACGGCGAGCACGGGACGGCGATGGCTTCCAGTGTCCTCGACGTCGCTCCCCAAGCGAAGATCCTCGGCCTGCGGGTGATCCGAGATGAGGACGACCCCAACTACCAGGGTGGCCGCCTGAGCAACCCTGACGCGGTTTCGCAGGCGATCACCTACGCAACGGACCACGGAGCCGATGTCATCTCCATGTCCATCGGATCCAGGACGCTCTTTGACAGTTACGAAGTGAAGGATCTGAAAGCCATCGATTACGCCCTGTCGAAGGGCGTCACGCTTCTCGGAGCAGTCGGCAACCTGGGGGACAAGCAGGCAGGGCATGACAACGGCATTTCGTACCCCTCCGCCTACCCGGGCCTCATCACAGTCGCCGCTTCGACCCAGGACGGTTCGCGCGCGTCGTTCTCGTCCGTGCATTCCTACATCGACATCGCGGCTCCGGGCGTTGCGATCAACGAAGCGGATTCCCGCTCCAGCGGCCGTACGTCCGGTGAGGGAACATCGGCAGCCTGCGCCCTGGCTGCGGGCGTGAGCGCGCTGATCGTCTCGAAGTACCCAGATCTCACGCCGCGCCAGGTGGAAGCCGTCCTTGAGCGGACTGCTTCACATGCCGCCCGTGGATACAGTGCGGAGACCGGATACGGGGTGATCAATGCCGAGGCGGCACTGCAGGCTGCGGCGAAGCTCACTCCGGAAAAGAAGGTGGTAGTCGGTGAGACGGGGACTTCGGACCCGGAGACGACGGCACACCCAAGACGTATTCGCAGGGGGTGGACTCCTTCAAGGTCGGCGTTTCGGCCGTCGGAGCTCTCATCACCCTCATCCTCATGATCGGCGGCTTCTGGCTGTTCAAGAGCGGTCGTCGAGTGCAGGCGCAAGGGTCCTGGGGTGTCGAGCCCCTCGGTCCTGCCGCCTATGCGCAATCCCTCCAGCCGTCTGCTCTGCCCCAGCAGAACCCGTACCAGCAGCCCGCTCCGCCGCAGCAGAATCCATACCAGCAGCCCACTCCACCGCCTGGCCAGTGGCCGCCTCGGCAGTAGCGCCGCGGTTCAAGCAATTCGGTGGAATCCTCACTCGGTTGCGTGCGAGTAGCCATTCGAGCGTGAAGGCGCCTTCCGAGGGGTGTCAGCGGTCGATCGACGGCTCATGGCTTGGCGGGCATGCCCGCCAAGCCATTTTGCGTCTCACGGTCCGGTGACCGGTGGTCCACGCAATGGAAGATCCGGTATCTTCGCCCTGCTTGATTGGCATGTCCTTGCCTACGGAGCCGAGCGCACGACCCGGCCGAAGTGGGCACCTCACGTCGTACGGATGCAACGCACCCCGCGGTGGAGTGAGCGAACCGGGCATGCCCACCACTTTCACCACGGGGATGGGACAAGGGATGAGTACTCCCTTCGATGCGCCGCAGCACAGCGGATCCACTCAGATGCGGCTGAACTCCGTGCCGGCGGACGGAGGTGGAGGGGGCGGCGGTGGCGGTGGAACCAATGTGGACACCCAGCGCCTCGACGAGGCCGCCAACGCGCTCGTCGAGCTGCGAGGGGACACCGAGAACGTCGACAACGGTGCCGACGACGACTGCCTGAGCGCATCCCGCGGGCTGAACAAGCACAGCGCCGGGGGTATGGCCGAGGCGGGCTCCTGGGCCACCGCCGGCTCCCTGGTGACGATGGACGTCCGCTGGGGGTCGCAGGTGATCAACCTCAAGAACCTGCTCCAGGAGATCAGCGACAAGCTGCACACCACCACCGGTCACTACACCCGCACCGAGCAGGAGGAACAGGCCCGACAGCACTCGATCAGCACCCCCTTCGGGTGAGTCGGGCCGCCCGGGCCGCCGTAGTGGTGCCGCCCGGGTGAGCCCGTCGAGTCGGACCTGAACCCCCTCACAAGGAGCAGTCGCACATGGTGTCCATCCCCTACCTCGACAAGGCCGACCTCGGCCCGCTGGCCGATGCCGCCGCCTCCTGGAAGGCGTTGCCGGCCAAGTACGAGGCGTTGCAGCGGGAGTTCGAGCAGCGGGTCGTCAACCACCTCAAGGGCCACTGGGACGGGGACGCGGCCGACGCCGCCTTCGTCACCATGGGCAAGGCCCGTACGGAGTACGAGAACGCCGCCACCGAGGCGGAGCGCATCGCCAAGCTGCTGCTGGACGCGCACGGCGAATTCGCCGCCTCCCAGAAGCAGTTGCACGCCCTCCTCGACGAGGCCCGCAACGACCACTACAAGGTCTCCGACGACGGCCGCGTCGAGGACGTCGACCCCCGGCAGGACAGCCCGACCGCCTCCGCCTCGCCCGGCTTCGCCGAGGAGCGCAAGAAGAAGCTGGACTCGATCGTCTCCCGGCTGACGCGGGTCCTGGAAGTGGCCACCGCCGCCGACGAGGCGGCCAGTTCGGCCCTGGAGCGGGACGCCAACGGCGACAGCCAGTCCTTCAACACCAGCGTCTACACCACCCTCGACTCCGTCGAGGCCGACCAGGCGTCCGCCCTGATGAACAAGAAGGGCCGGCTCTCCGACGCCGAGATCACCAAGCTCAACCTGCTGCTCTCCGCCAACAAGAACGACCCCGAGTTCTCACGGGAGTTCGCGGTCAAGACCGGCGGCGAGAACATGCTGAGCAAGTACAACGAACTCATGAGCCCGCCGGCCGGAACCACGCTCTCCAAGGAGCAGCTGGCCCAACTCAAGCAGCTCAAGGCGAACCTGGGCACCACCATCGGTACGGCGACCACGTCGGACGACCACCGCAAGGGCGGTCCCGACCCCGAGATCACCAAGTTCCAGAACGACCTCCTCAAGGCCGGCCAGCGCGACTTCAACGCCAACCCCACCGAGTCGCCGTACGGCCTCAGCGGCTACCAGCTCACCAGCAGCCTGATGGGCGAGGGCAAGTGGGACAAGGACTTCCTGCAGGACTACGGCGACGCGCTCATCACCGCGGAGAAGAACGGCGCCAACGCCGGACAGAACCCGGACGCCTACTGGGGATACCCGCGGACGCTGGGGTCGACCAACATCGGGGCGCTCGACCCGATGACCGGCTTCATGGACGCGCTGGGGCACAACCCGGACGCCTCCACGGAGTTCCTCACGTCCGACGCCACGATTGACGGCGAGAAGGTCGATCATCTCGACTACCTGCTCAAGGACCGGCACTGGCCTGAAGGCCCGGGCTACACGGGCGATCCCGCCAACCCCAGCGGATACAACAACCTCGGCCACGCCATGGAGTCCGCGACCTCGGGTCGGCCGTTCGACGACGACGGCGCTCCGGTCAAGCACACCGCCGAGCGCGCGGCCCTCATGAGTCACGTGGTCGACACGGTCGGCGGTGATCCCGGGCTGGCCAGTGGGTCTCCTCGGGAAGAACTGCGCGACAGCCTCGGCAACATGACGGCCGAGTACATGGCGGACGTCCAGGCCTCCATCGGCAATGAGCAGGGCACGATCAAGTCCTTCGGGGCGGAGGCCAACCTGGACACGGGCAAGCTCCAGCCGTTCCTCGCGACGGTCGGTCGGGACCCGGACGCCTATGTCGCGATCACCGAGGCCTCGCAGGCCAACACCGCGATCTGGATGCAGCAGGTGGCCGAGAGCAACCCTTCGGACATGGCCACCGCGATGGAAAACGTCGCCCACCCGGGCGGCGTCGTCGCCGGCATCCTCAGCGATGCACGGGACCAGGCGATCTTCGAGGAGCATTCGGCGTCGGACAAGGAGTTCAACGACGCCGTGGCCCTGGGCGACAAATGGGCGGGCCGGGGCCTGGGGATGGCCGTCGGCGCGGCGACCAACACCGCGGCGCCGATCGTGGGAACGATCGCGGGATGGGCCGTTGAGGACATCCAGGCACTCGTCGTGGAGCAGGTGCAGCAGGACACCGTGGACGAGGCGAAGCACGAGGCGAGCGAGCGCTACGCCGAGGGCAGGGAAGCAGTCAGGGCTTCGAGCGCGGAATCGCTGCGGCAAGCCATAGCGCACTCCGGTGCGCAGATGTCCGACAAGGACATCAACGTGTATGCCGAAGCCGCGGCGCGGGCGTCGGAGGACGGGTACGCGGCCGGAACCACCTGGAACTCCTCCACCAGCGGACGGTGATCAAGACAGTGCCCACCCTTCCCGAACCACGCACCCTTCCCGAACCACGCACCCCTTCCGAACCACGGCGCAAGCTCTGGCCGTTCGTCGTCGCAGCCGTCACGGCGACGCTGGTCGTAGCCGGATGCAGCAGCGGAGGCGACGACAAGACGGAGGCCCGCAGTACGTCCGTGTGCGACGGCAAGCTCCGCGGCGACGCCTTCCCGACCCTCGCGGGAGAGGGCGGTGTGACCTCCGAGGAGGTTCACGACTTCAGCCCCAAGAAGTGGACCGCGGGCGGCAGATGCTACGTCTACGGCGCGAAGCACTCTGTGGAGATCGACTACCTCTGGCACCTGGACAGCATCGACGACCTCGACAAGTACAGGTCTCCGGGCCCGTCCACCGTCAAGACCTTCAAGGTCGGTTCGACCACCGGATACCTGGAGACCCCCAAGGTGCAGGTGGCCAAGGGCAACGTGAACCAGAACCGGGCGTGGCTGGCCCTGCCCTGTGCCGTTCCGGGTGACGAGTCGAGCGATCAGGCCCTGCTCGAGATCGAGGTGAAGGAGCCGCCCCCGGCGCGGACCCTCGACGACTCCCTGACCAAGGCATTCGTCTCTGCCCTGACGATCGCCACGAACTACCTCGGTGACGATGTCTTCAAGTGCTCGGCATCCCCCTCGGCGGCAGCAACGGGGTCGCCGTCCCCTGGCGCTTCGGGCGGCTGAGAGCGACATGGGCCTCACCGAGCGGGTTCTCCGGCGCCTCCGAGGTGAGAACAGCAGACGCCGCCTGATGTTCACCTCGGACCCGCTCACCAAGCAGGAGCATGCGGATCTGGCCCACTTCGCGGAGCGGTCGGCTGCGCGGCACGGCTGCTCCGCACCGGCCAGGACCTGACCCGTGGCCTCAGACAGCCGGGGTCACCGGTCGCCCAGCTGCCGCAGTGCCTCGACCGGGATCGTCAGGCTGATGCGGTGGCCGGGATTGAGGCGTACCGGGACGCCTGCGACCGCGAGTTGCCGCCCAGTGGTGTGGTGCCACTGGTGCCAGGACTCGGGGGCGTGGGCGGGGTGCGTGAAGGCGGGGACGTATCGGCTGCCGTCGTTCTCGGTGACCGTGTACAAGCCCTGCTGCCCCTCCTGCGCGAAGAGCATGAGCGTGGCCTCGCCAAAGGCGGAGAGCAGCTCCTCCTCGCCCGCATAGCCGGTGACGGCCTTCTGCATGGCGGCGTCCAGGGCGCTGGGCGGGGCGGGGAACTCCAACGCCACCGGGGAGGGGCGGTAGTTGGGGTTGTGGCTGAAGGCGACGAGCTGACCGGCCTCGTCGACGGACCAGCCGCCCACGATGCCGTACGGCGGGACAGCGCCGTCCGCGTCGAAGTACGGGTCGATCGCGTAGACGTAGCCGCCGCGTTGCCGGGCCGCCTGGGCGCGCAGGGCCTCCGTGACCGGGGGGACGGCGGGGCTGGGGGACGGCGTGGTCACAGGGACGTTCTCCATTGCTCTTCGAAGTGGATCTGCTCGGCAACGGTGGCCAGCGTTTCCCGGGGTGCCTCGTGGAAGGTCTGGATGAGGTCCTCGCGCCTGGGCAGGACGCCCGGGGTGAGATGGCAGACGAGGAATCCGCCGGCGCCACGGCAGGAGCCGGAGGGCCAGGTGTCGCGGCGGGCGCCGTTGACGCCCAGGAACCACCCTGCGGGTTCCAGTTGCTCGCGAATCCTGCTCAGCGCGTCGAAGCAGTCGGCGCCTTTGCCGCTCACCTGCCCCCAAGGACCGTCGGCGGTCATGGTGAAGTCGTGGTTCTCACCCACCCAGCGCAGGATCGCGGACGCCTGATGGTCGGCGTTGTAGGCGATGACATCGAAACGGTCGGGGACCAGGTAGCCGCTCATCGGGTCCATCCATGGGGCAGGGAAGAGGTGGGTGGGGGACTGGGAGGCGTTTTCGGAGTGGACGCTTCGTAGTGGGGGTTGGGCATCCATTCTCCCTTCGAACCGTCGGGCAGGATCTCCCAGGCCCCCTTGATGTGCTTGCGGTCGATTCCGCCGGGGAAGGCGACTTCCTGGTCGATATGGCGGTACGGGTTGTCCGGCATGGTCTTGTTGACGTCGAGACCGCCGGGGGCGTCGACCTCGTACCGGTAACGGGACACCCAGTTGGCATCCGGGTTCGTGGTGGTTCCCACGAAGGCCGATGGATGGTTGCCGTGCACATAGCCATGGAGGTCGGTGTTCGAGGAGTCACGGGGGTGGAAGCCCGTCTCGTAGATCTCGGAGGGGTGCCGGTTGTCGTTGCGGTAGAGCGGCTCGTGGCCCTCGCGCCACACCGGGTTCTTGATGCTGTCGACGTCGACGTTCTTGTCGGCGGCGGCCGGCAGACTGCGCGGGTCGTCCGGGTCCAGCTTCCTGGCCGCGTCCGCCGCGTCATCGACCCGTCTGGCCGCGATCGACGCGTGCTGAGCCGCCTCGGCGCCCTCCTCCAGCGCGTGGGTGCTGCGCCGCGCGGCAGCCGACGCCTTGGTCGCGACCCCGCCCACTCCACCGGTGAGCAACTCGACCACGGCGTCCGGGCCCAGATGCCCCAGCGCTCGCGCCGGATCGGTCTTCCAGGTGTTCCAGTCCGTGGCCGCCTTCGCGAACTCCCTCGGGTTCTGAGCGCCCCAGACCAGCCCGTCGAGCGTGGTGGTCGTCTGCTTGAGGAAGCCCTCCGGGTCGACCAGGGCGTAGAACGGGTCGGTTTTGACGGCCGTTTTCAGCAGGTCGAGACCGGCTTCGCCGAAGCCGTCGGCGAAGCTCTTTCCCCAGCCCATGAGCCGGTCCAGGGCCCCGGGCTTGTCCGGGGCGGCCTCGGCGGCCGTGCGCAGGGTGCGGTCCGCCCGGTCGGCAGCCTCGTCGACCTGTGCCCGGGCCCGGTTCAGTCGTGCCGTCGCAGCCGCCATGGCCGCTTCGCCCGGGTCCGTACCGGGCGGCGGTACGGCCGTCTCGTCGCCGCGGGCCCGCGCCTGCTCGAAGTCGTCCACCGCGTAACGGTGTTTGCGCGAGGCCAGTCGAGCCTCCGCGGCGTCGTCGATGACGGCCGCGGCTTCCTTCTGAGCCCGGCGGAGTACGTCGGCGTAGTGATCGACGGCCTGCCGCGCCGAGGCGAACGCCTCCTGGGCCCTTTCCAGACCGGCCGGGAGCTTGCCGACCGCGTTGCGGAAGCCCTCGGCCGCGTCCCCGGACCAGCTGGAGGTGTCCAGTGCGCGCAAGCGCTGCGCGGAGTCGGCGAACGCCCGGCTGTACTGGGAGAGTTCGGCGGCCAGCTGATCCAGCTCCGCGGGCGCACCAGGGACCAGATCGGGAACGGTCGCATCGGCCGCGATCGTTCCGCTCATCCGAACACCGACTTCCACGTGTCATCGATGTCGCGGGAGAGGTCGTCGATGCCGGTCGGCTCGATGACATGCGCCTGTACCCAGGCGGTCACCGGGCCCTGGGACGCGCTGCTGCCGCCGGTCGCGGTCCCGCCGCGCATCGAGTCGGCGACCTGCTCGTCCGTACCGGCGTAACCGTCCGCGGTCTGCTGCAGCCTGTCCGCGATGAGGTCGGCGTCCTTGACCAGTCTGTCCATGCCGTAGCCCCATGACGAGATGAAGTGCTCGGCGGCCTCGGTGAACTTCTCCGACCCGGTGTTGCCCAAGTGTGCCGTCAGGCGACCGGGATGGTCACTCACCTGCCGGCCGGCGGCCATCGATTCACGCAAAGGCGTGATGATGGAGCACAGATACGCCACCTCGACGGAGAACTGGCCGCCCCCGGAAGACGCATTGCTGCCCTGGGGATCAAAAGGTGAGGACTTCACCACCGCTTACGAATCTCCGTTCCCGCTCAGGGTGTTCAGGCGCAGGGTCGGCGTGGCCCGCAGCGCGCCAGGGCTCAGACGCAGAGGATGGGGCCCGGCCGGATCCAGGACGATGTCCACCCCGGGTGGCAGCTGCGACAGAAGGTCCGCCCCGGTCGTGGAGAACCAGTCGCCTGCCCCCGCGAACCGTGCCAGCGCCTCCAACGACGTGCACACCCCCACCACTTGGCCGCCGTCGATCTCGGCGACCAGGACACCGGGGCGCTGCGGACGTGAGCAGAACACCGTCGCGGTCAGCCATGCGTCGAGCAGTTCCTGTGGCGAGGCGTCCCCCTGCGCGACGGCCTCCACCACGGCGGGCAGGTTGCCGGCGGAGGTGCTGCCGGATGCACCGATGATCACTTGGCGATTCAATCATGGGCGGTGGCCCGGCCCGCACCGTGGACATGGGCGGACAGGCTCTCACGGCCGCGGAGTTGACGCCGTCCCTCCATCGTGTGCGGATACGTGACTCTTCGGCCGACGCGCGGTTGCGGAAGTGCACGTCCAAGGTCGTCGAGGGATGAGTGTACGGAGCGGCGCATGTCTGGTGATTTCTTCTTGGATCCGCAGGAAATGGCGCAACTGGGGGGCGCGTTCGAGACGCGGGCCCATGACCTGGCGAGTGCCGTCAGGGCGTTTGAGCGGGCCACGGGGGCAGAGCGGATCCATGACGGGTTCGGCCTGCTGACGGAGTCCGAAGAGGTCACGTCGGCCTACGTCGAGTTGGCCGCCGGGATGGCCGAATCCCTGGGGAATCTGGCCCGGAACTTCGACGAGTTGAGCCGGGCCGTCAAGGACAACGCGAGGAACTCCGCCGCGGCGGACGACGCTCTCGCGGAGCTGTTCACGTTCAAGGGTGGGAAGAGTTGAGCGAGGAGAGCTTCGCCGAGAAGGTCTACGAAGCCGGGATCGAGGTGGTGAATCCCGGCGGCCGTCCCGATGTGCTGCGTGCGGCGGCCAAGGGGTGGCGCACGATGGGGGAGGAGCTTGAGGAGGCGTACGGAGCGCTCGACCGGAGGGTGCGGGGCGTTCTCGGTGAGCATTGGCGGGGGGAATCCGCGGAGGCCTTCCATGAGTACTGGGAGAAGGTCGGCCGAGCGGTAGAGGAGACCGCGCCGCTTTTCCCGCAGGCGGCCAAGGGGCTTGAGGAGGCCGCCGCCAACATCGAGGAGATCAACGAGGAGATTCATCAGATCTACCTCGAGATCGGAGTCTCGATCGCTGCGTCCGTCGCGCTCTCCTTCGTCACAGTCGGGTTCTCGGCGGCGGCCGGAGCGGCGAATGCGGTGCGGTTGGGGACGCAGGCTGCGGAGGCGGCCACGAGGTTGGGGCGGTTGCTGGCGGCCGCGGCCCGGATGTTCCAGACCATTCGTACGGCGGTGAGGCAGGGAAAGCTCCTGGGGCCGGCTGTCGAGTTGGGCGTCCAATGGGCTGCGGGCACCGGGTCCGGTGTCGTGACGAACTTGGTCACCGGCGATGACGCCGACTTCAACGGCAACGCGGTGAACGGCGTTCTGGGAGCCGTCGGCGGCATGTTCGTCGCAGGTCGGTTGGCTTCGCAGCTCGGCGGAGGTGCGGTCGCCAACGCTGTCGACGGCGTGGCTCTGGGCGCCCTGTCCTCAGTTGCCGGTGACGCCGCCAACAACCTGAGAAGCGGGGATCGGTACGACGGCTCACAGATGGCGTTCGGAGCGCTCGCCGGAGGACTGGCCGGCGGAGCGGGGAGCGCAGCCGTCCACCGGGCCACGGACGGGCGGACTCTCTCGGCGGCGCGAAACCTGGCAGGTGATGTGGCCACCAACGTTCCCGTCGGCTTCGCCATCGGCGCGGGCGCCAACCTGTCCAAGCACGGTGACGCGGCGGTCAGCGGGGACCCCAACGCGGACGAGAAGGAGGACCGGCCCGGTGCGGCTGCCGACACGCGCTGGGAAGCGCGTGGAGACGCAAGGGCTTTGCGGGATCGGCCTGATCCGCAGCGGTTCGGAGCGTTCGGATGAGCCGCAAGTGGACCTTGGACAAAGTCGCGCAAGATGTCCGTGCCTACCCGCGCTGCGGGAGGTTCGTCACCGTGGCCGTCCCGCTCGCCCTCGTGGCGCTGACCGCCACCTGGCTGTTCCTGGGCACTTCGCCGGTGCGCACGGCCATCCTGTGGTGCTCGCCGGCCCTGCTCGCTGCGTCTCTGGTCATCTGGGCGGTCGCGGTGCTGCGGGACGGTGATCGGACCCGCTGTGAGTCCTACGGGTGGGCAGTGCGGACAGCCTCGGTGTCGCCAGGAGGCGGCTCGGAAACCGTACCGCTCCGGACGAACGGCACGCGCTGGCTGACGATCCGTTACGGCGCAGCGCTGGTCACATGCCTCACGCTGATGGCCCTGTGGGTGACGCTCGCCGCATCGGACGCGCGAGGAACAGGCACGAGTGCGGTGCTTGCCCGGGAGGGTGCGGTGATCGAGCGGCGGCCCATCGTGAGAATCGAGAACCAGGACGCGGGCAGTAACCCCCGCTCCTCCGCCACGGCCGACTACACGGTTCTTCTTTCCCCGTCGGCTGGAGGGGGCAGAGTGCCCGTGACCTTCCGGGCAGCCACCAACCGGCGTCAGGGAGTCGGCAGCGAGCTGTACGTGGCCTCCGTACCGGGGCGGCCCGAACTCGGGGCCATCGGCGACGATCGGCTCGCCGAGGTGCAACGTCAGCTCGACGGGCGCGCGGTGGAGACCGGGACTGTGTGGGTGATCGGGCCCCTGTGGCTCCTGGCGACGCTCGCCGCGACCATGTGCTGGTACCTGGCCGAAAGCATCCGGCGCCCCGCCCGCACGGTCACCCCCGACTGGCGCACCCTACGAGTCACCGTCACGGGAACCGGACAGCACACCGAAGCGCCCTTGCCCGGGAACTCCGAGGCGGCCGACGGGAAGAGGCGCCGGGAGAACACCCGCCGGTTGCAGTGTCTTGTGCTGGAGGGCGCTGGTCCAAAGATCCCCTTCCACTCCCAGATGGGTATCGATGCAGCCGGAACGGTCCTGTCCGGCGCCCATGGCCGGCTGATCTGGCATCCTGCTCACCGCCGAGGCAGTGACGTCCTCGCCGAGTTGGTAGGTGACGACGGCTGGCAACTGCCGGGCGCGGTTCCGGGCCGGGTGGCCGAGCAGGTCGTAGCGGAGGGGCACACCGAACCCGCGCGACCGGACCCCGAGCGGCGGGTCAGGCTGCTGGACCTCGGGGCGGGCTGGATGGTGACCGCGTCGCTGCCGGGAGTCGCCGGGTTCGCGGTGGCGCTCGGATGCCTCGCCACCCTTCTGCTCGTCCCGGACAGCGGTGCCTGGCGCTGGTGGGCCGCCGTGGCAGGCGTGCTCGCTCCGGGCGTCGGCTTCACCGTGCAGGCGATGGCGAGGACGGCCCCCGAGGCGGCCGCTCAGCAGCAGCTTCAGGGCCGCCGCTGAACAGGCCTCGCCCGGCCCAGAGCCACCTGCGCACCAACTGCGGTCCTGACGGGTGCGGCGAGCCGCGCTCCGGGGTTCCCGGCGAGACCCGGCAGTGGGAGAACGCCCCGCAAGACAGGCAGGAACGTACCAGCGGGATCAAGAGGAGCCCGTGGGAAGAGGGGGCGGGTCGTGTGAAGGGCCCCGGGGACGGCCGTACGATGATCGTCGACAGCCAGTTCATATCGGGGGAGTTGTCCATGGCCGACATCGACATCGACGCTGTGCGCGTACGCGCCGCGGCCGATGACACCGAGTCCTTGTCGCAGCAGACGATGAAGCGTCTCAGTCATTCGCTCGACACCAGCGACGAGGTGTACGGCGCCCACTACGGCAACGGCTGGGAAAGCCCCGTGCACCTCAAGGTCTGTGCCGAGAAGTGGGAGGAGCACATGGTCTCCCTCGCCCGGCGGATGGGCGAACTCAGCCAGAAACTGCGGGAGTCCGCCGACGGCTACGACCGCGCGGACGCCGAGGCCGAGTCGCGGCTGCGGGCCGGGCTGAACGATCTCGGGAGGGCCTGACCATGGTGTCGTACGAAGGAATCAACAACGCCCGCCCCAAGACCTGGGCGACGGCAGCCGACGAGTGGCACGCCCTCGCCAAGTACTCCCTGGACGCGGCGAAGGACCTGCGGGAGTACGGCGCGAAGCCGCTGAAGGACAACTGGACCGACGAGGTCGGTGCTGCAGCGGCCGCCGATTTCGAGCTGCTCGCCAACCAGTTGGAGGCGGGCTACGACATCCTCCTGTCCGTCAACATGGTCGCCGACGGAATGACGACGACCATCGAGACCGCGCACAGCACCATGCGGGCCGCCGTGGATCTCGCCGCCCGGTACGGCCTCGAGATAGGCGCCGACGGGACGGTCACGGGCCCGCCGCCACGCAACCGCACCGAGGCCGAGGAGATGGGGCCGTACAAGGCCCAGGTGCAGGACCTCGTCGACCAGGCCGTCGAACAGGTCACCACCGCCGACAAGCTCGCCGCCGAGGAGTTCGCGAAGCTCGGCGGCCAGACCGGACTCACCGATCCGGGCAAGGCGCTCAACGACCTCCAGACGCACGCCTCGCACGTCCAGATGCAGATGCTCGCGAGTGACATCCCGGTCGGCGAGGACCCGACCACTGTCCGGCAGTGGTGGAACGGGCTGAGCGAACAGCAGCGCAAGGACATGATGCTCGCCCAGCCGGTCGCCATCGCCAACCTCGACGGCATTCCGGTCGACGTACGGCAGGAACTGCGCGGCAACGGCAAGTACGACCGGGTGAAGCTGGTCGAGTACGCCCTCGACAACTGGGACAAGGACGACCCGACCGACTTCGGCAACAACTGCACCAACTTCGTCTCCAACGCCCTGCTGCACGCGGGGATGAAGGAGAAGACCAGCATCTGGGGGACGTCGGACGACGACTCCTGGATGATCGGCAACCGCACCGGCGCCGACGGCGTCGACAAGCGCCTTGCCTACTCGGACAGTTGGGCCGCCGCCGAGAACAACCAGAACTTCATGCTGGAGCACGGCGGCAGCGAGATCCCGCGCTCCGACGTGAAGCCCGGCGACATCATCTACTACGAGCAGTCCGGGCCCAACGACTCCATCGAGAAGGGCAACACGCACCACGCGGCGATCGTCACCGCGGTGATGCCGGACGGCGAGATCAAGTACACCCAGCACAGCGACTCGTACCAGAACGTCAGCCTGGAGGGCCGGCTCCCCGCCACCGAGCAGCACGAAGGGCAGCAGAACATCCGGATCGTCCGCCCCAACCCGGACTGGTACTGATGAGCGCACCCACCCGACGATGGTCCTGGGCGGTCCTCGTCCTGGTCCTCGCCTCGGCGGGCCTTCTCGCCGCCCACTTCTCCTTCGACGGCGACACCTTCCAGAACTGCCGGTACCTGGGCCCCTCCACCCGCATGTACGTCACCGCCTGGGCCGCTCCCGCATGCGCCCTCGCCGCCCTGATCCCGCTGGTGCTGCTGCGCCGGCGCGGGCAGCGGCCGGGAGGACTCGCCCTGGCCGCCGCCCCTCTCGTCCCCGTCCTGCTGCTGGCCCAACTCGCCGCCCTGTACTGGGTGTACGAGCCGGATCCTTCCGGAGGGCAGGACTGCTCGGGGATGACGCGGATCGCCGCACCACATTGATGTAAGAACAGCTTCCGTCACAACTGACGTAGTGACGGGAGCCTTTTCCCGTGCTGCGGCCCGGGCTCAGGCGGTGGTGGGCAGGGCCACCAGGGTGTCGAAGTCGTTGCGACCCGGGGTTTCCGTCGCCGAGGCCGAAGCCATCGCCGGCGGCGAGGGATTCACCCGGCAGACCCACGGCACCAAAGGAATCCCAGTCCACTGAGGTCTTCGAGGCGGAGGAGCGGTCCCTGGAACTGGCCACACCGGTGGCCGCCGGCACCTCCTTCACGGCCCGACACCGACCCGCGAACCGAGGACGGCCGTGGCCTCCAGCCCCTTCGGCTAGCCGGCAGGCCGCCTCACTGCTCCCAGAGCACATCCAACCGCAGCCGTACGGCACTCAGCCCCGCCATATCCCCGACGACCAGCACCCCCTCGGGCGTCAGCGCGAGCGCGTCGCAGTCCCGTAGCCACGGCAGCACCCGCACCCTGCCGGTGAACACGTGCCACAGATGCACTTCGCCGTCGCTACAGGCCACGGCGAGCACCGGACCGGCAGGCGTGTCCGCCGCGGCAAGCCCTGTGGTCCGGTAGGGGCGTTCCTGCACAGGCACCGGCATGGGCTCGGCCGAGGCCTCCCACAGCCGTACCGAGCCGTCCGCCCCGGCGCTGAAGGTGAGCGTCAGCCCGTCGGCGGTGTCGACGCAGGTGACGGCCGTGACCGGCTGTTCGTGCACACGGTGGGAGCGCGGGACGTCCTGGTACTCGCCCAGAGACCACACGTGCACCGAGCCGCCCCGGTCGCCGACGACCGCGTACGGACTCCGGGTGCCGCCGCTGCCGAGCGCGGTGACCAGCGACTCCTCCCCGGCGAGCGCGGCCGAACCGTGGTACTCGGCGATCCGCTCAAGTGCGAACGCGGTGGTCGGGTCGTCCTCGGTCACGAGCGGCAGCAGTGCGTCGGACCGGTCCAGCAGCAGCGCCGAGCGGGCGTCACGAGGGGCCAGGGAGCGCGGTCGTACGGAGGCGGGGTGGACGGCGGGAGCCGCGGCCGCGTCGGCCGCGTCGAGTGCCGTACCGCTCTCCACGTCGTACGTCCGCAGCCGCCCCGTCGGGTCCGCGGCCAGCAGTCCTCGCTCCACGCCCGGCACCAGGGCCAGCGCGTTCACCGGGAGGGCCCGCCGGGCCCATACCGCGGACCACCAGTGCTGGCCGGCGAGCGGCCGCAGGTACTCGGTGAGGTCCGGGTCCGTGTCGACCGCGGCGGCGTGCAGCAGGGCGGCCCGTTCGGCGCTGTCGGTGTGATACGCCGTCAGCTCCGGTGCGGCATGCCTCCACACCTCGCGCAGCCGCCCCGGCACGGGCACGCGCTCGTCGGCGAGGACGGCGGTCAGCGCGGTGGCCGAGCCGTGCACCAGGAAGCCGGGATCGGCCAACAGGCCGAGAACGGCGCCTCCTTGGTCGTACGGTCCGTCGGTGCGCAGCGCCGCGTCGAGGACGCGCCGGAGGACCGCGTCAGGGGCCTGGGCCCAGTCGGGGCGGCCGTCGGCCGTGCGCGGGACCGCGGCGACGAGCTCGGCGTACGGGGCCGGCTCGGCGCCCTCGCCGTCCCCGGCACCCAGATCGACGACCTCGACGACCTCGACCGCCTCGACGCCGTCCGCGGCCAGCAGCCCCGACGTCCCGACCTCAACGGCCGCGCGCAGATGGGGAAGTGTCAGCAACGGCTCCAGCAGCTCGGCGACCAGCGTCTCCGGAGTCGCCGACGGGAGATCCGCGGGGCCCGCCCCGGCCCGGTGCAGATCGGGTACGAGCAGCAGCAACGGCCGCTCGTCCGCGGCGACTTGGTCGAGCAGGCGGCCGGGGGAGAGGGGGCCGTAACCGAGCTGGCGGCCCAACTCCCATGCGAAGGTCTCGGTTGTCAGCCCCTCGGACGGCACCGTGGCATGGACGACGAGCCCCGGACGGCCGACGGTCCCGGCCAGCAGCCAGGCGAGCAGTGCGCTCTTGCCGCTGCCCTCCGCGCCCCGCACCAGACACAGCCGGGACCCGGCTCCGTCGGCGGCCCAGTCGAGCAACTGCCGACCCGGCGCCCGCTTGTCCTCGTCCAGCGGTGGCCAGGCGGCGATGTCCGGCGTGACGGTCGTACCGACGGTCATGATGTGCTGAATCCCCTCTACTGCTGCTGCTGGGCCGCTGCCTCACGCAGTTGCCGGATGCCCTCGGCGCGGGACTCGGCCGTCTCCCCGTAGGGGAAGTTGTGGGTCAGCTGCGCCTCTGGGAAGACCTGCCCGAGCCACAGTGAGCAGTAGTGCCCCGGCATGAAGCAGGCCTCCAACTCGGTGTGGACCCGCAGCACTTGCTCGGGCTGCACACCGGCGGCCCGCAGCCGGGCCCACAGCCGCTCCTCCGGGTGGACGCCGATGTCACCGGCCTGCGTGACGATCTGCTTCTCGCCCTGGTCGTTGACGATCTCGAAGGCGGTGAACCACTCCGCGCTCGCGGTGTCCCGGATGTCGTCGAGGACGAGGGGCCACCAGTGCTCCCGCCCCTCGAACGCCCGTGGGTCGAGCGTCCGCAGCCGCTGCTCCAGCTCCGCGAAAGCGGCGGCCGCCTCCTGCGGCTCGTCGGTACCGAGGATCCCGGCGAGCCCCTGATCGAGCGCGGCGAGCGACCGGGCGAAGGCCTCCGCGGTCGCGTTCACGAACCGCGTCCCCTCGGTCCAGTCGAGGAGCGCGGCCCGTACGACGCCTTCCTGGTCGGCACAGATCTCGAACCCGCGGTCGGACCCGAACCGTGTCCACTCCCGGCACTCCTCCAGCACGACCGTACGCCCGACGGACTCGGCGAACTGCCGCAGCGGAACGGGGTCTGACGCGTCCGTCGTGAAATACGGGCCGACGCTCAGGGGGACGGCGATCTCCCCGACGCGCCGCATATCGCTGTCGTTCCTGGCGTTGTCATTCATGGCGCTGTCGTTCATGGTGCTGTCATTCATCGCCCTTACCTCGCCTCGGGTTCGGCGACATACTCCAGGATGTCGTGCCAGCGGGAATTGCTCACGTCAAGGGCGGCCGGTTCGATGTTCTCGTTTTCCGACTCGAAGTCGTGGTTCGGGCGCTCCTTCTCCAGCAGATGGAGAAAGTGGGCGATGTCGTCATAGGGCACCGTGCCCAGCAGGAGCCGGTCCTCGGCGCCTTCGGGCAGGTCCGTCCACCGCTCGTGGAGGTCGGCGTATGCGTCGCCGAGCGCCCTGGTCTGCTCAGGGGAGCCGTCCACGAGGTCGAACCAGGGATTCGGGCGGGCCGGGATGCCGACATCGCGAAGAAAGTCCGCACTCGGTTCGTGCCGGATGCCCGCCACCGCCGCCGCGGAAAAGATGGTGCGCTCCTGCGGATCGGCACGCCGGACGTCACCTGAGGGGACTGTCATGGGTGATTCCGCCTAGTCGATGGACTCGTACACGTTCGACAGCACAGCATCCCACGGGGGCAGACGGGGGGCGTCCTCGTCCTCCCAGTCGAACTCCTCAGACCAGGCGGGTTCCACGTTCTCGAAGGGAAGCGGATCGGCCTCGATCATCCGGTTCCGCAGGGAGATCGCGACGTCCTCGCAATCGTCGACGTCCTCGGACACCGAGTAGTCGTACTTCGGGCGCTCCAGCTGGAGCAGGTACGTGAAATAGGCGAAGGATTCGAGGCTGCGGTTCAGCGGGAGGGCCCGGTACTCGCCGTCCGGGAGGCCGTACACCGTTCCGGACTCGGGATCCAGTACGACGACGTCGTAGAAGATCTCACCGATGACGAGCCAGTTCTCCCAGCCCTTCGGCATGTCCTCGTAGTCGGAGAAACGGTCCAGTTCCGCGCAGCGGCGGAACGCGGCCGGGGTGTCCTCGCCCTCGAAGAGCGCGCCGTCCAGCTGGAAGAAGGAGCTGCGGTCGTGCGGCAGTCCGACCTCGGTCAGGACCGTCCGGACCGAGGCGTGCAGTCGGGCGGGGAGTTTCTCCTCCTCCCACGTCTCGATCTCCTCGGCGGGAAAGACCGATTCCATCATCGCGTGGTCGACGAGCGGGGGCATGTGCTGTTGCTACCTCTTCTTCGGGTTCATGCCGTTCAGGTACTTCTCCATCGCGTCATTGCCCTTCTGCTTCGAATCCGGTGTGTCGCCGTATTCGACGGTATGGGAGACGCGTACGTCCTTCGGGAGGTACTCCGACATCCAGGCGCTGCAGTTCTGTGCGCCTTTTCCGGTCGTGCACGGTTCTCGTTCGGTGTAGAGCTCGGTCAGCCTGTCCTTGGTCCCTGCGTTGAGGAACGGTATGCCCACCTGACGCTCCGAATGCGAGGCGGGCCATTTGCTGCGGCCGACGATGATGAACTCGTCATCGGCGCCCGGCTTTCCGTGCCTGCCCGCGGCGTAGTTCCGGCTGGAGAACTTCCCCTTCGTCGTCCTTCCGTAGTCACCGTTCGCCTGCCGGGCCGTCTTGGTGGCCTGCGAGAGGTCGGTGCTACCGAAGGCTACCTGTTGCGACTGTTTGCTCTCCCGCTTGCCCTTGGGCAGCGGGAAATTGCCCGCCTTCCGCT
This sequence comes from Streptomyces pseudovenezuelae, assembly GCF_001513955.1. Lineage (GTDB taxonomy): Bacteria > Actinomycetota > Actinomycetes > Streptomycetales > Streptomycetaceae > Streptomyces > Streptomyces pseudovenezuelae. The sequence goes on along the minus strand of NZ_KQ948154.1, from coordinate 23,961 downwards.
CGGGGACGGTGTCGCCCTGGAGGTTCAGCGAGGTCAGGCGGGTCCGGTCGTCGGGGGTGAGGTCGTGGTGGCCGTCCGAGGTGATCCGGGTGACCTTGCCCTTGTCGTCGAGGTGGTAGACGGGGATGTCGCGGCCCGGCGACTTGGTGAGGCCCTGGAGTTCGGTCGCGATGCCGTCGTCGTTGTCCTTGTGCCGCTTGGCCATCTGCTTCAGGCCACCGGTCATGCTCTCGTCGAGGTGGTCGGCGGAGCGCTTGACGCCCCGCCCGATGCCCTCCATGACCTCGTCCACCATGGGGTCGAGGAGATTGGTCAGCGGATCCTTGCCCCGCGCGCGGCCGTGCGAGGACTTGGCGCGGGACAGCTTGGTGCCGGCCCCGTCCCGGATCTTGCCGCCCGCGCCCTTGAGTCCGTTGCTCGCGCGGTCGTAGGAGTCGAGGTCCATGCTGAACTGACCGCCGCCCCCGCCCCCGCCGCCCGAGCTGCTGGACCCGCCGTCGGCACCGGCCAGTTGCATCGACCCGCCCGCGCCCCCGCCCGCGCTGGCCAGCTGCATACCGCCCGACTTGAGGGTGTCGACGCCCTCGCCCAGACCCTTCTCGCCGGCCTTCGCGGTCTGGCCGAGGTCGACGCCGTTCTGCGTGCCGAGGGCGTTGCCGCCGATCTGTACGACCAGATCGCCGGCCATCGCGCCGATGGCCTGGAAGACCGGGCCCATCGCGACCTCCATGATCCGCCCGGCGATCTCCTCGCACACCTCCTCGAAGATGCGCTTCACCGCGATCCGGGTGACCTGCGTCCCCGCGATACCGCCCAGGGTGGAGAGCCCGAAGGTGAGCGGGGCGGCCGCGATGGCGGCCGCTATCTCCGCCGCGAGGATGCCGAGTTGGGCGATCGCGGCGATCTTCGCGCCCTCGATCAGCACGGCGACCGCGTCCAGCGCGGTCGCCGCCACCCGGCCCGCTTCGGCGAGGTTGGTCAGATGCTTGCCCTTGACGAGATCCCAGTGCTTCTCGAGCGCCTGGATCGCGAGGCCTTCGTTGCCGCCGACGAGATCGGTGATCGCCCGGTGCGCGTCCGCGGCGCCGTCGTCGATGTCGTCGGCGAACTCCCGCATGGCCTGGGCCATGTCGCGGTAGTCGTCCTCGTCGACGTTGGGCCAGCTGATGCCGATCAGGTCCAGGGCCGCATCCAGCTCGCTCGGCAGGACTACACCCACAGGGACCCCCGTTCGAAAGTTTCTCCGGGCAACGTAACTTCGATCGGATCATGCGAACAAGTTCACTCGGCGTCACATGACTTGATTCGAGGCCCAGTTGGCGCAGACCTTTCCGAACGGAACCCGCAGGCACGGAAATGCGTCGCGCCCCGCGCGGACGGCCGGTTAGCCTCCGGCTGGACGTGATCGCGAGGGGGGAGCCGGGCATGGAGACGGGACGCATACGGACCGACCGACTGGGCGTACTGCTGGACCAGTTCGACTGCGTCAGGGAGCGGGCGCAGATACGGCTCGAAGGGCTCGGCGACGAGGAGTACCTGTGGGAGCCGGTGCCGGGCTCCTGGTCGATCCGGCGCCGGAGCGAGGCGGTGACGCCCCGGGCGTACGGTCCCGGCGAGTGGGTCATCGACAAGGGCGCCCCGGACATCCCGTCCGGCGAGTACGCCGAGGTCGCCCGGCAGGCCGCCGACGGGATGACCGTCGCCAAGATCGCCGAGGACTGGAGCGTGAGCGTCGCACGCGTCGAGGAGGTCCTCGCCCACACCGGCCCGGTGGAACCCGACGTCTCCCCGGTCACCACCATCGCGTGGCGACTCGGCCACCTCCACTCCTGCTTCGCCGGCGAATGGGAGTGGACCTTCGGCGAACGCCGCACGGATCCCCACGAGTTGGTCGACTTCACCCCGTCCGCGGCCCTGGCTCAGGAACGCTTCTGGTCCCTGCTCGACCGCTGGCGGGAGGCCGTGGGCGGGGTGACGGAGGAACAGCTCGACACGATCGGCTTCTCCCAGTACCCCTACGGCTCCGCACCGGACGAGCCGTACATCTCCGTGCTGTGGGGGGCCAACCTCGAACTGATCCATCACATGGCGGAGATCGCGTTGTTGCGGGATCTGTGGCAGGCCCGCCGCGCCGAGGGCTGAGCCGGCACGGCCGTAAGGCCTCGGGGGCATGGTGTGGAGGTTCTGTGGACAAGTCCCCCGTGGCCCCGCCGACGCCGACCACCCCGCGACATCGCCGACCCACTTTTGAGAGTCTGTCGACCGTCATCGTCAACCGGACCGACAGTTGGGCGGCCATGAACCACAGCAGTCAGGAATGGGCCCCGCAGGCTCAGCAGCCGGGGCCGTACGGTCGGCCGGCCGCTCCTGCGGAGACCGTGATTCACGTCCCCAACAAGAGACTGCGCAGGTACGACAAAGTCGTACCGGGTGAGCCGACCGCCACCGTCCAGCAGGCCGGCCCCGGCACGCAGGGCCAACCGCTCGCGTACGTCCACGTCCCTCAGGACGCCCCGAAGGGCAACCGCCGGGAGCGCCCGGCGTTCACCGTCACCGGCCCGAACGGCGAACCGCTCAGCTCGGTACGGCCCGTCGGCAGCGGTGTCTACGAGGTGTACGGCGGTGACGGCGTCCCTCTCGGCCGCATCACCCGGCGAGGCGGCCGGACCCTGCCGTGGCCGCGCCGCGTGCGCTGGAGCGTGCAGCCCACCCAGGGCGGCGCACCGCTGGTCGGCGAGGTGGGGACCGGCAAGGCGTGGACGGTGTTCGTCCTGATCTCCCCGATCTACTTCCTGTGCTGGGCGGTCATGGCCGCGCAGGGAGCGCTCTGGCTGCTGCTCGGCGAGAAGGGCGAGGCGAAGAAGGAAGCCGCCTGGGAGATGGAGCCGCCGACGTGGACGCGGTGGCGGTCGGCCGATGCGCCCGAGGTGGCCATCGAGTACCAGACAGGCCGCAAGTACCGTCTTGCCTCACCCAGGCTGGACCACCGGCTGGCCTACGCGCAGGCCGTGCTGCACGTATGGGACCGCGCGTAGCATGCGCATGCCACAAATTGGCGACAGCGAACATCGCCAGGTAGGCCTGAAGTTGCTGCTCCGATAGTCTGACCGGCGATCACTGATCACGCTACGGGGAGGCAATGGCGATGGCGGACTTCCAGATCGATGTCGATCGCATGAAGACCCTGATCAACCGGTTGGATCAGGTGGACGACCGGATGCGCGGCGCCCAGGAGCGGCTGAACAAGGTCGGTCCCAAGGGTCTGGGCACGGACGGTCTCGACAACGCCTGCGACGGTTTCCAGGACGACTGGGGCGACGGCATCAAGCGGATCGCCGACGGCGCCAAGCAGCTGCACGAGGGTCTGCAGAAGACGCTTGAGGCGTACCAGACGACCGACCAGGATTTGCAGAAGGGCTTCAGTCAGAAGTAGCCCGCACCACAGCTGAGACACCACGCACACGCACACACAACGGGGAGAAGACGATGGGGATGTTCGACGATCCCAACTGGCCCGGACTGACGTTCAATCCGGCCAAGGGTGACCTGCACACGATCGAGTCGCTGGCGTACGACGTCAAGACGGTCGGTGACGAGCTCGACGAGATGCGCGAGATGCTGGTGGGCATCGGCAAGACGGACGGGATCTGGGACGGCGAGGCCGCCAAGAAGTTCCAGGACAAGGTCGGCGAGCTGCCCAAGTACCTTCAGCAGGGCCACGAGTCGATGGCCGCCTGCTCCAGGGCGCTGCGCGGCTGGCACGACGAGCTGGAGACCATGCAGCGCCAGGCCAAGAACCTGGAGGAGCGCGCGGTCGAGGCCCGCAAGAGGCTCGACCAGAAGAACGCCGACGTCGACAAGGTCAACGTCAAGATCGAGGGCGCCCAGTTCCAGCAGCTCACCGAGCAGCAGGCCAAGGCCCTCTCGGAGGAGGCGGACTCCGCCTCGCGGGCCGCCCAGGACGCCGCGACCGATCTCAAACTCCTCATCCAGGACGCCGAGGCGCTGCGCAAGTACTGGGAGGAACAGGCCGCGAAGGCCGAGAACGCCATTCGCGAGGCCGCGAAGAACCGGCCGCCGGACATCAGCGTCTGGGACAAGATCACGGACGGTCTCAAGGGCGCCTGGGACGGCTTCAAGAACTTCCTGATCGACAACGCGGACCTGTTCTCCACGATCTCCGCCGCGCTCGCCGCCGCCGCCATCGTCGTCAACGTCATCCCGATCGGCGGGCAGGTCGCCTCGGCCATCCTGGGTGCCGGCTCGGTCGCCTTCGCGGGTGCGGCGATGGCCGGTCACTGGATGGGCGGCGCCCCGATGTGGAAGGTCGGCCTCGACGCGCTCGGTGTGATCCCCGGTGTCGGCGGCGCCGGCAAGGCGCTCATCTCCGGCGGCAAGGCGCTGTTCACCGGAGCCCGCGAGGCGGGAGCACTCGCGTCCGGCGCCAAGGTCATGATGAACCAGATCAAGAACCCCATGAGCACCAAGATGATCAACTGGGGCCTCGGCAAGTTCGGCAAGGCCGTCGACCCGTCGCTCATCACCGGCGCCGTCAAGGGCTTCTCCACCGGCTTCGGCATCGGCCACCTGATCTCCGGCGGAAACGAGGGCGGCAGCGCGCCCGCGGTCTCGACCCAGCCGGCCCCGGCGACCGGTCAGCCGCAGCCCGCCCCGCCGGTCACGACGATGCCCTGGCCTGCCTCGGGTGACAAGTTCCACCAGACCCTGGCGGCCTGAGCGGCATGAGCGAACTCACCACTGCCGCTCCGGCCACGGAGCCGTTCGCGCTGCATGTCGGCTGGGTGGTCCCGCCGTTCTTCCATGAACTCCCCCTGGGCACGGACGACGCCGACGAGGCGGCCGAGCAGCTCTACGAGACGGTCCACAAGGTCATGCCGGGCGGCACCGACCAGGACCGGTTCCGCATGTTCGTCACCTACGCCGGCATCATCGACGACCTGCGGAACGCCGGAGCGGTGTACGCGGGATTCTGCAACCTCGACTTCGACGGCCGCCCCAGCACGGCCACCGTCGCCGTGTACCGCATGCCGCTGCACGACATCACCGCCGAGGACGTCCTGTCGGAGGCCCTCACCGGCCTCCGGCGGGCCTACCCCGAGGACGACGTCCGGATCAGCACCCTGCCCTCCGGCAAGGGCGACTCGGAGGCGGTCGTGCGGATAGGCCAGGCCCCCTTCACGCTCACCGCCGAGGCCTCGCCGACCGGGGAACCCCTGGAGGTGCCCCGGGGACAGATCCAGGTCTACATCCCGCTGCCCAACAACGCGGACCTGCTGGCGTTCGAGCTCTCCACGCCCTGCATGGAGGACTGGGACTTCTACTCGGAGCTCTTCGCGACCATCGTCCGGACGCTGGACTGGGCGACGGAGGAGCAGGCCGAGATGGAGGCCGCCCTCTCGCAGGCGCAGCCGGTCCCGGACGTGGCACCCCAACCGGCCGTGGTCCAGGAGCTCTACGCGCTCTCCAGCCGGGTCCTGGACGGCCTCGGTGTGCGCGGCAGGATGGACGAGGGCAACGAGGTGTCCTCGGTGACCTGCGGCGACTGCTGGTCCAAGGGGCTGACGACGGTGTGCACGGCCCGCCATCTGTGGCGGATCGACGGCGTTCCGGACGAGCAACTCGGCGCCGCCGTCGGCCGATTGGACACGGCGTTCCAGAGTCAGGGTTGGCTGAAGCTGGCGGGGACGCCGGGCGAGAGCGTGTCCCTGGCCGCGGACAGCGGAGCCGGACACCGCGTCAACGTCACGGTGATGCCCGGCCGGCAGCGGCTCGTCGTCGAGGTCGTCGCACCCTGCACCCGCACAGTGCGGGGGCCGGGCGACTCCGTGTTCGGATAGGGGAGACGGCCTCGACATGATCGAAACCACCGGCGCCCTTCTGCCGATCGGCGCCCGCTCACTGTCCGCGGACGCCCGACTCGCCACCGCGGTACGGGAGTTCGGTCGCACATACGGTTACGACTACTTCGACGACGAGACGGTCGGGCGGACTCTCGCCGAGCACGAGACCGCCCTGCGCCGCCTCGCACGCGGTCGGCTCGTCTGGGCCGGCTCCCTGGCGACCGCCGTCGGAATCGTCTGGCTCGTGTGGGCCGCCTCCGGCAATCCGGAGAACATGGTCGTCGCGGTCGCGCCCCCGTCCGCCGTACTGGTCCTGGCGCTCGCCGCCTTCGTCCAGGTCAACCTCCAGGGCAGGCGCAAGCTACGGCACCCCTTCCTGGAGGGGTACCGGCACGTGCTCGCGGCGGCGCTCGCGCACGGTGCCCCCGTGTCGTTCGTGCCCGCCTGGCTGACCGGCCGGGGCGGCGGGTCACTGGACGTGGCTCCGCTGCCGTCCTACGCCGCACCGGCAGGGGGCCCGGCCACCGGCGTACGAGCCGCCTCCGTGGCCCCGCCGCCCAAGCCCGCCGAGGTCGAGGAGTACGAGCGGATCGCCGAGCACGGCGGCTGGCACGACGAGGCGGGGTGGATCCTCGTCGTCGCGGGAGGCGTCGGCGTGGGCTACGCCGTGGTCAAGGACCTGCCCGCGGCGTACGCCTCGGTCCTGCTCATCGCCCTCGGCATCTGGACCTGGATCGCCGGGCACCGCCTCGGCAGACGACAGCAGCAGCTGTCCGGCGAGGCCCGCCGTTACCTCGACGAGCTGACCAGGTCCCAGGCCGCAGGCGCACCCGTGCACGAGCTCTCCCCGCCCCTGCGCAAGCTCCTGGACACACGGCTCTGACCCACGGCACGCATACGGCGATGGCGGCACCCTCTCCGGGCGCCGCCATCGCCGTATCCGCGACTGCTCGGTCCGTCAGCCGACCCGCGCACCCGCGGCCTTGGCGCGCTCCCGTGCCTCGGGGCTGACTCCGCGGGTGCGGGCCGACATCCGGTCGTCCACCGCCGTACGCTGCGCGACGCCGAACAGTCGGCGCGGGCCCGGTACGGCGACGACGCCCAGGAAGCGGGGGTCGCCGGCGAACCAGACCTCGCCGACCTCGCCGGACCTGACCTTGCGGACCCAGAACGTGCGACCGCTGCCCGGGAAGCTGCCGTAACCGAGGGAGACGGTCCGGTCCGGGCGCTCGGGGTCCGTGAAGGAGAAGCGGGTGGTGCCGTTCTTCGCGATCGAGGCGGCTCCCGGGACCGACTGCCAGGGGTAGATCTTCAGGACCCGGCGCAGCGAACGGATTCCCATGACCCTCGCCGTGCTGAGCATGGCCAGGTAGATGAGCACGAACAGGGCCGGAAAGAGGATCCAGAGCGTCCACACCGGTGTCAGGAGCACCGCGTACAGCCAGGCCACGAAGGACGCGAGCGAGAACACGAAGGCACTGAGCCGGAACGTGGCCGTGCGGCGCCAGGCGCGCCGCGTGGCCGGGTCCTCGTAGGCCGTCCTCGTCAGGGGAACGTCCACCGCGTCGCACTCCGTCGAGGTCAGGCATTCCGTCACAGGGACAAAGAGAGGGGCGGGCCGCAGACACGGCCCGCCCCTTCGCCGAAGCAGGCTCAGCTCTCCGGCAGGTACCCCGTCTGCACCAGCTGACCGCTCGACCGGCGCGAGATGAACTGGCCGCGGCCCTGCGGCTGCGGAGTGGCCTTGATGTTGTTGAACACCGGGCCCTCCGACGGGTCGCCGGACAGCACGATGCCCTGTGCGCCGAGCTCCTTGATCCGGGTGAGCACCGGCTCGAAGGACGAGCGCGAGGCGCCCGAGGTGGAGCGGGCCAGGATGATGCGCAGACCCAGGTCACGCGCGAACGGCAGGTACTCCAGGAGCACCGACATCGGGTTGCCCATCGATGTGGCGACGAGGTCGTAGTCGTCGATGAAGATGAACGCGTCGGGCTCGTTGTACCAGGAGCGGTTGCGCAGCTGGTCCGGCGTCACGTCCGGGCCCGGCATACGGCGGCTCATCGAGCCGGCCAGCGACTCCATGACCTCCTGGAGCTGCGGACCCGAGGCGCAGTACTTGTACATGTGGCTCTCGGGCACCTGGCCGAGCAGCGCGCGCCGGAAGTCCGAGACCACGAACAGCGCCTTGTTGGGGGCGTACCGCTCGGAGATCTGCTTGGCCATGAACCGCAGCAGCGAGGACTTGCCGGACTCGCTCTCGCCGTAGATGACGAACAGCGGGTCGGTCTCGAAGTCCACGAAGACCGGCGAGAGGGTGAGCTCGTCGACGCCGACCGCGATACCGCGGTTGCCGAAGTCCCCGCCGCCGGGCAGCTCGGACGCGTGCAGCATCGTCGGCAGCATCCGCACCTTGGGTGCCGTGGGGCCCTGCCAGGCGTTGTTGACGCTCTGGACGAGGTGAGCCATGCCGTCGGCGAGGTCCTCCACCGCGGTTGACCCGTCGATGCGGGGCGTGGCGGCGAGGTAGTCCAGCTTGTCCGGGGACAGACCGCGGCCGGGCTTGCCCATCGGCACGTTCTCCGCGCGCTTGCGGTCGAACTCCGACTCCATCGCGTCACCGAGCCGCAGTTCGAGCCGGCTCAGGATCTGGTCGCGCAGCGCGGGACGCATCTCGGTGTACCGGGTCGCGGTGATGATCAGGTGGACACCGAAACCGAGACCACGGGTCGCGATGTCGGCGATGACCGGGTCGAGCATCTCGTAGTCGTTCTTGAACGTCGCCCAGCCGTCGATGATGAGGAAGACGTCGCCCCACTGCTGGTCGGGGTAGTGCCCCTGCGCCCGGCGGTTGCGGAAGGTGCCCATGGAGTCGATGCTCTTGGAGCGGAAGAACTCCTCACGGGCGTTGAGGATGCCGTGCACCTCCGCGACCGTACGACGCACCTTCTCCTGGTCCAGCCGGGAGGCCGCGCCGCCCACATGGGCCAGGTTCTCCAGCGCGAGCATGCCGCCGCCGCCGAAGTCGAGGGCGTAGAACTGCACTTCGGCCGGGGTGTGGGTGAGCGCGAACGACGTGATCATCGTGCGCACCAGCGTCGACTTGCCGGACTGCGGGCCGCCCACGATCAGCGCGTGACCGGCGGAACCCGACAGGTCCGCGTACATCACGTCACGGCGCTGCTCGAAGGGCTTGTCGACCAGGCCGACCGGGACGGTCAGCTTGCTCTGCAGGTGGTAGCCCTCGGCGTGCAGACCGCGCTCCGGGCTGATGCCCAGCGCCGGCAGCACCTGGTCGAGGCTGAACGGCTCGTCCAACGGCGGCAGCCACACCTGGTGGGCGGGCGGACCCTGCCCGTCCAGACGGCTGACGATGACGTCGAGGACGGTGTCGGCGAGCGCGTCGTCGACCTGGTGGGTCCGCGTCTCCGGCTCCGGCTCGGTGAGGATGCGCACCGGCACCGGCGAGGCGGTGAACAGCACGGGGGAGCGGTCGATCCGGCCGCCGCCCTGCGCCATCGGCCCGTTCGGCCGGTAGGTGCCCGACACGTACGCGGCCTTGAACTGCACCATCGTCTCGGTGTCGTACTTGAGGATGCCCGCGCCGGGGACGTTCGGCAGGTGGTAGGCGTCGGGCACACCGATCGCGGTACGGGACTCGGCCGCCGAGAAGGTGCGCAGACCGATGCGGTACGACAGGAACGTGTCCAGGCCGCGCAGCTTGCCCTCCTCAAGGCGCTGCGAGGCGAGCAGCATGTGCACACCCAGCGAACGGCCGATCCGGCCGATCTGGATGAACATCTCGATGAAGTCCGGCTTGGCGGCGAGGAGTTCGCTGAACTCGTCGATGATCAGGACGAGCGAGGGCAGCGGGTCGAGGGCGGCACCGGCCGCGCGCGCCTTCTCGTAGTCGGTGATGTTGGCGTAGTTGCCGGCCGTGCGCAGCAGCTCCTGGCGGCGGGTCAGCTCACCCGTGATGGAGTCGCGCATGCGGTCGACGAGGGTGAGCTCGTCGGCCAGGTTGGTGATGACCGCGGACACGTGCGGCATGGAGCCCATGCCGGTGAAGGTGGCACCACCCTTGAAGTCCGCGAGGACGAAGTTGAGCGTCTCGGAGGAGTGCGTCACCGCGAGGCCGAGCACCAGCGTGCGCAGCAGCTCCGACTTTCCGGAACCGGTGGCGCCGACGCACAGTCCGTGCGGGCCCATGCCCTCCTGCGAGGCCTCCTTGAGGTCCAGCATGACCGGCTCGCCGCTCTCGCCGAGACCGATCGGCACCCGCAGCCGCTCGTGCAGCGTGCGCGGCCGCCAGGTGCGCGAGACGTCCACGCTCGCCGCGTCGCCGATCTGCATGAGATCCGTGAAGTCCAGGTTCGCCAGCAGCGGTTCGTCCGCGTCGGCGGCACCGAGACGCAGCGGCGCGAGCTGCCGCCCCAGCGACTCGGCCTGCGCCTGCGACAGCACGTCGGGGACACCGGTGAAGACACCCGTGCCAGCCTCCAGCTCCATGGCGTCCGGCCACACCCGCACCGACAACGAGCCACGCGCCTCGTCGAGTTCACCGGGCACCACTTCGAGGATGGTCACGCCCTGCAGGCCCTCCGCCGAGGCGAGGACCGAGTCCGCGGGGACCCCGCCGCCGTCGAGGACGACGACCACGTGCGGCTGGTCGAGCACCGGCGAGCCGTCCCGGCTCCAGCGGGGGCGGCCCTCCAGCTGGTGGGCGATCATCTCCTCCAGCTCGCCGAGGTCGTAGCAGAGCAGACGCCGGGTGCCGGCACCGTCGGACTCCTTGTGCTGCATGTGCGGCAGCCACTTGGTCCACTCCCAGTCCACCGCCGCGCCCGGCGAGGCCACGACCGCGATCACCACGTCCTCGGGGGAGTGCAGCGAGGCCAACTGCCCGACCACGGACCGGGTCTGGCCGTAGACCGTCTCGGCGTCACCGGAGATCGTCACGTGGTAGAAGGAGCGCAGCCCGATGGCCAGCGGGAGTTCACCGAGGGTGCCGTAACTCGCGATGAACTGCTGCATCGCGTGGGCGGTCAGCGGCTCCAGCTCGTCCACCGGCGCGGTGTCGGGCGCGACCAGGGGAGTCGCCAGCTGCTGCGGGCCCAGGCCGATGCGGACCTGCACGAAGTCCGGGTCCATGGAACGCCGTTCCCACAGCCGCGACCCCTCGGCGACCAGCGCCCACAGCTGCTCCGGCGCCGGGTGCAGGTAGTACTGGGCGTCGCGCTGCTTGTGCACCGTGCGCCTGACCTCGCGGCGCTTCTGCGCCAGGTACTTGAGGTAGTCGCGCCGGGCCTCGGCCATCTGACCGGACGGCCCCTTGCGGGCCCGCACGATCTGGGCGACCAGCATGGCGACCGTGGACACCATCATGAGCCCGCCCATGATCTTCATGAAGCCCTGGGCGCCCGGCATGAAGAAGAACGCCGCCGACGAACCCATGCCCAGCATGGGCAGCAGGTTCATCAGCAAGCTGTCGTCCTCGGTGCGAGGGAGTTCGGGAGGGGACTCGAGCTTGACCTCCTCACTCGGCACCTCCGGCGGGAAAACCCGCGGCGGGCGCTTGACGATGACAACGCTCACCGATCCACCAGTCCTTCACGCAATCGCAATGTCGAACCGCCCCCGTCGTGACGGCCCCCGTATGTTCGTCGACCCATGGGGCTTTGCCAACGCATGAGTCGGGCGTTGATCCTACTGTTCTGCGGGGCCGTTGAGCCGGGAGGGGATGGGGAGATGCCGCAAGAGGACGGTAGGGTGACGCTCCAAACGAAGCGCGGAGCGGGTTTCGCCCTGGCAAACCGCGACGAATCACCGAGTACTGGACTAGGGGGAACCGTCAGGTGAGTACGGTTTCAGCAACCGGATTCTGCCGGGTCACGGTGGCGGCACCGAACAGCCGGATCGATGTGGCACTTCCCGAGGACGTGCCGCTCTCTGACGTATACCCGGAGATCCTGCGGCTGTCGGGGCAGACTCCCGAGGAGGCCGCGCCCACCGGGTACAACCTCGTGCGCAGGGACGGTTCCGTCCTCGACGACGGCCGTTCGCTCTCCGAACAGCAGATACGCGATGGCGAATTGCTGCTCCTGCGGCCGTTCGCGGACTCGCTGCCGCCCGCCGTCTTCGACGACGTCGTCGACGCCGTGGCCGCCGCCGTCGAGGCGGACCGGCGCAGTTGGAACGACGGCATGATGCGGGTCGTCGGCCTCACCGCCGGCGCACTGCTGCTGACCATGATGGCGCTGGCGCTGTGGTTCTCGGAGCCGCTGCGGCACGACATGCACGGCCTGCCCGGCGTCATCGCCGGTGTCACCGGCGTCGTCCTCGTCGCGCTCGCCTCCGTACGCGCGCGGGTGTACGACGACGACCACGCGGCCGTCGCCCTCGGCCTCGCCTCGCTGCCGCACCTGATGGTCGGCGGCTCGGGCGTGATGGGCCTCGACGCCGGTGAGGGCCCGGGCCGGCTGAACCTCCTCGTCGGCTTCGCCGTCGTCCTGGTCGCCGCGGTGCTGCTCGTCCTGTTGCTGCCGCAGAAGGACGCTCCCTTCATCGCGGCCGCGTTCGGCGCCGGTGTCGGCGTCCTCGCCACCTTCGCCGCGATCGTCTCCGAGGCCGAGCCGCGCGAGACGGCCGCCGTCACCGCCGTCGTCATGATCGCCGTCATCGGCTTCCTGCCCGGCTGGTCCGCCCGCTTCTCCCGGCTGCCCATCGGCTTCCGCTCGCCCGACCAGATCGCCAAGCGCGGCCGTTCCGAGGACCAGCAGGAGCAGGAGCCGGTCGACTACCGGCTCATCACCGACCAGGCCCGCCGCGGCCACGAACTGCTGCTCGGCCTCGTCGGCGGCTGCGCCGTCACCGGCGTCGCCTCCGCCGGTGTCGTCCTCGGCTTCTCCAGCAGCGGCTGGGCCCAGCTGCTGTCGCTGGCGGCCGGCCTCGCCATGCTGATGCGCGCCCGGCTCTTCCTGTACACGTCCCAGGTCGTGACCCTGATGATCTCGGGCATCATCACCGTCAGCCTGCTGGTCCTCGGCCTCGCCCTGAACCCGCCGGCCGACATCATCAAGGAACTGGTCTACGACCACAACAGCGCCCCGCTCGACATCCGCACCGTCTGGCTCTCCGCCGCGGTCGCCCTGGGCGCCACCCTCCTCGTGGCCATCGCCCTGATCGTGCCGCGCAAGGGCGTCACCCCGTTCTGGGGCCGGATGCTCGACCTGAGCGAGGGCGCGGTGCTCCTCTCCCTCGTCCCGCTGTGCCTCGCGGTCCTCGACCTGTACGCGGCGGCCCGCGGCATGACCAGCTGACGCCCCGCCCGAGCGGTTGACGGCGGCTGTCACCCACACGGGTGGCAGCCGCCGCGTCGTCCGTACGGTGCGGGCGTGGGCCGGGGCACTGCCGCCGGGCTGATACCCTGGCTGACGGCCGTTTGTGTACGCACCCCCGGAGCTGATCGCCCTGGAGGCCGCGCCCAGCGGATCCCCGCCTCCCGAGTAACGGAAGCTCCCCTGAGAAGTGGACCAGGGGCACTCGGTGGCTACCCAAGAGACTACGAGGAGTACGCGTGTCGCTCGACGCCGCTACGAAGAAGCAGATCATCACCGAGTTCGGTACCAAGGAGGGCGACACCGGCTCCCCCGAGGTCCAGGTCGCGATGCTCTCGCGCCGTATCTCGGACCTGACCGAGCACCTCAAGACCCACAAGCACGACCACCACTCCCGTCGTGGTCTGCTGATCCTGGTCGGTCAGCGCCGTCGCCTTCTCCAGTACCTGGCGAAGAAGGACATCCAGCGCTTCCGTACGCTGGTCGACCGCCTCGGCATCCGCCGCGGTGCGGCGGGCGCCAAGTAGGACGCCGTGAGGGAGCGGTTCCCGAAGCGATCGGGGACCGCTCCCTTTGCCGTATGTGCTCATCGGCGCACGCACCGCACGCACGGAAACGTGCGCGGTGTCACACCCACTTTGTAGTGTGGTAGCACAACGCAGTATCACGAGGAGAAGTGCACCTCGCCGCCGCCGGTCCTCGGTAGTGGCCCCCGGGCCTTGCGAACCCGGGTGCTTCGATCGAAGACCGGCCCGCACCAGATGGAGCGCTTCTCCGCGCACGTCCCCCCGCCACACGGGCGGATCGGGACAAAGACGAAACGCAGACGAAAAGTAACGGAGAACACGCTAGTGGAGAACGAGACCCACTACGCCGAGGCCGTCATCGACAACGGCTCCTTCGGCACCCGCACCATCCGCTTCGAGACGGGCCGCCTCGCCAAGCAGGCCGCCGGCTCCGCCGTGGCGTACCTGGACGACGACACCATGGTGCTGTCGGCCACCACCGCCTCCAAGAACCCCAAGGACCAGCTCGACTTCTTCCCCCTGACGGTGGACGTCGAGGAGCGGATGTACGCCGCCGGCAAGATCCCCGGCAGCTTCTTCCGCCGTGAGGGCCGCCCCTCCGAGGACGCGATCCTCACCTGCCGCCTGATCGACCGCCCGCTGCGCCCCTCCTTCAAGAAGGGCCTGCGCAACGAGATCCAGGTCGTCGCCACGATCATGGCCCTCAACCCCGACCACCTGTACGACGTCGTCGCGATCAACGCGGCCTCCGCGTCCACGCAGCTGGCCGGCCTGCCCTTCTCCGGCCCGATCGGCGGCGTCCGCGTCGCGCTGATCAACGGCCAGTGGGTGGCCTTCCCGACGCACTCCGAGCTCGAGGACGCCGTCTTCGACATGGTCGTCGCGGGCCGCACCCTGGAGGACGGCGACGTCGCGATCATGATGGTCGAGGCCGAGGCCACCGAGAAGACCATCCAGCTGGTCAAGGGCGGCGCCGAGGCTCCGACCGAGGAGGTCGTCGCCGCCGGTCTGGAAGCCGCGAAGCCCTTCATCAAGGTGCTCTGCCGTGCCCAGGCCGACCTCGCCTCGAAGGCCGCCAAGCCCACCGGCGAGTTCCCGATCTTCCTCGACTACCAGGACGACATCCTGGAGGCGCTCTCCGCCGCCGTCCGCCCGGAGCTCGCCTCCGCGCTGACCATCGCTGGCAAGCAGGAGCGCGAGGCCGAGCTGGACCGCGTCAAGGCGCTCGCCGCCGAGAAGCTCCTCCCGGAGTTCGAGGGCCGCGAGAAGGAGATCTCCGCCGCGTACCGCTCCCTGACCAAGCAGCTCGTCCGCGAGCGCGTGATCAAGGAGAAGAAGCGCATCGACGGCCGTGGCGTCACGGACATCCGTACGCTCGCCGCCGAGGTCGAGGCCATCCCGCGCGTGCACGGCTCCGCGGTGTTCGAGCGTGGCGAGACCCAGATCCTGGGCGTCACCACCCTCAACATGCTCCGCATGGAGCAGCAGCTGGACACCCTCTCCCCGGTGACCCGCAAGCGCTACATGCACAACTACAACTTCCCGCCGTACTCCACCGGCGAGACCGGCCGCGTCGGCTCCCCCAAGCGCCGCGAGATCGGCCACGGCGCCCTCGCCGAGCGCGCCCTGGTCCCGGTCCTGCCGACCCGCGAGGAGTTCCCCTACGCGATCCGCCAGGTCTCCGAGGCGCTGAGCTCCAACGGCTCGACGTCCATGGGCTCGGTCTGCGCCTCCACCATGTCGCTGCTAAACGCCGGTGTGCCGCTCAAGGCCCCCGTCGCCGGTATCGCCATGGGCCTGATCTCCCAGGACATCGAGGGCGAGACGCACTACGTCACGCTCACCGACATCCTCGGTGCGGAGGACGCCTTCGGCGACATGGACTTCAAGGTCGCCGGCACCAAGGAGTTCGTCACCGCCCTCCAGCTCGACACCAAGCTGGACGGCATCCCGGCCTCCGTCCTGGCCGCCGCTCTCAAGCAGGCCCGTGACGCCCGCCTCCACATCCTCGACGTGATGATGGAAGCGATCGACACGCCGGACGAGATGTCCCCGAACGCCCCGCGGATCATCACCGTCAAGATCCCCGTGGACAAGATCGGTGAGGTCATCGGCCCCAAGGGCAAGATGATCAACCAGATCCAGGAGGACACCGGCGCCGACATCACGATCGAGGACGACGGCACCATCTACATCGGTGCGGTCGACGGCCCCTCCGCCGAGGCGGCCCGCACCACGATCAACTCGATCGCCAACCCGACCATGCCGGAGGTCGGCGAGCGCTACCTGGGCACGGTCGTCAAGACCACCACCTTCGGTGCGTTCGTGTCCCTGCTCCCGGGCAAGGACGGTCTGCTGCACATCTCGCAGATCCGCAAGCTGGCCGGCGGCAAGCGCGTCGAGAACGTCGAGGACGTGCTCGGCGTGGGCGCCAAGGTCCAGGTCGAGATCGCCGAGATCGACTCCCGCGGCAAGCTCTCCCTGATCCCCGTGATCGAGGGCGAGGAAGGCTCCTCCGACGAGAAGAAGGACGACGCCGACCAGTGACGTCCCGTAGCTCCAAGGCGACGGCCCGCACCTCCTCGGAGGCGCGGGCCGTCGCCCGTACCCAAACCCTGATCAAGGGCGAGAACGGCATCGGCACCGTCCGCAAGACCACCCTCCCCGGTGGCCTGCGCATCGTCACCGAGACCCTCCCCTCGGTCCGCTCCGCGACCTTCGGCATCTGGGCGCACGTCGGCTCCCGCGACGAGACCCCGTCTCTGAACGGCGCCACCCACTACCTGGAGCACCTCCTCTTCAAGGGCACACAGAAGAGGAGCGCGCTGGACATCTCCTCCGCCATCGACGCGGTCGGCGGCGAGATGAACGCGTTCACGGCGAAGGAGTACACCTGCTACTACGCGCGGGTGCTCGACGCCGACCTGCCGCTCGCCATCGACGTGGTCTGCGACATGCTGACGGGCTCCCTCATCCTCGAAGAGGACGTCAACGTCGAGCGCGGCGCGATCCTCGAAGAGATCGCGATGACCGAGGACGACCCGGGCGACTGCGTGCACGACCTGTTCGCGCACACCATGTTCGGCGACAACCCGCTCGGCCGCCCGGTCCTCGGCACGGTCGACACCGTCAACGCCCTCACCGCCGACCGCATCCGCCGCTTCTACAAGAAGCACTACGACCCGACGCATCTCGTCGTCGCGGCCGCGGGCAACGTCGACCACGACAAGGTCGTACGACAGGTCCGCGCCGCCTTCGAGAAGGCCGGCGCCCTCAAGAGCCGCGACGCCGCGCCCATCGCCCCGCGCGACGGCAGGCGCGCCCTGCGCACCGCGGGCCGCGTCGAGCTGATCGGCCGCAAGACCGAACAGGCCCACGTCGTCCTCGGCATGCCCGGCCTCGCCCGTACCGACGACCGCCGCTGGGCCCTCGGCGTGCTGAACACCGCGCTCGGCGGCGGCATGTCGTCCCGCCTCTTCCAGGAGGTCAGGGAGAAGCGCGGACTGGCGTACAGCGTCTACTCGTACACCTCCGGCTTCGCCGACTGCGGTCTGTTCGGCGTGTACGCCGGCTGCCGGCCCTCGCAGGTCCACGACGTGCTGAAGATCTGCCGCGACGAGCTCGACCAGGTCGCCGAACACGGTCTGACGGACGACGAGATCGGCCGTGCCATCGGCCAGCTGCGGGGCTCCACGGTCCTGGGCCTGGAGGACACCGGCGCGCTGATGAACCGCATCGGCAAGAGCGAGCTGTGCTGGGGCGAGCAGATGTCCGTCGACGACATGCTGACCCGCATCGCGTCGGTCACCCCGGACGACGTCCGCGCGGTCGCCCGCGAGATCCTGGGACGGCGCCCGTCGCTGTCGGTCATCGGCCCGCTGAAGGACAAGCAGGCGGCCCGACTGCACGAGGCCGTGGCCTAATCAACCCGGCCAAGCCGGTCAAGTCGGTTAAGGAAGCAAGACAATGAGCAAGCTGCGCGTGGCCGTCCTCGGAGCCAAGGGCCGGATCGGTGCCGAGGCGGTCAAGGCCGTCGAAGCCGCCGAGGACATGGAGCTGGTGGCCGCCCTCGGCCGGGGCGACAAGCTGGAGACCCTGGCCGAGACCGGCGCCCAGGTCGCCGTCGAACTGACCACGCCCGCCTCGGTGATGGACAACCTCGAGTACTGCGTCGGCCACGGCATCCACGCCGTCGTCGGTACGACGGGCTGGACCGACGAGCGCCTCGCCCAGCTGAACGGCTGGCTGGCCGGGTCCCCCCGGACGGGCGTGCTCATCGCGCCCAACTTCTCCATCGGGGCCGTCCTCACCATGAAGTTCGCGCAGATCGCCGCGCCCTACTTCGAGTCCGTCGAGGTCGTCGAGCTGCACCACCCGAAGAAGGTCGACGCCCCGTCCGGCACCGCCACGCGCACCGCCCAACTCATCGCCGAGGCCCGGCGCGCGGCGGGCACGGCACCCGCGCCGGACGCCACGGAGACGGCCCTCGCCGGGGCGCGCGGCGCGGACGTCGACGGGATCCCCGTCCACGCCGTCCGCCTGCGCGGTCTGCTCGCCCACCAGGAGGTCCTGCTCGGCGGCGAGGGCGAGACCCTGACGGTCCGGCACGACTCACTGCACCACAGCAGCTTCATGCCGGGCATCCTGCTCGGCGCCCGCCGCGTGGTCACGACCCCGGGCCTGACCTTCGGCCTGGAGAACTTCCTGGACCTGGGCTGATGCGCGCCAAGCTGTCCTACGCCGTCACGGCCGCCGTCCTGGTCTTCTACTTCGTCCTGGTCGGCAGCCGCGGCGTCATGCTGATCCAGTCCGGCACGCTCATCACCGTCACCTTCGGCGTCGCGGTGCTGATCCTGCCGGTGATCGGCCTGTGGTTCCTGTGGAAGAACACCCAGTTCGTCCGCCGGGCCAACGCGCTGGCCGCCGAACTCGACGCCGAGGGCGGCCTGCCCGTCGACGAGCTCAAGCGCACGCCCGGCGGCCGGATCGACCGCGACTCCGCCGACGAGGTCTTCGCCCGGCGCAAGGCCGAGACGGAGACGGCCCCCGACGACTGGCGCAGCTGGTTCCGGCTCGCGGTGGCCTATCACGACGCCCGCGACACCCCCCGTGCCCGCAAGGCCATGCAGCGCGCGATAGCGCTGCACGACGGCAGACCCGTCCAGCACCTCTGAGGTCCCGGCACGTCGAAGTCCCGGCACGTCGAAGTCCCGGCATGTCGAAGGGGGCCGGTCCTGATGCGGACCGGCCCCCTTCTTCGTCTGTCCCCGGCGGGTCAGCCCCGCGCGTACTCCGAGGCCCAGGCCTCCACCGCGTCCGCGGCCCGGTCGAAGGCCGGGCCACGCCCGAGGAAGTCCGCGTTGTGCGTGGTCAGCAGCGGCTGCGGGTCCTCCGGTGCTCGCCCCTGCCGTACGAGGGTCAGGGCCTGGCCCTGCACCGTGCGCGGCAGTCCGAGCCAGCGCACCGGCTGCTGTGCCGTCCGCACGGCGACGACCTGCTCCCAGGAGACCGTACGGGTGATCAGGAAGCCCACCCGTCGCACCCCTCGGCCGCACACCCACACACCCATGCGCAGCAGCCGCAGCGCGCCCAGGATGACGAGCACCGCGATGCCGAACACCACCGCGGCCTCGGACGGCGAGCCGGTCAGCGCGATGATCACCGCGGCGAACAGCACGTACGAGGCGAGCAGGAGAAGGATCGCCGCCACGCCCACCCGCCACGGACCGGGCCGGTAGGGGCGCCGCCAGTGGTCGCGGTTGTCGAACGGCAGCGCGACGTCGTCCGTCGTCTCGAATGCGCGGTCGGCCGTCAGGAAGGGCAGGGGCACGGCGGGTCCTCACTCGATCCATGCGTGGGCTGTGCCGGTGAGGCTATCCGCCGCTGTCCCCGCGAGCCACCTTCGGGGGCCGACGGGGGTCCCTCTCACGCCATTCGGCGGTGGGGGAGTGTCAGTGTCCCTGAGAAGCCTGGGACTGCTGTGTCTGCGAGGGCGCCTGATCCTGCGACAGGGCCGGCATCCCGAGGACCAGGGAGCCCACGAGCCCGGCGACGATGGTGAGCCCCACCAGCCAGCGCCCGGCCGTCTCACCGGCGGACGCCCGCTCACGGGGCGGAGGAGTGACATTGCTGCGGAACCTGTCGGCTTCGGCGACAAAGGCGAACGGAACGGGTTCGCGCCGACGCAACAGCATGGGGGTACGTCTCCCTTCGGGGATCGAACGAATCACTGCTGTCTGTACAGACGAGCGGTTGCCGCAAAAGGTGCCCGGTTTCGGCGACTTAACTCGGTCACGACACTGAAAGTCCCGTTTGGCGGGCCGTAGAGTGGCGTCGCCACCGAACGACCTGGGAAGGACCCCCCGAACCGTGACCCCCACCCCCGACGACGATTTCAAGATCGAGCTGCGCGACGACGTCACCGTCGAACTGGTCAAGCACAGCGCGGCCGACTCCGACGTGCTGTTCGCCGCCCGGGTGTCGACCGTCGGAGAGCAGTCCCTGGACGAGCTGAACAAGGACCCCGAGCGCTCCAAGGGCCTGATCAACTACCTCATGCGGGACCGGCACGGCAGCCCGTTCGAGCACAACTCCATGACCTTCTTCATCAGCGCCCCGATCCTCGTCTTCCGCGAGTTCATGCGGCACCGCGTGGGCTGGTCGTACAACGAGGAGTCCGGCCGCTACCGGGAGCTGCAGCCCGTCTTCTACGTCCCCGGAACCGACCGCAAGCTCGTCCAGCAGGGCCGTCCGGGCAAGTACGTCTTCGTCGAGGGCACCCCGGAGCAGCACGAGTCCGTCGCGCACGCCATGGAGGAGTCGTACCGCCAGGCGTACCGGGCCTACCAGGAGATGCTCGCGCAGGGCGTGGCCCGCGAGGTCGCCCGTTCGGTCCTGCCCGTCGGACTGTTCTCCTCGATGTACGCCACCTGCAACGCCCGCTCGCTCATGCACTTCCTCGGACTGCGCACCCAGCACGAGCAGGCGAAGGTGCCGTCCTTCCCGCAGCGGGAGATCGAGATGGTCGGCGAGAAGATGGAGGCGGAGTGGGCCAGGCTCATGCCGCTCACCTACGCGGCCTTCAACGCGAACGGCCGTGTGGCGCCGTAACGGACGCCTGTTTCCCCGCGGGGCACAGATGTGCGGGTCCACCTCGCGAAGTGTCCGTATTGCGGCATTTGGAGAAGTTCATCTAGCCTGATCAAACGGACCCGGCACTGCTTGAACCCCCGAGCAGGCAGTGCCGGGCTCCGCATTTGTCCTGACTTTTCCCGGTCCCCCTAGGGCAGACCCTGCCCTGCGCAACGAGTAGCGTGTTACCCATGGCTCCGACCTCCACTCCGCAGACCCCCTTCGGGCGGGTCCTCACCGCCATGGTCACGCCCTTCACGGCGGACGGCGCACTCGACCTCGACGGCGCACAGCGGCTCGCCACCCACCTGGTGGACGCAGGCAACGACGGCCTGATCATCAACGGCACCACCGGCGAGTCGCCCACCACCGGTGACACGGAGAAATCGGACCTCGTACGAGCCGTACTGGAGGCGGTCGGCGACCGCGCCCACGTCATCGCCGGCGTCGGCACCAACGACACCCGCCACAGCATCGAGCTGGCCCGGGCCGCCGAGCAGGTCGGCGCCCACGGCCTCCTGATCGTGACGCCGTACTACAACAAGCCCCCACAGGAGGGCCTGTACCGGCACTTCAAGGCCGTCGCCGACGCCGCCGAGCTGCCCGTCATGCTCTACGACATCCCGGGCCGCAGCGGCGTCCCGATCAGCACCGAGACGCTGGTCCGGCTCGCCGAGCACCCGCGGATCGTCGCCAACAAGGACGCCAAGGGCGACCTCGGCCGCGCCAGCTGGGCCATCGCCCGCTCCGGCCTCGCCTGGTACTCCGGCGACGACATGCTGAACCTTCCGCTGCTCTCCGTGGGCGCGGTCGGTTTCGTCTCGGTCGTCGGCCACGTGGTCACCCCGGACCTGCGCGCCCTGGTCGAGGCGTTCATCTCGGGTGACGTACAGAAGGCCACCGAGATCCACCAGAAGCTCCTCCCCGTCTACACGGGCATGTTCCGCACCCAGGGCGTGATGACCACCAAGGCGGCGCTCACCCTCCAGGGCCTCCCCGCGGGGCCCCTGCGCGCCCCCATGGTGGAGCTCTCGCCCGAAGAGATCGGGCAGCTCAAGATCGATCTTGCCGCCGGCGGGGTACAGCTCTAGCACCAGACTTCGCGCGCCCGGCGCGCAACCAGACTCAACAACTGAATAGGCGGGCCACCGGTGCCCGCACCACAACGACAACTGCTACACGCACGAACGTCACGCGCGCCACGTGCCCCACCGGTACGTGGCGTGCGTGGTGAGGAGAGTCTTTTGAGTCATCCGCATCCCGAACTGGCCCCGCCCCCGCCGCTTCCCGAGGGCGGCCTGCGGGTCACCCCACTCGGCGGTCTCGGCGAGATCGGCCGAAACATGACGGTCTTCGAATACGGCGGCCGCCTGCTGATCGTCGACTGCGGCGTGCTGTTCCCCGAAGAGGAACAGCCCGGAATCGACCTGATCCTGCCGGACTTCTCGTCCGTCAGGGACCGCCTCGACGACATCGAGGGCATCGTCCTCACCCATGGTCACGAGGACCACATCGGTGGTGTCCCCTACCTCCTCCGCGAGAAGCCGGACATCCCGCTCATCGGCTCCAAGCTGACCCTCGCACTCATCGAGGCGAAGCTCCAGGAGCACCGCATCCGCCCGTACACCCTTGAGGTGGCGGAGGGACACCGCGAGCGCATCGGCCCCTTCGACTGCGAGTTCGTGGCGGTCAACCACTCCATCCCCGACGCCCTCGCGGTCGCCATCCGCACGCCCGCCGGCATGGTGGTCCACACGGGCGACTTCAAGATGGACCAGCTCCCGCTGGACGGCCGTCTCACGGACCTGCACGCGTTCGCGCGGCTGAGCGAGGAGGGCATCGACCTTCTCCTCTCCGACTCGACGAACGCCGAGGTCCCGGGCTTCGTCCCGCCCGAGAAGGACATCTCGAACGTCCTGCGGCAGGTCTTCGGCAACGCCCGCAAGCGGATCATCGTGGCGAGCTTCGCCAGCCACATCCACCGCATCCAGCAGATCCTGGACGCGGCCCACGAATACGGCCGCCGGGTCGCCTTCGTCGGCCGCTCGATGGTCCGCAACATGGGCATCGCGCGCGACCTCGGCTATCTGAAGGTCCCCCCGGGCCTGGTGGTCGACGTCAAGACGCTCGACGACCTCCCGGACCACGAGGTGGTGCTGGTCTGCACGGGCTCGCAGGGCGAACCGATGGCCGCCCTGTCCCGCATGGCCAACCGCGACCACCAGATCCGGATCGTCCAGGGCGACACCGTCATCCTCGCGTCCTCGCTGATCCCGGGGAACGAGAACGCGGTCTACCGCGTGATCAACGGCCTGACCCGCTGGGGCGCCAACGTCGTCCACAAGGGCAACGCCAAGGTGCACGTCTCGGGCCACGCGTCCGCGGGCGAGCTCCTGTACTTCTACAACATCTGCCGGCCGAAGAACCTGATGCCGGTCCACGGTGAATGGCGCCACCTGCGCGCCAACGCCGAGCTCGGCGCCCTGACCGGTGTCCCGCACGACCGCATCGTCATCGCGGAGGACGGCGTGGTCGTCGACCTCGTCGAGGGCAAGGCGAAGATCGCGGGCAAGGTCCAGGCGGGGTACGTCTACGTCGACGGCCTCTCGGTCGGCGATGTCGGTGAGCCGGCCCTCAAGGACCGCAAGATCCTCGGCGACGAGGGCATCATCTCGGTCTTCCTGGTCGTCGACTCGTCCACCGGCAAGATCACGGGTGGCCCGCACATCCAGGCACGCGGCTCCGGCATCGAGGACTCGGCCTTCGCCGACGTGATCCCGAGGGTCACCGAGGTACTCGAGCGCTCGGCGCAGGACGGTGTGGTCGAGCCCCACCAGCTGCAACAGCTGGTGCGGCGGACCCTGGGCAAGTGGGTCTCCGACACGTATCGCCGCAGGCCGATGATCCTCCCTGTGGTCGTGGAGGTCTGACGGACCGTCGGACAACCGTCCGAGTGAACCTGGAGCGGGGCGCCTCGATTTGCATCGAGGCGCCCCGCTCCAGTACGTTTACGGCTCCGCCTGAGGGGGAACCCGGCAGCTTCGTGCTCCGGGGGCAGCCTCCAGGGGGCGGGAATTCCGACTCAGAACTTCTGATAAAGTCGGAGCC
>NZ_KQ948153.1:286574-427014 GCF_001513955.1 Streptomyces pseudovenezuelae | reverse complement strand
GGTCCCAACATTATCAGAACTTTCGGACCGGACTGACCGGCCATCTGTTTCCGATTTCATCGGGAAGAGGCTTCTTCGAAATCAAGATTTTCCAGAAGCAGACAGACACTCACTACTGCCGAGCGGGCCGAACCCAGCTCCAGGCAACTGTTCGAATCTACCTCCCCACACGGTCCGTGTCAACGGCTCCTGTGGGGCGAAGGAGACAGTAGCAGCTCAGTACGGTCCCCCGCACATCAAGCAGCAGTCGGGACCGTGGCGCTGCGTTCGGCCGCCTCGACGTCACCCGTGTCACCCGCGCGCGCCGCTCGTCCGCCGAGGACGAAGACGTAGGCCAGGAAGGCCGACTCGGCGCCGACCCCTATGGCTATACGGGCCCACGTGGGCAGGCCCGAGGGCGTGACGAAGCCTTCTATGGCGCCGGAGACGAACAGGACCAGGGCGAGACCTATGGCCATGCCGACCGCGGCTCGGCCCTCCTCCGCCAGTGCGGTGCGTCGGGAACGGGGGCCAGGGTCGATCAGGGTCCAGCCGAGACGCAGACCTGTGCCGGCGGCGACGAAGACCGCGGTGAGTTCGAGGAGGCCGTGCGGGAGTACGAGGCCGAGAAAGGTGTCGAGGCGGCCGACGGACGACATCAGGCCGGCGCCGATGCCGAGGTTGAGCATGTTCTGGAAGAGGATCCACAGGACCGGGAGTCCGAGGAAGATCCCCAGGACCAGGCACATGGCGGCTGCCTGGGCGTTGTTCGTCCAGACCTGGGCGGCGAAGGAGGCCGCGGGGTGGCTGGAGTAGTACGTCTCGTACTGGCCGCCGGGGCGGGTGAGCTCGCGCAGCTCGCTGGGGGCCGCGATGGAGGACTGCACCTCGGGGTGGGTGCCGATCCACCAGCCCAGGAGGGCGGCGACGACGGTGGACAGCAGCGCGGTGGGCACCCACCAGTGGCGCGAGCGGTAGACGGCGGCGGGGAAGCCGTGTGCGAGGAAACGGGTGACATCACGCCAGGAGGCGCGGCGGGTTCCGGTGACGGCACTACGCGCGCGTGCCACGAGTTGGCTGAGCCGTCCGGTGAGCTGTGGGTCGGGTGCGCTGGACTGGATCAGGGAGAGATGAGTGGCGGTGCGCTGGTAGAGCGCGACGAGTTCGTCCGTCTCGACGCCGTTGAGGCGGCGCTGGCGCCGGAGCAGGGCGTCGAGGCGGTCCCACTCGGCTCGGTGGGCGGTGACGAAGACGTCGAGGTCCATCGGTCTGCCTGCTCCTCGGCTGATCGTCTGCGGTCCGTCGTTGATGTCAGCTTGTCGTACTGCGGCGCGATGCGTCCTCAGCTTGGCAGACTGGCTGTTCACGAGGCAGGTCAGGGGAAGGACGGCGGACGTGAGTGAGCTGGTGACGGGCGAGGCGGTGGCGCTTGAGTTGCGCCCTGCGAGGCTGCCCAGCAGGGCGTTGGCCGTGCTGCTCGACCTGATCGTGGTCATGGCCGTGTACATCGCCGTGACCGTCGCGGTGGTGGCCGCTTCCGCGTCGCTCGACGACGCGGCCCAGGTGGCGCTGTCGATCGCCTTGTTCCTGCTCGTCCTGGTGGGCGGGCCGATCGCGGTGGAGACGCTCAGCCATGGGCGGTCGCTGGGGAAGCTGGCCGTGGGACTTCGCGTGGTGCGGGACGACGGCGGGCCCATCCGGTTCCGGCATGCGCTGGTGCGGGGTGCGATCGGCGTGGTCGAGATTCTGCTGACGTTCGGGGTCGTGGCCTGTATCGCCTCGCTGGTCTCGGCGCGAGGCCGTCGGCTCGGGGACGTGTTCGCGGGGACGCTGGTCGTGCGGGAGCGGATTCCCGTGGCGCCCAGCGGATTCGTGCCGCCGCCTCCGCCCTGGCTGGCCGGCCGGTTCTCCGAACTCGATCTGTCCGCGGTCCCCGATGGCCTGTGGCTTGCCATTCGTCAGTACCTGACGCGGATGCACCAACTCGATCCTCAGGTCGGCTCGGCCATGGCGGAGCGGCTGGCGGCCGATCTCGCGACGCGTACGGGCGCTCCGGCACCGCGGGATGTACCACCGGGCGCGTATCTGGCGGCGGTGGTGCAGGAGCGGCAGGCCCGCGAGTCCCGGCGGGCCTTCGGTGGCGTCACCACGGGGGCCGTGCCGTCTCCCGCGGTCGTGCCTGGTCCTGGGGCAGGTGTGCAGGGCGGTCCCGCCTACCCGGGGGTGCGGCCCACTGCTCCGCCCTCTCCTCGCCCTTTGTCCGAGGAGTCCTCCGACGGACCCCGGCCGCCTTCCGCGCGGCCGGAGGACAGGCCGGCCTCCGGGTTCGTGCCGCCGGCGTGATCCCGCCCGTGCCCGCGGGTCCGCTGGTGTCGGGGGCTGGAGCTGGCATCGGCTGAGGTCGGTTCAGTCGAGCGGTGCGGCAGGGAACGCCGACGGCGGTGATTCGAGGTCTTCCAGCTCGATCCCGGGGGCCGCGAGGACCACGTCCCCGGCGAGGTGCACGGTGTGCTGCTCGCCGGTGTCCAGCGCTGTGACCTGGTATTCCTCCACGGTCAGCGGGCCGTTGTCAGTGGCGTGTGCTTCTCTTTTCAGCAAGGTCCAGGACTGGTCCACGGTGCGTGGGGCGAGCACGGGATCAGTGAAGGCCAGGAGGCGTACGCGAGTTGCTGATGCGGAGGGGGTGAGGCGCAGGAGACGGGTGGTGGCGACGAGGAACGCGGGGGATGTGCCGGTGAAGGCGTGGGCGGGGACATTGCCTTCCGTGGCGTGGGCCCCGGTGGGGTCCGTGCGGACCCAGGTGACGCCGTCGAGCGCGGCGCCTCGTACCTGCCAGCTCCCGGCGTGCAGTTCGAGGCGGATGGGGCGGCCGAGTTCGTCGAGGGTGAGGTCGACCGAGCCGCTGTGATCGCCCGCGGGGGTGGTCAGTTGAGAGACGTAGCGCCAGCCGGACGGGCCGGGGGCGCACTGGAAGCGTTCTTCCGCGAGGGGGGTGTGATCGTGCGGATCGTGGAGCGAATAACGGCCGCGGGGCATGGGGGTCCTGGGTTCTGACGGGCTGTCCGGCCTGGCGGTCACCCGGCGAGGGAGCAGGGCGAAGAAGGTTCACAAGGCCGAAGGGGCAGGCCCCCGACACGGGGGTGCGGGGGCCTGCCTCTGAGGGACTGCTGCTGTGCCGTACGGCTCAGTAGCGGTAGTGGTCCGACTTGTACGGGCCGTCGACGTCGACGCCGATGTACGACGCCTGCTCCGGGCGCAGCTGGGTCAGCTTGACGCCGAGCGCGTCCAGGTGGAGGCGGGCGACCTTCTCGTCGAGGTGCTTGGGCAGCACGTAGACGTCGGTCGGGTACTCGTCGGGCTTGGTGAACAGCTCGATCTGGGCCAGGGTCTGGTCCGCGAAGGAGTTGGACATCACGAACGACGGGTGACCGGTGGCGTTGCCCAGGTTCAGCAGGCGGCCCTCGGACAGGATGATGATCACCTTGCCGTCGGGGAAGGTCCAGGTGTGGACCTGCGGCTTGACCTCGTCCTTGACGATGCCGGGGATCTGGGCGAGGCCGGCCATGTCGATCTCGTTGTCGAAGTGACCGATGTTGCCGACGATCGCCTGGTGCTTCATCTTGGCCATGTCCGAGGCCATGATGATGTCCTTGTTGCCCGTCGTGGTGACGAAGATGTCGGCCTTGTCGACGACCTCGTCCAGCGTCGTGACCTGGTAGCCGTCCATCGCCGCCTGCAGGGCGCAGATCGGGTCGATCTCGGTGACGATGACGCGGGCGCCCTGGCCGCGCAGCGACTCCGCGCAGCCCTTGCCCACGTCGCCGTAGCCGCAGACGACCGCGGTCTTGCCGCCGATGAGGACGTCGGTGGCGCGGTTGATGCCGTCGATCAGGGAGTGGCGGCAGCCGTACTTGTTGTCGAACTTCGACTTGGTGACGGCGTCGTTCACGTTGATCGCCGGGAACAGCAGGCTGCCGTCACGGTGCATCTCGTACAGACGGTGGACGCCGGTCGTGGTCTCCTCCGTCACGCCACGGATCTCCGAGGCGAGCTGGGTCCACTTCTGGGAGCCGTCGGTGATGGTGCGGTTGAGGAGTTCGAGGACGACGCGGTGCTCGTCGTTCTCGGCGGTGTCGACGGAGGGGACCTTGCCGGCCTTCTCGTACTCGACGCCCTTGTGGACGAGGAGGGTGGCGTCACCGCCGTCGTCCAGGATCATGTTCGGGCCGCCGGTGGGGGTGTTCGGCCAGGTCAGAGCCTGCTCGGTGCACCACCAGTACTCCTCCAGGGTCTCGCCCTTCCAGGCGAAGACCGGGACGCCCTGGGGGTTGTCCACGGTGCCGTTCGGGCCGACGGCGATGGCGGCGGCCGCGTGGTCCTGGGTGGAGAAGATGTTGCAGGACGCCCAGCGGACCTCGGCGCCCAGGGCGACGAGGGTCTCGATGAGGACGGCCGTCTGCACGGTCATGTGCAGGGAGCCGGTGACGCGGGCGCCGGCAAGCGGCTGCGCCTCGGCGTACTCCTTGCGGATCGCCATCAGGCCGGGCATCTCGTGCTCGGCGAGAGTGATCTCCTTGCGGCCGAAGGCGGCCAGGGAGAGGTCGGCGACCTTGAAGTCCTGTCGGTTTTCGACAGTCGTCATTCGAGCTGCTCCTCGGGGTTGGGGCGAGGTGGGTACGGCTGGTCTGCGCGGCGGCGGACACAGGGGTGCCCGAAGAGGACACAGGCATGCCCGGTGCGCGCAGCGCAGTCCGTCGGAGGCCCTCTCTCCCTCGGTCGGTCCGCGGTGGGACCGCCCGACCGCCATCAGCAGCGACGTCTGGCTCCGTCCCAAGCTACACCGGTCGGCGGGGGCACCCCAGTCCGCCTCCGCATACATCAGGCCGATCATGGGCGACCGTCCGGAATGTCGGCAGGTTGCCGTCGACCGTCCTGCCAGGGTGCCCCGACGACGGCGACAACAGGCCTGCGAACTGCCGAACGGCCGGCAACGGACCAGGTCATCCGGGGACTTTTGCTCCTGCGGCGGCCTGGGCAGGTGAGGGGGGATGTGAAGCGATCGGAACATCTGATCGATCTTGCGGGGCGTCCGGGACGGCGTTTCCGTGTGACAAAGGCGTTAGGAGATCGACGTGACCAGTCCGGCCGGACCTCCCCCCACGGGCGGCGGCAGTGAGCAGCAGCGGGTGAGGCTGCTGGCGGTGACCGCGTGCCCGACCGGCATCGCGCACACGTACATGGCCGCGGAGAAGCTCGCGCAGGCAGCCGCGAGCCGGGGCATCGACATGAAGGTGGAGACCCAGGGATCGATCGGGGCTGAAAACATCCTCGATGACAACGATGTCAGCATGGCGGACGGCATCATCGTCGCCGCGGACAAGGATGTGGACCTGAGCCGTTTCGTGGGCAAGCGGGTGCTGACCGTGGGCGTGGCGGAGGGGATCCGCCACCCCGAGCGGTTGATCGATCGGGTGCGGTCGGCGCCGGTGCACACGGCCGACGGCGGGGCCGCAGCGGCCGCGCCGGGCGACGGCGGCAAGCAGCGCAGCATGGGCTACAAGGCGCTGATGAACGGTGTCTCCTACATGATCCCGTTCGTGGTCGTCGGCGGTCTCCTGATCGCGGTCTCGCTCGCGCTCGGAGGCGACGCGACGGCCAAGGGCTATGTGATCCCCGAGGGCACCTTCTGGGCCGACGTCAATGAGATCGGTGTCATCGGCTTCCAGCTGATGATCCCGATCCTGTCCGGGTACATCGCCTACGCCATCGCCGACCGCCCCGCCCTGGTGCCCGGCATGATCGGTGGCTGGATCGCGAACACCGGTTCGCTGTACGACTCGGAGGCGGGCGCCGGGTTCATCGGGGCGATCGTGACCGGGTTCCTCGCCGGGTATCTGGTGCTGTGGATCAAGAAGGTAAGGGTCCCGAAGTTCGTACAGCCGATCATGCCGATCATCGTGATCCCGATCGTGGCGACCACGGCGCTCGGACTGTTCTTCATCTACGTCATCGGGAAACCGATCTCCTGGGTCTTCGAGCACCTCACCGACTGGCTCGGCGGGATGACCGGCACCAGCGCGATCCTGCTGGGCGCGATTCTGGGGCTCATGATCGCGTTCGACATGGGTGGGCCGGTCAACAAGACGGCGTTCCTGTTCGGGACGGGGCTGATCGCGACCGGCAACCAGACGGTCATGGGCATGTGCGCGGCCGCGATCCCGGTCATGCCGCTGGGCCAGGGCCTGGCCACGCTGATACGCAAGCGGCTCTACACCGAGCAGGAGCGGGAGACGGGGCTGGCGGCGCTGTTCATGGGCTGCTTCGGCATCTCCGAGGGCGCCATCCCCTTCGCGGCGGCGCGGCCCGCGCAGGTCATCCCGGCCAACATGCTCGGTGGGGCGGTGGCCGGTGCGGTCGCCGGGGTCGCCGGGGTCGAGGACGCGGTGCCGCACGGCGGGCCGATCGTGGCGGTGCTGGGCGCGGTGAGCGGGGTGCCGATGTTCTTCGTGGCCGTGCTGATCGGCACGGTGGTCACCGCGCTGACGACGGTCACGCTGGTCGACATCGGTGAGCGGAGGCGCAAGGGTGAGGCGCCGACGCCTGGACGGGGTGTGACCGAGCCGGGTGCGGCCGGCCCACTCGAACCCGCGCTGGTCGGCGCCGGCGCCGGTGCGACGGCGGGAGGAGCCGTCGGCGCGGTGGTGGCGCAGCGGATCGTCGCGTCGTCGAGCGCGTCCGCCACGGAAGCGGCACCGGCCGGGACGTCAGAAGCCGCGGGCCCCACCGACGGTGAGCTCCGGGACGCCCCCGACCGCGAGGTCCTCTCCGGCTACCTCACCGAACAGACCGTGAAGGTGATCCTCGACGCCCGGGACAAGGAGTCGGCCGTCCGGGAGATGGCGGAGCTGCTCGCCCGGACCGGCAAGGTGACGGACGTGGACGAGCTGGTCGCCACCGCCCTGCGGCGGGAGGCGCAGGGGACCACCGGGCTCGGGGAGGAGATCGCGATCCCGCACGCCAAGACGGATGCCGTGACCGCACCCGTCGTCGGGTTCGCGCGGTCCGCCGAAGGCGTCGAGTGGGGCTCGCTGGACGGTACGAAGGCCCGGCTGGTCTTCATGATCTCCGTACCGGAGGCGGCCGCGGGTGACGAGCACCTGCGCATCCTGGCCCTGTTGTCGCGGAAGCTGATGGACCCCGGGTTCCGGGAGCGGCTCGTCGCGGCACCGGACGAGCGGGCCGTGCTGGACGTGCTGAGCGAGATCGGGTGAGCGAAGGGCCCGCGCCCCCGTGCGGGGACGCGGGCCCGTACGGCCGCTGTGGACCGGTGATCAGTGCTCGGCGGGGTGCTGCGCAGGTCCGCCGGGGGTCGCCTCGCGGTCGGGGCCCTTGAGGGCCTCGGCCTCGCTGTAGATGTCCGGTTCGAGGTAGATGACCCGGGCGATCGGGACGGCCTCGCGGATGCGGGACTCGGCTGCGTTGATCGCGGAGGCGACCTCGCCGGCCGTGTCGTCGTGCTGGACGGCGATCTTGGCGGCGACGAGCAGTTCCTCGGGGCCGAGGTGGAGCGTGCGCATGTGGATGATGCCGGTGACGGTGTGGCCGTCGACGATCGCGGCCTCGATCTTCTGGACCGCCTCGATGCCGGCGGCCTCGCCGAGCAGCAGGGACTTGGTCTCCACCGCCAGGACGAGGGCGATCAGGATGAGCAGGATGCCGATGCAGAGAGTGCCGATGCCGTCCCAGACACCGTCGCCGGTGAGCAGGGCCAGGCCGACGCCGCCCAGGGCGAGGACCAGGCCGACCAGGGCGCCGAAGTCCTCCAGGAGCACGACCGGGAGCTCGGGTGCCTTGGCCCGGCGCACGAACTCCTTCCAGGAGAGGTCGCCGCGCAGCGGGTTGGACTCCTTGATGGCCGTCCGGAACGAGAAGCCCTCGGCGATGATCGCGAAGACGAGGACCCCCACCGGCCAGTACCAGTGCTCGATCTCGTGCGGGTGCTTGATCTTCTCGTAGCCCTCGTAGACGGCGAACATGCCGCCGATCGAGAAGAGCACGATGGAGACGAGGAAGGCGTAGATGTAGCGCTCGCGGCCGTAGCCGAAGGGGTGTTGCGGGGTGGCCTCGCGCTGGGACTTCTTGCCGCCGAGCAGCAGCAGGAACTGGTTTCCGGAGTCGGCGAGCGAGTGCACGCCCTCGGCGAGCATCGACGACGAGCCGCTGAACGCGAACGCCACGAACTTGGATGCCGCGATCGCGAGGTTGGCGCCGAGTGCCGCCACGATCGCCCTGGTTCCGCCTGACGCGCTCATCTGGTCGCGTTGTCCCTTCGCCTCAAGTGCCTCTACGCCGTCCAGGCCTTTGCCCGTCCTTTGCCGGGGGCCCATTCTTGCAGCCTCACCCGGAACGGGCGTTTCAGCCGTCCACAGGGCCAGTCATACGATCACACGCCTCCGTCGCATACCTCAGTCGCACACCACGGTCGCCCGCCTCGGTCACACGATCACGGTCGCCCGGAAGACCGTGCCCGTACCGGACACCTCGGCCTTCTCCCCCGCCGGTACGAACACCGACCGGCCGGGGCTCAGTTCGTGTTCCCCGGCTACGACGGAACCTGCCGTGCAGAGCAGGATCTGCGGAGTCGGGCGGGTCAGGTCATGGAGGGCGGCACCCTCGGAAAGGACGTACCGGGACAGCCGGAACTCGTCGATGGGGGTCTCGTAGACCTCCTCCCCGTCGGGGGACGCCTCGGGGCGCAGCACGCCGGGGTCGGCGGCCTCGAAGCGGACGACGCGCAGGAGTTCGGGCACGTCGACGTGCTTGGGGGTCAGGCCGCAGCGCAGGACGTTGTCGGAGTTGGCCATGATCTCGACGCCCAGGCCGCTGAGGTACGCGTGCGGGATGCCCGCACCGAGGAACAGGGCCTCGCCGGGCTGGAGTCGGACGTGGTTGAGGAGCATCGCGGCGATGACTCCCGGGTCGCCCGGGTAGTGGTGGGCGATGTCGGCGTACGGGGCGTGCTCGCCGCCGAGGCGGGCGCAGGCGGCCGCGGCCTCGGTGACGGTGTGGGCCATCTCCGCGCGGTCGGCGGTCAGGACGGCCGTCAGGACCTCGCGCAGGGCCGCCTCCTCGGGGCGGGCGTGCAGGAGGTCGACGTACGGCTTGAGGGAGTCGACGCCCAGCGCGTCGAGCAGCTCGGCCGCGCGCGCGGGTTCGCGGAAGCCGCACAGGCCGTCGAACTCGGTGAGCGCGCAGATCAGTTCGGGCTTGTGGTTGGCGTCCTTGTAGTTGCGGTGGCCCGCGTCCACGGGGATGCCGCGGCGCTCCTCGTCGTCGTACCCCTCCTTCGCCTGGGCGAGGTCGGGGTGCACCTGGAGGGAGAGGGGGGCGCCCGCGGCGAGGAGCTTGAGCAGGAAGGGCAGGCGGGGGCCGAACCTGGCGACCGCCTCGGCGCCGAGCTCCTTCACCGGGTCCGCGTCGATGACCTCCACGAGGGTGCCCCGGCCGGTGCGGGAAGGAGCTCCCGGGTGGGCGCCCATCCACATCTCCGCCTGCGGTTCACCGGTCGGTTCGACACCGAGGAGCTCGGGGATGGCGGTGGTGGAACCCCAGGCGTAGGGGCGGACGGTGTTGTCGAGGCGGTCCATCAGGCTCTTTCTGTACGTACGGCGATCAGGGTGTCCTGAGCGATGTCAGGCCCCCGAGGCGAGCGCCAGGTAAACGGCGGCGAAATCCGTGACGGCGATCAGTTCCGCGAGGGTCTCGATCTCGCCGCCGGACTCCGGTTCCAGCTCGCTGATCGGCGTGTCGTGGCTCAGGGCCAGATCACGGGCGGCCGGGGCGGCGCTGAGACCGCCGATCGGGCGGTCGCGAAGGAGCACCACGCGTGCGTGCAGCGCGGGCGCTTCCTCGACGCGGTCGCGGAAGAAGTCGTCGGGGTCGGCGCTGGCGGCCAGTGGTCCGGCGAGCAAGGTGCTGTGCGCGGCGAGGGCCTCGGGCAGTTCGGAGACCACGGACGGGCGGCCGGAGAGTTCGGCGAGGGCCGCGGCGAAACGACGGCCCGCGGGGCCCGCGGAGGTGCCCTCGGTCCAGATCACCGGGAGCGCGTCGGCGAGTTCGGCGGCGAGGGTCTTGGCCGGGTTGCTGTAGGTCGCGATGGCGGGGCCGCAGCGCTCGGCGATGAGGTCGAGGCGGCCGGCGATCTTCTCGAGGGTGTCGGGCGGGGCCGTGAGCAGGCCGGTGCGGTCGAGGATCGCCAGAAGCGGGGTGAGCAGGGCCCACAGGACACCGGGGGCGGATGCGGTGAGGGGCGCGTTCTGCTCGTAGGGGGCGGTCGCCAGGGGCACGAACAGACCGTGGGCGCCCTCGACCGCTTCGAAGAGCGGGGTGTCGGCGGGGGCCACGGCCACGACGGTGCAGCCGCGGCGGTAGGCCTGGTCGGCGAGCAGGGACAGGCCCGGTTCGGTGCCGTCGGGGGTGGCGATCAGGAGCAGGTCGACCGAGCCGGCCCAGCCGGGAAGTTCCCAGCGCAGGGCGCCCGCGGCGGGGGCGACACCGGTGGGGGCGAGGCGGGTTACGGGGCTGCCGGCGCCGGCGAGGGTGCCCAGGAGGTCGGCCACGTGGGTGGCGGCGGCGCCGGGGCCCGCGATGAGCACCGCGCGCGGGCGGCCGTCGGGCTTGAGGTCGTTCACTCCGGCCTCGGCGGCGTGCCGGGCTGCCGTGCGGACGCGGGCACCGGACTCAGCGGCACCGCGCAGCAGGCCTCGGCGGTCGGCCTCCGAGAGTGCCTCGGGGGTGTCTAGCAGCGATTCGTCGAGCATGGGGCGGCAGCCTCCGATCGCCGGGTCTCCGGGACGCCGGATTGTCGCTTCGCCGGATCGTCGAGAGCCGGATTGTCGCTCCGCCGGGTCGTCGGTCGCGCGGGTCCGGGACTCCGGTGGTCGCTGTGGGTCGCTGTGTCGTTGTCGCTCGCGGCAGCGGGAGCGCTGTCCCGCCTGTGACGGCGGGGCGCCTACGCGGGGCGGCGGGCCTCGTCGACGAGGAGGACGGGGATGCCGTCGCGGACGGGGTATGCCAGGCCGCAGTCCTGACCGGTGCAGATCAGCTCGGTGTCCTGCTCCTTGAGGGGGGCGTGGCAGGCCGGGCAGGCGAGGATCTCCAGGAGGCCGGCTTCGAGCGGCATGGGGGTTCCCTTCGGGGCGTACGACAACTTGCGCGGATGTGCCTGGTCAGGGTACCGCCGGGGAGAGTTGGGTGCGGGGGTTGGGGCGAGGTGGGGGTGGAGGCGGGGCCGCTGCCGGGGTCAGCGCCCCCGCCGCCTCTTCTCCCAAGGCGCCGGATCGTGCCGTGCGGCCGGATCAGGCCCTGATGACCGCCAGTACCTCGTCCCGTATCTTCGCCATCGTCGCCTCGTCCCTGGCCTCCGCGTTCAGGCGCAGGAGGGGCTCGGTGTTGGACGGGCGGACGTTGAACCACCAGTCGGAGGTGGTGATCGTGAGGCCGTCGAGTTCGTCGAGGCGCACGCCCTCGCGGCCCTCGTAGGCCGCCCGGACGGCCGCCAGCCGGTCTGTCTGGTCGGCGACCGTGGAGTTGATCTCGCCGGAGCCGACGTAACGGTCGTACTGGGCCACCAGGGACGACAGCGGGCCTTCCTGGCCGCCCAGCGCGGCCAGGACGTGCAGGGCCGCCAGCATGCCCGTGTCGGCGTTCCAGAAGTCCTTGAAGTAGTAGTGCGCGGAGTGCTCGCCGCCGAAGATCGCGCCGGTTCTCGCCATCTCGGCCTTGATGAAGGAGTGGCCCACGCGTGTGCGTACCGGTGTGCCGCCGTTCTCCTCGACGACCTCCGGGACCGACCAGGACGTGATCAGGTTGTGGATGATCGTGCCCTTGCCACCGTGCCTGGCGAGCTCCCGGGCGGCCACCAGGGCGGTGACGGCGGACGGGGAGACCGGGTCGC
Organism: Streptomyces pseudovenezuelae; assembly: GCF_001513955.1. Lineage (GTDB taxonomy): Bacteria > Actinomycetota > Actinomycetes > Streptomycetales > Streptomycetaceae > Streptomyces > Streptomyces pseudovenezuelae. Next base: position 415,079 of record NZ_KQ948153.1, on the reverse strand, counting down.
CGTGCTCGTCGACGACGAAGCAGCGGTCGGCGTCGCCGTCGAAGGCGATGCCGAGGTCGGCCCCCTCCGCGCGGACCCGCTTCTGGAGGTCGACGATGTTGGCCGGGTCGAGCGGGTTGGCCTCGTGGTTCGGGAACGTGCCGTCCAGCTCGAAGTACATCGGGACGGTGTCCAGCGGCAGCCCGGCGAAGACGGTCGGGACGGTGTGGCCGCCCATGCCGTTGCCCGCGTCGACGACGACCTTGAGGGGACGGATGGCCGCCAGGTCGACGAGGGAGAGGAGGTGGGCCGCGTAGTCCTCCAGCGTGTCCCGCTGAGTGATCGTCCCTGTCGAGGGCGCCGCCTCGGGGCCGCCCGTCTCGCTCCACCGCTCGACCAGTTCGCGGATCTCGGCGAGGCCGGTGTCCTGGCCGACCGGGGCCGCGCCCGCCCGGCACATCTTGATGCCGTTGTACCGGGCCGGGTTGTGGGAGGCCGTGAACATCGCGCCCGGCAGGTTCAGCGCGCCGGAGGCGTAGTACAGCTGGTCCGTCGAGCACAGGCCGATCTCGGTGACGTCCACGCCGAGGGCGGCCGCCCCGCGCGCGAAGGCCCGCGACAGGGCGGGGGACGTGGGCCGCATGTCGTGACCCGTCACGATGGCGCCCGCCCCGGTCACCTGGACGAAGGCGGCGCCGAAGAGCTCGGCCAGCGTCTCGTCCCACTGGTCGGGAACGACTCCGCGCACGTCGTACGCCTTCACGAGCTGTGACAGATCAGCCACGGCCAACCCTTCTGAAAGTCCTGTCGGTCACCACAAACTACCCGCAGGCACTGACAGCGCGTAGTGCGGGAGCCGAGTGAACATCCGGCCGTCGTCAGAGGTCAGAGGGCATCGAGGGGGGTCAGGGCAGCATCCAGCCCAGCACCGGCGAGCTCTGCCCGACCACGATCAGGCACATCACCAGCAGCAGTCCGAGGCTCCAGGGCAGCACCTTGCGCAGCAGGTCCCCCTCGCGGCCCGCGAGCCCGACGGCCGCGCAGGCGATGGTGAGGTTCTGCGGCGAGATCATCTTGCCGAGGACCCCGCCCGAGCTGTTGGCGGCGGCCAGGAGCTCGGGTGACAGCCCGGACTCGCGTGCCGCGGTCACCTGCAGCGCCCCGAACAGCGCGTTGGCCGAGGTGTCCGAGCCGGAGACGGCCACCCCGAACCAGCCCAGGACCGGCGACAGGAAGGCCAGGCCGGCGCCCGCGGCGGCCACGAAATGACCGATGGTGGCGGCCTGTCCGGAGAGGTTCATGACGTACGCGAGTGCCAGCACGGAGGTCACGGTCAGGATCGCGAACCGCAACTCGTGCACGGTCGCCGCCCATTCGCGGACCGCCACGCGCGCGTGCACGCCGAGCACGAGGGCCGTGAGGATCCCCGCGAACAGGACGAGGGTGCCGCCGGTGGCGACGACCGGCCAGGTGAAGACGTTGCCGCCGACCGGATCCCCGTCGGGGTTCACGACGTCGAGGAAGGGCCAGTCGTACGTCTGGGTCGCCTGCGCGAGCCAGTCCTTGACGGCCGGGATCTGCGCGACGGAGAAGATCACGACGATCAGCGCGTACGGCGCGTAGGCGCGCAGGACTTCACCGCGCGGGTCGTTCTCGTCGAGATCCTCGCTGCGCGCGCCGGTCAGGACGGCCGCGCGGACCGGCTCCTCGGCGGGCCTGCGTGCCTGCGGTACGGCGACCAGGGCGCCCGCGCCGGCCAAGGCGGCGCCGATGTCGGCGAGTTGCGCGGAGACGTAGTTGGAGGCCGCGAACTGGGCGACGGCGAAGGCGACTCCGCAGGCCAGGGCGGGCACCCAGGTCTCGCGCAGGCCCCGTCGGCCGTCGACCAGGAAGACCAGCACCAGGGGCACCACAAGGGCCAGCAAGGGCGTCTGACGGCCCACCACGGACGCGACGTCGTCCAGCGGCAGCCCGGTGACCTGAGCCAGTGTCACGACCGGTGTGCCCATGGCGCCGAAGGCGACCGACGCGGTGTTGGCGACCAGCGCGACGACCGCCGCGCGCACCGGGTCGAAGCCGAGGGCGACGAGCATGACCGAGCAGATCGCGACCGGGGCACCGAACCCGGCGAGGGCCTCCAGGAGCGCGCCGAAGCAGAAGGCGACGACGAGGGCCTGGACGCGCGGGTCGTCGGAGAGCCGCCCGAAGGAGCGGCGCAGGATGTCGAAGTGCCGGGTGCGGACGGTCATCCGGTACACCCACAGGGCGTTGACGACGATCCACAGGATGGGGAAGAGGCCGAAGACGGCCCCCTGGGCGGCGCCGGAGAGGGTCTGGCCCAGCGGCATGCCGTAGGCGAGCCAGGCGACCAGAGCGGCCGCCAGGAGGCCCGCGAGGCCCGCCAGGTGCGCCTTCATGCGGACGCCGCCGAGCAGGACGAGGACGATCACCAGGGGAAGGGCCGCGACGAGGGCGGACAGCCCGAGCGAGTCGGCGACGGGTTCGAGTTCCTGGACGTACACGGGCGCCTCCCCGATTCCGTCATGCGGAAAGCGACTTCTCACTTCGACTTACGGAATGGTCGTGTCCGCGCCAAGGAACCGTCAATGGGTGTGCGTCACCCTGTGGAACACGGGTGCAAGCGGCAGGCGGATCGGCTCAGTTGTCCGGGGAGCGCAGCACCCGGAGGTGGCCGCGGCGCGCGACCTCCATCGGGTCGGCCCGCCGGGCTCCGCCGGCCTCGGCGGCGCGCTCCTGCGGACGGGCCGCCTCACGCACGGCGTTGGCGAGCGCTTCCAGATCGTCCCCGCTGGGCCGGGCGGGCGCCGAGCCGTCGAGCAGCCGGACGACCTCCCAGCCGCGCGGGGCGGTGAGGCGCTCGGAGTGCTCGGCGCACAGGTCGTAGCAGTGGGGTTCGGCGTAGGTGGCGAGCGGGCCGAGGACCGCGGTCGAGTCGGCGTAGACGTACGTCAGCGTCGCGACGGCGGGACGGCCGCAAGCGGTGCGCGAACAGCGACGTACAGGGCTCACGACGTTGGACGGTACCGCACTCTTGAGCGGGCCGCGACGACTCTCCCCCAGGTCACTCCACCGTGTCGTGTTGTGAAACGCCCCACACGCCACTCCGATCACACCGCCATGACCTGCGTGGACATCCGGTTTCGAGGGGTCGAACGGGGCTGAGACCGGTCACCACTCATGACAAACCATGTCAATCACCTTGGGATCGCCGGTCTCGGAGAGATACGGAATCGAGCCCAACCTTGGCTGGAATGGTCAACTGCCGACATGCCGTACGAGGTGGCCGTACGTCGTTTCGGACCATGTCCGGGGTAGCGCGTGGGGGTCGGGCGCGCGAGTGCGGCGAGGATTACCCTGCACCAGTGATGGACAACCCCGTACCGCCCCGCGCCACCGGCCCCGGGCCCCGCCGCCGTGATCGCCACGGACGAGGCATGCGCGGCCCGATCGCCCCGCCGCAGGTGCCGCTCGCCGCAAGCCGGGCCGAGGCGTTCGCGGACCTGGTGCAGGACTCGGTGGAGCGCCTGGAGCGGCGCTGGCCGCAGCTCGCCGACATCGATTTCCTGGTCCTGGAGGTGCCCCGGCTGGACGGCCAGTCCTGGAACGACGAGGCGGTGCCGCTCGGCGGGTCCATTCCCGCGCGTGAGGGACGCCCCGCGCGCGTGGTCGTCTACCGGCGTCCGGTGGAGATCCGCACCAAGGGGCGCGACGAGCGGGCGGCGCTGGTGCACGAGGTCGTCGTGGAACAGGTGGCCGAGGTGCTGGGGCTCACTCCCGAGACGGTCGATCCGCGGTACGGCGAGGACTGAACCGCCCGCGGATCGCCCCGCGCTACTTCTGGAGCACCGACAGGTCCTCGTCCGCCTCCGGCACGGCCACCATGCCCCGGTCGTCCGGGAGGGTCTGGACGGTGAAGCCCGGGACGCCGTCCTCCGTCGCCGCCAGGGTGCGGGCCCCGTAGACCGGGCCTCCTGAGACGTGTTCCACCGTGAGGGCGTAGGTGCCCTTGAGCCCGGTCGGGGTCGGGGCCGCCACGTTCTGCGTGGTGCCCGCCTTGAGGGTGAACGTCTTCGAGACGGCCTCGCCGCCCTCGCTGCCCGCCGAGGCCGTGACCTTGACGGTGGCCCCGCGGGTGGGGGCGGTCAGGGAGAGTGTGGTGCCCTTGGCGCTGTTGTCGGCGACCGTCGCGCGCGTGCCGACGGGACGCGTGGCCGGGATGAAGGCCGTCTCCTGGTCGTCGCCCTTGCCGCGCACGACCCGCAGTGCGGCGACCACCGGCGCGGAGGTGCCGGTGGGGGTCAGGACCAGCGAACCGGCCTCCCCGCGCGTGACGTCACCGAGGTCGGCGGAGGTGGTCATGCCCGCCTTCACGTGCAGCGTCTCGTTCCCGGCGGGGGTGATCAGGCCGGACGGGGACGCCAGCTGCACCTTCAGGTCGGCGTCGGAGTCGCTGGGCGAGAACGCGACCAGGCGCACGGCGGTGGCGTCCTTCGGGATGCCGGGCAGCACCAGACTGCCGGACGGGTCGGTGGACGCGGCCAGCCAGTCGCCGCCGAGCTTGTCGTCCAGCGCCTGCACGGCGGCGCCCACGCGCCCGCTGCGGACGTTCACATGGACGGTGAGGTTCTCCTGCTTCTCCTCGGTGAGCGTGGACAGCAGGATCGGGTCGCTGGAGTGCGGCGCGACGGTGATGCCCTCCCCCAGCGTGGAGTCCAGGGCGCCGTCCTTGCCGTACAGCTCGATGTCGACGACCGCGGCGGAGTCGTCCGGGTTGGTCAGATGGACGTAGTCCGTGCGGTCGGCGGCCGTGCTCGCGCCCGGGAACCAGAACTCGGTGTCGGGGGCGGAGCAGTTGACGCCCTGCAGCCCGCGTCCGGAACCCGCCGCGACCTCGGTGGTCTCCTGCACGGTCCAGCCGGGCGCGAACCTGCCCTCGGAGGTGCCGACGAGAGCCGGTGCGTCACCGCCGGAGGTGTCACCGGTGGCGGGCTTGCCGGGCTCCTCGGGTTCGAGGACCGGCTTCGCGGCCTTCTTGCCCTTGGCCTTGCTGTCGCTCTTGCCCTTGCTCCCGGTCCTGCTCTTGCCGTCCGACTCCGCGGCGGCCGCCTGGAGTTCGGCCCCGCCCCCGCTGCCCGCGCCCTTGGTGACGGGCGTGAACGACGTGTACGACGTCTCCGCGATGTCCGAGGTGCTGGGCGAGGGGCACAGCAGGCTGGTGCGCTCCACCGGCAGCTCCGCGGCCGTGCCGGCCGTCCCGGCGCTGCCGGCGGCCTGAGGTGAGCTGAGCGTGGCGAACCCGGTGACGGCGGCGAGCGCGGCGGTGCCGGCGATGAGGGACACGGTGGTGCGGTTCACTGCTGGCTCCCGTCGGGGCGCTCAGTGCCGGTGGGGTCCGGGTGCTGCTGCGCCGGGTCGTACGCGGGGTCGTAGCCCTGGTCGTACTGCTGCTGCTCGTACTGGCCGCCGTACGTCTGGTCGTACGGCGGCTGCTGGTTCTGCCCGCCGTAGGCGTACGGGTCGTACTGGCCGCCCTGGTACGGGTCCGCCTGGTACGGCTGCTGGTCGTAGCCGCCTTGCGGGTACTGCTGGGCGTTCTGGTACTGGTCGCCGGTGTAGGCGCCGTACTCGGCGTTCGCGTAGTTCGGGGCGTCCCAGTCGGCGTAGGGCTGCTGCTGCGGGACCGCGGCGGGGGCCTCCTGCGGGGGAGCGGGGACGTCCTCGGGCGCGGCGGTTTCCTCGGCCTCGGCCTGGGCGCGCAGCCGGCGGGCGCGGCGGCCCTCGCCCGCCACCGGCTGGGCGGGGACGGCCGGCTCCTCGGGGAGGTCGTCGTCGACGTCGCGGCGGCGGCCGGGCAGGGCCATCACCACGAGGACGACGGCGAGGGAGCCCTGGATCCACAGCCAGAGGGTGTGGGTGAAGGGATCGTCGAAGGTGACGTCCAGCGTGCCGCCGGAGGCGGGCAGTTCGAAGCCCTGGGCCCAGCCGTCGACCGTGGTGCGGGTCAGCGGCTTGCCGTCCAGGGTGGCCGTCCAGCCCTCGTCCGCGGAGTCGGCGAGGCGCAGGATCCGGCCGTCGGCGCCGGACGGGATCGTGGTGTGGAGGTCGACGGGTCCGGCGGCCACCGGCTGGGCGGTGCCCGAACCGGACTTCGCGACGATCGTCGCGCGCGCGACCTCCTGGTCGACCCTCCACAGTCCGCTGCCGTCCTGCTGGCTGAGCCGGGTGAGGCCGGGAGTGGCGTCCAGCACGCGCGTGACCGCGCGGGGCGCGCCCTTGTGGACGAGGACGTACCGCACGGCGAAACCGCCGAGCTGGTTCGCCTGGTCGGCGCCGGACCCGGCGACGAGGTTGGCGACGACCTTGTCCAGCTTGGTGTTCTCCCCGTCGGCCGCGGCGAGTTCGGCGTCGCCGAGGCGGGCACCCGAGCCGCGCACCAGCATGTAGCCGACGTGGGCCGCGGAGTCGCTGTCGAGGACGAGGGTGCGGGCCTGGTCGCGGGTGCCGCTCTCCTCGGCGACGAACGCGGGCACCTGTACGGGGTCGCGGCGCTCCAGCGGGCCGTCGGCGCCGCCGATCATCCAGCCCGCGGCGACGAGCAGCGGGCCCGCAGCGGAGGCGAAGGCGATCAGCGCGGCGACCGGCTGACGCCAGCCGAAGCTCTGCTCGGCCACCCGCGCGCGTGCCCCGTCGGCGCCGAGCACGGCCGCGGCCAGCAGGGCGAGGCCGTAGACGAGGGTGGCGGGGCCCGCCCAGGTCGAGTCGTTGGACAGGACCGCGAAGACGAGGCCCACCAACGCCACCGCCCAGGCCGTCCAGATGCCGAACTGCCGCTCGGTGCGCAGCAGGGCGGCGAGCGCGGCGAGCACCACTCCGATGAGCATCAGCCCGTCGACGGTGCCGGGTCCGCCGGGGCTCGCGCCGAGCAGGTCGACGGCGGAGGCGGCCGAGGAGCCGTACTCCAGGCCCGCCTGCTCGAAGAACCCGAACGGGAGCAGCGTCAGTGACCAGGGCGCGAGGACCAGCAGGGGGGTGCCGAACTGGGCCAGGAAGCGCAGGCCGTAGGCGGTGATGTCGGTGCGGCGCACAGCCAGCAGACCGAGGCCGAGGATCAGCGTGATCGGCCAGATGATCGGCGTGAACGCGGTGGTGATCGTGAGCAGGAGGGCGAAGGCCCAGGTGGCGCGCCAACTGCCCCGCGCACCGGTGCTGTTCGTCAGACCGCCGGCCGCGACGCCCGCGCGGGCGAGGAGCGGCAGCAGGACGGCGAGCACGGCGGTGCCGACCCGGCCCCCGGCGAGGGCGCCGGTGGCGGCGGGCAGGAAGGCGTACACGACGGCCGCCCACGCGCGCAGCAGGCGGGACTCGACGAGCGGGCGGGAGGCGAAGTAGGCCGTGACGCCGGCCAGCGGCACCGAGCAGACCAGCAGGACCGTCAGGGCGAGACCGGTCGAGCCGAACAGCACGGAGGACAGCGCGGCGATGATCGCCAGGTAGGGGGGCGCTGACGGGGTGCCGCCGGCGCCGACCGCGTGCCACGCGTCCGCGTAGCGCGACCACAGCTCGCTCGCGTCGGCCGGGGCGGGCAGCAGGGCACCGCCCGCGAGGGCGCCGCCGCCCAGCAGGTTGCGGCAGGCGACCAGCGCGACCAGCAGCAGCGCGAGGAAGAGCACCGGTCCCGGCTTGCGGGCGATGCGCTTGAGACGGGCGAACTGCTCGATCTCCAGGAAGTCCGCGTCGTCGCCGCCGGGCCCGGACTCGATGCCGCCGCCATGGCGCCCCGCGGTGGAGGTTTCGGCGTCGGAGCCGCCGAAGAGATTGCCCGCGACCTGCTCCACGGTGGCCCGCACGGTCGCTCCGGGCGGCGGGAACAGTTGCCTGAGCTCGGCCTTGTCGACGACCGGAGCGCCGCGCCTGCTGCGCCCGGCGATGATCCGCTCGGGCCGCAGCAGGGTGCCGAGGAGACCGCGGATCTCGTCGAGGGCCTGTCCGGGGACCTTGCCCACGAGATAGGCGACGGTCCGCAGCAGGGTGCCGAGGACGAGGCGCACCAGCACCCAGGGCAGCGCGGCGGTACGCGCGTTGACGAGCAGGGTGTAGGCGGCGCCGGCCTTGTCGACCTTGTGCGGGGAGGCGGTGGTGCGGCCCGCGCAGTCGACGGCACGGCGCTCGCGCGAAGCGGCCTCGGCGTGGCGTACGACAGCTTCGGGGGCGATGAGGACGCGGTGGCCGGCGGCCTGGGCGCGCCAGCACAGGTCGACGTCGTCCCGCATGAGGGGCAGGTGCCGGTCGAAGCCGCCGAGCTGCTCGAAGAGGTCGCGGCGGATCAGCATGCCGGCGGTGGACACCGACAGCACGGACCGGACGTGGTCGTGCTGGCCCTGGTCCTGTTCGCGGCGGTCCAGACCCGTCCAGCGGCGGCCGGAGTTGGCGATGGAGACGCCGACCTCCAGGAGCTGCCGCTTGTCGTACCAGCCGCGGAGCTTGGGGCCCACGACGGCGACGTCGTCGCGGCCGAGCTCCAGTTCGTTCTCCACGACGCGCAGCAGCTGGGCCAGGGCGTCGGGCTCGGGGGCGCTGTCGTCGTGCAGCAGCCACAGCCACTGGACCGGTTCGCCGTGCGGCAGCTCCGGCAGGTCGTAGGCGTCGTCGCGCCAGGTGCGCGTGACCGGGTCCCAGCCGCTCGGTCGCTTCAGATAGGGCAGCTCGTCCGGGGTGAGGACCGGGGCGGTGCGGTTCGCCTCCTCGACGGCCTGGCCGAAGCCGGTGCGCCGGGCGAGGTGCAGGACCCGGTCGGCGCCGAGGACGTCGGTGACCAGCTGGGCGGAGTCGTCCGCGCTGCCGGTGTCGGCGGCGACGGCGAACTGCACGGGACGCTCCTGGCCGAGCAGCCCGGCGAGCGCGTCGGGCAGCCAGCGGGCGCCGTCGTGGGAGACGAGCACCGCGGTCACCACATGACGCGGGAACTCAGGAGTGGCAGCGTGGTCTTGGGCTGCCGTGTGGCTGTGCACGGACATCGAGGTACGGGCCCCGGTTCGGTGGACTGCGGTGGACGCCTGTGCCCTGAGGGGGCGGCGAGGCGTCTCGGACGAGCGCCCACACTATCGGCTGGGCAACACGGCGGCCCGCCGCCTGTGGACAACCAGGTGCGACGGGCCGTTCGGTTGCGTACGAAAAGTGCGGTGGAGCGTGCCTCGGGTCAGACGGCGGCCTTCTTCAGCCTGCGGCGTTCGCGTTCCGACAGGCCGCCCCAGATGCCGAAGCGCTCGTCGTTGGCGAGGGCGTATTCGAGGCACTCGGAGCGGACCTCGCAGGACAGGCAGACCTTCTTGGCCTCGCGGGTGGAGCCGCCCTTCTCGGGGAAGAAGGACTCGGGGTCGGTCTGGGCGCACAGCGCGCGCTCCTGCCAGCCGAGTTCCTCGTCCGCGTCGTCGACCAGCAGTTGCTGCACCAGCTCGGTCATGTGCGCCCCTCGTCTGTCTTCGCGTCCCCGTGTGACGGCCGTTACCGATTTCGGCTGAACGACACGAGTGAAATTACAAGTGTGCTGCTCCGGGCGAGTCAAGCCGAGATCTGCTATTGGGCCCCTTATTCACTCTGCGGAACCAAGGCCTTGCTGAAAGTGTTCAAATCGGCATAAACCTTGACAAGCAGACGAGACCCGAGAGGGCCGTCGAGCCGCGCCAGGCCTTTCGGGCCTGTACGGGGAAGGACGCCCGTCAGTTCGAACTCGTTCCGTACCGCGCGCGGAAGTCGCGGTGAACTCACGGCCCGTGCGCCCGGTTGTGCGCCATGTGTCCCGGTCGGCGCATGAACAAACCTTTCGCCACGGAGATGGACCGGATGAGGTGAAACATGTCCCACTTTCAGGGTGCCGAGTTGACAGTGAAGGTGTGAGCCGCTGTCCTTGTGGGCATGCTCGCGAACTTGGCACTCACCTCGACCCGCACGGCGGGGTCCCACGGTGCTGCCCGCGCTCGCTGTAGCTGTTGTTGCTGTTCCAGCTGTTGAGCCCAACGCGCTCCGGCTGCTCCTGAGTCCACCGTGACTCGGCTGCATGTGCCCCGCCCGCACCCGGGCATTCCTGTCTTCCCGTGATCCGGGCGGACGGTACGCGACACCCAGCCGCCCCCACTCTTCGCCGAGGACCCATCGCACCCCATGAACAGCGACAACGACCTCCAGATCGCCGGCGACCTCCTTGAGGTCCCGCACCTCCTCCAGGCCCCCCGCGAGCACCCGGCCACCGTCGCCGAGTTCGCCGGACTGGCCCGCTCCATCGCCGCCGACCGCTCGCAGTGGGAGCACCTCGTCCAGTACGACGCGACCAGCCGGTGGTACCACCGGCTGCGCACCGGGCCCGGCTACGAGGTGTGGCTGCTGTCCTGGGTCCCCGGCCAGGGCAGCGGGCTGCACGACCACGGCCGCTCCTCCGGGGTCCTCACAGTCCTCAAGGGCGCGCTGACCGAGCGGACCGAGCGGGGCACGCGCGCGCTGGGCGCGGGGTCGCAGCGGGTGTTCGCGCCGGGGTACGTCCACGAGGTCGTCAACGACGCGCTGGAGCCGGCGGTGAGCCTGCACGTGTACTACCCGGGCCTGACCGAGATGCCGATGCACACCGCCTGCACCGCTCCCGTGTCCCGCGACGAGGTCGACGCCGTGACCGCATGACCGGTTGTCGTACTCGCCTGCAAGACTGGCTTCCATGCGAATCGTGGTTCTGGCAGGCGGCATCGGCGGTGCCCGTTTCCTGCGTGGTCTGAAGCAGGCCGCGCCGGACGCGGACGTCACGGTCATCGGCAACACCGGGGACGACATCCACCTCTTCGGGCTGAAGGTCTGCCCGGACCTCGACACGGTGATGTACACGCTCGGCGGTGGCATCAACGAGGAGCAGGGCTGGGGGCGGGCCGAGGAGACCTTCCACCTCAAGGAGGAGCTCGCCGCGTACGGCGTCGGGCCCGAGTGGTTCGGGCTCGGGGACCGGGACTTCGCCACCCACATCGTGCGGACGCAGATGATCGGTGCCGGATATCCGCTGAGCGCGGTGACCGAGGCGCTGTGCGACCGGTGGAAGCCGGGGGTGCGGCTGATCCCGATGACCGACGACCGGGTCGAGACGCATGTCGCGGTCGAGATCGACGGTGAGCGCAAGGCCGTGCACTTCCAGGAGTACTGGGTGCGGCTGCGGGCGTCGGTGCCGGCCCACGCGGTCGTGCCGGTGGGCGCGGAGCAGGCCAAGCCGGCACCGGGGGTCCTGGAGGCGATCGCGGAGGCCGACGTGGTGCTGTTCCCGCCGTCCAACCCCGTCGTGTCCGTCGGCACCATCCTCGCCGTGCCGGGCATCCGTGAGGCGATCGCCGAGGCCGGGGTGCCGGTCGTGGGCCTGTCCCCCATCGTGGGGGACGCGCCCGTGCGCGGCATGGCCGACAAGGTCCTCGCGGCGGTCGGCGTCGAGTCCACGGCCGCGGCGGTCGCCGAGCACTACGGCTCGGGGCTGCTGGACGGCTGGCTCGTCGACACCGTGGACGCGGGCGTGGTCGAGCGGATCGAGTCGGCGGGCATCCGCTGCCGGGCCGTACCGCTGATGATGACCGACCTCGACGCGACCACGCGGATGGCCCGGGAGGCGCTCGACCTGGCGGAGGAGGTGCGCGCGGCTTGAGCGGGAAAACTGCCGAGGCCGACGGCTACCGGGTCTGGGCCGTCCCCGGCCTTCCCGAGGTGCAGCGCGGGGACGACCTGGCCAAGATGATCGCCGCCGCGGAGCCCGGGCTGGCCGACGGGGACGTGCTGCTGGTCACCTCGAAGATCGTGTCCAAGGCGGAGGGGCGGGTCGTCGAGGCGGGCGACCGGGAGGACGCGATCGACGCCGAGACCGTCCGCGTCGTGGCGCGGCGCGGGCCGCTGCGGATCGTCGAGAACCGGCAGGGGCTCGTGATGGCGGCCGCCGGGGTCGACGCCTCCAACACCCCTTCCGGGACCGTGCTGTTGCTGCCCGAGGACCCGGACGCGTCCGCGCGGGCGATCCGGGCCGGGCTGCGCGACGCGCTCGGGGTCGACGTCGGGGTCCTCGTCACCGACACCTTCGGACGGCCCTGGCGCGCCGGGCTCACCGATGTCGCGATCGGCGCCGCCGGGGTGCGGGTGCTGGACGATCTGCGGGGCGGGACGGACGCGTACGGCAATCCGCTGAGCGCGACCGTCGTGGCGACGGCCGACGAACTGGCCGCCGCCGGTGATCTCGTCAAGGGCAAGGCCGCCGGGCTGCCCGTCGCCGTCGTGCGCGGGCTGGCCCATGTCGTGGCCGGGGAGCACGCGGAGGGGGCGCGGGCCATGGTGCGCCCCGCGCGCGACGACATGTTCCGGCTCGGGACCTCGGAGGCCGTGCGGGAGGCGGTCACCCAGCGCCGTACCGTACGGGCCTTCACGGACGAGCCCGTCGACCCCGGGGCCGTCCGACGGGCCGTCGCCGCGGCCGTCACCGCGCCGGCGCCGCACCACACCACGCCCTGGCGGTTCGTGCTGCTGGAGTCCGAGAGCGCGCGCACCGGGCTCCTCGACGCCATGCGGGACGCCTGGATCGCCGATCTGCGGCGGGACGGCAAGTCCGAGGAGTCCATAGCCAAGCGGGTGCGGCGGGGCGATGTCCTGCGCAAGGCCCCGTATCTCGTCGTGCCCTGTCTGGTGATGGACGGGTCGCACACCTACGGCGATGCGCGACGGGACGCGGCCGAGCGGGAGATGTTCGTCGTCGCCACGGGGGCCGGGGTGCAGAACTTCCTCGTCGCGCTGGCCGGGGAGCGGCTGGGGTCGGCATGGGTGTCGTCCACGATGTTCTGCCGCGCTGTGGTGCGGGAGGTGCTGGGGCTGCCCGAGGACTGGGATCCGATGGGCGCCGTTGCCGTGGGGCATCCCGCGGAGGAACCCCGGCCCCGGCCGGAGCGGGACGCGGGGAGCTTCATCGAGGTGCGGTGACGTGCGCCGGTCTTGTCGAGGTGCGGTGGTGGGCCCCGGCTTGCGCCTAGTCTCGTAGGGCCCCACCGCTTCCTCTCGTACCCCAGGACTTCACTCGTGGCAGGACGCTTCACTTCGCGGCCCACGCGTACCACCGTGCGCGGCGGGGAGGTCGTCGTGCCCGCCGCCCGGCGGGAAGCGGTGCGGGTGCAGGCCCCGCTGGTGCGGAGGTGGACGCCGGGGTGGCCCGTCGATCTCGGGCTGGTGCTCGGGGCGCTGCGGCGGGGACCCGCGGATCCCACCTTCCGGGCGCTTCCGGACGGGTCCGTGTGGCGGGCCAGTCTCACGCCGGCCGGTCCGGGCACCCTGCGGGTGTGCGTGTACGGCGGTGAGGTGCGCGGCGAGGCGTGGGGGCCGGGCGGCGAGTGGCTGCTGTCGCGGTTGCCGGAGCTGCTCGGGGCCTCGGACGATCCCGCTGCCTTCGTGCCCCGGCACCGGGTCGTGGCGCATTCCTGGCATCGGCGGCCGGGGTTGCGGCTGACGCGGACCGGGCTGGTGCTGGAGTCGTTGATTCCGTCGGTGCTGGAGCAGAAGGTCACGACCGACGAGGCGTATCGGGCGTGGCGGTTGCTGGTGCGCAAGTTCGGGGAGCCGGCACCCGGGCCCGCGGCGGGCGGTCGCCTGTGGGTGATGCCGGCGCCCCGGACGTGGGCGCTGATCCCGTCGTGGGAGTGGCATCGGGCCGGGGTGGACAACAAGCGGGCCTCGACGATTCTGCGCTGTGTGCGGGTGGCCGCGCGGTTGGAGGAGGCGGTGGGGATGTCTCCGGCTGCCGCGCAGACCCGGCTGGAGGTGGTGCCCGGGGTGGGACCGTGGACCTCCGCCGAGGTGGTGCAGCGCAGTCACGGGGCGGCGGATGCGGTGACCGTGGGGGATCTGCATCTGCCGGGGATCGTGGGGTTCGCGCTCGCGGGGGACCGGGACGCGGACGACGCGGCGATGCTGTCGCTGCTGGAGCCGTATGCGGGGCAGCGGCATCGGGCGGCTCGGCTGATCCTGCTGAGCGGGCGTACGCCTCCCCGGCGGGCGCCGAAGATGACCCGGGGGGACATCGGGCGGTTGTGACCGGTGTGTGGGGCGCCGTTGGGTTTTTTCGCCCCCGCCGCCCCTACCCGTCCCGTCCTCCAGGGGCTGCCGCCCCTTCGACCCCGCTCCCAGGGGCTCCGCCCCCGGACCCCCGCTCCTCAAACGCCGGAGGGGCTGGATGGTGCGGAGCGGCGCTCCGCAAACGCCCGACACGCTGGATGGTGCGGACCGCCGCTTCCCAAACGCCCTACACGCTGGATCGTGCGGACCCCCGCTCCTCAAACGCCGGAGGGGCTGACTTCACTGGTCCGACGAGAAGCGGACCGCTCCCGCCGGGATCTTCGCGTCGCACCAGACGCGGGCGCCGTCCCTCAGTTCGTTGTCGGCGCCGATGATCGCGCCGTCGCCGATGACCGTGCCGGTGAGGACCGAGCGTTCGCCCACTCGGGCCCTGGTGCCGATCAGGGAGTCGGTGATGACGGCGCCCGGTTCGATCACCGCACCCGGGAGGATCGTCGAGCCGGAGACCCTGGCGCCCTCCGCGACGTACGCGCCCTCGCCGACCACCGTGCCGTCCGTCAGCTTGGCGTCGGGGGCGACACGGGCCGTGGGCAGGATCAGGCGGTCGCCGCAGCGGCCGGGGACCGCCGGGGAGGGGGCCCGGCCGAGGACCAGGTCCGCCGAGCCGCGCACGAAGGCGGCCGGGGTGCCGAGGTCCAGCCAGTACGTGGAGTCCACCATGCCCTGCAGGTGGGCCCCGGCCGACAGGAGTTCGGGGAAGGTCTCGCGTTCGACCGAGACCGGCCGGCCCTGCGGGATCGTGTCGATGACCGAGCGACGGAAGACGTACGCCCCCGCGTTGATCTGGTCGGTGACGATCTCCTCGGGGCTCTGGGGTTTCTCCAGGAAGGCGAGGACCCGGCCCGTCTCGTCGGTGGGGACGAGTCCGTAGGCCCGGGGGTCCGTGACCTTCGTGAGGTGGAGGGAGACGTCGGCGCCGGTGGTCTCGTGCGTGCGCACCAGCGCCCTGATGTCCAGGCCCGTCAGGATGTCCCCGTTGAAGATCAGCACCGGCTCGTCGGGGGCGGAGTGCAGCCGGGCGGCCACGTTGCGGATCGCGCCGCCCGTGCCGAGGGGCTCCTCCTCGGTGACGTACTCAAGGTGGAGGCCGAGGGAGGAGCCGTCACCGAAGTGCGGTTCGAAGACCTCGGCCAGATAGCTCGTGGCGAGGACGATGTGGTCGACGCCCGCCGCTCTCGCCCGGGCCAGCTGATGGGTGAGGAAGGGGACGCCGGCCGCGCGGACCATGGGCTTCGGGGTGTGGACCGTGAGGGGTCGCAGCCTCGTGCCCTTGCCGCCGACCAGGAGGATCGCTTCTGTCACCTGTCGTCTCCGCTTCCTGCCGGGACCGGCCGAACTGTCTTTCGACCGGCCAGTGTATGCAGACGGTTGTGCGGCGCCTCCGGGCGGCCGTACGGCATGCTCGCCTGCCCCCGACAGCGGTGAAACGGGTGGTACCAGGTGCTCTCCCGGTCGTCTCCTCGGTCCCAGCGACCGTCAACGACCTTGGAGACGGGCGGCTGTCGTGCGGGTGGATCCGAGCTTGCGATAGAGCTGCCATCCGGGGCACTCCGTGGCGAAGCCGTCCCGGTGACCGGAGATCACGTTCAGTCGTACCTTCTTACCCTTCGGATAGAGGTTGCCACCGCCCGACTTCAGATAGGTCTTGCCCTTGGGGTTGGCGCCGTGCAGGCCGAGCTTCCACGCGGCGAGCCGAGCGACGGCCTTCGTCACGGCGGCGGGCGGCTTCTTGGAGCCGAAGCTGCCGAGGACGGCGATCCCCATGCTGTTGGAGTTGAACCCGAGGGTGTGGGCGCCGAGGACCGGCTTCGCCACTCCGCCCGCCCGGCCCTCGTAGATGTTTCCGCACTTGTCGACGAGGAAGTTGTAGCCGATGTCCCGCCACCCCATGCTCTTGACGTGGTAGCGGTAGATACCGCGAATGAGCGAGGGCGCTTGCGTACAGCTGTATCCGTTGCCGGACGCCGTGTGGTGGACGAAGGCCGCCTTGACCTTCTTCGTGTAGACGAACTTCCGCTCGCGCAGTCCCTCGTCGGCGCCCCAGCCGTGCCGGGTGACGATGCGCGGGCGCGGCCCGATGTACGGCTTCACCCGCTGCTGCCCCGTCAACTCCCCGGCGCGCAGGGCGAACAGCTCCTGTTCGGTCTGCTGCCGGTCCAGCTCCGGGATCTCGGTGGCACCGGGGTCGGCGAGATCGGCGTTGGCGGCGGAGGCGTCCATCTCGGCGAGGACCTCGTCCGGCGGGGCGGTGGGCGCCGAGCGGGGTGCGACGGCGCGCCGGGGTGCGCCCGCCGCGCCCTCCTGCCCGGCGGGCGCCGGTGCGCTCTCCCCCGGGTCCACGAGTTCCAGACGCAGCCCCGTCGGAAGCGGAGCGGTCGTGGCCGCCGTACGGGAGCCGCGAGCCGTGTCCTCGGTCCTGTGGTCGGCCTCGGCGCGGACCCGTACCTCCACTCCGTCCGAGTCGCCCACCCACAGCGGTGCCGTCGCGCCGTGGACGCGGCCGGAGGCGCGCTCGGCCGTGCCGGGGTCGGCGGCGTCGTCGTTGTGGGTCTCCAGGTCCTGCCAGCCCGACCAGGTGTCGGTGCCGGACGCGCGGGTGCGGACCTGGACGCGGCCGTGCAGCACGGTGTCCGGGTCGTCCCAGATCACGCCCACGAGGGAGAAGTGCCGTACATCCCTGCGGGGCAGGCCCTGTTCGGCGACCGGGGCGAGGGTGCGGTCGCGGGAGGCGAGGGGCGCGAGGGGCAGCGACTGGGTGCCACCGAGGGCTTCCGCGCCCGTGACCGGTCTCACGGCCGCCGGGGACACCGGTCTCGCCGCCATGGCGGGCGAGGTGAGGGGCAGGGCGAGGGCGACCGCGCAGGTGACGCCGATCGAGGAAGCAAGAAGTCCACGCATGCTCATGATCCTGGACATAGTCATATAAATCTGTCCATCGGGGAACTGACGGACCGTCGGGTGCCGTTGCGCCGAACCGGTGGCCCCGTGCGGGGGTGTCCGGCCGGCTGCCCGCGTACGCTTTCGCGGATGAACGCCACCGATCGCACCCCTGCCGACCTGCTGCGTTCCGCGCTCGCCGCGGATCCCGGCCGCCCCCTGGTGACCTTCTACGACGACGCCACGGGCGAACGTGTCGAATTGTCCGTGGCCACCTTCGCCAATTGGGTGGCCAAGACCTCGAACCTGCTCCAGGGCGACCTCGCCGTGGCGCCCGGCGACCGGGTGGCGCTGCTGCTGCCCGCGCACTGGCAGACGGCCGTGTGGCTGCTGGCCTGCGCGTCGGTGGGGGCGGTCGCGGATCTCGGCGGGGATCCGGCCGCGGCCGACGTGGTGGTGAGCGGGCCGGACTCGCTGGAGGCGGCCCGGGCGTGTTCCGGGGAGCGGGTCGCGCTGGCACTGCGGCCGCTGGGCGGGCGGTTCCCGCAGACGCCGGAGGGGTTCGTCGACTACGCCGTGGAGGTGCCGGGGCAGGGCGACCGGTTCGTGCCCTTCGCTCCGGTGGATCCGGACGAGCCCGCGCTGGTCGTCGCCGGGCGGGAGTTCAGCGGGGCGGAGGTCGTCGAGCGGGCCCGGGCGGAGGGGACGGGCGACCGGGTGCTGTCCGCCCTGCCGTACGACACCTGGGACGGGGTGTGCGCCGGGTTGTTCGGGCCGCTCGCCACGGGAGGGTCCGTGGTGCTGTGCCGTCATGCGGAGCGACTGGGCGAGGAGGCGCTCGCCCAGCGGATCGAGAGCGAGCGGGTCACGGCCACCCGCCGGTGACCGGGCGGTTCCGGGCCGGGCGCGGGTTTCCCGGGTGGCCCGGGAGCCGGGAGCCGGGTGACGGGCCCCTGGAACCGGAGGGAGCCCCGGATCAAGGCGGCCGGAGTTCTGCCCCGCCCCGCCTTCTCGCTCCCTCGGCCCCCTCTCACCGCCTGCGCCGCCGCCCCGTCCCGTCCCGCCGTCGGCCGACTGTCGGCGGTGCCCGCGCTCGCACCCGTCACCCGGGCGGAGCAGTAGAGACCGGCCCCGGCGCCCCTTTCACGCCATCGTCGTAGGAGCAGACCGCACTCGTGCCCGTACGCCGTGAGGGGGCCCCGCCGTGACCGACAGCGCAGGCACCCTCGGGCCCGGCGCGGGGTCCTCCGCGAGCGGGAAAGGGCTCATACGGCGGCGCAGGCGGCGCCGGCTGGCCGGCGCCGGAGTCGGTGTCGGCGTGTTCGCCCTCGCCGCCGGCGGCGCGGGGTGGGCCGTCTACACCAAGCTCGACGGGAACATCACCGCGGACGACGCCGCCGCCGCGGAGCTCGCCCGGTACGAGAAGGAGCGCCCGACCTCGCTCGTCAAGGGCGCGCAGAACATCCTGCTGATCGGGTCCGACTCACGGTCGGGCGACGGCAACGCCCGGTACGGGCGGGACTCGGGGACCGAGCGGTCGGACACCACGATCCTGCTGCACCTGTCCGCCGGGCGGCGCACCGCGACGGCCGTGTCCCTGCCCCGGGACCTGATGGTGGACGTGCCGGCCTGTCTGGGGCGGGACGGGACCCGTGGCGAGCCCGTGTTCGCGATGTTCAACTCCGCCTTCCAGAAGGGCGGTTCCGCCTGCACCATCCGGACCGTCGAGAAACTCACGAACATTCGCGTGGATCACCACATGGTGGTCGACTTCCACGGGTTCAAGGACATGGTGGACGCCGTCGACGGGGTGGCGGTCTGCCTTGCCGAACCGATCGACGACAAGGCGGCCGAGCTGCGGCTCCCGGCGGGGCGGGTGACGCTGAACGGCGAGGAGGCGCTCGGCTACGTGCGGGCCCGCAAGTCCCTCGGCAACGGCAGCGACACCGACCGGATGGACCGCCAGCAGCGCTTTCTCGGGGCACTCGTCAACAAGGTGCAGAGCAATGACGTTCTGCTGAATCCGGTGAAGCTCTATCCCGTGCTGGACGCGGCGACTTCCTCGCTCACCACCGATCCCGCTCTGGCGAGCCTGCGCGGGCTGTACGAACTCGTGCGCGGCCTGCGGCACATCCCCACGGAGCGTGTGCAATTCCTTACCGTGCCGCGGGAGTCGTACGTCTACGACTCCAATCGTGATCAACTCGTCGAACCCGAGGCCCGGCGGCTTTTCGAACGGTTGCGCAAGGACGCGCCGGTGAAGGTGACGAAGAAAGCCCCGAAGGTTTCAGAACATTCTCACGACGAAGAACCCTATGAAGAAACTGAGAACGGCGGTGGAGTCCCCGCGTTCCGCGGCAACACGGCAGCCGAGGACACCTGCGGGTAAAGCATTCCCCAAGGCGGCGAAGCGGTGTCCGAGCAAATGGGCGGATTGCCCGGTTGTAGGGACGTGGAATTCGTCACCGCCGTAACCTGTCGGCGAATCGGACGGCTAGTGTGAGCGATCCGGTGCATCCGGCCGACGGAGGATTCAGCAACCGTGGACGCACAAGGCCGTGGGCGGGCGGGCGACATCGACCCCGCCGACCAGTGGGTACTCAACCCGCACACCGGTGAATACGAACTGCGACTGACCCCTTCCGCACCGCAGTCAGGTGTTCCCGGTCCCCGTAGATCCGTGCCGTCCCCGAGCGGGTCGGGCGCGCCCTCCGGTCGTACGGCCACGCCCGTGGCCCCCGGCCGTGGCGTCCCGCCGCCGCGCAGGCGCCGGGGCGCGCCGCCCGAGGAGCCGCTGCCGGGGCGGCGGGGACGCCGGCCCGTCAAGAAGAAGTCCTCGGCGAAGAAGGCGCTGCTGTGGACCGGCGGCACGATGGCCTTCGTGCTGGTCGCCGCCGCGGGCGGCGGGTACCTCTACATCCGCCATCTCAACGGGAACATCACCTCTGTCTCCGACGACGGCGCGAGCACCGGCGGCTTCCAGTCGGACAAGGCGATCAACATCCTGCTGATCGGCACCGACAAGCGCACCGGCGCGGGCAACGAGAGCTACGGCGACAAGGACAGCGTCGGGCACGCGGACACCACGATCCTGCTGCACGTCTCCAAGGACCGCACGAACGCGACCGCGCTCAGCATCCCGCGCGACCTGATCGTCGACGTCCCGGACTGCCCCACCACACAGGAGGACGGCAGCACCAAGGTGATCCCGGGCACGGACAACGTCCGCTTCAACACCAGCCTGGGCCAGGACGAACGCACCCCCAGTTGCACGGTACGGACCGTGACCGAGCTCACCGGCATCCAGGCCGACAACTTCATGGTGGCCGACTTCAACGCGGTCAAGACGCTGACCACCGCGGTCGGCGGGGTCGAGGTCTGCCTGGGCAAGGACATCGACGACGAGGACTCCAAGCTCAAGCTGTCGAAGGGCAGCCACGTCATCTCGGGCGAGCAGGCTTTGGCCTTCGTGCGCACCCGGCACTCGGTCGGCTTCGGCGGTGACCTGAGCCGGATCGGGCTCCAGCAGCAGTTCCTGAGCGCTCTGATGCGCAAGCTGAAGTCGAACGACACACTCACCAACCCGGCGAAGATGCTGAAGCTGGCCGAGGCGGGCACCAAGGCGCTGACCGTCGACTCGCAGCTGGACAGCATCGGCAAGCTGAAGGACCTCGGCCTGGAGCTGGGCAAGCTGAACGTGAAGAACCTGACGTTCACCACCGTGCCGGTCGTCGACAACCCCACGGAGAAGGTGAAGGCGACGGTCGTCCTCAACGACTCGACGGCTCCCACGGTCTTCGACATGATCAAGAACGACGTGTCGTTCACCGAGGTCAAGAAGAAGGCGAGCGCGTCCAAGAACGCCGAGGCGGCCGAGGCGGCGGCCCGGCTCAAGGGCACCAAGTCGGCCGCTTCCGAGGTGCGGGTGCGCATCCTCAACGGCGGTGCGGCGGCGGGCAGCGCGCAGGCCGAACTGGAGTACCTCCAGAACGAGGAGGGCGTACTGAAGTCGGAGAACGCCGGCAACGCGGACGTGTCGCTGGCGAAGACGACTCTGGAGTACTCCCCCGACCAGGCCGACCAGGCACGCAGGCTGGCCGCCGTCATGGGCCTGTCGGGTTCCGCGCTGAAGCCCGGCAAGAGCGTCACCAACTCCCAGGGCCTGCCCACGATGACCCTGACCCTGGGCAAGGACTTCAAGGGCGCCGGGGTGTCCTTCACCACGGCGACGAAGGCACCCGAGGGGGTGCAGCAGTCCACGGCCGACAAGGTCGAGTGCGCCAAGTGAGGTGACCTGAAGGGCCTGTCGTGCGTCTAACCAGTCGTACGGCAGGTCCTTCGGTTCGTCCGGCGTGAGGGTGGGGAGACAGGGGATGGCGCACAGCGGTGTGCACGAGGAGGGGGCGCGGCCGGTTTCCCGGCCCGCTCCAGGTCCGCGGGAGGCCGGCGGGGGCGGCGGCGGAGGGGACGGCGGCGGTCGGCACGGGCGGCGGCGCGGCATGCGCAAGCACCGGATGCTGCGCTGGTCGGCGACCACGCTCGCGGTGCTGATACTCGGCACGGCCGGCGCCGGATACCTCTACTACCAGCACCTCAACGGCAACATCCGCAAGGGCGAGCGCAGCAGCGGTGACTCCAAGGCGCGCAAGGCCGAGGCCAACGCGGCCGGGCAGACGCCGTTGAACATCCTGCTGATCGGCTCGGACAGCCGTAACTCCGACGAGAACGTGAAACTCGGCGGCAGCAGGGACAACCGCGGCAACCCGCCGCTGGGCGACGTGCAGATGCTCATCCACCTGTCCGCGGACCGCAAGAGCGCGGCGATGGTGAGCATTCCGCGGGACACCCGAGTCGACATCCCCAAGTGCACGGACCCGGACACCGGGAAGACGTACCCGGCGACCACCGACATCATCAACCTCTCCCTGGCCCGCGGCGGCGCCGGCTGCACGCTCGCCACCTGGCAGAACCTCACCGGTGTCTACATCGACCACTGGATGACGATCGACTTCTCGGGCGTGGTGCGGATGGCGGACGCCATCGGCGGTGTCTCCGTCTGCGTGCGGCAGAACGTGTGGGACCGCCCGACGGCCGCGGTGCCCGGCGGCTCCGGGCTGAAGATGACGAAGGGCACGCACAAGGTCCAGGGCAAGCAGGCCCTGCAGTGGCTGCGCACCCGGCACGCCTGGGGCAGCGACCTGATGCGGGCCAGGGCCCAGCACATGTACCTGAACTCGATGATCCGCACGCTGAAGGGGCAGAACGTCTTCACCGACACCCCGCGGCTGATGGACCTCGCCGAGGCGGCCACGAAGTCCCTCCAGGTGTCCGAGGAGATCGGCTCGGTCAAGCAGCTCTACGACCTGGGCACGCAGCTCAAGTCGGTGCCGACGGACCGCATCACCTCGGTGACGATGCCGAACGTCCCGGACCCGCGCAACAGCGACCACGTGGTGCCCGACGGCGCGAACGCCGACAGGCTGTGGGAGATGCTCCGCGACGACGTGCCCCTCGACAAGAACGGCAAGGGGTCCTCGGGCGGGACGAAGACCGCCCGGCCCACCAAAGAGCCCTCGGCGCCGGACGACGAGATCGGGGTCCTCGTGCAGAACGCGACGGCGACCTCCACGCTCGGCCCGGTGGGCGCACGCGCCGGCACGATCGCCGAGGAGCTCGTGCGGAAAGGTTTCTCGCGGGCGTCCAAGGACGCGACGGCGGGGCTCTCCGAGGACCGGACCGTCGTGCGCTACCCGAGCGCCGAGTTGGAGGGCGACGCCCAGCGCGTCGCCAAGTCCCTCAAGATTCCGCTGAGTTCGGTGAAGAAGTCGACGGACGTCTCCGGGGTGACCGTGGTCGTGGGCGCCGACTGGCGTACCGGGACGGCGTATCCGAAGCAGTCCGAGGCCAGGGCCGGCGAGGTGCCGGGCAACGCGGACGCCATCAACGGCTCGGACACCGGACAGTGCATGGACGTGTACTCGGTCTACCGCTGGTAGTCGAACAGGACGTGCCCGGCGCCGAACGCAGGGGGCCGGGCGTACGTACCTGCTTACAGAATCGGCACGGGAACAACTCACGTCGCTCAAGGCCCGACCGGGCGGATAGTGTGAGCGATCCAGCGATCGCCGCGTGGCCCTGACGGAGGATTCGGACAACCGTGGACGCACAAGGCCGTGGGCGGGCGGACAACGTCGACCCCGCAGACCAGTGGGTGCTCAATCCGAACACCGGTGAGTACGAACTGCGACTGACCCCTTCCGCACCGCAGTCGGCCGTCCCCGGTCCGCGTGGCGCCGCACCGAGCGGGGCGGGAGCACCGCGGGGCCGTACGGCCACGCCCGTGGCCCCCGGCCGGGACGTCCCGCCGCCGCGCAGGCGCCGGGGCGCACCGCCCGAGGAGCCGCTGCCGGGGCGGCGCGGACGCCGGCCCGGCAAGCAGAAGTCCTCGGCGAAGAAGGCGCTGCTGTGGACCGGCGGCACGATGGCCTTCGTGCTGGTCGCCGGCGCGGCGACGGGCTACTTCTACCTCAAGCACCTCGAAGGCAACGTCGGCACGACCGACGTCGGCGACGCCGCCGCGAGCAACTTCAGCAAGGACGAGGCCTTCAACATCCTCATCATCGGCACCGACAAGCGCACCGGTGAGGGCAACGAGGGCTACGGCGACGCGGGCAGCGTGGGCCACGCCGACACCAACATCCTGCTGCACGTCTCCAAGGACCGCACGAACGCCACCGCGCTGAGCATCCCGCGCGACCTCATCGTGGACGTGCCGGACTGCGAGACGAACAAGGAGGACGGCACCAAGGACATCGTCGCGGGCACGGAGGACGTCCGGTTCAACACCAGCCTCGGCCAGGGCGGACGGGACGCGGGCTGCACGATGCGCACGGTCGACACGGCCATCGGGATAAAGCCCGACCACTTCGTGATGGCCGACTTCAACGCGGTGAAGACCCTGACCTCGGCGGTGGGCGGGGTCGAGGTCTGTGTGGAGAAGGCCGTCAAGGACAAGCAGTCCAAACTCGACCTGCCCGCCGGCACGTCGACGGTGGAGGGTGAGCAGGCCCTCGCCTTCGTGCGCACCCGGCACGCCTTCGGCAACCAGGGCGACCTGGACCGGATCAAGGTGCAGCAGCAGTTCCTGGGTTCGCTGATGCGCAAGATGACCTCGGGCGACACCCTCACCAACCCCGCCAAGCTGCTGAAGCTGGCGGAGGCCGCCACCAACGCGCTGACGGTGGACCAGGCGATCGGCAAGGTCGGCACGCTCAAGGACATCGCCCTGGAGCTGAAGAAGGTGCCGACGAAGAACATCAGCTTCATGACGGTCCCGGTCAAGGACAACCCGGCCGAACCGACCCCGGTGACCGTGGTCGTCGACCAGTCGAGGGCTCCGCAGGTCGTCGACGCCATCAACAACGACGTCTCGTTCACCGAGGTCAAGGCGCAGCAGAAGAAGGAGGCGGCCGCGGTCGCGGCCCGGCTCAAGGGCACCAAGTCGGCCGCGTCCGACGTGCGGGTGCGCATCCTCAACGGCGGCGCGGCCGCGGGCAGCGCCCAGCAGCAGCTGGCCTACCTCCAGACCGAGGCGGGCGTGACCAAGTCCGACAACGCGGGCAACGCCGAGGCGGCACTGGCGAGGACGACCCTGGAGTACGACCCCGACCAGGCGGACCAGGCGCGCCGGCTGGCGGACATCATGGGCCTGTCCGGAGCGGCGCTGAAGCCGGGCAAGAGCGTCACCAACGCCCAGGGGCTGCCGGCCATGACCCTGACCCTCGGCAAGGACTTCAAGGGCGCGGGCGTGAAGCTGAACTCCGCGACCGTCACGCCGGACGTGGACAAGTCCACCGCGGACAAGGCGCAGTGCGCGAGCTGAGGTCCACGGGGGACCGCGAGCCGGCCCCCAGGTCTCGCACAGGTTCGTAGGGCAACCTCACGGGCCCGTCGTATGTCTAAGACGTGCGGCGGGCCCGTGGCATGGCCATGGTCCGGTGGGGTGGGTGGGAGGACGGGAACGTTGACAACGCAATACAGCGTGCAGGAAGCCGCGCCGGCGACCGAGGGGGACGGCGGCCACGGCAGCCGCAGGGCACCGCGCAAGCACCGCTTGCTCAGATGGTCGTCGGCGACGCTCGCGGTGCTGATACTCGCGGTGGCCGGGACCGGCTACCTCTACTACCGGCACCTGAACTCCAACATCGAGCAGGACGACCTGAACCTGGGCGACAACAAGGTCGCCGAACCGACGCCGAACGCCGCGGGCCAGACCCCGCTGAACATCCTGCTGATCGGCTCCGACGCCCGGGACAGCAAGGAGAACCAGGAACTCGGCGGCGCCAAGGAGACCTTCGGCTCCACTCCGCTCGCCGATGTGCAGATGCTGCTGCACCTGTCCGCCGACCGCAGCAACCTCTCGGTCGTCAGCATGCCGCGCGACACCCTGGTGAAGATCCCCAAGTGCACCGACCCGGACGACGGCAAGGTGTACGCGGCGAGCAACGGGCGGGTGATGGCCAACCAGAGCCTCGGCCACGGCGGCCCGGGCTGCACGGTGGCCACCTGGCAGGAGCTCACCGGCATCCACATCGACCACTTCATGATGGTCGACTTCTCGGGCGTGGTGTCCATGGCCGACGCCATCGGCGGGGTGCCGGTCTGCGTGGACGCCAACATCCTCTCGCGGGACAGCCAGGGGCACGGCTCCGGCCTGAAGCTGAAGAAGGGCACCACCTCCGTCAGGGGCGAGCAGGCCCTGCAGTGGCTGCGCACCCGCTACGGCTTCGAGGACGGCAGCGACCTCGCCCGCGCCAAGGCCCAGCACATGTACATGAACTCGATGGTCCGTGAGCTGCGTGCCAACGCCACCCTCAGCAGCCCGAACAAGCTGCGCAGGCTCGCCGAGCAGGCCACGAAGGCCGTCACCGTCGACACCGGGCTCGGCACCGTGAAGAAGCTCTACGACCTCAGCAACGAGCTGCGCGGGGTCCAGCCGGACCGCATCACCATGACGACCATGCCGAACCGGTACGTCGGCGCGCGGGTGGAGCCCACCGAGGACGCCGAGCAGCTCTTCCGGCTGGTGCGCGAGGACATCGCGCTGGACGGCAAGGACGCGAAGAAGGCGACCGCCGAGAAGGCGGACGACGCCTCCGCCGACCCGGCCGCCGCGAAGGACGAGATCGGGGTCCTGGTCCAGAACGGCACCCGCACCGACAGCCTGGCCGCGGCGCGCGGCCGCGCGAGCACGGTGGCCGCACTCCTGGTGGACAAGGGCTACACCAAGGCGGTCTCGGACCGGTCGGCGTCCCTGAGCGAGGCGAAGACCCTCGTGCGCTATCCGAGCGCCGAGCTGGAGGGTGACGCCCAGGCGGTCGCCAAGTCCCTCGGGATTCCCCTGAGTTCGGTGAAGAAGTCCACCGAGGTCTCCGGGGTCACGCTCGTCGTGGGCGCGGACTGGCGCGAGGGTACGACGTACCAGGCGGCCAAGGAGGACAACACCACCCCGAAGACGGCAGAGGCCCTCAACGGGGCGGACGAGTCGGCCTGCATGCACGTGAACCCGGGGTTCACGTGGTGACGCGGCTCACACCTTGTTCAGCACCGCGGGCCGCCGCGAGGCGATGACGCGCCTGGCCAGCGAGCGCGGGCTGGTCAGGAAGCCGTACCCCCAGCACATGTGCATGGTCGCGAGGGCCACGGGGATCCGGAGCCGTGCCTTCAGCGGCAGCCCCTTGCCCGCGGGCAGCGAGCCGAGGACGATCGCCGCGAGGTAGGCGCCGGGGATCACGAAGCCGAGCGGGGTCAGCGCGGCGCCGACCACGATCCCGGCCGCGATCGCGCACACCGCGGTCGGCGGGGCAAGGTAGCGCAGGTTGATGGAGCCCTCGTGGTAGCGAGCGACGACGTGCCGCCAGCGGCCGTAGTCCTTGTACTGCTTGGCGAGGGCCTTCACCGACGGCCTGGGGCGGTACGACACCCTCAGCTCGGGCGAGAACCAGATCAGCCCGCCCGCCTCGCGGATCCGGAAGTTGAGCTCCCAGTCCTGGGCGCGGATGAACTCCTCGTTGTAGCCGCCCTGTTGCTCCAGGGCCTCGCGCCGGAACACCCCGAGGTACACGGTCTCGGCGGCCTGGGCCGCGCCGCCCGTGTGGAAGGCCGCGTTGCCGACACCGATCTTCGAGGTCATCGCGGCGGCGACCGCGTGCTCCCAGTCGTTCTCGCCCTCGGCGTGCATGATGCCGCCGACGTTCTGCGCGCCGGTCTCCTCCAGGAGCCGTACGGCGGTCGCGATGTAGTTCGGCGAGAGCATGCCGTGCCCGTCGACGCGGACGACGATCGGGTGGCGGGAGGCCTTGATCGCGGCGTTGAGGGCGGCGGGGGTGCGGCCGGTGGGGTTCGGCACGGTGTGGACGCGGGAGTCCTCCGCTACGAGCTGGGCCGCGATCTCGTCCGTGCGGTCCGTGGACGGACCGAGGGCGATCACGACCTCCATCTCGCCGGCGTACTCCTGCGCGAGGATCGCTTGGACGGCTCCGCGCAGATGCCGCTCCTCGTTGAGGACGGGCATGATCACAGACACGGCGGGGAGCTGCACGTCGGGCTTGGCGTTCATAGGGGGCTCACGTTACCGCGAACGGGGGACACCATCGCGCCCCGCCCGGGGCGGTGCCGGTCGTCGCAGATCGTATGGGCCTACGGTGCTCAAGATCCCTCGTTCGGCTGTTCCTCGCGGAGGTGTCCCCCCATGCCCGTCACGCCGCCCCGGCCCTCCGCGGCCCGCCCTCGTCCCCCGCAGCGCCGGCCCGCCCGGCCCCCCGTACGACGCAAGCGGCCCCGCTGGGCCATGCGGGCGGCGACCACGCTGTCCGTCGTCGTGCTCGCGTCCGCCGGGATCGGGCACGCGGTGATGACGAGCCTCGACGCGGACATCGCGCGCGTGGACCCCTTCAAGGACATGAAGAACCGGCCGCGCGCCGGACACGGCATGAACGTGCTGCTGGTCGGCACCGACGGCCGCGACCGGATCACCGAGGCGGAGCGGCAGAAGTACCGGCTGGGCGGGGCGCCCTGCCACTGCACCGACACGATCATGATCGTGCACATCTCGGAGGACCGGGAGCGGGCGAGCGTGGTGAGCCTGCCGCGTGACTCGTACGCGATGACGCCCCCGCATGCCGACCGGACCACGGGTGAGGAGCACCACGGGCACCCCATCAAGATCAACGCGGCGTACGCGGAGGGCGGGCCCCAGCTGACGGTCCGGACCGTCGAGAACATGACCCACGTGAAGATCGACCACTACCTGGAGGTCGACTTCACCAGCTTCATGAAGACGGTGGACGTCCTCGGCGGGGTCGAGATCTGCAACGCCGACCCGCTGAAGGACACGTACACCGGCCTCGACCTGGCGGCCGGCCGGCACCGGCTGCTGGGCGGGCAGGCGCTCCAGTACGTCCGCTCCCGGCACGCCGACGGCTCCTCCGACCTCGGCCGGATGAAGCGGCAGCAGCGTTTCCTCGCGGCGCTGATCGAGCGGGCCACGTCGTCCGGTGTGCTGTTGAACCCGATGAGGTTCCGCGACGTGGCCCGGGCCGTCCTCGGCTCCGTGCGGGCCGACAAGGGCTTCGGCACGGACGAACTGCTCGACCTGGGCCGGGCGATGCGCAACTTCTCCCCCTCCTCCTCGGAGTTCACGACCGTGCCGATCGGGCAGATGGGATACGCCGTCAAGGGCGTGGGCTCGACCCTGAAGTGGGACGCCGTGAAGTCGGCGCGGCTGTTCAGGGCCCTGCGCGAGGACCAGCCGCTGGCCGCGCACAAGCCGCAGGGCAAGGCGCTGCTGGTCCCGGTGTCCCCGCAGCAGATCCGCGTCCAGGTGGAAAACGGCACGGCGACGGGCGGACTCGGCAAGCGGGTGGACGCGGCCCTGGCGTCGACGGGATTCCGCACGACGGGGATCCCGGCGAACTCGGCCGACCGCACCCTGAAGCGCACGGTCATCGCCTACGACCCCCGCTGGGACCGCTCCGCCCGCTCCCTGGCGGCGGCCCTGCCCGGGAGCGAGCTGCGGGCGGTGAAGGGCCAGGGCGCGGTGCTGAAGGTGCTGGCGGGCGCGGACTTCGAGCGGGTACGGAAGGTACGCGCCGAGGACGAGCTGCAGGGGGAGTCCGGGGTGGTCACCGGGGACGAGGTGGGGTGCGTGTAGGTGGGGAAGGGGCGCGGGGAAGCCGGTCTCCGGCTCAGTCCTCGAAGCCCTCCGCCGCCCGCTTCTCGCGCAGTTCCATGATCGCCCGGCGTCGTGCGAGGCGGTGGGTGCGGCGGATCTGGGCCTCCTGGTAGCGCCGCTCGTCCCGTTCCGTCTCCGGGAGCACCGGAGGGACCCGGCGGGGCTTGCCGTCGGCGTCGACCGCGGCGAAGACGAGGTAGGCGGAGCCGACCTGGGTGGCGGGCGTGGACTCGTTCCACCGCTCCGCGAGCACCCGCACACCGACCTCCATCGAGGTCCGGCCGGTCCAGTTGACCTGGGCCTTCACATGGACGAGGTCACCCACCCGGACCGGCTCCAGGAACGCCATCTCGTCCATGGAGGCGGTGACCGCGGGCCCGCCGCTGTGCCGTCCGGCCACCGCGCCCGCCGCGTCGTCCACCAGCTTCATGATCACGCCACCGTGCACGGTACCGAGAAGGTTGGTGTCGGCCTGGGTCATGATGTGGCTCAGCGTGGTGCGGGACGCCGAGGTGGGCTTGCCCGGGATCTCCGGAGTTCCCGGCTCGGCGGCGGTGGTGACCTGGTCTGTCATGGCCCCCACCCTATGCCTGATGACAATTCGGGAATTTGTGTCAGCTTCGCAACAGCGCTGCCCTGATTTTCCGACGACCCTTGTATAGGGCACAGCAGGTACCTGCACACTGGGGCCCATGAACGATTGGCCCGAGGGATGGTCCGGCGACAACCCCGCCGACCGGTACGGACGCGGCAGCGCGAGCGCACAGCCCGAGAGCGCCCGCGTCATGCGGCAGGTCCGCCGCGGACAGGGGGCGCCCGGGCAGGGGGCGTACGGCCGCCAGGGCCCGTCCGCGCCGCCGTACGGCAACGGTGTGCCCCAGCAGCCGTCGTACATCGACGGCCGGGGTCACGGCGGCGACTACGACGGGTACGACAGCGGCTACAACACGGGGCAGGTCTACGGCAGCCCCGGCGGCGGTGGCCCCGGCGATCCCGGCGACCCGGGCGGCGGCCGCGGTCCGCGGCCCGCCCCGAACTGGCGCAAGCGGATCAAGTGGACCGCGATCGTGGTGATCACCGGGCTGGTCGTGACGACCGTCGGGACCTACTTCTGGGCCGACTCCAAGCTCAACCGCGAGGTCGACCTGTCCAAGGTGATCGACCGGCCGGAGCAGGGCGACGGCACCAACTACCTGATCGTCGGCTCCGACAGCCGCGCCGGGCTCTCCTCCGAGCAGAAGAAGCAGCTGCACACCGGCTCCGCCGAGGGCAAGCGCACCGACTCGATGATGATCCTGCACACCGGCAGCAGCGGCGACACGCTGATCTCGCTGCCGCGTGACTCGGACGTGGAGATCCCGACCTTCGTGGGCTCCGAGTCCGGCAAGACCTACAAGGGCACGGGCCGGCACGTGAAGCTGAACGCCGCCTACGCCGAGGACGGCCCCGAGCTGTTGGTGCGCACGGTGGAGTTCAACACCGGGCTGAGGATCGACCACTACGTCGAGATCGGCTTCGCGGGCTTCGCGAGCATCGTGGACGCGGTCGGCGGGGTCGAGATCGACATCGACAAGGGGTTCAAGGACAAGTACTCCGGCGCCGACTTCAAGACGGGCAAGCAGACGCTCAACGGCGACCAGGCGCTCGCCTTCGTCCGCACCCGGCACGCGTTCGCCGCGTCCGACCTGCAGCGCACCAAGAACCAGCAGAAGTTCCTCGCGGCCCTCGCCCACCAGGTGGCCACGCCCGGCACCGTCCTGAACCCCTTCAAGCTCTACCCGACGCTCGGCGCCGGCCTCGACTCGCTCATCGTCGACAAGGACATGGGCCTGTACGACCTGGGCTCCATGTTCTTCGCGATGAAGGGCGTCAACGGCGGCGACGGCACCTCGCTGAACATGCCGATCTCCGGGTCCAGCGGAGGAAACCTCGTCTGGAACAAGGCGAAGGTGAAGCAGCTGGTGCAGGAGCTGAACAACGACGAGAAGGTCACGGTCACGGGCAACTGAAAGGGCCGCCCGTGGCCGAGGACGCCTGTCGGGCACCCCCGGCCACGCTGGGGCGGGGAGCGTCACATCGCCATACCCGCCATCGCCCGGCAGGTCTCCGCGCAGCGGCGACACGCCTGCGCACAGCGCATCATCTGGGGGTCGTCCGGCATCGCCGTACACGCCTCGGCGCACATCTCGCACGCCTTGGCGCACATCGCGCACATCTCCGCCGACAGGGGGGAGCGGCGCATCATCATGTCCGCGCACATGCGGGTCATGTCGGCGCAGTCGATGAGCGCGCGCATGATCTGCATCTGGGCCTGGCCGCCCTTCTGCATGCAGGAGCTCATGGTCTCCTCGCACACGCTGTGGCACTCCATGCACGCCGCCACGCAGTCCTGCATCTCCTGGCTCATCGCGGACATGCTCTCGGCCTGGGTCATGGCTCCTCCTGGGGGACGCGGGAGCCCGGGCGGGCCCCGTGCCCTTCCGTCCTACGCCCCTCCCCCGCCGGGCGCCATCGGGCGGACGCGAACAATCCACCCCGAAACACCCCACCCGCGATACGGCAAAAGCCCCCGGAACTCCTCCGGGGGCTTGTGTCGTACCGCTCGGACCGGCTACGGCAGGTTGCGCGCCATCACGATCCGCTGGACCTGGTTCGTGCCCTCGTAGATCTGCGTGATCTTCGCGTCCCGCATCATGCGCTCGACCGGGTAGTCACGGGTGTAGCCGTACCCGCCGAGGAGCTGGACCGCGTCGGTGGTGACCTCCATGGCCACGTCCGAGGCGAAGCACTTGGCGGCGGCACCCTGGAAGGTGAGGTCCTTGTCGAGGCGCTCCGAGGCGGCCGCGGCCTGGTAGGTCAGGGCGCGGGCGGCGGAGATCTTCATGGCCATGTCGGCGAGCATGAACTGGATGCCCTGGAAGTCGGCGATGGCCTTGCCGAACTGCTTGCGCTCCTGGACGTAGCCCTTGGCGTAGTCGAAGGCGCCCTGGGCGACACCGAGCGCCTGGGCGGCGATGGTGATGCGGGTGTGGTCCAGGGTCTTCATCGCGGTGGCGAAGCCGGTGCCCTCCTCGCCGATCATGCGGTCGGCGGGGATGCGGACGTTGTCGAAGTAGACCTCGCGGGTCGGGGAGCCCTTGATGCCGAGCTTCTTCTCGGGGGCGCCGAAGGAGACGCCCTCGTCGGACTTCTCGACGACGAACGCCGAGATGCCCTTGGAGCGCTGCGAGGGGTCGGTGACGGCCATCACCGTGTAGTACTCGGACTCGCCGGCGTTGGTGATCCAGCGCTTGACGCCGTTGAGGATCCAGTGGTCGCCGTCGCGGACCGCCTTGGTCTTCATGCCGGCCGCGTCGGAACCGGCGTCCGGCTCGGAGAGGGCGTAGGAGAACATCGCCTCGCCCTTGGCGAGCGGGGTCATGTACTTCTTCTTCAGCTCGTCCGAGCCGGAGAGGATCACCGGGAGCGAGCCCAGCTTGTTCACGGCGGGGATGAGGGAGGAGCTCACACAGACGCGCGCGACCTCCTCGATGACGATCACCGTGGCGAGCGCGTCGGCGCCCGCGCCGCCGTACTCCTCGGGGACGTGCACGGCGTGCAGGTCGTTGGCCACCAGCGCGTCCAGCGCCTCACGCGGGAAACGGGCCTCCTCGTCGACCGCGGCGGCGTAGGGCGCGATCTTCGCCTCCGCCAGCGAGCGGATGGCGTCCCGGAGCATGTCGTGCTCCTCGGACGGGCGGTACAGGTCGAAGTCAGCCGTTCCGGCCAAGGTCTCTCACGCTCCAAGGACGCTGTGATGCCTGTGCTAATTACCGTTAAGTAACTCAAATTTTAGAGCCCGTCCCACGCGAGTGATACGTGAGCTTGGCGACAGCGGGAAAACTGCCCGTCAGCGCCTCCGACTATGCTCGGGCGCGCACTGGCCCGTCCCCCTTTCTGGAGTCTCCATGGCCCTCAAGATCACCGTGATCGGCACCGGCTACCTCGGCGCCACCCACGCCGCGGCCATGGCCGAGCTCGGTTTCGAGGTGCTGGGGCTCGACGTGGTGCCCGAGAAGATCGAGATGCTCCAGCGGGGCGAGGTCCCGATGTACGAGCCGGGCCTGGAGGACCTGCTGCGCAGGCATGTCGCCGGGATCGAGGGCTCCACCGGCCGGCTCCGCTTCACGATGGACTTCGCCGAGGCGGGCGCCTTCGGTGACGTGCACTTCGTCTGCGTGAACACCCCGCAGCGGCACGGCGAGTACGCCTGCGACATGTCGTACGTCGACTCGGCGATCGCCTCTCTCGCGCCGCACCTGAGCGGCCCGGCCCTCGTCGTCGGCAAGTCGACCGTGCCCGTGGGCTCCGCCGACCGGCTGGCCCGCTACCTGGCCGACCACTCCCCCGCGGGCGCGGAGGCCGAGCTGGCCTGGAACCCGGAGTTCCTGCGCGAGGGCTTCGCGGTGGACGACACGCTGCACCCGGACCGGATCGTCGTCGGCGTGCGCAGCGAGCGCGCGGAGAAGCTGCTGCGCGAGGTGTACGCGACCCCGCTCGGCGAGGGCACGCCGTTCGTGGTGACGGACTTCCCGACCGCCGAGCTGGTGAAGACGTCCGCGAACTCCTTCCTGGCCACGAAGATCTCCTTCATCAACGCGATGGCGGAGATGTGCGAGGCCTCCGGCGGCGATGTCGCGCGGCTCGCCGAGGCCATCGGGTACGACGACCGGATCGGGAAGAAGTTCCTGCGGGCCGGGATCGGCTTCGGCGGCGGCTGTCTGCCGAAGGACATCCGCGCCTTCATGGCCCGCGCGGGTGAGCTCGGTGCCGACCAGGCGCTGACCTTCCTGCGCGAGATCGACTCGATCAACATGCGCCAGCGCGGCCAGATGGTGGAGCTGGCCCGGCAGATACTGGGCGGCGGGCCGTTCCTCGGCAAGCGCGTCGCGGTGCTCGGCGCCACCTTCAAGCCCGACTCCGACGACGTCCGCGACTCCCCCGCGCTGAACGTCGCCGGGCAGATACACCTCCAGGGCGGCCAGGTCACGGTCTACGACCCGAAGGGCATGGACAACGCCCGCCGCCTCTTCCCCACCCTCGGCTACGCCGACACCGCCGTGGACGCGGTGCGGGGCGCGGACGTCGTCCTGCACCTCACCGAGTGGCGCGAGTTCCGCGAACTGGACCCGGCGGCCCTCGGCGAGGTGGCGGCTGCGAAGGTCGTCCTGGACGGCCGCAACGCCCTGGACCCGGCGCTGTGGCGCAAGGCCGGCTGGACCTACCGGGCGATGGGACGGCCCACCGCCTGACCCCGGAGACAGCTCGTACAGGGCCCCGGCGCGTTCCAGCGCCGGGGCCCTGTCGTGCACCGACCTGGCATATGCCCACCCTCCCCGGAATCCTCAACACGAGTTCGATTTGCATTCGAGCACAGTGCGGAATCCACCGTTCTCACAGCCCACACCCACGCGATGGAGAGGTAGGCAACCACCGGTTAACCAATGCGTAGTGATGCGGAATCCGCCCTCCACTCCACTGTTCGTCATCGGCCGCGTTCCACGGCCGGATTGAGCTGAGCATGTCAGGAGTGAGTCATGCCCTTGTTCCGCAGGGCGCCGGGTGTCCCTCCGCGTGACCACCGCGACGAACTGGTCGCCGGGGCGCTCGTCGGCACCGTGGTGATCGTGCTGGGCTACGCGTCGGGCATCGGCGCCCCCGCCTCCGGCGCGGCCGAGGCCGCTCCCCCGGTCACCCCGCCCGCGGCCGAGGCACCGGTGACGACCTCCCCGGGGTCCGGCCAAGGTCCCGCCGGATCGGGGGAGTTGCCGTCGTACGGCGGAGCCGGCGGGGGCATCGGATACGGCGGCGGGTACGGCACCGGCGGCGGGGGCGTGGTGACGGGTACCGTCCCCGTCGGCTCCGGTGGCGGCCAGGGCGGCGGGCACGCCGGGCACGGGACCACGCCGGTCCCGGGCACCGGCTCCACCCCACCCGCGCCCACCACCCCCACGCCCACGCCCTCCCCCTCGGGCACGGACAGCTGCGCGGACGGCGAGGTCAAGCTCGTCCAGCCGCTGCTCGTCGGGGTCACCGACTCCGTCCTCGGCCTCCTGGACGGCCCGGCGGCGACCCCCTCCCCCTCGCCGACCGCCTCCCCCTGCGTCGGTCTCGCTCCCGCTGCCGGTCTCCTCGGCGGCGTCCTCGCGCCCGCCTCCGCCTCCCCGCAGCCGGAGGCGACCCCGTGAGGACCCTGCGCCGGACCCTGCTCCTCCTCGCCGCCCTGCTCGCCGCCCTGTTCGGCGCCGTCCAACCCGCCTCCGCCCACACCGGGTTGGTGAGTTCCTCCCCCAAGGACGGGGCCGACCTGGCGAAGGCCCCCGACCGGCTCACCCTCACCTTCGACGAGGCCGTGGACCTGGCCGACGTACGGGTGCTGACGGTGGACGGCGACCGGCTGCCGGTGTCGGGCACGGCGAAGAAGAGTGTCGTGCGGGTCGCTCTCAACAGCCCCGCGGACGGGAGGTTCGCCGTCGTCTGGTCCGTCGTGGACGAGGAGGACGGGCACGCCTCCTCCGGCCGGATCGCCTTCACCGCCGGCACGGCCGCCACCAGGGCCGACGGCGACGAGTCCCCGGCTGCCGCTCCCGCACCGTCCCCCTCGGTGCGCAAGGGCCTCGTCGCCGTCCGCTGGGCCGGATACCTCGCGCTGGCCCTGTTCGTCGGCGGGCTCGCGTTCGTCGCGCTGCTGTGGCCGGGCGGCACCCACGAGCCGCGGGCCCGGGCGCTGCTCGGGCTCGCCTGGACGGGCGGGCTGCTGGCGACCGTGGCGGCCGTCGGGCTCCAGGGCGCCTACACCTCCTTCGGCGGGCTGCGGGACGCGCTGCGCCCGGCGACCTTCGCGGACGTCCTGGCCACCGAACCCGGCATCGTGCTCGCCGCACGGGGGCTGATGTGGGTGCTCGCGGCCGTGGTGCTCAGCGCCCTGCTCCAGGGCGGCGCGGCCACCTCCCGCTCGCCGGGCTGGCGGGTGGGCGCCCTCGCGGTGACCTTCGGGCTGCTGCGCACGACCGGCATGACGGGCCACAACTCCGAGGGCAGCGAGCCCACGTGGGGTGCCGTCGCCGACTTCGTGCACCTGCTCGGCGCCGCGCTGTGGATCGGCGGGCTCGCCATGCTCGCGCTGGCCGTGCTGCCGCGCCGCCGGGCCGGGGAGCTGGCGCGGGTCGTGCCGGGCTACTCGAAGCTCGCGGCCGTGAGCGTGACGGGCATCGTCGGCGCCGGGCTGGTGCTCGCCTGGCAGGTGGTGGGGTCGTACGGCGCCCTGCTGCACACCTCCTACGGGCATCTGCTGCTCGTCAAGACAGCCGTCCTCGGGGGCGTCCTGGTGGCCGCGTACGCGAGCCGCCAGTGGGTGCGCACCCGCCTCGATCTCGCCGTGCTGCTGCGCGGCGACGCCGCCACCGTGCGGCCCTTCGGTTACTCGGTCGCGGTCGAGACGGGGCTGGTCCTCGTCGTCCTCGCCGTGACGAGTCTGCTGGTCACGGCCGATCCCGGCCGCTGAACTCCATGGGAAACAACTCCCTGGGAATCAATAGGAGTTGAAGTGAAAAGAAGCGATGAGACCGGCGAGCGGCGGCTGGAGCCGCCGACGGCCAAGGCCGGCAGGTCCGGGGGCCGGTCCCTGCTGTTCGTGGGGCTCGGCGCGGCACTCGCGGCCGTGCTCAGTCTCGGACTGCTGAACGCGGCCTCGGGTACGACGAGTTCCTCGCAGCAGACCGCGGGCGCGGCTCAGGCGCCCGCTGCCGCCGCTGCCGAGGTTCAGCCCGCGGCGGCCGCCGAGCCGGACTACCAGGTCGACATCATGAGCTACAAGTTCGGCGACGGTAAGCAGCTCGTCGTCGAGGCCGGCCAGACCGTCCGGTGGACCAACCACGACAGCGCGCCGCACACGGTGACCACGACCAAGGCCCCGGTGGCCTTCGACTCGGGGACGCTGAAGCAGGGCCAGTCGTGGTCGTACACCTTCACCAAGGTGGGGACGTACGAGTACTACTGCGCGGTGCACCCGGACATGGTGTCGTCCGTGAAGGTCGTCGCCGCGTCGGGCGGCGGCGGTGGCGGTACGACGCCCACGCCCACCCCGACCGCGACGCCGACCGGCACGCCCACGGCCACGCCGACGCCCACCCCCACCGCGACGCCGCCCACCGGTACGCCCACCGCGACCCCGACGGCCACGCCGACCTCCGGTGGTGGCTCCGGCTCCGGCGAGCAGTGCGCCAGCATCGACAACGAGCTGCTGCCGATCCTCCAGCACCTCTACGCGGCGCACCTGGAGGAGTCGCCGGGCCAGCAGGTACAGGACGCGCTGGCGCTCGACTCGTACCTGAAGATGCACACGGTGTGGATCGAGTCCATCCTCAAGCCGGCCGTCAGCGACGGGGGTTCGGTGGCCGACGACACCCTCACCGTGCTGCTCCAGCACATCTACTCGGCACACCTGGAGGAATCGCTCGGACAGCAGGTCACCGACCTGCTCGACGTCGACGGCTACGTGAAGATGCACACCGTGTGGGCCGGGCACATGCTCAAGCCCACCACGGACTTCCTCACCGCCAGCTGCTGACGCGTCCCGCGCAAGGGTGGACGCCGCTCCGGCCGGGGCTCAGCCGGCCGGAGCGGCGTCCACGCCCCATTCTCCACACCCCCACCACATTTCGGGAACCGCTTTCCAAGGAGTTCGGGATGACAACCGTCACCCTGCCCACCGTTCCACCGCCCCGGCGCCACACCGTGGCCCCCGGCCGCTCCCTCACCGAACTCACCGCCTGGTACGGACCGTTGCCGCTGCGACGCCGGCGGATACCGCTCGCCGAGGCGTCCATGGAGATCTCCCCGGACGCCGAGCAGCCCGCGTTCCGCTTCGCGTTCGACGACCGTGAGCTGCGGGCCGTCCTCACCTCCGAGCGGGTCGACGCCGTGCCCGGCGACCGGCTCCAGCTCACCGGCGACCTCGACCTGAACGGCGTCGCCTTCCCCGTCCTGCTGCGGCTGCGCGTGGTCGAGCGCGACGAGGACCGGCTGCTCGTCGTGGGCGCGGCCAGGCTGCCGTACCGGCTGCTGCGCCGGGCCACCGGGTTCCGGCTGCCGTGGCGGATTCCGGCCACGCGCCTCAGGCTGCTCGTCGCGGCGGAGTTCGCATGAGGGGGGTGCTGCGGGCCGCGGCGGTGCTCGCGCTGCTCGTCGTCGGGATGCTGCCGTACGGTCACCGGGCGTCGGCGGCGACATTCCAGGTGGCGATGAAGGGGTACGCGTTCTCACCGGCGTCTTTGAGTGTGCCCGCCGGGTCCACGGTGACGTGGACCAACTACGACACGGCACCCCACGACGTGAAGACCACCTCCGGTCCGCTCGCGATCCACTCCCCCATGCTGAACAAGGGCCAGAGCTGGAGCTTCACCTTCACCACGGCCGGCGCCTACGGCTACGTCTGCACGGTCCACCCGGACATGACGGCGGGCATCACGGTCCGGGCGGCGGCTCCGGCGCCGACCCCGGCGGCACCGACGCGGCACGAGCACACGCAGCCGTCGACGAGTCAGCAGCGGCACTCGACGATGCCGGGCATGACGAGCGGCCGCAGCCCCGCGGCGACCCGTGCCGGCTCGTCGCCCTCACCCACGGCGTCCCAGGCGGCCGTACCGCGGACGACGCCGTCGCCGTCGGCCTCGCAGGCGGCACAGCCGGCCGTGACCCAGACGGCCGCGGCCACGGCCCGGCCGCTGGATCCGCTGCTGGTCCTGGCCGGTCTGGTCGCGGGGGTCGCGGTGCTGTGCCTGCTCCTGGTGGGGTCCCGGGCGGCCGCGACCGCCCCGCGTGGAGGTGAGGAGAGTGCGTGAGCGGGTGCGGCGCCGTAGTGGCCGCACCCGCACCCGCTAGGACGGCGCCTTCCCCCGGTACCTGCGCATCTTCGCCCGTGCGCCGCACACCTGCATGGAGCACCAGCGCCCCCGGCCCGCCGGGCTGCGGTCGTAGTACGCCCAGTGGCAGTCCGCCGCCTCGCAGGCCTTCAGCCGCGTCCAGGTGCCGGCGATCAGGGACTCCGCGACGGCGGCGGCGACCCGGGAGAGGAGCGGGCGGGCGTCGGCGGGGGCCAGGGCGGCCGAGCCGTCCGACCCGGCCACCGTCAGCACCAGCGGGGCCGCCGCCAGCAACTCCCCCAGCGGCGTCACCGTGCGGTGCGGCGGGTGTCCCGCGTGGGCCAGCAGCGCGACCCGCAGCGCCTCCCGCAGCTCGCGCGCCTGCGCGAGCTGGCCCGCGGTGATCCCGAAGCGCGCCCGCCCCTCCGCCGTGTCCAGCGCATCGGCACCCGACTCCAGGTCCACCGTGTTGACCAGGGACTGGACCAGGGCCAGCCCCCCGGGCGCCGGCGATCGCTCACTCATGGCTGCACGCTACCTAGCTAGGGAATTGCCTTGCGACGTTACCTCCGATGCGGGAGCATGCGGTAACCGTTACTGGTTACCCGCTCTTACAGGTAACCCCGCTTCAAGGAGGAAGCATGGCCGTCGCCGAACTCGGAGTCGTCGTACTGGACTGTCCGGACCCGCGCGCGCTCGCCGATTTCTACGCCGGTGTCCTCGGCGGCACCGTCGAGGGCGAGGGGGACTGGGTGGACCTGCGGACCCCCGGCGGACCGTCGCTGGCCTTCCAGGCCGCCCCCGGATTCGTACCGCCGAAGTGGCCCGCCCCCGACGCCTCGCAGCAGTTCCACCTGGACCTGACGGTCCCGGACCTGGACGCGGCCGAGAAGGAGGTGCTGGCGCTCGGGGCGAGGCCGCTGGACACCGAGGACCGCTCCCGCACCTTCCGTGTGTACGCGGACCCGGCGGGGCACCCGTTCTGCCTCTGCGCCTGCTGAACCCCCGGTCGAACCAGGAGGACCTCGTGACTGTCGCCCGTTTCCGCTCCGTCGTGATCGACTGCCCCGACCCCCGCGCGCTCGCCCGCTTCTACGCCGGGATCGTGGGCGGCACCCCGGAGGACGACGACCCCGACTGGGTGGTCCTGCGCGTCCCGGCCGGCCCCCGGCTGGCCTTCCAGAGCGCGCCGGGGCTGACCCCGCCCGAGTGGCCGCGGGCGGACCGCAACTCCCAGCAGTTCCACCTCGACTTCGACGGCGGGACCACGTGGGAGGAGATCGACGCGGCCGAGGCCAAGGTGCTGGAGCTGGGCGCGCGGCTGCTGCACGCCGAGGACAAAGAGGACTTCCGGGTCTACGCGGATCCGGCGGGGCACCCCTTCTGCCTGTGCCGGATCGACCCGGTGTAGCACCGGCCGTCGGCCGGCCACCGACTCCGACCGGCGCCCGTGCCGGACCGGTCCCGTACGACGTCGCCCGGCCATCCGCCCGGCCGGGCGATCTCGCCGCCGCAGGACCGGCCCCGCACCGCGTCATCGCCCTCCGCCCGGCCCGGCCCTCACGCGTCGCCGCCGGATCGACCCGGTGCAGCTCCGCCGGCCGCCGGCCCGGCTATCCGTCGAGCTCGGCGATCTTGGCCGTGGAGGGCGGGCGCCGCTGCTGGGCCGCCTTCGCGGTGAAGTCGGACTCGCGCAGCAGCCGCTGGACATTGCCCCAGGTCAGCAGCGCGAGGCCGGCCTCGTCCCAGCCCCGGCGCAGCAGCTCGGCGACGAGGTGCGGGTAGCAGGAGGCGTCGCCGAGCTCCTGCGGGTGGGCGGTGCCGGCGTCGTAGGTGCCGGACAGGCCCACGCACTCGGCGCCCGCGACCGCGCGCACATGGTCGAGGTGGTCGGCGACGTCCCGGACCGTCGGGCCGGTCTGCTCGGCGGTCAGCGGCACCATGCACAGGCCCTTGGCGGCGCCCAGCTCGGCGAGCAGGTCGTCGGGGAGGTTGGCCGGGTGGGGGCGCAGGGCGCGGGCGGCGGAGCGGCTGAAGAGCACCGGCGCCTTGGACACGGCCAGGGTCCGCCGGACGGTGGCGTCGGAGGCGCCGGAGAGGTCGGCGAGGACTCCGAGCCGGTTCATCTCGCGCAGCACCTCCTCGCCGAACCGGGTGAGCCCCGCCGCGCTCGCCCAGGACACCCCGGACAGGGTGAGGGCGCGCAGACCGAGGGCGTGCAGGGAGCGCAGGATGCCGAGCGAGTCGCCGAGGGCGGCGGCGCCCGCGGGCCCGAGCAGGACGGCGGCGCGGCCGCAGTTGCGGGCGTCGGTGGTCTGTCCCGCCGTGCGGGCCAGGCGCAGGCCCTCCGGGTGGTTGCGTACGACGGTCTTCACCAGGTCGAGCTGTTCCAGGGTGGCACCGACGGCCCGGTCCCCGTCCAGCCCCTCGGGCAGGTGCAGCGACCACATCAGGGCGCCCACGTGCCCCTCCCTGAGCCTCGGCACATCCGTGTCCACCGCGCTCTCACCGACCTCCAGATCGAACCAGGGCAGGTGCCTCAGGGCCCAGGGCAGCCCGCTGTAACCGTCGGCGACGGGGTGCGCCGCGAGAAGGGCACGGGCACGCTCCAGCAGGTCGGCGTCCGGGTCGGAGCCGGAGGCGCACAGCTCCGGCACGGCCCCGAGGAGCTGGGGCAGCCCTCCCACCTCGGCCGGGGGGTGCAGTTCGTCCTGGAGATCTGCCATGACGGGCTCCGTACGTCGTGATCTTTCTGATCGCCGTACGGTCACCGTCGCACGGAGCGCGGAGGGCTTCCTGGTGGGCGGGGCGTTCGGGGGTACGGCGGTTCGGGTGCCGTGCCCCGCCCCGCCCACCAGGTCGAAGGCGCCCCGGGCGGTCAGCCGTCGAGCTCGGAGAGGGTCGCGTTGGACGGTCCTCGCGTCGACCGGACGTCCCTCGCCACGTCCTCCGCCGCGCCCAGCACGCGTACCGCGTTCTGCCAGGTCAGCTTGGCGAGGTCGGGGCGGGACCAGCCGCGGTCCAGGAGCTCGGCGATGAGGTTCGGGTAGCCGGAGACGTCGTTCAGGCCGTCAGGGGTGAAGGCCGTGCCGTCGTAGTCGCCGCCGATGCCGATGTGGTCCACGCCGGCCACCTCGCGCATGTGGTCCAGATGGTCGGCGACGGTGGAGACC
This sequence comes from Streptomyces pseudovenezuelae, assembly GCF_001513955.1. Taxonomy (GTDB): domain Bacteria; phylum Actinomycetota; class Actinomycetes; order Streptomycetales; family Streptomycetaceae; genus Streptomyces; species Streptomyces pseudovenezuelae. The sequence goes on along the minus strand of NZ_KQ948153.1, from coordinate 372,774 downwards.
GTGGCGACCGGGCGCGGGGTGCGCTCCTCGAAGGCGCGGTGCACCTTCATCGCCTCGGGGGTGGTCGCGAGGTGGTGGAAGCCGTGCTCGCGCATGTTCTCGTCGGCGGCGGCCGTCCAGTCGACGGCGGCCTGGAGGACGAACTTAGGCACGAAGGTCACCATCGCCATGCCCCCGTTGGACGGCAGGCGCTCCAGCACGTCGTCCGGGACGTTGCGCGGGTGGTCGCACACCGCCCGCGCGGAGGAGTGGGAGAAGATCACCGGCGCCAGCGAGGCGTCGAGCGCGTCCCGCATGGTCGTCGCCGCCACGTGCGAGAGGTCCACGAGCATGCCCTCGCGGTTCATCTCCCGGACCACCGCGCGGCCGAAGGCCGACAGGCCCCCCACGCCGGGCTCGTCCGTCGCCGAGTCCGCCCAGTCCACGTTGTCGTTGTGGGTGAGGGTCATGTAGCGCACGCCGAGCGCGTACAACGCGCGGAGCGTGGCGAGGGAGTTGGCGATCGAGTGGCCGCCCTCGGCCCCCATGAGCGAGGCGATACGGCCTTCCGCGCGCGCCGCCTCCATGTCCGCGGCGGTCCGCGCGGCCCGCAGCGCGGACGGGTACCGCGCGATCAACTGCCGTACGCAGTCGATCTGTTCCAGCGTCGCCGGCACCGCGTCGGGCAGATCCGAGCGGACGTACACCGACCAGTACTGCGCGCCGACGCCGCCGGCCCGCAGCCGGGCCAGGTCGGTGTGCAGGTGGGCCGACTGGTCGGTGGCGATGTCACGGGCGTCGAGGTCGTAGCGGACCTGTTCGCGCAGCGCCCAGGGCAGGTCGTTGTGGCCGTCGACGACCGGGAACTCGCGCAGGAGTTCCCGGGCCGTCGCCGACGAGTCCTCGGCGGTCACTTGCCGAAGCCGAAGCCGTTGGAGCCCTCGACCTTGGCCCGAAGGCGCTTGCCCTTCTCGGTGGCCTGGTCGTTGAGCTCCTGCTGGAACTCCCGCATCCGGCCGAGGAGTTCCTCGTCGTGCGCGGCGAGGATACGGGCCGCGAGCAGACCGGCGTTGCGGGCGCCGCCGACGGAGACGGTCGCGACCGGGACGCCGGCCGGCATCTGCACGATCGACAGCAACGAGTCCATGCCGTCGAGGTACTTCAGCGGGACCGGGACACCGATCACCGGGAGGGGGGTGACGGAGGCGAGCATGCCCGGGAGGTGGGCGGCTCCTCCGGCCCCCGCGATGATCGCCTTCAGGCCCCGCTCGGCCGCCTGCTCGCCGTACGCGATCATCTCGTGCGGCATGCGGTGCGCGGAGACGACGTCGACCTCGTACTCGATCTCGAACTCGTCGAGGGCCTGGGCGGCGGCCTCCATGACGGGCCAGTCGCTGTCCGACCCCATGACGATGCCTACAACGGGGCTCATCTCATTCTCCTTGCATACCTGCTCGGCCTCGGCCGATTGGTTCGGGTGGCTGCCCGGCTCACATGTGACAGCAGTTCGTCCGGGCCGTCGTACAACAGGATTCTCAGCCCGCCAGACAGGCTTACATCGGAAACGCTAGCGTGCGAGACGTGGGGATCAACTGCGCCAAGTGCGTAAAGCGGGCTTTCAAGTACCGCTTCTATCCGACTGCGGATCAGGCAGCAGAGCTGCTGCGGACTTTCGGCTGCGTGCGCAAGGTCTACAACATGGCGCTCGATGCCCGGTCCAGGGCCTGGACTCTGGAGCACCGCAGGATCTCCTACGTGGAGACATCGGCGATGCTCACGGAGTGGAAGAAGACCGAAGAGCACGGCTTTCTGACACAAGTCTCCTCCGTGCCGTTGCAGCAGTCGTTGCGGCATCTGCAGAGCGCGTACTCGGCTTTCTTCGACAAACGGGCCCGCTATCCGCGCTTCAAGTCGAAGAAGAGGTCGAAGGCGTCTGCCGAGTACACACGCTCGGCGTTCCGCTTCCGCGACGGGGAACTCACGCTGGCCAAGATGGGTGAGCCGTTGGCCATCGTGTGGTCGCGCCCTCTTCCGGAAGGAACCGAACCGTCCACGGCCACCATCTCTAGGGACAGGGCAGGGCGTTGGTTCGTCAGCCTGCTCGTGGAAGGCAGCGTCGATCCGGGACCGAGCACAGAGACGGCGGTGGGGCTCGACGCCGGACTCACCACCCTGCTCACCCTCTCCACCGGGGAGAAGATCACCAATCCAAGGTTTGAGCGGAGGGACCGAGCCCGCCTCGGCAAAGCCCAGCAAGAACTCGAGGATCTGACCGTCCGCGCTTTGCTCGGCAATCGCACTCTGGCCCGTGCGATATCCGATGCCTCGTGGACGGAGTTGCGCTCCCTGCTGGAGTACAAATGCGCCTGATACGGGCGTGAACTGATTGCGGTCGACCGTTTCTTCCCGTCGAGCAAGACCTGCTCCGCGTGTGGCCTGATCCGCGACGAACTGCCCTTGAACGTCCGCCGATGGACATGCGAGGGCTGCGGCACCCAGCACGACCGGGACCACAACGCCGCAAAGATTATTTTGGCCGCCGGGCTGGCGGTGTCGGCCTGTGGAGCCGGTGTAAGACCCCAACGGAGTTCCTCCGGGCGGGCAATCGGCGATGAAGCAGGAAACGTCATGGCGCGAACCATGACAAGCCCCTCCCTTGCCGGGAGGGGCGGAGGTCAATCGGTGATCGTGCCTCTCAGGTAGCCGGCAGCGTGACGTGCGCGTTCGAGAACGTCGTCCAGGTCGTCGCCGTAGGTGTTGACGTGGCCCACCTTGCGTCCGGGCTTCACGTCCTTGCCGTACATGTGGATCTTCAGCTTGGGGTCGCGGGCCATGCAGTGCAGGTACGCGGAGTACATGTCGGGGAAGTCGCCGCCGAGGACGTTGACCATCACGGTCCACTTCGCGCGGGGACGCGGGTCGCCGAGCGGGAGGTCCAGGACGGCCCGGACGTGGTTGGCGAACTGCGAGGTGATCGCCCCGTCCATCGACCAGTGGCCGGAGTTGTGCGGGCGCATCGCGAGTTCGTTGACGAGGATGCGGCCGTCGCGGGTCTGGAACAGCTCGACGGCGAGGTGGCCGACGACGTCCAGTTCCTTGGCGATGTTGAGGGCCAGCTCCTCGGCCCTGAGGGCCAGGGACTCGTCCAGGTCGGGGGCCGGGGCGATCACCGTGTCGCAGACGCCGTTGACCTGCTGGGACTCGACGACCGGGTAGGCGACGGCCTGGCCGTGCGGCGACCGTACGACGTTGGCGGCGAGCTCGCGGACGTAGTCGACCTTTTCCTCGGCGAGGACGGGGACGCCCGCCCGGAAGGGGTCGGCGGCCTCCTCGGCGGAGTCCACGACCCACACGCCCTTGCCGTCGTATCCGCCGCGGACGGTCTTGAGGACGACGGGGAAGCCGTCACCCTCCGCCGCGAAGGCCGCCACGTCCTCGGGATCGCGGACGATCCGGTGCCGTGGGCACGGCACACCGATCGCGTCGAGCCGCGCGCGCATCACACCCTTGTCCTGGGCGTGCACTAGCGCGTCGGGGCCGGGGCGCACGGGAATGCCGTCCGCCTCCAGAGCCCTGAGGTGCTCGGTGGGTACGTGCTCGTGATCGAAGGTGATCACATCGCACCCGCGCGCGAACTCGCGCAGCGTGTCGAGGTCGCGATAATCGCCGATGACGACATCGCTCACCACCTGCGCCGCGGAATCCTGAGGGGTGTCACTGAGAAGCTTGAACCTGATGCCGAGCGGGATGCCTGCCTCGTGTGTCATACGCGCGAGCTGGCCCCCGCCGACCATGCCGACTACCGGGAACGTCACGAGCCCAGGGTATCGGTCGCGCCACGGCGGCCGAATTCCGCGCCTCTCACCGGTCCTCTTACCAGCTTGTTTCCCTGTGTGTGAGTTCATCCACAGGCATTGGGCAGGAGGGGTGGTTAGCATGGCTGAGTTGACGAAACCAATCGACTGGGGGCCTGTACGACCATGGGACATGGTTCCTCAGGGTTGCGAAGGATCGTTCGCGAGGTCGCCAAATTCGGTGCGGTGGGCGGAGCGGGGCTCCTCGTCAACCTCGTCGTCTTCAACATCGTCCGGCATCTCACCGACCTTCCGGTGGTCCGGGCGAGCGTCGTCGCCACGGTCGTGTCGATCGTCTTCAACTACATAGGGTTCCGTTACTTCACGTACCGCGACCGCGACAAGAGCGGCCGCACGAAGGAACTGACCCTGTTCCTGCTGTTCAGCGTGGTCGGCCTGGTCATCGAGAACGGCATCCTCTACGCCGCGACCTACGGCTTCGGCTGGGACAGCCCGCTGCAGAGCAACATCTTCAAGTTCGTCGGCATCGGTATCGCCACCCTCTTCCGCTTCTGGTCCTACCGCAGCTGGGTCTTCAAGACCCTCCCCGCCCGCGAGGCGGTGGCGAGCGCGGAGTCCTTCCTGGAGGAGGCCGAGCAGGGTGCGGCCAGGAAACTCCGACCACGCCAGCGAGTCCTCTGACGCTCACGCACTCCGGGAGCGGCTCAGGGGCGCGGGGAACTGCGCAAAAACGGCCGCCCCCCACCAGCCCGCACCCGACCAGCCACCCCCGCACCGCCACCGCTCAAGCCGCGCAGCTCACCGCACCGTCGGCTCGTCGTCGTCCAGCACCGCCGACCGCAGCGGGGTGCGGGACAGGAACAGTCCGAAGACCGGGGGCTGGGCCTGGAGCATCTCCAGACGGCCGCCGTCGGCCTCCGCCAGGTCCCGGGCGACCGCCAGGCCGATACCCGTGGAGTTGCGGCCGCTGATCGTGCGCTCGAAGATCCGCGCGCCGAGGTCGGCGGGGACTCCGGGGCCCTCGTCCGTGACCTCGATGACGGCCTGGTTGCCGGTGACGCGGGTGCGCAGGGCCACCGTGCCGCCGCCGTGCATGAGGGAGTTCTCGATCAGCGCGGCCAGCACCTGGGCCACCGCGCCCGGCGTGCCGACCGCCGTGAGATGGCGTTTGCCCGAGCTCACGATCGCCCGGCCGGCACTGCGGTACGCGGGCCGCCACTCGGCGAGCTGCTGCTGGATGACCTCGTCGAGGTCGAAGGTGACCGCGTTGCCGGCCCGGGGGTCGCGGGAGTTCGTCAGCAGCCGCTCGACCACGTCCGTCAGCCGCTCCACCTGCGTGAGCGCGACGTTCGCCTCCTCCTTCACCGTGTCCGGGTCGTCGGTGAGGGTGATCTCCTCCAGGCGCATCGACAGGGCGGTCAGCGGGGTCCGCAACTGGTGCGAGGCGTCGGCGGCCAGGCGCCGTTCCGCCGTCAGCATGCGGGCGATGCGCTCGGCCGAGGAGTCCAGCACATCGGCGACCCGGTCCAGCTCGGGGACGCCGTAGCGCTTGTGCCGGGGCCTGGGATCGCCGGAGCCGAGGCGTTCGGCGGTCTCGGCGAGGTCGGTCAGCGGCGAGGCCAGCTTGTTGGCCTGCCGGATCGCGAGGAGCACCGCGGCGATCACCGCGAGCAGCGCCACCAGGCCGATGATCAGCAGGGTGCGGCCGACCTCCCGGGTCACCGAGGAGCGCGGCTCCTGCACGGTGACCGTCTCGCCCTCCTCGCCCTTCTCGGTGGAGCTGATGACCTCACCGGAGGACTTGGTGCCGACCTCGATCGGCTCCTTCCCGGGGATCCGGATCACGGCGTACCGTTCCTGCGCGACCTGGTCGCGCAGGATCTCCGCGGTCACGTCCTCCGCGGCGAACAGCCGGCTGTCCACGATCCCGGCCAGCCGGATCGCCTCGGAGTCGACCCGCTCCTGGGCACTGTTGCTGATGGTGCGGGTCTCGACGATGACGAGGGAGACGCCGAAGACGGCGATCACCACGAGCACCACGGCGAGCGTGGACTGGATCAGTCGACGGCGCATGTCCTCTTACCTGCCAGGCGGACGGGGTTCAGCTCTTCTCGAAGCGGAAGCCCACTCCCCGTACCGTCGCGATGTACCGCGGGTTGGCCGCGTCGTCCCCGAGCTTCTTGCGGAGCCACGAGATGTGCATGTCCAGCGTCTTGGTCGACGACCACCAGGTGGTGTCCCAGACCTCGCGCATCAGCTGGTCCCGGGTCACCACGCGTCCGGCGTCCCGCACCAGCACCCGCAGCAGGTCGAACTCCTTCGCCGTCAGCTGGAGTTCCTCGTCGCCCATCCACGCGCGGTGCGACTCGACGTCGATCCGCACCCCGTGGGTGGCCGGCGGCTGCGCGGGCTCGGCCGCCCCGCGCCGCAGCAGGGCCCGGACCCGGGCGAGCAGCTCGGCGAGCCGGAAGGGCTTGGTCACGTAGTCGTCGGCGCCCGCGTCGAGTCCGACGACGGTGTCCACCTCGTCGGCGCGGGCGGTCAGGATGAGGATCGGCACCGCGTGGCCCTCGGCGCGCAGTCGGCGGGCCACCTCGAGGCCGTCCATGCCGGGCAGACCCAGGTCGAGGACGACCAGGTCGATGCCGCCCTGCATTCCGGCGTCGAGTGCGGTGGGGCCGTCCTCACGCACCTCGACCTCGTACCCTTCCCGGCGCAGGGCGCGGGCCAGCGGCTCCGAAATGGACGCATCGTCCTCGGCGAGCAGTACACGGGTCATGAGCTGATGGTAGACCGCTCTTGACAGATGCTGGGGTGTGATCACGACCCAGTGGTTCTTACCTTTCAAGGATCTGGTGTGAACCTGTGACTATGGGGTGCCAATCCTGTAGGGACCTTAGAAAGCGGGTGTACGGTTCCACGGCCACCTGTGATTCAGCTCTCAAGTCCTTCCATTTCCGTCAGTATCCTGTCGTATGGTGAATCAATGCCTGTCGCATCGTGGGGACCTTTGGCGCGCATCCGTCGCTGAAGGTCTCTTTTGTGTGCGGTAATCCCCACCAGCAAGGAACGACCATGGCGTCCAGCCTGACGAAGGACTCGGTGACTCCGGGCACCCCCGGTTCCGACAAGACCTTCTTCGGCCACCCCCGCGGACTGGCCACACTCTTCATGACCGAGATGTGGGAGAGGTTCTCCTACTACGGCATGAGGGCTCTGCTCCCGCTGTACCTCGTCGCCCCGGGCGGCCTGCACCTCAGCGCCGCGACCGCGACCGCGATCTACTCCGTGTACGTGTCGCTGGTGTACCTGCTCGCGATGCCGGGCGGCTGGTTCGGCGACCGCGTATGGGGTCCCCGCAAGACCGTCGCCGTCGCCGGTGCCGTGATCATGCTCGGTCACCTCACGCTGGCCCTGCCCTCCTCGGGCACCTTCTACGCCGGCCTCGGCCTGGTCGCGATCGGTTCCGGGCTGCTGAAGGCCAACATCTCCACGATGGTCGGCCACCTCTACGAGGGCCCGGACGACGCCCGCCGCGACGGCGGCTTCACCGTCTTCTACATGGGCATCAACCTCGGTGCCTTCGCCGCCCCGCTGGTCATCGGCACCATCGGCGAGAACGTCAGCTGGCACCTGGGCTTCGCGCTCGCCGCGGTCGGCATGGCCATCGGTCTGGCCCAGTTCCTGATCGGCAGCCGCCATCTGGCCGACCGCTCCAGCGTCGTCCCGACGCCGCTGTCCGACGCGGAGAAGTCCTCCACCCTGCGCAAGGCCGCGATCTGGGCCGGCATCGCCGTCGTCTTCTACACGATCGTCGGCTTCTCCGGCCACTACACGCTGAACTGGATCCTGGTCCCGCTGACCCTGCTCGGCGTGATCATCCCGGTGATGGTCCTGGTCAACATCAAGCGGGACAGGGAACTGGACCGCACCGAGCAGAAGTCGATGTCCGCGTACATCTGGTTCTTCGTCGCCGCGGCCGTGTTCTGGATGATCTACGACCAGGGCGGCTCGACCCTGTCGATCTTCGCGGACTCCTCCGCCGAGAACAGCGTCCTCGGCTGGACGTTCCCGGTCTCCTGGTACCAGTCGGTCAACCCCGTCCTCATCATGGCCCTGGCCCCGGTCTTCGCCTGGTTCTGGCTGGCGCTGAACCGGCGGGGCAAGGAGCCGAGCACGGCCGTGAAGTTCGCCTCGGGCCTGGTGCTCGTGGGCGCGTCCTTCTTCCTGTTCCTCGCGCCGCTGGCCATCGCGGACGGGGGCCACAAGGCCGCCGCGCTGTGGCTGGTCGCGATCTACTTCGTGCAGACCGTGGGTGAGCTGCTGCTGTCGCCGGTGGGTCTGTCGGTGACCACGAAGATGGCCCCCGCGAAGTACGCCTCGCAGATGATGGGCGTGTGGTTCCTCGCGGTCACTGCGGGTGACGCGACGACCGGGTTGCTCTCCATCGCCGGGGTCGACCTCAACAAGACCGGGATCGTCGCCCTGGAGGCGACGCTGGCCGTTCTCGCCGGTCTCGCGGTGTGGATGTACCGCAACCGGGTCAAGGAGCTCATGGGCAGCGTGCGCTGAACCTACGAGCGCCGAAACGGACGGGGCGCCGGGATCCTGGTGGATCCCGACGCCCCGTCCGTTTTCCCGCCGTCGCCGTACCCTGCGCTCTCAGAGCCTCCTGCGCCCGGGCATGAACGTGAACACCGCGCCGCCCAGCAGCACCGCCGTCCCCGCCACCAGGCCCAGGGCCTTCAGGGCCGCGTGGTCGTCCGCGCCCGTGGCCGCCAGGCCGCCGCTCGTCGAGGAGCCGCCCGTGCCGCTCGTCCCGCCCGAGCCGGACGAACCGCCCGAGGCGCCGCCCTCCTGCTCCTCGGTGGTCAGGGTCAGGGAGACCGCTGTGCTGTCCGGCTTGCAGGTCGTGGTCGTGCCCAGCGCCTCGATCGTCAGGACACCCGGTGACAGTGTCGACTCACCCGTCGCCCCCGGCTTGTACGTGCCCGTCATGTCGGGGATCTCGATGGGGTCACCGGACTTGATGGGCCCCGAGTTGGTGGGTCCCTCGACCGCGACCGAGCCCGTGTCGGCGCCGCCCAGGGTGACCTGCATGGAGGGCTTCACGGAGTCCGCGGGGATGTCCGCGGGGCTGTCCATCGGGGAGTTCTTGAACTGCACGGTGATGCCGTAACTGCCGCCGTTCTTCTTGGCGTTGATCTGGATCGACGAGGTGGCCTTCTTCTCGCCGAGGGGCGACTGGCAGGTGTAGGGGATGTCGACCGCCTTGCCGGTGAAGTCGGTCTGCCCGTCGTCCGAGGACGTGGTCGGGCTCGGCGTCGGACTCGGCGTGCCGGTCGGGGTGGGGGTGGCGCTGTCCGTGGGCTCCGAGGTCGGTGTCTGTGTCGGTGTCGGTGTCGACGAACCGTTCCCCTCCGCCACCTGGACCGTCCCCGCCGCCGGCACCGTCTGCGTCGGCGTGCACACCGTGTTCGTCCCCATCGCGTTCACCGTGTAGGCGCCCGGCGTCAGCGTGACCTTCCCGGCCGCCGTCAGCTTCAGCGTGCCCTTCATGTCGGACAGCACCATGTCGCCGCCCTTGGGGATGGCCGGGTTCTCGCGCGGACCGGTCATCGCGAGGTCGGTGCTCTGCGCGCCGGTGACCTTCAGCGTGCCGGTCGGCTGGACCGAGTTCGCCGGCAGATCGATGATGTTCGGGTTCTTGGAGGCGGCCTGGGTGAACTTCCACACCACGTCGACCTCGTCGCCGACCTTCGCGCCGGCCGGCGCGGTGATCTCGACCTTGGTGGTGCCGTCGACGGGATCGAGGCCGACGCCGGCGGGCGGCACACACCGGGTCGCGAACGACACCTCCGCGGCCTGGGCGGGTCCGGCGGCGAGGCCGAGCACCAGGCCCGCCCCTGCCAGCACCAGCGCCGCACCGGCCGCGCCCGCTCGTCTCGGCCCGCCGGCTGGTGGGACTCTCCTTCGCATGCTCACGTGGAACCCTCTCTGGTGGGAGTCGTGGGACTCGTCGGGCTGTCGTCGTGCGGTGCGGAGAGCCGGCCACCGGCCGCGCCCGGATCGGCGTCCGGGGTGAACCACGGCAGGGTGGACGTCACAGGGGCCGCGTGCGCCGCCGTGGAGGGCTTGAACCCCGGCAGGCGCAGGGCGAGTTCGGGCAGCCGCAGTCCGCGGTGCCGGATGCCTCCGGCGGGCCGTGGCCGTACCCGGTCCACCACCGCCATGCCGATACGGAACAGCGCCGCCGGCACGACCAGGCAGACCAGGACCCAGAACAGCGTCACGCCCCAGGGCCGGCCCACGCCCCAGGGCTGCTCGGCCAGCACCTTGCCGCCGTACTTCAGCGACACCGTGTACTCGCCGTGCGCGCCGCCCGTGAGCTCGACGGGCAGTTCGATCCGCGCCTTCCCGCCGGGCCGGATCGTGCCGCGCCACTGCTGGTCCTCCCACTGCGGGGCGAACACGCCGTGCGCGGTGCCCACCTGGAAGACCGGGTTCCTGACGGCGGAGGTGCCGACGTTTCCGACGGTGAAGGCGAGGGTGCGGGCGGGCGGTGCCCCGAACCAGGTCAGCAGGCCCCCGGAGCCGTCGAGCCGGGTGTCGGTGAGGACGGACAGCCGCCCGCCGCCCGTCTCGGCGGGCAGCGGCTCCACGGCGTGGCCGGCCACCTGGAAGATCGCGTCGGCCTCGGCCTTCGCCCCGGTCACCGTGGCCACGTGCACCACACAGGGGCAGGGCACCGGCGGCTCGGCGACGGGCAGTTTCCTGCTGAAGCGCCCCTTCGCGTCCGTGGTGACGGCTCGGCCGTCCGCGTTGGCACAGGAGTTGGTGCCCCCGGGGACCCCGCGCGCGGGCACCGCCTGTCCGCAGACCAGGATCATCAGCAGCGCCCGCGCCCCCCACCCGCTGCCGCTCACCGTGATGGAACCGCCGGTCCCCGCCTGGGACTTGGACAGTTTCACGGTCGGCCCGTCGGCCGCGGCCGCCGTCCCCGCCAGCGGCCCGAGCAGCAGCGCGAGCACCGCCACCATCGCCGCCCACCGCACCTCGCCGCTCCGGCTCACGTCGTCGCTCCCGTCAACTCGGCTTGCCTACAAGGGGACTCGGGCACGGGTTCAGGCACCGGTTCAGGCGTGGAGCCGGGCCCCGACGCGGGCACGGACGCGGCACGGGCCGGCGGCATCGGCGCAGGCCGGACGCGGGCGGTGGACGGCATCGGCGGCATGGGCGGCATGGGCGGCTCCAGCAGTCGTACGAGAGCGAACCGGCCGCTCAGCGGCGCACGCGGGCCGCCTGGTTGCGCCGGGTCAGCCACAGCGTGCCCGCAGCGCCCGCGAGCAGCACCGTGCCGCCGAGCGTGCCGAGGGCGATGGCCGAGTCCTCGGGGCCGGTCTGCGGAAGGGGGGCGGCGGAATCGCCGTCGCTGCCGCTGTCGCTCCCGGTGCCGCCGGAGGAGCCCGAGGCGGCGGTGACGTCCAGGGTCAGCGAGGCACCGGGGCTGTTGGTCGGCGTGCAGGTGGTCGTCGTACCGAGCGCCTTGATGGTGAGCACGCCTGCGGTGAAGGTGACCTTGCCGGACTTCTTCGGGGTGTACGTCCCGGTCAGGTCGTTGATCTTGATGGGGGTGTTGGCGGGGACGGTCGCCTGGTTGGCGGGACCCGTCACACTCATCGTCCCGCTGTCCGCGCCGCCCAGCCTGATGGTGGCACTCGGGTTCATCGCGCCCTTGCCGAGATCGACCGGGCTGGACGAGACGCCCTTCTGCCACGACATGGTGATCTTGTATCCGCCGCCGCTCTCGACGCCCTTGATGTCGATGGGCGAGACGGCGCTCTTGTCCCCGATCGGCGTCTTGCACTGGTAGTTGACGTTCACGACCTCGGCACGGGCAGCGGGGGCGGCCATCAGCACCGCCGAGCCGGCCAGAGCCGCGACGGACGCGAGCGCGGCGGTTCGTTTCGGGTACGACACGGTTCCGCTCCCCTTACTCGTTCCTGACGGCACATCAGATCGGCCGTCAAGGTACGCCGGGGCACCGGAGGAAGGAAGAGAAAGTAAGTGTCGGAACTGTGGGGACGCGCGGGGAACACCCCGGGAACACCGGGGAATCCCAGCACAGGAGCGCGGGACGGACGCTAGACGGGTGCGCCGAGCTCCGCCCACACGGTCTTGCCCGTCACTCCGGGAGTTCTGACGACTCCCCAGTCCAGGCAGAGCCGCTGCACGATGAACATGCCGTGGCCGCCGGGCCGCCCCGCTCGGTGCGGGGTGCGGGGCGCCGGCTGCCCGGTCCCGCGGTCCGAGACCTCGACGCGGATCACCTTGTTGTCGCAGGCGATCCACAGCTGGTCCGGGCCGTCCGCGTGGAGACAGGCGTTCGTCACCAGCTCGGAGACGACCAGCAGGACGTCCTCCGTCACGGCCCGCCGGTCCGCGGACGCCGCCGGCAACCACCCCCACGCGTACAACGCCTGCCGGGTGAAGTCGCGCGCGAGCGGGACGACTCCGCTCTCCCCCTCGAAGCTCAGCCGACGGACCTGCCGTCCCGTCGGCACCTCGGCTTCGCCGCCGGGCTCCACGCCCGGCTCCGGGTCACGGTCGCCCGGCGAGTAGGGCCGGGTGGTGCTCATCAGCGCTTCACCTCACCGATTCACCGGTTCACGATTCAAACGTCACTGCATGGTCGCTCACCGAACAGTCAGTACGGATGTCTCCTGCCCGAGCGGACCGGTAGAACACCCCTCCATTCGTGACGTATGTCCGCCACGAGAGGTGTGACACCCGATGGACACCAGCCGAACGAGACGAACGGGACCCGAGCGGGGCCGCGGCCGCCGCCCGGCGCGCTCTCTCAGTCGCCGGACTCGTCGGCCAGGGCCTCCTCCAGCGTGTCGTGCACGGTGAAGACCGCGTCGGCCCCCGTGATCTCGAAGACCCGCGCCACGACCGGGAGCATGCCCGCAAGATGTACGCCACCCCCCGCCGCCTCGGCCTTCAGCCGTGCGCCCAGCAGCACGTTCAGTCCGGTGGAGTCACAGAACTCCAGCCGTGCGCAGTCGACGACAAGCCGGCTCTTCCCCTTGGCGAGGCACTCCTCGAGTGGCTCACGCAACAAATCGGCCGTGTGGTGATCCAACTCACCTGCTGGAGTCACGACGGCGCTTGAGCCCTCTTGCCGCACCTCAACCAGAAGCCGGCCAGACTGTGCGCTGCCGACCGTCCCGCGGTCCATGCCGTCTCTCTCTCCCGACGTCGTGGCTGCTGATGACGCCCTCGAACACTACGCCTTCTCCACACCCTCCGACACCCGAACAATCACACGCAAACGGACATAACCGCACAGATCACACTTGCGGTCGTGTCGGGAAACCGGGTAGGGCTAGTAGAGACACGAACTCGACACGGCCGGCTTTGGAGGCGCCGCACACCGCAGTGCACGAACTGGCTTCGGCAGCCTTATGCCGAGAACGATGGAGGACATCATGTCACCCCGGCTCGACGCCTCGCATACCCATCAGGCGACGTCGACATCCCCCCCGGAACATCTGAATCCCATCGAGCAGGACAGCGAAGGCGATGTGCTCGCCGGGCTTCCGGACATCCCGCCCTTCGAAGAGGTGGGGGCCGTCGACGCGCGCGCCCTCTCCAAAACCCTCTTCGCGCGGCTGGAGTCGCTGGAGGAAGGCACGCACGAGTACTCGTACGTCCGCAACACGCTCGTCGAACTGAACCTCGCGCTGGTCAAGTTCGCCGCCTCCCGGTTCCGCTCCCGCAGTGAGCCGATGGAGGACATCATCCAGGTCGGCACCATCGGCCTGATCAAGGCGATCGACCGCTTCGAGCTCAGCAGGGGTGTGGAGTTCCCCACCTTCGCGATGCCAACCATCGTGGGCGAGATCAAGCGTTTCTTCCGCGACACGTCCTGGTCCGTGCGGGTGCCGCGCCGCCTCCAGGAGCTCCGGCTCGACCTGGCCAAGGCCGGCGACGAACTGGCCCAGAAGCTCGACCGCGCCCCCACCGTGGCCGAGCTCGCCGAACGCCTCGGGCTGTCGAAGGAGGAGGTCGTCGAGGGCATGGCGGCGTCCAACGCCTACACCGCCTCCTCGCTGGACGCCCAGCCGGAGGAGGACGACTCCGAGGGCGCGCTGGCCGACCGGATCGGTTACGAGGACCACGGGCTGGAGGGCATCGAGTACGTCGAGTCCCTGAAGCCGCTGATCGCCGAACTTCCCTCCCGGGACCGCCAGATCCTCTCGCTGCGCTTCGTCGCGGGCATGACCCAGTCGGAGATCGGCGACGAGCTCGGGATCTCGCAGATGCATGTCTCGCGACTGCTGTCGCGGACTCTCGTACGACTGCGCAAGGGCCTGACCGTCGAGGAGTGACGCGTCGGCACCACTGACCTGCGCGTGTGCCCGGTGTCCCGTCGGACACCGGGCACCGTGCGTCCCCGGCCCCTCCTGGTTACCCGGAGAAACCCTTTCCCCAAGGGTTCGCTTCCCTCACTATGGTCCCTCACAGACTGGCCGGTCCGTCAGGAGGAGGGTGCGCATGACTCGCCCCGACGGCGCGTCCGACGCCCGGCTCACCGAGCTGCTGCGCGCCGACACGGCCACGGCGTACGCGGCCCTGCTGGAGCTCCGCACCCGCCACCAGCCCTCGGTGCTCGGCTACGCCCGCCTCTGCACGGCCGGTGAGTCCGCCGCCCGGCAGCTGGCCGCCCAGACCTTCACGCTCGCCGCCCGGGAGACGGCCCGCGGGGTCGACCCCGGCGTGCCGTGGCGCCACCGGCTCCTGCTGCTGACGGCCCGGTCGGCGGCGGCGTGGGCCGGGGACGACCGGACGGCGGGCCTGGACCCGAGCGTCCTGCTGCTCCTGAACACGGCGGGGCCGGGCGGCCCGGTGCCGCCCATGCTCGCCGCCTTCGAGTCCCTGCCGGCCCGCGCCCAGGGCCTCGTCTGGTACCGCCTGGTGGAGGCCGAGCCGGAACAGCGCACCGCCGAACACCTGGGCCTCACCCGCGAGGACGTCGCCTACGGCACGGAGGGCGCCCTGCAGTCCCTGGCCAGGGCGGCGCTGCGGTTGCGCCTCGCCGCCTCGGACGACCCCCAGTGCGCGGACTTCGGCCGCCTCATCGAGGAGTCCGTACGCCCGGACAGCCCGCGCGTCAGCGCCGACCTGCACGCCCACATGGCCCGCTGCCCGCACTGCGCGGGAGCCCACGAGGAGCTGTGCGCGCTGCGGGACACTCCGCGGGCGGCACTGGCGGAGGGCCTGCTGCCGTGGGGCGGGACGGCGTACGCGGGGCGGAGCGCGGCCGAGCCGGCGGCGCGTCCCCGGGCGGGGTCCCGGGCAGGATCCCGCACGCCTCCCGGCACATGGCCGCGACCGCGTCGGCTCGTCCTGGCCTCGGCGGCGCTGGGGGTGGCCGTGGTGCCGCTGCTGCTGTTCCTGGTGGCGCAGGAGGGCGGCCCCGCGACGGACCCGTCGGCCCCGCCCTCGTCCTCGGTCCCGGCGGGCGGGGCTCTGCCGGGCCCCCCGCAGGTGACGGTGACCGCGACCGTCCCACCCTCGCTCTCCCCTTCCGCTTCCGCGTCCGCGTCCGCCACGAGCAGGCCGCCCTCGCCCTCCCCGACGCGCAGTTCGGCGCCGCCCCGGAAGACGGCTGCCCCCTTCCGGCCGCCGAACGGGGCCTACGCCCAGGTGGTCAACCTCTCCACGGCCCGCTGCCTGGACGTCTCCGGTGACTTCGCGGAGGGCACGGACGTCGTCACGGCCCCCTGCACCTCGGCGGGCTCCCAGCGCTGGCGCGTCGACGCCGGCCGCGGTGTCCTCCAGTCGTACGCCGATCCCGACTTCTGTCTCGACAGCCGCGGCGACGTCGGCAAGGGCCTCGGCATCTGGTCCTGCGACTCGGTCGAGGGCCGCCACGGCGACAACCTGCGCTTCACGGTCGACTCCGACGGGGTGATCCGCCCGGCGATCGCCATCGCGACCGGGGTGACGCCCCAGGGCGGGGACGGCCTCTCGCTGGAACCGCTGACCGGGGGTACGGAGCAGCGGTGGCGGGCCGGGGCCTCCTGAGGCTCAGAGCACGCGCACCCCGCGCCGCCACACCCCGCTGACCAGCGGTACCCCCGGCCGGTAGGCCAGGTGCACATGGCTGGGGGCGTCCAGCAGGACGAGGTCGGCGCGCGCGCCCGGAGTCAGCCGGCCGATGTCCTCGCGGCGCAGGGCGGCCGCCCCGCCCGCCGTGGCCGACCAGACGGCCTCGTCCGGGGTCATCCCCATGTCGCGGACCGCGAGGGCGACGCAGAAGGGGACCGAGGAGGTGAAGGAGGAGCCCGGGTTGCAGTCCGTGGACAGGGCGACGGTGACGCCGGCGTCCAGGAGGCGGCGGGCGTCCGGCCACGCGGCACGGGTGGAGAACTCGGCGCCGGGCAGCAGCGTGGCGACCGTACGGCTGTTCGCCAGGGCGTCGACGTCCTCGTCGGTGAGGTGGGTGCAGTGGTCGGCGCTGGCGGCGTCCAGTTCGACGGCCAGCTGGACGCCGGGGCCGTAGGAGAGCTGGTTGGCGTGGATCCGGGGGTGCAGGCCCTTCGCCCTGCCCGCCGTGAGGATCGCGCGGGCCTGGTCGCCGTCGAAGGCGCCCTTCTCGCAGAAGACGTCGATCCAGCGGGCGTACGGGGCGCAGGCGTCGAGCATCTCGCCGGTGACGAGGGAGACGTAGGCCGCCGGGTCGTCGGCGTGGTCCGGCGACACGATGTGGGCGCCGAGGTAGGTGACCTCCTCGGTGTGGGCCGCGGCGATGCGCAGGGCTCTCGCCTCGTCCTCGACCGTCAGGCCGTAGCCCGACTTGGTCTCGAAGGTGGTCGTGCCCTGGCGGAGGGCCTCGGCGAGGTAGCGGGTGAGGTTGCGTTCGAGTTCCGCGTCGCTCGCCGCCCGGGTCGCGGCGACCGTCGTGCGGATGCCGCCCGCGCTGTAGGCCCGCCCCGACATGCGGGCGTTGAACTCCTGGGTGCGGTCGCCCGCGAAGACGAGATGGCTGTGGGAGTCGACGAAGCCGGGCAGGACCGCCCTTCCACCTGCGTCGACCCGATTGTCAGTGGCGGGTGCTTTGCTGTGATCACCGGTCCAGACGACGCGGTCGCCCTCGATGGCGACGGCCGCGTCCTGGATCAGTCCGAGGGGGGACCTGTCACCCAGGGAGGGGTCGTTGGTGACCAGAGCGGCGATGTTGGTGATGAGCGTGCTCGCGGTGCTCGCGGAGTGGGCGGGGCTGACGGTCGTCGCGTTGCTCATGGCGTCCTCGGTGGCCTGGTCGGCGGTGGGGGCGGGTTCGGGGGCGGGCCGCGGGGGCGGGCGGCCCGGAGTCATCCGTGCAGCGCGGCGACGGCGTCCGCGAGGGCTTTCGGCACATCCGGCACCAGCGCGTGGACCCCGTCGCGCACGACGTGCCGACCTCCCACGACCGTGTGCGACACGTCTGCTGCCGACGCGGCGAATACGGCCGTCTCGGCCCCGAGCCGCGGAGGCGGCCCTGCCGTCCTGACCGAGTCGAGCCTGATGGTGGTGAAGTCGGCGAGCGCGCCGGGCTCCAGGGTGCCCGCGCCGTCCCAGCCGAGGGCCGCGTGGCCGTCGGCGGAGGCCGCCCGCAGCAGGGCCGCCGCCGTCCAGTGACCTCGGGTGCGGGTGCGCAGACGCTCGTTGAGCTCCATCGCGCGTGCCTCTTCGAGCAGGTCGATGACGGCGTGGCTGTCGGAGCCGAGGGAGAGCGGTGACCCCGCCCGCTGGAGGGCCACGGCCGGTCCGATGCCGTCGGCGAGGTCCCGCTCGGTCGTCGGGCACATGCAGGTGCCGGTGCCGGTGCCGCCGATCAGGGCGATGTCCTCGTCGGTGAGGTGGGTGTTGTGGACGCCGGTGGTGCGCGGCCCGAGGACCCCGTGCTCGGCGAGCAGCCGGGTCGGTGTGCACCCGTGGGCTTCGCGGCACGCGTCGTTCTCGGCGGTCTGTTCGGACAGGTGGACGTGGAGCGGGGCCCGCCGCTCCTCGGCCCAGCGTGCCACGGTCGCCAACTGGGCGGCGGGCACCGCCCGTACGGAGTGGACCGCCGCACCGATCCTCGCGTGATCCCGGTCCTTGAGAACTGAACAGCGTTCGGCCCAGGCGTGCGCGGTGCCGTCGGAGAAGCGGAGCTGGTGACGGCCGGGCGGCTGTCCGAAGCCGGAGGAGAGATAGGCGGTGTCGAGGAGGGTGATGCGGATCCCGGCGTCGGCGGCGGCCTCGATCAGCGCCTCGCCCATCGCGTTGGGGTCGGTGTAGGGGGTGCCGCCGGGGGCGTGGTGCAGGTAGTGGAACTCTCCGACGGCCGTCACACCCGCCAGCGCCATCTCCGCGTACACGGCACGGGCCAGGTCGCGGTAGGTGTCCGGGGTGAGCCGGTCGGCGGTGGCGTACATGACCTCGCGCCAGGTCCAGAAGGTCCCGGAGCCGACCTGGACGGTGGAGCGCAGGGCCCGGTGGAAGGCGTGCGAGTGGGTGTTCGCCAGCCCCGGGAGGGTCAGTCCGCGCAGGATCTCGGCGCCGGGGGGCGGGGTGTCGGTGCCGGTGCGGACGGCGGTGACGCGGCCGTCCGTCCCCGCGGCGGAGCCGCCGGCCGACACCGTCAGCGCCACGCCCGGCTCGACGTGGGTGTCGAGCCAGGCGTGCTCCAGCCAGTAGGTCTTCGCTGTCACCTGCAGGCCAGCCCTTCCAGTACGTCGGCGAGCGCCAGGACTCCGGCCACGCAGTCGTCCTCGGCGGCGAACTCCGCCGGGGAGTGCGAGACGCCGGTGGGGTTGCGCACGAACAGCATGGCGGTCGGGATGTGCCCGGCGAGGATCCCGGCGTCGTGTCCCGCCCCGGTTCCCAGGACGGGCACCTTGAGATCGGTGGTGGTGCCCAGGATGCGGGCGAGTTCGTCGCGCAGGGCGTGGTCGAACTCGACGACGGGGGTGAAGGACTCCCGCACCACGTCGAGATCGATGCCGTGCGCCCGCGCGTACTCCCCGGCCGCCTTCTCGATGCCGCCGACCACCTGGTCGAGGCTCTCCTGGTCGGCGGCGCGGGAGTCGAGCCAGCCGCGCACCAGGGAGGGGATGGCGTTGACGCCGTTCGGCTCGACGGCGATCTTGCCGAAGGTGGCGACGGCACCGGCGAGTTCGGCCTCGCGGCGGGCCGCGAGCACGGTCTCGGCGTACGACAGCATGGGGTCGCGCCGGTCCAGGAGGCGGGTGGTGCCGGCGTGGTTGGCCTCGCCCCGGAAGTCGAACCGCCAGCGCCCGTGCGGCCAGATGGCACTGGCGATGCCGACCCGGTCGCCGGAGAGGTCCAGCGCCCTGCCCTGCTCGACGTGCAGCTCGACGAAGGCGCCGATGCGGGCGAGCCGGTCCGGGTCGGCGCCGATGCCCTCGGGGTCGTGCCCCGCGGCCTCCATGGCCCTCGGCAGGCTGACGCCCTCCCCGTCGGTCAGCAGGTGCGCCTGTTCGGCGGTGAGCTGCCCGGCGGTGAGCCGCGATCCGACACAGGCGAGCCCGAATCGGGCCCCCTCCTCGTCACCGAAGTTGACGAGGGCGAGCGGCTTGGCGAACTCGGCCCGCCGCGAGCGGAGTTCGTCGAGCGCGGCGAAGGAGGACACGACTCCGAGGGGCCCGTCGAAGGCGCCCCCGTCGGGTACCGAGTCGAGGTGCGACCCGGTGACGACGGCGTCCCCCTGGGCGGGGTCCCCGAGCCAGGCCCACTGGTTGCCGTTCCGGTCGACCTCGTAGGTCAGTCCGCGGGCTTCGGCCTGCTCCTTGAACCAGGCCCGGCACTCGGTGTCGGCCCCGGTCCAGGCGAACCGGCGGTAGCCGTGCGAGCCGGAGTGGCGGCCGATGGGGAGCAGCTCGCGCCACATGGAGTGGAAGGAGCCGCCGGACCCGGTTCCGGCCGACGCCGAGGAATTCCCGCACTCCGTCACGCCGAGTCACCTTCACGCATCGGCACCCGCACGCCCCGCTCGTCGGCGACGGACTCCGCGATGTCGTAGCCGGCGTCCACGTGCCGGATGACTCCCATGCCGGGGTCGTTCGTCAGGACCCGCCGGACCTTCTCGCCGCCCAGCTTCGTGCCGTCGGCCACTGTCACCTGTCCGGCGTGGATGGACCGCCCCATGCCCACGCCGCCGCCGTGGTGGAGGGAGACCCAGGAGGCGCCCGAGGCCACGTTGACCATCGCGTTCAGCAGCGGCCAGTCGGCGATCGCGTCGGATCCGTCGAGCATGGCCTCGGTCTCGCGGTACGGGGAGGCGACGGACCCGGCGTCCAGGTGGTCGCGTCCGATCGCCAGCGGTGCCGCCAGCTCCCCGCTCGCCACCATGTCGTTGAAGCGCTCGCCGGCCTTGTCGCGCTCGCCGTAGCCGAGCCAGCAGATGCGCGCGGGCAGGCCCTGGAAGTGGACGCGCTCCCCGGCCATCTTGATCCAGCGGGCGAGGGACTCGTTCTCGGGGAACAGTTCCAGGATCGCCTTGTCGGTCTTGGCGATGTCGGAGGCCTCACCGGACAGCGCGGCCCAGCGGAAGGGGCCCTTGCCCTCACAGAACAGCGGCCGGATGTAGGCGGGGACGAAGCCGGGGAAGGCGAACGCCCGCTCGTACCCGGCGAGCTGGGCCTCGCCCCGGATCGAGTTGCCGTAGTCGAAGACCTCGGCACCGGCGTCCATGAAGCCGACCATGGCCTCGACGTGCCGGGCCATCGACTCGCGGGCGCGGGTGGTGAAGCCGGCCGGGTCCTTGGCGGCCGCGTCGGCCATGTCCTCGAAGTCCACGCCCACCGGCAGGTACGCCAGCGGGTCGTGGGCCGAGGTCTGGTCGGTGACGATGTCGATGGGCGCGCCCTCGGCGAGCATGCGCGGCAGCAGCTCGGCCGCGTTGCCCAGCAGACCGATGGAGAGCGGGCGGCGGGCGTCCCGGGCCTCGACGGCGAGTCGGAGGGCGTGCTCCAGGGAGTCGGCCTTCACGTCGAGGTACCGGTGCTCGATACGGCGCTCGATGGCGCGCGGGTCGACGTCGATGCAGATCGCGACGCCGTCGTTCATGGTGACCGCGAGGGGCTGGGCGCCGCCCATCCCGCCGAGGCCGGCCGTCAGCGTGATGGTCCCCGCGAGCGTCCCGCCGAACTTCTTGGCGGCGACGGCGGAGAAGGTCTCGTAGGTGCCCTGGAGGATGCCCTGGGTGCCGATGTAGATCCAGGAGCCGGCGGTCATCTGGCCGTACATGGTCAGGCCGAGGGCCTCCAGGCGGCGGAACTCCTCCCAGTTCGCCCAGTCGCCGACCAGGTTGGAGTTGGCGATCAGGACGCGCGGGGCCCACTCGTGGGTCTGCATGACGCCGACCGGGCGGCCGGACTGGACCAGCATGGTCTCGTCCTGCTTGAGGGTGCGCAGGGTGCGGACCATGGCGTCGAAGGAGCGCCAGTCACGGGCGGCCTTGCCGGTGCCGCCGTAGACGACGAGCTGGTCGGGGTGTTCGGCGACCTCGGGGTCCAGGTTGTTCTGCAGCATCCGCAGGGCGGCTTCCTGCTGCCATCCCAGGGCGCTCAGTTCCGTACCGCGCGGCGCTCGGACGGGGCGGGGTCCTGACATGGTCTGCCTCCTGGGGACTCTGCTCTGGAGTGTTGCTGCCGATATTCACATCCTGACTCTCTGAATAGAACTAGTCAATACGTTCTCGCGTCACGTCGGGGGGACAGGGATGTTTCCGGACAGGGATGTCCGGCCGGACATCCGAGACACGGTGACGCGCAGGACGGGGACGTGATGGACGAGTACGGCACCACCGAGGGGCAGGCCGCCCGCCGGGACGAGGCGGTGCGGGCGGCCGTGGAGCAGGGCCTGCTGGGGCCGGACTCCCCCATCGTCGGGCTGCTCGACGTCACCGGCATCCGGGAGTCCACCGCGGCGCTCCGCGCCGCCTTCGCCGAGGTCACCGCCCCGGGCACACCGGTGCTGCACGCGTTCGCGGTGAAGGCGACCCCGCTGGTCGCGGTGCTGCGGCTGCTGCGCGAGGAGGGCATCGGCGCGGAGGTGGCGAGCCCGGGCGAACTGGCGCTCGCGCGGGCGGCGGGGATGTCCCCGGCCCGGACCGTCCTGGACTCGCCCGCCAAGACACCGGCCGAGCTCAGGGAGGCGCTGGCGCTGGGGATCGCCGTCAACGCGGACAACCCGCAGGAACTGGACCGCATCGACGCCCTCGTGCGGTCCGCCGTCAGCCGCTCCCCGCTCGGCATCCGGGTCAACCCGCAGGTCGGCGGCGGCTCCATCGGGGCGACCTCCACGGCCACGGCGACCTCGAAGTTCGGGGTGGCGCTGCGGGACGAGGGGGCGCGCGAGTGGGTCGTGCGCGCCTTCCTCGACCGGCCCTGGCTCTCCCGGCTGCACGCGCACACCGGCTCCCAGGGCATCCCGCTCTCCCTGATGACCCAGGGGGTCGCGGAGACGTACGCGCTCGCCGAGGAGATCAACCGGCGGATCGGGCGGCCGCAGATCGACACGATCGACATCGGCGGCGGGCTGCCGGTGAACTTCGCCTCGGACGCGACGGCACCGACGTACACCGAGTACGCGCGGGCGCTCAGGGAGGCGGTGCCGGGGCTGCTCGACGGGCGGTACGGGCTGGTCACCGAGTTCGGGCGGTCGCTGCTCGCCAAGCACGGCACGATCGTGGCGCGGGTGGAGTACACCAAGAGCGCGGGCGGCCGGCCGGTCGCGGTGACGCACGCGGGCGTGCAGGTGGCGACGCGGACGGTGTACGTGCCGGGCTCGTGGCCGCTGCGGATCGCGGCGTACGACAGCAAGGGGCGGCCCAGGAGCGGGCCCGAGGTGGTGCAGGACGTGGCGGGGCCCGCGTGCTTCGCGGGCGACCTGCTGGCCGAGGGGCGCGCGCTCCCGCTGCTCGGCCAGGGGGACCACGTGGCGGCGCTGGACACGGGCGCGTACTACTTCGCCCACCACTACGCGTACAACTCGCTGGCCCGGCCGGGCATCTACGGCTTCGCCCCGGGCCAGGCGGGAGGGGTCCGCTTCGCGACCGTGCGGGATCCCCAGACGCTCGCCTCGATCGTGGCCGAGTCCGGAGGGGCGCACGCCGGTGCCCTCACCACCCTGCACGCCCCCGGGAGCCGTTGACAGGCAGGACGATTCCGCCGGTCAATGACCCCCTGAATCAGGCAAGTTGACCCACTCTAGCCACTCCGAGCATGTTCCACCGGAAAATGCCGGATCCCTCACTCCTCGCGCACACGTTGCGTAGTTTCGGCGTCACTCAGCCGAACCCCAGGTGGGAGGGGAACCACGGTGCAGGGAATCGACGAGTGCCTGCTGGAAGCCATGCGGCTGCCGGGCGCGCGGGGGGCCGCGCTGGTCGACTGGACGAGCGGGCTGGCCCTGGGCGCCGTCGGGGAGTCCCCCGGCGGCGACCAGGAGGCGGCCGCCGCGGAGGCCGCCGAGCTCGCCCGGCTCGCCGCCGAGCAGCGCGCCTTCGCCTCCGGGAGTTCCCGGGCCGCCGAGCCGGGGGACCCGGGACCGGAGCCGGACCCGCCGGTCGAGGATCTGATCCTCAGCAACCGGGACAGCTACCACGTCCTGCGGTTCGTGCCGACGTCCTTCGACAGCAGTGTCTTCCTGCACCTGTGGCTGGCCCGCGCGGAGGGCAACCTCGCGCTGGCCCGGATCCGGCTCGGTGAGATGGCCGGACGGCTGGAGCTCGGATGACCACGGTCCGCGCCACGCCCGCCACCCCGCCGCCCCGGCTGCCGGTGCGGGACAAGGCGAGCGCCCTGGACCGCGGTTGGGGCGGTGTCTCCCCGATGCTGACCCGGCTGGCCGCCGAGCGCGCCACCGGCATCCTGGTGCGCGAGCGCGGCACCCTGCACCTGGCCGACGGCAAGGTGGTGCACGCCGAGAGCCCGGCCGCCCCCGGCGCCGACGTCCTCCTCGCCGCCCACGGCACCCTGGACCCCGGCATCTGGCGGCAGGCCCTGGCCGAGAGCGTGGCGAGCACCGGCGCCACCGGCACCGGGGCCCGCCGTCTCACCGGCGCCGAGGCCGTGCACCGGGCGGGCCGCAGACTGGTCGCGGGCGGGCTGCTCACCCCGGGCGCCCTGGAGATGTGCCGGCTGACCGCGCTGTACGACGCGGCGTACTTCGCCCTCGCCCCGAGCAGCACCCCGGGCCGCTTCCGCTACAGCACCGAGGACGGACCGGACGCGCCCGCCGACGTACCCCCGGAACCCGACGGCGCCCCCGGCGTCCCGCACCCCGTGCCGGTCGCCGACCTGGAGCGCGAGACCCTGCGCCGGCGCGACCTGCTGCACCGCATCTGGCCGGACGCGCTGCCCGACGAGGTGCCGCTGGCCCGGGAGCACCGCCCCGCGCCCCCGCCGCTCCCGGCCCGGCGGCGGGCGGTGCTGGCCCGGGTCGACGGCATCCGCACGGCGTCGGAGATCGCACGCGAGCTGGGCCGCCCGGCCTTCCACACCCTGGTGGACATACGGCGGCTGGTGGCGGCCGGAGTGGTCTCGCCCTGCTTGCCGACGCCCTTCACCGAGCCTCTGGCCGGGACGCCGGGTGACGGGACCCCCGTCCATCCCGTCGATCCCCACATCACCTTGCTGAAGAGGCTCAGGGATGCGCTGGAGGCCCTTTGAGCGGCAGCGGACCCGCGCCGAGAGGAGAGACCTGATGGCAGCAGCTCAGGACGCGATCCTGGAGGAGCTGCGCCGGCTCAGAGCCCGGGTGCCGCAGCTCACCGGCGCCCTCGCGGCCGACGCCGACGGTCTCGTCCTGGCCCAGGACACCCCTGGCGTCGACCCGGAGGCGGTGGCCGCGCTCACCGGGACCACCCGGGCGCTCGCCGCCCAGCTGGCCGACGTGACCGGCCAGGGGGACCTGCGCGAACTGCTCGTGCGGGGCGTGTACGGCTACGTCGCCACGTACGCGGCGGGCGCCGGGGCCGTCGTCACGCTGCTCGCACAGGACCGGGTCAACGTCGGCCGCCTCCACCTGGAGGGCCGCCGCGCGGGAGCCCGGATCGCAGAGCTCGTCGACAGCGTGGTCGCCGAGCACACCGAAGCCATCGCGAAGGCGCCCGCGAAGCCCGCTCCGGCACGCGCCAGAGCGGCCCGCACGTCCCGGGCCAAACCCGTGGACGCCCGCGCCGCGGCCACCGCACCGACGGCGGCCCGCACCACCACCGAAAGTTAGAGAACCGAGGAGACATATTCATGGCCAACACCGAAACCGCGCTGAAGGAGGCCCTCGCCTCCATCGAGGGCGCGACCGGCGTCGCGCTCGTCGACTACACCAGCGGCATGGCGCTGGGCACCATGGGCGGCAGCAAGGGCTTCGACCTGAACGTCGCCGCCGCCGGCAACACCGACGTGGTCCGCGCGAAGATGCGCACCATGGAGCACCTCGGGCTCAAGGGCCAGATCGAGGACATCCTGATCACCCTGTCCGACCAGTACCACCTGATCCGCCTGATCGCCGGACGCGGTGGCAACGGTCTCTTCCTCTACCTGGTCCTGGACGCCAAGCGCTCCAACCTCGCGATGGCCCGCCACCAGCTGAGGCAGATCGAGAACGACCTGGAGGTGTGACCCGGGTCCTCCGGACCTAGACGAGTGCCGCGGTGCGGCGGCGCGCTCCTCCCGGGGCCGCGTCGCCCGCCGCGATACCCGTGTTGCGGTACGCCCTGACCGCCTTGCCGGCCGGGCGGCCGCCGTTCGCGGCGAGCCAGTCGACCCGCACCCACAGCAGCGCGTCCCCCTCCCGCTCGCGCCGCCCGAGCCAGGCGGCCTTGAGCCTGAGGCCCGTACCGCACCCGGCGAGCAGCATGCCGCCCGCGACGGGCACCGCGAACGAGCTCAGCAGCGCGACCAGCCAGGCCAGCAGCAGCCACCAGCGGTGCCCGCGCCGCCAGTTGCGCACGCTGACCGCCCGGTCCTGGAGCACGTCGTGCTTCCCGGCACGGGCGGCCGCCCGCGCCAGTGTCGTGTACCGCTTGCGGCGGCCGTACGACACCACGGCGACCGCCACGATGAACAGCGCCGCGCCCGCCATCACTCCGATCCGGCGCCCGGTCAGGCCCGGGATCAGCAGCCCGACGCCCGCCGCGCACACCCCGAGCCACCACAGGGGCGCCGCCCCCGCGCGCACCACGACGGCCACCCGAGCCAGCCCCTGAACCCTGCGATCTCCGCGTGCCACGTCCCGCCTCCTCGTCGTCCCGGCACAGTCCTGCCGGTCGGGGAGGGTAGCGAGCGAACGTGAGACGCGTCTGAAAAAACGGCCCTACTCCACGAAGAGCCCGCGGGCCGCGGCCCGCGCGTCGAACTCCTCCAGGCGGGCCTGCGCGTCCGGCAGGTCGTCGCACATCGCCTCCAGCAGCACCCGGCCCAGCAGCATCGGCGCGCAGGCGGTGTCGAAGGCGAGGCCGGTGCCGACGGCGGCGGGCAGCAGCAGGTCGGAGACCTTGGCGACCGGCGCGAAGGCGGAGTCGGCGACGGTGACGACACTCAGTCCCGCCTCCTTGGCGTAGGCGAGGGTGTCCACGACCTCGCGCGGATGCCGGGGCAGCGCGAAGCAGAGCAGGGCCGAGGCGCCCGCGCGGACGGCGGCGTCGATCCGGTCGTGGACCATCGTGCCGCCCTCGTTGAGCAGCCGTACGTCCGGATGGACCTTGGCGGCGAAGTAGGCGAAGCCGTACGCCTGGGAGGCGGCGGCCCGCAGCCCGAGCACCGGCAGCGGCCGGGAGGCGGCGAGCAGCCGCCCGGCCCTCTGCACGGGACGGGGGTCGGCGAGGATCTCCGCGAGGTGCCTGAGGTTCTCGATCTCGGCCTCGACGGCCTGCTGGTACTCGTTGTACGACGCGGAGGCGGCCGTCTGCTCGGCGGGCGCGACCTCGCGCAGGTGCCGGCGCAGGGCGGGGTAGCCGTCGAAGCCGAGGGCGACGGCGAAGCGGGTGACGGAGGGCTGGCTGACCCCGGCCAGTTCGGCCAGCTCCACGCTGGACAGGAACGGCACGTCCCCGGCCCGCCGCACCATGCTGTGCGCGATGCGCCGCTGGGTCGGTGTGAGCCGGTGCCCCTCGAACAGTGCCTGAAGCCGCCCCGCGGGAGTGTCCGCCACACCCGCCCCGCCCATGTCGCTCATGCCTCGATCCCCCTCCAGATGTCCGTGAACCGGTCGAGCAGTGCGGCCGCGGCCGTCACGTCGTCCGTGAGCGGCCGGTCGGCCGTGTCCTGCGCCAGCACCGCCTCGGCGAGCTCCAGCGCCCGGCCCACCGGGAGGTCCGGGTCGGGCCTGAGGTCGCGCTGGCGCAGCGCCCGTACGGCGGCGACGAGTTCGCAGCCGACGACGAGACGGTACGCGCCGCACACGCGCAGTGTCTGGCGTGCGGCGAGCGAGGCGAAGCTGGCCTGTTCCTCGACGCCCCGGGAGAGTACAGCGTGGCCGAGCGAGGCGGGCGCGGAGAAGGCCCGCAGGTCGCCGAGGGCGGCCCCGGCGGCGTACTCCAGGATCATCACGCCGGAGGAGGCGGGCTCCTGGTCGGCGAGGAAGGGCCGCAGGCGGGTGAAGACCGGCTCGTTGAGCGTGGAGAGCCGGGACGTGGACAGCCGGGCGACCTGGGTGAGGGCCAGCCTGAAGTGGTCCAGGGCCAGGGCGAGTTGGGCCTGGTAGAAGCCGCCGTGATGGTAGGCGGCCATGTCCTCGGGGGAGATGAGGGGGTTCTCGGCGGCCGCGTTGATCTCGATCGCGATGACCTCCTCCAGGGCGTCGGCCGCGTCCTGGGCGGGCCCGTGGATCTGCGGGAGGCAGCGGAAGCCGTACGGGTCCTGGATGCGGCCCAGCGGTGGGGTGGGCCGGTCCTCGGCCCCGATCAGCCTCCGCATCCGCCGCGCCACTTCGGCGGACCCGCGGTGCGGGCGGGCCGCGTGCACGGGGGCGGCGTACGCCTCGTGCGACCCGTCCACGGCCAGCAGCGACAGCGCCCCGACGACCTGCGTGGCCTCGACGAGCCCGCGCAACTCGTGCAGTGCGAGGGCGGCCTGGCCCAGGGTGAGGGCGTTGCTGCTGATGAAGGCGAGGGCGTCGTTGTTGTCCAGGGGCTGGGGCTCGGGCACAGCCTCGCCGGAGGGCGCCGCGGCGGCTCCGTCCGGTCCCCGCCACGGATGCTCTCCCGCCAGCGCCAGCCCGGCCTGGGCCAGGGCGGCGATGTCCCCGGTCCCCACCGAGCCGAACTCGTTGACGACCGGGTACGCGCCGCTCTCCAGTGCCTCGCACAGGGCCGTGACGACCGTCGGCCGCAGCCCCGCGCCGCCCG
Source organism: Streptomyces pseudovenezuelae (assembly GCF_001513955.1). Classification (GTDB taxonomy): domain Bacteria; phylum Actinomycetota; class Actinomycetes; order Streptomycetales; family Streptomycetaceae; genus Streptomyces; species Streptomyces pseudovenezuelae. Next base: position 344,574 of record NZ_KQ948153.1, on the reverse strand, counting down.
CCAGGAGCTGGTTGGCGCGGACCGCGAGCATCGCGCGGACCTGCCGGGCGGGCAGTTCCTCGCCGATGGCGCCGGCATGGCTGCGCAGCAGCCGCAGCCCGTGTTCGGCGGCCGCCTCGGTGGGCACGTCCTCGTTCCGGTTGGCGCCGACGCCGGTCGAGCGGCCGTAGACGCGTCCGGTCGCGGCGATCTGGCGGGCGGCGTCCCAGGACTGCGTGACCCGCTTCATCGCGTCGGTCCCGGGCACCGGTCGCGCGCTCCCGTCGGCGAGGCGGGCGACGTCCGCGACACCGAGCCCGATCCCGTCGAGGACCACCAGGCCGGTGTGCCCCACCGTGAAGGGATCTGGAGTGTCCACGATCCGAGACGACATCTAGTCCAAACTCCCCTCAATACAGACATCTGATCTTGCCTGGCGGTCATCCGTTACCTCGGATTAACACCGAACCGTTGACAACCTATTCAGGTACCGAGAACTCTGCATGACGTTATACAGCCGGGCAAGGGACATCTCATGATCCAGTTCGACGCGGTCCACAAGCGCTTCCCCAACGGCACGACAGCAGTGCACGATCTCACCCTCGACATGCCGGAAGGCGGCGTGACCGTCCTCGTCGGATCCTCCGGTTGCGGCAAGACGACCACCCTCAGGATGATCAACCGGATGGTCGAACCGACCTCCGGCACCATCAAGGTCGGCGGCAAGGACGTCACCCGCCAGGACGCGGCCGAACTGCGCCGCTCCATCGGCTACGCCATCCAGCAGTCCGGTCTCTTCCCGCACCGCACGGTGCTGGACAACATCGCCACCGTTCCGCTCCTGCTCGGCCACGGCCGCAAGAAGGCCCGCGCCAGGGCGGCGGAACTCCTGGAGACCGTCGGCCTCGCCCCCGAGTCCGGCAAGCGGTACCCGCACCAGCTCTCCGGCGGCCAGCAGCAGCGCGTCGGCGTCGCCCGCGCCCTCGCCGCCGACCCGCCGGTCCTGCTCATGGACGAGCCCTTCGGCGCGGTCGACCCGGTCGTGCGCACCCAGCTCCAGGACGAACTGCTCAGACTCCAGAAGGAGTTGAACAAGACCATCGTCTTCGTCACGCACGACGTCGACGAGGCCGTCCGGCTCGGCGACCGCATCGCGATCTTCCGCACCGGCGGCCACCTCGTCCAGTGCGCCCCGCCCGCCGAACTCCTCGCCCGCCCCGCCGACGACTTCGTGGCCGACTTCCTCGGCGCCGAGCGCGGCCTGAAGCTGCTCTCGCTGACGACCCTGGCCGAGGTCCCGCAGGGCCCCGCGCCGGAAGGGACCGCCTGGTCCCTGGTGTGCGACGCGGCGGGCAGGCCCCTGCACTGGGCGAGCGACGGCACCGAGGTCCCCGTACGACCGCTCAAGAACGACGACTCCCTGCTCGCGGCCCTCGACGAGTCGGTCGCCTCCCCCACCGGCCTGGTCGCCCGCGTCGACGCCGACGGCGTCCTGAGCGGGGTCACCTCCCGCGACGAGATCCACCGGCACGCCGGCCGGGCCCACACGGAAGCCCGGGTGGCCGTATGACCATCGACTGGTCGTGGATATCCGGCCACACCGACGACCTGACCACCCTGACGATCTCGCACCTCCAGGCAGCGCTCTCCGCGGTCTTCTTCGGCCTGCTGATCAGCCTCCCCCTGGCCGTGGTCGCGCACCGCGTCCGCCCCCTGCGCGGCTTCCTGCTCGGGCTCTCGAACGTCCTGTTCACGATCCCCTCGATCGCGATCTTCGTGCTGCTGCTGCCGGTCAGCGGCCTGACCCGCACCACGACCGTGATCGGCCTGACCGTCTACACGCTGGTCGTGCTGCTGCGGAACACCGTCGAAGGCCTCGACTCGGTCCCCGCGAAGACCAAGGAGGCCGCGAAGGCGATGGGCACCCGCCCGCTGCGCACGCTCCTCACCGTCGAACTCCCCCTCGCGCTCCCCGTGATCATCGCGGGCGTCCGCATCGCGACCGTCATGTCCATCTCCCTGGTGTCGGTCGCCACCTACATCGGCGACGGCGGCCTCGGCCAGCTCTTCACCGACGGCTTCCAGCGCGACTTCCCGACCCCGGTGATCGCGGGCGTGGTCCTCACGCTCCTGCTCGCCGTGATCGCGGACGCCCTGCTGGTGGCCCTCCAGTACGTCCTGACCCCGTGGCGGCGGAGGCGAGCCTGACATGTACGAACTCCTCAAGAACCTCGGCACCTGGCTGACCAGCGGCTCCCAATGGACCGGCACCGACGGCATCGCCCACCGCCTCGCCGAGCACCTGCAGTACTCGCTGCTCGCGACCCTCGTCGCGGCCGCGATCGGCCTGCCCCTCGGCCTGCTGATCGGCCACACCGGCAAGGGCGCCTTCCTCGCGATCAACCTCGCGTCCTTCGGCCGGGCCCTGCCCACCGTCGGTCTGGTCGTCCTGGTCTTCCTGGCCGGCGGACTGTCCATGCTCCCGGTCTACGTCGCCCTGGTCGCCCTCGCGGTCCCGGCGATCGTCACCAACACCTACGCCGGCATGACGGCCGTCGACCCGGACGTCAAGGACGCGGCCCGCGGCCAGGGCATGCGCGGCCACCAGGTCCTGTTCCAGGTCGAACTGCCCCTCGCCCTCCCCCTGATCATGACCGGCCTGCGCCTGGCACTCATCCAGGTCGTCGCCACCGCGACCATCGCGGCGTACGTCTCCTTCGGGGGCCTGGGCCGCTACGTCTTCGACGGCCTCGCCCAGCGCGACCTCGTGCAGGTGCTCGGCGGCGCGGTGCTGGTCGCCGTGATCGCCGTCGCCCTCGACCTGCTGCTCTCCGGCCTCCAGCGCTTCCTCTTCCGACACCGCACCGCGTAAGGACCCCTGAGATGAACCGACGCACCCTCCTCGGCGGCCTCTTCGCGGCGGCCTCCGTCCCCGCCCTCTCCGCCTGCTCCAGCGGCATCACCTCCCTCGACGGCGGCGGGACCACCTCAGGCGGCAGCGGCTCCAGCAAGGGCGGAGTCACCATCGGCACCGCCAACTTCACCGAGAACCAGGTCCTCGGATACCTCTACGCGGCGGTGCTCCAGCAGGCCGGCGTGAAGGTGAAGGTCCGCCCCAACCTCGGCACCCGCGAGATCGTGATCCCCGCCCTCAAGGCCGGCGACATCGACCTGCTGCCCGAGTACCAGGGCGCCCTCCTCAACTACCTGGCCCCCAAGGACGCCTCCGCCGAACCCGGCACCATGCAGAACGCCCTCACCCTGGCCCTGCCCGCCGGCCTCCAGGTGCTCCCCTACGGCCAGGCGGCCGACTCCGACTGCTTCGCCGTCACCCGGGCGACCGCGCGGAAGTACGGCCTCGTCACCCTCGCCGACCTCGCCAAGCACAACGGCAAGCTGGTCATCGGCGCCGCGCCCGAGGTCAAGAAGCGCCGGGTGGGCGCGGTCGGCCTGAAGGAGGTGTACGGCGTCGAGTTCAAGGAGTTCAAGTCGCTCGACTCCGACGGCCCGCTGGTCAAGGGCGCCCTGAAGAAGGGCGATGTCGACGTGGCGAACCTCTTCACCACCGACACCGACATCGCCGCCAACGGCTGGGTGGTGCTGACCGACCCGAAGAACCTCATCCCCAGCCAGCACATCGTCCCTCTCATCGCCGACCGCAAGGCCGACGACACCGTCCGCAAGGCCCTCGCCCGTCTCGGCAACGTCCTCACCACGGCCCAGCTCACCCAGCTCAACAGCCAGGTCGACAACGACAAGAAGGACCCGGAGGACGTGGCGAACGCCTATGCGAAGCAGCACGGGCTGACCACGGGCTGATCTGGGAAGGACCCCCGCCGCAACAGGGGGGCTAACCCCAGTGCAGCGGGCCTTCCGGCTGCCTACCGTGGATCCCATGACCGGAATGGATGCGCGGGACCCCGAACTCAAGAAGGAACTCAACGCCACCCTGCAGGCCCGCAGGGAACTGGGCGAGGAGTACGAGTCCGCGCTGGTCGACTCATTCCTGGAGAAGGTCGACCAGCGGATCGACGGTGCCGTGGACCGCCGGCTGCGCCGCCAGCTCGCCGAGCAGCAGATGGTGACGGCCCGGAGCGCCCGCTCGCCCAAGTCCACCGACTCCTTCGGCGAACGCTACGGCTTCGGCATCGTCTCCATGGTCCTGGCGATCCCGCTCTCCGCCATCGGCGGCGGTATCGCCCACCTGCCCGGCCTGCTGGTCTCCTGGGTCGGCATCGTCGGCGTCAACGCCTTCCAGGCCCTGCGCGTCAACCCGGACCTCTTCCGCGGCCGGCGCGCGAAGCCGTCCTCCCGGAGCAGCGACTGGGAGGGCTGACCCCGCGCTCACACCTGCGCGGTCGGCAGCACCACGACCTGGCGCAGATTGACGTGCCGGGGCCGGCTGGTGACGTAGGCGACGAGGTCGGCGAGTTCCGCGGCCGCCAGCGAGCCCGTCGTCTCGACCAGTCCGCCGATCTGCTCCCGCAGCCCGTCGTTGTCGATGTGGGTGGCCAGCTCGCTCTCCGTCAGCCCCGGTTCGATGTTGGTGACCCGCACGCCCCGCGGCCCGAACTCGTTGCGCAGCAGCGCGGACAGGTGGGTGACCGCGGCCTTCGTCGCCCCGTACACGGCGTAGTCGGTGAAGCCCGTGACGTGCGCGCCGATGGACGAGACGTTCACCAGGTCCGCGCGGCGCCCCTGCTCCGCCGCCGCGTTCAGGTCGCCGGCGAAGGCGCCGATGATCCGCAGGACCCCGGTGACATTGGTGTCGATCATCCGCTGCCACTCGTCGACCCGGGCGTCGGCGATCGGGTTCGGCAGCATCACCCCCGCGTTGTTCACCACCAGGTCGACGGCCCCGTACGCCGTGTGCACACGCTCCACGGCGGCCGCCACGGACGCGTCGTCGGTGACGTCGGCGACCACGGCCAGCGCCTGTCCGCCGTCGGCCCGGATCTTCTCGGCGATCGCCTCCAGCCGCTCACCGCGCCGCGCGAACAGCGCGACCCGCGCCCCCCGCTCGGCCAGCAGCACGGCCGTGGCCTCGCCGATGCCGCTCGCCGCTCCGGTGACGACAGCGGTACGTCCGGCCAGATTCTCGTACGACATGGATGTGCTCCTCGGTGGGATGTCCGCCGGGGTCACTCCCCGGCCTCGTCCACCACCCTGCGGCGCCCGGGCCGCCCTACCCAGGGATGCGTTTTTCCTGGGTCTGCCAGTACCAGGTTCGAAACTCCCGCCTCCCCTACCATCGAACCCATGGACGGGGACCTCGGAGATTTCCTGCGCTCACGCCGCGCCCGCATCCGGCCCGAGGAGGTGGGGCTGCCCTCGCACGGGCGGCGCCGCGTGCCCGGGCTGCGCCGGGAGGAAGTGGCGCAGCTGGCCGGAGTGAGCGTCGACTACTACATCCGGCTGGAGCAGAGCAGAGGCCCCGGGGGCCCCTCCCGGACCAAGTCGGGGGGAGTCTCCGACGCGGTCCTGGACGCCGTCGCCCGTGTGCTGCGCCTGGACGAGACCGAGCGCGACTACCTCCACGCGGTGGCCCGCCCGCGCAGACAGACCGAACGTCCCACCAGTCCCCGGGTCCGCCCGGGAGTCCAGCTGCTGCTCGACGGCATGGACCGCACCCCGGCCTTCGTCCTCGACCGCCGGATGACCGTCCTGGCCTGGAACGCCCTGGCCGACGCGGTGTTCGGCTACAGCGGCACGACCGCCAGGACGCGCAGCATCCCGCGGCAGGTCTTCCTCGACCCCGCCGCCCGCGATCTCTACCCGGAGTGGCAGGCGGTGGCCGCCCAGTGCGTGGCCCACCTGCGGGTCCTGGCGGGCCACCACCAGGACGACCGCGAGCTGACCTCGCTGGTCGGCGAACTCTCCCTCAAGAGCGAGGACTTCCGCCGCCTGTGGGCCGACCACCAGGTCAAGGAGTGCGCCTACGGCGTGAAGCGCGTCCGGCACCCGGTGGCGGGCCTGCTCGTCTTCCCGTACGAGACCCTCGGTGTCCCGGGAGACGGGGACTTGAGCCTGCTCGTCTACACCGCGGAACCGGGATCGGAGACGGCGGAGCGGCTGGCGCTGCTGGGCAGTTGGGCATCGAGCCCCGTCCGCTGAGTCCCGCCCGCCGGGCCGCCTGGGCGTCCGCCCGGAAACGAAATATCGCGGGGACCGCCGCACCCCCGTGAACGGGGGGCGGGACGACGGCGGTCCCCGCGAGGGACGTCGACCGGGTCAGGCCAGGTCTTACGTCCGGCGTCCATGGAGGTCCGGGAGCCGCTCCGGAGGTCCTTGGACGTTTCGGCGCCGGCTGGGGCGGGGAGCCGCTCCCGCCCTGCCGACATCCACCAATGTGCCGGACCCGTGTTAAGCGTGTGCTGCGTGGACGTGACACGCTCGTACCAGTTCCGCGAAGTCCACCTTTTCGGTGGGAAACCGCAAGTCCGCCGCCGGCACCCCGGGTTCACCGCACGTTTACCGCTACTTCCCGCCCTTGGCGAGGAAGGCCAGCAGATCCTGGCGGCTGATGACTCCGGTGGGCTTGCCCTCCACGAGGACGATCGCGGCGTCCGCCGAGCCGAGGACCGACATGAGGTCACCGACCGGCTCGCCGGAGCCGACCTGGGGCAGCGGGGCCGACATGTGCTTCTCCAGCGGGTCCTCCAGCGAGGCCCGCTGGGTGAACAGGGCGTCGAGCAGCTCGCGTTCGACGACCGAGCCGACGACCTCCGCGGCCATCACGTCCGGGTGACCGGCGCCCGGCTTGACGATCGGCATCTGCGAGACGCCGTACTCCCGCAGCACGTCGATGGCCTCGCCGACCGTCTCGTCCGGGTGCATGTGGACGAGGGAGGGGATGGCGCCGTGCACCTTGTCGTTCAGGACGTCGGCGACGCGGGCGCTGGGGCCCTCGTCCTCCAGGAAGCCGTAGTCGGCCATCCACTCGTCGTTGAAGATCTTCGAGAGGTAGCCGCGCCCGCTGTCCGGGAGCAGGACCACCACGACGCCGTTCTCGTCCAGGCGCTCGGCGACCCGCAGGGCCGCGACGACCGCCATGCCGCAGGAGCCGCCCACCAGCAGGCCCTCCTCCTTGGCGAGGCGGCGCGTCATCTGGAAGGAGTCCTTGTCGGAGACGGCGACGATCTCGTCGGCGACGGTCCGGTCGTAGGCGGTCGGCCAGAAGTCCTCACCGACGCCCTCGACGAGGTACGGCCGCCCCGAGCCGCCGGAGTACACGGACCCCTCGGGGTCGGCGCCGACGACCTGGACCTTGCCGTCACTGGCGTCCTTCAGATAGCGGCCGGTGCCGGAGATGGTGCCGCCGGTGCCGACGCCCGCCACGAAGTGGGTGATCTTCCCCTCCGTCTGCTCCCACAGCTCGGGGCCGGTGGAGTGATAGTGGGAGAGCGGGTTGTTGGGGTTGGAGTACTGGTCGGGCTTCCACGCGCCCGGCGTCTCGCGCACCAGCCGGTCGGAGACGTTGTAGTACGAGTCCGGGTGCTCGGGGTCCACGGCGGTCGGGCAGACCACGACCTCGGCGCCGTAGGCCCTGAGGACGTTGATCTTGTCCGTGGACACCTTGTCGGGGCACACGAAGATGCACTTGTACCCCTTCTGCTGCGCCACGATGGCGAGCCCGACCCCGGTGTTGCCGCTGGTCGGCTCGACGATGGTGCCCCCGGGCTTCAGCGCACCGCTCTCCTCCGCCGCCTCGATCATGCGCAGGGCGATGCGGTCCTTCACGGAACCGCCGGGGTTGAAGTACTCGACCTTGGCCAGGACGGTCGCCTTGATGCCCTTGGTCACGTTGTTGAGCCTCACCAGCGGGGTGTTGCCGACGAGGCTGATCATCGAGTCGTGGAATTGCACCGTTGTCTCCGGATGCTTGCAAAAGAAGTGGTCCTAGTGGTCCGGCCAGCCTATGGCCTGATCGGGCGCCATGAAGGTCGTTCACTCCCCGTTGGGATTGGGCCACGGTCCGTGCGGGGCAAGGAGTGGGTGTAGCGGGTACGACGGAGGTGGCGGCGACGTATGACGAGCATGTCGAGGGCGAGGGTGGCCCGGCGGATCGCGGCCGGCGCGGCCTATGGCGGCGGCGGGATCGGCCTGGTGGGCGCGGCGGCCATGGGGCTGCTGCTGGCGGAGGTACGGCTGGCCAGACGGCAGGTGGGCAACGGCACGACGCCGCACGTCCCGCACGCCGAGGGCCGGTACGGCCATGTCTACGCCGCCGCGGGCGATCCGCCTCTGCGCCTGACCATGCTGGGTGACTCCACGGCGGCGGGCCAGGGGGTGCACCGGGCGGCCCAGACCCCGGGCGCGCTGCTGGCGTCGGGGCTGGCGGCGGTGGCGGAGCGTCCGGTGGAGTTCCGCAATGTCGCCCTGCCCGGGGCCACCTCGGACGACCTGGACCGTCAGGTGGCACTGACGCTGGCGGATCCCGAGCGGGTCCCGGACATCTGCGTGATCATGATCGGCGCGAACGACGTCACACACCGGATGCCGGCGACGCGTTCCGTGCGGCATCTGTCCTCGGCGGTACGGCGGCTGCGCACGGCCGGTGCCGAGGTCGTGGTCGGCACCTGTCCCGACCTCGGCACGATCGAGCCGGTGCAGCAGCCGCTGCGATGGCTGGCCCGCCGGGCCTCGCGTCAGCTGGCGGCGGCGCAGACCATCGGGGCGGTGGAGCAGGGCGGGCGCACGGTGTCACTGGGCGACCTGCTGGGCCCGGAGTTCGAGGCGAACCCGCGTGAGCTGTTCGGACCCGACCACTACCACCCTTCGGCGGAGGGCTATGCGACGGCGGCGATGGCGATACTGCCGACGGTCTGCGCGGCCCTGAGCCTGTGGCCGGCCGACGAGGACCGCCCGGACGTCTCGCGCCGCGAGGGGTTCCTGCCGGTGGCCCGGGCGGCGGCGGAAGCGGCCTCGGAGGCTGGCACGGAGGTCGCGGCGGCGATGCCGACCGGTCCGACGGGACCCTGGGCACTGCTCAAGCGCAGGCGCAGGCGGCGGGTCAGGGCGACGGAGCCGTCCCCCACCAGTCCGTCCGAGGTCTGACGAGACGGCAAAGCAAGCGCTTAGACATAGGTCACACCGTCATCCCCGTGACCCAGGCCATACGTACGGGTAACTTCCCAAGCAGCCCAGTCGGAAGTACACCCCCGTAACGCCAATGGAGCCGTGATGCCCGAAGCCGTGATCGTCTCGACCGCCCGCTCCCCCATCGGCCGCGCCGTCAAGGGCTCGCTCAAGGACCTGCGCCCCGACGACCTCACCGCCACGATCATCCAGGCCGCCCTCGCCAAGGTCCCCGAGCTGGACCCGCGCGACATCGACGACCTGATGCTCGGCTGCGGCCTCCCCGGCGGCGAGCAGGGCCACAACCTGGGCCGCATCGTCGCCGTGCAGATGGGCATGGACCACCTGCCGGGCTGCACGATCACCCGTTACTGCTCCTCCTCGCTGCAGACGAGCCGCATGGCCCTGCACGCCATCAAGGCCGGCGAGGGCGACGTGTTCATCTCGGCCGGTGTCGAGATGGTCTCCCGCTACGCCAAGGGCAGCTCCGACGGCCTCCCGGGCACCACCAACCCGCTCTTCGACGAGGCCCAGGCCCGCACCGCGGCCACCGCCGCCCAGGAGGGCACGAGCTGGCACGACCCGCGCGAGGACGGCCTGCTCCCCGACCCGTACATCGCGATGGGCCAGACCGCCGAGAACCTGGCGCGGGTCAAGGGCGTCACCCGCCAGGACATGGACGAGTTCGGTGTCCGCTCGCAGAACCTCGCCGAGGAAGCCATCAAGAACGGCTTCTGGGAGCGCGAGATCACCCCGGTCACGCTCCCCGACGGCACGGTGGTCGCCAAGGACGACGGCCCGCGCGCCGGCGTCACCCTCGAAGGCGTCCAGGGCCTGAAGCCGGTCTTCCGCCCCGACGGCATGGTCACCGCCGGCAACTGCTGCCCGCTCAACGACGGTGCCGCCGCGGTCGTCATCATGTCCGACACCAAGGCGCGCGAGCTCGGCCTCACGCCGCTCGCCCGCATCGTGTCGACCGGTGTCACGGGCCTGTCCCCCGAGATCATGGGCCTCGGCCCGGTGGAGGCGTCCAACCAGGCCCTGCGCCGCGCCGGCCTCACGATCGACGACATCGACCTGGTCGAGATCAACGAGGCGTTCGCCGCCCAGGTGATCCCCTCCTACCGCGACCTGAACATCCCGCTGGAGAAGCTGAACGTCAACGGTGGCGCGATCGCCGTCGGCCACCCGTTCGGCATGACCGGCGCCCGCATCACCGGCACGCTCATCAACTCCCTCCAGTTCCACGACAAGCAGTTCGGTCTGGAGACCATGTGCGTGGGCGGCGGCCAGGGCATGGCGATGGTCATCGAGCGCCTGAGCTGATCGCCCAACTCTCCGTGTCCGCACGGGGACTCGGTGTCACCCTTTGGCCCAGAACCTGGGAAACTCCAAGGTTCTGGGCCGATTTGTGATCCAATCTCCCTCAGGATGTGACCTATCTCCCTTCCTGCAGGGGTTTTCGCAGCTCAGAGCCACTTCACCCCCAAACATCGGACCCAAGTTCCTGTCCGATTCGTGACGTTACGCACTGACAGCTGGATAGTCCGCCCTTCAAGCTGATGTAGGAAGTCGGGGGTCGACTTTGAACCGGGAGTACGTCAGTGAGCGCCATGCCGATCGCCTTGCTGGTCACCACGGCCGCCACGGGCGCCGTGGGCGTCGCCGTCCTGCGCACCCTCATGGTGCTGCGCCGACAGGTCGCCGCCCTGCACGCCGAGCTCGCCAGGGACAACACCGCGTCCGTACGGGGTCTCGTGCCGGCCGCGCGTCCTGCCGCCGACGTCGACGAGATACGTGCCGCCGTGGCCGAGGCCCTCGCCGAGGAGCGTGAGCGCGAGCTCGCCGAGGCGCGGGCCTTCTGGGCCGCCCAGGAGGCCCGTGACGCCTCCGACGCGCCCTCGCTGCTCGGGCTGCCCGACAGCGAGCTGTTCCTGCCCCGGCAGGCCGATTTCGTGGGCCTGGAGCCGGTGTCGGAGTCCTCGGCCGACGTGGACGAGTTCGCGGGCGACAGCCCCGAACTGGCCGCGGCCCGCCGCCGTCACCCCTCCCACCCGGACTTCGTGCCGGTCGGTTCACCGGTCGTGGGCGACCACGAACGCACGGTGGCCACCCTTGAGGACCTGGCCGCCTCCGGCACCGAGCTGGCCGACGTCCGCCCGGGCCCCCTCGGCACCCTGGACGTCTACGTCTTCGCGGACGGCACGACCCTGTGCATGACCCCGGGCCACCGCGAGACGGCCGAACGTCTGTCGGCCGCCCTGCGCGCGGGCGAGAGCCCGGTCCTGCTGGGCGGCTCGGGCATCTCGGGCGCGTACACACTGACCTTCGCGTGCGGCGAGGAGAACGTCTACATCCTGGCCGACCGGGTCATAGCGTCCCTGTAGGAGTCACACCCCGGCCCGCTGTTGGGCCTCCGCCACCAGTTCCAGTGCTTCTTCCACTTGGCCCTCGTCCGTCAGGACGAGGGCCAAGTCGTGCACGGCCACGGTGATCTGGTCGGCGGCGGCGAACATCCCCGCGTCCGGCATCTCGCGAAGCTCGGTCCCCGGCTCCTCCAGAACCTGGGTCCGGCGGGCGAACTCCCGGGCCAGTCCCAGCGCCTGGGCGGCGGCGCCCCGCTGCAACCGGCTCTGCGGAGCGGCCCGCAGGCGGTCGGCGAAGTGGTCCACAGCCCGGGTCAGACGCGAAGTATCAGCCACTCGGCAACCGTACGCGTCCGACCGGGACTGTTGCCAACGGGCGAACGCTCAGGCACGGTGACCTGAAGGACCGGCTTACATCCCCTTTGCGTCCGGAGGCGCCGATGTCCCACGTCCTCTCCGAGGAGACCCACCGCAACCTGCTCGCCCGCATTCCCCACTGCACCGGTCGTGAAGTCTCCGACTGGCTCCGCACCGTCGACGAAGGCCCGGCCCTCTTCCGCTTCGAGGAAAAGGTCAGCTGGCTCCGTCACGAACACAACCTCGCGTACGGCCACGCCAAGGCGATCATCCACGAGTACGACCTGAGGAGGGCCGCGCGCAGGTACTTCTGAGCTGCGCACATGCCGAAGGGCCCCGGGTACGGAACCCGGGGCCCTTCGTCGTACGACCGGCGGAGGCTAGTCGCTGCTGTTGAGGATCGCGATGAGCCTCAGGAACTCCATGTAGATCCAGACCAGCGTCAGCGTGAGACCGAACGCCGCCAGCCAGGCCTCCTCCTTCGGCGCGCCGTAGGCGATGCCGTCCTCGACCTGCTTGAAGTCGAGGGCGAGGAAGCACGCGCCGAGCAGCACGCCGATGATGCCGAACAGGATGCCGAGGCCGCCGCTGCGGAAGCCGAGGCCGTCACCGCCGCCGAAGGCGGCGAACAGCAGGTTGACCACCATCAGCAGCATGAAGCCGAGCGCGGCCGCCATCACGAAGCCGTAGAACCGCCGGTTCACGCGGATCCAGCCGGCCTTGTACGCCACCAGTACCGCGGCGAAGACCGCCAGGGTGCCGATGACGGCCTGCATGGCCGCACCGCTCGCGATGCGGTTGTCGACGATGCTGGAGATGACGCCGAGGAACACGCCCTCGAACGCGGCGTACGACACGATCAGCGCGGGCGTCGCCTTGCGCTTGAAGGACTGCACGAGCGCCAGGACCATGCCGATCACCGCGGCGCCGATGCCGATGCCGTACGAGCGGCCGATGTTGGCGTCGTCGACGGGCAGCAGTGCCCAGGCGAGGGCGGCGGTGACGATCAGGATGCCGAGGGTGGTGCCGGTGCGCAGGACGACGTCGTCCATCGTCATCCGGCCGGTGGTCACCGGGGTCTGCGGCGGGGCGCCCTGCTGCAGGCCCTGCTGGGCATAGGGGTTGGTCGCGTACGGGTTGCCCTGCGGCTGCGCGTAGGGGTTGCCCTGCGTGCCCACGGCTGCGGCCCCGGCCTGCGGCGCGGTGTTGAAGCCCGCGTAGCCGTTGTCGCGGCTGAACCCCCGTCGCGAGAAGACCGGGTTGCTGCTCCTCATTTCACTCCTCCATGGCCACCGTGTGTGGACCTTGCCCTCAAGAGTAATGGGTAGGCAAAGGAATGACCCTAGTGCTTGAGGAGGATCTTCCCTCGTTGTGCTGGCCAACACGCTACGCGCAGGCGTGATTCCCGGCACTGGAGGGGCCTCACCCGAAGGGGAAGCCGGTGTACCCCTCGGCGAGGTCGGTCTCGGCGGCCCGCGACCCGGCGATCCGCTCCAGCCGGGCCAGCTGCATCCGGTCCTCGAAAGACGTGGCGTCGGGAGCCCGGTGCAGGAGGCTCGTCATGTCGTACGAGAACCGCTCGGCCTGCCACACCCGCCGCAGGCAGGTCTCGGAGTAGGCGTCGAGGAGCTCGGCCGAACCGGTCTCCTTCCGGTGCGTCAGCGCCCTCGCGAAGGTCACGACGTCCCCCACGGCGAGGTTGAGGCCCTTGGCCCCGGTGGGCGGGACGATGTGTGCCGCGTCACCGGCGAGGAAGAGCCGGCCGTGCCGCATGGGCTCATGGACGTAGGAGCGCATCGGGGTGACGGACTTCTGCGTGATCGGGCCCCGGTCCAGCTTCCAGTCGTCGTCCGTCTCGAAGCGGCGCTCCAGCTCGTCCCAGATCTCCTCGTCGCCCCAGCTCTCGGCGTCGGTGCCCTCGGGGACCTGGAGGTAGAGGCGCGAGACGGACGGGGAGCGCATGGACAGCAGGGCGAAGCCGCGGTCGTGGCGGGCGTAGACGAGTTCGTCGTGGGAGGGCGGGACGTCGGCGAGGATGCCGAGCCAGGCGAAGGGGTACGTCCGCTCGAACACCTTGGTCAGTTCGGCGGGGATCGCCTTCCTCGCCACGCCCCAGAAGCCGTCGCAGCCGACGACGTACTCGCACTCCAGGACGTCCTCGCGGCCCTCGTGCCGGAAGCGGACGCGCGGGGCGTCGGTGTCGGCGCCCTCGACGGCCAGGGCCTCCGCCTCGAACAGCAGCGGACCGCCGTCCTCCAGCTGGAGGGCGATGAGGTCCTTGCAGACCTCGGTCTGGGCGTAGACCATCACGGACCGGCCGCCGGTCAGGGCGGGGAAGTCGACGCGATGGCGCTTCCTGTCGTAGCGCAGTTCGATGCCGTCGTGCGGAAGTCCCTCGCGGTCCATGCGGTCCCCGGCGCCGACCGCGCGCAGTACATCGACCGTGCCCTGCTCCAGGATCCCGGCGCGCTGGCGCTGCTCGACGTAGGCGCGGTCGCGGCTCTCCAGGACGACCGAGTCGATGCCGGCGTGGTGGAGGAGCCGGGCGAGGAGGAGGCCGGCGGGGCCGGCTCCGATGATGCCGACGGTGGTACGCATCGGGCGTTCCCTTCGGGGACCTTGGGGTGTGTTCGCACAGTGAAGTTTTTTTCACCTGAGTGTCCCGAGTTTGCGCCGCGGGTGTGCCGATGTCAACGGTGCTGCGCGGCCGTCCGGCCCACGGGTGGCTGCCGCGGGCCGGACGGCCGTCGGGTCAGCGGCCGGGCCAGCCGTCCAGGTGGCGGTGCATGGTGACGTCGTCCTGCGCGTCGCCCCTGGGGGCGTCGGCCACGGCGTCCTGGAGGACGGAGTTGACCTCGGCGGCGAGGGCGTCGGCCCGGGTGCGCAGCTCGGTCGCGGGGATGTCGGAGCGGGTCAGGGCGTCCAGCCGGCGGTGGACGTCGGCAAGTTGGCGGCGGTGGGCGGAGTCGAGGGTGAGCGGGGCGGGCGTGGAGACCACGAACTGGTAGGCACCGGCCAGGGTCTGGCAGCCGGTGCAGCTCTTGTTGGTGGCGTCACTGAGGTTCACGGCGTTCAGGCGCGTGTGCTCGCCCGCGACCGTGACGATCTGGAACGACAGCGCGACCGAACGGCAGTCGTCGTCGGCGGTGCAGCCCGACGAGACTGCGTTGGCCTGGTTGCGCACGGAGGCGGCGTTCACCTTGCCGAACTGGCGGATGGTGAACGAGTCCTTCTCCTCCGTGTGGTCGCGGCGGTCGGCGTGGCTGAAGACGTGGTCCGACGCGACGGCGACCTTGGGGGCGCCGACGGCGGCCCCACCGGTGGCGGCCTGCGCCGGCACGGCGGTCGCCACACCGGCGACACCGGCGGCGAACAGGCCCACGCGAACGGCACGGCGGGTCAACGGGCTGGGGGTGCGGGGTTTTCGGTGGCTGCTCAAGGGATCTCCTTGGGTGGATGGATGAATACGGATGTGGGGGGCGGGTGTGGGGGACAACCGGGCCCGTCCCCCGCCTCGACGAAGGGCGAGGCCGGGGACGACCCGCCGGCCCACGGCGACCACCGGGCCTCCCTGGCCACGCCGAGCGACCTCGCCGGAGACGGGACGACCTCCCGGTCCGGATCACGCGCCCGACCGTGCCCGTGGTGAGCAGGCACTCGCGGAAGCCAGCCGTCACCCCTAGGCGACCACCGGGCCTCCGGGCCGGCCGACCCGACCCGACCCGACCGAGACGTAAGGGCCCCGGCCGGAACGCGAGCCCGACCGTGCCCGTCCCGGGCAGGCGAGCCAGGCCGAAACCTGCCGTCCCCCCACGGCGACCACCAGGCCCCCGGACCGGCACGCGCCCACCCCGGAGACGAGCGAGGCCGCAGTCGGCCGTCACCCCCACGGCGACCGCCGAGTCCCCGAGGGGCGGGGCCGACCCGGCCGAGACGGGAGGATCTCCCGGGCCGGAACACGAACCGACCGTGCCCGCCCGCCCGAGGCAGGCACTCGCCCACCCCGGAGATGGCCACCGCCCCGCCCGCGCCCCGGCGCCGACCACCGGCTGTGACCCACGGCCCGTTGGCGCACCAGCCCAGGTGGGGCCGGTGTGACCACCCGGCCGCCGGGCACCAGCCCCCCCCCTCAGGTCACCCCCGGTGAACCGCTTGCCGGTGGTGGGGGCGGGGTGTCGGTGGGTGAGGGCGGGATACTTTCCGACGGGGTCGGGGACGAGACGGGGGTGGTCGGGCCCGTGCCCGGGGAGGACGCTTCCGGGGCCGCCGACGTGCCCTGCGCCGGGGACGCCGGCCCGCGGGAGGCGCCCCCGCTCGCCGAGCCCGGTGCCGCCGCGGACGCCGCCGGTGAGGCGGACGCCGAGGTGCCGGTGGACGTCCCGGGGCTGGGCGCGCCCGAGCCCGCGGAGCCGCCCGCCGCCGAGGGCGGCACCGCGCCCGGACCCGTACCCGCCGGGTCCTGCGAGGTGCCCTTGTCCGAGGTCGACGCGTCGCCGTCCGGAGTCGTGGCCTGCCGGGGCCGCGGTTCCTCCGTTGACACACCGGGCTGGAGGATCGGCGCGATCGGCGGTTTCTTCGGGAGCGGCTGGGGCGTCAGCCCGGACGTCCACGCGTAGCTGAGGCCCGTCAGCCCGGCGAGCACGGCCACGCACAGCGCCACCCGCAACCGGGGCCGCCCCGCCGTGGACCGTTTCGCGGCCCGGAAGATCCGTCCGCCGATCTTCACGGAGAGATAGACGACACCGCCCATCGGGATCAGCAGCATCAGACAGCCCAGCACCCCGACGAGCCCCTCGACGACCTGGCCGTCCGCGAAGGCCGCCCCGGTGCCGGAGAACTGCTCGACCATGGACCGGGTCATCGTGGCGATGATCCGGGGCAGGTTCCACAGCCCGTAGCCCATCTCGCCGATGATCAGCGGCACCATGGTGAGCACCCACGCGGCCACGATGGTCCGCGCCGACTTCTTCAGCCCGGCGACCTCTTTGCGGGCGGCCCGCCCCTTCCTCCCCGGCACCAGACCGAGCAGGATCGGCTTGATCTTGCCGTAGAGGTCCGGGACGCCGGCGAGGTCGCCCAGGATGTAGTAGCCGTCGAGGCGTACCGCCGGCATCAGCTGTTCGAGGATCTCGAAGTGCCCGAGGTACACCGCGGCGAGGAAGAACTGCTCCCCCGTCGCGAAGTACAGCCCGGCCATGCCGAGCATGAAGACGACGTTGAAGTAGACCCCGCCCAGGTCGGTCCTGATCCGGCCGCCGCGTCCGATCCGGTACACGTCCGTCACGTCCGTGTACATCGACGGCCAGATGAGGAAGATCCCGCAGCCGATGCAGCCCGGCCGGGCGCCTCCGTATCTGCACGCGGAGGCGTGGCCGAACTCGTGGAACACGAGCGAGGCCACGGTCAGCGCGAACACGATCAGGATCAGCACCGGCTGGTCCAGGACCTCCAGGACCGGCTCGATCGCCCCGAAGAAACCGAACAGCCATACGTCCATGGCGACGGCCGTGAGAAGCACCGCCGCGACCACGACCGGCCGGTGCAGCCACGCGAACAGCCCGGCGATCCGTGCCGTGCGCCGCTCGTCGAAGATGACCCGGTGGCCCTTGAGGGCGAGCAGCAGGTCGGAGCGCGGGGCGTCGACCTCGTCGCTCTCCTGGCCCTCGGGGACCGTCACACCGAGCGGTTCGAGCTTCTTCTCCACGAGGAAGCGGATGTTCTCGCCGCTGACCTCACGGCCGAACCTCGCGCTCACCCGGTGGGCGATCGACTCGGTGTCCCGGACGCCGTCGACGGACGACGCCACGAGATACAGCAGCCGCGACAGCTGCACGACCTGCCCGTCCCCCCGACGGGCGATGTACTTGGGCTCGGTGAAGCCCGATCCCTGGTACTCGCCGTGCAGTCGCAGTCCCGCGCTCAGCCGCGGCACGAGCCGCAGTTCGACGACCGGCAGGCTGCCCGTCGCCACCTGCTCGTACGTCACCGGCCAGCCGCCCGGCCCGGGCACCGGCCCCGAGTCGTACAGCGTCGGGGGCCCGTCTCCGAGCACTGTCATATGTGGTCTCCCCCCACGTCCTCCCCGTTTCCCCCCTGGCATGGCCGTCGGGGTGGACCGCACCGCTGGTACGGGCGGCCCACCCCGACGGCCGTCATCACGCCGGCGCTACTGCTTGACGACGATCGACTGCGAGGCCTGCGACTCGGCGACCGAGTACGAGGAGTGGTCGTTGAGCGCCGCGGACTGGTTGTCCGCGTGGATGTTGGCGATGTGCTTGGTGACGTTGGTCGTCTTGTTGAAGCTGAACTTCAGACGGCCGAGGGCCTCACGGCCCGGCAGCAGCTCGGCGGACTCGGTCTCCAGCTCGTGCATGTCCATGCTCATGACGGACTTCCTTTCAGGTGATGCGGATCGGGTTCGAGGTGGTGCGCGGGTGTTACTGGGTGACCGTGATGCCCTGGCCGGCCTGGGAGGCGGCGGCCGAGGCGAAGGAGTGGTCGTTCACAGCCACGGACGAGTTGTGGGCCTCGACGTTGGCGATGTGCTTGGTGACGTTGGTCGTCTTGTTGAAGCTGAACTTCAGACGGCCGAGGGCCTCGCGGCCCGGCAGCAGTTCCGCGGACTCGGCCTCGAGCTCGTGAGCGTCCATCATGATCAATTCCCCCTCAGGGATGGGCATTTCCGGTCGGACCGAGTCAGGTTCCCCCCAGACTCTGTCCAACTTGGTCGGACGTTCTGTCCAACGAGATTGGACACTAGGGCCTCGCGGGGCCGTTGCGCAACCCGTTCGGGGAAACACCCTTTCGGCGGCGGGTGGGGCCGCCCGTAGAATCGGCCCCGACATGGAGGTTCCGCCGAGCGGCGAGCAGGAAGTGACCCACCCGTGGCCAACGCACTCCAGCAGTTGATCCGTGAGCGCCTGGACCGCAAGGGCTGGTCCTACGGCGACGTGGCGCGCCGCGGTGGCGTCCCGCGCTCCACCGTCCACCACCTGGCGACCACCGACCGCGTCGTCCGCATGCCCCAGGCGACCACCCTGGAGGGACTGTCCAAGGGCCTGGAACTCCCGTTGGACACCGTCCGCCGCGCCGCCGCGGAGGCCTGCGGCATCCACGTGTACGGCACCCCGGCCGGCCAGGGCCCGGAGGGCACCGCCGCCCGCCCGGCCGACCCCGAGGTGGACCTCCTGATCGCCAGCCTCCAGAAACTCTCGTCCGACGACCGCCGCCACGTGGCCGCCCTGGTGGAGTCCCTACTGGACCGCACCCCGAAGAAGTAACCCCCGACACAGCACCTGCGAGAGCGACAGCGCGGTCGGACGCAGTCAGGGGCCGACGCACGAACCGCCCCGAACCCACCCGCCCGGGAACCGGACGAGCACCCGCCCGGCCCCAGCCGGTCGCCCGTTCCGTGCTCCGCAGCCACCCCAGGCGAGGACCCCCGGCCACGCGACGGCCCCCTGAGAGCGCCTCCCACCCGGCCCCTGACCCCCACCACGAAACACCGGCCCGGCTCCAGCACCACGAGCCCGACAGCGCGGCCCGGCGCAGGCGGGGGCCCGCACACGGACCGGCCCAGGCCCACCCACCCGAGAACCAGACGAGCACCTCGCGGACCCCCGGCCCGACAATGCGGCCCGGCCCAGGCGGGAGCCGCCCGCGGGCCCGCCTGCGCCGACCCGCCCGAGAACCACACAAGCGCCGGCCCGGACCCACCCGGGTCACGCATCCCGGGCTCCACCGCCGCCCCGGGCGAGCACCCTGACGGCCCCCGACCATGCGACGGCCCCTTGAGAGCGCCTCCCACCCGGCCCCTGGCCCGCACCACGAAACACCGGCCCGGCTCCAGCACCACGAGCCCGACAGCGCGGCCCGGCGCAGGCGGGGGCCCGCACACGGACCGGCCCAGGCCCACCCACCCGGGGGCCACGCAAGCGACACCCCGCCACAGCCCCCTCACCAGGCAACCAGTCACCAGGACCCGGCCCCCGCCCTCCCTCACCGCCCCGGCACCGCCACCCCCACCCCTGGCCAAGGAAGTGACCGTCCGGAGGCTGGGTCTCGGCGGTCTGCGACCGGGGATGTTCACTCTTCCGAGGAGTCGGAAAAAGAATTCGACTGTGCCCGAAAGCGCCGGACTCCCCCGCTAGTCTCTCGTCCTGCCCGAGGAGCGAGAGCCGCACGACCCCGGGCTCCCAGGGGGGAATGTGTTGTTCGTGCATGGCGGGCCGGCGACAGCCGTGGTCCGTGGGCCCGCCGGAGAATCGGTCGTACTGCTCTCCGGTGAGCTGCCCGAGGTACTGACCGACCAGTCGGTGACCGAACTCGTGGAACTGGCCGCCGCCGTCCTGGACGCGGACGAGCTGCCCCTGTTCCACACCTGTCTGAGAACACTGCGCCGCGACGGCATGCGCGCCGGCCGCCGGATCGAGATCGGCGGTGCCGTACTGACCGTCTACGAGGGTTGAAGACGGGAGGCCGGCCCACGCGCGAGAAGTCGTCGCGTGGGCGGGAAAGTGCCCGGAGCCGGACTTGAACCGGCACGCCCGCGAAGGGGCAGCGAGGTTTAAGCTCGCCGTGTCTGCATTCCACCATCCGGGCAGGCCATGGGCTCCGCGTCGAGGTTCCGAGCCTATCGGGGTGCATCCCCCGAACAGTGGTCGGGCGGACCGATGTTGTCTTATTTTATTGACGTCTGAGGGTGCATCAGACCCTGGAACACGCCATCCGCACTTGCCAATAGCGTTACGTGCGGCACTCGGCCACGCATGCGGAATGACGGAATTTCACCGCCCGAACGAGGACGCTCCACCTGTTCTCTGCATGAGCCCCGATCAGGGGCCGCCGTCATCCCCAGGTATGACACCGAGCGGCGCGGTCCCTCCGAAGTCTGCCTTCGGAACCAGAACTGCGGCTGACTACACGACGGGCTCCCGCCACCAGGATGGAAGACGTCCTTCAACGATGTCGTCCCGCTAGGAGTTCCATCCCGTGACCACCACACCCGTCGCCGGCCGGGCCACCTCCGTGGCCGCACGCGCCACGGATCTGTCGAAGATCTACGGACAGGGCGAGACCCAGGTGGTCGCCCTGGACCGGGTCACCGTCGAGTTCCGGCAGGCCGAGTTCACCGCGATCATGGGCCCCTCCGGCTCGGGCAAGTCCACGCTGATGCACTGCGTGGCCGGCCTGGACACCTTCTCCTCCGGTTCGGTCCGCATCGGCGACACCGAACTGGGCTCCCTGAAGGACAAGCAGCTCACCAAACTGCGACGGGACAAGATCGGGTTCATCTTCCAGGCGTTCAACCTGCTGCCGACCCTGACGGCCCTGGAGAACATCACGCTCCCGATGGACATCGCCGGCCGCAAGCCGGACAAGGAGTGGCTGGATTCGGTCATCCAGATGGTGGGACTGCGGGACCGGCTCAGCCACCGTCCCGCTCAGCTGTCCGGCGGCCAGCAGCAGCGCGTCGCCGTCGCCCGGGCCCTCGCGTCCAAGCCCGACATCATCTTCGGTGACGAGCCGACCGGAAACCTCGACTCCCGCTCCGGCGCCGAGGTCCTGGGCTTCCTGCGCAACTCCGTACGGGAGCTGGGGCAGACGGTCGTCATGGTGACCCACGACCCGGTGGCCGCGGCGTACGCGGACCGGGTGGTCTTCCTCGCGGACGGCCGGATCGTGGACGAGATGTACAAGCCCACGGCCGAGAACGTCCTGGACTTCATGAAGCAGTTCGACGCGAAGGGCCGCACCAGCTGATGTTCCGCACCGCCCTGCGCAACGTACTCGCGCACAAGGCCAGGCTGCTGATGACCGTGCTCGCCGTCATGCTCGGCGTGGCGTTCGTGTCCGGCACCCTCGTCTTCACCAACACCATCTCCGAGGCCTACCAGAAGAGTTCGGCCAAGGGCTTCGACCAGGTCGATGTCGCCGTCACCGCCCAGTGGGACGAGGACAAGGGCAACACGATCGGCAAGCGCCACGAGCTGACCCAGACCCTGCTCGACAGGAGCGCGAAGGTCCCCGGGGCGTCGAACGCCATCGGTGTCGTGAGCGGCTTCACCGCCATCGCCGACAAGGACGGCAAGCTCGTCGGCGGCGGCTTCCAGTCGCAGGGCGGCAACTACTACGGGGCCAAGGACCCCCGGTACCCGCTCGCCGAGGGCTCCGCGCCGAAGGGAGCGAACCAGGTCGCCATCGACTCTGAGACCGCCGAGCGGGCCGGCTACAAGGTCGGCGACACCGTGCGCATCTCGGTCGACGGGCCGGTCCTCAAGCCCGTCGTCACCGGCATCTTCACCACCGACGACGGCAATGTCGCGGCCGGCGGCAGCCTCGCGCTGTTCGACACGGCCACCGCCCAGAAGCTGTTCGGCAAGCCGGGCAGGTACGACGAGATCGACGTGAAGGCGGCCTCCGGCACCTCCCAGACCGCGCTTCGGGCGGCGCTGGAGAAGGCGCTGCCGAAGAACGCCGTAGAGACCACGACCGGGCAGGAACTCGCGGACAGCCAGGCCCGGTTGATCTCCTCGTCCATGGCCGGCCTCAAGCAGGGGCTGCTGGTCTTCGCCGGCATCGCGCTGTTCGTCGGCACCTTCATCATCGCCAACACCTTCACCATGCTGGTCGCCCAGCGCACCAAGGAGCTGGCGCTGCTCAGGGCGGTCGGCGCGTCCCGTCGGCAGATCACGCGGTCGGTGCTGGTGGAGGCGTTCGTGGTCGGTCTGGTCGCCGCCGTGACGGGCCTGGTGGCCGGCATCGGCATCGGCGCCGGGCTCAGGTCCCTCATGGGCGCGCTCGGCGCGACCGTCCCGGACGGGCCGCTCGTCATCACGCCGGGCACGGTCGGGGTGGCCCTGGCGGTCGGCGTCCTGATCACCATGCTGGCGGCCTGGCTGCCGGGCCGCAGGGCGGCGAAGATCCCGCCGGTCGCGGCGATGAGCAGCGTGCACGCGAAGGCGACGACCAAGTCGCTGGTGCTGCGCAACACGCTGGGCGCGCTGTTCAGCGGGGCGGGCGTCGCCGTGATCCTGGCGGCCACCACCATGGACGGCTCGGACGGCCAGGCCCCCATGGGCCTGGGCGCGGTCCTGCTGATCATCGGTGTCTTCATCCTCACCCCGCTCCTGTCCCGTCCGCTGATCGCGGCGGCGGCCCCCGTGCTGCGCGTCTTCGGTGTCTCCGGGAAGCTGGCCCGCCAGAACTCGGTGCGCAACCCGCGCCGTACGGCCGCCACGGCCTCCGCGCTGATGATCGGTCTCACCCTGATCACCGGTATGACGGTGATGGCGGGCAGCCTCCAGAAGTCGATCGACAAGATGGCGTCGGCGGCCGTCAAGGCGGACTACGTCGTCTCCATGGCGAACGGCAACGAGCTCTCGCCGGACGTCGAGAAGAAGCTGGCGAAGGTCGACGACGTCACCGCCGTGAGCCCGCTGCGCAACGCGCCCTCCCGCATCGACGGCGAGACCGAGTACCTGACCGGGGTCAACGGCTCGGCGATCGGCAAGCTCACCGACCTGAAGGTCGACAGCGGCACCTTCGCGGTCGGCGGCACGCGGGTCGTCGTGGACCGGGACACCGCCAAGTCCCGCGGCTGGAAGGCGGGTTCGGCCTTCACCGTGCACTACGAGGACGGCCGGGCGCAGCGGCTCGAGGTCGCCGGGGTCTACGAGGGCAACGAACTGATCAGCGGCATCATGCTGGACACCGCCACCCTCGACCCGCACCTGAGCGACCGGTCCGACATGCAGGTCATGCTGAAGACGTCCGGCGGCGCCTCCGACGCCACCAAGGACCGGCTGGAGAAGGCCCTCGGCACCAACCCGGCCATCAAGGTCCAGGACAAGAAGGACCTCTCCGAGTCCATCGCGCAGATGTTCACGCTGATGCTGAACATGCTCTACGGCCTCCTGGCGATGGCGGTGATCGTCGCGGTGCTCGGTGTCATCAACACCCTGGCCATGTCGGTCTTCGAACGCTCCCAGGAGATCGGGATGCTCCGCGCGATCGGCCTGGACCGCAAGGGCATCAAGCGGATGGTCCGGCTGGAGTCCCTGGTCATCTCCCTGTTCGGCGGGGTCCTGGGGATCGGCCTCGGCGTCTTCTTCGGCTGGGCGGCCGGTGAGCTGCTCGGCACGAAGATGGCGACGTACGAACTCGTCCTGCCCTGGGCCCGGATGGCGGTGTTCCTGCTGCTCGCGGCGACGGTCGGCATCCTCGCCGCGCTGTGGCCGGCCCGCCGGGCGGCCCGCATGAACATGCTGGCGGCGATCAAGGCCGAGTAGCGCCGCGCGGGTTCGGCAGCCGTACGACATGGGGCCCGTTGCCGAGCAACGGGCCCCTGCCGCGGTTCAGTTCCAGGTGCGGGCGCGCAACGGCAGCCCGGAGGTGCCGGATTCGGGGGTCCTGACGGCGAGGACCTGGTTGACGCCGATGCGGTTGTGTTCGAAGGCGAGGGCGCTGGCGGCCATGTACAGCAGCCACACGCGGGCCCGCCCGGGCCCGGCGATCCGGACCGCGCGCTGCCACTGGGCCTCCAGGTTGGTGACCCAGCGGCGCAGGGTGTGGGCGTAGTGCTCGCGGATCGACTCGACGTCGCGCACCTCGAAGCCGGCCCGCTCCAGCATGGTCACGGTGGTGCCGAGGGGGGCGAGTTCGCCGTCCGGGAAGACGTAGGCGTCGATGAACTCGTCGAGGTGGTACGCCGATTCGTCGGTCTGCGGGCGCCGGGCGATCTGGTGGTTGAGCAGCCGCCCGCCGGGCCTGAGCAGCTTGAGCAGGTCCTCGGCGTACTCCAGGTAGCGATCCGCGCCCACGTGTTCGGCCATGCCGATGGAGGAGATGGCGTCGTACGGCCCGTCGGTGACGTCGCGGTAGTCCTGCACCCGGATCTCGACGCGGTCGGTGAGTCCCTCGTCGGCGACCCGCTTGCGGGCGTAGGCCGCCTGCTCCTGGGAGAGGGTGATGCCGACGACGCTCACGCCGTACTCGCGGGCGGCGTGGATGGCCATCGAACCCCAACCGCAGCCGACGTCGAGGAGTCTTCGCCCGGCTGTCAGACCGAGCTTGCGGCAGACCAGGTCCAGCTTGTCGCGCTGGGCGTGCTCCAGGGTGCCGTCGGGTTCGGGTGCCTGCCAGTAGGCGCACGAGTACACCATCGACGGTCCGAGGACGATCTCGTAGAAGCCGTTGCCGACGTCGTAGTGGTGGCTGATGGCCCGCTTGTCGCTGTGCCGGGTGTGCAGATGGCCGCGGACCCGGCGGATCTCCTCGGGCGGCGGGGCGGGCGGCAGCGGCGGTCCGGCGAGGGCGACGAGTCCGCGTACGGCGGAGCGCACCTCGGGGTCGCGCAGGGACTCGAAGAGGGTCCTGGCGTCGTCCCCGCGCTCCCAGACGAGCCCCGAGATCAGGTCGAGGGCGGTGTAGAGGTCGCCGTCGATGTCCATGTCCCCGGCCACCCAGGCGCGGGCCAGCCCCAGTTCGCCGGGCTTGAACAGCAGCCGGCGCACGGCCCGGCGGTTGCGCACGACCAGCACGGGCGCGTCGGGCGGTCCGGCCTCCGAACCGTCCCAGGCGCGGATCCGCACCGGTAGCGGCACTCCCAGCACCTGGGCGAAGAGGGTCCTGAGCCGCAGCGCGGCATCTGCCATGGCGCACACCTCCGTGACGAGGATCCCGGAATTGTCCACCTGGGTAAACAGCGGCATGCCGGGGAGCAGTCCCTTCGGCGGGTCACATCTGAGCAAAACACATGTAGCGAACATGTACACCCGCTGGGCGGGGGAACGCCGAAGGACCTCCCGCACCACGGATGGCGGGAGGTCCTTCGGGGTGGATCAGCGACCGGAGCCGGTCGTCAGGAGGCCTTCGCCTCGGTCTTCTTCGGCTCGGCGGCCGGCACGGGCCGGGCGGCCTCGTAGAACTCCTCGCGCGGGTTCTCCATGGCGCCGAGGGAGACCACCTCGCGCTTGAGGAACATGCCGAGGGTCCAGTCGGCGAAGACGCGGATCTTGCGGTTCCAGGTCGGCATGGCCAGACCGTGGTAGCCGCGGTGCATGTACCAGGCGAGACGGCCCTTGAGCTTGATCTTCATCTTGCCCATGACGATCATCGCCACGCCCTTGTGCAGGCCGAGACCCGCGACAGCACCCTTGTTGGAGTGGCTGTAGTCCTTCTGCGGGAAGCCCCGCATGCCGGAGATCACGTTGTCGCCGAGGACCCGCGCCTGGCGCAGCGCGTGCTGGGCGTTCGGCGGGCACCAGGCGTTCTCGACGCCGGCCTTGCGGGCGGCGACGTCCGGGACCTGGGCGTTGTCGCCGGCGGCCCAGATGTAGTCGGTGCCCTGGACCTGGAGGGTCGGGGCGGTGTCCACGTGACCGCGCGGGCCCAGCGGGAGGCCGTAGCGGGAGAGGACCGGGTTCGGCTTGACGCCGGCGGTCCACACGACGGTGCTGGAGTCGACCTCCAGGCCGTTCTTGAGGACCACGTGGCCGTCGACGCAGGAGTCCATCGAGGTGGAGAGGTAGATCTCCACGCCCCGGCTCTCCAGGTGCTCCTTGCCGTACTGGCCGAGCTTGGGCCCGACCTCGGGGAGGATCTTGTCGGCGGCGTCGACGAGGATGAACCGCATGTCCTCGCGCGAGACGTTGGTGTAGTACTTGGCCGCGTCGCGGGCCATGTCCTCGACCTCGCCGATGGTCTCCGCACCCGCGAAGCCACCGCCGATGAAGACGAAGGTGAGCGCCTTGCGGCGGATCTCCTCGTCGGTCGTGGAGTCGGCCTTGTCGAGCTGCTCAAGCACGTGGTTGCGCAGGCCGATGGCCTCCTCGATGCCCTTCATGCCGATGCCCTGCTCGGCGAGGCCGGGGATCGGGAAGGTGCGGGAGACCGCGCCGAGCGCGATCACCAGGTAGTCGAAGGGCAGCTCGTACGCCTCGCCGACCAGCGGGGCGATCGTGGCGACCTTGCGGTCCTGGTCGATGGTGGTGACCCGGCCGGTGAGCACCTCCGCCTTCGGCAGCACGCGTCGCAGCGGGACGACGACGTGGCGCGGGGAGATGTTGCCGGCGGCGGTTTCGGGGAGGAAGGGCTGGTAGGTCATGTACGACCGGGGGTCGACGACCGTGACGGTCGCCTCGCCGTAGCGCATCTTCTTGAGAATGCGCCGAGCTGCGTACAGGCCTACGTACCCACCGCCTACTACGAGGATCCTGGGACGCTCCGTGGTGCTCATGGCATCGAGTATCCACCCGCCCCAGGGGGGTCGCTCGTGCGCCCCTTCACAAGCTCTTGGAAGGTGTGTGTTATCCTCCGCGACTCGCGTGATCCACGTCATGGCGGAGAACGGGAACCAGCGTGTAAGGCGACCCGTTGTCAATGCCGCGTGAGCTGCCCCTCTGTGCCGAAAGCGGTCCCGTGAGGGACCCTCGCGGCCGCCTTCCCCGCCCCTCCCCCGAGGTCCGCAACTCACCGTTTTGAACGTGTTCACACGGGTGTCGGACCCCCGGAAGGGTCAACCGGACCACATTCGTCGTCCGGCAGGGCCAAATTCCTTGTGAAGAACTTCACGAACTTTCTCGGCGCCACGCCGAAGAGGGGCCCCGAAGGGCCCCCCGGACGCGCTCATACGTTGTTCTGCCTGCTCAGCAGAGGTGCCCGGCAGGGCTACGCGAGGGACCACGCGATGCCGTCGAGGATGTCGTGCTCGCTCACGACGACCTCCTCGGCGCCGATCCGCTCCATGATCGTGAGCAGGACGAGCGCCCCCGCGCCGATGACGTCCACGCGCCCCGGGTGCATGGAGGGGACGGCCGCACGCTCGGCGTGGGTGGAGCGCAGCAGCCACTCCGTGATCTCGCGGACCCGGGCATGGGAGACCCGGGAGTGGTGGATGGCCTCGGAGTCGTACTCCGGCAGCTCCTGCGCGATCGCCGACACGGTGGTGACGGACCCGGCGAGCCCCACCAGCGTGCGCGCCTCGCGCAGCGGCACGGACTCCTCGGCGAGGTCCAGAGCGGCCTCGATGTCGGCGCGCATGGCGGCGATCTGCCCGTCGCTGGGCGGGTCGCTGACGGCCCCGTCCTGGACGAGGTGCCGCTCGGTCATCCGCACACAGCCGACGTCGACGGAGCGTGCCGCGCGCACATGGTCGTCACCCACGACGAACTCCGTCGAGCCGCCACCGATGTCCACGACCAGGTAGGGCCTGGCCAGGTGGTCGCTGCCCGTGAGCTCCTTGGTCGCCCCGGTGAAGGAGAACTCGGCCTCCTGGTCCCCGGTGATGACCTCGGGCTCGACGCCGAGGATGTCGAGGACGCCCCGGACGAAGTCGTCCCGGTTCTCCGCGTCCCGGGAGGCGGAGGTGGCGACGAAACGCAGCCGCTCGGCCCCGTGCTCCTTGACGACCGCGGCGTACTCCCGGCACGCGGCGAAGGTCCGCTCCAGCGCCTCGGGAGCGAGCCGCCCGGTCCGGTCGACGCCCTGCCCGAGCCGCACGATGGTCATACGGCGGTCCAGGTCGACCAGTTCGCCGGTCGCCGGGTCGCAGTCCGCCACGAGGAGGCGGATGGAGTTCGTACCGCAGTCGATGGCGGCGACGCGGGTCACTGGTCGTTCTCCTCGGCGTCGGCGGGCTTGAAGGCGAAGTGGCCGGAGTCGCCCTCGGCCACCTCCCAGCCCTCACCGGCGGGCGGCGAGGACGTCACCACGCACGGCCCCTTGCGCCACCACTCCGGCAGCATCGCGATCGCCTCGTCGCCCAGGGGGTTCACGCCCGGGCCGGCGGCCAGCGAGTGGCCCACCAGGACGTGCAGGCACTTCACGCGGTCCGGCATGCCGCCCGCGCTGGGGAAGCCCTCCAGGACCTCGATGGCGTCCCGGCGGGCGAGGTAGTCCTCGTGCGCGGCCCGGTACGCCTTCGCGAGCTCGGGATCGGTCTGGAGCCGCTCCGTCATCTCCTTCATGACGCCGTTCGCCTCCAGCGTGCCGATCGCCGAGGCGGCGCGCGGGCACGTCAGGTAGTACGTCGTCGGGAAGGGCGTGCCGTCGGGGAGGCGCGGGGCCGTCTCCACCACGTCCGGCTGTCCGCAGGGGCAGCGGTGCGCGATCGCGCGCAGTCCGCGCGGCGGCCGCCCGAGCTGCTGCTTGAAGGCCTCGACGTCGGCGTCGGTGGGCTCGGTGCGCGGGGTGGTCGGCGGGGGCGTTTCCATGCCTGTCTTTCTCTAGTTCTCAGGTCTCGGTCTCACTGGTCGGAGGCGTCGGACTTGTCGACGCCGTCCCAGACGTTGGAGTACCAGGGGCGGTCGGCGGCCCCGAGATCGGTGCGGGACTGCTTCGCCGCGTCCGGGTCGACGACGATGAAGCCCGTCTCCCCCGGCATCACATAGTGCAGCCGCTGCCGGATCTGCTGCTGCGCGTAGGCGTCGTCCTGCCAGCGCGCCTTGAGGTCGCGCAGCTTCTCGACCCGCTCGGCGGCCCGTGCCTTCTCCCGCTGCAGATCGGCGATCTCGGCGCGCTGGGAGACGTACTGCCTTATCGGGTACGCCAGCGCCACCACCAGCGTGCACAGCACGAGGGCGAGCAGCGCGGCCCGGCCGGTCAGCCGGGAGCGGCGGGCCTGCCGTTTGGTCTGGGAGCGGTAGACACGGGCCGCGGTCTGCTCACCGAGCAGCCTGATCCTGGTCGTGGTGGAGAAACGGTCCCGGTCCTTCACGGCCATCGGCTCGCCGCCTCCCCTTCTACGTGCGTACGTCCCCGCACACGGTACGGGACCGGTACGGGGACGTACGTACGACTGGCTAAGGATTGGCCCTGTCGGGGTCAGCCCTTGACGCCGCTCAGCCCTTGAAGCGCGGGAACGCGCTGCGGCCGGCGTAGACCGCGGCGTCGTCGAGGATCTCCTCGATGCGCAGGAGCTGGTTGTACTTGGCGACACGCTCGGAGCGGGCCGGGGCGCCGGTCTTGATCTGGCCGCAGTTGGTGGCGACGGCCAGGTCGGCGATGGTGACGTCCTCGGTCTCGCCGGAGCGGTGGGACATCATGCACTTGAAGCCGCTGCGCTGGGCGAGCTCCACGGCGTCCAGGGTCTCGGTGAGCGAGCCGATCTGGTTCACCTTGACGAGCAGCGCGTTGGCGGCGCCGTCCTCGATGCCGCGGGCCAGGCGCTCCGGGTTGGTGACGAACAGGTCGTCGCCGACGATCTGGACCTTGTCGCCCAGCTTGTCGGTGAGGACCTTCCAGCCGGCCCAGTCGTCCTCGAACAGCGGGTCCTCGATGGAGACGAGCGGGTAGGCCGCCACGAGCTCCTCGTAGTACTCCGTCATCTCGGCGGCGGAGCGGTCCTTGCCCTCGAACTGGTACTTGCCGTCCTTGTAGAACTCGGACGCGGCGACGTCGAGCGCCAGGGCGACCTGCTCGCCGGGGATGTAACCGGCTTCCTTGATCGCTTCGAGGATGAGGTCCAGGGCGGCGCGGTTGGACTCCAGGTTCGGCGCGAAGCCGCCCTCGTCACCGAGACCGGTGGACAGGCCCTTGCTCTTCAGGACCTTCTTGAGGGTGTGGTAGACCTCGGTGCCCCAGCGCAGCGCCTCGGAGAAGGACTCCGCGCCGATCGGCGCGATCATGAACTCCTGGATGTCCACGTTGGAGTCGGCGTGCGAGCCGCCGTTCAGGATGTTCATCATCGGAACGGGCAGCAGGTGCGCGTTCGGGCCGCCCAGGTAGCGGAAGAGCGGGAGGTCGCTGGCCTCGGAGGCGGCGTGGGCGACGGCGAGGGAGACGCCGAGGATGGCGTTGGCGCCGAGCGAGCCCTTGTTGTCGGTGGCGTCCAGGTCGAACATCGCCTGGTCGATCAGGCGCTGCTCGGTGGCGTCGTAGCCGACGAGCTCCGGGCCGATCTGCTCGATGACGGCGAGGACGGCCTTCTCGACACCCTTGCCCTGGTAACGGTTGGGGTCACCGTCGCGCAGCTCGATGGCCTCGAAGGCGCCCGTGGAGGCGCCGGACGGGACGGCGGCACGACCGGTGCTGCCGTCGTCGAGGCCGACCTCGACCTCGACCGTGGGGTTGCCTCGGGAGTCCAGGATTTCCCGGGCTACGACGACGTCGATGGACGGCACGAGCATCTCCTTCTTGGGATGTGACACGGTCCGCCGGGACCGCGGTGGGTTCTGCGAGACCGAGCCTAACCGGCTCCGGGGGATCGGCCACCGTGTGGACCGCCCCGTGGACAGAACCGAGAGTAAATTGTTTCTGAACGGAACAAAGCCGGTTTCGCAAAAGTCGGCCCACCGACCCGCTCACGCGTCGGCCCATGAAAAAACCCCGCCCCGGTGCGTACGGGGGAACACGCACCGGAGCGGGGAGCCCGTGGGGACGGGGGGACCCTCACGAGGCCTTCATCCTGAAGGACACGGGTGTGAGGGCCCTGTGGTTCAGCTGGGTCCTACTTCAGGTGCAGCTGCTGGCCGGGGAAGATGAAGTCGGCATCGTCGATGATGTCCTTGTTCAGCTTGAACAGCTTCTGCCAGCCGCCCTTGACCTTGTGCTTCTCGGCGATCGAGCTGAGGGTGTCACCCTTGACGACCTTGTACTCGCCGTCGCCCTTCTTGACCTTCTTGCCGGTCGGGGTGGTGACGGTCTTCTTCGCGGCCGGACGGTCGGTCGAACGGGAGGCGCTCTGCTCGTCGGTCGAACGGCTGCTCGTGTTCGAGGAGCCGGAGTTCGAGGAGCTGGAGGAGGACGAGGTGTCGCCGTTGTAGCCGGCGCTCGACAGGCCCGTGCCGCAGACCGGCCAGGCACCCTTGCCCTGGGAGGCGAGGACCTTCTCGGCGACGGCGATCTGCTGGGACTTGCTGGCCTGGTTGGCCTGCGCGGCGTACTGCGTGCCGCCGTACGCGGCCCAGGTGGAGGCCGAGAACTGCAGGCCGCCGTAGTAGCCGTTGCCGGTGTTGATGGACCAGTTGCCGCCGGACTCGCACTGGGCGACGGTGTCCCACTCGGAGGCGGTGGCGGCAGAGGCGTTGCCGGCCGCCATCAGCGGGGCGGCGATGGCGACACCGGTGACGCCGGCCAGAGCGGCGGCGCGGGTGGCCTTGGAAGGACGACGGTGCTTGCCCTTGCCGGAAAACAGCATGGTGGATCCCCTCACCGACGCCTGCGAGGTGAGCTGTCGGGTTCGGGCCGGTTGAGTTGCCCGGCCGCACACCCTTCGGTGCGCGGCTTCACCCCAAGCCGGTTCCGGCGGCCTTTCGGCCGTGAGACCCCGCGAGGCCTCAACTTCCGGACCCGGCGCTTACCTTGGGTCCCCCGCTCCTGCCTACGGCGCTTGACGCGACGACTGTTCCCGTACGGCCGCTGGCAGGATTCGGCGTTGCGACAGACGGGGCTCGGGTTGCCGAGCGGTCACGACCGTAGACACGCGCTCCGCGGAATTTCAAAGACGATCAGGGCTTCTGAGACTCATCCCACACTTTCACCAAAGTGGACATTCGGTGCGAAGTGTGACGCGAACTCCCGCTGTTTTTCTGGGCTTTTCAGCCCTATTCAGCCCCTGTGTCGAGCGTCTGACCGGCGACGATGTTGCTCGGGTCGACCCCGATGCGGTCCTTGTTCTCGGCGTAGAGGGCACGCCATCCGCCGTCGAGCCCAAGGGAGTCGGCGATGGAGGCGAGGGAGTCGCCCTCCTGGACGACGTAGGTGGCGGCGGCATGCCGGCCGGCCGGGGAGGCGGCCGTGCTCTTCGTCGCACTCTCCTCGGCGCTGTCGCCGCGGTGCTTGCCGGAGCCGAGAGCGCCGACGTCCACGAGAGCCGAAGAGCTGCCCTCCTGCCACGACTTGTCCGCTTCATCCTCTTCTGTACTGACCACGGGTGAGCTGTCGGAAGGCTTCGCGGTTTCCGCGGCGGACTCACCTGAACCCGAAGGGTTCTTTTTGTCCGGCTTGGCCGAACTGTCGCCCTTGGAGGCGGTGGCCGAGGGCGACGGCGTCGCGGACGAGCCGTCCAGCGCGTCGAGCAGGCCGGAAGACTCCCCGGAGTCCGAGGAGTTCGAAGAATCGGACGAACCAGACGAGTCGGACGAGCCGGACGCCGAGGACGAGGGCGTACCGCTCCCCACGCCCGTGTCGACTTCGGCCGAGCTCGAGTCCTTGCTGAGGCCGTTGAGCAGACCACAGGTCGGCCACGCGGCGATGCCCTGGTCCGCGAGAAGCTTCTCGGCCACGGCTATCTGCTGGTTGCGGCTCGCCAGGTCGGCGGTCTCGGCGTAGGCGAGGCCGCCATACTTCTCCCAGTTCTCCTGGGACATCTGAAGGCCGCCGTAGTAGCCGTTGGCGTCGTTCGCACTCCAGGAGCCGCCGCTCTCGCACTCCGCGACCCGGTCCCACGTGGTGCCGGTGGCGGCGCTCGCCCCGGTCGCTCCGAGCAGTGGGATCGCGATGGCGGATCCCGTCACACCGGCCGCCACAAGGAGAGCCGGAGCCTGACGGGGGCGACGGTGACGACCGTTCCCGGAGAGCATGGGGGGACCTTTCCCGAGACAGCAGGTACTGGCGCGGCAGCCGGTACGGGGCACCGCGCTGGTCCGTGAACGTATAGGGATTCGATCACTTGTCACAAGTTAATGCCGCGTAGATCACGTGAAGATCACAGACTTGAGGCCGCGTCATGTTTACGCGGCCCCGCCCGGGGATACGCCGGACCCCTCGGTCGATTACCGGACGGGTGTGAACTCCACGGGCAAAGTACGCAGTCCACGCATGATGAGCCCGCCACGCCAGCGCAAATCAGCTGAATCCACAGCGAGTTGCAGATCCGGGAGGCGGGTGAGGAGGGTGGCGAGCGCGGTCTGGCCCTCCAGACGGGCGAGCGGGGCACCGAGGCAGTAGTGGATGCCGTGGCCGTAACCGAGGTGCTGATTGTCACGACGGGACAGATCGAGCACCTCGGGGTCGGCGAACCGCTCCGGATCCCGGTCCGCGGCGGCGAGCACGACGAGCACCGGGTCCCCGGCGGCGATGTCCTGCCCGCCGATCCGCAGGGGCTCGGTGGCGAACCGCCAGGTGGCCAGCTCGACCGGGCCGTCGTAACGAAGGAGCTCCTCCACCCCGGTCTCCAGGAGGCCCCTGTCCTGCCCGGCGAGGGACTCCTGCAGCCGAGCCCGCTGCTCGGGGTGGGTGAGCAGGGCGTACACACCGTTGCCGATCAGATTGACCGTGGTCTCGAAACCCGCGAACAGAAGGATGAAGGCCATCGCCGCGGCCTCGTTCTCGGAGAGGTGCTCCCCGTGGTCGGAGGCGCGGATCAGCCCGGAGATGAGGTCCTCGCCTGGGGACGGCTCGTCGGGCAGCGCTTCCCGCTTGCGGTGGATGAGCTCGGCGAGATAGCCGCGCATCTTCTTCACCGACCGCGCGACCCCGCCCCGCGGGCCCCCGCCGTGCCGGATCATCATGCCCGCCCAGTCCCGGAAGTCGTCCTGGTCCTCACGGGGTACGCCGAGCAGGTCGCAGATCGCGTAGATGGGGAGCGGGAACGCGAAGTCGTGGATGAGGTCGGCGGTGCCGGTGGCCGCGAACCCGTCGATGAGACGGTCGGTCAGCTCCTGCACCCGGGGCGCGAACTCGGCCACCCTGCGGGGCGTGAACGCCTTGCTGACGAGCCGTCGGAGCCTGGTGTGGTCCGGCGGGTCGATGTTCAGCAGATGCGTCATCAGCTCCGCCTTGCGCTCCCCCGGGATACCGGTCTTGCCCTTGGCGTGCGCCGGCTCGTCGTGGTGCGCGGGGTTCTTGCTGAGCCGCTGGTCGGCGAGGGCCTGCTTGGCATCGGCGTAACGGGTGACCAGCCAGGCCTCCACTCCGCTGGGCAACCGGGTCCGGTGCACGGGGGCGTGCTCTCGGAGCCAGGCGTAGGCGGGGTAGGGGTTGGTGGCGAACTCCCAGGAGAAGAGCTCGGGGGTTAGGGGGGTGGGGGCGGGGTTGGGAGTGGGGGTGGAGAGGGCGGGGGTGGAGGGAGTGGGAGGGGTGGGGGGCGGGGTGTGGGAGGGCGGGGTCGCGGAGGGGTGGTCGGTCACTCCTTGACGTTAGCCGGAGGGGTGGGGGGTGTGGTCGGTGGCGGTTCCCTCACGTGCCGAGGGCCCTCCCTCCTCCCACCTGCCAGGTCCCTCCCCCACCCAACCGGCGCACCTCAGCCCCCACACCCCCTCAGCCCTCCACCCCCCGGATCGCATCCCGGTACGCCCGCGCCGCCGCCCTCAGCGCGGTCTCCGGGTCGACGCCCTCCGCCTCGGCGCGGGTGGCCAGGGCGAGGAGTTCGTAGCCGATGCCCTCGGTCTTCGGGAGGGGGACGTCGAGGCCCGCCGTCCGCACCCGTGACGCCAGCTTGGCCGCGAGGGCGAGGCCGGGCTGGCCGAGGGGGATGCCTTCGGTCACCGAGGTGCGCTGCTTCTCTATCGCCTTGGTGCGCAGCCAGTGCGCCTTGACCTCCTCGGGGGTGGTGGCTGTCTCGTCGCCGAACACGTGGGGGTGGCGGTGGATGAGCTTGGCGACGATCCCGCCGGCGACGTCGTCGATGGAGAAGGGGGCGTCCGGGTCGTCCTCGGCTATGCGCGAGTGGAAGACCACCTGGAGCAGGACGTCCCCGAGTTCCTCGCGCAGTTCGTCGCGGTCGCCTTCCTCGATGGCCTCGACGAGTTCGTACGCCTCCTCGATGCCGTACTTCGCGAGGCCTGTGTGGGTCTGCTGCGAGGACCACGGGCACTCGGCGCGGATGCGGTCCATGACCTGGACGAGGTCGAGGAGCCGGGCGCCGGGCAGGTCGTAGGAGGCGGGGAGGAGCTCCAGTTCGGGCATCTGGAGGCGGCCGGATCCGGCGAGGCGGGCCAGACCGTCCGTGAGGGCCGGCTCGCCCTCACCGGTGGCCACGACGACCACGGTGTGCCCGCCCGCGCAGGCTTCGACCAGTTCCTCCGCGGTCGGGGAGGTCTCGTCGACCCGTGTCCCCGCCTCCCGCAGATACGGGAGCTGGGGGTGGGCGCCGTCCGCGCACAGCACACGGTCGGCGGCGTGCAGTGCCTGCCAGGCGGGCCAGGACAGCAGGCCGGGGGCGACGCGGTGGCTGGTGGTGAGCAGGACGATGCGGCCGGGGGCGGACGCCGTGTCGGGGTCCTGGTCGGGGGCGGGCTCGAAGCCGGTTGCGTTCACAGTTCGAAGCTAACGCACGGCGGTGACGGGGTGATCAGGTTGTCCACAGGGTCGGGACGGCGGGGTGATCGTACGATCATCCGCCCGCCAGGTGGACCGTCCGGTGAGCCGCCCCGCGCTCGTCCGCGCCCTGGCCCCCGTCCCCTGTCTCCGCCCCGCCGTCGTCCCCGTCCTGTTACGCGCTCTGCTCGTTCCCCGCCGCCGTGACTTCCCGTACCCAGGGCGTCTTCGCGTCCACGCGGGTGCTCTTCGTGACGTCCCAGGTGCCGTAGCGGGGGTTGAGGTCGACGTCGAGTTGCTTGGACGCCTTGCTGAGGGCGTTCCAGAAGGCCGGGTTGCTGGTGTCGGTGCCGAGCTTTCCGGCGAGCTTCTGGGCCTCCAGCTGGAGGCGGAGGTTCTCGTCGAGGCGTTCGGGTGCGATGCCGTACCGCTGGAGCCAGGTCGTCTCCAGGCCCTTGGCGCCGCCCGCCTGCTCCTCCAGGCCGGAGCGCAGCTGCTGGACCTCCTTGCGGGTCACGGACACGCCCGCGTCGGCGGCGGCCCGGTGCAGTACCCGGTCGAGGACCATGCCGTGCAGGACGTCCCGGGTGAGGGTGCCGGTCTTGGCGATGGCCTGCTTGTACTGGGTCTCGTCCGTGACGGCGGCCCGCTGCGCGTCACGCACCTCGGTCACCCGGTTCTCCAGCTGGGAGACGGTGATCCGCTGCCCGCCGACCACGGCCGCCGCGCCGGGATGCGCGTCGTTTCCGCAGGCGGTGAGCAGGGGTGCTGCGGCCGCGAGGGCGGCGGAGAGGACGAGCGCGGTGCGACGACGGCGGTGCAAGGAGGCCTCCCGAGGAGATTGTGCGACGGTGCACAAGGTCTTGCGGTGATCGATGGTAGGCAGGGGACCGGCTCTGGCCAACCCATTCGACCAACGATTCACCAGGACTTCGGGCACCGCCGCGCCCTCACCGCACGCGCGCGTGCGTGCCGGGGTCAGCCGGTGATGGCGACCGGGCCGTCCCAGGCGTCGCGGTCCACGGTGATCGTGTAGCCGTTCCGCGTCTCCTTGCTGTTGACCAGGTACTGGTGGCCGCGGCTGTGATCGGTGTACTGGGTCTTGCCGAACGGCCAGTCCGTCGTCGTGGTGTTCTGCTTGTCCCAGAGCGCGTACCAGAGGTTGCCGGGCAGGTCGGTCCTGTCGGTCGCGTTGGCGATCGCCTTGGCGCTGGAGCTGGTGAAGCCGTAGAAGCCGGCGCGGTACGTCTTCGCGCGCAGGGTCTTGTCGAAGGCTCGGACATAGGTGAGCACGGCGTCGTTGCACGCCTTGTTCGTGATGTCGTACGCCTCCATGTCCAGGTAGATCGGGCTGCCGACCTTCATGCCGAGTGCGGCGGCCTTGGCGACCGCGTCGGACCCGTCGGTCGCGCCCAGGGAGGCGGCGGTGGAGGCGGTGAGCTTCTCGGGGTTGGAGCCGGACTGGCAGGGCGGCTGGGCGCCGACGTAGAGCGGGATGAGCTTCCAGCCGGCCGTGCTGACCGACTTGACCCAGGAGGCGGTGAGGTTGGGCTGGGAGCAGCCGCGGTTCCTGCCGCCGACGTAGACGGCGGCGGCGCCGTAGAGGCCGCCGTGCCAGGCCTTCATCGCGGAGAGGGAGGGGGCGGCGCAGGTGTCGAAGGCGCGGCCGGTGTACGTCTTCTGCGCGGGCCAGGTGGTCGCGGCCATGGAGCTCTGTGCGGCGAGGCCCGCGCCGGCGACCACGGCGACGCCGGTGACGCCCCAGGTGATGTATCTGCGTTTCCTGGACTGCCGATGGCTGGACTTGGACGACATGGACGACCCCACCCCTGGTTGTGCTGTACATGCATGAAAGAAGCGCAAAGCTATCCGGCACCGGTCCTGGCTTTGGGAAACCCAACCCCCTGAAAGTGACAAGTTTCCCTCTGGGCACGGCAAAATCTGGCCGTCCGCTCTAGCCGCGCACCTGTCCCAGCCACTGGAGCGTCCGGCGGACCTCCGCCGCGAGCGGGTGGCCCGGTCCCTGGAGCCGTTCCACGTCGTGCAGCAGCCGCGCGAGGGTGTCGTGGGCGGCGGCGCGGTCGCCGAGGGCGAGCAGGAGGTGGCCGATGCGGCGGCGGACGTCGTGGGCGAGCTGGGGGTCGCCGGCCACGTACTGGTTCTCGTAGTACGGCAGCAGGGTGCGGTACTCGGCCAGTGCCGCGGCGGGTTCGCCGAGTTGTTCGAGGCACTGGGCGGCCTCGTAGCGGAAGCGCAGGGACTGCGGGTCGGCGTGGCCGGCCTCGGTGGCGCGTTCGTCGGCGAGGCGGCGCAGTTCGGGCAGGGCGCGCCGGTACTGGCCGTCGTCCATGAGGGTGGCGGCGTACTGCTTGCGCAGGGTGCGTACGACGGGCGAGTTCGCGCCGTGCTGTTCGGCGGCGGCGGGCAGGATGGCGCCGAGGATGTCGACGGCCTGGGTGATGCGGCCTTCGCCGAGGAGCTGCTTGACCTCGTCGACCGCGCGGGCGACGTCCGGTTTTCCGGTCTTCTCGGGGGTCGGTGTGACCGGGGCGGGCTGGGGCGCGGGGGTGCGCGCGCGGTCCGGCCAGGGGGCGTGCGGGCGCAGGAAGGGGCGGGTGGGGTCCAGGGGTGCTCCGGTGGGCATCCCGCGCGCGGGCAGGAGCAGCGCGAGGTCCTCGTAGACGTCCTGTGCGGAGGCCGGGCGGTGCTGCGGGTCCTTGGCGAGCAGTCGCAGGACGAGCGCTTCGAGGGCCTCGGGGACTTCGGGGCGGGTGCGGCGCACGGGCAACGGCGGTTCGTACAGGTGCCGGTGCAGCACGCCGAGCGCCGTGGATCCGGCGAACGGGACGTCTCCGCTGAGGAGTTCGTGCAGCAGTACGCCGAGTGCGTACAGGTCGGTGTACGGGCCGACCGCGCCGCCCATGGCCTGCTCGGGCGCCATGTAGGCGGGGGAGCCGATCGGTGAGCCGGTGTGGGTGAGGCGGGTGGTGTCGGTGTCCATGACGGAGGCGACACCGAGGTCGAGGACGGTGACGGTGCCGTCCTGCTTCACCATCACGTTGCGCGGCTTGAGGTCGCGGTGGACGATCGGCACGGCGTGTACGGCGCTCAGGACGGCGCACAGTTGCGCGGCGACGGCGACGGCCCATTGCCAGGGGTACGGGTCGTGTTCGGCGAGGTGGTCGGAGAGGTCCGCGCCGTCGACGTACTGCATGACGAGGAACAGTTCCTCGCCCTCGCTGCCCGCGTCGTGCACGGTGACGAGCCCGGGGTGGTCGACCTGCGCGGTCACCCGGCACTCGCGCACGAACCGGCGGCGCAGCTCGTCGGCCTCCTGTCCGGCCACCTTGTCGGGGCGCAGCAGCTTGACCGCCACGCGCCGGTCGAGCCGCCGGTCGTAGGCCGTCCACACCTGGCCCATGCCGCCCTGCCCGATGAGCGTGGACAGTTCGTAGCGGCCGGCGACGATGCGTCCTGTCGCCACGGTCACCTGCCGCTCTCGGTGCTGCCGCCGTCGTGCTTGCGCAGATAGTCGCTGAGCTCGTCGAGTTCGGCGCGCACCTGGTCGATGCGGGCGGGCGCGGGGCGCTGCGGGGGCGGGGGCGGGACGACGCCGGGGGCGGGGACCGTGGGCGGCGAGGGCTGCGGCGTGGACGTGTACGGCGGCGGTGCCGGCTGCGGGTAGCCGTAGCCGGTGTGGACGGTCGGGCCCTGGGGCGGCGGGAAGCCGGCGAACTGCCGCTGCTGGTGCACCCGGATGTCCATCACCAGGAAGTACACGCTGCTGAAGAGGCCGAGGAGCAGGACCAGCGACATGGCGACGTCGGTCCGGGGGTCGCTCTCCGGCAGTGCGCCGACCACCGCGAAGCACGCGATGGACATCGGAAGGCTCGCCCAGGCCAGCACCCAGTCGACCGACCGGCCGCGCAGGAAGGCGACCCGGAACAGCGGAGCGCAGGCGAGCAGGCCGCACGAGAGGAAGCCGGCGGCGGCGAGCAGCACGCGCAGGGTGATGACGGTGCCCGAGCTGCGGGCGGGCGGCACCGCGCCGTGGCCGTACATGAACGCTCCTGAACCGGGATTCGATGTGGGGTTCGAGCGTATAGGCCGATACCGACAACAGGTCACGGGTTGTACCGA
The DNA here is from genome assembly GCF_001513955.1 of Streptomyces pseudovenezuelae. Classification (GTDB taxonomy): domain Bacteria; phylum Actinomycetota; class Actinomycetes; order Streptomycetales; family Streptomycetaceae; genus Streptomyces; species Streptomyces pseudovenezuelae. Next base: position 304,456 of record NZ_KQ948153.1, on the reverse strand, counting down.
ACCGTTGTCGTCCTGATCAGTCGTCCTGATCAGTCGGGCTGCTCCCGGGCCGATCAGTCGGGCGCGACCGTTCCGTCGGTGAGCCCGTCGTACATGCCGCGCACGAGCTGTTCTCCGAGCCGGCCCGCGTGCCGGAGCGCCCGCTCGAACTCGTCGAGCGTGCGGAAGCGTTGGCCGTAGCGCCGTTGTTCGTCGAGCGGGAGCCGGGGCAACTGGAGCCTGCGCACGTCCAGGCGGGTCGCGGTGGAGGCGTAGCTGCTGGCCTGGCGGTTGTTGGCGGTGCCGCGCAGGAAGCCGGCGAGGAACCAGGCGTCCACCGCCGCCGGATCGGGGCGCAGCAGCACGAGGTTGCGGCCCAGGGCGGCTCCCGCGGTGGTCGTGTCGATCACGCGGGCCACCGAGCCGCCGCCGAGGACCGGTACGACGACGTCGCCCGGTGCGGTCAGTACGGCCTCCTCGTCGCTCTCGGGAAGTGTCCCGGAGGGCCCGGTGCCGGAGAGGACGTCGTGGTCGGTGAGCACGGGCACGCGTGCGTGGCCGCCGTTTCCCCCGGTGCGCAGCATCAGGGCGCCCCCGCGCGCGAGTTCGCCGATGGTGGTGAGCGGCCACCGCGCGGGGTGCGCGGTGTCGGCGCGCGGCGGGGTGAGGCCGGCGGTCAGGCGCAGGGTCTCCCCCAGCAGTTCGCGCACGGACGTGAGTTGTTCGCCGCCGTCGGCCGCCGCGGGGGGCGGCAGGTGGCGGGCGGGGGCGAGGTCCACGTCGTCGTCGAGGAGTTCGATGACGGGCAGCGCGCGGGCCAGGCCGGGCCGTTCGGTGAAGCGGCCGGGGCGTCCGAAGGCCTGCCAGGCGTCGAGGACGGCCTCGCGCACGGCCCGCCAGTCCGGTCCGCCGCGGCCCTCGCCGGCGAACTGGCCCACGTCGACGAGGAGCACCTCCGGCTGCGCGGGCGCCTTCTCCGGGCGGCGCAGCACCCACAGGTGCAGCGGGATGTTGTACGGCGGTGCCGCCCCGACCGGCAGGGCGATCACGGCGCGCAGGGCACCGCGGCGCAGCAGGTCGGCGCGGATACGGCGGCCGGAGCGGCGGGAGGCCGCGGCGGGCGGCATGAGCAGTACGCCGGCGCCGCCGTCCTTGAGGCGGGCGAGCGCGTGCTGGACCCAGGCGAGCTCGGACTCGGTGCGGGCCGGGAAGCCGTACTCCCAGCGGGGGTCGTAGGCGAGTTCGTCGTGGCCCCAGTTGCGCTCGTTGAACGGCGGGTGGCACAGGACGGCGTCGGCGCGCAGCTGCGGGTGGGCGTCGGCGCGCAGGGTGTCGCCGGTGGCGCCGCGCACGGTGGACCAGGTGTGCAGGGCGAGCCGGAGCGTGGTGAGGGCGGCGAGTTCGGGGGCGCTGTCCTGCGCGTGGAGCTTCTGGTCGGGGCGGGTGGCGGCGGCCCTCAGGAGGGCGCCGGTGCCGCAGGCCGGGTCGAGGACGGTGCGGGCGGGGCCGGCGAGGTCGGCCATGAGGCCGGCCAGGTCGGCGGGGGTGAGCGTGTACTGGCGCGGGTTGGCGTCCAGGTGCCGGCCGAGCAGGAACTCGAAGGTCTGGCGGGCTCCCAGCTCGGCCGCCAGCTCGGCGACGCCGCGGAGCAGGGGGACCGAGGGGAGGAGTTCGGTGCTGGTGGGGGTGTGAACGGCGGGGCGGGGGCTCGCCGGGGACGAACTGTGAACGGCGTTCACGGCAGTGGGCGGGTCGGCGGCGGGTGCGGGCGCCGGGCCCGGGGTGTTCACAGCCTGGGGGACGGGCTGGGCCGACTCCGGTCCGAAGCGCGGTGTGAACACCTCCCGCAGCGCTCCCGGCAGCATCTCCGCGAGGCGTTCGTCGGAACCGGCGCCCAGCTCCAGCCAGACCGGTGGACGGTCATGGATCAGCAGCAGGACGCAGCCCGCGTGGGTGAGTGCGGTGACCGGGCCGTCGGGATGGCCGGAGAGCTGCTGCCAGACGCGTTCCCGCAGGGGGACCTCGGCGAGTTTGCCCTGCTTGCGCAGCCAGGACTCGACTTCGGCGAGTGCGAAGGACGGGCTGGTCTCGGTGCCGCCGACGGGCCTGGGGAAGTCGGCGTGCCGGCGGCGCCAGTTGCTGACGGCCGCGCGGCCGACGCCGGCCATCCGCGCGATACCGGCGGCGGTCACCTCAGTCGCGTTGTCCTGCACCCGTCCGGCTCCCCTCGTCGTACCGCGCCAGCCCTGCGCCCCATGTGACGCCGAGCATACCGACGCATGCAAGATCTACCCCTTCACGGCCGTGTACACGAGAGGTCTTGTGAACTGTGTTGACTCGGTTCACAGGCTCTGGTCTTATTGACCCAGCGAACGGGAGACCGCCGACTGGCGGTGGTCGCCGTGTCGGAGGGGGACACCGCCATGGGCGTGAAGGGCAAGGTCGCGCTGGGCCCCGTCGCGGGAGTCGCCGTCATCGCAGTCGCACCGGCGAACGCCCGGGCCGACGGCGGCGACGGCGACGGCGACGGCACCTCCGACAACACCGGCAGCACCGGCACCTCCGACGGCACCGGCAAGGGCTCTTCAGCCGGCTGAGCCGGCCAGTCCCCACCCCGCGCCGCACCCCGCACCTCATCACCTCACCGCATCCCCACCAAGGACTCACCATGCGCCGTACCGCACTCGCCGCCCTCTGCATCGCCGCCGCGGCCACCGCAGGACTCACCGGCTGCCAGCCGGGCCAGGACAAGGCCGACAGCAGCACGACCGCGGCCGGCGCATCCGCCGAGTCGGGCACGCCGGCCGCGAAGAAGGAAGCCTTCGCCGGGCTGACCGGCGGAGAGATAGCCGGGCAGGCCACCAAGGCCACGACCGGCGCCTCCTCGCTGCGGATGAAGGGCGACATCCCCGACGACGAGAGCGGCGCGACCATCAGCCTCGACGTCCTGCTGAACAAGAAGGGCGAGTGCGCCGGCACCATCGGCATGGGCGGCAAGGGCAAGGCCGACCTGATCAAGACCGGTGACGTCGTCTACATGAAGTTCGACGAGGCGTTCCTGCGCGAGCAGAGCGAGGGAGAGTCGAAGGCGGACACCGACGCGGCCGTCGCCATGCTGGCCGGAAAGTGGACCAAGTCGAAGGCGACGGGCGAGGACGCCAAGGAGTTCGAGGACTTCTGCGACCTGGGCACGGTGCTCGACGGCGCCGACGGCGCCGACTCCGACGCGAGCCGCGGCAAGGCGGCCACCGTCGACGGGGTGCCGGCGATCACCTTGCACGAGAAGGACGGCAAGGAGCGCTACACGCTGTACGTCGCCACCGAGGGCAAGCCGTATCTGCTGCGGATCGACAGCACGGCCGGAGCGGACCAGGGCTCCGTCGCCTTCAGCGACTTCGACGAGCCGGTGCCGACGGGGAAGCCGTCCGGCGAGATCGTGGACCTCGACGCCCTGGGCGGCTGAACCACCGGGACGGACGCGGCACGCTCAAAGGGCGTGCCGCATCCACACGTTGGGCTCGACGTACACCGCGTACCCGCGCTCCGGCTCGCACCGCACCGGCACCAGCGCCCCCGGCACCTCGACATCGCCCCGGGTGTCGAAGGGCAGTCCGGTCCAGCGGCGCCACTGCTCCAGCGAGCCCGACACCGTCATGGAGGCGGGCGCCACGGCGTGCACCTCGGCACCGGCCCGTGCATGGACGCGCAGCCAGGGATCGTGCGGCAGACCGTCGGGGCGTACGCGAAAGGCGTACTCCTCGATGGGGGTGTGCGGTTCCAGGTGCTTGGCGCTGGGGCGGACGGGGGCGACGACCTCGCGGAAGCCGTGGGCACGGGCGTTCTCCCGCATCGCCGAGAGCATCCGGGCGGACAGGCCGTGGCCCTGCAGACGCGGATCGACGACGACCGAGATCGCGCTGACCGTGTCGGGCCGTACGCCGCGCCGCAGGTCGCCGAAGGCCCACCCCAGCACCTCGTCCCAGCCCCGGGCGGGCAGTTCACCGCGGTCCTCGGCGTGGAGGGCGAAGGGGACGCTGTGCGCGTGCGCGACGACCTCGCCCCGCTCGTCCTCGGCGAACAGGACGTACTCCGGGAGTTCACCGGAGATCCGTCCGTAGTGGGCGTTGCCCACCGGGTCCTCGGTCACGAACGCGGGCCAGCTGTCGGCCATGCCCAGCACGCGCTCACGCATCTCGGGACGCTCGGCGAGACTCGACACCTTCAGCTCCATGCGATCACCGTAGGCGCGGGCCCGCCCGTGGAAAAGCGCATTTCCCGCCCGTCACGAGACCGCGCGGACCCTCAGTCCGCGTGGAACCGCGGCGGTGCCGCCGTCGGATTGCCGCCCACCGGGAGCTTCTGGCCGGGACAGCCGGACAGGACCTTCTTCATCGCGGACTTCTCGGCGGCCGTGACCCACAGGGCGTACTTCTTCTTCACCGCGACCTGGGCGGCCACATAGGTGCACCGGTACGCCTTGTTCGGCGGCAGCCAGGTCGCCGTGTCACCGTCCCCCTTGGAACGGTTGGTGCTCGCGTCGACGGCGAGGAGGTTGAGGGGGTCGTTGGCCAGGGCTATCCGCTTGCCGGCGTCCCAGTACTTGGCACCCTTCTGCCAGGCGTCGGAGAGCGCGACCACGTGGTCGATGTCGACCTGACTGCGCCCGCGCCGGTAGGTGACGTCCTTGCCCGAGTACGGGTCCGACTCGAGCACGCCGTAGGACACCTTGCAGTGGCCGCCGCTGAACTTCACGTCCTCCAGGTCACGTTTGAGTATGTCGTCGCGGGTGTCGCAGTCGTTGGAGTCGGTGTCCGCCCACGCGGTGCCGAACCTCTCCCGCTCGTACCCCGTCTTGGGCGCCCGCCCCTTCACGGTGAGCGACTCGGCGGCGGTGAGCGCCGCGCCCGAACCGACCGCGCCCCCGGTCTCCTCGGGCCCGCCGGACCCCGTGGTCGTGTCCGCCTTGCACCCGGCCACGGCGAACACCAGCACGACGGCGGCCGCGGCCCCGCCCCTCAGACGCATCACGTGCGCCCCTCCCCTAGAACCCGGTCCGTCCCCGCAGGGAGCGCCTTCCCTCGTACGAGGTCTCGCACACCGTAGCGAGCGGGCGCACTGCGTCATTCAAGAGGTCCAGACCACAACCGGCCCAAGTGGGCATTGCCGGCATATCGGCCGTATCGTCGTTGCTGAGTCGTTTCTGGAAGGAGCTCTGGATGGGCATCTTCGACAGGTTCAAGAGCAACCGCCAGATGCAGGACAAGGCCAAGGACATGTCCGACATGGCGGAACGGAAGGCCAACGACAGGACGGGCAACAAGTACGAGAGCCAGGTCGACGACGCGCAGCAGAAGATCGAAGGGTCGCTCGGCATGGATCGCGACAGGCCCGAACAGCCGTAACGGCTCCCCCACCTCACGCCGGCGCCGCCCGCGCAGCTCCCTCGCGCGGGCGGCTTCGCGCTTCCCGGGTTCATACAGGCTCGGCGGGGGTCACGCCGACGGGTCGGCCGGCCACGGCAGCACCGTGAGCTGCGGCCATTCCTCCTTCCAGCGCGCGGCCTTGGCCTCGTAGACCGCCCGCGGAGCGAGCACCGGGTTGGGGCGGACGACGAGGTTGAACACGTCGGACAGCCCGTGGGGCGCGTAGACCCGCCACTGTCCGCCAGGCTCCGGCCGTACGCCCAGGCAGCACGTGGTCGCGGCGAAGCGGTCGATGGCGGACTCGGTGGAGTCGTGCGGCGGGCAGGGCACCCCGAACTTCCGCTCGTACCAGAGGTGCACCCTGGCCTCGTTGCGGATCTCCACCTCGGCCCGCAGATCGCCGAACAGCTCCTGGCCCGCCTTGATGACGGCGTCCTCGGCCTCCCAGGAGAGATCGGTGTCGTCGAAGTAGAAGACGTCGTAGTCCTTGATGCCCTGGGTCGCGGGTCTGCCGGTGACCACGTTCCACACGGTCTGGAACAGGCAGCCCGCCGTCACGTACCAGCCCGGCAGGTCCAGCGTCGCGGTCCTGGCCATCACCTCGGTCAGGATCTCGTTCCGGCCGAGCGTGGCACGGAACGCGTCGAGTTGTTCCGCGAGGGGGAGTCGTCCGGGCAGCAAACGCGTCACGACCCCAGGATCGACGTGAGGAACTCTCCCACCCAACCCAGCAACTCCCGCCCGACCAGCGGCTTCCCGCCCACCTTCGCCGTCTTCGGGCGCGGCACCAGCACCTGGTGCGCGGCCGGCTTGATGACGGTGCCCGGGTACAGGCGCTTGAGCCGCAGCTCCTGCGACTCCCGCAACTCCACCGGTGCGAAGCGGATGTTGGTGCCCTGGAGGACGATCTCGCCGACACCGCACGCGCGAGCGAGCATCCGAAGGCCCGCCACCAGCAGCAGGTTCTCCACCGGCTCGGGCAACTTGCCGTAGCGGTCGACGAGTTCCTCGCGTACGGCCTTCACGTCCTCCTCGGTGTTCACCGAGGCGATCGCCCGGTACGCCTGCAGGCGCAGCCGCTCGCCCGGCGCGTAGTCGTGCGGGACGTGCGCGTCGACCGGGAGCTCGATCTTGACCTCCAGCGGCGGCTCCTCCTCGACCCCGCCCTCCAGGGAGGCCCGGTAGTCCGCGACGGCCTCGCCGACCATGCGGACGTACAGGTCGAAGCCGACGCCCGCGATGTGCCCGGACTGCTCGCCGCCGAGGAGGTTTCCCGCGCCGCGGATCTCCAGGTCCTTCATCGCGACGTACATGCCCGCGCCCATCTCGGTGTGCTGGGCGATCGTCGCCAGGCGTTCGTGCGCCGTCTCCGTCAGCGGCTTCTCCGGGGGGTACAGGAAGTACGCGTAGCCCCGCTCGCGGCCACGGCCCACCCGGCCGCGCAGCTGGTGCAGCTGGGACAGGCCGAAGTTGTCGCCGCGCTCCACGATCAGCGTGTTCGCGTTGGAGATGTCGATGCCCGACTCGACGATCGTGGTCGACACGAGCACGTCGAACTTCTTCTCCCAGAAGTCGACGACGACCTGTTCGAGAGCCTGCTCCGACATCTGGCCGTGGGCGGTGGCGATGCGCGCCTCGGGGACGATCTCGCGCAGCCGCGCGGCCGCCCGGTCGATGGACTCGACCCGGTTGTGGATGTAGAAGACCTGGCCCTCGCGCAGCAGTTCACGGCGGATGGCCGCGCCGATCTGCTTCTCCTCGTACGGCCCGACGAAGGTGAGCACCGGGTGGCGCTCCTCCGGGGGCGTGGTGATCGTCGACATCTCGCGGATGCCGGTGACCGCCATCTCCAGGGTGCGCGGGATCGGGGTGGCGGACATGGTCAGCACGTCCACGTTGGCGCGGAGCTTCTTCAGCTGTTCCTTGTGCTCGACGCCGAAGCGCTGCTCCTCGTCGACGATGACCAGGCCGAGGTCCTTGAACTTGGTCTCCGAGGAGAACAGCCGGTGGGTGCCGATGACGACGTCCACCGAGCCCTCGCGCAGGCCCTCCAGGACGGCCTTCGCCTCGGTGTCGGTCTGGAAGCGGCTGAGCGCCTTCACGACGACCGGGAACTGCGAGTACCGCTCGCTGAACGTCCCGAAGTGCTGCTGCACCAGCAGGGTCGTCGGGACGAGGACGGCGACCTGCTTGCCGTCCTGGACGGCCTTGAAGGCGGCCCTGACCGCGATCTCCGTCTTGCCGTAACCGACGTCGCCGCAGACCAGGCGGTCCATGGGGACCGACTTCTCCATGTCCTCCTTGACCTCGGCGATGGTGGTGAGCTGGTCGGGCGTCTCCGCGTACGGGAAGGCGTCCTCCAGCTCCCGCTGCCAGGGGGTGTCCGGGCCGAAGGTGTGCCCGGGGGCCGCCATCCGCGCGCTGTACAGCTTGATCAGGTCGGCGGCGATCTCCTTGACGGCCTTCTTCGCGCGCGCCTTGGTCTTGGTCCAGTCGGCGCCGCCGAGCCGGTGCAGGGTGGGCGCCTCGCCGCCGACGTACTTGGTGATCTGCTCCAGCTGGTCGGTGGGGATGTAGAGCCGGTCGCCGGGCTGGCCGCGCTTGGCGGGGGCGTACTCGACGACGAGGTACTCGCGGGTGGCGCCCTGCACGGTGCGCTGGACCATCTCGATGTAGCGGCCCACGCCGTGCTGTTCGTGGACGATGTAGTCGCCCGCCTCCAGGGTGAGCGGGTCGATCGTCTTGCGGCGCCGGGCGGGCATCCGGGCGCCGTCCTTGCCGGCCGCCTTCTGCCCGGTCAGGTCGGTCTCGGTCAGGACCGCGAGTCTGAGCGCCGGGTCCACGAAGCCGTACTCGATCGAGCCGCACGCCACGTGCACGACGGACGGGCTCAGGGACGCGAGCTCGGCGTCGAGGCGGGCTGCGATGCCCTCGCCGCCGAGCACCTCGACGGTACGGGCGGCGGGGCCGTGCGCCTCGGTCACGAAGACCGCGCGCCAGCCGTCGGCGAGCCAGCCCTTGGTGTCGGCGAGCGCCTTGGCGGTGTCGCCGCGGTAGGTCTCGGGCGCGTGCATGCCGAGCTTGAGGGTGTCGGCCTCCAGTTCGAGGTCCGCCGCGAACGGCGACACGGACCACCACATCATGTCCAGCTCGCGCGCCCGGTCGCGGACGTCGGCGATGGACCACAGAGAGGCCGCGTCGACGTCGATGGGCGCTTCCCCGCCGCCCGCGGTGGCCGCCCAGGAGGCCTGGAGGAACTCCTGCGAGGTGGCCACGAGGTCGGAGGCGCGCGTGCGGACCCGCTCCGGATCGCACACGACGGCCATGGCGCCCTTGGGCAGCACGTCGATCAGCAGTTCCATGTCGTCGACGAGGACCGGGGCCAGGGACTCCATGCCCTCCACGGCGATCCCCTCGGCGATCCTGCCGAGCAGGTCGCCGAGCTCCGGGTGCTGTTCGGCGAGGGCACGCGCCCGCGCCCGTACGTCGTCGGTCAGGAGCAGTTCGCGGCAGGGCGGGGCCCACAGGCCGTGCTCGGCGACCTCCAGGGAGCGCTGGTCGGCGACCTTGAAGTAACGGATCTCCTCGATGTCGTCGCCCCAGAACTCGACGCGCAGGGGGTGTTCCTCGGTGGGCGGGAAGACGTCGAGGATGCCGCCGCGGACGGCGAACTCGCCGCGCTTCTCGACGAGCTCCACGCGCGCGTACGCGGCCGCTGCGAGGGCCTCCACGATCGTGTTCAGGTCCGCGGTCCGGCCCGTGCGCAGCGCCACCGGTTCCAGGTCGCCGAGGCCCTTGACCTGCGGCTGGAGCACGGAACGCACGGGCGCGACGACGACGGAGACCGGGCCGGTCTCGGGGTCGTCGGGGCGCGGGTGGGACAGGCGGCGCAGGACGGCGAGGCGGCGGCCGACGGTGTCGGAGCGGGGGCTGAGTCGCTCGTGCGGGAGGGTCTCCCAGGAGGGGTACTCCACGACCCCCTCCGAGGGGAGCAGGGAGCGCAGGGCGGCGGCCAGGTCCTCCGCCTCACGGCCCGTCGCCGTCACGGCGAGCACGGGACGGCCGGCCTCACGCGCGAGGGCGGCGATCGCGAAGGGGCGGGCCGCCGGGGGGCCGACCAGGTCGACGTGCATGCGGTTGCCGTCCTGGGCCGCCGTGATCGCTTCCGCGAGGGCGGGGTCCTTGACGACGGCGTCGAGCAGACCGTGCAGGCTCATTCTGGGCGGCTTTCGTCCGGGGGATTTCTGGGGGGTGGGCAACGCGAAGGGCCCGACACAACGAAGGGCCGGGGGGTCTCCAGCCTACGACGGCGTCGGCCCGGCCGCCGGAGCCTGTGGACAACCCCGCCTCACCCGCGGGTGCCCTGTGGACGGCGAAGAACCCGTGGACACCCCGGTGGACAGCCGCGAACCCGTGGACAGCGGAGAACCTGTGGACAGCCGAGAACCCGGCGCCGAGAAGTCCCCCGTGACTTCTCGGCGCCGGGCGTTCCCCCGCGTTCCCCCGTCCCCAGGGGCGGCTATTCGGTGGCGATCGCGTTCAGGACGTTCATCCGGCCCGCCCGGAACGCCGGGATCAGGGCGGCGAACAGGCCCACGAAGGCCGAGCCGATGAAGACCGCGATGATCGTCGGCCAGGGGATCTCCAGGACCTTCAGGCCCTGCAGGGCGAGGAGCTTCTGGGCGGTCGCGCCCCAGCCCATGCCCAGGCCCAGCCCCAGCAGTGCGCCGAAGAGGGCGATCACCACCGACTCCATGCGGATCATCCGCCGCAGCTGGCGCCGCGAGAGGCCGATGGCCCTCATGAGGCCGATCTCCCGGGTCCGCTCGACCACCGAGAGCGCCAGGGTGTTCACGACACCCAGGATCGCGACGATGATCGCGAGGGCCAGCAGGCCGTAGATCATGTTCAGGAGCTGGCCGATCTGGTCCTTGAAGGCTTCCTTGTAGTCGGTCTGGTCGCGCACGGTGTACTGCGGGTAGTCGTGCAGCGCCGACTTCAGGGACGTGTACGCGGCGTCCTGCTGACCGTCCTTGGCGTTGGCGAAGACCAGCTGGTCGAGGGGCATCTTGTCGGCCGGCACGTACTTCGCGAGCGTGGCGATCGAGATGTACTTGGAGCCGGCGTCGATGACGACGTCACTGCTGGTGATCGCCCGGACCGTCAGCTCGGCGGTCGCGCCGTCCTTGAAGGCGACCTTGATCTTCGAGCCCAGGTGGACGCCGTGCGCCTTGGCGAACTTCTCGTGCACGGACATCGAGTCGGGCTTGTAGGCGTCGGCGAGTTCGCCCGCCACCGTCTTGGTCCGCAGGTCGGTCGCGTACGTCGGGTCGGCCGCCGTGATGTCGGTGTCCTTGAGCGTCTTGCCGTCGGGGGTCGTGTAGTCGGCCTGCGCGGTCTTGTACTCGGTGACGTGCGCCAGGCCCGGCGTGTCCTTCACGGCCTTCACCGCGGCCGGGGTGACCAGCTGCCCGCTGTCGGACTGGATGATGAAGTCCGTGCCGACCGTCTTGTCGAGCTCGTCCGTCGCCGAGGCGACCATGGACGAGCCGACGACCGCCAGACAGGCCACCAGTGCGAGGCCGATCATCAGGGCGGCGCCCGTGGCACCGGTACGGCGCGGGTTGCGCAGGGCGTTGCGCTCGGCCAGGCGGCCGATCGGACCGAACATCCTGAGGACGAGCGCGCCCAGGACACGCACCACCCCGCCGGCGAGCAGCGGTCCGATGACGACGAAGCCGATCAGGGAGAGCACCACGCCGATGCCGAGCCACAGCGAGCCCTCCTTGGCCTTGTCGGCCGCGGAGGCAAGGTAGAGCGCGTAACCGCCTCCGGCGGTCAGCACCGTGCCCAGCAGGGCCCGTACGCGGCCCGCCCTGGCGTCGGCCGGGGCGCCCGCGTCGCGCAGGGCGGCCATCGGGGAGACCTTGCCTGCGCGGCGGGCCGGCAGCCAGGCGGCGAGCACGGTGACGACCACGCCGAGGAGCAGGCCGACCACGGGGGTCGTCCAGGCGATGGTCAGGTCGCTGGTCGACAGGTGGATGCCCAGGGAGCCCATGAGTTTCATCAGCCCGACCGCGAGCCCGACGCCCGCGCCGACCCCCAGCACCGACCCGAACACGCCCAGGAGCAGCGCCTCGACCAGCACGGACCGGTTGACCTGTCCGCGCGAGGAGCCGACGGCCCGCATCAGGCCGATCTCCCTCGTCCGCTGCGCGACCAGCATCGAGAAGGTGTTGATGATCAGGAAGATGCCGACGAGGAAGGCGATCCCGGCGAAGCCGAGCATCGCGTACTTCATGACGTTCATGAAGCCCTCGACGTCCTTCTGGTTGGCGTCGGCGGTCTCCTTGGCCGTCTGCACCTTGTAGCCGCCGCCGACCTCGGCCGCGACGTTCTTCTTCAGCTGCGCGTCGGTGACCCCGGAGGCGGCGGTGACGTTGACGTTCGTGAACACGCCCGTCCTGCCGACCAGCGTCTGCTGGGCCGTCTTGGTGTCCAGGTAGAAGATCGCGGCACCGGGGTTGGTGACCTGGAAGGCCGCGATCCCGGAGATCCTCGCGGTGTGCGTGCCGACCGCGCTGATCACGCCGATCTCGTCACCGAGCTTGAGGTGGTGCTTGTCGGCGGTGTCCTTGTCGACCATGACCTGGCCGGAGTTCTTCGGCGCCGCACCGGAGGTCACCTTCATGGTGCGGGCGTCGTTGCCGTTCCAGCTGCCGACGATGGTCGGGCCGCCGCCGGACGGCGAGAGGCTGTCCTTGTCGGCGTCCACGACGGTCACCGAGGTCGAGAAGACGGTCCCCTCCGCCGTCTTCACGCCCTGCGCCTTGCGCACCTCGCCGACCACGGCGGCCGGCATGACCGGCGGCCTGCCGTTGTCGGAGGTCGTCTCGCCGCTGTCGGAGGCGCCCTTGGCGCTCACCGTCACGTCCGAGGAGGTCGCCGCGAACAGCTTGTCGAAGGTGGTGGACATCGTGTCCGTGAACACCAGCGTCCCGCAGACGAAGGCGACCGACAGCAGGACGGCGACGGCCGACAGGGCCATGCGTCCCTTGTGCGCGAAGAAGTTGCGCATCGAGGTCTTCATGACGGTCATGACGTGCGCCCCCGGGCGTCGAAGTCCTTCATGCGGTCCAGGACGGCCTCCGCGGTCGGCTTGTACATCTCGTCGACGATCCGGCCGTCGGCGAGGTACAGCACGCGGTCCGCGTACGAGGCGGCCACCGGGTCGTGCGTGACCATGACGATGGTCTGCCCGAGCTCGTCGACGGAACGGCGCAGGAAGCCCAGCACCTCGGCACCCGCGCGCGAGTCGAGGTTTCCGGTCGGCTCGTCACCGAAGATGATCTCGGGCCGGGCGGCCAGGGCGCGGGCCACGGCGACCCGCTGCTGCTGTCCGCCGGAGAGCTGGGTGGGCCGGTGCCGGAGCCGGTCGGAAAGTCCCACGGTGTCCACCACCCGCGCGAGCCACTGCTTGTCGGGCTTACGTCCGGCGATGTCCATCGGCAGCGTGATGTTCTCGAGCGCGTTGAGCGTCGGAAGCAGGTTGAACGCCTGGAAGATGAACCCGACCCGGTCGCGCCGCAGCTGCGTGAGCTTCTTGTCCTTCAGGCCGGTGATCTCGGTGTCGTCGAGGTAGATCTGACCGCTGGTCACGGTGTCCAGTCCGGCGAGGCAGTGCATGAGGGTGGACTTGCCGGACCCCGAGGGGCCCATGATCGCGGTGAACTGTCCGCGAGCGATGTCCACGTCCACATGGTCGAGGGCGACGACCCGGGTCTCCCCGGACCCGTACGCCTTGACGACCTGCCGCGCTCGCGCGGCAACGGCCGTACGCCCTCCAGTGCCCCCGTGCCTGGTGATGGTCACAGCCGATGTCACGGTATGTCTCCTATATCGGTCAGTCAGTGAGCCGCCGGGACCGCCCGGCGTTCGGTAAGTGCCTGGTGCGTGTGCTGGGTACGGCGTTCAGTCTGGTGCCGCGGGACGGTCCGGCGCGCTGGTGCTCAGCACCCTCTTCTACGGGGGAAAACCCCACCCCCGTCGATCCGGCCGCCCCTCCCCCACCGCTCCCCAGCGGCGTAAAGCCAGGTTAAGGAGGGCCCCTGGCCCTTCTCCTCCTCCGGCGGTACGAACCCTCCCCCAGCCGTAGTGCGGAGGTACCCCTAGGGGCAGTCCACCGCCGGGTGGAGGCGATCTAGGGGTCGGCTCCACCCTCCTGCCCACCGGCGAACCACCGGGACCGCACCCTGCCGCCCCATGAGGGGCGAGTGGGAGAGTGGTCGCCGGCAGATAGATGCAGGGGGAAGGAATCCGCGTGGACGACACCAGGCCGTCGGTTCGGGAGTCCGCGCAGCACGTGTCGGCGAACCGGCGCGGGGCGGTCGTGGCGGCCCTGATGCTCGCGATGGCGCTCGCGGCCCTGGACTCCACCATCGTCTCCACGGCGGTCCCGCAGATCGTCGGCGACCTGGGCGGCTTCTCCGTCTTCTCCTGGCTGTTCTCCGGCTATCTGCTGGCCGTGACCGTGACCTTGCCGGTGTACGGCAAGCTGTCCGACACCTTCGGGCGCAAGCCGGTGCTGATCGCGGGCGCGGCGGTGTTCCTGCTCGGCTCGCTGCTGTGCGCGGTGGCGTGGAACATGGGGGCGCTGATCGCGTTCCGGATCGTCCAGGGGCTCGGCGGCGGCGCCCTGCAGGGCACGGTCCAGACGCTCGCCGCCGACCTGTACCCGCTGGAGGAACGCCCGAAGATCCAGGCCAAACTGTCCACCGTGTGGGCGGTGGCGGCGGTCGCGGGTCCGGGCATCGGCGGGGTGCTCGCGGCGTACGCGGACTGGCGGTGGATCTTCCTGGTCAATCTGCCGATCGGCGCGGTGGCGCTGTGGCTGATCGTCCGTCATCTGCACGAGCCGCAGCGCTCGGCCCGCGACACGACGGCCACGCGTACGCGTGTCGACTGGGCGGGCGCGCTCGCGGTGTTCGCGTGCGGGGGCGTGCTGCTGACCGCGCTCGTGCAGGGCGGGGTGGCGTGGCCGTGGCTGTCGTGGCCGTCACTGGGCCTGTTCGGCGCGGGACTCGCCCTGGTGGCCGCCGTGGTCCTGATCGAACGCCGGGCGGCCGAGCCGATCATCCCCGGCTGGGTCTGGCGCCGCCGCACGATCGCCGCGGTGAACCTGGCCCTCGGCGCCCTGGGACTCCTCATGGTCGCCCCCACGGTCTTCCTGCCGACGTACGCCCAGTCGGTGCTCGGCCTCGCCCCGGTCACCGCCGGATTCGTGCTGTCCGTATGGACGCTCACCTGGCCGGTGTCGGCGGCGCTGAGCCAGCACGTGTACCGGCGCATCGGCTTCCGCAACACCGCGATGCTGGGCATCGGTACGGCCACCCTGGTCCTGTTCGCCTTCCCCTTCCTCCCCTACCCGGGCGCGGCCTGGCAGCCGACCCTGCTGATGCTGCTCCTGGGCGGCGCGCTGGGCCTGTTCCAGCTCCCCCTGATCGTCGGAGTCCAGTCGACGGTGGGCTGGGCGGAACGCGGCACGACGACGGCCTCCGTCCTGTTCTGCCGCCAGACCGGCCAGACGGTGGGCGCGGCGGTCTTCGGCGCGGTCGCGAACGGAGTACTGGCGAGCCGGCTGGGCGGCGCGGGCGATCTGGACTCCGTCACGCGCGCCCTGGACGCCGGCACGGCCCCGGAGGCGACCCGCGCGGCCATCGCGGACGCGGTGCACGCGGTGTACGTGGGCGCGGGCTGCGCGGCGGCCCTGGCGTTCGCGGTGCTGCTGGTGCTGGCGCCCCGGCGCTTCCCGGTGCTCAAGGAGCAGTGACCGGGCCGCCCGGCCGGCGCCCCCGGGCACCCCGAGTGAGGGTCCGAGCACACTCCGGCGCGTCCAAAAGTCTGAGTTAACCGGGGTAACACCGCAGGTCAGCGAAGTAAGCGCATACCGACCAATCAGTTTGTCGAAAGGGCTGTGCAATTCCGAACCGGCGAGTAACGTGCGGGGCTCCGCTCCCCCCTCCACCCCCCAGAACTCCCTGCGGTCCGCCGCGCCGGGCCCGAGCCACGCAAGGAGCACGGGATGTCTTACGACCCGTCACAGCCGTACCCCACCTACCCCTGGCAGCCCCCCGCCCCACCGCCCGCGCCCCCGCACCCCGCGCGCCACCGCTCCCCGCTCGGCCACCACAGCGACCTGCGGATCCTGCGCAGCGCCTACCGCTGGCAGCGGCGCACCGCCACGCTCACCGCGCTCGGCTACTTCACGTTCTTCCTCGTCCTGTCCGCGTACGCGCCGTCCTTCATGGCGAGCAGCCTCACCGAGGGACTGCCCACCGGACTGGTCCTCGCCCTGCTCCAACTGCCCGTCACCTGGCTGGCGATCGCCGTGTACGAGCACACCGCGCGCCGCTACGTCGACCCGCTCGCGGACCGCATCCGCAAGCAGTCCGAGGTGGACGCCAGGCGAGAGGCGGCCGCGCGATGACCGGCTTCAGCGACTCCGCGCAGGCGATGAGCCTGGTGGCGTTCTCCGCCGTCGCCACCATCACCCTCCTGCTGTGCGTGATGACCGGCCCGGACGGCGACGACCTCGACGAGTTCTACACCGGCTACAGCTCCTTGTCCGCCATGCGCAACGGCCTCGCCATCGCGGGCGACTACATCTCCGCCGCGACCGTGCTCGGCACGGGCGGGGTGATCGCCCTGTGCGGCTACGACGGCATCGTCCTCGCGCTCAGCACGGCCCTGTCGTTGATGCTGCTGATGTTCCTGCTGGCCGAACCCCTGCGCAACGCGGGCCGGTTCACCATGGGGGACGCGCTCGCGCGCCGGATGCCGGGACGTGCGGTACGCGTCGCCGCGTGCCTGGTCACCCTCGCCGCGCTGCTGCCGCTGATGCTGGTGCAGCTCGCCGGCGCCGGCCAACTGCTGGCGTTCATCCTGGGGTTCACCGGCGACTCCCTGAAGACCGGGTTCATCATCGGCCTGGGCATCCTGATGATCAGCTACGCGGCCATCGGCGGCATGAAGGGCACCGCCCTCATCCAGATCCTGAAGATCGTCATGCTCCTGGGATCGGGCGCAGTGGTCGCCGTACTGGTCATGAACCGCTTCGACTGGAACCCCGCAGCCCTCTTCGACACGGCGGCCCGGCAGAGCGGGGTGGGGAACTCCTTCCTGCAGTCCGGGCTGGAGTTCGCGGGCGGGCCGTATCCGCGCGTCGACATGATCACCTCTCAGCTCGCGGTCGTCATCGGCGGGGCGTGTCTGCCGCACGTCACGATGCGCATGTACACCGCGTCCAGCGCCCGCCAGGTACGGCGTTCGATGTCCTGGGCGGTCTCGGCGGTCGCCGTGTTCGTCCTGGTCATCACGGTCGTCGGGGTCGGCGCGACGGCGATGATCGGGCGGACGGTGATCGCGGAGGCGGATCCGCAGGGCAACACGGCGTATCTGCTGGGCTCCCGGGCGGTGTTCGGACCTGATGTGTCGACCGGTGAGACGTTTCTGTTCACGACGGTCACCACCGCGCTCTTCCTCACCCTGCTCGCCTCCGTCGCCGGCATGATCCTCGCCTGCGCCAACTCCCTCGCCCACGACGTGTTCGCGGCACGGGCCCGCTCGATGCCGCCGCAGCGCGAGATCCTGCTGGCCCGGGTGTCCGCGCTGGCGGTAGGCGTCCCCACGATCTTCCTCGCGACGCTCATCCAGCACCGCAGCCTTCAGCCGCTGGTCATCCTGTCCTTCTGCGTCGGCGCGTCCGCGCTGGCCCCTGCGCTCGTCTACACCCTGTTCTGGCGGCGCTACACCCGCACGGGCCTGCTCTGCACGCTGCTCGGCGGCACGCTCACGGTGCTGGCGCTGATGCCGGGCACGAACCTCGTCTCCGGGTCACCCGTGTCCGCCTTCCCCGAGGCCGACTTCAACTGGCTGCCGTTCACCACGACCGGCCTGGTGTCCATCCCGGCGGGCTTCCTCTTCGGATGGCTCGGAACGATCGCCTCGGGCCGCCGCCGATCCGAGGAACAGCGCAAGCAGTACGAGGCCGTGGAGGGCTGGATCCTGGCGGGCGCGGTGCGGAGGGGGTGACACCGGGGGGCCGGGGCGGCAGGGGTGTGCCCGAGGTGGGCGGTGAGCCCGGGGAGGGCAAGGGTGAGCCCGGGTGGGGCCGTGGGCAGAGGTTGCGTGTGGGTCTTGGGCAGAGGCTCCGGGCAGGGCCTTGGACGGGCTCCGGGCGAGGCCCTGGACAAGCGATCCGCGCAGGGCGTCGGTCGGGCACTCCGGGCAGGACCCTGAGCGAGGGCTCTGGACCGAGCCTGAGGCAGGCACTGCGGGCGAGGCCTTGGACAGGCGATCCGCGCACAGCGCCGGGGCCGTGGGCAGAGGCTCTGGTGGGTCTTGGACGGGGCTCCGGGCGAGGCCTTGGACGAGTGCTCCGCGCAGAGCCTCGGTCAGGGGCTCCAGGCAGGGCCCTGAGGG
>NZ_KQ948153.1:157677-286549 GCF_001513955.1 Streptomyces pseudovenezuelae | reverse complement strand
CCCCGAACAGGCGCTCCCACGTAGGGCACTCCAGGCGAGGCCTCGGGCAGGCGATCCGCGCGGAGCCTCCGGCCGGCACTCAGGGCAGAGCCTCGGGCGGGCCCTATAGGGCAGGGGCCGCCCGGGCCCTCCGGCCTCCGCGCACCGCCCTCCGCGTACCGCCCCCCGGCCGGCGGCCCCGGCCCCGCCTACTCCGTCGCCGCTTTCCCCGTGAGTGCCGTCAGGCTGCTGCGTACGTGGTCCATCTGGGCCTGGACCTCGCTCCAGCGTTCGCCGTGCTCCAGCAGCACCCGTTCCGTCTCCCGGGCGATCCGCTCCTCCTCGCCATGGGCCTGCGCGAGGATCTCCGCCGCACGCACGCGTGCGTCCTCCTCGCACTGTTCGACTGACGCCTCCGCCTCGGCGAACCCCCGCTTCGCCTCCGACAGTGCCGCCTCCGCCAGCGCCACCCGTTCGGCGGCCCGCGCGTCCGCCTCGGCCGCCCGCTTCTCGTCGGCCTGTTCCACCTCGGCCCACCGCTCCGCATGCTCCTTGGCCTGCTCGGCGAGCATGGCGGTGGTGCGCTGGCGTACCTCGCGCAGCACGGCCAACGCCTCTCCGCGCCCCGCCTTCACCTCACGCCGGGCGGCGACCCGGATCTCGTCGGCCTCGGCGCGCGCGGCGAGCAGCCGCTGACGGGCGCGCTCCTCGGCCGCAGCGCGCACGGTGTCGGCGTGCGCCTGTGCGGCATCCCGTACGCCGTCGGCGTGCGCCCGCGCCTCGTCCGCGAGGTGCTGCGCCTCCTGCCGCGCCCTGTCCCGGACGGCTTCGGCCTCCTCCTGGCCCAGCTCGAAGAGCCGTCGCGCGCCCTCGCCGAGGGTCTCGTACGCCTGCGGGGTCAGCGTGGACACGACCTCCCGCAGCCACTCCGCCTCGGCCTCCATCTCCCTGGCGAGCACGGTCAGCCGGGCGGCCCGTTCCCAGGCGGCGTCACGGTCCTGGGACAGGGCGGCGGCGTACGCGTCGACCTGTTCGGGGCGGTAGCCGCGCCCCCGTACGGGCACGAACCCCGGGGGCGACACCGGTGCGCTGCTCATCCTGGAATTCCTCTCCGCCGACAACACAAACGGACGCGAAATGATGATTTCGCGCACATCTTGATGTATCGGACGGAAATGTTCATAACGCGACACTCCGCACGACTACCCCGGTCGTCACGGATCGTCATGTGATCGAGTGTGCGCAAAAAAGGGCCGGACCCGGTCGTACGACCGGGTCCGGCCCTCCACGCGCGCGAGCGTCAGTCGCGGCGGGGCGGGGTTACAGCAGCCCGTCCCACATCTGTTCGAGCAGCACCGACCACCAGCTCTCCGGCGAGCCCAGCGCCGCCGGGTCGAGCGAGGCCAGCTGGGCCTGGAAGTCGACGGTCCAACGACCCGCCTGCTCCTGGTTCAGGCCGAACCGCAGCCGCCACATCCGGCCGAGCAGCGCCAGACAGCGCTGGAACTCGGGCAGACCCGTGTTCACGAACTGCGGCGGCACCGGCGCACCGCCCGGTCCGGCCTCCACCGGCACGGCGACGATGTTCGCCGTGCCGTACTGCACACAGACCGCCTTGCCGAAGTCGCTGCCCATGACGAGGTACGAGCCCGCGTCGGAGGCCGGCTGCACCCCGCGTTCGGCGGCCAGTTCGGCCAGCGTCGGCACCGGCCGCCCCGGCTGGGCCTGCGCCCAGAAGAAGGGGCCCATGTCCACCGGCAGCCCCGCCACGACCAGCGAGTGCGCGACGACCGGCGGCACGCCCTGGCGGTCCACCGCGACCTGCTCGAACCGGAAGATCCCCGGGCCGAAGGCTCCCGCCAGCTCCTGCGCCACACCCTCCGGCGGGATCGGCGGCGCCGCCTGGACCGGGGGCAGGGGGGCGCGGACGGGCGCCGGACGCGCCGGGCCGTCGGCGACCTGGTGCAACTCGCCTTGGTGTGCCAGGAGTTGCTGCATGCCCTGTTGCCGGCTCGCGTGATCCGTGCCGTACGGCGCGATGCTCGCGATCCGCGCCTGCGGCCACTGCTCCCGGATCATCCGCGCGCAATACGCCCCCGGCAGCTCACAGGACTCCAACTCGGTGTGCAGCTCCAGCACTTGGTCCGGGGGGACGTTCATGCCGCGCAGCTCGTGGAAGATCTGCCACTCCGGGTGCGGCGTCCCCGGCGCCGACCGCCGGATCAACTGCTGCTCGGACCCGTCCTGCGCGCGGTACCGAAGCACCGCCTGGTACCCCGGACCGACCGTGGGCTGCGACTGCTGGGGGTAGCCGTAGGCCGGGGGCTGCCCGGGGGCGGGATGCCCCTGCGGCGCCGGGCCCGGGGACGGTACGGCTCCCGGAGGAGGCGGCGGCATCGCGCCCGGCGGCATCGGCTGCGGAGCGCCCTGAGCGGCTCCGGGGGCACCGGGGGCTCCGGGAGCTTGCGGCGGTGGAGGCATGCCGGGGCCGGTCGCCGGAGGTGGGGACAACACGGTTTCCGCGTGATGCACGGCTCCCGACGCGGTCCGGGGAACCCCGGGGGGCCCGGGAGGCTGCGGCGCACCCGGAGCACCCGGAGCACCGGGGAAGGGCGGCGCCCCCTGAGTGCCGGGGAACCGGGGCGCGTCGGCCGCACCCGGCACACCGGGAACAGGTGCCTGCGGAGCCCCGGGCGCGCTCGGGAACCGCGGTGCCCCCTGCCCAGGTGCGCCCTGTCCCACGGAAGGCTGCGGCGCACCGACCGCCCCCGGCGGAGGCGGAGTGGGCGCACCGGCGCCCGGGGTCGGCGGCGGGCCCGGAGGCTGCGGTGCCGCCGAACCCGGGGACCCCTCGGCACCCGGCGCCGACACGAACTGGGTGGGCACATACCCGCCCCCCGGCGCACCGGGCACCCCGGGAGGACCGGGCGGAGGCGGCGGGGTCGAGCCCCCGGCCTGCGCCGCCCGCGACGGCGGCGCCAACCTGCTGGTGGCGACATCAGCGATGTCCCCGGCACTCGGCGCGGGCCTGGGAGCCCCGGGCGCAGCGGGCACACCTGCCCCGGAACCGACGGCCCCTTGCGGATAGCCGTACGAGGACGCACCCGGCGCGGCGGACGGAGGCATCGCACCGGCCCCCGCACCCGAGGCACCAGCGGCCCCCTGCGGATAGCCGTACGAAGAGCCGCCCGACGGCGCACTCCCCTGCGCACCCTCCTCACGCCCCCCGGACGACGACGTCCCGCCCCCCGAGATCCGCGTGGTCCTGGAGTCCAGCGGCTCCGACACCTCGGCGATCTCCGAAGCCTCGGACACCTCCACGAGCTCCGAAGCCGACGAGGCCGACGGAGCCCCCGCCCCCGCCGTCTCCTCCGCGCCACCGCCCCCGTCGCTCACCGGCGCCGAGAACACCGTGTCCGGCAAGGCCACGGACAGGTCCTCACCGCCGTTGGTGTCGGTCCCGGTCCACGGCCGCGCCCCCGCCGGCACGTCGGGCGCCGCGGCATCCGCGGCCGCCCCGCCGATCCCCAGCTTGTCCGCCGCGTCCTGCAACCACTCCGGCGGTGTCAGCAGGAACGACGTCTGGTTCAGGTCGAGACGGGACGCAGCCGCGCTGCCCGCCGCCGCTCCCGCGTCCCCGGCCCCGTCCTCCCGCCCGTACTCCTCCTCGTACCGGCGAACGACCTCACCCACCGGCAGCGAGGGCCACAGCGTGGCCTCCCCGCTGTCCCGGGCGATCACCAGCCGCTGCGCGCCCCCGTCCGAACGCGGCCCCTCCGCACGGTCCTCGGCCCACACCACGAACCCGAGGCCGAACTCCCGCACCCGCACCTCACGATGCTGGTACGAGGGCACGTCCCCGTTGATCCACTCCTCCGCGC
The DNA here is from genome assembly GCF_001513955.1 of Streptomyces pseudovenezuelae. GTDB lineage: Bacteria > Actinomycetota > Actinomycetes > Streptomycetales > Streptomycetaceae > Streptomyces > Streptomyces pseudovenezuelae. The sequence goes on along the minus strand of NZ_KQ948153.1, from coordinate 282,689 downwards.
GCTCCTGCGCCTGCGCGAACGTCACCATCGCTGAAGCTCACTCCCCCGACACGGAAGAAGACACGGGAACGGAACGGGCGAACCCGCCGTCCACCATCAGGTTCGCCACCGTCTCCAACTCCGGCGGATTACCGGCCAGCCGGGACAGGAACACGTCGAAGTCCGCGCCACAGGGCAGCAGCAGCCGCTCCACGCGCTCGGGAGGCGGCATGGCGGGGTCGACGTCGCGTGCGTCGTCGTAGGCGCAGAACCAGACCGAACCGACGCCCTCGCCCTTCACCTTCACGGCCAGCAGACCGCCCTGGACGAAGCCGACACCGAGATAGTCCTTGGTCAGATGGTCGCGCAGGCACTTGTTGACGTACACGAGGTCGTTGACCGCCGCCTCGTCGCGCACCGTGAAGAAGGGCTGGTCGACCAGGAGTCCCAACTCCGCGTCCAGCGCGGCTCCCACCGGCGCCGAGCCGCCCGCCGCCTTCAGGAACGACCGGTAGGCGCCCGGCAGCCGGTACCCGAGGTCCTCCTCGACCCCCTGCACCTGCGACTCCGTCACCGCCAGCGACGCCTTCGGCAGCCCGAAGTGCGCCGGACGCGTCTCCTGCAACGGCCGCGTCCCGCGCTTGTTCTGGTCGACACGTGTCGTCGCGATCCCGCCGTGATGCCGCAGCAGGGCCTTCACCTCGACCGGGATCAGTTCCAGGCGCCGGGAGGCCACCACGTGGTGCCAGGTCCAGCCGTGCGGCGTCGCCACCGCAGGCACCGTGTCCCACAGCTCGTGACCGGTCGCCGCGAGCGCCGCGTTGGCCGACACGTAGTCCGTCAGCCGCAGTTCGTCGACCCCGAAACCCTCCGGCGGCTCGGCGATCTCCGCGGCGGCACGCGCGTACGGCGAGAAGTCGGGGTAGCCACGCTCGTCCACCCGCACCCCTCTGGGATGACGCGCGGCCCGGACCGGATCCGGGAAATGCACGACCTGCCCGGCATAGGCCGCGTTCGGCGGCGCGGCTTGTTGCCCGAGCCGACCTGTCGTCATGGCGAAAGCCCCCTGCGGCGCTCTGGTACGACCCGCGGCGACCCCTTCGGCAAAGCAGGGCCGCCACGCGCCGTATCGACTGTCTCGTCCGTCTCCACGCGTCAACCGCGCGCATCGCGGCGACCACTTGGATCGCGGTGCGGACAGCCTATGCGGTACGACGACACCGGTCACCGGGCACCGGCCAGGCCCCCTCCGCTTCTGTGACCAGCCGTCACCCCATCGTGACGGCGCCACCGAACACGGGCGTGTCGCACCGCCCCAGCTTCCGCACCAGCCACGCCATTTGGCAGTCTGTGCCATCCGGGGGGATGCTCGGGAGGGGATGACGATCATGAACACGACGCAGACGGGACCGCACGCAGGACCGCACGAGGGCACGACGACCGGCATGAACGGCGGCCCGCACGCCGGCGTCAACGGCGATCCCCGCATCGGCTGGAGCAGCGCCGAGAGACCCCACGCGCCCACCCTCCGCCACCGGCGCGACGGCATACTGCCCACGGTCGCCGCCGCCCTCTCCGTCCGCGGCGCCACCCTTACCTCCACCGCCGCCCGCGGCGACCTGGCCCCGCCGCTGCACCCGCTCGTCCAGGACTTCCTCGACACCCTCGGCAGCGACCGGCGCGACCGCTTCACCGGCCGCTGCGCCGAGACCATGCTGATATCGCGACACATCACCGCGGCCGACGAGGCCCGCAGCAAGCGCGCCGCCCGCAAGCCGATGACCAACGGCGAGGCCCGCCGCGCCCTCAAGCAGGCCAAACTCACCGCCCGCCGCATCCGCGAGGACGGTGACCCGCTGCACGGCAGCTTCGCGGCCCCCTGCCGCGCCTGCACCGCCCTGAGCGCCCACTTCGGCGTACGCATCGTCGACCCCACGGCGAACGGCGGCTGACACCCCCACCCCCCACCGGACGACCCGCACGACGGCGCCCCACGCACCCCGGCGCCCACCCATGACCTCGACGAACGCGAAGGGCAGATGCACCCCGACCGCACCCACAGCACCCGCTTCCCCGTCCCCGTCGACGCCGTGCTGCGCGCCGCCGGCTGGCAGCCCGGACGCTGGGACATAAAGCAGGCCGAGATCTGGGCCGACGCCCTGCGCGACCACGCCTCGCCCGCCGGACACCGGCACGCCGTGTTCCCGGCCGCCGTCGAGGCCTGGGCCGAGTTCGGCGGACTCCATCTGACCCCCACCGGCCCTGGCCGCCAGGTGGCACCCGCCCGCCTCCACCTCGACCCGCTGCACGGGCTCCACATGGCCCGCACCCTCGCCGACCTCGGCCGCGCCCTCGACACCGAGGTCTGCCCCGTCGGCGCCGAGACCGACACCCAGGCGCTCCTCGCCATCGACACCGAAGGCCGCGTCTACGCCCTCGACCACACCGGCGACTGGTACCTCGGCCCCGACATCGACCAGGCCCTCGCCGGCCTCGTCGCCGGCATCGAACCCACCCGCCTCACCGCCGGCTGACCTCTCCACGACAGCGGCGGCTCCCACGGCGCTCACACCGCCGGGATCACCGCCGACACCCGGAAGCCGCCGGCCTCCGTGGGCCCCGACACGAACACCCCGCCCAGCGCGGAGACCCGCTCCTTCATCCCCACCAGGCCGTTGCCCCCCGACGGCAGCCGGGCCGAGGTGAGCGACGAGAGCTCCGGCGGCGGTTCGTTCTCCACCTGCATCGCGATCTCCGACACCCGGTGCGCCAGACGCACGTGCGTCTTCGCACCCGCCGCGTGCTTGTGGACGTTCGTCAACGCCTCCTGCACCACCCGGAACGCCGTCTGCTCGATCTGCGCCGCGTACGACCGCACATCGCCCTCCACCGACAGATCCACGGCCATGCCGGCCGCGGCCGACTGCCCGATCAGCGTCTCCAGATCGTCCAGACAGGGCCCGTCGGTCTCGTCCACCGCCCGCGAGGCCGCCGCGGCCGCCGCCACCCCCACCGCGACCAGCGGCACCGCCGCCCGCTCAGGGCGCCCGAACCCGTCCCCGCTGCGCAGCACACCGAGCATCTCCCGCAGCTCGGTGAGCGCCTGCCGGCCCATGTCCCCCACCAGGGCCGCGTTCTTCACGGCCTTCTCGGGGTCCTTGCGGGCCACCGCCTGCAACGCGGCCGCGTGCACCACCATCAGGCTCACCCGGTGCGCCACGACATCGTGCATCTCGCGGGCGATACGGGTCCGCTCCTCGCCCCGCGCCCACTCCGCCCGCTCCTCGGCCCGCTCGGCGAGCAGCTGAAGCTCCCGCTCCAGGTCGTCCGCCCGCTCCCGCAGACTCTCCATCAGCCGGCGCCGCGCCCCCACGTACAGCCCGAGCAGCAGGGGCGGCGCGGTCATCCCGATCGCGGTCGTGATCGACGCGAAGGGTACGAACCAGTCCCCCAGGTCCAGTTCGCCGTGCGCCATGTCCTGGCGCACCCGCACGAACATCACGATCAGCATCCCGACCAGGGACATCCCCGCCAGCGAGCCGATGATCCGGCGCGGCAGCTCGGACGCGGCCAGCGTGTACAGGCCGACGATGCCCATGAGATAGCCCATCTGGGCCGGCGTGATGGCGATGCTCACGAGCACGACGGCGATCGGCCACTTGCGCCGGACGAGCAGGACCGACCCCGTCAGCACACCGAACACGATCCCCGCGGCCATCGGGATCCCCGCGTCGTCCGCGAACCGGATCCCCTCGAACGCACACTCCACCGCGGACGCCGACGCCAGTCCCGCGTCCAGTACCGCACTGCGCCACCGTGCCCACCACCACGGCCCCGTCTGAGCCGCGGTGGTGTCTTCCCCCGTCGTGGTCATGCCTCCAGCCTACGTTCGGCCCCCGCAGGTTTTCCGGTGCATTTCGACGACTGGCCTACACCACATGGAGTGACCGGTCGACCACGAAACGACCCGATATCCCTCGAACTGCTGAATCGCTCACCGTTCGAGGCCGGAAGATCGGATTCCGCCCGGACGGTATGCCTATGGCACATCCATACAGCAAGTACGCGGACTTCGAGGCGCTGCGGGAGCGGGCGGTCGCGCTGCGACAGGAAGGGCTCAGCCGACGACAGATCCGCGACCGACTGCACATCGACAACAACGACCTCCTCAACCGCCTCCTGGAGGGCGAGCCGCCCCCGGAATGGACGAAACGACCGAACGCGAAGGACGACCTACGGGACAAGGCGAGGGAACTCCGGCTCCAGGGCTGGACCTACGACCAGATCCAGGTGGAACTGGGGTGCTCGAAGAGTTCGATCTCGCTGTGGGTCCGGGATCTGCCGAAGCCGGAGCGGCGAGATTCGACGGAACAGGCAAAGCTGGCGGCACGCAAGAGGTGGGAGCACGAGGGCGCGAGGCGGGACAAGGAGCGCCAACAGACCAAGGGGGCGGCCGCTGCAGAAATCGGCGCAATGTCCGACCGCGAGTTGTTCTTCTTGGGTGTCGGCCTCTACTGGGCAGAGGGGAGCAAGGACAAGCCGTACGACCGCCGCGAAAGCGTAATCTTCGTCAACAGCGACCCCGGGATGATCAAGGTCTACCTGGCCTGGCTGGACCTTCTCGGAGTTGTGCGCGAGCGCATGCGGTACGCCGTCATGATCCATGAGAGCGCGGACGCCTCAGCCGCCGAAGAGTACTGGGCCAACGTCGTCGGCGCCGACCGCTCCGCCTTTTACAAGACGACCCTGAAGAAGCACAACCCGAAGACTGTGCGGAAGAACGTCGGCGACTCCTACCGGGGTTGCCTGGCAGTCAGAGTCCTGAAGGGGGCCGACTTGTACCGTCGCATCGAAGGCTGGTGGTCTGGCATGGTGGTGGAGGCCGAGCGGCGAACCGCGTAGGCTGCGTCCCATAATCCCCCGTGGTGTAATCGGCAACACACGTCACTTTGGATGATGTATTTCAGGTTCGAGTCCTGGCGGGGGAGCCACACGCCGTTCGGGCCCTGACAGCACTGTCAGGGCCCACTCTCATGTCGCCCGGGAAACGCCCCGGTATCCTGCGGATGTCACCCTCCCCCTCCACAGCCGAAGGGCATCCCGTGAGCGCCATTCGCCCGGCAGCCGTCGTCGTTCTCGCAGCGGGTGAGGGCACCCGTATGAAGTCGGCCACACCCAAGGTTCTGCATGAGCTGTGCGGTCGCAGCCTGGTCGGCCATGTGCTCGCCGCCGCCCGTGAGTTGGACCCCGAGAACCTCGTCGTGGTCGTGGGGCACGCCCGGGAGAAGGTCACCGCTCACCTCGCCGGCACCGACGCCGACGTACGAACGGCCGTGCAGGCGCAGCAGAACGGCACCGGGCACGCGGTGCGGATGGCTCTGGAGGAGCTGGGCGGCCGCGTCGAGGGGACCGTCGTCGTGGTGTGCGGGGACACCCCGCTGCTGACCGGTGAGACCCTCAACGCCCTTGCCGCCACGCATTCCGCGGACGGCAACGCCGTCACGGTGCTGAGTGCCGAGATGCCGGACGCGACGGGGTACGGGCGGATCGTGCGGGACGAGACCTCCGGTGCCGTGACGGAGATCGTCGAGCACAAGGACGCCTCCGAGGCGCAGCGGGCGATCCGGGAGATCAACTCCGGGGTGTTCGCCTTCGACGGGCAGTTGCTCGCGGACGCGCTGGGCAAGGTGCGCACCGACAACTCCCAGGGTGAGGAGTACCTCACGGACGTGCTCGGGATTCTCCGTGCGGCCGGGCATCGTGTCGGTGCCTGTGTGGCGGGCGACCACCGTGAGATCGCCGGGATCAACAACCGTGTGCAGTTGTCGGAGGCGCGCCGGATCCTCAACGACCGGCTGCTGACGCGGGCGATGCTGTCCGGTGTGACCGTCGTCGACCCGGCCACCACCTGGGTGGACGTGACGGTCACGTTCGACCAGGACGCCGTGGTCCATCCGGGCACGCAGTTGCACGGCGCGACGCACATCGGCGAGGGCGCCGAGGTGGGTCCGAACAGCCGTCTCACCGACACGGTGGTCGAGGCCGGCGCCCGGGTCGACAACACGGTCTCCTACAGCTCCCGTATCGGCGCGGGCGCGAGCGTGGGGCCGTACGCCTATCTCCGTCCCGGCACCCGGCTGGGCGCGAAGGGCAAGATCGGGACGTATGTCGAGACGAAGAACGCGTCCATCGGGGAGGGGACCAAGATCCCTCACCTGTCGTATGTCGGCGATGCGACGATCGGCGAGTACTCGAACATCGGTGCGGCGAGTGTGTTTGTGAACTACGACGGTCAGGACAAGCACCACACGACGGTCGGGTCGCATTGCCGTACGGGTTCGGACAACATGTTTGTGGCGCCTGTCACGGTAGGGGACGGTGCGTACACCGCCGCAGGGTCGGTGATCACGAAGGATGTGCCGCCCGGTTCGCTGGCCGTGGCCCGTGGCCAGCAGCGGAATATCGAGGGCTGGGTGGCCCGGAAGCGTCCGGGGAGCGCGGCGGCGAAGGCGGCCGAGGCGGCTTCCCGGGAGGGCGCGAGCGAGGACTGACCGGAAACAGGTGCGCCGAAGTCGTCGTACCGTGATAAGTGCACACCCGCACCCCACCAGCTGAGACGGCCCGCCGCGCCCAGCGGCGTGTCTGTGGCCAGCAGGCTGAGACACCTCTGAGGAGACAGTGCTGTGACCGGGATCAAGACGACCGGCGAGAAGAAGATGATGTTCTTCTCCGGCCGCGCCCACCCCGAGCTTGCCGAGGAGGTCGCCCAGCAGCTGGGTGTCGGGGTTGTCCCGACCAAGGCCTTCGACTTCGCGAACGGCGAGATCTACGTCCGCTACCAGGAGTCGGCCCGTGGTGCCGACTGCTTCGTGATCCAGAGCCACACGGCTCCGATCAACCAGTGGATCATGGAGCAGCTGATCATGATCGACGCGCTGAAGCGCGCGTCGGCCCGCTCCATCACGGTCATCGTGCCGTTCTACGGTTACGCGCGCCAGGACAAGAAGCACCGTGGCCGTGAGCCGATCTCGGCCCGGCTGATCGCGGACCTGATGAAGACCGCCGGTGCCGACCGTCTGCTGACCGTGGATCTGCACACCGACCAGATCCAGGGCTTCTTCGACGGGCCGGTGGACCACCTCTTCGCGCTTCCGCTGCTCGCGGACTACGTGGGCCGGAAGGTCGACCGGGACAAGCTGACGGTCGTCTCGCCGGACGCGGGCCGGGTGCGGGTCGCGGACCGCTGGTGCGACCGGCTGGGCGCGCCGCTGGCGATCGTGCACAAGCGGCGTGACAAGGACGTGGCGAACCAGGTGACCGTCCACGAGGTCGTGGGTGAGGTCAAGGGCCGGGTGTGTGTGCTGGTCGACGACATGATCGACACGGGTGGCACCATCTGTGCGGCCGCGGACGCGCTGTTCGCGCACGGCGCGGAGGATGTCATCGTGACGGCCACCCACGGTGTGCTGTCCGGTCCGGCCGCGGACCGGCTGAAGAACTCCCGGGTGGGTGAGTTCGTGTTCACGAACACCCTGCCGACGCCGGGTGAGCTGGGCCGGGACCTGGACAAGCTGACGGTTCTGTCGATCGCGCCGACGATCGCGAGCGCGGTGCGTGAGGTGTTCGAGGACGGCTCGGTGACCAGCCTGTTCGACGAGCAGTAGGCGCGCGGGCACCCCGAAAAACGCTTCTGCATGATCGATTTTCCTACGGCCTTCCGCGCCGAGTAGACTGCCCCAGTTGCTCGGCGAGGGAGGCCGTATCCATGGATGCGGCGGTCCGTTATCGACGCGCTCTTCGTAGCAGGCCGTTCGTGGCCGGGTGACCACGTCCGTCGCTGTATCTACGAGGAGTGATCCGCATGTCCGAGGTCAAGATCGCCGCCGAGACCCGTTCGGAGTTCGGCAAGGGTGCCGCCCGCCGTATCCGCCGTGACAACAAGGTTCCCGGTGTTCTGTACGGTCGCGGTTCCGACCCCATCCACCTGACCCTCCCGGGCCACGAGCTGCTGCTCGCGCTGCGTACGTCGAACGTCCTGATCGCCCTGGACATCGACGGCAAGACCAACGAGCTGGCCATCCCGAAGTCCGTGCAGCGTGACCCGATCAAGGGTTACCTGGAGCACGTCGACCTTCAGCTGGTCAAGCGCGGCGAGCAGGTCAACGTCGAGATCTACGTGCACACCGAGGGCGACCTGGCCCCCGGCGCCTTCCTGCTGGAGCACGTCCTGAACGCGCTTCCGGTCGAGGCCGAGGCCACCCACATCCCCGAGTCGGTCACCGTCTCCATCGAGGGTCTGGCGGCCGGCGACTCCGTGCTCGCCAAGGACATCCCGCTGCCCAAGGGCACGAAGCTGGCTGTCGAGGAGGACACCGTCGTCCTGCAGGTCCTGGCCGCGCAGGCCGAGGAGTCCGAGGGCGAGGCCGGCGAGGGCGACGAGGCCGCCGAGGCCTGACCGGTCCGGCCGTAGCCGCTGTGCCGCCGGTTCCCCGGCGTCCGGCATCGCGGCAGCGATATACGCTCCAGCCGCCGCCCCCTGTCCGGGGGCGGCGGCTGCGGCATGTGCAGAGGAGAGATGGACGTGACTACCCCCGCCAACGCCCCCTGGCTGATCGTCGGCCTCGGGAACCCGGGGCCCGAGTACGCGGGCAATCGGCACAACGTGGGTTTCATGGTGGCCGATCTGCTGGCCGAGCGGGTCGGGGGCCGGTTCAAGCGGGCCGGGAAGGCGCAGGCGCAGGTCGTGGAGGGGCGGATCGGGCCGCCGGGACCGGCGAACCGGCGGGTGGTCCTGGCGAAGCCCATGTCGTTCATGAACCTGTCCGGCGGGCCGGTGAACGCGCTCAAGGACTTCTTCAAGGTGCCGGTCGCCAACATCGTGGCGATCCATGACGAGTTGGACATCGACTACGGCGTCCTGCGGCTCAAGCTGGGCGGCGGGGACAACGGTCACAACGGGCTGAAGTCGATGACGAAGGCGTTCGGTGCGGAGTACCACCGGGTGCGGTTCGGGATCGGGCGCCCTCCGGGCCGTATGCAGGTCGCGGACTTCGTGCTGAAGGACTTCTCGTCGAGCGAGCGCAAGGAGCTCGACTACTTCGTGGACCGTGCGGCCGACGCGGTGGAGGCTCTGGTGATCGAGGGTCTTGAGCGGGCGCAAAGCACGTACAACTCCTGACTTGTCCGCCGGTCCGCCGGACCCGAGTTGACCCCGCGCAGGGCCATGGCCAATGATCCCGGCCATGCCTGCCACCCCCCTCACCTCCCACCGGGCCTCGGTCGCCGCGCTGCGGTTCGGGCGGCTCGCGTCGATGGGGGTGGTGGCGCTGCTGATCCTGGTCGCGGGGGTGTGGGCGTCCTGGGGCAGCGCGCAGTACGTGATGCTGACCAAGGGGCGGGAGCTCGGCACGATCGAGGTCGCCCGGTGCGCGCGGGAGGTGTGCAGCGGTCCGTACACGCCGTCGTCGCACGGGTCCGTGGCGCGGGACCGGGTCGTCATCGAGAACACGGTGGCGGTGCGGAAGGGCCGGACCTACCCGGTCGTGGTGAAGCCCGGCAGCACGGAGGTCGTGCGGTCGGGGTCGGCCGGGGTGCTGTACGCGTGGGTGCCGATGGGCGGGGCGCTGCTGCTCGCGTCGGTGGTCGTGGCGGGCGGGCTGCGCAGGACCCGGCTCGCGTGGGTGCTGGCCGGGTCGGGGATCGCGCTGCTCACCGCGGCATTCGTGGCCGTCTGACGGCTTTCGCGCTGCTCCCCTTCTGTGGAGAACGTGAGTGTTGTCTGTTCGTGATTGACCGGAGGTCAGTCACACCTGGATGCTGAGCCGCACCCTCCACATCTTCCCTTTTCACTCTCGAAGATGGACTACTGCCCCATGCGTACCGTCACCCGCTTCGGCGTCCTGTCCGCCGTCGCCTCCGCGGCCTTCCTGGTCGCCCCGGTCGCCCACGCCACCCCTCCGGGTGACAACGGCACCGTGAAGATCCACGACGCCACCACCGGCGAAGAGCTCCGCAAGAACGAGCCGCACGTCTGCACCTTCTACCTCGACGCCTTCGGCTTCGACGCCGTCCAGGAGGTCGACTGGCACATCGAGGCCTGGGCCCCGACGGCCGACGTCAAGGGCGAGACCGTGAAGTCGGGCGAGATCACTCTGGGCTCCGACGGTCACGGTCGTACGGAGGACCTGTCGCTGCCCGACGGGCACTACAAACTGTTCTGGAACTTCGACGGAGAGAAGGGCGCCGCCAAGCACAAGGTGTTCTGGACGGACTGCGAGGACGAGGAAGGCGGCGGCGGTACGACGGCCACGCCGACGGCGTCGCCCTCGGGCACTCCCGGCTCGGACGAGTCCGCCTCCCCGAGCGCCGGGCCCAGCGAGTCCGCCGGCGCCTCCACGGAGCCCGGGGCCTCCCCGTCGGTCTCCTCCTCCGCTTCCCCGCAGGGCTCCACCGGTGACCTCGCCGAGACCGGCAACGGCGCGCCCGTCGGTCTGCTCTCCGGGGCCGCCGCCGCGCTGCTGGCGGCGGGCGGTTACCTCGTGGTCAGGCGGCGCCGGGCCTGACGCAGAACCCAAGAAGCGGTGCCCCCGAGCCTTTGAGGCTCGGGGGCACCGCTTCTTCGGTGGCCGGCTCAGCCGGTGTTGCGCAGGCCCGCGGCCACGCCGTTGACCGTGAGGAGCAGGGCCCGGGCGAGCAGCGGGTCGGGCTGCTCGCCGGCGGCGGCCGCGTCGCGCTGGCGCTTGAGCAGCGTCACCTGGAGGTAGGAGATCGGGTCCAGGTAGGCGTCGCGGATGGCGAAGGTCTGCTTGAGGACCGGGGTGGCGTCGAGGAGTTCGGCCTCACCGGTGATCTTCAGGACCTCGCGGACGGTGAGCTCGTGCTCGGCCTCGATGTCGGCGAAGACGTGCTGGAGCTCGGCGGGGACGAGGGTCTCGACGTAGTGGCGGGCGATGCGCAGGTCGGTCTTCGCGAGCGTCATCTCGACGTTGGAGATGAAGTTCCGGAAGAAGTGCCACTGCTCGTGCATCTCGTCGAGCACGGTGTCGAGGCCGGCCTCGCGCAGCGCCTTGAGGCCCGAGCCGACGCCGAACCAGCCGGGCACGATCTGCCGGGACTGGGTCCAGCCGAACACCCACGGGATGGCCCGCAGTCCGTCGAGGGAGACGCCCGAGCCGGGGCGGCGGGAGGGCCGTGAGCCGAGGTGCAGGTCGGCGAGCTGGTCCACCGGCGTCGACGCGAGGAAGTACGTCGGCAGGTCCGGGTCCTCGACCAGCCGGCGGTAGGCCGCGTGAGCGGCGTCGCTCACCACGTCCATGGCCGCGTCCCAGCGGGCCAGCGCCTCGTCCGACTGACGGGGAGCCGTGTGCAGGGCGGAGGCCTGGAGGGTGGCCGCGACCGTCAGCTCCAGGTTCTCCCGGGCCAGCGACGGCACGAGGTACTTGTCGGAGATGACCTCGCCCTGCTCGGTCACCTTGATCTCGCCCTCCAGGGTGCCCCAGGGCTGGGCGAGGATCGCGTCGTGCGAGGGGCCGCCACCGCGGCCGACGGTGCCGCCGCGGCCGTGGAAGAGGCGCAGCCGTACGCCGTAACGGTGGGCGACGTCACGCAGCCGCCGCTGCGCCCGGTGGATCTCCCACTGGCTGGTGGTGATGCCGCCGAACTTCGAGGAGTCGGAGTAGCCGAGCATGACCTCCTGCACATCGCCCCGCAGGGCCACGAGCCTGCGGTACGACGGGTCGGAGAGCATGTCCTCCAGGATGGTGTCGGCGGCCTTGAGCTCGTCGGTGGTCTCCAGGAGCGGCACGATGCCGATCTTCGCCCACCCGGCGTGCAGGTCGAGCAGACCGGCCTCGCGCGCCAGCACCGCCGCCGCGAAGACGTCGTCGGCACCCTGGCACATCGAGATGATGTACGACTCGATGACCTCGGGTCCGAAGACCGCGAGCGCCCGCTTCACGGTCTGGAAGACACCGAGGGTCTTCTCGCCGGCCGCGTCCACCGGAGCCGGGGTGGGCGCGAGGGGCCTGCGCGAGCGCAGCTCCTTCGCGAGCAGCTTGGCCCGGTACTCGCGGGGCATGTCCACATACCGCCAGGACTCCTCGCCGAGCCGGTCGAAGAGCTGGCCGAGGGCGTGGTGGTGGGCGTCGGCGTGCTCGCGGACGTCCATGGTGGCGAGTTGGAGGCCGAAGGCGGACAGGGTGCGGATGGTGCGGTCCATCCGGCCGTCCGCGAACAGACCGCCCCGGTGCTCGCGCAGCGAGGTCTGGATCAGCGTGAGGTCGCTCAGCAGCTCGCTGGTGCCGAGGTAGTCGCGGCCCTCCTCGTGCGGGATGCCCTTGGCCAGGCGGGTCTTGGTGTTCTCCAGCTTCTGCCGGATGCAGGTGGCCTTGAGGCGGTACGGCTCCTCGGCGTTGAGGCGCTTGTAGCGGGGGCTGATCTCCGGCAGGCGCTCCAGGTCGGCCTTCAGGGACTCCAGGAGTTCCTCGGTGGCGCCGGTGTAGCGGATGGAGTTCGAGAGGAAGCCGCGCAGCTCGTCGATGAGCTCCAGGGCGTCGTTGATGCCGTGCTCGTGCTGCAGGATCAGGACGTCCCAGGTGACCTGGGGGGTGACGTTGGGGTTGCCGTCCCGGTCGCCGCCGATCCAGGTGCCGAAGGTCAGGGGGCGGGTGGCGTCGGGGATCCGGACGCCGACGCGCTCCAGCTCGGCCGTCAGGTCCTCCAGGACGTCGCCGACCGCGCCGGCGTGCAGCTCGTCGAGGTAGTAGATGGCGTTGCGGGCCTCGTCGGCCGGCTCGGGGCGCACCACCCGCAGTTCGTCGGTCTGCCAGACGAGGTCGATGTTCTCGGCCAGACGGGTGTCGTAGCGGCGCCGGTCCGTCTCGATGACCGGGGTCTCAAGGAGCGCGGCGATCCGGCGGAGCTTGTTCAGCACCGAGCGGCGGGCGGCCTCGGTCGGGTGGGCGGTGAAGACCGGGCGGACGTTGAGGTTGGCGACGGTCTGGCGCAGGTGCTCGGGATCGGCGTCCTTGAGGCGGTCGGCCGTACGGGCGAGGAGACCGCCCTCGGCGGCGCGCCGGGCCCGCAGCTCGCGGCCGCGGTGCACCTGCTCGGTGACATTGGCCAGGTGGAAGTAGGTGGAGAAGGCCCGTACCAGCTTGGCGGCGGTCTCCAGTTCGATGCCGCGCAGCAGCTCGGCGGCGGCCTCGCCGTCCTCACGGGTGAGGCGGCGCACCTTCTCGACGAGTTCCAGCAGCTCGGGGCCCTCCTGGCGGACGAGGGTCTCGCCCAGGAGGTCGCCCAGCCGGCGGATGTCGGCGCGCAACTCGGTACTGGTCGACATGGCGCTCGTGGTCAGGTCGTCGGCACTGCTCACAGGTGCGGCTCCTTGCAGTGTTGAAGCTCGTCCGGCAGGGGAACCCGGACGGCGGTCGTGCGGCAGCCGCCGCATACGGCCGGGCCATCCGGGAAGAAATCAGAGCGGACCGCGCTGTCCGACCGACTCCAAGGATAGGTGTCCATGCGGACGCGCAGACTCTCGGGCTCTTGCCGCCGGGCGCCGCGCTGCCATACTTACGACGCCGTAGGTTACGGAACCGTAGGGACCGTCGTAACGGAACCCGGGAAGGCTTCCCGCAGCCCGGCACTTGTCTTCAACCCTCGAAACCCCACAGGGGACGCCCATGACCACGCGCTCCGATGTGATCGCAGACGCCCCGAAGGGGACCGACGGCCCGACACCGCCCTCCGCGACGCTGGGCGGTGAGCAGAAACGCTCGCTCGAACAGATCACGCTGCTGCTCTTCATCACCGTCCCCTTCCTCGCCCTGCTCGCGGCGGTGCCGCTGGCCTGGGGCTGGGGCGTGAGCTGGCTCGATCTGGGCCTTCTGGTCTTCTTCTACTACCTCGGCTGCCACGGCATCACCATCGGCTTCCACCGCTACTTCACCCACGGCTCCTTCAAGGCCAAGCGGCCGCTGCGGATCGCACTGGCGGTCATGGGCTCGCTGGCGGTCGAGGGCCCGCTGGTCCGCTGGGTGGCCGACCACCGCAAGCACCACAAGTTCTCCGACGCCGAGGGCGACCCCCACTCGCCGTGGCGGTTCGGGGAGACGGTCCCGGCCCTGATCAAGGGCCTGTGGTGGGCGCACATCGCCTGGATGTTCGACGAGGAGCAGACCCCGCAGGACAAGTACGCGCCCGATCTGATCAGGGACCCGGCGATCCGCGCGATCTCCCGCCACTTCATCTACTGGACGATGCTCTCGCTCGCCCTGCCCGCCGTGATCGGCGGTCTGGTGACGATGTCCTGGTGGGGCGCGTTCACCGGCTTCTTCTGGGGCTCGCTGGTCCGCGTCTGCCTGCTCCACCACGTGACCTGGTCGATCAACTCGATCTGCCACGCGGTCGGCAAGCGGCCCTTCAAGTCGCGGGACCGCTCGGGCAACGTGTGGTGGCTGGCCGTGCTGTCCTGCGGTGAGTCCTGGCACAACCTGCACCACGCCGACCCGACCTCGGCGCGGCACGGGGTGATGCGGGGGCAGCTGGACTCCTCGGCGCGGTTCATCCGCTGGTTCGAGATGCTGGGCTGGGCGTACGACGTGCGCTGGCCGTCACGCTCGCGTATCGATTCACGCCGGAACACGGACGGGGACGGCTCCCGACGCAAGGAGGGGACCGCCGAGGCGGCATGATGGACGCCGTGGCGACCGACTCCAGCAGTACCCCGAGCGACGAAGCGAAGCCGCGGCGTGCCCGGCGCACCCGGATGACGGGGGCCGAGCGCCGCGCCCAGCTTCTGGAGATCGGTCGCACGCTCTTCGCCTCTAAGGGCTTCGAGGCCACGTCGGTGGAGGAGATCGCGGCGAAGGCGGGCGTCTCCAAGCCGGTGGTGTACGAGCACTTCGGCGGCAAGGAGGGCCTGTACGCGGTGGTGGTGGACCGCGAGATGCGGCGCCTGCTGGACATGGTGACGAGTTCCCTGACCGCAGGTCACCCCCGCGAACTGTGCGAACAGGCGGCCTTCGCGCTCCTCGACTACATCGAGGAGTACACGGACGGCTTCCGCATCCTGGTCCGTGACTCCCCGATCCCCCAGTCCACGGGCTCCTTCGCCTCTCTGATCTCGGACATCGCGACCCAGGTGGAGGACATCCTGGGCCGCGAGTTCAAGCGGCGCGGCTTCGATCCCAAGCTGGCCCCGCTGTACGCCCAGGCCCTGGTCGGCATGGTCGCCCTGACCGGCCAGTGGTGGCTGGACGTGCGCCGCCCGAAGAAGGCGGAGGTGGCGGCGCATCTGGTGAACCTGGCGTGGCACGGCCTGGACGGGCTGGAGGCCAAGCCGCGCCTGATAGGACGCAGGAAGTACTGAGCCGACCTCGGAGGGGCGCGCATGCAGTCCGAACCGGTGAAGCCGCCGGGTCCTGAATGGGAGACCGTCTGCCGGGTCTGCGGGCACGACGACGATCCGGAGCCCTTCTGGGAGAGCGGCTGGCCCAATGAGGGCGCCATCTGCCCCTGCTGCGGCAACGAGCCCAGCGTGAACGACATCAGCGTCCTCGCTCTGCGGGAGAAGCGCGGTCACTGGCTCGGCCAGGGTGCGGCCTGGGATTCGCCCAGCTGCCGCCCGAAGGACTGGGACATCCTGGAGCAGGTGAAGAACATCCCGCCCGAGTGGCGCTGACCCGTCACCGGACCGTAGGACGGCCCGTGCACCCAGAGGGTGCACGGGCCGTCCGTTTGGGCACCGTCAGTGCTTGAAGGTGTCCTTCGCCTTCTCCTTGGCCTGGCGTGCGTCTCCCTTGGACTGCCCCGCCCGGCCCTCGGCCTCCATGCTCTCGTTGCCGACCGCGCGTCCCACCGCTTCCTTGGCCTTGCCCTTGAGCTGTTCCTTCTTGGCCTTGGCCTTCTGGTCTCCAGCCACCGTTCTCACTCCCAGTGATTGCGGACTCCGCTGTCATCGCTGCGGGTGACCCGGTCGGCCGCGCTCAAACCAGGAACTCCAGCCGGTTGCCCACGGGGTCGTACGAGTAGAACCGCCGCCGCCCCGGCAGTCCCGTGTCCCACCGGACCGTCGCACCGAGCGCCGCCAGCCGGTCGGCGTACGCCGAGATGTCCGTGACCCTGAGCCCCGCGTGGGCCTTCTGCGACGGTCTGAAGCCTGTCTCGATCCCCAGGTGCAGCACCACGGCCCCCGCCCGGAACCAGCACCCGCCCCGGGCCGCGAGCACCGGCGGCTTGGGGATCTCGGTCATGCCGAGGACGTCGACGTAGTAGGACCGCAGCAGGTCCTCCGAGCCGGGGGGCGCGGCGAGCTGCACATGGTCCACGGCCACGAGCATCAGCCCTCCTTGCGGGCGACGGCGAAGATACGGCGGAACGGGAACGGGGTGCCGTGCGGGCCCGCCGGGTACGCCTCGCGCAGGGCCGCGCGGTAGTCGGCGACAAAGGCGTCGCGAGCCTTCGGGTCGCCGGCGAGCGCGGTCAGGACCGGCCGCAGACCGGTGCCCTTGACCCAGTCCAGGACCGGGTCCTCGCCCTGGAGCAGGTGGACGTACGTGGTCTCCCACGTGTCCACCTCGCAGCCCAGGCCGGCCAGCGCGGCGAGATAGGCCTCGGGCGTGAGTACGGCGTCGTCGTGGCGGAGGGTCTCCGCGAGGCCCGTGGAGGCGGCGAGTTCGCGCATCAGCCGGTGGCTCGGGGAGCCGAAGTTGCCGGGCACCTGGAAGGCGAAGGTGCCGCTGGGGGCGAGCCCGGCGATCCAGTCCGCGAACCGCTCCACGTGCCCCGGCACCCACTGGAGCGTGGCATTGCTGATGATCAGGTCGTACGTCTGTCCGGGCGCCCAGGTGCGCACGTCCGCGTGGGCGAAGTCCAGGCTGCCGCCCCCGGCCGTGGGACCGGCGTACTCGACCCGCGCCTTGTCGAGCATCTCGGCGGAGTTGTCGTAGCCGGTGATCCGGGCCGTGGGCCAGCGCGCGGCGAGCAGCGCCGTCACATTGCCGGGACCGCAGCCGAGGTCGGCGATCAGGGGCGCACGGCCCGGCAGGTCCGGGACGCGGGCGAGGAGGTCGGTGAAGGGGCGGGCGCGGTGGTCCGCGTGGCGCAGGTACTGGGTGGGGTCCCAGGTGGGGGTCGTCATGCCCTCCACCTTCCCCGCCGATTTATCTTGATGTCAAGAGACTTCACATCAAGAGACTTCACATCGACACAACCACTACACTGATCGTCATGGAGGACGAGGTCGATCGGCTGGTCGCAGCGTGGCGCCGGGAGCGCCCTGACCTCGACGTGGAACCGCTCGAGGTGCTCAGCCGGGTGAGCAGACTGGCCCGGCACCTGGACCGGGCACGCCGGCTGGCCTTCGCGGAGCACAGCCTGGAGCCCTGGGAGTTCGACGTGCTGACCGCGCTCAGGCGCGCGGGGACGCCGTACCAGCTCTCCCCGGGGCAGCTGCTGACGCAGACCCTGGTCACCTCGGGCACGATGACCAACCGCATCGACCGGCTGGCCAAGAAGGGCCTGGTGGAGCGGCTGCCCGACCCGAGCGACCGACGCGGGGTGCTGGTCCGGCTCACGGAGGACGGCAAGGACCGCGCGGACCAGGCCCTCGCCGGTCTGCTGGAACAGGAACGCGCGATCCTCGCCGAGCTCTCCCGCGCCCAGCGCGGCGAACTGGCCGGGCTGCTACGCCAGTTGACCGCCCCGTTCGACAACATCCCCGGCTAGGTCGACCGGCCCCACGCCCGCGCGCCGCGCCAGGGCGACGGCGGCCAGGGTGGAGTGGACGCCCAGCTTGCCGAGGACGTTCTGCATATGGGTGCGGACGGTGTGCGGCGAGAGGAACAGCCGCTCGGCGACGGCCTTGCGGCCCAGGCCGGCGACCATGCAGCGCAGCACCTCCCGCTCGCGCGGGGTGAGGGACTCCACCAGCCGCTCGCTCTCGGTGCGGTGCTTGCGGGCGGCGGTGAGTTCCCTGAGCACACCGGTGAGCAGGGCGGGCGGCAGATGGGTCTCGTCGCGCAGCACCCCCCGGATGACGGTGAGCAGCCGGGACAGCGAGCAGTCCTTGGCGACCCAGCCCGAGGCGCCGGCCTGCAGGGCGAGCGCGGCCCGCCGCGGATCGTCCTTCTCGGCGAGCACGACGATCCGGACCGCCGGCTGCCCCGTACGGACCCCGGCGACCAGCGATATGCCGTCGACCAGGCCCTCCTCGCCGCCGTCCGGCACGGACACGGCGGGCCTGATGCCCTGGACGTTGCCGCCCAGATCGGCGTCGACGAGCAGCACGTCGAAACGGCGGCCCTCGGCGGCCGCGCGCTCCAGACTGCGCAGCGCGGCGGGACCGCTGCCGGCCGCGGAGACCTCCACGTCGGGCTCGGCCGCCAGCGCGGCGGCGAGCGACTCGGCGAAGATGCGATGGTCGTCGACGACCAGGACTCGGATGCGAACCACGAAACCCCCTTCCCCAAGCTCTCGAAGAGCAGGGGATACCCCATCGTCTTCGTCTGAGGACGACTCGGGAGACGACACCGCCGCGGGTACGACCGCCCGAAGCACGATGGCCGCACGGCCGCCGCCGCGCAAGAACTGCTACCCCCACTTCGGGCGTCGTACCCGACCGTCTCGCCCCCTGATCAGCACCGGCCCCCACCGGTGCTGTTCATCAGGGTACGGCCGGGGGGCAGGAGCGGAAGGTTATTTGCAGAACTGGCTGTCCGCTGCGTTTATGGTGAGCCGCATGTTTCGTCTGGAGACAGAAGTCGACAAAGCCCGGCAGGATCTGCTCCGCAAACGGCTGCGGGACACCAACACGGCCGCCTCCCCGGTCCTGCGGGCGCTGCGCGGAACCCCAGGTGAACGCGAACTTCCGCTCCATGTCTGGGCGTTGGACGACTCCGGCGCCCTCGCGGGCGGGCTGGTCGGCCACACCTGGACGAGCTGGCTGCACGTGACCTACCTGTGGGTGGACGAGCGGCACCGCGGGACGGGCCTGGGTTCGCAGTTGCTCGCACGGGCGGAGCGGATGGCGCGTCGCGCGCGGGGCTGCACCTCCGTACGCCTGGAGACCTGGGACTTCCAGGCGCCGGAGTTCTACAAGAAGCAGGGGTACGAGGTGGTGTGTGTGATCCCGGACTATCCGCCGGGGGGCACGGAGTACACCCTCACCAAGCACCTCACCGTCTGAAACGCCACGAGCCGGGCTCGTCCGCCGGCTGCAGACCCAGCTCCCCGGCGATGCCGGCCGCGCGACGGTGGGGGACGTCGGGGTAGTGCGCGGGATGCACCTCGACGAAGCCGTGGTCGTCGGCCGAGGCCGTGCGCAGTGCCTCGCGGAGCGTGTGCTCCTGTTCCTCGACCCTGGCCCGCTCCTCCCGCCGCCGGGCGACGGTCGCGCCCCGGCGGCCCGTGGCCGCGACGATGCCCAGGGCGATCAGCGCGCACACCCCCACCCCCAGGACGTCACCGGTCGCGTCCGTGTCGCCCGGGATCCGGGGACGCAGGACGCCCTCGGGGTCCGCGAGCACGGTGACGCTCTGCCCGACGGCGAAGCGGCCGGATCCGGCCCGCAGGGCGGGGCCCGGGAGCCTGGTGCCGTCGCGGCGCGCGAGGGCGTAGTCGTAGGTGTCCGCCTCGCGCCCCCGGTCCGGGGCGGGCCAGTCCCTGACCACGGTGGCGGTGACCCGTTCGCCCCGCCGTTCCAGGGTGAGGTCGTCGCGGGCCAGGTCGGCGATGTACACGGCCACCAGCGAGGCCCCGACCACCAGCAGCGCCGCGGTCAGGCCCGTCTCGTCCGCGCACAGCCTCGTCAGCAGCAGGGCGAGGAGCACCCCGTGCGCGATCCACAGGGGCACCAGGAGTCCGTAGCCCTGGTCGTCCGCCAGGAGGAAGAAGCCGACGATCGCGGCGAGCGCGTAGCAGCCGATGCCGATCGCCGACAGGATGCGAAGACGCCCTCGACTCACGCTCCGACGCTACTGGGGCGTATGTCAGGGAGAGGCCCGGCTTTCCCCAAGTTCGGATCAAGCCGGGCAAAACAGCGGTCAGCCGGTCTCAGACCAGGCGTCGCGCCCCTGCCGAGGGCACTGCCTCGAACACCCGCGGAGCGGTGAACTCCGCTGCGGCGAAAGCCTCTTGGATTGCCTTGGTGAGGGGTTCCACGTCGGCCGCCTCCGCCAGCACGATCGCCGAGCCGCCGAAGCCGCCGCCGGTCATCCGCGCGCCCAGGGCGCCCGAGGCGAGGGCCGTGTCGACGACCAGGTCCAGCTCCGGGCAGGAGATCCGGAAGTCGTCGCGCAGCGAGGTGTGGCCCGCGATCAGCACCGGGCCGATCGCGCGGGTCTCGCCCGACTCCAGCAGGGCGACGACCTTCTCGACCCGCTCGTCCTCGGTGACCACGTGCCGCACCAGGCGTACGGCCTCCTCGTCGTCGCCGAGCCTCTTGAGGGCCGCGTCGAGCTCGCCGTAGGGGATGTCCCGCAGCGCGTCCACGCCCAGCAGGGCCGCGCCCCGCTCGCAGCCCGCGCGGCGCTTGCCGTACTCGCCCTCGTTGTGGGCGTGCTTGACGCGGGTGTCGACGACGAGCAGGACCATGCCCTCGGCGGCGAGGTCGAAGGGGATCTGCTTCTGGGAGAGGTCCCGGGTGTCGAGGAACAGGGCGTGGCCGGTCTCGCAGCAGGCGGAGGCCGTCTGGTCCATGATCCCGGTGGGGGCGCCGACGTAGACGTTCTCGGCGCGCTGGCACAGCCGGGCCAGCTGCCAGCGCTGGAGGCCGAGGTCGTACAGGTCGTTCAGCGCGAGCGCGACGACGACCTCCAGGGCCGCCGAGGAGGACAGGCCCGCACCCGCCGGGACCGTCGAGGCGAGATGGACGTCCGCGCCGGTGACCGGGTGCCCGGCCTCGCGCAGTGCCCAGACGACACCGGCCGGGTAGGCGGTCCAGTTCCGGTCGCTCTCGGGGGCGAGGTCGTCCAGGCGCAGCTCGACGACACCGCCCTCGACGTCGGCCGAGTGCAGCCGCAGGACGCCGTCCGTGCGCCGGGAGACGGCCGCGACGGCGGTGTGCGGCAGCGCGAAGGGCATCACGAAGCCGTCGTTGTAGTCGGTGTGCTCACCGATGAGGTTGACGCGGCCCGGTGCCGACCAGACCCCCTCGGGCTCGGTTCCGTACAGCTCGGTGAAACCGTCCCGGACCTGCTGTGCCGCCACTACTGCTCCCTTGCGATGCTCTGTGCGAACTTCCAGGCGTCCGCGACGATCCCCGCGAGATCCGCGCGGGACGGGTTCCAGCCCAGCTTCTCGCGGGCGGTGGCGGCGGAGGCGACCAGGGTGGCCGGGTCGCCGGCCCGGCGCGGGGCCACGACCTCGGGGATCGGGTGGCCGGTGACCTGGCGGACGGTCTCGATGACCTGGCGGACGGAGAAGCCCTCGCCGTTGCCGAGGTTGCAGATGAGGTGCTCGCCCGGCGTCGCCGCCTTCAGGGCCAGCAGGTGGGCGTCGGCGAGGTCGGCGACGTGGATGTAGTCGCGGACGCAGGTGCCGTCCGGGGTCGGGTAGTCCTCGCCGAAGACGGAGATCGCCTCGCGCCTGCCCTGCGCGACCTGGAGGACCAGCGGGATGAGGTGCGACTCGGGGTCGTGCCGCTCGCCCTGGTCGCCGTAGGCGCCGGCGACGTTGAAGTAGCGCAGGGACACCGCGCCGAGGCCGTGGGCGTTCGCCTCGCTGGTGATCATGAAGTCGACGGCGAGCTTGGAGGCGCCGTAGGGGTTGGTCGGCCGGGTCGGCGCGGACTCGACGATCGGCACCTCCTCGGGCTCCCCGTAGGTGGCGGCGGTGGAGGAGAAGACGAGCTTCTTCACGCCGGCCTCGCGCATGGCGCCGAGCAGCGCCATGGTCCCGCCGACGTTGTTGTCCCAGTACTTCTCGGGCTTCACGACCGACTCGCCGACCTGCGAGAACGCGGCGAAGTGCAGCACGCCATCGAAGGAGGAGTCCAGCCACTTGGCCGCGTCGCGGATGTCGCCCTCGACGAAGGCGGCCCCGGCGGGAACGCCCTCGCGGAAGCCGGTGGAGAGGTTGTCGAGGACGACGACCTCGTGCCCCGCCTCCAGCAGATGCTGGGCCACGACCCCGCCGACATACCCCGCGCCACCTGTCACCAGGTACTTCATGAACTCGCTACCTCTCGCAGTCGCTGTGCCGCGGCCTCCGGACGGATGTCGTTGATGAAGACGTTCATGCCCGACTCGGAGCCCGCGAGGAACTTCAGCTTGCCGGACGTACGACGAATGGTGAAAAGCTCGAGGTGCAGGGCGAAGTCGTCACGGCTCACGCCCTCGAACTCCTCCAGCGCCCCGAACGGCGCCTGGTGCCAGGCGGCGATGTAGGGCGTAGGAGGCTCGTTCTCCCCGAAGATCCGGTCGAAGCGCCTCAAGAGTTCCAGATAGACCTTGGGGAACTCTGTGCGGGCCTCCTCGTCGAGCCCGAGCAGGTCCGGCACCCGGCGCTTCGGATACAGGTGCACCTCGTACGGCCAGTGCGCCGCGTAGGGCACGAAGGCGACCCAGTGCTCGCTCTCCAGGACGACCCGCTCGCCGGCGAGCTCGCTCTCCACGACGGCGTCGAAGAGGTTCTCCCCTCCGGTCGCCTCCTTGTGGGCCGCGAGAGAACGCAGCATCAGGGCGGTGCGTGGGGTGGTGAAGGGGTAGGCGTAGATCTGGCCGTGCGGGTGACCCAGTGTCACACCGATCTCCGCACCCCGGTTCTCGAAACAGAAGACCTGCTCCACGGAGGGCAGATGCGACAGCTCCGACGTCCGGTCGGTCCATGCGTCCAGGACGAGCCGCGCCTGCTCCTCGGTCAGATCCGCGAAGGAGGCGTTGTGGTCGGAGGTGAAGCAGACGACCTCACAGCGCCCCGAGTCGCCGGCCAGCGAGGGGAAACGGTTCTCGAAGACCACGGCGTCGTACGACGAGTCCGGGATCTCGCTCAGTCGCTCACCCTGCGAGGGACACAGCGGGCACTCGTCCTTCGGCGGGTGGTAGATGCGCCCCTGTCGGTGCGAGGCGATGGCCACGGAGTCGCCGAGCAGCGGATCCCGACGAACCTCGGACGTGGTGACAGTCCGCTCCAGCGGACGTCGGTCCACGGCGTCGCGGACGGTGTCGTCGCGCAGGTCGTAGTAGATGAGCTCGCGACCGTCGGCCAGCCGGGTCGAGGTCTTCTTCACCGCTGGACTCCTTCACTCAAACATAACTAAACACAAGTAACCATAACCGCCCACCCACGTCAACATCGGAATCAAACAAAGCGCATCAGTCGAGGTGTTCAATTGCTGACTATGCAATCCCCCACAAAAGGCGCATACCTGGCTGCCGAGCTCCGGCTCCCCACCAACTGGCTCGACTACACGATCCTCGGCATCTACTTCGTCGTCGTCCTCGGCATCGGCTTCGCGGCCCGCAGGTCGGTGAAGACGAGCCTGGACTTCTTTCTCTCCGGCCGCTCACTGCCGGCCTGGATCACGGGTCTCGCCTTCATCTCAGCCAACCTGGCGGCGACGGAGATCCTCGGTATGGCCGCCAACAGCGCCCAGTACGGCGCCTACACGGTCCACTGGTACTGGATCGGCGCCATCCCGGCCATGGTCTTCCTCGGCCTGGTGATGATGCCCTTCTACTACGGCAGCAAGGTGCGCTCGGTCCCCGAGATGCTCCTGCTGCGCTTCGACAAGTGGGCCCACCTGCTCAGCTCGGCGCTGTTCGCCTTCGCGGCCATCCTGATCGCCGGCGTGAACCTCTACGCCCTGGCGATCGTCGTGGAGGCCCTGCTGGGCTGGCCGCAATGGGTGGCCATCGTGGTCGCGGGCGCCTTCGTCCTCGCCTACATCACCCTCGGCGGCCTCTCCTCCGCGATCTACAACGAGGTCCTCCAGTTCTTCGTGATCCTCGCGGCCCTGATCCCCCTGGTCGTCCTCGGCCTGAAGAAGGTCGGCGGCTGGGGCGGCCTCACGGACAAACTGACGGCGCAGCACGGGGCGAACTTCACGACCGCGTGGGGCGGCACGGGCATCGGCAGCGCGAACCCGCTGGGCGCGAACTGGCTGACGATCGTGCTGGGACTGGGCTTCGTGCTGTCCTTCGGCTACTGGACGACGAACTTCGCGGAGGTCCAGCGAGCGCTCTCCGCGAAGAACCTCTCCGCGGCCCAGCGCACCCCGCTGATCGCCGCGTACCCGAAGATCTTCATCGTGTTCCTGGTGATGATCCCGGGCCTGGTGGCGGCGGCCCTGATCCCCGGCTTCGGCACCACCGACTCGGGCTACCAGTACAACGACGCCATCCCGTACCTGATGGAACAGCTCCTG
Source organism: Streptomyces pseudovenezuelae (assembly GCF_001513955.1). GTDB lineage: Bacteria > Actinomycetota > Actinomycetes > Streptomycetales > Streptomycetaceae > Streptomyces > Streptomyces pseudovenezuelae. Next base: position 258,349 of record NZ_KQ948153.1, on the reverse strand, counting down.
CCGAACGGCGTCCTCGGCATCGCGGTGACGGGCCTCCTGGCCGCCTTCATGGCCGGCATGGCGGCCAACGTCTCCTCCTTCAACACGGTGTTCACGAACGACATCTGGGGCCGCTACGTCGAGAAGGGCCGCGAGGACGAGTACTACGTCCGCTTCGGCCGCCTGATCACGGTGATCGGCGTCTGCGCGTCCGTCGGAACGGCCTTCCTGGCCTCCTCCTTCTCGAACATCATGAGCTACCTCCAGACGCTGTTCTCCTTCTTCAACGTGCCGATGTTCGTCGTCTTCATCGTCGGCATGTTCTGGAAGCGCGCGTCCGTGAAGTCGGGCTTCTGGGGCCTGCTGGCCGGCACGGTCGCGGCGATGGTGAACTACTTCTGGATCTACAAGCAGGGCATCATCGACATCCCCACCGACCAGGGCGCCAACTTCGTCTCGGCGATCGTCGGCTTCGTGGCCGGCGGGGTGGTCATGATCGCCGTGTCCCTCTTCACGGCCCCCAAGCCCGCCGAGGAACTCCAGGGCCTCGTCTACGGCACGACGTCCCCCGGCATGTCCGAGCCGCCCGCCGTCGGGGACGACGCCTGGTACCGCAGGCCGGCCCTGCTGGGCTGGGGTGCGATCGTCCTCGCGGCCGCCTGCTACATCCCGTTCTCGTTCTGACCGCGGGAGGATTGAGGAACCATGTCCGAACACGACGTCCAGCGGGAAGTCACCGAGCTCCAGGCCAAGTCGGCCACCGCGGCCCGCATCTTCGACCTGCGCCGCATCATCGGCGGCCTGTTCGTCCTCTACGGCATCATCGTGACGATCGCCGGCATCAACCCCTCCGACTCCTCCCTCGACAAGTCGGAGGGCATCAACATCAACCTCTGGACCGGCCTGGGCATGCTGGCCCTGGGCATCTTCTTCCTGATCTGGCTGAAGCTGAAGCCTGCGGCGCCTGCAAAGGTGGACGAGAAGCCCGACGACGCCTAGGGGTTCGGTTAGCGGGGCGACTGCGCGTCCGTCGTGGCTGATCGCGCAGTTCCCCGCGCCCCTGAGTGGGTGAAGTCACGCACGCCACGACGGACCGTTGGCCGGGTACGGCGAGAAGGGGACGGGGTGGGGGGTGTCCGCCCGCAGCGGCCGGCGTCCGTTACAGGGCACTACTCGAGGGACCGAGCCGCCGGACCGAGGACGGATACCCCCCACCCCGGCCCCGACCCACAACCCACCCGCCCCTCCAGGGGCGCGGGGAACTGCGCAAAAACGCCCGCCACCACCGGCGTCACGGCCCAGCAACCGGCGGCTGCGCCACAGGCCCCGCCCGGTCCAGCAACCCCGTCCGCGCAGCCAACGCCGCCGCCTCCAACCGGGACCCCACCCCCAGTTTCATCAGCACCCGCTGCACATGCGTCCGCGCGGTGGACGGCGCTATCCCCATCCCCGCCGCGATGAGCCGCGTGTCCTCCCCGTCGGCCACCCGCACCAGCACCTCCACCTCCCGGGGCGTCAGCATCTGCAGCAACCGCTGCCCCTCGTCGTCCGGCTGGGCCGCCGGATTCAGCAGCTCACTGAACGCCCCCTGGAGCAGCTGCGGAGCAACGGCCGCCTCCCCCGCCCGAGCCTTCATGATCGCCCGCTCGACGCCCTCGATCCGCTCGTCGTGCCGCACATAACCGGAGGCCCCCGCGGCGAACGCGGCCGCGATCCCGCGAGGACTCGGCACCGGCCCCAGCACCAGCACCGCCACCTGCGGCCGCTCCCGCTTGATCTTCACGACCGGGTCGAACATCCCCGGCTCGGCCGGCGTGGCCGTCCCCAGCAGGCACACCTCGGGCGCCCGGCTGATCACCAGCTCCGCCGCCCCCGCGGCAGGCGCCGCCGCCGCGAGCACCCGGTGCCCGCGCAGTTTCAGCGCCGAGGCCAACGCCTCGGCGAGCAATCGGTGGTCGTCGACCACCATGAGCCGAACTCCCATCGAGCAACCCCCCAGTCCCCCCATGGATCCGCGTGAATGCCCCACTATGGATGCCCACTGATCCGCACAGGCAGAGGCCTTCTCCCAGCACCCCCGCCCTTCATGCCCCCGGAAGCTACACGCTAGTTCGACGTTGCGCTTCCCCTACCGGTGAGAAGTGTCCCGGAAGTGCTGAATTCCTGGCTTTCCTGTCGTTCGAGGGGGATGTGCCGCACCTTCACGCGTCCTCGGCGAGCTCCAGCCACCGCATCTCCAGCTCCTCGCGCTCCCCGGCGAGGTCGCGCAGTTCGGCGTCGAGGGAGGCCACCTTGGCGAAGTCGGTGGCGTTGTCGGCGATCCGGACGTGCAGCTTGGCCTCCTTCTCGGAGATCTTGTCGAGCTGCCGCTCGATCTTCTGGAGTTCCTTCTTCGCGGCCCGCTGATCGGCGGAGCTCCCGGCGGGCTTCTCCACCACGGGCGCCGAGGCTGCGGCCGCCTCCTCCATCCGCTGGCGTCGCTCCAGGTACTCGTCGATGCCGCGCGGCAGCATCCGCAAGGTGGCGTCCCCGAGCAGCGCGAAGACCCGGTCGGTGGTCCGCTCGACGAAGAACCGGTCATGGGAGATGACGATCATCGAGCCGGGCCAGCCGTCGAGGACGTCCTCCAGCTGGGTCAGCGTCTCGATGTCGAGGTCGTTGGTGGGCTCGTCGAGGAAGAGGACGTTGGGCTCGTCCATCAGCAGCCGCAGCAGCTGCAGCCGCCGCCGCTCACCGCCGGAGAGATCCCCGACCGGCGTCCACTGCTTCTCCTTGTTGAAGCCGAAGGTCTCGCACAGTTGCCCGGCGGTCATCTCGCGCCCCTTGCCGAGGTCCACGCGCTCCCGCACCTGCTGGACGGCCTCCAGCACCCGCAGCGCGGGGTTGAGCTCGGCGACCTCCTGCGAGAGATAGGCGAGCTTGACGGTCCTGCCGACCACGACCCGCCCGCCCGCGGGCTGGGTCTCGCCTTCGGTCCGCGCGGCCTCGGCCATGGCGCGCAGCAAGGAGGTCTTCCCGGCGCCGTTGACCCCGACCAGACCGATCCGGTCACCCGGACCGAGCTGCCACGTCACATGCTTGAGCAGCACCTTCGGCCCGGCCTGGACGGTGACGTCCTCCAGCTCGAAGACCGTCTTGCCCAGCCGCGAGGAGGCGAACTTCATCAGCTCGCTGCTGTCCCGCGGCGGCGGCACGTCCTTGATCAGTTCATTCGCCGCCTCGACCCGGAACCGCGGCTTGGAGGTCCGGGCGGGAGCCCCCCGCCGCAGCCACGCCAGCTCCTTGCGGACGAGGTTCTGCCGCTTGGTCTCCTCGGTGGCGGCGATCCGCTCGCGCTCGGCACGCGCGAAGACGTAGTCGGAGTACCCGCCCTCGTACTCGAAGACATCGCCCTTCTGCACGTCCCACATGCGGGTGCAGACCTGGTCGAGGAACCACCGGTCGTGGGTGACGCACACCAGCGCCGAGCGCCGCTCGCGCAGGTGCTTGGCCAGCCAGGAGATGCCCTCGACGTCGAGGTGGTTGGTGGGCTCGTCGAGGACGATCAGGTCCTGTTCCTCGATGAGCAGCTTGGCCAGGGCGATACGGCGGCGCTCGCCACCGGAGAGCGGCGCGATGACGGTGTCGAGGCCCTGCGGGAAGCCCGGCAGGTCGAGCCCGCCGAACAGTCCGGTCAGCACGTCGCGGACCTTGGCGTTGCCGGCCCACTCGTGGTCGGCCATGTCCCGGATGACCTCGTGGCGCACGGTGGCGGTCGGGTCGAGGGAGTCGTGCTGCGTGAGCACGCCCAGCCGCAGCCCGCCGGAGTGCGTGACGCGACCGGTGTCGGCGTCCTCCAGTTTGGCGAGCATGCGGATCAGGGTGGTCTTGCCGTCGCCGTTGCGGCCCACGACGCCGATGCGATCACCCTCGGAGACGCCGAGCGAGACACCGTCCAGCAGGGCACGGGTGCCGTACACCTTGCTGACGTTCTCGACATTGACCAGATTGACGGCCATTTCTCTCCTGCCCAGGGGGATCGATCGACCCTCCAGGGTAGTCCGGCGCGCGGGCATCCCCTCGCCCCGCGTCCGCCCCGCCCCTTCTGCCGGACGGGGACGCCCCCCTCACCGCCCTCGCGCTACGCCCCGATCACCGTCGCACCCGGCGCGGGCCCCGACGCGACCCGCACCGTGCGGCAGGTGCCGGAGGCGCGCAGCGCGTCCGCGATCTGTGCCGCGGACACGGTGTCGCGGGCGAGGAACGCCGTGGTGGGGCCGGAGCCGGAGACGAGCCCTGCGAGGGCGCCCGCGGCGCTGCCGGCCGCGAGGGTGCCGGCCAGTTCCGGGAAGAGCGAGAGGGCGGCGGGCTGGAGGTCGTTGGAGACGGCGGCGGCGAGCGCGTCCGGGTCGCCCTCGGCCAGCGCGTCGAGCAGCGCCTCGGAGGCGACGGGCTCGGGGACGTCGAGGCCCGCGGTGAGCCGGTCGAACTCCCGGAAGACGGCCGGGGTCGACAGCCCGCGCTCCGCCATCGCGAACACCCACGAGAAGGTGCCGCCGACGTCGAGGGAGCGCAGTTTCTCCCCGCGTCCGGTCCCGAGCGCGGCCCCGCCCACCAGGCTGAACGGCACGTCACTGCCCAACTCGGCGCAGATGTCGAGCAGTTCGGTACGGGAGGCGCCCGTGCCCCACAGCGCGTCGCAGGCCAGCAGCGCACCGGCGCCGTCCGCGCTGCCGCCCGCCATGCCGCCGGCGACGGGGATGTCCTTGGCGATGTGGAGGTGGACGTCGGGTTGCAGGCCGTGGCGCTCCGCGAGGGCGATCGCCGCGCGGGCCGCCAGGTTCGTGCGGTCCAGGGGCACCTGGCCGGCGTCCGGGCCGGCGCAGGTGACGCGGAGCCCGTCGGCGGGTGTGACGGTCACCTCGTCGTGGAGGCCGACCGCGAGGAAGACGTTGGCCAGGTCGTGGAAGCCGTCGGGGCGGGCGGCGCCCACCGCGAGCTGGACGTTGACCTTGGCGGGGACGCGGACGGTGACGCTCACGGCTGGACCGGCTCCTTCGGGGGCTGGGGGGTCGTCCCCCGGGACGACGCGGCCTCCGCGATACGCGCGAACTCCTCGACGGTGAGCGACTCGCCGCGGGCCTGGGGCGAGACCCCGGCCGCCACGAGGGCACTCTCGGCGGCCGCGGCCGAACCCGCCCACCCGGCGAGTGCGGCCCGCAGGGTCTTGCGGCGCTGGGCGAAGGCGGCGTCCACGACGGCGAACACCTCGCGCTTCGAGGCGGTGGTCCTGATCGGCTCGGTCCTGCGGGTGAGCGCGACGAGTCCGCTGTCGACGTTCGGGGCGGGCCAGAAGACGGTGCGGCCGATCGATCCGGCCCGCTTGACCTCGGCGTACCAGTTGGCCTTCACGGACGGGACGCCGTACACCTTCGAGCCGGGCGGTGCGGCGAGCCGGTCGGCCACCTCCGCCTGGACCATGACGAGGGTGCGCTCGATGCTCGGGAAGGTGTCGAGCATGTGCAGCAGCACGGGTACGGCGACGTTGTACGGGAGGTTCGCGACGAGCGCGGTGGGCGCGGGGCCCGGCAGCTCGGTGACGTGCATGGCGTCGGAGTGCACGAGGGCGAAACGGTCCGCCCGGTCGGGCATGCGGGCCGCGACGGTGGCGGGCAGTGCTCCGGCGAGCACGTCGTCGATCTCGACGGCGACGACCAGGTCGGCCGCCTCCAGCAGCGCGAGCGTGAGCGAGCCGAGCCCGGGGCCGACCTCGACGACCACGTCGTCGTCGCGGACGCCGGCGGTGCGCACGATCCGGCGGACCGTGTTCGCGTCGATCACGAAGTTCTGGCCGCGCTGCTTGGTGGGGCGTACGCCGAGGACGGCCGCGAGTTCGCGGATGTCGGCGGGGCCGAGGAGGGTGTCTGGGGAGGGGCTGCTCACGTGGACAGCCTAGCCGCGGGCCGGTGGCGGGCCGGTCGCGGCCGCTCATCCGTGCAGACGGCCGCCGCAGTGCGGCCAGGGGCTCGCCCCTCGCCGTACGTACAGTTTCTTCGCCCGGAACGTCTGCTCCGTCGCCGGTGCGTCCTGGGGACGTCCGGAGCCCCCGAGGCCCTGCCAGGTCCTGGTGTCGAACTGGTAGAGGCCGCCGTAGGTCCCCGACGGGTCCACCGCGTTCGGCCGCCCTCCTGACTCGCAGACCGCGAGGCCCTGCCAGTCGAGGTGGTCCGCGCCCTGCACGGAGGTGGGCATCGGCCTCGTCCCCACGCGCACGATCTGGGTGCGCGGTTCCCGGACCGTCTCGACCCTGGTCCGGCGCGGTTTCTGCCGCACCCCGTTGACGGTCCGCAGGGAGTACGTGACCCGCCGCACGCCCGGCACCCCCACCTGGTCCACGACCTCCGTGCCCTTGAAGAGGGAGGCGTCCTCGCTCCGCTCCTCCCGGTAGGGGATCTGCTCCTCGCGCACCTCCCTCGACCCCGTGATCCGCAGCACCGTGACGGTCTGCCCCTCGCGGGGGAAACTCCCCGGCGCCACCGAGGTGGTGTCCATCCCGCTCAGCGTGACCCCGGCCTCCTCGACGGCCTCGGCCACGGTCGCCGCGTTCGTCCGGATCGTCCGCGCCCGGCCGTCGGCCATGATGGTCACGGACCGTTCGGTCCGTACGTCCAGCGCGAGCCCCTCCCGCCCGATCCGCCGGGAGCGCGAGGTGGACAGGTACGCGCCCTCCGCGCGCACCCCGAGCTGTTCGAGCGCCCCGTCGACCGTGTGGGCCGTGGTCCACACCTCACGCCGGTGCCCGTCGAGGGTGAGCCGCACGGGACGCCCGTACCGCACCGCGACCTCGTCCCCGCTGGCGAGCTGTTCGCCGGGCGCGGGCGCGACCACGTCGTGCGCCCCCACGGCGACTCCCTCCTCGGCGAGGAGTTCGCTCACGTCGTCCGCGAAGGTGTGCAGCGTCCTGGGCTTGCCGTCGACGGTCAGCTCGATCGCCTTGTCCTTGGCGACGAACGCGGTGGTACCGCCGGCGAGGAACGCCACGACCAGCGCCTGCGGAAGCAGCCGGCGCATCGCGCTGTCCGGCCGCTCGGAGTAGCGCGCCCTGCGCCGGCGCGCCGCCCGCCGCCCCGCCGCGGGACGCAGGACGGGCAGGGACTCCGGGGCCGCCGCCTCGTAGGCGGGCCGGTACGTGTCCTCGTACGGCAGCGTCAGCGCCGGGTCCGGCGCCCCGTGCACCCCGTACGCGAGCGTCTGCGCGGTGCGCGGATCGGCGAAGGGCGTGTCGACGCCGCCGTGGGCCGGCGGCCCGTACGGCTCGGTCGGGCCGTAGGGCTCGTAGGCCTCGTATGTCTCGTACTGCGCGTTGCTCACGCCGACACGCTCCAGGGGCCGTGGGGTCCAGAGGGGTCCGGATCGGGCCCACAGAACCTAGCGGAGCGATCGTCACTCTCCAAAGTGACACGGCTACCCGGAGTTACGTTCGAGAGAGGTGACGCTCCCTCAGTATCCGAAGGCGCGTGCGGTGTTGGCGGCGAGTGCCGTGGCCAACGCGTCCTCGTCGATGCCGCGCACGGCGGACATGGCACGCACCGTGACCGGAATGAGATAGGGGGCGTTGGGCCGTCCGCGGTACGGCACCGGCGTCAGGAAGGGCGCGTCGGTCTCCACCAGAAGGAGTTCGAGAGGCGCCACCGCCACCGCGTCCCGCAGGTTCTGGGCGTTCTTGAAGGTGACGTTGCCGGCGAAGGACATGAAGTATCCGGCGGCCGCGCAGATCTCCGCCATCTCGGCGTCACCGGAGTAGCAGTGGAAGACGGTGCGCTCGGGGGCGCCCTCCTCCTTCAGCACGCGCAGGACGTCCGCGTGGGCGTCGCGGTCGTGGATGACGAGCGCCTTGCCGTGCCGCTTGGCCATCTCGATGTGGGCGCGGAAGGACGCTTCCTGCGCCTCCTTGCCCTCGGGCCCGGTGCGGAAGTGGTCGAGGCCGGTCTCGCCGACGCCCTTGACCTGCGGGAGTGCGGCCAGCCGGTCGATCTCCGCGAGCGCCTCGTCCAGCGCCGGTGTGCCCCCCGCCTGCCGCGCGCCCTGTCTCGACCAGCCGTCGGGGTCGCCGTGCACGATCCGTGGCGCCTCGTTGGGATGCAGCGCGACGGTGGCGTGGACGGCGTCGTACCGGCCCGCGGTCTCGGCCGCCCACCGGGAGCCCCGCACGTCGCAGCCGACCTGGACGACCGTGGTCACCCCGACCGACGCGGCTTTCGCGAGCCCCTCCTCCACGGTCCCGTCCTGCATGTCCAGGTGGGTGTGGGAGTCGGCGACCGGCACCCGCAGGGGCTCCGGGAGCGGCGGGGCCGCGTTCTTCTCGCGGGGGCTGTTCGAAGGCATGCCCCGATCCTACGAAAGGGGCATGCCCACCCGGATTCCGGTGCGGTCAGCTCGCCTTGCGCTGGAAGACGTGCAGCAGGTCGGACAGGTGCCAGTGGTGTTCCTCGCCCGGCTCCTGGACGCCGTCGCCGGCCTTCGGTGCCGCCACGGGCCCGGCGGGGGGCGTGCCGTGCTGACGGTGCGCCGCGTCACGGGCGGACGCGACCCGGCCGGGCCGCATGATCCGTACGACGTGGTGGTCGCAGTTCGCGCACGCGGGCTTGGAGAGCGGCGAGGGCACGATCCGCCCGTCCACCATGTACTGCACGAACTCCCGGCCGTCGCCGTCGATGTGGTGCTCTATCTCGTACGACTGCTCCCACCCGTGCCCGCAGCGCATGCAGGCGAAGGAGTAGGACTCGTTGACGACGGCTGTAGCACCGGGGTGCCCTGCGATCTCGCTCATGCCAGCTCCTGTGTGTCCGCTGGTTCGAAGGACGGGTACGTCCCTCACCCCAGTGGACGCCTCCCGGGACCCGATGGCGACAGGCCTGTCGACTGTTGGAGCCGATTTGGACTTTCCTTGCCGAAGCGGCCCCTCAGACCCCGCGGAGCTTTGCATTCCGAGACACCGCTTTGCGCGCACATGGGGCGCACGCTCAGAAGTCATGCGCCCTGCTCAGAGGGGGTGTGACCCACCTCATGCCGGGGGTCGGCCGGCGGCGTTCTTCGCGGCGACGACGGCATCGAAAACGGCCCGCTTCGGGACCCCGGCCTCGACGGCCACCGCGGCGATCGCCTCCTTGCGGCGCTCCCCCGCCTCCTCCCGGACCCGCACCCGGCGCACCAGTTCCTCGTCGTCGATCTCCCCGGCTCCCTTCTCGGGCGCCCCCTCGACGACGACGGTGATCTCCCCGCGGACCCCGTCCGCGGCCCACTCGGCGAGGGCGCCCAGCTCCCCCCGCTTGACCTCCTCGTACGTCTTGGTCAGTTCCCGGCACACCGCGGCCCGCCGCTCGGCCCCGAACACCTCGGCCATGGCGGCGAGGGTGTCGTCGAGCCGGTGGGGCGCCTCGAAGTACACGAGGGTGCGCCGCTCCTCGGCGACCTCCCGCAGCCGGGAGAGCCGCTCGCCGCCCTTGCGGGGCAGGAAGCCCTCGAAGCAGAACCGGTCGACGGGCAGCCCGGACAGCGCGAGCGCGGTGAGGACGGCGGACGGCCCCGGTACGGCCGTGACGCGGACGTCCTTCTCGACCGCCGCGGCGACCAGCCGGTACCCGGGGTCGGACACCGACGGCATCCCGGCGTCGGTGACGAGCAGCACCCGCGCGCCGCCGAGGAGTTCCTCGACGAGTTCGGGGGTGCGGGCGGCCTCGTTGCCCTCGAAGTACGACACGATCCGCCCCTTGGGCGTCACGCCGAGGCCCTGGGTCAGCCGCCGCAGCCGCCGGGTGTCCTCGGCCGCGACCACGTCGGCCCCGGCCAGTTCCTCGGCGAGCCGGGGCGGAGCGTCCGCGATGTCGCCGATGGGGGTGCCCGCCAAGACAAGGGTTCCAGTCACGCCCCCATCCTCCCAGCAGCACCCCGAACGAGACGCATCCGCCCATGCACGGGACTCACACAGCGCCGTTCCTTACGATGGCGCGGTGACCAGTACCGCGTCCTCCACGGACACCCGGCAGGACCAGGCCCCCCAGGACCGGCGGCCGTCGTGGCAGCAGAGGCTGCGCCGTTTCGGCTACACGGCCGAGGCCGGAGGCGATGTGCGCGAGCGCCTGGTGCCGCCCTTCGTCGCGCCCTCGGCACGGATGTGGCAGGTCCTGGGCGTGCCCGGGGCGCTCGCCGAGCGGGCCACGCGCTGGTCGGGCTGGCTCGGGCCGCTGCTGGTGACGCTGGTGGCGGGGGTGATGCGGTTCTGGAACCTGGGCAGCCCGAAGAAGGTGATATTCGACGAGACGTACTACGCCAAGGACGCGTGGGCGCTCGTCCACCGCGGCTTCGAGCTCAGCTGGGGCAAGAACGTCGACAGCCAGATCCTGTCCTCGAACGGGCATGTGGCGCTGCCGACGGACGCCGCCTATGTCGTGCATCCGCCGGTCGGCAAGTACGTCATCGGGCTCGGCGAGCTGATGTTCGGGTTCGACCCGTTCGGCTGGCGGTTCATGACGGCACTGCTGGGCACGCTGTCGGTGCTGATCGTGTGCCGGGTGGGCCGCCGCATCTTCCGCTCCACGTTCCTCGGCTGCCTGGCGGGCGCCCTGATGACCGTGGACGGCCTGGCCTTCGTGATGGCGCGGACCGCGCTGCTCGACGGTGTGCTGATGTTCTTCGTGCTGGCCGCCTTCGCCTGTCTGGTCCTGGACCGCGACCGGGCCCGGGAGAAACTCGCGGCCGCGCTGCCGGCCGACTCCTACGGCCTCGTGCGCCCCGACGCGCACATCGCGGACACCCTGCGCCTGGGATGGCGCCCCTACCGCTGGCTGGCGGGCCTGCTCCTCGGCCTGGCCATCGGCACCAAGTGGAACGGCCTGTTCTTCCTCATCGCCTTCGGCATCATGACGGTCCTGTGGGACGTCGGCTCCCGCAAGGTCGCGGGCGCGCGCCGCCCCTACGAGGCGGTCCTCAAGTACGACCTCGGCATCGCGTTCCTGACCATGGTGCCGGTCGCGGTCGTCACGTACTTCGCCTCGTGGATCGGCTGGATCCTCTCCCCCGCAGACGGCACCGGCGGCTACTACCGCAACTGGGCGGCGACCGACGGCAAGGGCGGCAGCTGGACCTTCCTGCCCGACTGGTGGCGCAGTCTGATCCACTACGAGCACGAGGTCTACGAGTTCAACGTCGGCCTGTCCTCGCCGCACACGTACATGTCCAACCCGTGGAGCTGGATCGTCGACGGCCGCCCGGTCTCGTACTTCTACGAGTCCCCCACGCCCGGCACCGACGGCTGCCCGGCCGACGCGGGCGGGAAGTGCGCGCGGGAGGTCCTGGCCATCGGCACGCCCCTGCTGTGGTGGGCGGCCTGCTTCGCGATCCTCTACGTCCTGTGGCGCTGGTTCTTCCGCCGCGACTGGCGTGCGGGTGCCATCGCCTGCGGTATCGCGGCCGGGTACCTGCCCTGGTTCAACTACCAGGAGCGCACGATCTTCTTCTTCTACACGATCGTCTTCCTGCCCTTCCTCTGTCTCGCCGTCGCGATGCTCATCGGCGCCCTGGTCGGCCCACCGCGCTCCTCCGACACCCGCCGGGTGGCGGGCGCCACGGCAGCGGGTGTCCTGGTCCTCCTGATCGCCTGGAACTTCATCTATTTCTGGCCGCTGTACACCGGCACGAGCATCCCGATCGACGAGTGGCGGTCGCGGATGTGGCTGGACACCTGGGTCTAGGCGGCCGATATTCACATACGTGATTGAGCACCCGCTCCGACCAATCAGAAAACTCTTACCCCGCTCGTCACACCTCCCGCTTAGGCTGCCCACAACAACGGGGAATCGGGGAGGGGGCCAGACCATGGCCAAGGGGGTGAAGGTCGCTGTCGTCAGCACGGTGTTCGCCGTGATGGTCGGCGGGGCCGGATACGGGGCGTACAACTTCGTGTCGGCGTTGAGCGAGGACGGCAGCGGCGGGGTCGGGGACGCCAAGCGGAGCGGGCCGCCCACGTCCGACGAGATCAAGGAGACCTCCAAGGGCTTCTTCGCCGCCTGGGAGAAGGGCGACGCGGCGAGCGCGGCCGCGCTGACGAACAACAACACGGCGGCCGAGGTGCTGCTGACGGCCTACGGGGCGGACGCGCACATCGGCGACGTACGCATCACGCCCGGCCGGGCGACCGGCGCGACCGTGCCGTACGGCGTCAGGGCCACGGTGTCCTACGACGGGAAGTCGAAGCCGCTCTCCTACCGCAGCAAGCTGACCGTCGTGCGCGGGGTGACCACCGGCAAGGCGCTCGTCGACTGGCAGCCCTCCGTGGTGTACCCGAAACTCCAGCGGGACGACCGGCTCGTCACCGGCGAGTCCGCGAACCCGTCCATCGAGGCGGTGGACCGCGGCGGCAAGGTGCTGACCAAGGAGAAGTACCCCTCGCTGGGCCCGGTCCTGGACGCGCTGCGCGAGAAGTACGGGGACAAGGCCGGCGGCACCCCCGGTATCGAGCTGGTCATCAAGCACCCGGACCAGAGCCCCGACACCTCGCTGCTGACCCTCGCCGAGGGCAGGGCGGGCAGACTCCAGACCACCATCAGCGGGAGCGCGCAGGCGGCCGCCGAGAAGGCGGTGAAGCTGTACGGCCAGTCGTCGGTCGTCGCCGTCAAGCCCAGCACCGGCGAGGTGCTGGCCGTGGCCAACAACCGTACGGACGCCTTCAACGCGGCCTTCGAGGGCACCAAGGCCCCCGGCTCCACCATGAAGATCATCACCGCCGCGATGCTCATCGACAACGGCGTGACCTCGATGAACGGCCCGGCGCCCTGCCCACCCGACGCCGTGTGGCAGGGGCAGACCTTCAAGAACCTCACCGGCATGGAGCCCAACGAGGGCGCCTCGCTGGCCAACAGCTTCATGCGGTCCTGCAACACCGCCTTCATCAAGCTGATCGACGAGAAGCCGCTCACCGACGAGTCGCTGACGCTGGAGGCCCAGAACCGGTTCGGGATCGGCGAGGACTGGAAGACCGGCATCGTCTCCTTCGACGGCAAGGTGCCCGCCGTCAGCGGCCCGGACCGCGCGGCGAACGCGATCGGTCAGGGCCAGGTCCAGATGAACCCGCTGAACATGGCCTCGGTGACGGCCACCGCGATCACCGGCGCGTTCCGCCAGCCCTACGTGGTCTCGCCGAAGCTCGACGACCGCGAACTGGCCACCGCGAAGGGGCTGCCGTACACCACCGCCTCCCAGCTGAAGCAGATGATGAAGCTGACCGCGACCCAGGGCACGGCGGTCAAGGCGATGGCGGGCCTCGGCGGGGACATCGGCGCGAAGACGGGTTCCGCGGAGGTCGACGGCCAGGAGGTGTCCAACAGCTGGTTCACCGGTTTCCGCAACGACATGGCGGCCGCGGCCATGACGGAGGAGGGCGGCCACGGCGGCGACGCGGCAGGTCCGATTGTCGCAGCTGTGCTACGAGCTGCCGGCTGAAGTCACCCGTGCATGACAGGGACTCTAGGCTGTTGCCGTCGTTGAGGTGCATGAGGGCAACGGGGACCCTGGAACAGCGCGGAGGAAGCGTAAGTCGTGGGTAACAGAAGGCGCGTCGCCGAGCGACGGAAGACCAAGCCCGCCGTGGTCGGCGGGATGATCGCCGTCGTCGTCGGCGGCGCCGGCCTCGGCGTCTACGCGCTGTACGGCGCCGGGGCGGCGGCCGACGACCGGACGCAGAACACCTCCGCGTCCGCCGAGGACCACAAGCCGAAGGTCAGGACAGGACCGCTGTCGGCGACCGAGGTGACCTCCACCGCGACCGCCTTCCTGACCTCGTGGCAGCAGGGCAAGGTCACCGCGGCCGCCGCCGCGACCAGCGACACCAAGGCGGCCACCGCCCTGCTCACCGGCTACGCCAAGGACGCCCACATCTCCGGCGTCACCCTCACTCCCGGCACCCCCACCGGTGCCAAGGTGCCGTTCTCCGTGAAGGGCACGGTGTCGTACAAGGGCCTCACCAAGCCGCTCACGTACGCCGGTTCGCTGACCGTCGTGCGCAACACCGGCACCGGGAAGCCGCAGGTCGACTGGCACTCCTCGGTCGTCCACCCCGATCTGCAGGACGGCGACACCCTCGTCACGGGCGAGTCCGGGACCCCGCCGGTCAAGGCGGTCGACCGGGACGGCGGCGAGATCACCGAGGCCACCTACCCGTCGCTGGGCACGGTCCTGGACGGTCTGCGGGAGAAGTACGGCAAGAAGGCCGGCGGCAAGGCGGGCATCGAGCTCAGGGTGATCCGCGCGAAGGGCTCCAAGTCCTCCGACAAGACGCTGGTGGAGCTCAGCAAGGGCACCCCGGGCACCGTGCGGACGACGCTGAACCCGAAGCTCCAGGCCGCGGCCGAGGCACAGGTCGCCAAGCAGGCGAAGTCCTCGGTGGTCGTCCTGCGCCCGTCGACCGGCGAGATCCTCGCGGTGGCGAACGCCGGGCACGGCTTCAACACCGCCTTCCAGGGCTCCCTCGCCCCGGGCTCCACGATGAAGGTCGTCACCTCCTCGCTGCTCATCGAGAAGGACCTCGCCTCGGCGGACAAGCCGCACCCGTGCCCCAAGTACGTCACGTACGGCGGCTGGAAGTTCCAGAACGACGACAAGTTCGAGATCAAGGGCGGCACCTTCAAGGCGAGCTTCGCCCGCTCCTGCAACACCGCCTTCATCAGCCAGGCGGGCAAGCTGGACAACGACAGCCTGACCAAGCAGGCCCAGCAGGTCTTCGGTCTGTCCATGAACAACTGGGCGATCGGCGTCCCGTCCTTCGACGGCTCGGTGCCGGTGCAGAGCGCGGCCCAGAAGGCGGCCTCGCTCATCGGCCAGGGCGGGGTCCGGATGAACCCGCTGAACATGGCCTCCGTCTCCGCCACCATCGAGTCGGGCACCTTCCGGCAGCCCTACCTGGTCTCGCCCTCGGTCGACCACCGCACCCTGGCGACCGCCTCGCGCACGATGTCCTCGGGCACGCTGTCGCAGCTGCGTGAGCTGATGGCGTACACGGCGGGCTACGGCACGGCGGCCGAGGCGATGTCCGGGGTGTACGGCAACGTCGGCGCGAAGACCGGCTCCGCGGAGGTCGACGGCCAGAAGAAGCCGAACGGCTGGTTCACGGCGTACCGCGGCGATCTCGCGGCGGCCGGCGTCGTCCAGGCGGGTGGTCACGGCGGCGACACGGCGGGCCCGATCGTGGCGGCCCTGCTGAAGATGGGCGGCTGAACCCCTACGGCGTCAGCGACCCCTAGGGCGTCGGCAACCCCTAGGGCGTCAGCCCCGGACGGGTGCCGCGGCCATATAGGTGCGGCGCAGGAACCTGAGCAGCGTCTTCTGCTCGAACTGCACCACCGACACCCCGTGCGGTGAGTGGAACTCCACCACGGCCTGCACCCGTCCGCACGGCCACACCCGCACCTCGCCGCTGCCGGCCGGAGCCCTGAGTCCCTGCTCCAGCAGGGCCCGCGAGAAAGTCCATTCGTGGGTGCCCGGCAGGCCGATCCGTACCGAGCGCGGGTCGTTCTCCGGGTCGTAGCGCAGGACCACCGGGACCGCCTCGTCCTCCGCGATGTCCGCGTCCGAAACGATGTGAGCTCGCGCGTACTGTTCGACTACAGACATCGTGACGGCCCTCTCACGCTGCGTGACCTGTGCGGAAGCTGTGCATCCATTCCCTCCCCAGCGTCGCACATTTCCCGTGTTCCGCCCCCGGGACCGAAAGCCTGCGATGTGCTGTTCGTGTTCCGACTCTCTTGCAAAGGGTTCGCAACAAGCCACTATCATCGAACGGTGCATGTGCCTGACGGATTCATAGACGCCCCCATCTCGGCGGCCACCGGCCTGGTCGCCGCGACCGCCGTCGCGGTGAGCCTGCGCGGTGCCCGCCGTGAACTGGACGAACGCACCGCCCCCTTGGCCGGTCTGGTCGCGGCGTTCATCTTCGCCGTGCAGATGCTGAACTTCCCCGTCGCCGCGGGGACCAGCGGACATCTGCTGGGCGGAGCGCTGGCCGCGATCCTCGTGGGCCCCTACACCGGTGTCCTCTGTGTCTCGGTGGTCCTGCTCATGCAGGGCATCCTCTTCGCGGACGGCGGGCTGACCGCGCTCGGCGTGAACATCACCGACATGGCCGTCGTCACGACGGTCGTGGCGTACGCCGTCTTCCGCGGGCTGGTGAAGGTGCTTCCGCGCCGACGCGGCTCGATCACCGCGGCCTCCTTCGTGGCCGCCGTGCTCTCCGTGCCCGCCGCGGCCGTCGCCTTCACCCTGATCTACGCGGTCGGCGGCACCACCGACGTCTCCATCGGCAAGGTCGCCACCGCGATGATCGGCGTCCACGTCCTCATCGGCATCGGCGAGGCGGCCATCACCGCGCTGACCGTCGGTGCCGTCGTCGCCGTACGCCCCGACCTGGTGTACGGGGCACGGGGCCTTCAGCGGAAGCTCAAGCTGCGGGTCGACGGCGAGCTGGTCGACGTGCCGGACACCGCGCCGGTCGCCGCCGCCCGCTCCCACCGCAAGGTCTGGATCACGGGCCTGGTGGCCTCCCTGGTCCTCGCCGGCTTCGTCAGCTTCTACGCCTCCGCCAGCCCCGACGGCCTGGAGAAGGTCGCCGCCGACAAGGGCATCGACGCGAAGACCGAGAAGCACGCCACGTCGGACTCCCCGCTCGCCGACTACGGCGTGAAGGACGTCGAGAACGCCCGCCTGTCCGGGGGGCTGGCGGGCGTGATCGGCGTCGGCGTGACCGTGGTCGCGGGCACCGGCGTCTTCTGGACGGTCCGCAGGCGTCGTACCGCCGACGTCTCGCCCGCCGGCACGAGCGGCGTCTGACATGGGCGCCGGACACGCGCACCGGCTCTACCGGCACGGGCACTCGGCGGTGCACGCCCTGCCCCCGCACACCAAACTCGCGGCGGCCTTCGGTTTCGTGGTGGTCGTCGTCTCGACCCCGCGCGAGGCGATGTGGGCGTTCGGGGTGTACGCCGTCCTCCTGGGCGTCGTCGCGTACGCCGCGCGCGTGCCCGCCGGCTTCCTGCTGAAGCGGCTGCTGATCGAGGTGCCGTTCGTGGCGTTCGCGGTGCTCATGCCGTTCGTCGCGGAGGGCGAGCGGGTCGAGGTGCTCGGGCTGTCCCTGAGCGTGAGCGGTCTGTGGGGCGCCTGGAACGTGCTCGCCAAGGGGACGCTGGGAGTCGCCGCGTCGGTGCTGCTGGCCTCCACCACCGAACTGCGCTCGGTGCTGCTCGGACTGCAGCGGCTCAGGCTCCCCCCGCTTCTCGTCCAGATCGCGTCCTTCATGATCCGTTACGGCGATGTCATCACCGACGAGATGCGGCGGATGCGGATCGCGCGGGAGTCGCGCGGGTTCGAGGCGAGCGGGGTCAGGCACTGGGGCGTCCTCGCGAAGTCGGCCGGCGCGCTGTTCATCCGCTCCTACGAACGCGGCGAGCGGGTGCACCTGGCCATGGTCAGCCGCGGTTACGCCGGTTCGATGCCGGTCATCGACGAGGTGACCGCGTCCCGGGCGCAGTGGTCGTACGCCCTCGCGCTCCCCGTCGCCGCCCTTGTCGTCTGCGTGTTGGGATGGGCTCTGTGAGCGACCTTGTGAACACCGCGTCCCTGGAGGTCTCCGGCCTCGCCTTCGCCTACCCCGACGGGCACCAGGCCCTGTTCGGCGTGGACTTCTCGATCGCGCGCGGCGAGCGGGTCGCGCTGCTCGGCCCGAACGGCGCCGGCAAGACGACCCTGGTGCTGCACCTCAACGGCATCCTGAGCGGCGGGGTCGGCACGGTGAAGGTCGCCGGGCTGCCCGTGGGCAAGGAGCACATGGCGGAGGTCCGGCGCCGGGTCGGCATCGTCTTCCAGGACCCCGACGACCAGCTCTTCATGCCGACCGTGCGCGAGGACGTGGCGTTCGGACCGGCGGCGGCCGGGCTCAGGGGGCCGGAGCTGGAGGAACGCGTGGACCGGGCGCTCGGCCGGGTCGGCATGGCGGAGTTCAAGGACCGGCCCCCGCACCACCTCTCCTTCGGGCAGCGGCGCCGGGTGGCGGTGGCGACCGTGCTCGCCATGGAGCCGGAGATCCTCGTCCTCGACGAGCCCTCCTCCAACCTCGACCCCGCCTCCCGCCGCGAACTGGCCGACATCCTGCGCTCGTTGGACGTGACGGTCCTGATGGTCACGCACGACCTGCCGTACGCGCTGGAGCTGTGCCCGCGCGCGCTGATCCTGAGCGAGGGCACGATCGCCGCGGACGGCAGGACCGCCGAACTCCTCGCCGACGACGAGCTGATGCGCGCCCACCGGCTGGAGCTGCCCTTCGGATTCGATCCGCGGTCCGTGACAATGGGCGCGTGACGAACGAAGAGGACGCCGGATCACTGCTCCTTGACGACCAGTTGTGCTTCGCGCTGTACGCCGCCCAGCGCGCGGTGACCGCCGCGTACCGGCCGCTCCTCGACGAGCTCGGGCTCACCTACCCGCAGTACCTCGTCCTGCTGGTGCTGTGGGAGCGCGGTGAGACGACGGTGAAGGAGCTGGCCGGCGCCCTGCGCCTCGACTACGGCACGGTCTCGCCGTTGCTCAAGCGGCTGGAGGGCGCCGGGCTGGTGCGCCGGGAGCGCGCGGCGGCCGACGAACGCTCGGTACTCGTCGCGGGCACGGCACGCGCGGAGGAACTCAGGGAGCGCGCGGCCTGCCTCCCGGGCGCGCTCCTCGCGGCGACAGAGCTCGACGGCACGGAGGCCGCGCGGTTGCGCGAGGAGCTGTGGCGGCTCGCGCAACGGGCGGACGCGGCAGCCGAGCGACCTCACTGACCTCCTGTTACCCGAAGTCACTACCCCCTGGTAACCCGCCACCGACCTACCGGCCGGTACCTTGTGCACGATGTACTTGTGCACACCTCTCCGGGGGGAGATCCGCCATGTCTGAGGAAACCGCCGTCGACACCCGGCCGACGAAGATCATGTATGTCGCCGAGGCCACCGCCCACGGCGGCCGGGACGGCTTTGTCACCAGCCTGGACGGCCAGATCGAGCTGAAGGTCGCGATGCCTCCGGCCCTCGGCGGGGACGGCAACGGCACCAACCCGGAGCAGCTGTTCGCCGCCGGCTACAGCTCGTGCTTCCACAACGCGCTCATCCTCGTCGGCAACCGCGAGGGCTACGACCTGACCGGCTCCACGGTCGCCGCGAAGGTCGGCATCGGCCCCAACAAGCACCGCGGCTACGGCCTCGCGGTCGCCCTGAGCGTCTCCCTGCCGGTCCTCGACGCGGGCCTCGCGGAGAAGCTGGTGGCCGCGGCCCACGAGGTCTGCCCGTACTCCAACGCGACCCGCGGGAACATCGACGTGACGATTCTGCTTGGCTGAGACAGGCACCAGGCGGCAGCAGGAGGAGTACGGCGTGGACGTGAACGGCACAGTCGCCGAGGGCTTCGAGCCGGTCAGGGACGTGTTCGCGCGGAACTTCGAGGCGCTCGGGGACCGGGGCGCGGCGGTCGCCGTGTACCGGGACGGGCGCAAGGTGGTCGACCTGTGGGCCGGCACCCGGGACATCGACGGCACCGAGCCGTGGCGGCACGGCACCGCGCAGGTGGTGCGCTCGGCGACCAAGGGCGTCGCCGCCGCCGTACCCCTGCTGCTGCACCAGCGCGGGGAACTGGACCTGGACGCCCCGGTGGCCGAGTACTGGCCGGAGTTCAAGGCGCGCGGCAAGGAGCACGTGCTGGTCCGGCACGTGCTCAACCACCGGGCCGGGCTGCCGGTGATCGACCGGCCGCTCACCCCCGAACAGGCCCTGGACCCGCTGAAGGGCCCCGAGGCGGTCGCCGCCCAGGCACCCGTCTGGGAGCCCGGCACGGACCACGGCTACCACGCGCTGACGTACGGCTGGATGCTGGACGAGCTGGTGCGGAGGGTGAGCGGGCTCGGCGCCGGCGAGTGGATCGCGCGGGAGATCGCCGGGCCGCTGGGCGCCGAGTTCTGGCTCGGACTGCCGGCGCGGGAGGAGGAGGCCGGCCGGACGGGACGGGTCGGCCGGGTCGAGGGGCCGGAGCCCGCCGGCGGCCTGCGCGCCCGCCCCAAGCGGTCCGTCACCGAGGCCTACGAGGATCCCGGCTCCCTCACCCGCCGCGCCTTCGCCGCGATCACCCCCTTCCCCGACCAGAACGCCCCGGCGTACCGGGCCAGTGCCCTGCCCGCGACCAACGGCATCGCCACGGCCGACGGCCTGGCGCGCGTCTACGCGGCGATGGTCGGCGAGGTGGACGGGGTGCGGCTCTTCGACCCGGCCACGGTCGAGCTCGCCCGTGCCGAGGAGTCGGCGGGCCCGGACCGGGTGCTGGTCGTGAACACCCGGTTCGGCCTGGGCTACATGCTGCACGGCAGCGCCTCGCCGTTCCTCGGCGCGGGCTCCTTCGGACACCCCGGCCGCGGCGGCTCCCTCGGCTTCGCCGACCCGGGGACGGGCATCGCCTTCGGCTATGTCACCAACGGCTTCCGCAAGACGGTCACCGCGGACCCCCGGGCGCAGGCGCTGGTCAGGGCCGTGCGGGCGGCCCTGTGACCGCTACACGTTGATCGAGTGGGACCTGCGCCCGGACGCCTCGTCGATCTCGTCGTGCGCCTTGGTCAGCAGCTGCATCGCGAGTTCGTTCAGCGCCCGGGCGCCGGCGACCTCCTCTCCCACCCTCGGCTGATTGCTGTCGGTGTGGTGGCGGGTGGCATGCCCGTGCGTGCGCACCTCGGTGCCGTCCGGCAGCCGTACCATCGCCGCCGCCCGCGTGTGCTGGTCGTCCTCCTGGAACTCCAGCTCGATGTGCCATCCCACAGCGGTGTGCGTCATGACGATCACCTCCGAAGCGTGTGCTTCCAGGGTGCTCCTCGGCGGGCGGCGGCGCACGGGTGCTCAGCCGTCGGACTCCGCCGAGGGAAGGTGGGCGCCGGGTACGGCGTTCGGCGCGTACACCTTCTTGTCACCAGGGTACGGCGTGGTCCAGGCGTGCGTCTGGTACCAGGTGTAGCGGTTCATCTGCTCGGCGTTGGCGTAGTCCGGCACCGCGTGCGCGCCGGTCAGGCGCTGGTGCGAGGCCCAGGTCTTCCACTCGGCGGCGAGATCCCGCTTCGCCGCCGGTACCGCCGCGGTGGTCGGCGCGGGAGCCGCGGCGGCGTCCTGGGCGGCCGGGGTGTCCGCGCCGCAGGAGGGCGTGGGGCTCACGCCGAGGGTGAGCGAGGTGCGGTTGGGGACCGCGGTGAACGGGGTGGTGTCCGGCTTGCCGGTGAACGCCCCGTACATGGGCGTGGCCGCGCTGTCCTTCTGGTTCATCGGGTGGATCCCGAGGATCTGCTCGACCGTGCGGATCATCGTGATCTGCGTGTAGTAGTGGCTGTCGACGCTGCCGTGCCGGGCGTAGGGGCTGATGATCTGGACCGGGGCCCGGTGGCCGTCGACGTGGTCGAGACCGTTCTGGGAGTCGTCCTCGACGACGAAGATCGCGGAGTCCTTCCAGTACTTGCTGTGGGAGATCTCGTCGACCATCCGGCCGACCGCGAGGTCGTTGTCGGCGACCTCGGCGGAGGCGTTGGCGGGGCCGCCGGTGTGGTCGTTGGAGAACCAGAACATGTTCAGGTTCGCGGGGCCGTTCTTCTCGAAGTCCTGCTGCCAGATCTGTTCCTTGTAGATGTCCGGGACGTCGAGGTCGAACATCGGGAAGCCCTGCACCGACACGTCGTTCAGCGAGGGGATCGCCGAACCCGTCCGGATGGGGTACTGGGTCTGCGCGCCGGTCGCGGCCATGGTCTTCGAGTCGCAGTACAGGTTCTGCCAGGTGGCGCCGGCCGGCTTGGACTCGGTGGACTGGAACTCGCCGAAGTCCTTGACCGACTTGCCGGCCGCCTGCGCGCCGGTCCAGATGAAACCGGACTTCTGGTGGCCCAGCACGTCGTTCTCGGTGTCGTAACTGCGCGTGTACTCACCGGCGGAGGACTCGGTGTACTCCGGGTTGTCCGACTGCATCAGCCAGTTGTGGCCCTCTGCGGAGTTGGTGCCGACGTCGTAGAAGTTGTCGTAGAGGCCGAACTGCTGGGCCAGGGCGTGCTGGTTGGGCGTGACGTTCGCGCCGAAGGTCGTCAGGGCCGGGTCGCCGTCACCCTGCGGGAGGTCGCCGTAGACCTGGTCGTAGGTGCGGTTCTCCTTGACCAGCAGGAAGACGTGCTTGATCGTCGAGGGGTCGCCGAGGCGGGCGGGGACCGGGACGGCCTTGGCGTGGCTCGTGCCCTTGGCCGCGGTGACCGAGCCGGGTGTCCAGCCGTTCTGCTGGAAGACCTTGGCCGTCTGGGACCGGATCACGAGGTCGCTCGGCAGCGTGAACTGCGTGAGGCTGGACGTGGTGTCGTGGGTGCCGTGGCCGGAGGCGGTGGTGGGGCGGCGGGCGTCTATGCCACGGGTGTTGCTGACGACGACCTTCTTGCCGACCGTGGTGATCTCGGCGGGGAAGTAGTCGGTGGGGAGCAGGCCCACGTAACTGGCGGGCTCCTGCGCCGACTTGTACCGGTAGACGGCGACCGCGTTGGCGCGGCCCAGCGTCACCAGCAGCCGGCCGTCGTCGGTGAGGGTGACCGCGTCGGGCTCGTAGCCGACCTTCGCCTCGGGCCAGGGCTGGGTGGCGATGGTCTGGACGACCTTGCCCTTGCGGGTGTCGATGACCGAGACGCTGTTGTCGGCCGTGTCGGTGACGAACACCGCGCCCTTCTTCGCGTACACCGCGGTCGGGTGCAGACCCACCTCGATGGTCCGGACGGCGTTGTCCGCGCGGGTGTCGATGACGCTGACCGTGCCGGTGGTCGCGGCCCCGGTCTCGGGGTCGGCGGGCACCTGGGTGCCGTACGAGTTCATGGTGGTCTCGCCGGCCCTCGCCGGACGGCCGCCCTCGTTGCTGACGTACAACGTGCCGTCGACCAGGGCGATTCCGCGCGGGGCCGTGCCGACGGCCCAGCTCTGCTCGATGGTTCCGGTCGCCGCGTCGAGGGCGACGACCCGGTTCTGGCCGTTGACCGCGGCGTACACGGTGGAGCCGTCGGCCGAGAACACCGCGCCGGCCACGAGGGCGTGCTGGGTGCCGACGGCCGGGATGGGGACGGCCGTCGGAGTGGACAGGGTGCCGTCGGCGTTCACGGTGAACTTCGTGTAGCCGTCCGCCTGGCCCAGCCACAGCTGCTTGCCGTCGGGCGAGTAGGCGGGGCCCTCCTGGCCGACCGCGGCGCTGCTGATGCGCAGGTCGTCCGCCGCGTTGGCGCCGATCTTCTGCTTCACCTGCCCGGTCGCGAGGTCCATGATCACCAGCGCCGCGTCGCCGTCGGCGACCGCTGCCGCGAGGTGGGTGCCGTCCGGGCTGACCGTCGACGACATGATCTTGCCGTCGTTGACGACGGTCCGGCTGCCGTACGGCTTGAGGTACTGGTCGCTGGAGATGACCTCGCCCTTGGCGGTGTCCTGCGCGACCTGCTGGGTGCCGAACTGGTAGGTCGAGGCGACCGCGGTGCCGGTGACGCCGAGGGCCACGGCGATGCCGGCCGTCACCAGCGTGGTCCGGCGGCTGAGGCGTCTGACCTGCCGGCGGCTCCGGCGCTGCCGAGTTACCTGCATGGGACTATCCCTTCGAGGTGGTGTCCAGCAGCTCGACGTCGCCGTCGAACTGCCACAGCGGGTTGGGCGCGTCCCCGGTGGAGGTCCGCACCAGGAAGTAGCCGTTCACTTCCTTCGGCCCGTCGCCGTCGGCGACGAACCGCCCGTCCGATCCGACGTCCAGCTGATAGACAGCCGTCCCCGCCACCGGTACGCCGGGCAGGTGCCAGGTCACGACACACCGCCAGTCGTTGCCCGCCCCCTGCTGAGCGGCCTGGCCGTCGCTCTTGGTGCACGCCGCCGAGGCTTTGAGCTGCGCCTCGGTGACGGCGGGGCGGTGGAGTTGTTCGGTCTGCAGGCGGTAGAGATGGGCGAAGGCCGTGGCGACGGAGCGCTGGACCTTGGCCTGGGTGATGCCCGTCGAGTCGGTCCCGAAGGCGATCGCGGTGACGGTGAGAGCGGTCAGCCCGACCAGGGGCAGCACGCCCACGGTGAACGCGCGGCGCCCGGCACCGTCGTAGGCGAGGTCGGTGAAGTCCCGCCGCAGGAACAGCAGACGGGCCAGTGCGGTCGCGAGCACGGCCCACGCCAGACTGACCGCGACGCCGATCAGGAGCGGGGCGAGCTGGGCCGGAGCGGTGAACAGGCCGTTCCAGGAGAGGAAGGCGTAGCCGGGCAGGGCCAGTCGGACGGCGACGGGCAGCGGCAGCAGCTGGGCGACCTGCATGCCGAGCGCGACGAGCGGCGGCAGCAGCAGCCCTGTCGGGGAGCGGCCGAGGGCTACCGACCCGAGCAGGCCGATCGCGGCGAGGGCCAGGGTCGGGGCGAGGGCGGCGACCCAGGCGAGCAGGACCCTCCCCGCGGCGTCGGAGGGGGCCAGCAGGTGACCGTCAAGACCGACGAGCGGCTGGTTGCCGACGGAGGCCAGCCCGCCCACGGCGCTGGAGCAGGCCAGCCCGGCCACGAGCACCAGGATGACGGTGAGGCCGGCCAGCACCTTCGCCGCGAAGATCCGCCGCGGTGAGCGGACCGCCACCAGCAGATGCCGCCAGGTGCCCAGCCGGTCCTCGGCGGCGAACATGTCACCGGCGACCACCGAGGTCAGCAGCGGAAGGGCCCAGGTGCCCGCGAAACCGAGCATCACCAGCGGTCCGGCCCAGCCGGTGGCGTGCATCCAGCGGCCGAAGAGGGTGTCGGAGGGCAGCGTGCTCTGTTCGCTCACCCCGGCGACGAACAGCCCCGGCGCGATCCAGCAGGCCAGGACGAGGAGACGGATGCGCCACTGGGAGACCAGTTTGACGAGCTCGAAGCGGTAGCTGCGCGCAACGGGGGCCGCCCCGGAGCGGGCCGGGGCGGCGGCCGCGGTGACGGTGGTGGTCATCGCTGTGTCTCCCGGTCCTCGGTCAGGGCCAGGAACGCGGCCTCCAGCGGCGAGACCACGGGCGCCAGTTCGCGCACCGCGACGCCCGAGGTCACGAGCCGCGTCACCAGGTCGTCGAGGGCCGGGACCTGCGCGCGCACGACGAGCGGTCCGCCGTCCCGCGGTGTGCCGGTGTCGTCGACGATCCGGACGCCGTCCGTGCCCCCGGCCAGCCGCCGTGCGGCCTGCGGGTCGGACGTCCGTACCCGGTAGTCGAGTTCACGGCTCTCGGCGGCCAGTTTGCCGAGCGGGCCCGAGAACACGACCCGTCCCGTGGCCAGGATGGTGACCTCGGAACACAGCGCCTCCAGGTCGTCCATGCGGTGGCTGGAGACCACGACACCCGTGCCGTCCGCGGCGAGCCGGTTCAGGACACCGTGCACCTGCCGCTTGCCGGCCGGGTCGAGCCCGTTGGACGGTTCGTCGAGCACGAGCAGCCGCGGCCGGGTC
The DNA here is from genome assembly GCF_001513955.1 of Streptomyces pseudovenezuelae. Taxonomy (GTDB): domain Bacteria; phylum Actinomycetota; class Actinomycetes; order Streptomycetales; family Streptomycetaceae; genus Streptomyces; species Streptomyces pseudovenezuelae. Next base: position 232,858 of record NZ_KQ948153.1, on the reverse strand, counting down.
AGCAGGGCGGCGGCGAGTCCGAGCCGCTGGCGCATGCCGAGGGAGAAGCCGCGGACCTTGTCGTCGGCGACGTCGGTGAGGCCGACCTCGCCGAGCACGTCGTCGACGCCTGCCGTACGCGCGTCCCGGCCCCGGAGTCCGGCCAGCGCGGCGAGGTTCTGCCGGGCGGTGAGCGAGGGGTAGAGACCGGGCCCGTCCACGAACCCGGCGACCCCGTCGGGAGCGGCGAACGTCCGCCCGGCCTCGGCCCCCAGGATCTCCAGACGCCCGGCGTCGGCGGCGGCGAGGCCCAGCAGCAGTCCGAGCAGGGTCGTCTTGCCGGCGCCGTTCGGCCCGACCAGGCCGTGGATCTGCCCCCGCGTCACCTCGAGATCGACACCGTCGAGCGCCACGACGTCACCGAAGCACTTGGTGATCCCGCGGGCCCGGACTGCGTGGAGTGTGTCCATGGTCCCCTTCTTCCGAAGTACGCAGGGACCCTAGGGACGGCACACACCCCCGCCACGGACGGCGGGCTGAACGCTCATGGAACGGACCGTCAAGACATGGGCAAGGAGGCAAACAAAGAGCCGACGTTGAGCGGGACTTGGGCAGCGCTTGGGGGCGAACCCCCGGTCCGGGTGGCTAACCGGCGTGCAGCATCAGCCCGATACCCACCACGAGCAGCCCCGCCGCCGCGATCCTCGGCGCCCCGAACCGCTCCTTGAAGAACACGGCGCCGATGGCCGCGCCGACGATGATCGAGGACTCGCGCAGGGCCGCGACCGGGGCGAGCTCCGCCCTGGTCTGGGCCCACAGGACGAGCCCGTAGGCGGCCACGGAGAGGGCGGCGCCGAGGAGACCGACCCGGGCGAACGGCCGCAGGACGGGAACGAGCCGGCCGCGCCACCGGTGCAGGGCGTACGCCGGGATCACGATGCCCTGCACCGCCATCAGCCAGGCGATGTACCCGAGCGAGGAGCCGGAGGCGCGCACGCCGAGCCCGTCGACGACGGTGTACGCGGCGATGGTCAGCCCGGTCGCCAACGCCGCGCCGATCGCCGGCCAGTCGGGCCGCCGGCCGCGCAGCCCCCACAGGGCGACACCGGTGAGTCCCGCGCAGGACAGGGCGATTCCGGCGGCCGCCCACCCGTCCGGGACCTCGTGCGCGAACAGGGCCGCCAGCACGGTCACGACCAGGGGCGCGGTGCCGCGCGCGATCGGATAGGCCTGCCCGAAGTCCCCGAGCCGGAAGGACGTCATCAGCAGCGCGTAGTAGGCGATGTGGATGCAGGCCGAGCCGAGCAGATACGGCCACGCGCCCGCCACCGGCATCGCGGTGAACGGGATCATCGCGAGCCCGATGAGCATCCCGCCGCCCGAGATCAGCGTGAACCCGACGAGCTTGTCGGTGATCCGGTGCGCGATGGCGTTCCAGCTGGCGTGCGTGACGGCGGCGAGCAGCACGGCCGCCGTGACGACAGGCGTCACGGGGTGCGCTCGCGGACGTCCACGACAGTGGCACCGGCGTGGGCCACCAGGTCCCCGGGCGCGATGGGGAACACGGCGTGCGGATGGCCGGCGGCGGCCCAGACGAGGTCATGGCCGAGCAGCGAACGATCGGCCAGCACCCGGGTCTTCGTACGGTGGCCGAAGGGCGGCACGCCCCCGATGGCGTACCCGGTCGTCTCCCGTACGACCTCGGCCTTGGCCCGGGTGACCTTGTCGGCGCCGAGCTCGCGCCGGACGCGTTCGAGGTCGACGCGGGACGCCCCGTCCATGAGCACCAGCACCGGCACCCCGTCCGCCGCGAAGACCAGCGACTTGCAGATCTGGCTGAGCTCGCACCCGACGGCGGCGGCGGCCTCGGCGGCGGTGCGGGTGGCGTCCGGGAAGCGGCGGACCCGCGCGGTGAGTTCGTCGAGACCGAGCGCGCGCAGGGCCTCGGCGAAACGGGGGTGGGCGGCCTCGGAGCCGTCGGTGTCGGTGGTCGTCATGCAGGGCACGCTAGTGGTGGGTGTACGGGGCATGCGACCGGGTTGGGGACGGTCGCAGCACGCGGGCGCTGTTTCGAGGATCCGAAGGTCCCCGCCCCCGTCCGTCGTGCAAGATGCTGCGATGACCCCGTCTCCCGCCGTACGCCCTTACCACCCCCACGACCGCGACGCGCTGGAGGACATCTGCGTCCGCACCGCGCACGCGGGCCGGGACAGCCGGCCGCACTACAAGGACCCCGGTGTCTTCCCGGCGGCCTTCGCGGCGCCGTACGTGCATCTCGAACCGGAGCTGGCCTTCGTGCTGGACGACGGCGCGGGGCAGGCCGTGGGGTACGTCCTGGGTACCGCCGACACGCCCCGGTTCGTGGCGGACTACCGCGCGAAGTGGCTGCCCCTGGTGGCCGACCGCTACCCGGAGCCCCACCACCCGCCGCGCACCCCCGACGAGGAGATCGTCGCGCTCCTGCACCGCCCGGAGCGGATGCTCGTGCCCGAAGTCGCCGCCTACCCCGCCCACTTGCACATCGACCTGCTCCCGGACCGGCAGGGACGCGGGTACGGGCGGGCACTCATGGAGACCTTCCTGCGCGCGCTGCACGAGCGGGGCGTGGCCGCCGTACACCTGTCGATGGTGAGCGCCAACACGCCGGCGCGTGCCTTCTACGACCGTCTCGGCTTCCACGAGATCGCCGTGCCGGATCCCGGGCCGGTCACCTATCTCGGGCGGTCCACGGCAGCAGAAGGCCGGTGAGGGTGTTCCCCTCACCGGCCGACTCCCGTCACGCCGTGTGCGTCAGACGCGTACCAGCTCCCGGTCCTCGTCCGGATCCGCGTCCTTCTGGTCCTGCGTGCGCAGTCCCTCGCCCTCGACGTCGACGTTGGGCAGTGCGCGGTCCAGCCACTTCGGCAGCCACCAGGCGCGGCGGCCGAGCAGGGCGAGGACCGCGGGGACGATCGCCATGCGGACGATGAACGCGTCGAAGAAGACGGCGACCGCGAGTCCGAAGCCGATCATCTTGATCATCGACTCGCCGGAGCTGATGAAGCCTCCGAAGACGGACATCATGATGACGGCGGCGGCGACCACGACCCGGGCGCTGTGCTTGAACCCGGTCACGATGGCCTGGCTCGGGGACTCGCCGTGGACGTACGCCTCGCGCATGCGGGTCACGAGGAAGACCTCGTAGTCCATCGCGAGCCCGAAGACCACGCCGACCATGAAGATCGGCATCATCGACATGATCGGGCCGGTCTCCGCCACGCCGAGCAGCCCGCCCAGCCAGCCCCACTGGAAGACCGCGACGACGGCACCGAGCGCGGCGAGCACCGACAGCAGGAAGCCGAGGGCCGCCTTCAGCGGGACCAGGATCGAGCGGAAGACCACGATCAGCAGGAGGAAGGCGAGGCCGACCACCAGGGCCAGGTACGGGATGAGGGCGTCCGAGAGCTTCTGCGAGAAGTCGACGTTCATCGCGGTGGTGCCGGTGACCAGGACGTCCGCGCCGGTGTCGGACCTGACCTCGGCGCTCTGGCCGCGGATGGCGTGCACCAGGTCCTCGGTCTGGGCCGAGGACGGCTTGGAGCCGGGGACGACCGTGATGGTCGCGGTGTCGCCCGCCTTGTTGAAGGCCGGCGGGGTGACCGTGACGACGTCCTTGAGGCCCTTGATCCCGTCGGTCACCGTTCCGGCCGCGGCCTTCGGGTCGTCACTGTTCTTGGCGTCGACCACGATCATCAGGGGGCCGTTGAAGCCGGGCCCGAAGCCCTCCGAGAGGAGGTCGTAGGCGCGGCGCTGGGTCGTGGACGTCGGCTGCGAACCGTCGTCGGGCAGGCCCAGTTGCAGCTGGCTGACCGGTAGCGCGACGGCGCCGAGCCCGAGCACGCCGAGCAGCAGCACGGCGGCCGGACGGCGGATGACGAAACTCGCCCAGCGGGTGCCGAGGTTGGGCTTCGGCTTCCGGGACGGGGCCGCCTTCTCGGCGGACTTCCCGCGCTTCTCGCCCGTCGGGCGGATCTTGCGGCCCGCGTAGCCGAGCAGCGCCGGGATCATGGTCAGCGCGATGAGGACGGCGATCACGACCGTGCCCGCCGCGGCGAGGCCCATCTTGGTCAGCATCGGCACGCCCACGACCGAGAGTCCGGCGAGCGCGATCACGACGGTGAGGCCCGCGAAGACCACCGCGGAACCGGCGGTGCCGGTCGCCCGTCCCACCGCCTCCTCGCGGTCGCGGCCCTCGGCCAGTTCGGCGCGGTAGCGGGAGACGATGAACAGCGCGTAGTCGATGCCGACCGCGAGACCGATCATCCCCGCGAGGGTGGAGGTGGTGTCGCCGAGGTCGAGCGCCTTGGCGAGGACGGCGATGGTGGAGACGCCGATCCCGACGCCGATGATCGCGGTGAGCAGCGGCAGTCCCGCGGCGACCAGCGAGCCCAGGGTCATGACCAGGACGATCGCGGCGATGGCGAGACCGACGGCCTCACCGATCGCTCCCGCCTCCGGCTCGGCCTGGAGCACGTCGCCGCCGATGTCGACGGTCAGCCCGGTGTCCCGGGCGTCGTCGGCGGCCTTCTCCAGGGCGTCGCCGGTCGCGTCCTTGAGTTCCATGCCGGGGGCGTCGTAGCGGACCGAGGTGTAGGCGACCGTGCCGTCCTTGCTCACCGCGTGGGTCGTGAACGGGTCGGTGACGGAGACGACCTCGGAGCCGTCGCCGAGTTGCTTGACGGTCTTGGCGACGGTGGCCCGGTTGGCGGCGTCCGTCATCTTCTCGCCCGCGGGCGCCTTGAAGACCATGCGCCCGGTCGCGCCGTCGGCGCTGGCCCCCGGGAAACGCTGTTCCAGCAGGTCGAAGGCCTTCTGCGCCTCCGTGCCCGGGATGGAGAAGGAGCTCGTTCCGGCGGCGGGCGCGCTCACCGCGCCGATGCCGGCGATCGTCAGCAGCGCCACCCATATGAGGGCGACGAAGTGCCGTCGCCGGAAGGCGAGGCGGCCGAGGTCGTAGAGGAAAGTGGCCACGAAGGCGTACTCCCGGTCAGGTCGTGGGGCCAGGGCGACACGGCCCCAGGGCAGGGATGATCAGCCCGACGACGTGAGCGGTTACGTCAGGTGGAGGGCTTGCTGGGGAGAGGACTGGGGGTCAGTCGCTCGCAACGCCGAGGGCGGGGAGGACCACGGCGTCGATGTACGAAAGGAGGAACTCCTGGGTCGGCGGCAGCTCGTCGATCATCGAGCGGGCCGCGAACCCGCCGATCATCATGTGGATCATGAACTCGATCGCCGGGTTGTCGGGACGTACCTCGCCCCGGTCGATCGCCCGCTGCACCAGTCGGCGGAACTCCGCCATCTCGGGTTCGATGAGGTGCGAGCGGAACGCCGTCAGGAGATCCGGGTTGCCGTGGATCGCCATGGCCAGACCCCGCATGAGCGCGGAGTTCTGCTCCATGGTGCAGTCGTCCGAGCGCAGGGTGAGGGCGTGCAGGTCGCCCTTGAGCGACCCGGTGTCGATCTCGTCGAGACCGATACCGCCCGGCTTGGTGTGCCGCACCGCCTTGGCGACCAGCTCGGCCTTGCCGCCCCACTGGCGGTACAGCGTGGCCTTGCTGGAACGGGTGCGGGCGGCGACCGCGTCCATGGTCAGGGCGTCGTAGCCGACCTCCCTGAGCAGTTCGAGCACGGCCTCGTACAGCTCGGCCTCCCGCTCGGGGGTGATGCGGCTGCGACGCGCGGTCGAGACCTCGGTCATGTCACTCACCCTTTCCGCTCCGGGACTTCGAACGACACCGTTTCGTACGACACGAATGTAGCGCATACCTCAGCGAAACGAAACTGTTTCGTTCGTGTCATGAGTCACCCCGGATCGCGAGGGGCCTCCGTCCGGGTGATTTTTCATAAGTTGCTCCGGTCCATCCCCCGGAAAAGCATGGGGAGGTGAGCTATCTGCGCCTTCCGCATCTGAGCGGCGACCTGTTGTGCTTCGTCGCCGAGGACGACCTCTGGCTGGCCCCTGTCGACGGTCCGGGCCGCGCCTGGCGTCTGACCGTCGACCGCACCAAGGTCGGCCATCCGCGCTTCTCGCCGGACGGCCGCCACATCGCGTACACGAGCTGGCGCAGTGTCGTGCCCGAGATCCACCTGGCCGACGTGGACGGCGGACCGGCCCGCCGGCTCACCTACTGGGGCTCCGCGGACACCCAGGTCTGCGGCTGGTCCGCCCAGGGCACCATCCTCGCCGTCGCCTCCCACGGCGAGCCCTTCTCCTACTTCACCTGGGCCTACAAGGTCCCCACCGACGGCTCCCCCGGCCGCAAGCTCCCCTGGGGCCCGGTCTCCGACATCCAGGTCGCCGACCGCAGGACCCTCCTGCTCACCGGCACCCCGCCGCACGAACCGGCCGCCTGGAAGCGCTACCGGGGAGGCGCCACGGGCCGGCTCTGGCTGCACGGCGAACGCCTGCTGCCCGACCTCGGCGGCCACCTCCACTCCCCCATGTTCGTCGGCGACCGGATCGCCTTCCTCTCCGACCACGAGGGCGTCGGCAACCTCTACTCCTGCGCCCACGACGGCTCCGACCTGCGCCGCCACACCGACCACGACGCCTTCTACGCCCGGCACGCCTCCAGCGACGGCACCCGGGTGGTGTACCAGTGCGGCGGCGACCTGTGGATCGTCGACGACCTCTCGGCCGAACCCCGCCGGCTCGACGTCCGGCTGAGCGGGCCGCGCGCGGGCCGCCGTCCGTACCAGGTGCCGGCCGCCCAGCACGTGGACGGCATCTCGGTCGACGAGACGGGCCGCGCGAGCGCCGTCGTGGTCCGCGGCAGCCTGTACTGGCTGACCCACCGGGACGGCCCCGCGCGCACGATCACGGACACCCCGGGGGTACGGGTCCGGCTCCCGGAGATGCTCGGTTCCGTCGGCCAGGTCGCCTGTGTGACGGACGCGCAGGGCGAGGACGCGGTCGAGATCGCGTATCTGCCCCGGGCGACCGGTGACCGCGAGCCGCGCCGGCTGGCCTCCGGCGAGCTGGGCCGGGTCCTGGAGCTGGTCTCGGACCCGAAGGGCGAACGGCTGGCCATCGCCTCGCACGACGGACGCCTGCTGCTCCTGGACGCGACGGAGGAGTCCAACGGGGAAGTCACCGAGCTGATCCGCTCCGTCAACGGCCCGGTCCGGGACCTCGCCTTCTCCCCGGACGGCACCTGGCTGACGTGGTCGCACCCCGGCATCGGCCGCTCCCTGCGCCAGATCAAGATGGCCCGCATCAAGGACCGTCTGATCGTCGACGTGACGAACGGCCGCTTCGAGGACGAGAACCCGGTCTTCACACGGGACGGCCGCTACCTGGCCTTCCTCTCCTGGCGGGGCTTCGACCCGGTGTACGACGTCCACACCGGCGACCTGTCCTTCCCGCTCGGCTGCCGGCCCTACCTGGTCCCGCTGTCCTCGGCGACCCCCTCCCCCTTCGCCCTGAACCCGGAGGGCCGCCCGGCCGCCGGCGGCCTGGACCCCATCGAGGACGCGAGCGGCGAGGGCGGCGACGGCGGCGCGGTGACCGTCGAACTCGAAGGCCTGGAGAGCCGGGTGACCCCGTTCCCCGTCCCGGCCTCCAAGTACTCCGCGCTGCACCCGGTCGCGGGCGGCGGCCTGGTCTGGCTGCGCTGGCCCATCTCGGGGGCCCTCGGCGAGACCTTCGTCAACCCGGACGACACCTCCGAGCGCCCCACCCTCGAACACTTCGCCATCAGCAAGGCGAAGAAGACCGAACTCGTCGAGCACCTCGACTGGTTCGCGGTCAGCGGCGACGGCACCCGGCTGGTCCTCGTGGACGAGGGCGACCTGCGCGCCACCCCGGCCACCGAGTCCGGCGACAGCGACTCGACCGTCTGGATCGACCTGCGCCGCATCCTCCACGAGGTCGACCCGGCCGCCGAGTGGCGCCAGGCCTACGAGGAGGCGGGCCGGCTGATCCGGGCGTACTTCTGGGAGCCGGGGATGTGCGGCATCGACTGGGACGCCGTCCTCGACCAGTACCGCCCGCTGCTCGAACGGGTCGCCTCCCCCGACGAGTTCGCCGACCTGCTGCGCGAGGTCCTCGGCGAACTGGGCACCTCCCACGCCTACGTCACCGCCGCCCGCCGCAACGAGGGCCCCCCGCACTACCAGCGCCGCCAGGGCCTGCTGGGCGCCAACTTCGTCCTCAGGGAGGGCGGTTGGACGGTCCGGCGGATCCTCCCCGGTGACTCCTCGGACTCCAAGGCCCGCTCCCCGCTGGCCGGCACGGGCATCCGCGAGGGCGCGGTCCTCACCCATGTGGACGGCCGCCCGGTCGACGAGGTCGCGGGCCCCTACCCCCTGCTCGCGGCGGCGGGCGGTACGACGGTGGAGCTGACGTTCACTCCGGCGGGGGGCGAGGGCCGCTCCCGCCGGGTGGCCGTGGTCCCCCTCCTCGACGAGAGACCGCTGCGCTACCAGGACTGGGTGGCCAAACGCCGGGCCGTCGTACGGGAGTTGAGCGGGGGGCGCTGCGGCTATCTGCACATCCCCGACATGGGCGGCTCCGGCTGGGCCCAGTTCAACCGGGACCTGCGCATGGAGGTCTCCCGCCCCGCCCTGATCGTCGACGTACGCGGCAACGCCGGCGGCCACATCAGCGAGCTGGTCGTGGAGAAACTGACCCGCACGATCCTCGGCTGGGACCTGACGAGAAACGCCCAGCCGGTGTCGTACGCCTCGAACGCCCCCCGTGGCCCGGTCGTGGCCCTCGCCGACGAGGCGACCTCCTCGGACGGCGACATGATCACGGCGGCCTTCAAACTCCTGGGGCTCGGCCCGGTGGTGGGTCAGCGCACCTGGGGCGGAGTGGTCGGCATGACCGGCCGCCACCAGCTCGGCGACGGCACGGTGATCACGGTTCCGATGAACGCCGCCTGGTTCGACGCGTACGGCTGGTCGATCGAGAACCAGGGCGTCGCACCGGACCTGGAGATCCTCCGCACCCCGCTGGACTGGGCGGAGGGCCGCCACGCCCAACTCGACGACGCGGTGCGGCTGGCGCTGGACCTGCTGGAGACGAACCCGCCGGCGACCCCGCCGGATTACACGAACGTACCGAACAGATCGCGACCGAAGCTGCCACCCAGAGGGGGTTTTTAGGGGCGCGGGGAACTGCGCGAGACCCCCCACCGGGCCGCACCCGACAACGCACAGGGTGCCCTCCCGAAATCGAGAGGGCACCCTGCACTTCGAGCACTGACTACATGTCGTAGTCGGGCTCCAGCCGCTCCTGCTCCTCGCGCTGGAGCCGCTCGGACTCCTCGTCCCGCATGCGCTCACTGTCCTGCTCGCCGCGGCGACCACGCTGGGCCTGCTCCCGGCCCTCCTGGGCCTTCTGCTTGGCCTGCTGCTGCCACTGCTCGGACTTGTCCTGGAACTGGTCCTTCATACCCATGTGGGTTCACTCCCGTGGGGGTGAGGGGAAGAGCCCCTGGCCGGGGCCTCGACCAGATTCACACGCCCGGACAAAGAACGCATTTCGATCAGTTACGGTGCGTAGCGCGAGCCTCCTCGTCCGCCGCCCCACCTGCACCGACGAGTCCCACCCGCATCCCCTCCAACCGCTGCCCGAACCGCCGCATCTCCCGCTGTCCGACGGTCCCGATGAGCCCCGGCAGATACCCGCGCATGCCCTGCATCCCGCGCAGCCACCCCTGCCCGTACACATGGCTGGAGCGCCGCTCGATCCCGGCCACGATCCGCTCGACGGCCGGCCCCAGCGGATACGTCTTGTTCGCCGGCCACGGCAGCCGCTGCCTGAGCTCGCGCATGACCTCGTCCTGGTCCGCCCCGCGCACCATGTCCGTGTCGGTCCACGACAGATACCCGACCCCGACCCGCACACCCCGGTGACCGACCTCGGCCCGCAGACTGTGCGCGAACGCCTCCACACCCGACTTGGAGGCGCAGTACGCGGTCATCATCGGCGCCGGCGTGATCGCGGCGAGCGAGGCGATCTGCAGCAGATACCCACGGCTCTCCATCAGCACCGGCAGGAACGCCCGCGCGGTGACGGCCGATCCGATGAGATTGACCTCGATCACCCGCCGCCACGCCTCCGGATCGGAGTCCACGAAGGGCCCGCCGGTCGCGACCCCGGCATTGGCGACCACGATGTCGACCTTCCCGAACCGCGCCTTGACCTCCTGCGCGACCTGGGCCATCGCCGCATGGTCGGTGACATCGGCGTACCAGTGGTCGCTGTCGCCGTGCAGCCGCCCGGAGAGCTCCTTCAGCGCGTCCGGCTCCAGGCCGACCAGCGCGACCTTCGCCCCGCGCGCCGACAGCTTGCGGGCGAGCAGCTCGCCCACGCCCCGCGCGGCCCCCGTGACGACCGCGACCTGCCCTTCGAGTCCGACCCTGCTCATGCGCCCTCCTTGACCTGGACGTACGTGGTGACGAGTTCCCGGATCCGCGCGCTGACCAGCTCGGGCGCCTCGACCGGTGTCATGTGGCCGAGCCCGGGCAGTTCGGTCACCCCGAGGCAGTTCGGCAGCGCGGCGGCCAACTGGTGGGCGTGCACGGGCGGGGTGAGCCGGTCGGCCGTACCGACGACGACGGCCGTCGGCACGGTGAGCTGCCGTACACCGTGATCGAGGTCGAGCAGATCGAGGACCTGCGACCAGGCGTACCGCACCTTGCGCGGACAGGCGTGCACGATCCGCGCGCACGCCTCCACCATGTGCGGGGCCGAACCGGGGCCCATCGTCCCGTACTTGAGGATCTTCCGGGCGAGCGGTGTGACCGGCCCGAGCGGCGCCCGCGCCCCGAGGACGTGCCGGGTCAGCCAGGTGCGCAGCCGCCCGGCCCGGATCGGTACGACGGTCGACTCGGCGACCAGCCGCGACGAACCGGTGCTGCACAGCAGCACGGCGGCCGCGTGCTCCCGGAACCGCGGGCGTCCCGCCGCCGCCATCACCGTCATCCCGCCCATGGAGTGACCGGCGATCACCGCCTTCTCGTGCGCCGCGAGGGTGGCCTCCAGCACGGCTTCGAGGTCGTCGGCGAGCCCGTCCGCACTGCACGCCGGGCTCGCCGGACTGCGTCCGTGACCGCGCTGGTCGTACGCGACGACCCGGTGGTCCACGGAGAGTTCACGGATCTGCGCGGCCCAGAAGGCGGTCGAGCAGGTCCAGCCGTGGGCGAGGACGACGGGGGGCGCGCCCTCGGGGCCGTGCACCTCCACGTGCAGGCGGGCACCGTCGGCGGAGACCACGGTGAGTTCGCGCGCCGGGGCGGGCGGGGCGTACGGACCGGAGAGGACATGCGTCGGACGGCTCATACGGTGGTCACCTCCGCGTGCGCCGGCACCCGCAGCACCTCGTACTCGGCGAGATCCACCCGCCGGGTCGCCCGCCGGAACTCGGTCGTCGTACCGGGCCAGATGGTGCTGTTGCGGCCGTTCGCGTCCAGGTACCAGCTGGTGCAGCCGCCGGTGTTCCACACCGTGCGCTTCATGCGCTCCTGCACCCGGTGGTTCCAGGCCGCAACCGCGGCGGGACGCGCGTCGAGGGCCGCCCGCCCGCCGAGGACGTCGAGCTGCCGCACGAAGTCGGCCAGGTAGTTCAACTGGGACTCGATCATGAGGATCATCGAGGAGTTGCCGAGCCCGGTGTTGGGCCCGATGACGGACAGCCAGTTGGGGAAGCCGGCGGCGGAGGCGCCCCGCAGCGCCTCCATCCCGCCCTTCCACGCCTCGGCGAGCGTCCGCCCGTCCGCGCCGACGACCCGGTCGGCGATCGGCATGTCGGTGACATGGAAGCCCGTGCCGAAGACGATCGCGTCGACCTCGGCCTCGGTGCCGTCGGCGGCGACGAGCTTCGACCCCTCGACGCGGCTGAGCCCGCTCGCGACCACGTCCACGTTGGGCTGGGCGAGCGCCGGGTAGTAGGTGCTGCTCAGCAGGATCCGCTTGCAGCCGATGCGGTAGTCGGGGGTGAGCTTGGCGCGCAGCGCCGGGTCCTTGATGGCACGGGCCATGTTCCGCTTGGCCAACTGCTCGACGGCGCCGAGCTCGTTGGGGCGCTTGGTGAACGCCTGGACCTGCAACTCCCTGATGCCCCACAGCAGTCCGCGCCGGACCTGGCTGGTGAAGGGCAGCTGCCGGTGCAGCCAGCGCTCGGCGCCGCTGATCTCCCGGTCCATGCGGGGCATCACCCAGGGCGGGGTGCGCTGGAACAGCGTGACGCTGCGGGCCAGCGGCTGGACGGCCGGCACGATCTGGATGGCCGAAGCGCCCGTGCCCACCATGGCGACCCGCTTGCCCCGCAGGTCGTAGTCGTGGTCCCAGCGGGCGGAATGGAAGACCTTGCCCGGGAAGGAGTCCAGCCCCGGGATCTCGGGAATCCTCGGATCGGACAGCGGCCCGGTGGCGGAGACGACGAGGTCGGCCGACAGCCTGCCACTGGCGGTCTCGATGTCCCACCGCAGCTTCTCACTGTCCCAGGTCATCCGCTTCACCTCGGAGTTGAGGCGGATGTGCGGGCGGAGCCGGAAGACGTCCGTCACATGCTCCAGATAGGCACGGATGTGCTCCTGCCCGGAGAAGGTGCGCGGCCAGTCGGGGTTGGGCGCGAAGGAGAACGAGTACAGATGGGACGGCACATCGCAGGCGCACCCCGGATAGCTGTTGTCCCGCCAGGTACCGCCCACACTGTCGGCCCGCTCCAGCACGACGAAGTCGGTGACACCCTCCCGCCGCAGCCGTACGGCGGCCCCCAGCCCACCGAACCCGGACCCGACCACCGCCACCCGCACATGCTCGTGTTCGGCCATGCCGATGCCTTCCCTGCCCGACTCTGCCAGTGAACACTGGCGCAATGGGAGAGTAGAACAGCTCCATACCGATGGGTAGGGGGCGGAAGAAGGAAAGTTACCGGCGGTACAACATAGGCTGCGGTCGTGACGGACAAGCGCGAATACCGCATGGAGGAACTGGCCCGCCTGGCCGGCATCACAGTGCGCACCCTGCGCTTCTACCGCGAACGCAAGCTCATCCCGCCCCCGCGCCGCGAGGGCCGCATCGCCTGGTACGACGACCACCACCTGGCCCGCCTGCGCACGATCGCGACGCTCCTGGAGCGCGGCCACACCCTCACCGGCATCGCGGAACTGGCGGAAGCCCTCGACCACGGCCGCGACGTCGCCGACGTCCTGGGCGTGACACCTCCCACCGAGGAGGAACCGGTCCGCCTCACCCCCGAGGAACTCGCCGCCCGCTTCGAGGGCGAGGTCACCCCCGAGAACCTCGCCGCCGCCTTGGACCTCGGCTACCTCGGCACCGACGGCGACGAGATCGTCCACATCAGCCGCCGCCTCCTGGACGTCTCCTCCGAACTGGTCCGCGAGGGCATCCCCCTCGGAGAGGTCCTGGCGGCCGGCAAACGCGTCCGCGAACACGTGGACGACCTCGCGGAGCTGTTCGCCGACCTGGTCCTGCGCCACGCAACCGAGCCCGACCTCCACCGCCTGCGCCCCCTGGCCCGGAGCGTGGTGGAGGCGGAGCTGTCCCTGGCGCTGGACCGACGGTTGCGGAAGCGGGACTAGAGGTCGTAGACGACCGTCACGGGCGCGTGGTCCGACCAGCGCTCGGCGTGTGTGGCGGCGCGCTCGACGTATCCCTTGAGGGCCTTGGCGGCGAGCCCCGGCGTGGAGACGTGGTAGTCGATGCGCCAACCGCTGTCGTTGTCGAACGCCCGCCCCCGGTACGACCACCACGAGTACGGCCCCGCCACGTCCGGATGCAGGGACCGTACGACGTCGACGTACCCGCCGTCGGTCTCGTCGAGGACCCGGCTCAGCCAGGCGCGCTCCTCCGGCAGGAAGCCGGAGCTCTTCTGGTTGGCGCGCCAGTTCTTGAGGTCGATCTGCTGGTGGGCGATGTTCCAGTCGCCGCAGACGACGACTTCGCGGCCGTCGGCGGCGGCGCGTACCCGCAGGTCCTTCAGGTGGGCGAGGAACTCGTCCATGAAGCGGACCTTCTCGTCCTGCCGCTCGGTGCCGACCTCGCCGGAGGGGAGGTACAGGGAGGCGACGGTGACGCCGGGCAGGTCGGCCTCGACGTAGCGTCCGCTGGTGTCGAACTCGGCCGAGCCGAAGCCGATCCGGACCCGGTCGGGCTCGCGGCGGGTGTAGAGGGAGACACCGGCGCGGCCCTTGGCGGCGGCGGGCGCGTGCACCACGTGCCAGCCCTCGGGAGCCCGGACGCTCTCGGGCAGCTGCTGCGGCTCGGCACGCACCTCCTGCAGGCAGAGCACGTCGGCGGAGGTGTCCGCGAGCCACTCCACGAAGCCCTTCTTCGCGGCGGCGCGCAGCCCGTTCACATTGGCGGAGGTCACAGTGAGCACCCCGGAACGATACCGGCACACTGGAGGGCATGATGATCCGCCGTGTCCCCTTCGACCACCCCGACGCCGTGAAGCTCAACGACCAGGTCCAGGCCGAGTACCACGTCCGCTACGGCGACGGCGGCGACGCCACCGAGCTGGCCCCGACCGACTTCGAGCACCCGAACGGCGTGTACCTGATCGCGTACGACGAGCGGGACAGCCCCGTCGCCACGGGCGGCTGGCGCGCCCAGGAAGCGAACGGCGAGGGCCACCTGGACGGCGACGCCGAGCTCAAGCGCATGTACGTGATCGAGGAGATGCGCGGCCGCGGTCTGGCCCGTCGCCTGCTGTCCGCCCTTGAGGACGACGCCCGCGCGGCCGGCCGCCTGCGCATGGTCCTGGAGACCGGCACCAAGCAGCCGGAGGCGATCGCCCTGTACACGTCCAGCGGCTACGAGCCCTGCGTGAAGTTCGGTTACTACCGCCACTACGAGGACAGCCGCTGCTACGCGAAGGCGCTGTGAGAGCGCCGTACACATGACAGAAGACCCGCTCCTGAATCAGGAGCGGGTCTTCATGATGCGTGGACCTGAGGGGATTCGAACCCCTGGCCCCCTCGATGCGAACGAGGTGCGCTACCGGACTGCGCCACAGGCCCTTGCAACGAGTGAAACTCTAGCATCCCCGTCCCGGTGCTTGGAAATCCGTTCCCGGCTGGTCAGGGCACGGCGAACCCGGCGCCGAAGCTCACTCGTTGGCCGCGCGCGGCCGTTCGCCTTCCTCGTACTGGTCGAAGAGCGGGGTGCGGCCGCGTTCGCGTGCCCGGCGGGCGGAGGCGGCGCGGCGGGCGTCGGTGCGTCCGTCCGCCGAGGGCCTGTCCTCCTCGTCGGCGGACGGCTCATCCGATCCCTCGTCCTCCGCGACGGGTGCCGTCTCGTGGCCGGTGTGCTCGGGGGCCGCGGTGCTGGACCGGGCCGAACTCCACGCGTCCGGGGCGCCGAGGTCCACGTCCGAGGTGGCCCGCGGGGCGACCGGCGCGGTCACGTATGTCGGCAGCGGCACCGGGACCGGGTCCCAGCTGTCCCCGTGCCCCGGCCTGCGCTGCCGTTCGCGCTGCTGGTCGACCCATTCGGCGTGGTCGGTCTGCTCGACGAGGGCGCGCCGGTCGGCGGCGAGTGCCGAGAGCCCGGGATCGGTCTCCGCTCCTCGTCCCTCGTCCGGTTCGTCGGCGTCCACGCCGGTGCTCACGGAGGCGCGCCTGCGCGGTTGGCGGGCCCGCTCGCGCAGGTGCTGGGCGGCGGCCTCGGCCCGGCGCCGGTCCATCTGGTAGGCGAAGCGGCGGCGTTCCTGGGAGCGCAGGTAGGCGATGTACCCGCTGAGCATCACCGCGGGGACGCCGGGCGCCCACAGGAAGGCGAGTCCTCCGACGGCGGCGACGATCGCGCCGAGGGTGAAGGCGAGGAAGAGCATCACCGTGGTACGCCGTCGGCGCGCGAGCACCTTCGTGCGCCGGGCGCGCGCTGCTGCCGCCTCCGCGGCGGCCGTGCGCCGGGCGGCGGACGCGGGTGTCTGCTTCCGCGTCGGGGCGCCGCCGTGTTCCGGCGCCGGCGCGTGCGTTTTCTCGCGCGCGGGGTCGCCGTGTCCTGCTTCCCGCTCGGCTTCCCGCGCGTGCTCACGCGTCGCCTCGCGGCGTTCCGAAGCCGGCGGCTGGACCGTCGCCTGGGTCTGCGGACGGGTCGGAGGCATGGCGAAGGCCCGGACGTCCACCGAGTCGGTGACGGCGTCCGGTTCGTCGGCGCCGCGCTCCCCCTCGTCGGTGGAGCGCGCGCGCAGGTCCTTGGCGTACCGACGCTCCATGCCCGCCCGTCCGGAGAGCAACCGGATGGCGGTGCTGAAGCGTTCCGTCGGACGGGCCTCGTTCAGCTCGTCCTGCCTACGGAGCCACATCGGCACCAAGTAGGCGGCCCAGGCCCCGACAATGACTGCGTAGATGAGGCCGCTGCTGCTCACGCCTCACACGGTAGAGGGGTTTGCGTGAGGCCATCTGCCAATTGCGCCGGTGTGTCGCACGATCTGGCTGATATTTCGAGCTTTTTTTGTGACCGATCCGATCAGCAGGCCGCCTCAGACGCGAATTCAATGCCCTGAGACGGTCATGCACCGATCATTTTCGAACACTTATTCAATTTCCGCGTTCCCTCGAACCTCTATGCGGGATTGTCGTGCGGCGTACTGCTGGAGCGTGCCCGCTGCCAGCGCCTGAGCAACCCCTCGGGCACCTCTTCCGCGGTGAGCGCGAACACGAGATGGTCCCTCCAGGCCCCGTCGATGTGGAGATAGCGCGGTCGCAGACCCTCCTCGCGGAATCCGAGTTTCTCCACCACCCGTCGGCTGGGCACGTTCTCGGGGCGAATGCAGACCTCGATGCGGTGCAGCCCGACCGTGCGGAAACAGTGGTCCACGACAAGGGCCACGGCGGTCGGCATCACCCCGCGCCCGGCCACCGACTGGTCCACCCAGTAGCCGACGTGTCCCGAGCACATCGAGCCCCAGGTGATCCCGGCGACCGTCAACTGCCCGACCAGCTGGCCCCGGTACTCGATGACGAAGGGCAGCATCCGCCCCGCGTTCGCCTCGGACCGCAGGTGCCGGACCATCTGGCGGTAGGTCGGCCGGTGCGCGATCGGGCCGCTCGGGGTGGGCGGCGGAATGGTCGCCTCCCAGGGGCGCAGCCAGTCCCGGTTGCGCCGGTTCACCTCGCGCCACACCCGCTGGTCACGCATCTTTATCGGCCTCAGGACGACATCGCCGTCCGCCAGTACGGCGGGCCAGGACGGGCTGTTCAGCTCGCACCCCCACTGCCGGCGCCGGGTCTGGGGTGGTCTCCGCCGCGGATCTGGTCGACGGCGTGGATCAACAGGGGCTCCAGGACGGCCAGTCCGTCCTTCACCCCGCCACTGGAACCCGGCAGGTTGACGATCAGCGTGTGTCCCGCCACTCCGGCCAGTCCCCGGGAGAGCGCGGCGGTCGGCACCTTGTCCCGTCCGAACGCCCGGACGGCCTCCGCGATGCCGGGCACCTCGTACTCGATCACCTCGCGGGTCGCCTCGGGGGTGCGGTCGGTGGGCGAGATGCCGGTGCCGCCGGTGGTGACGATGACGTCGTATCCGGCCGCGACGCCCGCACGCAGGGCGTCGCGGACCGGGTCGCCGTCGGGGACGACCTGCGGCCCCTCGACGGTGAAGCCGAAGCCGCCGAGTCCATGGGCGATCAGCGGGCCGCCCTTGTCCTCGTAGACCCCGGCGGCGGCTCGGTTGGAGGCGGTGACCACCAGAGCGCGGTACGTCATGCCCGGCTCCAGTCGCCCGACTTGCCGCCCGTCTTCTCCTCGACCCGTACGTCCGTGATGACCGCTCCCTTGTCGACCGCCTTGACCATGTCGATCACGGTGAGCGCGGCGACGGAGACCGCGGTGAGGGCCTCCATCTCGACGCCCGTGCGGTCCGTCGTCCTCACGGTGGCCAGGATCTCCACGGCGTCGTCCGCGACCGACAGATCCAGTGTCACACCGGACACCGACAACGGGTGGCACAGCGGAATCAGATCCGGGGTGCGTTTGGCGCCCATGATGCCCGCGATGCGCGCGGTGGCCAGGGCGTCGCCCTTGGGGACGCCCTCGCCGCGCAGCAGCTCGATCACTCGGGGCGACACGAGGACGCGTCCACTCGCGCGCGCGGTGCGTGCGGTGACGTCCTTGCCGGAGACATCGACCATGCGGGCGGCCCCCGCTTCGTCGATGTGCGTCAGTCGGTCCTGCGTACTCATGGTTGTGCGGCGCTCCCGGTCCGGCCTGTTGTGCGCGACACGGTACCGCCAACCAGGAGTGCTCAGCCGAGCAGGACCACTTCGACCTCGGCGCCGGGCTCGACGGACTCCACGTCCTCCGGTACGACGATCAGCGCGTCCGCCTGCGCGAGGGCGGCCACCAGGTGGGAGCCGGCGCCGCCGACCGGGGCGACCGAGCCGTCGGCGTAGGCGCCGCGCAGGAACTGCCGGCGTCCCTTGGGCGAGGTCAGCGCCTTCTTCGCGGTCAGGGTGGCCCGGGTCCGCGGCCGGTGCACGTCGTCGAGGCCCATGAGGGTGCGGATCGCGGGGCGGACGAACAGTTCGAAGGAGACGTACGACGACACCGGGTTGCCGGGCAGGGCGAGCAGCGGGGTGTGGTCGGGGCCGATGGTGCCGAAGCCCTGGGGCTTGCCGGGCTGCATGGCGAGCTTGCGGAAGTCGACCCCGCTGCCCGGCTCGTCCTCGTCGGCGACGGAGGACAGGGCCTCCTTGACGACGTCGTACGCCCCCACGCTCACGCCGCCGGTGGTGACCACGAGGTCGGCGCGGACGAGCTGGTCCTCGATGGTGGAGCGCAGGGTCTCGGCGTCGTCGGCGACGGCGCCCACCCGGTAGGCGATGGCGCCGGCGTCCCGGGCGGCCGCGGTGAGGGCGAAGCTGTTGGAGTCGTAGATCTGGCCGATGCCGAGACTCTCGTCGGGCTGGACCAGTTCGCTGCCGGTGGACATGACGACCACGCGCGGGCGCGGGCGCACGCGTACGGTGCCGCGGCCGATGGCGGCGAGGAGGGCGATCTGCGGGGGGCCGAGGACGGTGCCGGCGTCCAGGGCGCGGTCGCCGGCCCGGACGTCGCTGCCCTGGGCGCGCACATGCGCGCGTGCCTCGGCGGACCGGTACACGTGCACGTGCCCCTCGGCGCCCTCGGGGGCGAGGCTGCGGGCGCGCATCCCGCTGACCGGGCCCTCGCCGAGGCCTCCGTCGGTCCACTCGACGGGGACGACGGTCTCGGCGCCGGGCGGCAGCGGGGCGCCGGTCATGATGCGGGCGGCCTGCCCGGGACCGACGTGCAGCAGCTCGGCCTGGCCGGCCGCCACGTCCCCGACGACGTCCAGGACGGCCGGGAACTCCTCGCTCGCGCCCGCCACGTCCGCGACCCGTACCGCGTACCCGTCCATGGAGCTGTTGTCGAACGGGGGCAGGGACACCGGGACCGTGACGTCCTCGACCAGGACGCAGCCCTGGGCGTCGAGCAGTTGCAGCTCGATGGGTTCGAGGGGCCGGACGGTCGCGAGGATGTCCTCCAGGTGTTCGTCCACCGACCACAGATGGTCCTGGTCGGCGGGGCGGGGCGCGGCGCTGCTCAAATGCCTACATCTCCTCGGCTACGTAACTGCGAAGCCAGGTCCGGAAGTCCGGGCCCAGGTCTTCACGTTCGCACGCGAGTCTGACAATGGCACGCAGATAGTCGCCGCGGTCCCCGGTGTCATAGCGGCGGCCCTTGAAGACGACGCCGTGCACCGGGCCGCCGACCTTCTCGTCCTGTGCGAGCTGCTGGAGGGCGTCGGTCAGCTGGATCTCGTTGCCCCGGCCGGGCTCGGTCTTGCGGAGTATGTCGAAGATGTGCGGGTCGAGGACGTAGCGGCCGATGACCGCGTAGTTCGAGGGGGCGTCGGCGGCGTCCGGCTTCTCGACGAGGCCGCTGACCCTGACGACGTCGCTGTCCTCGGTCTCCTCGACGACGGCACAGCCGTAGAGGTGGATCTGCTCGGGCGCGACCTCCATCAGCGCGATCACGCTGCCGCCGTGCTGCTCCTGCACCTCGATCATCCGCTGGAGCAGGGGGTCGCGGGCGTCGATCAGGTCGTCGCCGAGGAGGACGGCGAAGGGCTCGTGGCCCACGTGGGGGGCCGCGCACAGGACCGCGTGGCCGAGGCCGCGGGGGTCGCCCTGGCGGACGTAGTGCATGGTGGCGAGGTCGCTGGACTCCTGGACCTTGGCGAGCCGGCTGCGGTCGCCCTTCTTCTGGAGGGCCGACTCGAGCTCGTAGTTGCGGTCGAAGTGGTCCTCCAGGGGGCGCTTGTTACGTCCCGTGATCATGAGGACGTCGTCGAGGCCCGCCGCGACGGCCTCCTCGACCACGTACTGGATCGCCGGCTTGTCGACCACCGGCAGCATCTCCTTGGGAGTGGCCTTGGTTGCCGGCAGGAAGCGGGTGCCGAGCCCGGCTGCCGGAATGACAGCCTTGCTGATCCGAGGGTGCGACTGAGTCATGTCCGCACCTTATCCGGTGCCTTTGCCTGGAATCTGTGGCTCCGGTTAATAAGCTCTTATATGAGCGTATTGAAAGGGTACGGGTGCAGACTTTGAGTCATGTCGGACGTCCCACGGAGCCTGACAAGCGAACATTGCGTCGAGCGTACCTGGCGGTGAGAAACAGGTTGACGGCCGATGACGTGCGGGAAGCGGCGTCCGCGCTGGCCGGCCGGGCCCTCGGACTGCCCGAGCTGGCGGGTGCGCGCACGGTGGCGGCGTACGTCTCCGTGGGCAGCGAGCCCGGCACGCTCGCGCTCCTGGACGCGCTGCGCGAGCGGGGCGTGCGGGTGCTGCTCCCGGCGCTGCTGCCGGACAACGACCTGGACTGGGGCGCCTACACCGGCGAGGGCTCGCTCGCGCGCGTCCAGCACGGCGGAAAGATGGCCCTTTTCGAGCCGTCCGGCGAGCGTCTGGGCCCGGACGCCGTGACCGGCGCCGACGTCGTGCTGCTGCCCGGCCTCGCGGTGGACGGGCGCGGGATGCGCCTGGGGCGCGGCGGGGGGTCGTACGACCGGGTGCTCGCGCGCCTGGAGAGCGCGGGCGCACGACCGGCGCTCGTGGTGCTCCTCTACGACTCCGAGGTCGTCGCGCATGTCCCGGAGGAGGAGCACGACCGCCCGGTGCACGCGGTGGTGACACCGTCGGGCGTGCGCCGCTTCCCGGACCCGGAATGAGAAAGGGCCCTCCACACGCGTGTGGAGGGCCCTTTCTTCGGACTTACGGTTTCAGGACCAGGCTGTCGGTCGTGCTCTTGTCGACGGCCTCGTCCGAGAAGGACCAGTCCAGCAGTTCGCCCTTGACCCACTTGCCGGTCTGGTCGGTGTAGTGCGCGCTGTAGGCGTGCCCGGAGGCTCCGGTGAGGTTGATCCACTTCGACTTGTCGAGGTCGCCGAGGTTGACCACCATGCGCATCGACGGCACCCAGACGACGCCGTAGCCGCCCGCGGCGTTCCAGCCGGTGGCGTTGACCGTCGCCTCGCCGCCGCTGAGCTTCCAGGGGCCGCGGTTGAGCATGTACTGGAGGAAGCCGGGGCCCTCCAGGCCCATGGTCTGGTTCTTCAGGAACAGGCGGTGCAGCCGGCCCCAGCTCCAGGTGTCGATGTCCTTGCCGAGCTTGGCGGTCAGCTCCCAGCGGGCGTCGATCATGGCGCGCTTGAACAGTCCGTCGCGGTCGGTGGCCGCGGGGCGGTCGCCGACGCCCTTCGGGGTCTTCCACCAGTCGCTGTTCTCGTCGTCCATGAGCTTGCGCACGACCTCGAACCAGCGGTCACCGCCGTCGGGCTGCGCCTGGTCGGCATCGCGCTGGCCGCACTCGCGGACCTTGTCGGTCTGGTCGGCGGGCCCGGTGGTGTTGACCGGGTCCACCCACAGGCACTGGCCCTTGACCCGAAGCTCCTTGGGCAGCTTGTTGCCGAAGGCGAGCTTGAGGATGTTGCGCCACACCGCGTTGAAGTAGGCGGCCGCGGCCGAGTCGGCGTCCTGGGTGTAGTCCCAGCCCTCCAGGAGCTCCTGCGCCTGACGGACTTCCTTGTCCTCGACGTCGATCTTCAGCAGCTTGGGCACCAGCAGCTTGGCGATCTCGCTGCTGTTGTCGAGCTGCATCTGGCGCATGTCGTCGGTGGAGATCTTGCCGCCGCCCTTGATCTTCTGCTCGATCAGGTCGGTGATGCGCTGGCTGCGGGTGCCGTAGCCCCAGTCCGTGGTGAGCGTGTAGGGGTACTTGTCCTTGTCGATCACGGCCTGGTTCGCGGTGACGATGTAGCCGCGCTCCGGGTTGTACTCGTAGGGCAGCTCGTCCTGCTCGATGTACTTGCCGGTCCAGGCGTACTTGGGGTCCCAGCCCGGGGCCGGGATGGCGCCGGTGTCGCCCTTGGCGCGGATCGGGATGCGGCCGGGCAGCGTGTAGCCGATGTTCTCGGCGTCGGCGTAGACGAGGTTCTGCGAGGGCACGTCGAACAGGGCCGCCGCCTCGCGGAACTCGCTCCAGTTCGACGCCTTGTCCATCGCGAACACGGCGTCCATGGAGGTGCCCGGGTCGAGCGCGGTCCAGCGCAGGGCGACGCCGTAGCCGTCGCCGCGGTCGGGGGCCGCGTTGTCGACGGTGGCCTTCTTGCCGACCTTCACGAGCTCGTCGTAGCGGTCGGAGAGCAGGGGGCCGTTGTTCGTCTCGCGGACGACGATCTTCTTGGACGCGCCGCCGGCGACCTTGATGGTCTCCTCGCGCGTGGTGAAGGGCTTGGTCCTGCCGTCGTAGAGGTAGCCGTCGCCGGAGAGCTTCTCCAGGTAGAGGTCGGTGACGTCGACACCGGAGTTCGTCATGCCCCAGGCGATCTTCGCGTTGTGGCCGATGACCACGCCGGGCATGCCCGCGAAGGTGTAGCCGGAGACGTCGTACTGGCACTTGCTGGAGACGGACCGGCAGTGCAGGCCCATCTGGTACCAGACGGACGGCAGCGAGGCGGACAGGTGCGGGTCGTTGGCGAGCAGGGGCGCGCCGGTGATGGTGTGCGAGCCCGCGACGACCCAGGAGTTCGAGCCGATGCCCTGGCCGTTGACGCCGACGGCCGTGGGGACGTCGTCCAGGACGTTGTAGAGGCCCGAGAGCTGGCTCTGCAGGGCCGAGGCGGTCGAGGACGAGGCCGAGGTCGAGGCCGAGGTGCCCGTCGCGGTGCCCCCCGTGGACGTCCCGGTGCCGCCGGTGGAGGTGCCGGTGCCGCCCGTGGACGTTCCGGTGCCGGACAGGCCGTTCTCCTGCGAGCTGCCGTTCTGCTCGAAGGTCTGGGTCAGCTCGTTGTACTGGCCCTCCTGGACGATCGCCTGGTTGCGGCTGTACGGGTACTCCGGGTACAGGTCGGCGATCTGCTTCGGGCCGAGGCGGCTGGTCATCAGGGCGCGGTCGATCTCGTCCTGCATGTTGCCGCGCAGGTCCCAGGCCATCGCCTTCAGCCACGCCACCGAGTCGACCGGGGTCCACTTCTCGGGCTTGTAGTCGTTCTCGAAGCCGAGCGCCGCGTACTCCAGGGAGATGTCCTTGCCGTTCTTGCCCTGGAGGTAGGCATTGACTCCCTTGGCGTAGGCCTGGAGGTACTTCTTGGTGGAGGCCGACAGCTTGGTGTCGTACTCCTTCTTCGCCACCCGGTCCCAGCCCAGCGTGCGCAGGAACTCGTCGTCGTCGACCTGGCCCTTGCCGAACATCTCCGACAGGCGCCCGGAGGTCATGTGCCGGCGCACGTCCATCTCGTAGAACCGGTCCTGCGCCTGGACGTAGCCCTGGGCCATGAACAGGTCCGCGTCGGAGGAGGCGTAGATCTGCGGGATGCCGTAACTGTCGCGCTTGACGTCCACGGGGCCCGAGAGGCCGTCGAGCTCGATCGAGCCCTTGGTCTGCGGGAAGGACGCGCGGACCGTGCTCACCGACCAGTACCCGCCGTAGGCGACGGCGCCCACGAGGGCCAGGACGAGCACGAGAACGATCAGGCGGGCTCTGCGCCCCTTCTTCCTGCCGGACTTGCCGGGCTGCTGACCCGATGAGGCGGTGGTGGTGGGGGGCATCGCTGTCCTTGCTGTCCTAACGCGAGCGGCAGGGCGGGCTGTGCTTTTGACTGAGCGCTGGAGCAACCATAGGCGCAGGGCTCAGGCGGACTTGACGCGGAGTGGGGAACGAACGCGGACGAGCGTTCGATCTTGCCTCGCGAAGCGTCAAGAAATCGTCAAGAGTTAGGTAAGGTAACGAAGTACTTGGATGTGCGGCGTCATCGCTTCATGTCCTATGTACGTGACTCACGCGCGCGTGATGCGGGTGAGCCAGGGAAGGGAACGGCCGCTGACTGTCCACCATCTCAACCAGCTCCTGCTCGTCTGCTCGCTCGTCCTGCTCGTCGCCGTGGCCGCGGTCCGGATCTCCTCGCGCAGCGGGCTCCCCAGCCTGCTCGTGTACCTGGGGATCGGCATCGCCATGGGCCAGGACGGCATCGGCGACATCCACTTCGACAACGCCGAACTGACCCAGGTCATCGGGTACGCGGCCCTGGTCGTGATCCTGGCCGAGGGCGGGCTCGGCACGAAGTGGAAGGAGATCAAGCCGGCCCTGCCGGCCGCCACCGTGCTGGCGCTGGTCGGGGTCGCGGTGAGCGTCGGGGTCACGGCGACGGCCGCGCACTACCTGATCGGGCTGGAGTGGCGCCAGGCCCTCATCATCGGCGCGGTCGTCTCCTCGACGGACGCGGCGGCGGTCTTCTCGGTGCTGCGCAAGATCCCCCTGCCCGCGCGCGTGACGGGCACGCTGGAGGCGGAGTCCGGCTTCAACGACGCCCCGGTGGTCATCCTGGTGGTCGCCTTCTCCCAGACCGGACCGGTCGAGCACTGGTACACGCTGATCGCCGAGATAACCCTTGAACTGGCCATCGGCGCCGCCCTCGGCATCGCGGTGGGCTGGCTGGGCTCCTGGGGCCTCAGGCACGTCGCCCTGCCCGCCTCCGGCCTCTATCCGATCGCGGTCATGGCGATCGCCGTCACCGCGTACGCGGCGGGCGCGCTGGCGCACGGCAGCGGGTTCCTCGCCGTCTATCTCGCCTCCATGGCGATGGGCAACGCAAAGCTGCCGCACTGGCCCGCCACCCGCGGTTTCGCCGACGGGCTCGGCTGGATCGCCCAGATCGGCATGTTCGTCCTGCTCGGCCTGCTGGTCACCCCGCACGAGCTGGGCGACGACGTGCTGCCCGGGCTCGTCATAGGGCTGGTGCTGACCATGGTGGCGCGACCGCTGAGCGTCGTGCTGTGCCTGACGCCGTTCCGGGTGCCGTGGCAGGAGCAGACGCTCATGTCCTGGGCCGGACTGCGCGGCGCCGTGCCCATCATCCTGGCGACGATCCCCATGGTCAGCGGGGTCGAGGGCAGCCGTCGCGTCTTCAACATCGTCTTCGTCCTGGTCGTCGTCTACACCCTCGTCCAGGGTCCGACCCTGCCCTGGCTGGCCCGCACCCTGCGCCTGGGCGGCGACTCCGAGGCAGCCGACCTCGGGATCGAGTCGGCGCCCCTGGAGCGGCTGCGCGGCCACCTGCTGTCCGTCGCGATTCCCGAGGGGTCCCGGATGCACGGTGTCGAGGTCAACGAGCTGCGGCTGCCGGCCGGGGCCGCGGTCACCCTCGTCGTCCGCGAGGAAAAATCGTTCGTTCCGCTGCCCACGACCGTGCTGCGGCGCGGGGACGAACTGCTCGTGGTCACCACCGACCCGGTCCGCGACGCCGCCGAACGACGGCTGCGCGCGGTCGGCCACGGCGGAAAGCTGGCCGACTGGCTGGGCACGGGCGGCGCCGACGGCGCACGTTAAGGGTGTGTTACGCGCCCCCTGTACGATGAGGGCTGACCCCTGATCGAACCAACTCTGCCTGACGCAGAGCTGGCGCGACCGTATGGCGGCCGGGACATCCCTGAGAGTGGTCTTCGGCATCTACCGCAGTCCGCGCAAGAGGACAGCTCTCGGCGCCCCCGCACAGGCGCGCTACCAGGCGGCAGAAAGGCACGGGCCGTGGCATCCACGGTCACCTCCTCCCGCCCGGGATACGGACAGTTGCTGCGTACCCGCGGCGCCTGGACGTTCCTGCTCCCCGGCTTCGCGGCCCGCCAGCCGTTCGCGATGCTCACCCTCTCCCTCGTGCTGCTCGTGCAGCACACCACCGGCTCGTACGGCGCGGCCGGCGCCGTCGCGGCCGTCACCGGTGTCTCCATGGCGCTGTTCGCGCCCTACAGCGGCCGTCTCGCGGACCGCCACGGTCAGCGCGCCGTGCTGATCCCCGGCGTCCTGGTGCACACCCTGGCGGGCCTGTCCCTGACGGCCCTCGCCCTCACGCACGCGCCCCTGTGGGCGCTGTTCGTCGCGGCCGTGCCCACCGGCGCCTCGGTGCCGCAGATCGGGCCCATGGTGCGCGCCCGCTGGGGCGTCAAGCTCCAGGACTCGCCCCTGATGACCACGGCGGCCGCCTTCGAGTCCGTCACGGACGAGCTGACCTTCGTGTTCGGTCCGCTGCTGGCCACCGCCCTGTGCACCGCCGTCCACCCCGCCGCGGGGCTGCTCACGGAGGCGTCGCTGACGCTGCTGGGCGGCCTGCTGTTCGCCGCGCAGAAGAGCACCCAGCCGACGGTCGCCGCGGCCGACGGGCACGCACGCGTGGAGCACACCTCGGCTCTGCGCGTCCCCGGGGTGCGCGTCCTGATCGTGACGTTCCTCGGCATCGGTGCCGTCTTCGGCGGCATGCAGGTCTCCCTGGCCGCGTTCAGCGAGTCGATCGGCGAGCCCGGCCTGAACGGTGTCCTGTACGGCGTCTTCGCCGCGGGCAACATGATCTCCGGCCTGGTCTGCGGTGCCATCGCCTGGAAGGTGGCCCCCCAGCGCCGCCTGCTCGTCGGCTACGGCGCCCTCGCGCTGACGGCCTCCGGACTGTGGGCCGCGCACTCGGTGCTGGTCCTGGCAGGCCTCGGCCTGCTGGTCGGCATGTGCATCGCGCCCACGCTGATCACCGGCTACACCCTGGTCGAGAACCTGGTCCCGGCCGGCGCCCGCACCGAGGCCTTCACCTGGCTGACCGGAGCGGTGGCGCTCGGCCAGGCGGCCGCCGTCACGATCGCCGGGCAGCTGGAGGACCGCTTCTGGGGCGGCGCCGGGTTCCTGGTGCCGATGGGTGGCACGCTGCTCGCCCTGGCGACTCTCGTGGCGCTGCGTTCCCGCCTCGCGACACGGCCCCGCGGCCGGACCGTCGCGCGTGGCGTCGGTCACCGAGTGCCGGTGGCAGTGGACTGATTCTCAGGAATACGTCACTATGGACCATCGTTAGCACTCATTGAGTGAGAGTGCCAGGAGGAAGACAGTGCCCACCTACCAGTACCAGTGCACCGAGTGCGGCGAGGGCCTCGAGGCGGTGCAGAAGTTCACCGACGACGCTCTGACCGAGTGCCCGAACTGCCAGGGCCGCCTCAAGAAGGTGTTCTCGGCGGTCGGCATCGTCTTCAAGGGCTCCGGCTTCTACCGCAACGACAGCCGCGGCTCCTCGTCGAGCAGCTCGCCGGCGTCGTCGCCCTCGAAGCCGTCGACGTCCACCTCGTCGTCCGAGTCGAAGTCGTCCTCCTCGGACTCGAAGTCGTCGAGCTCGGGGACCTCGTCCTCGTCCAGCAGCAGCTCCGCCGCATAGGTCTCACTTTCCGGAACCCTGTCGTCCCAGGACGGCGGGGTTCTCGGTGTTCCCCGAGCCGGTCGCCGCGGGTTTTCGGGGCCGGATACTGTGCTGTTCATGGCGAACGCAGAGATCGGCGTAATCGGCGGTTCGGGCTTCTACTCGTTCCTCGAGGACGTGACCGAGGTCCAGGTGGACACCCCCTACGGTCCGCCCAGCGACTCCCTCTTCCTCGGCGAGGTCGCCGGCCGGCGGGTCGCCTTCCTGCCCCGGCACGGACGCGGCCACCATCTGCCGCCCCACCGGATCAACTACCGGGCCAATCTGTGGGCACTCCGGTCCGTGGGCGCACGGCAGGTCCTCGGACCGTGCGCCGTGGGCGGACTGCGCCCCGAGTACGGGCCGGGCACGCTCCTCGTGCCGGACCAGCTGGTCGACCGTACGAAGTCCCGGGCGGGGACGTACTTCGACGGGCTGCCGCTGCCGGACGGCGACGTGCCCAACGTGGTGCACGTGTCCCTGGCCGACCCGTACTGCCCCGTCGGCCGGGCGGCCGCGCTGAAGGCGGCCCGCGGCCGGGACTGGGAGCCGGTGGACGGCGGCACGCTGGTCGTGGTCGAGGGGCCGCGGTTCTCGACCCGCGCCGAGTCGCTGTGGCACCAGGCGCAGGGCTGGTCGGTGGTGGGCATGACCGGCCATCCCGAGGCGGCCCTCGCCCGTGAACTGGAGCTCTGCTACACGTCGTTGACCCTGGTCACCGACCTCGACGCGGGTGCCGAGACCGGTGAGGGCGTCTCGCACGACGAGGTGCTGCGGGTGTTCGCGGCGAACGTGGACCGGCTGCGGGGTGTCCTGTTCGACGCGGTGGCGGCGCTGCCCGCGGACGGGGAGCGGGACTGTCTGTGCGTGAACGCGCTGGGCGGGATGGACCCGGGGTTCGAACTGCCCTAGCAGGGGCGGAAGTTCTCGTTCGGGTGAAGGAGTTCTCCACAACCGGCCGGTAGTCCACCGGCCCCGGCGGGATGCGGCGCGAAGCCTCATCGTGGCAGCGCAAGCCGATGTCTCCTCGCTGGTGGTGGTCCTCATGTCCTTCGCTCCGTCCCCCTCTCCCCTCGTTCCGTGCCCGCCCGGCACCGACGCTCCCCCGACCTGCGAGGTCCCGCACTTCGCCCCGGTGCGGGTGCGCGGCGGGCAGCAGGTGCGGCGGCTCGTACGGCACCGGAGGCGTGCCGTGGCTCTCGGTCTGGCCGTCACCGCGGCCGCGCTGGTGGCGGCGGCCCCGCGGGGCGACGACGGGGCGCGGGGGCATCCGGCACCGCGGTCCGTGCGCGAGCACCGGGCCGTGCAGAGGGTGTCGGCGCCGGTGCGGATCGCCGACTCCGCGACGGTCCGGCTGCTGCGGCCCGGGGACCGGGTGGACGTCATCGCCGCCGAGGAGTCGGCGCCGGGCGGGAACGCCAGGGTGGTCGCGCGCGGGGCGCGGGTGACGAAGGTGCCGGATCCGCCGGCCGGGGCGACCGAGGACGGGGCACTGGTCGTGCTCTCGGTGCCGCGGTCGACGGCGGCCCGTCTCGCGGGCGCGAGCGCGACGGCACGGCTGGCGGTGACGCTGTGTTGAGCGGTGCGGCCCCTGAGTTGCGGGGATCCGTGTCAAGTCCACCTTTCGAGCTACCCAATTGGACAGGGTCACCTCGCGTTGACGTAGGTTGCGGAGCTGTTTGTTCCACAACATGCGCGTGCGAGAAGAGGCCTCAGGGTGAGCGAGAAGAAGCCGAGCGTCTGGGAGGGCTTCAAGGCCTTCCTGATGCGCGGGAACGTCGTCGATCTGGCTGTCGCGGTGGTCATCGGTGCCGCCTTCACCAACATCGTCAACTCGGTGGTGAAGGGCATCATCAACCCGCTGGTCGGGGCGATCGGCACGAAGAACCTCGACAGCTACAGCTCGTGTCTCCAGGACCCGTGCAAGGTCTCGGCGGACGGCACCGTGGTGAGCGGCATCCCGATCAGGTGGGGCTCGGTCCTCGGCGCCACGCTCACCTTCGTGATCACCGCGGCCGTCGTCTACTTCCTGATGGTCCTGCCGATGTCGAAGTACCTGGCCCGCATGGAGGCCCGCCGCAAGGCGAAGGAGAGCACCCACGAGGTCATCGAGGTGACCGAGCTGGAGGTCCTCAAGGAGATCCGCGACGCCCTGGTCGCCCAGCGGGGCTCGGGCCACGACGGGCGCTAGCGCTCCTCGCTCAGAGTCAGAGGTGGTGGGGCGGCTTCTCGTCGAGGAAGCGCTTCAGGTCGGCCGCGCTGTCGCCGTCGGCGCGCGGCCGGTCGCCCCAGCCGCGGTCGGTGTCGTCCGAGGACTGCTGGTCCAGTGGATCGTCGAAGACCAGCGCGGGCTTCGGCTCGCGGGGCTCGGGGCGGGGGGTGCTGCTCATGGCTCCAGGGTACGGCCCTGCCGGGCGGCCACCGTGGGAGCGGCCACCCGCGCCGGCTCCGGCCCGGCCTCCCCTTCTGTCGCCGGTGACCGGTCCGCAAGCGTTTCCCGACGGTTTCTGCTGTGCTTGGCCCCATGACGTCCAGTTCCACACGCAGTCCACTGCGCAGACTCACCGCCCGCGGCCGGGACGAGGCCCACAGGGTCGCCTCGCCGCTGGAGCTCCTCTTCGACCTGTGCTTCGTCGTGGCCATCGCCCAGGCGGGCGTGGCCCTGGTGCACGCGGTCGCCGAGGGGCACGCCGGCGAGGGGATCCTCAACTACGCGATGGTCTTCTTCGCCATCTGGTGGGCGTGGATGAACTTCACGTGGTTCGCCTCGGCTTACGACAACGACGACGCGCTCTACCGGGTCGTCACCCTGATCCAGATCGCCGGCGTTCTGGTGCTGGCGGCCGGGGTGTCCCGGGCGTTCGAGGACCACGAGTTCCTGGCCGTGTGGCTGGGCTATGTGATCATGCGGCTGGCGCTGATCGCGCAGTGGCTGCGGGTGGCGCGTTCGAGCGAGGGCCCGGAGCGGACCATGGCCCTGCGCTACGTGTTCGGCGTGCTGCTGTGCCAGGTCGGCTGGCTGGGACTGCTGGTGCTGCCCGAGGGCGGACGGGCCTGGGTCTTCCTCGTGATGGCGGTGCTGGAGATGTGTGTGCCGCCCTTCGCCGAGAAGGACCATCCGACGTCGTGGCATCCGCACCACATCGCGGAGCGGTACGGGCTGTTCACGATCATCGTGCTCGGCGAGACCATCGCCGCCGCGACGGTGGCCGTGAAGACCGGCATCGACGAGCACGACGCGCTGGGCGAGCTGCTGCCGATCGCCGCGGGCGGACTGCTGATCATCTTCGCCGCCTGGTGGATCTACTTCGTCGTGCCCATCCACGGCCATCTGCGCTCCAGCAAGCAGGCGTTCCTGTGGGGTTACGGCCACTATCTGGTGTTCGCCCCGGCCGCCGCCATCGGGGCGGGTCTGGAGGTGGCCGTGGAGCAGGCCGTCGGCAAGGCGCACATCTCGACCCTGGCCGCGTCCGCCGCGGTGACCCTGCCGACCTCGCTCTACCTGCTCACCGTCTGGCTCCTGCACTCGCGGTACTTCAAGGTGGGCATCGCCCAGCAACTGGTGCTGCCGGTCACGGCGTTGCTGGTCATCTGCTGCACCTTCCTGGGCGACTGGGCGGTGCTCGCGGCGGGCATCGTGGCGGCGCTGGCCGTGGTGACGGGGACGACGCTGACCGCGAAGACGGTGGCACGGGAGCGCGGGGAGCCGGTTCGGGCGGCGTGATCGCGTGACCTCGGCGGGTCGCGGGGCGTCTGGACGAGACTGGTCCCATGACAGTTGACGCTCTGACGGATGTCGCCGGGGTGCGCGTGGGGCATGCGACGCGCACCGGCGGCGGTTGGCTCACCGGCACCACCGTGGTGCTCGCCCCGGAGGGCGGGGCCGTCGCCGCGGTGGACGTGCGCGGCGGAGGTCCCGGCACCAAGGAGACCGACGCGCTCGACCCGCGCAACCTGGTGCAGAAGGTCGAGGCGATCGTGCTGACCGGGGGCAGCGCGTACGGGCTGGACGCGGCCTCCGGGGTGATGGCCTGGCTGGAGGAGCGGGGGCGGGGCGTGCGGGTCGGGCCGGACCCCTCCCATGTGGTGCCGGTCGTGCCGGCCGCCTGTGTCTTCGATCTCGGTCGGGGCGGCGACTTCCGGGCCCGCCCGGACGCGGCGACCGGTCGGGCCGCCGTGGAGGCCGCGGCGGCGAGTGCCTTCGGTGCGGAGGTGCCGGAGGGCTGTGTGGGGGCGGGTACCGGAGCCGCGGTCGGGGAGATGAAGGGCGGGGTGGGAACGGCGAGTGTCGTCCTCCCCTCGGGGATCACCGTGGCGGCCCTGGTGGTGGCCAACGCGGCGGGGGCGGTGGCTGATCCGGAGACGGGGGTGCTGTACGGGGAGTTGTTCCAGCGGCGGGTGCGGTATCCGCAGGAGGGGGTGCATGAGGCCGCGCGCCGGCGGCTCGCGGAGACCGCGGCGAGGAACACGGCGCCTCCGCTGAACACCACGCTCGCCGTGGTGGCCACCGACGCGGACCTGTCGAAGGCCCAGGCCCAGAAGGTGGCGGGAACCGCCCACGACGGCATCGCGCGAGCCGTGCGGCCGGTGCACCTGCTGCACGACGGCGACACGGTGTTCGCCCTGGCCACGGGGGCGCGGCCGCTCGACAGCGAGGATCCGCTCGCCCTCAACTCCGTGCTCGCCGCGGCCGCGGACATGGTCACGCGCGCGATCGTGCGGGCGGTGCGGGCGGCGGAGTCGGTGGAGGGGCCGGGTGGCACATGGCCGGCCTACCGGGAGTTGTACGGAGCCGGGGCGTGATGCCCGTGCGGCTCGGGCAGGGAGTGGGCCAGGGGCCACCAGGGGCTGCCGCGCCCGCCCGGCGATCGCTCCCGGCACCGGTGTCGGCGTCCACCCCGCCCCCGGGCGAACCCGCAGTCTTCTGTCCGGGTTCTGTCACATGCGGGCATTCGTCGCGCTCTCGGGGAACCCGGTCGGGGACCGGGTCCCTCTTTCTTCACGGAGTGGAGCGGACAACGCATCTCACATGAGTCTGGAGCATCCCGTGACAACGCCGGACATAGCAGCGCGGCGCGCACTGGGGGCCTGTGCCGTCCTGATGGTCGGCGCCCTCACCCTCACCGCGTGCGGTGGCGACTCCGACGGCAGGAGTGAAGGCAAGGGCGGCAAGGACCCCGCGAAGACGTCCGCGGCGGAGATCGCCATCTCCGCCAGGAACGGTTCGACGGGCGCGTCGATCAACAGGACCGGCGTGAAGGTCAGCGACGGCACGCTGACCGGCGTGAGGATGACGGTGGCGGGCACGGGGCAGGAAGTGCCGGGGTCGCTGGCCGCGGGCGGCGCGAGCTGGAAGCCGAAGGAGCAGCTGGAGCGCGGGACGAAGTACGAGATAGCCGCGACGGCGAAGGACTCGGACGGCAAGGCCGCGACCGCGAAGTCGGTGTTCACGACCGTCTCGAAGGCGAACAGCTTCATCGGGACGTACACGCCGGACAACGGGACGACGGTCGGTGTGGGGATGCCGGTGTCGTTCACTTTCGACAAGGCGATCAGCGACAAGAAGGCCGTGCAGTCGCACATCACCGTGAGCTCCAGCAGCGGGCAGCAGGTGGTCGGGCACTGGTTCGGGACGCAGCGGCTCGACTTCCGGCCCGAGGAGTACTGGAAGGCCGGCTCCGAGGTCACGCTGAAGATCGACCTGGACGGGGTCAAGGGCGCCGACGGCGTCACCGGCGTGCAGGAGAAGGCCGTCCGCTTCACGGTCGGGCGCTCGCAGGTGTCCACGGTGGACGCCGACACGCAGACCATGAAGGTCGTGCGGGACGGGCGGACCGTGAAGTCGGTGCCGATCTCGACGGGCAGCCCCGAGTTCACCACGTACAACGGGCAGATGGTGATCTCCGAGAAGTACAAGAAGATCCGGATGGACAGCCGGACGGTCGCGCTGGCCAACGCGTACGACATTCCCGATGTCCCGGACGCCATGCGGCTGACGCAGTCGGGGACCTTCATCCACGGCAACTACTGGTACAACAAGGGCAATCCGCCCTTCGGGAACACCGCCACCAGCCACGGCTGCGTCGGCCTGCGGGACGTCAAGGGCGGACAGGCCGACACCCCGGCCAAGTGGTTCTACGACAACTCACTGGTCGGGGACGTGGTGATCGTGAAGAACTCCCCCGACAAGACGGTGACGCCCGACAACGGGCTGAACGGCTGGAACATGTCGTGGAACGAGTGGGTGGCGGGAAGCGCCGCCGGCACCTCCTGATCACCGCAAGCCCCCTGCGACCGGGGGTTCTTGACGGATCGTCGGGCCGCGTGGGAATTTCCCGCGCGGCCCGCCCGTTTTCCCGGCGTACGTTTTCTCGGTTCCCGGACATGATGTCCGACCGAGGGGCTACGGTATGCACCCACAAGGTGACATGCAGCAACGCCGGGAGAAACCTTGAGCGTTCCGTACGAGACGGCAGCGTACGAACCACCCGAGTCGCCCGAGTCTCCGGAGGAGCACCTCGCGCGGCTCCTCGGTCGTGCCCTGAACTCCTTCGAGCTGCCCGACGAGACGATCCGGCGACTGGACTGCGCGCTGGCGTACGACAGTTCGCTGCACTCGGCGCACCACAGCGCGGGCCTGCACCGGGAGACGTACCGGCACACGTGGCTGATCGCCGACGGCTCGGCGCTGACCCTGTGGGAACTCGTGCACAACACCGCGCGGGACAGCGCCGCGCAGCACGAGGTGTACGTCGACGAGGAGGAGTTGCAGGCGGCGACCGCGCGGCTGCCGCTGCCGCCGGACACCCCGGACTTCGAGCTGCCGGTGACGGTGCAGCTCTCGCCCGTGCACCCGCCGCGGCACGCCTACCTCCCGGACGACTCGGCGGACCACGCGCGCCGGCTGCTGCGCCGCGCGGAGAACGCGGACCGGCCGGGCCCGGAGACGGCCGCACTGCTGGCGCAGGCGTTCGCGCACCAGATCACGCAGGCGTTCGGGCGCCCGTGCCGGGCGGGGCGCGCCGGGCTGGGCTTCTCGCTGTACGAGCACGCGTTCCTGCTGCGCGACGGGGCGGAGATCTCCCTGTGGGAGGTCGAGCACACGGTGACGCCCGACGGGCGGCACATGTGCGAGGTGTACGCCACCGAGGACGCGGCCCGCGACGCCATGGAGCGGCGCGCGGCCCGGGTCTCCTGAGCGTGCCGGCGGCTGCGCTCAGCGGCCGCCGCTGAGCTGTCGTACCAGACCCGCGAACGCGTCCTTCTCCGCCGGTGTCAGTTCGACGGACTCATGGCCCGGTGCGGCCCGGCGGGGGCGTGGGAGGGCGGGCAGACCGTGGGCGACGCGCCACACGACGGCCTCGTGGCGGCCGTGGCGCAGCATGTAGGCCAACCCCGCAGTCCAGGCGAAGACCACCAGGACGAGCAGGGTCACACCAAGCAACTGGTAGACGGAGACATGCTCAGGCATGCGGTCCAGTAGACACCACGGTCCGGGACTTTGGCCCCGGACCGTGACGTATCTCGCAGGTGCCGTGAACACCTCACAGCAGCCCCAAAGGGGCAGGTTCTACGCGGCGACCGGCTGCTTGGCCTCCGCCTGGGCGGTGGGCGCCGCGGCGGGCGCCGTCCCCGCGGCCGGCTTGCGCATGCTCTTCAGGACGATCACCAGCGCGGTCGTGACGCACACGCCCGCCGCGATGGCGATCAGGTAGAGGAACGGGCTGCCGATCAGCGGGACCACGAAGATGCCGCCGTGCGGGGCGCGCAGGGTGGCGCCGAAGGCCATCGACAGGGCGCCGGTGACCGCGCCGCCCGCCATCGAGGCCGGGATGACCCGCAGCGGGTCGGCCGCCGCGAAGGGGATCGCGCCCTCGGAGATGAAGGACGCGCCCAGGACCCAGGCGGCCTTGCCGTTCTCGCGCTCGGTCGGCGTGAAGAGCTTCTTGCGGACGGTGGTGGCCAGCGCCATGCCCAGCGGCGGGACCATGCCCGCGGCCATCACCGCGGCCATGACCTTCATCGCGGAGTCGCTCGGGTCCTGCACGGCGATGCCGGCGGTGGCGAAGGCGTACGCGACCTTGTTGACCGGGCCTCCGAGGTCGAAGCACATCATCAGGCCGAGGAGGACGCCGAGCAGGATGGCGTTGGTGCCGGAGAGGCCGTTGAGCCAGTCCGTCATGCCCTTCTGTGCCTCGGCGATGGGCTTGCCGATCACGACGAACATCAGGAAGCCGACGATCAGCGAGGAGATCAGCGGGATCACCACCACCGGCATGATGCCGCGCAGCACCGGTGGGATCTTGATCCGCTGGATCGAGAGGACCACGGCACCCGCCAGCAGACCGGCGACCAGACCGCCGAGGAAGCCCGCGGCGATGTTGGAGGCGATCATTCCGCCGACGAAGCCGGGGACGAGACCGGGGCGGTCCGCCATGCCGTAGGCGATGTATCCGGCGAGGACCGGGATCAGGAAGCCGAAGGCGACCTGGCCGATCTGGAACAGCAGGGCGCCCCAGCTGTCGATCTCGGTCCAGGAGAAGTGCTTCATGACCGAGGGCGCGCTCGCGATCTGCCAGCCGCCGATCGCGAAGCCGAGGGCGAGCAGCAGACCGCCCGCGGCGACGAACGGGACCATGTAACTCACGCCGGTCATCAGCCACTTGCGGAGCTTGGTGCCGTAGCTGTCGCCGGACTCGCCGGCCCGCTCGACCGGTGTTCCCGCGCCCGCGCCGGCGCCCGCCGTCACCTCGCCGCGCTCGGCCTTCCCGCGGACCTCGGTGATGAGTTCGGCGGCGCGGTTGATGCCCGCCTTCACACCGACGTCGACGGTGGGCTTGCCGGCGAAGCGGTCCTTGTCGCGTACCGGGACGTCGTGCGCGAAGATCACGCCGTCCGCCGCCGCGATGGCCGCCGGGTCGAGCCGGGTGAAGCCCGCGGAGCCCTGGGTCTCGACGACGAGTTCGACGCCCGCCTCGCGGCCGGCGTTCTCCAGCGACTCGGCCGCCATGTAGGTGTGGGCGATACCGGTCGGGCAGGAGGTGACGGCGACGATCCGGAAGGGGGCCCCGGGAGCGTCGGGAGCGGTAGGGGCCGTTGCGGCATCGGCGGAGGCCGCCGCCGATGCCGCAACGGAGTCATCGGTGGCGCCCGCGGTGGCCTCGTCGGCCGCCGGCGCCTCGTCGCCGCGGATCAGCGCCGCCGCGCTGCCCGCGTCGCCCGCGGACCGCAGCGCGTCCGTGAACTCGGTGTTCATCAGCTGCCGCGCGAGGGAGGACAGGATCGTCAGGTGGGCGTCGTCCGCGCCGGCCGGGGCGGCGATCAGGAAGATCAGGTCGGCGGGTCCGTCCGGCGCGCCGAAGTCGATCCCGGCGGCGCTGCGCCCGAAGGCGAGCGTCGGCTCGGTGACGTGTTCACTGCGGCAGTGCGGGATGCCGATGCCGCCGTCGAGGCCGGTCGGCATCTGGGCCTCGCGGGCGGCCACATCGGCGAGGAAGCCCTCCAGGTCGGTCACCCGGCCCTGGGCGGCCATGCGCTCGGCGAGGGCTCGGGCCGCCGCTTCCTTGGTGTCGGCGGACAGGTCGAGATCGACCAGGTCCGCGGTGATCATGTCGCTCATCGCGGGCTCCTTCGCACGCGTATCGCCCGGGGGGTGGGGTGGGCGTAAGGGGTGGGGACGGGGGTGGTGCGGTGGGGTTCTCGGGGAGGGTGGCGGCGGGGAGTAACAGCGCCTGCGCGGCCGTGGCGAGGTCGCGAGGGACCGCCGTACCGGACACCGCGGTCGGGCCGCTCATGACACCGGCTCCTTCAGCACCCGGTCCACCGGCACCTCGGCCGTGACCGTCACCGCGGCCGGGTCCAGATCGTCCGGCGTCGGCATGACACTGCCGGGCAGCTGGACGGCCGCCGCGCCGTGCGCGACCGCGGAGGCGAGGGCACCGGGGCCGTTGCCGCCGGCGATCAGGAAGCCGGCCAGCGAGGAATCGCCGGCGCCGACATTGCTGCGTACGACCTCCACGCGCGCGCTGCCGAACCAGGCGCCCGAGCCGTCCACGAGCAGCTGCCCGTCGGCGCCCAGGCTCGCGAGGACCGCCCGCGCACCCATCTCCCGCAGCTCCTCGGCCGCCTTCACCGCGTCGCCCACGGTGGCCAGGGGGCGCCCGACGGCCTCCGCGAGCTCCTCGGCGTTGGGCTTGACCACGTCGGGCCGTTCGCGCAGCGCCTCCAGGAGCGCGGGCCCCGAGGCGTCCAGCGCGATCCGCGCGCCACCGGCGTGCGCCCGCGCCACCACCTCGGCGTACCAGGAGGGCGCGAGGCCCCGGGGCAGGCTTCCGCAGCACGCGATCCACGCGGCGTCGCGCGACTGCGTGCGGACGGTCTCCAGCAACAGCTCCTGCTCGGCGGCCGACAGTTCGGGGCCCGGCGCGTTGATCTTCGTGAGCACTCCGTCGGACTCGGCGAGCGCGATGTTCGACCGGGTGGCTCCGGCGACCGGCACCGGCGCGACCTCGATGCCCTGGGCGTCGAGCAGGTCGGCGACGAGGGCCCCCGGCGCCCCGCCCAGGGGCAGGACCGCGACCGTGCGCTGCCCGGCGGCCGTGACGGCCCGCGAGACGTTGACGCCCTTGCCGCCGGGATCCATGCGTTCACCGGTGGCGCGGATGACCTCGCCGCGCTCCAGGGACGGGACCTCGTACGTACGGTCCAGGGACGGGTTCGGGGTGACGGTGAGGATCATGCGCGCACTACTTCCGTGCCGCCACGCTCGATGGCGACGGCGTCTTCGGGGCTCAGCCCGCTGTCGGTGATCAGCAGGTCCACGTCGCTCAGGTCACCGAAGCGGGCGAAGTGCTCCTGGCCGTGCTTGGCGGAGTCGGCGAGCAGCACCACGCGGCGGGCGGCGGCGATCGCCGCCCGCTTGACCGCGGCCTCGGCGAGGTCGGGGGTGGTCAGGCCGTGCTCGGCGGAGAAGCCGTTGGCCGCCACGAAGAGGACGTCGGCCCGGATCTCGCCGTACGCCCGCAGCGCCCAGGCGTCGACGGCGGCGCGCGTACGGTGCCGTACGCGCCCTCCGACGAGGTGGAGCTGGATGCCGGGGTGATCGGCGAGGCGGGCCGCGATCGGCAGGCTGTGCGTGACGACGGTGAGCGAGGCCTCCAGCGGCACGGCGGCGGCGAGGCGGGCCACGGTCGTACCGGCGTCGAGGATCAGGGTGCCCTCGGCCGGCAGTTCGGCGAGGGCCGCCTTGGCGATGTGGTCCTTCTCGTCGGCCGCGGTCGTCTCGCGCTCGGCGAGGTCCGGCTCGAAGTCGAGGCGCCCGGCCGGGATGGCCCCGCCGTGCACCCGGCGCAGCAGCCCCGCGCGGTCGAGGGCCTTCAGGTCGCGCCGGATGGTCTCGGCGGTGACCTGGAACTCCTCGGCCAGCGAGACGACATCCACCCGCCCGCCGTCGCGGGCGAGCCGGAGGATCTCCTGCTGTCGCTCCGGTGCGTACATGTCCGCTCACCTCCGACTGATGCCCGAACGTGTGGTTTCAGTCGGGAGGCTACGCCCGGATTTCCGGAAAGTAAACAGGTTCGGACGTGGCGCAGACATAAACGGGCATCACAAGGGGGATCCTTCGAGCGAGGGGGGGACCTCACCCTCCTGACTCAACGTCACATGCTGCGTACCCTGGGATACGGGTTGGTGCTCTCGGCCGGGGGGGTGTCGTGGACACGGACGACAAGAGCATGCACGCCGGACCTGTCGGTCACTGGCAGACGGAGATGGTGGAAGCCGTCCTCACGTCACACACGTTCACCGACGACGACTCCCGGCATCTGCTGGCCTGGCTGGTCGGTGAGACTCTCGGGCGTCCGTTACCACTCTCCAGCCAGGCCACCACCGTGATCCAGTGCATGGAGTTCATCCACGCCTGCGATCGACAGCCCGGCGGTCTGCAGACGTTCGTCGGTGTCCTGGACGTGCTCGAACCCGGCTCCCCGGCGGTACGGGCCGTGCGTGAACTGATGAGACAGCGGGAAGCCGAGTGCGGTGCGATCCCGCCCGAGAAGTGCGCGTCCGCGGACAGCACGTTCGACAGCACAGCACTCCAGGGCGACGCTGCCGAAGGAGAGCCACCACACCCACCACACCCGGACGGTCAGGACCGCAGGGACTTCTTCATCTCCTATACGGCGGCCGACCGCCGCTGGGCGGTATGGATCGCATGGGAACTGGAAGAGGCCGGCTACGGCGCGCTCGTCCAGGAGTGGGACTTCGTGCCTGGCAGCAACTGGCAGATGGGCATGGAACGAGGCGTCTCGGAGTGTGACCGCACCATCGCCGTACTGTCTCCCGCCTACCTGAGGTCGGTCTACGGCCGCCAGGAGTGGCAGGCGGCCCAAGGCGCCGACCCGACGGGCTTCGCGCGCAGACTCGTGCCCGTACGCGTAGCCCCTTGCGCACCACGGGGTCTACTGGCCGCAGTGGTGTTCATCGACTTGGTGGGGCTCACCGGTGACCGGGCCCGGGAACGCCTGCTGGAAGGCATCGGCGGAGCACGCGACGGACGTGCCAAACCATCCGCGCGACCACGTTTCCCAGGCTGATCGAACACCGGGGCACGCTCCTGCGGCCCCGAATCACCGGCAGAGAAGGATGCGTCGGATGGCACAGGAACCTCCGGACGCCGGGCGGGGACGGCGCTCCAGGAAATCCCCCACGATCTGGGGCAACATCCCGCCCCGCAACCCCAATTTCACGGGGCGCGAGGAACTCCTCACCCAGTTGCATCACCATCTGCTCCAGGAAGGAACCGCAGCGGTCCTGCCGCACACGCTGCATGGCATGGGCGGTGTCGGTAAGACCACACTCGCTGTCGAGTACATCTACCAACGGCAGCACGAGTACGACGTGGTGTGGTGGATCCCCGCCGAACGCACCGCGCAGATATCGCAGTCGCTGGCGGAGCTCGCCCTCCGCCTGGGGATCGACTTCAACGGCGGCGCCCCCGACGTCAACTCGATCGTCGTAGCTGTTCTGGAGTCCCTGCGCACCGGCGTGCCGTACGTCGACTGGCTGCTGGTCTTCGACAATGCCGAAAGCCCGGATGCCGTAAGCCAGTTCCTCCCCGCCTCAGGTACCGGCAATGTGCTGATCACCTCCCGCAACCCGCAGTGGGCCGCCCTCGCCCGCCCGCTGGAGGTCGATGTCTTCCAGCGCGAGGAGAGCAAGAGTCTGCTGAAAGTCCGAGGCCGGGAGATCGACGACGAGAACGCCGACCGACTCGCGGAAGCACTCGGCGATCTCCCCATGGCCATCGAGCAGGCGGCCGCCTGGCACGCCGAGACCGGTATGCGGGTGGAGGAGTATCTGCGGCTCCTCGACGAGAAGCAGATCGACCTGTTGCAGGGCACGGCTCCCACGGACGGAGGTCACCCCGCGATCGCGGCGTGGAACATCTCGCTGGACGAACTCGAGAGCAGGAACCCCGCCGCGTACCAGCTGTTGCAGGTGTGCTCGTGCTACGCGCCCGAGCCGATCTCCCGCTCCTTGTTCACCCCCCGGTCGTGCGAGGCGATCTCCCCGGAGTTGGACGCCGTTCTGGGTGATCCCATCCGGCTGGGCCAGGCGATCAGGGAGGTGGGCCGCTACTCGCTTGCCCGGTTCCACCATCATGCCAACTCCCTTCAGATGCACCGCCTGGTACGGGCGGCCCTTCAGCTCCGGATGACCGAGGACGACCAGGCCGTCATACGGCGCGGCGCGCACCTTCTGCTGGCGGCAAGCGACCCGAACGACCCTGGGAACACCGCGTGTTGGCCGCGGTACGCGAAGCTCTACCCCCACGTCATCGTCTCCGGCGCGGTGAGTTCCGCGGAGAGCCAGGTCCGCGGCCTGGTGGTCAACGAGACCATCTATCTGTTGCGCTGGGGTGACTACGAGACAGGGCATGATCTGGCGCACACCGCGCACGAGGCCTGGGCCCGGACTCTCGGCATGGACCACCCGCACACCCTGCAGATCGCCCGCTGGCAAGGATTTCTGCTGTTCAGCCTGGGCCGGTATCAAGAGGCCGCGGAGCTGAACGCGAACGTCTTGGAGGCCTACCGCAGGTCAGCGGGCCCCGAACACCAGGACACTGTGGACGCGTTGGGCAACGTCGCACTCGACCACCGGGTACGCGGAGATTTCACCGAGGCTCTAAGGCTCTCGGACTCCGTGCACCAGAAGTACCTCCGACTGCTCGGTCCCGACGACCCGGAGACCCTGCGGGCCGCCTACAACCTCGCCGTGAGCCTCCGGCTGACCGGCGACTTCGCACAGGCCCGGCTCTTGGACGAGCAGACCTGGCGCAGCTATACGCTTGTCTACGGGCACAATCGCGTCGAATCACTGCGCACCTGGTTCGGTCTCGCCCTCGACATGCGTGAACTCGGCGAGTACAGCGCGGCACTCATCCGCCACCGGGAGATCTACGAGCAGGCCATTGAGCTGGTGGGACGCGACAACCCACTCACTCTCTCCGTCCTGCGATACCTCTCCGTCGCCCTGCGCCAGGCCGGGCTCCACGCGGAGGCACTGTCCACGGCGGAGCGGGCTCACGCGGACCTCGTCCGGTACACGCCGGTGGTGAGCGCACCAGGCGGCACGGTGGTGGCTTGTCGCGAGGCCGGCGAGACGTTCTTCACGTCGCCCCACCCGCGTCTCCCACCAGGACGCGCTCTGCTCGACGAGGGCCCGCACAACATCATGGCCGGGCTGAGTCAGCTTGGGGTCGTCACAATCCACGTCGCCGCTCAAAGTGTCGAGCACCTCGCGTACGACATTCCGGCCCCAGGCGAACTCGAATCCCGCAAGGCCCTCGACACCGCGTTCACACCAGAACTGCGTGACCCCGGAGAAGGCGTAGGCCCCGTGCAGCAGTCCCGCCCAGGGCCGGGGGTCGTCCCGCCACGGCGCGTAGTACCGGGCATCGGAGTGTTCGCCGCGCGACGTGAAGAGCCGTGCGGGCAAGTCGAGTCCATGCAGAAGGGTGTGTCGGAACTCATGCACCACAGTGGCCCCGAGTTGCGCCGGAAGAACATTCTCGTCGTCATCGGGTGCGGACAGCAGAACACAGCCGAACGTGCTGCTCTGCGAGGCCGAGCGAGGGCGCAGCCGCTCACCACGGGGCAGAGGTACGACATGACACAGGCCTGCGGAAAGAGCGTGGGCGGTGGCCGGGTGGTCCTCGACCAGCTGACGCCACATGCGGTCCAACCACCGCCGCCAGTCCTCGACCTGACCGGCGGTGAGACGCCCCTCTGTGCCCACACCGGGCACCACCGGTCGCGGGCCCAGATCATCGAGGGCGACTGCGAGAGCGACGCCACGGTGGGCAACGCGCACCCGGCGCAGACCATGCCATCCCGGAGCGTCGTCCTCCCACTTCTCGGGCAGGGTGACCGCAGTCTGATCCGACGTGATGGTCACCGTGCCGTCATGTGCGTGCACCTCTGCCCGGCCGCAGGTGTCACCACCGAAGAAGGCCCGCCCCAGCCCCGGGAGAAACACCTCTCCCCGAGAAACCAGCACCGGCGCCCGGAAATTCACCCCGGTCCGGATCGCCACGGCGGCCGCCACCTGCCACATGAACTCCAGTTCCTCCCACAGCGGAGTCCCACCCGCGAGACGTGCGTGCTCCGGCCGCTTCCCTGCCAGCCTGCGCACGAGTCGCACCAGCCACAGAGTCGTCTGCGGATCGAGGAGTGTGGTGCGGAGGGCAGCCTGGCCCGGACGGTCCGACGCCAGAACACTTGCCAACAGCCGCTGGGCTCCCATCACATCGGCTGCGACGTAGTCCACGAGTCCGACAGCGAGGTCACAGACGTAGGGCAGCAGCAGCAAGCGCCAATGCAACTGCGCCTCCAGCATGAGCAGGACCGCTCGCTTGTCCTGAGCTGTGGACGCCAGCGCATGAAGAAGGTCAAGAAGGGTCTGTTGGTGCACGGGCACGACTTTCCTGGCTGCAACGGAGAGGACGCGCGCCGCACCCTACTTGCAGTTGCCCATGAGAACGTCACAACCCACGCGAGCCGGACGTCAC
The DNA here is from genome assembly GCF_001513955.1 of Streptomyces pseudovenezuelae. Classification (GTDB taxonomy): domain Bacteria; phylum Actinomycetota; class Actinomycetes; order Streptomycetales; family Streptomycetaceae; genus Streptomyces; species Streptomyces pseudovenezuelae. The sequence goes on along the minus strand of NZ_KQ948153.1, from coordinate 189,068 downwards.
TTCCTAACTTCCCTGGGTGCCTGCCACCGTGGACAGCGGGTTGTCCAGCCATTCCACGGTCCGGCCAAGCAGTTCTTTCCACTCCGCACGGTCCAGAGCGGCCACGGATGACAGAGTGAGCTCGCCGAAGGGCGGAACCAGCCCCTCAATGGCGAGTTCGTGGTACGAGAGTTCCATGGGGCTCAGGGTAGCGGTGTGCAACGGCGATGCCCGCCCAAGACACCTGTCTGGACGGGCACTTCACCTGGGTCAGGCGACAGGCACGGGCTCTCGACGCTCAGTGCTCGAACTTCCGTCGCTGTCGAACTCCGGTTCCTGCCCCTCCGCGTGCAGCACCGGCCGCTTCGGCAGCGCGAACATCAGCAGGAAGATCACGCCCATCACCGCCGCGACCCACCCGAGCGCGTACTGGAAGGCGTCCACGAAGGCCGGACCCACCTGCTCGGGCCCGAGGTCGTCCCCGATGACCCCGAAGAACACCACCGACACCAGCCCGAGCCCCAGCGCGTTGCCCATCTGCTGCACGGTGTTGATGAGTCCGGACGCCGACCCGGCGTGCTCCTTCGGCACCTCCGACAGCACCGCGTCGGTGAGCGGCGCGACGATCAGCCCCATGCCCACGCCCATCACGACCAGCGGCAACGCCATCTGCCAGGAGCTGATCGACATGCCGTACCGCTCGGCCTCCCAGAGGTAGAGCAGCACACCGACGGCCAACAGCAGCGCACCGGCCTGGAGCACCCCGCGTCCGAACCGCGGCACGAGCTTCTGCACCGACAGCCCCGCCGCCGTGGAGACCGCGAGCGAGAACGGCACCCCGGTCAGCCCCGCCCGCAGCGGGCTCCAGCCCAGACCGGTCTGCATGTACAGCGTCCACACCAGGAAGAAGATGCCGAGCCCGACCCCGAACACGGTCTGCACCGCGATCCCGGCCGCGAAGCTCTTCACCTTGAACAGCGACAGCTCGACCAGCGGCGACCCGTCCCGCGCGGCCTTGCGCCTCTCGTACGCCACCAGCCCCGCGAACACGAGGGGCGCGCCGGCCATCGACACGTATCCCCACAGCGGCCAGTCCAGCTCCTCGCCGCGGGTCAGCGGGTAGAGCAGCATCAGCAGACCGAGCACGACCATGGCCACGCCCACCAGGTCCAGCTTCAGCGCCCGCGGGGCCTTGGACTCGGTGATGAAGCGGCTGCCGAGCACGAGCCCCATGATCCCGACCGGCAGGTTGATGAGGAAGATCGGCCGCCACTCCAGCCCGAAGAGGTTCCACTCGGTCAGCAGCGCCCCGAGCAGCGGACCGGACACGGCCCCCAGCCCCACGACCGCGCCGAACAGCCCGAACACCTTGCCCCGCTCGTGCGCCGGGAAGGTCGCGTGCACGATCGACAGGACCTGCGGCACCATCATCGCCGCCATGGCACCCTGCAGGATCCGGGCCGCCACCAGCATGTCCGGGTTCGCGGCGAAGCCGCACAGCGCCGACGCGAGCGTGAACCCGCCGATGCCGACGAGGAACAGCCGCTTGCGCCCGTGGATGTCACCGAGCCGCCCCCCGGTGATCAGCCCCGCGGCGAAGGCGAGGGCATAGCCGGCGGTGATCCACTGGATGTGGCTGACGGAGGCACCGGAGTCCTGCCGGATGGAGGGAATGGCGATGTTGACGATCGTGACGTCGACGAGGTCCATGAAGGCCGCGGTCATCACGATGGCGAGAGCGAACCAGCGACGCCGGTCGGCCGCGGCGGACGGTACGTCGGGGATGCCCGAAAGGGAGGTCTCGGTGGAGGTCATGTCCTGAACCTATGACCCCATTAGGTCAGATCGTGTCCTACTTCTACGGCATTCTCGCACTCATGACGACGGACACTCCGGCACGGCTCCTGACGCTCCTGTCCCTTCTCCAGACGCCCCGTGAATGGCCCGGCGGTGAGCTCGCCGACCGGCTGGGGGTCTCCCGCCGCACGGTCCGGCGGGACATCGACCGGCTGCGCGAACTGGGCTATCCCGTCGAGGCGTCCAAGGGCTCCGACGGCGGCTACCGGCTCGTCGCGGGCAAGGCCATGCCCCCGCTCGTCCTCGACGACGAGGAGGCGGTGGCCATCGCGGTCGGACTGCGGGCGGGGGCGGGGCACGCGGTCGAGGGGGTGGACGAGGCCTCCGTACGGGCGCTGGCGAAACTGGAGCAGGTCCTGCCCTCCCGGCTGCGGCACCGCGTGTCCACCCTCCAGGCCGCGACGACTCCGCTGACCAGCGGGGACGGGGCGAGCATCCCGACCGAGACCCTGACGGTGATGGCGTCCACGGTGGCCGGCCACGAACGCCTGCGCTTCGCCTACCGCGCGAAGGACGGCGCCGAGTCACGCCGGGTGGTGGAGCCGTACCGGCTGGTCTCCACCGGTCAGCGCTGGTACCTCATCGCCTACGACCTCGACCGCGACGACTGGCGGACCTTCCGGGTCGACCGGGTCGACGACCCCTTCGCCACGGGGGCCCGGTTCACGCCGCGGGAGTTGCCGACGGGGAGTGCGGCGGAGTACCTGCGGCAGTCGATGTACCGCCGTCAGGAGACGTACGAGCTGGTCGTGACCTTCGAGGCGGAGGTGTCGGTGGTCGGGCCCCGGGTGCCGGGATGGATGGGGGTGCCGGAGCCCCTGGGTGCGGGACGGTGCCGGTTGCGGGCGACGGTGGGGGATGCCGTGGACTGGATGGCGGTACGGCTGGCGATGACGGGGGTGGAGTTCCGGGTGCAGGAGCCGCCGGAACTCGTTGACGTGGTGCGGGAGCTGGGGAGACGACTGGTACGGGCGGCAGGGGAAGGCGCCTGAGGCATCCCCGTCGATGTGACAGAATCTCCCCTTCGGTGGGTCACCCCGTGGTTCAGGTACGGGGTGACCCACCGTTGCGCTGTTCCGGGGCGTAAAAAGAGCCGGACCCCGGCGCCCGGGGGGGGTGGGCGCCGAAGTCCGGCTCGGGGAGAGTCCCGGCGCCGGGGGGGATTGCGTCGGGACTTGGTTCAGGAGGGTCCGATGGGCCCGGTGGGTCCGACAGCACGACCTCCGGGACTCGAACAGGTGGACCCTGAAGTCTTGTGCCCAGGGTCCAGCCGGTTAAGCGACCTAGTACAGCCATGTTTACGCGGTCTTTCGCCACCCGGCGCACGCGGGCACACCCCGACTACGCCGCCGCGTCGAACCCGGTGGACCGCGCCAGCTTCTTCAGCTCCAGCAGGGCGTGCTTCTCGATCTGCCGGATCCGCTCACGGGTGAGTCCGTGCTCCTTGCCGACCTCGGTCAGGGTGCGCTCGCGCCCGTCCTCGATGCCGTACCGCATCTTGATGATGGACGCGGTGCGCTGGTCGAGGCGGCCGATGAGGTCGTCCAGTTCCTCGCTGCGCAGCAGTGTCAGCACCGACTGCTCCGGCGAGACCGCGGAGGTGTCCTCCAGGAGGTCGCCGAACTGGGTGTCACCGTCGTCGTCCACCGACATGTTCAGCGACACCGGGTCGCGGGCCCAGTCCAGGACGTCGACCACGCGCTCGGGGTTGGAGCCGAGCTCGGCGGCGATCTCCGCGGGCTCCGGGTCGCGGCCGTGCTCGCGGTTGAACTCGCGCTGCACACGGCGGATGCGGCCCAGCTCCTCCACCAGGTGGACGGGCAGCCGGATGGTGCGGGACTGGTCGGCGATGGAGCGGGTGATGGCCTGACGGATCCACCAGGTCGCGTACGTCGAGAACTTGAAGCCCTTGCGGTAGTCGAACTTCTCGACCGCGCGCACCAGGCCGGCGTTGCCCTCCTGGATCAGGTCGAGCAGGGGCAGTCCGCTGCGGGGGTAGCGGCGGGCCACGGCGACGACCAGGCGGAGGTTGGAGCGGATGAACACGTCCTTGGCGCGCTCGCTCTCCTCCACCAACGCCTCCAGCTCCTCGCGGGTGGCGTCCGCCTTGGCCTCCTCGAACCCGTCGAGGACCTGTCGGGCGAACACACCCGCCTCGATGATCTGGGACAGCTCGACTTCCTTGGCGGCGTCGAGCAGCGGCGTACGCGCGATCTCGTCGAGGTACATGCCGACCAGGTCGCGGTCGGCGATCTCGCCGCCATGGACGCGAACACTGCGTGCCGCGTCGGTAGACCCGCCGGTGGCGGACTTACGACGGGCGACGGCACGGGTTGCCATGCGTGCTCCCTTGCGATGTTGGGTCAGCGGGTGGTCCTTCGGACGTAAGGTCCCGGCTCCGGTTGCTTCCCGGACTCTCCTCGGGTGCCCTGCATCCGATGGAAACAACGACTGGAAACCGGACAGAATTCCCAAGGCGTGCCGCTATTTTTCTGATCTTGCAGTATCCTGTCCGGCCACACGAGGAGGCGTGATGCCGTCGGAGCGTACAGAGGTGCAGGTCAGGCGGGGAGCCGAAAGCGACCTCGGGGCCCTCACCGACATCTACAACCACTACGTTCGTGAGACGCCCATCACATTCGACACCGCCGTCTTCACCCCGGAAGAACGCCGCCCTTGGCTGCTCTCCCACCCTGAAGACGGCCCGTACCGCCTGATGGTTGCCACCGACACGGAGCCGACAGGAACCTCACAGCGGGTTCTCGGGTACGCCACTTCCAGCCCCTTTCGCGCGAAGCCCGCGTACGCGACCTCCGTGGAGGTCACCGTCTACCTCGCCCCGGACGCGGGCGGCCGGGGTATCGGCACCCTCCTCTACAAGGCCCTCTTCGAGGCCCTGGCGGGCGAGGACCTGCATCGCGCCTACGCGGGCATCGCCCAGCCGAACGAGGCGTCCACGCGGCTGCACGAGCGCTTCGGGTTCCGGTACGTCGGCACGTACCGGGAGGTGGGCCGGAAGTTCGGCCGCTACTGGGACGTGGCCTGGTACGAGAAAGACCTCTAGCAGCCCCGCGCGGGGACGTCAGCCGAACTGCACCGACCGCTTGGCCATGCCCAGCCAGAAGCCGTCGATCACGGACTTCTGCGTGTCCAGCTCACCGCTCACGTCCGCCGCGCCCATGGTGACGAAGAGAGGCGCGAAGTGCTCGGTGCGCGGATGGGCGTAGCGCCCCGCCGGGGCCTTGTCGAGGAAGTCCAGCAGGGAGTCCACGTCCCGCGCCTCCAGCGCGCGGCGGCCCCAGTCGTCGAACTCCGAGGACCAGGTGGGCACTCCCGAGCCGGTGTGCCGCAGGGCGGCGAGGTTGTGGGTGAAGAAGCCGGAGCCGACGATCAGGACGCCCTCGTCGCGCAGGGGGGCCAGCTTGCGGCCGATGTCCATCAGCTTGACCGGGTCGAGGGTCGGCATGGAGATCTGCAGGACGGGGATGTCGGCCTCGGGGAACATCTCGACGAGGGGGACGTACGCGCCGTGGTCGAGTCCGCGGTCCGGGACGTCCTGCACGGGGACCCCGGGGGCGCGCAGCAACTTACGCACCGAATCGGCGAGTTCGGGCGCGCCGGGGGCTGCGTACGTCACCTTGTAGTAGTGCTCGGGGAAGCCCCAGAAGTCGTAGACGAGCGGGACGGTCCGTATCGCGCCGAGGGCGAGGGGGGCCTCCTCCCAGTGGGCGGAGACCATGAGGATCGCCTTGGGGCGGGGCAGGCCGGCGGACCAGGCGGCGAGCTGGCCGGGCCAGATCGGGTCGTCGGCGAGCGGCGGGGCACCGTGACTCAGATAGAGGGCGGGCATGCGCTCCAGCGTGTCGGCGGACATGGCGGGGACTCCTCCGGTACTTCCGATGCACTAAGTGCTTCAAATTTAAACCTTCTTACGGTATGACTGTACGCCGCATTTGTTTAAGCTTCAAGGAGAGAGCTCGTAGAGTGGGATACATGAACACGGCATCCGTCCCCGACGAGGAGCCCCGGTGGCTCGACGACGAAGAGCAGCGCATCTGGCGTTCCTATGTGCACGCCACGACCCTCCTGGAGGATCACCTCGACCGCCAGCTCCAGCGGGACGCCGGCATGCCGCACATCTACTACGGACTGCTCGTGGGCCTCGCCGAGTCCCCGGACCGGCGGCTGCGGATGACCGAGCTGGCCATGAAGGCGAAGATCACCCGGTCCCGGCTCTCACACGCGATCGCCCGGCTGGAGCGCAACGGCTGGGTGCGCCGTGAGGACTGCCCCGACGACAAGCGCGGCCAGTTCGCGGTGCTCACCGACCCGGGCCTGGAGATGCTGAAGGGCGCCGCGCCCGGCCATGTGCGGGCCGTGCGCAACGCCCTCTTCGACCGGCTCACCCCGGAGCAGCAGAAGTCCCTCGGCGAGATCATGCGGATCGTCGCCGAGGGACTCCAGCCGGACGAGGCGGGCGCGGATCTGCCCTGGCTCCGCTGAGCCGCTCACTCAGGGGGCCAGGGCAGTTCCTGGGGTGGTACGTACGGGGCGTCCCCTTCCCCGTACGTACGTGGTTCTCGAAGGGGTACGACCGACCGGTCGCCGTCAGTGGGCGACGACCGGGATCGCCAGCTCCTCCTCGGCGCCCTCTCCGGACCCGGCCACCGCGGCGGTGTCCGTGCGGCCGGCGTTGACGAGGGTCACGACGATCACGGCGGCGAGCACCAGCATGCCGACGGCGAACCAGATCGCGTTGGTGTAGCCGTGCACCTGGCCCTCCAGCGCCACCAGCTGCGCCTGCGACTTGGAGGTCGCGGAGCCGATGTGGTCGGCGATGTAGGAGGTCGTGGCCGAGGCGGCGATCGTGTTCAGCAGGGCCGTACCGATCGCACCGCCGACCTGCTGCGAGGTGTTGACCATCGCGGAGGCGACACCGGCGTCACGGGGCTCGACGCCCAGGGTGGCCAGGGACATGGCGGGCATGAACGCCGTACCCATGCCGAGACCGAGCAGCAGCATGGCGGGCAGGATCGTCGAGGCGTACGACGAACCGATCTCCAGCTGGGTCATGAGGAGCATGCCGACCGCGGCGACCAGGAAGCCGGGGCCCATCAGCAGCCGCGCCGGGACACGGGTCATCAGGCGGGCACCGATCTGGGTCGAGCCGACCATCATGCCGACGATCATCGGCATGAACGCGAAGCCGGTCTTGATCGGCGTGAAGCCCTTCACGATCTGCAGGTAGTAGGTCAGGAACAGGAAGGTGCCGAACATCGCGATGATCGCGATACCGAGCGAGAGGTAGATCCCGCCGCGGTTGCGGTCGGTGATGACGCGCAGCGGCAGCAGCGGGGCCTTGGTCCTGGCCTCGGTGACGACGAAGGCGATCAGCAGGACGGCCGACGCGACGAACATGCCGACGGTCACCGAGTCGCCCCAGCCGTCGGACTCGGCGCGGGTGAAGCCGTAGACCAGCGCGACCAGGCCCAGGGTGGACAGCAGGACGCCGGGGATGTCGAGCGGGTTGCGGTTGCGGCCGCCCTCGGGCTCACGGATGACGAAGTACGCGCCGAGCGCGGCGACGATCGCGAACGGGATGTTCACGAAGAAGGTCCAGCGCCAGTCCATGTACTCGGTCAGCACACCACCGAGGATGAAGCCCACGGCGCCGCCGCCACCGGCGATCGCGCCGTAGATGCCGAAGGCCTTGGCGCGCTCCTTGGCGTCCGTGAACATCACGGCCAGCAGGGACAGCGCGGCGGGCGCGAGCAGGGCGCCGAAGACGCCCTGGAGGGCACGGGCGCCGAACATCATGGCGCCGGAGGTGGCGGCACCGCCGAGCGCGGAGGCCGCGGCGAAGCCGATCAGGCCGACGACGAAGGCGCGCTTGCGGCCCCACAGGTCGGCGATCCGGCCGCCGAAGAGCAGGAGTCCACCGAAGGCGAGGGCGTAGGCCGTGACGACCCACTGGCGGTTGCCGTCGGTTATGCCCAGGTCGGCCTGGGCGGAGGGCAGGGCGATGTTCACGATGGTCGCGTCCAGCACGACCATCAGCTGGGCGAGCGCGATGAAGACGAGCGCTTTCCAGCGGTTGGCGTCACCGGACACGGCCGGTGCTCCGGGAGCCTTTGCGGCTGTTGCAGACATGGGGGTACCCACTTCGGGACTTCGGAACGGAAAAGAGTGACGAAAGGGGACGGTCCGTCGTCGGTGACGGCCGGTCGAAAGTCGTTGTAGAGACTGTGCTCGCGCTCTGAACTAATCGGTTCTCGTCGGTCGGATCAGGCCTGGCGGAGGTCCTCCATGGTCAGGGCCGCGCCCGGCAGCACGGAGCGGGCCGGGGCCCGCAGTCCGTCCAGGAACAGCTGAAGGGTGCGGTGCACGAACCCGTCGAGGGTGAGGCAGCCGGTACCGGCCGGGGGCCGGCACAGCTGGGCCACGGCGACCAGCAGGTCGCCGACGCTCACGTCGCCGCGAAGCTGACCGGCGGCCTTGGCCCGGTCCATGAGCTGCTCGACGAGCTGCTCGATGCGTTCGCGTGCGGCCACCAGGTCGGGGTGGTACTGGTCGAAGGTGCCCTGGATCATCGGGCACAGTGCCGTGATCCGCTCGTCGGCGGAGGCGTGCACGAAGCGCTCCAGAGCGCCGAAGGCATCCCCGGTCTGCGCGAGCGCGAGCTCGGCCGCCTCGGACGTCCGGTCCATGACGGAGCAGACGACCTCACGGACGAGCGCGTCGCGGTCGGGGAAGTTGCGGTACACCGTGGCGTTGCCGACGCCGGCCCGGCGGGCGATCTCGTCGAGCGGCACGTCGGGGCCGAACTCGGTGAACATCTCGCTGGCGGCGGTGACGATCCGCTCGCGGTTGCGCAGGGCGTCGGCGCGGGGCGCCTTGCGCTGCACGGAGAGAGCGGTCTGCACGGTGGTCTCCTCGGTTGGCAGGGTGAGGGCGATCCGGGGATTCGTTCCCCGTTTCGCTCGGACACAGGTCTAAACGGGGAGACGCTCCCCGGTTATTTCGGGTTGAGGAGAAATTATGTTGTGACCTGAGTCACACATCCGCGATACCCACGTTCGGTCTCCTCCAGCGCGCGTGCGCCCCTGGCCCAGCACAGGGTGAGCGAAGAGGAGCAGCCTTCCGACCAGCGGCTGCCGCGCTCCGAAGGGTGCTCGCATGCCGTGGACCAGACGTCGCATACGCCCGCGCCGCGCGGCCGCCCTCGCGTCCGTGACCGCGCTGACCCTCGCGGTCAGCACCTCGGCCGGCACCGAACGCCTCGTCCCCGGGACCACGACCGCCGGCCCGACCGCCGTGGCCCGCTCGGACACCCACGGCGCCTGTCAGATCAGCGGCGGCCCGGCCGTCCAGATGTCCGAGGGGCTGCCCACGCCCGGCGGCTACTCCCGCTCCACCGGCACCGTCCGCGCCCTCACCCTGATGATCGACTTCTCCGACGCACCCGGCTCCGGCAGCGCCCGGAGCCGCTTCCACGAGTTCTTCCCGCAGACCCAGGACTGGTTCCGCACCAGTTCCTACGGCCGTCTCGACTACCGCCCCGAGGCCCCGATCACCGACTGGCTGCGGATGCCGAAGTCCTTCCGGGCCTACGGCATAGAGCGCGGCGCCCCCTTCGACCCCGGCTACCGCCGGCTCGTCCAGGACATCGTGGCCGCCGCCGACCCCAAAGTGGACTTCCGGGAGTACGACTTCCTGAACGTCCTGGTGACCCCGAACGCCGGCCCCTCCGCCCTCGACACGGTCCTGTCGGTGACCTTCGCGGGCAACACCGACGCCCCGGTCGCCGACGGCGTCCCCGTCGCCAACGCCTCCTTCGTCTACTCCCGCCAGGACGACGGCTCCGGGTCCTTCCCGCAGACCGGCTACCGCGTCCTGCCCCACGAGAACGGCCATGTCTTCGGCCTGCCCGACCTGTACACCCAGAACGGCGGGGGCGCGGTCGGCCACTGGGACATCATGAGCGAGGACTGGGGCGCCAACAACGACCTCCTCGGCTGGCACAAGTGGAAGCTCGGCTGGCTGGACGCGGCCCAGGTCCACTGCGTCACGGCGCCCGGGACCTCGGAGTACACGCTGACCCCGCTGGCCCGGTCCGGTCCGGGCACCAAGCTCCTCTTCGTCCCGCTCGGCGGCCGCACCGGCTACGCGGTCGAGCTGCGCACCCGCGAGGGCAACGACGAGGCGGTGTGCCGGCCGGGTGTCCTCGTCTACCGGGTCGACGCGGACGTGGACACCGGGCGGGGCCCGGTACGCGTGTACGACGCCCGGCGCAACAGCGGCGGCTGCACCCGCAGCCCCAACGTCCACGCAGAACTCTCCGACGCCCCGTTCACAGCCGGCGAGGAGTTCCGTGACCCGGCCAGGGACATCCGGGTGCGGGTACTGGGGGCGGACGGGGACGGCGACTACCGGGTGGGGGTGACTCGGGGGTAGGGGTGGGTGGGGGGCCGGGCCCGGGGGGAGGCTGCGGGAGTGGGGGAGTCTGCGGGGCTGTGGCTCTTCGGGGGGCTGGGGAAGGCCGCGGGGGCCGGGGTTCTCTGTAGGGGCTGCGGCTATCCGCGGGGGCGGGGCAGTTTGCGGAGGCCGGGGCACTCCGGCAAGGGCCGTGGCGCTCCGGCAAGGGCCAGGGCATTCGTGGGGACCGGGAACTCCGCAGGGCTTGTGGCACTCCGGCATGAGCCAGGGCACTCGTCGGCGGCCGGGGAACGCCGGCAAGGGCCAGGGCATTCGTGGGGACCGGGAACTCCGCAGGGCTTGTGGCACTCCGGCATGAGCCAGGGCACTCGTCGGCGGCCGGGGAACGCCGGCAAGGCTCGGGGAACTCCGCAAAACCCACACTCCACAGGACGCGGAACCAGTCCGCAGGACCCATGGCACCCCGGCAAGAGCCGGGGCACTCGTCGGAGGCTGGGCCCTCCGCAAGGCCCCGGGCTTTCGTCGGGGGCCGGGGAACTCCGCAAGGCCCGTGGCTCTCGGCAAGGCCCGTGGCACTCCGACAAGAGCCAGCGCACTCGTCGGCGGCCGGGGAGCTCCGGCAAGAGCCGAAGAACTCCGCCGGGCCCGGCAACCTCGCAGGACCCGGGGCGCTCCGCGGCACCCGTGGCACTCGGCAAGGCCCGGGGCGGATTACCGTAGGCCTGCCGCGAACGCCGTACCGGAGAGCCGATGCCCGCTGAGACGACCACTCCCCCGCCGGTACCGGAGGCCGCCGTGCCGGCCGAGGCGGTCGCGCCGCTGATCCGCGGGGTCAGGGTGCTGCGGGAGCTGACCGAGGCGGGCGGGACGCTGAGCCTGAGCGGCCTGGAACGGGCGACGGGCCTGGCACGCTCCACGGTCGACCGCATCACGTCGACGCTGGCCCGCATGGGATACGTCCGTCTCGACGGCCGGGACGCGGTGACGACCCCACGTCTCATGGAGCTCGGCAACGCCTATCTCGCCGCCCTGCGCCTGCCCGCCCTGCTCTCCCCGCGGGCCGACGCCCTCGCCGACGAGCTGGACGAGTCGGTGTCGCTGGCCGTCGCCGACCGTGACGGCATCCGCTTCATCCACCAGGCCACCCGCCGCCGCGCGATGTCCCTGAGCTTCCGCATCGGCGACCTGCTCCCCGCCGAACGCACCGCGCCGGGGCCCCTGTTCGCCTCAGAGTGGACCGACGAGAACTGGCGGGCCTGGCGCGAACGCCGGGCGGCGGACCCGGTGAACCGGGGCTTCTCGGCCGTACCCCCGCGGGAACTCCCCTTTCCTGACAGTGAGTTCGAGGCGAGGGCGGCGCAGGCGGGCCGGGACGGCTGGGCGCTGGACGACCAGTTGATCGAACCGGGTCTGGTGGCGGTCTCCGTGCCCGTACGCGATCCGCGCACCGGCCGTATCGCCTGCGTGGCGAACGTCGTGAGCCACACCAGCCGCCACACCGCGGCGGACCTGCGCGACACCCTGCTGCCGCGACTGCGGGCGACGGTGGCCGAGATGGAACGCGAACTGGCCGCCGCCCCGGACCCGGACCCGGGCCCGCCGCCCTCGGGATCGGCCGCCTGGATCGGCGCGTCCAAGCACGAACTGGGCCGGGAGTTCATCGAGTCGCTCGCGCGCGGTCTGACGGTCCTGACGGCGTTCGGCGAGGGCAGGGCCGCGCTGACGCTGACGGACGTGGCACGGGCGACCGGCCTGGCACGGGCGACCGCCCGCCGGGCTCTGATCACCTACGAGCACCTGGGCCTGGTCCGCGGACAGCCGGAGTCCCGCACCTTCGGCCTCACCCCCCGGGTGCTGTCGCTGGGCTTCCCGCCGCTGTCCCGTACGTCCCTGCCGCGCATCGCCGCGCCCCACCTGGCGGACCTGTCGGCACGGGTGGGCGAGTCGACGGCGCTGGCGGTCCTGGTGTCCTCGGGACCGACCGCCGAGATCCAGTACACGGCACGTGCGGTGTCCCCCCGGATCATGGGTGTGGACATCAGGGTGGGCACCCGGCTGCCGGCCGCGGCGACCTCCCTGGGCCGGGTCCTGCTGTCGGACCCGGAGGACTCCGCCGCCTCCGCCGGCTTCGCCCGTGTCCGCTCCCAGGGTTACGCCCTGCTGGACGAGGCCTGGGAGGACGGCCTGCGCACCCTCGCCGTCCCCCTGCGCGACCGTACCGGCCGGGCGGTCGCCGCCGTGAACGTGGCGCTGCACGCGGCGGGCCGTACGGCCGAGGAATGCGTGGCGGAGATCCTCCCCGAGCTACGGCTCACGGCGTCCCGTATCGAGCAGGAACTGCACGCGGCGGGCCACTTCACCCGGGTCCCGCTGCTCTGATCCTCGACCCCGAGCGCCGTCACGCCCGCAGGAAGGCCAGGACCGCGAGGACCCGGCGATGGCCGTCGGTGTCCACCGGCAGGTCCAGCTTGTCGAAGATGTTGCCGATGTGCTTGTTCACGGCGGCCTCGCTGATGAACAGCTGCTTGGCGAGCCCGGCATTGGTGCGGCCCTCCGCGATCAGCCCGAGCACCTCGCGCTCCCGTGGGCTCAGCCGCTGCACCAGCCCGGGCAGGCCCGGGAACGCCTCGCGCAGAACGACCGCCGAGCGCAGCCCGCCGTCGCTGAGCGACGGCGGCATGCGTCCGTCGGTGACGATCAGGTCCGGCCGCGGCCACCGAAGAGCGCCGCAGGGTTCATGGAGAACACCAGCACATCGGGAAGATCCGGCTGCCCGGTTATTCATATCCAGGGGACGGTTTCTTCCCCCCATCACGTGTGGACATCATCTCGACACCGGCGAATCATGGTGTGCGGACCGTCAATCGACGGAACCGGGGCGAAAAGGGGACAGGCGCCATGGTCGAGGTCGTTTCGTTCAGGAACAAAGAAGCAGAAATCGCGGGACACCTTCATCTGCCGGAAGAATTCGACGAGAAGAAGAAGTACCCGGCCCTGGTCGGAATTCACCCGGCCGGTGGTGTGAAGGAACAGACCATCGGCGAGTACGCGAAGCGGCTGGCCGCCCACGGATTCGTCACCGTGGTCTACGACTCCTCCTGTCAGGGAGCGAGCGGTGGCGAACCGCGTCTCCTGGAGGACCCCACCACCAGAGTGGAGGACGCCCGCTGCGCGGCGGACTTCCTCAGCACTCTGCCCTACGTCGACACCGAGCGGATGGGTGTCTTCGGCATCTGCGCCGGCGGCGGTTACGCGATCAGCGTGGCGCAGACGGAACGCCGCTTCAAGGCGGTGGCCACGGTCAGCGCGGCCCCGATGGGCGAGGGTTCGCGCGGTTTCCTGGGGCACCTGTCCCCCGTGGCCGAGCAGATCAAGACCCTGGAGATGGTCGCCCAGCAGCGCACGGCGGAGGCACGGGGAGCGGCACCCGCCTACGCTCCCTTCGTCCCGGAGACGCTGGAGGAGATCGACGACAACACGCCGGACCTCCTGCGTGAGGGATACGACTACTACCGCACCCCACGTGGCCGGCACCCCAATTCCAAGGGCCGTTTCCTGCTGACCAGCATGGACAAGATGTACGCCTTCTCGGCGTTCGATCAGATTCCGGAACTCCTGACCCAGCCGCTGCTTCTCATCGCGGGCAGCAAGGCGGACACAAAGGTGTTCAGCGACCAGGCGTACGAACTTTCCAACGGCCCGAAGGAATTGTTCGTCGTCGACGGCGCGACACATATCGCCATGTACGACGTGCCCGAGTACATGGACCAGGCGCTCACCAAAATGGTGAAGTTCTTCGCCGTCCTTTAGCCCCGCCGAAGAAATCATTCAAGGAGAAAGATCACCATGTCCCATTCCGGCGGGCCCGTCGTCGCCATCGCCTTTCATTCGGGCTACGGCCACACGGCCGTCATCGCCGAAGCCGTGGCGCGCGGTGCCACGGGAGCCGGCGCCGAGGTCGTCTCGATCTCCGTCGACACCATCACCGACGAGCAGTGGGCACAGCTGGACGGCGCCGACGCGATCGTCTTCGGCGCGGCGACGTACATGGGCACCGCCTCCGCGGCCTTCCACGCCTTCGCCCAGGCCAGCAGCAAGCGATGGTTCCCGCACGCCTGGGTGGACAAACTCGCCGCGGGTTTCACCAACTCCGGCGCGAAGAGCGGCGACAAGTCCTCCACCCTGGGCTACTTCGCCACCCTGGCCGCCCAGCACGGCATGCACTGGATCAGCCTGGGCCTGCTGCCGGGATGGGACTCCACCAAGGGCAGCGAGGACGACATCAACCGACTGGGGTTCTTCCTCGGCGCCGGCGCGCAGAGCCCGACCGACGCCGGCCCCGAGGCCGTCCACCCGTCGGACATCGCCACCGCGGAGCACCTCGGCGCCCGCGTCGCTCGGCAGGCCGCGATCTTCCGCGCGGGCCGGACCGCCCTCGCCGCCTGATCACCGGCCGCTTCCTTCCGCCCCACCCACCCCCCTCGCGAGGAGTACCCCCATGTCCGATTCCCCGAGCCTCGCCGTCATCCGCCGGGTCTACGAGTCCCGGATGGCACCCGAGGTCACGAAAGAGGTGATGGCCCCGGACTTCGTCTGGGACATCACCCCCGGCTTCCCGAACAGCGGTGTCTACCACGGCTGGGACAGCGTGGCCACGGACTTCTTCGGCCAGATGACGGGCTACGAGTCCTTCGGCGCGGTGCCCGAGGAGTTCTTCGCCGACGACGAGGGCCATGTCTTCGTCTACGGCCACTACCACGCCGAGACGAAGACCGGGAACACGGCCGACGTCCGGTTCCTGCACCTGTGGACCGTCCGGGACGGCCAGGCCGTACGGATGCGGCAGATCGCCGACAGCCACGTCCTCCAGGAAGCCCTCAAGGGCTGACACTCCCCCTCATCAGGAGCTCCCCATGGCGAAGATCCTCTTCGTGATCACCGCGTCCGACCACTGGACGCTGGCCGACGGCACCCGCCAGCCGGCCGGTTTCTGGGCCGAGGAGGCCCTCGGCCCGTACGCCGTCTTCAAGGAGGCCGGCTACGAGATCGCGGCCGCGACCCCCGGCGGCGTACCGCCCACCGCCGATGCCCTCAGTCTCACCGCCGACTTCAACGGCGGCGAGGAAGGCGCCGAGCGCATGCGGACGGCGTTGCGCGAGGCCACCGAGCTGGCGCGTCCGATGCGCATCGAGGACGTCGACATCGACGACTACGCGGCCGTCTTCTACCCCGGCGGCTGGGGCCCGATGGAGGACCTGCCGGACAACGCCGCCTCCGGCAGGCTGCTCACCGACTGGCTCGCCTCCGGCAAGCCGGTCTCCCTGGTCTGCCACGGCCCCGCGGCCCTGCTGGCCACCATCGGCCCCGACGGCACGTCCCCCTTCTCCGGTTACCGCCTGACCGGGCTGTCCAACGCCGAGGAGAAGCAGAACGGTCTCGCGGACCGCGCGAAGTGGCTGCTCCAGGACCGCCTCGTGGGCGAGCTCAAGGCCGACTACCGCGAGGCCGACCCGTTCACCCCGCACGTCCAGGTCGACCGCACCCTCTACACCGGCCAGAACCCGTACTCGGCCACCCCCCTCGCCCAGGAACTCGTCAAAGCACTCAGCTGACGGGCTGTCGTCCAAGCCACGGTTCACCCTTCGGCAGGGACGTCCTGATCCGGCGCACTCATTTCACATGCGCATGCATACAATTATGGTGGGCCCCATGACGACCTCCTCCTCCCTCGCCTCCCCCTCCCCGGACGGCCGTCCCTCCCTCGACGACTGGGTCCGTGCCCTGCTTGACGGCAAGAACTACGCCGGCGTCGCCACCATCGGCCCCGACGGATCCCCGCAGAACTCGGTGGTCTGGATCAAGGGCGAGGGCGACACCGTGCTCTTCTCGTCCCTCGACCACCGCCAGAAGGTGCGCAACCTGCGCCGCGACCCCCGCATCAGTGTCTCGGTCTACGACCTCGCCAACCCCCACACCGCCGTCGAGATCCGGGGAACCGCCGAGATCGTCCCGGACGAGGGCAAGCGCCTCCTGCGCGAGCTCTGGCGGAAGTACCTCGGCGTCGACCTGCCCGCCGCGAAGAACGACGAGGCCCGCGTGATCATCCGCGTCGTGCCGCGGAAAATCATCGGTGTTCCGGGGTCGTGAGGTTCCCGCTCTCAAGGGGGCGGTTCCGCGTGACCGGCCACGAACTCACAAGGATCGTCGCCCCCTGGCCGATCAGCCAGGGGAACGATCCGTCCCCCTCACAAGATGCGGCGTTTGTGCGAGGCTGAAGGTCATGAACCGCAACCCGCATCTGAACGAGCTGGGTGAGTTCCTCAAGGCTCGTCGTGCCGAGCTCACCCCCTCTGATGTCGGTCTGCGCGGCGGGCAGCGGCGGCGTGTGAAGGGTCTGCGCCGTGAGGAAGTGGCACTCCTCGCCGCGATGAGCACCGAGTACTACGCCCGGATCGAACAAGGCCGGCTCCAGGCCTCGGCTCCCCTCCTCGACGAGATCGCGCAGGCCCTGCGACTCAACGACGACCAGCGCACCTACCTCTTCGACCTCGCGGCGAAGGAGCGGGTGCGCCGGTCCGCGTACCGCGAGCGCCAGCAGGTGGACCCGCAGCTGCAGCGCATGCTGGACGACCTCAGCGCCTCCCCGGCCTTCGTCATCGGCCGGTGCACCGACATCCTCGGCTGGAACCGGCTCGCCGCCGCCCTGTGGACCGACTTCGGGAAGTACCCCGAACCGGAGCGGGTGTTCGTCCGGCTGCTGTTCACCGAACCCTGGATGCGCGAGCTGTACGTCGACTGGGAGGAGGTCACCCGGCTGGCCATCGCCCAACTGCGCATGGAGAGCGCGCGCTACCCGGACGACCAGCCTCTCACCGCGCTGGTCGAGGAACTCTCCGCCCGTGACGCGCAGTTCCGGCAGTGGTGGACCGAACACGACGTCGCGATGCGGGGCCAGGGCGTCAAGAAACTGCGCCACCCGGTGGTCGGCGAGCTGACACTCGACTGGAACACACTCACCTGTGGCACGGACCCCGACCAGCACATCATCGTGTGGAACGCCGAACCCGGCACACCGTCCCACGACGGGCTGCGCCTCCTCGCCTCCTGGGCCGCCGACCAGAAGCCGACAGCGTCCGACGCGGCGACCTGAACGCTTCTGCGGGGGGCCAGGATGCCCTGGACGAGATCGAACAGCGCCGTCCGGCCACCCACCCGCGAGGGCATGGGCCTGCTCCTCACCGACGCGGGCCGCGAGGCCGCGAGGCCGCGGCGAAGCTCTCGGCCGGCGGACGGACCCCACGTTCCAACGCCCGGGGCCCGCGCTCGTCGCCCACGATCCGGGGCGTGCGCCCTACCCGTACCGGCCCCGGAGGCCTGGCTCAGGCTGCCGCGTCCTCAGGGGGCTGATCCGGGTCCGCGGTCCACGACGCCAGGAACAGCAGCCCGTCGTGGGACGGGGCCCCGGGAGCGGCGGTCGCGATCAACAGCTTCTGCGTGGGGTCGGCGGTACAGGTCAGGCTGTCCCAGTCGAGGGTGAGGTCGCCGACGATCGGGTGACGCACCCTCTTGGTGCCCATCCGCAGGCCGTTCATCTGGCGGCCCGCCCACCACTGCCTGAAGTCGGCGTCGGCGACCGACAACTCACCGACGAGTGCCGCCAGCCCAGGATCGCCGGGGTGCCGGGCGGCCTCCAGACGCAGCTGGGTCACACAGGTCCGGGCGTTCGTCCGCCAGTCGAGGCAGAGCTCCCGGAAGGCGGGGTCGGTGAACATCAGCCGCGCGTAGTTGCGCCGCTTGGCGGGGACCTTGTCGAAGTCGGTGAGCAGAGCTGCCGCCAACGGGTTCCAGGCGAGGACGTCCAGGTGCCGGCCGATGACGAGTGCGGGGGTCGTGGACAGCTCGTCCAGGATGCGTCTGAGCTGCGGGTGAACCTTCTGCACCGGTCGCCGGCGCGGTTCGCGGACTCCCGCCGCGGCCAACTCGAACAGGTGGTCGCGCTGGGCGTCGTCGAGGTGCAGGACGCGCGCGAGGGTGGCGATCACCGTCGTCGGCACGGGGGCGCGCCCCTGTTCCAGCCGCGTGTAGGCGTGGGTGCTGATGCCCGCGAGGCGGGCGACCTCCTCACGGCGCAGCCCGGGCACTCGCCGGGGTGCCCCGGACTCGGGCAGACCGACGGTCCGCGGGCCGAGTTGGGCCCGGCACACCTTGAGGAATTCTCCCAGCTCGTTCGGATGCGCGTCGCCGGTCATAGCGCCAGTGTGGCATCGCTCGGACGCCGGAAGGGGGGTAAGGATTTCTCCCCTGGATAAGGGGTTCCCCGGGTGGAATTCTCCCCTTTGCGGGTTCCCGGGGAAATGCCAAAGTCGGTGGCATGCCGGGCTGCCGGGATGACGAGCGACCTCTGGAATGCAGATCGGGCTTTCACCGGCGACCCGCACCGTCCCCCCACTCGAATCCACGCAGGAGCACCACCTCATGCCCGAACGGAAGAAGTTCGCCCCGCCGGCCATCCAGGAGTTCGCCCCCAAGCTCGCGGAGGTGACCGACACCGTTCTCTTCGGCGACATCTGGGAGCGGCCGGGCCTGTCCCCGCGCGATCGCAGCCTCGTCACCGTCACCGCGCTGGCCTCCCTGTACCGGGCCGATCAGCTCGGCTTCCACCTCGGCAAGGCCCTGGAGAACGGTGTCACCAAGGACGAGCTGATCGAGGTCATCACCCACCTGGCCTTCTACGCCGGATGGCCCAACGCCATGACCGCGATGACACAGCTCAAGGAAATCGTCGAGAAGGCGGAGCAGCCGGGCTGACGCCCGAGGGAAGCCCCCGCCCCTGACTGCACGACACACGCGACGAGAGCTGGGAAGGCACCATGCGAGCAACCATCATTCACGCGCCGGGGGACATCCGGGTGGAGAATGCCCCCGAGCCGACGATCACGGCACCGACCGACGCGGTCATCCGCACCGTCGCCACCTGCGTGTGCGGCTCCGACCTGTGGAGCTACCGGGGCGTCCTGCTGGTCGCCGAACCGCAGCCGATCGGCCACGAGTACGTCGGCATCGTCGAGGAGGTCGGCAGCGAGGTCTCGTCCGTCCGGCCGGGACAGTTCGTCATCGGTTCCTTCGTGGCCTCCGACAACACCTGCCCGATCTGTCAGGCCGGCTACCAGACCTCCTGCCAACACGCGCAGTGGGTCAACGGCGCCCAGGCCGAGTACGTCCGCATCCCCCTCGCGGACGGCACCCTGGTCGCCACCCCGGAGCACCCGGACGAGGAGCTCGTCCCGAGCCTGCTGACCCTGTCCGACGTCATGGGCACGGGCTGGTACGCCGCCAAGGCCGCCGAGGTCAGGCCCGGTTACACGGCCGTCGTCGTCGGTGACGGCGCGGTCGGCCTGTCCGGGGTCATCGCCGCGAAGGAACTCGGCGCCGAACGCATCATCGCC
Source organism: Streptomyces pseudovenezuelae (assembly GCF_001513955.1). GTDB lineage: Bacteria > Actinomycetota > Actinomycetes > Streptomycetales > Streptomycetaceae > Streptomyces > Streptomyces pseudovenezuelae. The sequence continues at coordinate 169,350 of NZ_KQ948153.1, read as the reverse complement.
ATGAGCCGGCACGAGTCCCGGCAGAAGCTGGCCCTGGAGTTCGGCGCCACCGACATCGTCACCGAGCGGGGCGAGGAAGGCGTCGCCCGCGTCAAGGAGCTGACGAACGGTGTCGGCGCCGACTCGGTCCTCGAGTGCGTCGGCACGCAGGAGTCGATGCGCCAGGGCCTGCAGTCCGCGCGTCCGGGTGGCAACGTCGGCTTCGTCGGCTTCCCGCACGGTACGCGGATCGACGGGCAGGAGCTCTTCTTCTCCCACGTCGGCCTGCGCGGTGGTCCCGCGCCCGTGCGCGCCTACCTTCCCGACCTGATCAACCGCGTCTTCGACGGCCTTATCAACCCGGGACGGGTCTTCGACCTCACCCTCTCCCTGGACGACGCCGCCGAGGGTTACAAGGCGATGGACGAGCGCCGTGCCATCAAGACGCTGCTGCGTCCGTGACCGGCGCGGCGGGACCGACAGCCATGACCAGCCAGGCGGTCACCACCGTCGAGGCGTACTTGGACGCCTTCGGCGCGCGCGACACGAAGCGGATCCTCTCCCACTTCGCGGCCGACGAGACCTGGACGCATTTCACCGTCACGGACGGCCTGATCACCGACAACCGCGTCTTCGAGGACTCGCTCGGCATCACCCGCGCCCACCTCGGTGAGCCCCTCACCGCCGCTCCCGCCCGAAGACGGCGTCTCCCCCACCGGATCACGAGGACGGGAACCCACCCGATGACCACCTGGACAGGCGACGAGCTCGACCGCATCGCCGGGGCCGACGAACTGGAGATGGCCCCGCTCCGGCGCGACGGCACCCTGCGCCCACCGGTGCCGATCTGGGTCGTCCGTGACGGCGACGACCTGTACGTCCGCTCCTTCCGTGGAACGCGCGGCGGCTGGTGGCGCACCGCCGTCGCGACCCACGCGGGCCACGTCCGCTCCGGCGGCGTCGACAAGGACGTCACGTTCGCCGAGGTGCCGGACCCCGAGACCAACGACCGCCTCGACACGGCGTACCGGAGCAAGTACGGCCGATTCGGCGGGGCGTACGTCGATCCCATGGTGGCGGCGCGTGCCACGACGCTGCGGCTGCTGCCCAGATGACCAGGAAGATTCCCGCCGAACCCGCCGGATCCGCCGAACCCGCCGAGCCGTCACCGCCGGCCGGCCCCGCCACGGAGTAAGTGTCATGCTCGGTCTCGAACTCGTCGTCGTCCTGGGGGCGGCGGTGCTGGCGGGGAACTTCCTGGGACAGCGCTTCCGTGTCGCCCCGCCTGTCGTGCTCCTGGTCCTGGGCGCCCTGATCGGCCTCGTCCCGGCCGTCCGCCAGACCCAACTCCCGCCCGAAGTAGTGCTGTTGCTCTTCCTTCCGGTGCTGCTGTACTGGGAGAGCCTGACCACGTCGATGCGGGAGATCCGGACGAACCTGCGTGGCATCGTCCTGCTCAGCACCGTGCTGGTGATCCTCACCGCGGGGGCGGTGGCGGTCGCCGGGCATGCGCTCGGGCTGCCGTGGGGACCGGCGTGGGCCCTGGGCGCGGCCGTGGCACCGACCGACGCCACGGCGGTGAGCGCCCTGGCCGGGTCCCTGCCGCGCCGTCAGATCACCGTCCTGCGTGCGGAAAGCCTCGTCAACGACGGCACCGCGCTGGTGATCTACGGCCTGGCGGTCGGCATCACCGTGGGCGAGGAACACCTCACCCTCCCCCACGTCGGGGCACTGTTCCTGCTCGCGTACGGCGGCGGGGCCGCGGTCGGTGTCGCGGTCGCCTGGATCAACATGAACCTGCGCCGACGGCTGGACGATCCCCTGCTCGGCAACCTGGTCATGATTCTCGCCCCGTTCACGGCGTATCTGCTGGCCGAGTTGATCCACGCCTCCGGCGTCCTCGCGGTCGTGGTGAGCGGCCTGATCATGGCCCAGGTGGCGCCCGGCCTCATCAGGGCCGAGCACCGCCGCCAGGCGCTGGCCTTCTGGCCGCTGGCCACGTTCATCATCAACGGCGCGCTGTTCGTCCTGGTGGGAGTGGAACTGCAGTACGCGCTGCACCACCTGAGCCGGTCCGACCTGACGGACGCCCTCATCGCGATCGGGGCCGTCAGCGCGGTGCTCGTCGCGGTCCGGTTCGCCTTCCTGTTCTCCTCCGCCTACCTGATCCGCGCGATCGACCGGCGTCCCGAGCAGCGGCTGCGGAGAATGAGCGACCGGGCCCGTGTCGTCAGCGGGCTGGCGGGGTTCCGTGGCGCGGTGTCCCTGGCCGTGGCCCTGTCGGTGCCCGAGACCCTCGACTCCGGAGCGCCCTTCCCGGACCGCGCGTTCATCGTCTTCGTCACCTCCGGCGTCATCGTGGTGACCCTCGTGGTGCAGGGGCTGCTGCTGCCGGGCGTGGTGCGCTGGGCCCGGCTGCCCCGCGACACCTCCGTCGACGAGGAGCAGATCCTCGCCGAAACCACGGCGACCGAGGAGGCCATCAAGGCGCTCCCCCGGCTCGCGACCCAGCTGGGCACCACCCCCAGGGTCGCGGAGTGGCTGCGCCAGGAGTACGAGGCGAACCTGGCGACCGTACGAGCACGGGGCGCGGGCACCGAGGACGATCCCGCCCTGCTCCACAACCGTCATTACTCCGATCTCCGCCTCGCCCTCATCTCCACGAAGCGGGCCACCGTCGTCCGTCTGCGGGACGAGTCGCGGATCGACGACACGGTGCTCCGCCGGCTTCAGGCGGCCCTGGACAACGAAGAGGTCCGGCTGACCGGAGGCGCGCAGGTGGAGTAGCCCCCTGGCCGCCACGTCCCAAGCCCACGAGAAGGAAGCTCGTCGCCATGACCAACGGCCTCATCGACGTCCACGCCCACCACCTGCCCGACTTCTACGTCGAGCAGGCGACCGCGGCCGGCCACGCCCACCCCGACGGCATGGGCGGCTGGCCGTCGTGGTCCGTCCGGGACCATCTGGAGCTGATGGACCGCAACGGCATCGGGACCGCGATGCTCTCCCTGTCCTCCCCCGGCGTGCACTTCGGCGACGACAAGGCGGCCCGCCTCCTGGCCCGGCGCGTCAACGAGTACACCGCCGAACTGGCACGCGACCACCGCGGCCGCTTCGGCACCTTCGTGTCGCTCCCGCTGCCCGACGTGGACGGCACGCTGGAGGAGATCGCCTTCGCCTACGACCAACTGGCCCCGGACGGCGTGGTGTTGCTGACCCACACCCACGGCGTGTACCTCGGCGACGGCCGCCTCGAACCGGTCTTCGCGGAGCTGAACCGCCGGGGAGCCGTGGTCTTCCTGCACCCCACCTCGCCCGTGTGCTGGGAGCAGTCCGCCCTCGACAGGCCGCGCCCGATGGTCGAGTACATCTTCGACACGGCCCGCACCGTCACGGACCTGGTGATGGCGGGCGTCCTGACCCGCCACCCCGACCTGCGGGTGATCGTCCCGCACTGCGGTGGCGCGATCCCCGTCCTGGCCGACCGCATCAACGAGTTCATGCACCTCTTCGTACCGTCCCAAGAGGCGCCCCCGCGCGACGCCGTACAGCAACTGCGCTCCCTGCACTACGACATGGCGGGTACGGCCTTCCCGCGCCAGGTTCCCGCACTGCTGAAGCTCGTCGACCCCGACCGCGTGCTGTTCGGCAGCGACTACTGCTGGACGCCCGCGCCCCTTGCCGACGCTCACATCGCGGCGATCGACACGGCCGCCCCACCGGCCGAAGGCACCACGTGGCGCTCACTCACCACGGCCAACGCCCTGCGCCTGTTCCCGCAAGCTCCGCAGGTTCCGCCACGGTGACACACCCCCAAGGAGGAAAAATGCACACGCGCACTCTCGGACGCGACCTACAGGTCTCCGCCATCGGCCTCGGCGCCATGGGCATGTCCCAGAGTTACGGCCCGAACCCCGGCGACCGCAGCGACATGATCGCCGTACTGCGGGGCGCCGTGGATCTGGGCGTCACGTTCTTCGACACCGCGGAGGTGTACGGCCCCTACGTCAACGAGGAACTCGTCGGCGAGGCCCTGGCCCCCGTGCGCGACCAGGTGGTCATCGCCACCAAGTTCGGATTCCGCATCGAGAACGGGGCGTCCGTCGGGCTGAACAGCCGGCCCGAACAGATCCGTTCCGTCGCGAACGCCTCGCTCAAACGGCTCGGGGTCGAGCGGCTCGACCTGTTCTACCAGCACCGCGTCGACCCGGACGTACCCATCGAAGACGTCGCCGGCACAGTGGGCGAACTCGTGCGGGAGGGCAAGGTCCGCTGCTTCGGACTCTCGGAGGCCGGCGCGCAGACCATCCGACGCGCCCACGCCGTCCACCCCGTGACGGCGGTGCAGAGCGAGTACTCACTGTGGACCCGGGACCCCGAGCCGGAGGTCCTGCCGACATGCGTGGCGCTCGGCATCGGATTCGTACCCTTCAGCCCCCTCGGCAAGGGGTTCCTGACCGGGGCGGTGGACGCCTCGACGCCGTTCGCCGCCAATGACGTACGCACCACAATTCCCCGTTTCACGGCCGAGAACCGGGCGGCGAACCAGACCCTCGTCGAGCACATCGGGGCCCTCGCGACGGCCAAGGACGCCACACCGGGGCAGGTCGCCCTCGCCTGGCTGCTCGCCCAGCATCCGTCGATCGTGCCCATCCCCGGAACCCGCCGCACCGCACGCATCGAGGAGAACTCCGGGGCCACACACGTCCCGCTCTCCGCGGACGAACTGTCGGACCTCAACGAGCTCGCAGGACGGATCGGGGTCCAGGGAGACCGCTACAACGAGCACCACATGTCGCTGGTGGACAAGTAGGGTCCCTGCTCAGCTCCCCCTACGGGCATGGCCGGACTCGATCAGCTCGTGCGCCCTGGCGGCGTCGGCGAGCGGGAGGCTGCGGTCGCCCCGCACGCTCAACCGCCCTTCGGCAGCCGCGCAGGAAGTCGTGGTTGGCCTCGGACACCGTGCCGATCACGGTGCCTCCGCGGGCCACGGCGAGCTGGACGCCGACGGAGCCGACCACACCTGCGGCTTCGTTGCCGCTCGACGCCCTCCTGCGCGCCAACGGCCGTGGCCTCCCGGCCCCGGTCCGACGCATGGAACCACGGAAAGCGACGATCAGCGACGGCGTGCACCGCAATCGCCGCCGCTCCCGGGCCGGGCGGGATCTTGACGACGGCAACCTCAAACGACCCACCGGAGCATCCGCCGAGACCGGGAAGCGATCCAAGGAGCAGAACGGTCCGACCGCCCCCCACCTCCGCCCTCAGCCCCTCGGCTTCCACTCACCTTGCACCACGGTTCGAAGAAACAGCAGGTCAGAGACGCTCCAACTCGCCGCCCCGATCTCCTGTCCCTATACGGAGGCACCTCGCCGACGCGCATCCGCTACGCTGTCCCTGGTCAGTCGTTGGTGCGTCGTGTTGTCCACCCAGGTAGCGCTGCGGCACCCTTCGAACCGCGTCCGACCAGCGGGCTTGTATGCCGCGTCGAAGATCCACACCCTGGATTTTCAACAAGGTTCTCTACAAGCCCCCGCCTTCGTAGCTCAGGGGATAGAGCACCGCTCTCCTAAAGCGGGTGTCGCAGGTTCGAATCCTGCCGGGGGCACCAGCCAAAAGGCCCCGGACCGATCATGGTCCGGGGCCTTTGACATCCACTTTTGACATCAACGAGGGCGATCACTCACGACCGGTCACTGACGACCGGGACGCCTCTTGAGCAGCCGATCCATGTGACTGATGGCCTCCCGTTGGGTGTCCTGCACGACGTGCGTGTACACGTCCATGGTGATGCTGATCTGACTGTGCCCGAGGATCTCCATCACGACGCGGGGCGCCACCCCGGCAGCGGTGAGGAGGGTGGCGGTGCCGTGCCGGGCGTCGTGCAACCGGATCACGCGAAGGCCGGCGGACTGGGCGACGCGGGTGAAGGAGCGGTACACGTTGCGCGGCTCGACCGGGCGGCCGTTCCGGGTGGCGAAGACGTAGCCACCGTCATCCCACGACTCCCCCGCGCGCTGCTTGGCAGCCACCTGCCGCATGCGGTGCCAGCGCAGCGGAGCGATGCACATCGCCGGGAGCGGAAGGGCACGGTTGCGGCGGTTCTTGGTGTCGTCGTCATAGAGGACCCCGCGCCGCCGCTGGGTCTGCTGGCGGATGTACAAAACGCGCTTGTCCAGGTCCACGTCGGTCCAGCGCAGCCCGACGAGTTCGCCGCGCCGCAGTCCCATGGCGATGGCGAGAACGAAAGCCGCGTACATCGGGTCCTTCCGGGAGGCGGCGAGGAAGTCCAAGGTCTCGTCAAGCGTCCAGGGACTCAGCTCGCGCGACGAGGCCCGGGGCGGCTCGACAAGGCCTGCCACGTTCCGTGCGATCAGCTCTTCCCGGCAGGCAGCGGACAGGGCCGTACGCAGCACTCGGTGCGACTCCTTGGCCGTGGCCGCTGTCGTCCTGTTCTCCAGCTGGGTCAGGAAGCGCCGTACGTCGGCGACGCCGAGGGATTCGAGCCGCTTGGAGCCGAGCATGGGCACGAGGTAGAGCCTGACGTGCGCCTCGTACTTGTCGTAGGTGCTGAGCTTCCGGCGAGGCTTGACGATGTTGTCCAGCCAGTAGGGCAGCCAGTCGGAGAGCTTCGCCGAGCGGGTGGGCACGGGTACGCCCTGGTCGACCTTGGCCAGCAGCTCACGGCGCTTGGTGTCGCACTCCTGCCAGGTCTTGCCGTACGCGAACTTGCGGGCTCGGGTGCCGTCCGGCTGGAGGACGTAGACCGCGCACTGATAGCGGCCGTCCTTGCGCTTGGTGATGGTGCCGGCGCCGTTGGGGTTCCGCTTGCGTTGCTGGGCCATCAGGCCGCCGCCTCCAGTTCGTTGGTGATGTACTCGCGGACAGCCCGCGCCGGAATGCGACGGCACCGGCCGATGGTGATCGAGGGCAGGCGACGGGAGCGGATCAGGTCGTAGACCGTGGACCGCCCGAGCTTGAGGCGCGCCATCACGTCGGGCACGGTCAACAGCTCGTCGTCACGCATGGGTTGGCTCTCCTTCTGTACCGAGGGCGGGTTCGAGGGACGCGGACAGCCAGGCTTCGGCGGAGGACAGGCCGGTTCCGGCGAAGACCCAGTGGGCAAGGACGTACGTCGTCTCGGGCTCGGGCCCGTTGGCCGTCGGCGCGGATTGGGCGCGGCGCCATTCGGCGCGTGCGTTGCGGAGTGCGCCAAGGGTGGTGGAGTAGCGGCGGGATTTGGTGGAGAAGTGGCCGCGGAAGCCGAGCATGTGCGCCCAGGGGCGCAGGCGGAGGTGTTCGAGGTCCTTGCGGGCGCCGAGGGTCCAGGCGGTGCGGATGAGTTGGCGGGCGTGGTCGCTGATGTCGAGTTGGGCGAGTTCGGCGACGAACTTGAGGGGGCGGTCGAGGGCGCCTGTGGCTGTTTCGGCGCCCTTGGTGGCGTACTTGGCGATGTAGGAGGCAACGGCTCGTTCGGTCAGCTCCTGGCCGTCGTTGAAGTCGGCGGAGCGAATGGTGCGGACGTCGAGTTGGTCGCCGAAGGTGAAGGTGTGGGTGCGGCCATCGAGGGTGGGGCCGTCCACGCGGACCTTGGAGACGGCCGCTTCTATGGCGTCGGTGAGGAGTTCGGCGGTGGCCCAGGCGGGCGGTGGGGTGCTGCCTCCGCCGGGGCCGTCGAGTCGGATGACCGCGTGGAAGTGGACGGCGCCGCGCTTCTGGTACTCAGCGACCTTGGCGAACGAGACGCGGGCGTGGTCGCGGAGTCGGCGTTGTGAGAGGCCTGCGCGCTTGGCGACCTCCCGGCGGAGGTAGATCGAGAAGCGTCGCCAGAGGTCGCCTGCGTGGGCGTTCCAGAGGACGGCGGCTTCGTAGTCGTAGGTGTCGGGGTTGAGTGGGGTGCCGAGGGTGTCGTCGTGCTGGTCGTGGTGGTGGCCGCAGCGGCAGGGGCGGCCGTCGGTGCGGCGGTTGTGGACCGGGCCGAAGCCGGGGGCGGTGAAGGTGGCGAACACGCGCGGGTGGGCGCCGACCTGTTCGGGGGTCCCCTTGCCGCCGCGGAGTCCGGCGGTGATGAGGTGGAAGGTGTCGCGGCGGTAGACCTCGGCGCAGGCCGGGCAGCGGGTGGTGCGGCGGTTGTTGCAGCGGACGAGGAGTTGGCCGGCGGGGAGGCTGGTCGAGTCGAGCTGGTGGAGGATGCGGCCGATCTCGCCGGTGGTGGTGTCGAGGTCGTATTCGGTGCGGTGGCCGTCGAGGCGTATGGGATGGGTGCAGCCGCCGAGGGTGGAGAGCTGGCGGAGGATACCGGGGAGGGTGCCCTGGGCGGCCAGGTTCGCGAGTTCCGGCACGGGGGCCGGGGTCGTGCGGGTGAAGATGGCGTTTCTCCTTCTGGCTTGCTCGGTCGGGAGGAACAGGCCCCGGGGCGGCGTAATGCTTGGTCGTGTGCCGTCGCCCCGGAGGCCGGGTGGGGTCAGCGCCGGTTGTGGTCGCGGAGCAGGGAGCGCAGGACCACGGCCGCGATGGCGACGGAGATGGCCGTGACGGCGACGGCGGCCAGGAGCGCGGTGAGGACGACTCCGCCGACGACCAGGGCGACGACCGCCTTCTGATCGATGGACACCGACGGCAGCGAGCAACGTGCGGGTGCCGGGTCGGTCGGTGCGGTTTGGGTGTGTGCGGGCGGCGGGGTCGGGTTGTCGGGGTACTTAGGCAGGAACACGACGGAGCCTTTCTTATCTACTCGTCTAGGCATGTGAGCCGTTTGTGACGGTGACGCCCGAGCGTGTGCCGGATTCGATGGCGGGGGCGAGGAAGGTGTGGGAGAGCCAGAATCCGAAGAGGGCGATCAGGACGACGATCCAGGTGCGGACGCCGAGGAACTTGACCGCTCCCCAGGCGAAGAATCCGAGGACGACGACGAGCGGCAGGCTGACGGTCACGGGGCGTGGGTCCTTTCAGCGGACGGGGCAGCGGTGGGTGCGGGCGGCCAGTTCGGCGGCGGCGCGGCTGTCGTAGTCGGCGGAGAAGCCGCAGCGTGGGGCGGTGCAGGCGGCGGTGTGCTTCTCACGGCCCCGGCCGTCGTATGAGGTGGCGACCTGGACGGGGCCGATGCGGGTGACGTTGCGGAAGCGGCGGTTCGCGGACACGCGAGTCTCCTTTCAGAGTTGGGCGGCGATGGCTTCGGCCATGGCGGCCGGGACGCCGAGGCGGGCGCGGAGAGTTGAGGTGTCGATCGGGGTTCCGGTGCGGGTGTGGTGTTCGGCGGCGACCTTGCGGGCGTGGTCGACCAGGGCGACCGGGACCGAGACGGTCGGGGGCGGTGGGGGTGGCTCGCTGGCGGGTTGGTCGGGCGCGGCTTCGGGCTCGTCCTCCTGGTCCTCGACGAGTTCCGTGCCCATCTCGTCCGCGGCCGCCTTGGGCGCCGAGTGCGCGAGAAGGGTCCCGCCGAGGAAGGCGACCGCGGGCCAGCCCGCGACGAGGATGCGCAACCAGGTCGGCACATCGGTCATGTCCAGGAGTCCGGCGGTGGCGACGTTGGCGCCGAGGGAGGCGGTGAGTGCGATGACGAACCAGCACCAGGCCGCCGCTTTGGCCGTACCGGAGCGCAGTCGACGCCATGCGGCGACGAGCAGCAGGTCAACGCTGATCGGGTAGGCCCACGCCTTCCATCCGTCCTGTCCGGTCGCCATGGCGATGTCGTGGATGTGTGCGAAGGACAGTGCGGCGGCGATGAGCGCCTGCACCAACACGGCGTCGACACGGGCCAGATGGGCGCGCACGGTCCGGCTCCTTTCGGTTTCAGGCATGCAGGGGTAGGGACGTGGCGCGAGGCGGTCACGCCGACCGGGTTGAGGTGAGCGTCAGTCGATGACCGGGTGCGGCAGAGCTGCCGGGGCCGGGGTCTCGACGGGACGTGTGGGGACGTCGGGCTGGAAGGGCTTGAGCGCGGGCAGGTCGGGGACCAGGTGCGCCGATTCCCGGCAGAGCTCGGCGGCGTCGCCGAGGGTGAGGTACGGGGTGCGGATGCGGGACCAGCCGCCGGAGGTGTCGCCCGCGACGGCGAGGCCGGGCAGTTCGGGGGCGATGGCGCAGGCGGCGTCGACTGCTTCCGGGGCGATGTCACCGAGGGCCATCTTGGCGGAGGCTTCGTCGTTGACGCGGTGGCAGACGCGGCCGGTGAGCTGGGCGCGGAGCATGGTGGCGCCCTTGCCGAGTTCGGCGCCGAAGCGCTGCCCGCAGACTTCGAGGTAGATGCCGGCCGCGCGGCCGAGCTGGGCGAGGCGGATGAGCTGGGTGACCATCTCGTCGCGGCGTTCCTCGTCCTTGCGGGTGGCGGTGAGGAAGAGTTCGGCCACCTCGTCGACGAACAGGACGATGGGGACGGGCCGTTCGCTCTCGGGCAGGCCCCAGATGTCGGAGGTGATCTCCTCGTCCGGGGTGTCGGGCGCGATGCCCTGCCGGGCCTTGATCAGGTCGTATCGGTCCTCCATTTCCTTGACCAGCGCGGGCAGCAGGTCTGCGGCTTCGTCCGGGGCGGTAGCGAGGGCGGACAGGCGGGCGGCGAAGGGCGCCAGTTCGACGCCCCTCTTGCAGTCGATGCCGACGAGGGCAACGGGCTGTTGAGCCAGTCCGGCGATGAGGTGGCGCAGGTACATGGACTTGCCGGACAGGGTTGCGCCGAGGGTGAGTTGGTGGGGAACGGTCCGGTAGTCCCGCACAAAGGGCATGGCGTCCTCCCGCAGAGCGACCGGCACCTTGAGGAACCCGGATTCGGTGTTGCGAGGCATGCGGACCCGCCGTAGGACGTCGTAGCCGACGAGCCGCAGTTCGACGACACCGGGCTTGATTGTGGTGACGTAGACGGCGTGGACTCCCCAGGCGTGCCGCAGCCGTTCGGCCGAGGCGGCGACGTCTGCGGGTTCCTGGCCGGGGGCGAGCCGCAGCCGGAGGCGCAGCCCGGTCGAGGTGGGCCGGATGATGCCCCGGCGGGGCGGGACCGGCCGGACTTCACGCCGGGTGGTGGCCTTGACGGCGAGGACCCGCAGCCGGGACGGGGCGACGGTCAGGCCGCAGGCCTCCATGACGGAGCTGTAGGAGCTGAGCAGGCGGGCGGTGGATATCGGGCCGCCGATGGCGGACCAGTAGAGGGCCGGGTACTTGGCCCGGGTGTAGGCGGTCCCGCCGCCGAGCGCGGCGAGGGGACCACCTACCTCCAGGAGTGTCGTCAGGTCGGTCATCAGGCGGTGGCCCCCATGGCGGCCGGGAACGCGGCCGGGGTGACGGCGGCGGCCCGGTAAGCGATGCCGTGGCGCTGCTGGCCGTTGAACACGGACTCCCACGGCCGGGCGACGAGCCCCGGCAGCGAGACCGGAGCACCGAGGTTCAGGCCCTCGGAGACACCGCCCTCTGGCACGGTGACCTTGATCAGCGAGGACTCGCCGTCCTCGATGTAGACGACGCCGATGGTCATCAGCGCCTCACCGCTGACGGCGTCCTTGGCGATCTCGCCGGTCTGACGGTCGCGGACCTTGGGCTCAGGAGCCTCGGTCAGGAGGATCGTGGCGGCGGAGGTCTCAACACGGATGGTACGCAAGACAGTTTTCCTATCTACTCGTCTATACATGTAGCGATCTGTGAACCCGATCTCCCGGGGTCACGACGATCACCCTGACACACAACTTGCCCACTCGTCTATACGAG
>NZ_KQ948153.1:155863-157090 GCF_001513955.1 Streptomyces pseudovenezuelae | reverse complement strand
TATGCATGCTGAGGTGTACGAGTTCGGGAAGCCTGACGGACCGGGCCGTTGTCAGTCCCCTCCGGCATGCTCTGCCCATGCTGATTGCGACCAACAGCCGGGGCTACGCGGTGAAGCGCGCTTCGAAGCCGAAGATAGGAACGATGCTCGCCGACCTGGATCAGGGTGATCACCTGCTCCTTGAGCGGCAAGACGAGAGCCAGGAAGGCAACTGGTACATCCAGGTGCTGTTCCGCGACAACAACACCTACCAGTTGGAGTACCGGGACGGCGTTCCCGCAGAGCACTACCAGACGCAGACGGTGTCGCAGGAGAAGGTCCTGCAAGCACTCCTCGACTGGGCGACCGACAAGCCCACGTGGCGGGAAGGCTTCATGTGGACCAGCATCGGCCACTGGTTCACTCCGGCCCCCGAGGACGAGGGCGATCCGACCGTCTAGAACTGCGCCGCCGCCCATGCGATCAGGTCGCCGGGAGCTGGTACGACAGGACGTAGGCGTCTGCCGCCATGACCGTGTCGCACACCTCGACGGCCCGTCCCTCGGTGTCGAAGGCGGTGCGGACGAGATGGATGACGGGCACGCCGGAGGCCAGCCGGAGCGTCTTGACCTCATCCGGGGAGGGCATCCGGGCTCGGATCTCCTCCTCGAAGTGGTCGAGGCGGTGGCCGAGTTCTTCGAGGCGGGCGTAGATGCCGCCGGGCCCGGGGTTGGGTTCGGCGATCTGCGTGCCGCGGGCGATGTCGAGGGGGAGGTAGGAGGTGGCGAACTCGACCGGCCGGCCGTCGAGAAGATAGCGGCGCCGCCGGGCGAGGACCCGCCGCACCGAGCCGAGCCGGGTGGAGATGTCCTGACTGGCCTTCTCTTCCTTGACCTCAAGGCTGTCGACCTGGGGGTGGCTGCCGACCGTGTCCGCCTCGACGATGAACGCGGACTTGCCCTGCTCCCGGTGCCGGCGGGCGAACCAGTCGGAGGCGAGTCGCCGTACGGGGGGCCGGGGCCGGACGAAGACGCCCTTGCCGTGCTCGGCGTGGACGAGTCCTTCCCCCTGGAGGATGGAGAAGGAGTTTCGGACGGTCATCCGGGATACCCCGTAGTGGTCCACAAGCTCCGCCTCTGAGGGCAGCTTCTCGCCCTCTCGGAATCGCCCGCGGTCGATGGCCTCGCGCAGCTGGTCGGCGATCTGCCTAAAGACCGCACGATCGCTCGTGGGGTCGAGATCACCGAG
>NZ_KQ948153.1:153733-155173 GCF_001513955.1 Streptomyces pseudovenezuelae | reverse complement strand
CTGGCCGGAGGGAAGAGCAGGGGTCACGAGTGCACTCCTTTAGGTATCTAGACGTGTGGGCGAGTGTTGTTGCTACGGTGGAGAGCCTAGCCATCCGAGAGGGCCGAGGAACGTGAGCACAGAACGCCCGCACTCCGTGAGCGTGGCCGGGGTCGTCGTCGACGACTCGGGCCGGGCCCTCCTGATCCAGCGCCGGGACAACGGCAAGTGGGAGCCCCCGGGCGGCGTCCTCGAACGCGAGGAGACCGTTCCCGAGGCCCTGCAACGCGAAGTCCTCGAAGAGACCGGCATCAAGATCGCCCTTCCGGCGACCCTGACCGGCGTCTACAAGAACATGACGGGCCTGATCGTCTCCCTGGTCTTCCGCTGCCAGGCCGCCGACGGCACGCCCACCACCGGCGACGAGACCCGCGCACTGCGCTGGGCCACCCGCGAAGAAGTCTCCGAGCTTGCCGACGAGGCGTACGCCATCCGCGTCCTGGACGCGATGGACGCCGTGTCTCCACCTGCCATCCGCGCCCACGACGGCGTGAAACTCGTCTAGCCCGAACCCGCTGCACATGGCGGCCTACCAGCACGAAGGAACTTGTATGCACGAGTATACGAGTACGGCCCGGGTCTGGGGGCTCACTTGCCCAGGTTTCCCGGAAGAGGTCAGCCGGGCCCGCCGCTGGACCCGCGACATCCTGCGCGAATCGCCATGGGCAGAGGACGCCGAACTGATCGTGAGCGAGCTGAGCGCGAACGCGATCCTTCACACGGCCAGCGGCCAGGACTCGGGCAGATTCCATCTGGCCCTGGCGGTATCGGCGCAGGTCATCGCGATGTCGGTCACGGACGATGGAGGCGCCGGCACCGCACCGAAGATCAAGCGCCAGGACCAGGACGCCGAGCACGGCCGGGGCCTGGGCATGGTCAGCGTGATCGCCCACCGAGTCGTCGTCCACGAGAGCGACGGCGGCCACACGGTCACCGCGGAGCTCTACACGAACCCGCCTGCGGGAGGCCACCCGTGCTGATGGACAAGCCGCAGCGCGGCTACTGGTGCGAGTGCTGGACCGAAGACCTCACCGCCGAGACACTGCCGACCCTCCGGGCATCCTTCGACGCGTACTCGGCACCACAGGCCGACAGATGGGTAGCGGTTGCACTGCGCACGATCTCACCGGCATTGGATCCCGACGCGTCTCAGGAGGCGTGGGAGTGGCTGTACGACGGCCGCATCACCACGAGGAAGGCACTCCTACGCGCCGAGCCCTGCACGGTGACGCTCACCCAGGCCCGTACTCGCATCAACTGGACGATCCGACCCGTGATCTTCCTACCGCTGGCCCACCGCCAAGAGGCCGAACTCCCGTCCTGCGCTCAGGACTTCAAACCCCACACAGAGCCTCACACATCCCAGCAGGCCGACTGAGTTACAACTTTCTCTACTGGTTC
>NZ_KQ948153.1:67278-153231 GCF_001513955.1 Streptomyces pseudovenezuelae | reverse complement strand
AAGGCGGCTCGCTCCGCTCCCCGCGCGCGGCCCGGCCCCCGGCCGGGCCTGCGCTCCTGTCTTCGCCCCGCTCCAGCCCGGCCGGCGCCCGTGCCGCGCGCACAGCGCCACAATCCACGAGTCGAATGCCGCACGAGCGACCACGCTTAGAACGATGCCTCCGGCGGGGGATCGGCCGGCACCGGGGCACGGGGGCGCCGTTCCTGGCTGCGGGTGGCATTGGGGAGCGGTGAGCTCCCATCCCGTACGCCATCGACCCAGGCAGAGCCGAGCAGACGTTGTTGCTGGCGTCCAGGTCGTTCGTACAGTGGCGCGCTCCACCTGGACGCCAGCAACAACGCCCGCTCCACGGTGTGTGGGTCGACGGCGTACGGGATGGGAGCTGGGGTGAGTGGTTGGTTATCGGCTCCAACCCGTCCCCAGAGAGAGAGAACTACATGGCCATGACGGTGATCTTTAAGAGATTCCATGAGAACCACAAAAAGGCGCACCCGAATCTACCTGCTCGTCTCCCTACCACCGTCAGAGGTCGACTCTGACGCGTTAGCACTTCCTAGCCTTGGGGGAAACAAGCCGTATCGGCCTCGCCGTGGATCCTTCGTGAACTGATACCGCCGTAGCCCTGTCAGAGACACCGGAGGATCAATGTTTTCCACAACGATGGCCTGGCCGGGAAATTCATTGTTCAGGTATCGATAGAAACGTGCAGCCACATCTTCGTGCAACCGCTCGTCTTCATCGTCAGGATCCGGTTCGGCACCTCTGTATGTGAGAACCGGACTGTCAAGGATGACAAATCCCGGGTGTGGCTTACCAGACCGAATGCAGACTTCAGCCAAGGCCACAGTGAAAGCAGCCTGAAGAATTCCCCTCATGCCCATTCCGCGTGCGGCACGAGGCATTCCGCCGATAATTAGGTCTGACAAGTCTGCTTCTAGGTCGACCGTCTCAGCTTCCGGCGCACTCCAAGCGTCCAGGATACGTCGCATAGTTCTAATGAAGTCTTCTGCATCTTCAGGGCCTAGTTCAGGCGAACTTTGTACAGCCGTCGATTGCTGGATAGGGCCAAGACCCTTCCTCATCTCTAGCAACCCTTCGACCTGGTCGAGCAATGAAAACTGCTTATCGACCTTAGACCGAGCCTCAACCAGTTCGGCAAGTGAACCTTCTACGGGCTCCATCTCATGCTCGATACGAGAGATCTCCATGTCGACGCGTCGGCGTATATCTCGCATCTCTGAGGTGTCGCGACGAATTTCTTCATCCTGGGCCTGCATATCTTCTAGGGTCAGCAGCAGGTCACTCTTAAGCTGTCTGGTTTTTACTTGCTCCGCAGATATGGCGTCGTAAAAATCATCGGACTCTTGGACCACATGGTCAGCAGTTTGATTCTCAGGCGGCGCACCGCAGTACGGGCAATCTCCCCGACTGAAAAATCCTAGTAGATTTCCAGCCTCCTTTACCATTTCCAGCCGGGCGAGGTCAGAATCATACTGATCACGCAACAGGTTGAACCGCGCAGAAAGCTCAGCAATTTCAGATCGTCGGGCGGTATTTCGCTCAATATCACTAGATAGTGCTCGCAGCTTTCCCAGCTCTATATCTCGACGCTCTACTAGGGATCGAACAGACTGCGACTCTCGCTGAATACTGGAATTCAACCGCTCCCGCTGCTCCGTAAGGGCGGCGGCGCTCGTGCCCGAAATTCGCTTTTGCAGATCGGAGATCATTCCTGAGAGGAGTTCATGCTTTCCCAGCCGAACCTTACTTGCTGTAACTTCCTCCTGTGAGGCAACGTTTGAATCGTCATGGCCAGACAGCATTACGCGGAACGCAGATTTCTCGACCGTTCTCTCTGTCCTCTGCCCTGAAGGCGTGGTGGGCGAATTCTCTGACAGCATTTGCTGCTCACCCACGATGCATAGCTTCGCCACGTATCGGAATGTTAGAGAATTCTTAGCATTTTTTGCATTTTTCACGACTTGCAAGCCCGACATGCGCAGCGCTTCCAGCAAGTAAGACGAAATGCTGCTCCTTGCATTCTTGCTGTGCACTGCGGACAGTACTAATGCCTTGCCAGACTTGGGGATCGAGCGCACGTCGCCCTCGCACAAGAATACTTTTGAGCCTGGCAGTTCTCGAATTAGGGTAACAATGCGATTGTCGGGCAGCTTCAATCCTAGAAGGGCGTGGGTGTATCCCGCGGCCTCTCGGATTTTCGTAAGTTCTTTCGCTCCCAGCATGTAGTCGATCGATTTAACGACGTAAGTCTTTCCCGTATCCGATTTTCCAGAGATAACGGTCAGTCCTGAAACGAACTCCACGCTAGATGCATTCTGCTCTGGTCCCAGGAAGGTCAGGTGCCGAATCGAAATGCCCGTCACGTCGCCTCATTTCCCGAGCCAGAAGGAGCAGTAACTCCAGGTAGAGCGTCATCCTTCCAATGCGCGAATACCGATTTTAATGCTTGTCGAAGATCGTCTCCTTCAATTGGTACGATTTCAGAAGCGACCCACTGCGCTCTAGCCCTCAGATCATTAAAATACTGGGATTCGAGGAGCCTGACGAAAGTTTCCGAGTTATCAGTCGCCGCATACTTGATGCCATCAGGGCCAGTGGACATTCGAACTAGATTGGCCTGAATCATGACGCGCAGCCCGTCTGTAATTAGATGACGCTTTACGGCGAACTCGCCGGGCCTAATTGGCGTGGCTGGGTGGAGGCTGGCCGGGCCTCCTACATCGCCACTGTGCAGAATGCAGTAATCGAGATAGGCGAGTTGCCCCATATCCAGCTCGGTGGGGAAAATCTCATGCAGCAGAAGTAGGACTCGAACTCCCGCTTCAATGGGATTATTCAGGGTCTGCATCGTCGTCACTCCTGCACCAGGTGAGCCGGCCTTTATTAGCTAGGTGGTGGCATATCCCCTTCCTGTCTTCCAATCGCGTTGAGTTTATCAGCATGTTTGACGTGATATCCAGTTGCGTAGACATTTTCAAAACGGCTCGGAGGCGTTCCATTCCACTGTGAAATCTGCTCTCCTCAACGTCGACGACTCCTGTATAGATTTCGTCTTGCAGCTCCTCGAATGTGCCAGGAGGAACCTGATCGCGAGCGAATAGTCTCAGCGACTCTGCACTGTAGAAGTCTTCGCGCTGCCTGACGAAATGCTTGCATGCTTCCGGGTGAGAAAGCGCATCAGCAAGGTCCTTTACTTTTCTTGGGTACTCCTCCCTGTAAACCTCAATCAGTTGAGAAACGTATTCAAACTCCTCGTGATCGACGAGGTCTGGGGGGCGCTTATTTGCAGGACGGGGAGGCAGGTCTGTTCCGAAACGTGATGCATGGTAGGGGGACTTTTCCTTATGCAAGAGAAGAACATCGTCTACGTCCTCTTCTTTGAACCTTGTGAAATCGTCCGAAGAACAGAGCTCCCTCACACTCGCGATCTCCTGCGCCGACATACCTCGTGTTAGGGTCGTGCCAGTCTGCACCTTTTCCATGAACTGGCTCTTGAGAGCTGGCGGATCAATCAAAAGCCTCGCTAGGCCGGTTCCGCAGCCTTGCGGTGCAAGAAAACGGTATCTCCGTGGCATCACATAGTGGCCAGCTATCACGCTCCGGAAGACCTTCAATATTTCGACAAAAGCTTGTCCTGGCTTCAATGCCTCAGCGTAATGTTTACACTGGAAACAATCCCAGGGTCCGCGTAGATCATGCTCTGACAAAAAGCCAGCGACATCGATCCCGTGATCGTCTGCACCGCCCAACTGCTGGACTGCGGTGTACGGCTCGTCGAGGCATTTAGCCCACTCGCGAATGAATTTTTCCCAAGCATCCGGCGAGTACCAAGTGATCAATTGTCGGGCGGTTGCGCGGGGTGCTGAGGAAATTCCTCGGGTCAATACCGGACTGTCCCCGGCAGGTATATCGATGTTGAAAAGCTGCGGCTTTTCAATTGCCTGCCTAGTCTGTTCAGCCCCAGCCGACGCCATGCCTCACCCCGCCCCTAAAAGCCCCCTGTAGGCGTTTTTTACCATGTGTAGTCACCTGATGACCACGGTTGGGACTACCCAGATCTCTGCAGCGATAGTCAGGTGCACCGGCAGCTTCCGAAGATGAGGTCCCGCCAAGGCAGCAAAGTCGGTCACTCCTACGTTGAGGCCGGCGCCGTCATGGACGATGAACCGCATGCACTACTTCGACGGAACACGCTGGCTCGCGATCTTCACCGGCACGGAGGCGACGATCGGGTGGATGCTAGACGTGGACGCCTGGGACGACGCGACGAGGGCTGCTTGTGTTCGACCCCAAGCGCGGTACTCGCCGCCCGGTCACGTACTACCCAGACATCTCCCAACTTGAGCAGGCCGACCAGGTGGCCGCCGCCATCCCCGGAGGCGGCTGGCTCGCGTACTGGAAGGAGGAAGGGCCCGACCGACAACGGGCCATTGACTGGCATGGCTCATCACAGCCAAGGGACGAGGCACACCGATCACCGTTGACGCGCACGGACACGTGGTCGATGTCGAGGGCGCGGATCGCACCATCCCACCTGGGGAAGAGTCAAGCAGCCTCCGCCACCTGACCGTCTCAGTTTCCGTCTCATTCAGCCCCATTCACGGCCGTTCAGAGCGGACCACCGGTCAGAAGCGCCATGCGAGCCAACCGCCAACGAACGCAGGTGAACGCCCCTGAACGAGCGAACTCACCCCACCCCCACAGTTGGAAAGCGTGCGCCATGTTTGACAGCACAGACTGGCCGCCCCTTCCAGGTCATGTCCTCGGCTAGGGTTGCCCGGTCGCGGTCGGATGGGTGGAGGTAGACAAGTGCCAGGGCTGGATGAGTTGACACGGTTGCTGGGCACGCCGTCTCTGCATGCGCACACCCCCACAGACTGGAGCGGAGTCGAACGCTACGTCGGGTCTTCCCTGCCCAGCGACTTCAAGATCTTCCTGGACTCCTACGGCCCCGGAGTCATCGCCGACGAACTCGTCGTCTTCCACCCGCAGGGGCGCACTCCGCTCCTGGAGCGCATGCACAAGATCCACGGCACCTGGACCGAGGCACGGTCTCAACATCCCGCCGACTTCCCTTACCCGTTCCACCCACAGTCCGGCGGTCTCATCTCGTGGGGCTATGACTACGGCGGTGACGAGCACTTCTTCCTCCCATGCGACCACCACCCCGACAGCTGGAAGATCGTGACCATGGCCCATGAGGAAGGCTGCGAAGTCTTCGATGGATCATTCTCCGACTTCGTCATCGCGTTCATGAACCGGCTGCAGGTCATGGACGAGGCCGGCGACATCAGGCCCGCGGTCCCAAGCTTCGAGCCGTACTGAGTGGGATGGTCGTTCGCGCCGTCGCTCCGGCGGCCACCGAGGACCCAGGCGCGCACCACAGGCGCACCAGATAGGACGGGGAACAGCGGGGAACCACGGTGAAAGCGACCCATCCCCGCGAGGCTTCACCGTAGCCGTACGCACAGGTCAGAGCGCAGACGAACCGCACATGCCCGCAGCTTCCCAAGCTGATGGTCGGGCAGCTCAGTACGGCCGCGGAATCTCGTGCTCGTTCAACGCAGCCTCGTACCGCGCCAACAGCGCATCCAGGTCGGCCAGGAGAAGGCCAGCGGAGTCCCGAGCCTCATCCAAGTCGCCACGCTCGCAGGCCTCCACTACCTCGGCCACGTCGCTGCGGAGGACGTGAAGGGAGTCGCCCTGCACCAGGACCCCAGGGAACCGCCTGCCGGGCATGCGGACCACGGCGTCGTTGCCACCGTCTGTGAACAGCTCGGCCTCAATGCGCTCCATCGGACCATCCAACCTGACATCACCAGCTGACATCAACGGCGATAGACGCAGGCGGCCTTGTCCAACCACCCACGCCATACCGGTAGGACTGCGAGGGCCGCCTGGGAGCCGCTTGATCGAACTCCTAAAGCGGGTGTCGCAGGTTCGAATCCTGCCGGGGGCACAGGCAGAAGGGCCAGCTCAGGAGGGGTTTCCTCCAAGGCTGGCCCTTGGCCATTTCAGGCGCCGTGCCACATCCATGCCACTACGAGCCCGCCCGATCCTTTTCAGAGGGCTCGGGGGTGGCCGCTCCCCCGCCGCCCCGGATCATGGCCCCAAACCGGTCGGCGATGGCCCGGTCCCGGTCGCTGGTCATGTGCTGGTGGATCAGCGCAGCTCGGGAGCTGCTGTGGCCCATGCGCGTTATCAGCTTCCGGGTGCCGGCTCCCGCCGTCGAGGCGAGCGTGTTGCCCGTGTGGCGAAGGTCGGCCCGCCTCTGCGGATCGACGAAGACGTGTGTCTCGGTCGGCAGCGGCGAAGTGTTCCGGATGATGCGTGACCGCGTCGAGGAGTGTCTGGACCACGTCAGGTCAGGAGGTATGCCTTCAGGATCGTCACCGCGTAGGTGTTGCCGGTGGTGTCGGTCAGGGTGGATTTGAGGGAGACCGAGCGGGCGTTTTCCGGGTGGGTCAGGGTGAGGGTTCGTTTGCCTTGGGTGGTGGTCACCGGGGCGGGGGACCAGGTCTTGCCGGCGTCGTAGGAGACCTTCACCGTCAGGGATTTCAGGTGGGTGGCCGCCGGGCCCTGGAGGGTGAGGGGGATCGTGGTGCGGCGGCCTGCGGGGGCCGTGCCGGTCGGGGTCAGCTTCGGGTGGAAGCGGACCGTGGAGAGGGGCAGGGGGCCGGTGTCGGACGGGCTGGATGTGAAAGTCCAGGCCGCTGTCAGCCGGCTCGTGGTGGTGGCCACCGACGGCGGGCGGGTCAGGTTCGTGCCGATCGTGTAGCGGGCCGGGGCGGACGGGAGTTTGTCCACGGTCTGGCAGAGGTCGCCGTCGTTGTCGAGCAGGGTGCTGCCGTCCGCGGTGACCGTGGTGTGGCGTTTCGCCGTGGAGAAGGCGGGGTGTCCGCTCCCGTCGGCGAGGTCGGGGACGCACAGGTCCAGGGTGTCGCCGTCGCGCTGTGCGCCGTACGGGCCGCCGGTGATCGGGCTGAAGACACCGACGTTGTACGTGGCCGCGTAGGTACGGCCCGCCTGGTACGACCTCGCGCTCTCCGTGCCGTAGAAGACGTCCTCGTCGTCTCCGGAGGCGTTTCGCTGGCCCAGGTTGGCCGTCCACTTGAAGCCCTTGGGCGTGGTGACGTAGATCTTCGCGGTCGTCGGCAGCGGGAAGGGGTCGCTCACCGTGCCCAGCGACAGGGTGGGGCCGCTCCACAGGACGTTGACGATGCCTTTGCGGTGTGCGACGGACGAGCCGAAGCTCCGCTTCAGCAGGGCCAGTTCGTTCATGCGCGTGGTGTGCCGATAGCCGGTGGGGAAGCGGTCGGGCAGGTTGTGGAGCAGATGGTAGGTGGTGCTGCCCTTCTGCCACAGGCCGCCGAGCTGTGTGCTGATCCTCCCGGCCGGGGCGGTCGGTCCCAGGGTCGCGGTGCGCAGGTTCTTGAACGTTCCCCAGAACAGGGTGCTGTTGTGCGGTTCGCCCCCGGTACTCCCGGTGTTCCCGGTGCTCACGGCCAGGTTGAGCTGGCCGTCGGACATCTTCGCGCCCTGCGGCGCGGTGATCCCGACCGGCTTCGCCTTGCGCGCGTCGAGGACGACCGTGGTGTCCCCGATCAGCGAGAGCCGCGGCCGGACCAGCGCGGAGGTGCCCCCGGCGTCGGCCAACACGGTGTCCACGACGTAGTCGCCGCGCGGGACCCGCACCCGGTACACGCCCTTGGAGATCTGCTCGGAGTCCGCGAGGTTCGTGGTCCAGTACGTGCCCGAGTACCCGAGGATCTCGGTCAGGGGAGCGCTCACAGGCCGGCCGTCGCGGTCGAGGAACTTCAGGGTGAGGTCGTGTGCCTCGGCCTCGCGTACGACGCCGAAGGCGGTCCGTGCGGCAGCGGGGTCGGCGCCGTTCCGCGCGGTGGCGAGCAGCGTGCCCGAGTAGGCGCCGTCCGCCGCCTCGACGCGGGTGTCCGCGGTGAGGTCGACGCCGGCGGTGCCGCCCGCCGGGACGGTGAGCTGAGGGGTGCTCAGCGTGAACATGCCCTCGGGGGCCGTGCTGCCTCCGGGGCCGGTCGCCGTGGCCCTCAGGTCCAGGGTGACGGGCTGGTCACCGTCGTTGCGGTAGGTGATGTGCTGGGTGACCGGCCGGTCGTCGGTGTGGGGCCAGAGCTGCTTGCCGAAGGACACGGAGGTCTGTTCGCTCGCCACCGCCCCCTCCAGTGCCCGGGACACGTCGAGCCGGCCCGTCCCCTGCTGGTAAACGGTCGCGCCGGTGGTCGGGGTGGTGGACGCGGTGAGTGCCTGCTTGATCCGTGCGCCGGTCCAGTCGGGGTGCCGCTGGGCGAGGATCGCGGCCGCCCCCGCGACATGCGGCGTCGCCATCGACGTACCGGACATGGAGACATAGCCGTCGGCGGCCGGGTCGCCCAAGTAGCCGTGCGTCGCCCTCGCCGAAACGACGTCCACGCCCGGCGCCGTGAGGTCCGGTTTCAGCGCGCTGTCGGCGGTCGGGCCGGTGCTGGAGAAGTCGGCCAGCCGGTCCTCGCCGTCGACGGCGCCCACGGTGAGCGCCGACTCCGCGTCCCCCGGGGAGCCGACGGTTCCCACGTCGGGGCCCTCGTTGCCGGCCGCGGCGACGGTGAGCATGCCGGTGCTCTTCGAGAGGGCGTTCACCGCCGCCTCGACCGGGTCCTCCCCCGGGGTGTCCTCCTGGCCCAGGCTGAGGTTGGCCACCTTGGCGCCCTGCCCGGCGGCCCACTCCAGGCCGGCGATGACGCTGGAGTCGCTGCCCTCGCCGTTGTCGTCCAGCACCTTGGCGTCGAGGATCCCGGCACCGGGCGCGACGCCCTTGTACCGGCCGCCGGACCGTGCGCCCGAGCCCGCCAGCGTCGCGGCCACATGGGTGCCGTGGCCGACCATGTCGTCGGTGCCGGCGGTGCCGGTGAAGTTCTTGGAGGCCCTCACCGCCGCGGCAAGGTCCGGGTGGGTGGTGTCGATGCCGGTGTCCAGGACAGCGACCTTGACGCCCTTGCCGTCGTATCCGGCGGCCCAGGCGGCCGGGGCGCCGATCTGCGCGACGCCGCCGCCCGCCTCCACGCCCGCCTCCCCGTCCGCCTCCCCGGACTTCGCGACGTCTTCGTCCGCCGGCGCCTTGAAGCGGCCGTCCAGCCAGACCCGCGCGACTCCCTGCTCCTCGGTGAGGGCCTGCCACATGTCGTCGGCCCCGGCCTTGGGCACGGTGATAGCGGCGCCCGCCACACTGGGCAGTTCCCGGCGCACGGTGGCGTCCGCGTCCGCGACCAGTGACTTCTGGGTGCTCCTGCGCTGGGCGGACTTGCCCTCGTAAGACACGATCAGCGGGAGCGTGCCGCGCCGGGTGTCGTCGTAGCCGGCCCGTATCAGGCCGCTGACGTCGAACAGCCGCATGTCCAGGACGCCTTGGCCGATCAGGGCGGCGGCGTCGGCGGGAACGACGTACTGATCGCCCCCGACGCCGCGCACGGACACCGGGACGTGCTCACGGCCCGGTGCCCGCCGTACGCCCGTCACCCGGCCCCGGGCGTCCAGCAGGACCCGGTCGCCGGTGAGGAGGGTGACGTACCGGCCGGAGGCGGAGCCGGCGGTCCGCGCGCCGGGGGCGGATCCGCCGGGCGCCGCGACCGTGACGGTGTCCTGCGTCCGTACGCCGAGGCCGGAGCCCGTGGCCGCCACCGAGACACCCGTCATCAGCCCCGCCACCAGCAGGGCGGCCAGCGAGGCGCTCGTGGTTCTGTCGCGCATTCAGCTCACCTGCCCGGGGACCTGCTTGGCGGCGTCGACGACCGCGCGCTCGGTGATCGCGCTGGTGTGCGTGACGGTACCGACCTTGAGGGGATCGCCCGCAGTGGCCTTGACCACCACGATGCGCTCGCCGAGGAACCGCAGCGTCTTCTTGTCGAAGATCCACTCGGTGCGCTCGCCGTCGGTGTCGTTCTGCCGCGCGATCGCGACCCCGTGCCGGCCCGTGGCGTCGACCGCGTCATCCACCGAGACGACTCCGGGGATCTTGGCCGCGGCCTTGTAGAGGGCGGCGCCGACCTCGGCCGGCGGGTAGCTCTCGAACAGCAGATCGCCGATCGCGACGAAGGCGGCCTGGTCGCGCGGGACTTCGGGGTCCCGGTTGGCGTCCGACGCACGGTAGATCCGCTGCAGCAGCGCGTCGGGGTCGGTCGGCAGCCCGGCCAGGGCGTTGTAGGCGCCGCTGAACGGGACGTCGCTCTTCAGGGTGATGCCCTTGTCGCTGGTCTCGCCGGCCTCGATCAGCCAGCCGTCCCTGCCGTCGAGGGAGTTCCAGACCTGGCGGGAGTGCAGCTCGTTGCTGACCGCCTCGCTCTTGCCGCCGTCGCTCTTGACGTAGCTGTCGGCCACCTTCGAGGCGATGTAGATGTACTGGCCCTTGCGCGGGGTGGGCGCGGAGGTGTCGGCGGCGGCCAGGGAGATGCGTTCGAGGAGCTGGGGGGCGCCCTTGGGGTCGGCGGCGCCGATCCGGGTGGTCAGTGCGGGGCCGGTGGCCAGGGCGGCCTTGCCGTCGTCCGCCCCGCCGCCGGTGAGGGCGAGGCCGCCCACGACCGCGCCGGCCAGGGCGAAGGCCGCGGCGGGCAGGAGGATCGCACGGCGCAGGAACGGGTTGGAGCGCTTCACGGGCGCGACCGGAGAGGCGGCGGACGTACGGGAGGAGGCGGTGGACGTTCGGGAGGTGGTGCGGAGGTCTTCGTGTATCCGGGCCATCATCTGCTCCTTGTGGAACTGGTGGCGGCCCGCCGGCAGATCCCGCTCGGCGGAGGGCAGCAGACTCTGCGTCTCCGTCCACTCGGCCGGGTGGGGCCGGTGGGAGGGGCTGGCGTTCATCGGTTTCCTTCCTGTGCGGACCGGACCGCGTATCCGCGATCACCTGTTATCTGCCGGTTCGTGCGGGTGGGTTCCCGTTTTTCTCCGAGGAGTTGCGCGTCGGCGAGCTTGCGCAGCTTGGAGCGGGCGCGGGAGAGGCGGGAGCGGACGGTGCCGACCGGGATGCCGAGGGCGCGGGCCGCCTCGGCGTACTCCATCCCCTCCCACAGGCACAGCGTCAGGACCTCGCGCTCGGGACGCTTGAGCAGACTGAGGGCGGCGAGCGTGGCGTTGATACGGCGCCGGTCGTCCAGGCGTCCGGCGGTCTCCTCGGCGTGGTCCTCGACCCGTTCCTCGGCGGCGTGCGCGGCGGCCGCGGCGCTCGCCGCGTTGCGGTAGCGGCGGTTGCTGCGGTGGTGGGAGCGGGCGACGTTGGTGGCGATGCCCAGCAGCCACGGCCGCAGCGAGCCGCCCTCGGCCTCGACCGAGTCCCGGCGCCGCCACGCCTCCATGAAGGTCGTCGACATCACGTCCTCGGCCAGCGACCAGTCGGCGGTCAGCCGGAAGGCGTGGTTGTACACCGCGCGGGCGCACGCGTCGAAGAGTTCCGCGAAGGCGTCCGGATCTCCGTTTCGCACCCGGGTTCGCATATCTGTGGTCACGTCTTCAACTGACGTACGGCGCGGGCGAGTTCCGGTGAGACACGTCACAGCCGTCGTACAGATCACTGGGGCGGTGACCGCACGAGGACTCGGTGGACATGGCAGCCGCTCAGCCGCGCACCGCTCAGGCTGCGAGGCCTGAAAGCCCTGAAAGCAAGGTGTCCGATCTGGTGCGGGACCCGGTCCGGGGGTGCGCAGGCTGGTCGAGTAGCTGTTGCAGGTGCCGAGGCCGAACGCGGGCGCGGAACAGGCTGATCCGGCAACGCCCACGGCACGGGCGGGCACCGGTCTCACCGACGGTGAACGGCGCCGTTTTGTCGTCGTACGGCGCCGTTGTCGTCGTACGCAAACCAGAGCCCGGGCTTCGGCAGAACTGCTCGCCCACGGGCCGCAACACTTGCGGCCCGGAGCGGCCGAGAGCCAACCGGGCCAGGGCCTCGCGCTGACGATCGCGCCGGTCCGGGCACAAGTCGTTCAGGCGCGCCCGGAACAGATCTCTCTTTGTAGTGGCAGTAGGCGGACCGACCAGGCGATTCGTTGGAGGTCTGCCCAGCATCGGAGCTGTTTGGGATCATCCGGCGCCGCGGGGTGGAGGGGTTGCCGTTCCCGAGTGTGGACCCGTGGTGGTGAGTAAGGGCGCTGGGCAACGGGACCGAGTCATGGCCACTCATCCGCAGTTGCTCCCTCGGCACTCTCGGACGCCTCATCCGGTGCATCGCCCTTGCCGGCGGGGAAGATCAGTCGTGCGCTCAGACTGATCGTCCCCAGAGCTCCCAGCATGAGGCCGGTACGAAGCCATCTCATGTCGCCCTCCCAGTACTGGGGACTGCCGAAGACCCTCCAGAGCACGAGGGCGATGCCGAGCAGAAGAAGCGCTGTGCCGGCGATGCGGCTTAACCGAGGATGCATGCGCTCATGATCCATACGCACTGTGGCAGGTGTCGCGCCGGCCATCTCGTGGTGATCGGACTCACACGACCCACGACTGTGCCGGACCGTCCCACCGGCCGCGTAGAAACCGACGAAGCTACTTCGGGAACCGAAACAGCGGGGCGTCGCGGCGATCTCGCCGGCAACGCACGTCCCGCCAGGGCAGCCCGCATCCGCATACGCGATCTTATGAACTCGCCATACCGATTCAGACGTTGCGCTCCCGCTGTACGGACCGCGTGCACCCGCATCCCTTGACTCCGCCGGCTGCGCGCCCTGCTCGGCATCCGCTGCGTGCCAGACGCTGGGGGCCCGGACACGAGGTGAACCAGCGGGAGGGGGACACACCGTGGGTGAGTGGAAGCAGGGGAAGTGCGGTTGGCCGACGGCTGCTGGAGGTCGGTGTCAGAACAAGACGCTGAAGGGCACGGCTCGTTGCTACCTGCACCAGGGTGACTGGACGAAGCGCGGCCAGGCCGAACTCAAGAAGCGTGCCGGCAGGCGTCGCCGGAAGTGACCGTGCGTTGTGTCGGTGGCCGGCGTACGGACAGCCACCGACAATCGGCCGCGCGACACAGACGCAGCAGATAGGGCGCACAACAACCACTACGTGCCGTACCAGGAGGACCTGAACGCCGCGCTTCAGCAGCTGCGGCGCGAGGTGTTCGAAGCCGGGGACTACTACTGGGTCAACGGCGGCGACTGGCGACCGGTTGAGGAGCGGGAGTCGCGGCCGCAGTCCTTGGAGGAACTGTGGGAGGACGAGTTGGTCCAAGAGGCCGGCACCCACTCGTCCCGGACGTCTTCCGCGTCGTGAGGTCTGACCACACCCCGGACTACAACACCGTGGATCCCGTGACGGCTGACGAGGCGCTTGCGTTGCTGGGTACCGACAAGCTGACGCGTGCGCATGTCGAGGACTTCGACATCTTCCCCCGGTCACGGTGGGTCGGACGATGTGCGGTGCTGCACGACGACGTAGGGCACCGGCGGTGGCCAGACGTGGGTCACCAACCGCTGTCGCTGCCGACGTGGAACCTCGTCAAGGCGAAGATGATCAGCAGGTCGAGTGTCATGACCGGGATGGCCCACAGTGGGTAGTACGGGACGAACATGAACTGGGTGATCAGGCTGACGCCTGCCGCCGCCGCGCCAGCTCCGCGGCCCCAGCTCTTGTTGGTCACGACGCCCAGGCCGGCGATGACGAGTGCCAGGCCGACCAGGATGTGGATCCAGCCCCAAGCGGTCAGGTCGAATCGGTAGGCGTACCGGGACACGGCGAACAGGCTGTCGCTGGCGATCCCGGAGGCACCCATGAGAATGCTGAGCGGCCCGCTGAGCATCATCACGGACCCGGCGAACAGGGACGGGCCGCTGAGCCTGCTGTCCGGCCCCCCGTGCCCGCGCCGGGTCTCGTTCGGCACTGCTGCCATAGCCCTCACCTTCCTGTACAGCGCGCTCACCGGCGCCCCGGCTACCGCGCTCCCCTGTCAGGATCAGCGCGATCCCCCGGCGCCGCGACCGCAGCCGGCCATGAGGAGACCGTGGACCCCTGCCGTACCGGCCGGCGATGTCGGCTACCGGCGCCTGACACGGCCGCACCTCGGCCGACCGGCGATCCCGGCCAGAGGGCGCTTGAGGGTGGATGACTCGCTTTCCCGTTCCGCCAGGCGGCCGGCCGAGCGGCGCGGGACCGCGCTGTCCCGGACCCGCACCGTGCACACGGACGATCAGGTGATCGCGGTGGGGATCAGACATGCTGCGGGGCAGGCAGCCGGCCTGCAGGGGCAAGCACGCCGACGATGCCGTTCTGGCGGATGTCCCCCGACGTGGAGCCGTGCGGGGCTCAGGCAGCACTCTCACCTCCGCCGCCTCCTCCTCCGGCGCCACAACGTCGCCCGTGCCGCGCTCCGACCCCCGCCCAAGGGGTAGCCCGTCGCCGTACCGGCTATAAAGCCAGGGAGTGCGAGGTCGCGATCGGGGGACGGATGGCGCAGCTCGAACCCTTGCAGCCACAGCTGATCGGTGCCGTTTTCCGGGTGCCCAGGCCGGTGGGGATCCGTCCTGTGATGAGGCTGCTGCGCAGGGTGCCGCTGCCGTTACGGGGTGCGGCCCGGCTGCTGGTCCGGCTCTGGTACTCGCCGCTGACGGCCAAGACGAGGTTCCTGCTGGTCAGCCTGTTCGCCTCCATGACGCTGCTGGCGATGGCCGAGGCCGGTGGTGTGCTCGTGGGGCCCATGGACGGACAGACGCGGCCGGCCCTCGGCTATCTGTTCTCGGACCATGCGCGGCCCAGTGCCGTGAGCCTGGCCCTGCTCCAGGACCCCGCCGGGCTGATCGTGCTCGCCGTCGTGTTCGTCACCCCCATCTTCTACTGCCAGCAGGTCCGGGCCATCGCCGACTTCGTGCCGATGAACGAGCGCAACGGCGGCGCGGTGCGGCTGTCCGGCCAGCGGATAGCGCAGCACAACCGGCTGGTCGCCAGGACCAACCGGTCGTTCACCACGCTCGGCCGCCGGGGCGTCTCCGTGGCCATCATGACGGTCGTCGCGGTGGGCACGGTCCTGCTGTTCGCCTTCGTCAACGAGTACGGCCTCATGGAGACCTGGAACTCCACCCTGCTCCCGGACCGGGTCTGGCGGTCGGAGGTGTACGCCGGCTGGTGGGCCAACCTGCACACCCATCCGGAGCTGGCTCTGGCCCTGTGCGCGTCGGGGACGTACGCCTTCTACTTCCTGACCAAGCAGCTGGCCATGGGCGTGATCTTCACGGTCTATCTGAAGCGGTCCGCGGCGCTGGGCTTCGGGGTGACGCCGAACATGACCTTCGACAGCGACGGGTTCCGCGGGCTGCGCACGCTGCGCCAGTTCATGCTGTGGACCTACGGTTCCGCCCTGGCCCACATGGTCGGTCTGCTGTCCCTCTCCCTGGTCTGGCTGCCGGCCTCGCCGTGGATGCTCTTCGTGGTGGTGGGAGTGATGGTGGTCGACACGGTCGTGATCATCTATCCCTCCTCGATCGGCTACCACTCCGCGCTGGCCGTCAAGAAGTCCTACGTCAGATCGCTGCAGCCGACCGCTCTCTCCTCCGCCGACCGTGACGCGGCGACAGCCCAGGTGTGGTCGGTACCGGTGCTGCCCGTCGCCACCCGCAAGGCCATCACCGGACTCACCCTCTACCTGCTGGTGCCCGCCGTCGTCGCGCTGGTCCCGGAGGTCATCCAACGGCTGTGACCGGCCGTGAGCCCCCCGCCTCGCCGATCATCAGCCCCTCACCTCGCCGCTCGTCAGGATCACCAGCCGTTGGGTCGCCCTGGTCATCGCCACGTACCGGTCCACCGCCCCCTCGACGCCCTCGCCGAAGTTCTGCGGATCCACGAGGATCACCAGGTCGAACTCCAGGCCCTTGGAGAGTGCCGGGGTCAGGGAGCGGACCCGGGGAGCAGGCTCGAAGCCGGGGGCGCCGATGACACAGGCGATGCCCTCGGGGTGGGTGCCGAGCCAGGTGTCCAGCAGTGCGGTCAGTTCCGACACCGAGCCGTAGCCGACCGGGGTGCCGGTGCTGCGGATCGACGTGGGGACGTTGGCGTCCGGGAGGGCCGTGCGGATGACCGGCTCGGCCTCCTTCATGATCTCTTCCGGGGTGCGGTAGTTGATGCTCAGGGAGGCCATCTCCACACGGTCGAGGCCCACCCGCTCCAGCCTCTCCTGCCAGGACTCGGTGAAGCCGTGCCTGGCCTGGGCGCGGTCGCCGACGATGGTGAAGCTGCGGGACGGGCAGCGCAGCAGCAGCATCTGCCACTCCGCGTCGGTCAGTTCCTGGGCCTCGTCCACGACGACGTGGGCGAACGGGCCGGCCAGCAGGTCCGGGTCGGCGATGTGCAGGGCCGACTCGTCGACCAGGGCGTGGTGGAAGTCCTCGCCGCGCAGCATCGTCACCAGACCCATGCCGTACTCGTCGTCGGCGACCGCGCTCAGGTTGTCCACGACCGTGGCCATGCGCTCGCGTTCGGCGGCGACGGTGGCCTCGTTGCGGCGCCTGCGGCGGGAGATCTCCGGGTCGCCGAGCCGCTGCCGGGCCGCGTCCAGGAGGGGCAGGTCGGACACGGTCCAGGCCTGGCCGTCCGCGCGCTGCAGGGCCCGTACCTCGTCGCGGTCCAGCCAGGGGGCGCACATCCGCAGATAGGCCGGGACCGTCCACAGGTCCGAGACCAGGTCGGCCGCCTCCAGCAGCGGCCACGCGCGGTTGAAGGCGGTGAGCAGCTCCCGGTTCTGGCGCAGGGACTTGCGCAGCAGCGCCTCCGGGGCATCGCCCTCGTGCCGGTCGACCAGGATCGTGAGCAGCTCGTTCCAGACCTGGTCGCGCGCGTCGTTGTGCGGGGCGCCCTCCGCCGCGTCGAACGCCTCGGCCCAGTCGGCGGCGGTCAGCGGGATGTCGGACCAGTGGGTGGTCACGGTCATGCCCTCGGTGGGCGGCTCCTCGTAGAACCGTACGGCCTTCTCGATCGCACGGACCAGGTCCGCCGACGACTTCAGGCGGGCCACCTCCGGGTCGGTCTCGGCCCCCGCCGTGGCGCCCTCGGCCACGAGGTCCCGCAGGATGCAGGTCTGCACGCCCTCCTCGCCGAGGCTGGGCAGGACATCGGAGACGTAGGCCAGGTAGGGCCGGTGCGGGCCGACGAACAGCACACCGCCGCGGCGGTGCCCGAGGCGCGGGTCGGAGTGCAGGAGGTAGGCGGAGCGGTGCAGGGCGACGACGGTCTTGCCGGTGCCGGGTCCGCCGTCGACGACGAGCGCGCCGCGGGAGCCCGCGCGGATGATGGCGTCCTGGTCGGCCTGGATGGTGCCGAGGACGTCCCGCATCCGCTCCGAGCGGTCGCTGCCGAGGCTGGCGATGAAGGCGGACTGGTCGTCGAGGGAGGCGTGGTGCCCGGCGAACCCGTCCGGGGCGAACACCTCGTCCCAGTAGTCGCTGATCCGGCCGTTCGTCCAGCGGTACCTGCGACGGCTGGCCAGCCCCATGGGGTTGGCGTGGGTGGCCCCGAAGAACGGCTCGGCCGCGGGGGAGCGCCAGTCGACGAGCAGCCTGCGGCCCTCGCTGTCGGTGAGGCCGAGCCGTCCGACGTACACGGGCTCGGCGTCGTCCGCGCCGACCATGTGTCCGAGGCACAGGTCCAGGCCGAAGCGGCGCAGGGTGCGCAGCCGGGCGCCGAGGCGGTGGACCTCCGTGTCCCGGTCCATGGCTTCCTGGCCGATGCCCCCGGGCGCCCGGAGGGTGGCGGCGAGGGTGTCGGACAGTTCGGCGATCGTCTGTTCCAGGCACTGCGCGATGGCCGCGAAGTGCTCCTCGTCGGCGGTGATCAGCGACGGGTCGGCCTTGGCGGCAAGGCGCTCGGGAAGGTCGAACACGCGGGTGGGCAGGGAATTCAAGTCAGCAGCTCCGATGTGAGGTCAGCAGTTTCGCAGCACGGTGCGACCCGCCCGTACACGAGTCCCCTCGGCAGGCACCGCCGTGGACGCGGTCGTCGGGAGGGGCGGTACATGGACAGAACAGCACGGACACGATGTATCCCTCATTTCTGTCGACTTCCGGCCCAGGCGGGTAAGTGTGCGCCCGCACCGGGGCCTTGCCGCAAGCCCCCCGGTGCGCTATACGTTGAGAGTGGCAAGGAGTGGTGTGACCTCCTTGCCTTTGCCGTGTCCCCCGCCGAACCGGCCGGCTCCCCCGCCGTCCTGGCCGCCTCGCCCGCCGTCCCTGACCCCGCCGGGCACCGCATCGCGGCCCGCCCCCGCCGGACGCGCCCCCCTTCCCGAGCAGGAACCACCGGTCCCGCACAGACTCCGGAAAATCTTCGAAACATTCGAAGCAGGTCTCGCATTTTCGATCTTCCCGCTCCGTGATCTTCCGAAAGATTTCGGCGATTTCCTCAGGTGAGAGGGATCTCGAAGCATTCGAAACATCTGCCGAAACTGTTGACGCTTGACAGGGTCAGACCAAAACTGTGGGGCATGACTCAGACACCCGCACACCACCCGACGCGCCGCAGTGTCTGCGGCCTCCTGCTCGCCACCGGAGCCACCCTGGCCCTGCCCGGCACCGCCGAGGCGGCCACGGTCATCACCACGAACCAGACCGGGACCAACAACGGCTACTACTACTCGTTCTGGACGGACGCCCAGGGCACGGTCTCCATGACCCTGAACTCCGGCGGGAACTACAGCACTTCCTGGCGCAACACCGGCAACTTCGTGGCTGGCAAGGGCTGGAGCAACGGCTCCCGCAGGACCGTGAGCTACTCCGGCAGCTTCAACCCGTCCGGCAACGCCTACCTGGCCCTCTACGGCTGGACCTCGAACCCGCTCGTCGAGTACTACATCGTCGACAACTGGGGCACCTACCGGCCCACCGGCACGTACAAGGGCACCGTCACCAGCGACGGCGGGACGTACGACATCTACCAGACCACCCGCTACAACGCCCCGTCCGTGGAAGGCACCAAGACCTTCAACCAGTACTGGAGCGTCCGCCAGTCGAGGCGGACCGGCGGTGCCATCACCACCGGCAACCACTTCGACGCGTGGGCCCGGGCCGGCATGCCGATGGGCAGCTTCAAGTACTACATGATCCTCGCGACGGAGGGTTACCAGAGCAGCGGCAGCTCCAACATCACGGTGGCGTGATGGGGGCCCGGGCGCACCTGCCGTTACTGGCCGCCGCCGCGCTGGCCGCCGCCGGTACCCTCACCGTCCCCGCCGCCGCTGCCCCCGCGCAGGCCGCCGCCTGCTCCGGATACGTCGGCCTCACCTTCGACGACGGCCCGGGCAGCGGCACCACCACCCTGCTCAACTCCCTTAAGCAGTACGGCCTCCGGGCCACCATGTTCAACGAGGGCCAGTACGCCGCCGCCAACCCGGCGCTCGTCAGGGCCCAGGTCAGCGCCGGGATGTGGGTCGGCAACCACAGCTACACGCACCCGCATCTGACCCAGCAGAGCCAGGCGACCGTCGACTCGGAGATCTCCCGCACCCAGCAGGCGATCGCCAACGCCGGTGGTGGCACACCGAGGCTGTTCCGGCCGCCGTACGGTGAGACCAACGCGACCGTGAAGGCCGTGGAGGCCAAGTACGGGCTCACCGAGGTCCTGTGGCAGGTCGACTCGCAGGACTGGAACAACGCCAGTACCGACGCGATCGTCGCGGCGGTCGGCCGGCTCACCAACGGGCAGGTCATCCTCATGCACGACTGGCCGGCCAACACCCGCGCGGCGATCCCGCGCATCGCGCAGACACTGGCGGCCAAGGGGCTGTGCTCCGGCATGATCTCGCCCCAGACCGGCCGCGCGGTGGCGCCGGGCTGAGCCACCGCCCTCTGCGACGGCCATCCGCCACGGCCCCCGGACCTCGGCGCGGCGGTCATTCCCCCTTGGACCGGCGCGCCGAAACCGGGTCACCGGAAGCCGGATCACCGGCAACCGATTCGCCGGAAACCGGGTCACCGGAACACCGCGCGCGTACGGCGCCGCCGACGCCGTACGCGCGCGGCGCAACCCCTGCGGGCGAGCGCCGGTGACTCCGTTCGGCTGTGAATGCCGCGATTTCCCCGTGGCGGCGCGGCATTGGCGCAATCATGTGCGGCGAGTGGGGCGAGTACGACCCACTCGATGCCCCAGCGCGTCAACTCACAAGATCCACAGTGAACTTGACGCGCCTTCGCCGCACGTCATCCGGAGGAAACCGCAGTCATGGCCACTCCCCTGTCCGCCGCGAAGATGCTCGCCGCACTGAAGGCCGAGGGCCTCACCGTGCACGAGCACGCCGGCTGGAAGACCCACAACCGCGATGCCGCGTCCGGCAGGTCCTTCGGCCCCGTCATCGGGGTGCTGATCCACCACACCGGCGGGCACGACGACAAGGAGCTCTGCTACAAGGGCAGATCCGACCTGCCGGGACCGCTGTGCCACGCCTGGCTCGGCAAGACCGCCGGACTGTGGATGATCGGCAACGGCCGTACCAACCACGCCGGTTACGCCGACATCGATGTCCTGAACGCGATCCGTGACGAGAAGCCGCTCCCGCACGACGACGAGGCGAAGGCGGACGGCAACGACTGTCTGTACGGCCTGGAGATCGAGAACCGCGGCAAGGGCGGGGACCCCTACCCGGCGGCGCAGTACCGGCAGGCCGTGCTGTGGGCGGCGGCGATCTGCCGGGCACACGGCTGGAGCGAGAAGTCCGTCGCCGGGCACAAGGAGTGCCAGCCGGGGAAGATCGACCCGAGCTTCGACATGGACGACTTCCGGGCCGCCGTGAAGAAGCAACTGGCCGCGGGACCCGCAGGTACCGTGCCGACGAAGCCGGCCGGCAAGCCCCGCGTCGACCTGTCCCGGCTGGTCAAGGCCGCGAAGACCGACCCCGGGGCCAAGCAGGGCCACGTCAGCTACCTGGCCGGCACCAACCTCACCGAGGCCGCCCTCGTCGAACTCGGCTACCTCGCCAAGTCCTATGCCGGAGACGGCTCCTTCGGTTCCACGACCGTCGCCGCCTACGCCAAGTGGCAGCGTCACCTCGGCTACAGCGGCGCCGAAGCCAACGGCATCCCCGGCAAGATCTCGCTGTCCCGGCTGGGCGAGCGGACCGGACTCTTCACGGTCGTGGCCTGACCTCCGCGCCCGTCGCCGACCCGCTCCCGGGCGCCGAGTTGCGGGTCGGCGCGGTCCCTGCGGTACTGGCTGTATCTACCGAGCAGTCGCGGGGTCCTCTCTACAGCGAGAGGAGGCACAAAATGGCCAAGCGTCTGGTGGTCTGCTGCGACGGGACATGGAATCTCGCCGACCAGCCGAGCAAGACGAATGTCGCCAAGGTGGCCCTGGCCGTACGGCGACGCTCCGCTGCCGGAACGGAACAGCGGGTGTACTACCACAGCGGGGTCGGCACGAACCGGAGGGAACGGTTGCGGGGCGGGGCGTTCGGGGTGGGCCTGTCGCGCAACGTGCTCGACGCCTACCGCTTTCTGATCCACACCTACGAACCCGGGGACGACCTCTACCTGTTCGGGTTCAGCCGGGGCGCGTTCACCGCGCGCAGCCTGGCCGGTCTGGTGCACAACTGCGGCATCCTGCGCCCGGAACAGGCCGACCGGATCGACGAGGCGTGGGCGCTGTACCGCAGCCGCGCCGACAAGCCGACCAGCGTGGCCGCGACGCTGTTCCGCGGGGCGTACTCGTACGAGCCGGAGATCCGTTTCGTGGGCGTCTGGGACACGGTCGGCTCCCTGGGCATCCCGGTTCCGGCACCCTGGTTCCTCCAGCCGCTCGTCACCCGCTTCAACCACCGCTGGGCCTTCCACGACACCACCCTCAGCAAGTCCGTGCACGGCGCCTTCCAGGCCCTGGCCGTGGACGAGGAGCGCTCGGCGTTCCCGCCGACGCTGTGGCAGAAGGAGAAGAACGCCCGCCCGGACCAGGAACTGAGGCAGGTGTGGTTCGCCGGGGTGCATCTCTCCGTCGGGGGCGGCGAGAAGAACTCGGGCCTGTCCGACATCACCCTCCTGTGGATGGTCCGGCAGGCGGCCCGGTACGGCCTGGAATTCGATCCCAAGGTCCTCAGCGCGGACGGGCCGGACAGCATGCGCCCGCAGGAGTGCGCCGACTTCGCCGTCCAGCCCGACCCGATGGGCCCGTGGGTCCCGTCCCGGAAGGGCTTCTACCGGCTCTTCCGGCCCCTGCACCGCCCCATCGGTCAGGAGCGGGACAAGCAGGGCCGCCTCGTCGGCAACGAGCACCTGGCCGACACGGTCCTGCGCCGCCGCGAGGGCGACCCCCACTATCGGCCGCCGGCGCTGGAGACCTACCTGGTGGACTTCGGCAAGCGGCACGTCGAGACGGTCCCCCTCACCTTCGACGCCGTATCCGTCGAGGCCGCGAGGTCCGGGGGCACGCCGTCCGGGGCCACGCCGTCCGGGCGGTGACGTCCGCCGGGGGCCGCGACCGGGCGGGGGCCGGCGGCGGGGTTAGCATCCGCTCATGACGACTACAGATGGTTCCTCCCCCCTCGACGTCGAGATCGGGGCCCTCACGGGCGGCTCCGCCGACCTCGCCCAGTACGCCGGCAAGGCCGTCCTCATCGTGAACGTGGCCTCCAAGTGCGGGCTCACCCCGCAGTACAACGGGCTGGAGAAGCTCCAGGAGCGGTACGCGGAGCGCGGCTTCACCGTGCTCGGCGTGCCCTGCAACCAGTTCCTCGGGCAGGAGCCCGGCAGCGCCGAGGAGATCGCGGAGTTCTGCTCGGCGACGTACGGCGTGACCTTCCCGCTGACCGAGAAGGTCGAGGTGAACGGGGAGGGGCGGCACGCGCTGTACGAGCGTCTGGTGGACGTCGCCGATGCCGAGGGGCACAGCGGGGACATCCGCTGGAACTTCGAGAAGTTCCTGATCGGGCGGGACGGGGCGGTCGTGGCCCGCTTCTCCCCGCAGACGGAGCCGGAGTCGGACGAGGTCGTGACGGCGGTGGAGAGCGCGCTGGGCTAGACCGTCGGCCGGGTGCGGGCCGGAAGGAGTGGGTTTCGCTGAGCGGGCTTCGACTGCACCCACTCAGGGGCGCGGGGAACTGCGCGACCAGCCACAACGCACCCGCACCCGAGACCCGACCCCACGGCCGAAACGCCGCAGGCCCCCTCGGCAAGGACGGCGATCTGGTCGAGAGGGCCCTGTGGTGGTGCTTGTGCAGTTGTAGGGGTGTGGCGTGGTGTCACACCTTGACCGAGGCCACGAAGGCGCTCCACGCCTCGGCCGGGAAGGCCAGCTTGGGACCCTCGGGGATCTTGGTGTCGCCGAGTTCGAGTGCCTCCTCCTCGGTCGACCTCACCATCAGGCACGCCCCGTTGGCGTTCGTGTAGGTGGAGGTCGTCCATGAGTCGAGGTTGCCCAGACGAATTGCCATATTCGCTCCGTAGCCAGATGCGCAGTGTTCGGATTACGCCAACCTTTACTGATCGTTGGCGTGATCGACGCTACTCGCCGGCCTCCTCTTTCGGAGCAGTCATTCACTCTTACGGCGGCATATTCCATAGGACTCTTCCAGACGGACGTGGCCGGGGTGTACTATCCGGCCCGCCCTGTCGGGAAGCGGCTCGGAGACGGCTCAACGGGCGTACTCCCGGGCGTACTCCTTGGCGATGTCCTCGATCAGCTGACGCGACTGGTCGACGTTGAGCGCCTGCGCCCTCAAGTGCTCGTACATCACGGTGTACTTCTGCACGTCGTGCGCCTTCTCCAGGTACAGGTCGCTGGTGACGCCCTCGATGTAGACGACGCTGGAGTCCGCCGCGTCCGAGAACTCCAGGATGGAGTACTGCCCGCTGAGCCCGGGATGGGCGCCGACGTCGAACGGCAGCACCTGCACGGTGATATGGGGCTGCTGGGACATCTCCACGAGGTACTCCAGCTGCTCGCGCATCACCTGCCGGCTGCCGACGACCCGGCGCAGGGACGCCTCGTCCAGCACCACCCACAGCCGCAGGGGATCCCGCTCGGCCGCGACCCGGCTCTGCCTGCGCAGCCGTACCTCCACGCGCTTGTCGTTCTCCGTCTCCGTGGCCTCCGGCGCGCCGCCGCGCACGATGGCCTCGGCGTACGGCCGGGTCTGCAACAGGCCGGTGATGATCTGGGGTTCGTACACCCGCAGCGACTCGGCGTCGGTCTCCAGGCCGATGTAGACGCTGTACGGGATGTCCCCGAACGCGTGCCACCAGCCCTGCTGCCGCGAGTCCTTGGCCATCTGCATCAGGGAGTCGACGACCCGCTGGTCCTCGACCTCGTACACCCCGCACAGGTCGCGGACGTCGCGCTGGCTGATGCTGCGCCGGCCGTTCTCCAGCCGGCTGATCTTCGACTGCGACACGAGCAGCCGCTCCGCCACCTCTTCGGCCGTCATGCCCTTGAGCTCGCGGAGCCTGCGCAGCTCCTGGCCCAGCCGGCGCCGCCTGACGGTGGGATTGACATTGGACGCCACGGGACGTGCACCTCCGGCTGCGTGCCTCGTTCTTGACTTTGCGTATCTGCTGTTGAGCAGACTGCCACCAAGGTGCTTATTACCGCTGGGAAACGGTGTATATGCGCTGCGTACACGTCAGTGTCCGGGGCCACTTGGGGCCGGCGGGTCCGAACAGGCCCGACCGGGCCCGAACATGCGGCCGCGCGGGGCGGCGGAACCCGTCGTCATCCGGACGTACGGTTCCCTCGCCCCGCGCGGACCAGCGGCTCCCGAACCGGTCTCTGGGGACTGACGGTGCGGCGGCTGAGTGGTGCGGGTGGTGCCTGGTGCGGTCGTGCTGCCGGCGGTGCGGGCCGTGGGACTGCGGCTCAGTGAGCCACGGCGCGCGCCATCGGTCCTCGGCGCGGTTGCATCGGAACGCCGCGAGCGGGTTCCGGTGCGGGCCTGGCTCCGGGGGCGGCCTGACGGCCGGCCGGTGCCGGGCTACGACGTGGCTGTGCGGCCACGCCGTTCTGGACGTCCATCACGGCGTGCGCGACGAGTCCGCCCATCGGGTCGTGCCTGATCAGGTCCCGCAGCCGGGAGCGCGAGGAACGGCCCTCGTTGCCCGGATACAGGTGCTTGCCGAGGCCGACCGCGTGTGCCAGGGCGGCGAGCGCCGCGGTCCGCGGGTCCGGCGGTACGCCGGTGCGGATCGCCGAGTCCAGTCGGGACCTGATCTCCCGGCTGATCTCGTTGTCCGTCGCCTGGTAGCGGGTCGTCGGAAGCACTCCGCACATCTGGCCCGCGACGGCATGCACCATGCCGCACCGCTCCAGATGCGAGAGGTAGGTCTGGCGGAGCCCCAGTCGCGGGCCACCGATCCAGTTCACTGCCCGCACGGGAGCGCCACGCCTTCGCAGCAACTCCAACGCGCAGTCCAAAGTCGGATCTCCAGTCGGCCGTGGGGCTACCACGGCGATACGATCCCCGTCTGGGGCTATCCGTCCGGCCAGCGCCAGCTCCACTAGCTGTGCTCCGGCCAGACCGAGGTCGAGCGACTGCGGCTGTGCGGTGGTACCCGTGGCCGGGTCCAACGCCAGCAGCAGAAGCTCCTCCGGAAGTGTTCTGCGGCTCCTGCCCATCCATGCCTCCCCGCGTGGATGAAAGACAGGGTGACCCCTCTCACATTGGTCTGTCGAGGGTGCGTGACCTGTTTGTAGTGGAACCGGTAGGTATGTCGTTCTCGTCTACCGCTCGGGGCAGGGCCGCACACAGGACACTGGTACACGGTTCGGACAGCGTGGTGTGGCAGCTGTCCGGGCGGCGATTCAATGGATCGGCAGACGCAGGGTGACCGATACCGATCACCTGCGGCACATGGAGGAGGCATCGGTGGCGGGCGAGTCCCCCGACAGGTCGAAGCAGCGCGAGTCGTCGGCAGAACCGACGTCGGGGAGCGCGAGTCCGGTTCCCGGGGCGAGGAGTTCCGCCCCCGATCCCCGGCTCGCGGTGGCACGGGAGTCCATCTCCCTCGGAGGTCTCGACACGGCCACGAAGGTCTTCTCGGTGCGTGACCTCCCGAAGACCCCCGAGGACGCCGGCGAGAGCCCCGCTGAGGCTGGAGCGGACGGTTCCGGCACCGGGGAGCCCGAGGACGCCCCTCCGGCCGCGGAGCGGCGCCCAGAGCCCGCCCGGAGCACCGAGGCGACGGACGCCGACACGCCCACGCCGGACGACACGTCCACGCCGGCCGGCCCGGAGGATGCGGTCCCGGAGGACGGCCCGGGGGACGCGGCCCTGGAGGACGCCCCTGAGGACGCGGACCCGACGGACGCCCCGGAGGACGCGGCTCCGGCGAAGGCGTCGAAGGGCTCCGGTACGGCTCAGGAGTCCGAGGACTCCGGCGCCGCCGAGGGCGCGGACGAATCCGGTACGTCCGAGACGCCGGAGGACACCGGCGCGTCCGAGCGCTCGGACGACACGGGCACGAGGGGCACGACTGACGCCCCGGACGACACCGACACCCCCAAGGGGCCCGAGGACTCCGGCAAGGCCGAGACCCCGCACGCCACCGACACCGCCGACGGCCCGGGTAACACCGGCACGGCGGACGCCCCGGAGGACCCGCGCGCGGCGAAGGCTCCGGACGATTCCCGGACGGCCGACGGCTTGCACGACACCGGCACGGCGGACGCCCCGGAGGACGCGCGCCCGGCCGAGGACTCGGACGACACGGGCACAGCCGACGCCCCGGACGACACCGACACCCCCGAGGGGCCCGAGGACTCCGGCGACGCCAAGACCACGGACGACACGGACACCGCCGACGGCCCGGACGACTCCGGCACGGCGAAGACCCCGGAGGACACGCGCCCCGCGACCGAAGACGGGGCTCGTGGCTCCGGTGAGCGGGAGGAACCCGCCGCGGTGGGGGACGCCCGGCTGCGGGACGCGGTGGCGGCGTGGGTGGCCAAGGGGGACGGTTCCGGCAAGGACGCCGGGGCCGGCGAGCCCGAGGCGGCCGGCGACACCGAAGAGGACGACGACGCCGGGACTGCCGTAGACGACGAGCCGGCCCCCTCGGGGGCGCGGGGAGCCGCCTCGCGGACGGACGACGCGGACGTGGAGGACACGCCCCCCGTCGACCAGCCCACCGCCGTCTTCAAGGCTCCCCGGCCCGCCGTGGACCAGCCCACCACCATGCTGAAGCTCGGCAAGACACCGGAGGCCGAGCCGGAAGCGGAGCCGGAGCCGGAGCCCAAGCCCAAGCCCAAGCCGGAGGCCGACGCCGAGCGGACGAGCCGGTTCGTCGCGCTGAAGGCCCTCGACGAGCCCCGGCCGAAGCCGGACGTGACCACCGCCGTCCCCCAGGTCGGCCCGGAGCGCACCACGCAGCAGCCCCTGCCGCCGAAGCCGCCCCTCGACCTGCTCGCGGAGCTCACCAACACTCCGCCGCCCCCGCCCAGCCCCCTGCGCACCCTCGGCCGCCGGGTCAAGATCTGGACCCCGCTCGTCATCCTCCTGGTCGTCGCGTTTGCGATCGCGCAGGCTCTGCGTCCGCTGCCGGACCCCACCCTCAGCCTCACCGCCGAGGACTCCTACACCTTCGACGGCAACGAGGCGTCCCTCCCCTGGCCCACCCAGGGCCAGGGCTGGATGGACGTCAACGGCGTCGGCACGATGGGGAACTTCGGCAAGCAGACCCCCGTCGCGATCGGCTCCGTGGCCAAGGCCATGACCGCCTACATCGTCCTGAAGGACCACCCCCTCAAGTCCGGCGCGGAGGGCCCGAAGATCACCGTCGACGCGCTCGCCGAGAAGGAGGGCGGCTACAACAAGCAGGGCGAGTCCACCCTCAACACCGTCAAGCAGGGCGACGTCCTCACCCAGAGGCAGGCGATCGCGGCGATCATGATCCCGTCCGCCAACAACATCGCCCGGCTGCTCGCCCGCTGGGACGCCGGTTCCGAGGCCGCGTTCATCAAGAAGATGAACGACACCGCCCAGGAACTCGGCATGAAGAACACGAAGTACACCGACGCCTCGGGCCTGAAGGAGACCACCGTCTCCTCCGCCGAGGACCAGGTGAAGCTCGGCAACGAGCTGGTGAAGATCCCGGCGCTGATGGAGATCACGTCCATGGGACAGTGGGTCGATCCGTCCGGACAGAAGTGGTACAACTACAACTATCTGGTCCCCTACACCGGCATCGGCATCAAGACCGGGACCACCAGCGCCGCCGGCGGCAACCTCCTCTTCGCGTCCCGCAAGGAGGTCGGCGGGGAGACCGTCACCGTGGTCGGCGCGATCCTCGGCCAGCACAAGGCGCCGATCATCAAGACCGTCAACGACGTCAGCAAGGTCGCGCTGCTCGCCGCGGAGGACGCCCTGAAGTCGGCGAAGATCCTGAAGAAGGGCGACGTCGTCGGATACGTGGACGACGGCCTCGGCGGCCACACCCCCGTCGTGCTGACCAAGGACGTCACCGCCGTCGGCTGGGCCGGCTTCAAGGTGAAGCTGTCCTTCACCGCCGACGAGGTGCCGCACACCGCGAAGGCCGGCACCAAGGTCGGAAGCCTCACCGTCGGTGACGGCAAGGGCGGCGCGGTCAAGGTGCCGGTCACCCTGCAGAAGGACCTGACCGAGCCGGGTCTGACCGACAAGCTGACCCGCGTCGGCTGATCCTTAACCGGGACAGACGCCGCACGCGGCCCGCAGGCCGGGACCCCGCCGGGGTTCCGGACGGCGGGCCGCGTGCTAGCGTCACGAACCGGGGCAGGTCGACGCTGGGGCGCGGCCGAGAAATGAAGACGGGACACCACGGGGAGTGCCTTCAGGTGGCCACTGCGGAGCCGACACGCGCCGACGACACCGACCCGGGCCCGGGTACCGGCCCGCGAATACGCGTGCCCGCAGACCCTGAGACCGGGCACGACAGCCCGCCCGAGGGCACGGGGGGCAGGATCCGGGCCGCTCTCCTCGCGCTGCGCGAGCGGCTGCTGAAACACCCCGTCCTCTCCATGACCGCGCTCTCCGGCGTCCTCCACATCGTCTGGTTCTTCACGTTCGCGAACAGTGGCGGGGACCTCGCGGCGCAGGACGCGTGGGCCGAGTTCGTCGGCCGGCACCCGGACTCCGCGTACAACCTGGCCTGGTACGGCGGCATGCACCCGGTGTCGTACAGCATCGTCTCGCCGTACCTGATGTCGGTCCTCGGCGTCCGTACGACGATGATGCTCGCCGGGACCGTCTCGGCCGGTCTGCTGACCCTGGTCCTGATCCGCAGCCGGTCGGTGAAGAACCCGCTGTGGGCCTCGCTGGCGGGCGTGTACGCCTTCCTGTGCAACGCGGCCTCGGGCCGGGTGACCTTCGGGCTCGGCACGGTGTTCGCGCTCGGCGCGGTCGCCGTCGTCTACTGCTGGCCGCACCGCTGGCGCTACAAACGCTGGGCCAAGGCCCTGTGCGCGGCCCCGCTCGCCGCGCTCGCGACCATGGCCTCACCCGTGGCCGGCCTGTTCGTGGGCCTGGTGGCGGTCGCCCTCTTCCTGCAGAAACGGCGTCCGGGCGCCTGGGCGCTGGGCCTCGCGCCCACCGCCGTCGTCGCGCTGTCCGCCTGGCTGTTCCCGTTCGCCGGCACCCAGCCGATGAAGATCGCCTCGGTGCTGCTGCCGCTGGCGTACGGCGTCCTGGTCTTCCTGCTCGTCCCGCGCGAGTGGTCCACGGTCCGGATCACCGCCGGGGTGTACAGCCTGTCGGTCGTCCTGGTCTGGCTGGTGAGCTCCCAGATCGGCTCCAACATCTCGCGTCTGTCGATGCTGTTCGCGGGGGTGGCCCTGGCGGCCGCGCTGCCGTTCACGGTGCCGCGTTCCCGCAAGTGGTACGCCACCGTGATCGCCTTCGTCGGCTTCACCGTCTGGATCGGCTTCAAGTCCGTCGACGACGTCGTCCACACGACCCCGACGGCGTCCTGGGCCCGCGAGCTGGCCCCCCTCGTCAACGAGCTCCAGGAGGTCGGTGCCGAGAAGGGCCGCGTCGAGGTCGTACCGGCCGCCTCCCACCGCGAGGCGTCCGCGCTCGCGCC
This sequence comes from Streptomyces pseudovenezuelae, assembly GCF_001513955.1. Lineage (GTDB taxonomy): Bacteria > Actinomycetota > Actinomycetes > Streptomycetales > Streptomycetaceae > Streptomyces > Streptomyces pseudovenezuelae. The sequence continues at coordinate 123,217 of NZ_KQ948153.1, read as the reverse complement.
GTACGTCAACCTCGCCCGGGGCTGGAACCGGCAGGCCGACATGGAGCGCAACCCGCTCTTCTACGACGACACCCTGAACTCCGCGAACTACCACGAGTGGCTCCAGCGCTGGGCCGTGCACTTCGTGGTCGTGCCCAAGGACGAGCCCGACGGGGACGGGGGCGAGCGGGAGCGGGAGCTGGTCCAGCGCGGGATGCCGTATCTGCGGCAGATCTGGGGCGACGCGAACTGGCAGCTGTTCCAGGTCACCGACCCGGCGCCGCTGGCCTCCCCGAACACCGTCGTCGACCGGGCCGCGCAGGGCGAGATGACCATGCGGGTGAAGAAGGCCGGGCGGATCCTGATCCGGATCCCGTACTCGCCGTGGCTGTCGATCGTCGACGCGGAGGGCAAGAAGCTGAAGGCGCCGCAGGAGACGGACGCGTCGAAGGAGCGGGGGGACGGGGAGCCGAAGACGTTCGACAACGTCAACGGGTGTCTGATGGAGACGCCGGAGGACGCGGACGGGGACAAGTGGACGATGTTGCTGGCGCCGAAGGCGGGGACGTATCGGTTGGCCGCGCCGTACACCCTGCCGCGGGGGACGCCGTGTCCGGATGAGTTGAAGTAGTTTCGCGGCTGCCGGCCGGTGGGGGCTCGTCGCGCAGTTCCCCGCGCTTCTTAAGGGGATTGCCGCAGCTGGTCCACGTATGTGTCCGTGCCCGGGACTGTCGGGATGAAAGGCGCCAACAGCTCGCGGCGGCCCGTCACCGGCTCTTCCAGGTCCGTGAAATGCGGGTCCCAGCACTCGCGGGGATCCCTCTCCAGGAACCACAGCAGCGTCACCCGGGTGTCCACGCCCTCCACCTGCTTCACGTACGTCATGCGGTCGCCCGGCAAGGGGGTCGGGCGGAACAGCGTCACCATCGCCGCCGGGGAGCCCGCCACGCGCTTCGGGAGGTGGCGGGAGACCAGCCACTCCAGCAACTCGCCCCGCCGCTCGGGGGATTCCGCGTCGATCACCTCCAGCACCAGGCCGGCGTACGGGTGGTCCAGGGCGTGGAAGTCCCTCGGGCCGGCCGCTCCGTCGCGGTAGACCGTGGACTCGTGGTCCTGGAACGCGGTGAACACGTGGGTGCGGTCGCGGTAGACGCGGGCGTCACGGTTGAGGCGCTTGTTGATGGCCACGGTCCACCGCATGTGGTCGTCGTAGCGGCCGTCGGTGACCCAGTAGGTGGAGAGATAGCAGCCGGCCGTGACCGGCTGGGCCACCGCCGACTTCTCGGGGACCCGCAGGAGTTGCAGGTCCCGGGTGGCCACCCAGCGGCGGCCGGCGAACATCCAGGGCATGGCCATCGCGCCGGCGTAGTAGTGGTCGTCCTCGTACCAGCGGTTGTAGGCGTACTCGTGGCCGGGATGCGGCTCGACCATGGTGATCAGCGCGTGGCCCGGGCGGACTCCGTAGGGTCCTGTGGCGGCCAGTTCGGCGTACGTCTCGCTGCGGGTCTCTTCTGACATGGGACCTTCCCTCCTCCAGCGCTCGCCCATACTCTGACGCCCCGTCAGATAATGCGCCAGAGCAGGGAGGCCGCCGGTATGTCACTTCTCGCCGGGAAGACCGTCGTCGTGTCGGGAGTCGGTGCCGGGCTCGGGCACCAGGTCGCCGCGGCCGTCGTCCGGGACGGCGGCAACGCCGTGCTCGGTGCGCGGACCGAGGCGAACCTCGCGAAGAGCGCCGCGGAGATCGATCCGGACGGGGCGCACACCGCGTACCGGTCCACGGACATCACCGACGAGCAACAGTGCGCGGCGCTTGCCGAGTTGGCGGTGGAGCGGTTCGGGCGGCTGGACGCGGTGGTGCAGGTGGCCGCGTGGGACAGCTGCTTCGGCGGGCTGGAGGACGCGGACTTCGCGACCTGGCAGTCGGTCATCGATGTGAACCTGCTGGGATCGCTGCGGATGACCCGGGCCTGTCTGCCGGGGCTGCGGGCGGCGGGCGGCGGTTCGGTGGTGTTCATCGGGACGCAGTCCGCCGTGGCCGCCCCCTCGCAGGTGCGCCAGGCCGCGTACGCCGCCTCGAAGGGGGCGCTGACCAGCGCGATGTACTCGCTGGCGCGGGAGCTCGGGCCGTACCGGATCCGGGTCAACACCGTGCTGCCGGGCTGGATGTGGGGGCCGCCGGTGCAGGCCTACGTGCAGTTCACCGCGCATACGGAGAAGGTGCCGGAGGCGGATGTGCTCAAGCGGCTCACCGACCGGATGGCGCTGCCCGAGCTCGCGACCGACGGGGACGTGGCGGACGCGACGGTGTTCCTGGCCTCGGACCGGGCGCGCGCGATCACCGGACAGTCCTTGCTGGTCAACGCAGGGGAGCTGATGCGATGAGTTCATGTAGGTGAACGCAGGCCATCAGCTCGAATACTTTTACCTCCCCTTGACCCTACACCAGCTTGTCGTGTCCACGCGGTGGCGCCCACGATGAGCGCCGGGCTGATCCCTGGGAGGGCGCATATGAACGGTCTCGACTGGGCCGTGCTCATCGGCTATTTCGGCGTGATGGTCGCGATCGGCGTCTGGTCGCACAAACGCGTGGACGACGTCAGCGACTTCTTCACCGCCGGCGGCAAGATGCCCTGGTGGCTGTCCGGCATCTCGCACCACATGTCGGGCTACAGCGCGGTGATGTTCACCGGGTACGCGGGCATCGCCTACACCTACGGCGTCACCTCCTTCGTCACCTGGTCCTTCCCCATCGCCCTCGGCATCGCGATCGGCTCGAAGCTGTTCGCGCCGCGCATCAACCGGCTGCGCTCACGACTGCACGTGACCTCCCCGCTCGAATACCTCAAGAACCGCTACGACCTGAAGACCCAGCAGGCGCTGGCCTGGTCGGGGATGCTGCTGAAGATCGTGGACGTCGGCGCCAAGTGGGCCGCGATCGCGACCCTGTTGTCGGTCTTCACCGGCATCTCGCTCAACCAGGGCATCCTGATCACCGGCGCCATCACGGCCGTCTACTGCACGATCGGCGGCCTGTGGGCCGACGCGCTCACCGAGTTGGGACAGTTCGTCATCCAACTCCTCGCCGGTGTCGCGATGTTCGTCGCCGTCGTCCTCAAACTCGACGACAAGGGCATCGGCTTCTTCGGCGCCTGGGACGAGCCGGAGCTCAAGGGCCACGGGGAGCCGCTGGTGGGGCCGTACGGAACGGTCTTCCTGCTCGCCTTCCTCTTCATCAAGCTCTTCGAGTACAACGGCGGCATGCTCAACCAGGCCCAGCGCTACATGGCCACGGCGAACGCGCACGAGGCCGAGCGCTCGGCACGCCTGTCGGCGGTCCTGTGGCTGGTGTGGCCGGTCGTCCTCTTCTTCCCCATGTGGATGTCGCCGCTGCTGGTCCAGTCGCAGAAGCCCGACGGCTCCGACTCCTACGGCCTGATGACCGAACAGCTCCTGCCGCACGGCCTGTTGGGCCTGGTGATCGTCGGGTTCTTCTCGCACACCATGGCCATGTGCTCCTCCGACGCCAACGCGATCGCGGCGGTCTTCACCCGGGACTGCGCCCCGGTGGTGTGGCGCAGGGCGCGCAGCTGGAACCAGGGGCAGGGCCTCAGGGTCGCGCGTGTCACGACGGTCGTCTTCCTCGGCCTGTCGATGGCGGCCGCGACCCAGGTCAACTCCCCCGCGTTCAAGGACATCATCACCGTCGTGATCAAGTGGGTGGCCGGGCTCATGGGCCCGATGGCCATCCCGATGATGCTCGGACTGCTCCGCCCCTTCCGCCGCTCGGGACCGACCGCCGCGCTCACCAGCTGGTCGATGGGTCTGCTCACCTTCTGGCTGGTCAACTACCCGATCAACTGGAACGTCGACGGCGGCGTCCCGCTCCAGTACCAGGTCTCGATCCCGCTGGCCGTCTCCCTGGTCCTGTACATCCTCATCGGGTTCATCAAGCCCGAGGACACCCCGGAACGCCTCGCGATCATCGAGAAGATCAACACGGACGGGGATGGGGACGGAGCGGCCGCGGCCGCCGCGATCCCCGCTCCGGCGGGCGGTGTGGAGGACGTGATCGGCACGAAGGTGAAGGACTGAAGGACCGGGAGTCCGGGCCCGCCGCGGTCTAGGCCCTCGGGTAGCGGACCAGCCACCCCGGCGACGCGCCCCCGGGCCCGTGCAGCGCGGGCCCCTGGGTCATCTCCATCGCGAAGTCGTCGGCGAGCTCCAGCAGGGTGGGACGGCCCTCCAGTTCGGCCAGCCAGGCCGGCGGGAGGGCCGTCTCGCCGTGCAGGGCGCCCAGCAGACCGCCGGTGAGGGCACCGGCGGCGGCGGAGGGGCCGTCGTGGTTCACGGCGAGGCACAGACCGTGCCGTACGTCCTCCCCGACCAGCGCGCAGTACACGGCGGCCGACAGCAGCCCGTCCGCGGAACCGTCGGCGGCGAGCTCCTCCACCCGCGCCGGGGTGGGCATCCCCTGCCGTACGGCACCCAGCGCGTGCTGGAGCGCGTCCGACACCGGCTCGTGGCCCGGCCGCGCGGCCAGCAGCGCGAGCGCCTGCTGCACGGCCCCGTCCAGACTGTCGCCGAGGGCCAGCGCGTGCACGATCACGGCGTACGCGCCCGCCGAGAGATAGGCGACGGGATGCCCGTGGGTCTGCGCGGCACACTCCACGGCCAGCTGTACGACGAGCTGCGGCTCCCACCCGACGAGCAGCCCGAAGGGCGCGGAACGGGCCGTGGCCTCGGGCCCGAGCTCGTTCGGGTTCTTGGGCGACTCCAGCGTCCCCATGGTGTCGTCGCCGAACCCGAGGAGCAGGGAGCGGGTGGGGTCGCGGCGGGCGTACAGCCACTCCTCGCGGGCCAGCCAGCCGTCGTCCTTGCGCCGCTCGTCGGGCCCCCAGTCGCGCTGGGTGGCGAACCAGCGCAGGTACGCCCGGTGCAGATCGGTCGGCGGATGCCAGGCACCGGTGTCGCGCCGCACCTGCGCCCGGATGAGCCCGTCCACGGTGAACAGGCTGAGCTGGGTGAGATGCGTGACGGCACCGCGCCGGCCGTACCCGAACCCGAGGTCCACGAGCCCCTCGGCGCCGTACGCCTCACGGATCTCGTCCAGACCGAGCCCGTCCACCGGCGCGCCCAGTGCGTCACCGACGGCCACCCCGAGGAGCGTCCCGCGCACCCGGCTGCGAAAGTCCTGTTGCTCGGCACGCCCCCAGACGACGGCCCCGGCTGTCGCACCCACCAAGACCTCCCGTGGCGACCGTCCGTATGTACGACGCTCAGCACTGTAATCGACGGGGGGTGCGGGGTTCAGGGGGCGTGTGGGTATGCGCCTCTATTACCGAAAGGCGCGGACGTCCACGGGCGGCGGGGCGGTGTCACGCCCCTCGCTCAGCTGCTCGCCGACCACCGGTCCCGGACCGCGTCCCGTGCCTCGCTCACCGCCGTCAGACAGGTCGCGGTCGCGCTGTGGGAGGACCGGTCCGCCCCGGGGGCGGTGAGCAGCTCGGTGAGGATCTCGGCCAGGTAGGCCAGGTCGTCCCATTCCGGGTCCAGGGCGAGGAGTTCGGACAGGCCGCGGTCCGCCGCCGGGCCGTCCGCCCGTACGCAGCCCAGGAAGCAGTGGGCCTGGGCTCGCGTCACGGGCTGCATCTCGGAATCCTGCTCGACCACTCGGGCGAGGTCGTGCCAGACGGGCTCGGCGGCCTCCATGCCTTCGGAGCAGTGGACCGTCATGGCCAGCTGAAAGGTGCCGACGACCGGATCCTGCTCCCGCAGGCGCTCGGCGAGAGCGCGGGCTCGCGCCCACCGGCCGAGGCGGCGGTCGATTTCGACGCGGGTGTCGTCCAGCTCTCCGAGGGGGACCGCCGCCAGCCGCTCCTCCGCCTCCTCCCGGCGCCCGCACACCCACAGCAGATCGATCGCCGCTCCCCGCTCCCACGTCATCCCCGGGTCCAGTGCCACGCACCGGTCCAGGTCGGCCAGGGCCTGCTCGGTGTGGCCGATCGCCAGCCACACCCGGCCCCGGCGGCCGTAGGCCCAGGCGTACTCGGGGTCGACGGCCACCGCCCGGCCCAGGTAGTGCAGGGCCTCCTCGTACGACTTGCGGATGTGGTGAATCGCGCCCAGTCCGGCCAGGGCGACCTCCTGCTCCGGGTCCTGCTCCAGGAGGGCCCGCAGGACGGCCGCCCCCTCGTCGTACCGGCCCGCCAGCCAGTACGCCCACCCCAGCTCGGACTGGATCCAGTGGGCGTCCGGCTCCGCCTCGACGGCCCGCCGCAGGTCCTCGAACATGCCGTCCTGGTCGCCCAGCCGGTCCTTGGTCCGGGATCTCATCACCAGCGCCCAGGCGTAGTCGGGGATCAGCCCGAGGGCCCGGTCGAACTCGGCCGACGCCGACTCGTACCGGCCGAGTTCGTACAGGGCCTGGGCGCGGCTCGCCAGCGCGGACGCGTAGCCCGGCTCCAGGGCCACCGCGCGCCCCAGCTCCGCCACGGCCTCCTCGTAGCGCCCGGCGAGCCGGTACGCGTCCCCGCGTTCCGACGCGATCCAGGCCATGTCGGGAGCCAGCGCGAACGCCCGGTCGAGGTCGGCGAACGCCTTGTCCTCGTCGCCCCGCGTGCGGTGCAGCCGGGCCCTGCGCACGAGCGCCCACAGATGCTCCGGGTCGATGCTCAGCGCCCGGTTGAAGTCGGCGAGTGCCTCGTCGAGCCGGCCCAGGCCGTGCCGGCACACCGCCCGTCCGGTCAGGGCGACGTCGTCGGTGGGGTCGAGGGCCACGGCCCGGCTGAAGTCGGCGTCCGCCTCCTCGAAGCGGGACGCCAGACGGTACGTCTCGGCCCGCTCGGCGATGATCCACCCGAGGTCGGGGGCCAGTTCGACGGCCCGGTCGAAGGCGGTCAGTGCCGCCGGGTAGTCGTCCAGGAGCTGATGGGCGAGGCCCCGGCCGTAGTGGGCCAGGGGTTGCAGCGGATCGAGTTCGACCGCGCGGTCGTACTCCTCCAGGGCCTGCCCGTACTCCTGGCGCCTGCGCAGTTCCCGGGCGCGCAGCACATGCGCCTCCGCCCGCCCGGCCGGGTCGAGACCGGGGCGGGCCAGCAGCAGGTCCGCCGCCGTGGTCATGCCGCTCTCCTCGTCGGCGAGCGCCGCGCCCAGCGACCGTCCCCACTCGCGCAGTAGGGCGTGGTCCGCCGCCTCGCCCGCCTCCTCCAGCATCCGCGCCCAGCGGCGGGCGACGACCTCGTCCTGGCGGCAGGCCACGACGAAGCCGCGCAGCGCCTCGGCGAGCGCCGCGGGCGGGCGGGCGCAGAGCAGGTGGTAGACCTCCTCCAGGCGCAGTTCGCACCACTCCTCGTCGGCCCACAGCTCCTCGACGCCCCGGCCGCATTCGGCGTCCTCGCGCCACTCGGCGAACGCCTCCGCGAGCCGCCGGTGCCGGCTCGTCCACTCGGTGCGGGACCGGCGCCGTTCCATGCGGAGCATCTGCGTGCGGACGACGTCGTGGTACTGGAGCCGATCGCCGCGCTGGGTGACGAACGGCAGCCCGGTCAACCACGCGTACCGGGAGTCGAGTTCGTCCTCCGGGGCGGCGATGAGCACCCGGACGACGTCCGCGTCCAGGCGTCTGGGGAGCGCGCAGGCCCGGGCGACCTTCTTCAGGGCCTCCGGTTCCGGCTTCAGGAACCGCTGCACCGCGGTGGTGCTCGGGTCGATCACGTCGTCCGGGCCGTCGGGGCGCCGGGCCGCGAGGGTCGACACCAGGACCGGCAGGCCGCCCGTCAGGCGCAGCACCTCCTCGACGACCGGTTCGGCCACGATGCCCCACGCGGCGAGCAGGCGGCGCGCCTCGGCCTCGGTGAAGGGGGCCAGCGGCAGCTCCGCCACCGAGTCCAGTCCGCCCCAGTGGGCGGTGTCCAGGGGGCGCTGGCCCGCGGTGACCACCACGACGGCGGCGGGCAGCCGGCCGTGCTCACGGGGCTTGGTGAGGACGTCGTACAGCCACGGGTCGAGGAAGGGGCCGGTCCGCTCGTAGGTGTCGAAGAACAGGACGATCCACGGTACGGCGGAGGCGGCGGCCCTCAGTTCGGCGAGCAGGACCGGGGTGAGGACCCGCTCCGGGGTGAGCACCAGGTCGACGTCGTCGAGGTTGCGGAAGCGGGCGCCGAGGCCGGCCCGCAGCCGGTCGGCCCCCTGGGCGAGCCGGTCGGCGGGAAGGGCGCGGGTGACGAGTCCGGCGCCCGGCAGGGCCGCTTCCAGGGCACCCAGGCTGAGGTCCACGGCCATCCTGCTCCCGGCCGACGCCCCCTGGGGTGGGGACTCCGGGGCGAGGGCGGCGAGGGCGGCCTCCGCCTCGCGCCGCCGGTCCCGCCAGGTCGCGAGGCGCCGCTCCAGATCCTTCAGTCTCCGGCCCTGGTCGACGAATTCGCGGCACAGCGTCTCCATCGCCTCCGGGACGCTGCCGATGCCGTCGTCGATGTAGGCCGTGAGCGCCCCGCGTTCGCGGGCGAGCGCCGCCAACTCCTGCACCAGGGAGGTCTTTCCGACGCCCGCGCTGCCGTGGACATGGAAGCGGAAACGGTGCCGGGGGTCCCCGGGCGGGAAGTCGAAGTTCCGCAGGAACGCGGTCCGTTCGGCCTCGCGGCCCACGAAACCGGCCCGGGTGCGCCGCAGGATCAGCTCCTGCGCCGACGGCTCCGCCTGCGTCATGCGTTCGTCCCCTCGTCGCGGCCCGTCCGCCTCTCATTCTGGCGCAACCGATCTGGATCACGCCGCCCCGCACAGGGAAGATGGCCTCCATGGCATCGACACCCCCACGCACCTCACGCAGCGCACTTCACCTCTCCGCCACCCTGCTCACCGCGAGCGTCGCGCTGTACATAGCGCTCGTCGCGTTCGGGAACATCACCGACTTCGGCACGAACCAGGCGTTCGTGCAGCATGTGCTCGCGATGGACACGACGTTCAAGGACGACGATCTGATGTGGAGAGCCGTCACCAGCAAGGGACTTCAGAACACGGCGTACGTCGCGATCATCGTCTGGGAGACGCTCGCGGCGCTCGTGCTGATCTACGGCACATGGCTGTGGGTGCGGCGGGACGACCAGGCCGCCCGGCGCTTCTCCACCTACGGTCTGCTCATGCTCATGCTGCTCTTCGGCGCCGGGTTCATCGCGATCGGCGGGGAGTGGTTCTCCATGTGGCAGTCGGACACCTGGAACGGCCTGGACGCGGCGCTGCGGGTGTTCGTGCTGAGCGGCGTGGTGCTGCTGGTGGTCAACCTGCCGGAGCGCGCCGCTAGTTGACGACGACGACCTTCGTCCCCGTCTCGCCGAACGTCCACAGGGCCGAGCCGTCCGCCGTCTTCATGCGGATGCCGCCGGTCCGGCTGCCCTTGGCGGGCGGGGGCGAGGAACCGTCCACCGCGTTGGAGAAGGCGACGTTCACGCCGTCCACGGCGGTGAAGTACACGATGTGCTCGATCCGCACGCCGTCGGATCCGGTCGTCGGGTCGCCCCGGCGCAGCGAGACGGCGTAGGTGCCGGGGGCGGGGTCGACCGTCCCCGGCCAGACGGCGAAGGTCCGCCGGGACGCCTCGCTCGCGTCGATCAGCCAGACCCGCTTGTCGCCGAGCGAGTAGACGATCCGGCGGCCGGTGCCGGAGGCGTCCGGGACCGCGGTCGCCGACGGCTCGGGTCGCGCGGACGCGCTCGGGGACGCCGACACGCTCGGCCGGGCGGTGGCCACGGCGCTCGGCTTCGTTCCCTTGTCGGCCTGTACGGCCAGGGCGACGACGGCGGCGATCGCCCCCACGGTCAGACCCGTCACCCAGACCTTCGGGGCTGGCACGGCACGCATCTCCTCGGCTAAGGATCCCCGTCGAACGGGGGTCGGATCATCGTACCGGCCCCCGTCTCGACACCCGCCCGCGAGCCGTCGCCCCGGCTCAGTCCAGCACCGGCAGCAGCTCCGGCAGATGCCCGTCGGAGACCTGCGCCGCCTGCTGCCGCTCCTGCGGCACCTCGCCGTACAGCGTGGTGCGCGGACGGGCGGGACGGCCCGCCGCCTCCGCCACCGCGATCAGGTCCTTGACCGACTTGTAGGAGCCGTACGACGACCCCGCCATCCGCGAGATCGTCTCCTCCATCAGGGTGCCGCCGACGTCGTTCGCGCCGGAGCGGAGCATCTCGGCCGCGCCCTCGGTGCCGAGCTTGACCCAGCTGGTCTGGATGTTCGGTATCCAGGGGTGCAGGAGCAGCCGGGCCATCGCCGTGACCGCCCGGTTGTCCCGCATCGACGGGCCGGGGCGGGCGATGCCGGCCAGGTACACCGGGGCGTTGGTGTGGATGAAGGGGAGCGTCACGAACTCCGTGAAGCCGCCGGTGCGCTGCTGGATGCCCGCCAGCGTGCGCAGGTGGCCCAGCCAGTGCCGGGGCTGGTCGACATGGCCGTACATCATCGTCGAGGAGGTCCTGAGGCCGACCTCGTGCGCCGTCTCGATCACCTCGATCCAGGTCGCCGTCGGCAGCTTGCCCTTGGTCAGCACCCAGCGGACCTCGTCGTCGAGGATCTCGGCGGCCGTGCCGGGCAGGGAGCCGAGCCCGGCCTCCTTGGCCGTGGTCAGCCACTCGCGGATCGACATGCCGGTGCGGGTCGCGCCGTTGACGACCTCCATCGGCGAGAAGGCGTGCACATGCATGCCGGGGACCCGCTCCTTCACCGCCTTCGCGATGTCGAAGTACGCCGTGCCGGGCAGGTCCGGGTGGATCCCGCCCTGCATGCAGACCTCCACCGCGCCGAGCTCCCAGGCCTGCTGGGCGCGGTCGGCCACCTGGTCCAGGGAGAGCGTGTAGGCGTCGGCGTCGGTGCGCCGCTGGGCGAAGGCGCAGAAACGGCAGCCCGTGTAGCAGACGTTGGTGAAGTTGATGTTCCGGGTGACGATGTACGTCACGTCGTCGCCGGCCACCGACTTGCGCACGTCGTCGGCCACCTGGCACAGCGCGTCCAGGGCGGGCCCGTCGGCGTGCAGCAGCGCGAGGGCCTCCTCGTCGGTCAGCCTGGTGGGATCGTCGGCGGCGGTCCGCAGCGCCTGCCGTACGTCCGTGTCGATGCGCTCGGGCACCATCCCGGGGGCGGCCGCCTCGCGCAGGGCGCCCCAGTCGCCGTAGACCTCGTCGAAGTCGTCACGGCGGTCGGACGTACGGCCCTCGGTGTCGATGGAGGCGTGCAGGTCCGTGCGGCCGGAGGCCACGAAGACCTCCTCGGGCTCCTGCCACGGCAGCCCCCGCGGGAGGGCGTCGGGGCGGGCGAGGCCCGTCTCCGGGTCGGCCAGCGCCGCCACGTGCGGGCGCAGCCTCGGGTCCAGCCAGGGCTCGCCCCGCTGGACGAACTCGGGGTACACGCACAGACGTTCCCGCAGTTCGAAGCCGGCCGCGGCGGACCGCTCGGTGAGCTCCTCGATCTGCGGCCAGGGGCGCTCGGGGTTGACGTGGTCGATGGTGAGCGGGCTGACGCCGCCCCAGTCGTCGATCCCGGCCCCGATCAGCCGCTCGTACTCGCCCTCGACGAGGTTCGGCGGGGCCTGGATGTTGGCGGCCGGGCCCATGATGAGGCGGGCCACCGCCACCGCGGCGACCAGCTCGTCGAGCTCCGCGTCCGGCATGCCGCGCATCGCGGTGTCCGGCTTGGCGCGGAAGTTCTGGATGATCAGTTCCTGGACGCTGTGGTACGCCCGCGCCGTGCGCCGGAGCGCGAAGAGCGACTCGGCGCGCTCCTCGTAGGTCTCCCCGATGCCGATGAGGATGCCGGAGGTGAAGGGGACGGAGGAGCGCCCGGCGTCCTCCAACACCCGCAGCCGTACGGCGGGTTCCTTGTCGGGGGAACCGTGGTGCGGGCCGCCGGGCTCGGACCACAGCCGCTCGGCGGTGGTCTCCAGCATCATGCCCATGCTGGGCGCGACCGGCTTGAGCCGCTGGAAGTCGGTCCAGGACAGCACGCCCGGGTTGAGGTGGGGCAGCAGGCCCGTCTCCTCCAGGATGCGGATGGAGATGGCCCGGACGTAGGCGATGGTGTCGTCGTAGCCGTGCGCGTCCAGCCACTCCCTGGCCTCCGGCCAGCGGTCCTCCGGCTTGTCGCCGAGGGTGATCAGGGCTTCCTTGCAGCCCAGCGCGGCGCCCTTGCGGGCCACGTCCAGGACCTCGTCGGGGGACATGAACATCCCGTGCCCGGCGCGGCGGAGCTTGCCGGGCACGGTGACGAAGGTGCAGTAGTGGCACTTGTCGCGGCACAGCCGGGTCAGCGGGATGAAGACGCTCTTCGAGTACGTGATGACACCGGGACGGCCGGCCTGTTCGAGCCCCGCGTCCCTGACCCGGGCGGCGGACGCGGTGAGGTCGACGAGGGCCTCACCGCGGGCCTGGAGGAGCACCGCTGCTTCTGTCACGTCCAGGGCGACGCCGTCCCGGGCGCGTTTGAGAGCGCGACGCAGGGAGTTCTCGGTGGGGCCGGTACCGCCGGGGCGGTCGGTGGGGCCGGTTCCGGAGGTCGCGGAAGTCGTCATCCTTCGAGCATACGAGCGGTGTGATCAGGGCAGCCCCGCCGCCCGGAGGTGGGTGACGTCACACCCCTGCGGTGCCGTCCTGGACATAGCGGGCATACTCGTCGAGCACCTTCAGCACCTCACCCTCCCCCGCCGGCGGCAGCTGGAGCACGACCTCCTCGATGCCGAGCTCGGCGTAGTGGGCGAGCTTGCCGGGGGTGGGCAGGACGGCGTACGGGACGACCTGGAGGGCGCCCGGGTCGCGGCCCGCGTCGGCCCAGGCGGCGCGCAGCACGGGCAGGGACTCGCCGAGGCCGCGTCCGCCGATGGGGAGCCAGCCGTCGGCGTACGCGCAGATGTGGGAGAACAGCTTGGGCCCGGCGGCGCCGCCCACCAGGGTCCGCTTCCGCACGGGCTTGGGGAAGGCGTGGCTGGCCTTGACGCTCCCGAACTCCCCTTCGTAGGCGGTCGGTTCGTCCGCCCACAGCGCCTGCATGAGCGCCATCCGGTCCCGGACGAGCTCGCGCCGGGTGCGCCACTCGACGCCGTGGTCGGCGGCTTCCTCGACGTTCCACCCGAACCCGAGCCCGAGCGTGAACCGCCCGCCCGAGAGGTGGTCGAGGGTGGCGATCTGCTTGGCGAGGTCGATCGGGTCGTGCTGGGCGACGAGCGTGATGCCGGTGCCGAGCCCGAGCCGCTCGGTGACGGCGGCGGCCTGGCCGAGCGCGACGAAGGGGTCGAGGGTACGGCCGTACTCGCGCGGCAGGTCGCCGCCCGCGGGGTACGGGGTGACCCGCTCGACGGGGATGTGGGTGTGCTCGGGCAGATACAGCCCGCCGAAGCCCCGCGCCTCCAGCTCACGGGCGAGCCGGGTCGGGGTGATGGTCTCGTCGGTGAGGAAGATCGTCACGGAAATACGCATGACTGCATCTGTACCGGGCGGGGGCGGGGATGTCCATACCGACTGGTCGGCATCGTTGGGGGTTGTTGGGGTGTTGGGGTGTGGGGGTGGGTGGGGTGAGCAGGGGGGCGGGGGGCTGGAGCTGGGGGCTCGGGTGGGCCGGGTGGGTCAGGTGGACCGGGTGGACCGGGGCTGGGGCTGGGGGCCCGGGTGGGCCGGGTGGGCCGGGTGGGCCGGGTGGGCCGGGTGGGCCGGGTGGGCCGGGGGCGAGCGCGGTGTCGGGCCCGGCGGGGGCGGGACCGGTCGGCCAGGGGCGGCTCGGTCTGCCCGGGTCGGCACGGCCGGTCGGCCGCGCGCGGGGCAGGTGCAGCGTCCACCGTACGCAGGCTCGGCGAGCGCCAGGGAGCAGCGCGGTCGTGGCGGGGGCGCACCGCCCTGCGACCCTGCGCGGGCCGGGTACGGGCTGGGACCTGCACGAGTACCGTCACTCCGCCCTGACCCATCTCGGCGAGCGGGCTGCCTCGCTGTTGATGCTGATGGCGAAGTCCCGGCACAGGACGCCGGAGAGGCTCCGTCGCTGCTTCGAGCCCTCCGCGGAGGCGATCTCCGAGCCGGCCGGCCTGCTCGCCCCCGGCGACGCCCGCCGTCGACTGTCCGCGCTCGACAGGGCCGGCCGCGTGGGTCGTCGGCCGTTCAGCGCGGCGTCACCCAGCCCGGCCTCCAGGTGCCGGTGGCGTCGTGGTCGGCCGTCGTGGCGGCGAGGTGGGTGCGGAGGGTGGCCAGCGCCGGGTGGGGGTTGTCGCGGTGCCAGAGGAGCGAGTGCGGGTAGACCGGGGTCGGGTCGATGACCGGGATGCGGCGCAGGTCGTGGCCGGCGGGCCAGACGAGGCGGGTGGGCTCGCCCATGAAGGTGGCCAGTGCCGGGGTGTCGGCGATGGTGTCGAGGAGTACGTCGGAGCCGAAGTTGGGGCCCGTCGCCTCGATGGTGAGGCCGAACTCGGCGACGAGGTCGTCGTAGTAGGCGCCCCATTCGGTGCCGGGGGCGATGCCGGGCATCCAGATCCGGTGCCCGGTGAGCTGGGCGAGGGTGACCGAGCGGGCGCCTGCCAGTGCGTGGCGGGGGCCGGTGAGGAGTTGGAGCGGCTCGTCGAGGACCCGGATGGACTCGATGTCCTCGGGGAGGGGGCGGCCAGGCGCGGCGACGGCGCGGAAGGACGCGTCGATGGTGCCGGAGCGGATGGCGGTGACGGCGGTCTCGATGTCGAACAGCATCATCACGTCGAGGTCGATCTCGGGGTGTGCGCGGTGGAAGCCACGCATCAGGCCCGACTGCGCGCTGCGCGAGGCGATCACGTCGACGCGAAGCGGCCGGTGGCCGGGGCGCACGGAGGCTATCGCGCGCCCCTCGACGCGCAGCAGCTCGCGTGCGTGGGGCAGGAACGCCTGCCCGTCGATGGTGGGCTCGGCGCCGCGTGGGGCACGGGTGAACAGTCGCACGCCAAGGGTGCGCTCCAGCGCGGCGATGCGTTTGGAGACGGCCTGCTGGGTGATCGACAGGTCGGTGGCGGCTTTCTGGAACTGGCCCGCTTCCGCGACGGCGACGAAGGTACGTACTGCTTCGAGATCCACGCCGACCCACCTTAGTGAACAACTGATGGTTGTGGATTGCGGGCAGGTCGGTTGTTTGACCTGCTGTTGTCCTGCCCGCTTATCTCTCCGTGGTCAACGTCGGTTTGTTCGGGCGGGGAATCAAGGGGAGTGCGCTGCGCATGGCGGGCAGGAGACGGTTGGGCCGGCAGTTCGGCTGGCTGTGGGCGTCGTATGCGGTGAGCGCGTATGGGTCCGGGCTGGGGTTCGGGGCGTTGCCGCTGATCGCCGTGCTGGTGCTGCATGCCGGACCCGCTGAGGTGTCCGCGCTGTCCGCGGTGGGGCCTGCGGTGGGTGCGCTGATCGCGGTGCCCCTCGCGCCGTGGGTGGAGTTCCGGCGCAAACGCCCAGTCATGATCATGATGGACCTGGCCCGGCTTGCGGCCATGGCGACGGTCCCCGTCGCCTACGCCTTCGGATGGCTCAGTCTCGTCCAGCTCCTCGTGGTCTCGGCTCTGGTCGCCGCGGCCAAGATCGCGTTCAACGCGGCCGGCGGCGCTTACCTCAAGGCCCTCGTCCGGCCGGACGACCTACTCGTCGCCAACGCTCGGTTCGAGTCCACGAACTGGAGCTCCATCGCGGTGGGGCCACCGTTGGGCGGAGCTGCGATCGGCCTGTTCGGTCCCGTCACCACCGTGGTGGCCGACGCGCTCAGCTACCTGCTCTCCGCGCTCGGCATCATCGCGATCCGCGGCCAGGAAGAAGCGCCGCGAAGGACCGACAAGAGCCCCGTCCGGGTGGGCGCACTTCTCGACGGCTGGCGACACATCTTGGGCCACCCCGGTCTGCGCGCCCTCTACCTCAACCAACTGCTCGTCGGCGGGCTGATCATGGCCACCGAGCCGCTGCTGGCGGTGCTCCTGCTTCGCCAACTCGGTTTCCCGCCCTGGCAGTACGGCCTCGCCTTCGCCGCCCCCTGCCTCGGCGGACTCATCGGCTCGCGGCTGGCCCGCCGTGTCGTGGCGCGCTTCGGCCGGCACTGGGTCTTCCGGACCGTTGGCACCCTGCGCGCCATCTGGCTGATCGGCCTGGCCTTCGTCCGTCCCGGCGTCGTCGGCCTCGTCACCGTGATGGCCGTCGAGCTGGCGATCATCATCAACATGAGCCTGTACAGCCCGGTGCTCGCCACCTACCGGCTCGAACACACCCCCGAGCATCTCGTCGCCCGCACCCTGTCGGCCTGGTCGATCGGCCAGCAGGCGTCCATCGCCGTCCTCACCGCACTCGCCGGGCTGCTCGCCGACGTCACCAGCCCACGTACCGCTCTCACGGTCGCAGGACTGCTCATCTTGACCACCCCGCTCCTGCTTCCCCGAGAGGACCAGACGCCGCAGCACGAGCCGGAACCGTCCCGCAGCCACTCGTGAGGCACCACAACGTGCCACCCGCAGGCCGCAGCCGGTCCCCGGTGCGTGTCCGCGTCGACCTGGCACACCACCGGTTAAGGAGAACTCGCGTGAACACCGCCCCCGCGCTTGACCCCGCCCGCACCGCTCTTCTCGTCATGGACTACCAGCCCGCGATCCTGGCCTTTGTGCCCGAAGGCGAGGACCGGAACGCGCTGCTCGGTCGTGTGGAAGGGGCCATCGCCGACGTTCGCGCGCATGGCGGCACCATCGCCTACGTACGCGTCGGCTTCACCGATACCGACTGGGACGCGATCCCGGCCTCCAACAAGTCCTTCGCCCCGCTGGCCCACCACCGCGTCCTGCACCACGAGGACCCTGGCACCGCCGTCCACGAGCGCCTGGCTCCCCAGGACAGCGACATCGTCGTGCGCAAGATCCGCCACGGCGGCATGTCCACCACCGACCTCGACCAGCAGCTGCGGGAGCGCGGCATCACCACCCTGGTCGTCTCCGGCATCAGCACCAGTGGCGCCGTCCTGTCCACCGTCATCGACGCCGCCGACCGCGACTACCAGCTCTACGTCCTGTCGGACGGCGTCGCCGACCCGGACACCGAAGTCCACGAGGTCCTGCTCCACCGCGTCTTCCCCTCACGGGCCCACATCATCGACACCACCGAGCTGCGCGCCCTGCTCCGGGCCGACTGACGCGAACCACGAGTCCGGCAGCGACTTCAACGCCTCCAGCCTCTCCACCTGTCGACCTGCTCGCTGGTGGCGTCGCACACGATCTGGAACGCGGCGGCCGGCTCGGCCGACGCCGTCTCCACGCGCGGCAGGGGCTTCAACTTCGGGTCGGCGTCGGCGTCGGCGCGGTGTCGGGCGTCTGTCGGGGGTGTCGGTTCGGTGTCGGCGGCCTGTCGACGGGGCCCCGGAACCTTTCTGGAGACGCCACCGGACCCACCCGGCGGCCCCACGACGCGCAAGGAGTCTCCATGACCACCACCCACGTCACGATCATCGGCGCCGGACTCGGCGGCCTCACGCTCGCCCGCGTCCTGCACGTCCACGGCATCCCGGCCACCGTGTACGAGGCGGAGTCCTCCCCCACGGCCCGCGCCCAGGGCGGAATGCTCGACATCCACGACCACAACGGCCTGTTGGCCCTGCGGGCGGCCGGCCTGGAGGACGAGTTCCACGGCCTGATCCTGGAGGGCCGCGAGGCGACACGGCTGGTCGACCGGGACGGCACGGTCCTCTTCGACAAGGCCGACGACGGCACCGGCGGCCGCCCCGAGGTGCAGCGCGGCGAGCTGCGGCAGCTCCTGCTGGACTCGCTGCCGCCCGGCACGGTCCGCTGGGGCCACAAGGTCAGCGGCACCCGGGCGCTGGGCGGGGGCCGCCACGAGGTGACGTTCGCCGACGGCACCTCGGTCGTCACCGAACTCCTGGTCGGCGCGGACGGGGCATGGTCCCGGGTACGGCCGCTGCTGTCCGCCGCGAGGCCCGAGTACACCGGCATGTCCTGCGTCGAGGTGTACCTGCACGACTCCGACACCCGGCACCCGGCCAGCGCGAAGGTGGTCGGAGCCGGGGCGCTGTTCGTGCTCGCGCCGGGCAAGGGTTTCGTGACGCACCGGGAGCGGGGCGGCAACCTGCACACGTACGTGATGCTCGCCCGGCCGCAGGACTGGTTCGCGGACATCGACTTCACCGACTCCGCCGCGGCCGTCGCCCGGATAGCGCGGGAGTTCGAGGGCTGGGCGCCGGAACTCACCGCGCTGATCACCGACGCCGACACCGCCCCGGTCCTGCGCCACTTCGCCGCCCTGCCCGTCGAGCACCGCTGGGAGCGGGTGCCGGGCGTGACCCTGATCGGCGACGCCGCCCACGTCGCCGCCCCGAACGGCGAGGGCGCCAACCTCGCCATGCTCGACGGCGCGGAGCTCGCCAAGGCTCTGGCGGCCCACCCCGACGACATCGAGACCGCGCTCACCGAGCACGAGCACGCCATGTTCCCCCGCAGCGCCGAAACGGCCGAGGAGGGCACGGAGCTCTACGCCCTGATGTTCGGCGCCGACACCCCTCACGGCCTGATCAGCATGTTCACGGGGGAGGAGCGAGGCGACTGAGCGTCCCCGCGAGAGATTTCGGTCGCCGTCGCGTCAAGGCCCCGCGTACGGCTCGCAGGCCACGCCGTCGCCGTCCCTGTCGAGATGCGGCGCGTACATTTCCGTCGCAGGCGCCATAAGGGCCCGCGTCGAGTTCCGTTGCCGCTCATCGCAACGTCCTGTGCTCGATGGGATCCGGTTTCCAGTTGAGCACCAGGCCGGGTGCACCGCACGTCGAAGCAGCCGTGAGGCAGACGTGGTCCGGAGTGCGCGAACAGCCTGCCCGTCGCACGCTGAAACCATGAACAGCCCGTCCCCGTCGGGACCTCCCGACGGGCCACTGCACGCTCAGGCCTCCGATGACGCCGCTCAACCGCCGCGTCCCGCGCGCTCCCGGAGGAGCGTCCTGCTCCTTGCAGGCGCCGTTCTCGCCGGCCTCCTCGTCGGAGTGCTGATCGGCGTCACGGCCGACTCCGGCGCCGACAAGGCGGGTCCTTCGGCGACGGCCACCACGACAGTTACCAGCGCACAGACCGTGCTCCCCACACCCGGAGCGGTTGAGGCACCTGCCTCGTCACCCCCGTCGTCCAAGGCCTTGGCCTTCGGCACCACCTGGAGGGTGCAAAACACCGACCCGGCCAAGCCGTTCGAAGGCAGCCTGACCGTGCTCGACTACAAACAGGGCTTCACCTCGGTCGGCAAGGCGAGTGAAGAGGCCGGGGAGCCGGGTTACGTGTGGGCGTACGCGGATCTGAAGCTGTGCGGGACCAGAGGTTCGTACACCGACAACACCACCAGCTGGACGCTGTACTACGGCGACGGAGGCCGTATCAACCCGTCGAGCTCCACCTATAGCGACTTCCCGAAGCCGGAGTTCCCGTTCGAAGTGACGGTGACCGCAGGCAAGTGCGCACGGGGCAAGCTGGCGTTCGCCGTCCCCGGCACCGAGCGTCCAGAGTCCGTGCTGTACCAACCCGACGGCCTGGACGAGCCGAGAGAATGGATCGTTCCGAAGGCATAGCCGAAGGACCGCCTCAGTCCAACACCTGCGGATCACGGAAGTAATAGACGACCGTCACCCCCAGGCCCGGTGTATGCGTGTACGCCAGGGACGGAGGGCGCCAGCCGGGAATCTCGCGGCCCACCGCCGGGTCCCGGGCAATGGCGGCGAGTGCCGCGCGGACCACCTCCCGCTCCCCCTCCGTCAGATCGCCGAACGCCTTCCTGGCCGGCTCGGCCTCCTCCAGCGGGATCTCGTTCACGTACCGCCGCCTCCGCCACGGGCCTCTTCCAGGGCCGTCATGATCTCGGGTGAGTTCCTGATCAGAACCCGGTGCCGGTAGGCCCGGACGACAGCTGCGGCACCCGCGAAGTCGTTGGTGGGCGAGGCACCTATGGCGGCCGCCAGCTCCGTTTCGAAACGCTCCCGGTCGCCGGGGAAGCCGTAGCGGCTGAGCGCGCTGCGCAGGTCGTCCACGGTCCGGATCTCCGGGAGGGGCATCGCTCCCCAGCCGTGCTCGGGCTGTGCGCTCATGGTCGGCTCCTGGTGAACAGCGGTCACTTCTCCCAGTATGGCCCGGCTCATCACCCCGGCACCCCGCACTCCGCCCACAGCAGCTTCCCGCCCCTCGACGCGCCCAGCTCGCGCAGTACCGACACGCCCGTCGCGTCCGCGCAGGCACGGACCAGGCTCAGGCCCCGGCCGTGTTCGGCGTCCGGTGCGGGTGGCGGCTGGTCGGAGGTGAAGCCGGGCGGGACGCGGGGGTCCGTGTCCCAGACGGCGACCCGGATCCGTCCGGGGGCCGGGGAGAGGAGGCGGAAGGCGTAGGGGCCTTTCGTGTGGCAGTGCGCGTTCGCCAGCAGTTCTGCCGCGAGTAGCTCCGCGGTGGGTGTGAGGTCGGGCAACCGGTGCGCGGCAAGGATCAGCCTCAGAGCGCCCCTCGCGATCCCCGGTGCGCGTGGATCGTGCGGAAGATGCAGGGTGTAGTTCCAGGACGGGGATACGGTGGCCATCGGAAGTCTCCGGTCACTGAGGGGAGTTGGACGAGTGCCTGGTGTCTCCGCCGCGGCGTCCCACGGTGCGCTTCCAGACGGGGCGCCTGGATATGACGATAGAGGTCCAGCAAATGCCATTTGCCGCCCCTGGAGATACTTCGACGTTTTTCACCCATGCGGGTGACCGTGTATGGAACGTGCGTCCAGGAAGAGTTCACACATGTCCACAAGGCCCCCGCTGACGGCCCGCCGCCTCCGGATCGCTGTGGAGCTGCGCAAGATGCGTGAGCGCTCGGGCCTGACGGCGACCGAGGCCGCGCGCACACTGGGTACGAGCCAAGGACAGCTCAGCAACGTGGAATCCGGACGGTTCGGGGTGAGCCCCGACCGTATCCGCGCGCTGGCCAGCATCTACTCCTGCCCGGACCAGGCGTTCGTCGAGGCTCTGGTCGGCATGGCGACCGACAGGCTGTTCGGCTGGTGGGAGTCGTACCGCGAAGTCCTGCCTTCGGGACTCCTCGACCTCGCCGAGCTGGAGCATCACGCCACCGCCATACGGACCGCGTACACCTCCCATATGCCGGGGCTGCTCCAGACTGCCGACCACGCACGCGAGATCTTCCGGCACGTCATCCCGGAACCCTCACCACCCGCGATCGAACACCGGGTCTCGCACCGGATCAAGCGGCAGGGCCTCCTCTACGGCGCCGACCCGACGCCGTATCGCACGACCGTGCACGAGGCGGCCCTGCGCATGCGGGTCGGTGGCCGGGACGTGGCCCGTGCCCAGCTACGGCATCTGCTCGACATGAGCGAGCAGCAGCACGTCACGATCCGTGTGCTGCCGTTCGACGTCGGCGCCTTCCCCGGCTCGGGTCAGTCCATCAACTACCTGTACGGGCCCGTACCGCAGCTCGACACCGCACAGCTCGACCAGTTTCACGGGCCGGTCCTCCTCGACGCCGAGGCTCTTCTGACGAAGTACCGGCACCTGCTCGACGTCGTGGAAGCCACCGCTCTGAGTCCCGGCAAGTCTCGGGATCTGATCCGTTCCATCGCCCAGAACCTCTGAGGGAGTCCGCATGATCACGGACCGTTGGCAGAAGTCGTCCTACTGCCAGGAAGGCGACGCGTGCGTCCACATATCCACCGAACCCGACGGAGTCCACCTCACAGACACCGATTCCGATTCCGGCCCCGCCCGAACCGTCGTCACCGTCACCCCCGCCGCCTTCGCCGCCCTGCTCGGCCACCTCAAGTCACTCTGACCCGTCCGCCAGCTCCGCCACCGCCGCCGCGTGGTCCGACGGCCAGACGCCGTCCACCGGGGCGTCGCCCGCGCGCCGCACGTTCAGGACGTGACCGAGGCCGGATGCGTTCGGTGGGCCCACGTGGATGTAGTCGATGCGGGCCGGCGGGGCCACGCGGACGTAGGGGTTCGCCGGATCCCAGGTCGCGGAGGGGGCCGACGGGTCCGCGTACTCCCAGGCGTCCAGGAAGAGTTGGCCTGGAACGGCCGGGGCCGTCCTGTAGCCGCCGAAGAGGCGGACCTCGTCGGAGTCGGGCCAGGCGTTGAAGTCGCCGGTGATGACGGGCGGGAAGTCGGTGCCCGACCTGTGCGCCGCCACGAACTCCGCGAGTGCCGTGACCTGTTGGCAGCGGATCGCCGAGGCGGTGGGGGACGAGGTGAGGTGGGTGGTGAAGAAGGGGATGTCGTACGAGGGTCCCGCCAGCCTGGTGTGGAAGGCGAGGCGGCCGTCGTCCAGGTCCTCAGGGGCGGGCAGCCGCAGGACGGCCCGGTCGATCACCGGCCAGCGGCTCAGCACCGCGTTGCCGACCTCCACCCCCGGGTCGCCGATCCGCCGCTGCCAGCGCTCCGAGGCGGGCGACGCGGCCCACGCCCAGTGCAGGCCCAGCTCCCCGGCCAGCCACTCCGCCAGGTTCTCGGAGCCGGCCGACCACACCTCCTGGAGGCCGACCACATCCGGACGCAGCTCCCGCAGCACCGTGAGGATCGCCTTCTGACGTTGCTCCCACGGGCCGAAGCGCCACCACAGGTTCCAGGTCACCACGCGCATCGCCGACACCCCTTCGTCCGCCCGGCCCGCACCCTGAGATCATCGAGGCCGCCCGTCAGGTTACGGAAGACAAGAGGCAGGAGTCTCACCACCCATGTCCCGGGACGCCGAGCGCAAGTACCGCACCGCCAGGGCCGTTCAGCGCCTGCTCAACCCGGTCATGCGGCGGCTGCCGCTCCAGACCGTCCTGGAGACCACCGGCCGCGTCTCGGGCCTGCCCCGCCGGACCCCGGTGGGCGGCAAGCGGGTCGGCGGCTCCTTCTGGCTGGTCTCGGAGTTCGGCGAACGGTCGCAGTACGTCCGCAACATCAAGGCCGAGCCGCGGGTGCGGGTGCGCATCCGGGGGCGGTGGCACACCGGTACCGCCCATCTCCTGCCGGACGACGACACCGCCGTACGCCTGCGCTCGCTGCCCGTGCTGAACAGCCTGTCCGTACGGGCCATAGGGGCAGGGCAGTTGACCGTGCGGGTTGATCTGGACAGCTGAGGAGTGGCTGAGGGCTTTTCCGTTACGGTGGATTTCGCCGACCGGACCGTCCTTCGGCATGGGTCCTGTTCGCGGAGGCTGGGATGGACCGGGCGTTGCTGGCCGACTTCCTGCGGGCGCGCCGGGAGGTGCTGCAGCCGGAGGACGTCGGGCTTCCCCGCGGCCCGAGGCGGCGTACCGGCGGGCTGCGGCGCGAGGAGGTCGCCGCGCTGGCCGGCATGTCGGTCGACTACTACAGCCGGATCGAGCAGCAGCGCGGCCCGGTCCCGTCCGAACAGGTGCTCGCCGGAATCGCCCGCGCCCTGCACCTCAGCCTGAGCGAACGGGACCATCTCTTCGACCTCGCCGGGCACTCGGCGCCACGGCGGGTCCTGGGCGACGGCCACGTCAGCCCCACCATGCTGCGCATCGTCGAACGGCTCTCGGACACCCCCGCCCTGGTGATGTCCCGGTTCAACGAGACCCTGCTGCAGAACCCGCCGGCGATCGCCCTCCTGGGCGACTACACCCGCTTCAGCGGACTCTCCCGCTACCTGGTCTACCGCTGGTTCACCGACCCGGCGCAACGCGCGCTCTACCCCGTCGAGGACCACGATCTGCGGGGCCGGGTCTTCACCTCGGAGATCCGGGCGGCGTACACGGCGGACCCTGAGGGAACCGCCGGCGAGATCGTCTCCGCGCTGCTGGAGATCAGCGACGAGTTCGCCGGCATCTGGCGGTTGCACGAGGTGGACGTCACCCACCACAACGACCTCAAGCGCTATCGCCATGCCGCGTTGGGCGAAATGGAGTTGTACTGCCAGCGCCTCATCGACCCCGACCAGGCCCAGGAACTGCTGGTCTTCTCCGCCACACCCGGCTCACCCAGCCACGAGAAGCTCCAACTCCTGTCCTCCGTACGGGACTACGCGGGGCACTAGCCGTATGAGCCCCGGCGCCAGGGACAACTTGTCCGGGGATAGGACAGGCCTTCATCCGGGTTCCGACGCGCGCCACGCTTGATCAGTCGGACACGGGAGGTCCCGGGTCCGACGAGATCTGGCGGCCGGAGAGACGAGGATTTCCCATGAAGGCAGTACGTTTCCACGAGTACGGCGACCCGAGCGTCCTGCGGTACGAGGAGGTCGAGCAGCCCGTACCGGGCGCCGGGCAGGTTCTGGTCCGGGTGGCCGCGACCTCGTTCAACGGCGTCGACGGCACCATCCGCGGGGGTTTCATGCAGGGCCCCATCCCCGTGACGTTGCCGCACACGCCCGGCATCGACGTCGCCGGCACGGTCGAAGCGCTGGGCGAGGGCGTGTCCGGCCTCGGGGCCGGCGATCAGGTCGTCGGCTTCCTGCCGATGACGGGGGTCGGCGCGGCCGCGGAGTACGTGGTGGCTCCGGCCGGGACACTGGCCCGGGCACCCCGGAGCATCCCGCTGCCCGACGCCGCCGCGCTGCCGCTGGTGGGGCTGACGGCCTGGCAGGCCCTGTTCGATCACGCGAAGCTGGTGCCGGGGCAGCGTGTGCTCATCAACGGCGCGGGCGGTGCGGTCGGCGGCTACGCCGTGCAGCTGGCCAAGAACGCCGGCGCGTACGTGATCGCCACGGCCGGCCCGCGCAGCAGCGAGCAGGTCCGGTCGGCGGGCGCCGACGAGGTCGTCGACCACACCACCACCGAGGTGACCGCGGCGGTGACCGAGCCCGTCGACGTCGTGCTCAACCTCGCGCCGGTCGACCCGGCACAACTGGCCGCGCTGCCCACCCTGATCCGTTCCGGCGGGGTGCTGGTGAACACCACGGTGTGGATGCCCGCGCCCGGCGACGAACAGCGCGGCGTGCGCGGCATCGACCTGTTCGTCACCAGCGACGCCGGACAGCTGGCGCGGCTGGTGGAGCTGGTCGACTCCGGCGAGCTGCGCGTCGACGTGGCGCAGCGGGTGCCGCTGGCGGAGCTGGCGGCGGTCCACACCCGGGCCGCCGCGGGCGAGCTGCACGGCAAGACCGTCATCGTCGCCCCTGCCGCCTGACACGACGTCGGAAAGGAGACGACCCCGATGATCCCCGACGACGACCCCTCCCGCTCGCTGACCGTGGCGGACCCCGACGACCCCGGCACCACGTACGTCTCCCTGGTCGGCAACACGTACGCCATGCTGATCACGGGCGAGCAGACCGCCGGCCGGTACTGCCTGATCGACATGCGGGTCCCCGACGGCGGCGGCCCGCCGCCGCACCGGCACGACTTCGAGGAGATGTTCACGATC
The DNA here is from genome assembly GCF_001513955.1 of Streptomyces pseudovenezuelae. Lineage (GTDB taxonomy): Bacteria > Actinomycetota > Actinomycetes > Streptomycetales > Streptomycetaceae > Streptomyces > Streptomyces pseudovenezuelae. The sequence goes on along the minus strand of NZ_KQ948153.1, from coordinate 97,888 downwards.
CTCGAGGGCGAGATCGAGTTCACCTTCCGCGGCGGGAAGCACACGGTACGGGCCGGATCCACGATCAACATCCCGGCCAACGCGCCGCACCACTTCCGCAACGCCTCAGGTGCGCCGGCCCGCATGCTGTGCATGTGCACCCCCGCCGGCCAGGACGAGTACTTCCTGCGCATCGGCGACGTCGTCGCGGACAGGGACGCACCGCCGCCGCGCCTGTCGCAGGGGGAGGTCATGGAGCGCCGCCGCCTCGCCGCCGAGCCGGCCCCGGCCTACCGGAGCGAGTTCCTGTGACGCGGCACGGCGGCGGCTCCGCTCCGGCGGTGGCCGCCGCCGCACCGCTCAGGGCGTCCTGGGTGTCACTTGGCGGGCTTGTAGAAGGCGTACGTCGCCGTGTACGCCACGCTCACCTGGTCCGTGCCGGTGCAGGCGGTGGTGGGGGCGACCCCGCCGGTGGTGTGGAGTCGCTGTATGTAGGAGACGCCTCCGAAGACGCCCTCGCCCCGGGTGGCGGTGGCCTGGAGGAGGAGTTCGGGGATGGTGCCGGGCTTGGGGGAGTTGGCGATCGCCGTGGCGTTCACCGCGCTGCCGTCCACCGTGGAGACCCAGACGGGGCCGCGGGAGTGCAGGGCGACGCTGCGGCCCCGCTTGTCGAAGAGGGTGGCGGCGGGCTCCAGGAGCTTCCAGGCGCCGTCGGTGCAGGTGTAGGTCTGGACGCCCCGGGCCGGGTACACGCCGGTCAGCTTGTTGCCGTCGGGCACCTTGAGTGCGGCGGGGGCCTTCACGGGCCTCGGTGCGGCCTCCGCGGGGGCCGCGTTACCGGTGGTCGTGCCCAGGAAGGCGGTCGCGGCGGCGAGGGCCGCGGTGGTCAGGGCGAGTCGCTTGGTGAGCTTCAAGTCTGTTCTCCGCAAAGGATTTTGACTGTCGGTCAGGGCGGCGCTGTGATGGCGCCGCCCTCCGGTCCGGGACTCTACGGGCCCACCCCAGGGTTACCGGCCAGTTGGCCGAACACGCGCTCCGGAGGCCGGCTCACCCCGGCCAGACGATCGACTGCACCTCGCTGTAGGCGTGCAGCGCGTACGACCCGCAGTCCCGGCCGACCCCGCTCCTGCGGAAGCCGCCGAACGGCGCCTCCATGTTGCGGCCGACCGTGTTGATCCCGACTCCCCCGGCCCGCAGCCGCCGTGCCACGCGGAAGGCGCGGGCGACGTCCGCCGACCAGACGTAGTCGATCAGGCCGTAGTCGCTGTCGTTGGCGAGGGCGATGCCCTCCTCCTCGTCGTCGAAGGGCGTCACCGTCACGACCGGCCCGAAGATCTCCTCACGGACGACCCGCATGTCGTGGCGGCAGTCGGCGAGCAGGGTCGGAGCCACATAGAAACCCCTCTCCAGGCCGGGCCGTTCACCGCCCGCGACCACGCACGCGCCTTCCTTGCGGCCGAGTTCGACGTACGACTCCACCCGCTCCCGGTGCGCGGCCGAGATCACCGGTCCGACGACCGTCCCGGACTCCCGTGGGTCGCCGACCCTCAACCGGCCGGTGTAGGCGGCCAGTTGCTCGACGAGCCGGTCGTGGACGCCGCGCTGCGCCAGCACCCGTGTCGGTGCCGTGCAGATCTGCCCGCTGTAGAAGGAGAAGGTGGTCCCGATGCCGGCCACGGCCGATCCGAGATCCGCGTCCTCGAAGACGACCGCCGCGCCCTTTCCGCCCAGCTCCATCAACTGCCGTTTCATGGACCGCCCGCACACCTCGCCGATGCGCTGTCCGACAGCCGTGGAGCCGGTGAAGCTGACCATGTCGACGTCGGGCGAGTCCACGGCGGCCTCGCCGACCGCCACGGATCGGCCGCTCACCACGTTCACGACCCCGCGCGGCACCCCGGCGGCCTCCAGCGCCTCTGCCATCCGGTAGACGGAGAGGGGGTCCTGCGGGGCGGGCTTCACCACCACGGTGTTGCCCATGGCGAGCGCCGGGGCGATCTTCCCGGCGGGGTTGGCCCACGGGTTGTTGTACGAGGTGATGCAGGTGACGACCCCGACGGGCTGCCGGACGGCCAGCGCGCCCATCACCGCGGCCCGCCCCATCGGCCCGGCCTCGTTGACCTGCGGCGGGACCGCCCACTCGGCGGGCTCGGACCGCGCGTACCGCCGGAAACGGGCGGCGGCCACGCCGACCTGCATGCCACGGGCCACCCCCGTGGTGGCGCCGGTCTCGGCCTGGGCCAGTTCGGCGTACGGCACCAGGCGGGCGCGGATGAGGTCGGCGGCGCGGGCCAGCAGGGCGGCCCGCTCCTCCGGCGCGGTGCGCGACCAGGGTCCGAAGGCCTCGCGGGCCGCGGCACAGGCCGCGTGCACCTGATCCCGCGAGGCCTCCGGGGCCCATCCGACGGTCTCCTCGCGGGCCGGGTCGACCACCGCGTAGTGGCCGCCGTCCGGCGCCACCCACTCACCGCCGACGAACAGCCGCTGTCCCCGCGGGGCACCTTCGGCACTCACCTGGTGCTCACCGTCCGGGTGTCCCGCCCCGAGCGCAGCACCCGGCCCGGCACGGCTCCGCTCACCACGTCGTCCCGGATCGCCTCGACCCCGTTGACCCACACGGCCCGTATCCCGATGGCCTTGGAGTCCAGCCGTGGGCTGTCACCCGGCAGGTCGTGCACCAGGGTGGCCGTGCCCGCGGCGATCCGCTCCGGGTCGAAGAGCACGAGGTCCGCATGGAAGCCCTCCTCGATCCGCCCGCGCCCGCGCAGCCCGAACAGCCGGGCCGGGTCGTCGGTGAGCATCTTCACGGCCTGCTCCAGCGAAGTCAGCTTCCGCCCGCGCAGACAGTCCCCGAGGAAGCGGGTCGTGTACGGCGCCCCGCACATCCGGTCCAGGTGCGCGCCCGCGTCGGACCCGCCGAGCAGCACGTCCTCGTGCTGCCAGGCCTCGGCGCGCATCGCCCAGGACGCCGGGTCGTTGTCGGTGGGCATGGGCCACAGGACCGTACGCAGGTCGTCGGCCGCGCAGATCTCGACCAGTGCGGCGAACGGCTCCTGCCCGCGCTCGGCCGCGATGTCCTGGACGACCCGCCCGGAGAGACCGCGGTTGGCGTCGCTGTAGGTGTCCCCGATGACGTACCGCCCGAAGTTGGTCAGCCGCCGGAAGACCCCGGCCTCCTTGGCCTGGGACTGCCTGAGCAGTTCCCGCTGTACGTCCGGATCGCGCAGTCGCTCGATCCGCTCGGGGACGGGCAGCGCGAGCACCGGCCCCCAGCCGGGGATCAGGTTCAGCGCGCAGAAGGTGCCCAGGGACATGTTCATCGGGGTGAGGATCGGCATGGTCAGGGCGACGACCCGGCCGCCCGCCTTGCGGGCCTGCTCGCTCGCGAACAGCTGCCTGGGCACCCGCTCCGGCACGGAGGAGTCGATGGTCAGCACGTTCCAGTTCAGCGGCCGCCCGGCCGCCGCGCTCATCTCGACGAACAGGTCGATCTCGGCGTCGCTGAACTGGTCGAGACACCCGGCGACGATGGCCTCGATCTGCGTCCCCTCGTGTTCTCCGACGGCCCGGGAGAGCGCGAGGAGTTCGGCGGGCAGGGCGTGCCGGGAGGCGACGGGCTTTCCGTCGCCGTCGGAGTGCGTGGACGACTGGGTGGTGGAGAACCCCCAGGCGCCGGCCTCCATGGCCTCGTGGAACAGCCGCAGCATCTGCGCGAGTTGGTCCTCGGACGGCTGTCCGCCGACGGCGTCCGGTCCCATGACGTACCGCCGCAGCGCGCAGTGCCCCACCATGAACCCGGCGTTGACGGCGATCCGTCCCTCCAGGGCGTCCAGGTACTCCCCGAAGGAACTCCAGCTCCAGGGCGCCCCCTCCTCCAGGGCGACCAGGGACATCCCCTCGACCTTGGACATCATGCGGCGGGTGTAGTCGGCGTCTTCGGGACGGGCCGGGTTCAGGGGCGCCAGCGTGAAGCCGCAGTTCCCGGCGGCGACCGTGGTGACGCCGTGGTTGAGGGAGGGCGTCGCGTACGGGTCCCAGAAGAGCTGGGCGTCGTAGTGCGTGTGGGGGTCGACGAACCCGGGGGCCAGGACGAGCCCGGCGGCGTCCTCGGCGGTGCGGGCTTCCTCGGTGAGCTCACCGATCGCGGCGATACGGCCGTCCCGTATCCCCACGTCGGCGGTGAAGGCGGCCGCACCGGTCCCGTCGACGACGGTCGCGCCTTTGATGACGTGATCAAGCATGGGTGCACCTCTTGGAGTTGCGGTGATCCGACCTACCGAGGGGCGCGGGGAACTGCGCGAGCAGCCCCCACACACCCGCAGCCGCCTACGACCTCAGGCGGCCTCCCGGAACCGCGTGGTCCGGTGCACCGGATCCGTGTCGATCTTCGGAATCACGTGCTCCCCGATGAGCCGGATCGTCTGGAGGGTCTCCTCCTTCGGCACCCCGACCGGCAGTCCGAAGCTGAGCTGGTCCGCCCCGGCCTGCTCCCACCGCTTGCACTGCCGGACCACCTCGTCCGGGTCGCCGCAGATCAGCAGCTCCTCCTCGATGAGGAGTTCGACGAACTCGGCGGTGTACTCGGGCAGCGTCTCCGGCCACACGGGGAATCCCTCGGGCCGCGGGAAGGTGTCGTGGTAGCGGAACACCAGGGACGGCAGATAGTGCAGCCCCCCGCGCACGGCGATCTCGATGGCCTCGGCGTGCGTCGGCGCGCAGATCGCCGTGGTCGTCACCATCACGTTGTCGTTGACGAAGTCCCCGATCGGCTCGGCGTTCACGACGGCCGTCTTGTACTGCTCCAGCACCCACTCCATGTCGGAGACCTTCTGCACGCTGAAGCCGAGCACCCCGAGCCCCTTCTTCGCCGCCATGGCGTACGACGGCGGCGATCCGGCGGCGTACCACATCGCGGGGTGCGACTTCCCGTAGGGCTTCGGCAGGATCTTCCGGGGCGGCAGCTGCCAGTGCTTGCCCTGGAAGCCGGCGTACTCGTCCTGGAGCCACATCTTCGGGAACTCCGCGATGGTCTCCTCCCAGATCTCCTTCGTGTAGTTCATGTCGGTCACCCCGGGGATGAACCCGAGGATCTCGTGCGACCCGGCCCCACGCCCGCTGCCGAACTCGAAGCGGTTCTCGGTGAGATGGTCGAGCATGGCGACCTTCTCGGCGACCTTCACGGGGTGGTTGACCTGGGCGAGCGGGTTGAAGATCCCGGAGCCGAGGTGGATGCGTTCGGTGGCGTGCGCGAGGTAGCCGAGGAAGACGTCGTTGGCGGAGAGGTGCGAGTACTCCTCCAGGAAGTGGTGCTCGGACGCCCAGGCGTACTTGAAGCCGGACCGGTCCGCCTGGATGACGTACTCGGTCTCCTCCATCAGCGCCTTGTGCTCGGCCAGCGGATCGGTCTCGGCACGCTTGCCCACGTATCCCTGTACAAAGAGCCCGAATTCCAAGGAGGTTCACCGTCCCCAGTTGTTTCTGACACTCCGTCAGATTCCTGATCTGCCGCCGACTGTGGCACCGGGCGCAGACACCGTCAATAGCTGATGGTCAGTCAGATACCCGTCGGCCTCAGATGACGGACACCCCGGCGAGCCAGCCGCCGTCGATCACGAACGGCTGGCCGGTGATGTACGAGGAGTCGGCCGAGGTCAGGAACAGCGCGAGCGCCGCCACCTCCTCCGGCCGGCCGATCCGGCCGAGCGGTACGAGCTTGCGGTAGAACCGGTCGAGCCCCCGGGAGGCCTCCGCCCCGTCCGCCGAGGGGTCCAGGACGGCCGGGTTGGACATCGCGGTGTCGACGGCCCCGGGGCACATGGCGTTGACCCTGATCCCGCGCGGCGCCAGCTCCAGCGCGGCGACCCGGGTGAGCCCGAGGATCGCGTGCTTGGAGGCCGCGTAGGCGCCCACGCCGGCCATGCCGGTCACCCCCGTGTAGGAGGCGGTGTTCACGATCGTGCCCCCGTCGGACATCACCGGACCCACGGTCCTGATGCCGAGGAAGCAGCCGACCTGGTTGACCTGCAACACCTGCATGAACTCCGTGAGGGGTGTGTCCAGGAGGCTGTTGAAGCGCAGGATGCCGGCGTTGTTCACGAGCCCGTCGACGCGCCCGTACTCCTCGACTGCGGCCTCCACCGCGCGCTGCCAGTCCGCCTCCTGGCTCACGTCCAGGTGCACGTAGAGCGCCCCGATCTCCTCGGCGAGCGCCTTTCCCTGCTCGTCGAGCACATCCGCTACGACGACCTCGGCGCCCTCCGCCCGGAACAGCCGGGCCTCCTGCTCCCCCTGCCCGCGCGCCGCGCCGGTGACGAGGACGACACGTCCGTCCAGCTTGCCCATGCGCTGACTCCTCAGAGGTGGGGGGCGATGTCGGCGCCGAACGCCGAGATCTGGTCGACGAGTTCGGCACGGTCGCGGCTGCGGAACCGCACCTGGAGCTGGTCCACGCCCATCGCGCGGTAGGCGCGCAGGGACGCGGCCAGTTCGTCGGGCGGGCCGCTGAGCGTGCGGCGGCCGACGTCCCACGCGGGCGTGCCGACGTAGAGCGGCTCGGCGATGGCCCCGACGCTGAACGGCCCGTCGAGGCCCGCCTCCGCCCGCAGATGCCGTATCCGGTCGATCTGCGCGGGCAGCCGGTCCCGGGGGTCCCCCTGGGGCAGCCACCCGTCGCCCTTGAGCGCGGCCCGGCGTACGGCGGCCGGGGAGGAGCCCCCGACCCAGAGCGGGACGTGCGCCTGGGCGGGCCGGGGACGCTGGCCGAGGTCCGCGAAGTCGTAGAGCTTGCCGTGGTGTTCGGGGAACTCGTCGGGGCCGAGGGCCTTGCGCAGGGCGTCGATCGACTCGTCGAGGACGGCCCCGCGCCCGGCGAAGTCGACGCCGAGCGCCTCGAACTCCTCCTGAACGTGGCCCGCGCCGACGCCGAGGACCAGCCGCCCGCCGCTGAGATGGTCGAGGGTGGCGTACTGCTTGGCGGTGAGCAGGGGGTGCCGCAGCCCGACCACGGCCACATGACTCAGCAGCCGCACCCGTTCGGTCACGCCCGCCAGGTGGGCGAGGGTGGCGACCGGGTCGTACCAGACCGTGCTCATCGCGGGGGCGAGGCGGCGCGGGATCGCCACGTGGTCGCAGGCGGCGATGTACGCGAACCCGGCACGGTCGGCGGCCCGGGCCACCGCGACGAGGTCCTCGGGGCCGGCGCCGGCCTCCCAGGGCTCGGCGTAGATCGTGCTCTGGGACTGGACGGGGAGCTGGATGCCGTACGCGGTCACCGCGGACCGCCCCAGAGGCCGTCCGGGGTGAGACCGAGCAGCTCGATGGCGTTGCCCCGCACGATCCGCTCCACCACCTCGGCGTCCAGGTGCCCCATCTGGGCCTCGCCGACCTCGCGGGACTTCGGCCAGGTGGAGTCGGAGTGGGGGTAGTCGGTCTCGTACAGCACGTTCCCCACGCCGATCGCGTCGAGGTTCCTGAGGCCGAACGCGTCGTCGAAGAAGCAGCCGTAGACGTGCTCGGTGAAGAGTTCGGACGGCGGGCGGTGGACCTTGTCGGCGACGCCGCCCCAGCCGCGGTTCTCCTCCCAGACGACGTCGGCACGCTCCAGGATGTAGGGAATCCAGCCGATCTGGCCTTCCGCGTACATGACCTTGAGGTTCGGGAAGCGCTCGAACTTGCCGCTCATCAGCCAGTCGACCATCGAGAAGCAGCAGTTGGCGAAGGTGATCGTGGAGCCGACGGCGGGCGGGGCGTCGGCGGAGGTGGAGGGCATCCGGCTGCTGGAGCCGATGTGCATGGCGATGATCGTGCCGGTCTCGTCGCAGGCGGCGAGGAAGGGGTCCCAGTCGTCGGAGTGGACGGAGGGCAGGCCCAGGTGCGGGGGTATCTCGGAGAAGGCGACGGCCCGCACTCCCCGGGCGGCGTTGCGGCGGACCTCCGCGGCGGCCAGCTCGGCGTCCCAGAGCGGGATCAGGGTGAGCGGGATGAGCCGGCCCTGCGCCTGGGGGCCGCACCACTCCTCCACCATCCAGTCGTTGTAGGCCTGGACGCACAGCAGGCCCAGTTCGTGGTCCTTGGCCTCGGTGAAGGTCTGGCCGCAGAAGCGCGGGAAGGTCGGGAAGCAGACGGCGGACTGGACGTGGTTGACGTCCATGTCGGCGAGGCGCTGCGGGACGTCGTAGGAGCCGGGGCGCATCTGCTCGTAGGTGATGACCTCCAGCTTGATCTCGTCCCTGCTGTAGCCGACCGCGGTGTCCAGGCGGGTGAGGGGACGCTGGAGTCCCTCGTAGAGCCACCAGTCACCGAGGGGCCCGTCGTCGCCCGGGGCGCCCATCACGGGCTTGAAGCGGCCGCCGAGGAAGCTGATCTCCTTGAGCGGGGCGCGGACCGTGCGGGGGCCGGTGTCGAGGTACTTCTTCGGGAGCCGGTTCTGCCAGACGTCGGGAGGCTCCACCGTGTGGTCGTCGACGGAGATGATCTTCGGAAGTGCCGTCGTGGTCTCCATGGCGCTCACGGTAGCGCTGATCTGACGGTCCGTCAGCTCCGCGAACGGTGGCCGATGGCGACGGTTCGTGTGCGGACGTGTGCGAAGAGCGGGTGAGGGCCTTGTGACATCCCGCGCGTCCACCCGTGATCAGAGTCTCCACAGCTGACGCATCCGCCATGGACAAGGCAAACTGACGGGGTTGTAGACAGGCCCTAGGGGGACGGCGATGGACGGTGTACCACGGGTGCCGGAGCAGAGGCGTCCCGGCTCCCCGGTGGGGGCCGGGCAGGACACGGGCTCAACGGCGGCTTCCGGGCAGCGGATCGGCCCCGCGAGGGCGGTCGGCGAGGACACGGGCCCTGCGGCGGCGATCCGGTCGGACGTCGACGCCGGGGCCGGGGCCGGGCACCACATGGGTCCGGCGGCGGTGACTGGCGAGGACACGAGCCCTGAGGCGGCGGTCCGGTCGGACATCGACGCCGCGGCCGGAGCCGGGCACCACACGGGTCACGTGGCGGTGAATGGCAAGGACACGAACCCTGCGGCGGCAATCCGGCAGGACGCCGACGCCGCGGCCGGAGCCGGGCACCACACGGGTCCGACGGCGGTGAATGGCAAGGAGACGGACCCTGAGGCGGCGGTCCGGTCGGACGGCGACGCTGCGGCCGGAGCCGGCCGAGACATGCCCTCCGCCACGGAAGCCGGGATGAACACGGCCCCCGCGGCCCGAGCCGAGCGACACACCGGCTCCGCGGCGGATGCCGGGCAGGACAAGGGCCCCGGCACCGGATTCGGGCCGCGCACCAGCCCCGCGGCGGGAACCGGCAAGGGCACGGACCCCGCGGCGGAGGCCGGCCAGAACATCGACCCCGCAGCGGCGCCCCGCCACCACAGGCGCTCCACCACGGAAGCCGGGAAGGACACGGGCCCCGCGGCCCGAGCCGGGCAACACACCAGCCCCCGCACGGGATTCGGGCCGCGCACGGGTCCCGGCAAGGACACGGCCACCGCGGCAGATGTCAGTCAGGACACCGACCCCGCGGCCCGAGCCGGACAGCACACCGGCTCTGCGTCGGAAGCCGGGCCGCACACGGGCCCCGGCACCGGATTCGGGCCGCGCACCAGCCCCGTGGCAGCGGTCGTGCCGTCGTTGCGGTTCAGTGTGCTCGGGCCGGTGCGTGCCTGGCGTGGGGAGGAACTGCTGGCCACCGGGTCCCCCCAGCAACGCGCCCTGCTCGCCGCCCTGCTGCTGCGTGAGGGCCGCACCGCGACCGCCGCCGAGCTGATCTCCGCCCTGTGGGGCGAGGAGCCCCCGGAGCAGGCCCTGGCCGCGGTGCGCACGTACGCCTCCCGGCTCCGCAAGATCCTCGACCCCGGGATCCTGGTCAGCGAGTCCGGCGGCTACGCGATCCGCGGACTCGGCGAGGACGCGCTGGACCTCGCCGCCGCCCAGGAACTCGCCACCGGGGCGGAGAAGGCCAGAAGCGCCGGGGACCTGTGCCAGGCGCGGGACCAGCTGGCCCGGGCGCTGGGCCTGTGGGACGGCGAGGTGCTCGCGGGCGTGCCGGGGCCGTACGCCGAGGCACAGCGCGTGCGGCTGGAGGAGTGGCGGCTGCAACTCCTCGAATCCCGCCTGGACATGGACCTGGAGCAGGGCTGCCACGCGGAGGCGGTCTCCGAACTCACCGCGCTCACCGCCGAGCACCCCCTGCGCGAGCGGCTCAGGGAACTGCTCATGCTGGCCCTGTACCGCAGCGGCCGGCAGGCCGAGGCCCTCGCGGTCTACGCCGACACCCGCAGGCTGCTCGCCGACGAACTCGGCGTCGACCCCCGCCCCGGCCTGCGCGAGCTCCAGCAGCGCATCCTCCAGGCCGACCCCGGTCTCGCGGAGCCCTCCTCCCCGCAGCCCGAACCGGTCGCCGCGCCTGTCCGCCCCGCGCAACTCCCGGCGACCGTGCCCGACTTCACCGGCCGCGCGTCCTTCGTCACCGAACTGAGCGAGGTCCTCGCCTCCGGCTCCGAGGGCCGCGTGATGGCGGTCTCCGCGCTCGCCGGCATCGGCGGCGTCGGCAAGACCACGCTGGCCGTGCACGTGGCCCACCAGGCGCGCTCCGCCTTCCCCGACGGGCAGCTCTACGTCGACCTCCAGGGCGCCGGTGCCCGGGCCGCCGACCCCGAAACCGTCCTCGGCGCCTTCCTCCGCGCCCTCGGCACCGCCGACTCCGCGATCCCCGACTCCCTGGAGGAACGGGCCGCCCTGTACCGCTCGGTCCTGGACGGGCGCCGGGTCCTCCTCCTGCTCGACAACGCGCGCGACGCGGCCCAGATACGTCCCCTGCTGCCCGGCACGGCGGGCTGCGCGGCCCTCGTGACCTCCCGGGTCCGGATGGTCGACCTCGCCGGCGCCCACCTGGTCGACCTGGACGTCATGTCCCCCGACGAGGCACTGCAGCTGTTCACCCGGATCGTCGGCGAGGAGCGGGTCGCCTCCGAGCGCAAGGCCGCCCTCGACGTGGTCGCCGCCTGCGGATTCCTCCCGCTCGCCATCCGTATCGCCGCCTCCCGCCTGGCGGCCCGCCGCACCTGGACGGTGTCCGTCCTCGCGGCGAAGCTCGCCGACGAACGCCGGCGCCTCGACGAACTCCAGGCCGGCGACCTCGCCGTGAAGGCCACCTTCGAACTCGGCTACGGCCAGCTGGAGCCCGCCCAGGCCCGCGCGTTCCGCCTGCTGGGCCTCGCCGACGGCCCGGACATCTCGCTGGCCGCGGCCGCCGCCGTACTGGACCTGCCCGTCGAGGACACCGAGGACCTCCTGGAGGCCCTGGTCGACACCTCGCTGCTGGAGTCGGCGGCGCCCGGCCGCTACCGGTTCCACGATCTCGTCCGGCTCTACGCGCGTGCGTGCGCCGAGCGCGACGAGTGGCCGCCCAGTGAGCGCGAGGCGGCGCTGTCGCGGTTGCTGGACTTCTATCTGGCCACCGCCGCGGCCGTGTACGCCATCGAGCGGCCCGGGGACCGGCTGGTGGAGCACCTGGAGGAGATCCGCTACCCCGGCCTGTCCTTCGACGACCGCCACACCGCCCAGGACTGGCTGTACGCGGAGGCCAACGCCCTGCTCGCCTTCGTCCAGCAGTGCGCGAAGGGTGCCCTGCTGCGGCGCGCGGTGGACCTGCTGTGGGTGGCGAAGGACCTGGCCGAGTCGGGGGCCAACTCCAAGCAGTACGAGGTCGCCGCCGTCGCCCTGCGGGACGCGGCCGACGCGGCGGACGACCCGCGCAGCCGCGCGCGTGCGCTGACCACGCTCACCAACGTCCATCTCGTGGCCGGCCGCTTCGAGCAGGCGGACGCGGAGGCCCGGCTGGCCATGCAGCTCGCCCGAGCGGCGGACGACCTGGCGCCCCGCTGCTGGGCCGCCAACGACCGCGGCATCATCGCGCTCTACCAGGGGCGCCACCCCGAGGGCGAAGCGTATCTGAAGGAGGCCATCGAGAGCTTCCGGCTCGACCGGAACCTCGCGGGCGAGGCCAGCGCGCTGTGCAACCTCTCCCGTATCCACCTGGCCCTGGGACGGAGCACCAGCGCCGTGGAGCTCGCCCAGCAGGGCATCGTCATCTACGACCGGCTGGGGCACACCCTGCGCGGCGCGAACGGCCGGTACGCGCTGGGTCTGGCGCTCACCGGGCAGGGGCTGCTGGACGCCGCCGTGGACCGGCTGACGGAGGCGCTGGAGGTCTTCCGCGACAGCCGGCAGCGGCTGTGGGAGGGCATGACGCTGTTCCGGCTCGCCGAGGCCCACCTCGCCGTGCTGCGGGGCATCGGCGGCGAGTGGCGGCGCGGCAACGTCCTGACGGTCCTCGGCCGCGCCCTCGGCGGGCTCGGGCAGTCCGGCCGGGCCCATGCGTGCTGGCAGGAGGCGCTCGGCATCTTCGAGCAGCTGGGCTCTCCGGAGGCCGCCGACGTACGGCTCCTGCTCACGCCGTCGGCCACCGTGTAGGGCGGTGCGGCGGGCCTGGCCGGACGTTCATCGTTCGTTTATCGCCGCCCGGCAGACTCGTCCCTGTCGATCCGTCGCGTCGGGGGGCAGACGGGTCAGCGGTGGTCTCCATCGCTAGGGTTACCGACCCTGACACGCCCGCCCGGCGACCCTCGGGGGAGTCGCCGGGCGGCCTGGCCCATCATCGAACGGGAGAGTCACCACCCATGAGTGAAACCGAGAAGCAGGACGGCACCGTCAAGCCGCTCGACAACCACGCCACGGGGACCGAGGACACGGTCAAGCCGCTCGACAACCACGCCACGGGCGCCGAGAAGGTCGTCACCCTGACCGCCGGTACGACGGACGGCACGGTCAAGCCGCTCGACAACCACGCCACGGACGAGAAGGCCTGACCAGGACTTCTCCTCGAACGGGGATCGGCCGCGGCGGCGCGGAGGGGGAGCCGTCGCGGCCGAGGCGCGTCCGGGGGCCGGTCGCTCAGGACCGGCGCAGCTCCCCCTTGACCACCTTCCCGCTCGCGTTCCTCGGCAGCCGGGCCACGAACTCCACGGTCCGCGGCACCTTGTAGTTGGCCATCTCCCGGCGTGCCCACGCGATCAGGTCGTCGGCGGTGAGGACCGAATCCGGGCGCCGGACCACGTACGCCCTCCCCACCTCGCCGAGCCGTGCGTCGGGCACGCCGACGACCGCCACGTCGGCCACCGCCGGGTGCAGGCCGAGCAGTTGCTCGATCTCCGCCGGGTACGCGTTGAAGCCGCCGACGATGAACATGTCCTTCAGCCGGTCGGTGATCCGCAGGTTGCCCGCCGCGTCCAGGACGCCGATGTCACCGGTGCGCAGCCAGCCGTCCTCGGTGACCGTCTCCGCGGTCGCCGCCGCGTCCTCGTAGTAGCCACGCATCACGTTGAAGCCGCGGACCAGGACCTCGCCGGGCTCGCCGGGCGGCGCCTCCACCCGCACCTGCGTCCCGGGGATGGCCCGCCCGGACGTCGACGCGATCACCGGCAGCGGGTCGCCCCGTCTGCACATCGTCACGATGCCGCTCGCCTCCGAGAGGCCGTACGCCGTCAGGACCGTCTCCACGCCCAGTTCGCCGTGCAGTTGCTCGACCAGTCGGAGCGGGACCACCGCCGCGCCCGTCACCACCAGGCGCAGCGCGGACAGGTCGTGGGCGTCCCGTGCCGGATGGTCGAGGAGCGACTGGTGGAGGGTCGGCGGGCCGGGCAGCACCGAGACCCGTTCCGCCGCGATGTTCGCCAGCACGGTGTCCACGTCGAACACCGGCTGCGGGATCATCGTCGCGCCCCGCATCAGACAGGCGATCACACCGGCCTTGTAACCGAAGGTGTGGAAGAAGGGGTTCACGATCAGATAGCGGTCGCCGTGCCGCAACCCGGCCAGGTCGCACCAGACCTCGTACGCCCGCAGCGTCTGCTCGTGGGTGATCACCGCGCCCTTGGGACGCCCGGTGGTCCCCGAGGTGAAGACGATGTCCGAGGGCCAGGTGCCGTCGACCGCCGAAGCGCGCTCGCGCACCTCCGCCTGCGTCACCCTGTCCCCGCTCGCCAGGAAGTCCTTCCAGGTGCGGTAGTCGGCGGGGGCGTCCTCCGACAGCACCACCACCTGCTCCAGGTCCGGCAGCCCCGGCCCCTCCGCGACCGCCCGGCGCAGCGCGGCCACGTACGAGGTGCCGAGGAAGGTCCCGGTGACGAACAGCAGCCGGGTCCCGCTCCGGCGCAGCACGTCCGCGGCCTCGGTGCCCTTGAAGCGGGTGTTGAGCGGCACCAGGACCGCGCCCGCCGACACCGCGCCCAGCGCCGAGACCATCCAGTCGAGGGAGTTGGGGGCCCAGACGCCCACCCGGTCCCCCGGTCGTACGCCCTGGGCGATGCAGGCCGCCGCCGCGCGCTCCACGCGGGCGCCCAACTCGGCGTAGGTGACCCGGTTGCGGCCCTCGACGACCGCCTCCGTGCCGGCGAACCGCTCCGCCGCCCGGCCGACCAGCTCCGGGATGCTGCGCCACTCCACATCGGCCTCCCCGAAAGCGGAAACGCGTTAGCTGACTACCCGTCAGATTAGCTGTAGCCTGACGGGCTGTCAGCAGGCCTCACAGTGTGCGGAGGTGCGTGCAGCGTGACTCTCAAGGACGCCACGGCGATCGTCGGCATCGGGCGGACCCCCTTCGCCAAACACCTCGCCGAGGACGAACGGACCCTGGCCTGCCGGGCCGTGCTCGCCGCCCTCGACGACGCCGGGATCGCCCCGGACGAGGTCGACGCCCTGGCCTCGTACACCATGGAGGAGACGGACGAGGTCGAACTGGCGAAGGCCGTCGGTCTCGGCGACCTCACCTTCTTCAGCAAGGTCGGCTACGGCGGCGGCGGTTCGTGCGCGACCGTCGCCCATCTCGCGGCGGCGATCGCGAGCGGGCAGGCCACGGTCGGGGTCGCCTGGCGGTCGCGCAAGCGCGGGTCCGGCCCCCGCCCCTGGACCAACACGACCGTGCAACTCCCCACCCCGGCCCAGTGGACGAGACCCTTCGGCCTGCTGCGTCCCGCCGACGAGATCGCCATGCTCACCCGCCGCTACATGCACGAGTACGGCGCCACCCGCGACCACCTCTTCAACGTCGCCCTCGCCTGCCGCAACCGCGCCAACCAGAACCCCGCCGCGATCATGTACGACCGCCCTCTGACCCGCGAGATGTACATGACCTCCCGCTGGATCAGCGAGCCCCTGTGCCTCTTCGACAACTGTCTGGAGACCGACGGGGCGTTGGCCTGTGTGCTGGTCGGCCGGGAGCGCGCCCGGGACTGCCCGAACACCCCGGTCTACGTCCACTCCGCCGCCCAGGGCCTGCCCGCCCAGCACCACGGCATGGTCAACTACTGGAACGACGACCCGCTCACCGGACCCGCCTGGACGGCCGCCCGACACCTGTGGAAGAACGCCGACTTCACCCCGCAGGACGTCGACGTGGCCCAGATCTACGACGCGTTCACCGCCCTCGTCCCGCTCTCCCTGGAGGGCTACGGCTTCTGCGAGCGCGGGGAGGGCGGTTCCTTCACCGAGGGCGGCGCCCTGGAGATCGGCGGACGGCTGCCGATCAACACCGGGGGCGGCGGCCTGTCCGAGGCGTACGTGCACGGCTTCAACCTCATCGACGAGGGCGTCCGGCAACTGCGCGGCACCAGCACCGCGCAGGTGCCGGACGCCACGACCTGCCTCGTCACCGCCGGTGAGGGCGTCCCCACCTCCGCCCTGCTGCTGACCAACAGGAGCTGACATGCTCGAACCGGTGAGGGACGCCACGGGCGCCCCCTTCTGGCAGTACGCCGCCCGGGGCGAACTGCGCGTCCAGGCCTGCGCCGACTGCGGCGAACTCCGCTTCCCGCCCCGCCCCTGCTGCCCGCACTGCCGGTCCTTCGAGGCCGAGTGGCGGCCGGTCTCCGGGCGCGGCCGCATCTGGTCCTACGTCGTCCCCCATCCGCCCCTGCTGCCCGACTACGCGGCACGGGCGCCGTACAACGTGATCGTGGTCGAACTGGAGGAGGCGCCCCGGATACGCCTGGTCGGCAATCTGGTCGCCGCGGCCGGGGCGGCACTCGACTCCCTCGATCCGGGCCGGATCCGTATCGGCGCCCGGGTCCATGTGGTGTTCTCCGACGGGCTTCCGCAGTGGGTGCCGGCGTGAGCGGCCTGCGGGTCACCGCCGACAAGGACACCGGCGTCGCCGTCGTCACCCTCGACCGGCCCCACCGGCTGAACGCCCTCGATCTGGACCTGCGGGACCAACTGGTCGCCGCATGGCGGGAGTTGCGCTTCGACGACTCCGTCCGGGCGGTGGTCCTGACCGGCGCCGGGGAGCGGGCCTTCTGCACCGGCCTCGACCGGGACGCCGAGATTCCGCAGCCCGGCTCCCCCTACATGACGGACGACCCGCTTCTGCGGGTCGGACCCAAGTCCAACGACCTCTGGAAGCCGGTCGTCGCGGCGGTGAACGGGATGGCCTGCGGGGGCGCCTTCTACCTCCTCGGCGAGTGCGACTTCCTCGTCGCCGACCCCGCCGCCACCTTCTTCGACCCGCACACCACCTACGGCATGGTCAGCGCCTACGAGTCGGTGCTCATGGCGCAGCTCATGCCGCACGGGGAGGCCGCGCGCACGGCGCTGATGGGGACGGCGGAACGGCTCTCCGCCGAGCGCGCCCACGCCATCGGGCTCGTCACCGAACTCACCGGGCCGGGCGGGGCGTTGGCGGCCGCGACCGCCGCCGCCGCGGTCATCGCCGGGTATCCGCCGGAAGGGGTGCAGGGCACGGTCCGTGCGCTGTGGGCCGCCAAGGAGGGCGCCGTGCAGCGCGGCTTCGCACAGGCGCCGCACCTGGTCGCCCTCGGGAACCTGCCGCCGGACCGGCAGGCCGAGCTGTTCCGCTCCCGGCAACCCGGATTCAGATTGCGTTAGCAATTTCGTTTCCCTATACAGGCGTATGCTCATCCCATGGTGGAACATCGCACGGTCGACGTGAACGGCATACGGCTGCACATCGCGGAGGAGGGTGAGGGACCGCTCGTCGTGCTGCTGCACGGCTTCCCGGAGTCCTGGCACTCCTGGCGGCACCAGTTCGGCCCGCTGGCCGCGGCCGGGTTCCGGGCGGTCGCTCCCGACCAGCGCGGATACGGCACCAGTGACCATCCCGAGGACGTGTCGGCGTACAGCATCCTCCACCTGGTCGGCGATGTCGTCGGGCTCGTGCACGCGCTGGGCGAGGAGCAGGCGTTCGTCGTCGGGCACGACTGGGGGGCGCCGGTCGCGTGGCACACCGCGCTGCTGCGGCCCGACGTGGTGCGCGGGGTGGCGGGGCTCAGCGTGCCGCCGCCGTTCCGGGGCGAACGGCCGCCGCTGCGGACCATGCAGGAGCGGTTCGGCGGGCACTTCTACTGGAACTACTTCAACCTGCCCGGGGTCGCCGACGCCGAGTTCGGCGCGGACCCCCGTTCCGCCCTGCGCCGGCTGCTGGTCGGTGCCTCCGGCGACGGGGCGGGCGGCGGACGCTACGAACAGGCCCTGGTGACCGACCTGGAGCGCGGCTGGCTCGCGGACATGCCGGAGCCGGACGTGCTCCCCGGCTGGCTCACCGAGCAGGACCTCGACGAGCTCGCCGAGAGCTACGCCAAGGGCTTCACCGGCGCCCTCAACTGGTACCGCAACCTGGACCGCAACTGGGAGCTGACGGCCCCCTGGCACGGCGCGCGGGTCACCCCGCCGGCCCTGTACCTGTACGGCGACCGCGACCTGGTCCCGGCGTTCCCGGGGACGCCGGAACTCATCGACAGGCTCCCGCAGCTGATGCCGAACCTGGTCAAGGACCCGGTCCTGCTCCCGGGCTGCGGCCACTGGACCCAGCAGGAGCGGCCGGACGAGGTGAACGCGGAGCTGGTGGAGTTCCTGACGGGGCTGCGGGACTGACGGTCAGCCGACCCGGTCGGCCTCCGGCTCGACCCGGCAGTGGTCGAGCTTCGCCAGGAGGGACCCGCTCGCCTTCACCTGGACGTTCGACGTGCCTCTCGCGGGCACCGAGATCTGCTTGACCACGGAGTTCAGCGCCCGGCCGGTCGCGTCCTGGAAGGCGAACTCGACCTCGAAGGTGGCCCGGCGGCTGTTCGGGTTGCTGACCTCGACGGTCGCGTACGGGGTCGCCTTCGTCGCGCAGCTCACCAGCACGGCCGTGCCGTCCTGGAGCACCGAGGCGCGGCGGGTGCTCGTGCTGCGGGACGGCGTGTAACTGTCGTGGTCCTGGCGGGAGGTGCTGCACCCCCCGCCGCCGTCACTGTCCCGGTGACTGTGACTGCTCTTGTGCCGCCCGCTGCTCTTGTGGCCGCTGGAGAAACCCGTCAGCGCGAGCACCACCGTCGCCATGACCGCCGTGAATCTGAGAACACGCCCCCGTGAATACATGCGCTCACTCTAACGGGGGCCTGTGACAGCCCCCTCAGGTGGCCCTGGCCGTCCCCGTCCCCTTCTCCGCGTCCAGGGCGTACACGCACCGGTCCTTGCTGCACGCGTACACGACCCCGTCCCTGACGACCGGTGAGCCGGTGATCTCCCCGCCGGTCGCGAGCTTCCAGCGCAGGCGGCCGTCGTCGGCCTTCAGGGTGTAGAGCAGATGGTCGGTGGACCCGAAGTGGATACGGCCCTCGGCGACCGCGGGCGCTCCCACGATGTCCCCGCCGGCCTGGAACCGCCACTTCGGCGTACCCGTGACGGCGTCCAGCGTGTACAGGCCCTTGCCACTGCCCACATGGACATGACCGCCGGCCACCAGCACCGGTTCGACCGAGGAGCGGGCCTCGGTGGCGATGCGCCAGCGGTCGCGGCCGTCGGCCGCGTCGAGGGCGTACACCGTGCCGAGGTAGTCGGCGAGGTACACCCCGCCGCCCGTCACCGCGGCCCCGGGCACGAAGGTCGGCGGGCACAGGAAGACCGCCGGGGCCTCGAAGTGCCAGCGCACCCGTCCGCTCGCCACGTCGAGGGCCATGACCCGCGTCCCGGCCGAGATGTACACGGACCCGTCGTGGGCCTGGGCCACCCGGACCGGCACGCCCGCGCAGGAGGCCGCGTCACCGATGGGGAACGCCCAGCGCTCCTCGCCGGTGCGGGCGTCCAGGGCTCGCAGGCGGCCCTCCTGCCAGACGTAGACCGTGTCCTCGTGGAGCGCGGGTCCGGCCTCGGGGGACTCGAAGTCGGTCTGGCAGCCGGCGATCTCCCACAGCTTCTGCCCGCCCGAGGCGTCCCACGCCTGGACGCCACCGCCGCGCGTGCCGGTGATGACCGTGCCGCGCTCGGCCTTGAGGGAGTACACCCAGGCGTCCGTGCCGATCCGCCACTGGTCGGCGCCCTCACGGGCGTCGAGGGCGAAGAGGGTGGGGCCGTCCGAGGCGTGGATACGGCCGTCCGCGACCGCCATCGACCAGGCCACGTCCCGGGTCTTGAAGCGGCGGCGGCCGGTGCCGACGTCGAGGGCGTGCACCTCGAAGGAGGTGACGTAGACGAGGTCCCCGGCGACGGCCGGGGTGCCCCACACGTCGTTGGACATGCGGAACCGCCAGGGCCGCCAGCCGGTCGCGTTCTCCGGCGGCGCGGGCGGGGGTGCCGGGACGGCCGGTCCCACGGCGGCGTCGGTGCCGTTGACGCCGGGGCGCGGCCGGGACCAGGAGGCGACCAGGCCGGCCTCCGGCGGGGGTGCCTTCACGGCGGCGGCCCGGGCGTCGGCGACGCGCGGGCCGGGCCCGATGGGCACCTGGGCGCCCGCGAGGCGGACGGGTCCGGTGTCGGGGGCGCCGACGGGCACGGGTGCGGGCTGGGGCGGGTCGTAGGAGGGCGGCGGCGGTACGGCGGGGCGGCCGCCTCCGCTGCGGGCGCCGACCTGCTGGGTGGGCGCCGGGCGGCCACCGCGCCTCGACTCGATCATCGTGACGGCCTTCTCGGGCAGCCACGCCGACGCGGTACCGCTGTCGTCGGAGCCGGAGCCGAAGAGGTGGGGGGCCAGCTGGGCCTGGAGGTCGGCCGGGTTGGGACGCCCGGTGGCCTCCATCTGCATACAGGACTCGATGAGCGGACGCAGTTCGTCCGGGAGGCCTTCGAGGTCGGGGCCCTCGCGCAGCAGCATGAAGACCGTCTCGACAGGGTTGGCGCCGTGGAAGGGCGGGTGGCCGGTGGCGGCGAAGACCAGCATGGAGCCGAGCGAGAAGACGTCGCTGGCGCCGGTGACGCTGCGGGAGTCCTTGGCCTGCTCGGGGGACATGTAGGCGGGGGTGCCGACGGCGACGTTCGTCATCGTCAAACGGGTGTTCGAGACGCCGGACGCGATGCCGAAGTCGATCACCCGGGGGCCGTCCTCGACCACCAGGACGTTGGAGGGCTTGAGGTCGCGGTGGACCAGCCCGGCGCCGTGGATGGACTGCAGGGCCTCGGCGACGCCCGCCGCGAGCCAGCGCACCGCCTGGGCCGGGAGCGGCCCGCACTCGTTCACTATCTCTTCGAGGGAGGGCGCGGGGACGTACGCGGTGGCCAGCCACGGCACGGCGGCGCGCGGGTCGGCGTCGACCACGGCCGCCGTGTAGAAACCGGAGACCGCCCGGGCCGCCTCCACCTCGCGGGTGAAGCGGACGCGGAAGAGCTGGTCCTCGGCGAGCTCCGTCCGGACCGTCTTGATCGCCACGCGCCGGCCCGACGCCGAGCGCGCGAGATAGACCAGCCCCATGCCGCCGGCACCGAGCCGTCCCAGCACCTCGAACGGCCCGATCCTGCGCGGATCGTGCTGCGTCAGCTGATCCACCACTCTGCCTGCCACCTCCCCGTACAAGCCGCGCCACCACATATGTACGCGACCCCGTGCAGCGTCTCACCACCGCACCGCCATGGCGGCACGCGACCCTGATTCTTCCTGGCCGGAGGCCTGGTGGCGAACCCGGGGTCAAATGGGGTGTCTCACATCAAAGCGGAACTTCTACCGCTCCGATGGTTCCAGGATGGCGAACGACGCCCCCTGATTGTCGGTGACGACGGCCACTTTTCCGTACGACGTCTCGAATGGCGGCGCCTGGACCCGTCCGCCGAGCCGGGCGACCGCCCCGAGCACGCTCTCGCAGTCCTCGACCCCGAAGTGCACCAGGAAGTGCGGCGGCATCTCCGCGGGGAAGACGTCGAAGACGGGGGCGCGGCCGAAGTCGGGGTGGGCCCCGGCCCCGAAGAGGGCGTCGTGGAAGAGCCCGCCGTAGAAGGTGTTGGCGGCCTCGGTGTCGCGGGCGTACAGCTCGGCCCAGGCGAAGGTGCCGGGCTCGTGCCGGGCGCCGAAACCGGAGTGGCTGCCCGGCTCCCACAGGCCGAAGACGGCCCCCTCCGGGTCGGTGACCAGCGCGGACGTGCCCAGCTCACCGACCGGCACGGGCGCGGTGACGACCTGTCCGCCGGCCGCCCAGATCCGGTCGGCGAGGCCCTCGATGTCCGGGGTGGCGAAGTAGACCGTCCACACGGTGGGCATGCGGCCGTCCGTCTTGTGGGCGAGGGCGGCGACGGGGCGGCCCTCGTGGTGGGCCCACACCGAACCGCCGTGGGCGTCCTCGAAGGTCCACCCGAAGAGCTCACCGTAGAACCGCTTCCCGGCAGCCACGTCGGGCAGCTGCGCGTCCACCCAGCAGGGGACGCCCTCGCCGTATCCCGTTCCGTCTGCGGATGCCCTGTTTTCGGCCATACCGTCAAAGTAACGGCGACGCACGCACCCCGCAGGACCAGGCACACCCGTCTCCCGAGCCTCGTGCACCCCATTTGCAGTCGGCCGAATCGCGCTCCGATCACCCCTCGGTAAGCTGACGGCATGACAGGACAAGTGCGTACCGTCGACGGCCGCGTGGCCGGCCGGCGTGGGCAGGCGACCCGGCAGAAGCTGCTCGACTGCCTCAGCGAGATGCTCAGCTCCTCCCCTTACCGGGACGTCAAAGTCATCGATGTCGCCCGGAAGGCGGGCACTTCACCCGCGACCTTCTACCAGTATTTCCCGGACGTCGAAGGCGCCGTCCTGGAGGTCGCCGAGCAAATGGCCACGGAAGGCGGCCAGTTGACACAGTTGCTCGACGGCCGGTCGTGGGTCGGCAAGGCGGGCTGGCAGACCGCGCAGGAACTCGTGGACGGTTTCCTGGAGTTCTGGCGCAAGAACGACGCGATCCTGCGCGTGGTCGACCTCGGGGCCGCCGAGGGCGACAAGCGCTTCTACAAGATCCGCATGAAGATCCTCAACTCGGTGAACAACTCCCTCGCGGACGCGGTCGCCGAGCTCCAGGCCAAGGGCCGGGTCGACAAGGACGTCAACCCGGCGGCGGTGGCCGGTTCGCTCGTCGCGATGCTCGCGGCGGTGGCCTCGCACCAGAAGGGCTTTCAGACCTGGGGCGTCAAGCAGGCCGAACTCAAGCCGAATCTGGCGCTGTTGGTGCACCTGGGCGTGACGGGCAAGAAGCCGACGAAGTAGCGTCCCTGTTTCGAGTCCTGTCTGGCGGGCGGCCGTTCACACGGGTGGACGGCCGCCTGTCGTGCGTCCGGGTCATCTGCGGACGATCCTGAAGAGCCGTATCTCCCGCTCGATCCGCGCCTGGTAGGTGGCGTACGGCGGCCAGAACGCCAGCGCGGTCCTCCATACGGCCGCCCGCTCCTCCCCCGTCAGCAGGGTCGCCGTGACCGGGAGGTCCGCGCCCTTCCAGCTGACCTCGGCGTCGGGGTGGGCGAGGAGGTTGGCGGTCCAGGCGGGGTGGCCCTCGCGGCCGAAGTTGGAGCCGATGAGGATCCAGGTACGGCCGTCGTCCTCGGGCATGCAGGCGAGCGGGGTCCGCCGGGGCAGCCCGCTGCGCGCCCCCGTCGAGGTGAGGATCACCCCGGGCAGCATCTGCGCGCTGAGCAGGACCTTCCCCCGCGTGATCCGGTGCACGGCCCGGTCCAGGGCCGGGATCACATGCGGCGCGACCTTGGCGAAGCCGCGCGTGGACGACACCTTCTGCACCACCCTCGTGCCGATCACACCGTCACCTCCGCCCGCGTGAAGAGCTGTGCCGCGTCGGCGGCGTGCGCCCGCAGCCGGTGCGCCGGCCCGAAGAGCAGCTCGTCCGCGGCGGCGCGCTTGAAGTACCGCTGCGCCTCGTGCTCCCAGGTGAACCCGATGCCCCCGTGCAGCTGGATCCCCTCGGCGGCGGCGGTCCGCAGGGCTTCGAGGGCCTGGGCCAGCGCCAGCCCGCCGACCCGCTGCTCGTCGTGCGCGGCGGCCCAGGCGGCGAAGTAGGCGGCGGAACGGGCCGCTTGGAGCTGGACGTACACATCGGCGAGCCGGTGCTTGACCGCCTGGAACGACCCGATCGCCCGTCCGAACTGCTCGCGCTGCCCGACGTACTCGACGGTCGTCTCCAGCACCCTGTCGGCCGCCCCGACGGCCTCGCAGGCGAGCACGGCGGCGGCGGTGTCCCCGGTGCGGGCCAGCGCCCCGAGCACATCGGCCCCGTCCTCGGACCCGAGCAGTTCGGCCTCGACGTCACGCAGTTGGACACGGGCCTGGGGCCGAGTGGCGTCGAGAGCGGTCTGCCGGGTACGGACCAGTCCCGGAGCGTCCCCGGGGACGAGGAAGAGAAGGGTCCGGGACCGGGCGAACCCCCCGGCGTGCGCGGCGACCAGCAGAAGGTCGGCGCTGTGCCCGTCGAGCACCTGATCCACCTGCCCGTAGAGCCGCCAGCCACCGCCACCCGGGACCGACCCGGCCGACCGCCCTGCGGGGGCAGCACCGGGCACTCGGGGCACGGCACCGGCCGAGGGGGCCTCCGCCCCTCCCACCGAAGCCGCACCCGACCCTCCGCGCGCGGCACCCGCCGACGGAAGTTCCGACCGCCCCGCCAAGGCTGCACCCAACCCACCGGAGGCGGCACCCACCGGTTCCTCCGCCCCCGCCGAGCCCAACCGTCCCACCGAAGCAGCACCTGGCTCCTCGGAGGCGGCGCCCGCCGAGGGGAGCTTCGACCGCCCAGCCAAGGCTGCGCCCGGCCCTCCGGGCACGGCACCCGCCGGCTCCTCCGCCCCCGCCGAGACCGACCGCCCGACCGAAGCAGCACCCGCCCCTCCGGGGGCGGCACCCACCGAAGGGAGCTCCGACCGCCCAGCCAAGGCTGCGCCCGGCCCTCCGGGCACGGCACCCGCCGGCTCCTCCGCCCCCGCCGAGGCCAACCGCCCCGTCGAAGCAACACCCGACCCTCCGGAGGCCGCACCCCCCGAAGGGAGCTCCGACCGCCCCACCGAAGCAGCGCCCGACCCTCCGGAGGCGGTACCCACCGGGGGAAGGCCCGACCGTCCCCCCGAGGCTGCGCCCGGTCCTCCGGGCGCGGCACCCCCCGGGGATAGCTCCGACCGCCCCGCCGAAGCAGCACCCGGCTCACCGGGGGCGGCGCCCGCCGGAGGGGCGTCTGCCGTGGTTGGTGTCGGGTGGGGGCCGGGGGTGTGGCTTTGGGCCGTGGTGTGGACGGGGTGGGCCTGGACTCCGCCCGCTCGTCCGCCGCCGGCCCAGTCGCCGCTGTTGTCGCCGGTCAGGGCGAGGGCCGTGGCCGGTGGTGCGGCCAGGGTCGCCGTCAGGGCGCCCGACGCGATGCGGGGCAGCAGGGCCGCGCGCTGGGCGTCCGTGCCCAGGGCCAGCACCAGGGGGGCCACGATGACCGCCGTGGCCAGCAGCGGGGTGGCGGCCAGTACCCGGCCCGTCTCCTCGCAGGCCAGCGCGAGCTCGGTGACCGAGCACCCCACCCCGCCGTACCGCTCGGGGAGGGCCAGCCCCGGCAGCCCCAGCTGTCGCGCGAGGGCCGTCCACAGCTCGGGGTCGTAGCCGGCCGGGGTGTCGGCCGCGCTCCTCGACTCCCCGGGCCCGCACCGCCTGCGCAGCAGGTCCCGCAACGCGAGCCGGATCTCGTCCTGTTCGGCGGTGAAGCGAGCGTCCATGGCTCTTCCTCTTCCCTCCGGATCTGACGGTCCGTCATATTAGGAGCGCCCGCACCAGATGCCCAGAGGCAGGAGGCCCTCATGCCCCCCGGGAGCCGGAAAGTCGCGATCACCGGCGTGGCGCTGGCCGACTGCGGCCGCGTGGACGGCACGACCCCCTACGCCCTGCACGCCCAGGCCGCCCGCCGCGCCCTCGCCGACGCGGGCCTGGACCGCGGACTGGTCGACGGTCTGGCCTCCGCCGGCACCGGCACCCTCGCCCCCGCCGAGATCGCCGAGTACCTGGGCCTGCGCCCCACCTGGGTCGACTCGACCTCGGTCGGCGGCTCCACCTGGGAGGTCATGGCGGCCCACGCGGCCGACGCGATCGCCGCCGGACACGCGAACGCCGTCCTGCTCGTCTACGGCTCCACCGCCCGAGCCGACATCAAGGAGGGCCGCCGCACCGGCACCCTGTCCTTCGGCGCCCGCGGCCCGCTCCAGTTCGAGGTGCCGTACGGGCACACCCTGATCGCCAAGTACGCGATGGCGGCCCGTCGGCACATGATCGAACACGGCACCACCGTCGAGCAGTTGGCGCAGGTCGCGGTCCAGGCCCGGGCGAACGCCGCCCTCAACCCCGAGGCGATGTTCCGCGACCCGATCACCGTCGACGACGTCCTCGCCGGCCCGATGATCGCGGACCCCTTCACCAAGCTGCACTGCTGCATCCGCTCCGACGGCGGCGCCGCGGTGCTGCTCGTGGCCGAGGAGTACGTACGGGACTGCCGTACCGCGCCTGTCTGGGTGCTCGGCACCGGGGAGTACATCTCGCACGTCAGCATGTCCGAGTGGCCCGACTTCACGGTGTCCCCGGCGGCGGTGAGCGGACGGCTGGCCTTCGAGCGGGCGGGCGTACGCCCCGAGGAGATCGAACTCGCCGAGATCTACGACGCGTTCACCTACATGACCCTGGTGACGCTGGAGGACCTCGGGTTCTGCGCAAAGGGCGAGGGCGGGTCGTTCGTGGAGAAGGGGCGGCTGACGGTCGAGGGCGGCGACCTGCCGGTGAACACGGACGGCGGCGGACTGTCCGCCCAACACCCGGGCATGCGGGGCCTGTTCCTGCTGGCGGAGGCCGTACGGCAGCTGCGCGGGGAGGCGGGCGCACGGCAGGTCACCCGCCGGGACGGCTCGGCGCCCGGGCTGGCGGTGGCGTCCGGGACGGGAGGCTGGTTCTGCTCGTCGGGGACGGTGGTGCTGGGGCGCTAGGGCCTGTCGTTTGGATCAGCCCGGCGTAGCGGGGTCAGAAAAGCACCGCACCTCACGGCCGGCCTGATCCAAACGACAGGCCCTAGGGCACGACCCTGATGGCCGCCTCGTCGTTGGACGGGTCCGGATCCCTGCGGCTCCCGTCCCACGGGCCGGCCGGGTCCTTCTCCTGGAGGCTCAGCACGCCCCGGCCCGGTGCGCCGAGTTCGGCCGTGAACTCGAAGGACCGGGTCTCGCCCGGCCTCAGGTCGGGCACCGCGCAGGTGTAGGTGAAGCCGTTGTTGTCGCAGTACGCCCGGTAGGCGCCGTCGTCGTACTCCTCGACGGGCTCCTTGACCACCCTCAGTTCGAGGGGCGGCTCGAAGACCAGATCGGTCGCGGTGCCGGCGTCGGCCGGCCCGTTGTTGCGGACCTCGACGCGGAAGGTGCGCCGGGTACCCGGGGCGCCGTGCAGCGCGACGGCGGAGACCTGGTAGTCGGCGTGGGTGTCGACGGTGAGCCGGGTGGAGCCGCCGCCCCCGGCGAAGGCACCCTCGGCGGCTGTGGTGGGCTCGGCCTCCAGGGCCGGCCCGTCTCCGGTGCCGCCGCCCCGCGGGTGGGCGCGGTATTGCCCCGGCCCCATGTCCAGGGCCCAGACGTCCCGGCCGTAGGAGGGGTGCATCCGGGCGGTGGGGACGCGCAGAGTCAGCGCGGGGCGGACGGTGAGCGTCTCTCCCGGGTCGATGGTCACCTCCGGCAGCTCGCACACCGCGAGGTGGCCCTTTCTCAGCTCGGGGTAACGACAGTTGCCGTACCGCCGTGTGAACTGCGTGCCGTCGGTGGTCATCGCGATCCCCAGTCCCCTGACCGGGACCTCGCCGGTGTTGCGCACGACGAGCGGGGAGACCAGCTCGGAACCGGGCCGCAGCAGCTCCTTCGTGTACTCGGGCGCCACCGCCTCGACGACCGGCTCGCCGACGACGAACCGGGTGCGTGCGGTGAGCTTCCTGCCGTCCAGGGTGGTGTACGTGTACCGGACGACGGCCGTGGCACCGGCCCGGGCGCCCCTGACGGCGTGCGGCTGGGCCCGGGCGTTGTCGGCCCAGTTGCTGTAGTCGCCGTCCACCTCGCAGGTCAGCCGCGCCGAGTCGCCCTCGCAGGGGCCGTACTTCTTCAGCCGGACCACGTCCCGTCCGTCCGGCGCGACCTCCACGGTGAGCCGGCCTACCCCGGGCCGGTTCCCGTCCTCGGCGCTCACGTGGAAGGGCGTCTTGTCCTTCGGGCCGGCCCTGTCGCCGTAAGGGCGCAGGTAGTAGAGCCCGGGAACGGTGAGGGACGGGTCCGGGGTGGTGGAGCCGCAGGCGGTGAGGGACGCGAGCAGGAGGACGGCGCAGGCGCCGACTGCCGTACCGGACGGGCGACTCATCGCATCCTCTCCCCCGGGTTCCCCTGGCGGCCCAAGTACCCTGCACTGTATGGCCCTGACTCGCGCACAACGTGAACAGTTCCTGGCCGAGCCGCATGTCGCCGCGCTGGCGGTCGACGCGGGAGAGGGGCGCGCGCCGCTCACTGTGCCGATCTGGTACCAGTACGCGCCCGGCGGCGACATCTGGATCATGACCGGGCGCGATTCGCGCAAGCACGAGCTGATCCGGAAGGCCGGCCGCTTCTCCCTGCTCGTCGAACGCGTCGAGCCCACCATCCGGTACGTGTCCGTGGAGGGACCGGTCCTCGACACCCGGCCGGGGACCCGCGAGGACCTCCAGGAGATCTCCGCCCGCTACCTGCCGGCCGAGAAGGTGGACGGGTACGTGGAGTTCGCCTCGAAGAACCACGGCGAGCAGGTGATCCTCCGGATGCGGCCCGAGCGGTGGGTGACGTCCGACCTCGGTACCGTCTGAGGCATGGCAACGGATCTTCACGAGCTGCTCAGATCGCTGCGGGTGTGGGACCCGGAGGTCACCTCGCTGCCCTCCTTCGACCCCTCCGCCGCGCCCTCGACCCCGCTGGAGCTCTTCACCGCCTGGTTCGCCCAGGCGGTGGCCGCCGGGCAGACCGAGCCGCACACCATGTCCCTCGCGACCGCGGACGCGCAGGGCCGGCCGGACGTACGGACCGTGATGCTGCACGGCGCGGACACGGACGGCTGGGCCTTCGCGAGCCACGCCCACAGCCGCAAGGGCGCCCACCTGGCGGGGCGGCCGTACGCCGCCCTGGGCTTCTACTGGCCGGTCCTCGGCCGGCAGGTGCGGGTGCGGGGGCCGGTGAGCGCGGCGCCGTCCGGGGAGGCGGCGGCGGATCTGCAGGCCCGCTCCACCGGCGCGCTGGCCGCCGCGCTCACCGGCCGCCAGAGCGAAGTCCTCGGCTCGCTCGACGAGTTGGCGCGGGCCTCCGAGGAGGCGTGGGAGCGGGCGCAGCGCGAACCCGCGGCGCCCGTACCGTCCTGGACGCTGTACCGGCTGGTGCCCGAGGAGGTGGAGTTCTTCCAGGGGGACGAGCGCAGACGGCACGTCCGGCTCACCTACCGGCGCACCGACGGCGGTTGGGATCAGGAACTGCTCTGGCCCTGAAAGTCGTACACCGCGAAGTCCGCCACCGGCCGGTAACCGATGCGCTGGTAGAGGCCGTTGCTCGTCGGGTTGGCCAGGTCGGTGAAGAGCAGCACCTCCTCGGCGCCCCGCTCCCGGGCGAGCCTGCTCACCTCGACCGTGGCCGCACCGGCGTAACCGCGGGCGCGCAGCGGGGCCGGGGTGTAGACGGGCGCCACCCGGATCTGGCCGGCGACCAGCGGGGTGAGGCCGGCCAGGGAGACCGGTGTGCCGTCGGGGCTCTCCCACAGGACGGCCCCGTCATAGGCGAGGCGGGCGTCGGCCCAGGACTCGGCGCGCATGCTCTGGCTCTCGCCGACGTCCTTGCTGAACTGGGCGAACCAGCGCGCCAGCAGTTCCCGGTCGCCCTCCTGGGCGATCCTCGCCCGGCCCTCGGGCACGGGTCGCGGGACGGTCAGCGTGCCGAGCCGGTACAGCCGCTGCCTGCTGTGCGGCACGGGCGTGGCCCCGGTGCGCCGCCGCCAGGCCTCGGCGAAATCGGCGGCGGTCGCGGCCTCGGCGCCGACCCCGGGGACGGACCGGCCCAGGGCCTGGAGGTGGGCGGCGAGGGAGTCGGCCCGGGCGGCGGTCAACGGTGTCAGGTACAGGCGGTGCGGTGGCGTCCGGAAGTAGGCCCCGCACACCTGCCCGTCCTCCTCCAGCAGCCCGAAGGAGGGCGCCTGGTCGCCGTAGGCGTCGAGGCCACGGGTGCGCAGGCCCTCGGTCACGGTGAGGACGACGGTGTGCAGGTCCGGGCGGGAGCGCAGGAAGTCACCGGCGCGGGTCAGGAATTCGTCGAGGTCGCCGGTGGAGTGCCAGGTGGTAGGACGCATGTCTCAGGATCCCGTGCGAGCGCGCGGGACGCCTCCGAATTACGACGGCTCGGGGTCCGTCGCCAGCCGCGCGTGCAGGTGCACGTCCCGGAAGGTGTCGTGCCGCCCCGCCTCGAACATCGCACCGCGCAGCGTGCCCTCGTAAGGGAAGCCGCACCGCTCGGCGACGTGGCAGGAGGCCTCGTGGCCGAGGGCGTGGCCCAGTTCCAGGCGGTGCAGGCCCAGGTCGGTGAGGGCCCAGCGGGCGGCGAGCCGGAGGGCGCGGGTGGCCACGCCGTGGCCGCGGGCCTCGGGGAGCACCCAGTAGCCGACGCGCGCGGTGCGGAAGACGTGGTCGATCACGTTGACGCCGACGTGTCCGAGGGTCGTACCGCTCGACTCGTCCGTGATCCGGTACGACGCGCTCGTGCCCTGCGCCGCCTGCTCGGCCCTGCGGCGCAGGGCGTCACGGGCGCCGTCGAGGTCGCGAATCAGGGTGAGGGGGGTGTTCCATCGCCCGAACTCGGGGTCCAGCGTGGCGCGCAGCCAGTCCTCGACCTGGGCGTCGGAGTCCGCGTCCCAGGCGCACAGGCGCAGGCCGTGGCCGTGCAGGGGGGTGAAGGGGCGGATGAGGTGCTGCTCGTCGACGTCGCTCATCCGCCCATTCAAACCGCCGGCGCCTTCCCGTGCGGCCTGATTTTCAGCACCCCGTCCCGGAAGACCGCCGCCACTGCCCTTCCGGCCCGCAGATCCCGGTTCGCGCGAGGCCGACGCCAGCGGTGCCCCAGGGCACACCCACCAAGACCTCAACGTCGTCCCGCTGGACAACGGATCAGATGGCGGCCACTCCAACCACCACCCGACTCACTGAGCCGACCTGAACTTCGGCCTCCACCCGCAAACACCGCCACCAACTCCAAACCCGGCCCCCAACTCCCCGCCCACACCCAGCCGACGACGACACAGGGCACGGCACCGGGCACGGCACCCGAGGACGGACGCCAGCCCC
>NZ_KQ948153.1:0-67253 GCF_001513955.1 Streptomyces pseudovenezuelae | reverse complement strand
GGCTCGCCAGTCACTCCAACCACCCGACTCACCCCACCGGCCTGAACTTCGGCACCCCGTCCGGAAACACCGCCACCAGGTCCGCCCCGGCCCGCAGCTCCCCGTGCGTGCAGTCGACGATCTCCGTCATCAGCCGGGGGCCCTCGGCGAGGTCGACGACGGCGGCGACGTACGGGGTGCGGTCCTTGAAGGGGGCCAGGTCGTTGCGGTGGACGACGGACCAGGTGTACAGCGTGGCGCGGCCGCTCGCGGGCTCCCAGGCGACCGACTCGCTCCAGCAGTGCGGGCAGAACTCGCGCGGGTAGTGATGGGTCCGGGCGCAGGACGCGCAGCGCCTCAGCAGGAGACGGCCGGCGGCTGCCGCGTCCCAGTAGGTGCGGGTGAAGGCGTCCGTCTCGGGCCGGTCGTACCGCGCGTCCATCAGAACCAGCCCAGCGCGGCGTCGAGCGACCACGTCTGCCAGGACATCGCGAACAGGGCCACGACCGAGATGAGGGCCATCATCGAGTTCTGCCCCTGCTCGGCCCAGTCGTGGATCATGAGGGTGAAGTAGAGGAGGTTGAGGAGCAGGCCGCCGACCAGGGCCAAAGGGGTCAGCAGGCCGAGTATCAGGCCCGCGCCGAGGGCGAGTTCGGCGTAGGCGACGACGTAGGCCATGGTCTTGGGGCGGGGCGCGACCACCACGTCGAAGCCGCTGCGGACCGGGGTCCAGCGGTGCTTGGCGGCGATGTCCGCGGCCCAGGTGATGCCGCCGCCCTCGAACCACGTCCTCTTGTCCTTGTGCCGCCAGCTCTCCAGCCACCACAACCCGAGGCCTATGCGCAGGACGGCCAGCCATTGCGCGCCGGTCAGCCAGATCGTGTCCATGAAATCTGACGGTACGTCAGATGGCGGGCTCCGGGAAGACCGCGTTCCCGGTGAGAATCCATGAGAGAACCCTGTGCACCCACCGAGAAGCTGTGGGTCCCCCGTGAATACTCCAAGATTGTTGGCAATTTTGTCGGAGAACTGGCTACGTTCGTTCCCGCCAGCCAAACCGCCTAGGGAGCCAACCGTGAAGCACAGGGCCATCAAGCGCAGGAACGTCGTCATCGGCATCGGTGCGACGGCGGGGATCGCGGCCGTCGGAGGCATCGCCCTGAACGCCAGCGCGTCGACCGACAGCTCCGGCACGAGCAGCGACGGCAGCCTCGTCTTCGACCCCGACGCCTACACGAAGCTGACGACCACCGTCACCGACACCGAGGGCACCGAGCACGCGGTCACCTACCACTTCTGGAAGGCGATCACCTACGTCGCCAAGCCCGTCGACGCCACCTACCAGTCGCTGATCGTCAGCTCCCCCGTCGAGATCGACGGCACCGCGGTCGACGCGAGCAACGCCCCCATCCTGTTCGCGAACTCCGTCGGCGGGTACATGCCGTCCTCCGTGGCGGACGCCACCGGCGTCGGCGCCGGGGGCATGGGCGGGGGCGGCGGTGCCCCCACCGGCAGTGCCGCGCCGAGCGCCTCGGCCGCCTCCAACGCCAACGAGAACACCAACGCGACCGGCGGCGCGACCTCCAGCAACCAGCTCCTCGCGCTGGCCGCCGGGTACGTCGTGATCGAGCCCGGCGCCCGCGGCCGTACCCTCAAGAACTCCTCGGGCGAGTACTACGGCACCGCCCCCGCCGCGATCGTCGACCTCAAGGCGGCCGTGCGGTACATCAAGTCCAACAAGGGCCGCATCCCCGGCAACGTCGAGCGGATCGTCTCCGCCGGCACCAGCGCGGGCGGCGCCCTGTCCTCGCTGCTCGGCGCGTCCGGCGACAGCCCGCTCTACGACAAGCTCCTCAAGGAGATCGGCGCGGCCGACGCCTCCGACGCGATCTTCGCGGTGGGCGCCTGGTGCCCGATCACCGACCTGGAGCACGCCGACGGCGCCTACGAGTGGAACTGGGGGACCAACACCCTCGCCGGCGGCAAGCAGGTCGACCAGGCCGTGTCCAAGGAGCTTCGGTCGCAGTTCGCCGAGTACCAGGCGTCCCTGAAACTGCGCGGTCTGAACGGCTTCGGCGCCCTGACCGCCCGCAACTACGACGAGTACCTGGTCAAGCAGTACCTGGAGCCCTCGGCGACCACCTACCTGGCCGCCCTGCCGGACTCCGACCGGGAGACCTACCTCGCCAAGAACACCTTCATCACCTGGAAGAACGGCAAGGCCACCTTCACCTGGGCCGACTTCCTCACCCACGTCGGCGCCCGCAAGAAGACCACCCCGGCCTTCGACGCCTTCGACCTCTCCGCCGGCGAGAACAACCTGTTCGGCGCGGGCACCACCCAGAACCGCCACTTCACGGCCTACAGCGCCAAGAACGACACCACCGGCCTCACATCCAAGCGGGTCGCGAGCGACATCCCCGAGAAGCTGCACCTGATGAACCCGATGCACCACCTCGTGGAGAAGGTCAACGGGCGCCGCTCGAAGCACTGGTGGATCCGCCTCGGCACCAACGACACCGACACCTCGCACGTCATCTCCGCCAACCTCGCGGCGGCCGCGAAGGGCCTGGGCGACGAGGTCGACCACCTCTACTACTGGGACCAGGGCCACGGCGCCAACACCGACCCGGGCGACTTCATCACCTGGATCGCCAAGGTCACGGGGTACGGGAAGGCCGGCAGGACCAAGTAACCCCCACGAACACGGCCCCGGTTTCCCGTCAGTCTCCGGCCGCCGCCGCCAGAGCGTCGAGGCTCCGCGTCACGCGGACCCGGCGCCTCGGCGGGCGTTTTCCGTGTGGGCTACGTCACCCGACCCACGCACTTCTCCTACAGGCGTGATCGATCCGCAACCAATTCCCCTCTTGACCGAGACCCATCAACGCGCTGTCTGATTACGCTCGCGCTCATGGACGACTCCGCACCCGACTCCACCCCCGCAGACCGCCCCGACCAGCCCGATCGCCCCGTGTACGTCATCGGCGGCGGCCCGGCCGGGCTCTCCGTCGCGTACGCGCTACGGGCCCGGGGCGTCCGCGCGGTCGTCCTGGAGAAGTCCGAGCAGGTCGGCGCGTCCTGGCGGCGCCACTACGACCGCCTCCACCTGCACACCACCCGCCGTCTGTCGGCCCTGCCCGGCCTGCCGATGCCCCGCCGCTTCGGCCGCTGGGTCTCCCGCGACGACGTGGTGCGCTACCTGGAGAAGTACGCCGAGTTCCACGAGCTGGAGACAGTCACCGGCGTCGAGGTCTCACGCGTCGAGCGCACCCCCGACGGCACCGGCTGGCTGCTGCACGCCACCGGCGGCCGCGAGCTCACCGGCGCCGCGGTGATCGTGGCCACCGGCTACAACCACACCCCGCTGCTGCCGGACTGGCCGGGCCGCGAGGAGTACAAGGGCGAGCTGCTGCACGCCGGCGAGTACCGCAACCCGGCGCCCTACGCCGGCCGGGACGTGCTGGTCGTCGGCGTCGGCAACACCGGCGCCGAGATCGCCGTGGACCTGGTCGAGGGCGGCGCCTCGCGAGTACGGCTGTCCGTGCGCACCGCCCCGCACATCGTCCGCCGCTCCACGGCCGGCTGGGCCGCCCAGTACACGGGCGTCCTCGTACGACGCCTGCCCGTGGGCCTCGTGGACCGGCTGGCCCGCCCCATGGCGAAGCTCAGCGTGCCCGACCTGTCCGCGCACGGACTGCCCCGCCCCGCGACCGGGCTCTACAGCCGGGTCAAGGAGGGCGCCATCCCGGTCCAGGACGTCGGCCTCATCGACGCGATCCGCAAGGGCCGGGTCGAGGTCGTGGCCGCCGTCGAGGGCTTCGAGAACAGCGAGGTCATGCTCACCGACGGCACCCGGATCACACCGGACACGGTGATCGCGGCGACGGGGTACACCCGCGCCCTCGACGGGCTCGTCGGCCACCTGGACGTCCTCGACGGACACGGAGGGCCGCTCGTCAACGGAGCCAGAGCCCCGCAGAATGCCCCAGGGCTCTATTTCACCGGCTATGTCACTCCCATCAGCGGGACCTTCCGCGAAGTGGCGATCGACGCGGAGAAGATCGCGAAGACCGTGATGAAGGACGGCGCGGGCCGGCTCTCGAAGCTCCCGGTCTGACGCGGAAAAGCCCAACTCTCTTCCATACGACTCCCGTTACTCATGTGCCAGATGTGACGGGAGCGTTGTCGTGTGCCCTCGTACGGGGCCAGAATGTGAACACTTCTCATGTTCTGGCTCCACACTCTCTCCACTACGGAGGACGCACGTGGCACGCGAAAGACAGCTCCCCCCGCTCCCCCGGCTCTCCCGGCGCTCCCTGATCGGCGGTGCCGCCGCCGCGGCCGGTGCCGTCACCCTCACCGGCACCGCCGCCCCGGCCGCCTTTGCCGCCACCCGCGACGTGGACGTCGCGATCGTCGGCGGCGGTCTCGCCGGACTCACCGCGGCCCGTGACC
The DNA here is from genome assembly GCF_001513955.1 of Streptomyces pseudovenezuelae. Classification (GTDB taxonomy): domain Bacteria; phylum Actinomycetota; class Actinomycetes; order Streptomycetales; family Streptomycetaceae; genus Streptomyces; species Streptomyces pseudovenezuelae. The sequence continues at coordinate 62,819 of NZ_KQ948153.1, read as the reverse complement.
TGGTCGCGGGTGGAAAGACGGTCGCCGTCCTGGAGGCCCGCGACCGGGTCGGCGGCCGGGTGCTCAACCTGCCCCTGGCGGGCGGCGGAGTCACCGAGGGCGGCGGCGAGTTCATCGGCCCCACCCAGGACCGCATCAAGGCGCTCGCGGACTCGCTCGGGGTGGACACCTTCGCCACCTACAACACCGGCAAGAACCTGCTCTACAAGGACGGCAAGAAGACCGCCTACGCCACCGACGGCATCCTCGGTTCGGTCCCGCCGATCGACGCGGCCGGACTCGCCAACGCGGCGATCGTCCAGGCCTCCCTCGACGACATGGCCAAGACGATCCCCCTCGACGCGCCCTGGACCGCGCCCAAGGCCGAGGAATGGGACCGGCAGACCTTCGAGACCTGGCTGCGCGCCAACGCGGTGATCCCGTCGGCCAAGTTCCTCCTGGACGTGGCCTGCACGTCGATCTTCTCGGCCGAACCCCGGGAACTGTCCCTGCTGTTCGTCCTCTTCTACATCGCCGCCGCCGGCAACGAGTCCACCCCCGGCACCCTGGAGCGCCTCACCGAGACCGCGGGCGGCGCGCAGGAGCTGCGCTTCGTCGGCGGCTCCCAGCTGGTGCCGATCAAGCTCGCCGCCACGCTGGGCGACCGGGTGGTGCTGAACGCCCCGGTGCGCACGATCGCCAGGTCCGGCGCGAAGTACGTCGTCACGGCCGACGGGGTCACCGTCACCGCCAAGCGGGTCGTGGTCGCCGTGCCCCCGCCGCTCGCGGCCCGTATCACCTACGACCCGCTGCTGCCCGCCGCGCGTGACCAGCTCACCCAGCGCCTGCCGATGGCCTCGGTCGGCAAGGCGATCGCGATCTACGACACCCCGTTCTGGCGGGCCGACGGCCTCAACGGCCAGGTCGTCAGCGACACCGGCGTTATCAGCTCGACCTTCGACAACTCCCCGCCGGACGCCTCCTACGGTGCCCTGATGGGCTTCATCGAGGCGGACGAGGCCCGCAAGTTCGACGCGGCGAGCGAGGCGGAGGTCAAGGCGGCCGTCCTCAAGGACTACGTGACGTACTTCGGCTCGAAAGCGGCCTCCCCCACGTCCTTCGTCCTGCAACGCTGGAACAACGAGGCGTACACCCGCGGTGGCCCCGTCTCCATCGGCGGTCCGGGCGTGCTCACCCAGTACGGCCCCGCCCTGCGCGCGCCCGTCGGCGGTATCCACTGGGCGGGCACGGAGACGTCCATCCACTGGAACGGCTTCATGGACGGAGCCGTCCGCTCCGGCGAGCGGGTGGCCAAGGAGGTGCTCGCGGTGCTGTAGCGCCGGGCCTGTCCACGCCCGGTCACGCCAACTTTGCGTGCACGCCCGTTCCTGACAACCCGTCAGTTCTGTAATCTGACACTGCGTCAGTTATTCAGGCTGTCACACAGGAGCGGGCGGACCGATGCTTGGATCAACCCACGGCACCCTCACCACCGACTCCCGCCGGGCCCGGGTCATCGCGTGCGGCGAGCAACCCGGGCCCGCCGTCCACGGCCGGCCCGCCGAGGTCGACGATCTCGACGTCGGCGGCCGACCGCTGTATGCCGGCGTCCCCGATCTGGACCGTTTCTTCCGGCCGGAGTCGGTCGCCGTGATCGGCGCCTCGGACGCCGAGGGCCGCCCGAACACCGGTGTCACCCGGCAGTTGATCGACTGGGCGGGCCGGGTGGGGGCGCGGCTGCACCCGGTGCATCCGACCCGCCCGTCCGTCTTCGGCCTCCCCTGCGTGGCGTCCGTGGCCGACCTGCCCGAGCAGGTCGATCTCGCCGTCCTGCTGGTCGCCGACCCCCTTCCGCTGATCGAGCAACTGGCCGATGCCAAGGTGAAGTTCGCGGTCGTCTTCGCCTCCGGGTTCGCGGAGACCGGCGAGGAGGGAGCCGCGGCCCAGGAGCGTCTCGCGGCCGCCGTGGCACAGTCCGGGATGCGGCTGCTCGGCCCCAACACCAACCTGAACGCCTTCTCCTCCTTCCGCGAGGACCTCGACGGACCCGGCATCGCCCTGATCACCCAGTCCGGCCACCAGGGCCGCCCGGTCTTCGCCCTCCAGGAGCTCGGCATCCGCCTGACCCACTGGGCACCCACCGGCAACGAGGCCGATCTGGAGACCGCGGACTTCCTGTCCTACCTCGCCGAGCGCCCCGAGGTCGGCGCCGTCGCCTGCTACCTGGAGGGCCTCAAGGACGGCCGCTCCTTCCTGCTGGCCGCCGACCGGGCCGCCCGCCGCAAGGTGCCGGTCGTCGCGGTCAAGGTCGGCCGCACCGAGACCGGCGCCCGCACGGCCGCCTCCCACACCGGCAAGCTCACCGGCGCGGACACGGTGGTGGACGCGGCGATGCGGCAGTACGGCGTGATCCGCGTCGACGCTCTCGACGAACTCCAGGACACCGCGGCCCTGTTGGCCCGCGCGAGGCCGCCGCAGGCCGAGGGGGTCGTCGTCTACTCGATCTCGGGCGGCACCGGCGCGCACTTCGCCGACCTGGCGACGGAGGCGGGGCTCAGTCTGCCCGCCCTCTCGGCGGCCAAGCAGGCCGAACTGCACCAGTGGATACCGGAGTTCCTGAGTGTGGCCAACCCCGTCGACAACGGCGGGCACCCGGTCGGCGACCGGCGCGGCCGGAAGATCATCGACGCGATCCTCGCCGACCCCTCGGTGGGGGTGCTGATCTGTCCGGTGACCGGGCCGTTCCCGCCGCTGAGCGACCGGCTGGTGCGGGACCTGGTGGACGCGGCCGAGCAGACCGACAAGCTGGTGTGCGTGGTGTGGGGTTCGCCGGTCGGCACCGAACCGGCCTACCGGGAGGTCCTGCTCGGCTCCTCGCGGGTGGCCACCTTCCGCACGGTCGGCAACTGCATCACGGCCGTGCGCGCCTATCTCGACCACCACCGCTTCGTCACCGGCTACCGCTCCCCCTTCGACGAGGCCCCGCGCACCCCCTCGCCCTCCTTCCGCAAGGCCCAGGCACTGATGCGCCCCGGTCAGCAGCTGAGCGAGCACGCGGCGAAACAGCTGCTGCGGGCGTACGGGATCCGGGTGCCGCGCGAGCAGCTGGTGACCAGCGCGGCGGCGGCCGTCCGCGCGGCGGGCCTGGTCGGCTACCCGGTGGTGATGAAGGCGTCCGGCGCGAAGATCGCCCACAAAACCGAGCTGGGCCTGGTGAAGATCGGGCTCACCTCCGCCAGCCAGGTACGGGACGCCTACCGCGAGCTGACCGACATCGCCCGCTACGAGGACGTCTCACTGGACGGCGTCCTGGTCTGCCAGATGGTCGAGCGGGGTGTGGAGATGGTCGTGGGGGCGGCGCACGACGAGTTGTTCGGGCCGACGGTGACGGTCGGGCTCGGCGGGGTCCTGGTCGAGGTGCTGCGGGACACGGCCGTACGCGTGCCGCCCTTCGGGGAGGAGCAGGCCAGGGACATGCTCGGGGACCTGCGCGGGCGGGCTCTGCTGGACGGGGTGCGGGGGCGGCCCCCGGCGGATCTCGACGCGCTCGTGGAAGTGGTCCTGCGGGTGCAGCGGATGGCGATGGAGCTCGGGGACGACCTCGCGGAACTGGACATCAACCCGCTGATGGTGCTCCCCCGGGGCCAGGGGGCGGTGGCGCTGGACGCGCTGGTGGTGTGCCGGTGAGCGAGGTGACGCACACCGTCGAGGGTCCGGTCTGCCACCTCACCCTCGACCGGCCCGAGGTCCTCAACGCCCTCACGCCCGGCGGGCGGGACCGGCTCATCGAGCTGTTGGCCCGGGCGTCCGCCGATCCCGGGATCCGGGCGGTGGTGCTCACCGGTGCCGGCCGCGGCTTCTGCGCGGGGGCGGACCTGCGGGGGGCCTCCGGCCCGGCGGAACGCTTCGCGGGTGATGTGGCCCGCACGCTGCGTCTGGGGGCCCAGCGGCTGGTCGCGGCCGTCCTCGACTGCGAGAAACCGGTCGTCGCCGCCGTGAACGGCACGGCGGCCGGACTGGGCGCGCATCTCGCCCTCGCCTGCGATCTCGTCCTGGCCGCCGAGTCGGCGAGGTTCATCGAGGTGTTCGTACGCCGTGGTCTGGTCCCCGACGGCGGCGGCGCCTATCTGCTGCCCCGTCTGATCGGTCCGCGGCGGGCGAAGGAGCTGATGTTCTTCGGCGACGCGCTCTCCGCGCGCGAGGCCGAGGAGCTGGGCCTGGTCAACCGGGTCGTGGCGGACGAGGAGCTGGCCAGGACGGCCCGCGCGTGGGCCGAGCGCCTCGCCGCCGGCCCGACCCGGGCCCTCGCCCTGACGAAACAGCTCGTGAACGCGTCCCTGGACAGCGACCGTGCCACGGCCTTCGCCGCGGAGGCCGCCGCGCAGGAGATCAACATGACGACGGCGGACGCGCAAGAGGGCGTGGCGAGCTTCGTGGAGCGCAGGAGCCCCGAGTACCGGGGCCGTTGAGGGCTCAGCCCCGGGTCAGGATCCGCACATCCGGCGCGTCCGGGTCACCGAACGGCACGAACAGCTCGGGCTCGGACTCCGTGCCGCCGATCCGCCAGTACGTCTCCTGCCCGCATCCGTCGTCCAGCCGTACGACGACACCGGGCCGCCCCTCGGAGCCGTCGCCGTAGGGGTCGTGGCCGCCCTTGTCGTCGAGCAGCCAGGTGCCCGTGCCGTCGCACACGGCGAAGGGCGATGCGCCGTTCGGGTCGACGGAGCCGGGCTCGGCCTCGGTGGGCAGGCCGGTGAGGTCGGCCCGGCCGCCCGCGCCCAGGCGCAGGACCGCGCCCTCCGCGCCCCGCCAGACCCCGGTGAGCTGCCCGTCGGAGAGCACGGGAGGCTCGTACTCGTCGACGATTCCCGTGACCGTGGCCAGCACCCCGCCGAGGAGGACCAGGAGGAACAGACCGGCGGAGGCGAACAGGGCGGGCAGCCAGACGGCCCCCAGGTCCCCGGTGCGTCGGCGCAGCCACCCGAGGCCGAGTACCGGGAGCACGCCGAGGGCGGCGAAGAGCGGTGCTGTGGTGGTGAACGGCCAGTCCCACAGCAGCAGGGCGAGCGCGGCCCAGGCCACGCCGAGGACCGCGCTCAGAGCCAGGTGCCAGGCCCACACTGGTCCACGGGTGCGGCGGGCGGCCCGGTGGGCGAGCTCCTGCGCCGGCAGCACCTGGACGGCCGCGTGCAGGAGGCCGAGGACCGGCAGGACCAGCGGCGCCACGACGAGGAGGCAGGCCAGGGCGACCGCGGCAGGGCCCCCGCCGGCGCCCGCGTACGCGTAGTCGTCGCCGAGCTGATCCCTGATCCACCAGATCAGTCCGATCGCCGGGAACTGCGCCGCGCACACCGCGGCGGCCTCGTTGATCCTTCTGCTCCCCCACCCCATGGACGCAGGGTACGGGCGGCCCTTCGCACCCGTGTCCGTACCCTTCCCATCTGACACACCGTCAGCTTCAATGGAGAACGTGATGGGACAAGCGGGGACGGCGGAAGCGGCCGTCCGCTACCTCAGGTCCGGGAAGGCGCTCGCCGTGGAGGCGCTGCCCCGCCCGGAGCTGCGGTGTGTGCGCGAGGACGAGCGGGCACCGGTCGACCCGGCCGAGTTCCGACGCGTGCTCGGGAACTTCGCGACCGGCGTCACGGTGGTGACCGCCCCCGGGGCACCCGGCGAGGCACCGGCCGGCTTCGCCTGCCAGTCCTTCTCCTCCCTCTCCCTCGATCCACCGCTCGTCGCCTTCATGGTGGGCCGTACGTCGACGACCTGGCCGCGCATCGCCCGGGCGGGCGTCTTCTGCGTGAACGTCCTGAGCGCGGACCAGGACGCGCTGTGCCGGGCGTTCGCGGTGAGCGGCGCGGACAAGTTCGCGGGCGTCCCCCATGACCCGGCCCCGGCCTCCGGCTCCCCGCGCCTCGCGGGCTCGCTCGCGTGGATCGACTGCACGATCCACGCGGTGCACACCGGCGGCGACCACCTCATCGTGGTGGGACGGGTGGACGCGCTGGGGACGGGCTCGGGCGAGGCGCCGCTGCTGTTCCACCGGGGCCGGTTCCTCTAGGCCCTCAGGCCGCCGCGAGTACGGTGGCCGCCGGGCGGCGCCGGATCACCAGTGCCATCAGCGCCGCCGCCGCGCACAGCGCGCCCGACGCGTACCAGATCATGTCGTAGGTGCCGAACACGTCCCGGGCCACGCCGCCGAGGAAGGCGATCAGCGCGGCACCGACCTGGTGCGAGGCGAGGACCCAGCCGAAGACGATCGCGCTGTCCTCGCCGTAGTGCTCACGGCACAGGGCGACGGTGGGCGGGACGGTCGCGACCCAGTCGAGGCCGTAGAACACGATGAAGAAGAGCATCGGCGGGTGGACCGACGGGGCCAGGAGCATGGGCAGGAACAGGAGCGAGACGCCGCGCAGGGCGTAGTAGACGGCGAGCAGGCGGCGCGGTTCGAAGCGGTCGGTGAACCAGCCGGAGGCGACCGTGCCGACTACGTCGAACACGCCGATCACCGCGAGCAGCGAGGCGGCGGCCGTGACGGGCATGCCGTGGTCGTGGGCGGCGGGCACGAAGTGGGTCTGGACCAGGCCGTTGGTGGAGGCGCCGCAGATCGCGAAGGTCCCGGCGAGCAGCCAGAAGGGTCCGGTGCGGGCGGCCGAGAAGAGGACCTTGACCGTCCGCCGGGCGGCACCCGGCACCGGAGCGGGCTTCGGCACGAACTCGGTGGCACCGTACGGCTTCAGGCCCACGTCGGCCGGGTGGTCGCGCAGCAGCAGCCAGACGAAGGGGACCACCGCGAGGGCGGCGAGGGCGACCGTGACGGCCGCCGGGCGCCAGTCGTGCCGCTCCACCATCCAGGACAGCACCGGCAGGAAGATCAGCTGCCCTGAGGCGGAGGCGGCGGTCAGGATGCCGGTGACCAGGCCGCGCCGTTCGGTGAACCAGCGGTTGGTGACGGTCGCGGCGAAGGCCAGGGCCATCGAGCCGCTGCCGAGGCCGACGAGCAGGCCCCAGTAGAGCATCAGCTGCCAGGCGGCCGTCATCCACACGGTCAGGCCCGAGCCGACCGCGATCACGGTCAGCGCGACCGCGACGACCCGGCGGATGCCGAAGCGGTCCATCAGCGCCGCCGCGAAGGGCGCGGTCAGGCCGTACAGCGCGAGGTTGACGGAGACGGCCGCGCCGATGGTGCCGCGCGACCAGCCGAAGTCCTGGTGCAGCGGGTCGATGAGCAGGCCCGGCAGGGAGCGGAAGGCGGCCGCGCCGATGATCGTCACGAAGGTGACGGCGGCGACGAACCAGGCGCGGTGGATGCGTGCGGGCTGCTTTTCCGTCCCGGGTGACTGGACGGCGGCTTCGGTTGTCTGGGTCACGACATAGAGCGTGCGGCCTGTGCCTTCCCCGAGCCATTGGCCCGAAGGACAGCATTCGTTAGGATCGGGCCATGAGTCGAGGCCCTGGTGACCCGGAGTTCCGCCCGCACCGCGTGGTGGTCCTCGCCATGGACGGTGTCCTGCCGTTCGAGCTGGGCATCCCGCACCGGATCTTCGGCCGCCCCCGGGACACCGAGGGGCGTCAGCTGTACGAGGTCGTCACCTGCTCGATCCGCCCGCCGGGGCCGGTGCGGACGGACGCCGACTTCGCCGTCCAGGTCGAGCACGGCCCGGAGGCCCTGGCCGGCGCCGACACCGTGATCGTCCCGGCGTCGTACGAACTGGGCCCGGTCTTCGAGCAGGGCGTGCTGACCGACGAACTGGCCGCCGCCCTCGCCCACATCCGCCCCGGCACCCGGCTCGCCTCCATCTGCACCGGCGTCTACGTCCTGGCCGCCGCCGGGTACCTCGACGGCCGCCCCGCCACCACGCACTGGGCCGACTCCGACCGCCTCCAGCGGCTCTTCCCGCAGATCAGGGTCGACCCGGACGTCCTGTTCATCGACGACGGGGACGTCCTGACCTCCGCGGGCGTCGCCGCCGGCATCGACCTGTGCCTGCACATGGTGCGCCACGACCACGGCACCGCGATCGCCACCGAAGTGGCCCGCCGCACCGTCGTACCGCCGCACCGCGACGGCGGTCAGGCGCAGTACATCCACCGGCCGGTGCCCGACCCCCAGCAGTCGACCACGACCTCGGCCCGCGCCTGGGCGCTCGGCCGCCTGCACGAGCCGATCCAGCTGCGGGACATGGCCGAGCAGGAGGCCATGTCGGTACGCACCTTCACCCGCCGCTTCCGCGAGGAGGTCGGCGTCAGCCCCGGCCAGTGGCTCACCCAGCAGCGCGTGGAGCGCGCCCGCCACCTCCTGGAGTCCACCGACCGCTCCGTCGACCAGGTGGCCCACGACGCGGGCTTCGGCACCGCCCAGTCGATGCGCCAGCACCTGCAGGCGGCCCTCGGCGTCACCCCGACCGCGTACCGGCGCACGTTCCGGGCCGGGAGCGCCGGCCTCGACGTTCCTTCCCGGCGCCAGGAAGGCGTCGGCACCCCGCGCTGAGCCGCCTGCCCGGCGCCGACAACGCCCCCACCGGCTGTACCCGGCCTGTGGAAGACCCCGTACCCGCCGCCTAGAAGGTCAGCACCCCGCGCGCCACCCGGCCCGCCTCCGCGTCCCCCACCGCCTTCTCGAAGTCCTCGATCGGGTAGGTCTGCGTGACCAGTTCGTCGAGGAGGAGCCGGCCCTGCCGGTAGAGGCCGGCGTACAGCGGGATGTCCCGCTGGGGCCGCGAGGAGCCGTAGCGGCAGCCGAGGACGGCCTTGTCCAGGAACATCGAGGAGACGACGAAGGACGCCTCCGCGTCCGCCGCCGGCACCCCGAGCAGGATCGCCTGCCCATGCCGGTCCAGCAGGTCGACGGCGGCCCGCACGAGTTCGACCCGGCCGACGCATTCGAAGGCGTGGTCCACCCCGTGCGGCAGCAGTTCCCGTACGTCCCGGGTCGAGGTCAGGAAGTCCGTCGCCCCGAACAGCCGGGCCGCCGCCTCCTTGGCCGGGTTGGCGTCCACCGCCACGATCCGCGACGCCCCCGCGATCCGGGCGCCCTGGATGACGTTGAGCCCGATCCCCCCGGTCCCGATCACCAGGACGCTCTCCCCACGGTCCACCTGGGCCCGGTTGAGCACGGCTCCCACCCCGGTCAGCACTCCGCACCCGATGAGCGCGGCGGACGGCAGCGGGATGTCCTTCGGGATCCGGACCGCCTGCACGGCCTTCACCACGGTCCGTTCCGCGAAGGCGGAGTTGCACGCGAACTGGAACACCCGCTCCCCGCCCCGCGAGAAGGGCCTCTGCGGCCGTCCGATGGCCTTGCGGCACATGGTCGGCCGTCCCCGGTCGCAGTCGGCGCAGGCACCGCAGTTGGCCAGCGTGGACAGCGCCACATGGTCACCGGGCCCAACATGCGTGACCCCCGCCCCCACCGCCTCCACCACACCGGCACCCTCATGCCCGAGCACCACCGGCACCGGGAACGGAATGGTCCCGTCCACCACGGACAGGTCGCTGTGGCACAGCCCGGCCGCCGAGATCGCGACCTGTACCTCGCCCGGCCCCGGATCCCGTACCTCCAGATCGTCGACGACCTGGACCTGCCTCCCGTCGAACAGCACGCCGCGCATCAGACGACCCCCTTGGGTTCCCTGGGCAGACCGAGCACCCGCTCGGCGATGATGGTGCGCTGGATCTGGTCCGAGCCGCCGTAGAGGGTGTCGGCCCGCGAGAACAGGAACAGGTGCTGCAGCGCGTCGAGTTCGTACGGGGACGACGGGCTCCACTCCTGCGGGCCGACCGTGGCCTGCGCCCCGCGCACGAGCATCGCCAGCTCCCCGAGCCGCTGATGCCAGCCCGCCCACAGCAACTTGGCCACACTGGGGGCCCCGCCGTCCCCCGAACTGCCCAGCGTCCGCAGCGCGTTCCACCGCATGGTCCGCAACTCGGCCCACTGCCGCACGAGCAGAGCGCGTACGACCGGGTCGGCGACCGCGCCCGTACGCACGGCTGCCCGCACCACCCCGGTCAGCTCCTGGGCGAACCCGACCTGCTGGGCGAGCGTGGACACCCCGCGCTCGAACCCCAGCAGACTCATCGCCACCCGCCAGCCCTGCCCCTCGCCGCCGACGACATGCTCGGCACGCGCGTGCGCCCCGTCGAAGAAGACCTCGTTGAACTCACTGGTCCCGGTCAGCTGGCGAATGGGCCGCACCTCGACGCGGCCCGGCTGGTCCATGGCGACGAGCAGAAACGTCAGCCCGTGATGGCGGCGCGACTGCGGATCGGTCCGGGCGAGGACGAAACACCAGTCGGCCTCGTGAGCGAGGGAGGTCCAGATCTTCTGTCCGCTGATCCGGTACGTCCCGTCCTCGGCACGTGTGGCCCTGGTCCGCACCCCGGCGAGGTCGGAGCCCGCCCCGGGTTCGCTGTACCCCTGGCACCACAGCTCCTCCCCGGCGGCGACGGGCGGAAGAAAGCGCGCCTTCTGCTCCTCGCTGCCGTGCGCGAGGAGCGTGGGCGCCAGCAGCTTCTCCCCGATGTGCCCGGAGCGCGCGGGCGCCCCGGACCGCGCGTACTCCTCGGCCCACACGACCTGTTGCGTCAGCGTGGCGGTCCGGTTGCCGTAGCCGGACTCGGGCCAACCGAGCCCGATCCACCCGGACTTGCCGAGGGTGCGTTCCCAGGTACGACGGTCCTGGGACCCGTCGGCATGGACAGCAAGCCATTCCCGCACTTCCCCCCGGAACGCCTCGTCCTCACCGGCAAACCCGAAGTCCACAGAGCTCTCCTCTCCACACCGGTCAAGGTGAACGACCTAGGGGCGCGGGGAACTGCGCTACCAGCCACAACGCGCCCGCACCCGCCGGACAACAACCGCCCCCGACCCACTAGGCGCCCGGCCCCGGGAGCAACGGCATCGGATCCACCCCGACCGACCCCGGCAGGAACTCCGCGATCGATTCCGGCGTCCACCCGCCGGAGGCATACGCGGCGCGCAGTTCCCGGGGCTGCGCCCACACCGCGATCTTCGGCCCCGCCACGGTGTACACCTGCCCGGTGATCTCCCGGGCCCGCTCGGACAGCAGATAGACCACCATGGCGGCCACGTCCTCCGGCTCCCCGATCTCCGTCAGGTCGAAGGGAACGTTCGCCGACATCCGCGTACGCGCGACCGGCGCCACCGCGTTCGCGGTCACCCCGTACTTGTGCATCCCGAGCGCCGCACTGCGCACCAGCGAGATGATCCCGCCCTTCGCCGCGCTGTAGTTCGCCTGCGAGAAGGAGCCCTGGTGATTCCCGCTGGTGAACCCGATCAGCGTCCCCGCCCGCTGCTGCCGCATCACCGCGGCGGCCGCCCGGAAGACCGTGAACGTCCCCTTCAGATGGGTCGCGAGAACCGGGTCCCACTCCTGCTCGGACATGTTGAACAGCATCCGCTCGCGCAGGATCCCGGCCACGCAGACGGCACCGTCGAGCCGCCCGTAGGACGACAGCGCGGTGTCGACGACCCGCTGCCCGCCGGCCATCGTCGAGATGTCGTCGGCCACCGCGACGGCCTCACCGCCGGCCGCCTCGATCTCCTTCACCACCCCCGAGGCGATCTCGCTCGCCGGGGACGCCCCGTCGACCGAGACGCCGTAGTCGTTGACGACGACCCGCGCGCCCTCCGCCGCCGCGGCCACCGCGACCGCCCGCCCGATCCCCCGTCCCGCGCCCGTCACGGCGACGACCCTGCCTGCCAAGAAGTTCCCCACGCCCGGCCCCTTCCCGCGGTTTCTGACGGACCGTTAGATTTTATGCCCCGTCAGATGTGCGGACACAAGCCCCGGGGAGGGCCCGATGTCACTTCCGGCCGCGTTCCACGACATCGCCAAGCGCGTGAACAACTGGGGGCGTTGGGGAGCCGACGACGAGATCGGCACTCTGAACCTGATCACCGACGAGGTCGTCCGCGAGGCGGTCGCGACCGTCCGCACCGGGCGCCGCATCCCCCTCGCGCTCCCGCTCCGGCAGGACGGCGTGCAGACCGGGATGATGCCGGGCCGGGTCAACCCGCTGCACGCGATGGTGCAGATCAACCAGGAGATCTTCGGTCCGGGCACGGTCGCGTGCAGCGACGACGCGGTGACCATGGGCCTTCAGGCGGCCACCCACTGGGACGCGCTCACCCATGTCTCGCACTCCGGCCTGCTCTACAACGGCCGCCCGGCCGGCACCATCACCCCGCACGGGGGCGCCGAGTTCAGCGGTATCGACAAGGCCCGGTACGTGCTGTCGCGCGGGGTGCTGCTGGACGTGGCCCGCGCACGGGGCGTGGAGCGGCTCCACGGATCCCACGCCGTGACACCCGAAGACCTGGAGGCCGCCGAGGAACTCGCGGGCACCCGGGTGCGGTCCGGGGACATCGTGCTCGTACGGACCGGGCAGATCCAGGTGTACCTCGCCGGGGACAGGGAGGCGTACGCCTATCCGTCGCCGGGGCTGTCGGTGCGCACCCCCGAGTGGTTCCACGCGCGCGATGTGGCCGCGGTCGCCAACGACACGCTCACCTTCGAGATCTTCCCGCCCGAGATCGAGGACCTGTGGCTGCCGGTGCACGCGCTGGACCTGGTGGAGATGGGGATGCTCCAGGGCCAGAACTGGAATCTGGAAAAGTTGTCCACAGCCTGTGGAGAACTCGGCCGGTACGCGTTTCTGCTGTCCGCGATGCCCGAGCCGTTCGTCGGCGGCACCGGAACACCCGTGGCCCCGGTGGCCGTTCTGTGAGGGGATCGGCCGGCGGCGCGCGCAGGTCCGCCCCGAGCACGGCATCGCGCGCCGCCGTCATCGACTTCCTTCCGCCCCGAGGAAATCGACACCGCGTCACGATCCGCACTCGCCGGGGGTTCCCGTCACCGAAACCCTCGGCGTCCCCTCGCGGCGAATCGCTGACCACCAGCGTCATCAATCGAACACGGTGCGTCAACACCCGTACGGGGATTTGTTGCTTACGACCCATTTGTCACGACCGCGCACGGGTGCACGTCCCGGCGCACCGCCTCCGCGGCGAGAAGGGGTGGCGGCGGCGCCTGCCACCGTGCGCCGTCACACCGCCTCGAACGCCAGCCCCTCGTAGGCCGAGGCATCGATGCCGTAGCTCTCCATGACCTTCCGCGGCCGCTCGCAGCGGTCGAGTTCGCACCAGATGCTCTTGCCCGCGCCCTCGGGGCTCCAGCCCCAGCGGTCCGCGAGGCCGTCGACGAGGGCCAGACCGCGGCCACCGGTCGCGTCACCGTCCACGCAGCGCGGCACCGGGGCCCGGCCGCTGCGGTCGGCGACCTCCAGGCGGACGGTGGCCGACTCCACCTCGACGCCCGGCAGGGACAGCCGCAGGACAGCCGGACGGCCGGTGTGCACCACGGCGTTGGTGACCAGCTCGGACACGAGCAGGATCAGGGTCTCGGCGAGCGGTTCGTCGATCCCTATCCCGGACCCGGCGAGCCTCGACCGGGCCCACCTCCGGGCTCGTCCCACCTCTGCGGGGTCGGGCCGGATCTCCAGCTGCACTTGAAGCACCTGCACCGCTCACACCATCCGAACCGGCGGGCACATGGCCTCGCGCCTCACGAGGGCCACGATCGTAGCCATTTTTTGCATGACCAGAACAATGACCAAAGCCGGGGTCACAGAACGTGAATCCCTTACGGGACAGCATGGTTGACGTACAGTCACGCCAACAAGCGCTTCGGGCATATTCCAGCGCGAAGGAGTACCCGTGCGGGATACTGTGCGACGCTCGCCGCGGGGAGTCGAACAGGCGCTGGACACAGGCCCGACCGCCCTGCGAGCAGCGGCGCGCATCGCCGGGTCCGGGGCCGCCCCATCGGCAACACCGGCATGGCTCATGCTCGGAACCACTCGCATCTCACACAAGGTACCGGAGCGGGGCGCCGACTCCAGGACGTGACGAGTCACACATAGGACACAACCCGATATCAACGCTCCGTGATTCCGGTATGCCACAATCCGCGACATCCGCTGCGGAGGCGCCGGAGAGCGGGCAGACCACGACCGCCTCAGGCCAACAGATCGACGGCGAGCAACTCCTCACTCTCCGCACCGCCGCCGCCCCGCCGGGCCCGCACCCAGGCCCGCTTCAGAAGCAGCTGCACCTCGCACTCCCAGGTGAAGCCCATCCCGCCATGCACCTGGAGACAGTCCCGGGCGCCCCGCTCGGCCGCCTCGTCGGCCAGCAGCCGGGCCGCGGCGATGTCCACCGGGTCCGCGGTCACGGCGGCCGCGTACACCGCGGCCCGGGCCGTCTCCGCCCGCACCAGCATCTGTGCGCACAGATGCTTGACCGCCTGGAAGGCCCCGATCGGCTGACCGAACTGCTCCCGCGTCCGCGCGTGTTGCACCGCCAGCTCACCCGCGCGCGTCGCCGTGCCCAGCTGCTCGGCGGCGGTGAGGAGCACGGCGACGGGGTCGACGGCACGCGGAAGCGCTCCGGGCACCCGGTGCAAGGGCGTCAGCGGATCCACCGAACGCAGCGCCACGGCCCCGGCGGCGTCCCCCCGTACGACATCGGCCTCGTCCAGCCACTCCACGAGTCCGCCCCGGTCGACGCCGGCCACGACGACCTCCCCCTCGGCGGCCCCGTCCACCGCACCGGCCGCGAGGTGGGTGGCCACGAGAGGTCCCGGCAACAGGACCCGCCCGGCCTCCTCGAAGACCAACACGGCCTCCGGCAGCCCTAGTCCGACCCCGCCGTCCGCCTCCGGCACCCGCAGCGCGAAGAACCCGGCGGCCCCGAGCTCCCGCCACAGCTCGCGGTCCAGCCCGGAAACGTCCACGGCGGCACGCAGCGCCTCACCATCGAACCGGCGCGCGAGCAACTCCCGCACCCCGGCCCGCAAAGCCGCCTGATCGCCGCTCAGTCGGAACCGCATGTCACGCCCCCCTCCTGACGAGGTCTGCCGTAACCCGCCCAGGGGCGCGGGGAACCGCGCGACCAGCCACAACGAGCCCGCACCCGGCACTCATCCGCTACCGCCCCTTCGGCAGCCCGAGAATCCGCTCGGCCACGATGTTCCGCTGTATCTGCGAGGTCCCGGCCGCGATCGTGTACGACAACGAGGACAACCGGTCGAGCACCCAGGGCTGTTCGAGATCCAGCGACTCCACGCCCAGCACCTCGGCCGCCACGTCGTACAGCTCCTGCCGCGCGTGCGAGTACCGGAGCTTGAACACGGAACCCCCCACCCCCGGCACCCCGCCACTCGCCTCCGCCTCGCTCACGTTCCACTGGGTCAGCCGCCACAGCGCCCGGAACTCGGCGTTCGTCCGCCCCAGCCGGCGCCGCAGCACCGGATCGTCCCAGCGCCCGTTCTCCCGTGCCGTACGCGCGAGTTCGCCCAGCACCCGCCGACAGGCGACGACCTCGCCCACGAAGGCCGTGCCACGCTCGAAGGACAGCGTCACCATGGTCACGCGCCAGCCGTCGTTCTCCTCGCCCACCCGGTTGGCCACCGGCACCCGCACCTCGTCGAGGAACACCTCGGCGAACTCGGCGGACCCGGCGAGCGTGCGCAGGGGGCGTACCACGACACCGGGTGCGGACATCGGCATCGCCAGCCAGGTGATGCCCCGGTGCTTCGGGGCCGCCGGGCCGGTCCGCACCAACAGCTCGCACCAGTCGGCGATCTCGGCGTGCGAGGTCCAGATCTTGGACCCGGTCACCACATAGTCGTCGCCGTCCCTGCGGGCGCGGGTGCGCAGCGCCGCGAGGTCGCTCCCGGCGTCCGGTTCGCTGAAGCCCTGGCACCAGACCTCCTCGCCGCGCAGGATCGGCGGCAGCCAGCGGTCCCGCTGTGCGGGCGTCCCCTCGGCGGCGATCGTGGGTCCCGCGTGGAGCAGTCCGACGAACCCGGCGCCGACATAGGGCGCGCCCGCGGCCTCCGTCTCCTCCAGGAAGATCAGCCGCGTGGTGGGCGACGCGTCCCAGTGCACCTGCGCGTACCCGGCGTCGTACAGCGTGCGCTGCCAGCCGAGGTCGTACGCCCTGCGCGCGGGCCAGTCCTGCGGGGACGGCTTCGGCGGCAGCGTGGGGAGCACCGTGGCGAGCCACTCCCGCAGCCGCGCCCGGAACTCCTCCTCCTCCGGCGTGTACGCGAGATCCATGGGCGGCACTCCATATCTGATAACCCGTCAGATACAGCTCGTGCACGAAGGCTAGGTCGCACACCCCTGGACCGACAAGGCGTCGAGCCCTACGCTCTGCCCACGATCTGACGATCCGTCAGCTCTGCTGTCGCATCGAGGGGGCCGCCGTGACCGACACCGCCCACGCGCTCAGCGCGTCCCGCACCCTCTGGGAGCTGGCCGCCCGCCGCGCCGACCTGACCCCCGACCGCCCGGTCCTCCTCCAGGACGACCGCACGCTCACCTTCGGCGACCTGTGCGCGCGGGCCGAGCGGGTGGCGGCCGGCCTGTACGACATGGGCGTACGCCCGGGCACGGTCGTCGCCTGGCAGCTGCCCACCCGTATCGAGACGGCCCTGCTCTCCTTCGCCCTGGCCCGCCTGGGTGCCGTGCAGTCGCCCGTCATCCCCTTCTACCGGGACCGCGAGGTCGGCTTCGCCCTCAGGGAGTCGAAGGCGGAGTTCTTCGCGGTACCGGGCCTGTGGCGCGGCTTCGACCACACGGAGATGGCCCGGCGGCTGGGCGCCCGGGGGATCTTCGAGGCGTACGACGACCTCCCGGACGGCGACCCGGCCGTCCTCCCCGCCCCACCGGCCGACGGCACCCGCGTCCGGTGGATCTACTGGACCTCGGGAACCACCTCCGACCCCAAGGGCGTGCTCCACACGGACCGTTCACTGATCGCGGGCGGCTCCTGCCTCGCGCACGCGCTGCGTCTCACCCCGGACGACGTGGGCTCGATGGCCTTCCCGTACGCGCACATCGCGGGCCCGGACTACACCGTGATGCTGCTGCTGTACGGCTTCCCGGCGGTGCTGTTCGAGCAGTTCGCGCTGCCGGACGCGCTGGCCGGCTACCGCAGGCACGGGGTGACGGTGGCGGGCGGTTCCACGGCGTTCTACTCGATGTTCCTCACCGAGCAGCGCAGGCGG
Source organism: Streptomyces pseudovenezuelae (assembly GCF_001513955.1). GTDB lineage: Bacteria > Actinomycetota > Actinomycetes > Streptomycetales > Streptomycetaceae > Streptomyces > Streptomyces pseudovenezuelae. The sequence continues at coordinate 45,744 of NZ_KQ948153.1, read as the reverse complement.
CCCGGCGAGCGGATCATCCCGACCCTGCGCCTGCTCGCCGGCGGCGGGGCACCCAAGCCGCCGGAGGTCTACCACGCCGTCGTACGGGAGCTGGGGGTGCAGCTGACCCACGGGTACGGCATGACCGAGGTGCCGATGATCACCATGGGCGATCCCGACGACACGGTGGAGAACCTGGCGACGACCGAGGGACGGCCCCCGGAGGGCATGTCCGTGCGGATCGTGGACGGGGAGGTGCGGCTGAAGGGGGAGGCGGTGTGCCAGGGGTACCTCGACCCTTCCCAGACGGCGCAGGCCTTCGACCCGGACGGCTATCTGCGCACCGGTGACCTCGGACACGTCACGGCCACCGGCCACCTGGTGCTCACCGGACGGCTCAAGGACGTGATCATCCGCAAGGGCGAGAACATCTCGGCGAAGGAGATCGAGGACCTGCTGGCCGCGCATCCGGCCGTCGGGGACGTGGCGGTGATCGGGCTGCCGGACACCGAGCGCGGGGAACGCGTGTGTGCCGTGGTGGAACAGCCCGAAGGAGCCGAGAAGTTGACCCTGGAGGCCGTGACCGCCCATCTGCGCACGGAAGGGCTGTCGCCGCACAAGCTGCCGGAGCAGCTGGAGGTGGTGGACGCCCTTCCCCGCAACGAGACCCTGCGCAAGGTCCTGAAGTACAAGCTCAGGGAGCGCTATTCGGGGACGGTGAAGTAACGCGCGAAGGCGGGCACGATCTCCGCCTCGCCGACCTTGCCGTCGCCGTCGGTGTCCAGGGTGGCCGCGGCCGCCTGCGCGATGTCCTCGCCGACGCCCAGGATGCGCAGCACGCGCGCGGTGTCCTCGACGGTGGCGCGGCCGTCGCCGTCCTGGTCGGCGACGGCGATCGCCGCGTGCAGGAAGGGGCGCGCGATCTCGGCGAACCGGTCCGGGTTGTCGCGCAGCCGCTTGAGCGCGCCGTTGACGAACTCGTCGCGGGTGATCCGCTGGTCGCCGTCCCGGTCGGCGATCCCGGCCATGCCCTGCCAGAACGCCTCCGCGCCGAGGTACAGCGCCTGTCCCTTGTCGGAGCGGGCCGCCGTACCGAACTCCGCGAGCAGCGCCTTGGCCGCCACGTTGAAGTCCTCGCGGTCGATGTAGCCGTTGCCGTCCTGGTCGAAGGTGGCGAACCGGCCGGCGATCCTGCGCTCGTACTCGCTGCTGACCATGTCTGTTCGGACCGCCTCACATCACATCGGGTGCATCTCGCACGGAGCGTACGACGCGAGCGGCGCCCGGGGGACCGGAAGGCGGCGCTTGTGCCAGGACCGGGGGAATTTCGGGACAACGGCGTGGCAGTCGAGGTGCCCCAGGTCACAGCCGTGCGTACGAAAGGGCTTACGGGTCCACCGCTCAGGCGGACAGGGGTCCCGCCTCCTCGTCGGTCGCCGAGTCCAGGTCGGGGTGGACCTCGAACAGGCGCCGGACGCCCAGCGCGCCGAGGACGCGGTTGACGTGGGAGCCGTCGGCGGCACCCTGGGCCGGGAGGATCAGACGCAGGTCGCCCCGGCAGGAACGGATCAGACGGCGGGAGGCGATGAGGACGCCGACACCGCTGGAATCACAGAAGTAGACCTCGGAGAGGTCGAGGACGAGACAGTGGCGGCCCTCGGCCACCGCGTCGTGCACCCGGGCGCGGAGCGCCGGTGAGGTCACCAGGTCCAGCTCGCCCGACACACTGATCACAGTCCAGTCGCCCTGCTCGCCGCCGGTCACATTGAACGCCACCACCATGCCCTTCATTCGCCGGAAAGCAAACGGAAGCCTTTCTTACGCTTCCTTGCAGCGTGGCTGCCCAGCGGCCGTTCCCTGAAACACGGAGCGAGAAACGGAAATCGTTCGGAAGAGGCTTGTTTTAGTCGGCTTCGATCCTGTTCGATCGGGTCTGATCAATGAGCGAACGGGTAGAGGAAGGTCCACTACCACCTGAGGCCCCTCGGGGGGCGTGCATTGGAACAAAGGGGCGTGCGCTGTCCGAGGTGCCGACTACATTCGAGGAGACGGTCGGCGCAGGCTTGACCGGACACTTCCAGGGGTCAGGGGGCCACATGGCGAAGAAGGACGCACCGCCCCGCTGGGACCGCAAGATGCAGCAGCGGCTCGCACGCGGTGAGGCGGCCGCCCTCGGTGAGCTCTACGACCGTTTCGCTTCACTCGTGCACGGACTCGCCCACCGGGTGCTCGGAGACGAGCGCGCCGCCGACGGCATCACCCGGGACGTCTTCGCGCATGTCTGGGAGCACCCCGAGTCCTACGACCCCAAACAGGGCCCGCTGCGCTCCTGGGTCGCGGGCCTGACCCACCGCCTGGCCGTGCAGCGGCTGCGGGCCACCGAGACCGCCGCGCTCACCCGGGCCGGCGAGGGCTCCGCCGAGGAACTGGAGCGCAAGGTGCGCCACGCCTCGGTCGCCGCCCGCGCCGACTACATCGTCCAGTCCATGCCCACCCCGCTGCGGGCCGCCCTGGAGCTGGCCTACTTCCAGCGCCGCGACTACCGCCAGGCGGCCGCCGACCTCAGCATCACCGAGGACGAGGCCCGCCGCCGCCTGCGCCTGGGCCTGCAGCTCCTGTCCACGGCCCTCGACACCGGAGCGCCCGGCGCCCCGCCGGGATACGGGGGCGCGGCGTGAGCGGAACAGGCGGTTTCGAGGCGTACGACGACCAGGACGGCCCCGACGATCACGGGACGGGCCCCGAGAGCGCGAAGGGCCCCGGGGACACCGGGAGCACGGGCCGCCCCGGGCACGACGAGGGTGGCGGCGGCACAAGCGGCGGCAAGGGCGGCGACGGCACGAACGGACCGGGCGATCCGGGCGATCCGGTGGGCCCGCCCCGCATACCCCTGCCGCGCGCCTCCGTGGAGGACACCGGCCGGCCGCTGCCCGCGCTGGACGAACCCGCCCCGCCCGCCGTCCCGGTACTGGAGCACCGCGTGCTGAAGTCGCTGCTCGGGGCGTGGGCGCTGGCCGCGTGCTCCGCGGAGGAGACGGCCGCCGTGGAGGACCACCTCGGCGAGTGCGGCTCCTGCGCCGACGAGGCGCTGCGGCTGCGCGGCGCGGTGGGCCTGCTCCAGCGGCCGGAGAGCCTCGACCTGGACCCCGGCCTGCGCACCCGCGTCCTGGACGGCTGCCTCGACCGGCGTCCGCCGCGCATCCCGATCCCCGTCTGGGCCATGCCGTACGACGCCGAGACCGCCCGTCTCGACGCCCTGCTGCAGGACTTCGGCGACTCCGAGTGGCACGCCCCGGTCAGGCTGCGCTGGTTCGACGCCGACGAGCCCACGAGCCGCCGTACGACGGTCGCCGGGGTCATAGCCCACCTGATGTCGGTCGACGGCCTCGTCGCGCTCGCCCTGGGCCTGGACGACCCGCTGGGCGAGGCCCGCGCCGACGAGCCGACGCCGTCGGGCCGTACCGAGGCGTACTGGCGGGGCTCGCACTTCCCGCCGACCCGCTCCGTGCGGACCCCCTGGCGCGAGCAGAGCCACGACCTCGTCCGCACGGTCTCCTTCACCGGCGGCACCGCGGGCAAGCTGGAGGTGGCCTACGGCGACTTCGCGCTCCCCCTCCACGACGCGATGCTGGACCGCGCCTTCGAGTGCTGGGTCCACGCGGAGGACATCGCGGAGGCGGTCGACTACCCCTACGACCCCCCGTCCCCCCGCCACCTCAACCGCATGATCGACCTGGCGGCCCGGATGCTGCCCGCGGTGCTGGCGCAACGGCGGCAGAAGGGGCTGACGTCACCGGCGCACGGCCGGCATCTCGTGAGCGCCGGAGGCCCCGGCCGCACCCTGCGACTGGAGATCGAGGGGCTGGGCGGCGGCGAGTGGCTGATCCCGCTCGACTCACCGGCGGCGGTGGGTTCGGCGGAGCACGAGGTGGCGCATGTGGCGCTGGACGGCGTGGAGTTCTGCCAGTTGGCGGCCGGCCACGTGTCTCCTGCGGAGGCTGCGGCGGGGCAGGTGGGCGACCGTGAGGCGATCAGGGACGTTCTGTACGCGGCGGCGAGCATGAGCCGGCTGTAGGAGCGGGGCGCGGTCTCGTAGGCGGCTGCGGCCCGGTGGGGGCTGGTCGCGCAGTTCCCCGCGCCCCTTGAAGGCACGTCCACTGCACCTACTCAAGGGGCGCGGGGAACTGCGCGAGCAACCACCCACCACCCGCAGCCGCCCGACGACAGACCGCCCCGAGCTCCTAGGCGAACACGACCGTCCGTCGGCCATTGAGCAGAATCCGCCGCTCCGCATGCCACTTCACGGCCCGCGCCAGCGCCTGGCACTCCACGTCCCGCCCGATCGCGACGAGCTGGTCCGGAGTGACGTCGTGGCCCACCCGCTCGACCTCCTGCTCGATGATCGGCCCCTCGTCGAGGTCCGCGGTCACGTAGTGCGCGGTGGCCCCGATCAGCTTCACGCCCCGCGCATGAGCCTGGTGATAGGGCTTCGCGCCCTTGAAGCTCGGCAGGAACGAGTGGTGGATGTTGATGATCCTGCCGCTGAGCTGCTTGCACAGGTCGTCGGAGAGCACCTGCATGTACCGGGCGAGCACGACGAGCTCGACGCCCTGTTCCCGCACCAGCTCAAGCAGCTGCGCCTCCGCCTGGGCCTTGTTCTCCCGCGTCACCGGAATGTGGTGGAAGGGGATGTTGTACGACCCCACGAGCTCGGCGAAGTCGGTGTGGTTGGAGACCACGGCGGCGATCTCGACCGGCAGCGCACCGATGCGTGCGCGGAAGAGCAGGTCGTTCAGGCAGTGCCCGAACCTGCTGACCATCAGCACGACCCGCATCTTGTCCTCGGCCCGGTTGATCTGCCAGTCCATGTGGAAGGCGTCGCCGATCGCCGCGAACGACGCCCGCAGCTTGTCCACCGTCACCGGAGCCTCGGCGGAGAAGTGGACGCGCATGAAGAACAGACCCGTGTCGTGGTCGCCGAACTGCTGGCTGTCCTCGATGTTGCAGCCGGTCATGAAGAGGTAGCTCGACACGGCGTGCACGATGCCCTGCTTGTCGGGGCAGGACAGGGTCAGGACGTACTGGTCGGCGGGGGCGGACTGCTCGTTCATGCAGGACAGGGTCGCATATCGGCCGCCGCGCCGGACACCGCGTCCGTCACGCGGACCGGGTCATGATCTGCAGCACCTGGAGCGTGCGCGGCGGCGCGTCGGGGTCCTCCCCGTCGGCCGTCGCCATCCGCACGTGCGCGTCCCGCGCCGCCCGCACCGCGTCCGGCCACCCCGGGTTCTCCATGTACACGGAGACGGGGGCGTCCGGCCCGGCCTGGTGCATGATCCGCAGCACCCGCAGCACGGCGGTGTCGACGAGGGCCGCCTCCTGGGAGTCCCGGAAGATCGTGCCGACGTATTTCTCGGCGGACCAGTTGTCCAGCCAGGTGTCCTCGACGAGGCGGTACACGGCGTCGGTGACGTCCCCGTACCCCTCGACGCCGGCCAGCCAGACGTTCTGCTGGAAGGCGGGGTCGGAGAGCATGTGCAGCGCGGAGCGCACATTGCTGCGCCAGCGCCACCACGGCATGTCGTTCAGTGGCATGCCGCCCATGGTGGAGGAGCGACGGCCGCGACGGGAAGAGTTCTCCGAACCTTGCACGGTCACCGATCGTACGTTCTTCCCCCATACGTGCCGCACGAGCCCTCGCTGTTCACCTTTACGTCACCCTTCGTTGACCGAGGGTCACTTCCGAGTTGGCGATGTGGCGGAAGCGTGTGTGCCCATGACCGGCAGGCGACGCATCCGCAGCACCTTCCTCCCCCGGCACCACCGGCCCGTCAGAGCCACCGCCCTCGCGGCGGGAGCCCTGGCGGCGTGTGCCTCCCTCGTCGCCGGTTGCGGGGTCGTCCCCGGTACCGCGGGGGGTTCCGGGGACGACCCGATCAAGGTGATGACCTGGGCCCCCTCGGACACCAAGGCGACCAACAAGCCCGGCATGCCCGCCTTCGCCCGGGCCTACGCCCGCTGGATCAACTCCAGGGGTGGCATCCACGGCCGTAAGCTCACCGTCCTGACCTGCAACGACCACAACGACGGCGTGTCCGCGGCCAAGTGCGCCCGGCGCGCGGTCAAGGAGAACGTCGTCGCGGTCGTCGGCTCCTACAGCCAGTACGGCGACTCCTTCTTCCCGCCGCTGGAGGGCGCGGGCATCCCCTACATCGGCGGCTACGGCATCACCAACGACGAGTTCACCAGCCCGCTGTCCTACCCCGTCAACGGCGGCCAGCCCACCCTTCTGGCCGGCCTCGGCAAGGAGCTCGCCGCGGCCTGCGGCAACGTGACCCTCGTACGGCCCGACACCATCGCGGGCGACGAGCTGCCGGTCCTGCTGAACTCCGGGCTGACCACCGGGAAGCACCGGCCCGCGAGCGACGTGCGGGCGGCGGACGACGCCACCGAGTACTCGGCGCAGTCGACGAAGGCGCTCGGCAGCTCGACGTCGTCAGCCGCGGCCGCCGGCTCGAAGGAGGGCTGTGTGGTGCCCGCGCTCGGCGACCGCACCAGCACCTTCATGGACTCCTTCCGGCGCGTCCGCGAGGACTACCCGAGCGTGCGCACCGCCATGGCGATGGGCAGCGTCGACCAGACGGAGATCGACGCGTCCGGCGGGGCCTCGGGGCCCTACGAGGGCTCGTACATCACCGGCTGGTACCCGGTGGAGAGCGACGCCCGCTGGGACGCGATGAAGAAGGTCATCAACGCGGAGGCCTTCGGCGACAACCGCATCGACTCGGCGGACGCGGGGGTGCAGACCACCTGGATCGCCTACACCGTGTTCGAGAAGGCCGTCGAGTCGCTGGGCGGCGGCGAGGTGTCCGCCGACAGCCTGCGCGGCGCCCTCAACGGCGGCCTCAAGATCTCGACCGGCGGTCTGACGCCGACCCTCCAGTGGACCACCCGGGACACCTGGAGCTCCGCCGACGACCTCGCCGTGGTCGGCTTCCCGCGCATGGTCAACGCCCATGTGACGTTCCAGGTGGTGCGCCGGGGCCAGCTCGTGGCGGCGCGCAAGGGCTTCACCGACGTGACCCGGACACTGCAGAACGCGGACGTCAACTGACCCGGTAGGTCGACCGCTCCGCGGGAGGCGCCGTGACGCCTCCCGCGGACCGTTCACAGCTGGGTGGCCGTGCGCTCGGTCAGGCTGTACTTCCTGGCGATCGCGTTCCACAGCCGGGCCGCCTTGGCCTTCTCCGTGCTGGCGGTGCCGCTGTCCCGGTTGCCGGCCTGGGTCTGACCCGTGGCGCGGGCCTGGCCCTTCTTGCAGCCCTTCTTGCCGGCGGACTGGTCGGCCCAGGCCGCGTAGTGGTTGTCGGCGGACGCGGACGCCTGCCAGGCCCTGGTGAGGGCGTCGGTCAGCTCGGCGTGGCTCGCCAGCCGGTCGACGGAGAGCGTCTTGAGCCGGGTCACCAGGCCGGTGCGCTGGGCCGCCGCGTCCCGCAGGTCCTGGGCCGCCTGGCCGAGGTTCTTGCAGGACTTCACGTTCGCCACCGCGCTGATCACCGAGGAACGGCTGTTGCCGCTGTCGGCGAGCAGCTTGTCCAGCTCGACGGCCTGCGCCTTCGCCGGGTCGGCGGCCGGCGAGGAGGAGCCGTCGGTCGCCGGGGCCGTCGCCGACACGGTCTGGTTCTTGTAGCCCCCGTCGCCGCTGCCCCCGCCGCCGGCGAGCAGCGCGCCCGCGCCGATGCCGAGCACCACGATCCCGATGCCCACGGCGGCGATGACCGGCACCCGCGACCGCTTGCGGCCGCCTCGGTCGCCGTCGTCGTAGAGCTCGGCACCCGGCGGACCGTACGGCGGCTGGGACCCGTACGAGGGCTGCTGGGCCCCGTACGGCGGCTGCTGGCCCCCGTAGGCGGGCGGTACGGCCTCGGGCTGGGCGAAGCGCGGCATCTGCTGCGTGGACGCGGCCCCGCCGTCACCGCCCGGGTCGCTGCGGAAGAGGTTGTCGAAGTCGGAGGGCGGCTGCCGGTCGCCGCCGTAGGCCGCGCCGGGGGCCTGTCCGGGCACGGGCGCGATGAACTGCGTGGCCTCGGCGTCGGGGCCGCCGGCCGGTCCGGGCGCCGGGTTCTGCGCACCGTACGGGGCCTGCGGGTACTGGCCCGGGAACCGTGCCGCCTCCGCGGACACCTCGGGCGGCAGCTCGCCGGGGCGGACGGGCGGGAGGTACTGGGTGGCGCCCTCGTGGGCCGCGGGGCCGGCCGCCACCGGCGGGATGAACTGGGTGGCGCCCTCGTCGGCCGGCGGCAGGGGCGCGGAGGCGGGGGTGCCGGGGGCCGACGGGAGGGGCTGGCCCACGGGCGGCAGATAGTAGGACGTGGGCTCGTCGGCGCGGTAGCCCGGCGTGGCCTGCTGCTGCGGCGCACCGCTGCCGGGAGCCTCGTAGGGCGCGACCTGGCCCTGCTGCGGGGGCAGCGGCTGGGACTGGGGGGTGGGCTGACCCACGGGCGGCAGGTAGTAGGACGTCGGCTCGTTGGTGTCGTACCCCGGCGCGGGCTGGGGCTGGGGCTGGGCCGGGGACTGCGGCGGTATCCCGCCGGGCTGCTCGGGCGCGCCCCAGGTCTGGGCGGGCGGCCAGTGCTGGGTCTGGTCCTGCGGCTGCTGCTGGGCCTGGTGCTGGGCCTGGTCCTGCTGCTGCGCCTGGTCCTGCTGCTGTTCGGGACCCCACGGGGTGCCCCAGGCCTGGCCGACGGGCGGCTGGCCGTAGCCCGCGTCGGCGGCCGGACCGGGCCGGCCCGCCTGCGGAGGGCCCCCGTAGCCGCCCTGCTGCGGGGGGCCGTATCCGGGCTGCGGACTGCCGTATCCACCCGTCTGTCCCGGCAGCAGGGGTTCCCCGCCGTCGGAGGGCAGCACGATGCCTTCGCGCGCTTCGCGCGCCGAGGGCTGCTCGCCCTGTCCACTCTGCGTCACCGGGACTCCTACTTATGGGGGAACTTCGGAATCGTCGGCTCACGCTACCGGGTCCTCCGAGCCCGGTGCCACGTAGCACAGGACGTGACCTGCGCCCCTGTGACCGCAGTAACAGATCCCGGGAGATCACGTGACGATTCCGGGCTCGTATCCGCTGTATATGTCCTCCTTTACGCGGCCGCCTGAAGGTCCAGCCGGGCTCCGAACTCCCTGACGACGGGCTCGTCCCGGAACGGCTCCAGCCGCTGCTGGAAGTCGTCGAGGTACTCCGCGCCCCGGTTGGAGCGCAGCGTCTCCAGCAACTCGACCGCTTTCAGGCCCGTGTTGCAGGCCTGCTCGACCTCGCGCTGCTGCACCTGCGCGGACGCGAGCAGGACCAGCCCGATGGCCCGTCGGCGCGCCTTGTTCTCGGGGAGCCCGTCCAGGGACTCCTGCGCGCACCGGGCCGCCGCGTCGGCCTGGCCGAGGTCGCGGTGGCAGTGGGCCAACTCGTCGGCCAGATAGGCCTCGTCGAAGTGCGCGATCCACGCCGGGTCGTCGCCGGAGGAGGGGTCCGCCGCCTCCAGGGCGTGCACGGCCCGCCCGGACGCCGCCTGGGTGGCCCGCACATCGCCCATCAGCGCGTGCCCGCGGGCCTCCGCCGCGTGGAACATCGCCTCCGCGCGCGGTGTCACCCGCCCTCGCGCCCCTTCCTGCGCCGCCCGCGCCAACTGGGCGATCTCGCGCGGGTTCCCGAGCTGCGCGGCGAGGTGGCTCATGGACGCGGCGAGCACATAGCCGCCGTATCCGCGGTCGCCCGCCGCCTGTGCGAGCCGCAGCGCCTGGATGTAGTACCGCTGGGCCAGGCCCGGTTGACCGGTGTCGATCGCCATGTACCCGGCGAGTTCGGTCAACCGCGCGACGGCGGCGAACAGTTCCCGCCCGGTCGCCTCCCGGTAGGACCCCGCGAGCAGCCCGGAGACCACGCTGTTGAGGTAGTGCACGACGACCGGGCGCACATGCCCGCTGCCGTACTGGTGGTCGAGGTCCACGAGCGCCTGGGTCATCGCGCGCACGGCCGCCACGTCGGACTGCCCCACGCGCGGGCCCGCCTGGCGTGCCACCTGCGAGTCGGGCGAGGAGATCAGCCAGTCGCGGCTCGGCTCGACCAGCGCGGACGCGGCGACCGAGGAGCCGGACAGGAAGTCCCGGCGACCCACGTCACTGCGCCACAGCTCACACACCTGCTCGATGGCGCCCAGGACCGTCGGCGAGAACTGCAGCCCGACGCCGGAGGCGAGGTTCTTGCCGTTGGCCATGCCGATCTCGTCGATCGTGACCGTACGGCCGAGTTTGCGCCCGAGGGCCTCCGCGATGATCGCGGGCGCCCTGCCCCGCGGCTGCTGTCCGCGCAGCCAACGGGCCACGGACGTCTTGTCGTAGCGCAGGTCGAGGCCGTGCTCGGCGCCGCACATGTTGACCCGGCGGGCCAGCCCGGCGTTCGAGCACCCCGCCTCCTGGATGAGCGCCTGCAGCCGTTCGTTCGGCTGCCGCGCGACGAGAGGCCTTGCGGCCATGGCGTACCCCCTGTGGCTGCGGTGCCTGCCCACGCACCGAGTTGACGTGTCTTCCACCGAAAAGTTCCGGCCGTGAAGATCAATGCCCCGCCAAGGTGTCGAAAATGCGAGGCATGCGAGGATTGCCGGGGTAAAGACTCGTACCGACCCCCACACGTGGTTACCCAGCTCACGCCGAGGTTCCTCCTCTGCGCCCCCGCCCATGCATCCATGCGCCCCGGATGCGGAATCGATGCGCTGCCCCCGCGCGCGCAGGTCCTGGCCCGGCCGTAACCCGAGGTGGGTGCGGGAGTTGTGCTCTGCGTGGAAGAGACGATCGCGGGTACCGAAGCCGCTCAGATTCCGAAGCAGCGCGGGGAATCGCTGCTGGAGACAGCCGTACGATACGCCGAGGAGCGTCACTGGGACGTCTTCCCCGGCACCTGGCTGGAAGCCGTCGACGGGGTGCAGCGGTGCTCCTGCGGTGACACCGCGTGCGCCGTGCCGGGGGCGCATCCCGCTCGGGAGGACTGGGCGACGCAGGCCACGGGCAGTGCGACGGTCGCGCGCCGGATGTGGCAGAAGCAGCCGACGGCCTCGATCCTGCTGCCCACCGGGCGGACCTTCGACGCGATCTCCGTCCCCGAGACGGCCGGGTTCCTCGCGCTCGCGCGCATGGAGCGCATGGAGTTGACGCTGGGCCCCGTGACGCTGACACCTGATCGCCGGATGCACTTCTTCGTGCTGCCGGGGGCGTCGGTGAAGGTGCCGGAGCTGGTGCGGAAGCTGGGCTGGACGCCCTCGTCGCTCGATCTGGTCGCGCTGGGCGAGGGGGCCTACGTGGCGGCTCCCCCGACGCGGTACGGGTCGTCCGGTGCCGTTCAGTGGGCCTGCCGTCCGACACCGGCGAACCGCTGGCTGCCGGACGCCGAGGAGTTGATCTCGCCGCTCGCCTACGCGTGCGGCAGGGATCGGTGAGAGGACGGGTTCTCCGCGCCCCTAGGGTTGGCGTTCATGACGTCGGCTGTGAGTGTGCGTGGGCTCTGGAAGCGGTTCGGGCAGCAGGTTGCCGTCGCCGGCATCGATCTGGAGCTGCCCGCGGGGAAGTTCATCGGTCTGGTCGGTCCGAACGGGGCCGGGAAGACCACCACCCTCTCCATGGTGACCGGGCTGCTGCGGCCCGATCAGGGGTCCGTCCTGGTGGCCGGGCACGACGTGTGGCGGGATCCCGTCGAGGTGAAGTCCCGGATCGGCGTCCTGCCCGAGGGGCTGCGGCTGTTCGAGCGTCTCTCGGGGCGTGAACTGCTCGGGTACACGGGACGGTTGCGGGGGCTGCCCGGGGGCGAGGTCGACCGGCGGGCCGCTCAGCTGCTCGACGTGCTCGATCTGGCGGGGGCCCAGCACAAGCTGGTCGTCGACTACTCGACCGGGATGCGGAAGAAGATCGGTCTGGCCGCCGCCCTGCTCCACAATCCCGAAGTGCTCTTTCTCGACGAGCCGTTCGAGGGCGTGGACCCGGTCTCCGCGCAGATCATCCGGGGCGTCCTTGAGCGGTACACCGCTTCCGGCGCCACCGTCGTCTTCTCCTCGCACGTGATGGAGCTGGTGGAGTCCCTGTGCGACTGGGTGGCCGTCATGGCCGCCGGCCGCATCCGCGCCCACGGGCCGCTCGACGAGGTACGCGGCGCCGCGCCCTCGCTGCAGCGCGCCTTCCTCGAACTCGTGGGCGCCCAGGGGCAGGACACCGGGACGAACCTCGACTGGCTGGGCGGCGGAGCCCGGTGACCGCGGACCTCACCCCGGTCGTCGTACGGCTGAAGCTGTCGCTGCTGAGGAACGGCCTGCGGCAGTCCGGCGGGCGGCGGGCCGCCTACATCGCCTCGGCCGTCGCCGTACTGCTCTTCTCCGTCCTGCAGCTGCTCGGTCTCATCGCCCTGCGGGGCGACGAGCACGCCGGTTCCGTGGTCGTCCCGCTGGTGGCCGTGCTGGCGGCCGGCTGGGCCGTGATGCCGCTGTTCTTCCCCGGCGGCGACGAGACCCTCGACCCCACCCGGCTGGTGATGCTGCCGCTGCGGCCCCGGCCCCTGGTGCGGGCGCTCCTGGTGGCCTCACTGATCGGCATCGGGCCGGTGTTCACGCTGTGCCTGCTGGTCGGGTCCGTCGTCTCGGTCGCGCACGGCGGGACGGCGTACGTCTTCTCGGTGCTCGGTGTCCTGCTCGCGCTGCTGGTCTGCGTGGCGCTCGCGCGGGCCGTCGCCGTCGCCAACATCCGGCTGCTGACCAGCCGCAAGGGCCGCGATCTCGCGGTGCTGAGCGGACTCGTCATCGCCGTCGGCGCGCAGGTCGTGAACTTCGGCGCGCAGCGGCTCGGTTCGGGCGGCCTGGGGCAACTGGACGGTCCCGCTGACGTGCTGAAGTGGGTGCCGCCCGCGTCGGCGATCGGGGCGGTCGACTCGGCGAGCGAGGGGTCGTACGGGGTCGCTGTCCTGCAGCTCGCGCTCTCCGCCGCCGCGTTGGCGGGCCTGCTCGCCCTCTGGTCCCGTCATCTGACCCGGCTCATGACCTCCCCGGACGGCTCCACGCTCCCCTCCGCCCAGGGGGCCGCCCGTGAGCGCGGCTCGACGGGGCTCGCCCGGCTGCTGCCTGCCGGGCGCACCGGCACCGTCATGGAACGCAGCCTGCGCTATGTCTGGCGCGACCCCAAGACCAAGGCCGCGTGGGTGACCTCGCTGGCCATCGGGCTGATCGTGCCGGTGTTCAACGCGCTGCAGGGCACCGGGTCCATCTACTTCGCGTGCTTCGCCGCGGGCATGCTCGGCGTGCAGATGTACAACCAGTTCGGGCAGGACACCTCGGCGTTCTGGATGGTCGCGACGACGATCTCCTCCCCGCGGGACGCCTACGTCGAACTGCGCGCGCGGGCGCTGGCACTGCTGGTGATCACCTTGCCGTACGCCACGGTCGTCACCGTCGTCACGACCGCGCTGATCGGCGACTGGCCGAAGCTGCCCGAGGTGCTCGGTGTGTCCTTCGCGCTGCTCGGGGCGATGCTGGCGACCGGGGCGTGGACGTCGGCGCGCTTCCCCTACTCGATTCCGCAGGAGGGCTACAAGAACGTGGCCCCGGGGCAGTCCGGGCTCGCCGCGGCCGCCGTCGTGGGCGGGATGGTCTCGGCGGCCCTGCTGTGCGCCCCCGTGATCGCCCTGACGATCTGGGCCAACCTCAGCGCGGACGGCGACGAGTGGAGCTGGGTGCTGCTGCCGGTCGGCGCGGTGTACGGGGCCGCGATCACCTGGGCGGGCCTGCGACTGGCGGCTCCGCGCACGGCCGGCCGGCTGCCGGAGATCCTGACGGCGGTCAGCAAGGGCTGACGCCCCGGCTCGGGCGGGTGCTCAGTTGTTGTCGTCGTCCTGGCTGTCCAGGCCGTCCAGGAAGGGCTCTATGGCGGCCCGCCAGGCCTCCGGCTGGTCGTAGTGGACGAGGTGGCCGGCGTCGGCGACCTCGGCGTACTCGCCGCGGGGCAGGACGCGGACCATCTCCTGGGCCTCGGCGCGGCCCAGTTCGCCGTCGAGGCCGCGGACGACCAGGGCGGGGCACCTGACCTGGGTGAGTTCCTCCCAGTGGGCGTCGTAGACCCAGGTCTCGCGGGACGACAGCATCTGCTCGGGCTCGAAGACGGGGCGCCAGCCGTCGGGGGACTCGGCCATCACCTCGGCGTAGAACTCGCCGCGCGCCGGGTTGGGCCGCTCCACCCAGGGGTCGTCCTCGCCGAACCACTTGCGTACGTCGGCCAGCGTGGCGAAGGGGACGGGCCAGGCCTTGAACCACTCGCCCCACTCCCGCTGCGAGGCGGCGCCGAGGGCGGAGGCCCGCATGTCGCAGATGATCACTCCGCGGACCAGGTCGGGGCGGCGGGCGGCGAGCTGCCAGGCGGTCAGGGCGCCCATGGCATGGCCGATGAGGACGGTCGGGGCGAGTCCGAGCTGTTCGAGGGCGGCCTCGGCGTCCTCGACGTACGCGTCACGGGTGAAGGCGGCCCGCGGGGGCTTGTCGCTCCGGCCGTGCCCGCGCTGGTCCAGCGCGACGGCCCGGTAGCGCTCGGAGAGCCAGCGGGCGGTGGACGCCCAGTGCGAGGCACGGCCCATCAGGCCGTGGAGTAACAGCACCCCGGGTGATCGTTTCTCCGCGGCGGACGAGGTCTCCCTCGCCGGGTCCGTCGGGTCGGTCTTGGGAGGGTCACCGAACTCCCAGGCCGCGAGACGTACGCCGCCCGCTCCGGTCACGTCGATGCGCCGCGCCATTGGCACCCCCCTAGCTCCGCCCGGACCGCCCGCTCCCGCTCGGGCCGCCCTGTGAACCGTTCCTGACCGCCGTGTCTGTCCTGTCCGTCGTTGCTCTGCCGTACATCTGTGCAGCGCACGCCCCCCGCGCCCCGTCACCCACAGGCTATCGAATACGCATTCGAAGATGGGCTTTCGGGCGGCAACACCCCTCGTTCGAGTGACCACGCTCAGGGAATGATCGCCGCAGCCGAGGGGAGATCTTCATCGGGAGGCGGACCGCTCGGGGAAATCGGTCCGAGGGGAATGACCCTGGGAGCTCGGGGCTCCGGGTCAGCACAGGGGAGGACCGGCCCCGGCATCGCAAGGTGCCGGGGCCATCCCCACGTCTACGGCACATCCGCCCGCCCCCTCAGGTCATATGCCTCACGCGACAGCCTCGCACGGGAAGCGTCGAAGCGCTGCGATTCCGCACAGTGAATCCTGGATCGACGAGACCCGGACCGAGCCCGGGCACGAGACCCAGGAAAGCCACAACTGCCCCACAGCCTCCGGCACTTGGGCCTCCCGGCGTCCTCAGCGCTTGGCGACGAACACGTGCGAGGCGATGTCCGACTCCAGCTCGGCGGCCTCGCCGCCGCTGCCCACCAGCACCCCGCCGGGCGACTCGGTCACGCTCACCACCGAACCGGGCTGCACGCCCGCCCGACGCAGCGTGTACATCAGCTGCGCATCCGTCTGGATCGGCTCGCCGATACGGCGTACGACGACCGTCTTGCCGTCGAGACCCGGGTCCAGCTCGGCCAGCGAGACCATGCCCTCGTCCAGGAAGGGGTGCGGGCCGTCCTTCTCGCCCAGCTCCTCCAGACCGGGGATCGGGTTGCCGTACGGCGACTCGGTGGGGTGGCGCAGCAGCTCCAGGACCCGGCGCTCCACCGCCTCGCTCATCACGTGCTCCCAGCGACACGCCTCCGCGTGGACCTGCTCCCACTCCAGGCCGATCACGTCGACGAGCAGGCACTCGGCGAGCCGGTGCTTGCGCATCACACGGGTGGCCAGGCGCCGGCCCTCGTCCGTCAGCTCCAGGTGCCGGTCACTGGCGACGGACACCAGTCCGTCGCGCTCCATCCGCGCCACCGTCTGGCTGACGGTCGGCCCGCTCTGGTCGAGCCGCTCGGCGATCCGGGCACGCATGGGGACCACACCTTCCTCCTCCAGCTCAAGGATGGTGCGGAGATACATCTCCGTGGTGTCGATCAGTCCGGACATACGTGCCCCTTGATGAGATCCGCCGGAAGCACGACAGCTTCCCGGCTCGTGCGCTGGCCCTGGCCTCAATTCTGCCGGATGCCACTGACAAGCGTGCCGCGCCGTTGAAACCAGGCGGTTACGAGCAGGCGCGCGGCCGTATTGACATCCCACTGGTCCAGACCGCACGGTGATCCGCGACACGGCGACGAAGGGTTGGACGACGCATGGGCGAGACGGGCTCCGCGAGCGCTGACGGCAAGCTGTCCGGACAGTTCCTCGACGCCGCGATCGGGCTGCTGCAACGGGTCCGCGACGAGGAGGCCGAGTCGATCGCGGCGGCCGGTGAGCTCCTCGCCGACACCGTCGGCTCCGGCGGCCGGCTCTTCGCCTTCGGCGCCGGACACTCCTCGCTCGCCGCGCAGGACCTCGTCTACCGGGCCGGCGGCCTCGCCCTGATGAACCTGCTGACCGTGCCGGGGGTCGTGGGTGTCGACGTCATGCCGGCGACCCTGGGCTCCGCCCTGGAGCGGGTCGACGGTCTCGCGGGCGCGGTCCTGCACTGCTCACCACTGCGCGCGGGAGACGCCCTGGTGATCATCTCCCTGTCCGGCCGCAACGCGCTCCCCGTGGAGATGGCCCTGGGTGCGCGCGCCCTCGGCGTGCGGGTCATCGGGGTCACCTCGGTCGCCTACACGACCTCGACGAAGCCCCGCCACAGCTCGGGCACCTTCCTGAGGGACCACTGCGACGTGGTCCTCGACTCCAAGATCGCCCCGGGCGACGCGGAGCTCACCCTGGACACCGTCCCGGCCCCCTTCGCCCCGGCCTCCACGGTCGTGACCTCGGCGCTGCTCCAGTCCGTGATGGCGACGGCGGCGGGCGCGCTGGCGGAGCGGGGGATCGACCCGCCGCTGCTGCGGTCGGGGAACGTGGACGGCGGGCTGGAGTGGAACGAGCGCGTCTTCGAGGAGTACGGGGACCGGATCTTCTACCGGCAGTGACGGCGCTCGGGGGCAGGCCGGGCGGCCGCGGTCCGCGGGGCTGAGCGAGGCCCTACACCCGCCCCACCACGCCGCCCAGGTCCAGCGCCGCGGCGATCCGTACCGCCACGTCCTCCGCGTACACCGCGTCGCCCCGCTCGAACTGGCCCCTCCCGGAGCCCCGCAGGAACGTCACGACCCCGAGGGTGCGGCCCCGGCTGCGCAGCACCGCGCACAAGGCGTGCACCACGTCCGGGGGCCACTGGCGGGCCTCGGCCCACTCGCGGGCCCGGTCTCCCGACACCGACCCCACGCCGGCCCTCACCGATCCCGCCCGGTCCACGCACTGCAGGGCCGGATGCCCCTCCCCGTACCGCACGGGCAGCCCGGCCGCGCCCGACGCCTGCAGGCTCGGCCCCGGTGCCCCGGAGGGGGTAGCGGCGACCCGTACGAGCCGGACCGGACCGGTCTCCTCCCCGTCGGCCACCGCGCCCCCGGCCACCCGGTCGATCAGCGCGTGGTCGGCGAATCCGGCGAGGGCGAAGTCCAGGTGGACGACGGCGGCCTCGGCCGGGTCCTCGCACTCCGCCGCGGCCCGGGCCGCCCGGTGCAGCTGGTTGGTCCGGAACCGCAGCAGCGAGGCCTCCTGCTCGCTCTGCTTGGCCTCGGTGACGTCCTGGAACAGCCAGCCGACACCCAGCGGCACCGGTTCCTCCGCGAGCGGCGAGGCCAGCCGCACGAACCCGCAGCGCCAGCAGCGCCGCTTCTCGCCGTCCGGGGTCCGCAAGCCGACCCAGATCTCGGCCGGCGCCGGTGGCGCGCCCTCGGCCAGCACATGGGTCAGCGCGCTCTCCAGCTCCTCCACGCCCTGCACGAGCAGCTCCCCGAGGGGCCGCCCCAGCACGGACGTACGCCCGACGCCCAGCGAGCGGGCCGCGTGCGCGTTGACCACGGCGGGCCGCAGATCGGCGTCGACCAGCACGACTCCCCACGAGGCGTCCTCGAACAGCGCCTCGCTGAGCGCGATCGACCGCTCCAGGTCGATCTGTGTGTGCACCTCGCTGAAGGCGCAGTACACCCCGGCGGGCTTCCCGTCGGGCCCGCGCACGGCCGCGGACTGGGTGCGGACGAGGACCCGGCCGCCGTCCTTGGTCAGCAGCGCGAACTCGTGCACCTGCCGCCCGGGCGCCTGCATGGCGGACATCAGCCGCCCCTCGACCTCCTCGGCGTCGGCCCGCCGCACCGCCCACCCGGCGAACCCGTGCCGCCCCACGGCCTCGGCCGCGGTCCAGCCGAGGATGCGCTCGGCCTCACGATTCCAGTGGGTGACGACACCGTCCGCGTCGAAGGCACACAGTGCCGCGTCCATGCCGTCCAGCAGGGCGGCGAGCAGGTCCGAGCCGCCCGAGCCCTCCGGGCCGTCCGGCCCGGGCTCGTCCGGCCCCAGCTCGTCGGTGGTCCCACTACGCCGGGAAGCACTCACCTGGACCCCCTGCCGGCTGCTTCGCTCACTAACAATCATTGAACTCGAACGTGACGCAGCACACACCGGGTTCCCGCAAGATTGAGGGAATCGTTGTACGCCGGAAACGCCCCGAATCCCCTTAAACGGCTTCCCGGTCCTGCTCCAGCCGCAGGTCGATCCACTCGTCGCTCTCGCCGTCCAGCACATACCGGTCGACCTCGACGAACCCGCGTGCCCGCGCGAACCGCGTCCCGTCCCCGTTGACGGCCAGCACGCATGTCTCGATCACCTTGGCGCCGAGCTCGCGCGCGTGATCAAGACCCTTCTCGTAGAGAGCCGTTCCGAAACCCCGTCGGCGGTAATCGGGCAGCACGCGCGCGATGACGGTCGCCACGGCGTCCTCCCCCTGCGGCGGCCGCACGGTCGAGCAGCCCACCAGGACGTCCCCGAGATAGGCGTTCTCCAGCCGGTTCCGCCGACTGCGCTCCCGTACGTCATCGAGCCCCATGGCGGCGGGCGGAACGATCACGTTGTGCACGTGCCGCCACTCCTCGGCCATCTCGTCCCCTACGACGGGTTCGATCCGCAGATCAGTCATGGGCCGCACGCTAGGTGATCGTTCCGGGCGCGTCCATCGCCCTGGGGGACCGTCGGTGCCCGTCCCTCGAAAAAAGGGGTTGAACCGGAGGGGGGAGTCTTTTTAGGGTGCAGGTACTTCGGAGAGGAGGTGGTTCGGCAGATGTATTCATACCGGACGGAAGAGGTGGCTGCGGGCTAGCGGCCCGTCACCCACCGAGTGCGGTGCCGGACCAGCGTGTACGAGATGCACGCAGCCGGCCAATCCAACGCAGTCACCCGACCCGCGAGCTCGCCGGTAACGTCCGGCCGGCTCCCCCGCCCCAGGGCGGAGGGACCCAGAGCTCGCGGGTCGCCTGCGTTCCGGGGCCCCTTCTCAGGGGCTCAGCCGCTCCACCCGCCAGCTCCCGTCCGGCTCCGCGGTGTAGCGCAGCCGGTCGTGCAGGCGGTTCTCGCGGCCCTGCCAGAACTCGACCCGCTCCGGCACGACCCGGAAGCCGCCCCAGTGCGGCGGGACCGGGACCTGTTCGCCCTCCGGATAGCGCGCGGCCAGTTCGGCGTACGCGTCGTCGACCTGCTCACGGCTCTCGATCACCGCGGACTGCGCGCTGGCCCAGGCGCCGAGCTGGGAGCCGTGCGGCCGGGTGCGGAAGTAGGCGGCGGTCTCGTCGCGGCCGGTGCGGCGGGCGCGGCCGGTGACGATGACCTGGCGGGCCATGGGGTGCCAGGGGAAGAGCAGGGAGACGTACGGGTTCCGCGCGAGGTCCCTCCCCTTGCGGGAGCCGTAGTTCGTGTAGAAGACGAACCCCTCTTCGTCGAACTGTTTGAGCAGGACCGTGCGGGCGCTGGGGCGGCCCTCCGCGTCCGCGGTGGAGACCACCATGGCGTTCGGCTCGAAGAGATGCGCCTCGGTGGCCGCCTGCTTGAACCAGCGGGCGAACTGTTCGACGGGCGTGGCGGCCAGGTCGCTCTCGGCGAGACCCTCCGCGCGGTACTGCTGGCGCATGGAGGCGGGGTCCGGGAAGACGGCGTGTGCTGCGTCGGTCACGTCGTCATCTTGCCGTACGGATCGCGTCCTCACGGGTGGTGGCACTGAGTGCCGCTTGCCCTCCCCAAAGGTGGCACCCGGGGATATCGTGGCGTCAACCGTCGTACACATCATGAGGAGCCGCCTGATGTCCGACCTCGACCCCGGCTTTGACCCCGGTTTCGTACCTGGCCTCGAAGGAGTCGTCGCGTTCGAGACGGAGATCGCCGAACCGGACAAGGAGGGCGGCGCGCTGCGGTACCGGGGCGTCGACATCGAGGATCTGGTCGGCCATGTCTCGTTCGGCAACGTGTGGGGGCTGCTGGTCGACGGCGCCTTCAATCCCGGTCTGCCGCCCGCCGAGCCGTTCCCGATCCCGGTGCACTCCGGGGACATCCGCGTGGACGTCCAGTCGGCGCTCGCCATGCTCGCCCCGGTGTGGGGGCTGAAACCGCTGCTCGACATCGATGCCGGGCAGGCGCGTGCCGACCTCGCGCGGGCCGCCGTGATGGCCCTCTCCTACGTCGCCCAGTCGGCGCGCGGGCAGGGGCTGCCGATGGTGCCGCAGCGGGAGATCGACAAGGCGCAGTCCGTGGTCGAGCGGTTCATGATCCGCTGGCGCGGGGAGCCGGACCCGAAGCACGTGGCGGCCGTGGACGCCTACTGGACCTCGGCCGCGGAGCACGGGATGAACGCGTCGACGTTCACCGCGCGCGTGATCGCCTCCACGGGGGCGGATGTCGCCGCCGCGCTGTCCGGGGCCGTGGGTGCCATGTCCGGGCCGCTGCACGGCGGGGCGCCCTCCCGTGTGCTCGGGATGATCGAGGAGATCGAGCGGACCGGGGACGCCGAGGCGTACGTCAAGCAGGCGCTGGACCGCGGTGAGCGGCTGATGGGGTTCGGGCACCGGGTGTACCGGGCCGAGGACCCCCGCGCGCGCGTGCTGCGGCGGACCGCCCGGGAGCTGGGGGCGCCGCGGTTCGAGATCGCGGAGGCGCTGGAGAAGGCGGCGCTGGCGGAACTGCACGCGCGGCGGCCGGACCGGGTGCTCGCGACCAACGTGGAGTTCTGGGCGGCGATCGTCCTCGACTTCGCGGAGGTGCCGGCGCACATGTTCACGTCGATGTTCACGTGCGCGCGGACTGCCGGGTGGTCGGCGCACATTCTTGAGCAGAAGCGGACGGGGCGGCTGGTGCGGCCGTCCGCGCGGTATGTGGGGCCCTCGACCCGGAGTCCTCAGGACATCGAGGGGTACGGGAGCATCGCCCACTGACGGGGGTGCTTGAGGAGCGTGGGTGACTGCGGGTGATCCGTGGCTTGTCGCGCAGTTCCCCGCGCCCCCGAAAAGACCTACAACAGGGCCTCGTTCAGTAGTGCTGCCCACTGAGTCACCACTCTGTCCCGGCGGCCCTTGTCGTCCGTCAGCAGGTTCGCCAGGCCCAGGCCCCTCGCCATGTCCAGGAGGCCCTGGACCGTCTCGCGGACGCCGGGGCGGGACTCGTCCGCACCCAGCAGCTCCACGGCGATGCGATGGGTCTCGCGGCCGACGCGGGCCTCCAGCTCGGTGACCTGGGGGCGCAGCTGCTCCTCGTTGGAGGCGGCGACCCACAGGTGGAGGGCGGCGCGGAAGAGGGGGCCGGTGTAGAGGTCCACCAGGGCGGAGATCACCGCGCGCCGGTCGTCCGCGGCGCCCTGCGGGAACAGGGCGCGCAGGGCCGTGGAGCGTTCCTCCGCCACGTACTCGACGGCCGCCGTGAAGAGGGCCTCGCGGGTCGGGAAGTGGTGCTGGGCGGCGCCTCGGGAGACGCCGGCGCGTTCGGCGACGACGGTGACCGTGGAGCCGGCCCAGCCGTGTTCGGCAAGGCAGGCCACGGCCGCTTCGAGCAGGCGCTGCCGGGTGGCCCGGCTGCGGTCCTGCTTGGGTACGCGGTCGGCCCGGTCGCCGATCGTGGTCACACCACCCATGAGGGATCCCGTCGTTCCAGGAAGGCTGTCATGCCCTCGCGCGCGTGCGGTGCGGCGAACAGCCGGGCCGAGAGCGCGGTCAGGTCGGCCGCGTCCCGGTCGAAGGTCTCCAGCACCCTAGCGGTGAGCAGCCGTTTCGTCTCGGCCAGGGCCTCGGGGGCGGCCCGGCGCAGACCGTCCAGGATCGGTTCGAGTACGGCGTCCACGTCGTCGCCCGCCGCCGTCACCAGGCCGATGCGGGCCGCCTCGGCCGCGTCGAAGCGCTCGCCGGTGAGGTAGTGGCGGGCAAGGGCGCGGGGGTCGGTGCGGGGCAGCAGGGTCAGCGAGATGACCGCGGGGGCGACCCCGATCCGTACCTCGGTGAAGGCGAACGTCGACTCCGTGGACGCGGCGGCGATGTCGCAGGCGGCGAGGAGGCCGAGGCCGCCCGCGCGGACGTGCCCGGTGACGCGGCCGACGACCGGCTTGTCCGTCGCCACGATCTGCCGCAGCAGCCCGGTCAGGGCGTCCGGGGCCGGGGGGTCCTTCAGGTCGGCGCCCGCGGAGAAGGTGGTGCCGGTGTGGGTGAGGACGATCGCGCGGACGTCCGGATCCTTGGCGCAGTCCGTCAGCGCGGCGGCCAGCTCCCCCACCAGGGCGGCCGACAGGGCGTTGCGGCGGCGCGGGGAGTCGAGGGCGAGGGTCTCGACGCCCCGCGTGCGGGTACGGGCGATCAGTGTCATGTGGGCTCCCTGAGCTGCCGTCGGAGGATCTTGCCGGAGGCGGCCCGGGGCACCGCGTCGATGAAGGTGACCTGGCGGACGCGCTTGTAGGGGGCGACGCGCTCGGCGACGTACATCATGACCTCGCTCTCGGAGAGGTCGGGCGCGGCGGGCTGGCGGACGACGAAGGCGTGCGGGACCTCGTTGCCCTGGTCGTTGTAGGAGCCGATGACGGCCGCGTCGGCGATGCCGGGGTGGGTGAGCAGCAGGGCCTCCAGTTCGGCGGGGGCCACCTGGAAGCCCTTGTACTTGATGAGCTCCTTGACCCGGTCGACGACGAACAGCCAGCCGTCGGCGTCGACATGGCCGACGTCCCCGGTGTGCAGCCAGCCGTCGGGGTCGATCATCGCGGCGGTGTCGTCGGGGCGGCCGAGGTAGCCCTTCATGATCTGCGGGCCGCGGATGAGGATCTCGCCGGGCTCACCGGTGTCGAGGTCCTTGCCGGGGTCGTCGAGGGAGACGATCCGCATCTCGGTGCCGGCGATGAGCCTGCCGACGGTTCCGGGCGGCGCCTCGCGCATGGCGGACAGGGGGACGACATGGGTGCCGGGCGACAGTTCCGTCATGCCGTACGCCTGGCCGACGGGCGGAAGGCCGAGCCGGGCCGAGCAGGCGGCGGCGAGTTGGGCGTCCAGCGGGGCGGCGGCGCTGACGATGTAGCGCAGCGACGACAGGTCGTAGCGCTCGACCAGCGGGTGCTTGGCGAGGGCGAGGACGATCGGCGGGGCCACGTACAGGCCGGTGATGCGGTGGTTCTGGATCGCGGCGAGGAAGGTCTCCAGGTCGAAGCGGGGCAGGACGACGACGGAGGCGCCCTGGCGCAGGGGCGCGTTCATCAGGGCGGTGAGGCCGTAGATGTGGAAGAAGGGCAGGACCGCGAGGATGCGGTCCTCGGGGCCCGCCGACATCAGCGGTTCGAGCTGGGCGAGGTTGGTGGCGATCTGCCGGTGCGTGAGCATCACGCCCTTGGGGGTGCCGGTGGTGCCCGAGGAGTACGGCAGGGCCGCCACGTCCGTCACCGGGTCGATGGCGATGTCCGGCTCGGGGGCCGTCGAGGCCAGCATGTCGATCAGGGAGCGGTGACCGGGAGCGCTGTCGCAGACGAAGATCTCCCGTATCCCGCCCGCGAGTTCGGCGGCCCGGCGGGCGGTCTGCAGGAGCGGGGAGACGGTGACGACCCAGCGGGCGCCCGAGTCGGAGAGCTGCTTGGCGAACTCCTCGGCCGTGGCCAGCGGGTGCACGGTCGTGACGGAGGCACCCGCGCGCGTGGCGGCGTAGAACGCGGTCGGGAAGGCGATGGTGTTGGGGCTGTGCAGCGCCAGCACGTCCCCCTGGGCGACGCCCGCCTCCGCGAGTGCCGCGGCGACCCGGCGGTGGAACCGGTCGAGCTGCCCGTAGGTGAGGGTGGTGCCGTCGGTGCCGTCGATCAGGGCGGGCGCGTCACCGAACTCGGCGGCGCGGCCCAACACCGCTTCGTGGATGGGAAGTTCTATGGGCCGGACGTCTGCGTACTCGCTGCGGAACACGGTTCCTCCAAGACGGCCTGATTCCAGGGCGGCCTAGTACGACTTGGGCAGGCCCAGGGTCTGGTGGGAGACGTAGTTGAGAATCATCTCCCTGCTGACCGGTGCGATACGAGCCACGCGCGCGGCCGTTATCAGCGAGGCGATCCCGAACTCCCGGGTGAGGCCGTTGCCGCCGAGGGTGTGGACCGCCTGGTCCACGGCCTTCACACAGGCCTCCCCGGCGGCGTACTTGGCCATGTTGGCGGCCTCTCCCGCGGCCACGTCCTCGCCCTCGTCGTAGAGGTGGGCCGCCTTCTGCATCATCAGGCGGGCCAGTTCGAGGTCGATGTGCGCCTGGGCCAGGGGGTGGGCGATGGCCTGGTGGGCGCCGATGGGGGTGTTCCACACCGTGCGGTCCTTGGCGTAGGTGATCGCCTGGGCGAGGGCGTAGCGGCCCATGCCGATCGCGAAGGCGGCCGTCATGATGCGTTCGGGGTTGAGGCCGGCGAAGAGCTGCAGCAGGCCCGCGTCCTCGTCCCCGACGAGGGCTTCGGCGGGCAGGCGCACGTCGTCGAGGGTGAGCTCGAACTGCTTCTCCTGGGCGGTCAGTTCCATCTCGATGTGGCGCCTGCCGAAGCCGGGGGCGTCGCGGGGGACGATGAAGAGGCAGGGCTTGAGGCGGCCGGTGCGGGAGTCCTCCGTGCGGCCGACGATGAGGGTGGCGTCGGCTATGTCAACGCCGGAGACGAAGACCTTGCGGCCGGTGAGCAGCCAGTCCCCGGTGTCCGGGTCGCGGCGGGCCGTGGTGCTGATGCGGTGGCTGTTGGAACCGGCGTCGGGTTCCGTGATGCCGAAAGCCATCGTGCGGGTGCCGTCGGCGAGTGCGGGGAGCCACTCCTGTTTCTGGGCCTCGGTGCCGAAGCGGGCGATCACCGTGCCGCAGATCGCCGGGGACACGATCATCATCAGGAGGGGGGCGCCGGCCGCGCCCAGCTCTTCCAGGACGATGGAGAGTTCGGCGATGCCGCCGCCTCCGCCGCCGTACGCCTCCGGCAGGTTGACGCCGAGGTAGCCGAGTTTGGCCGCCTCGGACCACAGGGCTTCTCTGTCGTAGTCGCGGCCGTGGCGTTTGCCGAGGGCGGACACGGCTGTTCGGAGGGCTTTGTGCTCGTCGGTTTCGATCGTGGGCATGTGGCTCCTTCGTATGGGCTGGTCGCGCCCGCGCGGCGGCAGCCGCACATTGATACGGTCCCGCGCCCCTAGGTGGGTTCGACTACTGCCAGCAGAGAGCCGACCGTTACCTGTTGGCCGGGTACTGCATTCAGTGCGGCCAGCGTGCCTGTCACCGGCGCCGTGATCTTGTGTTCCATCTTCATCGCCTCCAGCCACAGGAGAGGTTGGCCCGCCTCCACGGCTGAACCCTCGCCCAGGCCGTCCGCGATCCGTACGACCGTTCCCGGCATATGGGCCAGCAGTGAGCCCGGGGCGTGCTGGGCGGTCGGGTCCGGGAAGCGGGGCAGGGACTTCAGGGCCACACCACCGACGTGGACCTGGTCGCCGTACCTCGACACCTCGAACTTGCGCT
The DNA here is from genome assembly GCF_001513955.1 of Streptomyces pseudovenezuelae. GTDB lineage: Bacteria > Actinomycetota > Actinomycetes > Streptomycetales > Streptomycetaceae > Streptomyces > Streptomyces pseudovenezuelae. The sequence goes on along the minus strand of NZ_KQ948153.1, from coordinate 19,871 downwards.
GTACGCCGTCCACTTCGAGTACGACCCTGCCCGCGTCCGCGTGGAGCACCCGGACCCCGTCCGCCTCCAGGCCGTCCCTGGTGTGGCGGTAGTGGACCTCGTGCTCCTCGCCCGCCACCTCGTAGCGCTTGGTCTGCGGGGCGGAGGGGAGGTTGCGGAAGCCGCCGAAGCGGGAGCGGCCGGTCGCGTCCGCGAGGGCCGCCGCGAGGGGGGCGAGCGGGTCCGGGGCCGGACCGGTGAGGTCGGGCAGGTGACGGTCGTAGAAGCCGGTGTCCATGCGGGCCGTGGTGAACTCCTTGTGGCGCAGGGAGTTCAGCAGCAGGTCCCGGTTGGTGGTCGGGCCGTGGATCGTCGCCTTCTCCAGGGCGCCCGCGAGTTTGCGGACCGCTTCCGCGCGCGTGGGGGCGTACGCGACGACCTTGGCGAGCATCGGGTCGTAGTGGACGCCCATGTCGTCGCCGCTCTCGTAGCCCGTGTCCAGGCGGACGGAGGCGGGGACGGACAGGCGGTACAGGGTGCCGGTCTGCGGGGCCCAGTCCCGGGACGGGTCCTCGGCGTACAGACGGGCCTCGACGGCGTGACCCCGCGCGGGTGGGGGCTCGTCGGGCAGCGGGGCGCCTTCGGCGATGCGGATCTGCTCCGCCACCAGGTCGATGCCGAACACCGCCTCCGTCACCGGGTGTTCGACCTGGAGGCGGGTGTTCATCTCCAGGAAGTGCGCCTTGGTGCCGGAGACCAGGAACTCGACCGTGCCCGCGCCCACGTAGTCCACCGCGCGCGCCGCGCGTACCGCCAGCTCGTGCAGTCGTGCCCTGAGGTCGTCGGACAGTCCGGGGGCCGGGGCCTCCTCGATCACCTTCTGGTGGCGGCGCTGGAGGGAGCAGTCGCGGGTGCCCAGGGCCCAGACCGTGCCGTGGGTGTCGGCGAGGATCTGGACCTCGACGTGGCGGCCGTCCTCGACGTACGGCTCGACGAAGACCTCGCCGTCGCCGAAGGCGCTGGTGGCCTCGGCGCGAGCGCTCTCCAGGGCGGCCGTCAGGTCCTCCATGCGGCGGACGATCCGCATGCCGCGGCCTCCGCCGCCCGCGGCCGCCTTCACCAGCACCGGCAGGTCGGCCGGTGTCACCTCCGCCAGGGGAGCGAGACCCATCAGTTCCTTGGCGCGCGTCTTGGACGCCATCGCCTCGATCGCGGACGGCGGCGGCCCTATCCAGACCAGGCCCGCGTCCAGGACGGCCCGCGCGAAGCCGGCGTTCTCGGAGAGGAAGCCGTAGCCGGGGTGCACGGCGTCGGCGCCGGAGGCGATCGCCGCCTTCACGACCAGGTCGGCGCGCAGATAGGTGTCGGCGGGGGCCGCGCCCGGGAGTCGTACGGCCGCGTCCGCCACGCGCGTGTGGAGGGCGTCCGCGTCCGGGTCCGAGTGCACCGCGACGGTCCGGATTCCCGCTTCAGCACAGGTGCGGAAGATCCGGCAGGCGATCTCGCCCCGGTTGGCGACGAGCACAGAAGTGATCACTGAAGGGTTCCTCACATCCGGAAGACGCCGAAGCCGCCGCGGGCGCCCTCGTAGGGGGCGGTGTGGATCGCGGACAGGCACATGCCGAGGACCGTCCGGGTGTCGCGGGGGTCGATGACGCCGTCGTCGTAGAGCCGCCCGGACAGGAACATGGGCAGCGACTCGGACTCGATCTGCTGCTCCACCATGGCGCGCAGGGCCGCGTCGCCCTCTTCGTCGTACGGCAGTCCCTTCGCCGCGGACGACTGGCGGGCGACGATGGAGAGCACGCCGGCGAGCTGCTGGGGGCCCATGACGGCCGACTTGGCGCTGGGCCAGGCGAAGAGGAAGCGGGGGTCGTAGGCGCGGCCGCACATGCCGTAGTGGCCGGCCCCGTAGGAGGCGCCCATCAGGACGGACAGGTGCGGGACCTTCGAGTTGCTGACCGCGTTGATCATCATCGCGCCGTGCTTGATGATGCCGCCCTGCTCGTACTCCCGGCCGACCATGTAGCCGGTGGTGTTGTGCAGGAAGAGCAGCGGGATGTCGCGCTGGTTGGCCAGCTGGATGAACTGGGCCGCCTTCTGGGACTCCTCGGAGAACAGGACCCCCTGGGCGTTCGCCAGCACGCCGACCGGATAGCCGTGGAGCGCCGCCCACCCGGTCACCAGGCTCGTCCCGTACAGCGGCTTGAACTCGTCGAAGTCGGAGGCGTCGACGATCCGGGCGATCACCTCGCGCGGGTCGAAGGGGGTGCGCAGGTCGCCGGGGACGATCCCGAGCAGTTCCTCGGCCGGGTACTTGGGCGGCTCCGCGGGGCCCGGATCGCCGTACGCCTTGCGGTGGTTGAGGCGGGCCACGACCCGGCGGGCCTGGCGGAGCGCGTCCCGCTCGTCCACGGCGAGGTAGTCCGCGAGACCCGACACGCGCGCGTGCATCTCGGCGCCGCCGAGGGACTCGTCGTCGCTCTCCTCGCCGGTCGCCATCTTGACGAGGGGCGGGCCGCCGAGGAACACCTTGGCCCGCTCCTTGACCATGATCACGTGGTCGGACATGCCGGGGACGTAGGCACCGCCGGCCGTCGAGTTGCCGAAGACGACGGCGAGGGTCGGTATCCCGGCCGCCGACAGCCTCGTCAGGTCCCGGAAGATCGCCCCGCCGGGGATGAAGATCTCCTTCTGCGAGGGCAGGTCGGCGCCGCCGGACTCCACCAGGCTGATGCAGGGCAGCCGGTTGGCGAGGGCGATGTCGTTGGCCCGCAGGGCCTTCCTCAGCGACCACGGATTGCTCGCCCCGCCGCGCACGGTCGGGTCGTTGGCGGTGATCAGGCACTCCACGCCCGCCACCGTCCCGATCCCGGTGACGAGGGAGGCGCCGACCGTGTACTCGCTGCCCCAGCCGGCCAGCGGGGACAGTTCGAGGAAGGGCGTGTCGGGGTCCAGAAGCAGTTCGATCCGCTCCCGGGCCGGCAGCTTGCCGCGCTCGCGGTGCCGTCGGACGTACTTCTCACCGCCGCCCGCGAGCGCCTTGGCGTGCTCGGTGTCCAGCTCGGCGAGCTTGGCGAGCATGGCGTCGCGATGGGCACGGTGGTCGGAACCGGCCGGGTCGAGACCGGAGTCGATGATCGTCACAGCAGGGCCTCCGGTATCTCCAGGTGGCGGGAGCGCAGCCATTCGCCGAGGGCCTTGGCCTGCGGGTCGAAGCGGTGCTGGGCGGCGACGCCCTCGCCGAGGATTCCCTCGACGACGAAGTTCAGGGCGCGCAGCCGGGGAAGGGCATGCCGGACGACCGGCAACTCGGCGGTCTCCGGAAGGAGTTCACGCAGGCGCTCGACGGTGAGCGTGTGGGCGAGCCACCGCCAGCCCTCGTCCGTACGTGCCCACACCCCCACGTTGGCGTTCCCGCCCTTGTCCCCGCTGCGGGCACCGGCGACGAGACCGAGGGGCGCCCGCCGGGTCGGGCCGGGCGGCAGCGGCTCCGGCAGGGGCGGTTCCGGCGGGTTCTCCAGTACGGCGGTCTCCTGGGCCGGCGCCACCGGGATCCGTCGCCCGTCGTGGAGGACGGCCCTGTGGTCCACGGCCTCATGGGGGACGTACACATCCTCGAAGACCCCATAGGGCGAGCCCTTCCCCGGTGGGGCCAGCACATGGAACCCGGGGTAGCTCGCCAGGGCCAGCTCCACGGCGGCCCCGCTGAGCGCCCGTCCGACGACCTCCGGGTCGGCGTCCCGGACGACCAGCCTCAGCAGGGCGCTGGCGGTCTCCTCCGTCCCGGCGTCCGGGCGGTCCGTGCGGACCAGGTCCCAGCGCACGTCGGTGACCTTGGCCAGGTGAGTCTCCAGCTGCTCCCGCACCAGCGCGGCCTTGGCCTCGATGTCGAGGCCGGTCAGGACGAAGGCGACCTCGTTGCGGAAGCCGCCGAGGCGGTTGAGGCCGACCTTGAGGGTGGGGGGCGGGGCCTCGCCGCGTACGCCGGAGATCCGGACGCGGTCGGGGCCGTCCTGGGTGAGCCGGACCGTGTCGAGGCGGGCGGTGACGTCGGGGCCGGCGTACCGGGCGCCCTGGGTCTCGTACAGCAGCTGGGCCGTGACCGTGCCGACGTCCACGAAGCCGCCGGTGCCGGGGTGCTTGGTGATGACGGCGGTGCCGTCCTCATGGAGTTCGGCGAGGGGGAAGCCGGGCCTTCGCAGGTCGTGCTGCCCCTCGGCGAAGAACGCGTAGTTCCCGCCGGTCGCCTGCGTCCCGCACTCCAGGACGTGCCCGGCGACCACCGCTCCGGCGAGGCGGTCGTAGTCCCCGGGGTCCCAGCCGAAGTGGGCGGCGGCGGGCCCGGTGACCAGGGCCGCGTCGGTCACCCGGCCGGTCACGACCACGTCCGCGCCCTCCCGGAGACAGGCCGCGACACCGAAGCCGCCGAGGTAGGCGTGGGCGGCGAGGCTGCCCGGGTGCAGGGGGGTGAGGTCGTCGCCCTCGACATGGGTGACACGGACCGGGAGACCGAGACGGTCCGCCAACTCCCGGACGCGGGCGGCGAGTCCGGCGGGATTCAGGCCACCCGCGTTGGCGACGATGGTGACGCCCCGCTCCCGCGCCAGCCCCAGGCACTCCTCCAGCTGTCGCAGGAACGTACGGGCGTACCCGGCCCCCGGGTCCTTCAGCCGGTCCCGGCCCAGGATCAGCATGGTCAGCTCGGCGAGGTAGTCGCCGGTGAGGACGTCGAGTTCACCGCCGGTGAGCATCTCGCGCATGGCATCGAAACGGTCGCCGTAGAAGCCGGAGGCGTTGCCGACACGAAGGGTCATGAGACCGCCCCCGCACCCTCGGCACCCAGCCCGAGACCGGAGCCCTCACCACGGAGAGCCCGCGCGTCACCCCTACCGGGAGACCCACCACAGGCAGCTGACCCGCCACCCCGACCGAAAGTCACCCGGACACCCCCTTCCCCGCATCGCCCAGCCCCGGGCGGGCCCGCGAAGGCCCGGGCGCCGTCGAGCCACCGAGCAGCATGCCCACCCCTGGCACCCATCCCGAGACCGGAGCCTTCACCGCGGGCAGCTGACGCGCCACCCCTACCGAAAGTCACCCGGGCACCCCCTCCGCCGCATCGCCCAGCCCCCGGCGGGCCCGCGAAGGCCCGGGCGCCGTCGAGCCACCGAGCAGCATCCACACCCCCAGCACCCATCCCGAGACCAGAGCCCTCACCACGGGCAGCACACGCGTCACCCCTACCGAGGGAACTCACCACGGACAGTCCACGCGTCCCCCTAGCGAAGGTCACCCGGACACCCCCTTCGCCGCGCGCCCGGCCCCCGGCGGGCCGGCGAAGGCCTGGGCGATGTCGAGCCACTGGTCGGCGTCCTCGCCCTCCGCGCGCAGGGTGAGGTCGGTGCGGTGTGCGCGCTGGGTGACCAGGAGGCAGAAGTCGAGGGCGGGGCCGGTGACGCGGTCGGTGGCGTTCTCGGGGCCGAAGGTCCACACCTCCCCTGAAGGTGCGGTGAGTTCGACGCGGAACTCCTCGAACGGCGGGGTCAGTCCGTGCACGCCGAAGGCGAAGTCGCGGGTGCGGACGCCGAGGCGGGCGATGTGCCGGATCCGGTCGGTCGCCGTCCGGGTCACCCCCAGCGCGTCCGCCACGTCCAGGCCGTGGGCCCAGGTCTCCATGAGACGGGCGGTGGCCATGGAGGCGGTGGACATGGGCGGCCCGTACCAGGGGAAGCGGGCCCCCGCGGGCGCCGCGCGCAGGGCCTCGGCCAGGTCCTCGCGGCCCGCCCGCCAGTAGGCGAGCAGCCGGGACGGGGGCTTGCGGGCCCCCTCCTCCGCACCCTCGTCCACGAAGTCCCCGGGCGCGGCCAGCGCCTTCTCGACCTCGCGGGAGAAGGCCTTCTGGTCGGTGACGGCGAGCAGGGAGGAGTGGTCGGTCCAGGCGAGGTGGGCGATCTGGTGGGCGACGGTCCAGCCGGGGGCCGGGGTCGGCAAGGACCACTGCTCCTGGCTCAACTCGGCTACCAACAGGTCGAGTTCCTCGCTCTCCGCACACAGGTCGTCGATGACGGGCGTGGGGTCTGCCATGGGGCGAGGATGTCAGCGACCCAAGAAACAAGCAAGCATGCTTGCATTAATTTGCGATCCGACATTGGATCCGATAGTGGACCCGACTGTGGACCCGATATTCGGAGGCGCGCGTCCGCGCCCCCGCAGTAGCGTCCCCCGGTGACCGATGACGACGGGTACTTCGGAGAGTCCGTCGCGGCGACGTACGACGAGTCGTCGGCGGCGATGTTCGCGCCCGGGGCGGTGGAGCCGGCCGTGGCCGTGCTGGCGGAGCTCGCCGGCGAGGGGCGGGCCCTGGAGCTGGGGGTCGGGACCGGGCGGATCGCGTTGCCGCTGGCGCGGCGCGGGGTCGGGGTGCACGGCATCGAGCTGTCCCGGGCGATGGCGGACCGGTTGCGGGCCAAGCCCGGCGGTGAGGCGGTCGGGGTGACGATCGGGGACTTCGCGACGGCCCGCGCTCCCGGCACCTTCTCGGTCGCCTACCTGGTCTTCAACACGATCATGAACCTGACGACCCAGGACGCCCAGGTGGACTGCTTCCGCAATGTCGCCGCTCACCTGGAGCCGGGCGGGACCTTCGTCGTCGAGGTCATGGTCCCCGGGCTGCGCAGGCTGCCTCCCGGGCAGAACACGGTGCCGTTCCACGTCGGCACCGACCGCCTCGGGTTCGACACCTACGACACCGTGACCCAGGCGATGTCCTCCCACCACGTCAGGGTCACGGAGGACGGCCGGGGCTCCTTCCGGTCCATCCCCTTCCGTTACGTCTGGCCGGCCGAACTCGACCTGATGGCCCGGCTGGCCGGGATGCGGCTGCGGGAGCGATGGGCGGACTGGAACCGGGCGCCCTTCACCAGCGAGAGCGAGTCACACGTCTCGGTGTGGGAGAAGGCCGTGGACTGACCAACGGCACGCACCGCCCGCGCAGCCTCAGGGAGTCATCGCCTTGCCCCGCCCCACCTGCGTCCGCACCGCTCCCATGCTCGCCGCGATCACGAGGGCGACGGCGAGGGCCTGGAGCGGCGACAGGGCCTGGTCGAGGATCAGGAACCCGGCGAGGGCGGCCATGGCCGGCTCCAGGCTCATGAGGATCGCGAAGGCGGAGGCGGGCAGGTTGCGCAGGGCGAGGAGTTCGAGGGTGTAGGGCAGGACGGAGGACATCAGGGCCACCGCCGCGCCCAGGGCCACGGTCACCGGGTCGAGAAGCCTGGTGCCCGACTCCGCGATGCCGAGCGGCAGGAACGCCAGCGCGCCGACCGCCATCGCCAGGGCGAGTCCGTCGGCCTGCGGGAAGCGGCGGCCGGTGCGCGCGCTGAAGACGATGTACGACGCCCACATGGCGCCCGCGCCCAGTGCGAACAGGACACCGGCCGGGTCCAGGTCGCCGAAGTCCCCGCCGCCGAGGAGGAAGACACCGGCGAGCGCGAGCGCGGCCCAGACGGTGTTGACCGCGCGGCGGGAGGCGAGCACCGAGAGGGCGAGGGGGCCCAGGAACTCCAGGGTCACGGCGGCGCCGAGCGAGATGCGGTCGACGGCCTGGTAGAAGAGGCCGTTCATGGCGGCGAGGGTGAGGCCGAAGACGACGACCGTGCCCCAGTCGGTGCGGGAGTGCCCGCGCAGCCGGGGCCGGCAGACGACCAGCAGGACGACCGCGGCCACCAGCAGTCGCAGGGTCACGACCCCGAGGGCACCGGCCCTGGGCATCAGGGTCACGGCCAGCGCGGCGCCGAACTGCACGGAGACGCCTCCGGCGAGCACCAGCCCGACGGGGCCGAGGGAGCCGAAGCGGCCGGGCCCGTGCGGGGGCGGGGTGGCCGCCGAGGTCGGCGACGACGTCGGGGCACTGCTGGAGGTGGTCACGGGGCTTCCAGGGGTCGACTCGGGGCTCGTCCATCATGCTGCACTACCAGGTTCACGATAGTGGACTCGGTCATGTGCGTAAACCCGTTATACGACTGTCCCGGCCGACTCGGCGACCGCCCCCGTGGGAGAACAGCTACCGGCGCGGTGCGCGCACCATGAAGACGTCGACCGGGTCCTCGGACTCCACGCCGAAGCCGTGGCGCTCGTACAGACGGCGGGCCGCGCTGCCCTGGAGGACGTTCAGACGGACGAGTGCGCCGTCGGCGTCGGTCCGGGCGAGCAGGCCGCGCAGAACGGCCGAACCGAGGCCGCGGCCCTGGAGTCCGGGGTCGATGAAGAAGTGCTCCAGCCAGAGGCCGTCCGCGGCCGGGCGCAGGGCGACGCAGCCCGCGAGCCGGCCCTCGGCCACGATGATCGACAGGTGCCGCTCGACGAAGGCGTCCCGGAACCGCTGCCGCACCCGGTGCTCGTCGAACCGGCCCAGCCGCTCCAGGTCGGGGCGCATGACCACGGCCCGCAGTTCGGCTATGACCTCGACGTCTGCCTGCGTCGCGGGACGCAGGGTCCAGTCCATGAGACGAGTGTTCGTTTCCACGGCCCGAGTATCCCGGCCGGCCGCACCCTGCCGGCTCGGGGCTCGGGGCTCGGGGCTCAGGGCTCAGGACTCGGGGCTCTCCGGTTCGAGCGCTTCCGCCAGCACCTCCGCCAGATGCCTCCCCCGCGCGCCCGCCAGCTGCTCCAACTGCGTGCGGCAGGAGTATCCGTCGGCCAGCACCACCGCTTCCCGCGGAGCCTGCCGGACGGACGGCAGCAGCTGCTCCTCCGCGCAGGCCCGGGACACCTCGAAGTGCCCTTTCTCGAAGCCGAAGTTGCCCGCGAGTCCGCAGCAGCCGCCGCTCAGGTCGCCGGTGAGTCCCGCGGCCTCGCGCAGCCGGCGGTCGGCCGTGTCGCCCAGCACCGCGTGCTGGTGGCAGTGGGTCTGGCCGACGACGGGGCGGTTCAGGGCCGGTGGCCGCCAGTCGGGGGCGAGCCGCTCCAGGGCCTCCGCGAAGGTCAGCACCCGGGAGGCGAGACGGGCCGCCCTTGGGTCGTCGTGCAGCAGTTCCGGCAGGTCGGTTCGCAGGGCGGCGGCGCAGCTCGGTTCCAGGACGACGACCGGGGCCGGGGTCTCCAGCACCGGGGTCATCAGGTCGAGGGTGCGGCGCAACACCGCACGGGCGTGGTCGAGTTGTCCGGTCGACACGTACGTCAGGCCGCAGCAGACCCGGCCCCGGCCCCGCAGGAGGGAGACCGGGTCGAGGGCGACCGTCCTGCCGTCGCCCACCGGCGGCTTCTCCAGGTGCACGGTGGGCGGCAGCGCCACCCGCAGCCCCGCCGCCTCCAGCACCCGTACGGCCGCCCGCCCCACGGACGGCGAGAGGTGCTCGGTGAAGGTGTCCGGCCACAGGACGACCAGGTCACCGGTGCCGCGGGTGTTCCGGCCCTCCCACCACCGGCTGAACGTCCGGGTGGCCACCCGGGGGATCCGCCGCTCCGGCGCGATCCCGCCCAGCCGCTTGGCGAGGGCCGCCAACGGCCGTACCGAGGCGAGGGCGTTGACCACGGCGGCCGCCCGCACACGGTCCACCCGGCGCAGCCATTCCGGCAGCCGGCCCATGCTGTGGTGGGACGCCGGGCGCCGCCGCCCCGCGTAGTGGTGGTGCAGGAACTCCGCCTTGTACGTGGCCATGTCGACCCCGACCGGGCAGTCGGACCGGCAGCCCTTGCAGGACAGGCACAGGTCCAGCGCGTCACGGACCTCCGTTGAACGCCAGCCGTCGGTGACCAGTTCCCCGGCCAGCATCTCGTGCAGCAGCCGGGCACGCCCGCGCGTGGAGTGCTCCTCCTCGCCGGTGGCCCGGAAGGACGGGCACATGACGGCGGCCCCGGACGACGGTGTCGTACGGCATTTCGCGACCCCGACGCAGCGGCGTACGGCGGCGGAGAAGTCACCGCCGTCGGCCGGGTAGCCGAAGGCGACGTCGACCGGTTCGCGGGGCAGGACGGAGAAGCGGAGGTTGGTGTCGAGGGGGGCCGGGCGGACCAGCATGCCCGGGTTGAGCAGGTCGTCCGGGTCCCACACCGCCTTGGCCCGCTCGAACAGGGCGACCATCTCGTGGCCGTACATCGTCGGCAGCAGTTCGGCCCGCGCCTGTCCGTCCCCGTGCTCGCCGGACAGGGACCCGCCGTGGGCCGCCACGAGCTCGGCGAGCTCCTCGGAGAAACGGCGGAACCTCCCGATCCCCGCCGGTGTCAGCAGGTCGAAGTCGATACGGACGTGGATGCAGCCGTCGCCGAAGTGTCCGTACGGGGTGCCGCGCAGCCCATGGGCTCCCAGCAGCCCGCGGAAGTCCCGCAGGTACGCCCCGAGCCGCCGCGGCGGCACCGCGCAGTCCTCCCAGCCGGGCCAGGCCTCTGTACCGTCCGGCATCCGGGTCGCCGTACCGCTGGCGTCCTCGCGGACGCGCCACAGCGCCCGCTGCCCGGCCGGGTCGGTCACCACGTGCGCGTCGAGGACGTCCGCCGCGCGCACGATCCGCTCCGCACGCGAGCGTGCCTCGCTCTCGCTGGCGCCGCCCGTCTCCACGAACAGCCAGGCTCCGCCCCGCGGCAGCGCGGCCACCGAGGGCACCAGGTCGGCCGCCATGCCCTCCACCGTCAGGGGGCGGTGCACGAGCAGCCCGGCGGCGGCCTCGGCGGCCGCGCCTTCGTCCGCGTACCCGAGGACGGCGAGGGCACGCGCGCGTGGCGCCTCCACCAGCCGGACGACGGCCTCGGTGAGCACGCCGAGGGTGCCCTCGCTGCCGCAGAAGGACCGGGCGACGTCGGCCCGGTGTTCCGGCAGCAGGGCGTCCAGGGCGTACCCGGAGATCCGCCGGGGCAGCTCGGGGAAGCCGGTGCGCAGCCGTGCGAGCTCGCCGTCGACCAGCTCCCGCAGGCCCGCGGGTGCCCCGGCCCAGTCCTGCCCGAGCCGCAGCCGCTGCCCGCGCGCGGTGACGACGGCCAGCTCCGCCACGCTGTCGGCGGTGGTCCCCCACGCCACCGAGTGCGAGCCGCAGGAGTTGTTGCCGATCATCCCGCCGAGCGTGCACCGGCTGTGGGTGGAGGGGTCGGGCCCGAACCGCAGCCCGTGCGGCGCGGCGGCATCCTGGAGCCGGTCGAGCACGAGGCCGGGCTGGACAAGGGCGGTACGGCTCCCGGGGTCGACGGACAGGAGCTTGTTCATGTGCCGGGTGAAGTCCAGGACGACTCCGGTCCCGGTGGCCTGTCCGGCGATGGAGGTGCCGCCGCCGCGGGGGACGACGGGGACGCCATGGGCGCGGCAGACCTCCAGCACGGCGGCCACGTCGTCGGCGTCCTTCGGGGCGACCACCCCGAGGGGGACGCGCCGGTAGTTGGACGCGTCCATGGTGGTCAGGGCCCGGGAGGTGACGTCGAAACCGACCTCGCCCCGGACGGCCTCGCGCAGATCGGCCTCAAGATCCGTCATGACTCCAGCAAACCAGCCCGGTCAACACCGCCGCGTCTCACCCGACGGACTGCGTTTCGACCAGGTTTCCCGCAACGGCTACGCTCCCCTCGTGGCTGAGATCCAGATTCCCGCTGACATCAAGCCCGCCGACGGTCGATTCGGCGCGGGCCCCTCCAAGGTGCGGACGGAAGCGCTGGACGCGCTGGCCGCAACCGGTACCTCTCTTCTCGGCACCTCCCACCGCCAGGCCCCGGTCAAGAACCTGGTCGGCAAGGTGCGCGAGGGCATCAGTGAGCTGTTCTCGCTCCCCGAGGGCTACGAGGTCGTCCTCGGCAACGGCGGCTCCACCGCGTTCTGGGACGTCGCGACGCACGGCCTGATCGAGAACAAGTCGCAGCACCTGACGTTCGGCGAGTTCAGCTCGAAGTTCGCCAAGGCCTCGAAGCTGGCCCCCTGGCTGGCCGAGCCCACGGTGATCTCCAGCGATCCGGGCACCCACCCGGAGCCGCGGGCCGAGGCCGGCGTCGACGTGTACGCGTTCACCCACAACGAGACCTCCACCGGTGTCGCCGCCCCGGTCAAGCGGGTGGCCGGCGCGGACGAGGGCGCGCTGGTCCTGGTGGACGCCACCTCCGGCGCCGGCGGACTGCCGGTCGACATCGCGGAGACGGACGTCTACTACTTCGCCCCGCAGAAGTCCTTCGCCTCCGACGGCGGCCTGTGGATCGGCGTGTTCTCCCCGGCCGCGATCGAGCGCGCCGAGCGGATCCACGCGTCCGGCCGCCACGTCCCGGAGTTCTTCTCGCTGCCGACGGCGATCGACAACTCCCGCAAGAACCAGACGTACAACACCCCGGCCCTCGCCACCCTCTTCCTGCTGAACCAGCAGCTGGAGTGGATCAACGGCCAGGGCGGTCTGGCGTGGTCGACGGCCCGTACGAAGGACTCCTCGACGCGTCTGTACGGCTGGGCGGAGGAGTCCAAGCACGCGACCCCGTTCGTCACCGACCCGGCCAAGCGCTCCCAGGTCATCGGCACGATCGACTTCTCGGACGAGATCGACGCGGCCGCGGTCGCCAAGGTGCTGCGCGCCAACGGCATCGTGGACACCGAGCCCTACCGCAAGCTCGGCCGCAACCAGCTGCGCGTGGCGATGTTCCCGGCGATCGACCCGGCGGACGTCGAGGCGCTCACCAAGTGCGTCGATTACGTGATCGAGAAGCTCTGATCATCCCGGTACGACAGTGAGGGGCGCCCGGTGTTCACCGGGCGCCCCTCTTCTGTGTGACTGTCCGGACTCAGCCGCGGATGCCGATCAGCCCGTGCAGACCGGCACCGCCGGACAGCGTGGCCGCCGGGGCGGACGTGCCGCTCAGGGCCGCGTGGGCCGACGTGGCCGCCTGCGGCTTCGGGTCGGGCAGCTTCTGGCAGACCGCGTCGGCGGTGCCGTGGCCGCGCGGCACCGTGCCGTCGGTCAGGTACTTGGCCAGGTACTTGTCGAGGCAGGCGTTGCCGCTCAGCGAGATGCCGTGGTTGCCGCCGCCCTGCTCGACGACCAGGCTGGAGTGCTTGAGCAGACGGTGGACGGTGACGCCGCCCTGGTACGGGGTGGCCGCGTCGTTCGTCGCCTGGAACAGCAGCACCGGCGGGAGCTTGGAGTTGGCGACGTTCACCGGCTTCAGTGTCTTCGTGGGCCAGAACGCGCACGGCGCGTTGTACCAGGCGTTGCTCCACGCCATGAACGGGGCCTTCTTGTACACGGCCCAGTTGTCCTTCTGCCACTGCTTCCAGTCGCGCGGCCAGGAGGCGTCACGGCACTGCACGGCCGTGTAGACGCTGTAGCCGTTGTCGCCGGAGGCGTCGATCGCGGCGAGGTTGTCATAGGCCTCGACCAGCGGGGCGGTGTTCTTGTCGTTCACGTACGCGGCGAACGCCTTGGCCAGGGTGGGCCAGTAGCCGTTGTAGTAGCCGCCCGGGATGAAGGTGTCCTCCAGCTCGGCGGCGCCCACCTTGCCGCCGGCCGGCGTCTTCGCCAGCTGGGCCTGCATGGCGTACCACTTGGCCTCGATCCTGGCCGGGTTCGTGCCGAGCTTGTACGTCGAGTCGTACTTGGCGATCCACGCCATGAGCGCCTTCTGGCGGGCGTCGAAGGCGTAGTCCTGCGAGATGTTGGCGTCGTACCAGACCCCGTCGGGGTCGACGATCGAGTCCAGCACCAGGCGGCGCACGTGGCCCGGGAAGAGCTTCGCGTAGACCTGGCCCAGGTAGGTGCCGTACGAGTAGCCGAAGTAGTTGATCTTCTTGGCGCCGAGGGACTTGCGGATCGAGTCCATGTCCTTCACGGCGTTGATCGTGTTGATGTACGGGAGCACGTCCGCGTACTTGCGGCCGCAGGCGGCGGCGAAGGACTTGGCGCGCTCCAGGTTGGCCTTCTCGATCGCGGGCGTGCTCGGGACGCTCGCGGGGCGGACCGGGTTGAAGTGGCCCGGCTTGCAGTCGAGGGCGGGCGAGCTCTTGCCCACCCCGCGCGGGTCGAAGCCGATGACGTCGTACTGGGCCGCGACCGCCTTGGGCAGGTTGGAGGCGACGAACCCGGCGAGGCCGAGTCCGCTGCCGCCGGGGCCGCCGGGGTTGACCAGCAGCGGGCCCTGGTACTTCTTCGCGGTGTGCGGGACCCGGGACAGGGCCAGGGTTATCTTCCGCCCCTGCGGCTTGGCGTAGTCGAGCGGTACCTTGACCGACCCGCACTGGAGGGTCGGAGTGTCGTCGGTGCCGCACTTCTTCCAGCTGACCTTCGCCACCGACTGGGCGGTGACCGTGGCGGACGACGTGCCGGCCTCGGCGGGGACGGCCGTGAGCGCCCCGGCCAGGACGACGGTCGTGCCGCACAGCGCGACTGCGCTTCTTCTCATCAAGTTCTCTCAAACGATGGGGGGTTGGGTCCGGACCGAAAAGTTCACGATCCGGACCGAATCCTGCCGAAGAAAAGCAAAGATGAGAATCAGCTCAACGAAAGATTTGAAACTCCTTTGATCGGGAGGCACTCGACACCCGCCGAGCGCCTCCCGTCACCCGTGCCTCACGCCGCCGCGCACGTCACACTCGGCACACCCCCGCCCCCGGGCGCGCCACCGAACCCGAAGCTCGCCGAACCACCCACCGCGATCGCCCCGTTGTGCGAGGCGTTCGTCGCGGTCACGGTCGAGCCGGTCTGGGTGTACGAGGCGTTCCACATGGAGGTGACCTTCTGCGAGCCCGGCCAGGTCCAGGTCACCTTCCAGGAGGACAGGGCCGTCGATCCCGAATTGGTCACCTTCACCTCGGCGTTGAAGCCGCCGCCCCAGTCGCTGCTGACGGTGTAGGCGGCGGTGCAGGCCGCCGTGGAGCCGCCGGGGTCACCCGGGTCCCCGGGATCGCCGCTCGAAGGGAAGCCCGGCGCCTTCACGCTCGCCAGATACCCGTCCTTGACGGTGTCCACGGTCTGCCAGTCGTCCTTCAGGATCCCGCCGGTGTCACCGGAGTTGGGGTTCCAGGACCAGAAGGTCCAGTGGAAGGAGTCGGCGCCGTACGTCGACGTCGGCCGCAGATAACTCACCAGCGCCGCCAGCCACTTCTGGTCCACGGTCGACTGGAGGGTGGTGCCGAACTCGCCCACCCACACCGGGGCGATGTTCTGCTTGAAGATGTAACCCCAGTACTTGTCCCAGATCCCCGGCATGTTGGCGGGGAAGGACGGGTCGCTGAACCAGCTCTGCTGGGCCACGCTGGTGGCGTAGTCGTGGGCGGAGTACACGACCCGGTTCGCGACGTTCAGCTGCACCGGGTACTGGGCGACCCCCATCAGGTTGCCGCCCCACCAGCCGGAGACGCCGTTGACGGTCTGCACGCCCTCGACGAAGATCAGCAGGTCGGGGTTGACCGACAGCACCGCGTTCCCGGCCCGCTGGGCCGCCAGCCGCCAGTCCGTGGCGGTGTCCCCGCAGCCCCAACAGGCGGGATCGTGCGGTTCGTTGTGCAGATCGATGCCTACGACGGTGTCCTGGCCCTTGTAACGCGTCGCCAGCGCCTTGAGGTTGGCGATCCACGTCGACTCCGGGACCGCGGCGGTGTACCAGAGCGCCGACTGGCCGCCGGAGTCCGGGCGGTGCCGGTCGAGGATGACCTTGAGGCCGTCCTGACCGGCGTACGACACGAGTCTGTCCAGGACGCCGAGGGAGTCGCGCCCCTGGAGGTCGGCGTTCTTGCCGCTGGAGAAGTCGATGCTGTTGGGGACGGCCCCCGACTTGAAGATGTCGTCGCTGTAGGGGATGCGGAGGGTGTTGTAGCCCAGCGACTTCATCTGGTCGATCATGGACTTGTAGTCGCGGGACCAGAGGCCGTGCACGACCTGGTTGCTGGTCTCGAAGCCGAACCAGTTGATCCCGGCGATCCGGACCGGCTGCCCGGAGGCGTCCAGGATCTGGCGGCCGCTGGTGTGCCAGTAGCCGGCACCGGCCGCTTCGGCGGCGTCGGCCGTCTGAAGACCAGCGGTCCCCAGCGGCACCAGGAGAGCCGCCGCCACCGCGCACAGCGCTCTTCGCAAGCTGCGGAACATGTGCTTCCTCTCGGGAGGCGCGGGCCCGGAACGAGGTGGGAGCGCTCCCACCACCCTGCACCTCCCATGGAAGTCAGGTCACATGAACACGTCAAGATGTTGGACGTCACCTTGTGTGTCCGAGGTCACGGGCCCCGCTTCCGGAACCCCCGTCGGGGGCTCAGGAGCGCCGGAACAGCCGCCGGAGCCCGAAGAGGGCGGCGACGGCTCCCAGGGCCAGGACGCCGATCTTGACGGTGCCACTGGAGGTCCCGCTGCCGCCGTCTTCGGAGGCCGAGGAACTCCCGCTCCCGGAAGGCGACTTGGACCCGCCGCCGGCGGGCGCGTCCTGGGCCTCCACCTTGCTGTCGGCGCCCTCCATGCCCAGCAGGAGCTTGGTCCCATCCGGGGAGTAGGAGACGGACTCCCCCTGCCCGAGGGGCACGCTGATCCGCCCCTTCCGCTTGATGTCGCCGCCGTTCCAGTCGTACCAGATACCGCCGAAGTACCCGCGTACGACGAGCTGCCGGCCGTCCGGAGAGAAGGCGGCGTCGGTGGCCCACAGGTCGACGGCCTTGACGGGCTTGAAGACGTTCGTCCCGGAGGAGGACAGGGTGGTGGGCCCCTCGTAGAGATGGCCGCCGTCCTCCTGCTTGTCGATGATGTAGACGCGACCGGTGCGGGGGTGGACGACCATCGACTCGGCGTCGCGCGAGCCGTCGGTGTACTTCACGACGTACTGGGCGGCCTTGACGGACTGGTCCTTGAGGACCTTCGGCTCGGGCAGCTTGTAGATCCACACATAGGGCCAGGTGACCCCGTCGTTGTCGCCGATGTCGCCGACCCAGATCTGGTTGTCGGGCCCGATCGCGATGGCCTCGACGTCCCGGGGCGTGCCCACGCCGGTCATGGTGATCCTGGCGACGGTCTTGCCGGTGGCGCTGTCGACGGCGTACAGGTACGCGCCGGTGTCCTGGTCGTTGTGGGTCCAGTAGATCCCCGGGTGCTGCCGCGAGGCGGCGAGTCCGCTGGACTCCGTGATCCGGGGATCGCTGATGGTGAAGCCCTGGTCCCCCTTGCCGTCCCCGTCGGCAGCGGAGGCGGGCACGGCGGCGGGCAGCGCGAAGGCACCCACGAGCAGGATCCCGGCGAGCAGGGCAAAGGGTCGACGCATACCCCAAGCCTGCCATCCCGCCGGACGTTTGACGGGGGTGGCCGGGAGGGGGTGGCGCAGGCGCGCCCTGGACGGCGGACGCAGGCGCAAGCCTGCCCGGGCCGCCGGACAGTGGTCGGCGTGGCCGGGCTCACATGTCATCCGGGGCGTTGGTGATCCATCATGAGCGGATGCTCAGATTCATGCCGGTCGGTGACTCGATGACGATCGGAAGCGCCGGCGAGCACACCTGGCGGTACCGGATGTGGCAGCACCTGCGCGACACCTACGCCGGCCCCTTCGCCCTCGTGGGCCCGCGCGAGACGCTGTACGACAAGGCGGCGGACGCCCCGACGTCGTACGCGTACGCCGATCCCGACTTCCCGAGGGCCCACCTGGCCGGCTGGGGCGAGGGCTGGCTGCACATGGCCCCGCTGATCGGTGAGGCCGTGCGCGCACACCGGGCGGATGTGCTCCTGGTCTCGCTGGGCCTGATCGACCTGGGCTTCTACACGAACGCGGAACAGACCGCGGAGAACGTCCGCGCCTTCGTCGCCGAGGCCCGCCGGGCGAACCCTCGCATCCGTATGGCCGTCCTCCCGGTGATCCCCAACGTCCGGGCGGAGTCGGACGCGCCCTTCGCGACACAGGTCACCCGCTTCAACGAGTTGCTGGCCAAGGTGATCGCCGACCTGGACGAGCCCCGCTCCCCCCTGCTGCCGGCGTCGCCCCCGGCGTCGTACGACATCGGCCTCGACACCTACGACGGCACCCATCCGAACGCGAGCGGCGAGCACAAGCTCGCGGCGGCCTTCGCGGCGGCGATGCACCAGGCATGGGATCTCGGCGAGCCCTACCGGGCCGGCTGACAGGGTCCGCCGATCAATGTGCCGATGGGGCGCGGGAGTTGACCCGCGCCCCACTGCCCTGACGGTCACTTCGGGTCGGTGTTGAACTTCGCGGTCGACCAGCGGTAGCCGAGTACCGCGAGGCCGAGGCACCAGGCGACCGCGATCCAGCCGTTGTTGCCGATCCCGGTGCCGAGGAGCAGGCCGCGCAGGGTCTCGATGGCCGGGGTGAAGGGCTGGTACTCCGCGATCGGCTGGAACCAGCCCGGCATCGCGTCGACCGGCACGAAGGTGCTGGAGATGAGCGGCAGGAAGATCAGCGGCATGGCGTTGTTGCTCGCGGCCTCGGCGTTGGGGCTGATCAGGCCCATGCCGACGGCGATCCAGGTGAGCGCCGTGGCGAAGAGCACGAGCAGTCCGAAGGCCGCGAGCCACTCCAGGGCGGTGGCGTCGGTGGAGCGGAAGCCGATGGCCACGCCGACCGCGCCGACCAGGACCACGCTGACGACCGACTGCAGCACACTGCCGACGACGTGTCCGACGAGCACCGAGCCGCGGTGGATCGCCATGGTCCGGAAGCGGGCGATGATGCCCTCGGTCATGTCGTTGGAGACGGAGACCGCGGTGCCGATCGTGGTGGAGCCGATCGTCATCAGCAGCAGGCCGGGGACCAGGTACGCGATGTAGTCGGAGCGGTCGCCGCCGCCGATGCCCGCGCTCATGGTGTCGCCGAAGATGTAGACGAAGAGCAGCAACAGCATGATCGGTGTGAGCAGCAGGTTCAGGGTGAGCGAGGGGTAGCGCCGGGCGTGCAGGAGGTTGCGGCGCAGCATCGTGGACGAGTCGCGCACGGCGAGGGAGAGGGTGCTCATCGGACGGTCTCCTTGGTCTGGTCGGTGAGGTCGGTCTGGTCGGTGACGTCGGCGCCGCCGGTCAGGGCGAAGAACACGTCGTCGAGATCGGGGGTGTGCACGGTCAGCTCGTCGGCCTCGATTCCGGCCGCGTCGAGCCGGTCGAGCAGGGCGCGCAGCTCGGACTGGCTGCCGCCGTTGGGGAGTTGCAGGGTGAGCGACTCGTCGTCCCGGGTGACCTCGCGCAGGTCGCGGGCGGCGCCGCGGTAGGCGTCCGGGTCGGTGAAGCGGAGCCTGACGTGTCCGCCGGGGACCAGGCGCTTGAGTTCCTCGGCACTGCCCTCGGCGGCGATCGTGCCGTTGTGCAGGACGGCTATGCGGTCGGCGAGTTCGTCGGCCTCCTCCAGGTACTGCGTGGTGAGGAAGACCGTGACACCGCCGGCTACCAGTTCCCTGATGATCTGCCACATGGTGCGCCGGGAACGGGGGTCGAGGCCGGTGGTCGGTTCGTCGAGGAAGATGATCCGCGGGTCGCCGACCAGGGTCATGGCGATGTCGAGGCGGCGCTTCATGCCGCCGGAGTAGGTCGAGGCGGGCCTCTTGGCCGCCTCGGTGAGGTCGAAGCGCTCCAGCAGTTCGGCGGCGACCCGCCGCCCCTCGCCCTTGGACAGGTGGTGCAGGTCCGCCATGAGCAGCATGTTCTCCTCACCGGTGATCAGCCCGTCCACGGCGGAGAACTGCCCGGTGACCCCGATCGAGGCCCGCACGCCCTGCGGGTCGGCGGCCAGGTCGTGGCCGCCGATGTGGACGGCACCGGTGCCCGCGTCGGCGGAGACCAGAGTGGAGAGGATCTTCACGGCGGTCGTCTTGCCGGCGCCGTTCGGCCCGAGGAGGGCGAAGATCGTGCCGGCCGGCACCTGGATGTCGATGCCGTCGAGGACGGTCTTGTCCCCGTAGGCCTTGCGCAGTCCGTTCGCCGCGATGGCCAGGTCGGTCATGGTGGGTGCTCCTTGTGAGGGCTTGCGGG
>NZ_KQ948152.1:480040-528450 GCF_001513955.1 Streptomyces pseudovenezuelae | reverse complement strand
AGGGTATCAACATATCTGGCGTTGATTTTTGGCACGCTGTTGAGTTCTCAAGGAACGGACGCTTCCTTTGTACTCACCCTCTCGGGCTTTCCTCCGGGCGCTTCCCTTCGCTGTTCCAAACTCTATCAGTGTTTTTCCGGCCCCCTGACCACCGTTCTGCAGACATGCAGAAAGTGACCCCGAGTTAGGATCTGACAAGTTGGATGCTGCCCGGCTGGGACGCTCGGTGGCGCCGCTCGGCCTCAAGCAGGAGTACGACTGTACACGGGGCCTCGAAGACGGTGCAAATCGCTTGGACTGGTGGTCTAGACCACTAGCGGGTATCTTCCGTGCGGAGCCCTTACTTCATCTGACATACGCTGCTGGACAGCGCCGCCCGAGACAGGCAGTGACGGCGCATATACGCAGCTCCACCCCTGGGAGGCTTCCCATGACCACCGTGACGTCCCCTCTTGCAGGACGCGCCATCGGACTGGCCGCCGTGCCGGATCCGGTCTTCTCCGGGGCCATGGTCGGCCCGGGTACGGCGATCGAACCCGTACGTGAACCGTCCGAGGCCGTCGCGCCCGTCGACGGCGTGATCGTCTCTCTCCACCCGCACGCGTTCGTTGTCGTGGACGAGCAGGGACACGGCGTGCTCGTCCACCTCGGTATCGACACCGTGCAGCTCAACGGTGAGGGGTTCGAGCTGCTGGTGAGCAAGGGCGACACCGTCACGCGCGGGCAGGCGATCGTGCGCTGGAACCCGGCTGCCGTCGAGGCCGCCGGCAAGTCCGCCGTCTGCCCGGTCGTGGCTCTGGAGGCCACGGTCGAGGCTCTCTCCGAACTCCGTGACAACGGCGATGTGAAGGCCGGCGACAGTCTCTTCAGCTGGAAGTGACGTCAGTGCCGTCGTGCGACGGCGACTAGAGACGACAACCACCGCGGCGGCGGGACCCGCCGCACTATCGGAGACGGGTGAGATGGACACAACGCTGCGAGGCGTCGGCGTGAGCCACGGTGTGGCGATCGGCGAGGTTCGGCACATGGGAACGGCGGTGCTGGAGCCGCCTGCCAAGCAGATCCCGGCGCAGGACGCGGAGCGCGAACAGGGGAACGCCCGCAAGGCAGTGGAAGCTGTGGCGGCCGACCTGATGGCGCGCGGCAATCTGGCGGGGGGCGAAGCCCAGGCGGTGCTCGAGGCGCAGGCCATGATGGCCCAGGATCCCGAATTGATCGCGGACGTGGACCGGCGTATCGCCGTCGGCAGCACGGCCGAGCGCGCCGTGTACGACGCGTTCGCCGCGTACCGGGAGCTTTTGGCGGGTGCCGGTGAGTACCTCGCCGGACGTGTAGCGGACCTCGACGACGTGCGGAATCGTATCGTCGCTCGGCTTCTCGGCGTGCCGATGCCGGGTATCCCCGACAGCGACGAGCCGTACGTCCTCGTGGCGCGTGACCTCGCTCCCGCCGACACCGCTCTGCTGGACCCGACACTCGTTCTGGGTTTCGTCACCGAGGAGGGTGGGCCGACCAGCCACAGCGCGATTCTGGCGCGGGCGCTCGGTGTGCCGGCCGTCGTGGCGCTGCCGGGTGCGGGTGAGCTGGCCGAGGGCACGGTCATCGCTGTCGACGGCAGCACCGGCGACATCTTCGTGAACCCGAGCGAGGAGAAGAAGGCCGAGCTGGAGGCCGCTGCCGCTGAGCGGAAGGCGGCGCTCGCCGCGTCGACGGGTCCGGGGGCCACCGCCGACGGTCACAAGGTGCCGCTGCTGGCGAACGTCGGTGGTCCGGCGGACGTGCCCGCAGCGGTCGAGGCGGGGGCGGAGGGTGTGGGTCTGTTCCGTACCGAGTTCCTCTTCCTCGACGACAGCAAGAACGCTCCGTCCGAGGAGAAGCAGGTCGAGGCGTACCGCCAGGTCCTTGAGGCGTTTCCCGAGGGTCGTGTGGTGGTCCGGGTGCTGGACGCGGGCGCGGACAAGCCGCTGGACTTCCTGACACCGGCCGACGAGCCGAACCCGGCGCTGGGTGTGCGTGGTCTGCGGACGCTGCTGGATCACCCCGAGGTGCTGCGTACCCAGCTGACGGCGCTCGCCAAGGCCGCCGAGGGGCTGCCGGTCTACCTTGAGGTCATGGCCCCGATGGTGGCGGACCGTGCCGACGCCAAGGCGTTCGCCGACGCGTGCCGTGCGGCCGGGCTGCGGGCGAAGTTCGGCGCGATGGTGGAGATCCCCTCCGCTGCCCTGCGGGCGCGGTCGATTCTGCAGGAGGTCGAGTTCCTGTCGCTGGGGACCAACGACCTCGCGCAGTACACCTTCGCCGCCGACCGTCAGGTGGGTGCGGTGTCGCGGCTGCAGGATCCGTGGCAGCCCGCGCTGCTCGACCTGGTCGCGCTGTCCGCCGAGGCGGCGAAGGCCGAGGGCAAGAGCTGTGGTGTCTGTGGTGAGGCGGCGTCCGACCCGCTGCTCGCCTGCGTGCTGACCGGGCTTGGTGTCACCTCGCTCTCCATGGGAGCGGCGTCCCTTCCTTATGTCCGGGCGACGCTGGCGAAGTACACGCTGGCGCAGTGCGAGCGTGCGGCCTCGGCCGCGCGGGCCGCCGACAGTGCCGACGAGGCGCGTGCCGCGGCGCAGGCGGTGCTGTCGGGCGAGTAGTCGGACCGGATCGGCCGGCTGACGTGGTCCGGAGGGCGCTCCACCCGCGGGTGGGGCGCCCTCTGCCTGTGTTCAGTGGCTGTGGGGCGGCGTCCGTCCTTCCGGTCCGAGGTCGGGGGGCACGCAGTAGTCGACGTCCGATTCCGGGGAGATCAGATCGCCGGAGTCGACGTCGGTGCAGTAGGCGTCGAAGACCTCTCCCGCGGTGAGGGGTTCGAGGCCGTCGCCGCGCAGGCGCCAGCCGTAGATGCGGTCGGTGGTTCCGGGGGCGCTGGTGCGCATGACCAGTCCGCCGGGGCTCCGGGTGGCGATGCCGAGTGCGAGGACCGTGGTGAATTCGAGGGCCTCGGCCTCGTCGAGGTGTACGGATCCGTCGGCGCTCTCGTCGGAGTGGAGCACGGAGACGAGCGTCTCCGGGGTTCCGGTGACGCTGCAGACGAGGTGGTGTTCGCCCGGCAGGGCGGTGTCGAGGATCCGGAGGAGGAGGTCCGAGGCGCGGGTGAAGGCCGCGCGGCCGATGTCCTCTCCGCAGGAACCGCAGGTGCCGAGGCGCGCGAGGAGTGTGGTCGCGTACTCCCAGGTGGCCTGGCGGACGGCCTCGTCCACGAGGGCGGGTACGAGGTCGGAGAGCGGCTGGCCCTCGTACGGGAGTGTCGGGCCGGTGCCGGCGAGTTCGGCCGTGAAGCGTGTGCGGCTCGACGGGATGTCCGGGTCGAGGCCCGTCTCCTCGCAGAAGTCGGCGTACTCCTGGGGATCGAAGAGGGCGACCGTGGTGTGGCTGCCCTGTGCGGCGCGGGTCCTCAGCAGGTCGTCGACCTGCTTCAGGTAGGTCGCGTGGTCGTCGAAGGTGAAGGTGCGGTAGCGCCGCATGGCGCGGAAGTCGTGTTCGTCGGTGAGCAGCCCGATGGTGCCGGCGATTTCGCGGCGCAGGACGCGTCGCATCGTCTGGTGGTCGGTGTGCGCCATGTTTTCCCCCTGTGCGCAGTCGATCAATGCTCACTCACAGTAATCGGCGGCACTGACAATGCGGGCTGAGTGAGGCGCTTGCGGACCAGTCGGTGCTGGACTGCGCAGGTCAGAGCGATGCCTGTGCCGAAGGTCGCCCATCCTGCCGGGCCGGTGGCGATGGCGGCGGTGACCGCGAGTGGTCCGAAGGTGCGCTGCACGGACTGGGCCAGGCCGTGGACGCCGAGGTAGGCGCCCTGCGCGGTGTCGGGGGCGAGCG
This sequence comes from Streptomyces pseudovenezuelae, assembly GCF_001513955.1. GTDB lineage: Bacteria > Actinomycetota > Actinomycetes > Streptomycetales > Streptomycetaceae > Streptomyces > Streptomyces pseudovenezuelae. Next base: position 524,592 of record NZ_KQ948152.1, on the reverse strand, counting down.
CCACGGAGAGTTCCCAGGAGACGGTGGCGTGGAGCATCTCGGCCATGGTGAAGGCGGCTGCCGCGGCGGTGAGGAGCGCGGTGGCGGTGACGGCTCCGCCCGTGGCCGCCAGTGCCATGGCGACGCCGCCGAGGGCGAAGGTGGCGGAGAGCGGGAGGAGCAGGTTCCGGGCTGCGGCTGTGGTGGTGCCGAAGCGGGCGAGGGGGACCTGGAGTGCCACGACCATGACGTTGTTGAGGACCATCAGGAGTGGGGCGAGTCCGTTCGGGGCGGTGCTCTCGTGTGCGATCCACAGGGGCAGGCCCACCTTGAACACCGCGTCGTCGAGGAAGAGGACGGCCTCGGTGGCGACGTAGGCGAGATAGGTGCGGTCGCGCCACGGATTCGCCGGTCCAGTCGTCGGGGTCGGGTGCTTCGAGGTGATGACGGTGCGGGAGGGGGACAGGGGTTCGCCGCAGCGCAGGGTGAGAAGTGCCGAGGCTAGGAAGGACAGGGCGTCTCCGGCGAGGAGCCACTGGTAGGCGGTGGTGGTGCCGAGCGCCAGGGCGGCTGCGGCGGCGAGGCCTCCCAGCGCCCAGCCGGCGTTGGCGACGGTTCGGTGGAAGGCCTGGTAGCGGACGCGCTCCGGGCCGGCGACCCGGGTGGCGCAGAGCTTGGTGAGGATGCTGGCGGCGCGGTCGCCGAGGCAGCCCACCGCCGAGAAGGCAATGAGCAGAGCGTAGTTGTCGGTGGTCAGCAGGGCGCAGGAGGCGACGGCACGCATGAGCTGGACGGTCAGCAGGACACGGGTGACCGGGAACCGGTCGGCGAGCTTGCCGCCGACCGGTGCGCCCGCGATACCGATGGCGCCGGCGGCAGCGGCGAGGGTGCCGACCTGGGCCAGGGAGAGTTCGGAGACGTAGGTGAAGTAGAGGACGGAGACGGACGCCCACAGTCCGCTGCCGATGCGGTCGACGAGCGCGATCGCGAGCATTCTGCGCCCGTCGCGCCCTCCCGGAACGCTTCTCGACCATGCTGCCGCGCGCCGTGTCGGATGCACTGCTCCCCCTTGTCCGCTTGCTTTTCATTTATGTACTGATACATACTTGGCTACGTGGCAACACAATATGGGATCAGTGGTACGACGGCCAAGGGAATTGCTGCCTCCGTCGAACGGGCCGTGGCCGAGGGTTCTTTGGCGCCGGGGACGGCGTTGCCTCCGGTGCGGCGCCTCGCGGACGACCTCGGCGTGAGCCCGGGGACGGTCGCGACGGCGTACAAGGAACTGCGGCAGCGCGGGATCGTGGTCACCCGGGGCCGCGGCGGGACCGTGGTGGCACCGGCCCCGGCGGTGGCGTCGCGTCGGCCGCCCAAAGTGCCCGAGGGGCTGCGGGACCTGGCGGGCGGGCACCCCGATCCTCGGCTGCTGCCCGGGCTGGTGCCGCCCTCCCGGTTGTCCCCCGGCGCCCGTTCGCACCGTTCGACGCCCCGGCTGGCGCGGCTCGAGGACGCCGTACGCGCGTGGCTGGGGCCCGATGGCGTACCGGTGGAGCATGTGACCTTCGCGCACGGGGCGTTGGATCTGGTCGGGCGGCTGCTCTCCGTCGAGCTGCGGCCCGGTGACGCCGTGGCGATGGAGGATCCCGGGTACCACCATGTGCTCGATCTGGTCACGGCGTTGGGGCTGCGCATGATCCCCGTCGCGGTCGACGACGAGGGAGTGTCGCCCGAGGCCGTGCGCGCGGCGCTGCGAGCGGGGGCGCGGGCGCTGGTGTGCAGTCCGCGGGCGCAGAATCCGTACGGCGGGCGCTTCACCGCCGAGCGTCAGGAGGCGCTGTTGGCCGTGCTCCGGGAACACCCCGAGGTGCTGGTCGTGGAGAACGACCACGCTTCCGCCGTCGCCGACGCCCCGTTGCGGACCCTGACGGGCGCGGGGCTGTCGCGCTGGGTGCATGTGCGGACGGTGAGCAAGTTCCTGGGGACGGACCTGCGGTGGGCGGCCGCCGCGTGTGATCCGATCACGCTGGGCCGGCACGACGGGCGGCTGCTGCTGACGTCCGGCTGGGTCAGTCATCTGCTCCAGGAGACGGTGTACGGCCTTCTCGCCGACGAGCACACGCGCGCGTTGGTCGCTCGTGCCGGGGAGACCTACACCGTGCGCCGCAACGCGCTGGTACGGGAGCTCGGCGACCGGGGCATCGAGGCGCACGGGGTGAGCGGGATGAACGTATGGGTGCCCGTCCGGGACGAGTCGGCCGTGGTGAACGGGCTGCGGTCGTACGGCTGGTGGGTCGCTGCCGGGGCCCGGTTCCGGCTGTCGGCCGGGCCGGGCGTGCGGATCACTGCCGCCGAGCTGGAGCCGGCCGACGCGGCCCGGCTGGCCTCGGACTTCGCCGGCGTGCTCGGTGAGTCCGAGGCCACCTACGGGGGGTGACCGGCTCGGTCAGGCGCGCTTGCGGGCCAGGTCCTCGTAGAAGTGGAGCAGGTCGAGGTTGTCGATGGAGCCCGGGTTGACCGCCTTCTCCAGCGGGGCGCCCTGCAGGAGGCGCTTGACGGGAACCTCGATGCGCTTTCCGGTGAGGGTGTGCGGGATGCCGGGGACCTCGATGACCTCGTCCGGGATGTGGCGGGGTGAGAGGTTCTCGCGGATGGTCCGCTTGATGCGGTCGAGGAGGGCCTGGTTGAGGACGGCACCGGGAGCCAGGTGCACGAACAGCGGCATCCAGTAGCCGCCGTCGGGCTGTTCGATGCCGATGACCAGGGATTCCTTGATCTCGGGGAGCCGCTCCACGGCCTCGTAGATGTCGGCCGAACCCATGCGGACGCCCTGGCGGTTGAGCGTCGAGTCGGACCGGCCGTGGATGACGACCGAACCGCGCGAGGTGAGCGTGATCCAGTCGCCGTGCCGCCACACTCCGGGATAGGTGTCGAAGTAACTGTCGTGATAGCGGCTGCCGTCGGGGTCGTTCCAGAAGTGGATCGGCATGGACGGCATGGGGTTGGTCACAACGAGCTCACCGACCTCGTCGATCAGGGGGTTGCCGCTCTGGTCCCAGGACTGGAGGTCGGTGCCCAGGCTCGGCGCCTGGAGTTCGCCGATGTACACGGGCAGGGTCGGTACGGCGCCCGCGAAGCAGGAGCACACGTCCGTGCCGCCGCTGACGGAGGCGATCCACAGGTCCTCGCGGACCTCGTCGTGCAACCAGCGGAAGCCGTCGGGGGGCAGCGGGGAGCCGGTGGTGGCCACGCACTGCACCTTGGAGAGGTCGAAGTCGCGTCCTGGGTGCACGTCGGCCTTGCGGCAGGCCATGACGTACGCGGCCGAGGTGCCGTACAGGGTGGCGCCTGTGCGTTCGGCGATCCGCCACTGGGCGCCCGTGTCGGGATGGCCGGGGCTGCCGTCGTACAGGACGACAGTGGTGCCCGTGAGGAGGCCGGAGACGAGGAAGTTCCACATCATCCAGCCCGTGGAGGTGTACCAGAAGAAACGGTCCTCGGGGCCGAGGTCGCAGTGCAGGCCGAGCTGCTTGAGGTGCTCGACGAGGATGCCGCCCTGCGACTGGACGATCGCCTTGGGCAGGCCCGTCGTGCCGGAGGAGTAGAGGACCCACAGGGGATGCGCGAACGGCACCTGCTCGAAGACCGGTTCCGTGTCCGCGCGCGTGAGGGCGTCCCACTCCAGGGCGCCTTCAGGAGCCTCGGTGCCGAGGAGCGGGATGTGGACGACGGCACGCAGGGAGGGCAGTTCGCGGCGGAGTTCGGCGACCGTCTCGCGGCGGTCGTGCTCCTTGCCGCCGTAGCGGTAGCCGTCGACGGTGAACAGGACGACCGGTTCGACCTGCTGGAAGCGGTCCAGGACGCTGCGGGCGCCGAAGTCGGGGGCGCAGGAAGTCCAGACGGCGCCCACGGCGGCCGTGGCCAGGAGGGCGACGACGGCCTGCGGGATGTTCGGGAGGTAGCCGCTGACGCGGTCTCCGGGCCGGACACCCAGGGCGCGCAGCTCGGCGGTCAGGGAGCCCACCTGGCGACGCAGTTCGGACCAGGTCACCGGGACCGGCTCATGGGTCTCGTCGACGTGCAGGAGGGCGGGTTCGTCCGGGCGGCTCTCGGCCGCGCGCAGCGCGTGCTCCGCGTAGTTGAGGGTGGCGCCGGGGAACCACTGGGCGCCGGGCATCGAGCGGTCGCCGAGCACGCGCGCGTAGGGCGTCGAGAACCGTACGTCGAACCACTGGGTGAGGGCTTCCCAGAACGGCTCCAGCTCGTCCACGGACCAGCGGTGGAGCGCCGGGTAGCCTCCCTCGGCCGGGGCGCCGTGGTGCTCGGCCGCCCATGCCTGGAACCTGGTCACCTGGGACCGGGCGAGGCGCTGCGGATCTGGCTGCCAGAGCGGCTGGGGATTCACGGTCGACATGAGGGCTCCCGGACTGTGCGCGTCGTGTGCGTCTCCCGCGCACGGGCCAGGGGTGTGCGCGTGACGCGGCTGACAGGGACGATGCCATGTGATCAACTTCAACGCCAGGGTGCGCCCCACATAGTCCGTGTCGTGAAGATGTGGCCCCGGCACGGGTGAACGGAAGTTGAACGGCACCCACGGGTGGGGCGGTGAGTGGCAGGGTGAGCAGCATGAACGGTCGTGACCTGGTGCGTTCGGTGAAGGCGTTCGGTTCGGCGGGGGCGCCCCAGGGGTTGCGTACCGTGCGGGCCGCGTGGCGCAGGAGGCGTACCGACGCGATCGGGCTGCCGGCGCGGGGGGCCGAGCGGGCCCGGGTGCCGGGGCAGGTGCAGGACGCGGAGCCGGCTCCCGGCGGGGGTGTCGTCCGGTTCAGCCGCTCCGAGCTGCGGATCGTCGTCGCGGTGAACGGGGCGGTCTTCTGGGGGTGGGACGGCGCCGGGCCGGAGCCGTCGTACGCGCTCGCGGGCCGCTGCCCGGAGCCGGATCCCCGGGCGGTCCTGGAGCCGGACAAGGACGGCGGCTGGCGGGTCGTCGCCGAGCGGGCCACGGTCATGGTGTCGCGGCACGGAGCGGTCGAGGTGCGTACGCCCGGCGGGGTGACCCTGCGCCGGGATCTGCCGCCCCGCTGGTGGGAACCGGTGGCCGGGGGCGAGGCGCGCTGGATGCAACGGTCGGAGGTGGCCGCCGACGCCCGGTTCTTCGGGCTGGGGGGACGGGCCTCGGGGCCCCGGTTGCGGGACGGAACGTATCGGCTGTGGAACACCGACCCCGGCCGGGCCTTCGGGCCGGGCGATGATCCCCTGTACGTCACGATGCCGGTGCAGCTGGTGGTGGCCGACGCCGCCACCCATCTCGTGTTCCACGACACCTCGTGGGACGGCACCGTGACCCTGCGGGAGGGCGAGGAGGGGGCCGGCTCCGGGCACGACCGGGTGGGGATGTCCGAGCTGCGGATGACCGGCGGTCCGCTGCGCTGCTGGGTGATGGTGGGCACTCCCGCGCGCGTGCTGCTCGCCTGGGCCTCGCTGACCGGTGCGCCCGCGCTGCCGCCGTCCTGGGCGCTCGGCCATCATCACGCCCGCTGGGGCTTCGGCAGCGAGCAGGAGGTCCGGCGGATCGTCGCCGGCTACCAGGAGCGGGGTCTGCCGCTCGACGCCGTCCACCTGGACATCGACCACTACGACGAGCACCAGGTGTTCACGGTCGACCAGGAGCGCTTTCCCAAGCTGCCCCAACTGGCCGGGGAGCTGCTGCGGGACGGGATCCGGCTGGTGTCGATCGTCGACCCGGCGGTCAAGGCGGCGCCCGGCAACGCCGTCCACGACAGCGGGACGGCCGAGGACGCCTTCGTGCGGGACGCGGCGGGTCGGCTCGTGAAGGGGGTCGTGTGGCCCGGGGAGGCGCTCTATCCGGACTTCACGCACGCGCGTGTGCGTGCGTGGTGGGGTCGCCTCTACCAGGAGCGGCTCGCGGCGGGGTTCGCGGGCTTCTGGCACGACATGAACGAGCCCACGTCCTTCAACGCGTTCGGTGAGTCCACCCTGCCGCGGTCGGCCAGACACGCCCTGGAGGGCCGCGGCGGCGACCATCAGGAGGCGCACAACGTCTACGCGCTGTGCATGGCCCGGGCGGGTTACGAGGGTCTGCGCGAGCTGGTGCCCGGCGAGCGGCCGTTCCTGTTCTCGCGCTCCGGCTGGGCCGGCATACAACGGTACGGGGGCGCCTGGTCCGGTGACGTGGCCACCGGCTGGCCGGGCCTGCGGGCCTCGCTGTCGCTCGTGATGGGGCTCGGGCTGTGCGGGGTGCCGTACTCGGGTCCGGATGTGGGGGGCTACGACGGGCACCCCTCGCCCGAGCTGTATCTGCGCTGGTTCCAGCTCGGCGCCTATCTGCCGCTGTTCCGTACCCACGCGGGCCTGCGGGCCGGGCGCAGGGAGCCGTGGGAGTTCGGGGCCGAGGTGCTGGAGCACGCACGCGTGGCGCTCGTGGAACGCCGGCGGCTGCTGCCGTACTTCATGACGCTCGCGCAACTGGCCCGGCGTACCGGAGCGCCTTATGTACGGCCCCTGTGGTGGTCCGTGCCCGAGGACCGCGCCCTGCGGGACTGCGAGGACGCCTTCCTGCTCGGTGACAGCCTGCTCGTGGCCCCGGTGCTCGATCCGGGCAGCGACCAGCGTGCGGTGCAGCTGCCGCGGGGGCGCTGGTACGACACGGCCACGGAGCAGGTGTACGAGGGGCCGGGACAGGTCCTGGTCGACGCCCCGCTGTCGCGGATCCCGGTGCTCGCGCGCGCGGGCGCCGTCATTCCGGTGCGGGGGGACGACGGCGGGATCGAGCTGGAGGTGTGGGCTCCCGCCCGGGGACGGAGCGGGGGCGGGCTGGTCGTCCGGGATGCGGGCGACGGTTGGGACGAACCGGAGATCGAACGCTACGTCGCCCGCTGGGAGGGTCGGAAGCTGGTCGTCCAGCGGGAGGGCGAGGACGGCTTGAGCGAGCCGTCCCACCCGGTGCGGCTGCGCGGACCGGGAGCGCGCTGAGAGTCAGAGGTAGCGGCCCTCGAACCAGGCCCGGACGGCCAGCGTGTGCAGCGGGAAGGCGAGTTCCTCCGCCCGGCGCAGGAGGTGCCAGCCCTCCGTCTCGTCCGTGGCCGCGGACTGCGGGAGACCCTCGGCGGGACGCTCCGGCAGCGCCCCGAACAGCAGAAGGTGGCCGTCGGGCGAGCTCAGTGCGTCGACGAGCCGTACGTCGCGGGCGGCCGACTCGATGCCGGTCTCTTCCTTGAGCTCGCGGACCAGGGCGTGCCGCCAGTCCTCGCGGTCGTCGATGAAGCCGCCGGGCAGCGCGATGCCTCCGCGCGCGGGTGCCACGGTTCGGGTGATGACGACCAGGGCGGTGCCCTGGGTGTCGTACACGGGCTGGAGTGCGACGGCGACCGGCAGGGGGTTGCGGTACGCGACGGTGTGGCACACGGGACAGGTGCGGGGCCAGCCCGCGACACCCTCTCCGTAGGGCGCTCCGCAGCTCGAACAGTGGGAGCCGGGCGTGGAGTTGGGGGTGGAGTGCTGAGTTTCGGACACGCCGCGGACTGTATCCGATCATCAGCTGTTCCGGTTCCGCCGGGCCCTCTGCCGCTTTGCGGCCGCCCGTGCCACACTTCTGACGACCCGTCAGATCTCGGCAGGGGAGGGCCTGTGCCGCGCACGCACACACCTGTGGTCGCCGGGTGGTTCGCCGGTGACGCAGACGACTTCACACTGCTCGGAACCCGCTGCTCCGCCTGCGTCTCGGTCTTCTTCCCGCGTGAGGACAACTGGTGCCGCAACCCCGGATGCGCCGGTGGCGATCTGGCGGAGATTCCCCTTTCGCGGCGCGGCCGGGTCTGGTCGTACACGGACAGCCGGTACCGGCCTCCGTCACCGTATGTGACCGATCCGGAACTTCCGTGGGAGCCGTGCACGTTGATCGCTGTGGAGCTGGCCGCCGAGCGGATCGTGGTGCTGGGGCAGGCGGTTCCCGGGGTCACCGTCGCCGATCTGGCCGTGGGCGCGGAGGTGGAGGTCGTCCCCGGGGTGCTCCATGAGGACGGGGAGACGGTCTGGACGACGTGGCGGTGGCGGCCGACGGGGGTGACGGCATGACGGGAGAGGTGGCGGTGCTCGGCGCGGGCATGCACCCATGGGGCAAGTGGGGGCGCGGCTTCGTCGAGTACGGCGTGGCGGCGGCTCGCGCGGCCCTGGCCGACGCCGGCCTGGAGTGGCGGGACGTCGGTTCGGTCGTCGGCGCGGACACCGTGCGGGGCGGCTATCCGGGCCATGTGGCGGGGGCGACCTTCGCCAGGGCGCTGGGCTGGCAGGGGGCCCGGGTCGCCAGCGTGTACGCGGCCTGCGCGTCCGGGGCGCAGGCGGTGGCCGCCGCGCGGGCGCAGATCCTGGCGGGACTGGCCGACGTGGTGCTCGTGGTGGGTGCCGACGCCGCTCCCAAGGGGTTCTTCCGGCCCGCGGGCGGCGACCGCCCCGACGACCCGGACTGGCTGCGGTTCCGGATTCTCGGCGCGACCAATCCGACCTACTTCGGGCTGTACGCGCGCCGGCGCATGGCGGTGCACGGCGACACGGTGGAGGACTTCGCGCAGGTCAAGGTGAAGAACTCGGCTCTGGGCGCGCTGAATCCGAACGCGCGCTACCGCAAGCGGGTGACCGCGGAAGAGGTCGCGGCCTCCGCCGTGGTCGCCGATCCGCTGCGGCTGCTCGACATCTGCGCCACCTCCGACGGCGCGGCGGCGCTGGTGCTCTCCAGCCTGGAGTTCGCGCGTCGCCGGGGCGTGACCGAGCCCGTGCGCATCAGGGCGGTGTCGACGGTCACACCGACGTATCCGAACACGGTGCTGGATCTGCCGGACATCGCGACGGACTCCGCCGCCGGGGTGGAGCCCGCCGCCGAGACGTTCCGGGCGTCGATCGCGCGCGCGGCCTACGAGGAGGCGGGGCTCGGGCCGGAGGATCTCTCCCTCGCGGAGGTCTACGACCTGTCCACCGCCCTGGAGTTGCAGTGGTACGAGGACCTCGGGCTGTGCGGGCAGGGCGAGGGCGCCAAGCTCCTGCGCGAGGGAGCGACAGCGCCCGGCGGGCGCATACCCGTCAACATGAGTGGTGGGCTCGCCTCCTTCGGCGAGGCGGTGCCGGCCCAGGCGATCGCCCAGGTGTGTGAGCTCACCTGGCAGCTGCGAGGTGCCGCGGGCGACCGCCAGGTGGAGCACGCACGGGCGGGAATCACCGCGAACCAGGGGCTGTTCGGGCACGGGTCGGCGGTGATCGCGGTGAGATGACCGGCCGGGCCGGGTCCGGAGAAAGGGTTTCCCCTACGCTGTGTGAGCACCCGGGAATCCTGCGTGAACGTCTCGTGAACTGGGCTTGGGCGTGGTCGCCGGGCGCCATCATGCTCCCGTGCGCTCCTGGATGGACACTCTCCGCTTCGCGTTCCAACCTGTGGTCAATCTGGCCACCGGCGGAGTCGCCGGGCTGGAGATACTCGCGCGCCCGGAGAGCGGCGACATCCTCGCGGAGGCCCGCCGCGACCCCGAACTGGACGGACAGCTCGCCGTGTTGGCGCTGAGGGCGGCGGCGCGCAGGGAAACCCTGCTGCCGCTGCACGTCAACGTGTTCGCGGGCACGCTCGCCGACCTCGGCGGCCTCACCCCGCTGCACCACGCGGTGCGGGACGTGGGGCGGCTGCCGTGGGAGGTCACGCTCGACGTGGGGCCGCCGTACACGCATGTGCCGCACCAGGCACTGCTGGAGGCGCTCGCCGAACTGCGGGAGCAGGGTTTCCGGATCAGCGCGGACGGCGTGGGCGACGGGGACGTACCCCTGAGACTCCTTGTCGACATGTCTCCCGACCTCGTGAAGCTGGACGCGTCGCTGCTGGTCCGGCCCTCGGCGGTGCGGGCGATGCGGACCCTGTGCGACGAGCTGGGAGCGCTCCTGTGCGTGGAGGCCGTGGAGACGGAACTGCAGTACGAGGCCGCGCTGTCGGCCGGTGCGCAGCTGGCGCAGGGCGCGCTGTTCGCGCCGCCGTCCCGGCTGCCCGCGGCGGAGGTGTACGTTCCGCCCCGCTCCCCCGCCGATGCGGCGCCCCCGCGGTCCGGTCCCTCGGTACGGGAGTTCGTGCGCCCCGCCGCCCTGTTGCCGGCCACCGCGTCCGCGGGGCAGGTGCGGGCCCTGCTGACCGGGTCGCCCGACGTGTCCGGGGTGCTGCTCGTGGACCGGCAGGGGGTGCCGTTCCGCTCGGTGCACCGGTCCCGCTTCCTGCTGTCGATGTCGGGGCGCTACGGACACGCCCTGTACGCCGACCGCCCCGCGGCCAAACTCGGCGATCCGCCGCGGACGGTGGGCGTCGACGCGACCGCCTGGGAGGTCCTGGACGTGGTCGCCGTCGGGGACCGGGACCGTACGTCGGACGACGTCGCCGTGGTCGACCGGTTCGGCCGCTGCGTGGGAGTCGTGCGGCTCGCGGATCTGGTACGGGCGCTGAGCGAGACCCGGGTGGAGGAGGCGGCCGGCCTCAACCCGCTGACGCGGCTGCCCGGTTCGGACGCGATCACGGACGAGGTGGACCGGCGTATCGCCGTCGGCCGGACGTTCGCGCTGAGCTGGCTGGACATCGACCACTTCAAGCAGGTCAACGACGGGGCGGGCTTCGCGGCGGGCGACGAGCTGATCCGTGAGGTGGGACGGACGCTGCTGCGCTCGGCGGTCGGCACCGCGCGCGTGGGGCACATCGGCGGGGACGACTTCCTGGTGCTGTCAGATCCGGAGGAACTGCCTCCGCAGGCCGCCGCCGTGCTGGACGCGCCCTGGGCCGCGGGCGGGCTGCAGGTGACGCTGTCCCTGGCCACCGTGGTGTGCCTGCCGGGCAGTGTGGCGGACCATCGGGAGGCGGCCGCCTGTCTGGCGCCGTTGAAGAAGGCCGCCAAGGCGCTCAGCGGCCCGAGCTGGGTCGTGGGGCGGGCAGGACTGCCGGGGCACGAGATCCGGCGCGGGACGGGGCCCCAGGCGCCTTCGGCGGGGTATGCGGTGGCGGAGCCGGGGAGGGGCTGACGGAGCGTCCGGCGAGGCGGCGCCCGGCTCGAAAGGGGCTCGGCCGGTCCCGAGCCGGTCGAGCAAGTCGGTTCGGGCGACCGCCCCAACCGTTGCCGTCGGCGACCTTGACGCTCCCCGGGGCCCGGTGAACACTTCGGGTGTCGGTCGACATCGCCGTACATTCTCGGCGTTCCAGGCACCACGCCGCGCGGGCCCCTCACGAGCCACGGCCCATACCCCCACAGGCGATTCGGCTGCGACGGCACGCTCGTCGCGGACGCCGGGCGGGGCGCGGGATCCTCCCTGGCCTCGGCAGTTCGCCAAGGGAACCGCAACCCTGCACGGGACCGGGGCGGGAACGTCCCGGGCCAGGGCCTAGGAGCCGCCATGAGCAACGGAGACGTATTCCTCGGTGAGGTCATCGGTACGGCGATCCTGATCCTCTTCGGCGCCGGCGTGGTCGCCGCCGTCGTACTCAACTACTCCAAGGCGAAGGACGCCGGCTGGGTCGTCATCGCGTTCGGCTGGGGCTTCGGCGTGCTGGCGGGGGCGTACACGGCCGCGCCGCTGTCCGGCGGGCATCTCAACCCCGCCGTCACGATCGGGATCGCCGTCGACACCGGGGACTGGGACCAGGTGCCGGTCTACATCGCCGGGCAGATGGTCGGCGCCATGCTCGGGGCGGTCCTGTGCTGGCTGACCTACTACGCGCAGTTCCGGGCCAACGCCGAGGAGGAGCTCGCCCAGCCCACGCTCGGGATCTTCTCCACCGCCCCGGCGATCCGCAATCCGGTGGCGAACCTGGTCACGGAGATCATCGCGACCGTCGGCCTGGTCCTGCCGATCCTGGCCTTCGGACTCACCAAGGGCCTGGGCGAGTCCGGGACCGCGGTCCTCGTCGTCGCCTTCCTGGTGGTCGGCATCGGCCTGTCGCTCGGCGGGCCCACCGGATACGCCATCAACCCGGCCCGTGACCTGGGCCCGCGCATCGTCCACACCCTGCTGCCGATCCCCAACAAGGGCACCTCGGACTGGGGTTACGCGTGGATCCCGGTGGTGGGACCGCTGATCGGCGGGGCCCTGTCCGGGGTGATCTTCAACGCGGCCTTCTGAGACACGGCCGCCTGAGTCAAGACCCGCTGGGACAAGGCCTTCTGAGACCCGCCCGTGTGAAACACGTCTTTTGGAAACGCAGCCCTCCGGCAAACGCAGCCCTCGTGAAACGAAGCTCGTGCAGGAACCGACGAAGGGGACGTCATGACGGACAAGTTCGTTGCCGCCATCGACCAGGGCACCACCTCCAGCCGCTGCATCATCTTCAACCAGGACGGCGCGATCGTGGCCGTCGACCAGCGCGAGCACCGCCAGATCTTCCCCAAGCCCGGCTGGGTGGAGCACGACGCCACCGAGATCTGGTCCAAGGTGCAGGCCGTGGTCGCCGGCGCGATCGCGAAGGCCGGGCTGCGCGCCGACCAGCTCAGCGCGCTCGGTATCACCAACCAGCGCGAGACGACGGTCCTGTGGGACCGCGCCACGGGCAAGCCGGTGCACAACGCGATCGTCTGGCAGGACACCCGGACCGCGGCCCTGACCCGCCGGCTCGGCGGCGCGGACGGCCAGGACCGCTTCCGCGAGCAGACCGGACTGCCGCTGGCCACCTACTTCTCGGGGCCGAAGGCGGCCTGGCTGCTCGACAACGTGCCGGGACTGCGCGCGCGTGCCGAGAACGGCGAGATCGCCTTCGGCACCATGGACTCCTGGCTGATCTGGAACCTCACCGGCGGTACGGACGGCGGCCGGCACGTCACGGACGTGACCAACGCCGGGCGGACCATGCTGATGAACCTGGAGACGCTCCAGTGGGACCAGTCCATCCTGTCCGCGATGAACGTGCCCGAGGCCGTGCTGCCCGAGATCCGGTCGTCCGCCGAGGTCTACGGCACCGCGGTCGGCCAGCTCTCGGGTGTGCCCGTGGCGTCGGCGCTGGGCGACCAGCAGGCCGCGGTGTTCGGGCAGGCCTGCTACGACGTGGGCACGGCCAAGAACACGTACGGCACGGGCTCGTTCCTGCTGCTCAACACGGGCAACCGGCCGGTCCCGTCGAAAAACGGCCTGCTCACGACGATGGGCTACAAGATCGGCGGTGAGGCGCCCGTCTACTGCCTGGAGGGGTCCATCGCCATCACGGGCGCCCTGGTCCAGTGGTTCCGCGACCAGCTCGGCATCATCCGTACCGCCGACGAGATCGAGCCGCTCGCGGCCAGTGTCGAGGACAACGGCGGCGCGTACATCGTGCCCGCCTTCTCCGGCCTGTTCGCGCCCTATTGGCGTTCGGACGCGCGCGGGGTCGTCACCGGCCTGACGCGGTACGTCACCAAGGCGCACCTCGCGCGGGCCGTGCTGGAGGCGACGAGCTGGCAGACGCGTGAGGTCGTGGACGCCATGTACCAGGACTCCGGGGTGCGGATCACCACCCTGAAGGTGGACGGCGGCATGACCAAGAACAACCTGCTCATGCAGCACCAGTCGGATGTGCTCGACGTGCCGGTGGTGCGGCCGAAGGTCTCCGAGACCACATGCCTCGGCGCCGCGTACGCGGCCGGGCTCGCCACAGGAGTGTGGAACGACCTCGACGAGCTGAAGGCCCACTGGCAGAAGGACGTCGAGTGGACGCCGGACATGGAGGCGTCCGTCCGGGACCGCCAGTACCACAACTGGCGCAAGGCCGTGGAGAAGAGCTTCGGCTGGGAGGAGGAGGGCGAGAACTAGGCACGCGCGCGCAGTGCCGTCGAGCCGCGGCCCGTACCCCTGTCGGCGGGGGTACGGGCCGCACCCGTCGTCTCAGGTCGTGACGCTCTGGCGGTGCCGCGCCGAGTACGCCATCGCGTGCTGGACGACGCCCACGAGTACGTCCTTGACGGACTGCTTGTCCCGGGCGTCGCACAGCACGACGGGGACGTCCTCGTCGAGGTCGAGGGCCTGCCGTACGGCCTCCTCGGGGTAACGGGCCGCTCCCTCGAAGCAGTTGACGCCCACGAGGAAGGGGATGGAGCGCCGCTCGAAGTAGTCGACGGCGGCGAAGCAGTCCTCCAGGCGGCGGGTGTCGACGAGCACGACGGCTCCGAGGGCACCCTCGGAGAGCTCGTCCCACATGAACCAGAACCGCTCCTGCCCGGGCGTGCCGAACAGGTACAGCACCAGGTCCTCGCGCAGGGTGATCCGCCCGAAGTCCATGGCGACGGTGGTGGTGCGCTTGCTCTCCACGCCTCTGGTGTCGTCGACGGGGCGGCCCGCCTCGGTCAGCAGTTCCTCGGTGCGCAGCGGCCTGATCTCGCTGACCGCGCCCACGAACGTGGTCTTGCCCACGCCGAAGCCGCCGGCCACCAGGATCTTGAGCGTGACGGGCTCGACCGGCGGCTTGCCGCGCTCAGAACGCCCGAAGATCATTGGTCTCGTCTCCTGCTTGCTGGGGGGGTGTTGGGGCGCCGACGAGCCATGGCCTCCGCGCCGGGCCGACGCGGCCGGGTCGCGAACGCGTCGAGCCGTACGGGCAGTTGCCGCTCCAGGACTTCGGGGACGTCGGTGGAGGCGGGGGCACGATGCGAGGGCGACGGCGGACGGCAGGGCGTAGCGGGACGAGCTCGCTGCGGCTGCCGCTTCGGTCGACCCGGAACTGCCGGCCTGTCGTCACGTCCGTCTCTCCGATCGCACTGCTCGCGACCGTGGCCGCGGGCCAGTGGTCTGCCGTCCGCGGGTGGTCGTCGACGATCAGTCAGATCATATCGGCAGGGTCTGCCGGTCCCGGCCGCGGACCGGCCGGGGCATGCGCGCCCCGAGGCCGGCCGGTCACAGGGCCCTGAGGCCGTTGATCACGTCGCGCAGGATGCTCTCGTCCGGCAGCTCCGCGGGCGGCACCGGACGGTTCACATGGACCCACTCCGAGGCGACGAGGTCTCCGATGAGGACCCGTACGACCCCGATGGGCAGGTCGAGTTCGGAGGACAGCTCGGCGACCGACTGGGGGGTGTCCCGGCAGAGGTCGACGATGTCCACGTGCTCCGGGGACAGCGAGTGGTCCCCTTCCGGATCGTCCGCGTGGGATTCGGCCACGACGACCGCGATCAGGTCGAGGCGGTGCTGGCCTGCACTTGTGGTGCGACCACGCGTCATGGCGTACGGACGGACCACCGGTCCGGCGTCGTCGTCGAACCAGTGGCTTCTTCCCTGACCGTCTGTGCTCATGTCATCTCACTACCCGCCCTGAGGCAGATCGGTGCGCGGGGCGGCACTGAGATGCACACCGACCCGCTTGACCAGGAGCGTCATCTCGTACGCGACGAGACCCACGTCCGAGTCGGCGTCCGAGAGGACGGCGAGGCAGCTGCCGTCACCCGCGGCCGTCACGAACAGGAAGGCGTCGTCCAGTTCCACCACCGTCTGCCGGACGCTGCCCGCCTCGAAGTGCCGGCCCACGCCCTTGGCCAGGCTGTGGAACCCGGACGCCACGGCGGCGAGGTGCTCGCTGTCCTCGCGCGTGAGGTCCATGGACACGCCGGTCGGGAGGCCGTCGCTGGAGAGCACGAGGGCCTTGCGGATGCTCGCGACGCGCTCCACCAGGTCGTCGAGGAGCCAGTTGAGCTCGCCGGACTTGTCGGTCGCCTTCGGTGCGGTCATCGACCGTCCCCCTTAGTCGTTCGTTGTGGTGCTGTGCCGCCGGACGGGTCGTCGCCCTCGGCGTTCTCCTCACGGCCACGCTGCCAGCCCCGTTGGAGCGAGGCCATGCGGCTGCGTACCTCGTCGGCGTCGCGCTCCGCGGGCTCCGCCTGGTTCTGGGGGCGGCGCTCCGGGGCCTGCTTGAGCTGCGGGGCCAGGTTGGCCTGGCGTACCCGGCGGGGCAGCGGAGCGGTGCCCGAGCCGGCCTCCACGGGCCCGCGGGCGGCGCCGAGAGGCGGCCTGCCCGAGCCGGACGCTCCGGAGGCACCTCCCTCGCCCCAGCCGGGCCGTACGACCCCGCCCGGCGCGGAGTCGGTCGCACCACCCCTGCCGAGGGCTTCCGAGACGGGACCCACGGCGCCGAGAGCGGACGTACCCGAGTCCGGGCCATGGTCGGCGCCGCCGGCCGGGTCGTCCGCGGCCGGGCCGCTCGACGCGATCTCGGCACGCCGGGTGCGCCGGGGCAGGCCGGGGGCCGCGGGGCCTCCGCCGAGTTCACGGCTCGGGGATGCCGAGGGGCCCGGTGTGTCCGTCAGTCCGTCGTGGCGGTCGGCCACGCCGGTGCTCCGGCGCAGGGCCGCGGCACGGCGCCGGCTCGGCAGCGTCGGGGGTTCGGAGCGCGCGGACCCCGGCGCGGGGGTGGGCTGGGACCGGGAGACGCCCGGGCCGATCGCCGGCCGCTGGTCCGTCTCCTCGCGCCCCGGCCGCTCGTCGGTGACCGGGCGGCCGTGGGAGCTGACCAGCTTGGGAGCGCGGCGCCGGGACAAGGACACCGGGGCGTCCGCTCCTCCGTCCAGGTCCGCCCCGTCGGTTCCGGGGGGTTCGTCGTCGACCTGGGCCAGGGAGCGGCGCGGCCGGAACAGTCCGCCGCGCTCGCTGTCCTCGGATTCCAGGACGCCCGGCAGGTCGCTCAGGGTGTCCAGGTCGACGGGAGCCTCCAGTTCGACCGGCCCGTCCAGGATCGCGGGCGGCATGCCCGACAGCTGGGCCGGTCCCCGGGTGAGCGAGACGCGCTGGGCCTGCTCCAGTTCGGCCTCCTTCGACGGCCGGGGCCGGTCGAGGCGGAAGCCGATGCCGTTGGTGTCGGGGACGTCGTCGGTCAGCAGCGCGTCGGGGATGAAGACGACCGCCGTCGTGCCGCCGTACGGCGAAGGCTGCAGCGAGACCCTGACGTTCTGCCGCTGGGCGAGCCGGCTGACCACGAACAGCCCCAGCCGGTCGGTGTCGGACAGCTCGAACTCCGGTGTCTCGGCGAGCCGCAGGTTGGCGTCCAGCAGCGCGTCGGCGGCCATGCCGAGTCCGCGGTCGTGGATCTCCAGGGTGAAGCCGTTGGCGACGCGCTCGCCCAGGACCTGGACGGCGGTGTGCGGCGGGGAGAACACCGTGGCGTTCTCCAGGAGTTCGGCCACGAGGTGGGTGAGGTCCGCGACGGCCGGGCCGGTCACGGCCACCCTGGGCAGCCGGCGCACCTCGATGCGCTCGTAGTCCTCGACCTCGGCGACGGCGGCGCGGACGACGTCCATGAGCTGGACGGGTTTGCGCCACTGCCGGGAGGGGGCCGCGCCGGAGAGGATCACCAGCCCCTCGGCGTGCCGGCGCATACGGGTCGTCAGGTGGTCGAGCCGGAACAGGTCGGCGAGTTCGTCGGTGTCCTCGGTGCGGCGCTCCATCGTGTCGAGCAGGGTGAGCTGCTTGTGCAGCAGGACCTGGCTGCGCCGGGCGAGGTTGACGAAGACCTCGGAGACCCCGGCGCGCAACTCGGCCTGCTTCACGGCGGCTTCGACGGCGGCGCGCTGGAGGGTGTTGAGGGCCTGGCCGACCTCGCCCATCTCGTTCTTGTCGTACTCCAGGCGCGGGACCTCGGTCTCGATGTCGACCTGTTCGCCCACGGACAGGCGGCGCATCACGCTGGGCAGCCGCACGCCGGAGGCCTCGTGGGCCTCCAGACGCAGTTGCCGCAGGTCGCGGATGAGGCCACGGCCGACGCGGACGGACAGCACAAGCGAGAAGAGCAGGGCGATGAGACCGAGGACGCCGACCGCGGCCGCCTTGATGATGACGCCCATCGCGTCGGGCCGGACGCGGTCCTGGAGGCGGTCGCCCGCCTGGTCGTCGAGCTTGGCGAGTTCGTCGAGCACGCTGCCCGCCGCGGCGTCCCAGCTCTTGGCGCTGACGCCGCCGGTCGTGCCGGGCTCGGCGGTGGAGACGGACTGCTCGGCGGAGCGCAGCGGAGCGGTGCCGGCGTTCTTCCAGAAACGCTCGTAGCGCTCGCGCTCGGAGGCCGGCAGGACGCCCAGGCTGACGTCGTACATCAGGGTCCGCTGGGAGACGAGGTCGGAGACGTCGCGGATCTCGTCGCGGGTGAGCTTGCCCACCACGAGACCGGAACCGAGGAGGGCGTCCTCGCGGGAGAGCAGTTCGCGGGCACGGGTGATGTTGACCAGCGCGCGGGACTGCTTGTCCAGTTCCACGTTGTCGATGCCGTCGAGGGTGGCCAGGAGGGCGTAGGCGGGGTCGACGAGGCGGTTGTACTGGTCGAGGGCCTGGAACCTGGTGACGGTGCCGTCCTCGACACTGCGGCGCAGCGAGTCGATGCCGTCGAACGCGTCCAGGACGGCGGTGAGGCGGTCGTCGTCGTCCTGATCCAGACCGTCGCGAACGTCGGGATCGTGCGCGTTCCGGCGGAACTTGGCGATGGCGTCGTCCGAGGCGCTCCTCGTGCCGCGCAGCGCGGACAGGGCGTCCGACGCGCGCGGATCGGCCAGGTAGACGAGCGTCTGGCGGCGTTCCTGCTGGAGCACGCGCACGGTGTCCTCGATGGGATAACCGAGCTTCTCCGTGACCGTGGACACCTGGAAGAGCCGGGCGACCTCACGTCCCGTCAGCACCGTGGCGAAGCCCCACACCGCGACCAGGGACACCAGCGGCACGAGAAGCAGCGCCACGATCTTCCGGCGGATGGACTTCCCGCGAAAGCGCATGGCCTCCCCCAGCTCGACCCCCGCCGGCCGGGGGTACACATGTACGTCAACAAACGGCGCGAGCCTACTACCGACGCACGCGTAACTCGAAGTTGCGTCCGGAACCCGAACTTCTGCCGCGGTATCGAGAGATGGGTGCTTGTCCTCCCATTGCGGGAGATTGCCTCCTGCTCCCAGGTGGGGCGTATCGGACCGGAACCGATCGGCCAGGGTGGGGGGTTGGCTGGATTTTTTCGTTTCTTTGACGTCGCGGGGGAATCTTGAAGGGGTTTTGTTCGTCCTTCTCTTCGGGAAATGGCGGTGGATTCGGCCACAGGAGCCGCATCTGCAACTGGGCGGCGTAAAGCAGCGCAAGCCGGGCAGCCACCCTTGAGGCCCGGTTTCACGAACACCGGGACGAAGGGTCTGCCGGCGGTGGGGAGTGACACGGTGATGGGCACGGCGGAACGGCAGGAGGCGCCGGGAATCGGCGCGGGTACAGCGAGTCCGGCGGCGCCCCGGCGCACCGGGCCTCGGGTTCCCGGCATATCGGCGGAGCCCGACGGGCCCCGCAGGCGCGCCGCGGCCCGGGAGGAGGCGTACCGGCCATTGTGGGTCGAGGAGCCCGCGCGCAGGCGTCGGCTGCCGGATCCGGTGCGGACCTCCGCGGTGCGGGCGGTGCTCATCATCGCGGTGACCCTGCTGCAGGCGATGGTGGCCTTCCTGTGCACCCTGGCCGGGTCCTGGCTGGCGTTCCCGATGGTGCTGAGCAGTGTGGTCAGCACCGTGGTGGCCACCTGGGCCGCCGTGGACGTCTGGGTGACCCGTCAGGTGTGGAACCAGCGCCACGGCGTGGTGTCGACCCCGAGCAGCACCGCGCGTGCGCTGCGGCGTGAGCGGCGCAAGGCCCGGCGGCAGGCGCGGATCACGGAGCGCGCCCAGGAGCGGATACGGCGTCAGGGCGGCGGCACGGGGCAGCTGTCCCACCCCTGAAGGCCTGACCCCGAGAAGGCCTGACCCCTTGAGGGCCCGGCCCTGACGGCCTGATCACTCGTGCCTTCGGCACCGGCGAGCGCGACCGGGCCGAAGGCTCCGTGATGGTGGGGCTCGGACGCGGCCCCGCGCCCCTTACGGAGTCACGGGCGCCGGACGCTTGAACATCCGGGTGGCCGTGATCTCGCTGTGCCCCGCCTCCCCCGCCTGCGGCTGCTGCGGCAGACCGGGGCGGAGGTGCTCCTCCACGCTGATGTACTTCAGACCGGCCCTGAGGTCCGCGTCGTTGCGCAGGCGGATGACCAGGGGGAACTCGGCGAGTGCGGTCGTGTCGAACAGGCCTGTGGTGTAGAGGAGCTGGACACCCAGCGCGTCGGACACGGCCCGCTGGAGCTCCAGCAGATACGTGGCGTTGGCGCGGCCGATGGGGTTGTCCAGGAACAGCGTCCCCGCGTGCCGGTGCTTGTCCCGGCCCCGGTCGTTGGACCGCAGGGCCGCCATCGTGCAGTACAGCGCGATGGCCGCGGTCAGCAGCTGACCGCCGGAGAACACGTCACCCATCTGTCCCACGGGCACCCGCTCGGCCCGCAGCACGGCGTCCGGCTTGAGGATCTCCACGGCCACTCCCCTGGGCTGGAGCGCCGCCCCGACTCCCCTCAGCAGCAGGGACATCCCGTCCCGCCGCAGGTCGGAGTTCTTCTTCACCGCGGCCCTGGTCGCCTCGTCGATCACCTCGCCGAGCCGCTCGGTCAGCGTCGCCTGGTCGGGCTCGTCGAAGCGGATCCGCAGGAACTCCTGCCCGGACCACTCGCCGAGCCCTTCCGGCAGCCGGGACAGCCGCTGGGCGGACCTGAGCGTGGCGAGAGCGGACTCCACGAGCCCCCGCAGCCGGTCCACGATCGAGTCCCGGTTCCGCTCCAGCTGCGCCAACTCGTCGGTCAGCACCCGCAGTCGGGGGGCGAAGGCGTCCGCCCACTTCTGGGCGTGCTCGGGCAGGGCGGAAGCGGGCAGCTCACGGATCTGCTGCCGCGCGGGGGTGCGGACCTGCTCGTAGCGCGTGGAGTTGGCGTGCCGCACGAGTACGTCACTGGCCTCGCGCACGGCGGACTCGGCGGCGGAGAGGTCGGCGGCACAGCCGCGCAGCGACCGGCGGGCCTCGGCGGCGGCCTGTCGCGCCTCCTCGGGGCTGCCGGGGTACGCTTCCTGCTCGTCCTGCTCGTCGTCCATGGCGTGCTCGCGCAGCAGGTCGCGCAGCATCGCGGCGATCTCGTCGAAGCCGCCCGCCGCGTCCTCGGCGGCCCGGTGGGCGCCGAGCAGTTCCGCGTGCGCCTCCCTGGCCTGCGCCAACGCCTCGGTGCGGGAGGCCAGTTCGCCGGTGGCGGTGCGCAGCAGGGCCTGTGCGTGCTCGGCGTCGCGCGGCTCCAGCTCGGGCGTCAACCCGGTGTGCGCCTCGCCGTCCTCGGGCGCGTGCCGCTCGGCCTCACCGCGCAACCGCCCGAGCTGCTCGCTCGCGGTCGACACCCGGGTCTCCAGGAGCTGCACCAGTTCCTCCGCACGGGCGGCGGCGGCCTGCCGGGAGGGCCCGTCGGAGCCGTCGGGCGACTGGAGCAACTGCCCCGCGCGGGTGCGGACCTTGTTGCTCAGCCGGTCCAGTTCGGCGAGAGCCGCGCTCTCGTCGCTCTCCGCCCGAGCCTGCTCGGCCCGCAGGTCGGCCCCGACCCCCACCTTCTCGTACAGCTGGGAGGCGGCCCGGTAGGCCTCGCGGAGCGCGGGCAGCGACGACTTGGAGGCGTCCGGGTCGCTGTCCGGTACGTCGTCGGGGGCGCCGGCGATCTCGGCGCGCTCGGCGCGCAGCGCACGCGCGGTGCGGCGGGCGTCGTCGGCGGCCCGCTGGGCCCCGCGCCGGTCCTCGTCGGCGGCCCGGGCACGCTCCAGACAGGTCTGGGCGCGGGCTTCCGACTCGGTGGCCTCGTCGGCCAGTTCGCGCAGCTTGGCCTGCCAGCCGGCCCGCTCGCGCAGGCGGTAGGCCAGCCCGGCGAGGGCGTCGGCGGCGCGCCTGGCCTTCTGGGCGGCTTCCTGCCGCTCGTCACGGGTCTGTGCGGCCTCGGCGGCGGCTTCGTCGGCTTCGACCCGTACCGTGCGTGCCTCGGCCAGCTCGGCCTCCGACTCCTCGGCGAACACGCGCGTGTCCCGGGCGGCCTGCGCCAGTTCGACGAGCCGGCCGGCCGGGCAGCCGGTGCGCCAGGAGGCGAGCCGGGCGGCCAGTTCGCGGTCCTTGCCGAGGCGGGCCGCGAGCGACCGGATCTCCTCGTCCCGCTCGCCGGCCCGCGCGCGCAGCGCCTGGCGCTCCTCGTCGGCGGCGTGTTCGTCGTGCATGGCCGGGTTCGGCGGCACGAGGAAGACGTCGGCGCCCTGGGAATCGGTCGCCGGGGTCGGCGCGAGCAGCGCGGCGGCCGTGCCGACGGCGACGGCGGAGCGCGGGAGGAGTGCCGCGTCGTTCAGCGCCTCACGGGCGCGCGCGTGGGTGTCGGGGTCGGTGATGATCACGCCGTCGACCAGTTCCGGCCGGGCGGCCAGCACGCGCGCGTGGTCGGTGGGGTCGACTGCCTGGGCGAGGTAGCGCCAGCCGGGCAGCGCGGGGATGCCGTTCTCGCCGAGGAACTCGACCGTGGCCAGCACGTCCGGCCCGGGTGGCAGGAGCCCGCCGTCACCGAGGGCGCTGAGGATCCGGGAGTCGTCGGCGGCGGCCGTACGCAGTTCGAAGAGCTGGCGCTCGGCCGCGGAGACGGAGTCGTCGAGCAGTTCGCGCAGTTCGTCGGCGAACCGGTCGAGGTCCTCGGGGGTGAGACCGGCGTCGGTGGCACCCGTGGAGCCGGGGTGCGGGTCGGCATGCTCGTGCCCGGCCGCGCCGCCCTTCCTCGCGCCCTCGGCCCCCGCGCGCGGTCCCGGTAGGGCCGTGGAGGTCCCGGTCAGGCTCAGCAGCTCCGCCAGCCGCTCCTCCCCCGCCAGTCCCTCGGCCAGCCGCCGCTCGGCCTCGTAGGACCGCGCGGCCGCCGTGGCCGCGTCCTCGGCGCGGGCGGCCGTGAGCTCCGCCCGGGATTCGGCGGCGGCCGCCTCGCGTGCGTGCTCGGCGGTCCGGTTGGCGGCCTCGCGGGCGGTGTCCCAGGCGGCGACCGCCGTCTTCTCGGCATCGCTCGCGGCGAGGGCCGCGCGGGCCGGGTCCGCGTCGGGGGCACTGTCGTCGAGCCAGCCCGCGCGCACCGCCTCGGCGGTCTCCTGCTCGACCTCGCTCAGCCGCTGACGCAGATGGCCGATCTCGCTGCGGGCGCGCTGCGCCTCGGTGGCGGCCGACGTGGAGTCCCGGTGGGCCGACTCGCTGACGTCCTGGAGCGCGGCGGACCGCTCCTCCTCCTCGTTGGCGAGTGTCTCGGCGCCCTCGGCTGCCGTGTGCAGGGCCCGTACGAGATCGACGGCGGCCTTGGCACGGGCGGCTAGCGCGGGGGCCGCGTCCCGTTCGGCCTCCTGGATGGCGACGGCCACGCGCGCGACCCGGTCGGCGGCGGCGCGGTGGCGCAGTACGGCCTCGGCGGCCTGCCACGCGGAGTGCAGCGTGCGCGCCTCGGCGAGTTCGCGCTTCTGGGCCGCGGCCGACTTCTCGGCGGCGGCGAGCGCCAGGGAGGCGTGCCGGTAGGCGAGTTCGGCGGCGATCAGCGCACTGCGTTCGCGGCCCGCCTCGGCGTGCGTGACGGCGTAGGCGGCCGCGGTGACCCGCTGGGCCAGGTCCGCCGCCCGTACCCGCTCCTGGACGCCCCGCGCGGACAGCCGTCGGGCCAGTGTCCGGGTACGGCGCTCGGCGCCCGCGTGGATGTCACGCGCGCGTGAGCGTGCCTCGGCGGCCTCGACGATCCGGCCCAGCAGGTCCACGGAGCCCGCGGTGAAGTCCCGTTCGGCGATGAGTTCGGCGCGGCGCCCCAGCTTGTTGCCGAACCCGCTGACCAAGTCGGCGAGGCCGTCGGTGTCGCGGGTGTCGGTCACGGCGCGCAGCAGCAGGTCGGTGAAGTCGGAGTCCTTCTTCACCGCGAACAGGCCGGCGGCCTCGCCCTCGTCGGCGTTCATCTCCCGCTGGTAGCGGAAGAGTTCGGGGTCCAGACCGAGGTCGCCGAGGTGCTCGATCCAGCGGTCGTGGATCTCCTCCCAGTGCACCTCCAGATGCGGATACGCCTTGCCCGCCTCGGTGAGGGCGTCCCGGAAGCCCTTCATGGTGCGGCGGCGGCCCTGTGCGGCCGACTGGCCCTCGGCGGGCGGCCGTACGGCGGTGGACTCGGCGACGGGCAGGTTGTCGAGGCTGAGCCCGGGTCCGGGCCGGAAGGAGTACCAGGCCTCGGCGAACTTCCGCGGGTCGTTGGAGACCTGGCGCCCCCGCCACTCGCTGACCTTGCCGACGACGACGCACTCGCCGGTCAGGGTGTGCTGCCACTCCAGGGCCACGTGCCCGCAGTCGTCCGCCAGCAGGAACTTGCGCAGCACACCGGAGCTGGCGCCGCCGAGCGTGTTCCGGTGGCCCGGCAGCATCACCGAGAAGATCAGCTTGAGCAGGACGGACTTGCCGCCGCCGTTCTCCAGGAAGAGCACTCCGGCGGGCGCGGGCCGGCGCGGCGGGCCGACGGGCTCCTCCTCGAAGAACTCCGCCTGGGTGGGCGCGGGGTCGGGTACTTCCGCGCCGACGCCGCGCAGGTCAAGCACGGTGTCGGCGTAGCGCGCACCGGCGGGACCGATGGAGTAGAGGCGGACCCGGGACAGCTCGTACATGGCGGACTCTCGTAAGTCTTCGGCAGGTCAGGGAGGTTCAGGAGTGGAACGGCAGCCCGGCATCGGCCGCCAGCTCCAGGTCGTCGCCGGCCTCGGCGGGCAGCAGGGTCGGCGTGCCGTCGGTGACCGGGACGACCCCCAGTTCCAGGAGCTCGGCCATGGCGGCGCTTCCGGCCATGTCGCGCACCTGGAGCTGGTAACGAGCGGTGGTCCGGTAGGTACCGCCGTTGTCGTCCCCGGTGCGCTGCAGGAAGCCGGAGTCGGTGAGGAAGGCGGCGGCCTTGCCGACGATGCCGGTCGTGGACCCCGCGAGCCGGCGGGCGTCCTTGGTCGCGCCGGCCGCGCTGCGTCTCGCCCAGATCCGCCAGGCCGCCTCCAGGCCCGGAGCGTCGGTCGCCGGGTCGGTGTTCTCGCCGACCTCCTCGGCCCGCTCCTCCAGCCGCCGGCAGGCCTGGCGTACGAAGGCGTCGACGCCGTTGACCGAGACCCGCCCGATGTATCCGTCGTCGGCGAGGTCCTCGGGCCGCGGGAACGCCATGGCGGCGACGGCGAGATGGGCGAGGCCGTGCAGGAACCGGTCGCCGCCGTCGGCGGACGTACGACGCGCGTAGTCCCCCATCCGGACGGCGAACACGGAGTCCTCGGCGGCGGTCACGGCCATCCCCGCGCGCGGGGACACTTCCAGCACGACCAGTCCGAGCCCGGCGGCGACGGCGTCGGCGAGCCGCGCGAAGGGCGGGTCCTCGCGGTAGCGCCGCAGCAGCTCGGCGTACTCCTGGTCCCGCGCGGGCTGCAGTTTGGGCTGCAGCCCGAAGGCGACGAGCCGAGCGGCGTCGGCGGCGTCGGCGGGGGTGACGGGGGTGACGGCGGCGGGCACCGACGGGGTCGGGGCCTCCGGGTCGCTCCACTCGACCTGCTCACTCACGGCTGGGGCTCCTTGTCACGCTCTCGCTGGCTCATGCTGCTTGCGTCGGGCCCGACGGCACTGATGCCGCCTTCACCCGGCCTGACCTCACTCATGCCGCTTCCGTCCGGTCCGCCGCCATCCCCGCGGCGTCCAGCAGGGCTGTGCCGACGATGAGGTCGGCGCCACCGAAGTCCGGATCGTCCAGTTCCGTCCCGTCGTCCACGGCGAAGAGCAGCTTCTCCTCGCCCTGGCGGTAGGCGGTGCCCACGGAGGGGCTGGCCGCGTGGATCGACATCAGGGCCACCAGATAGGCCAGATCGAATCCGCCGGTCCCGCGGGCCTCCGCGAGCAGCCCCGAGAGCCGCCGCGGCGCGTCCGCCGGCAGGTCCAGCAACCGCTTCGCGGCCGCCAGCTGTTCCTCGCTGAACCGGCTGTCGTCGGGCGTGGCGATGAGGTCCGGCTCCGGCATCTCCGCGCCCAGGTGTTCCCGCTCCATGGGGGGCGTCAGCAGTATGTCGACGAGATCGCCCACCCGGACCGACACCGGCGTGCGCAGGCCGGTCCCGCGCGCGAAGAACGCGTCGGTGATCCGGGTGGCCTGCTCCAGCGGCAAGGGCAGCAGCGGCGCGAAGAGCTGACCGTACAGGTCGGTCCCCGATGTCGTCATGGGGGTGGCGAAGGCCTGCCGGTCCTGCTCGGCGCGGAACAGCGGGCCCGCCTCCAGGAGGCGGGACTGGAGCTGGGTGTGGCGCCGGATGCAGTCCTTGACGATGTCCACGAGCTCGGCGGCCCGCCGCTTCTGCTCGGGGTCCTCGGACTCGTCCCGCGCCTTGCGGATGTTGGTCAGGATCGCGTTCTCGTGGCGGTACCGGTCGGCGACGTGGTCGAGCGCCTCGGCGATCATGTCGGGCACGGAGTTGAGCCAGTCCACGGCCCGGACATTGCGGCGGGTGGCGTCCAGGGCCCTGCGCAGGGTCTCGGAGTACTGCACGGTCCGGTAGCGGGCCTGTTCGGCGGCGAGCTGGGCGTCGGCGAGGCGGCCGCGGCTGATCAGCACCTCCAGCTTGACCTCGGCGGCGATCTGGGCGCTGGTGACGTCGGTGTCGAGGGCGCCGACAAGGACGTTGACCGCCTCGTCGGTCGTCCGGAGGTACACCGAGCCGCCGGGGCCCGGCACCTCCTCGATCAGCTTGAAGTCGTAGTCACGCCGGACATAGGTGCCGTCCGGCGCGAACGTGCCGTAGACCGCGCGGAATCCGCGGTCGACGCTGCCGACGTTGATCAGGTTCTCCAGGACCCAGCGGGCCACGCGCTCGTGCTCGGCGACGGGCCGCTGCGGGGCCTGGGCGGCGATGCGCGGGATGAGCCGGGCGACGACCTGGTCGTGGTCGGCGCCGGTGTCGAAGTCCATGTTCAGGGTGACCAGGTCGATGGCGGCGAGGGCCACCTCGGCCATGCCGTACACCGAGTACTCGCCCGCGAGATTGGCCTTGCGCGTGTCCAGGTCGTGCAGCGGCGCGGTGCAGGCGAGCGCGCGCAGCCGGCGCGCCAGTCCCTCGTCGGCGGCCGGGCCCGGTGCGGGGCGCGGCCCCGCGCTGAACTGGGGCGGAACGCTGTCCGTCGTCGCAGGCGAAGTCACGGTGCACAGACTAGGTCCTAGGTCTGACAACTCCCCAAACGGCGCGGATCGCCTCCGGCGGTGGGACGGGCGACCACCTGTTGTTCGTCGCCTGCGGGCCGGTGGGGGCTGGTCGCGCCCACGCGGCGGAGCCGCAGATCGAAACAGCCCCGCGCCCCTGACTAGGTGTCCTCGCCCACCCTTCGACAGCCCCGCGCCCCTGACTAGGTGTCCTCACCCACCCTTCGCCTGTACACCTCGACCACTCGCCCCAGAGAGTCGGCGAGGTAGACGGCGAGCAGGCGTTCCGCCTCTTCCCTGTCGCCCGCCTGGAGCGCGCCGAGGATCTGCTGGTTGCGGGCCAGATACGGCTCGTGCAGGGCCTTGGGGTCGTCCGCGACGTGGAAGGCCAGGCGGAGTTCGGCGAAAACGCTGCGCATCAGTTCGTCGGTGCGGTCGCTGCCCGCGAGGGCGACGAGTTCGCGGTGGAAGTGGATATTGGCCGTGCCCAGCGCTTTCCAGTCACCTTCGCGCACCGCCCGCTGCCCCTCCTCGACCGCCTCGGCGAGCGCGTCCAGGGCGTACGGCGGCTCGCCCAGCCCGCGGACGACCGCGCACTCCACGAGCGCGCGGGTGCGGTAGATGTCCTCCACGTCCTCGACCGCCAGGACCCGAACGAACACACCGCGGTTCAGCTCGTGGACGAGCAGTCGCTCATGAGTGAGCAGCCGGAACGCCTCGCGCAAGGTGTTGCGGGAGACCCCCAGCGCCCCTCCGATGCTGTCCTCCGACAAGCGTGTCCCCGGCGGGAAGTAGCCCTCGGCGATGCGGCTCCTGAGGATGTCCGAGACCCGCTCGGCCGTGCTGGTGCGGCCCAGGAGGGCGCGATCGTCGGCCAGTCCGCTCAACTGCTCTGCCATGCCCGGAATTCAACCGCAGACACGAGAACGAAACAACAGGGGTATTGAAGGATCGTTGAACGATCCTCTACGTTACTCATCACCGCACGGTTCAGCTCCGCGACCTCCGTCCTCCCACTGCGAGGTGCTCATGAGCACGACCCCGCCCCCTCAGGCCCTGACCGATCAGCAACCAGCCACCGAAGTGCCCGCCGAAGACGGGGCGTTGGGCTGGTTCCGCGCCCTCGGTCCGCGCGGCCGCCGCGCCTTCGCCGGCGCGTTCGGCGGCTACGCCCTCGACTCCTACGACTACTTCACGCTCCCGCTGAGCATGGTCGCGCTGGCCGCCTACTTCGGCCTGGACAGCGGCCAGACCGGTCTCTTCACCACGGTCACGCTGCTGGCCTCCGGCATCGGCGGAGCCCTGGCGGGGGTCCTGGCCGACCGGGCCGGCCGGGTCCGGGCGCTGATGATCACGGTGGTCACGTACGCGATCTTCACCGTGGCCTGCGGTTTCGCCCCGAACTTCGAGTCGCTGCTGGTCTTCCGCGCCCTCCAGGGCCTCGGCTTCGGCGGCGAGTGGGCGGTCGGCGCGATCCTGGTCGCCGAGTACGCGAGCGCCAGGCACCGGGGCCGCACCCTGGGCGCGATCCAGAGCTCCTGGGCCGTGGGCTGGGCCCTGGCCGCGATCGTGTACACCCTGGTCTTCTCGGTGTTCGACGCCGACATGGCCTGGCGCGTGATGTTCTGGACCGGCGCGCTGCCGGCGCTGCTGGTCGTCTGGATGCGGCGCCAGGTCCAGGACGCCCCCGAGGCGATCGCGGTGCGCGAGAAGAGCGCCGGGAAGGGCTCCTTCGCGGCGATCTTCAAACCGGACCTGCTGCGTACGACGATCTTCGCGGGGCTGCTGTCCACCGGCGTCCAGGGCGGCTACTACACGCTCGCCACCTGGGTGCCGACGTACCTCAAGAGCGACCGCGGACTCTCGGTGGTCGGCACCGGCGGCTATCTGACCTTCCTGATCTCCGGCGCCTTCCTCGGCTATCTGACCGGCGGCTACCTCACCGACCGGCTGGGCCGGCGGCGCAACATCTGGCTCTTCGCCCTGCTGTCGGCCGTCTGCATCGTGGCCTACGGCAACATCCCGAGCGGAGCCGACACCTGGCTCCTGGTCCTCGGGTTCCCCCTCGGGTTCTGCATGTCGGCGATCTTCAGCGGCTTCGGGTCCTATCTGAGCGAGCTGTACCCGACGGCGGTGCGCGGCTCGGGACAGGGCTTCACCTACAACGCGGGCCGCGCGGTCGGCGCGGTCTTCCCGACCACCGTGGGCTTCCTGGCCGACAGCTGGGGCGTGGGCGGGGCACTCGTCTTCGGCGCCATCGGCTACGGAATCGCCGCACTGGCCCTGCTCGGACTCCCGGAGACCCGTGGGAAGGAACTCGCGTGAACCGCGCGGAAGACCGTCCTCTGACCCTCGTCACGGAAGACCGCCCCCTGACCCTCGTCGACGAGCACGCGCACGCGTGGAGCCCGGCACAGGCACGCACCCGCTTCCGGGCGGGCCTGACCGGCCCCACCGCCGGGGTCTCGGCCGGCCACACCCAGGTCAACCTGATCTCGGTGCCCGCCGACTGGGCGTACGACATGCTGCTGTTCTGCCAGCGCAACCCCAAGCCCTGCCCGGTCCTCGACGTCACGGACGCCGGCGACCCGACCACCGTCCTCGCGGAGGGCGCGGATCTGCGCACCGATCTCCCGCGCTACCGGGTGTGGGAGGACGGCCGGCTGGTGGACGAGCCGACGGACGTGCGCGCACACTGGCGTGACGACCTCGTTTCGTTCCTGATCGGGTGCAGTTTCACCTTCGAGTGGGCACTTTCGGAGGCGGGCGTCCCGATCCGGCACAT
This sequence comes from Streptomyces pseudovenezuelae, assembly GCF_001513955.1. GTDB lineage: Bacteria > Actinomycetota > Actinomycetes > Streptomycetales > Streptomycetaceae > Streptomyces > Streptomyces pseudovenezuelae. The sequence goes on along the minus strand of NZ_KQ948152.1, from coordinate 494,776 downwards.
CGAGCAGGGCCGGAACGTTCCGATGTATGTGACCAGTCGACAGTGTCGTCCCGCGGGGCGGCTGCACGGACCCATGGTGGTCTCCATGCGCCCGGTGCCGCCGCAGCACCTGGCCGCGGCCCTGCGTGAGAGCAGCCTGCTCCCGGCGGTGCACGGCAGCCCCGTGCACTGCGGCGATCCCTCCGGCCTTGGCATCGAGGACCTCGGCCGCCCCGACTTCGGTGAGCCGGTGGATGCCGAGCCGGACGACATCCCGGTGTTCTGGGCCTGCGGAGTGACCCCGCAGGCCGCGGTGATGGCCTCGCGCCCACCGTTCGCCATCACGCACGCACCGGGGCAGATGTTCCTCACGGACGCCCGGGACGAGCAGTACCGGATGGCCTGAGCCATGCCGAACCGCATGGAGCATCCTGAAAGGGGACACAGGACCGACATGATCTCGATCGATCTCAACGCCGACCTGGGTGAGGGCTTCGGCCGCTGGGAGCTCACCGACGACGAACAACTGCTGTCCGTCGTCACCAGCGCCAACGTGGCCTGTGGGTTCCACGCCGGGGACGCGGTCACCATGCGACGCGTCTGCGAGCTCGCGGCCGCGCGCGGGGTCCGCATCGGCGCCCAGGTCTCCTACCAGGACCTCGCGGGGTTCGGGCGACGCGCGATGGAGGTGCCCGCCGCCGAGCTGACGGCCGAGGTCGCCTACCAGATCGGCGCCCTGGAGGTCTTCGCCCGGGCGGCGGGCACGCGCGTGTCGTACGTCAAACCGCACGGCGCGCTGTACAACCGGGTCGTCCACGACGAGGAGCAGGCCGCGGCGGTGGTCGACGGCGTGCTCCTCGCCGACGCCACGCTGCCCGTGCTGGGTCTGCCCGGCTCTCGCCTCCTGGAGGCCACCGTGAAGGCGGGTCTGGAGGCCGTCACGGAGGCCTTCGCGGACCGCGCCTACACGGAGGAGGGCACCCTGGTGCCACGCGGCCTGGACGGTGCCGTGGTCACCGATCCCGAGGCGGTCATGGAACGCTCGCTGAGCCTGGCCCGGCATCGCGCGGTCACCGCCCACTCCGGTGTCCTCGTCGAGGTCGAGGCCCGCTCCCTGTGCCTGCACGGCGACACACCGGGCGCGGTCGAACTGGCCCGGAGGGTGAGAAGGCACCTCGTGGACTCGGGCGTCCGGGTGGAGGCCTTCGTATGAGAGCACTGCCCGTCGGGAACGGCGCCCTCCTCGTCGAGGTGTCCTCGGACGAGGAGGCCCAGGCCCTGCACGCCGAGCTGGTGCGCCGCCGCACGGAGGGCTCGCTGTCGGTCCGCGAGATCGTCCCCGCGGCCCGCACGGTCCTCCTCGACGGCCTCGCCGACCCGGTCCGCCTGGCCGCCCAGCTGACCGCCTCCGAGGTACCGCCCGCTCCCCCGCGCCCGCGTGAGGTCGTCGAACTCCCGGTGCGCTACGACGGACCGGACCTGGCCGACGTGGCCGCGCACTGGGGTGTCTCCCCCGAGGAGGTGGCCCGCGTCCACGCCGGCACCGAGTTCACGGTGGCCTTCTGCGGATTCGCGCCCGGCTTCGGCTACCTCACCGGCCTGCCCGCCCACTACGACGTGCCGCGCCGGGCCACCCCGCGCACGGCGGTCCCGCCGGGTTCGGTGGCGCTCGCGGGCCCTTACACCGGCGTCTACCCGCGCTCGTCGCCGGGCGGCTGGCAGCTCATCGGGACCACGGACGCCGTTCTGTGGGACCACGCGCGCGTACCGGCCGCACTGCTGTCGCCGGGTACGCGCGTGAGGTTCGTGGGGGCACCGTGACCGACCGCGCCCTCTCCGTCGTTCGGGCCGGAGCACTGACCACCGTCCAGGACCGGGGCCGCCCGGGCCACGCCCACCTCGGCGTCCCCCGCTCGGGCGCCCTGGACCGTCCGGCGGCCGAGCTCGCCAACCGCCTGGTCGGCAACCGCCCCGAGGCGGCCGTTCTGGAGACCACGCTCAACGGCTGTGCGGTACGCCCCCGTTCGACGGTCACCGTGGCGGTCACGGGCGCCCCCTGCCGGATCACGGTCGACGGCCGCGCGGCGGCCTGGGGCGCTCCGGTGCGCGTACCGGCCGGAGCCCTGCTCACCGTCGGAACGGCCGTGTCGGGGCTGCGCAGTTATGTGGCCGTCTCCGGCGGGATCGCCGTGGAGCCGGTGCTCGGCAGCCGCTCCACGGACCTCCTGTCGGGCCTGGGCCCGGTCCCCCTCACGGACGGCGCGGTACTCCCCCTGGGCACACCGACGCCGCTCCGCACGCGCGTGGACACCGCGCCGCAGCCGGCACCCCCCGCCGAACTCGTCCTGCGCGTCACGCTGGGCCCACGAGCCGACTGGTTCACCCCGGAAGCGGTACGGGTGTTCACCTCCCGCGCCTTCCAGGTGTCCTCGGCGAGCAACCGCATCGGCCTGCGCACGGAGGGACCCACCCTGGAGAGGGCGTTCGAAGGTGAACTCCCCAGCGAAGGCATGGTTCTGGGCGCCGTCCAGGTTCCCCCCGACGGCAGGCCGGTGGTCTTCCTGGCGGACCACCCGACGACCGGCGGGTACCCGGTGATCGGCGTGGTCCGCGAGACGGACCTCCCGCCAGCGGCTCAGGCGGTGCCCGGAACCCCGGTGCGCTTCGTGGAGGTACGGCGCCGCTGACCACCCAGGGGCGCCGTGGAACTGCGCGGCCGGCCCCCGGGCACCCGCAACCGGCACTCAAGCCGCCTCGGCCCCCTGCTCCTGCACGGACAGTGCGGCCAACGCCACGGACACCGCGTGCGCGGCCCGCAGATCGAGTCGCGCGCTGGTCCCCCGCGCGCGGTGCCGCATCTCGTCCACCGCCAGCGTCATCAACTGCGGCAGCAGATCGGTGCACCGCCGCATCACCCACCCGGTGCCCGCCGTGGCCAGCCACCGCAGACTCGCCGACTTCGTCGGCACGGGAAACTCCGGCTCGGCCGAGGGCGCGACCCCGGTCGCGAGACCGCGCTCCGCCAGCACCGCGTGGAACCGCGCGGCCAGCTGCCGGTGCCCCCGCTCGCCGGGGTGCAACCGGTCCGCGCTCCACATCGCGGGCTCGGTGGTCCAAGCCCCCTCGGCCGCGTGCAGATGCACCGCCCCGTACCGCTCGGACAGCGCGTGGACCACCGCGTTCACCGCCCGCTGCCGCCGGGCCAGCGGGCGCGCCAGGGCGCCGGGCAGCCCGAGCATCGTGCCCGGGTCGGGCAGGCACGCCGTGAGCAGGACGGCGCCCTGCCCGGTGAACGCCGCGTACACCTCGTCGAGCCGCGCGGCCACGGCCCGGATGTCGAACGTGCAGCGCAGGGTGTCGTTGACGCCGACGACGACCGAGACGACGTCCGGCCTCGCCGCCAGCCCCACCGGCAGCTGCCGCTCCAGCACGTCCCGCGTCTGCGCCCCGCTCACCGCGAGCTTGGTGAACTCCACGGACTCCGCGAGCCCGCCGGCGAGCAGCGCGGCCCAGCCGCGCCATCCGTCGCCGACGGGATCGCCCACGCCCTCGGACAGGGAGTCACCGAGGGCGGCGAAGCGCACGGTTCTCATGACGCACCCCTGCTCATGCCACGGCTCCCGGCAAGGAACCCGGTACGAAGACCTCCGCGTCGTGCGCGGCGAGGAACGCCCGGACCGCCGCGTCCCACCCGAAGCACTCCGCACGCGCGCGTGCCACCTCGCGACGCTCGGTCTCGGAGCGTTCCAGCAACAGGTCGACGGCGTCCGCGAAGGCGTCCCCGCGGTCGGCGGCGACGGCCCCGGCCGGTCCGACGACCTCCGGCAGCGCGGAGGAGGCGCTCACCACCACCGGCGTGCCGCACGCCATGGCCTCCAGCGCGGCGAGCCCGAAGGTCTCGGCGGGCCCGGGGGCCAGGCACACGTCGGCGGAGGCCTGGAGCGCGCCGAGCAGTCCGCGGTCGGAGACGTGTCCGAGGAAGGTGACCGGCAGCCGCCGTTCCCGGGCCCGCTGTTCCAGGCGCGACCGCAGCGGCCCGTCCCCCGCGACCACGAGCACCGCCCGCCGGCCCCGGCGCACCAGGGACTCCACGGCGTCCAGGGCCGTGCTCGGCCGTTTCTCCACGGACAGCCGGGTGCACGTCACGAGAAGGGTCTCGTCCTCGCGCGCGTAGCGGGCCCGCAGCCCCGTGTCGCGCAGCGCCGGGCGCCGTTCGACGAGGTCGACGCCGAGCGGGGCCCGTACGACGTTGCGCGCGCCGATCCGGACGAACTCCCGCTCGGCGAACTCGGTGGTGCACACCACGCGCGCGTACGTGTGCGCCGTACGGACGTTGAGGGCGTCGGCGGTCCGCCGGGCCGCGCCCTCCGGCAGGCCCCAGGTGCGCAGGACGCCGTCGGCGGTCTCGTGGGAGACCATCACGGCGGGGACGCGGGCCCGCCGGGCCCATTTGCCGGTCCACCTGAGGGTCGTACGGTCGGAGACCTCCAGGCGGTCGGGGGCGAGCTCCTCCAGGAGCCGGGCCACGCGCTGCTTGTCGGCCAGGACGCGGTAACCGCCGGTGCCGGGCAGCAGCGGGCCGGGCAGGGTGATGATCCGTCCCTGCTCGGTGCGGCGGTCGCTCGCGCGGTCGCCGGGCACGATGAGGACGGGCTCGTGTCCGGCCGCCCGGTAGCCCTTGCCGAGCTCGCGCAGGGCGGTGCGCAGGCCGCCGGAGGCGGGCGCGACGAAGTTGGCGAGCCGGACGATCCGCAGCGACTGGCCGTTCATGCCGCCACCGCCGTCTTGCGGCCGCTGAGCACGGCGGCGTAGTGGCCGATCAGCTGGTCGCCGACGGCCGCCCAGGTGCGCCCCTCGACCATGGCCCGCGCGGCGGCGCCGAACGAGGCACGCGTCCCGGGGTCGGCGGCCAGGGACCGCACCGCGTCCCGCAGGGCGGCCGGGTCGCGCGGCGGCACGAGGAACCCGGTGCGCCCGTGGGCGACCAGGTCGAGCGGACCGCCGACGGCGGGCGCGACGACGGGCACGCCGCTCGCCATGGCCTCCTGCACGGTCTGGCAGAAGGTCTCGAAGGGGCCGGTGTGCGCGAAGACGTCGAAGGAGGCGAAGATCCGGGCCAGTTCGTCGCCCATCCGGCGGCCCAGGAAGACCGCGCCGGGCAGCGCCTGTTCGAGCGGGGACAGGCTCGGCCCGTCCCCGACCACCACGACCTTGACGCCGTCCAGCCGGCACACGTCGGCCAGCAGTTCGATGTGCTTCTCGGCTGCGAGGCGCCCGACGTAGCCGACGATCATCTCGCCGTTCGGGGCGAGCCGGCGGCGCAGCTCCTCGTCGCGCAGATCGGGGCGGAAACGGACGGTGTCCACGCCCCGCGGCCACAGCTTGACCCGGGGGACGCCGTGCGCCTCCAGATCGCGCAGGGAGGCGCTGGACGGGGCGAGGGTGAGGTCGGCGGCGGCGTGGACGGAGCGGATGCGGCGCCAGGCGGCGGCCTCTCCCGCGTGCACGTAGGTGCGGGCGTATCCGGCGAGGTCGGTCTGGTAGACGGCCACGGCGGGGATGCCGAGCCGGGCGGCGCCGGCCATGCCGCGGACGCCGAGGACGAAGGGGCTGGCCAGGTGGACGATGTCGGGCCGGTGCGCGGCGATCGCCGCGGCCACGCGCCTGCTGGGGAGGGCGACGCGGACCTGGGGGTAGCCCGGGAGGGGGAGGGAGGGGACACGGACGACGGGGCACGGCGCGAGGGCGTCCACGCCGGGTCCGGGGCCGGACGCGGTGGCCGGCGCGACGACGAGCGGGAGGTGACCGCGATCTACGAGGTGCCGGGCGGTCTGGAGCGCGCAGTGGGCCACGCCGTTCACATCGGGGGGAAAGGATTCGGTCACTATGACGACACGCATAAGGGTGTTCTCGCCGCGCCGGACGTGGCCACGTCAACGTGGATCTTTGCGAACGATGAACGTCCCATGAGCGTTGCGCTGCACACCCGAGCAGGTCAGGCCGCGTCCATCCGCGCCTGACCCGCGGGTCGTCCCGAGTTCACCCGGCGGGTGTGACAGGCCCCGGAGGTCCACACCCGAGGGTGGTCTCACATGGCCGCGGTGTCCGGTCCGATACGGCTGCGGACGGCCGTCTGGACCTCGGCCTCCTCGGCCGGGTCGGCGGCCAGCCGGCGCAGGCGCTCCACGACCCGGGCGTCACCGGTCTCGGCGTGCCGGGCGGCGATCTCGCGGGTGGTCTCCTCGCAGTCCCAGAGGCATTCGACGGCGAAGCCGGTGGCGAAGGAGGGGTCGGTGGCGGCGAGCGCACGGGCGGCGCGGCCCCGCAGATGGGAGGAGGCCGTCTCCCGGTAGATGTGGCGCAGTACGGGCGCGGCGCAGACGATGCCGAGCCGTCCGGTGCCGTCGACAAGGGTCCACAGGGTGGGCGCGTCCGGGCCCTCGCCCCGTACGGCCTCCCGGAGGGCCGCGAGCACGAGGTCGCGGTCCTTGGTCCCGCCCAGGCAGGCGAGCATGCGTCCGGCGGCGGCGCCCAGCGGATCGGGCCGGCGGGCCCAGCCACGCGCGCGGTCGACGGCCGCGATACTGCGCATGCGTTCGAATGAGTCGAGGGCGGCCTCCACGACGAGCGGTGAGCCGGTGGCGACGGCCAGCTCGATCAGGTCGAAGGCGTCGGGATCATTGCTGTCGGCGAGATAGCGCAGCGCGGTGGACCGCGCCCCGTCGGTGCCGTCCTTGGCGGCCGCCAGGATCTCGGGCCGGTCCTCGGGCCCCGCGACGGCGGTCAGACAGCGGGCGGCGGGCACATGGAGGGCGGCACCCCGCTCGATGCCCTGCTGGGCCCACTCGAAGACGGCCTGCACGCTCCATCCCGGGCGGGGCCCGGCGGGTCGCATCTGGCGTTGCCAGCGGTCGAAACAGCCGGTCTCGTGAGCGGCACGCACGCGGGTGGACACGGATTCGCGCGGATCGTCAGCCCACAGCCGCCACGGCCGCGGTTCGAAGGCGTCGCGGACGGCGGCGGCCAGCTCGGCCTCACCCTCGGGATCGGTCGCGAAGCGGGCCAGCACGGGCGCGGCGAGGGCACGCAGCCCCGCGTCGTCGTCGCGCAGCGCCAGTTCGTCCAGCGCCCAGGCCCAGTTGGAGCCCGACGCGGCGTACCTGCGCAGCAGTTCGAGCGCGTCGCGCCTGCCGTAGGAGGCGAGGTGGCCGAGGACGGCCAGGGCGAGGCCCGTGCGTGACTCCTCGGTGTCGAAGACGTCGTCCACCTCGAACAGGTGTGCCTCGATCTCGTCCAGCTCGCCGTTGAGGTCGAGGAAGAGGCGGGCGTAGTACAGGGAGCGGTTCTCCACCTGCCAGTCGTGGCGGGGATCGCGCAGCACACAGTGGTTGAGGGCCGCGAGCGCCTCGGCTCGCGGCGCGGTGAGCGCGTGCAGTGTGCCGTCGCCGCGGCCCCGCTGGAGCAGGCCGAGCAGCGTGCCGCTGGGCGCTATGACCGGATCGAACATGGGAAACAGCCTCACATCAAGCGTCGACGCAACCGGGGACGTGCATTACCTGGCCGCGTGACAACACGTCGGGGCGCCCGCCGTTTCCTGCTTGCTGTAAGCCATCTTCCTCTGCCTCTCGTCGGTGGCCCATGCGGACCGTGTCACGGTCCGCGCGGTGCGGCATCACCTGCCCGGCCATCACGTCCGTGAACCACGACGTCATGATGACCCGGCACTCACATCTGCCGCGACCGAAATTTCGGCGGCCTGGTACCGCCTCCCCCGTTGTCCGTGTTTTCGCTGGTCAGAATGTGCGGATCAGTGTGCGGCGAACAGTTCGAGCAGTTCCGTCCTGCCGAACATCCGGGCCGTGTCGAGGGCCGAGGGGGTGCCCTCGGCCGGATCGGCGCCAGCGTGCAGCAGGGCCTCGATGACGTCGGCGAAGCCCTTGAAGACAGCCCCCGCGAGGGGCGTCTGCCCCCGGTCGTTGACTCCGCCGGCCGCGGCCCCGCGGGCGACGAGCTCGCGCACGGCGTCCGCATGGCCGTGATAGGCGGCGAGCATCACGAGCGAGTCCCCGCGGTCGTTGGTCAGGCCTGCCGGGACACCCGCGTCGACGTACGCCACCAGTGCCTCGGTCTGCCCCTGCCGGGCCAGATCGAAGATCTTGGTCGCCAGCTCCACGACCTCCGGGTCGGGGGCTTCAGTCATCGGCCGGACCGCCTCTCATACAACCGTTCAGGTGATTCGCAAGGGTACTGGCTCACCGGGCCGATGACCCGAAGTGCCGGGGGCGGGGATCGCCACGGCTGCCAGCACGGCTCCACCGACTAGGTGAAATCGCAGGAAATTCATTCATTTGCACCTTTTGTCGTATGGATACATGCTGTGATGCTGGAAGTACTCATGGTGACTGTCCCCACGAACCAGGAGCACCAAAAATGATCCTCTCCATCTCGGGTGTCGTACTGCTCGGCATCGTCGTCTTCATCTTCTTCCGCAAGGACGGGCTCAAGGCCTCGCACGCCCTGATCTCGGCGCTGTTCGGCTTCTACCTGGCCAGCACGGCCATCGCACCGAGCATCAAGGCCGGCGGCGAGAGCCTGGCGAGCCTCCTCGGCGGCATCAAGTTCTGACGCCGCCCGTCCCGTCCGTACGCACCTCCAGGAGACAGCAGTGGCCCGCCGCCCCCTCCCCCGCATCCTGAGCACAGGCAGCGCGCAGATCGCCCGGAGCCGGGAGCTGGCCCGGACGGCGGCCGACAGCGCCACCGACGTCCTCCACCCGCTGATCACGGTCACCCGGGGTCTGCGCCGGCTGGCCTCGGCCGGGCGGCGCAAGTGGGCCGACACCCCCAAGGACCGGCGCGGGCCGCTGCTGTTCCTGGTGGCCTCGGTGGTCCTGGTCGTGGCACTCGTTCCGTACGGCCCGCTGGTCGCCGTCATCAGCCTGATGGCGGCGGCAGCCTGGCAGGGCCGGGACCGCAAGCCGACCGAGCCGGACGGACCCGACGAGTCGCAGACACAGCGCCTGCAGTCGCTGTACGAAGCACTCGTCCCGTACTTCTCGGCGGCCGAGGACCCGGCCCCGCTGTACACGCACGGCGGCGAGTGGGGGAACGCCTTCCCCGCGTACGACTTCGACGCCACCGGCCGCATCACCCACCTGCTGATCCGCTACCCGGCGTACTTCACCGACGGCGAGGCCGAGTCCCGGGCCCGCATCGAGCAGCTGCTGCACGCCAAGTCGGGCCGCGGCCGGGAGTACCACTTCGCCTGGGACGAGGAGGGCAACGAACTCACCGTCACCGTCCTCGCCCCGCTGCCCACCGACATCGCCGCGCAGCGCTTCGTCACCGCCCCGGGCGAGACGGTCCTCGGTTTCACCGACCCCACCCAGGTCCAGCGCACCCTTCCGCTCGGCTACGGCGACGGGCAGCGCGACGTCCCGCCGGTCGTCTGGCGCACCGGCATCCGCTCCACCGAGCCGCACCTGCTGGTCATGGGCCAGCCGGGCAGCGGCACCTCGACCCTGCTGCGTTCGATCGCGCTCCAGGCCCTTCAGTACGGCGATGTCGTCATCGTCGAGGGCGGCGGCACCGGTGAGTACGCGTGCCTGACCGGGCGGGACGGTGTCCTCGCGGTCGAGTGCGGGCTCTCGGGGGCGGTGGCGAGCCTGGAGTGGGCGGCGACCGAGACCGAGCGCCGCCTGATCGCGACGAACCGCGCCCGGCAGGCGGGCCATCCGCCGCCCGAGGACACCAAGCGTCCGCTGTGGATCCTCCTGGACCGTCCGAGTGCCTTCACCCACCTGGCCGCCGCGGACGGCCGCAAGGATCCGCAGTCCCTGCTCCAGGTCCCCCTGCGGCACGGGCGTGCGGCGAATGTCACGGTGGTGGTGGCCGATCAGTTCGACAGCGCGGAGGCGCTGAGCGATCCGGTACGCCAGCACACGCGCGCGCGTGTCGTGCTGGGCCCGGCGACGGCCGACCAGCTGGAGGCGTTCCTGGGAGCGCCCCCGCACACGACCCCGGTGGCCGAGGTGCCGCCGGGCCGCGGGTACGCCCGCCTCGGGACGGGCCCGGTGCATCGCCTCCAGGTGCCGGCGACCCCGGACCCGTACGACGACGCGACGAGCGAGGCGGACCGGCAGGCGGTGCTGGCCCTGCTGCCGGAACGGACGACTCCGGCCGACGCGGAGACGGTCCCCTCGGAAGCGGCGCCCTCGGAAGCCGCGGTCGCGGAAGCGGTGGTCGCGGAAGCGCCGTGACTCCGGGGCCGTCGGGCGGCTACCGGTGCGCGGGGCTTCTCGCGCAGTTCCCCGCGTCCCTGAACGGGGCGCCTCAGGCGACGAAGGTGCGTGGGGACTCCCCGCCCCCCGACCGACCGCTCTCCCGCTGGCCTGCTGCCGGGGCGGACGACTCCGGCCGACGCAGAGACACTCCCCTCGGAAGCGGTGGTCGCGGAAGCGCCGTGACTCCGGGAGCCGTCCGGCGGCTACCGGTGCGCGGGGCTTCTCGCGCAGTTCCCCGCGCCCCTGAAGGGGGCGCCTCAGGCGACGAAGGTGCGTGGGGACTCCCCGCCCCCCGACCCACCGCTCTCCACCACCCGCGCCGCCGCGGCCAGGCGTGCCGCCGCCTCGTCGGCCACCGCTCCCCCGACGGTGAACGGCAGGCGCACATACCCCTCGAAAGCGCCGTCCACCCCGAACCGCGGCCCGGACGGCACCCTCACCCCCACCCGCTCCCCGACCTCGGCCAGCCGCGACCCGGACAGGCCCCCGGCCCGCACCCACAGCGTCAGGCCGCCCTGCGGCACCTCGAACTCCCAGGACGGCAGCTCCCTGCGCATCGCCGTCACGAGGGCGTCCCGGTTCTCCCGGGCCTGATCACGCCGGAGCTCGACCGCCTGCTCCCAGCCCCCGGTACTGAACAGCCAGTTCACGGCCAGTTGCTCCAGGACGGGCGTGCCCAGGTCGGCGTAGGCCCGCGCGGCGACCAGGCTGCGGATCACGTCCGGTGCCCCCCGGACCCAGCCGATCCGCATCCCCGCCCAGAACGCCTTGCTGGCGGAGCCGACGGTGACCACGGTGGATCCGGCCGGGTCGAAGGCGCACACCGGCCGCGGCATCGAGACGTCCTCGTCCAGCCACAGCTCGCTCATCGTCTCGTCCGCCACCAGCACGGTCCCCGCGGACCGCGCCGCCTCCACCAGCTGCCGCCGCTGGTCCTCGTCGGCCAGCGCGCCCGTGGGGTTGTGGAAGTCGGCGACGACATAGGCGATCCGCGGCGCCGCGTCCCGCAGCACCTGACGCCAGCGGTCGATGTCCCAGCCGGTCAGCCCCTCCGCCATCGCGACGGGCACGAGCCGGGCACCCGCCTCCCGCATCAGCTGCAGGATGTTCGCGTAGGACGGTGACTCCACCGCGATGCGCTCGCCGCGTCCCCCGAACAGATGGCAGATCGCGTCGATCGCGCCCATCGCCCCGGTCGTGACCATGATCTGCTCGGGCATCGTCGGGATCCCGCGCGCGGTGTACCGCTCGGCGATCATCGTCCGCAGGGCGGGAAGACCGGCCGGGTAGTCGCCGTGCGTGTGCGCGTACGGCGGCAGTTCCTCCAGGGCCCCCTGCACCGCCCGCGTCAGCCACGGCTCCGGTGCGGGCAGTGCCGCGCAGCCCAGGTCGATCATCGAGCCGAGGGCCTCGGGCGGGAGCGGTTCCAGTCCGCGGGCGGGCAGCGGGTTCCCGGCCGGTACGGCAGTCCAGCTTCCGGCGCCGCGCCGGGACTCCAGGAATCCCTCGGCCCGCAGCGCCTCGTAGGCCGCCGCGACGGTCGTCCGGCTGACCGACAGGGACAGGGCCAGCTCCCGTTCCGCGGGCAGCCGGGCGGCCACCGGCACCCGCCCCTCCAGGACCAGGAGGCGGATGCCGTCGGCGAGCGCGCGGTAGGCGGGCGGACGCCGGGTGCCGGGGCCCGCCGGACGGTCCTGCTGGGAGTTGAGCAACCGGGCGAGCTGCGCCGCCCCCATCGCCGAGGTCCACTGCGCCACTGAAATCAGTCCACCTTCACCGAATTGGCCATGGATGGCATGTCATCCCAAGCCACAGGGTGTCATGCATCAGGCCACTACCACCACAGGGGGACCCACCTTGTCCACGCAAAGCCGTCTGGGACGACGGTTGATCCAGCTGTACGCCGGACTCGCGCTGTACGGAGCCAGCTCCGCGCTGCTCGTCGAGGCGGGCCTGGGTCTGGAGCCCTGGGGCGTACTGCACCAGGGGCTCGCCGAGCTGACGGGGCTGTCGATCGGAGTCGTGTCGATCGTCGTGGGCGCGGCGGTGCTGCTCCTGTGGATCCCGCTGCGCCAGCGGCCGGGCCTCGGCACGGTCTCCAACGTCTTCGTGGTCGGCCTCGCCATGGACGCCACCCTCGCCGCGGTCCCCGACGCCCACGGTCTCGCCGTACGGATCCCCCTCGTGCTGGCCGGCGTCGTGCTCAACGGGGCGGCCACCGGCCTGTACATCGCCGCCCGCTTCGGTCCGGGCCCCAGGGACGGTCTGATGACCGGGCTGCACCGGCGCACGGGACACTCGATCCGGCTGATGCGGACCGCGATCGAGGTGGCCGTCGTGGTCACGGGATTCGCGCTCGGCGGCACGATCGGCGTCGGCACCGTCCTCTACGCGGTGTCCATCGGCCCGCTCGCCCAGGTTTTCCTGCGCGTGTTCGCCGTTCCCCGGGCATCCGACGGCAGCACGGTCGTTGCCGGCGGGCAACCGCGGGGAGCGATACTGCGTCCGTGACCCCGCGGATACGCCACCCCTACCTCGACCATCCCGGCCCCATACCCTTCGCCCACCGGGGCGGGGCGGCGGACGGCCTGGAGAACACCGCGTTCCAGTTCCGGCGGGCCGTCGAGGCGGGGTACCGGTACCTGGAGACCGACGTCCACGCCACCGCGGACGGCAAGCTGGTCGCCTTCCACGACGCGACCCTGGACCGGGTGACCGACGGCGCGGGCCGGATAGCGGACCTGCCCTGGGCCGACGTACGGCACGCGCGTGTGGCGGGCACGGAGCCGGTGCCGCTCTTCGAGGAGCTCCTGGAGACCTTCCCCGAGGCGCGCTGGAACGTCGACGTCAAGGCCGGGCCCGCCCTGCAGCCGCTCCTGGACCTCGTCGAGCGCACCGGCGCCTGGGACCGCGTCTGCGTCGGCTCCTTCTCCGAGGCGCGGGTGATGCGCGCCCAGCGGCTGGCCGGGCCGCGCCTGGCGACGTCGTACGGCACCCGGGGCGTGCTCAACCTCCGGCTGCGCTCCTGGGGGGTGCCGGCGGCACTGCGCCGCTCGGCCGTCGCCGCCCAGGTGCCCGAGGCCCAGTCCGGCATCCAGGTGGTCGACCGCCGCTTCGTGCGCACCGCCCACGCGCACGGGCTCCATGTCCACGTGTGGACCGTCAACGAGCCCGATCGCATCCACCGGCTCCTGGACCTGGGAGTCGATGGCATCATGACCGATCACATCGACACACTGCGCAAGGTCATGGAGGACCGGGGCGTCTGGGTCTGACCCATGTCCGGCCCGCCCGCCCCCGGCACGCGCACGGCACCTTCACGGGGAAGCGAGGGCACGGGTGGGCACCGACACCGTGCGGGTGGGCGCGGCGGACGAGGCCGCCGACCGGCGGCGCGAACAACGCGGCTGGTACTTCTACGACTGGGCGTGCTCCGTCTACTCGACGAGCGTGCTCACCGTGTTCCTCGGCCCCTATCTGACGTCGGTCGCCAAGAACGCGGCGGACGCCGACGGCTATGTCCATCCGCTCGGCATCCCGGTGCGCGCCGGTTCCTTCTTCGCGTACTCCGTGTCCCTGTCCGTGATCGTGGCCGTGCTGGTGATGCCCCTGGTGGGCGCCGCCGCCGACCGCAGCGGCCGCAAGAAGCCCCTCCTGGCGGCCGCCGCCTACACCGGGGCCGCCGCGACGACCGGCATGTTCTTCCTCGGCGGCGAGCGCTATCTCCTCGGCGGCGTCCTCCTGGTCGTCGCGAACGCGGCGCAGTCCGTGGGGACGATGCTGTACAACTCCTACCTCCCGCAGATCGCCCCGCCCCAGGAACGCGACGCCGTCTCCTCCAGGGGCTGGGCCTTCGGCTACGCGGCGGGCGCCCTGGTGCTGGTCGCGAACCTGGTTCTCTACATGGGCCACGATTCCTTCGGCCTCTCCGAGAGCGCCGCGGTCCGCATCTGCCTGGCCTCGGCCGGGCTGTGGTGGGGCGCCTTCACGCTGATCCCGCTGCGCCGGCTGCGCGACCGCCGGTCCTCCTCGCCCGCGGCCGAGGAGTCCACGGCCCCCGGCTTCCGGCAGCTCGCCGCGACCGTCCGCGACATGCGCCGCCATCCGCTCACGCTGGCCTTCCTGCTGGCGTACCTGATCTACAACGACGGCATCCAGACCGTGATCTCCCAGGCGTCGGTCTACGGCTCGGAGGAACTGGGGCTCGGGCAGTCGACGCTCATCGCGGCCGTCCTGCTGGTCCAGGTGCTCGCGGTGGCGGGAGCGCTGGCGCTCGGCCGGCTCGCCCGGACCTACGGGGCCAAGCGGACGATTCTCGGCTCGCTGGTCGCCTGGGCGGTGATCCTGGGCGCCGGGTACTTCCTGCCCGCCGGCGCGCCCGGGTGGTTCTTCGTCCTCGCGTCCGGCATCGGACTCGTCCTCGGCGGCAGTCAGGCCCTGTCCCGCTCCCTGTTCTCCCACCTCGTCCCGCCCGG
>NZ_KQ948152.1:436775-479465 GCF_001513955.1 Streptomyces pseudovenezuelae | reverse complement strand
CGGCATACGAGATGAGCGACCGGGGCATGAGCTGGCTGGGCCCGCTCCTTTTCGGGATCACCTACCAGGTGACCGGAAGCTACCGGGACGCGATCATCTCGCTCGTGGCCTTCTTCGTCATCGGGTTCGCGCTGCTCGCACGGGTCCCGGTGCGGCGGGCGATCGGCGACGCGGGCAATCCCGTACCTGAAAGGATTTAGCGTTCAACACCAAAGCGCTGTAGTGTACGCGTTTGGCCTGCCAGGCGTACCGTTACTGCGCGTCAAAGATACCGAAACGCTGGGTGACATCTGCTAGCAGATGTGACAAACCGGGCGCTGGTGGGTACAACAAGGGGCGGCTACGACGGCGACGCATTGCCCGGGACGGGACCCGGAACGGGAATCTTTACCGCCGACCGGACGTTGACCGGATGACGACGACAGCGACACCTGTCCTGTGGGCGACAAGCCCGGGAGGCACGATTCATGAGTGAGCGAGCTCTTCGCGGCACGCGCCTCGTGGTGACCAGCTACGAGACGGACCGCGGCATCGACCTGGCCCCGCGCCAGGCCGTGGAGTACGCATGCGAGAAGGGGCACCGCTTCGAGATGCCCTTCTCGGTCGAGGCGGAGATCCCGCCGGAGTGGGAGTGCAAGGTCTGCGGGGCCCAGGCACTCCTCGTGGACGGCGACGGCCCTGAGGAAAAGAAGGCCAAGCCCGCGCGTACACATTGGGACATGCTGATGGAGCGACGCACCCGAGAGGAACTCGAAGAGGTCCTTGAGGAGCGTCTGGCGGTTCTGCGTTCCGGCGCGATGAACATCGCTGTTCATCCCCGGGACAGCCGCAAGTCGGCCTGAGCGGGAACAAGCGCATACAACAAGTAACCGCGGGCGCGGTACGTGATTCACGTACCGCGCCCGCGGTTTGCGCTGTCCGCGCCCGGGTCAGCGGGTGAGCGGCGGGCGCTGGTCCCGCGGGGTGTCACCGCCCGGCTCGTCCCGGACGATCACCTCGCCCTGGACCACCTTGCCGTCGGGACGCTGCATCCGGGCCTGCTGGAACGCGTCGCCCAGGGTACCGGGGGCGGCGGCGCGGATCCTGCGGTCGAAGGTGCGCTCGGCGTAGCGGCCGACGGCCTTCTGGACCGGCGGGATCAGCAGGAGCAGCCCCACCGCATCGGAGAGCAGGCCGGGGATCATCAGGAGCAGGCCGCCCAGCATCATCAGGCCGTTGCCACCGCTGCCGGAGCCCGACGGGGCGTCGCCGCGCTGGAGCGCCTCGTTCAGGTTCTGGAAGGCACGACGGCCGGCCCGCTTGATCACCACCGAGCCGAGCACGAAACCGGCGACCAGCAGCAGGAACACCGCGAAGCCGCTCGCCGCGCCCGCGACCACGGTCAGCAGCCAGATCTCCAGCACCAGCCAGGCGGCGATGCCCAGCGGCAGGAAGGTGCGTAGACGGGAGCGGCGGGGCCGGGCGGGGTACGTGGGGGTCGAAGCGCCTGTCGTCATGCTTCCAGTGTGCCTGGGCGCGGCTCAGCACGGCATAAGCGGACGATCGACCGCGGCTGTGCGTCGTGGGGCTACGGCTGTGCGCGCTTTCCCCGTGCGGTGAGTCTGCCGACCCGCTCCCCCACGCCCCAGGTGGTGACCCGCCACAGGGCCTCCACGAGGATGTCGCGGCTCATCTTGGAGTCGCCCAGTTCGCGCTCGACGAAGGTGATCGGCACCTCGACGACGTGGTAGCCGGCCTTGACCGCGCGGCGGGCGAGGTCGACCTGGAAGCAGTAGCCCTGGGAGGCGACGTCGTCGAGGCCGAGCCCTTCGAGGGTCTCGCGCCTGAAGGCGCGGTAGCCGCCCGTGATGTCGCGCAGCGGAAGGTCGAGGGCCACACGGGAGTAGAGGCTGCCGCCGCGGGAGATGAACTCGCGGGACCTGGGCCAGTTCACGACCCGGCCGCCGGGCACCCAGCGGGAACCGAGAACCAGGTCGGCGCTCTTCAGGGCGGTCAGCAGACGGGGCAGTTCCTCGGGCTGGTGGGAGCCGTCGGCGTCCATCTCGACGAGGACGCCGTAGCCGTGCTCCAGGCCCCAGTGGAAGCCCGCAAGATAGGCGGCGCCGAGGCCCTCCTTGCCCTTGCGGTGCAGGACCTGGACGTGCTCGTCCTCGACGGCCAGTTCGTCGGCCAGCTTGCCGGTGCCGTCGGGGCTGTTGTCGTCGGCCACCAGGACGTGTGCCTCCGGGACGGCCTGGCGCACCCGGCCGACGATGGCCTTGATGTTCTCCGCCTCGTTGTAGGTCGGAATGATCACCAACGCCGTGCCGAGCGGGCCGAATCGCCTCTCCTGGCCCGTGTGGGTCCCGTCGCCGTCGTTCACCGCTGCCCCTTCGAGTCATTACGCAGGCGTCCACCATAGTGCGCACGGCCTGCGATGACGTGACAAGGCGTTCGTATGCTGGTGTCGTTTCCACAAGAACGGGGTAAGGCTAAGAGTTTTCGGCCGTTGTGACGCAATCGCCCCCCTCGCTGCGGATGGGGGCCCGGCGCTCTTCGGGCCGACCTGGGGCCCGCTGGCTGCGGGTCGACCGAAAGCCGTTGTCTACTGAGCGCCCGGGCCCCACCCGGGTCACACCTCCCCGGCCGGAGGGAACGTTCCCTCGTCGTGGCGCGAGCGCTGAGCCTGGCTCCCAGTGGCGGTGTTCCGGTGCGGCACACCGTCCCTGACCCAGCGGCGCTGCGACGACTGGGTGGACATTCCCCGGTCGGGCGTCCGGTGGTGGACCCGGCCGAACCTACCGGCCTCCTGCCGTCGGCTGTCAACAGTCGTTCGACCTGCGCATCTTCCGACAACGCCCTGGTCAGGGCCGAGGATTCGCAGGTCGCGCGACAGCGGGGCGAGGGCCGATCGATACCTCGCCGCCCCCGGAGATCACTCGCCCGGCCGTACGAAGACCGTCCGTCCGCCGACCACGGTGCGCAGGCAGACGGGCAGGTCACGGCCCGGCGTCAGGTCGGGCAGGCCGGGGGTGCCGGAGCGGGGGTCGGTGGACCAGCGGGCGACCCGGTCGTCGGGGGCCTGCACGACCAGTTCGCCGGTGTGCCACACGGCGTAGTCGGCGGGGGCGCCGGGCACCAGGACGCCCGCGTCGTCCCGGCCGACCGCACGCCAGCCGCCCCGGGTGTGGGCGGTGAAGGCGGCACGTACGGAGACGCGGTGCTCGGGGGTGCGGTGGAAGGCGGCCGCGCGGACCGTGCCCCACGGGTCGAGGGGGGTGACGGGGCTGTCGGAGCCGAAGGCGAGCGGGACCCCGGCGCGCAGGAGGGCCGCGAAGGGGTTCAGACGGCTCGCCCGCGCCTTGCCCAGCCGTCGGGCGTACATGCCGTCCTCGCCGCCCCACAGGGCGTCGAAGGCGGGCTGGACGGACGCGGTCAGCCCGAGCTCGGCGAAGGCGGCGACGGCCTCGGGGGTGAGCATCTCGACATGCTCGACGCGGTGCCGGGCGGCACGGACGCGGGCGAGGCCGAGCTTCTCCGCGGCGGTGCGGACCCCCTCGACCACGGCGGTCACCGCCGCGTCGCCGATCGCGTGGAAGCCGGCCTGCAGGCCCGCCTCGGTGCAGGCGATGACATGGGCGGCCACGGCGGCGGCGTCCAGGTAGGCGCGGCCGGTGTGGTCGGCGTCGGTGTACGGCTCGTGCAGGCACGCGGTGTGGGAGCCGAGGGCGCCGTCGACGAAGAGGTCCCCGGCGGCGCCGAGCGCGCCGAGTTCGCGCGCCTTGTCGACGTCCTGTTCGGCCCAGTAGCCGACCACCCTCGGGCCCGGCTCCTCGCCCGCGAGCCGCAGCAGCCCCGTGAAGTCGTCCTCCGAGGAGATCTCGGGGCCTGCGCATTCGTGAAGGGTGCCGATGCCGAGGGAGGCGGCGTGGGCCAGGGCGGCCCGCTGGGCCTCGGCGCGCTGGAGGGGCGTGACGGAGCCCAGTGCCGTGGCGCGGACCGCGTGGTGGGTGTCGGCCGTGAGGGGGCCGTCCACGGGGCCCAGGGACGTCATGTCGAGCAGTGCCGTCGTCACGACCGCCGAGTGGACGTCGATCCGGCTGAGGTAGAGCGGTCGGCCGCCGGTCGCCTCGTCGAGTTCCGCGCGTGTGGGCGGGCGGCCGCCGGGCCAGCGGGCGGCGTCCCAGCCGTGGCCGAGCAGCACACGGTCGTCGGGGCGGGCGGTCGCGAACTCCCGTACGAGGGCCAGGGCCGCCTCCAGGGAGGGGGCGTCGGAGAGGTCGAGGCCGGTGAGGGCGAGGCCGGTGGCGGTCGTGTGCACATGTGCGTCCGTGAACGCGGGAGTGACCAGGGCTCCGTCCAGGTCCACGACGTCGTCGACACCGTCCGCGAAGGCGTCGGCGGCGCCTTCGGAACCGACCCAGGCCACCTGTCCGCGTTCGACCACCATGGCGGTGGCGAAGGGGTCGGCGGGGCTGTGGACCTCACCGCGGCGGAGGAGGACGGTCTTCGGATCGCTCATGAGGGACAGTTTCGCAGGAGGCTTCCCGCCGCACGGGTGCGGGTTGCGTTGCCGGACGCCGGTCCCGTGCGGCCGGTCGCGCAGCTCCCCGCGCCCCTCGGAACACCGGTCTCCGTGCGTTCAGATACGCGGCGGCCTTGCCTCGTACGGGGTCGACAGCACCACCGTCGTACGCGTCGAGACCCCCGCCAGGGACCGCACCCGGGCCAGCAGCTCCTCCAGCTCGTGCGGGGTCGCCACCCGCACCTTCAGGATGTAGTTCTCGTCGCCCGCGACGCTGTGGCACGCCTCGATCTCGGGGACGCCGGCCAGGCGGTCCGCGATGTCGTCGGGGGCGCTGGGATCGAACGGTTTCACCGAGATGAAGGCCGTCATGGGCAGGCCCACCGCCTCCGGGTCGACCACCGCGGCATAGCCGCGGATGACACCACGCTGCTCCAGCCGTCGCACCCGCTGGTGCACGGCCGAGGTGGACAGGCCCGTGGCCTTGCCCAGGTCCGTGTAACTCATCCGCCCGTCCTTGACGAGCAGCTGCACGATTTGTCGGTCCAGCTCCTCCATGGCGCAAGAACCTACAGTGCGCCTGATCTCCTCGGATACCTGAGCGCCCCAGGTCATGCCCGGTTCGTGATGTGACCGAGGGGCGCCTGTGCGTCTCCTGAGGGACAAAGCGACCGCCACGGGCATCTGCGAGCGGCATGTGACGAAGGCCACACCCTCCGGACGGCCCCTGTGATGTTCTCGTGATTACCTCCATGACGGGACGGGAAGTGCTTGCTGTGGTCGAGGCCGCAGTGCCTTCACGGCCCAGCCCGAGGGGGAGAACCCAATGCAGAGTCTTCAGCGTCCTGGTCGTACCGCGCCCAAGCGCCTCCAGGCGGTAGTCGAGTTCGAGCCGGAGGGCGTCGAACCCGACTCCCTCGACGACGACTTCGACGCGTACGACACCTTCGAGATGTACCGGGTGATCTGCCCGGACTGCGCGCAGCCCATCGCTCTGCTGGCCGACGAGGAGGTCCTGCCGGAGCACGCGCTGTGCGCCTCCCCGTGGAACCCGTTCGGCCTCACGGTCTGCGCCGGTACGGGCCGCAGGGCCTCCGAGGCCCGGTCGGCGGACGAGTCGGCGGAGCCCCAGGAGCAGGACACGGCGCTGCTGTTGACGCTTCCTCAGGGACTCGACTGGCGCACCCAGCCGTTCTCGCACGTCGGCGGCCCGGGTTCGCGCCCCCTGCGCGTGCCGGTGCTCCGCCGCGCGGCCGCCTGAGCCGCCTCGCTCGGTCCCAGTAGCTGCCCTGCACCATGGCTCGCAGACTGCCGTGGTGCAGGATCAGCGTGTCCGGGTCCGCCGGTACGGCCACTTCGCCGAAGTGTCCCTGGCGGTAGGCGATGCGCGGCATGACGATCGCGTGCCGCAGCGCGGGGTACAGCGTGGTCGCGGCGCAGGAAGTCCGGCAGCTCGGGCCGGCCGATGCCGACCGCCGCCATCTCCCAGTCCAGGACGGGCGGGTCCGAGGGGTGAGTGGGCGAGTCCGTCGACCACCCAGTCGTAGTAGGCGCGTTGGGCGGTGCCGTGGCGGCGCAGCGCGTCGCCCTCGCCGGGACGTTCCAGGAACGCGGCCTGCGCCACCGGGACTTGATCGTGCAGGCGGGCCAACAGAACCGACGGTGGCCGCCTCCAGGCGCTCCCGCTCGGCGGAGCTCGCGGCATGCAGCCAGTTGCCCTGCCGGCGGCTGGCTGACGGTACGTCAGGCCGTGGCGGCTGGCCAGATGTTCGGCCGGACCCCCCGCGAACTCACGCGCGATTGCGGACACCGTGACCCGGTCGTCGGCTGCCGCGTTGCCCCGGTATGACCCGTACGTATGCACCGGTCGCAGAATCGGTTCCGTCGAACCCGTCGAACCCGTCACCCTTTCGCCCGGCCCCGCCGGCGCCCCAGGACCCGCCCATCTACCGGGACCTGATGCGCACCTGGGCGAGCGGGGGGCGCACTCTGCCGGGGCGCCACGACCCGGAGTGGGTACGGCTCGCGGCGCCGCAGGTCAGGCCCGGTCAGTTCAGCGCGTCTCCGGACCCGCTAGGTGGCGGGCGATGACCATCCGCTGAATCTGGTTGGTGCCCTCGACGATCTGGAGGACCTTGGCCTCGCGCATGTACCGCTCGGCCGGGAAGTCCGCGGTGTAGCCGTAGCCGCCGAGGACCTGGACGGCGTCGGTGGTGACCTTCATCGCGGTGTCCGTGCAGTGCAGCTTGGCCATGGCCGCCTGCTTGGCGAAGGGCCGCCCGGCGTCCCGCAGCCGCGCCGCCGCGAGGTACAGCGCCCGGCCCGCCTCGATCTGGGTCGCCATGTCGGCGAGCATGAAGCGCAGCCCCTGGAAGTCGGCGATCGGCCGCCCGAACTGCTGTCGCCCGGTCGCATAGCCGACCGCCTCGTCCAGGGCCGCCTGGGCCACTCCGATCGCGCAGGCCGCGATGCCCAGCCGTCCCGAGTCGAGCGCGGACAGGGCGATCGCGAAGCCCTGCCCCTCGTCGCCGATGCGCCGCGCGTCCGGGACGCGCACCCCGTCGAAGTGGACCTGGGCGGTGGGCGAGCCCTTCATGCCCATCTTCTTCTCCGGGGCCGCGGCGCTCACGCCGTCCGCGTCGGCGGGCACCAGGAACGCGGTGATCCCGCGCGGGCCGTCCTCGCCGGTGCGCGCCATGACGGTGTAGAAGTCGGCGACCCCGCCGTGGGTGATCCAGGCCTTGGTACCCGTGATCACCCACTCGTCGCCGTCCCGGATCGCTCGGGTGCGCAGCGAAGCCGCGTCCGAACCCGACGAGGGCTCGGAGAGGCAGTAGGCGCCGAGCAGTCCGCCGCCGAGCATCGCGGGCAGGTGCTCGACCTGCTGCTGCTTGCTGCCGTAGGTGGCGAGGGCGTAGGAGGCGAGGGTGTGCACGCTGACACCGAGGCCGACGGTGAGGCGGGCCGCGGCGAGCTCTTCGAGGACCTGGAGGTAGACCTCGTACGGCTGGTCGGCGCCGCCGTGCTCGGAGTCGTAGGGCAGACCGAGCAGGCCGGTCCGGGAGAGCAGGGTGAAGACCTCGCGCGGGAACTGCCCGGCGTCCTCCTCCTCGGCCGCCTTCGGGGCGATCTCTCGCTGCGCGATGTCGCGGACGAGCGAGATCAGATCCCGGGCCTCGTCCGTGGGCAGTTGCCGGTCCACCGGCTGCGGGGCGCGGTCGGGCATGCGACGCTCTCCTCCCTGTAGGGCGCTGGCGGGCGCACGCCGTGGGGTGGGGCGGCTCCGCCGGTCTCACTGGGCGCCGGCCGCTGCTCGCGTCTCCCGGGTCTCGGAAGCTGCTGACCAGCGGCTGCGCCCTGTGAGTATGCCCGAAAGGAGACACCCGGTCACTGGTTAACGACCGCTCACTTCAAGATATCTCAGGCCGCCGACAACCCGCCCGGATTCGACCCGGGATTGGTCCGAACCATTGACCGGGTGGTCTAGTCCTCCTACTCTTCCGGCAGCGCTTCATCGCGTTCATGCCAATCGACTGGCGTTCCCCTCTCCCCCACGAGGAGACACCGATGCACTTCCCCCACCGCGCCCGCTTCCGGGCGCTGATCTCCGCCGCGTGCTGCGCGGTCCTCGGCGCGGGCCTGCTGGCCGGCGCGAGCAGCGCCACCGCGGCCGCCCCCGAGGCGACACCGAGGGCGGTCGGCTCCAAGGTCGTCGGCTACTTCACCGAATGGGGCACCTACGACCGCAAGTACTACGTCAAGAACATCGAGACCTCCGGCTCGGCGGCGAAGCTGACCCACATCAACTACGCCTTCGGCAACGTCACCGGCGGCAAATGCGCGATGGGCGACGCCTACGCGGCGACCGACCGGACCTATACGGCCGCCGAGTCCGTGGACGGGGTCGCGGACACCTGGGACCAGCCGCTGCGGGGCAACTTCAACCAGCTGCGGGAGCTGAAGAAGAAGCACCCCGGCCTGAAGGTCATCTGGTCGTTCGGCGGCTGGACCTGGTCGAGCGGCTTCGGCGAGGCCGCCCGCAACCCCGCCGCGTTCGCCCAGTCCTGCTACGACCTGGTCGAGAACTCCAAGTGGGCCGACGTCTTCGACGGCATCGACATCGACTGGGAGTACCCGAACGCCTGCGGCAACACCTGTGACACCAGCGGCAGGGAGGCGTTCAGGAACCTGATGGCGGCGCTGCGTTCGAAGTTCGGCAGCGGTGCGCTGGTCACCGCCGCGATCACCGCGGACGCCACGGCCGGCGGCAAGATCGACGCGGCGAACTACGCGGGCGCGGCCCAGTACGTCGACTGGTACAACCCGATGACGTACGACTACTTCGGCGCCTGGGACGCGACAGGGCCGACGGCCCCGCACTCGCCGCTGAACTCCTACTCCGGCATCCCCAGGGCGGGTTACTACACCTCGGCCACCGTCGCCAAGCTCAAGGGCCTCGGCATCCCGGCCTCGAAGCTGCTGCTCGGCATCGGCTTCTACGGCCGCGGCTGGACCGGCGTGACCCAGTCCGCGCCGGGCGGCACCGCGACGGGCCCGGCGGCGGGCACCTACGAGCAGGGCATCGACGACTACAAGGTGCTGAAGTCCAAGTGCCCGGCGACGGGGACGGTCGGCGGCACCGCCTACGCCAAGTGCGGCAACAACTGGTGGAGTTACGACACCCCCGCGACCATCGCGACGAAGATGACGTACAAGAACCAGCAGGGCCTGGGCGGGACCTTCTTCTGGGAGCTGAGCGGGGACACCTCGGGCGGCGAGCTGATCAAGGCGATCAACTAGCCGGGATCAGGTCATGAACTGACCTGTCCCACGGGGGGAGTCGGGGCGGGGGACCACGAGCCTCCGCCCCGACCGGTCCGGCCGTCAGTCGTCGCGGCGGGCCGGTTCCGGCGCCGGGTGGGCGGGGTCCAGCTCCTCGATGGCGCGCATCGAGGCGCCGAGCGTCTTCACCAGGAGGTCGCGCATGGTGTCGCGGGAGAGCTGGGGCGGACGGTCGATCCAGTCGAGGGTGGCGCCCTCGACACTGCACACCCAGGCGAGCAGACCCATGCGGGCCAGCGGGGAGATGTCGGTACGGCCGTACGCCCCTTCGGCGATGGTCGCGACGATCGCATCGCGCACCCCGTCCCGGATGGCGTGCACCTCGGCGTCGAAACCGACACCGCCGCTGACGACGGTGCGGTAGGCCGCCTGGTTGTGCTCGGCGTAGCGCAGGTAGCTGTCCAGGGTGCGCTGGACGCGGTCCACCTGCTCCATCTCGAGGCCGCTCGCCGCGTAGGTGACCAGGTCGGCGACGGAGTCCTGGATGATCGCCAGGTAGTAGCCCCGCTTGGACTGGAAGTAGTAGTAGATCAGCCCCTTGGCGACATGCGCCTGCTTGGCGATGTCGTCCATGGAAAGCGCGTCGTAGGAGGTGTCCGCGAACAACTTCCGCCCGATGGCGATGAGTTCGGCGCGGCGCGCAACCGAGCGCTCGGTGCCGCGGGCCCGCGGCCGGGCGGCTTCACGCTGATCACTGATATTCAAATTTCGCCCCTGGTCTCGGGCTGGCGGCGGGACATCCGCAGTATGTCAGGTCACTTATGCGTCAGGTCACAGCAGACCGAGCTGCGTGACGAGCATCGCGATCACCGCGACGAGGGCCCAGCCCGCGACCTGTTCGAGGATCTTCGGACCGTGGTCCTCGGGGCCCCCGGTACGGGTGCGGGTTGCGGTGGCAGAGTGTGCGGTCATGGCGTCTCGCTGATCTCGGAGTACTGGTCGGATCCCCCCGCCGATCCGTCCACCTTGCCACTCCCCGTCGCTTTTGCGGCCGAGACCTTGGTCACAGCGAACGGCCCCCGACGGTTGCCGGGGGCCGTCGCTCGGCGGCTCAGCGCACGCCCACCACCGCGAGCGCCTTGCGCTGGCGCGGGGTCGGGCAGGCAGGGAAGTACAGGTAGCAGACGCCTCCGGTGCCGGAGACGACCTTGCCACTGGCGTTGTAGCGCTTGGTGCGCAGCCAGATGTTCTCCCACTCGCGCCGCTTGTACACGCGCCGCACCGCCGCGTCGTCCGGGGAGGCCGGGTCGTTGGCGATCACATCGCCCTCGGCGGTGAAGCCGATGACCGTCATGAGGTGGCCCGAGGTGCCGTAACCGGCCCCCGTGAGCTCCTCCTTGAGGAACGACTGGGACGTTATGGCCGGGATGCCGGCCGCGATCAGCGTCTCCAGGTCGGTCAGCGAGCCGAGCCGGGTGACCACGCCCTGGAGGTCCTTGAAGGTGGCCGCGTAGGCCGCGTTGAACGGCCAGTTGCCGCAGCCCGCGTACTGGTAGTCGTAGGTGTACCGGGCCGCGTGGCAGACCTGGGGGTCGGCGAACGACGGGTCGACCCAGGCGAGCTGTTCCTGGGTGAGCCGGCCGCCCCAGTACTCGATGATCATCTGCGAGGAGGTGGGGCTGCACCAGGCCTCGCCGCCGTTGTCGTACTCCGGGTACTGGCCCTTGTGGATCTCCTGCGAGTAGCGCGGGACGATCAGTTCCCGGGTGAGGCCCGGCGTGGACGCCGGCACGGTGAAGCGGTCCGGGACGTCGGAGCCCATCGCGCCGAGCCGCCAGACGGTCGGCGTGTTCCTCGCACCGGGCTTGCGGTACAGGGTCAGCCGCAGCCGGTACGCGGCCAGACGCAGCCCGGTCGACGGGTCGTCGATCGCGAAGGTGTCCGTCCAGACCGTGCTCCTGCCGTCGGTCTGGTCGTCGACCGAGGTCCGCTTGATGTCCCCGTCGCCGGCCGCCCAGCGGCCCATCACGTACCAGGGGGTGGCGGTGCCGTCGGAGTAGGTGCCCTGGAGCTCGATCTGGATCCAGGTGCCGGCCGGGGTGTGGGCGTTCCAGGAGGCGATCACCTCGGTCGAGGGCACCGCGAGCGGGTGGACCGGGGCGGTCCAGGTCGCGTACTCCCAGGTGGCGGTGGTCCCGGTGTGCGGGTCGGTGTACTCGGTGGTGCCCGCGGGGGCGCCGATCACGATGCCGGGGCGGCTGCCGGCGACGGCGCGGGCGCCCTCGGCGGTGCCGGCGCGCCAGTCGCTCCAGGTGATCCAGGCGTGGTTGTCGACGGGGCGGCCGGCGGTCTCGTCGGGTTCCGCGCCGGCCGTGGCTCCCGCGGCGGTCGCGGTGCCCGTGCCGCCTGCCACCGCGGCGGCGACCGCGACGGCCAGAACGGTTCTGCGGGACGGCTGTTCGGCTCTGCTCATGGGTGGGAAGCCCCCAGGTGTCCGATTCGGGCGGGCCAGTGCTCGGTTGTGCGCCAACTATGAACGAGGCGGCATGCGCCTGCCAGCACTTCGGCCCATGCCACGCCCATGAATATTGGTCTCGTCCACTGGCATGACCTGGGAAGCTGCGGTTCCGGCGGTGATCACAGGCCCCTCACTAGACTGGACGGACCCGACCGCCCATCCGTATGAGCACCTTCAGGAATTCGTCATCCACTCCCTCGCCTCCCGGCTTTGCCGGCTGCCCCCGTCCTGCGGCCCGGTCCGTCTGATCGGCGTCGACGGGCACGCCGGTTCCGGAAAGTCCACGTTCGCCGGGCAGTTGGCCGACGCCCTCGGCGGTGCGCCGGTGCTGCACCTCGACGACATCGCCAGCCACGCGGAGCTGTTCGACTGGACCGGACGGCTGCTGGACGAGGTGATCATCCCGCTCGGCCGCGGCGAGGAGGCGCACTACGCCGTCTACGACTGGCACGCCCGCCGCTTCGGACCGTCCCGCGCCCTGCCGCCGGCGCCGGTGATCCTCCTGGAGGGCGTCGGTGCGGGCCGGCGCGCGCTGCGGCCCCACCTGGCGCGACTGCTGTGGATGGAGCTGTCCCCCGAGGAGTCCTGGGCACGCGGCCGCCTGCGGGACGGGGCGGAGCAGCGGGAGTTCTGGGAGGGATGGGTCACGGCGGAGGAACGGCATTTCGCCGAAGACCCCTCCAGACCCTTCGCCGACCTCCTGGTACGGCAGTGTCGGAAGGGGTACACGATCACCACAGGGCCTGCCGGGACCGTTGGACCGGACCACGATGTCACCCACGGTGACGGCCCGACGGCGATGTGTTGAACCTGTGAAGACCCACCAGTAGGAACTTGCCTGAGTCGCCCAACTCCGCTTGACCGAGGGGCCATACAGGTCCTACGTTCTCAATGTGCGGCCGTTCGAGGCCGCCCGCAGTCGCGAAGCCCCCGGTTGTTCCCCCGTGATCGGGGGCTTCGTTCTGCCCTCACACGGATTTCCGGACGCCGTGAGGCTCGATTCGCTCACCCTCGGTGACCATCCGCAGAGCGCCTCATCCGCTCCCACCTCGCCAAACGGCCTGTGCGGCACCCTACGGCGGGCGACACCACCGCAGGTACGATGCCCTCGGTGCGACCTACGGACGACTGCTCTGCGCACCGTTGCAACTCCGGTCCGCGGCACAGCGGTTGGACGAAGGCGGCCACCGGGCGTCGGCCCGGTGGTGAAACCACGGGGGCACGGTTTGTGGGGGACGTGATGGATTTCGGCACGCAGGGCCCCGAGGCCCCGGCCGACCTCGCCTGGCTGCGAGGTGTGGACGCCTACACGATGGGCGCCTATCCACAGGCGGAGGAGGAGTTCCGGGCCGCGGTACGGATCGATCCCGGGATGGCCGACGGCTGGCTCGGACTGCACGCGCTGCGCGTCGACACGACGACCGCGCTGCTCAGGATGTTCCGGCACCGCGAGCGTTTCGGCGAACAGCGCGCACGGCACCGACGCACCCTCAACTCCTGGTACTGGCTGGGCTGGTGGGTGCAACCGGTGCTGGAGAGCCCGCGTGACCTGCTGCTCGCGCACGCCTCGCACTGGCTGGACGGCCGCCATGTCCCCGAACTGGACCGGGCCCTCGCGGGCCTGCCGCCGGTGGACACCGACCACCAGGTCCGCTTTCTGCACGCCTGCCGCGCCTATCTCGTCAAGGACTGGGACCAGCTGGTCCGGCACACCGACCCGCTGATCGACGACGCCATGCTCGGCATCGAGGCCGGTCTGTTCGGCGGCATGGCCCGGGTCCGCCTGGAGATGTACGGCCAGGCCGAACCGCTGCTCTCGGCGGCCCTGATGCGCTGTCGCAGCGAGCAGCCCCAGCGCAAGGAGCTGCGGTACTGGTTGGCCCGGGCCCACGAGGGGACGGGCCGGTCGGCGGCCGCACTCCCCCTCTACCGGGCCGTGCACCGCGTCGACCCCGCCTTCATGGACACCTCGGCCCGGCTCGCCGCGATCGCCGAGGGCGACGGGTACGACGACCCGGCCGACCTCGCGGCGATCACGCTCACCGGGTTCGGCCAGGACGTCCTGGAGGGACCCGACGGGATCGATCCGCTGTTCGGCATCGAGGGGCGGGAGCTGAAGCTCTCCGATCCGGAACCGCCGACCGGTCCGCTGCCCTCGATGACCGACCCGGGCGGACGCGAGAGGTCGGGCCGGCCTGCGGGACCGCTGCCCGCGGGACCCACCGATCCCGTCTTACTGGAGGAGGCGCTCACCGAGCTGGAGCGCATGGTGGGGCTGGAGCCCGTGAAGCGCCAGGTCAAAGCCCTGTCCGCCCAGCTGAACATGGCCCGCCTGCGCGCCGGGCAGGGCCTGCCGGTCCAGCCGCCCAAACGTCACTTCGTCTTCTCCGGGCCCTCCGGCACCGGCAAGACCACGGTGGCCCGCATCCTGGGCCGCGTCTTCTACGCTCTCGGACTCCTCGGCGGCGACCACCTTGTGGAGGCGCAGCGGGCCGATCTGGTCGGGGAGTACCTCGGCCAGACGGCGGTCAAGGCCAACGAACTGATCGACTCGGCCCTCGGCGGGGTGCTCTTCGTCGACGAGGCCTACTCGCTCTCCAACTCCGGTTACGGCAAGGGGGACGCGTACGGCGACGAGGCACTCCAGGTGCTGCTCAAGCGGGCCGAGGACAACCGGGACCACCTGGTCGTGATCCTGGCGGGCTACCCGGAGGGCATGGACCGGCTGCTCAGCGCCAACCCGGGGCTCTCCTCCCGCTTCACCACCCGCGTCGACTTCCCGTCGTACCGCCCCCTCGAACTCACCTCCATCGGCGAGGTGCTGGCGGCGGAGAACGGTGACGTCTGGGACGAGGAGGCGCTGGACGAGCTGCGCTCCATCGCCGGGCACGTGGTGGACCAGGGCTGGATCGACGAACTGGGCAACGGGCGGTTCCTGCGGACGCTCTACGAGAAGAGCTGCGCGTACCGGGATCTTCGGCTGTCGACGTATCCGGGGATGCTGAGTCGCGACGACCTGTCGACACTGCGGCTGCCGGATCTGATGCAGGCGTACGGGGAGGTTCTGTCGGGTCGGGGGCCGCAGGATCCGTCGGCGATGTGAGTCGTTCGGCTGCGGCCGAGTGGGGGCTGATCGCGCAGTTCCCCGCGCCCCTGGGTGGGTGCAGTCAATGCATGCCCAGCTGTACCCACTGCTTTTAGGGGCGCGGGGAACTGCGCGACCAGCCCCCACCGGCCCGCAGCCGAAGAACTACGACGCCAGCGCTTCCTCGCTGCTGCGAGGCTCGGTGACCCGAACCTCCGGCAGGTCCCGGTGCGCGGGGTCCCGCACCTCGCCCACCAGCAGCTCCAGTACGTCCTCCAGCGCCACCAGCCCGAGCACCTTGCCCGACCCGTCCGCCACCTGCGCCAGGTGCGTCGCCGCGCGCCGCATCACGGTGAGCGCGTCGTCCAGCGGCAGGTCGGACCGCAGCTTCGTCATCGGCCGCCAGACCTGCTGGGGTACCGCCCGCTGCGAGTCCTCCAGATCCAGTACGTCCTTCACGTGCAGGTACCCCATGAAGGCGCCGGTCTCCGTGGCGACCGGGAAGCGTGAGTACCCGGTGCGGCCGGTGAGCTCGATGATCTGGCCCGGGGTCACCGAGGGGCGCACCGTCACCAGGGACTCGCGCTTCAGCAGGACGTCCGTCACGGGGCGCGAGCCCAGTTCCAGCGCGTCCTCCAGGCGTTCCTGTTCCTCGGGGTCCAGCAGACCCGCCTGGCCGGAGTCCTCCACCAGCCGGTTCAGCTGCTCGCTGGTGAACACGGCCTCGACCTCGTCCTTGGGCTCGACGTGGAAGAGCCGCAGGATGGCCCGGGCGCAGGCGCCGAGGGAGAGGGTGATCGGTTTGCAGAGGCGGGCGAAGTAGACGAGGCCGGGGCTGAGCCACAGCGCGACCTTCTCCGGAGCCGCCATCGCGAGGTTCTTCGGGACCATCTCGCCGATGACGAGGTGGAAGAAGACGACCGCGGCCAGGGCGATGACGTAGCCCAGCGGGTGGATCATGCCGTGCGGCAGGTGGATCCACTCGAAGACCGGCTCCAGCAGGTGCGCGACCGTCGGTTCGGCGACCGCGCCGAGCGTCAGCGAGCACACGGTGATGCCGAACTGGGCCGCCGCCATCATCTGGGGCAGCCGCTCCAGGCCGTACAGCACCTGGCGGGCCCGTGCCGTGCCGAGCGGTTCGATCTGGCTGCGGCGCACCGAGACGAGCGCGAACTCGGCGCCGACGAAGAACCCGTTGGCGAGCACGAGCAGGGCTGCGAAGAGGAGTTGGAGCACGCTCATCGGGCGGCCTCCATGACGTTGACCGCGGGAACCGTGCGGACCAGGCGGACCCGCTCGGCACGGTAGTGCCCGACCTGGCGGACGGTGAGCCGCCAGCCGGGCAGCTCGGCCCGGTCGCCGACGGCGGGGATACGGCCGAGCAGGTCGGCGACCAGCCCGGCGACGGTCTCGTACGGCCCCTCGGGGACGTCGAGGCCTATGCGCTGGAGGATGTCGACGCGGCAGCTGCCGTCGGCGTCCCAGGCGAGGCGGCCGTCCTCGGGCGGGGCGGCGGCGAGTTCGGGGACGTCCTGACCGTCGTGCTCGTCGCGGACCTCGCCGACGATCTCCTCGACGATGTCCTCCAGGGTGACCACTCCGGCCGTGCCGCCGTACTCGTCGACGACGACGGCGATGGGCTGCTCGCTGCGCAGCTGGGCCAGGAGGGGCTGGACGGGGAGGGTCTCGGGCACCAGCAGCGCCGGGCGGGCGATGCGGACGACCGGGGTGCGCAGCCGGTCCTGGACCGGGACCGCCAGGGCGTCCTTGAGGTGGACCATGCCGACGATCTCGTCGATCTTCTCCCGGTAGACGGGGAAGCGGGACAGGCCGGTGGCGCGGGTGAGGTTGACGACGTCCTCGGCGGTGGCCGAGGCCTGGAGCGAGCTGACCTTCACGCGCGGGGTCATGACGTGCTGCGCGGTCAGCTCGGCGAGCGAGAGGGTGCGCACGAACAGGTCCGCGGTGTCCTGTTCCAGGGTTCCCGCCTGGGCCGAGTGGCGGGCCAGGGAGACCAGCTCGCCGGGGGTGCGGGCGGAGGCCAGTTCCTCGGCGGGCTCGATGCCGAGCGCGCGGACGAGGCGGTTGGCGACCGCGTTCAGCGCGGCGATCACCGGCCGGAACAGCCGGGCGAAGGCGTGCTGCGGGCCGGCGACGAAGCGGGCGACCTGCATCGGCTTGGACACCGCCCAGTTCTTGGGCACGAGTTCGCCGATCACCATCTGCACGGCCGAGGCCAGCAGCATGCCCACGACCACGGCCACGCCGGAGACCGCGCCCTCGGGGACGCCGACGGCCGTGAACGGGCCGTGCAGCAGTTCCGCGAGGGCCGGCTCGGCGAGCATGCCGACGACCAGGGAGGTGATGGTGATGCCGAGCTGGGTGCCGGAGAGCTGGAAGGACAGCTCCTTGAGCGACTCGGCGACCCTGCGGGCACGTCGGTCGCCTTCCGCGGCTGCCTTCTCGGCGTCCGTGGCCTCGACGGTGACGAGGCCGAACTCGGCCGCCACGAAGAAGCCGTTGGCGAGAATCAGCAGGAACGCCGCTCCGAGGAGCAGCAGGGGGATGGTCATGCCGCCGCCTCGATATGCCGGGAGGGGGCGGCGCAGGTACTACAGGACGATCCGTCCATCGCTGGAGGGAGTCACTCCTCGGGTAGCAGGAACAACGAGAGGCGGAGGCGCAAGGAAAAACGCCTCCGCCAACAGATTAATCAAGACATGGCCGACTGCGGCAGGGTGGAAGCCCCCGAGTCAGCCCTGATCTTCGTCGGAGCGGGCTGTGGAATGCGCCTCGGCGAGCGCCCGCAGGGCCTTCGCGTCGGTGATGGCCTGCTGCTTCGCGATGCCCGGCTGGATGCCGAGCGCGGGCAGGCTGGTGCCGTCACTCAGGTTGAGGAAGACCCATGGATCGCCCGGGCGGAGGTTCACCTGGATGATCTCGGCCCATTCCAGATGCCGCCGGCCGGCGATGTTCTGGACGGTGACACCGGACTCGTCGGCGACGACCTTCACCCGCGCCAGCAGGAACAGCACACCGGCGAGCAGGGCCGCCGTGAAGATGAAGCTCAGGCGCTCGCCGGGCCCCAGCTGCTCCAGCAGGAGCGCGATCACCGTGATCGTCACGAAGATCGCGACACCCGCGGTGAGCAGGACGGCCCGGGTGCGCCCCGGCCGGAAGGTGACGGGGAGAGTGGGCAGTTCGGAGGACATGTGCGGCACGCCCCTCACAGACGGCAGGCGTGGATGGCCGTCGTCAGGATGGCCCGCGCGCCGATGTCGTACAGGTCGTCCATGATCCGCTGCGCCTCCTTGGCGGGGACCATCGCGCGGACGGCGACCCAGCCCTCGTTGTGCAGCGGGGAGACCGTCGGGGACTCCAGGCCCGGCGTGAGCGCGACGGCCTTCTCCAGCTGCTCGACGCGGCAGTCGTAGTCCATCATCACGTATGTCCGTGCCACCAGGACGCCCTGGAGGCGGCGCAGGAACTGCTGGACCTTCGACTCCGCGGCGTCGTCCGCGTCGGCGTCGGTACGGCGGATGACGATGGCCTCGGACTTCATGATGGGCTCGCCGAAGACCTCCAGGCCCGCGTTGCGCAGGCTGGTGCCGGTCTCGACGACGTCCGCGATGACCTCGGCGACGCCGAGCTCGATGGCGGTCTCGACGGCACCGTCGAGGTGGACGACGGCGGCGTCGACGCCGTGGTCGGCGAGGTGCCCGGCGACGATCCCCTCGTAGGAGGTGGCGACCGTCTTGCCCTTGAGGTCCTCGACGCCGTTGGCGGTGCCCGGCTTGGCGGCGAAGCGGAAGGTGGAGCGGGCGAAACCGAGCGGCAGGATCTCCTCGGCCTGGGCGCCGGAGTCGATCAGCAGGTCGCGGCCGGTGATGCCGATGTCGAGCCGGCCGGAGGAGACGTAGATCGCGATGTCCCGGGGGCGGAGGTAGAAGAACTCCACGTCGTTGACCGGGTCGACGATCCGCAGTTCCTTGGACTCGCGGCGCTGCTGGTAGCCGGCCTCATGCAGCATGTCCGCCGCAGGTCCTGACAGGGAACCCTTGTTGGGGACGGCGATGCGCAGCATGAGGTCGGCTTCCTTTGCTCTGAGGGGTGGTTTCGGCGACTGGCTTACAGGTGGGCGTAGACGTCGTCGAGGGAGATCCCGCGCGCGACCATCATCACCTGGACGTGGTAGAGCAGCTGCGAGATCTCCTCGGCGGCCGCCTCCTTGCCCTCGTACTCGGCGGCCATCCAGACCTCGGCGGCCTCTTCGACGACCTTCTTGCCGATGGCATGGACGCCCTTGCCGACCAGTTCCGCGGTGCGGGAGGTGGCGGGATCCCCGTTGGCTGCCTTGTGCTGGAGCTCGGTGAAGAGCTCCTCGAACGTCTTATTGGACATGGTGGCGCCCACTTTACGCGTAAGCCCGCACCACCTAGTGCCACGGTTCAGATACTGAGCGGAGGGTGGCCGCCGTGGCCACCGCGGCGGTCACCGCCTCGTGCCCCTTGTCCTCGTTCGAGCCCTCGATGCCGGCCCGGTCCAGGGCCTGCTCCTCGGTGTCGCAGGTCAGCACGCCCATGCCGACGGGGACGCCGGTCTCGACGGAGACCTGGGTGAGGCCCTGGGTGACGCCCTGGCACACGTACTCGAAGTGCGGGGTGCCGCCGCGGATGACGACGCCGAGGGCGACGATCGCGTCGTAGCCGCGGCCCGCGAGGACCTTGGCGACGACCGGGAGCTCCCAGCTGCCGGGGACCCTGAGCAGGGTCGGCTCGTCGATGCCCAGGTCGTGCAGGGCGCGCAGGGCGCCGTCGACCAGTCCGTCCATCACCTTCTCGTGCCACTGCGCCGCGATGACGGCGACCCTGAGGTCGCCCACGTTGCGTACGGACAGCTCCGGTGCACCCTTGCCGCTCACGTTCTCGAACTCTCCTCGAAGTGCTTACTGGTTGCTGCAGGTGGACACCGGGGCGGTGTCCAGCCAGGGAAGGTCGTGGCCCATCCGGTCCCGCTTGGTGCGCAGGTAGCGGAGGTTGTGCTCGCCCGCCTGCACGGGCATCGGCTCCCGGCCGGTGACCTTGAGGCCGTGCCGCAGGAGGGCGTCGGACTTCTCCGGGTTGTTGGTCATCAGGCGCAGGCTGCTGACGCCGAGGTCCTGAAGGATCTGCGCGCCGGCGCCGTAGTCGCGGGCGTCGGCGGGCAGGCCGAGCTCCAGGTTGGCGTCGAGAGTGTCGTGCCCCTGTTCCTGGAGTTCGTACGCCCGCAGCTTGGAGAGCAGGCCGATGCCGCGCCCCTCGTGGCCGCGCAGGTAGACCACCACTCCCCTGCCCTCGGTCCGGATGCGCTCCAGGGAGGCGTCGAGCTGGGGGCCGCAGTCGCAGCGCAGGGAGCCGAAGATGTCTCCGGTGAGGCACTCGGAGTGGACGCGGACCAGGACGTCCTCGCCGTCGCCGATCTCGCCGTGGACCAGGGCGACGTGCTCGACGCCGTCGACGGTGGAGCGGTAGCCGTACGCCGTGAAGGTGCCGTGGGCGGTGGGCAGCCGGGTCTCGGCCTCGCGGCGGACCGTGGGCTCGCTGCTGCGGCGGTAGGCGATCAGGTCCTCGATGGAGATGATCGTCAGGCCGTGCTTGCGGGCGAAGGGGATCAGCTCGGGGAGGCGGAGCATCCGGCCGTCCTCGCCGGCGATCTCCACGATCGCGCCGGCCGGGCGCAGGCCCGCGAGGCGTGCGAGGTCGACGGCGGCCTCGGTGTGGCCGTTGCGGGTGAGGACGCCTCCGTCCTTGGCGCGCAGCGGGAAGATGTGGCCGGGGCGGACGAAGTCGGTGTGGTCGGCGTCGCCGCTCGCGAGGAGTCGGAGCGTGGTCGCGCGGTCGGCGGCCGAGATCCCGGTGGTCACTCCGTGGGCCCCGGACGCGTCGACGGAGACGGTGAACGCGGTCTTCATCGACTCGGTGTTGTCGTCGACCATCTGCGGCAGCTTGAGCCGCTCCAGTTCGTCGCCCTCCATGGGGGCGCAGATCAGGCCGCGGCACTCGCTCATCATGAAGGCGACGATCTCGGGGGTGACCTTCTCGGCGGCGACGACCAGGTCGCCCTCGTTCTCGCGGTCCTCGTCGTCGACGACCACGATCGGGCGGCCGGCCGCGATGTCGGCGATGGCCTGCTCGACGGGGTCCAGCGCGAAGTCCTCGAACCCGTCGGTGCTGTACAGAATGGGTGCGGCGGTCATGCCGGCGCTCCTTCCAGGACGGGCCGCGCGGATTCCCGCGAGCGCAGCCACCAGTCGCGCATGCCCCACAGGACGAGCGCGCCGTAGATGACGTAGACGAAGCCGGAGAAGGCGTAGCCGTTGGCGAAGTTCAGCGGGACGCCGACGAGGTCGACGAGGAGCCAGGCGAACCAGAACTCGACCATGCCGCGCGCCTGGGCGTACATGGCGACGACGGTGCCGACGAAGATGTAGGCGTCCGGCCAGGGGTCCCAGGACAGGGTCGGGTAGGCCTTGAAGAGCAGGGCGACCGCGACGGTGCCGACGGCGGCGGCGCCGACGAGGGCACCGCGCTCACGCCAGGTGGCGAAGCGGGGCGCGATGTGACCGTCGCCGGATTCGCCCTTGTTGCGGTTCCACTGCCACCAGCCGTACAGGGCGACCACCATGACGACGGCCTGCTTGCCGGCGCTGCCGGTGAGGTGCCCGTAGAAGGCGCCGAAGAGGATGAGGCCGGAGGCGAACTGCACCGGCCAGCTCCACAGGTTGCGCCGCCAGCCGAGGGCGAGGGCTATGAGGCCGAGGATGTTGCCGATCATGTCCGACCAGAGGATGTGCTGGCCGAACAGGGTGAAGGCCTCGGTGTTGAGGGAGTTCACTTCCCCGCCCCCTGACTGCTCGCGAGCAGGCGCTCGACGTACTTGGCGACGACGTCGACCTCGAGGTTGACCGGGGCGCCGGGCTGCTTGAGGCCGAGCGTGGTCAGGTCGAGGGTGGTGGGGATGAGGCTGACGGTGAAGTAGTCGGGGCCGGCGTCCACGACGGTGAGGCTGATGCCGTCGACCGTGATGGAGCCCTTCTCCACGACGTACCGCGAGAGGTCCGCGGGCAGCGAGATCTTGATGATCTCCCAGTGCTCGGAGGGCTTGCGCTCCAGGACCTCGCCGGTGCCGTCCACGTGCCCCTGCACGTTGTGTCCGCCGAGGCGGGCGCCCACGGCCGTGGGGCGCTCCAGGTTGACGCGGGAGCCGACGCCCAGGGCGCCGAGGCTGGAGCGGTCGAGGGTCTCGGCCATGACGTCGGCCGTGAACTCGTCGCCCTCGTGCTCGACGACGGTGAGGCAGACGCCGTTGACGGCGATGGAGTCCCCGTGTTTGGCGCCCTCGGTGACGATCGGGCCGCGCAGTCGGAAGCGACAGGCGTCGCCGAGGTTCTCGACGGCGGTGATCTCGCCCAGCTCTTCGACGATTCCGGTGAACACTTCCCGGGTCCTCCCTGCCTCTTGGGGCACGGACTCCGGGGCTGTCGATGACGACAGAAAGGACGAGCGGAAACACCGGGGGCGACGCCGGACGCACTCGTCCCTCAGGACGAACGGATACGGCGGCGCGCACGAATGCCCGCCCGCCGCGCACTGCCTCCCATCCGGACTTTAACCGTCGGTCCAGGAATTTCACCTGGTCAACCGGCCGCTGGAAGCGGTCGGGTCGCGGACTGTAACCGCCGGTTCGGACTTTCACCGACCCCGGAGTGCGCTGCTTCTGGTACAGAGCCAGTCTGCCACGCCTGATCGACGTCCATACAGGCGATGGGTGTGGGGTGCCTCACAGACAGTGTCGATGGACATGTCGAGGCCGACCGCCGCCAGATTGCCGACGGGCGGATGGCGCAGATCCATTGACGTAATGGTCTAGTCCTTTTTAGGGTCGCCGTGCGTGGACACCCGTAGAGACGGGCCCGGCGGCGGTGACGACGGCCCTTGCCCGCCGCCGGGTCTCCTTCCCTGCCGAGCGCGTGTCCGGGCGGCCCGTCACCAGGCGGATGTCACATTCCGGGAGCTCTGTGCGGTCTGTGGTGTGACAGGGCGTTCCGTCCGGGAGCGCCCGACGTCCCGAGGGGATGGACAGATGACCACGATCCTGGTGACCGGTGGCACCGGAACGCTGGGGCGGCTCGTCACCGAGCGGCTGACGGCGGACGGGCACGAGGTGCGGGTGCTGAGCCGCCACAGTCCGCGTCATCCGGTCGATCTGCGCGAGGGCGGGCCGGGGTTGGACGCGGCCGTCGCGGGGGTGTCGGCGATCGTGCACTGCGCTACCACGCAGCGGGGCGGGGACGAACGCTCGGCGCGGAACCTGCTGGACGCGGCCCGCCGGGCCGGCGTGGGGCATCTCGTGTACATCTCGATCGTCGGGGTGGACCGGGTGCCGTTCCCCTACTACCGGACCAAGCTCGCCGTGGAGCGGATGATCGAGGAGTCGGGGGTCGGGTGGACGATCCTGCGGACGACCCAGTTCCACGATCTGCTCGTGACGCTGTTCCGGGGGCTGGCCCGGCCGCCGGTGCTGCCGGTGCCGGCGGGTGTCCGGGTCCAGCCCGTCGAGGTGGCCGAAGTGGCCGGACGGCTGGCCGAGTTGGCCACGGCGGAACCGGCGGGGCGGGTGCCGGACATGGGCGGCCCGCAGGTGCGTACGCTCGCCGATCTGGCGCGCGCCCAGCTGCGGGCCACCGGGCGGAAGCGGCCGGTGGTGAGCGTGCGGCTGTTCGGGAAGGCGTACCGGGCGTTTCGCGCGGGTGGGCATCTCGCGCCGGAACAGGCGGTGGGGAAGGGGACGTTCGAGGACTACCTGCGGGCCGGCGGGAGCTGATCGCGCCCGCGCGGCGGAGCCGCATGACCAGGCGGGGCCCCGCGCCCCTGGAGGGGCGCGAACAACTCGTCCTGAGCCCTCTCCCGCGCGGTGAGCAGGGCGCCCCGCAGGACCGCCCCTCCTCCCAGCGCGCTCACCCGCACCTCCGTGGGCAGCGGTGACATACGGCGGACCCGCCGCTCCACTCGCGCCGCGAGGTCCGCCCCGCCGGCCTGGCCGACCTCCCCGGCCAGCACCAGGCAGCCGGGGTCGAGGATGGCGACGACCGCGGCGACGCCCACGGCGAGGCGGTCGGCGAGCGCGTCGAGGAAGTCCGTCGCGGCACCCGCCACCGCACCCGTCGCCGCCCCCGCCATCACTCCCGTCGCCGCACCCGTCACCGCCGTCGTTACCGCCCCCGCTGCCGTCGCCGCCCCCGCCGCCGCGCTCGCCACCGCTTCCCGGACCACGCTCGCGGCCGGCGGCTCGTACCCCCGCGCCTCGACCGTCAGCCCGTGCCGTTCCGCCAGGGCCACGATCGCCGCCGACCCCGCCAGGGAGTGGAAGCCCCCCTCGCAGTCCACGGCCGACGGCAGGCCCGCCGTGCCCGGCACGGGCAGGAAACCGATCTCCCCCGTGCCGCCCGACGCGCCCCGGCGCAGGGTGCCCTCCAGGACGACGGCCGCACCCGTGCCGTGGCCGAGCCACAGGAGAACGAAGGTGTCCCGGTCCCGGGCCACCCCCTCGCGCTGTTCCGCCAGCGCCGCGAGGTTGGTCTCGTTCTCGACATGGACGCGGGTCCGCGGGAGCCGCTCCTGCAGTGCCAGCACCAGTCGCCGGTGCCAGGCGGGCAGGCCGCCGGAGTCGCGGAGTTCACCCGTGGCCGGGTCGATCAGGCCGGGGGCGCCGATGCCGACGGTGTGGAGTTCGGGCACCCCCGCCTCCTTGGCCGCCCGCTCGACCAGCGCGACGGCCTGCTCGACCGCGGGCCCGGTTCCCGTGTCCCCGCCGATGGGCACCGACGCCTCGGCCAGCACGCCTCCCAGCAGGTCGGAGACCACGACCGAGACGCCCTCGGTGCGGACGTCGAGGGCGGCGAGATGGGCCTGGTCGGCGACGATGCCGTACAGCTTCGCGTTCGGGCCGCGGCGCTGCTCCCCCGACTCCCCGACCACGTCGATCAGCCCGGCGGCGGCGAGGCGCTCGACGAGGTCGGCGACGGACGGCCGGGACAGGCCGGTGAGCTGCTTCAACTGCCCTGCCGTCAGCGGGCCTTCCTGCTGGAGCAGGCGCAGGGCGAGCCGGTCGTTGATGGCCCGGGCGGTGCTCGGGGATGCGGGCATGCCGGGAATCCTCTCAGATCCACCGTGCCGAATATGCGCTATCTATCAGGCAGGGTTCCTGATAGTTTACGGCGGCACCATGGGGACGACGAGGATCCGGGAGGGGCCTGACCATGAGCGATGGGGTGTACGCGCCGACGGAGGTACGGCGGGCCCGGTACGCCGTGGCCGCCGTGTTCGCCGTGCACGGGGCCGTGACCGGTTCGTTCGCGACCCGGGTGCCCTGGATCCAGGACCATGCCTCGGTGAGCGCCGGTCAGCTGGGGCTCGCGCTCGCGTTCCCCGCGCTCGGCGCGTCCGTGG
This sequence comes from Streptomyces pseudovenezuelae, assembly GCF_001513955.1. GTDB lineage: Bacteria > Actinomycetota > Actinomycetes > Streptomycetales > Streptomycetaceae > Streptomyces > Streptomyces pseudovenezuelae. The sequence continues at coordinate 454,089 of NZ_KQ948152.1, read as the reverse complement.
CGATGCCGCTGGCCGGAAGTGTCAGCCACCGCTTCGGCGCCCGGAACGCCCTGCGCGGTCTGATCACCCTGTGGACGCTGGCCCTGGTGCTGCCCTCCCTCGCCCCGAACCTCCTCACGCTCTGCCTGGCCCTCTTCGTGTACGGCGCCACCGCCGGCATGGCGGACGTGGCGATGAACGCGCTCGGTGTCGAGGTGGAGAACCGGCTGGGCCGCTCGATCATGTCCGGACTGCACGGCATGTGGAGCGCGGGGGCCCTGATCGGCTCGGCGGCCGGCACCCTGGCCGCGCATCTGGGCTCGGACGCCCGGCTGCACCACGCGCTCGCGTCGGTCACCCTCACCCTGCTCGGCCTGTGGTTCTGCCGCTGGGTACTGGACCTGCAGCCCACCGAGGACGAGGAGCCGCCGCCCCGGTTCGCGCTGCCCCCGAAGTCGGCGCTGCTGATCGGCGCGGTGGGATTCTGCGCGGTGTTCGCGGAGGGCGCGAGCCTGGACTGGTCCGCGGTCTATCTGCGGGACCAGCTGGAGACCTCGGCCGGGCTCGCGGCCGCGTGCACCACCGGTTTCACGTTCACCATGGCGGTCGCGCGGCTCGTAGGCGACCGGATCGTGGACCGGTTCGGCTCGGTGCGTACGGTCCGGGCGAGCGGGGCCCTGGCCGTGCTCGGCGGACTGCTCATCGTCCTCGCGGACCGACCGGCCGTGGCGATGGGCGGGTTCGCGCTGATGGGGCTCGGTATCGCGGTGGTCGTGCCGCTGTGCTTCGCCGCGGCGGGCCGCAGCGGGTCCAACCCCAGTCTGGCGATCGCCGGAGTCGCGACGATCACCTACACCTCGGGGCTGATCGCCCCGAGCGCGATCGGCACGCTGGCACAGGCCACCAGCCTGATGGTGTCCTTCGTCCTGGTGACCGTCCTGGCCGGCGGTCTCGTCGCCTTCGCGGGCGTGCTGCGCGCCGGCGACCGTGACCGCCCGAAGCTCAGCCCCGCGACGGCAGCAGTTCCTGAGCGGCGGCCCTGAAGCCCTCGCTCCAGGGCGTGGGGCGCAGCGTCTCCGCGTCCAGCCGGACCAGTACCCGGGTGCCGCGCGCGTACGTCGTGCCGCCGTCCGCGGAACAGAACCGGAAACCGTAGGTCAGGCCGGTGCTGCCGAGCCGCTCCAGCCAGAGGTGGACGGCGTAGGGGCCGGTCCGGGTGACGGGGGCCTCGTAGCCGATCAGCAGTTCCTTGACGACGTTGCAGGCGTCCCCGGCGCTCGCCCAGTCGCCGTCGAAGCGGACGCCGTGGTCCTTCCAGAACTCGGTCCAGGCCCGCTCGACGAGCAGCGGGTAGCGGGCGTTGTGGAGCATGCCCAGGGCGTCCAGATCGTCGAAGTGGACGGTGACCGGGATCAGCCGTCCGTAGGACAGGTCGGGGGCGAGGGCGGCTTCGGCGGTCACGCGGAACTCCTGGGTGTATACGGCAACGACCCCTATCCTAAGCGGTCGCTCAACCCGTCCGGAGTGGCCGTACGTCTACGACGAGGCCAGGTCGTAGGCGTACGACGGGCTGAACGTGCCCGGTGTGCCCCGGCACCCGTCCGACTCCCCCGGCAGCTTCACCCACAGGTAGGCGTCGATCCTCGCCTCGCCGGTGTTCAGGCTCGGAGGCCGGCCGATCTTCCGGCCCGCCGGGTCGCACCACTCGCCGTCGGACGGGGCGCCGTTGCCGTTGCGGCTGGTGTCGATGACGGCGCCCAGACTCGACGGTCCGGCGAGGGCGTCCAGGACCCGGCGGTCGTAGGCGATCTCGGCGGAGGTGGTGTGGAAGTTGGAGACGTTGCTGAAGATCCCGTCGGAGGAGGCGCCCGAGGCGGCGCCCGCCCGCCGGAGCAGGGCCGCCTGTTCGGACGCCGGACGCCAGGCGGAGTGCCCGGCGTCGAAGTAGACGCGGGCCTCGGGGTTCGCGGCCTTCAGGACGCGGCCCGCTCTGGCCAGCGCGGCGAAGCGGTCGGCGCGCCCCGCGTCGGAGAGGCAGTCGGACTGGGCGATCGAGTCGGGCTCCAGGACGACGACGACCTCGCCGGAGCCGAGCCCCGCGGCGAACCGGTCGATCCAGGCGTCGTACGCGCCGAGATCCGGGGCCCCGCCCTGAGAGGCGCCGCCGCAGTCGCGGTCCGGGATCGCGTACGGCACCAGCACCGGGACCCGGCCCTGCGCGGCACCGCCCGAGGTGACCGCGCGGACCCGGGAGGTGATGGTCCCCGGGGTGTAGTCGGCGAACCAGACCGCGGCCGGCCGGTCGGCGATGCGGGACTCTATGACCTCGGCACGCCAGTCGCGCGGATGGTCCCGCACCCAGTCGAGCACCTGGGAGGCGGGGTGACGGTAGAGGCGGGTGGTGGTGGGCCCGGCCTTCGCGGGACCGTGGCCCGCCTTCTTGGGGGACGGGGACGCGCTCGCCTTCGCGGAAGCCGAGGCCGGGGCAGATGCGGAGGGAGAGGCCGGATCGGACACCGACGCCACGGGGGACGGCGAACTCCGGCTCGGGGAGCCGCTGACGAGACCGGGCCTCGCCTCGTCGGAGCCCTGCCGGTCGTCGAGCGAGGAGAGCATTCCGGTCGCGGTGCCGACGGCGACCACCACGGAGGCCGCCGCGACCATCACGCCGCGGCCCGTGGCCCGCCTGCGCGCGGCGCGGCGCGCGGCCAGCCGCTGGGCACGTGAGCCTGACACGCTGCCGCTCCCCCCTCGCGCGACGGGCGCGTTCCCCCGTTCTGGGGAAGCGTCCGGCCCGCCGGTACCCCGGCCACCTTAGGACTGGGACCCTGCCGCTATGGCGCAATTGGAACAGTTCACCACTCCCCTCGACACGGTCGTCTCCCGTATGCGCGCCCTGGAGGAGGACCTGCCCGAGCGGGACGGCGTCGCGGTCTTCAACCGCGTCTACCTCGCCGTCACCGAGGCGGTCGACCGGTGCGTCGACGGGGGCCGGTTCGCGGACGCGCGGGCCGCGATCACGCTGGACGTGCGGTTCGCCGAGCGCTATCTCGCGGCGGTGGACGCGGCGGCCCGCGAGGGCCGTCCGCCGGCCTGCTGGCGGCCCCTGTTCCAGTTCCGTCGTCATCCCGGCGTACGACCACTTCAGTTCGCGCTCGCGGGCATCAACGCGCACATCGGCCACGACCTGGCGCTCGCCGTGGTGGACACCTGTCGTACGCTCGGCTGCGAACCCGCGGACGTGGAGGACGAGTTCGACCGCGTGGGCGATCTCCTCGTCTCGCTGGAGGAGCGCATCCGCGAAGATCTGATGCCGGGCCCCGACCTTCTCCAGGTCGCCGACCCGCTCACCCATCTGCTGGGCTCCTGGAGCCTGGAGCGCGCCCGCGACGCCACCTGGACCGCGGCCCGGGCGCTGTGGGCCCTGCGCGGACTGCCCGACATGGCCGGGGAGTTCACCGAGCGCCTGGACACAGCGGTGGGATTCGCGGGACGCATGCTGCTCACTCCGCTGCCGGCCTGAACCGACTCCGGCGCACCGGGTTCACGTCGGCCCGCCGACCTCTGCACCGGCGTCCTGGTGGCCCCTCCGCACGGCCTGTTCCAACCCACAGGGCCCCGCGCCGGGTTGTCCGCGACGAGCGACGCCTCTCGGCGCCGGTGGGCCGACCGACGAGTACGCGACCGCGGACGCGGGCCACTTCCCCGCACGCGCGCGGGTACTGGACGAGATCACCGACTCCTGGCGGGTCGAGGGCGGCCCGGACCCCCCGCCCGCCCTGGTCCGGCAACTCGCCGACAAGTGACCCACGTTGCGGGGTCTCGAAGCCGAGCACGGTCCTACCCGGCCGGTCCCGTCGTCGGTCCGGGTGTCGTACGGGGTGGGCGCGGGCCGTCGGGGGCTAGTCCTCGGGGAGTTCGACCGGTGCGATCTCCTCGTACACGTCCCCCGGGCCGGGGTTGGTCGCGTCGGTCTCGCCGCCGAAGTGGTGCATGACGCCCCAGACCGCGTTCAGCGCGGTCTGGATCGCGCCCTCGGCCCAGCCGGCCGTCCAGGAGATGTCGTCGCCGGCGAGGAAGATGCCCCGCTTGTCCTCGGGCAGCCGGTCCTGCATGAAGTGGGTGAACAGCCGCCGCTGGTAGCGGTAGTGGCCGGGCAGGTTGGCCTTGAACGCGCCCATGAAGTAGGGCTCGTTCTCCCAGGAGACGGTCACCGGGCTGCCGATGACGTGCTTGCGGATGTCGACCTTGGGATAGATCTCGCCGAGCGACTTCAGCATGACCTCCATCCGCTCGTTCGCGGACAGCGGCAGCCACTTCAGGCTGTCGTCGCACCAGGTGTAGGAGAGGCAGATGACGGCGGGCTTGTCCGGGCCGTCGTCCAGGAGGTACGTCCCGCGCGTCATGCGGTCGGTGAGCGTCATCGACATGACGTCCCGGCCCGTCTCCTCGTCCTTGTCCAGCCAGAACGGCCGGTCCACGGGGACGAAGAGCTTCGAGCTCTCCATGTAGTGGGTGCGCTCGATCGCCGTCCAGTGGTCGATCGGGAAGAGCGAGTCGTCGCAGGCGATCTTGGACAGCAGCATCCAGGACTGCGCGGTGAAGATCGCCGCCGCGTAGGTGCGGATGTCGCCGTCGGCGTCGGTCACCGTGATCCGGTTGCCGGCCGTGCGGTGCAGCCGGGTGACCGCGGGGCGGGGCCGGCCGCCCCGGTGCAGCTTCGCGAGCGAGGTGCCGTAGGCCCAGTGCACGATCTTCTCCGGCTCGCGCTCCCACAGCCTGAGCGGCAGCTGCTGCGAACCGCCGACGATCCCGCGATGGTGGTCGTCGGCCTCGGTGTAGACGACGCGCAGGATCTCCAGGATGGAGTTCGGGAAGTCGGTGTCCCAGCCGCCGGTGCCGAAGCCGACCTGGCCGAAGATCTCGCGGTGCCGGAAGGACTTGAAGGCCTCGGAGTCGCAGAGGAAGCCGTAGAAGGTCTGGTTGTCGAGCTTCTCGACGAGCTCGGCCCAGATCTCACGGATGCGCGGCACGTCCCGCTCGCGCATCGCGCGGTTCATGTCGGAGAAGTCGGCGCCCTCTTCGAGGCACTTGTTCCAGGCGGCCGCGACATCCCGGTAGACCTGCGGGAGATCGGCGACGGTCTCGGCGTAGTGGGACTCGCCCTTGAGGTCGACGACCGTCGAAGGGGTCGCCTCCGCAAGGGGGTTGGGGAAGGGGCGGGTCTCCAGTCCGACGAGGTCGATGTAGTGCTGGAGGGCGGTGGAGGAGGGCGGGAAGCGCATCGCGCCCATCTCCGCGGTCAGGGTGGGATCGCAGCCCTCGAAGCCCACGGTCCTGAGCCGTCCGCCGATCTGGTCGGCCTCGTAGACGACCGGCTTGAGGCCCATCTTCATCAGCTCGTACGCGGCCACGATGCCGGATAGGCCGCCGCCGATCACCGCGACCTCGGTGCCGTGCTCGGTCGCCGGTATCTGGCCGAGGCCCGCCGGATGGGCGAGGAAGTCGTCGTAGGCGTAGGGGAAGTCCGGTCCGAACATGGTGATCGGCGGCTGCTGCTCGTCTGCGTGCTCGACGGCGTTGGGCACGGTGGACGTCATGGGGTACGGACTCCTTGGAACAAAGGGGTGGTTCAGACGAGGGACCCGTAGAGGCCGGGCCTGCGGTCCTTCAGATACGGGTTCGCCGCACGGGAGGCGGCGAGGAGGGCGGGGTCGGCGTCGGCGAACACCAGTTCCTCGGCGCGTCCGGCGCGCGCCCGGGCCACCCCGTCGGGGCCGGCCAGCACGGACAGTCCGACGAACTCGAACTCCCCTTCCTGGCCCACCCGGTTGACGTAGGCGACATACATCTGGTTCTCCCAGGCCCGCACCGGCACCAGGGACTCGGCGACGAACTGGAACGGGTGCATCTGGGCGGTCGGCACGACCAGGAGGTCGGTGCCGGCGAGGGCGTGGGCGCGGACGTTCTCCGGGAACTCGACGTCGTAGCAGATCATGAGGCCGACGGTGAGTCCGCCCAGCTCGGCCTGGACGACGGGCTGTTCGCCCGGCTCGAACTGCTCGCGCTCGAAGCAGCCGAAGAGATGGGTCTTGCGGTAGTTGGCGAGCCGGACGCCGTCGGCGGAGATCAGCTGGGCGGAGTTGAAGACGGACCCGCCGGCCAGCTCGGGGTAGCCGTAGGCGATCGCGATCCCGTGCCGCCCGGCGATCTCCGCGACCGCGTCCGCCGAGTCGCCGTCGGCCGCCTCCGCGAGACGGCCGATGTCGTCACCGATCGCGTACCCGGTGAGGAACATCTCCGGTGCGGCCAGCAGCGCGGCGCCCGCGGCGGCGGCCCGGCCCGCGGCCTCGTCGAGGACCTTGAGGTTCCCCTCGACGGAGCCGGGGCGGCCGGAGCTCTGGAGCAGGGCGGTGCGCATGCGGGATCCTCACCGGGCGGAAGGTGGATGTGGGGGCCACTGAAGGGCCATGTAGACGGTACGGGCGGCTCACCGGGGCGGACAAGGAGAAGCCGTTGCGCGCCGGTGAGCGGTTCATTGCGTACGAGGCCGCTCCCGCGGCGATTCGTTGCGTGCCCGCCCGCTTCCCCGGGCCAGCACCAGTGCCGTGACCAGATACGGCGCGGAGAGGATCACGAAGACCGTGCTGTGCGCCATGGCCGCGCCGAGCAGGGCGTAGAGGCCGAACACGGCGACCGTGGCCAGTTCCGTGCCGAGGCTCGCGACCGAGGTCAGGGTGGCCCGGCGGGCGTCCTCGATGCGGTGCTGGAGGCGGACGTCGACGAGCACCTCGGCCAGCTGGAAGCCGGCGAAGGCGAGGCCCACGAGGGCGATCCCGGCCGGGGTGCGGACTCCGGCGCCCACGGCCAGGGCGAGCGCGGACCCCGCGATCAGGGCGGCGAGGCCGCGGGTGCCGAGGCGCTCGGCGGGGCCGGCGAACAGGCTGCCGACGGTCACGGTCGCCCAGACCAGCAGGACCAGGTAGGGCACGGTGGTGTCGGCGACACCGAGGTCGCGGATCAGCAGTGAGACGTACTCGTCGAGGGCGCCCCACACCGCGACGACGGCCGGGATGAGCAGCAGAGCGCCCTGGACGGCCCGGTCGCCGCGGGCCTCGGCGAGTCCGGCCCGCAGCGTCGCCGACCAGCGGGTGCTCCCCTTCTCGGCGGGCACCCGGTGTTCGGGGAGCCTGGTCGCCGTCGCCGCGGCCAGCAGACAGGCCAGGACGCTAGCGGCGCCGACGGCCGGATAGCCGCCTAGGGCGAGGACCGGCCCGGCGAGGCCCATCGCCGCCACGGTGGCCAGCAGCCGTGCCGCGCGGGTCCGCCCCATCACGCGCGCGTACCGCTCGGCGGCCCCGAGCCGTTCCAGCTCGTCGTAGACCAGGGCCTCCAGCGAACCGGAGCCGAGCGCGCCGCCGGCTCCCCACAGGACGAAGCCCAGCGCGAAGGAGCCGTACGACGGCACGGTCACCCACAGCGCGAAGCCGGCGGCCGTGAGCAGCGGGCCGAGCCACAGCAGGCGGCGCCGCGAGACGGTGTCGGCCCAGGCGCCGGAGGGCACCTCCAGGACGACGGCCGTGAGGGACCACAGGGCGAACAGCGAGGAGATCTGCCAGAGCGGCAGACCGGTGTCGGCGAACAGCAGCGCGTACACCGGGTAGAGCAGGACGAGGTCGTCGAGGAACGCGTAGCCGTACAGCGTGGTCGTCAGCCGGCGGACGCCGGTCGCGGGCACACGTGCGGGTGAGAGTGTCATGAGGCCTTCCCGGAAGGGCGGTTCGGACGTCGTGGGTACGGCGTCCGAGGCGGCCCTCGGGAGGCACGGCTGGTGGATCAATGTCGCCAGGTCATGACACCGATGCTAGACAGTCGCGGGCCCGCTGCCCAGCGAGAATGTGGTGATCACCGCGGCGTGGTCGGACGGCCAGTCGTTGTCCTCGACGTCAGGCCAGGTCCGCGGGGTGCCGCTGACCTGGGTCCGCGAGTCGAGGACCCGCAGGCCGCGGTGGAGGACGAAGTCGATCCGGTCCTGCGGCTCCGGGTGGGCGTGCACCGGCGACCAGGTGTGTCCGGGATCGCGCACGGGGTCCGGCCGGGCCTCCCGGTAGGAGTCCCGGAAGCCGGCCTCCTCCGCCGCCTTCGTCACCGGCCACTCGACGTCCGGCCGGTCCAGATGGGAGGGGCTGTTGAAGTCGCCGACGAGCACGACGGGCGCGGCCTCCCCGATCCGGCGCAGGGTGTCCCGCAGCTGCCCGAGCCGCACCTCCTCGTGGGCGAGCGGCTCGGCCGCGTAGGGCCCGTACCGCTCGGCGTCGAGGTGGGCCGTCCAGACGTCGACCTCCCGCTCCCCCACGGCGATCCGCGCGCCGGCCGCCCCGTAGAAACCGACGTCCGGGTCGCCCAGAGCGGCCGTGATCGGGAAGCGGCTGATGATGCCGAGGTTCGTCCCGGCCCGGTGGTGGTGCCAGCCGAGTGCCAGGGCGAGCTCCTCGGCGGCGGTGCCGTACGTCTCCTGGAGCCCGACCACGTCCACGTCGGTCTCGGTGAGGACCTTGAGCTGCTTGGCCCGGTGGTCGTGGACCTTGGTGCCGCCGTACCAGAGGTTCCAGGTCATCACGCGGAGCCGGTACGGCAGCAGGGCGCGCAGCCCGGCCACGGTGACGTCGTCGAGGCCGGTCAGGACCGTGCGTCCCGGGGCCGCGGCGACGGGGGCCAGTGAGGGCACGGCGAGCACGGCACAGCCGGCCGCCTCGGCGGAGCGCACGCCGGTCTCCGTGTCCTCGACGGCCACGCATCCCGAGGGGTCCACGCCGAGCGCGCGGCAGGCGGCGAGATAGGGGTCGGGCGCGGGCTTGGTGTGCTCGGTGTCGTCCGCGGTGACGGAGACGGCGAAGCGGCTCGCGCCGCCCAGGGCCTCCAGGACGGTGTCGGCGACGGAGCGGGGGGACGCGGTCACCAGGGCGGTGGGGATCCGCTTCCGTGCGAGGGCGTCCAGCAGGTCGAGCGCGCCGGGGCGGGGCACGACACCGGTGCGGACGCGGTCCGCGAACTCCCGGTGCAGGGTCTCGGCGAGGCCGGCGGCCGGGACGCCCGTGGCCGCGGCCAGCCAGGCGGCCGTGTGCTCGACCGGACGGCCGAGCACGTCCGGCCGGTCCGCCTCGGTCAGGGTGCGCCCGGCGACCTGCTCCACCGCCTCCCACCACAGCCGCTCGGTGTCGACGAGCGTGCCGTCCATGTCGAACAGGACGGCCTGGAGCGGGAGTCGAGTCACGGTTCTCTCTTTCGTGTGGGGGGAGTCGTACGAGGGGATCAGCGGGTGCGTTCCGCCACCAGCACCGGCCGCTCGGGCAGTGACACGCCCACCACGGCACCGGCGGTGAGCCCGGCGGCCTCGTGCGCGGGCAGGTCGGCCTTGACCTCGGTGCCGTCGGCCAGCCGGACGGTGACACGGACGGCCGCGCCCAGGAAGGACGTGGCGACCACGCGGGACTTCCCGTCGGTCTCGGCGCGCACGCGCACGGCCTCCGGCCGCACCAGCACGTCGACCTCGGTGGCGGACGGCACCGGGCCGTCGACCGGCAGCCGCTGTCCGAGCACGTCGACCGTGTCCTGGGCGATCCGGCCCGGGATCCGGCTCATCGTGCCCACGAACTCGGCGACGAAGGCGGTCGCGGGACGGCCGTACAACTCGCTGGGGGGCGCGCACTGTTCGAGCCGGCCGGCGTGCATCACGGCGACCCGGTCGGCCATGGACAGGGCCTCCTCCTGGTCGTGGGTGACGAACAGGGTGGTGATGCCGAGTTCCTGCTGGAGGCGGCGGATCTCCTCGCGGAGGCTGAGCCGCACCTTGGCGTCCAGCGCGGAGAGGGGTTCGTCGAGGAGGAGCACGCGGGGGCGCAGGGCGAGCGCGCGGGCCAGCGCGACCCGCTGCTGCTGGCCGCCGGAGAGCTGGTGCGGGAACCGGCCGCCCTTGTCGGCGAGCCCCACGAGGTCCAGCAACTCGGCGGCCCTGGCACGTCGTTCGACTGTACGGACCTTGCGCATCCGCAGTCCGAAGGCCACGTTGTCGAGCGCGTCGAGGTGCGGGAAGAGGCTGTAGGACTGGAAGACCATCCCGGCGTCCCGGCGGTGGGCCGGCACCCGGGTCACGTCCTCGCCGTCGACCAGCACCTCGCCGGAGTCGGGGTGTTCGAAGCCGGCGAGCATCCGGAGGGCGGTGGTCTTGCCGCAGCCGGACGGGCCGAGCAGGGCGAGCAGTTCGCCCGGCCGGGCGGTCAGGTCCAGTCCGTCGAGGGCGACGGTCGGACCGAACTCCCGCCTCAGTCCCCGGAATTCGACGGTGGCAGCTGTTTCAGGCATGGGTCATCCCCGGGAGGTAGGACGGGTACGGCCGCCGAAGCCGGCCAGGACGAGGAGCAGCACCCACGTCACGAGCAGGCTGAGCACGGACACGGCGACGGACAACTGGGCCTGCGAGCCGCTGACGTTGACGATCCACACGGCGAACGGCCGGAAGCCCAACAGCTGGGCCACGGTGAACTCGCCGAGCACCAGGGCCAGGGTGAGGAAGGAGGCGTTGAGGAGGGCGCCCCGCAGATTCGGCAGTACGGCCTGCATGAGGGCCTGCGGCCAGCCGGCACCGCAGCTGCGGGCGGCCTCGACGAGAGTGCGGACGTCGACCGCGCGCAGGCCGGCGTCCAGCGCCCGGTACACGAAGGGCAGCGCCATCACGACGTAGGCCAGGACCAGGACGAACGGGAAGTCGGGGTTCTGGATCGCCACGAAGGTCTCGAACAGCGGGGTGCGCGAGAGGTGGTCGGGCCCCCACTTGAGGACCGTGCCGATGCCGGCGACGAAGGCGATCGGCGGGACGACCAGGGGCAACGAGCACACCACCTCGACGACCGGCCGCAGGCGGGGCGCCCCGAGCCGCAGCGCGACCATGGCGGGCACCATCAGCAGCAGCACCACGGCGATGGTGGCGAGGGCCAGTTCCAGCGAGAGCAGCAGGCTGGAGACGAAGCCGTCGGTGGCGAAGATCCGGGTGTAGGCGTCGAAGGTGATGCCCTGGCCGGGCACGTCGACGGTGAAGACGACGGACGCGGCGAGCGGCACCAGGAAGTACAGCCCGGCGAGGCCGAGCACGCCCCACCGCCACAGGTTCAGGCGAGCCATCGGGCGCTCCTTCGCTGCAGGGGCAGGTACACGGCCATGACCAGGCCGGCGACCAGGACCATGTCGAGGCTGAGGGCGAGCGCCACGTTCTCCTGTCCGACGAGCACGTTGCCGGAGATGGCGTCGGCGATCTGCAGGGTGACCAGCGGGATCGAGCTGCCCACCATCGCGGCGGCGGTGGCGTACGCGGCGAAGGCGCTGCCGAAGAGCAGCACGAAACCGCCGAGCAGGGTGGGCAGCAGGACGGGCAGGGCGACGAAACGCCAGTACTGCACGGTCGTCGCCCCGTTGTTCTGCGCGGCCTCGCGCCACTGGACGCGCAGCCCGTCCAGGGCGGGGGTGACGGTGAGCACCATGAGCGGGATCAGGAAGTACAGGTAGACGATGACCAGGCCCCAGAAGCTGTAGAGGTCCCAGCCCTGGTCGGTGAGGCCGAGGTGCCGGGTCAGCACACCGGCGTTGCCGAGCGTGGCGACGAAGGCGAAGGCCAAGGGGACACCGCCGAAGTTGGCGAGGACCCCGGACGCGGTGAGCACGGCCTCGCGCAGGGCGCGGAAGCGGGAGGACACCACGGCCTGGGCGAGCGGCAGTCCGACCAGGGTGCCGAGGGCGGCGGACACGGCCGACAGCTTCACGCTGCCGAGCAGTGCGGTGAGGTAGGCGCCCTTGAGGGAGGTCGTCAGGTTGCCGAGGGTGTACGAAGTCGCCCCGGTGGCCGGGTCCTTGGCGGTGAAGGCGCCGTCGAGCATGGCGAGGGCGGGCAGCCCGAAGGCTACCGCGACGAACGCGAGCAGTGGGACGACCGCGACCCAGCCGAGGGACCGGCGCCGCCGCCTCACCTGGGCGGCGGGCGCCGTGTCCACTCGTACGGCGGTGGCCGTCATCCGGAGACGGCCTTCGCCCAGCCCTGTCCGAGGACCGTCTTGGCCTTGTCCTGCTGGGCCTCGGTCGGGAACTTGGGCGTGCCGGTGACCTCGGGCAGCTTGGCGGCGGCGGTCTTGTCGAGGGTGCCGGCCTTGTCCATCGCGGTCATCAGGGCCGGGCGGGCGTACCCCTTGAGCCAGAGGTTCTGGCCCTCGGCGCTGTAGAGGTACTCCTGCCACAGGCGGGCGGCCGCCGGGTGCGGGGCGTCCTTGTTGACGGCCTGGGAGTAGTACTGCGAGAACTGGCCGTCGCTCGGGACGGTGACCTTCCAGTCGACGCCCTTGGACTTGAACTCGTCGGCGTACCCGGCGTTCAGGTAGTCCCAGTCGATGCTGATCGGCGTCTCGCCCTTCTCGACGGTGGCCGGGGTCGACTCGACGGGCGTGTAGTTGCCGTTCTTCTTCAGCTTGGCGAAGAAGTCGAGGCCGGGCTGGATGTCGTCGAAGGAGCCGCCGTTCGCGAGTGCGGCCGCGTAGACACCGCCGAAGGCCGAACCGGACTTGGTGGGGTTGCCGTTGAGGGCGACCTGGCCCTTGTACTGCGGCTTGAGCAGGTCGGCGAAGGTGGTGGGGCAGGTCTTGACCCGCTTGGCGTCGCAGCCGATGGAGATGTAGCCGCCGTAGTCGTTGTACCAGCGGGCCTGCGGGTCCTTCTGCCCGGTGGGGAGGTCGCCGTACGAGGCCACCTTGTAGGGCGCGAGAAGGCCCTGCTGGGCGGCGCTGATCGCGAAGGAGCTGCCGAGGTCGAGGACGTCGGGCGCCCGGTTCTGCCCCTTCCGCGAGGTCACGGCGTTGATCTCGTCCTGGCTGGAACCGTCGGGGTTCTCGACGGAGATCTTGATGCCGTACTTCTTCTGGAAGCCGTCGATGAGGGCCCCGTAGTTGGCCCAGTCGCGGGGCAGCGCGATGGCGTTGAGCGTGCCCTCCTTCTTGGCCGCGGCGACCAGCTTGTCCATGCCGCCGAAGTCGGCGGCGGAGGTGGCGGTGGCGGCGTTCTTGCCGTCGGCGGTGGTCGACGCGGTGTCGGGGGCTGCGCCACAGGCGCTCAGGGTGAGGGCGGCGAGGGTGGCGAGAGCACCGAGGGCGGCGGTTCTCGGCAGGGACACGGTCACGGCTTCTCCAGGGGACGCGCGAGGGTGCAGGAGCCATACGGGAGTCAAGAGGGAGAGAACTTGTCTGAACAAGTTGGCCTCAGTAAGGCTGCCGCTGGTGTCCTGTTCGTAAACACTGGCGAAACACCGACCCCTGAATTCCCGCACAATCAGGGCTCATTCGAGCCGCTCTGGTTGTCGACTACGCTGGTCACGCTGTGCACAGTGACCGACTCAGAGGGGAAGCATGGGGGCGCGACACGAGGAGATCGCCGACGAACTGCGCCGGGCGATCGACCGCGAGGAGTACACCGTCGGCAGCCTGCTGCCCGCAGAGACGGAGCTCGCGGCCCACTACGGCGTCTCACGCGGCACGGTCCGCCAGGCGGTCGCGACGCTGACGGCCGAGGGGCTCATCGGCTCCCGGCAGGGCGCCCGCCGCGTGGTCCTCGCCAGCCGCCGCAGTCAGAGCTTCGCCGAACTGCGCAGCTTCGCCGAGTGGGCCCGGGCGATGGGGCGTGAGGCGACGGGCCAGGTGGTCGCACAGGAGTACCGTCCGGCCACCAAGGAGGACTCGGTTCGCCTCCAACTCGCCGTCGGCACACCGGTGTTGCACGTCCTACGGGTGCGCGGGCTGGACGGCGAACCGGTACTGCTGGAGCGGACGGTGTACGCCGACTGGATCTCCCCGACCGTCGAGGCGATCGAGCCCGGGTGCCCCTCGGTCACTCAACGCCTGTACGACGACACGGGGTTGGTGTTCGCCTACGGGGAGCACGTCATCGACGCGGTGGCGGCGGGAGCGCAGGACGCGGAGCTGCTGGGCGTCCGCCGCACGAGCCCGCTGCTGCGGGTCCGCCGGGTGACCACGACCCGTGAGGGCCGGCCGGTGGAGTGGTCGGACGACCGCTACCGTTCGGACGCGGTGAGCTTCAGCGTGCACAACTCGATCGGGAACAACGCGCTGGCCAGAAAAACGGCCGACTGAAGGGGATCCTCATGGAGATCAGCAGCCTCCCGCACGTGGACGAGCACACCGAGATCGTGGCGGCGGACGCCCGCACCGTGTGGCAGGGCATCGGCGAGGTCCTGGACCGCTCCTTCTCCGGGGGACGCCTCGCCGGATACGCCCGTCTGGTGGGCTGCCCGGACCGCACGGCCGCCGGACCGCGCCCCCTGGCCGAGGGCTCGGCCTACCCCGGCTTCCGTGTGCAGTCCGCCGCCCCGGGCCGGGAGCTCGTCCTGGTGGGCCGCCACTACTTCTCGACGTACGCCCTGGTCTTCCGCCTCGACGGGGCCGGCCCCGGTCGGACCCGGCTGCGGGCCGAGACCCGGGCACGGTTCCCGGGGCCGGTCGGCACCCTCTACCGGCTGCTCGTGATCGGTACGCACGGGCACGCGCTCTCCGTACGACGGCTGCTCGCGGCGGTCCGCCGCCGCGCCGAGGAGGTCAGGTAGGCGAGCCCGAGGAGAAGCGGCGCAGCAGGGGCGAGAGGACCAGCACCGACTTGGTCCGCTCCACGAACGGCTCGCCCGCGATCCGCTCCAGGACGCGCTCGAAGTGCCGCATGTCGGAGGCGAAGACCTGCACGACCGCGTCCGCCTCGCCGGTGACGGTGGAGGCGGCCACGACCTCCTGGTAGCGCTCCAGGCCCCGCTGGATGGTCTCCGGGGAGGTGTTGCGCCGGCAGTAGATCTCGACGAACCCCTCGGTCTCCCAGCCGAGGGCGGCCGGGTCCACCCGTACGGTGAATCCGGTGATGGCTCCGGTGGCACGCAGCCGGTCCACACGCCGTTTCACGGCGGGCGCGGACAGGCCGACGATCTGCCCGATGTCCGCGTAGGAGCGGCGGGCGTCCTCGGCGAGGGCGTGCACGATGCGTTCGTCGAGATCGTTCAGCACGGTGGGTGGATCAGCTTTCGGGTGTTGCGAGTCGGGAACGGCGATGGCCGTACCCGAAGTAGAACACGAGCCCGACTGCCATCCAGACCCCGAAGACCACCCAGGTGACGGTGGACAGGCTGCCCATCATCCACACGCAGAAGCCGAAGCCCAGCGCCGGGAAGACCGGCGAGAGCGGGACCCGGAAGGTGCGGGGCATGTCGGGGCGGGTCCGGCGCAGCACCACGACGGCGATGTTGACCAGCGCGAAGGCGAAGAGCGTGCCGATGCTGGTGGCGTCGGCGAGCTGACCGAGCGGGATCGCCGCGGCCAGCACCCCGCAGAACAGGGAGACGATCACCGTGTTGGCGCGGGGCGCGCCGGTCTTCGGGTGGACCCGGGCGAACACCTTCGGCACCAGTCCGTCCCGGGACATCGCGAAGAGGATGCGGGTCTGGCCGTAGAGGACGGTCAGGACGACGCTCGCGATGGCGATGACCGCGCAGAACGCCAGCAGGGTGCCCCAGAAGCTCTGTCCGGTGACCTCGCGCATGATCTGGGCGAGCGCGGCCTCCGAGTCGTTGAAGTGCTGCCAGGGCTTGGCGCCGACCGCGACGGCGGCGACCAGGACGTACAGCGCGGTCACGATGACCAGCGACAGCATGATCGCCCGGGGCAGGTCGCGCTGGGCGTTCTTCGCCTCCTCACCGGCGGTGGAGGCGGCGTCGAAGCCGATGTACGAGAAGAAGAGCGTGGCACCGGCCGCGCTCACGCCCGCCATCCCGAGCGGCATGAAGTGCTCGTAGTTGCCCGAGCGGAAGCCCTGGATCCCGATCGCGCAGAACAGCACCAGCGCGGCCATCTTCACGACCACCATGACGGTGTTGGCGCGGGCCGACTCGCGGGCACCGCCCAGCAGGAAGGCCATGGCGAGCAGGACGACTATGAGCGCCGGCAGGTTGAAGACGCCGCCGTCGCCGGGCGGGGCGGACAGCGCGTCCGGGATGGTGACGCCGATGGTCCCGTCGAGCAGCTCGTTGAGGTACTCGCCCCAGCCGACGGCCACGGCGGCGACCGAGACGCCGTACTCCAGGACCAGGCACCAGCCGCAGATCCAGGCGATCAGTTCGCCCATGGTTGCGTACGCGTACGAGTACGAGGACCCGGCGACCGGGATGGTGCCCGCGAGCTCGGCGTAGGAGAGGGCCGAGAAGAGTGCGGTGAGGCCTGCGATCACGAAGGACAGGGTGACGGCCGGGCCTGCCTTGGGGACCGCCTCGCCGAGGACGACGAAGATGCCGGTGCCGAGGGTGGCACCGATGCTGATCATCGTCAGCTGCCACAGTCCGAGCGAGCGCCTGAGGGCCCCTCCCTCGCCCTGGCCGCCCTCGGCGACGAGGCGTTCCACCGGCTTGCGCCGCATGAGGCGCGCGCCGAGCCCCGTCGCCTGTGGGGTGCGCTGTTGCGGGGGTGCGCCTTGGTCGAGCACGCGCTGACTCCTTCGTCGTTGCAGGTGAGTACAGCGAAGCACCCTATGAGCCCGGAGGTCACAGCCGTAATGCAGCAACCTTGCACGCACTCGCAAGATCGTTGCGTTCCACGGGACCAGGCGAACCTTCGTTGCGCACTACCCCTTGCGGCCCCCATCAGGGGTCACCGCCACCGCCCGCGCCTCGGCAAGGTTCCTCTTCCCGAACCCCACCTGCGCGGCCTCGCCGCACACCACGGCCGGAGCGCCGACGCACGCCCCCATCAGCCCCCGTCAGCGCCCTTCTGCTCCCTCGCAACCACCCGCACCACGACCAACCACACCCATCTCACCGACCCGCATCCGCCCCGCCTCGCTGCAGACCGCAGCCGGAGCGTCCATGCGCGCCCCCGTCATCCCCCTCGGCCCTCGCCGGCGAAACTCCGGCGCCCCTCTTTTTGAAGCCGGCATGCCCGGCCTTAACGCAGGCCTCAGCCGGAGAGCTGATGCACACCCCCATCAACCCCGTCGGCTCTCGCCAGCACCCCTCCCGCGCCCCCGAGACGCCCCGCCCGCCCAAGCCCCATCTGCCGGCCTATCCGTGGCCGCGGCCCGCACATCCATCCACGCGCCCCGTCACCCCCCTTCGACCCTCGCCAGCGAACCTCCGGCGCCCTGCAACCGCCCGCACCTCGGCCACGCCCACCTTCCCGCCCCCGCCTGCCCGGCCCCGCCGCAAGCCGCGTCCGGAGCGCCGACGCACGCGACCCGTCGGTCAAGTCCCTTCGACGCT
>NZ_KQ948152.1:0-436750 GCF_001513955.1 Streptomyces pseudovenezuelae | reverse complement strand
CGGCCACGTCCACCTCGTCGTACCCCATCTGCCCCGGCTTGCCGTACGCCGCCGCCTGGGTGTCGATCCAGCGGGTGTGGGCCTCCCAGGCGGCCTGTTTGCTGGTGCCCAGCGCGGCCCCGATCTGCGACCAGGAGGCGCCGGCCTCGCGGGCCGCGCGGACGGTCAGCTGACGGCCGTAGGACGCCTTGCGGGCCACGACCTCGCTCAGTGCGAGGAGTTCGAGGAGTTCGGTCCGGTCGGGGGCGTCCGTGGCCCCGCCCTCGCCCATGGACTCCCGCATGCGGAGCTCGTCGAGGCGGGAGACGGCGGTCAGCAGGGTGTACTGCGGCTCGATGCTCTCCGGTGTCGTCATACCCCCAGACTCGCGTCAAGCAGGCTTGACGTCAAGGCTGCCTGACGGGAGTTCTCTGACGAGGAACACACAGGCGTCGACGCACTCACGGGTCGTGCCGTCGTGGTCCTGGTAGGTGTAGCGGTCCAGGTAGTCGGTCACCGGGCGGTAGCCGAGCCGTGCGTACAGGGCGGCCGCGCGCGGGTTGTCCTTCCCGGCCCCGATGCCCACGGTCGTCAGACCCCGTTCCCGTGCCCGTGACTCGGCGGCCCGGATCAGCTGGGTGCCGATACCCCGCGAGCGCAGTTCCTCCGGCCACACGGCGAGGCCGCCGATCTCGGGGCAGTCCAGGGTGACCTCGGGCGCCGCGCAGCCCACCCAGCGCAGCTCCGCGTGCCCCACGGGCCGCCCGTCCAGCCACGCGACGAGGTAGGTGCACTCCCCCGCCTCCTGCCGGGCGAACCGCCGGGCGTGGAACGACGTGGCCCCCGGCGAGCCCATGTACCGGTCGAGCAGCGCGACGTCGCCGCCGCGGCAGACGGTGATCTCCATGCGCCGACCGTACGGTCCGCGCACGCGAACGGCCCCCGAATTCCGACGGGGGCCGCGCAGTACGGGACTCAGCTCCAGCTGGCGTGCAGCGGCTTGCCCTCCGCGTAACCGGCCGCGCTCTGGATGCCCACGACCGACTTCTCGGCGAACTCCTCCAGAGAGCCCGCGCCGGCGTAGGTGCACGAGGAGCGGACGCCCGCGATGATCGAGTCGATCAGGTCCTCGACACCCGGGCGGGCCGGGTCGAGGAACATCCGGGAGGTCGAGATGCCCTCCTCGAACAGCGCCTTGCGGGCCCGGTCGTACGCCGACTCGTCCGACGTGCGATTGCGCACCGCCCGCGCGGACGCCATGCCGAAGGACTCCTTGTAGAGCCGCCCGCTCGCGTCCTGCTGGAGGTCGCCCGGCGACTCGTAGGTGCCCGCGAACCACGACCCGATCATCACGTTGGACGCACCGGCGGCCAGCGCCATGGCGACATCGCGCGGGTGCCGGACACCGCCGTCGGCCCACACGTGCTTGCCGTACTTCTTCGCCTCCGCCGCGCACTCCAGGACCGCGGAGAACTGCGGCCGGCCCACGCCGGTCATCATGCGGGTGGTGCACATGGCGCCGGGGCCCACACCCACCTTGATGATGTCCGCGCCGGCCTCGATCAGGTCCCGCACCCCCTCGGCGGCCACGATGTTCCCGGCCACGATCGGGACCTGCGGGTCGAGCGCCCGCACGGTCCGGATCGCGGTGATCATCGACTCCTGGTGGCCGTGCGCGGTGTCGATGACGAGCGTGTCGACGCCCGCGTCGAGCAGTTGCTTGGCCTTCTCCGCGAAGTCGCCGTTGATGCCCACCGCGGCGGCGATCCGCAGCCTGCCCTGCGCGTCGACGGCAGGCGTGTACAGCGTGGCGCGCAGGGCGCCCTTGCGGGTGAGGATGCCGGCGAGACGGCCCTCCCGGTCCACGGCGGGGGCGTAGCGCCGGTTGGCCCCGTCGAGCCGGTTGAAGGCCTCACGCGGGTCGATGTCCGCGTCGAGCAGCAGCAGATCGCGCGACATGACCTCGGCGAGCTGGGTGAAACGGTCGACCCCGGACAGGTCCTGGTCGGTGACGACACCGACGGGCCGGCCCTCCTCGTCGACGACCACCCCGGCGTTGTGCGCGCGCTTGGGCAGCAGGGCGAGCGCGTCGGCGACGGTCTGGTGCGGGGCCAGCACGATCGGGGTGTCCAGGACGTGGTGGCGGCTCTTCACCCAGGAGACGACCTCGGTGACGACCTCGATCGGGATGTCCTGCGGGATGACCACGAGGCCACCGCGCCGGGCCACGGTCTCGGCCATGCGGCGCCCGGCGATCGCGGTCATGTTGGCGACGACCAGCGGGATGGTGGTGCCCGTGCCGTCCGGGGAGCTGAGGTCCACGCCCTGACGCGAGCCCACGGCACTGCGGCTCGGGACCATGAAGACGTCGTCGTACGTCAGGTCGTACGGGGGCTGGATGTCGTTGAGGAAACGCACGTGCTGCACATCCCAGTCGATCAGAGGTGGCCCCCGGACAGGTCAGCCAGGGGGAAAGAGCACGTACTTCATTCTCCCATGCCGGGCGGAGAGACACCCACGGGCGAATCGTCCAGACCGGCCGCGGGGGCCCTAGGACGAACCTCCAAGCGCGAGCGCCACGGTGAGCGCGGACGCCTGCGCGAACACCTCGCGCGCGGTCGCCCACTCGTCCGGCCGCGCCTCGGCGTAACGGTCCCAGTGCCGTACGACCACGACGGTCTCCTCCTCGACCCCGTCCCCGGACCACAGGTCCGGGTCGGACAGGACGTCGGCCAGCGCGTCCCAGTTGCGGCCGAACCAGTCCGGCAGCCGCAGGTCCCGCGCGCAGCGGTCCATCAGGCCCGCCTTGTCCGTGACCCCGTCGAGGTCCAGCGTGACCACGCGTGCCGTCATCTCAGTACCGCCCTGAACGAGTCGTAGTGATCATCGGTGTAGTAGATCTCCCCGCCCTGCCCGGTGACGATGCGCCGGGCCCCGCGGTCGCGCGAGCCCGGCGTGGGGACGGTGTACTCGTGGTAGTAGCCGCGCCGGTGCGCGGGCAGCAGCCGCTCGAAGTTCCCGAAGACGGCGCCGTCCTTCTGGTACGGGAACGGGCCGCCCCGGTCGATGAGTTCGAGGGTCTGCCGGGCCTCGGCGGGGAGCTTCGCCGCCTGGACGGTGGCCAGGTCCCCGCCGGGCGAGGGGTCGTGTCCGGCCGAGCATCCGGCCAGCACGAGGACGCACAGCAGAATCCGGGAGACGAACCGCAGCAGCATGGGTGCGATGCTGCCACGGCCGTCCCCGCATGACCGCCCGTCAGGGCCCGTCCGGGTCCGCCCTGTTCAGTGCCGGCTTCGGCGGTGTCCCCGCCGTCATCAGGTAGTCCGCGGCGGAGGTGTCCGTCACCAGGCTGGTGACCAGCCCGGAGCGCAGCACCGCGTCGATCGCGGCCGCCTTGCGCTGCCCGCCCGCGATCGCGACGACCTCGGGGATACGGCGGAGCTGGTCGGCCTTGACGGTGATGCACCGCTCGCCCAGGTCCCGCCCGACCCTGCGGCCCTCGGTGTCGAAGAGGTGCGCGGACATCTCGGCGGCGACACCGAGCGAGGCGTAGTGGCCGCGCTCCTCGTCGCTGAGCATGTCGTGCACCGTCGAGATGCCCGGCTCCCAGGAGCCGATGGAGACACAGGCGACCGTGACCTTGTCGAAGTACTCGTAGGCCCGTGCGATCCCGGGCTGGTTGCGCAGCGCGATCGCGGTGGCCGCGTCCGGCAGCAGCATCGGCGCGTAGATGGGGTGGGCGTCCCCGCCGGACACCTGGGCGGCCCGCCGCACCGCCTCCACCGAACCGCGCTCGGCGGTCCCGGCGTCGTACACCCCCGTCAACTGCACCACCGTGCACGGCGGGAGCCGGTCGAGGGCGGCCGCCATGTGGATGGTGGAGCGGCCCCAGGCCAGGCCCAGGATGTCGCCCTCGTCGACCAGTTCGCCGAGCAGGTCGGCGGCCACTTCTCCCAGGTTCTCGGGGTCGGGAGTCTCCTCGGCCTCGGCCGGGGACTCGACCACGACGGCGTGCCTGAGGCCGTAGCGGGCCCGGAGCGCGTCCGAGCGCTCCGCGTCCAGCTCGGCCGGCACGCGGATCTCGATGCGTACGAGATCACGTTCGAGGGCGGTCTCCAGGACCCGGGCCACCTTGAAGCGGCTGACGCCGAACTCCTCCGCGATCTGGATCTTGGACTTGCCCTCCAGGTAGAAGCGGCGGGCCATGGCCGCCGCCTGCACCAGCTCAGCGGGTCCCATCCGCATGGCTGACCGGCCCGCCGACATACCCGACACGGCGTTCTCCTCACTGCTGTTCACACTCTGGATTCGCCGTTCATCCTTGCAGATCCGGCGCACTTGATCAGCCCTGATCGGAGCCGTTCACGTTCCTGACGCTCAGTGGTCGCACGCCCACGAAGCCTTCGCGGTCGCCCCCTCCGCCTGGTTGCGCAATGCACGTACCGCCTCTGCCGGGTCGGATGCCCCGTACACCGCCGATCCGGCGACGAAGACATCGGCGCCCGCGTCCGCGCAGCGCTCGATGGTGGACGCCGAGACGCCGCCGTCGACCTGGAGCCACAGTTCCAGCCCGTGCTTGCTGATCAACTCGCGGGTCCGGCGAATCTTGGGGAGCATGATGTCGAGGAAGGCCTGTCCCCCGAAACCGGGTTCGACCGTCATGATCAGCAGCATGTCGAGCTCGGGGAGCAGGTCCTCGTACGGCTCGATGGGCGTCGCGGGCTTCAGCGCCATGGAGGCGCGGGCACCCTTGGCCCGGATCTCCCGGGCGAGCCGGACCGGAGCGGCTGCCGCCTCCACATGGAAGGTGACGGAGGAGGCCCCCGCCTCTACGTACTGGGGCGCCCAGCGATCGGGGGCCTCGATCATCAGATGGCAGTCCAGCGGGGTGTCCGTCGCACGGGCCAGAGACTCTACGACCGGCACACCGAGCGTGAGGTTCGGGACGAAATGGTTGTCCATGACGTCGACGTGGAGCCAGTCGGCTCCCTCGACCGCCCGCGCCTCGTCCGCGAGGCGGGCGAAGTCGGCGGACAGGATGCTGGGGTTGATCTGCGCGGCCATGCCCCAAGCCTCCCATGCCGGGGCGCGAACGGGCGCGCCGGTCCAGACCTAAGCCGTTCATCGGATGTTGTGGACGAGCTGTGCGTGTCATGCTGGGCGGCTGATCGGCTCGACTGGTGGCGCCGGGGGTGGCCATGACCGGGAATCGAGGCATCGCGCACTTCGTCTGCGGACGGCGTGCCAAGTGGGTGGTACTGGCGCTGTGGCTGGTGGTGCTGTTCCTGACGGCGCCCCTCGCCTCCAAGCTCACCGACGCCCAGGACAACGACGCGGCCTCCTGGCTGCCCGGCTCCGCGGAGTCGACCCAGGTCCTCCAGCTCTCCGAGGGCTTCAGGCCGGAACAGATCCCCGCCGTCGTCGTCTACGCGCGCGACAGCGGCCTCACCGCGCAGGAGCGCGCCGCGATCGCCCGGGACACGGCCCAGATCAAGCGGCTCACGGCGCACGGCATCCGCGGCGCGGAGACCCGGGGGCCGGTCTACGACCGGCAGGACAACCCGCGCGCGGCCCAGATCCTCGTCCCGATCACCATGGACGAGAAGGGCTGGCAGGAGATCGCGCCCGCGGTCGACTCGCTGCGTGACGTCGTGGGCAAGGGCGGCAACGGTCTCGCCGTGCACATCACCGGCCCGGGCGGTACGTCCGCGGACTTCTCGAAGGCCTTCGAGGGCATCGACTCGACCCTGCTGCTGTCCGCGATGGCGGTCGTCGTGGTCATGCTGCTCATCACCTTCCGCAGCCCCACCCTGCTCCTCGTCCCGCTGCTCTCGGTGGTCGCCGCGCTGTTCACCGCGCAGGCCTTCATCTACCTGCTCGCCCAGCACGCGGGACTGACCGTCAACGGCCAGAGCGCGGGCATTCTGACCGTCCTCGTCTTCGGAGCGGGGACCGACTACGCCCTGTTGCTGGTCGCCCGCTACCGGGAGGAACTGCACCATCACGAGGACCGCCACGAGGCGATGGCCCGCGCCCTGCACCGTGCGGGCCCCGCGGTCCTCGCCTCCGGCGCGACCGTCGTCCTGAGCATGCTGGTCCTGCTGACCGCCGAGATGAACTCGACCCGGGGCCTCGGCCCGGTCGCCGCGATCGGTGTCGCGGTCGCCCTGCTGGCGATGACCACCCTGTTCCCGGCCCTGCTGGTGATCTTCGGCCGCTGGATGTTCTGGCCGGCCATTCCGCACTTCGGCGCCCCCGACCGCATCGAGAGCGGCCTGTGGGCCCGCGCCGGCCGCCGTATGGCCCTCCGCCCCCGGATGGTCTGGAGCGCCACGGCAGCGGCCCTCGTGGTCTGCTCGCTCGGCCTGATCCAGCTGCGCGCCGAAGGCATCAGCAACGCGGACGCGTTCACCGGGAAACCGGACTCGATCGTCGGCCAGGAAGTGTCCGGGAAGTACTTCCCGGCGGGCAGCGGCGATCCCCTGGTCGTGGTCAGCAACCAGGCCCAGGCACGACAGGTCGGCGAGGCGGTCGCGGGAACACGGGGCGTCGTGCCCACGTCCCTCGGCCTGCCACCGGGCACGAAACCGTCGCACGAGGGCAAGGTCCTCTTCGAGGCGACGATGACCGCCCCGGCCGACAGCGAGGCCGCGAAACAGACGGTGGAACGGGTCCGGGACGCCGTCCACGCGGTCCCGGCCGCCGATGCCCAGGTCGGCGGCGGTACGGCTGCCCTGCTCGACATGGACAGGGCGACCACGCACGACAACATACTGATCATCCCGCTGGTGCTCGCGGTCGTCCTGCTGATCCTGTGCGCCCTGCTGCGCGCCCTGATCGCCCCGCTGCTGCTGATCGGGACGGTGATCCTGTCCTTCGCGGCGGCCCTCGGCATCAGCGCCCTGGCCTTCCGCCACCTCTTCGACTACGCGGGCGAGTCCACGGACTTCCCGCTGTTCGTGTTCGTCTTCCTGGTGGCTCTGGGCATCGACTACAACATCTTCCTGACCACCCGCATCCGCGAGGAGGCGGCCCACGGAGGCACCCGTGCGGGCGTGATCACGGGTCTGGCCGCGACCGGCGCCGTCATCACCTCCGCCGGCCTCGTCCTGGCCGGCACCTTCGCCGCCCTGGGCACCCTGCCGATGGTCGCCTTCGCGGAGATCGGCTTCACGGTGGCGCTGGGCGTCCTGCTGGACACGTTCATCGTGCGGTCGGTGCTGGTCACGTCCCTGTTCCTGGACGTGGGTCCGAAGGTCTGGTGGCCGCACAGCCTGGCCAGGGAGGAGCCGACCGACCCAGGGGCGCGGGGAACTGCGCGACCAGCCACGACGGCGCCGCAGACACGCGACTAGATCACCCTGTCCTACGGATGACCGCCAGATACATCGCGTCGGTACCGTGCACATGCGGCCACAACTGCACGTCCGGGCCCTCCCCCAGCTCCGGCACACCGGGGAACAACGGCCGCGCGTCGACGAGTTCGGCGGAGGGCCACTGCTTGAGCACGTCCTCCACCACGGCCCGCGTCTCCGCAAGGTGGGGCGAACAAGTGGCGTACCCGACAACCCCGCCCACCCTGACGGAGTCCAGCGCGGTGCTCAACAAGCCCCGCTGCAACGGCCCGAACCCCTCCAGGTCCTCGGGCCGACGCCGCCACCGGGCCTCCGGCCGTCGCCGCAGCGCCCCGAGCCCCGTGCACGGCACGTCCATCAGCACCCGGTCGAAGCTCCCCGGCCTCCACGGCGGCTTGGTCCCGTCCGCGGCGATCACCTGATACGGCCCCGGATTCCCGGCGAGCGCCTTGGCGACCAGCCCGGCGCGATGGGGCTGCTTCTCGGAGGCGAGCAGCATGGCACCGCGCTCGGCCGCGAGCGCGGCGAGCAGCGCGGCCTTGCCGCCCGGTCCCGCGCACCCGTCGAGCCACTTCTCGTCCCGGCCTTCGAGCGGCGCGTTCGCGAGGGCCAGCGCGACCAGCTGACTGCCCTCGTCCTGCACCCCGGCCCGGCCCTCGCGCACGGCGCCGACGGCCCCGGGCTCACCGCCCTCGGCCAGCCGCACGGCGTACGGCGACCAGCGCCCCGGCGCGGCGGACTCCTGGCGCAGCAGCTCCTCGGTGGTGGCCCGCCCCGGCCGGGCGACGAGGGTCACCTCGGGGCGTTCGTTGTCGGCCTCCAGCAGCCGCTCGATACCGGCCCGCCCGCCGCCGAGGGAGTCCCACAGCGCGGAGACGACCCAGCGGGGGTGGGAGTGCACGACGGCGAGATGGTCCTCGGGGTCGTCGTCGTAGGGCGGAGCGACCTTCGCGATCCACCCGTCGAGGTCGTCCTGAGCGATCTTCCGCAGTACGGCGTTGACGAACTTGGCCCGTCCGTCCCCGAGCACGACCCGGGCGAGCTCGACGGAGGCGGACACGGCGGCGTGCGTCGGGATGCGCGTCCCGAGCAGCTGGTGCGCCCCGAGGCTCAGCACGTCGAGCACCGGCGGATCGACCTCACGCAGCGGCCGGTCGACGCACTCGGCGATGATCGCGTCGTACGTCCCCTGCCGCCGCAGTGTGCCGTACACCAGCTCGGTCGCGAGCGCCGCGTCCCGCGCCTCGAAACCCTCCTTCTCCCGCGCCTTGCGCAACAGCGGGGGCAGGACGAGGTTGGCGTACGCGTCCCGCTCGTCCACGGCCCGCAACGCCTCGAAGGCGAGGAAGCGGACGGGGTCCTTCTGGGGCCGACGGTAGGGCTTGCCGGGTTTGCGGGGCCGACGGGGCTGCTCGCTCACGAAAAAGGTGCTCCGGGTTCAAGGTCTGGACAGAGCCCAAGCGTACGTCCGCCGAAGGCCAGGTGACCCTTCGAGGGGGCCCGACGACGCCGAGACGGCCACCGCCGACCGAGGACGCCGCTCGGCCGATCCGGTCCGCCCTGCCGACCGCACAGACACGCTCGTCCTCAGCCCGTGCCACCGGCCGCCGGCCCACCCGCCCGACCGACCGGTCCGCCTCACGTGCCGACGGTCTCGCCGTCCGCGATCCTGACGCCGCGCGCCCAGTCAGCGGCCTTCATCGGCTTCTTCCCCTGTGCCTGCACCCACAGCAGTTCCACGCCGTACGACCCGGTCCCGACGTGGACACTGTTCTTGCCGACGGCGAGGGCACCGGGAGCGAGATCCCTACGGTCGGGAACCGGCTGGACCTGGATCAGCTTGAGCCGCTCGCCGCGGAAGGTCGTCCAGGCGCCGGGCGAGGGGTGGCATCCCCGCACCACCCGGTCCACCCGCAGCGCGGGCGCGGCCCAGTCGATCCGTGCGTCCTCGACGGTGATCTTCGGGGCGACGGTGATGCCCTCCGTCGGCTGCGGTACGGCCTTCAGGGTGCCGTCCGCGATGCCGTCCATGGTCGCGGCCAGCAGCCCGGCCCCGGCGAAGGCCAGCCGGGTCAGCAGGTCACCGCTGGTGTCGGTGTGCCGGATCTCCTCGGTGACGGTGCCGTAGACGGGCCCGGAGTCCAGCCCTTCCTCGATGAGAAAGGTCGAGGCGCCCGTGATCTCGTCCCCCGCCATGATGGAGTGCTGCACGGGAGCGGCCCCACGCCAGGCCGGCAGCAGCGAGAAGTGCAGGTTGACCCAGCCGTGGGCGGGGATGTCGAGGGCCACGCGGGGCAGCAGGGCGCCGTAGGCCACGACGGGACAGCAGTCCGGGGCGATCTCGCGAAGCCGTTCGAGGAACTGCGGATCGCGCGGCTTGACGGGCCTCAGCACCTCGATCCCCGCCTCCTCGGCCCGCTCCGCGACCGGGCTCGCGACCAGCCTGCGCCCCCGCCCGGCCGGCGCGTCCGGCCGCGTGACGACAGCGGCGACCTCGTGCCGCCCGGAGGCGATGAGAGCGTCCAGGGCGGGAACGGCGACCTCGGGGGTACCGGCGAAGACGAGCTTCATGGGTGGGCAGGGCCTCTCGGACGGGTGACGACGGGCAACACACAAGTCTATGGCGAGCCTCGGCCGCCGCACGGCCGGGAGCGGAACCCACGGACACGGCCCGCGCTCCCGGCCAAGGCGCGAACCCCCCACCCCCGGCGCACGCATATGCCGGTACGCCCCCAGTGCGTGACCAGCGGAGCGTAGACGCGTTGGTCAAGAAAGAGTTGACCACAACGGGCCGCGATCGCGGCCCCATCCTTTGCCACGCCGGTTCGAGAGGCTTGTTCATGGCCGACCACGCAACCCACGACGCCCAGGCTCGGGCCAGCCTGCACTTGCTGGTGCGGGACATCGAGCGGGTCCGCCGGCAGGTGGACGCACTGCGCACCCTGACCGCCCAGCTGGGCAACGTCTACCGCCCGCGCCGCTCCGGCCCCTCCACGGGCTTCGTCGTCTACGGACGCGCCCCCGCCCCCACGGTCCGTCTCGCGCAGGAACTGCGCGACAGCGTCGAGACCCTGGTGACGGCCGCGGTCGACTTCGACCGCTCGCTCGGGTTCTCGTGGGACGCGGTGGGCTCCGCCCTCGGCGTCACCAAGCAGGCGGTCCACCGTCGTTACGGCGCCCGCCGTGCCGCGGCCCAGGCGACAGCCGACGCCGAGCGCGCCACGGAGGCGCCGGGAACCCGCACGGTCAGCGTCAACACCGGTATCCCCACGGTGCCGTCGGTTCCCACGGTCCCCGCGGCCCGCTCCATGCCGACCCAGCCCACCGCGGGCAGCCCCGCGCTCCGCGAGGAGGCAAGGCCCACAGCCTTCCCCGGCCCCCGCAACGGCTGACCCGTCTCCCTTCTCTGCCCTCCCACCTCACGACCGGGAGGGCAGACGCATGTCCGGACCACCCGGGCGTACGCCCGTCCCGCGACCGCTGGTCCGATGCCCCCCGTCCTCCCAGAGGCAACCGTCACCCGATGTCAGGGGGATCGATCCGCACCCAGACCGCCCCCTCGCCCCCGCTCCCTCCGCCCCGGGCCATCCGCGAAGCCTGCGCGGCCTTGAGCGAAGCCGCCAACGCGGCCCCCCGCCCCGGCGGAACCCGCACCAGCACCCGCTCCCATTGCTCCCCGACCGGCGGCGCCCCCACCCTCCGAGGTCCCGCCGCCCCCGTCACCGGCAGCGGCACGGGCCCCAGCAGCTCGGCCTCAGCGGGTAGTTCCGCGGCCGCCAGGAACTCGGCGAGCGCCTGCCCGGTCCCCGACACCGCGGCCATCCGCGACACCGGCGGAAACCCCAGCTCGGCCCGCTCGCCCAGTTCCCGCACCGCATGGCCCACGGGGTCCCAGCGCACCAAAGCCTGCACGGGGCGCAGCGTGGGCTCGGCGACCACCACCACGGTGCCTCCCGCCTCCTGCGCCCGCACCAGCGCCGACGCCCCGATCCAGCGCCGCAGCGCGTCCTCCCCGGCCCGCAGGTCGGGCCGCCCGAGCATGGCCCAGCCGTCCAGCAGCAGCGCCGCCGCATACCCGCCCTCGGCGACCGGCTCCGCCCCCGGTGTACTCACGACCAGCGCCGGTGCCCCCGGCACGGTGTCCAGCACATGCTCACGCCCCGACGTCCGCACCGGAACAGCCGGAAACGCCCGCCCCAGCTCCTCCGCGGTGCGCCGGGCCCCCACCACCTGCGCCCGCAGCCGGAACCCCCCGCACTCCGGACAGTGCCAGGCCCCCTCCTCACGCCCGCACCATCCGCACCGCAGCGCGGCCGCGGACTCCTGCCCCTCCAGGGGGCCGGCGCAGTGCCGACAGCGCGCGGGCTCCCGGCAGTTGGCGCAGGCCATCCGCGGCACATACCCCCGTCGCGGCACCTGCACGAGCACCGGCCCGTGTCGCAGGCCCTCTCTGACGGCCTGCCAGGCGAGCGTGGGCAGCCGGGCCGCCCGCGCCGCCTCGTCCCGGGCGAGATCCTGGTCCCCGACGGTCCGCACCAGCGGGGCAACCGCCCGCACCTGCTCCCGCGAGGCCACCAGCGGCCGGGCCCAGCCGCTCTCCACGAGCTGCGCGGCCTCCACGGTGCAGCTCCAACTGCCCAGCAGGAAGCCGCACTTGTCCAGCGCGGCACGCAACAACAACACCTCGCGCGCATGCGGCTGCGGGGCATGCGGCTCACTGTGGCTGTCGTCGCCGTCCTCCCAGAGCGCGACGAGCCCGAGGTCCCGCACCGGTGCGAACATGGCGGCCCGCGTCCCGACCACGGCCCGCACGGCGCCACGCCGCACGGCCAGCCACTCCCGATACCGCTTCTCGGGCCCGGCGTCGGCGGTCAGGACCGCATGCCGCCCCTCGCCCAGCACCGAGGTCAGCGCGGTGTCGACGCGCGCGACAGCCCGGCCGTCCGGCACGACGACGAGCGCGCCCCGCCCCGAGGCCAGGGTCGCGGCGACGGCCCGCGCCAGCTCCGCACTCCACTCCGGCCCGGGCAGGGCGTTCCACACCGCGCGCGGCGCTCCCCCCGAGGCCAGTGACTCCAAGAACGCCGCCCCGCGCTCGTACCGCCCCCAGGACCCCGCCTCCGGCGCGGGGGGCGGCGGCAGCGGCTCGGGCGAGGGGCGTTGCTCGGCGCGGGCGCTGCGAGGCGGCACGGCGAGCTGGAGCACATCGGCGAGGCTGCCCGCGTACCGGTCGGCGACGGCCCTCGCCAGTCCCAGAAGCTCCTCGCTGAGCACCGGCTCGGGCGAGACGACCTGGGCGAGTGCCGCCAGCGGCCCGGAGTAGTCGGATTCCGCGAGCCGCTCGACGAGGAACCCGTCGATCAGCCCTCCCCCCTCGCGCCGCCCTTCCCGGACTCGCCCGCGCCCGGCCCCGAAGCGCACCCGCACCCGCACCCCGGGCTGTGCGGCCGCGTCGAGCTCCTCGGGCACGGCGTAGTCGAAGTACCGGTCGAGATGCAGCACGCCCTTGTCCACCAGCACCCGCGCGACCGGCAGCTCCTTGGCCAGCGCGGCCCCCCGCCAGGTCCGGGGCTTGGCCCGCGGCACCTTGGCCTTGCGCACGCTCTCCCGAATGAACGCAAGCTGCTCGGGCTGCGCTCCCCCGGCGCCCTCGTCCACCGACCCGTTCTCGCTGCTCACGCCTGCATTCTTACCAAACCCCACTGACAACCGACGCCGCCCGGACCCGGAGGGGCGGCCGGCGGGACGCCTCGGCCCGGCGCCCCGGGACGCGCCGAGGCCCGGCATCCCAGAGGGACACCGGGCCTCGGTGACGAAACCGCGGGGGCTGACGGACCTACAGGCCCGCGGCCTTGCGCAGCGCCTCGACGCGGTCGGTCTTCTCCCACGTGAACTCCGGCAGCTCACGGCCGAAGTGGCCGTACGCCGCCGTCAGGGAGTAGATCGGGCGCAGCAGGTCGAGGTCGCGGATGATGGCGGCCGGACGCAGGTCGAAGACCTCGTCGATCGCCTTCTCGATCTTGTCCGTGTCGACCTTCTCGGTGCCGAAGGTCTCGACGAACAGGCCCACGGGCTCGGCCTTGCCGATGGCGTAGGCCACCTGGACCTCGCAGCGGGAGGCGAGACCCGCCGCCACGACGTTCTTGGCGACCCAGCGCATCGCGTACGCGGCCGAGCGGTCCACCTTGGACGGGTCCTTGCCGGAGAAGGCACCGCCGCCGTGGCGGGCCATGCCGCCGTAGGTGTCGATGATGATCTTGCGGCCGGTCAGGCCCGCGTCACCCATCGGGCCGCCGATCTCGAACCGGCCGGTGGGGTTGACCAGAAGGCGGTAGCTGTCCGCGTCCAGCTTGATGCCCTCGTCGAGGAGCGCCTTGAGCTCCGGCTCCACGACGAACTCGCGGATGTCCGGAGCGAGCAGCGAGTCCAGGTCGATGTCGGACGCGTGCTGCGAGGAGACGACGACCGTGTCGAGACGGACGGCCTTGTCGCCGTCGTACTCGATGGTGACCTGCGTCTTGCCGTCCGGGCGCAGGTAGGGGATGGTGCCGTTCTTGCGGACCTCGGAGAGGCGCTTGGCGAGACGGTGCGCCAGGAAGATCGGCAGCGGCATCAGGGTGGGGGTCTCGTCCGTCGCGTAACCGAACATCAGACCCTGGTCACCCGCGCCCTGGCGGTCCAGCTCGTCCTCGTCGCCCTCGACCCGGTTCTCGTACGCCGTGTCGACGCCCTGCGCGATGTCGGGGGACTGCGCGCCGATCGACACCGAGACACCGCAGGAGGCGCCGTCGAAGCCCTTCTTCGAGGAGTCGTAACCGATCTCCAGGATCTTGTCGCGCACCAGCTGGGCGATCGGCGCGTAGGTCTTGGTCGTGACCTCACCGGCCACATGCACCAGACCGGTGGTGATCAGGGTCTCGACAGCGACCCGGGAGGTCGGGTCCTCCTTGAGGAGCGCGTCGAGGATGGTGTCACTGATCTGGTCAGCGATCTTGTCGGGGTGGCCCTCGGTGACGGACTCCGAGGTGAACAGACGACGGGACACAACGCTCCCTGGGGTTGCAGCGGCTGCTGGCTGATCATTGGCGGACGGGCTCGGGGGCTGCGCCCGGCAACGTCCGAGAACAGTTTATCGGTCGACCTCGGTCACCGGCCCCCCTGTCTCGCCTCTCGGGAGTGCCGTGACCTGCGGCACGGGCATTGTGCCCAATTCGGAGCGGACTTGGCCAGGGGCGCCACACCTCTGCGACAGAGGTTCGTGGGGACCGAGAAGCGAAGGAAACCCTCAGTTCAGGCGCCGCGCCACCAGGTCCCATACGGTTTCGGCCAGGAACTCCTTGGGGCCGTACGGCACCGGGGTCTCACTGCCGTCGGCGCCCAGCACCACCGCCTCGTTCTCCTCCGACCCGAAGGTCTTGCGCTCCCCCACCTCGTTGACCACGAGGAGGTCGCAGCCCTTGCGCCGCAGCTTCGTACGGCCGTTGGCCAGCACGTCGTCGGTCTCGGCGGCGAATCCGACGATCACCTGACCGGAGCGGGCGCGCTCGGCCGAGATCTCGGCGAGGATGTCCGGATTCCGCACCAGGACGATGGGGTCGGGGTCCTGGCCGTCCTTCTTCTTGATCTTTCCGGCCGCGTACGTCTGCGGCCGGAAGTCCGCGACCGCCGCCGCCATGACGACGGCGTCGGCGTCGGCCGCCGCCTTCAGGACCGCTTCGCGCAGCTGGACGGCCGTCCCCACCTGGACCACGTCCACACCGGCCGGGTCCGCCATGCCGGTGTTCGCCGCGATCAGCGTCACCCGGGCGCCGCGCGCGGCCGCGGTGCGGGCGAGGGCGTAGCCCTGCTTGCCGGAGGAGCGGTTGCCGAGGAAGCGGACCGGGTCGAGGGGCTCGCGGGTGCCGCCGGCGCTGACGACGACGTGCCGGCCCCTCAGGTCGGGCTCGATGGCACCGCGGGCCAGCACGCGGCGGCAGACCTCGAAGATCTCGGCGGGATCCGGCAGCCGGCCCTTGCCGGTGTCGACGCCGGTCAGACGGCCGACGGCCGGTTCGATCACGAGGGCGCCGCGGCGGCGGAGGGTCGCCACGTTCTCCTGGGTGGCCGGGTGCTCCCACATCTCGGTGTGCATGGCGGGTGCGAAGACGACGGGACAGCGGGCCGTGAGGAGCGTGTTGGTGAGGAGGTCGTCCGCCAGGCCGTGTGCCGCCTTGGCGAGCATGTCGGCCGTGGCCGGGGCCACCACGACGAGGTCGGCGTGCTGCCCGATGCGCACGTGCGGGACCTCGTGGACGTCGTCCCAGACCTCGGTCGAGACCGGGTGGCCGGACAGGGCGGACCAGGTGGCGGCGCCCACGAAGTGCAGTGCGGAGGCGGTGGGGACGACGCGGACGTCATGGCCGGACTCCGTGAGCCTTCTCAGCAGCTCGCAGGCCTTGTACGCGGCGATGCCGCCGCTGACCCCCAGCACGACCTTCGGCTTGTCCACCGTCTCTCCCCGGCTCGGCAACGTACGCGGGCGGCGTACGGGTCCATCACACACCACAGGCCCGGCAGTCGCGCTGCCGGGCCTGTGGATAAGTCAGCGAAAAGCTGAAAGTGCTACTACTGCGCCGGGCCCTCGACGGCCTCGGACGTCAGCAGACCCGCGTTGATCTCGCGCAGGGCGATCGAGAGCGGCTTCTCGTGGACGTGGGTGTCCACCAGCGGACCGACGTACTCCAGCAGGCCCTCGCCGAGCTGCGAGTAGTACGCGTTGATCTGGCGGGCCCGCTTGGCCGCGTAGATCACGAGGCTGTACTTCGAGTCAGTGGCCTCGAGGAGCTCGTCGATCGGCGGGTTGATGATGCCCTCGGGCGCGGAGATGGAAGAGGACACGCTCTACCTTCCGATGGATGGGAAAGATTCAGTGCGAATGATCAAGCCTCGATGAGCAGGCACGATCACACAACATCCATCAAGGCTAGCAGCTCGCGCGCCACGTCCTCGACGGAGGTGTTGACCAAGGTCACATCGAACTCGGGTTCAGCCGCCAGTTCGATCTTCGCCGACTCCAGGCGGCGCTCGATCACCTCGGGCGGTTCGGTGCCCCGTCCGGTGAGTCTGCGCACGAGCTCCTCCCAGGAGGGAGGAGCCAGGAACACCAGCTGGGCGTCCGCCATGGACTCACGGACCTGCCGGGCACCCTGGAGGTCGATCTCCAGCAGGACGGGCTCGCCCGCCTCCAGCCGCTCCAGCACGGCCGCACGCGGTGTGCCGTAGCGGTTGCCGGCGAACTCGGCCCACTCCAGCAGCTCGCCGTTGGCGATCAGCTTGTCCATCTCCTCGTCGGTGACGAAGAAATAGTGGACGCCGTGCTTCTCACCCGGGCGCGGCTTGCGGGTCGTCGCCGACACCGAGAGCCAGACCTCGGGGTGCTCCTTGCGCATATGAGCGACGACCGTGCTCTTGCCGACCCCTGAGGGGCCGGAGAGCACGGTCAGCCGCGGACGTACGTCCGGGGGCTCGGGGGTCGTCCCCCGGAATGTTGCAGCCATGCAGCGATTATTCCAGCAATCCCGGAGTGCCCGGGACTCCCCTTCCCGGAGAGACCCGGTTCAGGAACCGGTGCTGCCGAACTCACGCTCCAGCGAAGCGATCTGGTTGGAGCCGAGGCCGCGCACACGACGGCTCTCGGAGATGCCGAGCCGCTCCATGATCTGCTTGGCGCGGACCTTGCCCACGCCCGGCAGGGACTCGAGCAGGGCGGAGACCTTCATCTTGCCGATGACGTCGTTCTCCTGGCCCTGCTTGATGACCTCGTGGAGAGAGGCGCCGGAGTGCTTGAGTCGATTCTTGACCTCGGCCCGCTCCCGGCGAGCCGCGGCGGCCTTTTCGAGCGCGGCTGCGCGCTGTTCAGGGGTAAGGGGCGGAAGAGCCACGCCTACGTCACCTCGGATGTCGAACTGTCGGATACGGACCGGTGAGGAACCTAGTCGCCCCACACCTGGGGAGCCACGAGCAACACGCTCGCCCGTTGACTCTGCGTCGGAGACTAGCGGCCAAGTCCGCCAGAGTCAGCGAGAACAGCGGAAAAGTCCTGGTCAGCCTCCGTCAGGCCGGACATTCCTGACATACTGCCCCGGATTTGAGGATGTATTCAGACTCAAGCGGGCCTCGAACCCCTCGTCGGAGCACTCGAACGAGGGGTTCGAACGTCGTCACGCGTTCGGCAGCGCCGACCGGATCTCGTCCGCGAACCGCTCGGCGGAGTCGCGCAGCGCACCGGCGTCGGGGCCGTGCCGCAGCACCCCGCGGCTGACGTTGGGGACGACATTGCGGATCGCGGCCCCGAAGACCCGCGGCAGATCGGCCGGAGTGGCCCCCTGCGCGCCGACGCCGGGCGCGAGGAGCGGGCCGTTGATGTCCAGGTCGTACGTCGACAGATCGCCCAGGGTTGCCCCCACGACGGCGCCGAAGGACCCCAGGGGCTCCTCGCCCGTGTTCTCGGCGGCCAGATGGGCCAGCATGGTCGCGCCGACGTTCCGGCCGTCCGCGCGGACCGCGTGCTGGACCTCGCCGCCCTCCGGGTTGGAGGTCAGGGCCAGCACGAACAGGCCCGCGCCGCTCTCGCGCGCCAGCGCGATCGCCGGCGAGAGCGAGCCGTAGCCGAGGTACGGCGACACCGTCAGGGCGTCCGAGAACAGCGGGGAGTCCTTGCGCAGGAAGGCCTCGGCGTAGGCGGCCATGGTCGAGCCGATGTCACCGCGCTTGGCGTCCATGAGGACCAGCGCACCGGCCGCGCGGGCCTCCTGGACGGTCTTCTCCAGGACGGCGACCCCGCGCGAGCCGAAGCGCTCGAAGAACGCGCTCTGGGGCTTGAACACGGCGACCCGGTCGGACAGTGCCTCGACGACCGTGCGGCTGAAGCGCTCCAGACCGGCCACGTCGTCGTTCAGGCCCCACTCGCTGAGCAGTGAGGCGTGCGGGTCGATTCCCACGCACAGCGGGCCGCGCTCGTCCATGGCCTGACGCAGTCGGGCGCCGAAGGGCTCGGTCATACGGTGATGTTCCTCACGTCGGCGCCGACCGCGTCGGCGAGGGTGGCGTACGGGCTCGTGCGCAGGCGCGCGGCGAGGCCCTTGTGGACGGCGCGGGCCCAGAAGGGCCCCTCGTAGACGAAGGCGCTGTAGCCCTGGACGAGCGTGGCACCGGCCAGGATGCGCTGCCAGGCGTCCTCGGCGTTCTCGACGCCCCCGACGCCCACCAGGGTGATCCGATCGCCCACACGCGCGTACAGGCGCCTGAGGACCTCCAGGGAGCGCTCCTTGAGGGGTGCTCCGGAGAGACCGCCGGTCTCCTGCACCAGGGCGGGTCCGGAGGTCAGACCGAGTCCCTCGCGCGCGATGGTGGTGTTGGTGGCGATGATGCCGTCCAGGCCGAGCTCGACGGCGAGGTCGGCGACGGCGTCCACGTCCTCGTCGGCGAGGTCGGGCGCGATCTTCACCAGGAGCGGGACCCGGCGGTGCGCGACGATCCGGTCGGCGGCCTCGCGGACGGCGGTCAGCAGCGGCCGCAGCGCCTCGGTGGCCTGCAGGTTGCGCAGGCCGGGCGTGTTGGGCGAGGACACGTTGACGACCAGGTAGTCGGCGAAGGGCGCGAGCCGCTCCGCGGACTTCACGTAGTCGCCGATCGCCTCCGTCTCGGGGACGAGCTTGGTCTTGCCGATGTTGACGCCCACGACGGTCTTGAAGACCGGCTCACGGGACGCCAGACGGGCCGCCACGGCCAGGGAGCCCTCGTTGTTGAAGCCCATGCGGTTGATGAGCGCGCGGTCCGGCACGAGGCGGAACAGCCGCTTCCTGGGGTTGCCCGGCTGGGCCTCCCCCGTCACCGTGCCGATCTCGATGTGGTCGAAGCCGAGCATCGCCATGCCGTCGATCGCGACCGCGTTCTTGTCGAAGCCCGCGGCCAGGCCGAAGGGGCCGTGCATGCGCAGCCCGAAGGCCTCGGTGCGCAGCTCCTTGTGGCGGGGCGCGAGGGCGGCCGCGACGAAGGTGCGCAGCACGGGGATACGGACGGCGAGCCGGATCCAGCGGAAGGCCAGGTAGTGGGCCTTCTCGGGGTCCATGCGCTGGAAGACGAGATTGAAGAAGATCTTGTACATGGTGTCCTCATGAAGAGGGGGACACCGTTTCCGGTGTCCCCCTCAGGGCTTCTAGTCGCGGGCCGCGGTCAGGTGCTGCGCGTGTTCCTGGAGTGAACGCACACCCACGTCACCGTGGTTGAGGGCGTCGATGCCCTGGACGGCGGCGGCGAGCGCCTGGACCGTCGTCAGACACGGGACCGACCGCGCCACGGCCGCCGTACGGATCTCGTAGCCGTCGAGGCGGCCGCCGGTGCCGTAGGGGGTGTTGACGATCAGGTCGACCTCGCCGTCGTGGATGAGCTGGACGATGGTCTTCTCGCCGTTCGGGCCGGTGCCCTCGGACTGCTTGCGCACGACGGTGGCGTTGATGCCGTTGCGCTTGAGGACCTCGGCGGTGCCGGAGGTGGCGAGCAGTTCGAAGCCGTGGGCGACGAGCTCGCGGGCCGGGAAGATCATCGAGCGCTTGTCGCGGTTGGCGACCGAGATGAACGCGCGCCCCTTGGTGGGCAGCGGGCCGTAGGCACCCGCCTGCGACTTGGCGTACGCCGTGCCGAAGACGGAGTCGATGCCCATGACCTCGCCGGTGGAGCGCATCTCCGGGCCGAGGACGGTGTCGACGCCGCGGCCGTGGATGTCGCGGAAGCGCGACCACGGCATGACGGCCTCCTTGACGGAGATCGGCGCGTCCAGCGGGAGTTCGCCGCCGTCGCCGTTGGCCGGGAGCAGGCCCTCGGCGCGCAGTTCGGCGACGGTGGCGCCCAGCGAGATGCGGGCGGCGGCCTTGGCGAGCGGCACCGCGGTCGCCTTCGAGGTGAAGGGGACGGTACGGGACGCGCGCGGGTTGGCTTCGAGGACGTAGAGGATGTCGCCGGCCATCGCGAACTGGATGTTGATCAGTCCGCGCACCCCGACGCCCTTCGCGATGGCCTCGGTGGAGGCCCGCAGGCGCTTGATGTCGAAGCCGCCCAGGGTGATCGGCGGCAGCGCGCACGCCGAGTCGCCGGAGTGGATGCCGGCCTCCTCGATGTGCTCCATCACGCCGCCCAGGTAGAGCTCCTGGCCGTCGTAGAGGGCGTCGACGTCGATCTCGATGGCGTCGTCCAGGAAGCGGTCGACGAGGACCGGCCGCGAGGGGCTGATCTCGGTCGACTCGGCGATGTAGGACTCAAGGCGGGTCTCGTCGTAGACGATCTCCATGCCGCGTCCGCCGAGGACGTAGGAGGGCCGGACGAGGACCGGGTAGCCGATCTCGTCCGCGATGGCCTTGGCGCCCGCGAAGGTGGTGGCGGTGCCGTGCTTGGGGGCCGGCAGGCCGGCCTCGGCGAGGACCCGGCCGAAGGCGCCGCGGTCCTCGGCGGCGTGGATCGCCTCGGGCGAGGTGCCCACGACCGGCACGCCGTTGTCCTTGAGCGCCTGCGCGAGGCCCAGCGGGGTCTGCCCGCCGAGTTGCACGATGACACCCGCGACCGGGCCGGCCTGCTGCTCCGCGTGGACGATCTCCAGGACGTCCTCCAGCGTGAGCGGCTCGAAGTACAGCCGGTCGGAGGTGTCGTAGTCGGTGGAGACGGTCTCCGGGTTGCAGTTGACCATCACCGTCTCGTACCCGGCCTCCGACAGCGCGAAGGACGCGTGCACACAGGAGTAGTCGAACTCGATGCCCTGGCCGATGCGGTTCGGACCCGAGCCCAGGATGATCACCGCGGGCTTGGTCCGGGGCGCGACCTCGCTCTCCTCGTCGTAGGAGGAGTAGAAGTACGGCGTCTTCGCGGCGAACTCGGCCGCGCAGGTGTCGACCGTCTTGTAGACCGGGCGTACGCCGAGCGCGTGCCGCACCTCGCGCACCACGTCCTCGCGCAGGCCGCGGATCTCGCCGAGCTGCTGGTCGGAGAAGCCGTGCCGCTTGGCCTCGGCGAGCAGCTCACGGGTCAGCTCGGGCGCCTCGGCCAGCTCGTCCGCGATCTCCTTGATCAGGAAGAGCTGGTCGACGAACCAGGGGTCGATCTTCGTGTACGCGAAGACCTCCTCGGGCGTGGCGCCCGCGCGGATGGCCTGCATGACGGTGTTGATACGGCCGTCGGTGGGCCGTACGGACGCCTCCAGGAGAGCCTTCTTGTCGCCGGGCTCGCCCACGAAGGTGAACTGGCTGCCCTTCTTCTCCAGCGAGCGCAGCGCCTTCTGGAAGGCCTCGGTGAAGTTGCGGCCGATCGCCATGGCCTCGCCGACCGACTTCATGGTGGTGGTGAGGGTGGAGTCGGCGGAGGGGAACTTCTCGAAGGCGAACCGCGGGGCCTTGACGACCACGTAGTCGAGGGTCGGCTCGAAGGAGGCCGGGGTCTGCTCGGTGATGTCGTTCGGGATCTCGTCCAGCGTGTAGCCGACGGCGAGCTTCGCGGCGATCTTGGCGATCGGGAAGCCGGTCGCCTTGGAGGCGAGCGCCGAGGAGCGGGACACGCGCGGGTTCATCTCGATGACGATCACGCGACCGTCCTCGGGGTCCACCGCGAACTGGATGTTGCAGCCGCCGGTGTCGACGCCGACCTCGCGGATGATCGCGATGCCGACGTCGCGCAGCACCTGGTACTCGCGGTCGGTGAGCGTCATGGCGGGCGCGACGGTGATCGAGTCGCCGGTGTGCACGCCCATCGGGTCGAAGTTCTCGATGGAGCAGACGACCACGACGTTGTCGTTCTTGTCGCGCATCAGCTCCAGTTCGTACTCCTTCCAGCCGAGGATGGACTCCTCCAGGAGCACCTCGGTGGTCGGCGAGAGGGTCAGGCCCTGGCCGGCGATGCGGCGCAGCTCCTCCTCGTCGTGAGCGAAGCCGGAGCCGGCGCCACCCATGGTGAAGGACGGGCGGACGACGACCGGGTAGCCGCCGAGCGTCTCGACGCCCTTGATGACGTCGTCCATGGAGTGGCAGATGACCGAGCGGGCGGACTCGCCGTGCCCGATCTTCTTGCGGACCTCCTCCACGACGTCCTTGAACAGGTCGCGGTCCTCGCCCTTGTTGATGGCCTCGACGTTGGCGCCGATCAGCTCGACGCCGTACTTGTCGAGGGTGCCGGCCTCGTGCAGCGAGATCGCCGTGTTGAGGGCCGTCTGGCCGCCCAGGGTGGGCAGCAGGGCGTCGGGGCGCTCCTTGGCGATGATCTTCTCGACGAACTCCGGGGTGATCGGCTCGACGTAGGTGGCGTCGGCGATCTCCGGGTCGGTCATGATCGTCGCCGGGTTGGAGTTGACGAGGATGACGCGCAGGCCCTCGGCCTTGAGCACGCGGCATGCCTGGGTGCCGGAGTAGTCGAACTCGGCGGCCTGGCCGATGACGATCGGGCCGGAGCCGATGACCAGGACGGACTGGATATCGGTGCGCTTAGGCACGCTGGCCCTCCATCAGGGATACGAAGCGGTCGAACAGGTAGGCGGCGTCGTGCGGGCCGGCTGCCGCTTCGGGGTGGTACTGGACGGAGAAGGCCGGCTGGTCGAGCAGCTGGAGCCCCTCCACGACGTCGTCGTTCAGGCACACGTGGGAGACCTCGGCGCGGCCGAACTTCGTGTCGCTGACCTTGTCGAGCGGCGCGTCCACGGCGAATCCGTGGTTGTGCGCGGTGACCTCGACCTTGCCGGTCGTACGGTCCTGCACGGGCTGGTTGATGCCCCGGTGGCCGTACTTCAGCTTGTAGGTGCCGAAGCCGAGGGCGCGCCCGAGGATCTGGTTGCCGAAGCAGATGCCGAACAGGGGCGTCCTGCGCTCCAGCACGGCGGTCATGAGGGCGACCGGGCCGTCGGCGGTCGCCGGGTCGCCGGGGCCGTTGGAGAAGAACACCCCGTCCGGCTCGACGGCGTAGACCTCGTCGACGCTCGCCGTGGCCGGCAGCACGTGCACCTCGATGCCCCGCTGGGCCATGCGGTGCGGGGTCATGCCCTTGATGCCGAGGTCGATGGCGGCGACGGTGAACTTCTTCTCACCGACCGCGGGGACGACGTACGTCTCCTTGGTGGCGACCTCCTCGTACAGCGAGGCGCCCTTCATGTGCGGCTGGGCCTGCACGCGCGCGACGAGCTCGGACTCGGCCGCGATGGCCTCGCCGGAGAAGATCCCGGAGCGCATGGAGCCGCGCTCGCGCAGGTGGCGGGTGAGGGCGCGGGTGTCGATGCCGGAGATCCCGACGATGTCCTGCGCGACCAGCTCGTCGTCCAGGGAGCGCTTGGCCCGCCAGTTGGACGGCACACGCGCGGGGTCGCGGACGACGTAGCCGGAGACCCAGATGCGGCGGGACTCGTCGTCCTCGTCGTTCCAGCCGGTGTTGCCGATCTGCGGGGCGGTCGCGACGACGATCTGGTGGGCGTACGAAGGGTCGGTCAGGGTCTCCTGGTAGCCGGTCATGCCGGTGGAGAACACGGCCTCGCCGAAGGTCTCCCCCACGGCCCCGTAGGCGCGGCCGCGGAAGATCCGGCCGTCCTCCAGGACGAGTACCGCGGGAGCCTTCGAGGCCCCCCTTGTGGAGGTCGTCATCGTGCGCCTTCCGTTTCCGTCTTGTTGATCATGGAGTTAATGGCGTCGACCCACTCGGTGTGCTCGGCCGCGTGGTCCGAGCGGAACCCCGAGTCGATCAGCCGTTCGCCGTGCGCCCAGGTCACCAGGAGCAGCCCGCCCTCGGTCAGGACCTTGCCCGCGATGCCCTTGCCGAGCACGGCCTCCCGCAGCGCCTCGCGCGGGACGAAGAAGTCGGTCGCGCCGGGGCGTACGACGTCCAGTCCCGCGTCCGTCAGGGTGAGCTCGACCCGGCTGCGGGTGCCCAGGCCGTGCGCCACGATCCGGTCGAGCCACTGCCCGGCGGTGGTGGAGCCGTGGTAGCGACCGCTCATGCTCAGTCTCACCGGGCCGGGGTCGTCCGGCGCGGTGGGGAGCTCGGGCAGGTCGCCCTGGAGCGTGCCGCGCCACTTCCAGCCCTCGCGCATCAGCCAGTAGACGAGCGCGACGAACAGGGCGAGGCCGACGAGCCAGCCGACGCGGGCGGCCCAGTCGGTGACCTCGGCCGACTTCTTCTCGGCGGCGAGGTACGCCAGATGCTGCAGAGATGTCACGTGAGCTTCCCGTCGACGAGCGTGGCCTTGCCCCGGAGCCAGGTGTGCGTGACACGGCCCGGCAGCTCACGCCCCTCGTAGGGAGTGTTGCGGCTGCGCGAGGCGAAGCCCGCGGGGTCCACCGACCCACGGTATTCCGTGTCGACCAGCGTGAGGTTGGCGGGCTCACCAGCCGAGACGGGACGGCCGTGGCCCGTGGCCCGTCCGATGCGAGCGGGCGCGAGGGACATGCGCTCGGCGACCCCGGCCCAGTCGAGGAGCCCGGTGTCCACCATGGTCTCCTGCACCACTGACAGCGCGGTCTCCAGGCCGACCATCCCCATGGCGGCGGCGGCCCACTCGCAGTCCTTGTCCTCGTGCGGGTGCGGGGCGTGGTCGGTGGCGACGATGTCGATGGTGCCGTCGGCCAGGGCCTCGCGCAGGGCGAACACGTCCCGCTCGGTGCGCAGCGGCGGGTTCACCTTGTAGACCGGGTTGTAGGTGCGCACCAGCT
The DNA here is from genome assembly GCF_001513955.1 of Streptomyces pseudovenezuelae. GTDB lineage: Bacteria > Actinomycetota > Actinomycetes > Streptomycetales > Streptomycetaceae > Streptomyces > Streptomyces pseudovenezuelae. The sequence continues at coordinate 411,711 of NZ_KQ948152.1, read as the reverse complement.
CGTCGGTGAGGAGCAGGTGGTGCGGGGTGACCTCGGCGGTGACGTCGATGCCGCGGGACTTGGCCCAGCGCACGATCTCGACGGACCCGGCGGTCGACAGGTGGCAGATGTGGACGCGGGAGCCGACGTGCTCGGCGAGCAGGACGTCCCGGGCGATGATCGACTCCTCGGCCACCGCGGGCCAGCCGCCGAGGCCCAGCTCGGCGGAGACGATGCCCTCGTTCATCTGGGCGCCCTCGGTCAGCCGCGGCTCCTGCGCGTGCTGGGCGACGACACCGCCGAAGGCCTTCACGTACTCCAGCGCGCGGCGCATGATCACGGCGTCGTCGACGCACTTGCCGTCGTCGGAGAAGACCGTGACCCCGGCGGCCGACTCGTGCATGGCGCCCAGTTCGGCGAGCTTGCGGCCCTCCAGGCCGACGGTGACGGCCCCGATGGGCTGCACGTCGCAGTAGCCGTGCTCCTTGCCCAGCCGCCAGACCTGCTCGACCACACCGGCGGTGTCCGCGACCGGGAAGGTGTTGGCCATGGCGAACACGGCGGTGTAGCCGCCGGAGGCGGCCGCGCGCGTCCCGGTGAGGACGGTCTCGGAGTCCTCGCGGCCGGGCTCGCGCAGATGGGTGTGCAGGTCGACGAGTCCCGGCAGGAGCACCTTGCCGTCTGCCTCGACGACCTCGGCGCCCTCGGCCGGCAGACCGGCGCCCACCTGGGCGATGGTCGTGCCGGCGATCAGCACGTCCTGCGGCTCGCCGCCGAGCACCTTCGCACCACGGATCAGGATCTTGCTCATGTGACTTACTTCTCCTCGGTACGGGTGTGGCTGACGGCGGGCTCGTTGCCGCCCAGGAGCAGGTAGAGGACGGCCATCCGGATGGAGACTCCGTTTGCGACCTGCTCCACCACGGTGCAGCGGTCGGAGTCGGCGACCTCGGCGGTGATCTCCATACCGCGGACCATCGGGCCGGGGTGCATCACGATGGCGTGCTCCGGCATCCGCGCCATCCGGTCGCCGTCCAGGCCGTAGCGCCGCGAGTACTCGCGCTCGGTCGGGAAGAACGCGGCGTTCATGCGCTCGCGCTGGACGCGCAGCATCATCACCGCGTCGGACTTGGCGAGCGTGCTGTCGAGGTCGTAGGCCACCTCGCAGGGCCAGGTCTCGACGCCGACCGGCACCAGGGTGGGCGGGGCGACGAGGGTGACCTGGGCGCCGAGGGTGTGCAGCAGGTCGACGTTGGAGCGGGCGACCCGGCTGTGCAGGACGTCCCCGACGATCGTGATGCGCTTGCCGGCCAGGTCCTGGCCGATCCCGGCGTCCCGCCCGACGAGCCGGCGGCGCATGGTGAACGCGTCCAGCAGGGCCTGGGTCGGGTGCTGGTGGGTGCCGTCACCGGCGTTGATGACGGCCGCGTCGATCCAGCCGGAGTTGGCGAGACGGTACGGCGCCCCGGAGGCGCCGTGGCGGATGACGACGGCGTCGACGCCCATGGCCTCCAGGGTCTGGGCGGTGTCCTTCAGGGACTCGCCCTTGGACACGCTGGAGCCCTTGGCGGTGAAGTTGATGACGTCCGCCGAGAGCCGCTTCTCCGCGGCCTCGAAGGAGATACGCGTACGCGTGGAGTCCTCGAAGAAGAGGTTGACGATCGTGCGGCCGCGCAGGGTCGGCAGCTTCTTGATCGGCCGGTCGGCCACCCGGGCCATCTCCTCGGCGGTGTCGAGGATCAGGACGGCGTCGTCGCGGGTGAGGTCGGCGGCCGAGATGAGATGACGCTGCATCTGTCAGGCTCCGTAAGGCAGTTCAGGGGAGATATCGGGGCAAGCGAGGGCGCGCCGAAGGCAGGCGTGCCGTCAGGGCTTGCTAGTGGGCCGGCTTGACACCGAGCAGCACGGTGTCGCGACCGTCCTCCTCGACGAGCTGGACCTTGACCGTCTCCCGCAACGACGTGGGGAGGTTCTTGCCGACGTAGTCGGCGCGGATGGGCAGTTCGCGGTGGCCTCTGTCGACGAGGACCGCGAGCTGCACCGCGCGGGGGCGCCCGATGTCGTTCAGGGCGTCCAGGGCGGCGCGGATGGTGCGGCCGGAGAAGAGCACGTCGTCGACGAGGACGACCAGGCGGCCGTCGATGCCGTCACCGGGGATCTCGGTGCGGGCCAGTGCGCGCGGCGGATGCATGCGCAGGTCGTCGCGGTACATGGTGATGTCGAGCGAACCGACCGGGATTCCGCGGTCGGTGATCTCCTCGAGCTTCGCGGCGAGCCGCCGGGCGAGGAAGACGCCCCGGGTGGGGATGCCGAGGAGCACCACGTCGTCGGCGCCCTTGGCGCGTTCGACGATCTCGTGGGCGATGCGGGTCAGCACGCGCGCGATGTCGGGGCCTTCGAGAACGGGCCGGGCATCGGACGCCTGGATATCGGAAGTGTCCTGCTTGTCCATAAGAAACGGACCTCCTTCTCCGCCTCACGGGACGGACCTTAAAGGACGTCGGATTTGCGCCATCCACGGTAGCAGGCCGGAACGAGGCCCCTGATCACCCCCTTGGCCCAATCGGTCACCACTCTCACGGAAGAGCCGGTGTGGACCATTCGGCTTGACGCAGAAGAGTCACGCTGCGTAACCTCACAGTGAGTTACCAGACGCGCGGCTCGAAACCACTGCGGCCGCGTCGATCCAGTGTCCGGGGAGCTATATGTCCAGCGAATACGCCAAACAGCTCGGGGCCAAGCTCCGGGCCATCCGCACCCAGCAGGGCCTTTCCCTCCACGGTGTCGAGGAGAAGTCCCAGGGACGCTGGAAGGCGGTCGTGGTCGGTTCGTACGAGCGTGGCGACCGCGCGGTGACCGTGCAGCGCCTTGCCGAGTTGGCGGATTTCTACGGCGTTCCGGTGCAGGAGCTGCTGCCCGGCACCACTCCGGGCGGGGCCGCCGAGCCCCCGCCGAAGCTGGTCCTGGACCTGGAGCGGCTGGCCCACGTCCCGGCCGAGAAGGCGGGCCCCCTCCAGCGCTACGCGGCGACGATCCAGTCCCAGCGCGGTGACTACAACGGCAAGGTGCTCTCGATCCGCCAGGACGACCTGCGCACACTCGCCGTCATCTACGACCAGTCCCCCTCGGTCCTCACGGAGCAGCTGATCAGCTGGGGCGTGCTGGACGCGGACGCGCGTCGCGCGGTGTCCCACGAGGACAGCTGAGCCGCTCCCAGCCTCAGCAGAAACGTGCCGCCGGGGTGGCCGGAACTTCACGGTTCCGGCCACCCCGGCGGCTTTGTGCGGGCCGAAGGGGGCTCGCGGGTACGCACACGCCTGAGGGCCCGCAGCAGTCACGCTGCGGGCCCTCAGGCAATTCGTGTCTCGATCCGCCTCGGCGTCCCGCTCACGCCTCGTCTCGGCGCAGCGAGGGCTTCAGGTCCTTGAGCCGGCCCAGCAGGCCGTTCACGAACGAGGGCGACTCGTCCGTGGAGAACTCCTTGGCCAGCTGCACCATCTCGTCGAGCACCACCGCGTCCGGGGTCTCGTCGGCCCAGATCAGCTCGTAGGCGCCCAGACGCAGGATGTTGCGGTCGACGACCGGCATCCGGTCCAGCGTCCAGCCGACCGAGTACTGCGCGATCAGCTCGTCGATACGCCGCGCGTGCTCCGCGTAGCCCTCGACCAGCTGCATCGTGTACTCGCTCACCGGCGGCTGCCGGGTGTCTTCCCGGGAGTGCCGGATCCAGTCCGCCAGGACCGTCAGGACGTCGGCGCCGCGCTGGTCGCCCTCGAAGAGGATCTGGAAGGCGCGCTTGCGGGCCGTGTTGCGAGCAGCCACGGTTAGCTGTTCACCCGGCCGAGGTAGTCGCTCGTGCGGGTGTCGACCTTGATCTTCTCACCGGTGGTGATGAAGAGCGGGACCTGAATCTGGTGACCGGTCTCCAGAGTGGCGGGCTTGGTGCCGCCCGTGGAGCGGTCGCCCTGGACGCCCGGCTCGGTCTCCTGGATGACCAGCTCGACGGCGGCCGGCAGCTCGACGAAGAGCACCTCGCCCTCGTGCTGCGCGACGGTCGCGGTGAAGCCCTCGATGAGGAAGTTCGCGGCGTCGGCGACCGTCTTGCGGTCGATCATCAGCTGGTCGTAGGTCTCCATGTCCATGAAGACGAAGTACTCGCCGTCCATGTACGAGAACTGCATGTCGCGCTTGTCGACAGTGGCCGTCTCGACCTTGACGCCGGCGTTGAACGTCTTGTCGACGACCTTGCCGGACAGCACGTTCTTGAGCTTGGTGCGCACGAATGCGGGGCCCTTGCCGGGCTTGACGTGCTGGAACTCGACGACGGACCAGAGCTGGCCGCCTTCGAGCTTGAGCACCAGGCCGTTCTTGAGGTCGTTCGTGGAAGCCACGGTTGCGGAATCTCCTGGACTGACGTGGACGACCCCGGCGCACGCACCTTGCCTATAGTGCGAGCAGCTCCTTGGTCGTGATGGTGAGTAGCTCGGGTCCGCCGTCCGCCTCGGGGCGTACGACGAGCGTGTCATCGATCCGGACGCCGCCCCGTCCCGGGAGGTGGACCCCCGGTTCGACGGTGACCGGCACGCAAGCGTCCAGTTTACCCATGGCCGCGGGGGCCAACTGCGGGTCCTCGTCGATTTCCAGTCCCACACCGTGTCCGATGAGGGTCGGGAGCCCCTCGTGGTGGCCCGCGGACTCCAGTACCTGGCGTGCCGCCCGGTCCACGTCACGGTAGGCGGCGCCGGGTGTCAAGGACTCCCGTCCGGCCCGCTGAGCGGCGAAGACGAGGTCGTAGAGCTCGATCTGCCAGTCCGCGGGGGACGTACCGATGACGAAGGTACGGCCGATCTCGCAGCGGTAGCCGCGGTAGTTCGCGCCCAGGCAGACGGAGAGGAAGTCACCCTCCTCGACGCGGCGGTCGGTGGGGCGGTGGGCGGGACGGCCGGAGTTCGGGCCGGTGCCGACGGAGGTGGCGAAGGCCGGGCCGTCGGCCCCGTGGTCGACGAGGCGGCGCTCCAGTTCCAGGGCGAGATGGCGCTCGGTGCGGCCGACGAGGATGGACTCCAGGAGCTCGCCCAGTGCCTGGTCGGCGATCTCGGCGCCGATGCGCAGGCAGGAGATCTCCTCCTCGTCCTTGATGACGCGGAGCTGTTCGACCGCTCCCCCGAGGTCGGCGAGGCGCAGCCGCGGGACGACCGAGCGGATCGCCCGGTGCCGGGCGACCGTGAGATGCCCCTCCTCCACGGCGAGCGAGTCCGCTCCCTGAGCGGTGGCGAGGTCGGCCGCGGCGACAGCCGGGTCGCCTCCGGCGGCGGAGAGGTGGTGCAGTCGCAGGGCCTCGTCGGGGCGGCCGGCGCCGGGCCGGTCGTCCGGGGGGCCGGCGCACACCAGCAGGTCCTCGGTCATGCCGAGCAGCAGCACACTGCCCTGTGGGGCGGTGCCCGCGAGGTAGCGGACGTTGGCCGGGCGGGAGATCAGCGCGGACCGGCTGCCGCCGGCCTGGCAGCGATCGCGTAGGCGGGTTCTGCGGGTGGCGTACACCTCTGACATGACTTGAGCGTAGGAGTTCTCCCGATATGCCGCTGTTTGAGAGGTCCGAGTGGGGAGGAGCCGCTGGTCGTCGGCACACCCCGCGCCCCTTCCGGGGCCGCTACCAGTTCGGTGGGCTCGCGATGGAGCGTGCCAGGACGTCGTCCAGGACCCTCGCCGTCTGCGGTACGTCCATCTGGGAGTTGTCGATGATCGGCAGACCCGAGCCGTACCAGCCGGCCATCCGGCCGTGGATCCGTGCCACCTCCTCGTCCGTCAGGCGGCGGTTGCCGGACCGCTCCGCGTTGCGCTCCAGGACGATCTCCAGGCCGGGCAGCAGGACCACCGGCAGCAGCCCCGGGCCCACGTGCCGCTTCCAGCCGCCGAGGCCGACCACCGGCCGGTCCGGGAAGACCGCGTCGTCGAGGATGCAGGAGATGCCGTTGGCGAGGAAGTTGCGGGCGGCGAAGCCGCAGGTGCGGCGGGCGAGGCGGTACTGGGCCTCGGAGTGGTCGTTCCAGCCGGACTGCGGGTCGGCGAAGCCCGAGCGGACCCACTCGCGTACGTCGTCGAGGCTGATGTGTGCGGTGGGGACCCGGCGATGGTCGGCCCAGTACTTGGCGACGCTCGTCTTTCCGGCGCCCGCCGGACCGATGAGCAGTACCGCGAGGGTGGTGCCCGCGGGGTCGGGCGCGGCGAAGGGCGGGGTGCTGGGGGCGCCCACGGGGGCGCCCGGCGGCAGGGGCACATGGCCGGTGGTGTCCGGCACCGGCCCCGGTGAGTGCTGCGGCGCGGGCGGGACCGGCGGCGCGGGCGGTGCCTGGGAATGCGGTGGCGTCGGCGGCACCGGAGCCGGGGTGAAGCCCGGTGCCGACGGCGGTGGGGGCACCGGGGCGGAGCCCTGGTGCGCACCCGGGTGATGCGGTCCCGGGTGATGTGCGGCCGGCGACCAGCCGGCGGCCGGTCCCTGCCCCGGCTGATGGGGCGGCGGCAGCGGAGAACCCACTGCGTGCTGCATCCGGTGCCACTCCGTCTCGTCTTTTTCGGCTCGCTCGCCTCCGGGGCGCTCGCGTCGGTGCCGGGAGCCCGGCCGGGCGCGGCCCGAAGGCCTCCGCTCGGTCGTCCTCTCGTCTCCGACGCGCCCCTCCGGCTCACTCGCGTCAGGCTGATCGGCGCTGGTTACGGGGTGGTGCATACCCCGCTCGCCATCGAACGGTACCGCCCCCGGCCCACGTTTGGTGAAACGGCCGGGGGCGCCCCGAAGTGCCCCTGGCGCAAGGCGAATCAGGCGGAACGCCCGTCGCGGGACTTACTGGCCGACCTCGCCGTACGCGGCGAGCAGAACGGCCGGGTCCGGACCCTCCAGCACGGTGGGCTTGCCCAGTCCGTCGAGGACGATGAACCGCAGCAGGTTGCCGCGGGACTTCTTGTCGACCTTCATGGTCTCCAGCAACTTGGGCCACTGGTCGTAGCGGTAGTGCAGCGGCAGGCCGACCGCCTCCAGGACCGTGCGGTGGCGGTCGGCGGTCGCGTCGTCCAACCGGCCCGCCAGACGGCCCAGTTCGGCGGCGAAGTGCATGCCCACGGAGACCGCGGCGCCGTGCCGCCACTTGTACCGCTCGTTCTTCTCGATGGCGTGGGCGAGTGTGTGGCCGTAGTTGAGGATCTCCCTGAGGCCCGACTCCTTGAGATCGGAGGAGACCACCTCGGCCTTGACCCGGATCGAGCGCTCGATGAGCTCGGCGGTGTGCGGGCCGGCCGGGGTGCGCGCGGACTCGGGGTCGGACTCGATGAGCTCCAGGATCGCCGGGTCGGCGATGAAGCCGGCCTTGATGATCTCGGCGAGCCCGGAGACGTAGTCGTTGACCGGCAGGGAGTCCAGCGCGGCCAGGTCGCACAGGACGCCGGCGGGCGGGTGGAAGGCACCGACGAGGTTCTTGCCCTCGGCGGTGTTGATCCCGGTCTTGCCGCCGACCGCCGCGTCGACCATGGCGAGCACGGTCGTCGGTACGGCGATCCAGCGCACCCCGCGCAGCCAGGTCGCGGCCACGAACCCGGCGAGGTCGGTAGTCGCGCCGCCGCCGACGCCGACCACGACGTCGGAGCGGGTGAAGCCGGACTGGCCGAGCGCCTTCCAGCAGTAGGCGGCGACCTCGGCGGTCTTGGCCTCCTCCGCGTTCGGGACCTGGATGGCGACGGCCTCGTAGCCCTGCTCGGCGAGGTCGGCGCGCAGCGCGTCCCCGGTGCCGGCGAGCGCCTCGGGGTGGACGACCGCGACCCGCTGGGCCTTCTCCCCGACCAACGCACCGAGCTCGCCCAGGAGTTGACGTCCGACCAGGACCTCGTACGGCTCGCTGCCCGCGGTGCCGCCGACCTGGATGCGCGTCACTGCCTCGCTCATGCTTCCTTCAACTCCAGTGCGTCCAGCGCGATGTCGGTGACTTCTTCGGGGGTACGGCCGTCGGTGGCCACGACCGCCGTGGCGATCGACTCGTACAGGTGGCGGCGGGCCTCCATCAGCTCGCGCCACTGCTTGCGCGGGTTGACCGCGAGGAGGGGGCGCGCGGCGTTCAGGCCGGTGCGCTTGACCGCCTCCTCGACGTCCATCGACAGGTACAGGACCCGCTGCCCGGCCAGCAGGGCGCGGGTGTCCTCGTCGAGGATGGAGCCGCCGCCGAGCGCGAGGATCCCGTCGTGCTGGGCGAGCGCCCGGCTCACGGCGGCCTTCTCGATCGCCCGGAAGGCGGCCTCGCCCTCGTCGACGAAGATCTCCGCGATCGCGCGGCCCTGCTCGGCCACGATGTCGTCGTCGGTGTCCCGGTACCCCGTCGCGAGGCGTTCGGCGAGCAGCCGTCCGACGGTGGACTTGCCCACGCCCATCGGACCGACGAGGACGACCACAGGGCTCATCGGATGGCCAGGTTGTCGAGGTACGACTGCACGTTGCGGCGGGTCTCCGGCACGCTGTCGCCACCGAACTTCTCGGCCACCGCGTCGGCCAGGACGAGCGCCACCATCGCCTCGGCGACGATGCCGGCGGCCGGCACCGCGGACACGTCGGAGCGCTGGTGGTGGGCCTGGGCGGCCTCGCCGGTGGTCACGTCCACGGTCTGCAGGGCCCGCGGGACGGTGGCGATGGGCTTCATCGCGGCCCGCACCCGCAGCAGCTCACCCGTGCTCAGTCCGCCCTCGGTGCCGCCGGAGCGGCCGGAGACGCGCCGGATGCCCTCGGGAGTCTTCACGATCTCGTCGTGCGCCTTGGAGCCCGGGACCCGCGCCAGCTCGAAACCGTCACCGAGCTCGACGCCCTTGATCGCCTGGATGCCCATCAGCGCCCCCGCGAGGCGGGCGTCCAGCTTGCGGTCCCAGTGCACGTGCGAGCCGAGGCCCACGGGCACGCCGTACGCCAGGATCTCCACCACGCCGCCGAGGGTGTCGCCGTCCTTGTGGGCCTGGTCGACCTCGGCCACCATCGCCTTAGAGGTGTCCGCGTCCAGGCAGCGCAGCGGGTCGGCGTCCAGCTTCTCGACGTCGGCCGGGGTCGGGTAGACGCCCTGCGGGGCCTTCACCGAGCACAGTTCGACGACGTGGCTGACGATCTCGATGCCGGCCGTCTCCTTGAGGTACGACCGGGCCACCGCGCCCAGTGCCACCCGGGCCGCCGTCTCCCGCGCGGAGGCGCGCTCCAGGATCGGCCGGGCCTCGTCGAAGCCGTACTTCTGCATGCCCGCGAGGTCGGCGTGGCCGGGGCGGGGGCGGGTCAGCGGGGCGTTGCGCGCGAGCCCCGCCAGGATCTCCGGGTCGATGGGGTCGGCCGACATGACCTGCTCCCACTTCGGCCACTCGGTGTTGCCCACCATGATCGCGACCGGGGAGCCGAGGGACAGACCGTGCCGGACACCGCCGAGGAAGGTGACCTGGTCCTGCTCGAACTTCATCCGGGCACCGCGGCCGTAGCCCAGCCGACGCCTCGCCAGGTGGTCCGCCACCATCTCCGTGGTGATGGGGACACCGGCGGGAAGGCCCTCCAGCGTCGCCACGAGTGCGGGACCGTGGGACTCCCCCGCGGTCAGCCAGCGCAACCTGCTCAACGGTGCTCCTCAGTGCTCGCGCCCTGGTACTGCCCTGCTTACGCGCGTCCTCGCGTACGGCAACGGCGCGACCAGGTGCGCGGCCCCGGCCCGCCGCCTCCGATCCTCCCACGTCCGGCCGCGACAACCGGTCACAGGTCCAGCAGACGGACGTGGACGGGCGTACCGGACCCTCAGGCCATCCGCTCCGCCGCGCTCTTGATCGCCTCCCGGATGCGGAAGTAGGTGCCGCAGCGGCAGACGTTGGCGATCGCGTCGATGTCGGCGTCCGTGGGGTTCTTCGTGCGTTTGAGGAGGGCGACCGCCGCCATGATCTGGCCGGGCTGGCAGTAGCCGCACTGGGCCACGTCCTGTTCCAGCCAGGCCTCCTGGACGGGGTGCAGCCGGTCGCCGTCGGCGAGCCCCTCGATGGTGGTGACCTCACGGCCCGCGGCCTCGGAGACGGGGAGCACGCAGGGGTTGAAGGCCTCGCCGTCGAGGTGGCTGGTGCAGGCCTTGCAGACGTCGATGCCGCAGCCGTACTTGGGGCCGCGGATGCCGAGCAGGTCGCGCAGCGCCCAGAGCAGGGGCAGGTCGTCGGGGGCGTCGACGGTGACGGACTTCCCGTTGACGGTGAAGGTGTGGGAGGGCATGCGGGCTCCTGGAACCGGGCGGGGTCAGCGCGGGAAGGGGGTGAAGTCGACGTCGAAGTTGACGGGGAAGCTGCGCGGCCTGGTGCCGGTGGCTCGCGCGTAGGCATTGGCCACGGCTCCGACCGCGGCGGGGACACCCAGCTCGCCCGCGCCGCCCGGTTCGCCGGCGCCTTCGAGCACGTGGATCTTCACGTCCTTCGGGGCGTCCTTCTGGCGCGCGTAGTGGAACTGCGAGTAGCTGCCCTCCAGGGGCAGGCCCTTGTCGATGTGCAGGCCCGCCCTGAGCGTCGTGGAGATGGCGTCCGTGAGCCCGCCGAGGAGCTGTGCCTCCAGGCCGCGCGGGTTGATCACCCGGCCCACGTCGGCCACGATCACCGCCCTGGTCACCCTGGGTTTCTTCGGGTCGGTGGCGTCGATCTCGACGAGACAGGCCGTGCAGGACTTGTACTCCTCGTGGAAGCCGATGCCCTGGGCCCACCCGTCGGGCAGTCCGCGGCCCCAGTCGCCCTCCTTGGCGGCCCGGTCGAGGACGGCTCGCTGCCGCTCGGTCTTGAGGAACGACCGCCGGAACTCCACGGGGTCCTTGCCGAGCCTGGCGGCCAGTTCGTCGACGACGATCTCCTCGGCGCCGCGGGTATTGGCCGAGTACACCGAGCGCCATGACCCGGTGTGCATCTTGAGCGGCACCTCGGTGAGGGTCTGCGTGGTCACGCCGAAGTTGTACGGCGACTTCACCGTGTTCAGGAAGAGCGTCTGGGCGAAGGTCGCGTTGCCGAGGCCGGTGGGCAGACCCGCCGCGGCGGCGGTGACCGCGTCGCCGAGTCCGTGCCGGAAGTCGGTCTCCACGGCCGCCACCTGGTGCTGGAAGGTGAGCACCTGCCCGGCCGCGTAGGTGGCGCGGATGCGGTGGTGGGTGGCGGGCCGCATCCGTCCGTGCCGCATGTCGTCGATCCGGGACCACATCAGCCGTACGGGCCGCCCGCTCTTCCTGGACACCACGGCGGCCTCCAGGGCCGCGTCGTAGAAGAGCCGCCGCCCGAAGGAGCCGCCCGACTGCATCACATGCACCTTGACCTTGGACACCGGCAGTCCGACGGCCTGCGCGATCGCCGCCTGGGCGACGATCGGCGACTTGAGGCCGGACCAGATCTCGGCGCGGTCCGCCCGTACGTCCGCGACGGCCGAGTTGGTCTCCAGCGGGGCATGGCTGGCGAACGCGAAGTCGAACTCGGTGTCCACCTTCTTCACCAGCGCCCCGAGCAGGTCGAGCGAGGGGGTGGCGGCCTTGAGGCGGGCGCGGATGTCGCTGTCCGACAGGGTGTCGACCGTGCCGCCGCCCCAGGTGACCTCCAGGGCGTTCTTGCCGTCGAGGGCCTGCCCGAACGTCTCCGCGACCACGGCGACGCCCGAGTCGATGACGACCACGTCGAGGACCCCGGGCATGGCCCGTACGGCGGCCTCGTTGCCGACCGACTTCACCGTGCCGTTGATGGTGGGCGGGCGGCGCACCATGCAGGGCTTGGCGCCGGGCACGTCGAGGTCGAGGGTGTACGGGTGCGCGCCGGTGACGAGGGCGCGGGCGTCGATGCGGGAGGTGGGGGTGCCGACCAGGGTGTGCTCGGACTCGTTCTTCGGCGTGACCGTGAGCGAGCCCAGGTCCAGGGTCGCGGCCGCCGCCGTCAGGGAGCCGTAGGAGGCCGTGCGGCCGTCCGGCGCGATCACCACTCCGGCGCGGACCGTCAGCTCGCTCGCCTTCAGCCCCCACTGCCGGGCCGCCGCCGCGACCATCCTGGCCCGCGCGGCCGCCGCCGTCCGGCGCACCGGGTCGTACAGCGAACGCACCGAGTTGGAACTGCCGGTGAGCTGGTTGAACAGCAGTTCGGGCCGGGCGTCCTCCAGGTGGACACGGACCCGGTCGAGCGGGGTGTCGAGCTCCTCCGCCACCAGCATGGCCACGGCGGTGGTGAGCCCCTGGCCGACCTCCTCGCGCGGCAGCCGGAAGTCGACGCCGCCGTCCTCGTCGACGCTCAGGACGAGCATGTCCGCGGTGGGCTTTCCGGCGAGGATCAGCAGATCGCCCAGGTCGACCAGATCGGCCGGTGCCGGCGGGGTGGGGATCGCGGCGTCGGCGCTCCCGGGCGCGTAGACGTCGACACCGAACTTGGTCGCTACGGCGAGAGCGGGCGCGGCCACCAGATAGGTGAGAAACCGGCGCCGGGCGTGACGGGTCATGGCGGGCTCCGTTCGGCGGCCCGCCGACTCTGCCGGGCCGTCCGCAGAGCATGACCTGGGGCTACTTCTCAGTACAGCGCCTTCACAGGATCACCATGTCCCGCTCGGTCACCTCACGTCAGCGGGCCGCGAGCGCGTGCTCGCCCGCCTTGCGCATGGCGTCCACCGGCGCGGGTGTCCGCCCCGTCATCTGCTCGACCTGGAGCACCGCCTGGTGCACCAGCAGGTCGAGACCGCTGACCACGGCTCCGCCGATCATCGACCAGCGGGCCGCCAGCTCGGTCGGCCAGGGGTCGTAGAGCACGTCGAAGAGGGCCGCGGGGCGTTCCGGCACGGCGTGGGCGAGGGCGTCCGTCGCCCCGGCGGGGGTGGTGGCGATCACCAGGGGGGCGCGCAGGGCCTCGGCCGCGTCCGCCCAGTCCGCGGTGCGGACCTCGACGTCGAGGCGCTCGCCCCACTGCCGCATCTCGGCGGCGCGGGCCTCGCTGCGCACGTAGGCGACCACCTCACCGGTGCAGATCCGGGCCAGCGCGGCGAGCGCGGAGGAGGCGGTGGCGCCGGCGCCGAGGATCGCCGCCGAGTCGACCTGCTCGATGCCCCGCTCCCTGAGGGCGGCGACCATCCCCGGGATGTCGGTGTTGTCGCCGAGGCGACGGCCGTCCTCGGTGAACACCACCGTGTTGACCGCCTCCACCGAGGCGGCCGTGTCACTGATGCCGTCCAGCAGCGGGATGACCGCCCGCTTGAGCGGCATGGTCAGCGACAGCCCGGCCCACTCCGGCCCGAGCCGCTCGACGAACCCGGGCAGCGCGGCCTCGTCGACCTCGAACCGGTCGTACGACCAGCCCGTGAGCCCCAGCTCCTCGTAGGCGGCCCGGTGCAGGACCGGCGAGAGGGAGTGGGCGATGGGCTTGCCGAGAACGGCGGCCCGGCGGGCGTCAGCTGCCCGTGCTTGCATTGAACTTTTCCTTGAGCCGTAGGAATGCGGCGTGGGTCTTGGCGAATTCGGTCTTGTTCACACCGTCGGTCGCGACGAAGTAGTACCAGCCGTCGTCGGTCGGATCGAGTGTCGCCTTCATCGCGGTGTCGCCCGGGTTGTCGATGGGTCCGGGCGGCAGACCCTTGTTCGTGTACGTGTTGTACGGGTCCTTGTTGCTGTTGATCTCCTTCTCGGAGATCTCGATGTTGCTCTCGTTCTTCACGTAGTTGAAGGTCGAGTCGAACTGCAGGAACCCGTAGGTCTCGGGGTTCGCGAGGTTGAGCCGGTTGTAGACGACCTCCGCCATCTTGCGGTAGTCGTCCTCCGTCTTGCCCTCGGCCTGCACCAGGCTGGCGACCGTGACGACCTGGAGCGGGCTGTCCAGCTTGAGCGCCTTGGCCTTGGCCTCCAGGTCGTACGCGGCGTACTTGTCGGCGGCCTGGGTGACCATCTCCTTCAGCACTGATTCGGGCTTCATGCCCTTCGCCGCGGGATAGGTGCCCGGATACAGGAAGCCCTCCAGCGGGTCCTTGATCTCCTTGTTGTCGTTCGCCCAACTCGGCAGCCCGAGACTCTTGTATTTCTGTTCGGCGGTCTTCTTGGTGGTACCGGAAGCAAGATCGAGTTTCTCGTCGATCCTCTTGTAGACGGCGGCGTTCCGCACCCCCGGAGCGACCAGCACGTTGTTCTGGCTCTTCGGGTCGAGCATCATCGCCACGGCGCTGTCGGCGGACATCTCCTTCTTCAGGAGATAGGCGCCGGCCTGGATCGAATTCCCCTTGTCGTTCTGCTCCTGGGCGGACACGAATGCGTCGACGCTCTTGACGACACCCGCGTCCTTGAGCAGCCGCCCGATCGCGTACCCGCCCGCGCCCTTGGGGATCTGGACGGTGACCATCTGGCTCGTCCCGTCCCCGGCGTAGTCCGGAGCCGCGCCGAAACGATTTTTGTAGAACTGGTACCCGAAGTACCCGACACCCGCGGTACCGCCGCCGAACACCAGCAGCACCACCAGACAGGCGCAGCCGCTCTTGCGCTTCTTGGACCCTTTGCCGCCCCGGCCCCGCCGGTCGCCGCGGCCGCCCTGCGGGTCGTCCGAGTCGTCGTCCTGGTCGTCTTCACCGCCCGCGAAGAACGCGTGTTCGCCCTGGTCGGGGCCCGGGTCCCAGTCGGTCTGCTGCGGCTCCGGTTCGGCACGCCGGCGGCTCGGCGGCTCCGGCGGCGGGTAGGCGTCCGGGCTGCCGTAGTAGTCCTGCTGCTCGGCGCCGTACGCGGCGGCCTGCTGACCGTAGGGATCCGACGGGTCGGCGGGGTAGGGGACCTGCGCCTGGGTGCCGGTCGGCCAGCCGTTGGTGTCGTACGACTGCTGCTGCTGGTCCTGATAGGCCTGCTGGTCGTACTGCTGTTGACCGTACTGCTGCTGGTCGTACTGGTGGTTGTACTGCTGGTGCTGGTCGTACTGGCCGTTGTGCTGCGGGTACTGCTGCTGCGCCTGACCATAGGCGGCCTGCTGGGCGTCGCCCCAGCCACCGTTGTCGTACTGCTGCTGCGGCTGCTGCGGGTAGTGCTGCGGCTGGCCGCCGTAGGGGGACTGCTGACCCGCGTGGGCCTGCTGTCCCTCCCATCCACCGTCCCCGTACAACGGGTCCTCGGGATTCCACGGTTCGGAGCCCTCGCCCCGGCCATACTCAGTCATCGATCCCCTAGAGCCGCGAGGCGGCGGTCACCTGCTTCCACGATCCGGCTCCCGCTCCGCCTCTTTCTGTGCGGTGACTGTTCGAATGTCGCCGCATCGCGCGGAACGTTACCGTATCGCGATCAGATGACCACTTCGACGCCCTCGCCGGGTGCTTTACCTGACACCCGTTCGGATTCCAGGGCCTGCTGAAGAATGATCACGGCCGCTGCCTGGTCGATGACCGATCTGCCCTTTTTGGATTTCACTCCGGATGCGCGCAGTCCCTGACTGGCCGTCACGGTCGTCATCCGCTCGTCGACGAGCCTGACCGGAACGGGCGCGATCCCCCGGGCGAGCTCCTGGACGAAGCCGCGGACCTTCACGGCGGCCGGGCCCTCGCCCCCCTTGAGGGAGCGAGGGAGACCGACGACGACCTCGATCGGTTCGTACTCCTCGACCAGCTGCTTCAGCCGGCGCTGGGCCGCCGGGACGTCCCGGCCCGGGACCGTCTCCACCGGGGTGGCGAGGATCCCGTCCGGGTCGCACGAGGCGACCCCGATACGGGCGTCCCCGACGTCGATCGCGAGCCTGCGGCCTCGGCGCATTACTTGGCCGTCTCCCCGACCGTGCGCTCCACGGCGTCCACGGCCGCACCGATCGCGGCCGGGTTCTGGCCGCCGCCCTGGGCGACGTCCGGCTTGCCGCCACCGCCGCCACCGAGGGTCTTGGCGGCCGTGCGGACCAGGTCACCGGCCTTGAGACCGCGCTCGCGGGCGGGCTCGTTGGTGGCGATGACCGTCAGCGGCTTGCCGTTGTTGACGGTGAAGAGGGCGACCACGGCGGCCCGGCCGCCCTGGATGCGGCCGCGCACGTCGAGGACCAGCTTGCGCAGGTCGTCCGGGGTGGTGCCGTCCGGGACCTGCCCGGTGACGACGGCGATCCCGCGGACGTCCTTGGCGGACTCGGCGAGACCGGCGGCGGCCTGGAGCACCTTCTCCGCGCGGAACTTCTCGATCTCCTTCTCGGCGTCCTTCAGCTTGCCGAGCATGGCGGAGACCTTCTCCGGGAGCTCCTCCGGACGGCCCTTGATCAGCTCCTGGAGCTGGGCGACGACGGTGTGCTCACGGGCGAGGAAGTTGTACGCGTCGACACCGACGAGCGCCTCGATACGGCGGACCCCGGAGCCGATCGACGACTCACCGAGCAGCTTGACCAGGCCGAGCTGCGAGGTGTTGTGCACGTGGGTGCCACCGCACAGTTCCTTGGAGAAGTCGCCGATGGTCACCACGCGGACCCGCTCGCCGTACTTCTCGCCGAACTCGGCGATGGCGCCCTGCTTCTTGGCCTCGTCGATGCCCATGACGTCGGCGCGGACGTCGAGGTCGCGGGCGAGCACCTCGTTGATCTTCTGCTCGACGTCGGTCATCACGGCGGTGGGAACCGCGGACGGGGAACCGAAGTCGAAGCGGAAGCGGCCGGGCTGGTTCTCGGAACCGGCCTGGGCGGCCGTGGGGCCGAGGGCGTCGCGCAGGGCCTGGTGGGTGAGGTGGGTGGCCGAGTGGGCGCGGGCGATGGCCGTGCGCCGGCGGTTGTCGATGGAGGCGTGGGCCTTGGCCCCGACGGTCACCTCGCCGAACTGGACGACGCCCTTGTGGACGTAGACGCCCGGGACCGGCTTCTGGCAGTCGCGGATCTCGATGACGGCACCGGAGTCGACCTTGATCTTCCCGGTGTCGCCGATCTGGCCGCCGCCCTCGGCGTAGAACGGCGTGCGGTCCAGGACGATCTCGACCTCGTCGCCCTCGGTGGCGGCCGGGGAGGAGGCGCCGTCGACGAGGATGCCGACGATCGTGGACTCGCTCTCGGTGTCCGAGTAGCCGAGGAACTCGGTCGCGCCGGCCTGGTCGGCGATGGCCCGGTAGGCGCCCGCGCCGGCGTGGCCGGTCTTCTTGCCCTGGGCGTCGGCCTTGGCGCGCTCCCGCTGCTCCTTCATCAGGCGGCGGAAGCCGTCCTCGTCCACGGACAGGCCCTGTTCGGCGGCCATCTCCAGGGTGAGGTCGATCGGGAAGCCCCAGGTGTCGTGGAGCAGGAACGCCTTGTCACCGGCGAGGACCTTGCCACCCGCCAGCTTGGTCTCGGTGACCGCCGTGTCGAGGATGTTGGTGCCGGCCTTCAGCGTCTTGAGGAAGGCGTTCTCCTCGGCGACGGCGACCTTCTCGATGCGCTCGCGGTCGGTGACCAGCTCCGGGTACTGCTGCCCCATCATGGCGATCACGGTGTCGACGAGGTCGAGCACGACCGGGCCGGTGGCACCGAGCAGGCGCATGTTGCGGATGGCGCGGCGCATGATGCGGCGCAGGACGTAGCCGCGGCCCTCGTTGCCCGGGGTGACACCGTCGCCGATGAGCATCACGGAGGTGCGCATGTGGTCGGTGACCACGCGCAGGGAGACGTCCGAGTCGTGGGCGTCGCCGTAGGCGACACCGGTCAGCTCGGTGGCCTTCTTGATGACGGCCATGGAGGTGTCGATCTCGTACATGTTCTGCACGCCCTGCAGGATCATCGCCAGGCGCTCGAGTCCGAGGCCGGTGTCGATGTTCTTGCTGGGGAGCTCGCCGAGGATCTCGAAGTTGTCCTTGCCGATGCCCTCGCCGCGCTCGAACTGCATGAAGACGAGGTTCCAGATCTCCACGTACCGCTCGTCGTTGACGGCGGGGCCGCCCTCGACACCGAACTCGGGGCCGCGGTCGTAGTTGATCTCGGAACAGGGACCGCAGGGTCCGGGGACGCCCATGGACCAGTAGTTGTCCTTCATGCCGAGGCGCTGGATGCGCTCCTTGGGCACGCCGACGACCTCGTGCCAGATGCGCTCGGCCTCGTCGTCGTCCTTGTAGACGGTGATCCACAGACGATCGGCCTCAAGGCCGTAACCACCCTTGTCCTGGGGGCTGGTGAGCAGCTCCCAGGCGTACTTGATGGCGCCTTCCTTGAAGTAGTCGCCGAAGGAGAAGTTGCCGCACATCTGGAAGAACGTGCCGTGCCGGGTGGTCTTGCCGACCTCTTCGATGTCCGGCGTGCGCACGCACTTCTGGACGCTGGTGGCGCGGTCGAAGGGCGGCTTGACCTCACCCAGGAAGTAGGGCTTGAAGGGCACCATGCCGGCGGGGACGAGGAGCAGAGTCGGGTCGTCCGCGATGAGCGACGCCGAAGGGACGACGGTGTGCCCGCGCTCCTCGAAGAAGCTCAGCCAGCGGCGGCGAATCTCGGCCGACTCCATCAGTGGTCCTCATTCCGGTTGTACGAATGCCTGGTGTACGTCGTGTTCTCGATGGCGGCGATGCGCCTGGGGGCGGGAAGCTCGGGATCCTCGCGGACACCGAGGGCGTCCGTCAGCTCGGCCTCCCGCTGGGCCATGTTGTCGCGCACGTCGAGCGCGAAGCCGACCGCGCGGTCCTTGAGCCGGCCGCCCGTCTCGATCGCCTTGTTGGCCGCAGTGACGGCGAGGTTCTCGGGAGTCAGCTGCTTCAGCTTGCGATTCACCTTGGTGGTGGCCCAGACACCCGCGGCCACGCCCGTGGAGAACCAGAAAGTACGGCGGAACATCTCTTGAGCCTCAGCCCTTCTTGCCTCGGCCCCGGGAAACCGTCCGGCCCACGATCACGGTACGCCGGGAGGATTTCGGGGGCACGTCGTCGTCCTTGCGGCCGCTGATCGCGCGGCGCACGCCGTAGCCGAAGGCCGCGACCTTGACCAGGGGGCCGCCGAAGGTGGAGGCGACGGTGGTGGACAGCGCGGAGGCGTTCGACGTGACCTCCTGGACGTCCGAGGCGATCGCGTCGACCCGCTCGATCTGGGTCTGCGCGGAGCGCACCGCGGTGGAGGCCTCGGCCAGCAGCGGGACGGCCTGGTCGGTCACGTCCGCCACGAGCTTGGTGGTCGCCTTGAGCGTCTGGGCCAGCCTCGCCAGCGCGACGGCGAGGAAGGAGACCAGGATCGCCCAGAAGACGGCCACCAGGATCCCGGCAACCTCTCCACCGGACACTGTGTGCACCCGCTCCCTGAATCCGTGCTGTCTATGGAAAAAGTCTCCGCCGAGCCTATCGCGCCGGGGACGAGGGTCCGCACCGGATTACCCCTCGCCCGCGCCCGGGTTGTCCATGACGATTGTACGGAGTGCATACGCTTCAGTACGCTCCGTGTTCCATGCACAGTCATCAGCCCGACGACACCGAGGTGAACCGCAATCTGCCCCTGGAGCTCGACGGCTTCGTGGGCCGCCGCGCGGAACTCCCGGAGCTGGCACGGGCGCTGGACGCCTCGCGGCTGGTGACGGTGACGGGCCCCGGCGGTATCGGCAAGTCGCGGCTGGCGGCACGGGTGGCGGGCGGCCTGCGCACCCCGCCCGACGGGGTGTGGCGCGTCGAGCTGGCCGCCGTGCGCGACCCGGAGTTCGTCGACTACGCCGTCGTGGAGACGCTGGGTCTGACGGACCACACCGCCCGGCTCCCGCGCGAGACGCTGCTGACCCACCTGGCCGGGCGTCGGCTCCTGCTGGTCCTCGACGGTTTCGAGCATCTGGTGGACGCGTGCGCGGCGCTGGTCGCCGACCTGCTGGGGCAGGTTCCGGGGCTGACCGTCCTCGCCGTGGGACGCCGGCCGCTGCGGGTCGCCGGGGAGCAGGTCTTCGCGCTGGGCCCGCTGCGCGAGGACGAGGCCGTGGAACTGTTCGCGGAGCGGGCCGGACGGCAGGGGGTGACGGTCGGCGAGGATCCGCATGTGCGGGAGCTGTGCCGGCGCCTGGACGGCATTCCGCTGGCGATCGAGCTGGCCGCGGGCCGGCTCGGGGCCCTGTGTCCCGGGCAGTTGCTGGAGCGGCTCGACGACCGGTTCCGGCTGCTGACGGGCGGCGGCCGGGACACGCTGCCCCGCCATCGGACACTGCGCACGGCGATCGGCTGGAGCCACGAACTGTGCACGCCCGAGGAGCGGTTGCTGTGGTCACGGCTCTCGGTCTTCGCCGGCCGGTTCGACCTGGAGGCCGCCGAGTACGTGTGCAGCGGCGGCGGGCTGCACTCCGACGACGTACTCGACGTCCTGTCCGCGCTGCTCGCCCAGTCGGTGGTGGCCCGCGAGGAGACCGCGACCGGCGTGCGCTACCGGATGCTCGACACGGTCCGGGCGTACGGCGCCGAGTGGCTGGAGGCCACGGGCGACGCGGTCCGGCTGCGCAGGCGGCACCGCGACTGGTACGTGGGCCTGGCGACCTGGTGCGAGCTGGACTGGTTCTCCCCGCGGCAGAACGAGGTGGCCGCGCGGATCGAGGCCGAACTGCCCAATCTGCGCGGCGCCCTGGAGTACTGCCTGACCGAGCCGGACGGGGCGGAGCTGGCCCGGCATCTCGCCGGCTCCCTCTGGTTCTGCTGGGTGGGCTGCGGCCGGCTCTCGGAGGGACGGCACTGGCTGGAGCGCAGCGTCGAGTTGGAGCCGGGCCCCGAGCACGCCCGCCTGAAGGCCCTGTGGGTCCTCGGCTATGTGGCGATCCTCCAGGGCGACACCGTGCCGGCGCTGGCGGCGCTGGAGGAGTGCCGGACGGAGGCTGAGCGGTCCGCGAACGCGACGGCCGAGGCGTACGCCGAGCACCGCTCGGGCTGTCTGGCTCTCGTCTCGGACGACATGCCCCGCGCGGAGCGGCTGCTGCGCTCGTCCCTGGAGCGCTACCAGGAGATCGGCGAGCTCAACAGCAACGTGCTGATGGCCCAGGTCGAGCTGGCGATGGCCCGCGCCTTCCTGGGCGATCTGCCGGACGCGGTCCGGCTGTGCGAGGACGTGCGCCGGGTGTGCGAGGACCACGGCGAGCGCTGGGCGCGGTCGTACGCCCTGTACGTCCTGGCGTACGCGGCCTGGAGCGAGGGGGATTCGGGCCGCGCGCGTGAGCTGCTCACCGACTGTCTGGCCTGCGCGCACGCCTTCCACGACCTGCTGGGCTCGGTGCTGTCGATCGAGCTCCTGGCCCTGGTCACGGTGACCTCGGGCGACGCGGCCGAGGCCGCCGTGCTCCAGGGTGCGGCGGCCGCGCTGTGGCCGTCGGTGGGCCTGCCGCTGTTCGGCTCGGCCTACTACAACGCCCCGCACGAGCTCTGCGAGGCGACGGTTCGGGAGCGGCTCGGCGACGAGCGGTACGAGGAGTGCGTACGACAGGGCCGGGCGCTCGGGCGGGAGGCGGCGGTGTCCCGGGCGCTGGGCCGTGCCCACCCGGCGGGCGGGCTGCCGGCTCCGCGGGGCCGCGAGCGGCACACCGACGTGGCCCACGGCATGCAGCAGCCCGCCGCCTCGCCCACCCGGAAGGGCGGGGAGACGGCGGGCTGAGGTGGTGCGGGTGCTACGGCCTGCGGGTGATCAGCGGGCGTAGTACTCGACGACGAGCTGCTCGTCGCAGATCACCGGGATCTCCTTGCGGTTCGGCTCACGGTCCAGGCGGAACGCCAGGGCCTTGAGGTTCACCTGGAGGTAGCGCGGGGTCTCGCCCTCCGGGGCGAAGCCGCCCTCACGGGCGATCGAGAAGAGGGTCTTCTCGCGGCTGCGCTCGCGGACCATCACGACGTCGTCGGGACGGACGCGGAAGGACGGCTTGTCGACCTTCTGGCCGTTGACCTCGATGTGGCCGTGGACGACCATCTGGCGGGCCTGGTAGATCGTGCGGGCGATGCCCGAACGCAGGACCAGGGCGTCGAGACGACGCTCGAGCTCGATGACCAGGGCCTCACCGGTCTTGCCCTGGGTCTTGGCGGCACGCTCGTAGGCGCGGACGAGCTGACGCTCGGACACGTCGTACTGCGCGCGCAGACGCTGCTTCTCGAGCAGACGGACCTTGTAGTCCGAGTTCTGCTTGCGGCCACGGCCGTGCTCACCCGGGGGGTAGGGACGGGCCTCGAAGTACTTGACGGCCTTCGGGGTCAGCGCGATGCCGAGGGCACGCGACTTCTTGACCTTGGGGCGGGGCTGGTTCGCCACAATCTCTCATTTCTCGGTGTTCGGCTCGTCAGGGTTATGGGAGGTCGCAATCCGCAGCCGGGGAAACCCGCCGGGTCCGCGAAGGACCTGGTGGGCAGCCGCTCCCCTGGTCTGGGCACATACGTGCAGCACGCGAGTGGCCCACCGACCTTTCCCGTCATGCGACGGGTGGTGGTGGGCTGCCCGCGACACCATTCGAACGGTGCGCGACGCTCCTGGAACCCACTGGGGTTCCGGCTGACCGTCCCGTTCTGACTGCACGGGACACAGCACTTCGAGGGATTCTACAGGGTGCTCAGGACCGCTTGCGACCGAGGTGCCTGCGGGTCCACTCCACCGCGTCCGCGTACCGGGCCTCGGCGCCGTGCCGGGTGGGTTCGTAGTACTCGCGGTCCTTGATGGCGTCCGGGGCGTACTGCTGCTCGGCGATCCCCTCGGGCAGGTCGTGCGGGTAGACGTACCCCTGCGCGTGCCCGAGCTTGGCGGCGCCCTTGTAGTGGCCGTCCCGCAGATGCGGGGGCACCGGCCCGGCCAGTCCCTTGCGCACGTCCTCCATGGCGGCGCCGATCGCCATGGTCGCGGCGTTGGACTTCGGGGCCAGGGCGAGGGCGATGGTGGCGTGGCTCAGCGTCAGCGCGGCCTCGGGGAAGCCGATCATCGCCACGGCCTGGGCGGCGGCGACGGCGGTGGGCAGGGCGGTCGGGTCCGCGAGGCCGATGTCCTCGCTGGCGGAGATCATCAGGCGGCGGGCGATGAAGCGGGGGTCCTCGCCGGCCTCGATCATGCGGGCCAGGTAGTGCAGGGCCGCGTCCACGTCGGAGCCCCTGATGGACTTGATGAGGGCGCTGGCCACGTCGTAGTGCTGGTCCCCGTCGCGGTCGTACTTCACGGCCGCGCGGTCGACCGTCTCCTCCAGCGTGGTGAGGGAGATCTCCGGCTCGCCCTTGTCGAGCGCGGCCCCGGCGGCCGCTTCCAGGGCGGTCAGGGCGCGGCGGGCGTCGCCGCCGGCGATCCGCAGGAGGTGGTCCTCGGTGTCCTCGGGGAGGGCGACGGCGTCCTTCAGGCCGCGCTCGTCGCTCAGCGCCCGCTTCAGAAGCCCTCGGAGGTCGTCGTCGGTGAGGGGTTCGAGGGTCAGCAGGAGCGACCGGGACAGCAGGGGCGAGATCACCGAGAAGTACGGGTTCTCGGTGGTGGCCGCGATCAGGGTCACCCAGCGGTTCTCGACCGCGGGCAGCAGGGAGTCCTGCTGGGCCTTGCTGAAGCGGTGGATCTCGTCGAGGAAGAGGACGGTCTCCTTGCCGAAGCCGCCGGTGGCGCGGCGGGCGCCCTCGATGACCGCGCGGACCTCCTTGACGCCGGCGGTGATCGCGGAGAGCTCCACGAAACGCTTGTTCGTCGCCTTGGAGACGACGTACGCCAGGGTCGTCTTGCCGGTGCCGGGCGGGCCCCAGAGGATCACCGAGGAGGGACCGGCGGGACCGCCGCTGCCCTCGCCGACCAGCCGGCGCAGCGGCGAGCCCGGCTTGAGCAAATGCTGCTGGCCCACGACCTCGTCGAGGGTGCGGGGGCGCATCCGGACCGCCAGGGGACTGCCGGCCGGGTCCTTCTCCTGGCGCTCTTCCGCCGCGGCGGTGAACAGATCGGGCTCCACGCTCAAAACCCTATGTCACGCCACTGACAACGCCCCAAGGCTCAGGCCCAGAGCTTGTCGCCCCAGCGGGTCAGGATCATCATCGCGATGATGCCGCAGTGTGTGACCGGCAGGACCCAGGTGAACTCGGCGAGGAACCGCTTGAGCCAGCCCGGGGACGGCAGCAGGTCGTTGCGGATGTTGAACGAGGTCAGGTACCAGAACATCGTGATCGTCGCGACCCAGGCCAGCGAGCACCACAGGCACAGGGCGTTGATGCGGTACAGCGACTGGAACTGGAGCCAGGTCACGAAGGCCACCCCGAACAGGGTGCCGAAGTTGAAGGTGAGCCAGTACCAGCGCGGGAAGCGGGCGCGGGTGAGCAGGCTCACGCCGACGCAGATGACGATGCCGTAGCAGACGAGGCCGAGCATCGGGTTGGGGAACCCGAAGGCGGCGGCCTGCTTGCTCTCCATCACGCTGCCGCAGGAGACGATCGGGTTGAGGGAGCAGCTCGGCGTGAACGTCTTGCCGCTGACCTTGCCCTCAAGGATCTTGAACTTGTCGATCGTGATGACCCACGCGGCGAGCAGTCCGGCGGCACCGGTGATCACCATCAGCAGCGCGAAGGCACGGCTGCTGCCCACCGTCCGGGGCGCGGCGTCGGGGCGCGCCGACGAGGGCTCAGGATCCGTGGAGACGTCTTTCACTGTGGTCTTGCTCATCACGCCGATCCGTCTGCTTGAGAGTTGGACCTTCTTCGGGCAGGGGCCATTGTGCCGCACACGGCGGCTTGTCCACCGTTCGGTGGACATAAGGAAGTACGCACGGTCGTCCCCGAGCGTTCGGTTCCGGCCGAGGCTCAGGGGCATGACCACACACGCGAACGAACTCGCGGTGCACGTTCGAGGGCTGCGCAAGCGGTACGGCGAGGTGACCGCGGTCGACGGGATCGATCTCGGCATCCGCACGGGCGAGGTGTTCGGCCTGCTCGGACCCAATGGCGCGGGCAAGAGCAGCACGGTGGAGATCCTCCAGGGCAACCGGGACCGGGACGCGGGCGAGGTGTCCGTGCTCGGCGCCGACCCGGCGCACGCCACGCGCGCGTGGCGATCCCGTGTGGGAATCGTCTGGCAGGACGAATCCGCGCCCGCCGAGTTGACGGTCGCGGAGACCGTCCGGCATTTCGCCCGCTACTACCCGCGGCCACGGGACCCCGAGGAGGTCATCGGGCTGGTGGGCCTGGAGGGCAAGGCGGGCAGCCGGATCAAGGCCCTGTCGGGCGGTCAGCGCCGGCGCCTCGACGTGGCGCTCGGTGTGATCGGCGACCCCGAGCTGCTGCTCCTGGACGAGCCGACGACCGGTTTCGACCCGGCGGCCCGGCGCCAGTTCTGGGACCTGATCCGCAAGCTCTCCGTCGAGGGCACGACGATCCTGCTCACCACGCACTACCTGGAGGAGGCCGAGGCGCTCGCCGACCGGCTGGCCGTGGTCTCCCGGGGCAGGGTCGTCGCCGAGGGCGAGCCGGCCGCCCTGCGGGAGCGGTACGGCTCCGGTGCGACCGTCGAGTGGAACGAGCCGGACGGTGCCCCGCGCGCGGTGGCCACGGACACCCCGACCAGGACGGTCGCCGAGCTGATGCGCCGCTTCGACGGCGAGATCCCGGGGCTCCAGGTCAGCCGCCCCACGCTGGAGGACGTCTACCTCCGGCTCACCGGACAGGAGGACGCGCGATGACCGCGACCGCCGTACGGCCCCGTACCGAAAGGCTGCCCGGTGTCTGGGGACTGGGGCTGCGGCGGGGCGCCCTGGAGATCCGGCAGTTCTTCCGCCAGCGCGACCAGGTGGTGTTCACCTTCGCCTTCCCGGTGGTCTTCCTGTTCCTGTTCGCGTCGATCTTCAACGACGACGTGGAGGGGGCGGGCATCAAGGCCTCGCAGCTGTACGTACCGGCGATGATGGCCGCCGGCATCATGTCGACGAGCTTCCAGTCGCTCGGCGTCTCGATCGCCGTGGAGCGGGACGAGAAGGTGCTGCGCCGGCTGCGCGGGACGCCGATGCCGCCGGCGGCGTACTTCCTCGGCAAGATCTGGCTGGTTCTGGTCACCGGCGTCCTGGAGACGGCGATCCTGCTGCTCGTCGGCACCACGCTCTACGACGTCGCCCTGCCCTCGGACGCCGGCAGGTGGTGCGCCTTCGCCTGGATCTTCGTGCTCGGCCTCACGGCGTGCGCGCTGCTCGGCATCGCGGTCAGTTCGGTGCCGGGGTCCAGCAAGAGCGCGAGTTCGGTGGTCGTCCTGCCCTTCCTGGTCCTCCAGTTCATCTCCGGGGTGTACATCGCGATCGACACGATCCCCGACTGGATGCTGAACATCGGTGCGCTGTTCCCGCTGAAGTGGATGTGCCAGGGGCTGCGCGGGGTGTTCCTGCCGGACTCCGCGCAGGTTCTGGAGCAGGCCGGCGGCTGGGAGTTCGGGCGCACCGCCCTGGTGCTGGGGGCGTGGTGCGTCGGAGGATTGCTGCTGTGTCTGCTGACCTTCCGGTGGAAGAACCGGCGCGAGGGATGAGCGGTCCGGCGGACGCCGGGGGCGCGTACTCCTGGGAGCGCTCCTTCCGGCTCTGGGACACCTACTTCGCGTTGATCTGGCTGGCGACCCTGGTGTTCGTGCTGGGCACGGGACAGCCCGGGTGGCCGGTCCGGGCGACCGCGGCGGCGCTGCTGGTGCCGCTGGTCCCGCTCTTCGTACGGGTCGGGCGGCCGCTGCTGCGGCAGGATCCGCCCGACGCACGCGAGACGCTCCTCTACATCGGCACGATGATGGCGCTGTTCCTGCCCTCGGCGATCCTGGTGGGCGAGACCCGGCTGATGACCTTCGCCCTCGTCCCCCAGTGCTTCATGACGCTGCGGATGCGGTGGGCGCTGACCGCCGTCGCCGTGATCAGTCTCGCTCCCGTGGTGGGCTGGGCGCTGCTGTGGTGGCCGAGCGACCAGGACGTCTTCTTCAACGGGCTGTTCGCCCTCGTCACCCTGGTCTTCTCGGTGGCCGTGGGCAGCTATGTCATCCGGATCATCGAGCAGAGCCAGGAACGGGCGGCCCTGATCGCCGAGTTGGACACGAGCCGGCACGAGGTCGCGCGGCTGTCGGCGGTGCAGGGGGCGCTGACCGAGCGCGAGCGCATGGCCCGGGAGATCCACGACACCCTCGCGCAGGGCTTCACCAGCCTGCTGATGCTGATCCAGGCCGTCGAGGCCGAGCTCGACCACGACGTGCCGCAGGCCCGCCGCCATCTGGCCCTGATGGACGAGACGGCCCGGCTGAACCTCGCCGAGGCACGGGCCCTGGTCGCCGACGGCACCCCCGCCGACCTGGAGGGTTCCTCGCTGCCGGACGCCCTGTTCCGGCTGGCGGCCCGGCATGCCGCGAAGCTCGACGTGACCGGGCGGATCCGTCCGCTGCCCGCGGGTTCCGAGGTCGTCGCCCTGCGCTCGTGCCAGGAGGCGCTCACCAACTGCCGCAAGCACGCGGGACGTTCGGCCACCGTGGGGATCGGTCTCGACTACGCCGACGACAGCCTCACCCTCTTCGTGCGGGACGACGGTCACGGCTTCGACCCGGGGGCCGCCCGTGACGGCTACGGTCTGGCGGGGCTCCGCGCCCGCGCCGCCGAGGCCGGCGGGACGGTCCGGGTGCACAGCTCCCCCGGCGACGGCACCACGGTCACCGTCCGCCTGCCCGTACCGCCCCCGAGGAGCCGTCCATGATCCGGATCATCCTGGCCGACGACCATCCCGTCGTACGGGAGGGCCTGCGGGCCATGCTGACCGCGGAGCCGGACCTGGAAGTGGTCGCCGACGCGTCCAGCGGGCCGCAGGCGGAGGCGCTGGCCGCGCAGCTCCGGCCCGACATCGTGCTGATGGACCTGCGGATGCCGGGCGGCTCGGGCGTGGAGTCGATCGTGCGGATGACGGAGGCGGGGCTGCCCTGCCGGGTGATCGTCCTGACGACGTACGAGACGGACCGGGACATCCTGCGGGCCGTGGAGGCGGGGGCGGCCGGCTATCTCCTCAAGGACCTGCCCCGCGCCGAACTGGCGGAGTCGGTACGGGCCGCCGCGCGCGGCGAGACGGTCCTGGCGCCCTCGGTCGCCGCCCGCCTGGTCGACCAGCTGCGCACCAGGCCGGCCCGGCCCCGGCTCTCGGAGCGCGAGACGGCGGTGCTGCGCCTGGTGGCGGAGGGCTGCACCAACGCGGAGATCGGACGCAGGCTGTTCATCGGCGAGTCGACGGTGAAGACCCATCTCCTGCGTGTCTTCGCCAAGTTGGGCGTGGACGACCGGACGGCGGCGGTGACGAGCGCCATGCGGTTCGGGCTGCTGGAGTGAGGGGGACTCGCCCCCTCACTCCGTCGCGCTCAGCCCAGTCGTGACTCCAGCTCCGCCACGATCTCGTTGACCCCGACCGCCGACTGCTCCCCGGACTCCATGTCCTTGAGCTGTACGACGCCCTCGGCGAGGTCGCGTTCGCCGGCGACGACGGTGTAGCGGGCGCCGCTGCGGTTGGCGTTCTTCATGGCGCCCTTGAGGCCCTTGGCGCCGTAGGAGAAGTCCGTCGCGATGCCCAGCTTGCGGAGCTCGATGACCTTGCCGAACAGGATCCGGCGGGCCTCCTCCCCCAGCGGCACCGCGAACACGCTGGTGGTGGAGGGGAGTTCGAGCTCGACGCCCTCCGCCTCCAGGGCGAGGACCGTGCGGTCGACGCCGAGCGCCCAGCCGACGGACGGCAGCGCGGGGCCGCCGATCATCTCCGACAGCCCGTCGTAGCGGCCGCCGCCGCCCACCGCGGACTGGGAGCCCAGACCGTCGTGGACGAACTCGAAGGTCGTACGGGTGTAGTAGTCGAGGCCGCGCACCAGCTTCGGGTCGTCCTCGAAGGCCACGCCCGCCGCGGTGATCAGCTCACGGACCTCCTCGTGGTACGCCTTGCAGGCGTCGCAGAGGTAGTCGCGCAGCAGGGGCGCGTCGGCCAGCTGCTTCTGGACGTCCGGGCGCTTGTCGTCGAGGACGCGGAGCGGGTTGATGTCCGCGCGGCGCAGGGTCTCCTCGTCGAGGTCGAGACCCCGCAGGAAGGTCTGCAGTGCCTCCCGGTACACCGGCCGGCACTCCTTGTCGCCCAGGCTGTTGAGCAGGATGCGGAAGTTCCTGAGGCCGAGCGAGCGGTACGCCTGGTCGGCCAGGATGATCAGCTCGGCGTCCAGCGCCGGGTCCTCCGCGCCGATCGCCTCGGCGCCGACCTGCGAGAAGTGGCGGTAACGGCCCTTCTGGGGGCGCTCGTAGCGGTAGTACGAGCCGGAGTACCAGAGCTTGACCGGGAGGTTGCCCGCCTTGTGCAGGTTCGCCTCCAGCGCCGCCCGCAGTACGGAGGCGGTGCCCTCGGGACGCAGGGCGAGCTTGTCGCCGCCCTTGGTCTCGAAGGCGTACATCTCCTTGGTCACGATGTCGGTGGACTCACCGACCCCGCGCGCGAACAGCTCGACGCTCTCGAAGCCGGGCGTCTCGATGTAGCCGTAGCCGGAGGTGCGCAGCGGAGCGGCGATCGCCTCGCGGACGGCCAGGAACTTGGCGCTGTCCGGCGGGATCAGGTCGTACGTGCCCTTGGGGGCCTGAAAGGTGCTCACGAAGTCTCTCGTCACATTCCTCGTCGGGGAGGGGTGTGCGAACCCTCTCCCTGGCCGGCGGCCACGTCCCGCAGATACGGGTTGGTGGCACGCTCCTGGCCGATGGTCGTCTGGGGGCCGTGGCCGGACAGCACCACGGTCGAGTCGTCGAGCGGCAGGCACACGCGCGCCAGCGAGTCGAGCATCTCGGCCATGTCACCGCCGGGCAGGTCGGTGCGTCCGATGGAGCCGGCGAACAGCAGATCCCCGGAGAAGAACACGGAGGGGATCTCCGCGGTCTCGGGCATCCGGAAGGTCACCGACCCCTTGGTATGGCCGGGCGCGTGCGCGACGGACAGTTCCAGGCCCGCCAGCTCCAGCTTCACGCCGTCGGTCAGCTCCTTGACGTCGTCCGGCTCTCCCACGGTGATCTCGCCCATGAGCGGCATCCCGACGGAACGCCCGAGACCCATCGACGGGTCCTTCATCATGTAGCGGTCCTCGGGGTGGATCCACGCCGGTACTCCGTGCGCTCCGCAGACCGGGACCACCGAGGCCACGTGGTCGATGTGGCCATGGGTGAGGACGACGGCGACGGGCTTGAGCCGATGCTTCTTCAGCGCTTCCTCGACGCCTTCGGCGGCCTGGTGGCCGGGGTCGATGATCACGCACTCCTCACCGGCGGCGGGGGCGACGAGATAACAGTTCGTCCCCCAGGCCCCGGCGGGGAACCCGGCAATGAGCACGATCGTCCTCGTTTTGTGTCGGTACGGGCGGTCTTCCGGGCGGCTGCCCCAGTGGTCAGAGCCTACCGGCGCTGCCGATTCCTCAGCGAACCCATATACGGTACGGGGCACACGCAGGCGGTCGGTTCATAGGACGCATGCGTGCCGGTCGGCGGACGAGACGCATGAGGAGAGAACCCCGTGGTCACCCAGGAACAGCGGAAGCGGCAGCTCGCGCGGGAGAAGTTCTTGCGGCAGCAGCAGCGGCGCACGGCCGCGCGCCGCAAGGCCCGTGTACGCAACTCTGTGATCGCGTCGGTGCTCGGCGTGATCCTGGTGGGCAGCCTGGCGCTCTACACGTCCGGAGTCATGAAGGACGACGACAAGGCCAACGCGAGCGCGGAGGCGACCCCGAGCGCGCAGGCGACCAGCAAGGCGCCGGACCCGTGCGAGAAGGCCGCCGCGGGCAAGGTCAAGACGGCGACCTGGAAGAAGGAGCCGGCGATGTCCATCGACAAGTCGGCGAAGTACACCCTGGACCTCGCCACCACCTGCGGCAAGATCGACATCGCGCTGAAGGCGTCGGCGGCCCCGCACACCGTGAACTCGTTCGACTTCCTCGCGAACAAGGGCTTCTTCGACCACACCAAGTGCCACCGGCTCACCACCAACGGCATCTACGTCCTGCAGTGCGGCGACCCGACGGGCTCCGGCAGCGGCGGACCGGGCTACACCATCCCGGACGAGAACCTGAAGGACAAGAGCCTCAAGTCCAACGTCTACCCGGCGGGCACCGTGGCCATGGCGAACACCGGTCAGGCGCACACCGGCGGCAGCCAGTTCTTCCTCGTCTACCAGGACAGCCAGCTGCCGCCGAGCTACACCCCGTTCGGCACCATCTCGGAATCCGGTATGAAGGTGCTGAAGAAGATCGCCGCGGCCGGTGAGAGCACCGGAGCGGGCGACGGCGCACCGAACGCGACCGTCGTGATCAACAAGGCGACCGTCACCGAATCCTGACCGTCAAGTGCGAAATTTCGGTCGCGCGGGATGCGGACAGGCAACCCGCCGGTCGCCTATGTTGGCCGTGACGAAACTGTGGACGATGCCCGGGGGCGGGGAAGCCTCCCGCAGGCATCATGTGGAGGAGGCGCTGTGAGCAGCGACCCGTGGGGCCGCGTCGACGAGACGGGGACCGTGTACGTGCGTACGGCCGACGGCGAGCAGGTCGTCGGTTCCTGGCAGGCCGGCACCCCCGAGGAAGCCCTGGCCTACTTCGAGCGCAAGTACGAGGGCCTGGTTGTCGAGATCGGCCTCCTCGAGAAGCGAGTCAAGACCACCGACCTGTCGGCGAAGGACGCTACTGCGGCCATCGACCACATCCGCGAGCAGGTCGACGCGCATCACGCGGTCGGCGACCTGGAAGCGCTCAAGGTGCGGCTGGACAAGCTCGTGGAGACCGTCGACAAGCGTCGCGAGGAGCGCAAGCAGCAGCGCGCCAAGCAGTCCGACGAGGCCCGGCACGCCAAGGAGGCGCTGGTCGTCGAGGCGGAGGAGCTGGCCCAGTCCGACCAGTGGCGGGCCGCCGGTGAGCGGCTGCGGGCGCTGGTGGACACCTGGAAGGGGCTGCCGCGCCTGGACCGCAAGTCCGACGACGAGCTGTGGCACCGCTTCTCGCACGCCCGCTCGGCCTTCTCCAAGCGACGCAAGGCCCACTTCGCCTCGCTGGACGCGCAGCGCGAGGAGGCCCGCAGGACCAAGGAGCGGCTGGTCGGCGAGGCCGAGGCACTGTCCGGCTCGACGGACTGGGGTCCGACGGCCGCGCGCTACCGCGAGCTGATGGCCGAGTGGAAGGCCGCCGGCCGCGCCCAGCGCGAGCACGAGGACGACCTGTGGAACCGCTTCCGCGGCGCCCAGGACGTGTTCTTCGCGGCCCGCAGCTCGGTCTTCGCCGAGCGGGACGCCGAGCAGACCGAGAACCTCAAGCTGAAGGAGGAGCTGGCCGAGGAGGCCGAGAAGCTCCTGCCGATCGGCGACCTGAAGAGCGCCCGCGCCGCCTTCCGCACGATCAACGAGCGCTGGGAGGCCATCGGCCACGTCCCGCGGGACGCCCGGCCGAAGGTCGAGGGCCGGATGCACGCGGTCGAGCGCGCCCTCCAGGAGGCCGAGGAGACCGAGTGGCGCCGGACCAACCCGGAGGCACGCGCGCGTGCCGCGGGTCTGACCGGCCAGCTCCAGGCCGCCGTGGACAAGCTCCGGGGCCAGATCGACCAGGCCCGCGCCCAGGGCAACAACGCCAGGGCCGACAAGCTGGAGCGTGAGCTGGAGGGCCGCCAGGCACTCCTGGACCAGGCGCTCAAGGGTCTTGAGGAGTTCGGCGGCTGACCGAAAGCCGTACCTGCGGAAGGGCCCCGGTTTCCCGGGGCCCTTCCGTGCGTCTACGTCCGGTTCCGCGCCGAGGTCACGCGGTACACGTCGTACACGCCCTCGACTCCCCTGACCGCCTTCAGGACGTGACCGAGGTGCTTCGGGTCGCCCATCTCGAAGGTGAAGCGGGAGGTGGCGACGCGGTCGCGGGAGGTCTGCACGGCCGCGGAGAGGATGTTGACGTGCTGGTCGGACAGGACACGGGTGACGTCGGAGAGGAGCCGGGAGCGGTCCAGGGCCTCGACCTGGATGGCGACCAGGAAGACCGAGGACTGTGTGGGCGCCCACTCGACCTCGAGGATCCGCTCGGGCTCCCGGGACAGTGACTCCACGTTGACGCAGTCGCTGCGGTGAACCGATACGCCACTACCCCGGGTGACGAAGCCGATGATCGGGTCGCCGGGCACGGGGGTGCAACAGCGGGCCAGCTTGACCCACACGTCCTCGACGCCCTTGACGATGACGCCCGGGTCGGCGTTGGAACGCCGCTTGCGGCGGCTGCGGCTCGGCGGAACCGCCTCGTCGATCTCCTCGGTGGCCGCCTCCTCGCCGCCGAGGGCGGAGACGAGCTTCTGCACGATGTTCTGCGCGGAGACATGCCCCTCACCGATCGCCGCGTACAGGGCGGAGATGTCGGAGTACCGCATCTCGTGCGCGAGCGTGACCAGGGAGTCACCGGTGAGGATGCGCTGGATCGGCAGGTTCTGCTTGCGCATCGCGCGGACGATGGAGTCCTTGCCCTGCTCGATCGCCTCGTCGCGGCGCTCCTTGGAGAACCAGGCACGGATCTTGTTGCGGGCCCGCGGCGACTTCACGAAGTTCAGCCAGTCCCGGGACGGTCCGGCCCCGGGCGCCTTGGACGTGAAGACCTCGACGAGGTCGCCGTTGTCCAGGGTCGACTCCAGCGGTACGAGGCGGCCGTTGACGCGGGCTCCTATGGTGCGGTGGCCCACCTCGGTGTGCACCGCGTAGGAGAAGTCCACCGGGGTGGCACCGGCCGGCAGCGCTATGACATCGCCCTTGGGGGTGAAGACGAAGACCTCGTTGCGCGAGAGGTCGAAGCGCAGGGACTCCAGGAACTCGCCGGGGTCCTCGGTCTCCTTCTGCCAGTCGAGGAGCTGGCGCAGCCACGCCATGTCGTTGAGGTGGTCGTCCTTGCCGGTGGTCCTCGGCTGGTCCGAGCGGACCTTGGAGGTGCCGGCGACGGCCTCCTGCTTGTACTTCCAGTGCGCGGCGATGCCGTACTCGGCGCGGCGGTGCATGTCGAAGGTGCGGATCTGCAGCTCGACCGGCTTGCCGTTGGGCCCGATGACCGTCGTGTGCAGCGACTGGTACATGTTGAACTTGGGCATCGCGATGTAGTCCTTGAACCGGCCGGGGACCGGGTTCCATCGCGCGTGCACGGTGCCGAGGGCGGCGTAGCAGTCGCGGACGGTGTCGACGAGGACGCGGATGCCGACCAGGTCGTAGATCTCCGCGAAGTCGCGGCCGCGGACGATCATCTTCTGGTAGACGCTGTAGTAGTGCTTCGGCCGTCCGGTGACGGTGGCCTTGATCCGGGCCGCGCGCAGGTCGGACTGCACCTCGTCGGTCACTATGGCCAGGTACTCGTCACGCTTGGGCGCCCGCTCGGCCACCAGCCGTACGATCTCGTCGTACATCTTGGGGTAGAGGATCGCGAAGGCGAGGTCCTCCAGCTCCCACTTGATGGTGTTCATGCCGAGGCGGTGGGCGAGCGGAGCGTAGATCTCCAGCGTCTCGCGCGCCTTCTTCTCCTGCTTCTCGCGCTTGAGGTAGCGCATGGTGCGCATGTTGTGCAGGCGGTCGGCGAGCTTGATGACCAGGACGCGCGGGTCCTTGGCCATGGCGACGACCATCTTGCGCACGGTCTCGGCCTGCGCGGCCTCGCCGAACTTGACCTTGTCCAGCTTGGTGACGCCGTCGACGAGCAGCGCGACCGAGTCGCCGAAGTCGCGGCGGAGCTGGTCCAGGCCGTACTCGGTGTCCTCGACCGTGTCGTGCAGCAGGCCGGCCATCAGCGTGGCCGGGTCCATGCCGAGCTCGGCCAGGATGGTGGTGACGGCGAGCGGGTGCGTGATGTACGGGTCGCCGCTCTTGCGCTTCTGGCCCCGGTGCCAGCGCTCGGCGACCTGGTAGGCCTGCTCGATCTTGCGCAGCGTCGCCGTCTCGATCTTCGGGTCGTTGCTGCGCACTATCCGCAGCAGGGGCTCCAGGACCGGGTTGTACGGGTTGGAGCGCTGGACACCGAGACGGGCGAGGCGGGCGCGGACGCGGTTGGAGGAGCCGGTACGGGCGGGCTGGCCGGCGTTCGGGCGGGGCGCGGGGGCCGACTGCGCGGGGCTCTCGGCCGGGACCGGCTTGGGCCGTACCGACTCGGCGGGCTTGTCGACGGGCGCGGACTGGGCGTGCTCGACCGGCCCGCGGGCGTCGTTCGTCGCGGTCTTCGCGTCCGGCGCGGGCTTCGCCGCGGGCGCCGAGGCGGGCTCGGGCTTGGCGGCGGTCAGTGGCTGGGCCTCGTCTGGCAAGAGGACTCCTCGTGCGCGATCCGGGTCCCCCGGTCAGGCTCCGGAGAACCCATGGTAGCGATCCTGCGCCCCGGCATCGCCTTCAGGCCGATGTGAGGGACGTCAACCTCTGCAACGCGAGGGGCGGCCGTCGGCATTCCGGAGCGTGCGGCGCACCCGCCGTGGTGGCCGGCCGCACGGTTCCCGCGCCCCGGTGAGCGCGGAACGGCCGCCCCGGGAGGTACCGGGACGGCCGTTCTCGTACTGCGTCGGCAGGGTCAGACCACGAGCAGTGCTTCCAGGGGAGCACCTCGGAGGGCGGGCTCCAGACGGGCACGGCCGCTCAGGAAGCCCAGCTCCATCAGCACCGCGAGGCCCGCCACCTCGGCGCCCGCGCGGCGGATCAGCTCGATGGACGCCTCGGCGGTACCGCCTGTGGCCAGCACGTCGTCGACGATCAGGATGCGGTCGTCGGCGGACAGGTCCTCCGCGTGCACCTCGATCTCCGCCGAGCCGTACTCCAGGTCGTAGGCCTGGCTGAGGGTCGCCCCGGGGAGCTTGCCCGCCTTGCGCACGGGGATGAAGCCGAGTCCCGCGCGGACGGCGACCGGGGCGCCGAGGATGAAGCCCCGGGCCTCCAGACCGACGACCTTCGTGGCACCGGTGCTCGCGGCGACCGCGGCCAGCGCGTCGGTGAGCGCCGTGAACGCCGCCGGGTCCGCCAGGAGCGGGGTGATGTCCTTGAACATCACCCCCGGCTCCGGGTAGTCGGCCACATCGCGGATCCGGCTGAGCAGCAGCTCCTCGATGCCGGTCATCGGCGCTTGCCCGAGGGACGGCCGCGGCCACGGCCGCGGGAGGCGGGCTGGGTGCGCGGACCGACCACCGCGTGCGTGGAGTCCTCCGGCTCACCGTCGTCCTCGAAGTCGCCCCGGACCTCGGCGAGCTCCTCCTCGGCAGTGGCCTGCGAGCGCTTGGCCAGGACCCGCTTCTTGAGGGCCTTCATCGCCGGCTCGCGCTCCTTGAGGTCGGCGACGAGCGGCGTGGCGATGAAGATCGAGGAGTACGCACCGGCGGCGAGACCGACGAACAGCGACAGCGAGATGTCGTTGAGCGTGCCCGCGCCGAGGAAGCCGCCACCGATGAACAGCAGGCCCGCCACCGGAAGCAGCGCGACCACCGTGGTGTTGATCGAGCGGACCAGGGTGCCGTTGATCGACCGGTTGGCGATGTCGCTGTAGGTCCAGCGGTTCTGCTTGGTGATGTCCTTCGTCTGCTCCTTGAGGGAGTCGAAGACGACCACCGTGTCGTAGAGCGAGTAACCGAGGATGGTCAGCAGACCGATCACCGTGCCCGGCGTGACCTCGAAGCCGACGAGGGCGTAGATGCCGACCGTGATGGTGATGTCGTGGATCAGGGCGACGAGGGCCGCGATGGCCATGCGCCACTCGAAGGCGATCGCCAGGTAGATCACGACGAGGACCATGAAGATCGCCAGACCCTGCCAGGCCTTGTTGGCGATCTGGTCGCCCCAGCTCGGTCCGACCAGGTCGGCGGCGATGGTCTCCGGGTCGACCTTGAAGTCCTTGGCCAGGTCCGTCTTGATCTGGTCGGACTGCTGGGTGTCCATGCCGGCGATCTGGATGCGCAGCGTGCCGTTGCCGAGCTTCTGCACGACGGCGTCGTGGCCGGAGGCTTCCTTCGCGTAGTCCTCGGCCTGGGAGACCGAGACGCTGGTCTTCTCGGTGGTGAAGACCGCGCCGCCCTGGAAGTCGATGCCCATGTTGAGGCCGCGTACCGCGAGGCCCACGATCGCCGTGATGGTGATCAGGATCGAGATGCTGTACCAGAGCTTGCGGTGGCCGATGAAGTCGTAGCTGATCTCGCCACGGTGCAGTCGGGCGCCGAGGTTGCCGAGCTTCGACATGCTCACGCCTCCTTCGTGTGGGCGGGGGCGGAAGGACGGCGGGTGCGGCGCAGCGGCGGCTTGGCACCCAGGCTCTTCGGGTCGAGACCGGACCACTTGCTGCCGCTCGCGAAGAACTTCCGGCGGGCCAGCAGCGTCATCAGCGGCTTGGTGAAGAAGAAGACCACGACCACGTCGAGCACGGTGGTCAGACCGAGCGTGAACGCGAAGCCCTGGACCTTGCCGACCGTCACGATGAACAGCACCGCGGCGGCGAGGAACGACACGAAGTCGGAGACCAGGATGGTGCGCCGGGCACGCGGCCAGGCCCGCTCGACGGCGGGGCGCAGCGAGCGGCCCTCGCGGATCTCGTCCCTTATGCGTTCGAAGTAGACGATGAACGAGTCCGCGGTGATACCGATGGCGACGATGGCACCGCACACGGCCGGCAGGTTCAGCGCGAAGCCGATGGCCGGGCCGAGCAGCGCCATGAGCACGTAGGTGAGGATGCCGGAGACCAGCAGCGAGGCCATCGCGACGAGCGACAGACCCCGGTAGTAGGCCACCAGGTAGATCACGACCAGCAGGAGGCCGATGGCACCGGCGAGCAGACCGGCGTGCAGCTGGTCACCGCCGAGCGCCGCGGTCACCGTGGTCACGCTCTGCTCCTTGAAGGAGAGCGGGAGGGCGCCGTACGACAGCATGTTGGCGAGGTTCTGCGCCTCGTCCTGCGTGAAGCTGCCGGAGATCTGGGCGCTGCCGCCGGTGATCGAGGAGCTGACGTAGGGGCTGGAGACGACCTCGCCGTCGAGGACGATGCCGAACTCGTTCTGCGGCTGGGTGTTCTTCGCGAGCTGGCCCGTGATGTCCGCGAACTTCTTGGAACCCTTGCCGTTGAAGGTCATCGTGACCTGCCAGCCGGCGGCGGTCTGCGTGTCGAAGACCGCCTGGGCCTTCTTGACCTCGGTGCCGTCGACGGCGGCCGGGCCGAGCAGGTACTTGTACCAGACGCCGGAGCTCTCGCCGCAGCCCACCGTGGTGTCGCCGGGCTTGGCGCCCTTGCCCGCGGTGGTGCGCTGCTCCTTCTTGGAGCAGTCCAGGGCGGTGTACTGGGCCTGGAGCTTGGCCTCGGCGGCGGACGGAGCGGTGCTCGCGGGGGCCGACGGGGAGGCGGAGCTCGAAGCGCTCGCGGACGCCGACGGGGTGGAGTCGGCCTTCAGCGCGTCGGTGACGGCGCGGCCCTGCGAGGTGGCGGAGGCCGACGGGGAGGACGACGAGGTCGCCTTCTCGCCCGTGGAGCCGGACTTGCTCGCGGAGGGGCTCGGCGAGGCGGTCGAGGAGCCGCTGGCGGAGGGGCTCGGCGAGGCCGCGGCGCTGCCGGTGGCGTCCTGGGCCAGGACCGGACGGAAGTACAGCTTGGCGGTGGTGCCGACCTGGGCGCGGGCCTCCTTGGAGTTGGTGCCCTTGGGGATGTTCACGATGATGTTGCGGTCACCCTGGGTCTGCACCTCCGCCTCGGAGACGCCCAGGCCGTTGACACGACGGTTCATGATCTCGACCGCGGTGTCCATGTTGGCCTTGTTGATCGCGGACCCTTGGTCGGCCTTGGCCTCCAGCGTGATGCTGGTGCCTCCGGCAAGGTCGATGCCGAGGCGCGGGGTGGTGTGTCCGGAGAGGAACATTCCACCGGTGAGCGCCACGATGGCGATCAGGATCAGGGCCAGCGTGCGCCCCGGCTTGCTCTGGGCACTCGCGCTCCGGCCCCTTTTAGGTGCTGCCACCTTCTCGTACTCCCTCTCGGGCCGCTCTCGCGCCGGTCGGCGGGCGGGCGGCCATGACTGGTGTCGGGATCCCGTGCGAGCCGCGCAGGTCCGGGGCGCGCCGAGCTGGCGGCGCGCACCCCGGAGTGCGACTACTTCGCGTCGGAGTCGCCGTCGGTCTTCTTCGGCTCGTCGTCCGACTTCGCCTCGGCGGCCTCGGCGGGCGCGTCGTCCGCGGGCTCCTCGGCCGTGTCCTTCTTACCGAGATCGACGGACTTCTCGTCGGAGGCGGCGGCAGCTTCGTCGGCGGACTCGTCGGTCTCGGTGAGGGAGGAGGCGTCGTCCGGGACGACGTCGGATTCGGACTTCAGGTCGTGCTCGATGCCGTGCACGATGCGGTTGTACTCGTCGTCGGTCAGGACGGCACCGATGGCGTTCTTCGCGAAGAGAAGATCGACGCCGGGAGCGGCGTCGAGGAGGACCGTGTCCTCGTTGACCTCCTTGACCGTGGCGTACATGCCCCCGATGGTGCGGACGCCGCTGCCGGGCTGCATGTCGTTCCGCATGCTCGCGGCCTGCTGCTGCTTCTTCTTGGCCGAGCGGGTCATCAGGAACATGGCCCCGATGAGCACGATGAACGGGAGGAGGGTCACGAGACTCACGGGTCGGTACTTCCTTCACGCGACCGCGAAGTGAGCGGCCTGATGGTTGGGGGTATGCATGCCGCCGACAAAGGCGGCATCGGCGGAGTCTAAGCGAGTCCGCGCGCATGGAACAACGCTCAGCATCGCACCTGGGTTCCGGACCCGGCCAATGCTTCGCCGTCACAAAGGCATCACGTCCCGAACAGGTCCTGTTGTCCGTTTCCCGTGGACGCCGAGCGGGGCGGGGTGAGGCCGAGATGCGCCCATGCGGCGGGAGTGGCGACCCGTCCGCGCGGGGTGCGGGCGAGCAGACCTTCCCTGACGAGGAACGGCTCGGCCACCTCCTCGACGGTCTCGCGCTCCTCCCCCACCGCGACCGCGAGGGTGGACAGGCCGACCGGGCCGCCGCCGAAGAGCTTGAGCAGCGCCTCCAGGACTCCGCGGTCGAGGCGGTCGAGGCCGCGGGCGTCGACCTCGTAGACCTTGAGCGCGGCAGCGGCGATGTCGCGGGTGATGATCCCGTCGGCCTTGACCTGGGCGTAGTCGCGGACCCGGCGCAGCAGACGGTTGGCGATGCGGGGCGTGCCGCGGGAACGGCCCGCGATCTCGGCGGCGCCCTCGGAGCCGATCTCGACGTCGAGGAGGTTGGCCGAGCGGTGGATGACGCGCTCCAGCTCGGCGGGCTCGTAGAACTCCATGTGGGCGGTGAAGCCGAAGCGGTCGCGCAGCGGGGGCGGCAGCAGGCCTGCGCGCGTGGTGGCGCCGACCAGGGTGAACGGGGGCAGTTCCAGCGGGATGGCGGTGGCGCCGGGGCCCTTGCCGACGATCACGTCGACGCGGAAGTCCTCCATCGCCATGTAGAGCATCTCCTCGGCGGGCCGCGACATGCGGTGGATCTCGTCGAGGAAGAGGACCTCGCCCTCCTGGAGGGAGGAGAGGATCGCGGCGAGGTCGCCGGCGTGCTGGATGGCGGGGCCGGAGGTGATGCGGATGGGGGCGCCCATCTCGGCCGCGATGATCATAGACAGGGTGGTCTTGCCGAGGCCGGGGGCACCGGAGAGCAGCACGTGGTCGGCCGTGGCGCCGCGCGCGCGTGCGGCCCGCAGGACCAGGTCGAGCTGTTCGCGGACCTTCTCCTGGCCGATGAACTCGTCCAGGTCCTTGGGGCGCAGGGCGGCCTCGACAGCCTGGTCCTCACGGTCGGCGGACGCACCGACGAGCCGCTCGGCGGCGGTTTCGTCGGTGGTGTCGTCCCAGTTCACTGACGTTCTCCTAGCGGGCGCGGTTCAGGGTCTGCAGGGCGGCCTTCAGCAGCTGGCCCACCTGGGGCGTGCCCTCGGACGCCTCCGCCTGCGGGGTCACGGCGGTGACGGCCTCGTCGGCCTCGCGCGTGGCGTACCCGAGGCCGATCAGGGCGGCGTGCAGCTGGTCGCGCCAGCCCTGGGTGACGGGAGCGCCGATCGCGGGGGCGCCGATCGGCTCGCCCAGCCGGTCCTTGAGCTCCAGGAGCAGCTTCTGGGCGCCCTTCTTGCCGATGCCGGGCACGGCGATGAGCGCCTTCTCGTCGCCGGTGGCCACCGCCCGGCGCAGCGCGTCCGGCGCGTGCACGGCCAGCATGGCCTGGGCGAGGCGCGGGCCGACTCCGCTGGCGGTCTGGAGCAGCTCGAAGGTCTGACGCTCGTCGTCGTCGACGAAGCCGTAGAGGGTGAGAGAGTCCTCGCGTACGACCAGGGAGGTGGCGAGCTTGGCCGGCTGACCGAGGCGAAGGGTCGACAGTGTGTTCGGCGTGCACTGCACCGCCATGCCGACACCGCCGACCTCGACCACCGCGGTGTCGGGGGCGAGGGCGGCGATCGTGCCGCTCACGAAGGCGATCATGCCGTACGGCCTTTCCGTGCTGTGGCTGTGTGCAGGGCGACGGCCTGCTGGAGTCGGTTCTGGGCGGGGGCGCGCCAGATGTGGCAGATGGCGAGGGCGAGCGCGTCGGCGGCATCGGCCGGCTTGGGCGGGGCGTCGAGCCGCAGCAGGCGGGTGACCATGGCGCCTACTTGGGCCTTGTCGGCGCGGCCGCTGCCGGTGACGGCGGCCTTGACCTCGCTCGGGGTGTGCAGGGCGACCGGGATGCCGCGGCGGGCGGCGCACAGCATGGCGACGGCGCTGGCCTGGGCGGTACCCATCACCGTACGCACGTTGTGCTGGCTGAACACCCGCTCCACGGCGACGAATTGGGGCCGGTGCTCGTCCAGCCACTGCTCGATGCCCTGCTCGACGGCGACGAGCCGCTGTCCCAACTCGGCGTCCGCGGGCGTGCGGACGACCCCGACGCCGATCATCGTGAGCGGCCGGCCCGCGACTCCCTCGACGACGCCCACGCCGCATCGCGTGAGACCGGGGTCCACCCCGAGTACGCGCACGCTCCCCCTCCTTCGCTCGCCTGTTTGTGCAGGCTATCGGGTGCCACCGACAACGACCGCCAGCAACGCCCGGCAAAGGGACGGGCCGACGGGTGTGCCCCGTCGGCCCGTTCACAGCTGAGCGTCGGCTCAGGCGTCCACCTTCTCCATGACCTCGTCGCTCACGTCGAAGTTGGCGAAGACGTTCTGGACGTCGTCGCTGTCCTCGAGGGCGTCGATCAGCCGGAAGATCTTCCTGGCGCCCTCCTCGTCCAGTTCGACCTGCATGGTCGGGACGAAGTTGGCGTCGGCGGAGTCGTAGTCGATCCCGGCGTCCTGGAGGGCGGTGCGGACGGCGACCAGGTCGGTGGCCTCGCTGAGGATCTCGAAGGACTCACCCAGGTCGTTGACTTCTTCGGCACCCGCGTCCAGGACGGCGCCGAGCACGTCGTCCTCGGTGAGCTCGCCCTTGGGGACGACGACGACGCCCTTGCGGTTGAAGAGGTACGACACCGAGCCGGGGTCGGCCATGTTGCCGCCGTTGCGGGTCATGGCGACGCGCACGTCGGAGGCGGCGCGGTTGCGGTTGTCGGTCAGGCACTCGATGAGCACCGCGACGCCGTTGGGGCCGTAGCCCTCGTACATGATCGTCTCGTAGTCGGCGCCGCCGGCTTCGAGGCCGCCGCCGCGCTTGACCGCGGAGTCGATGTTCTTGTTCGGGACCGACTGCTTCTTCGCCTTCTGGATGGCGTCGTAGAGAGTCGGGTTGCCCTCGATGTCGACGCCGCCCATGCGGGCCGCGACCTCGATGTTCTTGATCAGCTTCGCGAAGAGCTTGCCGCGCTTGGCGTCGATCACGGCCTTCTTGTGCTTCGTCGTAGCCCATTTAGAGTGGCCGGACATCTGCCTGTCTCCTTCGCGTAACCCATCCCTGCAACCAACGCCTGAGATCCTACAAGGACTCCCGCGTCCGGTTCGCGCGCACCATGTCGACAAACAGGGAGTGCACGCGGTGGTCGCCGGTCAGTTCCGGGTGGAACGACGTGGCGAGCGCGTTGCCCTGGCGGACCGCGACGATGTGACCGCCGTGCTCGGCGAGCACCTCGGCCTCGGCGCCGACGGACTCCACCCAGGGGGCACGGATGAAGACGCCCTCCACCGGATCGCCCGGAACTCCCTTGACGTCGACCGCGGCCTCGAAGGACTCGTTCTGACGTCCGAAGGCGTTGCGGCGCACGATCATGTCGATCCCGCCGATCGTCTCCTGACCCGAGCGCGGGTCGAGGATCTTGTCGGCCAGCATGATCAGCCCCGCGCAGGTGCCGTAGACGGGCAGGCCCGCATGCACGCGCGCGCGAAGCGGCTCCATCACGCCGAACAGCACGGCCAGCTTGGAGATGGTGGTGGACTCGCCGCCGGGGATGACGAGGCCGTCCACCTCGGCGAGTTCGTCGGGGCGCCGCACCGCCCTGGCCACGGCGTCGGCCGCGGCCAGGGCGACGAGGTGCTCCCGGACGTCGCCCTGGAGGGCCAGGACGCCTATGACAGGAGTGCTCATGACTGGTTACCAGCCGCGGTTGGCGTAGCGCTCGGCCTCGGGCAGGGTGTCGCAGTTGATGCCGACCATGGCCTCGCCGAGGTTGCGGGACGCGTCCGCGATGATCTTCGGGTCGTC
Organism: Streptomyces pseudovenezuelae; assembly: GCF_001513955.1. Classification (GTDB taxonomy): domain Bacteria; phylum Actinomycetota; class Actinomycetes; order Streptomycetales; family Streptomycetaceae; genus Streptomyces; species Streptomyces pseudovenezuelae. The sequence continues at coordinate 368,241 of NZ_KQ948152.1, read as the reverse complement.
GTAGAAGGTGGTGGCCTTCACGATGGCGGCGGCGCGCTTGGCCGGGTCGCCGGACTTGAAGATGCCGGAGCCGACGAAGACGCCCTCGGCGCCGAGCTGGCGCATGAGCGCGGCGTCGGCCGGGGTGGCCACACCACCGGCGGAGAACAGCACGACCGGGAGCTTGCCGAGCTCGGCGACCTCCTTGACCAGCTCGTACGGGGCGCGCAGGTCCTTGGCGGCGGCGTACAGCTCGTTGTTGTCGTAGCCGCGCAGGCGGGCGATCTCGTTCTTGATCTGGCGCAGGTGGCGGACGGCCTCGACGACGTTGCCGGTGCCGGCCTCGCCCTTGGAGCGGATCATGGCCGCGCCCTCGGCGATGCGGCGCAGGGCCTCGCCCAGGTTGGTGGCACCGCAGACGAAGGGGGTCGTGAAGGCGAACTTGTCGCTGTGGTTGACCTCGTCGGCCGGGGTGAGGACCTCGGACTCGTCGATGTAGTCGACGCCGAGGGACTGCAGGACCTGGGCCTCGACGAAGTGGCCGATGCGGGACTTCGCCATGACCGGGATGGACACGGCCTCGATGATGCCCTCGATCATGTCAGGGTCGGACATCCGGGCCACGCCGCCGTCCTTGCGGATGTCGGCGGGGACCCGCTCCAGGGCCATGACGGCGACGGCACCCGCGTCCTCCGCGATCTTCGCCTGCTCCGGCGTGACGACGTCCATGATCACGCCGCCCTTGAGCTGCTCCGCCATACCGCGCTTCACGCGCGCGGTGCCGGTCTCGGGAGCCTGGTTCTCGGTGCTGGACACGGGTTGACCTCGCTGAAGTGAAAGGGACTGCTGCAGCACCGAGGAAACGTCACCGGACCAGTCCACTGCAAGGGCCAATGGGGAGCCGGTGGATCGTTTTGGCGCTCCAGTGGGCTTGGCTGGAGCCGTAGCCGCGGTGGTGGCCGCCGCCCTGGACCTCGTGGACCTCCAGGCCCGTCTCCCTACGCGGCCCGGTCCACCAAGGCCGCGGGCGGCTCGTCGTCCATCTCGAAGGCCATCGGGAAGGGGGCGTGGCCGGCCAGGCGGAACCAGCGGACCTTGCGGTGCTGGCGCAGCCGGCGGGCCGCGCCGACGGCGTCGTTGTGGAAGCGGCGAGCCATCGGGACGCGTCGTACGGCCTCGGTGAGCTCGTGGGCCGCCGCCTCTCCCCCGGGCGCCTCACGGATCCCCTCCACCTGGGCCATCTCCGCGAACACGGCCCGCAGCGCCTGGCTCAGCTCGCTCTCGGCCACCTCCCGCTGCTCCTCCTCGGCCTGCCGGGCGGCGTGTGCGGCCTCGTACAGGACGATCGACGCGGCCGGGTCGAGCACGCCCGAGGTGGCCAGTTCCTGGGCCACGGACGCCCGCCGGAGCAACTGCGCGTCCAGGCCCGCGCGCGTGGCGTCGATCCTGGCGTGCAGCCGGTCGAGACGGCCCGCGGTCCAGCTCAGGTAAAGGCCGATCGCGACCAGCGCGACGAGAATCCAGATGAGGGTGGGAGTCACGGGCAGCAAGGCTATCGGGGCGGGTGGGGGCTGGGTGGGCCAGGCACGGGGTCGGGGCGCTCGGAAGCGCGAGACCGTCCTTCAAGGGGCGGCGGGGGCGGCGGGGTACGAGACGGCCACCGACAACACGGGGCACCCCGCCACGGCACGGTGGTGGCCGGCGAAACGAGTCCGGCTCGGCGAGGCTGTGGCCACCCCGGCAGGCTCCGGCCCGGCACCGACCCTCCGCTACCGGGCAAGCCCTGAGCACAGCCCCGACCCGTCTCCGACCAAGCGGACTCCGACCGGGCGCCGACCCGCCACCGGCCAGGCAGGTCGTGGCGGTCGAAGCACGTCCCAGCTCGGCACGAACTCATGGCCGCCGAAACCGGGAACCGGCACGGCACGGCCCGCCGCCGACCGTCCAGGCCCCGGCACAGCACCGACCCAGCGCCCACCAACCAGACCCCGCCACGCCGCCCCAGCGGCGGCCGAACAAGATCCCCCGCGTCCGACGCCCGCGTCGCGGTCAGTCCCTGGCCAGGCCCAGCCGTGCTCGCAGTCCCGGGCCACGGTCGTCGTCCGCCGCTGCCACCGCCGCCGCGCCCGATGTCACCGTCTCGTAGACCGACAGGATGTCCGCCCCGACGGTCGACCAGTCGAAGCGGCGGACGTGGGCGCTGCCGCGCTCGCGGAGTTCGGCGAGCCTCGACGGGTCGCCGAGCAGCCGTACCGCCGCCTCGGCGAGTGCGTCCGCGTCCTCGTTGGCGAAGAGTTCGCCCGCCGCGCCGTGGTCGAGGACCTGGGCGAAGGCGTCGAGGTCGGAGGCGAGCACCGGGGCGCCCGCTGACATGGCCTCGACCAGGATGATCCCGAAGCTCTCGCCGCCGGTGTTGGGGGCGACATACAGGTCGACGCTGCGCAGGAAGCGGGCCTTGTCCTGGTCGCTGACCATGCCGAGGAACTCCACGCGCGCGCGCAGCTCCTCGGGAAGGGACTCCACTGCCTCCTCCTCGTCGCCGCGCCCGGCGACCAGCAGCCGGGTCCGCGGACGCTCGGCGAGGATCTTCGGCAGGGCCTTCATCAGCACCGGCAGGCCCTTGCGGGGCTCGTCGATGCGCCCCATGAAGCCGATCGTGTCGCCCTGCCACTCGGGCTTCGGCTCGGCCTTGGCGAAGAAGTCGACGTCCACGCCGTTGGGGATGACCACCGCGTCGCCGCCGAGGTGCTCGACGAGCGTGCGGCGGGCGTACTCGCTGACGGCGATCCGGGCACTGATCTTCTCCAGGGCGGCCTGGAGGATCGAGTACGCGGCGACCATGACCCGCGAGCGCGGGTTCGAGGTGTGGAAGGTGGCGACGATCGGGCCCTGCGCGGCCCAGCAGGTCAGCAGGCCGAGGGACGGCGAGGACGGCTCATGGATGTGGACCACGTCGAACGCGCCGTCGTGCAGCCAGCGGCGCACCCGTGCCGCCGACAGGAAGCCGAAGCTCAGCCGGGCCACCGAGCCGTTGTAGGGCACCGGGACCGCGCGGCCGGCCGAGACGACGTACGGCGGCAGCGGGGTGTCGTCGTCGGCCGGGGCGAGGACGGACACCTCGTGGCCGAGCCGGATGAAGTACTCGGCGAGATCGCGGATGTGGAACTGCACGCCACCCGGCACATCCCAGGAGTACGGGCAGACGATGCCGATTCTCACGGGCGGGCCCCGTCCGAGGGTCGGGGTTCGAGGTCCTTCAGCCACAAGCGCTGCAGCATGTGCCAGTCCTCCGGGTGGTCGGCGATCCCTGTGGCGAAGGCATCGGCCAGCGCCTGTGCCATGACAGACGTCTTTTCGGCCCGCGTACCTGTCCCGGGCACCTCGACCGGGGGGTGCACCCTTCCCTGCATGACGGGCGAGTCGTCGTACCAGAGTGTCACCGGCAGCAGCAGCGCGCCCGTCTGCTGGGCCAGCAGGGCAGGGCCCGCGGGGATGCGGGTCGCCTCGCCGAAGAACTGCACCTCGACGCCGGACGACGACAGGTCGCGCTCGGCGACCAGACAGACCAGGCCGCCGTCCCGCAGCCGCCGGGCCAGCGTGCCGAAGGCGGTGCCGCCGCTGTGCGGGAGCACCTCCATGCCGAGGCCCTCGCGGTAGGCGACGAAACGGTCGTACAGCGTCTCCGGCTTGAGCCGTTCGGCGACCGTGGTGAACGGGGTCTCCAGCTTGGTGGTGACCCAGGCGCCGGCGAGGTCCCAGTTGGCCATGTGCGGCAGCGCGAGGACGACGCCCCTGCCCGCGGCGAGTCCGTCGGTGAGGTGGTGGAGGCCCTTCGGGGCGAAGCCGCTCTTGATGCGGTCCTTGCTCCAGGCGGGCAGCCGGAAGGACTCCATCCAGTAGCGCAGATACGACCGCATGCCCGCGCGCGAGAGCTCGGCGAGGCGCTCGGGGCTCGCGTCGGGCACCACGCGCGCGTAGTTGCTCTCCAGGCGGAGCACGCCCTTGCCGCGCTGCTTCCAGGCCAGGTCGGCGATGCTCCGGCCGAGGCGCACGGCGACCGGCTCGGGGAGCTTCTTCACCACGCCCCAGCCGAGGCCGTACAGCGAGTCCGTCAGCCGCTCCTGGGCGCTCACTTCGCGGCCTCGCTCCCCTGCTGCCGGGAGTTCTCCCCGGCCACGTCCGCCTCGGCGGCACCGGAGTCGGCGGCGTCCGAGTCGGCACCCGGCTCCGCGGCGGCCTCCTCGGCCTCCGCCGACTCGCGGCGGACCGTGACGACTCGCTGGATCAGCGTGACCAGGCTGCCGACGGCGACGATCCACAGCGCGACCGGCAGCAGGTACTGGATGCCGGGCACGCCGAACTTGTGCAGGCCCGCGAGGCCAGCCAGGGTCAGCGAGATCACCAGGCGCTCGGCACGCTCCACGAGGCCGTTGACGGCGACCGGCAGCCCGATCGACTCGCCACGGGCCTTCGTGTACGACACCACCTGGCCGCTGGCCAGGCAGAAGATGGAGACCGCGCACAGGACGATGTCGTCGCCCCCGCCCGCGTACCAGAGGGCGAAGCCGCCGAAGATCGCGCCGTCGGCGACGCGGTCGAGGGTGGAGTCGAGGAAGGCGCCCCAGCGGCTGGAACGGCCGAGCTGGCGGGCCATGTTGCCGTCGACGAGGTCGGAGAACACGAACAGCGTGATCACGACCGTGCCCCAGAAGAACTCGCCCATGGGATAGAAGACCAGCGCGCCCGCGACCACTCCGGCGGTGCCGAGGAGCGTGACCGTGTCGGGGCTGACGCCCCTTCTGATCAGAAATGAGGCGAACGGGGTGAGGACACGCGTAAAAAATGCACGCGCGTACTTGTTCAGCATGGCCTTCCCGACGGTCGGTGTGGCCGGCTCGGCCCCTGCTGGCCACCGGCTGGCCCATCGTAGCCACGCGCGCGCGTGGGCGACGGCCGGGCACCCGGAGCCGGTGTCACGGGCTCGGCGCATCCGGGTCACGGCGCGATCGCGTCCGTCGTATGGACGCACCGTGACGGGAGTGGAAAGCTCGAAGGACCGCGGGCGTCACCGGAGCCGCACCGCACGCGGGTCCGCATGTCCGCGCCCACAGTGACCTCACCGTGCACGGGAGGCAAGGCCATGGGCGACAAGGCGAACGCACACCCCGGAGCCGCCGGCAGGGCAACAGCGGCCGACCACCCCGCGTCCGTACGGAATGTGGTGCTGGTCGGCCACTCCGGATCGGGCAAGACGACATTGGTGGAAGCTCTCGCACTCACCGCGGGAGCAGTGAACCGGGCGGGCCGCGTGGAGGACGGCGGCACCGTCTCGGACTACGACGAGATCGAGCACCGGCAGCAACGCTCGGTACAGCTCTCCCTGGTGCCCGTCGAGTGGGACGGGTACAAGATCAACCTTCTGGACACCCCCGGATACGCCGACTTCGTCGGGGAACTCAGGGCCGGTCTGCGAGCGGCGGACGCGGCCCTTTTCGTCGTCTCGGCCTCGGACGGGGTCGACGGCTCCACCCGCATGGTGTGGGAGGAGTGCGCGGCCGTCGGCATGCCCCGCGCGATTGTGATCACGCACCTTGAGGCCGCGCGGGCGGACTTCGAGGAGATGACGCGGATCTGCGCGGAGGCCTTCGGCGGCGACGACCCCGACGCCGTGCTCCCGCTCTATCTGCCGCTGCGCGCGCCGCAGGGACCCGACGGGCACGCGCCCGTGACCGGGCTGACCGGACTGCTGTCGCAGAAGCTGTTCGACTACTCGTCCGGGGAGCGCAAGGAGTCCGAGCCGGGCGAGGACCTGCTGCCGGGGATCGAGGAGGCCCGCAACCGGCTGATCGAGGGGATCATCTCGGAGAGCGAGGACGAGACCCTCATGGACCGCTATCTGGGCGGCGAGGAGATCGATTTCAAGACGCTCGTGGAGGACCTGGAGCGGGCCGTCGCGCGCGGGGTGTTCCATCCGGTCCTGGCCGCCGCCCCCGCGACCGACGGCGCCCGGCAGGGGCTCGGTACGGTCGAGCTGCTGGAGCTGGTCACGGGCGGGTTCCCGACGCCGTTCGAGCACCCCACGCCGGGCGTCACGACCATCGACGGCAAGCCGCGCGAGATCAAGGCGTGCGACACCGAGGGGCCGCTGGTCGCGGAGGTCGTGAAGACGGCGTCCGACCCGTATGTCGGCCGGATCTCGCTGGTGCGGGTCTTCTCCGGGACCCTGCGCCCCGACGAGACGGTCCATGTCTCCGGGCACGGGCTCGCCGACCGCGGGCACGAGGACCACGACGTCGACGAGCGCATCGGCGCCCTGTCCGCCCCCTTCGGCAAGCAGCAGCGCCAGCTCTCGCACTGCATCGCGGGCGACCTCGCGTGCGTGGCGAAGCTCAGCCGCGCGGAGACCGGCGACACCCTCTCCGCCAAGGACGACCCGCTGCTCATGGAGCCGTGGGAGATGCCGGACCCGCTGCTGCCCCTCGCCATCCAGGCGCACAGCAAGGCGGACGAGGACAAGCTCTCGCAGGGCCTCGCCCGGCTGGTCGCCGAGGACCCGACCATGCGGCTCGAACAGAACCAGGACACCCACCAGGTCGTCCTGTGGTGCCTGGGCGAGGCGCATGCCGACGTGGCGCTGGAGCGGCTGCGCAGCCGCTACGGCGTACAGGTCGACCTCGTACCGCACCGGGTGCCGCTGCGGGAGACGTTCGCCGACAAGTCGGCCGGGCGCGGGCGGCATGTGAAGCAGTCCGGTGGGCACGGGCAGTTCGCCATCTGCGAGATCGAGGTGGAACCGCTGCCCGGTGGTTCGGGCATCGAGTTCGTGGACAAGGTCGTCGGCGGCGCGGTGCCGCGGCAGTTCATCCCGTCCGTCGAGAAGGGCGTACGGGCGCAGGCGGCCAAGGGGGTGGCCACCGGCCATCAGCTGATCGACGTCCGGGTCACGCTGCTGGACGGCAAGGCGCACTCCGTGGACTCCTCGGACGCCGCGTTCCAGACGGCCGGGGCGCTGGCCCTCAGGGAGGCGGCGGCGGACGCCCGGATCCATCTGCTGGAGCCGGTTTCCGAGGTGTCCGTGCTGGTCGGCGACGACTATGTGGGCGCCGTGATGAGCGACCTGTCCGGGCGGCGTGGCCGGGTGCTGGGCACCGAGCAGACCAACGGCGGCCGCACGCTCATCAAGGCCGAGGTGCCCGAGATCGAGATCGGGCGGTACGCGGTGGACCTCAGGTCCCTCTCGCACGGCACCGCGCGCTTCAGCCGCTCCTACGCGCGGCACGAGCCCATGCCGCCGCAGATCGCCGAGAGGATCCGTGAAGAGGCGCGTGCCGCCTCGTAGTTGGGTCCGGATGCCGCACAAGTGGCGTCCGGAGCCTCTCGGGTGACGGTTCTGGAACGCTCCCCTCCGAATCGGCGGGCGGCTTCGGCCGTCCGCCGATTAATGTCAGCGCGTACGGATACGCTGATGACCTGATCAACAGGTGTGCGAAGCACGGAAGTCGGGAAGGCCGCAGTGGGTGAGTCCGGCGGCGATCGGGGGCGGGAATGACCGTTGACGGCGGTTACGCGGACATCTTCGGTCCGCAGGTGCCGCGCACGGGCGACGAGGCGCAGACGGCGACGTTCGCGCTGGCCTCGGCGGCCTATCGGGACAATCCGGTGGAGGAGATCCTCAAGGCCAACAACGAGTGGCACGAGTCGGCCGTCAAGGGCGGCCGCAAGTGGGCGAAGATCTTCCGCCCCAACCTGGGCGAGGCGTTCTCCACGGCCGTGGTCGCGCGCATGCTCGGCGTGGGGCGCAAGCCGCTCATCCAGTCCTTCGGCGCCGAGCCGCAGGTCGTGGTCGAGCACTGTCTCGCGGCGAACAACATCCGCCGGGACCGGGACAACTGGCTGACCGCCGTGATGGTGCTGTGTGGTGTGCTCTTCCTGCCGGGACTCCTCGTCTGGCTGCTGGTCTTCACGCTGCGCACCAACATCGCCAAGCGCGAGGACAACAAGCAGGCGGGCGCGCTCGCCACCGCCCTGCTCGTCGCGATGGGCGCGCTGGCCGTGCTCTTCCTGATCAAGATGCCGTTCGGAGGTTTCTGGGGCTGGTACGCACGCGCGTGCGTGGCCCTTCCCGTGGTCGGCTGGTTCTGGGCCAAGCAGATCTGCGAGCGCACCGCCAGGGACCTCCGGGAGCGCTGGGCCAGTCTGCTGGCCGGCAGCAGCGTGGGCGCCAAGGTGCCCGAGGCGGTGCCGAGCAACCCCGGCGAGACCGCGGCCGAGCAACTGCGCCAGTCCCTGGCCACGCTCAGCGCCGAGCAGCAGTCCAACTCGGTCTTCTACGCCGGTCCCAAGGGCATACTCGGCATGGGCACCCGCTGGGGCAGCTGGCAGCTCGCCGAGGACCTGGTGTCCGCCGACCCCACCCGGGAGATCCATCCCTTCCGCAGCTGGGACGTCGTCCGTTCCATCCACGACCAGCTCCGCATGCTGGAGCGCAACACCATCAACACCGGCGGCTTCCCGAAGCCGTCCATACGGCACTGGGTCGTCACCCCGATCGCGGAGGGCGCGAAGGAGGTGTCCCGGCCCGGGGGCACGGACGTGGACGCCTACCAGGTCAAGACCCACGCGATACAGGACATCTGCAACAAGCAGCAGTTCGGTGGCGGCGACCGGCACTATCTGGGCGTCCAGTGGACGCTGTGGGAGGGCCAGTTGGTCCTCACCATGCTGATCACGGTGACCGTGCTGCACGAGACGCTGCGCATCGAGGTCACCGGGCACGCCCTGGGGCCGGTGCACGGGCTGTTCACCTCGAAGCCGGCGGCCAAGGAGAAGGAAGTCGCCAAGCAGGTCAGGTTCTGGGAGACCAAGAAGATCAAGCTCCCGCTGGTCGACGCGGACGAGGTGGTCCGTCTGACCGCCCGGGCGCCCCTGACCTGGTACCCACCGCTGCTCAACTGGCTCGGCGGCTCGCTCGCGCTGCCCGAGCCGTTCGGTCTGCGGCACGCCTGGGCGGACAAGCCATGGCGGCACCGCTTCATGGCCGACGACGCGCTGCGCGCCGCGACGCCGGTACTGAGGGTGGTGCACTCGGCGGCGATCCGGGTCCTGGCGGAGAACGGCGTGGACACCGAGAAGTTCGGCACGCGGGCGGGCTTCCTGAGCACGCAGGTGCAGGACGTGTCGCCGCGGAAGGCGGATGTCTACGACGCGTAGGCCTCCGGCGGGCGGCCCGGGTCGACGTGCGGGTGGGTCTGGGTGCCGGTTCCCTGGGGGCTGCGCCCCCAGACCCCCTTCGGCCTGGACGGCCTCGTCCTCAAACGCCGGACGGGCTGGAGATGCCGGACCCAGCCGAGTTCAGACCGTCGGCCACGCCTCCGACAGCATCTTGCGGGTGTCGCCCAGCAGCTGCGGCAGCACCTTCGTGTGGCCGACGACCGGCATGAAGTTCGTGTCGCCGCCCCAGCGCGGGACGATGTGCTGGTGGAGATGGGCGGCGATACCGGCGCCGGCGACCGTCCCCTGGTTCATGCCGATGTTGAAGCCGTGCGCCCCGGAGGCCGTCCGCAGGGCCGTCATCGCCTGCTTGGTCAGCGCCGCCAGCTCAGCGGTCTCCGGCTCGGTCAGCTCGGTGTAGTCGGCCACGTGACGGTAGGGCACGACCATGAGATGGCCGCCGGTGTAGGGGTAGAGGTTGAGCACCGCGTACACCAGCCGGCCGCGCCGGACGACCAGACCGTCCTCGTCCGACTTGGCCGGAATCGAGCAGAAGGGGCAGCCGTCGTCGGCACCCGGGCCGGTCGGCTTGTTCTCGCCCTGGATGTAGGCCATCCGGTGGGGTGTCCACAGACGCTGGAACGCGTCCTGCGTCCCCACTCCCAACTGCTGCTCCGGCTCACTCGTCATGCAAAGCAGCATATGACTTCGCCCGTTCGCGCCGTGTCGGCGGGGTTGTGCGAAAAGCAGCCCGGGCCAAGCTGGGCAAGTGGACGACGACAGCGGCACGCGCCCCGGCGGCGAAGAGCGCGGGGCCGACGACAGCGGCACGCGGCCCGGCGACGACGGGCACGGGCCCGACGACACGGACGCACGCCCCGATGACAACGGGCACGAGACCGACGACAACCACACGAACCCCGGCGAGAACGACCACGGGCCCGACGGCAAGCGCTCACGCCCCGATGACGACCGGCACGAGACCAACGACAACCGCACACACCCCGGCGAGAACGAGCACGAGGCCGACGACAACGGGCACGAGACCAGCGACAACCACACGAGCCCCGGCGACCACGAGCACGGGCCCGACGACACAGACGCACGCCCCGGCGACGACCGGCACGGCACCGACGACAACCGCACACGCCCCGACAGCGACCGCCACGGCACCAACGGCACGGACGCGCGCCGGCCTCACGACCCTCAGGACCCCGACGCGCGGAAGCCCTCCAGTGACCACGCTCCCGATCTCGACCGCACAGGCGAGCCCGAAGGCCGCGGCGCGGCAGACGACGAGGCCCAGGACCCACACGCCATCCGCGCCAGGCGCGACCCCCATGCCACTCGCGCCACGCACGACCCCCACGCCACCCACGAACCCGACATCCACAACACCGCAGACCACCGGCCCCACAGCACACCCGGCCGCCCGCCACGCGCCGCCGCCCACCGCCGAGCCCCCGGCGCGGACGCCTCCCGGTCTCACGGCACGGGCACCCCCCGGACCCACCGCCCGGCCCACCGCCGACCCGGCAGCGGCGGTCGTCCCGACCCCGTCGGCATGGCCCACCGCCAGGCCCACTGGGAGCAGCACACCGAGATCCCTCTCGCCGTCGCCTCCATGGCCTTCCTCGCCTCGTACGCGCTCCGGGTCCTGGCCCCCGGCCTCCCGCAGGCCGTGCTCGACCTCTGTCTGGCGGTGACGCTGGCCGCATGGGCGCTCTTCGCCGTGGACTACGCGGTGCGCTGGCGCCTCAGCGGGCAGCGTCACCGCTTCGTGCGGAAGCATGTGCTGGACACCGTGGTCCTGCTCCTGCCGCTGCTGCGGCCGCTCAGGGTGGTGAAGGTGTACGAGGCCGTGCTGCGGCGCCGCGGCGAACCCCGGCTCGCCCTGCACGCGCGCGTGATCGCGTACTCCGGTCTGTCGACCCTTCTGCTGGGCTTCGCCGGCGCCCTCGCCGTGTACCAGCAGGAACGCGACGCCCCCGGTACCACCATGCCCACCTTCGGCGACGCCGTCTGGTGGGCCTGCGCCACCCTGACCACCGTCGGCTACGGCGACGTCACCCCGGTCACCCCGCTGGGGCGGCTGATCGCGGTCGGCGTGATGATGATCGGGATGGCCCTGCTCGCCGCCGTGACCGGCACCTTCGCCTCCTGGCTGCTCCAGGTGTTCTCCCGGGAGGACGACGAGAGGCCCCCGGGAAGCTGAACTCCCCGAGGGCCCCGCCGTACGGAGATCAGACCTGCGCCCGCTCCTCCACGACCTTCGCGATCTTCGCGATGGCCTCGTCGAAGGGGATGCCGTTCTCCTGCGAGCCGTCGCGGTAGCGGAAGGAGACTGAGCCGCCCGCCATGTCCTCGTCGCCCGCGATGACCATGAAGGGCACCTTCTGCTTCTGGGCGTTGCGGATCTTCTTCTGCATGCGGTCGGACGAGGAGTCGACCTCGACCCGCAGGCCCTGCTTCTTGGCCGCGGCCGCGAACTTCTCCAGGTACTCGACGTGCGCGTCGCCGATCGGGATGCCCAGCGCCTGGACCGGGGCCAGCCACGCCGGGAAGGCGCCCGCGTAGTGCTCCAGGAGCACCGCGAAGAACCGCTCGATGGAACCGAACAGGGCGCGGTGGATCATGACCGGGCGCTGCTTGGAGCCGTCGGGCGAGGTGTACTCCAGCTCGAAGCGCTCCGGCAGGTTGAAGTCCAGCTGGATCGTGGACATCTGCCAGGTCCGGCCGATGGCGTCCTTCGTCTGGACGGAGATCTTCGGGCCGTAGAAGGCGGCGCCGCCCGGGTCGGGCACGAGGGGCAGGCCCTGCTTCTCGGCGACCTGGCGCAGGGTCTCGGTCGCCTCCTCCCAGACCTCGTCCGAGCCGACGAACTTCTCCGGGTCCTTGGTGGACAGCTCCAGGTAGAAGTCGGTCAGGCCGTAGTCGCGCAGCAGGCCGAGGACGAAGGTGAGCGTCTTGTCGAGCTCCTCCGACATCTGCTCACGGGTGCAGTAGATGTGCGCGTCGTCCTGGGTGAAGCCACGCGCACGCGTGAGGCCGTGCACGACGCCCGACTTCTCGTACCGGTACACGGTCCCGAACTCGAAGAGGCGCAGCGGCAGTTCGCGGTAGGAGCGGCCGCGCGCGTCGAAGATCAGGTTGTGCATCGGGCAGTTCATGGGCTTGAGGTAGTAGTCCACGCCCTCGTCGAGCTGCATGGGCGGGTACATGCCGTCGGCGTACCAGTCCAGGTGCCCGGACTGCTCGAAGAGCTTCCCCTTCGTCGCGTGCGGGGTGTAGACGAACTCGTAGCCCTCCTCCTCGTGCCGGCGGCGCGAGTAGTCCTCCATCACCCGGCGGATGATGCCGCCCTTGGGGTGGAAGACGGCGAGGCCGGAGCCGATCTGCTCCGGGATGGAGAAGAGGTCGAGCTCGGAGCCGAGCTTGCGGTGGTCGCGCTTCTCGGCCTCGGCGAGGAAGTCGAGGTGCGCCTTCAGCTCGTCCTTGGTCGGCCACGCGGTGCCGTAGATGCGCTGGAGCATGGGGTTCTTCTCGCTGCCGCGCCAGTAGGCGGCCGCGTTGCGCATCAGCTTGAACGCCGGGATGTTCCGGGTGGAGGGCAGGTGGGGACCGCGGCAGAGGTCCTTCCAGCACAGGTCGCCGGTCTTGGCGTCGAGGTTGTCGTAGATCGTCAGCTCGCCGGAGCCGACCTCGACGTCCGCGCCGTCGTCCGAGGAGGCCGAGCCCTTGATGCCGATGAGTTCCAGCTTGTACGGCTCGGACGCCAGCTCCTCACGAGCCGCCTCGTCGGTCACCACGCGGCGGGAGAACTTCTGGCCCCGCTTCTGGATCTCCTGCATCTTCTTCTCGATGGCCTTGAGATCCTCGGGCGTGAACGGCTTCTCGACGTCGAAGTCGTAGTAGAAGCCGTCCTTGACCGGCGGGCCGATGCCCAGCTTGGCCTCGGGGAACAGCTCCTGCACGGCCTGCGCCATCACGTGCGCGGTGGAGTGGCGCAGGATGTTGAGGCCGTCCTCGGAGGAGATCTCGACGCCCTCGACGGCGTCGCCCTCGGACAGGACGTACGCGAGGTCCTTGAGCTCGCCTCCCACGCGCGCGGCGACGATCGAGCGCTCGCCGGCGAAGAGCTCGGCGGCCGTAGTGCCCGTCGTCACCACGCGCTCTTCCCGCTCGGAATCGCGTTGGATGATCACACGGACGTCTGACACCGGTCTCTCCTGACTGAAGGGGGTGCGGCGCCATACCAGGAGCGCACGCAAGAGGCGATCGTACCGACCCGGCCCCCACCTCCGCGAAATCAGTCCCCTTCGCGGGACTCCTCGTACGACCCTTCGCAGGCCTCCTCGAAGAAGTCGAGATTCTCCTGGAGGGATTTCATCAGCCGGTCCCGCTCGGCCTCGTCGACCTGCACGGGCACGACACCCGTGGCCCCGGTGAGCCTGCGGAAGCCGCCGCGGCTCTCCAGCCTGCCGTGCACCCGAACCGGGAGCCCGACGAGGTGGGCGTGCCCGGCGATCCGGTACGCCTCCTCGTCCAGGGTCAGCCGGACGTGCGGTATCTCGGCGCCGGCGATCACCCGCAGCCGGACCGAGCCGTCGCCGCGCGGTCCCGACCTGCGCATCCGCACCACGGTGCCGGTGAGTCGGACCGCGACGGAGGGCTCCTCGCGCAGGAAGCGGGCCCCGGCCTCGCGCAGCACGGGCAGGTCGCCTGGTGAGAACTCGACGGCCTCCGAGGACGCCGCGCACCCGGCGGGGACCCCGGCGGCGGGTGCCCATTCGACGGCTATCCGGGCGCCCTCCGTACCGCGCACGAGGGCGATCAGCGCCTCGGTGAGCTCCCTGCTGACGCCGGCCTCCACGGCGCCGTCGAAGGCGTCCATGCCGCCGGTGGCCCGCTGGTAGTCGATGGCCTCGCGGGTGGCGCAGAGCGCCTGGTGGAGGCGGACGGCGAGCGGGCGGCCGGTGTCGACGGGCACGAAGGCGGTGAGCCTGCGGCCACCCGCGGCGGAGCCGACCAGGACGGTGTCGAGGGACGCGGCGGCCGTACGGCGGTAACGGGCGCCGTAGTAGCCGGCACGCGCGCGGGTGGCGAGCGCGCCGGCGAGCAGGGTCTGGCGGGCGGCGGCGCGCAGCTGCTCCTCGACGGTCCAGGGCGTGGCGTCGGCGGGGCCGGTCGGGACGTCGCGCCACCAGCGGATCTCGTCGCTGGGCACGGCGAGGCCGAGGAGCACCTCGCGCGCGGAGGGCGTGCCGCTGCGGGACAGGGCCACGAGGGCCTCGCCGAGGAGGTCGTCGCTGTCGGGGAAGGCGCGGCTCTCGGGCACGAGCAGGCTGGTTCCGCGGCCGCCCGGCCCCGGCGGGATCCAGCGGCCGTAGCGACCGGGGGCGCCGCCCCGCCGCTGCCAGCCGTGCCGGTGCAGCAGGGCGCTCAGGACGGCGGGGTCGACCTCGTCGGGGGTCGGCGGACGGTCCCAGTGCGCCTCCGGGTGGGGGCGCACCGCGCGCAGTGGCTCCTCCAGCGGGCGGTGGGTCATGGTCTGCCTCCCGTCCCGACCCGCGTCATGATCTCGCACAGCGCCCGGTCGTCGAAGATGCGGTTGGTGGGGATCCGCACGGTGGTCCGGGTCCGGCCGGTGACGGGGTGGCCGGCCAGGTTGACCCAGTAGCAGCAGTGCCGGAGGTCGAGGCGGTCGTGGCCGGCGCGCAGCCAGTCGTCCTGGGCTCTCGGCACGAGCATGACCACCAGGATCTTGTGCACCGAGACCGGGGTGCGGGCGAGTTTGCGCAAGTGGTCGTTGTCGAGCGTGAAGGAGAAGAAGCGGCCGGGCGGGTTCGGGGCCACCTGGTAGGTGCACTTGAGCTGCACCTTGATGGTGACCTCGTCGTCCACCGTGTGTCCGGGCGCGCCGTGACTGACGTGCCAGTCGATGCCGTTGTCCGGAAAGGGCTGCGACAGCGAACAGCCGGCCGCCGCCGCGACGGCGTGCAGATAGCCCACCTGCAGTGTCTCCATGCAGGCGGTGGTGGCGAGCGTGCCGCGAAGGGGGCCCGTACGTTCGGGCAGCAGCCCGCCCCGCTCGGGCTGCGCTATCGCCATGACCAACAGC
This sequence comes from Streptomyces pseudovenezuelae, assembly GCF_001513955.1. Classification (GTDB taxonomy): domain Bacteria; phylum Actinomycetota; class Actinomycetes; order Streptomycetales; family Streptomycetaceae; genus Streptomyces; species Streptomyces pseudovenezuelae. The sequence goes on along the minus strand of NZ_KQ948152.1, from coordinate 352,931 downwards.
CTTCCAAGCCAAGTGCCATGCCCTCACAAGGGCCACAGGAATCCCACGCCGGGCCGCTGAACTGCAAAGACCCGCACTCCTGTTGTGTCCTTCCGGCGTACGGCGCAAACAGCCCGGGTATCACCAAACAGGCAGAAGACGGTGCGTCAGCTGCCGTGGGTGAACGAGGGGTTGTGTTGCTATGACGTGCTGGTACGAAGGGCCCCTGGCCGCTTTCGACACCGAGACCACCGGCGTGGACGTGGAGACCGACCGGATCGTGTCGGCCGCCGTCGTCGTCCAGGACGCGGCGGGGACCCGGCCGCGGGTGAGCCGGTGGCTGGTCAATCCGGGTGTGCCGGTGCCCGCCGGGGCGACGGCGGTGCACGGGCTGACGGACGAGCATCTCCAGTGCAACGGCCGCTGGCCGGCGCCGGTGATGTTCGAGATAGCCGAGACGCTGGCGGAGCAGGCGGTGGCGAACCGTCCGCTGGTCGTGATGAACGCTCCGTTCGATCTGACCATCCTGGACCGGGAGTTGCGCCGCCATCGCGCCTCGTCGCTGGACCGCTGGCTGGATTCCTCACCGCTGCTGGTGCTGGATCCACGGGTCCTCGACAAGCACCTGGACCGCTACCGCAAGGGCCGCCGCACCCTCACCGACCTGTGCGAGCACTACGGCGTCGCGCTGGACGGCGCGCACGACGCGGCGGCCGACGCGCAGGCCGCGCTGGATGTCGTACGGGCGGTCGGGCGCCGTTTCGCCGCCCGGCTGGAGCGGCTGGAACCGCCCGAGCTGCACAGCCTCCAGGCGGTGTGGCACGCGGCCCAGGCGCGGGGTCTGCAGGCCTGGTTCGCGCGCAGCGGCTCGGAGGAGTCGGTGGACCCGGCGTGGCCGCTGCGGCCGGATCTGCCAGCGGCGGCGTGACGGAGCGTGCGGCGCGACGGGGTTGGGGGCACACAAAAAACCGGCCTGCGTGTGCAGACCGGTTTCTTTTCCGGGTGGGCGATACTGGGTTCGAACCAGTGACCTCTTCGGTGTGAACGAAGCGCTCTCCCACTGAGCTAATCGCCCGGGAACGCACTGAACAATACAGGTCCCCGCGGGTTTCCTTCAAACCGCTTCCAAGTAGGCGGCCAGCCCCCGCCGTCCGGCGCGCATCATCAGCCGGTGGTTGGCCAGGAAGACCGGCCGTCCGGGCACCGCGAAGCGCCTCAGCAGCGGTTTGTTCACCTCGGTGAACTGGTCGTAGCGGGCGAGGCTGCCGTCGCCGTCCGCGGTGATCGTCCAGCGCGCCCAGCCGTCGAGATCACCGTCCATCGCGATCTCCAGCACCCCGGCCGCCGGGTCGCGCCGCACCTCGTGCGCGGTGAAGACCAGGTCGTACGGCAGCACGGCGCGGATCGTGATCACCCCGGTGGTGTCGTCGAGCCGTCGCACCTCGCGCACCTGGGGCCACCAGCGCGGATAGTCCTCGGCCCGCTCCAGCGCGTCGTAGACCACCGCGGGCTTCGCGGGCAGGGACCACAGGCTGCGGAAGCGGTATCGGGTCCAGTCCATGGGGAGAGTCTGGCATCGGATCCGAGTACGCCCTGAGTACCCGTACTCATGTCGCGGCGCGTGACCCGGACCACACTTCAGGGCATGACGCACATCCCGCCCCCGGCCGAGGAACTGCGGCTCCTCGACGCCGAGCTGTGGCAACTGGACGCCCGCCGGGCCCAGTTGCTGGCCCGCCGGGCCTGGCTGGTCGCCGCGCTCCAGCCGAAGTGGCAGGCGCCGCAGCCGACCGGACAAAGGCCCGCCGCACCTGTCCGCCCCGAGGCGAGCGCACCGAGCGTGCAGAACGTGCTCCTGGTGCTCGGCGGTGTCCTGCTCACCGTCGCGGCGATGGTGTTCACCCTGGTCAGCTGGGGTCACCTGGGGATCGCCGGCCGCGCCCTGGTCCTGGGCGCCGTCACGGTGGCCGCGCTCGCCGCCCCGCTTCCGCTGCTGCGGCGCGGCCTGCGCTCCACGGCCGAGTCGGTGGCGGGACTGGGTCTGGCGCTGACGGTCCTGGACGCGGTGGCGCTGCACGGGGCCGTGTTCCCGGAGAGCGCCGGGGCGCCGTACACGGCGGTCGCCTCGACCCTGCTGGCGGGGCTCTGGACGGCGTACGGCCTCCTGCCGCGCGTGTGCGAGCTGCGTCTGCCCCGTCCGGCCGGACTGGTCGCGGCCCAGCTCCCGCTGTTCTTCTGGGCGATCGCGGCCGACGCGGGCTCGTACGGGCTCACGGCCGCACTCCTGGTGACGGCCGGGTTCGACACGGTCGTGGCACTCCGGACGTCGCCCGGGCCCCTGCGCGTGGTCGCCGTGATCGTCGCGTACGGCGTGGGCGCCTGGGGCGTACTGGCCGCCGGCTGGCTGACCTGGTCGGCCTCCGGCCCGAGCGCCGCCGCCCGTGCGGCGGCGCTCCTTCTCCTGGCGAGCGCGATCGCCCTGAGCGCCGCGTGGCAGGGCAGCCGTGGGGCGACCCGTGTGCCCGGCGAGGAGCAGTCCCTCGGACTCTCCCTCACCGCGGGTCTGCTCGCGGTGGCCGCCCTCGGCGGGGTGGCCCGGTCGGCGCTGCCCGAGGTGTGGACGGTCCCGGTGCATCTGGCCCTCGGTATCGCCCTGTTGGCGGTGCTGCTGCCGAGCGGGCTGCCGGAGACGGTACGGCGGGGTCTGCTGTGGGCGTCCGGTGCGGTGCAGGCACTGTCCCTCCTGTGGACGCTGCCCGTCGTCGGCGTGGTCGTGCTGGGGCCGCTGTCCTGGGCCTCGCAGGCGTGGACCGGCACCCCGCCGGACGCGCGCGCCGCGGTGACGTCCCACCTGACCTGGCCGCCGTACTCCGGGACGGCCCCGCTGGTCCTGGCCGCGCTGGCGGGCGTCCTCGCACTGGCCGTGCGCGACACGACCTGGCGCCCGCGGGCACGGACCGCCGCCCTGGGCCTGGCCTGGGGCACGCTCCTCGTCGTTCCGGCCGTGCTGGAACTCCCCTACGCCGTGGGCCTGTTGATCCAGGGCGCGGCGACGGCGGGGGCCCTGGCGGCGGCCGTCCTCCTGTCCTCCCGGCCCGTCGCTCTCGTCCCGGCGCTCGTGGCGTCCGTGAGCCTCGCCTTCCTCTCCCTCGCCACCCGGCCGGCGACCCTGACCACGCTGTGCGTCCTGGTCGTGCTGTTCGCGGCGGCCTCCTGGCGTGCCGCGGCCGTCACCGCGCCCACCGCCCTCGGATACGCCGTCGCCCTGGCCTGCGCGACCGGCGCCGCCGCCGACTGGTCGGCCCCGCACACGGCGCTGCTCGTCCTGACGGTCCCGGCGGCCGCGGCCCTGCTGGCCTGGCGGCTCACCGACTCCCCCGCGATCCTGCCGATCGAACTGACCGGAGCCGCGGCCGCGCTCCTGGCCATCGCCCTGGCCACCACCGAGCTCCCGATGCTCGCCCTGGTCCTGGCCCTGTGCGCGGTGATCACCGCGGGCACGGCGATCCGCGAGGACCGCCGCCCCCTCGGCTACGCGGCCGCCGCCCTGTTCCTCCTGGCCGCCTGGGTGCGCCTGGCGGCCTGGGAGGTCGACATCCCCGAGGCGTACACACTCCCGGTCACGATCCCGGCCCTGCTCGTCGGCCGCCTCCGCAGGCGGCGCGTCCCGGAGACCTCGTCCTGGACGGCGTACGGCCCGGGTCTGGCCGCCACCCTTCTGCCGAGCCTGATCATGGCCTGGAACGACCCCGACTGGACCCGCCCGCTGCTCCTGGGCCTTGCGGCGCTGTCCCTCACCCTGATGGGCGGCGGCTACAACCTCCAGGCCCCCTTGCTCCTGGGCGGCTCGGTCCTGACCCTGGACGCCCTCCATGAACTGGCCCCGTACATAGTCCAGGTGGCGGACGCCCTCCCCCGCTGGGTACCCCCGGCGCTTGCAGGCCTCCTGCTCCTCGCGCTGGGAGCAACGTACGAGCGACGCATCAGGGATGTCCGAAGGATGCGGGACTTCCTGGGAAGCCTGCACTAAACCCACCCAGGGGCGCGGGGAACTGCGCGACCAGCCACAACGGACGCGCAGTTCCCCACAACCTCAACCCCTACGACGGAATCTTGTCCCCAAGGAGCGCCAGGTTCTCGATAGCGGCAAGTCCATACAGCGCGGTGTCATTGGTCGACACCCAGGCCGCCTCACTCCCCGCGACCAAAGACACCGGCCCGCTCAACGCCTCCGTCTTCCAGGGCGCCGACTCCTTGTACCCGTCGGAGTTGTAGAACTTGTCCCACGCGCGGGCGGCCAGCTTCGCGTCCCCGGTCTTCACGGCCGCGTACGCGTCCAGCCGCGAGTGCCCCTGGAACAGCAGCAGCGAGCCGAAGTTGGAGCCGTAGCGCGCCGCCTGCTCGGCCTTGGTCGCGTTGAAGTAGCGGCAGTAGTCGAAGTACGCCTCGTTGAACTTGGGCATGTCGACGAGGTCGATGAGTTCGGCGCACAGCTCGTTGAGTCCGAAGACGGCGGAGAGGTGCGAGACGCCGACGACCGGCGCGGAGGCCACCGCGAACTTGCCCGTGTCGAGGTCGTACAGCCCACTGCCCTGCACGAACCCGTTCGGCTGGGCGGCGATGCCCTCCATCGTCGACAGGACCCGCGCCTTGGCCTTCTCCCACTTCGGGCCCTTGCGCTCCCATTCCGTCAGCCAGGCCGAGACCAGCCCGCTCCAGTCCGTGCCGAAGCCGACCGACAGGGCGTGCCGGTCGGGCGTGTACGGATCGGTGCGTACCTTGCGCAGGGGGTCCAGTACGAGGAACGTCTCGTCGGAGTCGACGTTGGCGTGCATGAGGTCGCCGACCCGCTCGTCGGCGGTGAGGAAGTAGTAGTAGCGGCGGTACGTCGTGTTGGCGATGCGCTGCTGCTTGGCGCTGTCGGCGTAGTGCTGCACGCCGTGCCGGGTGCCGAGTCCGGCCCACTGGCCGAGGTGGTAGACGTCGACCTCGCCGGTGTGCCGGGTCATCGCCTCGGCGAACCGGAAGATGTCCGCGCGCCCGCTGCGGAGGTAGGCGAACCAGAGCCAGAGGTCCGGCGAGAGCTCGGAGTTGTCCCAGGCGTAGCCGCCGATGTCGTACCGCCACTGGTGCCTGACGGTGTCATAGGTGTGCATGATGTCGCCGTGGTCCCAGAAGCCGTACCAACGGCGTTGCTCCACCTGGTCCCTGTAGTAGGTGAAGAGGAAGTCGAGGTGGTCCTCGATCTTCGCCTTGGCGGGCGTGGACCGGTCGGGCTCGGAGTACAGGCCGGGTCCGAAGACCTTCGCCTTGATGAGCTGCTTGGGCGGGGCGGCGAGCTGGGGCAGCACCCGGACGGCCTCGACCTGTTCGGCCAGGGCCTGCGGCGTCGGCGTCGACTCGTTGGCCCAGAACAGCAGTTCCGAGGTGCGGGCGATGCCGTAGGGCGTGCCGAACTCCGGCTCGTAGTCCTCGTAGGTGATGTTCAGGCCTTCGAGCTGTTCGGCGAAGGTGTCCTGGCCCATGCCGTCGTGGTAGAAGCGCAGGTCCATGGGCTGGGCCTCGGGCGACCAGAGCCAGAGGGTGACCTCGGCCTCGTCGGTCTGGGCGTCACGGATGTCGAGCTGGGAGGGGTGCCGCTCCCAGAAGTCCCGCAGGCCGAAGGAGAATCCGCCGCTCGCGCCGCCGACGTAGCCGAACCCGGAGGCCCGCCTGCCGCCGCCGGCGCCGATCCAGCCGTGCCCCTTCTTGGTGCGCTTGCGCACGGTGAAGCCGTCGGAGGAGAGCTGGGAGAGGGTGTAGTCGCCCCACTCGGGGATGTACTGGAGCCGGGTGGTGACCCGCTGGTCCCAGGTGGACGGGTCCGGCAGCTTCTGGCCCGCGTACTGGGCCTCCTGGACGGCGATGCCGGGGTCGCGGCGCAGTCCGGTGATGCCCTTGACCGCCTCCCGCAGCAGACCGGTGCCCTCGCCGCCGATGCGGATGTGGCGGTCGTAGGCCTGGTCGCGCATCGGCACGGTGAAGCGGACGCCGAGGCCGCGGATGAAGTCGCCGCTCGCCTTGCCGGGCTCCTGGGTGCCGTCGTAGGTGATGGTGTGCACCATGCGGAAGGAGTCGGCGCCCGCGTAGAAGTAGAGGCGGATCGAGAACGGCAGCCAGCTCCGGTTGCCCTTGCGGTGCTTGCCGTCGATCTTGACGACCGCGCGGACCGGGCCCGACTGCTCGACGGTGACCGCGGAGATGGCCCCCTCGAAGCGCTCGGTCCTGACCGCGCCCTGGTCCTCGTCCTCGATCTCGGGCTGGCGGATCAGCACGAGCCGCCCGTTCCTGGCGATCTCCGTCGACCCGCGGGTGACCGACTTGATGAGGGTCGCCCCCGACTTGCCGATCTTCGCGGTGATGACGCCGGTGGAGACGGTGATGGTGCCGCCGCTCTGGTCGACGGTGACCTTCTTGTCGGGTACGGCCGTGTCGCCGGCGCTCAGCGACAGCTTGCCGTTGCCCGAACTGACCGCGTGGGCGGTCCACTTGAGCGAACCGTCGGGCCAGTAGGCGATCGGCCAGGACTGGACCGGCACGGCCTTGCCGTCCGCGTCCGTGACGGCGAACTTCTGGTCCTCCTGGTAGGTGCCCCTGGGCCAGGGGACACCGACGGTGGAGCCGGGCGCGGCACCGAGGCCGCCGTCCTCCAGCCAGTCCAGGGTCACGGGAGAGTCGTCGGCCTCGGCGGCTCTGGGCGCGGCCTGCGCGTCCTTGGCCCCTAGCGCCCAGCTGAACTGCGCGGCGGCACCGGCGACCGCGGCCGCCTTGAGGATGGACCTGCGGGGGATGGGGGACATGGCCGTTCCTTTCCATGGACAGGCTAGTCAGGGGCATGACAGAGAGAGGTGCGGCGCCGGGACGCCGACCCTGGGACGAGGGCACCGCTCGTCAGCGGCGCCGGTAGCGCTCCTCCACGGCGACGGCCGCCGCCGCGACGGCCCCGAGGACCGGGACCGCAAGCGGCGCGACGAACCCCGCGGACAGGGCGACGACGGCCAGACCGGCGATGATCAGGAAGGACCCGGCGGGGTCGCGCAGGGTCCGGCGTACGGCGTCCGCGAGCAGCGCGCGCCATGAGGCGCCCGGTGCCCAGACCGCCGACGCGCGCAGCCCGGCCACCGCGAGGGCGATCAGCGCGAACAGTCCGACGGCCCCGACGAGCGGGCCGCCGGGGATCCCGGCCCGCGCGGTCTGGACGTCGACCCAGACCGCGGCCGCGGTCACCCACCCGGCGACCCCGACGAGCCACCCGCGGCGCACGGCCGTACGGAAGTCACCGACGAACTCCCGCCAGCCGCCGCCCTCGTGGCCGGTACGACGGCGCAGGTGCCGGGCCCCGGCGGCGAAGGCCGCCGGGTAGGTGACGAGGCCGAGGCAGGCCACGGCGATCCACACGCCGGTGAGCAGGGACTCGGCGAAGAGAGCGAAGCGCTCGCCGCCGAACACGGAGGACTTGCGTGCCTTCACACGTGCTTGCGCCATGGTGACCGCCTCAGCCCTCTCACTTCAGTCCGGACGTCGCCATGCCGTCGATCAGATAGCGCTGGAAGGCCATGAAGAAGGCGATGACCGGCACCAGGGCCACCAGCGACATCGCGATCATGCTGCCGTAGTTGGAGATGCCCTCCTGGTCGCGGAACATCATCAGGCCCAGCGAGACGGTGTACTTGGAGGGGGTGTTGAGGTAGATCAACGGCCCCATGAAGTCGTTCCACGCGTTGATGAAGGTGAAGATCGCGCTGGTGATCAGAGCGGGGCGGCACAGCGGCAGCACGATCGACCAGTAGGTCCGCAGATGCCCGCAGCCGTCGAGCTTGGCGGCCTCGTCCAGCTCGCGCGGCAGCCCGCGCATGAACTGCACCATCAGGAAGACGAAGAACGCCTCCGTCGCCAGGAACTTGCCGGCCACCAACGGCACCAGCGTGTCGACGAGTTCCAGCTTGCGGAACATCACGTACTGCGGGATGAGCAGCACGTGATACGGCAGCAGCAGGGTGCCGATCATCAGGGTGAAGAGCAGGTTCCGCCCGGCGAACCGGATCTTGGCGAAGGCGTACGCGGTCAGCGAGCTGGAGATCACGACACCGGCCACCGCGAGGCCCGCGTACATCAGCGAGTTGGTGAAGAAGCTGCCGATGGAGATGCCGGAGATGCCGTCGGCGAGGCCGGAGAAGTTCGCCCAGACCGGCTTGGTGGGCAGCAGGTCGATGCTGGCGATGATGTCCTTGCTCGGCTTGAACGAGGCACCGAGGACCCAGATCACCGGGTAGAGGACGACGGCGAGGACGGCGAGCGCGCCCACGTGCCAGGCGATCGATCCGGTGCGCCGCCGCTCGTTCGCGGTGCGCACCGCGGGGGTGCTGACAGTGGTCACTTGGCGGCCTCCTCGTAGTGCACCCACTTCTTCTGCGACCAGAACAGCACCGCCGTGACCAGCGCCACCGCGACCACCAGCGACCAGGCCATCGCGGAGGCGAAGCCCATCTGGGCCTCCTTGAAGCCCTTCTGGTAGAGGTAACAGGTGTAGACAAGGGTGGCGTCGGCGGGCCCGCACCGGGTGTCGGAGACGACGTAGGCGGAGCCGAACACCTGGAACGCGTGGATGGACTCCAGCAGCACGTTGAAGAAGAGCACCGGGGAAATCATCGGCAGCGTGATGTTCCAGAACCTGCGGAAGGGGCCGGCCCCGTCCACCTCGGCCGCCTCGTACAGCTCCCTCGGGACCTGCTTGAGGCCGGCCAGGAAGATCACCATCGGGGCACCGAACTGCCAGATGCTCAGGGCCACCAGGGCGTAGAGCACGTAGTCCGGGTTGCCGATCCAGCCGCCCACGTCGACGCCGAAGATCTTCTGCGTGCGGTCCACGATCGCGTCGTCGGAGAACAGCGCCCGCCACACGAAGCCCACGGAGACGCTGGCCCCGATGAGGGAGGGCATGTAGAACGCGGCCCGGTACAGGCCCTGCCCGCGCCGGCTCTGCGCGAGCAGCAGCGCGACGCCGAGCGCCAGCAGCAGCTTCAGCGGAGTGGCCACGACGACGTACTTGAGCGTGACCTCCACCGACTTCTGCCAGCGCGGGTCCTGGAACATCGTGGTGAAGTTGTCGAAGCCCACCCACTCGGGCGGCGTGAACAGGTTGTACCGGGTGAACGCGTAGTACAGCGACGCGATCATCGGCCCCGCCGTGAGCAGCAGGAATCCCGCGATCCACGGCGACATGAAGAGATAGCCGGCGAGGTTCTCGCGGCGCCGCCCGCGCCGCCCGGCGGCGGGAGCGGCGGGCCGCTTCCCGGCCGGGCGCACGGGCGCTTCCTTGACGAGCGTCATGGTGGTACGTCCCCTCAGCCCGCGAACGCGGCCTTGGCCTCGCTGAACAGCGCCTTGGCGGCGTCGGCCGGCTTGGACTTGCCCTGGGCGACCTCACCGCCGAGGCGCAGGAAGGCGGCCTCGATGACGTCGGCGCCGGACGGGTGCGGGGTGATCTTCCCGAGCACGCCCGCCTTGGCGACCTCGTCCTCGTAGGCCGCGACACCCTTGTTCTGGGCGTCGGCCGGCTTGAACGCGTCGTACTGCTCAGTGGTGGCGAGGATGCCGCGGTCGTAGCCCATGATCTTGCCGACCTCGGGGTCGTGGACCATGAAGCTGATGAACTGGGCGACCTCCTTGGGATGCTTGGTCCCGGAGAAGCCGCTGAGCATCAGCGAGCCCAGGTACTGGCCGGTCTGCTTGCCGTCCGTGGTGGGGATCGGCGCGAGTCCGTAGTCCGACTCGCCCTCGCCCTCGTAGCGGATGGAGAAGTTGTCCCAGGTGAACTCGGAGGCGGCGAGGCCCGCCGAGAGCCCGGACTTGGGCTTGACCTGCTCGATCTTCTTCGGGTCGGCGACGAGCCCGGACTTGACGCGCTTGTAGCCGTCCGTCCACCACTGCGTCAGATCGTCCTCGGTGAAGCCGAGATCGGAATCCGTGAAGAACGCCTTGCCGTTCTGACGCAGATACAGGTCGTACAGATACATGATGCTGAAGTAGCCGGTGTCGCCCGCGATCTTCAGCTTGTCCTGGATCGTCTGGAGCGCCTCGAAGTACTCGTCCCAGGTCCAGCCGAACTTCGCCTCGACGCCCGCCTTCTTGAAGGCCTTGAGGTCGATGACAAGTGCCATGGTGTTGGCGCCGACCGGAACGGCTATCTGCTTGCCGTCGACCTGACCGTTCGCCAGAACACCGTTGCGGAAGTTGTCCAGGCTCAGATTCCCGGAGTCGGCCTGCGACTTGAGATCCAGCAGAACACCGCGCTTGTCGTACTTGCGCAGGAAACCGACCGCATTCTGGAATACGTCCGGCGGATTCCCGCCGGAGGCCTGGGTCTGGAACTTCTCCCAGAACGCCTCGTAGTCGGTGAATTCAGGCTTGATCTTGATCTTCGGGTACTTCTTCTCGAAGAGCGCGATCGTCTTCTTGATGGCGATGGTGCGCGGCTCGCCACCCCACCACGCGTAACGCAGTGTCACCGTCCCGTCTCCGGAACTGCCGCTGTCACCGCCGCACCCCGTCGTCGCGGCCAGCCCCAGCGTCGCCGCCGTAGCCCCGGCCGCCTTCAGGATCGTTCGCCTCTCGACATTTTTGCCGGTTCCCACAGTCGAGTCCCTCCCCGCAGCGTCGCCGCCTGCATGAATCGTTTCAAGTAAGCGCTTGCTGGCACAAGCTACGGAGGCCCCGGAGGTGCGTCAATGATTCGGACAGGAATTTATTGAGAGTGTGGTGAGAGGCCGGAGCGCCGCCAAGGGGCGCGCGGTACCTGTGAACTGACGATCCCCCAGGTGAGAGCGGCGGGATCGACCGGTCGAACATCAGGCGGGTCGACGTGGGCGCCGGGCGGGCGGCCGGAAAAGGACGGCGGGCGAGGACGCCTCGGCGGGACCGTCACGAGAAGCGGAGCCGGCGGCCGCGACCTCCGCACACGCCGACGGCCCGTCCGCGATCTCGCAGACGGGCCGTCGGTCCGGGTGGGCGATACTGGGTTCGAACCAGTGACCTCTTCGGTGTGAACGAAGCGCTCTCCCACTGAGCTAATCGCCCGGGCGCAGGACGTACATTACCCCATGTCAGGGGGTGCCTGTGACCAGCGGTGACGGCCTCGGCACCCCCGCGCGGCTCACTGGTCCTTGATGTTCCAGGGCATCTCGAAGCCGAACTTCCAGAGGTAGACCCCGAGGATCGCGCCGATGATCACCAGGCCGATCGAGGTGAGGATGATGTTGCGCCGGCGCACCCGGGGATCGAGGGCGCGGTGGGCCGCCTCGGTCACCTTGCGTTTGGTCCAGCGCAGGACGAGCTGGGCCCAGACGAACTCGGTCGCCCAGATCGCCATACCGCCGAAGATCACGACCCAGCCGGGCCCGGGCAGCGGCAGCATGATGATGCCGGCCACCACGACCGCCAGACCGATGACGAAGACCAGGACCTGCCAGCTCAGGTGCAGCAGCCGCCGCGACCTGATGAATTCCGGCGCCCTGGAACCGAGCCCCTGCTCGTCCTGCGCCTCGTCCGACTTCTCGCCGGCCCGCTCTTCAGGTGCCACGGCAACCTCGCGCGGCTCGTCACTCCCCGTATTCATACAGCCGAACCCTACCGGAGAGAAACCGGTCACCGGAATGGTCGTACCTCCGCAAGGGGCCCTCGGCCGGAAGAGTTACGTAAAGGCACGCAAAACACTCAGAGGGGTTTACAACGGCACCGTAGGTGGCATGTCGATTTCGCCGACGTGCGAATCCCCGAGCGCACACTGAGCGAAAGGCCCTGGCGCTTATGAACACCACGGTCAGCTGCGAGCTGCACCTGCGCCTCGTTGTGTCGAGCGAGTCCTCCCTGCCTGTCCCCGCAGGCCTGCGGTACGACACGGCCGACCCCTACGCCGTGCACGCCACCTTCCACACCGGAGCCGAGGAAACCGTCGAGTGGGTGTTCGCCCGCGACCTCCTCGCGGAGGGCCTCCACCGGCCCACCGGAACCGGCGACGTCCGAGTCTGGCCGTCGCGCAGCCACGGTCAGGGCGTCGTGTGCATCGCCCTGAGCTCTCCGGAGGGCGAAGCACTGCTCGAGGCCCCGGCGCGGGCCCTGGAGTCGTTCCTGAAGCGGACCGACGCCGCCGTGCCCCCCGGCACGGAGCACCGTCACTTCGATCTGGATCAGGAGCTCTCGCACATCCTGGCGGAAAGCTAGGGCGAGGGCGTACAGAGCCGCCCGGCGCCGTCCACTCGGGGAGACGGCTCGGGCAGGTACAACCGCATAGGGAATGACAGGCGCCGTGGCTGCGGAGCGCTCCGCAGCCACGGCGCCTGTCGTGCGGCCCGCCACCGAGCCCCGGCGAGCCACTACCATCGGCCAGCATCGGCGGGCGTTCGCCCGACCCCCAGGCCAGGGAGCGAATCGTGCTGATCACCCACGACACCCGGTGCGCACTCGACACCGTGGTCGATCTGGTGAACACCGCACCGGAGGACGACGCGTCGCCGGACGCGCTGCCGGATGTCGCGGCGCTCGCGGATTTCGTACGAAACCACGAGATCAGCGATGTCGGGGTGCTCTCGGAGTTCGATCTCTCCGCGGTGCGCAAGATCCGCGGCCGGTTCGCCTCGGTCTTCGCCGCCCCGGACGCCCGGGCCGCCGCCGCCCTGATCAACGATCTGGTCGCGGCCGCGGGCACCACTCCCCGGCTCACCGATCACGACGGCTACGAGTGGCATGTGCACTACTTCGCGCCGGGCGCCTCCGTCGCCGACCACCTGGCGGCCGACTGCGGGATGGCCCTGGCGTTCTTCGTGGTGGCCGGTGAGCAGGAGCGACTGCGGCGCTGTGAGGCGCCCGACTGCCGGCGGGCCTTCGTCGACCTGTCCCGCAATCGCTCGCGACGCTACTGCGACAGCCGGACCTGCGGAAACCGTCTGCATGTGGCCGCCTACCGGGCGCGGCGCAAGGAAGCCGCGGGCTGAGTCCCGCGCGTGGGTGTCGTCGTGGTCCCCGACGGGTGACGCCGGGGACCACGGGTACGGCTCAGAGCAGCAGCAGATCGTGCAGCGCAGCCATGAGCAGGAGAGACCCGATCACCGCAAGGAAGATCATCAGCGGTGGCTGGGAAAGGGCGAAGAGGCATCCACGCGGCTCGTCCTGCGGCGGCGCGGTATCGCTTTGTTTCGTGTCCAGCATCTCGCGGCGATGATGGCGCAGTCGGCGACCGCGACGCGATCAACACGCCCGGAATGACCGGGAGTTCGCCGGATTCCGTGATGTCCGTTTCGAGTCGTGATCACTTACCGACCGACGCGGACGCCACTGCGAACGTTTCAGTTCACCGCGCGATCCTCAGATGCCGTGCTTCTTCAGGATGGCCTCGATGTCACTGAAGTCGTCCCCGGCCGACTTGGCGGACTCCGGGGCCCGCGACCTGCCCGCGGGGCGGGTCGCCGGGGTGCGCGCGGCCGGGTCGAGGGAGGGCGCGGAGGCCGCGGGGGCCACCGCCTCCCGCTGGGCGCCACGGGCCGCCCTGCGCTCCTTGCGGGTGCCACCGCGGCGGCGCTCCACCGCGCGCGTGGTCGAGAACAGCACCCACGACAGGCCGAGCACACCGAAGCCCGCCCAGGCGGTCGGGCTGAAGGCGGTGTCCGCGAGCCAGTCGACCACGCCGGTCATCACCAGACCGAGCGGGAGAAGGGAGTAGGCGGCGAGCCGGGTGGCCGCGAGGAAACGCTTCCGGTACGCGGTGACCGCCGCGATGCCCAGGCCGGCCGCGGCGACGGCGGAACAGACGGTCTCGGCAATCATCCGGTCCTCCAGGCGGGGCTCGATCGGCAACGTGCCGCTTCGTCCCTATCCATCCTGCACCTCCCGACCCCCGCCGGGCCATGCCCCGGCCGGACATCAGGGACATCTCCGGGTCACCTCCTCCGCAGGTGCCGGTCGGGCTCATACCCGTGACGCGGGTAAACGCCGTCGTGGGCGGCCGGGGGCGATTCGGCCGGCGGGGCCCGAGCTGGGAGACTGGGCCCATGAGCGACCCCTCCCCCGCCCGTGCCGCCGCGCCCGTTCTCGATGTCTGGTGCGACCTCCAGTGCCCGGACTGTCGTGACGCGCTGGACGACCTCCGGGCCCTGCGTGCCCGTTACGGCGACCGTCTGGAACTTCGGCTGCGGCACTTCCCGTTGGAGAAGAACAAGCACTCCTTCGCCGCCGCGCAGGCCGCCGAGGAGGCCCTGGAGCAGGGCAGCGGCTGGGAGTACGTCGAGGCCGTGCTCGGGCGGGTCGAGGAGCTGGGCCGCAAGGGCGAGGCCTTCCTGGTCGAGGCCGCCCGTGAACTGGGGCTCGACGCCGAGGAGTTCGACACCGCGCTGATCGACGGCCGGCACATCCTGATCGTCGACGCCGACCAGGCCGAGGGCAAGGCGATCGGGGTGAGCGGCACCCCGACGTACGTCATCGGCGGCGAGCGTCTCGACGGCGGCAAGAGCCAGGACGGGCTGCGCGCGCGGATCGAGGAGATCACGGACCGGCTGCTCGCCGGGCAGGAGTGAGCGCGCCTCAGAGCAGGCTCTTGTACATCGAGTAACCCACCGTCACGTACCCCAGTGACTCGTAGAGCCGCTCGGCGGGTGTGTTGCCCGCGAAGACGTTGAGGCCCAGGACCCGTCTGCCGGACGCGATCGCCTGGGCCTCGGCCAGCAGCATCAGGGAACGGCCGTGGCCCCGGCCGCGGAAGGCCTCCTCCGTCTCGACGTCGTAGACGAAGGCCTGGCCGTCGATGAGCTCCAGCCACAGGACCCCGACCCGGACGCCGTCGTGCTCCAGGACGCTGAACAGGGCCTCCGGCGTCGCAAGTCCCCGCTGCACCAGCTTTTCGTGGTCCCTTCGCGACCTCTCCCTCGCCTCGGCCTCGGGTACCCCTCGCGCGCTCCAGTCGCCGGCGTACTCCGTGATGCCGCGCTCCGCCCACGGCCAGAACTCGGCTTCCGTCATGGGCCTGCCCCGGCTGCCCGCGGGCAGTTCGGGCGCCTCGGCGCCGAGCGGCTTCTCCATTCCGCGGTTGCGATGGACGTAGCCGAGCACGGTGGCGAGCCGCAGCGCGGGCTCGGCGTCGGCGGGGACCCTGATCTCCACCTGTCCGCAGCCCCAGCCTCGTGCCACCTCCTCGGCGGCGAGTGCGGCGACCGTGCCGCGGCCGCGCCCGCGGTCCGGCTCGTCGATCCGCAGGTCCCGGATCTGGGCGACGGCCGGCCCGAAGGACGGGTGGGTCGCCAGGTGTATCGCCCCGACGGGACGGCTGTTCACGCACACCGTGTAGTGGCGGGACAGCGCCCCGTCGGCGCCGTGCTGGAGCGGCTCGGTCGGCCGCAGGGTGGTGGTCATCACCGGATTTCTACCCGCTGCCGCGCGCCGGAGCAGCTCAATATCCGCGGCTCTTACGGATCGAGGTCGTCCCCGGCCCGCTCCTGGAAGACACGCAGGGCCTTGGCGGTCACCGGGCCCGGCGCGCCCGGCAGTTCACGCGCGTCGACGCGATGGACGGCCTGGACGTCCCGCAGGGTCGAGGTGAGGAAGATCTCGTCGGCCCGCTCCAGGACGTCCAGCGGCAGGTCGGTCTCCCTGGCCCCGGTCCACTCGACGGTCAGCGCGCGCGTGATGCCCGCGAGGCAGCCGGAGGCGAGCGGCGGAGTGTGGATCTCGCCGTCGAGCACGACGAAGACGTTCGACCCGGTGCCCTCGCACAGCTGCCCGACCGTGTTGGCGAACAGCGCCTCGGAGGCACCGCCCTCACGCGCGCGGGCGAGCGCGACGACGTTCTCGGCGTACGAGGTGGTCTTGAGCCCGGTGAGGGCGCCCCGCTCGTTCCGCGTCCACGGGACGGTGATCACGGCCGTGGAGTCGGGCCGCGGGGCGGACTCGCCGAGGGCGACCACCAGGGTCGGCCCGTGCTCGCCCCGGTCGGATCCGAGGGGCCCGTGGCCACCGGTGTAGGTGATGCGCAAGCGGCCCAGCGGCATCGGATTCGCTTCGAGTACGGCGGCGCAGGCGCGGCGCACCTCGTCGTGATCGGGGTCGGGCAGCCCGAGACCCCGCGCCGACAGTGTCAGCCGGTCGAGATGCCGGGTGAGGGCGAAGAGACGGCCGTCCACCGCCTTCACGGTCTCGAAGATGCCGTCGCCCACGGTCAGCCCGTGGTCGAAGACGGAGACGCGGGCGGTCTCGATGTCCTGCAGCCCGCCGTCGAGCCAGATCTTCACGTAAGGGTCCCTCCACTCACCTCGTACGTTCCCGACGCTACCGCGAGCAGCCGGGACGCCTTCAGCTCGGTCTCCCGCCACTCCCCCTCGGGGTCGGAGCCCCAGGTGATCCCGGCGCCGGTACCGAAACGCAGCACGCCCTCGGCCCGGTCGATCCAGAAGGTGCGGATGCCGACGGCCAGCTCCGCGGTCCCCCGGTCGGCGTCGACCCAGCCGACGCCTCCGCAGTACGGCCCCCGGGGCGCGGTCTCCAGGCCTTCGATGATCCGCAGGGCGCTCGACTTCGGCGCGCCGGTGACCGAACCGGGCGGGAAGGCCGCTCCGAACAGCTCGGCCCAGCCCGCGCCCTCGCGCAGCTCGCCCCGCACACTCGACACGAGGTGAACGAGGCCGGGGTGCTTCTCCACGGCGCACAGGTCGGGCACGGTGACGCTGCCCGTGGCGCACACCCGCCCGAGGTCGTTGCGCACGAGGTCCACGATCATCACGTTCTCGGCGTAGTCCTTGGCCAGCAGATCGGCCTCGGTCCGCCCGGTCCCCTTGATCGGCCCGGACTCCACGACCCGCCCCTCCCGCCGCAGGAACAGCTCGGGGGACGCGGTGGCGATCTCCACCCCGTGCTCCGGCAGCCGAATCGTTCCTGCGTACGGCGCCGGGTTACCCCGGGCCAGCAGCGCGGTCAGCGCGTCCACGTCGGCGCCGGGCGCGAGGGGCGCGGTCAGCACACGGCACAGATTGGCCTGGTAGACCTCGCCGGCGGCGATGTGCGCGCGGATCCGTCGTACGCCCTCGGTGTACGCGGCGCGATCCAGCGACGACGTCCAGTCACCGGCCGCCGGACCCCGCCACGCCCCGGGCACCGGAGCCGGCACCGGAGCCCGGCGTACGTCGGCGAAGCGGGCGCAGGTCAGACCGCCCTCGAAGTCCGCCGCGACGGCCCAGAAGCCGCTGGAGTCCAGGGCCGCGGGATCGCTGGTGACATCGAGGAGACCGGTGGCGACGCGGTCGCCGAAACGGGCGAGAGGAGCGAGGTCGAGCACGTTGCCGAGTCTATGGCGGGTGTCCCGCGGATGACCTGACCATGTCCTTCCGGCCGACCTGACCACGTACGTCGACATGCGCACCGCAGCACGCTGCGCAAACGCGTTTTTGTGCTGGCCCCGGAATCCGCTAGAGTTCAACTCGTCGCCGGGCCGCGCAAGCGGACCGGAAGGACAGGCGAACGTAGCTCAGTTGGTAGAGCGCAACCTTGCCAAGGTTGAGGTCGCGAGTTCGAACCTCGTCGTTCGCTCGAAAGAGCAAGGGAGATCTTCCCGATCCCCCAACACTCCTGGTGGAGTGGCCGAGAGGCGAGGCAACGGCCTGCAAAGCCGTCTACACGGGTTCAAATCCCGTCTCCACCTCCAAGGACGATTAGCTCAGCGGGAGAGCGCTTCCCTGACACGGAAGAGGTCACTGGTTCAATCCCAGTATCGTCCACTGGATCTTCGAGAGATCGTCGAAGGTCTGACCCGCGCGATTAGCTCAGCGGGAGAGCGCTTCCCTGACACGGAAGAGGTCACTGGTTCAATCCCAGTATCGCGCACGCAGTACACACGATCATGATCGTGGTTTCCCGCGCGATTAGCTCAGCGGGAGAGCGCTTCCCTGACACGGAAGAGGTCACTGGTTCAATCCCAGTATCGCGCACACACCGAAGCCCCCGGCCCTGCGGCCGGGGGCTTCTTCGTCTCCGGGTCAGCTGGAGAACAGCATGTGGCCGAAGCCGCGGTTGCGGTGGTGGCCGCCGTGATGACCCCCGTGACCGCCGTAGTGACCGCCGCCGTGCTGCGGCGCACCCCACGCCGGTGCGCCGGGCGCGGCGGGGTACTGCGGAGCGGCCGGAGGCGGCGGAACGACGGGGCCGCCGCCGTACTGGCCCTCCAGACGGGTCAGCGCCTCCAGCTCGCCGTAGTCGAGAAAGATCCCGCGGCAGCCGCTGCACTGCTCGATCTGGACACCGTTGCGGTTGTACGTGTGCATCGGGGCGTGGCACTTCGGACACTGCATCGTCGGCTCAACTCCTCGCCGGTTGATCCTGCTTAGCGTTACGCCAGGACAGACTCTGTCCGGCTCTGGTCGGTTGCACCCTACTTCGCGAAACCGTTCGCCAACTGCGGCGGGGTGGAACCCATTCGGTCACAGGCCTCGACGACCGCGAGCTCCACGTCGTCCAGCGCGCGGTCCGCCTCGATCGCCTTGACGATCGCCCGGGCCGCGGTCTGCACGGTGAGGGCACGGGCGGGGACGTCCAGGGCCGGCCAGGGGTCACCGCCGGCCGGAACAGCGGGGCCGTCGGCCGCCCGGTAGGCGCCGAGGAAACGGGACCAGTCCTCGGGCGGCAGCAGGCCGCAGGCGTACCAGGCGGCGGGGCGGGCCAGGTCCCAGGCCGGTTCTCCTACGCCGAGGTCGTCGACGTCGATGAGACGCCAGGGGCCGCCGGGAGCGGGGTGGCGGACGAGCTGTCCGAGGTGCAGGTCACCGTGGCAGAGGGTCGTGGTGTCGACCATGGGTGCCTCGCCACGGGCCCAGGCCGGGAGGGTGAGCCAGGCGCGGAGCACGGGAAGGGCGTACCCCTCGCGGGTGGCGGCGAGGAGACGGGCAACGGCGTGAGCCGCCTTGACAGGGCCGCGCATCGGGGGCAGACCGGGGCGGGCCGGGGTGCGGTGAAGGTGGGCGAGGAGGGTGGCGGCCGCTTCCCAGGGCGCGGCCTCGGGGTTCTCCGGGTCCACGGCTTCGCCGTACGGCCAGAAGGTGACGAGCCTGCCGTGCAGATCGACGGGGGTCTCGCCGAGCGGGGGCAGAAGGATGCCGGGCAGGCGGGCGGCCGTGGCCAGACGGGGGGCCAGGTCGGCGGGGGTCGTGTCGGGGGCGTGCGCCTTCGCGACGGTGTCGGCGTGCCGGACCACGGTGGCGTCGGGACGGTCGGCGAGGATTGCCGCGCCGCACGCACACGCCTTCTCCTTGCCGGAGTGCGCCTCAGTTCTCACTCTGAGGGTGAGCTCGGCGAGCAGGGGGTGGGTGGTCACGGTCCTCCCTGGCGGCGGGGGTGGGGGCGCCTAAGTATGTGCCGGGTTCGGTTCGTGTTGCGGGTGCGGGCCGGTGAGGGCTGATCGCGCAGTTCCCCGCGGGCAGCTGCGCTGGGCTTGGGCGGGGCGCCTACGGGGGTGCGGGTTCGGTTCGTGTTGCGGCTGCCGGCCGGTGGGGGCTGGTCGCGCAGTTCCCCGCGCCCCTGAGGAGCTACGGTCAACGGCGCCCCTACGGACCCCACCTTGCCCCACGGGTTTGGTCGTGTTGCGGCTGCCGGCCGGTGGGGGCTGGTCGCGCAGTTCCCCGCGCCCCTAGGGGGGTGCAGTCACGTGTGCCACGACGGAACCGTTGGCCGGGTACGGCGAGAAGGGGACGGGGTGGGGGGTGTCCGCCCGCAGCGGCCGGCGTCCGTTGCAGGGGACAGCTGAAGCAGCAGAAGCGCC
The DNA here is from genome assembly GCF_001513955.1 of Streptomyces pseudovenezuelae. Lineage (GTDB taxonomy): Bacteria > Actinomycetota > Actinomycetes > Streptomycetales > Streptomycetaceae > Streptomyces > Streptomyces pseudovenezuelae. The sequence goes on along the minus strand of NZ_KQ948152.1, from coordinate 333,130 downwards.
GGACCGAGGACGGATACCCCCCCCCCCGTCCCCGACCCACAACCCACCCACCCCCCCCCCAGGGGCGCGGGGAACTGCGCAAAACGCCCGCCCCCACCCAGCCGCACACGAACCCGAACCCGCAAAAGGGCAAAGCAATGCCGGCGCAGCTCCCCAGCTGCGCCGGCATTTTGCCGTCCGCCGCACCCCCGTCCCCACGGGGTTTCATGGGCTGATGTCCCCGCCCGGACCGCTCTTCCGGGCCTGGGGTCGCCGCTCAGCGCCCCAGCATCACTCCCACGGACGACGCCTGTGTGGCCACTGTCTCCCAGCCGTCGAAGACGACGAGGAGCAGGACCGCCAGAGGAAGGGCCATCAGCGTCGCCACCAGCGGGTGACGGCGGCCCGTACGGCGGGGCTGACGTGTGCGGGACAGTGTCCGCGGTGCCGTAAGAGCCATGGTCCCTCTCCTGACCGTTCTGTTGTCGTTGGCAGCGGCGGGTGTCTGACCTCGGGGGACGAGTGCTGCACCCGCCGCTTGACCTCAAATCTAGGCGTCACGGCCCTCCGGCACGTCATGCCCTCGTACCGATTGCCGGGCCTCCCCGAGGATGAGCCATGACCAGCGAAGTACTCCCGTGGGTGGAGACGAGGACCTAGGTCTCCGGGTCTTCCCGGAGGGGTCGCCCGGTCTGCCCCGCTTTCTCCGAGCTGTCCTCACGCGGCACCGGCTGCTCCACCAGAGCCAGCACCCGGGTCGCCATGAAACGGGCCGTCCGCACCACCGATCCGTTCCGCGTGACTTCGCTCACTTCCACGACACCTCGTCGTACCGCCGTCTCCACCCGGCGGCCCGCCCTGCTCGCCACCACCTCGTACGTACGCGTCGTGTCCCCTGCGTCCACGACTATCTCCACGCGATCACCCTTCACGGGTTCAATCCCCCTTCTGCGACGGGTGGTTGGGATCACATCAGAACCGAAGTCCGCCCGCCCTCCGGCTCCCTGACCACCCTTCAATTCTCCCACCCGGCACTGACAATCCATCGGGACGAGAGGGCGCGGCCTCTGCGCGCGGCGGCCCGCGGAAACGTAAGCTGTGGCTCGTCACACGGACCGGGCAGCGGGGATGAACATGGCGATGATGCGCCTGAGGCGCGAGGACCCGCGCGTCGTCGGCTCGTTCAGGCTTCACAGACGGCTCGGCGCCGGGGGGATGGGAGTCGTCTACCTGGGCTCCGACCGCAAGGGGCAGCGGGTCGCGCTGAAGGTCATCCGGCCGGATCTGGCCGAGGACCAGGAGTTCCGGTCCCGGTTCGCGCGCGAGGTCTCCGCCGCCCGGCGGATCCGCGGCGGCTGCACCGCCCGGCTCGTCGCCGCGGACCTGGAAGCGGACCGTCCGTGGTTCGCCACCCAGTACGTGCCCGGCCCCTCCCTCCACGACAAGGTCGCCGACGAGGGTTCTCTCGGCGCCGCCGAGGTCGCCTCCATCGGGGCCGCCCTGTCGGAGGGGCTCGTCGCCGTGCACGAGGCGGGGGTCGTGCACCGCGACCTCAAGCCGTCGAACATCCTCCTGTCCCCCAAGGGCCCCCGGATCATCGACTTCGGTATCGCCTGGGCGACCGGGGCCTCCACCCTCACCCATGTCGGCACCGCCGTCGGCTCCCCCGGCTTCCTCGCGCCCGAGCAGGTGCGCGGCGCCGCGGTGACGCCGGCCACGGACGTATTCTCCCTGGGCGCGACCCTGGCGTACGCCTCGATGGGCGACTCGCCCTTCGGGCACGGCAGTTCCGAGGTGATGCTGTACCGCGTGGTGCACGAGGAGGCCCAGCTGCACGGTGTGCCCGACGCGGTGGCCCCGCTCATCCGCGCCTGTCTGGCGAAGGACCCCGAGGAGCGGCCGAGCACCCTCCAACTGTCCCTGCGGCTCAAGGAGATCGCGGCCCGCGAGGCACAGGACCTGCCGGATCTGCGCCCGCCCGGCCCGCGCGCCGGCGAGGCGGACCGGCCCACCGGGCGCATCGCCGACACCTATCCGGAGCGGGCCGCGCAGCGACGCCCCCAGGGACAGCCGGGCCCCTCCGGCTCCCAGGCGGGTTCCCCGGCCCGCGGTTCCGGACAGGGCCGGGGCCAGGCCGCCGCCCGAGGCGGTGCCCCGTCACGCGGCGGCAGCACCCCGCGCGGCAACGGCGTGCCCTCCTCCCGCTCCGGCCCCCGGCCGACCCCCGCCGCCTCGCGGAACACCACCCGCTCCGGCAGCGGAAGCCGGCCCGCGCCGCGCAGCGGTACCGGCCGCCCGGCCCCCAGGAACACCAAGACGGGGCTGCGCCCCGCGAACCCGCGCCTCCTGCGCCAGCGGCTGTTCGTGTTCGTCGTCGTGACGCTGCTCGTGGCGCTCGGCATCGCCGCGGCCCAGGGCTGCCAGGGACCGTCGCGCGGACTCGGCGGCGACGGCGACGGCGTCGTACGGGAGCAGCGGCAGGGACAGGTGCACACGCTGCCGGACCCGGCGCCGCAGCAGCGGTCGTAGGGGAACGGCGGCACGGACCGAGCACGCCGCCGGGACCCTCGTAGGCGATCCCGGGCGGGAGGAAACCGCTGGTCAGGCCTGGGGGCGTCCGGTGGCGACCGCGTAGAAGGCGACCGCGGCCGCCGCTCCCACGTTGAGGGAGTCGACGCCGTGGGCCATCGGGATGCGGACCCATTCGTCGGCGGCGACCAGGGCCTGGGTGGTCAGGCCGTCGCCCTCGGCGCCGAGCATCAGCGCGACCCGGTCCATCCTGTGCGGGGCGGCCTCGTCGAGGGTCTTCGCCTTGGCGTCCGGGGTGAGGGCGAGGAGGGTGAAACCGGCCTCGCGGACCGAGTCCAGGCTCTTGGGCCAGGTGTCGAGGCGGGCGTAGGGGACGGAGAAGACCGCGCCCATCGAGACCTTGACGCTGCGGCGGTACAGGGGATCGGCGCAGTCCGGGGACAGCAGCACGGCGTCCATGCCGAGGGCCGCCGCCGAGCGGAAGATCGCGCCGATGTTGGTGTGGTCGTTGACCGACTCCATGACCACCACGCGCCGGGCGCTCTGGAGCAACTCGGCCGCCGTGGGCAGCGGTTTGCGCTGCATGGAGGCGAGCGCGCCGCGGTGCACGTGGTAGCCGGTGACCTGCTCGGCGAGTTCCGGGCTGACGGCGTAGACCGGGGCGGGGAGTTCGTCGATGACGTCGCGCATGACGTCGACCCACTTGGCGGAGAGCAGCATGGAGCGCATCTCGTAGCCCGCGTCCTTCGCCCGGCGGATGACCTTCTCACCCTCGGCGATGAACAGGCCCTCGGCCGGCTCGCGTTTGCGGCGCAGTTCGACGTCGGTCAGGCCCGTGTAGTCGTGCAGGCGCGGGTCGTCGGGATCCTCGACGGTGATGAGATCGGCCACAGGGTGATACTGCCTTGTCCTGGGAGCGGTGCCAACGGCTGGGAACGGGTTGTGTTACCCCGGGTTACTCCGAGGGCTCCGACACCTGCGGTCCCACGGCGACGACCTCGCCGACGACGATGACGGCCGGGGGCTTGACGTCCTCGGCGACGACCACCTCGGCGACCGTCGCCAGGGTGGCGTCCACCCGGCGCTGGGCGGCCGTCGTCCCCTCCTGGACCAGGGCGACCGGGGTGTCGGGCGACTTGCCGTGGGCGACCAGCGTCTCGGCGATCCGGCCGATCTTGTCGACCCCCATGAGGATCACGAGGGTGCCGGTGAGCTTGGCGAGCGAGGCCCAGTCGACCAGGGAGCGTTCGTCGTCCGGGGCCACGTGGCCGCTGACCACGGTGAACTCGTGGGCCACGCCCCGGTGGGTGACGGGGATGCCGGCCGCGCCCGGGACCGAGATCGAGCTGGAGATGCCGGGCACGACCGTGCAGGGGATGCCGGCCTCGGCGAGGGCGTGCAGCTCCTCCATGCCACGGCCGAAGACATAGGGGTCGCCGCCCTTGAGCCGTACGACCGACTTGCCCTGCTTGGCGTGCTCGATCAGGGCGTTGTTGATGGCCTCCTGGGCCATGAAGCGGCCGTACGGGATCTTCGCCGCGTCGATCACCTCGACATGCGAGGGCAGTTCGGCGAGGAGGTCGCGGGGGCCGAGGCGGTCGGCGATGACGACGTCGGCCTCGGCGAGCAGCCGGCGGCCGCGGACCGTGATCAGGTCGGGGTCGCCGGGGCCGCCGCCGACGAGGGCGACGCCGGGGGTGCGGGTGCGGTAGTGGGGGGCGACCAGGGTGCCGTCGCGCAGGCCCTCGACGACCGCGTCCCGGACGGCCGCCGTGTGGCGGGGGTCGCGGCCCTTCGCGTTGGTCGTGAGCACGGCGACCGTGACGCCCTCGCTGTGGCCCGTCGCCGGTGTCCAGGCGGTGGCGGCGTCGGCGTCGTCGGAGCGGACGCACCAGACGCGGTGGCGCTCGGCCTCGGCGGAGGCACGGGTGTTCGCCTCGGGGTCGCTGGTGGCGATGAGGGCGTACCAGGCGTTTTCCAGGTCGCCCTCGGCGTAGGGGCGCCGGTGCCAGGTGATCTCCCCGGCGTCCGCCATGGCCTCGACGGAGGGGGTCGCCTCGGGGGAGACGAGGAGGACGTCCGCGCCCGCCGCGATCAGGGCCGGGAGGCGGCGCTGGGCGACCTGGCCACCGCCGAGGACGACGACCTTGCGGCCGGTGAGGCGGAGGCCTACGGGGTAGGCGGGGTTCTCGGCCATGAGGGGCGGCTCCTCTTTACGGCTGTGCAGTGGCCCTGACGTGCGGATTTTACGGGGTGGGTGGGGACGGCGGCTGAGGTGTCCGGTGGCTGGGCGTCATTGCCGGGCGCAGGCGTCCGTGCTCACCCGTCCCGCCCTGTGGGACGACTGCCCACGGACGCACGACGGCCTGCCGTCCCGGACCTGCGTGCGAAGAGACCCGGAGACGGAGCGTCCCCGGGTCTCTCGCCCGGCGCCTACTTCTCGGTGACCCCTGCGGAGTCGAAGGTCGCCACCTCGTGCATCGCCCGCGCCGTGCTCTGGACCAGCGGCAGGGCCAGGAGCGCGCCCGTGCCCTCGCCCAGACGGAGGTCGAGGTCGACCAAGGGGCGCAGGCCGAGCTTGTTCAGGGCGGCCACATGTCCGGGTTCCGCGCTGCGGTGGCCCGCGATGCAGGCCGCGAGGACCTCCGGGGCGATCGCTCGGGCCACCAGGGCGGCGGCGCCCGCGCTGACCCCGTCGAGGATGACCGGTGTGCGCAGGGAGGCGCCGCCGAGCAGCAGGCCCACCATCGCCGCGTGTTCGAAGCCGCCGATGGCCGCCAGGACGCCGATCGGGTCGGCGGGGTCCGGCTGGTGGAGTTCGATCGCGCGGCGCACGACCTCGGTCTTGCGGGCCAGGGTCTCGTCGTTGATGCCCGTGCCGCGGCCGGTGACCTCGGCGGGGTCGGTGCCGGTGAAGACCGAGATCAGGGCGGCGGACGCGGTGGTGTTCGCGATGCCCATCTCGCCCGTGAGGAGCGCCTTGTTGCCGGCCGCGACCAGGTCGCGCGCGGTCTCGATGCCGACCTCGATGGCCTGCTTGGCCTCCTCGCGGGTCATCGCGGGGCCGGTGGTCATGTCGGAGGTGCCGGCCCGGATCTTGCGGGGCAACAGGCCGGGGGTGGCCGGGAGTTCGGAGGCCACGCCGACGTCGACCACGCACACCTCGGCGCCCACCTGGCCGGCGAAGGCGTTGCAGACCGCGCCGCCGCCGAGGAAGTTGGCGACCATCTGGGCCGTCACCTCCTGCGGCCAGGGGGTGACGCCCTGGGCGTGCACGCCGTGGTCACCGGCGAAGATCGCGACGGCCGCGGGCTCCGGGATCGGCGGCGGGCACTGCCGGGAGAGCCCGGACAGCTGGGCGGAGATGATCTCCAGCATGCCGAGCGCGCCGGCCGGCTTGGTCATCCGCTTCTGCCGCTCCCAGGCCTCGCCGAGCGCCTTGGCGTCCAGCGGGCGGATCTGGGCGACGGTCTCGCCGAGCAGGTCGTGCGGCTCCTCGCCGGGCAGGGCGCGGCGGCCGTACGTCTCCTCGTGCACGACCCAGGACAGCGGGCGCCGCTTGGACCAGCCGGCCTGCATCAGCTCGGGCTCGTCCGGGAACTCGTCGACGTACCCGACGCACAGGTAGGCGATGACCTCCAGGTGGTCGGGCAGGCCGAGGGCGCGGACCATCTCGCGCTCGTCGAAGAAGCTGACCCAGCCGACGCCGAGGCCCTCGGCGCGGGCGGCGAGCCAGAGGTTCTCCACGGCGAGCGCGGCGGAGTACGGGGCCATCTGCGGCTGTGTGTGGCGGCCGAGGGTGTGGCGGCCGCCGCGGGTCGGGTCGGCGGTGACGACGATGTTCACCGGGGTTTCGAGGATGGCCTCGATCTTCAGTTCCTTGAACTGCTTGGCCCGGCCCTTGGGCAGCGACTTGGCGTAGGCCTCGCGCTGGCGCTGGGCCAGGTCCTGCATCGCGGCGCGCGTCTCGGCGGAGCGGATGACGACGAAGTCCCAGGGCTGCGAGTGGCCGACGGAGGGCGCGGTGTGGGCGGCCTCCAGGACCCGGAGCAGCACCTCGTGCGGGATCGGGTCGCTGCGGAAGCCGTTGCGGATGTCGCGGCGCTCCCGCATGACCTTGAGGACGGCCTCGCGCTCTGCGTCGTCGTAGGCGGGCGCGGCGGGGCCCGTGGACTGTCGTGCCTCTTCCACGGGAGCCGTGCTCACTTCCTGGTCTTCCTGGTCTTCCTGATCGGCGGCCCGGGTGTCCAGGTCGTCCGCCTGCTGGGCGAATTGGGGGTCGCCGACCGCTTCGCGCGGGGCCGGGACCACGGCCTGCCCGGTGTCGTCCGCGGGGAGCGACAGGGGGTGCGGCGGGGTCGGCGCGAGGTGCGGGGTGGTCGGCACGGTTCCGTCCACCGGCACGAACTCACCCAGGGGCTGGCCCGGTTGGGGTTCCAGGGGAACTCCCGCGGGCAGGACGACGGGCGGCTCCGTGGAACCGGGGGCCGCGAACTGGAGCTGAGCGTCGGGCAGTTCCGCCGCGAACGGCTGCGGCAGCGGCGCCTGCGGGCCCTGCGGTGCCTGGTCCGGGGTGGGCGGGAACTCCTCGTGGGCGGCGGGCCGCACGTCCGTGTCGGCCGCGTCCGCCGCGACGGGCTCCGGCGCCTCCCGGGCGGGATCCTGCGGGGCGGGCCGGTCGAGGTCCGGGGCCGGTACGACGTGGGCCGGCTGCGGCTCCCCGGTGGACACGGTCTGGGCGGCAAGGGCGGGCTCGGGGGCCTGCTCGGGCTCGGCTGCCGTCTGCTGCTCGGCGGGCGCCGCGCTCTCGACGGGGAGGGGCTGGGGCAGCTCGCCGAGGAGCGGCACGAAGGCCTCCGCGAGGGACGGCCCGGGAGCGTCGGCGGCAGAGTCGTCCTCCGCGAGTGCGGGGAGGTCTTCGGCCGGTGCGGTGACGGCGTCCGCGGGCTGCGGGGCCGGTGACGCCTCCGCGGGTGCCTGGAGAGCTACGGCTTCGGGGGCGTCCGGGGTGGCCTCGGCTACGGCTTCCTCGGCTACGGCTTCCTCAGCCACGGCTTCTTCGGCTACGGCTTCTTCGACGGGGAGCGCGGCTTCCGGAGCTGCGGTTTCCGGGGCGACAGCTTCCGGAGCTGCCACTTCCGGGGCGGCGACGGCTTCCTGGGCAGCCTCGGGAGCGAGCACCGGTGCCTGGGGCACGTCCTCGACGGCAACCGCCTCCGGGGCGACCGCTTCAGGTACGACCGCTTCAGGCGCGACCACTTCAGGCGCGGCCTCTTCCGCAGCGACAACAGCCTGCGGGGCCTCGGCGGCCACCGCGTCCTGCTCCTCCGCGGCCGACTCGGCTCCGGCGACCTCCGCCTCCGTCACCGCGGGCTCGGCCTCGACGGGCTCGGCGACCGGCACGACGGCATCGGCGTCGACCGCCGCAGCGGGGACCTCCACGACAGCCACGGCCTCGGGCACGGGCACCTGCTCGGCCTCCTCGGTCACCGGCGCGGCCTCGGCGGCGTCGACGTCCGGCAGGTCCGCGCCGACGGCGGGCTGGACCTCGTCGGGCAGGGAGCCGTCTCCCGGCACCTGCCCCACCTGCCCCTCGCTCGGATCGGCGCCGACGGCAGCGGCGGGCTCGGCCGCCACCGGCTGCACTCCGTCCGCCCCGGAACCGTCGCCCATGACCTGGACCGCTTCGGCAGCGGGAGCCTGCGAGGGCTCCGGCGCCGGCTCGGCCTCGGGGCCCGGCCCGGCGTCCGGCACCGGGGCCACCGCGACCTCGTACTCGGCGCCTACGGCCTCGGAGGCGAGGCGGGCCACCGCGGCCTGCGCCGCGCCCACGGGTTCCGGGGCCGGAACAACCGTTTCGGCAGCCGGGGCCACCGTGCTCACCGGCACCTGGACGGCGGCCTGGGCCGGGGCGCCCCACGGGACCGCGCCCTGCGGCTGCGGGGCGTCGAAGTACTCGGCGCCGGGCATGACCGGCTGCCGTACCGGCGCGCCCGCGGGGCCGCGATCGGCGAGGGAGCGGACCGGGCTCGCGGAGGCGTCGGGGATCGGCGGACCGAGGTGCAGCGGCCGTCGGGGCGTGATGGGCGGGATCGGCACCGAAGGAGCCTGGAGCTGGGGGGTGCGGACCGCGCTCAGATCGTGCGCTCCGCTGTCCCGGCCGGACATCTCGTGCGGGCCCGGCTCGTGGACGGTCTCGACGACCGGCTCCGGGGCGGGCGGGGCGACCTCGTTGCCCCAAGGGCTCTGGGCGCCCGGCAGCAGCAACAGGTCTTCGTCCTCGGCGGTGGTCTCGGAGAGGTAGGTGTACGCACCCGGCGCGGGGACGCCCGGCTGTTCCACCATGCCTGCGTTCTCCGGCAGTCCCTCGCCCGGAACCTGGCCGGTGTCGGTCATGCGTACCCCTCGCCCATCGGTTAGTGCTTCTACGACCAGCTCACCGGGGACGGCGCACCGACCGCCCCCGTGATGAAGAACGAGCGTGCGTGCCCAGCGGCACGAACGGCCCGCCGAGAAAGACGACAAAGCCATTAACTGGCATTGTCCCGGCCGTTCTCCCGTCGCGACAGGTTGATCCGCGACAGCCCACTGTGGACTGCGCCACGTTGCGCGTCCTCCGGTTCTGCCGTACCGCACCCATCCCAAAACGGGCGCGCTTTCCGGACATTGACGAACGAATGCCGGGCAGCGGGAGCGGTACAACGGTCGGCCAGCCTACCGCGCGCAGTACGACAACAGGATCACGGGGACACCGAACGCACGACGGGCAGCGTCAGGCCGTACGGTCCGGCAGCACCCCGCTGAGCAGGAACGCGACACTCCGTTCCGTCTCCGTCCAGGCCCGGGTGTCGAGTTCGACGGACTGGAGGAGGGCGCACTCGACGCGGTAGCCGTGCTCGGTGAGGTCGCGGCCGACGAGTTCGGCCTCGTCACGGGTGGCCGCGTGGGCCACGATCCGCTGCGGACGCCGGTCGGCGACCGCGGAGACCACAGCCACTCCCCCGCCGCCGACGCGGACGACGTCCGGTTCGGGCAGGTTCTCCAGGACGTGCGGGGCGATGCCGGGGACGATCTGGACCTGGAGTCCGAAGGCACGGGCGTTGGCCTCGGTGCGCTCGCAGGCCCTCAGGTCGCGGTCGACGGCGATGACGGCGGCCCCGGCTCGGGCGGCCTCGGTGGCGAAGGCTCCGCTGCCGCAGCCGATGTCCCACACGAGGTCGCCGACGCGCGGTCCCAGGCGGGCGAGTTGGGCCGCGCGGAGCGGTTCCAGTTCGCCCTCGCCCATGAGGCCGCCGTAGGCCTCGGCGGGCAGGGTCCAGCCGCGGGGCGTGGCGGCCGGGTCGCGGCCCGCGATCCAGCCGCCGTCCTCCGTGACGGCCGCGGTGCCGCCGATGACGATGACGAGGTTGGGGTCGCGCCAGGTGTGGTCGGCGGCCTTGTCGGAGGTGACGACGGTGACCTGTTCGCGGTCGGTGCCCAGTTCCTCGCAGATGACGAAGGTGCGGTGGACACCCTCCATCAGCAGGCCGAGTTCGGCGGGTCCGGCGCCGGGCGAGGTGAGGACGGCGACCTTGGGGTGGGCCCGGCACACGTTCACCGCGCGGCGCAGCGTGCGCCGGTGGGCGACGACCACCTGGGCGTCGTCCCAGGCCATGCCGGCGCGGGCGAAGGCGGCGGCGACCGAGGAGACACCGGGGACGACCTCGACCTCCAGGCCGAACTCGGGTGCGCGCAGGGTCCGTACGACGCCGAAGAAGCCGGGATCGCCGTCGGCGAGCACGACCGCGGTGCCGCGGTGGCCGGTGATACGGCGGGCCGCGAGGGCGACGCTGCCGAGGCGGATGCGTTCGGCGTTGGGTGGCACCTCGGGGAGTGCCAGATGGTGGGCGGCGCCCGCGACCAGCGTGGCGGCGCCGAGGGCGGAGCGTGCCGCGGCCGTCAGCGGCGAGCCGTCCCAGCCGATCACCGTGACCCGGTCGGCCATCGTCTCTCAGTCTCCAGGGGTGTGCGCAGGTTGTCGTCGGTGGGCAGCCCGCGGGCGGCTCCGTGAGGGTACCCGCTCCGCCTCGGAAGCGCTTTCGCCGGCCGGTGCCCCCAAGCGGTCAGTTCCAGTCGGAGTACGTCGTGAAGCCGTCCGTGTCGGCCAGCTGGCCGCCCGCTCCGTCGAGGTCCTCGGGCAGCAGGCTCCACACGATGAAGTCGGTGCGGACGTCGCTCCAGGTGCCGTCGTCGGCGCGGACGTGCGCTATGCAGGCGCCCCGCAGGACGCCTTCGCTGATGCAGCCGATCTTCTGGGCGACCTGCTGGGAGGCGGTGTTGTCGGCCGCCGTGCGCAGCTCGATCCGCTCGAACTTCTGGTCGGTGAACAGCCACTGGGCGGTGGCGAGCGTGGCCTCGGAGGCGTAGCCCTCGCCGCGGGCCCAGGGGGCGATGATGTACGACAACTCCGTCGAGCGGACGTGCCAGTTGGTCTTGGTCAGCTGGACGATGCCGACCAGGCGCTGGGTCAGGAACTCCGTGACCGCGAAGGTGATCCCGCGGCCGGCCTCCCGCTCGGTCGGCGCGTACTGCGTGACCCAGCCGTGCGCCTGTTCCTCGCCGTACGGCTGGGGGACGTCGGTCCAGGCCCCCACCTGCTCGTCGTTCATCATCTCGGCCAGTGCGGGTACGTCGTCCTCGTCGAGGGGGCGCAGCACCAACCGCTCCGTGCTGATGGAGATGTTGGGGAAGGTGCCAGTCATGCGCCACTCCGTAACCGTGGGAAACCTGCAGGGCCTGCTGAACTGCCCAGCATGCAGCATGAAAGCACCGAACCGCATCACGGGGCCCACACATGGTGATGGAGTGGACCCCGTGCGTGGCGATACGTCGTATACGCGCCGGTAGCCTTACGGCGCTCAGAAGGACGCGATGACGGAACCGGCGTACTTGTCCTCGATGAACTTCTTGACCTCGGCGGAGGTGAGGAGCTTGGCGAGCTTCTTCACCCGCGGGTCGTCCTCGTTGCCGTCCTTCACCGCGAGGAAGTTGCCGTAGGGGTTGTTCTTGGCGGACTCCAGGACGAGGGCGTCCGAGGCGGGCTTGAGGTCGGCCTCGATGGCGTAGTTGCCGTTGACGACGGCCGCGTCGACGTCGTCCAGGGAGCGCGGGGTCTGGGCCGCCTCCAGCTCCTTGAACTTGAGGTTCTTCGGGTTCTTGGTGATGTCGGCGGGGGTCGCCTCGTTGCCCACGCCGTCCTTGAGCGTGATGATCCCGTTGGTGTCGAGCAGCTTGAGGGCACGGGCCTCGTTCACGCTGTCGTTCGGGACGGCGATCGTCGCACCGCTCTTGAGGGCGTCGGCGCTCTTGACCTTGTGGGAGTAGAGGCCGAGCGGCTCCAGGTGGACCGTGACGACGGGCACGATGTGGGTGCCGCGCTTCTTGTTGAAGTCATCGAGGTAGGGCTGGTTCTGGAAGTAGTTGGCGTCCACCGAGCCGTCTTCCGTGGCCGGGTTCTGCGTCGTGTAGTCGCTGAACTCCTTGACCTCCAGGTCGAGGCCCGCCTTCTTCGCCAGGTGCTCCTTGACGTAGTTGAGGATCTCCGCGTGCGGGGTGGGGCTCGCGGCGACGACGAGCGGTCCGCTGGTGTCGGAGGCGGAACCGGACGAACCGCACGCGCTGAGCCCGAAGGTGAGGGCTCCGGCGGCGAGGACGGCGGTGGTGAGCTTTGCGGTGTTACGCACGAAAAGTGCCTTTCCTTTTGGGTGCAGCGATCCCGTGAAGGGGTGCACGGGAAATTCGGGAGAGCGTCAGACGGTCTTGGTGTCCGCCGTGGATGCCTTCAGCAGACGGAGCTTCGGCGCCGGTCCGGAGCGTCCGCCCCGCCGGTGCAGCGAGCGGGCCGCGTAGTCGCCGGCGAACTGGATGAGCGAGATGACGACCGCGAGGATCGCGACGGTGATCCACATGAGCTGGGTCTCGAAGCGCTGGTAGCCGTAGCGGATGGCGATGTCGCCGAGGCCGCCGGCGCCTACCGTGCCGGCCATCGCGGAGTAGCCGATGAGGGCGACGATCGTGGTGGTGGTGCTGGCGATCAGCGAGGGCAGGGCCTCGGGGACGAGGACCTTGCGGACGATCGTCCAGGTGTTGCCGCCCATCGACTGCACGGCCTCGACGAGCCCGCCGTCCACTTCACGGACAGCCGTCTCGACGAGGCGCGCGAAGAACGGGATCGCCCCGATGGCGAGCGGCACGATGGCGGCCTCACGGCCGATGGTCGTCCCGGTGATCGAGCGGGTGAAGCCCATGAGCGCGACCATGAGGATGATGAACGGCATCGAGCGGGCGACGTTCACGACCTGCCCGATGGCCTTGTTCGCGACGACGTTCTGGAGGAGTCCGCCGCGGTCGGTGAGGACGAGCAGGACCCCGAGCGGCAGGCCGCCCACGACGGCGATGACGGTGGACCAGCCGACCATGTAGAGGGTGTCCCAACACGCCTGCTCCAGCAGGGGCTGCATCTCGGACCAGGTCACTGGGCACCTTCCTTCACCAGCTGCTGCTCACCGACGACATCGATCTGCAGTCCCTGTTCGCGCAGGAAGCCGACCGGCACGACGTTGTCCTCGTAGCGGCCGGGCAGTTCGATGCGCATCCGGCCGACCTGGAGGCCGCCGACGGTGTCGATGGCGGCGCCGAGGATCGATATGTCGATGTTGTAGGTGCGCGAGAGCTGCGAGATGACCGGCTGGGTGGCCGCCTCCCCCTGGAAGGTGACGTCGACGACGGTCCGGTCCTCGCCGGTGGCGGCGCCGCCGACGGGGAAGAGCGCGGAGGCCAGTTCGGAACCGGGGGTCGCGAGCAGTTCGCTGACCGTGCCGGACTCGACGATGCGGCCGTTCTCCATCAGGGCCGCCGAGTCGCAGACCGACTTCACGACGTCCATCTCGTGGGTGATGAGCAGGACGGTCAGGCCCAGTTGCCGGTTCAGGTCGCGCAGCAGCTGGAGGATCGAGCGGGTGGTCTCGGGGTCGAGGGCGCTGGTGGCCTCGTCGGACAGGAGCACCTTGGGGTCGCCGGCCAGGGCGCGGGCGATGCCGACGCGCTGCTTCTGACCGCCGGAGAGCTGGGCCGGGTAGGCGCCCGCCTGCTCGGCGAGTCCGACGAGGTCCAGCAGCTCACGTGCCTTGCGGGAGCGCTCCTTGCCGGACTTGCCGAGGATTTCGAGCGGCAGCTCGACGTTGTCCTGGACCGTCCGGGTGGACAGCAGGTTGAAGTGCTGGAAGACCATGCCGATACGGCTGCGCGCCTGCCGCAGCTCCTTGCCGGCGCGGGGTCCGCGGCCCGCGAGGGCGGTGAGGTCCTGTCCGGCGACGGTGACCGTGCCGGCGGTGGGGCGCTCCAGCAGGTTGACGCAGCGGATGAGCGAGGACTTGCCGGCGCCGGACTGGCCGATGACGCCGTACACCTCGCCTTCGCGGACGTGCAGATCGACGCCGTCCAGGGCGGTGACCTCACGGCCGCGCGAGCGGTAGACCTTGGTCAGGCCTGTTGTCGTGATCACTGGGGTTTCCGTCACTGTCGAGTACGCGGGCGTGGGTGTGCCCTGGTACGGGAGAGAAGTCGTGCGCGGGCACATGGGTCACGTACGGCGTTCACGGCGTACGGACGTGCCGGGGCGGCTCGCTTCGGGGCGCGAGGCTCAGGAGGTGGTGCGGGGGCCCTCTAACAGGCGCACATTCGACACATACAACGAGCACCGGGCGTCATGGTCGCCTCGGTCGCAAGGGTGCGGCAGCTCGTCGTGGTCATGCGATCAGTAAAGCAGACGTATGGGAGCGACCAAGAACCCGTTGTCCGAATGGCGGACAGCGGTGGACAGGCGTCAGGGCCGGACGGAGATCTCCACGTTCCCGCCGGTGACCAGGGCGGACAGGGCCGACAGGTTCTCCACCACCAGGTCGGCGTCCAGCTCGTGGGCCTGGTGGGTTGTGGTCAAGGCCACGGTGGTCATACCGGCGGCGCGGCCGGCGCGCAGACCCGCGGGGGCGTCCTCGAAGACGACGCAGCGGGACGGGTCGACGCCGAGTTCGCGGGCGGCGAGCAGGTAGGGCTCGGGGTCGGGCTTGCCGCGGGTGACGTCGTCGGCGGCGACCAGGGTCTTGGGGAGGATGCCGACGGCTTCGAGCCGGGCCTCGGCCAGGCGTCGGGTGGCGGAGGTGACGACGGCCCAGCGGTCGGCGGGCAGGGAGTCGAGGAAGGCCGTGGTCCCGGGGAGCAGTTGGACACCGCCGTGGGGCACGTCCTCCACCTCCAGCTCCTCGATCCTCGCGAGGGCCCGCGGCACGACGTCGGCGGGCAGCAGGTCGGCGGCTATCTCCACGGCCGGGCGCCCGTGCAGTTCGACCCGTTCGAAGGCCTCCTGGGTGAGGCCGAACTCCTCGGCCCAGCGCGTCCAGCAGCGGTGCACCGATTCCAGGGAGGAGACGAGGGTTCCGTCGTTGTCGAACAGGAGGGCTTCGGCATGGATCTTCATGCCCCCGACCCTACGGCGCGGTGCGGGGGCGGCCGCGTCAGGCCTTTTGGACCCGTAATAGGCTCGCCGCATGTTTGATGTCCTGACGCTGGTGACCGGCGTCGCCGCGCTGCTGCTGGCCGCCTGGTGCGGCTGGGCCGCCTACCGTGACGAGCCGACCAAGGACTGGCACTTCATCGGCATGGCCGTGGTGTCGGTGCTGGCGCTGGTCCAGCTGGTGATCGGGATCGTGCAGCTCGCACGGGGCGAGAAGCCGGAGCAGGGCACGACGATCTTCGTCGCCTATCTGCTGGGGGCGTTCGCGTGTGTGCCGGCGGCGGGGTTCATGTCGCTCGCGGAGCGGACGCGGTGGGGATCGGTGACGGTTGCCGCCGGCGGTGTGGTGCTGGCCGTTCTGGAGGTGCGGCTCTATGACATCTGGGGAAGCTGACGTGAGCCGACGTTTGATCAGTGGGCCGGGGACGCTGCTGGTGTGGCTGTACGGCGTGATGGTCGTCGGAGCTGTGTCGAGGTCCGCGTACCAGATCTCCACCGAGTTCGACCGGGCGCCGCTTGCCTATGCGCTGTCCGCGGTGGCAGGTGTCGTGTACGGATTCATCACGTACACGCTGGTCCGGGGTGGAGAGACGGCTCGCAGGGTGGCGCTGGCGTGCTGCGTCGCCGAACTTGTGGGTGTGTTGACCGTGGGCACATGGACGTTGATCGAGCCGTCCGCGTTTCCTGATGCGACCGTGTGGTCGGACTTCGGGATGGGGTACCTGTTCATCCCCGTGCTGCTGCCGCTCTCCGCCATCTACTGGTTGCGCAAGGGTGTGCCCGCCGGGGATGCCGCCTGAGGTCTGTCGGGCGGCATCCGGCCGTATGTGTCTGATCGCGGTAGGTGCTCAAGCCGTGGCTGCGTATGTGCCCGCGGGCTTCTCCAGGACGATCATCGGTACTCCGTCCGTGCCCTCCGACGTGCCCACCGTCTGGTAGCCGACCTTGCGGTACAGGCGGAGGTTGCCCTCGCTGCGGTGGCCGGTGTGGAGGCGGAAGCTCGTCGCTCCGCGCTCGTCCGCCAGAGCCGCTTCCGCCGCCCGGAGGAGCCTTGCCCCGATGCCGTGGCCCTGGAGGCGCGGGTGGACGCAGAGTTTGCCGATGGCGGCCGAGCCGTCCTCGGTGACGCGGCCGCGGACCGAGCCGACCACTTCGTCTCCCAGGCGGGCCACGAAGACGCAGTCCGAGGTCACCTCGGCACGGACCGAGTCCAGGGTCTGGACGAGCGGATCGATGCGGTAGTTGCCGTACAGCGCCGCCTCACTCTGGAAGCACAGGTACTGCAGCCTGAAGATCTGCTCCGCGTCCTGCTCGGCCGCCGCAGAGATGGTCACGCTCATGCCCATGTGCGCACGCCTCCCGCTCACCTGATCGCCTGTTGTCCCCCACTCCTATCCCCGTGTTCGGCGTGTCGCAACCTCCGGTGCAAGCAGTCGTCGCAGACATCCCAGACATCGGGAACGTTCCGGACCCAGACTGCCCTGTGAGATACCCAACTCCCCCGCGATCTCCCGGTAGGTGAGGTCCCTCGGGGACAGGAGGGCCGCCATCAGCGAGGGGCAGCGGCCGGGCAGTCGGCGCACCGCGTCGTGCAGGGCCCTGCGCCGGGCCGCCGCGAGGGTGAGCTGCTCGGGGGTGCGGTCGTCGTCGGCCGCGGGCTCGGTGTCGTACGGCCGTTCCAGGCGGGTCGTACGGCGGCTGCGGCGGGACTCGGAGCGGACCGCGCGGCGGAGCCAGCCGGGCGGGTCGAGGGGCGGGCCCTGGGTCTCCAGGTGCTCCAGGAGGCGGAGCCAGACCGCCTGTTCCAGATCTGCGGGTTCCGTACCGGAGGCATGTGCCTCCGCGGAGGCCTCGGCGGAGAGCAGCGGGCGCAGGGTGGCGACCAAGTCGTGCGTCATATGCGGTACGACACGGCCGCCCGGGTCGTGGGTTGCCCGGGCGGCCGTAAGTCACCCCGATCGGGGGCCGGCGGCTCAGCCGTTGACGAAGTCCTGGCGGGCGAGGACTCCGGTGTCCGCGTTGTCCGTGAAGACGCCGTCGATACCGGTGGCGAAGTACCTCCGGAAGGCGCCGAAGACGTCTCCGTAGGCGTCCGCGTCCGTGCCCCTGCGGTACTCCGCCGGCAGGAAGGGGTTCTCGTTGCGCATGGTGTAGGGGTGCAGGATCAGCCCGACCCTGTGCGCGTCGGCGACCAGGGTGGTCTCCTGGTCCAGGCTGCCGTCGGCCTTCTTCGTGATGACCAGGTCGAGGGTCGGGCCGATGCCCTGGGCGTAGCCCGCGATCTCCCTGAGGCCCTTGGGGGTGATCAGGTCGGCGACCGTGCGGGGGTCGCCCGTCGCGACGAAGTCCCAGGGGCGGGTGTTCGCGGCGGACAGGAGCACGACCAGGGGGTTGTCGACGAGCTTGTTCAGGCGCTGGATGCTGGTCGGCTCGAAGGACTGGAGGATGACCGGCGCGTTGCGCCCGGCCTTGCCGTGCTTGTGCAGCAGCTTCGCGACCCGCTCCTCCAGGCCCAGGCCGAGCCCCCGGAAGTAGGTGGGGTGCTTGGTCTCGGGGTAGATCCAGACCTGCTTGCCACGCTTGCGGGTCTGCTCGTCCTGCCACCTGAGGACTTCCTCGAAGGTGGGGATCTCCCAGCGGCCGTTGTAGAGCGTGTTGTGCGGGCGGTTGGCCGGGATGCGCTCGATCGCGCGGAGCGTCTTGAGCTCGGCGAGCGTGAAGTCCTCGGTGAACCAGCCGGTGACGGAGACGCCGTCGAGGACCTTGGTCTTCCTGCGGTCGGCGAACTCCTTGTGGTCGGCGACGTCGGTGGTGCCGCCGATCTCCGGTTCGTGGCGGCAGACGAGGTGCCCGTCCCGGGTGGGGACGAGGTCGCCTGCCTCGACGATGTCGGCGCCCAGGTCGAGGGCCAGCTGATAGGAGCCGAAGGTGTGCTCGGGGCGGTAGCCGCTGGCACCCCGGTGGCCGATGATCGTCGGCACGGGCAGGCTCTTCAGCCCGCCGCCGTGCCCGGCGGATCCGGCGGTCGCGGCTCTCGCCGTACCGGAGAGACCGAGGACCGCTCCCCCGGCGCCGAACATCGCGGCCCCGAGAAGTGCCCGTCGTCCGGTGCCGTCCGTGTGCTCGTCCTGCGATCCCATGGGGACCCCTCCTGCCGTCGCCTCTTCGATGCGGGCCGATCGTAGGTCCGGGTCCGTGACGAGCGGGAGACCTCCGGCGGAACACGCGGGTGACGCGGGATGTCGCATGGGAACAGATGTCTGATGGTTCGTCGGCTTCATGGCGGAGAGGCGGGGTACGCGTCGATCGGGGCGACCTCCGTCACATCGTTCCGCCCGGGTTTCCGGGAGGCAACGAGGCCCATCCGCAGGTAAACGAGTGTCAACAGTGCGTAAGACCTCGGTGAACCGCGGGTGCCCGATGTGCACGACCCCCCGAGCCGCGAGTAATGTCCTCACCTGCACAGACTCATACAGTTTCCCTGGTAGTTCTCTTGACACCGGAGGGCCCGTTGTCCCGCTTCGCGCTCATCAAGGCAGTGCTCGGACCGATCATGCGCCTGATGTTCCGCCCACAGGTGGAGGGCGCGGAGCACATCCCGGGCGACGGTCCGGTCATCCTGGCCGGCAACCACCTCACCTTCATCGACTCGATGATCCTTCCGCTGGTGTGCGACCGGCAGGTCTTCTTCATCGGCAAGGACGAGTACGTCACCGGCAAGTCCCTCAAGGGCCGCCTCATGGCCTGGTTCTTCACCGGCGTCGGCATGATCCCGGTGGACCGCGACGGCGGTCGCGGCGGCGTGGCCGCGCTGATGACCGGGCGACGGGTCCTTGAGGAGGGGAAGGTCTTCGGGATCTACCCCGAAGGGACCCGGTCGCCCGACGGCCGGCTGTACCGGGGTCGTACGGGGATCGCCCGTCTGACGCTGATGACGGGTGCGCCGGTGGTCCCCTTCGCGATGATCGGCACGGACAAGCTGCAGCCGGGCGGGGCGGGGATGCCCCGGCCCGGGCGGGTGACGGTCCGCTTCGGTGAGGCGATGGAGTTCTCCCGCTACGACGGGATGGACCGCGACCGCTATGTGCTGCGGGCCGTGACGGACTCGGTGATGACCGAGGTCATGCGGCTGTCGGGGCAGGAGTACGTGGACATGTACGCCACGAAGGCCAAGGCTGCGTAACCGGCTCACTGCCGGGTGCGGGTGCGCGGGGGCTGAGCGCGCGGTTCCCCGCGCCCCTGAAAGCCCTTGTCCAGCCGTTGGTTCTTCAGCATGAACCAGGCCGCCAGCGCTGTGGCGAGCAGAACTGCCGCTCCCGCGCCCGCCGCGATGGCCAGGCCGTCGACGAAGGCCTCTCGGGCCGCCGCCAGCATGTCCTGTGCCTGCCGGGCGGGCATGCCGGCTGCCGACTCCACCGCGCCGCCCAGCGACTCGTGCGCTCCCGCCGGAGTATCCACCGGAGCGGTGAACCCCCGGTAGACACCCGTGACGATGGACCCGAGCACGGCGATTCCCAGGGCCGCGCCGAGTTCGTACGCCGTCTCCGATACGGCGGATGCCGCGCCCGCCTGCTCCTTCGGTACGGAGGAGAGGATCACGTCCGCCGTCACCGTGAACGAGAAGCCCGCGCCCACGCCGACCACCAGCAGGGCGGTGCCCAGCATCGGGTAGCCCGTGGACTCGTCGAGCAGGGTGAGCAGGGCAAGGGCCAGGCCGATGGCCGCGAGGCCGCCGGAGACGACCGCGCGTACCGAGGAGCGGCGCGCGACCGTGCCCGCGACCAGGCCCGCCGCCACCGCGCCCACCGCGGCCGGGAGTTCCGCCAGGCCCGCCTTCAACGGGCCCATGCCCTGCACGAGTTGCAGGTACTGGGACAGGAAGAAGACCAGGCCGGAGAGGCCGAGGATGGTCAGGAGGTCGGCCAGGACGGCGCCGCTGAAGCCGCGGTTGCGGAACAGGCGCATGTCGAGGAGGGGGGCGGGGAGGGTGAGTTGGCGGCGGACGAAGGCGTACAGGGCGGCCGCTCCCAGGAGGCCGGAGGCGACCGACTCCCCCGTGATGCCGTGCGCCGCGGCCTCCTTGACGGCGTACACCACCGCGATCATGCCGAACAGGGACAGCGCGGCGCTGGTCGTGTCCCAGGGGCCCGGGTTCGGGTCGCGGGACTCGGGCAGGCATTTGATGCCGACGAGGACCAGTACCGCCATCACCGGCAGGTTGATCAGGAAGACCGAACCCCACCAGAAGTGTTCGAGGAGGAAGCCGCCGACGATCGGGCCGATCGCCGTGCCGGCGGAGGCGGTCGCGCCCCAGATGCCGACGGCGAGGCTGCGTTCGCGCGGGTCGTGGAAGAGGTTGCGGATCAGGGCCAGGGTGGCGGGCATCAGGGTCGCGCCGGCGACGCCGAGCAGGGCCCGCGCCAGGATCATCAACTCCGGTGTCGTCGCATAGGCGTTGAGGATCGATATCGCGCCGAACGCCGTCGCGCCCAGCAGCAGGATCCGCTTGCGGCCGATGCGGTCGCCGAGGCTGCCCATCGACACCAGCAGGCCCGCGATGACGAACGAGTAGACGTCACCGATCCACAGCAGCTGGGTTCCGGTGGGCCTCAGGTCCTCGCTGATGTAGGGGGTCGCGAGGCCGAGGACGGTCGCGTCGACGGCCACCAGCAGCACGGCGAGCACCAGGACGGACAGCGCGAGCCAACGGCCGGGACGCTTCACCGCCTCGGTCGTGGTCGCCGGCTGCAGGGTGCTGGTCATGATTCCTCTCTCCGTAGTGCGCCACCGAGCAGCAGCTCGGTGATCATGTGGGTGAAGTCCTTGGGAGCCACGCGGCCGGCCTGAGCGGCCCAGGCGCACGAGGCGACGAGTCCGTAGAGCGCCTCGGTGAGCCAGACCGGGCTGAGGTCGATACGGAACTCGCCGTTCTGCTGGCCTCGTACGAACACCGAGGCGATGCGGAGGTCCAGCCGCGACCAGGAGTCGCCTCCGCCGTCCTCCCACAGTTCGTTCTCGCCGTAGAGGAAGGCCAGCAGCCCGGCGACGGGCTCGATCTCACGGACGAGCCTGTGTACGGCGTCGCTCGCGGACCCCTCGTCGAGGCGGGCCGCGTCGAGCGCCGCCTCGCATTCGGCGATGCCGTGCTCCTCCAGCGCCCGCACGAGTGCGTCCCGTCCCGCGAAGTGGCGGTGCAGCGTGGCGCGGCTGATCCCGGCGGCCCTGGCGACCTCGTCCATGGTCGCGGTGGATTTGCGGGTCAGCAGGGCCGCGGCACTGCGCAGCACGTGGTCACGATCGACAGCCATGAGACGAGAATACCTCGTGTGAGACATTCTTGTCTCACACGAGGTATCGGCGTCTCATTGTCTTGACTGAAGTGACGTCCTCAGTGCCAGGGCAGCTGTCCGCGCCGCTCCCAGTACGTCTGCGGCTCCTCCACCAGCGCCGCGAGCCGCGACAGCTGCTCGTCGTCCAGGTCGACGACGGCGGCGTGCAGGTTGGAGGCGAGCTGGCCGGTGGTGGCGGCTCCCGAGAGGACGACTCCGGTCCAGGGCTGACGCAGCACGAGCGCGAGGGCCACGGCGTCACAGCCCAGGGACGTCTCCTCGGCCACCGCCTTCAGGGCCTGCGGAGCATGCGGTCCGGCGAGCCTGCCGTTGGCCATGCCCTCCTTGACGATCACCGTGAGACCGGCGTCATGAGCCTCGGCGAGCGCCGGGCCGGCGGAGGTCTCCAGGGCGTTGTACGTCGACTGGACGGTCCGGAAGAGGGGTTCGCCGTCGACGGTCACCTCCAGCGCGGCGCGGATCGCGTCCGCCTGGGCGGGGCCACTGGTCGAGAAGCCGATGCTGGTGCCCTGGGCGGCCGCCTCCGCGAGCCTCGCGTGCAGGTCCTTGTCGGTGAGGGCCGGGCTGTCCGGGGTCACGGAGTGGATCTGGTAGAGGTCCAGGCGATCGCCGAGCAGTTCCGCGGTCTCGGCGCGCTGACGGTCGTACGTCCGGACGCTGTGGTCCTTGACCTCGTGCTTCTCGGCGTCGGTGGTCCAGTCGGCGGTGTAGGTGTAGCCCCACTTGCTGCCGATGACCACGTCGTTCCGGCCGGGGTTCTGATGGAGCCAGGCTGCCAGGAACTCCTCCGAGCGGCCGTAGGAGCGGGCCACGTCGAAGTAGCGGACGCCCTGGGCATAGGCGGCGTCGAGGAGTTCGTGGGTTCGGGTGCGGAGGTTCTCTACGCTGCGGTCGTCTCCCAGGTCTTCGTCTCGGCCCAGGTTGATGTAGCCGGGGCGGCCGACTGCGGCCAGGCCGAGGCCGATGTGGGCGGTGGGGGTGGTGGCGGTGGCGAGGCGGGCGAAGGGCATGCCGACAACGTAACTCGGGATGCCCTTCGCTTCAGGGGGTGGGTTGTGCGGCGTTTTGGCGGGTGCGGGAGCGTTGTGGTCGCTCGCGCAGTTCCCCGCGCCCCTAAAGGCGCTTGGCCCACTGGTGTTGAGCCGCGACGTTTGCCTTCACCTCTGCCAGCTGCACCGCCACCGCGCTCGGGGCCGTGCCGCCCCTGCCGTTCCTGGAGGCCAGGGCGCCCGGGACGTTCAGGACCGTGCGGACCTCGGGGGTCAGGTGGGCGGAGATCTTGGCGAACTGGTCGTCCGTCAGGTCGTTCAGTTCCTTGCCCTCGGCCTCCGCGGCCTTGACGCACTCGCCGGCGACCTCGTGGGCCACACGGAAGGGCACGCCCTGCTTGACCAGCCACTCGGCGATGTCGGTGGCGAGGGAGAAGCCGGCCGGGGCCAGTTCCTCCATGCGCTCACGGTTGACGGTGAGGGTCGCCATCATGCCGGTGAAGGCGGGGAGCAGGACCTCCAGCTGGTCGCAGGAGTCGAAGACGGGCTCCTTGTCCTCCTGGAGGTCGCGGTTGTACGCGAGGGGGAGCGCCTTGAGCGTAGCCATCAGGCCCGTCAGGTTGCCGATCATGCGGCCGGACTTGCCGCGCGCCAGCTCCGCGATGTCCGGGTTCTTCTTCTGCGGCATGATCGACGAGCCCGTGGAGAACGCGTCGTGCAGGGTCACGAAGGAGAACTCCTTCGTGTTCCAGATGATGATCTCCTCGGCGATCCGGGAGAGGTTGACGCCGATCATCGCGGTGATGAAGGCGAACTCGGCGACGAAGTCACGGGAGGCCGTGCCGTCGATGGAGTTGCCGACGCTGCCGTGCTCGAAGCCGAGGTCCTTCGCGACCGCCTCCGGGTCCAGGCCCAGGGAGGAACCGGCCAGGGCGCCCGAGCCGTACGGCGAGACGGCCGTGCGCTCGTCCCACTGGCGCAGCCGCTCCGCGTCCCGGGACAGGGACTGGACGTGGGCCAGGACGTGGTGGGCGAACAGCACCGGCTGGGCGTGCTGGAGGTGGGTACGGCCGGGCATCGCCACGTCCGGGTGGGCCTCGGCCAGACCGACCAGGGCGTCCTGGAGCTCGGCGATCAGCCCGCCGATGATCCGGGCGTGGTCCCGCAGGTACATGCGGAAGAGGGTGGCGATCTGGTCGTTGCGGGAACGGCCGGCCCGCAGCTTGCCGCCGAGGTCGGGACCGACGCGCTCCAGCAGGCCCCGCTCCAGGGCCGTGTGGCAGTCCTCGTCGGCGATCGTGCCCACGAAGGAGCCGTCGGCCACGTCGGCCTCCAGCTGGTCGAGCCCCGCGTGCATGCGCTGGAGCTCGTCCTCGCTCAGGAGGCCCGCCTTGTGCAGCACGCGCGCGTGGGCACGCGAACCGGCGATGTCGTACGGCGCGAGCCGCCAGTCGAAGTGGACGGATGCGGACAGCTTCGCCAGCGCCTCGGCGGGACCGTCGGCGAAACGACCGCCCCAGAGCCGGACGTCACCGCTGTTGCTGCTCACTTGCGTTGCTCCTCACCGCTGCACTCCAAGGGTATGCATGATTATGCAGAGTCCTGCATGATTCGTCAATCCGGGCCCCGGGTCGCCCTTCAGGCTCGCACCGCGGCGGAGAATTTGCGCTCCCTTTGAACACGGGAAACCGCTTGCCCGTATTCCACGCCGAACGCAGGCGCCGCGTTTGTCACCGCAGACCACTTCCCGACCCCGAGTGAGGCATCCGCATGTCCAGGGCTCTTCCGAAGTACAACAAGCGCCGCGTGGCGATCATCGGCGGCGCCGCCGCCGTGGCACTGACCGGGGCGATCGTCGCCGGTACCGCCCTCGCCGGGGAGACCTCCAAGAGCGGGACCACCACCGCCCGGACGCTGGCCGACGTCGGCAGCATCACGTGCCCTGACGTGGCCTCGCAGCTCCCGGCGATCCCGGCCACCGCGCAGGCCGAGGTCGACCGCAACCTGACCCTGCTGCAGACCCAGATCGACGAGGCCAACAAGCGACTCGTCGACACCGTCGGCCAGGGCGGCCCCAACTTCGTCCAGAACGCCATCCTGGGCCCGCTGGAGGACAAGCGGATCGCCACCGTCAACCGCATCGCCACCGCCATCGGCCGGACCGCGGACAAGCCGCAGGGCCTGGACGCTCTGGCCCCCTGCACCCTCAACGCGGGCGGCGCCGCCGACACCGGTGAGGAAGCCGGCGCGGGCGCGGGCGAAGAGGCCGGAGCCGGCGCCGAGGCGGGGGCCACGCCGAGCGAGGCGGCCGGTGCCGAGGAGACCGGGAACGCGGGCAATGCCGGAGACGCGGGTGAGGCGGCCGGAGCCGGCGCCATCTCCTGCCCGGACGTGGCCTCGCAGCTGCCCGCGATCCCGGCCACCGCGCAGGCCGAGGTCGACCGCAACCTGACCCTGCTGCAGACCCAGATCGACGAGGCCAACAAGCGACTCGTCGACACCGTCGGCCAGGGCGGCCCCAACTTCGTCCAGAACGCGATCCTCGGCCCGCTGGCCGACAAGCGGAAGTCGACGATCGACCGCATCGCCATCTCCATCGGCCGGACCGCGGAGAAGCCGCAGGGCCTGGACTCCCTGGCCGCCTGCACGCTCACCAAGTGACGTGACAGGCGCTGTGGCCGCCCCGTGTGAGCGCCGGCCGGGGCGGCCACGGACGTCGTCCTGCACGGGCACGTCCGAATTCCTTAGACAGGCGAAAGGTCTGCACCCATAATGCTTGGACATGGGAAAGACCTATGAGCGCATAGACGGCCGGCTCCGCTCCTTCATCGAGGCGCAGCCCCTCTTCTTCACGGCGACCGCTCCCCTCTCCGGCGACGGCACGGTCAACCTCTCCCCCAAGGGTCTGCGCGGCTGTTTCGCGGTCCTCGACGAACTCACCGTGGCCTACCTCGACTTCGCCGGTTCCACCGCCGAGACGGTCGCGCATCTGCGGGAGAACGGCCGGATCACCCTCATGTGGTGCGCGTTCCAGGGGCCGCCGAACATCGTCCGGGTGCACGGGCGCGGTGAGCCGGTCTTCCGGGACGACCCGCGCTTCCCGGAACTGCTCGCGCACTTCCCGGACATCGACCCGACCGCCCACGGACTGCGGGCGATCGTCGTCGTGACGGCCGAACTCGTCCGGGACTCCTGCGGCTACGCGGTGCCGTACATGGCGTACGAGGGCGACCGCGAGCTGCACGGCAAGCGGTTCGCGCGCGAGGACGACGCGTCGCTCAGCGCGTACTTCGCCAAGAAGGAGCACATCGCGACGAGCCTCGACGGCCTGCCCGGGCTGCCGCTGCCGTTGCCGCCGTCCGTGGCCTGAAGCGCTCCGCCCCGCTCGCCTACGCCGGGGCCGCTGCCCTCAGACGCACCGTGAAGGTCGTCGAGCCCGGCCCGCTCTCCACCGCCACCTCTCCCCCGTGCGCCTCCACCACGGCCGCCACGATCGACAGGCCGAGGCCCGCGCCGCCGGTCTCCGCCTTGGTGCTGCGGTCGGCGCGGGTGAAGCGTTCGAAGACGCCGGGCCGGACCTCCTCCGGGATGCCGGGGCCGTCGTCGTGGACCTTCAGCAGCACGGTGGTGGCATCGCTCTCCAGTGTCACGGTCACCTTGGTGCCGGCCGGGGTGTGCAGGCGGGCGTTGGACAGCAGGTTGGCCAGCACCTGGTGGAGGCGGTGCTCGTCTCCCGTCACCGTGACCGGGTCCTCGGGGAGGTCCAGCTCCCAGCGGTGACCGGAACCGGTGGCCCGCGCGTCCGTGAGGGCGTCGAGGACCAGGCGGGTGAGGTCGACGGGGACGGCCTCCAGGGGGCGGCCCGCGTCCAGGCGGGCCAGCAGGAGCAGGTCGTCGACCATGGCGCCCATGCGGGTCGACTCGGCGGCGATGCGTTCCAGGGCCCGGGTGATCTCCGCCGGCAGCGGGCCGGGGTGCAGCAGGGCGAGTTCGGCGTGGCCGCGGACCGAGGCGACCGGGGTGCGCAGTTCGTGGCTGGCGTCGGCGGCGAAGCTGCGCAGCCGTTCCTCGCTGGCGTGGCGTTTGGTGAGGGCGTCCTCGACGTGGCCCAGCATGCGGTTGAAGGCGGCGGCGACCCGGCCCACCTCACTGCGCGGGTCGGCCTGCGGGGCGCGCGGCGGGAGGGCCACCTCCCCGCTGGCCAGCGGGAGTTCGCTGACCCGGGTGGCGGTGGCGGCGACCCTGCTGAGCGGGCGCAGGGACCAGCGCACCCACAGGGCGCCCGCGATACCGGCGGCGGTGAGGGCCGCGCCGAAGACGATCCCGGCGACCAGTTCCAGGCGGTGGACGGTGACCTCGACGGGCTCCAGGGGCATCCCGGTGACCAGGACGTCGCCGTCCAGTCCCCGGGTGGCGAGCACCCGGTAGTCGTCCAGGGCGGAGAGCCCGATGCTGTGGCCCCGGCCGTCGACCGGGACGGCCGCGAGCCGCTCGCGGTCGGCGGCGGTCAGGTCGACGTTCAGGGTGCCGCTGGAGCGGACGACGGCCGCGTTGGTGACCGTGCCGTCCACCAGCCGGGCGCCGAAGGTGCCGGTGGCCTGGCGGCGGGTGTCGGCGTGCTCGTCGCCGTCGTGGTCGTCCTTCTCCGGCAGGCCCGCGTGTTCCAGGCTGACCGCGAAACGGTTCCCCGCCTCGGTGAGCTGCTCGTCGAGGCGACCGGTGAGGAAGCCCTTCAGCCCGAGGACCGCGGCGACCCCGACCGCCGCGCAGCTCACCGCCAGCAGCACCACCAGGCCGAGGGTGAGCCGGGCCCGCAGCGTGTGCGGCCGCAGGTCCCTCACGGCGTCGCCGGCTTGATCACGTATCCCGCCCCGCGCACCGTGTGGATCAGCGGCTCGCGGCCGGCGTCCACCTTCTTGCGCAGGTAGGAGATGTACAGCTCGACGACATGGGCGCGGCCCCCGAAGTCGTAGGACCACACCCGGTCGAGGATCTGCGCCTTGCTGAGCACGCGGCGCGGGTTGCGCATGAGGAAGCGCAGCAGCTCGAACTCGGTCGGGGAGAGTTCGATCAGCTCGCCGCCGCGGGTGACCTCGCGGGCGTCCTCGTCCATGACCAGGTCGCCGACGGTCAGCCGCGGACCCTCGTCGAGCTGGCGGGCCATGCCCGCGCGGCGCAGAAGTCCGCGCAGCCGGGCGACGACCTCCTCCAGGCTGAACGGCTTGGTCACGTAGTCGTCGCCGCCCGCCGTGATGCCCTTGATGCGGTCCTCGACGGCGTCCCGGGCGGTCAGGAAGAGCACGCACACATCGGCCTTCACGGTGTGCAGGGCGCGCAGCACGGCGAAGCCGTCGGTGTCCGGGAGCATCACGTCCAGGACGACGGCGTCGGGCA
Organism: Streptomyces pseudovenezuelae; assembly: GCF_001513955.1. Classification (GTDB taxonomy): domain Bacteria; phylum Actinomycetota; class Actinomycetes; order Streptomycetales; family Streptomycetaceae; genus Streptomyces; species Streptomyces pseudovenezuelae. The sequence goes on along the minus strand of NZ_KQ948152.1, from coordinate 305,339 downwards.
GCAGCTCCCGGGCCGCGGCCACCGCCGAGGCACCGTCGCCGGCCGTGCGGATCTGCCAGCCCTCGTAGCGCAGGGCGCCGGACAGGACCTCGGCGAGATCGGGGTCGTCGTCGACGACGAGGACGCGCAGCGGGGTGCCGTCGGGGCGGGTGAGCGCGGGGCGGCCGGAGCGGGTGGTGTTCATGGCTCTTCCAGGATCGCCCCTCGTCGGGGCCGCGGCCGTCCGTGGAGGCTCTGAGTTTCCTCTGAGTCCGCTCAGCGGGGGCCGGTTCAGAGGGTCCTGAGAGGTTCCCCTTGCACAGTTGTGTCCCGGACAGGCGAAAGGACACCCCCATGACCACCGTGTACGAGCGGCGGGCCGCACCGGCCGTGGCGCCGCCCGCGCGACGATCACCCGCGGGTGTCGTACTGGCCCTGCTCTGGGCGGGAGCGGCGGCCGTGCTCGCCCTGTGGTGGTCGGACACCGGTTCCGTGGTCGGTACCGCCGGATGGCTGACCGGGGCCGGTCGGATCGCCGGGCTGCTGTGCGGGTACGCCTGCGCGGTGCTGGTGGGTCTGATGGCGCGGGTTCCGGTGCTGGAGCGGCGGGTCGGCTCGGACCGGGTCGCTCGCTGGCACGCGATGGCCGGCCGCTACACCGTCACCCTGCTGCTCGCGCACATCGGGCTGATCCTCGCGGGGTACGCCGCCCAGGACGGCGCCTCGCTGTGGCACGAGACCGTGACGGTGGTCCTGGACTACCCGGAGATGCTCAAGGCGACCGCCGGCACCGTGATCCTCCTCGCGGTCGGCGTCACCTCCGCCCGTGCGGTGCGCCGCCGGACCAGCTACGAGTTCTGGTACTACGTCCATCTCCTCACGTACGCGGCCGTGTTCCTCACCTTCGGGCACCAACTGGCCCTCGGGAACGACTTCAACGGCAACACGCCGGCCACGGCCGCCTGGTACGCGCTCTACCTCGGTGTCGCCGCCCTGGTGCTGTGGTTCCGGATCCTCGCGCCGGTGCGGCTGAACCTGCGCCACCGGCTGCGGGTGGAGTCGGTGCACCGGGAGGCGCCCGGGGTGTACTCGGTCGTCGTGCGCGGGCGGCGGCTGGACGAACTGGGCGCGCAAGCAGGGCAGTTCTTCCGCTGGCGGTTCCTCGGCGAGGGCATGGGCTGGACGTCGACGCCGTACTCGCTGTCGGCGCCGCCGCGCCGCGACCGGATGCGGATCACGGTCAAGGCCCTCGGTGACCACAGTGCCGCCGTGGCGTTGCTGCGGCCGGGGACGCGGGTGTGGGCGGAGGGGCCGTACGGCTCCCTGACCGTGGAGCGGCAGACCTCGCCCAAGGTGCTGCTGATCGGGGGCGGGGTCGGCATCACCCCGCTGCGGGCGCTGTTCGAGACGCTGCCGGGCGAGGTCACCCTGCTGTACCGGGCGCGCACGGTCGAAGACCTCGCGCTGGGCGGTGAGTTGGAGGCCCTCGCGCGCTGGCGCGGGGCGAGGGTGCACTACCTGCTCAACGGGCCCGAGGGACAACGGCCCCGTATCAGCGCCGAGTCGCTGCGGGCGGCCGTCCCCGACCTGGCCGGTCACGATGTCTACCTCTGCGGTCCGCACGGGCTGGCCCGGGAGCTGTACGGGGAGCTGCGCGCCGCCGGAGTGCCCGATCGCCGTATCCACCACGAATCCTTCGAGCTGTGAGGCCTCACCCGTGCACGCGCTGAAGAAGAACCGTCCGCTGCGCCGCATCGTGCTGGCGAGCGCCGCCACCGTCTCCGGCATGGTGATGCTGCTGTCGCTGAAGCCGCACGCCTCGCCCGCGGCCGCCCTCGCCGTCCCCGCGCCCACCGGCAGTTCGAGCGCGTCGAGCGGCACCGGGGGAACGACCACCACCGGCACCCGGACGGTGACCGGCGACACGGTCCAGACCCGCTGGGGCCCGGTCCAGGTCCGCATCACGGTCAAGAGCGGCAGACTCACCGACGTCACCGCGGTCACCTACCCCACGGACAACCCGCGGGACCAGGAGATCAACAGCTATGCGATCCCCCGGCTGCGCAGCGAGGCCCTCCAGGCCCAGAGCGCCGACATCGACACGGTCTCGGGAGCCACGTACACGAGCGACGGTTACCGCCAGTCACTCCAGTCCGCACTGGACTCCGCCGCCAGCTGAACACACCGGCGTCACGGCACGTATCCAAGGACCAAGGGACCACGCCCACCCCCCCTTGCCCCCGCCCCCGGAGGAAACGTGACCACGACGCTCGCAGGCGGCCGCGCCGCCCGCCGCCAGACGATGCGCCGCATCCGCCCGCGCCGTTCCCCGGCGACCGTCCTGCTGCTCGCCGTATGGGCGGGCGCGGCCGGTGTGCTGTGGCTGTGGTGGCACAACACGCCGTCCGTGGCCGACGACAACAGCAAGATCCTCAACGCGGGCCGGATCACCGGTCTGCTGGCCGGATATCTGATGGCGCTCGTGGTGCTGCAGATGGCCCGGGTGCCCGCGCTGGAGCGCCGGGTGGGCTCCGACCGGGTCGCCCGCTGGCACGCGATGACCGGCCGCTACACGCTCTGCCTGGTCGTCGCCCACGTCTTCCTGATCATGTGGGGCTACGCCCTGCAGGCCGGCAAGGGGCTCGGCGACATCGTCCAGCAGACGATGGACTCCATCAACCAGCTCCCGGACATGGGCAAGGCGGCCATCGGCACCGGGCTGCTGTTCGTCATCGGACTGATGTCCATCGGCGGGGTGCGCAAGAGGATTCCGTACGACACCTGGTACCACGTGCACCTGCTGACGTACGCGGCGGTCTTCCTGACCTTCTGGCACCAGCTGACCACCGGCAACGACTTCGCGGTCGAGCCGGTCGCCAAGACCGTCTGGTACGCGCTGTACGGCTCGGTCACCGCGCTGGTGGTCTGGTACCGGATCCTCACGCCGATCCGGCTGAACCTGCGTCACCGCATGTACGTCGAGGCGGTCGTCGAGGAGACACCGGGTGTGGTCTCGGTGCTGATCGGCGGGCGCAAGCTGCACCGGATGGGCGCGGAGGCGGGCCAGTTCTTCCGCTGGCGGTTCCTCGCCCCGGGCATGCGGTTCAGCTCCCACCCCTACTCGCTGTCCGCGGCGCCCCGACCGGGCATGCTGCGGATCACGGTGAAGGCGATCGGCGACCACAGCGAGCGGCTGCGCGAGCTGGTGCCCGGCACCAAGGTGTGGGCCGAGGGGCCGTACGGCGCCCTGACCGCCCAGCGTCGCAGCCGCGGCAAGGTGCTGCTGGTGGCCGGCGGTGTCGGCATCACCCCGATGCGGGCCCTGTTCGAGACCCTGCCGGGCGCGGCCGGTGACATCACCCTGCTGTACCGGGCCAACACCACCCAGGACCTGGCCCTGTGGGACGAGCTGGCCACCATCGCCGACGAGCGCGGCGCCCGCCTGATGTACGCGGTCAACAGTCCGGACGGGGAGCGCCCGGACATCTCCGCCGAGTCCCTCCAGCGCAAGCTCCCCGACATCGACAAGCACGACGTGTTCATGTGCGGGCCGAACGGTTTCGCGCAGTCCGTGTACGAAGCACTGCGCGGCGCGGGTGTGCCCGCCCGCCGCATCCATCACGAGTCGTTCGAGATGTGACGACGGGAATTCAGGAGCTGTTGAAGCGATGAGGAAGTCTCACCCCGTCCGTCGAGTCGTGCTCGCGACCGCCGCCACCGTCTCCGGTGTCGTGCTGTTGTTGTCGCTGAAGCCCTCCTCGGACCCGGCGTCCGCCCAGGCGGGCGGAACGATCCCGCAGCAGACGGCGGCGGCGCAGGAGTCGGCCCAGGGCGGCACCGGGGCGGCCGCCGGCGGCGCGGTCACCGGGGACGTGGTCCAGACCCAGTACGGTCCCGTCCAGGTCCGTATCACCGTCAGCGGCAACAAGATCACCAAGGCGGAGGCGGTCCAGGCGCCCAAGGGCGGCGAGAGCGACGCGAAGACCGCGCTGTCCATCCCGAAGCTCACCCAGGACACGGTCGCCAAGCAGAAGGCCGACGTCGACACGGTCTCCGGGGCGACCTACACCAGCGAGGGCTACAAGAAGTCGCTCCAGTCGGCGATCGACAAGGCGAACGCGGCCGCCCCCGCCCAGCCTTCGGCCCAGCCCTCCCAGCCGGCCGGCGGCAACGCCGGGGCTGCCGCCAAGACGGTCACCGGTACGGTCTCCCAGACCCAGTACGGCCCGGTCCAGGTCCGGATCACGGTCAGCGGCGGCAAGATCACCAAGGCCGAGGCCGTGCAGGCTCCGAAGGGCGGGACCAGCGACCAGAAGACGGCGCTGTCCGTCCCGAAGCTCAACCAGGAGGCCGTGGCGGCCGGCAGCGCGGACATCGACTCGGTGTCCGGTGCCACCTACACCAGCGAGGGCTACAAGAAGTCGCTGCAGTCCGCGCTGGACCAGGCCGGTGGCTGACACGGTGGCCGAGTCGGCACAAGCTCCCGCCGCGGTGCGTCACGCGGAGGAGGTCATGGGGACGGTCTTCTCCTTCGACGTCCGCGGCGGGGAACCCCTTGCCGTGCAGGCGGCACTGCGGGAGGCGGTGGCGGGGCTGCACCGGGTGAACGAGGTGTTCAGCACCTACCGCGACGACAGCCAGGTCTCCCGCCTGGCCCGCGGTGAGCTGACGGTCGACGACTGCGACCCCGAGGTCGCCGAGGTCCTCGAACTCGGCGCCGAGGCCGAGCGGTTGAGCGACGGCTGGTTCAGCATGCGCTACGAGGGCCGCCTGGACCCGACGGGCATCGTCAAGGGCTGGGCGGTGGAACGCGCGGCCCGCCGCATGGCCCTGGCCGGGGCGACGGGGGTGAGCGTCAACGGTGGCGGAGACGTCCAGCTGCTGGGCGTACCGGGCCCGGCGCGCCCGTGGCGGGTGGGGGTCTCGGACCCCCTGCGCCCGGGAGGTCTGGCCGCGGTGGTCTCGGCGGCGGGCGCAGCGGAACTGGCGGTGGCGACGTCCGGCACGGCCGAACGCGGCGCCCACATCGTCGACCCCCGCACGGGCCGCTCGGCGGTCACGGACCTGCTGGCGGTCACCGTGGTGGCCCCCACCATCACCTGGGCGGACTGCTGGGCGACGGCGGCTTTCGCGATGGGTTCGCGGGAGGGCCTGGCCTGGCTGGAGAGCCTGCCGGACGTAGAAGCGTTGCTGATCACAGCCGGGGACGAGGTCCGGTGCACGGGGGGCTTGGCAGCCAGGTTGGGGTGAGGGCTTTTAGGGGCGCGGGGAACTGCGCGACCAGCCCCCACACACCCGCACCCGACCGACACAACCCTCAGTGCCCGTTCTGAGCCAACCGCAACAAATGCTCGGCGAGCGCCTGTCCCCCCGTAGGATTCCGGCTGATCAGCATCAACGTGTCGTCACCGGCGATCGTCCCCAGAATGTCCTGCAGCTCGGCCTGATCGATCGCCGAGGCAAGGAACTGCGCAGCCCCCGGAGGAGTCCGCAGGACCACGAGGTTCGCCGAGGCCTCCGCGGAGATCAGCAGCTCCTGGGAGAGCCGCCGCATCCGCTCCTCCTTCGCCGACTCCCCCAGCGGCGCCCGGGGCGTCCGGAAACCCCCCTCGCTGGGCACCGCGTAGATGAGATCACCGTCGGTGTTGCGGATCTTGACCGCGTTCAGCTCGTCGAGGTCCCGGGAGAGCGTCGCCTGGGTGACGCTCAGCCCGTCGTCGGACAGCAGCTTGGCCAACTGGCTCTGCGACCGCACCGGTTGCCGGTTGAGGATGTCCACGATCCGCCGGTGGCGCGCGGTCCGCGTCTGCGGCACGGCAGGCCCCGCGACCCCGTGGTGCTCGTGCTCCTGCGCATGACTCATCGTCGTCTCATTCTCCGGATCATCCGTCTCCCTCGGCGACACCCAGGATGCCGGGGAGAGCCTGGACAAGCGCGTCCACCTCGTCGTCGCGGAGGTTCAGCGGCGGCATCAGCCGTACGACGTCGGGGGCGGGCGCGTTCACCAGGAAACCGGCCTCCTGAGCCGCCTGCTGCACCTGCGGCGCGAGCGGCTCGGTGAGCACGATACCCAGGAGCAGGCCCGCGCCCCGGACATGGGAGACCAGCGGGTTCCCCAGTGCCTCGATTCCGTCGCGCAGCTTCTCGCTCTGCCGCTTGACGTTCTCCAGCAACCCGTCGTTCGCGATGGTGTCGAGAACGGCGAGGCCCGCGGCACAGGCCACCGGGTTCCCGCCGAAGGTCGTGCCGTGCTGCCCGGGCTGGAGCAGTTCGGCCGCCCGTCCGAAGGCGACGGTCGCGCCGAGCGGCAGTCCGCCGCCGAGCTGCTTGGCGAGGGTGACCACGTCCGGCAGGACGCCCTCGTGGGCCTGGTACTCGAACCAGTGCCCGGTACGGCCGATGCCGGTCTGCACCTCGTCGAGGACCAGCAGCGCGCCCTTGGCCGCCGTGATCGCCCGGGCCGCCTTGAGGTAGCCGGCCGGGGGCACCACCACACCGTTCTCGCCCTGGATGGGCTCGATGACGACGAGTGCGGTGTCCTCGGTGACGGCGGCGGCCAGTGCCTGCGCGTCGCCGTACGGCACATGGGTCACGTCGGCGGGCAGTGGCAGGAAGGGGGTCCGCTTGGCAGGCTGGCCGGTGAGGGCGAGGGCGCCCATGGTCCGGCCGTGGAAGCCGCCGTCGGTGGCGACCATCTGGGTGCGCCCGGTCAGCCGGCCGATCTTGAAGGCGGCCTCGACGGACTCGGCGCCGGAGTTGCAGAAGAAGACCTTGCCGTCGCGGCCGAAGAGCTGGAGCAGCCGCTCGGCGAGGGCGACGGTCGGCTCCGCCATGAAGAAGTTGGAGATGTGGCCGAGGGACGCGATCTGCTTGCTGACGGCCTCGACGATCGCCGGGTGCGCGTGGCCGAGCGCGTTGGTGGCGATGCCCCCGACGAAGTCGAGGTACTGCCGGCCCTCGCTGTCCCACACCTTGAGTCCCTCACCGCGGACGAGAGGCAGGCGGGGGGTGCCGTAGTTGTTCATGAGCGAGCCCTGCCAGCGCTGGGTGAGCTCCTGATTGTCGGTCATACGGCGTCCCCCTCTTGCACGTCCGGCACGACCATCGTGCCGATGCCCTCGTCGGTGAAGATCTCCAGCAGGATCGAGTGCTGGACCCGCCCGTCGATGACGCGGGCCGTGGTCACGCCGTTGCGTACGGCGTGCAGGCAGCCCTCCATCTTCGGGACCATGCCGGAGCTCAACTCCGGCAGCAGCTTCTCTAGTTGGGAAGCGGTGAGGCGGCTGATCACCTCGTCGCTGTGCGGCCAGTCCTCGTAGAGGCCCTCGACGTCCGTGAGGACCATGAGGGTTTCGGCGTCCAGAGCAGCAGCGAGTGCCGCAGCCGCCGTATCAGCATTGACGTTGTAGACATGTCCGTCGTCCTGGCTCCGGGCGATCGAGGAGACGACCGGGATCCGGCCGTCGGCGAGCAGTGCCTCGATCGCGCCCGTGTCGATCGCGGTGATCTCGCCCACCCGCCCGATGTCGACCAACTCGCCGTCGATCTCGGGCTGGTGCTTGGTGGCGGTGATGGTGTGGGCGTCCTCGCCGGTCATTCCGACGGCGAGCGGCCCGTGCTCGTTGAGCAGGTTGACCAGCTCGCGCTGCACCTGCCCGGCCAGCACCATCCGTACGACGTCCATGGCGTCCTCGGTGGTGACGCGCAGGCCTGCCTTGAACTCGCTGACGATGCCGTGCTTGTCGAGGGCGGCGCTGATCTGCGGACCGCCGCCGTGCACGACGACCGGCTTGAGCCCGGCGTGGTGCAGGAAGACGACGTCCTGAGCGAAGGCGGACTTGAGGTCCTCGTCGATCATGGCGTTGCCGCCGAACTTGATGACGACGGTCTTGCCGTTGTGGCGGACCAGCCAGGGCAGCGCCTCGATGAGGATCTGGGCCTTGGGGAGCGCGGTGTGCTTCCGCGTGGGGCTGCTCATGACGAGTACGCGCTGTTCTCGTGGACGTAGTCGGCGGTGAGGTCGTTGGTCCAGATGGTGGCGGTCTCGGACCCGGCGGCGAGGTCGGCGACGATGTGCACCTCGCGGTAGCGCATGTCGACCTTGTCGCGGTCCTCGCCGACACCGCCGTCCTTGCAGACCCAGACGCCGTTGATGGCGACGTTGAGCCGGTCGGGCTCGAAGGCGGCCTTCGTGGTGCCGATCGCGGAGAGCACGCGGCCCCAGTTGGGGTCCTCGCCGTGGATGGCGCACTTGAGGAGGTTGTTGCGGGCGATGGAGCGGCCGACCTCGACGGCGTCGTCCTCGCTGGCCGCGTTCACCACCTCGACCTTGATGTCCTTGCTGGCGCCCTCGGCGTCCCGGATGAGCTGCTGGCCGAGGTCGTCGCAGACCTGCCGCACGGCCTCCGCGAACTCCTCGTAGGCGGGCGTCACTTCGGAGGCGCCCGAGGCGAGCAGCAGCACGGTGTCGTTGGTGGACATGCAGCCGTCGGAGTCGACCCGGTCGAAGGTGGTCCGCGTCGCGTCCCGAAGTGCCTTGTCCAGCAGGTCGCTCGGGAGGTCGGCGTCGGTGGTGAGGACGACCAGCATGGTGGCGAGGCCGGGGGCGAGCATGCCCGCGCCCTTGGCCATGCCGCCGACGTTCCAGCCGTCCTTGGTCACCACGGACGTCTTGTGGACGGTGTCGGTGGTCTTGATGGCGATGGCGGCCTTCTCGCCGCCGTGCTCGGAGAGCTGGGCGGCCGCGGTCTCGACTCCGGGCAGCAGCTTGTCCATGGGGAGGAGGAGGCCGATGAGGCCGGTGGAGGCGACGGCGACCTCTCCGGCGCCGATGCCGAGCACGTCCGCGACCTTCTCGGCGGTCGCGTGCGTGTCCTGGAAGCCCTTCGGCCCCGTACAGGCGTTGGCGCCACCGGAGTTGAGCACGACGGCGGTCAGCTCGCCGCTCTTGAGGACCTGCTCGGACCACAGCACCGGCGCGGCCTTCACACGGTTGGAGGTGAAGACACCGGCGGCGGCGCGGCGGGGCCCGGTGTTGACCACGAGGGCCAGGTCCGGGTTGCCGTTCTCCTTGATTCCGGCGGCGATGCCCGCCGCCTCGAATCCCTTGGCTGCCGTGACGCTCACGGTGCGACTCCGATCGTGGAAAGACCGAGCTCCTCGGGGAGACCGAGGGCGATGTTCATGCTCTGGACGGCACCGCCGGCGGTGCCCTTGGCCAGGTTGTCGATGGCGCTGATCGCGATGATGCGGCCCACGGCCTCGTCGAGGGCGACCTGCACCTGAACGCCGTTGGAACCGTAGACGGACGCCGTGGCGGGCCACTGGCCCTCGGGGAGCAGGTGGACGAAGGGCTCGTCGGCGAAGGCTTTCTCGTAGGCGGCACGGACGGACTCGGCGGTGACGCCGGGCTTCGCCTTGGCGCTGCACGTGGCCAGGATGCCGCGGGGCATCGGCGCGAGGGTCGGGGTGAAGGAGACGGAGACGCGCTCCCCCGCCGCCCCGCTGAGGTTCTGGACGATCTCGGGCGTGTGCCGGTGGCCGCCGCCGACGCCGTACGGCGACATGGAGCCCATGACCTCGCTGCCCAGCAGGTTGGGCTTGGGCGCCTTGCCCGCGCCGGAGGTGCCGGAGGCGGCGACGATCACGGCCTCGTTCTCGGCGAGCCCCGCGGTGTAGGCCGGGAAGAGGGCGAGCGTGACGGCGGTCGGATAGCAACCGGGCACCGCGATGCGCTTGGCCCCCTCCAGCGCGGTGCGGGCACCGGGCAGTTCGGGGAGGCCGTAGGGCCAGGTGCCGGCGTGCGCGGAGCCGTAGAACCTCTCCCAGTCGGCCGCGTCCTTCAGCCGGAAGTCGGCGCCCATGTCGACGACCAGGACATCCGGGCCGAGCTGCTCGGCGACGGCGGCGGACTGGCCGTGCGGCAGAGCGAGGAAGACGACGTCGTGACCGGCAAGGACGTCAGCCGTGGTCTCCTGGAGCACCCGGTCGGCCAGCGGCAGCAGGTGGGGCTGGAGCGCGCCGAGCTTCTGCCCGGCGTTGGAGTTGCCGGTCAGCGCGCCGACCTCGACCTCGGGGTGCGCCAGAAGCAGTCGCAGGACCTCACCGCCCGCGTACCCGCTCGCTCCGGCCACTGCCGCCCGTACCGCCATGTCATCCTCCTCCTGGATGGCATGACTATACGTTTCGCTGCACGTTTATGCAACCGCGTGCATACTCACGCCCTCCGCCGACGCACGGCCCCGAACACCCCGAGCCCGGCGAGAACCGCGAGCGAAGCGCCCCCGACCGCGGTCCCCAGGCGCAGACCGGGCGGACGGAACGCGCAGGTGACGCTGGTCGAGGTGGCGTCGAGCGGTACGGCGATCAGCCCGTGGTACTGCTTCGCGGGTACGAGGGCCGCGTCACCGGCGGCGCAGCGCCAGCCGGCGATGCGGGGCGCGGCCACCACGGCGACCCCGCTGCTGCCCGCCGGGAGCCGGGCCCGGATCGTGCCGCCGGAGCCGGAGACGGTGACCTTGGTGGCGCCGGTGGCCCTGAGCTGTCGTACCACGGTATGCAGGCGCCCGGTGTCCAGGCAGCCGACCGCCTGGTCCGGCACGACACCCAAGCGGTTCGCGGACAGGTCGATCGTGACGCGCCCGGAGTCCGGGACCGTGCCGAGCCGCTGCATCGCGGCGATCTTGGTGAGGGGCCGCCAGTCGGCTCGGAACCGTCCCGTCGGACCGTGGGCGGAGGTTCCGGCGAGCCGCGCGGTGCCCCCGAAGTACGGCGCCCAGAGGTAGACCTCGCTGCCCGCCCGGCACCGGGCGGTGATCGTCGCCTTCGCCCCGACCCGCACACCCTGGCGCCGGTCGGTGCTGCGGTACGGCCGCTTCCCGGCGCCGTTGCGGACGGTGAGGCGAGGCAGGGTGTAGACGCGGGCGCCGAGCAGCATCTCCTGGTTGCGGTAGGGCGACGGCCCGAAGGCACCGGTCGCGGCGGACGGCCGTACCGTCACCAGCGGCGGGACGTCCTCACGGGTCACGGTCTCCCCGGTGCCGTCCTGCGGGAACCAGTTCTGGTGCGGGTCCGGCGGGGAGTGCACCCGGGCGCCCACCGAGAACAGGACGTCCGTGACCGCGTTGTCCAGGCTCTGGAGGCTGCGGCCGCCGGAGGTCCAGCCGCCGCCGAGAGCGGTGAGCGTACTGCTGAGCACGGCCGAGGTGTGGCTGCTGTAGTACTGGGCGCCCTGCCCGCCGACCTCCAGCGGGTCGTTGCCGACGGTCTGCTCGCGGCCCGGGTCGGTGCGGTAGCGGGGCCAGCCGTCGGCCTGCGCGACCGCCTCGGCCTGGTCCTGCTGCCGCCGGCCCCAGGGGGCGTAGTCGTCCATGTGCCCGAACCGCATCCGGGTGGCCACCGCGTCGGTGGCGGTGGCCTCGCCCAGCTGCGCCCCGACGAGCAGTACGGCGGCGAGCGCGGCCGGGGCCATGCGCAGCACGGGTCGCTCGCGGCCGAGCAGGACCAGCCCGAGCAGCGCGCCCACGGCCGCTGTCAGGAACACCGGCCAGGCGAAGGAGCGGACCAGCTGGCTGCCGCTCGCGACCAGGGCGAGCAGCGCGAGCAGTCCGGCCGCGGCGCCCAGGGCACGGCGGTCGAGGGGACCGTAGGAGAGCGTGTGCCAGGCCGCGATCACCAGCAGGGCGCACACCACGAAGGTCTGGCGGTAGGAACTGCCCTGCGGCTCGGCGAAGGCGTGCCACATCAGATGGGCCGGACCCCACTGCAGGGACAGGGTCACGACGACGATCATCAGCGTCCACCCCGCGCGCACCCGGCGGGGTGCCGCGCGGTGGAAGGGCAGGGCGAGGGCGAGCAGCAGGGCCGTGGTGCCCACGAAGAGCGCCGGGGAGCCGAAGCTGTACGTCGTCGGCAGCAGCCGGGCCAGCAGGTCCTCCGTGCCCACCGGCGCGAACCGCGTGAACCGGCCCTCGGAGGCGTGCGCGCTGCCGAAGTAGACGACCGTCACCACAGGCGCGGCCAGGCCGATGCCGAGGGCGAAGGTCAGGACGGCCCGGCCCGCCGCGCCGAGCGTGCGGCGGCGCGGCAGACCGGCCGGCCACAGCCGCAGCAGGAACACCAGAGCGGCGGCGAGGGTGGCCATGTAGGCCGTGTAGAAGTTGGCGATCCAGGCGGCCGTCACCACCAGCACCGCGAGGAGCGGGCGCCGGCCGCTCAGCACCCACTCGCCGACCATGCACAGCAGGGGTAGCGCGATCAGCCCGTCGAGCCACATGAGGTTGTACGAGGCGGTCGCCACGGTCCAGCCGCACAGGGCGTAGGACGCGCCCAGCAGGCCCGCCGCCCACCAGCGCCCCGGACGCAGTCTCGGCAGCAGCCAGGCCATGGCGGCCCCGGCGCAGGCGATCTTCAGCACGGTGATCACGTACACCGCGAGGTCGATCTCGTCCCGGGGGAACACCGCCACGAGCGGCGCGAACGGACTGGTCAGATAGGTGCCGAGGTCGGGCAGGAAGCTGGCGCCGAACCCGGACTGCCAGTTGACGAGCAGGCCACCGGTGGCGCGTCCGTGCAGCAGGTCCCACAGGTGCGCGTGGAACGGCACGTACTGGTTGCCCAGGTCGTTGACGTTGCGGGTGCGCGGGCCGAAGGGGTAGCTGCCCGCGACGGCGTCGGCCGCGCAGAGCACGACCACGGTGAGCGCGGCCGCGAGCAGGGCGGCCTGCCCCGGCCCGGGCGGCGGCCGCTCCCCTGGGTGCTCGTCCGCGGTCCTCGGTTCGGGCGGGACGGTCGGTCGCACGCCGTGTGTACTGGTCAATTCAAGCCCCCGTCCGGGGCGTTCGCCCCGTGCGTTGTTGCTGCACCGATTCAGACCGGGGGTGCATACGGTTGGTTGTCCTACCGCAGATGGCGGTGCAGTGAATTCCGTACGACCCGGAGGCGACGGTGGCCGAGGGGACCGTACGGGCAGAGGGAGCTGACATGAGTGAGAGCACCACCCGCGAGGAGCGTTTCGCGCGCGGCCTGGAGATGCTGGGGAGCGTCAATCCCGAGGTGGGACAGCTGGTCGTCGACTCACTGGCCGACATCAGCCCGGAGATGGGCCACCAGGTCATCGCCTGGGGGTTCGGCGAGATCTACTCGCGACCTCAACTCGCGCCCCGGGACCGCCAGTTGGTCACGCTGGGCATGCTCACCGCGCTCGGCGGCTGCGAGACCCAGCTGGAGGTGCACATCAACACGGCCCTGAACGTGGGCCTGACCCCCGAGCAGATCGTCGAGGCGCTGTTGCAGTCGGCCGGCTACTGCGGGTTCCCGAGGGCCCTGAACGCCACGGCCGTGGCCAAGAAGGTGTTCGGCGAGCGGGGGCTGCTGCCCGTCGGACAGCAGCCCGCCGACCCGTCGGCTACCTCTGCCTGATCCTCAGGAAGGTGACCGAGTTCGCCGGGAAGGTGTACGAGAACTTCCCGGCGACCCCGTCGAAGGTGGACCTCACCGGGGCGACCGCGGTCGAGGTCTCGCTGTTCACGGCGTCCGGGGCGGCCGCCAGGGTGGTCACCCGGGCCCTGGACGCGACCTTGGCGCCGCCCAGGTCGACGGCCGTACGGGCCGCCGAGTCCTGGGCGTTGACGACCTTGACGATCAGCTCACCGGTCTTCAGGTCCCTGGTGACGACCTGGCGGAACGGCTCGGCGGGCTTGTCGTCGGTGAAGCTGCCCCACTCCTGCCCGTCGAGGTAGAGGGTCACCTGGCGGCCGCGCACCTTGACGTCGATGTCGTAGGCCCGGCCGGTCTCGACCGACCCCGCCTTGGAGATCAGCGTCGACTTGCCGCCGTCCACGGCCTGTTCGACGGCGCTCTGGGTGTTGTTCCAGCCGCCGATGTTCCACCAGTAGTAGTTCCCGGTGTCCTTGACGCCGAAGGCGACGAGGAAGCCCTCCTTGCCGGCCTTCTTGGTGGCCTTCACCTTCAGGTCGTAGTCGTGCCAGGACGGGTCACCGGCCGAGACCATGGTGTTCTCGGCGTTCACGTCGCTCTGCACGTACTGCCCGTCCTGGACGCTCCAGCTGCCGCCACCGGTGTGGGTCCACTGCGAGGCGCCGGAGGAGAAGTCGTCGGTGAGCAGCGCACGGCCGTCGGCAGCCGTGACCTTCACGTCGTCGTACGCCGCCGTCGTCGCCCACGTCGAGAGGCCCACCGCGCCGGTGATCGGGGCGAGCAGCGAGGGCGTGCCGGTGGCCGTCGAGGGCACCACGCGGTCGCCGACGTTGTTCATGAACAGCTTCTGGACCTCGTAGTTGGCGGAGTTCCAGGACGCGTGGTTGTTGAACCAGATCAGGTCCGGGCGCCACTGGACGTAGTCATCGTTGGCGAACAGCGGTGCGTAGGAGGCGAGTTTGACGACGTCGGCGTTGCGCTCCAGGCCGGTCATGAACGCCGCCTCGGTGAGGCCGTTCTTGAAGGTGTTGCCCTGGGAGGCGTACTCGCCGAGGAAGACCTTCGGGCCGTTCCTGTCGTAGGAGTCGTAGCGGTCGTTGTTCTGGAGGAACCACTGCGGGCTGTTGTAATAGTGCTCGTCGACCATGTCGACCTTGGCGTCCTTGTTGAGCTGCCAGGCCGTGTCGAAGGTCGTACCGGAGTCGTCGGGGCCGGAGTTGGAGATGACCTGGATGTCCGGGTACTTCGCCTGGACGGCGGCGCGGAACTGCTTGAACCGGGCGAAGAACTCGGTCGGCAGGTTCTCCTCGTTGCCGACCTCGATGTGGGTGAGGTGGAAGGGCTTGGGGTGGCCCATCCTCGCCCGCACCTTGCCCCACGTGTAGCTCGCCGGGCCGTTGGCGAACTCGATGAGGTCGAGGGTGTCCTGGATGTGCCGCTTGAGCAGGGCCTCGTCGACGACGGCCTTGTTCTGGCCGCAGCCGGTCACCAGGGCGGGCACCACGGGCAGCGGCATGGCGCCGATGTCCTCGGAGAGGCGGAAGTACTCGTAGTAGCCGAGGCCGTAACTCTGGTTGTAGCCCCAGAAGTTGGCGTTCGTCGCGCGCTGCTCGACCGGGCCGATGGTGTCCTTCCACTGGTAGGACCGCTTGCGCTGCCAGCCGGAGGCCTCGCTGTAGTCGTCCATCGAGCCCGTGTTGACCAGGCAGCCGCCCGGGAAACGCACGAACCCCGGGTGCAGGGCGGCGACCTTCTCGGCCAGGTCCTTGCGCAGGCCGTTGGGTTCACCGCGGTAGGTGTCGCGCGGGAAGAGGGACACCATGTCGAGGGCGGCCGCGGCGGAGGAGGCCACCGTGAGGCGGCCGGCGCTGCTGGTCCGGGTGGCGGTGAAGGTGACCTGGTACCGGGCCCAGCCGCTCTTCGTCACGGCCACCTCGCGGGCGGTGGCCAGGGTTCCGTCGGCATCCTGGAGCGACACGCTCAGGGTGCTGCCGGCCGCGGCCCGGGCCCACACCGAGAAGTCGTACTTCTTGCCCGCGTCGACAGGGATTCCGGTGTTGTAGCCGGCGTTCGTGACGGACGAACCGGCCGCCAGGGAGAGATAGGCGCGGTTGCGCTCGGCAAGACGCCCGTCGTCGTTCACGACCTGGGCGGTGCCGTCGACCGTCCACGAGGTGAGGGGGGTGTACGAGGAGTTGTCGGCGGTGGAGTACTCGAAGGACCGGTTCTGCACGAGTTCGGCGTACAGACCGCCGTCCGCGGCCCGGTTGATGTCCTCGAAGAAGACGCCGTACATCGTGTCGTCGATCCTCGGGCCCTTGGCGGCCGGGTCGACGGTGATCGCGTAGTCGGTGACGTCCTCGGCATGGGCGGGGGCGGGGACCAGACCGGCGGCCACCAGGAAGGCGGTGGCGCCGAGACCGAGTCTCCAGCGGGTGCGTGACATGGATGCTCCGCGGCTCTCTGTCGAAGGTGACGTTCGAAATACCAAACGATGATCAGCACTTCGAACGGCAAGATAGGGAGGGTGATCCGGAGCGTCAACGGGTCGCGCGGGTTTCGAAAGTGTCGGAAGGAGAGCCGGATGGGCGGCTTCTGGCCAGTGACGGATGCGCTGAGGTATCTGTCCGGGAGCTGGCGGACCGAGCGGACCGTGCGGGATCTGGCGAGCGGGGACGAGGGGCGGTTCTCCGGTACGACCGTTTTCGGCCGACTGGAGGGCGGCGGACTGCTGTCCGCGGAGTCGGGTGTCTTCGTCTGGCGGGGAGTCCCGCGCCCAGCGGAACGGACCCTCCGTTTCCTGCCGGGCGGGACGCCGGGCACGGCGGACGTCCGCTTCTCCGACGGGCGCCCCTTCCACGACCTCGACCTGACATCCGGCCACCATGTCGCCGACCACCCCTGCGCGGCGGACCTCTACCGGGGCGAGTTCACCGTCCTGGACACGGACCACTGGCGCACGGTGTGGCGGGTGGGCGGCCCGGCGAAGGACCTGGTCCTGACGACCGACTACGCGCGCGTCGGCTGAGCCCGCGCCTCTTCGAACCGCAAATTCCAGCGGCCGGCCCGCCCGGTCACCGTGATGGCGGACAGGGGGCGTACGTCGATGTTCCAGTAGGTCGACGGCGGCGCCTTCAGGGCGTACACCAGGGCGGCCCGGACCACGGCGGGCTCCGCGACGGCGACGATACGGCCGCCGTCCTCCAGGGGCCGGGTGTCGAGCCACTCCCCGACCCGGGTGACGAAGGTCAGCAGCGACTCGCCGCCGTGCGGGGTCGCGCGCGGGTCGGCGAGCCAGGCATCCACGGCCTCCGGCTCGCGGGCCATCGCCTCACCGAGGGTCAGCCCGCGCCAACGCCCCATGTCACAGTCGCGCAGACCGAGTTGGACCAGCGGGGAGTACCCGAGGGCGTCCCCGGTGGCGCGACTGCGGGGCGTGGGCGAGCAGTACCGCAGTTCGGCCGCCGCGAGCGGCAGCAGCTCGTGCGCCACGCCCAGCACCTGGTCCCATCCGGCCTGGTCGAGCGGGCGGTCGTCCTCGAACCGCTCGGCGAGCAGTGAGGAACTGCGCGCGGCGGCGACGAACGTGACCCGGAGTTGCATGCGGCGATCGTGAGCCGCGAAAGTGCGCAGGTCAAGAGGTGTTACCGGGGAGTTACCGAGGGTGCCCCGGGGCTCACTGCCCGAAGACGAGCGCCATCCAGTGATCCGGTTCCGCCAGCGGCGCGAACCCGAGTCTCCCGTAGACCTCGTGGGCGTCGTGGGTGGCGAGCAGAACGCGCCTGAGGCCGTAGGGCCGCAGATGCTCGCGCACGGCGCCGACCAGCGCCGTGCCGACCCCCTCGCCCCGAACCGACCGGTCCACGTACACGTCGCAGAGCCAGGCGAAGGTGGCCAGGTCGGTGATCACCCGGGCATAAGCTACCTGATCCCCCGATTCCACCACGTACACCCCGAAGTTGAGCGACCCGGCGATCGCCCGGTCCTGCTTCTCCCGCGTCCGCCCGATCGCCCAGTACGCGTCGGTCGACAGCCAGTGGTGCACCCGGGCGGCGTCGAGGCGGTCGGGGTCGGTGGAGAGCTCGTAGCCCTCGGCGAGCGGCGGGATGTCGGTCATGCCGGGAGATTCGCAGGTCACGGTGGCCGGCGTCGAACGGTTTTCGGCCCGCTTTCCCCAAGCGGACGGCGTTCTCGGTGGCGGGTGCGATGCAGCTGCTCCGGGCGCTGGGAGCCGAGGGACGGCGCCGGATCGTCGGCGTGGACGCGCTGTCGGGGCCGTCGGCCGAGGCGTCCGGCCTCGGCCGGTTCGTCGGGGCCGCGCCCGTGGCTGGGCGCTCATGGTCGAGTTCAACGGGTATCTCGGCGTCACCGACGCGCTCATGCGTCCGCTGTCACACGGCCGGAGGGTGGTCTCGCACTTCCTCGACGTCAACGCGGTGGACGGCTTCCGCTGGTACGAGGACGGCGATCTGCGTCTGGGCTTCCAGCCGCTCTTCGCCGACGAACGCTACGCGAGCCGTCCCGACGAACTCCTCGCCGAGATGCGGGAGTCGGGGCTCGACCTGACCGAGCGCGACGAGGACGGCGGCCACGACGACTACTACGCGTCCCTGACCGGCGCCTCCTTCGCTCTCGCCCACCGCCTGACCGGCATACGCGTGACGCCGGAGCTGTTCGCGGTGCCGCGCGACTAGGCCACCTCCTCGCGGGCCGTACGAAGTCGTCGTACGCCTTCCTGGATCTCCTGCGGACCCGCCACCGCCGCGAAGCTCAACCGCAGGTGTCCGGCCGGGGGTTCGGCGCTGAAGTAGGGGCGGCCGGGGGTGATCGCGACACCCGCGCGGAGGGCCGCCGACGTCAGGGCGGTCTCGGCGGTGCCGTCGGGAAGGCGCAGCCAGAGGTGGTAGCCGCCCGAGGGGATGTGCGGGAGGGCCAGGTCGGGCAGGCCCAGGCGCAGGGCGGTGGTCATCGCGTCGCGGCGGGCCTTCAACTCCGCGGAGATCGACCGCAGATGGCGGGGCCAGGCCGGGGAGCCGACGAGTTCCAGGGCCGCCTCCTGGAGCGGGCGGGGCACGAAGAAGGTGTCGACGATCTGGATCGCGCGCAGACGCTCCAGCACCGGGCCGCGCGCGGCGAGCGCGCTCACCCGGAAGCTCGGCGAGGTCGCCTTGGTCAGCGAGCTCACATGGACGACGACTCCGTTGGGGTCGTCGGCGGCCAGCGGGCGCGGCAGCGGGCCGGCGTCCTCGTGCACGAGCCGTCGTACGAAGTCGTCCTCGACGACGAAGGCACCGGCCTCGCGGGCGATCCGCAGCACCTCGCCCCGGCGCTCCGGGGCCAGCACCGCGCCGGTCGGGTTCTGGAAGAGCGGCTGGCAGACGAACACCCGGGCGCCGGTCGCCCGGAAGGCGTCGGCGAGCAGGGCGGGTCTGACCCCGTCGGGGTCCACCGGGACCGGGACCGGGCGCAGACCCGCGGAGCGCGCGATCGCCAGCATGCCCGGGTAGGTGGGCGACTCGACGAGGACCGGCGCTCCGGGCGGGGCCAGGGCGCGCAGTGCCGTGGTGAGCGCCGACTGGCCGCCCGCGGTGATCAGGACCTCGGCGGCCGTGACCGCGCCGCCGATGTTCCGCGCGAACCACTCGCGCAGTTCCGGCAGCCCCTCCGTCGGCGGCCGCCCCCAGGCTCCGGGGCGGCGGCCCGCGCGGGCCAGGGCGGCGGACATCGCCCGCTCGGGCTGGAGGGAGGGGTGCAGATAGCCGCCGTTGAACTCGATCACCCCGGGGGGCGGGGCGGCCAGCGAGACCAGGACGCCGGACGCGTCGACCGAGCGCGGTACCAGGTCGGCGGCGCCGTCCGCGCTCAGCGCGACCTCCTGCCAGGAGGTGTCCCCGGTCGCGGTGGCGGCGGTGCGCGGCCGGGCGCGGAAGGCACCGGCGCCGGGCCGGGTGACCACAAGTCCCTCGGCGGCGAGCTGGGCGAGGGCGCGGGAGACGGTCACCGGGCTGACCCGGAACCGGTCGACGAGGGCCCGGCTCGACGGGAGCTTTTCACCTGGAGAGTAGCGGTCGAGCTCGGTTCGGAGCCGTTCCGCCAGTTCATGGACACTGCTACGCTCTTGCATGAGAGTAGAGAGTAGCGCTACCGCACCGACCCGGATAGCGGTTCCCGCTCCGGCGAAGACCTTCGGGACCGTCCAGGCCGCCCTCGGGGTCGCCGCGTTCTCCCTCACCTTCCCCGCCACGGCGTGGGGTCTTGAGGGCTTCGGGCCCTGGTCCCTCGTCGCCGTGCGCAGCGTCCTCGCGGCACTCGTCGCGGGCGGCTGTCTGCTGGCGCTGCGAGTGCCACTGCCGAGCCGCCCCCACTGGCCCGGGCTCGCGGTCGTCGCCGCCGGGGTTGTCGTCGGGTTCCCGCTGCTGACCACGCTGGCCCTCCGGACGTCGACCACCGCGCACGCCGCCGTCGTGGTGGGTCTGCTCCCCCTGACGACCGCGCTGCTCTCCGCCCTGCGCATGGGCACCCGCCCCTCGCGCACCTTCTGGACGGCGGCGCTCGCGGGGGCCGCCGCGGTGGTCGCCTTCACCGTGCAGCAGAGCGGCGGCGCCCTGACCGCCGCCGACCTGTATCTGTTCGCCGCGCTGCTGGTGTGCGCGGCCGGCTACACCGAGGGCGGCCGGCTGGCCGGGGTGATGCCCGGCTGGCAGGTCATCGCCTGGGCGCTGGTGCTGTGCCTGCCGTTCGGTGTGCCGGCGGCGGTGCTCGCGCTGTCGTACGAGCCCGTGCACCTGACCGCGCACAGCGTCGCCGGGCTGCTGTGGGTGGCGGCGGGTTCGCAGTTCGTCGGCCTGGTCGTCTGGTACCGGGGCATGGCGGCGATCGGGATCCCCAAGGCCAGCCAGTTGCAGTTGGCCCAGCCCCTGCTCACACTGGTGTGGTCGGTGCTGCTGCTCGGCGAGCACCTGACGGTGGCCGCCCCGCTGACGGCCGCGGCGGTGCTGGTGTGCATCGCGGTCACCCAGCGGGCGCGGGGCTGAGAGGCGTGCACGCGCCGGTCGCAACCCAGCCCCCGCGCCGTAAAATCGGGGCCACGGACCGCTGCTCCCGCATGTGGTGAGGAGGCCCCAGACGATGCGTGCAACCGTGGGCGACCAGCTTGTCCAGCACGGCAGGGTGGTCGGACAGCAGGACAAGGTCGGCGAGATCGTCGAAGTGATGGGTCAGGAGGGCAACCCCCCGTACCGCGTCCGCTTCGAGGACGGGCACGAGGGCGTGTGCTCACCCGGCCCCGACACCGAGATCAGGCACCGGTTCCAGCAGCTGGGCCGGTGATGCGGCGCGGGGGTGCCGCCGGCTCCCGGTAGTGGTCGGCGACCACCCGCGCCATCGCCCCGATGCGGTCGGCGGCGACTTCCTTCGCGGCGAAGAACACATGCCCGCGCACCTGTGCGTGGGCGTGCGCGAGCGTGAGATGCCGGGACAGCTCCGCGGGGTCCTGCCAGGCCGCGGGCTGCGCGGGGTCCCCCGCCTTGTAGAGCGCCTCGCCGAGGTACAGCCTGGTTTTGCTCCCGCGTGCCTGTCGTGCCCACCAGGGCACGAGTTCGGCGTAGTCGGCGGCGGCGAAGCCGATGTTCCAGTAGAGCTGCGGCACGAGGTAGTCGATCCAGCCCTCGCGCACCCACTTGCGGGTGTCCGCGAAGGTGTCGTCGTACGACTGCACACCCGCGCGCGTGTCCGAGCCGAGCGGGTCGGTGGCCGCGTTGCGCCACACCCCGAAGGGGCTGATGCCGAACTGTGCGGTGGGCCGGACGCGCTTGACGCGGGCCGCGGTCTCCAGGACCAGCTTGTCGATGTTGTGCCGCCGCCAGTCGGCCCGGTTGGAGAAGTCGCCGCCGTACGCGTCGTAGGCCGCGTCGTCGTCGAAGGTCTGGCCGGCCACCGGGTACGGGTAGAAGTAGTCGTCGAAGTGGACCGCGTCCACCGGGTACTTGCGCACCGCGTCGAGGATCGCGTCCTGGACGAAGGCGCGGACCTCGGGCAGTCCGGGGTTGTAGTAGAGCTTCCCGCCGTACGGCACCACCCAGTCCGGGTGCCTGCGCGCGGGGTGGGAGGCGACCAGCTTCGTCGGGTCCGTGTGGTTGGCGACCCGGTACGGGTTGAACCAGGCGTGCAGCTGCAGGCCCCGCCGGTGCGCCTCGGCGACGGCGGTGCCGAGCGGGTCCCAGCCCGGGTTCCTGCCCTGGGTCCCGGTGAGGTACTGCGACCAGGGCTCGTAGGGCGAGGGCCACAGGGCGTCGGCGGTGGGCCGTACCTGGAACATCACCGCGTTCAGACGGTCCGCCACCGCCCGGTCGAGGTGGGCGATCAGTTCCGTGCGCTGCTGTGCGGCGGTCAGCCCCGGCTTCGACGGCCAGTCCCGGTTGGACACGGTGGCCAGCCACACGCCCCGCATCTCGCCGGCCGCCCGCTTCCTCGGACGGCCCGGCGCGGCGGCCGCTCCCGAGGCCGTCGTCAGGGTGGACAGCGCGGCCAGCGCGAAGGCCCGGCGCGACAGACGTCCCATGTGCACACTCCCCCTACACCACGGATCCGCTCGGTCACGGATCGTCTCCGCGCCCCAGAATGCCCGAACGATGCCGGACCCAGACGATCGATCATCGATACTTGGGAGTAACGTGCTCGAACGGAGCAGGATCCGGCCACCGCCGGCCTGCCACCAGGTGAAGACCAGCGAAAGGGACGAAGTGACGGACTTCCCGGCCGGAGACATCGCACGTGTCGGAGTCGTGGGCTGCGGCCAGATGGGGGCGGGCATCGCCGAGGTGTGCGCCCGCGCCGGTCTGGACGTGAAGGTCGCCGAGACCACCGGCGAGGCCCTGGAGATCGGCCGTACCCGGCTGTTCAACTCCCTGACCAAGGCCGCCGAACGCGGCAAGATCAGCGCGGACGAGCTGGCGGCCACCCAGGCCCGGCTCTCCTTCACCACCGACCTCGGCGAGTTCGCGGACCGCGATCTGGTCATCGAGGCCGTCGTGGAGAACGAGCAGGTGAAGACCGAGATCTTCCAGGTGCTCGACCAGGTGGTGACCCGCCCGGACGCGATCCTGGCGTCCAACACCTCCTCCATCCCGCTGGTGCGGCTGGCGGTCGCCACCTCGCGGCCCGACCAGGTCGTCGGCATCCACTTCTTCAACCCGGCCCCGGTGCAGAAGCTCGTCGAGCTGATCCCGGCGCTCACCACGTCCGAGGGCACCCTGGCCCGCGCCCAGCAGTTCGCCGAGAAGCTGCTCGGCAAGCACGCGATCCGCGCCCAGGACCGCTCCGGCTTCGTGGTCAACGCGCTGCTGATCCCGTATCTCCTGTCCGCGATCCGGATGTTCGAGTCGGGCATCGCGAGCCGCGAGGACATCGACAACGGCATGGAGCTGGGCTGCGCCCACCCGATGGGCCCGCTGAAGCTCTCGGACCTGATCGGCCTGGACACGGTCGCCTCGGTCGCCTTCTCGATGTACGAGGAGTACAAGGAGCCGCTGTACGCCGCTCCCCCGCTGCTCCAGCGCATGGTCGACGCGGGCCGGCTGGGCCGCAAGTCCGGGTCGGGCTTCTACACCTACGGCTGACCTGCACCCTGTCCGTTCCAGGGTGTTGATGACACAGTGCGACGAACACGGGCCCGGTACTCCTGCGAGTGCCGGGCCCGCCGTATTCACACACCGTGTGCGCGCCGGGCTCGCATATGCCCATCGCACACTCTCCCCACGTGTCCACCAGGCGAGTTGACTCTTCGTGCACATGCAAGGGGTGTGACGACTACGGAAAGGAGCGGACCAGTGACCGCCGAACCGGAGCATCCCGTGGTCCATGGAGAACTCGCAGAGTTACGGCGCCGCCTCGATGTCGCGTACGCACGCGTCGAGGGAGGCCTGGCTCTGCTCAGCCACCGTACGGAGGAGACGGACAAGGAGATCGACGATCTGAGCGCACGGATCATCGCCCTGGAGCACGCCCGCTGGCCGCTCCCCGCGGTCGCGGCGATCACCGCCGTGGGCGCGCTCGTCGTGGCGATCTGGCAGGCACTCGGTCGCTGAGGCCTCGGGACATCAGGGTGGGGAATCAGGGCAAGGCGTCCTGACCGAGCTTCAGATGATGCAACAGGAGTAACGCGGCCGCCATGTTGGCGGCCGGGACCTCCCCACGGGCGACCATGTCGGGAACGAGCTTCAGGGGGACCCATTCCCGGCGGTCCGACTCGAAGTCGTCCACGGGGTGCCCGATGTACTCGCCCTCGTCGGCCCAGTAGATGTGGTGCCGGGCGTCGGTGAGCCCGTTGGAGGGCTCCACGCTCATGAGGTGCTGGAGCGGCCCCGGTCGCCAGCCGGTCTCTTCCTCGAGTTCCCTGGCGGCCGCGACGGCGATGTCCTCGCCGTCCTCGACCACCCCCGCGGCGAGTTCCCAGCCCCAGCTGTCGGTGATGAAGCGGTGGCGCCACAGCAGCAGGACCTCGTTGGCCTCGTTCACCACCGTGGCGACGGCGACGGGCCGCAGCCGTATCAGGAAGTGGTCGAGATGCCGGCCGTCCGGCAGCTCGACATCGGCGAGATTGACGCTGAACCAGCGGTTTTCATACACAGTTTGTTCGTTCTGTTTCGTCCACTGCACGGTTCTGCCACCTTCCGTCGAGTAAGTGGCAATATCGCAGCAGGGACTGTGGGGTGTCGGCGTCCGTGTGCCGGCCTACAGGGGCACGCGCAGTGCGCCGTCGATCAGTTCGGCCGCGGCGGACGTGCCCGCGCAGCCACTCCGGACCAGGTGTTCGCGCACAGCTCTGAGCCTGTCGCGCAGGCGCTGGGACTCCATTCCCCGGGCCTGTTCCGCCATCTGCACGGCGGTGGCCACCGCTTTGTCCGTGTTCCCCTGGCGCAGTTCGATCGTGCTGAGCATGGCGAGCCGGTGCACCCGGCCCCGGTCATGAGCGGGGTTGTCGACGGCGGCCGCCGCGTGCGCGGCCGCAGCCGCGAGTTCGCCGAGGCTGAGAAGTGCCTCCGCCACCTGGACGTTGACCAGGCCCGGCTGGACATAGCCGGTCTCGTCCGGCTCGTATCCGCGCCGGATGCGTTCGGCGGCCTGCTCGGCCCGCCGGATGCAGGACAGCGCGGTCGTGCCGTCGCCGAGGTGCGCGTACGCCTTGGCCTGCATCGCGTAGAGGTCGCAGGCGAGCGCCGGGGTGATGTGCTTGCCCGCGGCCCGCAGCGCGGCCTCGGCGAAGGCGACGGCCTGGCGGTACTCCCGCATGAACAGGGACTGGTTGACCAGCAGCGCGATGACGTATGCGCCAAGTCCCCGGTCGCCGCTGGCCTTGGCGAGCCTGAGGGCCTGGTGGAAGTAGCGCTGGGCGAGCCCGTGCGCGTCGGAGTCGTAGGCGCAGATCCCGGCCACCGCGACCAGACCGCCGGTGGCGCGGTGCAGTTGACGGCCCGTCTCGTCGGTGTAGCTGCCGCGCAGCAGCGGGGCGGCCTCGGCGTTGAGGAAGCCGACGATCCGGGTGCGGGTCGCTATGCCGCCGGCCTTGCGGTACATCTGCTCGTAGTGGGTGCGGGCCGCGCGGAGCATCTCGATGTCGGCGGGCGTGACGCGGTGCCGGCCGCCGCGGGAGACGTCGACGTCCTCGGGTGGGTTCTCCCACTCCCAGACGGGCATGACCGCGGGTGTGCCGGTGACCGCGGGGGCACCCAGGATGTGCGGGCGCTGCTGTTCGTCGGAGCGCCACAGGGCGGTGGCCCGCTCCACGAAGCCGGACAGGGAGGTGCCGTGCGGGGCGGACGGCTCGCCGGGCACCCCGAGGCCGATGTCGTCGAGGGTGACGGGGCGCTGGAGCCGGCGTGCGAGCACCTCGCAGATCAGGTCGGGCACCTGGCCGCGTGGGCGCTGGCCCTTCAACCACCGTGCCACGGCGGTGTGTTCGTACCTGAGCGCGAGGCCGCGTGCCCTCCCGGCCTGATTCACATGTGCGGCGAGCCCGGCGTGCGAGATCCCGGCTTCGTCGAGGATCGCGTCGAGCAGAGTGTTGGGCTGCATCTGTGCCCCCCGGGTGGCTCGGTGCCGTCAGATTAGTGGGTCCGTCTTCACACGGGGTGTGAACGGAGTGCCCGAATCCGTAGGGTGTGCGCACTGTCGCGGAGAGTTTCCGGCCGGTTGACTGAACTGCCTCGCAAGAGGCCGGCCGGGCCGCCGGCTCCCCCTCGTACAGTGCGGTGGCCTGGCCGTGGGCTTGGCCGGTCAGCGGTGCCTGGTCGGCTGCGGGTGCGTGGTGGCTGGTCGCGCAGTTCCCCGCGCCCCTTGGGTGGGATGCGGTTGACCCTCGTTTCTCAGGACGAGTAAGGCCACGTCGTCCTTCGGTTTGCCGGCCGTGTGGTCCAGCAGCGCCGTGAAGACCCTGCCGAGTACGGCTTGAGGGGGCCTCCCCACAGAGCCACCGAGCGCTTCACGCAGTGAAAAGAACCGGCCGCCGGTGTCCCTGGCGTCCTCCGCGCCGTCCGTGTGCAGGATCAGGGTCTCGCCCGGCAGCAGGTGGCCGCACTGGAGGCCCGATAAGTCGGCGGGCAGGGGAAAGGGTCCCAGGGGCGGCATCGGGTCTGCGCAGGAAAGGGGCTCGACGACCGAGCCGCTGAGCAAGTACGGCCACGGGTGACCGCAGTTCAGGGCCCTGAGCTCGCCGTCCCGCCCGATCTCCAGCATCAGCACGGTCACGAAGTCCTCCGCGGCGGTGCCGTCCCGCTCGGCGCGGTCGCGGAGGTGGCGGGCGAGTGCCCGGTCCAGTCTGCGGAGCACTCCGCCGAGGTCGGGTTCGTCGTGGACGGCCTCGCGGAAGCTGCCGAGGACCGCGGCCGCCGTACCGATGGCGGCGAGGCCGTGGCCGCGGACGTCGCCCATGATGACCCGTACGCCGTGTTCCGTGGCGACGACCTCGTACAGGTCGCCCCCGATGGTGGCGCCCCGGTCGGCGGACAGCTGGGCGGCGGCGACGGTGAGGCCGTCGATGCGCGGGGGCAGCGGCCGCAGCAGCGCGCTCTGGGCGGCACCCGCGATCTGCCGGGCCTGTCGCAGTTCGCGGAGCAGGGCGCGCCGGACATGGACGATCAGCCCGGTGCCCACGGCGAAGAACACGGCGCTGGTGGCGACCCGCGCGCCCAGGCCGTTCTGCTGCGCGAGCGGGCAGGTCAGCTTGTACGTGACCGCGACGGCACCCCACATGGTGGGGAGTCCCATCGAGAGCACACGGCGCAGCGACCCCGCCCGGGGAACCGCAGCCTTGATGCACATCATGCCGATGGCCCCCCAAATAGGCCCTGCACACGCAATCGGACCGGCCTCGAAAGGCCGGTCCGATTCTGTCGAGCGTGTGGACCAAAAGGACCAGATCACCGGGAGAACTCACTCAATCGAGTGAGGTGACCAGATATGGGGGTGTGTGGGCGCAGCCCCACATCCCCAGGGGCGCGGGGAACTGCGCGACCAGCCACGACGGCGCCGCGGCCGGCCACCGGCAGAAACCCCCACGGCGCTCAACCGCGCAGCACCGCTCCGGTCCGCTCCCCCGCCAGAGCAACCGCCGCGTCCCGAGCCGCGGACGCCTCGTCCACGGTCAGCGTCCGGTCACCCGCGCGGAAGCGCAGCGCGTACGCCAGCGACTTCCGCCCGTCACCCAGCTGCTCCTCGTTCTCGTACACGTCGAACAGCCGGATCGCCTCCAGGAGTTCGCCCGCACCCTCACGCAGCGCGGCCTCGACCTCGGCGTGCGGCACGAACTTGTCGACGACCAGGGCGACATCCTGCGTGGCCACCGGGAACGTGGAGATGCCCGGCGCCTGCGGGGTGTCGTCGCCGGCCGCCTCCAGGGCGTCCAGGTCCAGCTCCATCGCACAGGTGCGCGGGGGCAGCCCGAACGCCTTCACGACCCGCGGGTGCAGCTCACCGGCGTGCCCGACCACGGTGTCGCCGACGACGAACTCGGCGCACCGGCCCGGGTGCCACGGCCCGTACTGTCCCCCGCGGACGACCAGTTCGACCCCGGCCTCACGCGCGACCAGGCGACCGGCCTCGACCGCGTCGGCCCAGTCGGCGGGACGGCCCTTGCCCCACCAGCCGGCCTGTTCGCGGGCTCCGGCGAGCACCGCGGCCACGTGCCGCGGCTGCTCCGGCAGCGCGGCGTCCAGCTCGGCGATCTCCTCGTCCGTGGGACGCCGGTCGACCGGCAGCACCGCGGCGACCCGCTGCTCCGAGCGCGGCAGGAAGACCAGCCCGGTCTCGAACAGCGCCAGGTCGTGCGACCCGCGTCCGTCGTTGCGCCGCAGCGCGCCGAGCAGCCCCGGCAGCAGCGAGGTCCGCAGCGCGGGCTCCTCGTCGTTGAGCGGGTTGGTCAGCCGGACGACCCGGCGGGCCGGGTCATCGGCCTCCAGGCCGAGCTGGTCGAAGACCTGCTCGCTCACGAAGGGGTAGTTCGGCGCCTCGACGTACCCGGCACCGGCCAGCACCCGGCCGGCCCGGCGGTGCAGCCGCTGCCGGTGGGTCAGGCCACGCCCGGCCGGCGGCCTGGGCAGCGTGGAGGGCAGGTTCTCGTAGCCCTCAAGACGGATGACCTCTTCGGCCAGGTCGTTGATCTCCTGGAGGTCGGGACGCCAGGACGGCACGGTGACGATCAGCTCGTCCTGCCCGTACACGTCGCAGCCGACCTCCTGGAGACGCCGTACGACGGTCTCGCGGCCGTAGGTGACACCCGCGACCTTGTCCGGGTGGTCCGCCGGGACGCTGATGGTGTGCGGGGCCGACGGGGCGACGACCTCGGTGACCCCGGCCTCGGCGGTGCCGCCCGCGAGCAGCACCAGCAGGTCGACCGTGCGCTGCGCGGCAGCGGCGGCGGCCTGCGGGTCGACACCGCGCTCGAAGCGCCGGGACGCCTCGGAGGACAGCTTGTGGCGGCGGGCCGTACGCGCGATGGAGACCGCGTCGAAGTGGGCCGCCTCGATGACGACGTCCGTCGTGCCTTCGGCCTCGGCGTGGTCGGCGATCTCGGTGTCGGCGCCGCCCATCACACCGGCGAGGCCGATCGGGCCGCGCTCGTCCGTGATGACCAGATCCTCGGCGTGCAGCTTCCGCTCGACGCCGTCGAGGGTCCTGATCCGCTCGCCCTCCTCGGCCCGGCGCACCCCGATGATGCCCTGGACCAAGGAGCGGTCGTAGGCGTGCAGCGGCTGGCCGAGCTCCATCATCACGTAGTTGGTGACGTCGACGGCGAGCGAGATCGGGCGCATGCCGACCTTCTGGAGCCGGCGCTGGAGCCAGAGCGGGGAGCGGGCCTCCGGGCTCAGACCGGTGACGGTGCGCGCGGTGAAGCGGTCGCAGCCGAGCGGGTCGGAGACCTGGACCGGGTAGCCGTAGGCGTTCGGGCCGGGCACGTCGAGCAGCGCGGGGTCGCTCAGCGGAAGGCCGTAGGCGATCGCGGCCTCGCGGGCCACGCCCCGGATGGACAGACAGTCGCCGCGGTTGGCGGTGACGGCGATGTCAAGGACCTCGTCGACCAGCTCCAGGAGCTCGATGGCGTCCTTGCCGACCTCGGTCTCCGGCGGCAGCACGATGATGCCGTGGCTGCCGTCGTCGCCCATCCCCAGCTCGTCGCCGGAGCAGATCATGCCGTGGGAGGTCTTGCCGTAGGTCTTGCGCGCGGAGATGGAGAACCCGCCGGGCAGCGTGGCACCCGGGAGCACGACCACGACCTTGTCGCCGACGGCGAAGTTCCGGGCGCCGCAGACGATCTCCTGGGGCTCGCCGGTGCCGTTGGCCTGGCCGACGTCCACCGTGCAGAAGCGGATCGGCTTCTTGAAGCCCTCCAGCTCCTCGATGGTCAGCACCTGGCCGACGACCAGGGGGCCCTTGAGGTCGGCGCCGAGGTGCTCGACGGTCTCGACCTCAAGGCCCGCGGAAACGAGCTTGGCCTGGACGTCACGGCCGGTTTCGGTCGCCGGCAGGTCGACGTACTCCCGCAGCCAAGAAAGCGGGACCCGCATCAGATCTCCATCCCGAACGGCCGGGTGAACCGGACGTCACCCTCGACCATGTCTCGCATGTCCTCGACGTTGTGGCGGAACATCAGCATCCGCTCGATGCCGAACCCGAAGGCGAAGCCGCTGTACTTCTGCGGGTCCACGCCACAGGCGGTCAGCACCTTGGGGTTGACCATCCCGCAGCCGCCCAGCTCGATCCAGCCCTCGGAGGAGCAGGTGCGGCAGGGGCGGTCGGGGTTGCCGACGGACTCGCCGCGGCAGACGTAGCACACCATGTCCATCTCGGCGGACGGCTCGGTGAAGGGGAAGAAGTTCGGGCGCAGCCGGGTCTTCATGCCCTCGCCGAACAGGGCCTGGACCATGTGGTCCATGGTGCCCTTGAGGTCGGCCATGGTCAGGCCCTCGTCGACGGCCAGCAGCTCGACCTGGCGGAAGACCGGGGTGTGCGTGGCGTCCAGCTCGTCGGTGCGGTAGACGACACCGGGGCAGATCACGTAGACCGGCAGCTCACGGCTGAGCAGCGAGCGGATCTGCACGGGCGAGGTGTGGGTGCGCAGCACGACTCCGGACTCGGTGCCGCCCTCGGGGCCCTCGACGAAGAAGGTGTCCTGCTCACCGCGGGCCGGGTGGTCCGGGCCGATGTTGAGCGCGTCGAAGTTGAACCACTCGGCCTCGACCTGCGGGCCCTCCGCGACCTCGTAGCCCATGGCCACGAAGACGTCCTCGATGCGCTCGGAGAGCGTGGTGAGCGGGTGGCGGGCGCCGGCCGGTACGCGGTCGTACGGCAGGGTGACGTCCACCGCCTCCTCGACCAGCACGCGCTGGTCGCGCTCGGCCTCCAGTTCGGCCTGCCGGCCGGCGAGGGCCTTGTTCACCGCGCCCCGGGCCTGGCCGACGAGCTTGCCGGCGGCGGCCTTGGCGTGCGGGGGCAGGGCGCCGATCTCGCGGTTGGCGAGGGCCAGCGGGGAGGCGCCCCCGGTGTGGGCGACCTTGGCCTCCTGGAGCGCTTCGAGGGAGTCCGCTGCGGCGAAGGCGGCGAGCGCCTCTTCCCGCATGCGCTCGATCTCTTCCGGTTTCAGGGCCTCGACCTCTACAGGGTCGTACGACTTGTTCGGTGCCGACATCTCTTCCCGTGCTTCCGATTGGCTGGCTGAAGGTCCCCGTCACCGACTCACTCAGAGGTCAGAGGGCCGTCCATGGGACACATGGGTGCCAAAGGCCGAGTCTAACGGGGTGGGGGTGTACGGATGCGCCCGCGGGCACTCAGCTCAGATAGGCCGGAGCGCTCACGGGCAACGTAAATCGGAACTCGGCGCCGCCCTGGGGGCCGCGGCCGACCGTGATGGTGCCGCCGTGGGCCTCGACGATGCCCTTGACGATGTAGAGCCCGAGGCCGGTGCCACCGCGCTTGCTGCCCCGCCAGAAGCGGGTGAAGACGCGGTTCATGGACTCCTCCGGGATGCCGGGACCCTCGTCGCTCACCGTGACCGACGTGCCGGTGTCCTCGTCCTCGCGGGGGGACGCCGTGGGCGTGATGGCAATGGTGACGGTTCCCTCGCCGTGCCGCACCGCATTTTCGAGCAGGTTGCTGAGCACCTGGTCGATCTTGTCGGGGTCGGCCCACAGCATGGGCAGCGGCTGCTCCAGGCGCAGCAGGAACCGGTCGGCGGCGAGGCCCGCGGCGACGTAGGCCTGGATGTGGCGTCCGACGGCGGCGCCGATGTCGACGGGCTGACGCCTGACCTCCAGGCGCCCGGAGTCGATGCGGGAGATGTCGAGCAGCTCGGCGATGAGCCGGGTGACCCGGTCGGCGTCCGCGTCGACGGTCTCCAGCATCAGGCGCTTCTGGTCGTCGGTGAACCTCTCCCACTTGGCGAGCAGGGTCGCGGTGAAGCCCTTGACGGAGGTGAGCGGGGAGCGCAGTTCGTGGGCGACGGTGGCGATCAGCTCGGCGTGGCTGCGCTCGGTGCGGCGGCGGGCCTCGGTGTCGCGCAGGCCGACCACGACCCGGTGGACGGGTCCGGTGGGCTCGGTGCGCACGTACTGCGCGGAGACCAGGACCTCACGGCCGCCCGGCAGCAGCAGATTCCGCTCGGGCTGTCGCCTGCGGATCGCGAGCCCGCCGTAGGGATCGGTCAGCTGCCACCAGCGCCGCCCCTCCAGATCCTCTAACGGAAGGGCCTTCTCCAGCCGCTGTCCGAGGGCGTCCTCGGCGGGCAGGGCGGTGATCCGGGCCGCGGCGGCGTTGAAGCAGATCACACGGCCCTGCTCGTCCGCGACGACGAGGCCGTCGGGCAGCTGGTCGGGATCGATGCCGAGCTCGGCGAGACCACCGGCACAGGCCTCGGACACGCCTTGCGTGCTCCTCGTGCCGACACTCATCCCCGTACCCCACCTCTCAGGCGTCTGAGGGGCCCCCGAGCTGGTCACCCTACTGGTTGTCGGTGACGGAGCGGCACCCTCCGGGGGCGCGCTGTGCACGGGCTGACGCATAGAGACATACGGCGGCCGCGGTGGCGAGGTTCAGGCTCTCGGCTTTCCCGTGGATCGGGACGCGCACCACGGCGTCCGCGAGTGCGCGGGTCTCCTCCGGGAGCCCCCAGGCCTCGTTGCCGAACACCCAGGCGGTCGGCCCGCCCATGGTGCCCCGGTCGAGCTCGGCGTCGAGGTCGTCGGTGCCGGCCCCGTCGGCGGCGAGAATCCGCACCCCGGCCCGCCTGAGCCCCTCCACGGCGTCCTCCACGGGCACGCCGACGGCGACGGGCAGATGGAACAGGGAGCCCACGGAGGCCCGTACGGCCTTGGGGTTGTAGAGATCGACGGAGGCGTCGGTCAGGACGACGGCCTCGGCGCCGGCCGCGTCGGCGCACCGCAGGACGGTGCCGGCGTTCCCCGGGTCGCGCACGTTCGCGAGCACGGCGACGAGCCGGGGGCGGGCGGCGAGGATCTCCTCGAAGGGGGTGTCGAGGAACCGGCAGATCCCGACGAGCCCCTGTGGGGTGACGGTCGTCGAGATGTCGGCGATGACGTCCTCGGAGGCGAGGTGCACCCGGGCGCCGACAACCCGGGCCTCCCCGACGATGTCGGCGTACCGCTCCGCGGCCTCGACGGTGGCGAACAGCTCCACCAGACCGTGTCCGGCGGCCTCCCGCACGGCCTGCGGCCCCTCGGCCAGGAACAGCCGCTCCTTCCCCCGGAAGTTCCGCTTCGCGAGCCGCCGGGCGGCGGAGACACGGGGGGAACGGGGGGAGATCAACTCGGGGGTGACCGGGGACATGCTCTTCACCTTCGGAAGTCTTCGGGAAACAGCGGACCCGCAGGCTTCACAGCCTGCGGGTCCACACCGTCACGTCGGCCTAGAGCCGGCGCGGCGTCACGCGGCCTTGGGGGCGTTCACGTCCGCCGGCAGCGCCTTCTGGGCGACCTCGACGAGCGCCGCGAAGGCGGTCGCGTCGTTGACGGCCAGCTCGGCCAGGATCTTGCGGTCGACCTCGATGTTCGCGGCCTTCAGACCCTGGATGAAGCGGTTGTACGTGATGCCGTTGGCGCGGGCAGCGGCGTTGATGCGCTGGATCCACAGCTGACGGAAGTCGCCCTTGCGCTTCTTGCGGTCGTTGTAGTTGTAGACCAGCGAGTGGGTGACCTGCTCCTTGGCCTTGCGGTACAGGCGCGAACGCTGACCGCGGTAGCCGGAGGCCGCCTCGAGGATCGCCCGGCGCTTCTTGTGGGCGTTGACTGCCCGCTTGACGCGTGCCACTTGTTAACTCCTTGTAGCGGGGCCGTGGTTGGACTCACACGGCCCGGTATCGATGGGGTCCCGGTCCAGACGTACGGCGCTCGGGGAGAGCGCCGCGTACGTCACTTGCCGAGAAGCTTCTTGATCTTCGCGGCGTCGCCCGGGGCCATCTCGGCGTTGCCGGTGAGGCGACGCGTCACGCGGGACGACTTGTGCTCGAGCAGGTGGCGCTTGCCGGCGCGCTCACGGAGCACCTTGCCGGAGCCGGTGATCTTGAAGCGCTTGCTGGCACCGCTGTGCGACTTGTTCTTCGGCATAGCGCCGTTCTCTCCTCGTCGGTGGCGCTCCGGTGCCCGGTCCTGAAACCGGGCACTGTGAGCGTCGCTCTTGTATCGGTTGGGTCCTGGGGACTCGCGTCCCCCGGGGTCACGCCTCGGCGGGAGCCTCTGCCGGGGTCTCGACCTGGGCCTCGACCTCGGCCTCGGACTCGTCCTCGACGTAGTCGGACTCCGCGGCGTTCTGCGACTTGCCGGGGTTGGCCTTCGCGTCTGCCTTGCGGGCTTCCTGCGCCTGGCGGGCCTCGGCCATCGCCTCGGTCTTCTTCTTGTGCGGACCGAGAACCATGATCATGTTTCGGCCGTCCTGCTTCGGGTTCGACTCCACGAACCCGAGGTCGGCCACGTCCTCCGCGAGCCGCTGCAGCAGTCGGTAGCCGAGTTCCGGCCGAGACTGCTCGCGACCACGGAACATGATCGTGATCTTGACCTTGTCGCCCTGCTTGAGGAACCGGACGACGTGACCCTTCTTGGTGTCATAGTCGTGCGGGTCGATCTTCGGCCGGAGCTTCATCTCCTTGATGACCGTGTGCGCCTGGTTCTTGCGCGCCTCACGGGCCTTCATGGCCGACTCGTACTTGAACTTCCCGTAGTCCATGAGCTTGCACACAGGCGGACGGGCGGTTGCCGCCACCTCGACCAGGTCCAGGTCGTACTCCTGCGCAAGCTCCAGTGCCTTGGCCAGGGGGACGATGCCCACCTGCTCGCCACTGGGACCGACAAGTCGCACCTCTGGAACGCGAATCCGGTCGTTGATGCGGGGCTCGGCGCTGATGGATCCTCCTCGGTTAGCACCACACGGCAATCTGGCGGACCGCCGCGTACGTCATTTTCGTCAGACCTAACCGCGCCGAAGCACAAAAAATGCCCCGGACGATCACAGACGGGGCTCCAAACACTGCCGGAGCACCGCCGCGATGCCGCGGGGCGCGCTTTCGGGCGACTCCATCGTCCGTACGGAACGATGGCGGCCGCCTGACCGGGGTGACCCGCCGTCCCGGAGGGCGGTCGGGTGGGAGATCGGAGCCTCCACTTGTGGGCCGGTCACACTTACACACAGGTGTGTCCGGCCGGTCGTCACACAAGGTTAGCAGCAACCCGGGGGTGGTGCGAACCGGCGGGCGCCGGGCCCTATCGTGTGGGACATGAGTGACACCCCTCCCGCGTCCCCTGACTCCCCCGGCTTCGACGAGATGACCCGCGACATCGCCGAGGTCCCCGCCGTCGAGGTGATCGTGACGGTCGCCGTCAACCTGATGAGCGCCGCCGCCGTGAAGCTCGGTCTGACCGAGGAGGGCGACAAGTACAAGGACCTGGACGAGGCCCGCAAGCTGATCCACGCCCTCGCCGGTCTGCTGGACGGCAGCGCGACGGAGATCAGCTCCTTCCACGCGGCCCCGCTGCGGGACGGCCTGAAGTCCCTCCAGCTGGCCTTCCGCGAGGCGTCCCTGGTCCCGGACGAGCCGGGCCAGGGCCCCGGCGAGAAGTACACCGGGCCGGTCTACGGCTAGTTCATCCCCGTACGTACAAGGGCTCGCCCGGCGGCGTGGCCCCGGCCGGCAGGACTGCCAGGTCGAGGCCGCGCACCAGGCGGGCCCTCAGTGTCTCGTCGGCGGCCAGGCGCTCGGCGACGGCCCGTGCGGCGTCCGCGGGCGTCGCGGACGGCTCCAGCACCAGGGCCAGGGTGCCGTCGGCCTGCCCCGGCCCCAGGTGGGCGCGGAGCACGGCGGACTCGGCGGCCACGGCGTCCCGTACCGCCCCGATCACGGCGGGGTCGGCCAGCGGGTCGGCGTTCACACGGCCCTCGGCGAGCGCGAGCAGCGCGGGACCGGTCAGCTCGAAGGGCACCGGGCCCGCCAGGTCCAGTACGACCGTGTCGGCCTTCTCGTGCGCGGCGGCCTGCAGCGCCTGGTGCAGGGGTACGGCGACGGGGCGGGCCTCGGGGTCCCAGCGGGCCAGCGAGTCGGTGCAGGTGAAGGCCGGCAGGGCGGTCCGGGCTCCGGCCCTGAGGGTGGGGACGGCCATGTCGCTGGTCTTCTCGCGGCGCAGCCCGTTCTCGTCCTCCTCGACCTCGCCGAGGACGGCCACCACGGGGACGAGCAGCCGGGCGCCCTTGAGCGCTTCCAGGACGGGGCCCACGGCGGCGCGGTCCTCGGCCCAGGCCGCGAGCGCCGCGCTCAGCCGGGGATCGGCGGAGCCGTCGTCGTCGGAGAAGCCGGGGTCGGGAATGTTCTTGTTCGCCACGGTCACCGACCCTATAGGGGGCTTGCTGTTGCGGTTGTGCGGGCCCGGAAACGTGCCCGTGACCGCTTTCACGGGTTTCTCAGAGTTCGCTGACACACCTCTAACGTCCGTCTAACGGTCCGCACAGTCGGCGGCCCGAGCATCGGCGCCATGGAGTCCTCCAGAGCCGCCAGACGCCGTGCCCGCAGGGTCCCCCGACGGTCGTTGACGTACACCGCGCTGGCCTGCGTGGCCGTCGTCGGTGCCACGGCCGGCGGGACGGTGTACGTGAAGGCGCAGGCGCACACCGGGAGCGGCGCCGTATCGTCGGCGGCGACGCCGTCGGTCTCGCCCTCGACGGCGACCACGACGCAGGAGGCGGCGGTGGCGGAGTCCGTGGTGGATCTCGACGAGAAGCTGGCCGACGCCATGACGTCGGTGCGGGTGACGGGCGCGCAGAAGGTCTCGGCGGCGGTGCTCGACCTGGAGTCGGGCGACAGCGCGGTCCACGGCGACGGCGCCTTCGACACGGCGAGCATCGTGAAGGTCGACATCCTGGCGGCGCTGCTGCTCCGGCACCAAGAGGCGGGCACCCGGTTGAGCGCGCGTGAGAAGGCGTACGCGACGACGATGATCGAGAACAGCGACAACGCCTCGGCGTCGGCGCTGTGGGACACCATCGGGAAGGCCGCGGGACTCGACGCCGCCAACAGGACGTTCGGGCTGACCGGTACGGCGGGCGGCGACGGGGCGTTGTGGGGGCTGACCCGGACCACGGCCTCGGACCAGCTCACCCTGCTCCAGCAGGTGTTCGGGGACGACTCGAAGCTGAGCGAGGCCTCGCGGTCGTATCTCCAGGATCTGATGGGTCAGATCGAGGCCGACCAGCGGTGGGGCGTGTCGGCGGCGGCCGACGGGTCCGGCTGGGCGCTGAAGAACGGGTGGCTGCCGCGCAGTACGACCGGGCTGTGGGACGTCAACAGCATCGGGCGGGTGTCGGTGGCCGGCCACGGCTATCTGGTGGCCGTGCTGTCGAACGGCAACTCCACGCAGGCGCAAGGCATTTCGCTGGTGGAGTCGGCGGCTAAGGCGGCGGTGTCGGTGTTCACGGGCGAGGACGCGTCCGCGTCGGCTTCGGCGAGCGCCACGAGTGCGGCGGCTCACTGAGAGCTTCGGAGCCCGTCTCAGAAGCTCTCGTAGGACTGCCGGGGGCCGCGGCGGCCCCGCCACAGGAAGACCGCGGCGATCAGCAGGGCCACGCCCGCGCCGCCCGCCAGCGGAGCCGCCCAACTGGCCGTGTCGTCGCCCGATGCGGCGGTGTCCGGGCCCGAACCGAAGTACTTCTCGTCGTAGGCGGCGGGCCGCAGGCCCTGCGGCTCCAGCCGGTCGGCCGCCTTGAGCGCCGCCGCGGGGTCGATGAAGCCGAAGCCCCGGGAGTCGTCGCGGCCGCCCGCGGGGGCGTTGCGGGCCGTGTCCTCCAGGAGGCGCTTGATCTGGGCGGGCGTCAGGTCGGGGTGGGCGGCCTTGACGAGGGCCGCCGCGCCCGAGACGAACGCGGAGGCGGCGCTGGTGCCCCACCCCTCGTAGTACTTGTGGTCGGGGTCGGCGATGACCACGTCGTCACCGGGAGCGGCGACCGTGGCGTACCAGCGGCGGGTGGAGAAGGAGGCGCGGGTGCCGAACTTGTCGACGGCGGTCGCGGCGATGACGCCCGGGTAGGCGGCCGGGTAGGAGATGTGGTCGCCCTTCTCGCCGCCGTTGCCCGCCGAGGCGACGACGACGGAGCCCTTGCTGAGGGCGTACTGGACGGCGTCGTCCTCGCCGGCCTCGGGGTGCGCGGAGGCGGAGTCGTCGCCGAGGGAGAGGTTGATGACGTCGGCGCCGTGGTCGGCGGCCCAGCGGATGCCCTCGGCGAGGGCGTTGCCGCGGGTGTTGCGGGCCTTGGCGCGGGCCGGGTCACCGTCCTCCAGGATCACGCGGACGGGGAGGATCTTGGCCTCCGGGGCGATGCCCATGACCCCGTCGCCGTTGCCGACGCCGTGTCCGTGGCCGGCGATGATGCCGGCCATGGCGGTGCCGTGCCGGGCCCAGGAGCGGTCGCCCCGGGTGGCGCCGAAGCCGATCATGTCCTTGCCGGTGAGGACGTTGCCGACGAGGTCGGGGTGGTCGTTCTCGACGCCGGTGTCCAGGACGGCGACGGTGACGCCGGCGCCCTTGGTGGTCTGCCAGGCCTGCTGGGTGTGCATGGCGTCCAGGGCCCACTGCTTGGCGCGGATGCCGTCGGCGTGCGCGGCGGTGGGCGGGACGAGGGCGACGGAGGCGGCGAGGAGGACGCTCAGGAGGCCTGCCCTGCGGGTGGTGAGGCTCATGAGGACTGCTCCGGGGGCGAGGTGACCGTCTTGCGCAGGGCCCGTTCGACGCGGTCGGCCAGGCCCTGGGCCTCGTTGCCGAGGCCGGCCTGCGCGGCGGGGGTGGTGTCGCCGGACTCCATGGCCTTCTCGGCGGGCTCCGGGGTGTCGACCGTACGGCCGTCCGCCCAGCCGGAGACGGCGTAGGCGACGACCGGGGCGTCGGTGAGGACGGAGATCGTCCAGGAGGCCCGCTGCCCGGCGCCGAATCCGGCCGCGAGGGTGTTCTTCGCTGCGTACGGCAGGGGCATCAGGTCGGTGCGGGAGGTCAGGCCCTCCCGGGTGAAGCGGGTGTCGAGCTCGCGCATGGCGGTGGCGTCGGCATCGGTGAACAGGAGGCCGACGGTGGTGACGTAGCTCTGGGTGGCGTCCGCGTAGGTGGCGCGCAGGAGCCGTTCGCAGCCGACGGGGGCGAGGGCCTTGCGCAGCAGGGGGTCGAAGGCGTTCCGGCAGCCGCTGTCCGGGGCGACGGCGATCCGCGTCCAGGTGCGGTCGGCGCCGCCGGGCCCGGCGCCCTGGCCGTCCACGGTCGGCGGGAACAGCTGGTCGACGGGCACGCTGTGCCACAGCTCGCCGGCCTGGGTGAAGGTGTCGCCGCGGCCCTCGTCTCCGGAGCCGCCGATCAACCAACTCCCGGTCACGGCACCGCCGATGAGCCCGACCCCGAGCACGACGCACGCGGCCACGGCGGCGATCCGGGGAGGGATCCGCACTCCCCACGACCGCTCCTTGTAACCGACCTCGGGCTCGCCGAATGACACAACAGGCCGCCCGCTGCCGGGAGTTGCGTCCTGCTGGGGCAGGGCGGCGCTCCAGGAGAGAGCGGGGTCCGGAGCCGGGGGCACGCCCGTGACGCCCGGGACCGGCGCCTGACGTGTGGGGCGCGGCGGGAATCCGGGGCGGGCGGGCGCGGCGGGCCGAGCGCCGGAGCCGGGGCGGGCGTCGGGCATGGGCGGTACGGCGGTGCCGCCGGACTCCGCCCGGCCGTTCCCGGCGGACGGAACGGGCCGCATCCGGAAGGTCGTCTCCGAGACGGTCTCGGCGGGGGCGCCGGTGCGGCGCGGCGGAACGGTGGGCTGAGTCCTCGGCCGGGGCGGCACGGCCGCACCACCGGTGTCCGTCGCACGCGACGGGGCACCTGAAGCGGGCGGCATCGGGCCGGGGGCGGGCGTGCGGGGCTGCGTGGAGGTCCCGGCGGTGCCCGGCCCGTACGACTCCGGCGTCTGGCTCGCCGGGCGCGGCCGGGCACCCGGAGCCCGGTTCCCGGCGCTCGGGGCGGGCGGCATCGGGCCGGGGGCGGGCCTGCGAGGGGGCGTGGACGGCGACTCGGGCGCCGG
Source organism: Streptomyces pseudovenezuelae (assembly GCF_001513955.1). Lineage (GTDB taxonomy): Bacteria > Actinomycetota > Actinomycetes > Streptomycetales > Streptomycetaceae > Streptomyces > Streptomyces pseudovenezuelae. The sequence continues at coordinate 265,829 of NZ_KQ948152.1, read as the reverse complement.
TGGGGTGTCGGGGAAGCGGGCCGAGGCCGGGGGCGGCGGCGGGATGCTGCCGGGGTGGGGGGCTGCCGGGCCGGAAGGCTCCTGGCGCCGGGGGGCCTGGGCGCCGGGGCCGGTGCGGGGCTGTGCCGGTGCACCGGAGGGGTCCGCGGGCGTCGAGGGGGCCCGGCCGGAACCGTCCCCGTCGGTCCGGCGGGTGTCCGAGGTGCCGTAGGACTCATCGCGGGCCGGCGTCGCATCCGGGCCGGCGTGGTTCGTCGTGCGTATCGGCGGCGGCCCCGCCGCGGTTGCCCCCTGGGACGGCTCCTTGCCCGCGCCGGACTCCCGTCCCGCGCTCATGTCGCCGACCGAGCGGCCGGAGTCGGCGGACCCCCGCTGCGCGTTGCCCGGCACGTGGCCGTCCCTCTCTCGCGGTCCCTGCCAGTCGAACCCGCCGAACGTCGGCCGCGCCGCCGTCCCGGAGCCCCGTCGGTCCCGTTCGCCGAACGCCTGCCAGTCGGAGTCGTCGCTCGTCCGTCCGCCCGGCTCGACAACGGCTCGCTCGACCGACTCCTCGGACGACGGGGAGCCGGGCCCGCTCTCGCCGACCGCCGGCGGCTGGGCCGGTCGCGGCGGGGTCGCCGGGCGTGGAGGAATCGAGGCGCGGCGTGCTTCCGTGCTCATGCACCCCCCGTTTCCTCATGTCCGGGCCGTTCGGTCGTGCGCGGGCCCTCGCCGGAGTCGTCGGTGTGGAAGACCGCCGTCCGGGCACGCATACCCGCACGGAAGGGCCGGCATCCCGGCGCGGCGGCGACGGGCGGGCGAACAGCCCTGCGTGCGTGCGCGTCACTCTACGGGTTGTTCCTGGGCGAACGGGAACCAGTCCGCCAGGCCGGGGGCATCTGCCCGGAACGTCCCCCTACCCTGCGGTAATCCTGTCTGGCAGGCTTCGTTCATGACTGCACGCGCCGCCGACCGGGCCCGTTACGACCGGGCCACCGCCCATCTCGACGCCCCCGTCGCGATCGTGGACCTGGACGCCTTCGACTCCAACGCGGACGATCTCGTCCGCCGGGCGGCGGGCAAGCCCGTCCGCGTCGCCAGCAAGTCCGTGCGGTGCCGGGCCCTGCTCGAACGTGTGCTGGCGAAGGACGGCTTCGCGGGCATCATGTCGTTCACCCTCGCCGAGTCCCTGTGGCTGGCCCGGAGCGGTTTCGACGACATCCTGCTCGCCTACCCCTCCGCGGACCGCGCCGGGTACGCCGAGCTCGCCGCCGATCCCAAGCTCGCCGCAGCCGTGACGGTGATGGTCGACGACCCCGCCCAGCTCGCCTTCATCGACGGTGCCCGCGCGGGCGGCACCGAAGTGATCCGCGTCTGCCTGGAGTTGGACACCTCGCTCAAGCTCCTCGGCGGCCGGGTCCGGGTCGGTGCCCGGCGTTCGCCGCTGCACTCCCCCGCCCAGGTCGCCGACATGGCCCGCGCGGTGGCCCGGCGCCCCGGGTTCCAGGTCGTGGGGATCATGGCCTACGAGGGGCACATCGCCGGGGTCGGGGACTCGGTGGCCGGACGTCCGCTGCGTTCGCGGGCGGTACGGCTGATGCAGGCCACCGCCCGCAAGGAGTTGGCCGAACGGCGTGCCGCGGTGGTGCGCGCGGTGCGGGCCGTCGTACCGGACCTGGAGTTCGTCAACGGCGGCGGCACGGGCAGTGTGCAGCACACCGCCGCGGAGGACGCCGTCACCGAGATCGGCGCGGGTTCGGGGCTGTACGTGCCGAGGCTGTTCGACAACTACACGTCCTTCAGCGGGCGTCCGGCCGCCCTGTTCGCCATGCCCGTGGTGCGCAGGCCCGGGGTCGGCGTGGTGACCGTGCTCGGCGGCGGCTACCCGGCCTCCGGTGCGGCCGGACCCGACCGGCTGCCCGTGCCGTATCTGCCGGAAGGGCTGACGTACGACCCGCAGGAGGGGCCCGGCGAGGTGCAGACCCCGCTGCTCGGCGCCCCCGCCGACGACCTGCTGCTCGGCGACAAGGTGTGGTTCCGGCACGCCAAGGCCGGTGAGCTGTGCGAGCGGTTCGAGAAGCTGCACCTGATCGAGGGGGACGCGGTGACGGAGACCGTGCCGACGTACCGCGGGGAAGGCCACACGTTTCTCTAGGGCCTGTCGTTTGGATCAGGCCGGCCGTGAGGTGCGGTGCTTTTCTCGCGACGCCGGGCTGATCCAAACGACAGGCCCTAGGTCAGCGGTCCATGGGCAGGATCCCTCCGGTGATCCGGTCCATGTCGGCGAGCGGCGGCCCGTCCGGACCCGCGTCGAAGGCGAAGCGGACGACGACGGCGCCGGGGGGTCCGCCGCGGTCCGGGGTGAGGGCCGGCGACTGGACGTAACCACCGGTCCCCTGGGCCGTCTTCACACGCCAGCGCACCAGGTATCCGGCGCGGCCGGCGACGGCGACGCGCTCCGACCTGACGACCCGGTGGCTGCGGATGCCGCCGTAGGACGTGTCGGCGGCCTGCGGTACGTCCCTGCGGGCGAGGGCTGCCGGGGTGGTCCCGGGCCCGGCGGGCAGCGTGCGGGTGAAGACCCTGCCGCCGTCGGTGGTCATCACGACGTGGTCGGGGGTGACGTACGGGGAGGGGCCCCAGCCGTCCGGCAACGGCAGGCTGATGCCGTCGAGTTCGTCGTCCAGGCGGGACGGGGCGGGTGCCGGGCCCGGCGGGACGGTGGTGGGCGTCGGGCTCGCGACCGTCGGAGCCGTGTCCGCCACCACGTCGTCCCCGTCGCCCCGGGCGAGGGCGAGCGCCCCGCTGACGATCGCGGCGACGAGGACGGTCCCGCAGGCCGTGAGGGCGACGGCCCTGGCGCGCACCGCGGTCCGTCCGGCCGCTCGTGGCGGGCCGGGGGCCTCGGGGGCGCGCCGGTGGTCCGTCCAGGCGGTCCCGTCCCACCGGCGCTCCAGCAGCGGAGCGTCGGGGTCCGGGTACCGGCCGGGCGGGAGCGTCCTGCTCATTGAGGCACTGTAGGGCGAGACCTACATGGGTGTGACGTACGCCCCCGAGATGCCGCCGTCCACGAGGAAGTCACTGGCGTTGACGAAGGAGGAGTCGTCGCTGGCCAGGAAGGCCACGGCGGCGGCGATCTCCTCGGCCTCGGCGAACCGGCCGACCGGAATGTGCACCAGGCGCCGCGCGGCCCGCTCGGGGTCCTTGGCGAACAGCTCCTGCAGCAGCGGGGTGTTGACCGGGCCCGGGCACAGGGCGTTCACGCGGATGCCCTCGCGCGCGAACTGCACGCCCAGTTCACGGGACATGGCGAGCACGCCGCCCTTGGAGGCGGTGTACGAGATCTGGGAGGTGGCCGCGCCCATCCGCGCCACGAAGGACGCGGTGTTGATGATGGACCCCTTGCCCTGCCGCCGCATGTAGGGGATCGCGGCCTTGCAGCACAGGTACACGGAGGTCAGGTTGACCTCCTGGACCCGCTTCCAGGCCTCAAGGCCCGTCTCCAGGATGGAGTCGTCGTCGGGCGGCGAGATGCCCGCGTTGTTGAAGGCGACGTCGACGCTGCCGTAGGTGTCGTACGCCGCCTTGAACAGCGCCTCGACCTGCTCCGGGTCGGTGACGTCGACCTTGACGAAGAGCCCGCCGACCTCGTCGGCGGCGGCCTTGCCGCGGACCTCGTCGACGTCGGCGCAGACGACGTGGGCGCCCTCGGAGGCGAGCCGGCGGGCGGTGGCGAGACCGATGCCGCTGCCGGCTCCGGTGATGACGGCCGTCCGGCCGACGAGGCGACGGCACACAATCTGATCGGTCACTGGGCGGGGCCTTCCGTGCTGATGAAGACGTTCTTGGTTTCGGTGAAGGCGGTCAGGGCGTCCGGGCCGAGCTCCCGGCCGAGTCCGGACTGCTTGTAGCCGCCGAAGGGGGTCCAGTAGCGGACGCTGGAGTGCGAGTTGACGGACAGGTTGCCCGCCTTGACGGCCCGGGACAGGCGCAGGGCGCGGCCGATGTCGCGGGTCCACAGGGAGCCGGAGAGGCCGTAGGGGGTGTCGTTGGCGAGCCGGATCGCGTCCTGCTCGTCGGTGAAGGGCAGCAGGACGGCGACCGGGCCGAAGATCTCCTCGCGGGCGGCCTCGGAGTCGGGCGCCTCGCCGGTGAGGACGGTCGGCGCGAACCAGAAGCCGGGCCCGTCGGGCGCGCCGCCGCGCAGACCGGGCGCGTCCGCGGGCACCAACCGCCGTACCCTGTCCAGTTGCTGACGGGAGATCAGCGGGCCCATCTGGGTCTTCTCGTCGGCCGGGTCGCCCACCACCACGGAGGCGACGGCGTCGGCGAGCAGTTCCCGGACCTCTTCGTAGACCGACTCCTGGACCAGGATCCGGGTGCGGGCGCAGCAGTCCTGGCCGGAGTTGTCGAGGAAGGAGAAGGGGTCGACGGCCGTCTTCAGGTCCGCGTCCGCGAAGACGATGTTGGGGCTCTTGCCGCCCAGTTCGAGGGTGACCGGCTTGACCTGGCGGGCGCAGCGCTCCATGACGTCACGGCCGGTGCGGGTGGAGCCGGTGAAGACGATCTTCGCGACCTCGGGGTGTTCCACGAGTGCGGTGCCCGCGACCGGGCCGTGGCCGGGCAGCACCTGGAACAGGCCCTCCGGCAGCCCTGCCTCCAGGGCGAGTTCGGCGAGCCGCAGGGCGGTGAGCGGGGTGGTCTCGGCGGGCTTGAGGACGACGGCGTTGCCGGCGGCCAGCGCGGGCGCCGCGCCCCAGGCGGCGATCGGCATGGGGAAGTTCCAGGGCGCGATGACGCCGACCACCCCGAGGGGTTCGAGGAGGGTGATGTCGAGGCCGCCGGGGACCGGGATCTGGCGGCCGTTGAGCCGCTCCACCCCGCCTGCCGCATAGGCGAGCAGGTCACGGACGTTGCCCGCCTCCCAGCGGGCGTTGCCGAGGAGGTGACCGGCTTCCCGGACCTCCAGCCGGGCCAGTTCCTCGACATGCCGGTCGACCACGTCGGCGAACCGGCGCAGCAGCCGCGCCCGGTCGGCGGGGGCGACGGCCGCCCAGCGGGCCTGCGCCTTCGACGCGCGGGCGACCGCCGCGTCCACGTCGGCCGCGGTGGCGGCGGGGACGGTGGCGACGACCTCCTCGGTGGCCGGGTTGAGGACGGTCAGTTCATGCTCGTACGACAACGAAGTACCTCTCACAGACGTCGACATCACAGACGTTCGAAGGAGCGGCGCAGCTCCCAGTCGGTGACCGCCGCGTCGAAGGCCTGGAGCTCGACGCGGGCCATGTTGCGGTAGTGCGCGACGACCTCGTCGCCGAAGGCGGCCTGGGCGATCGGGCTGTTCTCCCAGAGTTCGGCGGCCTCTCGCAGGGTGGTGGGGACCTGTGCGTACTCGGCGGTGTAGGCGTTGCCGGTGCAGGCCTCGGGCAGCTCCAGCTTCTGCTCGATGCCGTACAGCCCGGCCGCGACCAGTCCGGCGACCGCGAGGTGCGGGTTGACGTCACCGCCGGGCAGCCGGTTCTCGAAGCGCAGGGAGCGGCCGTGGCCCACGACCCGCAGGGCGCAGGTGCGGTTGTCGTGGCCCCAGGCGACCGCCGTGGGGGCGAAGGAGCCGGGCTGGAACCGCTTGTAGGAGTTGATGTTGGGGGCGTAGAGGAGCGAGAAGTCCCGGAGGGCCGCGAGCTGCCCGGCGAGGAAGTGCCGCATCACGTCCGACATCCCGTCGGGGCCGGCCATCGCGTTGCCGCCGTCGGCGTCGGCGAGCGAGAGGTGGATGTGGCAGGAGTTGCCCTCGCGCTCGTCGTACTTGGCCATGAAGGTGAGCGACACGCCTTCCTGCGCGGCGATCTCCTTGGCGCCGGTCTTGTAGATCGCGTGCTGGTCGCAGGTGGTCAGGGCCTCGTCGTACTTGAACACGATCTCGTGCTGGCCGGGGTTGCACTCCCCCTTGGCGGACTCGACGGTGAGACCGGCGGCCGTCATGTCGTTGCGGATCCGGCGCAGCAGCGGCTCGATACGGCCGGTCCCCAGCACCGAGTAGTCGATGTTGTACTGGTTCGCCGGGGTCAGCCCCCGGTACCGGGCGTCCCAGGCCTGCTCGTAGGTGTCCTTGAAGACGATGAACTCCAGCTCGGTGCCGACCTGGGCGCGGTAGCCGAGTTCGGCGAGCCGCTCCAGCTGGCGGCGCAGGATCTGGCGGGGCGCGGCGACGACCGGCGAGCCGTCGTTCCAGGCGAGGTCGGCGATCAGCATGGCCGTGCCGGCGTTCCAGGGCACGCGGCGCAGGGTGCCGAGGTCCGGGTGCATGGCGAAGTCGCCGTAGCCGCGGTCCCACGACGACATCGCGTAGCCGTCGACGGTGTTCATCTCGGTGTCGACGGCGAGGAGGTAGTTGCAGCCCTCGGTGCCGTGGTGGAGTACCTCGTCGAGGAAGAAGCGGGCGGCGAACCTCTTGCCCTGGAGCCGCCCTTGCATGTCGGGGAAGGCCAGGACGACAGTGTCGATCTCGCCGCTCGCGACGAGGGCGTGCAGCTCCTCGACGCTGAGCGGGGGTGTGCGGTCTGCCACGGGAGAGCTCCTTCGGCTGCTGCGCGTTTTTCCGACCGGGCCGGGAGCCATAAGGTATTGCTCTGAACCATTGCTTGGGAAGGGGGCTCGGCCATATGTCGGTGGACGCTGACGGCGGCCCGGACGACCGGTTGACTCCGGTGCTGCGGCCGGTCAGGGCGGGCAACGGCTTCGAGGAGGCGCTGGAGCAGATCCTGCAGGTGGTGCGGCTCGGGCTGGTGCCGGGGGGCGAGCGGCTGCCAGCCGAGCGGGAGCTCGCGGAGCGGCTCGGGATCAGCCGGGTGACCCTGCGCGAGGTGCTGAAGGTGCTCCAGGACCAGGGGCTGGTGGAGTCGCGGCGCGGGCGGTACGGAGGGACGTTCGTGCTGCCCCGCACGCCGGACGCGGTGGGCGAGGAGGAGCTGCGGCGCCGGATCGCCGAGACGGACATCGAGGACGTGCTGCGCTTCCGGGAGGTCCTGGAGGTGGGCGCGGCGGGCCTGTGCGCGGCGCACGGCCTCACCGACGAGCAGGCGCAGCGGCTGCGCGCGGCGCTGGCGGCCACCCAGGAGGCACCGCTCGGGGACTACCGACGCCTGGACACCCTGCTGCACCTGACGATCGCCGAGCTGTGCGGCTCGCCGACCCTGACCGCGCAGTACGCGGCCGTACGGGCCTCGGTGAACGATCTGCTGGACTGCATCCCGCTCCTGGTCCGCAACCTGGAGCACTCGCAGCGCCAGCACGCGGCGCTGGTCGAGGCGGTCCTCGACGGGGACGCGGACGGGGCGCGGGAGATGATGCGGGAGCACTGCGCGGGGACGGCGGCCCTGCTGCGGGGATTCCTGGCGTGACCTTGCCGTGGGACGGCCTCTGGGGCAAAGGTATGCCTGTGGGCCATTGCAAGCCTGGGAGGGCCGAGTGACGACCGTACGACCGCTGATCGGCGTCAGCACGTATCTGGAGGCCGGGGCCCGCTGGGGCGTCTGGGAGCTGGAGGCGGCGCTGCTGCCGGCCGGCTATCCGCGTCTGGTGCAGCGGGCCGGAGGGCTGGCCGCGATGCTCCCGCCGGACGCCCCGGAGCACGCGGCGGCGACGGTGGCCCGCCTGGACGGCCTGGTGATCGCGGGCGGCCCGGACGTGGAGCCGGTCCGCTACGGCGCCACCCCCGACCCGCGCACCGGCCCACCCGCGCGCGCCCGGGACGCCTGGGAACTGGCCCTGATCAAGGCGGCGCTGACGGCCGGTCTCCCGCTGCTGGGCATCTGCCGGGGCATGCAGCTCCTGAACGTGGCCCTGGGCGGCACCCTCGTCCAGCACGTCGACGGCCACGCGCAGACCATCGGTGTCTTCGGCCACCACCCGGTCAAGCCCGTACCGGGCACGGTGTACGGCGACCTCGTCCCGGAGGAGACCTCCGTACCGGCCTACCACCACCAGGCGGTGGACCGCCTCGGGGCGGGCCTGCTGGCGTCGGCGCACGCGGCGGACGGCACCGTGGAGGCGGTCGAACTCCCCGGCCCGCAGTGGGTGGTGGGGGTGCAGTGGCATCCGGAGATGGGCGAGGACCTGCGGGTGACGCAGGCTCTCGTCAGAGCCGCAGCCGGCGCCTGAGCCAGGCCAGGGCCGCGTCGCCCTGAGCCCGTTGGAAGGCCCGGACGGTGGGGATGCCCGGCGGCGGGGGCAGCAGGCAGTGGTGGAGGAAGTAGCCGGTCAGGGCGGCGAGGGCGGTGGTGACGGCGTCGGGGTCGGCGCCCGCGCCCAGCGGATGCGCCGTGAACAGTTCCTCCGGGTCCGGGCCGCCCTGGGCGCGGACGCACGGCAGCATCACCAGCAGGTCGAACCAGACGGTGGCGCGCAGGGCGTGCGGCCAGTCGACGAAGACGGTACGGCCGTCGTCGGTCAGCAGGATGTTGTCGGCCCGCAGGTCGCCGTGGGCGAGGGTGTCACCGCTGATGGCCTCGGGCCAGGGGGCGGCGAGCTCCGCGAGGCGGGGCAGGTGGGTGGCGGCCCAGGGGTCGAGTCCTGCCGTGAGGTCACCGCGGCCGAGGAGTTCCCGCCAGCCGCTGAAGGTGCCGCCCAGGGCCGTGGCGGCGGGCGGTACGTCGAGCGGGGACGGGGTGAGTGTGCGGCCCAGCTCCGCCACCGCGTCCAGGACGCGCTCCAACTCGGCCTTCTGCCACGGCACATGGGGCTGGCGGCCGGGGACGTCCTGGTAGACGAGAGCCACCCAGGTGCCGTCGTCGTAGGTGTCGAGGAGGCGGGGCGCCGGTACGGCGGCCGGAAGCGCGGCGGCGTTGCGGGCCTCGGCGCGGTGCAGCTGCGGGCTGTAGGGGTTGGTGTCGGCGCTGACCGCCTTGACGAAGGCGCGGCGGCCGGTGGCGGTACGGACCCGGGTGGCGACGCCCGGGGAGAAACCGCCGGATTGCGTGGTGGCGTGGACCACGGGCTCGCCGAGCACGTCCGCGACGGCGTCGCGCACGGTCTCGGGGAGGTCCTCCCAGGGGGTGCGGACACCGGCGGCGGGCGGGGCGGTGGCGGTCATGCCGTTCATGGTGCGGGTCCGCCGTGCCGCCTGGCCAAGGGTTTTCGCCCGGGACGGGAAACACCTAGTCCCGGGTCAGCGACAACAGGTCCCGTGCCGGGCCCACCGGCCGGTGGCCCGTGGGCCACACCGCACGCAGGTCCCGGGCCAGTGACACCCCGGCCACCGGCACCCGCACCAGCCGGCGCAGCGCGAGTTCCTCGCCCACGGCCAGTTCGCTCAGGACCGCCGGGCCCGCCCCGCTGACCGCCGCCGCCTTCACCGCCGTGGTGGACGAGAGCTCGATCAGGGGGCGGGCCAGGCCGCCCAGAGCCGCGTCCAGGACCTGGCGGGTGCCCGAGCCCTTCTCCCGGAGGATCAGCGGCGTCGCGGCCAGCTCGGCGGCTTCCAGGGGGCGTCGGCGGCGGGCCCAGACATGGCCCGGGGCCGTCACCACGATCAGGTGGTCGTGGGCTATCACCACCGAGTCCAGGCCCGAGGGGACCGTCAGGCCCTCCACGAAACCCAGGTCCGCCTCGTCCGACAGCAGCCGCTCCGCGACCGTCGCCGAGTTCCCCGCGTGCAGCGACACCGCCGTGTCCGGACGCCCCGCGCGCAGGGCCAGGAGCCAGCCCGGCAGCAGGTACTCCGCGATCGTCATGCTCGCCACCACCCGCAGCCGGGAGTCCCGGCGGACCCGCAGCGCCTGCGCCCCGGCGTCGAAGGCCTCGGCCGCCTCCACGATCCGCCGCGCCCAGTCCGTGACCAGCGCCCCGGCGTCCGTGAGCCGGGAGCCGCGGGGTGAGCGGTCGACCAGGGCCACCCCCAACTGCCGCTCCATGGAGCGGATCCGGCTGCTCGCCGCCGGCTGGGTGATGCCCAGCTCCCGCGCCGCCCCGCCCAGGCTCCCCAGCCGGGCCACGGCCAGCAGCAGTTCCAGCCCGCCCAGATCCGGCACCCGGTGGGACAGTCCCCCGCCCACCGCCGTCTCCCGCTCCTCCACACCGCTCATAAAGACAGCTTATGCCCTCATAGAGCCATACTCCCTGGTAGCGGCTCTTCCCGAACGGCACCGTGGAGACATGGTCACCGCCGTCCGTCACCTCGGGCCCAACTGGTACGCCTGCGTCATGGGCACCGCGATCGTCGCCACCGCCGGCGTCGCGCTCCCCGTGCACCTCCCCGGCCTGCGCACGATCTGCGCCGCCGTGTGGCTGCTGTCCCTGGCCCTGCTGCTCGTCCTCCTCGCTGCCCGCGCCCTGCACTGGCGCCACCACGCCGACCAGGCCCGCGCCCACCTCCTGGACCCCGGCGCGGCCCCCTTCTACGGCTGCCTCGCCATGGCCCTGCTGGCCGTGGGCGGCGGTGCCCTCACCGTCGGCCGGGACTGGATCGGGACGACGGCCGCGGTCGCTGTCGACGCCGTGCTGTTCACCGCCGGCACGGCCGTGGGACTCGCGGCCGCCGTCGCCGTGCCGTACCTCATGGCCGTACGGCAGCGGGCCGAGCCGCGGCAGGCCACACCCGTGTGGCTGCTCCCCCTCGTCGCGCCCATGGTGTCCGCCGCCCTCGGGCCGCTCCTCGTGCCGTATCTCCCCGCAGGTCAGCCGCGCGAGACCCTGCTCCTCGGCTGCTTCGCGCTGTTCGGGCTCAGCCTCCTCGCGACCCTGGTCATGCTGCCGCTGGTCTTCGCCCGGATCGTCACCGGCGGACCGCTCCCCCTCGCCCTCACCCCAACCCTCTTCCTGGTGCTCGGCCCGCTCGGCCAGTCCACCACCGCGGTCGGCAAGTTCGCGGACGTGGCCCCTGGTGTCGTACCGGCGCCCTACAGTGAGGGCTTCGGCGTCCTCGCGGTCCTGTACGGGGTTCCCGTCATGGGGTTCGCGCTGCTGTGGCTGGGGCTCGCCACCGCGCACACGGTCCGGGCCCGTCGGCACGGGATGCGGTTCTCGATGACCTGGTGGGCGTTCACCTTCCCCGTCGGCACCTGTGTCACGGGCGCCGAGGCGCTGGCCCGGCACACCGGGCTCGTGGTCTACGACGGGCTCGCCACCGGGCTGTACGCCGTGCTCGTCGCCGCCTGGGCCACGGCCGCCGTGCAGACCGCGCGCGGGCTCGTCAGCGGAGCGCTGCTCGCAGGGCCTCGCCCAGTGCCCGTGGCGCTTCGGCCAGTGACGGCCCGTACCACGTCAGGTACCGTCCGCTGACGAGCGCGCAGGGCAGACCGGGGAAAGCCTCCGGGCCGTCGTCGGGGGTGAAGCGGTACGGCTCGTCCGGGAGGACGACCAGGTCCGGGGCAGCCGCCCGCAGCTCCTCCAGCGGGATGCGCGGATAACGGTCCTCGTGGGTGACGTACAGGTGGTCCACGCCCAGGCGGGACAGGACATCACCCGCGAAGGTGTCCCGGCCCAGCACCATCCAGGGGCGCCGCCAGATCGGCACGACCGCCGTCGTACGGCGCGACGGGGGTGCGAGCGCCGCCCACGCCTCCTCGGCCTCGTCCAGCCAGCGCGGCCGGAGGACACCGCACGCCTCGACGACCCGGGCCAGCTCACGGAAGGCCTGCGGGACGTCCCGGACCTCGGTGACCAGGACCTGAAGGCCCGCCTCGCGCAGGGCTTCCAGATCCGGCGGGCGGTTCTCCTCCTCGTTGGCGATCACCAGGTCGGGGGCGAGGGCGACGATCCGGTCGAGGCCGGGGTTCTTGGTGCCGCCGATCCGCTCGACGTCCAGGTCCGCGGGGTGGGTGCACCAGTCGGTGGCGCCGACCAGGGCGCCGGGTGCCGAGCGGGCGATCGCCTCGGTCAGCGAGGGGACCAGGGAGACGACCCTCACTGCCGGGGCCGGTCCTGGACCGCCTCGATGTGTTCGGCCACGGCGACGACGACCACGCGGGTGTCCGCCACGGTCGCCCGCCAGCGGTGCCGCACCCCGCCGGTCAGGTACAGGGTGTCGCCGCGGCCCAGCCGGTAGGCGCGCCCCTCGGCCTCGACGTCCACCGCGCCGTCGGCCACGTACATCAACTGGTCGTTGCGGTACTGGAATTCACGGCCCGCGTCATGGTCACCGGTGAACTCCTGGGCATGCATCTGGTGGTGGCCGCGCACCAGGGAGCGCATCCGCGGCTCGCAGCCCGGCTCCGGGCCCTCGGCGTGCACGACGTCGACACTGCACGCCGGGTCGGCGGCGGCGAGGAGTTCCACAGCGGTGGTGCGCAGGGCGTCGGCGACCTTCTCCAGGGAGCTGCGGCTGGGGCGGGCGCGTTCGTTCTCGATCTGGCTCAGGAAGGGGACCGAGAGGCCGCTGCGCTCGGCGACGACGGCGAGGGTGAGTTCCAGCACGCGGCGCCTGCGGCGCACGGCCGCGCCGACCCGAAGGGGCTGTTCTTTGTGGTCGCCCATGGCTCCGGCTCCCTCCTCCGCTCGTCGGTCCTGTGACCCGTCCCCTGATGAGTTGTCTGCACCCTACGCATGTTCGGCAAACCGTTTCACGCGGCCGTCACATCGATGCCGTACGGCGTGCGACCGTACCTCACACTTCGCGCCAGCCGAACGGCCCCCTGGAGAGTGCCAGGGGGCCGGGTTTCGGTCACCCGTCCGGCGCGAGCCGCCCAAGTCCCCTTGTCGGCATCGGAGTTCGGGCGATGGCATAGCTCTATGTGGTTGGCCGGATCCTTACCGTGCTCGCGGAGCGGTTATGACGGTGTCATCCGCCCGACCATCTCCGGGTGCTCCTTCAGCCAGGCGGTGACCGCCTGCTCCTCGTGACCCTGGCCGTACTTGTTGATCTCGCTCTCCAGGGTACCGAGCTCGTCCTCACTCATATGGAATCCCTTGATCCACTTGGTGAGCTGGGGATACTCCCCGGGGAACTTCTCGTTGGCGATGGTGCGGATCGTGTTGCCCTCACCGAAGAACTTCTTGTCGTCCTTCAGCTTGGTCAGGTCGTACTGGCTGTAGGCCCAGTGCGGCGACCACAGCACGACGGCGACGGGCTGCTTCCTGGCGTACGCCCGCTTGAGCTCGGCCAGCATCGCGGGCGTGGAACCGTCGACGACCTCGTACTCCTTGTCGAGGCCGTAGCCCGGCAGGACCTTGTTCTTGAGGAGGTTCATCTCGCCGGTGCCCGGTTCGATGCCGATGATCTTCCCGTCGAACAGGGAGGCCTTGCCCTTGAGGTCCTCGTAGGACTTCACACCCTTGACGTACGAGGGCACGGCGACCTCCAGCGAGGTCGGTTCGTACCAGGTGCCGAGGTCGGCGAGGCTGTCCTTGCTCTGGTCCCAGTAGTTCTTCTGGGCGTACGGCAGCCAGGCGTCGAAGTTGAGGTCCAGGTCTCCGGAGGCGAGGCCGGTGTAGACCGGGCCGACGTCCATCTGCTTGAGGTTCAGCCGGTAGCCGCGCTTTTCGAGCACGTTCTTCCAGAGATAGGTGACGGCGATGTCCTCGTCCCAGGGGAACCAGGCCACGTCGACCGGCTGCTTCGCCTCGGCCGGAGTGCCGCTGTCCTTGACGGGGGCCATCTTGTCGACCAGTCCGGGGTGCTGCTTCAGCCAGGTGCGCACGGCGTCCTGCTGCTTGCCCTTGCCGGCCTTGTTGATCTCGGCCTCCAGGCTGGTGAGCTGCTTCTCGTCCAGCTTGAAGTCCTTCAGCCACTGCCCGACGACCGGGTTCTCGCCGGCGAAGCCCTTGCGGGCCACCGTGTGGATGCCGTCGCCCGAGCCCCAGGCGCCCTTGGGGTCCTTGAGCTTCTTCAGGCCGTAGTCGTTGTACGCCCAGTGCGGCGACCAGAGCGTGACGACGATCGGGTCCTTCTGGGCGTACGCCCGCTTGAGCTCGGCCAGCATGGCGGGCGTGGAGCTGTCGACGACCTTGTACTCCTTGTCGAGGCCGTACGCCTTCAGGACCTTGCTCTTGAGCAGGGCCATCTCTCCGGCGCTGGACTCGATGCCGGTGATGTTCCCGCCGAACCGCGAGGCCTTGCCTTTGAGGTCGGCCAGCGAGTCGACGTCCTTCATGTACGAGGGAACGCTCAGTTCGAGAGACGTCTTGTCGTACCAGGCGCCGAGGTCGTCGAGCTGCTTGCCGTACTTCTTCCAGTACTGCTCGTGGGTCGTGGGCAGCCAGGCGCCGGTCATGAAGTCGGCGTTGCCGGAGGCGAGGGAGGTGTAGAGGGGGCCCGCGTCGAACTGCTTGGCGTCCACCTGGTAGCCGCGTTCCTCCAGGATCTCCTTCCACAGGAAGGTGGAGGCGACCCCGTCGTCCCAGGGGACGTAACCGATGCTGATCTTCTTGCCCTGGCCTACGTCCTTGCCGCCGGAGACGGCCGTGGCCTCGCCCGAGGAATTCCCGAAGATCCCCATGCCGCCCGCGACGAGGGCGAGGACGACGACGCCGATCACGGCGAACTGGGGGCGGGGACGGTAGGACCAGATCTTCAGGCCGCCCTGGGACGCGCGGGCCTTGGCGGCGGCGCGGCGGCCCAGCGGGGAGACCTGGGTGCCGAGTGCGCTGGTCATGCGGTCCAGGTAGATCGCGAGGATCACGATGGCGACCCCGGCCTCGGAACCGAGACCCACGTTGAGCTGGCCGATGGCCTCGTTGACGTCACCGCCGAGGCCGCCGGTGCCGACCATGCCGGCGATCGCGGCCATGGACAGGCCGAGCATGATCACCTGGTTGACGCCGGCCATCACCGTGGGCAGCGCCAGGGGAAGCTGGACCCGCAGGAGGGTGTCGCGAGGGGTGGTGCCGAACGCCTCGGCGGCCTCGACGAGCTCCTTGTCGACCTGGCGGATGCCGAGCTCGGTCATGCGGACACCAGGAGCCAGCGCGAAGATCAGGGTGGCGACGATGCCCGCGGAGGCTCCGGTGCCGAAGAACAGGATCGCCGGGATGAGGTAGATCATCGCGGGCAGCGTCTGCATGAAGTCCAGGACGGGGCGGACGAGGCCGCTGACCCGGTGCGAGCGGGCCGCCCAGATGCCCACGGGGACGGCTATCACCAGAGCGATGATCGTGGCGACGAGGACCAGGGAGAGCGTCGTCATCGCGTCCTCCCACAGTTCGAGGGAGTCGATGAAGGCGAATCCCGCGAAGGTGAGGACACCGGCCAGGGTGCCGCGCAGCCAGAACGCGATCACGGCGAAGATGCCCGCGAGCAGCAGGGGCTGGGGCGCCTGGAGGACGGCGTCGATGCCGTCGTAGGTGCCGGTGAAGACGGTCTTGAGGAAGTCGAAGAGCCAGGACACGTGGTCGAGCAGCCAGTCGACGGTGTCGTTGACCCAGTCGCCGAGCGGGATCCTAGGCATGAGCGGCCTCCTGGGCGGACTCGGCGTCGCCGAGGAAGCCGATCAGGCGCTCCTGCGCGACCACACCGACGAGCCGGTGCTTCGCGTCGAGGACGGCCACCGGGTGACCCGAGCGGGCACTCATAGCGCACAGCTCGGTGAAGGGCGTGTCGGGCGTCGCGGTCTCGCAGTCGTCCGCGCAGCCGCAGTCGGCCGTGGCGCCGCTCACGTCCGTGTCCATCACGGCGGACGCGGTCAGGACCCGGGAGCGGTCGACGTCCTTGGTGAAGGAGGCGACGTAGTCGTCGGCGGGCCGCACGAGGATGTCCTCCGCGCTGCCGATCTGGACGATCCGGCCGTCGCGCATCACGGCGATCCGGTCGCCGAGCCGCATGGCCTCGTTGAGGTCGTGGGTGATGAAGACGATGGTCTTCTTCAGGGTCTTCTGCAGTTGGAGGAGCTGGTCCTGCATGTCCCGGCGGATCAGCGGGTCGAGCGCGCTGAAGGACTCGTCCATGAGGAGCAGGTCGGCGTCGGTGGCGAGGGCGCGGGCCAGGCCCACCCGCTGCTGCATGCCGCCGGACAGCTCGTCGGGCCAGGACTTCTCCCAGCCCTTGAGGCCGCACAGCTCCAGGGCCTCGGTCGCCCGCTCGACGCGCTCGGCCTTGGGGACGCCCTGGACGGCGAGGCCGTAGGCGGCGTTCTCCAGGACACTGCGGTGCGGGAAGAGCGCGAAGTGCTGGAAGACCATGCTGATCTTCTGGGCGCGTACGGCGCGCAGCTCGCGGTCGCTGAGCGCGGTGAGGTCCTGGCCGTCGAAGCGGACATGGCCCGCGGTCGGCTCCAGGAGGCCGTTGAGCATGCGCAGCAGCGTGGACTTGCCGGAGCCGGACAGGCCCATGACGACGAAGATCTGGCCCGGGTCCACGGTGAAGGAGGCGTCGATCACCGCGGCGGTGGTGCCCTCGGCGCGCAGTCCCTCCCGGTCCGCGCCCTCGCGGAGCCTGTCGACCGCCTCGTCCGGCCGTCTGCCGAAGACCTTGTACAGCTGCTCTGCCTCAAGCCGTGATGACACGCGTACCTCTTGCCTCTTGACCACTGGGTGGGAGACGAAGGGCCGCGAACAGTTGAAGGTGCAACCTGCCTCGCTCCGAGGCCGCGCCTGCCCATAAGCCTTTGGGCCAAACACACAGGTGTCCTGGTTCACAGGACGCTCACACCGCCGAACGGATCGCGCGACGACGGCCGGTGTCGGTGCCGTACGGCATGATGCGAGACGTGACCGGACGACTGATGCTCCTCGACACCGCCTCGCTCTACTTCCGTGCCTACTTCGGGGTGCCGGAGTCCGTGAAGGCACCCGACGGCACGCCGGTGAACGCCGTGCGCGGCCTGCTCGAATTCATCGACCGCCTGGTCAAGGACCACCATCCGGACCTGTTGGTGGCGTGCATGGACGCCGACTGGCGCCCCCAGTGGCGGGTCGACCTCATCCCCTCCTACAAGGCGCACCGCGTCGCCGAGGAGCGCGAGGGCGGACCGGACGAGGAGGAGGTGCCGGACACCCTGTCGCCGCAGGTGCCGGTCATCGAGGCCGTCCTGGACGCGCTCGGCATCGCGCGCGTGGGGGTGGCCGGATACGAGGCGGACGACGTGATCGGCACGTTCACCGCGCGGGCGACCGGTCCGGTCGACATCGTCACCGGCGACCGCGACCTGTACCAGCTGGTCGACGACGAGCGCGAGGTGCGGGTCCTGTATCCCCTCAAGGGCGTCGGCACGCTCCAGCTGACCGACGAGGCGTGGCTGCGCGAGAAGTACGGCGTCGACGGCCGCGGGTACGTGGATCTGGCACTGCTGCGCGGCGACCCGAGCGACGGCCTGCCGGGCGTGCCCGGCATCGGCGAGAAGACGGCGGCCAAGCTGCTCACCGAGTTCGGCGACCTGGCCGGGATCATGGCGGCGGTCGACGACCCGAAGGCGAAGCTCACACCGTCGCAGCGCAAGCGGCTGGACGAGTCGCGGCCGTACGTGGCCGTGGCGCCGAAGGTCGTGCGGGTGGCCGGTGATGTTCCGCTGCCTCAGGTGGAGACCGCGCTCCCGCGCACGCCGCGCGATCCCGCAGCCCTGGAGAAGCTGGCAGAGCGGTGGGGGCTTGGTGGATCATTGCAACGACTGGTGACGACGCTCGGCGCGTAAATATTGCCCTCGCTTTCCACGAGTGGCGTGCCGTCGCCAGGGAGGCTGA
Source organism: Streptomyces pseudovenezuelae (assembly GCF_001513955.1). Classification (GTDB taxonomy): domain Bacteria; phylum Actinomycetota; class Actinomycetes; order Streptomycetales; family Streptomycetaceae; genus Streptomyces; species Streptomyces pseudovenezuelae. The sequence continues at coordinate 248,243 of NZ_KQ948152.1, read as the reverse complement.
TGCTAACTTAGGTAAGCCTAAGCGTAGGGAACTGGGAGGCCGCCATGGCAGAAGGACCGGGACGCAAGCCGCGGAAGCCCCACTCCGCCCAGGTGGTGCGCACCGAACGCCTCACCCCGCACATGCAGCGCGTGGTGCTCGGCGGCGACGGACTCGCCGAGTTCGCGGCGGACACCTGCACCGACCACTACGTCAAGATCCTTTTCCCGGCCGGGGGCGCGACCTACCCCGAGCCCTTCGACATGCAGCGGATCCGCGAGGAGTTCCCCCGCGAGCAGTGGCCCGTGACCCGCACGTACACCGTGCGCCACTGGGACGCCGAGCACCGCGAGCTCACCCTGGACTTCGTGATCCACGGCGACGAGGGCCTGGCCGGCCCCTGGGCGGTGCGGGTCCAGCCGGGCGAGACCGTGCGCTTCATGGGCCCGGGCGGCGCCTACGCCCCCGACCTGGACGCCGACTGGCATCTGCTCGTCGGGGACGAGAGCGCGCTGCCCGCGATCGCCCGCTCCCTGGAGGCGCTGCCCGACGGGACCCGGGCGCACGCCTTCATCGAGGTGTCCGGGCCCGAGGAGGTGCAGAAGATCGACTCCGATGTGGAGGTCGTCTGGCTGCACCGCGGCTCCCGCCCGGTCGGCGAGGCTCTGGTGGAGGCCGTCCGCGCGCTGGAGTTCCCCGAGGGCCGGCTGTGCGCGTTCGTGCACGGCGAGGCGCACTTCGTGAAGCAGCTGCGCCACCTGCTGCGGGTCGAACGCGCGGTCCCGCGCGAGGACCTGTCGATCTCCGGCTACTGGCGCCTGGGCCACAACGAGGACGGCTGGCAGGCCTCCAAGCGGGACTGGAACGCGCGCATCGAGGCGGAGCAGGAGGGGGCGGCGCCCGCTGCTTAGGCCTACGTCCCTGAAAGGGGCGGCACCTTCAAGGGTGCCGCCCCTTTCTTCGTGTCCGGGAGCGGTCACACCGACCGTTGGTACGAACGGAACGTGCGGATCGACAGCCACACCGCCACGACCGCCAGCCCGAGCAGCGCTCCCCCGCGGCTGGCCACGACGCCCCAGTCGGGATCGGCGGACAGGGCCGAACGGCCCGCCACCATCGCCCAGTTCAGCGGATTGAAGTCGGCGATGTGCCGCATCCAGGAGGGCATCTGCGAGGGCGCCATGAAGGCGCTGGACAGGAAGGTGAGCGGGAGCAGCAGGAAGGTGTTGATCCCGATGATCGACTCCCGCTCCCGCACCAGCATGCCGAGCGCGTTGGACAGCGCCCCGAAGACGGTGCCCAGCAGGACCGAGGCGAGCACCAGGACGGCGATCCCCGTGACACCGCCCGGGTAGTCGGCGCCCCCGAGGAGCCCGAGCAGGACGATGACCAGCGACTGGAAGGCGGTGACCAGGCCGTTGTTGACGACGTTGCCGTTCATCAGCGCGGCCCGGCTGACCGGAGTGGTCAGGAACCGGTCCAGTGTCCCGCGCTGGATCTCCTCCAACGTGCCCATGCCGGCCCACATGTTGGAGCCGAGCGCGCTCATCACGACCACACCGGGGACGAGGTAGTCGAGATACGAGGTGGTCCCGAAGCCGCCGAGCTCGACGACCTTCCTGAAGAGACTGCCGAACAGGAACAGCCAGACCACCGGCTGGATCAGGGTGATGATCGCGAACGCGGGCTGCCGTACGAACACCATGAGTTGACGCTGCGTCATGTACCAGGTCTGGGAGACGGCCGTGCTCATCGGGCACCCACCAGGTCTTCGGTCCCGGAGTAACGGCGGCCCGCGTAGCGCAGGTAGACGTCGTCGAGGGACGGGCGGGCGACGGTCGCGGTGGCGACCTTGACCCCGGCCCGCTCCAGGGCGGCGAGCAGGGCGGGTACGGCGGCGGCCCCGTCGTCGGCGCGGACGCTGACGCGGTGTCCGTCGGCCAGCACCTCGTGCACACCCGGCACCCCGCGCAGGGCGCCGGTGAGCAGCGTGCGCCCCGCGTCGCCGAGCGGCTCGCGCAGCTCCACATGCACGGCGTCGCCGCGAAGTTCGCCCTTGAGGGCGTCCGGGGTGCCCTCGACGACGATCCGGCCACGGTCGACGACCGCGACGCGCTCGGCGAGCCGGTCGGCCTCTTCGAGGTAGTGCGTGGTGAGCAGGATCGTCAGTCCCTCCTCCGCCGCGAGCCGGCCGATCTCGTCCCACATGGCGCTGCGGGCCTCGGGGTCGAGACCGGTGGTGGGCTCGTCGAGGAAGAGCACCTCGGGGCGGTGCACCAGGCCGAGAGCGACGTCGAGCCGGCGTCGCATGCCGCCCGAGTAGCCCTTGACCGGACGCCGGGCCGCCTCGGTGAGCGTGAAGCGGTCCAGGAGCTCGTCCACCCGCTGTTCGAGGGCGGCGCCCTTCAGGCCGTAGAGCCGGCCCTGGAGCCGGAGGTTCTCGCGGCCGGTGGCGACCGGGTCGGCACCGGAACCCTGGGCGACCACCCCGATGGCCCGCCGGACCCGGTCCGGGTGGCGCAGCACGTCATGGCCCGCGACGGTGGCCGTGCCGGAGTCGGGGCGGGCCAGGGTGGTGAGGATCTTGACGGTGGTCGACTTGCCGGCGCCGTTCGGGCCGAGCAGGCCGAAGACGCTGCCCCGCTCGACGGCGAGGTCGATGCCGTCGAGGGCTGTGACCTGGCCGCCGTAGGTCTTGATCAGTTGACGCGCCTCGATCGCGGGCGCACGGGTGTTCATGGCAGGTGCTCTCCTGGCCGAGCGGACGACAACTGATCCGCGTGAGGAGCACCGGGCTATCCTGGGCGTGCCGCACCTCGATCGCCTGGATGTGCCTCAGGGCGGATTCAGTTCGGGGTTCGAGGCCCCGGCGGGCTGCTGCAACAGCCGTGCCGGGGCCTGTTCTTGTTCAGATCATTGGTTCGTGGTTCATGGTTCGTGGTTCAGATCATGGTTCTCGTTCGGATCCTGATTCCGGTTCAGGTCCCGGCTCTCGCTCAGGCCCTGATTCCCGTTCCGGCCCTGATTCCCGTTCCGGCCGTGGCTCGTGGAACGCCTTCCACTCCTCGATGCCGGGGAGCGCGCCCTGTGTGAGCTCGTCGAGGAAGCCGCGGACCCATTCCGCCTCCGCCTCGACCATGTGGAGCTGGTACTCGTTCTCCACGAGGAAGAGCCGGGGCAGCGTCTCGTACAGCTTCTCCAGCGCGCCTCGGCCGCTCGCGATCTGCACCTCCAGGGCGTCGAGCCGCTCCTTCAGCAGCGGCACCACCTCGTCGGGGTGCAGCACACCGAGCAGGGAGAGCGCGGTCTCGAAGATCGGGTACTCCTTGGCCGGGAAGGCCACCAGGTCCGACATCCACTCGGTGGCCTCCTGGCGCCCGGCCGGCGTGATGCCGTAGACGGTCCGCTCGGGCCGGTTGCCCTGCCGCTCCACGTCCGTGACCTCGACGAATCCATGTTTCTCGAGGTTCTGCACGACCGTGTAGAGCGAGCCGTAATTGATCTTCGTACTGGAGTCCTTGCCCTGGCGGCGCAGGGTCTGGGCGATCTCGTAGGGATGCATCGGCTTCTGCCACAGCGTCGCCAGCACGGCGAGCGCCAGGGGGTTGCGGAGCTTGCGACGCCCCATGACCTCACCTCCCGACCTTCCCGACCTCACCCCCGAATATCCGTGGCCGAACATATCGCGACCTACGACAGACCGTCAATAGACACGATGTATCGCGTATAGACGGCCCACGCAAGGGAGTGAGGACTTGGGCGCCGCTCCGACACGCCTGCGTCACGCACCCGAAACAGCCTCTCCCTAATTTCTGTCACCCGACAGGAATTCAGCTCCCGCACCGCTGTTCCGCTCTCTCGCCCTCATGCCGCCGAAGGCAGGTGCCGCTGTGACGACGACCAGTCCCTCCGACGTCCGTCCCGATCCCCCGCACTCCCCCTCCTCCCCCGACGACCGGTCCCTTGCCGAGTTCGGCTATCCCCAGGAGCTGCACCGCAGTCTGGGCCGGTACGCGTCCTTCGCGGCCGGGTTCTCCTTCATCTCGGTCCTGACGACCGTCTTCCAGTTCTTCGCCTTCGGCTACGCGTTCGGCGGCCCGGCCTTCTTCTGGGCCTGGCCGGTGGTCCTGGTCGGGCAGCTGCTGGTGGCGGCCTGCTTCGCGGAACTGGCGGCCCGCTACCCGCTCTCGGGCGCGATCTACCAGTGGTCGTCCCGCCTCTCCACCCCGGTCTTCGGCTGGTTCGCCGGCTGGATCATGGTGATCGGGCAGGTCGTCGTGGTCGCCGCGGCGGCGCTGGCCCTGCAGATGGTGCTGCCGGCGATCTGGTCGGGCTTCCAGCTGGTCGGCACCGACCCGGCGCCGACCTCGGCGGACGGGGCGGCCAACGCGGCCGTCCTCGGCGTGATCCTGCTGGTCCTGACGACCGTCGTGAACATCCTCGACAACCGGGTCCTGTCCCTGGTCAACCGGGTCGGCGTCACCGCCGAGATCATCGGCGCGGTGCTGATCATCGTGCTTCTGCTGACCCACTCCGAGCGCACCCCGAGCATCACCTTCCACACCACGGGTGCCGCGCAGAGCGGTCTGTTCGGGGCACTGCTGGTGGGCTCGTTCACGGCGGCCTACGTGATGATCGGCTTCGACAGCGCGGGCGAGATGAGCGAGGAGACCCGCAACCCCCGGCGTGTGGCGCCCCGCACGATCCTGACGGCGCTCGGCTCGGCCGGCGCGCTCGGCGGCCTGATCGTCCTGGGCGGTCTGCTCGCCGCCCCCAGCCTCACCGACGGGCACCTGTCGGTTGACGGCCTCAGCTACGTCCTCACCAGCAGCCTCGGCGACGGGGTCGGCAAGGCGTTGCTGGCCGACGTGGTCATCGCGATCACGGTGGCCACCCTCGCCATCCAGACGGCGGCCTGCCGCATGCTCTTCTCCATGGCCCGCGACGGCCAACTGCCCTTCGCGGGCCGCCTCGCGCGCGTGAACCCCCGCACCGGCATGCCCACGGCCCCCGCCCTGGTCGTCGGCATCCTGGCCGCCGCCCTGCTCCTGCTGAACTTCGCCTCGCCGGAGGCGTTCCTGGCGATCGGCACGACCTGCATCGTGATGTTGTACCTGGCGTACGCGATGGTCACGGGCCCGTTGCTGATCCGTCGCGTGCGGGGCGAGTTCACGTCGTCGGGCACGGACGAGGAAGGCGGACGCCTGTTCTCCCTGGGCCGCTGGGGCATCCCGGTCAACGCCCTGGCCCTCCTCTACGGCCTCCTGATGACCGTCAACCTGGCCTGGCCCCGGGCCGAGGTGTACGACCCGGCGGGCGGGCACTGGTACTTCCAGTGGTTCACGGTGCTGTTCCTGGCCGCGACGCTGGTGGTCGGCGTGGCGTGGCGTGCGATGCGCCGGCGTGCGCCAGTGGGGTAGGGAGAGGGAGAGGGGCGTTCGAGGCGCCCCTCCGGCTGCCCCCCGGCTGCCTCCCGACTGCCTCCCGACTGCCTCCCGACTGTCTCCCGGTCGCCTCTCAGTCGCCCCGCAGGCGCGCGTGCAGATGCATGTCGTGCCAGCCGTCCGGATGGAGCACCGCACTCCGCTTGGTGCCTTCCAGGAGGAAGCCCGTCTTGGTCGCGACCCGGCACGAGGCCTCGTTCCGTACGGCGTGCATGAGTTCGAGACGGTGGAACCCGACGACGTCGAGAGCCCAGCGGGACAGGGCGACCGTGGCACGCGCCGCGACACCTTTCCCCCGGGCCCCGGCGGTCGTCCAGTACGCCATCTCGGCCTGCCCGTCGTCGAGACGGATCTCGCGCAGGGCCACCCGGCCGAGCAGCAGATCGGTGCCACCGTCCACCACGGCCCACTGAGCGGTCTCCTCCCCGGCCCAGGCCTGCCGCCACTCCTCGATCCAGCCGCCGACCTCCTCCTCGGAGTCGGCGGCTCGGGCGTGCCACTGCCACATCGCCGGATCCTGGAACGCGGTGTGCACCGCGGGCGCGTCCTCGGGCCGCCAGGGGCGCAGGAGGAGTCCGTCGCCGGTGGGGAGGGTGGGCTGGGCGGTGCGGGAGAGGGTGCCGGGTGCGAGCACCGGGGCGGTGAGGTACGGCATGACCCGCATCCTGCCAACCGGACGAGGCCCGTCCCAACGGATTTTCCTCTTGACGAGCGGGCGGCAGGAACCCCGCGTTCCACCCCCGGGCGACCGATGCCCGCTTTCCGGCCGCCCGGGCCGGAGGTGCCGTCCCCGCGACGAACTTGCTTCCCAACTGCCGCAAACGGGGGTGGTATTCGCGGCGCATCTTCGGCCTGGAATGCGCGGCCGTGCATCCGGCGGCCAGGCGATCCGCTTCGTGCGCCGGGGCTGCGCCCCCTAGCCCGCGGCCGGAAATCGTCGCATGGTGCGAAGTGGTGGGCTGTCAGGGTGAAGTGCGGGCATGAGCGGTGTCGCACCCGGGCCGGTGAGGGTGGTGGCCGGATGGCTACGATGGTCGGCGGAGGGTCCCGGGAGGGTGGTCCGCGCGAGGCGCCGATTCGGTCGGCATGGTCGGCAGGCTCGGCACGGTCGGCGTGTGCGTGTACCAGTGCGAATCCAGCCGGGTCGAGTGCCCCCCTCTTACCGGCCGGGCGCCCCGGAATGCCGTCGAGAACAACCGGCCGGCATCCCTCCGGAGCGCCCCTCGCAGCCGTTCGCTGCGGCGCCTGACAGGGACGTCAACTCGCCCCGCACAGTTGACGAAACCCGTGGTGGCACTGGAAGGTAGGGATGATCCACGACCTCGCCTGCGACAACGCTGTCGTGGCGGTGGTGGCCACCGCTCCTCCGTTCCGTCCGGCTGCCGCCGCGAGAACCACGGCCGCAGGGCGCGCAGTTGACGAGGCCGGTTTCGTGCACGAGTTCAGCCACGCTGCGGGCGCAGCGTAAGGAACACAACGCGTAGTTCATGGACTTCGTCGGATCCGCCACCCGGAGGGCATCATGAATGGCTCTGCTCCAGGCGAGTCGCCCGGGCCGTGCCACTGATCGGGCACGCACACTTCGCCAGGCGCGCGTCACCCCGACCGTGACCCACGCCCCCTCGCGTCCCGAGTACCCGCACTCCCGGAACGCCCGTCAATTCCGTGTTCTACCCCAGCCGAAGGACCTGAGAAGGACTGGCCGTTCCAGGTCTTGAATACGCGACGGGAGATCAGCACGATGAGTATTACCTCGTCCTCGCTACCTTACGCGTGGCGGGAAAATCCGAGCGTCGACCTGCTGCGCCGCGACGGCGACGCGTGGACGTACAGCATGGAACTCCTGCCCATCTCAGCCACTCCGGACGAGTGGTCGGCCATCCGGCTCCCCGAATGTGCCGCATGGTGCTATCCCGTCGCACCGAGGGACGAGTTGTTCCTGATGTACCACGTGTACGCGTGGATGTTCGCTCTCGACCTGCTGTTCGTGCGCACGTTCAAGGCCGACCGTGACCTCGCCGGAGCACGAGCCATGGTCGACCGGCTTCCGCTGTTCATGCCCCTGGACGGCACCGCCCATACGATGCCCGAGCCGGAGAACCCCATCGAGAGGTCCCTCGCCGACATATGGCTCCGCCTGGCCCCGACCCGGTCCACCGCCTGGAAACGCGACATGCTGAAAGCCCAGATGCAATACGCCGACGGGCAGTGCTGGGAGCTTGAATGCATACGCAACGGGCGGATCCCCGATCCTGCCGAGTACCTTGTCCGCCGTCGCGGCTCGTACGGCGGCCCCGTCGGAGTCTGCCTCGCCGAGCATGTGGCAGGTGCGGAGGTACCGGTCCGCGTGCGCCGCTCGCGGCCGTTCCGTGCGCTGATGGACGCTTGGACGGACATTCAGGCGCTTCACAACGACATCCGCTCCTATCGGCGTGAAGTCGAGGACGAGGACGAGACCTGCAACTCCGTCCTCGTGTTCGCCAAGTTCCTGGAGCTCACCATCGACCAGGCCGCGGCCTCGGTCACGCGGCTGCGCACGGCCAGGCTGTCGGAATACGAACACCTGGAGGCCACCCAGCTCCCGGAACTCTGCGACCAGCTGCGCCTGGACAGTGCGGACCGCGAGCAGGTGTCCGCGGTCATGAAGGCGTTGCGCGACCACCTCACCGGCTTCCACGTCTGGCAGGACAGCGCCACGCGGTATCAGGCGCCGGCCCCGGGGCAAGGGCCCACCAAGAGGCTCGGCTCTTGACGGCCCGGGGCGGCTCCCGTCCTCGTGTCTCACCCCTGTCGACCCGCGTCTCGCCGCCACTGTCGGTGCAGCCTCGTACGCTTGATCGTGATGAGACGCCGTACTCCGCCCCCGCCCCCTCCCCTGCCGCAGCGCGACGGGGTCGATCCGGTGCGGGTGCGGTTGCCGCCCGGTGACGCCTGGGAGACCGTGCGGGATCATCTCGTGGCGCGGCTCGCGGCCGGGGCCGAGGTGATCGACGGGATGCTGGAGGCGGGCCGGATCGTGGACGCCGCCGGACGCGCGGTGCCACGCGACATGGCGTACGTGCCGGGGATGTCCGTGTGGTTCCACCGGGACCTGCCCGACGAGGAGCGGGTTCCGTTCCCGATCGACGTCATCTACCGCGACGAGCACCTGGTGGTGGCCGACAAGCCGCACTTCCTCGCCACCACCCCGCGCGGCAGTCATGTCGCCGAGACGGCCCTGGCACGGCTGCGCCGGCAGCTGGACATCCCCGCGCTGGGCGCCGCGCACCGCCTGGACCGGCTGACGGCCGGCCTGGTCATGTTCACCGTGCGGCCCGAGGAACGCGGCGCCTACCAGTCGCTGTTCCGGGACAGACGGGTGGCCAAGGAGTACGAAGCCGTCGCCCCGTACGACCCGGCCCTGCCCCTCCCCCGCACCGTGCGCAGCCGCATCGTCAAGGAGCGCGGAGTCCTGGCCGCCCAGGAGGTCGAGGGAGAGCCCAACGCCGTCAGCCGCATCGAGTTGGTGGAGCACCGCGACGGGCGCGCCCGGTACCGGCTCACGCCGGGTACCGGGCAGACGCATCAGCTCAGGGTGCACATGAGCGCCCTCGGCGTACCGATCCTCGGCGACCCCCTCTATCCGGTGGTCACCGCCCCCGTGGCGCCCGGCGACTTCCGGCGGCCGCTCCAGCTGCTGGCTCGGGTCCTGGAGTTCACCGATCCGGTCACGGGACGCCAGCACCGTTTCGTCAGCCCGCGCGTGCTGCGCGCCTGGTCGTCCTACGCGGAGTGGGCGGCCGGGTGACTCCGGTGCCCTCGGCTCACTCGCCACGCCACCAGCGCAGGAGGCGCTGGAACGCACCCAGCCTTACGACCGGTTCGGGAACCGGTGCCGGAGCGACGGGCTCCGGCACCACCGGCTCCCGCTGCGGCGTGCTGACCTGCCAGTCGTTGCGGCGCTGGGAAGGAGCCGGGTGCGCGGGCCGTGCCATGACGTCCTGCTGGGGCCTGGGCGCGAACTTCACCGGCAGGGCCACCAGGTGCCGGTTGGAAAGGGTCTCCTCCCACTCCAGATCGTCCTCGTCGCAGGCGAGTTCCGCGTCCGGAAGCCTGGTCAGCAGCGCGTCGACGCCGACATCGGCGATGGCCCGGCCGATGTCCTGACCCGGGCACTCGTGGGGACCGCCGCTGAAGGCCAGGTGGGAGCGGTTGCCCTGCATGTTGGCCTTGGTGTCGGGACGGACGCGCGGATCGACGTTGCCCGGCGCGATGCCCAGGATCAGACCGTCGCCCTTGCGGATGCGCTGCCCGCCCAACTCGGCGTCCTGCTTGGCGAAATATCCAAGAATCGTACTGAACGGCGGTTCGTCCCACATCGACTGCTCCACCGCCTGGGGCACCGTCATCTGGCCGCCGTTCAACTGGGCACGGAACCGCGGGTCGGTCAGTACCACCCTCAGTACGTTGGCCAGGAGGTTGGCGGTGCTCTCGTACGCGATGATCAGGACGAGTCGCAGGTGCTGGCTGACCTCCTGGTCGGTGAGCTGAGCCGGGTGGTTGATGAGGTGGCTGGTGAAGTCGTCCTCGGGCTGGGCCCGGCGGCGAGCGGTGAGCCGCATCAGGACGTCCATGATGTATTCGTTGCTGGCGATGGCTGTTTCGGTGCCCTTGGGCAGGTCGCGGGCCGCCTCGACGATCCGGTCGTTGTACTCGTCGGGCATGCCGAGGATCTCGCACATCACCATCATCGGCAGGCGCTCGGCGAACTGGCGGACCAGGTCGGCCTGGCCCCGCTCACAGAACCTGTTGACGAGGTGCTGGGTCGCCCGGTTGATGTGGCGGCGGACGCCCCGGTGGTCGATGGTCGAGATGGCGCCGTTGACCGCGGCCCGCAGGCGCAGGTGCTCGTCGCCCTCCGCGTGACAGCACAGCGGCTGCCACGCGAGGTGCGGCATGAGCGGGTGATCCGGCTTGACCGTGCCGTCCTGCATGGGTCCCCACAGCCGGGTGTCACGGCTGAAGTGCGAGGGGGTGCGCACCAGGTGCATGTTCTCGCTGTGGCCGAGTACCACCCAGATCGGCACGTCCTCGTGCACCAGCGCGGGGGCCACGGCTCCGTGCTCGGTGCGCAGTTCTTCGTACACGGCCTCCAGGTCCTCCGCCCCAGGGCCGTACAGCCGACGCAGTCCACCAGGACCGATGCCATGTGCGGGGCAGCCGGGCGGGGGGCCCGCGGGGTCGTACGTACCGGCCGGGGTGAAGGGTTCAGGCGTCACGATGGTCGCTCCGAGGCTGAGGTAGGTGAAGGGCTCCCCGGTTCGAGCGAAACCGGGCGTACAGGAAGGGCGTTGGGGGTTGGGCGGGGCGGCCTCGGCTCACACGGGAGCCTTCTCCACCGCCAGCGAATGAAGGAACCGCATCAAGGTCATCAGCACGTCCCGGCTCGACGCCCGCCGGCGCGCGTCGCACTCGACGATGGGAATGTCCGCGCTGAGGTCGAGCGCGCCGCGGAGGTCCTCGATGGCGTGGCGCGGCCCGTCGGGGAAGGTGTTGACCGCCACGACGAAGGGCACGCCCCGTTCCTCCAGGCGGTCCATGACGTCGAAGCTGACTTCGAGGCGTCGGGTGTCCACCAGGACCACCGCGCCGAGCGCGCCTTCGAACAGGCCGTTCCACAGGAACCAGAAGCGTTCCTGGCCGGGGGTTCCGAAGAGGTAGAGCACCAGTTGCTCGGTGATGCTGATGCGGCCGAAGTCCATGGCCACGGTGGTGGCCGTCTTGGTCTCGGAGCCGTAGTTGTCGTCGACCCCGATGCCGGCCTGGGTCATGGTCTCCTCGGTGGTCAGCGGTTTGATCTCGCTGACCGAGCCGACCATGGTCGTCTTGCCGACGCCGAAGCCGCCGACGATGACGATCTTCACCGCGGCCTCGGCGGTCGGGGGCAGGTGGTCCTCTGTTCGCGGACCGGGGATGGTGTCAGAGCCTTTGAAGTCCATGCATCACCGCTTCGAGGAGGGAACGGTCGGCAAGCGCCTGGCGGATCACAGGGGCGCGCGCCGTCACCAGTTCGGCCGTCAGCAGCTCGGTGAGCAGGACGGTCACCACGCTGAACGGCAGGCTGAGATAGGCGGACAGCTCGGCCACGGACAGGGGGGCCGTGCAGAGCCTGAGCAGCGCCGCCTGCTCGGGCGTGGCGGAGGGCGGTGGGTCGGCGTGCGCCACGATTAAGGTGACCAGGTCGAGTTCCGAGCGCTCGGCTCCGTCGGGGCCGGTGATGACGTACAGCCGCTCGGGGTTCTTCTTCGGCCCCTCGGGTGGGTCCTGGGCCTTGCCCTCCTGCGGGGTCGGGGGTTCCGGTTCCTGACCGGCCTTGGGGAATCGCCGTCGGCGTTGTGGAGGAGTCATACGGTCTGCCCGTTGCGCCGGGGCGGGCTGGTGAGGTGCGCGCCGATGCGGACGACCAGATCGCTCATGCGGGCGCTCATGTGGCCGGGTTCGGTGATGATGTCCGAGAGCACCGCGAGATAGGCGTTGGGACCGGCGGCCATGAGGTAGAAGTAGCCGCCGTGGATCTCGATGAGGACCATTTTCATCTTGCCGTCGCTGCCCGGGATCTCCCCCGCGACGGCACCCGCCAGGCTCTGCAGGCCCGCGCAGGCCGCGGCGACGCGGTCGGCGGTGTCCGGGTCGCCGCCGTGGCGGGCGATGCGCAGGCCGTCGGCGGAGAGCACCACGATCATCTGGATGCCCGGTACGCCTTTGGCGAGGTCCTGGAGCATCCAGTCGAAGTTGCCTCGCTGCTGGATCACTTGAGGTTCCCCTCGTCTTCGGCCTCGGTACGGGCCGGTTCGTCGGTCGGCTGACTGGCGGTGGAAGCGGTGGGGCGCTTGAGGCCGTCCATGAACGCCTGGACCCACAGGCCCGGTGGGGTGTCGTCCGGCTTCGGCTCGGGCTCCGGCTCGCGCTGGGCCGTCGACCAGATCGTCGGGCGGCCTTCCCGCTCGGCCCGTTCGATCTCGGCCTGCTCGGCGTAGCGCTGGGTGAGCGAGGTCTTGACCCGGCTGCGCCGCTGCGGCAGCCCGTTGGCCGTCCATTCGGTGACCTCGGGGACGTCGTCCTCCATGGACACCGGCGTCGTGAACTTGGGGCTGGTGGGGCGGCGCTTCTTGATGGTGCGCTTGGGGCCGGGCAGCGCGCCGAGTTCCGCCTTGGGGACGGCGGTGGCGCCGATGCCGTGGGCGAGTCCGACGCCGGGCTCGTCGGTGAGCATGTCGCTGGGTACGACGAGGATGGCGCGGACGCCGCCGTACGCGGAGGCACGCAGGGAGACCTGCATGTCGTACGCCTGGCAGAGCCGGCCCACGACGGCGAGGCCGAGGCGCGGCGACTCGCCGAGGTCCTGGAAGTCCACGCCGGCCTTGGCCCGCTCCAGCATGCCCTCGGCCCGCAGCCGGGCCTCCTCGCTGAGGCTGACGCCGGCGTCCTCGATCTCGATGCAGACGCCGGTCTGCACCTCGGTCGCGGTGACGTGCACCTTGCTCTGGGGCGGCGAGTACCGGGTGGCGTTGTCGAGGAGTTCGGCCGCGGCGTGGATGACCGGCTCGACGGCGGTGCCCTTGACGTTGACCTTGGCGATCGAGGAGAGGTCGATGCGCCGGTACTCCAGGATCCGGGACATGGCGCCGCGCAGCACGCTGTACAGCGCGACAGGCTCGGGCCACTGGCGGCCGGGGCGACCGCCGCCGAGCACGGAGATGGAGTCGGCGAGCCGGCCGATCAGCGCGGTGCCGTGGTCGATGCGGAGCAGGTCGTCGAAGACCTCGGGGTTGCGTCCGTGGTCCTCCTCCATCTCCCGCAGTTCGTTGGCCTGTTGGTGGACGATGGCCTGGACGCGGCGGGCGATGTTCACGAAGGAGCGCTGCGCGGCGTCGCGCATGATCTCCTCGGTGTCGACGATGGTGAGCACCGTCTTGAGCAGCCGGATCTGCGGCTCGGGCAGGTCCGCCCACGACGGGTCGAACTCACCGAGTCGGCGAATCACCTCTCCGGGGGAACTTCCGCGGCGCAGCCAGTCCAGCGCGGTGGGCGCGATCTCCTTGGCGAACCGGATCAGGTCCTGGTCGTGGTCGGCGATGCGCTGCTTCAGATGAGCCGTGTGACGCATGTGCTCAAGTCGCTGCTCGCGCAGTTCACGACCGCGCCGGACGGCTTCGGCCGCCACCGCGATCACCAGCAGCGTGGCGACGGCACCGCACCAGCCGACCGCGGCCCTGGCGGGCTGCTGCACCAGCGCGACACCGGTCCCGGTCATCGCGGCCATGACTATGGCGGGGAGCAACAGCACGCGCGCATACGGCAGTTCACGGCGTCCTGGGGGGGATTGAACACTCACCATGTGGGCCCTCTGAGACGTATCGACGGGGAGTCGCACATATAGGGAACAAGCGCACGAATACACATCAACTCGGTGCGCTGCGGGCGAGCTTAGTCCGACCGGATCATCGCCGTGTCATATTCAGCAAGCGCCTGAAACGGGCATTGTGACTGGAGTACCCTCGGGTCATTTACACGCTCAGGCACCACTCGAACACGAGGAGTCATGGCGCACGGGCGTGCGAACTCCCCTCACCGACCGCTCACCGCGGCGAGTGAAGATCAGCTTCCGGCGGGGTGCCGGTCCCGGACTCCGACGATGCGCAGGGCGGCGTCCGCGGTCGCCTCCGCGAAGGCGGAGACGGGCCGCTCGGGGTCGGAGCGGTGCACGAGGATCACACCCTCGATCAGACCGAACAGCAGGTCGGTACGCAGATCGAGCTCGCTCTTGGCGAGGGCGCCGCCCGCGACCGTCGCGGCGATCAGCTGCCGGTAGGCGTCCTTGAGTTCGGCGCGCACGGCATGGAAGCCGGCGAAGCGCTCGGCGCGCACCTCGGGCAGCAGATAGAGCCCTCCGAGGTTGTGCGTGCCACCGCACAGCACCTCGACGTCCGCGCGACACAGCTCCCACAGCCGGCTCTCGGCCGGGACCCTGTCGTCCGCGAGCAGCTCACGGGCGTACGCCAGCGAGGGCGTGACGGTGGACTCCAGGAGCTCGGCGAGGAGCTCCTCCTTGCCGGAGACGTAGTGGTACATGGACGCCTGCCGCATGCCCGCGCGCTCGGCGACGGCCCGGGTACTGGTGGCGGCATACCCCAGCGAGGTGAACAACTCGGCCGCTGCGACGAGGAGTTCGTCGCGCGGGGCGAGCCCGCTGGCAGGCCGCCGATCGGCCCGCGGCCTGCCGACCCGCCGCCCGGACTCCGCCGTCCCACCTGTCGTACCCATGCGTTCGATCCTCGCACACGGGGCCAGGACAGACGTCACCCGACGACTCGGGGGCACCGCGTCCGAGCACACAGCCCCCGCGTCCGCGGGGCGAGCGGCAGGCAGGTGAAGGCATCTCCGGGCGAGCATCGCACCCCGGCGAACCTCAACACCCCAGGGGCGCGGGGAACTGCGCGACCAGCCCTCACCGGGCCGCACCCGACGACCCGACCACCCCGCCCCCACCAAGCCACACTCGACAACCCTCCCCCACCGCCCCACCGCCCCGCCACCAACCGACCGGCCCGCCGTCCGCCGTGAGCCCCCGGTAACCCCCTCGCAACACCCGGGCAACCCCCCCGACCTCCCCCACCCCTAATTTCTGTCAAGCGACAGAAACACCCCCCGGAGCCGGAGGTCCGCCATGGCCACAGAGACCACATACGGAGCCCGAGACCACGCCCGTGCGCAGGAGGGCACCCGTACCGAGGCCATGCCCGTCGTCCCGGCCGGCGACTGGCCGGACCCGTCCGCCGCGGCGGGCCCCCTGGTGTGGGCGGAGACCGTCGCGGGCGGCAACTACACGCACCGCGTCCTCGCCCGCGGCACCGAACTCCGCCTCACCGACCTCCACGGCGACGCCTGCGCCCACCTCCTCCTGTACGCGGAGGGCCGCCCCTGGGAGCGCCTGAACGTGGCCGACACGGTCAAGGTCCAGTGGAACGCCTACCTCGGTGAGGGCCAACTGCTCCTGTCCGACCAGGGCCGCGTCCTCGCGAGCGTCGTCGCCGACACCTCCGGCCGCCACGACGCTCTGTGCGGCACCTCCACCCTGGCCCGCAACACCGCGCGCTACGGCGACGGCAGCCCCCAGAGCCCCTCCCCCGCCGGCCGCGAGCTCTTCAAGCTGGCGGCCGCGACGAACGGCCTCGAACCCCGCGATCTCCCGCCCTCCCTCTCCTTCTTCCAGGGCGTGCGGATCCGCGAGGACGGCGGCCTCGACTTCACCGGTTCCGCAGGCCCCCGCGCCGGCGTCACCCTCCGCGCCGAACAGGACGTGACAGTCCTGATCGCGAACGTCCCGCACCCCGCCGACCCCCGGCCCGCCTACGTCAGCACCCCCCTGGAGGTCCTCGCCTGGCGCGCCGAGCCCACCCGCGCCGGCGACCCCCTCTGGGACGCCACCCCCGAAGGCCGCCGCGCCTTCCTGAACACCGCCGAATTCCTGGCCTCGAAGGGACACGCATGAAGACCGTGGTTCCGGCCCGCGCCGCCTGGTCCTCCGTCATCCGCGAGGGCGAGACGCTCACCATCACCGACCTGCACGGCAACCAGGCCGTCGACTTCCTCGTCTACGACGCCCACGACACGGCGATCCGCTACAGCGCCCCCGACACCATCCAGGCGCAGGGCGGCATCTTCCTCACCACGGGCAGCGTGCTGATGTCCGACGAGCACACCCCGCTGATGACGGTCACCGCCGACGACGTGGGCCGCCACGACACGGTCGGCGGTGCCTGCTCCAAGGAGTCGAACACCCTGCGCTACGGCCACCACACCTGGTCGCAGCACGCGTGCGTGGACAACTTCCTCGCCGAGGGCTCGAAGCACGGCCTCGGAAAGCGCGACCTCGTCTCCAACATCAACTGGTACATGAACGTTCCGGTCGAGCAGGACGGCACCCTCGGCATCGTCGACGGCATCTCCGCCCCGGGCCTCTCCCTGACCCTGCGCGCCGAACGCGACGTCCTCGTCCTCGTCTCCAACTGCCCCCAGATCAACAACCCCTGCAACGGCTTCGACCCGACGCCCGTCGCGATGACGATCGGGGCCGACGCATGACCTTCGACACCCTCCTCGTCGCCAACCGTGGCGAGATAGCGGTCCGGATCATCCGCACGGCCCGCGAACTGGGCCTGCGGACCGTCGCGGTGTACTCCGACGCCGACCGGGCCGCACCCCACGTCCGGCTCGCCGACCAGGCCGTCCGCCTCGGCCCGGCGCCCGCGAAGGAGTCGTACCTCGACGCCGACCTGGTGCTGAAGGCGGCCAAGGACTCGGGCGCGGGCGCCATCCACCCCGGCTACGGTTTCCTGTCCGAGGACGCGGCGTTCGCCCGCCGCTGCGAGGACGCGGGGATCGTGTTCGTGGGCCCGACGCCCGAGCAGCTGGAGCTGTTCGGCGCGAAGCACACCGCGCGGGCCGCGGCGCAGGCGGCGGGGGTGCCGCTGGCGCCGGGCACGAGCCTGCTGCCCTCCCTCGACGAAGCCCTCGAAGCGGCCGGAGCCATCGGCTATCCCGTCATGCTCAAGGCCACCGGCGGTGGCGGCGGCATCGGCATGTCGGCCTGCCGTTCCGCCGACGAACTGACCGACGCCTGGGACCGGGTGCAGCGCGTCGCCGCCGCCTCCTTCTCCTCGGCCGGCGTCTTCCTGGAACGGCTCGTCGAGCGGGCCCGCCATGTCGAGGTGCAGGTCTTCGGCGACGGCGCGGGCACGGTCGTCACCTTCGGCGACCGCGACTGCTCCCTCCAGCGCCGCAACCAGAAGGTCCTGGAGGAAGCTCCCGCGCCCGGTCTCCCCGCCCACGTCCGGGCACAACTCACGGACAGCGCGCGCGACCTGTGCGCCTCCGTCGGCTACCGGTCCGCGGGAACCGTCGAGTTCGTCTATGACGCCGCCCGCGAGGAGGCCTACTTCCTGGAGGTCAACACCCGCCTCCAGGTGGAGCATCCGGTCACCGAGGAGATCTACGGCGTCGACCTGGTCGCCTGGATGCTCCGCCTGGCCCGCGGCGAGCGGGACGTCGTGCGCGAGCCGGGCCCCCCGCGCGGCCACGCCGTCGAGGCCCGCGTCTACGCCGAGGACCCCTCCCGCGAACACCGGCCCAGCGCCGGACTGTTGACGCGGGTCGAGTTCCCCACCGGGGTCCGCGTCGACGGCTGGGTGGAGACCGGCACCGAGGTGACGACGTCGTACGACCCGATGCTCGCGAAGATCATCGCGTACGGTCCGGACCGCGCCCACGCGCTCCGGCGGCTGGACGAAGCCCTGGCACGCACCCGTGTCGACGGCATCGAGACCAACCTGGGCCTGGTCCGGGCGGCGCTGGCCGACAGCGACTTCAAAACGGCCGCCCACTCCACGGCGACCCTGTCCGGGATCAAGGACCCGACCCCGCGCATCGAGGTCGTGGCCGCCGGCACCCTCACCACGGTCCAGGACTGGCCGGGCCGCACCGGCTACTGGCAGGTCGGCGTCCCGCCGAGCGGCCCGATGGACGACCGTTCCTTCCGGCTCGGCAACCGGGCGCTGGGCAACCCGGAAGGGGCCCCGGGTCTCGAATGCACCTTGCAGGGACCGTCGTTGAGGTTCACCCACGCCACGGCCGTCTGTGTGACGGGCGCACCGGCGCCGGTCACCGTCGACGGCATTCCGGTGGCGCAGTGGGAGCCGGTGACCGTGCCCGCGGGCGCAGTCCTGGAGGTGGGCGCCCCCGCCGAACACGGCCTGCGGACGTACGTCCTGTTCGCGGGCGGCCTCGACGTCCCGGCCTTCCTCGGGAGCGCGAGCACGTTCACGCTGGGCCGCTTCGGCGGACACGGCGGACGAGCGCTGCGGACGGGAGACGTCCTGCGCGAAGGATGCCGGGACGAGGGAGACCAGGTCACGGAAACGCCGGTCGCCGACCGTCCCTCCTTCACCTCCACGTGGCACATCGCCGCCGCCGAAGGCCCGCACGCAGCACCTGAGTTCTTCACCGAGGACGACATCCGCGACTTCTACGCCGCCGACTGGAAGGTCCACTTCAACTCGGCCCGCACCGGAGTCCGCCTGGTCGGCCCCAAGCCCCGCTGGGCCCGCGCGGACGGCGGCGAGGCCGGACTGCACCCCTCCAACATCCACGACACCCCGTACTCGGTCGGCGCGGTCGACTACACGGGCGACATGCCGGTGCTGCTGGGCCCGGACGGGCCCTCGCTCGGCGGGTTCGTGTGCCCGGCGACCGTCATCAGCACCGAGCGCTGGAAGCTGGGCCAGCTGCGCCCCGGTGACACGGTCCGCTTCGTGCCCGTGGACACGGACGGCTCGGCGCGCCCGGCGATCGTGGACGGCGGCATCCTCGCCCGCGACGGCGACGTGACGTACCGCCGCAGCGGGGACGACAACCTGCTGGTCGAGTTCGGCCCCATGCAGCTCGACCTGGCGCTGCGCATGCGCGTCCACGCGCTGATGGAGGCGGTGGCCGAGCAGGGCCCGGACGGCATCACCGACCTCACCCCCGGCATCCGCTCCCTCCAGATCCAGACGGACCCGAACCGCCTGGCCCAGCACGAACTCCTCATCGCGGTAAGGGAGATCACCGCCTCCCTCCCTCCGTCCGACCAACTGGTCGTCCCCTCCCGCACGGTCCACCTGCCGCTCTCCTGGGACGATCCGGCGACCCGCGAGGCCATCGCCCGCTACATGGCGGGCGTGCGCGACGACGCGCCCTGGTGTCCGTGGAACATCGAGTTCATCCGCCGCGTCAACGGCCTGGACACGGTGGACGACGTCTACCGTACGGTCTTCGACGCGGAGTACCTGGTCCTGGGCCTGGGCGATGTCTACCTCGGCGCCCCCGTGGCCACCCCCCTCGACCCGCGTCACCGCCTGGTGACCACGAAGTACAACCCGGCACGCACCTGGACCGCCGAGAACTCGGTCGGCATCGGCGGGGCCTATCTCTGCATCTACGGCATGGAGGGCCCCGGCGGCTACCAGTTCGTGGGCCGTACGACCCAGGTGTGGTCGCCCTGGCAGCAGCGTGGAGCGTTCGAGGCGGGCTCGCCCTGGCTGCTGCGCTTCTTCGACCGCATCAAGTGGTATCCGGTGGACGCGGACGAACTCCTGGAGCTGCGTGCCGACATCACGTCCGGGCGCTTCGTGCCCCGCATCGAGGAAGGCACCTTCTCGCTCGCCGAGTATCAGGCCTTCCTCAGCGAACACGCCGAGTCCATAGCGGAGTTCAGGGCGGTCCAGCAGTCCGCCTTCTCCACCGAGCGGGACGCCTGGGAGGCGGCGGGCGAGTTCGCGCGGGCCGAGTCCGCGTCCACGCCGGCGGCCGACCCCGCCGACATCGCGGTCCCTCCGGGCGGCCGCCTGATCGAGGCCGAATTCGCCGCCTCCGTATGGCAGTTGAACGTCGAGCCGGGCGACGAGGTGGCGGCCGGTCAGCCGCTGCTGGCCCTGGAGGCGATGAAGATGGAGTCCAGGGTGCACGCGCCGACGGCCGGTGTGGTCGCGGAGATCCTGGCCAGGCCGGGCGACCAGGTGGAGGCGGGGACGGCACTGCTCGTCCTGGCCCCGCCCGCACAGTGAAAGAGGAACGACCCATGTCCAGCACCGTCAGCAGGGTCCGCGCCGCCTACGACCGCGTCGAGGCCGTGGACCGCCCCGAGATCTGGATCGATCTGCGCCCGCGGGACGAGGTCGAGCGGGAGGCCCGCGCGATCGACGAACGGCTCGCGCAGGGCGAGCGGCTCCCCCTCGCGGGCCGCCTGTTCGCCGTCAAGGGCAACATCGACGTGGCCGGCCTGCCCACCACCGCGGGCTGTCCCTCGTACGCCTATGATCCCGCGGCCGATGCCCCGGTGGTCGCCCGGCTCCGCGCGGCGGGCGCGATCGTGCTCGGCACCACGAACCTGGACCAGTTCGCGACGGGCCTGGTCGGCACCCGCTCCCCGCACGGCGCGGTCCGCAACGCCCACGACCCCGCCAGGGTGAGCGGCGGGTCCAGCTCCGGTTCGGCGGTCGCCGTGGCGCTGGGCCTCGTCGACTTCGCCCTCGGCACCGACACGGCGGGCTCGGGCCGGGTGCCGGCCGCCTTCAACGGCATCGTCGGCCTCAAGCCCACCCGCGGCCTGGTCCCGACGGCCGGGGTCGTCCCGGCCTGCGCCTCGATCGACTGCGTGACGGTGTTCGCCCGCACCCTCCCGGAGGCCGAGCAGGCGCTGTCCCACATGACGACCGGCACGGCCCCGTCCCTCCCCGGCCGCGCTCCGGGCCCCTGGCGGATCGCGATCCCTCCGCGCGAGCAGCTGGGCGAACTGGACGCGGGCTGGGCACAGGCGTACGAGGCGGCGGTGGACCAGCTGGTCACGGCGGGCGCGGTGGTGCGCGAGCTCGACCTCACGCCCTTCACGGACGCCGCGGCGATGCTCTACGAGGGCGCCTTCGTGGCCGAGCGCTACACGGCGGTGGGAGACTTTGTCGACAAGGCGACAGCGGCGAACGACCCGTTCCTGGACCCCACGGTCGCCGCGATCATCACCCGGGCCCGGGACCTCCCGGCCCACCGGCTCTACGCGGACATGGACCGCCTGAGCGCGCTGCGGGCCCGCGCCCTGGAGCAACTGGCCGACGCGGACGCCCTTCTCCTGCCCACCGCCCCCGGCCACCCCACCCTCGCCGAGGTCGCCGCCGACCCGCTGGGCGCCAACGCCCGCCTGGGCCGCTTCACCAACTCCACGAACCTCTTCGACCTGGCCGCGGTCGCCGTCCCGGCCGGTGAGGTGAACGGCCTGCCGTTCGGGGTGATGCTGATCGGCCCGGCCCACACCGACGAGCGCCTGGCGAGGATCGCGGGCCTCCTGCAGCCGGAGACCCGGCTCGCGGTGGTCGGCGCCCACCTGACGGGCCAGCCGCTGAACCCGCAACTCCTCGCGCTGGGCGCCCGCCTGGACCGTACGACGACCACGGCCCCGGTGTACCGGCTGCACGCCCTGCTGACAACGCCACCGAAGCCCGGTCTGGAACATGTGGGCGAGGGCGGCGCAGAGATCGAGGTGGAGATCTGGAAGATGTCCGCAGCGGGCCTCGGCCGGCTCCTGTCCGCCCTCCCCCGGCCCATGGCGCTCGGCAGCGTGCAACTGGCCGACGGCACCGATGTACCCGGCTTCCTCTGCGAGCCGTCCGCCCTCACGGACGCCAGGGACATCACGGCACACGGAGGCTGGCGGCTCTATCTGAACGCCGAGTAGATAAACCCACCCCAGGGGCGCGGGGAACTGCGCGACCAGCCACAGTCAACCCGCGCCCGCCTGCCGAACGGTCACCCCACCGACGAGTAGGCCACAACCCCCCGCAGCAACAGATCAACAGCCTTGCGCGCGTTCTTCGCGACCGTGGACCCCTCGCCCCCGGAGACCGGCGCCGCCGCCGAGATCTGCCCCAGCACATCGATCACCTGCTTGCACCACCGCACGAAGTCCCCGGCCGGCATCTCCGCCTCCCGCAGCACCTCGTCCAGCCCCTTCCCCGAGGCCCACATGTACGCGGCCCAGGCGAACCCGAGATCCGGCTCCCGCTGCCCGACCCCCTCGGTCTGGTTGATCCGGAAGTCCTCCTCCAGGGCGTCCAGCCGCCCCCAGATCCGCACCATCTCGCCGAGCGCCGCCTTGGCGTTGCCGGACGGCAGCTTGGGCGCCATGGCGTCGTCGCCCACCCGGGACTCGTACACCAACGCCGAGACGCACGCGGCGAGTTCGGCGGGGCCGAGCCCCTCCCAGACGCCTTCCCGCAGGCACTCGCTGGCCAGCAGATCGAGCTCGCCGTACAACCGGGCCAGCCGCTTGCCGTGCTCGGTGACCTCGTCGGCGCGCAGATAGTCCAGCTCGGTCAGCAGGGCCACGATCCGGTCGAAGGTCCGCGCGATCGTGTTCGTGCGTCCCTCGATGCGCCGCTCCAGCTGCGAGGTGTCGCGCAGCAGCCGGTGATAGCGCTCGGCCCAACGGGCGTGGTCCTCCCGGTCGTTGCACCCATGGCAGGGGTGCGCCCGGATCTCCGTCCGCAGTCGTGCGATCTCGCGGTCGTCGGCCGCCTGCGCCCGCTTCTTACGGGCCCGCTCCGGCGGGATGTGCCCGGCCTTGGTGCGCAGCGCGGAGGCCAGGTCCCGACGGGACTGCGGCGAGCGGGGGTTGAAGGACTTGGGGATCCGCATCCGCTCCAGCGCCTCGACCGGCACGGGGAAGTCCATGGAGGCGAGGCGCTTGACCTGCCGCTCGGCGGTCAGCACCAGCGGCCGGGGGCCGTCGTGGTGCTCGAAGCCCCGATGGCCGTTGGACCGGCCGGCGGGCAGGCCGGGGTCCAGGACCAGCGCGAGGCCGGCGTACTTGCCCGTCGGCACGTGGATGACGTCGCCCGGCTTGAGCTTCTCCAGCGCCACGGCCGCCTCGGCCCGCCGCTGGGAGACTCCCTGCCGGGCCAGCTCCGTCTCGCGGTCCTTGAGCTCGCGGCGCAGCCGCGCGTACTCCTCGAAGTCGCCGAGGTGGCAGGTCATGGAGGCCTTGTAGCCGTCGAGCCCCTCCTCGTTGCGCTGCACCTGCCGGGAGATCCCGACGACCGACTTGTCGGCCTGGAACTGCGCGAACGAGGTCTCCAGGAGCTCGCGCGAGCGGTGCCGCCCGAACTGCTCGACCAGGTTGACGGCCATGTTGTACGACGGCTTGAAGCTGGAGCGCAGCGGGTACGTGCGCGTGCCGGCCAGTCCCGCCAGGTGCTCGGGGCTGCTGCCGCGCTGCCACAGCACCACCGCGTGCCCCTCGACGTCGATGCCGCGCCGCCCCGCACGCCCCGTCAACTGGGTGTACTCGCCGGGGGTGATGTCGGCGTGCTGCTCGCCGTTCCACTTGACGAGCTTCTCCAGCACGACCGAGCGCGCGGGCATGTTGATGCCCAGCGCGAGCGTCTCGGTGGCGAACACGGCCTTGACCAGGCCGCGTACGAACAGCTCCTCGACGACCTCCTTGAAGGTCGGCAGCATGCCCGCGTGGTGCGCCGCGATACCGCGCTCCAGGCCCTCCAGCCACTCGTAGTACCCGAGGACGTGCAGGTCCTCGGTGGGGATCGACGCGGTGCGCTCCTCGACGAGGGCGCGCACCCTGCCCCGCGCCTCGTCGTCGTTGAGCCGCAGTCCCGCGTACAGGCACTGCTGTACGGCCGCCTCGCACGCGGCGCGGCTGAAGATGAACGTGATCGCGGGCAGCAGGCCCTCGGCGTCCAGCCGCTCGATGACCTCGGGCCGGCTCGGCGTCCACACCTTCGACCGCTGCCGCCGCTCGCGCTCCCGGTCGGCCTCGCGCATCGCCCGGCCGCGTCTGCGGTCCTGGTACGACGGCCGCTGGGCCTCCATCCGGGCCAGCCGCGCGAGATCGGGGTTGACAGCCTTCTTGTTGCCCTCGCCCTCCTCGAACAGGTCGTACATCCGCCGCCCGGCGAGAACGTGCTGGAACAGCGGCACGGGCCGGTGCTCGGAGACGATCACCTGGGTGTCGCCGCGGACGGTGTCGAGCCAGTCGCCGAACTCCTCGGCGTTGGACACGGTCGCCGACAGCGACACCAGGGTCACCGACTCGGGAAGGTGGATGATCACCTCTTCCCATACGGCGCCCCGGAAACGGTCGGAGAGGTAGTGCACCTCGTCCATCACCACGTATCCGAGGCCGAGGAGGGTCTGCGAGCCCGCGTAGAGCATGTTGCGCAGCACCTCGGTGGTCATCACGACCACGGGGGCGTCGGAGTTGACGCTGTTGTCGCCGGTGAGCAGGCCGACCTTGTCCGCGCCGTAACGGCGGCTCAGGTCCGCGTACTTCTGGTTGGACAGCGCCTTGATGGGGGTGGTGTAGAAGCACTTCTTGCCCTGCTGGAGGGCGAGGTGGACGGCGAACTCGCCGACGATCGTCTTGCCGGATCCGGTCGGGGCGGCCACCAGCACGCCCTTGCCCGCTTCGAGAGCCTTGCAGGCCTCGATCTGGAAGGGGTCGAGACCGAAGTCGTACATCTCGCGGAAGCCCGCGAGCGCGGTGGCCTGCTCGGCTGCCCGCAGGCGGGCTGCCGCGTACCGCTCGGCCGGTGAGAGGTCCTCTGTCATCGTGCTTTCGAGCGTACCCGGCACCACTGACAACAGGACGATCATTATCCGTATCGGGGTCCGCGAAACCCGGTCTTCACGCAGATCAAGGGCCCACCACGGACACCGCCGCGCGGACACAGCGCGCGCTCAGCGGCAGCGGCCCCAGCGGCTCGCCGTCCGCGTAGCCCGTGACGCCCTCCGCGGTGATCTCGACCTGCGCCGCCCTGAGCACGGTGACCTTCGGATGGTCGACGTGGGTGCCCCGGTACACGCGCGGGAACACCCGCAGCAGGGTCGTACGGCTGCAGTCGCCGACCACGGTGATGTCGAACAGCCCGTCGGTGAGGTCCGCGCCCGGACAGATCCGCATGCCGCCGCCGTACGACGATCCGTTGCCGACGGCCACCAGGGTCGCCTCGACCTCGTGGACCCGGCCGTCGTCGAGCGTGATCCGGTACGGGACGGGCCGGAAGGCGGCCAGTTCGGCGAGCATCGCGAGGTCGTACTTGAGGCGGCCGGCGGGCCATCTCATCCGGTTGCCGCGGTCGTTGACACGGGAGTCGAAGCCGGAGGCGAGGACGGTGCCGAACCAGTGGTCACCGGCCCGCCCCAGGTCGGTGTCGTGGACACGGCCCTCCTTGAGGGCCTCGGCGATCAGCCGGCCCGCGGCGGCGGGGTCGCGCACCGGCAGCCCCAGTGCGCGGGCGAAGTCGTTGCCGGTGCCGGCGGCGACCAGGCCGAAGGGGGTGCGGGTGCCGGCCACGGCCTGCAGGGCGAGGTTCGCCATGCCGTCGCCGCCGACCGCGATCAGGGCGCCGGTGCCGTCCCGGACGGCGCCGCGCGCGCGGGCGAGGGCGTCGGCGGCGTCCGCGCCCAGCACGGTCCGTACGGCGAAGCCCGCCGCCCGCAACGCGGAAGCGGCCGGCTGCGCCGCGTGGGCGCCCCGGCCGCGGCCCGCGGTGGGGTTGACGAAGAGGGTGATCTCGCTGGTCACGGAAGTGACCTTACGAGCCGCTTCCCGCTCGTCAGGTCACGTCGTCATAACCGTTGACCCGGTCCGTGCCCGACTGCTCGGGCAGCGCCCGGCTGGCGGAGACGGTCTCGACCTCGCCGACGTCCTCGGGCGTCAGGTCCAGGTCGGAGGCCTCGTCGTCGTCGGGCCCCTCTGCCTCGCGGCGACGCCTGCGCCGGTCGTTGAGCAGGGAGAAGGCGGTCGCGGCGAAGTACAGGACCCAGATCGGCGCGGCGAGCGCCAGCATCGTGAGCGGGTCGGTGCTCGGTGTGGCGACGGCCGCGAACACGGTGATGGCCATGATCATGCCGCGCCACCAGCCGAGCATCCGCTTGCCGGTGATCAGCCCGGTGAGGTTGAGGAAGACCAGCAGCAGGGGCAGCTCGAAGGAGAGGCCGAAGACCAGCACCATGCGCAGGACGAGGTCGAGCAAATCGTCCAGCGGCAGCAGGTTGGAGGTGCCGCCGGGGGTGAAGCCGATCAGCACCTGCGCCGTGGTCGGCAGGACCGTGTAGGCGAAGTAGGCGCCGATGAGGAAGAGCGGGGCGCCGGTGCCCACGAACGCGTAGGCGTACTTCTTCTCGTGCCGGTGCAGGCCGGGGGCGACGAAGGCCCACAGCTGGTAGAGCCAGACCGGCGAGGCCGCGACGACGCCGGCCATCAGCGACACCTTCAGGGCCAGCGTGAAGGGCGCCAGAAGGCCGTTGATCGTGATCTCGGCGCAGGGCTTGGTCGACTGCGTCGACTTGGCCAGTTCCGCGAAGGACTTGTCACAGCCGACCGAGTCGAGGATCGGCTTGGTGATCAAGTTGATGATGTCGTTGTAGAAGAAGGCTGCGACGACCGTGACGATGACGATGGCCAGCATCGCCTTCGCGAGCCGGTTGCGGAGCTCACGAAGGTGATCCGCGAGAGGCATCCGCCCCTCGGGATCCCTCTCCTCTTTGCGGGCAGACTTGAGCAACCCACGTTCCCATCTCGTGCGGGCGGGCCGGTGATCACCGGCCCCGCGTCAGCGCTTGGTCGTGTCCGTCGGCTCGGTGACCGGGCGCGAGCTCGTCACGTCGCCGGGGGCGGCCTGGATGGTGCGCTGAGCCGGGTTCTGCTCGTCGGTGTTGGGCGGGCCGGCCGGGGTGGCCGTGTTGCTGCCGCCGTCTTCCTTCATCGCCTTGGCCTCGCTCTTGAGGATGCGAGCGGACTTGCCGAGCGAGCGCGCCATGTCGGGAAGCTTCTTCGCGCCGAACAGCAGGATGATGACGACGAGGATGAGAATGATCTCGGGGGCGCCGAGCCTTCCGAACATAAGTCTTTACCTTCTCACCGAGGCGGCTTGTGGGGTGCTGTCCGACCGGTCGGACATGTGTCCGATCAGTCGTGCTGACAGCGATCGTAACGCTCAGGGGTGAACGCCTGGCAATCCCCGTGCGTACTCCCGGTTCGCGGCCGAGCCTCGTTATCCGGACCGCGACCAGCAGCGTACCTGCCGACCCGGCCGCGATGACAGGGCGAAGTGGCCCAAAACGCATGCGCCGCTCTACTCACACCCAACTCTCAGCCGTACTCACAGTGAGTCCACGGAACGGGCCGTGCTCACCGCCGCGCGCTCCAGGTCCTCCGCGGCCCTGTTGATGCGCCGCGCGGAGTCCGCGACCTGGACGCCGAGACGCCGGGCCTCCAGGAAGACCCGGACGGCGAGCACACCGAGCACGGCGAGACCCACGAAACCCACAGCTACCGCGAACATCGGCCAGAACATGGCACCGAGCCTAGAGGGTGGAGTGCAGCCGCAGCGTACGGACCCCGCCGCCGGTCAGCAGCTCCACGATCCGCTCGCCGGCGGGCTTGCGGACGGCCGCGCCGCACTCGGGGCAGGTGAAGGAGTAGAAGGTGGTGCGGCTGGTCGCGCCGATGGCGAGGCGGAAAGCGCTGGCGGCCAGCTCGAACCGCTCACGGCAGTCCGGGCAGCCCGCCTTGAAGGTCACGGGAGCCGCGCTTCTCATCCCCGCGAAGGCGGCAGCCACCGAGATACCCGCACCGGACGTCGCCGACTCGCTCAAAGCCCCTGCTCCTGCCTGTCGTACCGACCGTCGCCCTGCCCGTCGCGCCCGGCGCCCGCCGCCTGCGCGCCCTGTGCCTCGACCCCGTCGTAGGCCGCCAGCGCCTCACGGGCCGCCTCGCGGGCGCTGTCGGCGAGGTCGCGCGGCGAGACGATCCGGCCGTCGCGGCCGAGCCGAAGCGCCAGCCTGCGCAGCGATGCCGGGTCGGGGGTGCGGAGGGTAATACGCAGCCCGCCGTCGGAAAGCTCATCCGCACTGTCGTGCGGGTAGTACTCGGCGACCCAGCGGCCGCCGGGTCCGACCTCGACGACCACCTCGGGGTCCTCGGCCGCGGGCTGCACCAGCCCTTCCGACAGGTCCCTGAGCTCGACCTCGGGCGGCGCGGACGGCTCGTCGAGGATCTTGATCTCGGCGACCCGGTCGAGCCGGAAGGTGCGCCGCGCCTCGGAGCGGCGGCACCACGCCTCGACATAGGTGTGGCCGACGCTGACCAGGCGGATCGGGTCGATCTCGCGCTCGGTGAGCTCGTCACGGGCGGGCGAGTAGTAGCGGATCCACAGCCTCCGGCGCTCGGAGATGGCCCGGTCGACGTCCGCGAAGACACCGCCCTCGGCCTCGAAGGTCACCGACAGCCGGGAGCTCGCGCCCGCCTGCTCCCCGGCCGCGGTCTCCACCTTGGCGGTGGCCCGCAGCAGCGCCTGCCGGTCGCTCTCCCTGAGGCCGGGCAGCGTGGAGACCGCGCGGGCGGCCACCAGCAGCGCGGTCGCCTCGTCGGCGGCGAGCCGCAGCGGCTCGGCCGTCTCCTCGCCGAGGGCGGCGGGGTTGTGCCACCAGATCCGCTCGCCGTCGGTGTCGATGTCGAGGAGATCGCCGCCGCGGAAGCTGGTGCCACACATGGGCAGCACGTCGAGGTCGGAGACCAGCTCGTCCTCGGTGATCCCGAAGGCACGGGCCACGTCCTCGACCCGCGCGCCGGGACGCTCCTTCAGATAGGTCACCAGCGAGAGCATCCGCCGGGTCTGGTCGATGGCGTTCGTGGGCCTGACCGGTTTGCCTGCCACAGTTCTCTTCCGCTCCCCCTCAGCCCTTGGCCACGGCACGCAGCCGGTCCACCACGTCGGCCCGCAACTCTGCGGGCTCCAGGACCACCACGTCCGGACCGAACTCCACCAGCCAGGCGTCCAGGCCGTGGCCGTACGGAATCTCCAACTCGTCCCAGCCGTCGCCCAGTTCCCGCACCGAGGTGGCCTTCGCCCGCAAGGGGTACCCGGCGCCGGTGCGCAGCCGGATCAGCGCGCTGCGGTCGGCGGTCTCCCCCGCCCAGCCCGCCACGGTCTCGCGGACGGTGACGACGTCGGGGACCGGCGCCGTGAACCGCGCCCCGCGCGAGCGCACCTTGCCGGTGATCCGGGAGAGCCGGAACACCCGTTCGGCGCCCCGGTCCCGGTCGAATCCGGCCAGGTACCAGTGGCCGCGCCAGCACTCCAGCGCCCACGGCTCGACATGGCGCGGCTCGGGGCGGGCGGCGGTGGCCTTGCGGTAGTCGAAGACGACCGGTCGGCGGTCACG
Source organism: Streptomyces pseudovenezuelae (assembly GCF_001513955.1). Taxonomy (GTDB): domain Bacteria; phylum Actinomycetota; class Actinomycetes; order Streptomycetales; family Streptomycetaceae; genus Streptomyces; species Streptomyces pseudovenezuelae. The sequence continues at coordinate 219,009 of NZ_KQ948152.1, read as the reverse complement.
GCAGGCCAGCATCAGCGGCTCGAAGGAGGCCTCGTGCACCGGGATGCGCGGCTCCAGGGCGCCGTGCGCCTCGTACGGGTCGACGTCCTCGGGCAGCCCCGCCGCGCGCAGCTTCTGCAGCGCGCCGCTGGCCGCGCCGGCGAGCCGGGCCTGCTGCCACACCTTGGCGGCCAGCCCCAGGGCGGCGGCCTCCTCGGCGTCGAGGGTGATGGGCGGCAGCCGGTTGCTGTCCCGGCGGGCGAGATAGCCGACTTCGCCGTCGAGGTTCTCAACGGTCTCGATCACGAGCCCGAGTTCGCGCAGATCGTCCTTGTCGCGCTCGAACATCCGGTTGAAGGAGTCGTCGGAATTGGCTTCCAGGTAGGCCTCGATGGACTCCCGGAGCTCACGCTTGCTCAGCGGCCGTCGCGTCCCGAGCAGACACAGCGCCAGGTTCATCAGCCGCTCGGCCTTGGCAATGGCCATCGACGCCCTTCGCCTCCCTATGGTGCTTACGGACGTTGACCGTACCGCCCCGAAGGAGCCAGGCAAAAGCCGAGGGCCCATGCCCGGACAGGCATGGGCCCTGGTCGATCAGGTCCGGTCGGATGTCGTACGGCGATCCGATCGCGACGCGATCTTTTACGGCTTCTCCGATAACGCCGGTACGACGATCAGACGCCGAGAAGGTCGACCACGAAGATCAGCGTCTCACCGGGCTTGATCGCCGGAGTCGGGCTCTGGTTGCCGTAGGCGAGGTGGGCCGGAATGGTCAGCTGGCGACGGCCGCCGACCTTCATGCCCTGCACGCCCTGGTCCCAGCCCTTGATGACCCGGCCGCCACCCAGCGGGAAGCGGAACGGCTGACCACGGTTCCAGCTGGCGTCGAACTCCTCGCCGGTGCTGAAGGAGACGCCCACGTAGTGGACGGTGACGGTCTGGCCGGCCTGCGCAACCTCGCCGTCGCCCTCCCAGATGTCCTTGATCTCCAGGTCCGCCGGGGGCGCGCCCTCAGGGAAGTCGATCTCGGGCTTGTCGATGCTCACGTCACTCGCTCCTGCTTGTTCACGGAAAGGCAACAGGGACCAGTCTTACATCCCTGCCGCGGGGACCTGCGCCCATGTCCCCCGTGCGTCACATCTTCGCCAGGATGTCCACGGTGAAGACCAGCGTGGAGTCCTTCTCGATACCGCTGCCGGCCGGCGGGTTGTCGCCGTAGCCCAGCTTCGGCGGGATGGAGATCAGCACCCGGCTGCCGACCTTCTTGCCGGTCAGACCCTGCGCCCAGCCCTTGACGACCTGCTGGAGCGAGAACGACGCCAGCTGCTTGCGGCTGTACGTCGAGTCGAACTCCTTGCCGCTGTCCCACACCACGCCCTTGTACTGCACGAGCAGCGTGCTGTCGGCCGCGACCTCGTCACCGTCGCCCTCGATGACGTACTCCGACACCAGCTTGGTGGGCGCGTCGGCCTTGGGGATCTCGATGGAGGGGGCCTTGCCGTCGGTGTTGGTGCCGACCTTGGGCAGCTTCGCGTCGCCCTGCGCGACGTCCTTGCCCTTGGCGGAGCTCTTCGCGTTGAACGTGTCCTGCACATCGACGACGAACACCAGCGTGTCGGTGCCCTTGATGCCCGCCTGCGCGTTGCCCTGCTTGCCGTACCCCCAGGTGGGCGGGACGGAGAACTGGACCCGGCTGCCGGCCTTCTTGCCCGTCAGGGCGTACCGCCAGCCGTCGATGATGCTGTTCTGCGCGAGCTGGATGACCAGGGCCGTCTTGCGGTCGTAGGAGTTGTCGAAGACCTTGGCGGTGCTCCAGATCTGACCCAGGTAGTGCGCCTGGACGTAGTCGCCCTCGGCGATGGTGGTGCCGCCGCCCGCGATGACCGTCTTGACCGCGAGGTCCTTGGACGGGTCGCCGGTGCCCTTGGCGACCGTCGGCTTCTCGCCGAACTTCGTGCCCGCCGTGATCGCCGGCAGCGGACCGGCGACGATCTTCGGCGGCGGTGCCTGGGAGGCCGAGGACGACGGCGAGGGTGACGCGCTGTCGCTCGCCTTGCTCGAGTCGGACTTGTCGTCACCGCATGCGGCGAGTGTGGCCAGTCCTGCGGGAACGGCAATGAGAAGGGAGCGTCGGCGCACGGTGGGGGCCCTCGTAATCGGTCGATCTTGTTGATGGCGTGCGCGCAACTCTACGGCGTGAGAAGGGCGCCGTACGGGAAACGTACGGCGCCCGTGTTGCGTTCCGGCGGTGCCCCGGAACGCTTCGCTCACATTCCGGCGATCAGTTTCTCGACCCGGTCGTCGACCGATCGGAACGGGTCCTTGCACAACACCGTGCGCTGCGCCTGGTCGTTGAGCTTGAGGTGGACCCAGTCGACCGTGAAGTCCCGGCGCTGTTCCTGGGCCCTGCGGATGAAGTCACCGCGCAGCCGCGCCCGAGTGGTCTGCGGCGGAACGGACTTGCCCTCGAAGATCTTCAAGTCGTTGCAGATACGGGCGGCTTGGCCCTTCCTCTCCAGAAGGTAGTAGAGCCCACGACGGCGGTGGATGTCGTGATACGCGAGGTCTATCTGCGCGACCCGCGGGTGGGACATGGTCATGTTGTGCTTGGCCCGGTACCGCTCGATGAGCTTGTACTTCATGACCCAGTCGATCTCGGTGCCGATCCGGTCGAGGTCCTCCGCCTCGATCGCGTCCAGCGTGCGGCCCCACAGCTCCAGGACCTGGTCGACGGTGCCGGTGCGGATGCCCCGCCGCTCGACGAAGTCCACGGCCTTCTCGTAGTACTCGCGCTGCACCTCCAGCGCGGAGGCCTCGCGGCCGCTGGCCAGACGCACCTTGCGCCGGCCCGTGATGTCGTGGCTGACCTCGCGGATCGCCCGGATCGGGTTCTCCAGGGTCAGGTCCCGCATCACGGTGCCCGCCTCGATCATGCGCAGCACCAGGTCGGTCGCGCCGACCTTCAGCAGCATGGTCGTCTCGGACATGTTCGAGTCGCCCACGATGACGTGCAGGCGGCGGTAGCGCTCGGCGTCGGCGTGCGGTTCGTCCCGGGTGTTGATGATGGGCCGGGAACGCGTCGTCGCCGAGGAGACGCCCTCCCAGATGTGCTCGGCCCGCTGACTGACGCAGTACACCGCGCCCCGCGGGGTCTGCAGCACCTTGCCGGCACCGCAGAGAAGCTGCCGGGTGACCAGGAACGGAATGAGAATGTCCGCGAGCCGGGAGAACTCCCCGTGGCGGGCGACGAGATAGTTCTCGTGGCAGCCGTAGGAGTTGCCGGCCGAATCCGTGTTGTTCTTGAAGAGGTAGACGTCGCCCGCGATTCCTTCCTCGTGCAGGCGTCGTTCGGCGTCCACCAGGAGTCCTTCGAGAATGCGCTCGCCCGCTTTGTCGTGGGTGACCAGTTCGGTCACGTTGTCACATTCGGGTGTCGCGTATTCCGGATGTGAGCCCACGTCGAGATAGAGGCGTGCGCCGTTTCGCAGAAAGACGTTACTGCTGCGGCCCCATGACACGACACGGCGGAAGAGGTACCGCGCCACCTCGTCGGGAGACAGGCGCCGCTGTCCCCTGAACGTACACGTGACGCCGTACTCGTTCTCCAGCCCGAAAATGCGGCGGTCCATGACTGAACATTACGCCCGATCCCCCGAGCTGAAACGGGGTTCGGCAGCACGGTTTGGATCATTTTCCGATGAAGCCGCAACCACCGCCCGCCGGGCGGGAGCTGCGAGGACCCGCCCGGTGGCCAGCAGGACCACCAGTGACACACCCCCCGCGACCCCCGGCACGCCGAAGCCCCACACGGCCCCACCACCCTCGACGACCGGGCCCGCGAGCCCCGTTCCGACCGAGGCGCCCACGGTGAACGTCGTCACGAGCCAGGAGAACGCCTCGGTGACCGTCCCGGCCGGCGCGTGCCGGTCCACCAGGACGAACGCGCAGGCGATCACCGGGGCCAGGAACACACCCGCGAGAACCATCAGCAGCGTCATGGCGACCGCGCCCGGCATCAGCGTCAGCGGCAGGTAACACACCGCCAGAAAGCCCACCAGGACCTGCAGTCGCCGCGCGGGCTCACCGGCCCACTGCCGCGCCCCGTACACCGTGCCGCCCACCAGGGCCCCGAGACCGATCCCGGCCATCAGCCAGCCGTACACCGCGTCCCCGCCGTGCTCGTCCGCGTACGGCACCGAGGCGACCGTGATGGACCCGAGCGCGATCCCGACGAACAGGAACGCGCCGAGCAGCGCCAGGAGCCCCGGCGAGCGCAACGCCCCGAGCCAGTGCGCCTCACGCGGCCCCGAGCGCCACGCGCGCGAGGGCGGCGACACGACGACCGAGAGCGCCCCGAGGACCCCGACGACGTTCAGCACCACCAGCGCCGCCTGCGCCGACCACAGCGACACGCACAGCGTCACCAGCAACGGTCCCACGGTGAACATGATTTCCTGCGCCACCGCGTCCATCGCGTACGCCGTGTGCACCTGGTCCTCCCGGCGCAGCACGCTCGGCCACAGCGCGCGCAGGCCGCCCTCCAGCGGCGGCGTGAAGAGCCCCGCGGCCGCCACGGCCGCGTAGGCGAGCGGGAGCGGATCGGTGCCGGTGAAGGCGAACACGGTCATCGCGAGCGCCGAGAGCACGGCGGCCGGGAACTGCACACGAGGCTGGCCGTGCAGGTCGACGAACCGCCCGAGCACCGGCTGCCCCACGGCGTTGGCGACCCCGTAGACGGCCGCGAGAGCTCCGGCGAGGCTGTACGTGCCACCCTCCGCCCGGACGAACAGCACGATCGCGATCGCCGCGGTGGCGTTCGGCAGCCGGCCCACCAGCGTGCCCGTCAGCAGGCGTGCCGCATGCCTCGCCCTGAGGATCTCCAGGTATCCCGCGGCCATGTCCCGCCTCCAAGTAATACGTATAACCTCGACTCCCATACGTACCATGTGCGCTGTTCGGACGTCCAGACGAAGGAGCGGACCCACGGTGGCACGCAGCAGCACGCGACCGACCAGCCGCGACGTCGCCCAGGCGGCCGGAGTGTCCCAGGCCGCCGTCTCCCTCGTCCTCGGCGACAAATGGCGCGGCCGCGTCTCCGAGACCACCGCCGAACGGGTCCGGGAAGCCGCCCGCGACCTCGGCTACCGGCCCAACCTCGCCGCCCGCAACCTCCGCCTCGGCCACACCCGCACCGTCCTCCTCGTCGTCCCCGCCCTCACCACCGAGTTCTTCGCCGGCGTCTACACCGGCGCCGCCCGCGTCGCCGCCGACCACGGCTTCGGCGTCGTCCTCTACCCCTCCCCCGAAGGCATCGGCCCCGCCCGCGACCCCTTCGCCTCCGCCCAGGCCGCCCTCGACGGCGTCATCGCCTCCTCCATGGCCGCCGACGCCCTCACCGCCATCCGCGGCGACCAGCTCCCCCTCGTCATGCTCGACAGCGACCCCTCCGGCAGCCTCGGCGCCGCCACCGTCAACCTCGACATCGCCGACGGCATCCGCCAGGTCGCCACCCACCTCCTGGACCTCGGCCACCGCCACTTCCTGCACCTCGCCGCCGACGTGCCCTCCTGGACCTTCGAAGTACGCGCACGAGAACTGGCCGCACGGCTTGCCGCGGTACCCGGCACCACCGTCCGCACCGCCCACGCGCCCATCTCCATCGACGGCGCCCTCACCGCCGCCGAAGCCGCCCTCGCCGCACCCGGCCCCCGCCCCACCGCCCTCGTCTGCGACGACGACAAACTCGCCGCCGGCGCCTACAAGGCCGCACGACGACTCGGCCTGCGCGTCCCCGACGACCTCTCCGTCACCGGCCTGGACGACCTCGCCCTCGCCACCGCCCTCGACCCCGAACTGACGACCGTACGACTGGACGCCGAACTCTTCGGCGAACGCGGCATGCAAGCCCTCCTCGCCGTCCTGGAGGACCGCACACCCGACGCCGGAGACATCCCCGTCGAACTGGTCGTACGAGGCTCCACGGCCCCGCCAAGGCCCTCCTGAACGCCCTGTGCCCCGGCCTGGTGATCGGCCGGGGCACAGAAAGGGAAACCGTCGGATGGGACGGACGCGGCTACTCCTCCTCGGAGCCCTCCGCCTCGTCCGAGCTCTCCGCCTCGGTGGACGCACCACCGGCCTCCAGCAACCGGCCGAGCTGACGCCCCACGATGCGCTTGAACTTGCGCTGCTGCGGACGCGTACGGTCCAGCACCGCGACCTCCAGCCGCTCCGCGGGGATCTCCCGCTCACTGCCGTTGGTGTCCCGGGACAACGCCTGCACGGCCAGCTTCAGCGCCTCCGCCAGGCTCATGCCGTCCTGGTGCCGCTGATCCAGATAACTGCTGATCGTCTCGGCATTGCCGCCCACCGCCACCGAACCGTGCTCGTCCACGATGGAACCGTCGTGCGGCAACCGGTAGATCTGGTCCCCGTCCGGCGTCTCACCGACCTCCGCCACGACCAGCTCCACCTCGTACGGCTTCTCACCGGCCGAGGAGAAGATCGTGCCCAGCGTCTGGGCGTACACGTTGGCGAGACCACGAGCGGTCACGTCGTCACGGTCATAGGTGTAACCACGAAGATCGGCATACCGGACGCCGCCGATCCGCAGATTCTCGTACTCGTTGTACTTGCCGGCGGCCGCGAAGCCGATCCGGTCGTAGATCTCGCTGAACTTGTGCAGCGCGCGGGACGGATTCTCGCCGACGAACACGATGCCGTCGGCATACTGCAGCACGACCAGGCTGCGACCACGGGCGATGCCCTTGCGGGCGTACTCCGCCCGGTCGGCCATCGCCTGCTGGGGGGAGACATAGAACGGCGTCGACACCGGTTATCCGTCCCTTTCTGTGGAAGTCACTGCGATCACCTTCAACAAGACGACCAGCGCCTACAGCAGCGCGGCCCGCGGGCCGTCGGGCTGCTCCAGCCGCCGCTCCAGAATCGAACGGGCGATCTCGGAGGACTCCTCGTCGGTGAGCCGACGGAAGCCGTCCTCGGTGATCACGGTGACGATCGGGTAGATCCGGCGGGCGACATCGGGACCACCGGTCGCCGAGTCGTCGTCAGCCGCGTCGTACAGGGCCTGCACCACGAGGGTGGTGGCCTGCTCCTCGGTCAGGTCGCCACGGTAGAGCTTCTTCATGGCACCGCGCGCGAAGACCGAGCCCGACCCGGTGGCGGCGAAGTTGTGCTCCTCGGAACGGCCGCCGGTGACGTCGTAGGAGAAGATCCGCCCCCGCTCCCGGTCCACGTCGTACCCCGCGAACAGCGGCACCACGGCCAGCCCCTGCATCGCCATGCCGAGATTCGAACGGATCATGGTGGACAGCCGGTTCGCCTTGCCCTCCAGCGACAGCTGGGCGCCCTCGACCTTCTCGAAGTGCTCCAGCTCCAGCTGGAACAGCTTCACCATCTCCACGGCCAGACCGGCGGTGCCGGCAATCCCGACGGCCGAGTACTCGTCGGCCGGGAACACCTTCTCGATGTCCCGCTGGGCGATGACGTTGCCCATCGTGGCGCGACGGTCACCGGCGAGCACGACACCACCGGGGAAGGTGACCGCCACGATCGTGGTGCCGTGCGGCGCCTCGATCACACCCTGCATGGGCGGCAGTTGCCGGTTGCCCGGCAGCATCTCCGGCTGGTGCTCGGACAGGAAGTCCATGAAGGACGACGACCCAGGCGTCAGGAAGGCAGCTGGTAGACGCCCGGTGCTACGAGTGTTGGCTTCCACGCGATTCCTTCCAGGTAAGCGGCGGCCCGACGGACGGCGTCGGGATCGTCTCCCAACTTGCCGATGGCCGAATTGCAGTTGAAGCACAGTACGCCTCGGACCCTACCCGTCTTGTGGCAATGATCCACATGCACGGCTGGAGCCTTCAGACAGATCACGCACAGCCCCATCTGAGAGGCAACCATCTCGTCACGCTCGGCTTCGGTGAGGCCGTACTCGCGCTTGAGATAATCTTGCCGCCCCTGGACTGCCCGACATGCCTTACAGCGTGTAGACAGGCCATCGGATGCGGTGGAATTCCGATGCCAGTCACTGTGCGGCTTCACTTCGCCGCACGTGCGGCAGAGCTTGTGTCCGTCCGGGACATCCACGTGTTCCCGAACCGACTTACCCATGGCCTCTCGGCGCCGCCGGTAGTGCGCGGCGCTGTACTGCGCCACGCACTCCCGACAGTGCACCTGGAGGCCGTCACGCCGGTTCTTGTCCCGCGCAAAAGCCGTGAGAGACAGATCCCGCCTACATTTGCGGCACTCCTTGCTGCTCGGCTCCTCGGCCACCCATCCCCCCGCAACCTTCAAAACGAAGGCAAAGTAGCCAATCGGCCTTTACTCGCCGCCTTTTTGCACGAAGGACCTCACGAAGTCCTCGGCATTTTCCTCGAGTACGTCGTCGATCTCGTCCAGGACGGAGTCCACGTCGTCGCTCAGCTTCTCCTGGCGCTCCTTGAGGTCCTCGGAACCCTGCGTCTCCGCAGTCTGCTCCTCGACCTCCTCGGTGTTGCGGGTGGCCTTCTGCTGTCCGCCGCCGGTGTCCTTGGTCGCCATAACCCCTCACCCCGCTCGGTTCGACGTTCTTGATCAGACCCTACTTGCAGGGACTGACATCGGCCCCGCAGTTCCTACAACGTACGGGGGCCATCTCGATGATTCCCTCTGGCCGGGTTTTCCACCCTGCGGGACGACCCGGCCCGGGGATCCATTCAGTTGCCCGACAACACCCTGACCAGGTCTTCTGCCGTGCGGCAGCGGTCCAGGAGCTCCTTGACGTGATTTCGCGTTCCGCGAAGCGGTTCGAGGGTTGGGACCCGCTGGAGCGAGTCCCGGCCCGGGAGGTCGAAGATCACCGAGTCCCAGGAGGCCGCGGCGACGTCGTCGGCGTACTGCTCGAGGCAGCGGCCGCGGAAGTACGCGCGGGTGTCCTCCGGGGGCGTGGTGCGGGCCCGCTCGACCTCGTTCTCGTCGAGGAGGCGCTTGATGCGGCCGCGGGCCGCGAGACGGTTGTAGAGGCCCTTGTCGGCCCGTACGTCGGCGTACTGGAGGTCCAGGAGGTGCAGCTTGGCGGCGTCCCAGTCGAGGCCGTCCCGGCGGCGGTAGCCCTCCATGAGCTCTCGCTTGGCGACCCAGTCGAGCTCGCCGGCGAGGCTCATGGGGTCGTGTTCCAGGCGGTTGAGCGTGTCCTCCCAGCGGGCCAGGACGTCCTTGGTCTGGTCGTCCGCGTCGGCGCCGAAGCGTTCTTCGACGTACTTGCGGGACAGTTCGTAGTACTCCATCTGGAGCTGGACCGCGGTGAGTGTGCGGCCGCTGCGGAGGGTGACCAGGCGTTGGAGTGTCGGGTCGTGGGAGACCTGGTGGAGGGTGCGGACGGGCTGGTCCACGGCCAGGTCGACGGCGATGAAGCCGTCCTCGATCATCGACAGGACGAGGGCCGTGGTGCCGAGCTTGAGGTAGGTGGAGATCTCCGAGAGGTTGGCGTCTCCGATGATCACGTGGAGGCGGCGGTACTTCTCGGCGTCGGCGTGGGGTTCGTCGCGGGTGTTGATGATGGGGCGCTTGAGGGTGGTCTCGAGGCCTACCTCGACCTCGAAGTAGTCGGCGCGCTGGCTGAGCTGGAAGCCGTGTTCGTGGCCGTCCTGGCCGATGCCGACGCGGCCGGCGCCGGTGACTACCTGGCGGGAGACGAAGAAGGGCGTGAGGTGGCGCACGATGTCCGAGAAGGGGGTTTCCCGCTTCATCAGGTAGTTCTCGTGCGTGCCGTAGGAGGCGCCCTTGTTGTCGGTGTTGTTCTTGTAGAGGTGGATGGGCTGGGCGCCGGGGAGCTGGGCGGCCCGTTCGGCGGCTTCGGCCATGATGCGTTCGCCGGCCTTGTCCCAGAGGACGGCGTCGCGGGGGTTGGTGACTTCGGGTGAGCTGTATTCGGGGTGTGCGTGGTCGACGTAGAGCCGTGCGCCGTTGGTGAGGATGACGTTGGCGAGGCCGATGTCCTCGTCGGTGAGCTGGCTGGAGTCGGCGGCTTCGCGGGCGAGGTCGAAGCCCCGCGCGTCGCGCAGCGGATTCTCCTCCTCGAAGTCCCAGCGGGCCCGGCGGGCCCGGTGCATCGCCGCCGCGTAGGCGTTGACGATCTGGGATGAGGTGAGCATGGCATTGGCGTTGGGGTGGCCGGGGACGGAGATCCCGTACTCCGTCTCGATGCCCATTACTCGCCGTACGGTCATGCGGCCCTCCTTGCCCGGCGGCGCCCTCGGTCGGGGGCGGCGCTCAAGTACCGCTGGCGCTCCGGTGCGTGTGCGGTGCCCGTCCCCGCACTGCGCGACTCGGCGGTACCGAAGAGCCTAGAACGGCTCTGCGCTGGTGGGGAGATCATTTGCGTCATTGCCTTGCTCGCCTTTGTTCCGGTTAGTTGCCTGAAAAACAGTCGGCTGCGGGTACCCCGGTGAGGGCACCCGCAGCCGCCCTGTCTTTACAGGTACTGTCCGGTGTTCGCCACCGTGTCGATGGAGCGTCCGGTGTCGGCGCCCTGCTTTCCGGTGATGAGGGTGCGGATGTAGACGATCCGCTCGCCCTTCTTGCCGGAGATGCGGGCCCAGTCGTCCGGGTTGGTGGTGTTGGGCAGGTCCTCGTTCTCCTTGAACTCGTCCACGCAGGCCTGGAGGAGGTGGGAGACGCGAAGGCCCTTCTGGTTGTGGTCGAGGAAGTCCTTGATCGCCATTTTCTTGGCGCGGCCGACGATGTTCTCGATCATGGCGCCGGAGTTGAAGTCCTTGAAGTAGAGGACTTCCTTGTCTCCGTTGGCGTAGGTGACTTCCAGGAAGCGGTTTTCCTCGGATTCGGCGTACATGTGTTCCACGGCCGTCTGGATCATGCTCGCGACGGTGCCCGACCTGCTGCCGCCGTGTTCTCCGAGGTCGTCGGAGTGCAGGGGGAGGCGTTCGGTGAGGTACTTGCCGAAGATGTCCTTGGCGGCCTCGGCGTCGGGACGCTCGATCTTGATCTTCACGTCGAGGCGGCCGGGGCGCAGGATGGCGGGGTCGATCATGTCCTCGCGGTTGGAGGCACCGATGACGACCACGTTCTGCAGGCCTTCGACGCCGTCGATCTCGGCGAGGAGCTGGGGGACGATGGTGTTCTCGACGTCGGAGCTGACGCCGGAGCCGCGGGTGCGGAAGAGGGATTCCATCTCGTCGAAGAAGACGATGACGGGGGTGCCCTCGGAGGCCTTCTCCCTTGCACGCTGGAAGACGAGGCGGATCTGCCGCTCGGTCTCGCCGACGTACTTGTTGAGGAGCTCGGGGCCCTTGATGTTGAGGAAGAAGCTCTTGCCGGTGGCCTGGCCGGTGACCTCGGCGACCTTCTTGGCCAGCGAGTTGGCGACGGCCTTGGCGATGAGCGTCTTGCCGCATCCGGGGGGTCCGTAGAGCAGGACGCCCTTGGGCGGGCGCAGTTCGTGCTCCTTGAACAGGTCCGGGTAGAGGTACGGGAGCTCCACGGCGTCCCGGATGGCCTCGATCTGGCCGCCGAGTCCGCCGATCTGCTCGTAGCCGATGTCGGGGACCTCTTCGAGGACCAGTTCCTCGACCTCGCTCTTGGGCACGACTTCGTAGACGTAGCCGGAGCGTGGTTCGAGGAGCAGGGCGTCGCCGGGGCGGATGGTCACGTCGAGCAGCGGTTCGGCGAGCCGCACCACCCGCTCCTCGTCCGTGTGTCCCTGTACCAGGGCGCGCTCGCCGTCCTCGAGGATCTCCTTGAGGGTGACGATGTCGCCGACGCTCTCGTACTGCATGGCCTCGACCACGTTGAGAGCTTCGTTGAGCATCACTTCCTGGCCGCGTCGGAGCTCTTCGAGTTCGACGCTGGGGCTGACGTTCACCCGCAGTTTGCGGCCGCCGGTGAAGATGTCGGCGGTGCCGTCCTCGTTCGCTTCGAGGAAGACGCCGAAGCCCGCGGGGGGCTGTGCGAGCCGGTCGACCTCCTCCTTGAGGGCCACGATCTGGTCGCGGGCCTCACGGAGCGTGTTGGCCAGTCGCTCGTTCTGGGCGGACACGCCGGCCAGGTTGGTCTGCAGCTCGACGATCCGCTCTTCGAGAATCCTCGTGTGTCGCGGAGAGTCGGCGAGCTTGCGTCGCAGGACGGCGATCTCCTGCTCAAGGTAGGCAATCTGCCCGGACGGGTCGTCGGACCCTCGTCCCGGGCGGATGCCGCGGTTCATGTCGTCGTCGTGGGCTGCCACGGTCCTCACCTCCTCCAAGGGGAGCTGGACGCTTCCAGACCCTACCTGGGTGGGTGTCGATTGAAACCCCTAGATCACAAAGACTGTCGAGGTGTGTCCGATCTTCACCCTTGCGCTCTCCCTCACGCCAGGGGAATACCCACCGAACAAGATTGGAAAGCTGCCGAAGGTAGGGTCGAACTGTTCAACACCCGTCAGAGCTGGCCGGATTCCCGTTCGGCTCGACGCATAAACGGCAGGAGAGATGAGAGTGCAGCAGGAGGTCGGGGCCGGCGGCGAGACCCTTGAGGTCTGGATCGATCAGGACCTCTGTACCGGTGACGGCATCTGTGCGCAGTACGCGCCGGAGGTGTTCGAGCTGGACATCGACGGTCTGGCCTATGTGAAGGGCTCGGACGACGAGCTGCTGCAGGCCAAGGGCGCCACAACGCCCGTACCGCTGCCGCTTCTCGCTGATGTGGTCGACTCCGCGAAGGAGTGTCCGGGCGACTGCATCCACGTACGGCGAGTTTCGGACAGGGTCGAGATCTACGGCCCGGACGCAGAGTGACCGGAAAGACACCCTGCGTGACCGCTGTCTGATTTCTCACAGATGTGATCGCCTCGGTCAGACGGTGTGCGTGCCCGCGGGGGTCGAGCGGACGAACGCGCCGTCCTTCCACTGCCACTTCGCCTTGTCCTTCACGTCCGGACAGCAACTGGGTACGTCGGACGTGGAGTAGCCGAGGAGGGTCGCGAGGACGGCTCCGTCGCTCAGCGTGAAGTCGGTGACGGTGTTGCGGGTCTTCGGGCTCAGCAGGGTGGCGACGACCCGGGGTTCACCGGTGCCCTTCGCGTGTGTGATGACGTAGACGGCGTCGGGCGGGGTGCCCATGGGGGCGTCGCAGTGCACCACGACGACTGTTTCCGGCCGTCCGTCGCCGTCGAGGTCTCCGGAGACCCGCTTCTGCACCTTCGCCTTGACCGGGCCGCAGTCGATCGGGAAGTGGACGTCCGCGGGGTCGGGTGCCGTGGTGACCACCGGGGCGGTTCTGCCCTCGGGGCCGGCTGCCTGGGCCGCCGTCGCGGGGTGGGGCTGCAGGACCGAGGAGAGGGCCACGACTCCCGCCACGGCGGTGGCGGTGGCGACCCAGTGGATCGGGCGGGTGTGCGTGTGTGCCAGTTCCGGGACGGCGGATTGCTGCACTCGGAGCGTCTCCTGTGAGGGCTGTGCCGGTGGGGGGGGTGGCCAGCATGGTGCCACACGTCACAGGTGGGGGGAACGGCGGGGTGGGTACTTGTCCGGGCTGTCCGGGGGGCGGTTTCTGCCGCTCCCTCAACACGAAGGCGTCGGGGTGGAGTTCCTCTGGTCTGCGGGAACTCCACCCCGACGCCTGTTCGTTGCTTGCGGCCCGGGGCCGTCTCAGCGGCCGGCGCCTCCGTCGGCGTTGGGGCCGGTGTAGTCCTCGCCGTAGGCGCCCTTGGCGGGGCGGCGGCGGCGCATGGGCGGCTCGACGCCGTCGGCGAGGCGGCGGGCGGTGAGCAGGAAGCCGGTGTGCCCGATCATGCGGTGGTCCGGGCGGACGGCGAGGCCCTCCACGTGCCAGTTGCGGATCATCGACTCCCAGGAGGTCGGCTCGTTGAAGGAGCCGATCTCGCGGATGGACTCGACGGTCCGGGCGAGCTGGGTGGTGGTGGCGACGTAGCAGCACAGGATGCCGCCGGGGACGAGCGCCTTGGAGACGGCCTCCAGGCACTCCCAGGGGGCGAGCATGTCGAGGATGACGCGGTCGACGTCGGCGTCGGACAGGTTGTCCTGGAGATCGCCGACGGTGAGCTGCCAGGCGGGGTGCGGGCCGCCGAAGTAGCGTTCCACGTTCTGCTGGGCGATCTCGGCGAAGTCCTCGCGACGCTCGTAGCTGTGCAGCATGCCCTGGTCGCCGATGGCACGCAGCAGGAAGCTGCTGAGCGAGCCGGAGCCGACCCCGGCCTCCACGACGCGGGCGCCGGGGAAGATGTCGGCGAAGGCGAGGATCTGCCCCGCGTCCTTGGGGTAGACCACGGCGGCGCCGCGGGGCATGGACAGGACGTAGTCGGGGAGCAGGGGGCGCAGCGCGAGATAGGCGACGTTACCGGTGGTGCGGACAACGCTGCCCTCGGGTGCGCCGATCAGCTCGTCGTGCGGGAAGGAACCCTTGTGGGTGTGGAAGTTCTTTCCCTCTTCGAGCGTGAACGTGTAGTGGCGGCCCTTGGGGTCGGTCAGCTGAACCTGGTCCCCGACCTTGAAGGGCCCGCGCCTGCGGGCGGCACCGGTCGGTTCGGACATGTGAACAGCCTACCGGTCCGCGGAGGGGCCGCCGACCACTAGGAGGGTCTGGCCATGGCCTTCACGAAGGCGCGCTCCACGTCGGCCGCGGACAGGACGCCGTAGATCTCGCCGGTGTCCTCGACGACGAGGTATTCGGTGGCGGGGGTTGCGCGGAGGGTGTCCAGCAGGTCCTCCCCCGCGAGTTCGGCGGAGACGCGCATGCCGTCGGTGATGTCCTGGGCGAGGCCGCTGACGGCGACCCAGGGGCGGCGGTGTTCGGGTACGCCGACGATGGCGGCCTCGCGGACGAGGGAGAGCGGGGTGCCCTCGGGGTCGACGACGACCAGGGCGCGGGCGCCGGCGTCGTTGGCGCGGCGCAGGGCCTCCGAGAGGGGGGTGTCGGTCTCGACGGGGACCGCTCGGCGGGTGAGGGTGCGGGCGCGCAGGTCGGGGAGGTGTTCGCGCAGGCGGGCCATGCGCAGGCTGTTGCCGGCGCCGGTCCAGATGATCGCGGCGAGGATCGCGGCGAGCAGGGCGTCCATCACGGTGTCCATGCCGACGTTGTCCTCGGCGGAGGAGCCGAGGGCTCCGGACTGGGTGAGCAGCGGGAGGCCGATGAGGACGCAGACGGCGAGGGCGCGGCCGACCCAGGCGGCGGCGATGGTGCCGCTCATGGGCTTGCCGGTGATCTTCCAGACGACGGCGCGGAGCATGCGGCCGCCGTCGAGGGGGAGGCCGGGCAGGAGGTTGAAGGCGGCCACGATGAGGTTGGAGACCATCAGTCCGGCGAGCAGGACGCCGGGGACGGTGCCGGGTTCGACGGGCTGCATGGCCAGGTAGAAGAGGCCGGCGAGGATCAGGGAGAGCAGCGGGCCGACGAAGGCCAGCACGAACTCCCGGCCGGGAGTCTCGGCCTCCTTCTCGATCTCGGAGACGCCGCCGAAGAACTGGAGCTGGATGCGGCGGACGGGGAGCTTGAAGCGCAGGGCCGCGACGGTGTGGGCCAGCTCGTGGACGAGGACCGAGGCGTAGAAGGCGACCGCGAAGAAGAGGGAGACGAGGTAGCGGGCGGCGCCGAGTTCCGGGAGCACGCGGTCCAGTTGGCCGCCGAAGACCCAGGTGATGAGTGCGGCGACGAGGAACCAGCTGGGGGCGACGTAGACGGGCACGCCGAAGGGGCGGCCCATCAGCAGGCCGCCGCGCGGCTGGGGGGACTGGGGCGGCGGGCTCTTGGGGGCTCCGGAGTGGGCGAGGGTGCGGTGGTCGTCGGTGGGGTGGGGTGCGCGGGGCGCTTCGGGGCGTGGCAGGTCGGCGGGTGCCCGGGGGTCGGTCCCGGGGGCGGGCGGGTGTTCGACGTCCCCGGTGCCGGTCTCGTTCCCGGTGGGCGGGACTTCGGCGGGTGCGGGGGTGCCGGTGCCGTCGGAGGCCGGTGTGTCCTGGGTGGCGTCGTCGTCCGCGGCCGGCTGCTGTGCGGAGTCGCCGGCGCGGTCGGCGTGCGCGGCCTCGGTGGACGGGGTGGCGGAGGGGTTCCCGTTCTCGTGCGGGTCGGGGGTCGTGGGGTCGGTGGTGTGGGCTGTGGGCCCTGCGTGGGGCTTGGTCGGCCGGTCCGTGCCGGACCGCGGCTGCCCGCTCCCGCCGCTCTCGTCCACGATGTCCCCTCGTTCGAAGCGTCTTCCGCGCCTGCCGTGCGGAAGGTCTCGGGTCGATGGTATGCGGCGGTCGCTGCGCGTTCCGCCCCGGCACCCCCGTGTTTCCTCGGGGACCACGGCGGTCACTGCCGCGAATGGGTCACTGTCAGTGGCGGGCCGTATGGTCTGTGGTCATGGAGACGAGCACGGAGGGCGTGACCGAGGCCGCCGCCGACGACGCGGGGGCGGCGGAGGCAGCGGTCGCGGCACAGCCCGGGACGGCCGCGGCCGGTCGGCAGGGCGCGGGCGGAACCGAGGAGGACCCTGGAGCGGCCCACGCGGCGGTCGCGGCGCAGCCCGCGGAGGCGGCCGCACCCGGGGCGCCTACGCCGGTCACAGCCGGTCGGCACGAAGGGCACTCGACCGACCAGGACCCGGAATCGGCCCACGCCGCCGTGACAGCCGAGCCCGCGACCGATGAGACACCGGACCCACCCCGCACCGACACCCCACCGGCGACGGCAGAAGCCGTAGAGACGGCACAGCCCGTGGCGGTGCCCGTCGCGCCTGCCTCCTTGTCCCCCTCTCGTGCCAACGACTTCATGCAGTGCCCGCTGCTGTACCGGTTCCGGGTGATCGACCGGCTGCCCGAGAAGCCGAGCGCGGCGGCGACCCGGGGGACGTTGGTGCACTCGGTGCTGGAGCGGCTCTTCGACGCGCCGGCCGGGGAGCGGACCGCGCCCGCGGCCAAGTCGCTGATCCCCGGTCAGTGGGACCGGCTGCGGGAGAGCCGGCCGGAGGTGCTGGAGCTGTTCGCCGACGATCCGGAAGGCGAGCGGCTGGCGCAGTGGCTCGGTGAGGCGGAGCGGCTCGTCGAGCGGTGGTTCACGCTGGAGGACCCGACGCGCCTGGAGCCCGCCGAGCGGGAGCTGTTCGTCGAGGCGGAGCTGGAGTCGGGGCTGCGGTTGCGCGGGATCATCGACCGGGTCGACGTGGCGCCGACCGGTGAGGTGCGGATCGTCGACTACAAGACCGGCAAGGCGCCCCGGCCGGAGTACGCCGAGGGCGCGCTGTTCCAGATGAAGTTCTACGCCCTGGTGGTGTGGCGGCTGAAGAACGTGATCCCGCGCCGGCTCCAGCTCGTCTACCTCGGCAGCGGTGACGTCCTGACGTACGACCCGGTCCTCGCCGACCTGGAGCGGGTCGAGCGCAAGCTGCTGGCGCTGTGGGAGGCGATCCGGCAGGCCACGCAGACGGGTGACTGGCGACCGCGTCCGACGAAGCTGTGCGGCTGGTGCGATCACCAGGAGCACTGCCCGGAGTTCGGCGGCACTCCCCCGCCCTACCCGCTGCCGGTGACGTCGGCGATCGGCGAGCAGGGCAGAATGGGGCCGGGCTAGCGAAGGAGACTCACGTGGCCATCCGCGTCCTACTGGTCGACGACCAGCCGCTGCTGCGTACCGGGTTCCGGATGATTCTGGAGGCCGAGCAGGACCTGGCGGTGGTGGGCGAGGCCGGAGACGGCCTTCAGGCCATCGACCAGGTGCGGGCGCTGCAGCCCGACGTGGTGTTGATGGACATCCGTATGCCGCGGATGGACGGTGTGGAGGCGACCCGGCAGATCACCGGTCCCGGGCGGGACGGACCGGCCAAGGTGCTGGTGCTGACCACCTTCGACCTCGACGAGTACGTGGTGGAGGCGCTGCGGGCGGGGGCCAGCGGGTTCCTGCTCAAGGACGCCCCGGCCAACGAGCTCGTGCAGGCGATCCGGGTGGTGGCCGCGGGCGAGGCGATGCTCGCGCCGAGCATCACCCGCCGACTGCTCGACAAGTACGCCACGCATCTGCCGTCCGGTGACGAGCCGGTGCCGGACACCCTGCACACGCTCACCGACCGCGAGGTCGAGGTGCTGAAGCTGGTGGCGCGCGGGCTGTCGAACGCGGAGATCGCCGCGGATCTGTTCGTCAGCGAGACCACCGTGAAGACGCATGTCGGTCATGTGCTGACCAAGCTGGGGCTGCGGGACCGGGTGCAGGCCGCGGTGTACGCGTACGAGAGCGGTCTGGTGCGTCCCGGCGCGCAATAGCAGCAGTAGCAGCAATAGCGGTACAGGAGCGAAGAGGGCGTCCCCCACCTGACGGGGGGCGCCCTCTTCGTGTGTGCGGCCGCCGGATCGACGCTCGCCGTCGAGCCGTCGGATCAGCCCTTGCTGAGCTCCCAGAAGCGGAACACCGTGGAGGCGTCGAGGCAGTACTCCAGGCCGTAGACGTCGTCCCGGACGACGGCGTACTGCTTGGCCTGCCAGACCGGCAGGACGGGAACGTCCTCGGCGACGAGGTTCTGGAGGGTGCCGAAGTGTTCGTCCGTCGCGGCGCGGTCCGGCTGGGAGGCGGTCTCGGGGATGAGCGAGCCGGTGATCTTGTTGTTGCTGTAGTTGTTGTCCAGCACGTTGCCCTTGCCGAAGAAGGGGGCCGTGAAGTTGTCGGCGTCCGGGTAGTCGGGCACCCAGCCCTTGACGTAGACGCCGTACTTGCCGGCGGCGATGTCCTTCTCGTACTGGTCGAAGGCCACGGACTTGACGTCGGCGTCGAACAGTCCGCTGGCGTTGAGCTGCCGGGCGATCGTCTTGAGTTCCTGGCCGGTGGCCGGGCCGTAGCGTGACGGGGTCGACCACAGGGTCAGCTTCACCTTGCCGGTGATGCCCTCGTCGTCGAGGGCTGCGGCGGCCTTGGCCTTGGAGGGCTGGGCGCCGTAGGTGTCGAAGAAGGCGGTGTTGTGGCCCGCGATACCGGCCGGGATGATCGAGTAGAGCGGGGTCGCGGTGCCCTGGTAGACGTCGTGGATGAGGGCCTCGCGGTCGAGCAGGTAGGCCATCGCCTTGCGGACGCCGAGCCGGCCCGTGACCGGGTCGTTCATGTTGAAGACGAGGTGCTGGACCTCGGCGCTGGTGCCCTCGACGACCTCGACGCCGGAGTCGGGTGAGGCCTTCTCGATGTCGGCGATGTCGCCCGCGCTCAGACCGCGGTAGGCGAGGTCGACCTTGTCGCCGGTCAGGGCGGTCTTCAGGGCGGCCTGGTCGCCGTGGAAGAACTTCAGCGTGACGCCGGAGTTCTGGGGCTCGGCGGTGCCCTTGTAGTTCTCGTTGACGGAGAACACGGCCTGGTCGTCGTCGAACGAGTCGAGCTGGTACGGGCCGGAGCCGAACGCCTTGCCGTCCTCGCGCAGGCCGTCGGCGTCGTACTGGGCGTGGTCGACGATGGATCCGGCACCGGAGGCGATCTTGCTGGGGAAGGTCGCGTCCGGGGTGTTCAGCCGGAAGACGACGGTCTTCTCGTCCGGGGTCTCGACCTGGTCGAGCATCGGGAACATGATCGCGGGACCGGCGTCGTCGTTGATCTTCAGCATGCGGTCGAAGGAGAACTTGACGTCCTCGGAGGTGAGCGAATCACCGTTGCTGAACTTGAGGCCGTCCTTGAGGGTGCACTCGTACACCCGGGTCTTGCTGTCGGTGAACTCGCAGCTCTTCGCGGCGTCCGGCTCCGGCTCCGTGCCGCCCTTGGGGAAGCTGAGCAGCGACTGGAAGACGTTGTTGAACAACAGCCAGGAGCCAGGGTCGTAACCGGAGGCCGGGTCGGTGGCGAGGACGTCGTCGGACATCCCCATGACCACGGAGGAGCCGTCGGACCCGGAGCCCCCCGACTCCGTGCCGCAGCCGGTCAGCAGACCGGAGGCCAGCCCCGCCACGATGGGCAGGACCTGCCACTGGATGCGCTTGTTCACGAGCGAGTGCCTTGTCGTCGATTCTTGTGGAATCCCGGGCCCGTCCGCCTGGGCCCGGGGCGAAGGAGGCGTCGGCCGGTGGTCAGCCGCTCACGCCTCGGCAGAGCGGCCGGTCAGCCGCTCACGCCCTTGCCGAGTTCCCACAGCTGCAGCGTCGAGGAGGAGTTGAGCGCGTAGGCGGTGCCGGTGACGTCGTCGCGTGCGGCGACGTACTGCTTGCCCTGCCACAGCGGCAGCACCGGGACGTCCCTGGCGACGATGTCCTGGATCTCGGTCAGGCTTCCGGACGCGGCGAGACGGTCGGCCTCGCGACGGGAGTCCGGGATCAGGGTGGTGCGGATCTCGCTGTTGTCGTAGGGCGAGCCGAGGAAGTTGTCCTTGTCGAGGAACGGGGCGAGGTAGTTGTCCGCGTCGGGGAAGTCCGGGAACCAGCCCATGCCGTAGACGTCGTACTGGCCCTTCTGCTCGGCCGGGCGGAAGGTGTCCCACAGGGCGCCCTTGATGGTGACGTCGAAGAGCCCGCTGGCGTTGAGCTGCTTCTGCAGGTCCTCGAACTCCTCCTTGGTGCCCGAGCCGTAGTGGTCGGTCGTGTAGTGGAGGGTCAGCTTCACCGGAGTGGTGATGTCGGCCTGCGCGAGCAGGGACTTGGCCTTGGTGACGCTCGGGTCGCCGTACCGGTTGAAGAAGGAGTTGGAGTGTCCGGTGATGGTGGCCGGGACCAGCGAGAACAGCGGCTCGGCCTGGGTGCCGTAGACCTTGGAGACGAGTTCGCTGCGGTTGATGAGCTGGGCCATCGCCTGGCGCACGGCACGGGACTTCACGGTCGGCGCGTTGGTGTTGAAGGCGAGGTAGCGGATCTCCAGGCCGGCCATCTCGACGAGGTCGACGCTCCCGCCGGACTCGTTGGACAGCTTCTGGATCTGCCGGGGCGACAGGGTGCGGGTGATGAGGTCGATGTCGCCTTTTTCGAGGGCGGCGCCCATGGCGTCGGCGTCGTCGTAGGAGCGCAGTTCGACCTTGTCGTTGTTCACCGTCAACGACCCCTTGTAGTTGGGGTTCTTGGTGAACTCGGCGTCGACGAGCACGTTGTTCTTGACGTCGGCCTTCATCGTGTAGGGGCCGGAGCCGTCGACGTCGAAGCCGTCGCGGAGCTTGTTCTTCTCGTAGTCGTCGGGGTTGACGATGCCGGCGACCGGGGTCGACAGCTTGTACGGGAAGGTGGCGTCGGCGGTCTTGAGGTGGAAGATGACCTCGCGGTCGCCCTTGGTCTCGACGGTGTCGATGGTGGAGAGCAGGGCGAAGACGCCGGAGTCGGCCTTGATGGCGCGGGCGCGGTCGATGGAGTACTTCACGTCGGCCGCGGTGACGGCGTCGCCGTTGGCGAACTTCAGGCCGTCGCGCAGGGTGCAGACGTAGCGTTCGTTGCCGCTGTCGCTGAAGCCGCAGGACTGGGCCGCCTCGGGCACGGGCTCGCCGTCGCCCTTGGGCTGGATCATCAGGGTCTGCACGGTCTGGCGCAGGACGTTCCAGGTGCCGACGTCGTAGGCGAAGGCGGGGTCGAGCGGCGCGGGAGCGTCCTTCGTGGCGGTGAACCGGTCCGTGGTGCCGACCCCGATCGGGTCGCCCCCGCCGCTGCCGCTGTCGGACCCGCCGCAGGCGGCGAGCACCGGCGCGAGCAGACCTATGACGGCCGGCAGCACCAAAGTCTTGCGGTTCATGCTCGAGTTTCTCCACAGCTGTTCAGTCCGTGTACCCGGCATGCAGGGGTTGGCGCGGCGGATCACGGGGTTAGGGCGATGTTCTCACCAGGAGATTAGTCCGCACCTGCAGGAGGGTTCGCAGTCACGGGAGTTGGGCTTCCATCACACAGCGAAACCGGGTGCGGACGCACCGAAGGCCCGTTGGGGGAAGGATTGGTGCAGGGTTTCATCAATCGGGACACATGGGCGCGCCCGGGCCGCTCGAAGCGGGGCGTTCGGCACAGCCCGGTCCGCCTGTCGAGGGCCCGTCGAGTGAAGAACCTCACACCCGCAGGGGGCGCGGACCGGTCGGAATTCGGCCGTCCGGCGCGCTTCGAATTCCTGCGACAGGGCCCTGGGGAATTACCTCGCTATCCGTTCCGCACGCTGGGTGAACACCCGAGGCATTTCCGTCATCGAAGAGCGATCAGGCCGCGCAGAAATGGCAGGTCGACCTCTTCGAGGGATCCGACCACCGTGCGTCCGGGGGCCGGGGGGATGGGGGCCACGGAGGGCACGGCCACGACCTGGCAGCCGGCGGCCTCGGCGGCGGCGACACCGGTCGCGGTGTCCTCGACGACGGCGCATCTGGCCGGGTCCGCGCTGAGGCCGGCGGCGGCGAACAGATACGGGTCGGGGTGTGGCTTGGTGCGCGGCACCTCGTCGCCGGCGACCGTGAGGGCGAAGTGCCGGGGGCCGAGGGAGTCGAGGACCCGGTCGATGATGCGCCGGTGCGAGGCGGAGACCAGGGCGGTGGGGATGCGGTGCGCGGACAGTTCGGCCAGCAGCCGGGTGGCGCCGGGCATCAGGGGCAGGGAGCGGCCGATACGGTCCTCGAAGCCCTGGTTGAGCAGGACGGTGAGCTCGGGGAGGGCGATGTCGGCGCCGGTGGCCTCGATCAGGAACCCGGCGCTGCGGGTCATGGGACCGCCGACCACGACATGGCGCCAGGAGTCGTCGAGGGTGTGCCCGAGGCCGGCGAAGACCTCGACCTCGACGTCCCACCAGAAGCCCTCGGTGTCCACCAGGGTGCCGTCCATGTCGAGGAGGACGGCCTGAAGGGCGGAGCCGTCTGCCGTACGGGTCAATGGCGCGGGGACCGTGCTGGTCATCCACGTACCTCCTTGAGGGACGCGCAGGCCGGTTCCCACGAGGGGAACCGGCCTGCCGGTGGACCGACCAGTGTACGACTTATCCGATCAGTGTGCTCGGCGAGCCGCGCTCGGCGGCTCAGCGGGCGTTGAAGTACTTCGCCTCCGGGTGGTGGATGACGATCGCGTCGGTGGACTGCTCGGGGTGGAGCTGGAACTCCTCGCTCAGCTGGACGCCGATGCGCTCGGGCCGGAGCAGGTCGGCGATCTTGGCGCGGTCCTCCAGGTTCGGGCAGGCGCCGTAGCCGAGGGAGAAGCGGGCGCCCCGGTACTTCAGGGCGAACATGTCTTCGACGTCGGCCGGGTCCTCGCCCGAGAAGCCGAGCTCGGAACGCACGCGCGCGTGCCAGTACTCGGCGAGCGCCTCGGCCAGCTGGACGGACAGGCCGTGCAGTTCGAGGTAGTCCCGGTAGGCGTTGGCCTCGAAGAGCTTGGCGGTCTGCTCGCCGATCCGCGAGCCTACGGTGACGACCTGGAGGCCGACCACGTCGGTCTCCCCCGACTCCTCGGGGCGGAAGAAGTCGGCGAGGCACAGGCGGCGGCCGCGGCGCTGGCGCGGGAAGGTGAAGCGGGTGCGCTCGTTGCCCTCCTGGTCCAGGATGATCAGGTCGTCGTCCTTGGACACGCACGGGAAGTAGCCGTAGACGACGGCGGCTTCCAGGAGGTTCTCGGTCTGGAGCTGGTCGAGCAGGCCGCGCAGCCGGGGCCGGCCCTCGGTCTCGACGAGCTCCTCGTACGTGGGTCCCTCGCCGGTGCGGGCCTGCTTGAGCCCCCACTGGCCCTTGAACAGGGCGCCCTCGTCGAGCCAGGAGGCGTACTCCTTGAGCTGGATGCCCTTGATGACGCGTGTGTCCCAGAACGGCGGGGTGGGCACCGGGTTGTCGGTGGCCACGTCGGAGCGGACGTGCCCCTCCTCGGGCCGCTCCTCCTCCACCGCCACGGCACTGGCGCGCACCCGGCGCTGCTTGAGCTCGGGCAGCTTGGCGCCGGGCACGCCCCGCTTGACGCCGATGAGGGCGTCCATGAGGCGCAGTCCCTCGAACGCGTCGCGGGCGTAGCGGACTTCGCCCTCGTAGATCTCGTGCAGGTCCTGTTCGACGTACGCCCTCGTCAGCGCGGCTCCGCCGAGGATGACCGGGAAGTCGGCGGCAAGTCCTCGCTGGTTGAGCTCCTCCAGGTTCTCCTTCATGATCACCGTGGACTTGACCAGGAGGCCTGACATGCCGATGACGTCGGCGCGGTGCTCGGCGGCGGCCTCCAGGATCGCGGAGACCGGCTGCTTGATGCCGAGGTTGACCACGTTGTAGCCGTTGTTGGACAGGATGATGTCGACGAGGTTCTTGCCGATGTCGTGGACGTCGCCGCGGACGGTGGCCAGCACGATGGTGCCCTTGCCGGCCTCGTCGCCCTCGACCTTCTCCATGTGCGGTTCGAGGTGGGCGACGGCGGTCTTCATGACCTCGGCGGACTGGAGGACGAACGGCAGCTGCATCTGGCCGGAGCCGAACAGCTCGCCGACGACCTTCATGCCGTCCAGGAGGGTGTCGTTGACGATGTCGAGGGCGGGGCGGGTCTGGAGGGCCTCGTCGAGGTCGGCCTCCAGGCCGTTCTTCTCGCCGTCGATGATGCGGCGCTTGAGGCGCTCGTCCAGGGGCAGGGCGGCCAGTTCCTCGGCGCGGCCCGCCTTCAGGGACTTGGTGGTGGCTCCTTCGAAGAGGGCCATCAGCTTCTGGAGGGGGTCGTAGCCCTCGGCGCGGCGGTCGTGGATGAGGTCGAGGGCGGTCTGGACCTCTTCCTCGGTGAAGCGGGCGATCGGCAGGATCTTCGACGCGTGCACGATCGCCGAGTCCAGGCCCGCCTTGGTGCACTCGTCGAGGAAGACCGAGTTGAGCAGGACGCGGGCGGCCGGGTTGAGGCCGAAGGAGATGTTGGACAGGCCGAGCGTG
This sequence comes from Streptomyces pseudovenezuelae, assembly GCF_001513955.1. Classification (GTDB taxonomy): domain Bacteria; phylum Actinomycetota; class Actinomycetes; order Streptomycetales; family Streptomycetaceae; genus Streptomyces; species Streptomyces pseudovenezuelae. The sequence goes on along the minus strand of NZ_KQ948152.1, from coordinate 194,261 downwards.
GTCTGGACGTCCGGGTGGCGGCGCTTGAGTTCGCGGATCGCCTCGATGGTGGCGATGCCGTCCTTGCGGGACTCCTCCTGACCGGTGCAGATGGTGAAGGTCAGGGTGTCGATGAGGATGTCCGACTCGTGAATGCCCCAGTTGCCGGTCAGGTCGTCGATGAGCCGTTCGGCGATCTCGACCTTCTTCTCGGGGGTGCGGGCCTGGCCCTCCTCGTCGATGGTCAGCGCGATCAGTGCGGCGCCGTGCTCCTGGGCGAGCTTGGTGACCTTCGCGAAGCGGGACTCGGGGCCGTCGCCGTCCTCGTAGTTGACGGAGTTGATGACCGCGCGGCCGCCGAGCTTCTCCAGGCCGGCCTGGATGACGGGGACCTCGGTGGAGTCCAGGACGATCGGCAGGGTGGAGGCGGTGGCGAAGCGGCCGGCGAGCTCCTTCATGTCGGCGACGCCGTCACGGCCCACGTAGTCCACGCAGAGGTCCAGCATGTGGGCGCCCTCGCGGATCTGCTCGCGGGCCATCTCCACACAGTCGTCCCAGCGGGCCTCCAGCATGGCCTCGCGGAACTTCTTCGAGCCGTTGGCGTTGGTCCGCTCGCCGATCGCCAGGTAGGAGGTGTCCTGGCGGAAGGGGACCGTCTGGTAGAGGGAGGCGGCGCCGGGTTCGGGCTGCGGGGTGCGCTCGGAGGGCGTGAGGTCGCGGACCCGCTCGACGACCTGGCGCAGGTGTTCGGGGGTGGTGCCGCAGCAGCCGCCGATCAGGGAGAGGCCGTAGTCGCGGACGAAGTTCTCCTGGGCGTCGGCCAGGCCCTCGGGGTCGAGCGGGAAGTGCGCGCCGTCCTTGGTGAGGATGGGCAGGCCCGCGTTCGGCATGCACAGCAGCGGGATGCGGGAGTGCCGGGCGAGGTAGCGCAGGTGCTCGCTCATCTCGGCCGGACCGGTGGAGCAGTTCAGGCCGATCATGTCGATGCCGAGCGGCTCCAGCGCGGTCAGCGCGGCCCCGATCTCGGAGCCGAGCAGCATGGTGCCGGTGGTCTCGAAGGCCATGGAGACGACCAGCGGGACATCGGCGCCGGTGGCCTCCAGCGCGCGGCGGGCGCCCAGTACGGAGGCCTTCGTCTGGAGGAGGTCCTGCGTGGTCTCGACGATCAGGGCGTCGGCGCCGCCGGCGAGCAGACCCTCGACGTTGGCCTGGTAGCCGTCGCGGATGGTGGCGTAGTCGATGTGGCCGAGGGTGGGCAGCTTGGTGCCGGGGCCGACGGAGCCGAGGACCCAGCGCTGGCGGCCGTCGCGGGCGGTGTGCTCGTCGGCCGCCTCACGGGCGATCCGGGCACCGGCCTCGGACAGTTGGTGCACGCGGTCGGCGATGTCGTACTCCGACGCGGCCGTGTGGTTGGACCCGAAGGTGTTGGTCTCGACGCAGTCGACGCCCACCGCGAAGTACGCGTCGTGGACGGAGCGCACGATGTCCGGGCGCGTCACGTTGAGGATCTCGTTGCAGCCTTCGAGGTTCTCGAAGTCCTCAAGGGTGGGGTCCTGCGCCTGCAGCATGGTGCCCATCGCTCCGTCGGCCACCACCACTCTGGTGGCGAGCGCCTCACGGAGCGCGGACACACGGGTCCGGCTGTCGGCGGAAGGGGTCAGTGGCGACGAGGCCATGAAAGGGCTCCCTCAGTTGCGACGGCTGTCGGCTTCAGGGCGCCCGCGAGTCGTCCCACGCCGGGCGCACCACGCCAGGGTAGCCGGGTCCTCTGGAGGATGGTCGGAACGTCCACGGGACGGACGAGGATGGCGGGCAGGTCACCGGCGGGATACCAGTGACGCAACAGATGTCGACCGACCATTAGCGGGAGGTCGGCATCGACCGGTAGTGTTCGGCATTGCCGAACAGCGGCAGCGACGCCGTAACACTCGGCAGTCGATGGGGACGGAGGCAGCACGGCGATGGCACGGAACATCCAGTCGCTCGAACGGGCGGCCGCGATGCTGCGGCTCCTCGCGGGCGGCGAGCGGAGACTCGGCCTGTCGGACATCGCCTCGTCCCTGGACCTGGCCAAGGGCACCGCGCACGGCATCCTGCGCACCCTCCAGGCGGAGGGGTTCGTGGAGCAGGACGAGGCCTCCGGGCGGTACCAGCTGGGTGCCGAGCTGCTGCGCCTGGGCACCACCTACCTGGACGTGCACGAGTTGCGCGCGCGTGCGCTCGTGTGGACCGACGACCTGGCCCGTTCCAGCGGGGAAAGCGTCCACCTGGGCGTGTTGCACCAGCAGGGCGTGCTGATCGTGCACCACGTCTTCCGTCCCGACGACAGCCGGCAGGTGCTGGAGATCGGGGCCATGCAGCCCCTGCACTGCACGGCGCTCGGCAAGGTGCTCTCGGCGTACGACCCGGTCGCGCACAGCGAGGCGCTGGAGAGCGACCGCAAGGCCTTCACCGACCGGACCGTGTGCGAGCTGACGGAGTTCGAGCAGATCCTCGACGTCACGCGCGCGCGTGGGTACGCGGCGGACGTCGAGGAGACCTGGGAGGGCGTCGCGTCGATCGCGGCGCCCATCCACGACCGGCGGCGGATGCCGGTCGGCGCGGTCGGCATCACGGGCGCCGTGGAGCGGCTGTGCCGGCCCGACGAGGAGGGCGCGCTGCGTCCGGAGCTGATCGCGGCGGTGCGGGACTGCGCCCGCGCGGTCTCGCGGGACCTGGGTGCCGGGCGCTTCTAAGACCGCAGGTCAGGGCTGGTACGTCGGTGACGTGCCGGCCCTTCGTCGTGCCTTCCGTCGCACTCTGACATAACGTCACAAATCGCCGAAACAAGATCGTTGACTCACAGCCGCCGATAACGATCGAGTTTTCGACAACAGAACTCTTGACGTGCGCGTAACCCCGGAGCAAGACTCCCGTCCATCGGTCGGCATTGTCGAACACCTACCGGCAATACGCGCTAGAGTGTGACAACGCCATGGGCCGGTATCGCTCTCACCCCCGAGAGCAGCTCGAACCTCCGGAGGGACCCGGGGTTCGGTCCCCTGGACGAAGGACAAAGGAGTCGCGGGTGTCCAGCTCCGACATCTTCATCGGCGAGACCATCGGTACCGCCATACTCATCCTGCTCGGCGGAGGCGTGTGCGCCGCCGTCACGCTGAAGGCCTCCAAGGCCCGCAACGCCGGCTGGCTCGCCATCACCTTCGGGTGGGGTTTCGCCGTTCTGACGGCGGTCTACACCTCGGCGCCGCTCTCGGGCGCCCACCTCAACCCGGCCGTGACCCTGGCGCTCGCGCTCAAGAAGGACGGCATCTCCTGGAGCGACGTCCCGATCTACTGGGGCGGGCAGCTGCTCGGCGCCATGATCGGCGCGACGCTGGTCTGGATCGCCTACTACGGCCAGTTCCAGGCGCACCTGACCGACAAGGAGATCGTCGGCGCCCCCGGCGCGCAGGCCACGACCGCCAAGGCCGTCGAGGCCCAGGAGAAGGGCGCGGGCCCGGTGCTCGGCATCTTCTCCACCGGCCCCGAGGTCCGGGTCGCCTGGCAGAACGTCGCCACGGAGGTCATCGGCACGATCGTGCTCGTGCTGGCCGTCCTGACGCAGGGTCTCAACGGTGACGGCAAGGGCCTGGGCACCCTGGGCGCCCTGATCACCGCGCTCGTGGTGGTCTCGATCGGTCTCTCCCTCGGTGGCCCGACCGGCTACGCGATCAACCCGGCCCGTGACCTCGGTCCGCGCATCGTGCACGCCCTCCTGCCCCTGCCCAACAAGGGCGGCTCCGACTGGGCCTACGCCTGGGTCCCGATCGCCGGTCCGCTGATCGGCGCGGCGATCGCCGCAGGCATCTACAACATCGCTTTCGCTTAGAACATCCATAGCGGTCGTACAGCAAAGCAGTCGTAGAGCAGTCGTAGACAGTCCCTCACTCACGGATCCCCAGGAGCACACAGTGACCGACGCCCACACCGCCGGCCCCTTCATCGCCGCCATCGACCAGGGCACCACCTCCAGCCGCTGCATCGTCTTCGACCGGGACGGACGTATCGTCTCCGTCGACCAGAAGGAGCACGAGCAGATCTTCCCGAAGCCGGGCTGGGTCGAGCACAACGCCACCGAGATCTGGACCAACGTCCAGGAGGTCGTCGCCGGAGCCGTCCAGAAGGCCGGCATCACCCGCGACGACATCAAGGCCATCGGCATCACCAACCAGCGCGAGACCACGCTGCTGTGGGACAAGAACACCGGTGAGCCCGTCCACAACGCCATCGTCTGGCAGGACACCCGCACCGACGCCCTGTGCCGGGAGCTCGGCCGCAACGTCGGCCAGGACCGCTTCCGCCGCGAGACCGGTCTGCCGCTGGCCTCCTACTTCGCCGGCCCGAAGGCCCGCTGGCTGCTCGACAACGTCGAGGGCCTGCGTGAGCGCGCCGAGCGCGGCGACATCCTCTTCGGCACCATGGACAGCTGGGTCATCTGGAACCTGACCGGTGGTGTCGACGGCGGCAAGCACTACACCGACGTCACCAACGCCTCACGCACCATGCTGATGAACCTCCGCACGCTGGAGTGGGACGAGAAGATCGCCGAGTCCATCGGCGTGCCGCTGTCGATGCTCCCGGAGATCCGTTCCTCCGCCGAGGTCTACGGCGAGGTCAGCGGCGGCAAGCTGGGCGACCTGCTCGGCGGCATCCCGGTCGCCTCGGCGCTCGGCGACCAGCAGGCGGCCCTGTTCGGCCAGACCTGTTTCGCCGAGGGCGAGGCCAAGTCGACGTACGGCACCGGCACGTTCATGCTGATGAACACCGGCGACAAGATCATCAACTCGTACTCGGGGCTGCTGACGACCGTCGGCTACCGCATCGGCGACCAGGCGCCGGTCTACGCCCTGGAGGGCTCGATCGCCGTCACCGGTTCGCTGGTGCAGTGGATGCGCGACCAGATGGGTCTGATCTCCACCGCCGCCGAGATCGAGACGCTCGCGCTCTCGGTCGAGGACAACGGCGGCGCGTACTTCGTGCCCGCCTTCTCCGGACTCTTCGCCCCCTACTGGCGCCCGGACGCCCGCGGTGTGATCGCCGGCCTCACCCGGTACGTCACCAAGGCGCACATCGCGCGTGCCGTCCTGGAGGCCACCGCCTGGCAGACCCGTGAGATCAGCGACGCCATGACCAAGGACTCCGGCGTCGAGCTCGCCGCCCTCAAGGTCGACGGCGGCATGACCTCCAACAACCTGCTGATGCAGACGCTCTCGGACTTCCTGGACGCCCCCGTGGTGCGCCCGATGGTCGCCGAGACCACCTGCCTCGGTGCCGCCTACGCCGCCGGGCTCGCCGTCGGCTTCTGGACCAGCACCGACGACCTGCGCGCCAACTGGCGCCGGGCCGCCGAGTGGACCCCCAACATGGCCGCGGAGAAGCGCGACCGTGAGTACAAGAGCTGGCTCAAGGCCGTCGAGCGGACCATGGGCTGGCTCGAGGACGACGAGAGCTGAGCAGCACCCTCAACAGCTCTGACGAGGAGTAAGAACCCGACATGACCAGTCAGTCCACCCTGCAGTCCGTGCCTGCCCTCGGTACGCACCCGGCCTCCGGCTCCCACCCGAGCCGCGCCGAGACCCGGGAGCAGCTCTCCAAGGCGTCGTACGACCTTCTCGTGATCGGCGGCGGCATCCTGGGCATCTCCACCGCCTGGCACGCCGCGCAGTCCGGCCTCAGGGTGGCACTGGTCGACGCCGGCGACTTCGCCGGCGCCACCTCCTCCGCCTCCTCCAAGCTGCTCCACGGCGGTCTGCGCTACCTGCAGACCGGCGCCGTGAAGCTGGTGGCGGAGAACCACTTCGAGCGCCGTGCGGTCTCCCGCCAGGTGGCACCCCACCTGGCGAACCCGCTCACCTTCTACCTCCCCGTGTACAAGGGCGGGCCGCACGGCGCCGCGAAGCTCGGCGCGGGCGTCTTCGCCTACTCCGCGCTCTCGGCGTTCGGTGACGGCGTCGGCCACCTCCTGTCCCCCTCCAGGGCGGCACAGGACGTGCCCGAGCTGCGGACCGAGAACCTCAAGGCCGTGGCCGTGTACGGCGACGACCAGATGAACGACGCGCGCATGGCGCTCATGACGGTCCGCGCGGCCGTCGAGGCGGGCGCGGTCGTGCTGAACCACGCCGAGGTGACCGGCCTCCGGTTCACCCGGGGCCGGGTGACGGGCGCGGACCTGCGCGACCGGCAGTCCGGCGACGAGTTCGGCGTCAACGCCCGGCTCGTGCTGAACGCGACCGGGCCGTGGGTCGACCACCTGCGCAGGATGGAGGACCCGAACGCGGCGCCGTCCATCCGCCTGTCCAAGGGCGCCCACCTGGTCCTGAAGCGGACCTCGCCGTGGAAGGCCGCGCTGGCCACCCCGATCGACAAGTACCGCATCACCTTCGCGCTGCCCTGGGAGGACATGCTCCTGCTCGGCACCACGGACGAGGAGTTCGAGGGCGACCCGGCGGATGTCGCGGTCACGGAGAAGGACACGGCCCAGATACTCGACGAGGCCGCGTTCTCCGTCCGCGACCAGCAGCTCTCCCGGGACCTGATCACGTACTCGTTCGCGGGTCTGCGGGTGCTGCCGGGCGGGCCCGGTGACACCGCGAAGGCCAAGCGCGAGACCGTGGTCACGGAGGGCCGTGGCGGCATGCTGTCCGTCGCGGGCGGCAAGTGGACCACCTTCCGCCACATCGGCCGTACGGTCATGCAGAAGCTGGAGGCGCTCCCGGGCGCTCCGCTCGGTGACGACTTCGAGCCCATCTCCTCCCTGCCGAAGAGGCTCCCGCTTCCCGGTGTCGCCAACCCGCGCGCGGTCGCGCACCGCCTGCTGGTGGACAACCCGGCGCCGGGTCCGCGCATGGCCGCCGACACGGCGAAGCACCTGGCGACCCACTACGGCTCGCTCGCCTTCGACATCGCGCGGCTGGCCAACGAGAACCCGGAGCTGGGCGAGCGGGTCCACCCGGACGCCCCCGAGATCTGGGCGCAGGTCGTGTACGCCCGGGACAACGAGTGGGCCGAGACGCCGGACGACGTGCTGCGCCGCCGGACGACGCTGACGATCCGCGGCCTGGCCACGGACGAGGTCCGGGCGAAGGTCCAGGACCTGCTCGACAAGAAGTAGCCCCGGGTCCGGTCCCTCCCCGACCGGGACCGGCATCCCGAGAACGGCCCCTCCTCCCCTATGGGGGCCGGCCTGTGAGAGGGGGCGGCTCCCCGCCGACGGAGCCGCCCCCTCTCGTGTGCCTGGTGGTGCGCGATGCCCTCCTGGAAACGGGCGGCACCGAGCAGCGTCCATAATGAGCTGAGACATCCGACGTCTCAGCGCACAGCGGGGCGAGAAGGAGGCCGGAAGACATGGCTGTCACCGACGAGGCGATCGAGAAGATCAAGGGCATGATCGTCTCCGGCGCGCTGCGCCCCGGCGAGCGGCTCCCCAAGGAGAGCGAACTCGCCTCCGAGCTGGGGCTGTCCCGCAACTCGCTGCGCGAGGCCGTGCGGGCGCTGTCGCTCATCCGCATCCTGGACGTACGGCAGGGCGACGGCACGTATGTGACCAGCCTGGACCCGCAACTCCTCCTGGAGGCGCTGAGCTTCGTCGTGGACTTCCACCGCGACGACACGGTCCTGGAGTTCCTGGCGGTGCGCCGCATCCTGGAGCCGGCCGCCACCGCGATGGCCGCCTCCCGGATCAGTGAGCAGCAACTGGACGCGCTGGGCGCCCAGTTGGACAAGCTCGGCGCCAATCCGTCGGTGGAGGAACTGGTCGCCTCCGATCTCGACTTCCACCGCGGGATCGTGCAGAGCTCCGGCAACTCCGTGCTCTGCTCCCTCCTGGACGGCCTGTCCGGGCCCACCACCCGGGCCCGCATCTGGCGCGGTCTGACCCAGGAGGACGCCGTCAGCCGCACCCTGCACGAGCACCGCGCGATCCTGGCGGCCCTGCGGGACCGGGACGGCGAGGCGGCCCGCTCCTGGGCGACCGTGCACATCGCGAGCGTGGAGCAGTGGCTGCGCTCCACGCTGTGAGCAGCCTGTGAGAAGCCCTCGAACGGCATGGTGGCGGGGGGTGTTCCCGGGTGGCGAACGGGGCAGTGATCGTTCACTCCCCCGTGCAAGGGGGCTGCGGGCGCCCCCGCCGGACGCCGTAAGGTTGGTGCGTTAAGCGAGGGCACGTCGGAAGGAGGCGCTGGGTGATCGAGCTCGACGGGGTTCCCGAGCTGATCGACCCGGTCATGGTGGCCGCGTTCGAGGGCTGGAACGACGCCGGCGACGCCGCCTCCACCGCGGTCGCGCATCTGGACAGGGAGTGGAAGGGCGAGGTGTTCGCGGCACTCGACGCCGAGGACTACTACGACTTCCAGGTGAACCGCCCCACGGTGTGGCTGGACGGCGGAGTACGCAAGATCACGTGGCCTACGACGAGGCTGTCGGTGGTCCGCGTCGGCGGTGACAAGCCGCGCGATCTCGTACTCGTCCGAGGTATCGAACCGTCGATGCGGTGGCGCTCGTTCTGCAACGAGCTGCTGGGCTTCGCCCACGAACTGGGCGTGGAGCTGGTGGTGATCCTGGGCGCGCTGCTCGGTGACACCCCGCACACCCGTCCGGTGCCGATCAGCGGGACCACGTCCGACGCGGACCTGGCCCAGCGCATGGACCTGGAGGAGACCAAGTACGAGGGTCCCACGGGGATCGTCGGCATCCTCCAGGAGGCGTGCGCCCACGCGGGCGTGCCCGCGGTGTCGTTGTGGGCGGCCGTTCCGCACTATGTGTCGCAGCCGCCGAACCCGAAGGCGACGCTGGCCCTCCTGAACCGCCTGGAGGACCTGATCGACGTGCGGATCCCGTTGGGCGAGCTGGCCGAGGACGCGCGTGCCTGGCAGGTGGGCGTGGACCAGCTGGCCGCCGAGGACACCGAGGTCGCCGAGTACGTCCAGACGCTGGAGGAGGCCCGGGACACCGCGGAGCTGCCGGAGGCCTCGGGCGAGGCGATCGCCCGGGAGTTCGAGCGCTATCTGCGGCGCCGGGACGGCGGCCAGCCGGGTCAGCCGGGCGGCCACGCGACCGCGGACGGCAGCGACAGTTCGACCTATCTGCGGGACAGCCCCGGCGGACGCACGAAGCCCCCCAAACCGCCGAAGCCGGAGGCGGAGACGGATCCGGGGCGGGCACCCGAGCGGGAACCGGAGACGGACGACGAGGACTCGTCGCCGGAGGAGTGAGCGGATGAGGGCGGTGTACACGCACCGCCCTCTCCGTCCTCTCAGACCTGGTCCACCGCCACCGCGTCGTAGTCGGTGGTGGGCGTGGGCTCCACGTCGAAGCGCGCGTTGGGCAGATACAGGCGCCTGCCCCAGGCGGCCACCGTCGTCGGGATGCGGAAGCGCGGGTCGGTGATGCGGGTGACGGCGGTGCCCCGGGTGCCGGAGTCGTTCAGCCGGAACACGTCGATCGCGTTCTGCTGCTGCTGGACGGCGTAGAGAGTCCGGCCGAGCAGCAACAGGCCGTCGCCGTTGGGGAGTTTCGCCGTGCCGAGGTCGACGGCCCGGGCGGCGCCGGTGCGCGGGTCGACCCGCATGAGGCCGCCGCCGTTCGCGAAGCCGTTCACCACGAGCAGGGCGCGGCCGTCGGGGGTGCGCTCGATGCCGTTGGCCGTGAAGTCGGGTCCCTGCTGCCAGTCCCCGGTCAGCGGTACGGTCGTCACCGCGCCCTTGGCCAGTCGGTACAGCACCGGCTTGAAGGAGTCGGTGAACCAGGCGGCGCCCGGGGTGAGGACCACGTCGTTCACGAAGGTGCCGCCGGTGGCGTACACCTGCTCGGTCGCGCCGGAGCGGGCGTCGACGGTCCGGATCTCGCCGCTGTCACCGCCGGCGAGGAAGAGTCTGCGGCCGTGCCGGTCGATCTTCAGGCCCACGGTCGGGCGGCCGGCGCCCTTGGCGACGATCCCGCCGCGGCCGGTGGCCAGGCTCGCCCGGTAGATGTCGCCGTTCGCGAGCGAGCCGAACCAGGCGTACGGCTCGGAGCCGATGGTGATGCCCTCGGGCTGGAACCCGTCGGGCAGGGGGAACTGCGCGGGCCACGCGGCGTGCCGGGTTCCGGCCGCCTGCGCGGTGCCGCCGAGCAGGGCCGCTCCGGTGAGCGCGGCGGTCGAGGTCAGGAGTGTGCGACGTGCGAAGGAACGGTCTGCGGGTGCCACGGTGCGTCCTTCCGCGAGGGGCCGGCGCGGGGCCGGCCCGAACAGTCAAGCGACGCTCCCACCCCATCACATGGCAGCCGCCTCCACAGCCGTCGGCCGGATTGTGACGTGACATCAGTTTCCGGACGGATTGCGTCCGCCGTACGAAGGGGCGCTCCCTCCTCGCGCAGGGAGCGCCCCTTCGTACGGCGGTACGGCCTTCTAGAGGGCCACGCCCAGCAGCGCGTCCACCGCGCGGGTCACCACGCCGGGCGCGCCCATGTCGTCGCCGCCCTGTTCCTCCTGTGCGGCGGCCCAGCGGTCGACGGCGAGGAGCGCGGCGGGGGCGTCCAGGTCGTTCGCGAGGGCCTCGCGGATCTCCTCGACGAGCGCTTCGGCGGACGGTCCGTCGGGCCGGGAGACGGCGGCACGCCAGCGGCCCAGCCGGGCCACGGCGTCCTGGAGGACCTGGTCGGTCCACTCCCAGTCGGCCCGGTAGTGGTGGGCCAGCAGCGCCAGCCGGATGGCGGCGGGGTCGACGCCGTCGCGCCGCAGCTGCGACACGAAGACCAGGTTGCCCTTGGACTTGGACATCTTCTCGCCGTCGAGGGCGACCAAGCCGGCGTGGACGTACGCCTTGGCCATGGGGAACTCGCCGGTCAGCACCTGGGCGTGGGAGGCGCCCATCTCGTGGTGCGGGAAGACGAGGTCGGAGCCGCCGCCCTGGACGTCGAAGGTCATGCCGAGGTGGTCCAGGGCGATCGCCACGCACTCGATGTGCCAGCCGGGCCGGCCCCGGCCGAGCGAGGCGCCGTCCCAGCTGGGCTCGCCCTCGCGGGCGGCCATCCACAGCATCGGGTCGAGGGGGTTCTTCTTGCCCGGACGGTCCGGGTCGCCGCCGCGCTCGGCGGACAGCAGCCGCATGGCGGCCGCGTCGAGGTTCGAGACCTTCCCGAAGTTCGGGTCGGACTCGACGGAGAAGTAGGTGTCGCCTTCGAGCTCGTAGGCGGCGCCGGCGTCCCGCAGCCGCTCGACGAGCGGCACGATCCCGGGTATCGCCTCGACCGCGCCGATGTAGTGCTGCGGCGGCAGCATCCTGAGGGCGGTCATGTCCTCGCGGAAGAGGACCGTCTCCTTCTCGGCGAGGGCGGCCCAGTCGAGGTTGTCCCGCTCGGCGCGCTCCAGGAGCGGGTCGTCGATGTCGGTGACGTTCTGGACGTAGTGAACCTGGCGCTTCGTGTCGAGCCACACGCGCTGCACGAGGTCGAACGCGTTGTAGGTCGCCGCGTGCCCCATGTGGGTGGCGTCGTACGGCGTGATACCGCAGACGTAGAGACGGGCGACAGGACCGGGGTCGAGGGAGACCAAGCCACCGGTCGCGGTGTCGTGGATCCTCAGGTCGCGGCCCTGACCAGGCAGGGCGGGGACCTCGGAAGCGGGCCAGGCATGCATGTCATGAGCCTAACCGGACGGATGTTCCGTATACGAACCGGACCGGGCCGGATGGCCGGTAAGGCCTTCTTGCGCGGTACGGCCCCTTGTGCAGTGGCACGTCAAACGGGTGGCCAGGGAATGGCGGGCCACTCACCGCTCGGCTCCGGGTGCTTCCCGGAGTCCAGCAGCGCGTCGACACGCGCGCGCGTGGCGTCGATCTCGGCGGGGGTGATCAGGGTGGCGAGCCGGGCGGCCAAGGCGCCCGACAGGGCCTCTCTGAGGCCTTTGAGGACGTCGACCGCCTCCCCCGTCAGCGGTTCGCCCGCCCAGCCCCACAGCAGGGTCCGCAGCTTGTTCTCGACGTTGAAGGTCACACCGTGGTCGATGCCGTAGAGCCGGCCGCCCTCGGCGGGCAGCAGGTGGCCGCCCTTGCGGTCGGCGTTGTTGATCACGGCGTCGAGGACGGCGAGCCTGCGCAGCCGCTCGTCGTCGGCGTGCACCAGGAGGGCGGTCTTCCCCTCGCCGACCTCGGCGAGGCCGATGGCCTTCCAGCCCGGCTCGGGCTCCTCGGCGTCGACCAGGGCGAGCAGCTCACTGCCGGGCGCGCCCTCGATCCACAGCTGGCACATGCCCTCGCCGAAGGGCCCGTCGCGCAGCACGGTGGGCGGCACCAGGCCCCAGCCGGTCGCCTCGGACACCTCGTACGAGGCGACCTCGCGCTGGGCGAGGGTGCCGTCCGGGAAGTCCCACAGGGGGCGCTCGCCGCGGACCGGCTTGTAGACGCACAGGGCCTCCTGGCCCTCGTACGAGACGGAGCAGTGCAGCACCGCGTTGGAGGCGTCCCGGATCTGCCCGCGTACCGTCAGCTCGCCCCGGGCGAGCACCTCTGCCGTGGTCACGCTCCGCGGCGGTATCCGTTCTGGCGCGGACATACGTGTCCTTCCGGGTCGAGCGGGAGGCTGCACAGCGGGCACGGCGGCCGCCCCGCGTTGACGACGTCGAGGGCGCGTTTGGCGAAGGCCCGGGCCTGCGCGCCGGTGAGGCGGACCCGCAGCATCGGGGGTCCGTTCTCCTCGTCCTGGAGGAGCCTCTCCTCGGCCTCGGCGAGGTCCTCCTCGGACTCGGCCTCCAGCTCCACGAGGGCCTGTGCCTCGACGATCATGCGCTGCTCCTCGCCGTCCCAGGCGAGGGCCATGGTGCCGACCCGGAACTCCTCCTCGACGGGGGTGTCCAGGGGCGCGGTGTCGGCGATCTCGGTGGGCGGCACGGCCGGCACGGGTGCGCTGCCGCCGCTGCGGCGCACGACCTCGTCGAGGAGTTCGTCCATCCGCTCGGCGAGGGCGGCCACCTGCGTCTTCTCCAGGGCCACGCTGGTCACTCTGGGGCCGGCCGTGGCCTGGAGGAAGAACGTACGGCGTCCGGGCAGTCCGACCGTGCCGGCCACGAAGCGGTCCGGCGGGTCAAAGAGGAACACCTGACGGGACACGTCCTGTCTCCATTGGATTCGTGAATACGGGAACGACGGGAACGACGGGCTCGTCCGTACGTCAACGCGCTTGTGTGAACCGCTTCACCCTACTGCGCCCGACGATCACGGTGCGCCCGCACCACCACCCACCGGGGCGTCACCGCCCGCGGCCTCCTCGCGCGGCACGAGGGAGGCGAAGTCGCCGGTGTCGCCGAGGCGGACGAGGAAGGGCCGCAGACGTGTGTAACGGATGACGGTGATGGAACACGGTTCGACAGAGATCCTCTGGAAGAGGTCGAGATGAAGTCCCAGTGCGTCGGCGACGAGCGACTTGATGATGTCGCCGTGCGAGCACATCAGATAGACGGCGTCGGCTCCGTGATCGCGCTCCACGCGCGCGTTCCACTCGCGTACGGCCTCCGCCGCGCGCGTCTGCATGGCCCGCATGGACTCGCCGCCCGGGAACGCCGCCGCCGACGGATGCGCCTGGACGACCTCCATGAGCGGCTCGTCCATCAGTTCGGCGAGCTTGCGCCCGGACCAGTCGCCGTAGTGGCACTCCCCGATGCGCTCCTCGCTGTGGGCCCGCAGGCCGGGGCGGGCGTCGAGCAGCGGCTGAATCGTTTCCTGGCAGCGCTGGAGGGGGCTGGCGACGATCTCGGAGATCGGCACCCCTGCGAGCCGTCCGGGCAGCGAGGCGGCCTGTGCGGTGCCGCGCTCGTCCAGGGCGACCCCGGGCGTCCACCCGGCGAGCAGCCCCTCGGTGTTCGCGGTGGATCGTCCGTGCCTGACAAGGATCAACGTGGGCATGCGGCCCAGGGTAGGCGTACGCCGGACTGCGGCGTCCTTCGAGCGACGGGAGAATACGCTCCGTGATCGTTGACTGTGCCATCTACCGGGAGGGACACCGTTCGGAGGGGCCCGAGGACCTGTCGGACGCGCTGGACCGGGCGCGGCTCGCGGGCGGGTTCGTCTGGATCGGGCTGCACGAGCCGACGGAGAAGGAGTTCGAGCTGGTCACCAAGGAGTTCGGCCTGCATCCGCTGGCGGTGGAGGACGCCCTCAAGGCGCATCAGCGGCCGAAACTGGAGGTGTACGACGACTCGCTGTTCGTGGTCCTCAAGCCGGTGGTGTACGAGCCGGACAGCGACACCGTGTCCACCGGCGAGGTCATGCTCTTCCTCGGCGACGCCTTCGTGGTGACGGTCCGTCATGGCGTGGGCTCGCCGCTGAAGGCCGTACGCGAGCGTCTGGAGCAGGAGCCGAAGCTGCTCGGCAAGGGGCCCACCGCGGTGCTGTACGCGGTGGCCGACGCCGTCGTGGACCACTACCTGGAGGTGGCGACGGAGCTGGGGACCGACCTGGAGGAGCTGGAGGCGGAGGTGTTCTCGCCGGACGGCGGCGGTTCGCGGGGCACCGCGTCGCGGATCTACACCTTCAAGCGGCAGGTCCTGGAGTTCCGCCGGGCCACCGTGCCGCTCACGATGCCGCTGACCAGGCTCGCGGGCGTGGGGGCGTACGGCGGGACGGTGCCGTACGTGAACGACAAGGCACGGCCCTTCTTCCGGGACGTCAACGACCATCTCGCGCGCGTGAACGAGTCGGTGGAGGGCCTGGACCGGCTGGTGTCGGACGTGCTGTCGGCGCATCTCGCGCAGATGAGCGTCCGGCAGAACGACGACATGCGGAAGATCTCGGCGTGGGCGGCGATGGCGGCGATCCCCACGATGATCGCGGGGATCTACGGCATGAACTTCGACCACATGCCCGAGTTGCACTGGGTGTGGGCGTATCCGGCGGTGATCGCGCTGATGGCCGTGCTGGAAGTGCTGCTGTACAGGACGTTCAAGCGCCGGGGCTGGCTGTAGCGGGTGCTCAGGCGAACTCGGGGGCGGAGGTGGCGGGTCCGCCGAGGGCGTCGCGGCGCTCCGGCGGCTTCAGGGAGACCATGCGGCGCCAGCCCGCCGCGCGTTCGTAGGCGTAGACGCCGTGGATGCCCGCGGCGAGGACGGCGGACTTGGCGCGGGACCAGCCGAGGATGCGTCCCATGTGGGCCATCACTGCGAGGCTGACGTCCCGGTAGACGCGGATCTCGGCCAGCGCGCATTCCCTGAGCGTGTGCTGGATGGCGCGGCCGTGGCCGGCGCGGGCGAAGCGCAGCAGTTCCTCGTGGCAGTAGGCGAGGTGGTTGTCCTCGTCGCCCGAGATCATCCGTACCGCCCGGCCGAGGTCGGGGTGGTCGGCGAAGTGCTTGCGCAGCAGCTCCATCTGCTCGGAGGCCCGCTGTTCGGTGACACGGCTGTGGGCGAGGTAGGTGACGATGTCGTGCACGGTCAGCGGCTCGTCGCCGCTGAGCTTGTCGTGGGCGAGACCGATGCCGTGCTTCTCCAGGAGCATCGTGTAGTCCGTCTCCGGCGGGACGGGGACGGGTTGGAGACCGCGCTTCTTCATCAGGGCGTTGAAGATCCGCCCGTGCTTGTCCTCGTCGGCGCCGTGCCGGGCGATCTTGGGGGCGAGTTCGCGTTCGCCCGGCGGCACCAGAGCGGCGATGCGGGCGTTCTCCCAGCCGCCCTGCGACTCCCCGCTGGCCGCGATGGAGCAGAACAGCCGGAAGGACTCGTCGTGGTCGAGGATCTCCTGGAACAGACTCTTGGCCGAAAGCATCGTGAGGCACCTCTCTGCCGGACTCCGCGGCAATCCGCAAAGAACGAGTCAAATGCGGCGGGAGGGGTGCTGCAACAGCTGTGTCGGCCGACTCCGCCAAAAGGAGGACCACCGGGGTCGCCAGAGGGCGTAACCGCGCGGGCGTGGGCGCGTTGAATCACGTGACGGCCGTGGCGGGGAAGACCCCCGAGCCCCCACCACGGCCGTAGAGCTTCCGGAGGGCGGTCAGGCGAGACCGGCACGCTCCAGGGCCTCGGTGCCGGCGCGGAGCGAGGCGAGGCGCTCGTCGAGGGTGAAGCCGGCGGGGGCCAGGGTCAGGGTGGTGACGCCGGCCGCCGCGTACTGCTTCATACGGTCCGCGATGCGGTCCACGGAGCCGAGCAGGGTGGTCTTGTCGATGAGCTCGTGCGGGACGGCGGCCGCGGCGCCGTCCTTGTCGCCGGCCAGGTACTTGTCCTGGATCTCGGCGGCCGCCGCCTCGAAGCCCATGCGCTGGGCGAGCTGGTTGTAGAAGTTCTGCTTGCGGCTGCCCATGCCGCCGACGTACAGGGCGGTGTAGGGGCGGAAGGTGTCGGCGAGCGAGCTGACGTCCTTGTCCTCGCCGAGGGCGAGCGGCAGGGTCGGGCAGACGTCGAACCCGTCGAGGGTCTTGCCGGCCTTCTCGCGCCCCGCCCGCAGGTACTGGATCGCGGTGTCCTCCAGGTGCTCGGCGGAGGGGAAGATCAGCAGCGCGCCGTCGGCGATCTCGCCGGTCTGCTCCAGGTTCTTCGGGCCGATCGCGGCGATGTACAGCGGGATGTGCTCGCGCTCCGGGTGCACGGTCAGCTTGATCGGCTTGCCGGGGCCGCCGGGCAGCGGCAGCGTCCAGTGCTGCCCCTCGTAGGAGAGGCGCTCGCGCGACATGGCCCTGCGGACGATCTCCACGTACTCACGCGTGCGTGCCAGCGGCTTGTCGAACTTGACGCCGTACCAGCCCTCGGAGACCTGCGGGCCCGAGACGCCGAGGCCGAGGCGGAAACGGCCGCCGGACAGGGAGTCGAGGGTGGCGGCGGTCATCGCGGTCATCGCCGGCTGGCGGGCCGGGATCTGGAAGATGGCCGAGCCGACGTCGATGCGCTCGGTCTGGGCGGCGACCCAGGTGAGCACGGTGGCCGCGTCCGAGCCGTAGGCCTCGGCGGCCCAGCAGACGGCGTATCCGAGCCGGTCGGCCTCCTGGGCGACGGCGAGATTGTCCGCGTCCATTCCGGCGCCCCAGTAGCCGAGGTTGATCCCGAGCTGCATGGCCGATTCCCCTTACCGATCAGTAACGTCCTTGTCGCAGACCATAGCGCGGCCGGACTGTCCGGGGCAGGCCGCGGTCCGTGCCGGTGACCTGGCGACCCTCACCGCGCACCTGTCTGAATCCGTTGTCCACAGGCCCCCACGCGACAGGTTCTGGCCAGTAATCTCGGCGTCCATGGAGCAGAGGCATCTCGGCCGTACCGGCCTGCGCGTGTCCCGCATCGGACTCGGCACCCTGACCTGGGGCAGGGACACCGACGAGCACGACGCGGCGGACCTCCTGAAAACGTTCTGGGAGGCGGGCGGCACGCTGGTCGACACGGCGGACGTGTACGGCGACGGGGAGGCCGAATATCTGCTCGGGCGCCTGATAGAAGGCCTGGTCCCGCGCCGGGACCTGGTCATCTCCACGAAGGCGGGCAGCGTGCCCGACCCGGACGTCCGCGTCGACGGCTCGCGCGGCCATCTGCTCTCCGCGCTGGACGACTCGCTGGCCCGGCTCGGCACGGACTACGTCGACGTGTGGCACATCCACTCCTACGACCCCTGCACCCCGCTGGAGGAGACGCTCCAGGCGCTCGACGTGGCCGTCAGCAGCGGTCGCGCCCGCTATGCCGGGGTCTCCAACTTCTGCGGCTGGCAGCTCGCCAAGGCGGGTACCTGGCAGCTTGCCGCGCCCGGCACGCGGACCCGGCTGGCCGCCACCCAGCTGGAGTACTCGCTGCTGCAGCGCGGCATCGAGCGGGAGGTCCTGCCGGCCGCGCTCGACCTGGGCATCGGGCTGCTGCCCTCCTCGCCGCTGGGCCGTGGCGTCCTGACGGGCAAGTACCGCAACGCCACCCCGGCCGACTCGCGAGGGGCCTCGGAGCATCTGGCGCCGTTCGTCGCTCCGTACCTCGACGACACCGCGAGCCACATCGTGGAGGCGGTGACCACGGCGGCGGACGGACTCGCGGTGACGCCGCTCCAGGTGGCCCTCGCATGGGTCCGTGACCGGCCGGGGGTGACCGCGCCGATCGTCGGCGCGCGCAACTCGCAGCAGCTCACGGCGGCATTGTCAGTGGAGGCCCTTAGTCTTCCTGACGAGATCTGCCGGGCGCTCGACGATGTGTCGGCGCCCGTGCACCGCTATCCCGATCACGACTGGAGCACGCTGTGAGCACGGAGCCGGAGGGCACGGAGGAAGCGCCCGAGCAGGAGGCGGACGGCGCGGGGGGCGGTGGAGCGGGCACGGCGGAGTCGGCCGGGGGCGGCGCCGGTGACAGCGTGAGCGAGGAACCGGGGACCGAGGCGGGCGAGGGCGGTGACGCCGCCGGCGCCGATGCGGACGGCGCGGAGAAGGCGCGGTTGTCCGAGGCCGAGGCCGAGTTGGCGGCGCAGCGGATCGAGCGGGAGCGGATCGCCCGGCGCAAGGCCGAGAAGCAGGGGCCGGTCGCGAGCGGGGCCAAGCTCAGCGGGACGGCGGCCGATCTCCTGGCCGCCGTACGGGCGGTGGAGAGCGGGGAGAAGCCCGTGGCCGCCGTCTTCAGCGAACCCGAGGCACCCCGTCGGCCCGCCCAGGAGCCGGTGCGGCCCCGGCCGGTGCGGGTGGAGGCCCCCGGGGTCGGCGGTTCCGTCGGCGTGCCCGCGCCGGAGGCCGTGGAGGCCGTACGGGGTGTGCTGGCCGAGGGCGGGGCGCCGGAGAACCTCGCGGCACAGGTCGCCGCGGCCCTCGGGGAAGGGGCCGACGACCGACTGCGGGCGGATCCCTGGCAGTTGCTGCGGGTGCCGGGTGTACGGCCCGAGCAGGCCGACGGGTTCGCGCGGGCGCTCCTCGGCGCGCAGTGCGCGCCGGACGACGAGCGGCGGGGGCGCGCGGTCACCGTCTGGCTCCTGGAGCAGGCGGCGCTGGCCGGGCACACCGTGCTGGAGATGCCGGCCCTCGTGGCCGCGCTGGTCCAGCGGGGCGTGCCGGACGCCGACGCGGCCGTGCAGAGCACGATCGCCGAGGCCGAGGCCCTGGTCTTCCAGGACGCCCTCGACCCGGCGGCTCCGGAGCCCGCGGAGGACGACGAGGAGGGGGCGGAGCGGCCGGTCCGCATCCTGGTCGGGCTCGAAAGGTACGCCCTCGCGGAGGAGAGTCTCGCCGACGGACTGGCCCGGCTGATCAACTCCGTGCCCAAGGAGGACGGTTCGGCCGAGGACTGGGAGCGCGCCGCGGCGTCGGCCGAGGGCTCGGCCGCCGAGCTGATCCGCGCGGTCGCGGCGGGCGGACTGGTCCTGCACACCGGCGGCGAGGCGTCCCTGACCGAACCGGCGGCCCTGCTGGTGGCGGCGCGCGGGCTGGGGTTGCGGTCGTGGGCGGCCACGCACAGCCCTCTTGGCCGGGACCGCTTCGGCGCCCTGCTCGCCAGCGACGACTCCGCCCGGCAGGTCACCACCGTCGCCGGACTCCTCTCCGGTGCCGAGGGGCCGGGCCGGGACGCCGACGGGGCGTTCGATCTCGACCTGCTCGTCGTGCTCGACGCGCCTCAGCTGGACGTCGAGACGGCCGCGCTGCTCGTGGAGTCCTTGCCGGACGGGGCGCGGCTGGTGCTGGGCGGGGATCCGGCGGTGCTGTGGTCGGCGGGGCCCGGGCGGGTGTTCGCCGATCTGCTCGGCGCGCGGATCTGTCCGCAGGTCGCCTCGCGGAAGCCGGACCCGGGACCGCTGGGCGAGCTGGTCTCCGGGATCGGCATCGGTGAGCTGAACCAGGTCGAGGCCCCCGGCAAGGAGGTCGTGATCGTGCCGGTGCGGGACGCGGGCGAGGCCGTGCACCGGACCGTGCAACTGGTCGCCGACTCGGTGCCGAGGGCGATCGGGGTCCCCGCCGAGGAGACCCAGGTGATCACCCCGGGCCACGGCGGCGCCGCCGGCACCCGCGTCCTCAACGCGGCCCTGAAGGAGCGCCTGAACCCCGGCCCCGGCAGGTTCGGCGGATTCGACCCCGGTGACCGTGTCGTCCACTCCCCCGCACCGGGCCGCACGCTCCCGGGCCAGGTGGTGAAGGCCGACGCGGACGGCCTGCACCTGATGTGCTCCGGTGAGCCCGTGGTCGTACCGAAGGAGCGGGTGGAGCAGTCCGTGCGGCACGGCTGGGCCCTGACCGCGCACCAGGCGGTGGGCGGCCGCTGGCCCGCGGCGGTCGTGGTGCTGCCCGGGGACGCGGCGCAGGCCCTCAGCCGGCCCTGGGTCTACACGGCGTTCGGCAGGGCGGAGCGCCACCTGTCCGTGGTGCACGGCGCGGAGCAGGCCCTCCCGAGGGCGGTCGCCGAGATCCCGGCCAAGCCGCGGACGACCCGGCTGCCCGTCCTCCTCGGGGCACAGACGCCGACGCCCGGCTGAGCGGACCGAAACGGAGCGCGGCCCCGGAGATCGTCCTCCGGGGCCGCGCTCACTCCCTCGCCTCAGCGACGATCCACGTCCAGGGGCTCCAGGTCCTCGCCCTCGACGTCGGGCCCGTCGGCGTCGTCCAGGTCGTCCTCGTCGTCGAACACCGCGCTGACATCGAACCGGCACACCACCCGCTCGACGTCGACCTGCTCGAACGGCGTCTCCAGCCACTCGCCGGGCTCGGCCGGTTCGTCCGCCGCGGTCACCCACAGCGTGGAATCGCCCTCCTCAAGACCGAACTCCTTGTGCCGGGAGGCGATCTCGTCGGGCTCGAACTCGCCGAACAGCACTTCCAGCGCACCGTGCACCGTGCCGGAGGCCTCCGTGCCGAGCCCCTCGTCGGCCGCCTCGACCCGCTGGGCCTGCGCCAGCAGCCGCTGCGGCTCCACCACGGCGTAGTCACGGCGGATCAGCACGCTCAGCGCGTTCGGCTCCTCGGGGCCGGTGTACGGCGGGGCGTCCTCGGCGCCGGGGATCTCGAAGGGGGTGACCTCGTCGTAGCGGTCGTAGAGCAGCTCGTCGTACACCTCGGCGGCCGCGGCCAGTTCGTTGAAGGCCTCGTAGACGGCGGGGTCGTCCTCCCCCGACCTGCGTTCGACCGCGGCCAGGTGGCGGTCGAGCGCGGTCTTGACCGCCTCGGCGGCGGCACGTACCTCGGCAGCGGTGGGCTGCACAGCATCAGACATAGTGCAGACGCTATCCGTAGCGGGCCCCGGCCCGCACAATAGATGCGATGCCGGAATACGAATTTGTCGACGTGTACGTACCGCGGGGGGTCTCCCGCAAGGACGCCACACGTCTGCTGACGGACCATGCCGAGTACGGACACTGGGAGTTGGACCGACTGAGTCTGATGCGCGACGGCAGCCGCAGGGTGCGGTTGCGCCGGCGGATCATCCGCCAGGTGCGTGCCACGTGGTGAGACAGCACGAACGGAGCGGGCCCCGCCGAGGCGGGGCCCGCTCCGTTGCACGCGGTATGTCCTAGGCCGAGGCCCGTGCCCTGCGGTAGAGCACCGCGCCCGCCAGCAGCGCCCCGGCGCCGGCCGGGAGCACCAGCCCGATCGGCAGGTCGCTGCCGGTCTGTGCCAGCTGCGCGCTGCCCAGGGGCTGGGTGACCGTCTGGGTACCGGGGTGGTTGCCGCTGCCCGGGGCCCCGCCGCCCGCCGCGGGCGGGGTGGCCGGGGAACCGGGGTGGCCGGGCTCCACCGGGTCGCCGGGGTGCCCCGGGTTGCCGGGCTGCGCGGGGGTGCCGGGGTGTCCCGGCGATCCGGGCGGGGTGTGGTGCCCGCCGCCGGGGCCGCTGCCGCAGTCGTTGCCCATGGCCGGGTTACCGATGCCGATGACGTCGACGCTGTTGCCGCAGGCGTTCACCGGGACGTCGATCGGCGCCTCGACGTGGTTGCCGGAGCCCACGCCGGGTGAGCCACCGGTGTGACCGCCGGCGTGCGAGCCCCCGGAGCCGCCGGAACCGGGGGCTCCGTGGCCGCCGTGCCCGTGTCCGCCGTGACCGCCGCGGTGCCCTCCGGAGCCGCCCGGGTTGCCGTGTCCGCCGGGGACCCCGCCGCCGCCCTTGTTGGCGCAGCTGTTGCCCATCGCGGGGTTGAGGACCCCGACGACGTTCACGGTGTTGCCGCACGCGTTCACCGGTGCGTGCACCGGCGCCGACACCGTGTTGCCCGACAGCACGCCGGGAGAGTTCGCGCTTGATCCGCTCGCGCCCGCGTCCGCGTGGGCGGCGCCTCCTGCGGCGGCGATCACGCCGGTGGCGGCCGCCACCGTCATCAGGCCCTTGCGGGTGACTTGTCGCATGTACCCAATACCTGCTTTCGACCTTGTCTCGAAATTCCGCTGTGTCGCGGTTCCTTTTCTTTGCGAAAAGGCCGGTCGGCCCCGGAGCGCATGGCTTGCACTCCGGGGCCGACGGCTCATCCCTGTTAACTAAGGGCGAGGCACAACGTCACTTGTTGATGCAGGTGTTGCCGAAGGCAGGGTTCAGCAGGCCGATCACGGAGACCGTGTTGCCGCAGACGTTCACCGGGACGTGAACGGGAACCTGCACGACATTGCCGGACAGCACACCCGGGGAGCCCACAGCGGCACCCTGCGCACCCGCATCGGCGACGGCAAGGCCCGCGCCCGCGAGAACCAGGCCACCAGTGGCAGCCGCAGCGGCGACGACCTTCTTGATCATTGTTCCTCCTTGTAGGCAATGCGACCCCAAGTAGCGGATCACGTCACCTGTAACGAGGAGGGAGTATTGGGGATACGAGCTTATGAGCGCATTCACCCTTCCCGGCCAATCTCGTACGCGCGGCCGAATAAGGGCGTCAACACATGTCAGCTCGCGTCGATGAACCGGTCGAGAACCCGCACGCCGAACTTGAGGCCGTCCACCGGCACCCGCTCGTCGACACCGTGGAACATCCCGGCGAAGTCCAGCTCCGGGGGCAGCTTGAGCGGCGCGAAACCGAAGCCGCGGATGCCGAGCTCGTCGAAGGACTTGGCGTCGGTGCCGCCGGAGAGCATGTAGGGGATCGCCTTGGCGGCCGGGTCCTCGGCGACCAGGGCGGACTGCATGGCGTCGACGAGGGCGCCGTCGAAGGTGGTCTCGACGGCCTTGTCGGAGTGCACGTCCTCGCGCCTGACCTTGGGGCCGAGGATCTTGTCGAGGTCGGCGAGGAACTCCTCCTCGAAGCCGGGCAGGAAGCGCCCGTCGACGTGCGCGGTGGCCTCGCCCGGGATGACGTTGACCTTGTAGCCGGCGCCGAGCTGGGTGGGGTTGGCGGTGTTGCTGAGGGTCGCGCCGATGAGCTTGGCGATACCGCCGAGCCGGGCGAGCGTGCCCTCCATGTCCTCCGGGTCCAGCTCGGTGCCCAGCGCGTCGCCGAGCTCGTCGAGGAAGGCCCGGGTGGTCTTGGTGACCCGCACCGGGAACCTGTGCCGGCCGAGGCGTGCGACCGCCTCCGACAGTTCGGTGATGGCGTTGTCGCGGTGGATCATCGAGCCGTGCCCGGCGGTGCCGGCCACGGTCAACTTCATCCAGTGCATGCCCTTCTCGGCCGTCTGGATCAGATAGAGCCGGCGCTGCTCGTTCACCGTGAAGGAGAAGCCGCCCACCTCGCTGATCGCCTCGGTGACGCCCTCGAACAGGTCGGGGTGGTGGTCGACGAGGTGCCGGGCGCCGAACGTGCCGCCCGCCTCCTCGTCGGCGAGGAAGGCGAGGACGATGTCCCTCGGCGGCCTGCGGCCGCTGCGCAGCCGGTCGCGCACGACCGCCAGGGTCATCGCGTCCATGTCCTTCATGTCGACCGCGCCCCGCCCCCACACGCACCCGTCCGCGACCTCGCCGGAGAAGGGGTCGTGGGTCCAGTCCTGCGCGTTGGCCGGTACGACGTCGAGGTGGCCGTGGATCAGCAGGGCCGGCCGGGTCGGGTCCTCACCCGCGATCCTGGCCACGGTGGAGGCGCGGCCCGGGTGCGACTCGAAGATCTGCGGGTCGAGCCCCACTTCCGCGAGCTTCTCCGCGACCCACTCGGCCGCCTTGCGCTCGCCGGGGCCGGAGTGGTCGCCGTAGTTGCTGGTGTCGAAGCGGATCAGCTCGCGGCAGAGGTCCACGACCTCGTCCTCGCCGGTGACGCCCCTGGCCGTGTCCGTGTCGCTCACGCTGTTCCTCCCGCTGTCACTGCTGGTGGTTGCCCTCATCCTCTCTCCGCGACCCGGTCGGCCCCAAGACCGGACCCGGCCCGTCACACGTCGTTCACGCGCGTTCCGGGCGGAGCCGGGGGGTGATCGGGCCCTGTCGAAAGCCTGGTAATGTTTCCTTCGTCGCCGCGAGGGAAACCCCGCACGACAGACACCTTGTCCGGGTGGCGGAATGGCAGACGCGCTAGCTTGAGGTGCTAGTGCCCTTTATCGGGCGTGGGGGTTCAAGTCCCCCCTCGGACACAAGTAACGGTGCTGGCCGATCTTCGGCCGGCACCGTTCGTGTTTTCCGGTGAGCGCGCATGACGCGCCCCTCCTCACGCACAGTGTGGGCGATCTCTCTTGGCAGTGAAGATCCGCAGGTCACGACAGGGGCAGGTGGGTGTGAAGCACCCCGAACGGCGCCTTCCGGATGGCCGATCACGTGGGGCG
This sequence comes from Streptomyces pseudovenezuelae, assembly GCF_001513955.1. Lineage (GTDB taxonomy): Bacteria > Actinomycetota > Actinomycetes > Streptomycetales > Streptomycetaceae > Streptomyces > Streptomyces pseudovenezuelae. The sequence goes on along the minus strand of NZ_KQ948152.1, from coordinate 169,687 downwards.
GGCCTAGGTTCGTACTAAAATTTCCGGCTTGTTACGAGCTGGAGCCGGACAACCCCAGGCAGACCTGCGGGCCCGCCAGCGCCCCGGAGGCCCGGGATCGAGACGCGAGGACCGATGGCAGCCATAGACGAGAGCAGCGCTCTCGGCCTGCTCAACGAAGAGTTCAGCGCTGAGATCCGCGCACAGTTCGGTGACACCGCCCGTTTCTCCGGGGGCCCCGCGGCCTCCCCGCGCACCCTCGTCGACGTGTTCGACGCGTCCGTGCGGTCCTACCCCGACGAGCTAGCCCTGGACGACGGGGCGACCCAGCTCACCTACCGGGCCCTGGCCGTCGAGGTCGAGCGGCTGCGGCGGCGGCTGGCCGCGGCCGGGGTCGGGCTCGGCGATCGGGTGGGGGTCCGGGTGCCTTCCGGTACCAATGACCTCTACGTCGCGATCCTCGCCGTGCTCGCCGCCGGTGCCGCCTACGTTCCCGTCGACGCCGAGGACCCCGACGAGCGGGCCGAGCTGGTCTTCGGGGAGGCCGAGGTGCGGGCCGTCCTCGGCGCCGGGCACGAGCTGACCGTCCACGGGTCCGGTACGGCCCCCGCCGCCCGGCCCGGCATCGAGCACGACGCGTGGATCATCTTCACCTCCGGCTCCACCGGCAAGCCCAAGGGCGTCGCCGTCTCGCACCGCAGCGCCGCCGCCTTCGTGGACGCCGAGGCCGCGCTGTTCCTCACCGACGACCCCATCGGTCCCGGTGACAGGGTCATGGCGGGGCTGTCGGTCGCCTTCGACGCCTCCTGCGAGGAGATGTGGCTGGCGTGGCGGTACGGGGCCACTCTGGTGCCGGTGCCGCGTTCCCAGGTCCGCAGCGGCGCCGACCTCGGGCCCTGGCTGGTCGAGCAGGAGATCACCGTGGTCTCCACGGTGCCGACACTGGCCGCGCTGTGGGAGCCCGAGACCCTCAACGACGTACGGCTGCTGATCTTCGGCGGTGAGGCCTGTCCGCCCGAGCTGACGCAGCGGCTGGTGACGGAGGGGCGTGAGGTGTGGAACACCTACGGGCCCACCGAGGCGACCGTGGTGGCCTGCGCGTCGCTGATGAGCGGCGCGGAGCCGATCCGGATCGGGCTGCCGCTGGACGGCTGGGAGCTGGCCGTCGTCGACGAGGCCGGGGATCCCGTGCCGATGGGCGCGAGCGGGCAGCTGGTGATCGGCGGGGTCGGTCTGGCCCGGTACCTGGACGCCGAGAAGGACGCGGAGAAGTACGCGCCGCTGAAGTCGCTGGGCTGGGAGCGGGCGTACCGCAGCGGTGACCTCGTGAAGGCGGAGCCCGAGGGGCTGGTCTTCCTCGGGCGGGCCGACGAGCAGATCAAGCTCGGTGGCCGGCGGATCGAGCTGGGCGAGGTCGACGCGGCGCTCCAGGCGCTGCCGGGAGTCGCGGGCGCGGCCGCCGCCGTGCGCACCGCCCGCAGCGGCAACCAGCTCCTCGTCGGCTACGTCGTCACGCAGGACGGCTGGGACCACGCGACGGCCGTGGAGCGGCTGCGGGCCGAACTGCCCGCCGCGCTGGTGCCGTTGCTCGCCCCCGTCGACGACCTGCCGACCCGGACCTCCGGCAAGGTGGACCGCAACGCGCTGCCGTGGCCCCTGGCGGAGCTCGACACCGGCGGTCCCGCGGAGGAGCTGTACGGCACCGAGGCCTGGCTCGCCGAGCAGTGGGCGGAAGTCCTCGGCATTCCGGTCTCCAGCGCGCGCGACGACTTCTTCGCGATCGGCGGCAGCAGCCTGGCCGCCGCCCAGCTGACCACCCGGCTGCGCACCCGCTACCCGAGCGCCGCCGTCCTCGACATCTACCAGCAGCCCACCCTGCGGAAGCTGGCCCGGCACCTGGAGAGGTCCGCGCAGGACGACGGGGCGGCACGGGTGATCGCGCCGGTGCCGGTGCGGGCCCAGGTGATCCAGCTCCTCGTCCTGGTCCCCCTGTTCACGCTGATGGGGCTGCGCTGGCTGGTGCCGCTGGCCGCGCTCGGGAACCTGTTGCCGTACTCCTGGCTGCCGTCCGCCTCGTGGTGGCTGGTCGGGGCCGGTGCCCTGCTGCTGTTCAGCCCGCCCGGCCGGCTCGCGATCGCCGCGGGCGGGGCCCGGCTGCTGCTGCGCGGCCTCCGGCCCGGCCGTCACCCGCGTGGCGGCAGCGTCCATCTGCGGCTGTGGACCGCCGAGCGGCTCTCCGAGTTCACCGGGGCGACATCGCTGACCGGCTCCTGGCTGGAGCGGTACGCGCGGGCGCTCGGGGCCAAGATCGGTCCGGACGTGGACCTGCACTCGCTGCCGCCGGTCACCGGCATGCTCAAGCTGGGCCGGGGCGCCGCCGTGGAGTCCGAGGTGGACCTGTCGGGCTGGTGGCTGGACGGCGACCGGCTGGAGATCGGCCAGGTCAAGGTGGGCGCGCACGCCGTCGTCGGTACGCGCAGCATGCTCTTCCCGGGCGCCCGGGTCGGCAAGCGGGCCGAGGTGGCACCGGGTTCGGCGGTCACCGGCCAGATCCCGACCGGGCAGCGCTGGGCGGGCGCGCCCGCGGTCAAGCTCGGCAAGGCCAAGCGGAACTGGCCGAAGGAGCGGCCGGCGCGGGGGACGTACTGGCGGGTGATGTACGGCCTGACCGGCTTCTCCATGAGCATGCTCCCGGTGCTGGCGGGCGGCGCGGCCTTCCTGGCCGCCCGGCCGTTCCTGGCCGCGTACGCGCCCCTGAAGGGTGCCTTCCTCGCCCTCGTCCCGGCCACGCTCTCCTTCGGGCTGGCCTACGCGCTGCTGCTCCTGGTCGCCGTACGGCTGCTGAGCCTGGGGCTGCGCGAGGGGACGTACCCCACGCACAGCCGGGTCGGGTGGCAGGCGTGGACCGTGACGCAGCTGATGGACCGCTCGCGCGAGACGCTGTTCCCGCTGTACGCCGGGCTGGTCACGCCGGTGTGGCTGCGGCTGCTCGGGATGCGGATCGGGCGGGGTGCCGAGGTGTCGACCGTGCTGGCGCTGCCGAGCCTGACGACGGTCGGCGAGGGCGCGTTCCTCGCCGACGACACGCTGACCGCGCCGTTCGAGCTGGGGGGCGGCTGGGTCAGGATCGGGCGGGCCGAGATCGGGCGGCGGGCGTTCCTCGGGAACTCGGGGATGACCGCGCCGGGGCGGACCGTGCCGGACGGCGGGCTGGTCGGGGTGCTCTCGGCGACGCCGAAGAAGGCGAAGAAGGGCACCTCGTATCTGGGGCTGCCGCCGGTGAAGCTGCCGCGCAGTTCGGCCGACAGCGACCAGAGCCGGACGTACGAGCCCTCGGCGGGGCTGCTGTGGGCGCGCGGACTGGTGGAGCTGTGCCGGATCCTGCCCGTGTTCTGCTCGGCGGGGCTCGGCGTGCTGACGGTGGCGGCGCTGTGTGCGCTGGGGCCGTGGGCCTGGCCGCTGGCCGGGGTCGTGCTGCTCGCGGCCGGTGCGGTCGCCGGGCTGGTGTCGATGGTCGCCAAGTGGGCGCTCGTGGGACGGCACCGCAGTGGGGAGCACCCGCTGTGGAGCGGCTTCGTGTGGCGCAACGAACTCGCCGACACCTTCGTCGAGGTGCTGGCCGTGCCGTGGCTGGCGGGCGCGGTGCCCGGTACGCCGGTGCTGACGGCGTGGCTGCGCGGGCTCGGTGCGAAGATCGGCCGGGGCGTCTGGGTGGAGAGCTACTGGCTGCCGGAGACCGACCTGGTGACGCTGGAGGACGGGGCGACCGTGAACCGCGGCTGTGTGCTCCAGACCCACCTCTTCCACGACCGGATCTTGCGGACGGATACTGTGGTGCTCCGTGAGGGCGCCACGCTGGGCCCTGGCGGGATCGTGCTGCCCGGCAGCACGATCGGGGCCCGCACCACGCTGGGCCCCGCGTCGCTCGTCATGGCCGCGGAGTCCGTACCGGACGACACCCGCTGGCTCGGCAACCCGATCGAGGCATGGCGGCCCTGAATGCGGGCCACTCGAAGTCGGTGAGCGGTGTACCGGCGGATCCGAGTGGCAACGCGGCGCAGGGAGCGGAAGCGGCAGTGGCAGTTCAGCAGGCGGCGGGTTCGGACCCGTACTTCCCGGACCACGGTGACGCCCGGTACCGGGTGCACCGCTACGAGCTCGCGCTGGACTACCGCCCCGCCCCGAACCGGCTGGCCGGAAGCGCCCGGATCAACGCGATCGCGGGGCGTTCCCCGCTCGCCGAGTTCATGCTCAACCTGTCCGACTTCAAGATCGGCCGGGTGCGGGTGGACGGCCGGCCGGCGCACTACACGCACCGGGGCGGGAAGCTGAGGGTCCGTCCCGCGAAGCCGGTGCGGCCCGGGGCGGCGTTCACGGTCGAGGTGCACTGGTCGGGCAACCCCCGGCCGGTGCACAGCCCTTGGGGCGGTCTCGGCTGGGAGGAGCTGGAGGACGGGGCGCTGGTGGCGAGCCAGCCCATCGGGGCGCCGTCCTGGTATCCGTGCAACGACCGGCCCGCGGACAAGGCCTCGTACCAGATCTCGATCACCACGCCGTCCGCCTACGCGGTGGTGGCGGGCGGGCGGCTGCTGACCCGTACCACCAAGGCGTCCACGACGACCTGGGTGTACGAGCAGGCCGCGCCCACCTCCAGCTATCTCGTCGGGCTGTCGATCGGCAAGTACCAGACGGTGCTGCTCGGCGACCCGGGGCCGGGCGGGGTGCCGCAGCACGGGCACATCCCGGCGCATCTGCTGCCGGAGTTCTCACGGGACTTCGCGCGGCAGCCGCAGATGATGGAGCTGTTCCAGGAGCTGTTCGGGCCGTATCCGTTCGACGAGTACGCCGTCGTCGTCACGGAGGAGGAGCTCGATGTGCCCGTGGAGGCCCAGGGGTTGTCGCTGTTCGGCGCCAACCACGTGGACGGGGCCCGGGGTTGGGAGCGGCTGATCGCGCACGAGCTGGCGCACCAGTGGTTCGGCAACAGCGTGTCCATCGCGGACTGGCGGCACATCTGGCTCAACGAGGGGTTCGCCAAGTACGCCGAGTGGCTGTGGTCGGAGCGCTCGGGGGGCCGTACGGCCCAGCAACTGGCCGCCGCCGCACACCGGTTGCTGTCCTCGCTCCCCCAGGACCTGCGGCTGGCCGACCCGGGCCGCAAGTCGATGTTCGACGACCGGCTCTACGAGCGTGGCGGACTGACCGTGCACGCGATCCGCTGCGCGATGGGCGACGAGGCGTTCTTCCGGATGCTGCGCGGCTGGGCCGGGCTGCACCGGGGCGGGGCGGTGACCACCGCGACGCTGACCGCCCACGTCAACCGGTTCGCGGACGAGTCGCTGACCGGGCTGCTCGACGCGTGGGCGCACCGGGCGGCGCTGCCGCCGCTGCCGAGGCCGGTTCCGGCGCGGCCGGCGCACCCGCCGACCAACACGGGCACGGTGCAGCCGTGACCCGACGCGCCGCGCGGCAACGGCCCTCCTGTCCCTGCGGTCTCCAGGAGCCGTACGACCAGTGCTGCGGCCGCTTCCACCGGGGCAAGTCGGCGGCACCCACCGCCGAAGCGCTCATGCGGTCGCGCTACAGCGCCTTCGTGCGGCGGGAGCGGGACTACCTGCTGCGCACCTGGCACCCCCGGACCCGGCCCGGCTCACTGGAGCTGGACCCGGGCATGCGCTGGACCGGGCTGGAGATCCTGGACACGACCGACGGTTCGGCCTTCCACGGCTCCGGGACGGTGACGTTCCGCGCCTCGTTCAAGGGCGGCTCCCTGCACGAGCGCAGTCGTTTCGAGCGGGTCGACGGGGCCTGGGTGTACGTCGACGGGGAGTTCCTCGGCTGAACTACGGCGCGAGGATGTCGAGTTCCTGGAGGGCGCCCTCCGCGATCTCGCGGGTCAGCTCCTCCGCGTGGCCCGCGTCGCCCGCGCGGATCGCCTCGGCGAGCCGGACATGGAGGGTGACGGCGGCCGGGTCGGGGTCCTCGAACATGACCTCGTGGCGGGTGCGGCCGGTGAGGACCTCGGCGACCACGTCACCGAGGCGGGCGAACATCTCGTTGCCGGAGGCGTTGAGGATCACCCGGTGGAAGGCGATGTCGTGGAGGAGGTAGCCCTCCAGCCGGTGGCCCTTGGAGTGGGCGACCATGCCGAGCGCGCACTCGGTGAGTTCGGCGCACTGCTCGGCGGTCGCGTGCTTGGCGGCGAGGCCCGCCGCCACCGGCTCGATCGCCGAGCGCAGCACGGTCAGTGAGCGCAGCTGCTGCGGGCGGTCGGCGCCGGCCAGCCGCCAGCGGATGACCTGGGGGTCGTAGACGTTCCACTCGGCCTTGGGGCGGACCGTCACACCCACGCGGCGGCGGGACTCGACCAGGTGCATGGACTCCAGGACCCGGACCGCCTCGCGCATCACGGAACGTGAGACGTCGAAACGCTGGGCGAGTTCGTCGGTGCGCAGAACGCTGCCCGGCGGGTACTCGCCCGCGGTGATCGCGGGGCCGAGGGCGTCCAGTACGCGTCCGTGCAGCCCCCGGCCCAATGTGCTCATGCACTCAGCGTACGGGGCGCGTCACACCAAGAAAAAGTCAGACTTATTCGTCACAGGGTCTTGATTAGTCCTACCTAATCGGTTTCAGTTGCGTCGGCGTCAAGGGCGTCACCCGTCGAGGAGGACAGCAGACAGTGAGGCAGCGATGAGCACCCCGAAGGTCGTCGTGGTCATGGGCGTCGCGGGCACCGGCAAGACCACCATCGGTCCCCTGCTCGCGGCCCGGCTGGGCGTTCCGTACGCCGAGGGCGACGACTTCCACCCGCAGGCCAACATCGCCAAGATGTCGGCCGGTACCCCGCTCACCGACGACGACCGGTGGCCGTGGCTGGACGCCATCGGCTCCTGGGCGCACGGGCGGGCGGGAGTCGGCGGAGTGGTCAGCTGCTCGGCGCTGAAGCGGTCGTACCGCGACCGGCTGCGGGCCGAGGCGCCTGGGGTCGTCTTCGTGCACCTGGCGGGCGACCGCTCCCTCATCGAGGACCGGATGTCGCACCGGCAGGGGCACTTCATGCCCACCGCGCTGCTGGACTCGCAGTTCGCCACGCTCCAGGCCCTCCAGGAGGACGAGGCCGGAGTCGTCGTGGACGTGTCCGGCGGTCCGCAGGAGATCACCGAACGTGCCGCGAAGGCGCTCGCCGAACTCCCGTAACACCCCCCTTTCCGTAGAAGTCCCCGTACCTGCAAGGGAACCCCCGTGACCAGACTCAGCGTCGAGATGCTGGCAGCGGACGCACCGGAGCCGATCACCTCGGCCGGTCACGCTCAGCTGGGCATCGCCGTCCTGGTGGGCATCGCCGTCATCGTGCTGCTCATCACCAAGTTCAAGCTCCACGCGTTCCTGTCGCTGACCCTGGGCACGCTCGTGCTCGGCGCGGTCGCCGGAGCGCCGCTCGACAAGGCCATCCTCAGCTTCACCACCGGGCTCGGCACCACGGTCGCCGGCGTCGGCGTGCTGATCGCCCTCGGCGCGATCCTCGGCAAGATGCTCGCCGACTCGGGCGGGGCCGACCAGATCGTCGACACGATCCTCGCGAAGGCGGGCGGCCGTTCGATGCCGTGGGCGATGGTCCTGATCGCCTCGGTCATCGGGCTGCCGCTGTTCTTCGAGGTCGGCGTCGTGCTGCTGATCCCGGTCGTGCTGATGGTCGCCAAGCGCGGCAACTACTCCCTGATGCGCATCGGCATCCCGGCCCTCGCGGGTCTGTCCGTGATGCACGGCCTGGTCCCGCCGCACCCCGGCCCCCTGGTGGCCATCGACGCGGTGCAGGCCAACCTCGGCGTGACCCTCGCGCTCGGCGTGCTGGTCGCCATCCCGACGGTGATCGTCGCCGGGCCGGTGTTCTCCCGGTTCGCGGCCCGCTGGGTGGACGTCCCGGCCCCGGACCGGATGGTCCCGCAGCGCGCCTCGGAGGAACTGGACCGGCGTCCCGCCTTCGGCCCCACGCTCGCCACGATCCTCCTCCCGGTCGTCCTGATGCTGTCCAAGGCGCTGGTCGACATCGTGATCGACGACCCCGACCACACCGTGCAGCGCGTCTTCGACGTCGTCGGCTCGCCGCTGATCGCCCTGCTGGCCTCGGTCCTCGTGGGCATCTTCACGCTCCTGCGCCCGGCCGGCTTCGGCAAGGACCGTCTCACCCCGCTCGTCGAGAAGGGCCTCGCACCGATCGCCGGCATCCTGCTGATCGTGGGCGCGGGCGGCGGCTTCAAGCAGACCCTGATCGACTCCGGTGTGGGTCAGATGGTCCTGGACATCTCCAAGGACTGGTCGATCCCGGCGCTGCTGCTGGCCTGGCTGATAGCCGTGGCGATACGTCTGGCCACCGGCTCGGCGACGGTGGCCACGGTCTCCGCGGCCGGCCTGGTGGCCCCGCTCGCCGCCGACATGTCGACCACCCACACGGCCCTGCTCGTCCTCGCCATCGGCGCCGGTTCGCTCTTCTTCAGCCATGTCAACGACGCCGGGTTCTGGCTGGTCAAGGAGTACTTCGGACTGGACGTCGGCCAGACCATCAAGACCTGGTCGGTCATGGAGACGATCATCTCCGTGGTGGCGGGCGGTCTGGTGCTGCTGCTGTCGCTGGTCCTCTAGGGGTTTTCCAGGGGTACGGCCACGAGGGCACCCGGGCGGGCGAGGCGCGGTTTCCGGCCTCGCCCGTCGCCGTCGCCGGTCCGACCCTGGGAAGCCGGCATCGAGGTGCCCTAGAGTCACCGGATGCGGCGAAGGACGGGACTGGCGGTGGCCGGGGCTGCGGCCCTGGTCTGGGGAGAGTGGCTGAACCGGCGCTGGTCCCGGGCACTCGTGGGGGACGCCGAGAGCGGGGACACCGAGGGCGGGGACACCGAGGGCGCGGGCGCCTCCTCTGCCGTGGTGGTGCTCGGTTACCGCAATTCCCGGGCGACGGTGAACGTGGTCAACCGGTGGCGCGTCCGTGCCGGAATCCGGTCCGTCACCACCCCCGACGGTGGGCACGGGACCCGCGTGATCTTCAGTGGCGGCACAACGGGCGACGGCCCCACGGAGGCCCGCCTGATGGCCGACTACGCGAGGTCGGCGCTCGGCTTCGACGGCCCGGTGCTCCTGGAGGACCGGTCCACGACGACGTGGGAGAACATCACCAACGTGATCCCCCTGATCGAGGACGTGGACCGCATCAAGATCGTCTCCCAGCCGGCGCACGCCCTCAAGGCCCGCGCCTATCTGCGGCGGCAGCGCCCGGACCTGGCGGAGCGGCTGGTGCGCGCCGACGACTACCGCCCCGGCGAATGGATCGTCCTCAAACCGCTGCTGGCCCTGTACGGGCTGTGGACCCTCCGGGCGCTGAGGCCCTGGGAGCGGCAGCCGGGGGCGTAGCAGCGGCCGTCGCGTGAGCTCGCCCTACGGCCGCCACAGGGGGTGCTCCCGGTCCGCCCATTCCCGGCTCACCGAGCCCGTCCGCAGCCCGCGGCGGGCCTCCGGGTCGCCGAGGGCCATGCCGATGTGGCCCGCGAGGACGATGCCGATGGTCAGGGCCAGCCAGTCGTGGACGAAGGTCGCGCTGGTGCGCCACTGGATCGGGGTGAGGTGGGTGAACCACATCAGCAGGCCGGTGCCGAGCATGACGAGGGTCGCGCCGGCGATCCAGGAGGCGTAGACCTTCTGGCCCGCGTTGAACTTGCCCGCGGGCCGCGAGGAGCGGCGTTTGTCGCGGTGCAGCGCGGCCCGCAGCCAGACCCGGTCGTGCGGGCCGAAGCGGTTCAGGAAGCCGAGGTCGGCGCGGAAGGCGCGGGAGCCCAGGCCCACCAGGACCGGTACCGGCAGCGCCAGACCCGCCCACTCGTGGACGCGGACCACCAGCTCACGGCGGCCGACGAGTTCGGCGAACTGGGGGACGTAGAGACAGGCCGCCGTCGCGACGCAGATGCCCATCAGGGCGGCGGTGGCCCGGTGGACCCACTTCTGGCCGCGGCCGAAACGCCGGACGCGGGTCGGCGAGGGGGTGTCAGTTCGTAGGCTCATCGTCCCGCCCGTTCGATCGGCCCACCCAGGCGTCCACGTCGTAGCCCCGGTCCTCCCAGTAGCCCGGTTCCACGTCCTCGGTGACGGTGATGCCGGACAGCCACTTGGCGGACTTGTAGAAGTACATCGGCGCCACGTAGAGGCGGACCGGGCCGCCGTGCGAGTGGCCGATGTCCTTGTCCTGCATACGAAGGGCCACCAGGACGTCCGGGCGGCGGGCCTGGTCGAGGGTGAGGCTCTCAAAGTACGCCCCGTCGAAGCAGGTGAAGCGGACGGCCCCCGCCTTCGCGGTCACCCCGGCGGCGTCCAGCAGCGCGGAGAGCCGTACCCCTTCGAACGGCGTGTCCGGGACCCGCCAGCCCGTCACGCACTGCACGTCCTTGACCAGCCGGGTCTGGGGCAGCGCCCGCAGCTCGGGCAGGGTGTACGTCCGCGGGCGGGAGACCAGACCGTCGATCTTGAGCTGGTAGTTCCCGGCGTTCTTGTGCGGCACCGACGACGTCACGGAGTAGTAGCGGAAGCCGCCGCCGTTGGGGAGCAGGCCCGTCAGACCGGTGGGGTCCTTGTCGGCGGCGCTGCCGAGGAAGGCCTCCAGACCGCGTTGCAGGGTGGGCGCGGAGACCACGCCGAGGGCGCCCAGGCCGAGGGTGCCGAGGAGGACACGGCGGCCGATCGGCGTACCGCGCTGCTCCTCGGGCTGTTCGGAGTTCACGTACTCATTCGAACACCCGCGATGCCTGCGGGACCAGGTATCGCGGGTGCTCGTCAGACTTCCGTAACCACTTCTCACGGTTCTCAGAGAGTCACGACGCCTCTTCGGCCGCCTTCTCCAGCTGGAACGCCTCGTTGCCGAGCCCGATCCGGGCGTGCGCCTCGGGCTTGCGGGACCGCATGACCAGGCCCTGCGCCAGGCCCACCAGCACGGCGAGGCCGATGATGCCGGGCAGTAGCCAGCTCAGCGAGGAGCCGGGGCCCGCGCCGACCAGGACGTCGAAGTCCTTCACGGTGTAGACGGCGATCACCAGCAGGGCGATCCCGGCGAGGGCCGAGGTGATCAGACGCCAGGCCTGGGCGCCCGCCGCGCCGCGCCGGACGAAGAAGACGATGACGGACGCGGAGGCCGCCGCCATCAGCACGATCACGCCGAGGGAGCCGATGTTGCCCAGCCAGGTGAACAGGTGCAGGACCGGCACGGTCGGGTCACCCGTGGGCTTGTCGTCGGCGATCGCGAAGACGGCGATGACCACGACGGACACGGCCGTCTGGAGGAGCGAGCCGGTGCCGGGCGCGCCGCTCGCGCTGTTGGTGCGGCCGAAGGCGGCGGGCAGCAGGCCCTCGCGGCCCATGGCGAAGGCGTAGCGGGCGACGACGTTGTGGAAGCTGAGCAGGGCCGCGAACATGCCGGTCACGAAGAGGAAGTGCAGCACGTCGGTGAAGGTGGTGCCCAGGCGGTCCTCGGTGAGGCCGAAGAGCAGTCCCGCGCTCTGCTTCTGGGCCTCGCCGACGATGGCCGAGGGTCCGGTGGCGATGGTCAGGGCCCAGCTGCTGAGCGCGAAGAACACGGCGACGCCGCCGACGGCGAGGAACATCACGCGCGGGACGAGCACATGGGGGCGGCTGGTCTCCTCCGCGTAGACGGGTGCCTGCTCGAAGCCGGTGAAGGCGGCGATGCAGAAGCACAGGGCGGTGCCGACGCCGGCGCCGCTGAGGGTGTCCGGGTTGAAGGCGTGCAGGGACAGGCCCTGGGCGGCCGGGTCGGAGACGGCGGCGATGTCGAAGATGACGACCAGGGCGACCTCGATGATCAGCAGGACGCCGAGCACGCGCGCGTTGACGTCGATCTTCAGCCAGCCCAGCGCGCCGACGACCAGCGCGGCCACCAGCGCGGGTATCCACCAGGCCACCGACAGGTCGGCGTAGGTGGCGAACAGCCCGGAGACCTCGAAGCCGAAGATGCCGTAGATGCCGACCTGGAGGGCGTTGTAGGCGACCAGGGCGACGAGGGCCGCGCTCGCCCCGGCGGTGCCGCCGAGGCCGCGGGAGATGTAGGCGTAGAAGGCGCCCGCGTTGTGGACGTGCCGGCTCATCTCGGCGTAGCCGACGCTGAACAGGACGAGGACGACGCCGAGGGCGACGAAGAGCAGGGGCTGGCCGACGATCCCCATCACCGCGAATGTGGTGGGCATGACACCCGCGACGACCATGAGGGGCGCGGTCGCCGCGAGGACGGAGAGCAGCAGGCCTCCGGTGCCGAGGCGGCCGGCCCGCAGGGCGCGGTCCTCCCCCTTGAACGTACTGATGCCTGGTCTGCTCTTGCTGGAACTCTCGGTGGCCATGGGGACCGTCCTTCTGGGGTTCGGGGGTGTCACACCGTGCCGAGCGCGTGGTCGCGGGCGGCACGGAAGGCGGAGTACGGCTCGCGGTCCGGATAGGACCAGGGGGCCGGGGTGGGGCGTTCGCCGATGCGGTGGAAGAGGGCGGCGGCCTCGGCGCCGCGGCCCTCGCAGACCTTCGCGTGGGCGAGGAAGTTGAGGTCGACCAGGCGGCGCGGATGGCCCTCGTGCTCCCACTCCAGCCACCAGTCGAAGGCCGCCTTCATCACCTGCCGGGCCCGGCGTCCGGTCCAGTGGCCGGAGGCGGCGGGGTCGGGCGGCTCGTGCCCGGCGGCGGCCAGGGCTCGGTAGCGCTCGGCGTGCGCGATGACCGGCAGGATCGCCAGCGGCGAGTCGGCGGGGGCCTGCTCGGCGGCCCAGTTGGCGAAGTCGTAGACCTCGTGCAGCGGGTCGGGGCCCGTCTCGGCGCGGCGCTCGGCGAGCCGGGCGACCATCAGGTGGTGGGCGTGGTGGTGGTCGGCGTGCCGCGTGCGGATCTCCCCGAAGACGTCGGCCACCTCGTCGGCCGCCCCGAGGTCGCGCTCCAGCAGGAGCAGGCCCAGCCAGGGGGTGGGGTCGGCCGGAGCGAGACGGGCCGCGGTACGGCAGGCCTCGCGGGCGGCGGCGGGCTTGCCCTTGCCCCGCCGGACGCGCTGGACCAGCGCGAGGGCAAGCAGTACGGCCGCGTCGGCGGAGTCCGGCTCGGCCACCAGCCAGTCCCGGGCCCAGGCGTCGCTGTACGGCTCGGCCGCGAGCACCGTGGCCCGGTGGCCCCGCAGGTCCCACTCGTCCCCCGTCCGGGTGAGCAGCGCCCGGGCCGCCTGCCACCTGCCCTGCGCCAACGCGGCGCGGGCGTCGATGAGTTCGGCGTCGTCGAGGGCCGCGTCGAAGGCCTGGGAGGCGCGTTTCCGACTGCGGCCGAAGGGGGGTGGGGGCGGGGACACCGTGTGGGTTTTCCTCACGGAACATGGCGCGTGGCCGGTGGGGCGGAAGGGAGTGCCGGGGCGGGTGGGACGGGATGGAAGGCGGGGTGCCACGGCGGGTGCGGTCGAGCCGCTAGTCGGGGTGCCGGGGTGCCGGGGTGCCGGGCCGGATGGGGAGGGACGGCAGGACGGGTGGCGGGGCGGGTGGGACGGCGTGGAAGCCGCGGCGCCACGGCGGGTGCGGTCGAGCCGGGAGCCGGGGTGCCGGGGCGGACGGGGACGGGACGGCAGGGCGGCTGCCGGGGTGGGTACGGACGTGAGGGCAGGACGGGGTGCCTGGGTGCGGATGCGGGCAGGCCGAGAGGCGTTGCGGGCAGCTCGGGGAGCCGATTCGCACCGCCATCGGCTGATCACGGACAGCCAACCCTCCGCCAATGGTTTACGTCAAGGGTCAAAGGCGCGTTACACGCGTCAACTCTCCATACCTGCGAGGAAGTTGTGGCGACGCGGTGCTGGTGGGGCCGGGTCAAGGCCCGGCTTCTGTGGCGTACGCCATGGCGCCGCCCTTCCCCGCGCCGCACCATGACAGGACACCCCGCCGCCGAGAAGGGTTCGGCGGCCGAGTCGACGGCCCGAATCCGGGTACTCCCAGGGGCAAGCCGGACGCTGGGACGCTACAGTCGGCGACTACCACCCCGCCGCCCGGCCGGACGATCGAGGTACGCACCGTGTCGGTTCTGGTTCTGACTCTCGCCGTGAGTGCTGCCTGTTGCCTGGGCTTCGGCTTCGTGCTCCAGCAGAACGCGGCCCGTCAGGCCCCGCTGAGCGACTTCCTCTCCCCCCGGCTGCTCCTCGACCTGGTGAAGGTGCCCCGCTGGCTCGGCGGCATCGGGTTGATGGTGGCCGGCATGGTGCTGGGCGCGATCGCGCTCGGTCAGGGCGAGGTCTCCCTGGTCGAACCCCTGCTCGCCACGAACCTGCTGTTCGCCCTCGCCCTCTCCCGCAGGCAGACCAAGCAGCCGCTGGGCCGGCAGGGCTGGGCGGGGCTCGCGCTGCTGGCGGGCGGCGTGACGGCGTTCATCGTGGCGGGCGAACCCCGCGGTGGTACGGCGGTCACCGATCCCTTCCGCCACTGGCTGATCATCGGCGTCATGATCGGCCTCGCCCTGCTGCTCACGACCTACGCCAAGCGCTCCCGACTGAGCGCGGCGCCGGTCCTGCTGGCCCTGGCGGCCGGTCTGCTCTACGGCGTCCAGGACGCCCTCACCCGGGTCAGCGGCCAGCGCTTCTCCGCGGGCGGCCTCGCCGAGCTGCTGACCGGCTGGCAGCCGTACGCCGTGCTGGCCCTCGGCGTCACCGGGCTCATCCTGGTGCAGAGCGCGTTCGAGACCGCCCCACTGCGGATGTCGCTGCCCGCGCTGACCGCGGCCCAGCCGCTCGCCGGGATCGTGTGCGGGGTGGGCTTCCTTGGCGACCGGCTGCGCACCGACACGGCAGCGCTGACCTGGGAGGCGGTGGGACTCGCGGCGGTCGTCACAGGCATCGTCCTGCTGGGAATGCACCCCGCGATGCCCTGCGGAGCCGACCGCTCGGAACCTACCCGCAACCTCCAGCCGAGCTGAGGCGGGGCCCTTGCGGGGGCGGGGCGGGGGTCCGGTGCCGGACGGGGATGGGCCTTGGCTTGGATGCGGGCCGCGGGATGGGTGCGGTCGCCGGCCGGGCATGCGCTGCGGTGGGCCCCGGGGCGGTGCGCGCCTTCGAGGGCCGGGCACGCGCCAGGCCCGCTACCGGCTTCATCCCCAGGTACGTGTCCCCGCGCGGACGCGCACCCCGGGCCCGGTGATGTGCCCCGCATGCACGCACACCCGGCCCGGGTCCGCTCCCCGCCTGAAGAGGACCCCTGCTGAGACACACACTCGTACCGGAACCCCCACCCTTACCGGGCCCCGCGCCCTGCTTGGATGGAAAGCATGAGCGCTGCTGACGAGATCCTCGACATCGTCGACGAGCACGACAACGTCGTCGCGCAGGTACCGCGCGGTGAGGCGTACGCGCAGGGCCTGCGTCACCGCTGTGTCTTCATCCAGGCCAGGGACGCCGAGGGGCGGCTGTTCGTGCATCGCCGCACGCCGACCAAGCTGGTCTTCCCGTCGCTGTACGACATGTTCGTCGGCGGAGTGGTCGGCGCGGGCGAGGCCTACGACGACGCGGCCCTGCGCGAGGCCGAGGAGGAGCTGGGGGTGTCAGGGCTGCCCCGACCGGAGTACCTCTTCAAGTTCCTCTACGACGACGGCGCCGGCCGTACCTGGTGGTCCGCGGTGTACGAGGTCCGCTGCGAGCTCCCCGTCCGTCCCCAGGTCGAGGAGGTCGCCTGGCACGACTTCCTGACCGAGGACGAGGTGGAGCTGCGGTTGCCGGACTGGGAGTGGGTGCCGGACGGGCTGGCGGCCTACGAGCGGCTCAAGGCGTACCGGTCGATGGGCTGACCGCCGGGAACGCCACCGTGATGCGCAGCCCGCCCTCAGGGCGTGGGTCCAGGGCGAGCGTTCCGTCGTGGGCGTGGGTGATGGTCTGCACGATGGCCAGGCCGAGCCCCACGCCCGCGTGGTCGGTGTGCACCCGCTCGGTGCCCCGCTGGAACGGCTCGGTGAGCGTGGCGGCAAGCGCCGGGGTGAGCCGGTCGCCGGTGTTCTCGACCGTGAGCAGCACCGCCCCGGGGCGGACGCCGGTCGTGACCCGCACGGCGCCGCCCTCGGGCAGGTTGTGGACGATCGCGTTGTGCACGAGGTTCGTCGTGAGCTGGAGCAGGAGCGCGTGGGACCCGGTGGTGGGGTCGGCGACCCCGCCGGTCTCGACGGTGACGCCGTGCTTCTCCGCCAGGGGCAGAAGCTCCTCGGTGGCCTCTTCCGCGAGGAGGGACAGGTCGACGGGTTCCGGGGTGAAGGACCGCTGATTGACGCGACTGAGCAGGAGCAGCGCCTCCGTGAGGTCGATCGCCCGGGTGTTGACGGAGTGCAGACGTGCCATGACTTCACCGGTGTCGGCGTGCGGGTCGGCGCGGGCCACGTCGAGCAGGGCCTTGGAGATGGCCAGCGGGGTGCGCAGCTCGTGCGAGGCGTTGGCCGCGAACCTCTGCTGCTCGGCCACATGTGCTTCCAGCCGGGCGAGCATCGCGTCGAAGGCGTCGGCGAGCTCGCGGAACTCGTCCTTGTGACCCGGCAGCAGGATCCGGTGCGAGAGTGATCCATGGGTGGCCGAGCGGGTGGCCTCCGTGATGCGGGTCAGCGGGGCGAGCATCCGGCCGGCGAGGATCCACCCGCCCACGAGGCCGAACACCAGCAGGAACGCCAGCACCGCGGCCGCCCTCGGGGCGAAGACCTCCAGAAGGGCGGACCGGACCGGAAAGACACCGCCCGTCGGCCGGTCGTCGGGGTTGTAGAGCATCGCGCGGTTGGGGACGTAACGCAGCAGGAACAGCCACACCGCGGCGAGCAGCAGGAGACCCGCGACCATGAGGAACCCGGCGTAGCTGAGGGTCAGTTTGAGGCGGACGCTCATCCCGGGCTGCCTATCCACGGTCCGCTCCCTCCTGCCCGGTGACGGGGACGATCAGCGCACGCATGCTCCGATGCTACGAACCGACGCATATCGTCCGTGTATCGAAATCCGCATACGGGCCGGCAACATCACGCCGTCTTGACTTGTGGCATGACGCGAATCCCCCCATCGGCACACCTCACCCGGCGACGCCGACGGTACGTTCCGGACGGCGTGGCGGTCCTGGACGCGACGAACCCCGGCCGGGCGGAGAGCGGGCAGGACGGCGAGCACCGCCAGGACACCGGCTCGGGGGCCCGGCGTGCCGGAGTCCGCCGGGCGGCCCTCGCCGTCGCCCGCCCCGAGCCCTGGCGGCGCGGCCCGGTGCTCACCGCGTCGGCGCTGCTGCTCGGCCTGCTGATGCTGCTGCACGGGAGCGTCCCGAACACGCCCGGGCACCTCGGCAGTCTGGTGGAGACCTTCCTGCCGTGGTGCGGCCTGTTCGTCCCGGTCCTGCTGGCCGGGGCACTGCTGCGCCGCTCCGCCGCCGCGGTGGTCGCGCTGCTGCTGCCGGTGACGGTGTGGCTGAACCTCTTCGGCGGGCTGCTCGGCGACAGGTCCCACACCGGCGGCGACCTCACCCTGGTCAGCCACAACGTCGGCGCCGACAACCCCGACCCGGCGGCCACCGCCCGCGACCTGGTCGCCTCCGGCGCGGACGTGCTGGCGCTGGAGGAGATCACCCCCGAGGCCAAGGGCACCTACGAGAGGGAACTGGCGGGGACGTACCGGTTCCACGCCGTGCTGGGCACGGTGGGACTGTGGAGCAGGCTGCCGCTGTCGGGCACCCGGCCGGTCGACATCGAGATGGACTACGGGCCGCTGGCGGCCACCAAGCCGCTCGACCCGGCCGCGACGCGCGCGCTGCGCACCACGGTGGCCACGGACCGGGGCCCGCTGGCGGTGTACGTGGCGCACCTGGCATCCGTGCGCGTGACGCCGAGGGACGGCTTCGGTACGGACCAGCGGGACCGGGGCGTGCAGGCGATCGGCAGGGCCGTCGCCGCCGAGCGGGGCGGTCGGGTGGTACTGCTCGGCGACCTGAACGGCACCCTGGACGACCGTGCCTTCAGCGGACTCGGCGCGCGGTTGACCTCGGCCCAGGACGCGGCCGGGGACGGCTTCGGCTTCACCTGGCCGGCCGGGTTCCCGCTGGCGCGGATCGACCAGATCATGGTCAGGGGGGTGCGGCCGGAGAGCTCCTGGGTCCTGCCGGCCACCGGCAGCGACCATCTGCCGGTGGCGGCGAAGATCAGTTGGTGAAACACCCCCTGAGCACCGGCAACGCCCCTTGACGGCAGGGCCGATAGGCTCGTGCACGTGATCGATCTCGCACGGAACGTCCGCGTCTGGTTCGCCCCCGAGTCGGTCCGGCAGGAGGGCAGCACCCCCGACTACCGGTTCTCGCTGGCCAACGAGCGCACCTTCCTGGCCTGGCTGCGGACCGCGCTCGCCCTGATCGGCGGCGGCTTCGCCGTGGACCAGTTCCTGCCCGATCTGCGCTGGGGATGGCGGGTCGGACTGGCGCTCGCGCTGCTCGCGGCGGGCGTGCTGTGCTCGTTGCGGGCGGTCAACCACTGGGTGCGGTGCGAG
Organism: Streptomyces pseudovenezuelae; assembly: GCF_001513955.1. Classification (GTDB taxonomy): domain Bacteria; phylum Actinomycetota; class Actinomycetes; order Streptomycetales; family Streptomycetaceae; genus Streptomyces; species Streptomyces pseudovenezuelae. The sequence continues at coordinate 151,176 of NZ_KQ948152.1, read as the reverse complement.
CGGGCGATGCGGCGGGGCGAGGATCTGCCGGTGTCCCGGTTCCCGGCGCTGCTGAGCCTGGTCGTCGCGGTGGTGGCCGTGGCCATGGTCTTCGTGGTGCTCGTCGGGTGGGAGGGATGAGCGAGGGCGGAATGAGCGAGGGAGGGGCGAGCGAGGGAGAGGCGAGCGAGGGCGCCGCCGCGGACCGCGATCCGGGGCTCCAGCCCGAACGCACCCGCCTCGCCTGGCGCCGTACGACCCTCTCGGGCACCGTCTCCGCCGTGCTCGCCGTGAAGACGGCCCTGCACGGCGGCCCGTCCCCCGCCGCCCTCATCGCCTGTGCCCTGTGCTGCGCGCTGTGGCTCGGCTTCCTCTACCTCGCCCACCGCCGCATCCACACCCTGACCTCGTCCGACACCCCACCGTCCCTGACCCCGCGGACCGCCGCGACCGCGGCCCTGTGCACGGTGGCGATGGCGGTGTGCGGGGCGGCGCTGGTCTTCTGAACTCTTCTGAACCGGGAGCCGGAGGCGACGCGCCACTCGGCGCGGTCGGCACCGGGCCCACCCGGCACCCGTCCGGCCTCGGCCCCCGCGCTCCCCCGGCCCATCCGGACCCCCGCGCCACGCGCACCGAATCGCCCGATACGCACTCCTCCCGTGGCAGCCTGTCCGACGTCATCGCCCGTCGCTTCGAAGGTGAGCACCATGACCACCCTCCACCACGAGCACGCCTCCCACGCGCACACGCACGGCTCGGACTGCGGACACACCGAGGTACCGCACGAGGACCACGTCGACTACGCGCACGACGGTCATATGCACCGCGAGCACGAGGGGCACTGGGACGAGTGCGAGCCGGGCGGGCATGTGTCGCACGAGGGGCACGACCACCGGCACGGCCAGGACTGCGGGCACGAGAGCGTTCTGCACGGCGATCACGTCGACTACCTCCACGACGGTCACCGGCACGCCGCCCACGAGGGCCACTGGGACGACCACTGACCTGAGCGGAGACCACCAGGAAGCGTCACCGACAGCTCCCCGCCGCACTCCGCGGGGAGCTGTCGGCCTATCGTGGGCCGGATCACGTTCGCCGTTCCCCCTGGACGACATACCGACCAGTCGGCATGATGGTCCGTACCCCGTTCACGCGCGCGTAAGGAGCCCCGATGAGTCCCGACCATCCGCCAGGCCTCGATCTCGACCGGCTGCGCGGCCTGCTCGACCTGGAGCGGCCCGGCCTGGTGCAGGGCCCCCTGACCGGCCGGCTGATCGAGGGCGGACGGTCGAATCTCACCTACGCGGTGTCGGACGGCACCACGAAGTGGGTCGTACGACGGCCCCCGCTGGGCCATGTCCTGGCCACCGCGCACGACATGAAGCGCGAGCACCGGGTCATCAGCGCCCTGCACCCCACGGACGTGCCGGTACCGCGGCCGGTCCTGCTGTGCGAGGACGAGGAGGTGCTCGGATCGCCGTTCTACGTCATGGACTTCGTCGAGGGCACCCCGTACCGCACCGCCGACCAGCTCGCCCCCCTCGGCCCCGAGCGCACGCGCGACGCCGTGCTGTCCCTCGTCGACACCCTCGTCGAGTTGCACGCGGTGGATCCCGCGGAGGTGGGGCTCGCGGACTTCGGGCGCCCGGAGGGCTTCCTGGACCGCCAGCTGCGCCGCTGGGGCAAGCAGCTGGACGCCTCCCGCAACCGCGACCTGGCCGGCATCGACGAGCTGCACGCGGCCCTCGGCCGCCATCTGCCGCAGTCCCCCGCCGCCACCGTCGTGCACGGCGACTACCGGCTCGACAACGTCCTGATGGGCGACGACGACCGCATCAAGGCGATCCTCGACTGGGAGATGTCCACGCTCGGCGACCCGCTCACCGACCTGGGCCTGCTGGTGATGTACAGCCTGCCGCTGGGCATGTCCGACTCCCCGGTCTCCACGACCGCCGAGGCCCCGGGCCACCCGGATCCGGCCGAACTGATCGCGCGGTACGCCGAGCGCTCGGGCCGGGACGTCTCGGCGGTGTCCTGGTACACGGCGTTCGCCTGGTTCAAGCTCGCCGTGATCCTGGAGGGCATCCACTACCGCTACACCCTGGGCCAGACGGTCGGCCGCGGTTTCGACCGCATCGGCGACCTCGTCCCGGTCTTCATCCAGCACGGTCTGACCACTCTGCACGACGGCATCCAGGAAGGCTGATCCGCATGGACTTCGCGTTCGACGCGCACACCGAGGAGCTGCGCGCCAAGCTGCTCGCCTTCATGGACGAGTACGTCTACCCCGCCGAGGCCGTCGCCGAGGAGCAGCGCGCCGAGCTGGACTCGCCGTGGGACACCCCGGCCGTGGTCGAGGAGCTCAAGGCCGAGGCCCGCAGGCAGGGCCTGTGGAACCTCTTCCTGCCCGACCCCGCGTACGGCGCGGGGCTGACCAACCTCCAGTACGCCCCGCTCGCCGAGATCACCGGCCGCTCCCCGCAGCTCGCGCCCACCGCGCTGAACTGCGCGGCGCCCGACACCGGCAACATGGAGGTGCTGAGCCAGTTCGGCGACGAGCGGCAGAAGAAGCAGTGGCTGGAGCCGCTGCTGGCCGGTGAGATCCGCTCGGCGTTCGCGATGACCGAGCCGGAGGTGGCCTCCGCCGACGCCACCAACATCACCACGCACATCGAGCGCGACGGCGACGACTACGTCGTCACGGGCCGCAAGTGGTACATCTCCGGGGCGATGAACCCGGACTGCAAGATCTTCATCGTGATGGGCAAGACCGACCCGGACGGCGCGGACATCCGCCGCCAGCAGTCCATGATCCTGGTCCCGCGGGACACCCCGGGCGTCACCGTCAAGCGGGCGATGCGGGTCTTCGGCTACGAGGACCACTACCACGGCGGCCACGCCGAGGTGATCTTCGACCACGCGCGCGTGCCGGCCTCGAACCTGATCGGCGAGGAGGGCGGCGGCTTCGCCATCGCGCAGGCCCGCCTGGGCCCGGGCCGGATCCACCACTGCATGCGGCTGATCGGCATGGCCGAGCGGGCGATCGAGCTGATGTGCAGGCGGGCCGTCTCCCGCACGGCCTTCGGCAAGGCGCTGGCCCAGCAGGGCGTGGTGCACAACTGGATCGCCGACGCGCGCGTGACCGTCGAGCAGCTGCGCCTGCTGGTCCTGAAGACGGCCTGGCTGATGGACACGGTCGGCAACCGGGGCGCCCACACCGAGATCCAGTCCATCAAGATCGCCACGCCCCGCGCGGTCGTCGACATCATCGACCGGGCCATCCAGCTGCACGGCGCGGGCGGTGTCAGCCAGGACTTCCCGCTGGCCGAGCTGTACGCCGGCGCCCGCACCCTGATGATCGCGGACGGGCCCGACGAGGTGCACCAGCGCTCGCTCGCGCGCCGCGAGCTGAAGAAGTACCTGTAGGAGGCGCGCTACGGCCGCAGGGCCCGCAGGAGGAGGTCGGCCAGGTGGTCGGCGACCTCCTGCGGGCCCATCGGGCCGTCGGGGCGGTACCAGGTCGACAGGTGGTGGACGGAGCCGAAGTGGTAGTCCACGACGAGGTCGGCCGGGGTCGCCTTCGAGAAGACGCCCGCCTCCTGGCCCTCCTCGACGAGCGCGCGGAAACGCTCGTGGTACTTGCGCCGTTCGGCCCGCACCTGCTTGTTCTTCTCCGGGCTCAGGTGGTGCATCGAGCGGAAGAAGATCATCGCGTCGTCGAGGTTCTCGATCGTGGTGACCACGACGTCCGCGGCGGCGGCCCGCAGCCGCTTCTCGATGGGCTCGTCGGCGTTGGCGAGCGCGTCGAGGCGCTCCTGCTGTACGCGCAGCACGCGCGCGTACACCTCGTGCAGGAGGTCGTCCTTGGAGCCGAAGTAGTGGTACAGCGCCCCCTTGGTGACGCCGGCCGCCTCGACGATCTCCTGCACGGAGGTGCGGTCGTAGCCCTGCTCGGCGAAGAGCCGGGTGGCGGCGGCCAGCAGCCGCTGCGGGACGGGCGTACCGTCTCCGTCCGTCGTCCTGGGCACTGTGCCGCCACCTGCCTTCCGAGAGGTCAATCGTTGTCGTGCGGTCGGGAACGGAGTTCCCGACGGAGGATCTTCCCACTGGCCGTCTTCGGCAACTCGGGCAGGATCTCCACCTGCCGCGGGTACTTGTAGGCCGCCAGTCTCTCCTTGCAGTACACGGCGAGCGCATCGGGGTCGGTTTCGACACCCGGACGAAGACTGATGTACGCCTTGACGGTCTCCCCGCGGTATCCGTCGGGCACCCCGACGACGGCCGCCTCGCGCACCGCCGGATGCGTGTACAGCACGTCCTCGACCTCGCGCGGCCACACCTTGAAGCCGGACGCGTTGATCATGTCCTTCTTGCGGTCCACGACGTAGAGCCAGCCCTGCGGATCCATGAACCCGATGTCACCCGTGCGCAGCTCGCCGTCCGGGAAGGTCTCTGCGGTCGCGTCCGGCCGCCGCCAGTACCCGGGCACGACCTGCGGCCCGCGCACGACGATCTCGCCCTGTTCACCGAAGGGCACCTCGGCGCCGCTGTCGTCGACGATCCGTACGACCGTCTCGGGCCCCGGCACCCCCACGGCGAGCGTCCCGGACACCGGGTCGACGGGCGCCTCCCGCTCCGGCGGCACGGACGCGCAGGGCGCGGAGCACTCGGTCAGCCCGTAGCCGTTGCGGATGTAGGGCCCGAAGCCGGCCCGGAACTTCTCCACCAGGGCGGGCGGCAGCGGGGCCCCGCCCGAGGAGATGTTGACGAACGACGAGAAGTGCTCACGGGTGACGTCCGGGTGGGCGGCCAGCGCCATGAACGCGGTCGACGGACCGACCGTGTAGTGCGGCCGGTGCTCGGCGAAGGCCTCCAGGACCACACCCGCCTCGAAGCGGTACGCCAGCACGAGCGTGCCCACGCTGTCCAGACACGCCCCGAGCTGGCAGACCATCCCGGTGATGTGGAACAGCGGCGCCAGCGCGAAGTAGACGGGCGCCTCGGGCAGTGCGAGCCCGGTCCGCTGCCGCTCGGCGTTGTACATGATGTTGCCGTGCGTGTTGGTGGCGCCCTTGGGCGTGCCGCTCGTCCCCGAGGTGTAGCTGATCAGCGCGATGTCGGAGAGCGTCACGTCCCGGCCTTCGGGCGCCTTGTGCCCGGCCCGGGCGACGGCGACCAGGTCGTCGGCGTCCTCGGCCTGCGGCAGCCGCTCGAAGCCGAGCACGCGCGCGTCCCCGCGGGTCTGGAAGTCCAGCTCGCACCCGGTGAGCACGATCCGCACCGGCGAACCGGTCGCCGTCTCGCGCAGATACGACTCCCAGGCCCGGTCGGAGCAGATCAGCGCGGCCACCTCGCCGTCCCGCAGGACATGGCCGACCTCCCCCGACTTGTACATGGGGTTGACGGGCACGACGACCGCGCCCGCCTTCCACGCGCCGAGCAGCGCGAGCACGAACAGCGGCGAGTTCTGGAGCAGGATCGCCACCCGGTCCCCGCGCTCCAGACCGCGCGCGGCGAGGTGCCCGGCGACGGAGTCGCTGAGCTCGTCGACCTCGCGGTAGCCGAGCCGTCCGTCGAAGTAGGCGAGGAAGGGCCGCTCGGGCGCCTCGGCGGCGGCCCGCCGCAGGGCGTGCACCAGCGAGTCGTCGGGCTCGATCGGCCCGCGCTGGGCCTCGCTGAGCAGGTCGAGCCAGGGCTTGGCGGCATAGCGGGACTCGCTCATCGGACCTCCTCCCACTTGCGCTGGAGGTGGTTCATTCCGGCCAGCCAGCGATCGGGCTCGGCGGCCCGCGCCTGGTAGTACTCGGCGACCTCCGGGTGCGGCAGGATCAGGAACCGGTCCTCCTCGATCCCCCGGAACAGCGCCTCGGCCACGTCCTCCGGCTCGACGGCGGTCGGCCTGAGCACCAGGTCACCCGCGGTCCCGGTGGCCGCGAGCATGTCGGTCCGCACGCCCTGCGGACAGATGGCGTGCACCTTGATCCCGCGGTGCCGGTACGTCAGCGACAGGTACTCGGCGAAGGCGTACGCCCCGTGCTTGGTGACGGCGTAGGGCGCGGCCCCGATCATGGTCAGCAGTCCGGCGGCGGAGACGGTCGACACGAACCGCCCGCTGCCCCGCTCCAGCCAGCCCGGGAGCAGCGCGTGGGCGGCGCGGACATGGGCCATGACGTTGACGTCCCAGGAGGCGGCCCAGGCGTTCTCGTCGAGCGGGTCACCGCCGAAGGCGACACCGGCGTTGGCGCAGTAGACGTCGACGGTCCCGCCGAGGGCGTCGAGCGCGTCGGGGACAACCGAGGAGGCATCCCCGGCCACGGCGATCCCCCCGACCTCCTCGGCGACGGCCTTGGCCCGCCCGGCATCGAGGTCATTGACGACGACCCGGGCCCCTTCCGCGGCGAACCGCCGCGCGAGCGCGGCCCCGATGCCACCTCCCGCCCCGGTCACAACCACTCCGGCACCCTGCAGGGCTTCCACCATCGGTCTCCTTCGACTCCGGCTCGACTGCAGGCCCAGACTAACCGGTCGGTATGTAGGAAGGAAGGGCGACTGCTGCGCCCCTCCAGGGGCGCGGGGAACTGCGCGACAAGCCACGACGTGCCGCAACCCTGCCCACAACCCGCGGGAGCCCATACGGTCCCTTCATGCGCCTATCCAGACGAACCCTGCTGACAGCAGCGACGGCAACGGCGTCACTGACCTCCACACCACCCGCCCAAGCAGCGCGCCCTCACCGGCGGACCGGTTTCGAGAACCTGGCCGCGGCCGGATACGCCCAGCTCAGCGGTCAGCGGATCGGCATCGTCACCAACCCCACCGGCGTCACCCGGGACGTCCGCCACATCGTCGACGTGATGCACGCCGACAAGAGGGTGGACCTACGGGCCGTCTTCGGCCCGGAGCACGGCTTCCGGGGCACCGCCCAGGCCGGCGGCTCCGAGGGCCGCTACGACGATCCCGCGACCGGCCTGCCGGTCTACGACACGTACCTGAAGAGCGGCCAAGCCCTCGCCGACGTCTTCACCGCCTCCGCCGTGGACACGGTCGTCTTCGACATCCAGGACGTCGGCGCCCGCTTCTACACCTACATCTGGACCCTGTACGACTGCATGGAGGCGGCCCAGCTCGCCGGAAAGCGCTTCGTCGTCCTGGACCGCCCCAACCCGGTCACCGGCCGCGCGGCCCAAGGACCGGTCCTGCACCGGGAGTTCGCGACCTTCGTGGGCAGACAGCCCATCTCCCAGGCGCACGGTATGACCGTCGCGGAGCTGGCCCGGCTCTTCAACGGCGAGTTCCTCACCGCCCCGGTCCCCCTGGACACGGTCCTGATGACGGGCTGGCGGCGCTCGGAGTTCTACGACGCCTGGGACCTGCCCTGGGTCCCCCCGAGCCCGAACATGCCCACTCCCGACACCGCCCTGGTGTACTCCGGCACCTGTCTCTTCGAGGGCACGAACCTCTCGGAGGGCCGCGGCACCACCCGCCCGTTCGAACTGCTGGGCGCGGAGGGCCTGGACGGCCGTTGGGCCGCCGCCGCGAACGAACTCGGCCTGCCCGGCGTGCACTTCAGGGAGGCCTACTTCGCGCCGACATTCTCCAAGTTCCAGGGGAAGACGATCGGCGGGGTGCAGATCCACGTCCACGACAAGGCCGCGTACGACCCCGTCCGCACCGGCGTCGCGCTGCTCGTGACCGCCAAGCAGACCTGGTCCGGGTTCGGCTGGCGCGCGGACAACTGGATCGACCGGCTCACCGGCTCCACCCGGGTCCGCACGATGATCGACGCCGGCGCGAGCACCGACGAGGTCGTGGCGGGCTGGCAGGAGGAGCTGCGCGCCTTCCGGAGGATTCGAAAGAATTACCTGCTCTACGGATGAGCCGTGAAGTATGGCCAACTTCGCCCGGTAGCAGGACGATACGCACCACTACGGGGGACGAGGTGGTCGGTGATGACGGATCCGGCGATGAGCGTGACACCGTACTGGGAGCTGACGTTCGACGCGGACGGGGACCCGGACGCCGGCCGGCGGGACCGGCTGCTCGCGGAGGTGACGGACCGGGGGGTCACGGACCTGGTCGTCCTCGCGCACGGCTGGAACAGTGACCGCTCGGCGGCGACCCGGCTCTGCAGCCGCTTCTTCGAGCCGTTCCCGGTGCTCGCGCCGACGGCGAGGCTCGGGTACGCGGGGGTCGTCTGGCCGTCGATGCGGTTCTCGGACGAGCCGATCCCGGACTTCCCGCGGGCCGTGGCCGCCGAGCTGCCGCCGCGCCCGGTGCTCGACAAGGACACCCGGCACGCCCTCCTGGAGACCTTCCCGGGCCGGGCCACGGTGATCGACCGGCTGGCCCGGCTGCTGGACCAACAGTCCCGGGAAGACGCCGAGTTGGAGGAGTTCGGGCGGCTGGTGCGCCTTCTGGTGGAGGTGGTGCCGCCGGGGCCGCAGGCGCTCTTCGCGGCGGACACGCTCGCCGAGGGGGTGCCGCAGGACGAGCCGGACATCCTCGCCGGGTCCACGGCGACCGTGTGCGAGGAGTTCGCGCGGGCCATCACGCGGCTCGAAGACCCCGACGGGGGACGGGGGTTCACGGTCCCCGATCCGTGGGACGGGGCGCACGAACTGCTGCGGCAGGGGACGTACTACGCGATGAAGCGGCGCGCGGGCACGGTCGGCGAACGCGGGCTCGGCCGGGTGATCGGACAGCTCGCCGCGAAGGCGCCCAGGGTACGGGTGCATCTCGTGGGGCACAGCTTCGGCGCGCGGCTGGTGTCGTTCGCGCTGCGCGGGCTGCCGGAGGGGGTGCACACCGTCAAGTCGGTCACCCTCCTCCAAGGGGCCTTCTCGCACTACGCGTTCGCGGCCCGGTTGCCGCACGACCCGCGCGCGGGAGGGGTGCTCCAGGGGCAGCAGAACCGGGTCGACGGGCCGCTGGTGTGCTGCTACTCCAGCCATGACTCGGCGCTCGGCACGCTGTATCCGCTGGCCTCCCGCATGGCGGGCGACGCGCAGGGGGTGGCGGAGTTCGGCATCGGGCAGGTCCTGGGCGCCAAGTGGGGTGCGATGGGCCACGACGGCGTGCAGGCGGTGCCCGGCACGCCGTCCCTGAAGCTGGCCGAAGCCCTCACGAGGCTGCCCACGAAGGGCTGTGTGAACGTCGACGCCGCGGCCGTGGTCCGGCGCGGCGGGCCGCCCGCGGGTGCGCACAGCGACATCTGCCACCGCGAGCTGGCCCGGCTGGTGCTGGCGGCGGGCCGTGTTCACTGACCCGCCGCCATGGCTCACCTGTGCGAGGTGAACTCCACCACCTGCTGGAAGGTCGGACGGTTCTGCCAGCTGATGTTGTAGTGCTTGATGCCGCCCAGGGTGCGCTGCACGATCGAGTCGGCGCACCACTGGTCGCCCGCCGAGCACAGGGTGTCGCCGGGGTAGACCTGGGCCGCGGTCTTGCCGGCCGCGGTCTTCAGGGTGCTGATGAGAGTGTCCCGGCAGGTGGCGAGGCTGCCGCCGCCGCAGTACTTGTCCGCCAGCGGGCCCTGCACACTCTCACCGAGCACGGCGCGGACGTCCTTGTCGACGTAGCTCCACCAGCCGTACTGGAAGGAGCTGCCCGCGTGGGCGCCGGTGGGTCCGTGCGCGGCCGACGGGGACTCGTCGACGGGCAGGTTGGCCTGCAGGGCGGTGTAGAGGTCGGTGCCGAGGCCCGGTTCGAAGATGCCCTTGGCCAGCAGCGGCCACCACGCGTCCAGGATGCGGATCGCGTCGGCGTCGGCGTACTTCTTCGAACCCGCCGAGGTCTCGGTGCGCTTGCCGCCGGCCGTCAGCCACGCCTGGAGCTTGCTCACCGCGGCCGCGGCCGTGGAGTCGGTGACCGTCGAGCTGTTGATCACCTTGAGCAGGTCCGGGAGGACGTCCTCCGCGCGCAGGTCGGCCAGGGACGCGTCCGCCATGGCCTTCACCAGCGCGGTCCGGGTGACCCCGCCCGCGGCGACCAGTTTCTTGACCCGGTCCTCCAGCAGGTTGCCGCGGTGCACGGAACCGTCGCCCCAGGACGCGGTCGCGTAGTCCTTGGCCTGCTTGTTGTTCCAGGAGATGTAGTAGTCCTGGTCGATGGAGTTGGGGTGCGCGGAGGCCGGGGTGTAGTCGGCGGTGTTCGTCGCCGGGGCCCAGTTCTTCCACTCGTACGCCGACTGCGCCCACACCGGGAACTCGGCGTCGACGCCGGACGCGCGCACCGGGTTGTTGCCGCTGTTGTAGTACGCGGTGTGCGTGGAGTCGGCGTAGAACCAGTTGAAGGTGTAGTTGATGTGCTGCACCGCGCTCTGGAAGGTCTGCGGACTCTTGACGTAGTCCGGATCGTTGAGCATCTGGAAGCCGATGATCGAGTCGGCCTCGTGCAGGTAGGAGGAGCGCAGAGTGGTGTAGGCGACCTTCTTGCCGTCGACGGTCGCCCGGTACTCGACGGGGCCGTACTTCGTGCGCCAGACCCTCATCGTGTACGACCCCGCGGCGGTGCTGTCGGCCGTGGTCGGGGCCCAGGAGTTCTTCTGCTCGATCTTGTCCATCGCCGTGCAGGTGCCGTGGTACAGGTAGTGGTAGTCGTCCTGGCACAGTTCGACGGCGTAGGTGTCGATGATGTCCTGGCCGGAGGTCGTGGCGGACCACGCGTAGTCCTGGCCGCGGCCGAGTTCGACGTACATGCTCAGGCCCGCGAAGGAGGCGCCGCGGGCGCTGATGCCGGGGCCCTGGATCTCCTGGAGCATGAGGAGTTGGGGGGCGAAGTAGCCGGTCTGCGGTCCGAAGACGGCGACCGGGTGGCCGCTGGCCGTGTACTTCCCGCTGACGACCAGCGCGTTGGACATGCCGCGCTTGGCCGAGGTGAGGGCGTTCGCCGTCGCCGTGGCGGAGGCCGCGCTCGCGCTCTGGTCGGCGCCGGTGCCGGAGGTGTCGTAGACCAGTGGCTCGGTGGTCACCGAACCGGCGTCCGGGAGCGCCTCGCCCTGTGCGTTCGCGGGCTTGGCGGCGTACGGGAAGCTCTCGCCGTTGTGGACGGTGAGGACGGCCTCGGGGTCGTTGCGCTCACGGAAGGACTCCCAGACCTCGGTGCCCTTCGTCACGCCGTACCGCTCCTGGGCGGCCATCAGCGAGATGGCGTTGTTGACCTCGCCGCCGCCCCCGGACCCGAACAGGGCGCCGATGACGGAGGCCAGCGCGACCAGGTCGGTGAGCTTGAAGTGCTCGATGGTGCCGGCGTTGGTGATCGAGTCCTTGTGGCCGGTCAGGACGTACTCGCCGGGGAAGTAGCGGCCGCTGTCGGAGGTGTCGATGTAGGAGTTGATGCCGGCGAGATAGGCGTTGGCGTCGGCGAGGGCCTGCTGGCCGCGGGCGCCGTTGTTCGCGACCGCGTTGTCGATCTGCGCCTGGAGATCGGCCTCGCTGTAGGGCGCGTTGCGCCAGAACTGCTGCTCCAGGCCCTGGTTGGAGGGAGCGCCGCCCGCGAAAGTGGTCAGCTGGCCGCGGCCGACGTGCCGGAACACGTCCATGAGCCACAGCCGGTCCTGGGCGGCCGCATAGCCCGCGCCGAACTCGGTGCCGTATCTGGTGGTGCCGGTGATGTGCGGCACACCCGTCTTCTTGTCGCGGACGATCGTCACGTCGGTGCGGCCGGCCGGGCTCAGGGTGGAGGCGACCTGGTCGGACGCGACCCCGAAGGACGCGTCGTTGAAGAAGGTGTTGATGGTCGAGTTGGTGAGCGTGGGATACCCCTTGGCCAGGTTGGCGTAGGGGCCGAGCTGGTCCTCGGCGTGGTCGGGCTGGGTGCCGAAGGCCTGGTTGAGCAGGACCTGCGCGAGGGTCGCGTTGCCGTTCTCGCCGGGCGGCAGGATGTCGGAACACTGGCCGCCGCAGTAGTCGTTCGGCGCCGCGGCCTCGGCCGCCGAAGCGGTCTGCGCAAGCGGGGACAAAAGACCGGCAATCAGGACGCATATGGATGCGGACTTCAGGAACCCGGTGAGTCTGCCGGGAGTTCTCAGTCTGTCGAGTGCGGTGCGTGAGGTGCGCCGTGGCATGGCAGCTCCAACCGACGGGGGGTGTGGCCGGACGTTACCGCCGGTATCCCCGGGATTGAAGATGAACATGCGTCAAGTTTTGGCAGGGGTTCCCGGGCTTATGGGGGGCATCGGAAATCGGATGGAGCCAAATCGCTTGTCGATACGTCTATTCGGCAACGCCGCGGGAAGTCCGTGCGGTGACGCCGAAGTGACCGAAGTACAGGTGCAGGTGTGACGGAGGTGCAGGGCGATGGCCGGTTTCCGGAGTCTGGCGAGACAGGTACGGGATCCGCGGTGCGATCTGGCGCTTCGGCGCTACTCGCTGCGCAAGTGCCTTGAGCGGTTCGCCCCTTACGGGCACAGGGCGACCTGGGACCACTTGTGCTCCCGGGCGGGATTCGGTCCCGAGGACCGCTCCCCCGATCCAGCGCGGCTCGTGGCCGCACTGGAGGAACTGGAGGAGGCGCGTTCGGTCTGGCTCGCCTACGAGGTCGAGTTCGCCGAGCGGCGCAAGAAGGAGAAGCACGACGGGTTGCGCAGGCCGGGCAGTGTGGACGACTGGCACCGGCTGACCTGGGGCGGGTTCGGAGTCGCGTGGTGCGACGACCCCCGGGTGCACCCCGATGACTCGCTGGCCGAGGTCCTGCGCAGGCTGATCTCCGCGCTGGAGCGCGAGCCGGGCGCGGTGTGCCCGGTGTGCGACGGGGAGCGGCTCGTGTGGAAGTACGAACTGGACCACGAACCCTCGACCGGTCCGGTCTGCGTGGACTGCGGAATCCTGGTGCCGCGGCCCGTGCTCACCCCCGAGGCCCTGGCGGACGCCAGGCGCGGGCGGTTGCTGATGTCGGCCTAGAGCGTACGAGCGCGCCGGGGGTGCGCCGGGGATGCCGCACCCCCTGTTCTGACAGCGTTGATCTGTCGGTGCCGCCTGGCACCATCGAGGCATGGTGCAGGTGTGTCTCAACGGCCCGCGCGGGGCCGCCGACGGGTCGGTGGTGCCGCTCACGCCCGGGTCCCTGGCGCAGGCGGCGGCCGAGGCCGTCGCGGCGGGCGCCACGGACATCCACGTCCACCCCAAGACACCTTGCGGGCGGGACAGTCTGTCGCCGCGGGTGGTCGCGGCGACCCTGGAGGCGATCCGTGCGCGGGTGTCGGTCCCGGTCGGTGTGACGACCGGCGCCTGGGCGGAGCCTGACCATACGGCCCGCGCGGCCCGAGTCCGCAGCTGGACCGTGCTGCCCGACCACGCCTCGGTGAACTGGCACGAGCCGGGCGCCGAGGAGACCGCCGCCGCCCTGATCGACCTGGGGGTCGGTGTGGAGGCCGGCATCTGGTCGGGCACGGACGGGGCCGAGCGCTTCGCGGTGTCCGCGCTCGGGCCGAAGGTGCTGCGCGTCCTCGCGGAGGTGACGGACACCCGGGCGCCGGAAGCCGCCGCGCGCAGGCTGCTCGCCGAGCTCGGTACGGCCCACGGCCGCCCGGTGCTGCTGCACGGCGAGGACGAGGGCGCCTGGCCGGTGCTGCGCCTGGCCGGCCGGCTGGGCCTCGCGACCCGGATCGGCCTGGAGGACACGCTCCTCCTGCCGGAGGGGCAACCCGCTCTGTCCAACGCTCAGTTGGTGGCGGAGGCACTCGTCCAGATCGGGTGGTCCCAGCGGTCGTCGTAGGGCAGGGCGAGGAGTTCGGCCTTTGTCGCCAGGTCGGGCTCGTCCTGGGCGCGGAGGGGGGCGGGCGCGTGGGCCGCCAGCCAGGACTGGAGGGCGGTCACCAGAGCGGCGTCGTCACCGCGGTACCACCAGCGGAACGGCGAGTCGTCGGTGATCAGGTCGAACATCCAGGCCCTCGTGCAAGCTACGACATGCGCCTCGACGACCGGCTGGGTCCGGAAGCGGTCGAGAAGCGGCGCCAGGTCGTCCAGAATCGCGGCGCAGGTCTCGAACACCTCGCGGACGGGGTACGGCGGCTGCGGCGTCGTGAGCGTGTCGTCCCACCAGGCGTGCACGAACGCCTCGACGGCCGCCGCCTGCTCGGGCGGCCAGGCCCGCCAGTCCACCCTGCTCAGGCCGTGCTCCTCCCAGCCGATGCCGTCCAGACTTCCGTCGGCCATGGCGTGCGCCGTCTGCGGCAGGAGACGGCGCATCACCGCCGCGTGGTCCTCGAAGTGATCGGGACCCTCGAAGACGAACCGGCTGACCAGATCGGCGGGCACCCGCGTGTACGGCGTCCGCAGAGTCGCCGTCTCCTCGGGGAGGTAACACCGCTCGCAGCCCGTCTCGGTGGGGCTGGCGAAGCCGTTGAAGACGGTGTCGATGTCGGCGAGGGCCGCGTCAAGGGCCGTTGATGTCATGGGGAGTTGATCCCGTCAGGACTCCAGCCGCGGTGTCGCCGCCGACCGAAGATCGCGACGCTACCAGGCCTGCGGAGGAGGCACCAGCGGATTACGGTACCGCCGGGCGGGACGGGTGCCACCGAGCGGACGGCTCAGCGGCACTCGTCCGCCGCCCCCTTCCGCTCCGGCTCCCCGCGGCCCTTCCGCTGCCGGTTTCCGGCCCGCTCCACCAGCAGCCGTGACCCCGTCAGCCTCTCGCCGAAGACGTCGTCCGGGTTGGACAGGACGCAGGTGTCCAGGGACAGACAGCCGCAGCCGATGCAGTCGGTGAGGTGGTCGCGGAGGCGGTTCAACTGCCGGATGCGTTCGTCGAGCTCGGAGCGCCAGGACTCGGAGAGACGGGCCCAGTCCTCGCGGGTGGGGGTGCGCTCCTCGGGGAGTTCGGACAGGGCCTCGCGGATCGTGGCCAGGGGGATGCCGACGCGTTGGGCGGCCCGGACGAACGCGACCCGGCGCAGCGCGTCCCGGGAGTAGCGGCGCTGGTTGCCGGTGGTGCGGCGGCTGCTGATCAGGCCCTTGGACTCGTAGAAGTGCAGGGCGGAGACGGCGGCGCCGCTGCGGGCGGCGAGCTGGCCGACCGTGAGTTCATGGATCTTCTCGGGAATCTGGGGCACCCCTCGAAGCCTACCCATGCCGTCACCCTCGCGGTCCGTTGACAGGGGCTTCCCAGCCGACCATGCTAAGCAGTCGCTTAGATATTTTGCGGCAAGGAGGCCGGGACATGGCAGAGCCGAGGATCTTCACGGGCGCCGACGACCTGAAGACGGCGGTGGGCGAGCAACTGGGGTACACCGACTGGCTGGAGGTCGACCAGAAGCGCGTCGACCTGTTCGCGGACGCCACCGGTGACCACCAGTGGATCCACGTCGACCCGGAGAAGGCCGCCGCGGGGCCCTTCGGCACCACCATCGCGCACGGCTATCTGACCCTGTCCCTGCTGCCGCTGTTCGGACCGCAGCTGATCAAGGTCGAGGGCGTGAAGATGGGCGTCAACTACGGGACGAACAAGGTGCGTTTCCCCGCGCCGGTGCCCGTGGGCTCCCGACTGCGCGCCACCGCGCAGATCGCCGGCGTCGACGACGTGGCGGGCGGCGTCCAGGTCACCGTCGCCTTCAGCGTGGAACGCGAGGGCGGGGACAAGCCGGTGTGCGTCGCGGAGTCGGTGTCCCGGTACTACCTGTAGCCCGTCACTTGGCCGCGCCCACCATGCGCAGCACGAGGTCGGCGTCGAGCGCGCCGACCTCGTCGGGCGTCCAGGGGCCGTCGACGTTGAACCAGCGGGCCACGTCGATGCAGAGCGACATGACGGCGAGGGTCGTGCCCCGCACGTCGAGGACGTCGAACTCGCCGGAGGCCACGCCGTCCTCGATGATCCCGCGCACCTCGGCGTCGCACTGCCGGCGCAGGGCGAGGATCTCGGCGCGGGCGTCGGGGCCGAGGGAGTCCAGTTCGTACTGGACGACCCGGGCGGTGGTACGGCCGCCCGCGTGCCAGCGCACGAAGGAGCTCACCGCGTCCGCGAGCCGCTCGGTCGCGGTGCCCTCGCGGCGGGCCGCGACCCGGAGGATCTCCAGCGCCTTCGCGTGACCGATCCGGCTGATGCGGTGCAGCAGCTCTTCCTTGGTCTTGTAGTGGATGTAGAGCGCGGCGGGGCTCATCCCGGCCCGGCCCGCGATGTCCCGGGTCGTGGTGGCGTGGTAGCCGCGCTCGGCGAACGCCTCCACCGCGGCGACGAGCAGCCGCCGCGCCGCGTCGGGCGTGACCTCGCCCCACGCCGACATCTCGCCGTCGGCCGTCTCCTCCGCCGTACTCATCGCACGCCCCTCTCCACAGTCAGAACCCCCACCATACCGCCGAACCTGAGCGAGCGCTTAGCCTGCTCGCACCGGGGACGCCGGGGGGTGGGGTGGAGTGGAGGGTACGGGGCGCCCAGGGCAGCTCGATGTGAACGCCGGCCGACCGGAACGGCATGCGGGGAGGCGCGAGGGGTGATCGTTCGCTGCGAGCACCTGCGGCGGGCCGGAGCGGAGGACACGGGGCGCCGAGCCGCGGGGGCGAGACAGCACGCAAGAACGCCTACCGGACAGCCGGTCGACGCGGACACCGGCCGCGGACCGGAACGGCACGCGAGGAAAGGTGAGCGGTCGGAAACGGAACAGCCGGGGGCGTGAGGGGCGGCTGTTCGGTGCGGACGCCGAGCCGTGCGGGCGAGACAACACGTAAGAACACCTACCGGGCAGCCCGTCGACGCGGACACCGGCCGCGCACCGGAACGGCACGTGAGGAAAGGTGAGGGTCGGAACAGCCGGGGCGTCAGGGGCGGCTGTTCGGTGCGGGCGCCGAGCCGTGCGGGGCGGAACGGCAAAGCCCGGTACGAGCCGTCCCGCGTCCCGCCGTGTCGGAGCGGTCCGAGGCCGGGCTCGCCCGTCGGCCGCGCAGGACCACTCAAACCGCGTCCCGGGACCGAGGCCGTACGCCGGGTCCAGCCGCCGGCGTCCGGGCGCGTGACGGGGCGAGCCGCCGGGAGTCACCGGGTGCCGGCCGCTCGACGTGAGCCCCCGGCCACCCGGCACTCGGCGGAAGCCCCGGACCGAGCCGGGGCAGGACCCAGGTCGTGGCCCCTCCCCCGGCCGCCCCGATCAGAGCTTCTCGAAGGGGTCGTGGTCGGCGA
The DNA here is from genome assembly GCF_001513955.1 of Streptomyces pseudovenezuelae. Lineage (GTDB taxonomy): Bacteria > Actinomycetota > Actinomycetes > Streptomycetales > Streptomycetaceae > Streptomyces > Streptomyces pseudovenezuelae. Next base: position 134,091 of record NZ_KQ948152.1, on the reverse strand, counting down.
GGAGTTTTTCCAGGCGGGCCTGGTCGACCCGGCTGACGATCTGGCCGGCCTCCTGCCGGTCGCGGATGACCTTGGCGAGGGTGAAGGCGGAGGTGACCAGGTACAGGACGGCGATCGCGAGGAAGCCGCGCACCCAGGCGTCGGCGTCCAGGCGGAAGATGCCGACGGCGGTGGCGGCCATGGCCACGGCGAAGGAGGCGACGGCCTGACCGTAGAAGGCGGCCGTGCTCTGCTGTTTGACCGGTGTGTCGCTCATGGCCAGAGTCTCGGCCCGGCGTGGCCCCCGCCACATCCGCTCAGCTACTCAGACGGTACTCAGAACGCCGAGACCCCCGTCAACGCCCGCCCGATCACCAGCTTCTGGATCTGGCTCGTGCCCTCGTAGAGGGTCATCACCCGCGCGTCGCGCAGCAGTTTGCCCACCGGGTACTCGTCGATGTAGCCGTACCCGCCGAACACCTGCAACGCGTTGTTCGCCGCGCGCACGGCCGCTTCCGAGGCGAACAGCTTGGCCTTGGAGGACTCGACGGCGAAGGGCTCACCGCGGTCGATCAGGTCGGCCACCCGCCAGGTCAGCAGCCGGGCCGCGTCCACGTCGACGGCGATGTCGCTGATGAGCTCCTGGACCAGCTGGTGCCCGGCGATCGGCTTGCCGAACTGCTCACGCTCGCCCGCGTACCGGAGAGCCGCGTCCAGGGCGGCCTGGGCTATGCCGACACACCCCGCCGCCACCGACATCCGCCCCTTGGCCAGCGCGGACATGGCGACGGCGAACCCCTTGCCCTCCTCGCCGACCATCGCGGAGGCGGGCACCCGGACCCCCTCCAGGACCAGTTCGGCGGTCGCCTGGCCGCGCAGTCCGAGCTTGCCGTGGATCGTGCGGCGGGTGAGGCCGGGGGTGTCCGTCGGCACGAGGAAGGCGGAGACGCCCTTGTGGCCGGGAGCGTCCGTCGACCGGGCGAACAGCAGCACCACATCGGCCCAGGTGCCGTTCGTGATGAACATCTTGGTGCCGTCGATGACGTAGTCGTCGCCGTCCCGCACCGCGCGCGTGGCGAGGTTGCCCGCGTCGGAGCCGGTGCCGGGCTCGGTGAGGCCGAAGCAGCCGACGTGGGCGCCGGAGGTGAGTCCCGGCAGCCAGCGGCGCTTCTGCTCCTCGGTCCCCCACGCGGCGACCGTCTTGGCCACGAGCCCGAGCGAGACGGACACGATCCCGCGCACCGACGAGTCGCCCCGCCCCAGTTCCTCGGTGACCAGGCAGTAGGCGAGATGGTCGCCGCCCGAGCCGCCGTACTCCTCGTCGATCGTCAGCCCCAGGAAGCCGACCTCGCCGAGCTTCTTGACGATCGACCGGTCGACGTCCTCGGCGCGGTCCCAGGCGACGACATGAGGGGCGATCTCCCGGGTCACGAAGTCCCGCGCCAGCTGCCGGACGGCAGCCTGCTCCTCACTCAGCCCCAGGTCGACCACGGGATCACCTCACTCGAGAACCGCACCATTAAATTAGCACTGCTAGTTTACGTTCCGCAGCCCTACTATGTGCGCCATGGCCCGACCGCGCAAGCCCCTCCTCAGCACCGACCGGATCGTCGAGACGGCACGCGCGCTCGTGGACGCGGAGGGCCTCGCGGCACTGTCCACGCGGCGGCTGGCGGCGGAACTCGGGGTCAGCGGCCCGTCCCTGTACAACCACTTCCGGACGAAGGACGAGATCCTGGAGGCGGTCGCCGACTCGGTGAGCGCCCAGGTCGACCTGTCGATGTTCGAGGACGGCCGGGCATGGCGGACCGCCCTGCACGACTGGGCCGTCTCCTACCGCACCGCCCTGCGCGACCACCCCAACATCGTCCCGGTCCTGGCCCGGGGCCCCGGCCGCCGCCCCGCGGGGCTGCGCCTCGCCGACGCGGTCTACGGCGCGATGGTCGACGCGGGCTGGCCACCGGCGCAGGCCACGTCCATCGGCGCGCTGATGCGGTACTTCATCATGGGCTCGGCGCTCGGCTCCTTCGCGGGCGGCTTCGTGGACGACAAGAGCGCGTACGACCCCGCGGACTACCCGCACCTCGGCCAGGCGCACCTTCTCGCCGAGCAGCAGGAGAAGATCGACGAGCGGGCGTTCGAGACCGGACTGCGGGCCCTGCTGGACGGTCTCACGCAGCAGTACGAGCAGGTCGCAGACGCCGGGTAGGCATACTTCGGCGGGCGCCGAAGCGTTGGCGGCGCATGCTGGGACCCATGACCAAGGACCCGCAGGCACCCCGGCTGGCGAGGCTCGCCGCCCTGTTCGCCGACGAGACCCGGGCCGCCTGTCTGCTGGCCCTGCTCGACGGCCGGGCCTGGACCGCGGGTGAGCTGGCCCGCCATGCGGGGGTCGCCGCCTCCACCCTGAGCGAGCACCTGGGCAAGCTGGTCGCGGGCGGTCTGCTGACGGAGGAGCGCCAGGGCCGTCACCGGTACGTACGACTGGCCGACGCGAGGGTGGCCCACCTGGTGGAGGACCTGGCGGCGCAGGTCTCCCCGGACCCGGACGCGGTCCCGCGCCCGCGCAGTCTGCGGGAGTCGAGCGCCGGCTCGGCGATGGCCCGGGGCCGCACCTGCTACGACCATTTCGCGGGCCGCCTCGGCATCGCCCTGACCGACGCCCTGACCTCGCGTCGGCTGCTGCGCCAGGACACCGGTTTCGCCCTCACGGACGCGGGCCTGGCCTGGTTCCAGGACGTGGGCATCCCGCTCGACCGCAAGGGCCGCCGCCCCCTGGCCCGGGGCTGCCTCGACTGGACGGAGCGCCGCCCGCACCTGGCGGGGGTCGCGGGAGCGGCCCTGTGCCGCCACGCGCTCGCCGAGGGCTGGTGCGTACGCATCGGTTCGGAGCGCGCCGTGAAGGTGACGGGGACGGGCGAACGGGCCCTGGCGGAGCTGCTGGGCATCGACGGGGCGGCGTTGCGCTGAACACCCTCCGCGGACCGCTGCCCAGCCGTCCGAAATCCGCGAGCTTCCGCGCTCCCCCTTCCCTAACCTCAGGAGCATGATGAACCACCGCCGCACCGAACTCCTCGCAGCCGGCGCAGCCACCGTCACCGTCATCCTCTGGGCCTCGGCCTTCGTCTCCATCCGCAGCGCGGGCGCCGCCTACTCCCCCGGCGCGCTGGCCCTCGGCCGCCTGCTCTCCGGCGCCCTCGCCCTGGCCGTGATCTGTCTGATACGCCGGGAAGGGCTCCCCCCGCGCTCCGCGTGGCGCGGCATCGCGATCTCGGGCGTCCTCTGGTTCGGCTTCTACATGGTCGTCCTGAACTGGGGCGAACAGCAGGTGGACGCGGGCACCGCGGCGCTGGTCGTGAACATCGGCCCGATCCTGATCGCCCTGCTCGGCGCCCGCCTGCTCAAGGACGCGTTGCCGCCCCGCCTGCTGGCGGGCATGGCGGTGTCCTTCGCGGGCGCGGTCACCGTCGGCCTGTCGATGTCGGACGACGGCGGCTCCTCGGTGCTCGGCGTGGTCCTGTGTCTGCTCGCGGCGATCGCCTACGCCGGCGGAGTCGTCGCCCAGAAGCCGGCCCTGGGCTCGGCGACCCCGCTGCAGGTGACGACGTTCGGCTGCCTCACGGGCGCCGTCGTCTGCCTGCCGTTCGCCGGTCAGCTGGTGTCGGACGCGGCCGACGCACCCGCCTCGGCGACCCTCAACATGGTCTACCTGGGCGTGTTCCCGACCGCTCTGGCCTTCACCACCTGGGCCTACGCCCTCGCCCGTACGACCGCCGGCCGCATGGGCGCGACCACCTACGCGGTGCCCGCCCTGGTCGTCCTGATGTCGTGGCTGGCGCTCGGCGAGGTCCCGGGCCTGTTCACGCTCGCGGGCGGGGCGCTGTGCCTGGCGGGCGTGGCGGTGTCCCGGTCCCGTTCCGGCGCGCGGGCGGCCGCGGCCCCGGTGACGGCACCGGGACCGCGGCCCGAGAAGGCGTCAGACCCCGCGTGAACGCGCCCTGCCCGCGAGCACCTTGATGCACAGCAGCGCGATCACCGAGAGCACGATGATGTACCCGGACACCGCCATCGAGGTCCCGGTGGCCTCCAGCAGCAGCACCATCAGGAAGGGCGCGAGCCCACCGCCGAGCACGGCGGCGATCTGGTAGCCGAGAGACGCTCCCGTGTACCGCATCTCGGGCGTGAACAGCTCGGCGAACAGGGCGGCCTGGGGGCCGTACATGATGCTCAGGAAGCATCCGGCGACGAACGTGGCGACCGCCAGCCACAGCAGCGACCCGGTGTCGATGAGCAGGAACATCGGGACCGCCCACAAGGCGATGCCGACCGCGCCGAGGGCGTAGATCCTGATGCGGCCGAGGCGGTCGGAGAGGGCGGCGGCGGCCGGGATCAGCACCAGCTGGGTGAGGCTGATGCAGAGCGAGACGGTGAGAACCGCACTGCGCTTCATGCCGAGTTCGCGGGTGGTGTAGTCGAGGACGCCGGTGATCAGGATGTAGAAGGTCGCGGTGTTCACGGCGAAGGAGCCGCCCGCGAGCAGGACCGTGCCGAGGTGGTGGCGCAGGACCGTGCGCAGCGGGGAGGTCTGCGCGGTCTTCTCCTGCTCGGCCAGCTCCCGCTCCGCCTGGCGGAATTCGGGGGTCTCCTCGACCTTGGCGTGGATGTACCAGGCGAGCGCGAGGACGAACAGACCGATGAGGAACGGGATGCGCCAGCCCCAGGCCGCGAATTGGCTGTCCGTGGTGAACGCCCCGGCCAGCAGGAAGACCGTGTTGGCGGTCACCACCCCGATGGGGACGCCGAGTTGGACGACACTGCCGTACAGGCCGCGCTTGCCCTCGGGGGCGTACTCGGTGGCCAGCAGCATCGCGCCGCCCCACTGCGCGCCGACCGCGACGCCCTGGACCACGCGCAGGAGCACGAGCAGGATCGGGGCGGCGACGCCGATCGTGTCGTACGTCGGCAGCAGGCCGATGCCGGTGGTGGCGAGGCCCATGAGGGTGAGGGCGAGGACCAGCATGGGCTTGCGGCCGCGCTTGTCGCCGATCTGACCGGCGACGATGCCACCGATCGGGCGGGCCAGGAAACCGACGGCGAAGGTGGCGAACGCGGCGAGGACGCCGGCGGAGGAGCTGCCCGCGGGGAAGTACAGATCACCGAGGACGAGGGCGGCGGCTATGCCGAAGACGAAGTAGTCGTACCACTCGACGGCGGAGGCGAGGGCGGCGGCGGTGGCGACGCGACGGCGCTGGGGAGACGCCGGCGCGGCTACGGACGTGGGGTGAGCGGAAGGGGCCGTGTCCATGCGGTGCACACTCCGGTGGGTGCGTGGGGACGTTGGCGGCTGAACATACTGACCGGACGGTATGGGGTCAACGGTTGTGCGGGAAGGTTGCCCGGAGCACCCGGGACGGGGCTCCGGGCGACCGTCGGTCAGAACACCACCAGGGCCCTGCCGCCCTTGCCCGCCAGCATGTTGTCGAAGGCGGCCGGGATGCCGTCCAGCGCGATCCGCTCGGTCACCAGCATCCCGAGGTCGAGGCGGCCCGCCCGGACGTGCTCGGCGAGCACGGGCAGGTCCTCGGCGGGGTCGGAGTTGCCGTAGACACAGCCCGCGAGGGTGCGGCCCCAGTGGAAGATCTCCAGGGCGTTGAAGGTGACCTGCTGGTCCTTGCCGCCGATGCCGACGACCGTCGTACGGCCGCCGCGGCGGGTGGAGTCCCAGGCCGCGCGGATGGTCGACGCGCGGCCGACGCACTCGACGGCGACGTCGACGCCCTGCTTGCCGGTCAGGCCCCGGATCTCGCGGGCGGTGGTGTCGGAGGCGATCACGTAGTCGGTGGCCCCGGCGGCGCGCGCCAACTCCTCCTTCTCCGGGGAGACATCGACCGCGACGATCTTCGACGCGCCCGCGATCCGGGCCGCCTGGAGCGCGGCCAGGCCCACACCTCCGACGCCGTGGACCGCGACCGTCTCGCCCGCCCGGACCCGCGCCGAGTGGTGGACGGCGCCGTAACCGGTCAGGACCGCGCAGCCCAGCAGGGCCGCGTCGGTGAGCGGGATGCCGGCGGGCAGGGGCAGCAGACAGGACTGAGGCACGACCGTCTCCTCAGCGAACGCGGCGACGTTCAGGCCGGGGTGGAGGTCGGTGCCGGCCGCGGTGCGGGCGTAGACCTCGGCGGCGCCGCTCAGGGCGTTGGCGCACAGCCAGACCTCGCCGAGCGAGCAGGCATGGCACCTTCCGCAGGAGGGAGCCCAGTTGAGGACGACCTCGGCACCGGGCGCCACCCCGGTGACACCCTCCCCCACGGCGACCACGGTGCCCGCACCCTCGTGCCCGAGGACGGCCGGGACGGGGACGCGCATGGTGCCGTCGGACAGGGACAGGTCGGAGTGGCAGACCCCGGCGGCGGCGAGACGCACCCGGACCTGGCCGGCGCCGGGGTCCGGCAGGTCGATGTCGGTGACCTCCAGGGGAGCGCCCACGGCGGGAAGGACGGCGGCACGAACCACGGGACGGCTCCTCAGAACTGGAGGGACTTGGTCTGGAGGTATTCGGCGAGACCGTGCGAGCCGAGCTCGCGGCCGACGCCGGACTGCTTGTAACCGCCGAAGGGGGCAAGGGGGTTGAAGCGGCCGCCGTTGATGTCGACCTGCCCGGTGTCCATCCGGCGGGCGAAGGCCACCGCCTCCGACTCGTCGCCGGCCCAGACGGCGCCCGCGAGGCCGTAGACCGTGCCGTTGGCGATGCGCAGGGCGTCCTCCTCGTCCTCGTAGCGCAGGACGGACAGGACCGGGCCGAAGATCTCCTCCTGCGCGATCGTCATGTCGGGGGTGACGTCGGCGAAGACGGTCGGGGCGACGAAGTATCCCTGCTCGCGCGGGGATTCGGGGCCACCGGCGACCAGCCGGGCCCCCTCCGCCACGCCCTTCTCGATGTAACCGCGCACCCGCGCCTGCTGCTTGGCGTTGACGACGGGCCCGATGCGCTCGCCGTACTTCTCGGCGGCCGCGGCGGCGAGCTCGACGGCCTCGTCGTACTGGTCGCGGTGGACGAGCATCCGGGTCCAGGCGCTGCACGTCTGGCCGGAGTTGGACATCACGTTGGCGACGCCGACGTTGACCGCCTTGGCGAGGTCGGCGCTCGGCAGGATGACGTTGGCGGACTTGCCGCCCAGCTCCAGGGCGACCTTCTTGAGTGCGGCACCGGCACTCGCGCCGATCCGCCGGCCGACCGCGGTGGAGCCGGTGAAGGACACCAGGTCGACGTCCGGGTGCTCGACCAGTGCCTGACCCGCGACCGGGCCGAGTCCGGTGACCAGGTTGAAGACGCCGGCCGGGACGCCCGCCTCGTGGACCGCCTCGGCGAAGAGCTGGGCCACCAGCGGGGTGTCCTCGGCGGGCTTGAGGACGACCGTGCAGCCCGCGGCGAGGGCCGGGGCGACCTTGGCGACGATCTGGTGGAGCGGGTAGTTCCAGGGCGTGATCGCGGCGACGACGCCAATCGGCTCCTGGTGGATGGTGGAGTTGCCGGCCTTCTCCTCGAAGGGGTGCGTCGCGGCGAGCTCGGCGTAGGAGGCGGCGACCGCGACGGGGACGGCGGCGTGGACGTTCTGCGAGAACTTCAGGGGCGAGCCGAGCTCGGCGGTGACCGTCTCGGCGATCTCGTCCTTGCGGGCGGCGAGGACGTCCCGCAGGGCGGCCAGGCGGGCGGCCCGCTCGGCCGGAGCGGTCGCGGCCCAGGCCGGGAGGGCGGCCCGGGCGGCCCGTACCGCGAGGTCGACGTCCTCGGCGGTGCCGGCCGGGACCCGCGCGATGACCTGCTCGTCGGCCGGGTTCACGACCTCGATCACGTCCGGGCCGGTGGCCGGGCGCCACTCACCCTCGATGTACATGCCGTCGTGCGCCTTCATGGTGCGTCCTTCCGGGCTGGGCCGTGACGTGCTGTCGTCCGGCCTCATAAACTAGCGACGATAGTTTTTTCGCGCCAGAGCGGGACCGGACTCCGCACGGACATCAGAAGTCGACGCGGGCCCGCTCGTCCACCCGAGCCACGGCCTCCTGCCCGAACTCCTTCTCGTACGCCCGCCGGATCTCCTCGATCTTCCGGTCGCTCGCGGGCGCCTGCCCCACCGGGTAGAGCAGGATCAGCTCGTACGACCGCTCCTTCTCGATCCTCCCGCCCACGTCCCGCCACTGCCCGCGCCCGCTCTGCACGGTGAGCCCGGCCGGGAAGCCGGGGGTGACCTCCCTGTCGACGAAGGCCATGAACTGCCGGTCGGTAACGGCCGCTCCGCCGTCGGGCCGCGCGGTACCGAAGAAAAGCTGCGTCTCGATGTACGACGCCCCGCGCTCCGGCGCCGCGGAGTCGGCCTCGGCGAGGGTGGCGCAGGCGGTGGGCACGCCGGCGAGCAGCAGCGCGGCACCGGCGAGGAGGGCTCTGGTCCGGGTGAGGTGCATGATCATGCGCACTTGCCTAGCGGGTGAGCACGGTGCAGTCCGGGTGCCGTGCTCTGGGGTCACTCCATCAGGGAGGTGGGGTGGGGGCCGGCGGAGGGTACGGGTGCGGGGGTCGGGGCGGCGCCGGGGGGAACCGGCCTGAGGCCGGGCGGCAGCAGGACGGCGGGTGCACGGCCGGTGGGGCTGCGGGGCGGATCGGGTGCCGTGCTCTGGGGTCACTCCATCCGGGAGGCGGGGTGGGGGCCGGCCGAGGGTACGGGCGCGGGGCCGGGGCGGGGCGGCGCCGGGGCGAAGCCGGCCTGAAGCCGCGCGGGGCAGCGGGCGCACCGGTGGCGGGACTGCGGGCCGGATCGGGTGCCGTGCTGGGATCGGGGCGGCGCCACGGGGAGCAGGCCCGAGGCCGGGCGGCAGCGGGACGGCGGGCGCGCGGCCGGTGGGGCTGCGGGGCGGATCGGGTGCCGTGCTCTGGAGTCACTCCGTCAGGGAGGCGGGGCGGGGGCCAGCGGAGGGTACGGGCGCGGGGGTCGGGGCGGCGCCGGCCTGAGGCCGCGCGGCAGCGGGCGCACCGGTGGCGGGACTGCGGGCCGGATCGGGTGCCGTGCTGGGATCGGGGCGGCGCCACGGGGAACCGGTCTGAGGCCGGGCGGCAGCGGGACGGCGGGCGCGCGGCCGGTGGGGCTGCGGGGCGGATCGGGTGCCGTGCTCTGGGTTCACTCCAACAGGGGGGTCGGGCGGGGCCGGCCGAGGGTACGGCGCGGGGGTCGGGGCGGCGCCAGCCTGAGGCCGCGCGGGCAGCGGGGCGGCGGGCGCGCCGGTGGCGGGCTTGGCGGGGCGCCGGACAGATGTGGCGGCCTCCGCCGTGCCCCCGCCCTCCTCACTCGTCAAGGTCCGGGAGCCGGTCCGGGGACGGGCAGATGCGTTCGCCGTGCTGGTCGAAGACGAAGAGGTGGGAGATGTCGACGAGGAGGGGCACCTGCATGCCGCGGCGCAGGTCGATGTCCGGGGTGGTGCGGACGACGAGGTCGCCGGGGAGGCGGGCGTCGGCGGGAGCGGGTGCGGGGTCCGGGGGGTCCTCCAGGACCACGACGGGGCCCGCGCGGAGGGAGACGGCGCGCTCTCTCAGACGGTCCAGGACCGTGCCGTCGCGGCGGCGGCGCCGGGGCTGGCGCGGGGCGGCACGCGGAGCCTCCAGATCGGGGACAAGGGCGGGCCGGGAGCCGGTGTCGAAGTGCACGAGGACCTCGTGGCCCTGGAACTCCACATGCTCCACCAGGCCGGTGATCGGCATCTCCCCCGGGCGGGCCGAGGTCCGCTTGGCGATGCGGACCGCCTCCGAACGCAGGCCCACGATCACCTCGCGCCCCTGCTGCACGCGGAGCAACTGGTGGTCCAGGGAGAGGGGTTCGGGCAGCCGCAGGTACTGCTTGCCGAGGCTGATGGTCATCGCGCCGTCCAGCGGGGCCCGGACCAACCCGCGCAGCAGGTTGATGCGCGGGGTGCCGATGAAGGCCGCGACGAAGACGTTGCGGGGCAGCGCGTACACCGAGCGCGGGGTGCCGACCTGCTGGAGGACTCCGCCGCGCAGCACGGCCACCCGGTCGCCGAGCGACATGGCCTCGGCCTGGTCGTGGGTGACGTAGACCGTGGTGACGCCCAACTCCCTGGTGAGTCCGGCTATTTCGGCGCGCAGATGGTTGCGGAGCTTGGCGTCGAGGTTGGACAGCGGCTCGTCCATGAGGAAGGCGGAGGGGTGGCGGGAGATGGCCCGGCCCATCGCCACGCGCTGGCGTTCGCCACCCGAGAGCTGGGCCGGGTAGCGGTCGAGGACGTCCTCGATGCCCAGCATGCGGGCGGTGGCGTCCACGCGGGCGCGGGGGTCCTCGTCGGGGGCCTCGATGCGCAGCGGGAAGCCGATGTTCCCCCGGCTGGTCATGTTCGGATAGAGGGCGAAGTTCTGGAACACCATCGCCATCCGCCGCTCGGCGGGCAGCAGGTCGTTGGCGTACTCGCCGTCGAGCCTGAGCTCGCCCTCGGTGATCTCCTCCAGCCCGGCGATCATCCTGAGCACGGTGGACTTTCCGCAGCCGGAGGGGCCGAGCAGGACGAGGAACTCGCCGGGCGCGATGTCCAGCGAGAGCCGGTCCACCACCCGGACGCCCCGGGTGTAGGTCTTGCTCACGTGGTGCAGAGATATGGCGCGTGTCATGAGGGTGCCCCCGAGGGCTGGATCAGGCGCTGGTGCTCCGCGGTGGAGTGACCCCGTGCGGGTCGTACGGGGCTGTGAGTCACGGAAGTTAACGGAATGCACGCGGTCGGGGGAAGAGACTGGGCCGGATCGGGCGCTCCGGTCCAGCCTGCGAGATAACGGACGCCCGGATTCAGCACGCCGGCCGGCTCCGCGCCACACCGGCCCGCTCCGCGGCACCGGCCCGCTCCGCGGCGCGCCGTACCGCCCTCAGCTCACCGTCGCGCTCTTCGGCGGCCGGGGCTCGCGGGTCTGGGTGAGGTGGGCGAAGACGACGACGTTGCTGGTGTAGCCCGTCCGCCGGGTGAAGAGTCCCCCGCAGGTGATCACGCGCAGTTCCGGGCGCCGGACCGGGCCGTAGACCTCCTTGTCGGGGAAGCCCGACTTGTCGAAGACCTTCACCCGGTCCACCGTGTAGACGGCGATACGGCCGTCCGCGCGTCCCGCCTCGATCAGTTTGCCGGGCTTCACCTGGGCGAGCGCGGCGAAGACCGCGGGGCCGGTCTTGGTGTCGCGGTGGCCGACGGCGATCGCCGTTCCGGACTCGCCGGGTGTGGGTCCGCCCCGGTACCAGCCCACGAGCTTCGGCTTGTCGACCGGCGGTGTCGACAACTCCCGGCCCTTGCTGAGCCCCAGGCCCATGACCGGGGCGTCGATGCCCAGGGACGGGATGCGGAAGGTCGTCGGCCGCGACCGGGACAGCGGGCGGGGCGGAGGCCTGCGGGTGGGTGCGGGGCGGGCGTCGGGAGCCGGCTCACCGGCCGGCTCCGCCTCCGGGCCGGCGGCCGCCACGGTGTCCGGACCGTCGGGCCCGTCCGGCGCTGTCGACGTGTCCTCACCCGTACACCGGACCCCCACCGTCACCAGGACGACCGTGAGCAGGGCCGTCCTGGTGAGGCGGTAGGCGCGGGTCCGGTACCAGGGCCTGCGTCTGCGCCTACGCGGCGCCATTGGGCCGACGGCGGTTCATCCGGAAGTACGCGACACCGCCGACCGCCACCAGGCCGACCGCACCCGCGGCGGTCACCGGCGCGAAGGCTGCCGCGGTGTCGACGAGACCGCCGCCGCCCGCGTGCACGCCGCCCTTCGGGCCGTTGGAGTCCTTGCTCCAGCCGCCGCCCTCGCGCTGGTCCTCGATCTGGTCGCCCGGCCGGCGCTCCGCGTCGCGCTTGCCGTCATGGCAGTTGACGCGGAAGACCTTCTCCTTGGGGGCGCCCGCCACGATCCAGGTGATCTTGTACTGTCCGTCCGCGACCCCCAGCGGGTCGGTGTGCCCCGCGCCGCCCGCGAGCTGGATGGTGCCCGCGACGGTGGCGGCGGTGGGCAGCGGGGGCTGGGGCGTGATGGTGTAGGCGATGGTGGTGAGGACGTCGAAGTTGACGGCGTCCAGGTAGAACTTGCAGACCCGGGGATCATCCTTGGAGACGCCGAAAGGCACGCCCACGTGATGGATCCTGATGTCGCCGTTCTCGCCCGCGGCCGACGCCGTCGGCGCCGCCACCCACGACGCGCCGGCCGCGGCGAGGGCGGTGAGGACGACCGTGGCGCCCGCTCGGACGCGGAAGGTACGTGGGAGTGTCAGGGTGGGCATGCGCGCTCCTCCGAATTCAGACGATTTCCATACAAATCGCTCTTTCGGCAGCACTCTCCGTCATGCGCGCGACGGTGGACCGCATCGACGCCCGGCGCGCCGTCAGATATCGCTCGTGCGGCGCAATCCCGGGCGCCTCGGCCGCTTTCCCGCGGCCAGCCCGGCCCCTTCGGACCGTCCCGGCGACCGCAGCGCCACCCCGGCCGACAGCAGCAACAGCGTCCCGAGCATCACGAACGGCGCGGCCACCCCCGCCACTCCGGCGACCAGACCCGCGGCGGCCGGTGCGGCGACCTGGCCGAGGCGGTTGCCGGTCAGCCGCAGGGCGAGCGCGGTGGAACGGGCGCCGTCGGGGGCGGCCTGGACGACCGTGGTCATGGACAGCGGCTGTCCCACGCCCAGGCAGAAGCCGAGCACCGCGAGCATGACGGCCAGCGCCCACACCGGGACCGGCAGCGCGATGCCCGCGCACAGCACGGCCGCCAGCAGACACGTCACGGTCAGGAGCAACGCGCGCCCCAGCAGCCGTAGCAGCGGAGTCAGCACCAGACGGCAGGCGATCGTGGCGGCCGCGCGCAGGCTCAGCAGCAGGCCGATCACCGAGGGGGCGATGCCCCGGTGCTCGCCGACCACCGGGAGGTACGCGGTGAGGATGTCCGTCGCGGACAGTACGGACAGGCTCACGAAGATGCCCCCGGGCACGCCCCGGGACTTCAGGATGCGCCCGACGGGCACCCGATCGCCCTGCCCGGTACGGGACTTGGCCGCCGTGTCCGGATGCTCGATGCGCCACAGCGAGGTGCACGCGACCGCCGCCCCGGCACCCGAGACGAGCAGCGCGAGCGCACTGGTGCCCGCCCGGTCGGAGCCGCCGATCAGCGCGCCCGCCGCGATCGGGCCGACCAGCTGGCCGAGGGAGGCGCCGATGGTGAAGTGGCTGAAGTTGCGGTCCTGTTCGTGCGGGGCGGACTGGCGGGCGACGAGGGACTGGGCCCCGATGACGAAGCAGAGGTGGCCGAGGCCCATCACCCCGCTCCAGACCGCCATGGCCCACAGGGAGCCCGCGATGCCGCTGAGCGCGCAGCCGCCGGATATCAGCACCACGCCGACCGGCAGCAGCGGCGCGCACCGCCCGTGGTCCGTACGGCGGCCCAGCGGTACGGCGGCGAAGAGCGGCAGCAGCGCGTACACACCGGCGATGACACCGATCGCCCGCTCGTCCGCGCCCAGCGCGAGGGCCCGGTAGGAGACGGCGGGCCGGGCCATCGACACCGCCCCCTGCGCGAAGCTGAAGGCGATGACGAGGCGGAGCAGCCAGCCGCGGTTCCCACCGGGCGCCATGATCGAGTCCTCCATGGACGGGAAAGAAGCGGATCAGATGATTCCGAAGAGGATTCCTGCCCCGAGGATCAACAGGCATGTGAGCGCTGCCCACTTGACCACGAACTTGGTGTGGTCGCCGAACTCCACCTTGGCCATGCCGACCAGGACGTACACGGCCGGGACGAGCGGGCTCGACATGTGCAGCGGCTGGCCGACGAGCGAGGCGCGGGCCATCTCCAGCGGGGTCACACCGTGTGCCGCGCCGGCCTCGGCGAGGACCGGCAGGACGCCGAAGTAGAAGCCGTCGTTGGACATGAAGTAGGTGAGCGGGAGGCTCAGGACGCCGGTGACGAGGGCCATGTGCGGGCCCATGCCCTCGGGGATGACGTCCACCATCCAGCGGGCCATGTGGTCGACCATGCCGGTGCCCTGGAGGACGCCGGTGAAGACGGCGGCGGCGAAGACCATGCCGGAGACGTTGAGGACGTTGTCGGCGTGGGCGGCCAGGCGGGCCTTCTGGTCGGGGATGTGCGGGAAGTTCACGGTGAGCGCGAGCGCGGCGCCGATCAGGAACAGCACCGGGATCGGCAGCCACTCCATGATCATGGCGGTGAGCAGGGTGAGCGTGAGCAGCGCGTTGAACCAGTAGAGCTTGGGACGCAGAGTGGCGCGGTTCGGGTCGAGGACCTGGAAGCGCTCCGCGTCGCCGGCCTCGTCCTCGGCCTCGGCGTCGGTGCCGGAGCCGGAGCCGCCGGTGGCCACGGGGGCCTTCGAGTCGCCGGTGCCGGAGCCGCCGGCGCCCACGAGCACCGTCTCGGTCTCCTCGACCTTCTCCTCCACCAGGATCTGGTCCAGCGTGAGCACGCCCAGCCGCTTGCGCTCGCGCATGCCGAGGACGTACGAGAGGACGAAGACGCCCAGCAGGCCGACGGCCAGGGCCGGGATCATCGGGACGAAGATGTCGCTGGCGTCGAGCTTCAGCGCGGTGGCCGCGCGGGCCGTCGGGCCGCCCCAGGGCAGGGTGTTCATCACGCCGTTGGCCATCGCGGCGACACCGGTCATCACGACCAGGCTCATCTTCAGGCGCTTGTACAGCGGGTACATCGCCGAGACGGTGATCATGAAGGTGGTCGAGCCGTCGCCGTCCAGCGAGACGATCGCGGCGAGGATCGCCGTACCGACGACGATCCGCATCGGGTCGGCCTTCGCGAACTTCAGGATCCCGCGCACGACCGGGTCGAAGAGGCCGACGTCGATCATCACACCGAAGTAGACGATCGCGAACATGAGCATCGCCGCGGTGGGGGCGAGGCTGGTGACGCCGTCGATGACGTAGTCACCGAGCTTGGCGCCCTTCCCGACGAAGACGCAGAACAGGGCCGGGATCAGTACGAGCGCCGCGATCGGCGACATCTTCTTCATCATGATCAGGACCAGGAAGGTCGCGATCATGGCGAAGCCGAGGATGGTCAACATGAGTGGATACCTAACGTTCGCCCTTGAACTCCCACCGGAGTCGGCAGTGCGTTGACGTTAGGACCCGTCAAGTGGCGTTAACAAGACGTTGACATGCGAGCAATAAGCGCAAAACTGCTGGTCACAGCTTTGCGCTGCTCACAGCGTCGCTACGGCGGCCAGTTTTACGGGTACGCCGTTGAGGACCGCGTTGCCCGAGAGCGGGTCGAGCAGGCTGCCGTCGAGGAGCTGGTTGACGTTGACGCCCGGGTCCTTGGCGGCGTGGCCGAGCCGGGTCCCGGGCCGGTCGTGGCCCCAGCCGTGCGGCAGGCTGACCACGCCGGGGCGCACACCGTCGGTGAGCTCGGCCTCGGTGACCACCTCTCCCCCGGCGCCCTTGATCCGCACCGCGCCCCCGTCCCGCAGACCGAGCCGTTCGGCGTCCTCGGGGTGGATGTGCAGGGTGCAGCGGTTGGTGCCGCCGGTGAGGGCGGGGACGTTGTGCATCCAGCTGTTGTTGGAACGCAGATGCCGGCGGCCGATGAGGACGAGCCCGTCGGTCCGGTGCCGCAGGGCCTCCCGCAGCCGGGGCAGGTCGTCCGCGATCGGCCGCGGCAGCAGCTCGACCTTGCCGCTCCTGGTCTTCAGCGGCTGCGGCAGCCGGGACTTGAGCGGTCCGAGGTCGATCCCGTGCGGATGCGCGAGCAGCCTGGTCAGGCTCAGCCCGTCCGGGCGTACGCCGAAGCCGTCGCCGTAGGGGCCGAGGCGCAGCATCATGTCGAGCCGCCGCTCGGGGCCGGTGTCGCCCTCCAGGAGTGCCGCCAGCTCGTGCGGCTCGCGGCCGTGCACGGGCGAGTGGGTCTCCTTGACGGCCTTGCCGAGGGTCTGGCCGATGACCAGGTCGTCCACCGCGGAGGGGTCGGCGCCGTGCATGCCGGTCGCGGCGAGGACCAGCCGGGCGAGGATCTCCGTCTCCGCCATCCGGCCGGGCTCCAGCGGGACGGCGGGGCGGGTGTAGCGGACCTGGTTGCGCACGGCGAGGGTGTTGAAGGCGAAGTCGTGGTGCGGGCTCTGGGAGGGCGGGGGCGGCGGCAGCACGACGTGGGCGTGGCGCGAGGTCTCGTTGAGATACGGGTCCACGCTGACCATGAAGTCGAGCGAGCCGAGGGCCTTGTCGAGCCGGTCGCCGTCCGGGGCGGACAGCACGGGGTTGGCGGCGACGGCGATGACCGCCCGGATCGGCTCGCCCTCCTCGGTCGCGGTGTCGATCTCCTCGGCGAGCGCGGAGAGCGGCAGCTCGCCCTTGGCCTCGGGGTGCCGGCTCACCCGGGAGTGCCAGCGCCCGAGCGCGAACCCGTGGCTGGGTCCCGCGGGCCGGGGTGTCCGGTCGGTGGCGGCCTGCGGGAAGAGGGCGCCGCCGGGCCGGTCGAGGTTGCCGGTGAGGATGTTGAGCACGTCCACGAGCCAGCTGGCGAGGGTGCCGTGCGGGACGGTGCAGCTGCCGATGCGGCCGTACACGGCGGCGGTGGGGGCGGCGGCGAGTTCGCGGGCGAGGGCGCGGATGGCGGGGGCGTCCACGTCACAGGCGCCGGCGACGGCGTCCGGGGTGAAGTCCCTCACGGCTTCCCGGAGTTCGTCGATCCCTTGGAGATGCGGGGTCAGCTCCCCCGGGTCCACGAGCCCTTCCTCGAAGAGCACGTGTGTCATCGCCGCGAGCAGCAGGGCATCGGTGCCGGGCCGGATGGCGATGTGCCGGTCGGCGAGCTTCGCGGTCCGGGTGCGCCGGGGGTCGACGACGGTGAGGGTGCCGCCGCGGGCCTTGAGCGCCTTGAGCTTGCCGGGGAAGTCGGGTGCGGTGCACAGACTCCCGTTGGACTCCAGGGGGTTGGCGCCGAGGAGGAGCAGGTGGTCGGTGTGGTCGAGGTCGGGCACGGGGATGGCGTTGGCGTCACCGAACAGCAGCCCGCTGGAGACGTGCTTGGGCATCTGGTCGACCGTGGAGGCGGTGAAGACGCTGCGGGTGCCGAGTCCGGCGAGCAGGACCGGCGGGTAGAGGGCGCCGGCCATGGTGTGGACGTTGGGGTTGCCGAGGACGACCCCGACGGAGTTCGCGCCGTGCGTGTCGACCACCGCCCGGATGCCGGCGGCGACCGCGTCGAAGGCCTCCTCCCAGGTGGCCTCGCGCAGCTCACCGTCGCGTCGCACGAGCGGCGTGCGCAGCCGGTCGGGGTCGCCGTCGACGGCCCCGAAGGAGGCCCCCTTCGGGCAGATGAACCCCTTGCTGAACACGTCGTCGCGGTCGCCGCGGGCGCCGATGACCCGGGTCCCCTCGACGGTGAGCGTCAGACCACAGGTGGCCTCGCACAGGGGGCAGATACGCAGAGCGGTGCGGGACACGGGTCCTCCCGGGGCAGCGGTGCCTGTCCGGTTGAGCATACCGACCGGTATGCATGACGGGGAGGCCTTCACCCGGGAATTCCGGGGAGCGTCAGTCCAGAACCCTCGCCAGATAGGCCCGCAACATCTCCCGGGCCTCCTGGATGATCCGCTCGTCCCCCTCCGGCGCCATCCGGAAGGCCAGGTGGACGAGGGTGTCGGCGGTCTCCACGGCGATGAGGAAGGTGCGGCGCAGGTCGTCGTCCGGTTCGCGGGAGAGGTAGCCGGAGAGCAGGTCGGTGAGGCGGTCGGCGACGCGGTGGTTGGGTTCGGCGTGGCGGGCGCCGACGGGGATCTGGTTGCCGAAGTCGACGAGGGAGAAGCCGGGGGCGGTGCGCTTCATGGCGAGGTACTCGTCGAGGACGACGTCCATTGCCGTACGCCAGCCCCCTTCCTCGCCCGACTCCTTGAGGCGGTCGGTGACGCCGACCGTGAAACGCTCCAGGTTGCGCTGGGCGAGGGCGTCGGCCATCTGCCGCTTGTTGCCGAAGAAGCGGTAGACGGAGCCGATGGGCACACCGGCGCGCAGGGCGACGGCGCGGGTGCTCAGGGCGTCGTAGCCGACCTCGTCGAGCAGGTCGGCGCAGGCGTCGAGGATTCTGGTCAGCCGTTCGGCACTGCGCCGCTGCACGGGGGCGCGGCGAAGCGAGGTCGCTTGGGGCACGGGCTTCATGATGCCTTTCCGCCGCGGTCCGGTGAACCCTGCCACCTGGTACGGGGCCGGAGGCCCACGGCACTCATCGGCCACCGCCGACACTCACCGGGACCTCCACCGCGGAGACCGCGCGAGCAGCGAACGCGAGCCGCGAGGCCGAGGCACCCTCTTCGACGCCGGTGCCGGTGCCGACCTGTACGTCCGAGGCGCTCGGGCCCACACGCACGACGAGCCGCGAACCGGAGCCTGAGCCCAGGACGCCCCCGCACCCACCCCAGACCAGCCGCGCGGCCGAGGAACCACCCCTCACGCTCGCCGCGAAGCGCACATCCAGGGCGTTCCCGCCCGCACTCACGAGTGGCGGCGAACCGGAGACCTCCGTGCCCAAGGCACTCCCGCCCACACGCACGACAAGCCGTGAACCCAGGACACCCCCGCACCCTCCCCGGACCCCCCGCCCGGCCGACGCGTCCAGAGGACCCGCACCCGCCCTCACGACGGCCTGCGCGGCCGCCGCACTGCTCACCGCGCTCACCGCGCTCACCGCGAAGCGCACGCCCGAAGCGCTCCCGCCCACACTCACGTCCGGCCGCGAACCCGAGCCACCGGCACCCACGCCAGCCGGTCGCGAACCCGAAGCACCTCCACCCGCGAACATCGCGAACCGTGCATCCGAAGCGGTGCCGTCCACACCCGCGGCGGCCCGCGGGCCCGACGCCCCGCCGTCCCCGGCCACAGCGGCCCGCGCCCCCGAAACGCCGCCCCCGCTCCCGCCGGACAGCGATTCCGAAGCCCCGTTCCCCGCTCCGTTCCCCGTGGGCTGGGGTTTCGAGGCCGTGACGTCGGCCGTGCTCTCGACCGGGGCGCCGTCGACGGCCCAGACGGTGCCGTCGTCGGCGTAGAGGCGGACGGTGACCTTGTGGGTGCCCTGGGAGACGTACGCGGCCGAGAGGCGGTAGGACGGGGTGCGCAGGGTGGTGACGGGGCGGTCGTCCACGAAGAGGACGGCGACACCGCGGCCGGAGACCGCCTTCTCCCTCGTCCTCGTGGGCGAGAAGGTGAAGTTCTCGACGGTCAGCCGCACGGACCAGCTGTCGTCGGCGTCCGGCTGCACCACTATGCCGACGTCGGGGGCGTTGTCCTTGTCCACCTCGCGGTAGTGCCGACCCTCGTGATCGGTGTCGTCGAGGACCTTGCCCACGGGTGACACCGACTGTCCGTCCTTGTTCTTCCGTGCCCCATCGGCGCCACAGCTCACGGATCCGGTGACCAGCAGGACACAGACCGCGAGCAGGGCAAGGAGTCCCCGCGTCCACGACATGCCGGGGAGCGTAGAACACAGGTCCGACAACGCGAATCCCCCTGGGGTCTGGTTCTCGTCCTCCTCCCTGAGGAGGTCACGAGGGGGAGATCGGTTCCACGGAACGTGCTCTTGCGCCGAGGACACCGCAATCCTACGGTGTTCCATAGGAATCAGACCGCAAGGGAGCGATCATGAACGGGGACGCAGCGCTCGCGCGCGGCGACGCACGCAAGACCGCCGAGGGCCTGACCCACCTCTGCGGATTCGGCAACGAGCACGCCTCGGAGGCCGTCCCTGGCGCCCTCCCCGTGGGCCGCAACGCCCCGCAGCGCGCCCCCCTGGGCCTGTACGCGGAGCAGCTCAGCGGTACGGCGTTCACCGAACCCCGCGCGCACAACCGCCGCTCCTGGCTGTACCGGATCCGCCCGTCCGCCGCGCACCCGGCGTTCACGCACACCCACAACGGCCGCATCCGCACGGCCCCCTTCACCGAGTCGGTCCCGGACCCGAACCGGCTGCGCTGGAACCCGCTGCCGGAGCCCGTCGAGGGCACCGACTTCCTCGCCGGCCTGTGGACCCTCGGCGGCAACGGCGACGTCACCCAGCGCACCGGCATGGCCGTGCACCTCTACCACGCCACCGACTCCATGGACCGCGTCTTCAGCGACGCCGACGGCGAGCTGCTGATCGTCCCGGAGCGCGGCGGGCTGCTGCTGCGCACCGAGTTCGGGCTGCTGCACGCGGAGCCGGGACACGTGGCGCTGATCCCTCGTGGCGTGCGCTTCCGTGTGGAGCTGCTGGACGAGTCGGCCAGGGGCTATGTGTGCGAGAACTATGGCGCCCCCTTCCAGCTCCCCGACCTCGGCCCGATCGGCGCCAACGGTCTCGCCAACCCCCGCGACTTCCTGGCCCCCGTCGCCGCCTACGAGGACGTCGAGGGGCCGGTCGAGGTGGTCAACAAGTTCTGCGGCAACCTCTGGACGGCGACCTACGACCACTCCCCGCTCGATGTGGTCGCCTGGCACGGCAACCACGTGCCGTACACCTACGATCTGCGCCGTTTCAATGTCATCGGCTCCATCTCCTACGACCATCCCGACCCGTCGATCTTCACCGTGCTGACGTCCCCCTCGGACACCCCTGGGCTGGCCGGAGTCGACTTCGTGGTGTTCGCGCCGCGCTGGCTGGTCGGCGAGGACACGTTCCGGCCGCCGTACTTCCACCGGAACGTGATGAGCGAGTACATGGGCCTGATCGAGGGCGCCTACGACGCCAAGGCGGAGGGCTTCGTGCCCGGCGGCGGCTCGCTGCACAACATGATGTCGGCGCACGGACCGGACCGGGAGACGTTCGACCGGGCGAGCGCGGCCGAGCTCAAGCCGCAGAAGGTCGACGACGGGCTGGCGTTCATGTTCGAGACGCGCTGGCCGGTGACGCTGACCGCGCACGCGGCCCGGGCGGACCACCTCCAGCCGCACTACGACGACGTGTGGCGCGGCCTCGAACGTCACTTCCGCCCGTTGCACTGACCGATCCGCGGAAGGTACGGATAGCCCGTGACCTCCTTCGCCCCGGACTCGATCGTCCTGAACCGCAAGCTGCCGCTCTGGTACCAGGTGTCGCAGTCCCTGCGCGCCTCGATACTCGGCCGCTCCCCCCAGGACCCGCTCCGCCTGCCCACCGAGGAACAGCTGGCGGGCCACTACGGCGTGAGCGTGCTGACCATGCGGCAGGCGCTGAAGGAGCTGGAGGACGAAGGACTGATCACCCGTCACCGGCGCCGGGGCACCTTCATCGAGCCGGACGCCCGCCGGGGCAGCCCGGTCCGGCTGCTCGGCTCGGTGGACGCCATCGTGGCCCAGCAGTCCGGCATGACGACCGAACTGCTGGAGCACGGCAAGTCGCCCGTGCCGCCCGAACTCGCCGAGTACTTCCCGGACCTGGACGAGGTGGCGTCGTACCACCGGCTGCGCAGCGACGAGACGACGGGCGAACCGACCAACCACGCCCGCAACTACCTGCGCCCCGAACTGGCCGCCCGTATCGACCCGTCGGACCTGGCGCGCCGGCCGATGACGAAGGTGCTGCGGGACGTCGTCGGGGTGGACATCGGCCGCATCACGGACACGGTGGAGGCGCGGCTCGCGGACCCGGAGACCGCCCGGCTGCTCCAAGTCCCGTTGCTCAGCCCGATCCTGCACTACACGGGGGTCACCTACGACACGGACGGCCGGGTCCTGGACGCGGCCGTGATCCACTACCGGGGCGACCGGTTCTCCTTCTCGGTGACTCTGGACGCCACGTGAACCCACTGTCCGTCACTGGTCGTACGATGCCCAGCGTGACGCACGACGACGCTCCGCTGCTGGCGGACCTCATGCCGTGGTCCGTCGCACCGCCGCGGCTCGGCCGGGGGTGGCCGACGGGCCCCGACGCCGCATCCCTCAGAGCCCGCTGGGACGCTCTGCTGAAGGCCGAGGGGCCCGACCGGGAGGCCCTGTTCGAGCCCACCCGCTCGCGCACCCTGTGCTCGGCGGTCGGACAGCTGCCGGGGCGGACGGGCGGCACCGAGAAGCTCGCGCGCGCATCGGGCCCGTGCCCGGAGCCGGTACGGGTCCTGGCCGCGCCCTTCGACGAACAGTGGCTGATCCCGGACCAGCGGCTGATCGACGCGGCCCGGCCCGAGCTGTGGCGGGTGGCGGACGAGGAGCAGGTGTTCGTGGTGGAGACCCCCACGGACAATCAGGGCCCCCGGCTCCTCGCGACCTCGCTGCTCCCCCTGCTCCGCCCGGGGCGCGTCCGCCCGCTGTACCGCCGCCCGGGCGGCACCGAACCGAACCTGGCCCCGGGCCTCCTGGAGCATCTGAGCAGCCGCCTCGGCATCCCGGTGGCGCCCCTGGACGTCCTCGCGTGGACGGTGACGGCGATCCGCCCGGGCCTCGCCGTCCCGCTCACCGACGACCCCGACCTGTGGGCCCGCGGCGTCGAGTCGGGCCGCCGCGCTCTGTGGCTGATGCGTCGCGACGGCGACCGCCCGAAGCTGCCCGGGGGCCGCCGCCCGTACGTCCGCGCGCCGCTACCCTCCCGTCCCCTGGTCCTGGATTACGACCGCGACGAGGAGGCCCTGCTGCTGGACGAGGGACGCGTCTCCCCCGTACCGCCCGAGGCCTGGGACTTCGAGGCGGGCGGCGTGCGGGTGCTGGAGCAGTGGTTCGCGGCCCGGGTCGCGGAACCGGAACCGGGCACGCTGTCCGCGATCCGCCCGGCGACCTGGCCGCAGGCGTGGACGTCGGAGCTGCTCGAACTGATCACGGTGCTGGCCCTGCTGGCGGATCTCCAGCCGCTGGAGGACGAGTCGACTTCACGGATCTCGGCGAGCGACCTGCGCGAGGCGGGGGTGTTGCCGGTGCCGGAGAGCGCGCGGAAGCCGGCGTCCGTCTTCGATCACCACGAGGAGGGCCCGGAAGGCCAGTTCGCGCTGCTGTGACCCCGTGTCGGGGGCGCGGGGCTGTGTTGGATTTGCGGCTACCGCCACGCGGGCGCGACCGGCCACCACGGCGCCGCACCCGGCACCGAACCGTCACCCCCGCGGCGAGAACCCGTCCAGCACCCGCTCCAGCATCCGCTCGAACACCGCGTCCAGATCGATCGGCCCCGCGTCCTCCAGGAACGACGCCGCCAGCCGCGGATACGCCCCGGACGCCACCTGGCTCCCCAGGTACGCGATCCGCACCGCGTTCTCCTGCTCCTGCGACCACGGCAGCGACCGCACCCGCTCGGCCGTGGAGAGTTCGTTCGAGACGTACGTCGTCACACATCCGTTGAGCATCGCGACCAGCTCGATCTTCGTGCCGGCAGCGGCCTCCAGCGGGTCGAGGCAGGCCAGGCAGTGTTCCAGGTAGCGCAGGGCGTTGGGGCTGAAGCCGTACACGCCTGACATCAGCCGCACCATCCAGGGGTGCCGGTGCATGAGCGTCTTGGTCTGGCGCGCGTTGCGCAGCATGTCGGCCCGCCAGTCACCGGTCGGCTCGAACAGCTCGTGCTCCCCGCTGACCGCGTCCACCATCAGCTCGAACAGGTCCTCCTTGCGGGGGACGTAGTTGTACAGCGACATCGTCCCGCAGCCCAGTTCGGCCGCGACATGGCGCATCGACACCGCGTCCAGGCCCCCGGCGTCGGCCAGCCGCACGGCCGCCGCCGCGATGTCCGCCCTGGTGAACGCGGGCTTCGGCCCACGCCCCGTCCGCTCGGGACGGGCCCAGATCACTTCGGGTACGGCCGCTCGGCCCGCCATCGATCATCACCTCGGCCACCATCGTAGTTACGTACACCGTACGTAGTGCGCTATGGTCCTGCCATGACTTCTACGTACGCTGTACTTAGTGAAGGCTTGGAGAAGCGGTTCGGGGAGGTTCATGCCCTGCGCGGCCTGGATCTCGCCGTGGCCCCGGGCACGGTCTGCGGCATCCTCGGCCCCAACGGCGCGGGCAAGACCACGGCCGTACGGCTGCTGACCACGCTGCTGCGGCCGGACGGCGGCTCCGCCCGGATCGCGGGGCACGACCTCGCACGGGAGCCGGAGGCGGTGCGGCGCGCCATCGCCGTCACCGGGCAGTACGCCTCGGTCGACGGAGATCTCACCGGGCGGCAGAACCTCCGGCTGTTCGCCCGGCTGCACCGGGTGCGGGGGCCGGCCGGGCGGGCCGCCGAACTGCTGGAGCGCTTCGGACTGACCGAGGCCGCCGACCGGGCCGCCTCCACCTACTCGGGCGGGATGCGCCGCCGTCTCGACCTGGCGGCGAGCCTGATCCGCCGCCCCGGCATCCTGTTCCTCGACGAGCCGACGACCGGACTCGACCCGGCCAGCCGCAACCTCATCTGGGACGCCGTGCGCGAGCTGACGGCGGACGGCACGACCGTGCTGCTGACCACGCAGTACCTGGAGGAGGCCGACCGGCTCGCCCACGACATAGCCCTGGTGGACAAGGGCCGGGTCGCCCGCACCGGTTCGCCGGCCGAGCTCAAGGCGCTGATCGGGGCGCACGTCGAGGTCGTCGTCGCGGACGCGGACGTCCTGGTGAAGGCGGCCGGGGTCCTCGACCGACTGACCGGCGGGGAACCGTCGTTCGACCACGACCGGAACTCGGTCGGCGCCGTCACCCGGGACACCACGCTCACCCTGCCCCGGCTGGTGCGCGAACTGGACGCGGCCGGTGTGCCGTTGCTCGACGCGAGCATCCGGCCGCCGACGCTCGACGACGTCTTCCTGCGACTCACCGAGGAGCTTGCGGCATGAGCATGCTGGCCTACGACGGCACCGCGATGCTGGGCCGTCAGCTGCGGCGGATCCGGAACAACCCGGGGCTGCTGGTCCTGACCCAGACCATGCCGATCACCATGCTGCTGTTCTTCGGCTATGTCTTCGGCAGCGCGCTGGCGATGCCGGGCGAGGAGTACCGGTCCTTCCTGGTGCCGGGCCTGCTGGTGGCCACGGCGGCGAACGGGATCATGACCGGGATGTTCCAGGCGGCCCAGGACGTGCATCGGGGCGTCACCGACCGGCTGCGCACCCTGCCGATCAGCCGGGCGGCCGTACCGCTGGGCCAGTCGATCGCGGACGTGGTGGTCACCGCGGCCGGTCTGGTGCCGTTCCTGCTGGTGGGACTCGCGGTGGGCTGGCGCGTCGAGGGGTCCGCGCTCCGGGCGGCGGGCGCGCTCGCGCTGTTGCTGCTGTTCCGGTTCGCGACCACCTGGATCGGTATCTTCCTCGGCCTGCTCACCCGCAACGAGGAGGCGGCCGGTCAGCTGGGCGGCGCGACGTTCGTCCTGCCGCTGCTGTCCAACGCGTACATCCCGGCCGAGGGACTGCCCGGGTGGCTGCGCACCCTCGCCGAGTGGAACCCGATCAGCGCGGTGACCACGGCCCTGCGGGACCTGTTCGGCAACGCCCCGGTGCCGGAGGGAGCCGCCTGGCCGGTGGCACATCCGATCGCCGGGTCACTGCTGTGGTGTGCGCTGCTGATCGCGGTCTTCGCACCGCTTGCCGTGCGGCGGTATGCACGCGGGGAGGGCTGAACACCGCTTGCCGGGAGGGGAGTTCGGGCCCTGTCGGGGCCCGGGCCGACCTCGCAGGCGTGCATGCCGAAGATGGTGCGTACGGGGAGGCCGAGCCGGGGGACGTGTCCCGCGCTCGGCCGACTCACCTGGATCGTGCTGCATGCCGTGGGGATGACGGGCAGGATCGCAGCACGATTCCGGGCGGCCAGGGCTCAGTGCCCGCCGAACAGCGAACGGCGCAGTCGGCGCAGCGGCGCGAACAGCGAGACGCGGCGTACCCGCGCACCCCTGTCACTGCGCTCCTGCTTGCTGGTGTCACGCGCGGTCAGCTCGCGCATCAGTGACGTCGCCTCAGCCGCCTCGCGCTGGGGGACGGCAGGTCCCGACAGCACCGAGAGATGGCGGTCGAGGCGCGAACTGGTCGCGCTGCTCCCGCAGGTGATCGCAGGGACCCTCGCCCTGCGTACTGCTATCTGTTCCATGTCACTCCCCACCCGTACGAGTCCACCCGGCCCGGGCAGGGTAACCCTATCGCCCCGTCGGGGCACTCGTGTATCGGCGTCACAGGATTCACCTTCCCCGCAAGGGTGTTGACCACCCCTCCGTGATTACTCTCCGAATCCAACCGATTTCAGGGCGAGTTGGACAACCGGCTGGGTAGTGGGCTGTGGTGACCCCCCGTCGGGCTCGACCGTCACAGCCAGTGATGTAGCGGACTTGTCGAGTCCGCTCGCGACCAAGGGCGTGTCGGCGGCGAAGAGCCCGAGGGAGCGCGGTTGCTCGCCCGGGCGCATGAGCCACAGTTGGCGCACCCGGCCGCTCGGGGGCGCGCTGTACCCGCTCAGGGTGACGACCGCGCGCCCCTCGGATGCGGAAGCGATCACTCCGATCGTTCGGCCCTGGGCGTCCTGTCCCCGGGTCGCCCGCGCGTCGACGGCCTGGAGAACGTGGGCGATCTCACTGGCCTGGGCCTTCTGCGCGTCCAGTTCGTCCTGGGTCCGGTTGGCCTGGACGGCGAACAACGAGGCCACCACGAGAGCCGCGGCCGCGGTGGCCGTCGCGAACGGCACGAACAACGGGCGCCGCTGACGCTGCCTGGGCGGCGGCTGCGCGCCCCAGACATGCGGCGGCAGCTGCGACTTGCGCGCCCGTACCGGCTCCGGCCGCGCACGGGCCGGCTCGGGCCGTGCGGCGGACTCCTGCGGGATGGTGCGTACGGCGGCCAGCACCCGGTCGCGCATCGCCGACGGCGGCGGAGCGGCGGCCGACCACGCGAGCCGTACCGCGTCCTCGGACAGCGCACGCACGTCCGCCGCACAACTGGCGCAGTCCTTCAGGTGCCTCTCGAAGCGGGCCCGTTCGGCGGGCTCCAGCGCGTCGAGGGCGTACGGGGCCGCGAGGGAGTGCAGATCTTCCCGGCGGAAGAGGCTCATGCCGCACCTCCCAGGCACTCCCGCAAGCGGGTCAGTCCGTCACGCATCCGCGTCTTCACCGTGCCCAGCGGCAGCGAGAGCCGCTCGGCCACTTCACGGTACGTGTAGCCGTCGTAGTAGGCGAGGGTGACGGACTGCCGCTGGAGCTCGGTCAGGCGCTCCAGGCACCGGCGCACCCACTCGCGCTCAAGGCCCGCCTCGACCTCCTCGGTCACCTGGTCGAAGGCGGGGTGGTGGGCCCGGCGTGCCTCACGCTGCTCGCGTTCACCGGCGGCGCGGGCGCTGCGCACCCGGTCGACGGCACGGCGGTGCGCGAGGGTGAGGATCCACGACAGCGCGCTGCCCCGGCGGGGGTCGAACCGCGCGGCGGACCGCCAGGTCTCCAGCAGCACCTCCTGCGACACCTCCTCCGACTGCGCCGGATCACGCACCACACGCCGTACGAGCCCGAACACCGGCCCGGCCACGAGCCCGTAGAGCTCCTCGAATGCCATCTGGTCCCCGCCCGCCACGAGCAACAGAAGCTCGTCCGCTTCCAACTCGCCGCCCCCTCCCGCAAAGCCGCACCTGGGCCGTCCCGTCCCACGAGGTATTCGCAACGAACACACCTCCGGATGGGGTTACGGATCAGAAGCTCGAAAACGCGGGTCGAGCAGCAGAAAAGAAGTTTTGAGATTCGACCAATCCGCCCCGCCCACCACTCCGAATCCCCGAGCGTCAGGCAAGTTGGACTGAGGACGGACGGCATGACACCTATCTCCATGAGCGGCTCGGGACGCAGGAGTCTCGCGACCCTCGTATGTGGTGCGCTGGCCGCCGGAGGGCTCGCAGCCGCCGGTGTGGCCACGCTGGAACCGGGGGCGGCCTCCGCCTCCAGTCACCGGGAGGCCCCGCTGATCTCGGGCGACCCCCAGCACGACAACACGGACCTCTACGCGTTCGTCAGCCCCGACAAGCCCGACTCGACGACGATCGTGGCCAACTGGATCCCGTTCGAGGAGCCCGGCGGCGGCCCGAACTTCTACCAGTTCGCCGAGGACGCGCAGTACGACCTCCACATCGACAACAACGGGGACGGGCAGGGCGACCTGCTCTACCGCTTCACGTTCAAGACGCACGTCAAGAACAAGAAGTCGTTCCTGTACAACACGGGCGTGGTCGAGAGCCTCGACGACCCCGACCTCAACGTCACACAGACGTACGACATCGAGCTCTTCCGACTGAAGTACGGGAAGGTCCAGTACAAGACGAAGGTCGCCGACGACATACCGGTGGCGCCGTCGAACGTCGGCAAGGCGTCCATGCCGAACTACGAGAAGCTGCGCGACCAGGCGGTCTACAAGCTTCCCGGCGACGCGACGGCCTTCGCCGGCCAGGCCGACGACCCGTTCTTCGCCGACCTGCGCGTCTTCGACCTGCTGTACGGCGGGAACCTCAGCGAGGTCGGCAACGACACGCTCAAGGGCTACAACGTCAACTCGATCGCCCTGCAGGTCCCGACGGAGATGATCGCCGAGTCCTCGCACCAGCCGGTCGTGGGCATCTGGTCGACGACCCAGCGCAGGAATGCGCAGGGGTACTACTCCCAGGTCTCGCGCCTCGGCAACCCGCTCGTCAACGAGGTCGTCAACCCGCTGAAGGACAAGGACAAGTTCAACGCGTCCTCGCCGGAGTACGACGGGCAGTTCCTGAAGAACGTGACCAACCCCGAACTGCCGAAGCTCATCGAGGCGATCTACAAGATCCCCGCCCCGAAGGAGCCGCGCAACGACCTCGTGGACGTCTTCCTCAAGGGTGTGAAGGGGCTGAACCAGCCGCCCCACGTCCGCCCCGCGGAGGAGCTGCGCCTCAACACGTCCATCAAGCCCACCGATTCTCCGAAGCGGCTCGGTGTGCTTGATGGCGACAACGCCGGATTCCCGAACGGCCGTCGGCTCACCGACGACGTGATCGACGCCTCGCTCCAGGTCGTCGAGGGTGAGCTGGTCGGGTCCAAGAACGACCTCGGTGACGCGGTCGACAAGAACGACAAGGACTTCGAGAAGTCCTTCCCGTACGTGGCGCTGCCGACGGAGGGCTCGCGCGGTCCGCTGGCCAAGGGCACGTCCGGTGGGAACGACGTCCGCAACCAGCTCGGGGACGCGCTGTCGCCGGCCGGGTCCTCCGGGTCGGACAACATGACGCTGATCGCCGGGTCGGCAGGTGCGGGGGCCGCGGGTATCGCGCTCATCGGTGCCGCGCTCATGTGGTGGCGCCGGATGCGGGGACGCGCCTACTGAGGCCGACGGTTCCTACTGGGGTGCCTCGTCCGTCGTCCGGCGGCTGCGGGTGCGTGGGGGCTGATCGCTCAGTTCCCCGCGCCCCTGAAAGCCAAAGGGACTCCGGGCACCCCCTTCCTACTGGCGCGGCCTGCACGAACTCATCCCCCACGGTGCAGGCCGCGCCGCGGTACACGATCCATCACGAACGAATCAGGAGAGGGCATGTCCGGGTCTACGACCGACAGCGCACCCGAGAGCGAGCACGACGGATCGTCGGAGACCGTGGAGCCCTCTGCTCAGGCCGGTGACGAGAAGGTCGCCGCCGTACGGCGGGTCTCCGAGGCCGGCAGGCGCTGGCGGGCCGCTCAACTGGCCGGTTGCGCGGCCCTGTTGGCCGTCGCGCTGACGGGCGGTTCGATCGCCTTCGGAGCACTGCGGGACAGCAGCGGTACGGCCACCGTCGCCAGTTCCTCGTCGGCCGTCTCGCCCGGGCTCATGGCGAGCGGTGACCTGGACGCGGGCATCAAGGCGATCCAGGCCCATCTGCGCAGCCAGCCCAAGGACTACGGCAGCTGGGCGACTCTCGGGCTCGCCTACGTGGAGCAGGCCCGGACGAAGGGCGACCCCTCGCGGTACCCGCAGGCCGAGCAGGCGTTGAAGCGGTCCCTGGAGCTGGAGCCGGACAACGAGCAGGCGCTCTCGGGACGGGCCGCGCTCGCGGCGGCACGGCACGAGTTCAAGGACGCCCTGACCTACGCCGACCGGGTGCTGAAGCAGAACCCCTACAGCGAGCGCGCCCTCTCCTCCCGGATCGACGCCCTCGTCGAACTCGGCCGCTACGCCGAGGCGTCCAAGGCCGCCGACCTCGCGGACGAACGGCGGCCCGGCATCCCGGTGTTCACCCGCTACGCCTACGTCCACGAGGTCGGCGGCGACGTCCGCACCGCCCGCGTCGTCCTGGAGCAGGCGCTGTCCACCGCGACCACTCCGGGCGACATCGCCTACGTGGCCTCCGCGCTGGGCCAACTCGCCTGGAACCAGGGCGACTACGACACGGCCCTGACCGACTACGCCCGCGCGCTCGCCGCCGACGACTCCTACCTGCCCGCCCTGGAGGGCAGGGCCCGCGCCCAGGCCGCGAGCGGGGACCGGGCCGCCGCGATCAAGGGCATGGAGGCCGTCGTGGCCCGCTATCCGCTGCCCGGGCCGCTCGTCGCTCTCGGTGAGCTGTACGAGGACCGGGGCGCCGACGGCGACAAGGCCAGGGCCGACGACCAGTACGCGCTCGTGGACGCCTGGACGGCCCTCGCCCGGGCCAACGGCGTCAACGCCGACCTCGACACCGCGATGGCCGCCGCCGACCACGGCGACAAGGCCGCCGCCCTGCGCGCCGCCCGCGCCGAGTGGGCCCGGCGGCACACCGTGCACACCGCGGACGCGCTCGCCTGGGCCCTGCACGTGAACGGCCGGGACAAGGAGGCCCTGCCGTACGCCCGGCAGGCCACCGCCACCGGCTACCGCAACGCGTCCTTCCGCTACCACCGCGGGATCATCGAACTCGCCACCGGTGACCGCAAGGAAGCCCGGAACCACCTCGGCTCCGCGCTGAAGCTGAACCCCGGTTTCTCCCCCCTCGGTGCCCGCGAGGCCCGCAAGGCTCTCAAGGAGGCGTCCGAGTGAAGCCCCGCCGTCTGTTCGCGTCCCTCACGGCCGTCCTGACGGCGGCCTGTGCGCTCGCGCTGCTCCCTTCCGGCAGCGCGAGCGCGCACCCCCTCGGCAACTTCACCGTCAATCGCTACGACGGTCTCGTCGCCGCACCCGGCCGGCTCCGCGTCGACCACGTCGAGGACCTCGCCGAGATCCCGGCCACCCAGGCCAAGCCGGACATCGACAGGCTCGGCATGACCGAGTGGGCCGCCCAGCGCTGCCGGAAGGCGGCGGAGGGCGGCAGGGTCACCGTGGACGGCCGCAGGGCCGCCCTGACCGTGCGGGCCGCGCACGCGCGCGTGCGTCCCGGTCAGGCGGGCCTCGACACCCTGCGCGTGGAGTGCCGGCTGACCGCCCCGCTCCCCGAGGACGCCACCGTCAGGCTCGGCTTCCACAGCGCGGGCACCGACACCGGTCCCGGCTGGCGCGAGATCACCGCGCGCGGCGACCGGATGACGCTCGCGGGGTCGGACGTCCCCACGAAGTCGGTCTCGGACGAACTGACCACCTACCCGAAGGAGTTGCTCTCCTCCCCCGCCGACACCGTGACCGCCTCCCTGCGGGTGCGGCCCGGTGGGCCGGCCCTCTCCGAGAAGCGGTCGGACGCCCCCGCCGCCTCCGTGCTCCCGCGTGGCGCCGACCGCTGGACGCGCGCCCTGGACTCCCTGGTGGCCCGGCACGACCTCACCGTCGGCTTCGCGGCGCTCGCCCTGCTCATCGCGGTCTTCCTCGGCGCGATGCACGCGCTGGCCCCGGGGCACGGCAAGACCCTGATGGCCGCGGTGGCCGCGGCGCGCGGCGGCAGGGCCCGGATGAAGGACGTCCTGCCGCTGGCCGCCTCCGTGACCGTCACCCACACCCTGGGCGTGGTCGCCCTGGGTCTCCTCGTCACGGCCGGCTCGGCGGCGGCGCCCTCGGTGATCGCGTGGCTGGGCATCGCGAGCGGGGTGATGGTGACCGCGGCGGGCGTCACCCTGCTGCGCCGGGCCCTGCGCACCCGCGCCCACCAGCACGGACACGTTCACGACCACGCGCACGACCACGGTCACGGCCACGAGCCCGACGTCGAGAAGTCCGAGGAACGCGCCCTGGTCCTGGTCGCCGCCCACGCGGAGACCGCCCCGGCGACGGCGAAGACGCACGCGCACACCCATGCGAGTGGACACACCCATGATCACGGGCACGGGCCCGCGCAGGACCATGATCACGGGCACCCGCACGACCATGAGCACGACCACGATCACCCGCACCCCCACGACCACTCCCACGCCCTGGAACACACCCACGGCGGCTTCACCCACACCCACGCCGTCGCCCCCACCGTCCGCGGCACGATCCTGCTCGGCTTCGCCGGTGGTCTCGTGCCCAGCCCCTCCGCCGTCGTCGTGCTCGTCGGGGCCGCCGCGCTGGGACAGGCCTGGTTCGGGCTGCTGCTCGTCGTGGCGTACGGGGTCGGGCTCGCCCTGACCCTGACCGCGGCCGGATTCGCCGTCGTCAGGCTGGGCAGTGGAGTCACACGGCTGCTGGACAGGCGCCCCCGCCTGGCCGCGAGCCCGATGACCGCCCTGGTGCGCAGGACCGCGCCCCTGATGTCGGCGTTCGTCGTGGTGGCTCTCGGGGCAGGATTGGTGCTCAAGGGGGCGGCATCCGCACTCGGCTGAGCTACTTTTGTACAGAATTCACGTGCGACATCACGCGGAGTGGAGATTTCGCCCGGATGCGAATGGGGGACGCCCGTGTCCGAAGAACCGGGCAGTGAACGAGTGATCGCGGGCCGCTACCGCCTCCTGTCCCCGCTCGGCGAGGGCGGCATGGGCACCGTGTGGCGCGCCCGCGACGAGGTGCTGCACCGCGAGGTCGCCGTCAAGGAGGTGCGGGCGCCGCACGGGCTGGCGACACACGAGGTCGAGCGGCTGTACGCCCGTCTGGAGCGCGAGGCGTGGGCCGCGGCCCGGGTCGCCAACCGCAATGTGGTGACGGTGTACGACGTGGCCACCGAGGACGGCCGCCCGTGGATCGTGATGGAGCTGGTGCGGGGCATCTCGCTCGCCGAGCTCCTGGACGCGGAGGGCCCGCTCAGCCCGCAGCGGACCGCGCACATCGGTGCCGAGGTGCTCGCCGCGCTGCGGGCCGCGCACGAGGCCGGTGTGCTGCACCGGGACGTGAAGCCCGCCAACGTACTGCTGTCGAACGACGGCCGCGTGGTGCTCACCGACTTCGGCATCGCCCAGGTCGAGGGCAGTTCGGCGCTGACGATGACCGGTGAGGTGATCGGCTCGCCCGAGTTCCTGGCCCCGGAGCGGGCGCTCGGCCGCACCCCCGGCCCGGAGTCGGACCTGTGGTCGCTGGGCGTGCTGCTGTACGCCGCCGTCGAGGGCAACTCCCCCTTCCGGCAGAACACCCCGCTGAGCACCCTGCGCGCGATCGTCGACGAGGAGCTGCCGCCGCCGTACCGGGCCGGTCCGCTCACGCCGGTGATCGACGGGCTGCTGCGCAAGGACCCCGCGGAGCGGCTGCCGGCCGACCGGGCCGAGCAGGAGCTGCGGATCATCGCGGCGGGAGGCACGCCCCGGGCGGATGCCGTGCAGGCGGGGCCGTACGCCCCGACCATGGCGGCACCGTTCCCGCAGGAGCCGCCGACAGCCCCGTACCGGCCGGCCCCCACTCCCACCTCCACCCCCGTCGCCGCCTCCGGGCCCCCGGAGCGCAATCGCCGCGCGACCGGCGTCCTGGTCGCGGGCGTGCTGGTCCTCGCGCTGGCGATCGCGGGGCTGACGTACGCGCTGCTGAACCATGACGACGGCGACAAGGGCGGGGCGACCGCCAAGGACACCACCCCGGCGGTGAGTTCTCCCGCGGAGACCGGGACCGGGACGGGCGGTGAGGACACCCCGTCGCCGAGTCCGAGCAAGAGCACCACGAGCGCGGCCCCGCCGCAGTCGGTGGACGTCTCGCTGTCGGGCTCGAACACCGACTACACGGGCAGCTGCCCGCCGGACAGGTCGGCGGCCCCCACCTTCACGGTCACGCTGGAGGTCGGGCGGCTCCCGGCGACGGTGAGCTACCGCTGGGTGTCGAAGAACGGCTCGGTGAACGGCAGTTGGAAGAAGCTCACGTTCCCGGCCGGTGGCGGCAGGACGCAGGAGGACAGGCGGTTCGTCACCACGCAGGACGACAGCGGGACGTTCGAGGACACCATCAGCGTGGAGGTCCGCGACCCCGTCGAGAAGACGTCCAACTCGGTCCCGTTCTCGCTGACCTGCGTGGCGGAGACCCCGACCGGCACCGGCGAGGCCTCCCCCACTGCGTCCCCGTGAGGGGTGATCAGGCCGCGCTGTTCAGGGCCGGGAGATAGCCGCCGGACTGGCCGGCCGCGGTCGGGTGGTAGGACTCGCCGATGTTGAGCAGGTTGAGGCTGTGCAGCCAGGCGCTGCCGGAGCAGAGTTCGTGGCCGGTGAAGGTGCCACGGACGTCGGCCCAGGTGAAGCCGTGGTTCGCGGCGCGCTTGGCGATCGCGGTGTCGAGGTAGTCGGCGGCGTCGTTGATCGCCTTCCGCTTGGTCTCGGACAGGCCGAGGCAGGTGGTGCCGAGCTTGTAGAAGCGGGGGTAGCCGAGGACGACCACGTGGGCGTTGGGGGCCCGGCCGCTGATCTGCGCGTAGACGGTGTCCAGTTGGCCCGGGAGCGTCGAGTCGACGTACGCCTTCGCGGTGCTGATCCGGGAGAGGCAGGAGCTGTCGGACTGGAGCACACAGGTCGTCATGACGTCGGCGAAACCGGCGTCGTTGCCTCCGATGCTGATGGAGACGAGTGCGGTGGCGGAGCTGAGCGGGGTCAGCTGGTTCGCCAGAACATCACCCGTACGGGCGCCCGAGCACGCGGCGAACGTGAACGACGAGGGTGAGTGGGCGGCCGCCCAGAGGTAGGGGTAGGCCTTCGTGCTGCGCTTGCAGTCGCCGCTCGAACTGATGTAGCTGCCGGCGCCGACACCCGAGGAATAGGAGTCCCCCAGGGCCACATAGGGGCCCTGGGCTGCGTGGGCGGTGCCCGTCCCGGTGAGGACTGCGGCGAGGGCGAGGAGGAGTGAGCCGACGTACGCGGCAAATCGGGAACGTCTCATGGAACCTCCCTTTAGCAGGATCTCTGCCGTATCCGTCGTAGCAACGACACGCACCAACGGGAAGTGTCCATGCCAAAATCGGTGCCGATGCCATGGACCGCTGCACTGCGTGCTCTTGACGGTCCCCCAGGCACTGCGCGACATTGAAGTCCGGCATCCGACGCTTTCTGGGGGGAAACGTCGCTCATGCAGACAACACGCGTCCGGAGACCGTCGCGCGCCTCCGGGAGAGACTTCACACCACTGCTCGCGGGCGCCGCGACCGCCGTGGGCGGTTGGGGCGCCCTGCTCGCGCTCACCGGCTCCGGCTCACCGCTGCGCGCCCCGCTCACGCTCTTCTTCCTGCTCGCGGCACCCGCCGCCGGTATCGCCGCCGCCCTGCGCGGCTTCGATCCGTTCGCCCGGGCGCTGGCCTCGCTGGCCGGCTCGGTCGTCCTCAACATGCTGGTGGCCCAGGGCATGCTGGCCACGCACCGCTGGTCGGCGCGCGGCGGCGTCATGGCGATGGCCGTGATCAGCGCCCTCATCCTGCTGCCGGTGCTGATGCGGCAGCGCCGTGCGGCGAAGGGCCAGGACCTCTGACGTGGACATCAGCGTGCACCGCCCCGGCGAGCTGAGCGCGGCCGACCGGGTGGCGTGGACCGCTCTGCAGTCCAAGGCCCATCTCCACGGGACGCCGGGCCTCGCGAACCCGTTCCTGTCCCCCGAGTTCGCGCTCGCGGTGGGCCGGTGCAGACGGGGCGTGCGGATCGCCGTCGCACAGGAACAGGGCGAGCCCGCCGCGTTCCTGCCCTTCCAGAGAACCGCCGCCGGGGTCGGCCGGGCCGTCGGCCTCGGCATCTCGGACGCCCAGGGACTGGTGCACCGGCCCGGGTTCACCTGGGACGCGCGGGAACTGCTGCGCGCCTGCGGGCTCGCGGTCTGGGAGTTCGATCATCTGGTGGAGGGCCAGGGGCCGTTCGAGGCGGAGGCCTCCGGCAGGTTCCCCTCTCCGGTCATGGACGTCGAGCAGGGGTACGCGGTCTATCTGGCCGGGCTGCGGGAGCGCTCGCCGAAGTTCACCCGCACCACCCTCGCCAAGGAGCGCAGACTGGCCCGTACCGTGGGCGAGTTGCGCTACGTCCACGACGAGCGCGACCCGGCCGCCCTGCGCACCCTGATGGACTGGAAGTCCGCCCAGTACCGCAGGACCGGCCGCAGCGACCGCTTCGCGCACGAGTGGATCACCCGGCTCGTGGAGCAGCTGTTCCACACCCGCTCCCAGCAGTTCGCCGGGATCCTCTCGGTGCTGTACGCGGGCGGCAGGCCGGTCGCCGCCCACTTCGGGCTGCGCACCGAACGCGTCCTCGCGTGCTGGTTCCCCGCGTACGACCCGCAGGACGCGAAGTACTCCCCGGGCCTGGTCCTGCATCTGCGGATGGCCGAGGCGGCCGCCGCCGACGGGATCGCGTACCTCGATCTGGGCCGGGGACAGAAGGAGTACAAGGACTCCCTGAAGACACGGGAACTGACCGTGTCGGAGGGGTGGGTGACCCGCCGGCACCCGGTCGCGGCAGGACATCGCGTCCGCCGGGTTCCGGTGCGGGCACTGCGCAACGCCGTGATGGCGCGGCCGGAGCTGTTCGAACCCGCCGACAGGCTGCTGAAGAAGGTGGGCAAGATCCGCTCAGGTCGGACTGTAACGGTCAAACCAACAAAAACGTGAGGCCTCGTTCCAGGCCTTGCCATACGGGTTCAATCGTCAATACCGTCATACATCACACACACCCGCACCGTCCCGTCATCAAGCGGCTCTAGGGGAGGGCTCAAGGTCCGCGACGGGGGGACGCGGGGCGCGGTAGGGGGGTGCCGTGCTCGGTGACCGCACAGGTGACCGAGTCGTGCCGCGCGACCGGTTGTCGTCTCTCTGAACACGCACGGCACGACGGCGGTCGGCCAGCTTTGCCAGCTCACCCGGCAGGTACGGAGCTTCCTTCCGGCATGCCGTGTGTGAGAACCCCCCTTTCGAACCGGAGCAACAAACCGGACCGCCCGGGGGCGGGCGGTCCACCGGACGAGAGGGAACCAGACTCATGAGTTCAGTTCTGCGCCCGGCGACTGCGGGCCAGGATGTGCCGACAGCCAGCCAGTACCGGCCGATCTCCACCCACCTGGCCATAGCGCCACCGGTGAGTGTGGTCATACCCGCCATGAACGAGGCGGAGAACCTTCCGTACGTCTTCAAGACCCTTCCGGACTGGATCCACGAAGTGGTCCTGGTGGACGGCAACTCCTCGGACGACACCGTCGCGGTGGCCCGCGAGCTGTGGCCCGAGGTGAAGGTGGTGAAGCAGCACGGCAAGGGCAAGGGGGACGCCCTGATCACCGGGTTCGAGGCCTGCACCGGTGACATCGTCGTCATGATCGACGCCGACGGCTCGGCCGACGGCAACGAGATCGTCTCCTATGTGTCCGCCCTGGTCTCGGGCGCGGACTTCGCCAAGGGGTCCCGCTTCGCCAACGGCGGCGGCACCGACGACATGACCTTCATCCGCAAGCTCGGCAACTGGGCGCTGTGCACCATCGTCAACCGCAAGTTCGGCGCCCGCTACACGGATCTCTGCTACGGGTACAACGCCTTCTGGCGGCACTGCCTCGACAAGATCGACCTCGACTGCACGGGTTTCGAGGTGGAGACCCTGATGAACATCCGGGTCGTCAAGGCGGGGCTGAAGGTGCAGGAGATACCGAGCTACGAGTACCTGCGCATCCACGGCGCGAGCAACCTGCGGGCCGTGCGGGACGGGTTCCGGGTGCTCAGGGTGATCCTCGGGGAGCGGTCCAACCGGCGTGCGCTGCGCCGCCGCATCCATCACTCGCCGATGCTCGACTCGCGCCGGGGAGAGGTGTCTTGAGCGGTCCCGACGTCTCCGTCGTGATCTGCGTGTACACCGAGGACCGCTGGGAGGACATCCTCGCGGCGGTCGCCTCGGTGCGGACGCAGTCGTACCCGGCCCGCGAGACGCTGCTGGTCGTCGACCACAATCGGGCGCTGCTGGACCGCCTGACCAAGGAGTACAAGGAGGTCCGGGAGGTCCGCGTGTTCGCCAACGCGGGCCCCCGTGGCCTGTCCGCGGGCCGCAACACGGGGATCGCGGCCTCGCGGGGCGAGGTGATCGCCTTCCTCGACGACGACGCCGTCGCCGAGCGCGACTGGCTTCGCCGCTTCGCCGCCGCCTACGCCGACCCGCGGGTCATGGCGGTCGGCGGCCGTACGGTGCCGATCTGGGCGTCGGGACGCCGGCCCGCCTGGTTCCCCGAGGAGTTCGACTGGGTGGTCGGCTGCACCTACAAGGGCATCCCGTCCGGCCTGGTCCGGGTGCGCAACGTCCTGGGCGGCAACGCCTCCTTCCGGCGCAGTGCCTTCGACGTGGCGGGCGGTTTCGCGACCGGCATCGGGCGGGACGGCGACAAGCGCCCGCTGGGCTGCGAGGAGACGGAGCTGTGCATCCGGCTGAGCCGGGCCAGACCGGACGCGGTCCTGCTGATCGACGACCGCGCGGTGATCCACCACCGGGTGCCGGAGGCGCGCGAGCACTTCGGGTACTTCCGCACGCGCGCGTACGCGGAGGGCCTGTCGAAGGCGCTGGTGGCCCGAAGTGTCGGCGCCGGCAAGGGACTTGAGTCCGAGCGCCGGTACGCCACCCGGGTGCTGCCGTCCGGGGTGGTGCGCGGGCTGCGGGACGCCGCGCTGGCCCGGCCGGGCGGCGCGGGCCGGGCGGGGGCGATCGTCGCCGGGGTGCTCACGGCGGCCGGCGGGTATGTGATCGGCACCGTGCGGGCACGGCGGGGCGGGGCCACGTTCACCGTCGCGGACATCGAGGGGGAGAGAGATGGCTGAGCCGCCCGTACCGATCCTCATGTACCACGCGGTCGCCACCGACCCGAACGACGCCACCCGCGTGCTGTCGGTGTCCCCGGAGGCCTTCGCCCGGCAGATGGAGATCGTCGGCGAGTCGGGGCTCACCCCGGTCAGGACGGCGGACCTCGCGGGCCGTTGGCGCGACGGCCGGCCGCTGCCCGAGCGGCCCGTCCTGATCACCTTCGACGACGGCTACGAGGGAGTCCACCGGCACGCCCTGCCCGTGCTCGCCAAGCACGGCTTCCCGGCCACGGTGTTCGTCTCCACCGGCTGGCTCCGGGGCGCGTACGACACCGGCGGCGGCCTGGACACCATGCTGGACTGGGACCAGGTCCGCGCACTCGCCGCGGCGGACGTCGAGATCGGCGGCCACACCCACACACACCCGCAGCTCGACCAGCTCGACGACGGCGCGCTGCGCCACGAGCTGATCCACTCCCGGGAGATCGTCCGCGACGAGGTCGGCACCGCGCCGGTCTCGCTCGCCTACCCGTACGGCTACTCCAGCCGCCGGGTGCGCGAGGCGGCGCGCGAGACCGGGTACGGCCAGGCTCTCGCGGTGAACAACGCCCTCGCGCGGCGCCGCCAGGGACCGTACGCGCTGACGCGGCTGACCGTGCGCCGCGCCACCACGGCCGAGGAGTTCGAGCGGCTCGTCCAGGGCCGTGCGATCGCCCGGGACTTCGCCAGGGACCGTGCCCTCACCAAGGGGTACGCGTTGGTCCGCAGAGCACGACAGGTCCGCCGGAAGGTCTCCCGTTCCCGTGTCTGACACGACGACCACGACCGAGCCCGAGTCGACCGCGGCGAAGGCGCCCGAGCAGTCGGGGCGCCGTCTTCGGCTGCCCGGACTGGGCAGGGGCGCAGGCGGTGGCAACCAGCTGTTCCGCAACGCCTACGCCCTGATGCTCAACACCGGTATCTCCGCGGTGCTGGGCCTCGGCTTCTGGCTGGCGGCAGCCCGCTACTACTCCGAGTCGGCGGTCGGCCAGGGTTCCGCCGCGATCGCCGCGATGAAACTCCTCGCGGGACTGACCGCGGTGACCCTGACCGGAGCGCTGGCCCGCTTCATACCGGTCGCGGGCCGGGCCACCGGCCGGCTCATCGCCCGTACGTACGCGGGCAGTTCGGTGCTCGTGGCGGTCGCCGCGGTCGTCTTCCTGCTCACTCTGGACGCGTGGGGGCCGTCGTACCGGTTCCTGCACGGGCCGGTGAACGGCCTCGGCTTCATCGCCGCCGTCGTCGCGTGGAACGTGCTCACCCTCCAGGACGGCGTGCTGACCGGGCTGCGCAGCGCGCTGTGGGTACCGGTCGGCAACACCGTGTTCTCCGCGGTGAAGCTGGGACTCCTGGTCGCGTTCGCGGTGGCGATCCCGACGGCCGGTGTCTTCGTGTCGTGGGTCGCGGCGATCGCGGTCTCGGTGCTGCCGCTCGGCTGGATGGTGTTCCGGCGCCTGGCGCCACGCCATGTGAAGGCGACCGAGGACCACGCGAAGCCGCCCTCCCTCAGGGAGATCGGGCGTTTCCTGGCGGGCGACTACACCGGCTCGCTGTTCTCGCTCGCCGTGGTCTATCTGGTCCCGGTGATCGTGGCCTCCCAGGTCAGCTCCCAGGACAACGCGTACTTCTACATCACCACGACGATCGGCGGCACCTGCAACCTGCTCGCCATCAACATGGGCGCCTCCCTGACCGTCGAGGGCTCGCACGACCCCGGCCGGCTGGCCGCCAACACCCGTGCCGCGCTGAAGCGGATGGCGCGGATCATGCTGCCGGTGGCCGGCGTCCTGTTCTTCGGGGCGCCCTGGATCCTCGGAGTGTTCGGGCCGGGCTACGCGGACGCGGCCACCCCGCTGCTGCGCTGGTTCGCCGTCGGCGCGGTGCTGCGGGTCGTCATGGAGACGTACTTCGCGGTGCTGCGCGCGCAGAGCCGCACCTCCGGACTCGCCTGGCTGCAGGGCCTGTTGTGCGCGATGGTGCTCGGGCTGACGCTGCTGCTCCTGCCCCGCATGGGGCTGACCGGAGCGGGCGTCGCCGAGATCTCCTCGCTCGCGGTGATCGTCGCCATCGCCGCGCCCAGGCTCTACCGGACGGTCCGGCACGCCCCGCCCCCCGAGGTGCCCGCGACCGCGGCTCCCGACGGCGACCTCGCCGACCTCGGGACGCGCGAGGTACCGGCCGCCGGCCGCGCCCGCCGCCCCGCGTGGGCGCTCGACCAGGACACCCTCGCGCTGGGCATCCACGTCGACTTCGACCACCAGGAACGCCGTCCCGACGTACGCCCCGGGCCCGGCACCCCGCCCACCGGCACGCCCGTGACCGGCGTGACGCGCGACCGGCCGACGTGGGCGCTGCAGAAGCCCTCCGAGCTCGGGCTGCCGGTGCAGGCGCGGGAACCGGGCTCCGAGTCCTCCGTGGGCCCGGCCGAGCCGGAGGTGGACGCGCCGTTCGAGGTGGCCTTCGACACGGGCAAGGAGATCGACGTACCGGAGGAGCCCGCCGCGCGGGAGGAAGCGGCGCTGCCCGCGGAGCCGCCACGGCCCCTGTCCCCGCGGGAGCGGCTGCAGCCCACCTGGCTCGGGATGTTCCTCGGCTGTCTGCTGGCCGTCGCGCTGCTCCTGTACTGGGTACCGGCGCTGAGCCTCGGCGAGGCCGACCTGGACCGGATGGGCGGGCTCGGGCTGATCTCGGTCCTGCCGCTGCCGACGCTGGCCGGTGCGGCGCTGCTGGTCGTGGTCTTCGCCTCGCTGCTCTGGCTGGGCCGTGAGCACAAGGCGCTGCTGCTGCTCACCCTGGTGGCGACCGTGTTCTCGCTGCACGCGCTGCCCGCGGTGATCGAGGTCGAACCGCGGTTCGCGACGGCCTGGCAGCACCTCGGGTTCATCGACTACATCGACCGGACCGGTTCCGCGGTGCCCGACCTGGACGCCCG
Organism: Streptomyces pseudovenezuelae; assembly: GCF_001513955.1. Taxonomy (GTDB): domain Bacteria; phylum Actinomycetota; class Actinomycetes; order Streptomycetales; family Streptomycetaceae; genus Streptomyces; species Streptomyces pseudovenezuelae. Next base: position 92,234 of record NZ_KQ948152.1, on the reverse strand, counting down.
CTGGAGCTGGCCGGGCTTCTTCGCGGCGGCCGCGTTCGTGGCCAGGGCGTGCGGGGTCACCGACCTCACCGAGGTCATCAGGTGGTGGCCGACGGCGATCCAACTGCTCTACCTGGTACCGATGTTCCTGCTGGTCCGGCACATGCGGGCGAGCTGGCGGGCCAAGTGGACCGGCATCTGGATCTTCGTGCTCAGCGGCTGGGTCGGCCAGGACTACTTCTCCCCGCAGGGCTTCACCTATCTGCTCTACCTGGTGTTCGTGGCGGTCCTGCTCGTCTGGTTCCGCGCCCCGCGCGTGATCTGGACGAAGCGGCGGCCGGGTGAGGCCGAGGTCGAACCGACGAACCGCCGCCAACGGGCGGTGCTGCTAGCGGTGTTGATCGGTCTGTTCGCGGCGAGCGTGCCCGCCCACCAGCTCACCCCGTTCGTGATGCTGGGCGTGCTGGCGGTGCTCGTGCTGATCGGCCGCAGCGAACTGCGCGGCCTGCCGATCCTGTTCGCCGTGATGGTGGCCGCCTGGATCGGCTGGATGGCCGAGCCGTACTGGTCGGGCCACTTCGACGACCTGTTCGGCGGGGTCGGCGGCGTCGGCGGCAACGTCTCCTCGTCGGTCTCCGGCCGTATCGAGGGCGGCAGTTCGACCCACAAGCTGGTGCTGTACGTGCGTGTGCTGCTGGCCGGCGGGGTCATGGCCCTCGCCTGCTACGGCTGGTGGCGCCGCCGCGAGCACAAGTACCGGGAAGCCGCGCTGCTCGTCCTGACCTTCGTGCCGTTCCTCGGCTTCGGCATGCAGTCGTACGGCGGTGAGATGGCCCTGCGGGTCTTCATGTTCGCCCTGCCCGGAGCCGGTCTGCTCGCCGCGCTGGCGCTCTTCCCGCGCACCGGGGTCACCGCGAAGGAGCGCGAGAAGGACCGGGTCAGTCTCGCCCCGGTGGCCGCGCTGATGGCGGGGCTGCTGCTCATCGGCGGCTTCCTGGTGGCCCGTTGGGGCAACGAGCCGTTCGAGCGGATCCAGCCCGGCGAGGTCACCGCGATGGACTACGTCTACGCGCACGACGATCCGACGGTGCGGGTGCTGTGGCTGTCCAACGACACGCTGAACAACGTGACGCCGGCGATGCCGTGGGGCGCGCGGGACATGGAGAAGGTGTCCTATGTGCCGACGCTGGCACCGACCGACCCGGTGCTGGTGTCCGGACTGGTCAAGTCCCTGAAGGACGCGGGCCCGAACTCGTATCTGATGGTCAACGTCAGCCAGGTCACCTATCTGCGTCTGGACGTCGGCTATTCGAGGACGTGGGAGCCGCGGCTGCTCGACAACCTCGACAGCCGCAAGGAGCTCAGGCGGGTCCTCACCAACGACGACGTGACCCTGTACGCCCTGCGGGACCAGCCCGCCGGGAAGGTCCCGAAGGCCGACCCGGGGCCGATCGGACCGCAGGTGACGTGGACGCCCTGGTCGGTGGTGGGGGCGCTGGCCGCGCTGGCGCTGATCCTGCTGCTCTCGGCCCGTGAGGTGGTGCGGGTCGCGGTGCGGCCGGGGGTGCGGCAGCTGCGGTGGCTGCAGAGCAGCTTCTGGTTCGCGCTGCCGCTGCTCGCGGTGTTCCTGGCGGCGCTGGTGCAGCGGTTCCTGACGATGAAGTGAGGTCCGAGTGGCTCAGCGGGTGAGCCACTTGACTTCATACGCCTGCATGTCGAACTTCTTCCCGTCGATGTCGGCGCTGATCTGCCGGTTCAGGGTGTTCACCACCAGCACGGTCCTGCCGGTGGCGAGGACCCGGACGTTGGGCACGTCGTCGGCGGCGACCGGGACGTTCTCGTACGCGCTCCCCGGCGGGAAGGCCGTGCTGAACCGGCTGACGAGGTCGAACATCGGCAAGGGCTGCCCACCGCCGCTGCCGCTGGTCGGCGTCCACAGACAGCCCGCGCAGTCCGTGCCCTTCTCGTTCTCCGGGTTCCAGTAGAGGGCGGACGTGGTGCCGCCCCTGGCCAGCGCGATCATTCCGGCGGCCTGGACCGCGACCCGGCGGTTCTCGGACCAGCCCTCGCGTTCGTCCCGGCTGTCGGCGGGCTCGACGTAGTACTCGGCCCACCACAGCGGCAGGTTGCCCGTCCGCTGCCGCACCCACCGGCTCACCGCGGTGAGCTTGTCGGTGGCCGCGAACTCGTTCGGCAGCAGCTCGTCGTCGTTGGTGTAGCTGGAGCCGTCCACGACCACGAAGTCGGCGCCGGCCTTGTTCCTGTTCCAGTAGTCGAAGGCGTCGAGGATCCGCTGGTCCATCGCGCCCCAGGCGCCCTTGAAGGTCGGGGAGGCGTCCTCGGAGCGCGGGTCGACGCTGTCCATCACGAGGTACGGGCCGCCCACCATGATCTTGGGGTCGACCTTCTTCAGCGCCTTGTAGACCAGGTTGTAGAGCCGGGTGTACCCCTCGTAGTCCCAGCGCGCCTTCCCGTCGTTCCAGAAGCCCTTGAACTCGTTCCAGACGATGAAGTGGCGTACGTCCGGGTACCGCTTGGCGACGGTCGCGGCGAGCGCCGCGTAGTCCTCGAAGTGCGCGGGGTCCGGCGCGGTCTCCAGGGCCGCCTTGCTCCAGTCGGTCTTGCCGACGCCCGCCTCGCCGCCCTTCATCCAGTCCGGCGCGCAGCACAGGGTGATGATCGGGGTGGAGCCGGAGGCGCGGATGAAGTCGACGCGCCGGTCCAGGTCCTCGAAGTCGTAACGCCCCTCGACCGGCTCGGGGTTGTCGGCACCCCAGCCCATGATGTGCTGGTTCTGCGGGAGCCCGCCCGCTTCCCGGATGCGTTGCCCGACCCGCTCGGTGGCCGTGGAGTTGCCCTCGTCGGCGCTGAACTGGGTGTGGGTGAAACCCCAGCCGACGTCCGGGGTGTCCGCGTCCGGTGTGGTCGTCGGGGTGCCGTGGACCCGGTCGCCGTTGCGTGAGGTGCCGTCGGTGCCCGCGCCGCCGCCCGGAAGCGTGTTGAGGAGGGTCACGACCAGCGCCAGAGCCACCGCACCCACCCCGAGCAGAGCGGTGAGGCGCCACCGCCGTGCCCCCGAATACCACTCATGACGTCCCATCGGGGGCAACGGTATCCGCGAACACGCCGGTGCGGGCAGATGCCGGAGATGCACAGCTCTGTAACAGGACTTAGAGGACAGAGCGGAAGGACGGGACACGCACGACACAACCGACGCACCACAGAAACCGGGTGCGTGGGGAGGACTCGTGCCGGATCATGGGCGGCATGTCTGCGAACCCGCACGAGGCTCTGCCGATCCGGCTCAACGTCGACGACAGCGACTCGCCTTCCGACGTCGTCGACGCGCTGTTCCTCGGCCGCTTCGCGACGGGTGAGCAGCCGTACTCCCACGCGGCCAACATCGACCGGGTCCGCACCGGGGCCACCCTGCTGCCGGCGGGCGCCCGGGTGCTGCGCGTCGCCCGCGACGACGACCGCAGCGCGACCCTCGCCGAGGGCGACGGCTGGACCCTGCTGATCTCCCGCTGGAACCGCGGCGCCGACGTGACCGTGACGGCGACCGACGCCGAGCTGGCCAAGAAGGTCCTCGACCAGGCCACCGACGGCGCGGCGGACGAGCCGGAACCCCAGCCGGAGAACGTGACGATGGGCTTCTGGTACGTCTCCCCCAGGCGCGGCCCGCACCGCACGACCCGGCAGATCTCCGCGGGCACCTGGGACGAGGTGCGGGAGAACTACACGGCACCGGTCGCGGACGCGATGGACCGCCTGATGAAGACGACCCCGGAGGACATCGCGGGCCGTCTTCTGCTGCTCCACGGCCCGCCGGGCACCGGCAAGACCTCCGCCCTGCGCACGCTGGCCCGCTCCTGGCGGGACTGGTGCCAGGTGGACTGCGTACTGGACCCGGAGCGGCTGTTCAGCGACGTCGGCTATCTGATGGACATCGCGATCGGCGAGGAGGACTCGACGGGCAAGGGCCGCTGGCGGCTGCTGCTCCTGGAGGACTGCGACGAGCTGATCCGCGGCGAGGCGAAGCACACGGCGGGCCAGGCCCTGTCGCGGCTGCTGAACCTGACCGACGGCCTGCTGGGCCAGGGGCGCAACGTCCTGGTCGGCGTCACCACCAACGAGGACCTGGAGCGCCTGCACCCTGCGGTGGTCCGCCCCGGCCGCTGTCTGGCCCGCATCGAGGTGGGCCCGCTGACCCGCCGTGAGGCGGTGGGCTGGCTCGGCGCCGAGGAGGGCGTGGGCCGCGAAGGGGCGACCCTGGCCGAGCTGTACGCGCTGCGCCGGGGGACGTCGCCGACGGCGGTGCCGGAGCCGCGGCCCGGGGCGGACGCGGGGCTGTATCTGTAGTGCTTTGATGGGTGTATGACCCTGTTCGTCGGCACGTCGGGGTGGCAGTACAAGGACTGGCGGGGCGTCCTGTATCCCGACGGCGTCCCCGTGCGGCTCTGGCTGGAGGAGTACGCGGCGCACTTCCCGACGGTCGAGATCAACAACGCCTTCTACCGGCTGCCGAGCCGGGTGACCTTCGAGGCGTGGCGCGAGCGCGTGCCGGGGGACTTCGTGGTGGCGGTGAAGGCGAGCCGGTACCTGACCCACATCAAGCGGCTGAAGGACCCGAAGGAACCGGTGCACCGCCTGATGCACCACGCGCAGGGGCTGGGCGACCGACTGGGGCCGGTGCTCCTCCAGTTGCCCCCGACGCTGCGCGCCGACACCGACCTGCTGGACGCCTGCCTGGCCTGTTTCCCCGCGTCGACGCGGGTCGCGGTCGAACCCCGCCACGTGTCCTGGTGGACGCCCGCGACCCGCGAGGTCCTGGAGACCCGGGGCGCGGCCCTGTGCTGGGCCGATGTCCGGGCCCGTCCGGTGACCCCCCTGTGGCGCACCACCGACTGGGGGTACGTCCGCCTCCACGAGGGCCGGGCGCAGGCATGGCCGCACTACGGCAGACGATCACTGGAAACCTGGGCCGGGCGGATCGAGGAGACCTGGGCCGGGGACGAGGACGTGTACGTGTACTTCAACAACGATCCGAACGGTGCCGCCGTGCGCAACGCACGGACCTTCGCCTCGCTTTCTCAGCTCTCCCCGTAGGCCGCCCGCAGCGCGTCCCGTACGGCCGCGAGGGCGTCGGTCTCGGTGAGCCCCAGTCGCCGGGCCCGCTCGACGTACGCCTGCGCGGCCGAGGCCAGTTCACGTTCCGCCGCCGAGCCCGCGGCAGCCACGAACGTGCCGTTGCGCCCCCGTGTCTCGATCACCCCGTCGCTCTCCAGCGCCCGGTACGCCTTGGCGACGGTGTTCGCGGCGAGCCCGAGCGACTCGGCGAGCCCCCGCACGGTCGGCAGCCGGTACCCCACCGGGAGCACCCCCGCCCGCGCCTGCTCGGAGATCTGCACCCGCACCTGCTCGTACGGCGGCGCACTGTCGTCGATGTGGATCTTCAAGGTCACGAGCCGATTGTCCCGCACCCTCCGGAAAATGGGAGGCACCCGTGCGGGCCTCCCCCGTAACGTGCGCCTTCATGACCGTGACCGTGCGCGACCTGCGCCCCCAGGACCCTGCCGACGTCGAGGCCTTCGCCCATGTCCGCCATCTGGCCGTCCCGTTCATGCTGTGGACCCCGGCCAGCGTGCTGCACCGCCTTGTCCACACCGACCCTGACGCGCACTACCGCTGCCTCGTGACGGAGGAGGACGGCGAGGTGACCGGCACGGCCCAGATCGGCCTCGCCCACGACAGCCCTGAGCCGGGACAGGGCTATCTCAACATCTACGTACGCCCGGACCGCACCCGCCGCGGGGCCGGCGCTCTCCTCGTCCGCACCGCCGAGGAGCATCTGGCGGCGCACGGGGCGACCAGGCTGTTCTCCTGGGTCCTGGACGAGCCGCAGAACCGGGTGTTCGCCGAGCGGCACGACTACCGGCCCAGCCGCTCCGCGTACTTCCTGCGTCTGGACCTGACGAACGGCACGCTGCCGCCGCTCCAGCCCCTTCCGCCGGGCGTCGAACTGCGCACCGCCGCCGACTTCGCGGACGACCCGCGGCCCTTCTTCGAGCTGGACGCGGAGACCACGGGGGACGAACCGAGCGATGTGGAAGCCGAGCTCACGGACTACGAGGCGTGGATCGAGGAGACCTGGAAGCACCCGCTCCTCGACCGTGCCCTGACCACGATCGCCGTGGTCGACGGCCGTCCGGCCGCCTTCAGCGCCGCCCACACCGACGGGGCCGGCCGCTACGCCACCGCCATGACCGGCACCGCCCGCGCCTTCCGCGGCCGCGGCCTCGCCAAGCTCGCCAAGAACGCCTCCCTGCACCGCGCCCGTGCCGCCGGCTGCACGGAGGCCTTCACCGGCAATGACGCCGGCAACGAACCCATGCTCGCGATCAACAAGTGGTTCGGATACGAGATCCGCGCCACGGAGGTACGTCATGTCCGCGAACTCGCCTGAGCCCTTGCGGCGGGTGGAGGTCGTCCTGCTCAAGGCGGGCCGCACGAAGATCCGTTACGAGGCGGAGCTCCTCACCGACGACGGCAACCGCGTCACGGTCCGCGCCCTCTGGGCAGGGGAGGGCGTCCGTGACTTCGGCTTCGTCCGCTTCGAGCCGGGCGACGTCTTCACCGAGCACTACTGGCGCGACCGCTGGTACGCCGTCAAGGAGGTCCGCTCCCCGGAGGGCACCTTGAAGGGCTGGTACTGCGACATCACCCGCCCGGCGACCGTGAGCGGCGCCGAGCTGGTCGTGGAGGACCTGGACCTGGACCTGTGGGTGTCGGCGGACGGCACGCAGGTCCTGCGCCTGGACGAGGACGAGTTCGAGGAGAGCGGTCTGTCGCGGACGGACCCCGAGGCGGCGTCGGCGGCATGGGCTGCCCTGAACGAACTGGAGCAGCTGGCACACCCCGACGCCGAACGCCGCTTCCCGCCGCTCTAGTCGCCCCTCACCGCCCTCACCACCACCGCGTACCGCTCGTCGTCCACGTCCTTCCCCCACAGCACGGAGTGCTCCGAGAGCCGCTCCACCCGCACGTGACCGCCCAGCGGCTCGGCCAGTCCCGTGATCGTCTCGGCCGGTATCCCGGCCTCCGCCCACACCCCCTCCACCAGCACCAGCCGCCCACCGGGCCGCAGCAGGCCCCACCACCGCCGCAGTGCCCGCCCGGGCTCCGGCAGCGCCCACAGCACATGCCGGACCAGGACGACGTCGAAGCGCTGCTCCCCCACCGGGGGCAGCGCGGCGTCACCGACGAGGAACACCGCGTCACGCCCGGCCAGTTTCGCGCGGGCCAGGTCCACCATGGCCGGAGACAGATCCACCCCGGTCACCCGGTGCCCCTGCTCGGCCGCGAGGAGTGACAGACTCCCCGTCCCGCACCCGAGGTCGAGGACGTCGCACGCTCTCCCCGGGAGCCAGTCCCGCAGCCGCTCGGCCCAGGCCGCGCGCACCTCGGGGTCCCGCAACCCGTGGTCCGGCTCCTCGTCGAAGGACACCGCCTCGGCGTCCCAGTCCACCTCGGACACGCCCCCGCCATCACTGTTCTGCGTCATGCGCCCAAGAGTGACACCCGCCACTGACAGTCGAATCGTGACAACCGCCACTGACAGACCGGCGACCGATGAGGAACTCTCCCCCAAAGGGTCTACCTCCGTGAGAACGCGGAACTCGGTAGGCACTGAAGGAGGCAGCCATGCGCCGCACCACCGTGCAGAAGCCCCTGAAGAGGACGGACGCCCGGCGACTCCCCGAGGAGGCCGACGAGCGCCCCGCGGGACGACCCGAGGTCCGCAAGGACATCGCGCGTACCTGGTGGCCCGACGGCTGACGGCGGCAGGCGTGCTCCGTGTCAGACCAGTCGCTTGCGGTAGTGGACGCGGTCGTAGGCCCCGTCCACTCGCCGTTCCACGACCTCGTAACCGAACTTCGGATAGATCTCCTGGTTCTCCCACATCATCGCGTTCGTGTAGAGCCTGACCTCGGGCAGGCCCAGCGCACGCGCGTGTGCCTCGACGAACCGCAGCAGCCGTCCGCCCACGCCCTGCCCCTGGGCCTCGGGGCGGACGGCGATGTTGTCGAGGTACAGATGGTCCGGATGCTCCTCGACCACCACGAGCCCGACCACGGGGTCGCCCGTGACGAACACCTGCCCCGCGGCCACGGTCGCCGCGTGGTCCCGCTCCATGGGCTGGGGTACGCGTCCGATGCGCTCGATGTAGTGCTCGTACGCCGCGTCGGTCAGGGCCTTCACAGTCGGCACGTCGGCCGCCTCGGTGGGTCGGATCTCGTCGTTCGTCATGCGCGCACGGTAACTGTCTGATCTCCGTCTCAGCACTCCCTTAAGAGGGCCATAAAGATCGTCGGCGACCGTCACTGGCTGGGGATTTCAGGGTTTCTTTGATCCGGCACCCATCAGGACCGGTTCCGAGGAGATCCCCCATGCCCGCACGCCGCAAGGTCGCAGCCGTCGCCGCCGGCCTGGCCCCGTTCGCCCTGACCGCGCTGGCCGCCGCGCCCGCGTCCGCGCACGGTTCGATGGGCGACCCGGTCAGCCGGGTCTCGCAGTGCTACGCGGAGGGCCCCGAGAGCCCGAAGTCGGACGCGTGCAGGGCGGCGGTCGCGGCTGGGGGTACCCCCTCTGGGGGAGGCACGCAGGCGCTCTACGACTGGAACGGCGTCCGCATCGGCGACGCGAACGGACGGCACCAGGAACTGATCCCGGACGGCCGGCTGTGCAGCGCGAACAACGACGAGTTCAAGGGGCTCGACCTGGCCCGCGCCGACTGGCCGGCGACGAGCGTGAGCAGTGGGTCGTACACCTTCAAGTACCGCGTGACCGCTCCACACAAGGGCACCTTCACGGTGTACCTCACCAAGCCGGGCTACGACCCGGCGCAGCGGCTGGGCTGGGACGACCTCGACCTGTCGAACCCGGTCGCGACGGCCACCGACCCGGTCGCCTCGGGCGGCTTCTACACGTTCTCCGGCAGGCTCCCGGAGCGCTCCGGGAAGCAGCTTCTGTATGCGATATGGCAGCGCTCGGACAGCCCGGAGGCGTTCTACTCCTGCTCGGACGTGACGTTCGGCGGCACCTCGGGGAGCACGGCGAGCGGTGCGACACCGGCTCCGAGCGCCTCCGCACCCTCCGAGGAACAGATCGAGGACGGCACCGACAAGTCGACGGTCGAGCACCACGGGCACGGTGACGACGACGCCGGTACGTCGGCGGAGCCGGTGGCCGCCGCGGGGACGGAGAGCCTTCCGGCCCATGACGTGCGGGCGGCGGGTACGTCGCAGAAGCTCGCCGAGACGGGTGGCGACAGCAGCACCTCCTATCTCGCGATGGGCGGTGCCGCCACGCTCGCGGCCGGCGCGGCGGCCCTGTTCGGCTCGGTGCGCCGGCGCGCGGTGAACGACGGTGGAGGGCACGGCCGTTGACCGGATGAACTCCGGGGCCTGACCGGCGGCTCAGGCCGGACAGGCCCCGGCGGCGCTCAGCTCAGCGCCGACGCGCAGGTGGTGGCGGTGGCGTGGGCCGGGTCGAGGGCGTTGGCCACCTCGTGGAAGGCGATCCGGTCGAACAGCCCGATGGCCACGTGCTCGGAGAGGTCGAGCGGACACAGGTCCTGGAGCAGGACGTTGTGGACGCCGGACCCGCTGAGGAACTGGCTCCGGTACGGCGTGACGACCTCGTCGTACCTGGTGGCGAGGACGGTGTACTTGACGCCGGGGACGGTGTCACCGCCTTCGTTGAGCTTGGCGAGGAAGGGGGACCCGACGACCTGGTCGGCGAGGGCCGGGGTGTTGGTGGTGAGCAGGTCCTGGACGCCAGGGAAGTACGGCAGCAGGTTGGTGAGGCCGGACAGGGTGGTGCCGTGGTTGTCGGGGGCGATGCCGACGAGGGCGTTCACCTTGGCGGCTCCGCCGAGGAACCTGAGGTAGTAGCGGGGCATCAGGCCGCCCTGCGAGTGACCGACGAGGTCGGTCTCGGGGGCGCCGGTGGCGGCGAGCACCTTGTCGACGAAGGTCCTCAGCTGCTCCGCCGACTTGTCGATGGGGCCGAGGCCGTACACGAGGGGCACGCCGGGGAGCTGACCGTAGTCGAAGGAGAAGACGCAGTAGTCGCGGTTCTCCAGGTAGGGGGCGAGGGCCAGCCAGTTGTCTACGGAGTTGGCGAAGGTGCCGTGGACGAGGACGACGGGGCGGGGGTGGGCGGCGGAGGGCTTGCAGGACCAGTCGTTCCAGCCCCGGCTCGGGGCGTCGGACGCGTGGGCGACGGTGGCGGCGGGGACGACGGCGACCGTGGCGGTCAGCAGCAGGGCGGCGAGGGGTCTGAGCAGTCGTTTCCAGGGCAGCATCGGGTGATCTCCTTGCGGCTCAAGGGAGTTGCGATGGCCGTACGCCCTGTGACCCGGATCACGAGGATGCTGTTCAATTCGAAAGTTACGGACGAGTAGTGCACTTGTGAAGTTACGCGTCAGTAAAAACTTCCAGCGCTAACCACTTCGTATGCATCTGCTGATGAACCGTCACCAGGCGGGCCTGATGGGACCATAGGGAGCGATACGCCCCAATCGCTCGCGCAACGCGCGCACTTCACCCTCACCGAGTACATCGGTCCACTCCCGGACGGCCTCCGCCGCGGCCTCCTCCGCCGCACGGGTGCAGGCCCACCCCCGCTCGGTCAGCACGACGAGCCGGGCCCGCGCGTCCGCGGGATGCGGCCGCCGTTCGGCGTAGCCCTTGCGCACGATCTCGTCCACCAGTTGGCTCGCGGCCTGCTTGGTCACCCCGAGATGGGCGGCCAGCTCCGTGACCGTGGCCCCGTCCGGCGCGAGCCGCGCGAACGCGAAGCCCCAGGCGGGCCGCGCCTCGAACCCCCGGCTGACGACCCCGTCGTTGATGCGCTGGGTCAGGTCACCGGCGGCGGCGAGCAGGGCGGCGGCGAGGGCGAGGGCTTCGGAGTTCTGCACCCAGGCATTGAAACACCCTTGACGAATTGGTCAAGCAGCTTGACCATAGAGCCATATAGTCAAGCTGCTTGACCATGTCGATCCGGAGGCCCCCATGCCCGTAGTCCCCTCGTCCGACGCCGTCACCCATGAGATCCACGGCGCCCGTTTCGTCTCGTACGCCACTCCCCTCAGCGGCGCCAAGGAGCTCTGCGCCTGGCGCGGCGAGATCCCCGCGGGGACGAAGGCGCCGGCCCACACCGTCAACCGCGAGGAGATCTTCCATCTGCTCATCGGCGAACTCCTGATCACCCTCGACGACGTCACCCATCGGATCACCGCAGGCGACACCGTGATCGTCAACCCCGGGGTGACCTTCGCCGTCGAGAACCCCACCGATCACACCGCGCTCACCTGGGTCACCACCTCCGTCGGCCTGGAGGCGGAGCTGGCCGACGGCACCCGCATCACTCCCCCGTGGGCCAACTGACCCCTAGGGCCTGTCGCTTGGATCAGCCCGGCGTCGCCAGAAAAGCACCGCACCTCACGGCCGGCCTGATCCAAACGACAGGCCCTATGCCGCCAGCGCCCCCGGCAGCACCGCCAGCGGTCCGAACCTCGCCCGGGCGCGGTCCGCGGCCTCCTCGATGCGGCGGAGCTTCTCGTCGGTGGGGTCGAAGGTGAGCTGGTGGGAGGCCTGTTCGGCGGGGTCGAGCCCCTCGGCGCGCAGGGCGATGGAGCGGACCCGGGCGCGCTGGAGGCCGAGCGTCTCGTACATGCCGTAGGCCGCCCTGGTGAGGGCCGCGGAGTGGGCGGTGGGTTCGCCGAGGGTGCGGCTGCGGGTGGTCGCGGTGCGGTCGGCGTAGCGCACGGTGAGGGTCAGGGTGCGGCAGACCTTGTCGAGGGCGCGCAGCCGGGAGCCCAGTTCCTCGGCGGCGGAGAGCAGCGCGCGGCGGTGCCGGTCGGGGTCCAACTCGTCGCGGGTGAAGGGGCGTTCGGTGGCCAGGGAGCGCGAGACGCCGTTCGGGACCACCCGGCCGCGGTCCACGCCGTTGGCCTTCTCGTGCAGTTCGCGGGCCGGCTTGGCGCCGACCAGGCGCTGAAGAGTGGACAGGGGCGCGGCGGCGACCCGGCCCAGGGTGTCGAGACCGTACTCGCACAGGACGCGGGCGGTCGCGGCGCCGACACCGGGGAGCGCGGCGACGGGCCGGCCGGCGAGGAAGTCCGCCGCCGCGTCCTCGGGAACCGAGCGGGTCACCCCGGGCCGGGCGTCCTTCAGCGCCATGCGGGCCAGCATCGGCCCGGGCCCGGCGCCGATCGCGCAGTCGACGCCGTGCAGGGCGAGGGCGCGGACCCGGATCACCGAGGCCAGTTCGACGGCGTCCCGCTTGAAGTACCGTTCGGCGCCCCGCAGATCGGCCAGGGCCCGGTCCGGTGGCAGCGCCTCGACGACCGGGGTGAACTCCTCCAGGAGACCGAGCAGTTCGGGCAGGGCCGCCTCCCGCGTCGGCGGCAGCTGGAAACGTACGCAGAGGATGGTCATCCCGCACTCCCCGGACTCTGGTGCCACAACTTCCGTACCTGTGAGGCCTCTTGACCCGCCGGTCGCAGATCGGCCCACGGATGCAGTTCGTATCCCGTCGGCATTTGGATTCGCCGGCCGCCGGTCGGATCGTCGTCCTCGCCACCGGGTCTCGCCGGCACCGGTTCGGCCAGGCGGGCCGCCACCGCGTCGAGGCCTTCGCCGTCCCGCAGTTCGACCAGTTCGGCGAGGTTCCAGGCGGCCGCGCCCACCACGCTGAGGCTGCGCGGGCCGCGCCGCTGCACCACTCCGCGCACCAGCAGCAGCCAGGAGTGGAAGACGGTGTGCGCGCAGGCGTCGTGGGAGTCGTCGAAGAAGGCGAGGTCGACCAGCCCCGTGCCGTCGTCCAGGGTCGTGAAGATGACCCGCTTGCCGGACCGGATCGGCGGAGTCTGGGTGGCCGCCTTGGCCCCCGCGACCAGCACGGTCTCACCGTGCCGCGCCTCACGCAGCCGTCGCGCGCCGACCACGCCCAGCTCCTCCAGGAACTCCCGGTGGTCGTCCATCAGATTGCGTGAGACGTCCATCGACAGCACGCCCAGCTCGGCGCTGAGCCTCTCGACGGAGGACAGGTCCGGCAGTCCGGCCGGGGCCGTCTTCCGCCCGCCGGACAGGGGGAGCTGGCCCCCACGACCGGCGCGTGCGCCCCGGTGCAGTTCGGTCAGGTGCAGTTGCAGGTCCCGCCGGTTGGCACCGAAGGAGTCCAACGCGCCGACCTGGGCGAGCCGCCCGGCCACCGGACGACTCGGCCGCCCGCGCTCCCAGAAGTCCAGCAGTGAGGCGTACGGCTGCCCCTGGGCGATCCGTTCCGCCTCGGCCTCGCTGATGCCGTGCACGTCGGAGAGGGCGAGTCGCAGGCCCCACACCGAGGTTTTATCAGACACCAGTTCGATCCTGTGTGCGACCCCCGACTCGTTCACGTCCAGCGGCAGGATCGGCACCCCGCGCCGCCGCGCGTCCGCCAGCAGCAGCCGCTTCGGGTACATCCCGGGGTCATGCGTGAGCAGTCCGGCGTAGAAGGCCGCCGGGTGGTGCGCCTTCAGCCAGGCCGACTGGTACGTCGGCACGGCGAAGGCGACCGCGTGCGCCTTGCAGAAGCCGTACGACCCGAAGGCCTCGATGATCTCCCAGGTCCGCTGGATCGTTTCCGCGCTGTATCCGTTCGCCGCCGCGTGCTGGGCGAACCAGAAGCGGATCCGGCCCTGCGACTCCGGGTCGGACAGCCCGCGCCGCACCCGGTCCGCCTCGCCGCGCCCGCACCCGGTCATGATGTCGACGATGTCGATGATCTGCTCGTGGAAGACGACGACCCCGTACGTCTCCTCCAGCGGCCGCTCCAGGTCCGGGTGCGGATACCGGACGGGCGCGCGTCCGTGCCGTGCCTCGATGAACGGCCGCACCATGTCGGCGGCGACCGGTCCCGGCCGGAAGAGCGAGATGTCGACGACGAGATCGTGGAAGGTGGCCGGCTGCAGCCGGCCGACCAGGTCCCGTTGCCCCGGCGACTCGATCTGGAAGCACCCGAGCGTCTCGGTGGACTGGATGAGCCGATACGTCGCCGGGTCGCCCGGCGGTACGGCGTCCAGGTCGACCCGCTCCCCCGTCGCCCGCTCCACCTCCGCGACCGCGTGCGCCATCGCGGACTGCATCCGCACGCCCAGCACATCGAGCTTGAGCAGCCCGAGATCCTCGACGTCCTCCTTGTCGAACTGCGACATGGGCAGGCCCTCGCCGCTGGTCGGCACGACCGGGGTACGGCGGAGCAGGGACGCGTCGGAGAGCAGCACCCCGCACGGGTGCATGGCGATCCCCCGGGGAAGGGCGTCGAGAGCCTCGACCAGTTCCCACAGCCTGCCGTACCGCTGCTTCTCCTCCGCGAGCGCCTTGAGTTCGGGCAGTTCCTCCAGTGCCGCGCGGGCGTCCCGCGCCCGGATGTGCGGGAAGGACTTGGCGATGCGGTCGATGTCGGCGGGGTCCATGGACAGGGCCGCTCCCACGTCCCGGATCGCGTGCCGCACCCGGTAGGTCTCCGGCATCGAGACGGTGGCGACCCGCTCGGTCCCGAACCGTCCGATGATCGCCCGGTAGACCTCCAGGCGGCGCGCGGACTCCACATCGATGTCGATGTCGGGCAGGACGAGCCGCCGGGTGGACAGAAACCGCTCCATCAGCAGCCCGTGCTCGACGGGATCGGCGTGGGCGATCCCCAGGAGGTGATTGACCAGGGAACCGGCGCCGGAGCCGCGGGCGGCGACCCGGATACCCATGTCCCGTACGTCGTCGACGACCTGAGCGACCGTCAGGAAGTAGGAGGCGAAGCCGTGGTGGGCGATGATGTCCAGTTCCTCGTGCATCCGCTCCCAGTAGGCGCGCCTGCCCGCGTATCCCTTCAGCACCATCCCGGCCGCCGCCCGTGAGGCCAGTGCCCGCTGGGCGCTGCGGCGGCCCGCGCCGACGAGGTGCGGTTCGGGGAAGTGGACGGTGCCGATCCCGAGGTCGTCCTCGGGGTCGACCAGGCACTCGGCGGCCGTCGCCTGCGTCTGCTCCAGCAGCCGGTGCGCGGTGTCGCGCCGGAAGCCCGCGGCCTCGACGATCCGCTCCGCGGCCGCCAGCATGGCGCCCTCGTCCTTGAGCCAGGCCTCACCGGAGTCCAGCTCCTTGACGGCGCCGACGGGGACGAGGCGGCGGGCGGAGTCCAGGACGTCGGCGACCGGGCCCAGCCCGGGGTCGGCGTAGCGGACGGCGTTGCTGAGCACGGGCCGGATCCGCTGCTCGGCGGCGAATCCGACGGTACGGGCGGCCAGCCGCAGCGAGCCGGGTCCGGTGCCCTCGCGTCCGTGCCAGACGGCTTCGAGGCGCAGGGCGTCGCCATAGGTCTCCCGCCAGGGGACGAGCAGTCGGGCGGCCCGGTCGGGACGGCCGGCGGCAAGGGCACGGCCGACCTCGGAGGCGGGCCCGAGCAGCACGGTCAGCCCGTCCCCCCGGTTCTCCGCCCGGGGTACCAGCGGTGTGCCCCGCTCCCCCTTGTCGGCGTGCGCCGCCGTGACGAGCCGGCACAGGTCGGCCCAGCCGCGGGCGCCGTCCCGGGCGAGGAAGGTGACCCGGGGGGCCGACTCGTCGACGAAGGCACCTCCGCGCACGGGAGCACGGCGCCGCTCCTGCCGTACGGACTCGGCCTCCTCCACGGCCAGGCCTGCCCCGAACAACGGCCGCACCCCCGCCTTCGCACAGGCCTTGGCGAACCGGACCGTGCCCGCGAGGGTGTCGCGATCGGTGAGGGCGAGAGCGTCCATCCCCCGCTCGACGGCGCGCTCGGCCAGGCGCTCCGGGTGCGAGGCGCCGTAGCGCAGGGAGAACCCGGAGACGGTGTGCAGATGGGTGAATCCAGGCATCCGCACCTCCCGCTGTCGAACATCAGT
This sequence comes from Streptomyces pseudovenezuelae, assembly GCF_001513955.1. Classification (GTDB taxonomy): domain Bacteria; phylum Actinomycetota; class Actinomycetes; order Streptomycetales; family Streptomycetaceae; genus Streptomyces; species Streptomyces pseudovenezuelae. Next base: position 76,291 of record NZ_KQ948152.1, on the reverse strand, counting down.
TCCCTATCGCCTCACCTCCACCATAGACCAAAAACCGAACACGTGTACGACAGCGTTCGAGTCACCTCCCACCTGCGGAAACGGCCTATTCGGACCCGGATGTGTCGGTCTCGGCGGATTCCTCGGCAAGGGGTTCGGCGGCGGCCGGCCGGGCCCCGGCGGTCGTGGCGCGCTGCGCGGTCTCCAGGGCGTGCAGGCGCCGTTTGATGTCGCGGAGCTCGGTGAGAAGGGTGTCGGGGCGGTTGATCCTGGTCACGGGGTACTCCTCCGGTTCATGGGGCGCTGGTGGCGGGTGTGACGGTCAGCTGGACCTGCTCCTCGCCCGCGTCGTTGCCCGGGGTGACCTCGATCCCGGTGATCCGTACGCCGAACCGGGTGCCCTCCGGAAAGAACACGTCCTTGATCACCACGAGGGCGTCGTCGCCGACCTGATAGGAGCCGAGGACGGGTTCCCGGTCCGCGCGCACGGTCAGCTCGGGCAAGACGACGGGGGCCGAGACGGCGGCGAGGGCCGAGCGGGCCTGGGAGCGCAACAGGTCCATGTCGGTGAGATGGACGTAGGAGACCTCGGTCTCGGTGACCGGGCGCCCGGTGCCGGGGTCCTCGGCCACCGCGACCAGCTGGCTGCCCTCGCCCTGCTCCCCGAGGGCGAAGACCCGGGTCGCGGTGGAGGCCCCGTCGGCCGGCCAGGTGTAGCCGATGAGGTTGGCGCCGTACTCCCACACGTGCGGGGTGCCCTGCTGGCCGAGGTGCGGGGTGCCGACCCGCAGTCGGCGCACGGGACGGCCGTCGCTGCCGTACGCCATGTCGAAGAGGAAGTCGGGGCCGTCCTCCAGGCTGGCCAGTTCGCGCAGCGCCTCACCCGTGCTCTTGAGGTCGCTGCCGGGATAGACCAGCGTGCGGGTGATGCCGGACAGGGCGTCGGACTCGGGGCGTATCCCGATGTCGCCGCGGGAGTGTTCCTGGGCGACGGCGACGAGGGCGCGGGCGATGTCGCTCTGGTCGCGGTCGGTGAAGGTGACGCTGACGGAGCCCAGGTCGGAGGCGGCCGGGTCGAAGGCGGCGGGCAGGACGCGGCGGTGGTCGAAGTAGGAGAGGAACCCGGCCGCGCCGATCTCCAGATGCTGATCGGCGGAGGTGTACTTGACGGTCCAGATCACCCCGCCCCAGACGAGCACGCCGTCGCGCTCAACGTAGAGGGCGGCGCGGCCCGGTTCGGTGAGTTCGCGGGGGCGGTGGACGGCGATCCGCGGGTCGCCGAGCGGCAACCGGGCGCGGAACTCGCCGGCTTCGTTGAGCTGGGTACTGAACGTGGCGTCGTACAGGGGGAGTTCGTCGGTGATGGCGCCGGTGGCGAGGTCGGCGGTGTAGTAGGTGTAGCGGGTCGGGCGGCCAGTCACTAGTCCACCAGCCAGGTGGTGTCGAGGTAGATCAGCTGGTTGGCCGGCAGCTGGACGCCCTGGGGGAACAGCACCACGGAGCCGTCGGTGCGGAGCATGAGTTCGAGTCCTCGTGTCACACCGCCCAGCGCGGTGTACCAGTGGTGCCCCACCACCGGGCGGAATGCGGCCGGGACGGCGATGATCTGGGTGCCGTTGGTCGAGAGGGCGAGTGCGGTCTGGAGGGCGCCGCGCAGGTGGACGACGGATCCGACCCGGCGCACGGCCGGTGTCTCGTTGTTGTACACGGTCCAGTTCGCCAGGACGGGCAGGGTGACCCAGCCGGTGTCGTCGTTGACCGCCCGCCAGCCCGCCGAACTGTCGTACCGCTCCAGGTGGTTGGTGTCCCAGCGGTGGATGTACATGCCGGAGTAGGGGTACGTGGGCCGGCCGCCCTCGCCCCAGACCCGCAGGATGCCGCCGACCGCCGAGGTCCAAGGGCGCAGGTCGTCGATGTCGGCGGCGGCGACGGACGACGCGTTCTTCGCGACCCTGATCCGGGCGAGCGGGATGAAGTCACCGGTCACCTGGGGGTCGGTGGGGGTCGCGGCGGCCGTTCCCTTGACGAGTTCGACGGTCATGCCGGTGCCGGCGTCGCCGTACTGCGTGTCGCGCTGCCGGGCCACCACGAGATCGTTGCGCGGGTTGCTGGGGTCCGCGGGGTTCGTGCCGAGGACGTCGAGGGTCTTCTGCTGGCCGAGCGTGACGAGATAGGCGCCGGTCGCACTGGCCCTGGTCCCCTGGATCACCCCCTGGAAGGGAGCGACGGTGACCTTGCCGGAGACGGTGGCGGTGGCCTGGACCCGGCCGGGGTCACCGGTGGCCGGCCGGATGCCGCTGCGGGCCTGGACCGGGCTGGCCCCGGGCGCGGCGAACACACCGGTGGCGAGGCGGGCGTCCTCGGCGTCGACGACCCCGCCGGAGATCCAGCCGGAGTCGCGTTCTGGGGTGGGCGTGCTCATGCGGATGCCTCTTTTGGTCGGGGTGTCAAGGGACGGGGAACGCGATCACGCGCAGGCCGGTGTAGTGCGCCTCGGGCGAGGCCACGCTCGCGGTACCGGTCGTCATCCCGCCGCCCCGGGCGATGAACTGCGTCAGCACGAGGCGTGTCGCGGCGGGCAGCAGCCGGTGGCCCTGGGCGACGCTGCTGGTGATCCCTGTGGGGCCCCCGTGGAAACAGGCAAGGGACAAGGTCGTCCCGTCCTGCCCGCGCACCACGTGGTCCCAGCGCTCGTTGGCACCCGAGGTCTGCGCGATCAACTGCCCGGTGACCAGGAGCATGCGGGGGTACGGCGCCGCGGGCACGGTCACCTGGTTGAAGATGTACGCGGTGGCTCCCGCCGAGCCGTTGGTCAGCGGCCAGCCCGTGTCCGCCGGCCCGAAGAACTCCACCGCCCCGGTGGCCGCGGGACGCCATGTCGTGCCGGAGCTGACCAGGTCGAGGCCGGTCTCCAGGTCGTACAGCCGCTGTCCGGCGTAGCCGTCGGCCGGGAGCGACTCGTAGGACTGCAACGGCAGTACTCCGCCCGCGGCCACGGCGAAGACCCGCAGGTCCTTGATGTCCGCCTGGGTGACGGAGCCCGCGTTCGCCCGCACGGTGATCTGGGCGAGCGGCAGGTAGTCGCCGGTGAGCCTCGGCGGGACCGGCGTCGCCGCGGGCGCCCCTGCCTCCACTTGCACCACCATGCCGTCGCTCGCGTCGCCGTACTGCCGGTCGGTCTGCCGGGCTACGACGAGCACGATCCGGGCGTACGACGAGTGGGCCGGGGCCTCGGTGAGCACGTCGAGGCGCTTCAGCTGGCCGAGCGTGATCAGGTAGGCGCCCGCGTACGGCGCGCGGGTGCCCTGCACGACCCCCTGGAAGGGCCGGATCTGCACATAGCGCGAGGGTGTCGCCTCCGCCTCGACGCCGCCGGGGTTGCCGGGGCCGGGTTTGATGCCCGTGCGGGCCGCGATCGGATTGCCGGGGTCGGCCGCCGCCGAGGCGAGCACCCCGGTGGCGAGCCGGGCGTCCTCGGCATCCACGACACCGCCGGAGAGCCATCCGGAGTCGCGCTCGAAATCTTTCATGCGGTGCGTTCCTTCTCGTGACTGAGGGCCGGCGGGTGCGGGTGACCGGGGGCGGCGGGTGTCAGAGCCAGGCGTCCCGCCACTCCGCGGTCAGCCGGGCGGCCGGGGCGTAGTCACGGGCGCGGAAGAGGACGGGCGTGGCACCCGGCGGCAGCGGGAACCAGTCCGAACCGGGCAGCAGGGTGGCCCGGCGGGAGGCGGTGCCCTGGAGCAGGACCGAGCGCGCGTCGGTGTCGATGAGCAGGAACTCGCCTTCCTGGAGGGTGAGTTCGAAGGCGAGCTCCTCACCGGTCGCGGTGTTGCTGATCACCGGCTGGACACAGGGCCCGACGATCCGCCAGACCGGCCAGGTCGGGACGGTGCCCTTGTTCTCCAGAAGCAGCCGGCCGCCGGAGGAACCGGACCCGAAGTCCAGCGGGAAGGACAGCGGGAAAGAGACTCCGCCACTGGAGGAGGGCAGCGGACAGGTGCTGCTGTTCAGGCCGTACGAGTAGCGCAGCGGGTCCGGGGCGGTCATGGTCAGGGAGAACTCGAAGGCACCGGACTTGCGGTCGACGATCTTCGTCTCCGCGGTGAGACGGACCAACGCCCGCCGGACGCGGTGCGGTTCGGTGACGACGAGCGGCACGAGCGTGCTGCCGTCGGCGAGTACGGCGGCCAGCCGGTCCTTGGCCTCCTCGCGGACGGCGCGTTCGGGGGCGATGGCCAGACCCTCCAGGGTGACCACACGAGGCCCCCGGTAGGAGGGGGCGTCGAAGGCGCCATGCCGCTCGGGGCGGTCGGTCAGGGTGAGCCGGACGGGCGGGGTGGCGGCCCAGCCCTGCTCGCTGGTGACCCACCACTCGACGCCGTCGTCGTCGACGGTGTTCCCGGCCCAGCCGTCCACCTCGAACACCGGCTGCTGGAGCTGACGCCCGCTCATCGCTTGGCCGCCCAGGCGAGTTCGCGGGCGGTGATCCGGCCGATCTCGTACTCGGACTGGCCGGGGCGGGGGTGGACGTTGACCGTGACGGGGGCGCTCGCGGGGGCGGCTTTGGTACGGGCCGACGCCCCACCCGCGACTCCGGCGAGGCTGTAACCGGGCCCGATGACGCTCCGCGCGGTGGCGGTGGCCAGCCGCCCCGCCGCGCCCGCGACCCGGTTCCCGGCCCCCTCCATGCCGAGGGCGAGGCCTTCGCCGACGTCCCCGCCGAACCCCATCATCACCTTGGACGGGGAGGCGATGCCGAGGATGCTGCGGATGGGGCCGGGGATGGTGTTGACGATGAAGTTCTTGACGGTGTTGAGAAGGGCACCGGCGGAGTTCTTGATGCCGTTGATGAGGCCCATGACGAGGTCACCTCCCAAACCCCTCAGCTGGTCAGGAAGTTGGGCGAAGAAACCCCAGATCATCCCTGGGATTCCGCGCAGAAAGTTGCCCGCGGCATTCCACTTGTCGACGATCCAGTCCTTTACCGACGCGACCGCGTCCTTGATCTTGTCCCAGTTCTTGACGATCGCGAGCACGGCGATCCCGACGGGGCCGGTGAGAATGGCGACGAGCAGGGGCCAGTTGGCCTTGAGCCAGTTGACGACGTTCTTCCCGGCGTCGATCAGCCAGTTGATGGCGACCGACGCCCCCTTCATGACCGTCCCCACCACCTGCCCGATGATCTTGAACGCCGCCTGCATGACGGCTTGCACGGTCTTGGACTCCATCGCCATGTCGATGAGCTTGGTGATGAGCGGCATGATGAGGGCGAGGATGGCACCGAGGATGTTGGCCTTCATGGCGGTGTTGAGCCCGCGCTGGGCGGTGGTGGCGGTACGCAGCCCCTGACTGAACCGCGAGAACAGCCCACCCCCGGACGCGGCACTCCGCCCCGCCCGCTGCACGTCGGCGGCGGCCCGGGTGGCGGCGGTCCGCACCTGGTTCAGTCCGGCGCTTGCTTGAGTGGCGCCGGTCCGCAGCCGCCCGGTGGCGGTGCTCGCCTGAGTGGCCGAGCTCCTGAGCCGATCGACCGAACTGCTGGCCCCCGTCGCAGCGGTGCGCAGTCGACTTCCGGCCGCGCTGGTCTGGGTCATGGCGGTCCGGAAGCGGGTGAGCGCGCTTGTTGCCTGGACCAGTGCGGTTCTCATGGTCGACTCCTGTGGGACGGGCGTGGCAGGCGGGTCGAAGAACTCATTACTTCAACCGCTGTTCGATTCTGGCCAACTCCTTGGCAAGGGCTTCTGATTCGGGAATCGCACCCTTCACGACACGGACGAACTGCTTGATGGTGTTTCTGAGTTGCTGCTCCTGTCGTTCCAGCTGGCGAACGTTCGGGATCGCGTCGAGTTTCCTGCCCTTGGGGGGAGCTTCACGCCCATGCTTCTCGCCGGCCAGCGCTCGGAATCTGTTCTCGGCCCATTTCCTATTCGTACTGATATCTCTGCGCATATCAGCGATGCTCGGCGGCTTGTTCAGCCTTTCTTCCAACAGCTTTATCCGAAACTTCGCCCTCTTGATCTCATCCTTGTTGATCTCTTCCTGAGTCAGAGGCTTTTCAGGCTTCTGGTCCTTGGCTCCCATCTTCTTCCTCAGCAAGTTCACCTTACTCAGGAGCCACTCATCATATTTGTCCTGGATACCGAAGATCTTGATGGGATCGAGGACATTGAACTCGGCTTTCAGTGCGTTGACCGCAATGTTGCCCGCCATCCCCTCGACCTTTCCCGGCCCGAGGGCCAGCGCCACCTTTTTCTCCGTGGTGACCTCGATGAAATTCAGCAGGATGGGTTTCGATGCAGCCTTCTCCAGGTCGCTGATCCGTTGCTGCAACTGCTCGACCGGACTGGGCGGTGTGGGCGGTGTGGGCGGTTTGGGCGGTGTGGGCGGTGAAGGAGGGCTGGACATCAATGGCCTTCTCTCGTCTAGGACGTCTCAGGGTGAACCGAAGAACGCCACGATCTCGGCCGCGGTCGCGGATCGTTCCTCTGTGGCGTCCGACAGGCCGACTGGTGGATCGTCCACCGCCGGAGCGAGTCGGCCCGGACCGCCCGACGGTCGCGGTACCGCCTCCGGATACTCCGCCGGTTCCGTGTCCTCATCGCGGTGGACCGTTGCGAACATCCAGTTGGCGACCGCCAGATGGTCGACGACCGCCGCCAGCAGATGGTCCGTGACCGTCCAGTCCGCCTGTTCGCCGTGGACCGCCCGGGCGAAGGACGAGTCCGACGGAAGGTGTTCGACGAGGACCCGCAGACGGCGGGAGGAGAGGCGGCCCCGGTGCCAGTCGAGGAGGTCGACCCCGTAGTGGCGGAGCAGATCCGCCTCCAGAGCCTCGGCGTGCTCGTCGACCAGCGCGCCGAGGCTCAGCCTTCCCCCAAGGACATGCCAGTGTCGTTGCCGTACGCCTCCAGGATCGCGGAGACGTCCTGCACACTCGTGTCGTACTTGCAGAAACGCTCGAACTGCTCCGCCCCGAGCAGCAGCGCCAGCAGCCCGTCGATGTCGTTGTCGTCCAGCGCGGCGATCTGCTTGGCGATACTGCGCGGGAACTCGGTGGGCAGCCGGAACACATCCCCGTCCACCTCGAACTCCCAGTTCTTTCCGACTGCTTCGAGCCGCTGGGCACGGGCGGCGTTGACGTTGAAGGGGGCCATGTCGGTGGGACTCCTTGCTGCGAGGTGACGTGAGAGGGACGAAGGGGTCAGGCCGCGCTGAAGCTCGGGTCCTTCATCAGGAAGATCGCCAGCGGGGCACCGTCCACCGTGGCCAGCGCGGTGAAGGTGACACCGAGCTTCACGGGCGCCGTACGGACGAGGGCGAGCTCCTCCGTCTCGGTCACCTGGCCGCGGGCGACGATCATGCGGTACTTGACCTCGTCACCGTCCACGAACTCCAGCCCGAGCATCCGCTCGTCGAACTTCGGCTCGGCCGCCAGCTCGTATTTGTAGAGCCCTGACCCGGTCGCCGTCTCCTTCACCTGCCCGCCGCCGAAGAAGAACGGCAGGGTGTCCTCGTTCAGCTGGAGCAGCTGGAACTTGAAGCTGAGATCGCGGTCGGAGTAGACGTACCGCGCCGAGCTGACGCTCTGCCAGGTGTCCACGGGGTCCAGCTTGTCCTTCTTGGAGATCTTGACCCCGTCGGTGGTGGTGTAGCCGAGGTCCTTCCACCCGGCACCCCACGCCGCGGCGGTGTCGGCGGGCGGTGCGGTGGCGAGCGGGGCGATGAGCACACGGCCACTGCCCGCGACCCGGATCTCCTTGGCGTTCGTTCCGGCCATCACTGCTCCTTGCTGGGAGATGGACATGACGTGCTGGTGTGTGGGAGTACGGCGAAGTCGAGCTGGGAACACGGCCGTTCAGGCCGGGCGAACCACCAGGCGGGTGGTCGAGACGTAGCGGTTGGCACTGGCGTGCCGGTAGTCGGGCAGCCAGCGCGGCCCGTCCTCCTCGACGACGTCCACGACGGTCGCCCCGCCGTACCGCACGCCCCGGAGCTGGAGCATCAGGGAACGCGCCACGAGGGAGACGGTGTGGGCCGCGGACTTGGAGGGGCCGTACACCTCCAGGTCGACCAGCGGATTGTCGAGCCGGGGGTCCTCCGCCCAGGCACCGCCCATCCGGGAGACCAGTACGGCGCGCTGCGAGCCGTCGAACCCGGCGGGCGGCGCGACGTCGACGAGGACGCCTGCCAGCTCGCTGCGGTCCTTGAGCAGATCGACGACCAGCTGCTCGACGTCCGGGAAGGTGATGTACGGCTCACTCATCGGAGTCTTCGGAGACCGCGGAGTCCTCGGAGCCCTCCAGGGGTTCCGCGGGGCGCGCGATGACACCGAGCAGTTCCCGCGCGGCCGGGTCGTCGACGTCCACGACGTCACCGGGCTCGTGCCCGTTCCACCAATAGGTCAACTGGATCTTCTGCACAGCGTTTCCCCCGAAACGTTTGGCTGTGAAGGCACCTGACCAGAGATCAATTTCCTTCGGTCAAAGGGAAGTTGAGCCCCAGGAACCGCAAATGTAACGGCCGTCCCAAGCACAGCGTGAGCAACTTGCGGTCTCGAACGGATAACGATGTCAGGAGACGCGAAAGCCCCGCCCCCACACGCAGGGGGACGGGACTTCACGCACCACCGAACCGTCGAAGCGTCAGCCGATCGACGCCCCGGTCGCCGACAGCGCCTCCGTCACCGGCTGGAAGAACGTCTCCCCGCCGGAGGTGCAGTCACCGCTGCCGCCGGACGTCAGCCCGATCGCGCTGCTCCCCGAGAACAGCGAGCCGCCGCTGTCCCCCGGCTCCGCGCACACATCGGTCTGGATCAGCCCGTTCACGATGTCGCCGTTGCCGTAGTTCACCGTCGCGTCCAGACCGGTGACCTTCCCGGAGTGCACCTGGGTCGTGGACCCGCTGCGCGTCACCGACTGGCCGACGGTCGCCGACGCCGCCCCGGTGATCGCCTGCGCGGACCCGTTGTAGAGGTCCACCTCGCTGGGGTGGTCGACCTCGGCCGTGTACTTCACCAGCCCGAAGTCGTTGTCCGGGAAGCTCGACACCTCGTTGGCGCCGATCTGCTTGCCGCTGGAGTCCGACCAGGTCGAGATCGCCTCGGTGCAGTGCCCGGCGGTGAGGAAGTAGGGCTGGCCGCCCTTGACCACGTTGAACCCGAGCGAGCACCGCCCGCCGGAGCCGCTGATCGCGTCACCGCCGGCGATGAAGGGCTTGAACTCCCCCTTGGTGCGCTGGAGTTCGGCCACCGAGCCGAGCCCGTCGACCACCTTGGTGAGCTTGGCCCACTCGCCGTCGGAGACCGTGCGGTCGGCGGTGACGACGACCTTGTTGGTGGTGGGGTCGGTCACCCAGGACGTCCCCGGGATGGTCGCGTCATCCGCGAGCGCCGTACGCGCGCTCTTCAGCTCGGCGAGGGAGTTCGAGACGACTCTGGCCGTGGCCCCGGCCGCCGAGACGGTCTTCGCCGCGTCCTCGTCGAGCACGTTCACCACGAGACTCCTGGTCTTCGCGTCGTAGAACGTCCCCGCCGCGTCGGCGCCGAGTTCCGTGCCGAGCGTCGAGGCGAGCTTTCCGGCCGCCGGGGCCGAGAGGGTCTTGGCCTGGGGCGAGGCCGGCGTCTCGCTGGCGTTCGCAGTCTGCAAGGTGACTCCCGCGGCGACCAGTGCGGTAACGCCCGCACCTGCCACGACGATCCGCCGCCTGGGTATGCGTCGGTGCTTCAACTCGCGTCCTCCTGTGGGGGGCCGGCCCGGAGATTGTGGGGATCGCGCGGGCCGGAAGGCTGGTTGACGAGGCCTTACTCTTCCGAACCCCACAGGGAGCGCACAAGGGTGACTTCAGGACGCGCGTAGAACGCGGTTGCGCGCCCTTGCCATTTTTGACAGTCCACGGTCACCCCAGGCCGTTCACGCTGCAAACACTACGAGCGAGTAACACCTCATCAGCCCGTGAGGTCTAGTCCTGTCCTGAAATCGACCCTTCGGAATCCGGATCCGGCCGGGGCTCAAGAGAAGGACGTTGCTCCTGCACCGGTTGCTGACGTTGCTCCTGCACCGGTTGCTGTGGTGTCGGCGCCGCCCGTTCCAGGAACCGCAGCAGCTCGACGGGGAACGGCAGCACCAGCGTCGAGTTCTTCTCCGCCGCCACCGCCACCACCGTCTGCAGCAGCCGCAGCTGCAGCGCGGCAGGCTGCTCCGACATCTCCTTGGCCGCCTCGGCCAGCTTCTTCGAGGCCTGGAGCTCCGCGTCCGCGTTGATGACCCGGGCCCGCCGCTCCCGGTCCGCCTCGGCCTGCCGGGCCATGGACCGCTTCATGGTCTCGGGCAGCGAGACGTCCTTGATCTCGACCCGGTCGATGGTGACCCCCCACTCCACCGCCGGACTGTCGATCATCAACTCCAGTCCCTGGTTGAGCTTTTCGCGGTTGGACAGCAGATCGTCCAGCTCGCTCTTGCCGATGATCGACCGCAGCGAGGTCTGCGCCATCTGCGCCACCGCGAACCGGTAGTCCTCGACCCGGACGACCGCCTCGGCCGGCGAGGTCACCTTGAAGTAGACGACGGCGTCCACCCGCACCGTGACGTTGTCCCGGGTGATGCCCTCCTGCCCGGGCACCGGCATGGTCACGATCTGCATGTTGACCTTCCGGAGCTTGTCCACGCCCGGAACGATCATCGTGAACCCCGGCCCGCGCACGTCCGGCCGGAGCTTTCCGAGGCGGAAGACCACGCCCCGTTCGTACTGCTTGACGACCCGCGCGGCCGCCATCACGTACACCGCTCCGGCGGACACGAGCGTTACGCCCGCCGCCACCAACTCCTCGACCATCGCGACCCCCAGGGTCCGAACCAGGCGCTCAAGGTGTGTACTTCGACGGTAACTCCGCGGTGTACACAAAGGGAGACGGAGGACACGGGTGGTCCACGGCATCAGGACTCAGGACGGCCGCCGGCTGACGGTCGAGGAGTACGGCGATCCGGACGGCAGCCCGGTGGTCCTGCTGCACGACACCCCGGGCTGCCGCTTCGGAGTCGTCCCCGGGGACGTCGTCGCCGCACACCCGCACATCCGGTTCATCGCCTATGACCGCCCCGGTTACGGCGACTCGGACCGGCTGCCGGGCCGCCGCGTGGCCGACGCCGCCCGGGACGTGGCGGAACTGGCCGGGGCCCTCGGGCTCGGCCGTTTCTCGGTGCTCGGATACTCCGGCGGTGCCCCGCACGCCCTGGCCTGCGCCGCGCTGCTGCCCTCCCGGGTGCGGCGCGCGGCGGCACTGGCGTCCCCCGCGCCCCCGGACGCGAGGGACCTGCGCTGGTTCGACGGCATGGCGGCCTCCCAGGTCGAGGAGTTCACCCTGGCGCTCACCGACCCGCTCGCCTTCGCCGAGCGCCTCGCCGTCCGCGCCGCCGACATCCGCCGCGACCCCGCGCAGCTGCTGGTCTCCCTGCGCGACGGGCTCACGGACTCCGACCGGCGGACCGTCTCCGAACCTGCGGTCGGGGAGATGCTGCTGCGCGCCTACCGGGAGGCGCTGCGCGGGTCGTCGTACGGCTGGCTCGACGACGGACTCGCCCTGCTCAGCGGCTGGGGCTTCGACCCGGCGGCCGTCACCCGGCCCGTCCTGTTGTGGCACGGCGCCCAGGACACGTTCTCCCCGGTCGGCCACTTCAGCTGGCTCGCGGACCGCATCCCCCGGGTCCGGCCCGTCCTCCAGCAGGACACCGGCCGCTTCGGAGCCCTGGAGGCCCTGCCGGCCGTACTGGACTGGCTGTGCACACCCCCGGAACGGACCACCTCGTGATCGCGACGTCGTGATCGCGACGAGCCCCCGTACGACGGCTGCGTACGGGGGCTCACCCTGGGCCGGCCGCGGTTCAGGCCGCTGCCGGTCCTAGAAGACGCTGACGCCGTAGGCGCTCAGGGCCTCGGTGACCGGCTGGAAGAAGGTCGTGCCGCCGGAGGAGCAGTTGCCGCTGCCGCCGGAGGTCAGACCGTAGGCGATACCGCTGTTGGAGTAGAGCGGGCCGCCGGAGTCGCCGGGCTCGGCGCAGACCGTGGTCTGGATCATGCCGTAGACGACGTCGCCGCCGCCGTAGTTGACGGTCGCGTTCAGCGCGGTGACCCGTCCGCTGTGGATGCCGGTGGTGGAACCGCGGCGGTAGACCGTGGTGCCCACGCTCGGGGTGGCGGCGCTGGTGATGTCGACGCTGCCGACGGTGCCGGAGATCGACGAGGTCGGGTAGCTGGTCGAGTACTTGACGAGGCCGTAGTCGTTGGTCGGGAAGCTGGAGCCCGCGGTCGAACCGAGCGTGGTGGTGTGCCCGGAGTTCGACCACCAGGTGCCCGCACCGTCGGTGCAGTGACCGGCGGTCAGGAAGTAGTAGGTGCTGCCGCTGCGGACGTTGAAGCCGAGGGAGCAGCGCCAGCTACTCGCATAGATGGCGTCGCCGCCGGAGATCAGCTTGTTGAACTTGCCCGGGGTCCGCTTGATCGTGAGCGCGTCGGCGTTGCTGCCGGCCTGCTCCTTGATCTTGGCGATCTCGGCCTGCGAGACCGTGCTGTCGACGGTGACGACGACACGGTTGGTCTTGCTGTCGACGGCCCAGGCGGTGCCCGGGATGTCGGCCTTGAGCACCGAACTGCTGGCGCTCTTGAGCTCGGTGGTGCTGAACGGGGTCGCAGCGGTCGCGTTCGCGCTGGGGACCGCGATCGCGGCCGCGGCCACGAGTCCGGTGGTACCGGCGATCAGCCGGGTCCGTCTCGTAATGCCACTGCGGGGGTTGGTGCGCTTGATCCTCACGTTTCGTTCCCTCCAAGGGAAGTCGGGGGCCCGCGTGGGGTCGGGGCCCGTGAGGCGCAGTCAGCGGCGCGGGCGTCCGGTTTTCGAACACGCCGTGCTCCTGACAAGCGCTGAGGGGGAGTATTCGGCCGAACGGACGGTCGGCGCAAGGGCGCCTTTCGGCCGTCAATCTTTGAAAGACCTTTGTGATTCAGAGGGAACGGTCATGCCCCGGATCGCATCCCGCTCCCCCGTCGTGACAGCAGCGCCGAGGGCCTTCCGCGACGGCGGAAAGCGGCAGATGCCGTGGTCGGCGAGGAGACGGGGCGTCAGCGGCGCTCCGGCCACGCCGACCGTCGTACGGCCGCCGGCGTCCGGCGCGGACGGGTACGGAAAGCGGAACCGGCGGCTGCCGTTCCCGCTCGCCGCATCGCCGAAAACAGCCCCCGGCGAGTTACCCGCACCGGTGGGCGGGGACGGCGAGATCCAGGTGCTCCCGGAGCGTGCTGCCCGGGTAGAAGGTGCGGAACAGTCCGCGGTGCTGGAGCAGCGCCACCGTGCCGTTGACGAGCCGTTCCAGGTCCCGCAGCGGTTCGGCGGGGGTGAGGTGGAAGCCGTCGACGACGCCCTCGCCGTGCCAGGTGGCGATCAGTGCCGCGAGGTCGACGGGGCCGCCCCGGTACAACGGCCCCTGCGCGGTCCGGCGGGGTCCGCCCCCGCCGTGCCCCGGCGCGGCCGCGTGCTCGCCGTCGCCGAGGTCGACGAGGAGACCGGCGAGGACCCGCAGTTCCTCGGGGCGACGGCCGAACTCGGCTGCCATGGCGTGGAGTTGATCGCGTTCAGCGGCGGCCTGCGCGGCGCTCGCGGCGCGGACGAGGGCCACGTCGGCGTACCGGGCGGCGGTTCTGCGGGCGGGTTCGTCGGTGGCGTCGACGACACGGACCGGGTGGCCGTGCGCGGGTCGCGGACCGCCGTTCGGCATGTCCCCTATCTCGGTGTCACCCTCTCTCCCGTCCCACAGTCTCGCGGCCACGTCGGCGACTTCACCCGTCTCCCTGTCGATACGCCAGCCGGCCCGGCCCCGGCTGACCCGGTCGAGGGTCGCGACGGCGGCCTGGGCGGGGAAGAGCTCGGGGTGGGTGCTCGCGACGGTGGGCACCAGGCCGATCCGGCCGGTGGCGGACGCGACCCGGGACAGCACCGCGAGCGCGTCGAGGCCGGGCCGGGCGAGGGTGTCGTCCAGGCTCACGAAGTCGAGCCCGCCGCGCTCGGCGAGCCGCGCCGCCTCGACGTAGGGAAGCGCGTCGTACGCCGACGGCTGGTCGAGGGCGGCGGCGAGGTGCACGAGCCCCCGGCCGTGGGAGGAAGCCATGTGAGGGAGTCCTTTCGGGGGAGAATCCGGCCCGCCGCGGCGGGGAACAACCACGACCGCGCGGAGCGGCGGCCGTCTCGCGCCGACGGCTCAGGCGGCCGCACGACCGGCGAGCTCCCCCAGGAACTCCAGCGCGGCCCGCGCGGTCGCGTCGTTCTGCCGGAACGCGGGCCCGCCGGTGCGCGGCCGGGTGAAGGCGCCGGGTGTACGGCCGTCGGTGTGCGGCCCGAGGGCGAAGCGCCGGGGGTGCGGGCGCCCGGACCGGTCCAGGACCCGCCCGTCGACACGGTCCACCCGCAGCAGCCCGTCGGGGCTCTCGGCGACCCCCTCGGTGTGCAGCGCGCGCAGCAGGGGATCGAGGGCCCGCCGGACGGTCGGCTCGGGCAGCCGGGCCTCGACCAGGGCCCGCGCCTCGACCGAGTGGCCCGGGACGGTGGGGCTCGACGCCCGGAACACCCCGTCCTCGGCGCGGACTTCCATGTCCGCCCCGACGAACCTGAGCACCCCGGCCCGGGACAGCGCGAGCAGCTGCCGCAGCCGGGGGCCGGGCGGCCCTGAGGCCAGATAGCTGAAGAGCCCGTGCCACCGGCCGCCGATGTCCCCGAGCCGGACCAGTTGCCCGTAGACGGAGAGCAGCCCGAGGAACACGGCCAGGTCGGGGCTGTACCGCGGATCGTGGCGACGGCTCAGGTCGGTCTCGACGTACTCCCGCAGCCCCTCCTGGAACGCCTCGTGCGTCGCGTACCGCGCCCCCTCCAGCGGCCGGTCGAGCGCGGCGAGGTCGAGCCGGTCACGGGGATCGGGCACGGCGGAGGCCACCAGGGTCTCCCGTTCGGCGGCCGCCTCGACGACCGCGTACTTCTCCTCGAAGTCGCTCCAGGGCATCGCGGTCCGCTCCGGATGCACGGTGAACAGCCGGTGGTAGTGGGCGAACCCGAGTTCCTTCTCCACCAGCGGCCACACGTCCCGCCGGAAGTCGAAGCCCGCCGGCCGGGCGAGCAGCCCGTCGATCTGGGCCGGCCCCAGGAAGCGGGGCAGCGGCGGCCGCTCACCGGTCCAGTCGTAGCCGATCTTCGAGTGGTACGGCACCCCGCGCCGCGATCCGACGTGGAGGACCGGCTCGCGCCCGGACGGGAGATAGGTGTCCCCGTCGTACCGTCCGCCCCGGCCCTCGGTCAGCAGCGCCATCAGGTCGACGAAGGCGAGCCCGAACCCGCGGACCAGGACCGGTTCGCCGGGCGCGAGCGCGGACAGGTCACTGTCGGCGGTGAAGTCGGGCGGCAGGTGGACGAGGCCGTGGGCGCGGGCGTACGCCGCCAGGTCCCGCTGCTCGTCGTCGAGTTCGGCGTCGAGGTGCCCGAGGGTGAGGACGACCAGGTCGGCGGGGAGCGGGCGCGGACGGCCCTCCAGCCAGACCCGCTGGCGTCCCTCGCGCGGCCCGCTCACCCGCAGGGCGCGCCGGGGGTGGTGGTGGACGGACACGGACGACGGCAGCGCGGCCACCGCCTGCTCGTGCACCCAGCGCAGATACGCGCCCTGGAGCTGCCGGTCCGCGAAGGTGCGCCCGTCGATGCCGGCCCACTCGTGCAGGGTGGGGCCGGGGCGCACGGGTCCGGCCATGTCCACCGTCTCGTCGGTGAACATGGTGACGTCCTCGGCGTGCGAGTTCATCCACAGCAGCGGTGACTGCGCCGCGCGCCAGACGCGTCCGGCGCCGGGCGGGTGCGGATCCACCAGGTGCAGGTCGAGGCCCGAACCGTCGTACAGCTCGGGGGCGTTGGCGGCGATCCGCTCGATCAGACCGGTCCCCCGCGGCCCGGCTCCGACGATCACCAGCGAGGGCCTCATCGGGGGCTCCCCGAACCGCGGGTGTCAGGTTTCTGCGCCACCGCACCGGTCGGTTCCGGCGCGGCGCAGGGGTGGAGGAGGGTGTCGGAGGACATGCGAAGGCTCCGTGACATCGAGTCGGTCGAACTCGGACGGGTGCCTTCACACGGACACAGAAGATACGGCCGAGCCCCTCAGCAGGGCCGTATCCGCCGAGAGTACGGGGCCGTTTCCCCACGCTGTCAAGGTTGTCCACACTGTGAGCCGTACGTCTCAGGCTGGTTGACGCCCCACCGGATGCCTGTTCCACTTGCCTCATGCATCCGCAGCAGTGGCTGGTCAAGCGCTCCCACATCGACTTCGGTCGCGTGTGGTCCTCTTCCTGTTGAGCCGACCCACTGCGCGCCCTGCCTCCGCGGGGCGCCTTTCGCGTTCTCCTTCCCCGCCTTCACACGCGCCCTCCCCTCAACCGGCGTCCCTCGCTTCCCGCGGACCGCTTCACCCTGCTCACCGCCGGGCCCCCGGCACGGACCCGGTCCGGCCGTGCGGCCCGGCACCTGTGCCGCCCGCTGTGCGGGAAACCGCACGCCGGACCCGGCGATAACGAAGTCCCGGATCTCCCCTCCGGAAGGGAAACGGCTCCGCGCGGGCTTCTCCGGCCGAAAAGAATCTCCACCGGCCTGAGCCGCCGTCAGAACCGATACCCGCACGCCGACAGCGGCGGGCCTGGCGAATCCGGGCACGGCGATTCCTCGTGGTCGGAACGGCGTTGAGCAGCGGATTCGTCGCGGCCGTGCCGTTCACCCGTACGCGCCAGCCCTCACCCGTACGCCGTGAAGAATCATATTTCACTCACAGTCAGCAGCCGTATGGGACACGACCCTTGGGGTACCTGGGCTCTCGACGTATTCGCTGTGCACCAGTACCGTCACAAACCCCCCGCGCGGCGGCTATTCACTTGGCGCGCGATCCGCATCATGGATGACCATAGGGATACAAGAGCAAGACAGACCGCTGTGAGAGGAGGCGTCCATGGGATCGGTGCGCAAGGCGAGTGCCTGGCTGGGCCTCGTTGACGACAACGATGACGAGCGTTACTACGACGACGACGGATACTCCGAAGGGACCGAGCCCGGGGATGCCTGGGTCACCGACCCACGGGTCAAGGTGGCCTCGGACGTCGCCGAGGAGAAGGGCCGTCGCATCGGCACGGTGACCCCGGACAGCTTCCGGGACGCCCGCGCCATCGGCGAACTGTTCCGTGAGGGCGTCCCCGTGATCATGAACCTCACCGCGATGGAGGCCGGCGACGCCAAGCGGGTCGTCGACTTCGCGGCCGGGCTGATCTTCGGACTGCGCGGTTCCATCGAGCGCGTGTCCACCCGGGTGTTCCTGCTGTCCCCCGCCAACACGGAGATCGTGAACGGCGATCCGGCCGCGCACCGCACGGACGGCTTCTTCAACCAGAGCTGAGGCAGGGCCGCTCGCCGGCCCTGCCCCAGGCAGGTTTCACCGGAAGGCATCCAGTCCGGTGAGTGCCTTGCCCAGCACCAGCTGGTGCATCTCGACGGTGCCCTCGTACGTCAGCACCGATTCGAGGTTCGTCGCGTGCCGCATCACGGGGTATTCGAGGGAGATCCCGTTGGCACCGAGAATGGTCCGCGCCGCACGGCAGATCTCGATCGCCTCGCGGACGTTGTTGAGCTTGCCGAAGCTGACCTGCTCGGGACGCAGGCGGCCGGCGTCCATGCGCCGCCCCAGATGGTGGGCGAGCAGAATCCCCTTGTGCAGTTCGACCGCCATGTCGGCGAGTTTGGCCTGGGTGAGCTGGAAGCCCCCGATCGGCCGCCCGAACTGCTCCCGCGTCTTCGCGTAGTCGACGGCGGTCTCGAAACACGACCGCGCCGCCCCCATCGCGCCCCAGACGATCCCGTACCGGGCGTGCGAGAGACAGCTGAGCGGCCCCTTGAGCCCGACGACCTCCGGCAGCACCGCGTCGGCGGGCAGTCGTACGTCGTCCAGGACGAGCTCGCTGGTGACGCTGGCCCTCAGCGACCACTTGTGCTTGATCTCCGGTGCCGAGAACCCCGGCGTGCCGGTCGGCACCACGAACCCGCGGATTCCGTCGTCGGTCTGCGCCCACACGACGGCGACCCCGGCGACCGACCCGTTGGTGATCCACATCTTGCGCCCGTTGAGGACCCAGTCCGTGCCGTCCTTCTTGGCGTACGTCCGCATGGCTCCGGGGTCGGAGCCGTGATCGGGTTCGGTGAGCCCGAAGCAGCCGATCACCTCACCGGCGGCCATGCGGGGCAGCCAGGTCTGCTTCTGCTCCTCGCTGCCGAACCGGTGGACGGCGTACATGGCGAGGGAGCCCTGCACGGAGACGAGGGAACGGATCCCGGAGTCGGCGGCCTCCAGCTCCAGACAGGCGAGGCCGTACTGCACGGCGGAGGCTCCGGCGCACCCGTATCCGTCGAGCGACATCCCGAGGGCGCCGATCTCCCCGAGTTCCCGGGCGAGTTCCCTGATCCCCGGCAGCTCGCCCTTCTCGTACCAGTCGGCGACGTGGGGCAGGACGCGGTCGGCGGCCCAGGTCCGCACGGTCGCGCGGATCGCCAGGTCCTCCGGCTCCAGCAGGTCGTCGATGCCGAGGGGGTCGGCGGGGTCGAACGGGGGCATGGCACATCCTCCGGCAGAAGGGCTCCAGCGGGCGGGCGACTGGAAACTAGCACCGCTAATTTAAGCTTCCGTCGCCGACGTTACAGCGCGCTGTGCCGCACATCCAGACACCGTCAGGCGGAGACGCGCGACTCCGCGACTTCCCTGGGCGCCGGAAGGCCGACCGCCGCCGGGGCCTCACCGCACTGCATGGTGCGCGGCAGCCGCAGCGCCATCACCGCGCCCAGCAGCAACAACCCCGCGCTCACCAGCAAGGTCACGTGCAGCCCGTGCACGAAGGAGTCCCGGGCGGCCCGGCGCAGGGCCACGCCCGCGGGTCCGCCGAGGCGTCCGGCCACCTCGTAGGCCTCGCCCAGGGAGTGGCCCGCCGATCTGGAGGCCGCCTCGGGGACCCCGGGGACGCGCGAGAGGCCGGGTGTGTACGCCGCGTTCATCACACTGCCGAGCAGCGCGATGCCGATGCCCGCCCCGAGCTGGTACGAGGTCTCGCCGATCGCGGCGGCCCCGCCCGCCTGCTCCGGCGGTGCCTCGCTGAGCATCGACTCGTACGCCCCGAAGAGCGTGGTCTCCAGGCCGAACCCGAGCAGCACGAACCCGAACACCAGCAGGCCCGTGTTGTCCGCGTCGCCCATGGCGGTGAGCAGCAGCACGGCCAGGGCCGTCAGGCAGAACCCGGCGCTCACCATCAGGCGCGGCCCGAACCGGCGCAGCAGACGCGCTCCGGCCAGTCCCGCCGCCATCGCGGCGATGGTAAGCGGCAGCAGCCGCAGTCCGGTCTCCAGCGGGGACAGGTCGAGGACCAGCTGGAGATACTGCGCCGCGATCAGTTCGAGTCCCACCAGGGCGAGCATCGCCAGGACGATGCAGCCGACCGAGGTGCTGAACGCGGGGCGCGCGAACATCCGCAGGTCCACCAGGGGATGCGTGCGCCGCCGCTGGCGCCGTACGAAGAGGACGAGCAGGGCCGCGCCCACGAGCAGCGGGATCGCGGTGAACGCGTCGAGTTCCCCGCCGCCGAGCCGCTTGACGCCGAGCACGAGGGCGAACAGCCCGGCGGCGGCCGTCAGGGCACCGACGACGTCCCAGGGGCCCTCCCCGCTGCCCTTCGACTCGGGCAGCAGCAGGCGGCCCACCGGCAGGCTGACCAGCATCAACGGGATGTTGACGAGGAAGACCGAGCCCCACCAGAAGTGTTCGAGCAGGAAGCCGCCGAGCAGTGGCCCGACCGCGGCGCCGACCGCGGCGACGGCGCTCCAGATGCCGATCGCGAGCGCCCGCTCACGCCGGTCCGGGAAGACCTGGCGGAGGATCGACAGCGTCGCGGGCATGATCATCGCGCCGCCGACGCCGAGCAGCGCCCGCGCGAGGATCAGCACCTGGGCGGTGTCCGCGACGGCGGCGACACCGGAGGCGACGCCGAAGAGGCCGTAGCCGAGGAGCAGGACCCTCCTGCGGCCCACGCGGTCGCCGAGGGTGCCGAAGAGGATCAGCAGCGAGGCGCAGACGAGCGGATAGACGTCGACGATCCAGAGCAGCTCTATCGCGCCGGGCTTGAGGTCCTCGGTGACGGCGGGCACCGCCACGTGCAGCACCGTCGCGTCGAGGGCGACCAGGAGCAGGCTCACGCACAGGACGACGAGGACGACCCAGCGGTTTGCACCGGCCCCGGCCGCCCGACGGCGCAGCATCGCGGCGGCCGTGGTCGTCCCGGACATGTACGTACCTCCCAGATGTTCCCTGGCGTTCGGCGGGCACACGGGGTGGGGACTCCCCATGATCTCGGCCGGAGAGGAGCGGTGGTCTCCGGCCCGCGCAGCGAACGGCGGGTGACACGTCAGCGTACGCGAGTTCGCGCGAACGCCCAGTGGCGGACCTCTCAGACTTCGGACGGAACACGTGTGGCGTACGCCACTCTCCCCGCCTGTCGTCACGCCCCGGCGGGCAGGCGGGTTCCGGGAGCGGTCGATAATCGGACCCGTGACCGATCTTGGAACGCGCACCGAACCGGCCCTGCGCCGCGCCGCCCCGGCGCTGCTCGGCTATGCGGCGGTCCGCGCGCTGGGCCTGCTCACGCTGGCCCTGTGGAGCGCGGCGCGCGACAAGAACGCGTACACGCTGCTGACGGCCCGCTGGGACGCCCTCTGGTACACACGGGTCGCCGAGCTCGGTTACGGCTACGAGGTGCGGCTGCCGAACGGCGACGTGCACTCCAACCTGGCGTTCTTCCCGCTCCTGCCCTGGTTGGAGCGGCTGCTGCACGCGACGACCCCGCTGTCCTTCGCCGACGCCGGCTTCGTGGTGGCCCTGCTCGCCTCCCTGGCCGCGGCCTGGGGTGTCTTCGCGGTGACGGAGCATGTCTACGGCAGCCGGGCGGGTGTCTGCGCGGTGCTTCTGTGGGCCGTGCTGCCCGTCGGGATCGTCCAGTCGATGGCGTACAGCGAGTCGCTGTTCACGGCGCTGGCGGCCTGGTCGCTGTACGCGGTGCTGACCGGCCGCTGGGTGACGGCCGGCCTGCTGGCCTCGCTGGCGGGCCTGACCCGTCCGGTGGGCCTGGCGGTGGTCGCGGCGGTGTGGGTGACGGGGATCGCGGCATTCCTGCGGGACCGACGGGACCGTGACCTGTCCGGGTCGCCTCGGGCGGGCTCTGTCGTGCGGAACCGAGACGCGGCCGGGGAGCGCCCGGCACGTGGCCCCGTCCGCCGCGTCCTGGGCATGGCCCTCGCCCCCCTCGGCGCCGCCGCCTACGTCCTGTGGGTCGGTCACCGCACCGGCAGGGGCCCGCTCGGCTACCTCGACGTGCAGGCCGGCTGGCGCAACGGGTTCGACGGCGGGTACGCCTTCGCCCGATTCGTCTCCGACAAGTTCACGTCGTTCCCCTCGGCCCTGGCCGGAGCCGGACTGGTCGTCGGGGTCGGGCTGGTGGTGTGGCTGTACGTCGTCGGCGTCCGGCAGGGCCAGCCGCTGCCCCTGCTGGTGTACTCCGGCGTCGTCACCGCGCTCGCCCTGTGCGCGTCGAGCTACTTCGGCTCGAAACCGCGCCTGCTGATGCCCGCCTTCCCCCTTCTGCTCCCCCTCGCCCTGGCCCTCGCCCACGCGAGGACGCGCAGGTCAGCCGTGATCGTGGCCCTGATCGCCACCGCCTCCGCCCTGTACGGCGCCTTCTGGCTGAACGGCTCCGGCCCGCCATGATCGCCCGGAGCGCCGATGAGCGCCCGGAGAATTCCGCCCCATGATTCGGTGAACGAATTCATAAGGGCCATAAAACCGGAACCCGGAATGATCAAAGGAATTGAAGGACGCAGCCGCCCGCCTTTGCGGAATCGCTGGAAATAAACCCCCGGCTGAGAGGAATCCCACATCACATCGTCATCACAAAGCCGCTGATTCGACGGGGAACAGAGCTCACTCGCTGTAACGTCGATTGGGTGCGTACCGAACGAAACCCCACCCGTCTGGACCGGGTGTTCGCCAGGCTGGACCGTGAGCCGGAACGGCCGGCCCACCTCAGCGTGCCGCGGGCGAGCCGTCACCGGACCGTCCTCGTGGTCGCCGCCCTGGCGTTCTACCTGGCGATCGTGTGGCTGGTGGTGACCACCTCGTGGCTGGTCCGCCTCGACTGGCAGGTCATGTTCTTCCGGCCGTACCAGCAGTGGGCGTCCATCCACTGGTTCGTCGACTACTACGTGGTGCTGGGCCAGCGCGGCCCGACCGCGGTGATGGTCGCGGCCTGGCTGGGCTGGCGTTCCTGGCGGCAGCACACCGTGCGCCCGCTGCTGACGCTGGGCGCCTCGCTGCTGCTGCTGAACATCACGGTGGGCGCCGCCAAGTACGGCATGGGACGGCTCGGACCGCACTACGCGACCGTCATCGGCTCGAACGAGATGGGTCTGGGCGGCGATATATTTCCCAGCGGCCACACCGCCAACGCCGTGGTGACCTGGGGAATCCTGGCGTATCTGGCCTCCACTCCGCGTGCCCGCCGCTGGCTGTCCGCGATCTCCGCGGTGACCTCGCTGGGCGTCGGCATGGCCACCGTCTACCTCGGTACGCACTGGCTGAGCGACGTCGTGCTGGGCTGGGTCGCGGGTCTGCTGATCCTGCTCGCGCTGCCCTGGTTCGAGCCGCTGATCGCCCGCACCGAGGCCTACGCCTTCGACCTGCGCGACCGCTGGCGGGCCCGTGGCGGCGCGAAGGCCCCGGCCCCGGTCACCCCCGTCACGGCTCCCGCCCCCGCCCGTCTCAAGCCGCTCACAGCCCCGCAGAACGAGACGGCGGCCCGTGAGGCCGCCGCACCGGTGCGTGGCCTCAGGCCGCCCGCCCATCTGGCGCCCGGCCCGCACACCACCCGCTCCGAGCGCACCCCGGTCACCCCGGCCGGCAGCCGCCGCCCGCCGCACCCGGACCGGATCATGCGCGGTACGCCCTCCCCGTCCACCCGGCCGGTGTCGGGCGGCTGATCTCCACCTCATCCACGACAGGGCCGGTACGCACACCGCCCCAGGACAGAGATCGGGCCCCGGTTCCCTTCATGGAACCGGGGCCCGAGTCGTGCGGTTCAGCCCTTCCAGGCCCGCGCCACGCGGCCGTCCTTCACCTCGAAGTTCAGCCGGCCCGCGCGGTACTCCATCGTGATGATCGCCCCCGGCGGCAGCGACCGGACCGTCGGCCAGCCCCGCTCGCGCGCGAGCCGTTCGGCGGCGCCGGAGTCGAGGCCGACGTAGGTGTCCGGGCTGTCCTGGGGTTCGGCGGGCGGTGTCGGAATGGGTGCCATACCGCCACGCTAGGCCCTGCCCGACGGCCGCGGAAGTCCGGATCCCGCACGCCCCCTGTCACGCTTCTGTCACAGGATCGCCTCACCCGTTTCCCTCGCACTGCGTCACACGGACGGGCGTTTCCCTAACCCTTCCGAAGGTATTCGAACGCAATTACCGCGTGTCGTACGACTTCTCCGAAAGCCCCGTGAGAAGGCTTGTCCGAGAACTGACCCGGGCCCCTTTGTCCGCCGATTCCGGACAGGCCCGTGCCAGCTGACACCGCATAGGAAATACACGGTTCCAGCACAGAACCCCCTTACGCCCCCTGTCGCCGCGCACGACCGCGCGAGCATCATGGCGTGAGCCGAGCGAAGGGGCGAGCGATGGGGACGCAGACCGTGCAGGCGACGGCACGACCCGTGCGGACCAAGGGGCACGGGCGGCTGGTCGTGGACTGGCTGACCACCACCGATCACAAGAAGATCGGTCACCTCTATCTGATCACGTCGTTCCTGTTCTTCCTGGTCGGCGGGGTCATGGCCCTGCTGATGCGCGCGGAACTCGCCCGGCCGGGCCTGCAGATCGTGGACAACCAGCAGTTCAACCAGCTGTTCACGATGCACGGCACGATCATGCTGCTGCTGTTCGCCACCCCGAGCTTCGCGGGCTTCGCCAATGAGCTGATGCCGCTGCAGATCGGCGCCCCGGACGTCGCGTTCCCACGGCTGAACATGCTGTCGTACTGGTTCTTCCTGTTCGGCGGCCTGATCGTGATGGGGTCGCTGCTGGTGCCGACCGGTCCGGCCGCCTTCGGCTGGTTCGCCTACGCGCCGCTGAACGACTCCGCGCACTCCCCCGGTGTCGGCCCCGACCTGTGGATCATGGGTCTGGCGCTGGCCGGCTTCGGCACGATCCTCGGCGCGGTCAACTTCATCACCACGATCATCGGGATGCGCGCGCCCGGCATGACCATGTTCCGGATGCCGATCTTCACCTGGAACACGCTGTTCACGTCGATCCTGATCCTGCTGGCGTTCCCGGTGCTGGCGGCCGCGCTGCTGGTCCTGGAGGCGGACCGGCGCTTCGGTTCACAGGTCTTCGAGGCGGGCAACGGCGGGGCGCTGCTGTGGCAGCACCTGTTCTGGTTCTTCGGGCATCCCGAGGTCTACATCATCGCGCTGCCGTTCTTCGGGATCATCACGGAGATCCTGCCGGTCTTCAGCCGTAAGCCGCTCTTCGGCTATCTGACGCTGGTCGGCGCGACGATGGCGATCACCGGTCTGTCGATCGTGGTGTGGGCGCACCACATGTTCGTCACGGGCGCGGTGCTGCTGCCGTTCTTCTCGTTCATGACCTTCCTCATCGCCGTCCCGACGGGCGTGAAGTTCTTCAACTGGATCGGCACCATGATCAAGGGCTCGCTGTCCTTCGAGACGCCGATGCTGTGGGCGTGCGGCTTCCTTGTGACGTTCCTGTTCGGCGGCCTGACCGGGGTGATCCTGGCGTCGCCGCCGCTGGACTTCCACGTCTCCGACAGCTACTTCGTGGTGGCGCACTTCCATTACGTCGTGTTCGGCACGGTCGTCTTCGCGATCTTCGGCGGGCTGTACTTCTGGTGGCCGAAGTTCACCGGGAAGATGCTCGACGAGCGGCTCGGCAAGATCCATTTCTGGACGCTGTTCGTCGGCTTCCACACCACGTTCCTGGTCCAGCACTGGCTGGGGGCCGAGGGCATGCCCCGCCGGTACGCCGACTACCTCGCGGCCGACGGCTTCACGGCCCTGAACACCATCTCGACGATCGGCGCGTTCCTGCTCGGCGCCTCGACGCTGCCGTTCCTCTACAACGTCTGGAAGACCGCCAAGTACGGCGTGCCGGTGGAGACCGACGACCCCTGGGGCTACGGCCGCTCCCTGGAGTGGGCGACGTCCTGCCCGCCGCCGCGGCACAACTTCACGACCCTGCCGCGGATCCGCTCCGAGTCCCCGGCGTTCGACCTGCACCATCCGGAGTACGCGGCCCTGGCTCCGCAGCCCGAGCCGAAGAGCGAGCAAGCGAGCGAGCGAGGCGGTCGTGAGCCGTCCTGATCGCCTCGGTCAGCTCGGCCGGCTCCAGCACCTCGAAGTCGAAGCCCGTCATCATCACGTGGATCACCATCACGTCGAGGCTCGACGCCCCGGTGCGCAGGATGCAGCTGTCGGGTCCCTCGGCCTCCAGGACCCCGGCGCTCGGTGAGATCCGCTCGGCGGCCCGGTCCTTGGGCACCAGCAGCCGTACC
The DNA here is from genome assembly GCF_001513955.1 of Streptomyces pseudovenezuelae. GTDB lineage: Bacteria > Actinomycetota > Actinomycetes > Streptomycetales > Streptomycetaceae > Streptomyces > Streptomyces pseudovenezuelae. The sequence goes on along the minus strand of NZ_KQ948152.1, from coordinate 50,618 downwards.
ACCGCGTGCGAGGCGTACGCGCGCGTGGACACTCCCCGCGAGACGTAGGCGGCGAGGTCCTCGGCGGGCGGGGTGCGCGGCGCGAACCGGGGGCCGTGCGGCGGCTTCGGGATGATCCGGTCGACGCGGAAGGTCCGCCAGTCGTCCCGGTCGAGGTCCCAGGCGACCAGGTACCAGCGCCGCTCGCTGCACACCAGGCGGTGCGGTTCGACGGTACGGCGGCTGGCGGCGCCGCCGTGGTCGCTGTACTCGAAGCGCAGCCGCTCGGCGTCCCGGCAGAGGTGGGCGAGCTCGGTGAGGACGCCGGGATCGACGGCATTCGGCTGCGGGCCACGCAGCATCGGCACGGTGAAGGCGTTCAGGGCGCCCACCCGGCGGCGCAGCCGGCTCGGCAGCACCTGCTCCAGCTTGGCCAGGGCGCGTACCGAGGTCTCGCCGATGCCCTCGATGCCCTGTCCCGCGGCCGTGCGCAGGCCGACGGCGACCGCGACGGCCTCGTCATCGTCCAGGAGCAGCGGGGGCAGCTCGGCGCCCGCGCCCAGCTGGTAGCCGCCGCCGGTGCCGGGGCTGGCGTTGACGGGGTAGCCCAGCTCGCGCAGCCGGTCCACGTCCCGGCGCACGGTGCGCGCGGTGACGCCCAGGCGGTCGGCGAGGTCGTTGCCGGACCATTCGCGGTGGGCCTGGAGGAGCGAGAGCAGGCGCAGAAGTCGTGCCGAGGTCTCCAACATGACGCCGAGTCTGCCAGCCATTGCGGACAGAAGCTGTCCGCAAGCCTTCCTACCTTGGACTCATGGCAGACAACAGCGCGACCGCAGAGAACCGTGAGATCCGCCCCTTCCGGATCGACATCCCGCAGGCGCAGCTCGACGACCTGCACACCCGTCTGGACCTCACCCGCTGGCCGGACGAGCTCCCGGACGCCGGCTGGGAGTACGGCGCCGCCCTGCCGTATCTGCGCGAGCTCGCCGCGTACTGGCGGGGCGCCTACGACTGGCGCAAGCACGAGGCCGCCCTCAACGAGCTCCCGCAGTTCGTCACCGAGATCGACGGCGCCCAGGTGCACTTCCTGCACCTGCGCTCCGCCCGGCCGGACGCGCTCCCGCTGATCCTGACGCACGGCTGGCCCGGGTCGGTCGTCGAGTTCCTCGGCGTGATCGGCTCGCTGAGCGAGGACTTCCATCTGGTGATCCCCTCCATCCCGGGCTTCGGCTTCTCCGGGCCGACGCGCGACAAGGGCTGGAACGTCAACCGGGTGGCCCGCGCGTGGGCGGAGCTGATGCGCAGGCTCGGCTACGAGCGCTACGGCGCGCAGGGCGGCGACATGGGCGCGCTGATCGCCCCCGCGCTGGCCCGGATCGCGCCGGAGTCCGTGGTCGGCGTGCATGTGAACGCCGCCTCGGTCGGCTTCATCCCGCTCGGCCCGGTCGACGACAAGGCACGCGAGGGGCTGACCGACCGTGAGCTGCGGAGCCTCGCGAGCATCGCCGAGTTCACCACGGACGGCTTCGGCTACAACGCCCTGCAGTCGACCCGCCCGCAGACCCTGTCCTACGGGCTCACCGACTCGCCCGTCGGCCAACTGGCGTGGATCATGGAGAAGTTCCAGGCGTGGACGCACTCCTCGGCCGCGCTGCCGGAGGACGCGATCGACCGGGACACCCTCCTGACCAACGTGATGCTGTACTGGCTGACCGGCACCGCCGGTTCCGCGGCCCGGATGTACTACGAGAACAGCCATGTGCCGGACTGGTTCCCGACGCGGACCTCGGGAGTGCCGACCGCGGTGGCCAACTTCGGCGAGGACGTGGCGATCCGCCGCTGGGCCGAGCAGGCCAACACCCTCGTCCGCTGGACGGAGTTCGACCGCGGCGGCCACTTCGCGGCCCTGGAGGTGCCCGACCTGCTGGCCGGTGACGTGAGGGAGTTCTTCGCCTCACTGCGGTGACAGGCGGGCCCTCACTGCTGATACGGCAGTTGCGGGACGTCGAAGCACGTGCGGTTCATGTCGCCCTGGGAGACCCAGCCGTGGCCGTCCTGCCAGCGGGCCACCGAGAGGCAGGTCCTGCGGGACCTCGGCGGGTCGGCCAGGCGCTCGAAGCGGACGGGGAGGAGCAGACCCTGCGCGGTGTAGTCCTGGCTGCGGCTCATGAAGGCGTCGACGCACGCGCGCGTGACACCTTGTGGCGCACAGGACTTCGCCGCGTCCGTGAACCACATCGCGGCCGCCCAGCCCTCCACCTGCCACTGGGAGTGCGTCTCGAAGCCCTTCGTGGCGTCCCTGAACTCGCGGACGGCCGGGTCGCCGACGTCCTCGTAGTTCCTGCTGGACCCGGTCGCCCACAGGGCGTTGCGGCAGTGCGGGGCGTCCTTGTAGTCGTCCTGGACGGTGGAGGTCCAGTTCTGCACGTTGGTGACCTTGGCGGTTACCTCGACGCCGGCCGCGTCCATCGCCTCGCACAGCCGGGCGTTGCCATGGCTGTCGACGGCGTCGAAGACCAGGTCGGCCTTCTGCTCCTTCAGGTCGGCCGCGACGGCACGGAAGTTGGGCAGCGCGAAGTCGACCTGCTCGGTGACCACCCGGTAGCCCTCGGCCCTCAGTCCCTGCTCGACGAGCCGGGCGTAGGCGGCGGACGCGGCCTGGTTGTAGGACACGACGGCCGCCGTACGGGCCCCGTGCTCGCGCTTGAAGTAGCGGTAGACCTCGGTGCCGCCGTACTGCTTCCCGTTCCAGCCGGTCCTGCCGTCGCGGGGTGCGAGGCTGCCGTAGATGCCGTAGAGGTGCGGCCAGGTGTCGTAGGCGGCGCCGATGGGCTGGCCGCCGATGTCGGGCACGCGCGCGTGGGAGACGCGGGGGGCGCCCGCGTAGTCGAGGACGGTGGTGGCGACCAGGGCCACCACCTTGTCCTCGTCGATCAGCCGGTGCACACAGGTGTTGTTGCCGGCCCCGCTGCCGCCGTCGTCGCACTCGCGCACCTCGATCCGGCGGCCGTCGACGCCCCCGCGCGCGTTGAGGCGCTCGAAGTACGCCTTGGCGCCGTCGCGCGGGCCGGTGAAGGCGCCGCCGCCGACCGGGCTGGTCGCGCTGGTGACGATGCCGACCCGGATCGGGGTGGCGTCCTGGGCGGGAGTGGCCCGTTCCCGGTGCTCGAAGTCGCTCTCCGGGAGCCGGCTGCCGCACGCCGTGGCCGGCGCGAGCAGCAGGACCGCGAGGACGACCTCAGCAGCCCGGAAGAGCCGACGCCGTGGCATTGCCGCTCAACTGGACCAGCGCGCAGAGGGTGTTGACCGACACCTTCCAGGTGCCGTCCTGCTCGACAGCGGTCCCCGAGGCGTCCGGCAGGGCGGTGGCGCCGTTCAGCATCAGGGTGTACGTCACGTCGGCCGCGGTCGCCTTGGTGAACCCGACCTTCGTGACCTTGGCCTGCACCTGTCCGCCGCGCTGGTCACCGCTGAAGGCCTGGAGCACCGGCCCCATCTCGTCGCCGTTCTCCAGGACGGCCTGCTTGTCCTCGGTGGAGGTCTTCGGGTCGAAGAACTTCTCCCAGTTCGTCTTGATCTCCCGCCGGGCGGCGGCCGCGTCGGCGGGTCCGCTCGGCGAGGGCGACGCGGACGGCGTGGTCCGCTCCACGGAAGGCGTCGGCGGCGGGCTCTCGCTGCCGCCGCCGCTGTCGTCGCTGCACGCCGTGAGGGCCACGGTGAGGGCGAACCCCACCGCCATCAGCCCCCGGCTGCCGTTCCCCCACGTGCGGTCGCTCCCGAGAACCATCTGGCTCACCACCGGGTGTCGGTCCGGGCCACGTGCGCCCGGTGCTTTCAGGGTCAGCTTCAAGAAGGCATAGTGCAAGCGATTGGCTTACATGGACAGGCATGCGACATGTGGGAGCCAGAGATGCGGACAGCCCGACTGCGGACCGTGCACCCCGTCCTGTGGGCAGGCTGGGCCGCGCTCGCCGCGGGCGCGGTGCTGTGCGTCCTCGGCTGGTACGGCGTCTCCGGCGAGCTCTACGCCGAGCGGCAGCTGCCCTACCTCGCCTCCTGCACGGTGCCCGGCGCCGCGCTGATCGTCGCCGGGGCGGTGCTGCTCACCCACGGCCGCAGCGCGCTCGCCGCCGCGCGCGTGGAGGAGCTGTACGGCCTCCTGGTCGCCGCCGAGCCCGCCGGGCCCGAGGAGTCCGGCACGGCGGCCGACGCGCCCCTGGCGGTCAGCGGGGACCTGCTGATGGTGCCCGGCGGCACGCTGTGGCACCGCGCGGACTGCCCGCTGGTCGCCGGGAAGCCGGAGTCGATCCCGGTGGACGCCAAGCTCCTGGCCGGCGGTGGGCTGGGCCCCTGCCCGATCTGTGAGCCCGTCGAGGAAACCGACTGATGTCGTCGCTGACCTACGACCTCACCCTCGCCGGGTTGTCGGTCGGCGGCGCGGCCGCGCTCACCGGAATCGGCCTGATCGTGACGTACCGCGCGACGGGCGTGCTGAACTTCGCGCACGGGGCGATCGCGATGGTGTGCGCGTACGTGCTGCGGCAGTGCGTGGTCGAGTGGGGCTGGCCGCTGTGGGCCGGGGCCGCGGTGACCCTGCTGCTCCTGGCGCCGGCCCTGGGCGTGCTGCTGGAGCGTTTCGTCTTCCGGCCCCTGTCCGTCCTGGGCGGCGACCCGGCGCAGACCCTGGTGGCCTCCCTCGGCGTCTTCGTGCTGCTGGTGGGCGGGGCCGCGCTGCTGTGGGGTCAGGGTGCCCGGGACGACGCCCCGGAGCTGGTGCCGGCCGACCCGTGGGGGCAGCTTGCGGTCGTCCTGGTCCTGGCCGCGGGTGTGGGCTCGGTGATCCGCTGGACGCGCTTCGGACGGGAGCTGCGGGCCGTCGTGGACGATCGCCGTCTGGCCGTGCTCGGCGGGATCGACGCCGACCGGGTGGCGGCGGCCGGCTGGGCGTTCGGGTCGTTCACGGCGGGTCTGACGGGCGTGCTGCTGGCCCCCTTCGTCCGCCTGGACCCGTACGGGCTGCCCCTGCTCGTCATGGAGGTGGTGGCGGTCGCGGTGGCCGCGCGGATGCGCAGCCTGCCGGTGGCGGTGGTGACGGCCCTGGCCATCGGCGTGGGGCAGAGCCAGCTGACCCGGCTGCACCCGTCGGGCCGGGCCGAGCCGCTGCTCCAGGCGGTGGGCGCGAACCTGTTCGTCGTGGCCCTGCTCCTCGCGGCCCTGGCGCTGCCCCGCGTCGGCACCCGGGACGCGCTCCCGCGCACGGCGACCGCGCGCGTGCCGACCCCTCAGGGCGCCTGGATCGTCGCGGTGGTGCTGTTCCTGCTGCCGCTGGGCTTCGCGGGTTCGGACCTGCACACCTCGGTCCAGGTCCCCGCGCTGGGCGTGGTGCTGCTGTCCCTGGTGGTCGTGACCGGCCGCAGCGGCCAGATCTCCCTCGGCCAAGCGGCCTACGCGGGCCTGGGCGCCCTGTTCACGGCCCTGCTGGCGGCGGGCCGCTTCCCCGGCCTGCCCCGGCTGCCGGAGCCGGCCGCGCTGGCGCTGGCGGTGGTCCTGGTGGCCCCCCTGGGTCTGCTGACCGGCTGGCCGGCGATCACCCGCCGGGGCCTGGCGCTCGCCCTCGCGACCTTCGCGGTCGGCGTCGGCGTGAGCCGCTTCGTCTTCGCCCAGCCGTACGCCACGTCCGGCCTGTCCCTGGGCCGGCCCGAGGGCTTCGACGGGGACCGCGCCTACTACGTCCTGGAGCTGGCCCTGCTCGCCCTCGCCCTGCTGGCCACCCGCGCGCTGCGCAGGGGCCGCACGGGCCGGGCCCTGGCCGCCCTGCGCGACCACGAGTCCGGAGCCTCGGCGGCGGGCGTCCGGGTCCCCGCCCTGAAGCTGCTCGTCTTCGTCGCGGGCGCCGCGCTGGCCGCGCTGGGCGGCGGCATGCTCGGCATGGGCCTGCGCGCCTTCGACCCGACCGCCTACGACCCCGTCCGCGGCCTGCTCTGGTTCGCCGCGGTGGTCGTCCTGGGCGCCGACAGCACCCTGGGCGCCCTGGGAGCGGCGGCTCTGCTGGTCGGCCTGGACGCGGGGGCCCGGGGCGGGGTGGCGGCGGCGCTGATCGGGGTGCTGGCGGTCCTGGTCGGCCGTTTTCCAGGGGGGCCGTACGAGGCGGTGCGGGCGCTGGCAGGGCGCCGGCGGCCGGGCGAACCGGCCGTCCTCACCCCGCTGGGAGCCGAGCTGCGACACCGCCTGCGCGCTTCCCTCCGCGCACCCGACCGCGACATCCCACCCGACGGCGCTCCTCCCCCACCCGTGCCCCCGTCGCCCGACCGCGCGCCCCGCACGCGCCGTGCGCGGGGGAACACGGCCCAGGCCGAGGGCCGGGCGGTGCTCACCGCCCACGCGCTCCACGCCCGCTACGACGGCTTCACCGCCCTCGCCGGAGTCGACCTGAGCGTCCCGCCCGGAAGGATCACCGCGATCGTCGGCCCCAACGGAGCCGGAAAGTCCACCCTCTTCCACTGTCTGTCGGGCACGGTCCGCCCCACCCACGGCCAGGTCCGCTACGGCGACCGCGACATCACCCGCCTGTCCCCGCACGCCCGCACCCGCCTCGGCATCGCCCGCACCTTCCAACAGCTCGCCGTCTTCCCGACGTTGACGGTGGCCGAGAACGTCCAGGTGGGCGCGGAGCAGGGCCGCGTCATCGATCCGGCCGCCGCGGCCCGCGCCCTGAGACTGCTCGCCCTCGACGGCCCCCTACGGCACGCCCCGGCCGCCGGTCTCCCCACCGGCACCCTGCGCCGGGTGGAACTCGCCCGAGCACTCGCCGGCTCCCCGGACGTCCTGCTCCTCGACGAACCCGCCGCCGGTCTGGACACGGCCGAGGTGACCGCCCTGGCCCGTGTGCTCAGGGCCCTCGCGGCGGACGGCACCGCCCTCCTCGTGGTCGAGCACGACCTCGACCTGGTCGCCGACCTCGCGGACGTCGTGCACGTCATGACGGCGGGCCGCGTCATCGCCTCCGGCCCCCCGGCCCACGTGCTGGACACGCTCGACGCCCGGGAGAGCGCCGTATGACAGCGAACACCGTCCTGTCCCTGCGCCGCGCGCGCGTGCGCTACGGCCCGCTGGAGGCCCTGCACGGCATCGCTCTCACCGCCGCGGGCCCCGGCCTCACCGTCCTGCTGGGCCGCAACGGTTCGGGCCGTACGACGGCGTTGCGCGCCCTGGCCGGAACAGTGCCGCTGACCGACGGCAGCGTGGTGTGGGACGGCGTCGACGTGACCCGGGTACCGGCGTACGAGCGGGCCCGGCGGGGCCTGTGTCTGGTCCCCGAGCGCCGGGCGGTGTTCGGGTCCCTCACGGTCCGCGAGAACCTCGAACTCGCGGCCCCCGCACCCGACCTGTCCCTGGCCCTGGACGCCTACCCGCAGCTGGCCCCCCTGCTCCCCCGCCGCGCCGGCACCCTCTCCGGCGGCGAGCAGCGCATGCTCGCCCTCTCCAGGGCCCTGCTGACACGCGCGCGCGTGGTTCTCGTCGACGAACCCGCGCAGGGCATGTCCCCCACGGTGGCGGCCCGCACGTACGCACTCCTGGCGGGGCTGGACGCGTGCGTGGTCGTGGCCGAGCAACGGCTCCCACCCGTGCCGCACGACCGGACGACGATCGTGTACGAACTGCGGCGCGGCGCGGTCGTGTTCAGCGGGGAGGCGGCGGAGCTGCGCCCAAGGCGAGCCTGACGGGCTCGTACGCGCCCACTCGCCCACGCGCCCTGGGCCCCGCCCGGTCGGGAGACCGGACGGGGCCCGTGCCCGCGACAGGGGGGAGCGCTCAGATGTCGAGGCTCTGCCCGGGCACGATCATGTCGGGATCGGCGCCGATCACGTCCTTGTTGACGGCGTAGAGCTTCTGCCAGGTGGTCCCGTGCCGGGCGGCGACCTTGCTCAGCGTGTCGCCGGCGCGGACGGTGTAGTCGCCGCGGGAGGCGCCGCGGTCGGCGTGGTGCTCCGAACGGGTCGGGGTCTTCGCCGACTCGGTGGGAGCGGCCTGGGTGGTCCCGGACGAGGTGCCCGCCGAGCCCGAGGAGGCCGCCGGTGCACTGCCGTACGCTCCGGCGCGTGCCGCGCAGGTCGGCCAGGCGCCCCACCCCTGGGCACCCTGGACCTTGGTGGCGACCGCGATCTGCTGGGACTTGGTGGCCTGGTCGGCGGTGGGCGCGTAGGCCGTGCCGCCGTAGGCGCGCCAGGTGCCGGCGGAGAACTGGAGTCCTCCGTGGTAGCCGTTTCCGGTGTTGATGTGCCAGTTCCCGCCGCTCTCGCACTGGGCGATGCGGTCCCACACCCCGCCGTCCGCGGCCACCGAGTTGCCGGCCGCGGCCAGCAGTCCGAGGGGCGCGAGCAGGGCGGCCCCGACGAGGGCCACGGTGGTTCGGGGCTTACGAGCGGTGTCGCGCGTGGTATCGGCACATTCGGACATGTAGTTCCCTCCCGAAGGACTCGGGGTCCCCCAAGGCGGCGCGCGCTCCCGGCACTGGGGCCGGGTGGCCGCGCTCCGCCCCGTCCGCCGGACGGTGGTGCGTGGTGCTGGCTTGGTGCGTCGGCGGACGTTCCCGAGCGGTGCTCGCTGCACACGGCGGAGGAATGTAGAGAGCCCGACCGGCCGGTATCAACCAACTCCTTGTCACTCCAGGCCAGTTCGCCGTTACCGAAGGTATCGGCGATTTCCGGCCACCCACTTCATTCGCTGATTTCCTGATTTGTCGACCAGTCCCCATGGCGATCTGTGACCCACTTCACGCGACCAACTTCCTTGCATTTCCCAGGAATTGACAGTGAGTGCCGGATTCCGCACGAGCTGTGACCCTGTGCTGTCGATGGTTCGATTCCGTTCGCCGTGGAGCGTGACTCCCGCCACAGATCGCCCGTTGTCTTCTTCATGAGCCCGGGAACCGCCCGGTTCACGGGCCGGGAGCCACCCGGTCCCGCCACGCACCACTTCCCGAGGGAGCCACCCGTGCCGCGCATGCTCGACGTCAGCGACGAGGTACGCGCTGAGATCGGCGACGAAGAAGCCGACCGGCTGCTCGCCGGAGAGAACGCCCCCGGCGGCTACGACTGCACGTCCTGCCGCACCCAGGGCGACTCCGAACAGGAGCGCACCAGCACCGTCCTGTTCATCGGCGACGAGACCGCCGTGCTGGCCTTCGCCCACGCCACCTGCCTGCCCTCCCAGGTCGTCCAGGTCACCGAGGAACAGCTCCGGGGAGCGGTGAAGTCCATCACCGGCGACACCGTCGACCTGGACCCCGACAAGGTCGTACCCGAGCAGGCGGTGCTCGGGGTGACCAGCGGACTCATCCTGATCGCCGGGGAGTTGCACCCGGCCCTGGTCGTGGAGCCGACCGGGCCGATCGCGCGGCCGGGCGCGACGGGACGCGGCGACGACTTCCTTCCGCTGCTGATCGAGCAGGGGTTCATGCCGTTGACGGCGATCGAGTCGGTGCCGTCCGTGCTGCACGGATGGTCCGTGCTGCTGGCGGTGGGGCAGCTGCACGCGGTGCTCCAGCCGTCGCCGACCGGCGGGCAGCCGGTGGCCTGGTGGCAGGCGCACCAGCCGCTCCAGGTGACGGAGAGCTGGCGGGCCGCCGCCAACAAGCACCAGCAGGTGCTGATGTTCGCCGCGCCGGTGGGGTCCATCGGCCGGCAGCCCCGGGAGGACCTGCTGCGGGACGCCCTGGACAAGGCGGCGGCGAACGGAAAGCTGGTCGCGGCCGCGATGCCTCTCGCCGGGACGTGAAGACCGGCTGAAGGATCACGCCGGACCGCATCCCCGGGGTCCCCGGTGTCGTTTGGACCTGTGTGCACCCATACGACGCTCCGCGCCGGTTTCCCGGCGGACCATCGGCCACGCCGATCTACGACGCGCTCTACTCCGAGTACGTCAAGACCTTCCGTTCGCTGCCGGGCGACCGCAGCGGCGAGGAGGAGCTGGGCTTCACGGCGTTCGGGAACACCCCGCACGCCTCGGGCTCCTTCAGCAGCTCGTACAGCGCCTACAGCGCGGGGGCGTTCAGCGCCCGCCAGCAGTCGCAGTGGCAGCGGGTGGGACACATCGGGCAGCAGCACACCGGGATGCAGCACGTCCCGGCGGCGCTGCCGCCCGGTCCGCGCCGAGGGAACTGAGACATGAGGAAGGGCGGCCCCGTCGGGGCCGCCCTTCCTCATGCCTGCGTCACTTCTTCTTCGCGCCGCGCTTCTCGCGCACCCGCACCGAGATGTGGATCGGGGTGCCGTCGAAGCCGAACTCCTCGCGCAGCCGGCGCTCGATGAAGCGCCGGTAGCCCGCCTCGATGAACCCGGAGGCGAAGAGCACGAACCGCGGCGGCTTGGTGCCGGCCTGGGTGCCGAAGAGGATGCGCGGCTGCTTGCCGCCCCGGATCGGGTGCGGGTGGGCGGCGACCAGCTCACCGAGGAAGGCGTTCAGGCGCCCGGTCGGCACGCGCGTCTCCCAGCCCGCGAGAGCCGTCTCGATCGCGGGGACCAGCTTCTCCATGTGCCGGCCGGTGCGCGCCGAGACGTTGACCCGCGGTGCCCAGGCGACCTGGCCGAGCTCGGTCTCGATCTCCCGCTCCAGGTAGTAGCGGCGCTCCTCGTCGAGGGTGTCCCACTTGTTGTAGGCGAGGACGATCGCACGGCCCGCCTCGACGGCCATCGTGACGATCCGCTGGTCCTGGACCGAGATGGACTCGGAGCCGTCGATCAGGATGACCGCCACCTCGGCCTTCTCGACGGCGGCGGCGGTACGCAGCGAGGCGTAGTAGTCAGCGCCCTGCTGGAGGTGGACCCGCTTGCGGATACCGGCGGTGTCGACGAACTTCCAGGTGACGCCGCCGAGTTCGATCAGCTCGTCGACCGGGTCACGGGTGGTGCCGGCCATCTCGTTGACGACCACCCGCTCCTCGCCGGCCACCTTGTTCAGCAGCGAGGACTTGCCGACGTTCGGGCGGCCGATCAGCGCGATCCGGCGGGGACCGCCGATCCCGGCGCCGCCGAAGGTCTGCTCGGGCGCCTCCGGCAGGGCCTCGAGGACGGCGTCCAGCATGTCGCCGGTGCCCCGGCCGTGCAGCGCGGAGACGGGGTGCGGCTCGCCGAGGCCCAGGGACCACAGGTACGCCGCGTCGGACTCGCCGCTCAGGCCGTCGACCTTGTTGGCGGCCAGCACCACGGGCTTGCCGGCCTTGCGCAGCAGTCGTACGACCGCCTCGTCGGTGTCGGTGGCACCGACCTTGGCGTCGACGACGAACACGACGGCGTCGGCGGCCTCGATCGCGTACTCGGCCTGCGCGGCCACGGAGGCGTCGATGCCGAGGACGTCCTGCTCCCAGCCGCCGGTGTCGACGACCTTGAAGCGGCGCCCCGCCCACTCGGCCTCGTAGGTGACGCGGTCGCGGGTGACGCCGGGCTTGTCCTCCACGACGGCCTCGCGGCGCCCGATGATGCGGTTCACCAGAGTCGACTTGCCGACGTTCGGGCGTCCGACGACGGCGAGCACGGGGAGCGGGCCGTGACCGGCCGCCTCGATGGCCCCCTCGACGTCCTCGACGTCGAAGCCCTCTTCCGCGGCGAGCTCCATGAACTCCGCGTACTCGGCATCGCCAAGCGCCCCGTGGTCGTGCTCCTCGCCCGAGCCCTCGGAGTGGATGTGGTCGTTCATGAAGTCCGTACCTCGTTCATCGTGGTGATCGGTGGATCCCCGGTTTTCCGCCGGTTTGATCCACTACTCAGTGTCGCCTAGCGCCCGGTCAGGCGCCTGGCGTTTTCCAGGTGCGCGCTGAGCTGCTTCTGGATGCGCTCGGTCGCCTCGTCGAGCGCCTTGCGCGTGCGCCGGCCGCTGCCGTCGCCCGCCTCGAAGGGGTCGCCGAAGACGACGTCGACCCGGCTGCGCAGCGGAGGCAGCCCCTTTATCAACCGTCCCGGCTTCCCGGAGCTTCCCAGCACCGCCACCGGCACGACCGGCGCCCCGCTGCGCACCGCGAAGTACGCGAGCCCGGCCCGCAGGGAGGCGAAGTCGCCCTCGCCCCGGGTGCCCTCCGGGAAGATACCGAGAACCCCGCCGGCCTTGAGCACGTCGAGCGCCCGGGTGATCGCCCCGCGGTCGGCGACCGAGCGGTCCACCTTGACCTGCCCGATGCCGGTCAGGAAGGGATCGAGCGGCCCGACGAACGCCTCCTTCTTGATCAGGAAGTGCGTCGGCCGGGGGGAGACGCCCATGACCATCGGGCCGTCGATGTTGTGGGAGTGGTTGACGGCGAGGATCGCCGGCCCGGTCGGGGGCATCCGCCAGGCGCCGAGCACCCGCGGCCTCCACAGCCCGTACATCAGGCCGACGCCGATCCGCCGCCCGACCTCGGCGCCCCGTCCCGATGGCAGTTCGCTCACTTGCCGGCCCGCTTCTCCTCGACGAGGGTGACGACGCACTCGATGACCTGCGCGAGGGTGAGCTCGGTGGTGTCCACCTCGACCGCGTCGTCCGCCTTGGCGAGCGGCGAGGTCTTGCGGCTGGAGTCGGCCGCGTCCCGCTTGATCAGCGCCTCGCGGGTGGCCTGGACGTCCGTGCTCTTCAGCTCCCCGCTGCGGCGGGCGGCGCGGGCCTCCGGCGAGGCGGTGAGGAAGACCTTGAGGTCGGCGTCGGGCAGCACGGTCGTACCGATGTCCCGGCCCTCGACGACGATCCCCTTCTCGGCGGAGGTGGCCAGGGACCGCTGCAGCTCGGTGATCCGGGCCCGCACCTCGGGCACGGCGCTCACGGCGCTGACCTTGGACGTGACCTCCTGGCTCCGGATCGGGCCGGCCACGTCCGTGCCGTCCACCGTGATCGTCGGGTTCTCCGGGTCGGTGCCGGAGACGATCTCCGGCTTGCCCGCCACGGCGGCGATCGCGGTCGGGTCGTCGATGTCGATCCCGTTGGTCACCATCCACCAGGTGATCGCCCGGTACTGGGCGCCGGTGTCCAGGTAGCTCAGCCCCAGCTGTGCGGCGACAGCCTTCGAGGTGCTCGACTTGCCCGTGCCGGAGGGGCCGTCGATGGCGACAATCACGGGCTGGGCGGCGCCGTTTTCCACGGGGGGACACCTTTCGGGTGCGGTCTGGCGAGTGGTGTGGGGGCGCGACTGTGCCCCGCACCAGGTTACTGGGTGCGCGTCACTCGTCCGGACGCGTGCCCGATCGGCGCCGGTCCGGGCCGGACGGGGGCCGCGGGGCGGGCCCCTACTGCCGAATGGCCCAGCCCCGCTCCCGCAACGAGGCCGCGAGCACCGGTGCGGCCGACGGCTCCACCATCAGCTGCACCAGACCGGCCTGCTGCCCTGTCGCATGCTCGATCCGCACGTCCTCGATGTTGACCCCCGCCCGCCCCGCGTCCGCGAAGATCCGGGCGAGCTGGCCCGGCTGGTCGTCGATGAGCACGGCCACGACCTCGTACACCCGAGGAGCGGACCCGTGCTTGCCGGGCACCCGCACCTGCCCGGCGTTCCCCCGCCGCAGCATGTCCTCGATCCCGGACGTGCCCTCGACCCGCTTCGCCTCGTCCGCGGACTGCAGGGCCCGCAGCGCCCGCACCGTCTCCTCCAGGTCCCCGGCTACATCGGTGAGCAGATCGGCCACCGGGCCCGGGTTCGCGGAGAGGATGTCGATCCACATCCCCGGTTCGGACGCGGCGATCCGGGTCACGTCCCGGATGCCCTGGCCGCACAGCCGTACGGCGGCCTCCTCGGCGTGTTCGAGCCGGGCCGCGACCATGCTGGAGACCAGATGGGGCATGTGCGAGACGAGCGCCACGGCTCGGTCGTGGGCGTCGGCGTCCATGACCACGGGCACCGCGCGGCAGTGCGAGACCAGCTCCAGCGCGAGGTTCAGCACCTCGGTGTCGGTGTCCCGGGTGGGGGTCAGCACCCAGGGCCGCCCCTCGAAGAGATCCCCGGAGGCGGCCAGCGGCCCGGACTTCTCGCGCCCGGACATCGGATGCGTGCCGATGTACGAGGAGAGGTCGAGGCCCAGCCCCTCCAGCTCCCGCCGCGGCCCGCCCTTCACGCTGGCGACGTCGATGTACCCGCGGGCCACTCCCCGCCCCATCGCGTCGGCCAGCACCGCGGCCACGTGCGCGGGCGGCGCGGCGACGATCGCGAGGTCCACGGGCCCCTCGGGTGCCTCGTCCGTGCCCGCGCCGAGGGCCGCGGCCGTGCGGGCCTGCTCGGGGTCGTGGTCGGCGAGGTGGACGGTGACGCCACGCCCGGCGAGCGCCAGCGCGGCGGACGTCCCGATCAGACCGGTCCCGATGACGAGTGCGGTCCTCACTGGGCGATGTCCTTGCGCAGGGCGGCCGCGGCGCCGAGGTAGACGTGCGCGATGTCGGCGCGGGGCCGGTCGGACTCGATGTGCGCGAGCACGCGGACGACCCGGGGCATGGCGCCCTCGATGTCCAGCTCCTGCGCGCAGATCAGCGGTACGTCGACGATGCCGAGCTTGCGGGCCGCGGCCGCCGGGAAGTCGCTGTGCAGGTCGGGCGTGGCCGTGAACCAGATGCTGATCAGGTCGTCCGGGGTCAGCTCGTTCCGCTCCATGATGGCGGTGAGCAGCGCTCCGACCTGCTCGTCCATGTGGCCGGCCTCGTCCTGTTCGAGTTGGACGGCGCCCCGGACCGCTCGTACCGCCACGGCATTGCTCCTCGCTGATGTACAACCCGGCTCTCTGTACGACCAGCCTAGTCAGCCCGTGCGGGGCGGGGGTGCGGCGCCCGCCTCCTGAGACGGCCTCCCGGACCGTTCCGATGTCACCCGAATGTCCCAGTTCCGCTACCAGGGGTGAATACACACCCGTGCGCCTCTGGACGCGGGACCCCGGGTCCGCTCTGATGGCAGGAAACTCGCCTCGGGGGAGGCCCCATTTCATGAAGCGTTCCGGACCGTTGCTGACCCTGCTCGCGGGATTGCTGGTCGGCCTGTTCATGCTCTCGCTCAACGCGACGACGGGAGAGAAGCCCACCTCGGCGTCGGTCGAGCCGTCGGCGTCCGTGAAGTCGTCGCCCGGCACCAAGGCGTCACCGAGCACCGCGCCGACGTCCGCGCCGCCCAGCCCGTCCCCGGCCCGGACTCCGGTGCCCGAGGGCGTCTACACGGGCCGTACCGACGACGACTCCTCCGCGGTCGCGATCACGGTGCGCGACGGCAAGGCGATCGCGTACGTCTGCGACGGCCACAACATCGAGTCGTGGCTCCAGGGCGACGTGCGGGACGACGGCAGCCTGCGGCTCACCGGAAAGGGCGGCGCGAGCCTGGACGGCAAGGTGCGCGGGACGAAGGAGATCCGCGGCACTGCCCACGTCGGCAGCGGGAACCACGCCTTCGGCATCGGCAGGACGAAGAAGTCGTCCGGGCTCTACCGCGCGAACAGCACGGTGGCCGGCGCACGGATCGAGGGCGGCTGGATCGTCCTGCCGGACGGCGAGCAGGTCGGCATCCTCAAGCGCGACGGCAAGTCCTCCCCGGCACCGGAGATCGACCCCGGGACCGGTGCGGTGACGGTCGACGGACAGCAGCTCACGGCCCGCCCGGTAACCCCCTGACCTCCTCCCGAGGGAGCCGATCATGACCGTCGACCCGAATGCGGCCACCCAGAGCTGGCCCTCGCCCGAACCCGAGCGCCGCCCCGGCGCGGCCCGCTATCTGATCCCGGCCCTGGTCGCCGCCGCGGTGGCGGTCGCCCTCGGCGCCTACGGCAAGGTCCACGACCCGGCGGGGACGGCCTTCAACCTCGCCGGCTTCAGCAGTACCGGCGCGGTGAAGTCATGGCTCGCGACGGTCGCGTCTTCTTCGCGCTCGTGCAGCTCGTGTCGGCGCTGATGCTGTACGGCAAGCTGCCGGGCCCGCGCTGGGCCGCCACCGCGCACCGCTGGTCCGGCCGAGTGGCGTTCCTCGTCGCGGTGCCGGTCGCGGTGCACTGCCTGTACGCGCTGGGCTTCCAGTCGTACGAATCACGCGTTCTGTGGCACTCCCTCCTGGGTTGTTTCTTCTTCGGAGTGTTCAGTGCCAAGATGCTGCTGCTCCGCTCGGAGCGCCTTCCCGGGTGGTTGCTGCCGATCGTCGGCGGGCTCGTCTTCAGCGCGCTGACGATCCTGTGGCTGACCTCCGCCCTCTGGTTCTTCCGCACCTTCGGAGTCACGACATGACGCACAGCCCGACGCGGCGCACGATCCTTCTCGCGACGGGTGCGGCGACGCTGACCGCCGGGTGCGGCGAGTACGGCGACGGGAACGGCGCCTCCGGCTCCAGCTCGGTGCAGGCCGGCACCGAACTGGCGAAGACGAGCGAGATCCCGGTCGGCGGCGGGAAGATCTTCAAGGACGAGAAGGTCGTCGTCACCCAGCCGAAGAAGGGCGAGTTCAAGGCCTTCTCGGACATCTGCACCCACCAGGGCTGCCAGGTGACCAGCGTCTCCGGCGGCACCATCAACTGCCCCTGCCACGGCAGCAAGTTCAACATCACGGACGGTTCGGTGGCCAACCCGCCGGCCAACCGCCCGCTGCCCGAGAAGCAGATCAAGGTCAACGGGGACTCGATCGAGCTCGCCTAGCGCCCGGCCCCGGCGCGGCGTCCGGATAGAGTCGGGCGGTGCCCGAGCTGAAACAGTTGCGTGCTGGTCACGCCCCGGCGGTCCTGGCTTTCGAGCTGGCGAACCGCGCGTACTTCGCCGCCGCGGTCTCCGACCGCGGTGACGACTTCTTCGACCGGTTCACCGACCGGTTCGACGCCCTGCTGGCCGAGCAGGAGGCCGGCATCTGCGCTTTCCACGTGCTCGTCGCCGAGGACGGTTCGGTGCTGGGGCGGTTCAACCTGTACGACTTCGAGGACGGTGGTGCCGTACTCGGCTACCGGGTCGCGCAGCACGCGACCGGCCGCGGTACGGCGACCGCGACCGTCCTGGAGCTGTGCGACCTGGCGGCGGCGCGGTACGGGCTGCGCACCCTGCGGGCGGCCACCGCCCACGAGAACATCGCGTCCCGGAAAGTGCTGGTCAAGGCCGGTTTCGTCCCCGTCGGTCCGGCCGATCCATCCGAACTCGGCGGCAAGCCGGGCACCTGGTACCAGCGCGATCTGACCTAGGTCGGCACAAGCCCTCGCCGACCCGGCCGGTCCGCCGGCCGCAGTCTCAGGAGTCCCAGAGCGCCCCGAGGGTCACCAGTTCACTGCCGTACTCGATCCGGTCGGCCCACTCGACCGGCCACGCCTCCGCTCCCAGATGGGCGCCCGCGAAGGCGCCCGTCAGGCAGGCGATCGAGTCGGAGTCGCCGGAGCTGCACGCCGCCCGCCGCAGGGCCGTCAGCGGCTCGTCCGGGAACTGCAGGAAGCACAACAGCCCGGTCGCCAGGGCCTCTTCGGCGATCCAGCCCGCCCCGGTGGCCAGGCACGGGTCCTCCTCCGGCGAGGCGTTGCGCACGGCGTCGTCGAGCCGGTCGAGGACGGCCAGGCACTCGTCCCAGCCGCGCGCGATGAACTGCCCGCGCGTCGGATCCTGGCTCCTCTCCCACAGACCGCCGAGCCAACGCTCGTGGTACTGACCCCGGTTCACCAGCGCGTACGACCGCAGGAGCCCGACCAGTTCACCCGGCCCGGCGCCCTGCGCGAGCAGCCGCACGGCACGCGCGGTGAGGTCGGACGCGGCGAGCGCCGTCGGGTGTCCGTGGGTGAGCGCGGCCTGCAACTGGGCGGCGCCCGCGCGCTGTTCGTCACTGAGTCCGGGGACGAGCCCGACGGGGGCCACGCGCATGTTGGCGCCGCAACCCTTGGAGCCGATCTGGCTCGCGTCCTGCCAGGGCAGATCCGTGCGCTCCAGCAGGTCGCAGGCCCGCAGGCAGGTGTTGCCGGGGGCACGGTTGTTCTCCGGGGAACGGTTCCAGGCGATGAACTCCCGCCGGATCGGCTCCGCCATCTCGGGCCCGAGCACGCCCCGGTCCATCGCCGCGCGCAGTCCTCTGCCAACGGCCAGCGTCATCTGGGTGTCGTCGCTGACGACGGCCGGCGTGCACAGCTCCATCTCCCGCCACGGCCCGCACCTGGCGAGGATCGACCGCACGTCGTTGAACTCGGTCGGGAAGCCCAGGGCGTCCCCGAGGGCGAGGCCGACGAGGGTGCCGGTGGCGGCGCGTTTGGTCAGGATCATGGTCATGCCGGGCGTCCTTCCGGGGACGGTCGGAGGAGAGGGGGGTGCAGGGTGGCGGCCGGTCCCGCGCGGTAGAGCGCCGCCGGTTTGCCGCGGCCGCCGGTCAGCCGCGCGGCGCCGGGGACGGCCTCGACGAAGCCGGGCGTGGCGAGCACCTTGCGGCGGAAGTTGGGCCGGTCCAGGGTGGTGCCCCACACGGTCTCGTACACCTGCTGGAGCTCGCCGAGGGTGAACTCGGGCGGGCAGAAGGCGGTGGCGAGGCAGGTGTACTCCAGCTTGGCGCCGACACGTTCGTGGGCGTCGGCCAGGATCCGGTCGTGGTCGAAGGCGAGCGGTCCCGCCTTGCCGTACGGCACCCAGCGGGCCTCGGCCGCGTCGCTGCCGCCGTGCGGCTCGGGAGGATCGGGCAGCAGTGCGGCGAACGCGACGGAGACGACCCGCATCCGGGGGTCGCGGTCGGGCTCGCTGTAGGTCCGCAGCTGCTCCAGGTGCAGGCCGGAGAGGTCCGACAGCCCGGTCTCCTCGGCGAGTTCACGCCGGGCCGCCGTCTCCGCGGACTCGTCCGGGTGCACGAACCCCCCGGGCAGCGCCCAGTGTCCGGCGTACGGCTCCTGCCCTCGCTCCACGAGCAGCGCGTGCAGGGCGCCCTCGGCGATGGTGAGGACGGCGAGGTCGACGGTGACGGCGAAGGGTTCGTGGGCGTACTTGTCGTAGTCCACTCGCACTCGCCCCCTTTATGGTCAGCATGACTAATAGTCATCACGACTATAAAGGGGCTTCGGGGTGCTCGACAAGCCCCTAGAGGCACCGGCCCAGGAAGGCGAGGAGCCGTGTCCCGGCGGGCGAGCCGGACGGGACAGCCACCGGTGCACCGAACCGCACGCCCCGGTCCTCCTCCCCCACCACGCACCGGGCGACGGACAGGAGTTCGGCCGCGAGGCCCTCCGGAACGGGCCGCGGCCGACCGCAGGACCGGGCCACGTCCCATCCGTGCACGGTGATCTCGACGGCGCCGACGGCAGCCATCACCCGTACGTCCAGCGGGCGTTCGCCCACCAGCACCCCCTCGGGCGGCCCGGCGGCCCAGGCGCCGAGCACGGCACACGCGCGGGTGCGGAAGCCGCAGACCCGGTCCGTGTGCGGGAGCAGACCGATCCGCCCGCCGCTGAGCCCCTCGTACAGCGCGTCCAGCGAGTCGTCGAGGTGCTCCAGCAGCTCACCCAGATCCCACTCGGCGCACGGCGTACCCCTGTCGAGACTCACGCGCCGCGCCCCGGCCACGCTGCCGAGCGCGTAGGCGAGCGAACGCTCCAGCAACTCCCCGGCGCTCATGACAGCACCTCCGCCCGACCGCCGCAGCAGCCCCTCAGTGGCCTCGCAGGCGCCTCCCGGACCCCGGGGAGCCTGACCGGCCGCGAAGGCCGCACACGGCCCTCCAGCACTGTCGGGTACCTCTCGCCGCGGTTTCCCTGCCTCGCGTCCATCCCCGCTCCCTCCGTCATGGATACAGACCAGGGGCAGGGCGAAAACGCATCGGCCGGCCCCGGAGGATTCCGGAACCGGCCGCATACACACGCGTGGAGGGACTACAGGTCGACTTCCTTCATCAGCATGCCGACCTCGGTGTTGGACAGCCGCCGCAGCCAGCCCGACTTCTGGTCGCCCAGGGTGATGGGACCGAAGGCGACGCGCACCAGCTTGTCGACCGGGAAGCCCGCCTCGGCGAGCATCCGGCGGACGATGTGCTTGCGCCCCTCGTGGAGGGTCACCTCGACGAGGTAGTTCTTGCCGGTCTGCTCGACGACCCGGAAGTGGTCCGCGCGCGCGTACCCGTCCTCCAGCTGGATGCCGTCCTTGAGCTGCTTGCCCAGGTCCCGCGGGATCGGGCCCACGATGTGCGCGAGGTAGACCTTCTTCACGCCGTACTTGGGGTGGGTCAGCCGGTGCGCCAGCTCGCCGTGGTTGGTGAGCAGGATCACGCCCTCGGTCTCGGTGTCGAGCCGTCCCACGTGGAAGAGCCGCGTCTCACGGTTGGTGACGTAGTCGCCGAGGCACTGCCGGCCCTCGTTGTCCTCCATCGTCGAGACGACACCGGCGGGCTTGTTCAGCGAGAAGAACTGGTACGACTGCGTCGCCACGGTCAGGCCGTCGACCTTGACCTCGTCCTTCTCCGGGTCGACCCGCTTGCCCTGCTCCAGCACGATCTCGCCGTTGACCTCGACCCGCGCCTGCTCGATGAGCTCCTCGCAGGACCGCCGCGAGCCGTAGCCCGCGCGCGCGAGGATCTTCTGCAGCCGCTCGCCCTCCTGCTCGGCGCCCGGGAAGGTCTTCGGCGGCTTCACGTCCTTCTTGCCGGCGTACCGCTCCCGGTTGCGCTCCTCGGCCCGGGCGTCGTACTCACGGGAACTCGCCGGAGCCGAACGGCCGCGTCCGGTGCTCTGGCCCTGCTTGGGGCCGCCCTTGGCGCCGCCGCGCGCGGAGGCACCGCGCCCGGACTTCGGTCCTTCGTGGGTGCCGCCGGGGCCCACGTCGTAGCGCCGCTCCTCGGGGCGGGGCTTCTTCGGCCGGCCGCCCTGCTTGTCGTCGCGGTCGTTGCCGGCGCCGCGGTAGTTGCCGCGGCCCCCGCTGCTCCCGCCGCGGCCGCCGCTGTTGCCACCACGGCTCCCGCCGTTGTTTCCGCTGCTGTTCCTGCCGCTGCTGCTTCGCATCAAGTTTCCGTCTAGTTGTCGTCTGGGTCCTCGGAATCCGGAGCGTCCGGATCGAACGACGGTACGGCTTCCTGGGTCTCGGCCTCGATCGCCTCCGCCTCCGGGAGGAAGGGCGCGAGCTCCGGGAGCTCGTCCAGACCGCGCAGGCCCATCCGCTCCAGGAAGTAGTTCGTCGTCACGTACAGGATCGCACCTGTTTCGGGTTCCGTGCCCGCCTCCGCGACCAGGCCCCGCTGGAGGAGGGTGCGCATCACACCGTCACAGTTCACTCCACGCACCGCGGAAACCCTGCTGCGGCTGACCGGCTGACGGTAGGCGACCACCGCCAGAGTCTCCAGCGCCGCCTGGGTGAGCCGGGCCTGCTGGCCGTCCAGGACGAACCGTTCCACGGCCGGGGCGTACGCGGCCCGGGTGTAGAACCGCCATCCGTTCGCGACATGCCGCAGCTCGAAGCCACGCCCCTGGGCGGCGTACTCGCCCGCCAGTTCCCTGAGCGCCCGGGTGATCTGCCGCTTCGGCCGCTCCAGGATCTTCGACAGGTGCTCCTCGGTCGCGGGCTCGTCCACGACCATCAGGACGGCCTCCAGGGCCGGCTTGAGGTCGAGCTCGGCGACGGCCGACAGCCCCGCCGGGACCTCGGTGGTGTCCTCGCTCACGCCTTCTCCTCCTTGGGCGGCTCGGGCGGCCGGTCGAACTCGTCGGTCACCACCGGTTCCGCCTCTCCCTCACCGCCGGTCCACCGCACGAGCAGCTCCCCGAGAGCGGTCTCCTGGTCCAGCGCCACGGCCTTCTCCCGGTACAGCTCCAGCAGCGCCAGGAAGCGCGCCACGACGGTCAGGGTGCCGTCGGCGTCCTCCACCAGCAGCCGGAAACTGGCCTCACCGAGTTCCCTGAGCCGCGCGACCACGATCCCGGCCTGCTCCTGGACGCTCACCAGGGGCGCGTGGATGTGGTCGACGTACACCTGCGGCTTGGGCTTGGGCTGCATCGCCTTCACGGCGAGCTTCGCGAACCCCTCGGGCCCGATGCTGATGACGACCTCGGGCAGCAGCTCGGCGTGGTGCGGTTCGAGTCCGACGGTACGGGGGTAGCGCCGGGCCTCCTCGTCGAGCCGCCGGTTGAAGATGTCGGCGATCTGCTTGTACGCGCGGTACTGGAGCAGCCGCGCGAAGAGCAGGTCCCGGGCCTCCAGCAGCGCCAGGTCGGCCTCGTCCTCCACCTGCGCGGCGGGCAGCAGCCGGGCCGCCTTCAGGTCGAGGAGGGTGGCGGCGACGACGAGGAACTCGGTCGTCTCGTCGAGATCCCAGTCCGGCCCCATGGCCCGGATGTACGTCATGAACTCGTCGGTGACCTTGGAGAGCGCGACCTCGGTCACGTCCAGCTTGTGCTTGGAGATCAGCTGGAGAAGAAGGTCGAAGGGCCCCTCGAAGTTGGCAAGCCGAACCTTGAAGACCCCGTCGGACTCACCACCCCCGGCAGAGCCCTCGGCCGCTACGACGCCCCCCTGCGCGACCTCCGCGTCCGCGTACCCGGCCCCTGCACCCACGCCTTCAGCACCTGCGGGCCCTACCGCCTCCGCCGCCCCGGCCTCGACGTCCGCGACTCCGGTCCCTACGCCCCCGGACCCCACGGCCTCCACAGCCCTGGCCTCAGCGTCGGCAGTTCCGGCCTCTACGACCGCTGCCCCCGCGATCTCCTCAGCTGTGACCTCGGCCCCTGCGCCCGTGGCTTCCGCGCCCTCGGCCCCCGAGACTTCCGCAGTCCCGGCCCGTGCATCCACGGCGTCCGCAGTCCCGGCCTCGGCGTCCACGGCCCCTACGACCTCTGCCGCCCCGGCCCCGATTACCGAAGCCTTCGCGCCCTCGGCCCCCGAGACTTCCGCAGTCCCGGCCCCTGCTGTCTCCGCGGCCCTGGCCTCGACTACCGCAGCACCAGTCCCTACGACCTCGGACCCCGAGCGCCCCGCAGCCGCGGCCTCAGCCCTCGCGCCCGCAGCTTCCGTGCCCTCGGCCCCTGCCGCCCCGGCCTCGACTACCGCGACCCCGGTCTCTACAACCGCGGACCCCGCGACCTCGGCTCCCGCAGCCTCAGCCCTCGCGCCCGCGGCTTCCGCGCCTTCGGCCCCCGCGACTTCCGCCGCCCCGGCCTCAGCGCCCGCGACCCCAGTCCCTACGACCAAGTCATCCGCGACCTCGGCTCCCGCCGTCCCGGCCGCCCTGGGCTCGATCCTCGGGGCCTCCGAGACCGGCGTCCCATCCGAGACCGGCGCCGCCGCATCGTCCCGCTCGACCTGCGGAGCAACCGGTCCCCGCCCCAGCGCACGCCGACGGCCGGCCGTCGCGCCGGAGCCGGGGGGAACGTCGTTCGAGGTCATAGCCCCCGCAGGCTACCGCTACCGCCCGCGCAGCCGGCGGACGAGAATGCTCGCGTCCCCGCGGGACTCCAGATCCGCCAGCACCACGGCGACCGCCTCGCGCACGATCCGCCCGCGGTCCACCGCCAGCCCGTGCTCACCCCGGAGCACCAGACGGGCGTGCTCCAGATCCATGAGCTCCTCGGCCGACACGTACACGGTGATCTTCTCGTCGTGCCGCTCGCGCCCACTGGGCCGCCGGGCGGGCGACCGGCCGCGCTTGCCGCGCGGCTGCGCACCGCCGGAGGCCTGGGCAGAACCTTCCTGCGCCTCCTGACGTCGCGCGGTGCGCTCCGCGGCGGCCGCCCGGAGACGGGACTCGCCCGCCTCCGCGGACTCGGCGTCGGCCGCCACATGCTCGGCCCCGTCGCCGTCCCCGCCCTGTGCGGGCACGGACTGCGGCGCGTCCTCGGCCCCGTCCGGCTCCCCCGCGGGAGCCGGTACCCGGGCCTCGCCGTTGGCCCCCCGCCGGGGAGTGGACGCCTGGAGCGCCATCCCCCCTGTCGTACGGAACAGTTCGTCGGCCCCCGGCAGACTCACTCGGCGTGACACCGGGCGAGCACCTCCCTGGCGAGCTGGCGATAGGCGGCGGCACCGACGGAGTTGGAGGCGTACGTGGTGATCGGCTCACCGGCGACCGTGGTCTCCGGGAAGCGCACCGTGCGCCCGATGACCGTGTGGTACACGTGGTCGTCGAACGCCTCGACCACACGGGCCAGCACCTCACGGCTGTGGACCGTGCGCGAGTCGTACATCGTGGCGAGGATCCCGTCGAGCTCCAGCTCCGGGTTGAGCCGCTCCTGGACCTTCTCGATGGTCTCCGTCAGCAGTGCGACACCACGCAGGGCGAAGAACTCGCACTCCAGAGGCACTATCACCTTGTGCGCGGCCGTCAGGGCGTTGACCGTGAGCAGGCCGAGCGAGGGCTGACAGTCGATCACGATGTAGTCGTAGTCGGCCATGAGCGGCTTCAGGGCACGCTGCAATGTCGACTCTCGGGCGACCTCGGAGACCAGCTGGACCTCCGCCGCCGACAAGTCGATATTGCTCGGCAGCAGGTCCATGTTGGGGACCGCGGTCTTCAGCAGGACCTCGTCGGCCGCCATGCCCCGCTCCATGAGCAGGTTGTAGACGGTGAGGTCGAGCTCCATCGGGTTGACACCGAGACCCACCGACAGCGCGCCCTGCGGGTCGAAGTCCACGAGCAGCACGCGCCGGCCGTACTCCGCGAGCGCGGCACCCAGGTTGATGGTCGACGTCGTCTTGCCCACGCCGCCCTTCTGGTTGCACATCGCGATGATCTTCGCGGGGCCGTGGTCGGTCAGCGGGCCCGGGATCGGGAAGTACGGCAGCGGGCGTCCGGTCGGACCGACGCGCTCGCGGCGCTGACGGGCCGCGTCGGGCGCGAGCGTGGCTGCGTACTCAGGATCCGGCTCGTACTCGGCGTCGGGGTCGTAGAAGTGCCCCTCGGGCAATTCGTCGTAGTCGGCGAAGTGGTTGTGGGGCGCGCCACTTCCGTCGCCGGCCATGGCGTTCACGTGATGGCCATCCATGCTCTGGTGTGCTGTCCGCACGGTCTGCGGACGACTCTGGTGGGCTGCGAAGGTGCGCACCGCGACGGAGCCGACAGCCTCGAACCCTGCGGGGCTCTGGGCCCCGGCAGGCATTCCTGGTTGACCACCCCCGGGAGAAAATGTCGACTCATTCACAAGTCGTCTTACCTCCTTGGTGACCAGGAAACTTCTAGACAAGGTCAGCGTGGCACCATGCCGACGGTTGGCGACTCTATGGCGTGTCGGGTGTTCACAGCAACACAATCCGCCGGACCCGGCAGGATGTGTCGGCAATGAAACATCCCGCTGTCAAGGGCGTACGGCAGTCGCACGGCAGGTTTCGCCGGTGTACGAATCGGTTCAAGGGTTACGTTCGACGCGAGTTGACCGAGAGTCGCAAAGTGACCATACACACATCCGGCCGGACCTTGTGGGGCAAGGTCCGGCCGCATGTGCCTCGTTGACGCGCCTTGTTGACGTATCGCCTTTACGAAAAGGTGACTTAGCTATCGGCCCAGGTCACGGACTCAGCCGAGCAGCGTCTCGAGCTCGGTGTGCTCCAGGCCGTGCGCTTCCGCGACCTCGCGGTAAGCGACCTTGCCGTCATGGGTGTTGAGACCCTTCGCCAGCGCGGGATCCCGGCGCAGCGCCTCCACCCAGCCCCGGTCGGCGAGTTCGACGATGTACGGCAGGGTCGCGTTGGTGAGCGCGTAGGTCGAGGTGTTGGGCACCGCGCCCGGCATGTTGGCGACGCAGTAGAAGACCGAGTCGTGCACCTGGAAGGTCGGCTCGGCGTGCGTGGTCGGCCGGGAGTCCTCGAAGCAGCCGCCCTGGTCGATCGCGATGTCGACAAGGACACTTCCGGGCTTCATCCGGGAGACGAGCTCGTTGGTGACCAGCTTCGGGGCCTTGGCGCCCGGGATGAGCACCGCGCCGATGACGAGGTCGGCGTCGAGGACGGCCTTCTCCAGCTCGAAGGCGTTGGACATGATCGCCCGGACCTTGGTGCCGAAGACCTTGTCGGCCTCGCGCAGCTTGTTGATGTCGCGGTCGAGCAGCGTGACGTGGAAGCCCATGCCGACGGCGATCTGCGTGGCGTTCCAGCCGGAGACACCGCCGCCGATGACGACGGCACGCGCGGGCTGGGTGCCGGGGACACCGCCGGGCAGGACACCGCGGCCGCCGACCGAGCGCATCAGGTGGTAGGCGCCGACCTGCGGGGCGAGCCGGCCCGCGACCTCGGACATCGGGGCGAGCAGCGGGAGCGCGCGGGAGGGCAGCTCGACGGTCTCGTAGGCGATCGCGGTGGTGCCGGACTCGATGAGCGCGTCGGTGCACTCCTTGGAGGCGGCCAGGTGCAGGTAGGTGAAGAGCGTCTGGTCCTTGCGCAGGCGGTGGTACTCCTCGGCGACCGGCTCCTTGACCTTCAGCAGCAGGTCGGCGGTGGCCCACACCTCGTCGGCGGTGTCCAGGATCCGGGCGCCCTCGGCGACGTACTCCTCGTCCGGGATGGAGGAGCCGATACCGGCGCCGCGCTCGATGACGACTTGGTGGCCGTGGCGCACCAGCTCGTGCACACCGGCGGGGGTGATGGCCACCCGGAACTCGTTGTTCTTGACCTCGCGGGGGATGCCGACCTTCACGTGGATCACGGTCCTTGGCTCAGAGTGTGTGGGGCAATACAACACATACCCGGGCATGCGTGAGCACACCAGGAGACACCGCAGGAGAAGGTGCGGCAGAGCCAGTCTAATGAAGGTGTTCCCGCTGTCTAGCCTTTCATTGCATCAATCTTCAGCGGATGTACTACGGATTTCGCAGGCATCAGCGGCGTGTTTCGGATCCTCGGCCTGCTGAGAGGCGGGTTCCTCCTGGGAAAGCTCCTCCCCCAGCAGCCGCTCGGCGGCGCCCCGGTGCAGCTGGGCGGCCGCGGGATCGCCGAGGCGGTCGAGCGTGTCCGCGAGCCGCAGCTGGAGCGCGGCCAGCAGCCGGACGTCCTCGGCCCGCCGTGCGCACTCCACGGCCTCCTGGCAGGTGCGCAGCGACTCCTCGGGGTGTCCGGCGTACTCCTGGACCCGGGCGAGTTCGCTCAACGCCCGCGCGTGGGCCGCGACATCGCCCTCCTTGCGGTGTCCGGCGAGCGCGGCCCGCCAGTTCCTGACCGCCTCGCCGTAGCGGCCCGCGTAGGTGTGCGCGGCGGCGATCCGGCCGTAGAGCCGGGCGGCCTCCGCGCGCTCGTCCCGGGCGAGGCGCTGGGCGAGGGCCCGGCCGAACCAGTCGGCGGCCCGGTCGTAGTCCCCGAGCTCCAGATGCGCGCCGCCTACGGATTCCATCGCGCGGCCGGTCGCGTACGGGTCGTTCGCCTCCCGTCCGGCGTCCAGGGCCGCCCGATAGCGCGCCAGCGCCTCCCGGGTGCGGCCGGTCCCGGCGTCCAGGTCGGCGAGGTTCAGCAGGGCGGCGGCCTTCTCGCGGGGCAGGGCGCGCCGCTCGGCGATGTCGAGGACGAGGCCGTGGATGCCGTAGAGGTCGGGGGCCGCGGCCTTCATGCCGAAGTGGGCCACCATGGTGCGCACGAGCTGCGACATCAGGCGCCTGGCCAGGGTGTCCAGCTCCCCGTCGGCGACCGCGAGGCGGGCCGCGGCGAGCAGGGCGGGCCTGCGGATGCGCAGCCAGTCCTCGGCGGCCCGCGGGTTCGGGAAGCGCACCGAGTTCGGCATGCCCTGGAGCTTCTCGCGGGCGTCGGGACTGTCGGTCTCGGTGATGGCGCGGGAGGACTGGAGCAGCCGTACGGTCCGCTCCAGCATGCGGGCGCGGGCCAGCTGGAGTTCGGCCGGGCGGTCCTGGGTGTCGGCGAGGGCCTTGAGCAGGGGGTACAGACAGCCGGGGACCTCGTACTGCGGCAGGGGCGAGTCCACCGCGTGCAGCAGACCGAGCCCGACGAAGTCGTCCAGGGTGGAGCGGGCGCCGCTCACCGAGCAGCCGGCGAGCGCGGAGGCGGTGTGCGGGTCGAGGAGTCCGGCCGGGGCGAGGGCGAGCAGGCGCAGGGTCCGGGCGGCCGCGGCGGGCAGGGACGCGTAGACGAGCTTGAAGACCCGGCTGAGCGGGCTTCCCTCGTCACTCTCCGCATGCAGTTGCTTGGCCAGATCGGAGACGGCCGCCTTGGGCCGGGCGGCGAGCCAGCCCCCGGCCAGCATCAGCGCGGCGGGGTGGCCCTGGCACTCCTCGACCAGCCCCTCGGCGGCACGGGGGTCCACGGTGATCCGGACCGACCCCGTGTGCCGGGACAGCAGCTCCAGCGCGGACTTGGTGTCGAGCCCCCCGAGGGTGCACGGACGGACGTCCGCGATCCCGGTCAGCGGGCCTCCCGACACGGCCACGACCAGGCATTCCGGGGTGTCCGGAAGCAGGGCGTCCACCTGCTCCGCGGCGACCGCGTCGTCGAGCAGAACGAGCGCGCGACGTTCGGCGAGGGCCTCGCGCAGCACCGCCGTGAGGTCGTCCTCGGCGGCTCCGGCCGGTGCCCGTACGTCGAGCGCGGTGAGCAGTTCCCGGGCGGCGTTCGCGACCGGAACAGGGGTGCCGTCGGGCTCGCTCAGCCGGACGCGCAGCACCCCGTCGCCGTAACGGTCAGCGACCACCCGGACGAGTTCCTCGGCGAGCGCGGTACGGCCGGACCCGGGGCGCCCCGCGATCAGCAGCACGCGCGCGCGGGGTGCCTTCCTACCGGAGAGCGTGTCGAGTCCCGCCCGCTCGATGTCGGCGCGCAGCTCCTTCAACTCCCGTGTCCGGCCCAGGAATCGGCCCTCGTCGGACACCCGTGTGCCGCCTGCGTCCACCGCCTGATCCGTCACGGGCCACACTCCCGTCCCACCGCACGCGCAAAGCCCGCCGGTGACCCCGGTTCGGGCACCAAAAGCCTAGTTCACGCTCTGCAACGTTCCTGGCGGAGCGCGGCGGTGGGGCCGCGAGAGTCCCCCAATCGGATCAACGGATCATAGGATCTCCGAGTTCGGCAGTACCGCCAGGGGCGCGGGGAACTGCGCGATCAACCACAACGAACCCGCACCCGGCAACGGACCGCCACCACAACGGCGCAATCCCGGGAACCCGTCACGCCTCGAAAGGCCGCGCAGGCCACTCCGCCTCAGCGGAACGCAACCCGTCCAACCCGCCGGAGGCCCGCGCCGCGACCAACGACAGAACCCCCACCACCAGGCAGTTGTTGTGCAGCTCCCCCGCCAGCACCCCCCGCACCAGCTCGGCGACCGGCACGCGCGCGTACTCCAGGTCGATCTCCTCGTCCTCGACCTTGAACCGCTCCTCCTGCGCCTCGGACAACCCCGTGGCCAGGAAGATCCGGATCGCCTCGTCACAGCCTCCCGGCGAGGTGTAGACATCCGTCAGCACCCGCCAGTCCTCCGCCTTGACGTGCGCCTCCTCGTACAGCTCGCGCTGGGCCGCGTGCAGCGGATTCTCACCGGGCACGTCCAGCAGCCCCGCCGGGATCTCCCACAGCTTCTGCCGTACGGGATGCCGGTACTGCCGGATGAGCAGGACCCGGTCCTCGTCGTCGAGGGCGAGGACGCCCACGGAACCGGGGTGGACCTGGTAGTCGCGGCCGACCACGGACCCGTCGGGCATGACCACCTCGTCCGTGCGGACGGAGGTCTTGTTGCCCACGAAGGGGGTCTTCGTCGCCCGGATCTCCCACTCCTCCGGAGTGTCCTCGATCGTCATGCCCTGTCCTTCCCCACGTGCGCAAAAGAAGCCGGGACGCTCGCTCTTTGAATGCGCGCGCCCCGGCCACCGTACAACTGTCGTGCTACTTGGAACTCTGCCGCTCCACCGCCGCCTTCACCAGGCCGGCGAACAGCGGGTGCGGCCTGGTCGGACGCGAGCGCAGCTCGGGGTGGGCCTGGGTGGCGACCAGGTACGGGTGGACGTCGCGCGGGTACTCGACGTACTCGACGAGCTTGCCGTCCGGCGAGGTGCCGGAAAACAGGATGCCCGCCTTCTTTTCGAGCTCCGCGCGGTAGGCGTTGTTGACCTCGTAGCGGTGGCGGTGCCGCTCCTCGACGTACTCCTTGCCGTCGTAGACCTCACGGACGATGGAGCCCTCGGCGAGTTTGGCCGGGTACATGCCGAGCCGCATGGTGCCGCCCATGTCGCCCTCGCCGGCGACGATGTCGAGCTGCTCGGCCATGGTGGAGATGACCGGGTGGCCGGTGGCCGAGTCGAACTCGGTGGAGTTGGCGTCCGGGATGTCGGCCAGGTTGCGCGCGGCCTCGATCACGATGCACTGCAGGCCCAGGCACAGGCCCAGCAGCGGGATCCTGTTCTCGCGGGCGTACTTGATCGCGCCGACCTTGCCGAGCACACCGCGGTCGCCGAAGCCGCCCGGGATGCAGATGCCGTCGACGTCGGCGAGCTGCGCCGCGGCACCGGCCGGGGTCTTGCAGTCGTCGGAGGTGACCCACTTGATCTTGACGCGGGCCTTGTTGGCGAAGCCGCCCGCGCGCAGCGCCTCGGTGACCGAGAGGTAGGCGTCGGGCAGGTCGATGTACTTGCCGACCAGGGCGAGGGTGATCTCGTGGTCGGGGTTGTGGACGCGGTCGAGCAGGTCGTCCCAGGTCGTCCAGTCCACGTCCCGGAAGGGCAGGTCCAGCTTGCGGACGACATAGGCGTCCAGGCCCTCGCCGTGCACGGTCTTCGGGATGTCGTAGATCGAACGGGCGTCGGGGCAGGCGACCACGGCGGCTTCGTCGACGTCGCACATCAGCGAGATCTTGCGCTTGATGGCGGTCGGCACCTCGCGGTCGCAGCGCAGCACGATGGCGTCCGGCTGGATACCGATGTTGCGCAGGGCCGCAACCGAGTGCTGGGTCGGCTTCGTCTTCAGCTCTCCCGACGGGCCGATGTACGGCAGGAGGGAAATGTGGACGACGAAGACGTTGTCACGGCCGACCTCGTGACGGACCTGGCGGACCGTCTCCAGGAACGGCAGCGACTCGATGTCGCCCACCGTGCCGCCGACCTCGGTGATGACGACGTCGACCTCGTCGGTCGCCATGCGCCGGATGCGGTGCTTGATCTCGTTGGTGATGTGCGGGATGACCTGGACGGTGTCGCCGAGGTACTCGCCGCGCCGCTCCTTGGCGATCACCGTGTTGTAGACCTGGCCGGTGGTGACGTTGGCGGAGCCGTCGAGGTCACGGTCGAGGAAGCGCTCGTAGTGGCCGATGTCCAGGTCGGTCTCGGCGCCGTCGTTGGTGACGAACACCTCACCGTGCTGGAAGGGGTTCATCGTGCCCGGGTCGACGTTGAGGTACGGGTCGAGCTTCTGCATCACGACGCGCAGGCCCCGCGCCTTGAGCAGCATGCCGAGGCTGGAGGCCGTCAGTCCCTTGCCGAGCGAGGAGGCGACACCCCCAGTGACGAAGATGTGCTTGGTCGTCGTGGCAGTGCTGTTTCGAAAAGCAGCGGTCATGGCCAAGAGGGGGCTCCCGTGGTCGCGATCTGGAGGTGCGGTTCGGGGGTCAGACGCCCACCGGTCCACGGGCTACCAGGGTATCAGCGCCTCGGGGAGATGGCTTCCGGCCACGCTCCGCACACACACGGACACGGACCCGCACGAACGCACCCGCTTCTCACCCGTTGCTCACCCGTTCGGCCCAGCCGCGTTGCCCGGAGCGGCACACAGATCATCTACGTGCGTCGTATCCTGCTCGGACACTCGCTGCCGAGCCCGGCCGGAAACTCGGGACCACCCCCACCCGTAAGTGCCGGAACAACGAGAGCTCGTCAGTTCGTTGAGCAACAGTTGTCGTTTTGCCTCACAGCGGCAGGACTGTTTTGCTTCACCGCTCAACGACGCATTACAACGACCCCCTTGACCGCACCAAGCGACAGCCCCCTTTTTCCCTGAGGGGGTGACGTGGCCGTTCGACTGGAGTTGCACGTGGCCGGGCGCATCGAAGACTACGCACTCATCGGAGACATGCAGACCGCAGCCCTGGTCTGCCGGGACGGCACGGTGGACTGGCTGTGCCTGCCCCGCTTCGACTCGCATGCCATCTTCGCCGGCCTGCTGGGCACCGAGGAACACGGCTTCTGGCGCCTCGGCCCCGCGCACGCGGCCGACGCCGAGCCCCCCACCGCGGCCCGGCGCACCTACCGCGGCGACTCGCTGATCCTGGAATCGGAGTGGGACACCTCACGCGGCACGGTCCGGGTGACCGATTTCATGCCCCCGCGTGACGGCGCTCCCCAGCTCATCCGGATCGTGGAGGGCGTCTCGGGCCGCGTGCCCATGCGTTCGGCCCTGCGGATGCGTTTCTCGTACGGCCGTGTCGTCCCGTGGGTCCACAAGCACGAGGGGCGCACGGTCGCCGTGGCGGGCCCGGACTCGGTGTGGTTCGACACCGACTGCGAGACGTACGGCAAGTCCCTGACGACGTACTCCGACTTCACGGTCGCCCCGGGTGACCGGATCGCGTTCACCATCTCCTGGGAGCCCTCGCACAAGCAGCCGCCGCCGCTGCCGGAGCCCGAGCAGTCCCTGGAGGCCACCGAGGACTTCTGGCGCGAGTGGGTCGAGCACTGTACGTACCACGGCCCCTACCGCGAGGCCGTCATCCGCTCGCTGATCACGCTCAAGGCGCTGACGTACGCCCCCACCGGCGGCATCGTCGCGGCCCCGACGACCTCCCTGCCCGAGGACATCGGCGGCGTCCGCAACTGGGACTACCGCTACACCTGGCTGCGCGACGCGGCCATCACCCTCTCCTCGCTGCTGCGCACCGGCTACCGCGAGGAGGCCCGCGCCTGGCGCGAGTGGCTTCTGCGGGCCGTCGCGGGCGACCCCGAGAACCTGCAGATCATGTACGGCATCGCGGGCGAGCGGGAACTGGGCGAGGCCGAGCTGGACTGGCTGCCGGGATACGAGAACTCGGGCCCCGTCCGGGTCGGCAACGGCGCCGCGCACCAGCTCCAGCTCGACGTGTACGGCGAGGTCACCGAGGCCCTGCACCTGGCCCACATGACGGGCCTGTCCCGCAACGACTACGCCTCCCTGCTCCAGCTCAAGCTGATCCGCTACCTGGAGCAGCACTGGGACGAGCCGGACGAGGGCATCTGGGAGGTGCGCGGCCCGCGCCGGCACTTCGTGCACTCCAAGGTGATGGCCTGGGTCGCCGTGGACCGCACCATCAAGCTGATCGAGTCCGGAGACGCGGACGGCCCGCTGGAGAAGTGGCGCGAGCTGCGCGACGACATCCACCGGGACGTGTGCGAGAAGGGCTACGACAAGGAGCGCAACACCTTCACGCAGTCGTACGGCTCGAAGGAGCTGGACGCCTCTTTGCTGCTGATCCCGCAGATGGGCTTCCTGCCGCCGGACGACAAGCGGGTCATCGGCACCATCGAGGCGATCCAGCGTGAGCTGTCCACGTCGGACGGGTTCATCCTGCGCTACCCCACCACCAGCGGCGACGAGAACGTCGACGGCCTCCCCGGCGACGAAGGGGCCTTCCTGGCCTGCTCGTTCTGGATGGCGGACGACCTCGCGATGATCGGCCGCGTGGACGAGGCCCGCAAGCTCTTCGAGAAGCTGCTGTCCCTGCGCAACGACCTCGGTCTGCTCGCCGAGGAGTGGGACCCGCGCCTGCAGCGCCAGGTCGGCAACTTCCCGCAGGCCTTCAGCCACGTCCCGCTCATCGACACGGCCCTGCGTCTGACGGCGTCGGGGGCGTACGGCGGCTGACCCTCACCCCGCAGGACCCGGATCTCTTCCGGGTCCTGCGGGGCGGCGGCTTCGGCTCAGGCCGGCCTGAGCGCCGTCAGCGTGCGTTCGCCGCCCGGGTCCCCCGCCGTGGCCGGTACGAGGGCGATCTCGTCGAGCCCGGCCTCCGCGTAGGCGTCGATCCGGGCCCGTACGGCGTCCAGGTCGCCCACCAGCCCGACCGTGCCAGCGGCCGCCGCGGGCAGGGCCCGCACCAGGGTCTGCCGGTCCGCCCCGCCCGCGGCCAGCTCCACGGCATCCCCGAACCCCGCCTCGGCGAAGACCTCGCTGTAGCCCGGCACGGTCAGATATCCGGCGATGCCGCCCAGCACCTGCGCCAGCGACCGCGGGTCGGGGTCGACGGCCGCCGGCAGCCAGGCGGCGAGCGAGGGGCGCGTACGGCCCGCCTTCCCGGCCGCCGCGTCCAGCTGCGCGCGAAGCGCCCGCACCTGCGCCGGGGAGACCACGTCCAGCAGCATGCGTTCGGCGTGCGCGGCGGCCGTGGCGATCGCGCGGGGCCCGAACGCGGCGACGGTGAGCGGCCCGCCGGGCGGGGGCAGACGGCGGTGGAAGGGGCTGCCGGGCACGACCGGCTCGCCCGGAGAGGCGTGCAGAAAGCGTCGTACGGCCGCCGCCTGCTCCTCCAGTACGGCGGCGGGCCGGGCCCGGGGCCGGTCGTGCACGCCCTCGACCACCCGCTTGCTGGACGTGCCCAGTGCCACCCCGACCGGGCGGCCGACGAGGGCCGCGACCGAGGCGGCACCGCGGGCCGTGGTGTACGGGTCGCGCACGTTCACCGGGACCGGACCCGCGGTCAGCGCGACCCGCTCGGTGGCCCGCCCGATCGCGGTGGCGAGGACGAAGGAGTCCCACGTCGGGCCCTCCCCCGCCCACACCTCCCGGTACCCGAGCCGGTCGGCCGCCACCGCCACCCTGAGCGGCTCCCCGACCGGACTGTCGTCCTCCCGTGCCACGGCCACCACGCTGAAGTCCATGCGCGGCCGCTACCCCACCGCGGCCCCGGGCACGCCTCGGGTAGCGTCCGGCTCATGGACAGCGGCACGAACAGCGGTTTCGACACCCAGGGCGCCGGGATCACCGTGCAGCGCGCACTGGAGCTGCCCGGTCTGCGCAGCGGGCTCCCGGAGATCCTCGCGGGCGCGGACCGGCTGCAGCGGACCGTGCGCTGGGTGCACGCGGGAGAGGTGCCGAACATCGCTTCCCTGCTGAAGGGCGGGGAGCTGCTGCTGACCACCGGTTACGGGCTCGGCACCCGTCCGGCCGAACAGCGGGCGTTCGTGCGCACCCTGGCCGAGCGCGGCATCGCGGCCCTGGTCGTCGAGCTGGGCCCGCGTTTCACCCGGCTGCCCGCGGCCCTCGTCGACACGGCCCGCACCACCGGCCTGCCCCTCGTCCAACTGCACCGCGAGGTGCCGTTCGTGGCGGTCACCGAGGAGATCCACACCGAGATCGTCAACGGCCACTACGCGCTGCTCCAGCGGGCCGAGGAGGTGCACCGCCGCTGTACCGAGGCCCTGCTGGGCGGCGGCGGCATCCCTCAGGTGCTCGGCATCCTGGCCGACTTCAGCGGCAACCCGGTCTTCCTGGAGACGACGGACGGGCAGCTCCTGTACGCGGCCGGGGAGGGTCCCGAGGGCGCCGACCCGCTGCAGGTCTGGGAGGGGCTGCGGGGCCAGCACAAGGACACCCCGCCGGCCGGCTCGGCTCTGGTGGACGTCCCCGGGGGCGGGCCCGGCGCGGGATCTGTACGGGCGCGGCTGGTCCTGCTTCCCGTACGGGCCCCGCTGGCCCCCGTGCACCGCATGGCGGCCGAACGCGCGGCGGGCATCCTGGCCGTCGTCCTGATGCAGGCCCGCCAGGAGGAGGAGCTGGCGGCCCGCGGCCGCGGCGACTTCCTGACCGACCTCGCCGAGGGCCGCATCACCCCGGAGGACGCGCCGGCACAGGCGCGCGTGCTGGGCTTCAAGCCGGGCAGCGGGCCGCTGCTGCCCGTGGTGATGCGGCTCGGCGACGCTCTCGCGCCCGGCGGCGGCTGGGCGGTGCTGGCCCGCGCGGTCTCCGAGGAGCTGGCCTCGGTCGGCGTGCCGGTCCTGCTGGGCGTCCGGCCTGTCGAGGGCCGGGTGCCGGTCCTGCTCGGCCTGCGCTCGGAGTCGGAGCGGTCGGCGGTCGCGGACCGGGTCGCGGCGGCGCTGCGGGCGGGCGTGGAGCGGGCCGGGATGCAACGCCCGGGCGCCCAGCCGCCGGTCGTGGTCGTCGGAGTCGCCGGCGGCTGGGCGGCGGCCTCGGCGGGCCTGCGGCACGCGGCCGAGACGGCGACGGCGGCACAGGGCCTGTCGGACCGTCCCTGGTACGACGCCCGTCGCCTCGACATCGACCTGCTGCTGTGGCGGCTGCGCGACCACCCGGACCTCGCGGCTTTCGTGGACCGCGCCATCGGCCCGCTGCGTGCCCACGACGACCGCTCCAAGCCGCCCCTGCTGCCGACCCTGCAGACCTATCTGGCCCACGCGGGCCGCAAGGCGGAGACGGCCCGCGAGCTCCACCTCAACCGGCAGACCCTGTACAACCGCCTCGCCCGCATCGGCGAGTTGCTGGGCACGGACCTCGACGACCCGCAGACCGTACTGGCGTTGAGCCTGGCGCTGCGGGCACGCCGGCACGTGCCCTAGGGTCTGTCGTTTGGATCAGCCCGGCGTCGCCAGAAAAGCACCGCACCTCACGGCCGGCCTGACCCAAACGACAGACCCTAGCCCGCTTCGAACGGGCTCTCAGATGAGCGGCCGGGGCTGGGTCAACTCGTCGTAGACGCTGAGCACTTGCGCGACGGTCTCGTCCTCCGTCGGCCAGGTGGCCGCCTGCCGCACCCCTCGTTCCTTCAGCAGCTCACAGCGCTCGGGATCGCCGAGCAGCCGTACGACGGCCTCGGCGAGCGCCTCCGGGTCGCCGTACGGGACGAGTTCGGCCGCGTCGCCGACGAGTTCGGGGATGCCGCCGACCTCGGTCGCGACAAGCGGCACCCGCGCGTGGAGGGCCTCCTGGGCGAGCACCGAGCGCGCCTCCCAACGGCTGGGCAGGAGGGCGAGATCGGCGGCGGTGAGCAGTTCGGAGATGTCGTCGCGCCGGCCGATGAGCCGAACCGGCAGCCCTTCTGTCTCGATACGGCTCTGCAGGACCGCCCGCAGCGGCCCTTCCCCGGCGACGACGAGCAGCGGCAGCGGGTCGAGACGGCGCCACGCGCGGGTGGCGTCCAGGAGTGTCTCGTAGCCCTTGTGCCGCTCCAGGGCGCCGACCGCCATCAGCAACGGCCGCCCGATGGCGCCGAGTTCGGCCCGCACCTTGGGACGCAGCCGGTCGGGGTCCTCCTGCTCGACGACTCCGCGCGGCCCGGGCAGGGCGACTGCGGCGAGTCGCGCGTCCCGGGCCCCGGTCCTGCGGGCCCGGTCCACGAGCGCCGAGGTGGACCCCAGGACCACGGAGGCCGCCTTCACGACCCGGCGTTCCAGAAGGCGCACGAAATGTGCCCGCGCCCCCTCCGCGTACGCCCGGTCGTGCCAGGTGACGACGAGCGGGGTCCGCCGCCCGCTGAGCGCGAGCACCGCGCGGAACGAGGCGTGCAGCCCGTGCGCGTGCACCAGATCGGCGTCCGCGCAGGCCGCCCGCAGCACGGCCACGGAGGTCGGGTCGCTGCTGCGCGGTACGTGCACGTGTTCGGCACCGGCCCCGGAGAAGTCGTAGGAGCGATCCGCCTCGGCGGGGGCGCACACCGTCACCCGCACGCCCCGCGCGACGAGCCCCGAGGTCAGGGAGCGCACATGTGCGCTGCTGCCGGCATTGCCGCCGCCCAGCACCTGCACGGTGCGCAGCGGCGACTGGCCGTGCGGTGAGTGGCTGCTCACGGGGGTCACGTGGCCGGGCTCCTGGTTCGGGTCGGTCGGTCACGAGGAAACGTACAGAAGGGATCGAGCGGAGGGGTGTACCGCGCGCTTCCTACGCGTGACAGGTTCTCTGCCAAGGATGCCAGGACGTACGGGTGTTCCGTGCATGCGGCGAAAGAGGGACGGGCGTGCCCGGCGCGTCGGGGTCACTCACAAGAGTGACGGGACCCCTCTTCCGACCCGAAGCTGTCCGACCCGAGGGGGCGCGGGCGACCGCGCGAGAATCCCCACCCGCCCGCAGCCGACACACGACTCACCTGATCCCCCCGGACAGCCGCGGCGACAACGGCGGCCGCATGCGCGAGGAGCCCCGCCCTCCCGCTCCCGGCGACGACAGCCGCTCCCCACGCCGCCCCCAACGCATGCGCCCCCACATCGCCGATCATCGCGCGCTCACCGAGGTCGTCCGGCAACAGGGCCGCCGCGGCGCCCACGGCGACGCCGGCCAACTCCGACCTCGCCATCCCCGGCACCCCGAACGCGAGCACCGCCCCGGCCGCCCGACCGGGGCGTACGTCCACGAGGTTGACGAAATGGGCGGCTCCCGCGATCACCACACCCGCGAGCGCCTTGTCGACGACCCGCTCCTTCATCAACGCGCCCGCGACCAGCCCGGCGGCCGAGATCCCGAACAACTTGACGGCCCCGCTGGTGACTTCACCGTCCCGCAGCGCGCCCAGATGCGCCCGGAACCCCCGCCGGTGGTCCCCGGCGAGGTCGTCGTACGCCCCGCAGAGCCCGGCGACGGCGACCGCCCACCCGGCGGCGGGCCGTATCCGCGCCGCGCCCAGGGCCACCGCCACGGCGGCCGCGGGCCCGGCGTACAACTCGACCGTCCGCCCGGCGTAGTTCGTCCGCTCCCACCGCTCCCGCCCGCCCGGCACCCTGGCGCGAAGGACGGCCGTCCCGGCGCGCGTCAGGGCAGCGGTGACCACGAGGGACGTACCCCTCACGCGTCCGCCCGGGCCGTGGCCAGCAACTCCTCCGCGTGTGCCCGGGCCGTCTCCGAGTCCTCCTGTCCGGCGAGCATCCGGGACAGCTCGCGCACCCGGTCCTCACCCTCCAGCACCTTCACACCGGAGCGGGTGACGGACCCGTCGTTGGTCTTCTCGACCAGCAACTGCCGGTCCGCGAAGGCCGCGACCTGGGGCAGGTGGGTCACCACCACGACCTGCGCGGTCTTCGCGAGCCGCGCGAGGCGCCGCCCGATCTCGACCGCCGCCTTGCCGCCGACACCGGCGTCCACCTCGTCGAAGAGGTACGTCGGCACCGGGTCCGTCCCGGCGAACACGACCTCGACGGCCAGCATCACCCGGGAGAGCTCACCGCCGGACGCGCCCTTGGCGATGGGCCGCGGCGGCGCACCCGGATGCGGGGCGAGCAGCAGCTCGACCTCGTCCACACCGGCCGGCCCGTAGGCGACCGCACGCCCGCCGACCTCCACGCCCTCCGCGTCCTCGGTCTGCCGGATGGCGAAGGACACGCGCGCGTGGGGCATCGCCAGCGAGGCCAGCTCTGCCGTCACCGCCGCCGCAAACCTCTCCGCGGCATCGGTTCGCGCGTCGGTCAACGCCTGCGCCAGACCGCCCAGTTCGGCCCTGAGCGCGTCCCGCTCGGCGGTCAGCTCGTCGATCCGCTCGTCGTCGCCGTCCAGTTCGGTCAGGCGCGCGGCGCTCTGCTCGGCCCACGTGATCACCGTGGCCACGTCCTCGCCGTACTTCCGGGTCAGCGCGGTGAGCGCGGCCCGGCGCTCCTCGACGGCCGACAGCCGCAGCGGATCGGCGTCCAGGTCGTCGGCGTAGCCCGCCAGCTCCCCGGCCACGTCGCCCAGCAGGATCCCGATCTCCCCGATCCGGTCGGCGAGCGCGGACAGGGCCGGATCGTGCGACCGTACGGCCTCCAGAGCCCGCTGGGCGCCCGCCACGAGCGTCGCGGCGTCGATGCCCTCGGGATCCTCGGGGTTCCCGGCGAGGGCGGCATGGGCGGCCGTGGCCGCGGACGACAGCGCCTCGGCGTGG
Organism: Streptomyces pseudovenezuelae; assembly: GCF_001513955.1. Taxonomy (GTDB): domain Bacteria; phylum Actinomycetota; class Actinomycetes; order Streptomycetales; family Streptomycetaceae; genus Streptomyces; species Streptomyces pseudovenezuelae. The sequence continues at coordinate 11,018 of NZ_KQ948152.1, read as the reverse complement.
CCGAGCCGCTCCGCCTCCTCCGCCAGCTCGACGTCCTCGCCGGCCCGCGGCTCCACGCCCGCGATCTCGTCGAGCCCGAACCGCAGCATGTCGGCTTCCTGGGCCCGCTCACGCGCGCGCGTGACGATCTCGTCCAGCTCGACGGAGACCGCCCGCAGCCGCCGGTAGGCCTCGGTGTACTTGGCGAGCGGCACGGCGACGGCGTCACCCGCGTACCGGTCGAGCGCCTGCCGCTGCCGGTTCAGCTTGAGCAGCCCCTGCTGATCGGTCTGCCCATGGACGGCGACCAGCTCGTCGGCGAGCTCGGCGAGCACTCCCACGGGCACCGACCGCCCGCCCAGGTGCGCCCGGGACCGCCCCTCGGCGGAAACGGTACGGCTGATCAACAGCGCCCCGTCGTCGAGCTCGGCCCCGGCCTCCTCGGCCCGTACGACGACGGAGTCGCCGGCGGACACGGTGATCCGCCCCTCCACGACCGCCTTCTCGGCCCCGATCCGCACGAGCGCCGCGTCAGCCCGTCCACCGAGCAACAGCCCCAGGCTGGTGACCACCATGGTCTTGCCCGCACCCGTCTCACCGGTGACAGCGGTGAACCCGGGCGACAACTCGACGACGGCGTCATCGATGACTCCGAGCGACCGTATCCGCATCTCTTCCAGCACGGTGAAGACCTTACGAGGTCCGGGCGGGCGAGTGCGAGGTGCCCTTGTCACCCGGGGGAGTGTCAGGCTTTTAGGGGCGCGGGGAACTGCGCGACAAGCCACATACGACCTCAGGTCGCACAAACTCCCCAAAGCACCCCCTACAGAGCGCTAATGCGGCGCCCCCCGCCACCCGGACACCGGCAACGCGAACTTCGCCACCAGCCGGTCGGTGAACGACGCATGATGCAGCCGAGCCAGCCGAACCGGCACAGCCCCCCGCCGAACCTCCACCCGCGCCCCCGGCGGCAACTCGAACGTCCGCCGCCCGTCGCACCACAACACCCCCGGCGGGATGTGCGGCAACAACTCCACGGCCAGCACGGAGTTCGGCGAGGTCACCAACGGCTTCGCGAACAGCGCGTGCGCCGAGATCGGCACCATCAACAGCGCCTCGACCTCGGGCCAGACCACCGGCCCGCCCGCGGAGAACGCGTACGCCGTGGACCCGGTGGGCGTGGACAGCACGATGCCGTCGCACCCGAACCCCGTCACCGGCCGCCCGTCGATCTCCAGTACGACCTCAAGGAGCTTCTCGGCGCCCGCCTTCTGCACGGCGGCCTCGTTCAGCGCCCAGTCGGTGTGGACGATGTCCCCGTTCCGGTGAACCACGACGTCGACGGTCATCCGCTCCTCGACCTCGTACGCCTTGGTCACCACCCGGTCGACAACCTTGTCGAGATCGTCCCGCTCGGCCTCCGCGAGGAACCCGACACTGCCCAGGTTGACGCCGAGCATCGGCACCCCGGACGCGCGGGCGAACTCGGCGCCGCGCAGCAGCGTCCCGTCACCGCCGAGCACGATGAGCAGCTCGCACCCTTCGAGGCACTGCGGAGTCGCCTCCTTGACGAGCTGGACCTCGGGCGGCAGCGGCAGGTCGGCGGCCTCGTACTCCAGGACGCGCACGCCGATGTCGGAGCGGAGCAGCCCCTTCACGACCAGCTCGGCACTGCGAATGGCCGCGGGCCGCCCGGTGTGGGCGAGCAGGAAAACAGTACGAGCTCGGTTCTGGCTCAACGCGGCCCCTCCGCAACTGCACGGTCGACATCGGCCGGGTCCAGGGCGGGCGCCCCGGCACGCAGCCACAGAAAGTATTCGACATTGCCCGAGGGCCCGGGCAACGGACTGGCCGTGACCCCGTTCACCCCGAGCCCGAGTTCCCCCGCCTTCTCGGCCACTCCACGCACGGCCTCCGCCCGCAGCTGCGTGCTCCGTACGACTCCCCCGCTGCCCAGCCGTTCCTTCCCCACCTCGAACTGCGGCTTCACCATCATCACCAGATCGGCGTCCGGCTTCACGCACCGCACCAGGGCGGGCAGTACCAGTCCGAGCGGGATGAAGGACAGATCCCCCACGACAAGATCCACTGGTTCCCCATCGATCGCTTCGAGCGTCAACTCGCGTACGTTCGTACGGTCCTTGACGGTGACGCGTTCATCGCTCTGAAGAGACCACGCGAGTTGTCCGTACCCGACGTCGACGGCGACCACGTGCGCGGCCCCGGCGCGCAACAGCACATCGGTGAACCCGCCGGTGGACGCGCCGGCGTCCAGCGCCCGCCGCCCCTCGACCACGAGCCCCCGCGGTACGAACGCCTGAAGGGCACCCGCAAGCTTGTGCCCACCCCGGGACACGTAGTCGGGATCGCCGTCGTCGCTCTGCACCACGATCGCCGCCGCGGTCTCCACCTGGGTGGCGGGCTTGGTCGCGACGGTCTTGCCGACGGTGACCCGTCCGGCCGCGATCAGCTGGCTGGCATGCTCACGCGAGCGCGCCAGCTTCCGCCGGACCAGCTCCGCGTCCAGCCGACGGCGTGCGACTCCTGCCACGTTCGGTTCAGCTCCTAGTGCCATACGAGGGTGAAGGCGCCCTCTGGTCGTACGACGGCGAGGGCGCCGGAGGTCCCGGGCGCGCGTCGAGCGCGGTGAGCGCGTCGCGCAGCCCTCGGTGTACATCCTCGTACACCTCCATGTGTCCGTCCGTGGCGAGGTGGTCGGCGTCACCGAGCCGCTCCAGCCGGGCGTCCACCTCGGGGTCACCGGTGGGGGTGCGGACCACGTGCAGAGGCGCGGGGGCGGCGGGGTCGTGCTCGGGGTCGACCGCGACCTCTTGTGAAGGCTCTGGAACAGCGTCGCTCATGCCCAGACGCTACCTCGAACCACTGGGGTACCGTCGATCGCGATGGCCACGATCGAGGAGTGCCGAGCCGCACTCGAGAAGCTCTCCGACAACATGCGCAACGCCGAGGGGGACGTCGCCACCGCGGCGTCCATGGACCGCTCGGTGAGCTGCCGTATCACCGATCTCGACGTCACCTTCGTCGGCCGGATGACGGGCGGCCGGATCGTCGTGCGGGACACGGTCCAAGGCCCTCCGAAGGAGAAGGCCCAGATCAGACTGACCATGGCGGGCGACGACCTGGTGGCGCTGGTCAACGGCGAGCTGAACTTCGCCAAGGCCTGGGGTGCGGGCCGGGTCAAGCTGGAGGCGGGCCTGCGCGACCTGCTCCAGCTCAGGAAGCTTCTGTAGCGACCACGCGCGCGCGTGCCTTGCGCGCGGCCGGCACCACCAGCGGCGTGCCCGTCTCCGGGTCGTCGATGACCTGACAGCGCAGCCCGAAGACCTCCTCGACCAGCTCGGCCGTGACGATGTCGTTCGGGGCGCCCTCGGCGATGATCCTCCCGCTCTTGAGCGCGATGAGATGCGTGGCGTACCGGGCCGCGTGGTTGAGGTCGTGCAGGACGGCGACCAGGGTGCGCCCCTGCTCCTCGTGCAGCTCGGCACAGAGGTCCAGGACGTCGATCTGGTGCTGGATGTCGAGGTAGGTCGTCGGCTCGTCCAGGAGCAGCAGCGGGGTCTGCTGGGCGAGCGCCATCGCGATCCACACCCGCTGGCGCTGACCGCCGGACAGCTCGTCGACGTACCGCTCGGCGAGTTCCGCGACCCCGGTCTGCCGCATGGACTCCTGTACGACCCGCTCGTCCTCGGTGGACCACTGGCGCAGGATGCCCTGGTGGGGGTAGCGGCCGCGGCCGACCAGGTCGGCGACGGTGATCCCGTCCGGCGCGATCGACGACTGCGGGAGCAGACCCAGAGTGCGGGCGACCTTCTTGGCCGGCATCGACTGGATGACCTGCCCGTCGAGCAGCACCTTGCCCTGGCTGGGCTTGAGCATCCGCGAGAGGGCCCGCAGAAGGGTGGACTTGCCGCACGCGTTGGGGCCGACGATCACCGTGAAGGAGTGGTCGGGTATCTCCACCGACAACTGCTCGGCGATGACCCGCTGGTCGTAGGCGAGGGTGACGGTGTCGGCGGACAGGCGGTTCACGGTGCTCCTTGTACTCCTCGGGGTGTTCATATCCGGCCCGCCCTGCGCTCGGTGACCAGGAGCCACAGCAGGTAGACGCCACCGAGGACTCCGGTGACCACGCCCACGGGCAGCTGGTCGGCGCCGAAGACCTTCTGCGAGACCCAGTCGGCGGTGACCAGGAGGGTGGCGCCCATGCACAGGGAGGGCAGCAGGTTGGGGCCGGGCGAGCGGGTGAGGCGGCGGGCCAGCTGCGGGGCGGTGAGCGCGACGAAGCTGACCGGTCCGGCGGCCGCGGTGGCGGCGGCGGTGAGCAGGACGGCGGCGACCAGGAGCAGCAGCCGGACGCGCTCGACGCGTACTCCGAGCGCGTGGGAGACGTCGTCGCCCATCTCCATCATCCTGAGGCCGCGCGCGTTGACGAGGACGAGCGGGACGAGGACGGCGCACAGCCACAGCAGCGGCCACACCTGCGCCCAGTCCCGGCCGCTGAGCGAGCCGGTCATCCAGACGACGGCCTGGGCAGCCTCGGTGAGGGTTGACCTGGTCAGCAGATAGCCGTTGACGGCCGTCACGATCGCGGAGACACCGATGCCGACCAGGACCAGCCGGTATCCGTGCACCCCCTGCCTCCAGGCGAGCAGATAGATGGCGAGCCCGGTCACGAGCCCGCCCACCAGCGCGCCCAGGGTGATCTGGGCCGCGCTCCCGGAGAACAGCACGATCATCGTGAGCGCCCCGGCCGTGGCCCCCTGACTGAGGCCGAGCACGTCCGGACTGCCCAGGGGGTTGCGGGAGACGGCCTGGAAGAGCGCACCCCCGAGTCCGAGCGAGGCGCCGACCAGGAGACCGACGAGGACCCGCGGCAGCCGCAGCTCGTTGACGATGAACTCCTGCCCGGCGTTGCCGTTGCCGACCAGCGTCTTCAGCACGTCCCCCGCGGGGATCGGGAAGTCGCCGGTGCCGATCAGCACGACGCTCGCGGTGAGCGCGGCGAGCAGGATCAGGGCGATGACGACGGTGGCCCGCACGTCCAGCCGGACGGAGAGCCCCCCGGGCGTCCTGATGGCACGGGTGGTCCTCACAGCTGCGCCGTCCTTCGCCGTCGTACGAGAAAGATGAAGACCGGGCCGCCGATGAGCGCGGTCACGATGCCGACCTGGAGCTCCGCGGGCCGGGCCACGAGCCGGCCGATGACGTCGGAGCCCAGCAGCAGCACGGGCGACAGGACGGTCGCGTACGGCAGGATCCAGCGCAGGTCGGGGCCGGTGAAGGAGCGCACGATGTGCGGCACCATCAGGCCGACGAACACGATCGGTCCGCAGGCGGCGGTCGCGGCCCCGCACAGCACGGTCGCGGAGAGCATGGCCAGCGCCCGGGTGCGGTTGAGGTGGGCGCCGAGGGCCTTGGCGGTGTCGTCGCCCATCTCCATCGCGTTGAGCGGCCGGGCGAGGGCGAGGGCGAGGAGCGACCCGATCGCGAGGAACGGCAGCACCTGGAGGATGGTCGAGTTGTTCGCCGAGGACAGCGAACCGACCGTCCAGAAGCGCATCTTGTTGAGCGCCTGGTCGTCGGTGATCATCACGGCCTGGAGATAGCCGTAGAGCGCCGCGCTGATCGCCGTACCGGCCAGCGCGAGCCTGACCGGGGTGGCACCACGGCTCCCGCCCAGGAACCAGACCAGGGCACCGACCGCGGCCGCGCCGAGAAAGGCGAACCACACATAGCCGCTGAGCGAGGTGACGCCGAAGAAGGTGATCGCGGTGACGACCGCGGCGGACGCGCCCGCGTTGATGCCGAGCAGACCGGGGTCGGCCAGCGGATTGCGGGTGAGCGCCTGGAGCACCGCTCCGGACAGGCCGAGGGCGGCGCCCGCGAGCAGCCCGAGGACGGTCCGGGACAGCCGGTCGGCCACCACGACGTCCCCGTAGGTCCCCGTGTCCTGGAACAGTCCGTGCCAGACCTGCTCCATGGACAGCCCTTTTGCCCCGACCGCGATGCTCGCCGTCGCGACGAGCACCAGGATCACTACGGACGCCAGGAGCCCAAGGACTCGTATCGCCCGGCGGGTTGGGGGCGCGGGGGCGGTCTCCGCGCGCTGTTCGGGAGGACTGTCGACCAACACGCAGTTAGGTTAGCCTACCCTGGCAACGGGCTACGATCCCGAGGGCTTGCCGCTCCCGAGCCCACCCGGCCGCTCCCGGACTCACAGGAATCTCTCCGGGCCCAGCGGCTCACAGCCCCAGCCTGGCCAGCGCCTTCCCCGCGTCCAGCTCGCACACACCCTCACCGGCCGCCGTCCAGGCCGCCGCGCACAGCGCCCGGAGTCCGTCCAGGGCCTCGCCGTCACCGTCGAGTTCCAGCCGCTCCTGGCCTGCCTTCGCCGTCCAACCCCCGCACCGGAAGCCGTCCCCCGCCTCGCTGACCTCGGGCTGGCCGGTCAGCATGCCCCGCAGATCGGCGTCCACATAGGTCGGCCGGTGCTGCGGCGGCGCGGCCAGCAGCTGGGGGCCGTCGGTGACACCGGTGAGCACGAGCAGCGAGTCCACCTCGCCGTTGAACGCGCCCTCGATGTCGGTGTCCAGCCGGTCCCCGACCACCAGCGGCCGCTTCGCACCGGTCCGCAGGATCGTCTCGCGGTGCATGGGAGGCAGCGGCTTGCCCGCGACCTGCGGCTCGGCACCGGTCGCGATCCGCACGACCTCCACCGCCGCGCCGTTGCCCGGCGCGATCCCCCGCCCGCTCGGAATCGTCAGGTCGGTGTTGGACGCGAACCAGGGCACCCCGCGCGCGACGGCATAGCTGGCCTCGGCGAACCGCCCCCACGGCAGATCCGGCCCGCCGAACCCCTGCACGACCGCCGCCGGATCGTCGTCGGCCGACTCCACGGGCTCAAGACCCCGCTCGCGCAGGGCCACCCGCAGCCCCTCGCCTCCGATGACGAGCACGCGCGCCCCGGCCGGCACCTGCTCGCTGATCAGCCGCGCGACGGCCTGGGCGGAGGTGATGACGTCATCGGCCCCCGTCGGTATCCCCAGCTCGGTGAGGTGCTCGGCCACGGCATCGGGCGTACGCAGCGCGTTGTTGGTGACGTAGGCGAGGTGCATGCCCCCCTCACGCGCGGTGGCCAGCGAGTCGACGGCGTGCGCGATCGCGTTCCCGCCCGCGTACACCACCCCGTCGAGGTCGAGCAGCGCGGTGTCGTACGCCTCGCTCAGGGCCTGCCCACTGCCCTCGGGCCTCGTCCTTGCGCGCTGGCTCATTCCGCATCGCTCCTCGTTCGACGGCTTTCCCCCGATCATCCCCCATGGCACCGACACCCGTACGATGCCGGGATGAACTCAGCAGGTCACCCGGAAGCAACGGCGCGCCGAGGCCTGGAACTCACCCCGTTCCGAGGCCTGCGCTACGACCCCGACCGGGTCGGCAGCCTGGCCGCCGTGACTTCACCGCCGTACGACGTCGTGGTCCGCCCCGACGGCCTGCACCAGCTCCAGTCGAACGACCCGTACAACATCGTCCGGCTGATCCTCCCGCAGGCGACGACCCCGGCCGAACGCAACGAACAGGCGGCCCGCACCCTGCGCGGCTGGCTCGCCGAGGGCATCCTGGCCGCCGACGCCGAGCCCGGCCTGTACGTCTACGAACAACAGGACGGCGCCGGCCTGCTCCAGCGCGGAATCATCGGCACCCTGCGTCTGTCGGAGCCCTCGGAGGGCGTGGTCCTTCCCCACGAGGACGTCATGCCGCACGTCGTCGCCGACCGCGCGGCCCTCATGCGCGCCACCTCCGCGAACCTGGAGCCCCTGCTGCTCACCTACCGCGGCAACGGCTCGGAGTCCGTCACGACGACCGCGATCGAACGCACGGCGGAGCAACCCCCGCTGCTCGCGACCACCACCGAGGACGGCTACCGCCACCGCCTGTGGTCGATCACCGACCCTGCCGAAGTGGCCCGCATCCAGTCGGACCTGACCCGGCACCAGGCCCTCATCGCCGACGGCCACCACCGCTGGGCGACCTACCGCCGGCTCCGCGCGGAGCACCCCTCCCCCAGCCCCTGGGACCACGGCCTGGTCCTCCTCGTCGACACGGCCCGCTACCCCCTGCGCGTCCGCGCCATCCACCGCCTCCTGCACGGGATCCCGGTGTCCCGGTCCCTGGCGCTCCTCGACGGCCTCTTCCGCGTACGACGCCTCGACGGCCCCCTGGCCGAGGCCCTGGACACCCTCGCCGACGCGGCCTGCGCGGGAAACGCCTTCCTCCTGGCCGGCGACGGCGCCTTCCACCTGGTGGACCGCCCGGACCCGGACCTCCTGGCCCGCACCGTCCCCCAGGACCACCCCACCGCCTGGCGCACCCTGGACGCCACGGTCCTGCACGCCACGCTCCTCGCCCACGTCTGGCACATCCCCGAGGACGACCCCGCGCGCATCGCCTACATCCACGACACGGCCGCCACGGTCGAGAAGGCGGAACGCGACGGCGGCACGGCGGTCCTGATGCACCCGGTCCGCGAGGAGGTCGTCCGCGACCTCGCCCGCCAGGGCGTCACGATGCCTCGCAAGTCGACGTCGTTCGGCCCGAAACCGGCGTCGGGGCTGGTCCTGCGCGCACTGGACGTATGACACAACAAAGGGGCGGGATCCGGGATCCCGCCCCTTTGTTCACATGTTCACCTGGTGCACCGACAACGCAGGTCAGTCCTTGAGGTCGTCTTCCTCAACGTCCTCGTCGTCCTCGTCTTCCACGACCTCCGCAGCCGTCGCGGCCGTCGGGGCCTCACCGTCGCCCTCGTCCTCCTCATCGGCGAAGGCGTCCACGAACTCGACCCCGTCCAGCTCGGCGAGCCGGTCGGAGGCGTCCGTGCTGCCGTCCTTGTCGGACTCGACGGCCTTGGCGAACCACTCCCGCGCCTCGCCCTCCCGACCGGCCGCGAGCAGCGCGTCGGCGTACGCGTACCGCAGTCGCGCGGTCCACGGCTGCACCGAGTTGGAGGCCAGCTCGGGGCTCTGCAGCGTCACGATCGCCGCGTCCAGCTGCCCCATGTCACGCCGGGCACCGGCAGCGACGAGCCGCATCTCCACCTGGCCGGCCTTGTCGAGCTTGTGCACCTCGGGCGCCCCGGCCATGTCCAGCGCCTTCTCCGGCCGCCCGAGCCCACGCTCGCAGTCGGCCATCACGGGCCACAGCTCCACGTTCCCGGTCATCCGCCGCGCGGCCCGGAACTCCGCGAGCGCCTCGCTGTACTTCTGATTGGCGTACGCCGCGAACCCGGCCGCCTCTCGTACGGCGGCGACACGCGACGCCAGCCGCAGGGCCACCTTGGAGTAGCCGTAGGCGCCCTCGGGGTCCTCGTCGATGAGCCGGGCGACCATCACCAGGTTCTTGGCGACGTCCTCCGCAAGCCCCTTCGGCAGACTCTGCAGCTCCTGCCGTACGTCCTTGTCGATCTCCTCGCCCGTGACGTCCTCGGGGATCGGCAGCCGCTTGATCGGCTCACGATCGCGGTCCCGCTCATCACGGAACCGCCCGCCACCGCCACGCCGGTCATCGCCACCGCGCCGGTCGTCCCGCTCACGGAACCCACCGGGCCGCCCACCACGGTCGTCCCTACGGGGCCCACCACGGCTGTCACCACGGTCGTCCCGGCGGAAGCCACCACGGTCGCCACCACCGCTGCGGCTGTCGTCACGGCGGAAACCACCACGGTCCCCACCACGGCTGTCACCACGATCATCGCGACGGAAGCCACCACGGTCGCCACCACCGCTGCGGCTGTCGTCACGGCGGAAGCCGCCACGGTCGTCACGGCGGAAGCCGCCACGGTCTCCGCGGTCGTCGCTGCGTCGGTCATCGCGACGGTCGTCACGGCGCGGCGCGTAGCTGCTGCCACGGTTGTCGTCACGGCGGAAGCCGCCACGGTCGTCGCGGCGCTCTACCCGCTCGCCGCGGTCCCCGCCGCGGTCGTCATCACGGCGGAAGGCAGGCCGGTCACCGTCACGCCGGAAACCGCGGTCCCGGTCGTCCCGGCGAGGACCAGCCGGCCGGTCATCGCGACGGAACGGAGGACGAGCCCCACGATCGCCACCACCACTGCGCTTGTCGTCGCGACGGAAACCACCACGGTCGCCACCACCACCGCGGTTGTCGTCACGGCGGAAGCCACCGCGATCCCCACCACGGCTGTCACCACGATCATCGCGGCGGAAGCCACCACGGTCGCCACCACCACCGCGGTTGTCATCGCGGCGGAAGCCGCCGCGGTCTCCGCGGTCGTCGCTGCGTCGGTCATCGCGACGGTCGTCACGGCGCGGCGCGTAGCTGCTGCCACGGTTGTCGTCACGGCGGAAACCGCCACGGTCGTCGCGGCGCTCTACCCGCTCGCCACGGTCCCGGTCGTCCCGGCGAGGACCAGCCGGCCGGTCATCGCGACGGAACGGAGGACGAGCCCCACGGTCGCCACTACCACTGCGGTTGTCGTCCCGGCGGAAGCCACCACGATCGCCGCCACCACCGCGGTTGTCATCGCGCCGATCGTCACGGCGGGCGTAACCACCACCGCGATTGGCACCACGGTCATTGCCGCCGCGGTCGTTCCCGCCGCGGTCGTTGTCACGGCGGAAGCCGCCGCGGTCCCCCCGGTAGCCTCGATCGCCGCGGTCACCACTGTCCCGGCGTTGCTGATCGCGCTCCGGTCGGTCGTCGGGAGAGTTGGTGGACATGGTGACTCCTGTCATCGGTACTGCAAGCATTCTAAAAACAAAAGGACCCCTGGTCCCAGCTGAACGCTGGGACCAGGGGTCCTCCAAAGATTGTTCGGCGGTGTCCTACTCTCCCACAGGGTCCCCCCTGCAGTACCATCGGCGCTGTAAGGCTTAGCTTCCGGGTTCGGAATGTAACCGGGCGTTTCCCTCACGCTATGACCACCGAAACCCTAATGGTTTCGAGCGAACAAGCACACTTTTCTGTTGTGTGGTTCAAGCTCTAGCCGACAACTGTTCGTTGTC
>NZ_KQ948151.1:381270-582353 GCF_001513955.1 Streptomyces pseudovenezuelae | reverse complement strand
AGTGCTGGACCTCGACCCCACGGACGCAGGCGGCGGCATCGGCGTCGAGGACAGCTTCTTCGAGCTCGGTGGGCACTCCCTGCTCGCCACCCAGGTCATCTCCCGTGTGCGTGAGGTGTTCGGGGCGGAGATTCCGCTGGCCGCGCTCTTCGACCAGCCCACGGTGCGCGGTCTGGCCGCGGTGATCGACGGTGCGGGTCGCGGCGATGTCCTGCCGCCGATCACGGTGGCGGACCGCAGCCACCCGCTGCCGTTGTCGTTCGCGCAGCAACGGCTGTGGTTCCTGGACCAGTTGGAGCCCGGCTCGGTCGAGTACAACATGTCGACCCGGCTGCACCTGCCCGGCGAGCTGGACCTGAGGGCCCTCGGTGCGGCGCTGGACGCGATCGTCGCCCGGCACGAGGTGCTGCGCACCCGCCTGGTCGCCGACCAGGACGGCATACCGCATCAGATCATCGACCCGCCCGCCTCCCTCCCCCTCCCCGTCGTCGACCTGTCCGGCTCGACGCACCCGGTGGGCGAGGGGAACGCCGTGATCGCGGGGCAGGGGCTTGCTCCGTTCGATCTGGCGACCGGTCCCCTCGTGCGGGCCGCCCTGCTCAGGGTCGACGGTGACGACCATGTGCTCGCCCTGGCTTTCCATCACGTCGTCTTCGACGAGTGGTCCGACCGTGCCTTCCAGCGGGAACTGCTCGCGCTCTACGAGGCGTTCCGCGCGGGGCTTCCGGATCCGCTCGCGCCCTTGGGGATCCAGTACGCCGACTTCGCGGTGTGGCAGCGGCAGTGGCTGAGCGGTGAGGTCGTCGACGCCCAGCTCGCCTACTGGCGGGAGCGGCTGACCGGCGTTCCGATCCTTGAGCTGCCCACCGATCGGCCGCGTCCGCCGGTGCGTTCGACCGAGGGTGCGGTGCGCCGGTTCGCCGTCCCGGCACGGACGGCGGACGCCCTGCGAGCCCTGTCGAGGGAGCGCGGCACAACGATGTTCATGACGCTGCTGGCGGCCTTCGACGTGCTGATGAGCCGTTACGGCGGCTCGGACGACATCGCGGTCGGCACCCCGGTGGCGAACCGGAACCGGGCCGAGACCGAGGACCTGCTCGGGTTCTTCGTGAACACGCTCGTGCTGCGGACGGATCTCTCCGGTGACCCGACCTTCACCGAACTGCTGGCACGGGTGCGGGAGACGGCCCTGGGTGCGTACGCCCATCAGGACCTGCCGTTCGAGCAGGTGGTGGACGAGCTGGTCGCCGAGCGAGACCGTTCCCGCACCCCGCTGTTCCAGGTCCTGTTCAGCTACGACTCCGAGGAACGCGGGGGCGGCCCCGCCTCCGGGGAACGCGGTGATTCGGTTCCCGGTGCCCTCCCGGACAGCCTTCCCGTCAAGTTCGACCTGATGGTGAGCCTGGGTGAGGACGACGGTGCCCTGACCGGGGAGATCCAGTTCAGCACCGCTCTCTTCGACGCGGCGACGATCGAGCGGATGACCGGGCACCTGACCGCACTCCTGGAGGCCGTCGCCGCCGACCCCGGCCGCCCGGTCGGCGCGCTGCCGTTGCTGACCGCGCCGGAGCGCGACCACCTCCTGCGCACCTGGACCGACACCACCGCGACCCTGCCGCCGGTGAACGGCATCCACGAGCTGATCGCGGAGCGGGCGGCCGCCCGGCCGGACTCGGTGGCCGTGGTCTCGGGGGATCGAACGCTGACGTACGGGGAGTTGCTGGCGCGGGCGAACAGGCTCGCGCATCTCCTGCGCCAGAAGGGTGTGGGCACGGAGTCCGTGGTGGGGCTGTGCCTGGAGCGCGGACCGGACATGGTGGCCGCCGTGCTGGCGGTGTGGCAGGCCGGTGCGGCCTACCTGCCGCTGGACCCCTCGTACCCGGCGGACCGGCTGGCCTACATGCTCGCCGACAGTGGGACGTCGGTGCTGGTCGGACACCGTGAGGTGGCCGCGGGCCTGGTCGGCGCCGACGGGCCGCGGACCGTCGTATGGCTGGACGATCCGGCCACGCGAACCGCCCTCGCGGCTCTGCCGGCCATCGCGCCTCGGGTGTCCGTCCTGCCGTTGCAACTCGCCTACGTCATCTACACCTCGGGCTCGACCGGCCGTCCCAAGGGCGTCCAGATCACCCATCGGGGTGTGCTGAACCGGGTGTCGTGGATGCAGGACCGCCACCGGCTGGCCGATACCGAACGCGTACTGCAGAAGACGCCGTTGACCTTCGACGCCTCGGTGTGGGAACTGCTGTGGCCGCTGTCCACGGGTGCGGAACTGGTTCTTGTGGAGCCGGGCCGGCACGGGGACCTGGACCACGTCGTGGAGCTGCTGGAGTCCCGGCGGATCACGGTGGTGCAGTTCGTGCCCTCGCTGTTCAAGCTGTTCGTGGCCCACCCGTGGCCGTCCGCCCTGCCGTCGCTGCGCGCGGTGTTCTGCGGGGGTGAGGCCCTGCCGGTGGACGACGTGGCGCGCTTCTACGCCCGCAACGCCACCGCCGTCGTGGCCAACCTCTACGGCCCCACCGAGAACACCATCGACGCCGCCAGTACCGAGTGCCCGCGTCCGCACGGCACAGCGGACTGGTCACCCGGCGGGCTCGTCCCCATCGGACGGCCGCTGACCAACGTGCGGCTGATGGTGCTGGACGAGCGCTTGCAGCCGGTGCCGGTGGGTGTCGCGGGCGAGCTGTTCATCGCGGGTGAGTCGTTGGCGCGGGCGTACGGGGACCGTCCGGCGCTGACCGCGGAACGGTTCGTGGCCGACCCGTACGCGGGGGACGGCTCTCGTGCCTACCGGTCCGGCGACCAGGTGCGGTGGCGTGCCGACGGGCGGCTGGAGTTCCTGGGCCGCGTGGACCAGCAGGTGAAGGTGCGCGGCTTCCGGATCGAGCCCGGTGAGGTCGAGTCGGTCCTCACGGCGCATCCCGGCGTGCGGTCGGCCGTGGTGACCACCTGGGGCGAGGCCGCGGACCGTGCCCTGGTGGCCTACCTGGTCCCGGCCGGCCCCGTCGACGGCATCCCGGCCGCCGCCGAGCTGCGGGAGCATCTGCGGCGCAGTGTCCCGGAGTTCATGGTCCCGACCTTCTTCACCGAGCTGGCCGCGCTGCCGCTGACCCCGAACGGGAAGCTGGACCGGGCCGCCCTTCCGGCCCCCGAGGCGTCCCGGCCGGAAGCGGTCGCCTTCGTGGCTCCGTCCGGCACGGTCGAGGAACTGCTGGCCGGGATCTGGGGGCGGGTCCTGGGCGTGGAACGGGTCGGTGCCCAGGACGACTTCTTCGAGCTGGGCGGGCACTCACTGCTCGCCACGCAGGTGGTCTCCCGGATCCGGGACGTCCTGGACGCCGAGGTGCCGCTCGCCGCGCTCTTCGACCGGCCGACCGTCCGTTCCCTGGCCGCGCTGGTGGAGGGCTCGGCGCGGACGACGGTGCGGCCGGTGACCCCGGTCGGCCGGGACCGGCCGCTGCCGCTGTCGTTCGCGCAGCAACGACTGTGGTTCCTGGACCAGTTGGAGCCCGGATCGACCGAGTACAACCTGCCGATGCGGGTGCGGATGGGCCGCGACCTCGACATCGTGGCGCTGCGGTCCGCGCTCGGGGCGCTCGTCGCGCGGCACGAGGTCCTGCGGACCAGGCTGGTGACCGGTGCGGACGGAGTGGCGTACCAGGTGATCGACCCGCCGACGGAGTTCCCGTTGCCGTTGGTCGACCTCTGCGCCGAGAGCGACCCGCTCGGGGCGGCCGCGCGCGTGGTCGCGGCTGACGAGGCGACACCGTTCGACCTGGCGAACGGGCCGCTGATCCGCGCGATGCTTCTCCGGGTAGCCGCCGACGACCACATACTGGCGCTGTCGCTGCACCACGTGGTCTCCGACGAATGGTCGACGCGGATCTTCCAGAGTGAACTCACGCGGCTCTACGACGCGTTCCGTGCCGGCCGGGCGCCCGACCTGCCTCCGCTGGCCGTGCAGTACGCCGACTTCGCCGTGTGGCAGCGGCAGTGGCTGACCGGCGACGTCCTCGACGAGCAACTCGCCCACTGGCGCGGTCGGCTGCACGGGGCGCCGGTGCTGGAACTGCCCACGGACCGGCCCCGCCCGGCGGTGTGGTCGCCGGCCGGTGCCCGGACCCGGTTCACCGTCCCGGAGCAGACGGTGGCCGCGCTGCGGGCCCTGTCCCGTGAGCACGGCACGACGATGTTCATGACGCTCCTGGCCGCGTTCGACGTCCTGCTGGGCCGGTACGCGGGCACGGACGACGTGGTGGTCGGCACGCCGGTCGCCAACCGCAACCGGGCCGAGACCGAGGACCTGATCGGGTTCTTCGTCAACACCCTCGTGCTGCGCACCGACCTGTCCGGTGATCCGGCCTTCACCGAGCTGCTGGGCCGCGTCCGTGCGATGGCCCTCGATGCCTACGCGCACCAGGACCTGCCGTTCGAGCAGCTGGTCGACGACCTGGCCGTCGAGCGTGACCGTTCGCGCAGCCCGCTCTTCCAGGTGCTGTTCAACTACTTCTCGCAGGGCGAGGGCGGCGAGGTGGTGGACGACGCCGAGGCCTTCCTCGGCGACAGCGGCGACGCGCTGACCACCCGCTTCGACCTTCGGCTGGTGCTGGTGGAGGACGCGGGCGCGCTGGCCGGGGAATTCGAGTACAGCACCGCCCTGTTCGACGCGGGCACCGTCGAGCGGATGGCCCGGCACCTGGTCACCCTGCTCGCCGGCGTGGCCCTGGACGCCGGCCGGACCGTGGGCGAACTGCCGTTGCTCACCGAGGAGGAGGGCGAACGGCTGGTGCGCCACGGGAACGGCGCCCTCGCGCCGCTGCCGGGGGCGGGCGGTGTGCACGACCTGATCGTCCGGGCGGGCACGGCGACGCCCGACGCGGTCGCCCTCGTCTCGGGCGGGCGGACGCTCACCTACGCGGGACTGCTGGAGCGGGCCGGGCGGCTGGCGCACTATCTGCGGGACAGCGGGGTGGGCCCGGAGTCGGTGGTCGCGGTCTGCCTGCCCCGGGACTCCGAGATGGTGGTGACGCTGCTGGCGGTGTGGCTGGCAGGTGGCGTGTATCTGCCGCTGGACCCGGAGTACCCGGCCGAACGGCTCGGGTTCGTCCTGGCCGACAGCGGAGCCTCGCTGCTCGTGGGTACCGAGGACCTGGTCGACGACCTGCCGGTGGGGCGGCTGCGGACGGTCGTCCTGGACGACCCGGCCGTGGAGGCGGCCCTCGCCGGACGGTCGCTACCACCGCTCGACGATGCCGTGCACGGCGACCGGTTGGCGTACGTCATCTACACCTCGGGTTCGACCGGGCGTCCGAAGGGCGTCCAGGTCACCCACGGTGGTGCCGTCAGCCTGGTGGCGGCACAGCGGGACGTCCTCGGCCCGGACGCGGGCAGGCGGGTGCTGCAGTTCGCGCCGTTCGGGTTCGACGCCTCCGTCTGGGAGGTGCTGATGGCCCTGGCGGGCGGTGGCACGCTGGTCATGGCCGGTGCCGAGGAGAGGGCCGAGCCGGACCGGCTGGGCGCGCTGGTCGCAGGCGGCGGGGTGGAGGTGGCGACCGTGCCACCGTCGCTGCTGGATGTGCTGCGGCCGCAGGCGTGGACCACGGTGGGCACCCTGTTCACCGCCGGGGAACGGCTGGACGGGCGCGTCGCGCGGCGCTGGGCCGAGGGGCGGCGGCTGTTCAACGCCTACGGCCCCACCGAGACCACCGTGTGTGCCACCGTCGGCGCGTGCGACACGGCCGACACCCAGGCCCCGTCCATCGGCGGTGCGATTCCGGGCACCCGGGTGTATGTCCTGGACGCCTCGCTGCGGCCGGTGCCCCCTGGGGTGGCCGGTGAACTGTTCATCGCGGGCCCGCAGGTGGCGCGAGGGTACCTGGGGCGGCCCGCGCTGACGGGCGAGCGTTTCCTGCCGGACCCGAACACGGGCGACGGGCAGCGCATGTACCGGTCGGGGGACCGGGTGCGCCGACTGGCGGCCGGGCGGCTGGAGTTCCTGGGCCGCGTCGACGACCAGGTCAAGGTGCGCGGTTTCCGTATCGAGCCGGGCGAGATCGAAGCCGTTCTCACCGCCCACCCGGCGATCCGCACGGCCGTGGTCACCGCGCACGGGGACGACGCCGAACGGAGGCTGATCGCCTACGCGGTCCCCGCCGACCTGGGCGAGGGCCTGCCTCCCGCCGCCGAGCTGCGGGCCTTCGCGGGCGACCGGATCCCGGCGTTCATGGTCCCCGCCGTCTTCGTCGAGCTCGCCGAACTGCCCCTGACCACCAACGGCAAGGTCGACCGGGCCGCCCTGCCCGACCCGGCCGACGAGGCCCTTACGCGCACGGCGCAGGCGTACGTGGCACCCCGCACGGGGACCGAGGACGTCCTCGCCGGGATCTGGGCCGAGTTGCTGGGGGTCGGACGAGTCGGCGTGCGGGACAACTTCTTCGACCTGGGCGGGCACTCCCTGCTGGCCACCCAGCTGGTGTCCCGGGTCCGGGAGGCGTTCGACGTCGACCTGACCCTCGCCGAGGTCTTCGAGGAGCCCACCGTGGAGGCGATCGCCGCGGTGGTGGCCGCGGCCGGCGGGATCGAGGGCGAGGAAGAGTACGAGGAGTTCGAACTGTAGGCGTCCTCCTCAGGGAGGACAGTCCGGACACCGCCCGTCCCTCACACGAGGGACGGGCGGTGTCGTCTCTCCCTCACACGGGCGCCGGGAAAGCTGGCTCTGTGCCGTGACGACCGCGGACCCCGTTCTCCCTAGGGTTTTCACCATGGAGAAGACGATCGATGAGTCGGAAGCGACGATCGAGGTCAGTGACGTACGCAAGCGCTTCGGGAGCACCCAGGCGCTCGACGGGATGACGTTCACCGTCAGGCCCGGGCAGGTCACCGGCTTCGTCGGTCCGAACGGCGCCGGGAAGTCCACCACGATGCGGGTGATCCTCGGCCTCGACAAACCGGACGCGGGCACCGCCACGGTCGGCGGACGCCCCTACCGGGACCTGCGGACACCGCTGACGCACATCGGGGCGCTGCTGGACGCCGCCGCGGTGCAGCCCAGCCGCTCCGCCCGCCACCACCTGCTGTGGCTGGCCCACTCGCAGGGGCTCAACGCCGGCCGGGTCGACGCGGTGCTCCGCCAGGCCGGTCTGCAGGACGTCGCCCAGCGCAAGGCCGGCGGCTTCTCCCTCGGCATGCGGCAGCGGCTCGGCATCGCCGCGGCGCTCCTCGGCGACCCGCCGGTGGTCATGCTGGACGAGCCGTTCAACGGGCTCGACCCCGAGGGATTCATGTGGATGCGAGGCTTCCTCGCCTCCCTCGCGGCCCAGGGCCGGGCGGTGCTCGTCTCCAGTCACCTGATGAGCGAACTCCAGGACACCGCGGACCACGTGGTGGTCGTCGGACGGGGCAAGGTCCTCGCCGACATGAGCGTGCGTGAGCTGCTGGAGTCCATGTCCGAGGGACGGGTCACGCTGCGCACGTCCGCCCGCAACGACGCCATGACGGTGCTGGCGCGCGCGGGCGCCACCGTCAGCTCCACCGGCACCGACACCATCAGCGTCACCGGCATGCCGGCCGAGAACGTCGTCTCCCTGCTCGGTGCCCACGCGGTGCCGTTCTCCGAGGTCTCCTCGCACCGCGCGTCACTGGAGGAGGCCTACATGGAACTCACCCGGGACTCCGTGCAGTACCGCGGGATGATGCCCGAGGAGGCAGGCCGATGACCGCCACCCTCACCCCGTCCCGCGCGGCCGCGCGGCCGGCCCGCGGCGGCTTCGCACAGCTGCTGCACGCGGAATGGACCAAGTTCCGCACGGTGCGCGGCTGGGTGGCGAGCAGCGTCGGCGCCGTCCTGGTCATCTGCCTGGTCGGGCTGCTCGCCACCGCCGCCGGCAACCAGTCGGGCCCGGAGGGTACTTCCGCGCTGCCGGTCGGCCCCGGAGGCCAGGCCGTCAACGACAGCTTCTACTTCGTGCACCAGCCGCTCCAGGGCGACGGCACCATCACGGTCTCCGTCTCGTCGCTGACCGGCGTGGTCGCCACCGACCCGAAGAGCAGCCGGCCCGGCCTCGCTCCCTGGGCCAAGGCCGGGATCATCGTCAAGGACGGCCTGGACCAGGGCTCGGCGTACGCGGCGATGATGCTGACGGGCGCGCACGGGGTGCGCATGCAGTACGACTACACCCACGACATCGCGGGAGCGGCCGGCCGGGCCACCCGGGAGCAGCCGGTCTGGCTGCGCCTGCAGCGCTCCGGCGACACCGTCACCGGCTACCAGTCGACGGACGGCACCAAGTGGACCGAGGTCGGCAGCGCACGGCTGTCCGGACTCTCGGCGACCGCGCAGGTCGGTTTGTTCGTGGCGTCTCCGTCGGTGGAGGAGAAGACCGGCACCGGCACCGGCTTCGCCCCCGCCGTGGCCACCGGCGCCTTCGACCAGGTGGACCTCGGCGGCCGATGGAGCGCGGGCAGCTGGCAGCAGCGCCAGGTCAGTGACGGCGCGGGCACCTCGGGGAGCTACAGCCAGACGACCAAGGGCCAGGCCGTCGCGACCGGCAGCGGGTTCACCGTCACCGGCGCCGGAGACATCGCGCCGGTCGTGGGCGGACCCGCCACCAGCGGTGTGCGGACCATCGAGAACTTCCTCGTCGGGGCCTTCGCCGGACTGATCATCATGGTCGTGGTCGGCGCGGGCTACATCACCGTCGAGTACCGGCGGGGCCTGATCGGCGTCACCCTGGCGGCCAGCCCGCGGCGCGGTCGCGTCCTGGTCGCCAAGGCACTCGTGGTGGGCAGCATCGCGTTCGTCGTGGGGCTGGTCTCCGCGGCCGTCATGGTGCCCTTCGGCGGACAGCGGTCGGAGTCGAACGGCTTCCCGGTGCTGACCGTCCCGAGCGGCACCGAACTGCGGGTCGTCGTCGGCACGGGTCTGCTGCTCGCCGTCGCGAGTGTGCTCGCCCTCGCCGTCGGCACCATCCTGCGGCGCAGCGCCGTCGCCATCACCGTGGTCGTCGTAGGGATGGTGCTGCCCTATCTCCTCGCCACCGCCTCGGTGCTGCCGGACGGCGCCTCCGAATGGCTGCTGCGGGTCACCCCCGCCGCCGGCTTCGCCATCCAGCAGAGCGTCGCCCGTTACGAACAGGTCGTCACCGTCTATGCGCCCGGCTCCGGCTACTTCCCGCTGGCACCCTGGTCCGGCTTCGCCGTGCTGTGCGCCTACGCGGCCGTGGCGTTCGCCGTCGCCGTGGTCCTGCTGCGCCGGAGGGACGTATGAGAAGGGCCGGACACGCCGAGTGGACCAAGCTGCGCACCGAGGCCGGCAACGGCTGGCTGGTGCTGGGTGTGGTCGCCCTGACCGTGGCGGTCGGCGCCGCGGTGGCCATGACCTCCCGCTGCGACGCCGTGGGCTGCGGCGAGGACCCGGCCCGGCTGAGCCTGACCGGGGTGATGGTCGGCCAGGTCGTCGTCGCCATCGTGGCGGTGCTCATGGTGGGCAACGAGTACAGCAGCGGCATGATGAAGACGACCCTCGCGGCCATGCCACGGCGCCTGACCGTGCTGGGCGCCAAGGTCTGCGTCCTGACCGCGGTGATGTTGGTGGCCGGCACGGTCGCCGTCCTGGCGTCCCTGCTGACCGGGCGGATCGTCCAGCCGGACCGCGGGTTCACCGAGGCACACGGCTACGGCGCCCTGTCGCTGGCCGACGGACCCACTCTGCGGGCCGCGGTGGGCTCGGTCCTCTACCTCGTCCTGATCGGTCTCCTCAGCCTGGGCATCGCGATGGTCGTACGCAGCTCCGCGACCGCCATCGGCATCGTCCTGGCGCTGCTGTTCATCTTCCCGATCCTTGCCCAGGTGGTCGCCGACCCGGACTGGCAGCGCCATCTGCAGCAGATCTCCCCGATGACCGCGGGCCTCGCCGTCCAGAGCACCATCGACCTGGGCAAGCTGCCCATCGGCCCGTGGAAGGGCCTGGGCGTGCTGGCCCTGTGGGCCGCCGGCGCCCTGACCGCGGGCGGCTGGCTGCTGCGCGCCCGGGACGCGTGACGGACAACCGGCCGGGGACGCCGAACCCCGCGTGACCCCCCACCGGTTCGCGTGTTCAACCGACGCACAGACTGCGGTTGAACACGCGAACCGGCCGTCCCGCACCGGGACTTATGGATGAGCAGGCACCGTTGCCGTACGCTGAGAGCGCCTAATCACGCGACAACACGTTTCGCGGCATTCCGGCGAACCCCATTTTCCGGTTCCCCGATGCTGCGCGTGCCCGTGTTCGCCGTCGGCTCGCTTTCGGAGGTTCCGGTGAGGAAGTACTGCAAGTCCTACCTGCTGGGTGAATTGCGTCGCTTTCCGGGCTGGGCGGCCGGTGCACAGCCGGAGGAGCGCGAGATGACCGACGACACCACGGTGTTCCTCTGCGACGAACTGACCGTTCTCATCAGCCCGGTCGGCGTCGACAAGGACAAGAGGCTGTTCACCGAGGACACTGCGGAGTGGCGCGAATTCTGCGAGACCACGCTGAAGTTCCGCATTCCGGAGGACCTCGCCTTCGCCTACGCCGAGTCCGAGCAGAACTGAGCCCACGAGAGGCTGCCATGGATGAGCTGACGCAACGCCTGAGCGACACACAGCCGGTGGAGGTGGGCGGCCCCAAGCCCACCCTGGAGGAGCTGCACACCCGGCTCACCGACATCGGCACCGTGTTCGTGAAGTTCACCGAGACCCGCGGCGGCACCGACCTCGGCATCCGCCTGGACCAGGAGGCGACCGACCTGGGGGCGGCCGACTTCGAGCAGGGCGCCGGCACCGTCCACGTCGAGGGCACCCTGATCCTCAACGACGACCCGGTGCGCTGCATCGCCGACATCGACCTGGCCACGCTCAAGGGAACCGGTCGTCTCGTCGTCGTGGAAATGTCCGAGGCCGTCGGCTGACAGGTTTGCGACATGAGGGCGGTGAGCTCTCCGCACCCGGCATTCCCCCCGGTCGGGACCACTCCGGTCGTGGATGTCGCCGTGACCGTGCACGGAGTCGAGCGCAGACTTCGGCTGAAACTCGAATCGCACAATCCCCACGGCTCGTTGAAGGACCGCATCGCCGTCTTTCTCATCGAGGACGTGGCCGACCGCATCGACAAGGACATCGGCATCATCGAATCGACGTCGGGGAATCTCGGTGTCGCGATGGCAGCCGAATGCCAGGGGCGTGGAATTCCCTTCAACGCCGTTGTCGATCCCCGCACCAGCTCGTTCTTCGTGGACCGCATACGTGACCTGGGTGCGCGGGTCACCGTCGTCGACGAACCGGATTCCTCCGGTGGCTATCTCCTCAATCGCATCCGGCACGTCCGGGAACAACTGCGCACCCGTCCCGGGCTCGTGTGGACCAATCAGTACCGCAGCGAAGCCAATCCCCGTGCCCACTTCGCCACCACGGCGCCCGAGATCCGACGGCAGGTTCCGGGCCCCGCGACCCTGTTGGTGCCCGTCTCGACGGGCGGCACCCTCGCCGGTCTCGCCCGGTACGTCGACGAGACCGACGTTCCCTGGACGCTCGTCGGGGTCGACGTGCACGGCTCCGCCGCCCTCGGTGGGGCACCGCCCGGCCGGCGGCTGCTGTCCGGGATCGGGGCCAGCTGCCCGTCGTACTTCCTGCCCGCCGACCGAACGCAGGTCCGCTATGTCGACGTCGGCGACGCGATCGCGGCCTGCCTGTGGCTGTCCGAGCACGCCGGGATCGGGGTCGGCGGCAGCTCCGGAGCCACCGTCGCCGCCGCACTGCGGCTGTTCGGCGAGAACCCGGACACGCACGAGCTGGTCTGTCTGTGCCCCGACGGCGCGGACCGGTACCTGAGCACCGTCTACCACCCCGGCTGGCGGGCGACCCACGGCATCACAGCGGCCCGGTTCGGCGGCGTCACAGCCCCGGGCGGGGCGGACCCCGCCGAAGTGCGGGGGTGAAGCCCCTCAAGAGCGGAGAATCATGGCCGAAAGGGAACGCGGACTGCTGACGCTGTCCGACCTGACCCGGCAGGATCTGGAACGTCTGGCGTCCCGGTCCCGGGAGCTGTTCCACGACGAGTCGGCGCACGACCGTCCGCTGCGCGACAAGGTCGTCGGGGTGCTGTTCACCAAGACGTCGACGCGCACCAGAACCGCGTTCAGCGCCGGCACCGTCAAACTCGGCGGATTCCCACTGCTTTACGGTCCCGGAGACCTCCAGACGGCCACCGGGGAAACCCTTCAGGACACCGGGCGCATCTTCGGATCCATGCTCGACGGACTTGTCGCGCGCACGGCCGGACCTCTGCGGGAACTGCGGGAGATATCCCGTGCCGGCGACCTTCCCGTCATCAACGCGATGGCCACGGAAGAACACCCGACACAGGGAATCTGCGACCTGGCCACCATGCTCATGGAATTCGGATCGCTGGACGGCCTGACCGTGCTGTACGTGGGGGAGGGAAACAACACGGCGTCGGCACTCGCGCATGGGCTCTCCCGCCTGCCGCGCTGCGACGTCACCTTCGCCACGCCACCCGGCTACGGGCTCGACCCGCAGCTCCTCGACGACGCGGCGAAACAGGCGGCCGCGGTCGGCGGAAGCATTCGACAGGTCCATGACCTGGACGAACTCCCGCACCAGGTACACGTCGTCTACACCACCCGCTGGCAGACCACCGGCACCGTCAAGCCGGACCCCGACTGGCGCCGCCTCTTCCAGCCGTTCCATGTCGACGAGCGTCTGATGAACCGCTGGCCCGACGCGAAATTCATGCACGACCTGCCGGCCCACCGCGGCGAGGAGGTTTCGGCAGCCGTCCTGGAAGGGTCCCGCTCGATCGCCTGGAAACAGGCCCGCATGAAACTCACGAGTGCCATGGCCGTCCTCGAAGAGGTCATCGCCGGAGCAGATCGCCCCTAGCCCTCTTTTTCCAACGGGCCGGGTGCCGCAGTTGAACAGCGCCATTCACGGTTGTCTTTCCGGGGAATCTGCTGATTCTCTGCAGTGGTCGTTCCCTCACGCTCATTCCTCGATGTAGTTCGGTTTCCCCTGGAGGCGGCAAGCACATGGCTGAAGAGCAGCTGTACCTGCGGTCCAAGGTCATCGTCGAGCCGCTCGTGGACAGGTTCTACGTCTGGCCGCACACGCTGGCTCCCATACAGGCGGCGATGAACCTGGCCTTCCTCCAGGTCCCGCTGCTGGAGTCGTATCTGCAGTCCCCGAAGGTCCACGTCGCCGCCAGCCACAACCCCGAACTGCGCGGTGGATACTTCATCAACATCCCCGAGGAGCGCGCCGACGAGGTGCGCGACCTGCTCACCACCATCAAGCGCGAGCGGGCGGAGATGCTCCGCTTCGCGGAGGCGATCGCCGAGGGGCAGGAACTGCTGCGGGCGAACGCCACCGGATTCGACCTCACGCCGCTCTACCCCAAGCTGCCCCAGGAACTGGGCGGCCTGGTGGAGCTGGCCTACGACACCGACAACCAGGCGCAGATCCGGTTCCTGGAGCCGCTGGCCTACCGCAGCGGCATCTATCAGGAGTCACGCCAGTCGGTGCAGTTGTCCTTCGAGACCGGCATCGAGCGGCCGTTCATCCTCAGCACCCCGCGGCTGGCGTCCCCGGAGGTTCTGGAGCTGCCGATCCCGTTCCGGCACGCCGGCCTGGAGGAGCTGTTCAGGACTCGCGTGCGTCCCACCACCCTGGGGCACCTGCGGGAGGCGCTGGAGCTGGACGAGGACCAGACGAAGCAGCTGTCCGGGATGCTCAGCGAGCAGCCCGCCCTGTCCGCGGACCGCCACATCGACAGCGGAGGCCGCATCCGCTACTTCGGGCACGCCTGTCTGGTCCTGCAGACCCCCGAAGCGGCCATCGTCACCGACCCGTTCATCAGCGCCGACAACACCGCGGGCGACCGCTACACCCTCGACGACCTGCCCGACTTCATCGACCTGGTGCTGATCACCCACGGCCACCAGGACCACATCGTCCTGGAGACCCTGCTCCAGCTGCGCGGCCGGGTCGGCGCGGTCGTCCTGCCGCGCTCCTCGCGCGGCAACCTGGCCGACCCGTCGATGGCGCTGATGCTGAAGTTCCAGGGCTTCCCGGTCATCGAGGTCGACGACTTCGACGAGGTCGCCTTCCCCGGCGGCAAGGTCACGGCCACCCCCTTCCTCGGCGAGCACTGCGACCTCGACATCCGCGGCAAGTCCACGTACTGGGCGGAGTTCGCCGGCAAGAAGGTCTTCGTCGGCGCCGACTCCTCGGGCATCGACCCGCTGCTGTACCGGTACGTGAAGGCGCATCTCGGCACCGCCGACATCGCCTTCCTCGGTATGGAGTGCGACGGCGCCCCCCTCACCTGGCTCTACCAGGCGCTGCTGACCAAGCCCGTGACCAAGAAGATGAGCAGCTCCCGCAAACTCTCCGGCTCCAACGCCGCGCAGGCCGCCGACATCATGGTCGAACTCGGGGCCAAGGAGGCCTATGTGTACGCCATGGGCGAGGAGCCCTGGCTGGGCCACGTCATGGCGACGACGTACAACGAGGACACGTACCAGATCAAGCAGATCGACGAGTTCATGACCTGGTGCAAGGACCGCGGCATCAAGGCCGGACACCTCTACGGCCAGCAGGAATGGCGCTGGTAGCCCATCGACACCCCGGATCCCCGGTCCTTCAGGAGGTACGTCCATGACGGCGCACGACATAGCGCACGTCGAGCTGTACACCAAAGACGCACTGTCCTGCGTCGACTACTTCGTCGACGGCATGGACTTCACCCGCGTCGCGGATTGCGTGCAGGCCGACCGCAGCTCCATCCTGCTGCGCCAGGGTGCGACCGACCTCGTCGTCACATCGGGGCGGGGAACGTGGAAGTTCCTCGACCAGCACGGGGACGGCATCGCCGACATCGCCCTGGCCTGCGACGACGTGGACGCCACCTGTGCCGAGGCCGTCGCCGCCGGGTCCGAACCGCTCGCCCCGGCGTACGGCAGCCCGGTGGTGCTGGGCTTCGGCGACGTGACGCACACCCTGGTGCCCCACGCCCCGGACTCCGCGAAGCCCGGCTGGCCCGCCGGGCGCCGCTGGGTCCCCGCGCCGCAGGCCCCGGCCGGACCAGCGGGACGGATCCGCCGGCTCGACCATGTCGCGGTATGCGTAGAGGGCGGCAGTCTCGCCGAGTACGCCGACTACTACGGTGCCGCGTTCGGCATGGACCGCTACTCCGCGGAGTACGTCGCCGTCGGCGGGCAGGCGATGGACTCCGTCGTCGTCCGCAGCGCCACCGGACACGTCACCTTCACCCTCGTCGCACCGGACCCCGGCAAGGACCCCGGACAGCTCGACGCCTTCCTGGAACGCAACGGCGGTCCCGGAGTCCAGCACCTGGCCTTCCTGGTCGACGAGATCATCCCTGCCGTAGGCGAGTTCCGCGACCGCGGTGTGGAGTTCCTCAGCACTCCCGGTACCTACTACGACCTGCTGGGCGAACGGTTCGCGGACATGCGGGAGGAGATCGCCGAGCTGCGCGCCGGGCAGATCCTGGCCGACCGCGACGAATGGGGCTACCTGCTGCAGCTGTTCAGCCGTTCCCCCTACGAACGCAACACGCTCTTCTACGAGTTGATCCAGCGTCAGGGTTCCCGCGGGTTCGGAAGCGCCAACATCCGCGCGTTGTACGAAGCCGTGGAACGCGACCGGCTGGCCGCCGGGTGAACGCCGAGGGCGCCCCGGGCATCGCATCGGTCCCGTACACCCTGGCCGAGTACGCCGAGCTGGCCCGGGCCGCGCTGAGCACCGAGACGTGGGACTTCATCGAGGGCGGTGCCGGACAGGAACGGACCCTGGCGGCCAACGGCGCGGCCTTCGACGGCGTACGGCTCCGGCCCCGGGTGCTGACCGGCGCGGGCCGGCCGGACCTCGCCGTGCGGATCCTGGGTCGCGACTGGGCGGCGCCCTTCGCCGTCGCGCCGGTCGCCCATCACACGCTGGTCCACGAGACGGGGGAGGCGGCCACGGCCCGGGCGACCGGGCGGGCCGGCGTTCCCCTGGTCGTGAGCACCTTCGCCGGGCGCACCTTCGAGGAGATCGCCGCGGCCGCCGGCGCACCGCTGTGGCTACAGGTGTACGTCTTCCGGGACCGTGCGGTGACCCGGGCGCTCGTGGAGCGTGCCGAGCGGGCGGGATTCGAGGCACTGGTGCTCACGGTGGACGCCCCCCGACTCGGGCGGCGGCTGCGCGACCTGCGCAACGGCTTCCGGCTCCCACCCGGTGTCGGGGCCGCCAACCTCCCCGGCGAGAACGTCTCGTCCCCCGCCGACCACGCGCTGGCCGCCTTCGACGACAGCCTCGACTGGTCGGTCGTCGACTGGCTGCGCTCCGTCAGCTCCCTGCCTGTGCTGATCAAGGGCGTCCTGACCGCCGACGACGCACGCCTGGCCCTGGCGGCGGGCGTCGACGGAATCGTCGTGTCCAACCACGGCGGCCGCCAACTGGACGGAGCACCCGCCACTCTGGAGGTTCTGCCGGAGATCGCCGCTGCGGTGGACCACGCCTGTCCGGTCCTCGTCGACGGCGGCGTCCGGCGGGGCCGCGACGTCCTGGCCGCCCTCGCACTGGGTGCCGACGCGGCCCTGCTGGGACGGCCGGTCCTGCACGGACTGGCGGTCCACGGCGAGTCGGGCGTGGGCCGCGTGCTGGAGATCATGGCCGAGGAGCTTGCCGAGGCGATGACGCTCACCGGGACGGCCTCGGTCGCACAGGCGGGACCCCATCTGGTGGGTGCCGCCGACCGGCCCGCACCGCGCACCCCGGTCACCTCGCGCCGCGCCGCGGGCCCCGGCCTGCTCAAGGCGGAGCTGCACGGCAGCCTCCAGGACCCGGTCCTGGACACCATGAACTTCCTCAACGAGATCACGCACCGCTACCCCGAAGCGATCTCCTTCGCCCCGGGCCGCCCCTACGACGGCTTCTTCCGCACCGAGGACATCTTCGGGTACCTGCGCCGCTACCTCGACCACCTGGAGGAGGGCGGCGCCTCACCCGAGCAGGTGCGGTCCGCGCTCTTCCAGTACGGCCCGACGAGCGGCCAGATCCGGGAACTGATCGCCGACTCGCTGCGCAAGGACGAGAACATCACGGTGGAGCCCGAGTCGATCGTGGTCACCGTCGGCTGCCAGGAGGCGATGTTCCTCGCGGTCCGCGCCCTCATCTCGGGCCCCGAGGACGCGCTGCTGGTCTCCAGCCCGTGCTACGTCGGCATCACCGGGGCCGCCCGGCTGCTGGACGTCGAGGTGACCGCGGTCGAGGAGGACGACGACGGGTTCGACCCCGCCCGCCTGGCAGCCGCCCTGCGTGCCGAGCGGGCCCGCGGACGGCGCCCCCGTGCCTTCTACGTCATCCCTGACCACTCCAACCCCTCCGGCCGCACCATGCCGCTGAGCGCCCGCCGCGAACTCCTCGAACTCGCGCGCCGCGAGGACCTGCTGATCCTGGAGGACACCCCGTACCGCATGGTCAGCCCGGGCCGGCAGCTGCCGACCCTCAAGGCCCTGGACCGGGACCGCAGGGTCGTGCACCTGGGCTCCTACTCCAAGACCCTGTTCCCCGGGGCACGGGTCGGCTTCGCCGTCGCGGACCAGAGCGTCGTCGACGGCGCGGGGCGCACCGGACTGCTCGCCGACGAGCTCACCAAGATCAAGAGCATGGTGACCGTGAACACCTCCCCGATCAGCCAGGCCGTCGCGGCGGGGATGCTTCTGTCCGCCGACGGCCGAACCTCCGCACTCAACGCCTCGACGGCCGCGTACTACGGGGACGCGATGCGCGTCACCCTCCAGGAGCTGGAGCGCAGCTTTCCATCGGGCGAGCGCGCCCGGCTCGGCGTGCGCTGGAACGAACCCGCCGGCGGGTTCTTCCTCGCGGTCCAGGTGCCGTTCCGCGCGGACAACGCGGCGCTGACCCGCTCGGCGGAGGAATTCGGCGTCATCTGGACACCCATGTCGTACTTCTATCCGCAGGGCGGAGGAGACAACGAGATCCGACTTTCGGTCAGCTATCTGACGCACCAGGAAATAGCCGACGGAATGGAGCGGCTGGCCCGCTTCGTCAAAACGCAGACGGCCTGACGCCAGTTCGCCGGATGCATTCACGCTCCGCTCTCTCGCTGCCCGTCGAGCGCGTTCCAGCGCTCGGCGCGCAGTGAGAACATCAGCATGTCGACGCGTTCCCGCCTGGCCCGGGCGAAGACGCCGCGTTGTCCCGTGCGCGCGAATCCGAGTCGCTCCAGCAGGCGTGCGGAACGCTCGTTGCGTACGTCGCACTCGGCCGTCGCCGTGTGCAATCCCCCGGCGAACAGGGCGCGCAGCACAGCTGCGACCGCCTCGGTGGCGTATCCCTGTCCCTGCCGGTCACGGGCCAGGCTGAAGCCCAGTTCCGCCTCCTGGCCGGACCGCTGCCGGTGCACGGCGACATCGCCCGCCACGCGGCCGTCGGCCTTCACCTCGATCGCGTACGGGAACCAGCCCGGCGCGCCCGGATCGCTCCGGGAGTAGGAGCGAAGCAGACGCTGCGCCGACTCCAGGGACAGCGGGAATTCCCAGTCCTGGAAACGGGCGACCTCCGGATCGGATCGATAGGCGACAAAATCCTTCGCGTCGCCGGGAGTGAAACGCCGGAGCCGAAGTCGCGGGGTGTCCATCTGCATCCCGCAAGGATCCCATGGTGGCGTCCGATGCAAAAGTTCTCACCGGACGCTGCCGGTTGATGGCTTTACCTTCCCCGCGTCATAGTGGGCTGTTGCCGCTGTTGTCCGACCGGTTTTCCGATCAACTCTCCTGTCGATTCCGGGAAGGAAGAAAAGTGTTCGTAGCGAAGTTTCTCGTGCGCAGCAAGACCCGTATGTGGGGGTGGACCTTCCGATGACCCGAGCCGCCAGTCTTCCGGGTGCAGCGTCCCTGGAGCAGCCCGCGCCGGCGGGGAAGAACACCACCGGCACCGCCAGGATCGTGGGCGTCGGCACCGCGACCAGCGAGCAGTCGTATTCGCAGGCCGAAGTGCTCGACCTCTTCGCCATCACGGACCCCAAGGTTCGCTCCGTCTTCCTCAACAGCGCGATCGAGCGCCGCTTCCTGGCCGTGCCGCCCCGGGGCGCCGACGGCACACCCCAGGCCGAGGCACAGGGCGAACTGCTCGCCAAGCACAAGCGGCTGGCCCTCGACATGGGTGCCAGGGCCGTCCGGGCGTGCCTGGCGGACTCGGGCCTGGACCTGGCGGACATCGACTACCTGTGCTGCGTCACCACCACCGGCTTTCTCACTCCCGGCCTGAGCGCCCATCTGATGCGCGCCATGGGTATGCGTTCCGGCACCAGCCGCGTCGACGTCGTCGGCATGGGCTGCAACGCCGGGCTCAACGCCCTGAACGCCACGGCCGGCTGGGCCGTCGCCAACCCGGGCAAGGTCGCCGTGATGCTGTGCACGGAAGCCTGCTCGGCCGCGTACGTCATCGACTCCACGCTGCGCACCGCCGTCGTCAACAGCCTCTTCGGCGACGGCGCGGCCGCCGTCGCCCTGGTCGCCGACCCGCCGGACGCCGCCCACGGCCCGCCCGGCGTGGCACCGGACCCCGGCAGCCCCCGAATCCTGGGCTTCGCCAGCCACCTCATCAGCGAGGCGATCGACGCGATGCGCTACGACTGGGACGACGGGCAGGGCAAGTTCAGCTTCTACCTCGACCCCAACGTGCCCTACGTCGTCGGGGCCAACGCCGAGCAGGTGGTCGACCGGCTGCTCGGGGCCGCCGGACTGCGCCGCAGCGACGTCCGGCACTGGCTGGTGCACTCGGGCGGCAAGAAGGTCATCGACGCCGTACGGATCAACCTGGGCCTGACCCGCCACGACGTACGGCACACCACCGGCGTGCTGCGGGACTACGGCAACCTGTCGAGCAGCTCCTTCCTGTTCTCCTACGAGCGGCTGCTGACGGAGCGTGCGGCCCGGCCCGGCGACCACGGCGTCCTCATGACCATGGGACCCGGATCGACCATCGAGACTGCCCTGGTGCAGTGGTGACGGAGGATCAGATGAGTGTGGGCGCGAGCGCGCTTGACGCGGACAGCCCGGACCACGTCCTGAGAATCGACGGGCGGCGGCCCCTGTCGGCCGAGACGATCGCCGCCGTGGCCGCGGCCTGCGACCGGGCCGAGGACCTGACCGGTCACGCCAAGGTGATCGTCCAGGTCTCCGGCCGGCCCGAGGGCGCGTGGGCGCAGGGACTGACCGTGGCCCTGGTCAACAAGTGGGAGCAGGCACTGCGCCGGCTGGAGCGCCTGCCCGCCGCCACCGTCGCGGTGGCCGACGGCGCGTGCGGGGGAGCGGCCCTGGACGCGCTGCTGGCCACCGACTACCGGGTCCTGACGCGGTCGGCACGCCTGGTGGTACCCGTGGACGACGGCGCCACCTGGCCGGGCATGGCCCTCTTCCGGCTGGCCCGGCACGGCGCGAGCACGGCCGCGATCCGCCGGGCGGTGCTGTTCGGCACCCCCATCGAGGCGGCCGACGCCTTGGCACTGCAACTCGTCGACGAGGTGGTGGACGATCCGGCCGCAGCCGAAGCCGTCGCACGGCAGCGGGCCGGAGCCGTGGGCGGAAGTGAGCTGGCCATCCGGCGACAGCTGCTGCTGGACGCGCCCACCACCAGCTTCGAGGAGGCCCTCGGCGTCCATCTCGCCGCCTGCGACCGGGCCTTGCGCCGCTCCGCCGTCGGAGCCGAGGCGTGAAGGTGACCGACACCGGCGTCCTCGCCGGCCACGACCTCGACGCCGTACGCGGTGACCTCAGGGCCGCGAGGACCGCGCTCACCGAAGCGGCCGCCCGCACCGACGACCTGCTGGCGGCCCTGCCCGAGCCGTCCCAGCGCTCACCGCAACAACGGGACACCGCCCAGCGGCAGCGGACCGCCACCCGGATCCTGCGCACGGCCTTCCTCGACGTGCACGCCGAAGCCGTGCACGACGAACTCACCGAGCGCCGCACCCGTCACCTGAGAGTGGCCGAACTGGCCGCGAGCGCGGCGACGGTCTTCCCCGGGCTCGTGCCCACCGCGGACCGCCTGGCGACCGAACGGGCCAGGCCCCAGGCGGAGAAGGAGGGGGACGAGATCGATCAGGGCGTCTTCTTCCGTGCGCTCCTGCGCGCTCCCGGTGCCGGACCCCATGTGCTCGACGCCATGCTCCGTCCGACCCCGCGCGCCCTGAGTCTGCTGGCCGGGTACACCCGGACGGGCAAGGCGGACCTCGGCTCGGTGCGGCTGGAGCGCACCGGCGGCGCGGCGCACCTGACCATGTGCCGCGTGGATTGCCTGAACGCGGAGGACGACCGGCAGATCGACGACATGGAGACCGCCGTCGATCTCGCCCTGCTGGATCCCGGGGTCGAGGTCTGCGTGCTGCGAGGCGGGCAGATGACCCACCCCCGCTACCGGGGCCGGCGCGTCTTCAGCGCCGGCATCAACCTCAAGGCGCTGCACGGTGGCGGTATCTCCCTGGTGGACTTCCTGCTCCGGCGCGAACTCGGCTACATCCACAAGATCTTCCGCGGTGTCCTGGTGGAGGATCCGGCGAACCCCTGGTCGCGCACCGTGGACAAGCCGTGGATCGCCGCCGTCGACACGTTCGCGATCGGTGGTGGCGCCCAGATCCTGTTGATGTTCGACCATGTGCTGGCCGCCGCGGACGCCTACTTCAGCCTGCCGGCCGCGGAGGAGGGCATCGTGCCCGGCGCCGCCAACTTCCGGCTGACCCGGGCCGTGGGGCCCCGCCTGGCCCGCCAGGTGATCCTGGAAGGACGCCGCATCCGGGCGGCCGCGCCCGAGGGACGCCTGGTGTTCGACGAGGTCCACGAGACCGAGGACCTGGACGCGGCCGTGGAGCGCGGCGCCGAGCGGCTGCGTGGTCCGGCGGTGACCGCCAACCGGCGGATGCTCAACCTCGCGGAGGAGTCTCCGGACGCCTTCCGCGGGTACATGGCGGAGTTCGCGCTGCATCAGGCACTGCGGCTCTACAGCCCGGACGTCATCGCCAAGGCGGGGCGCTTCACCACCCGCAAAAAGGCGTTCAACTGACGCCGCGCGCCACTTGAACGCCTTGCCGACGGTCACCCGGTGCCGTCGGCGCGGACCTCGACCGCAACCGGGTCACGGGGCTCCGCCGGACGCGTCGCACGGTGTGGCGCGTCCGGCAGAGCGACCATGAGAGTGGCCCAGCCGCCGGCCCGCAGCCGCCGGGAGAGATCCGCCACCGCCGTCTGCGGGACGCACAGCGACACGCTGCCGTACGGCAGGCCCTGGGCGTTCTCCAGCCGGACGTCCTCGATACGGCCGCCGAGTTCCTCGACGGCGCCGAACAGCCGGGCCAGAGTGCCCGGTCGGTCGGACAGCGCCACGCTGAGCCGGACCTCCGCCGGTGACGACGCCGGTCCCGCCACCCGGGCACGCCCCCGGTGACCGTGCCGCAGCAGGGTCTCCAGCTCCCCTTCCGCCCGCTCGCGCACCTCGTGGTCGGCGTGACCGAGGGCCCGCAGTGCCCCGACGGCTCTGCCGAGATCGGCGGCATAGGCGTCGAGGACATCGGCCAGCGCGTCCGCGTTGGCGGTGAAGATGTCCCGCCACAGCTCCGGATCGCCGCCCCCCGGGCCCGCGACGTTTCTCAGGCCCTGTCCGGCCACCCGGATGTCCGCCTCCGCCGCGTCCACCAGCGTCGCGGCCATCAGCGTGGAGATCAGCTGCGGTGCGTGCGAGGTGAGGGCCAGTGTCCGGTCGTGCACCAGCGGGTCCATGATCACCGGCACTCCGGAGCAGAGGGAGACGAGTTCCAGCGCCCGGTTCAGGACCGACTGGTCGGTGCGCGCCGACGGCGTGAGGATCCAGGGCCGGTCCTCGAAGACGTCGGCCCGTGCGGCGAGTGGCCCGGAACGGTCGGTGCCTGCGAGCGGGTGACCACCGATGAAACTGGCCGGTTCGGCGCCTGCCAGCCGAAGGTCGTCGTACGGGAGTGTCTTGACGCTGGCCACGTCCGTGTAGGCGTGGGCGAGACCACGGCGCTGCAACTGTTCGAGTACCGAACCGGTGTGCGCCGGCGGTACGGCGATCACGGCGAGGTCGACGCGTTCGGCCGGTGTGCCGACGGAACCGGCTCCCATGGCCTCCGCCGTCCGGACGGCCGTGGCGTTCACGTCCTCGAGATGGACCGTCAGGCCTCTTTTGGTCAGGGCGAGCGCTACCGAGGTGCCGATGGCGCCGGTTCCGACCACCGCGACGGTCTTCACGCTCCCGGCTCCCGCTCACGGCCGGCACCCTCGAAATCAGAAGGGGCCCCGGGAGGTGCGTAAGAGTCCGATATCCGGATCCCGTTCACACATGGATAGGAACCGTCTCCGCCGCCGTCCGACGGGGCGAATGCATAACCGCGCGAACGGGCGAAGTACATCACACGACCACTGATCATGCCGACCCCCTACAGACCCGGACCCATTGTCCGGAGAACCTGCGCCGGATCGTAGTCATCGGGTTCCCGTGTGAGCGACTCACGGACCGATGGGAGGTGTGCGGCACCCCCTTGAAAGGGAATATGAAATTCCGTTAAATTCTGCGACAGAATTCGGCCAATGGATTTCGGAACGCCGACGGGGATCGCGGCCGTCGCCGGAGTCGTCCGTGCGGCTTCCCTGGTGGTTTGCCGACGGGCGAAGCGACGGGCGCCGCCCGTCAAGTGCCGAGCATCATGAATTTCCGGTGTTCTGCCGGTCGACAGGCGTGAAGTGGAGCAGCGACGATGGCGTGAGTGAGCCTTGCGGTGCGCTGGGAGGCAGTGGGGCACGGAGGGCTCCCTGCGATCCGCGCCGTGGTTCCGGGCGTGTGGGTGTAGGTGCGACGGGAGCCGGCGGGGCTGGCAGGAGAACGGGAGCAAGTCCGCTTGAGCGGACCGAAAGGTATGCGCAGGTAGAATATCAACGGGGTGAATATTTTGGTTCAGTCGGTTCGTGCGCTGGAATCAACGTCCGATGAAAGTACCGATTTAATCGGTACGGCAAGACATTCCATAGATCCCAGGAAAAGTGCCTTCACTGTTCCGGTCGCCGTACTCCTCCCGGGTGATTCCCTTCGCGCGCTGGGGCAGGACGAAGAACACGTGGCGCGGCTCGCGGAAATCGACGCCGCGCTGCCGCCGATTCTCGTTCACCGGCTCACCATGCGGGTGATCGACGGAATGCACCGGCTGCTGGCCGCCCGGGTCAAGGGTCAGAAGACGATCGAGGTCGAGTTCTTCGACGGAACTCCCGAGGACGCGTTCCTTTACGCGGTGGAAGCGAACATCTCGCACGGGCTGCCCCTCTCCCTGGCCGATCGCCGGGCCGCGGCCACCCGGATCATCGCCTCGCACCCCCAGTTGTCGGACCGGGCCATCGCCCGGGCGGCCGGGCTGGGGGCCAAGACCGTGGCGGCCATCCGTCGCCGCTCGTCCGGGGGCGAACCGCACCTGAGCGCGCGTATCGGCCGGGACGGCAAGGTGCGTCCGCTCAACAGCGTCGTCGGCAGACAACGGGCCGCCAAACTCATCGCGGAACGGCCGGAAGCCTCCCTTCGTGAAGTGGCCCGGCTCGCCGGAATCTCGCCCGCGACGGTCAGTGATGTCCGCAGACGGTTGGAAACCGGTCAGCCACCTGTGACGGAAGGCGCCAAATCCCCTTTGGCGCAAACCAGTTCGGCGCAATCCAGTTCGGCACAGACGCCGCCCGCCGCCAAACCCGGCGCGGACCGCCGCCTGCCCATTGTCCCGGCGGATCCCGCGAACGTGCTCGAAAAGTTACTTCGTGACCCTTCCCTGCGTCACAAAGAGGAGGGGCGGCAATTACTGCGGCTGCTGCGGCAGAACGCGATCGCCGCGAGCGAGTGGGACGAACTGATGGCCGCTGTCCCGAGCCACTGCGGAGCACTGGTGGTGGGCCTCGCACGTCACTACGCCGAGATCTGGACGGATTTCGCTCAGCTGCTGGACGAGCGGGTGCGGATCGAAGGGCGCAAGCCGGACGACAAGTGACCCGGTCCCAGGGCTCCCTCAGGCGTGCGGCCGGTACCGGCCGCACGCCTGACGCGGACGTGCGTCAACCGTCGCACCGGTAGAGGGTGCCCTGCGTGTCCGCACTGTTCCCGCCGTACGCCGTGGCCGGTACGGCGGTGCAGACGGTCTTCACCCAGGAACGCACGCCGGTGATGGCCGGGTTGCCCTTGCCCTGGGTCTGCGCGAAACCCTGCCAGCCGTCGGCGGCGAGGACGACATAGCGCAACCGCCCCTCGGCGACCAGCTGCTTGACGTCCGTCACGGTGGGGGTGGGGGCTCCGCCGCTGAACCCGCCCATCGGCAGCACCTTCGCGCCGGTCGCCAGGATGTAGTTCCAGGACATGACGGCGGAGTCGGTGGCGAAGACGAACGTCGCGCCCTCGCGGTGCCGTTCGGTGTAACGGAGCAGCCCGTGCTGGGAGGCGGTGAGCGCGTCGGACTCGTTCAGGGAGGCTTCCGCGGCGGCGGTGCCCTGCGGTGCGTTGCTGCCGTGCACCACGTTCGCCGCCCTGTGCACCGCGCTGCCGCCGGTGTTGAACGGGCCGGCCGTGGCGTCCATCGCGGTCCCGGAGTACCGCGGATCGAGCACCGAAAGCGACCAGGCAGCGGGCGCCGCCAGCACGGTCACCAGGGAGGCCACCAGGCCGACGGTGGCCAGCCTCCCCCGGTGCAGCCCCTTGCGGTGGGCGAGGGTCAGGGCCGCGATCGCGCCCGCGCCCACCGCCATGAGCAGCCAGGGCAGCCAGGGCAGGAAGTCGGGGTAGAGGAAGCAGAGGAAGACGCTCCACACCAGCTCCGCCGTGACGGCCGTGGGCAGGGCCCAGGTCCTGCGGCCGTCCCGGTAGGCGCGCCAGAACATCACGACGCCGGTGGCGGACAGTGCGGCCAGGGCGGGCGCGAGCATCGCCACATAGGCGGTGTGCGGCACCTCGATCGCGCTGAGCACCCCCGCGCTGACGGTCAACCACAGCCCCCACAGCACGAATCCCCCGCGGATCCTGTCGGTGCGCGGGGTGGTGCGCCGCCAGCGCAGGCCCAGTACCAGGCTCATCAGCGCGAGGGGGTAGAGCCAGCCCACCTCGGGTGCGAAGCGGCTGCCGAGCAGCTTGCCCGGTGTGGGACCGCCACCGGTGGACCCGTCGTCGGAGGGTCCGGCACCGCTTCCGGCTCCGTCCGGCCGGCCGGGAGCCGGGGCGCCGGCGTTCGGCGGGGCGCCCGCGGTGCCGACCGAGCCGGTCATCTGGTCGACCGAGCCCTCTACCAGGTCGCCGGAGAAACGGTTGAAGCCGTTGTAGCCGAACACCATGGTGACGGCGCTGTTGTCGGTGGTGCCGTCGACGTAGGGCCGATCGGCGGCCGGAGTGAGGGTCAGGAGCAGCACCGAGGACAGCGAGACCACGGCCGTGACCGCGCCGGCGGCCAGGACGTGGCCGGTTCTTCGGCGCAAGGATCCGGCGGCCAGGAGCAGGTAGGCGAGGGCGAGGGCCGGCAGGACCACCCAGGCCTGCAGCATCTTGGTCTGGAAGCCCACCCCGATCCAGGCACCGGCCGCCAGCAGCGGCAGCAGTCTGGCGCCGAGCACGGCCCGCTGGCAGGCGTCGGCGGCCAGGACCAGGCACATGGTCAGCGCGCCGTCCTCCATCGAGTGCCCGAACATGGACGCCAGTACGGGGGTCAGCGTCATGATGGCGGCGGCGAGGAGACCCGGCACGGGACCGGACCAGCGCCGCACCACGCGGTAGGTGACGAGCACCGTGACCACGCCCTCGACGACCTGAGGGAGCGTCAGCGACCATGTGTGGAAGCCGAAGACGCGGGCGGAGAGCGCCTGCGGCCACAGGAACCCGGCGAGTTTGTCGATGGTGAGGGTGGCGCCCGGGTCCAGTGCGCCGTAGAAGAACGCCTTCCAGCTCTCCGACATGCTGCGGGCGGCGACGGCGTAGAACGGGGCGTATCCGCTGGTCGTGATGTTCCAGGAGTAGAGCAGGGCGGCCAGGGCGGCGACAGTCAGAAGCGCGGGGCGCGCCCAGCGTGGCTGGTCCGCGGGGGACTTCCACACCTCCCAGCCACGCCGGACGCGGGCCTTCGGAGGGGATGTGGGTTCGGGTAAGGAAGCGGTGGGGGAGTCGAGAGCGGTAGTCATGACGGTCCATCACTCTCGCGTGATGAGGTGTCCATGACAGAAAGGGTAGGAGCGACTCCGCTGTTCAGACCAGGACGGCCGCCGGTCGGAGACGGACGACGAGCGGGTCGTTCGAGGTGCCTGTCACAAGGGAGATCCCGCTACCGGGGGCGGTTCCGGACCCGGTGAGCTCCCTGCGCGGCTGACGGCCGAACACGCCTCGGCCGGCCTGCCGATCAACGGCGAGGCCGGCCGAGGTCCGCGGATCAGGCGTGGCGGTGGGAACGTCGGTTGCCGGTGACCACTCGGTACAGCACGAGCAGGATGAGGGAGCCGACGATGGCGGCTATCCAGGTCGACAGGTCGAAGAAACCATCGATCGAGTCGACACCGAAGATCACCTTGCCGAGCCAGCCCCCGAGCAGGCCGCCGACGATGCCGATCAGCATGGTGATGATGATTCCGCCCGGGTCTTTGCCGGGAAGCAGAAGCTTGGCGATCGCGCCGGCAAGCAGGCCGATCAGAATCCAGGCGATGATGCCCACGGTCTCCTCCTCGTTCAGAAATACCTTCCCCACCCGAATGCGCACGGACGGGAAAGATAAACCTGAAATAAAGGTGACCGGCGTGGGGCGGACGGCCCCATGGCGCATACCCCGAGCTCACCGCGCTGCCCCGCCGGCATCTGAGCGAGATCATCGACGCGCTGACTGCTTTCCGGGGCGGGGCCGGAGTGGTCGGAGAGGCGACCCGCCTTCAGACCGCTGCGAGGAAGACGTACGCCGTCATCGGGGCGGTGACCGGCCCCGGACCCAGACGGGCCGCCATCTCCTCGATGACCGTGGCCCGGACGGCCGGTCCACCGCCGCGCTCCTCGACTGCCGCGCGCACCGGTGTACCGGTGAGGTACCCGGTGGCAAGGTCGGCGGTCGACGCGGCCCGGCCCTGAAGCGTCAGTTCCTGCTCGTCCTCGACAGCGAACCCTGCGGCCGCCAGATCGGCGGCCACGACCGCGGGGTCGCAGTACCCGTGCGGAAACGTCGGAAAGAACTGCGGCGGGTCGTCCGGAAAGGCCCGCTCCAGCCCCGCCTGCAACGCGACCTCGAAAGAGTGCGTCGCGAGAGGGCCCCAGGTGTTGAACAGAAACCGGCCGCCCGGCGCCAGCACCCGGTGGATCTCGCCGAAGGCCGCGACGCGGTCGGGAAAGAACATCACGCCGAACTGGCAGACCACCAGGTCGAAGCCTCCGTCGGGGAACGGCAGCCGCTGCGCGTCTGCCTGCCGCCACACCGCGCCCGGGGCCCGGCCCGAGCCGAACGTGACCATGGCCTCGTTCAGATCCGTGGCCGTCAGCTCGACCGAGGGTGCCGCCGAGAGCAGGACCGACGTCAACACGCCGGTCCCCGCGGCCAGTTCGAGGACACGGCCAGGGCTCAGTGCCGCCGCCCG
The DNA here is from genome assembly GCF_001513955.1 of Streptomyces pseudovenezuelae. Classification (GTDB taxonomy): domain Bacteria; phylum Actinomycetota; class Actinomycetes; order Streptomycetales; family Streptomycetaceae; genus Streptomyces; species Streptomyces pseudovenezuelae. The sequence goes on along the minus strand of NZ_KQ948151.1, from coordinate 553,665 downwards.
GGCGGCCAGGTCCTCGGCGAAGGGCCGGAAGACCACCGGCACGAGGTACTGCTCGTAGGCGACCGGCATGGACTCGGACCACCGCCGGTCGGCATTGATTCCTGTCACCTCATGACGGTAGCGCCGCGTGAGGAACCCCACGCCCTGCCGCGCCGCCACGCGGTGCGACGGTGAGGAGGAGAGGTGTGAACTGACCACGGCTGCGGTCGTCCCGACGCCCGCCCTTTCGGAGCGCCGAGATCGACACGGTCCTGATGCCGCCGGATGTCTGGCCCCGCCTCACAAGTCCCGGACCAGCCGTCAGGACTCGCTCGTCCGAGTGCGCCCTGGAGCCGCCTCATCGCTGCCCGGAGCGCGCCTCTCCGTGCGATAGTCGTAGTACGCCCACACCGCGACCGCCACGCAGGCCGTCAGCCCGACTGCCACGACCCGGACGGTCCCGCTGGTCAGGGCGGCGGCCAGACCCGTGAGACCCGCGCCGCAGAGCATGAGCATGCGACTGATGAAGCGCTGCTTGGGCGGCTGGGGCTCCTCCCGGTCCTTGAGATCGTGCACGGCGTCACGAGCCGGATGGGCGGAACCGCGCCGGACTCGGGCCCGGTAGGTCAGCCCGTAGCTGATCAGCGCGTACAGCGCGACGGCCCCAAGGGTCCAGAGCCAGGCGTACGGGTCGTCACTTGATCCTCGTGCCAGATACATGACGCTGCCCTCCACAGCCGTCTTCACCGGTCAGCGGAACTCAACTGGGGCTGCCGCCACGGCCGGTGGCGGCAGCAGGATCGGCGGGGCGGAAGCAAGCCGTCACCGTCTTGCCATGCCGCTGGCACCTGGTTCCCCAGTCATCGGCGAGCTTGCGCACGATGGACACCCCGCGGCCGGAGAGCGCGCCCTGGTCCGCTTCGCGCTGCCGCGGCAGCGACGGGTCGTCGTCGTGGACGCTCACCTGCAGACAGTCACCGTCCCAGGTGAGGATCAGGTGCGCGTCGCTGTGCGCGTGGATGTGCGCATTGGTGATCAGCTCGGACACCGCCAGCACGATGGCGTCCACCGTGTCCGGTTCGGCGGCGGTCCACGGCAGGGACTCAAGACGCCTGCGGGTCCACTCCCGGCCCACGCGCACTCCTTCGGACATGGGGAACGAGTGCGCCCACCCCATCGCCTTCACCGCCACTGTCCGACTTCCTCTCCTGGACCCACCAAACGTCGCGTGCACGCTCCGTGTACCCGGCGTCCGGGTCGACAGGCATGACGACGCCGTTCTTCGAGGACGCGGTCGATATCAGGTGATCCACGCCCGCCTCATCGGTACTGTCACGTTGTATGACCGCTACCGAGATCACCGCCGACCTGGTGCGCAACCTCCTACGGGAGCAACACCCAGACCTCGCAGACCTGGCCATCCGTGAGGTGGCGGGCGGCTGGGGCAACCAAATGTGGCGTCTCGGGGACGAGTTGTCCGTACGCATGCAGCGTATGGATCCCACCCCGGAGATGCAGCTCAAGGAGCGGCGGTGGCTCCCCGTGCTGGCTCCGCGACTGCCGCTCCCGGTGCCGACCCCGGTGCGGTTCGGCGAACCGTCCGAGCGGTTCCCCAAGCACTGGACCGTGATGACGTGGGTCCCCGGTGAACCGCTGGACCACGCACCGATCAGCCGAGGCGACCACGCGGCCGACACGCTGGCGGGCTTCCTCCGGGCGCTCCACGTGGAGGCGCCCGCCGATGCGCCGATCGCCGCGGACCGCGGTGCCCATCCCAAGAACTGCACGGACGGCTTCGAGAACTTCCTCCAGGCCGTGGCCCTCGATCGCGACATCGCCGCCGACACCCGGGCCGTCTGGGACGAGGCCGTCGCGGCTCAGGCGTGGGACGGCCCACGAGTGTGGGTGCACGGCGACCTCCATCCCGCGAACGTCGTCGTATCGGACGGAACGCTCTCCGGCATCGTCGACTTCGGCGACATGTTCGCCGGCGACCCGGCGTGGGACCTCGCCGCCGCCTGGGTGCTGCTTCCCGCGGGCACGGCCTCAAGGTTCTTCACCACCTACGCACAGGCCGACGAGGCGGCGATCCGGCGTGCCCGTGGACTGGCCGCGATGAAGAGCCTCTTCCTGATCCTGATGGGGCAGAACGGAGATCGCGGCCTTCCCGGCGGCAAGCCGCATTGGGGGCCTGCGGGCCGGGCGGCACTTGATCGAGTTCTGAAGGGCGTCTGACGCACGCGGCGGTGGAATTCGGGGTCGACGTCCGTGGTGGAGGATGGTCCTGTGCACGCTCCCTTCGATGATCCCGGGCTCCGTCGTGTCTCGCCGGGCGAGTACCCCCTGTGGGACGAGGCTCTTGCGCTCCTCAACCGGGACCTGGCAGTGACGCTTCCTGAGCAGGGGCCCCTGCGACTGGTGGCCCAGCCTTCCTATGAGGCGGGGGAGCCGGAGTATGTGTACGTTGCGTTGGCCAACGGCGAGTGGCACGGCGGTCATCTGTACCCACAGGTGGCCGAAGACCTCGCTCATGCTGTGGCGATCGTCGCCGACGCCGCGCAGGACACCGTCGCTGAGCGTCTGTGGCAGGCATGGCCCCTGTGCGTCGAACACAACCTGGGCATGCATGCGCGCGAGGTGGAGGGGCGGCTCTCCTGGTGGTGCGCCGGAGAACGGTCACGTGTCGGGGCGGCCCACACCCGAGCGGCCGTGGGCGCACTGGACAGGGGCGCGTCGTCCCCGACGAGCTGAGCCGCACCCTCCGGTCCGGCCCAGCCCCGGGCTCTCCTCAACCGCCCCAACGGGGTTGTGCGGCACGGCTGTTCATCGTGTTCAGCCCTTTCCAGGTGCCCGATCTACCAGCCGACAGCGACCAGGAGCCACTGCGGGTTGGCGTGCGAGATGAAGGAGGACTGGCCCGCCACGTCGTCGTAGGGGAATCCGTAGGCGAGGTGGTTGATGGCGTTGTCGTGCCAGAACCTGGCGTAGTAGTTCGCCGGTGCCGCCTTGTAGAACTGGGCCGGGTCGGACTGCTGGGAGGCCGGCAGCGTGGCGACGTGACGGTTCAGGGCGGCGCACATGTCGGGGTTGCCCGCCAGGGAGGCGGCGCAGCCGAAGATGTCGGAGGTGGCCGCGTTCACGCCCACGGACTGGGCGTAGGCGGTGAAGTAGTTGGCGTTGGCGCCGCCCGCGCGGAAGCTCGGGTCGCTGCCGGGTGCGATGATCCGGTACGGGGCCTGGGTCTGGGCCAGCACCTTGAACTCGCCCGGTACGGCGGTGGTGAAGCGTTGGAAGGTGGTGGCGCGGTCCTCGGCGAAGGTCTGCCGGTTCTCGCCGACCTCGACGTCGTAGCCGTCCTTCGTGTGCAGGCGCATGGCCAGCTTCAGGCCGAAGGCGTCGACCCGCGTGGTGTTGCCGTTGAAGACGTTGTTGCCGACGGTGAACTCGATGAAGTCGTAGTAGGGGCCGTTGGGTGAGCCGAGGTAGAAGTACATGCGCCCCGCGGAGTTGGCGGGCATGTCGAGGTAGGGCTGCTCGGCGATGGAGTGCGTTTGACCGTTGAAGCTCCAGTACACCTGGCTGTCGGGGTACTTGCCGTTGGTGCGGTTGAGGATCTTCACCTCGACGGCGTTGCTCGCCGGGGGTATGTCGGTGGTGCTGCCCCAGAAGTCGTCCGGCGGAGTGGTGCCGCCGGGGCCGTAGACCTGGAACTCCCACAGGGAATAGCCGTACGGGGTGCCGCGCGCGGTGCCGTAGAGGCGGACGTAGCGTCCGCTGCCGGAGACGGTGATGTTCTGGGTGCCGCCGGTGGCGTTGGTGGCCGAGTGGACGGTGGTCCAGGTGGTGGCGTCGGTGGAGATCTGGATCTGGAAGGCGGTCGCGTAGGCCGCCTCCCAGTTGAGGCTGACGCGGCTGAGCTGCTGGACGGAACCGAGGTCGACCCGTATCCATTGCGGGTCGGAGAAGGCGGAGGACCACCGGGTGCCGGTGTTGCCGTCCACGGCCGCGCTCGCGGGTGTGCCCGCGTTCTCGGTGGACGAGGCGGTGGCCGGTCTGCCCTGGGACAACAGCTGCTCCGCGGCGCGCGCGGGCGTGGGTGCCAGGACGGTGAAGAAGGCGGCGATCAGGGTGACGACCAGTCCGAGCGCCGCGCGTGAGCACGCGGCGCCGGGTGGGGGACTGCTGGTGGGGGCGCTGGCGATCCTCTGCATGTGAGTCTCCTCAAGCCGGTGCGGCGTGCGGGGGGATGGAGCAACAGCAGACGTGAGAGCGCTCTCTCGCCGAGGAATGTTGAGGGCATGACAACAACATGTCAAGGGATGCGGCCCGAGAAGACCCGGAAAGATTTCAACTTCCGAAGGCTTGCCGAAGGTTGTAACTCATTAGTTAAATCAAGACGTGAACTAAGCGCCGCCGCGGCGAACGCACCATGTCCCCAGGTCCTGCCGTCGGCGCTCCCCAGGTTTCCCCGACGCACCCGCAGGAACCTTCATGAGACTCAGATCCCTGGGTGTCGCGCTGGCCGCCACGGCAGCCCTGATCACCCTGCCCATCACCCGACTCCCCGCTGCGGCGGCCGCGAGCGCCGACACCAACCTGTCCCAGGGCAGGATCGCGACATCCTCCACCACCGAGAACGCCGGCACTCCCGCGAGCGCAGCCGTGGACGGCAACACCGGCACCCGATGGTCGTCGGCAGCGAGCGACGACCAGTGGCTGCAGGTCGATCTCGGCGCCGCCGCCTCCATCAGCCAAGTCGTCATCAACTGGGAGACCGCCTACGGCAAGGACTACAAGATCCAGGCCTCGAACGACGGCAGCGCGTGGACCGATCTGCGCTCGGTCACCGGTGGGGACGGCGGGACCGACACCCTCGACGTGTCCGGCCAGGGCCGGTACGTACGGCTCCTGGGCATCCACCGCGCCACCCAATGGGGCTATTCCACCTGGGAGTTCCAGGTCTTCGGCACCACGGGCGGCGGCAGCGGCCCCATCCAGGGCGGCGGAGACCTCGGCCCGAACGTGATCGTGGTGGACCCGTCCACCCCCAACCTCCAGCAGAAGTTCGACCAGGTCTTCGCCCAGCAGGAGTCGGCGCAGTTCGGCTCAGGGCGCTACCAGTTCCTGCTCAAGCCGGGCACCTACAACGGCATCAATGCCCAACTCGGCTTCTACACCTCGATCTCGGGACTCGGGCTCAACCCCGACGACACCCAGATCAACGGTGACGTCACCGTCGACGCGGGCTGGTTCAACGGCAACGCCACCCAGAACTTCTGGCGTTCGGCGGAGAACCTCGCCATCAGGCCCTCCAACGGCACCGACCGTTGGGCCGTGGCACAGGCCGCACCCTTCCGCCGCATGCACATCCAGGGCGGCCTCAACCTCGCGCCCAACGGCTACGGTTGGGCCTCCGGCGGTTACATCGCCGACTCGAAGATCGACGGCACCGTCGGCCCCTACTCCCAGCAGCAGTGGTACACCCGCGACAGCTCTGTCGGCGGCTGGACCAACGGCGTGTGGAACATGACGTTCACCGGGGTGCAGGGCGCGCCGGCGACCAACTTCGACTCGGGCCCGTACACCACCCTCGACACGACGCCCGTCTCCCGCGAGAAGCCCTTCCTGTACCTCGACGGCAGCACCTACAAGGTGTTCGTGCCCGCCAAGCGCACCAACGCGCGCGGGGTGTCCTGGCCGGCCAACGCCGGTACCTCGCTCCCGCTGGACCAGTTCTACGTCGTCAAGCCGGGCGCCACCGCCGCCACCATCAACCAGGCGCTGGCCCAGGGGCTCAACCTGCTGTTCACCCCCGGGGTCTACCACCTCGACCGGACCATCGACGTGACGAGGCCCGACACGGTGGTGCTCGGCCTGGGCCTGGCCACGCTCGTGCCGGACAACGGCGTCGACGCCATGCACGTGGCCGACGTCAACGGCGTACGCCTCGCCGGCTTCCTCATCGACGCCGGCCGCGCCAACTCCGACACGCTGCTGCGGATCGGCGAGCCGGGCGCCTCGGCCGACCACTCGGCCGACCCGACCACCATGCAGGACGTCTTCGTCCGGATCGGCGGGGCGGGCCCGGGACTGGCCACCAACTCCGTCGTCGTCAACAGCGACGATGTGGTCATCGACCACACCTGGCTCTGGCGCGCCGACCACGGCGACGGTGTCGGCTGGGACACCAACCGCGCCGACTACGGGCTGAAGGTCAACGGCGACGACGTCCTGGCCACCGGCCTGTTCGTGGAACACTTCAACAAGTACGACGTGCTGTGGAGCGGCGAACGAGGCCGCACGATCTTCTTCCAGAACGAGAAGGCCTACGACGCCCCGAACGCCGCCGCCATCTCCCATGACGGCATCGTCGGCTATGCCGCCTACAAGGTCGCCGACACCGTGACGCAGCACGAGGCGTGGGGGTTGGGCAGCTACTGCAACTACACCTCGGATCCCTCCATCGTGCAGCACCACGGCTTCCAGGTGCCCGTCAGATCCGGGATCAGGATGCATGACCTGCTGGTGATCTCGCTGGGCGGCAAGGGGCAGTACGCCCATGTCGTCAACGACACCGGGGCGCCTACGTCGGGCACCGACACGGTGCCCTCCAAGGTCACGCAGTTCCCCTGACCGAGTCCCTCTGATCGAGGCGGAAGTATCGCCGTCGACCCGCCGCCGAGGCCGCAACTCACAGGCCTCGGCGGCGGGTCGACGGCACTCGGTGTCACATCGCGGCGATGCCCTCCATTCCGGACTCGGCGAACGGGGGCAGGCCCTTGACGGTTGTGACCTTGCTGAGGGATCCGTCCCTCTCGACACGGAAACCGTCGACCGTGCCGGAGGTGGCGTTCTGGACGTAGACGAACTTCTCGTCCCCGGTCACGGCAATGTCGATCACGCCCTGCGACGCCGAGGAGGGCGGTGTGGCGAGGCCGACCTTGTCGGTCAGGGCGAGTCGTCCGTGCTTGTCCATGCGGTACCCGGTGACAGTGGAGTTGCCGGTGTTGCCGCCGTAGAAGAAGTCGCCCGCCCGCTCCAGCCAGCACAGAACCTCCTGGCCGTTGGCGAGCGGCTTCTGAAGAACCTTCAGTTTGCCGTCGCGGCGCACCTGATAGGTGGTGACCGTGGACTTCCCCGCCTCGGCGACCAGCATCCGGCTGCCGGAGCTGTCGAAGCTGATCGCGAAGGGCACGGTGCCGGCTGACGTGTTGACGACCGGTTCGGCGACGGCAGGCCGGCCGTCCTTCTTCAGCGGGAAGACTTCGACGGTGTTGTTCCCCTTGGTGGTCACCACCAGGTTGCGGCCGTCCGGGGTGATCTCGACTTCACCGGGCGAGGTGTCGAACCGTGGTATGTCCTCGTTGGCCAACCCCAGGGACCGGAAGGACCCCTGCAGCGGCGCGAGCCCCTTCTTCGTGATCCGGAAGCCCTGGACGCTGCCCTTGCCGCCCGCGTTCATGACGTACGCGATCTTGCCGCGCACCGCGATGCTGGAGGGGAATTCCCCACCTGTGTCCAGGACTTGACGGCGCTGCAGTTGTGTTCCCTCGGTGTGGAAGGACGTCAGCGTGCCGCTGCCCGCGTTGACCGCCAGCAGCATGGCGGAGTCCTTGTCGTAGACGAGGGAGCCCTGGGAGGCGAGGGAGTCGGTGGGGGCGTCGACCTGGTCGCCGCCCCGGCCGCCCGTGGCGTAGTTGCCCACGGGTTTCAGCTTGCCCTGGCCGTCCCGTGCGAAGACGTGGATGGTGTTGCCGTGCAGCTCGTTGCCCTGAACGAAGACGGCACGCTCGGTTCCTCGGGATGCCCCGTGCTGGCTCGCCGAGGCCAGGGACACGGCCACGGTGGCTGCCGCGACGGCGGCGAGGGCGACGCCCCCGACCAGGATCCGCCGCGACCTGGACTTCGCCCGGTGACCGCGGCGTCCACCGGCCCTGCCGCTCGGCCGGTGCTCACTCTGCTCGCCGTACACGTTCATGTCCCGCTCCCTTGATCCTCATCAGCGTTGCCTCGTCCCCGTGGGGTGTCGGTGGACGAGACAAGAGTGGCCAAGGCGGTCCGTGAGGTGGGTGGGAACGGAGGGCACGTCAGACTCTCGTAATCTGAGCGCCGGTTGGGGAGGGCGAGCCGGGACAGCCGACGCCCCCGCTTCGAGGTCATCCCACTTGGTGGCCGTGTGGGGACTCCGCGACAAGTCGAGCCATCTCGCGCAGGCGGTGCCAGTACTCCGGGGCGTCCGCTTCGCTGAGTACAGGTATGACCAGGTCGAGACGGGCGATGCAGCGAAGCAGACCGGTCCGACCTCGCGCTTCGAGCTCGCCGCCGTTCTTGATCCAGGTGAACACCCAGCCCGCGGTGTCCGAGTCCAGCATCACCAGGTCGAAGCCGGCCCGATCCGCGCCGGCCAATCCAGCAGGAAACGGCAATTGCCTGAACTCTTGGTACAGCTGTGACACGGCGGCCAACACGGTTTCGTTGTTCACGTGGGCCATCCTGCAGCAGAGGGGAGTGCGGGCGATGGTGTGGTGGTTTCACTCCGGTCGGCCACCAACCGAGACCTCGCCCCGGTAGACCCGGGGAAATGATGCCGGCGGCAGGAAAGTCGCCCGAACGCGCCTTCAGTAGCATCACGTCGCTGGATCACGCTCCCATCTGACGAATCGAGTGCGCCCATGAGTGACGATGTCCTCTCCGTCATTCCGACCGACCCGCACTGGCAGCCCGAAGAGACAGCGGCTGACCGTACTGCGTCGATCGTGGAGGATCTGGCCCCCGGCCTCCCTGACGGCGTCGACGTCGAGATCGACGTCACCTGGCACGACACGCTCACCGTTGTCGACTGTGGTCAGAATCTGGAGAAGATCGGTTGTCCCCACTGCGGCGCGTCGATCGACATCGAGTGGTGGGCCGACCTGCTGGAAGCCCACGGGGACGACGGCTTCGCCACCCTCGCCGTGGTGGTCCCGTGCTGCGGCGCCGCGACGTCGCTGGACGTACTGGACTACGACTGGCCCTGTGGCTTCGCGCGATTCGAGATCGCCGTCTGGAACCCCGAGCGTCTCTGGTTCAGCCACGATGAGCTGACGGTCATCGGGCGCGCACTGGGGCATCCCGTCCGGCAGGTCAGGGCCCATATCTGACGCACGTTCGTCGGCCCGTGAGGGACCTCGTTGATCGTGACCAGGGTGCGGCACGTCGACCGGCTCGTGGTGCCGGAGATGTGCGAGGCGCCGGAGCCGGGGGCCTGGGCGCCACGCCCGACCCGCCGCACGTCGGTGCATCCCGGTGCGAAATACTCTTCCGATGAGTTCACGCACTTCCCCGATCAGCCAGCGGATCACGATCCGGAGGGCTGTCGCTCGCGACGCCAAACGGCTCACGCGGCTCGTGCGTGGCTCAGGCGCCTACGCGGGCAAGTACGAGGCCGCGGTCGCCGGCTACCGGGTCGGTCCTGCTTACATCGAGGCCCACCGCGCTTTCGTAGCAGTCGACGCCGACGATCCCGTAGGACGAATCCTCGGGTTCTATGCACTCGTCCTGGCTCCGCCGGAGCTCGACCTGCTGTTCGTCGCGGACGATGTGCAGGGACGGGGGATCGGGCGGCTGCTCGTGGCGCACATGCGGTCCGAGGCCCGTGCCGCCGGGATCGACCGAATCAAGGTCGTGTCGCACCGTCCCGCCGAGGACTTCTATCAGCGCGTCGGTGCGGTGCGGACGGGGACTGCGCTCGCGAACCCGCCCGCCGTGCCGTGGGACCGCCCCGAATTCGAGTTCCGCATCTCTTCGGAGTGACGGGGTGTGCCGTCGTCGCTGCCCTGCGTGGTGATCGCCTGCCGCCGGAGCCGGCGCCCTGTGAACTGCTCACTGCGGACACGCTCGGATGTGCCCGGAGTCGTGGAAGGTCAGGCATCGGTGAACGCACGGATGTGTCGTGCGAGTTCGGTCGGTTGGTCCAGGGGGATGAGGGTGTGGCTGTCCGCGATTTCGACGAGTCGTCCGTGAGGGAGGAGCTCGGCGAGGCGTCGGCCGTGGGCGGGTGGCATGACGCGGTCTGCGCTTGCCCAGACCACCAGGGCGGGCTGCTCGAAGCGCGGCAGGCGTTCGGCTGCGTCGAGCAGGATCTCGGTGTCTGCCGTCGCGGCTCGCAGCATTCGTACGGCGTCCCGGCGAATCTCGGGCCGAGTCATGACGGGCTTTGTCCACCGAACGGTGGCGGCGTCTCCGCGCAGGGTCAGCCACCCGAACGCGAACGGCAGGCGCCGGAGCGGCCGTAGTCGCATCTGCTGCATGAACAGTCCGAACATACGAGGTTGGAGTCTGCCGGTGAGCGCGAGCGTCTTGCCTGTCAGGCCTGGCGGGAAGTTGTCGAACGCGTCGCACGAGACGAGCACGGCCCGTGCCACACGTGGGGCGCTTTCAGGGGCGCTTTCACACATGAGCAGTTGGACGAGTGCTCCGCCGGTGTCGTTGCCGACGAGCGTGACCTCGTGGAGATCGAGGCGGTCGAGGAACTCCGTGACCAGCCGTGCGATGCCGGGCAGCGACAGGTCGGCGTCGACGGACATCGGGTGACGGTGCGCACCGAACGGCAGGGTCGGCGCGATGCACCGGTGGTCTGCGGACAGGTCGGCGATCGGCCCGTCCCACAGCGAGGCGTCCATCATCCATCCGTGCAGGAGGACGACTGTGGGGCCGTCGCCGCCGGTGTCCTCGTACGCGATGGTCCCGGAGGACAGTTCGATCTCCCTCATGTCGGTCACCTTCCTGTGCGTCGGTGGGGTGGGGAGTCCTCTGGTACGGCGGGGAGTTCGTGGGGCGGGGAAGGCGGTGTCCCCTGATGGGGGCCGCGCGGTGTTCGCGTCGCGTCGGCGATCAGAGCTCCGAAGGCGAGGACGGCTGCGCCGGTCCGCACGGTGTGGGCGATCTGCCAGCGATCGCGTACGGCCGCCCAGTCCGCGGGCGGCGCCTGCACGCTCCAGTCGAGCTGGTCGGTGTTGATCGGCATATTGATCACGAGGGTCAGGGCGAGAATGCCGACCAGCAGGGTGAGTGCCGTCAGCGTCCACCAGGGGGTGTGTCCTCCCTGTCGGAACGTGAAGGCGACGAGCAATCCCGTGGTGATCAGTGCAGGCGGCAGCGTGACGATCGCGAGCGTGTCCAGGGCGTCGAGTTCGACGTGGCGCACCTGGGTGTAGACGTGACCGTCGAAGCCCCGCAGGAACCGTTCGAGGACGAGCACGGCCACGAGGAAACCCGTGAAGACGCCTGTGAACCAGAGACCGGCACCTCGCGTCATCCTGGCAGCCGGGCTGTTCGGCGCGTTCGTTCCTGTTCGCTCGTGCTGAGGACTCATGAGCGGGCCGGGGAGGCGAAGGCGGCGCGGTTCTCGGCGGCCCACGCGGCGAAGGTGAGGGCGGGGCGGGCCAGGAGTTGTTCCACGGTGTCCGTGGACGGGCCCGGCTTGTCCGCGTAGTCGGCCAGGGAGCCGAGGAGTCGGTCGGGGATGTCCTCGGCCAGGCCCTGGGCGAGCATGGCCTGGCGGACCTGTGCCGGGGCGAGCTCCTGGAAGGCCAGGTTCCGGCCGATGGCCTCGCCGATGAGGCGGACCTTGTCCCGCTGGTCGAGTGTCTGGGGGCCGGTGAGCAGGTAAGCGTGGCTCGCGTGCACCGCGTGATCGCGGGCGGCGAGCGCGCGTACGGCCACCTCCGCGACGTCGCGCTGATGGATCGGCGAGCTCGCCGCGCCGCCGTAGGCGCCCCGCACGACGCCGGTCGCACGGATCTGCGGAGCCCAGGCCAGCGCGTTGGCGGCGAAGTCGGAGCACCGCAGGAACGTCCACTGCAGACCGGAGCGCCTGACAGTGTCTTCCACCGCCCGGAACGCGTCGGCGAACCGCTGGTGTCCGGCAGGGTGCTCCACGGTCGAGGCCGACAGTGCCACCACCCGCCGCGCACCCCGGGCCGCGACCAGCGCCAGCAGCTCCGCGGCGGCTCCACCGACGGCGCGTGGGCTGAGCAGGACGCCCTCTATGCCGTCCGGCATCTCTGTGAGGCTGTCCGGCCTGGACGGATCCCCGGTCACCACCTGCGCGCCGTCGGGCAGGACGGCGGCTGGATCGCGGGTGACCGCCACCACCTTGTCGCCGTTCTGCAGCAGGAGGCGGACGGCTTCCCGTCCGACGCTTCCGGTCGCTCCGATCACCACGAACATGTCGATGCCCCCTTCGCCGACCCTCGTTCGAGTGCCGTAATATACGAGAACCGTAGCATATTGATTTGAGAGGCGTACATTATGACTCCCGTAGCATCTGGGGATGCGGACCGTCGTCGGCGGCGGGCCACGGTCGAGGTCAAGCAGGGGCTGCGCGAGCTGGGTGCCGAGCTGACTCTGCTGAACCGTCGGGTCGGCGCGCGCCTCGGACTCAAGGACGTCGACCTGGACTGTCTCGACCTCATCAACGCCCATGGCCCGCTGAGCCCGACCGCCCTGGCCAGGCGGGCCGGGCTGCATGCGGCCACGACGACGGGTGTTCTCGACCGGCTCGAACGTGCCGGCTGGGTGGCCCGCGACCGCGACCCGGCGGACCGTCGCGCCTTCCTGGTCCGAGCCCTGCGCGACCGCAACGCCGAACTGCTGGAGCTCTTCGCCGGGATGAACTCCTCGGTGGAGCGGATCTGCGCCGATTACGAGGATGCCGACCTCGAACGGCTCGCCGACTTCCTCCGTCGTACGGCTGACGCGGGACGAAACGCGTCCGAGGAACTGGCCGGCAACTGACACCCGACGCCCGGCCGGGAGGCGTCGGAGCGTCCCCTCCGTCACCGGCCCGGCGGTGAGGTTGCGAGCCTCTCGCGGTACGGGGGTGGTCCTTCGGCTCGGTGGTCGGCGGGCACCTCCCGCACTCGCCGTGCCGCGACGGTGCTGCGCCTGCGCGGACCGGAAGCCCGGGCGTCGGCGCCCGCATGCCCTGCATGTCAGGTCTCCGCCGGATGCGTCAGTGCCGCGTGCGCCGCCAGGGCGCCCTCCTGCCCGGCCCGGCGGAGTCGGCTTCCGGATCGCCGTAGCCGCGATGGGGGTCTGGCTTCCTCGCCTGTGCGTGCCGAGCGGTCTTCGGCCCTCGCGTCGGGAGGGTGGTCGCCTCGCGCGGCGGCGCGCAGCCGGCCGCGGTGCGGCAGTACTGCCGCTGGCCTCTATCCGCTAACATAGAACAATTAGATAGATGAATAGCCTAGTGCTGGCGAGGAGTGGCCGTGGACTTCGGGCTGACCGATGAGCAGGACCTGTTGCGTGCGACGGCTCGGAAGTTCGTCGCCGACGTGTGCCCGGCCGAGAAGGCCAAGCAGTGGGACGAGGAGGGGGTCGTACCGCCCGAGCTGTTCGGCGGTATGGCCGAGCTGGGGTGGTTCTCGCTCCCGTTCGCCGAGGACGAGGGCGGTGACGGGGGCGGCCCGCTGGAGCTCATCCTGATCGCCGAGGAGCTCGGACGGGCCAGCTTCGACGTGGCCATGTGCTACATCGGGGTGCTCATCCCCGGCATCACGGTGTTCCGGTGGGGCAGCGAGGCGCAGCGCGACTTCATCCGCGAGCAGGTGATGACGGGCCGTCACCGGCTCGCCGTCGGCCTCAGCGAGCCGGACAGCGGCTCCGACGCCGCGGCACTGCGCACCACCGCCGAGGACCACGGGGACGACTTCCTCGTCCGTGGCCAGAAGGCCTGGTGCACGGGTGGCGGCCTGCCCGACACGACCATCGCCACGTATGTGCGGACCGGGCCCCGCGAGCCCAAGCACGGCGGCATCAGCCTGCTGCTCGTCGATCCCGCGACCGAGGGCGTCGAGGTGCGCCGGACGCCGACGCTTGCACGGCACATCCTGGGCACCAACGAGGTCTTCTTCAACGACGCCCTGGTGCCGAAGGAGAACCTCGTCGGACCGCGCGACGAGGGCTGGAAGGTGATGCTCTCCAACATCGAGCTGGAGAAGGTGATCATCAGTGGAGGCTATCTGGGCGCCGCGCAGGCCACGCTCGACGAGATGCTCGACTACGCCCGCAACCGGCACGCTTTCGGCCGGCCGATCGGCAACTTCCAGGCCCTCGCCCACGCCATGGCCGACCTCCAGACCGAGATCGACTCCGCCCGGCTGCTCGCCTACCGGGCTGCCTGGCTGCTCGCCCAGGGCAAGCCGTGCACACGGGAAGGGTCGATGGCGAAGCTGAAGGGCTCGGAGACCTACGTGGCGGCCGCCCGGCTCGGGATGCAGGTCTGCGCCGGGCACGGATTCTCGACGGAGAGCGTGATGAGCTTCCGGTACCGGGAGTCGATCGTCGCCACGATCTCCGGGGGCACGAGTCAGATCCAGCGCAACGGCATCGCCCGCAGCATGGGGCTCAGGTCCTACTGAGCCCCGCCGGCCTGCCGGCTGTTGTTCCTATCGAGCCTCGTCGTCCTGGCCCGCAAGCCACTCCTGGTGCCGTGCGAAGTGGCCCCGGTCCCGGGTCACCCAGATCCCGGAGACCCGGGCCAGCACGGCCCGCGTCGGCAGCAGCACCATCTCGCCCGCGATGTACCAGCGGCTGCCCTCCCGCTTCTCCACCCAGGCCCGGACCTCCAGCGGCCGCTGCACCGGCACCGGCTTCACGAAGCTCACGGTCAGTTCCGCCGTCACGCTCAACACCCGGTGCAGCAGCGGCAGATGGCCTAGGCAGTCGTCCAGTACGGCCGCGGTCCAGCCGCCGTGCGCCACATCGGGCCCGCCCTCCTGGTCCCGCGGGCAGGACAGCTCGAACCGCGCCGACCCGTCCTCGTCGAGCCGCTCGCGCTCCACTCCCAGCCGGCAGGAACCGGCGGCGCGGCACGCCCCGCACAGGGCGACCCCGCCGGGGGTGCGGGGCGGCTCCTGGAAGTCCGCCCCGGCCCAGGGACCCGTCGGTGGCGTCGTGGACATGGTGTGGCTCCTCTTGTCGGACGTTGGAGTGGCGGACACCGAAGTGGCACGCCGAAGTTCGGACATCGGAATGTCAGATGTCGGCCAGCAGCGCGCGCAGCTTCCCCGCGATGAGCTGCACCTGCCGGGCCACCATGTCCTCGGGCATCCCGGCCAGCGAGGCCCACAGGAACACGCCCTCCACCGGCAACCCGGCCACGTACGCCTTGATGGCATCGGCGACGTCCTGCGGAGTGCCGTAGAGGAACTGACCGACACCGGTCGCGCTCAGCCCCGTCTCCCGCCACTTCTCGGGGTCGATGGGGCGGGGGAGCGGCTGGTCGGTGCCCTCCACCATGTACCGGCGGTAGCTGTCCCACTGGTACGCCAAGTGCTTGCGCACCACCGGCCAGTCGCCGTCGGGGTCCTCGGTGACGAATGTGGTGAACGAGCCCTGCATACGGCCCGCCGCCACGTCGTACCCGTTCTCGGCGAGCCCTTCCCGGTACGGCGTCAGCAGCGCCGGGTTGAGCGACAGCAGCCCGGTGCCGAGCCGTCCGGCCCGGCGGGCGCCCTGCGGGCCCTGGTAGCCGAGCCAGATCGGCAGCGGATCCTGGACCGGTCCCGGGGTGACCAGGGATTCGGCCCACAGGCCGCGGATCTCCCGTACCCGCTGATCGGTCGTGGTGTAGCGCTTGGCGAGGTCGGCGCCGTACAGCCGGTATTCGGGCACCCGGTAGCCGGTGCCGAGTCCGAGGTCCAGGCGGCCGTCGCTGATGAGGTCCACGAGGGCGGCCTGTTCGGCGATCTCGGGGGCCGCGTGCAGGGGTGCGGGGATGACCGCGGTGCCCAGGCGGATCAGCCGGGTGCGCGCGGCGGCAGCCGCGGCCATGGTGAGCGGCTGGGGGAGATAGCCGTCCTCGAAGCCGTGGTGTTCGGAGAACCAGACCGAGTCGAGGCCGAGCCGGTCCGCCTCCTCGCACATCTCCAGGGCGAAGCCGTAGACCCGCGACCAACTCTGTTGCCACGGCGGCGGGTTGCGCAGATCGAAGTAGATGCCCACCTTCACGAGGAACCTCCAGCTGCTGTGTTGTCGGCCAGTTGGATCGTCGCGTGCGCGACGGCCACTCCGTCCCCGGGCGGCAGGAGCCGTACCGGGCGCAGTTCCAGCGCCTCGATCTCGGGGTGATCCTCGACCATCGCCGAGATGCGCAGGACGGTCTCCTCCAGGGCCCCGAGGTCCACCCCCGGGCCGCCGGTCCGGCCGTCCAGCAGTGGGGCGGCCCGCAGCGAGCGGACCATCTCGCGGGCGTCACGGTCGCTGAGGGGGGTGACGCGGTGGGCGACGTCCGCCATGAGATCGGCGTAGTCCCCGGTGAGGCCGAAGGCGACCACCGGGCCGAAGACCGGGTCGGCGCGGACGGTGAGGAACGCGTCCGGTCCGGCATGCGATCCGGGGCCCGGTGCACCTCCGCGCACGGCGATCCCGTACGCGGCGAGCAGTTCCGCGACGACCGCCGCGGGGACGGGACCGGGGGCGCGGGAGGCGATCAGCGACCGGGCCCGCTCGGTGTCGACGCTCGCAAGGTCGGGTACGACGCCCGCAGGGGTGCTGCGCCAGCTCTGGTAGGCCGCCGCGTGTCCGAGCGAGGTGGCCGCGGCCTCGGGGAACGTGTACGTCGGGACGACCAGGTCGCCGCGGTGCAGAAGGTCGGCGACGCCCGCGCCGCCCAGGAAGCTGGCCAGCACCGGTTTGTCGGGCCGGGCCGCGGCCGCGTCGAGGATCGCCGACGCCACTTCGTCGGGCTTGTCCGCCAGCGGCGGCATGAACAGGACGACGGCCGCGTCGATGCCGTCGTCCGCTAGGGCGGCGTCCAGGGCCTGCCGGTAGTGGGCGGCCGTGGCGGTGGGCGTCAGATCGATCGGGTTGGAGACCTCGGCGTGGGGCGAGAGGACGGGACGGAGCGTCTGCCGGGTGCGCTCACCCAGCGCGGGCACGCACAGCCCGCTCGCCGCGCACGCGCCGACCGTCAGCGCCGCCGGGCCGCCCGCGTTGGTGATCACGGCGACCCGGTTCCCGGGTGGGGGAGGCTGGTGGGCGAGCAGCAGGGCGACGTCGAACAGCTCCTGGAGACTACGGGTGCGGATCACGCCGGACTGGGCGAACAGCGAGTCCACCGCCGAGTCCGCGTGGCCCGGGTGGACCGCGACGATGGGCTTGCGCGGTGCGATCCGGCGGGCGACACGGGCGAACCGGCGCGGATCGCCGAAGGTCTCGACATGCAGCAGGATCACCGAGGTCCCTGGGTCCTCCTCCCACCACTGGAGCAGTTCGTCGGTGGAGACGTCGACGGCGTGGCCCACCGACACGAAGCCGGAGAAGCCGAGTCGCAGCCGCCGGGCGTAGTCGAGCACCGCGAGCCCGAGCGGCCCGGACTGGCTGGACATCGCCACCCGGCCGGGCGTCGGCAGGGCGGGCGAGAAGGTCGCGGCCAGGCGCGCCGCGGGGGTCGTGTTGACCACGCCCATGCAGTTCGGGCCCACCAGCCGCATCCCGGAGGCGCGGGCGAAACGGGCCAGCTCCAGTTCGCCGGCTCGCCCCTCGGCTCCGGTCTCTCCGAAGCCCGTCGAGACGACGACCACCGCCTTGACCCCTGCCTCCGCGCACTCCCTTACGACACCGGGCACCGCCTCGGCGCGTACGGCCACCAGCGCCAGGTCCGGCGGCTCGGGCAGGGCGCGGACGCTTGCGTACGCCCGCGCCCCGGCGATCTGCTCGGCCCGCGGGTTGACGGGGAACACGCGGCCGGCGAAGCCGCCCCGCAGCAGGTTGGCGACGATCTCGTGGCCGATCGTCAGCGGGTCGCGGTTGGCGCCGATCACGGCGACCGAGCGCGGTTCGAGCAGGGGCTTGAGCGAGCGCCGTACGGCCGTCTGCTCGCGCCGCTCGGCCCGCGCCACGGCCTGGGCCTGCGGGTCGACGGCGATCTCGAAGTGGATGATCTGGCCGGGCGGACCGGCTTCGGTACGGTAGCCGGAGCCGAGGAACACGTTGATCATCCGGGCGTTGTCGGCGAGGACGTCGGCCTCCAGCACACGGATGCCCCGTGCCCGCGCGGCGGCGGCGATGTGCTCCAGGAGCAGCCTGCCGAACCCCTCGCTCTGGTGGTCGTCCCGGATGGTGAACGTGACCTCGGCGTGCTCCGGTTCCTCCGGGTCACGGACGTAACGCACCAGGCCGGCGATCTCGTCACCGGCCAGGGCGACGAGCGCAAGCTCGTTGAGGTAGTCCACGTGGGCGCCGCGCCGGATGACGTCGTCGCGGGCGCGGACCACCGGGCCGAGGGAGCGGTAGGCCAGCGTGGCGCGGGACAGGGTGCCGACGAACTCGACCAGGCGGTCGGCGTCCTCCGCCCGGATGGGCCGGACGAAGGTCGACCGCCCCGTCCTGACGAGTCCGGGCCGTTCCAGGTCCTCGGGATACGAGGGGTGCGGGGAGTCCGAGGGGTACGAGTGAGTGGTCACCGCAGTGGTTCCGTCGGCGCCGCTCAGACGGCCGCCTCCTGGGGAGTCTGGTCCGGCAGGCGGAAGAGCTCGTTGAAGGTGCCGCGCGTGACGCGCTCGCGGATGTCGTCCGGCACGCCGTCGAACAGGTCGTGCAGCGTGGACTGGGTGTGGCCGTAGGTGCCTTCCAGGTGGGGGTAGTCGTCGCCCCACATCACGTTGCGGTAGCCGGTCGACTCGACGATCTCCACCGAGCTCTTGTCGTGCTGGAAGGAGGCGTACACCTGCTGCCTGATGATCTCGCTGGGCAGCCGGCTGAGCTTGGGCCGGACGAACATGCCGTGCTGGCGGTAGGCCTCGTCCATCCGGTCGCCGATGGCCGGCACCCATCCCGCGCCGCCCTCCGCGATGAGGATCCTCAGGTCGGGGTGGCGGTCCAGGGCGCCGCCCGCGACCATGTGGGACACGACGCGCATGCCCGGGTAGGTCGTCTCCATGTAGTTGACGACCGCGCCGCCGGGTCCGCGGAAGACGACGTTCTGCGCGCCGGTGCCGATGTGGAAGCCGAGCACCAGCCCCGCCCGTTCGACCGCGGTCCACAGCGGCTCCCAGCGCTCCAGGGCGTATTCCTCGCCCGGTCGCGTCGAGCACGGCAGGAAGACGGCCTTGAACCCCAGCTCCGCCACCCGTTCCACCTCGGCGACCGCGTCGTCGATGTCGGCGGTCGAGAGGCAGGCGGTGGTGATGACCCGCTTGTTCTTGCTGAGGATCTCCTCGTGGGCCCAGTCGTTCCAGGCCCGTACGGTCTCCCGGGCCAGCTCCCGGTCGGTGATCGACACCAGCCAGAACCCCATGGAGGGGAAGGCCAGTTGGGACCACACACCCTCCTGGTCGAGGTCCTTGAGGCGGACCTTCAGGTCCCAGGCGCCCGGCGGACGCATGGCGTCCATGAAGTCGCCGAGCTGTCGGTCGATGCGCTCCCCGTCGATGTAGAGCATCTCGTACTTCTCGCCGCGCTCGCTGCGCGGGGCGCGGGCGCCGAGCCGTGCGGGCAGCCTGTCGGTCCACACGTCGGCGGGTTCCATCACATGGGAGTCCCCGGAGTTGACCCAGATCTTCGTCATGAC
Organism: Streptomyces pseudovenezuelae; assembly: GCF_001513955.1. GTDB lineage: Bacteria > Actinomycetota > Actinomycetes > Streptomycetales > Streptomycetaceae > Streptomyces > Streptomyces pseudovenezuelae. Next base: position 534,131 of record NZ_KQ948151.1, on the reverse strand, counting down.
GCTCCTTCGGGTCAGGGCTGCAAGCTCAATGGATGTAATCAGTTAGCGATTTTAGTTGTATGGATGGCCGAAGGGAAGGCCGGGAGGAGTGGAGATCAGCTCCGGCGCCGCTCGATCTCGTCCACCAGCTGCGGCAGCACCGCGAAGAGGTCCCCGACCACGCCGTGGTCGGCGAGTTCGAAGATCGGCGCGTCGGCGTCCTTGTTGACGGCGACGATGGTCTTGGACGTCTGCATGCCCGCCCGGTGCTGGATCGCGCCGGAGATGCCGGCGGCGAGGTAGAGCTGCGGGGAGACCTGGGTGCCGGTCTGCCCGACCTGGTGGCTGTGCGGATACCAGCCCGCGTCCACGGCCGCCCGGGACGCCCCGACGGCCGCGCCGAGCGCGTCGGCGACCCGTTCGATGAGGGCGAAGTTCTCGGCGCCGTTCACCCCGCGCCCGCCGGAGACGACGACGTCGGCCTCGGTCAGTTCGGGCCGGTCGCCGCGCTCCCGGGGTGTGCGGGACAGGACCCGGACGGCGTGCGAGGCCGGGCCGAAGGTGACGTCCTGCTTCTCGACGACGGGATCTGCGGGGGCGGCCTCGGGGGCGGCGGCGTTCGGCTTGACCGTGATCACCGGCACGCCCTGGGTGACGTGCGCGGTGACCTGGTACGTCGCGGCGAACGCCGACTGCTCGGTGACCGGTCCCTCGGGTCCCGCGGTGACGTCGACGGCGTCGGTGATGAGTCCGGAGCCGAGCCGCAGCGCGACCCTCGCGGCGATCTCCTTGCCGTCCGGCCCGGACGGCAGCAGGATCGCGGCCGGTCCGGTGCGTTCGGCGAGTTGGGTAAGGGTGTCCACGGCCGGGGTCACGAGGTATTCGTCGACCTCGGGGGCGTCCACGACGTAGACCTTCCGGGCGCCGTACCGGCCGAGCACCTCGGTCGCGCTGTCGGCGCCCGGCCCGAGGAAGACGGCGGAGGGTTCGCCCAAGCGGCGGGCCAGGGTGAGCAGTTCGAGGGTCGGCTTGCGTACGGCACCGTCGACGTGGTCGACGAGGACGAGGATCTCGGCCACGGTGATGCAACTCCTTCAGGTATGTGAGGTCGGGGCGCGGTCAGATGAACTTCTTGGTGGTGAGGAACGCGGCGAGTCCGATGCCGCCCGTCCCCTCGTCGGCGACGATCTCGCCCTTGGCGCGCGGCGGGCGCCGGGTCGCGGTGTCCACGGCCGACCGCGCTCCGGCCCGGCCGACCTGTGCGGCCTCGATGCCGAGATCGGAGAGACCGAGGGTCTCCACCGGCTTCTTCTTCGCGGCCATGATCCCCTTGAAAGAGGGGTAGCGGGCGTCCCCGGAGCGGTCGGTCACCGAGACGACGGCCGGCAGGGCGCCCTGAATCCGTACGGTGGCGCCCTCGCCCTCGCGGCGCCCGGTGACGGTGCGGTCCTCGATCGCCAGCTCTTCGAGGTGGGTGACGGCCGGGACGCCGAGCCGCTCGGCGAGCAGCGCGGGCAGCACGCCCATGCTGCCGTCCGTCGAGGCCATCCCGCACAGCACGAGATCGAAGCCGTGCCGCTCGATCGCCTTGGCCAGCACCAGTGACGTGCCGAACGCGTCGCTGCCCTCGATGTCCTCGTCGCTGACATGGATCGCCGCGTCACCGCCCATGGCCAGGGCCTTGCGCAGGGCGTCGCGCGCGTCGTCCGGGCCGACGGTGAGAAAGCTGATCTCGGCGTCGGCGTCCGACTCGGACAGGCGCAGCGCCTGCTCGACGGCGTATTCGTCGAGTTCGGACAGCAGTGAGTCGACCGCCTCCCGGTCGGTGGTGCCGTCCTCGGAGAAGGTGCGGTCCGCCGTGGCGTCGGGGACGTGCTTCACGCAGACAACGATCTTCACGACAGCCCTCCTGTGGTTGAATGAGTTCTAATAGTTAACTATATAGATCGGCGGAGCGCGAGTCTCGCTCTCAATCCGTCGAATTGGTTGACTGATTGCGCTGATAGCTGGAAGATCTGGGCACTGAGCCGCGAGGAGGCGCCATGGTCGGTGACAGGGACACCGCTGACAGGTACTTCGAGCCCCAGGTGGAGACCATGCCGCGCGAGGAACTGCGCGCACGGCAGGAAGAACGGCTCCTGGAGCTCGTGGAGTACGCCTACGCCAACTCGGCCTTCTATCGCGAGCTGTGGGACGAGCACGGGGCCCACCCGCGACACATCCGCTCCCTGGAGGACTTCCGGGCACGGATTCCGTTCATCACCAAGGACATGATCCGCGCCTACCGGAGCCGCACCGGCGATCCCTTCGCCGGCCTGCTCTGCGTCCCGGTCGAGGAGCTGACCTCGGTCTCCTCCAGTTCCGGGACCACCGGCGACCCGGAGTTCTTCGCCGAGATCTGGCAGGACGCCCCGCCCCTGGTGACCGCCCAGGTGCGGGACCTGTGGGAGCTGGGCCTGAGGCCCGGCGACCGGGTCCTGAGCCCGCCCGGCACCTTCCGCAACTTCATGGACGCCGGCTTCCAGGCGCTGGGCGCGGTGGTCATCGAGGTCGACACCTGGATGGGCAACATGCCCGAGGTCGTCGAGGCCCTGCGCACCTACCGGCCCGCCTATCTGCAGATGATGTATCCGCAGATGGTGGAGCTTGAGCACCTGGCCGAGAAGACCGACCTGAGGGAGGCCTTCTCCTCCCTCAAGGGCGCCTCCTGCGCCGGCCAGCCCCTCAGCCGGAAGATGCGCGAGCGGATCCGCGACGACTGGGGCATCGACGTCTACGAGTACACCAGCGCCGCCGATACCGGCACCGCCTGGGAGTGTCGCGAGCACGACGGCTTCCACCTGTGGGAGGACACCGTCTTCGCCGAGTGCGTCGAGGTCGACGAGCACGGCTGGCACGACGTCCCCGAGAGCGACCTCGGCGAACTGGTCGCCACCGACCTGGACAACCGGGCCGCGCCGCTGATCCGTTACCGCAGCGAGGACCTCGTCCGACTCTCCCGCGACACCTGCGGCTGCGGCCGCACCCACGCCCGTATGTGGGTGGCCGGGCGGCGCGGCGACGAGACGGTGGTCCGGGGACGCTCCGTCGTCCTGCGGGACGTCTGGCAGGCGGTCGAGGACCAGCCGGAGACCGTAGCGGGCGTCTTCCAGATCGTCCGGGACCGGCGCGAGGTCGACGAACTGCGGCTGCGCGTCGGCTACGACCCCCATCTCACCGGCGACGTCGACGCCCTCGCCGGACGCCTGAGCGAGGCCGTGCGCGAGCGGACCGGAGTCAAGCCGGTGCTCGACATGCGCACCGAGGAGGACCTGTTGAAGACCATGACCAGCGTCGCCAAGTTCCCCCGGGTGGTGAAGACCTGATGGCCCGCGCCGACACCCTGGCCCGAGCCAGGACGCTCGACCGCCCCGAACTCGCCTACCTCCTGCGCTTCCCCACCGCAGACGGCATGCGGGACCTGGAGCTCACCTGGGCGGAACTCGCCCGCGACACCGAGTGGGCGACCGCACGCCTGCGGGAACACGGTCTCGCTGCCGGGCAGCGGGCCCTGCTGACCGCCTCCGGCTTCGAGGGCTTCTGGGGGCAGGCGGTGATCGGCGCCCTGCGCGCGCTGAAGGTGCCGTACGGCATCGCCGAGGCGATGGGCTGGGACCACCGCCGCACCGCGGTCTTCCACCGAGAACTGGCCCCGCACGCGGTGATCGGCCTGTCGGCCCAGACCCTGGACGGGCTCGCCGGCGCGGCCGACATCGGCGAGATGTTCCGGTCCACGCCCGTCGTGCTGGCCCGACCCGCCGCCGTGCCCGTCCTGCGCGCAGTGGGGGTGAACGCCTCCGTGATCTCGGCGGTGGGACCGGCCCTCGCGCTGGAGTGCCCCGAGCGCAGCGGCGCACATGTCAACGCCGCCGCATGGCGGTTCGGCGAGCGGGACGGACAGCTGACCGTGGCCGCGGGGGAGGGGTGCACCTCGCCCCTGCCCGAGACACCGCTCGGCATCACCGGACGCGTCGTCGTGGGCCGGTGCGGCTGCGGCAGCGACGAACCGCGAGTCCTGCTCGCCGAGGCCAACTGACCTTTCCGATGGAGGAATTGAGCATGTCTGAAGGAGTGGTCGAGGGCCGGATCGCGGTCGTGACCGGCGCCGGCAACGGGATCGGCCGGGCGCACGCCCTGGCGTTCGCCGCACACGGCGCGAAGGTCGTCGTCAACGACCTGGGCGGCGGACGGGACGGCGCGGGCGCCTCCGCCGGGCCCGCCCAGAGCGTGGTCGACGAGATCGTCGCGGCCGGCGGCGAGGCAGTGGCCAACACGGATGACATCTCCACCTGGGAGGGCGCCGGCCGGCTCGTCCAGCAGGCCGTCGACACCTACGGCGGTCTCGACGTGCTGGTCAACAACGCCGGCATCCTGCGCGACCGGATGATCGTGTCGATGACCGAGCGGGACTGGGACAGCGTGATCGCCGTCCACCTCAAGGGCAGCTTCGCCACGCTGCACCACGCGGCCGCGTACTGGCGCGAGCGCGCCAAGTCCGGTCAGGACAACGACGCCCGGGTGATCAACACGACCTCCCCGTCCGGCATCTTCGGCAACCCCGGCCAGTCCAACTACGGCTCCGCGAAGGCCGGCATCGGCAGCCTCACCCTCATCGCCGCCGCCGAACTCGCCCGCTACGGCGTGACGGTGAACGCCATCGCGCCCACCGCGCTGACCCGGCTGACCGACGACATCGAGATGATGAAGCAGGCCGCCGAGAGCCAGGACCTGACCCCCGAGGCCATCTCGCCGCTGGTGGTGTGGCTGGGCTCGGCCGCCTCCCGCGAGGTCACCGGCCGGGTGTTCGGCGTCGTCGGCAACCGCATCACGGTCCTGGAGGGCTGGGTCAACGGCCCCGCCGCCAGTGCCGACGCCCGCTGGACGCCCGAGGAGCTGTCCTCCGTCGTCCCGAACCTGGTGGCCAAGGCGGCACCGAACGCCGACGTCCTCGGCAACCGGAACGGAGCCTGAGATGACGACCACCCAACGCCCGGTCACCGAAGGCCTGTTCACCTGGCCGCCCGCCGCCGCGCCCCTCCGGCTGATCGGCTCCGAGTGCAGGGTGTGCGGCCTGGTGAGCTTCCCGGCCGCCGCGACCTGCGTCCGGTGCGCGAGCGACGAGTCGAAGGAACGGCTCCTGGCGGACCACGGCACCCTGTGGACGTACACCACCCAGGACTTCCGCCCGCCGTCCCCGCCGTACGACGGACCCAAGGCCTTCGAGCCGTACGCCGTCGGATACATCGAGCTCCCCGGCGAGCTGCTGGTCGAGGCCCGCCTCACCGAACCCGACCCGGAGAAGCTGCGGATCGGGCAGGACATGCGGCTGACGCTCGTGCCCTACACCGTCCAGGACGACGGAACCGAGGTCGTGACCTTCGCGTTCGCCCCGGCCGAAGAGTCCACCCATGCCGAACAGGAGGCGTCATGACCGAGGCCGTCATCATCGGGGTGGGCCTGCACCCCTTCGGCCGCTTCCCCGGCAAGCCCGCGCTGGACATGGGCGCGGACGCGGTACGGCTGGCACTCGCCGACGCGGGCGTCAACTGGCCCCAGATCCAGGGCGGTTACATCGGCAGCTACGAGGTCGCCAACCCGGACGCGATCGTCGGCAGGCTCGGCCTCACCGGCGTACCCCTGCGCGGAGTCTTCAACGGCTGTGCGACGGCCGGTACGGCGGTGGCGCTCGCCGCCCGCGCGATCGAGACCGGCGAGCACGACCTGACCATCGCCATCGGCCTGGACAAGCACCCGCGCGGCGCGTTCGCCGCCGACCCGTCCGTGGCCGGCATCCCCTCCTGGTACGGGCAGACCGGACTCTTCCTCACCACCCACTTCTTCGGCATGAAGATCAACCGCTACATGCACGAGCACGGCATCTCCCACGAGACGCTCGCCCGCGTGGCCTCCAAGAACTTCCGCAACGCGGCCGGCAACGAGAAGGCCTGGCGTCGGACGCCCCTCACGCCCGAGGAGGTCCTCGCCTCCCCGGTCCTCAACTACCCCCTGCGCCAGTTCATGTACTGCGGCCCGAACGAGGGCGCGGCGGCGATCGTGATGTGCCGGGCCGACCAGGCCCACAAGTACACGGGTAAGCCGGTACGGGTCCGCGCCACCGCCCTGCGCAGCCGCAGGCTCGGCGCGTTCGAGGTGCAGAGCCCGTCGTTCCCGGTGGGGGAGCCCGTGGACAGCCCGAGCGTGGACGCCTCCCGGGACGTGTACGAACGCGCGGGCATCGGCCCCGAGGACGTCGACGTCGCCCAGCTCCAGGACACCGACGCCGGGTCGGAGATCATCCACATGGCGGAGAACGGCCTCTGCAAGGACGGCGAGCAGGAACGCCTCGTCGCCGAGGGCGCCACCGAGATCGGCGGCCGGCTCCCGGTCAACACCGACGGCGGCCTGCTCGGTAACGGCGAACCGATCGGCGCGTCCGGACTGCGCCAGATCCACGAGATCGTCCTCCAGCTGCGCGGCACGGCGGGCTCCCGCCAGATCCCCGGCACACCGCGCGTCGGCTACACCCACCTGTACGGCGCGCCCGGCGCGTCGGCGGTGACGATCCTCTCGACCTGAACCTCTCTCTGACCGCGGAGCGAACGCGATGGAATCCGACGACATGCGGGACTTCGCCGCCGAGGCGCGCCGCTTCCTCGACGCGCACGTGGCGAAGGCCCCCGACCGCACCGCCTTCACCTGGGGCGAGGGCGACGACTCGATGGCGTACTTCAGCAGCCTCCCGCCCGCCGAGGAGCGGGAGTTCGTGCAACGGGCCCGGGAGTGGCAGCGGATCCGCCACGAGAACGGCTTCGGCTGGATCACCGGACCGGTGGAGTACGGCGGCCGGGGCCTGACCCCCGTCCACGACCTGCTCTACGACGCCGTCGAGTCGGAGTACGACGTCGCCGACACCGGTGTGCTCAGTGTGATCGGCCTGGGCATGATCGGGCCGACGATCCTGGCCCACGCCCAGCCCCACATCAAGGACCGCTGGCTGCCGGCGATGTACCGCGGGGACGCCATCGCCTGCCAGCTGTTCAGCGAACCCGGCGCCGGGTCGGACCTGGCGAGCGTGGCCACCCGGGCCGTCCGCGAGGGCGACGACTGGGTGCTGAACGGGCAGAAGGTGTGGACGTCGGTCGCCCAGCACAGCCAGATCGGCCTCGCCCTCACCCGTACCGACCCCGACGCGCCCAAGCACCGCGGCATCACGGCGTTCCTCGTCCCCATGGACACCCCCGGAGTCGAGGTCCGGCCGTTGCGGCAGATGACCGGCGGCGCCGACTTCAACGAGGTCTTCCTCACCGACGTACGCATCCCCGACGACCACCGGCTCGGCGAGGTCGACGGCGGCTGGACCGTCGCCCTGACCACCCTGATGAACGAGCGCGCGACAGTCGGCAGCGAGGGAGTCGGCCCGGTGGCCGCCGCCCTGTCCCCGGACCACCTCTCGGCGCTCATGCGGGCCACCTGGACCTGGGACGACCGCGCCCTGCGCGCCCGCCTCGCGGAACTCCTGGTGGACGTCCTGGCCACCGAACACCTCAACGCCCGCGCCCTGCGCAAGCTGCGCGCCGGAGTCGCGCCGGGCCCCGAGATGTCCGTCTCGAAGCTGATGTACGGCCAGAACCTCACCCGGGCGGCACACTTCGTCTCCGACGTGCTCGGCCCCCGGATCATCGCCGACACCGGCCAGTGGGGCACCTACGCCTGGACCGAACTCCTTCTCGCCACCCCGGCGTTGCGCATCCTCGGCGGCACCGAGGAGATCATGAAGAACATCCTCGCGGAACGCGTCCTCGGCCTGCCCAAGGAACCGGCGACCGCCGCTGCCAAGGAGGTGCGGTCGTGACCGCCGACGAGAGCGAACTGCGGGAACTGCGGTCGTCCGTACGCGAGTTCCTGGAAGCCAAGTCGCCCGAGGAAGCGGTGCGCAAGCTCATGGAGAGCGAGCCGCGCTTCGACCCCGCGGTGTGGTCCCAGGCAGCCGACCAACTGCGCCTGCCGGGACTCGCGATCCCGGAGGAGTACGGCGGCGACGGCTTCGGACTCGTCGAACTCGGCGTCGTCCTGGAGGAGATGGGCCGTGCGCTGTTCTGCGCCCCCTTCTTCGCGACCGTCCTGCTGGCCGCCCAGGCCCTGCTGGCCTCGGGAGACCAGGATGCCTGCGCACGCCACCTTCCCGGCATCGCGGCTGGACGCACCACGGCCGCCCTCGCCGTCGCCGAGGACCACGGCTCCTGGGACCCCGCCATGGTCTCCGCGCGCGCCGTGCCGGACGGAAACGGCGACGGCGACAACGGCTGGACGGTGAGCGGCCGCAAGTGCTTCGTCGTCGACGGTACGACGGCCGACCTGATCCTCGTCGTCGCCCGAACCGTTGCCGGACCCACCCTCTTCGCCGTGGACCGGGACGCCACGGGACTCGCGGCGGAACCGATGCAGACGCTGGACGCCACCCGGGCCATGGCCCGGCTGACCCTGGACGCCGTACCCGCGACGCTCGTCGGGGCGCAGGGGGCGGGCGGCCGCATCATGGCCAAGGTCCTGGACATCGCATCGGTCGGGCTCGCCGCCGAGCAGGCGGGCGGGGCACGGCGGTGCCTGGAGACGAGCGCGGACTACGCCCGCGTCCGTCATCAGTTCGGCCGGCCGATCGGCTCCTTCCAGGCGGTCAAGCACAAGTGCGCCGACATGCTCGTCCAGGTGGAGCTGGCCGAGGCGTCCTCCCGCGAGGCGGCGCGGCTGGCCGACGAGGACTCCCCGGACTTCCCCGTCGCCGCGGCCGTGGCCCACGCTTCCTGCTCACGGGCGTACATGGTCGCCGCCATGGAGAACATCCAGGTCCACGGCGGCATCGGCTTCACCTGGGAACACCCGGCCCACCTGTTCTTCCGCCGGGCCAAGTCCTCGCAGCTGCTGTTCGGCGGCCCGGCGGTGTATCACGAGCGGCTGCTGGACCGGCTCGGGATCTGAGAGCGCGGCAAGAAAGGCCCCGGGGGATCCCGGGGCCTTTGCCTTGTGTGCCGCTCAGCCGCGCGCCGCCTCGCCCAGCAGCGCCTTCGCGATGATGACCTGCTGCACCTGGCTGGTGCCCTCGTAGATGCGGAACAGCCGGGCGTCGCGGTAGAAGCGCTCGACGGCGACTCCGCGCATGTAGCCCGCGCCGCCGTGGATCTGCACCGCGCGGTCCGCGACCCGCCACACCATCTCGCTGGCGAAGTACTTCGTGCAGGACGGTCCGATCTTGGTGTCCGTGCCGGCGTCGAAGGCGCGGGCGGCCTCCAGGACGGTGGCGCGGCCCGCGTAGTAGTCGGTCTGCGAGTCGGCGATCAGGCCCTGGACCAGTTGGAAGGAGCCGATGAGCTTCCCGGACTGCTTGCGGGTGCTCGCGTAGGCGACCGACTCGTCGACCAGGCGCTCGGCCATGCCGACCATCAGCGCGGAGATGTGGACCCGTCCGTGCGCGATGCAGCCCATCGCGGTTCCGAAGCCCCGGTTCAGGCCGTCCTCGCCGCCGACGAGCGCGGAGACCGGCACGCGCACGTCGTCGAAGAACACGTCCGCGGTCCAGGCCCCGAACTGGCCCATCTTGTGGTCCTTGGGGGCCACGGTGAGGCCGGGGGCGCCGGCCGGGACCAGGAAGGTGGAGATGCCCCGGGTACGCGGGGCGTCGGGGTCGGTGCGGGCGAAGACCATGAAGACGTCGGCGAGCGGGGCGTTGGTGATGTAGCGCTTGGCGCCGTTGATCACCCATTCGTCGCCGTCGAGGTGTGCCTTCGTGGTGAGCGTGGAGGGATCGGAACCGGCTTCCGGTTCGGTGAGCGCGAACGACGCCAGAACGTCACCCGAGGCGATCCTCGGCAGCCAGTGAGCCTTCTGTTCCTCCGTACCGCCGACCATGAGGACATGACCGGCGATGCCGTTGTTGGTGCCGAACATCGAGCGCAGGGACGGCGTCGTATAGCCCAGCTCGAACATCAGCTGGGCCTCTTCGAGCATCGACAGACCCAGTCCGCCGTACTCCTCGGGCAGCGCGAAGCCGAACAGGCCCATCTTCTTGGCCGCCTCGCGGATGTCCGAGGGCATCTCGTCCTTCTCGTCGATCTCCGCTTCGAGCGGCACGACGCGGTCCCTGACGAAACGCCGGACCTCGGACAGCACCGCGCTGAAGTCAGCCGCGTCCATGTCGACTCTCCCTTGTTGCCCTCGTCCGACTCATGTCGTCCTCATCGGTCTCATTGATCTGTCTCGTCCGGTTTCCGCTCCGGCCGGTAGCACAGCGCCAGCAGTGCCGCCGCGCTCGCCGTGCCGACTCCGGCCGCCAGCAAGGCGTGCCGACTGCCCGCGGGTCGGCGTCGCAGCAGGCCGTCGAGCGAGTACCGGCCGTTGCCCAGGGCCGCCAGTGCGACGGCCGCGCCGCCCACGACACCGGCGTACTCCCAGCCGCCCTTGAAGACGAAGAAGCCCTTGCCGCGGTGGTCGGTCCGCGCGGCCACGGTCATCAGTCCTACGGCCGCCGCGGCGGGGAGCGGATTGGCGGCGCCCAGCGCGATGCCGACGCCCGCGGCCATCTCGGTGCCCGCCGCCATCCGGGCGTGCAGCTCGGCCGGCTGGAGGCCCAGCGCCTCGAACCAGCCCGTGGTGCCCTTGAGTCCGCCCGGTCCGGCGACCTTGTTCCAGCCGTGCGCGAAGAGCATTGGGCCGAGGGTCGCGCGCAGCACCAGTGCGGCCGTGTCGTGGCCCTTCACTGGCCGACGCCCGTCGCCCGGCCGGTGGGGAGGGTGTCGTACAACTGGGGTACGGCGTCGACGAGTTCGTCGTAGGTGAGTGCCTGCCCGGACCGGCTCGGGTGGACGGCGGCGACCGTCCAGCCCTGGAGCCGGTTCAGCCGGTTGCCCTCGATGCGCAGGACCTGGCCGGTCAGCCAGGCCGCGCTGTCGGAGGCCAGGTAGACGACGACTCCGGAGGCGTTGGCGGGATCGCGCGGGTCGAAGCCCTCGGTGGCCTGGAGCGACTCGCCGACCGCCAGCCCGTCCGTCATCCGCGTGGCCGCGATCGGCGAGATGGCGTTCGCGGTGACGCCGTAGCGGCGCATCTCCAGGGCGGTCAGGACGGTGAGCCCGGCGATCCCGGCCTTCGCCGCTCCGTAGTTGGACTGGCCCTGGTTGCCGAACAGGCCGGTCCCGGACGTCGTGTTGATCACGCGGCCCGCGACCCGCTCACCTCGCTTCGATGCCTCGCGCCAGTACGCGCACGCGTGCCGGGTGAGGGCGAAGGTGCCCTTCAGGTGCACCGCGATGACGGTGTCGAACTCGGCCTCCGTCATCGAGAACAGCATGCGGTCGCGCACGATGCCCGCGTTGTTCACGACGATGTCGAGGCGCCCGAACTCGGCGACGGTGTCCGCGACCATGGTCTCGGTCGCGGCCCAGTCGGTGACCGAGGAGTGGTTGGCGATCGCCCGGCCGCCGAGCTTGGTGATCTCGGCGACGACCTCGTCGGCGGGGGAGTCGCCGGTCTGCTCGCCGTGTATGCCCGAGCCGAGGTCGTTCACCACCACGGTCGCGCCGGCCTCGGCGAGCGCCAGACAGTGCGCCCGGCCAAGCCCTCTGCCGCCGCCGGTGACGATGGCGACCTTGTCGTCGAGGATGCCCACGCCGTACCTCCAGATAGATGAGTTCAGTTGAGTTCGCGGAGCACTTCGTCGGTGTGCTCGCCGAGCGTCGGTGCGCCACTGTGTGGTTTCTCGTCGATGCCCCAGAAGGCGACCGGAGTCGCCACCGTCCGCAGCGGCGGCGCGTCCCCCATGCCCGGCTGTTCGACGAACGCCCCGACCGCCTCCGCCTGCGGATCGGCCGCCACCTCCGCCAGGGTCTGCACGGGCGCCCACCACACGCCCTCGGCGTCGAAGCGCTCGGCCCACTCCTCAAGGGGCCGCTTGGCGAACTCCTCGTCGAACACGGCGATCAGCTCGCGTACGTGGCCGCGCCGGGCCTTGCCGGTGGCGAACCGCTCGTCCGTCTCCAGGTCCGCACGGCCCAGGGCCTTGACGACACCGGGCCAGTGCCGGTTGCCCTCCAGGCCGACCAGCCAGAACCAGCGGTCGTCGGCGGCCCGGTAGGAGTTGTAGAGCGGCGACTCGTGCTCGGTGCGGTGGCGGGTACGGCCGCGCTTGCCGAAGAAGTTCTGCAGGGCGAGGTCGTTGCCGTTGGCGTAGGTGCCGGACCGCAGCAGCGACACGTCCACCACGCCGCCCTCGCCGGTGCGTTCGCGGCGCAGGAGCGCGGCCAGCACACCGGCGACCAGGTTCGCCGCGGCCGTACGGTCACCGAGACCGGGCCGGATGCCGGGCGGTGGCTCCCCGGCCGGGTTGAGCATGGCGGCTATGCCGGGCCGGGCCCAGAACGCGGAGACGTCGTATCCGGCGCGGTCGCGCTCGGCGCCTATCCAGCCGTAGCCCGTCAACGTGCCCACAACCAGCTGAGGATGACGTTCCCTCAGATCGTCCGGTGCCAGGCCCAGTCTCTCCAGAGCGCCCGGGCGGAGGTTGGTGACGAACACGTCGGCGCGTTCCAGCAGCCGCTCCAGTACGTCCTTGCCGTCCGGCGAGCGCAGGTCGAGGACGATGCCGCGCTTGCCGCGGTTGTCGGTCTCGAACGGGGGAGCGCTGTCGATGTCCTGTCCGACGTGCTTGAGCGTGTACCGGTTGGGGTCGCCGGTCGGCGCCTCCACCTTGATCACGTCCGCGCCCCAGTCGGCGAGCATGGTGGCCGCGGCCGGTGCCGCCACCCACATGCCCAGCTCGACCACGGCAATGCCCTCCAGTGGCCGCACGGGCCCACCTCCAGATCATCGGGCGCTTGTACGCCTGCTACACGCCGCGGAAGTCGCCCGGTCGGCGTTCCCGGAAGGCCTTGAGTCCCTCGGTCCGGTCCTCGGTGCAGAACAGCACCGCGACGGTCTCGCGCTCGTACGCGATCGCCGCCTCCAGGTCCATGCCGAGGCCGTAGTCGATCAGCCGTTTGCCCGCCGCGAGTGCGAGCGGGGCCCCGGCGGTCAGCTTCGCGGCGAGGGCCTCGGCGGTCTTGAGTGCGCCGCCGGGCTCGGCGAGTTCGTTGACGAGCCCGAGCGCGTGAGCACGCTCCGCGTCGATCGGCTCGCCGGTGAGGATCATCTGCTTGGCGATCGCCGGCGGCAACAGGCGGGGCAGCCGCTGGGTGCCGCCCGCGCCCGGCAGCACGCCGAGCTTCATCTCGGGCAGGCCCAGCCGGGTGCCGCGCTCGGCCACCCGCAGGTCGCAGGCGAGCGCCAGCTCCAGGCCGCCGCCGAAGGCGAACCCGTGGACGGCCGCGACCGACGGCTTGGGGAAGTCCTCCAGGAGTGCGAACGCCTCGGTCAGTCGCCCCACGAAGTCCCGGAACTGCCCGGGTGTCGTGAACGACTCGATCTCACCGAGGTCGGCACCGGCCGAGAAGGCCCGTCCCGCACCGGTGATGACCAGGGCGCGCACGTCGTCGTTGTCGCGGATGTCGGCGAGGGCCTGCTTCAGCCGGCCCGCGGTCTCGGAGCCGATGGCGTTGAGCTGCCCCGGCCGGTCGAGGGTCAACACCGCTGTCCGGTCGCGGAGTTCGGTGCGCAGCACGGTGTTCACCTCAGACCATCGTCAGGCCGCCGCTGACCGAGAGCGTCTGCCCGGTCATGTAGGCGGCGTCGTCGGACGCGAGGAAGGCCACCACACCGGCGATCTCGTCGGGCTGGGCGACGCGGCGCAGCGGGATGGCCCGCACGGTCGCGTCGTACATCTTCTGGCTGTAGTCGGCGACCTGGCCGAGCAGCGCGGTGTCGGTCGGGCCCGGGCAGACGCTGTTGACGGTGATGCCGTGCCGGGCGACCTCGCGGGCCAGGGCCTTGCCGAAGGCGATGACCCCGCCCTTCGTGGCGGAGTACACCACCTCGCCGGACGAGCCGACACGGCCGGCGTCCGAGGCGATGTGCACGATCCGGCCGCCACCGCTTTCGATCATCGAGTCCAGTACGGCCCGGGTCATCGTGATGGTGCCGCGCAGATTGACGTCGATGATCCGGTTCCAGGTGTCCTCGGTGCTGTCGACGAAGCGGCCGATGACGTCGACGGCCGCGTTGTTGACCAGGACGTCCACCGGTCCGAGCTCGACGGTCACCCGCTCCACGGCCGCGTGCACGGCCGCGCTGTCGGAGATGTCCGCGCCGACTCCCGTCGCCCGCACTCCGTACCGCTCGACGAGCCGGCCCGCGACCTTGGCTGCGGCCTCCGGGTCCAGGTCGCAGACGGCGACCGCGGCTCCCTGGGCGGCGAGCCGGTCGGCGATCGCCTCGCCGATCCCGCGTCCCGCTCCGGTGACGAGTGCCACCTTGTCCCGTACGCTCACGCGCCCTCCCTCGCCCAGGTCCCGATACAGCGCTATCGTATAACTACTTCAGCTAAATAAGCGAGATGCGTGAGTGGAGTCGAGCATGCGCCGAACGATCTTCACCGAGGAACACGAGCTGTTCCGCGAGACCGCCCGTACCTTCTACCTGCGCGAATGCGCCCCGTATGCCGAGCAGTGGGAGCGCGACGGGCAGGTGAGCCGGGCCGCGTGGGCGGCGGCGGGCAAGGCCGGCCTCATCGGCTGGCAGTTCCCGGAGGAGTACGGGGGCCAGGGCATCCGGGACTTCCGCTACAACGCGATCATGGCAGAGGAGATGGCGGCCACCAGCTCGGTCGGCATCGGACTCGGGTTGCAGAACGACGTCCTACCGCCCTATCTGATGCATCTCACCACCCCGGAGCAGAAGGCTCGCTGGCTGCCCGGTGTCATCAGCGGCGAGACGATCTGCGCGCTCGCGCTGTCGGAGCCGTCCGCCGGGTCCGACCTCAAGGGCATCCGCACCACCGCCCGCCGCGACGGCGACGAGTGGGTGATCGATGGCTCCAAGACCTTCATCACCAACGGCATCCTGGCCGACCTCGTGATCGTCGCCTGCAAGACCGACCCGGAGGCCGGCCACAAGGGCATCAGTCTGATCGTCGTCGAGCGCGGGGCCGAGGGCTTCGAGCGCGGACGCAAGCTCGACAAGGTCGGCATGAAGGCCCAGGACACCGCCGAGCTCTTCTTCCACGAGGTCCGCGTCCCGGCCGAGAACCTCATCGGGCAGGAGGGTCGCGGTTTCTACCACATGATGGGCAACCTCCCCACGGAACGGCTCGCCATCGCCGTCTCCTCGCTGGCGGCCGCGGAGCGGGCCAACGTGCTGGCGCTGGACTACGCCAAGACCCGCACCGCCTTCGGCCGGCCCATCGGGGAGTTCCAGGCCAACCGCTTCGCGCTCGCCGCCATCAGGGCCAAGCTGAACGCCGCCCGCGTGTACGTGGACGGCTGCATCATGGCGCTGATCCAGGGCGAGTTGACGGCCGAGGAGGCCGCCGCCGCCAAGTACTGGACCTCCGAGACCGGCTGGGAGGTCATCGACCGCTGCATGCAGCTCTTCGGCGGCTACGGCTACGTCAACGAGTACGAGATCGCGCGCATCTGGCGCGACACCCGGGTGCAGCGGGTCTTCGGCGGCACCTCGGAGATCATGCTGGAGATCATCGGGCGGTCGCTGGGCCTGTAGTCCGCGGCCTGAAGCATCCGGAACTTATTGACTACCTTGGCTAAATAGGTTAGCTATTTAGCCTGGATGTGCGCAGTGTCGCGCGGTCTCTAGGAGGTACCCGTGGTCACGGTCGATGTGGAGCTGCACCAGGACAGAGCGGAGCACGACCTGCCGCAGCCGCGTCTGGTCATCGGCGGCAAGGACGTCACCGACACCAGCGGTGGACTCTACGAGCACCGCAACCCCGCCACCGGCCTCGTCCAGGCGTACATCCCGCTCGCCGGGCCCACCGAGGTGGACCGGGCCGTGGCGGCCGCCCGCCAGGCGTTCGAGGTGTGGGGCACCATGCGCCCCGCCGAGCGCCGTCGGCTGCTCACCCGCTTCGCCGGGCTGCTGCGCGACCACATCCCCGACTTCGCGGCGATCTGCCCGCTGGAGAACGGCGTGTGCATCGGCGGCTGGGCGGAGAACGTCGGACCGCACGTCGCCGAGTGGACCGAGTACTACGCGGGCTGGGCCGACAAGATCGAGGGCCTGGTCGGCGCGGCCTACAGCCCGCACGAGAACGTCGAGTACACCGTCGCCGAGCCCTACGGCGTCATCGGCCACATCATCACCTGGAACTCGCCCGCGCTGTCGCTGGCCATGAAGGTCCCGCCGTCGCTCGCCGCCGGCAACACCGTGGTCATCAAGCCGGCCGAGTCCACACCGTTCTCCGCGCTGCTCTTCGCCGACCTGGCCCGCGAGGCCGGCATCCCCGACGGCGTCATCAACGTCGTCACCGGGCTCGGCGACGCAGGATCGGCCCTGGTCACCCACCCCGGCGTCGACAAGATCTCCTTCACCGGCGGCCCCGCCACCGCGCGCCGCATCATGGCCGACGCGGCCCTCAGCCTCAAGCCGGTCGTCTTCGAGCTCGGCGGCAAGTCCGCCAACCTGCTCTTCGCCGACACCGACCTGGACACCGTCGTCCCCTACTGCGCCGCCTTCGCCATGAGCAACACCGGCCAGGGCTGCGCGCTGCCCACCCGGCTCCTGGTGGAGCGCCCGATCTACGACGAGGTCATCGCCCGGGTCACCGGCGTGATCGCCCACCTGCCGGTCGGCGACCCGCTCGACCCGACGACGTACATCGGACCCCTCATCAACGAAGCCGCCCGCGACCGCGTCCAGGGCATGGTCGACAAGGCGGTCGAGGACGGCGCCGGCCGGCTCGTCCACGGCGGCGAACGCATCGACTCCGACGGCTACTTCGTCTCCCCGACCGTCTTCGCGGACGTCGACAACCGCAGCGACCTCGCCCAGCAGGAGGTCTTCGGACCGGTCCTGGCCATCACCCCGTTCGACACCGAGGACCAGGCCGTCGCCCTGGCCAACGACAGCGAGTACGGCCTGTCCGCCTACATCCAGTCCCGTGACATCGCGCGCGTCAACCGCCTGGTACCGCGCCTGAGGGCCGGAACGGTCTACGTCAACCCCGGGCCGAATCCGATCACTTCGCCCGCCACCCCGTTCGGCGGTGTCGGCATGAGCGGGTTCGGGCGGGAAGGCGGCAAGGCCGGTCTGGACGAGTTCATCCACATCAAGGGCGTGGGCATCGGCCGCGTCTGACGGCCCCCACCTCTCCAAGCCATTTGGAGCCACCAGCATGCATTCCGCCCGCCGTCTGACTTTCGGCGACATCATCCGCGAGCACCGACGGTCCTTCCCCGAGGGAGTCGCCCTCGTCGACGGCGACGTCCGGCTGACCTGGCCCCAGTTGGACGAGCGCACCAACCGGCTCGCAGGCGCCCTCACGGACGCGGGCGTCGGCTCCGGCGACCGCATCCTGTGGCTGGGCCAGAACTCCTTCCGGATCTGGGAGCTGCTCGGCGCCGCCGCGAAGGTCGGCGCCATGGTCTGCCCCGGCTACTGGCGCTGGGCGGCCCCCGAGATGGCCTTCGCCGTCGAGGACTTCGACCCCAAGGTCGTCGTCTGGCAGGACGAGGAGATCGGTGACACGGTCGCCAAGGCACGGGCCGAACTCGGCAGCGACCACCGGGCGTTGTGGCTGCGGCACGACTCCGAGGGCGCCGACTCCTACGAGTCGTTCCTGGCCTCCGGCTCGCCCGAGGACCCCGGCGCCGAGGTCGACCCCGACGCCGCCCTGCTGGTCATCTACACGGCGGCGATCTCCGGCCGGCAGTCCGGCTCGATGCTCTCGCACCGCAACCTGCTCGCCATGGGCGCGAGCGCCGCCTGGATGGGGGACATCGGCACGGAGACGTCCTTCCTCGGCGCCGGCCCCATGTTCCACATCGGCAACTACCAGTTCTGGGGCGTCCCGGCCTTCGTCCACGGCGGCAAGAACGTGGTCGTGCGCCGCGTGGTCGCCGAGGAACTGCTCCCGCTGCTCGCGGCGGAGCAGTGCACCCACGCCTACCTGATGCCCCCGACCATCGCCCAGCTCGTCGCGCTGAACCGCGAGGCCGGCCACGACCTCTCCCACCTGCGCGCGAGCGTCGCCGCGCGGCTCTGGGAGGGCACCGTCCCCACCGACCAGAGCCGCTTCACCCGCAACGGCGGCGGCATGGGCCGCGGTTACGGGCAGACCGAGGTGACCGGCTTCGCCGTGACCGGGGCCTACGGCGGTTCGGGCACCGGCAACGCGGGACGCCCGGGCCCCTTCAGCGCCGTACGCGTCCTGGACGGCACCGGCCAGGAGTGCGCGGTCGGCGAGGCCGGCGAGATCTGCGTCCGCGGCGACCTCGTGCACCTCGGCTACTGGAACCGGCCCGAGATCAACGAGGAACGCTTCCGCTTCGGCTGGTGGCACACCACCGACCTCGGCAGGCGCGAACCCGACGGCACGATCAGCTTCCTCGGGACGACGACCCGCATGCTCAAGTCGGCCGCCGAGAACATCTTCCCGGCCGAGGTGGAGAACTGCATCGAGTCCCACCCCGCGGTCAAGGAGGCCGCCGTGATCGGCGTCCCCAACGAGCGCTGGGCGCAGGACGTCAAGGCCGTCGTGGTCCTCCAGCCGGGCGCCGAGCCGGTCACCGCGGCGGACGTCATCGAGCACTGCCGGGCGCGGATCGCCTCGTACAAGAAGCCGAAGACGGTCGAGTTCGTCGATGCCCTCCCGCGCACGAAGGACTACGCCAAGGACTACGAGGTGCTCGACGAGCGCTTCGGCGGGGGCGGCTATCCCGGCGGCGACACGCTGGGCGCGGGGCGGTGACCCCGTGAACGGCCGCCAACCCGTGGTCGTCGGCGTGCACGCCACCGAACAGGCGCTGACACTGCCCGACCGCGACGCCATGGACCTGGCCCTCGAAGCGGTACGCGGCGCGATCGCGGACGCCGGACTGACGCCCGCCGACGTCGACGGCGCCCAGGTGGACTGGCCCGGCCCGGGCGGCGTGCCCGGCGAGGGCAGCTCCTGGGCACGCATGCTCGGCCGGGACCTGCGCTGGACCAGCGACTCGATGCTCGACAACGCCGGCTCCCGAGGCCTGCTGAAGGCGGCCGCCGCCATCAGCGCCGGATACGCGGACACCGTCGTCGTCGGCGGCTGCAAGCTGGTCTCGCGCGGAGCCGGTCCCGTGGGAGCCGGGGTGCCCCTGGAGTTCGCCGACGTGTGGGGCAGTTATGTCGTCGCCCAGTTCGCTCTGGTGGCGGCAC
The DNA here is from genome assembly GCF_001513955.1 of Streptomyces pseudovenezuelae. Lineage (GTDB taxonomy): Bacteria > Actinomycetota > Actinomycetes > Streptomycetales > Streptomycetaceae > Streptomyces > Streptomyces pseudovenezuelae. Next base: position 514,826 of record NZ_KQ948151.1, on the reverse strand, counting down.
GGCACATGCACGAGTACGGCACGACCTCCCGGCAGCTCGCCGAGGTCGCCGCCACCATCCGCAACAACGGCAGCACCAACCCGGAAGCGATGATGTACGGCCGCGGACCGTACACCGCCGACGACGTCCTCGCCTCCCGGATGGTGGCCACGCCCTTCCACCTGCTGGACTGCTGCATCGTCGGCGAGGGCGGCGCCGCCCTGGTGGTCACCACCGCCGAACGGGCCCGCGATCTGCCGCACCCGGCCGTCGCCGTCCTCGGCGGCGGCATGGAGTACCACCAGGCCGCGTACGCCAACCCGGCGCTGTACCGGGAAGTCGGCCAACTCGGCCGGGACGCGTCCGCCCGCGCGTACGCGATGGCCGGCGTCGGGCCCCACGACGTGGACGTGTTCTCCCTGTACGACCCCAACTCCTTCGAGATCATCCGGCAGTTGGAGGCACTCGGCCTGTGCGGCGAGGGCGAGGGCGGCCCTCTGGCGGCCAGCGGTGCCATCGCCGTGGGCGGCAAGCATCCCGTCAACCCCGACGGAGGCTGCCTTTCCTACGCCTGGAACGGGACCCAGCAGATGACGCTCAAAGTCGTCGAAGCCGTACGGCAGTTGCGCGGCACCGCCGTGCACCAGGTGGAGGGCGCCGAACTCGCGGTCGTCGGCAACGCCGGATCCGGCGCGCAGCACTACGAGATGAGCCTGTTGGGGAGAGCGCGATGAGCCGGCACGTACCCGTCCCCACCGACCTGTCCGAACCGTTCTGGGACGCGGCCCGGCGCGGCGGCCTGGTCGTCCCGTACTGCCCGAGCTGTGACCTGCGCTTCTTCGTCCCCGAACCCGCCTGCCCCGGGTGCATGGCCCCGGGCTGGCACTACGCGCCGAGCGCCGGCCGGGGGACCGTCTACTCGGTGACGGTGGTGCATCGCGCACCCGGCCCGGGCTTCGACACGCCGTTCGCGCTCGCCGTGATCGACCTCGACGACGGCGGCACCCTGCTCTCCCATGTCGACGCCGGAGATCCGGACGCTGTCGACATCGGGATGCGCGTGCGCGTCGACTTCCGGCCCCTCACGGACGAGATCACGCTGCCCTGTTTCGTGCCGGAGCGCTGACCGCGTCGGTGCAGCACGATGATGGTGAAAGTTTAGTGTTCTAAGTGTATTTAGATAGCGGTATCCATGGATAGCATCGGCGCGTCATCGTGCGGGCCCATCGGAGCGGCCTGTCACTTGGAGCATCGCTGGGGACCTCAGTGGCAGTGCATGCGCGTGCGTCGAAGAGACAAGGCCCAGGAGGCGGCAAAGCCCGGCGGCAGCCGTCACTGCGAACGGTTCTGCTCGTCCTGGCTCTGGTGCCCAGCGTCACCCTCGTGGCCCTGTGGCTGGCGAGTTCCGCGCAGCTCTACACGCAATGGCAGACGCAGAAGGACCGCAACGCGGCCTCCAACGCGGCGGCACGGCCGATCATGGCCGCGTTCTTCGACCTCCAGGAGGAACGCAGGCTCAGCGGAGCGGAGTTGGCCGACCCCGAGGGCTACCGAAAGGCACTGCGTGCCCAACGCGTCCGCACCGACGCCGACGTCACCACCGTCCAGGAACTGCCCGACAGCGGCTGGAGCGCCCCGGACGACATCCGCGCCAACGTCGTCCAGGTGGGCAGGAACCTGCGGAAACTGGCCGACTACCGGGCAGGGGTGGACCAGCGGACCGCCTCGCAGCAGCAGACCTTCGACCACTACACGAGCCTCATCTCAGGCCAGTTGAACCTCTTCACCACCCTGAGCCACGTCGGTCTTCCCAACATCGACTACCTCGCCCGGCCGGCCATCGACTCGGTCTGGGCCATGGAGATGATCTCGCGTGAGAACGCGCTCTTCACCCGCGGCTCGGTGACCGGCCGGCTCTCCGCCACCGAACGCGGGCAGCTAGCCGGATGGATCGGCTCCCAGCACTTCCTCTACGACAACAAGATCGTGCCCCTCGTCCCGGACGACCAGGCCGCGCGGTACCGGAAGCTGATGGCCGGCGGCGCCTGGAAGCAGAAGACGACGGCCGAGCAGAACGTCCTGTCCGGCACCCGCTCCGGGACCGACGAGGACACGTTCTCCAAGGAACTCGGCACGACGTGGAGCGCAGGCGTCGGGCCGGTCACCACCCAGCTCCAGCAGCTCAACACCGCCTACTCCGTGACCCTGACGGCGGCCACGGAAAAGGAACTGAACGCGATGGTGCGGCGGTTGGTCGTGACCAGTGTGATGGGCGCCGCGGCGGTGCTCGTGGTCGTCCTGATCAGCGCGCTCCTCACCCGGACGCTGCGCCGCCGGATCTCCGCGCTGCGCGTCGCCGCCCTGGACCTGCAGACCCGCATGCCGGCCGTCGTCGAACGCCTGCGCGGCGGAGACGTCGTAGACCTGGACGCCGAACTCCCCACCATCCAGCACGGCGACGACGAACTGGGCCAGCTGGGCCAGGCGCTGAACCTCGCACGCCACAGCGCGCTCGACACGACCATGGCCCAGGTCTCGCAGTTCCGCGGCTTCGAGAAGCTGCTGCAGCGCATCGCCCGGCGTACCCAGCTGCTCATCGGCCTGCAGATGAAGAAGCTCAGTGAGCTGGAGCGCCGGCACGAGGATCCCGAGGTCCTTGAAGGCCTGTTCGACCTCGACCATCTGACCGCAAGGCTGCGGCGCTACGAGGAGAACCTGGTGATCCTCGGCGGCGGCCAGCCGCAGCGACGCTGGCGCAAGCCCGTCCTGCTGCTGGATGTGCTCCGCTCCGCACAGAGCGAGGTGCAGGACTACCGGCGGATCCAGATCGACGTCGAGGACCGGGTGTGGCTGGCCGAGCGCGCCGTCGGCCTCGTGATCCACGTACTGGCCGAACTCATGGAGAACGCGGTGGGCTTCTCCAGGCCGCCGACGCCCGTGGAGGTGTACGCCGCCCGGGTGGGACGCGGTCTCGCGGTGGAGATCGAGGACCGCGGCGTGGGCATGGACCCCGAGCAGTACGACGAGGCCAACCGGCTGATGACCGAGCCGCCCCGCATGGACGCCATGTCCCGGGCGGACGACGTCAGGCTCGGCCTCTACGTGGTCGCCCGCTTGGCGCGAGCCCTCGACATCCAGGTCGAGCTGCGGCCCTCCTCGTTCGGCGGCACCCGGGTCGTCGTCCTCATCCCCGACGAACTCGTCGTCGAGGCGCCCGAGCAGTCGGGGCCGACATCCGCGGCAGTCGATGCCGGCTGGCCGCCGCCCCCCTTTGCGGCCGTCTCGGACGCGCCGGGCACGGAGCGCAGGACGGCCCAGGACGTGGACACCCTGGTGACCGGCCGAGTCGGCCTGCCCGAAACCTCGGCCCCCGCGAGTGATGTGTGGACCCGGCCGCCGCGTCCCCATCCGGTGCCGCAGGCGGCCGGCACACCGCGGGGGAGCGGCACCGTGCGCGTGGATGCCGCGCCGGACGTGCGACCACTGCCGAAACGGGTGCGCCTGGCCAGTCTCGCCGACGAACTGCGTGACCCGGCCGCCGGCCTGGGGGTGCCTGCCCCCGACGAGCAGGCACCGAACCGGCGGTCCGCGCCCGCCCGTTCCGGCGCGACGATCGGCGCCTTCCAGCGCCAGTCCCGGCTGGTCCGGCGTGACGTTCCCCCGACCGACCACGAACCCCTCGACGTGCTGCCGCAACGTAGACGGACCCCGACGGAAGACTGACCATGACCATGCGAACGACCGCCACCCACCCGGACCTCGACTGGTTGCTGGACGGCCTGGTGGAACAAGTGCCCGGCACGCACCACGCCATCGTGCTGTCCGACGACGGGCTGGTGGTCAGCCAGTCCCGCACCATTGCCCGCGGCGACGCCGAGCGCCTCGCCGCCATCGCCACCGGCCAGCAGAGTCTGGCCCGCGGGGTCGGTCAGCTGTTCGGCGGCGGTGGGGTGCACCAGGTCATCGTCGAGCTGACCGACCTGTGGCTGTTCATCTCCGCCGCGGGCCGCGGCACTCATCTGGCCGTCGTGGCATCCCAGGAAGTGGACGCCGAGTTGATGACCGTGGCCATGCACACCCTGATGCAGCAGGTGGGCCGGCGCATGGGCACCGAGACGCGCTTCGGGGCGCCCGCCGACGAGCGCGGTGTACGTGAGTGAGCCACTGGATGGACGGCCTGGACGCGGCCGACGCGGAGGAACTGTCGGTCAGGCCTTACACGATCACCCAGGGCCGGACGGCACCCACGCGCGACGACCTCACGCTGATCACCCTTGTGACGACCGTCGAACCGGCACCCGGCCGGGCCGCACTGCGGGGCCTGCAACCCGAGCACCGCTCGATCCTCCAGCAGTGCCGCACACCCGCCGCGGTGGCAGAGATCGCCGCGGAGCTGAACCTGCCGGTGGCGGTCACGAAAATCCTGATCGACGACCTGGTGGCACTGGGCAGGGCGACCACCCGTCCGCCGATCGCCGTAGCGACGGGAAACACCATGGACATGACTCTTCTTCGGGCGGTGAGGGATGGCCTTCGCAGACTCTGACCCCGCGGGCCGGGCCTACGACGGCTCGGCCCCCGCGGCGGTCAAGATCCTTGTGGCCGGCGGCTTCGGTGTCGGCAAGACGACCCTGGTCGGGGCGGTCAGCGAGGTGGCGCCGCTGCGCACCGAGGAGTACCTGACCGTTGCGAGTGTCGGCGTCGACGACGTCGAGGGTGTCGAGCGGAAGTCCACCACCACGGTCGCCATGGACTTCGGCCGCATCATGGTCAACCCCCGGCTGGTGGTCTACCTGTTCGGGACGCCCGGCCAGGAGCGCTTCTGGTTCATGTGGAACGACCTCGTGCACGGCGCGCTCGGTGCGGTGGTCATAGCCGACACCCGGCGGCTGGAGTCCAGTTTCGCGTCCATCGACTTCTTCGAGAGCCGCGGGATCCCCTTCGTGATCGGCGTCAACTGCTTCCACGGCCACCAGGAACGCAGTGAGCGCGAGATCCGGGAAGCACTCGACCTCGACCCCGAAGTCCCGCTGGTGATGGGGGACATGCGGCAGCGGGCGGTGGGCCGCGATCTGCTGCTCGCCCTGGCCGAACTTCTCATTTCCACGAACTCGATAACCTAGTTCAATCAGTTATCTAGTAGAGTGAACCGTCTACCCGGTGCTCGGGCCGTGTCCCGCACCTGTGGGTCGGACGGAGGTGGGCCCGGTGACGCGTACGACGGGGCGGCAGGACGGTGGCGGTGGCCGGGTCAACGGTGTGAAGGTCCGGGTCCCCAAGATGGCCGAGCTGGTGGCGGCACAGCTGCGCCGCAAGATCGTGCGCGGGGAGCTGGCCGAGGGCGAGGCGCTGCCGGCCGAGTCCGCGCTGATGGCGGAGTTCGCCGTGTCCCGGCCGACCCTGCGTGAGGCGTTCCGGGTGCTGGAGTCGGAGTCGCTGATCAGCGTGCGCCGGGGCGCCCGGGGCGGGGCACGCGTGCAGACCCCGGAGGGCACGGTCGCGGCCCGGTACGCCGGCGTGGTCCTCGAATACCGGGGCACGACCCTCAAGGACGTCTACGACGCCCGTACGGTCATCGAGGCACCGTGCGCCGGTCTGCTGGCCGAGGGACGCACGGACGAGGACCTGGAGCGGCTGCGGGCCGCCGTCGCCGAGGCCGAGACGCTGATGGACGACCCCTCGGCGTTCATCCGTGCCCACATGGAGTTCCACGCCCTGGTCGTCGAACTGGCGGGCAACGAGACGCTGAGCGTCCTCAACGGCATGGTCCGGCACATCATCGACCAGGCGAACTGGTCCCACGTCGACCTGGACGCGGGCAGCCCCGAGAACGTGAGGGCCAACCGCCGGGGCTTCCGCGCCCACGGCGCGCTCGTCGAACTTGTCGCCGCGCGCCGGACCGAGGACGCCGAGGAACTGTGGCGCGTCCACCTCCAGGAGGCCGAGGACTACCTGCTGCAGAACAGGTCCATGACCACCGTCCTGGACCTGCTCGGCTGACGTCCCGGGCCTGCCGGGCCGGGCCGTCATTCAGGCGTGCGCAGCTCCTGCACGATGGGCTCCCACACCTCGGCGTCGATCTCGTACGCCGTGTAGAAGGACACCCGGTCGACCAGCGCCCCGTACCGGCGCCGGATCTCGCCCGCGACCCGCTCCGGTTCCGCCACGACCGCGAAGGTGTGCAGGACCTCGTCGTCGACGAGGCGGCTCATCGCCTCCCACTTGTCCTCGCGCCGGGACGTCGACAACGCGTGCAGTTCGTCGCCGAGTTCACCCCAGCCGTGCAGCTCCAGCACCCCGCGGTAGGCGGGTGTGCTGCCGTAGAAGGCGACCTGGGCACGGGTGCCGTCGATCGCGCGGGTCATCTCCTCCTCCGTGCGGCCGGTCGCGGTCAGCAGCAGATGGGAGACGGCGAAGTCGGCCCGCGTACGGCCGGACACGGCGAGCCCCGCCTCCACGGTCGGCAGGGTCACCTCCCGCAGGTACCGCTCCGTGGTGAAGCCGTGCGCGAGCAGCCCGTCGGCGACCTCGCCCGCCACCTTGGTCATCGCCTGGCCGACGGCGGCCACGAACACCTTGGGCGCGCCGCCGGGAGCGGGCGGGGGAGAGAAGAAGGGCGACATCAGGGTGTGCGAGTAGAAGTCGCCGCGGAAGTTGAGCCTCTCGCCCTCGTTCCAGGCGGCCCAGATCGCGTGCAGCGCGCTCACGTACTCCCGCATGCGGGCCGCGGGCCGGCTCCACGGCATGTCGAAGCGCCGCTCGATGTGCGGCTTGATCTGGCTGCCGAGACCGAGCGAGAACCGTCCGCCGGCGTAGGTCTGCAGGTCGTGCGCGGTGTACGCGAGCTGCATGGGCGAGCGGGCGAAGGCCACCGCGATGGCCGTGCCGACCTCCAGCCGGTCGGTGTGCTCGGCCGCCAGCACCAGCGGCAGGAAGGGGTCGTGCTTGGACTCCGACGCCCACAGGCCGTCGTAGCCGGCCTTCTCGTGGTGCCGGGCCTCCTCCACGACCTCCGTGGTGCTCCACACGTTGAGCTTGCCGTCGACCTTCATGCCGCTCCCTTGTCCTTGTCCATGCCGATTCTCCGTGCGAGCAGTTCCCGGTGGTACGCCGGATCGCCGAACAGCAGTTGTGCCGTCCTGGCCCGCTTCAGGTAGAGGTGGGCCGGGTGCTCCCAGGTGAAGCCGATGCCGCCGTGCACCTGGATGTTCTGCTCCGTCGCCTGTACGCACGCCTCGGAGCAGAACGCCTTCGCCAGATTCGCCACGGCGGGCAGCTCCGGGTCCTCGTTCTCCGCCGCGAGCAGGGCGTAGTGGGCGGCGGCGCGCGCCGACTCCACCTCCAGGAGGACGTCGGCCAGCAGGTGCTTGAGGGCCTGGAAGGAGCCGATGGGCCGTCCGAACTGGTGGCGCACCTTGGCGTACTCCACCGCCATGTCGAGCGCGCGGGAGGCCACCCCGACCTGCTCGGCGGCCAGCGCCACGGCGGCCCGGTCGAGCACCTCGGAGACCAGGTCCCATCCCTCGCCGTGGGTACGCAGCCGGGTCGCCGGTACGTCCTGGTAGTCGAGGCGGGCCTGGCGGCGGGTCGGGTCCATCGTGGGCAGCGGCGCACGGGTCAGGCCGGGCGCGTCGCCCTCCACGCAGAACACCCCGATGCCGTCGCCGGTTCGGGCGACGGTGAGGACGACATCGGCCGTGGCGCCGTCCAGGACGAACATCTTGTGCCCGGTCAGCAGCCAACTCCCGTTGCTCTCACGGGCGGTGAGCCCGACGCCCGACGCGTCCCAGCGGGCGGAGTCCTCGGTCAGGGCGAGTGTCCCGACGAGTTCGCCGGAGGCCAGGCCCGGCAACAGGCGCTTGCGGGCGTCCTCGTCGGCGCAGCGCAGCAGCGTGGTCGTGGCCAGCACGGCGGAGGACAGGAACGGCGCGCACAGCAGCGCACGGCCCATCTCCTCCATCACCACGCCCACTTCGACCGGCCCGCACCCGGCGCCGCCGTACTCCTCGGGGACCGCGAGGCCCTGCAGCCCGAGCTCCGTCCCCATCCGGCGCCACAGTGCCCGGTCGAAGCCCTCGGGCGTCTCCATCAGGCGCCGCGTCTCGGTCTCGGGCGAGGTGCGGACCAGGAACGCCCTTACGGTGCGCCCCAGTTCCTCCTGCTCCTCGCTGAACGCGAAGTCCATGCCTCAGCCCTCCCCGTCAGTCCGGCGACGGGCGCGGGACGCGATGATCTTCTCGACGACGGCGATGTGGTCCGGCGAGTGCATGGACTCCTGCTCGGCGAGCAGCGCGGGTTCGAGGACGGTGGCGAACGCCTGCTCCAGGTGCAGGTTCACCGCGCGCTTGGTCTCGCGCAGCGCCTGCGCGGGAAGGGCGGCCAGTCGTACGGCGAGGTCCATGGCCTCGTCCAGGAGCTTGTCCTTGGGCACGGCGCGGTTGGCGATGCCCAGCCGGACCGCCTCCTCGGCGCTCACCCGGTCGCCGAGGAACAGCAGTTCCTTCGCGCGGGTCAGCCCGACGAGCAGGGGGAGGACCAGTGCACCGCCGTCGCCCGCCACGAGCCCGACCTGGACATGAGGGTCCGCGAGGTAGGCGTCGTCGGCGATCAGCACGAGGTCGCTCAGCAGGGCCAGGCTGCATCCCAGGCCCACCGCGGGCCCGTTGACGGCCGCGATCACCGGCAGCGGGCAGCGGACCATGCCGGTGACGATCCGCCGCGCCTCGTCGACGTTCTGCTCCCGGAAGGCGCGGTCGCGCTGGACCCGGGTCATGATGTCGAAGTTGCCCCCGGCGCTGAACGCCCGGCCGCGCCCGGTGAGGACGACGACACGGGCCTCAGGGTCGCCGGCGAGTGAGTCCCACAGGGAAGCGAGACCCGCGTGCAGCTCCTCGCTCATCGCGTTGAGCTGGTCCGGCCGGTTCAGTTCGACCAGCCGTACCGGCCCGACGGCCGTCACCAAGAGGTCCGTCATCTCCACCGCCATCAGTCGTCAACGAACGAGTCAGTAGAGTTGAATGCTATAACTAATTAAGCTTTCTGGAAACGGCTCGTCGGAGTGACGGAGGACGCGTATGCCGGTACAGGAGTACGACACCGTACGGGCCGAGGTGGCGGACCGGATCCTCACCGTCACCCTCGACCGGCCCGAGAAACTCAATGCCTTCAACCCCCAGATGATGGCCGACCTGCTCGACGTCCTGGACGCGGCGGACGCCGACGACGAGATCCGGGTGATCGTGGTGACCGGCGCCGGGCGCGGCTTCTGCGCGGGCGCCGACGTCAGCTCCGGCGGCTCCTCCTTCGACCACCGCAAGGCGGGCGCCTGGCACCGGGACACCGGGGGCCGGGTCGCGCTGCGGATCTTCTCCAGCACCAAGCCGGTGATCGCGGCGATCAACGGCCCGGCCGCGGGCGTCGGGGCCAGCATGACCCTGCCCATGGACATCCGGCTGGCGTCGACCTCGGCGAAGTTCGGGTTCGTCTTCGCCCGCCGCGGCATCGTGCCGGAGTCGGCGGCGAGCTGGTTCCTGCCCCGGACCGTCGGCATGCAGCGGGCCATGGAGTGGGTGGCCACCGGCCGGGTCTTCGGCCCGGACGAGGCGCTGGCGGCCGGGCTGGTCCGCTCCGTGCACCCGCCGGAGGAACTGCTGCCGGCGGCGTACGAACTGGCCCGGGAGATCGCCGACAACACCTCCGCGATCTCCGTCGCCCTGTCCCGCCAGATGATGTGGCGGATGCTGGGCGAACCCCACCCGATGGCCGCACACCGGCTCGACTCCCGGATCATGAGCCAGATCGGCGGCGGCCCGGACCCCGTGGAAGGCGTCCAGTCGTTCCTCGCCAAACGGCCGCCCGCCTTCCCGGGGCGGGTGAGCAAGGACATGCCACCCCTCTTCCCCTGGTGGCAGGAAGAGGAGTTCCACCCCCTGGAGGAGCAGGCACCGGCATCTGAGGGCCGGGTATGAGATCTGGCCGAAACGTTGTCGTAGTTTGTCAGACCTGTTAGCGTCCGGTCGGCGGACATTCAGTTGAATGCGCTTAACCATTCACCGCCTGGACGGTAACCATGAGCGATGGTTTCCTGCACGAATCGCTTCGCCGCGTCGACTGGGGGGTCGCCACGGCGGACACCATCGCGGCGCCCCCGCCGCCCCAGCCGGAACGCGGCGGGCACTTCCGGCAGTGGACCGACGACCTCCGGCAGCTGACCGGTCTCGTCGCGGACACCCACCGCATGGTCGTCGGATGGCCGCAGCTCCAGCCCGACGGCCCTGGAAACTGGGACCGGGACGCCCTGGACCGCTGCGACCGCGCGCTCGACGCACTGCTCGCCCGCGGCACCCGGCCCGCTCTCACCCTGCTCGACCGCTCACTGCCGCCATGGCTGGACGCGGCCGGCGGCTGGCTCGCCCGTGACACCGCCGAGCACTTCGCCGCCTACGCCGCCGAGCTGGGCCGCCGCTTCGGCGACCGGGTGGAACGCTGGATCACCTCCACCGACCTCGCCGGCCCCACCCTCGCCGACCACGTGGCCGGAATGTATCCCCCGAGCCGGGGTGCGGGCCGGGCCGGACTGCCGGCTGTCCACCACATCCTGCTCGCGAACGGGCTCGCGACCCTGGCCCTGAGGGCCACCGGCGCGCGCGGCCGGATCGGCACCACGGTCACCCTCGTGGGCGGCTACCCGGCCACCGGCGACCCCTACGACCGTCTCGCCCTGGAACGCCTGGAGAGCTGGACCAACCGGCTGTTCCTCGACCCCCTGCTGCTCGGCGCGCACATGGTGACCGAGGACGGCGACTCACCGGTCGAGGACACCGGCTGCGTGCGCCCCGGCGACCTGGAGACCATCGCCACCGAGCAGGACCTGCTGGGCCTGTCCTGGCACACCCCGCTCCGTGTCACCGCGCCGGAGAACCTGCCCCGCGTGCTGCCCACGAGGACGTGTCAGAGCGCCCTCAACGAGGTCAACCGCCTGCTCGTGGGCCTGGGCTTCGCGATCGTCCCGTTCGACGACGTGGAGACCACCGCCTACGGCTGGCCGATCATCCCCGAAGGACTCGCCGACGCCGTCGCCGGCCTCTGCGAGCTCTACGGCGACGCGCTGCCACCGCTGTCCGTCATCGACAACGGCATGGGCGACCTGGACCTCGTGGACGCCTCGGGGCACAGCGACGACGACCGGCGCCGGGCCCTGCTGCGCGCCCGGCTCTCCTGGCTGGCCGGACTCACCGCGGCCGGTGTGGAGGTGTGCGGCTACGAGTACTGGTCGGTGCTGGACAACCTGGAGGCCAAGTTCCGCTACACCCGCCTGTACACCATGGCGGTCCCGGACCACGAGGCCCCGCCGCGTCCCGCGATCCCCTCCGACTGGCTGCACCGCGGCGCCTTCGCCGGAGCGGCCGTACCCGAAGCGGGGCGGCCCCCCGGTCTGAGCCTGGTGCAGGCCGCGCCTCGGGCCCAGGACGGCGGAGCCTCGTAGCCCGGGCTCAGGAGGCCGGAGCCTCGTAGTCCCTGCCCCGGATCAGCCGCACCGGCGTGTAGACGAGGACGTCCTCGTCCCGCTGGTTGCGGACCGTGATCCGGCTGGTCACCACGCCCCGGCCGGGCTTGCTGGAGGGCCGGGACCCGGTGGTCTCCACGACGGCGTACACGGTGTCGCCGACGTACACGGGACCCAGCACGTCGAGTTCCATGTGCAGGAAGGCGAGGCCCGTGCCGTGCAGCACGTTCGTCTGCAGGACGAGGCCCTCGGCGATGCAGTACGTCAGTCCCCCCGGGACCAGTCGCCCCGTGTAGCCGCCGTCCGCGGCGTGCGAGGCGTCCCAGAAGAGGGGCTCGGTGAAGCCGCCCCAGGTGACGAAGTTGACCAGGTCGGTCTCCGTGATGGTGCGGCGCGCGGTCCGGAAGACCTGCCCGACCGGCATCTCCTCAAAGGTCAGACCCTTGATCAGAAGGGGTACTTCGGTGCTGGTCTGCTGCGGTGCCATGATCGATCGGTTCCTCTCGTACGGTGGTCACAGGTCGAGCGGGTGCTTGCCGCTGACGCCCTCGAAGTCCGCGGGCCGCTTCTCGCGGTGCGCGGCGAGCCCCTCGACGACCTCGTGCCCGCCGAACCCGAAGAACTCCAGCCCCAGCGAGGCCTCGAAGATCGGCTGGGCGGTGCGGTACCAGTGGTTGAGGGACCGCTTGGTCCAGCTGATGGCGCTGGCCGGCCCGGCCGCCAGGGCGGTCGCGACCCGGAGGGCCTCGGTGTGCACGTCGGCGTCGTCCACGCACTTCGACACCAGCCCGATCCGCTCGGCCTCCTCGCCGGTGAGCGTCTCGCAGGTGAGCAGGTAGTACTTGGCCTTGGCCATGCCGCACAGCAGCGGCCAGCAGATGGCGGCATGGTCACCGGCCGCGACACCGAGCCGCGTGTGCCCGTCGACGATCTTCGCCGTGCGGGCGACGACGGAGATGTCCGCCAGCATGCCGATGACGAGCCCCGCCCCGACCGCCGGTCCGTGGATCGCGGAGACCACCGGCTTGGAGCAGTTGAGCACCCCGTAGACCATGTCCCGCGCCTCTCGCATCACCCGGGCGCGCACCGCGTAGTCCTCGGTCATGGTCTCGATGGAGTCGAAGGTCCCGCCCGCCGAGAACGCCCGGCCCGCCCCCTGGACGAGCACCGCGCGGGTCTCCGCGTCCCGGTCCACAACGGACCAGATGTCGGCGAGCTCGCCGTGCATCCGAGGATCAACGGCGTTGAGGTTCGGGGCGTCGAGCACGATCCGCAGCACGCCGGGCGCGGGCCGCTCGAAGGACAGGCTCGTGAACGGGGCGTAGGGATCGGTCACGTCGCGCTCCTGGTGTATTCAGTGTGGATACTATAATTATCTAACTGTATCGAGAGGTGGGCGGCAAGCAGGCCGCACGTGACGTTGCACCGAGGACGGGAAGCTCGGCATGGATCTCACCTTCAGCGAGGAGCAGGACGAACTGCGCAAGGTCGTCCGCTCGTTCCTCGCCAAGCACTCCGACGAGGCGACCGTGCGCCGCCTTGCCGTCGACCCCCAGGGGCACGACCCCGTCGTCTGGCGGCGGATGGCCGGCGAACTCGGCCTCCAGGGCCTCGCCGTACCGGAGGAGTACGGCGGCTCCGGCTTCGGCTACGTCGACCTCGGCATCGTCTGCGAGGAGGCGGGCCGCGCACTGCTCGGCGGCCCGTACTTCGCGACCGTCGCCCTGGCGGCCGAGGCACTGCTGCGCTGCGCCGACGAACAGGCGCGGCACGACTTCCTGCCGGGCATCGCCTCCGGCGAGACGGTGGCCACGCTGGCGTTCACCGAGGACAGCGGCCGCTGGGACGAGCAGGGCATCGGGCTCACCGCCGCCCAGGACGCAGGGGGAGGCTGGCGGCTGACCGGCGTGAAGACGTACGTCCCCGACGGACACCTCGCAGACCTGCTTCTCGTCGCCGCCCGCACCCCCTCGGGCATCAGCCTCCTGGCCGTCGGGACCGCCGACACCCCCGGCCTCACCCGCACCCCCCTCCCCACCCTCGACCAGACCCGCAAACAGGCCCGGATCGAGTTCACGGACACCCCCGCCCGCCTCCTGGGCTCCGAGGGCGCGGCCTGGCCCGCTCTGGAGCGCACCCTCGCCACCGCCGCCGTACTCCTGGCCGCCGAGCAGGTCGGGGGAGCGGCGGCAGCCCTGGACGCCGCCGTGGCGTACGCCAAGATCCGCGAGCAGTACGGCCGGCCCATCGGCTCGTTCCAGGGGATCAAGCACAAGTGCGCCGACATGCTCATGGAGATCGAGTCCGCCCGTTCGGCCGCGTACGGCGGGCTGTGGGCGCTGGACGCGGGCGACGAGACGGAGACAGCGATCGCCGCCGCCCTCGCCCAGGCCTTCTGCTCGGAGGCGTTCACCAAGGTCGCCGCCGACAACATCCAGGTCCACGGCGGCATCGGCTTCACCTGGGAGCACCCCGCGCACCTGTACTTCAAGCGGGCCAAGAGCTCCGAGGTACTGCTCGGCACACCGTCCTACCACCGGGAACTGCTCGCCGCCCGGCTCGGCATCTGAGACATGAGGAGACGCAGACATGGAGCTGGACTTCGGGCCCGCGGTACGCGACTTCCGCGACGAGGTGCGGGACTGGCTGACGGACCACCTGGTGGGGGAGTTCGCCGAGCACCGGGGCGTGGGCGGCCCCACCGACGGCGCGGCCTGGGAGGTCCGCCTCGCCTGGGACCGTGAGCTGTCCGCAGGTGGCTGGCTGGGCGTCGGCTGGCCGAAGGAGTACGGCGGGCGCGGGCTCGGGCTGCTGGAGGAGATCGTCTTCGAGTACGAGTACGCCCGCGTGAACGCCCCCTATCGGGCCACCGTCAACGCCCTCGACCTGCTCGGCCCGATGCTCCTCAAAATGGGCGGCGAGGCACAGAAGAAGCGCTTCCTGCCGCCGATCCTCGCCGTCGAGGAGCTGTGGGGCCAAGGTTTCAGTGAGCCGGGCGCCGGCTCCGACCTGGCGTCCGTGCGCACCCGGGCCGAACGCGACGGCGACGAGTGGGTGGTCAGCGGACAGAAGGTGTGGACGTCGTTCGGCATACACGCCGACTGGCTCTACGTCCTCACCCGCACCGACCCGCAGTCCGCACGGCACAAGGGCCTGAGCCTGCTGCTGGTGCCCACCGACCAGCCCGGCGTGGAGATCCGCCCCATCCGCAACCTCGCAGGGCAGGACGAGTTCGCCGAGATCTTCCTCTCCGACGCCCGCACGAGCGCCGACATGGTCGTCGGCGAGGTCGGCCAGGGCTGGCGCACCGCGATGGCCACGCTCGGCATCGAGCGCGGCACCACGCTCCTGCCCCAGCAGCTCACCTTCGAGCGGGAGGCCGAGGCACTGATCGACCTGGCCCGCGAGCGGGGCGCGCTCGACGACCCGATGCTGCGCCGCCGCATCGTCGACGCCTGGATCTCCGTACGCATCATGCGCACCACCAACCTGCGCACCATCGCCGAACTGACCGCCGGCCGCACGCCGGGAGCACAGGCCACCACCGCGAAGCTGTACGCCTCCACCCGGCACCAGCAACTCGGCCAGCTGGCGACGGAGTTGGCGGGTCCGGCCGGACAGATCGTCGGCGAGGACTACGCCCTGGACCGCCGGCAGCGCTCCTTCCTGCTGGCCCTAGCCGAGACGATCTACGGCGGGTCCAGCGAGATCCAGCGCACCATCATCGGGGAGCAGGTCCTGGGCCTGCCGAAGGAGCCGCGCCCGTGACGCCGATCGAGGACCGTCTCGACCGCGTCGAGTCGCACCTCGCCATCCAGCAACTGCCCATCCGCTACGCGCTCGCCGTGGACGGCCGCGACCTCGACGCCTGGGTGGACTGCTTCCGCCCCGACGTCGACATGGGGCGTCACGGCCGCGGCCGGGATGTCCTGCGCCAGTACATCGAACCCCAGGTGCGCGGCTTCCACCGGTCGGTCCACCAGATCTGCGGCCAACGGATCGAGTTCACCGGCCGGGACACGGCGACCGGCGCGGTGTACTGCCGGGCCGAGCACGAGGTGGGGGACCGGTGGATCGTGATGGCGATCTGCTACTGGGACGACTACGCGCGCGTGGACGGCGAGTGGTACTTCTCCCGGCGCCGCGAGCGGCACTGGTACGCGGCCGATGTGACCGAACGCCCCCAGGCGGTGGGATTCAAGGGCTGGGAGGGTGCCGGAGAACCGGCGCTGCCCGAAGCCTTCCCGTCCTGGTCGGCCTTCTGGAAGGAGACGTGATGGGACGGTTGTCGGGGAAAGCGGCGCTGGTCACCGGCGGCGGGCAGGGCGTCGGACGTGGCATCGCGCTCGCGCTGGCCGCCGAGGGGGCGTCCGTGGTGATCACCGGCCGCACCGAAGGCAAGCTGAAGGACGCGGCCGGGGAGATCGCCGAACGCGGCGGGCGGGCGTACACCGTGGTCGGGGACGTGGGGGAGCGGGACGACGTGGACCGCATGGTGGCGGAGACGGTACGGGAGTTCGGCGGTCTCGACGTGCTCGTCAACAACGCGCAGTCCTCGGTGCAGCGCCGGCTGGCGGAGACGTCGTACGAGGATGTCGAACTCACCTACCGCAGCGGGCCGTTGGCCGCCTTCCATGCGATGCAGGCCGCCCTGCCCCACCTCAAGGAAAGCCGAGGCAGCGTGGTGAACCTCGGTTCGTCGGCCGCCGTGCAGGGCGAGGCGACCTTCGCCGCGTACGCGATGGCCAAGGAGGCGATCCGCGGTCTGAGCCGGGTCGCCGCGCGGGAGTGGGGCGCGTACGGGATCCGCGTGAACGTCATCTGTCCCGCCGCGCTGAGCCCGGCGGCGGAGGACTACCTGGCCGCGCACCCGCACAAGGCGGACGAGCTCGCCCGGCAGATCCCGTTGGGCAGGCTCGGGGACCCGGAGGCCGACATCGGCCGGGCGGTGGCCGCGCTCGTCAGCGACGACATGGCCTATCTGACGGGCGCGACGCTGATGCTGGAGGGCGGCCGGACCCTGATCGGCTGACACCGCTGCACGACACCACGGACACCGGATGGGCTGACGCGGCTACACCACACCCCGGTCCCGCAGCGCAGCCAGCTGACTGTCCGTCACCCCCGCGAGAGCCGTCAGCACTTCGGCCGTGTGCTCACCCAGCGCGGGCGGTGGGGCGTACCCCTCGACCGGTGTCGCCGTGAACCGGATGGGGTTGGCGAGCATCGGAAGGGGTCCGGAGGCCGGGTCCTCGACCTCGATCAGCATCCCCCGGTGCTGTATCTGCGGGTCGGCGAAGACCTCGGGCATCTCGTTGTACGGGCCCGCGGGCACGTCGTGTGCGTCGAGTACGGTCAGCCACTCGTCCCGGGTGCGGGTGCGCAGGATCGCCGCCAGTACCGGCAGGATCTCCTCGCGGTGGGCGATCCGGGCCGGGGTCGTGGCGAACCGTTCGTCCTGGAGGAGGTCGGTGCGGTCGGCCGCCGCGCAGAACGCGGCGAACTGCTTGTCATTGCCCGCGACCAGGAAGATCGGCCTGTCCTCGCAGGGGAAGGCCTGTGAGGGGATTCCGCCGTAGCCGCCGTTGCCGCGCCGCTGCGGAACCTCGCCGGAGACCAGGTAGTTCATCGCGAAGTGGGAGAGCGAGGCCAGGCCGCAGTCCAGCAGGGAGAGGTCGATGAACTGGCCCTCGCCGGTACGGTCCCGGTGGCGCAGGGCCGTGAGGACGGCCGTGGAGGCGTAGAGCCCCGTGAGGATGTCGATCATGCTGACGCCGACCTTCATCGGCTCCTCGGGGTGACCGGAGACGCTCATCATCCCGGACATGGCCTGGAAGATGCCGTCGTAGCCGGGTCGGTCGGCGTACGGGCCGGTCTGGCCGAAGCCGGTGACCGAGAGGTAGACGAGACGAGGGTTGAGTGCGCGCAGGCTCGCGTGGTCGAGGCCGTACTTCGCCAGTGTGCCCGTCCGGAAGTTCTCGACCAGCACGTCCGACCGCGCGGCGAGGGCGCGGATCAGCTCCTGCCCCTCGGCGGAGGCGTGGTTGACGGTGACGGACCGCTTGTTGCGGTTGCAGGAGAGGTAGAAGGCGGCGGTGTCGGTGCGGTCGCCCTCGGGGCCGGGGGCGAAGGGCGGGCCGTACGTCCGGGAGTCGTCCCCCGATCCGGGCCGTTCGACCTTGATCACCTCGGCGCCCAGATCGGCCAGCATCTGGGTGGCCAGCGGCGCGGCGAGGATGCGGGACAGATCGAGCACGCGGATCCCGGCCAGTGCGGTCGACGGCATCTGGGTCTCCCTCTGTTCACGGACAGCGAATCAGTTATATAAATAATACATCTAGCGCCCGACCGCGGTCCGCTTGATTGCCTCATCTATTCAATTCATGTAACTATATGGATCGGCCGCCAGGCCGGGACCGGAGGGCGGGCTGATGACCGTCGCGGCGAGGACCCTCACCGATCAGGAACAGCGCGAACGCCGGGCCTGGTTCCGGGCCCGCTGGGAGCGCGGGGTCGCCTTCAACCGGCGCTGCCGCATCCGCGTGACGCGCTGGGAGGCGGACGGCGTCGAGATCGTGCTTCCCTACGCCGAGTCCCTCTCGGCCCACGAGGACGTCTTCCACGGCGGCGTCATCTCCGCGCTCATCGACACCGCAGGCGCCGGAGCCGTCATCGCCGGGCACGACTTCACCAAGGGCAGCCGGCTCAGCACCGTGTCGATGTCGGTGCAGTACCTCGCACCCGCCCGCGGCCGGGAGGCGGTCGCGTACGCGCGCTGTGTGCGGCGGGGCGGGCGGGTGCACTTCGCCGACGTCGACGTGCGGACCGACGGACGCCTCTGCGCCCGCGGGCAGGTGGTGGTGACCATCTCCGGGGAACGGCCCGGCGTCGGCGACCCGATCGAACCGCTGGACGAGGAGTGACGTGATGCCCGAGGAAACCGTGGTGGCCCCCGAGGACCTGGACCTGGTCCTGTACGAGGTGGACGAGGACGGCGTCGCCACCGTCACCCTCAACCGGCCCGAGCGCAAGAACGCGTGGAGCCTGCCGATGGAACGCCGCTTCTTCGCGCTCCTCGACCAGGCGGCACAGGACCCGGCCGTCAAAGTGGTGATCATCACCGGTGCGGGCCGGGCCTTCTGCCCGGGGATGGACATGCAGCGCCTGGAGCAGAACTCACAGCCTGGGGAGTCCCTCAACCTCCAGGCCCGCGTCCCCATGTACAGCAGGCGGACCATGCCGAAGCCGCTGATCGCCGCCGTCAACGGCGCCTGCGCGGGCATCGGCCTGGTCCAGGCGCTCATCTGCGACGTCCGCTTCGCGGCCCGAGGGGCCCGCTTCACCACCGCGTTCACCCGCCGCGGGCTGGCCGGCGAGTACAACCTGCCGTACGTCCTGCCACGCGTCATCGGTCTGGAGAACGCGCTCGACCTGCTGCTGTCCGGCCGCGTCCTCGACGCCGACGAGGCGAAGAGCCTGGGCCTGGTCAGCCGCGTCGTGGAACCCGGAGACCTGCTCGACGCCGCCCGCGCCTACGCCCGGGACATCGCCCGCAACTGCTCCCCGCGCGCCATGGCCGTCGTACGCCATCAGGTGTACGGCGACCTGGACCGCACCTTCAACGACGCCCTCGCCCGCTCCTACTCCGCCATGGAGTTCTTCGCGGGCTCGCCCGACTTCCGCGAGGGCGTGTCGAGTTTCGTGGAGAAGCGGGAGCCCAAGTTCGAGGGACTGCCCCCGGACTTCGACCCGGACGAGGCCACGCGCGACGCGTTTCTGCCGTACTGAACCGAAGCGAGGAGCACACGCAGATGACAGGGCAACCCTTCCCCGTCGAGGCCGGGCACATCATGATGTTCGCCCGCGCCATCGGCGACGAGAACCCGGCGTACCAGGGCGCGTCCGCGCTCGCACCGCCCACCTTCACCATGGCGAGCGCCCACTACGACCCCGACTCCCACCTGCGTCCCAAGCCGGACGAGGAGTGGTTCGGGTCGGGGCGTGACGCCGGCGTCATGGCCGAGGGCGGCGGCGGGCTGCACGCCGAACAGCACTTCGAGTACCACCGCCCGGTGCGCGCCGGCGAGACCCTCCACGCGCACCACAGCACGGGCCGCAGCTGGGAGAAGCAGGGCCGCACCGGCCGCCTGCTCTTCACCGAACGCATCACCGAGTACCGGGACGCCGACGGCGCACCGGTCGTCAGCGCCGTGACCGTGGCCGTCGTCCCCGAGGGCCCGGCGACCCCGAAGGACGCCCGATGAGCCTGAGCCCGGACGACATCAAGGTCGGCGAGACACGCGGACGCGTCCTCGTCGACGACCTCAAGCGCACCCGGATCGTGCAGTACGCGGGCGCCTCCGGCGACTTCAACCCCCTGCACACCGACGAGCGGTTCGCCGTCGAGGCCGCGGGCTATCCCGGCGTCTTCGCCCACGGCATGCTGACCATGGGCATGACCGGCCGCGTCCTGACCGACTGGGTCGGCCCCGAGGCACTGCTCCGCTACGGCGTGCGCTTCAAGGCCCAGGTCTGGCCCGGCGACACCCTCACCGCCACGGTCACCGTCGAGTCGATCGAGGACACGCCGGCCGGCCCGGTCGCCCACTTCACCGTGCGCACCGTCAACCAGAACGGCGCCGAGGTGGTCACCGGCACCGCGGCGGCCCGCCTGGAGCCCTGACCCGATGGCCGCCGCGCAGGAGCCCGGGACGGCGGCCACCTGGACCGCCATGGTGAGCCGTGCCTACGACCACGCCCACCCCGCCGTCCGGTTCGGCGACCTGACCTGGACCGGACGCGAACTCCTCGACCGCGCGGCCGGAGCGGCGGCCTGGCTGGACACCCTCGGCATGGAGCCCTGCGAACCGGTGCCCGCACTGATCGCCACCTCCGCCGACGCCCTCGCGCTGGTGATCGGCGGCGCCGGATCCGGCCACCCCCTCGCACCCCTCGGCGTCCGCATGACGGCATACGAGCTCGCCGCCGTGGTCAAGGAGACCCGGGCGCACGTCCTGCTGGCACAGCCCGAGTTCGCCGACCTCGGCACGCAGGTCGCCGAACTGTCCGGCCGACGACTGGCCGTCTTGCCCGAACTCACGCCTGCCGGAAGGCGGTTGACCGCCGGACCCGACGACCTCGCCGCCGTCTTGCACACCTCCGGGACGACGGGCCTGCCCAAGGCCGTCCCCATGAGCCAACGGCGCCTGGCAGCCCGGGCCCGCGTGAACGGGCGGCTGTGCGCGCTCGGCCCCGACAGCTTCTACGGCGGCAGCGCGCCCTTCCACCACATCGCGGGCCTCGGCAACATCGCCGTCGCCCTCGCCGCCGGCGCCCTGATCACCGGCCTGCCCCGCTTCACCGTCGAGGGCTGGGCCCTGCTCCGCGAGCTCGGCACCACGCACACCAGCATGGTCCCCGCGATGCTGGAGACCCTGCTGGCGGCCGGACAGGCCCGCCACGAGACACTGCGGACCCTCCAGTACGGTGGCGCGCCCGTCCGCCCCGGCACCTTGCGCAGGACGTACGAGGCGATGCCCGGCGTGCGCATGCTCAACATGTTCGGACAGACCGAGGGTTCGCCGATCAGCGTGCTCACCCCCGAGGACCACCGGGAGGCGGTGGCCGGACGCACCGAGCTGCTGCGGTCGGTGGGGCGGCCCGCACCCGGGGTCGAGATCAGGGTCCACGCCCCCGGCCCGGACGGCGTCGGAGAGATCCACGCCCGCGCCGACCACCTCTTCAAGCTCGACGCCGAAGGCTGGCTGCGCAGCGGCGACCTGGGCCGCGTGGCGGAGGACGGGTACCTCTACCTGCTCGGCCGGCACACCGACATGATCATCCGTGGTGGCGAGAACGTCCACCCGCTGGAGGTGGAGACGGTCCTGTCCGCGCACCCCGGGGTGGCGGACGTCGCCGTCACCGGCGTTCCGGACGAGCGGCTCGGCCAGACCGTCGTCGCCTTCGTCGTCCCCGCCGATCCCGACACCCCGCCACAACCGGCGGCACTCAGGAGCCACACCCGCGCCCGGCTGTCCGGGTTCAAGGTCCCCGTCCGCTGGTGGTTCGTGGACGACCTGCCGCGCAACGCGAACGGCAAGGTCGTACGCCGAAGCCTGCGGGAACCCACCGCGCTCGAATGGGAATTCACCCCGCTCGGAGGAGAACCACGTGACGCTTGACCACTCGGTCGTCGCCCCGGAAGCCGTCGGCGTCGACCCGCACCGGCTGGACGTGCTCCTGCGCCGCATCCGCCTGGAGGTCGAGCACGGACCGCTGCCGTCCGCGCAGGTCGCCGTGGCACGGGGCGGGAAGCTGGTCGCCTTCGAGACCTGGGGGGACGCCGAACCCTCCACGCGATACGTCCTGCAGTCCGTCGGGCGGTCGATCGTCGCGGGCGCGGTCTGGAAGCTGCTGGGCGAGGGCCTGCTGGACCCGGCCGAGCAAGTGGCCGCGATCATCCCGGAGTTCGCGCCGAACGGGAAGGAGACCGTGACGGTCGAGCAGGTGCTCACCCACACCGCCGGCTTCCCCTTCGCACCGCTCGGGTACCCGAAGACGCTCGACCGCGAGCAGCGCCTCGCCGCCTTCGGCCGCTGGCGGCTCGACCACCCGCCCGGCAGCCGCTTCCAGTTCCACCTCACCTCGGCGGCCTGGCTGATCGCCGAGATCGTGGAGCGGCGTACGGGCCTGGCCTTCCCCGACTACCTGCGCGAGCGGATCGCCGTACCGCTCGGCTTGTCCTCGCTCGAACTCGGCGTCCCGGTGGACCGGCAGCCCGGCACCGTCGCCCCGATGACCGCCACCGACCGCACGAGCGACGCGCAGGAACCCGACCCCTGGGGCCCCTGGTACCTGTCCGACCCGCGGGTGCTGGCGGCCGGGGAGCCCAGCCACGCCCTGGTCGCCACGGCCGCCGACGTCGCCCTGTACTTCCAGGCGCTGGAACACTCGGGGCTGTGGAAACCGGAGGCCGTGGCGGAGGGCACCCGGATCCGGCTGACGGACCACCCGCACGGGGAGCAGATCTACGGGGGCGGCTCCGGCCGCCGTACCAGCATGGGCCTGTTCGTCACCGTGGCCGGCCCGGACGCGGGCAGCAACCTGCCGTCCACCGGTTCGCCGGCCCTCTTCGGCAGCGCCGGAGCCGCCTACCAACTCGGCTTCATGGACCCGCAGAGCGGTCTGTCCTTCGCCTGCCTGAGCAACGGCTACCCGCTTGCCGGCTACGACCACTCCCGGCGCGGCTCGGCCCTGCTCGCGAACATCGCGAATCTCGCGGCGGATCTCACGGACTAGGCAGAGCTGAGCCCGGTACCGAATCCCGGTACCGGGCTCTCCCCTTGGCGCGTGCCGCTCAGCGGCTGATCAGCTGCTGGGCGTTGTTGTACATGATGTCGTCCTGGGCGGACTCGTCGAGTTCGGCGATGAGCTTGCGGAAGTCGCCGGGGGCGGCCAGGCCCTCCGCGTGCGGGAAGTCGGAGCCCATGACAAGGGACTC
This sequence comes from Streptomyces pseudovenezuelae, assembly GCF_001513955.1. GTDB lineage: Bacteria > Actinomycetota > Actinomycetes > Streptomycetales > Streptomycetaceae > Streptomyces > Streptomyces pseudovenezuelae. The sequence goes on along the minus strand of NZ_KQ948151.1, from coordinate 491,841 downwards.
GTGGTAGCCGAGGCGCTTGACGACGTTCACGATGTCGTCCTCCGGATAGGGCACCACGCGGACGTGCTTGCGGAAGACCTGGCTGGGGCGCTCGTCCAACTGCCCGCCGATCCAGGGGCCGTTGCGGCCCATGCCGCGGCTCTTGTCCATGTGGCGCACGAAGTGCGGCACCCACTCGGAGCCGAACTCGGACACCAGGACGTTGATGTCGGGGAAGCGGCCGAAGAGGTTGTCGAAGATCAGCGCGGACAGCGTCTCCTCGATGGGGCGCTGGCCGTAGGTGTTCTGCCACTGCCAGGCCGACATCCGGAAGTGGATGGGGTTCGGGTCGTAGCCCCAGGAGGGCGCCACCTGCGAGTTGTAGTAGAACTCGCTGATGTGGTAACAGACGCTCGCCTTGGCCTCGTTGACCAGTTTCCAGAACGGGTCGAAGTACGGGTCGCCCGGCGAGCGGCCGTACACGGGGCCGGTGGGCAGCAGGATGAAGCGGGCGCCCTGGTCGAGGACGTACTCCAGCTCCTTGACCGCGCTGGGCAGATCCCGCAGCGACAGCAGTGCGGGGGCGTAGATGCGGTTCTGGTGGTTGAAGCCCCAGACCTCGTTCATGTACCGGTTGAAGGAGTGGTAGTTGGCGTAGAGCGGCTCCACGCCCTGCACGTATTCCTCGGCGACCAGTGCCCAGCCGCCCGGGTAGATGATCGTCTGGTCCAGCCCCTGCTCGTCCATGACGCGCAGCCGGGCCTCGCGGTTCTGGTACGACTCGTGCATCGGCTCGAACTGGTACGTCTCCTCGGGGTTGCCCGAGGCCATCGCCTTGAGCATCTCCTTGAGCGAGCCGGGACGGTAGACCTGCCCGAACTCCGGTTCCAGGCATACGACGATGCGGTCCCCGGCGAGGATCACCTCCCGCCCGTCCGGCAGGGTCACCGGGGCGACGGCCGCACCGAGGAACTCCTTCGGAAGGTAGCGGGTGAAGGAGTCCCGCTCCTCGTACATGTGCTGGTCGCAGTCGAAGATGGGCTTGCGCTGTTCGGCCATGGCGTCGCCTCCGGGCCCCAGGAACTATTCAGTACGCCTTCTATAATTATCTAACTGATTAGAGAGCGCAAGGGGGAACGGAGGCGGACTCGCCGTGAGGTGGGGCGGGTCAGTCGAGGAGTTCGAGCACCGTCTTGGGCCCAGCGGCGTTCACCACGTCGTCCGCGCTGGAGATGTGCCGCTGCCACAGCTTCTCGGCCTCGTCCGCCTTGCCGGACTCGATCAGGCCGACCATCCGCACATGCGCCCGGTGTCCCTTCAGGGCCTGCGTCTTCTGCGCCTCCGCATCGGCCGCGCCCGCCGTGTACGAGGCGTTCGCCCGGTCGATGATGTTGCGTAGCATGCCGCACAGCAGGATCAGGGTCTGGTTGCCCGTGAGCTCGACCAGCAGGGCGTGGAAGGCGTCCTGCGCGTCGACCAGGGCGAGCGGGTCGTCGAGGACGGCCTTCTCGGCCGCCACGGCGTCACGCAGCCGCTTGATGTCCTCGGCCGTGTGCTTGGTGGCGAGCTGGCGGGCGCAGGGCGGCTCGATGAGGGCCGCGGCGCGGTAGATGTCGCCCAGGGTGGCGCCGCGGTACTCGAGGATCAGTCCGGCGAAGCGGGCGGCGACGTCCGAGTCCGGGGCGCTCACCCGGGCGCCGCCGTGGGCTCCGCGGCGCACCGTGATCAGGGACTCCGACTCCAGCACCCGGAACGCCTCGCGCAGTGTGGGCCGCGAGATGCCGAACTGCTCCATCAGGCCCGACTCCGGGGGCAGTGCGTCGTCGGGCTTCAGCTCGCCCCGGACGATCTGGCGACGCAGATGCGCGGCGACCAGCTCGGCGGTCTTCGGCACCCGCACCTGACGTCCGACGCGACTGCGGGCGGGGACCGGCAAGGTCGCCGATTCTGCGGTGCGGGCTGCCTCGGCCACGGTGGGCTCCTCGTATAGCTAAATGAATCGTCTTAGTGCATCGAGGGTACCAGGTCAAGCCCTCGGTGATCTTCTCCTTGCGCGACCTGATCTGGCGTTCTCGCGGTCCTTGGGTATATAGATGATTCATCTATCTATAAAGCCGGTCCAGCCGACGGATACCGCGGGAGTGACCCGATGACCGAGAACCCGGCCCCGGAGATCCTCACCGATCTCACCGACGACGGGGTCATGCTGCTGACCCTGAACCGGCCCGAGCGGCACAACGCCTGGACGCTGGAGATGGAGCTGCTCTACAACGAACTGTTCGACCGGGCGGAGCACGATCCACGGGTGCGGGCCGTGGTGCTCACCGGCGCCGGGCGCAGCTTCTGCCCGGGCATGGACATGAGCGTCCTGGACGCCGCCTCGTCGGGCGCCCGCCCCTGGCCGACCGACCGGCTGCCCCCGCGCACCCGGCCCATGTCGTTCCCGAAGCCCGTGGTGGCGGCCGTCAACGGCGCCTGCGCCGGCATCGGGTTCAACCAGGCCCTGATGTGCGACATCCGGTTCGCCGTGCCGCACGCCAAGTTCGCCGCCGCCTTCAGCGCGCGCGGGCTGGTGGCCGAGGACGGCGTGTCCTGGATCCTGCCCCGGCTGATCGGCTACGGCAACGCCGCCGACCTGCTGCTGTCCTCGCGCCGGATCACCGGGACGGAGGCCCTGGCCATGGGGCTGGTCAACCGGCTGGTCGAACCGCAGGACCTGCTCCCGACGGCCCTCGCCTACGCGGGCGAACTGGCCCGCTCGGCCAGCCCGTACGCGATGTCCCTCATCAAGCGCCAGCTCGCCGACGACCAGGCGAGGACCTTCACCGAGAGCCGCGACCACGCCGCCGCCCTCCTGGCCACGGCGAAACGCGCCCCGGACTACCGTGAGGGCGTGCGCAGCTTCATCGAGCGCCGGCCGCCGGAGTTCGCGGGACTGGGCGAGACCCCGGCCACGGCCCCCACCCCGGCCCCGGCGCTCGCGCAGGAGGCGTCGTCATGACCCGCTCCGAACTCCCGCTGCACCGCCGCACGATCACCGTCACCGCGTACGCGGAAGGCGGCGACGAGATCTCGGTCGAGGCGGAACTGAGCGACGTGCGCCCCTGGGCGGAACCGCCCGCCGACGTCGTCCACCGGATGGGCCTCGCCGTGCGCGTCCGTCTGGCCGACATGGTCGTCGTGCACGCCGAGGCGGACATGCGGACCTTCCCGCACGCCGAGTGCCCGTTGATCACCCCGGTGTTCGACGGACTGGTCGGGCTCAGCGTCGCCGCCGGATACAACCGGGCCGTCCAGCAACGGTTCCGCGGGGTGTCGGGCTGCTCGCACCTGCACGAGCTGGCCCGCGCCCTGGGCCCCGCGGTGGTGCAGGCGGCCATCTCGGCGAACGCGGGCCTGCGGTACGCCGGTGAGCAGGCCCACGACCCGCGTTCCACGGCCGGTGTGCTGAACAGCTGCCACATCTGGGCGCCGGACGGCGTGGGCCTGCGCAAGCTGGACGCGGGCTGGGTCCCGGGGACCGGCCCGCGTCCGGTGCCGCCGCTCAGCACCTTCGGGCAGCGCGGACCGGAGACGTCCGGCGGCTGAATCCGTCGGGTGGTTCCGGCCCGCTTCCGACCTGAGCCCTCGCGCCGCACCGGGCGAAGGGCCACGTACATCCGTCCTTACGGGAGAACCCTCATTCGACGTTGACCGGGCCGTCGTCCGACTTGTCGTCCTTGCGGGAGTGCAGCTGGAGCAGACCGTTGCCGCTGCTCTCCGAGGAGCGGCGGTCGTCGGAGGAGTCCTGGCCGCTCAGGTTCTGCCGGACCGAGTCGAGGATCGTCAGGCCCTGCGACACCAGACCGGCGGCGATCTCACCGAGCCCGTCGGCGCCGTTGAGGACGTTGACGTTGGCGCCGGCGAGGCCGCCGGCCGCCTCCTTCACGATCTGCGGGAGCTGGTCGATGATCATCCGGTCGAGCGCGACCCGGTCGTAGGAGGCCGCCGCCTCCGCCTGGATCTTCATCCGCTGGGCCTCGGCGGCGGCGAGCACCCTGATCCGCTCGGCCTCGGCCTCGGCGGGCTTCACGATCTCGGCCACCAGCTGCTGCTGGCGCAGTTTCGCCTGCCGCAGGGCAAGTTCCGTCTGGGCGTCCAGAACCTCCTGCTGGGCGTGCGCCAGCGCGAGCGGCCCGGCCTGCGCGGCCCGCGCCTGGGCACGGTCCACCTCGGCCGAGTACTCCGCCTTGACGATGGCGGTCTGCCGGGCGTACTCGGCCTGGTTGCGGGCCGCCACCTGCTCCGCCTCGACCGAGGCCTGGGTGGCCTGCGCCTGGGCGATCTGCGCCTGCCGCTGGATGGCCGCCTTGTGCGGCGCGGACATCGCGTCGATGTAGCCGGTGTCGCCGTCGTCGATGGACTGGATCTGCAGCGAGTCCACGATCAGGCCGATCTTCGCCATCTCGGTCTTCGAGGTGTCCAGGACCTCCGCGGCGAGCTTCTGCCGCTCGGTGACGATCTCCTCGACCGTCATCGAGCCGATGATGGCCCGCAGGTGACCGGCGAAGATCCGGCCGGTCAGCACCGACATCTGGTCCTGGTCGGAGAGGAAGCGCTGGCCCGCGTTGATGATGCTCTCGTGGTCGTTGCCGACCTTGAAAGCGATGACCGCACGGACGTGCAGTGCGATGCCCTGCCGGGTCACGCAGGTCTCGGTGACCTCGGACTCGCACATCGACAGGGTGAGGAAGCGGGTCTTGCGAAAGATCGGCAGCACGAACTTTCCGTGCCCCGTCACCACTCGGAACGGCGCGCCCCCCAGTCCCCGCCGTCCCCCCGAGATCAGCATCGCCTCGTCGGGAGCGGGAACGCGGTATCCGAACATCGTTACTCCTCAGCCGGCGCCGGCGGATCGCCGAGCGCGTCCAATGGATCCGCCCACGCCATGACGCCGACCGCTCGGCATCCACGCGACTCGATCACGAGCACGGTCGCTCCGGTGGGCAGGGGATCCTCGGACCAGGCGAGGAAGGTCTCCGAGCCGCCTCTGACCCGCACGAGGATCTCGCCGGGGCCCGCGGCACCGCGCGTCCCGATGAGCAGTTTTCCCGTGCAACCGATCACGGCCTCGTCCTGCGGCATCACGGCCGTCCTCCATCGTCTGGCCCCAGGATCCCGACGATAGACCCACTGCGGCCGGGGGCCCAACGGGCATGACGATCCGGCCCGCCACGCTCCGCTTGCCCCGGCTCCGAAGCGGTCCGCCGGCCGGGCTCTAGCCCGCCGCCGCCCTCGGCTCGCGCGGCAGCCCCAGCACCTTCTCCGCGAGGATGTTCCGCTGAACCTGGGAGGTTCCGGCATAGATGGTGCCGGAGCGGGCGATGAGGTACGTCGTCGACCAGGACGCAGAGGAGTTCGCCGCGCCGGGATCGTCGGTGCGGTAGGTACGCAGGGGCGGGCGGCCGACCGGCACCTGGCCGTGCAGGCCCATGATGTCCATCGCGAGATCGGTGACCTTGGTGTGGTACTCGCTCCAGTACAGCTTGGCGATCGATGACTCGGGGCCGGGCTCGGTGCCCTTGAGCCAGCCGGTGAGGATCCGGTAGCCGAGATAGCGCATGATCTCGACCTTGGACCAGCACCAGGCGATGCGCTGCCGGATCACCGGGTCCTGGTCCTTGCCGTACAGCCGCGCCAGCTCGACCAGGCGTTCCACCTCCGCCTTGAAGAGGATCGGGTTGGTCGCCGCCTCCTCCCCGCGCTCCACGCCGAGCAGGCTCTGGGCGACGGTCCAGCCGTTGTCGACGCCCCCCACGACAAGGTCGGCGCGGGTGCGGGCGCCGTTGAAGAAGACCTCGTTGAAATGGAGCTGCCCGCTCATCATGCGGAACGGCCGCACCTCGACGCCGGGCTGGTCGAGCGGGACGAGCAGGAAGGAGATGCCGCGGTGTCTGGGGGCGTCCGGGTTCGTGCGGGCCAGGACGAAGATCCAGTCGCTGTGATGGGCGCCGGAGGTCCATACCTTCTGGCCGTCGATCACCCACTCCTCGCCGTCACGCACCGCGCGCGTCCGCAGGGAGGCCAGGTCGGAGCCCGCGTCCGGCTCCGAGTACCCCTGGCACCAGGTGTCCGCGCCGCTGAGGATGCGGGGGAGGAAGTGGGCCTTCTGCTCGTCCGTGCCCCAGCGCAGCAGCGTGTTCGCCAGCATCTTCACGCCGAAGGTGTCCTGCGGCAGCCCGAACGGCACACCGGCCAGGGCCAGTTCCTCCGTCAGCACCACCTGGTGGAGCTTGGTCAGGCCCCGGCCGCCGTACTGCTGGGGCCAGGTCAGTGAAAGGTAGCGGTGCTCGGCCAGCAGCCGGCGCCAGTTTCGGGCGAAGGCCCAGGCCGCCTCCTCGTCGAGGGCGCCGATGCCCTTCCAGTCCGGCGGCAGTGTCCCGGCGAGGAAGGCCCTGACCTCGGTGCGGAACGCTTCGGTCTCGGGGGGATAGCTGATGTCCACCTGCGTACTCTCCTCGTCCGGTCCCGTGCGCACAGCTCCGGCGCTGTATTGATTGTTTCAGCATAATAGGTTATCTATTTAAGAGGAATAGCGTCGAGCCAGGGCGGGCTGACATGGGACTGCTGGACGGCCGCAACGCGGTGATCACCGGCGGCGCACAGGGCATCGGCTTCGAGATCGCGGGAGTACTCGGCGCCGAGGGGGCGTCCGTCGTCCTCGGTGACATCAACGAGGACGCGGCGGCGGAAGCCGCCGAACGCCTCGCCAAGAAGGGCGTGGCGGCCACCTCGCTGCGCTGCGACGTCACCGACGAGGACGAGGTCGCCGCCCTCGTCGCCCACTGCACCGACAGCTTCGGACCGGTCGGCGTCATGGTCAACAACGCCGGGATCACCCGGGACGCGACCCTGCGCAAGATGGCTCTCGCCGACTTCCGCGCCGTGGTCGACGTGCATCTGACCGGCGCCTGGAACGGCACCCGGTACGCCGCCGAGGCGATGCGCGCCCACGGCCGGGGCGGCAGCATCGTCAACATCTCCTCCATCGCCGGCAAGGTCGGCAACTTCGGCCAGACCAACTACAGCGCGGCCAAGGCGGGACTCGTCGGCCTCACCAAGGCCTCCGCCAAGGAGCTCGCCCGGGCCGGGATCCGCGTCAACGCCGTCCAGCCCGGCCTGATCCGCACCGCCATGACCGAGGCGATGCCCAGGGCCGCCTGGGACGCGAAGCTCGCGGAGATCCCCATGGGACGTGCCGGAGAGCCCGCCGAGGTCGCCCAGGCCGTCCTGTTCCTCGCCTCCGATCTCGCGAGCTACGTCACCGGAGCCGTGGTCGAGGTCACCGGCGGCCGGTACATGTGAACCCGCTGATGAAAGGCATGACCGATGCGTGACGCGGTGATCTGCGAACCGATACGGACTCCGGTCGGGGGCTACGGGGGCGTTTTCCGGGACGTCACCGCGGCCGAACTGGCCGCTACCGTCGTGCGCGCCGTACTGGAACGCACCGGCATACCGCCCGCGGCCGTGGACGACGTCCTGCTGGGCCAGTGCTACCCCAACGGCGAGGCCCCCGCCATCGGCCGCGTGGCCGCCCTGGACGCCGGACTGCCCGTCGAGGTCCCAGGACTCCAGATCGACCGCCGCTGCGGCTCCGGACTGCAGGCGATCATCACCGCGGCCATGCAGGTGCAGACCGGCGCGAGCGACCTCGTGCTGGCCGGGGGCGTCGAGTCCATGAGCCAGGCCGAGTTCTACACGACCGGTGTGCGCTGGGGCGTACGCGGGGCCGGCACCTCCCTGCACGACCGGCTGGCGCGCGGGCGCGTCACGTCCGGAGGGGTCAACCACCCCGTCCCCGGGGGCATGTTGGAGACCGCCGAGAACCTTCGGCGCGAGTACGCCATCCCTCGCGAGGAACAGGACCAACTCGCCCTGCGCTCCCACGAGAAGGCCGTCGCGGCCCAGCGGGAGGGCAGGTTCGCGGACGAGATCGTGCCCGTCGCCGTGCGGTCCCGGAAGGGTGTCACGGTCGTCGACACCGACGAACACCCGCGCCACGACTCCTCGTTGGAGAAGCTCGCGACACTGCGTCCCGTGCTCGGCCGCCAGGACCCGGAGGCCACCGTCACCGCGGGCAACGCCAGCGGCCAGAACGACGGCGCCGCACTGTGCGTCGTGACCCACCCCGAGCGCGCCGCCGAACTCGGACTGCGCCCGCTGGGCCGCCTGGTCTCCTGGGCCGTCGTCGGCGTACCACCCGAGACGATGGGCATCGGACCGGTACCCGCCACCGCCCGGGCCCTGGAGCGGGCCGGACTCAAGCTCGCCGACATCGACCTGATCGAACTCAACGAGGCCTTCGCCGCCCAGGTACTGGCCTGCACCCGTGAATGGGGCCTGACCGAGACCGACTTCGAACGGTTCAACGTCAACGGCTCCGGCATCTCGCTGGGCCACCCCGTCGGCGCCACCGGCGGCCGCATCCTCGCCACCCTGCTGCGCGAACTCGACCGCCGCCAGGCCCGCTACGGCCTGGAGACCATGTGCCTCGGCGGTGGCCAGGGCCTGGCCGCGGTCTTCGAACGGCCGACCGACGCAACCCACGCTCATGGAGGACGCTGACATGGCCGGACTGATCGCATACGGCGCCTACGTGCCGTACCACCGTCTCGCGAGGACGGATGTCGCAGCCGCCCTGGGCGGCAGGGGAGGCAAGGGAACCCGCGCGGTCGCGGGCTACGACGAGGACACCACGTCCATGGCCGTCGAGGCGGCCCGCGGCGCCCTGGCCCACGACGGCCTGCGCGCCCGCGTCAGCCAGCTCTTCCTCGCCACCGCCGCACCCGCCTACCTCGACAAGACCAACGCCACCGCCGTCCACGCCGCACTCGGCCTCGACCGGCACGTGCTCGCCGCCGACATGGCCGGCTCCGTGCGCTCCGGCCTCGGCGCCCTGGTCACGGCCGCCCGCTCCCCGGTACCGACCTTGACGATCCTGTCGGACCTGCGCACCGGCCTCCCCGGCGGCGCCGACGAGGTCGCGGGCGGCGACGGCGCGGCGGCGTTCGTCTTCGGCGGACACCGCAACGGCGCCCCCGTCATCGCGGAGGTGCTCGCCCACGACACGGTCAGCGACGAGCTCCTCGACCGCTGGCGGCTGCCGGGCGCGCCCGTCTCCCGGGTCTGGGAGGAGCGCTTCGCCGAGGAGATCTACGTGTCCCTCGCGGACAAGGCGCTCACCGCGGCCCTCGACCACGCGGCGCTCGACGTCGGCTCGATCGACCACTTCGTGGTCGCGGGCCTGCACACGCGCGCGTGCGCGACGGTCCGGCGCACCGCCGGTGTCCGTCCCGAGGCGGTGACCCCGGACCTCACCGGGGCGATCGGCAACGCCGGCACCGCGCAGCCCGGACTGCTCCTCGCCGACGTCCTCGACCGGGCCCGGCCCGGCGAGACCATCGCCCTCGTCGTGCTCGGCGACGGCGCCGGAGTCCTCCTCCTGCGCGCCACCGACGCGCTCCCGGCCCATCGCGCGGCCCGCCCGGTCGCCGCCCAGATCGCCGCGGGCAGCGCCCCGATGCCGTACGCCACCTATCTGTCCTGGCGCGGCCTCCTCGACCGTGAACCGCCCCGCCGGCCGGACCCCGAGCCGCCCTACGCGCCGCCCGCACACCGCCGCACCGGCTGGAAGTACGGCTTCGTCGCCTCCCGTTGCGAGAAATGCGCCACCCGGCATCTGCCGCCGGACCGGGTGTGCACCTCCTGCCGGAGCATCGACGCCATGACCGACGAGCCGATGGCGCACGTGCGCGGCACGGTCGCCACGTTCACCGTCGACCGCCTGGCGGCAACGCCCAGCCCGCCGATGCTCGTCGTGGTCGTCGACTACGACGGCGGCGGCCGGTTCCGCTGCCAGCTGACCGACGCCACCGAGGCCGACGCCGCCATCGGCGCCCGGGTCGAGATGACGTTCCGCCGCACGGTCACCGCGTCCGGCGTCCACAACTACTTCTGGAAGGCCCGGCCGGTGCGCACGGGCGAGACCGAGGGGACACACTGATGGGCTCGCACGGAATACGGGACCGGGTCGCGATCGTCGGCATGGGCTGCACGCCCTTCGGCGAGCACTGGACCCGCTCGGCGGACGACCTGCTGATCGACGCCGTCGGCGAGGCCGTCACCTCGGCCGGCATCACCCTCGACGACATCGACGCGTACTGGTTCGGCACCCAGGCCTCCGGCGTGTCCGGGCTGACCCTGAGCCGGGCGCTCCACCTGCCCAACAAGCCGGTCACCCGCGTCGAGAACATGTGCGCGACCGGCTCCGAGGCCCTGCGCAACGCCTGCTACGCCGTCGCCTCGGGGGCGTACGACGTGGCGATGGCCGTCGGCGTGGAGAAGCTCAAGGACTCCGGCATGTCCGGGCTGTCCGGTACGGCCATCCCGGGCGCGGGCGACGACAGCCGCGGGGAGATCACCGCCCCCGCGAACTTCTCCCTCCTGGCCCCCGCCTACGCCGCCAAGTACGGCCTGGCGGAGGAGGAGATGAAGGACGTCATCACCCGCATCGCATGGAAGAACCACGTCAACGGGGCCCGCAACCCGCGCGCGCAGTTCCGCAAGGAGGTGCCGCTGGAGCGCATCCGGTCGGCCCCGATCGTCGCGGGCATGCTCGGCGTGTTCGACTGCTCGGGCGTCTCGGACGGTTCGGCGGCGGCGATCGTGGTGCGCGCCGAGGACGCCTACAAGTACACCGACCGGCCGATCTTCGTGAAAGCGCTGTCCTTCGCCGCCGGTCCCGCCGACGGACTCCTCGACCCCGAGTACGACTTCACCACCTTCCCCGAGGTCGTCGCCTCCGCACAGGAGGCCTACCGGCAGGCCGGCATCACCGACCCGCGCGCCGAACTCGCCCTCGCCGAGGTCCACGACTGCTTCACGCCCACGGAGTTGGTGCTGATGGAGGACCTGGGCTTCGCCGAGCGCGGACAGGGCTGGAAGGACGTCACCAGCGGGGCGTTCGACCTGGACGGCTCGCTGCCGGTCAACCCGGACGGCGGACTGAAGGCCTTCGGCCACCCCATCGGCGCCTCAGGACTGCGCATGATGTTCGAAGCCTGGCTCCAACTGCGCGGCGAGGCACCGGCAGAGCGGACGGTGAAGTCCGTGGCCGAAGGACGCTCGCTCGCCCTCACCCACAACCTCGGCGGCGGACCCGGCGAGTGCGTCTCGTTCGTGTCGGTCGTCGGCAGTCAACTCACCGAGTAGGAGAGGCGGTTCGCGATGACGCGACTCCAGGACAAGATCGCCGTCGTCACCGGGGCCGCGTCCGGCATCGGGGCGGCCACCGCCCGCCGCTTGGCGGCCGAGGGCGCGCACACGGTGGTCGCCGACCTGAACCTCGACGGTGCCAAGGCGGTGACGGAGGAGATCCGCGCCGCCGGCGGCTCCGCGACGGCGGTCCCGGTCGACCTCGGCGACATCGAGAGCGTACGGGCCATGGTGGCCGCCGCGGTCGAGACGTACGGCGGTCTCGACGTCCTGCACAACAACGCGGCCGCCACCCACCTGGCCGCCCGCCAGGACCTCGCCGTCGTGGAGGCCGACCCTGCGGTCTGGGACGACACGATGCGCATCAACCTGCGCGGGACCATGGTCGCCATCCAGGCCGCCGTCCCGCACATGATCGCGCGCGGCGGCGGCTCCATCGTCAACACCTCGTCAGGGGCCGGGCTTTCGGGCGACCTGCGCAACCCGGCGTACGGCGCCTCGAAGGCCGCCCTCGTCAACCTCACGCAATACGTCGCCACCCAGTACGGCAAGCAGGGCGTGCGCTGCAACGCCATCGCCCCCGGGTTCATCGTCACACCGGCCAGCTCCGGTTCGGCGCACGGAGCGATCCGGGAGGCGATGCTGCGCCATCACCTCACCCCGCGCCTGGGACGCCCGGAGGACGTCGCGTCGGCGGTCGTCTTCCTCGCCTGCGACGAGTCGGCCTTCATCACCGGGCACACCCTGCGCGTGGACGGCGGACTGCTGTCCCACCAGCCGTACGTCGCGGACCTGCGCGACGCCTGACACAGTTCCTGTCGTTGCCGCCGGAGGCGCTGATCTCAGCGCCTCCGGCTCTCGGCGTACCGCGGACGGGACGCTCAGGCCGGCGTCTCCGGCTCCAGGTCGCCCAGGTAGGCCGCCCGGACCGCAGGATCGCGCCGGACCTCCTCCGGCGTACCGGCGCAGATCCGCCGTCCGAAGTCGAGGACCACGACCTGGTCGCAGACGCTCATCACCATGTCGACGTCGTGCTCGACGAGCAGCACCCCCATGCCCCAGTCCTCGGCGAGCCGCCGTACCAGGTGCGCCAGTTCCTGGGTCTCGTCGTCCGACAGACCGGCCGCCGGTTCGTCGAGGAGCAGCACGGACGGCGAGGCCGCGACGGCGCGGGCGATGGCCAGCAGCCGGCGCTCTCCGTACGACAGGTCGTCCACCGGCCGGTCCAGACTGTCCTGGAGGCCGAACTCCCGTACCGCGACCAGCACATGGGCAGGAAGCGGGCGGCTGCCGGGACGGACCAGGTCGGTGAGGCAGGCCCACCGGCCAGGTCGGTCGCAGGCCGCGTACAGGTTGTCCAGGACGGTCATGTCCTCGAACAGCTCCAGGGACTGGAAGGACCGGCTCAGCCCGGCGGCGGCCCGCCGGTGGACCGGCAGCCGGGTCGCGTCCCGGTCCCCGAGCCGCACGCTGCCCGATGTGGCCCGGGTGAAGCCGGTGACCGCGTCGATGGCGGAGGTCTTGCCGGCGCCGTTGGGACCGATGAGCCCCACGACCTGGCCCGGTGCGACGTCCAGTGAGAGCCCGTCGACGGCGACGACACCGCCGTAGCGGACGGTGAGGTCCCGTACCTGGAGTGGGAGTGGGGCGGCGCGGGGCACGGTCGGCTGTGACTGTCGCTGTGGGACGGTCGCAGGCCGCTTCGTGGGCCGTTGGAGCCGGATCCTCGCCGCCTGTGTGCCGAGCCCCTTCCCGATGCCGTCCTGGTTGCCCACCAGGGTCAGCACCAGGATGATGCCGCCGATCAGCGGCATCCACGCGCTGAGCCCGGGCAGCACGAGGTCCCCGAACCGGGCGCCCACCGTGCCCGCGGCGAAGGTCGCGCCGAACAGCGGACCGACGAGGAAGCCGACCCCGCCGATGACCGCGAGACCGAGCGCGGTGATGGAGCCGAAGCTCGCGAAGTCGGACAGGACGACCGACGTCGAGCGGAAGCCGGTGAGCACTCCGGCGAGCGCGGCGATGGCCGAGGAGAGGCCGAAGGCGTAGAGCTTGGCGGCGCGGACGTCGATGCCGAGGGCGGCGGCGGCCCGCTCGTTCGCCCGTACGGCGATCAGCCGGCGGCCGGTACGGCTGCGCCGCACGTTGGCGACGACGAGCGTGGCGGCGACGAACAGCACGAGCACCACGGCGGCGTACCGCTGTGGATGGTCGACGCCGGAGATGCTGATGCCGAAGAGTGTCTGCTTGCCCACCGCGATGCCGTCGCTGCCGGGGGTCGTCGACAGGTCGGTGTTCTGGAAGACCATCGCCTCCAGGGTGGTGCCGAGGCCGAGCGTGATGATCGCGAGGTTGACGCCACGGGTGCGGACCGCGGGGAGCGCGAACAGCAAGCCGATCGGCACGGTGCCCAACACCCCTGCCAGCAGAGCGAGTTCGAAGGGCCATCCCCAGTCTGCCGCCGCGTGTCCGGCGAGGAAGGCGCCGGTCCCGGCCAGGGCGTAGGCCGCGAGGGAGACCTGTCCCGCGTATCCGGTGACCACGACGATCGACAGGATGATCAGTGACAGCACCAGGGTCGTGGTGATCGCGTCGGCCCAGAGCGGTGTCGCCAGGCTCACCAGCGACAGCCCGGCCACGACGGCGAGCGCCAGCGGCAGGGGCCGGACCTTCCCGGTGCCGAGACCGGGCAGCCGGTCAAGGAAGGTGCCGCGCAGCGGCAGGGCCCGGCCGCGTGCGACCAGTACGAGGGCGATGAACAGGAAGGGGACCGAGGCGGCGAGTCCGGTGACGTCGGAGCCGAAGCGGGTCAGTTCGGACTGCACGACGCCGATGACCAGGCCGCCCGCCAGCGTGATGGGGAACGAGGAGAACCTGCCGACCAGGGCGGCGGCCAGGGCGCTGAGCAGGAGGGTGGTCAGCCCGGTCACCGAGAGGCCGATGACCGGCACGATCAGGATGCCGGTCAGTCCGGCGAGTGCCGATCCCAGGGCCCAGTTGCCGGTGGCGATCAGGTCGGGGGACCAGCCGAGCGAGGCGGCCGCGGCCTCGTTCTCCGCGACCGCGCTCGTGCCCAGGCCGAACAGGGTGCGCTTGTAGAGGAGGTGGAGGAGCACGGTCACGGCGACCGCGATGCCGATCAGCCACATGCGGTCCTCGGAGACCGTCGCCCCGGCGATCGTCAGCAGCTTGGTGGGCAGCTTGCCGGGCACCAGTTCGAGGCTGTCGCCGTAGCGCTTGACGGCGATCGCGGTGAGCACGATGAAGACCGCCAGGGTGCCGACCAGGCGGGCCAGCGAGGACGCCCTGCGCAGCGGGCGGAGCACCAGCAGGTGGGTGAGCACGCCCAGCACCGCTGAGGTGAGCACGCCGCAGGCGGTGGCGGGCCAGTACGGCACGCCGTGCTGGCCGGCGAGCTCCCACTGGACATAGGCCCCGGCCATGCCGATCGCGCCGTGCGCGAAGTTCAGGACGCCGGAGCCCCGGTAGACCAGCACGATGCCGTGCGCGGTGAGCGCGTAGAGGGCACCGAGCCCGAGGCCGAGCAGCGCGAAACGCAGGACGTCGTCCATCGAGGAACCTCCCGAGGGCAGGTGCGAGACAGCACATTCATTTAAATAATTGTGCCGAGAGTACTTCACTAACCACAAAACGCACCCCATGCTGTTCGGCATCTCGACGACGAGCACAGCGGAGGAACCATGAACCACTCACGCCGACGCAGAACCACCGCAGCGAGCGCCCTCGCGGTGACCGGGGTCCTGCTCGCCGCCGGCTGCGGGGGAGAGGCGGCCGGCAGTTCGAAAGAGGAGACCTCCGCACTGAAGGGCACACCGGTCAAGGTGATGGTCTGGGCACCGGAGGACACCCAGGGCAGCGCCCAGCCCGGAGTCCGGCTCACCGCCCAGGCCTACGAGAAGTGGATCAATGCCAACGGCGGGATCAAGGGAGCCCCGCTGAAGGTGCTCACCTGCAACGAGAAGGGCAACCCCGACGAGGCCGAGAAGTGCGCCCAGCAGGCGGTCGCCGAGAAGGTGGTCGCGGTGGTGGGCTCCTACAGCCTCGCCGGCGATCGCTACATGCCCGTCCTCCAGAAGGCCGGCATCCCGTACATCGGCGGCACCGGGGTCTCGGCGGCCGAGTTCTCCAACCCGCTGTCGTTCCCCGTCAACGGCGGCACCCCGGTGGTCTTCGCGGCCCACGGCCGGCAACTGGTGCAGAACGGCTGCAAGAAGATCTCCGGCGTGCGCTACGACGTCGCCGCCGCCGCGGTCGTCTCGCAGTTCCTCACCGTCGGCGCGGTCTCCGCCGGAGCGCCGGCGCCCAAGGACATCAAGGTGCCGCTCACCGCCACCGACCTCGCCCCGCAGGTCGCCGCCGCGACCAAGGGGAGCGACTGCGTGAGCGTGATCATGGGCACCGCCTCGGGCCTGTTCGTGAAGTCGTACGTGCAGTCGGGCGCCAAGACGAAGCTCGGCAGCGTCGTCGGCAACCTGACCCCGCAGCTCGCCGAGAGCACCGGCGGAGCCGGCGGCCCGCTGGAGGGTGCCGCGATCACCGGCTACTTCCCGCCGACCTCCGACGCCGCCTGGAAGGACTTCCTCGCCGCCGCCAAGGGCGACAAGGACATCGACACCAGCAACGGCGCCAACGAGACGACCTGGGTGGCCTTCAAGGTCTTCACCGAGGCCGCCAAGAAGCTCCCGACGATCACGGCGAAGACCCTCGTGCAGGAGCTCGACACCAGCCCGGGCATCAGCACCGGCGGACTGACCCCGCCGCTGAGCTGGAAGGCGTCCACGGCCCTGCCGATCAAGGGCCTCGACCGCATCCACAACACCACCGCCACCGAACTGACCATCCGCGACGGGAAGATCGAGTGGGCCAAGCCCGGATCGACCTTCGTCGACGTCCGCAAGGTCCTGACGGCACTGCCGTCCAGCTGAGGAGCAGGCCCGTGCCGGACACCGACACACCCCTGATCGAAGCCCGCTCCCTGTCCGCCGGATACGGCAGCCGGCCCGTCGTACGCGACCTCGACCTGGAGGTCCGGCCCGGCGAGGTCGTCGCCCTGCTCGGCCCCAACGGGGCGGGCAAGACCACCACCCTCCGGGCGCTCTCCGGCAGCCTCGCCCCGATGGGCGGCGAGGTGCGCTGGCTGGGCGAACCCGGCCGCGCACCGCTGCACCGCCGGGCCCGCCAGGGCCTGGCGTACGTCGGTGAGCGGGACGTCTTCACCCGGCTCGACACCGCGGACAACCTGCGGGTCGGCCGGGTCAGGTCCCGGCAGGCGCTGGAACTCTTCCCCGAGCTCGAAAAGCGCCTCACCACCGGCGCGGGCATGCTGTCGGGCGGCGAGCAGCAGATGCTGTCGCTGGCCCGCGCCCTGTGCCGCGCGCCCAAGCTGCTCCTCGCGGACGAACTCTCCCTCGGCCTCGCCCCGCTGGTGGTCGACCGCCTGCTGCGCGCGGTACGCGAGGCGGCCGACCGCGGCCTCGGCGCGCTGCTGGTCGAACAGCACGTGCGCAAGGTGCTGGACATCGCCGACCGCGTGTACGTCCTGCACCGCGGCCGCGTCACCATGACCGGCACCCCGGAGGAACTGCGCGGCAACCTCGACGCGATCGAGTCGTCGTACCTCGCGCGCACCACAGCGGACAAGACAACCTACGCAACTGATTGAGGTGAACGCTGTGCCAGGCGCACGCGAGCAGATCCGATCCCTCGTCCTTTCCGGCGACACATTCGACCAACCCGCCGACGAACTGAAGGAGTTGCAACTGGAGGCCGCCCGGGAGACCTTCACCGCCCACCGCGAGCGGGTTCCGCTGCTGCGCACCCGCGCGGCGGAGACCGGCGTCGAGGAGGTCACCGGCCTCGACGACCTCGTACCGCTGCTCTTCTCGCACACCAGCTACAAGTCCTACCCCGTCTCCCTCATCACCGCCGGCCGCTGGGACCGGCTCCTGCGCTGGTACACCACCGTGTCCGCCGTCGAACCCGGCGACGTCGACATGGACGGCGTCCGCGACATCGACGAGTGGACCGACCGCATCACCGCCGCCGGCCACCGCCCGTACATCACCAGCGGCACCTCCGGGAAGGTCTCCTTCCTCAACTGCGCCGCCAGTGACCTGAGTTTCCTGCACGACATCCTGGAACACCTCACCTGCTGGCCCGACCCCCTGCCCGCGAAACCCACCCGCCGCGGCTATCTGCTCGCACCGGCGAGCGGCCCGATGCGCTCCATCGACGGCTTCCGCTGGCACGCCGACGTCTTCGCCCAACCCGGCGAGACCCGGCTGCTCACCGAGGACCCGATGCGGGTGTCCGAGCTGATGAGCGGCGCGCTGCTGCGCCGCCGCATCGCCGAGGGCGCCGCGACCCCGCAGGAGATCAGCTCCTACGAGACCGTCTCCGGGTCCCGCGAGCGGGAACTGGGCGCGGCCATGGCCGAGATCGTCGACGACATCGCCGCGCACCGCGACGAACCGCTGCTCATCGCCGGCATGAACAACCAGCAGTTCACGCTGATCGAGGCCCTGCGCGCCCGCGGCGTGGCCGACGGCAGCCTGCACCCGGACACGCTGGTGCTCAGCGGCGGCGGCAACAAGGGCCGCGCCCTCCCCGACGACTACCAGCAACAGCTCGCCGCCTTCTACGACGGCGTACGCCGCGTACGCAGCTACGGCATGACCGAACTCCAGGGGTCCTGCCTCGCCTGCGAGCAGGGCAACTACCACGTGCCGCCCTGGGTGATCCCCCTGGTGCTCGACGAGCCCGGCGAAAAGCTGCTCAACCTCGAACACGGTGTGGTGGAGGGCCGGTTCGCGTTCCTCGACGTCTCCCTGGAAGGCCGCTGGGGCGGGCTCATCAGCGGCGACCGGGTCTTCGTGGACTTCTCGCCGTGCGCCTGCGGCCGCCCGGGACCGGCGGTCCTGCCGGACATCCGGCGCTACGGCGACCTCGGCGGCGACGACAAGATCACCTGCGCCGCGACACTCGACTCCTATGTGCGGGGGATGATCCACTGATGAGCGGTACGACACTCGACGCCACCGCGCCGGCCCCCGTGACCGTAGTCCACATGATCCGGGGCGAGGTCGACCGGAGCACCCCCGTCGATCTCGGCCGCTTCACCGCACCGGCCCTCGACCTCGACGCCCTCGTCTGGCCCCGCACCGAACCCGGCCCCGCCTTCCACGTGCCCGTGGCGGAGATCGTCGACCTGCTCGTGGAGACCGGCGAGGCCCTCAAGGCCGACCGCGGCGGCCTGCTCGCCGAAGCCCTGGAGCGGATGGCCCCGGTCAGCCCGCTGCCCGCCGAGGTGCTGGAGCGCGCCTACGCCGTGCTGTGGCGCGGCTTCCAACGCCCCGTCCTGTACGCCCAGATCGACCACGAACTCGGCGGTGCGGACGTCCTCGACGGCTGGCGCGAGGTGTCTCTGCCCGACGACCGGACCGCGGCCATCCGCGCGTTCCCGCCCCGCCTCGTACACATCATCGCGGGCAACGCACCCGGCGTCGCGGCGATGTCCGTCGTGCGCGGCGCACTCACCAAGGGCGTCAACCTCCTGAAACTGCCCTCCAACGACCTGTTCACCGCGACCGCCATCCTGCGCACCATGGCCGCGGTCGCCCCCGGGCACCCGGTGGTGCGGTCGTTCTCCGCGGTGTACTGGCGCGGCGGCGACGAGGCGGTGGAGAGCGCGCTGTTCCGCCCGCAGTTCTTCGACAAGCTCGTCGCCTGGGGCGGCGAGGCCACCATCCGCAGCGCGCTGAAGTACGTCGGCCCGGGCTTCGAGCTGGTCTCCTTCGACCCCAAGACCTCCATCTCGATGATCGGCCGCGAGGCCTTCGCGTCCGAGGAGAGCCTGGCCCGGGCGGCCGACGCGGGCGCCGCCGACGCCACCTTCTTCAACCAGCAGGCCTGCGTCGCCAGCCGCTTCCAGTTCGTCGAGGGCTCCTGGGACGACGCCGACCGCTATGCCGCCCTGCTGTGCGAACGCCTCGGCGTGGCACGGGAGTTCAGCTCGGCCGGTGGCCCGCGGGTCGCCGCGGAACTGCGCGAGGAGATCGACGTCCTGCGGTCCATGGACCCCGAGTACCGGGTGTGGGGCGGCTACGACGGCCAGGGCCTGGTCATCCGCTCACCGGAACCCGTGGACTTCCACCCCGACGGGAAGATCGTCGACGTCGTCCCGGTCGGCGCGCTGTCCGAGGCGGTCGCCCACGCCGGCGTCGCCACCCAGACGGTCGGCGTGTACCCCGACACCCGCAAGGCGGAACTGCGCGACGCCCTCGCCTGCGCCGGCGTACAACGCGTGGTCTCCCTGGGCAGGGCGGGCGGCATGCCACCGGGTCTCTCGCACGACGGCTTCTACCCGCTGCAACGGCTGATGCGGTGGGTGAACGACGAGTAATGGCTTCGAGGGCGGCGAACCCGGCGCCCTGCTGCGCCCGCCCTGCGTGACCGGCCCTCTGGGAGCCGGTCACCGACACCGGTCCGCTTGCGTGCGGGACGAGCTCCAACTGACGGGAGGACCGACCGGCACTGTCGGGCGTCGACGCGAAGGCGAGGACGCCCTCAGCGCTCCCTCTGGCGATCCGGCCGCCGCCAGTGGCGTGTCCGTCAGTCGGCCCACGCACGGGCGACCTCGGTCCGGGGCCGATGGCCGGTAGCCGGTGGCAGAAGACGCGGGAGCAGCGGGTGCAGGTACGGGCGCCCCCGCGGCGATCCGCCTGCCGACGTCACCGCTCGCCGTGCCGGCCAGGGCGTTGTCGGCGAGAGGCGGGCGTGCGAGGGTCGGCACCCGGTGCGGTCGGTGTCGATGGAGACCTGCCCACGGGCGTTCCGGCGGGCCAGCAGTTCGGCCGAGGACTCGGTGCCGAACCGGTCGGGAAGGGTGATCCCGGTGTAGCAGACGCCGTGGATGTGGTGTGAGTGGTCTGCTGGCCGTGGATGTCCCAGATGGCCTTGCAGGAGCCGGGGAGCTGGTCGGCGAAAAAACCGCCTCGCTGTCGCGGGCGAAGATGCTGGTGCAGCCCCGGCCCCAGCCCCAGCCCGCTGAGCATGTGCGCGTAGGTGAGGCCGACGTCGCGGACGTCCCTGTTCCCGATCTGGTCGTCGGTCCAGTCCCGGCAGTGACACGGAACTCCGAGCCGGGCCGCGCGGTGACGGCTGGCGGGATGTTGGGGTGCCAGCGGTTGCGGCCCGGCACCTTCCGGCCGCCACGTTGGCCTCCTCGGCCGCCAGCCGGGCGCAGCACTCGCAGGAGGAGCCGAAGATGCCGGCCGGACCATGGAGCGGCATCACCAGGGCGCAATCGGTGCGTCACCGGCTCGGCTGACTTCGCGGCGTCGTCCTACGGCTCGGGCAGGCACGGAAGGTCTGGGGCGGCCCGCCCGAGGAGTGGCGGGTGCTGGCGTTCCTGGGCGACGGCGGAGGCTGTGCCATGACCGAGATCGCCGAGTTCGCGCCCCTGTCCGCGCCCACGAGGCGCTGAGCGGCTGGACGGCGGTGGTCGAACCATGACAGGAGCATCGTGTCCGCTCTCGGTGATGAGGACACGGCCTTGCTGCGGGCCTTGCTCCAGCGGGGCGCCCGAAGCGGAGAGCATGTGCCGCCTGCTCACCCAGGTCACACGCCGACGGTCGCGGCGCTGCGGGGACCGCCCTCGTCTGTGGATACAGGCATCGCCCGATCACCCTGCGTCAGGAATTTCTCAAGTCGTGACTCGCCAGCTGTGATAACCGTATCCTCATCAATGTCGGACAAGTTCCGAAAAGCAGAGTTTCGGCAGCGTGAGCGAGGCGAAGTGATGCGGCCCGAGGGGGAGCGGACACCGACGGGGCGTGCGACAGGCGGCACGGCGCCCGCCCGCTTGCGTGAGCGCTTCCTGCAAGGGGAGCCGGTCGAGTGGGGCGTGCGAGCGTCGATCTTGGATTCATGGCACCGCAGCCGCTCCCTGGGCCTCTCGCCGGACCGGTCGGACCTGCCCTTCCGTGACGACTTCGATCCGGACGGCCCGATCGTCCGCGCGGCCGCTCCCGTCCTCGCCCGGCTCCAGTCCAGGTTCGCGGGCAGCGAGATGAACATCTCCCTCGCCGACGCGAACGGCACGGTCCTGATGCGCCGATTCGGAACCGCGTCCCTGGCCAGGAACCTCCCGGCGGTCCAGCGCGCCCCGGGATTCGTCTTCTCCGAGCAGGTGGCCGGTACCAACGGCATCGGTCTCGCCCTGGTGGAGCGGCAACTCATCCGGGTCCACGGTGCCGAGCACTTCGCCGAACGCTCCCAGGCGAGCGCCTGCCGCGCGCTTCCCCTCCGCGACCCGCTCAGCGGACGGATCGAGGGCGTCCTGTGCTTCGGCTATCCGCGCAGCGCCGAGGATCCGGCGCTGTCCACCGTGATTCGCAGGGCGGCCGACGCCATCGAGCGCCGACTGCTGGGGCAGAGCTCCGCTCGCGAACGTGCTCTGCTGCGGGCGTACCGGGACGCCGTCGGCAAGGCCGGCGCAGGGCACGGAGTCGGGGTGGAGGACCTCGCTCTTGAGCTGCACCCTCGTGACCGGGCGGTCGTCATGGAGAGGGCAGCCGAGCTGATCTCCCGCGGTCAGCGTGCCGCTGTCGAGGTGCCTCTGCCGGGCGGTCGGCGGGTCACGCTCGTGGCCCGTCCGGTGACGGGCGCCTCCGGGGTCGAGGGCGTCGCCATCGAAGCCGTTCTCCCCGGTCTCCCACCGCGTGAAGCCCTCGCCATCCCGCAGCAGGTCGACGTACTGGCGGGCCTTTCCGGCAGGCCCGCCCTCATCTCTGCCGCCCCGCCGGACGGGCAGGATCCCGGGGCCTTGGCGGCCGAATACCTCTCCGTCGCCCCGTCGGCCGGCCGGCTGCCCGACGCCGCACCCGGCCCCATGGCCGCCACGGGCAAGGGCGTGAGGGCGGAAGTCCCCGAGAGCGAGACGGACCATCACTCCGGACACCCGGTTCCGGCGAGGGGACTGGTGCTGGTGGGAGAGCCGCTTGTGGGGAAGTACGCCCTCGCCGCCCGACGCCGCCTGGAATTGCTGTCCGAGGCCAGCACCCGCATCGGCACCACCCTGGACGTCCGCGTCACCGCCCGGGAACTCGCCGAGACGGCCGTGCCGCGACTGGCCGACTTCGTGACCATCGACCTGCCCGAAGCCGTACTGCGCGGCGAGGAAGCCGCCGACCCACGCAGCGACCTGCGGCGTACGGTCGTCCATGGCATCTACGAGGAGAGGTCCTTCACCCCCGTGGGCAAGCGGGTCGACTTCGGCCCGGCCACGCCCCAGGCGCGTTGTCTGACCAGCGGGCAGGCAGTGCTGGAACCAAGTCTGGAGGCCGCCGCGGGCTGGCTCGCCCAGGACCCGGAGCTCACGGAACAACTGCTCAGCCACGTCCACTCCCTCATCGCCGTACCCCTTCTGGCCCGCGGAGTCGTCCAGGGAATCGCCAGCTTCTACCGCGCCCGTGATCCCGCACCCTTCGACGACGACGACCGGTCGCTGGCCCAGGAGCTCGCCGCACGCGCCGCCCTGTGCATCGACAACGCCCGCCGCTTCACGCGCGAACGCAGCATGGTCCTGACCCTGCAGCGCGAGCTGCTTCCGCACGGCCTGCCCGACCAGGACGCCGTCGAGGTGGCCCATCGCTATCTCCCGGCCGAATCCGACGTGGGCGGAGACTGGTACGACGTCATCCCCCTCTCAGGCACCCGGATCGGTCTCTTCGTCGGTGACGTCGTCGGTCACGGCATGCTCTCCGCCGCGACCATGGGCAGTCTGCGTACGGCCGCGCGCAGCTTCGCCGAACTCGACTTCCCCCCTGACGAAGTCCTCACCCACCTCGACAACGTCGTGGTGCGCCTGGACCGGGAACATCCCCAGGCGGGCGGCGCCGGGATCATCGGGGCGACCTGCCTGTACGCGATATACGACCCGACCTCGCAACGCTGCACCATGGCCCGCGCGGCCCACCCGCCGCCCGCGCTGGTCACCCCGGACGGCACCGTGTCCTTCCCCGACCTTCCCGAGGGGCCTCCTCTCGGCCTCGGGGGGCTGCCCTTCGAAACAGCCGAGTTCGACCTCCCCGAGGGCAGCCAGCTCGTCCTGTACACCGACGGGCTCATCGAGGACCGGAACCGCGACGTCGATGTCGTCCTCGACCAGCTGCGCGGGGTCCTGGCCCACCAGGAGCGCACGCCGGAGGAGACGTGTCAGGCGGTCCTGGACACCGTGGCGCCCGCCCATCCCTGCGACGACATCGCGCTGCTGGTCGCCCGCGCCCACGCTCTGGACCCCCGGCGGATCGCCGCCTGGGACCTGCCCGCCGATCCGGCCCTCGTCAGCGAAATCCGTGCCTCGGCCCTTCGGCAGCTGAGCGACTGGGAACTCGACGAGGCCGCGTTCGCCGTGGAACTGCTGCTCAGCGAGTTGGTCACCAACGCCGTCCGCCATGGAGCCGGGCCGATCCGGGTACGACTGCTCCACGACCGCACGCTGATCTGCGAGGTCTCCGACACCAGCAACACCGCCCCGCACCTGCGCCGGGCGGCCAGCACCGACGAGGGCGGCCGCGGCCTCTTCCTCGTCGCGCAGCTGGCACAGAGCTGGGGCACGCGCTACACCCCGGAGGGCAAGGTCATCTGGGCCGAATGCGCCCTCGACAGCGCGTGAGGGCCCGTCCGCGGCCGCTGGCCCATTGGGGTCACTGCAAGCGCCAAATGCCTTAAATTGCAATATTTGCCCGGCTATTATCGTGCGTGAACGTCGGGAAGAACTCGCCAGACCGACCCACCGGAGATGTCCGTGCACGACGCTCCCGGCACCGCCGAGCAGGCGATGGCACCCCTCGGGGCGGAACCCTTGGTCCGCGTCCGCGGGCTCGGCAAACGGTTCGGCGGGACCGTCGCGCTGGCGGCCGTCGACCTCGATGTGCACGCCGGCAGCGTGATGGCGCTCCTCGGTCCCAACGGCGCCGGAAAGTCCACGCTCATCAAGGTGCTCGCAGGCGTCCATCACGCCGACGCCGGACAGATCACCGTGGCCGGGCACCCACTGGGGAGCCCCGCCGCCACCCGCGGCATGTCCTTCATCCACCAGGACCTCGGTCTCGTCGAGTGGATGACGGTCGCCGAGAACGTCGCCCTCGGCACCGGGTACGCGCGCCGCGGCGGCCTGATCTCCTGGCGGCGGACCCGGGAGCGCTGCACCGACGTCCTGCGGACCGTCGCAGCACACCTCGACCCCGAGGTGCCGGTGGCCCGACTCGCCCCCGCCGAGCGTTCGCTGGTCGCCATCGCCCGAGCCCTGGCGACACGGGCGAGGCTCATCGTCCTCGACGAGCCGACCGCCCGCCTCCCCGCCGCGGACTCCAGCCGGCTCTTCCACGTACTGCGCGCCCTGCGCGACCGGGGCCACGGCATCCTCTACGTCAGCCACCGCCTGGACGAGGTGTACGACATCGCCGACACCTTCGCCGTCCTGCGCGACGGTCGCCTGGTCAGCCACGGCGCGCTGACGGACCACAGCCCCGCCCGTCTGGTGCACGACATCGTCGGCGAGGAACCATCCCACCACCGCCCCCTCCCCGGGCCCGGCGACGGACAGTCCGTCCTGACCCTCGACGACGTACGGACCGCCGGCGTCGAACCGGTCAGCCTCGCGCTGGAACGCGGCGAAATCCTGGGTCTGGTCGGCCTCACCGGTGCCGGGCCCAGGGAACTGGGCCGAGCCGTCGCCGGCTGCCTGCCCCTCCTCGGCGGCCGGGTGCTCCTCGACGGGCGGCCGTACCGCCCCCGCACGGTCGCCGACGCCGTGGGCCACGGTGTGGGCTTCGCGACCGGCGACAGACAGCGGGAGGGGTGCGCCGCCGAACTGACCGTACGGGAGAACCTCCTGGCCAACCCCCGCGTGCGAGGCCTGCGAGCACTGAGCTGGATCAGCCCGCGCCACGAACGCGCCGAGGCCGCCGCCCTGATCGAACGGCTCTCGGTACGCCCCCGCGACAGCGAGGCACCCATGGCCACCCTGTCCGGCGGAAACCAGCAGAAGGTCATGATCGGCCGCTGGCTCCGAGCGGGCCTGCGTGTGCTGATCCTTGAGGAGCCGACGGCCGGCGTGGACGTCGGCGCCAAGGTTGCGATCCACCGCCTGCTCGACGACGCGCTGGCCGCGGGCCTCGCGGTACTGCTCATCTCCACCGACTTCGAGGAGGTGGCGGGAGTGTGCCGACGCGCTCTCGTCTTCGTCCGCGGGTCCGTGACGGCCGAGCTGAGCGGTCCGGCCCTCACGGTCGCCGGGCTCACCAGGGCTGCTTCGGCCATGCCGCCCGGAACCACGACGAACGCATGACCCCCTCCCGCTCCTCGCCCCGATCGGGACCGCACGGCAGCGGCCCGCCGAGCCGCTCGCGTGCCCACGGCGGGCACCTCATCGGCGCGTACGGCCTGGTGGCCCTCACCGCCCTGCTGGTCCTGATCTTCTCCCTCACCCTGCCGCGCACCTTCCCCACGCAGGACACCGCCGACTCGATCCTGTCCAACCAGTCGATCCCGGCCGTCCTGGCGCTCGCCGCCATGATCCCCATCGTGACCGGTGCGTTCGATCTCTCCATCGGCTACGGCCTCGGCCTGGCCCACGTCATGGTGATGTACCTCATCGTCAACGGCGAGTGGCCCTGGCCGCTCGCCTGCCTCGTGGTCGTGATCGGCGGGGCCGTCGTGGGCCTCCTCAACGGTGTCATCGTCGAGTTCGGCCGCATCGACTCCTTCATCGCCACGCTGGGAACCGGCAGCATGCTGTACGCCGTGACCGGCTGGATCACCGACGGCGGCCGTATCGTCCCCGGCCCGCAAGGACTCCCAGCGGCCTTCACCGACATCTACGACTCCACACTCCTCGGCCTGCCGCTCCCCGCCTTCTACGTGGTCGCCCTCGCCGCCGTCCTCTGGCTCGTGCTGGAGCGGCTGCCGCTCGGCCGGTACCTGTACGTCATCGGCTCCAACCCGCGCGCCGCCGACCTCGTCGGCATCCGGACGCGCACATACTCCGTCTACGCCTTCACCGCATCGGGACTGATCGTCGGCTTCGCGGGCGTCCTGCTCGCGGCCCAGCAGCAGATCGGCAATCCGAGTGTCGGCCTCGACTACCTGCTGCCCGCCTTCGTCGGCGCCCTCCTCGGCTCCACCGCGATCAAACCCGGCCGCCCCAACGCGCTGGGCACCGTCGTCGCCGTCGCGGTCCTCGCCGTCGGTCTCACCGGCATCGGCCAGATGGGCGCCGACTTCTGGACGATCCCGCTGTTCTACGGCGGCACCCTGCTCCTCGCCGTCGGCCTGGCCGGCTACAGCGCCCGCCGCCAGCTGAGCACCGTCGCCTCCCGCGACGCGCCCGCCGCACCGCCGACCTCCCCGCCACAGGAAGGGGGCCCGGCGGACGTCCCTCCATGACCCGTGCCACGGGCGGCACCGCCTCCGACGTCCCGCCCGCATCCTCCCGTTCATTCCCCCGCGAGGAGTTCCCGTGCACCGCAACGGCAAGGCCGACGCAGGCGTCCTCACCACCCGACACGCCGCCACAGCCCTGCTGGTCGCGGCAGCAACCCTCCTCGCCGGCTGCGAACGCGGTTCGACGAGTGACACGGCGGACGCCATCACCACCGGCCCGAACGGGTGCCCCGAAGCCCACGCCAGGGCCCAGGCCGCCGTCAAGCAGGCGGAGAAGACCGACATCCCCTGGGACGGACCGACCAGTGGCCCCACCGCGGTGCCCGGCAAGACCATCGTCTACGTGGCCCAGACCATGACCAACCCCGGAGTCGCGGGCGCCGCGCAAGGTGTACGGAACGCCGCTGCGGTCATCGGCTGGAACGTCCGGGTGATCGATGGCGGGGGCACGCCCGCCGGTATCCAGGCGGCGATGAGCGAGGCCGTGACACTCAAGCCCGCGGGCATCGTCATCGGAGGCTTCGACCCCAACTCGACCTCACAGCAGGTTTCGCGGGCCAACGCGGCCGGCATCCCGCTCATCGGCTGGCACGCGGTCGCCACCCCGGGCCCCAGCAAGAAGCCGCGCCTCTTCACCAACGTCACCACCCGGGTCGACGACGTCTCCGCCATCAGCGCGCGCTGGATCATCGCGCACTCCAACGGTCACGCCGGAGTCGTGATCATCACCGACGCCTCGATCCTCTTCGCCCGGAGCAAGTCCGAGCTGATCAAGAAGGAGCTAGCGACCTGCGCGGGTGTGAAGCTGCTGGCCTACGAGAACATCCCGATCCCGGACGCCAGCAACCGCACTCCCCGGGAGATCTCCTCCCTGCTCTCCCGCTTCCAGGGACGGTGGACCCACTCCGCCGCCATCAACGACCTCTACTTCGCCGACGCCGCCCCCGCCTTCCGCGCGGCAGGCAAGCCGGGTTCAGGCCCCCCGTTCAACATCGGCGCCGGTGACGGCGACCCCTCGGCCTTCCAGCGCATCAACAGCAAGCAGTACCAGGCCGCCACCGTCCCCGAGCCGCTGAACCTGCAGGGCTGGCAGATCGTCGACGAGTTCAACCGTGCCTTCTCCGGCCGACCCGCCAGCGGGTACGTGGCCCCCGTCCACATCACCACAGCCGCCAACAGCCACGGCGCCACGAGCTGGGACCCATCGGGATACCGGGCGGCGTACCGAAAGATCTGGGGCATCGTGGGGCACTGACCCCCAGTCAGCTGGGCTCAGGCACCCACAAACATCCGGCACTTCCCCGACCGTTCGAAGACCGCCCCGACGACCTTGGGCAGCTTCGTTCCTTCGGCCCGAAGGTAGGCCGCCCCGGCATCCGGCGTGAACCCCGCGTCCATGACCTCCGTCAGTACTTCGTCGGGGTCTTCTTCCCGGCGGAGGCGAGCCGGTTTTCCTGGACGAACGCCGGAACACCGTCGCACGGCATGGAGAACTGCAGATTGAACGGGTATCCGTCCAAAGCCTTGAGGGCACCGTAAGAGATGCCCTCGGCCCCTTCGGGCAGGCGCACACCGTGGTCGGACAGGGCCTGGTCAAGCTGACGTCGGCGGCGTCCGAATCACAGGCGGCCAGCCCCCCCCGGCCAGCAGCACACCCACGAACAACACCGGCATCAGCGGCAGGCGGTGGAACATGATTACTCCTGGTACCGCAATGCTGTCTGCCGTGACTGCCGGCCAGGCTCGTCGCTGGTGTGGTGATGGGCGCCCCTACGGACGTACACGTGCGGGCGCGTGAACTGGATGCGGTTCACGGGAGGTTCGCGCACTGTTTCAGGAAACGCGGGAAGCCGCACCCGAGCGAGTCACCCACGACACGGGTACGGCACGATGTCCTTGCTGACAGGCGGTCTTCCCTGGTGCGGGGTGATATTGACCGGCGTGACCGAACGGCTGTCGGTACGGTCACCCCATGGCAGACCTGCCCGACAGTGTGGACCGCCACATCCTGGACCACCGGATCGTCCTCGCGCTCAAGGCGATCAGGGAAGCATCCGGCTGCACGCTCCAAGAAGCAATCGACATCTTCGAGGTGCGGTACGAAGCGCTTCGCCGCGACCGGCCGGAGGACTTCCACCTGAGCCGCGAGGAGTACGGCCACAACGTCTACACCTGAACCTCGGCCCCCTCCGCACCGGTGCCCTTGATTTCGGACCGGGGCGGTCGGGACAGGGCAGTGGTCATCGGCGCGGACCAGAGCCCGCCACGCTGCAGCCCACAGCCGCGCGAACTCCTCCGCACATGGGCCCTTCGGCGAGGGATCCGTACTGCCCTCAGCGGCGCATCGCCGCGAGATCGACATGAGCACGCAAGTCGTACCCCGGCGGGTCAGACCAAGTGGGGGTGGGGGAGCATCTGCTCAGTCGTCGCCTGCCTGTGAAGGAGCGTCATGCCTCGTGTCCGCGGAGCCATACCGCCCGTCCTGCTCGTCTGCCTCCTGATGACGGGCTGTTCGTCCGTCCAGCTCGGCACACCGACACCGTCCGGGACCCAGAGCCCTGCGCCCGGGGCGGCTGCCGGATCAGGCCGGGCGATCGCGGTGGGGGCGGGCCCACAGAAGCACTACACGGTCGAGCAGCAGCCGGCCGCCGGTTCGTGTCACTACCGCTTGGAGCACGGCGAGCCTCTCGAGGACCCCGCCTGCACGCCGGGCGCGATCTCCCCGGCGGTGACGCAGGCGAACCTGAAGTCGACGATATGCCGCAAGGGCGGTTACACCTCCGGCGTACGTCCCTCCGCGTATGTGACGGGCAAGGAGAAGAGGCTCAACGCCGTCTCCTACGGATACACCGGCCGCATGGGCGATGCGGAGTACGACCACCTGATCAGCCTGCAGCTCGGCGGCGACCCGAACGATCCGAGGAACCTGTGGGTGGAGCCGGCCGACCCCGGCCACAAGAAGGGTGCCGGGGTGAACAACAAGAAGGACCCGGTGGAGACGAAGCTGCACACCGCGGTCTGCAAGGGCCAGGTGACGCTCACCGCCGCGCAGCAGGCCATCGTCACCGACTGGACCACGGCCCTGACGGCCCTTCACCTGGAGTGAAGAGGCGGCTGGTAGAGGAAGGCCCCGGCGGCCAACTGGCGTGTAACTCAAGAACTGGTTGCGAACTGGATCACTGTGCCCAGCGCCCCATGGTCGGCGCCGTGCCAATCAGACACTCGATGTCGGTCGGGAAGCCGGCGAGGGCGTAGGCGGTCAGGCGTAGATGGCCCTCAAGACAGACCAGGTCCTCCTGCCTCTCTCCGACGAGGATGAGCGGAGGGAATTTCTCGCCTCTGGCGAGCGCGTGGGATGCGTCGATGAACGGTTCGTTCGGCACGTCGAATGCTCGGAGCCCTGCCTTGATGCGCGCTGCGGCGTCGACCGGCCGACGACTGCCACTCGACAGTTCGATCCAGTACGAGTAGTCGACGTACCGCACGCCGGCCGCCTCGCCGGGGGACACAAGCGCCCTTGTCCACGCGACGTGAGGGGGAAAGTTCTCGAACAGGTCGCGGTCCTCGCCGTACCCGCGCGTCGCAGCGAGAAGAGCGCGACGTGCGCGGTTCGCGCCGATGTCGGCGATGTCCGGACGCGTCAGCAACTGCTCGCTGTGCCCGGCTGCCGCCAGCCCGGACCGGAGGTTCCGGCCGAACCTCCGACTGGACAGCTCGCCGCTCAAGAAGCAGGCGACCATCTCGTCCTCACTGCTGATACCCAGGACCTGCACGGCCCTCAGCATAGGAGCGGCCCTTCCCTAGGCAAGGTCAGGCTTCGCGTGCCGCTCCAGCAGGGACCGGACGCTGAACGGCTGCACCTCCAACAGGACGATGGTGGTGTTGGACCGGACGACCCCGGGCGCTTCCAGCAGCAGGTTCGTGATGCGGTGCAGGTCCTCGGTGTCCCGGGCGACAACGCGGGCGAGCAGGTCGCCGTCGCCGGTGGTGACGAGCAGCTCGACCACCTCCGGAATGCGCAGGATCGCCTCTTGGGTGGGATGCCCCACGCGCTGGCTGATCGAGATCGTGATGAGGGCCAGCAGCGGATAGCCGAGACCCTCGGGTGCCACGCGCCGACTGGGCTCCCTCAGCTGCCCGCTTTCCTCAAGTCGCTTCAGGCGTGCCTGCACGGTGTTGCGGGCCAGACCGAGCCGGTCGGCGAGAGCAACAGTCGTGGCCCGTGGGTCCGCGTCGAGCGCCAGGAGAATCCGGGCGTCAATGCTGTCGACGTTTCGCATGGTGCTCAGTATGGCAGAGGGCTGTCACGCTGTATTGAGCATTCTGCTCAAAAATATTGCTGCATATTGCGCATTACGTTGCGCCTTTCTAGGTTCACGCCATGCAAAAAGCGCAATGCGAGAACACGTCAGCGAACACGACCCCCGACGGCCTCCAGGTGTGGGGTGATGAGGAGGAGATCGTGGCGGCAGCCATCGACTACGCACGGCGACGCATCATGCGGGCCCCGGATCTCGTGGCCGCGGCCCGCCCCGCCGCCGACCTCGCCCTCGCGGCCGGTACCGCCATCACTCCCTGGGGAATGGGCGGCGCCGCGGCCCTCAAACTGTTCGACCAAGTCCTGGCGCCCGCCACCCGCGCCCAGAACGGGTCGACGAACCTCGCGTACATCCCCGCCGCCCCCACCAGGGCCGCGCTCGCCTTCGACGCGGTCACCGGCGCGGCGAACATCTTCGCGGGCACCTGGGAGGCCGGAGCCGGCGCCATCCACGCCGAGAACGAGGCGTTGACCTGGCTGACCCAACTGCTCGGATGGCCCGGCACCGCAGCGGGATGCTTCGTCAGCGGCGGCACCCTGGGCAACCTCTCGGCTCTCATCACAGCACGCGCCGCTGCCGCCGCGTCCCGGCCCCGGCCCACCGACGGCTGGAAGATCGTCTGTGCCGACAGCGCCCACTCCTCGATCCGGTCCGCGGCACAGGCGATGGACGTCAAGGTCGTCACCGCGCCCGTGGACCATCGGGGGCACCTCACCGGAGCCGCCGTGGACACGGTCCTGGACTGCACGACCGGCGTGTTCGCCGTGGTGGCGACCGCCGGGACCACCAATGCCGGTCTGATCGACGACCTCGACGACATCGCCGACTCGTGCGAACGCCACCAGGTGTGGCTGCACGTCGACGGTGCCTATGGCGGGGCGGGCCTGGCGGCACCGAGTGTGCGGCACCGCTACTCCGGCATCGAACGCGCCGACAGCTTCATCGTCGATCCCCACAAATGGCTCTTCGCGCCCTACGACTGCTGCGCGCTCCTCTACCGGGATCCCGCAGCGGCACGCGCCGCGCACAGTCAGTCGGCGCACTATCTCGACGCCATCGACCGCGACGTCCACAATCCGGCGGACCTGGCCTTCCACCTCAGCCGCCGTGCCCGCGGCCTGCCCTTCTGGTTCAGCCTGGCCGTCCACGGAACCGAGCGGTACGCGCGGGCCGTGGAACAGACACTGACCACCAGCCGACTGGTCACCGACGCCATACGCGCCAGCGGCCATCTGCGCCTGACGATCGAGCCCGAGCTGTCCGTCATCCTCTTCGAACGCCCCGGCTGGGGCCCGCAGGACTACGCGGCATGGTCCACCCGGGCCGCCGAAACGGGTGCCATGCTGTGCGTGCCTACCCAGTGGAACGGCACAACGGTTCTGCGCATGGCCTTCGTCAACCCGGAAACGCGTGCCGACGACGTCATCGAGGCACTCTCCACGCTCCGCTAGCTCGATCTGCAACGTCTGAGCCATCGGCCGGTCCGGGCGACGACGCACCTCTTCCCCGACGCCTTCCGATTGAGGCGGCGATCTCCGTAGTTTCACGGATGGCAGGAGACCGCGAAGGCGGAACACTCGGCACGTGAGGGCGACGGACGGCGGCGGGAGATCTCGATCGGCCGAGTGAAGGGGCAGGGAGCAACAGGCATGCCGGACGGGTTGGTCCAGTGGGGGCAGGAGCTTTTCGCGAGGCGCGAAGAGGAGCGACGTCGAGGGCCGGCTCCGGCAGGCGACGTTGGAATGGACCTCATGCCAAGGGGGTTCGAGCCCTGTCTGCTGGCCGTTCTCCGGCTGTCGGTGGGCAGAAACCCGGGTACCTGCCTCACCGACGGGTGGCTGCCGAGGGCGCTCGCCCGCACCGGACACCTCGTCCGCGCGGCAGAGCTGGTGTTCACGATCAGTGACGAGCTCCAGCAGAGCAGCGAGCTTCTGGAGCTGGTGAAAACGGCGGCCGACGCGGGAGACCTGTACGGCGCCCAGGCGTTGGCCGAGTCGATTCCGCTACGGCAGCTGCAGGACCAGGCACTCGTCGCCCTTGTACCGGCCTGGGCCCGCGCCGGCGATCGTGACAGAGCTGTCGCCCTGGCGGAAAGGATTCGCTACCCGCACAACTGGGGGAGAGCGTGGGCCACGCTGGCGAAGGCGGTCGCGGACAGCGGTGACGCCGATGAGGCGCTCAGGTTCGCCGCTCGCGCCGACGACGAGGTGACTTCGTACGCCGTCGACGGGACGGAACAGGTGCTCGCCCTCCTTGTGGAGGTGGCGGTTACCACCGGCGATCATGACAGGGCGGCGGTGCTCGCCGACCGCGTGGAGGACATGACCCGATCACGCAACCCGGCAGGGTGGTCCGAGCCACGGGCCCTGGCGGCGGTGTTGGCCCGCGAAGTGTCGGCAGGAGACCTGAGCCGGCTCGACGCTCTCCTGCGCACCGAACTCGGGCCCTCCGTCGGAGCCGACGCCACGCTGTGCGGGTGGGCACTCGGCGACGCCGCCGGCCAGGACATGGGCCTGGAAGGAGACCTGGACGAGAACGACGCCCTCCCGCTCTCATCCAGATCCCCGCTCTCATCCAGGTCCCCGCTCGACGCCTATGACCTGGCCTGGGTGTTGGACGCGGTCGACGAAACCGCCGACCGAGACGTGGCCCTGGCTCTGGCCGACCGGGTCGAGGCGCTGCTCGGGACGGGCGGCAGCCCTGAGCACGACGTTCTGCTCAGGTCCGTGACCCTCCTGCTGGCCCGTCATGGGCAAGCCGAGCGGGCCACGGTCCTCACCGCCCGGCTCGACGCCGATCTGCGGGTGGGGCGACAGGCGGAGATCGCGGGGGAGTTGGCCCGCCACGGAGACTTGGAAGGGGCTGAGGAAATGGCGCGCGCGATCACCGACGACCGGGCACGGGCCAGGGCTCTGATCCAAGTGGTCCGGGAACTGGCCCGACGCGGCGATCCGGGCCGGGCCGAGGCCCTTGTCCCCTCGATCACCGACCGCTGGGCCCGGGACGAGGCGCTGGTCGCGGTCGTTCGGGAGCTGGCCGGGCAGGGCGATCCCGGCCGTGCCGAGGCCCTCGCCCGCTCGCTCGCCCACCGCGCGACACGGGCCCGCGCGCTGGCCGCGCTCGTTGAACTGTCCGAGCCGTCGCACGCCTTCAGGCTCGCCGCCCAGGT
The DNA here is from genome assembly GCF_001513955.1 of Streptomyces pseudovenezuelae. Lineage (GTDB taxonomy): Bacteria > Actinomycetota > Actinomycetes > Streptomycetales > Streptomycetaceae > Streptomyces > Streptomyces pseudovenezuelae. Next base: position 457,650 of record NZ_KQ948151.1, on the reverse strand, counting down.
CGTGGCCCTCGACGGCTGGGGCACGGTTCTGCCACTCCTGGAGCGGATCGCGCCCCGCGCAGTAGCGACCGTCGTCGATCAGATGACCAGCTGAGCTGCACCCGCCATTGCTCACCACGATTGCGAGACACACTCGATGATTCCGAAGCTGCCTCTGCACGACCCCCGTTGGCGTGATCTCGGGGGTGTGACAGCCGACGAGGTGGGAGCACTCCTGGAGCAGATGGCGTCCACCGGGGCCGGCGATGAATGGAGGCGGACCTGGACGCAGCTGACCGAAGGCCTGATGGACGACGGAGTCGTCTCCGACGGGACCTACGCGGCCCTGCCGCATCTGGTCGAGGCGGCAGCGGTCCTGCCTCCGGGACAGACCGTGGACTTCTGGGTGGACATGGGCTTCATCATGACCGCGGACTACATGCCACCCGTCCCGGCCGACCTCGCGGCGGGGTTCGGCGCCGCACTGCGCCTGGCCGAACGGGCGGCCACCCGTAGTCTCCTCGTCGCCGGCACACCCGCGCGGAGGTACGCCCGCCTCGCACTGTCCTGCGTAGCCTTCACCGGTCACCACATCGGCCCCGCGCTGCAGCGGCTTCCCGACAGCCAGGACAGCGAGCTCCTGCTGGTGTGCCCCGGGTGCGAAAGCGACACCGAGATCCCCGAGTTCTTCGTGAACCCGGTCCGCCCGCCTGTCGAGGCGCCGGAGCTGCCTGATCCCGCCCCGGTCCGGCGGGCAGAGCATCACTGGGGCGAGGTCGCGGCGGCCCTGGGCCAGGAGACGCCGGGAGAGGGGTGGGCGCCCTTCCTGCGGGTGGCACGCGAGGTCGCGGCGGCGGGCGTGCCCTCCCAGTCACCGGGGCAGGCCGTCCTGTGCCTGGTCGCCGGACTCGTCGCCATCAAGGGCGCCCCGGAACAGGCCGGTGAGGATTGGGGCCGCCAACTGATGTCGCTCACCGGGTACTTCCGCTGCTGGGAGTGCGAGCTGACGTGGACGATCGCTGACGGTCTGGTGGACAATCCGGACGGTGCGCGCTCCCTGGGCCGGCTGGCGGAGGCGTGGACGGACTCCGGCTGGCCGGCTGCCACGGGAGAGTCAGCGTCGGTGAACGGAACGAGTGGAGCAGCGACCCGGTTCCGAAGGGAAGGGACCGCTCTGCTTGCGGCCGACGGCACACCCCACGGTCGTATAGCGGTGTTCTCCGACTCCCCTCCCGGCTCATCCGAGGGCGTCAACTCACTGGCGGTGGTGGCCCGGCCCGGTCGGCCGACGCTCGTGGCCGGTGCCGGCGACAGGGGCACGGTGTGTCTGTGGGACGCCGCCGACGGCCGACTCGTCCATGGACCGCTGCCAGGACATCCGGACGGTATCCGCTCGATGACGGCCCTGCCCCTCGCCGACGGCCGCGTCCTCCTGGCAAGCGGCGGCGACACCGGGACGATCGCCGTGTGGGACCCCGTCACCGGGCGGCCGGTGCGCGAACCGGCCGGCAACTGGCCCGGCGGGGTGACCGGCATGTGTGCCGCGACCGTCCCCGACGGTGAGACCCTGCTCGTCACCGCCACCCCCCGAGGCGCGGTCCGGCTGTGGAATCCGGACACCGGTGCGGCCGTCGGGCGCCTCAATCCGTACGGGAGTCCCATCCGGTCGATCGCCGCGATCCCGGTGTCCGCCGGCCATACGCTGATCGCGGCCGCGGACACCGCGGGCCGCGTTCACATGTGGGATCCGGCCGTCGAGGACCCCTGGGAGCCAGGCGCAGCCGTGCAGTTGAGCGGACGCGCGCTCGACGAGGGCGATCACCGTGCGGCAGCCGTGGCGGCCGTGCCCACTCCTGACGGAATCCTGCTGGCCACTGGAGACGACGGTGGCGTGGTCATGCTGTGGGACCCCGCGACGGGTCGCCCCGTCGGTGACGCCCTCCCCTCCTCGACAGGCACCGCGGGGATTCCTGCGATCACCGCCGCCATGCCGTACGGCGGCCGCACCGTCCTGGTCGTCGGCAACCGATGGGGGCGCAACCTGCGGATATGGGAGCCGGAGAGCGGCACCGTGCGGCACATCGCCATGGATGTGGCGATCACCTGTCTGGCCATCGCAGGCCCCGACCTGGTCGTCGGACACGACCGAGGAGTACTCCGCCTGCCGCTCCCACGGCAGTGAACCGTCAGTCCCCTCGCCGTAGGGGAAAGCGGTGGACGGCGTGCGCGTCAGCGCGAGGTGGTCCAGCGAGGAGCGGTCTCCGCCCAGGCCGTGTCCCAGCGCGCGAGGTTGTGCCGTTCCAGCCTGCGGTGGGCGTAGCCGTACGCGGCGGCGCCCAGGAGAGGTACGGCCATGGCGGCGAGGAGGGCAGAGCCGATGACCCGGTCGCGGATCTGTTCCGTGGTCAGGGGCGGACCGGTGATGCTGCCCTCGGCGTTCACCCACACGCGGACGGTGCTGCCGGCGGTCAGGCCGGGTTCGACGTCGGCCTTCGCCGTGCGGGTCTGTCCTCGTGGGTCGGTGAAGCGCACGGTGGCCGGGTACAGGGTCTTCCTTGCCTCGTGGGATCCCGGCTCCGGATGGCGAGGGGCGTCACGGACCAGCACGGCGGACGTGTGACGCCAATCGGCCTTCTGCTTCTGGGCGGTTGCCGTGTGATGCCGGTGGGCGGTGTGACCGGCCCCCAACACGGCGGCGGGGAGGGCGGCCAGTACGGCCAGGAGCAGGCCGAGGCCGATCCACGCCTGCGCGAGGTCGGAGCGGCGGCGCAGCGGGTTGCGCCGCCAGCGCCACAGCAGGACGCGGGGTGGATCCTCGGGAGGGTGAGCCGGGGGAGTCCCGCGCGTCACGATGTCTCTCCTTCCGTAATGCGAGTGACAGCTCCGTGCTCGGCACGCTCATCGGTCGGTGCAACCGGGCTGGGGCCGGGGCGGTGGTTCAGTGCTGGTGCGCCGAGGTGGAAGGGTGGTGGCGAGCCGTGTGCAGGAGTTTCGCCGCGCCTCGCACCGCAGCGGTGTGCGGGGCCGGGACGGGCCGGACCGGCGCGTGCAGTCGGCCGGTGAGGGCGTAGGTGATGTCCGGCCGCAGCGCGCCACCGCCCGCGAGGAGCGCGCCCCGCCGGAGGGCGTCGAGCGTCTGCGAGGTGTGGTCCTGGTCCAGCATGCCGGTGACCATGGCGACGACCGCGTCGGTGATCCGCGCGGGTGGGGTGAGGCCGTCCAGGTCGCCGGTACCCAGGGCGGTGCAGCGGGCGTCGGTCACCGCGCCGTCGGCGAGGAGGGTCACCTCGGTGAGATGGGCGCCGAGGTCCACGACGAGGAGAGGGCGGGTCAGGTCGGCTTCGGCCGCGACGGCCACGGCACGCGCGGTGGGCACCGTGAGTACGGTGCGCGGGCGCAGGACCTCGACCGCGCTGCGGGCTTGAGCCCGGTAGGCGACACCGCCGAGGACGGGCGTGGTCAGGATGAGCAGCGGGCGGCTGAAGCGGGGCAGCCGGTGACCGAGCAGCCGGTCGAGCATCCGGGCCGTCGCGGGGACGTCGACGATCGTCCCGCGTTGGACGGGATACGTGGCGCCGGGGCCCGCCGAGGTCACCGTGGGCACGTCGAGGATCGTGCGGCGCGGGGAGACCCGCGCTCGGGTGCGGGCGCTGCCCAGATCGAGCGCGATACCAGTGCACTGGCGGCAGGAGGGCCACGAGCGGTGCAGGTCCACAGCCGTGTTCACCGGTAGGCCTCCCTGACCTGCTGGCAGCGGGCGCAGTAGCGGGCCTGCGGCACGATCATGAGCCGCTCGCGGGCGATGGGCCCGCGGCACAGGTGACAGGCCCCGTAGCGCCCCTGGTCCATGCGGTCGAGCGCGGCTTCGACGTCGGTCAGGACCATGCGGGCGGTAGCGGCGAGTCTGACGCGGACCTCGATGTGCGCGGCGCCCTGCCGTTCGGGTACGGCGTTGGCTTCGGCCGAGAGCTGCTGCAGCTGTTCCCGGCGGAAGAGCCGTTGCTCGTGCAGGTTCTCGCGCAGCGCGGCGAAGTCCTCGATCGTCAGTGCGGTGTTGCGGTCGTCGATGGTCTGGTGGTTCACCGAGTCACCCCCTGGACGGGACGGACGAGGAAGGGCGGACGGACGCCGGTCAGCCGGCACTGCGCTGGCAGGGCACGCAGAACGGTGTGTAGGGCAGGATCTCCAGGCGCTCGACCGGGATCGGCTTCGAGCAGGTGAGGCAGACGCCGTAGGTGCCGTCCTGGACACGGGCGACGGCGGCCTCGACCTCCGCGAGAACGCGCCGGACGGTGTCCTTCTGCGCGGACATCACCTGTTCCTCCGCGTCGGGCCCGGCGTCGCCGATGGCCCGCAGCTGGGTCAGGCGGGAGGATCGCTCGTGCTGCAGACGCTGGAGGGCCTCGTGCGCGGTCAGCCGCTCACGGGGGACTTCGGTCTGGGACGTGTCGAGCGGCATGGCGGTCCTGCTTTCCACGAGGAGGTCGGCGGCCCAGGAGGTCGGGTCGTGCCTCCACCGTGGCCGCATCGCCGGGTAAAACCCATCGGGCGCGATACCCATCTGTGGCGCGGCTCGGCACCCACCGGCGCGTGGGCAGGCCGGGCGGGAGAAATGGGCATTGGAGCCCATCGACGGGGCGGCATCCGGCGGGCAACCTGGACAGCAGGCCGGTCAGGACCAGTCGACGCAGCTCATGCTCGGGACGCGAGGTGACCGACAGTAGAGGCGGAGCCGTGTCTCACGAGGAAAGGCGCCACCCCGATGTCCCTGTTCTGGCGGATCTTCGCCCTCAACGCGGTCGTGCTGGGAAGCGCCACCGCGCTGCTGCTGTGGGCGCCGGTGACCGTCTCCGTGCCGGTGGTGCTGACCGAGGCGGTCATCCTCGTGGCCGGCCTGGTGGTCATGCTCGTCGCCAACGCGGCCCTGCTGCGGATCGGCCTGGCCCCGCTCGATCGGCTCACGCGCCTGATGGCCACCGTCGATCTGCTGCGCCCCGGGCAACGCCTGCCGGAAGGCGGCCGGGGCGAGACCGCCGATCTGATCCGCACCTTCAACGCCATGCTCGAACGCCTCGAACACGAACGGGCCTCCAGCAGTGCCCGCGCCCTGTTCGCTCAGGAGGCCGAGCGCCGCCGTATCGCCCAGGAACTGCACGACGAGGTGGGCCAGAGCATGACCGCGATCCTGCTGGCCCTGGAGCGGGCCGCCGACGAGGCGGAAGAGCCCCTGCGCGGTGAACTGCGGCAGGCGCAGGAGATCACCCGGGGGAGCCTGGACGAAGTACGGCGTCTCGTACGACGGCTGCGGCCCGGCGTGCTTGAAGACCTCGGCCTGGTCAGCGCGCTGACCTCGCTGACCAGCGAGTTCGCCACCCATGTAGGGCTGCGTGTGGTGCGCCGCTTCGAGGCCGGCCTGCCCGTGCTGGAGCAGCAGACGGAGCTGGTGCTGTACCGCGTCGCCCAGGAAGCGCTCACCAACGCGGCCCGTCACGCCGAGGCGGGCCAGGTCGAGGTGAGCCTGCACCACACCGACGAGGCGGTGGTGCTGTCCGTGGCCGACGACGGCCGCGGCACCGGCGCCGCCCCCGAAGGCGCCGGGATGCGCGGAATGCGCGAGCGGGCCCTGCTGATCGGGGCCACTCTGGACGTCATCTCGCAGCCACAGGCCGGAACCACGCTCCGGCTGACCGTGCCCCTCCCCAGGAAGCAGCCATGACCACGCCCCACACCTCCGTGATCCGCATCCTTCTCGCCGACGACCACGCGCTGGTACGGCGCGGAGTGCGGCTCATCCTCGACCGGGAGCCGGACCTTGAGGTCGTCGCCGAGGCCGGGGACGGCGCGGAGGCCGTCGAGCTGGCCCGTACCCACGAAATCGACCTCGCGGTGATGGACATCGCCATGCCCCGGATGACCGGCCTCCAGGCCACCCGGGAGCTTCTCGCGCTGAAGCCGGGAGTGCGGGTGCTGATGCTGACGATGCACGACAACGAGCAGTACTTCTTCCAGGCGTTGAAGGCCGGCGCCGGCGGATACGTGCTGAAGTCCGTGGCCGACCGCGACCTGGTGGCGGCGTGCAGGGCCGCCATGCGGGACGAGCCGTTCCTGTACCCGGGCGCGGTCACGGCGCTGATCCGCAACTACCTCGACCGGGTCCGCCACGGCGAGGAGCCGCCCGAGCAGGTGCTGACCGCGCGCGAGGAAGAGGTCCTCAAACTCGTGGCCGAGGGGCACTCCTCCAAGGAGATCGCCGAGATGCTCTTCATCAGCATCAAGACCGTCCACCGCCACCGGGAGAACCTCCTGCACAAGCTCGGCCTGCGGGACCGGCTGGAACTCACCCGGTACGCGATCCGCGCCGGCCTCATCGAGGCCTGAGCGGGCAGTCACCGACGGGGCGGCGGGGAGGGAGGGGAGATGGCCAGGTCCGGGTATGCCCATGAGCGCCTGAGGGGCTCGGCTGCGGCTGCGATGTGGGCCGTCCTGCTCACCGTCGTCGTCACCCTGCTCGGTTCCTCCACCCTGAGCGGCGGGCACTCCCTCACCGGGGGCGATCCGGTGTCCGCTGCCGCGGGGCAGCACCGGGAGCCGCATGCGGACGACGCGGACCCGGCCGTCGCCTCCGCCGCGATACGAAACCAGGGCGACGCGACCGCCGAGCGGCATGCCCCGCTCGCCTCCGTCCAGAGCGCCCCGCCCGGCGCGCAGGGCGGCTTCCGCCCCGCGCGGCCCCCATGCACGGCGGACGGACCGCCTGTGCCGCAGCACCAGGCACACCATCACGGGGTACGGGCCCCGCCCGCGACCTCCGGCATCTGAACCCCCGTCCCCTTCCCTTTCCCGGCCGCACTCCCGCGGCGGCCGCGGTGTGCCTGCCGGAGGCCCCTTGTGACCCGACCCGCGCGCATCAGAGGGCTGGTCGCCCTCGCTGCCGTAGCCCTGTCCCTGTACGTCGCGCTCACCGTCCCCGTCCACCTCGGACTCGATCTGCGGGGCGGCACCCAGATCGTGCTGGAGACCCGCCCCACCGCCGATACCGATGCCGACAGTGAGACGACGGACCGCACGGTGGAGGTGCTGCGCGGCCGGATCGACGCGCTCGGTGTCGCCGAGCCCACCATCGCGCGGTCCGGCAGTGACCGGATCGTCGTCGAACTGCCCGGTGTGCAGGACCCCCGCAAGGCGGCCGACGTGCTCGGCCGTACCGCCCAGCTCACGTTCCACCAAGTGCTGGGCACGGCGGCCGACGCCGAGGACCTGCCCGACCCGCTGCCCAAACGGCCCCGCCAGCAGGTGCTGCCCGACGAGTCCGGCCGCCACCTGCGCCTGGCGGCACCCGCGCTGACCGGCAAGGACGTCGACAAGGCGGCCGCCGGCTTCGACCAGCAGGGCGGCGGTGGATGGCACGTCACCGTCGACTTCGAGAAGACGGGCGGGAGCGGCTGGGCCCGCCTGACCGGCGAGGCCGCCTGCCACACGCCCGGTGATCCGGCCCGCCGGGTCGCCATCGTCCTCGACGGCAAGATCATCTCCTCGCCCCAGGTCGACCCGTCCGTGGCCTGCGGGTCCGGGATCGGCGGCGCCACGACCCGGATCACCGGAAGCTTCGACGACACCGAGGCCAAGGAACTGGCCCTGCTCATCAACGGCGGCGCGCTGCCGGTACCGGTCGAGACCGTCGAGCAGCGCACCGTCGGCCCCACCCTGGGCGCCGAAGCCATCTCGGCCAGCGCCTGGGCCGCCGCTCTCGGCACCACGGTGACCGCGCTGTTCGTCATCGCCGTCTACCGCGTCCTGGGCGTCCTCGCCGCCGTGGCACTGCTCTGCTACGGCCTCGTCTCCTACGCGGCTCTCGCGGCCCTGGGCGCCACCCTCACCCTGCCCGGTCTCGCCGGTTTCGTGCTGGCCATCGGGATGGCGGTCGACGCCAACGTGCTCGTCTTCGAGCGAGCCAGGGAGGAGTACGCCTCCCGGGACCGGCCCACCGCGCGATCGGCCCTCGCCGCCGGGTTCCGCGGGGCTTTCAGCGCCGTGGCCGACTCCAACATCACCACATTGATCGCCGCCGGACTGCTGTTCTTCCTCGCCTCCGGACCCGTGCGCGGATTCGGTGTGACGCTGGGCATCGGAGTGCTCGCCTCCATGCTGAGCGCTCTGGTCATCACCCGGGCTCTCGCCGACCATGCCGTGGCCCGCCCCGCTCTGCGCCGCCGCCCCCGACTGACCGGCATCGCCCACATCGGGGCCGTGCGCGAGCGCCTCAACCGCACCCGCCCGAACCTGATGCGCCACCCGCGCCGATGGCTCGCCGCCTCGGCCGCCGCCCTGGTCCTGGCCGCCTCCGGCATCGCGGTGCGCGGCCTCGACCTCGGCGTCGAGTTCACCGGCGGCCGTCTCATCGCCTACAGCACCACCACCCCTGTCGACGCCGACCGGGCCCGTGGCGCGCTCGCCGACGCCGGTTTCCCCCGGGCCGTCGTCCAGACCTCCGGCGAACACCAACTCACCGTGCGCACCCACAACTTGAGCAACACCGAAGCGGCAACCGTCACCGCCACGGTCACCGACGTGGCGCAGGGAGCGCAGAAGATCCGCGACGAAGCGATCGGGCCCAGTCTCGGCAAGGAACTGCGCCACGGCGCCCTCATCGCCCTCGCCGTCGCCCTCGGCGCCCAACTCGTCTATCTCGCGGCACGTTTCCGCTGGCTGCTGGGCAGCTCCGCGGTCGCCGCCCTCGCACACGACGTCGTGATCCTCGTGGGCGTCTTCGCCTGGCTGGGCAAGCCCGTCGACGGCGTCTTCCTGGCCGCGCTGCTGACCGTCATCGGGTACTCCGTCAACGACTCCGTCGTCGTCTTCGACCGGATCAGGGAACTGACCCGCCGCACGAAGGGGAAGCCCTTCGTCGGCATCGCCAACCAGGCGCTCCTCCAGACCCTGCCCCGCACCGTCAACACCGGTATGGGCGCCGCGTTCATCCTGACCGCACTGGCCGTCCTCGGCGGCGACACCCTGACCGACTTCGCCCTCGCCCTCCTCATCGGCTGCGCGGTGGGCACGTACTCCTCGATGTTCACGGCCACCCCTCTGGCCGTCGAACTGCACAAGCGTCGTACATAGCCCTCTGGTGTTCGTGCCGGACGCATCGCGTGAGCGCCTTTTCGGTCGCGGTGGCTGTTACTCACTTTCGGGTGATGGATCGCACGGGGCCGGGGTGGCGCATCCTGGCGATCGGACGGGTGCGGGCAAGGCGCGCACCGGTCGGTGATCCCGTAGGGCGTCAACCTGGTGAGTTCGGCACATAAATGGACGATGCACCCAAGGGTCATAGCAATGTGGCTGAAAGGTAATGGAGTGCTCATACCGGGTTCACGATCTGAAAGTTGTGGCCATGGTGTGGGTGTGCGGCCGACCGGCCGCCACCCGCACACCGCACCCGCTCGTTCCGTCCGGAACACCACCGGAACTCCGGAGCAGGCAGGTGCCCGTACAGCCAGGGGGCTTTGTGTCTTCTTCCACTGTGACCGCCCGTCGGATGTCCTCCGCCGCTCTCGCGGCCGCCGCGATCGTCGGGGCGGTGGCGCTGCCGGCGTCGGCTGCCGACCACGCCCGGCCCCAGCGTCCGAAGGTGGAGATCAGCGCGGTCCAGTACGACGCGCCGGGCCGCGAGGACCGCTCGCGGCGCTCGCTGAACAAGGAGTGGGTGGAACTCACCAACACCACACGGCGCACGGTCAACCTCGACGGCTGGACGCTGAGGAACGAGCACGGCGACACCTACACCTTCCACCACTACCGCCTGGAGGGCCGCGCCACGGTCCGTATCCACACCGGCTACGGCCACGACACCGACTCCGACCTCTACCAGGACCGCAACGACCAGGTGTGGGACAACTACTCCGACACCGCCACCCTGCGCAACGACCACGACCGCTTCATCGACGACGAGTCCTGGGGCGGACGCCACCACCGCGGCGGCGGCCACGGCGGCGGTCACCACGGTGGCGGCGAGCACCGGCACGGCGACATCCGCCACTGACCCGCCAGGGCATCCGCCACACCGGATGATGCCCGCGCGATGAACGCCAGGGCCCCGGCCGGTTGCACCGGCCGGGGCCCTTCACTGCCAGGGGGCGCCGAGGCTTCCCCTGGCTCGTGGACGTCTGGAGACTGGGACATGCGGTTCCAGAAGACGTGCCGTGAGGTCGTCGGTGACCTGGGAAGGGGCGTGCGTGAGCATCGGGTCCGGAAAACGGCCTGAGCGCGTTGCCGTCATCGGTGTGGGTGTTCTCGGAGCCGGTGTGGGATGGAACCTGTCCCGGCAGGGCGCCGAAGTGGTCTTCATCGACGCACTCCAGCCGGGCGAAGGCGTCACCAACTGGTCCTTCGCGTGGGTCAATGCCAGCAACAAGACGGTGCGCAAGTCCTACTTCGACCTGAACGTCGCGGGCATGGCAGCCCATCGTGAGCTTGCCGGGACCATCGGGCCGGACTCATGGTGGTTTCCCAGCGGCCATCTGCGCTGGGCGGACGATCCCACAGCCGAGACGAAGCTGCTGGAAACCGCCGAGCTGCTGGCCAGTTGGGAGTACCGGGTCGAGGTGTTCACCGGAGCCGAGGCCCGCCGCCTCGAACCTGCTCTCGCGATGCCCGGCGAGGTGCCGGTCGTGTGCTACCCGGACGAAGCCTGGGTGCACGGACGTCATCTGGTAAGCAGCCTGGTCGGCCGGGCCGTTGAAGCCGGCGCCGAACTGCGGTCCGGCACCGCGGTCTGTGACATCAGCACCCGCACCGACGGAAGCGTCCAGACCGTCGCCCTGTCCGACGGGACCCGTCTCGACGTCGACATCGTCGTGAACGCGGCGGGCCCCCATGCCGCAAACGTCGCCGCGCTCGTCGCACGGCAGCTGCCGATGCGCCGGGAACCCGGTCTCGTCACCCGGATCGACTGCGCCCGGGTACCGATCGGCCGGGTGATGCACGCGCCCCACATCGAGATCCGCCCCGACGGGGACGCTTCGATGGTCCTCCACAGCCGCGAGATCGACGCACTCATCGACACAGGCGAGGACCCATCGGAACTCGCCCGCATGCTCCACGAATCGGCGCGGAACGTCGTTCCCGAGCTCGGCAGCTCGCGCATCGCGGAGACACGGACAGCCCACCGGCCGATCCCGGCCGACGGATTCCCCTCGGTGGGAGGGGTGCCGTCGGTACCGGGCTACTACGAGGCCGTCTCCCACAGCGGCATCACCCTCGGCCCGGTCATCGGCCGGCTGCTGGCCACGGAGATCGTCAGCGGGAGGAGAGACGCGATGCTGGCGGACTTCCGCCCGGAACGGTTCCCTTCCTGACAGCCCGGGCGAGCGGCAAGTCGAAGGCGTGGAACCCCTGGCTCGGCACTCGACCAGCGGTGAAGAACAGGATCGGGCACTCAGCGCCTGGTCACGTACCTGGTCAGGAGTACGCCGTCGGGAAACGCCCGGGTCTCCACCAGGCTCAGGTTCACCCAGTTGTCCAGGGCCGTGAAGAACGGCGTGCCGCCGCCCACCAGGACCGGATGGGTGACGATCGCGTACTCGTCGACCAGCCCGGCCCGCATGGCCGCCGCGGCGAGTGTGGCGCCGCCGATGTCCATCGGGCCGTCGTCGTCGGCCTTGAGCCTGGTGATCTCGGTGACGGCATCTCCGGTGACCAGACGGGTGTTCCAGTCGACAGCGCCGGTCGTGGAGGAGAACACCACCTTCGGCATGTCCCGCCAGCGACGGGCGAACTCGATCGCCGCCGGTGTGGCCCCCGGCTGTTTGTCGGCGGTCGGCCAGTGGGAGCTCATCGTCTCCCACAGCTTGCGCCCGTACAGCGCCAGGCCGGTCGCGTCCACCCGGTCGGACCACCACTGGAACAGCTCGTCGCTCGGCACGCTCCAGCCGAGGTCGTCGCCGGGCGCGGCGATGTAGCCGTCCAGGCTCATGTTCATGCCGAAGGTCAGTTTCCGCATGGCGTCAGGCTCCCGTGAGTCGGTATTCGGCATACAGACCAGCACGGCCCGCAATTCTCATCGGTCACGCCACACCGGGGGCGGGTTCACCTGTCCTGCATACGGCGGGCCGCAGCGACGAGTTCGGCGGGCAGGTCGGGGCCGGCACAGGCGTGATCGATGAGCAGGTCTCGGTACGAGTCGTGCGGCAACTGCTGTGCCAGTTCGATGAGTTCGCTCAGTGCGGCGGGCGATCCGGTGAGCCGTGCGCGGTAGGCGGCCCCGGCCGCGCGAAGCGTGAGTTCAGCAGGGGCGAGTTTCAAAGCACGGTCGACAAGGTGGACGGCGCCGGTGAAGTCGCCCTGCTCGGCTCGGACATCGGCTAGATCGAGATAGAGCGACCAGTTGGCCGGGTCCAGGTCGAGAGCGCGCTCGAAGGCCGCCACGGTCTGTTCCGGGTCACCCACCTTGCGCCAAGTCCCTGCTCGCACGACTTCCGTCAGCATGATCCGCTCGATGGAGTCCGCCTGGTCGCAGAGGGCAAAGGACGCGTCGACGAGACCGCATGTGCGCAGCAGGATCGCCATCTTGGCCAACGGCTCCGGCGACGGCCGGCGGGCAGAGACCACCTCGATGGCATGGAACCAGGGGCGGAAGCGTTCCCGCATGCTCTCGGTGTCCAGGTCGTGCCCGTAGTCCATCGTTCGCATCGCTGCCTCGGCCAAGGCGTCGGCGCTGACCGTACCGAGAAATCGTGCGTCACCGAACCAGGGGGCCCTGCCCCACGCGATGTCGGGTTGCACACCCGTGACCGCCCCGATCGCGAGCGCGGCGCCGTCCATGTCGTCCTGCAGGAAACGGATGTAGGACTGTGCCAGTACCGTCCTCAAGGAGTGGGCATCCCGGGTGAGTTCGGACAGCTCCGCCGGCTTGGCCCTCCACAACTCGGCAAGAACCGCATAGGGCTCAGGATCCTCGGGCGCCGAGGCGATGGCACCCACGACATAGTGCACGGATGCCTCCGGGCTGCCCCCGCAATGCGCCATCACCCGCGTGAGACCTACTCCAGCTGCCACCGACCGATTCGACACGGTCCGACAATATCCGGAGTCACCGGGGGCGGGTCTCGGCGGTGGCTTGACGGGCGGTTGGTCGGTCAGTCCCCAGGCACGGCGGCGAGCCAGCGGTCGTCCTGGAACTCGGCAGGGACTTCGTCCTCCCACGGATCGATCCCACGGCGTTCCAGCTCGTCGAACCACCGGTCCCGCTGTGACTCGGGGAGACGCCGTCCGCACCAGGGGCAGAAGCTGACGGTGATGCTCGACGTGCCGCCGTCGTGGACGATCAGTCCGTACTCCTGGAACCTGGCACTGAAGTCGATCAGCGCGTCCGGGCAGGCGAAGGGGTCGTCGTGCTGGTCACAGGGCACGTTCACGCGGCGGCTCATCGCCTCGCAGCAGTGGTTGGTCATGACCTCGGTTTCTCGTTCATCGGCGATATGCCGGAAGTAGATCACGGTCTGTGCCGCTCATCACCTGAGACCGCGACATCGACTCGAGTTGGATCAACCGCGGTGTCATGGCGCGGAGGGAAGAAGCCTGGCCGCCACACAACGACAACGACGGAGCGAACCCCGGTCGATCTCTGGGGCGATCGCGATGATCAGAAGCTCTCACCTCCACATGTACGGATCGGATCAGGTCACTGACTGACGCTTTCGAGCAGTTTCGGCCGAATCCGATGACGGGACACGGGGGAACCTGCACGGCGAGATCATCCCTTCCCAAGAGCAGCACCACCGCAGGAAACAGGGGGACGGTCCATGTCAATCCCATCTCTCGCGCACGCGATTGACTTCGTGGAGGCCCTGGACTCACAGGTCGGACAGCCGAGCCACGGCCGCGAACTGCCGGTGATCCTCCTGTGGGACGACGAGGGCGGGCCGGGGCACGCCAGTGCCTTCGTCTCGGGATACGCCGGCCGGCTCACGGAGAACCACGACGGGCCCTACCTCGTGCCCCGCTCCGTCGTGGGCCCCCCACCACCGCCGGAGGAACGGACCGGGAGTCCGCACCCGGACCACTCCCGGCCTGACGTCGAACTCCTCGAACTCCTCGTCACGGACTGGAAGAACACCATGCCGCGGCACACCGGAAGGCTGCGCACACCCGCCTTCCAGGTCTGCCTCGACGTTCTCGACGCACGGATGCCGAGCAGTGACGCGGCGGATTCGGGCGCGGGTGCCCCGCGGGACCCGCACCATGTCATGGCCCAGGCTCTGTGGACGGCTTGGGAGCAGCGCACCCCGGTCCTCGGCGCCGTGGGGCAGACGTTGGGCAACGCCGCGTGGCCCGGATGGGTGGCGGGCATCTGGACCGTGGTCCTGTCGTGGCCGCTGCGGGTGTGGCATCGAGGGCGGCTGAACAGACGTATGCGCTGGTACGCCCGTCGGATGTCCAGCGCCGGCCTGGCCGCGCGGGACTTCGTGCAGGCCGCGACCAGACTGCGCACCGCGGATGCGGACCAGCAGCGGCTGTTGCGGATGAACCTGCTCGCGGAAGCGCTGTTCCGGGATCTGTCCGAGGCCGTCGGCCCCAGCCGGTTTCGGCCCTGGCGCCGTCGCAGGGTCTGGCCCTTCGTCCTGCTGGTGCCCGATCTCACGGGCCCCCAGGCCACCGCGGTGGAGCAGTTCCTCCAGGTCCACCGCGAACTCGTCGCCCAGGGCGTGCGTCCGCCGCTGCTGATTCTCGCGGGACGACGGGGCGAGCCCGCGGACCCGGACGCGGTCCCGGCGCTCGACCTGGAACAGGCCGCGGCGGCCCTGCGGAACCTGGGAAGCGGGCCGGCGAACACCCCGGCACCCCGCCGCATCACGGTACGGATCGCGGACGGGCCCGAGCAGCCGGACGTGGCCCGGCACCTCAAGCTCCAGGCCAAGGTGACACCCCACGAGGTCAGCGCGTTGCGTGCGCACGCGGGATGGGTCGGTCCGGCCCTGGCGCTGGTCCTGCTGTGCTCGGTGGGGTTCGCGTGCCGCGACCAGGTGCGGGCGATCGGGTCCACGCCGGTCACCGACGACCGACCCCACACCGCGCAGGCGGCCCACGATCCCTGCCCCGGCACCCGGCGTGCGGGCAGGGAGATCGTGGGCGTCGACACCGAGACCGAGGGCTGCTACTTCACGAGCACCGAGGACTCCCTGCTGCGTGACCTCCAGGACCGGATCCGCAGCCAGAACGCCGCGGTCGAAGGAAACCACCGCACGGTGGTGTTCCTGGCCCCCCTGACCGCAGATCCGCGGGCGCGCACCGAGCAACTCGTCCCCGCCGGTGTGCTCCAGCTCCAGGGCGCCGTAGCGGCACAGAAGACCTGGAACGAGCAGGCTCTCGTCAACCAGGACAAACCGATGCTCAAGATCCTTGTGGCCAACACCGGCTTCGCCTTCGGCCGGGGACGGGAGGTCGCACGGCAGGTCAGGCGGCTGGCGGCGAAGGACGCCACCCTGTCCGCGGTGATCGGCATCACCCAGAGCCGTCAGGAATCCGTGGACGCCATCAACGACCTCGGCCCCGGCATGCCCGTCATCGGAGCCTCCGTCACCGGGGACTTCATGGCCCAGGAGGCACGCAACTTCTTCCACACCCAGCCGACCAACGAACGTATGGCCGAGGTCATGGCACGGCGCGCGATCGAACGGCACAGCCGGAAAGCGCTGATCATCTACGACCGCGAGGACCGCTACAGCCAGGAACTGCACGACGACCTCGCCGGGCGTCTCGGAGGAGCCCACATCAGGGTCGAGGACCCGTGGTTCGCCCAGGTCCCGGCTCCCCGGCCCGGCAGCGACGGCGCCACCGCTCTGGGGCTGCCGGACCTCGCCGACAGCATCTGCACCCTGCACAAGGAGCACGGCACCACTTTCTACGCCGCCCGCGGCTCCCAGCTTCCGAAGGTGCTCGCGGAGGTGCAGAACGCCTGCGGCGGGGACGGCACGACCAAGTCCTCTCCGGTCCCCGTCGTCGCCTCCGACGTGAACACGCTGATCGACTTCAAGCCCGTACCCGAATGGGCGGAGCTGTACAAATACCCCGCGGTGAACCTGTATTACGTGTCCTTCTCCGACAAGCCCGTCCTGAACGGCCCCGAGGGCGGGAGCGACTACTCCACCGGCCAGGACTCCTTCCGCGCGGCCGCCGCCGCCATCACGCGGGCCTACGCGGAATCCGGGGGCTCGGCCTCGCCGTCGAACGTGCTCCAGGCCCTCCGCGGCCACGTCGTCGTCCGGGACGGCATCGCTCCGGACCGCCCGTTCACCCTGCCCCTCGACCGGCAGGAGCGCACGAGTCGCCCGATCTTCCTGTGCCTGGCCCCGCACGCCCCGACCGTGGACAGCCACGCGCACTGCGCTCCCGGCAACCGGACGAGGTGAGGCGTTCCATGTGCCGGTAGGTCCAACTGGCGTGTCCCGGGCGGGCAACCAACCGCCCGAGACACGCCTTCCGCGCTGCGTGTGCGGTTGGTCAGCCGGTGAGCTGGGTGTGGAGGCGGATGGTGGTGCCGGTGTCCGGGGTGGAGCGGATTTCGACGAGGTCGCAGAGTTGGTGGACGAGCCACAGGCCCCGCCCGCCGACCTGGGTGCTGGTCGGCCTGTGGCGTCCGGCCAAGGGATCCGCGATGAAACCGGAGTCGCGGAACTCGCACACCATCCGCTGGTCCTCGTGCCAGGTGCGCAGCGTGCCGTGCCCGCCGCCATGGCGGATGCTGTTGGTGGCGATCTCGGTGGCGGCCAGGTGCAGTTCGCGCAGTCGTCGGTCGGCCAGCCCGAGCTGCTCGGCGCAGGCCGAGATCTTCTCCCGGAGGGCGGGCAGGTCTCCGTTGGTGTAGATGAATTCCTCGTAGGGGTCGCACGGGTGGCTCAGCGGGACGAAGTCGAACGGTGCCTGCGGGTCGTAGTCCGTGCTCGGCGCGCTGCGTCCGCCCGTGCGGATCTGGGGGTGGCAGCGGGTGAGCTGCTGCAGTGCGGCGCCGTCACCGGTGGTGTCGTACGGGCACAGCAGCCACCAGGCGGGGCCGTCGGCGAAGGCCTTGTTCAGCAGCCACTCGTGATAGCGCAGCTGTTCCGCCTGTGCCTGACTCTGTACTTGATCCCACGGGGATTCGCCGATCCCGCGTACGGGCCGGCCTCCGGCGGCGTGTTCCCTGATCCATTCCTGCCAGGCTCCGATGAGCCGGCCCGGGTGGTGTGCCAAGGCGCTGGTGTCGACGAACCGGACCGTGCCGTCCTCGGGGACCTCTGAGCGCAGCAGGGATGCCTTGTCCTGGGGGACGGCCACCACGACGGCCTCACCGTCGTCGAGGGCCTCCTGGATGAAGCCGACGGTGCCCTGCAGGAACTCGTCGCGGCCTGTGTACGGGTACAGCTCGTGCCGGTACCCGGTCTGCGCCGACGGGGGAGTGTCGGGGTGCGAAGGCAGGGTCACGGCGCCATCACCACCGGGATGGACGGAACGGCGAAGCCGGACAGTTCCCACGCCAGCCGGAGCGTGTCGTTCGTGCCTTCCAGGACGACCTTGCGATCGGGCAGGTGTCTGGACGCGTCGGCCAGGGTTCCCATGGCGGCCGCGTCGAAGAATTCCAGGCCGTGGCAGAGCAGACGTACGGTGACGCTCTGCGCGAGCAGCGTGCACAGGACCGCACCGAAAGCACTGGCGCCTTCGGCGTCGATGACCCCGTTCACCGTCCAGCCTTCCTTTCCCGTCCGGTACACCTGGAATGCGGGTGATTCCGGACGGCTGCCCAGGTAATGGGGATGCACACACCTGACTTCTTCCAGTGTAGAAGCGTCCCACTCGGCGCCGCGGTAGGCGCAGACCACGAGGGCGCCGCTGTCGGCTGCGAACTCCTCCAGGTCCAGCTCGCTGCGCAGCAGCTCCTCAGGTCCCTCGGGCCACGCGTCACGGCTCACGTGGTGCAGCACGCGCAACGACCGGTACCCCTCCCGTCCGGCACTCTCCGCTTCGCGGCGCACCGCGGCGATCAGGGATCCGCCCAGCCGGGCGGGGTCCAGTACCGTCTGGGCGAACTCTCCGGCCGTCTCCACGGCCGGGCCGACGATCATGACCTTGTCGCCGAACAGGGCCCCGTCCGCGACAAAGGCCCGGCTGCGGTCCATGACATCGTCCGCCGGGCCCATCAACTGGCAGACGTGGTCACCGTTTCCGGCCTCGTCGAGTGTGGCCAGGGTGCGCGCCGCTCTCACCGATCCTCCCTCCCTCTGGTGCGCTTCACCCTACTGACTTACCCCGCTCGGCGTCTGAGCGGGCATCTTGAGCGCGGGACGCGTTGGCGGGGGCGATGGAGCGGGCCGACAGGGTGCAGGTGCGTTCGTGGGCACGTCGCCATGGCGGAGCCGTCCGCGAGGCGTGAGTGTGCGCAGAGAGCATCTTTTCTAACCGCCTTGAATCCTTTGACAGGTTAGCCCGGTCCGTGCTTGCATGGGCGAGGACGACCTAACCGGACCAAGCCTTCAAAGGGGTTATAATGAGCTCGGTGCATCACCGGACCGCCACCGTCGGCGGCCACGAGATCTTCTACCGCGAAGCCGGCCCCTCCGACGCCCCCGCGATCGTCCTGCTGCACGGTTATCCGACGAGTTCGTTCATGTTCCGCGAGCTCATCCCGTTGCTCGCCGACGACTACCACGTCATCGCGCCGGACCACCTCGGCTTCGGCCACTCCGCCGCCCCCCTTGTCGGGGAGTTCACCTACACCTTCGACGCCCTCGCCGACCTCACCTCCGGACTGCTCGACCAGCTGGGCCTGGACCGCTACGCCCTCTACGTGCAGGACTACGGCGCCCCTATCGGATGGCGCCTCGCGCTCAAGCACCCCGAACGGATCTCCGCCCTCGTCACCCAGAACGGCAACGGCTACGAGGATGGTTTCGTCGAGTCGTTCTGGACCGACGTCTGGGCCTACGAGGCGAACCCCGGCCCCGAGACCGAACCCGCCGTCCGGGCCGCGCTGGACATCGACGCCATCCGCTGGCAGTACCTGCACGGCGTGCCGGACCCGAGTCTGGTCAGCCCGGACACCTGGCAGCACGACTTCGCCCTCGTCTCCCGCGAGGGCAACGACGAGATCCAGCTGGCGCTGTTCCGCGACTACGGGAACAACCGCCCGCTCTACCCGCTGCTGCACGAGTTCCTGCGCACCAGTGAGGTCCCGGTGCTCGCTGTGTGGGGCCGTAACGACGAAATCTTCGGCCCGGCCGGCGCGCAGGCCTTCGCCCGCGACGCCAGGGACGCCGAGGTGCACCTGATCGACGGCGGTCACTTCCTGCTGGAGAGTCACCTGGACGTCGTCGCGGGCTACTTGCGCGGCTTCCTCGGGCGGGTGCTGGGCCAGGCTCCCGGAACCATGGGGACGTGACCCTCGGGAAGGGCAGGTGGAGGGGGAGTGTGCCGAGTTGCGTCAGGGTAACTTGCCAAGTCAGTTACTTGCACTTGATGTAAAGTCGTGGGCTCCCTAGCGTTCTCGGCATGAACCTCACCGTCCTCGCCGCCTCCGGACAGACCGGAATCGCCCTCACCCGCCAGGCCTTGCGACGTGGTCACACGGTGACCGCCATCGCGCGTGATCCGGAGCGGATCACCGTGCCCGACGCTCCGAACCTGCGCAAAGTGCCGGGCGACGTGAACGACGCGGCCGGTATCGCCGCCGTCATCGAGCGGGATTCCGTGGTCCTTTCCGCACTCGGCACGGACCGGGCAGGGATTCTCCTGACCGGCGCCCGGGCCGTCCTCGCCGCCGGCCCGCAGCGCGTCATCTGGCTCGGCGCCTACGGCACGGGTGCGTCCGCCGAAGCGGCGGGGGAGGGCGCGAGGGTGCTGGTGAAGGTGCTGGGCGACCGGCTCGCCGACAAGGTCGAGGCCGACAACACCGTTCTCGCGGCCGGGGGCACCGTCTTCCACGCCGGGATGCTCGCCGACGGACCGGAAAGCCCCCGTCGGCGCACGGTCGGTCTGGAGGCCGCGCCTCCTTTCGACCTCGGCGCGAAGGTCAGCCGGGAGACCGTCGCCGCGGCGATGCTCGACGAAGCCGAGATGCCTGGTTTTGCCGGTGCCGTGGCCCTGCCCCTGGCGGAGTAGGCGCAGTGGTCAGCCGGCGGTGATCTCTTCGAACGACGCCCGGACCTGCTCGCGGAGCCAGGCGTGGGCGGGGTCGGAATCGTATCGCTGGTGCCAGTTGCAGCTGATCTTCGCCGACGGGAACTCGATCGGCAGCGGCCGGGCGAGGAGCCCGAACGCCTCGAAGAGCGGGCGGCCGAAGTCGGCCGTACAGGTGACCAGCGCGTCGCTTCGGGCGGCGATCTGCAGGGCGCCGGACACCGTCGCCACCGCCGCGACCACCCGGCGCCGTAGCCCCTCGGCGGCCAGCACGTCGTCGATCGGCGCGGTGAGGCGACCACGCCGGGAGATCACCACATGCGGGTGTGCCGCGTAGGACGCCAGATCGAGTCCAGTGGCGCAAGGGTGGTCCGCGCGCATCGCCACGACGAGACGATCTTCACCTAGCGGCTCGGACCGGAACTCGGACAGACCGGGCCGGCCACCGCCGAGTTCCAGATCGACGCGGCCATGGCGCAGATCGTCGGTGTCGACAGTGTTCTCCGCCAGCACCCGCAGCTGCACACCGGGAGCCAGCTGCTGGATCCTCCCGACCAGTACCGGCACCAGCGACGAGGCCATCGCGTCGTGGCACTGGACGGTGAACGTGCGCTCCATCGCGGCCAGATCCAACTCCCGTATCGGCGACAGCACTTCACGCGCCTGCCTGACCAGCCGGTGCACGTCCTCCCGCACCGACAGCGCATACGGGGTGGGGGTCATCGAGTGGCCGGTGCGCACCAGGATGTCGTCCCCCGTGACGGCGCGAATCCGGCCGAGAGTGCGACTGACCGCGGGCGAGGACAGGTGCAGCCGCTCGGCCGCGCCCATCACGCTGCCCTCTTCGAGCAAGGCGTCCAGCACGGTCAGCAGGTTCAAGTCCAACTGCATGGCAGTAAATCCTCACACGACGCAGATCCACTTCGATCAACTTCAGGAGCATCCCATGGGCCAGGAACTGCTTGCCGGGGCCGTCGTCGCCGTGCCCGGCCGGGTCGGGACCGCCGCACGGGAGAATCACGTATGACGATCACTGTGCCTGCCTGCCTACCGGCCTTTTGCCGAGGTGGCGGGCCCATCGCCGGCAACGGACCGGATCCGCCCGCATCAGCGGCTGGATCCGGTCCCACGCTATATAGGCGATCACTGAGCGGACGGACACGTCCGATCGGCCGACCGGCCGATCAGCCTGTCATCCGGCCTCATCGACCGCTGTGCGACCGCGTCCTCCGCGCCGTCAGGAACACCAGCGCGCCACCCGCCACCAGCAGGGCTGCGGTGCCCGCCCGGAGCAGGACTCCGTCCGCGCCCGTCGCGGCGAGTCCGCCGCCGGTCACCGTCCCGCCGCTCGCTGTTCCCGCCCCGGAGTCGGACGGGCTCGCGGTGGCCGTGGCCGACGCGGAGGCGGAGGCGCTGGGCGACGGGCTGGACGTCGCCGAGCCGGTGGCCTTCACCGCGATCGCCGTGGTGTCGTTAGCCGTGTCCTCGTCACGGTTGGGGTAGTCGGGGTTCTCCACCGCCTTCACGCTGCCCTGGGCGCCGGGGACGACCCGGTCGATCCGCACCGTGAACTCCTGGGTCACCGAGTCGCCCGGCCGGAAGTCCGTGCTGCCGATGGCGCAGGTGTAGCTCTTCGCGCCGGCCTTCCGCGGGGTGCAGTTCCACAGCGGCCCGGGGTCACCCTGCTCACCGGGACCGGGAGCGCCCGTGATGGTGGTGCCCGCGGGCGGAGTGACCACGAAGGTGCCGGAGTTGTCGGCGTCCATCCACTGGAAGCCCATCCGGCCCGGGCCGTTGTTCCGCACGCCCACGGTGATGCTCACCGTCTCGCCGACCTTGCCCTCGACCGTGTCGCCGAGCGCCTGGTAGTCCGCGTGCTGGGTGGTGGCGAAGGTGCCGTACCCGGAGCCGGTGAAGCCGGAGCCGGAGGCGACGGCCTTCAGACCGAGCTGCGAGCCGGTGCCGGTCTCGGGGAAGTCGGACGGGTCGAAGGAGTCGGGCGCGGTGCCGCCGACCGGCCACACGACGTAGCTGTTGTAGCCGTACATCGTGTCTTTGGTGGCGCTGTAGCGCAGCGGCGCGTCGGTCTCGTAGGCCGAGCCGGGCGCGACCGGGGTGTCGAACCGGCACCAGGCGCCGGCGCTGGGCCGGCCGGAGTAGTGGCAGTTGGAGTGGTCACGGGCGAGAGAGACGCCGTCCGAGTCCTGCACCAGCAGCATGACGCCCTTGTCGGCGGGGGCTTTGCCGGTGTTGGCGAAGGCCGGGGTGCGCTCGAAGACGGCGCCGGGCGCGATGTCCGTCAGCGCCGGGTAGGGCCGGCTGTCGAGCTTGGGCCCGCCGACCAGGACATCTGTCTTCCCCGTCACGGTGGGCGCGTCGGAGGCGGTGGCGGTGTAGGTGATGGCGCCGGTGTCGCCCGCCTCGGCGGCCGCGGTGGGCTTCAGGAGGAACGGGTCGATCGACTCCTTGCCCGACAGCGGGCCCACGTCACACCTCACCTTGAGGGCGCCCGTGCTCGCGCAGTCCCCCGTGACCACCATCGTCGCCTTTCCGGCGAGGGACGACGCGTCGACCACGACCGATACGTCATGGGCGTCCCCGCCCGAGGCGGTGATGCCGAGGCCCAGGTTCGGGCCCTCGCCCTCGGTCGGGAGGGTGTAGGTCTCCTGGGCGTCCAGGACGAGCGTCGTTCCGGCGGCGTGCGCGGCCGGGACGGAGACCGCCATGGCGGCGATCATGAAAGCGGCGGCCGCCGCTTTCTGACAGGTTCTGCGTATCGTCAGCACGCTACGTGGACACGTCAGAACACCGGAAGGTTGCGCCCGAGCGTCCGACAGCTGACGTACATGTTCCGCCCGGGGAACCTCGCCGGGTCACTCGCACCAGCGGTGGCCGACCGTCGGGAATGATGCGACGGGGGGACTTGTTGTGACCACTGCATGACATGACCGAGTCAAAGTGCTCGGTGGTGGCGGAAGGAGTCCTCATGGCACGCAGCACCACGCGGCCCGTCGTCACGCTCAGGTCGACGGCCGGCACCGGAGTCACCTACGTGACACGCAAGAACCGTCTGGCCCACCCCGACCGGCTGGTCGTGCGCAAGTACGACCCGGTGGCCGACAAGCACGTTCTGTTCCGCGAGGAACGTTGACACCCGCCTCGGTCCTCGACCGAGGTCCCGCAAGGAGGCAGCACCCATGAGGTCCACCATTCACCCCGTCTCCCGCCCCGTCGTCTTCCGCGACCGCGCGGCGGGCTTCCAACTCCTCACCCGCTCCACCCTCGACGCACAGCACACCGTGGAGTGGGAGGACGGCACCACGTACCCCGTCGTCGACGTGGACATCTCGTCCGCGAGTCATCCGTTCTACACCGGCACGTCGCGGGTCGTGGACACCGCGGGTCGAGTGGAGCGCTTCGAGCGACGCTACGGCCGTACCGCGCCCGTCCGTCCCTGACGGCCCGAGCCGTCCGACCCCTGCAAGGCGCGACAAGCCCGACAAGGAGGCCGTTATGAAGGTACGCAATTCCCTGCGCTCGCTGAAGGCCAAGCCCGGCGCTCAGGTGGTGCGCAGGCGTGGCGTGACCTTTGTGATCAACAAGAAGGACCCCCGCTTCAAGGCCCGCCAAGGCTGACGCCACCGCGCAGCACACCTCAGCGGCCCGGCACCGCCCTCGCGGTGCCGGGCCGATGCCGGACATGCGGTCGATCGGCAGGTGCGGCGGACGCCCTCGGTTCGTGGTCGCGGGACCGCGCTCAGGGCTCGTCCGTCACGGCGGCGGTGAAACGCGTGGCGAGCACTTCCACCGCCGCGCGCAGTTCCTGCCCGCCCTCGACACGGAAGGCGAGCGGCAGCTGCGCCAGCCACTCCTGCGCGTACATCGTCGGATTCCTCGTGCTGCCGACGAGCGCGCACCCCTCTCCCGACGGTTCCAGCCGCCCCATGGGCGGGCGGATCAACGGCAGCACCTCGGCCATCGGGGCGTCGAACACGACCCGCGTCGGAAACGCCCACCCCTGGCCCAGGTTCTCCTCCAGCGCTGCCACCGGGTCGAGGCCGTCGGGCGTCTCGAACGCGTGGGCGGTCTCCCGGACCGCGCGGACACGGTCGATCCGGTAGGTGCGGATCGCGTCCGCGCGGTGCGAGTGGCACAGCAGGTACCAGCGGCCGTAGCGGACGACGACCGCCCAGGGGTCCACCTCGGCCTCCCACTCGTCGCCGGACTCGCTGCGGTACGTGACCAGCACGCGGCGTCGTACCGCGCTCGCCGCGACGAGTCTGCTCGTGAGCGCGGGATCCGGACGGGACGCGTGCCGGTCGGGCGCCGCCGACGCGTGCTCGCGCAGGGCTGCCGCCTGCCGGCCGACGCTCTCGGGCAACGCGCGGATGACCTTGCCCAGGGCCGTACCGACGAGGTCGTCGGCATCGGGGTCGGCGGCCGCCGGCTGACCGTCGAGGACCGCCATCACCAGGCCCAGGGCCTCGGGCTCGGTGAAGACGACCGGCGGCAGCCGCGCCCCGCGCCCGAGTCGGTACCCGCCGTAGGGGCCCCGGGCCGAGTGCACGGGGATGCCCGCCTCGCGGAGAATCCCGACATAGCGGCGCGCGGCCCGTTCCGTGACCCCCAGAGAGGCGGCGAGCTCGTCTGCCGTCACCCCCGCGGGACGGGACTGGAGGATCTCGAGGGTGCGCAGGGCTCGCGCGGTGGGGCTGAGCTCGGTGGGCACCCGAGCAGATTAGGTGGTCACCGGAAGTACCGGAAGTGGATTGTCCGGAACCAGTCGTAGCGTGATGCCAGCGATCTCACCGATCTCACGATCCCCTCGACCTCACGGGCTTCACGGGAAAGAGAACTGATCCATGGACATCCTGCTCATCGCCGGCCTGTGGCTCGACGCATCCGCCTGGGACGACGTCGTGCCCGTGCTCAAGGAACTCGGCCATCGCCCTATGGCGCTCACCCTGCCCGGTCAGGGTGACGGAGCCGGATCCGCCACCCTGGAGGACCAGGTGGCGACGGTGCTCGCCGCCGTGGACGCGGCGCCCGACAAGCCCCTGGTGGTCGGGCACTCCGCCGCCACCACCCTGGCCTGGCTCGCCGCCGACGCGCGGCCGGAGCGGATCGCCGGGGTGGCCCTCATCGGAGGCTTCCCGTCCGCCGACGGGCAGCCGTACGCCGACTTCTTCGAGGCGAAGGACGGCGTGATGCCCTTTCCCGGCTGGGAACCGTTCGAGGGACCGGACTCCGCCGACCTCGACGAGGAGGCGCGCAGCCGCTTCGCCTCGGCGGCGATCCCCGTGCCCGAGCGGGTGGCCAAGGGGACGGTGCGGCTGAAGGACGAGCGGAGGTTCGACGTCCCGATGCTGCTCGTGTGCCCCGAGTTCACCCCCGCCCAGGCCCGGGACTGGATCGACGCCGGTGACGTGCCCGAGGTCGCCCGCGCCGAGCACGTGGACTTCGTCGACATCGACTCGGGCCACTGGCCGATGATCACCAAGCCGGTCGAACTCGCCCGGTTGCTGGCCGCGGCGGCCACCGATGCCTGAGCCCCGGCCGTACGGGGTCCGTCCTCTGGACGCCTCCACCTGGGACGCCTTCGCCGAGCTCGTCGAGCGCAACAACGGTGTCTACGGCGGGTGTTGGTGCATGAGCTACCACCCGGAGTGCCGCCAGCACGGGATCAGCCGCCGCGAGGCCAAAGAGGACCTCGTACGGACCGGCCGCGCCCACGCCGCGCTCGTCCTCGACGAGCACGGCACCGCACAGGGATGGTGCCAGTACGGCAGCCCCGAGGAACTCTCCGACATCAAGCACCGGCGGGCGTACGACAAGGACGCACCGCCGCGGCCGGACTGGCGGATCACCTGCGTCTACGTCGACAGGAAGCACCGCGGACGGGGCATCGCGCGCGCAGCGCTGGAAGGCGCCCTCGACCAGATCGCCCAAGCCGGAGGAGGCCTGGTCGAAGCCATCTCGGAGGTGACCGACGGGCGCGAGGCGCAGGGCCGCTTCCTGTTCAGCGCGACCGTCGAACTCCTCCAGGACTTCGGGTTCACTCGCGGTCGTCAGGTCGGCAAGCATGCGTGGATCATGAGCAGGGTGGTCGATCCGGCGTGAGGCCGGCACGCGCGCCGCGGGTCAACCGACCTGTTTCGTAAAGGGCTTGGCGGCTGCCTCTCCAGTCCGAACCCGTCGTGCCCGGGCACGTGCGCGCTGCCGCCGCCGCGCGGCCAGGGGAGGCCGTACGACGGCGTCAGCGTTCCGAGCGATGACCCCGGCCGGCCGGGGCGGTGTCAGGAGGTGTGCGGGCAGTTGCCCCGGGACTCGGCGATCGTGAGGCTGACGGCCGGGAGCGGGCAGAGGAACTGCTCGTAGCGGGTGTCGTTGTCGATGAACCGCTTCAGCCAGGAAATGCTGTACTTCGCGATCGTCGTGTTGGACGAGTTCGGCGTGAAGTGGGTCGCGCCCCGCAGTTCGACGTAGGCGCGGTCGGTGGAGGAGGGCAGGCTCGCGTAGAACGGTTCGGAGTGCGTGGCCACGGGCGCGACGGTGTCACCGTCGGCGCCGATGACCAGGGTGGGAGTCGTGATCTCCGGCCAGGTCTTGTCCAGGTTCCAGCCGGTCAGCGGGATGGCGGCCTGAAGCGAGGGGCGGGACTTGGCCGCTTCGAGGGTGCCGCCGCCACCCATGGAGTGGCCCATCACTCCGAGGCGTCCGGCGTCGATGCGGCTGCGGACCGTGCTGCGCTCCACCAGATAGTCCAGTGCGGCCAGCAACTGCGTTCCGCGACTGTCCGGTTGGTCGGAGGTGGTCAGCGTGTCGATCGTGAAGACGACGAAGCCCTGGGAGGCGAGCCGTGGGCCGAGCCAGGCGATCGAGGACTGATAGGCGGTGAACCCCGGTGACACCGCGACCGCCCCGAACGTCCCGTCGGCAGTACTCGTGGGGTAGTAGACGGTGCCGCCGCCGAACCCGCTCACCGCGAGTCGCGACACGCTGGTCTGCGACACGGCGTAGGGGCCTCTGGCGGCCTCGATGCTCGCCGTGGTCGGCGCGGGGCCCCGCTCGTACGGGTTGTCGGCCGCCTGGGCTCCGCCGGTCAGCGAGGTCAGCAGGCCGACGAGTGCGGCGGCCGTGGCGAGGCCGGAGCCGAGGCGTCCGAAACGGCGGCGCCGGTGACGGTGCGGGGTGCGCGTGGGACGGGAGGTCTCTGGGGCGTCGTTCATCGCGGCTCCTTCGGGTGTGAGGGTTCCGGCGCCTTCGGGCCTGACGGGGACCGCCGGGGGAGGGGCGGCGTCGAGCCCGTGGACGTGACACGAGTCATCCGGCGGGCAACAACGTAGGAGCTGACCAAAAGTCAGTCATCCGTGGAATCACCAGTCATGCGCCAGGCCGGCTCCACACGCACCACCCCGCACGGGAGGATCACCGGTCTCAGCGGTGTACGTCGATGTTGGTCAGCAGGTGCGCGAGGCCGGTGCGCGACCGGACGCCCAGCTGCGCGAAGACGTTGCGCAGGTGGTACTCGACGGTCCGGATGCTGATGGACAGCTCAGCGGCGATCTCCTTGTTCGTCGCGCCGCGCGCCACATCCCGCGCTATGCGCACCTGCTGCGGTGTGAGCGCGGACAACAGTCCCGCCTCTCCGGTCCCGGTCACCTCGCCGGCCGCCCGCAGTTCCGCGCCGGCCCGTCTGGTCCACAGCAGCGCGCCGCAGTGTTCGAAGCCCATCAGCGCGGCACGCAACTGGGCCCGCGCCTCGGTGGGCCGCCGCCGGCGCCGTAGCCACATCCCGAAAGCCAGATGGGTGCGCGCGTGCTCGTACGGACCTGGCGCCTGCTCATGGTGGGCGAGCGCGGTGCGGTAGAGCTCCTCGCTGCGGTCCGCGGGCGCGAGAAGTGCGCGGCAGCGCGCCAGCTGTGCCGGGGCCTGCGGGTCGGCGCCGAGATCCGCCCAGACGGCGAACAGGTCGACCATCTCCGGCGCGTCGAGGGCCCGGTCGGACAGGACACAGGCCTCGACGAAGCACGGCACGGCCAGGAACCACAGCCCGAAATGGCCCTGCCGGGCGCCGGGTTGGACCAGCGGGGCCAGCCGGGCGGCCGCCCGCTCGACCTTGCCCGCCCCCAACTCGGCACGCGCCTGGGCCCATTCGGCGAGAAACACGGCCTGGGCCAGCCCATGCGGCTGAGCGACGGCCAGGACCTCCGCGACCTGGTCACGGACCGCGGGCAGGTCACCCGCGATGGACACCACGAGCGCGCGTACGGCCGACAGGTCGGCGGCGACGTTGCGCTGCCCGAGCCTGCGCGCGAGCACCAGCCCTTCCTCCGCGTGGGCGCGGGCCTGTAGGTGGCGGCCTTCCCGCAGCTCGGCGCAGGCCAGGTGCGCGATGATGCCCGGCACCGCGGTCTCCGCTCCCGCTGAGCGCGCGGACGCCAGGGCGAGGCTCAGGAGCCGTCGTGCGAGGGGGAGTCGGCCCAGCAGGAGGGCCACACTGCCGGCGTCGCAGAGCTCGTCCGTCTCCGCCCGGGGCGTGATCCGGTGCAACCGGGGCTCCAGGACCGCGACGGCCCGTTGGAAGTCACCCTCCGCCACCGCGCTCATCCCGATCCGGTGGTCCCTCCACGCGGCCTCGGGACACCCCGGCGCGCACGGCGTGCATGCGCGGCCCGCACCGCACACGGGACAGGGACCCACCGCGAAGATACGCCGGTAGCTGTCATGGTCACCGGCCGACCAGGCCGCCGACGCCGCTGCCAGCAGGGCGCGGCGGGTCGCGACGGGGTCCGTCTCACGCAGCCCGGCGGCGGCGCGGAGCAGCGCCGAGCAGGCATCCGCCACGGGGCCGTCGCGCAGCAGTTCCTGCCCATGGGCCAGGGCACGCCGGGACGCGGCGTCGGACGCGCACGACACCGTGGCTCCGGTGGCTCCGGGCGGCTCGGCGCGGGTGCCGTCGTCGTTCACACCGATCACCACCCCGGATGCAGCTGTCCCTTGCGTCGCTGGGGACATCCTTGTTGAAAGAATGTCCAACAACGGCTCGCCCGTCGACCTTCGGC
Source organism: Streptomyces pseudovenezuelae (assembly GCF_001513955.1). Classification (GTDB taxonomy): domain Bacteria; phylum Actinomycetota; class Actinomycetes; order Streptomycetales; family Streptomycetaceae; genus Streptomyces; species Streptomyces pseudovenezuelae. Next base: position 428,461 of record NZ_KQ948151.1, on the reverse strand, counting down.
GCAAGGTTTCGTGGCGGGACGGTTGCCGCCACCTCTGCTGTCAGGCGGACCTGTTCGGCGTACGGCTCACGCTGCCGGCGGCGCATAGTGGCGGGCAAGGCTGGTGACGAGGTCGTGGAGGTGAGCCCTGGCTTCGGTGGGGCCGTGCACAGTGATGGCGCTCCCGAACGGCAGCAGTGCTCGCACGTCCTCCAGGTGCGGGAAGCGGATCGTCACCCTGTGGCCGGTGGCGGAATCCTGATGCTCGGCCAGGACGAGTCGTTGACCGAAGATCCGTCGCGCTCGCTCGATCTGGGTCCGGTCGATGGTGGCGCTGACCTCCAGCGCATGGTCGTGTTCCCACTGATCAACGAGCGCCGCAGCGACGGTGGCCAGGGTCTCGGTCTCGCGGATCCGTCGGGGCCGGTCGACTTCTTTCCACGCCGTGATCCGTTCGAGTCGGTACAGCCGTGGCACCCCCGCACGGTCGGCGACGAGGTACCAGATGCCGGCCTTGGCGAACAGCCCGTAGGGATCCACGACCAGGTCGCGTGGGCAGGGCTCGCGTGGGCTGTCGTACTCGATCCGAAGCCGGCGCCTCCGCCGCACCGGGTCGATCAGATCAGCCGGAGTCGTGCCGGAAGCACGGGCCTGGAGCCAGGGACGGCTGTCCACGTGCACCACTTCGGTGAGCGGCAGGAGCTCATGATGCTGACGTGGCCGTGCGGCGCCGATCTTGGAGAGCGCGCGCCGGCTTTCGACGGATGCGTCGAGCTCCGTACGTTGCTTCTCATCCAGACCGGTGAGCGACAGATGATCACGCTCGCCCGGTGTCAGGCGTGTGAGGTCGGGCCCGGACCCGGGAAGCATGGTCACTCCACCGAGGCGGCCCCGCTGTGCGGTCACCGGCAGACCGGCGTCGCGGAGCCAGTTGAGGTCCCGGGTGACGGTCCGGAGGGACACCCCGAGCGCCGAGGCGAGCTCCTGTGTGGTCACGGCGTCCCTTGAGGCGAGGAGCAGCATCAGGGAGAAGAAGCGGTCTGGGGTCACCCGGCAAGTTTTCCAGGAAATTGCGACACGATGCGTCGTATATCCCGGTCAGGCTGGCGGCTGCGTACCTACGGCTTAGGCCTACGACCTGCGAGAAGGAACAACCATGACCACATCCGTCGTGTCCATCGTCTATGTGAGCGACGCTCCAGCCGCAGCTCGCTTCTACGGCGATCTCCTCGGCATGAGCCCCTCGTTCGAGACTCCGGGATACATCACCTTCGACCTCGGGCCAAGCGCCGACCTCGGTCTGTGGTCCGGCCAGTTCGAGGATCTGTCACCGGACGTCCCGCGTACCAGTGAGGTGTGCCTGGCCATCGACGACGGACCCGACGAGCTCGACGCGATCTTCACGCGGTGGCAGTCCAAGGGCGTCACGATCCTGCGCGAGCCCCATGACCTGGGCTTCGGCCTGACCTTCCTCGCAGCCGATCCTGACGGGAACCGTATCCGCGTGGCACCGCGGGGCTGAAGGGCCACGATGCGGCAGGCGCGCACGGTGGGTGTCGCGCCCGCCGCCCGCTGACTTCGGGAGGGTGACGAGTGCCCCACACGATGCGCGCCTGAGCGCAGAGGGCGGTAGGGGGCGGTAGAGCGCGGTAGAGGGCCGTAGGCGGCTCAGGCCGCGAGGAGCTCCTTCTCGCGGACCGGCGTTTCGACCTTGGGCTTCTTGTTCGGCAGGGAGAGCCGGAAGACCTTGTGCCAGGCGGAGAAGACCTGCTTGGGCAGCGGCCCGGTCACGTACTCCAGCTCGTACTTCTCGAACAGCGCGCGCACCTTCACGGCGACCTCGGCGTACCGGTTGCTCGGCAGGTCCGGGAACAGGTGGTGCTCGATCTGGTGCGACAGGTTGCCGGTCATGAAGTGCATGGCCTTGCTGCCGCTGATGTTCGCCGAGCCCATCATCTGGCGCAGGTACCACTGGCCGCGCGTCTCGCCCTTGATCGACCGGCGCTCGAAGACCTGGACGCCCTCGGGGAAGTGCCCGCACATGATCACCGAGTGGGACCAGATGTTGCGGACCAGGTTCGCGGTGAACGTGGCGGCGAGCGTGGGGAGGAACGACGGGCCCGACAGCAGCGGGTGGATCACGTAGTCCTTGAGCACCTGCTTGCGGATCTTGCGGCCGACGGCCCTGGCCTGCGCGCGGAACTCCGGGTTCTTGCGGCGGCGCTTGTTCAGGTTCTTGCCGAGCTCCAGGTCGTACGCTGCGATGCCGTACTCGAAGAAGCACGCGTTGATGAAGTTCCACAGCGGCTGGCCGAGGTGGAACGGGTGCCACTTCTGGTCCTCGTCGACGCGCATGATGCCGTAGCCGAGGTCGTTGTCCTTGCCGATCACGTTGGTGTACGTGTGGTGCAGCTCGTTGTGCGAGTGCTTCCACTGCTCGGACGGCGAGACGTGGTCCCACTCCCAGGTGGTGGAGTGGATCTTCGGGTCCCGCATCCAGTCCCACTGGCCGTGCAGGATGTTGTGACCGATCTCCATGTTGTCCATGATCTTCGCCACGGACAGACCGGCGGTGCCGATCAGCCACGCGGGCGGGAACATCGAGAACAGCAGCACACCCCTGCTGACCAGTTCGAGCTTGCGCTGCGCCGAGATGACCTTGCGGATGTAGGCGGCGTCCTGCTCGCCGCGGCCGGCGATCACCTCGTCACGGATGGCGTCGAGCTCGCGGCCGAGCTCCTCGATCTGCTCCGCGGTCAGGTGGGCAGTGGGGTCGATGGCGGTCAAAGTGCTCCTACCGTTCGATGTCGCAGGGGCCCGCAGCGGCGGACACGCAGGTCTGGATGAGGACGCCCGGCTCGGCCTCGGTGATCTCGCCGGTGCGCAGGTCGCGGACGGCGCCCGCCTTGAGCGGCGAGACGCAGCCGAAGCAGATGCCCATACGGCACCCGGAGGGCATGAGTACGCCCGCCTCCTCGCCGACGTCCAGCAACGGCGTGGCGCCGTCGGCGTCGACGGTCTTGCCGGTGGTGCTGAACGTGACCTCGCCGCCGTCACCGGCGACGACGATGCTGGGGCGGAAGCGTTCGATGTGCAGGCGCTCCGGTACGCCGTGCTCGCTCCAGTGCTTTTCGGCGGCGTCGAGCAGGCCCGTGGGCCCGCACGCCCAGGTCTCGCGCTCGGCCCAGTCGGGCACGAGTTCGTCGAGACGGGCGATGTCGAGCACGCCGTCGGTCTCGGTGTGCACCTCGGTGAGCTGCAGCTTCTTGTCCGCGACCAGCTCGTGCAGTTCGTTGCGGAAGATCACGTCCTGCGGCTTCGGCGCGCAGTGGACCATGGCGACGTCGTTGAACTCGGTGTCGCGCAGCATGCCCATCACGGGCGTGATGCCGCTGCCGGCCGTGAGGTAGAGCACCTTGGCGGGCCTGGCCTCCGGCAGTACGAAGTCACCGGTCGCCTGGTCGAGCTGGATCAGCGTGCCCGGTTTCGCCCTGCGGACCAGGTGGTTGCTGACCTTGCCGTCCGGGATCGCCTTCACGGTGATCGTGACGCGGCCGTCCCGGCGGTTTGCCGGTGAGGTGACCGAGTAGGCACGCCACAGGCGCACCCCGTCGACGTCGACGCCGATCCGCACGTACTGGCCGGCCTTGTGGCCGCGCCAGCCCCGTCCCGGCCTGATCACGATGGTCGCGGCGTCACTCGTCTCGGGGTGCACGGCCTCGATGCGCCCCCGCAGGTCAGCGCCCGCACGCAGCGGGCTGACCAGGTCGAGGTAGTCCGACGGCAGCAGTGGTGTCGTGGCCATCTCCAGCAGTTTCCATGCCCTACTGCGGAGGGCTGCACTCGTCATGACTCCAGCTTGCTGTGCCGCAGGGCGTAAAGTCCTGACCGGAAGACATAAATCTGGTCGGCTGAATTGTTCGCAGGGAACAAAACATGAGCCATGCAATCCAAAGGGCCAGCGAACTGGCCCTGGACGAGACGACGGTCACCGCGCTGCGGGCCGAGCTGCGGACCACCGCCGACGAGGTGGTCCAGGCGATCATCGACGAGGTCCCTCCCTACGCCAACGCCCTTTCGGGCAGCATGGGCGGCACCATCCGCAGAGCCGTCCGCACCGCCCTGGGGCATTACCTGGACCTCGCGAGCGGGAACGCGACCGGCGGCGACGCCGGTGACGCGGCCTACGAGCTGGGCCGCGGGGAGGTCCGGGACGGCCGTTCGATGGACGCGCTGCTCAGCGCCTACCGGGTCGGCGCCCGTGTGGCCTGGCGATGCCTGGCAGCGGGTGCCGTACCCGCGGGTCTGCCCGCCGCCGAGGTCGCCAAGTTCGCCGAGCTGACCTTCGCCTACATCGACGAACTCTCCGCTGCGAGCGCCGCGGGCCACGCCGACGAACTCGCCGCCCGGGGCCGGGACCACGAGCGCCACCTGGAGCATCTGGCCCGCGACCTCCTGGCCGGCGCGAGCCCGGACGTGCTGCTCGTTTCCGCTCAACGGGCCGGGTGGCAGCCTCCGGTGTCGCTGACCGCGGTCCTGCTGCCTGCCGCCCAGGCCCGGCCCGCCTACCGCGCGCTCGACCCGAGCACCCTCGTCCTCGACGATCTGCCGGACGCCTTGGGTGTGCTGCTCGTCCCCGATGCCGACCGGTCACGCCTCTTGCGGCAGTTGACCGACCGCACCGCCGTGGTCGGCCCTGCCCGGCCATGGACTCGCGCGTCCGCCTCGTACGAACGAGCCGTACGCGCGCGCTCCCTCTCCTCCGATATTCGCGACACCGAGGACCACCTGCCCGAGCTGGTGCTGAGCGCCGACGTGGAGGCGTTCGCGGACCTGCGCGCCCGAGCCCTCGCACCGTTGCGGACCTTGCCCGTCGCGACCGCGCGGCGGCTGGAGGAGACGTTGCGGGCGTGGCTGCTGCACCAGGGCAGACGGGACGAGGTGGCCGCGGAGTTGTTCGTCCATCCCCAGACCGTCCGCTACCGGATGGCGCAGGTGCGGGAGCTGTTCCCGGATCTCGCATCACCGCAGCGGGTCCTCGAACTGACCCTGGCGGTCGGCCTTCGGGCCGGCTGACGCGTTCTCCAGTTCCGTCGCTGGCCCACTGCCTGCCGTCAGCGCTCCGGGGGTGAGCAGGGATGCCGTCTCCCGGCCCGGGCGGGTTCGGAATTGCGTCATTGCGTCGAGCCCGCCCAGGCCGGTTCCCCACGAGAGTCGGAGCTCTCCCGTGCCGTCAACGCTGCAGTGTCAGCAGACCCGGGCGGTAGGGCAGGAGGCCGTAGTCGCCGCCGGAGTTGGGGCTGCGACCCTGGTAGAGCAACTGCAGATTGCAGGGGTCGACGGTCATGGTCTGGTCCGGGCTGGTGCGGAGCAGTTCGCCGTGGCTGATGTCGTTCGTCCAGGTGGCGCCGCTGTTGGCCTTGCCGGCGAAGGGATTGCTCTCGGTCGCGGCCTGCGGGGTCCAGGACCCGTTCAGGCTGGTGGCCGTGAACGAACGGAAGTACCGGCCCCGTGAACCGATGGCCTCCACGATCATGAGGTAGCGGTTCTGGCCCTGCAGCTTGTAGACCTGCGGTGCTTCGAACAGGTTGTTCGTCGTATCGCTCATGACCACGGTCGAGCTCGTGCCGAAGCTGCCCGGGAAGTTCCCGATCGGCATGCTGGCCCGGTAGATCTTGCCGTTGTCACCGGCGAAGAACAGGTACATGTTCGTCCCGTCCCCGATGAGCGTCTGGTCGATGGGCCCTGTTCCCGAGTTGGCGATGCTTCCGGAGAAGAGCACCTTCTGGGACGACCAGCCGTTCGGGTTGGTGGGGTCGCTCGACGTCCGGTAGGAGAAGGCGGTCCCGCCCCACTGGTAGGTGAGGACCCAGATGTTCTTCGGGGCGAAGTAGAAGAGCGTGGGCGCGACGGTGGAGGCTGACATCTTGTTCTGGCCGGCCGAGGCCATCTCCGACCAGTTGGTGAACAGGTTGAAGTTCATCGAACCCCAGCTCGTCCCCGTGTCGTGGGTCGTCGCGTACACGAGTTGCCGGCCGTTGTAGGGGACGACGGTGAAGTCCTTGAGCGAGACCCACCCAGGCTTGGGCTGTGCCAGCGCCGCCGTTGATGACCAGCGGTACGTCGACGGAAGATCGCACGCGAGCGCGGTGTCGGCGCCGGTCTTGGTGAACTGCCGCTGCTGCAGGTTCTGATCGACCTCCAGCGTGCTGCCACTGTTGCGGGCGGCCGGCGGATACGAGGCGTTCGGGTCGGCGCTCGCCGCGCCGGCGGATTGAGCGCCGAGCAGCGTGGCCACCAGCAGCAGCGGCGAAAGGACGCCGAGCAAGCGACTGAGCGGCACTGGTGAGGGGTGGCGTAACCGCATCTGCGGGCCTCCTGGGGGCGAGGTGACGTCGGTGAACTGCGGGGCCGCCCTGTGGGGCAGGCGGACACCCTCGAATCGTTCGAAACATTCGAGAACTTCATGGAAGCTTCGACGCCACAACGTAGAAATCAGCGGCCTCTTGGTCAAGGCCTGTCACTGTTCTGTCTGCAATCAGTTGCTCGCGCTTGGGATGTGGCGAGCCCCCGCACCGGTGGGTGGCACTCTTCGGACTGGGGGTGCGGCACGCTCCTCCGAGGGCCTTGAGCAGGCCCGGGACGGTGAGGTGGCGGCGTTCGCGCACATGCTCAGGTCGCCATCAGGGCCTCACGGTGTCCATGTGCGGCGGCACGGGGGGCGCATTGCTCAGCCTGACAACTCTACGAATGTTTCGAAGAGTGCAGGGAAACTTTCTTTGCTGAATCTATTGACGATCCACCGTCAACGCCTCAATCATCCCTCCCGAGGGTCGGCAAACGTTCGATGGATCGAACCGCGCCGGCCGTGCGGCATCCCCGCTGTCCGGCTTTTCCACGCACCACAGCACCTGCGCCACCCTTTTCGATCCCCCTGATGTCCGCACCAGGGCAGCTGGCCCTTCGTGCAGTTGGAGAGGTGTGCGGCGCCGCGTGACGGCCCTGTCTGAACCGCGGCGCAGCACCTGCCCTGCCTCTGTCGAAGGAAGGCTGTCACCCGCCGTACGGCACCCGGTGGACGGCCGGGTGTCGTACGCGCGGGTCGGGACAGTCCCGGCGGCACGTCCGCGGCCTCCGGCGGTTCGGTGCTGCCCGGGTGCCGGGCCTGCCCGAGCTTCCGTCCGTCCGCCGAGGGAAGCGGCCGAGGTTTCTCCCCGCGCTCCAGTCATTCCGTGATGTCTATGTAGGAGGCACAGCCATGGGCGTGAATGCCCTTCCCAGAGCCGTTGAACGCCGGAAGATCCATAGTGTGCTGATGGTGCTGCTGACAGGCGCCCTCGGCATGGTCCTCGCAGTGGCCACGCCGCCGACCGCACAAGGCGCCGAGAGCACGCTCGGCGCTGCGGCTGCGCAGAGCGGTCGCTACTTCGGCACCGCCATCGCCTCAGGCAGGCTGGGGGACTCGGCCTACACGACGATCGCGGCCCGTGAGTTCAACATGGTGACGCCCGAGAACGAGATGAAGATCGACGCCACCGAGCCGCAGCGGGGCCAGTTCAACTTCACCGCCGGTGACCGCGTCTACAACTGGGCCGTGCAGAACGGCAAGAAGGTCCGCGGACACACCCTGGCCTGGCACTCGCAGCAGCCCGGCTGGATGCAGAGCCTCAGCGGCAGCACCCTGCGCCAGGCGATGATCGACCACATCAACGGCGTGATGAGCCACTACAAGGGCAAGATCGCCCAATGGGACGTGGTGAACGAGGCCTTCGCCGACGGCAGTTCGGGAGCCCGTCGCGATTCCAACCTGCAGCGCACCGGCAACGACTGGATCGAGGTCGCCTTCCGCACCGCACGCGCCGCGGACCCCGCCGCCAAGCTCTGCTACAACGACTACAACGTCGAGGACTGGACCTGGGCCAAGACCCAGGCCATGTACGCCATGGTCCGTGACTTCAAGCAGCGCGGCGTGCCGATCGACTGCGTCGGCTTCCAGTCGCACTTCAACAGCGGGAGCCCCTACAACAGCAACTTCCGCACCACGCTGCAGAACTTCGCCGCCCTCGGCGTCGACGTGGCCATCACCGAACTCGACATCCAGGGGGCCTCGGCCACGACCTACGCCAACGTGACCAACGACTGCCTGGCCGTCCCGCGCTGCCTCGGCATCACCGTCTGGGGTGTGCGCGACACCGACTCCTGGCGAGCGGACCAGACGCCGCTGCTCTTCAGCGGCGACGGCAGCAAGAAGGCGGCCTACACCGCCGTCCTCAACGCCCTCAACGGCGGCACCTCCACGCCTCCTTCGGACGGCGGGACGATCAAGGGCGTCGGTTCGGGTCGCTGCCTGGACGTCCCCAACAGCAGCACCACCGACGGGACTCAGCTCCAGCTGTGGGACTGCCACAACGGCACCAACCAGCAGTGGACCTACACCGCCGCCGGTGAACTCAGGGTCTACGGCAACAAGTGCCTGGACGCGGCCGGCACCGCCAACGGCACCAAAGTCCAGATCTACAGCTGCTGGGGCGGCGACAACCAGAAGTGGCGCCTCAACTCCGACGGATCCATCGTCGGCGTCCAGTCCGGCCTCTGCCTCGACGCCGCCTCGGCCGGCACCGCCAACGGCACTCTGGTCCAGCTCTACTCCTGCTCGAACGGCAGCAACCAGCGCTGGACCCGCACCTGACGAGCCCTGCGACTGGCGGCCACGGTGACGTGGCCGCCACGTTGCGCCGAATCACGTCTCGCCTGTACCGGACGTTTCGGCGAGCAGCGGTGCTCAAGGCACGCTCACGACTGGCGACCAGTCAGGTCCGTCCTGCCTCAAGTCCGACTCATTGATCTTGTGGCAAGATCGCGGGATGCTACGACTAACCGACTTCATCATCGACTGCCCGGACACGATGAAGCTGGCAGCCTTCTACTCCGAAGTGACGGGGCTCCCGGTCAAGGAGGGCAGTGACGAGAACTGGGCCGGTATCCGGTTCGGCGAGATCGAGCTGGCCTTCATCCAGGTAGAGGACTACCGCGCCCCGCAGTGGCCGGACAGCGAGCATCCCAAGCAGTTCCACCTCGACTTCGAAGTCGACGACATCGAGGCCGAGGAGCACCGCGTCCTGGCCCTCGGCGCGACCCTGCAACGGGACTGCACCGGCCCCGAGGGCTACGGCTTCCGCGTCTACACCGACCCCATCGGTCACCCCTTCTGCCTGTGCCGCAACAAGGGTGTCACCTGGACCGAGCAGGGCCCCGTCTGGCCCAAGCGCGACCAGGGCGCGTAGCGGGTGAGCCGCTCGGCGAGAGCGCCCCGCGTTCGAACATGGATCCGATAGGCTCGCGTGCGCGTCTCGTCAGTGACCAGGAGGAGTGCCATGCGGTACGGCTACATCGGTTCGATGAAGGTCAAACCCGGTCACCGCGCGGAGGTGGTCGCCGTACTGGTCGCCGGCGCTGACGGACTGCGCAAGGCGGGATGTGACCTCTATGTCGTGACCGAATCGGCCACCGACGAAGACACCGTGTGGGTGAGCGAGGTGTGGGTCAGCAAAGAACATCACGACGCATCGCTCCAGCTGCCCGAGGCGAAGGCTGCCATCGGCAAGGTCATGCCGCTGCTGACAGGTGAGTTCACCAGCCAGGAGACACGCGTCGCGGGCGGTCTCGGAATCTGACCGCGGACGAGGGCAGTGATCGCGAAGGGCGCGTAGCGCAGGGTCGAGGCGATCCAGTGGTCCGGGGGGATGGACGAGCACTTCGGGGTGCCTCGACGCGTCGAGATCGAGGAGGAATTGGTGCTTGAAGGTGTGCTGATCGCGGAGAGTCTCCGCGTCGGAGCCGAGCTGGTCGACGTCCCGCTGCAGGTCACCAAGATCGTGAGGTTGGAGGTGGACAGCGCGGCGGCCGAACAGCCGCAGCAGTGGACCCTTCTGGACTTCGCCGCCGAGGAAGGCGACGCCGAGCGTCTCGCTGAGCAGTTGTCTGCATGCCTGGCCCCGACGGGGGGCTGGTATGTCAACTACAACACCATGGCAGAGGCGTTCGTGGTCTTCGCCGACAAGGTCTTCCGCTGTCCGCGGGGGCAAGTGGAAGGGCGCCGGAGGGCGCAGGACTACGCTCGTTCCGTCGGGATCCCCGAACCGCAGCTGGACTGGAAGGATTGACATCCAGGTCATCGTCGAGGACATGCTCGTGGACGCGGGCAAAGCCGCAGTCCGCACGACCCTGCAGGGCATCCCGGCGGGTGTCGGACAACAGGCACCCGACTCAGCCTCTCTGGACGCTGAGTTCGGCGTTCAGCCCCCGGCTTCGACCCAGACCAGGACTGGTGTCGCTGGCGAGGCTGTTGCGCCTACTGCCTACCGCCTACGACCGCGGCGTTCCGCGATCAGCCACGGGCGTCCGAGCCATCGGGACCGAGTGCCGCGCGGATCTGGTTGAGCCACTCCGCGGCCAGTCGGCGCCCGTTGGGGAGTTGGTCGCCTCGCTCCCAACGCCACGTTGTGATCATCGCCAGCACGAGGATCCGGCACTCGCGCAGCAAGTCCTGGTCGACACCCGGATATTGCTCGCCCACTTCTTCAGGCGCATGTGCGAGGTCAAATTCGACGGGCCCACGGCAACACGTCTCAAGGTCTATGAAGAGCAGCCCGTTCTTCGTGGTGAGCAGGTTGCCAGGATGCGGCTCGCCGTGCAGCAGCTGCTCGGCGCCGCCGCGCTCGACGATCGCTCGTCTCAGGCTTCGCAACGTGTCGGCGAGCAGTTCCCGGTCCGCTTCGGAGAGCGCCGGAGACCGGTCGCGGTTCGCCACGAGTCGTTGGGCCTGCTCGACTCGATCAGTGAAGTGCGGCGTCGGGGCATCGAGTTCGCGCATGCCGACATGCAGCCGCGCGAGGGCATTGGCGTAGTCGCCCGGCGAGATCTCTCCTGGCGTCACCGGTGCGTAGTAGGTCCACAGTGTGACCACGAAGCCGTCACGCTCATGGACGCGTGGCTCCACGCGAGGCTCAAGAGCGGCCACCGGGCATCCGGATTCGGCGAGCCGTTGGGCAAGCTCGACTTCGAACTCTGCGACCTGATCGGCCACCGGTGCCACCCGTGCCAGGACGTCACACGGCAAGAGGCGCAGAGTGAGCTTGTTCGAGTCGTGAAGAACGATCGCGTCATCGGCGGTCAGGCCAAGTGACGAGGCGATCGACATCGCCGCGGCCACCGCACGCGAGGCCTCGGACGCCTGCATAGTCGCCTGGCCCCTTTCGATTGCGATCCCCACACGTCTGCAAGTGATGCACCCTGGAGGCCATGCCAACTTATCAATGATGATCCGCGATGTTGCGACGGGCAGGAAATGGCGCCATGAAATCGGCCCTCCGACGCTTCAGCCGCGGCGCCATCGCTCGATGCGCTTCTCCCAGGCCCGATCGTCCGTGGTCTCCAGGAATCCGCGGTGGTTGACGAGCAGGTACACCTCGTCGGCCGAGGTCTTGGTGGTGGTGAGGATGAGGGGCTGTCCGGCGTTCAGCAGACCGCCGAGGAAGCGGCCGTAGAGGGGAGTGAAGCGGGTTTCTGCCGCGGTGATGTCCGCGCGGGTGAGGGCGAGATCGCCGTTGTCGGACCAGCCGGTGAGGACGAGGAGGCCGGGGCGCAGGATGATTCGGCCGCGGCGCTGGAAGAGAGTCTTCTGGTCGATGCCTGCGGCGATCTTCGCCGCTGCTCGCTTCTCGCTCAACTCGTGGGCGGTGGCGCCGATATAGTCGGCCTCGGCGAGCGGTGTGCCGGTGTCGTGCATGGAGATCCTCCGGAGGGGTTCGTTCGTACGGTCCGTGGGAGGTGTGCGGATCACGGGCGTCAGGGGGTGCGCGACCAGAAGGCGCAGTGGTGTTCGGCCGCCGCGTCCACGCCGGAGAGTGCGTTGCGGGCCAGCTGCTGGGTGTACGGGAAGGACGGCCAGTTGTCGCCGGGTGTGCCGGTTCTGGCGAACGTCGTCCACGCGGCGATCATGCGTCGGGACAGGGCGGACTGCCCGCCATTGAGCTGGAGGTCGCCCATGCCGAAGAGGTAGGGCAGCTCCGCGCTGTGGTAGGCGCCCAGCGGGAAGTCGGGGTGGAGGTCGGGCGCGGGTGGGTGGCGGTCGGCGAACTCGTAGCTGTAGACCGGAACGTGCCTGGCCAGCAACCGGTCGGCGGCCAGCGTGGGGCAAACCCAGCTGCGGTCGGTGCCGACCTCGGCCCAGGCCAGTGCGGGCATGGCGCCGGGCGGGTACACGCGGGCGATGCGGGCCGCTTGCCGTCGGCCGTAGGTCTCGGTGAGCAGGCGGCGGTAGTCCGCTGCCGTCATCGGGCCGTCCAGCGTGAACAAGGCGGTGAACAGGCGGTGTTCGTCACGGGTGTTGCCCTGCAGGACGGGCACGCGGTGGACGTGGCCGGCGGCGAGCGCGCGGGCCGGCGATTGGGGCAGCACGCTCGTCCCGTAGGCGGGCTGGTGGAAGCGCCCGTTGAGGGACAGCACGTCCTTGACGGGCTTGGCGCGCAGGCACTTCAGGCTGCGGCAGCCCAGAGCGCCGCGGCCCTTGGCGGCCAGCTCGCCCTGCGGGGCGAAGTAGGTGGCGGCCGGGTCGCCGGGTGCGAGCGTGTTCTTGGGCCAGTTCTGCAGGCAGGAGCCGCTTTGGATGACCGCGCGGTGGAAGAGTCCGGCGGCCTTGGGCGAGGCGAGCTGGGCGCACACGCTCGCGCCTCCGGAGGACTCGCCCATAAGCGTGACATTGCCGGGATCACCGCCGAACGCGGCAGCGTTGTCCCGTACCCAGCGCAGCGCCGCCTGCTGGTCCTGCAGGCCGAAGGCCCCGGAGTCGGGCAGGTCCGGATGGGCGAAGAAACCCAGGGCACCCAGGCGTGAGTTGACCGTCACGACCGTGACGTCGCCCTGTCGGGCCATCCGGGTGGCGTCGTACTGATCGCCGGAGCCCGAGCTGAAGGCCCCGCCGTGCAACCAGACCACAACCGGCCGCGGGGCCTTGCGGTCCGCTCCATCAGCGGGCGTGGTGACGTTGAGGTACAGGCAGTCCTCCGCGGAGTCCGCCACCTCGGGCTGCGCGCAGGCCGGTCCGGGCTCGGCCGCCGTCCGCGTGCTGGTCCAAGTGGGCGGCGCGGCCGGGGGTTGCCAGCGCAGCGGGCCGACCGGAGGCGCCGCGTAGGGAATGCCTTGATAGATGGTGACGCCGCCGGCGGTTAACCCCTCCAGGAGGCCCTGGCGAGTGCGAGCGGTGTCCGGCCGGGCCTCGGAGTGCTGACCTTGGGCATGCTGCCGGTGCGGATGCTGCGCGGCCGTCGTCGGCGAGGTCTGCACCGCATCCGCTGTGCCCATCACCGTCAGGAGGAGGGCCGCGCCAAGTGCGGCGCCGGCGGTGGAGCGTCGCTTCGGCATGAACCGGTCCCCTCGTCCTTGCCGCCGCGGTGCGCGGCGGCCCATCACTTTTTCCAATACGTTCGTATTGGTAAAACGACATTAGGCTGACCCGCCCAGGAAGGCAATCACGAGGTAGGGAGGTGCCCGTCCACGTGCCGAGACAGGTAGACCACAAGGCCCGCCGGGACCAGATCGCCGAGGCGCTGCTGGACATCGTCGCCAGCCAGGGTCTGGAAGCGATCTCCGTGCGGGCCGTGGCGGCACAGGCGGGCGTCTCGGCCGGACGCATCCAGCACTACTTCGCCAACAAGGACGAACTGCTCGCCTACGCGATCGAGTACCAGGACTGGCTGGTCCAGCAGCGATGGAACGAGCAGACATGGCCCGAGGGCGAGCCCACCCCCCGGGAGGCGCTGCGCTGGGTGCTGCTGGAGACGATCCCCGGGGACGACCGGCGCCGCCGCGAGTGGCTCGTCGGCGTCGCCTACCTCATCCGCATGCTCGCCAACCCCAAACTGCGAGCCCTGTACGTCGACGGGTTGCCCCGCCTCTACCAACTCCTCGCCGACCTCGTCCGTATGGCCCAGGAAGCCGGCGACATCGCGCCGGACCGCGATCCCGGCATGGAAGCGGAACTGCTCTTCGGCCTCGCCGACTCACAGGGTCCACCCGTCGTCCTGGGCCTGCGTTCCCCCGAACAGGCCGCCGCGGCCATCGACTACTACCTTGACCATCTGTTCCAGTGACCGCCGACGGCGGGGCGTCGGGGGAGACCACGGCGACCCTGTGTCGTGGCAGCCGGCTCCGGCCAGGTCGGAGGCCGGCCCCGATCGTCAGGCCGACCCTGGGGGGCGACTGCGGTCGGGGAGTCGACTGACTCGCCTGAATGGTTTGCGCCGGCGAGGTGCTGCCTCGGCGCCCGGTCGCGGGCAGCCTTGGCTTCGCTGCTTTCCGTTCGTCAGTGTGTCGGCGTGGGGACATGCCGTCCCTGCCTCGGCATCTGGGGTGCCATGAGTTGCCGCACCCTCTGCGAGCCGTCGCGTTGGACAGCAAGTTCGCACGGCTGTACGTATTTTCATAGGATCTCCGCGCGAGGCGGTTCGGAAAAGGCCGAGTGCTCGCCACGACCTTCGGAGAATCCCATGCGCCGTTCTCTCGTGCTCACCGCTGTCGCCGCGCTGCTGTGTGCCGGCTGCTCCACGGCCGACGCCGGAAGCGGTGACAAGTCCGCGGCCACGTCACCGTCTTCCTCCGCATCGTCGTCCGACGCCCGGTCCGCCGTGCGAGGAGCCGTCGCGGCGCTCCGTGAGGACAGTGCCGTGTTCCGTCAGGAGATCGAACTGGAGGGTGAGGGTCAGGTGTACGGCCTCACCGTCACCGGCGGCTTCGACTTCGCCGCGGACAGGGGCCACCTCGCGGTCGACTTCCCCGAGGGGGCCATCGACCACACCGATCAGGTCTTCGCGGACGGCAAGATCTACATCAGCGGCGGCCAGGAGATCGGTGAGGGCAACTGGGGGGTTGTCCCCCGGGACAAGGCGCAGGCTCACTACCTGCTGCGGGCCCCGCTCAACGATCCCGAGCACGTCCTGCAGCAGATCGCCGCAATGCGGAAGGTCTCCCGACAGGGCGAGGAGAACGTCAAGGGGGTGCGCACAGTGCGCTACCGCGGCATCCTCGACCACCGGACCGTCACTCTGCGGATGACTCCGGACGTCCGCACGAAGACGAACCAGGCCCGCGAGGCTCTGGGCGGCGACCTTCCGGTTTTCGCGGACGCGTGGGTCGACGGCCGGGGGCGCCTGGTGCAGACCCGTATGAGCCTCAACATGTCCGGTGCGCGGGTGACGCTGACCATGGCCCTGTCGGACATCGGTGAGCCGGTCCGCGTGACGGTTCCCCGGGCTGCGGACTCGATCCCCGTCACCAAGGTCGGCGGCATCCTGAACGGCTGAGCCGGCCAGCCGACGATGCCGTCAGTATCGGTGCCCTGCCCGTAAAAGCAGCGGGATGTCGGTTGGTGCCTTCTTTCGTGCCCTGCCGCTGCTCCTGCGGCATCTTCGCCGGTTCCCGCGCTCGCAGACCACCTCGGCATTCGGCCTTCGGCTGTGCCACGCCGCGGTCGGTGCAGGCGAGCGGTCACCAGGTCGTGTCCACGACCGTGGACCGCTCGCACACCAGGCACCGACACACGTCAGAGGGTGGCGGTGGTCGCCTCGCCGGAGGCGCTGCCCGCGAGCCACTGGTCCCATCCCAGGTTGAAGTCGGCGTAGCCGTTGTCGGCCGGGGCCTTGCCGCGGGGTGAGCCGGTGATGGTGATGGGGTCGCCCTGCTTTACCTGGCCGTAGAACCACTTGGCGTCCGACAGGGAGAGGTGGACGCAGCCGTGCGAGCCGCGGGCGCTGCCGCTGCCCGGGTTCGGGTCGCCGGTCGAGTAGTGCACGTAGGTGCCGGACTGGGTGAGGTGGATGTCCCAGGGCAACGTCAGGTCGTAGTAGTTGGGACTGCCCTTGTCGCAGCTGATCCCGACGCTGCAGGAGGTCATGTGGACCTTCTCCTGCTTGTCGATGACGGCCATCGTGCCGTCCCATGTCGGGTACTGGGCACTGCCCGCGTTGATCGACAGGGTGCGCACCGGAGCGCCGTTCCGCGTCACCTTCATGGTGTGGCCGGTCACCGAGACGTCCGCACGTACGTCGTCACCGATCTTGAAGGTGTGGGTGTAACTGTGCACGCCGTAGCGGCCGTTGCCGTTGCTGACGCCCGTCATGTCGGCGTCGATCTTCACGGTCGTACCGGAGGGCCAGTACGCCTTCGGGCGCCAGTCGGCGCGCTTGTCGCCCATCCAGTGCCAGGCGCCGGCCACCGGCTGCGAGGCACTCACCTTCATGTGCTTCTCCACTGTGGCCCGCGCCTTGGCCGCCACGGGGTTCGTGAAGATCACCGAGATGGGCATGGCCACACCCACGGTGGTTCCGGTCTGCGGAGTGATCGTCTCCAGCAGCATCGGCGGACCTGCGGGTTTCGTCGGTGACGGAGAGCCGCTCACGGAAGGCTGTGCCGACGCCTTCGCGTCGTCCCCGCTCGCCTTGTCGCTGCCGCCGCCGCAGGCGCTCGTGGCCATCAGTGTCACACCCGTGACGAATGCGATCCATATGCTGGTCTTGCGCCGTCCCACGAACTGCCCCGGTCTACTCGGTCTTCGGCCCTGACGGACCCGTCTCCTTGTCAGACAGAGGGAGAGTGGGTCGCAGTTGCCCTTGCTGCGTAAAACGTGTGCCAAGGCTCGGCGCCCGGTGCCGACGGGGGCGAGGCGGGGTGGCGTGGCGCCAGGCGTCGGTCCCGATCCGGTGCTCGAGCACGGCCGCCGCCCCGGGATGCGGGGCGGCGGCCTTCCTTGTCTACGGTCTCGGCGCAGCGCCGGTCTGCGCGTCAGGCGTACGGGTCGAAGGGGATGTCGCCCGGCTTGGCCTTGTTGAGCGTGTCGTTGAACTTGGAGTCCTGGAGCGGGAGATTGGCGTCGCCCCAGTCGGAGCCGTTCAGGACGGCGCGGAGGTTGGGGGCGAGGTTGTCCCAGGTGAGGAGGTTCTCCTGGTGCCAGGCGCCGGTGTCGTTCTCCGCCGTCTCGCCCCACTTGGCGAAGCGGAAGGCGTGGGTGCTGGCGCCGTCCTTGTGGTAGACGGCCATGACCCGCTGGCCGCTCATCGGGACATCGGCTGTCGGGTGAGTGCTGAAGCCGCCGTGCCGGGAGGCGGACAGATACGAGGGAGTGCCCGCCCCTTGCCGTACCCACACGACCATGCACTCCCAGTCGTGGCGGTGGCCGATGCCCGGTGAGGCCTCGTCCTTCTCGAAGTAGCTGGCGTAGATGATGCCGCACCAGCCGTTGTTGCACTTGGCTCGCGAGTAGGTGTTGGCGTGGTTGAGGTGGTCACCGCGGCACTGGCCGGTGACGGAACCGGTGGGCTTCAGGCCGCCGTTGAGGGTCCCGTTCGCGTCGATGGCGGCAGCCGGGTAGCAGGAGTCCGTGTCGTAGTCGTACACGGGCTCGAAGTTCTTCTGGAACGCGGTGGCGTTCTCGGGCAGGTTCTGCAGCACGCCCGCGGAGGCGCTGCCCGTCAGGGTGACGGCGAGAGCGGCACCGCTACCTGCGACGGTGGCGGCTCTGACAAGCCGGAAGGTTCTGCTGGTGGTTCGAGGCATGCGGGTCTCCATGACGACGTGACGATCGCGGACATGACATCCGGCCTGTGCAGACAGAGAGTGGCAAGCCCAGAGGCTCCTGGAAGGGCTTTCTGCCAAACTCGTGGCGGCATTTCGGCGAACCGATCGACGCCGGTCGACCATCGGGTGGGCGAGGGCGAGGGCGAGGGCGAGGGCGAGGGCGAGGGCGAGGGCGAGGGCGAGGGCGGTCAGCGGACCGGCCCGAAGGTTCTGGCACGAGGCGACGATGAACAGCCGGATATTTTGCGCCCTTGCGAGAGCAGGGCAGGTGGCGCCTCGGCGTTCCGCGCTTCAGCCTGCTGGTCCGGGATACCCGGAGGAGGGCTCAGCGGCTCCGGGGGAGATGCGCGATGTCGAGCGCGAAGGGGTGGCTTCGCCGGTGTGAGATGGCACCACCTGTGTGCTTGGGTGGTGCCTCGCTCTGGTTGGCACGGCGGTGCTAATCGGGTCGCCGGTGATCCGGCCCCGCTGATAGACAGGTGCGGTGGCGGACAGCGACTCAAGTGAGTTTCAGGCAGGGCAGTCGGGACTGATCGTGAGGGTTCCGGAGGCGGAGCCTTTGGTACGAGCTTGGCGTGACCGGCTTGACCCTTCGGCCCGCGCTGGAGTTCCGGCCCATGTCACGGTGCTCTTCCCCTTTCTCCACGCGAGCCGGATCGACCAGGGGGTCTGCGCCGCGATCGGCGACGTGCTCGGTCGCCATCCGTCCTTCACAGCACGGTTCGATCACTGCGGCCGGTTCCCCGGAGTGCTTTATCTCGCCCCCAAACCGGACACCCACTTCAAGCGCCTCACCGAGGCGATCGCAGAGCGGTGGCCGGAAAATCCGCCGTTCGGCGGGCAGTTCGACGACGTTGTCCCGCATCTGACCGTCGTCCAGGGCCAGGACGAGGCTGTCGCGGATAAGGCCGAGGCCGACCTGCTCACCGGCCTTCCCGTCGTCGCGCAGATCTCGGCGGTCGACTTGCTGGTCCACGACGGGACGCGGTGGCGGCATCGGGCCTCTTTCCCTCTGGGGTAGCCCCGATTGCAGATCGCTCAGAGCCGGAGGTCGGTGAAGGTCTTCGTCCAGCCTCCGATCGACTCGTTCGAAGCAATGGCCGCGATCAGTAGGTGAGACTGGCCGGTCCCTGAGTCACCGATCAGGCAGAGCAGCTCACTCTTCTTGATTCATTCGCGGGAGGCGAGGGGGGTACTGAAAGACGGGGCTCGCGCCGTTCTCGTATGACTCAAAGCGCAAGAAAACAAATCCACGGTCCAGGTCATACGGATGTGCCGTTCAGGGCGTCAACGGTTCGTAAGAGCAAGCCAGTTCGACTTCGCCCGGAGAGGCCGGAGAGGATGCCGATGAAGCGCGCCGACGCCTCACGCTGGACGGTGGTGCCGAGTGGACGCACCACAGCACGAGCGACCACCGCGGTGGGTGTGATCGCCGCACTGGCCTCTCTCGTCCTGACCGGCTGCTCGGCGGACACCGATGCGGCCCACCGCACCGCACCGGCCGCAAAGGCCAAGGCCGCCACGGCCGGCGAAGCGCTCACCGACGCGCAGGAGCTGCGGATCGCGGATGCCGAGCAGCGGCTGATCAAACGGTGTCTGAACCGGCAAGGCTTCACGTATTGGGAGGCGGAGCGGCCGAGTCTGGAGGAGAGCCGGACGCTCGGCTATGTGGCGGACGATGTGGCCTGGGCCCGTAAGTACGGGTACGGCAGCCGTATCGACGCCAAGGAGGACCGCGCGCGGCTCGCCAACCCCAACCTCGTCTACCGCAAAGGCCTTTCGGAAGAGCGGCGCAAGGCGTACGACGACGCTCTGGACGGCGGGATCGAGGCGCCGGAGATCGCGGCGGAGCTCCCGAACGGTGCCACCATCCGCAGACAGATGGGCGGATGCGTGGCCGAGGCAGAGAAACGGCTGTACGGGGACCCGGTGGTGTGGTTCCGGGCCAACAAGATCGCCTCGAATCTGCAGCCGCTCTACGTCCCCCAGGTGATGCGCGACAAGAAGTTCGTCGCGGCGCTGCACGTCTGGTCGACGTGCATGCAACGGGCCGGCCACCCCTACAAGGACCCGGGAGCCGCACGTCAGGCCGCGAAGGAACGGGCCTTGCGCAGCACATCCGACAAGACGTTCGCAGCCGAGCGGCAGCTCGCCGTCGCCGATGCCACCTGCGCCCGCACCGCCTCGCTGAGAGCCATCGGCAAGGAACGCGAGACGCACTACGTGAACGCCTTGCGCGACCGCTACGGCCAGGCGCTGGACACGAGCCGCCGTATCGAGCACGAGGCATACGTCCGGGCCGCGGGCATCGTCGGCCCCCGGGCCTGACCCCACAGATCTGCGCTGGTCCGACAGCGGATCAGTGCGCCTCGAACGAGGCATACAAAAGGGAGAATCATGCGAAAGTTCGCTTCAGCCGCCGCGGTCATCGGCCTGGCCGCACTCGGCCTCGCCATCCCGGCCACCTCCGCTCAGGCCTCGGTCCAGGGAGCCGGTTGCAACGCCAAGTGGCCGGGCCGGGACGGGTACGTCCGTGCCTGGGCCGACCCCGACTGCCAGGGCACGCTGCTCGGTGCGACCACGGGTAACGACGCCGACTGGTCGGACAACGCCGGCCCGTTCACCAACGGTGACCAGAACAAGGCCTCGTCCGTCATGAACAGCGGCACGATCGGCGGCAAGGATGTCGTGGCCTTCTACATGTATCCCGGCCAGAGCGACGTGAGCGGGTACACCTGCCTCGCACCGGGCGAGAAGTACGCGGACAACCTGCGGGACAACGTCTTCCAGAGGCGTGATGGCAGCAACGTCGGCCCCGTCGACGACAACATCATGTCCCACGTGTGGGTCACCGCCTCCGCCTGCGCCTCCAACTCCTGGCTCACCTGATCTGACCTGGCCTGACATGTAACTCACGCCCGGGGGCGGCCACCGCCCCCGGGCCGTCGGCGCTCGGCGGACCATGCCGTGCAGACCGGCGCGCCTCGCCGACGGCGTCGTCCCAGCCCCTTCGCTCAAGGACCTTGCACGGCCCTCATCCGCCTCCACTACGTCGAAGCCGAGCTGTCCGAGGCGGCTTGTACCCTGCATTCATTCGACAATCGGACGATCGCGAGTTCGGGCATGCGGGCACGGGGCGGGCGTCCGGGGGCGGGAGCGCGGGGACTTCAATGAGTGACGCACATCCGATACGAAGCCGTAGGCAGGGCTTCTCGGTCGGTGCACGTATCCTCGCCGTGTTCGTCCTCGCCGTGTTCGGGGGCGTCTACGCCTGGCTCCAGTACGACGCTCACGGGCCGAGTGCGGAACCGCGTACGGAGTTCACCGCGAACAACCCGCCCGCCGGTCTGCCCACCGCGCTCACCGTCGGCCAGCACCTCCACTGGTCGCGCTGCACCTCGCCGCCCATCGCGCGCACGGGTTACGACTGTGCCGTCATGAAGGCCCCCCTCGACTACCGGAAACCACGCGGCAGGACAATTGACGTCGCCCTGATCCGCCGCAAGGCCACCGGCCCGAACGCCCGGCGTATCGGCTCGCTCGTCCTCAACTTCGGCGGACCAGGCGTGTCCGGCGTGAGCGGACTGCCCCAACGCCTCAACCAGTACAGGCCGCTCCTCGACCGCTACGACCTGGTCTCCTTCGACCCACGCGGCGTTGGCGCGACCATCCCCGTCCGCTGCGGGAAGACCGCGGACGACACCGGTTTCGACGGGGCCGACGCCTGCGCCGAGCACTCCGGGGCGGTCCTGCCTTACATCTCCACCGCGCACACCGCGCGCGACCTCGACCTGATGCGCTACCTCCTCGGCGACGAGCGGCTCCACTACTTCGGCGTCTCGTACGGAACGGCGCTCGGCGCGGTCTACGCCCACCTGCACCCGTCGAACGTCGGACGGCTCGTCCTCGAAGCGTCCGTCGATCCGACCGAGGACCTCGACGAGGAGCAGGAGTCGCAGGTCAAGGCGGTCCAGGCGGCGTTCGACCGGTTCGCTGCGCACTGCGCGGCTCGTATCCGCCACTGTGCGACCGGCGATGGGCCCGAGGAGGCCGCCCGACGCATGGCGCGCCTGGCCGGCCGCCTGGAGAAGAAGCCCGCCCCGGCCGGCGGCGGTAGGACCCTCGACGCCGACGACCTCGCGTACGCCGTCAGCGACCATCTCGCCCTTGGCACAGACGGCTGGCCGACGCTCGCCAAGGCTCTCACCGCGCTGATCGACCACAACGACGGCCGTCCGCTGAGCGAGGGCGCGGACAACATCGGCTCCGCCGACCGCGCGGCGCCCCCGCGCGACAACAGCCGCGCCGCCCTGACCGCGATCACCTGCGCGGACTCCAGCCTGCGCCCCGGCTTCGAACGCCTCGCCAAGGACGCGGCCCGGGTCAAGGCCGCCTCACCCGTCTTCGGCGCGGCCTGGTCCACCGGCGTCTACCTGTGTTACGACTGGCCGTTCGACGGCGAGCGCCCCACGCTCCAGGTGAACGCCGAGGGCGCGGCCCCTGTCCTGGTGGTCGGCGGCACCGGTGACCCGACGACTCCCTACCCCGGCGCCCGCCACATGGCCCGCGCCCTGGGCGACCGTGTCGGCGTGCTCCTGACGGCCGAGGAGGAGGGCCACGGCACCTACCCGCAGAACCGCTGCGTCTCGGAGACGGTCGACCAGTACCTCCGCACGGGCCGCACTCCAGCCCCGGGGACGGTGTGCCGGGGCAGCATGTCCTGAGGCTCGTAATGGCCCTCGGTTTCCACGGAGCCGCCGGAATCCTTGTCGCCAGGTCGAAGGCCTGGTGCGGAGCCGCCGACGGATACCGCCCGATCACTCCGATGCAACCGCCGGGTTCTCGCGATCCGCCTGTCGGCACGTGCCGCCGGGACGGTGACGGGTTCCTTACGTCGGTGCGTCGCGGCGGGACAAAACGCCGTCCGGGAGAGAGGCTGCTGGTGAGCCTCGGCTCAGATCCGGCCGGGGAGCCGACCGGTGGTCCCGCACGAAGGAACGCTGCCCATGACCTCGACGCCCTCCACCGACGACGCCTACCGATTCGACGACCTCACGGCCCTGTTCATCAACTGCACCCTCAAGCCGTCGCCCCAGCGGAGCCACACCCAGGGGCTGATCGACAAAAGCGCGGAGATCATGATGTCGCGCGGGGTCACGACGTCCGAGGTCCGTGCCGTCGACCATGACCTCGCTCCTGGTGTGTACCCGGACATGACCGAGCACGGCTTCGCGACAGACGAGTGGCCGACACTGTACGAGCGGGTGATGGCCGCGGACATCCTGGTCATCGCCGGCCCGATCTGGCTCGGCGACAACAGCTCGGTGACGAAGAAGGTCATCGAGCGGCTCTACGCCTGCTCCAGCCTCCTCAACTCACAGGGCCAGTACGCCTATTACGGCCGTGTCGGCGGCTGTCTGATCACCGGCAACGAGGACGGCGTGAAGCACTGTGCGATGAACATCCTCTACAGCCTCCAGCACCTGGGCTACACCATTCCGCCGCAGGCCGACGCCGGTTGGATCGGACCGGCCGGCCCCGGACCCTCATACCTGGACCCTGGCTCGGGCGGCCCGGAGAACGACTTCACCAACCGCAACACCGCCTTCATGACGTGGAACCTGATGCACCTGGCCGCCATGCTCAAGCGCGCCAAGGGCATCCCGGCGCACGGCAACCAGCGCTCCGAGTGGGACGCGGGGTGCCGCCACGACGCACCGAACCCGGAACACCGTTGAGCGACCGGACACCACGGTTGCGTGGACGATGCCCTTGCCGACGTGCAGCAGGCGGAGGCGGGTTGTTCACGTTCCCTGAGAACTGTGGTCCGAGGCGGACTGCGGAGAGAGCGGGTGGTCGAGCCAGACCCGGTCGCGCAGTTCAATACCGTCGATGAGGGTGTCGGGTTCGTAGCCGGTGCGGGTCGTGAAGGCGTCCCGTTCGATTGTTCGCATACGGAATCCCTGGCGCTGATAGAAGCGCAGGTTGTCGGTGTCGGCCGCGGCGGTGGCGACCAGCAGGCGTCGTCCCGACTCGCGCGAGACCAGTTCGATGGCCCTGCGCACCAGACGGCTGCCCACGCCGGAGCGCTGAACGTCCGGCCGTACGGCCATGTTCTTGATTTCGAAGGTGTCGGCTTCGCTGGTCTCCAGTAGTTGCAGATGACCGACCACGTCCGTGCCGCGCAGTGCGACGAGCACCTGCCCGTCCGCGAGGTAGGAGTCGAGCTGCGTGGGGGAGTCCTCGGCCAGTTCGAACAGCGGTCTGAGGGCTTCCCGCGGGCCGTCGTACACCACCACGCTCACCTCGTCCGGGCTTTCGACCGACGCCTCCAGGTGGGGCACGGCTCCCCTCGGTGGAACGCCCCTCACCAGCACGGCGCGGGTGTACAGGAGGTGGAATCCCTGGCGCTGCACGTTCTGCTGGGACCGGGAACCCGGTTGAGTGGTCACGACGGCGATGTCGCAGCCGGCGGCAGCGGCGTCCGCGAGCCGGGCCGAGAGCAGGGCCGTCTGCACACCGCGTCGGCGGTGGGCGGGGGCGGTCGCCGCGCCCGTGAGCTGTGCGATGCCGTCCGCGACGCGAAGGCTGCCGCCTCCGGCGACGGTTCCGTCGTGGAGCGCGATGTAGGGGACCACACCGGCCGTCGCGAAGTCCCGTTCGGCGTTGACGAGTACGTCACGCGGGAAGTCCTCGTGCGAGGGAACCCCCTGCCCGTCGGGGTGAGCGAATCCGTCGGCCACCACGTCGAGCCACGCGTCCAACTCCTCGTGACGAGCCACCCGGACGTCGATGCCAGGCGGAGTCACCCGCTCGTACACGCCGTCGAGGGCGAGTCCGAGCACGTTCTCGAACGACTCCAGCCGATACCCGCGAGCCGTGAGCAGGGCGCCGACCGCCGGGTCGGCCAACGTGGACACCTCGGCCTGCACGGGAGCGCCTTGGGCGGCGAAGGCGCGCTCGATCTCATCGAGCGCGGCCGTATCGGGCACGCCGTCGAATCCCAGACCGGCGATCTTGTTGAACGGCGAGCCGTCCTCGGCGAACGTGGCCACACCGTCGGCCACTCGCATCACGAATCCGGCGTCGCCTCCCCGGCGCAGGCGAGCGGCTTCGGCTGCCGCGGCCATCAGCTGGGCTTCGGCGCGTTCGATGCGCCGCGCCAGGGCGACGTCGCAGAAGAGCGGTCCTCGATTCATGTTCGCCCGCACAACGTTCCGTATCTCGTTTCGACGCTCATGCCCCGAGGCTAGCCGCCGAGCCGGGGCGGGGCTGATGGAGTTCTCCGGTCGTGCTGCGCACGGGTTTGATGATCTCGTCGGTGAGCCATCGCGCGGCCCGTGGGGGATAGGGGCTCCGTAGGCTCAGCACGACGTGCGTCACGCCGGCGGCGATGAGTTCCGTGATGGCCTTGCGGTCGGCGGCCGGGTCGTCGTACGAGACGATGTACTGCACGGAGCGGGTGATCGTTCGCGGATCACGGCCGATGGCCTCGCAATGGTCGTCCAGAACGGCGCTGCGGTCGGTGATGCAGTCGATGGTGTTGTGCGGTGGGCCGGGGATGTTCCAGATGTCGGCGTGCTCGGCGACCAGGCGGAGCGTTCGGTTTCCCCAGCCTCCGATCAGCAGGGGCGGGCCTGACTGCTGGACGGGTTTGGGCTCGTTGCGGTTGCCGGTCAGGGTGTAGTGGCGCCCGTGGAAGTCGAAGACGTCCCGCGTCCACATGCCGCGGAGGATGGCGATGGTCTCCTCCAGGCGGGCGATGCCTTCGGCGGGCGGGACGAGCGTGAGGCCGTAGGCGGCGTACTCGGCGGCGGCCGGATTCTCCCCGGCGATGCCGCCCGCGTCGGGCGGCTGTACGGTGCCGCCCACGCCGAGGCCCATGATCAGCCGGCCGCCGGAGATCACATCGACGGTGGTGGCGATTTTGCCGAGGACGGCGGGCGGCCGGATCCGATTGCTCGTCACGAGCAGGCCAAGGCGCAGTCGCCGGGTTCGGGCGGCCAGGGCGCTCAGCAGGGTCCACCCTTCGAGGATCTGCCCGTCCTTGGGGCCGACGATCGGCATGAGGTGGTCCCACAGCCAGGCGTCCGCGATCTCGGGCAGGTCGTCTGCCTCCTCCCACACGCGCAGGATGTCCTGGTAGGGGACCCGCATCGGGGTGGTCTTGATTCCGAACGTCACGGGGCGATCGGAGGGGATGTGCTGGTCGGACATGGTTGCCACGCGCCCTTCGCGTCGACGCGTCACCGGTACGGCGACGGCACATTACCGTCACCGTAGCGGATCGTCAGTAACGCTGACTGTCAGACTCTGGATACGCTGCGGTCATGACGCGCGACGCCCCGCCCGAGGTCCTCAGGTCCCGCCTTGGCTATCTGCTCAAGCACGCGTACCTGCGGCTGACCGAGGAGTCCTCACTGGCTTTGGCTCCGTACGGGATCGACGGCCGCGAACTGGCCGTTCTCGCCGTCCTCGACGCACATGACGAGCTGTCTCAACTGGACGCGGCGGGCAAACTGGGCGTCGACCGCACCACGATGGTCTCTCTCGTCGACGCTCTGGAGGACAAGGAACTCGTCGAACGGCGCCGCAGCCCCCGGGACCGACGCAAGAACATCGTGCAGCTGACGCCGGCCGGCCAAGAGCGCCTGCAGGAAGCCGAATCGGCGCGCAAGGAGATGGAACGCCGCTTCCTCGCCCCGCTCTCCAGCACAGACGCCACGGGCTTGGTCCGCACCCTGCAGTCCCTCGTCGGCGCCCCGAGCGGTGCCGGCCAGGCGCCTGACTCGACATGACGACTCCCGGCCACGGTGGTGGACTTCGGCTCCAGCGCGGCGGCCGGCACCGCCTGGACCTTCGCGACCGAACGCGATGAGGCGCTCGCCCAGTCGCGGGGCTTCTGCCGGCTGACGACGCCGAGGAGGAGAACTGGTCCGCGGGACGGCGTCGTCGGTACGGAACTCCGCCGTCCGGGAATCGCTGCGCTGTGTCAGAGATCCTTGGCGGGCCAGGCCAGAAGTCGGGCGCCGATCACTGCCGTCTGGAGCATGTAGCGGTGGGCCGGGTCGGCGGGGTTGGCGCCGGTGAGCTTGTGGATGCGCTCAAGGCGGTAGGTCAGGGCGCGCACGCTGAGGGTGAGGCGGCGGGCGGCCTCGGCGGAGACGCAGCCGGAATCGAAGTATGCCGTGAGCGTGTCGAGGAGGGGCTGGGCACCGCCACGGGCTGAGGTGAGCGGGCCGAGCGTGCCGGCGACGAGGTCGGCCATGGCCTGGCGGTCGCGAGTGAGGACGGGGTAGACCAGCAGGTCGGCAGCGCGCAGGACGGGGTCGGCGAGTTCGAGTCGCTCAGCGAGTTCGAGGACGCCCAGAGCCTCTTCGTAGGACTGGACGACGCCTCCCGGCCCCGGTTGGGGTCGTCCGATGGCGACCTGGCCGCCGTCGGTGGCGACGTGGGCCTGTTCGGCGAAGTAAGCGAGTACGTCCTCCTGGTGTCCTGGGGCGATGCACAGCAGGCGGCCGTCCTTGGTGGTGAGCAGGACGTTGCGGTCGCCGAAACGGGAGATGAGTGCCCGTTCCACATGCCGGGGCACGGGGTCGCCTTCGTCGTAGGCGGCGGGGCCCTGCGCGACGGCGACGGCGTGCGCGTGGGACAGCCGCAGGCCGAAACGTTCGGCGCGTTCGGCGAGGCGGCCCAGGTCGCTGCGTCCGTAGAGGAGGTCGTCGATGAACTCCCTGCGGGCGGCTTCCTCCTGGCGTACGGCGAGGAGTTGGGCGCGTTCGTAGCCCTCGGCGAAGGCGTCGATGATCTGATGCACGGTGGCCAGCGCGCCATCCGCGGAGCCGGGCGAACCGGGCCAGGCCGTGCGGGCGGCGGCCAGGTGTGCGCTGACGAGGGCGCGCAGTCCGTGGCCTGCCTCGGCGGCCTGTTCGCCCAGGGCGCGGCGGGAGGCGAGCTCGTCCCGGGTGAGGCGCCGGCCGGTGGTTGACACCTGGGCCAGGATCTCGGCGTAGCCGTCCAGGTACTGCTCGGGAAGTTCCCGGTCTGTCACGTCTTCCCCCGGATTTTGACGCGTCGGTGACGGTTTCTTAGCGGCCACCGGCATGCAGACCCTAATGAACACTGCCGGAAACCGGCAATGCGCGACCGGGATCGGGTCGTGCAGGATGGCTCGCGGGGAGCACGACGGAGGGTTTCGATGCCGGACACCGGCAGGTGTCCGGCACCGAGGCCCGGAACGTCCGTGCGCCGTCGGCTGACGCGCGCCGCGGGCGGAGGGGGAGATCAGGAGATGGGGACATTTGTGAGAGCGGCCACGGGCCTGCCCACGATCCTGCTCACCGCGGCCCTCGTCGTGGTCGTCTGCTTCTGGCTCCTGGCCGCTCTGGGCGCCGTCCGCACCGACAGCTTCGACACCGACGTGGACCTGCGGGCATGGCATATGGGCGGGGTGCCCGTAGCGGTCGCCTTCTCTGTGCTGACGGTGCTCGCCTGGTCCTTGAGCGTCGGCGCGGCGGCTGCGCTGGCCGTGTTCGGCCCCTCCGGGCCTGTCACCTGGCTGCTGCACCTGATCGCGCCTGCGGGCGCTCTGCTGGTCGCTTGGGCCGCGACCTGCCTGATCGTGCGGCCGTTGCACAGCCTCTTCCCGGATGAACCAGCGCCCACTGCGCTGCGTGAGGCTCTCACGGGCGCCGACACTGGGCTACGAGGCACCGGGCGCCGCGAGTCCTACGGGAGCCGCGATCCGTACGGGGGCCCCGATCCGTACGGGGGCCCCGATTCTTACGGGGGCGCACCCCGTGCTGGCGCGCGGCATCACGCCGTCTGAGCCCCGACACCGCCGCCTGATCGCACCTCCGGCCCTCTCCTCCTCACGCTCAACTCCCTTACGCCTCAAGGACGTATGCCATGACTGCCATGATCGTGGGCGACGGCGACCTCGTCGCCGTCTGTCGCGTTGCCGCACCTGTCCGCGCACAGTCGTTCCGCAAGGTGGAGCAGGGCAAGGCGCTGATCGTCTCCAGGACGCGTGGGGCCGACGTGACGTCGAGAGGGGAGTGAGGACGGTGCCGGGCACGGACACAACTCACGGGCCGGGCGGGCCGTTGCTGCCTCCGCCGGGCGCCGACCGACCTGCACGGCGTTCTCAGGGCCGCTCACGGCTCGTAGGCGCGGCGTTGATCATGTTTTCCCTCATCCCGGCGCTGGGCTGCTATTTCGTGTTCACCGCGTGGCTGCCCTCCGACTTGGGTCGGCACCAGGACTACGTGAGGGCCGAGCCGTGCCCCGCCGACGCCACGGTGCAGGAGTGGGAGAACTGCCTGCGTACGGTCTCCTTCACCGTCGAGAGCACGAAGAACAACCGGAGCAGATCCGGCAGTTACAAGGCAACGTTGTCCGGCGCGCCCTTCTGGAACGGGACTGTGGCCTTCGGTGATCCGGATCCGCTGTTGGAGCAACTCCGGCCGGGAGACCAGGTCACCGCAACGGTCTGGCGTGGCGACGTCATGACAGTCGGCGCCCGAGGTGTTCGGCAGAGCACTTCCGACGAGCCCCGTGACGAACCACAGATGACGGTCGCCATCGGCACGTTCCTGGGCCTTCTGGCGGCCATGGGGCTCGGGTTGGGTGCGCTGCGGATGGCCAGGCCCCGTGATCATGAGCCCTACACCTGGCGCCCGTACGGCAGACCGCTGCTCATCACGATGATGATCACCTGCGCCGCCGTCGGGTTGCCTGCCGTGTGGCTCGGCATCCCGTCATGGGTCGTACCCACCGTCGCTGTTCCGGTCGTTGCATGGACGGCCTGGTTGCTCCACCAGCATGGGGACCGAGTGCAGCCCGTCCCGCGTGAGGAGGAACAGGCCTGACTTCTCCCCCGCGTCACGCGCTCCTCAGGGGTCCGGCCCGACGGTAATCCGGTGGCATCGACAACTGCTCGTACCTACTGTCCAGCTCATGGATGACACCATCGGCCCGCCGCGGCTGACCCGACTCACCTTCCACGGCCCTCTCTCGGAGGAACGGGCCGCCGGCCTGATCCGTCGGCTCACCGACGTCGTCGGCTCTGCCGCCCCGGCCACGGTGCTCGACATAGGTTGTGGCTGGGGCGAGTTCATGCTCCGTCTCATCGAGGCCATGCCCGGTGCGACCGGCGTCGGTATCGACCTCAATGAGGACGACCTCGCCCGCGGACGCGTCAACGCCGAGATGCGCGGACTGGCCGAACGAGTCGAGTTCGTGCGTGATTCCGCAGTCGACACCGCCCGAGACCCCGCCGACATCGTTCTCTGCTTCGGCGCCAGCCACGCGCTCAGTGACGTCCGGCCACCGGAGCACACCACAGCTGCACTGCACGCGCTTCGTCGCCTGGTGAAGCCCGGCGGCCGGGTCCTGCTCGGCGAGGGTTTCTGGCAGCGTCCACCTGCCCCGAACGAGTTGTCGGCCATGTGGCCGGGAGCCTCGGCCTCCGAGTTCCATGACCTCTCCGAACTCGTCGACCTCGCCATCGACGCGGGCTTTCGCCCTGCCTGGATCGAGTCCGCCAACCCCGACGAATGGGATCACTTCGAGTCCGCCTACCAGTCCGACGTCGAGGAATGGCTCGCCGTCCATCCCGATCATCCTCTGGCGAAGGAGACCCGCGACCGTGTGGATCGCCATCGCAAGATGTGGCTCCGGGGGTATCGCGGCGTCATGGGCCTGGCCTACTTGACCCTCGTTCCCGTGAAGTGAGTGAGGTGAGTGAAATCAGCGCATTGAGGAGCGGCGACCCTGGGTTGCCTGACGGTGTGATGGGGGTGAGCCTTGTCCCTAGGGTCGCTGGGGTGACACGAAACCCTGTTGAGCCGACGACGATCACGCCGGAGATGGCTGCACAGATCCGCACGTGGCGATGCGATGAGGACTACTCCTGGCGCGCTGTGGCCCAGGCCGCGTCCGACCTGTGGGGCTCCGAATGGGGCAGCAACCAGCTCTTCGGCGAAGACCTCTGCGTGGCCGCAGCGAAGCTGTCGGGCGAAAACCCCTGCCGGGAACCGTGGAACTGACGCTCCTCGGATGGCTTCTCTCTCATCAGCGAGTGGACCGGACGAAGGTGCGCGCGATGTGGAGTCCCGCCTGGAAGACGGTGGCGGTCGTCTGAAAGCGAGTGGCCAGGCCGGGCCGGCACTTGAGGCGGTTGATGCAGCGCTCGGCCGTGTTGCCCCGATTCTGCGCCGGCGGACACCGGAACGGAGTCGGAGCCGGAGTCGGCGGGCGTGCTCGGGCGCTGCTGCCCGCCCTTCGCTCCGGCCCCCTTGATCATGGAACACGCCCGGCTTCCGTCGGGGCAGCCCGATCGGGCCGGGCGTGGAGGTCACCGTCTACGGCAGCAGGGCTGACCCGGTCCGACGCGTGGGGGCCGGGCGGTCGTAGACGTTGTCCGGCGTGACGATCTCGGTGATCGCACGCGCGAGCAGGGAGGACGGCTCCTGACCCTGGTACGTGATGTCGGTGTTGATCATCAGCACCAGGGTGGCCTTCTTCGAGGGCAGGTAGACGGTCACGGTCTCGTAGCCGGGGATGGAGCCGTTGTGCCCGATCCAGCCGTCGCTGTCGAAGATGCCGAGGCCGTAACTCGTGCCAGGGTGGCCCGTGGGCAGCATCTTGAGCCGCTGCGCCTGGGTCTGCGGCTTCAGCAGAGTGCCGGTGGCGACGATCCTCGCCCATCGGCGCAGGTCGTGCAGGTCGGAGATCATCGCTCCGGCCGCCCAGGCCCAACTGGGGTTCCAGTCCGTGCTGTCGGTGACCTCACCGCTCAGCGTCTGGTTGGTGTAGCCGCGCGGGTGCGGCTGGGGAAACTCGGACCCGCTCGGCAGCAACGTGTGGGGGAGGCGGGCCGGGCGCAGTACCCGCGTGTCGATGAAGTCGGCGAGACGACGCCCGCTGACCTTCTCGACCACGAGACCGAGCAGCGTGAAGTTGGTGTTGGAGTACTGGAACTGCGTGCCCGGCGCGAAGGTGTTCTTGTGCTTGAAGCCGTACGCCAGTACCTCCTGCGGAGTGAACGACCGTTGCGGGTCGGACAGCAGATCGTGCTGGAAGTCCGCGTCCTCCGTGTACGGGAAGAGGCCGCTGCGCATCTCGGCGAGGTGGCGCAACGTGATCCGGTGACCGTTGGGGACATGGCGGACGTAGTCGGAGATGGGGTCGTCGAGTGAGACCCGGCCGTCGTCGACGAGCTTCAGCAGCGCGGTGGCCGTGAAGGTCTTGGTCTCACTGCCGATACGGACGAAGACATCGGAGCGCATGGGCTCACCGGTGACTTTGTCGGCGACGCCGGTCGCACGGACGTAGCTTCCCTTGCCCGGCATCCACAGACCGACGACGACACCGGGAACGCCGGCCTGCTGACGGACCTTCTCGACGGCCTTGTCCAGCCGTGACGTCAGCGCACGGTCCAGTTCACGGGGTGGGCAGTCTTCGTCGACGGACCGGTGGAACACGCCGGCCTGGGCAACGGCTGCCGGAGTGGCTGCCATCGGGGCCAACACAGATGCCGCGAGCAGTGCTGCGGCGAGGACACGGCGGGCGGGGACACGGCGGGCGGGGATACGGCGGGCGGAGATACGGCGTCTCACGTCTCGGTGCCTCTTCCAGGTGTGGGGCGAGGCAGCTACTTCACCATCCGTGCTTGCGGCGCGACCCTTTCGCGTGACCGCCTCCACCGGAGACCACCCGTTCAGCACGGCGCGGGTCGCTCTGGCGCACTAGATGATCGACTTTCCGCCAGCAGCGCCATGGCGTGAAACACCCGAACGTGGGTCCTCCAGTGTGGAGAGGTCGTGCCGGACTCGCTCCTGAACGGCCGGGCCGGGGTGCGTTCGCTCATGTCGATGCTGCGGGCAAGTCAGCCGGCAGTCCGAGGCCGCCGCGCATGCCTGTCGGGGCAGGGACTCGTCGGGGACGGGCAGCGTCAACGACGTGCCTCTTGCTCCGGGAGGGACGGCGCACGCGCGCGACGAGCACTTCCCGCACCGGGGTGTTGACAGTCAAAATTCCCGGAGCCGGCCGGTCCTGACCTTCGAGGACCACCGGATACCTGCCGTGGAGCCGGGGTTCGAGGACTA
Organism: Streptomyces pseudovenezuelae; assembly: GCF_001513955.1. Lineage (GTDB taxonomy): Bacteria > Actinomycetota > Actinomycetes > Streptomycetales > Streptomycetaceae > Streptomyces > Streptomyces pseudovenezuelae. The sequence goes on along the minus strand of NZ_KQ948151.1, from coordinate 395,744 downwards.
CTTCGGGGGTGAGACCTCGCCGCCGATCCCTGTCTCGTTGCCGTCCGGGTCGTGAAACACCCACTTGCACACGGTGCCGTGCTCCTCCACACCTACGGGCTGCAGCCCTCGCTCGGCGATGCGTGCGACCGCGGTACGGGGTTCGTCCACCCAGATCATGCCCACCGCGCCGCCGGCACGCCGGGTGTCCTCGATGATGTACACATAGCGGTCCTCGGCCAGCTGCCATACCGCTTCGACGTCGTTGGGGTAGAAGCTTGGCTCCGCACCGAGCAGTCGCTTGTACCACTCCAATGCGTTCTCGTAGTTGCGCACAGCGATGCCCGCAAAGATCCCTACCGCCACGACCGACCACCACCCTCTCAAGATCAATCCTGGTCATGCGACTGCGACGCGACTGCGTCTCTCAGAGGTCAGACTCCGTCGACAGGTAGAAGTCATCGGTCGTCGGCTGAGATGCACTGGGAGTGGGTGACCGCGCAGGACCGGCTACGGGATGGCCGTCGCCTGATCGATACGGAGGCGGAAGGTTGCTGCACTGGTCCCCCTGGCGCCGACAAGACCAGGCTTCAGGTGAGGACCAGCCAGCGGCTGCCGTCGATCAGCTCTCGGGCGGCGTCGAGGTGGCCGGCATGGCACGCAGTCTCGGTGATGACATGCAGCAGGACGTCGCGCAGCGTGTGCAGGTGCGGTTCGCCGAACAGGTCGTGGGGCCACCAGGCCAACGCGGCGTCGGCAGGGGCGGCGGTGATGACGGCGTCGGCGAGTTCTGCCTCCCGCCGATATCGGTGGAGCACTTCCATGACCGGCACGTCCGGAGGCACCTTCCATGCTTCGTCGCCGCTCGTCAGACCGTGGATGACCTCCTCGTCCCCGGCGACGACCGCGCGGAACCAGAACCGCTCCACATCGAGCGCCAGGTGCTGGACCATCCCCAGGCAGTGCCATCCGGAAGGCAGTACGGGCCGTCGAAGATCCTTCGCGTCGAGCCCGTCAAGGATGCCGAATACGTGGCGCCGCTGTCCGTTCAGGACCCGAAGAAGCGCCCTTACCTCATTGCCCGGTGCTGTATCGCTCAGATTTCCGGTCACGGTCACCCAGGATCGCCGAATCTCTGCGGCCGCGCAGGGAGTTGTGCACTATCCGGGGACATGCGCGCGACCGACAGTTTGCCCTGGACGAGCGCGGCGGGCTCGCACTGATGGGCCGGATTGTTCAAGAGGCGAGACCAAACCTGCGTGGGCTGTGACCGTGTGGGCCAGGAACTTCCTGCGCTTACGCACTTACGAAGAAGACGTCGACGGACCCGTTCACTCCGTGTCCGGGTTCGGTAACCGGTGCCGGTGGCCTACAACGCTGGTCGAGTGACGACGGTCAAAGCCTCCGAAGTCGACAGCCGTTGGGGCGGTCGACGAAACGGGGGATTCACATGAACATCATTCAGCGTGCCGCGGCGGTCGGAGCGGTCACGGCCGCGGTTGTCGGCGCCCTGGGGGCCGTAGCACCGCAGGCAGGGGCGGCGACGCCGGTGGCCAAGTACAACGGTGTCTGCGGGGCGGGCTACACGGTGGTCGACTCGGCACCGGTCGGTACGGCGGGCACGGTCTACCTCACCTACAACCCGTCGACCGGACAGGACTGCGTGGTCACCGTGCGCGCCCGTCCCGGCACCGCCGTGTCCATGCTGGCAGCGCTCACGGACGCCCAGGACGTCGACCCCGAGTTCGATGACGGTTCCTACACGACCTACGCCGGTCCGGTCTACATCGGCCACCCCGGGCACTGCGTCAGCTACTGGGGACGGATCGCCGGCCAGAGCGGCGGAGCGAACAACGTGCATTGCGCACCACTGACCGACTGAGTGGTCGGCGGCCCGGACCGGTTGCCCGCCTGAACGTCCCGGGCCGTGGACCTATAGGCGATGGAGTATCCCGACGAACGGCTGGAGCCGGCGGCCGTCCTGGCCGTGCTCGCCCTGTGTCGCCCGCCGGGCCGAACAAAACTGGGGTGTACGGGCGTCGCATTCGGTGGGTGATGCTCGCGCGGCCCAGGCGACCGCTCTGGCAAGTCGTCATCCACGATCCACGGCGCAGTCCGCACGCCGTCGAAAACCCGAATCGGCGCATCAGTCACGCCCGACCAGAGCACCTCGACAAGATCGCGTCACGAGCTCTATGGGCGGAGGCTCATTTTTTTAAAGCTGCGCCGGGGTGGGGCAATATCTACTGTCGCGAGGTCAGGGTTTGGCACGTCGCGCGGAAAGTGTTTTTGCCGTAATCGACAGGACGGAGTCATTTTCCGTACCGTGCCCGCCACACCGTGCTACTGTCGATCTCAGTTGCAGTTGTGGTTCCCAAGAACTTCAAGCGTCCCCCGGTATTGTCAGCCGTTGGCGGCGTTTTCGTATGGCTGGTCGTTTTCCAGACGGGGCATCATCGCGGCGACCCGGTATCCGTGCATCGCGGCTTCCGGTGTACTGCCCAAGAGGAGATATGACATGGCTTCAGGCACAGTGAAGTGGTTCAACGCGGCCAAGGGCTTCGGCTTCATCGAGCAAGACGGTGGGGGAGCTGACGTGTTCGCCCACTTCTCGAACATCGCCGCCCAGGGCTTCCGCGAGCTGCTCGAAGGACAGAAGGTCACCTTCGACATCGCGTCGGGTCAGAAAGGCCCGACGGCCGAGAACATCGTCCTCGCCTGACGCTGACGCGCACGTCGTAGCTGGGGCCCGCATCCCTCGGGGTGCGGGCCCCAGCTGCGGACATGCACCCGCTGTCCCTCGTCCGGGGACACACGCCACACCCAAGGCGCAGCCCGTGGGCATCCGGCATCCGGGATTTCACGTCACTTTGGCGCAGGGAAATCCGTCGATGCCACCCACGCTCGATCCGCTGCACTCTCCAGATTCCCTGTTGCATCCCATTCGGTCCGTTCTTGAAGTTCCCCGCGCTGCTTCCGCTGCGGGAATTCCTTGATATGTGCCGTATCAAGGAAGGTTTTCAATGAACTACGCACGTACCAATGACCGCTCTGCCCGCCGTAACCGTGACGACGGTTCCGCTTTCGGCTCCAGCGCCGGTTCGAGGCGGGGCAGCCGTTCCGGACCGTCCGCCCCGAGCCGTTCAGGGGGGTCGAGCCGTTCGGGCGGCTACGGCCGACGGCCCGCAGTGGTCCAGGGCGAATTCGCCCTGCCGGAGACGATCACTCCCGCACTGCCCGCGGTCGAGGCGTTCGCCGACCTCGACATGCCCAAGCAGTTGCTGGCCGCGCTGACCGCGCAAGGCGTGAGCATCCCGTTCCCGATCCAGGGCGCGACCCTGCCCAACACCCTTGCGGGCCGTGATGCCTTGGGACGTGGGCGCACCGGCTCCGGCAAGACCCTCGCCTTCGGCCTGGCCCTGCTGGCGCGCACCGCCGGACAGCGCGCCGAGCCCCGCCGGCCGCTGGCCCTGGTGCTCGTGCCGACACGCGAGCTGGCCCAGCAGGTGACCGACGCACTCACCCCCTACGCCCGCTCGGTACAACTGCGCCTCACCACGGTCGTCGGAGGAATGTCGATCAGCGGCCAGGCCAATGCACTGCGCAGCGGAGCCGAGGTCGTCGTGGCGACGCCGGGACGGCTGAAGGACCTCATCGACCGCGGCGACTGCCAGCTGAACCAGGTGGCGATCACCGTTCTGGACGAAGCGGACCAGATGGCCGACATGGGCTTCATGCCCCAGGTCACCGCGCTTCTGGACCAGGTCCGCCCCGAGGGCCAGCGAATGCTGTTCTCCGCCACCCTGGACCGCAACGTCGACCGTCTGGTCCGCCGCTACCTCACCGACCCGGTCGTCCACTCCGTCGACCCGGCCGCGGGTGCGGTCAGCACGATGGAACACCACGTGCTGCACGTCCACGGCACGGACAAGCACTGGACGACGACGCAGATCGCGGCGCGCGATGGCCGGGTGATCATGTTCCTGGACACCAAGCACGCCGTCGACCGGTTGACGCAGGATCTGCTGAACAGTGGTGTCCGGGCCGCGGCCCTGCATGGCGGCAAGTCGCAGCCGCAACGCACCCGCACACTGACCCAGTTCAAGACCGGGCACGTCACCGTGCTCGTCGCCACGAACGTCGCCGCCCGTGGCATCCACGTCGACAACCTCGACCTGGTCGTCAACGTCGACCCGCCGACGGACCACAAGGACTATCTGCACCGCGGCGGTCGTACCGCGCGTGCCGGTGAGTCCGGCAAGGTCGTCACCCTGGTCACCCCCAACCAGCGCCGCGACATGAGCCGCCTCATGACCGCCGCCGGCATCGTGCCCGAGACCACCCAGGTCCGCTCCGGCGAAGAGGCGCTCGGCCGGATCACCGGCGCCCAGACCCCCTCCGGAATTCCCGTGACGATCACCGCGCCCGTCCCCGAGCGGCGTCCGCGTAGTACGTCGTCGTCGCGCGGCCGTCGCAGCCCCGCCTCCGCTGCCCGACGCAGGACCGGGCGGCAGTCGTCCTTCAACGCGGCGGCGTAACCGCGGCAGAAACTCCTCCCGTCCTTCACTTTGTGAGGCATCATGCGCTGTGTCATCGCCCGCTTCCCCTTCGACCTCAGCAAGAGCGGCGTCCTGGAATCGATGAAGGGTGTCAAGCCGGAAGAAGTCTTCGGGGCGTCCGTGATCGTCGGTCGTCGCACTTACCCCGTCAAGCAGGTCGGGCAGGTCGTCACCGGCCAGGACCGCCGCGACTTCAGCGCCGCCGAGGTGCTGCGGGCCATGACCCGGCTCGGCTTCACCTGCCGCGAGCTTTCCTCAGCCGCTGCACCCGCGCGTCCGCAGAGCGCGGTTCAGGTGGCTTCCGCGATGCTCGGGTCCCCCGCGACAGTCTGACCGCCGTGCGGGCGTAGGTGGCATGTGGGCGCGAGCCGGCGGCGCAGCAGCTGAGCATCGCGGCCGGGCATTGCGCCGCACGATGTGCGGTCCGGCCGCAGAGCGCATCCGGCGGCAGGTACTGGCCTGCCTGGCCCACGAAAACGTGGATATGGCGAAGGCGCAGTGACGTGCCCTTCGTCTCTGACCGCCGGACCGTGCCGCCTACGTCAACCGGGCCTACAACGATGTCCCTTGGCTCGTTGCCGGGCGACCGCGCAGGCCGAGGGACGTCTGCCAGGCCCCGGCGAGCGCGGTACGTTCCGTGTCGCGCAACTAAGTGCAGGGCGACCAAGCGGTGACGAGGGAAACGACCCAGCGCGGACGGCGTTGATCCAGACGGGACTCGGCTGCCCTCAGGCGCCGCGCGCGCCAGACTGTTCGTTCCTGCTCGTCCCGACCGCGAGCAGCGCGAAGCCCAGGGCGAATCCGAGCATGGTCCATACGCCACGGGGCCAGAAGATGTGGCTGTCGATGAAGGACCAGCCGGCCGCGAGAAGCACAAGCGTGCCGGGCACCACCCGCGCGCCGTGCTTCGGGAAGAGCGCGACCGCCGTTGCCGCGACAGCGCCGATGAGGGCGTAGGCGCCGACTTGTCCCAGGGATTCCCCTATGTCGTAGAGCGGATGCTTGATCGGTCCCAGGTTCGCCGTGCGGGGGGCGTGCTCGACCGCGGTTCCCGCCGCGATGCCGGCCACCGCGTCGAGCCCGGTGTAGAACGCCGCGTAGAGGAACGCGCCCGTCCAGGCCGTCACCGTGGCGAAGCCCGTGAGGTCCGGCCGGGGGCGGTGCCAGAGGGGGACGAGCAGACCGACGGCAAGCAGAGGAAAGACCGGCAACAACGCGACGTGCAGGTGTGTCCAGTGCGGTGCTGTCGATCTGGACAGGCCGTGCGGGTGTGTGACGCCGGCCGCGGCCAGTACGAGGGGCGCGGTGGTGACGAGAGCGATGTTTCGGATGGTCGACACGCTGCGAGCGTAGGAGTGCGACGGAGCTTGAGGTGGCCGCGTAAGGGGTTCGTAAGATCCTGCCTCTGCCACCCGGCTGGCCCGGACGATCACCGGCCGACCCCGGCAGGCGGCCGCACGCGAGTATCCGAAGGCCGTCCAACCCGCCCAACTCGCTGCCCGGACAGTGAACTTCGGCGTGCCGCGGCCCAGCGACTCGGCCTCAACCTTTGTGCTCAGCCCGCGCCGCCCGTACTGTCCTGGCCGACGTCCTCAATTGCAGGGCGGAGGCTCAGCTCGGTGGGGTGATCTTGTCGCCCGGGCCCGCTCGGTGGCCCCCGTGAGGGCTGTGCCGAGTCACTTCTGCCGAGCTGCCGACTGCCTCAAGGTCTCTGCGCATCGTTGGCGACGGAGTCGTTCCCGCCTATCGCGGCCCGATGGTCAGGCCGGTCGATTCGGCACAGCCTGGGCATTCGTGGCGGCGGCTGCCGCGACGGTTGCCAGGTCTTCGCCCGAGAAGCCGGTACGGCTGAGCACGGCGAGAGATTGGTTCGTCGCCAGCGTGCACAAGGCCAGCTCTGCCACCTCCTGCTCACCGGCCCCCGCCGCCAGCAACGCCTGCTCCAGCCTCGCCCGCAGATCGTCGATCATGGCGCGGACCATCTCCTGGCCCTCCGCGTCGAGGGCCGGGAACTGCGCTGCCGACACAGTGAGCAAGCAGCCGTCCGGGACCGCCGGGTCGGCGATGCGGTTCAGGGCGACCTGCAGGTAGGCGGCCACAACGTCGCTCGGGCTCGTGTGGGGGCCGGACAGTGCCTGCTCGTACAGCGGGTGGTAGGTCTGCGCGTACCGCTGGAGGCTTTTGCGGAACAGGGCGCTCTTGTCGCCGAAGGCGCCGTAGAGCGAGCCCCGGCCCAGCCCCGTGCCCTCGGTCAGGCGATCGATCGACGCCTCCGAATAACCCCAGCGCCAGAAGACGTGCATCGCACGTCGCAGCGCCTCATCCACGTCGAACTGCTTGCGGCCTGCCATGGTCCATGAGCCTACACATCTTGTACCGATCGTTCAAAGATGGGTAGGGTCACCGGCATGACACGCTTACGTTCGCTGCGACTGCCCGACGGATTCCTCGACGTCTTCACCAGCCGGCTCGTGGAGGTGAACGGGCTCCGGCTGCACACGGTCACCGGCGGGGAGGGCCCGGCCCTGCTGCTGATCGGCGGCTGGCCCCAGACCTGGTACGCCTGGCGGGAAGTAATGCCCGCGCTCGCCCGCCACCACACCGTCGTCGCCGTCGACTCACGCGGCGCCGGGCTCTCCGACAAGCCCGACGACGGCTACGACGCCGGCACGCTGGCCACCGATCTCGTCGCGTTGATGGCCGCGCTCGGCCACGACCGGTTCGACGTGGCCGGCCACGACATCGGCACCTGGACCGCGTACGCCCTCGCCGCCGATCACCCCGAGCGGGTGGGACGGCTCGCCATCATCGAAGCAGTGATCCCCGGCCTCACGCCGTCGCCGCCGTTCTTCGGCCCGGCCGCGGCCAACCTCAAGCTCTGGCAGTTCGGCTTCAACCGGCTCACCGACCTCAACGAGGAACTGGTCCGGGGACGGGAACGGCTCTTCTTCGGCTGGCAGTTCGCCACCAAAGCCGCCACCCCCGCCGCGATCCCCGCCTACGCCGTCGACGTCTACGTCGACGCGATCACTGCGGATCCCCGCGCGCTGCGGGCGAGCTTCGCGTACTACCGAGCACTGGACGAGACGATCGCGCAGAACGAGCAGCGCAGCAAAACCCGGCTGACGCTGCCGGTACTCGCCGTCGGCGGCGCGCTGTGGAGCGGCGCGAGTGCCGCCCAGACGATGCGACTGGCGGCCGACGACGTCACCGGGGTCGTCCTCGACGACTGCGGCCACTACCCGGCCGAGGAGCAGCCGACGCGGTTTGTCGAGATCCTGGAGGACTTCCTCGCGGTCCACTCCGCTGCGTAGTCGAACAGGCCTTCGCCCTGAGGGTATCTACTCTGTCGGCAAGTCGACGGAGAGGGCTTTGGATCCGGGCCCGACAGCCTGGTTGTTGACGTTGCTCACGCCACCGAGCTGGAGAACCCCGTGATTGAGGATGCTCGTCTGCTGCTTTCGAAACTCTGAAGTGTCCACTCCATGGGAATCGAGGAAGTCGACGATGCTGACCAGAATGTTCCGCTGTGCGGTTTTGCTCTGCCGGTCGGCATCCAGGTTCTGGAAGAAATTACTGAAGGTACCGGTGTCGACCAACTCCCGAAGGCTGAACCAGGAGCTGTAGTCGTAGGCTGGGTCTCGGTCCGCTTCTCTCAGCTCTCGCTCGCGCTTCTTCTCCAAGCGGTGGTCGGTGTGCCAGCGATTGAAAGCCCGGAAAGGAGCGAGAAGAAGCCAGGGCAGCGTCAGCAGCGCCGCCTCGCCGATGATCTCGGTTGTTCTGGGGAAGGTGCCGTTGAGGATTTCGCGGGCCATCGGGTGAAGTCGTACGGGGCCGAGGATGGTCTGTCGGCAGTCGATGTAGAGCGTTTTCGACTCTACAGACACATGCAGGAAGGTGCTCGTGACGACTTCACCTTCCCACGACGACGTGTGTGCGCAAAGGTAATGACGCACAGTTCCCCCCGGGCTGTCCATAATTCCCTGGAGTTCCGTCTCTCCAATCCTGGCAACGGGCCTCCTTGAGCGCTTCAGGCCGGCTTCGTCACGATGCAGCCACGTGGCAGGAAGATTCTTTCCGTTGACGAAGACCCTGTCCTCGATCCTGGTGTCCTCCGCTCGGTGCCCGGAGTGGTGCAGCCCCTCCAGGTCGCCTTTGACGTGCTCGGTGAGTTCCTCCGCTGTGAATTCAGTGGTCGGCTTGGCGGAATCATTCTGCTCGGGCCTAAGGGGCGTGGTGAGGGACCATGCCGACAGGCTGGACCCGAACCCCTGAAACGGGCTGTAGTCCTTGTAGACTGATAAATTCCCTCCCTGTGTTTGCTGGATCACGGCGACGCGGGACGCTACCCATCGACTCGCCCACTCCGATGCCAGGCGGGTGGGCCGGTTTCCCCCCAGACGCTGAACTGCCGTTCGGCGGTCGACCAGATCTTTGTGCACGATGCAGTAAGCCGTGAGAGCGACGACGACCAGGAATGCTAATCCCGGGAGTGAACCGACGGCACCGAACAATGCCAGAGAGACGGCCGAACCGCAGAGGGTGACGAGAAAGAGCCTGAGATCCCGGGCCTGGCGGCGACATCTCGCGTCCAGACAGTTCTGCAGCACAGGGACGAAGTCGATTCCCACCGATGGGACGACAGCATGCAAATTGTCACGCAATAGCCGCTCGATGAACAACTCGCACATGAACTCATTGAAATGAGGGATCGTGCAGGCGTCCCGTGTCGCACGATTAAAATGTTCCGTGGCCCGTCGGGGCTGTGGAATTTCTTCGGCCATTGCGTTCTGCCCCCCGTCATGCCTATCCGACTGCCGTTCCGGATCGGCCTGTGCCGACGATATCCCGGCAGGCGTTCGTCGAAGGCGGAGAGATAAATTGTGAACTATATCTGAATATTGACGATCACTTCTGATGCGTTGTTACTGTGCTGCTCACCACGATCTGGGTCGCCCAAGCGCCTCGGCCCGTAGTGCTCCACGCGGTCGCCGTTGCGTACCACGACCAGTTGCCGCTCAGCCGTCGAGATCATGGAGCACCGTGACACACCTACCGGCGCTTGAGCCCCAACTCCCCTTGCATTTCCTGGGGCTGCGCCCGCCACATGCTGGAAGATGAGGTTGTGCTCCCCTACGTCTATCGCGTCACCAAGTACGACCCCGCCGACCGTGACGAGGACGGCCACTACATCGGCCCCGAAGACACGTACAGCGATCACGGCCAGGTCGAGGCGGCGTACCTTCAAGCGGTCGAGGCCTTCGCGGTGAGTACCGGAATCGATCACCTGACCGTTCGTGAGCCGCAGGTCTCGTCCCTCGTGCACTTCGGTGCCGAGGAGCCGCTGGGGGGATCTGGGCTGGACGGACTCTTCCCGACCGGCCCGTCTGGCTTCCACGACGGGGCAGAGATGCCGCTCGGCATCTCACTGGAACTGGTTCGGATCATGCTCCGTGACGGCGGAGCCTGGTGTCGGTTGGAGGCGGGGGAGGCCTTCCGGGTGCACGTGGGACGGGACCAGTACCTCTACATCGGCAGCAGCCAGCCTTGCGAAGACGCTCTGGCCCGGACTCGTGCGCTCGGCCTGTTCCCGGAACGCGTGGACGCGTCGCCGTACGACGTGGAAGCCGATGGCGATGACATTCAGCGGCCCGGCGACGACGAGTTCTGGACCGGCCTGCACTGGGCCGTGGCCTCAGGCCGTGCGGGAATCCTGGAGGAGGTATATGTCGAAGGGGCTTCGCGCTGGCACCGCCTCACCCGCGACACCATCGACACCGTGCGGGCCGGCCTCGCTCCCCGCGCTCGGTTGGCCGTCTGGCCAGACCTGTCCTCCGACATCGACGCGGTCCTCGGAGCCCTCCCGGCCGGGGGCTTGGTCGAATGCGTGTGGCAGGACGAGGCGGGTCGGCTGCACAGCGCCATAGCCGGCGCGGACGAGTTCCCGGCGCTGGCCACCACCCGGATTTCCGGCGCCAGCGCTGCAACGCTTCTCCCTGTGTCCGCCGAAGATCGCGTGCCTCTGTTCACCGCGGTCATGCCAGACCACGACGGGGTGGTACGGGCTCGCTGGCGGACCGACTCGACGCCGAGCGACCGGAACTGGTCCTTCCTCAAGACCCTTGCCCGGGGTGAGGTCGTCACGGGCACCGTGACCCATATCGCCAGTTTTGGAGTCACCTTCGTAGACATCGGTGGCTTTGAGGCGCTGATCAACATCCCTGAGTTGTCGTGGCGTCCCATCAACTACCCCTCCGACGTAGTTGCCGTCGGTCAGGAGATCAGCGCCGAAGTCCTCGACGTTGATCCGACCCGCGAGCGCGTGTCACTGTCACTCAAAGCCCTGCACGAAGATCCGATGCGGCTGCTGACCGGACTGATCGGCCGGACCATCGTCGGTCGCGTCACCAAGCTCGTACCGTTCGGCGTATTCGTACGCATTGAAGAGATAGAGAACGGTTTCGAGGGCCTGGTGCACAACGCTGAACTGGGCGAGATGCCTCCGGACCATGCACCGCAGGCCGTCCAGGTCGGAGACGCACTCGCAGCCAAGATCCTGGACATCGACCCGATCCAGCGCCGCATCACGCTCTCACACCGGCAGGCGAACTTCGCCCGCCGGGACGAACAGGGAGCCTGACGCACACATACTGCCGATCCGGGTGCCGCGCAGAGGGTTGGCCCTCGCCGCCGATTCCGAGTGGGGTCTCAGCCCGCACCGGGCTGAGGGAGGGACTGGGCGCACCAGATGGTCTTGCCGTGGGTGGTGTGCCGGGTGCCCCAGCCCTGGGTGAGCTGGGCGACGAGCAGCAGGCCGCGGCCGCCTTCGTCGAAGGCGCGTGCCCGGCGCAGGTGCGGGGCGGTGTTGCTGGCGTCGGAGACCTCGCAGATCAGGGCGGTGTCGCGAACGAGCCGGAGTCGGATCGGGGGATCGCCGTAGCGGATGGCGTTGGTGACCAGCTCGCTGACGACCAGTTCGGTGACGAATGCCGCCTCCGCCAGCCCCCAGGCCTCCACCTGGTCGACGGCGGCCTTCCTGACACGCGGCACCTGTGCGAAGTCCGGTTCGACGTCCCAGTCGGCCACGTGCTGGGGGTCCAGTGCGCGCGTGCGGGCGAGGAGCAGGGCCGCGTCGTCGGTGCGGCGTTCGGGGAGCGTGGCGTCCGTCACCGTGTCGCACAGGACCTCCAGGGAGTCGGCCGCCGGGTCCAGGACGCGCAGCAGTTCGGCGATCCCCTCGTCGAGATCGCGCTCACGGCTCTCGATCAGGCCGTCGGTGAAGAGGGCGAGCAGGCTTCCCTCGGGCAGCTCGATCTCGGTCGCCTCGAACGGCAGCCCCCCGATGCCCAGGGGCGGTCCCGGCTGCGCGGGGAGCGGGGTCCGGGAGCCGTCCGGGGAGAGGACCAGCGGAAGCGGATGTCCCGCGCTCGCCAGCGTCAGGCGCCGGCTGACCGGGTCGTAGACCGCGTACAGGCAGGTGGCGCCCGTCTCCCCGATCGTCTGCACGGTGGTGGGGTGGGACGCGTCGGTCGGCTGCAGGTCGCTGGCGAGGTGGAGGACCAGGTCGTCCAGGTGGGTCAGCAGCTCGTCCGGCGGCAGATCGACGTCGGCGAGCGTACGGACCGCGGTGCGCAGCCGGCCCATGCTGGCCGAGGCGTGCAGTCCGTGGCCGACGACGTCGCCGACGATCAGTGCCACCCGCGCGCCGGACAGGGGAATGACGTCGAACCAGTCGCCGCCGACCTCGGCGCCGGTGCCCGCGGGCAGATAGCGGGTGGCGACCTCGACCGCCTCCTGGTTCGGCAGGCTCTGCAGCAGCAGGCTGCGCTGCAGGGTCAGCGCGGTGGTGCGCTCGCGGGAGTACCGGCGGGCATTGTCGATGGCTACGGCGGCCTTGGCCGTCAGTTCCTCGGCCAGGATCAGGTCGTCCGCGGTGAACGCCTCGGGCCGCTCGGTGCGGGAGAAGGCCACCACTCCCAGCAGCGCCCCGCGTGCGCGCAGCGGCACGGTGATGCGGCCGGTCAGCCCGTCCGCGGCGAGGGAGGCGTCGATCAGCGGATTGCCCGGCGGCCAGTGCGCGGGATCAGCGGCGAGCCCGGGGCCGAAGGCCCATTCACCACCGGGTCCGGGCTCCTCGGCGAGCTGGACCATGGAGGTGCCCGTGGCCATGCAGCGAGCGGCGACGGAGTCGGCGGCGAACGTGACCGGCTGCCCAGCGCCTCCGCCCGTGTCCTCGTCGGCGCTGTGCCGAGCGGCGCGGCTGAGCCTGAGGGCGTCCCCGCCCGTGAGAGTCGACGGCGAGGGCGGTTCCTCGCCGCGCAGCACCTCCTCCCACAGATCCACGGTGACGAGGTCGGTGAACCCGGGCACGGCACTCATGGCCAGCTCCCGGGACGTTCCGATGACGTCGAGCGTCCGGCCGATGTCTCGGCCCGCCTCGTTGAGGATGAGCAGCCGCTGCCGGGCCCAGTACTCGGCGCTCATGTCGAAACCCCAGTTGGCGACGGCGCGGACCTTGCCCTCGGCGTCGCGGACGGGCCAGATGCTGGTGGCCCAGGCGTTGGCGTAGTTGCTGCCCAGCGGGCGGAAGACGGTGATGAGACGCGCGGGCCGACCGGTCCTCGCCACCTCGGCGAGCTGGTCGGTGTAGGGCTTGTCGTCCCGTTCGGGGAACAGCGAGCGGTCGAACTCGGGCAGCACCTCGCGGTAGTGCCTGCCCAGCACCTGCTCCTCGGTGTGTGCGATGACCCGGCCCGAGGAGGCGTTGATCCACAGGAATCGCAGTTCGGGGTCGTAGACGCCCAGTGCGAAGGGACACTGCTCGAAGGCCCGGTCGGCGATGACCGGCCGGCGGTCCCAGCGCTGGACGGTCACCACGTGACCCTGTACGAGTCCGTGGGGGCCGCGCAACGCTTGTGTCGTCACCACGGCGTCCACCGTGTGCCCGTCCCGGTGCCGCAGGGCTACGGGCCCGGAGGGGGCGGTGTCGTCGCTCTCGGGGAACCCGGGCGGCGGTGGCGCGGCCAGCAGGTCGGTCACGGGCCGCCCGACGACGTCGTCCGCCGTCCAGCCCAGCAGCCGACACCCTCCCTCGCTCCAGCCGCTGACCCGGCCGTCCGGACCGACCACGACGACGGCGGGCGGAGCGTCCTGGTTGTCGGCCGTTGCCACGCGCCACACCTCCGTCCGGACATCGGTGCCTGCCGGGGCTGGTTGCCAGCTGCCTTTCCAGCCTAGAACCGCCACCGCTACGAGGCGTGCCGACTGGCGCGTCCGGGGGCGCCGGGCCCGGCGCCTCGGTCGTCACGCCGAGACGGGCACACGCGCCGGTGCGGGGCTTCAGGGGCACAGGTCTGTCACTGGTCCCGGTTCGGGTCGGACCGGCCCGTCGCACGGTCCGGCTCTCCGCCCCGACGGAGGGCTGCTCGCGGCCGACGACACTGTCGCCCGTCCACCGTCCTGACGGGTGAACGCGCTGGACCTGGTCGTGTGGGACGGCGGCGGCCTGCAGCTAGGGAACGCGCCGACCGGGCAGCCCATCGGCGGGTGCGCACTGCACAGGCTTGTTCGGGGCCGGTCCGGCGGGCATCGACGGCGCGTCGGCGGCTGCGGGTGCCCCGTACCGCGTCTGACTGCGGTCGTCGTCGCCCAGGCGTGTGAGGGGTGAAGGACGTAGCCCGAGGGCCGAGCGCGGGCGTGGTCACCGAGTCGTGGAGGCTCTTGCGGCATCGGCTAGAGGACGTCACGGGACCGGGTGTCCTTGGTCTTGCCGATCATGACCAGCTCGCCTCGTGGCGGACGCCCGGTCAGCACGGCGGGGGCGCGCGCTTCGGGTCGGTGCGAACGTTCGACGGGAGATGTTGTGGGCGGGCCGAGACATGTCTGTGGGCCCCGGACGTGTCCGGGGCCCACAGGACGCGCTGCCTTGGTGGGTTG
>NZ_KQ948151.1:319088-380587 GCF_001513955.1 Streptomyces pseudovenezuelae | reverse complement strand
CGCGGGCACTGGACCCAGTTTCTCCACAGCGTTCACCTCACCGCCGGGCAAGCACCGCGCTGTGATCGCCCAGCCGAAGCCTCGATGAGCGGTGACACGGGGAGCTGCGGTCCCCGGTCACGCCGTCCGGTCGAGCTCGGTCGGTCGACGGACTCTCCTGGCCGGGGTAGAGGGGACTGCTGCGGAGAGCGGGGGCGGCCGGCTCAGGAAGTGCCGCTCGGGATCACGCAGTTCTTCGGCTGTTCCTTGCCGGTGGGCCAGCCCAGACCGACGAACTTCAGAGTCCCGCGTACGCCTTGGCCTGGGTTCAGTTCGACCACCGCGACCGGCTTGTCGTACGGATTCCCGCCGCTGGTCAGGCAGATCAGGCCACTTGTGCCCCTCACCCGGTGCACCGACTGGAGTTTCGACCACTCCTGGCGGACGTCCGCGAGGCTGGGCGTCTGTTCGGCGTCGTTGCCCTGTACCTCGTGCAGGGCCGTGCCGATGGTGACGAGGCCGTCGTAGACGAGCATGGTGCGGGAGTCCTCCAGGTCGGGAGGGGAGCCGAGGTCCGTGCCCGCCGCGCTCGTGGTCCTGATGAGGTCCTTGAGGGCGTCCAGGGCCGCCTTGGGTTCCGTGAGGTACTGGGGGAGTTGGTTCGCGGTGGGCTCACGGCCGTGGGTCGCCTTCCACTGCTTGCTCCAGGCGGCCAGTTCGGCGTCCCAGGCGACTGGGTGCGCGGGGGCGGCGTACTGGACCGTCACCTTGGCCTCGCCGTCCTTGCCGCGCAGCAGTGCCCAGTCCTTCTCGGACATGGCTTGTCGCAGCGAGGCGGCGTCGGAGCCGCTGACCAGGGTGAAGTGCCGGTTGGCGCAGGTCTGCTTGGCCAGGGTGAGCGCGAAGATCCGCAGATGCAGGGTGCGCCCCGCGAAGTAGACGGTGTCGGCCGCGGACCCGCAGATGTTGTTGGCGATCTGCTCGAACTGGCTGCCGGTCGAGCCGGCCTCGCTGATCCCAGGAGATTCGTAGGGCATGTCGGCGGGACCGGCCGGACCCGTCTCCTTGATCCCCCGGAACGCGCTCGCCAGTGACTCGTCGTAGGCGTCCGGACGGGTGTCGTAGACCAGCACCGTCCTGGCGTTCCGCTTGCCCCGCTCGCCGTTGAAGTTGGCCAGGGCCTCTGCCGCGTTGCCGTTGGTGGGGATGATGCGGGCCAGGCCGGGGAAGCGCTGCTTCTCGCCGTCGACGTTGGCGATCCCGTCTCCGCTGATCCGGGAGGCGAGTACCGGGACGCCGTTTTTCGTCAGACGTCCTACGGCCTCCTCGGTGGCATCGAGGGTGAGGTTGAAGCCCGTGACGGCCCGCAGATTGTCCTGGTCGGATTCGGCCATGTCGAGCAGTGTGCTCACGATGTTGTCCTGATGGCCGTAGTTCAGCCCTGGATTGGCCAACACCAGCCGGATCTTGGGTACTTGGCCTTCGCCCGAGTTGGCCTGTCGCTGTCCCAGATACGCGCCCTGGAGGTCGCTGCGCATCTGGCGCCGCAGCCCGGCCGTGTCCGACTGCAGAGGCAGCATCATCGCCACGGTGACGTGGGGCTGTTTCGCGATCCTCTTGTTCTCCGCCGAGATGGCCTTCGCCACGGCGCTGATCTCGGGTGTGCCGAAGTCGTAGCCCGCGCCGTCGACGCCGATGCACTCGCCGCCGATCTTCTCGATGCCCTCGTGGCAGGTATCCGGCTTCTGGAGGGCGGGAAGGCCGTACACGCCGGCAGCCACGAGCACCGCCACACCCGCCACCACGTAGAGGATCTTTCCCCACCTGGGCAGCCTGTTCCACCTGGGTATCCAGCCGGGCATCCCCGTCACCTCCTTCGGCCGAGCTGATCGGTGCAGTCGCAGCGAAGCAACGGCTGCTCGTTCGCGGCCAGTTGGCTCCACACGGTGGCTATGGGGCCGAGTTCTCCCGCGCCGTCGAAGTCCATGACCGACAGTTGTCTCAGCAATTGCTCCAGCGTGCTCGCCATTTCGCCCCCGGTCGGCCGGGTGCGCTCCTCGCACAGCCATACGGCATGCAGCAGTTGGTCGACGGTCCGGCGCAGCGGCGGTCCGTCGACCCGTACCTCACCCTGGGCGCGCTTGCGGCGCTCGTCCGCCCCGCCTGGATAGGGCGCCTGGGCTATCTCCAGCAGTTCCGCGCACCACTGCCGGGGGCGGCCGGGGAGGGTGGCGGCGAGGTGGCGGACCACGTCGTCGACGCCGCCGGAGACGAGGTGGTGGTTCATTCGGTGGGTTGTCACCGAATGGAAGGCGCTGCCGCTTGGTTCGGTCCCGGCGTAGTGGTCGCGCAGCAGATGGTGGTCGGCGTACCAGGCGGCACCGTCGCGCTCCAGCCCGTACAGCCGGTGCACCAGCAGCTGGCGCAGGCCGAAGTCCCCGATGAAGTGCCGCTTGCAGCTGGGCCACCCGGTGTCGTGCAGCAGCCGCGTGACCTGATGTGCCGTCAGGCGCAGCACACGGCCCGCCTGGTGATGGCGCAGCAGGACCTCCGCGCACTCCGCGTCGTGTGCCACCGACAGATGGGTGAGGAGGTCGAGCCACTGGTCATGGTGCTCGCCCGCAAGCCGCACCGGTAGCTGGTCGAGGATCAGCTCCTGAAGGAGTACGTCCGTCACCGGCCGCTCGGGGGCGCCGTCCGGGTGGCGCAGCTTGGCGTCCAGGATGGCTCGGTCGTTGGCGTCCGTCTCCATCCGGTGGTCTGCGGCAGCGGTGGCCAACCGGATCACCGTGTGCGGCCGTCCGCCGCTCAGCTGTGCCACGGCGGCGGTGATACGGCGGCGATGCGTACCGCCCTCCCGTTCCGCGGCCAGCTGTATTCGCTCGGTCGCCATGCGGAGCTGGTCGCCGGTCAGGAAAGGCATCCGCAACATGAGCACCCCGGCGGACAACGGGCTGCGGTCTCCCTCCCGGTCCCTGCGGCGGGACCAGGTGGCCGGCACCCCGTCCTCGGGCCGGAAGGCCGCCACCTCCCTCGGTGGCAGGCCCCCGTGCAGGAAGTCGCCGCCATCCGCCCGGCGTGCCGTGCCCACGATCACCACGCGGTCACGCTGCCCGGCCCGGCGGTCGGTGAGAACTGCGCGCAGCAGCCGCTCGCCCAGCGCTTCGTACGCGTGGTCCAGCAGCAGTCCCGGACGCCCGACCCGGCCCAGCCAGCCGCCCAGCCCGCCGTACGCCGCCTCCAGATCCTCGCGCAGCGCCCGGAACAGGAAGCGCTCCGC
Organism: Streptomyces pseudovenezuelae; assembly: GCF_001513955.1. Classification (GTDB taxonomy): domain Bacteria; phylum Actinomycetota; class Actinomycetes; order Streptomycetales; family Streptomycetaceae; genus Streptomyces; species Streptomyces pseudovenezuelae. The sequence goes on along the minus strand of NZ_KQ948151.1, from coordinate 377,328 downwards.
GTCGTCCCGCCGCTCGCGGCCGGCCTGGAAGTCCTCGGCCAGCCTGCGCAGCCCGTGCTTGGGCTGGCCGGCCGCACCGGGGTACTCGCCGTAGATCCGGGTCAGTTCCGCCTCGACCCGGGGCGGCACGCCTTCGAAGAGGGCGTCGAGCAGCGCGGTGAGGGCGGCGGCCCCGTACGGGCCGAGCGTCTGTCCGGCCAAGACCTCCAGCATTTTCCGTACGGCTCCGAGGAGCGCCCCGCGCCAGAAGTCACGCGCCCCCAGCCTGCGCAGGCGCGGCTGCTGGATCAGCTCCTCGTACCGTTCGACCTCTGTCCTGATCGCCTCACCGGTGCCACCCGCGACGCCGGTCGCGATCACCGCCAGGCCCGCGAAGAACCGCGGGAAGGTGAACGCGCCGCCCGTCCCCCGCCAGGTGTGCAGCAGCAGGGCGGCCTCGACCAGGGCCTCGGTCGCCGCCGAGCGGGCACCGGGCTCCGGCCCGGCCCGGTCGGCGTGGACAGGTGAGGCGCAGTCCAGCCGGATCACCGGCACGTGGCGGGCGAAACGGTCGTGCACCGTCCGCAGCAGCCGCCCCTTGCCCATCCCCGGGCCGCCGGTGAGCAGTACCACGGGCAGGTCGGGGCCGTACAGCAATTTGCGTTCGGCGCCCGACGGCGACCGCCCTAACAGGCGCGCGAAGAAACCGTCCGCGTCGAGGAGTTTCTCGAATCCCAGGTCCTCATACACGCATCTCCCCCGTGATGCCCTCCCGCCCGGGAGCGGGTGATCGAGTGGTGGACGGAGATCAGTGGAACACGAGACCTTCAGTCTGGACAACGGCTGTTATGTGAAGAGAAATTGGTAGTGCGGTCGCCCTGGCGCGAAGCGAGCCTTATGCGGCGATCCGGCCCCGGCCAGGCTTCGACCGGGGCATGCAGCTCGGCCGCGAATGCGGTGCCGCTGAACACCGTGCGTCTTCCTACGGGGAGTCGGAGGTGCTGTTCGTTGCTGGTGCGCAGGTTCCTGAACCAGCGATCCGCCGTTGCTCCCGAGTGCTACCGCGGTGTCCGCTCGGACCGCGGGGAACGTGGCTGAAGGCCGACATGCGCGGTCTCGCGGCGGAGCGCCCGGGCGATGGCGCGCGCCTCGATGCCCGCCTGGCGGAGCACTCCTGTGAGGGGATTGGTGTATCCGGCGAAGTACAGGCGCGGAGCTTCGGGATGGGGCTGTGGTCCTCCGGCGAGAGGCAGCCCGTCCTCGTCGAGTACGCCCAGGGACCCCACCAGGTCGTGCAGGTCGGTCCGGTACCCGGTGGCGGCGATGACCGTGTCGGGCCGCAGCCGGGTGCCGTCGGCCAGAACCACGTCGGGGCCGTCGAACCCCTGGACTGCGGCGACCGGCTCGACCCGCCCTGACCGCACGGCGTCCACGAAGCCGTGGTCGAGCACAGGATTGACACCTTCGAGCACATTGCGGGTGTAGAGGCCCGTCCGGGGGCGCGGCAGTCCCCGTGAGGTCAGGTCGGGCACCGCGATACGTTGCGTGAGCAGGGAGGTGTGGTCGCGCCACGGCAGCGGAAGGGCTTCCGTCAGCCGGCCGACCGCGTGCCATCGGGAGCTGGAGCGGGGCAGGATGTTGGGTGGGGTGCGAATCGCGATCCGTACCGGTTCGGCTCCCGCTCCGGCCAGGACGTCCGCGATCTCGGTACCGCTGTTCCCGGCGCCGACCACCAGGACGTGTCTTCCTCGGTAAGGGGCCGGAGACCGGTAGTGGGCCGAGTGCAGCAGCGTGCCGGTGAAGGTCGCGCGCCCGGGCCAGTGGGGGACGTACGGGCTGTGGCAGCGGCCGGTGGCCACCACGACCGCATCAGTGGGGACCGGGCCGTCCGGGGTGTGGACCAGCCACATGGGACCCGAGCCGGGCTCGGCGCGCTCGATGCGCAGCACCGGAGTGGTCAGCCGAACGTCGAGACGGTGGTGGGCTGCATAGCTCTCCAGGTAGCGCACGTAGTCGTCCCGGCTCACCCACGGGCCGGCCTGACGCGGCAACGGCAAGCCGGGGAGTTTTGAGGTGCCGGGGGTGGTGTGCAGGCGCAGATGCTCGTACCGGTGCGCCCAGCTGGCTCCTACTCGCTCCGACCGTTCAAGGATCACGGTGGGCGTGCCGGAGCGCCGCAGCAGCGCGGCGGTTGCCAGGCCGTAGGGGCCGGCCCCGATCACGATCGTGGGAGCGTAGACGTCTTGCTGTGGTGTGAGGGTCATCGCTTCCTTCAACGGCAGGCCACGGTTCACGTCACGCGCGGGAACATGGCCTGTGGAGTCGTGATGCCGACGGCTGACGGGACCAGCGGTGGCCGCCGTTACATCGGCGGTACGAACTCGTTGACACGGGGCGGCGGCGTGCCGCCGCGCACAGGGGCGCCCGGTCCGCACAGGACCGACATCCGGGCCGCACTCAGCTGGGCGTCAGGAGCCGGACGAGGCGGGGACATGAGCCTGCGCGACCCCGGTTCCCTGTGCCGCGCTGGTCCCGCGGTGGGCCGGCTACCTCCATCCGCCTTGCGAGGGGTTGTTGTGCAGGCAGTGACGACGTGCCAGCGGCCACGGCTGCGGATCAGCGGAGTGTGCAAGGCGTACGGCGGCAGACCGGTCCTGCGGGATGTGGACCTCGATGTGCCTGCCGGGACGCTGGTGGGGGTCGTCGGCGAGAACGGGGCGGGCAAGAGCACTCTGCTGCGGATCGCCGTAGGACACCTCGCACCCGATCGCGGAACAGTGACACGGACCGGGCCGGTGGGGTACTGCCCGCAGCGAGCGGTACTGAACGACGCGTTCACCGTCGGGCAGCATCTGCGGTTGTTCCAGATGGCCTACCGGCTGCCCACCCTTGAGCGCGCCGACGAACTGATGAGGCTGCTCGCGTTCACCGACTGCCGGCGACAGCAGGTCGGCCGACTCAGTGGTGGAACGCGACAGAAGCTGAACCTGCTGATCGCTCTCATGCACGATCCGCAGTTGCTGGTCCTGGACGAGCCGTACCAGGGCTTCGACTGGGACACCCACCAGCGGTTCTGGACCCTGGCCGCCGGTCTGCGTGATCAAGGCCGCTCGATCATCGTGGTCTCGCATCTGCTGCACGACCTGCATCACTTCGATGCGATCGCTCATCTGCGCCAGGGGCGTCTGCACTTCGAGGAGACCAACCGGTGAGGCTCTTGTGTACGGCGTTCACCGAGCTGCTGCGGTGCACTCTGCTGGGCCACCTGCGCAACCGGCTGGCCTTGGCCCTGGCGGTGGCGTTCATCCCGGTCTGGATCGCCGTGGCACGCCTGTGCACCTCCGACGAAGTGGTGCGCGTCTGGCTCGACGCCGTGAGCGCCCCTGTCTCCGCCCCGGCCAGCCAGGTGGGCCAGGTGGCCAGCGCGCTGGGGGCTGTCACCCCGGTCGTCGGCTTCATCACCTTCACGGAGACCTTTGGATCCCAGCAGATGGACCGTCGTCTGCTGCTTGCCGGCTATCCGCGGCTGCCGATGCTCCTGGCCAAGCTTGCTGCCGTCAGCCTCACCGCCGCACTGCTGGCCATCTACACCGCGATCCTGCTGTGGATGTCCCTGCCCGTACGGCACGTAGGGCCCCTGGCGCTGGCCCTCGCGGGTGCCGGGCTGACCTACGGCGGAATCGGCCTTCTGCTCGGCTCCCTGGTGCGTGGAGAACTGGAGGGCTTCTTTCTCATCATCATGCTCAGCCTGGTCGACACCGGCCTGCAGAATCCCGTCTTCAACACACACATGGATGTGACCGGCGTGTCCGCGCTTCCCCTCTACGGCGTGACCCAGCTGGCGCTCAGCTCAGCTCTCACTCCGCACATCCCCTGGTCCCACGGCCTCCTCTCGCTCACCTGGTCCACAGCAACCGGCGCCCTGGCGCTGCTCGTCCTTCACGCCCAGCGCCCTTCCCGCTCCCCGCTGCCGCGCAGGGCGGGGGTCCGGACACCGTGACCATGGCGAAGATCGTCTTCCGTCGGAGATCAGTTGCCGGCCCAGGAGCTGTGGATGCGAACTTCCCTGTGGCCCGGTCCTCGTCAGCGGCGCGTTCGTTCGGTTGCCGCCCGCACGGCCACTGCGCGGAGGATTCACAGAGGCGCGGGCATAGGTACAGGATGTGGGGGTAAGCGGTCGGGCGTCGGCCGCTTGTGCAGGCAGTAGCGGTTGGCTCGATTCTTGGGAGGGGCGATATGACGCTGACGGGCATTCGTGCAGGGGACAGGCTGACGAGCGAGCTGCCGGAGATCGCCGATCCCTCCCGGGTGGCGCCCAAGGATGCTCGCGAGCTCACAAGGCTGTTCTTCGACCAGCTGGCGGTCCTGGAAGAGGGCACGCCCGAGTACAGCTATGCGCGCAACACACTGATCGAGATGAACATGTCCCTCGTCCGCTTCGCGGCCGGCCGTTTCCGCAGCCGCGGTCCGGAGGAGATGGAGGACATCGTCCAGGTCGGCATGATCGGGTTGATCAAGGCGATCGACCGGTTCGAGCTGACCCGTGAGGTGGAGTTCACCTCGTTCGCGATTCCTTACATCGTCGGTGAGATCAAGCGGTTCTTCCGTGACACCACTTGGGCCGTGCACGTGCCGCGCCGTCTGCAGGAGGCCCGCGTCCAGCTCGCCCGCGCCACCGAAGAGCTCCGCAGCCGTCTGGGGCGCACGCCGACGGTGAAGGAACTGTCGGAGCTGATGAGCCTGCCCGAGGACGAGGTGCGGGAAGCCCGACTGGCCGCCAACGGCTACAACTCCTCCTCCCTGGACGCCGCGATCAGCGGAAGCGAAGACGGCGAGAGCGCTCTGCAGGACTTCATCGGTGCCGAAGACCAGGCGCTGGAACTGGTGGAGGACTTCCACACCCTTGCCCCGCTGCTCGCCGAACTCGACGAGCGAGACCGGCAGATCATCCACATGCGGTTCGTGGAAGAACTCACCCAGGCACAGATCGGCGAACACCTGGGCGTGTCCCAGATGCACGTCTCCCGACTCCTGTCACGGACCCTGGGCCGCCTGCGTGAAGGCATGTTCGCCCAGCGGTGAGGCCACCGGCGAAAGCGCTTCGCGTTCTGCAGATTCGCCGACGGGTGTTGGCCGGAGCGTGGCGCCCGTTGGCGTTGTGCGATCAGCGGATCGGAGAATTCCCGAAGGGCGGCAGCCCGATCAGCGTGATGCGCGCAGCGCGACGCTGACCGACCCGAGTGAGGGGCCGAGCGCCGGTTGTCTCTGCCGTGGTCGTCGGTCGCCTACTCGGCGTCCGCCAGACCACCGCCGGTACCGGCAAACGCGTCGGCGGCCAGGACAACACCTGAGCCGGTGCAACCCCCAAGGGCAGCGGCCCCGAGCGTTGACGAGGGAGCGCAGGGCCGCAGGGGACCGCTCCGGCCACAGGTGGCCAGGGGCGCCCGGCGTCGCGATGATGGGCAGATGCGGGCGTTTGGTCGGGGCGCAGGCGCTGTCGGCCGCACGCAGGATGCACCACTGGCGGAGCGGGTGCGAAGGGTTCCGCGGGTCTCTCGCTGGTGCAGATGCCCGAGGAGGCGCTGTGAACGAGTACCCCCCGATCGCGGACCACGGCATCGTCGGCGATCTGCAGACGGCAGCGCTGATCGCCGCCGACGGCACCGTGGACTGGTGGTGCACGCCCCGGTTCGACTCGCCCAGCGTGTTCGCCTCGCTGCTCGACAGCGACCGCGGCGGTTTCTGCCGTCTGGCCGCCGACGTCGGGGGCGACGCCACCGTCCGCCAGCTCTACCTTCCCGACACCGCCGTCCTGATCACCCGTTTCATGGCGCCGAGCGGCGTCGGCGAAGTCGTCGACTTCATGCCGCCCGACACGTCGCCGACGCCGTCTGCCCGGCACCGGCTGATCCGGGTCGCGCGGGTGGTGCGCGGGAGCATGCCGTTCGAGCTGATCTGCCGGCCCCGCTTCGACTACGGCCGGGCCGCACATGACCTGACCCGTCTCGACGACGGATCGATGCTGTTCCGCGGTCCTGGCGCGGATCTGCAGTTGCAGGCCACCGCGCCGGTCGACCTGCATCCGGACGGTACGGACGTGTCCGCCCGATTCACGCTGCATGCCGGGGAGCGTGCCGCCGTGGTGCTCACCAGCGAGTCGGGCGAACCGGGCGCGCTGAGCGGGCGGCCCGGGAGCACGAGCCTCACCGTCGACACGGTCAGCACCGAGTTCGAGGCGTGCACCGCCTTCTGGCTGGACTGGCTGCGGGCCTCCCGCTACCGCGGCCGCTGGCACGAGATGGTCACCCGCTCGGCCATCACCCTCAAGCTCCTCACCTACGCTCCCACGGGCGCCCCGATCGCTGCCGCCACCATGGGCCTGCCCGAACAGATCGGCGGGGAACGGAACTGGGACTACCGCTACACCTGGGTACGTGACGCTTCCCTGTCGGTGCGGTCGTTGATCGACCTCGGCTTCACCGCGGAGGCGAATGCCTTCCGCCGGTGGCTGCGCGAGCGTCTGGACGCCGGAGGTACCGCCTCCGGAGAGCCACTGCAGATCATGTACCGCGTCGACGGCGAACCGCACCTGACCGAGGAGGTGCTGGACCACCTGGAGGGCTACCGCCGCTCCTCCCCGGTACGGGCCGGAAACGCCGCCGCCGACCAGATCCAGCTCGACATCTACGGCGAGGCCGCCTACGCGCTCGCCCAGGCGGAGGACATCGGCGCCGTCCGCGGCTGGCATGTCTTCGCAGGCGTCATCGACTGGCTCGTCGACCACTGGGACCGCCCCGACGAGGGCATCTGGGAGACCCGCGGCGGAAAGCAGAACTTCACCTACAGCCGGCTGATGACCTGGGTCGCCTTCGACCGTGCGGTGAAACTCGCCACCGCGCACTCCCGGCCCGGCGACCTGACCCGTTGGTCGCAGGCACGCGACGCGGTCCTGCGGCAGATCGTCGATCACGGTTGGAATGAAGAACGAGCGGCGTTCGTCCAGCACTACGACACCGACGTTCTCGATGCCTCCCTGCTCCTGATGCCCAAGGTGGGCTTCCTCACCCCCACCGACCCCGACTGGCTGACGACCCTCGACGCCATGGACAGCGAACTCGTCAGCGACAGCCTCGTCTACCGCTACAACCCCGCCGCCTCCCCGGACGGCCTGCGCGGCTCGGAAGGCACCTTCAACCTGTGCAGCTTCCTGTACGTGGAGGCACTCGCCCGCGCCGGACGCCTCAACCAGGCCCGGTACGCCTTCTCCAAGATGCTCACCTACGCCAACCACGTCGGCCTGTTCGCCGAAGAGATCGGCCCCTCGGGCGAGCAGCTCGGTAACTTCCCGCAGGCGTTCACCCACCTGGCCCTCATCGACGCCGCCCTCGCCCTGGACGAAGAGCTCGACCGCGCCGAGGGACGGACCGGCTGACCGCGGGAACCGTCGGCGGTCAGCCGAGGCACACGACGTGTCACGGCCACTGCTGCGGCGCCCCTGGCGGCGTCGTCCCGGCCCCGGTGGCAGGGGCCCGGCCGGCACGCGGCAGCAGGGCTGCGGCGGTCAGCCCGCCCAGGCCGACGACCGCGAGCGCCGCCATGGCCGCCGCGTACGCGCCCTTACTGAGCCCCGACACCAGGATCGTTCCCGCGACGGCAGTGCCGAGTGAGGAGCCGAGGTTGGAGATGCTGCGCGACAGGCCGGAGATCTCGCCCTGCTGCGTCTCGGGGAAGCACGACTGGACCACGTTCACCGACGGCGTGAGCATCACCCCCAGCCCCAGGCCGATCAGCAGCAGGCCGGGGGCGAACGCCCAGGCACCGGGCTTCCAGGCGACCAGGGCCAGCAGCACCGCGATGCCGGCGGTCGTCACGACGAAGCCCGCCATGATGAGGGTGCGCTGCGCCCGGCGCCGGGCCAGCTTCTCGGCAGCCAGTGAGGAGGCGAGGATGCCGAGGGTCGCGGCGGTGAAGATGACACCGGTCTCGATCGCGTCGTAGCCGCGCACGACCTGCAGGTAGGCGGCAACCGTGAACGAGACGCCCATCAGCATCAGCCACTGCGTGTTCTGGGTGACCAGACCGAGGTTGGAGGTGCGGTTGCGGAACAGACCCGTCGACAGCAGCGCCTCTCGGCCGGCGCGCTCGCGGCCGCGCACCCAGAAGAAGAAGCCGACCAGCACCAGCGCACCGGCCAGCAGCAGGCCCAGCGCGAGCCACCCGTTGTTGTCGACGGCCAGGATGCCCGTCACCAGCAGCACCAGGCCCGCCGCCGACAGCACCGCCCCGACCGTGTCGAAGGACCGGGCGGGGTCGGGCGGCAGCGGATCGGTGATTCGGCGGCTGAGCACCACGATCAACACGATCACCAGCGCCTGGAACACGAACGCGGCCCGCCAGCTGATCGCGCTCGTGATCAGCCCGCCGATCAGCGGACCGGCGGCCGCACCGATCCCGCCCATCGCCATGATCGCGCCGAACGCCCGCGCCCGGGAGGCCATGTCGGTGAACAGCAGCGTGGTCAGGATGTAGACCGGCGGGATCAGCAACGCCGTACCCACACCCTCCAGGATCGAGTTGCCGAGGATCAGCACGCCCAGCCCTGGCGCGGCCGCGCTGAGCACCGCCCCGACCCCGTAGACCACGAGCCCCGCCAGCAGGCAGCGCTTGCGTCCCCACTTGTCGGTCAGCTTCCCGCCCGGGATCATCAACGCGGCCATCACCAGCAGAAAGATCGTGATCGCGACCTGCACACCCTGCACGGTGGTGTCCAGGTCCTCGCTGATGTCGTTGATCATCACGTTCATGTTCGAACCCGCGAAACTGCAGATGAACTGCGCCAACGCCAGTGGGGCGAGCACTCGACGTGCCCCGGCCGCACCTCCCTTGGCTCCCGCCGCTGCCGTCCCTGCCATGCGCCACCTGCCCGTCTGCCGGGTTTCCTGACCTGAGGAACTGCGGCCTGGTCTCCGCCGGCCCGGCGCTGACGGAACCCACAGCCGCCACGACCGTCGCACGGACGGCTGCCGCGGGGCCGAAGGCGCGCAGCAGTGGCCATCGCCACGATCATGGCCGCAGGCTCCATCGCCGGCGCGGTGCTGGCCTCCCGCTTCTGGGGCTTTTCCTGGAACTGGTGCTGGTTCCGCTGCCGACCGTGGTCCTACTCGTCTCCGCGGTCAAGCGCGCCCGTCACAACTGTCGTGGTACACGGCACCGGTTGCACACCTTCCGACAGCCGGAACCACCAGCATCGGCGAGCCGGGCCGCGGTGCCCCGCACGGCGTTCGGGCTGGTGACTGCGCAGACCGTTTTGACGGTGGTCCCGCAGGTCTTGCGGTCGGCGCGCGGGCGCTTGATCTGGACGGGCTGACGGGCTCGGGGGAAGAGGCGGCTCTTCACGGTGGCGGCTTTGATCCGGCGGACCCCGGTACGGCCGTGGCCGCTGCCTCCTCAGCGCTCACCAGCGCAGCACCTGCCCGTATCTGACACTATGTGATCTCGTCTTCAACATCACTTGGGGGCAAGGGCCATGCGGACCACGGCAGCGCTCATATCCACGGCAGCCCTACTGATGACACTTGCCGCCTGTTCGGACGGATCTGAGGGCTCCGACAGCCCGGCGGACAGTGCTACGGCTTCCTCCCCGACGTCCACGGCCGCCACCGCGCCCCCGGCCGACGCCGAGGCCATCCGCGCCTGTATGACGGGCGTCACCTCGCTCTACGCCGGGGAGACGGCCCCGCCGAAGACCCGGCCGCCCGGCTGCGAGTCGCTGTCGGTCACCGAATACGGCTACGCCTACGAGAGCGCCGTGGCGGCGATCGCCAAAGCGGGGGAAGACTTTTACGACGAGAACGACGGACTTCCCTCCGACTGGCCTTCGTAAGCGATTCCTGGCTCTTCGCCGACGCAGATCACCGACCGTTCGGTACCCGCCGCGCGTCATGCTGACGGTCAGATGATGCTGGGAGCGGGCGGAGTCCATCGGTGTGAGCGGGGCACGGTGTCGGTGATGCCGTATTCGCTCCTGAGCTGTTCGGGGATGGCGTAGTGCATGACGCGTCCGCGGGTGAGGGAGGACAGCTCAAGGATGGTGGTGAGGTGGCCGAGGCGGTCCAGTGCCCAGGCGCCCAGCGGTGAGCGGTCCTCGATGGTCTCAAGGACGCCCAGCAGGTGGGGGACAGCCTTGACGGCGGTGTCCCAGGCGGTGCGGGGGAGCTGAAGCCAGTCGGCACAGGTGTCGCCGATCAGATGGCGGATCAGCGCGGAGACGAGCGGGTCGAAGAACGTGCCGGGCACGACTTCCTCGTACAGGTGAACCAGCTGTTGCGTCAGGTGCGCGCCCTCCTGGGAGGGCCCCATGTGCCGGATCATGTACAGGTCCAGGAAGTGGCGGGCCTCCTCCAAGGTCCTGGGGACGGCGTCTTGGTCGACGCCGAGCATCGCTCCCACCACCCGCCATGCGTAGTAGTAGGCCTCTGCGCCCTCGGTGGACATGTGGATGCCGAGGCGGTGCAGCGAGTCCAGTACGAGGAGCGAGAAGAACATCTGGCCGCCGATCATGTCCTCCTGGCAGATCGGTACGCCCAGTGTGGTGGCGTCCCAGCGGTTCTCGCGCTTGAGGTGGTGACGGATGGAGGCGTGCAGGAGGCGGACCTTCTGTGCGGCCGGGATGAAGCGGCTGCCGGCCTCGAACGCGTCGGGCTGCATCAGGTAGACGGTGAACTGGCCGGTCTCCGCCATCCGCTTGGAGGGGTACTTCAGCCCATGGGTGGTCGACAGCAGCCGGGCCACGTGCGGGACGAGGTAGCAGGCCGGCATGGAGGCGAACGACAGCGCGGTGGAGATGTGCACGTTGTTGTCGATGAAGAACAAACGGGCCTTCTCCATCTCCTCCCAGTCCACCCAGCCAGGCGGGGCGTTGGTGGCCTGGAGGTATTCACGGGCGACGGCGGGCAGTCCGTCGGGCAGGGGAGCTCCGGCGGTGGACACGTACCGCATGAGTGTGTTGAACGCGCCGACCTCACCACGCTCGAACAGCGCGGCGACGGTGGCGTCGGCGAGTTCGTCACCGGCGAGGCGCAGGGCGTCCATGGACGCGTCGGTGTGGGGCATCACAGGGCTCCTTGAGCGGGCGGGGCGAGTGGAGTGCTGTTCGTGGGTATGAGGCGGTGTGGCCGGTCCCCTGTGCGAGGCGCGCCCCACCGCGGCCGTCAGTGGTGGCGGGCTGTCGCCGACCGGGCCAGCGCGGTCAGAGCCGCGGTGGCGTCCGCGGGGATGTCCAGCTCGTGCAGGCAGACCGTGGCCTCCTGGACCCGAGCGGTGATCATGTCCTCGACGCGGTCCGGCGCTTTCAGCCGGAGCATCACCGCGCGCACGGCTTCCAAGCCGTTGTGGGCCAGGTCGCGTCGGCCCAGCAGGGCGCGCAGCTGTTCGCGCTCTCCCTCACCGGCGATGCGCCATGTTTCCGCCAGCAGAGCGGTGGGTCGGTGGGCGCGAACATCGTCGAGGTTGGCCTTGCCGGTGCGCTCCGGATCCCCGAACAGACCCAGCAGGTCGTCCCTGAGCTGAAACGCCTCGCCGAGCGGCAGGCCGTACGCCGAGTACCCCTCACGCAGCCGCTCGTCGGCGCCGGCCAGAGCTCCGCCGATCAGCAGGGGCTGCTCGACGGTGTACTTGGCGGTCTTGTACCGGATCACCTTCAGCGACGCGGTGATGTCGGGAGTGGTTCCGGAGTGCAGGATCTCCAGGCACTCGCCGGCGATCAACTCGCGGGCGAGAGCCGCCCATAGCGGACGGGCCCGGCCGAGGAAGGCGGCGGGCAGGCCGCTGGTGGCGAACAGCTGCCCGGCCAACGACATCAGTAGGTCCCCCACCAGCATCGCCAATGACCGGGCCGCGTGTGCCGCCCGTGGGCGGCGTCGTAGCGTTGTTCGCAGGGCCACGTGTGCGGTGGGGCGGCCGTGCCGCATCGCGCTGTCGTCGATGAGGTCGTCATGCACCATTGCGGCCGCGTGGACCAACTCCATGGAGGCCGCCGCCCGCACCAGCGCGTCACTGTTGGGTTGCCCGGCCGCGCGCCATCCCCAGTAGCAGAAAGCAGCTCGCAGCCGCTTTCCGTCCGTGACCGCCTGTTCCACCTGCCGGGCAATCGGGGCCAGGGCGGGATCGATCACCGCGAGCTGGTCGGTTTCGTGGGCGACGAAATGTTGCAGCACCTCGTCGACCTGTGCCCTGAACGCGGCCGGATCCCAGTGTTCAGACACCTTCGTCGACCTGTCGGGCCATGGTGCGCCGCGCGAGAATCTCCAGGTGCGCCGGTGGTACGGCAGCGTGCCGGTCGAGTGCCAGGCGCCCGCGCGTGAGGAGTTCCCGTTCGGCCTCGGCCGCCAGCGCGGCCTTGTCGGAACGACGCAGCAGCCCGCGCATCGTCCCGAGAGCCGAGCCCAAAGTGCTCACTGTCAGATCGGCCAGTCCCGCCACCAGCAGCACCGCTTGCTGTTCCAGGCCTTCGGGGCGTTCCGACTGCTGTGTCACACTTTCTCCCCACCCGTAGAGCGCACGCCTCAAGGCGCCTTGCTTGCGCCGGCCCTGCCCAGCCTCGCGTCCCAGCACGTGGCAAGTGGGGGGAACTCACCAATGAGCGATCACACCGGATGGATGTGCGATCAGGGGCCGAAGCGTCAGTGCGCCGAGGGCTCTTCCGGGGGCGCCTGTTCTGGAGGGGCGGGCTGGGGCGGCGGGAACAATCGGGACTCCAGAGCCGGCAGTCCGAAGAGCATGAGAAGCAGCATCACGGGGAGAAGCAGAGCGATCACGAGCATGACGCCTCCCCGCATCAGTGATCACAACCGTTGCTCAGGGGCAACCTGGTCAACCCCACCGTGCGGCCGAATGGGGTATGACGCACCTCGGGGCAGAGTTCGTGTGGGCCGATCGGATGACATTCGGTCCTGAGACGGGCAATCGTCCGACCTGGGCTCCCGCCAGGTCGGCTGGGCGTGGTACGACGACGTGCCGTCATCGGCACCTCTCTCGACGGGTAGGTCCCCGACAAGCTCGTCAACGGGCGTCTTGCCCTCGTGGGAGATGCCGCGCATGTGGGTGTGCGTGGATCGGCTGTGGCGTAGGCCCTCACCGGGTACGAAAGGGAACGGCTCGGCAAGGTCCGCGGCATGGTCCAGTCGGGACGGCAGTCCCATGGTTCGTCTGCTCGGTGGGCCGAAGAGGCGCCCCGGTCACGAGCGTCGTCGGGCGGCGGGACAGCACTGCTTGACCCTGCAGATGTCGACCACGGCGGCCCGCGTCCGGGCATCGGGGAATCGGGGCATGGGGCGTCCTACGAAGAGCAGCAGTTCGAGCCGGTGCAGAGAAGCACGCCGGAATCCGGCAGACCGTCAGCTCGACGCGGGCCGGCGTTATTCGGTTGCCGCGCCCCGGGTCCGACCATCACCATGGGCGAGCCACCGGGAGCCGCCCGGTGCTCCACGAGAGGAGGCTCGACCGTGACCAGGACTGTCTTCGGCCTGCCCACAGACCGCCCCTCTCTCGCCTCATGGAGCACCTCCAGCGATGTCTCACGACGATCTCTCGCAGCACTCTCAACACCTGGCATTTCCTGAACTTCTCAGCGCCGACGTCAACCGCTCCGTCCCGCCGTCGGGCGACCTGGACGGCATCGACGACCGGTTCGTCTTCGACTTCCATGCCTACGACGACCTTGAGGACGGCCAGCGCTGGTCGACCTGGGGCAGCGTCGAACCCCTCTGCCGGGGCCCCGAGCCGCTCCCGGACTGGGTGGTGACCTCGCAGGGCGCGATCGACACCGAACTCGGCATCCTCAAGACCGGCAAGGAGGCCGACGTCCACCTCGTCGAGCGCGCCGACCCGCTCGACCCCTCCGGCGGCGTGGTCATGGCGGCCAAGCGGTACCGCTCTCCCGAACACCGGTCCTTCCACCGTGCCGCCACCTACACCGAGGGCCGTTCGATGAAGCGCTCACGCGACGAGCGCGCCGTGAACCGGAAGAGCACCTTCGGCCGGCAGGTCGCGGCCGGCGAATGGGCGGTGTCCGAGTGGGGTGCGCTGGTGCGCCTCTGGAATCTCGGGCTGCCCGTTCCTTACCCGGTCCAGATCGACGGCACCGAGATCCTGATGGAGTGGATCACTGTCGCCGACGAGGACGGTGTCGTCGCGACCGCGCCCCGGCTCGCCCAGGTTCGACCCTCACGCGAGCTGCTGTCGGCGTACTTCGAGCAGCTGACCGATGCGCTCGCGACGATGGTGCAGAGCGGGGTCGTACACGGCGACCTCTCGGCGTACAACATCCTGGCGGCGGGGGAGCGGCTGGTCATCATCGACCTACCACAGATCGTCGATCTGGTCGGCAACCTCAACGGGATGAACTTCCTCCAGCGGGACTGCGCCAACATCTGCGCCTGGTTCCGCTCGCGAGGCCTTGAGGCCGATGAGGACGCGCTGTTCGCGGACCTGATGGCGCACGCTTTCTGAAAAGACCGGGCCATACCCATTTCTGACGGCAAGCGCCATGACCTCGCGGTCCAGTGCGCACAGGGCCGCGCCCGATCTGCGTGATCGGGCGCGGCCCCTTCCTGCGCTCAGCTGTTCAGGCTCGGGAACAGGTCCCTGTCCTCCCATTCCGGGGAGAACGCTTCCAGCATCCTCTCGTAATGGCGGATGAGCCGGTGGTCCACGCGGGTGAGGCTGTCGAGATGACGCCGTTCGACCTCCTCGCGCAGCCAGGTCCACCGGAACCGGTGAGCGAAGTACTGCACGGCCTCGGCGGCTCCGGACAGTTCCCGGGAGTCGACGGCGTGGAGCAGCGCCCGTTTCACCTCGTCGGACTCCGGATCCGGCGCCGCCGCCACCAGGTCGGCCAGTTCCGCCAGGACCGGATCGGCGGCGAGGGTCGACTTTCGCTCGTCGAGGATGTCGGACACCTGACGGAACCCGTCGACGAGCAGATCGTCCAACCGCTCCGGTTCAGGCACTGTCACCACCGTTCCTTGTAGCTCTTGTCACTGACGTCGAACCCGGCGTCACGGAATGCCTGCTCGGCGGCGGCCCGTGCCTCCGCGCCCTTCGGCTGGTAGTGACCGGACCGGTTGTCGATGGACTTGATTCTGCCCTGGTACAGCTTCAGCTCGCCGGCGGCGACGACCTGCTGGCCCTGCGCGAGGTCGATGTGGCCGTAGATGCTGCCGAGCCGGGTGACCCGCAGCTCACCGCCCGGGAGCACCACGTAGACGAATCGTCCGGTCGCCTCGTGCAGGTCGTCCAGTTTCTCGAGCGGCACCTTCTCCAACGGGATGATCTTGTCATCCGGTTCGAGGTTGTCCCACACCTTGCACTTGTCGGACGACGTGGACAGCGACATCGTCGACATGCCGCTCAGGCTCTTCACACAGGGCGCCTTCAAGCCTCGCAGCTTGAGGTGCAGGGCCGACATCGCGAGTCCCTCGAAGCACGAGACGTCCGGCTTGGTCAGGCACTTCTCGATCTCGTCCGCGCCGACGTACCAGGCGATGAGGCGATCCAGGTAGGTGCTGGTGATACAGCCCATGCCGCCGGCTCCGTCGGAACCGCAGACGAGGAGCGTCTCACCCGGTTTGATGTCACCCCAGTTGGCGTGCCGGTACGTGACCAGCCGCTTCTCCAGTTCCTCGCGCAGCTCCTGGTCCGTGATCGGCTTGCTGGCCTCCTGCAGCTCCTGCTCGATCTGCTCCTTCAGCTCGGTGACGAGCTTTTCCGCCGCGATGGTCAGCGCGTCGCCGTAGGCCTTGGCCGCCGCGAGGGCGTCCTTCCCGGCCGCGATCTCCGACAGTTTCGCCTGGTAGGCGGACTGGTCCGCCTGCGCGGCGTAGCCACGGGCGACCCCGGCGGAGTGCTGCGCGGCCTGCGCGGAGCGGGCGGCCGACTGGGCCGCCTGCCGCGCGGACGCGGCCGCGTTCCTGGCCGTCCTGGCCGACTCGGCCGCCTCCGCGGCGGATTCCTCGGCCTGGTCGGCGGACTTTTCGGCCTGCTCGGAGTACGCGTTCGCGCGCTTGGCCGACTCGTTGGCCTCGGTGGCCCACTCGGTGGCCTTCTCGGCGTCCTTGCGGGCCTGCGCGGCGACCTTCTGCGCGTCGGCGGCGTCCTTCTGCGCGAGCGCCGCCGACTTGTAGGCGGCCTGCAGCAGGATGTTGACCTCGGCCATGTGGGCGGCGGCGTTGGCGTCCCGCTGGCGCGCCTTGTGCAGACCGGATTCCAGGAAGGGACGCAGCCCGGTCGGCGGACCCGACAGGACCGCCTGCCCGGCGGCCTTGACCTCCGGCCCTCCGGTGGCGACGGCCTCACTGACGGCGACGCGGTCGTCGTCCTCCCGCGCCTTGTACTGCCCGGTGTCGAGGAACTCGGCCAGGTCGGCGGCGGTCCCGTCGAGGGCCTTGCTCGCGGCGGCCTTCACTCCGGGGCCGCCCTCGGCGGCGATCTTGGCGACGGCGACCCGGTCGTCGTCCGCCTTGCCCGGGTAGGCGCGTGTGGCCAGCCAGTCGCGGACCTGGTCGATCGGCTTGTCCATCACCTCCAGTGCGGCCTGCTGCTGCGCCGGAATCTTCGTGGTGGCGGCGATGTGACCGACACTGGCCCGGTCGTCCTGTTCCATGGCCACGGCGAGTGTGGTGTCCGTGAACTCCGCCACGTCCTCGTCGGTGCCCTGCAGGGCCATCCCGGCAGCCTGCTTCACCCAGGTCCCGGCGCCCGGCAGCATGTTGACCGCGGCCTGGCGCCCCTTGGCGGCCTTGACCGCGGGATCGGTAGCCGCCGCGGCCTCCGCCAGCAACTGGCGTGTCTGCGCCTGGAGTTCCTGCTGCTGTCCGATCTCGTGCTGGGCAGCCGCCACCCGGGTGTCGTAGGCCAGGCTCGCCTCCTCGGCCGACAGGACCTCCTCCTCCTGCTGCTGGGCGAGTCGCTCGGCGTCGGCCTTGCGGGCCAGCTCGATGACGGTCGAGGCCTGGTCGGCGGCCGTCGTGGCCTGGTTGGCAGCCTGAGTCGCCGCGTTCGCGGCCTCAGTGGCCGCCGCTGCGGCGTCCACGGCCTCACCCGCCGCGTCGGCCGCGGCATCGGCCGCCACGGCGGCGGCCCTGGCGTGCGTCGCCGCGGCCTTGGCCGCGTCCCGCGACTGACGGGCCGCGGTGGCGGCCTGCCGGGCGTTGGACTGCGCCGAGGCGGCCGCGCGCGTGGCCTGGTCGGCAAGCCGCTTCGCCTTGGCCGCCGCGGCGGCGGCCTGCTCACCCTTGGCACCGGCCTCGCCCGCCCAGCGGCCCGCGTCGGCAGCGGCGGCGGCCGCGGCGGCCGCGTTGACCCCCGCGCTGGCCGCGGCCGAGGCCGCCGTCGCCGCGTTGTCGGCGGCGATTCCGGCCTGGTCGGCCGCGTCCGCCGCCTTGTCCGCGCCGGCGGCGGCATCACGGGCCTTCTGCGCCGCGATACGGGCCTGTTCGGCCCGGCCGGCGTCACTGGCCGTCGCCGCCGCGGCGGACCTGGCCGCGGACGCCGCGCCACCCGCCCGGCTGGCGGCGTAGGCCGCCTGCGCGGCCGCGGTCGCAGCCACACGTGCGGTCGCGTTCGCCGCCGCTGCCGCGGACACCGCCGTACGGGCCGCCTGAGCCGCCCGATCGGCCGCTGCCGCGGCCCGGGACGCGGCGGCCGCGGCCCGTCCGGCCGAGTCCTTGGCCTCCTGGGCCTCCGCCGCGGCGACCTGCGCCGCCGCCTTGGCCTCCTGTGTAGCCTTCGCCGCCTTGGCCGCCTCGTCCTTGGCGGTCTCGGTCAGTTCCTTGGCCCGCTTCTGCGCCGTGTCGGCGAGTTCCGCCAGCTGCGCGACCGTGATCGTCTCCTGGTCACGCGCGGCCGCGACGGCCCATCCGTCGTCCAGGAACTCCTGGACGTCCTCATCGGTGCCGTCCAGGGCCTGTCCGGCGAGCAGCTTCACGTTCGGGCCGCCGGTGTAGAGCAGCTTCCCGACCCGGACCCGGTTGTCATCGGCCCGCGCCGTGTACTGGCCCTTCTCGATGAACGCGCTCACGTCGTCGGCCGTGCCGCTGAGCGCCGCGTTGCCGGCCTTCTTCACGCCCGGACCGCCGAAGGCCATGATCTGGCCGACCTGGACCCGTTGGTCCTCCTCGTAGGCGGCGGTGAAGCCGTTGTCCAGGAAGGCGTGCAGCTCCTCCTCGCCGCCGCTCAGGGCGGTGTCGGCCGCGCCCTGGACCGCCGGGCCGCCGGAGGCCAGGAAGGTGGCCGCCTGCACCCGGAGGTCTTCCACCTCCAGCCTCGGCATGTCCACGTTCATGAACGTCTGGATGTCCGTGTCCGAGCCCGCGAGCGCCACCGCGGCGGCCGCGCGTACGCCCGGGCCGCCGTACTGCCACGCCTCCAGCACATCGGACCGGTAGTAGACCCAGGTCTCGTCTTCGGCGGACGCCGGGCCTGGATTGATGCCCAGGACCATTACCAGGGCTATCAGCATCACCACGAAGCCGCGCCTCCCCGGCACGGCTCGCAATCTGACACTCAACGTGTCGCTCCCTTGCTCGTTTCCGATGGCTGTAGTCGCCAACTGGATCGGCATCTCGTATTCGAGACAGGCACGAGCGCAGGAAATGACACGAGTGACAGATTTCCGTAAGCCACCCAGGCATCCCCCGTGCCGGCCGTCGAACGCTCCCGACGCCGTCAACAATGCTTAACCGAACCTTACAGTTTTCACACCAGTTCCACGGTCGTCCCGTGGCAATTTCTCAGGCAGTCCTGATAAAGGAACCGAACCGTTCCTGACCTGCCCACACGATGGTTTTTCGTCCGATCACGACCGAATCGGACCACCAAAGCGTCGCCTTTGCTCATCACTTCGGACAAACGCCTCATTCCGTTCGTTACCTTTTCTTTATATCGAGCGATGCAACCTTTCTTCGCTGTGAGGCAGCTCATATCCGCCTGTCAAAATTAGTCCGGTTTGTGAGATTTCACGAAGTGGACATGGCGAGGAGGTCGATGTTGCATAGCCCTCACAAGCAGTTTTCCGGCAGGTGTTCTGGGGGCTATTTCATCGCCGGGGTGGGGGGCTGCACCTGTATTCCTTGTGCCTTCACACCCGTGCGCGAATTGCGTTCTCAAGCGTTCCCTGCCCGGAATTAATAATGTGATGAAGGGACGTTTTCCCATGCCGTCGAGGCCATACCGCAAAAGACTCATGGGCACAGCCGTGTGCGCCCTGGCCGCCGGGGCCCTGGCCTGGACCGCCATGACAGGGAGCGGTGCCTCCACCGGGACGGTGTCGGTGGCCGGCGAGGCCCCCGGTTACGCCGTCGAGGACTTCGACTACCCGCAGGCCGACAAGATCCTTGCCGAGAAGAACGTCCTGCTGAAGCGCGGTGACGGCCACATCACGCTCGCGGACTGCGTGAGCGGGACCGGACAGCTGGAGGTCCAGGCGCGCGACAAGAGCAAGGTCTGCTTCGACGTCAAGGGCAACTCCGGCTGGCTGACCCTGGAGTTGCCGTCGGTCTACCTGATCCGCGGCAACGACTACACCACCGAGGCGGACATGACGGTCGGCACCGAGGAGCAGTCCTACGACATCGCCAAGAACGCCTGGACCCCGGTGGGTGAGAGCGCGGACGAACAGGCCCGGGAGTGGACGCTGCTGGAGCTGCGTGCTTCCAAGTAGCGCCCCGCCGCACCCTGTCCTCCGATCCACCATCACCCACCAGGAAAACGACTTCATGACATACGCCAGACCCATGCGCCTCACCGCGCTGGCCGCCACCCTGACCCTCGGCTCCGCCGTGCTCGCGGCAGGCCCCGCCGCCGCCGTCACCGGCCCCGCAGTCAGCGCCGCCGACACCACCTACGCCTACACCGCCCAGATCACCGTCGGCGACCACGACCGTGGCTGCTCCGGCGTCCTCGTCGACCGCGAATGGCTGCTGACCGCGGCCAGTTGCTTCGCCGCCGACCCGGCCACCAGCCTCACCGTGCCCGCGGGCAAGCCCGCCACCGAGACCACCGCGGTCATCGGCCGCTCGGACCTCACGGGCACTGCGGGCGCCGCCCGCCAAATCGTCCAGCTGGTCCCGCGCACCGACCGCGACGCCGTCCTGGCCCGCCTCAACCGCCCGGTCACCAACGTCAGCCCGATCGCCCTGTCCACCGCCGCGCCCACCGCCGGCGAGACCCTCACCCTCGCCGGCTACGGCCGTACCGCCACCGAGTGGTCACCCCTCAGCCTGCACACCGGCGGCTTCTCGGTGAACTCCGCCGCCGCCACGACTGCCTCGGTCACCGGCGCCGGCGGCACGGCCGCGTGCATGGGCGACACCGGAGGGCCCCTGGTCCGCGGGACGGGCGGCACCGCCCAACTGGCCGCCCTCGCCAGCCAGTCGTACCAGGGCGGGTGCTACGGCATCGAGAGCACCGAGACCCGTACCGACGGCGTCGTCACACGGGTGGACGACCTCGCCTCCTGGGTGAGCGCCACCACCGGCGCGGTGCGCGTCACCGACTTCAACTGCGACGGCGTCGAGGACATCGCGATCTCCGACCCGCGGGCGACCGTCGGCGGCGTCGCCGCGGCCGGACTGGTGCGGATCGTCTACGGCGGCGGCAAGGGCACCGCCGAACTCAACCAGGACCTCGACTGGATTCCCGGCGCCGCCGAGGCCAGCGACTGGTTCGGCGAGTCCTTGGACACCGTCGACTGGAACGAGGACGGCTGCACCGACCTCGTGGTGGGCACCCCGGCCGAGGACCTCGGTTCCGTGGCCGACGCGGGCATGCTCGACGTCCTGTACGGCGCCGCCGGTGGCCTCGGCTCCGGCTCGGCCAAGAACGCCCACTTCGAGGAGGCCTCCGGCACCGGCTCCCTGGCCACCTCCGTCATCCAGGCCGGCGACCGCTTCGGCGACTCCATCGCCGCGGGCGTCACCGCCGCCGGTGAGCCCTTCGTGGTCAGCGGAGCGCCGGGCGAGAGCGTGAACAGCCTGGCGAAGGCCGGCGCGGCCTTCTACGTTCGCCCCTCCACCAACATCGTCTTCCACCAGGACAGCACCGACGTGCCGGGCGCGGCGGAGGCGAACGACGGCTTCGGCGGCTCGGTCGCGGCCGACGCCAACTTCTTCGCGGTCGGCGCCCCCGGCGAGACCATCGGTGACGACGCGAACGCCGGGAACCTGGCCGTCTTCAGCCACTCCCTGACCTCCGCGGGCCTGCCCACCCCGAAGTTCGGACTCGACCAGGACCTCGACACCGTCTCCGGCGGCGCCGAGGCGGGCGACCAGTTCGGCTATGCCCTGGCCCTCGCCCCGTACCGCCCCTCCGGCGCCGCGGCCGCCACCGACTCGATCCTCGCGGTCGGCGCGCCTGGTGAGGACCTCGACATCGACGGCGTCGCCAAGGCCGACGCGGGTACCGCACTGACCTTCCGCATCACCGCCACGGGCACCGTCACCCAGCTTCACAGCATCTCCCAGGGCACCGCCGACGACGACGTGACCGGCACCGCGGAGGCCGGCGACCGCATGGGCGCGGCCCTGACCGCGATCAACACGGCGCCGCGCGCTCTGAGCACCACGGCGACGATGAAACTCGCCGTGGGCGTCCCCAACGAGGCCATAGACACGGCCGACAACGCGGGCGCGGTGCACACCTTCTCGCTCCTCGGCACCCCCGGTGCGAACGACCGCTGGCTGGAGGCGGGCGACGGCGACGGCATTCCGACGGCCCCCGGCGCCAACCAGCAGCTCGGCACCAGCATCCACTACACGGGCACCAAGCTGTACGTCGGCCTGCCCCTGGGCCCGTCCACCTACGGCACCCTGTACGCCCTGCCCCTGTCCAACGTCACCGCCGGCGGCACGGTCGCACCGGTGACCACGTACCAGCCCGGCACGGGCGGCCTCCCGGCAGTGGGCGACCGCTTCGGTTACGCGGCGCGGTAACCACCGAGGCGTTCTACGCGGCAACGGAGGGCCCTCGACTCAGGTCGGGGGCCCTCTGCCGTACAGCCGTCATGGGGTGTTCCCCTGCGGGTACTTCAGGGTGTGACCGGCACGCCGTGCGGGCCGTGCGGAGACCGTATGAGCTCAAGTGCGGTGGAGGGCGGGCGCGGCCGGGCCAGGGGCTCGCGGCGGGCGCTCGCTCTGTGGCGGACCGTCGAGAACCAGATCGTAGGAATGTTCGACCACATCGTTGATCAGTTGCTTGGTGATGCCCTGCCCCGGCCCCAGCGAGATCCAGTGCCTCCTGTGGAGGTAGCGGCCCGGGGTGATCGAGGCGTAGCCGCGCTCCAGTGCTCGCGCGTGCTCGGGTTCGCACTTGACCGTGATGATCTGTTCGTCCGGGTCGTCGGTGACGATCAGGAACACCTTGCCCGCGACCTTGTACACATCGAGTTTCGGGGTGAAGGGGTGTCCGTGACTGATGTCGGGGAGGGCCAGGGCCGCCTGGCGGGCGGTCTCCTGGAGCCGGTCACCGGCCAGGCTCACCGGCCCGTCCGCCTGCCGGTGCCGTAGGTGTGCGGGTCGACGGGCCGCTCGGCCCTGGGCAGGTGGGCGACGACGAGCCGGTAGGAGTCGGTGACGAGTTCCCTGACGAGTTCCTCGTCGACGCCTTCTCCGCCCTCCAGGGTGATCCAGTGCTTCTTGTTCATGTGGTAGCCGGGTGTGATGTGGCTGTACTGCTCCCGCAGGGCATGCGCCTCGTCGGGGTCCGCCTTGAGGATCACGACGGGCCGCCCCGGGACCTCGGTCATCAGCATGAACACCTTGCCACGCACCTTGTAGACCTCCCAGTCGGGGCCGAAGGGGTGCTCCAACCGGGCTCCGGGGAGTTCCTCCGCGCAGTCGGCGGCGGTCGTGTGCAGGGCCGATCCGTTCATGGGGCGTTGCCTTCCTCAGGTGGTGACGGACTGTGGCATCGAAGGACGCGGAGGGCGCGCGGTCATGCGGGGCGCGCGGTCGCGGCGATACGTCTCATCCTTCCGTCGAAGCCGACGAGTAGGGCTGTAGGCTGCGGACACATGATGGTCGACAGGCGACACCCCGACCCGAGTGGAACCCCGTCCGGACCGGCCGCGGTCCCGCTCTACGGTTTCCAGCCCCCGGTCGGCACTCCCTACGGCCTTGAGGTGAGTACCGTCGAGGACTTCTTCGCCCAGCACGACGACTGGCCGTGGAATCCGCCCCGTCCGGGCCGTGCCACCTTCCACTACCTCATCGCGGTCACCGAGGGTGAGCTGCGGCACGACGTCGACCACGTCACGCGGACCGTCGCCCCCGGCCAGTGGCTGTGGGTGCGTCCCGGGCACGCGCAGTGCTGGCATCCGCCCGGCGCGGCCCGCGGCACGTTCATCCTCTTCGAACCGGACGTGCTGCGGCCCGACCTCGCCCGTCTCCTGGCCCCGCTCACCGCGCACGAGGCCCCTGCCGTGCTCAGCCCGCACCCCGAGGACACCGCCTGGCTCCAGCAGACGGCACTCCAACTCCTCGACGAACACCGCGCACTGGGACGCCGTCCCCTCGCCATCCACCACGCCCTGCGGCGCAGCCTGCTCGAATCGCTCCTGCTGCGCCTGGCCAACTCCCCGGGCATCGCCCCCACCGGCACGGCCACCGTCGGCACCGGCCGCGCCGACCGGTACCGGCGCTTCCTGGACGCCCTGGAGCTGCACTTCCGCGAACTGCACCAAGCCGCGGACTATGCCGAGCTGCTCGGCTGCTCGGTCCGGACCCTCAGCCGCGCAGCCCGGGACGCCACCGGCAAGGGAGTACGCGAACTCATCGACGAGCGGCGCCTCCTGGAAGCCCGGCGCCTGCTGGGAGGTGCCCGGTGGGACGCTCGGACGGTGGCCGGCCACCTCGGCTTCACCGATCCCGCGAACTTCGGCCGCTTCTTCCGCGACCGCACCGGTCTCACCCCGGCCGCCTACGCGCCCCGCGACACCACGACCGACCCGTGAGCAGAGGGCGGCGGTAGCCCGCGGCCCTTGACCGTGAGGGACTGCCGATCGATGCGGAGGTCCGCTCGGGCTGGAGTCAGACCCAGTCGGGGATGTGCTCCTCGGCGTAGCGGGCGCCGAATCCGTCGGGCGGGTGCACCGCGACCGCGACGGGCGGGGGAGTGCTCGCCCGGCGGGCGAACGCTGCGCCGGGCCGTCGCCGAATGCCTCAGCCCCCGCACGTGACCGCTCTTCGGCTACCGGCGCCTCGGCGACGGGCCGGCCTCAGCTGAGGGAGTCAGCGCACCAGGCAGGGGGACACTCACAGTGAGGGGGGCTCTCACAGTACCTGGATCACCAGGGTCTCCCGGACGTCCCGAACGCCTGTCAGCCTGGTCGCGTCGGAAGCACCGACAACACCCCATGGAAACGCACTGCGGCTTCGCCCTGACCAGCTCGGCGCGTCACTCCATGGCAGAAGGGACGAAGCTCAATGGCGGACGGCCAATACACCGCTCACACAGGACTCTTCGATCTGAGTGGGAAGTACGCCCTTGTCACCGGTGGCACCAGGGGTATCGGGATGATGATCGCGCGCGGCCTTCTCCAGGCGGGCGCTCGCGTCGTCGTCAGCTCACGCAAGGCGGACGCGTGCGCGGAGGCGCAGCGTCTACTGTCCGAATTCGGCGACGTCCGGGCAATTCCGGCCGACCTGTCCCGGCGCGACGAGTGTCAGCGCCTCGCTGATCTCGTCGAGGTCGACTGGGAACGCCTGGACATCCTTGTCAACAACGCGGGAGCGATGTGGCGCGAGCCGCTGGCGACCTTCCCGGACGAGGCCTGGGACACGGTGATCGACCTCAACCTCAAGTCGCCGTTCTGGCTGGTGCAGGCGCTACTCCCCGCACTTCGCAGGGCGGGCACCGCCGACGACCCCGCGCGGATCATCAACATCGGCAGTATCGCCGCCATTCACGTCGCCCAGGCGCCCAACTACTCGTACGCCAGCAGCAAGGCGGCACTCCATCAACTCACCAGAGTGCTCGCCAGGGAACTGGGCCCCCAGCACGTCACGGTGAACGCGGTGGCACCGGGAGTGTTTCCGTCGCAGATGATGGCCTCCACGCTCGATGCCATCGGCGACACGATCGCGGCGGCTGCCCCTCTGCGCCGGCTCGGCCGCGACGACGACATGGCGGGTGTCGCCGTGTTTCTCGCCGGCCGCGCCGGGTCCTACCTCACGGGCGCCATCATCCCGGTGGACGGCGGCGTCGCGACCACGGCGACGGGTACGCCGTAGGCTGCGGGACGCGCAGATGGGGAGGGGACGATGACCACGATGGATCCACGGACCGAGATCCGGGAGTTTCTCAGCTCGCGTCGTGCCCGCATCGCACCCGAGCAGGCGGGCCTGCCCGCTTACGGCGGCAACCGTCGGGTCAAAGGCCTGCGCCGCGAGGAAGTGGCGCTCCTTGCGGGGGTATCGGTCGACTACTACGTGCGCATGGAGCGCGGCAGCCTCGCCGGTGCCTCCGATGGCGTGCTCGACGCGCTGGCCTCCGCCTTGCAACTCGACGAGGCCGAGCGCGACCACTTGTTCCACCTCGCCCGCCAGTCCAGGGCGCCCAGCCGTCCACGCCGGCGCAGGCCCGCCGTGACGGTGCGCTCGACGCTGCAGCAGGTGCTCGACGCGATCTCCGATGCGCCGGCCTGGATCGGCAACGGCCGTTATGACGTGCTCGCCATGAACCAACTCGCTCGCGCGCTGTATTCACCGGTGCTGGCCGAGCCGCGACGGCCCGCGAACACAGCACGGTTCGTCTATCTCAACGCCGAGGCGGCCAGGGATTTCTTTGTCGACCACGACCGAATTGCCGGTGACGTGGCAGCGAAGCTACGCATGGAAGCGGGCCGCAATCCGCACGACGAGGGGCTGATCGCCCTGGTCGGCGAACTGTCGACGCGCAGTGAGCTGTTTCGGCAGCGGTGGGCGACGCAGGACGTGCGGCTGCACCGATCCGGCCGCAAGCGCGTGCGCCATCCGGTCGTGGGCCGGCTCGACTTGGACGTCGAGACCCTGGAACTGCCCGCTGAACCCGGCCTGCGTCTCAACGTGTACACCGCAGCTGCGGGCACACCGACCGCTGACAATCTGGCGCTCCTGGCGTCGTGGGCGGCCACCCAACAGACGCCGACGACCGAACCCGGAGCACACAACGGGTAGTTCACCCCGCTCAGGAACGCCTCCTGGGGCAGCCCTCTTCTACGGTCGCTCACGCGCCGACGTCGGTTCCCGGGGCGGCGCCGTTGAGGCCCGGACCACCAGTTCGGTGGCGAGTTCGATGTGGTGCGACTCGGTCTTCTCGCCGTTGGCCAGTTGAAGGGCGATCCGCAGGGCGGCGGCACCCATCTCCCGCAGGGGCTGTCGCACGGTGGTCAGCGGCGGCGAAGCCATCTGGGCGAGGCTCGTGTCGTCGAAGCCGACCACGCTCAGGTCTTCGGGGACGCGCAGGCCCCGGGCGCGGGCGGACTCGATGGCACCGAGGGCGATCTCGTCGTTGCCCGCGAAGATCGCGGTCGGTGGCTCCGGCAGCTCCAGCAGTGCGGTGGCGCCATGCAACCCGGTCTCGTACGTGAACTCCCCGGGCCGGACGTAGGCGCCGGGCACCTGTGCTCCGTGTGCCTCCATGGCGGCGCGGTAGCCGTGCATGCGTGCCTGGTTGCACACGGCCATCGCCGGACCGCCGAGATAGGCGACACGGCGGTGCCCCAGCGAGAGGAGGTGCTGCGTCGCGGCCAGGCCCCCGGCGAAGTTGGTCGCCCCGACGCTGTTGACCCGGCTGTCCGGGAGGTGCAGTGGGTCCAGCACGACCAGCGGCAGCCCGGCGCGGGCCAGTTCGTCGAGGTGCGCCGTGCTGTACACGCTGGTGATCGCGATGACGGCACGGCGTCCGGCTGAGACCAGGTCGCGGGCCCAGTGCGGGGCGTGGGACGACTTGCTCAGCACCACTGAGGCGCCCAGTTCGGCGGCGGAGTCGACGATGCCTTCCAGGGTCTCTGCCACGTACGACTTCAGGCCGCCCCTGAACTGCACTTCGATGGTGGCGCTTTCCATGACCTCGGTGTGGCGGAACACCGGTGCCAGGTAGTGGTGCTGGTGCAGTAGTTCCTGCACCCGGGCGCGGGTCTGCGGTGCCACGTCCACGCGACCGTTGACCACTTTGGACACGGTCGCGACGGAGACCCCGGCCGCTTGTGCGATGTCCGCCAAAGTGGTGCGCCTGGTGTTCGGTCGCATCGCTTCCTCTCTGCTGTATGTCCATCGGTGCGGTGAGACGCCGGTGGAACCGGTCAACCGTACGGCAACGGACGCCCGGTTCCGGCGGCGCGGGGGCGGAGCGGCACCACCGGCGGGCCGTCCGGTCCTGTCGGGGCAACCACTGTCGTGATTCCTGCCGACGGCATGCACCAACACCTTCGTCAGAGGCCTCAGTTGTCGGCACGGTCCGTCTCGGGCGGTACCGGCCGCCGCCGGCGCGACATGACCTGCACCAACAGGGTGCCAGCCGTTGCCGCCTTATGGCCTTTCGTCTGTGGCTAAAGCTCTTCGAAATAGTTTCGGTCTTCATCTCCGAGTACCACAAGAGCCATCTTCGCCTGAAATCAGGCCTTTCGGTGCTGCTCCTCGACCGGTCTGCACACGTCTTGACAGGGCATCAGATCGAAACCTAACTTGCCAGAGTAGAGCTCGAAGGACGCTGTTACGAAAACCTTTCACCATGACTCACGACGACTCACGAGAAGCCGACGGCTCTCGAGTGCGGAGAAAACATGGCGCTCTCCCGACGTACCCTCCTCGGCCTGGCCGCCGGCGTGCCGGTCTCCGCGGCACTGGCGGCCTGCGGCTCATCCGGTCCAGGCAAGAGCGGAGGAGCCACGTACTGGTACCTGAACGGCCAGCCACAGGAAGGCGTCAGGGCAAGCGCGGTGGCAGCCTTCAACAAGGCCCACCCCAAGGAGCAGATCAAGGACACCACCTACCAGAACGACGCGTACAAGACGAAGATCAAGACGGCCATCGGAGCCGGACGGGCACCCACGATCATCTGGGGCTGGGGCGGCGGGACGTTGCGCACTTACGTGGAAGCGGGCCAGGTCGAGGACCTCACGCCGTGGTTCGAGGAGCACTCCGAGATCAAGAAGGGGCTCTTCCCGTCCTCGTTCGGCGCGGCGACCGTCGACGGCAAGATCTACGCGATGCCGTGCGAGGCAGTGCAGCCGATCATCCTCTACTACAACAGGAAGGTGTTCGAGCAGGTCGGGGTGAAACCGCCGCAGTCCTGGGACGACATCATGGCGCTGGTACCCAGATTCAACGCGAAGGGGATAGCGCCTTTCGCCCTCGGCGGTCAGTCCCGGTGGACGAACATGATGTGGCTGGAGTTCCTCTTCGATCGCATCGGCGGTTCCGAGGTGTTCCAGGCCATCGCCGAGGGCGAGAAGAACGCCTGGTCCGACCCGGCCGCCATCACCGCGCTGACCAAGGTCCAGGAACTGGTCAAAGCCCGGGGGTTCGTCAAGGGCTTCTCCTCGATCACCGCGGACTCCAACGCCGACCAGGCGCTGCTGTACACCGGCCGGGCCGCGATGATGCTGCACGGGGCCTGGTCCTACGGCATCCAGCAGGCCGACGGCGGGGACTTCGTCTCCAGCGGCGGACTGGGCTACATGACCTTCCCGCCCGTCGAGGGCGGCAAGGGTGATCCGAGTGACACGGTCGGCAACCCCGCGCAGTACCTGTCCATCTCCTCGAAGGCCGGCGCCGAGCAGAAGAAGACCGCGAAGGACTTCTTCGCCAAGGGGGTCCTGCAGGACGCCGAGGTGCAGAAGTGGATCGACAACGGCTCGGTCCCGATCCGGCTGGGCACGGAGAAGCTGCTGGCCGCCTCGAAGAGCGCCGACTTCCTGAAGTTCACCTATGACATCGCCAGCAAGGCGAAGGTGTTCGCCCAGTCCTGGGACCAGGCGCTCAGCCCGACCGCCGCCGAGACGCTCCTGGACAACATCGTGAAGTTGTTCCAACTGTCCATCTCACCACAGCAGTTCGCCGGCAACCTCAACGCGGTCACCGCCAAATGAGCGCACTCACCGGCCATCCGCGGCCTCGCGATGCGCGCGGCGTCCTGCCGTGGCTGGCCGCTCCGGCGCTGGTGCTCTTCGTCGGCTTCGCCGTGATTCCGCTCTTCGGTGTCTTCGCGCTGAGCTTCACCACATGGGACGGGATCGGCGCCATCCGCCCCTCCGGGCTGACGAGTTGGCGCAAGGTGCTCACCAACCCCGGGCTGCCGCACGCCCTCTGGGTGACGTTCCTGGTGATGGCCGTGTCCTGGGCCGTCCAGACGCCGCTGAGCATTCTGCTCGGCACCTTCCTGGCCGGCCGCCAGTGCTACCGGGCGGTGCTGGGCGTGGTGTACTTCATCCCGCTGATGCTCAGCTCCGCGGCGATCGCGATCGCCTACAAGGCCCTGCTGGACCCCAACTTCGGGCTCGGCGCCGGACTGAAGATCCACGCGCTCAGCCAGGACTGGCTGGGGCGGCCAGGGCTGGCGTTCGGGGTCGTCGTCTTCGTCGTCTCCTGGCAGTTCATCCCGTTCCACTCACTGATCTACCAGGGCGGGGTCCAGCAGATCCCGAAATCCCTCTACGAAGCCGCGCAGTTGGACGGAGCAGGACGGATCCGGCAGTTCTTCAGCATCACGCTGCCCCAGCTGAAATACACCATCATCACCTCGTCCACGCTGATGGTGGTCGGGTCGCTGACCTTCTTCGACCTCATCTTCGTCCTGACCGAGGGCGGCCCGGGCGACGCCACCCGCGTCCTCGCACTGGACATGTACAAGCGGGGATTCCAGGCCAGCCTGATGGGTCCGGCCAGCGCCATCGCGGTCATCCTGGTCCTGCTGGGACTGAGCCTCGCCCTGCTGCTGCGCCGGCTCGGCGGACGGGACGCCGGTGCGAGCCAACTCGAGGGGGTCTGACATGACCACCACGCTCACCAAGCCGCGACGACGACCTCAGAAGGCCACCCAGCACGAGCGGCAACGCCACCCCCGTCGGGCGGGCGGCCGGCGCAACTGGGGCGGAGGCCTGGCCGGGTTGCTGTGGCTCGCCGTCGTCACCGTACCCCTGTACTGGGCCCTCATCACCAGCCTGAAGGCCCGGAGCGGCTACTACGCGAGCAACCCGCTGGTGCCGTCGAGCGACCCCACCCTGGACAACTACCGGATGGTCATCGAGTCCGACTTCGTCCGCTACTTCGTGAACAGCGTCGTCGTCACCGCCGGTGCCGTGGTGCCCGCGGTCGTGTTCTCCTTCATGGCCGCCTACGCGATCGTGCGCGGGTGGCGCATGCGGGTCCTGCGCGCGATCAACGGACTGTTCCTGATGGGCCTGGCCATCCCGCTGCAGGCGACGGTCATCCCGGTCTACCTCATCATCATCAAACTGCACCTGTACGACAGTCTGCTGGCGCTGATCCTTCCGTCGATCGCCTTCGCCATCCCGCTGTCGGTGCTGGTGCTCACCAACTTCATCCGCGACGTGCCCAAAGAGCTGTTCGACTCGATGCGGGTCGACGGCGCCGGCGAATGGACGACCCTGTGGCGGCTGGCGGCGCCGCTCACCCGGCCGGCCATCATCACCGTTGCCATCTTCAACGCGCTGACCATCTGGAACGGATTCCTGCTGCCGCTGATCCTCACGCAGAGCCCTGAGCGCCGGACACTGCCGCTCGCACTGTGGACGTTCCAGGGCCAGTACGGAGTCAATGTCCCGGCCGTTCTCGCTGCCGTCGTCCTCACCACACTGCCCGTCCTGGTCCTGTACGCCTTCGGCCGCCGCCAGCTGCTGAGCGGCCTGACCGCGGGATTCAGCCGTTGACAGACGCCGCCACCTGTTCGCTCGTCACGCCCTGGCCCTGGGCTGACGGGTGTGGGAGGAATGTGAACGCCACCGTGCCAGCAGAAGACACCTCCGCCGTCCCCGTCTGGAACGACCCCGCCCTCTCCCTGCCCGCGCGAGTCGACGCCCTGATCGACGCGATGACCCTTCAGGAGAAGACCGCCCAGCTGTACGGGGTGTGGGTCGGCGCCTCCGACCAAGGCGGTGAAGTGGCCCCCCACCAGCACGACATGGAGGAAGCCGTCGATCTCGACGCACTCCTGCCGACCGGTCTCGGGCAACTGACCCGGCCCTTCGGCACCGTCCCCGTCGACCCCGCCCTGGGCGCGCTGTCCCTGGCCCGCACCCAGATCCGTATCGCCGCCACGAACCGGTTCGGCATCCCCGCCCTCGCACATGACGAGTGCCTTGCGGGCTTCGCCGCCTGGGGCGCGACGGCCTACCCCGTTCCGCTGTCCTGGGGCGCCACCTTCGATCCGGACACGGTACGGCGCATGGCCGCAGCCATCGGCCGAGACATGCGCGCCGTCGGCGTGCACCAGGGACTCGCGCCCGTCCTGGACGTCGTGCGCGACGCCCGCTGGGGCCGGGTCGAGGAAACCATCGGCGAGGACCCCTACCTGGTCGGCACCATCGGGACGGCATATGTGCAGGGCCTCGAATCCGCAGGGATCATCGCCACCCTCAAGCACCTCGTCGGCTACTCGGCCTCCCGTGCCGGCCGCAACCTCGCCCCCTCCTCCCTGGGCCCGCGAGAGCGCGCCGACGTACTGCTGCCGCCCTTCGAGATGGCGATCCGCGAGGGCGGCGCCCGCTCGGTGATGAACGCCTACACCGACACCGACGGCATGCCCTCCGCCGCCGACGAGGAACTGCTCACCGGGCTGCTGCGCGACACCTGGGGCTTCGAGGGCACCGTCGTCGCCGACTACTTCGCCATCGCCTTCCTGAAGACCCTGCACGGAGTCGCAGCCGACTGGGCCCACGCCGCCGGCACAGCGCTCCACGCGGGCATCGACGTCGAACTGCCCAACGTCAAGACATACGGCGCACCGCTGGCCGAGGCCGTCACCGACGGGCGCATCCCGGAGACGCTGGTCGACCGTGCCCTGCGCCGGGTCCTCACCCAGAAGGCGATGCTCGGACTGCTCGACAAGGACTGGAATCCCGTACCGGCAGCCCTTGACGGGGCCGACCTCGACGACCCGGCCGCCCTGCGCGGCCGGATCGACCTCGACGGACCGGAGAACCGCTCGCTGGCCCGGACGCTCGCCGAGGAAGCGGTCGTAGTGCTGAGCAACGACGGCACCCTGCCGCTGGCAAGGCCACGCCGCATCGCCCTGCTCGGTCCCAACGCCGACGAACCCACCGCCGTACTGGGCTGCTACTCCTTCCCCCAGCACATCGGCGTCCGCAACCCCGGGACACCGCTGGGCCTCCAGCTGCCCACGCTGCGCGACACGCTCGCCGCCGAGTTCCCCGACGCCGAGATCACGTTCACCCGCGGCACCGGAATCGACGACGGGGACCTTTCCGGCATCGGCCAGGCCGCCCGGGCGGCACGCGAGGCCGACGTAGCCGTGCTCGTGCTCGGCGACCGCGCCGGGCTCTTCGGGCGGGGCACCAGCGGCGAGGGATGCGACGCCGAGACGCTGGCGCTCCCCGGTGCGCAGCAGAACCTGCTCGACGCCCTGCTCGACCAGGAGACACCGGTGATCACCGTGCTGCTCGCGGGACGACCGTACGCCCTCGGCCGAGCCGTGGAGGAGTCCGCTGCGATCGTGCAGTCCTTCTTTCCCGGGGAGGAGGGCACACACGCGATCGCTGGGGTCCTCAGCGGTCGTACCAACCCATCAGGGCGTCTGCCCGTCAGTGTCCCGCGCGGACCGGGCTCCCAACCGGCCACCTACCTCGGGGCACGCCTCGCGCACGCCAGCGAGGTGTCCACCATCGACCCGACCCCCGCGTTCGCCTTCGGCCACGGCCTTTCCTATACGTGTTTCGTCTGGGCGGAGTTGGCCGTGGACGCCGCGGAAGCCCCGACCGACGGCCAGTTCACCCTCTCCTTCACCGTCCGCAACGCCGGCGAACGACCCGGAACCGAAGTCGTCCAGCTCTATCTCCATGACCCGGTCGCCTCCGTCGTCCAGCCGGCACAGCGCCTCGTCGGCTACACCCGGGTGGAGCTGGAGCCGGGCGAGGCCCGCCGCATGCGGGTCACGGTGCCGGCCGACCTCGCCTCCTTCACCGGACGAGACGGACGGCGCACGGTCGAACCAGGCGCGCTGGAACTGCGGTTGGCGGCCTCCAGCGCGGACCCGCGCCTGACGGCCACCGTCATGCTGACCGGACCCGAGCGCCTCGTGGATCACATGCGGCGCTTTCACGCCTCGTTCCACCAGGAGCCGGTCGCCCGAGCCTGAATCGGTTGTGCCTCCCCGTGGGTGGCCGACTCAAAGCAGGCCGCGCCGGGCGAGGTTGCGCATCAGCGCTCCCACGCCGAACGTCCACGGTGTCGCCTGCTCGCTGGTGACGACGGTGTTGACCAGAGTGCCGAGTAGCGGGCTGGAGATCCGCACGATGTCGCCGTACTCGTGGGTGAAGCCCTCACCGGGTGTCCGGCGGTCCTCGGTGGGGGCGAAGAGAGTTCCGGTGAACAGCACGAAGCCGTCGGGGTATTGATGATGCCGACCGTAGGCGGCGCCCACCAGGTCCAGCACGTCACGGCTGATCTCGCGCAGGGAGCTGCTGCCGTGCAGTACGTAACCGTCCATGCCCTCGACACGGAGGTCGATGTCGAGACTGCGTACGGTGTCGAGGTCGAAGCCGTCGTCGAGCAGCCGGATGAACGGGCCGATCGCGCAGGAGGCGTTGTTGTCCTTCGCCCGGGACAGCAGCAGGGCACTGCGCCCCTCGATGTCGCGGAGGTTGACGTCGTTGCCGAGCGTCGCGCCCCGGACCCGGCCGCGCGAGTCGACGACGAGGACGACCTCGGGCTCGGGGTTGTTCCACACCGAGGCGCCGAGCACTCCGACGTCGGCGCCGGTGCCGACCGAGGAGAGGACGGGGGCCTTGGTGAACACCTCCGGGTCGGGCCCGATCCCGACCTCCAGGTACTGCGACCACAGTCCTTCGGAGACGAGCAGTTCCTTGGCCTTGTCCGCTTCCGGTGATCCGGGACGGATGCCGTCGAGCGCGCCGCCCACCAGCTCCTGCACCCGGGCCCGCACCTGCGCGGCCTGTTCCGGACGGCCGCCCGTTCGCTCCTCGATGACGCGTTCCAGCAGGCTCCGGGCGAAGGTGACGCCCGCGGCCTTGATCACTTGGAGGTCGATCGGAGCGAGCAGATGCGGCATGTCACGGCGGCCGCTCGGCGCCCGCGTCAGTTCTTCCAGGCGCCAGGTACGTCGGCCTTCGGCCTCGCGGACGATCGTCACCGCGTCGTCGCGTTCCATGAGGTCGGAGACGGTGGGCGCGATGGCCGTCAGGTCGACGACCTGCTCGCCACGGACCGCGGCCACACACGGTCCGTCGACCTCCGGGTCGTGCACGCGCGCGACGAGCGCCGCTCGGCCGGCGTCCTCCGGCAGAACGGAGGCGGCCGTGAGGACCAGACCGGGGCGCGCTGCTGCCGATTCCACGATCGATGCTCTCCTGAACGCGAGGGGTGTGATCGCCCGGGGCGGGCTCAGGAGGAGCCCCCGGCACCGCGGCCGAGCGAGCACGTGGCTTGTGTGGGTGGAAATGTGGCTCTGGGCGTAGACGTGGCCAGTTTATGCGCGGGCGGTCCGGTGGCCGGTGGCTGGGGGCGAATGCGGAAAGGGGCCGAAGGGCCGGTGGCGGCTCTGTCGAAGCGCTGTAGCGCCAAGGCAGACCCGGCCACGTACGCGGCCACCGTGGTGCAGGCCGCGAAGGACTACAGCTGCCGGGATCGAGCGATCAGCGATCAGCGATCAGCGGTCGGTGATGGTGGTGTCGACCGCGTCCGGGGCCGCCTGATGCCAGTCACCCGAGGCGATGTCGGCGATGATGCGACGCCAGCCATTGGTGCGGTGACCGCGGGTCGGAGCGTTGTCGTCGAGCCAGATCTCGGTGCCCACCGGGAGGGCCTCTGGGCCGCCTCGGCCGCCGATGGCCAGCGTGAACTCCGGGTCGGCGGGGTTGCTGCGGGTGTAGGCGAGGCCGTCCTTCTGCCACGCCTCCAGTCCGAAGGAGGCCAGCGGGGCGATCCACCACGTGCCCGTGTCGGGGCGGCGGAGCAGGAGGCGGTCGCCGGGCACGGGAACGTCGGCGTCATTCACCCGTGACGCCAACTCCCTGATGCGTACAGCGGGTTCGACCTGCAACCCGAGGTTGGTCCGCCGCGAGGCCGTCACGGTGAGCAGGAAGTACGGCACGGCGGGCCTCCGGCGGCGCTGGCAAGCGGCATCTCAGCCGTAGGTGATCACGCCGCGACGAGTCGTTCAATCCACGACGAGTAAAACCTCCGTCGGAGCAGGTGGTCCCCAACGGCTCCTTCGACTCCGTGGGGGCGCTCCTGTCGCTCATTCGAGCTCGGTAGAGCTGCCGGTCACGGTGCGAGCGTCCCCTTCAAAGCGTGCGTGAGCAGCGATCGGAGGGCTTCCGCCGTGACCGGGCGGGGGTTTGCGTAGGGCTGGGCCTGCGCCTGTGTGAGGACCTCGTCCAAGTCCGGTGCGGTGAGGCCGAGTTCGGACAAGGAGCATGGAGCGCCGAGATCGGTGGAGGCTCGTGCGAGGTGGTGGGGTATGTCGTCCGTGGTCAGGGCGCGGCGCAGCGCCTGTTCGGCGGCCGGTGTCGAGGGGAGGTTGAAGGCGGTGACGTAGGGGAGGAGGACGGTGTGGGTAGCGGCGTGGGGCAGGTCGAAGGTGCCGCCGAGGATGTGGCAGAGCTTGTGGTGCAGGGACATGGTGGTCGCGCCCAGGCAGGCCCCGCACAGCCATGCCCCGCGCAGGGCGTCGGTGCGGGCTCCCAGGTCGCCCGGGTCGGCGGCGATGACCGGCAGGGCGGCGGCCAGCGAGCGTACGCCCTCCTCGGCCATCATGGACACGATCGGCGAGGTGTCGGGCGCGTAGAGGGCTTCCACGGCATGGGCGATGGCGTTGAAGCCGCTGGTGATCGACACGTGCGCGGGGAGCCCGACGGTGAGTTCGGGGTCGTAGACCACGCTGCGCGGCAGCACGGCCGGGTCACGGCCGGTTCGTTTGCGCCCGTTCTCGGTCAGTCCCCACACGGGTGTCATCTCCGAGCCGGCGTAGGTCGTCGGCACACTGATCACGGGCAGGCCGGTGGTCAGGGCGATCGCTTTTCCGAGGCCGACGGTCGATCCGCCCCCGATGGCCACGCAGCCGTCCGCGTCGGCGTCGCGCGCGGTTGCCCGGGCCGCCTCGGCCACCTGCGTCGGTACGTGCATCCGGGCCTCGGTGAACATTCCGGCACACGTGTCGCCCAGCAGGGTGGCGGCCTGTTCGGCCAGGGACCGCTGACCGGGGGTGGACAGCACCAGCAGCCGTCGTAGCCCCAACCGGTCCGCTTCCTCGCGCAGTTGGCGGAGGCTTCCGGCGCCGAAGGCCACCCGCATGGGCTGGGCCTCGTAGGTGAAGTTCACTGCGGGGTCTCCGGCTCCAGCACGATGTCGAACCTGGCGTGCGCGAAGGGTGCGCTCACGCCGTAGCGCTGGGCGTCCTGTTCGTCGCCCGACTCGGTGAACTCGGTGATCAGGGCGCTTTTGACGGCGAAGACGGCATCGGAGTCGATGTAGGGGCTGTCGGCGACGAACACATGCGTGGTGACCGGACGGTGGCCCTCGGCATGCGCGATGAAGTGGATGTGGGCGGGGCGGTAGGGGTGGCGGCCGGTTGCCTTGAGGAGGTCGCCTACAGGGCCGTCGGTGGGGATGGGGTAGTGGGAGGGGACCACGGTACGGAACCAGAAGCGGCCTTCGCCGTCGGTGCGGAACAGTCCGCGTCCGTTGCCCGGCGGCTGGACGTCGGGCTGCTGGACGTCGTAGAAGCCGTCCTCGTCGCACTGCCACACGTCGAGTTCGGTGTCCGGCAGCGGGGTGCCGTCGGTGGCGAGCGCTCGGCCGGAGACCACACACGGGCGGTTGCCGCCCAACAGGTCGATGGAGGCGCCGAGTTCGCGGCTGGGGGACTGGGTCATGTGGAAGGGGCCGAGGACCGTGCTCTCGGTGCCCTCCTCCGAGCCGTTCAGGGTCTCGACGAGCATGGACACGCCCAGGATGTCGGACAGCAGGACGAACTCCTGACGGGTGTCGTCGCACTTCTGGCCTACGGCGGTGAGGAAGCCGATGGCCTCCTCCCACTCCTTCAGCGTGGGTTCGATGTCCCGGACGAAGTCGTGGAGGTGGTGGGTCAGGCTCTCCATGACCTGCCGCAGCCGCGGGTTCCCGGTCTGCTGGAAGCTCTCCATCACCGCGTCGGTGGCGGTCTCGACGGTGAAGTCCACTGGGCGTTCCTAACCTTTCGGGGTGCTGTGGCGGCGGGCGAGCCGGTCGGTGAACCAGTCACCGGTGAGCGCGTCGCGCTCGGCCGCGTGGTTGTAGAGGGTGTGCTCGCCGTCGGCCCAGACACGGAGGGCGGACGTCGGATGGTCGGCGGCGCGCAGGAAGGGTTCCTGGTCCGCGTAGCGGGCGAGCGGGTCGAGGCCGCCGTGCAGCAGGAGCAGCGGACAGGTGATGCGGTGCTTGTCCGGGTCGAAGCGCAGCGCGTCCATGACCTCGGCCACCCGGTCCGGATCGTCGGTGCCGACCACGGCGGCCATCTGCTCGCGCGCGGTGCGGAACTCGGGGACGGCCGGTACCGCCGGAGCGCCGTTGACGACCACCGCGGCCACGCGCGGATCGGCGGCGGCGAGGTGAGCGGCGAAGAGACCGCCGAAGCTGATGCCCTGGATGCCGATGGGGCCACGCAGGCGGGTGTCGGCCTCGGCGAAGTCGACGAAGCGAGCGAATCCCTCCGTGACCTGCTCGTCGACGTACAGCCCGTGACGCAGCCTCGACTCGCCCTGGCCGGGCCCTTCCGCGAGTACGCAGGCCAGACCGCGCGCGGTGTACGCCCGGGCCACGGGCAGGTAGGCCGCTCCCCAGCCGCTGAGCCCGCCCCACACGATCACCGTGGCCCTGGGTGCTCCCGAGGCCGGCAGGCACAGCCAGCCGGTGAGTGTCCCGGCACGGTGAGGGATCTCGACGCGCTCCAAGTCCGGTGCGAGCGCGGCGGTCACCGCGGTATGCCGGGTGTACAGCTCGCGTTTTTCGTCGGTGTCGCTCTGGCACGCCATCTGCGCGAACATCAGGGCGGCCGAGGCGAAGCGGTACGCCTGTCGGGCGGTGACGAGGTGGCCCTCGTCCCGCGCACGCCCGGCTCGCGACAGCTGTTCGTCCGCGAGGGCCGCCGCGGCCTCCTGCCACGGCGTTCCGGTCGCGGTGTCGGTGAGCAGGCGGCGGGCGTCGGCGGGGTCCATGCCGCAGTCGGTGAGCCGGGTGAAGGGCATGGCCCGGTGCTGGGCGGCGACCAGCGGGGACACCTCAGGCTTCGCGCTCGTCATACGGCCGCCCCCGCCACCCCGGCTGCCCCTGCCGCCTTGGCCGCTCCCACCCTCCCGGCCGCTCCCCCCGCCCCGGCCAG
The DNA here is from genome assembly GCF_001513955.1 of Streptomyces pseudovenezuelae. GTDB lineage: Bacteria > Actinomycetota > Actinomycetes > Streptomycetales > Streptomycetaceae > Streptomyces > Streptomyces pseudovenezuelae. The sequence goes on along the minus strand of NZ_KQ948151.1, from coordinate 338,742 downwards.
CGCGGCGTCGAGGTCGTCCACGAGCCTGCCGAGGTCGGCGCTGTCGGTCGCGGCTCCGAACAGCACGAAGTCCGGGCGGGCCAAGTAGGCGACGGCTCCCAGCAGTTGGAGGTACTCGCGGTGCCGTCCGTCGAGGTCGTCGACGCGGTCGAGAGCGACCACGGCGCAGCCCAGGCTCTCCAGGCGGGCGAGCCGCCCCGGACCGAGGGCGGCGGTCGGGTCCTCCGCGGCGACCAGGGTGAAGCCGTATCCGGTCAGGTCGTCGAAACGCCCCGTGCGCCCGTCGGGCAGGCGGATGCGGCCCTGCGGGGTGAGGGTGCCGGCCGGCGCGCCCGCCCCCTGCCGCAGCACTCCCTCCCCGAGAGGCGGGAAGGGCGGCGGTGGGGGCACCTCGCCTGCGAAGAACGCCGCGTCCCGGGCGGCCGCGGCCTCGGCGTCGTGTGTGTTGGCGACCTCGCCGAGGCCGATCGCCGCGTGGGTGAGGGCGGTGACGTGGGGGCGGCGCTCGCTCTCATAGGTGTCGAGCAGTGTGTCCGGGGCCTGCCCGGCGAGCACGAGGTGGAGCTTCCAGGCGAGATTGGTGGCGTCGCGGACACCACTGCACGCGCCCTGCCCCAGGTACGGAGGCATGGTGTGGGCGGCGTCACCGGTCAGGAAGACGCGGCCGGTCCGCCACCGGGTGGCGATGCGGGCCTCGAAGCCGTACACCAGCTGGCGCGTGATGCGCAGGTCGTCCGGCCCCAGGCCGTGGTGCTCTCCCAGGAGTCGCCAGGCGGCCTCCGGCGCGGTCATCTCCTCGCGTGTCTCACTCGGCAGCAGGGCGAACTCGAAACGCTGGCGCGTGGTGCCGATGTTGATGGTCATGTGCCCGCGTGCCGGGTCGCAGTACTGGGTGCCGTGGGCGAACTCCGGCGGCTGGGGGCGCAGCCACTCGGTGTCCACGTTCATCCACAGTTCGTTGAAGCCGAAGTCCTGACGCTGGACGCCGAGCAGTTCGCGCACCTTGCTGCGGCTCCCGTCCGCGGCGATGACGTAACGCGCCCGGACCTGCTCGTGCGGACCGTCCGCGCGGCACTCGTCGGCGTTCCAGCCGCCCAGGCTCAGGGTGACGCCGTCGTCGTCCTGGTCGAGGCCGGTGACCGCCCAGCCCTGACGGACGTCGACCGTGCCGTAGCCGCGCAGGCGCTTGTCGATCGCGTTCTCGACGTCCGGCTGGTACATGGAGATGTGGGACGGGTAGCCCATCGGCCCGTCGGGGTGGGCCGGGATGGTCACCAGCGTTTCACCCTTGCCGTTGACCCATACGTAGTCGCACATCGACGAGTCGCGCAGGGCTTCGTCGGCATCGCCGGCCGCCTGGATGGTACGGGCGGTCTCGTCGTCGATGTGGGTCAGCCGGGGGAGGCCGTAGAGGGCGGGCCAGCGTTCGACCACCACCACGCTGTGGCCGAGCCGGCCCAGCAGGGACGCGGCGGTCAGGCCGGTCGGTCCGTAGCCGACGACGGCGATGTCGTAGAGCGGGGTCATGAGTACCTCCGGAGCCGCTCCCGCGCCATTGCGAGGGGTGAGGCAAGGAAGAAGGGGCGGGCGCGACCATGCCCGCCGGAGTCCATATGTGAAGTCGAATTCACATCTAATGTGAGTCGAGATTCACATGGTGGCATCATGGAAGTCAAGAGGCGGGTGGATAAAATGCGCAGGTGACCGAACCCGCCGCCGCCCGACCCGCCGCCCTCCAGGAACGCAGCCGCCGTTCGCAGCAGGACATCCTGGAAGCCGGGTACGCCCTGCTCGAAGAGGGTGGCGCGGACGCGCTCACCGTGGCCGCCGTCGCGGACCGGGCGGGCATGGCCGTCGGCAGCATCTACCGCAGGTTCGGCGATAAGGAAGGGCTGTTGCTGGCCATCCAGCACGCCTTCACCGAGAACCTCCAGGCCGAGATCGCCGAGCGCATGGCCGTCGAGCGCCTACGCCTCCTGCGCGATCCGGCGGTGGCGATCGCCGAGGCGGTCGGCGCGATCACCGACGCCTTCCAGGCGCACGAGGCCCTGCTGCGCGTCTTCCTGCTGCTCGGCACCCGGCACGAAGCGGTACGGGCCGAAGGCTCCCGGGTCAGCGTCGAGGGCAACCGCCACTTCGCCGAGGCGCTGCGCCACACGCCGATCGCCCATCAGGACCCGGCGGCGGCGCTGGACTTCGCCTTCCGCATGACCTACGCCATGATCGCCCACCGCATCACCCAGGGCGAGTTCCTGGAGTCGGGCCGACCGCTGTCGTGGAGCGAACTGCGCAGTCACCTCCAGACGGCGGTCGTCTCCTACCTCCTCGGCACTCCCGCGGGCCGCTGACCTCTTGATGCGCGGGCTCATTGTGAGCGCGTGCTCGGCGTCGACGTGAGCGCGTGTTCACATTACGTCACCGTCCCGGCCGACGGTGTCCTGCTGCCCTTCATCTCGTACGGCGGCCTCACGCCGGGTTGCGGCCGATGAAGAACTCGCGGAACGGGTCCATGCTCGGTGCGAGACCGGCGTCGACGCGGCCCTTGTGCAGGGCGTTCATCTGGGCGTCGTGAATGCGCTGGGTGGGCATGCGCAGCGGTCCGCCGTTGTAGCCCTGGAGCCAGCCCTGGAACTTCCATGCCTGGCGGTTGATGAACGCGCCTCCGTTGAGAGCCGGGGCGAGCACCGCCTTGATCTTGCGGGCCGGGTGGAGCTGCCAGTAGATCTCGGCCGCGTCGTCGTACTTGCCCTGGCGCAGGAGCTGAAAGACGCGCGGGATCATCTCGCCCTCGATGGGCATCGAGATGACGACCTCCTCACCGAAGTGACGGTGGCACTCGACGACGCTCTGGATGCTGGGGAAGCCGCCCTCGGCCTTGATGGCGACGATGTTGGGGCAGTCGTCGAGCAGACGCCGGATCAGACGTACGGGGATGTCGGACGGGTGGATGCGGGGGCGTGAGGTCATGGGCGAGGACACCGCGCAGGCGGCCGACCTGGAGATCCGGCCGCCCAAGCAACGCCGCAGTCGCGAGGCGTGGAACCGGGTGCTCGACGCCGGGGTGTCGATCCTGGAGGACGGCGGGTACGAGGCGTTCACCATCGCGGCCGTGTGCGAGCGGGCCGAAGTCGCGCCGCCGGCCATCTACGCCCGCACCACCAGCAAGGAAGCCCTTTTCCTCGCCGTGTACGAACACGGCATGCAGCGCCTGCGCGTGGATCAGCGGGTCTTCTCCGACGACAGCCGACGGGCGGGCCTGTCCGCGGCCGGACTCGTCCGTGAGGCAGTGGCCGAAACGGGCCGCGCGTTCCTGCGCCACGAACGGTTCCTGCGGGCCGTGGTGCTGACCACCGCCTCACATCCGGAAGTCCGGCGCCGAGGCTCCCGGTACAGCCAGGACCCCGGGAACAGTTTCGCCGGGGTGGTCCTTCGGGCGGCGGACGCCATCACACTTCCCGACGCCGAGACCGCGGTCCGCTCCTGCTTCAGCACCGTCTTCGCCGCGTCGGTCATCCGGGTCGCCTACGGGCCGGGACTCGCCAGGCCGGCACCTGTCGAGGACGACGTGTTCATCGCCGACCTGGCAGAGACGGCGGTGCGCTACCTGCTGTCCTCCTGACAGCGCTGGGCCCGGACCTCGGGCGTTGCCACGGGGTACGGCAGCCGCAGGCGAATCGGCCGCCGTACCCCATGGATCTGCGCTGTCAGGGGGCCGATGATGGTGCCGGGAGGGCATCCATGGGCGAGTCGGTCCTGTCGCGGGCGGTGCGGATCTTCGAGGCGTTCACGCCGGACGAGCCGGCTCTCACCGTCTCCGAGATCTCCCGGCGCACGGGGCTGCACTTGGCGACTGCTTCGCGGCTGGTCGCCGAGCTGGTCTCGCACGGGTTCCTGGCGCGGGACGCCGACCGCCGAGTACGGATCGGTGTACGTCTGTGGGAGCTCGGGACCAGGGCCTCGCCCACCCTGTCGCTGCGGGACGCGGCGATGCCGTTCATGGAGGGCGTCCACGAAGTGGTGGGGCATCACGTCCAGATCGGTGTGCTGGAGGGCGACGAGGTGCTCTTCCTGGAACGGCTCACGGCACCGGGGGCGATCATCAACTACACCCGCATCGCGGGCCGGCTGCCCTTGCACGTGTCCTCCAGCGGCCTGGTACTGCTGGCCCACGGGCCCGCCGATCTGCGGGAACGCGTGCTCGCCGGGCCCCTGCGCGGGTTCACGCCGCACACCATCACCACGGCCGCCGCCCTGCGCTCCACCCTGGCCGGCGTCCGGAAACAGGGATACGCGTACTGCCCCGGCTACTTCCACGAGGACGCCCTCGGGATCGCGGCCCCGGTCCGTGACGGCCGGGGAGCAGTGGTGGCCGCGCTGTCGGTGATCGTCCCCAACGACTCCAGGGCCGCCTCCGTCGTGCCCGTGGCGCAAACCGCGGCGCGCGGCCTCTCCCGGGTTCTGGCGGCTCGGGGCGCCCGCGGGCTGCCCGGCTGAAGGATCCACACTTTCCCCTCTCATTGGATGAGAGTGCCGTCGCGTCTCCTGGATGCCCGGGCGCATTCTTCCTGCAACCCAATGACGGGAGGCGACAGAGTGGTCGTGACGCTGGAGATCTCCGCCAAGGAGACCGTGGCCGAGGGCGTGACCGCGGTGACCTTCGTCCATCCGACGGGCGCGCGGCTGCCGGACTGGACACCCGGTTCCCACATCGAACTGGTTCTGCCCGAGGGGACGGTCCGGCACTACTCGCTGTGCGGGAACCGCTGGGACCCCTACACGTACCGGATCGCCGTACTGCGCGAGCAGCAGGGCAGGGGCGGCTCCGCGTACGTGCACGACGTGCTGTGCGCGGGCGACCGGGTCGGCGTCGGCGGGCCGCGCAACCACTTCCCGCTCGTGCCGTCGGACACGTACCTGTTCGTCGCGGGAGGCATCGGCATCACCCCGCTGCTGCCGATGATCCACCAGGCGGAACTGCTCGGCGCTGACTGGCAGTTGCTGTACGGCGGACGTAACCGGGACTCCATGGCCTTCGCCGCGGAGCTGTCGGCCGCCCATGACGAGCGGGTGCACATCGCCCCGCAGGACGAGCACGGACTGCTCGACCTCGCCTTCTGGCTCGGCACCCCGCGAACGGACACCAAGGTCTACTGCTGCGGCCCGGCCCCGCTGCTCGCCGCCGTGGAGGCCACCTGCGCCGACTGGCCGCCGTACGCGCTGCACACCGAGCGGTTCACCGCCGCCGAACAGGCCGTACCGGTGCGGGACACCCCCTTCGAGGTCGAGCTGCGGCGCACCGGACGCACGGTCACCGTCACCCCGGACGTCTCGGTCCTGGAGGCCGTGCGCCGAGCCGGGGCGGAGGTGCTCTCCTCCTGTGAACAGGGCACCTGCGGCACCTGCCTCACCCCGGTCCTGGAGGGGCGCCCCGACCATCGGGACTCGGTCCTCGCCGATCACCAAAGGGCCGCGAACGACAGCATGTTCCTGTGCGTGTCCCGCTCCTGCGGCGACCGCCTCGTGCTCGACCTCTGAGACCCCCAAGCCTCTGCAACGTCCGCCCCCTGTACGCGACCGTGCCCAGGAGCCGCCATGTCCGCAACCGCCCAGCACGCACCGGCAGTGCCCGTCTGCGACGCCGATCCCTTCTCGCCCGCCGTCCTCGAACAGCCGGAAGAACTCCACCACGTGCTGCGGACCGCCGGGCCCGTGGTCTACCTCTCCCGCTACGACGTGCACGCCCTGGCCCGCCACCAGGAGGTGCACGCCGCCCTGGTGGACTGGCAGCACTGCGAGTCGGGGGCCGGGGTGGGGCTGGTCAACTTCCGGCACGAGAAGCCGTGGCGCCCGCCGAGCCTGCTCCTGGAGGCCGATCCGCCCCGGCACGACGCCCCGCGCCGGGTGCTGCAAGAGATCCTCGCCCCGCCCGCACTGCGGCGCCTGCGCGGGACCTGGCACGCGGCGGCCGAGGAGACGGTCGACCGAGTGCTGAGCCAGGGAACGGAGTTCGACGCCTTCACCCGGCTGGCGAGTGCCTTTCCGCTGCGGGTCTTCCCCGATGCGGTGGGCCTCGGGCCCGACGGCCGGGAGAACCTCCTGCCGTACGGCAACATGGCCTTCAATTCCTTCGGACCCGTCAACGACCTGGTGAAGGCTGACGAGCACCGGGTGGCCGAGCTGTCGGCCTGGGTCAGCGCCAACTGCGCCCGCGAGGCCCTGACCGAGGACGGATTCGGGGCGCGGATCTGGGCCGCCGCCGACCGCGGCGACCTCACGCACGAGCAGGCACCGCTGGTGGTTCGCTCGCTGCTCACGGCCGGAGTCGACACCACGGTGCACGGACTGGCGGCCTGTCTGTACGCGTTCGCCACCCACCCCGAGCAGTGGCAACGGCTACGGGAGCGGCCCGAGTCGGCGCGGGTCGCGTTCGACGAGGCGGTCCGCTGGCAGTCCCCGGTGCAGACCTTCTTCCGCACCGCCACCACCGACGTGACCATCGCCGACACCGTCATCCCCGAAGGCATGAAGATCCTCATGTTCCTCGGCGCCGCAAACCGCGACCCCGCCCACTGGACCGACCCGGACCGCTTCGACCTCGCCCGCGACCCGTCCGGGCACGTCGGCTTCGGCATGGGCATCCACCAGTGCGTCGGCCAGCACGTCGCCCGACTGGAGGCCGAAGCCCTGCTGACCGCCTTGGCCCGCCGTATCGACCGAATCGAGCTCACCGGCGCACCGCGCCGCCACCCCAACAACACCCTGCGCTCCTGGGAGTCCCTGCCCGTGCGCGTGCATCGGGCCGCTTGAGCGACTGTGAAGACGGGATGCCGCCTCACGCGGCCGGGGGACTCCGCAACGATCTCCCTGCGCGGCAGGGATGGACTATCCCGCCATCCCTTTGTGCCGAACCACGGTTCTCTATCTGGGGGGCGAGGTCGGCAAGACCGCCGAGCCCCTGGAAGTGCCGTGGGGCACTTCGGCGGTCAACACCTTGAACGCCCGACCGCCGGGCGGCGGCGCTCTCGTGGCTGGGCTCTCCGCGGCAGCGAGCCTTGCCGCGAGTCCTCTTGGCCTTGACCGGACGGCGGCGAGCGGCGATGCCCAGGTCCTCGCGACGTATGCCTCGACACCGTTCTGGCCCGCCTCTCGCACGGCCGGGCCCGCGCCCTCCTCGGCGAGCACACCCACTTCAAGCCGTCCCAGAGGCGATATCGGAGTTGAATAGTCCGCTCGCACCTGGCGTCAGCCGCCGGTGAATGTGCAGTGCTGCCGAGACCGAGCGATCCGCGTCCGCGTCTCTCACGGCTCGATGCGGGCCGTGGTGGGCCGTGGTGGGGACTCAGGCACTTGCTATAATCGGCCAGTTGGCCTTCGGCGCCCCAAGTTGGGTGCGCGCGAAGGCTTTTTTCATGCCTTCCGACACATCTGCCTACGGCACCCCTCCCACCACCTACCGCGACCTGCTCCGCAACCGTGAATTCGTCGGCCTGTACGCCAGCTTCACATTGTCGGTCGCCGCGAGCACCTTGTCGGGCTTCGCGCTCGGCACGCTGGTCAACCAGCAGACCAAGTCCCCGTTCCTGACCGCTGTGAGCATGTACGGCGCCACCTTCGCGACGGTACTCGGTGCGCTGACACTGATGTCGGTCGCGGACGGAAGCCGTCCTCGCCGGACCCTCGTCGCGCTCCAGTACGTCTCGCTCGTAGGGGTCGGCGCCCAGGCGGTTCCGGGGCTGCCGCTCGCCGCCCGGTTCGGTCTGCTCCTTGTACTGGGGTTCTTCCAGTCCCTGGGAACGGGCGCACGGATGGGGCTGCTCGCCGAGGTGGTGCCGACCTCCACCTACGCACTGGCACGTTCGCTGATGAACATCACCTCGGGAGGCATGTCCGTCCTCGGCTACGCCATCGGCGCCGTACTGCTGCGGTACCTGAGCCCGCAGGAGGTCTTCACCGTCGCGACAGCCCTGACCGGCGGTGGATTGATCATCGTTGCGGTGACCGTCAGGGAGCGTTCGATCCGTCTGACCCGTCGCCCTGGACTGCGCCAGACCTGGACGACGAACATCGAGCTCTTCTCCCACTCCGGCCAGCGTGCGCTGCTGCTGAACCTGTGGGTCCCCAACGGTCTCATCGTCGGCTGCGAGGCCCTGTTCATCTCCTACGCCCCCCATCACGCCGGCGTCTTCCTGGCCGCCGGATCAGCGGGCATGCTCCTCGGTGACCTCGCGGTCGGGCGGCTGTTCATCGCCGAGCAGCGTTGCCGCTACGCCTTCGCCCTGCGACTGCTGCTCGCCACCCCCTACCTGCTGTTCGCCGTCCACCCGCCCGTTCTGGTGGCGACAGCCGCGGTGTTCGTCGCCAGTGTCGGATTCGCCGCCACCCTGCCACTTCAGGAGCAGCTTTTGGAGCTGACTGCTGATCCGGTTCGTGGCCAGGTCCAGGGAGTTGAGTCCGCCGGCCGGATGACGTGGCAAGGTATCGGAGCCGCGATCGCCGGCAGCCTTGCCCAGCACTTCACTCCTGGCACGGCCATCACCTTCGTGGCCGTCGTCTCCATCGCCATCACCGTCTTCTCCCGGCCCTTCGTGGTCCACGCCCGAGCCGTACGCGTCCAGGCGGCCGGCGCATAGGGCTCCCACGACGGGGTGAGCGGCGGGTCCGCAGGCCGCTGGGCAGGTCGGGGACCTGGCGGAGTACCGGCCAGCACGTTGAGGACCAGACCGAGGGCCCCGATCTGGCCTCCATGGATCAGTGGCAGCGCCGACTCCGAACTTCCGAATACCGCCGGGGCAACGCGAAATGATCCCGATCGGATAGTCCCCTGGGCAGCCGAACCGCTTCGCGAGGACCATCTCGACCTTCTCACCTCGATTCCACGATCACTCTGCCTGTCCGCAAACGGCCCGGGAAAGGTACTGCTCTGCCATGCCACCCCTCGTGATGGCGAGGGGGGTCGTCCTGGTCGACTCCCGCTTCGACCGCTGAGAGGAAGTCGTTGACGGACTCGATGCCGACACGGGCACCGTGGTCCGCGGCCACACCCATCTCCAAGCCACGGGATTCTTCATCGAGTACGGCTGGGGGGCCTGGAGATCGACGACCTCGAACGCCGCTCTCCGCACAACCTCAACCTGCGCAAGGGCAAGCGGCCCGAATTGTGGGGTCACAAGTTCCGCTCCCAGCCGAACGAGACGGTGCGTCCCTACCAGCCGTAACCGTTCATGACAGCGAGGCGCCGGCGGGGCCGCCATCCGGGACGAGCGGTTCGGACAGCCGTGGGGGCCGGTGGTTCGGCACCAGCGGCCCCCACGGATCGGGTCGTTGTCCTCCGTGCGGCCCGCCTCCACCTGCGCGCACACCTCCTGACACCGGGCGCGCGATGCAAGGACGCGGCGCAGCCAGTGCTCCGGGTGCGGGGACCGAGGGCGCGCTCCCTCCGAATCAGGTGCAGGTCCGGTCCGACCGTGAAGCCGTCGCCCTGGACCGGCGGTCAGCCATCGGGTGCAGCGAGCTCATCGGGCGCCCATCCGGCCTCCCCGCGTTCACCGGCTTCGACCGCTCCCCTCCGGCAGAGTGCCGGTGCGGGCCACGTCGGCGTACCACCGCGCGCTGGCCTTGGGGATGCGCTTGCCGGTCGGGTAGTCGACGTAGACGGCACCGAAACGCTTGCTGTAGCCGTATCCCCACTCGAAGTTGTCGAGCAGGGACCACAGGAAGTAGCCCCGGACGTCGACGCCGTCCGCGATGGCCCGGTGCACGGCGGACAGGTGGCCGCGGAGGTAGTCGATGCGTTCGGGGTCGGACACCTCGCCCTCCGGGTTCACGTAGTCGTCGAACGCGGCTCCGTTCTCGGTGATCACGAGAGGCATCGCGGGGAAGTCCGCCTTGAGACGCGTCAGCAGGTCGTACAGACCGCTGGGGTCGACCGCCCAGCCCATCGCGGTGGTGTTGCCCGGCGGCCGGTGAAAGGCGACGTTGTCGGCGCCCGGCCAGGGGCTGTGCTCGCTCGCGCCGTGGCCGTCGGAACCGTGGCCGGCCTCGCCGGTCGCGGCGGAGACGAGCGTCGGCGTGTAGTAGTTGACGCCCAGGAAGTCCAGCGGTTGGTGGATGGTGGCGGTGTCGCCGTCCCGTACGAAGGACCAGTCGGTCAGGTTCGCCGTGTCCTGCAGGAGGTCCTGGGGGTATGCGCCTTCCAGCATTGGGCCGGTGAAGACGCGGTTGGCCAGCGCGTCGATCCGCCGGGCCGCGTTCAGGTCCTCGGCTGTCTCGGTCAACGCGCGGACGTGATGAATGTTGAGGGTGACGGACGCCCGCGCGTAGGCGGGCAGTTCGGCGCGCAACGCCTGAACGGCCTTGCCGTGGGCGAGGTTGAGATGGTGCGCCGCCCGAAGGGCCGCGACCGGGTCGGTGCGCCCGGGCGCGTGGACACCTGAGCCGTATCCGAGGAAGGCGCTGCACCAGGGCTCGTTGAGGGTGATCCAGGTCTTCACCCGGTCTCCCAGGGCGTGAGCCGCCAGGGCCGCGTAGTCGGCGAACCGGTCGGAGGTGGCGCGCTCCGGCCAGCCGCCGACGTCCTCCAACTCCTGCGGCAGGTCCCAGTGGTACAGCGTGACGACCGGTTCGATGCCCTTTTCCAGCAGCGCGTCGGTCAGGGCCCGATAGAAGTCGAGCCCCTTTTCGACGGCCGGGCCGCGGCCGGTCGGCTGCACGCGCGACCACGACAGGGAGAACCGATAGGCGCTCACGCCGAGGTCGGCCATGATCTCGACGTCCTCGCGCCAGCGGTGGTAGTGGTCGGTGGCGACGTCACCGGTGTCGCCGTTGCGCACCCTGCCGGGCGTGTGCGCGTAGGTGTCCCAGATCGACGGCGTGCGTCCGTCCGTGGCGGCGGCACCCTCGATCTGGTACGCGGCGGTCGCAGTGCCCCAGGTAAATCCCCGCGGAAATCTGCGGACGGTGATGGTCTGCGGGGCGGGCGCGACGCGTCGGGTTACGGTGCTCACGTGGGTCCTTCCTGGTGACTTGCGGGGCGGGAGAGGCGAAGGGGTGTGGGGCCGTCGAGGGGGCGCGGGGGAGACGGCACGGCATTCACCCCTTGACCGCCCCCTGCATGATTCCGCCGACGATCTGACGGCCGAAGACGACGAAGAGGGCGAGCAGAGGCAGCGTGCCGAGCAGCGCGCCCGCCATGATCAGCGATTGGTCGCGCACGTATCCCGCGCTGAGCTGGGTGAGGGCGACCGGCACCGTCGGATTGGTCATGTCGAGCACGATGAAGGGCCAGAAGAAGTCGTTCCAGGCGTGCACGAACGTGATCATGAACAGCACGGCCATGGGAGGCCGGGCGATCGGCAGCACGATGCTCCAGAAGATGCGCAGCGAGTGCGCACCGTCCACCCGCCCGGCCTCGACGAGTTCGTCGGGCAGCGCTTCGGCGAGGTACTGCCGCATGAAGAACACGCCGACGGCACTGACGAGCGTGGGGAAGATGACGGCGGGCAGCTTCTGGCCCCAGCCCAGTTCCGTCATCATCATGAACAGCGGTACGACGCCCAGTTGCGGCGGCACCATCATCGTGCCGATCACCAGCATCAGCAGGATGTTGCGGCCCTTGAAGCGGAGTTTGGCGAACGCGAACCCGGCGAGGGTGGCGAACAGCACCGTGGACAGGGCGATCGCGCCGGCCACGATGAGGCTGTTGAGCATGGCCTTGCCCAGCGCGGCGTCCTGCCAGGCCTTGCCGAGGTTGTCCAGGAGATGCGGTCCCGGCAGGAAGGGCGGGGGAGTCTGGGTGACGCGCGTGTTGTCGGTCGATGCCGCCACCATCGTCCAGTACAGCGGGAACAGGGAGACCAGCGCCGCGAGCCCCAGCAGGATGTAGGCGACGGGGCCCGCGTGGTGCTGACGTCCGGCACCCGGGTGCCGGAACAGCCGGCGGCGCCGTTCTCCGGGCGGGGTGGCCTTGCGGGTCTTGCGCACGGTCCCGGGGCCTGCGTCCGTCGCCCGGACCGGGATGCTGTCTGTGGTCATGGAGATCTCCCGGTCAGGTCCGGCGCGTGAGGACGCGCTGGACGATTCGTTGGACGACGAACACGAGAATGAGCAGCAGGAACATCGCCCAGGCGACGGTGGCGGCGCGGCCCATCTGGTAGTTCTTCCAGCCCTCCTCGTACAGCAGCAGACCCAGCGTCTGGTACTGGTTGTCGGCTCCCCCCGTGACGCCGTTCGGGCCCTGGCCGAAGATCAGGGGCTCACCGAAGAGCTGTGTGGCGCCGATCGTGGACAGGACGATGGTGAACACGATGGTGGAACGGATGCCGGGAACGGTGACCTTCAGGAACTGCTGCCACCGCGAGGCGCCGTCGATGGCCGCGGCCTCGTAGCGGTCGCGCGGGATCGCCTGCATCGCCGCGAGGTAGAGCAGCGCGTTGTAGCCGGTCCAGCGCCAGATCACGATGGAGGAAATGGCGCTCTGGGCCGCCCACTTGTTGTTCTCCCAGTCGATGTTGTCGACACCGACGAGACTCAGCATCCAGTTGATCATGCCGAAGTCACGTTCGAAGAGCATCGTGAACACGAGGGCCGCGGCACCCACCGACGTGGCGTACGGCGTCAGGGCGGCGACGCGGAAGAACGTGGAGCCGCGCAGCTGGTAGTTGAGCAGGTGCGCCAGCCCGAGCGCCATCAGCAGCTGGGGCACGGTCGACAGCACGCCGATGGTGAAGGTGTTGAACAGCGCGTTCCAGAACCGGTCGTCGTTCCACAGCGCCGTGTAGTTGTCGAAGCCGACCCACTCCATGAGGTTCAGCGTCGACAGTTCGACGCGGTGCAGCGAGATCCACGAGGTGTAGACGAGCGGGTAGAAGCTGAAGGCGGCGAACACGATGAAGAACGGGGCGACGAAGGCGTACGGCGCACCCCGGACGTCGAGGCGGTGCAGCAGCGTACGGCGCCGCTGATGCTCCGCGGCGATGTCGGTCGCACCGTCTGGGGGTGTCGAGGTGGAGATGGCCACCGGAAGGCGTCCTTCCTGGAGGGATGGAGAGGGCGGGCGGTGCCCGGCGACCCGTAGGGGCGGTGCGTGGGGCGCCGGGCGGTGGCGGGCAGGGGCCTCAGGTCAGCCGGCGGCCTTCTTGATGCGCTCGTCCGTGGTCTTCCACGCCTCGTTCGGGCTCTTGTGCTGTGCCTCGATCAAGGTCAGGCCCTGCGAGAAGATGTCCTTGATGGTGCCGTCCTTGCGGCCGAGCACCTGCTCGTCGGGGATCTCCTGGGCCGCGGCGCCGAAGATCTTCCCGATGGGGGCGCCACTGAAGTAGTCCGACTTGGCATCGACGACTTCGGGCATCTTCAACGCGGTCTGCGACGAGGGGAAGTTGCCGATCTTCTCGAAGAGGTAGGCCTGCTGCTCGGGGGCGGTCAGCCAGGCGACGAGGTCCTGCGCCTCCTTCTTGACGGGGCTCTTCTCCATCACGCCGAGGAACGATCCGCCCCAGTTGGCGCCCTTGGGTGCCTTGGCGACGTCCCACTTGCCCTTGTTCTTGGGTCCCGCCTTCTCGCTGATGTGCGCGAGCATCCACGCCGGGCAGACGGTGCTGGCGAAGGTGCTGTTGGCCAGTCCGGGGTCCCAACCGGGCTGGAACTGGCGGAGCTTGGCGGTCAGGTCGGAGGTGGCCGCTTCGGAGGCCAGCTTCCACGCGTCCTTCACGACGGGGTTGGTGGCGTAGATCAGCTTGCCCTGCTTGTCGTAGAACTGCTGGGAGTTGCCGTAGATCATGGCGTTGAACAGTCCGCTGGAGCTGTCCATGAAGGCGACCTGGTCGTCCTTCGAGTTCTGCTTGAACCGCTTGCCCGCGTCGACGTACTTCGACCAGTCGCCCTCCCACAGCTTGGCGACCTCGTCGCGGTCGGTGGGCAGGCCGGCCTGTTCGAAGAGGTCCCTGCGGTAGCAGACCGCCATGGGGCCGATGTCGGTGCCGAGGCCGATGACCTTCTTGTCGGTGGTGGTGACCTGGCTCTGCTTCCACGGAAGGAAGTGGTCCGTCCCGGCCACGCCGGCCAGGTCGACGAACTTGTCCTTCTGGGTGTCGGACAGTTCCTTGGCCCTACCAATTTCTATGCCCTGGATGTCCTTGAGTCCGCTGCCTGCGGCCAAGTGGGTCTGCAGGGCGGTGTAGTAGGTCTGTTCGTCGCCCGCGACGTCCGCCTTGATGACGACGTCGGGGTGTTCCTTCATGTACTTGTCGAGCAGACCGGTCTCCTTGAAGCCCATGACGCCGAAGAGCCCCATGGTGATGGTGACCTTGCCGTCCTTCTTGCCCCCACCGGTTCCCCCGTCACTGCCTCCGCAGCCCACGACCAGACCCAGTGCCGACGCGGCCGAAACGGCGGCCACGACCCTCGTACGCAACTTCCTTCGGAACTTGTCCATTTCGTCCTCCTAGCGGCGGCGCTGACGCACCGGAGTTCGAGCCCACAGCTCGCCCGAAGGGGAGATTTGTCCGGTGGGCACGTTCCCAATCGATGGTGGGAACGTGCCCACCCAGGAGCCCGCAGCCTCGCCGCCACGTAAGGCCTCTGTCAAGAAGTTGAATCCACTTCGTTGCCGAAAGATGTCGCGGGCCCGCACCGGGACCCGGAAGCCACTCTCCTCAGGTCTGGCACAATGCGCAGGTGAAAGCCGTCTGGGCATCGCCGAGCGAGGGAGGCGTCATGGGGGACAGGCAGCGTCCGACCATCATCACCGTGGCCGCGCGCGCCGGTGTCGGACGCACCACGGTTTCACGAGTCATCAACGGCTCCGAACTCGTCAGCGAGAAGGCGAGGGCCGCCGTGCTCGCCGCCATCGCCGAGCTGAACTACGTCCCGAACTCGGTCGCCCGCGGGCTCAAGACGAGCCGGACGAACTCCGTGGCCCTGGTGATCCCCGAGTCGGAGAGCAGACTGGGCGCGGAGCCCTACTTCTCGGCGGTCATCCGCGGTGTCAGCACCGCTCTCGCGGAGACCCGTACGCAACTCCAACTGGTACTGGTGCGCGACCAGGCCGAGCGGGACCAACTCACCCAGTCCGTCGCGGAACGGCGTGTCGACGGCGTGCTCCTGGTCTCGGTGCACGAGCACGACCCGCTGCCGGGGTTGCTGGAGGACATGGGGCTGCCCACGGTGCTCGCCGGACGCCGTTCCTCCGACGAGTCGCTCAGTCACGTGCACTCCGACAACGCCGGCGGGGCCGAGGCGGCCGTCACCCACCTCCTCGCGCGGGGGCGGCGCACCGTCGCCACCATCAGCGGGCCACTCGACATGGACGTGGCGCGCAGCAGGCTCCAGGGCTGGCGCGAGGCGCTCGAAAGGGCGGGCCACCGGGCCACGGACCGGCTCGTGACCTCGGCCGACTTCACCGAGGAGGGCGGCGCGGCGGCGATGCGTTCACTCCTTGAACGGGTTCCCGAGCTCGACGCCTTGTTCGTCGCCTCGGACGTCATGGCGGCGGGGGCTCTGGCGGAGTTGCGCAGGCAGGGGAGGGGGGTCCCCGACGACGTGGCCGTGGTCGGATTCGACGACTCCATCATCGCCCGGCACACCAATCCGCCCCTCACCACCGTGCGTCAGCCGGTCGAGGAGATCGGCGCGATGATCGCCCAGATCCTTCTGGAGGAGATCGGCGATCCCGAGAGGCCGCGCCGGCGCGTCACGCTTCCCACAGAGCTCGTCGTACGCGACTCGTCGTGAGTCGACGAGGGGGTGTTGGTGAGGGCCCTTCCCGAGTGTACGGATCGTCGGGCTGCTCTGTCCGGTCAGAGTGTGCCGGCGCCGCCGGCGTTACGCACTCGGGGAACTGCGTCGCGATTGCGGGGGCTCCGCTCAGCTCCACCCTCTGCCGCAACTGGTAGTCGAAGTCCTCGTCGCGCAGGCCGCGCAACAGGATGTCACGCGGGCCGTGATCGTCCTCGACGACCAGGGACTTGTGGCGCATGGTCTTCCGGCGGCTCTTGATCGGGGTGCGTCGTACCTGCGATGAACCCCCTGGGCAGCAACCAGGTAGCGCCGCACAGGCACATCCCGAGCCAGCCGGTGGCGAAGAGCCAGCCGCCGACGACGTCGGTGAACCAATGCACCCCGAGGTAGACACGGGTCAGCCCGACCAGCGCGCCCCAGCAGCCGAAGACGAGAGCGAGCACCGTCCTGCCGCGGGGGGCGCGGAAGTACACGGCGATGACGAGCAGTCCTGCGGTGAGGGCGGCCGTGGAGGCGTGGCCTGAGGGGAAGGCCCACCCCGAGGCGTGCGTGGACCACTCCGCGCGGGAGGGGCGGGGCCGGGCGACGAACTCCATCACGCCGTAGCGAACCGCCTGCCCGGCACCGAGGCAGCCGAGACAGAGAGCGGCGGTGACGGCCCGTCGACGCAGGGTGCGCCCGGCGATGATCCCCGCAAGCGCGCAGAGGACGTACGGGATGACGCCGGTTCCCGTGGCGGTCAGCCCGCGCGCCAGCGCAACCACCACATCCGGGCGATGGCCGACGGACCAGGACAGCAGGTCCTCGTCCCCGTACAGCGGCTTTCCGTTGCCGATCACGGTCATGGTCAGTACGCCGAACGCCGTCCACGCGCCCAGGCCGACGCTGCCGGCCAGGTCGCCGAGGTCGCCGCGCCTCATGACGCCAGGACCAGTGGGCGCAGCCGTGTGCCGGTTATCCGCCGGACCAGGGGGTCCGAACGGCGGCGCACGGCGGTCATCCCGAGCGCCGCCACGAGGGCTCCCACGACGACTCCGGCGGCGACATCGTGCGGGTAATGTGCGCCGACCCAGACCCGCGAGACCGCCATCGCGCAGGCGGCCACGGCCGCGACTGCACCGAGCCGCCGGGACACGAAGAGCAGGGCCACCGCGGCCGCGGCGGCGATGGCCGCGTGGTTGCTGGGGAAGGACCAGTCACCCGGCGCCGGACACGCCTCCAGGGTGGCCACGTGAAGGCTCTGACAAGGCCGATCCTCGCGCACCAGCAGCTTGACGGCGGCATCGACCGCGTACGCCGCTCCGACGGTCACCGGCACGGCCAGTGCGACGAGCGCGGTCGTGGCGCTCACCCGCCGTGCCCGCCACCAGACCACGGCCATCAGGACGGCGAACACCGCCAGACCGTACGTCGACCAGGCCGACACCGTGTCGTCCAGCCAGCCGGGCGAGCGGTGAGCGAGATTGACCACGTCCGTGTAGGCGGATCCGTCGATCGACGAGCCGTCGAGGGCGAGGATCATCCGTGTGCCTCCTTCGCCTTGGCCGCGCGCCGGGAGCGGTACAGCTCGGCGGCGAGCGGAACCAACGACACGGCCACGATCACGGCGACCAGGGGCAGCAGATAGCGGTCCACGCTGGGGATGGAGGAGCCCAGCGCGTATCCACCCAGCACCAGTCCCAGACTCCACACGAGACCGCCGACGACCTGCCAGACGGTGAAGGTCCGCGCCGGAACTCCCAGCGCGCCCGCCATCGGATTGAGCACTGTGCGTACCACTGGCACGAACCGGGCCAGGACGATCGCCTTCGCATGCCCGTACCGCTCCAACAGCTCCTCGGCCCTGGCCGCACCTTCATGCAGGCGGACCGAGCGGTTGCGCGCCAGGAGCGCCCCGCCCGCCTTCCGGCCGAGCAGGTAGCCGCACTGCGCACCGGCAAGGGCACCCACGGCCGCGGCCACCAGCAGTGGGGCGAGCGACAGCTTCACCCCATGCTGGCCGCTCCCCGTGCACAGCAGCCCCGCGGTGAACAGCAGCGAGTCGCCGGGCAGGAAGAAACCGATCAGCAGCCCGGTCTCCGCGAACAGCACCGCGCCGACCCCCAGCACACCGAAGGCGGCCAGCAGGGACTGCGCGCTCAGGACGTTCACCGCGAGCTGGGACGCTGTGAACAAGGGTGCGGTCATGGACCCGGGCCCTCTCATACTGGATGTGCGGGCGGCGCGCGAAGACGCCGCCCGGATGACTACAATTCTGTAGACGGTCTACTCAACTGTAGACGAAGATGGGGTGAAGATCGTTCCCATGACCGACGCGAAGGACGAACGCCGTCCGGCCGGCGAGCTGGAAGCAGCCGTCATGGCCGCCCTGTGGGCCGCCGACGCGGCTCTGACTCCAGGAGAGGTGCAGTCCGAACTCGCCGCCGACCTGGCCCGCACCACGGTGACCACGATCCTGTCGCGCCTGCACGACAAGGGTGTTGTCGACCGCCGCCAACAGGGGCGCGGCTACGCCTACTACCCCGTGCAGGACGCACAAGGGCTCACCGCGCGGCGCATGCACACCGAACTCGACCGTGACGGTGACCGGGAGACCGTCCTGGCCCGCTTCGTCGCCCAGCTCAATCCGGACGACGAACAGCTTCTGCGTCAACTGCTGGAGGCCGACGATTGATGACGACCCTGCTGCTGATCCCGCTCCTGCTGCCCTGCGCGATGCCGCTGCTCGCCCGGCGAGCCCTCGACCGGCTGGCCCCCGTCACCGCTCTGTGGACGCTCACCGCCGCAGCCCTGGTGCTGGCGGGTGCCTGTGTGGCCGCCCTGGGCTCCCTCGTGCTGACCGGACTGCTCAAGCTGCCGGCGTTCGCGTCGCTCGGTGAACTCGTGCACCCCTTGCGCACGCCGTCCGGCTACCTGGTCCTGCCCGTGGCCGCGATCGCCACCGGACTGCTCACCATCGGCGCCGGGACCCTCGCCCGCTCGGCCCTGCGCCAGACGCGTGCCTTCCGCACCGCCCGTGCCGAGGCCGACCGGCAGCCTCCCGCGGGTGACCTGTGCGTGGTCGACTCGCCCGAGCCGGACGCGTACGCCCTGCCTGGGCGCCCGCACCGAATCGTCGTCACCACCGCCATGCTGCGCAGTCTCGGTCCGGACGAGCGAGAGGCGCTCTTCGCCCACGAGCGGGCCCACAACCGGGGCGGGCACCACTACTTCCTGGCCGCCGCCGAACTCGCCGCCCACTGCCATCCCGCACTGCGTCCGGCCCGCGCCGCCATCCGGCTGGCCGCGGAACGTGCCGCCGACGAGTCCGCCGCCACTGCCGTGGGTGATCGCCGCCTGCTGGCCCGCGCCATCGCCCGTGCCGCCCTCGCCGGCCAGGCCGCGCGCTCCAACCGTCCGGACTTCGCTCCGGCCGCGACCACCGGCCCGGTTCCCCGGCGCGTGGCGGCGCTCCTCGCCGCTCCCGCGGGACACGCCCGGTGGTCGGTGTGCTGGGCCGCCCTCCTCCTCGCTGCCTGTGCCGTCCTGTCCGCCACCGCCGCGACGACCGGCGCAATCGCCTTCCACCATGACGTCGAGGTCGCCCAGGGCGAAGAGCCCCGCTGATCGCTTCCCGTACCCCGCTGTGGCGTCATTCTGATGACGGGTTGTGCTCCGTCCGACCCGGCGCACCCCCGCCCTCCAAGTCCCAGAACCCTGTGCCCGCGCGCATACGAGGGTGTCGGACCGGCTGGGGTCCGGTGGGTGGAGGCGCAGGTTCCGCTGCTTCACCGGGCCCCAGCCATGAGGCCGGGTTCCCGGGAAAGTGGAGTCACACCGTTGGTCCGGAGAAACATCGTGGTCCAAGACATGTCTGGGGGCCCCGGATGTTTCCGGGGCCCCCAGACATACTGCTGCTTGGTGGGCTATCGGTTATGGGCTA
>NZ_KQ948151.1:183478-318363 GCF_001513955.1 Streptomyces pseudovenezuelae | reverse complement strand
GACGGGCACTGGACCCAGTTCCTCCACAGCGTTCACCTCACCACCGGGCACGGCGACCAGTTGCGACGTACGTAAGGGCGTAACGGATGGCGGGCAGCTACGGCGGTGTCGTGGCCTGGAGCGGATTCGGAACCGGGACCGCTTGCCCCGGGCCCGAGCTCGTCGAGGACCAAGACCAGGACGTGGCGTAGCTCGGCGGGCGATCAGCGGTCAGCGTGCCAGGGGATGCCGCCGGCCAAAGTCTCAGCTCTGTCGCTCTCCCGCCCGTACCAGGCCGGTTTCGTAGGCGATGACGACGAGTTGCGCGCGGTCGCGGGCGCCGAGCTTGGCCATGGCCCGGTTGGCGTGGGTCTTTACGGTCACCGGGGTGACGAAGAGGCGCTCGGCGATCTCGTCGTTGGCCAAACCGGTGCCCACCAGGGTCAGCACCTCGCGTTCCCGTGGGGTCAGCGTGGACAGGCGTGCGGGGTCGACGAGGTCGCCCGGGGCGGGGTGGGCGAGGACGCGGGCGATCAGTCCCTTGGTGGCTGCGGGGGAGAGCAGTGCCTCCCCGGCAGCCACCAGGCGGACGGCGTCGAGGAGCTGCGCCGGTTCGACTCCCTTGCCCAGGAAGCCGCTCGCGCCGGCCCGCAGAGCCTCGACGACCAGGTCGTCCTCCTCGAAAGTGGTCAGGACGAGGACCTTGACCCCTGCCAGGTCCTCGTCCTGGGCGATCAGCCGCGTGGCCTCGATGCCGTCGACGTCGGGCATCCGGATGTCCATCACCACGACATCGGCGCGCTCGGACCGGGCCAGCCGGGCCGCGTCCCGACCGTTGGAGGCTTCCGCGACGACCTCCATGTCCGGCTGAGCACTGAACAGCAGCCGGAAGGTGCCCCGGAGCAGGGCTTGGTCGTCGGCGAGCAGGACGCGAATGGCCATGGGCGGGCGATTCCTCACAGGGCGTCAGAGAGCTTGGGGGTGAGCGAGAGTGGAAGTTCGGCCACGACCTGGAAGCCGCCCTCGGGCCGCGGGCCGGCGGTGACCGTACCACCGATGGCGATGGCCCGTTCGCGCATGCCGATCAGTCCGTGGCCGGTGCCTGCGCCCTTAAGCGCGCCCGGGTGTCCATGGTCCGTCACGGTGACCTTGAGCGTGTGCGGACCGTAGTCCAGGACGAGAGCGGTCCGGCTCCCGGCGGCGTGCTTGTGCGAGTTGGTGAGGGCTTCTTGGATGATGCGGTATGCGGTCAGTTCGGTTGCGGGTGCCAGCGGCGTCGGGGTACCGCTGTGAGTCATCCGCACCGGCAGCCCGCTCGCCAGGAACCCGCTGACCAGAGTGTCGAGGTCGGCCAGACGCGGAATGGGAGCTCGTGCTCCGGGCGCGTCGTCGGGCTGGCGCAACAGGCCTACGGTGGCACGGAGTTCGTCGAGGGCGGCGCGGCTGTTCTCCTTGATGTGGGCCAGTGCCTCGTACGCCTGCTCGGGGTTGGTGCGCAGGAGATGGTGGGCCACGCCGGCCTGGGCGTTGACCAAGGTCATGTGGTGGGCGACGACATCGTGCAGATCGCGCGCGATGCGCACGCGCTCCGCGCTGACCCGGCGCCGGGCCTCCTCCTCCTGCATACGCTCGGCCCGCTCCACACGTGCCCTGGCCGCGGCGAGGTTCTCACGACGGCTGCGGACGGCCCGGCCCAGGGCTGTGGCGGCCAGCAGGAAGTCGAAACGCAGCAGACTGGCCCCTCCCACCAGGGACTCCGCCTGTGTGGCGGCGTAGACACCGGAGATCGCCACGGCGGCGGCGACACCGACGCTCCAGGCCGTACGCCGGCTGCCGTGTGCGGCGAGCGTGTACAGGGCTACAAGGCTCGCCGCCGGAGTCGGCGCGATGTGCGGGGCGACGGCCAGCAGCAGCGTGAGGTTGCCCACCACCGTGAGCAGGGCCACTCCCAGGGGCCAGCGGCTCCGGAAGGCCAGCGGCACGCAGGACAGGGCCATCCACACCGCTTCGCCCCAACGCGGATCGTGCCAGTCGTTCTTGCCGACAGCCGTCGCCGCCGTGGCGATCACGATCAGCGGTACCGCGGGCAGCGCGTCTGCGATGCGCTCATGACGAGTCAGCCACCGTCGCCACACCTTGGGCAGTTCCATTCCCTCACTGTAAGCAGCGCGGGTCGGCAGAAGGCCAGGTCACCCCGCCTCCCGCCGACACCGCCTGGCATGTCGGTCCGTCACGCCGACGGTCAGTTGGCCAGTCCTGCGGTTTCGGGCTCCCGCACCGGGCGCTGCGGGTGCGTCGGCCCGTCGACGGGGCCTTCCACGGACACGTGGGGCAGCGCCCTGTCCAGCCGGCGGGGCAGCCACCAGTTGGCCCGCCCGCACAGGTGCATGAGCGCGGGCACGACGACCATGCGGATCAGCAGGGCGTCCACGGCGACGGCGACGGCGAGGCTGACACCGAACTCGGAGATGACGCGCATGCCGCCGAAGACGAAGGAGCCGAAGACACAGACCATGATGGTGGCCGCGACGGCGATCACCTTGCCGGTCTCGGCCTGTCCGACGCGGACCGCGCGCCGACTGTCACCGGTGTGCGCCCATTCCTCGCGCATCCGGCTGACCAGGAAGACCTGGTAGTCCATGGACAGGCCGAACATGATGCCGACGACCAGGATCGGCACGAACGACTCGATCGGTCCCGCGGCACCGAGCCCGAGCAGCCCGGCGCCGAAGCCGTACTGGAACACGACCACGATCGCCCCGAAGGCCACCCCGATGCTGAGGATGTTCAGCACCGCCCCCACGGCGGGGATCAGCAGACTGCGGAAGGCCACGGTCAGGAGCAGGAAGCCGAGCGCGGCGATCACCAGAATGAAGATCGGGAGCTTGCCCATCAGCACGGAGGCGAAGTCGTCGTTGGTCGCGGTGACACCACCTACGTAGACCTTCATCGACGTGCCGTGTTCCGCTGCGGGGATCACGTCGTCGCGCAGGTCGTGGATCAGGTCCGAGGTGGCCGCCGACTGGGGAGAGGTGGTCGGGACGACGGATATCACCCCGACCGTCTGGCCGTCTTTCAAGGGCGCGGCGGAGGCACTGGCGACCCCGTCGACCTCCTTGAGAGCGGTGACGAGCCTGCCCGCGGCGGCCCTGTCCGCGGCGCCCGGAGCCTGTACGGCCAACACCAGCGGGCCGTTGAAGCCCGGGCCGAAGCCCTCCGCGACCATGTCGTACGCCTGGCGGTTCGTCGAGGTCGTGGGCAGGTTGCCGTCGTCGGAGGCGCCCAGACGCAGCGAGAGCGTCGGCAACGCGAGCGCCGCCAGTACGGCCAGGGCGACCGCACCCAGAATCCTCGGCCGTGACTGGACACGCTCGGCCCAGCGGGCCCACAGCCCGGCCCTGTCCGAGGACCGCCGGCCGCCCTGTCCGGCCGTCTCGCGCCGCTCACTCCTGCTGAGGACACGCGGGCCGATCAAGCCGAGCAGCGCCGGCAGCAGGGTGATGGCGGCCAGCACGGTGAGGACGACGGTGACGGCCGCGCCGATCGCCATGCCGTTGATGATGCCGACGTTCAAGGTGAGCATGCCCAGCAGCGCGATGACCACGGTCAGCCCCGCGAACACGACGGCCCGACCGGAGGTGTTGAGGGACTTGGCGATCGACTCGCCCATGCTCATGCCGGCCATGAGGTTGGCACGGTGCCGGTTCACGATGAACAAGGCGTAGTCGATGCCCACGCCCAGACCGATCAGCGAGCCGAGGGTGAGCGTGGTGTCGGAGAGCGTGATGACGTGACTGAGGAGCATCACCGTGAGGGCAGAGGTGCCGACGCCGATCACGGCTGTGATGATCGGCAGCGCCGCCACCCAGATTGCCCGGAACGCGAACAGCAGCACGACGAAGGCGAGCACGATGCCCATGGCGTCGGCGACGGCGTTCGGTTCGGGGTTGACGGTGAATGCCTCCCCGTTGAGGGCGATGTGCAGGCTCTTCGACTCAGGGCCGGTGGCGAGTTCCTTCACGTGGTCGATCTGCCCGTCCGACACGTCCTGATCGAAGGCGACCATGGCGTAGGCCGTCCTTCCGTCCTTGCTGACCTGCGCCATGCCGTCGGGTGCGTAGGGGCTGGTCACGGAGGCGACCCCCGGTGCGTCGGCGATGTCCTCCAGGACGCCGGTCATCGCCTGTTCGGCGCCGGGTTCGGTGACCTCGGCACCGCTGACCTGCCAGACGATCCGGCCGCTCTTGCCCGCCGCGCTGTCGGAGGCCTGCTGCAACAGGGCCGTCGCCCTGGCCGAGTCGGTGTCCTGCGAGGTCGGGCCGTTGCCGAAGGCATTCCCGGCCGCACCGACTCCGGCACCGAGGGCGAGCAACAAGCCCACCCAGACCAGGACGACGGCGAGCCGGTGCCGGTGGCACCAGCGGGCGAGAGGGGACATCGACGAGCCTTTCCAGGAGCTGCCGTGCGTACGGGCCGACCAACACGGCCCACCCAAACGCTCGCAGTTCTCCGGCCTCTCGTCGTTGGCCGTACGCAGACGTTTTCCCCTACTGCGCTCGCAGTAGACGAGCCGAGCAGGTCTGGCGGTGGAGGCTGCACAGCAGTGCTGCGGTTCGTTAGTCCAGGGGCGTCGTTCTGTACTGGTGCTGACGTCGCTGACGTCGCTGGCGGGCTGCGGCGTGGGTGCCCCAGCCGTACGGTCGCCACCGGGGACGCCGAGGTGCCGCCCGCAGCCGCGTAGGCCGCAGGGTCTCCCGCCTCATGCGGCGGGAGACCTGTTCACAGGGCGTCAATCACGTGGCTGAGAAGCCGGTTCGGCCACCTGCGAAGTGGTACGTCGTCCGTGGGAGCGGGTCCGGATTCCTGCTGCTGACCTGCGTGGACGGGATTGGCTGAGACGGGTGAACTGGCTTCGCTTAGACGAAAGGGTCGATGCCTGGGCCGATGGGCATTTGGTTACAAGCCATCTCAATTGGCGATCAGTGCCGCCGGAATGCGCTGGCCGGACTGGTGCAGCAACGGTTGAATGCCGCCGTGGAGAACACCTGGATTTTTGAGTACGGTGTCCTTACCGAGCCGTTGACGCGGCTGGAGCGCAGGGAGCGGGCCGATGTGGTCTGTAGTCTGGCAGGCCGTCGCTTTCGAGTACACCGAACAGAGGCGCGAGCTGTCGCATCGTCAAGTTGGTGCGCCAGTACACAACGACCAGCAACATCGGCTCCTCCAGCGACAGGCTCCACGGCCGGCCGCGATGTCCGGCCTCCACGCTCTCGCGGCGCACGGCTGTCACCAACTTGCCGAAGCGGCGCGGGCTCAGCCCGGCAGATGGGGCTATCGAGGATGGTCCTGATGCCGTGATCACGCCAGCCACCGGAAGGTCATTTCACCTGCGACAGGTGCTACGGAGACATTTCCAGCGACCCCGTGCTCGGCCGATGAGGTCCAAGGCAGAGTTCCTCGTTCCCGTTTCGACGGTTGCCCGGAAGATCGTCCGCTTGCCCTCAACCGCACTTGAGGTCCTACGTTCCTCGCATGACCTGCACGGTGTGCGGGCTCCACACTGAAGTACCTGGAGGGGACACCCCATGACCGCCCAGCAGATCTCCGACGCCGAACTCGCCAGACAGCCCGCCGCGTACTGGACCGGTGTCGCTTACGAGGCGCTCATCGCGTACACACGGGCTCAGCAGGCCGAGAAGGGCTACACCCAGCCCCAGTTCTGGCTGCTGCGCAATCTGTCGGTGAACGACATCTCGCCCGACGGCGAGGGGATGACCCTGCCCGAGCTGCGCCAGGCCATGACTTCGTACATCCGCCCCGAGGACGACCTGGCCGCAGAGGCCGAAGTGCTCCTGGCACGCGGCTGGCTGACCCGGGATGCCGAGGACCGACTGTGGCTCACCGCGGAGGGGGAACAGGCACGGGTCGATCTCGCACGCAATGCCCCCGCAATCCGCGCCGCCCTCCACGAAGGCATCGATGATGCCGATTACGTAACCACGGTGAAGGTGCTCCAGCGCCTGATCCGCAACGCGGGCGGGACGGTCGCCTGACAAGCCACGAGGCCCGGGGCGCTGCGCCCCGGGCCTTCGTGCGTTCGCGCGTTCGCGGCACGTGGGCCGTTGCGCTTGCGCAGCCGGGGGAACCTTGCCGCCCAACCGCCTCTGATGCGCCAAGCACCGTGACCATATCCGGATGCGCAAACCGATCTTTGTGGGACAGCCTTCAGACACGGTGTTCTTTGGTGCGGGTGAGGGCTGACTGCCGATGAGTGGTGGGCGTGGCCTTGGCTGGGGTCACTGGGGGTATGGGAAGGCTGTTCCAGCCAGAGTCTTTGCGGAGAGGCGTACCGCGTTCTCCCAGGCCCGAATCTCTTCGGGGGACATGAAGTCGAGGTGGTACTCCGGGCCCACGGCCGCCACGAACTCTCGCTCAGGATCTGTCAACGCCTCGATTCCCTGCCAGACTCGAGTTGCCGCTTCCTTCGGTGACATGGCACCGGCGGACAGTTGTGTCGCCATGTGATGCAGGAGGCAGCGTTCAGCGGTCTCGTAGTCCGGGATCCGAACCGCGAGCTCCTCCATGATGTGCCCGAAGAGCTGGCGGATCTCTGCAGGGTGCTCACGCCGGGAACAGCCGGCCAGGTCACGCAATGAAGGGGAGTCTTGACCTGCAGCCAGTAGGTGGGCCGCCAACATGGGCAGGTCTTCCTCGCGGATGAGGTTCGCCTCGTACTTCCAGGCGATGGTGGCGGGCTGGTCCATGAGCGAATCCTGACCGAGAGGGACGCCTCTGACCAGTGAGTTATCGGATTCGTATGAGGCGTCAATGCCCTCCTCATCGGCCACCGCCGACTCAGCCGCCTGGATGCGCGAAGGCATTCGGTGTGATGTTCCAACACTGCTGGTCCAGACACGCAAGGGCGCGAGCTCAGACTCCGTCATGGCTTGCTCCAAGTGGTCTTCCGCGTCGCCCAGGTTCGACCAGGCGACAACGCCCGGCATGCTGTCGGCGAGAAACCCCTCGACGACCGGACCAAGACGGTCGGGAACCACGTAGTGCCGTTGAACGGCAACTCGTCCGGAGGAACGGAGCCGGTCGGGCACCGGAGCTGCCCGGCCTGCCCGTCAGGCCACACATAGAACGTGGCCACTCCGGAGAAGCCCAGCTCGCGAATGCGTTCCCGGATGCAGGCAGTAGCCTGCTCGAAGGCCGCGACCACCTCGGCAGCGGACAACCGCCGCCCGTCCTCGTCCCCTGCACCCAGCGACGTCATGGAGAAGGCGATCACCGGGGTTAGGCAGGAGAGCGGCGCGGCCGAGGCCACGGCTGGCTACACGCCGTTGCCTCGGCAGCCGGTCTGGGACGGGACCGACGTCCGGCGTTGTGGCGGTTTCAGGAGCGGGACACTCTTCGTGTGCTGGGTCGGGGGGACCGAGCGGTGCCGAGGCGATGGCGGTGTGTCGAGGTGTCAGGCGGAGCCCGCGTGCCCGTGGCGGTTGAAGTGCGGCGGCCGTGGTCGCCTGCCTGCCGTTGAGTGCGGCATGGAGCGCGGCCGACGGTCATCCGCAACGGTGCCACCGGTCAGTTGGGATTGCCCTCGCCCATGTGCGGCAGCGGCCGCCCCGGCTTGCGGGACGTGTGGCCCGTGCCACCCGTCCCGCCGCGCGCCGCCCGGTTCCAGACGGACCGCTACTTGATACGGATCTCGGCGAGTTGAAGGCGGTACCTCGTGGACTCGTCCGAGGCGGGCTTGCCGAGCTTGGAGACCTTCAGGCGTAGGTAGCGGCCGGTTGCGGACGTCAGGGTGTAGGTCTGGGCGACTCCGCCCGGGTTGGGTTCGGCTGTGACGATGCGGGCGGTGGTGTAGGTGCCGGCTCCGTCGGGGCGGGTCTGGAAGGTGAAGTCGACGGGGAAGCCGGCGGTGCCGCCGCCGGCGCCGCCGGTGTCGGAGCGCGGGTGGAGGGTGACGGAGCCGATCGCCCTGTTGGCGCCCAGGTCGATCTCGATCCACAGGGGCGTGGCGCTGACGTCGGCCGAGGGGAAGTCGATGCTGGTGAAGCCCCTGGTGCCGGCCACGCTCGTGAGGGTGCCGTCCAGGATCCTGGTCTTGCCCCAGTCGCCGTTCTCCAGGGTGTAGTTGGCGGTGACGGTGGTCGCGGCGGCGGGGACGGTGAGTTCGGCGAGCTGGAGGCGGTACTTGGTGGTCTCGTCCACGGGAGGCGTACCGAGTTTGGTGGCCTGCAGGCGTACGTAGCGGGCGGTGGTGGTCTTGAAGCCGTACGTCTGGACCAGCCCGCCCGGGTTGGGCTCGGCGGTGACCGTGCGGACGGTGGTGTACGTGGTGGCGCTGTCGGGTCGGACCTGGATCGTGAAGTCGACGGGGAAGCCCGCGGTGCCTCCGCCGACCGCCGGGGTGTCCGTGCGGGGGAAGAGACGTACGGCGTCGAGGTCGGTGTCGGCGCCGAGGTCGATCTCCACCCAGACGGGGTTCGCGCTGACGTCGGCCGAGGTGAACTCGTTGCTGGTGTAGCCCTTGGCGCCGGCCACGCTGGTGAGCTTGCCGTCGGTGAGCCGGGTCTTGCCCCAGTCACCGTTCTCCAGGCTGTTGTTGCTGGATACGGGCCTGCCGAGGGCGAGGTTGTCGAGGCGGCCGGCGCCGGTGACCGTGAAAGTCCAGCTGCCCGGCTGGAGGGTGAAGTAGACGTACGAGGAGTCCTTGCTCGCGTATGCGAGGCCGGTGACGCCGCCGGTGGCGGAACCGCCGCTGAAGACGGTGGTGCCGTTGGCCTTGATCACCGGTGACGAGCCGCCGTACGTGGGGACGCCGACCCGCGCGGTGGTGCCGCTGGGGGAGGTGAGGGTCAGGGTGACCTGGTCACCGTCGCGTGTGATGCCGAAGCGGATGTCGCCCTTGACGGTCGGGGTGACCGTGTTGATCTTCGTGAGGGTGCCGGTCTGCGGGACGACGTCGTACGTCTGCCAGCCGGCCTTGGTGGGACGGACACCGGCGGCGTAGGCGGACAGGGTGTACAGCGGGCCGCCGTTCCAGGCGTGGTTGTCGGTGCCGCCGGCCTTGTCCCAGATCTCCCACAGGGTGTAGCAGGCGGGGTCGGCGACCTGGGCGGCGTACCGGTTGCGCATGCGTTCCTCGGCGACGGTGGCCGCGCTCATCAGGTACAGCGCCTCCAGGACGTAGAACTCCATGTAGGGGCTGGCGTTGAGGTGGGTGCGCAGCACCTCGGTGACGGCGCGGTGGCGGGAGGCGGGCGCGAGGCCGGCGACGACGGCGAGGCCGTTGGCGCGGTCGTCGGTGTCGCCGTTGTAGCCGGGGGAGCGGTATTCGTTCTTCGAGGAGTTCCACAGGACGCGGTCGAAGTTGGCCTTGATGCTGTCGCGCTTGGACTGCCAGGCGGCGACGTCACCGCTGTTGCCGCTGAGTCCGGCGAGGGTGATGGCCGTTTCGAGGGCCAGGTAGTACCAGCTGTTGTCCAGGACGCGGGCGTCGATGTTGCTGCCCCAGTCCTCCCAGTCCCAGTCCCCGGCTCGGTGGTTGACCAGGCCGTCGCTGTCCAGGCTCCACAGGTTGAGGTACGACTTCACCGCCGGGTAGGTGCCGGAGACGGCGCCCGCGTTGCCTGTGTAAAGGTGGTACGTGCCGAAGGCCCACACCGAGGCGAGCATCTGGACGGGCAGTTCGGCGGTCCAGATGGTCGAGGGGACCGGCGAGTAGAGTGCGCCGCCGGACTTCTGCCAGGCGGCCAGCTGGGAGATCGCCTTCGCTCCGAGCGCGTGGGAGCGGGTGTCGAAGGTGTAGAAGCCTTCCTTGAGCTGGTTGACCACGTCGCCCCACCACTGGGCACGCTCGCGGGTGGGGCAGTCCATGTAGTTGTCCCGCATGTTGACGTACATCGTGCGGGCCGCCTTGCCCCACAGACTGTCGAGGAAGGCGTCACTGCTGCTGAACGAGCCCGCGAAGTCGGTGTCGTACCCGGACTCCCGGTACTTCAGGTCCAGGACGGTGACGCCGGCGGGGATCGTGTACTTCACCGCCGTGCCGCTCATCCAGGCCAGCGCCTCGAACTCCTGGACCCCGCCTGCGCACACGTAGGTGGCGCGCATGTTGTTCTCCGCCCCGGGTGTGAGGCCGGTCAGGCCGTCGCCGTCGGCGTAGTGGTCGGTCTGCATGCCGATCACCGCGCCGGCCGGAGCGTTGACCTTCAGATAGGGCGTGACCTGCAGGTTCGAGGGCAAGGTGGCGGTGATGGCGGTGGCGCCCTGCCCTGTGGACGGCAGCGACGCCGCATTGCTGTAGGACCTCAGGCCCGAGTAGCGGAACTGCGGGACCGGTCGCTGCACGAGATCGTTCCAGGGCGCGGCGCCCGCGGCTCCGAAGTCGGTCGGTGCGCTCCACGCGCTGTCGTTGAAGCCGGCCGTCTCCCAGGCCGTCAGGGCGGTGGCGTTGCGGGCGTCGTAGTAGACGTTCGACTCCGGCAGGCGGAAGTTGACCTGGGTGCCGCTGGTGTTGTCGGAGTAGCCCGGGTGGACGGTGTGCTTCCAGCTGGTGTCGCTGACGACCCGGGTGGTGGTGGAACCGGTGGTGATGTCGGACTGGAACAGCAGACCGCCCTTGCCGCTGCTGCTGTGCGAGAAGCCCTGCTTGCCGAAGTACCACACCAGCAGCGCCACCGTGTTGCTGCCGCTCGTGAGGTACGGGGCGAGGTCGATCTCGTCGTAGTAGGTGCCGGTGCGGTTGGGACCGCGCTTGAGCTGGCCGTCGAAGACGACGAGCGCGCCGTTGACCCACAGCCAGTACTTGGAGTCCGCGGCGATCTGCGTCACCGCCTTCGACGGCGCGGAGCTCAGAGTGAACGATCTGCGGAACGCGACCCACTGGTTCGCCGAACTGGAAGGAGCCCAGATCCACTTGGCGGTCCACGAGACGGCGGCCGACGCCGCGGGAGCGAGCCCCGGCAGAAGCGCCGAGCCGAGGGTGGGTGCCAGCGCCACGGCTATGGCCGAGCGCAGGATGGACCGGCGCGTTACAGAGGGCATGCGGGCTCCTACTGTCGATGGGTGAGGGCGAGGCGGACAGGCGTCCTGAATGCCGGCGTGAACAGGCGTGATGAGGAGAGCCGCGTGGGGACGGCGAATTTTGAATCGTTTCACTCGTGTGTTTGCAGCGGGAATTCTTTGCTGTCGCGCGAGGGGGTGTCAAGGCTCGTGCGACAGGTATTCGGCGGGGGAGGGGTTCCGCGGGGTCGCGTGCGGTTATGTGGCCTGTACACGAGATCTCGACGGCGACGGCGACGGCGAGGGCGAGGGTGACGGCGGCGACGGTGGTGGCGGCGGCACGCCGACGACCGGGTCGGGTGGATCGGGGCGCACTCGGCCTCTCGCCGCGCGAGCCCGCCTCCATGACTACCGCTGCCGCCCTGCCCGCATGGCGTCCGTGGGTGCAGTGACTTGCGTGGATGCGGCACCGGACGCAGCCCTGTCTCGACGGGAGGCGCGGAACGTCGGGCGTATGTTGGTCGTCCGTCCAAGTCGCTGCTATATACTAAGCGCGCATACGCGTCTCGATCACGCACTCGATCACACAGGAGAAAGCGGTCTGCATGGCTCGCATGGCGGCGAAGGACCGACGGGAAGAGCTGATCGCGGCGGCCTTCCGCGTCATGGTCCGCGACGGAGTGACGAAAGCGACCACACGCGCGATCGTCAATGAAGCGAAGATGCCGTTGGGCGTTTTCCATTACTGCTTCAGCTCTCGGGAGGAACTCCTCCAGGAGGTCCTCACCCGTTTCACCTTCAGGAGTGCCGAAGCGGCACGGCGCGCCCTCCAGGAGGATGGCGACCTCGGTGTGCGGGTCTCCAAGAGCCTGGGCGCGTTCTGGGAGGGAGTGGAGCTCGGTCCGGGAGAGCACCAAGTGACCTATGAGCTCACGCATTACGCCTTGCGCCAGGCCGGCTTCGAGGAGCTGGCCCGCCGGCAGTACCAGGGCTACCTGGAAGTCCACCAGGGGCTCCTTCGGGAGGCCGCCGAGATCGACGGCATCCGTTGGACCGTTCCTGTTCCGGTCCTCGCCCGCTATCTCAACGCGGTGCTGGACGGCCTCATCCTGTGCTGGCTGGTCGACCGCAACAGCGAGGACAGTCGCGAAGTGCTGCGGCTGGCCGGCGAGCACCTGCTGACGTTCGCCGAGAAGAAGGAATAGCTGCGGATTCGGAGTTCTCGGTGGTGGCGTGTTCCGGTCCGCGCCGCCATCTCAGGTCCGGCCCTCTCTCGCATTTCCGAGGGCCGGACTTCTCGTATTTTTGAGGCCGGATCTCTCGGATTCCGAGGGCCGGACTTCTCGCATTCCGATGGGTGGCTGGTATCCGCTACTGCTTGCGATGAGGCCGGCGGGTGCCGTACATGAAGTCCACCAGGCGCAGGATGAGGCGGTAGGCCGAGGGGTCGTACGGGATCATGTGCAGGTCCCGGCGCAGGGGGAACCGGTTGATGCTGACGGCCTGGAGCTTGGTGTACTTGCGGATGCCCTCGGCGCCGTGGCGGACGCCGAGGCCGGAGTCCTTCCAGCCGCCCATGGGCAGGCCGAGGGCCATGTAGTTGGTCTGGGCGTCGTTGATGGTGACGCAGCCGGCCTGGAGCCGCTCCGCGAGGCGTCGGGCGCGTTTGGTGTTCGCTCCGATGACCGTGGCCTGGAGCCCGTAGGAGCTGTCGTTGACCAGACGGACGGCCTCCTCGGCGTCCGCGACCTTCATCACCGGCAGCGTGGGGCCGAAGGTCTCCTCGTGCATGCACTTCATGCCGTGGTCGACGTCGACGAGCAGCGTGGGGGTGAAGAAGCGGCCGGGTCCGGGCGCGGGGTGGCCTCCGACGAGCACGCGTGCGCCCTTGCGTACCGCGTCGTCGACGTGGTCCTCGACGGTGGCCAACTGGGGCGGGAAGGTCATGGCTCCCACGTCGACGCTGCCCAGCCCGCCCGGCTGTCCCGAGGTGACCTGCTGGAAGCGTTCCCGCAGCAGGTCGACGAACGCGTCGTAGACGGGCTCCTCCACGTACACGCGCTCCACCGAGGTGCACATCTGGCCCCCGTTGGACAGGGCGCCCTGGATCGTGACGTTCACGGCCCGTTCCAGGGAGGCGTCGGCGAGCACGACGAGGGCGTCCTTGCCGCCGAGCTCCAGTGAGCAGGGGATCAGCCGCTCACCCGCCCTCGCCGCGACCAGCCGGCCGGTCTTCGTCGATCCGGTGAACATGACGAAGTCCGCGGTGTCCACCAGTGCCTGTCCGGTGGCGCCCGCGCCGGTGACGACCTGGAAGACGTCCTCGGGCCAGCCGCACTCATGGGCCATGCGCTCCATGAGCAACGCGGTCAGCGGTGTGTGCTCGGAGGGCTTGAGCACGACCGCGTTGCCGGCGGCCAGAGCCGGGATGGCGTCCCCGAACGAGTTGAGCAGCGGGTTGTTCCACGGACCGATCACACCGACGACCCCGAGCGGCACCCGGCGGGTGTACATGCTGCGCCCGAGCACGAACGGGGACAGGGAGCGGATCCTCGTCTCGGCGAGCAGCCGCCGCGCCCGCTTCGCCCAGTGGGCGAAGGCGCCGGCGCAGTAGACGATCTCGACTATCGCGTCCTCCCGCGTCTTGCCGTTCTCCTCGACGATGAGGTCCGTGACCTCCT
Organism: Streptomyces pseudovenezuelae; assembly: GCF_001513955.1. Lineage (GTDB taxonomy): Bacteria > Actinomycetota > Actinomycetes > Streptomycetales > Streptomycetaceae > Streptomyces > Streptomyces pseudovenezuelae. The sequence continues at coordinate 304,690 of NZ_KQ948151.1, read as the reverse complement.
GGCGGTGGGAGAGCAGCCAGTGGCGGGCGCGCGTGAAGTACTCCGCGCGTGAGCGGGCATCCAGCGCCGCCCAGTCCGGCTGCGCCCGCCGGGCCCGCGCGATCGCCTGTGCCACCTCCTGAGCCGTCGCGTCGGAGACATGGCCGACCACCGCTCCGGTGGCCGGATTGTCCACCGCTATGTGCGTGTCGGCCGGAGCGCCGTCTGCTGTGAGGGTGCGTATTTCAGCCACGAAAAACTCCCGCCGGAACGTTGACTTCAGTTCACCCAGAATGAGACGGTCGCCCGTACAAGTCAAGCGTCCTGTACAAGCGTCCAACTTCTGGTTGCGGTGGAGAAGCGCCCCGTCAGCCGGTCACTTGAGGAGTGGCTGAATGAAGACGACGGCAGTGCTCGCGTTGAGCGGCCTCGGTGTTCCGGAATGCCTGCGCTGGCACGAGGGAGCTCTGTGGTTCTCCGATCTGGCGCACGGCACGGTGCATCGCTGGGACGGCACCGGGGAGGCGGAGACGGTCCTCAAGGTTCCCGGCCGGGCCGGCGGGCTCGGCTGGCTTCCCGACGGTCGCCTGCTCGTCGTGTCCATGGACGAGGGCCGGGTGTACCGGCGGGAAGCGGACGGCGAGCTGGTCGAGCACGCCGATCTGCGCCACATCGTCGGCGGCCCGGTCAACGACATGCTGGTCGACCCTCAGGGGCGGGCCTACGTCGGGAACTTCGGGTTCGACTACCACGCCTTCACGCGCGAACACCCGAACTCTCTGCTCTACGCGCCGCCCGGGCCCCCGAGAACCCCGGTCGCCTGCCTCGCTCCGGACGGAAGCCTGCTCGGTCTGACGGAGCCGCTGCTGTTTCCCAACGGCATGCTCCTCACGGTCGACGGCACGGCGGTGGTGGTGGCCGAGACACTCGCCATGCGACTCACCCGCCTTCCCGTCAACGCCGACGGCTCGCTCGCGCGCCCGCAGCCCTGGGCCGCGCTGATCTCACCGGTCCTGTGGCGCCTGGTGAACCATCCGGGGCTGCCCGGACGCCTCACCCGCAGGATCTCCGCGCTCCTCGACCACCCCGCCGTGGCAAAGCGGTCGGCGTCACCGGTCGCACCGGACGGCATCGCCTGGCACACCGACGGCCGGACGATCTGGGTGGCGAACGCGCTGCGCGGCGAATGCGTGCGGGTGGCGGCGGGCGGCCGTGTCCTGGACCGCGTGGCGACGAGCCGGCACACCCTCAGCTGCCTGGTCGCCGGGCATGACGGACGCACCCTCTTCGCCGCCACCGTACCGACGGACGATCCCCTGCGCGCCGCCGAACTCAACGGCGGCCGCATCGAGATGGCGCGGCTGTGACGCATCCGACGGCGCGCGAACCGACCTGACAGGAACGAAAGCGCGCGAACCCGACCCGACATGAACGAAGGAGTCCGTGGCCATGGGCCCGAGAACCGAGCAGAAGCAGGTCGTCCTCGTGACCGGCGCGGCCAACGGCATCGGGGCCGCCGTCGCGGAACTCGCCGTCGCACGCGGCCACCGGGTGATGCTGACCGACGTCGACGAAGTGGCTGTCGTCAGCCGCGCCCGCAGTCTCGGTTCCCGAGCTGCCGCCTGCGTGCTGGACATTCGCAGCTCCGAAGGCTGGACCAGAGCCTTCGAGACGGCGGACGCCGCCTTCGGCCAGGTCGACGTACTCGTCAACAACGCGGGCATCACCCACACGGGAGTGACCCGCGACCTCAGCCGGCAGCAGCATCGCGACATCGTCGAGGTGAACCTGCTCGGCACCATCACCGGGGTCTGCACAGCGCTCGAACGGATGACCGCGCAAGGGCACGGTCACATCATCAACGTCTGCAGCATGACCTCGTTCCTGCCGCTGCCCGGATACGCCACGTACTGCGCCACGAAGTACGGCCTGCGGGCCTTCCACCACAGCGTCGCCATCGAGGAGCGCGACGGGCCGCTGGACTTCACCATCATCCATCCGCCGTCCACCCGGACGGGCATGCTGGAGCAGGAAAGGGCCGATCCGGCCTGCGCCATCGCCTTCGCGGAGAAGTCCTACGCGCCGCAGCAGATCGCCGGGGCCGTCGTCGACGCGATCGACACCAGACCGGTCGAGGTGGTCTTCCCGCCCCTCGCGGGCCGCGTCCAGCGTATCGCCGGTGTCTTCCCCCGGCTGATGCGCCGTGTCATCCCCATCGCCGAGGCCAGGGGCCTGCGGCAGCGGGAACGCCTCCTGCCCCACCCGGGGACGGGGACCGGCCGATGAGAGACCCCGGCGCCCACGGCCGATCCAACTGACCCCAGAAAACCTTCGCTTCGAACGACCACCACCACTGTGGCCGACGAGGTGAACTCTCCAGAAAAGGTGCCGATGTGAGTACGCGTGTGCCGTCCCGGCCGGACGTGAAAAAGGCCGTCTTCCCTGATGCCGGCCCGAGCGAGGCCCGCCTGGCACAACTGAACAAGGCGACCGAGCACCTGGATCCCCCCTTCGCCGTGGTGGACCTCGACGCCTTCGACGCCAACGCCGCGGATCTGGCCCGCCGGGCGGCCGGGAAGGCCACCATCCGCCTGGCCAGCAAATCGGTGCGCAGCCGGGCACTGGTCCGCCGGGCCCTCCAGCAGCCGGGATACCGGGGTATTCTCGCCTTCACCCTGCCCGAGGCGCTGTGGCTGGCCGAGGAGCACCCGGACGTGGTCATCGGCTACCCGACGACGGACCGCACCGCGCTGAGGCGACTCGCAGCGGACGAGCAAGCGGCCTCCCGCATCACCCTCATGATCGACTCCATCGATCAGCTGGACCTCATCGACCAGGTGGTGGGCACCTCCCGACCCACCCTCCGCCTCTGCATCGATCTCGATGCCTCCCTGGAACTGGTCGGTGGCCGCCTCCACTTGGGCCCGTACCGCTCCCCGGTGCACTCCCCGCGGCAGGCGGCGGCACTCGCCCGCGCCATTCAGGACCGCCCCGGATTCCACCTGGCCGGGATCATGTCCTACGAGGGCCAGATCGCCGGACTCGGCGACAACCAGCCCGGATCCGTCCTCAAGCGAGCCGCGATCCGCGCCATGCAGCGCCTGTCCGCCCACGAGTTGGCCGACCGGCGTGCCGCCGCCGTCGCAGCCGTCGAGGCCGTCGCACCGCTGGAGTTCGTCAACGGCGGTGGCACGGGCTCCATCGAGCAGACCGCCGCCGAAGGCGTCATCACGGAGATCGGTGCCGGGTCGGGGCTGTACGGGCCGGGGCTGTTCGACTTCTACCGGCACTTCCGCCCCCGGCCCGCCGCCTACTTCGTCATGTCCGTCGTACGCCGCCCCAGCGCCCGGATCGCGACCGTGCTGGGCGGCGGCTGGATCGCTTCAGGTCCCCCTGGTCTGGACCGTCAGCCCACCTTGAGCTGGCCCGGAGGGCTGCGGATGAACCCCAGGGAAGGCGCGGGAGAAGTTCAGACCCCGGTCCTGGGCAGCGCGGCGCACGGACTGCGGCTGGGGGAGCATGTGTGGTTCCGCCACGCCAAGGCGGGCGAACTGTGCGAACGCGTCAACGCACTCCACCTGGTGTCGGGCGCCGACATCGTCGAGCAGGTCCCGACCTACCGCGGCGAAGGTCACGCCTTCCTCTGATCCCTTCCCCGCCCAGGCTCCTGTCCGCCCCCTCGGAGGCCCGATGTCCACGGAGTTCCACCACCTGACCCCTGCCCCGGTAGGCGCCGCGCGGGCCGGTCTCGCCTGTACCGTCGTGTATCTCGTGGCCGGAGTCCTGGCCAATGGGCCTGGAGAACGTCCTGGACCAGCTCGAAGGGTGGAGTGTTCACTGGGCCCGGCAGCGCGGACGGGACCCCGGCCTGTACGGGCTCCGGATCTTCGGCCGCCCGACTATCGCATCTGGGCCTAGCGACTCGGCGGCCACCACATCTCCCTGAGCCGCCTCGTCGTCGCCGGCCGGCTCGTCTCCACCACCCCGTGCTTCATCGGCGCCGACCCCGCCACGACCGAACTGCTCGGAGGCACCCTGCACCCCCTCCAGAGCCCCGAGGACACCGCGCGCCAACTGGCCCGCAGCCTCGACGCGGACCAGCTCCGGCAAGCCCTGCTTCCCCCCTCCGCGACAGGATGATGCTCATGCAGGATGTGGCGGGGGGGGGGAGTTCGAGGATCCCGAACTGGACCGGGTCGTCGACGACATCGACCGCCGAGCGGAGGCGGGCAGCGGGTACACCGAGAGCGACCGCGCGCGCGTGGTCATCACGATTCCACCCAGAGGCATCAGCGGACGCGACCTGAGCCAAGACCAGCGGCACCTGCTGCGCCGGCTCGTAGCCCTCTACACCGGACGGGCACCGGAGTTCCTCGCCGATGCCTACGACACCGCCCTCGACCTGGTGCGGGATCCCCGCCTCCTGATCGAGTACGACAACACCCAACGCCACGCCAACCACGCCCACTCGGTGTGGCGTGACCTGACCTCGGACTTCGGCTTGGACGTGCTGGCCGAGCACCGGGCACTCAGCGCACACGAGTGAGGGGCGCGGGAAGCGCCGTCGGCTCAGGCGTCCTGAGGGCCTGCGGGCCCGATGCTGCGCAGCAGCCGCTCTCCGGACTCGCGGAGCTGGTCCTTGACCTCGTCGAGCCGGGACGTGAGCAACGCGTGATCGCGCTTGCGCCAGACGCCGGCGACCATCACCGCTTCGATGTTGGCGATATCGGCGTGCAGGGCCGTGGCGACCGGGTCGTGGGCCGGCCACAGGTTGAGTGCCCGGGCGTCGACGGCGACCAGGTCCGCCTGCATACCCACCTCGATCCGGCCCACCCGGTCGGCCAGGCCCAGCGCCTTCGCCCCTTCCACCGTGGCCCAGGCCAGTGCCTGTTTGGCGGTGACCGAGGCGGTGCCGGCGTGCATGCCGGTCGCCTGTCGGTGCCGGGCGTGGTCCAGGCTGCGCTGGTGGGCCAGGGCGATGCGGGCCGCGGTGAGGACCTTGCCGGGTACGGCGGTGTCGATGTCGGTCCCCAGGGAGGGCGCCGCGTCCAGGCGCAGCAGGGACCCGGTGATGGGTGTGCCGTGTCCCTGGCCGAGTTCGTTCTCCGGGGTGGTGGTGAAGGTGACGCCCGCTTCGATGAGCGTCTTCAGCCAGTCGTCGGGGAGGTCGATCCCGTGCACGATGTTGGTCAGAGGACTGAACAGTCCGGCGTCGCGCACGGCTTCCCAGCCGGGTGAGGGTTCTCCGCCGCTCTGGTGCATCGAGACGACGAGGCCGCGCTCCGCGCCGGCCCGGAAATCGGCCACCGCGGTCTCGACGGACGAGTACTGCGGCCCCTGGAGCGCCATGCCCAGGGTGAGGAGGGCATGTTCGCGCACGGGCCCGTCGAGCAGCCGGTCGATCTCGGCGAGCGGGTGGGGGATGTTCGGTGCGCGGTAGGGCGTCCCGTGCAGGAAGACGGCACGGACACCGGCCTGGACAAGACCCTCCACGGCCGCGTCCGCGTGCTCGGGCGACAGGACGTTGTGGCACCAGTCGCCCACGGTGGTCGTACCGCAGTCGAGTTGGGTCAGCGCGCCGGCGAGGTTGCTGATGTGCATGTCGGCCGGGGTGTAGTGCCCGACGCACTCGCCGTGGAGGTGGGTGAGGTACTCCATCAGCGTCCAGTCGGCGCCTGCGGAGCGCAGTGCGGTCTGCCAGGTGTGCAGGTGCGCGTTGACCAGGCCGGGGATGACGATACGGCCGGAGAAGTCGACGACTTCGGCGTCGGGCGCCTCGATGGTGTCGCCGATGTCGGCGATGCGGTCGCCGTCGACGAGGACATCGGCGTGCTCGGCGTCGGGGTGGCCCGGCGTCATCGTGATGACCTGCGCCCCGCGCAGCAGTACGCGGCTCATGCGCCCGCCCTCGAACCGGGGGTGGTGCGGCTCTGCTGGGACATGGTGCGGCTCCTTGCTCAGGGCGTCATTGCCCGCGCGGCGGATTGTGTGGTGGTGAGGAAGTCCCGGGTGGCGATGTGCCCGATGTAGCCGTCGGGACGGATCAGCAGCAGCGCGTCGCCGTCCAGGCCGTACGCACCCTTCAGCGTGTTCTCCGGGTCGGCGAGGGTGAGACCGTCGGCGGCGGTCGTCCCGACCGTCAGCCGCTTCAGCTGAGCGCCGTCCGTCGGCCAGGCGAGCGCTCCGAGTGCGCGGGCGGCACCGGCGCCGTAGGCCAGGGCGGTGAAGTGCGGCCCGCGGCAGACGTCGAACAGCCGGGTCCCGGTCCCGTCGGCGTGGCGCAGTTCCGCGTCCGGGGCGCGGTCGCCCACGCGGAGCGTCGAGGTTCGCATGCCGCCGGCGGGGGCGAGCGGGCCGCCGTAGTAGGTCAGGGCGAGTTGTTGCTCGTCCTTGCCCCGCTTCATGCTCGACGGGTCGAGCTTGGCGATGCCTCCCCACTTGTCGGTGGACAGGCCGAGGACCCCGGCGGCGATCGGCTGCCGTTCGGCCTCGTAGGTGTCCAGCAGCGCAGGATCGGCGCCGGCGAGGACCTGACTGATCTTCCAGCCGAGGTTGTAGCCGTCCTGTACGCCGGTGTTCAGGCCCTGGGCGCCGGCCGGGGTGTGGACGTGCGCTGCGTCTCCGACGAGGAAGACGCGCCCTCTCCCGTAGCTCTTCGCCAGCCGGATGTTGGGCCGGAACACCGACGTCCAGTGGATGTCGTGCAGGTGGATGCGTCGGTCGCGGGTGTGGGAGTGGATGCGCCGGAGGATGTCGTCCGTCTTCACGGGCGGCTCTTCGTCCGGTCCCAGGCGGATCATCCACTGGAACATGTCGCTGTGGGGGAGAGGGCAGGCGCCGATGAACTTGCCGCCCCGGCCGGGCCACATGTGCCACCGGTTACGGGCCAGCCCCGTCACCGAGGCATCGACGATGAGCATCCGGTCGCTTTCGTCCGTGGTGCCGACGAACCCGATGCCGAGCTGCTTGCGCACCACACTGGAACCACCGTCAGCGCCTACGACGTAGCGGGCGGCGATCTCCTCCGTGCCGTCCGCGTCCGCCACCGTGGCGACCACCGTGTCCTCGTCCTGCGTCAGCTCGGTCAGTTCCCTGCCGAACTCGATCTCCCGGCCGAGCTCGCTGAGCCGGGCGTGCAGCGCGCGGTCCGTGCGGAACTGGGGGATCAGCCAGGTGTTCGGGTACGGGACGTCCGGGGTCGCCTCCCGGTGGGTGAACATCTTCCAGGGCACGGCGAGCGGGCCCGCACGGATCCCGAGCTTGGGGTAGGTGCTGCCGCCGGCCAGCACCTCCTTGAGGGCACCGAGGTCATCGAGGACTTCGAGGCTGCGGGGCTGGACGCCCTTGGCGCGGGAGCCCTCGAAGGCATGGGGAGACCGGTCGACCACGCGCACGTCGAGTCCCCGCCGTACGAGGTCGATCGCCACGGCGGAGCCCGAGGGTCCCGCGCCGATGACCAGCACGTCGATGACCCGGGGGTGCTTCATGAGTCGAGCCTTTCGGCGCGTGCGGCCACGAACGGGACGAGCTGATCGGCCACCGGGCGCGGACGTTCGAACGGGGCCATGTGCCCGCACTGGGGAATCACGTGCTGATGCCGTGGTGTCAGCAGGGCGCGAGCCGTGTCGAGGTGGTCCAGCGGCGTGACGTTGTCCTCGTCGCCCCACAGGAGCAGCGTGGGAATGCCCAGTGCACCCGTCTTCCGGAAGAGGTCGTCCCGTCCGGAGACCGGCAGGTGCTGCAGCGTGTCGAAGACCGCGTACAGCGAACCCTCGAAGCGGAAGGCGTCGAGGACCATGTCCGTGAGTTTCGCGCCGAGTCGAGGGTCGCGGACGTTGTGCCCGAGGTGTCCCTGGAGGATCTGGCGGCCGCGCCGCCGGGCGACGACACCGGCCAGCAGATCGTTGCGCAGGAGCCGGTGAGGGGAGGTGGACCGCGGTTTCGCGAGACCGGCGGGTCCGACGATGGTCAGGGTGGACACCGACGAGCGGTGCTGGGCGGCGTAGGTCATGGCGACGAGCGCACCCATGGAAGTGCCGACGAGGTGCAGCGGGCGCGTCGACAAGCCGAGCCGTTCGGTCAACTCGGCCAGCTGTCGGGTGAAGAGGGTTTCGTCGTAGCGCGCCCGCACCCGGTCCGAGTAGCCGCGGCCGTACGCGCTGCAGGTCAGAGTGCGCAGGCCGCGGGCGTTCAACTCGGTGACGAGGTCGTCCCAGTAGAAGAGCGGGATGGTCAGTCCACCCGCCATCACGACCAGTTCCCCGTCCTCGGGGCCCTTCAGTTCGTAGTGCGTGACGCCGTCGGAGAGTTCGACAAAACTGCCACGCAGGGCTTGCCGCGATGCGGCGGTGAGCTGTCGGTCCTCGCCCTGTGCGACGAAGTACTTCATGGGACGGGCCTCCTTGGCCTCAGAGTGTGGGGGTGTCGGCGGAGGAGCGGAGGAACTGCGCGATCGCGTCCGAGACCCACTGGGGCTCCTCCTCGGGAAGCAGATGACCGCCGTGCGGGTGCACGAGCTCCCCGGCGCCGGGGATGTCGCGGGTGAAGTGCTGGCCGCCGATGCCCGCGCTGCGCAGTACGAGCGTGGGTACGGCGATGTGGGGGATCCGGGCGCTGCGGTCGGGCTGGTCGGTGTTGCAGAAGTCGACGAAGGCCGAACGGTTCCCGGGGCGGTTCATGAGCTGGTGGGCGCGGTCCACCATGGCGTCGTCCACGATCGTCGACTGCGGGCCGACGTTCGCGCGCAGGTTGCGCTCGATCGCGCCGCGCGGCATCACTCGCCGCAGCAAGGGGCGCAGCAGCGGGTTGCGGGTCAGGCGCATGCCTGCCGGTACCTCTTTCTCCGGGTATCCGGTGGCATTGACCAGCACCAGGCCGGTCACCCGCTCCGGGTGGTCCAGCGCGAGGTTCCAGGCGATGTTGCCGCCCAGTGAGTTGCCCGCCACCGCGTAGCGCGGCACCCTCAGTGCCTCCAGGAAGTCCGCCACCGTCGCTGCATAGGCCGGGACGCGGTAGTCGCGGTCCGGGCGAGGGCCTGTCAGCCCGCACCCGGGCAGGTCGGGGCGGATGACGTCGAACGACTCCGACAGCAGGGCCGCCGCGCGGTCGAAGTGCTGAAGCGACGAAGCGCTGCCGTGCAGCAGCACGAGTGCCGGGCCGCGTCCCGCGCGTTTGTAGTGGATCTGCAGTCCATCCACCACGACGAACCGGGAATCGGGCTGCGGCTCAGACCAGATGCTCATAGTGGATACACTGTTACCGATAAGATGATCCTGTCAAGTGCAGGTCCTTGGGCGTAACGGTCATGTGGCCTGAGACGTCGAACGGACCGCGTCCGCGCATACTGTGCCCGCGCGGCGGCCTGTTGCCCGTGCAGGACCGGCGATTCACGCCTGGCGCGACTTGTGCCGCGCCTCGGTCACGTCGCCGCGCAGACCAAGGTCAGTGGGTGCGTATCCGTACCCACTGACCTTGGTGCCGCAGGGGGTCAGTCGGCCGCCGGCGGGGTCTTCGGTGCGCGCAGCAGGGCGCCGATCGCTGCGGCGGCCACGACGACGGTCATGGCGATCAGGGAAGCGGACAGGCCGTCCATGAAGGCGCTCTTGACGCCCTCGGCGAGGGCCGCGCCCCGTCCGCCGAGCTGGTCGGCGACGTGGAGACCGGCGGCTGCCGAGTGGCGTACGGACTCGGCGGCTTCGGCGGGGAGCCGGTCGACTGCGTCGGGCAGGGAGGAGCGGTAGTGGCTTCCGTAGATCGAGCCCATGAGGGCGATACCGATCGCCGAACCGACTTCGCGGGTTGTGTCGTTCATGGCGGAGGCAACGCCCTGCTGCCCCCGGCCGAGAGAGCCCGTGATGGCGGCCGTGCCGACGGCGCCGCTCAGGCCGATGCCGAAGCCCGCCAGGACCAGGCCGCCGAGGAAGGGCAGGTAGCCGGAGTCGACGCCGAGGAAGGAGATGGCGAACAGTCCCACGGCGAGCAGGAACAGGCCGACGGACATGACCGCCTTCATGCCGACCCGGTGGACCAGGTGCGGGGTGGCCATGGAGGTGGGAAGCACCGCCAGCGCGACCGGGACAAGGGCGACGGCGGCTTTCAACGGGCTGTAGCCCAGGATGAGTTGCAGGTACTGCAGGCCGACGAAGAAGAAGCCGAAGACGGCCATGAACTGCACCAGGACGGTGATGGCGCCCGCCCTGAAGCCCGGGATGCCGAACAGGGCCGGGTCCAGCAGCGGGTGTTCGGTGTGCAGGCCGAGGAAGGCGTAGGCGGCGAAGGAAGCCGCCGTGACGACGAAGGCGCCGATCACCACGGGTTGCGTCCAGCCCTGCTCGTTGCCCTCGATGATGGCGAAGACCAGGGTGCCGATGGCCACGGCAGTGGTGATCGCTCCGGCGACATCGGGGCGGTGCGGGTGCGCGTCCTTGGTGTTGGGGGCAAGCAGGGTGGCGGCGAGCGCGGCGGCCAGGGCGGCTGCGGCGCTGGCGACGAAGATCGAGCGCCAGGAGAACTGTTCCAGCAGGGCCCCGGCGGCGAGCATGCCGATGATCGCGCCGGCCGCCGCGAAGCCGGACCAGGTGGCCACTCCCTTGGCGCGCTGCTCGGGCGGGAAGGCCGCGGTGATCGTCGACAGCGTTCCCGGCATGATCATGGCGGCGCCGAGGCCCATGACGGCACGCCAGGCGATCAGCGTGTTCGTGGAGTCCGCGAACGAGGCGGCCAGGGACGCGGCGCCGAAGACGACCGTGCCGACGATGAGCACGTTGCGGCGTCCGAGGCGGTCGCCGATCGCGCCGAGCGGCAGCACGAGGGCGGCCAGGGTGACGGTGTAGGCATCGGCGATCCAGGTCAGTGCCCCGTTGGAGGCCGACAGGTCGATGGCCAGGTCGGGCAGGGCGAGGTTGAGAGCGGAGACGGACGCGACGACCAGGACGAGCGACAGGCACATCGCGAACAGCACGCCGCGGGTTCCGGCGCGTCCGGTGGCGACGGGCGCCACGGCGTCAGTGTGGGGGGTGGTGGTCATGGGGCCTCAGTGAGAACTGGGTCGGCGGGGGAGCTGACCGCATGGACGCATTGAGAGAACTATCAAGTTTGATGGGTCTGGGGTCAAGCGACCCGTCACCCCTCCTGAGCGAGGGCCAGGGGCTGGAGCGCCTGAGGGTCGTCGAGACGCAGGACGCAGTCGGCGTGGTCGTCCGGGGTGATCGCGTCGGCCGCCGGTCGGGGCGCGATGGTCACTCCGATGCCCTCCAACGCCAGGGAGGCGAGGTCTCCGGCGCTGCGCGCGCAGCGGCCGGGCCGGGCCACTGCGATCAGGCCGATCGCGGCGCCGGCCGCCGAGAGCGTCGGCTCCGGCGCCTGCCGGACCGTGCCGAACAGCGCACCTGCGGTGGCATCGGACCGACCAGAAGCCACCACCGCATCCTGGGCGGGTCGCTCCCTGCGCTGAAGGCGCGGCCGGGTACGGCGGGCATGGCGGGTCGGCGGATATGGCGGGCACGGCGGACGCGGCCTTGGCGCGCCCCGTCCCGCCGCGGCCCACCGCTCCCGAGGGGCTGCACCTGCGCGCCGGTCCTACGCAACCGCGCCGTACACAACCCGCGCAGGACGCGATCGGGTCGGCGTGGTCGGCCGCTCGGCGCCCCCCGGGCCGAGCCCGCCGCTCACCGACTGGGGGCGGCCTGTGCGGCGGTGTCAGGGAGGGGGCGCCGGGCAACTTCGTGCGCCTCGGACGGGGGCACGCCCAGCATGCGCAGGACCATCTCGGCGAGGTCGATCGCGGCCTGGTCACCGTCCAGGTCGGGGCGGGCGAATCTCAGCTCCGCCAAGGAGAGCAGGGTTCCGCCGAGTGCGGACAGGGCGACCGCCGGGTCGACGGGGGTGAAGCGGCCGGCCTCCAGACCGGCCTGGAGGTCGCGAAGGGCCCGGCGCGCCAGGCCGTTGTCCGAGTGGATGTGGCCGAGACCGCGGCGGCGCAGGACCTGCATCAGCTCCGGGTGGGAGTCGGCCATGCGCGCGCTGAGCCTAAAGCCGGACGCGACGAGTTCCGCCGGGTCGTCGATCCCGGTCAGGTGCTGGTCGAAGTTCTGGCCGAACTCCTCCAGGGCGTCCACCACCGCCGCCTCGAAGAGCTCCGTCTTGGAGTCGAAGTGGTTGTAGAAGGAGCCGAAGCCGACGTCGGCGCGTTCGGCGATCGCCTGGATGCTGGCGCTGGTGTCGCCGCTCTCGGCGAGTATCTGCCGGGCGGCGCGAATGAGCGCGCGACGGGTCACGGCGCGGCGCCGCTCGAACCGGTTGCTGGAGGGGGCTGGGCTAGGCATGCAGAGAGTCTAGCCGCGCGGTCGATGATGACTGCAGCTCTGATGAAATCATCATTTACTTGGGGTAGCCCCTTGACGACGATGCAGTCAACCTTGATGATTTCCTCATTATGGCGAAGTCGCTCGGAGGGCACCATGTCTGAAACCCGCAATCTCGGGGCCGATGTCAAGACCGCCCACCAGGACTTGCACAGCGAACAGGGCGCCCTGCGCGGTGAGCACCCGGGCCGTTCCCGGAACCCCGTGATCAAGGTGGCCGACCTGGCCTGGCTGGAGTTCGAGAAGCCCGACCTGGACCGCGCCGAGGTCTTCGCGCGGGACTTCGGGTTCGGGGTCGCGGCGCGCACGGAGCGCGAGCTGTGGCTGCGCGGCACCTTCGCCGGCTCGCCCTGCATGGTGATCCGGCGCGGGCGGACCTCCCGGTTCATCGGCCCGGCGTTCCGGGCGGCCGAGCGGTCCGACCTGGAGCGGCTGGCGAGGGCCACCGGGTCCGACGTGCGGGGCGTGGACGTGCCCGGCGGTGGCACGGTGGTCGATCTGCTCGACCCGTCCGGCTTCCCGGTGCGGGTGGTGCACTGCGGCGAACAGTTGTCGGCCCTGCCCGAGCAGCAGCCGCTGCTCCTCAACTTCGGCACCGCTCACCGTCGTACGAACACCGCGCAGCGCCCGCCGCGCGAGCCGTCCCGGATCCAACGGCTGGGTCATCTGGTGCTGGAGACACGGATGTTCGCGCGGGCGCTGGACTGGTACCTGGACACCCTCGGCATGATCGTGTCCGACTTCCTGTTCCTGGACGGGCAGCGCGACCGGGGCCCGACGATGGCGTTCATCCGCTGCGACCTGGGCGGTGTGCCGGCCGATCATCACACGCTGGCGATGCACCTGGGGCCGGGGACGGGTTATGTCCACTCCGCCTACCAGGTGACCGACCTGGACTCGATCGCTGCGGGCGGCGAGTACCTCAACGAACGCGGCTACCAGCGCAGTTGGGGCATCGGCCGGCACATCCAGGGCAGCCAGCTGTTCGACTACTGGCGCGATCCCGACCACTTCATGCTGGAGCACTTCGCCGACGGCGACCTGTTCTCCCACGACGTCGAGCCCGGCTGGGCACCCATGTCCACCAGCGGCCTGGCTCAGTGGGGCCCGCCCGCCACGCGCGACTTCCTCGGCGCCAGCCCCTCCCCGCAGCGGATCCGGGACGTCGTCGAGGCCCTGCGCGGTGACAACGAGATGGACCCCGCGCGCCTGCGGGGCCTGCTCAAGGCCGCCAGGTCCTGAACCTCCACCCCCTCACGAAGGTACTGACATGAGCACCAACGTCCTGCGCACCGCCGACGGCTGGTGGGTGGTCCGCGGCGACCGGGCCGTCCCGGTCGACACCAAGGCCGTGACCACCGCCGAGCTGATCGCCGACCGAGACGCCGTAAAGGAGGCGGCACAGTCGTCCGACCCGGGCACCCCCGTCGCCGACCTGGCCGCCCTCTCACCGGTCACCACCCCCTGCCGGGTAGTGGCCCAGATGGTCAACTACCGCAGTCACGCCCGTGATTCGGGCTTCACCGGGGACATACCGCCCGCCTTCTTCCGCAAGGCGTCCGGCTCGGTCAGCGGCCCCGGCGAGGCCGTCGTACGGCCCTCCCACGTCAGGTTCCTCGACTACGAGATCGAACTCGGCCTGGTCATGGGGGCGTCGCTGCCCGTCGGCACCGAGGTCGAGGAGCGGGACCTGCCGACGTACGTCGCCGGGCTGGTGATCACGAACGACGTCAGCGCCCGGGAGATCCAGCTGACCAAGACGCAGTTCTACGAGAGCAAGTCGTACCCGACCTTCACGCCGACCGGGCCCTACCTGGCCCTGCTCGAGCCGGAGGACTTCGTCCATCTCCTCGACCTGCGGCTGAAGTTGTCCGTCAACGGTGAGCTGCGCCAGGACCGCACACTCGCCGACATGATCGTCCGCCCGCCCCAGGCCCTGACCCTCCTGGCGCGCTTCCAGACGCTGGACCCCGGCGACGTGCTGCTCACCGGGACGCCCGGTGGTACGGCACTCAAGGCCCCGCCGAAGCCGGTCGAGAAGATCGGCGCGCTGCTGCCGCCCGCCGTGAAATGGAAGGCGTTCTTCAAGAGCCAGGCGAAGAACCCGCACTACCTCAGCCCGGGCGACGTGATCACAGCGACGATCGCGACCCCGGACGGCCGGATCGACCTCGGCGAGCAGCGCACCCCCGTCACGGACGCGAAATGAGACCCGAAGCACATGATCTTCGAACGTAACGGGGCAGACGTACCCGTGGTGATCGTCGGCGCCGGGCCTGTGGGCGTGACCGCCGCCCTCCTCCTGGCCCGGCGTGGAGTCCGCAGTGTCGTCCTGGAGCGCCACAAGGACATTTACCCGCTTCCGCGTGCCGCAGCCATTGACGACGAGGTGCGCAGGATCCTCCAGGCCGCGGGCGTGGGGGAGGAGTTCGCCACGATGGCCCGCCCGGCGAACGGCCTGCGGCTGCTGGACGCCCGGCACCGGGTGATGGCCGAGTTCCGGCGCACCGCGCACGGCCTGCACGGCTACCCGCAGACCAGCATGTTCGACCAGCCCGAGCTGGAGCGGGTGCTGCGCGACGCCCTGGCCAGGCACCCGGAATGCGAACTTCGCCGCGGAGCGGAGGTCACCGGCATCGGCCCGGACACCGCGGGCCCTGTGCGCGTGACGTATCGGGACGACGACGGTGAGCATCACCTGTGGGCCGAGGCGGTGCTCGGCTGCGACGGGGCGAACAGCCTCACCCGCGAGGCGATCGGCGCCGTATGGGAGGACCTGCGCTTCGAGGAACGCTGGACCGTCATCGACGTCCGCACGACAGCCGACGTGCGCTCCTGGGAGGGGGTCGACCAGGTCTGTGACCCGGACCAGCCGGCGACCTTCGCGCGCATCGGTGAGGACCGTTACCGCTGGGAGTTCCGGCTGCGCGAGGGCGCGGCCCAGCCGGTCCGCGAGTTGGTCGCTCCGTGGCTGCCGCCGTCGCACGAGGGGGACTTCGAGATCATCCGCGAGGCGCAGTACACCTTCCGGGCGCAGATCGCCGACCGGTGGCGCAGCGGCCGGATCTTCCTGCTCGGCGATGCCGCCCACCTCACCCCGCCGTTCATCGGGCAGGGGATGTGCGCGGGCCTGCGGGACGCCTACAACCTCACCTGGAAGCTCGCCCGAGTCCTTCAACAGGGCGGTTCCGAGCGGATGCTGGACACGTACGAGAGTGAACGCAAGCCGCATGCCCGGCATATGATCCGGCTCGCGGTCGCCATGGGCTGGGCCATGACCGGCGGCCAGGACAGTGCCGCGGCGATACGCCGCAGGGCCCTGGCCGCGGCCTGCCGCATACCCGGCCTGACCGAACTGGCCGGCCGCGACCTCAGCCCGCCCCTGACCACGGGACCCCTCGTACGCCGCCGCCTCCGCAAGGGACTTGCGGGAATGCTCTGCCCCCAACCATGGATCACCGCCGACGGACGGCGCACCCGCCTTGACGACGTGCTCGGCGACTCCTTCGCCCTCCTGACCACGGCCGATCCCTCGCCCTCGCTGAACGCCCTCGCCCGCGCACTCGGCACCCGGGCGATCCCCGTCACCGGTCTCGGCGCCGACGGCACCCTCGCCGCCTGGCTGCGCGCCGGCCGCGCGGAGGCCGTCCTGCTGCGCCCTGACCGCGTCGTCATGGACGTCGTCCCCACCGGCGGCCGCGACTTCACCGGAAGCCCCGACTGGGCGTCCCTCCTGCACACCACGAGCAGCCCCCACCGTCTCCGACGAACCGCCGGCAGAAGCCTGCTGAGGAGCGCCACACCATGACCGTGCCCAGCCCTTTCACGACGCCTGATCCGAAGGCCGTCGCGGACAGCAACATCATGGACTTCGCCCGTCACGCCGGGATGGCCGGCTCCGACTACGCCACCCTGCACCGCTGGTCGGTCACCGACCTGGAGGGCTTCTGGGCGGCGGTGTGGGAGTACTTCGACATCGACGCGGACACCCCGTACGAGCGTGTCCTGGTGGAGGAGCGGATGCCCGGCGCCCGGTGGTTTCCCGGTGCCACGCTCAACTACGCCCACCACGCCCTGCGCAACCTCGCCGACGACGCCGTGGCGATCATCGCCCTCGACGAGACCGGCTCCTGCTACGAGGTGACCGCGAGCCGCCTACGTGCCCAGGTCGCCTCCGTCGCCGCGACCTTGCGCGATCTGGGCGTCGGCAAGGGGGACCGGGTGGTGGGCTACCTGCCCAACACCCCGCACGCGATCGTCGCGTTCCTCGCCGCCGCGAGCCTGGGCGCCGTGTGGTCGGTGTGCGGACAGGACTACGCCCCCAAGGCCGCCGCCGACCGCTTCGCCCAGCTGCAGCCCACCGTGCTGATCGCCGCCGACGGCTACCTCTTCAACGGCACCACCCACGACCGCCGCCACGCCGCCCTCGAACTCGCCGGTGCGCTGCCCACGTTGAAGGCGACGCTGCTGGTGGACCACGTTAGCCTGCCCTGGCCCTCGCGGGCGTACCCGTCACTGGTGATTCCGTGGGAGGACGCGGCCACCCGCACCGAGAAACTCGCCTGCACCCCCGTGCCGTTCGACCACCCGCTGTGGGTCGTGTTCTCCTCAGGCACCACCGGCCTGCCCAAGGGCATCGTCCACGGCCACGGCGGCGTTCTCCTCGAACACCTCAAGACTCTCGGCCTGCACTCGGACCTCGGTCCCGGCGATCGACTGCTCTGGTACACCACCACTCACTGGATGATGTGGAACCTGGTCGCCTCCACCCTTCTGGCCGGCGCGACCACCTGCACCTACGACGGCAGCCCGGCCCCCCTCGCCCAGCCCGACACCCTGTGGAAGCTGGCCGCCCGCCACCGCGTGACCGTGTTCGGCACCAGCCCCCAATACCTCCTGGGCATGGCCAAGTTCGGCATCGATCCCTCGGTCCACGACCTGTCGTCCATCCGGGTCGTCGGCTGCACCGGCTCCGCCCTGCCCGCCTCCGCCTATCCCTGGGTCCGTGACCACGTCGGTGACCGCGTGTTGCTGGCGTCCATAAGCGGCGGGACGGACGTGGTGTCGGGCTTCGCGGGCAGCGCGCCCAACACGCCGGTGTGGGCGGGGGAGTTGTCTGCGCCCCAGCTGGGCGTGGCGTTGGCGGCATACGACGCCGAGGGCTTCCCCGTCGTGGACCGGGTCGGCGAGCTGGTCGTCACCCGCCCGATGCCGTCGATGCCGCTGTACTTCTGGAACGACCCCGAAGGCACCCGCTACCGGGAGGCCTACTTCTCCTCCTTCCCAGGAGTGTGGCGGCACGGCGACTGGATCACGGTCACGGGACACGGCTCGGTGATCGTGCACGGCCGGTCCGACAGCACGCTGAACCGCAACGGTGTGCGCCTGGGCAGCGCTGACATCCACGACGCCGTCGAGCGCCTTCCCGAGATCGTCGAGGCCCTGGTCATCGGTGCGGAGGAGCCGGACGGCGGCTACTGGATGCCGCTGTTCGTGGTCCTCGCCGCCGGCGTGACGCTGGACGACTCGCTCGACGAGAAGATCAAGGAGGCGATCCGGACCGGGGTCTCACCCCGCCACGTCCCCGACGACATCCTCGAAGTACCGGGGATCCCGCACACCCGCACCGGCAAGAAGCTCGAAGTGCCCGTCAAACGCCTCCTCCAGGGCGCCCCGGTCGATCAGGTCGTCAACCCGGCCGCCGTGGACGCCCCTGAGCTCATCGACCACTACGCCCGCCTGGGTGCTGAACGCAGGGACCGATCGGCATGAGCACCGCACAGACCGTCCTCGCCGTCGCGCTGTCGCTGATCTTCCTCCCCCTGGGGCTGGCGAAGATCGCCGCGGTGCCGTTCATGCGTCAGGCGGCAGCCCACCTCGGCATGTCGCCGGGCCTCTACCGAGTGATCGGCGTGCTGGAGACCGCCGGAGTCGCCGGACTGCTGCTCGGACTGGCCACGGTCCCGCTGGGGGTGGCCGCCGCTGCCGGGCTGACTGTGCTCATGGTGGCCGCCGCGGTGGTCCACCTGCGCCATGGCGACCCGCCCGGGCGAGCGCTGCCCGCCGCGGTACTCGCTCTTATGGCCGTTGCGTACGCGGGGGTGGCGATCGCCGCCGGCTGACGGTCCGGGGGCCGCCAGTCGGACACGGGCAGCCGCCGGTGCTCGACCGTTCACGCGCCTCCTGCGGGGCGTACCGTCGACAGTGTGGAGTACACGGCGGCATCCCTCGTGTCCCGTGTCGCCGGCGACCTCGGGTCGAAGGCGGACGAGGTGATCGCCGACGTGGTGCGATGCCTGCGGCGTGAGGTTCCCGACCTGTGGAGCAATCAGGATCTCGTCCGCATGACGTCCGAGAACATCGCCGAGCATGTCGTCGGCGTACTGACCGGACTGGAACTCGGCATCGACCCGGGCGAGATCGACGCGCCGGCCGCCGAACTGGAACGCGCCCGTCGACTGGCCGGACACGGCGCGCCGGTCACCGCGTTGTTGCGGGCCTTCCGGCTCGGTCAGGGCGTGGTCCTGGACAGACTGCTTGCCGAAATGCCGCGGCTGACCAAGGACGCGGAGTTGGTCAGCTCGGCATCGCGCCTGTTGCTCGTGATGGCGAACGGATACGTGGACGACGCCTCCGAGCAGGGCGTCACGGCGTTCCAGGAGGAGCGGGACCGGCGACTGCGGTGGCGTCTGTCCTTGGTGAACGACGCCGGTCTGCGCATCGGGACCACGCTGGACATCGTGCGCACCGCCCAGGAACTGGCCGACCTCGCCCTCGACCACTTCGCCGACGTCGTCACCGTCGACCTGCTCGACTCCGTGGTGCACGGGAACGGCACCGAGGCGCCGGACCCGCTCGTACTGCACCGGGTCGCGCAGACGTCGACGGCGCAAGGCGGTCAGGAGCCGACGACTCGGGTGGGGGAGCGCCACACCTGTCCGGAGGACTCGGCCACGGCTCGCGCCCTGACCAACGGCCGGCCCTCCCGGCACGCGGCGACGCCGACAGATCCGGCCGACACCTTCGGCGCCCGTGCTGCCCGCTCGACGCTGGTCGTGCCGCTGAGCGCACGCGGCGCCACGCTCGGCGTCGCGCGGTTCGGCCGTCACCGCACCCCGCTTCCCTACGACGACGAGGATCTGTTCCTCGCCCAGGAGATCGCGGCCAGGGCGGCCGTGGCCATCGACAACGCCCGCCGCTACACACACGCCCGGGCCACGGCCCTCACTCTCCAGCGCAGTCTGCTGCCACGGCGTACGGCGGAGCAGGCCGCCGTCGATGTCGCCTGCCGCTACCTGCCCGCCGGTGCCGAGGCCGGGGCGGGCGGCGACTGGTACGACGTGATCCCGCTGTCCGGTGCCCGGGTCGCCCTGGTGGTGGGCGACGTCGTCGGCCACGGCATCCACGCCGCCGCCACCATGGGGCGCCTGCGGACCGCGGTCCGCACCCTCGCCGACGTCGACCTGCCTCCCGAGGAACTGCTGACACACCTGGACGACGTCGTCATCCGCCTGTCCGCCGAGGCCTCGGCCGACCCCGACACCGAGACGGCCGGGGACATCGGCGCCACCTGCCTGTACGCCGTCTACGACCCTGTCGACGGCCGCTGCTCCCTGGCCCGCGCGGGACACCCGCTGCCCGCGGTGGTGAGCGCCGACGGCACCGTCGAGCTCCTGAACATTCCTCCCGGCCCCCCGCTGGGCCTGGGAGGCCTGCCGTTCGAGGCAGCGGAGATCGAGCTGCCCGAAGGCAGCCTCCTCGCCCTGTACACCGACGGCCTGGTCGAAGCCCGCGACCGCGATGTCGACGCAGGCGTCACGCTCCTGTGCCAGGCCCTCACACAACCCTCCGCGGGCCTGGAGGCCACCTGCGACAGCGTGCTCCAGGCATTGCTGCCCGCGGCAGGCCGGCCGCACGACGATGTCGCCCTGCTGCTGGCCCGCACCCGCGCCCTCGGGGACGGCCAGGTCGCCGGCTGGGACGTGGAAGCCGACCCGGCGGCCGTCGCCCGGGCCCGTGCGAGCGTCGCCCGGCAGCTGGCTGCCTGGGGACTGGAGGACCTCGGCTTCGTCGCCGAACTGGTGGTCAGCGAACTGGTCACCAACGCCATCCGCTACGGCCGTCCGCCCATCCGTCTGCGTCTCATCCGTGACTCCTCCCTGCTGTGCGAGGTGTCCGACGCCGGCAGCACCACCCCCCACCTGCGCCGGGCCCGTGCCTTCGACGAAGGCGGACGCGGCCTGCTGCTCGTCGCCCAGCTCGCCGAGCGCTGGGGTACGCGTCATGCCCGGCAGGGCAAGACGGTCTGGGCCGAGCTGGGCGAGGAGCACCACGCCGGGCCCTCGGAGTCTCCCTCCGTCCTGTAGCGGCGCCGCGGAGTGTGGAGAGATCCCGCAGTTCTGATGAGTTCATCGTTTTTCTCTGCCGCAACCCTTGACGACGCATTCCATCAAGCTTGAGTATTTCGTCATTACGGCGTTGTTGCGCCGACGGCGCGGGCACTCACCGGGTCTGCACGCCGGCAGCCGCCCACGGACCAGCTCGCTCCACCCCACCTTCTTGCCTCCGCTCTTTCGCAGCTCCTTCAGGAGGGCTTCCGCATGCCCGTACGTACGGAGATTCCCGTCTACCACCCCGACCTGTATGCGGCGTCGGCCATCCGCGACACCTATCCGCACTACGCCGCGCTGCGCGACCTCGGCCCCGTGGTCCGGCTCAGCAAGCACAAGGTCTACGCGCTGCCGCGGTACGCCGAGTGCAAGCAGGTACTGCTGGACGACGACACCTTCGTCTCCTCGGGCGGCGTCGGCCTCAACCCCGTCGCCAACCGTGTGGGCCAGGGCACCACGCTGTGCAGTGACGGCGAGGAGCACGCCCGCCGCCGTTCCCTTCTCGCGCACCGCCTGACCCCCAGGGCACTGCGCGCGATGAAGGACACGGTCGAGCAGCAGGCGGCCGCGGTGGTCGAGGCAGCCGTGGCGCGGCGCACGGTCGATGCGGTGGAGGTCGCCACGGCGCTGCCGATGTCGGTCGTCCCCGACCTGGTCGGCTGGCCTCAGCAGGGCCGTGAGCACCTGCTGCGCTGGGCGGGCGCCGCCTTCGACGCGCTGGGCCCGTTCAACCGCCAAGCGGTCCGCGCCCTTCCCGCGTCCCTCGGCATGCTGCGCTACGCCCGCGGTGTCGTGCGCGACCGGTCCGTGCTGGACGGCAGCATGGGGGACGACCTGCTGCGCGCCTCCGAGGAGGGCCGGATCATGCCGGCCGAGTGCGCCACCATGATGCTCGACTACCTGGCGCCCTCCCTGGACACCACGATCAGCGCCATATCCAGCGCTCTGCACCTGTTCGCCACCCACCCCGAACAGTGGCGCCTGCTGAAGGCGGACCCCGGCCTCGTCCCGAAGGCGGTCAACGAGGTCGTCCGCTACGAATCCCCGATCCGTGCCTTCGGCCGCATCGCCGCGCGCGACACGGAACTGGCGGGCGTCCCCCTCGCCGAGGGCTCCCGGGTACTAGTCCTGTACGGCTCCGCCAACCGCGACCCGCTGGAGTGGGACGACCCGGACACGTTCGACATCCGCCGGGACGCCGCCCGCCAACTCGGCTTCGGACAGGGCACCCACGGCTGCGCCGGCCAGGGCCTGGCCCGCATGGAGACCTCCGCGATCCTCCACGCCCTGCTCGAACGTGTCGACCGCATCGAGGTGACCGGCACACCCGAGTGGGCTCTGAACAACATCATCCACTGCCTTGAGCGACTGCCGCTCGAACTCATCCCGGCCTGAATCCCGCCGCTCGCTCATCCCAGGACTGCTGAGGACAGCACCATGAAGATCTCCGTCGACCATCCACGCTGTGAAGGCCACGGCCTGTGCGCCGACCAGGCTCCCGACGTCTTCAGCCTGGACGACGAAGCCGAACTGACCTACCACTTCGAGGGCACCGACGTCCCCGACGAGCATCGACCCGCCGCCCGCGCGGCCGTCAACGCCTGCCCTGTTGCCGCCCTGCGGGTCCTGTCGTGACCGCACGGCGCTCGGTGCTCATCGTCGGCGAGTCGCTCGCCGGCATCACCGCCGCCCGCCACCTGCGCGCCCTCGGTCACACCGGCCCCCTCACGATCATCGGCGCGGAAGAACACGGCGCCTACTCCCGCCCGCCCCTGTCCAAGGCCGTTCTGAAAGACCCGGCCGCCGACCACACCCTCGGGCTGGTTCTGGACGGACTCGACGCCGAGGTCATCCGCTCGCCCGCCGTCACCGCCGACACCCGCGGCCGCACCGTCACCACCGCAGACGGCCGACAGGTCGACTACGACGCGCTGATCGTCGCCACCGGCGCGGACGCCCGTCGGCTTGCCGCCCCCGGGCAGCGGGGCGAACTCGTCCTGCGCACACTGGACGACGCCCGCCTGCTCCGCGCCCGCCTGGCGGACGCCGGCTCGGCGATCGTGCTGGGCGCGGGCTTCCTCGGTATGGAGGTGGCGAGCGCCTGCGTCGCCCGCGGCATCCCGGTCACCGTCGTGGACACCGACCAGCCGCTGGAACGCATCCTCGGCGGTCACCTGTCCGCCGTGATCACCGCACGCGCCGCGGAGTACGGCATCCGGTTCGTCCAGGCCACCGGCTTCGCCACCCTGACCGGCGACCCCGTGCGCGGCGTGGCGCTCCCCGACGGGACCGAACTCACCGCGGACCTGGTGGTCACCTGTGCCGGAGAGGTCCCCTGCGTCGACTGGCTGGCGGGGACGGGCCTCGCCGACCGTCTCGGCGTCGGCATCGACCATGCCTGCGCCACCACCGTGCCCGGCGTGTTCGCCGCTGGCGACGTCACCTACTTCCGCGGCGACGGCACACTGCCCGACCGGCGTGCGCCGTTCTGGTCCAACGCCGTCGCCCAGGGCAGGACCGCGGCGGCGTCCGTCCTCGGTCTGCCTTCGCCGGGACCGCCGCAGGACGACTACTTCTGGACCGAGGTCGCCGGTCTCACCCTCAAGATCGTCGGCCGTCTGCCGCTTCTCGGCGCCGCCACCACCGTGCAGGGCAGCGTCACCGACGGACGCGCGCTGCTGACCTGGGGCCATGCCGACGGGACGTCGACCGTGGTCGCCTACGGACTGCGCAAACCGGTCGGCGCGCTACGGGCCTTGGCCGCCCCGTCCTCGCCGCCGGCCCCGTGACGCATTGAGCCGACCGCTCCGGCCTCTGCGGACAAGCCACGACCTGATCGAGCACTGCGCCTGCCTCGGCACTGCGCCTGCCTCGGCTCTCCGAAGGCCGCGCTCAGAGGCCCGGACAGCCCGGAAGTTCACCCTTCTCCATCCAGAGAGCCGCAGCACCTGCGAAGGACGGCAGGGCGACTCCGGGTCCGCCTGAGCGCGTGTTCGCCGATTGCCTCGCAGGGGTCGGTGAGGCACTGGCCGATCGCGCCTCCCTTGTCGACTGGACGCTGCCGGACCGCGTCGCTGTCGCGGAACTGATCTGGCTGCCGGTCCGAGCCGCTGCTGCGGGCTGTCGTGGGCTGGTCCGGCGCGATCGGCCCGCCCGCGCCGCTGGCCAAGACCGCGAAGTCGTTGCGGTGGGCGCAGAAGGCGGTGCGTCTCATGGTGAACGAGAGGCTCCCACCGGTGAGGTGTCGCACTGCGCAGAGTACGGCGAGTCTCTGATCCTGCTGCAGGCGGGAGAGCTGGTCGAGAACCTGGCACAGCGCTGTCTCGCGCCGCTCACCGCATGTCACCCGGTGTGCAGCCGCTGTCTGGAGGAGACGCTGGCGGTGGTCTGCTGTGGGACGGGTGAACCGGACCGTGAGGCGGCCGCCGGGCGCGTGCAGCGATCACACTCGCGCACTGGCTCGGCCTGCTGGGCGCGGGGGTGTTCTCCTGCTGTGACGCAGTGAGGGAGCTGCTTGGCTCTCCGGCGAATCGGTGTGTGCGCTCGCGACAAAGCTGCTGAGTCGGGCAGTAGAGCGAGCCGACCTCAACGCTGCGGGCGGCGCGCTCACGCACAACCCGCCGATCCGGTAGGCGGTGACCTCAGCGTCACTATGTGAACCCCAGGCCGGCGGCCCGGACTTCGCAAGCGGTCGCGTCCCCGAGGCCGCCTGACGAAGCCGGACCGGCGGCGGCCCAATTCCGGTCGGGACCGCGATCGCTGCCAGGACCCTTCCCCGGCCCATGAGTTCGACGTACTTTTTGCCCCGCTCCTCGCGTTCCGTACCAGGGGCACCACGCTCTCGATGAACTCGTACAAGCTCGTTTCAGGACCCGGGACACCGCGCCCACGGGTGTGGGACGCTACGGATCGGCACCACCGGCTCCTCGTCGTGGAGGACAGCCAGGCCGTGGTGAGCCGCGGTGGCGGCGATGGCGAGGTCCACCGGTGGCATGTCGGGCAGGCGCGGCATCGCGCCGCCCCCTCTTCGGCGGTGTGCGCCGTGTCACGCATCGCAGAACCTCCTGAGTTGCCCAGATCACAGCGCAAATGCCCCCGCGGCATCCATGCTCGAAACGGACACGGAGTCCCGAACCGGAGCGCACTGTCGTGGAATTGGATGAATCATTCCCAAGTGGCATATGACACAGCGCCCGTGACAATTCATCTCGTTCCTTGTAGAAAGGCGCCAATCATGGTCGCTTACCTGTGCCCGCCTGCCGTGATACACGGCAAGCACGCCGTGCGGACCAGCCAGATCGTGGACGAAGTGCGCGGTCGGCACCCGAACGCGGCGTGGGCGCCGCGGATCGACGGCATCGCGGCCAGTACGGGCATCGAAACCCGTGGCTGGATGCTGCCGTTGGAGGCCGCCGTCGCGCCCGGCAGCGGAAGCACACTGTCGGCCGCCGGCATCGGGCCGGCCCGAGAGGCGCTGGCCGGTGACGGGTTCACCGAACAGGACGTGGATCGCGTGATCGCCGCCCTGGAGGCGATATCCGCGCCGCAGACCGTCCAGGAGCGCACCGCGCCGGCCTGGTCGGCAGTGCAGTCCTACGGTGAGCGTGCGGCACGCGGGGCCCTGCAGATCGCCGGGCTGGACGCCGTGGACGTCGATTGTCTGATCACCAGTCACTCCACCACTCCGGCGTTGCCGGGGCTGGACGTCTCCCTCGCCAACAGACTCCCGCTCCGGCGCGACGTGCTGCTCCTGCCGGCCACGCAGTGGGCGTGCATAGCGGGGACCCGCTCCCTGGCGCTGGCGGCGGATCTCGTGGCCGCGGACCCCGACCGGGTGGTCCTGGTCGTGATCGCGGAGGCACTGAGCACGACCTACCAGCCCGCGGACGACACTCTGGAATCACTCATCGTCCGGTTGCTGTTCGCGGACACCGCGGTCGCCGCGGTGGTCACGGGCCGCCCGAGGCCCGAGTCGACGCTGCGGCTGGACACCGCCTGGCACCACACCCTGCCCGGCACCCAGGACCTGCACCGCCTGGAGACACGGGAGGACGGCACCCACTTCGTGATGGACCGGCGCGGGCCGCGCGCCGTGCAGGAGACGGTCACCGCGATGTGGGAGTGGTTGCGCCTCCGATACCAGGACGACCCCGGCTCCTGGCACCCCGACGTTCTGCTCGCCCACCCCGGCGGGACGCGTGTGCTGGAGTACATGGAGCAGACGATGCCCGACGGGTGGCCGTCGGGGCTCCTGAGCTACAGCCGGGAGAGCTACACCAGTGG
The DNA here is from genome assembly GCF_001513955.1 of Streptomyces pseudovenezuelae. GTDB lineage: Bacteria > Actinomycetota > Actinomycetes > Streptomycetales > Streptomycetaceae > Streptomyces > Streptomyces pseudovenezuelae. The sequence continues at coordinate 278,676 of NZ_KQ948151.1, read as the reverse complement.
CAACCGCGGAGGCGCCGCCGTGTTCGACATCATGCGGAGGGCGTACGACGCCGGGCAGAAGGCGGGCAGCCGTGCTGTCCTGTACGCGGCTGCCCCGGGCCTCACGGCCACCGCTCTGGAAGGGGAGTGGCTGTAGGGCGGACTCGCGTCCCTCGCGTCCCTCGCTTCCTTCGTGACGCCGGTGCCGCCGCCCGACGAACAGCTCCCATGCCGCCCGGCCAACGCCCCCTCGCCACACGGCCGAAGCCACGCCACCCTCCGGCCAGAGCATCCCGTCACCGCTCGACCGAAGCCCACACCACCTTCCCGGTGTCCGTCCACCGCACCCCCCACCGGGTGGTGAGCCCATGCACCACGTGCAGGCCACGGCCGGCGTCGTCGAGGAGCCCGCCCGGGCCCAGCCGCGGCCTGCCGTTGCCGGTGTCACCCACCTCGCACAGCAGCCCGTGGCCGGTCCTGATCAGCCGTACCGTGATGGGTCCGCCGGCGAAGCGGACCGCGTTGGCGACCAGTTCGTCGACCACCAGCAGCACGCTGTCCCTGGTGTGCTCTCTGGTGCCCCACTGCGCGAGCAGCTCGGAGACCAGTGCGCGGGCCCGGGCGGCCGCGTCGCCGAGGGCCGGCAGGCGCCATGTCGCGGTGTCCCCCTTGCGGTAACCGATCATGCGGGCGATCAGCAGAGTCACGTCGTCGCGCCGACGCCTCGGTGCCACCGCCGAGACCACGCGCCGCGCGGCCTGCTCCAGGGCGTCCCAGGGGTGCACCGAGGACACGGCGTCCGTCAGCCTGTCGATGCCCTCGTCGATCGACAGGGCGGGATCCTCCACCAGGCCGTCGGTGTAGAGGGCGAGCAGCGAGCCCGGGGGCGCACAGAACGCGTGCACGTCGTACGGCTCCCGCAGCGCGAACTCGGCGCCCAGCCCGGGGTGAGGGCGTATCGCGACCGGGCCGGCGGGTCCGTCCGGGAATACCAGAACCGGGGGAAGGTGGCCTGCGCTGGCCACCTCCACGTGGTGGCTGACCGGGTCGTACACGGCGATGCAGCAGGTCGACCCCAGGGCGCTGTAACCGGCCGCCAGCCCGGACTCCGCGTCGTCCAGCAGCGCCACGGTCTCGTCCAGGTGCTCCAGCACCTCGTCGGGCGCCAGCCCCGCCGACAACAGCGCGCGGGCCTCCATGCTCAGCTGTCCCATGGTCGCCGCGGCGCCCAGCCCGTGCCCGACGACGTCTCCGACCACCAGCGCGGTACGGCCGTCCGGCAGCGGAAAACTGTTCACCCAGTCGCCGCCGACGCCCGCGCTGTCGGGGGTGGCGGGCTGGTAGACGCTGGCCGTCTGGATGGTGTCGCCCCCGGACCGCGGCAGCAGCCGGCGCTGCAAGGCCAGTACCTGCGTGTGCTCGCGCTGGTGCTGACGGGCCAGGTCCACGTGGTGGGAGGTCCTGGCCACCAGTTCCTGCAGGTCGAACAGCTCGCTGTCCGCGAAGGGGCGGTCCGCCCGTCGCCAGACCTCCGCGACACCCAGGACGATGGGCGGCGTGCCGTCCAGGACCAGCGGTATGCACACCACGGCCGCCGCCTGGTCGCCGGGCACCAGGGCACGTACCAGCCGAGGGCTGTCGAGCACCCGTTCGATAGCTGCCCGGTCGGGTATGACGATGGCCTGCGCGGCATCGTCACGCCGTATGGCCTGCGACAGCAGTCGACTCGCATCGCCGGGAAGATCGTCGCCCGGGGTCACGTAGCCGTCGGGCCAGGCCCGGTCCGGCACGAGGGCCGCCCGCCGCAGACGGACGCGCCCCTGCGGCTGCTCGGTGACCGCCTCACCCGTCCACACGGCGAAGTCGAGGTCGATGGCGGTCACGTCGCCCCAGGCCAGCAGGGACTCCGCCAGCGACTGCGCGGTCTCGCCGATGTCCAACGAGGTGCCGATCGCGGTCTCGGCGGCGTAGAGGTGCAGCCTCCTGGCCATGGCGATCAGCGAGACGGTCAGGCCCTCCTGAGGCGCCGCGGCGGCCAGGATGCTCATCGAGACCACCAGCTCCGACCCGTCGCCGCGTCGCAAGCGCTGGACCCGGGCGACGTGCGGCTCACCGGTCTCGAGGACCTGCCGCAGCCGCCGGGTGACCGTCGGTACGTCCGAGGGGGGCAGGAGGTCGACGAAAGGGCTTCCAGGCACGGCCTCCACCCCCGTGAAGACCGGGGCGTCCAGATTGGAGCGGGTGATGTGCAGATCCCGGTCCAGATTGACCGCGCCGAGGATTTGCTCCTGACCGACGGGGGTCGGGTTGTCGGATACGTCTCGGTGGACGGCGTTGTCCCCCTGCGAATCGGCGGAACCGGCGGCCGCTGCCGCTCCGTCGACTGGCATGTACTGCCCCAAAGCGCTGCTGACCATGTCGAACGGTGACGCAGACGAGGGGGGTGGGGTGGAGTCCATCCGACTCTCTCAGCTCGCTCGCCGACCCCGGCACCACGTCGGAGCCGTACCAGAACCCGGGCGACAGAGTCCCGGAATTCTTGACCGCAAACCTCATTCAATAACACCCTGGGCCGCTTCGCCCACACCAGCGGGCCGCACGGTGACGCGGTGACACCCGACGACCAGCCGACGACCGGTGTTCCTTCGCAGTCATGCCATGGTCGTCGTCGCTCTGTACCGGCGACCGGTCGAGGCCGAGTCGCCACGGGGCACACCCCGGCAGTGCGGGAGGGCAGCGGATCGCCTCAGGCGGGCGCCTGCGGCTGCCTCCTCGGGATGCGAGTGCTGCGGTTGACCGCCGCGCCCGGGCGGGGTGTGCCCCGTGGCGAACCGCGCCGACACGGATGGTCACCCGACGTTGACCGACAACACGGGGCAAGATGGTGAGGGGCAGGGGCGACCGGGCTTCAGGTGACCGTGAGCAGCTGTCGAGAAGGCGCAGGCGCCAGGCGAACGGCGAGGTGGCAAGTGTCTGGGCGGTGAGCGTCGTGCCGAGGCCTGTCGTTATCGAGGGTTCGGTTGGAGATTCGGGGTGTCAGTGCAGCCTCGTATGTTGGCCCCATGAGTCAGAAGGTGGTCGACGAGCGGGCCGTCGAAGCGGCGGTGAACGATGCTGAACAGGCGATAGCCGAGGTCGACGGGGCCCGCCGGTGGCTGGCGGCTGCCCGGCACGGACCGATGGAGCCTCTTGCAGCCGAGGTCTGGGTGTTCGACAAGGACCTTGCTCAGGTGGTGTTGGTCAAGCACCGTTGGCGGGGTTGGGTGCCTCCGGGCGGAAAGGTCGAGGCCGGCGAGACACCGCGCGAGGGTGCGATCCGGGAGCTCTTCGAGGAGACGGGCCTGCGGGTGGAACTGCTGGCTGAGCCGGCGGCGGTTGCGGTTCGCTCTTATCACCCGGAATGGCCGGTCACGCTCGGGCTGTCGTACGCCGCCGTCGTTGATGCAACGACCTCGTTTGTCCCGGAGGCCGGGCAGCCGGTGGCTTGGAAGAGGTTGGACGAGGGCTGGGAGAGCTGTTTTCCCGATGATCTCTCCCGAATCCGTCAGCATGCCGCGTGGTTGGCTGATCGGGTGGGCCGTCACTGAAGGGCCGCTGCGACTCTTCCGTGGCGGACACATTCGCGTCGGAGGTCGAGGTTCATCGCCCTGGGCTTGTTCGAGCGCGTTTCGCAGAGGGCCGTACCTCTCTCGGTGCTGCTTCTTCAGGGGATGATCTGACTGGTCAGCGCGAGGACGAGGTGATCTCTTCGTCGGCCGCAGGCCTTGGCGCGGGAAGAGGCCGGGTCTGCGACCGTAGCCGTTCGATGCGTCCTCGCAGGTCGGAGTCGTTGCAGAGGAAGGCATGGGAGACGCCGTCCTCGCGCTGGAGGGCCGGGCCTGCAAGTGATCGGCCAACCGCGTTGGACCAGAGTGTGGATCGCCTTCTCTGTCGCGGTGGCCTTGGCTGGCCTGGGACTTGGACCTCGCGGCGGTGGCTGGTGTCTGGGTTTGCTCGGCAGTCAGGGGTGTGCTCCTGGAGTCGAGCTGACGGGTGAGCGGGACGGGGCCGGTGGACGTCAGTGACGAAGATCGAGCGGCCAGACACGTATCCCAGTCGTCCTATGCTGCGCAGATCACGTGCGAGCACATCTGATGGGGGCGCTCATGTTCGACGCGGAAGAGTGATTGTCAACATCAGCGCGGTTGTTCAAGACGCAATGGCTCCGGAGCGTTCCACGAGGTGGCCGCTCTTGACGCGGGCGCCGTTGCGGACGAGGGCAACACAAGGGTGCGGTGATCGCGCGCCAGCGGGCCCGGGCGGCCTCGACGAGTTTGAACACCCTCGCCAGCGCCGCGGCCGAGCTGCCGGCCCTGCGGGTGACTTGGTCCTCAGCTTCACGGTGCTGAAAGTGCTGGAAGCATCCAGTGGATCCACAAGATCTGACAATTCCTCGTTGACCAGCCCGAGTGGCGGCGGTGGAGCAGGTCGGACGGGGTCTTGCCCCCACAGGGTCCGGATCTTGGTCGCCCATATCATCACCAGGTATTCTCCGCGCTGGTGGAAGGCATGCACGTCCCAGTCCGCACCGACCCTTGCGGGAAGCTTGTCAGTGCTTCGCCGGAGCTGCCGGGCGCGGTGCACGACATCAGGGCAGTCCGCTCCCACGACCTGCTCGACGCCCTCAACGCCGGCAGCATCCAGAGCTGGGCCGCCATGGCCACTCTCGAGTCCTGGCGGCTGCCGCGGAAGCTTCGCTGCAGCACCACCCGCGTCGCCGACCTCGTCAAGGCCAACCTCACCCTGGAGCTGACATGGGGAAGATCATCGGCAGGACGGTTCTCATCGTCGGTGCCTCGTCGGGCATTGGAGCCGAGGTGGCCCGCCGGCTCGCCCCGGGCGGCAACCGACTCGTGGTGGTGGCACGGCGGGCCCGTGAACTGGCCACGGTGGCTGAGGCCGTACGTGCCGCCGGCGGAACCTGCCTGGACATCGCCGCCGATGCTTTGGACCCGCAGGCGGCTGCCAAAGTCGTGGCGTCCGCCGTCGAGGCGTTCGGCTCCGTCGACATCGCGCTGCTGAATGCCGGTCAGGGGCCGGACATGTCCATGGAGGACGTCAGCACGGACGATGTTTCACGGATCATGGCATTGAACTACGACGTGGTGGTCAACTACCTGATTCCCTTGATCGACCAGATGAAGAGGCAGCCCGCCGGTGGCCTCATCGCTCAAACCAACTCGCTGGCAGGGCTGATGGGCATCCCCCGGCAAGGCCCGTACTCGGCTGCGAAGGCGGCGGCGCGGACCCTCATCGACGCCGCGCGCGTCGAGCTGGCTCCGAAGGGCATACGGTTCACGACGATCCACCCCGGATTCGTGGCGACCGACCGCGTCGGCACGGACGGACTGCCCAAGCCCTTCCAGATCAGCCAGGAACAGGCCGCCCGGCGTGTCGTGCGGGCCCTGCAGAAGGAACCTGCCAACTGCTTCTTCCCCTGGCCCACAGCGACACTGGTTCGCGCACTGCGCATCCTGCCCGCCCGGCTGTCAGCCCTGGTCCTGCGAGCTCTGGCCTCCCGGTGAGATGAGCGGCCTGAACGTCTCGGCCTTCTCGACGACCGACGGGGCCGAGGGTGAGGGAGTTGGTGGTTCCGTAGCCAACGACGTGACGGTGACCCGGAACGCGGCCTGGCTGACCGACAGCCTCCGCCCGTCCCTCGTCCGGGTGCCGATCGGAGGGTTTCAACGCCAATGGCATCGATGCCACGCCCGACCGCAGGCACCTGATCGTGGGCCAGTCCGATGCCGGTGACGGCCATTCGGCCTTCTGCCTGGTGCCCACCGACACTCCCGGCGGGACGGCCGACGCCCGGCGGATCACCCTCCGCGGCACCATGGACGCAGCCGACGGTCTGCAGCTGGTCGGGCGGACCCTCAACGTGGCCGATCCCAAGGGTGTGGTCAAGATCGACCTCTCGCGGTCGCTCACCCACAGTCGGGTCCTCGGCACGACCGCCGTGCCGGGCGCCGCATGGTCGAGCGCGGCCAAGTCGTTCGGCTGCCGTCTCTACGTCGTCGACGCCAACTTCGGCAAGAACAACTCCAACGTCGGCAACCCGGCCGCCGCATTCAAGGCAGTGGCCATCCCCCTCGCGAAAGGCCCGGATGTAGTCCTGTACCGGGCCGGCGCTGCCGGCAGGGGATGCGCTGGAACGTGCAGGTGCCCAAGAGGACCCGCGTCGTCCGCTGGTCGGACGCGGGTCCACTTCTGGTTGGCCGCGCTGCCGCAGTCCCAGATCTGGACCTTGGTGCCGTCGGCGGTCGGCCGCCGCTGACGTCGAGGCATTTCCCGGAGCCGACAGCCGTGATGGTGCCGTCGGTGCTGAGGCGGACCTGCTGGTTGGACTGGCCGTTGCAGTCCCAGATGTTCACGGCGGTGCCCTTGGCGGTGGCGGCGCCGACCACGTCCAGGCACTTGGAGCCGCCGTAGACCCGCAGTTCGCCCGCGCTGGTTTTGGTGAACTGCTGGTCGGCGTCTCCGCGGCAGTCCCAGATCTCGGCGAGCGTTCCGTTGGCCTGGGAGCTGCCGGTGATGTCCAGACAGCGGCCGGAGCCCTGACCCTTCAGGGAGCAGGCACTGCCGAGCGCGTCCAAGAACCCTTCCGGGGCGGCAGCGGCTCCTGCCTCCTGCGCAGGCGAGGGGAGAGGGGCCAGCCGTGACTCTGCTTTGAAAACCGTCGCTCGGGCTCCGCCGGCCGCACGTCGTGCGGAACAGGACTGAGCGCGGCTGCCAGAGGTGCGGTTGACGGCGTTACCTGGTGCCGACCGCACGCAGTGTGGCGAGCACCAGTGCCCGGGTGACGGTGACGACTTCGCCGACGTGGACCCGTTCCTGTGGACCGTGTGCGAGGCGTACGTCGCCGGGGCCGTACTGCAGCGTAGGGATGCCTGCCCCGGAGTAAAGGCGCAGGTCACTGCCGTAGGGAGCGCCTCGCTCCGACGGTCGCGGACCGCCGGTGACCTCGGCGTGGGCGTCGCCGAGCAGGGCGGCGAGCGGGTGTCCGGCCGGCAGTCGTCCGCTGGCGAACTGGCCGCCGGGCCAGGTCACCCTGGCGGGGTGCGAGCGCAGCCAGGGGTCGTCCGTGCAGGCTTCGGCCACGCACGTCTCCAGTTCGGTGCGCGCCTGGGCCGGATCCTCGCCCAGCCGGACGCCCAGTCTTCCCTCGGCCACCAGCAGGTCTGGCACGCTGCTGGCCCAGTCGCCGGCCCGGACGGTGCCGACGGACAGCGGGTAGGGGATCGGGTATTCGGACATGAGTGGATCGACGTCGGTGTTGCGGCGGGCTTCCAGACGGGCGAGCGCGCGGTGGATGGGCAGGTAGGCGTCGACGGCACTTACTCCCACATATCTCGTACTGCCGTGGGTGGCCCGGCCGGGCACTTCGATGCGAAAGGTCAGTGCTCCCGCGTTCGCGGTCATGAACGCGCCACTGGTCGGTTCGGTGATGATGCAGGCGTCACCGGTGTGGCCGCGTTCGAGGGTGCCGAATGCTCCGAGCCCCCCGTCCTCCTCACTGACGACGAAGTGCGCGGACAGCCGGCCACGCAACCTCGCACCCGCCGTCCGTATCGCGGTCAGGGCGGCGAGGATCGCCACCACGCCCGCCTTCATGTCGCACGCTCCTCGGGCGTGCACCACGTCTCCGGTGACGCGCGGGCGGAACGGGTCACCCTCCCATCGCGCCAAGTCCCCAGGAGGAACGACATCGACGTGGCCCTGGAGGATCAGGGACGGCCCGTCGACCCGGGGCCGGGTGCCGCCCACCAGGCCCCACGCCTCCGTGCGTGGAGCCTCGCCGCCCGGAAAGCGGGGATGTGCCCGCAGCTCGCTCAGATTCATCGACCACAGGTCGACGTCGAGGTCCAACCGCTCCATGTGCCGGGCCAACACGTGCTGCAGCTCGGACTCCGCCGCGCTCCCCGTCACGCTGGGAACAGCGAGAAGTTCCAGCAGAAGGCGAGCGATGACCGCCTCATCCACTGCGGCCAGCGCGGACGCTTCCACATCACTCACGATCGCTGTCATCGAAGGCTCCCGGCCCGTCACATCAGGTCGGGTTGGAGACTACGGTTGCGGCAAGAATGCAAGCAATCGCCATCTGATGTTATCCATCTCCGTTTTCTTGCAACATCAGCAGGCTGATGGTGAATCGTTGCGCCTTGCCTGCCCCTACGGACGCCCGGAGTGAAGTCGTGGACGCCATCGACGAAGCGATCATCCAATGCGTGCTGCGCAACGCCCGCTCCACATACGCCCAGATCGGAAGGGCGGCCGGGTTGTCCGCGCCCGCCGCCAAGCGGCGTCTCGACCGTCTGGTGGCCACGGGCGCGATCCGCGGTTTCACCGCTCTCGTCGATCCTCAGGCGCTCGCCTGGCACACGGAGGCGTTCGTCGAGGTCTACTGCACCGGCAACCCCACTCCTGCCGAACTGCGCCAAGCCCTGGAGGACATCCCGGAGGTCGTCGAGGCCTGCACCGTCTCCGGCGCCGCCGACGCAGTCGTGCACATGCTCGCCAGAGACATCCCCCACCTGGAACAGGCCGTCCAACGGGTGCGCGCCACTCCTCCTGTCCATCGGACCGAGAGCGTCATCGTGCTCTCCAGGCTCCTCAACCGGCCGCGGCTGTGATCGCCCGCCCTGGCTCACCGCCAGCGTGGAGGTTCGCGTCGACAGCCCAGGGTCTCCGGCTTCCGCCGGGCTGACTTTCCCGTTCTCACTCCGGACCGCTGGCTGGCCGAATTCGCCGAGCTGTCGATCAAGGCCTAGGTACGGCCTCTGATCCTCAAGGAGAACGCGGCTCGGGTGCTCGGCCTCGGCGGCGGGTCAGACCCAGCATGCGAGCGCGACCGCGTAGTTGGGACGGCCGGCACGGGTTGGAGCAGGTGAGTCCCGGTGGCCCCGGCTTCTTTTCGTGCCACGACGAGAGCGGCCGCCGGGTCAGCGAACGCGGTGGGCCGCCCGGTATACCGCCTGGATGTCCTGACTGCCGACATGTCCTCGATCGGGGAACTGCCGAGGACGAGCAGGTCCGCGTCCGCGACCGGGCGCAGCCGGCCGCGGCCCACCGCCTCACTGGTCGCGGAGCGCAGCACGTCACCGGTCGGCATGCCGAGGCCGGCCAACTGGGACAGCGCGTGGGGGTAGACGTCGTGCGGCTTGAAGGAACCGATGCCGGCGTCGGTTTCGGGTACGACCCGGAGGCCGGAGGCGATGATCCTGGCCAAGACCTCATGGGGCGAAGGGGTACGGAAGCCGTGAAGCGACGAGGGAGGGGAGATCAACTCGGGACTCCACGGCCGGAGGAATCCGGTGCCCGCAATGACTCCGCGCGCAGGGCGAGGATGAGATCGAGGCGGGTGTCCGGGTCGTCGAGCGCGTCACCGAAGAGCTGCTTGAGCTGACGTAGGCGGTAGCGGACCGATTGCGGATGGAGGTGGAGACGGGCGGCCACGTCGGGCACGTTGTTGCCGGTGAGCAGCCACGCCAGCAGTGTCTCGGCGTGCCGTGAGCGCTGTCCCGTCGAGACCGTGTCCAACGGAGCAAGCACATGCGACCGCAGTTCGTCGAGCAGGGGCTCGTCGCTGTGCAGCAGGAGCGTGGACAGGTGGTCCACGCAGCGTACGACTCCCTGCCGGGGCAGAATTCCACGTCCCATCAGCCCGAGCGCGCGGGTGGCCCACCGCAAGGACCGTGCCGCCTGTGGCAGGGACACCGTGGGACCGATCGCGGCTGGGCGGTCACGCATGGCCAGGGCGAGAGTCCGCCCGGCGAAGTCGCTCTGGTTGTGCGGATCTGGCACCAGCATGCAGGGTGGCCGGGAGTCCATGTCCACGAGGACGCCAGAGGCGGTCAGTGGCCTCGTCTCCTCTTGTGTGTCCGGTGACGACGCGAGTGCGACCACCGCGACCTGCCGGGGGACCGGCCAGCGTGCGGCGTGCGCCAGGTCGTGCACGGCTTCCGGTGACACCGGGCCTTCGCCGAGCAGCAGGCCGATCAGTCGGCGTCGTTGTCGCTCCAAGTGGTCGGAACTGCGCAGTTGTTCCTCGGCATATCCCCGAGCCGCAGCCTCCGCCACTTCGTGCGCTGTGTGCAGCGCGAGCTCGCCCAGCGCGGAAACGACCGCCGAGTCCAGCCCCAGCCCCTCCGCCGTGCGGCTCAGTCGGCGCCAGGCCTGCATCCCCCCTACACGCAGCGCGGACTGCAGCGCATCCAAGCTGCGGTCCTGCCTCGCCATGGTCCGACCCAACTCGTGGTACATCGCACAGGCGGCGTTACTTTGCCTCTGGGGGTCTGCGATCAGATCGACGAAGAGCGTGAGCGCGTCCAGGGCGCCGGATCGGAGCCTTCTTCCCGCGGGCCCGGCGTACTCGGGAACGTGCTTGAGTATCGCCTCCACCACCTCGCCGGCAACGGCGTCAAGATCGTTCCGGAGCGGTTCAGCCAACGCGGGCGGTATCGAACGGGCTTCGGGGGTGCTCGGCACATCGTGCGGAGTCGGTGCTGCCACGGGACGTTCCCTTCGACCTGAGAGGGCTCACCAGCTGACCGTCGGCGGTGGGCCGGCCTGACAGGGGACGCGCGATCGCAGGGCCCCGGGTCTTTGCCAGGTGGGCACCGACGCCACCCCGGCAAAGCTTAGGGGGATCAGCGGCGGCCGACGGGAATCGGAGCGCCCACTCGCTCCCCCTCGGCCTGCTGGAACGGCATGGCTCCTGTGATTCGGGCGCTCATTGTCGGTGTGGCGAGGGCGTCTTGAGCTAGGTTGGTGGGGGAGTTCTGAGAAGCAGCAGGGCGCGTTCTGGCGGCTGGGTGGGGTGATGGTCGGGGGGCTGCCCCGGAGTTGTTCGTGGTTGGTCGATAACGGCGGTGTCGTGCTGGTGATGGTGACTTGGAACCCCTCACAGCATGAACATCGGGAGCCGCTCAGCTTCTCCGTGTTCGGTTCATGAGGAGGGCCGAGCAGACGGTGGCGCAGGCCAGTCCTGCGTAGAGCAGCGGCAGAGTCCAGAACCACACCTCTTCGGTGTCGTGGCCGCTGCTCCAGTGACAGGTGATGGACGGAGGGAAGCTGTCCACGCTCACCGATGTCAGGCTGTAGTCCCGGCCGGCGTCCCTGTACACGCCGTTACCGGTTCTACTCCCGCACACGTCGAGCGGGCTCGTGAAGGCGAGCCCGTAGACGGTTCCGGCCCTATGCGCGGCGATCGCTGTTGTGATGCCGATCACGGCCCAGCGGGCCGGCTGTGAGGGCTCCGTCCGGGTCACCCACAACGCGTACGGGAGCGCTCCGACGCCGAAGAGGAGGAGTGTGACCGCGGGTGGACCGAAGAACGCGAAGAGGGACACCAAGCGTCCTGACGTTACTTGGAGCGGTGGAACCGGTCCGTGGAGGCGTACTGCGCAGGTGCGTGATCAAGCTACAGGCTCTGCCGCAGTCCGTTCAGACGCCGCCAACAGAGGAGTGCGCATCCGAGAGCGAGGAAGGTCGGTGCTGGATCTCGGTAGGGAGGGCCCGGCTGGACGGGGGAGACCAGTCGGGGTCGTGGGTGGTGGCGTGCGGCGGGCGGTCGCCTCTCGGCGGGGTGCTCCATGGGGCTTCAGCCGGACGATCGTCCCCATGGGCGGAGGGTGAGGCCCGGGGACACTGTGCCCTCCGCCAGCCAGGTCAGGTGGTGAAGTCGGCGACCAAGGCGGCGAATTCGTCGGGGCTGGCCAGGCGGATGCCGAGGTCTTCGGCCTTGGCTCGCTTGGATCCCGCGCCTTCCCCAGCGACGACGAGGCTGGTCTTTCTGGAGACGCTGGAGGAGGAGCGGCCGCCGGCGCGTTCGATGAGTTCGTTCATCTGGTTGCGGCTGAGTTTTTCCAGCGCGCCGGTCATCGCGCCGGTGACCACCACTGTCATCCCGGCCAGCGGGCCGACCGCCTTATCCGTGCCGTCGGCAGCGACCTCGGTGTCGGTGTCGGTGTCGCTGGTCGTGGGTGTTGGCGGGGTCGCGCCGGGTTCGGTCATGTTCACCCCGGCGGCGGTGAGTCTGTCGATGAGCGGGGAGAGCTCGGCAAGCTCGGCGACGATCGAGGGGGCTTTTTCGGTGCCGATGCCCTCGACCTGCTGCATCGCGTCCGCGTCGGCGGCTCGGATGTTGTCCATGGTGGCGAAGTGGCGGGCGATGCGGCGGGACATGGAACGGCCGGTGCCGCGGACCCCGAGCGCGCACAGGACCCGTGACAGCGGCTGGTCCTTGGCCGCGTCGATCGCGGTGAGGAGGTTGTCGGTGCTGGTCGCGCCCATCCGCTCCAGTGCCAGGAGTTGGTCGCGGGTGAGAGTGAACAGGTCGGCGAGATCGGCCGCCAGACCGGCCTCGACGAGCTGCACGATCCGGGTGGCCCCCAGACCTTCGATGTCGAGCTGGTCGCGGCCGGCCGCGTACGACAGGGAAGCGACCAGGTGGCAGTTGCGGCCCTGTTCGCACCGCCAGCGCTCCTGGCTGGTGTCGATGGCGGAGCCGCACCGCGGACACACCTCGGGGAACACGATCGGTTGCTCGTCGCCGGTGCGCAGGTGGGCGACGGGGGCTTCGATGCGCGGGATGACATCGCCGGCGCGATGGACCATGACGTGGTCGCCCAGGCGCAGGTCGCGGCGGGTGATGTCGGCCGGGTTGTGCAGGGTGGCGTAGGTGATGGTGGCGCCCTCGATCTGCACCGGCTCCAGTACTCCGCGCGGGGCGATGATCCCGGTGCGGCCCACGTTCCACTGCACCTCGACCAGGCGGGTGATCTTCTCCACGGCGGGAAGCTTGTAGGCGATCGCCCAGCGCGGCGCACGCGACCCGGATCCCGCGGCCTGCTGGTCGGCGGCCAGGTCGGCCTTGATGACGATGCCGTCGATGCCGAACGGCAGCTCGGCGCGCAGGGCGGCGGTCTCCCGCACTCTTTCCAGGGTCTCCTCCACGGTCGCGGCGACGATCCCGGGGACCGCGGTGGTCGCAGTGGTGTTGACTCCCAGCTGCGCCGTCAGAGCCATGAGGTCGCTGTGGGCGAGCTCGCCCAGCCGTGCGGCCAGCGCGGTGTCGGTGTCGGCCAGCGGCAGCAGGCCGTAGCCGAAGAACGTCATCGGCACCGTGTACGCGCGGTCCTTGGCGCGCAGGCTGCCCGCGGAAGCACCGCGCGGGTTGGCGAACGGCTGCCCGCCGTGCGCGGTGCGCACCTCGTTGGCGTGCTCGAACTGGGCCGTGGTCATGAGGACTTCGCCACGCACCTCCACGGTGACCGGCCGCTCCAGCTTCTCGGGCAGGCCCACGAGGGTGCCGATCGCGTGCGAGACGTCCTCTCCGGCGATCCCGTCGCCGCGGGTGATCAGCCGGGTCAGCCGACCGTCGGTGTAGCGGGCGGCGATCGCGAGACCGTCGAGCTTCGGCTCGACGCTGAAGCGTTGTGCCTCGTGGCCGATGCGTCTGGCCAGTGAGGCGGTCCAGGCCGTGAACTCCTCGGGTGTGAACACGTTGTCCAGGCTCAGCATGGCCACCGTGTGCGGCACGTCGCCCACCACCGCCCCACCGGCGACTTTCCCGGTCGGCGAGTCGGGCAGCACCTGATCGGGATGGTCCGACTCCCACGCGGCGATGCCGCGCACCAGCCGGTCGTAGGCATCGTCGTCCAGCGCCGACGTGCCGCCCCCGTAGTAGGCCGCCGATGCTTTCACCGCGTCCTCGACCGCCTGCGCGTAGGCGGCACCATCCATGATCTCTGCAGCGGGAGTCGTCATACCCACCATCCTGCACGCCACCACTGACAACGCCCCGACCTGCGCGTACCCGGGCAGCTCCACCCTTTGCTCCCACCGGGGCATTCGACGTGTCCGGCGAGCCTTCCGACCTTTCGCTCACCACGGCAAGGGCCACAGCCTGCCGAGCCACACCTCGGCGAAGGCGGGCGGGTTCGGTTCGCTGACCGGACCGGAACGCGACATGGGGGTCTCCCGAGACCACTATCGGCCCGTCCGCTTTCTTCACACAGCAAGGAGTCAGCGATGAAGAGCTCCCGCCGGAGCACGGGCCCGCGCACTCTCGTCGTGGTCGTCTGCATGGCACTGGCCGCGCTCTGGGCCACCGCGACGTCGGCGTCCGCCCTGAACACCCAAACCTATGAACAGCTGCAGAACGCGGAGGCCCATCGGTACTGTCTGGACATCAAGTCGGAGGACCCCGCGGAGGGTGCCCGCGCGCAGCTGTGGAACTGCACGGGCGTCTCGGAGCAGAAGTTCATCCTCGTGGCCGCCGACCGGGGCCAAGGGCCGGTACCGGGCCAGTGGACGATCCGGTCGAAGAGCGCGGGCAAGTGCCTGTTCGCCGGTGGCGGTGCCGGGACGCAGGTGACCCAGGTGGGCTGCTACGCGTACAACCAGGCGCACAGCTGGGAGCTCCGGTCGACCGGTGAGATCGTCAACATCTACTCCGGCCTGTGTCTCGACACGGCGCACGACCAGAAGGGCGCCGCCGTCATGGTCTGGCCCTGCAACGGGAACATCGCTCAGCGCTGGTTCTTCTGAACCGGTCGCCGCACGCCCGCGTTCGACCCCGTCGCACGGTGCCACCGGCGCTGTGCGACGGGGTCGTGCCCGTCCGGTCGAGGGTTACGCAGGGCCGTGCTGATGGCGCCGCCGATGTCGCGGGCGGTCTCGGCGAGCCGTTCGAGGCAGTGCGCGGGGTCGGTCGCGACGAACAGGGCAGCCACCGGGACCTGGCCCCGGTCGTACAGGGGGACCGCGGCGCAACACACCCTGTCCACCACTTCCTCGCGGTCGAACGCCACGCCGCGGTCCCGGATCACCGCAGCCTGCCGCGACCAGGCGGCCGGGAGGGAGTCCCGCGGCACCGCGGACGGTGTCTGGGCCAGCAGCACTTTGCCGGCGGCCGTGTACCAGGGCCAGGTCGCGCCGCCGAGCAGCGGTGCCCATGCGTCCCCGGTCTCGGCCGGTGTGCAGTCCACGACGAGGGTGTGGCCACGGCGCAGTACGGCGATCCCGGCGGTCGCACCGGTGGCCCGCACCAGTCGGCGTACCGGCTCGGCCGCGGCGGACCGGAGCCGGGGATGCGGCTGCCACTGCCGGCCCAGCCGGAAGATCCGCGATCCCATCCGATAACACGTGCCCCGCCGCTCCACGGCGCCCAGGCCGACCAGCTGCTCCAGCAACCGGTACGCGGTCGTCTTGGGAATTTCACTCTCCGAGGACAGCCTGGTCAGTCCGGCCTCTCCGGCGCGCTCCAGCACCTCCAGCAGTGCGAAGGCCCCTTCCAGCACGCTCCGTCCTCCGCCATCCGCCACGGACGGCCGGCACAGCTGTCTCGCGTCCACTCGCATCCCCTCCCCACGGCACCGGGGGCTCAGATCACCCCCGTTCCACAGCCTGGGACCGGTGTGTGGGCCGAGAGCTTGCCGAAAGGTTGTCGCCCTCCCGATGGGGCCAGCGCGACCCTGGGCGGTCCGCTGAGCGGAACCCCGGGTGACGGCTGCAGGGCGCACTGCCAGGCTCCGGATCGCGGCGCCGACACAGCCGTATCCGACCGTCGGAGGGGAGAAGGATGATGCGGGAGGGGGATGGTGCGGGGACGAAGAAGAGCCCCACGGGCATCGGCGCAGTACTGGCCACGCTTGTGGTCGTCCGGGTTGATTCGTTCCGGGCTGTTCGTCGCGTGGCTGGACGCCGGCCGCGACCCTGTGGCTTCGTGACCCAGCTGTCTGCATCAGCGATACCGCCGACGCGCCGACCCGACCAGAACGGGCCGGCCGAACCCGTCGGCGGCGGTTTCGTCCAGCGCTGGAAGCCGGATGTTGCTCCGGGCCCCCGGTCATCGGACCGTGGCCGACGCGAGTCGTCGTTCTGCCCCAACCTCAGGGACGGCTCCCCGGCGAACGGGACACGCATCCAGATCTGGACACGCGAGGTCGGCAACAACCATCAGCTCTGGAGACAGAGATGACGTCCGGAAGGGGAACCATGAGTTACAGCACGACACTTGCGGGGCTGCTGGCCTCGGGCGCGTTGGTCGCGGCTGGGATGGCCGCGACTGCGGCGCCGGCCGAGGCCGCGAGCTTCGTGACCATCAGGAACTTCGGCAGCGGTCTGTGTGTCCAGCCCGGCCGGAGCAACCCGACAAGCACCGGGGTGCAGTTGACCCAGGAGGTGTGCGACGGCAGCGTGGCCCAGCAATGGAGCCCGGTGTCACTGGGCGGCGGGAACTACCAGTTCGTCAGCCGAAGCAGCGGCGGCTGCATGGACGCCCACGGGTCCAACGCCGACGGGACTCCGGTGGACACCTGGCCGTGCAGCACCATCAGCAATCAGCGGTGGAACTTCTCGCCGTCGATACCCAACGCGCTTCCGGCCCGGATCGTCTCGGCGATCGGCAACCGGTGCCTGGACGTCACCCAGGGATCGGGCGACCCCGGCACCCCGATCCAGATTTTCCACTGCACCAGCGACAACGCCGCGCAGGCCTGGCTCATCAGCTGACCGGGCACGCTCCGAAGCCCGGTCCCATGTCCTCACGGGGGACCGGGCTTCGGCCCGTCCTGGCCGTGGGCCAGCCTGGCGCGCAAGGGCTCGGCGTCGGGCAGGCCGAGGTCGTCGAAGATCTCCACCGCCCGCGCCCACGCCTGACGGGCAGCCGTGAGGTCACCGGCGTCCTCGTGGGTGTCGCCCAGGTACGCGTGACCGATGGCCTCACTGCGCCGGTCCTCCGTCTTGCGGAACAGCTCAAGGGCCTGCCCGTAACACTCGACGGAGCGCGCGTGGCGTCCGAGGTGCCGGTGGATGTAACCGAGACTGTCCAGGGTGTGGGCCTGGCCGCTGAGGTCGCCGATCTCCTGGACGAGACCGAGTGCCTGCTCGCAGTACGCGAGCGCCCGCCGATGGTCTCCGAGCTTGGTGTGGTACCAGCCGATGTGGTTCAGCGCGATGGCCTGACCGCCCCGGTCGTGCGCGCAACGGTAGTGCTCGAGCGTGTGATGCGCGTGGTCGAGGGCCTCCGGGTGGCGGCCGTCGGCCGAGGCGACGGCCGCGAGGTTCTGGTGCATGCGGGCCTGCCCCGCCTCGTTGCCCAGTTCGGCGAAGAGGTCGAGCGCGAGCAGGTAGTGGTGCTCGGCCCGGTCGGTACGCTCCAGCCTGGCCCAGGCGAGTCCGAGGCCGCGGTGGGCGTTGGCCTGCCCCGCCGTGTCGTCCGCGAGGCGGGCCGCTCTCAGGGCGGTGGTATGGGCCGACGCCAGCTCCTGCCAGTCGCCGCGCCGTTCGAGGAAGGTGGTGAGGGTCGCGGCGAGTTGCCAGGTGTGGGTGTCGAAGCCGGGCGGCGTCCGCTCGACCGCGGACAACAGGACGAGTCGCTCGGCGGTGAACCAGGCAAGCGCCTCGCGGTGATCGGACGGCCGGCCGGGCTGGGCACCCGGCAGCGGCGGTGCCAGGGTCAGGGGGTCACGGCGCAGAGTCAGCAGGGCGTCCGCCGCCCAAGCGGTGTGCAGATAGTGGTCCAGCATCCGCAGGGTCGCCGTGTGCCGGGTGGAGTCGTCGTCCTCGGCCGCGGTGCACTCGGCGGCGTACGCCCGCAACAGGTCGTGGAAGGTGTAGCGACCCGGTCGGTGCTCGGTGAGCAGTTGCGCGTCGGTGAGTTCGGTCAGCAGGGCTTGGGCGCTGTCCTCGGTGACACCGGCCAGTGCGGCGACGGCCGGCGGGGCGGCGTCTGGCCCCGGGTGGAGGCTCAACAGCCGGAAGAGCCGAGCGGCGTTCGGGCTCAGCATCCGGTAGGACCAGGAGAACACGGCACGCACTCCGCCGGACGGGTCGTCACCGTCCAGCGGGTCCAGGCGACGGTCGGCCGTGCGCAGTTCTTCGGCGAGTTCGGCGAGCGGCCGACGGGGTTCCGTCGCGGCGCGGGCGGCCACCACGGCGAGCGCGAGAGGAAGTCCCGCGCACTGGACGACGATCTCGTCCACCGCCGCGGGTTCGGTGGCCAGCCGTACGGAGCCGAGCCGGACCGCGAGCAGTTCCCGCGCCTCTGCCGGGCCGAGCAGGTCGAGGGGGAGCAGGTGGGCACCCTCGGCCACCGCCAGCCCGGTCAGCCGGTTGCGGCTGGTGACCAGCGCCAGGCAGCCGGGGGCGCCGGGCAGCAGCGGGCGTACCTGTCCGGCGTCGCGTGCGTTGTCGAGCAGGATGAGGACCCGGCGGCCGGCCAGGAGGCTGCGGTACAGCGCCGCCTGTGTGTCAAGGCCTCGCGGGATGTTCTGCGGAGGCACCCCGAGGGCGTCGAGGAAGGCCCTGACGGCCCGCGCCGGGCTCACCGCCGTGCCGTCGTCGAATCCCCGCAGGTTCACATAGAGCTGCCCGTCGGGAAACGCGTTACCCATCTGGCGGGCCCAGTGCACGGCCAGCGCGGTCTTGCCCACCCCGGCGGTGCCCGACACGGCGGAGATCACGACAGCCGTGGGCTGCTGCCCGGCCGCGGCGAGGATGTCCCGCAGCCTGGCGAGTTCCTCGCTCCGGCCGGTGAATCCGCCAACGCCCATGGGCAGTTGGGCGGGGATCACATCGACAGTCGAACGGATCCGGACCGGCGTCACATCGGGGTTCGTGAAGGCGGTCGTATCGGCCGGCAGTCCCCGCAGGACGGCCTGATGGACCTCCCTCAGGCGCGGGCCGGGGTCCGTGCCGAGATCCTCGGCCAGCCGCTGCCCGATCGCGGCGAAGCAGTTCAGGGCTCCGGCGCTGTCCCCCGTGGCGTGCAGGGCCCGCATCAGCACCTCGGCCAGCGGCTCCGCCAGAGGGTGTTCCTCCAGCAGCTCGGTGAGCGGTGCGACGACCGTGTCCGGATCACCGCCGCGCAACTCGGCCTGGGCCCATCGGACGGCGGCGTCCAGCCGTTCCCGCCGACACGCCTCCCGCACCCGGGCGATCCACTGCCCTTCCAGTCCGGCCAGCGGTTCGCCGCGCCACAGTGCCAGCGCGTCGGTCAGAAGGGAGGCCCGTACGCCGAGGTCCTGCCCGCGTTGCCGGGCGAGTGCCGTCAGCCGCCGGAACCGGTGCAAGTCCACCTGGTCCGGACCCGCTTCCAGCTGGTAGCCACCGGAGCGCCGCACGACCCGTAACGCGTCGCCCGGGCTGTCGTCAGCCGCTTCGCACGTGCGCCGGATCCGGGCGACGTGCGCGTACAGCGCGCGTCGCGCGCCGTCCGGCCGGTCCGCTCCCCAGACCCGCTCAGCCAGCACGTCGACCTGGACCGGCCTGCCCGCGTCGACCGCCAGTGCCGCCAGCACGGTACGGCGCTGCGGCGGTCCCAGCTCCACCAGGTTCCCCCGGACCACGAGTTCCACCGGCCCGAGCAGCCGCAACTGCACCACAACGCCCGCCCTCCGCACGCCTCCGGCGTCCGTGCAGGCGCCGTACACCCCCGGCGAGGGCGAACACCTTCTGCTGGGACGCGAGTTCCTGGGCTCATAGTCCCCGGGGTGACGACCGGAGACAACCTGCTGTGGAACTAGGGCAGTTGACACCTGCCGCCTCCACCGACGCATCCGGTTCGCCGGGGCGCACCCAGCGCCTGCTCTCTCGCCGCACGGTGCAGCCGTGCGTGGTCGACCGCCCCTGGGACCGAAGCGGTCGAGACAGCGTGTCCAAGGAAGTTCACAACAATCCGTTCCGGCTTCCCGGCGGTCCGGTCCTATTCGGGAGTGTGCCGGTGCGGCTGCGGAACGGCCTAAGCCCGTAGAGCCGCACGCCGGCTCGGCGTCGTGTGCCCGCAGGCGTTCGGCGACGCCGGCGGCGCAGTTCGGCGTCCTCGCGGATGGCCCCGACGAGCCGCACGGAGCACCGGCCCCGGCCGCAGCTCCCCGGCATGGCACGTGCCGGGCCCGGCACGCCGTTGTCGGAGGCGGCAATGGGCTCAGTGGTGCTCGTGTACGACAGCGACGCCGGCCGGTGACGCGGTGACCGCGGTCGACGGCTGAACGAGGGGTGCCGTGAGGTGGTGCGGCTGCAGGATGGTGTCCAGTTGCTCGGCGGTGAGAAGGCCGGCTTCGGCGGCGAGTTCTTTGATGGTTCGTCCGGAGGCGAGGGCCTGGCGGGCGAGGGCCGTGCCGGCCGCGTAGCCGATGTGCGGGGCGAGGGCGGTGACCAGTCCGATGGATCGGTGGACGCTGTCGTGGAGGTGGTCGCGGTTGGCGGTGATGCCGGGGACGCAGCGGGTGGCGAGGGTGTCGCAGGCGGCGCGCAGATGGGCAAGGGAGCGCAGCAGGCTGTACGCGATGACGGGTTCGAAGGCGTTCAGCTGGAGCTGTCCCGCTTCGGCGGCCATGGTGACGGTCAGGTCGTTGCCGATGACTTCGAAGGCGACCTGGTTGACGACTTCTGGGATCACAGGGTTGACCTTGCCGGGCATGATGCTGGAACCGGCCTGTACGGCCGGCAGGTTGATCTCGCCGAGTCCGGTGGTGGGGCCGGAGGAGGTCAGGCGCAGGTCGTTGCAGGTTTTGGAGAGCTTTACGGCCACGCGCTTGAGGACGCCGGAGAGTTGGACGAACGCACCGCAGTCCTGGGTGGCCTCGATGAGGTTGCCTGCCGGGCGGACGGGTTCACCGCTGATCCCGGCGAGACAGGCGCAGGCGAGCTCGGCGTAGCGGGGATGGCCGTTGATGCCTGTGCCGATCGCGGTGCCGCCGAGGTTGGACTCCAGCAGCAGGGCTGCGGCTTCTGCCAGGCGCCGGCGGTCTTCCTCGATCATGACCGCATACGTGGTGAACTCCTGGCCGAGCGTCATGGGGACAGCGTCCTGGAGTTGGGTGCGGCCCATCTTCAGTACGTCGCCGAACTCGGCCGCCTTCACGGTGAAGCGGTCGGCCAGCGCGCCCATGGATTCGCCGAGCCGGCGCAGTGAGGTGACGAGGGCGAGGCGTACGGCGGTGGGGTAGACGTCGTTCGTGCTCTGGCCCAGGTTGACGTGGTCGAGCGGATGCACGACCTCGTAGCAGCCGCGGGGGTGGTGGAGTATCTCCAGTGCCCGGTTGGCGATGACCTCGTTGGCGTTCATGTTCGTCGAAGTGCCTGCGCCGCCCTGGATCGGGTCGACGACGAACTGGTCGGCGTGGCGTCCGCCCCGGATCTCCTCGCAGGCGGTGATGATCGCCCCTGCGATGTCCGGCGGGAGCAGGCCGAGTTCGCGGTTTGTGGTCGCTGCTGCCTGCTTCACGGCCGCCAGCGAGGCGATCAGTTCCGGGAACTGGGCGATCGTCGCTCCGGTGATCGCGAAGTTCTCCAAGGCACGCGCGGTGTGCACGCCGTAGTACGCGCTGGTCGGAACCTCCTTTTCGCCCACCAGGTCGTGCTCGATTCGAGTGTCCCGAGCCATCTGCGCTCCTCCTCGTAGCCACCGGCGTCAGCCGGTATGCCGCCGTGGGACCCCTTGACAGGCCCATCGACTGAGGCTCAGTCTTACCGACCAATACGCAGAGCGCAATATATTGGAGCCCTCAGGAGGTGCCAGTGAACACCCCATCCACCCCGACCACCAGCACAAACGCCCGCTCGGACAACCGCTCCGGGCCACGGCCAGGTCTTCTGCGGCGATCTCTGCGGATGCCGATCGGCGTTCAGTCGATCATCGCCGTGGGACTCGGTGCCCTCATCGGTACCGTCGCGCCGGGCGCCGGCGAGCAGATGAAGATCCTCGGCGACCTCTTCCTCAATCTGGTCCAGGTCGTCGTCCTGCCCCTGGTCTTTCCGCTCATCGTGCTGGGCATCGCCCGCATGGAGTCGGTCAAGAAGGTCGGCCGCATCGCCGGCAAGGCCATCCTCTACTTCGAGATCGTCACCACCGTCATCCTGCTGATCGCGGTGGGCCTGGCCAAGTTCACCGGCATCGGCAAAGGTGCCCCCGTCCGCGCGGCCGACGCCAAGGACCTGGACAGCCTGAGCCAGGGCATCGACTTCCACGAACTGATCCTGCACGCCGTACCGAAGAACATCTTCGCCGCGTTCGGGGAAGGCAATCTGCTCGGTGCGATCACCTTCGCCCTGCTGGTGGGCGTGGCCATGGCCGCGATCGGAGAGAAGGCGGCGCCCTTCGCCTCCGTGCTGGAGTCCGTCGCCGCGGTGATGTTCAAGGTCGTCGGCTACGTGATCCGCGTCGCCCCGCTCGGGGTACTCGGTTTCATCTCCTACGACGTGGCGTACTACGGCTTCGGCAACCTCCGCAGCCTCGCGGGCTTCATCGCCGTCGTCTACGCGGGCCTGGCCATCGTGATCGGCGTGCTCTTTCCGCTCATCGCCGCGCTCTACCGCATCCGCTACATCGACCTGCTCAAATCGATAGGGAGCCTCGCGGGCATCGCCTTCGTCACCCGAAGCTCCGAAGCCGTACTGGCCCCACTCATGGGCAAGTTGGAGGCCTTCGGGCTCAGCCGGTCGACAACCTCGTTCGTCGTCCCGCTCGGCTACTCCTTCAACACCGACGGCTCCGTCCTCTACCAGGCCACCGCTCTGGTCTTCCTCGCCAACGCCTACGGCGCCGACACCTCCCTGCCCGCCCTGCTCCTGATGGTCGGCGTGCTGGTGATCCTGTCCAAGGGCATGGCCGGCGTGGCCTCCGCCTCCGTCGTCGTCCTCATCGCCGCCGGCAACTCCATCGGACTGCCCGCCGAGGGCATCGCCCTGCTCCTCGGCGTCGATTTCATCGTCGACATGGCCCGCACCGGCGTGAACGTCATCGGCAACTCCCTCGCAGCCGCCGTGGTCGACGGCTCCGAAAAGCGGCGGGAGGCAAAACGCGGACCACGGCAGAACACCGACCAGACCAAGGCGACAGCCCCGCACAGCGACGACACCACCAGCGACGACACCACCAGCGGCGAACCGCCGTTCGACCGTACTCTGCAGAAGGACACCGCGCAGTGACCAGCTCGACCGGCTTCACGGAGATCATCGGCATCCTGGGAGGCATGGGCCCGGCGGCCACCGCCGACTTCTACACGAAGCTGGTGTCGATGACCCCCGGTCACAACGACCAGGACCACCTCAGGGCCGTCATCTGGTCCGACCCCACGATCCCCGACCGCACCGAGGCCCTCCTCGGCACCGGACCCGACCCCACTCCCTGGCTGCTCAACGGCAGCCGCGTGCTGCGCGAGGCCGGTGCCACCGTCATCGCCATCCCCTGCAACACCGCCCACGCCTTCGTGCCGCGGATCGCCGACCACGTCGGCCTGCCGATCATCCACATGATCGGCGAAGTCGCCCGTCACCTCACCACCCTCCAACCGGCCGTCCGCACCGCTGGTCTCCTGGCCACCACCGGCACCGTCCAGGCGGGCCTCTACCAGGAATGGCTCGCTCGCTACGACATCCGCCTCGTGCTCCCCGCCACCACCAGTCGGCAGGCCGAGGTCATGGCGGCCATCCGCGCCGTCAAAGCGGGCAAGCCTGCCGCGGCGACCGCCACCCTGACCGACTCGGCACGACAACTGACCGCGCAGGGCGCACAGGCGATCATCGCCGGCTGCACCGAGATCCCGCTGGGGCTGCCCGCCGACGACGTCGACGTCCCCCTCGTCGACCCCGCCGTCATCCTGGCTCAGGTCCTCGTCCGCCGGGCTCGAACGGCATGACGGGGAAGGCGGGAGGCCTGGACCATGAGCGATGTATCGTACGCAATATGTCACTCGACAGTCCTGTCTCCCGCCGCCTCCTCAGTGACGAGGTCTACGACCGCCTGCGCGACTCCATCGTCCGCGGTGAACTCGTCCCCGGCGAGAAGGTGAAGGACGGAGAACTCGCCGAGCGTCTCGGACTCAGCCGCACCCCGGTGCGTGAGGCACTCTCCCGGCTTGCCGACATCGGCCTCGTCGAAGCCAAACCCGGCGTCTACACCCGCATCACCACCCTCAACCGCCGCGACGTCGAGAAGACCCTGGCCGTCCTGCGCTCTCTCGACCAGCTCGCCATCGAGACCGCCGTGCCGGTCATGACAGACCAGGACCTGCGGCACATGCGCGAGGCCAACCGCGACTTCGAACGGGCCGTAGCCGCCAACGACACCACCGCCGCGCTCGCCGCCGACGACCGCTTCCATGCCGTTCCCATCGCGGCCGCCGACAACCCCGTACTCAGCCGGATAGTCGATCAGCTGCACCCGCAGATCCACCGCATCCTCTTCCGCAAGTTCTCCACCCTGCTGGGCGGCCGCAACACCATCGAGCACCATGACCAACTCATCGACGTCTGCGCCGGCGGCGACGCCCGTGCCGCCGCCGAGCTGTCAGGACAGCATTGGTCCGCCCTCGGCGGACACATCAATCAGCTCTTCGACACGAACCAGTTCGCCGAAACCGCGACCACCTAGCCCCCGCACGGTCACCAAGAACCGGGATCCACCCCGAGGTCGCGGGCAGGCCGGCCGGGCCCGTGTCCCGTCGAAGACACGTCAGGCCAAGTCGAGCCCGAGTCACGAGCCGAACCTGCGTGCTCGCACGGCCATGTACACAGACGTAGGCCGGGAGTCGTATGTCAGCGGTGCGGCTTTACCGGCGTCCCCGGCCCAGTTCTGGAGGCCCTGGTCGGGGATCCTTCAGGCGGTACCCGCATCAAGGCAGGGGGCTGTGAGTTCAAGTCGGGGCTAGCCTGACGGGCCCTGCTCGCTCGATGGTGAAGGGAGTAAGTGCCCGAACAGACACCGGCGGAGGACGAGATTGTTCAGATCTCCGGAGAAGGCCGGAGTCTCACCTCCAGCGACAACGAATTCTCCCCGTTGGTGCGTTTGGTGTGGGACGGGCCCGCGCCTCAGTCGCCAGGCTCTTGGGAGTACGAACGGGCGCGGGATCATACTGAGGCTTCGCTGACACTCGATCCCTTCCCTCCCGATAAGCCGCACGAGGACCCCTTTGAGGTGTGGGTTGTCCAGATTGGGCCCGTCGCTGACTGAGAAGTCGCATCTCAACTGATCTTGGACGCGCAAAATCGAACCTCGAAGCTGTCTACCCGAGCCATGAGTCGCTAGATCGGATTGCCTGCCCATTCCCGGGTCCCGCGCGGCAGGTACGAGATCCGCCTGCAGCGCGGTCGTACGACTCGATGGGTTTATCGGCACGTCCCATTGCCTCCTCCGGTGCTCTTGGTCGGCCTTTCCCCGGTCGCGTCAATGGCTTCCGCGGCCGCGTGTGTGCGTACGTCCGGTGTGAGCGGGCGCGTTCACGGCGACCCTCACTCGGGAGGCTGAATTGCGCGGCGGATATGGGCGGATGGCGCATGGAGACGGACGGGGCGGGAGATGCGAAAGGCAGGGGCATTGACAGCAAGGAGGGGGTGCCTGTGAGTGCCGTCGTGTTCAGCGCCGATTTCTCCTCGGAACGCCAGTGGGTCGCGGGCCGCTCCTGGGCCTATCCGAACGGAGGGCCCACCAACCAGGGCGATAACAAACTCGATCACCTCACGTCGGATCCCGCCTATTCCCGGCTTGGCACGTTCAGGGCCCGGCGCAGGGCGGACGGCCTGTGGGACGCGGGCCTGCTGACCACCGAGGGGAGTGCCGAAGGGTTCATGGTGCGTACCGGGGACCACCTGGAGACCACCGTACGGTTGCCCACCCGGCTGGGTGCCTGGCCCGCCATCTGGACCTGGCGGGACGGCGGCAATGAGGTCGACGTCTTCGAGTACCACCCCGACAACCCCGACCTTCTGGAGCTGACCAATCACGTACGTGAGGGACAGAGTTATGTCCGCCACGAGGCGGTGCGCCCGGGGGCCGTCCTTGATCTGGGGGTGACCTTCGGTCGGCGAAGTGTGGTGTGGACCCTCGACGGCGAGCGGATCTTCTCCGACAGGAGGGGCGTGGGGTCTGGTTGGCACGCCTACCTCATCGTCAACCTGTCGGTGTGCGCGGGCCGTTACCACCCGGCCCCCGAGCCCGGGACTGCTGAGATGTCCTATGAGGTGAGCCGTCTCGTGGTCATGAGAGACGATGCGTCGCTGACGGATGCATGCCCAGGGCAGGCCGCCGATCGTTCGGGAACCCTCCCCGGCTGAGACCGTCCACGCTCGTCACACTCCAGCTTGATGGTGGTAGCAACGGATGAAGTCTTCGAATGGGAAAGGAGCAGCTCGGGCTTGGGCGTAGTCCGCCCATTCGTCCGCGGCGGCCCTATGCCGCGAACGCGGTGCGGGGCACGCTGTAGCCGTCGTACTTGCTCCTACCGGCGGCTTCCTGCGCCCAGTCTGAGGGCTGACCGGCACGGGCGCCTTCCACGGCTCAGCCAGGGACCGCCGATCCATGGACAAACCTTCCTCTCCCGCCCCTGCGCGGACGCTCCTACGGTCGAGGCTGCGGGCGCTCACCGCCCGCCGTACCGAAGGAGCAAGACCCCCATGAAGATCACCGGCAACACGATCCTGATCACCGGCGGAACCTCGGGCATCGGCCTGGCCCTGCGTCTGCACGAGGCCGGAAACAAGGTGATCGTCGCCGGCCGGCGCAAGGAGCTCCTCGACGGCATCACGGCCGAGCACCCGGGCATCGACGGGCTCGTCCTCGACGTCGCCGACCCCGACTCGATCGCCCGGGCCCGTGAGGCCGTGGCGGCGAGCCATCCAGGGCTGAACGTTCTCGTCAACAACGCCGGCATCATGCAACTGGAGAATGTCCTCGACCCGGCCGGTCTGCAGGTTGCCGAGGATCACGTCGCGACCAATCTGCTCGGCACGATCCGGATGACGTACGCCTTCCTGCCGCAGCTGGGGGGCAAGGAGGACGCGGTCGTCATGAACGTCACCTCGGCGTTGGCGTTCGTCCCGTATCAGAGCACCCCGACCTACAGCGCGACGAAGGCCGCGCTGCACTCCTTCTCCGAGAGCCTGCGCATCCAGCTCGCCAGTGCTGACGCGGGCGTCCAGGTGATCGAGGTGGTCCCGCCAGGCGAAGATCGTCGCCCGGCGGCGGCCTGGCCGCGTGGTCCACGTTGCTGTGACGGAGGTCGGCAGATCCCGACGGCGGCGGCTGGGGCGTCGACGGACGATCATGTTCATGCACCGAGCACGAGCCTGCCTCGCCACGCACGGCATCACCCGCAACGCCAGCACTGAGACATCCGAAAACCGACGCCGGGAAAGCCCTCGCGGCCTGGAACATCCACTCCGACTGCCACCGCCCCAAGGCACGGCGGAAGGGCAGCCAGCGGCACCGCGTACGGACGGTTCGTGCATCGGTCCAGCCGGTCCCAGCAGTCGGCGCTACATGCGCAACAGCCCGACCGTGAGCAGCGTCAGGATAAGGAACAGGACGCCGCAGCCGAGCAGAACGTCGCGCACGACGGCCCGCCGGCCCTGCGGGGTGTCGGTCCGCCATCGGAGATCGACGGACACGCTGCCGTTGTCGAGGTTCTCCGCGAGGCGTTGCGCATCCCCCAGGTGGTACACCACGTAGCTGGTCTCTGATGTGCTGGCGGAGGTCTTGTGCTCTTTGCTCCGCACTCCATGAGCGGCGGCGACCGCGCGGACATGCTTCGGCCGCACTCGCCACAGCGGGGCTACGTGCCAGCCTCTCAGCCAGGTCTCGTCATCAGGTGTCATCGGTCGTGACTTTACGACGCGTCAGGTTGCGCGGGAATACGGCGAACGACGGGAGTGACTGCGCACATCGACGCTGTGGGGTTCCGCGTGCGATGCCGCCCGGCCGGCCGCCCGGGAACCGGACGCCTTTGGGAAAGCCCTCTGCTACGCGCTCCAGACCGACGGCCGGATGAGCCTGCGATACCTCGCCAAGCGTCTGGGCCGACAGAAGCTCTGCGCGGCTGCCACGCCCCGGTCCTGGCCGGCCTCGTGATGTGGGTGGAGTCGTCGTGAGAACCACCAGTCTCGTCCGCGGGTCCGCGGCCGGGCGGAGGGCTTGCTTCCCGCCGTCCAGGCGCCCGCGCACCCGCCGTATCCGGCTCTGCTGCGGGTTCGCCTGGGTGGGGGCAGACTGAGAGGGTGAGTGACACACGCCTCGGGGGTGCTGGCACCACGCCGGCGCCTCGCTCGGTTCATCAGCAGACGCTGGCTCTCGCGGCCATGATGTTCGCGGTTGCCATGACGTTCATCGATCAGACCATCGTCTCGATCGCCGCCCCTGACATCGTCCGGGAACTGGGCCTCTCAGCGTCCGGGATGCAGTGGGTGATCAACGCGTATCTGCTGGCGTTGGCCGCCTTCTTCGCTGTCGGCGGCCGCCTGGCTGACCTGTACGGCCCGCGCCGGATCGTGGTCATCGGCACGCTGGTGTTCGTCGTGTCCTCGGTGATGTGCGGCTGTGTCCCCAAGGGGGACGCCGCCCAGGGCTGGCTCATCGGCTTCAGGGCTGTCCAGGGAGCCGGGGCGGCACTGCTCTTCCCTGCCGCGCTCGCCGTGGTCGTGGCGGTGTTCCCGGCAGAGCGGCGCGGCCGGGCCCTCGCGCTGTTCTTCGGGCTCTCGGGTGCGCTGACCGCCGTCGGGCCGCTGCTGGGCGGCTGGCTCACGGCGGCATGGACCTGGCGCGCGGTGTTCTGGGTCAACGTGCCCGTGGCCGTGGTGGCGCTCGTACTGACCGCGATGGCACACATCGCCGACCGCAAACGGACCGGCACCCTGGACATCGTGGGCGCCGCTCTCATGGCAGCCGGCATGGGACTGAGCGTTCTCGGCTTCCAGCAGGCCTACTCCTGGGGCTGGGACAGCCCGGTCACCTGGCTCTGCGTGGCGGGCGGCCTGGCGATCCTGGCCGTCTTCGTCCGCTACGAGCGGGGCGTCCGCCATCCGCTGATCGACCTGCGGGTCTTTCGGGACCGGGGCTTCACCATCGACGCGGTGGTGCTGTTCTGCGCCATGCTCGCGTTCGTTCCGCTGTTCTTCTTCGCCTCCGTCTACGCACAGGTCTCGCTCAGCGCCTCGCCCAACCAGGCAGCGCTGTTCCTGTTGTATGTGTTCGCGGGCTTCGCCATCGCCTCGCAGTGGGGCGGGCGGATCCTCGATCAGCGGGGTGCTCGTCCGGCGCTGAAGGCGGGCGCCGTCCTGGGCTGCGTCGGCTTCGCCCTGTGGGCGGGCAAGCTGACCGATCTGTCCATGCACGACCAGTGGCCGTACGCGGCGTTGGCCGGGGCGGGCATCGGCTTCATTCTGGCTCCCGCCTCCACGGACGCCGTCAACCGTGCGATCGGACCTTCCTACGGCGAGGTCACGGGCGTCACCCAGACGGTGCGCAACTACGCGGCGAGCGTGGGCATGGCCGTCTTCGGCACCGTACTCACCCATGTCACGCGCTCGAACGTGACGAGCACTCTCGAGTCGCGGGGCCTGTCGGCCGAACAGGCACGAGACACCGCCCACCACCTCAGCAGCTCCATCACGGGCAGCGGCGACGCCAGCCCGCCCTCGGGCACCGGTGCGGCGGCGGACCGGACGCGCGACGTCGTCAGCGCGGTCCGCATGGACTTCGCCGAGGCGAATCAGTGGGTCTTCTACGGCATGGCCGTCGCCCTGGGGATCGCGTTCCTGTTCGCCCTGTGGCACCCGGGCGGCACCGCGGCCGATGCGGCCGGGCTCTCGTCCGCCGAGGCGCAGGACCAGCACGTCCCCACGACTGCTGACTGATCCTCACCACGCTTGCCCGAGCCGGGCCCGAGCCGGGGGAGGGGGCATGCGAGCGCTACTGTCCGCCGACAGGGAGGGCGTCCGCTCAACCAAGGCGTAGTAGCGCGGGGCTGCGCCCGCCGGCTCGGCGTTGAACTCGGGGGACAGCGGCTCAAGCTGATGCCCCCGGTCACGCCGTTCGGAGCCGCCATCCTCGTCTTGGAATTGACCGGAATGCCGACCACCGACCACCGACCACCGACCGCGGACCAGCGCCACGGTGAGTCCCTACCCACGTGCACGCGACGACCGAACACATCCCCAACACCCCAGCAGATGAACGACGTTGGATCCTGAGCAGGTTGGCACCACCTGGCATCGACCGAACGGCACCGGCGATCCTTGTGCGGTCTTGGTGATGACTGGTAGGACTGTGACACGCCGTCACCGTCACATGTTCGATTCTGCGGGGGTTGCATGTGGCCGCCACGGCCTTGACTTCTTCGCCTCGGTCGCGCCCAGGTGCCCCGCGTCCTCGGCGGCAGCGGCTCCCCGCCGTGGTCAGGCGCGCCACCCAGCATGGGCCGACGCTGGCCGCTGTCGCGGTGACCGTGCTGCTGTGTGCGACGGCGTTGGCCGCGCTCGCGGCGCTGGCGGGAAGTTCCGTGCAGGACGGAGCCGTACGGCGGCTGGCCGGTCGCCTCGACGCGCAGGCGAGTGTCAGCGCGTCCTTCCGGGCCGGCGGAATGGCCGTCGCCGATCGCGATGTGCGGGCCGCCGCCGACCGGGTGTTCGCCGGGGTGCCGCAGCGGACCTACGTCGGTCTGCTCGGTGTGTCGCCGGTCTCGGTGACAGGGATCGGCGACGGGGCCAGTCCGCCTCGCGCTCCCGGAGCCAGCGGGCTGCACCCTGTCGCCGTCCAAGGCGGGGGCGGGTTCGGGCAGTTGGTAGCCGGGCGATGGCCCGCCGGCACCGCCGACGCACCGGCCGCCGCGTTCACCTCCCTCCCCGAAGTCCGCGTCGGCTCCGGTTCCACCGCCCCGGTCGACGCAGCGCTGCCCGACGCGCTGGCCCGGCGTCTGGGCGTCGGACCCGGCACCGCTCTGCGCGTGGAGGACGCCTTCGGGCGCGCCGTGACCGTACGGATCACCGGCGTCTTCCGGGCGCGTGGCGCCGTCGGATTCTGGCCGGCCATGGCGGGCGACCTGGCGCCCGGGGCAACCGCCGATCAGAGCCTGCTCGTGGTGTCGGCGTCGGATCTGAACGGCAGTGCCGTCCTGAACGGACACCTGACGGCTCACTGGAGTGTGCAGCCCGACTTCTCCCGGGTCGACGCGGACAGCCTCGCCGGGCTGCGTGAACGGCTGCGTGCGTTCTCCGGGAGCCGGAGTCGCGTGTCGGTGTTCGGCGGGCGGCAGCCGTCGCTGGACGACCTGACCGTGGTCTCCGGTCTGCCGGGGGCGATCGACGACCTGACGGTGCCCATGGTGGCGGCCCGGTCCTCGCTGTACCTGCCGAGCGTGATGCTGGCGGCCCTCGCCCTCGCCACCCTGGTCCTGGCCGCACGTCAGTTGACGGTGCGCCGGCGCGACGAGCTGGCTCTGCAACGGGCCAGAGGCGCCGGCACCCTGCGGTTGCTGGGGAGCGCCGCGGGGGAGTGGGCGCTCACCGGCATCCCCGCCGCCGTCGCCGCGCCCTTCCTGGACGGACTGCTGCACCCCGGTGACCGAGGCACCGGCGCCTGGGCGGCGGTGGGTGTGACCCTGCTCGTGCACGCCGCGGCGGTGCTGCTGCCCGTACTGCCGTCGGC
Organism: Streptomyces pseudovenezuelae; assembly: GCF_001513955.1. Taxonomy (GTDB): domain Bacteria; phylum Actinomycetota; class Actinomycetes; order Streptomycetales; family Streptomycetaceae; genus Streptomyces; species Streptomyces pseudovenezuelae. Next base: position 247,235 of record NZ_KQ948151.1, on the reverse strand, counting down.
GCGGCCGGAGTTGGCCCGGGGTGCCCGGGCCGCCGCCGCGCAGCGGCTCAGCGCCGACCTGGCCCTGGCGGCCATCGCCGTCCTGGGCTATCTGGAACTGCGGCGGCACCACTCACTCCTGGCCGGTCTCGGTACCGGCGGCGCGTCCGCGGACCCGGTGCTGGTCCTGGTGCCGACCCTGGTGGCGGGCGCGGCCGCGCTTCTGCTCCTACGACTGCTGCCGCTGGCCTCTCTCGCGCTGGACGCGTTCGGCCGTCGTAGCCGGGGGGTGGTCCTCGCGCTGGCGGGCTGGCAACTGGGCCGGCGGGCCGCGCGCAACGCGGGACCGGTGGTGCTGATGTGCCTGGCCGTGTCGGTGAGCGCCTTCGCGACCACCGCGCTGGCCGCCTGCCTCGGCGCCCTGGCTTCCGAGGAGGCCGCGTTCACGGTCGGCGCGGACGTGCGGATCTCGCCGTCCGCAGCGGGCAGTTACCCCTCCTCCGTACTGGGCTCCGCCTATCGCGCGCTGCCGGCGGTGACTGCCGTGACGCCGGTGACGCGGTCGACGGTGAACCTGCCCGGCGGCGCCACCGAGGACCTGGTCGGCACGATCGGCGGACCCGCTCCCCGCACCCCGTCACCGGGCGTCCACGGCATACGGCTGCCCGGGCGTCCGACCGCGCTGCTGCTGGAGGAGCGGCTGAGCAGTGACGGCAACCGGGCGGCGCCCGGCCTGGAGCTGACCTTGCAGGACGCCTCCGGTCTCGTCAGCACGGCGACCACCCACCTGCCCGCCGCGGACGGGGCTCGGCACACCGTCGTCGTCCCCCTCGATGTGGCTCTGAGCGGCGGCCACCCGAGGCAGTACCCGCTGACGGTGACCGCCGTGAGTCTCCTCCCGCAGCCGGACACACGTCCCGCGCGCCTGGACCTGGAACTGATACGGGTGGGCGCGCGCGGCACCTCGGACACCTGGGTGACCCGGCTGCCCCGTGGGCAGGCCTGGGCCGACGGCACGGACCACGCCTCCGACTCCACCGCGGGCGCGTGCGGCGGAAAGCCCACGGGCGGCTACGAGCCCGGCACCCCCGGGGTGTGCTCCGTCGTTCAAGGCGGCTCCGCGGTACTGCGGACCAGCGTGAGCACCGGTATCCGGTCCTCTCGGGACATCGACGACTCCCTCGGCGGCGGCGTCCTGGCCGACAGCGACTACGACGTCCGGCCCGCCAGTCGGGTGCGGCTCGTCGCGGGTCCGGTCGGCCGTCCCGCGCCGCTGCCGGTACGCGCCGACGCCTCGACGCTGAGCGCCGCGCGGTTGAGCGTGGGCGCCACCACCACGCTGGATCTGGGCAGCGCCCGGATCACGGCCAAGGTGGTGGGCCGGGTCGAGTCGCTGCCCGGACTGGGCCGTGGACAAGGGCACTTGATCGCCGACCAGCGCCAACTGGCCGCCGCGATGACGCGGGCCGGTGCCGACCATGAGGATCCCGCTTTCTGGTGGCTGAGCAGTACCGACAGCGCGCGCACGGCCGCCGTCGCCCAGGCGCAGCCCGCGCTGGGCCGCGTCACCACCACCGCGCGTACCGCCGCTTCCCTGCAGGCGGACCCGTTCCGCAGCGGTCTGCGCCGGGCACTGGAACTGGTCCGCTATCTGGCCCCCGCTTTCGCGGTGATCGCCTTCACCGTGCACGCCGTGGTCTCCACGCAGCAGCGCCGCAAGGAGTTCGCCCTGCTGCGGGCGATCGGCGTCCGCGCCGGACACCTGTCCGCGCTGCTGGCCACCGAGCAACTGGGTCTGGCGCTGTTCGCGGTGCTCCCCGGGGCGCTGATGGGCATGGCCCTCGCGTCGGCGGTGCTGCCACTGGTCACGGTGGACGACAGCGGACAGGCCCCCTATCCGCCGCTGCCGCTGGTCATCCCCTGGGCGACCGTGACGCTCTTCACGGTGGCCACCGCTGTGGCCATCAGCGCGGTCGTACTGGCGCTGGCCCGGCTGCTGTCACGAGTGGACCTGGTGCGGGTGCTGCGAGCGGGTGAGGACCGTTGAGCCTGCGGCCCGGTACGACCGACAAGGACGACCCCGGACACGACCTGGAAGGACGTACCGTGACGCGACCGGTGGGCGCGGGCGCGGCGGTGACGCGCCGCCTGATACGCAAGGAGGCCCGTGGCGATCTGCCGCTGCTGGCCTGCCTCGCGGCCGTCGTCCTGGTGCTCACGGCGCTCTGCGCATGGGCCCCGGCCTTCGCGGGCGGCCAGGAGGACAGGGCACTGCGGCAGCGCGTCGACGCCGCACAGGCAGAAGCGCCCCTGATCAGCCTGAGCACCACCCCCCAGGTCTTCGACACCGTGCCGCCCGCGGTGGACGCGGCCGGTCTGCTCGACGCCGGACGCACCCTCACCGAGCAGCTCACCGGCCCCGCCGCACGGCATGTGACCGTCACCGGCGGCAGCTACGACTACGACCAGGCGTCCCTGATCTCCCCGCGCCCCCCTGGCCCGGCGAACACCAGCACCCGGCTGGCGCTCAGCTATCTGCCGTCCGCACGGGCCCACCTGCGCTACGTCAGCGGCCGGCCGCCGGCCGACCGCACGCCGTTGGGCACGGCGCCCCAGATCGGGTTGTCGCAGGCCACCGCGCAGGCCCTCGGCGTGCGGGCCGGCAGCCGGCTGACCGTCGAGTTCGCCAAGACGCTCGGCGTGCAGAGCGCACCGCCCCACGCGCAGCTGCTCGTGAGCGGCGTCTACCGCACCTCGGCCGCGCGCGACGACTTCTGGTCGGGCCGCGAGACGCTGGAGCAGCCTTCCCGCTACCCGGCCGAGCACTCCGCGGGCACCGTGCTCGCCGTCCGCGGCCTCGTCGGCCTCGACGCGGCGGACCTGCTGGCCGGCGCCGGCGTCGCCGGTCCCCGGATGACCTGGCAGCTGCGCGCCGACCTGTCCGGGGCGGCGCTCGACCGGGCCCGGGCACTGACCGGCCCGCTGTCCCACTACAGCGCGGATCTGAGCGACGAGCTGTGTCAGGGAGCCGACCCCCTCACCGGCGACCTCGCCTGCCATATCGGCGGCCAGGCCACCGGCCCCCTGCTCGTGATCGACTCCCTGACGCCGCTCCTCGCCGCCTTCACCGCTCAGGACCAACAAGCCAGAGAGCTCGCGACGTTCGCCGTCGACGCGCTGGCCGCGGTCGCCCTGGCCACTGTCACCGTCGCGGTACGGCTGCTGCTGCGCCGCAGGCAGACGCATCTGCGGTTGCAGCGCGCTCGGGGCGCGTCCACCCTGCGACTGGTGCTGCTGCGCTGCGCCGTTGCCTGGCCGGTGGTGGCGGTCGCCGCCCTGCTCGGCTGGACGGCCGGACAGGCCCTCGCTCACAGCGGCACGTCCGGATCACCACACCCCATGACCGCCGCCCTCATCGCCTCGGCAGTGGGCCTGACACTGCCTCTGATGACCTGGCTCGCGACCCGCGAACCCCGCAGACCCGGCCGACTGCGGCGCTCACGCCGCAACATCGCCGTCGGCCGCCGCGTGGTCCTGGAGCTGACGGTACTGAGCGCGACGGCGGCGGGCGTGGTCGCGCTGCGCTCGCAGGGCCCCGACGGCATTCTCGGCGCCGTACCGGCACTGGTGGCGCTGACCGTCGTACTCATCCTGCTGCGGTGCTACCCGTTCGTGCTGCGCATGGTGCTGCGGCAGGCCCGGCGCAGCCGGGGGACGGTGGGTTTCATCGGGGCCGCCCGGGCCGCGCACGACGCCCCGGCGACCGGGCTGGCCCTGTTCGTCCTGGTCCTGACCCTGGGTACGGCCGTGTTCGGCGGCCTCGTGGACCGTACGATCGACGGCGGCCTGGCCACCGGTGCGGCCTGGACCGCCGGTGCCGACGCGAGCGCGACCGTGGCCGGGACCGTCACACCCCTCTCGGAGACCCGCAGCCCCGGAACACGGACCGCCCTCCAGCATCTGTACACCCTCGACCTGGCAGGACAGGCCGACGGCGCGGAGATCTCGCCGGTCGCCGTGATCGCCCTGGACCCGGAGCAACTCGCCGCACTCGCTCCGACATCGCAGCTGGCCTCCACCCTGCTGGCCCGGCTGCCCCCGTCCACGGATTCCCGAGCCGACACGAACGCCCCACTGCCCTGCCTCCTCTCACCCGACCTGCGGGCGAGAGAGCACACCGGCGGCTTCACCGGCAAGGTCGTGCCCGACGGACAGCGCCCGAGGGACCTGGTCTTCACACCGGTCGGCACCCTCACCACCGCCGAACTGCACGACCCGCTCCTGGGGCCGGTCACGGCACAGACGCCCGCCGGAACCCCCCTGCTGATCACCACCACCAGAGCCGCGCGCCTGATCCCCCCACAGTCCTCGGGAAGCACCGTCCTGCTCCTCAACGGCCGCACTCCCGCCACCGCGTCACCCGCCGCACTGCGTTCGACGGCGGCCGAGGAACTGGGGCCACTGGCCCGGATCCGCGTCCGCTCCGAGACGCTGAGTGCTCTGCGCGCCGACGGCCTGACCCGGGGACTCGGCACGATCTACACCACCACCTCGATCCTGGCCGCCCTGTCGGGACTCCTCGCGCTCGTCCTGGAACTGACCCTGACCTCGCACGAACGCAGCCGGACGACTTCCTTTCTGCGCACCCTCGGACTCGGCGGCACACAAGCCGGAGCGCTGCACTTCCTGCAACTGCTGCCGCTGGCGCTCACCTCAGCGGTGGGCGGCACACTGCTCGGCCTGCTCGAACCGCGGCTCATGGCGCAGACGTTGGACCTGCGGCAGTTCACCGGCGGCCCCACCCAACCGGCACTGCACACCGACTTCTCACTGGCCGTCGCTCTCGTCGCCGGCGTGATCGCGCTGATCCTCGCCGCCGCGGTCACCGAAGCCGTCCTCGCCCGGCGGCGCGGACTGGGAGCCGTACTGCGCCTCGACTGAAGCCCGCGCGGCGCCCGCCCTGCCAGCCGCTGTGGACGCGTTCAGTGTTCGGGGCCAGCGCCTGCCGCGTCCTGTGCGTCCGCCCGCGCCCGCCGCGCGGCCTCGTCGGGCCACACACCCACGTGGTCGCTCTCCAGCACGAGCCGCACCCGCTTGCGCAGGTGCAGACGCTCGGTGAACTCACCCGGCAACTGCAGCCGGCCGCTGCCGTCCAGCACCGCGTACTCCTCCGCGGTGTGCACCTCGACGCCGTCCTCACCGGTGGAGACCTGGCGCAGCACCTCGGTCGACGTGCGCCCGTCGCGGATGCGTACGGTGCGCTGCACCTGCTCGGACACCAGCGCGTCGTGGGTGACCACGACCACGGTGACGCCCAGCTCCTCGTTGGCCCGGCGCAGCGCGGCGAAGACCTCGTCGCTGGTGGCGGTGTCGAGTTGACCGGTGGGTTCGTCGGCGAACAGGACCCGCGGCTCGTTGGCGTTGGCGACGGCGATCGCGACCCGCTGCTGCTCGCCGCCGGAGAGCGTGTCGGGAGTGCGGTCCCGGCAGTGGCCGACGGACAGCAGATCGAGCAGTTCCTCCGCCCGGGCCCGGCGCCGGGATCGCCGGATCCCGGCGTAGGTCATCGGAAGCATCACGTTCTCGGCCGCCGAGAGGTACGGCAGCAGGTTGCGGGAGGTCTGCTGCAGGACGAAGCCCACCGTGCGACGCCGGTAACGGAGCCGCTCATGACGCTTCATCGCCAGCAGGTCGTGCCCGGCGACCTCGGCGCCTCCCGCGGTGGGCACGTCCTGGCCGGAGAGTATGCCCAGCAGGGTCGACTTGCCCGAACCGGAGGCGCCGACCACCGCGATCATCTCGCCCTCGGCCACCGTCAGGTCGAGGCCCTGCAGGGCCTGCACCTCGACGCCCTCGGTCTGGAAGATCCGCACCAGATTCGCGCACACGACCAGCCCCGCCTCGCGCCGCGGGACCCCGGCCACCGCCCGCCGACGCAGTTCGGCCAAGTCCGGTGCCCCGGACGGCTGTTCGTGAACTGGCACACGATCCCCCGAGAAGGTGAAGTCTGCGGACAACGCTGTCAGGCAGTGGCCAGAGTAATCCGGAAGTCTCTGCGAGGGGCCGGATCCACCCGTTCGACGGCGACGCGCAGATCAGCGTGGCGCGCAGGGTGGGCGTCGCGCTGAAACGCTGGGCGACATCATGCTGGTGGCCGGTCCGGTCGACCTGGGGGAGCCCGCGGACAGCCGCGGCCGACCTCCGTAACGACGGGCCGACCGCGGACCGCAGACGGGGCGCCGCTCCCAACGCTCCGGCCTGGGGACCGGATCGAATCGCTCGGAGCTGGCAGGGCCGACAGATGCCCGCGCCGGCTCGTCGTGGGGGGCGAATCCCGGGAGCGCGGTCGTCGACGGCAGGTGTATCCTGCCGCACCTGACAACTGTCCCGGCAGATACCTTGCTGACGAAGGGCGAGGGATGACGCTGTTGAGCAGGCAAGAACCCAGGAACGGTCAGCGGACGGCGGTCTCCCACCACACCAGATTGGCGGCCGACTGGGCCACCGGCTCGATGATCTCCCAGGCTTCGGTGATCAGCCCGTTGTCGATCCGCCAGATGTCGACGACCGCGATCTCCGGCCCGGCACCGGGGAGTTGTCGTCGCGAGTGCATGACGACGTGATCTCCCTCGGCCAACAGGTGGTGGACCTCGACCCGCATGTCGGCGAGCGGGGTGAGTGCTGCCTGTACGGCGGCGAGCCATTCCGTTTTGGTGGAGGAAGTCGAGTCCGGCCTGTGATGGACGAAGTCATCGCTCAGCAGCGGTTCGAGCGCGTCGGTGCTGCCCGTCTCCATCAGTTCCGTCAGCGCCCGTTGGACGATGCTCTTGTTGTCTGCGGTCATGGACGCAGTGTTTCCGTGGTGGCCACGGTTGTCGATGAAGTCGCATTTCATGGCGTGCGGCTTCGTGTTGAGTACTCTCCATGACTGTGCAGACGGTTGGGGAGCTCCTACGGCAGTGGCGGCATCGCCGACGACTGAGCCAACTCGACCTCGCGATCGCCGCCGACGTCTCGGCTCGCCATGTCAGCCTGGTCGAGACGGGCAAGTCCAATCCGAGTGCCGACATGGTCCTGCGGCTCGCGGACCAGCTCGATGTGCCGTTGCGTGATCGCAACCAGCTGCTGCTCGCGGCCGGCTTCGCACCCCGCTACGCCGAACGACCACTCGACGACGGTGCGCTTTCCGCGGCTCGGGACGCGGTCGCCAGGGTGCTTCGTGCGCATGAGCCGTACCCCGCGGTGGCCTTCGATCGCCGGTGGAACATCGTGATGACCAACCGCGCGGTCGAGCCGTTCTTCGCGGACGTCGATCCCGACCTGCTACGGCCGCCGATCAACCTGGTGCGACTGGGGCTGGACCCGCGAGGCTTCGCCCCTCTGGTAGTCAACCTGGCCGATGTCCGGGTGATGTTCCGCTCCCGCATCAGGCGTCAGCTCGCCGTTGCACCCGATGCCGAACTCACCGCGCTCTACGAGGAACTCCTGGCGCCCGACTCCGAGGACACGTCGCGCCGAACGGTCGAGTCCGATGTCGTGATCCCGATGATCCTTCGCTTCAACGGACGAGAACTGCGGCTGTTCTCGACCATCACCACGTTCGGCACTCCGATGGACATCACGCTGGACGAGGTCGCGATCGAGTCGTACTACCCTGCGGACGCGGAGAGCGCCGCGTACTTCGAGGGTTCCCGCGGTGACGTTCGAGCAGCTGTCGACCGCACTCATCGGTAGCGGAGCACTGGGGATCAGGCGAAGAGGGCAACAAGGAGCGTCACCAGGAGCACGATGCCGAGAACGGTTCGTGCGGCGCCGTTCATACTGTCCTGAGCCCAGGGTACGAAAACGAACAGCACCGCGCAGAACGCGGGGACTCCTGCCAGGACCACCGTTAAACGACCACGGTAAGAGCTGATGTGGACCTTCCGGCTAGGCATGGTGGGGACCCTCCCCGGTCCCGGCCGCACCGGGTCCGGGGAGGCCACGGTCACGACCCGGTGCGGGCCGCCTTCAAGCTCTTGGTGACAGCGCCGGTGCCTCCGGACACGGCACCGGTCAGGGCACCGACCGCGCAGGCCTTTCCGACGGAAGAACCGTCGATGAGCGCCGTCACCGCACCTCCGGCGCAGCCGTCGGCAGCCCCGCCAATGACCGGGCCGAGGACTCCGTCAAGCAATGTGCTCGCGACAGCGCCGACGGCGGCACCTCCCACAGCGCCCAAGAGGCTGGCGAGGTACGTGGGATCGGTCTGGTTGACGCGGTCGCCCGCCGCGTACAGGTAGGGGTTGGTTTCTTGCCCGGAGGGGCCGGGGTGGGTGAAGCGGCCGATATGGGGGTCGTAGTAGCGGGCGCCCATCTTGTACAGGCCGGTGGGGTCGAGGTAGGCGCCGCTGTAGCGCCGTGCCGTCGGTGAGGTAGTAGTAGGACTGCCCCAGTGGTCATGGAGTTCAAGATGCCCGCCGGTTCGCGGATGAATGCGGTGTCGACGCCGTTCGTGGTCGTGGACGCCAGGCCGAGCGCGGTGTGGTGGAACCACGTCGAACCGAACTTGGTGCGTTCGGAGTTGTCAGTGCCCGCGGACATCTGGCTGTAGTCCGTCCAGGTCTCGTTCGTGCGCGCGGAAGCCGCGACGTGTCCGCCGGCCGTCTCGTTGCCGAGCTTGTTGTACGACCACGGCGTCGCCGAGCCGGAACGGCCCGTCAGTCCGGTGAAGGGGTTCAAGCCCGCGACCTTCAGGCGGCCCGGGCCGCGGCCTGGACGCGAGAGAGTCACGTCTGATCCGGAACCAGGATCGTCAGATCCTTCGGCCACCCGGACAGCGCCGTGGGACCCGGGCGTGTGTCGGACTCCGGAGTTCAGTGCTGATGGCGATCGTCCTGGGACAGGTAGAGAGGACTGATCTGACGCCAGTAGCCCTGCACGAGGTCTTCGGCCTCCCGTACCGCCCGCCGAGCGCACGGCGCCGAGGTCGGCAGGCCCTGGCCGGCTTCGGCGGTGGCGGAGCCCATGCGCCAGGCTGCTCTCAGCATCGCCCGACGTGCGGCTCGGCGGGATGCGGCGGCGGTACGTGTGCTGCTGTTTCGGCCCGCCGGCCACCATCGCGCGAGCAGGATCGCCGCCACCGCCGACAACGCGCTGGCGGCGTACATCTCATGACCGGCCACTGGTTCCTCCCGCCGGACGCTTGGACCGTGCCGGATTCCTGTGCCCCCGTTTCGCACTCTCAACGTCACCGATGAGCCAAGAAAACCTCACAGCCGTCGGCGGGTCGTGGTGGGTCGGTGCCGCGCGGGCAAGTTCAACTTCGCGCGGGGCCGCGGGGAGCCGACGTGCAACAGGGTGCGCGTGGCCCCATCCCTGCCGCATCCGCGCCCCGCCCATCCCGCCCGTCCATGGGACCAGTGCGGCGCGGTCTCACCTGCGACAGCGGCGCCCCCCCCGCATGAAGCGGTACGCAGGACGACGTGGCTTCCCTGCTGGCTTGGCATGGCGATCGCCGCACCATGAGCGAACACCTCGTCGTCGGGGTGCGCCGTCAGCACGAGGGCTGTCGATCCCCTGCCCAGATGGCTGAAGAACACGGCAGTCTTCCCATATTGGAACTGGCGGTGAGGTTGTCGCTGGGCCGGCATGCCGAGGGGCACGGGACCGCCTTCGGACGGAGGGCGTGCCGGTGCCGACGGCCGGTCTTCAGTTCGGCACGGTCGCCGTCAGGCAGCCGCCGTAGCCGTGTGCCGAAGCCGGCGGCGTCCTTGTCGGCCGGGGCGGGTGCGAGGTCGACCAGGAGCCTGCACAGACAGCGAGCTCCTGGGACATCGGAGATCCGCACCCAGCCCCGGCCGTCGGTGAATGGATCAATCCACCGTTGAACGCGGCGAGACCGTGCTGTCGGCCGGGGGAGTGAGGATGACCTGTGGCTGGCCCGCGGCAGGAGGCGGCGGGGTGAGGTCATGGGCGGGGAGTGAGGGCGGCGAGGTCTCCTGGAAGACGGCTTGGTCGAAGTCCACGAGGCCGGTCTTCTCCACGGCCCTGATGTGGTCCAGGACCGTCTGGTTGGCCTCGGCGGCCAGAGCGCGGATCAGTGAGTTCTTCGTGGTGCTGCGCACACTGGCGATCGTCATGAGTAACTGGCCGTCCACGGCGCGCACGGTGGTCGCCATGTCGGCGCCGAACTGTTCGGGACTGTCTGCGTTCAACCGGGACACGAAGCCCTGTTGCTGCGGGGACGGCTGGTCGGGCAGCGTGATGCCCAACTGGCCGGCCGTACTGCGGCAGGCAGCGTCCAACGATGCGTCCTCGGCGGTCAGTTGCTGACCAGCGGTCCTGATGGACTTCGTCGTGCTCTTCTGCAGGGCCATGAGGCCGACGGAATACTCCCACAGTCCGGCCGCGCGCACCTTGACAACGAAGTCTCGATCGGCTTCCGACAGCTTTCCTGACTTTGGCGCGGCGATGATCCGATCGGGCGCGCTACTGGCCTTCTGGACTCCGAGCATGGCGGGGTAGAGGAGGGACCCCAGGGTGGCAGCGAGTGCACCACCAAGAAAGAGCGATCCCACCGCGGTTCGTGAAAAATGCACCGTGACTCCTGATCCGACATTCGGATCCCGCACCTACGGTCATACGAACTCGGGGCCCATCGGGGCCTTTTGGGATCGCAACGACTGTGCAAAATCGAGAATCGAGCAGGGGTGTGATGCCTCTGGAGCGCCAAGGGGCAGGCGGAAAGGGGCCGTTGGGCCCTATCGGTGGATCCATTGAGGGGCCATTGGGCCCTATCCGGACTGTGTGCCTTTTGGCCGATCATGGGGCGGCGGCCGGGAAGGGCCTGTCCGATCCCGCACTTACGGTCCTTCCCGGCCGGCCGACGCTGTCATCGGCGTATCAATTGTCCGGAAGGAGCGCAGCGAACGCGCTGACGAGTCGGGATGGGTGAGGTTCTTCAGTGTTGCCGTTCCGGCGCGCGTGGGCTTCCTGCCACGCCGTTTCCGCACACCAACGAGTGGCCGTGGGCGGGCAAGGAAGGTGATGCCAACTGCTCGGTCGGAGGGAGTCCAGGCGTTGTGAGTCATGACGTTGTTGACGGTGGGTTTGGGGCGGTCGGCGGGGCGAGATCCGTTGTGGACGGTCCGGTGCGGACGATGGCTTGGTCTCCTCGTGGGCCGAACAGGTGCAGGATCTCCACAGTGTTCGTATCCGCGGGGCCGAACCAGTGGGGCTCGGTGGTGTCGAATTCGGCCACTTCGCCGGGGCGCAGCGTGAAGTCCTGCGCCCCGAGAACGAGGCGCAGCCGACCGGCGAGGACATAGAGCCATTCGTATCCCTCGTGGGTGACCAGTTCCGGCTGGCGTGGCGTCAGTACCTGCTTGAAGACCTGCACTCGACCCGGGTACTGCGTCAGGGGTACGAGGATGCTGCCGCGCTCCTTGCGCAGGGGCCGCAGGTGCACCCGAGGGTCACCGCTGGCGGGGGCCGCCACCAGTTGGTCGAGTGCGACGTGGTGGGCCCGTGCCAGCGGGATGAGCAGGTCCAGAGTCGGACGCCGTTTGCCCGATTCCACCCGGGACAGTGTGCTGACCGAGATCCCGGTCGTGGCCGCGAGTCCTTCGAGCGTGAGTCCCCGCTCCCGGCGCAGCATGCGCAGCCGGGGCCCGATGCCATCGAGAATCTGTTCCAGCTCCGCATCCCTGGCTCCTGTGTTCATGGATTCATTTTTGCAGTGTTCGCAAAATTGATGGGCTGCGGCTGTCGTTCGGGCTGAGTCTTGCCGGGCACTGTTCCCGGACCTCAGAGGTAGACCGTGACCGCGACAACACCCCCTGCTCAACCCATGCTGAGTGTGCGCAGACGCTGGACGGTACTGGCCGTCTGCTGTCTGAGCATGTTCCTGGTGGGCCTGGACACCACCATCGTCAATGTGGGTCTGCCGGCCATCGGGCGCGGCCTGGATGTCGACACGCGCGGTCTCGAATGGATCGTGGACGCCTACACCCTGGTCCTGGCCAGTCTCCTGATCTCCTCCGGCGCACTGGCGGATCGCTTCGGACGCCGCCGGGTCTTCCAGTGCGGGCTGGCCGCGTTCGGCGCGGCCTCGCTGGTCTGTGCGCTCGCCCCGTCGGCAGGCGTACTCATCGCGGCCCGCGCCCTGCAGGGCATCGGCGCCTCGATGCTCAGCCCCGTGGCGCTTGCGATCGTGGTGAACGCGATGCCGGACCCGAGGGAGCGGGCGCAGGCGATCGGCATCTGGGCGTCAGTGTTCGGGCTGAGCATGGCCGCTGGTCCCGTCACGGGCGGTGCGCTGCTCGCGGGGCTCGGCTGGCGTTCGCTGTTCTGGATCAACGCACCGGTCATCGCGGCCGCTCTGCTGCTCAGTGCGATGTTCGTGCCGGAGTCCCGGGCGCCGCGAGCCCGGCGCCTCGACCTGCCCGGCCAGGTCCTGCTGACCGTGGTCCTTGCGGTCGTGGTCGGCGTCCTGATCGAAGGGCCTCGCATCGGCTGGACGTCGCCTGCGGGGCTGGCGGGATACGCGGGGGCTGCTGTGGCGACAGCCGCATTCGTGCGGGTCGAGTCCCGCCGACGTGAGCCGCTGATGGATCCGCGGATCTTCCGGAGCCCGGTCTTCAGCGGCGCTGTCCTGGGCGCGGTGGCGGTCTTCGTCGCTCTGACCATGACACTGCTGCTGAATACCCTCTACCTGCAGAACACCCGGGAATGGACGCCGCTGGCCGCCGGAGTGGCGACCTTGCCCCTGGCCGTCGGAGCGACTGTCTGCGCCCCTTGGTCCGGCCGCATGGTCGGCCGCACGGGCCCACGGCTGCCGCTGCTCCTTGCCGGTGGTTTCATCACGGCCGGCGGGCTCTGCCTGGTCCGGCTCACTCCACACACGAGTGTGTTCCTGCTGCTGGCCGCATACTTGCTCATCGGCGTCGGGTTCGGCTTCGCCAATGCCCCGATCACCAATACGGCGGTCAACGGACTGCCGCCCGCCCGTGCCGGCGTGGCCGGGGCGATCACCTCCACCGCACGGCAGCTCGGCTCCGCCCTCGGCATCGCTCTCGCCGGTGGCCTGGTCACGGCCACCAGCCCGACGGAGCTCGCACACGCGTCCCGCCCGGGCTGGATCCTGGTCGCCACCTGTGGCGTGCTGGTCTTCCTCGTCGCCCATGTATCACGGCCGCAGGAGGCGACCATGGGCCTCGCCTCCCCGCAAGCGCGGTGAGCCGCGTGACTCACCGCAACGCCACCGTTGTCCGTTGAAGGGCGCCGCCTCGTCGAGCGCTGCCGAACGGGCCCCCTTGCTCACGTCGCCGCTGAGATGGGAATCTCCTGGGCCGGTGCCTCGAAGTGGGTGAACCGCTACCGCAGACTCGGCGAGATCGGCTCTTGGACCGCTCCTCGACGCCACAACACCAGCCGACGGCCACCCAGGGGAAGTAGTAGCCCAGGTCGAGGTCCACGCGGTGGCTCTGGGTGTGCGCGAACGAGGCGGAGCAGCGGGGGGCCAAGGAGAAGATCCTGCACTGACCGTCGAACGGACGTGTGCGTCGCGACAGGGCGTGGCCTCGTATCCGGGACCGCGCCCTTCGCGCATGACGTATCTCCCCAGGCAGAGCGTCTTGGCGGCCACCTGGCCGTTTGAGTCGTCGGTCGGGATGCGAGTCGGTTCTGCCCGTTGGATCGTGGAGTCATGAACCATCACGAGCAGTCCCATCGGATGATCGACATCGACACCCGGCTCGTCAAGATCGGCGTCGTGCTCACCGCGGCCGGGGCCGTGGTGGCGAGCACCGGCCTGGCCATCGGAGCCTTGGCCGTGTTCACGGCAGGTCGGCGCATGATCCGCGACATGGAGGTGTCCCCGACCCAGCAGGCGGTCGCGAAATGGGAGCAGGCCAAAGAAGCGTCTCGAGCGGGTGTGAGGGCGTGGCAGACCGCGTCCGACACCCAGAACGGGTCGCCCGCCCGGTAGTCCGGCGAAACCTCGCCACCCAATGGGCGCTCGGAGCCCTGGCGTCGAGGGCGGCCGCAGTCGGCCCAGAAGGGCGGCGTCAGGGGTTTCGCCGTACTGCCGTGCCGACGATGCGAACTGATGCTTCGCCCCCGCGCCCCCCTCCTAGGGAGCCGGGCTGATGTCGCCGTTGGTGTTCATGGTGAATATGCCCTGGCTCTTGCCGTCGACCTTCAGGTGCTTGAGCCAGTGCTTCGAGAGGTTGTGCACGTTGTTGTGCTGCATCTCCCACACCACCGAATGCCCGGCGCAGTCCAGCTTGACCATCAGCTTGTGGTCGCCGGCGATGGCGTTGTAGAGCGCGGGGACCGAGAAATTGAGTTCCGGATCCTCGCTCGACGTGTTCGCCTGCCTGTCGTACTCTCCGTACGCGATGAGGACAGGCACGCTGCCGCCGAGGACGCCGCCCTGTGCCGCGGTGGTCTTGTTCCAGCCCCACCGTACGAAGTTCCTGATGCGATTGAGCCCTTCACCTACCTTGCCCCACGTGCTGCCCACCGGATCGCTTTCCATGATCGCGTTCCACACCCGGTCGCGCATCGCATCTTCGCGCTGGCCCTCGCAGTGCACCTCGTTGCCCCACCCGTTCCAGGTTCCGTCCTTCGTGCTCACAAACGTCGGGAAGCCGGGCTGCGGCAGCGGGGCGGGGACGTTCGACGTGCCCTCGGGCGGGAAGATCGGCGCCAGCAGGAACAGGCTCGACACCTTGCCCGGGTTCTTGACCGCGTACGGCCCCATCGTGAACGCGGCAGCGGACCAACCGATGAAGGCGACCTTCTTCACCCCCCGCTCGTGGATGATCCAGTCCACGACGGTGTTCAGGTCGTCCCGGTCGCTGATCGAGTTGGTCAGCTGGAACGGGTAGTTCGGCGGCCCCGGCGTGAAACCCGGAGGTCGCGGCTTCAGCAGGCCCTGTTGGGCGGGGTTGACGTTGTGAGGGTCGTCCATCTTCGGCCGCGGCGACAGCCCCGAGCCCTGGAGGTCCATCATGAAGACGTCGTAACCGGCCTTCGCCAGCGCATCGGCCCAGCTGTACGACTTGAAGTCGAGATCAAAGCCCGCGAGCACCGGAACGCTCCGGCCGTGGAGCATCAGGACGGCCGTGCGCTCGTCCAGGTGGCCAAGGGACGTGCCGTCGCGCTCCCTTACGAAGAGTTCGACGTTCTCGTCCTTGTTCGCGGGGACGGTGGACTTGTGGGGTACCCGGTGATCTTTCACGGTGACGGGCATGAGGATCCGTTTCTGTGAACTCCGACGGGGCCGTCGTTGGCCCGCCCAGACCACGCTCGATGGGAGGGGTCGTCCGCGCCACAGCAGGCGACCAGTCGTGTGACGTGCACTCTCTCCGTACCGGCGGCGGTTTGCTCCGGCTCGTGGTCCTGCACCGGCGACAGCCGCAGCGCCACCGCGCGTCGGCGGTCAGCTCGCCCGCCGGCCCCGTCAGCCGGGGGTGGCGCGGCGCCTATGGCGTCTCCGAGGGCGGGAATGAACTCGAACGAGTAGGAGCGGCCTCCCTGTTGGAGGAGGCCACGGATGGACACTGCGCTGACTGCCCTGGTGCTGGGCGTACCGAGAGCCATGGGCTCATGCTTTCTCCGATGCCGATGCCGATGCCGATGCCGATGCCGATGCCGATGCCGATGCCGATGCCGATGCCGATGCCGATGCCGGGGCCGGGGAAGGACGCCGAGTGCGTCCTTCCCCGGCCGACGGGGCCTGCGGTCAGGACGAGGAGAGTTCCTCGCGGACCGTGCGGGCGGCGGTGACCAGGTGTTCCAGTGAGGCGCGGGTCTCGGGCCAGCCGCGGGTCTTCAGGCCGCAGTCAGGGTTGACCCACAGCCGTTCGCCGGGAATGGCCTTGAGCCCGGTGCGCAGCAGTCCGGCGGCCTCCTCCGTGCTCGGGACACGCGGCGAGTGGATGTCGTACACGCCCGGTCCCGCCTCGCGCGGGTAGCCGTGGGCGGCGAGTTCGCGCGCGACCTGCATATGGGAGCGGGCGGCTTCGAGACTGATGACGTCGGCGTCGAGGTCGTCGATGGCCTGGACGATGTCGCCGAACTCGGCGTAGCACATGTGGGTGTGGATCTGCGTGTCCGGCCGTACGCCGCTCGTGGTGAGTCGGAACGCCTCGGTCGCCCAGGCCAGGTAGGCAGGGCGGTCGGTGGCCCGCAGGGGGAGTGTCTCGCGCAGGGCGGGTTCGTCGACCTGGATGACCGAAGTCCCGGCCGCTTCAAGGTCGTCGACCTCGTCGCGCAGGGCGAGGGCGACCTGGCGGGCGGTGTCGCCGAGCGGCTGGTCGTCGCGGACGAAGGACCAGGCGAGCATCGTGACCGGTCCGGTGAGCATGCCCTTGACCGGTCGTGAGGTGAGGGACTGGGCGTACGTCGTCCAGCGGACCGTCATCGGCTCGGGGCGGGAGATGTCGCCGGCCAGGATCGGCGGGCGGACGTAACGGGTGCCGTAGGACTGGACCCAGCCGTGCTGCGTGGCGAGGTAGCCGGTGAGTTGCTCGGCGAAGTACTGGACCATGTCGTTGCGTTCGGGCTCGCCGTGCACCAGGACGTCCAGGCCGGTCTTCTCCTGGAAGGAGATGACCTCGCTGATCTCTGCCTTGATGCGCTCCTCGTAGCCCGCCGTGTCGATCCGGCCCGCCCTCAAGTCCGCGCGGGCGGTACGCAGTTCACCGGTCTGCGGGAAGGAGCCGATGGTCGTTGTCGGCAGCAGCGGCAGTCCGAGGTGCGCGCGCTGCGCGGTGGCGCGTTCGGGGTAGGGCTGGGAGCGGCGGGCGTCGGTGTCCGTGACTGCGGTGGTCCGGGCCCGTACGGCGGGGTCGTGCGTGATCGGCGAGGTCGCGCGGGAGGCCAGATCGGCCCGGTTGGCGGCGAGTTCGCCGGTGATCGCACCTGTGCCCTGCGCGAGGCCCTTGGCGAGGGTGACGATCTCGCTCGTCTTCTGGCGGGCGAAGGCGAGCCAGCGAAGGATCTGCTGGTCGATTTCGCGTTCCGCGGCGGTGTCGACCGGGACGTGGAGCAGGGAGCAGGAGGCGGCCACGTCGACCCGGTCGGCCAGCCCGAGCAGCGTGCCGAGGGTGGACAGGGACTTGGTGAGGTCGTTGACCCAGATGTTGCGGCCATTGACCACGCCTGCGACCAGCCGCTTGCCCGGCAGTCCGCCCACGGAGGCGAGATCGCCGAGGTTGGCGTAGGCGGCCTCGGTGAAGTCCAGGGCCAGCCCCTCCACCGGCGCCTTCGCCAGCACCGACAGGGCGTCGCCGAGTCGGTCGAAGTAGGAGGCGACCAGCAGCTTCGGGCGGCCGGTGAGGGCGCCGAGGTCGCGATAGGCGCGGGCGGCGGCGTTCAGCTCGGCCGGGGTGCGGTCCTGGACGAGCGCGGGCTCGTCGAGCTGCACCCACTCGGCACCGGCCGCGCGCAGGTCGGCGAGGACTTCGGCGTAGACCGGGAGCAGGCGGTCGAGGAGCGTGAGCGGCTCGAAATCGGCGGGGACGCCGGGGGCGGGCTTGGCCAGCAGGAGGTAGGTGACCGGACCGACCACGACAGGCCGGGCCGTGAGGCCCAGAGCGAGGGCTTCCTGCAGCTCGGCGACCTGCTTGGTCGTGTCGGCGGTGAAGACGGTGTCCGGGCCGAGTTCGGGGACCAGGTAGTGGTAGTTGGTGTCGAACCACTTGGTCATCTCCAGCGGTGCGACGTCCTGGGTGCCGCGGGCCATGGCGAAGTAGCCGTCGAGGGCGTCGGCGTCGACGGCGGCCCGGTGGCGGGCGGGGATCGCACCCACCATGACGCTGGTGTCCAGGACGTGGTCGTAGTACGAGAAGTCGCCGGTCGGGACCTCGTGGATGCCGGCGTCGGCGAGCTGCCGCCAGTTGCTGCGGCGCAGCTCGGCGGCGGTGTCCTGGAGCGCGTTGGCGGTGACGCGGCCCTTCCAGTAGCCCTCGATCGCCTTCTTGAGTTCCCGGCTCTGTCCCTGGCGGGGGTAGCCGTACACGGTGGCCCGGGCTGCCGCGGCTGCGGACTTGGTGGTCACGGAGATCTCCTTCGCGAGACGAATCCCTGAGATCCCGGTGACGGGACGCGAGCGCGAAGGGGTGACGGAACCGGGCGGAGGCGACCTTGCGCTGCACAGCGCGGTCGTGCGCTCGGTATGTACGCCGACCCGCCCACGAGGTCACCGGGATGTCCGCGCGCGGAGTCGTCCGCACACGGGCAGGTGGCAGGTCTTCGGACTCACGGGCACGCCCTCCTTGTCCGGAGGACACCTACTGGCCGTCGCTTCCCAGACCCTGTACCTCGGTTCCAGTGCGTATGACGGCGGTCGTTCCCGCTCACCGCTGCGGGGCAGTCCCGGATTCCCACCGGGTTCCCTCTTGCGACGCATCCCGTCTGGCGGACGGGGCGAACCAGCTGCACCTGCCAGCCTAAGGGGCTGGCTACGCGTTCGGAGGGCCGTGTCCATGATTCGGAGGGTGAGCTGGTGCACGCGGGTGACGGGTGTGAAACGGACCGAGGGCGGGAAGAGCCTGCACGCGTCTGCCGCCCCTTCCCCTGCCCGCGCCGCGCGGCACCCTCACCCCGCGGCGGCGTCGCGGGCCCCTCAGCCCGCGTCGTACCAGGCCCTCAATCCTGGTCGTGGATGTGGAACCCCCGGCCGGTCTTACGCCCGAGGAGACCGGCCTCCACCATTCGCTGGAGCGGCGGCGGGGCGTAGAGCGGCTCGCGGCACTCGTCGTAGAGGGAATCGGCGATCGCGTCGACCTCGCCGGCCACGGTGTCGAGACCGGCCCTGGCACACACCTCGGCGATGCCCGCGCCCGTCTGCCCGCCTGCGACCACTCCGACGCGCCGGATGCCGTGCTCGCTCATGACTGCTCCTCGGTCTGTCGCACGAGGTGGCGGGAGAAGGCGTCCGAGGTGAAGAACATCGGCAACTCGCCGCTCATGGCGGTACGTTCGAAGAGTGCGCGGATGTCGTCGACCGGCATCCACGGATATCGGGCGCCCAGAGCGGCGGCCTCGTCGTCGAGCAGGCGCATGGCGGTGTCGCGGTCGATGACGCGGTGGCGCAGCGTTCCACACCGCGGCCGAGGAGGTCCGCTCCGACATCGAACTCCTCACCGACCGCTACAGACTTGGTTACGAGACCGTCTGCCACCGCCTGAGTACCCTCCAACGCCCCCGGCTGCGCGGCGTCCCGTTCTCGTTCGTCCGCGTCGGCAACATGTCCAAAAGCCAGTCCGCCACCGGCTTGCACGTCCCACGGGCCCCTGTGGACCGCCCGCTCGATCAACCGCCACCGCGGCGGTTGGGGCGAACCCGGCAAGACCTTCGCCATCAGCCTGGGCTGCGAGGCCCGCCACGCCCACCGCCTTGTCCACGCCGACGGCCTCGACCTCACCAGCGACTCCGTCGCCACCCCCATCGGCATGGGCTGCCGCGTCTGCGAACGCCTCGACTGCCCCCAGCGGGACGCGCCGCCGCTCGGTCAGTCGCTGCGGATCGATCAGAACACCAGCACCTTTGTTCCCTACCCCGTGACCGAACCCCGTGACCGAGCGCACGATCTGACCGTACGACGGGCTTGATAGCCTCGACGAGCCAGTCGAGCCACACCCGAGGCCAGGGAATCCGGTGCGAATCCGGAACTGACGCGCAGCGGTGAGGGGGACGGGCGGGGCACGCACGCCACTGGGAGACCGGGAAGGCGCCCCGGCCGGACGAACCCGAGTCCGAAGACCTGCTGGCACCTCCGCGCCCCGGCGCGGGGGACACCCGTAGGCCAGGCTCCGCGAACGAGCCCCGACCCCCGAGGCATGCCCGTGCTCCGCACCCCCGCCCTCCTCCGCACCCCCGCCCTCCTCCGCACCCCCGCCCTCCTCCGTACCCCGGCCCTGCTTCTCACCTCCGCCCTGCTGCTCACCGCCTGCGGTTCCGCCGACGGCGACGCCGCGAAGACCGAGAAGGCCGCGGCCACCGGCCACCCGGTCACCATCGACAACTGTGGGTACAAGGTCACCATGAAGTCGGCCCCGAAGCGGGCCGTCTCACTCAACCAGGGCACCACCGAGATCCTGCTCTCCCTGGGCCTGGCCGACCGCATGGCGGGCACGGCGACCTGGACCGACCCGGTGATGAAGGGCCTGGAGAAGGCCAACGCCACCGTGCCGCGCCTCGCCGACAACAACCCCTCCTTCGAGAAGGTCCTGGACGCCGAACCCGACTTCGTCACCGCCTCCTTCGTCTCCACCCTCGGCCAGGGCGGCGTCGCCACCCGCGAGCAGTTCGAGAAGCTGGGCGTGCCGACCTACGTCTCGCCGTCCGACTGCGCGGCGGGCAAGGACAACGACAGCGGCGGCGACGGATCGCGCTCCACACCCCTCACGCTCGACGCTGTGTACGGGGAGATACGCGACCTGGCACGGGCGTTCGGCGTCGAAAAGCGCGGCGAAGAGCTCGTAGCCTCGCTGAAGAAGAGGGTGAACACAGCCGCTGCCGGACTGCATGCCTCAGACGTCTCCCTCATGTACTGGTTCGCCAACTCGCAGTCGCCCTACCTCGCCGGCTGCTGCGGTGCGCCCGGTGCCATCACCCATGCCGTGGGCGCGAAGAACGCCTTCGCCGACACCCACGACGAATGGCCCCAGATCAACTGGGAGACCGTCGCCGACCGCGACCCGGACGTCATCGTCATCGGCGACCTGACCCGCAGGCAGCAGACCGCCGAAACCGCCAAGGCGAAGATCCGCTTCCTGGAGACGAACCGCGTCACCCGCAACCTCACCGCCGTGAAGAAGAAGCGGTACGTGCTGCTGAGCGGGCAGGCGATGAACCCGTCCATCCGCACGATCGAGGGGATCGAGAAGGTCGCGGCCGGGCTGCGCGACTTCGGGTTCGCCAAGTGAGCTTCCGCTCGCTGCTGTTGACGGGCGGGGGCCTGGCCGCGCTGCTCGTGTCGATCGCCGTCGCCGTGACGATCGGCCCCGCCGACATCTCCACCGGTGACGTCTGGGCGTCCGTCGCGGCCCATCTCGGCTTCGGCGAGAGCGGGTTGGCGCCGCTGCGGGACGGCATCGTGTGGAACCTGCGGATGCCGCGCACCCTGCTCGCCGCTGTCTGCGGGGCCGGACTCGCCGTGTGCGGCGCAGTCATGCAGTCGCTGCTGCGCAATCCGCTCGCCGACCCGTTCGTGCTTGGTGTCTCCTCCGGCGCGTCCACCGGAGCGGTCGCCGTGGTCGTGCTGGGCGTCGGCGGGGGAGCGGTGTCCCTGTCGGCCGGAGCCTTCCTCGGCGCGCTGCTCTCCTTCGCCCTCGTGCTGCTGCTCAGCCACACCCTCGGAGCCGGCACCGACCGGGTCGTCCTGTCCGGCGTCGCGGCCATGCAGCTGTTCTCGGCGCTGACCTCGTTCACCGTGCTGACCTCGGCCGACGCCGAAACCACCCGGGGCGTGCTGTTCTGGCTCCTCGGCTCGCTCACCGGCGCCGACTGGGGACAGGTACTGCTCTGCACCGCCGTCCTGGCTGTGGTGCTCGTCGTCTGCCTGGGCTACGCCCGTACGCTCGACGCGTTCTCCTTCGGCGACGATGCCGCCGCCGGACTCGGGGTCCGGGTCACCCGTACCCGCCTGATCCTGCTCTGCGCCACTGCCCTGCTCACCGCCGCCCTGGTCAGCTGCGCCGGCGCGATCGGCTTCGTCGGCCTGGTCCTCCCACACGCCACCCGGGCCCTCACCGGATCCGGGCACGCCCGCCTGCTGCCGGTCACCGCGCTGACCGGCGCTGTCTTCCTGGTGTGGGTGGACACCCTCGCCCGTACCGTCCTCGACCCCCAGGAGGTACCGGTGGGCGTGGTGACGTCCCTCATCGGCGTACCGGCGTTCGTGGTCGTGCTCTACCGAGGACGGAGAAGGACATGAGCAGCCTGAACGCGGACGACGTCGTACGGCGCCTGGGCGACAAGGTCGTCGTCGACGGCGTCACCCTCACCCTGCGCCCCGGCGAGACCATCGGCCTACTCGGCCCCAACGGCTCAGGAAAATCAACGTTGTTGAGGCTGCTGGCCGGGGTCCTCGCCCCCACCTCCGGAGTCGTGACCCTGGACGGGCGCCCGCTCGCCGAGGTCGGCCGTCGTGCCACCGCCCGCCGTGTCGCCACGGTCGAGCAGCACGCCGACACCCAGACCGAGCTGACCGTCCGGGACGTCGTCGCCCTCGGCCGCATCCCGTACCGCCGCGCCTGGACGCCCCCGACGACGGCCGACGCGGAAGCCGTCACCGAGGCCCTCGCACGCACCGGACTGGCCGACCGCTCCGGTCAGTCCTGGCACACCCTCTCCGGCGGTGAACGCCAGCGCACCCAGATCGCCCGCGCCCTCGCCCAGCAACCCCGCGAACTCCTCCTCGACGAGCCCACCAACCACCTCGACATCCAGCACCAACTCGACCTCCTGGAACTGATCTCCGGCCTGCCGGTCACCACGGTGATCGCCCTGCACGACCTCAACCTCGCCGCGATGTACTGCGACCGCCTGCTCGTCCTGCGCGAGGGCCGCGCGGTCACGGAGGGCACCCCCGCCGAGGTTCTCACCCCCGCCCTCGTCGAACAGGTCTACGGCGTCCGCACCGAGGTCACCCACGACCCCGGCCACCCCGTGATCCGGTTCCTGCGTCCGTCAACCCGAGACGGATCCCCTCTGGAGAGAAGTGTGAGGAACGATGCCTCAACAGCGCCCTGAAGCGGCCGGCACGGAGCACATCTCCGCCGAACCGGCTCCGTGCCGCGTCGTCGTCTGCCGGGACTGCTGCTGTGGAACCCCGAAAGTCACCGGCGTGGACCACGACCGGCAACTCGCCCGCCTGGCCGAGGAGGTACCCGTACGCGTCTCGGACTGCCTCGACGTGTGCGAACACGCCAACGTGATCGTCGTCCAGCCCTCCGCCGCCGCACGTGCCGCAGGAGCCCGCCCGGTCTGGCTCGGCCTCGTCAACGACCCCGACGCCACCGAAGACATCGCAGCCTGGGTACAGGCCGGCGGCCCCGGCATCGCCTCGCTGCCGGACATTCTCGACCTCTACGTCTTCACCCCGCCACGCAGGGCGCAATGAGCGCGAAAGCCAGTCCGGTCGGGCCTTTCACCTGCCTACATGTAATAGGCGTAGCGGGTGGCGATACGGGCATCGGGCGGGACGAGAGCGAGGAGGGGAACGGGACGGAGCGGGCGGCCAGCCAAGGTCGGCGACCTCCTCCGGCTCACCCGGGCGCTTGAATGCCGACAGCTGCGACATCGGCTCGCGCACCTAGGTCGGGTCCGGGGAAAGGCGCGCGACCTGCTCGGGAGCGGCCCCGAGGGAATGCTTTCGGGCCCGCCCCCGGGCCAGCTGTTGATGACGAAGTGCGCGGCGTAGATACCGGGAGGTCAGGAGGACGGGGGGTGGCTGATGGGCTTCAGAGACTGAAGACGAGTTCGGCCTGGTCGCGCTTGGTGGTGTGCAGGTCCCAGTAGACCGGGGAGATCTCCTCGGGCCGGGCGGTCGGGAATCCGGGGATCGCCGGCGTGCCGATCGACACGTTGATGGCGACGTGCGCCGCCTGGACACCGGTGCCGTCCAGCTCCTTGTGCAAGTTGATCACCCAGTTGCGCAGCGCCGCGGCGGCGGCGTTGACGTTGGCGACCTGCGGCACGGGGTCGACGGAGCCGGCGCCGGTGGTGAACAGCAGGGTGCCCGCACCGGCCTCCCGCATGGCGGGCAGCACCGCACGGGTGGCGTCGATGGCTCCGTAGAGCTGGAACTCCATCTCGTGCTGCACGTCGGCCGGCCTGGTGGTGCCCGGGGTGGTCATGACGGTCTGGAGGCCACCGACCGGGGAGTACTCCAGGACGTCGATGCCGCCGAAGTGCGCAGCCGCGTTCTTGAGTGCCTGGGTGAGTGCGGGGCGGTCGAGGACGTCGGCGGGGAAGGCGGCGGCCGTGATGCCCTCGGCGGCCAGCTCGCCGGCAAGGACTTCGAGCTTGGCCCGGTTGCGGGCGATCAGTGCGACGTCGTAGCCGTGAGTGCCGTAGGTGCGGGCAACGGCGAGACCGAGCTGAGGGCCGGCACCGACGATGGCGATGGTGGGCATGAGAGAGCCTTTCCCAGGAAGGGTGGTGGATAGGGCTATCCGTTTCACTTCCGGAAAGCCCTATCCGGTTCGCCGCTCACCGTAACACGAGAATCGGATAAGGCATTCCGGTTTGCTAGTCTGGCGTCATGAGCCCCCGAGACCCGCACACCGAAGCCAGCGCCGACGCGGCTGTTTCCGCGGGTCAGTCCAGGCGTATCGACGCAGAGCGCAACCGGGGGCGGATCATCGCCGCCGCGCGCACGGTCTTCGGGCGCGACGGGCTGAACGCGTCGATGGCCTCGGTCGCACGGGAGACCGGCGTCGGGATCGCCACTCTCTTCCGCCACTTCCCCCGCAAGGAGGACCTGCTCGCCGCGGTCTTCGCCGACCGCATGAAGGCGTACGCGCAGGCCACCGACGCAGCCCTGGCGGAGCCGGACCCGTGGCACGGCTTCACCGGCTACATCCAGGACGTCTGCGCGATGCAGGCCGCCGACCGCGGCTTCGCGGACATCCTGACCATGAACTTCCCGGGCGTTCCGGAGTTGGAGACGTACCACGCTCAGGCATACGAGGGCTTCCTCGAACTCATCGGCCGCGCCAAGAACAGCGGGCAGTTGCGCGAGGACTTCACCAGCCGCGATCTCGTGCTGCTACTGATGGCCAACGCCGGAGTCCTCAGCGCCACTGCCGATGCCGCCCCGGACGCCTGGCGCCGCCTGGTCGCCTGGATGATCCAGTCCTTCCAGGCCCCGGCCCGCGGCCCGCTGCCGGACCCGCCGGAAGACGCTGCGCTGTACGAGGCCATGCGCCGCACCAGCCAGAGCGCCACCGCCCCCGAGACTGGAAAGCGACGCTGAACCAGCGACCGGTGAGGCAGTGCGACGGCGATGAGGCCGTACATAGGAGTCGTCTTGGCGGTGGTCGGATCCGCTTGGCAACCTCACAGAACTTGCCTCAGCGGTCGGAGGTTCGGGCGCTGATTGATGGCAGGGACATCCTGGCTGACGCATGTACAGATGGTCCGGGCGAAGGTCCGCAGTATCTGTTGGTGCCCGGCGGCCCTCTCGCTGCCGCCTCCGAGCCGCACGAGGTGCGGCTGGTCGAGGCATAGTGCACCGAAGGCTGCTGCCGCTCGGCGCGTCGACGGCTTCTGCGACTGGCCGTGGCGTCGGACCGCCGCTTCGCCAGGATGCGCCTGTTCCCGCCCGGGGTCGGCCGGGTGGTCGGTCCAGGGCGGGGCGTGTGGCGAACGTGCGGTGCGTGCGGGCCGCCTGGCTGCGGCGTTCCAGACCAGGGCCACCAACACCCTCAAGTACGCCGCCGCCGACACCTCCGTCAGCGTCCGGGTAACTGTCGGGCCCGGCACGGTCCACGTCGACGTGGAGGACACCGGCCCCCGCCGCGCACCCCGCGCCCGCAGACGGAGCGCGGCGAACGGCCGCGGCCTGGTCGGCATGCGCGAACGCGCGGCCATCTACCAAGGCCAGGTCACCGCCGGACCCAACCGCGAAGGCGGCTGGAGCGTCCACGCAAGCCTCCTGACCACCTCGCCCGCCCCTTAGCTGTGGACACCTACCTCCCCGTGTGCAGGGAGGTACCCCCATTCACCACCGGAACGGAGAACCCCCGCGCCTGACCACCGTCCTCATCGTCGACGACCAGGCCCTGCAACGCCTCGGCTTCAGCATGCTCCTGGAGCAGCACCCCGACCTCACCCTCATCGGTGAAGCCACCCACGGCGTCGAAGCCGTCCGCAAGACTGCCGAGCTGAAGCCCGACGTCGTCCTCATGGACGTCCGCATGCCCGGCATGGACGGCATCGAGGCCACCAGACGCATCGTCGAGTCCGGGGGCCGCTCGCGCATCCTGGTTCTGACCACCTTCGACCTCGACGAGTACGCCTACGATGCCCTGCGCGCCGGAGCGTCCGGGTTCCTGCTGAAGGACGCCATGCCCGAGGAACTCGTCGCCGGCATCCGCGCGGTGGCCGCCGGGGACGCCGTCATCTCGCCGGGGCTGACCCGCAAGCTCATCGACGCCTTCGGCAGCCGTCTGCCGGGCCACACGCCCGAACAGCAACGGCAGTTGGGACGCCTCACCAACCGCGAACGCGAGGTACTCACCGCCATCGCGACCGGCTGGAGCAACACCGAGATCGCCGAACGCCTCTCCCTCGCCGAGTCCACCGTCAAGTCCCACGTGAGCAGCATCCTCACCAAGATCGGGGTCCGGGACCGGGTCCAGGCCGTGATCTTCGCCTACGACACCGGCCTCGTCAGGCCCGTCTGAGCATGGCCGCAGGACTTCGTGGCGGGCTCGGACGCCGGTTCCTGGGCCGGAGGGGTGGGGCGGCGCCTTCTTCGCCACAGCAGCACGCCCCCGATCACCGTCAGCGCGACCAGGGCGAGGGCTGGGCCGCCCAGCGTGAGGACGCGCTGCAAAGAGGTCGCGGCGGCGTACCCGACGCCCGCTTCCGCGCCGGCCCACGCGCAGGCGGCGATGACGCTGTAGGGAGCGATACGGCGGTAGGGCAGGCGGGTGGCGCCCGCGGAGTGCGGGGCGAGGGTGCGCACCACGGGCAGGAAGCGGGCCACGAAGACCGCTCGGCCGCCATGGCGTGTCATCAGCGTCTCGGCCCGGTGCCAGGCGACCTCGGGGATGCGTGCTCTCACGCGTCCGCCGCGCAGGCGGTCGCCGAGGAACCGGCCGGTGCGGTGCGCCAGGAAATCGCCCGCCACCACGGCGCCGGCCGCGGCCCCGATGACCAGCAGAAGGCTGATCTGGCCTGTGCGGGCCAGCGCGCCCGCAGTGAGGAGCAGGGTCAGCGTGGGGATGAAAGCGCCGACGAGAAGGACCGACTCGGCCAGGACCGCGGCGGCCACCACTGTGTACGCCGCGAGTGGCGGGAGGTGGCCGAGGAGGTCGGAGAGCACGTTCATCGTCGCGCCCCGTCGAACTGCGGCGTGGGCTGGTCCGTGGCGGCGAGGGGGCGTTGCAGATGCCAGACGTAGGCGGGGGGCACGTTGGCCCATACCGTCCAGCGGCCCGTGGCGTAGGTGCGCTGGTAGTCGGCCATGATCTCGTCCACGGCGGCGTGGCGGCGGGCTTCGGCTCGCGACGCCGTCAAGGCGCGGGCCCTGCGGGTGCCGAGGTAGGCGAAGTAGGTCAGCGTGCCGCCGGGGTGCAGGAGTTCGAGGTAGCGGGCCATGATGCGCTCGACCTGCGCGGGCGTGAAGTTGGTCAGCGGCAGCCCGGAGACGATGACGTCGTAGCGCTGGTCGGTGTCGAGCTGCTCGACGTAGGTCTGGTGCACGGTCACCTGCGCGGGCCTGGCCGCCAGGTGCGGGTGCGTGGTGACGAGGTGGCGCAGCCGCGCGGCGAAACGCGGGTTGGCCTCGACGATGTCCAGGCGGCTGCCGCGGGGCAGGTCGGGTATCAGGGCCTGGGTGACCGGCCCGGTGCCGGCGCCGGCCTCCAGGACTGCCAGCGGGCCGGGCGCCTGCGCCCGTACCGGGTCGGTGAGCGCGCGGGCCAGCGCTTTGCTGCTGGGTGCTATGGCTCCTGTGGTGCGCAGGTCACGGCCCGCTTCGATCAGGAACATCCATCCTTCGGCGTTGCGCTGCGCCAGGGCACGGTCGGGGGAGGTGGTCCGGTCGTTCATGGAATCGACGCTAGAAAGCTTCGCCCGGCATCAAATCCATCGTTCTGCGACGTCGTCCCCCTACGAAAGTAGGGGGACGGCATGGCTGATCGTCAGATGGAAGGGAGCGGGGGGCTGCCTAGGATGGCCCAGGTGAGCAGCAGAGGAAGCCGCAGGTGGGCGGCCTGTGGGCGTGGGGCTCTGGTGGCCGTGTGCGCACTGGCTGCCGTGTTCAACGACGTGGCACTCCAGGGGCGCCAAATCGCCGCCGTCATGGCCACGGCACTGGTGTGCGCAGCGACCCTGCTCGTACCCCGGCTGCGATGGCCTGCTGCGCCGGTGGTGGTCACTGTGGCCACGGCATGGTGGGGAACGTTGCTGCTGCCCATGCTGGCAGTCGTCCTGTACGACCTGGCCGTGAACCGCAAGGCGCGGATCGCGGTGGGCTGTGCGGTCGCCGCCCTCGGCGCCAACCTGCTCGGCTACCGGCCCACCTCCCTGTGGACGGGCCAGTCCTACGCGTCCACACTGCTCCTGCCGGTGCTGGCCGTGCTCGTCGGGCTGTGGCTGGGCAGCCGACGCCGCCTGCTCCTGGCGTTGGCAGCCGATGTCGAGCATCTGGGCGTCGAGGCGCAGCTGCGCGAGGACGCGGCCCGGGTGGCGGAACGGTCCCGTATCGCCGCCGAGATGCACGACGTCCTGGCCCACCGCCTGAGTCTGATCGCCCTGCACACTGGTGTCCTGGCCACCAAGGGCGACACCCTGCCCGCACCGGTCGCCGAACGGCTCGCACTGCTGCGCACGACGTCCGTCGAGGCCCTCACCGATCTGCGCGACGTCCTCGGTGTGCTGCGCGACCCCGAAGCCACGCCGTCCGGCGACGCGCTCACGCCGATGATCAGGGAGGTAGGGGAACTGGCCGACGAGGCCCGCGCCGCCGGCCAGCACGTTCAGCTGATCACCGACGGCCTTCCCGAGCGGGCTCCCACCACCCACCGTCTGGCCGTGTACCGCATCGTCCAGGAAGCACTGACCAATGCCCGCAAGCACGCCGACGGCGCTCCTGTGACCGTCCGCGTCGACTACCGGCCGCCCGCCACACTCGTCGAGGTCACCAACCCCCCTGGCACTCCCCGCACGGACACCGTCGGCAGCGGGTACGGACTCGTCGGTCTGCGCGAACGCGTCACCGCCCTCGGCGGGCACCTGAACTCCGGTCCGGCCGGCGGGGGCGCATGGCGGCTGGCCGCACGCATCCCCCACCCCGCCGACAGCGAACAGAACGGCACCCGCACATGATCCGCACCATGATCGTCGACGACGACGCCCTGGTCCGCCTCGGCCTGGCCGACCTCCTCGACGGCGACCCCGGCATCGAGGTCGTCGCCCAGGCCGCCGACGGACTGCAGGCCGTCGAGCAGGCCACCGCTCACCGCGTCGACGTCGCCCTGGTCGACGTACGTATGCCTCGCATGGACGGCATCACCGCCACCGCCCGCCTCAGGGCCCTGCCTCACCCCCCGAAGGTGATCACCCTGACCACCTTCGACCTCGACGAGTACGTCTACAACGCCCTCGCCGCCGGAGCCGACGGCTTCCTCCTCAAGGACACGGACCCCGCCGAAATACTGCGCGCCGTCCACCTTGTGGCTGCCGGCTCGGCCATGCTCCACCCCACCGCGGCCCGCCGCCTCATCGACCGTTACCATGCCACCAACCAGCCCCAAGTCGCCACTGCTCAGGCCCAGTTGGACCGGCTCACCCCCCGCGAACGCGACGTGCTCGCCCTGCTCGCCCACGGCGACACCAACGCCGACATCGCCACCCGCCTCGCCATGCGCGAGAGCACCGTCAAGGCCCACGTCAGCCGCATTTTGGCCGCGCTGGAAGTCACCAACCGTGTCCAGGCCGCCCTGCTGGCCCGCGACGCGGGACTCACCGCCTGACGGGCGGAGACCGGGAACACGCAAGGAGCACGGCGTGGGGGTGTGCGGTCATCGCCTTACGGGGCGCTGCTGCGGGCTAGGCGCCGGCCCATCGGTACCCAGCATTATTGATGCGTTTCAATCAGGCAGGCGGTGGGAGACTCGCATGCTGCCCGGGGGACGTCAAGCTGCCCGCTGCGATGTGCCAGATCAAACCCGCGGCTGTCCGGCGCCTTGGCGCATCGAACGGTCGCCCCCGACGAGTCGACCCGGCTGGGGCGCAGGAACGGCGGCGGACTGGATCAGGAGCCTGTGACCTGGATGTATCGCTGGCCGACTGCATCGCAGGGATCACGGCCGGACGCTAGACTTTGGAGCGCTTCAAGACGCGTCATGTATTGTGCCGCTTGTCCGCGATGGCCTGGTCACTCTGAGTGCCCTGTGGTCCCGGGCTGAATGAGACCGGAGGTCGAGGAGCGCTGTGGCAACCGCCCGTCCGCGAGTGCAGGGGCATGCGGGTCCGAGCATGCAGGATGTCGCCGACGCCGCGGGCGTTTCCGTGGGTACGGTCTCCAACGTCCTGAATCACCCGGCGAAGGTGAGTCCCGCGACGGCCGAGCGGGTCCGCGAGGCCATCGGCAGGCTGGGTTTCGTGCGCAACGACGCGGCCCGGTCGCTGGTGTCCGGGTCGACCAACAGCGTCGGCATGGTGCTCGCCGATATCGAGAACTCCCTGTTCATCGACATGGCTCATGGTGCCCAGGACGCTGCCCGGGCGGTCGGACAGAACTTGTTGCTGGCGAACACGGCGTGCGACATGCGGCTTCAGGACGACTACCTGGACCTCTTCGACGAGTCCCGGGTGACCGGTGTGCTGCTGGCTCCCATGGAGGACTCCTCGTCCGGTATTGCCCGCATCCGCTCGCACGGGCGCCAGGTCGTGCTCCTCAACTACGCTCCGAAACCGGGCACGTGCTGCTCGGTGCTGGTCAACAACGAGCACGTGGGATACCTGGCGGCCCGGCATCTCATCGACACCGGGCGCACGCGGCTGGGCTACGTGGTCGCGCACGACGACTACCAGCCCGTTCGTGACCGGCGCAGGGGAGTGCGCGCGGCGGTCGAGGAGGCGGGTCCCGGTGTCACTCTGGAGGAGATCGACAGCGTCGGCCTGACCGCGGCCCACGGGCATGCGGTCGGGCGGGATCTCGCCCGACGAGCGCCCGGTGACCTGCCGGACGGCCTGATCGTCGTCACCGATGCGCTGGCCAACGCCATCATCCACGAACTGCACATCCTGGCCGGGGTCCGCGTGCCCGAGCAGGTTGCGATCGTCGGCTGCGAGAACAACCGCGGGGCCGGCACTTCAGCCGTGCCGCTCACTGCGGTGGACATGCCGGGCCGGATGATGGGGCAGGAAGCGATCCGGCTCCTCATGGACGAGGTGGCCTCGGGAAAGCAGCACCGCCATGCCACCGTCGTGCTGGAACCGGAGCTGATCGTCCGCGCCAGCGCGCCACGCTGACCGTCCGGGCCTGCGCGCCACGCTGACCGTCCGGGGCCTGCGCGTCGAGTGAGCGTTCGCGGCGCGCGGAGCTGATGGTCAGGGTCGGCCGGGGTGGACGGCCCGGACCGGGGTCTGAGCCGCCCCGCGGCTCCGTCCGCCGCGCTGACCAGCAGTTCTCCGCCTTTTGCTCGGGGCGGCCCCTCCTGTTGCCGGCCCCGGAGGCCCTCGGGAGCGGTTCGGAAACATCCGCGACAGATCCTTGACACACACCGGAACGGGTCATAGGTTCCCGGCAACCCTCTATTGAAGCGTTTCAACGCTCTGTGTGCCGAGGAGCACCCGTGCACAAGACCCTCAGAACCCGCCGTATCGCCCTGATGGCGACTGCCGCCACATCGAGCCTGCTGCTGAGCGCCTGCGGCGGCGGAAGCGGCTCCGGCAGCGACGTGAAGACGTTCAGCCTCACCATCAACGACGACAACCACATCGTTCAGCAGGAGCTCACCACCCTGGGCAAGGCTCGTGCGCGGCGCAGAACAAGGCCCTGCCGCTGAAGATCCAGACGCTGCCGATAGGCAACGTCGACCAGAAGGTGCAGCTGCTCGCCGGGCAGAACGCGCTGCCGGTGCAGTTCGCGGCAGGCGGCACCCCGCAGCTCACCAAGACCCTGGACAAGGCGGGCCAGGTCCTGGACCTGGAGAAGACACTCAAGGACCTCGGCGTGTGGGACGACCTTCAGCCCGCGGCGATCAAGACTGTCGAGAACCTGTACGGCAAGTTCAATGTCATGCCCTACCAGTTCAACATCGAGGGCATCTGGTTCAACAAGAAGCTCTTCGCCGACCAGCACCTCGCCACCCCGACGACCTACGACCAACTGGTCGCGGCTGCCGCGAAGTTCAAGCGTTCCGGTGTCACCCCGTTCGCAGCCGACGGCAAGGACGGGTGGCCCCTGACCCGTCTGGTCAGCGGCTACCTCTACCGCGAACTGGGCCCGGACGCCCTTGAGGCGGTGGCGGACGGCAAGGCGAAGCTGACCGATCCCGCCTATGTGAAGGCCGCGCAGGCCATAGCCGACCTGGGCAGGGCCGGCTACTTCGGCAAGGGCGTCGGATCGATCGACTACGACACCGCGACGCAGCAGTTCCTGACCGGCAAGGCCGCCATGTTCTACATGGGCAGCTGGGCGCTCGGCGACTTCAACGACAAGACCAAGAACAAGATCGGTGCGGACAACGTCGGCTTCATGCCGTTCCCGACCGTCGCGGGCGGCAAGGGCAGCGCGGACCAGATCCCCGCCAACGTCGGCCTTCCCGTCGCCGTCTCCGCCAAGTCGTACAACGCCGAGGTCGGCGACTGGCTCTCCTGCATCACCAAGAACTACGGCGCCGCCTCGCTGAAGGACCAGGGCACCGTCTCCGGGTTCAAGCCCAACGGCGACACCGGCACCCTCCCGCCGCTCACCCAGACGGTCCAGGACACCATCACCAAGACCACGACCAGCACCCTGTGGTTCGAGGCGCTGTTCAACACGAAGGCGACCGAGACCAGTCAGACGAACGCCGCGCCGCTCGTCACCGGATCCCTCTCGGCCAAGGACTTCATGCAGAAGATCCAGACCGATCTCGACAACGGCTGACCCTGTCGCGCCACCGAGATCCGCACCAACCCCCTTCGTGAGAGAGCCGAGATGCGTTCAGTTCTGGGAGACCGCCGTGCCATCACCGTCCTGCTGGGCCCGGCACTGCTGGTGTACACCCTGGTGATGCTGGTGCCGATGGGCTGGTCCCTCGGCTACACCTTCTTCAAGGGCAACGTCATCGAGGGCTTCACCTTCGGCGGCCTCGGCAACTTCACCAAGCTCTGGAACGACCCGCAGGCCCACTCGGCGCTGTGGTTCACCTTCAAGTACGCGATCGCGGTCAGCGCCGGGCAGGTCCTGTGCGGGTACCTGCTCGCCCTGCTCTATGTGTTCGTCCTGCGCAGGTCGTCCGCGGTCGTCCGTACCCTGGTGTTCTTCCCGGTGATCCTTCCGACGGTCGCCGTGGCCCTGATGTTCCAGAAGCTCTTCGCCGTCGCGCCACAGAACGGCCTGGCGAACGTCGCCCTCGAAGGGCTCGGCATCCACCACGGCGACTGGTTCGCCGGCGCGGGCGGCTCCTTCGTCGTCCTGGTCGTCATGGACGTATGGCGCTCCATGGGCTTCTACGGTGTCCTCATCTTCGCCGGGCTCCTCGACATCCCCGAGGAGACGCTCGAATCGGCGCGGCTGGACGGTGCCACCGGCTGGCGGCTGATCCGGCACATCGTCCTGCCGCTGTCCGCGCCCGTGCTGCTGTCGTCGGTGGTGTTCAGCATCAACGGCACGCTGAAGGTGTTCGACTCGGTCCTCGCCCTGACCAACGGCGGGCCGGGCAGCGACACGACGCCTCTGACCCTCTACATGTTCCGCACCGCGTTCTCCTACGGCGACTACGGCTACGGCAGCACCATCGCCTCGCTGCTCACCGTCGTCTGCCTCGGCGTCACCCTCGTCGTCTTCC
The DNA here is from genome assembly GCF_001513955.1 of Streptomyces pseudovenezuelae. Lineage (GTDB taxonomy): Bacteria > Actinomycetota > Actinomycetes > Streptomycetales > Streptomycetaceae > Streptomyces > Streptomyces pseudovenezuelae. The sequence goes on along the minus strand of NZ_KQ948151.1, from coordinate 213,522 downwards.
GCTTCTCGCGCCGCGACCTGACCAAGGGCTGAACCCCCATGACCGACACCCTCACGGCCCCGCCGCGGGAACTCCTGCCCACCTCACGGCCGGCCACTGTCCGCAAGCGCGGGGCCGCCCGGCGTCTGACCCGCAACCTCCTCGTCGCCCTGCTGGTGGTCGTCGAGGTGACGCCCCTGCTGTGGCTGCTGCTCAGCTCCTTCAAGACCCAGTCCGAGTTCGTCAACGACCCCGCATGGTCGCTTCCGGGCAAGTGGGACTTCCACAACTACGCCGACGCGTGGACGACCGGCCACGTCGCCCTCTACCTCCGCAACAGCCTCCTGGCCACCGTGCCCTCGCTCGCGCTCATCGTCTTGCTCGGCACCGCCGCCGGCTTCGCCCTGGAGGTCATGATCTGGCGCGGCCGCCACCAGGTCCTCCTCGTCTTCCTGCTCGGCATCATGGTGCCGAGCCAGATGATCCTGCTCCCGTTGTTCCGGGTGTACTTCCAGAGCGGGCTGTCCGGCACCCTGTGGCCGCTGATCATCACCTACACCGCGGTCGGCCTCCCGCTCACCGTGTTCATGATGGCCACCTACTTCCGGGCGGTCCCGCGCGAGATCTTCGAGGCCGCCACCCTCGACGGAGCCGGCATGCTCACCGCCTTCTGGCGGGTCGGGTTCCCCGTCGTCCGCAACGCCGTCTTCACCGTCGCGCTGGTGCAGTTCTTCTTCATCTGGAACGACCTGCTGGTCTCCCTGACCTTCACCACGAACGACGACCTGCGCACCGTCCAGGTGGGTCTGCTCAACTTCACCGGCCAGTACGGGGAGACGTCCTTCGGCCCCCTGTTCGCCGCGATCAGCATCAACGTCGTCGGTGCCCTGGTCCTCTACCTGCTCATCAACCAGCGCATCATCAAGGGACTGACGGCCGGGGCGGTGAAGGGATGACCCTGACCCCTGAGCTCATACCCACGCCGGCCGCGCCGACCGCGGAGCACCACCGGGAGCCGTTCGGCATCGGCGAGTCCTCGCCCCGGCTCTCCTGGAAGACCACCGCGCCGACGGGCTGGACCCAGCACGCGTACCAGATCGAGGCGAAGCGCGCCGACGGGACGTACCACACGGACTGGGTGACCTCTCCCGACTCCGTGCTGGTCCCCTGGCCGCTGCCGCCCCTGAGCTCCCGGGAGGACTGCGCGATCCGGGTGCGGGTGCGCGGGGCCGACGAGCAGGCCGGTGACTGGAGCCCGCCCCTGCACATCGAGGCGGGCCTGCTGGCACCCGACGACTGGACGGCCCGGGCGGTCTCACCGCGGGGGAGCGACCGGCGTCCGCCCCTGCTGCGCAAGGAGTTCACCGCCGCCGCGGACATCGAGCGCGCCCGTCTGTACGTCACCGCCCACGGTCTCTACGAGATCGAGATCAACGGCCGACGGGTGGGCGACCACGCACTGGCACCAGGCTGGACCAGCTACCACCACCGGCTGCGCTACCAGACCCACGACGTCACCGAACACCTGCGCGCCGGAGCGAACGCCATCGGCGCCTGGCTGGCCGACGGCTGGTACCGCGGGCGCCTGGGCTTCGGCGGCGGCCACACCGACCTCTACGGCGACCGGGTCGCCCTCCTGGCCCAACTGGAGATCCTCCACCGCGACGGAACCCTCACCGTGATCGGCACCGACACCTCCTGGCTGGCCGCCAAGGGGCCGATCCTGTCCTCGGGACTCCTCGACGGCGAGACCTACGATGCGAGGAGCGAACCGCCCGGCTGGTCGAAACCCGGATTCGACGATGCCGACTGGTCACCGGTGGACGTCGTCGAACGGGACCCGGCGACCTTGGTCGCGCCCACCGGCCCGCCGGTGCGCTGCACCGAGGAGATCGGCCCGGTCCAGGTGGCGGCCCTCGACGCCGGCCGACTCCTGGTGGACTTCGGGCAGAACCTCGTAGGCAGAATCCGCATCACCGTCGACGGCCCGGCCGGGCACAGCGTCGTCATCCGCCACGCCGAGGTGCTCCAGGACGGCGAGCTGTGCGTGCGCCCGTTGCGAGGCGCCGCGTCCACCGACCGGTACACCCTGCGTGGCGGCGGCTCCGAGACCTGGGAGCCGCGCTTCACCCTTCACGGGTTCCGCTACGCCGAGGTCAGCGGCTGGCGCGGCGGCGACCCGTACCGTGACATCGTCGCCCGTGTCCATCACACCGACATGGCCCGCACCGGCTGGTTCGAGTGCTCCAACGAGCAGGTCAACCGGCTCCACGAGAACGTGGTGTGGAGTCTGCGCGGCAACTTCGTCGACCTCCCCACCGACTGCCCGCAACGCGACGAACGGCTCGGCTGGACCGGCGACATCCAGGTCTTCGCGCCCACCGCCGCCTTCCTGTACGACTGCCACGGCATGCTCGCGTCCTGGTTGCGCGACGTCGCCGTAGAACAGCACGCCGACGGGACCGTCCCCTGGTACGTGCCCGAGATCCCGGGCGGTGAACAGTGGACCCCGGCCCGGCCGGGCGCCGGCTGGGGCGATGTCGTTGCCCTCACTCCATGGGATCTCTACCGGGCCTCGGGGGACACGGGCCTGCTCGCCGCTCAGTACGACAGCGCGAGGCGCTGGGTGGACCTCATCACCGAACTCGCCGACCCCTCGGGCCTGTGGAACCACGGGTACCAACTGGGCGACTGGCTCGACCCGTTCGCACCCCCGGAGGACCCCGGAGCCGGCCGCACCGACCGGTACCTCATCGCCACGGCGTACTACGCGTGGTCGCTGCACCATGTGGCGCGGACCGCCGGTGTGCTGAGGCGTGAGGACGACCGGGACCGATACGAGGATCTCGCCTGGCGGGTCCGGCGGGCATTCGTCGACGCGTACGTGCTGCTCGACGGCCGGATGACCAGTGACACCCAAACCGCCTACGCCGTCGCCCTGCAGTTCGACCTCCTCCCCGACGCACCGGCCCGGGCCGCGGCCGGGCGGCGTCTGGTCGAACTGGTCGCCGCGGGAGGGCACACCATCCAGACCGGTTTCATCGGCACGCCACTGGTGGCACCCGCGCTGAGCGCCACCCGCCATGACGAAACCGCCTACGCCCTGCTCCTTCAGCAGGAGTGCCCGTCGTGGCTGTACGCACTCAAGCACGACGCCACCACCGTCTGGGAGCGTTGGGACAGCATGCTGCCGGACGGCACCGTGAACCCGGGCGAGATGACGTCGTTCAACCACTACGCCCTCGGCGCCGTCGCGCAGTGGCTGCACACCACGGTCGCCGGGCTGAACGCGACAGCGCCCGGTTACCGCGACATCGTCTTCCGCCCCCGTCCTGGCGGGGGCGTCACCTGGGCGAGCGCCGCCCATGAGTCGCCGTACGGGCGAGTGGCGATCCGGTGGGAGCTGCGGGAGTCGCAGCTCACCGTGGAGACGACCGTGCCGGTCGGAGCGACGGCCCGGATCGAGTGGCCGGACGGAAGCGTGACCCAACTGCCGACCGGGAGCACTACCACTTCGCGACCGGCCGCCGGCCCGGCCGACAGGTGATGGCCATCCGGGCACGCTCCGGATCCGCCGTCCACGAGACACATCGGGCCGACCCCAGTCGAAGCCCCAACGCGAACCGCACGTTCGGGCCACCAGTAACAGCGACACAAAGGAGTCTCGCGTGACCAACCAGCACCCCGGCACAGGCAGGTTGCACAGGCGGCGTCCCGTCCTCGCCACGATCGTGGCCGCACTGCTGACCGTTGTAGGCCTTGTCACCGCCTCGCCCGCACAGGCTCTCAGCGGTGATCTGCGCATGCACGACCCCAGCGTCATCAAGGCAGGCAGCTGCTACTACGGCTTCTCCACCGGGTTCGAGCACGACTCCCTCAACCCGAGCGGGTCCATCACCATCCGCAAGACGTGCGGCGGCACCGCCGCGTCCGGCTGGACCAAGGTCGGCAACGTCTGGGAGTCGACCCCGTCCTGGATCACCGCCAAGCTCGGCTCGACCCCGCCGAACATCTGGGCGCCGGACATCAAGTACTTCAACGGCACCTACCACCTGTACTACGCCGGTTCGCTCTGGGGCACGAACTACGCCGTGATGGGCCTCGCCACGGCCACGAACATCGAGGGTCCCTGGACCGACCAGGGCATGGTCACGGACGTCAACTACCCGATCGACCCCAACGTCGACTGGGGCCCCGACGGCCGGCTCTACATCTCCTGGGGCTCCTGGACCGGCAGCGGCACCTACATGCACGTCCTGGACCAGTCCACCGGAAAGCTGTCCACCACCGACAACAACCTCTGGCACATCGCCGTAGGCATCGAGAACCCGACGATCATCCTCAACGGCGGCTACTACTACCTGTTCGGGTCGAAGGGCCTGTGCTGCAGCGGGACCAACAGCACCTACTACACCGTGGTCGGCCGCTCCACCAGCATCACCGGCCCCTACCTCGACCAGAACGGCACGGACATGGCCTCCGGCGGCGGGACCACCGTCCTCACCGGTGCCTATCCCAAGGTGGCCGCCGGCGGCGCCGACGCCTACGACGACGGCACGTCCAAGTTCCTCGCCTACCACTACTACGACGCCGACAACTCCGGTCAGGAGACCCTCGACATCCGCCAGGTCACCTTCGCGGGCGGCTGGCCCGTGATGGCCGGCCCGCTGGGCGCCGCGAACAACCACCTGCTGAACCGCAACAGCGCCAAGTGCGCGGACGTCTGGTCCCTGAGCACCGCGGACGGCGCAGCGGTCAACTCCGGCAACTGCAACTCCGGGGCCAACCAGCAGTGGGTGCCCACCGCCGTCGGCTCCAACTACCGGCTCGTGAACGTCAACAGCGGCAAATGCCTGCAGATCTCCGGTGCCTCCACCGCCGACGGGGCGGTGGCCGTCCAGTCGACATGCACCGGCGCCCCGCATCAGCTGTGGACCAGGACGGCTGTGATCGGAGGCTACGTCACCTTCACCAATGTCAACAGCGGCAAGTGCCTCGAAGTCGCCGGCGCTTCCACAGCCAACGGCGCCCCCCTGGACCAGGCGGCCTGCACCTCCGGCGTCAACCAGCAGTGGATGGTGGTCTGAGGCGCCGGAGCACGGCAGCCGGCTGGAGCGAGGCGCGCTGATTCGTCAACTGCCTCGACACCCACCAGTTGTTCGCTCACGCGGGAACCCAACTGCGCCTGTCACCATGCTCCTGCCGGCGCGTGGCTCTCCCTGGAGACAAGAGGGCATCGCCCCCGGCCGCTCGCATGTCCGGGCGGCCGGCCGCGTTGCCGCGCGGATCCGGTCCGGTGCGAGGCCGTCACCGGCGCCGATCAGAATGCCGTACGCCTCGTACCGCCAGGTGAACCTCGTCGCCCCGCGCCTTGCTCGGCTCCTCCACGGTGCCCCAGGTCTCCCGAAGCGTGTCGCCTCCGAGCCGGCGGCCTGCCGCACGATGGGCTGCGCCGTCCGGTGTGCGGCACTGCGACGCATCCTTCGTTTCAGGCCGCCTGCGTCGCCAGCCTGCGCAGGGCCCGTACGGCGGGTGATCCGGGGTCGGCCGTCATCAGGACGACTTCCTGGTCGTCCTCGGGCACGAGCAGGACGTCGCAGTTCAGCCGCAGCGCACCGGCCTCCGGATGATCAAGGGTCTTGGTGCGATGCCCGGGTGCGTGGACCGGACGCGTCTCCCAGATCTGCCGGAACTCCTCACTGCCGGCGTGCAGTTCGGCCAGCAGCGCGGCCAGCTGCGGGTCATGCGGGTAGCGGTCCGCGGCCCGGCGCAGCCGCGCCACCACGATGTGCCCGAATTCCTCGGCGCTGGAGCTCCCGTACATCCGCCCGTGGCCCAGGAAGCGCCGTCGGGCCAGGTTCGTCGTCCCGCCTCCACGGTCGGCACCGAGCAGTGCCCGGGCCAGGGGGTTCCAGGCGACGACGTCGTACGCCGCGTCAGTGACGATGGCACCGGTCTCCGGCAGCCGCTCCAGCATCCGGGCCACGTGCGGGCGCACCCGCCGCACGGCGCTGATGCCAGGCGGCGCGCTCGAACCCGCCAGGCGGAACAGATGGCTGCGCTCGGCCGGCGTGAGCCGCAGCGCGCGGGCCAGCGCCTCCAGGATCCGGGCCGATGGCCGCGGCCCCCGGGCCTGCTCCAGCCGCGTGTAGTAGTCGACCGACATGTGGGCGAGCTCCGCCACCTCTTCGCGGCGCAGACCCGGTGTGCGGCGGTCGGTGCCCGTCGCCGCGAAGCCGAGCTCGTGCGGACGCAGGGCCGCCCGGCGGTCCCGCAGGTAGTGGGCCAGCTCCTGCCGCGCCATGTCACCTCCTCAGGCTGCCTGGTACAGGCTGTCCCTGGCAGGGCACTCACGGCCAGGGAAGTGTGGTCGCCATGAACGAACGCACAGCTCTGGTCACCGGTGCCAACAAGGGCATCGGCAAGCATATCGCCCGGCTGCTCGCCGCCGAGGGCCTCACCGTGTACGTGGGCTCCCGCGACCCCGGGCGCGGGCAGCGGGCCGTCGAGGAGATCGGAGCCGGGGCACGTCCGCTGGTCCTCGACGTGACAGATCCCGACGGTGTCGCACAGGCCGCGGCCCAGCTGGACCGCCTGGACGTACTGGTCAACAACGCCGGCATCTCGCCGTCACTCGCCCCGCCGGCCGACACCGGCGTCGAGGAGTACCGGCGCACATACGAGACCAATGTGTTCGGGGTGGTGGCGGTGACCAATGCCTTCCTGCCCGCCCTGCGCCGGTCCCCGCGCCCGCGCATAGTCAACATCTCCAGTGGTACGGCGTCGCTGACCTGGAGCACCACGCCCAACCCCCAGTTCACCCCGGGAAGCGGCGGTGGCGCCGCCTACCGGTCGTCGAAGGCCGCCCTCAACGCCCTCACCGTCTTCTATGCCCAGACGCTGGCCGAGGACGGCTTCAAGGTCAACGCGCTCGCCCCCGGCCTGCGGGCCACCGATCTCAACCCCCGGGCCGCCGCTGCCGGCGGCGACCCGGCCGAGGCCGCGCAGGGTGCCCTCCGCCTGGCCCTGCTGCCGGACGACGGCCCCACCGGTGGCTTCTTCTCCTGGGACGGAACACCCGTGCCCTGGTGATCAGTGATGGGCGGCGTCGAGCGTCGAGGACGGGTGTCCCAGCGGTGTGTGGTCCATGCCTGCCGGATCGGACAGCGCACGGTGATGATCGTGTCGGCGAGGTCGAAAAGGTGCACGGCCGCGGCCTCGGAATCGTCAGCGCCCTTTCCACCTATTGCGGCAGCCGCGTCCACAGCGGTGGGAGCGTCCGGTGGGCGGGTCCGACCACACCGCTGAACTTGCCCGCTGCGGAAGCCCTCTGCGGCCCGATCGCCGGGGTCAGACCCCGACTGTGGCTCCTGCCACCGCGCTGAGAGGACCTCGGTCCGCCCCTGATGGAGGTCGTGCCGGGGGTGCCCGCAGGGGTTCGGTGACATTCACGCGGCCGGCCCGAGCTGGTGGCGCCAGGCGGGTCCGAGGGTGATGAAGCGGCGGGTCATGCCCGCGCTGCAGGCCGAGTTGTGGTGGCTCGCTCAGGTGACGATCCGGCAGGGGAGCTTGCTCAGCCCGTGCAGGGTGTTGTTCACGACGAACTCGGGCTCGCCGATCTCGAACCGGCGCATCCTTGCGAGCAGTGCGGTCAGGAGGGCCTGTGCCTCCAGCTTGGCCAGGTTCTGGCCCACGCAGGCGTGGATACCGACGCCGAAGGTCAGGTGATCGGCGGGGTTCCGGGTGATGTCGAACCGTTCAGGGTCGCCCCACTTGCGTTCGTCGCGGTTGGCGGAGGCGAACATGACGGCCACACGATCGCCCGCTGGGATGGTCACGCCGTCGCACTCCCAGTCCCTCGTGGTGACCCTGCTGAACACGGTGACCGGAGACGCGATGCGCAGGACCTCAAGGTAGGCGGCGGGCACCAGCGACGGGTCGGACCGCAGCGCGTCCCACTGGGCGGGGTGTTCGGCGAACAGTCGGACGGCTGCGGCCAGCGAGAGGATCGTGGTGTCCATACCGGTGACGAGGAAGGCCATCATGAGGGTGATCGCGGCGGCCTCGTCGATGTCGCCCGCGTCGACCGCCTCCCAGACGCGTGCGCCGAGCCCTCCTTCGGCGAGCCGGTCCCTGGCGGCGGTCGTACTGACGTAGTCCAGCAGAGTCTTCTGCTGTCGCAACGCGTCAGGCGTCCGCTCGCCGAACGGGCCCAGGCCGTCGAAGGTGGCGGCGCCGAACTCCAGGATCCGGCTGCGGCCCTCCTCGGGAAGACCGATGAGATCGGCGACGAACCTCGGAGTGAACGCTTCGGCGAGGTCGGACACCGCGTCGAACTGCCCCCGTCCGCCAAGCGGTCGACGATCTCTTCCGCCACGGCGGTCACCGAGGGGCCGAGGTCCCGCAGCGACCGCGGCATCAGCATGCGGGAGAGGATGACACGCAGGGTGCTGTGGTGCGGCGGGTCGGATGCCAGCACGCCGCCGGCCATGAGCTCGTTCAGCCCTTCCGCGAAGCCCACTCCGGACGCGGAGCTGAACGTCTCGTGATCACGCAACGCGGCGCTGACCTGCTCGTGGCGCGGCAACGCCCACGCGTCGTACCGGCTGAGCCGCACCACGGGCCCCGCCTCCCGCAGACGCGTATACACCGGATACGGATCGAGAAGTGTGTCCGTGGCGAAGAGGTCGAGGTCGCTTGAGGGCAGGGTCGTGGAGGGCATCATCGGCTCCAAGGTCGACTGTCGCCGTGTCAGTCGGCGCAGACTGTCACGGTATGGATCAAGGCGACGAGAGCACGCTGATGGGGCGGGAGCTTGCAGCGGCGGTCACCCTCACCGGTGACGATGAGCATGGTTACCCACTCGGCGAGGACGTGAGGGAGGTCGAGTGAGCCAGGATAGGGAACCAACGAGGCTCCTGCGCTGCTGAGTTGAGACGTCGAACACCTCTCTCAACGGCACAGGAGTCTCGTGCGTTGCGGGACACTCGCCCGTCACCCGATCAGAGGCCGCTCTGAAAGAGTTCCGTGTGCTCATGCTGTTGGTTTCTGTTTGCAGCCCCCGGTCGCCACTCTGCGGGGCTATCCTGAGCCACGGGTTATTTCCAGTGGGGGGCACTGTGCTGAAAAATCCTGCAGTCTTGGTTTCCCTGCTTTTTCTGGCAGTCGTCGCCTTGGCAGCACGCATATATTTTGTGCACCAGGGAATCCTTTACGGCGGCACCCAAGTCTCACGCGTGGACGGCATCGTCGCCAGCTTCGGGATCGGCGTGGTCGCCGCGATCGTCGCCAGGACAGCTCCGAGTTCGGGCGAGTCACTCGTCGATCGGGCGGGGCTCCTCACTGCGATCGCCGGCTCGGTGCTCTTACTCATCTCGGCAGTTAATCTCTTTGTTCCCGCAGATAAAGTGGGCCTCTCCAAACCTTCGTGTACCGGCTCGCGTACCCTCAAAGCAAACTACATAGGGATTACCGCCGGAGAGTTCGGCAACAACAGTAGAAGCGGCCCTGCGCGACATTACCCCGCGAACGGCAGATTCTCGGCTGACTGCTCTATAGGTTTCTCTGAATACTGTATCGGCGACCCGATCCTGGACAGTTCGGGATCATCCGACCAACAACAGTGGTTCACCAGCAGATGGTTGCGCGTCGCAAAGCAGCCGACCGGTTGGAAATCCTCCTTCGCCAAGTACCTCTCCGGTGAGACCAGTGAGCCGCAGTTCATCTCCGACGCGTATGTGATCCCTGAGTCGAATTACGAGGATCTGCCGCTAGCGCCACCCGCAAACTGCCCCAGCTCTTACCGTGCGCCTTCCCGAGCCAAGCTGAAGGAGTTCGATTCGGCTCGGCAGGCTTTGACGGCCACGGCGGACCATGCCGTGAACATCGGCTTTGCCGTGTGGCTCCCACCTGGTCAGGGCTTCCGGGAGCCCGGGTCTTATCTGCCGATTTACGACCCTTCACTCCCTGCCGCCCAGAACCCCGGAGCTGTGCCGTCGCAGCGAGGCAACACCAAGTCAGTGACCTGGACTTACAGCAAGTCGCTGCTGCCCAGACTGTCAACGCAGCGACCAGGAGGGTCGGCCGCCAAGGCCAGCGTCGTGGTGATGGCGATCCCGTGCATTGCTGACAACCTTCCAGCCGATGTCAGCACTGCGGCAGTCGCCACCTTCGACATTGCCAGCGGAGAGAATCCCGTAAGGCAGTCCAAGAACTCCGCGGGTTATGACATGCAGACCCTGGCACGAGCCGCCTGTCAAGCCAACATTTGACGTGGACACGCACCTCCTTACATGTTCGGACGGCATCGGCTTACGTCCCTTTCTGCACCGGAAGTACTTACAGTCTGTAAGAGCAATCCGTGCGGATGACATCCGAGCATGTCCGGCAACGACAGGACGCGGTCCCGCAGCAGCTCAAGCTGCTTCTGAGGTCGCTGCCCGCATTCAGATCATCAAGTCCACCTCCGTAGCCGCCGGCTGACACCAACTCCTGATGTCGGAGCCGCCCTGTGAAGGGTCTCCCTTGACTTCTCAGTTTTCTCCGCTGTCGCTTGCGGCAGGGTTCACGGCTCCTCCGGGGCCTTTGCGGCGGGAGCATCCCGGATGGCCGGTGACTGCGACAGTGCGCTCGAGATCCACAGCAGCAGTCCGACACGGCCGGTCAGTACCCGCACGGTCACTTCGTGCCGACCGTGTTGGTGAGAGAAGTCAACCTTGCCGTCGTCGACCCGGTCGCACTCCACGCGCGCTCCCAGCGGGACGTCGTCCGGATCGGCAGCGGGAACTCGGCGGTCATCCCGGTGCCGGGGGGAGCGGGCCGTCCAGACCGCTGTGGCGCTGGACAGAGGCAGCGCGTCCGCCAGCACGCCGCGCCAGACGAAGTCACCCGCTCGTACGTGGCTACGTGGCTTGGAGAGCGAGTCCGAGTACGTTCCCACAGAGGAGCGGTACCTGATTCGTGTCCGCTCGTATCCCGTCGCGACGCTCCGGTGGCTGAGCTGCTCACCGAACGAAGCCTGCTGCGCCCCGCTCGCCGACCGCGCTCCTCGTACGCTTGAGTGGCTTCGGCCTCCGCTTCAGCACGCCTCAACGCCTCAGCGCGTCCGGCATGGTGAACCCGGCGTATCCAAGCAGACCCCGTCCTTCGTTTGCCGTGGCGGTGACCGGGCCCGTCACCAAGATCGCTCAGCGGCAAGCGCCGCCGGAGCGACGCATGCGGCGCGGACATGTCCCAAACAGGCAATCCCTCATGTCTCCCAGGGGAAAGACCCGCGCTCGGCTCTCGCGGTTCACTGTCGGCCACCTCGACGAAAAGGAGCCGCAACATGCCCGAGGAAGCCAGGTCGGAATTCTGGAAGGGCCTCAAGCCGATCACCGACTCGGTGAAGCCCGACGCGCAGCCCGAGGTCTACCTGTCCCAGGTGGCCACCGACGACGACCGGTACTACGCGCCGCTCAGCGAGACGGTCGGATCACGTCCGCTGTGGATCAACGTCAAGGACAACTCCTGGGCCGACATCCTCTGCGCCAAGGAGGCAGGTCTCGTCAACCGGCACTACCACCCGCACGAGGTGTTCGCCTACACGATCTCCGGCAAGTGGGGATATCTGGAACGGCCTTGGACCGCTCAGGCCGGTGACTTCGTCTACGAGGCCCCCGGTGAGGGGCACACGCTGGTGGCCTACGAAAGCGACGAGCCGATGAAGGCGTTCTTCATCGTCAAGGGGCCGTTGATCTGGCTGGACGAGGACGGCGGAACCATCGGCTACTTCGATGTCCACGACTACATCGAGCTGTGCCGCAACCACTACGACAAGGTCGGCATCGGTGCCGACTACGTCAACTCCCTCTTCCGGTGACACCGGTCTTCGCGCGCGAACGAGGTTCCGATGTCACGTATACGTACCCGCGTCCGGCTGGATGGTGCGGCGCCAGAGGCCGCCGAAGGCGCGGCAGCCCGCTATGAGAACCGGCTGCTGCTGATCCTCTTCCTGGCCTTCGGATTCGTCTTCTTCGACCGCCAGGCTCTGCCGTTCCTGGCCCCGTTCATCAGCGAGGAAATCCATCTGTCCAACACGGAGCTGGGCACCTTGTCCGGTGTGCTGGCCCTCACGTGGGCGCTGTCCGGGCTGGTGGCCGGCCGGCTGGCGGACAAACTCGGCAGACGCAAGCCGATTCTGATCACCGCTGTGGTCCTGTTCTCCTGTTTCTCGGCGGCGGGCGGGCTGGTGACCGGCTTCCTCGGTCTGCTCGCGGCCCGGGCCTTGATGGGCGTGGCGGAGGGAGCCGTACTGCCGCTGGCGCAGTCGTTGATGGTGGAGGCGTCCCGGGAGGGCCGCCGTGGCCTCAACATGGGGCTGCTTCAGGGCTCGTCGGCCGGCCTCATGGGCGGGATCGTCGCCCCGCTCGCAGTGGTGTGGCTCGCCGAGCTCCATGGCTGGCGGACGGCCCTGCTCGTGACGATCGTGCCCGGCCTTCTCATCGCTGCCTGGATCGCCAGGTCGGTCAGGGAGGTGCCGCCCGGGGGCCGAGCCCAGGTCGTCGATCCCGAGGCCGTCGACATGACGGCGGCCGGCCCCAAGCCGACGGTGCGGGAGGTGCTGGGGCACCGCAACATCGTGGTGTGCATGGCGGCCGCGTGCTGCTATCTCACCTGGTTCATCGTCATCGTCACCTTCACTCCCACGTATCTGCTCACGGTCAAGGACTTCTCCTCCGGCACGATGAGCGGTGTGATGACCTGCCTGGGCGTGGGGTGGGTGCTGTGGGGGTTTCTCACCCCCGCCATCTCCGACCGCATCGGCCGCAAGCCGACCATGATCGCTTTCTCCGCGACGGCGGCCCTGTGTCCGCTCGCGATCGTGTACGTCGACGATCCGGTGTCGCTGGGCCTGCTGATCGTGCTGACCTACACCGGGCTCGGCTGCTTCACCCTGTTCATGGCCACGATCCCCGCCGAGACGGTGCCCCGTGGCGCGTTGGCCACTGCCCTGGGCCTGGTCATGGGAGTCGGCGAGCTGGCCGGTGGCTTCCTCGCCCCGGTGATCGCCGGGCGCGCGTCGGACGTCTGGGGCCTTCAGACCGCCATGTTCATCTCCAGCGGGGGCGCCGTCGCCGTCGTCCTGCTGTCCTTCGGCTTGCGGGAGACCGCACCGCGGGTGCTGCGACGGCGGGCCGCACGAGCCGTCGGGGTCGCTTCCGGCTCAGTGATGTCCGGAGCGGCCGAATGAGAGCCGGACAGCGGCGAATGAAGGCCGCCGTCTGGCACGGCCCCAGGGACGTCCGCATCGCCGAGGTGGACGTACCCACCCTCCAGGAAGGCCAGGTACTCGTCGAGGTGGCGTACTGCGGCATCTGCGGCAGTGACCTGCATGAGTACGCCGACGGGCCGCACGCGATCCCCGTCGCCGAGCCGCACCCGGGGTCCGGCGCCACGGCTCCGCTCATCCTCGGCCACGAATTCTGCGGGACGGTGGCGGCCCTCGGACCGTCGGTGACCGGACTGACCATGGGCGACCGGGTGGCGGTCGAGCCGAACTACCGGTGCGGGGCGTGCCCGCGGTGCCGGGCAGGTGAGTACAACATCTGCCGGCACTTCGGTTTCGCGGGGCTGATGGGGAATGGCGGCATGGCCGAGTACGCCGCCATTCCGGCCTACATGGCGCACCGCCTCCCCGACTCCGTGTCGCTGAAGCAGGCCGCGCTCTTCGAACCGGCATCGGTCGCCCTGCACGCGCTGCGACGTGCCGGGACCACACCCGAGACCGTGGCGGTGGTCGGCCTGGGTCCGGTCGGCCTCCTCACCGTCCTGCTCGCGGCGGAACGCAAAGTGCCTCGTATCCTCGCCGTCGACGTCTCCGCTGCTCGATTGCGACGCGCGGCGGGGTTCGGTGCCACCGGACTCATCGATCCGGGGCTGGAAGGAGATGCCGGGAAGCGGATCCGTGAGCTGACCGACGGGGAGGGCGTCGACGTCGCATTCGAGGCGGTCGGATCGGAGACCGCCCTGCGTACCTGCCTGGGGGCAACCCGGCGCGGCGGCCGGGTCGTTCTCATCGGCCTGGCCCCGAAGGTGTCCCTCGACACCTTCGCCTTGGTCAACAACGAGCAGTCGATCATCTCCAGCGTCGGCTACCGGGACACCTATCCGGAACTCATCCGGCTCGTCGCGGAGAAGAGACTGGACCTGACACAGGTGGTCACCTCGACCATCGGCCTCGACGCCCTGATCCCCAGTGGCTTCGAGGCGCTGCTGAAGAGCCCGGGAAACCAAGTCAAGATCATCGTCGACCCGCTGGCACACCGTGCCGAGGCGCCACTCCTCACGCCGTCGGCCGGCAGGAGTGAGGGTCGGTGATGACAGCGGCACTCATCTGCGCCGTGGCCGGCCATCAGGGCGCGTCGAGGGCCGATGCAACCCCCGGCATTGGTGCGGTGCCTGCGTCGGCCGAGCGGGAGGCGAAGGGCGCACGCCCCCGGCTCTTCGCCGCCCCGTGCTCACGCGGTGCCGTCCCGCAGGCGGGTCCAGTTCACCGGGCAGCTCTGCACGCATCGTCGCGGTCTCGGCGCCGGGAGCGGGCTGTACGACCACGGTGCCTTGCTCCGCCCCTGCACAGTGTCAGCGGCTCCTGACGCATACGGTCACGCTTCGCGGGTCCTGGTGCTGGAAGTCGCGGTCACGTCGGCGTATCGGGGAACCTACACCCGATGCCGCTGCTGCCGGACGACCCATCCCGGGCCATCGATCGCGCCGGTCACGACACCGCCGCAGACGGGCGGCTGGCTTGGCTGACGCCCTCTCTGCCCGTGGCGTGCTCGTCGGTGAGGGCGCCATGGGCAGAGGTATGGGCGAGGCGTCCTCGGACCGTCGGAGTCCTCCGTCGGCGTGGGCCGCGTGCTTTCCGGACCGAACGGGCTCCGGCCCACCGACGGGCCGCCCCACCAACTCGAAGGGCGGCCTTTCGCTCGCTGCGCGACCCGTGACGAGGCAGTACACCGGAGGTACGCTCACGGGGCGACAACGGCAGGCACCTTTGACGGCCCCGCACGCCAGAGGGCGAGGCCCAGCTCAGAGGTCGCGTCGACTCTTCGCCCTCCAGGGCAGGCTGGTCGTGCCCCCGCGCATCACGGTGGGGGCTGGAAAGGAGATTCAGGTGACCTTGCCTATCGTCTCCCGCGTGTCCACACGGTCGGTCGCTCCGGCGGACCGCATCGACTTCTGGGAGGAACACAATCGGCGGGCCCTGGTGGGTCTGACCTGCTCGTCGTACTCGCAGGAAGGCCTCTTGGCCGCGGAGACGAACGTCGATCTGGGCGACGTGCGGTTGGCCGACATCTCCGGAAACGAGCACGTCGTCGAGCGGACCCCGCGGACTTGCCAGAGCCTGCCGAAGGACTCGATCTTCGTCACCTTGCTGACCGCGGGCTGCGGGGTCTTCTTCCACGAGGGCGGCTGCGTCACCCTCCGGACAGGCGACCTGATCCTCTACGACACTCGCCGCCCCTATCTGTTCGGGTTCCCTTCGCCGATGCGTCAGCTGCTGGTCGACATCCCCCGCGAGGTGTTCGTCGCGCAGTGTGCCCCCGGCGAGGTGTCCGCGCCGATACTGCTCGGCACGGGCTCGGCGGGGAGGGCGCGCAGGCTTCCGCGCTGGAGGCGGTACTGGCCGGCTGGGCCACGGGGCGTGGTGGGGAGGACTCGCTCAGCATCCAGGCGACCGTCCTCGACCTCGTCCGAACGCTCGCGGCGCCGAAGCTGGGTGGTTCCGCGCCGCCCGCCGTGCTCTCCCAGCTGGCGGTGGCCAAGGACTTCATAGCCCGACACCTGGCCGACCCCGCGCTGAGCCCAGGGCGGGTCGCCGGAGCGATCGGGGTGTCGCCGCGGCACCTGAGCCGCATCTTCCAGCCGACGGGGGTGAGCCCGTCCCGCTACATTCTCGAGCAGCGCCTCGACAAGGCCCGGCAAGTGCTCGCGGATCCGGGTTCCCGCCACCTGACGATCGCTGAGATCGCCCACTGCTGGGGCTTCGCCAGCCAGGCCCACTTCACCCGGGTGTTCCGGAGCTGTTTCGGCTGCACCCCTGGCGAGACGCGCCCGTTCATCACCTGACTGCCCGGATGCGTCAAGGGCGGGGGTGTGGCTCAACGACGACCTGGCCGCGACTGGCGAACTCCGAGCCGCCCGTCGGCTCGACGTCCGCGTACCGGACGCCCCCACGGCTGATCCGGATCCGGTGTCAGCCACCCCCACGGCCTGCACCGTCCTCACGCTCGTGTCCTGGGCAGCCCACGGGTCTTCGGTGACGTCCTCCGCTGCCCGCTCTCGCTGTGCCTCCTCCGCGTCCCACCGCCCCTCGCCCCGCGCCGCCTCGGGCCGGCCAATCGGTCGCCGCCGACGAGACCCGTGCGCTTGTAGGTGCGGCGGGGGGTGAATGCGAGGCCTATCCGGTCGAAACGGAGGCTACGCGTGGGGAGTTGGCCGATGAAAAGGGCGGCCGTTGTAGGCGTGACGCGTTAGCCGCTCACTGTCGGGCCGTGAGCACGAGCGTGCTCACGCATAGTCCGGTAGGGCGACCCCGCCAGCCTGCGTATGCTCGCCTCGATTGTTGCGCAGAGAGGACGACAGGGGTGCGCATGCTGAGGCTGCTCGGCTTCTTCGATGACTTCGGTTACCCGAGCGCGTTGGCTACCGGTCCGCTGAAGGCTCAGGTGCAGGCATCCGGCGAACCGGATGAAGCGGAAATCGTGGAGTATCTCGACGTCGGCCATCACCTCACGTACTTCATGGAGGCGGGAGTCGATGTCGTCACCGGAGAGGTTCACCGGCACACGGACGGCTGCTCGTCGCTGGTCACCGACGGCATGTGGGTGTGGCGCGCGGATTTTGCGCACTATTTGGAGGCGTATCACGTGCCGTTGCCCGCGACGTTCGTTGCTCGGGTTCGAGGGTTGCGGTACCAGATGCCGGATCTGGTCGGTGCGGACTTCGCACCGGTCTTCGACGAGATCGTCCTCGGGTTCGGATGGACAGATGTCGAACCGTGGGACGCGGGATCGGTCCGGCGCTCGCAGCCGCGATCCGTCCCGACCCGTGCCGAGTTCATTGCAAGGATTCGGCAGGAGCGGCCTGCGGGGCCCTGGGGGAACGCGCCACGTAAGCCGCGCAGGGGCAGGGGGCCAGGCTTCTAGTCGCTTCGTTGATTAATCACCGTGGTGCTAGCGTGGACTCATGGCTTTGCGGAACGCGGTGATGGCCGCGCTGTTGGAGGGCGAGGCGTCCGGCTACGACCTCGCCAAGGCGTTTGACGCGTCGGTGGCCAACTTCTGGATGTCGACACCCCAACAGCTCTACCGGGAGCTGGAGCGCATGGAGGCAGAGGGACTGGTTGCTGCTCGTGTCATCGAGCAGGAGCGCCGGCCCAACAAGCGACTGTTCTCGCTGACGCCGGCCGGACGGGAGGCCGTGCGCGCCTACACGGCCGAGCCGCTGGGCAAACCTTCCGTGATCCGGGACGAGTTGATGGTCAAGGTGCAGTGCCTGGACGCCGGCGACGTCGACGCGGTCCGAACGGCTGTCAGCGAACGCATGGAGTGGGCCGGCGCCAAGCTCGCCCGCTACGAACGACTCCGCCAGCGTCTGCTCGACGGGCGCTCGGAGGAGGCGTACTTCGCGGAGGCCGAGCGCATCGGCCCGTATCTCACCCTGCTGCGGGGCATGTCGTTCGAGCGGGAGAATATCCAGTGGGGGGACATGGCCCTGCGCAGGCTCGACCAACGCAGTGCCGCCCTCCAGGCCGACGGCTAGCTCGCCTGTCGGCGGCCGATGAGAATGGCCGCAGGCGGCTGCGAGTCCCACGCCCAGCATCACCCGGTCCCGGGTCATAAGTCAGTCGCCGGGGGCGTCGTAGTGGTGGAATCGAGTAGGCGGCGCAGGTGGCTGGCGCAAGGGCTCGAACTTGCTGCGGGTCCAGGTCGCTGCGGGTGTGGCCAGGCGCGTGGTCCACTCGAACGGAAGAGTGCCAGGGCGCCCACGGTCACGTCGCTGACGAGCCACACACGCTTCGCGCGCAGTACGCGGAAGGGGTGGGCGATATTCCGCTGCGCCCCGTCCGAACATGAGGTCTGCTGGAGGAGGAACCGACGGCGTCGTCGTCCCAGGCCGGAGCCTCACACGGCCGAGGGGGCGTCCTCGGCGGGCGAGCCCACCGGAAGAAGGGTGGGCCGTTTGGCCTGGCGGCCGTCACCGGAGGAGCGGCCGCGCAGGCGGCGGACGAGCCAGGGGCCGAGGAACGTGCCGGCCCAGCGCAGCTCGGCGGCCGCGGCCCGCCAAGCCGAGGCCTGTGGCCTCTCGGCGGGCAGGGGCAGCGTCCAGCGGTCGTCGGTGCCAGGCAGGCCGAGGGTGTGGGCCACGGCCGCCGCGATACGGGCGTGCCCGAGCGGACTCGCGTGCAAGCGGTCGGTACTCCACAGCCGTGGGTCGGTCGCCACCGCGTGCACCGCCGTCTCCGCCACCACGACGCCGTGGCGCTCGGCCGCCGCCCGAATGCGTTCATTGAGCGCGAGCACCCGGTTGCCGATCGGGCGAGCCAGCGGCGTGATGCGCCCGACGTCGGGAAACATGAGCGTCGCCACCGTGGCGCCCTGAGCAGTCAGAGCGGCGAACATCGCCTCCAGATGGCCAACCACTTCGTCGAGGTCGCAGCTGGGACGCAGCACATCGTTGACCCCGGCGACCACGGTGGCGAGATCGGGCTGCATCGCGAGCGCCGGGGCGAGCTGCTCGGCGCGCACCTGACCGGCCTTGCGGCCGCGCACGGCGAGGTTGGCGTAGAGCAGGCCAGGGCTGGTCCGCGCGACCTCCTCGGCGAGCCGGTCGGCCCAACCCCGGAGGCCGTGGGCGTCGTCCCCGTCACCGAGACCCTCGGTCTGGCTGTCGCCCAGGGCGACGTATCGCAGATACGCACTGTTCGACATGGGCCGACCGCCTCTCGCGCGCCGCTGGTGAAGTGGCAACCAGCCATAGATAGCAAACTAGGCACCTAGGTGCATTGTTGACTAGAAGATAGCCTGCGAGCTTCACCCCGCAAAATCGATCACCATGCGCGGGGGCGCGTCAGAGTCCCGCGTTGCGCGGAGCGCGGCGACGCCCCCTACCGCGTTTCGTCACGAGGGAGCGGACACGTCCGCCGGGGCGGCCATGGGGCCCACCGCTGCAGGATCGTGTCCGCGTCATCAACCGTCTCGCGCACGTGGAGTGGCGCAGCGAAGGTTGAGTGCCTCGCATCGCGCATGGAGCCCGCAGGGCAGAAGACGATCACTCAACTCGCCCACATGCACTACTGTGCTGGCGTGTCCATGCCTACGTCGCCCCAGCCGCCCTGCGCTGGTGTGCCGCCCGCGATCCCGCCGCCCCCGGACAAGAGCCGGGTCGGCCTGGTGACCGGGATCGTGGGCGGCGTGTTCGTGATCGTCCTGGCGATCCTGCTGACGCTCGTGAGGATCGAAGCGAAGGCCGAAAGTGGCTTTCCCGAGGCGGAATTCGCCCTGGTCCTGCCCAGGACGCTGCTCGACGGCCGTTACGAGCTCACCAAGGACCTGTCCCACACCCTGGGCCGAAGGCTCGAGAAGGAATCGACCGGTATCCGGGATGCCAAGGTCACCCACGGCGTCGTTGGCCGGTACAGCCTTGCCGGTGACACAACCAAGGGCGCGCTACTGGTCACGGGTTTCTACGGCCGGTTCAAGAATGCGGACAAGACCCGCGCCATCGCACTGAAGCGCGACGGCGAGGCCGACGGCGTGACGGTGGCCGTACCGCCGAGGGACGTCACCCCGACGGGGTCGGCCGTCAAAATCAGCTGCGAAGTGCTCAGCCGGAAGCGGCCCACTCTGACGATCACCTACCCGGTCTGCGCCTGGGCGGACGGCAACACGTCCGCTCTGACAGCCAACATGACCTTCGGTGCGGCGAACGCCGATCTCGACCTGAAGTCAGCCGCCAGGACCACGCTCCAGATCCGCTCCGAGACTGTGAAGGCGATCAGCTGACCGCTGGTCGGACGACGGGCCCCAGGCAGTCTGGTGCCAGGTTGAGCCGTCGGGCCCCGGTAGTGGCGGGGAGTCCGCGTGGTCTGTTGCGTTCCGTATCGCGTGTCGCCTGTGCGGTTTCGGTCAAGTCGTAGATGGCGCATCGGGTCGGGGTGGTCTCCTCGCCCGGCCGGTAGAAGCCGCGCCGCCTGCCCCACGGCTCACAGCTCCAGGAGATGCGAGCCGTCGGACTTCGGGGCGACATGGTCGATACGGCCGTGCCCGGCTCCGTTGCGCTTCTCGTGGTCGATGAATGCGGCCGCCGACAGCATCAGGCTCCCGCCCTCGTGGGCCAAGGGAGCCGTCAGGCGGCAGGTCTTGTTCTGCCCGCGATCCTCGGCCAAGCGGGCTGCTCGGGCTGCGATGAGGGAGAACGGTGGCCGCCATCAGGAGGTCATGGACTCCACGCGACGCATCACCTCGCGGCAGAACGCGCCCACGGCGTTCGGATCGTCGGTGAACTGCGAGGGCTTGATGCAGAAGGTGGAGAAGCCCTGGGCCACCTGCTCGGGGATGGGTTCAAGGGCCGACGCGAGGTCAGCGCACGAGTTGTCGTCGGGAAACACGGCGCGGGTGCTGCCGATCATCTCCAGATCGGCGATGTCGCGGCCCGCGGCGGTCATCGCGGTCTTCAGCGTCTGCATTTCCTCGGGCCTTACCGTGCCCAGCGGGTTGAAGGCGTGGCCGTACCGGACGATCCTGCGGACCATGGCATCGTGCATGCCCGCACCGCCGAAGCACAGTCGGGGGCCGTCGGGGCGGTGTGCCTTGGGCTCGAAGTAGACGTCCTGGAAGGTGTAGTACTCGCTCTTGTGGGACACGGGGGAGGGGCCCCACAACTTCGCCCAGATCTCGAGGTGTTCGTCGAGGAGCTTGCCGCGCCGGGAGAACGGGACGCCGAGTGCCGCGTACTCGTCGCGGCTCCAGCTGACGTTGGGCAGCACGATCAGTCGTCCCTCGGAGAGAAGGTCGAGGGTGCCGAGCTCGCGGGCCAGGAGCAGGGGATGCCGTAGGGGAGCGATGACCGCCGACGCGGCGAGACGCAGGCGTTCGGTGACAGCGGCGATCGCGCTGAGCAGCATGAGCGAGTGGGGCCATGGGGTATGGGGGTCCTGGTTGCCGGGCAGGGCGTAGTCGCGGGGGTTGCCCATCACGCCGTTGGCGCCGGCGTCGGGACCGAGCACGATGTGCTCGCTGATCATGACGGAGTCGAATCCGGCGTCCTCGGCCTCGCGGGCCCAGCGGATCACGGTCGGCAGATCCGCGCGGCCGCCGGTCATGGTCCAGTTCTCGCTCAGGACGAGCTGCATACGGGGAGTGGTCATCGCGGCGATCCTCGGGAGGGGTGTGTGAGGGCGGACGTGAGGTGCGGCCGCTCGTCCGGGCCGGGGCGCTCCGGGGGCCGCAGCCATTCGGACGGCTGAGGCATACGGTCAGGTGAGGGCGACCTCGACCGGCAGCGTCCTGACGCTGTTGACGAAGTGGGAGTGCACAGCTGCGGGCAGATGGCCGAGCAGTGCGTGGCGGGAACGGTCGGTGCCGTCGCTGTGGGGATAGGTGGTGTGGACCACGTGGATGCCGTCGCTGGAGAGCTGTTTCCTGGGCCGGCGTACGTTGTTCGCGTCGGATGAGTGCACCGGTGTCTCCCCTCAGAAATAGTCGTTTGAGGTCGAACGATATGGAAGGCTGTCGCTGTCCGGCAAGAGGGTGTTCGCAAAAAATCACCGGGCTGCGGGTGTCTCAGGTCTCGGGCCTGCAGAAGGTCGTGCGGGAGTGAGGTGGCAACGGCACGCTGTGGGGGCGGCCTGCGCCAACCGGTCCTGGCCGTCGCCCACATGCGCCATGGGCTCGCTGCGGGGCAGCCGGTGGACGGTGGTGCCGGGAGGCTCGGTGACGCCGTGACGGATGTTCTCGCGGGCGGGAACTACCAGAAACGCCTCGGCGGGTAGCGCGTCGCCGTGTTCCGGAATGGCGAGGATCGCCGGCCGCGGCCTCTCCTCGCCGAAGAGAAGCTGCCATGCGGCGCTGGCGTAGGGGCGTATCTGTGCCCTTCGTCGAAGAGCGCTACAGACTCAGGGTTGAAGAGGCGGATGGAGTAGGTCCTGACACGGCGGGCGGTTCACTATCTTCGCCTATGTGCATGCGGCCTGGGCCCCGCCCGCCCGTCACTTCACCGCCGAACTGACCTGCCGTTGCGATCAGTTGGAACGCTCGAAGGCTGTAGGGGCGAACCTGCCGCCCGCTTTCGTGCACCGTGCCACCCGGAGGCCATGAACGGAGCAGATCTGCGAGCGCCATGACGGGGGCGAAGAAATAGCCGCCGCCGGTGGGGGAGATGCGGACGGTGAGGTCCGTCGATCAGCCGGTCTACGTGGCCGCGAGTTCCGCTTGACGACCCGACGTTGCGGAGGCGTTGGCGTCGCCGCCGGTGAGGGGCATTTGAAAGCCGGGTGTGCAGGACCGGGCGCCCATCGACGTCGGGTACATCGCACACTGGCGGTTGGCGGTTGGCAGTTGGCGGCTGGCACCTTGACCTGACGGGACCCCGCCGCCCGGGCCCGTCAAAATCCGGGCGGCGGGGTATGAGTGCGAGGCCTTACCCGGTCACGAAGGTCGTCAGGCTCTGCGCGGGCAGCTGCCCTGTGAAGGAGCCGTTGGACATGGTGATCCTGCTCTGGGAGGCGAGCGTCCTGCTTGCGTCCGTCAGCCAGGAAGACACTCCGGACGAGGGGTTGTTCTGCAGGGTGAACTGCTGACTCACCTGTGAGCCCCCCTTGTTCACGGCGACGATGACCACCCGGGAGCCGCTGCCCTTGTACGCCGAGAGGTAGACGTTCGGCTGGGGGTTCGCGGTCACGGCGATCCGCACGTGCCCCGGGCGGACGTACTTCGAGAAGTGCGCCATGGCGGCACCGCGCTTGCTGATCCGGCCGTCCTCGCGCATGGGGCCGTAACCGCGTCGGATGTACCACCACACGTACGCCTGGAACTCGGCATCCACCATCGCTCGGTGGACATGTTCCCCCACGTCCAGCGCCTGCGGCCAGAGGTCGGCCGAATCGCTGCTGTTGGGGTAGTAGACCTCGGTCATCCACAGCTCCTTGCCCGCGCCCTTCTGTTTGAAGAGCGGGTAGGGGAAGTTCTGGAACGAGGTGCCGTAGAGGTGCGCCCCGAGAATGTCGAGGTTGGCCAGGGCTGCCGGGTCGTTGAGGATCGGGTCCGAGAAGCTCTTGACGTACTGGAAGGACTCCGGAGCGATCACCCTGGTACTGATCGACCCGGCGTTCTCCCGCAGGAACTTGGTCATCTCGGCCGGAGTCCACCAGGTCCAGTCCTGAGCGTAGTCGGGCTCGTTCTGCACGGAGATGGCATACAGGTTCACGCCGTTGCTCCGCATGAACCCGACGAAGTCGTTCAGGTGCTGCGCATAGGCGCCGTACATGTTGTACCGGAGCCGCTTCGCGTTGGTCTGTTGGCCGTGCACGAAGGTCTCGACCATCTGGGCGGGGGGATTCCATGGTGAGGCGAAGACCGTGGCTCCCAGCTCGATCGCCCGCTTGGCCGTGGCGACCTCACGGCTCCAGTTCGCCTTGTCCTCCGAGACGAAGATTCTCAGCACGGAGAATCCGAGCTGTCCGTCACCGTTACCGAACGCCGTCTCGCGCTGGGCAGATGTCAGGTCACCGATCCAGAGAGGGTGGTTCATGCCGCCGAACCCCCGGATCGTCTGCCGGGTCACCGACGGGTCGACGGTCACGGTGGCGGCTGTCAGGGACGGAGTTCGGGTCGCTCCTGCCGCCGGTGGCGCGGCCGCGAAGACCGGCAGGGCGCTCATGGTCGCCAGGACGGCCCGCCGACTGGGAAGCAACGGACCTGTGTTGCCGGAATCGCTACCGTGCACCGACATTGCTCCTCCATCTGGATGTGGTGCTGATGTGGGCTTTCTGGTCTGCGCTTCGCTACTTCGATGTGGTTCCGCTTACGTGCTCTCCGGCCCGGCATCCCAGGTCATGTGTCACCGACCCGATCGGCTACCACCGGACCATGACGCTTGGTCAGGACCGAAAGTTTCGAGCATGTCTCAGTGAGACATCCAAAGGACGCGGGAGGCGCGACGAATTCGGGGCGGCAGACTAGTGTGCCGCTTGGGTCTGGACCTGACATGCGAGTTCATGGGAGCGCTCCCCTCTTCTTCGAATGTTTCGGTGGAGTGACCGATCGTGAGGTGGTGTAGGGACCGTAGGATCACCACTCTCTGACGTCAAGGCTTCGGGGAATCCTTGGCCCGTCCGCGAACGCCTGACGGCATCGTCGATTAGCCCGTGCGATGGCCGACGGCTTCCGCTTCCGGCGCTGCGGATCAGCCGCGGAGCAGTCGGCGGACAGCCTGACGGTCACGGGTGGCGGTGCGTCACCCGTCCACGATCCATTGGTCGAACTTGAACGACGAGGAGCCCCTAACTGATCGTTTCAGAATGAGGCTCGGAGGCGGCGGAGGCATATGAGGCTGCAGGCGAGTTCGAGCAGGCTCTGATGGAGGTCGCCGCGGCGTTCGTAGCGGATGCGGAGCCGTTTGAACTGGTGGAGCCAGGCGAAGGTGCGCTCGACGACCCATCGGGTTTTGCCCAGGCCGGAGCCGTGGGCGATGCCGCGTCGCGCGATCAAGGGCTTGATGCCGCGTTTCCACAGCAGGCGGCGGTACTTGTCGAAGTCGTAGCCTCGGTCGGCATACAACCGACGAGGCTTGTGGCGGGGCCGTCCACGCAGACCCCGGATCGGCGGGACCGCGTCCAGCAGGGGTAGAAGCTGGGTGACATCGTGCCGGTTGCCGCCGGTTGCCGCCGGTGAGCGTCACGGCGAGCGGGGTTCCGTGCCGGTCAACGATCAGGTGGTGCTTGGAGCCGGGTCGGGCTCGGTCGACAGGCGAGGGACCGACATGATCCCCCCTTTGAGCGCTCGGACATGCGAGCCGTCCACTGCGCAGTCGTTGAGGTCCAGCAGGCCGGCGCGGCGCAACTCGTCCAACAGGACGGCGTGCAGGCGGGGCCAGACGCCGGCCTCGGTCCAGTCGCGCAGTCGGCGCCAGGCCGTAACTCCCGAGCACCCCATGGTCTCCGCCGGGACGTCCCGCCAGGCGACGCCAGTCCGCAACACGTACATCACACCCGCGAGTGCCGTCCGGTCGGGGACACGCAACCGCCCTGGATGACGGCGGCGCCGCTCGGGTGCCGGTGGCAGCAGCGGAGCGATCCGCTCCCAAAGGTCGTCAGGAACAGGATCTGAAGGCACATCTGACACCTTGCCGACCTAGATCATCGAGTACAAGAGCAACAGCACTTGACGTTGCATGAGAAGTCGGCGTGAGCGACAGACCCAGCTCATCAGCCCCGGTAGAAGCCCTCGTCTTCCTCGTTTGGCTGCAAGGGGGCAAACTGCCGCAGTTCGCTACCCCTGATCATCCACATGCGGAAGAACCCCTCCTCCTGATCCATGATCAGGAGTTGCACCAGGTTCGGCTCGCTCCACGGCATCTCGAACACACGCTGCTTGAGGGCGTCGAGGTCGGCATGGTTCAAAGCGCCCGCCCACACCTCGCACTCGGGGTGCTTCCAACCACCCCATTGGTTGGCCTCGGGACTGGTGAGCAGATTCAAGAACCCGACACCATGCACCTCTGGTTGACCACGACGATGGGCATCCGTCCGCAACCACTCGCTCAACGCCTCAGCACTTGCACTGTCGGCCGCGTCGACCGAGATCATCACGTTAGCCACCCAGCTCATAGCGATCGTTGTACAGCAGCGGCCAGCGTCCCTGCCCGACTTTTCCCTGGCACGTCAACGTGCCTCGGCTCTCGCACCGTCCTGCAGGTCTCATTGTGAAACGATCAGTAAGGCCTGTCCGGCGGATCATGCTGCGATCGCCGCGGTGAAGCAGGCCATCGCACTACGATCACGGGATGTTCGAGTACCACGGTTGGATCGCGGTCAGGGAGACGGCAGCCTGTGACGACGATGAGGCTGATCTGCAGCAGATCGTCGATGAGCTTCGGCTTCGCATCGCCCAGATCGACAGCCCGTACTTGCTTGACACCAGGTGGATGAACGGCTCGCCGTACATCCACCTCGGTGGCCACTCCAATCACCACTCGTCGCCTGACGTTGTCGAACTGTTCGAGCATGTGGCTGTGGTTGCCCCGGGTTCGTACGGGCTCCTCCACGTTCGCGATGACGAAGAACCCGACCACGAAAACGAGGTACGCGTGCTCAGGCTCGTTCGCGGCGTGGTCACGCGGCACACGGAGGCGCTGCTGTCTCCGTGCATCCCGACAGTGGAAGATCCCTGCATCGGCTGAAGCGTCTCCGACGAATCACGTTTGGATGTGAGGAGGCGGGGAGCAGGAACACTGTCAGCCACGCCCGCTCGGCGACGGGTTCCCGCATCCTGCGGGAGGCGTGGGTGTTCAGGCGGTCCCGACCAGCACGATCGGCGCTCTGACCAGCTTGCGGTGGGCACCGCCTACACCGGGATGCCCCTTATGGTGGCCGACCTTCCCAGGCTCGAACCAGCACGCGTACCTTCAAGCCACCACACCGCAGGCCCCGGTGCCTCGCTGTCAGACCTGACGGGCGTAGGACGTGAGGCGATCGGCGAGTGCGGTGACCAGGTCGCGCAGCTCGTCGGGGCGCTCGATGACGAACGGTCGGTCGAGTGAGGCGAGTACCGCGGGCAACCAGTCGAGCCGCTCCGCCCGCAGCTCTACGCGCAACCACCGCTCGGTCGACGGCTCCTCGCCCGACACGGGCTCGTGCTGCTCCTCCAGGGTCGCGACGGTGGCGGGAAGGTGGGCGCGGATGTGCCCGACGGTTCCGTGGATGCGCACAGTCACCTCATGCCGGTACTCGGCCGTGGCGAACGCCGACAGCACGCGTTGTGCCGGGCCGGGACCGTCAGGTGCTTCGAACGAACCCGGCAGGGTCCGTACGGCCGCGATGCGATCGAGGCGGAAGGTTCGGTCCTCGCCGATCCGGGGGTCCTCGCCCGTGACGTACCACCGGCCCGCGTGGGCGACGATCCCGTATGCGTGCAGCGTGCGTTCGCTGTGCCGTCCGTCGCGGTCGGTGTAGCGGATCGAGACCGGTCGGCAGTTGCGCACCGCGTCGGCGAGGGCGAGGAGGACCTCGGCGTCCGGGGTGTCGAACGCCCCGGGCTGATCCGTGAAGGCGAGGGCTTCCAGGAGCGTGTCGAGCCGATGGGCGATGCGCTTGGGCAGCACCCGCCGGATTTTGGCCGATGCCGTCTCAGCTGCTGTGTGCTCCGTCGTCGTCAGCCCTGCTCGGCGGCCTGCGACCAGGCCGAGCAGCACCGCCAGCGCCTCGTCGTCGCTGAACATGAGGGGAGGCAAGCGGTACCCGGGGCCGAGTCGGTATCCGCCGTAGCGGCCGCGTACCGACTCCACGGGCACGTCCAGGTCGAGCAACTGGTCCACGTACCGCCGCACCGTGCGCCCCTCGACGCCGAGCCTGTCGGCAAGTTCGGCCACCGTCCGGGTGCCGCCCGACTGCAACAGCTCCAGGAGGGTCAGCACGCGGGCGGTCGGTCTGGGCATGTTCGCAGCCTAACGCGAATACAGGACCGATTCTGTCCACTATCTCTCCTAGCCTGCGACCTGCACGCCTCCACCACAGCCAAGGAGATTTCCATGGACTTCGTCTCGATCCGCATCATCACCGGCGACGTGGCGCGCCTCGTCGAGTTCTACGAGCGGGCCACCGGGGCGCGGGCGACGTGGGCCACCGAGGACTTCGCCGAACTCAGGACCTCCCACGCCACCCTCGCGATCGCCGGCACCCGCACCGTCCCGCTGTTCGCCGCGGGCTCAGCCCGCCCCGCGGACAAGCACAGCGTGATCACGGAGTTCCTCGTCGACGACGTGGACTGCGTTCACCGGAGCCTGACCGGCTTCGTCACCGATTTCGTCGCCGGGCCGACCACGATGCCTTGGGGCAACCGGTCGCTGCTGTTCCGCGACCCCGACGGCAACCTCGTCAACTTCTTCACCCCTGTCACCCCGGCGGCCATCGAGAAGTTCGCCCACTGACGCCACTCGGAGAAGAAGGTGGCTCCTTTCGACGCGTGGATCCTGGAAGCCCACCCGCGCCCAGTGCTGCGTGGTCGACTCGCGATCACGGCACGTCACACTCGGAAGAACCCGCGGCGGAGAACCCGCGGCGGAGATCCCGAAAGGCCTGAAACGCTATGCGCTTTGCCTCTGAGACGTCGTCCGGTGGAGTTCTTGAACAGCTCTTCCTCCTCGGTGACGTCCCCGGCGTGCTGTGGACTCCACTTGGTGCCGACGGTGACCGCCCCCTGATCGCAATGGGGCACGGGGGCGGTCAGGACAAGAAGGCTTCCAGCACGGTGAGCCTTGCGCGCCGTTTCGTGGCCGAGTGCGGTTTCGCGGTGGTGGCGGTCGATGCGCCCAGCCACGGTGACCGGCCGGCACATGAGGAGTTCAGCCGCATCGCGACCGAGTACGAGGCCCAGCTCGATGCCGGTGGGGGACTGGCTCCACTGATCGCCGCCTTCCAGGCGCTCGTTGTCCGTGAGATCGTCCCGGAATGGCAGGCGGTCCTCGACGCGGTCCAGAAGCTCAGCCATGTCGGCACTGGCCCGGTCGGCTACTGGGGAGTGTCGCTGGGCTGCGTGATCGGTGCCCCGCTGGTTGCCGCCGAGCCGCGGGTCCGGGCGGCGGTGCTGGGCCTGAGCGGTGCTGAGGTGTCGGCCGAGACCGCCGCGCGGATCACCGTCCCGGTGGAGTTCCTCGTGCAGTGGGACGACGAACGCGTGCCCCGGACCCAGAGCCTGGCCCTGTTCGACGCCTTCGCCTCGACCGAGAAGACACTGCACGCCAACCCCGGCGGACACGGTGAGGTCCCGGGATTCGAGACGGAGAGCACGCTCGGGTTCTTCGCCCGGCACCTTGCCTGATGCCGCCTGGTACTCGCAGGCTGCCCTCCGCAGGTCTTCGCGCCCGAGCTGTTCCTGAGTCGGAGGTGGCCGTTTCCATCAAGCGCCATCGCCCTCCGGCCGCCGGAGAATCGCGTTGTCTCAGTCTGTGGGTGTGGGGGCGATGCCGATGTGTGAGTAAATCCAGCCGACTGGGACGTCGGTGGAGCGGACTGCCTGGTAGAGGTGCCAGTCGGATCCTGCCCGGCCGCCGGAGGTGCGGAATTGGGCGGGAGGCGTCCCGCCCGGTCCGAGTTTCATGATCTTTGTTCGGCCGTTGGAGGGGCCTCCGACGACCTTGATGCCGACGTGGTTGTTGACCACCTCGCCGGCCAGCCAGCGGTGGATGAGCTGCGTGTGCTCGGATTCTTCTGCTGCCATGGAGCCAGCCGAGCACGAGCGGGTCCGGAGGGACAAGGTGCTCACCTCATCTCACCCTGGCAGTTTGAGATTGGTCGAAGGTGCCGCACGCATCGGAAAGACACAATGATCGTGATACCGCTGGTTGATGACCTGCACCATCACCACCGAAGCCACCGATGCGGGCGGCCGTGTCCATCCCCGCATGCCGCTCGCCCTCACGCCCGACCACTACGACGCCTGGCTCGACCCCGCCCATTAGGATCCCGACGAGTTGCGGGCCCTGCTCGGCCAGTCGGCCGAGGGCCACCTTCATGCCCGGCCCGTCTCCGCCGCGGTCAACAGCGTCCGCAGCAACGGGCCCCGCTTGCTTGAGGAACTCGCCGCGTGACGTGTCGGCTCTTGAGCGCCGCAGTCGAGTTCGCGCGGATGACGAGCGCGGTCTGGGCGGGTGTGGCACGGTGGATTCAGGCTGGCTCCGTCGCTTTCCCCCGTAGCGACGGAGCCAGCCTCACTCCGTCTCCCGCACACCCGCTCCGGCCCGTTCAAGATCATCACCACTGCGGCCCAACGGGCCGCCTTCCGACCTCGGGCAGAAGAAGAACTGTC
>NZ_KQ948151.1:134795-183453 GCF_001513955.1 Streptomyces pseudovenezuelae | reverse complement strand
GAGTGGTGTTGGTGTTGAGGCGGCCGTTCCACTGCCACAGGAGGCTGCCGCGTCCGGTGGTGCAGCGGTCGCCCTTGAGGCCGGTTTCGGAGTTCTCGCGCAGGCAGTCTCCGTAGCGGTAGTTCGCGAAGCGACTGGTGTGGGTGGCAGCCGAGGCGGATGTGGGGGTGAGGAGAGGGAGGGCGAGGCCGGCTGCGGCGATGAGGGCGGCGAAGGCTTTCCGGGTCGGGCGGCGCACTGAGGGTCTCCTTGCAGGGGTCTTCAGGGGTACCTCGGCAGGATCCCCGAACACCGCTGTCTACGCCCGAAAAATGGGGAAAACCACCGGATCGAGCCCTCATGCCGGCCGATCCGGTCCGGGGACGGCGCTGGACCGATCACCATGGCAACCATGCTCGACCACGATGGCCCGTGCCCGTCATCGAGGGCACCGTCATGCACAGTTATCTGCACTACGTCTTCTCGTTGGTCTGGGTGCTGGTACCCAAGACCAACACGGAGAGCGCGAGTGGACCTGCGGCATGAACTGATGGAGGGACGAGCGGACGTCCCCCGTGTCGGGGCGGTAGTTCCGGCGAGGAGGGTGCATCCCCCGTACATCGTCCTCAACGGGTACGACGACGAGATCGAGCCGATCACTGCATATCTGAGGGACCTGGCCCTGCACGACAGCAGCCCGCTAACGGTTCGCAGCTACGGGTACGGGCTGCTGCGCTGGTTCCGCCTGCTGTGGCTGCTCGGGGTCGGTTGGGAGAATGCGACCGAGGCCGAGACCGCAGTGCTAGCCGGGTGGCTGCGGACAGCGCCGAACCCTCAACGACAGCGCAAGTCGGCTAGTGGCCCGGCTCCGGGCTCGGTGAACCTGCGCACTGGGAAGCCGGTCCTGCGTGCCGGCTACGCGCCACGGACGATCAACCACGCGCTATCGGTGGTCAGCGGGTTCTACGAGTTCCACGCGCACCAGGGCAACGGGCCGGTGCGTCCGGGCCTACGGCAGTCGCGTCGCGAATGGGTCCCGTGTCTGTGACGCGTCGCGAGCGTTAGGCCGTTCGATCAAGGGCGGTCCAGGACTACAGAGGAAAGGAGATGGGCGTGGAGATCAGGGATGTGCATCATGCCTACCGTCGGCGTGTGGTTTTGCGGGGCGTTGACCTGCGGCTGCGGCCCGGGACTCTGTGCGGGATCGTCGGGGAGAACGGCGCCGGCAAGTCCACGTTGCTGAAGATTCTGGCAGGCGAACTGCGGCCCGTGCGTGGATCGGTCCGTCACGGCGGCCGGTTCGGCTATTGCCCGCAGCACGTGGTACTCAATGACGCGCTGACGGTCCAACAGCACGTGACGTACTTCCAGACGGCCTACCGCCTCACCGATGTGCGCTACGCCGAAGAGATCATGGATGTGCTGGGCTTCACCGAATACGCCGATGAGCGGGCCGGGGTTCTCAGCGGCGGCACACGGCAGAAGTTGAACGTGACGCTGGCTCTCATGCACGATCCGCAGGTCCTGTTGCTGGACGAGCCGTATCAGGGCTTCGACTGGGACACCTACCAGCGGTTCTGGGATCTGGCCGCGCGGCTGCGGGACGCGGGACGCTCGGTGCTGATCGTCTCCCACCTCGCGTACGACACTGAACGCCTGGACGAGCTGTGGCGCCTGAAGAGCGGAATGTTGCGCACGGGCGAGGCGGGGGCCGCGGCGTGAGGTTTCACCTGACCCGCCTCGCTGTCGCCACCCGGTTCACGCTCCTCGAACACGGCCGCAACCGGTTCGCCATGATTCTGGTGATCCTGTTCGTCCCGGTGTGGACCTCCCTGGCGTACCTGGCGATGCCCGACACCCCGGCCCGGATGCGGCTTCGCGCCACAGGGGAAGCATTGACCCCGCACGGCAATGAACTGACCGCGCTCAGCGGAGCGCTCAACGCCGTCACCCTGATCACCGGTTTCATGATGTTCGCCGCCACTTTCTCCGGCAGCGGCTTCGACCGCCGTTTGGCGATGGCCGGCTACCCCCGCACCCACCTCGTCCTGGCAAAAGTCACCGCTCTGGTCCTGGTCTCGGCGACGGTGGCCGCTTATGCCACCGCGGTCATCTGCCTGTCCTGGGCCCCCCGCCAGCCTCTCCTGCTCGCCGCCTCCCTGTTCTGCGCCGGACTCACCTACGGCGCTCTGGGAGTCGTCTTCGGGTCCCTGCTGCGCCGGGAAGTCGAGGGGATGTTCGCCATCGTGATGACCAGCATCATCGATCTCGCGCTGCAGAACCCCATCACGAGTTCGGGGGCTGACAACCCGGTCATGCGCTGCCTGCCCTCGTACGGGGCCATGCAGGCCGGTACGGCGGCCGGATTCTCCACCAGCCCGGTCCCCGGGCATCTGGCCCTTGAGCTCACCTGGTTCGGGCTGGCCGCCCTTGTAGCCCTGCTGGGCTTCCGCCACAGCACCCGCAACTGCCTGCCGACCGCCTCCACTGCGCCGTCCGGGCTGGCAAGCAACAAGACCGATATTCCCGCACCGCGCCCAACGGCCGGCCCATCGGCCAAGGCGTCCGACACGAAAGCACACTGAGGTCCCGGCTCCCGACATGCGCACCACCACGCACTCCACCACGGCGGACCTCGACACCGCTGTGCCGCCACAACGTCCGTTACCCACGCACCGCCCGCCCACCGATGAAGACCCATCTCTGCGGGCCGCGTACCGGCTGTGCCGGCGCACCACACGCGTGCACGATCCCGAGATCTACGTCCTCATCCAACTGATGCCGGCCGTGCTGCGCCCGGCCGGGTGGGCCCTGTGGGCGGCAGCGACTGTCCTGGACGACCTGGCCGACCAGCAGGATGCGGAGCCGGCCGAACGTGCGACCCGCGTCGAAGCGTGGACCCAAGCCCTGCAATGCGATCTGGTGGCCGGCACGAGCGGGGATCCGGTCCGGCAGGCCCTGGTGGACACCGCCCTGCGATGGCGCCTTGACCTGTCCAGCCTCCGAGGCGCCATGAACAGCACACGCGATGACGCCCGCGGTCGGCACTTCGCCGACTGGGCCGCCTGGCGGTCCTGGTGCAGCGAGGGAGTCGTGCCCTGGGTCGACCAGGTGCGGCACCTGTTCGAACAGGCCGGAGTGCCGATGACGCTCCGGCTGGGCCGACAGCAGGACTACCAGCGGTTCATCGACGGCGCCCAGCTCACCGACGTCCTCACCGACCTGAGCGCCGATCTCGCCCAGGGCGACCTGCTGCTGCCGCAGGAGGCCCTGGACGCCTTCCCCGGCGCCGAGGACGCCCTGCGGCAAGGGAAGTGGAGCCCGGCCACAGCGGCTTTGATCCGGGAGCTGACGGCTCTGGCCCGTCAATGGGTGACCCGGCCCGCGATGACCAGAGGTATGCACCCGGGCCCCGCCATCGTGCTCGACGCGGCCGCCTGCCTGATGCGCGCCCAGCTCGATGCCGTCGACGCGGCCGGCCACTCCCTGCTCAAACGCGCCCCGCGCCCGTCTCTCGCGGCCCGTACCGGCATCCTCGTCCCCGCCCGCATCCGCTCGAAACTTGCCTGGAGCCTGACGCCCCTGACCATGCCCGGACCCCGACGACCCGCGGCGACCGTGAGGGGCCCGAGCGCTGAAGCCGAAAGCACCGCCCTTCGCCCCCCGCCACCGCACTCCGCCGGTGCCCGGCCTCCGCAGATCGCGGCCGACCGGATGCCCGCCCACGTGGCGGTCATCATGGACGGCAACGGCCGCTGGGCCGAGCAGCGCGGCTTGCCCCGCCCGGAAGGCCACCGCGTCGGCACCGCCGCCGCCCACGAGATGGTCTACGGCGCCCTGGAGATCGACCTGCGTCACCTGACCCTCTACGCGTTCTCCACCGAGAACTGGAAACGCGACACCGAGGAGATCACCACGATCCTGGAAGAGATCCGACGAGACCTCGACGAGGGACCTATCCGCGACCTCGACGTACGACAGCGCTGGTTGGGCCACCCCGACAAACTTCCCGAGGAACTCGTCCAGGCTCTCGTGCGCGAGGAGCGCCGAACCCGCAACCGCACCGGCCTGACCCTCACCGTCTGCATCAACTACGGCGGCCGCGACGAGATCACGCGGACAGCGGCAGCCCTCGCCCAGGCAGCCCACGCAGGCGACATCGACCCCGGCCTCATCCGTGAGGACGACTTCGCCCGCCACCTGCCCCACCCCGACATGCCGGACGTCGACCTGCTGTGGCGCACGGGCAACGAACAGCGCACGTCCAACTTCCTTCCCTGGTACACCACGTATGCCGAGTTGTACTTCACTCCCGACTACTGGCCCGACGTCGACCGACGTGATCTCTGGCAGGCCATCGCCGAATACAGCCGACGCCAACGACGCCACGGCGGCGCTGGGCAGTAAGGCGCGCATGTCCAGGGGTCCTGGACGTCACGCCGTGGAGTTCGCAAGCGACTGTTCCTCCCTGCTGGTGTCCGGCGCGTTGACACTGGCCCGGTGGCCCGGTGGCCCGGTGGCCCGGTGGCCCGGTGGCCCGGTGGCCCGGTGGCGGGGACAGCGGGGGAGTGGACCATCAGGGCGGGTCTGGCCGCCGGGTTGCTGATCTCGACGGTGACCGCGCTGGTCGGTAGGCCCTCAGCAGGGCCACGGGCGTCGGTCCCACCAGGCGAAGATGTCGCCGACACCGCTCTGCCCGGCCTCGTAGCCCCACAGGCCCGGGAGAATCTCGCCGTCGACGACCCCGCACATGCCGGGCCCGGTGCCGAGCTGGTCGGACCTCATGACATGGCAGGTGGAGGTGCCCATGATGGCGACCATCTGGCCGGGTTCCAGGGCGGCTGCCGCCGGGGCGGTGACGTGCGCGTCGACGTTGCCGACGCAGACCCGCGCGCCTCGCCGAGCGCCCGGCCGACGAGGATGCCTGGACGGCGCTGCGTGCGGCGTTCCAGGTGCTTGAGGAGATCGACATGACAGCCGAAGGGCGCCTGGAGTTCATCATGCTGCTGTTCGGCAACGATTCCCTTCGCGCCGGACACGCCGAGAAGCAAGCCCGCTGGCAGGACCTGCTCGCACCGCTGATCGAGCCGCGGCTGCCCGACTCCGACCGCCGCACCCTGCAGGCCCGCGCTGTCCCGGCCGCAGCAAATCATCTGCCTGCAGGCAGCCAACGAGGAATGGGTGCGCCTGGGCGGACAAGCCGACCTGTTCGACCTCTACGACGCCGCCGTACAGGCCATCCGCCGTCCCACCTGAAACCGGCCGCATCCAGCGCCACCACGCTCGTCGCCGTGGGGACCCGCTCGTACATCGAGTTGGGTGATGGCTCCGGTCAGTTCCGGTTTCCGAAGCAGCTCCTGCGAGGGCGCGGCCGTACGCAGCGAGATCTGACGGTTCGCCCGCAGCAGCAGGGTCCGACCACCCGGCCGCAGCTCCCACACCGGGCGGTCACTGCAGCAACGGCCGCCGGCACCGGCACGCCCAGCGCCATCGCCGCCGTCCCAAGTCCGCCGACCAGCTGCCCGAGCACGGCACCGGAGGTCCGCAGGACCTTGACGACGATCTCACGCGGACGCTCGGAAGTTGGGTCGCGTCAGCAGTGGCCATGGGGTCGCGGTGCCGGCTGGGTCGGTTGTCCTTACGCTCGCTCCCCTCCTGATGTGCATCAACGGCCCCAGGGGCAGGCCCATTTCGCCGTGGAGTACAGCAGGCTGTACCACCGATCCGGCGGTTGGCGGGATCGGCCGAGGGGGGACGCGGTCCGTAGCGTCGGAGACATCAGCCGGGACGCCGGCCGAGACATCAGCCGAGTCCCCGCTAAGGAGCCCACGATGGCGAGCACTGACCCCTACCGACTGAGCGTCCACGACGCGGACAACGACAGGCACCACGACGCCCTCGCCCCGGACGTGCCCCGCGGCGAGGTCACCCGCGTCCTCCTCTGGCTGATCCTGGTGATCAGCGCGGTCGCGAACATGGTCACCTCCTACGCCGCCGTCGGTGTCGCCGTGAACCTCGCCTGCGGCGCGGTCACCGCACTCGCGGCCACCGCCCTCGTCGTACGCCGCCTGAAGGGCGGCCGCCGGTGAACCTCGCTACGACCACCGTACGGGCCCCCGCGCCCGCCCCCGCCATCGCGCTGGAGCGCCTCACCAAGACCTACCCGGGCGATGTGAAGGCCCTCGACGAGGTGTCTCTGACGGTCCGGCCCGGCACCTTCCTCGCCGTGATGGGCCCCTCGGGCTCCGGCAAGAGCACCTTAATGCACTGCGCGGCCGGGCTGGACTCGCCGACATCGGGCAGCGTCCGCATCGACGGCCATGAGATCGCCGGCCTGAACGAGACACGCCGCACCGAACTGCGGCGCGAGCGCGTCGGGTTCGTGTTCCAGTCGTACAACCTGATCCCATCCCTCACGATCGAGGACAACATCACGCTGCCGCTGCGGCTCGCCGGCCGCGCCCCGGACCGGGAGTGGATCGCGGCGCTGGTGGAGCGCGTCGGCCTGGTCGGCCACCTCAGCCGCCGCCCCGCCGAACTCTCCGGCGGACAGCAGCAACGCGCGGCTCTGGTACGGGCGTTGGCGGCTCGTCCGGCCGTCGTGTTCGCCGACGAGCCGACCGGAGCGCTGGATCTGCGCAGTGCGCACGAGGTGCTGGAGCTGCTGCGCACCCTGGTCGACGAACTGGGCCAGACGGTGGTGATGGTGACCCATGACCCGGCCGCCGCGGCCCGCGCCCACAAGGCGCTGGTGATGGCCGACGGCCGGGTGGTCGAGGCCCTCGACCACCCCACTGCGCCCCAACTGGCCGAACGACTCGTCGCGTTGGGAGCGTGCTGACCCATGTCCGAGCACTTCCGCACCCCTTCCCACCTCCCTCTCTTCCCGATCGCCCTGCGTATGACCGCGCGCCGGATCACCGTGCTGCTCGCCGTGGTGTGCGCGGTACTCGGCGGGGCCGCTCTGCTCACCGGCACCGGTGTCCTGGGCGAGTCCGGGCTGCGCTCACATCTGCCGCCGGGCCGGCTCGGCGGCGCGGACATCGTCGTGGCGGCCGACCAGGAGTACCACCCGGACGGCGACTTGCCGCTCGCCCTACCCGAGCGCGCCCGCGTTCCGTCGTCGCTGATCGACCGGCTCTCGGACCTGCCCGGAGTGACGGCCGTGGTCGGCGACCTCGGCTTCCCGGCCGGGCTGATCGACGCCGGGGGAGAGGTCGTACCCACCGCTGACGACCCCACGGCGGCCGGACACGGCTGGTCCTCCACTCAACTGCTGGCCCGCCCGCACGTCACCGGCCGCGCGCCGGCCGGAGCGGACGAGATCGCCGTCCCCGCCGCGACCGGTCTGCGCATCGGGGACCGGGTCCAGGCCGTGGCGGGCGGCCGCCCCGCTGTGCGCTATCGCGTCACCGCGGTGGTCGACGCACCGGGCGCGGGCGTGTACTTCGCCGATGCCACGGCGATACGCCTCGCGAGCCGCGACGGCGCCCGCCGCTACGACCTGATCGGCCTGCGCACCGCGCCCAAAGCCGGTGAGCGGGTCGCCGACGCGCTGCGCGACCAGGTGGCCGGTACCGGGCTGACCGTCCGCACCGGCGCGGACATCGGCGAGGCCGTCGCGCCGGGCGTGGGCACGGCCCGCTCGCTGCTGATCCTGCTCGCTGGTTCGCTCGGCGGGATCGTGCTGCTGATCACCGGGTTCGTCACGGCGGGCGCGCTGGGTGTGTCGATTGCCGGGCAGCGCCGCGACCTGGCGCTGATGCGGGCGGTCGGGGCGACCCCACGGCAGATCCGCCGACTGGCTGCCGCGCAGTCCTCCGTGGTGGCCGCCGTGGCCCTGGCCCCCGGAGTGGCAATCGGTTACCTCCTCGCAGGCCGCTTTCACGACATGCTCGCCGACCGAGGCGTCCTGCCGCCCGGACTCCCGCTGACCGTCAGCCCGTTGCCGGCCCTCGCCACCCTCCTCCTGCTCGCGCTGACCGTGCAGATCTCCGCCCGGGGTGCGGCCTGGCGCACCTCTCGGATGCCCGCGACGGAGGCCGTCGCCGAGTCCCGCAGCGAACCGCGCAAGCCCTCCAAGGGCCGTACCCTCACCGGGTTTCTGCTGATCGCCGCCGCGTGCGCGCTGTCCGTCACCCCGCTGTTCACCCGCACAGTGATCGGGGCGGCGGCCACCTCCATCGTCGGGATCGTCGCCGCGATCGGCCTGGCTCTGTGCGGCCCGGCTCTGGTTCGTACGGCGGGGGCTGCCGCCGTACGTCGGCTGCGGCCCTGGACGTCCGCGCCGACCTGGCTCGCCCTCGCCAACGTACAGGCGTACGCGCTGCGGGTCGCCGCAGTGGTCAGCCCGCTGGCGATGGCGGTCGTGTTCGTCCTGACCTACACCTTCGCGCAGACCACCGTCCTCGCGGCGACCACGCAGGACACCCGCGCTGGCACGCTCGCCCAGTACCGGCTGAGCGCACCAGCCCTCGGCGGCCTGCCGGCCGGCACGCGTGACGCCGTACTCAAGCTGCCCGGAGTGCGGTCCGCCGCACCCGTCGGCTCGACGACGGTCGTCTGGCCGTACGAGATGTTCGGCGAGGCCGATGTGGAGTCGGTGCCGGCTCTGATCGCCACGCCGGACGCGGCCGGCGTCCTGGACCCCGGGGTGCGGGAGGGCCGGCTGGCGGACCTGACCGGCGCCACGGTCGCCGTGAGCAGTGAGGTCGCCGGTTCGCGGGACGCGGGACTCGGCCGGCGGATCCGGCTGATCCTCGGCGACGGCACGCGGACCGAGGCGCGGGTGGCGGCCGTGTACGACCGGGGACTCGGCTTCGGCTCACTGATCGTCTCCGGGGAACTCATGTCCGGCCACACCACCTCCGGCCTCACCCAGAGCCTCCTCGTCCGCACGGACGGCACGGCGACGGCGGCACGCGTACTGACCGATCTGACGGCGGCACACCCGGGCCTGGCCCTGGAGAACACGTCCGGAACGGGCTCTGGCAGCAAGCAGGACACCCCACCCGAGGTGTGGATCAACCTGGCGACGATCGTCGTACTCCTCAGCTACCTCCTCCTCAGCATCGCCAACAAGCTGGTCGCGGCCACGGTCCAGCGCCGTACGGAGATCGCCGCGCTGCAGCTGGTCGGCACGACGCCGCGGCAGATCCGGGCGATGATGCGCCGTGAGGCGGCCGTGATCGCGGCGGCGGCGCTGGTCTCAGGCATGCTCCTCTCCGCCCTCCCGCTCGCCCTCCTCGGCCAGGGCTTCCTCGGCCGCCCCTGGCCGGCAGGGCCGGCCTGGCTGCTGCCCGGCGTCGCGGCGACGATCGTGACGACGGCATTCCTCACGATCGAACTCCCCACCCGCCAGGCCCTTCGCAGGGCCCCGGCGGACGCGATCCGGGCGACGTGAGCAGCTGCGAAATGCCCCCAGACGGGGCCATGCTGAGGACGATGGCCATCGAGACTCCGAGCTGCGTGCGGTGAGTGGTTGACCAAACAGCAGTCAGGTCGAGGGACCATGCGGCAAGTGCTGTTCAGAAGGACGCGTGGGCGGGTCTCTGTACGTTCAGGACCGCTGCGTGCAGCCTGGACCGGTGAGGCGCGCGGCGAAACGTGCCCCTACCGCCAGGACCACGAGAACCGCGGTGCAACCGCCCAGCAGCATGACCGCGGAGGGTGAGGTCCGGTCCAGGACGACTCCCCCTACGAGTGCACCAACAGAGATTGTTGCCTGAAAGGAGGCGGTGAACAGGACCGATGCCGCTTCTGGGGCATGCGGCGCCGCCTTGGAGAACCAGGTCTGCGACGCGATGGGTACAGCGCCATATGCGACACCCCACACGAGCAGCAGTATCACTGCGCCCGTCTCCCAGCGGCCCAAGGCTGGAAGCAGGAGGGTCACCGCGGCGATCAGGCCGGCCGCGAGCCCGAAGACGGTCCGCGGATACCGGGCCACCCAGGCGCCGCCCAAGAAGTTGCCGATCATGCCGGCGGCACCGTAGAGCAGCAAGAATGCAGTGACCAGGCGATCGCTGGCGTGGGTGACCTGCTCCAGGAATGGCGTCACGTAGGTGTAGGTGCCGAAGTGAGCCAGCACGACGAGGAACGTCAGCAGGAGGGCGAAACGGGTGCCGGCCCTGCGGAGCATGCCGCCGAGGGCGCTCAGTTGGGTGGCCTGGGCCGGAGGAAGCGGCGGCAGGAACAAGGGCAGCATGACGCCACGACTGCACGAGGCATCACTTGCCGAGCTGAACGCCGCATCGCGGCTCGACTGGGCGCAACCGTGACCGCCCCGGTCGGCGTGATGGGTATGTACCTCGTCTTCACCGCATGCGGACGGCGCTGGTCCCTGGACGCGCGCAGAGCCCGTCTGGGGGCCTCCGCGGGAAGCAACACGTGCCCGTCTGCGCGTCGGGCTGCGGCCGGGCTTCGCGAGTCCCACCGGACCCTGACGTCCGTGCTGCACAACTGCGGCATGTTCGTCATCGCGGCCCAGGTCTGCTTCCTCTACGGGTCCGCGGGCCTCTACAAGGTGCAGGGCGGCACCTGGGGCAACGGGACCGCCCTCCGCTACGTCCTGAACCTCGACCTGTTCCGCCCCTGGCCCGAGCTCTCGCTCATGGTGGACGGGCACGACGTCATGATCGGCATCGCCTGCTACCTGACCGTGCTGTTGCAGGTCGCGTTTCCGTTCGTCCTGTTCGGACGGCTCAAGTACCCGGTCCAGATGATGCTGCTGGGCATGCACGTGGGCATCGCCATCGTCATGGGGCTGCCGCTCTTCTCCGGCGCGATGATCATCGCGGACGCCGTCTTCCTGCCGGACCGCTTCTACCGGTCGCTGGGACGAGGGTGGCGGCGCTTGAACAGGCGGCCGGACGTATGGAGCACGGCGGGGGATTCGCCGTGCGGAGCGCCGGCACTCGTGCCGTCGCAGCTGGCACCGTGGCGCCGCTGAAGGCCACGGGCCGGGGTGTCTGGAAGTGCTCACCTGGCCGAGAAGATCGACAGGGACCCGGCTGGCACGCTCTACCTGCGCCTCGGAGGGTAGGGCGGCAGCTCCTTTATCCAAAGCACAAGCGGAAACTCAGCGGCCTACACCCCTGTCCGGGCCCGCCCCGCCCCGGCCCCGGAGACGCTGAAAACTCCGACGTGTACGCGACCCCTTGTCAGGGTCATGGCCCTCTTCTACAGTCCCGAATACATCACTGTGGGAGCGCTCCCACAGTGAAGGTGATCCAGCACTCGCTCCCCTCCCTCCCAGAGGGGTCCACACGAACGACACGGCGCCCCGTCACGAAGAAGGCGGATCCCCCCATGCAGCTTCTTTCGACCCCCCGCTCACCCGCCCGGCGCGTCGCCACCTTGGTGGCAGCGCTCTGCTGCGCCGCGTTACCCGTCGTGGCGGCGGCGGCCCAGCCGCCCGCGGCGAGTGCCGCCGCCACTGAGGTCCTGGGCAACGCGACCCACTTCTCCGGGCTCGGCAGCCCCTACGGCGGCTGCGGTCTGCCGCAGCGCGAACTGGACAGCCAGGACTTCGTGGCGCTCAACGTGTTCAACACACCCGGCGACTATTCGGGCGCCTACCCCCGCCCGGTGCCGGACTCGAGCGCATCGATCAAGGGCGCCTTCGACAACGGCCGCAACTGCGGCCGCTGGGTCAAGGTCACCATCGGGGACTACTGCGCCGGCACCAACGACGGCGCCGCGGGCCAGCCCTTCTGCCGCAACGGCTCCTGGGTGGCCGACAAGTACAACGGGGCCACCCTGACCATGCTCGTCGCGGACAGCTGCGCCGATTCCAACGCCTGGTGCCGGGACGACCCCAACCACCTCGACCTGGCGACCGATTCCCTCAACCGCTTCCGGATCGACGGCACCCCCGTGGGGGCGATGTTCCCGGACCACTGGAACAACCGTCATGTCTCCTGGAGCTTCGTCCCGGCCCCGGACTACAGCGGCGACATCCGTATCGGCTTCCTCAGGGGAGCCCAGCGGTACTGGCCCGCCATCGCCGTCTCCCATCTGCCGGGCGGCATCCATGGCGTCCAGTACCTGGTGAACGGCGCCTGGACCGACGCCACCATGAACAGCGACATGGGGCAGTCCTATGTCATCGGTGAGACGGCCTCCGGCGGAAGCGACTTCACCATTCGGATCCGCGACGCCTCCGACGCCTGGCTGGGCGGCGGCCGTACGTACTCCTTCTCGCTGCCGTCAGGCTGCGCGGGAGGCTGCTCGCAGGACTACACCGCCGTCCCCTACACCACGGACAGCTCTGGAGGGACACCGTCTCCCACTCCCGCGCCGAGTCCCTCCGGCGATACCGCCTGCACGGCGGAGTGGAAGCTGACCGGCTCATGGCAGGGCGGGTACCAGGCCGACGTCACGGTCACCAACACCGGGTCCCGGCCCGTCACCGGCTGGTCGGTGCACCACACCCTGCCGGGCGGTGTGGCCGTGGCGAACCGCTGGAACGCGGTGGTGGATCCGTCCCGCCCCGCCACCACCGTTCGCA
This sequence comes from Streptomyces pseudovenezuelae, assembly GCF_001513955.1. Classification (GTDB taxonomy): domain Bacteria; phylum Actinomycetota; class Actinomycetes; order Streptomycetales; family Streptomycetaceae; genus Streptomyces; species Streptomyces pseudovenezuelae. The sequence goes on along the minus strand of NZ_KQ948151.1, from coordinate 170,963 downwards.
ACGCCTCCTACAACGGCACGCTGGCACCGGGCGGGTCGACGACCTGGGGGATGACGCTCAGCGGCGACGACCGAGACCTCGGCACGCTCTCCTGCACCGCGTCCTGACCACCGTCGGAGATTGATCATGGCCATGACTTCATTACGCGTGCGCCGCCACCGACTGCCGCTCTGGGCATTGGTACTGACCGTGGTGGCGGTGGCCCTTCCCGCCATCGCGACGTCGCGCGCCCAGGGCGCGGCGACAGGCTGCACGGTCACGTACACCACCAATGAGTGGTCCGGCGGCTTCACCGCCCAGATCCGCGTCACGAATCTCGGCGCCGCCCTGAACGGCTGGCGGCTGGAGTGGACCTATGGCGGCGACCAGCAGGTCACGTCCGCCTGGAACGCGCAGGTCACCCAGTCGGGCGGCGCGGTGACCGCCGTGAACGCCGCGCACAATGCCGTGCTCGCCGCCGGCGGGTCCGTGGACTTCGGCCTCCAGGGCACCTGGCGCACCGCCGACCCGGCTCCCACCGCCTTTGTCCTCAACGGCGTGCCCTGCGGCGGAACCGCGCCCCCCACGCCGACGCCGACCGCCACACCGACACCGACAGCCACGGCGCCGGCCGAATGCGCCGGGGCGGCGATCTGCTCCGACTTCGAGGACCAGACCGGCACCGTGCCCTCGGGCGCCTGGCAGACCACGGCACCCGACTGCCAGGGCACGGGCAAGGTGAGCGTCGACACGTCCGTCGCCTACAGCGGCACCAGGTCGCTGCGCATCAACGGCGGCGCAGGCTACTGCAATCACGCCTTCGCGGCCTCCACGCGCGATCTGTCCTCCGTCGGACCCGTGGTGTACGTACGCATGCGGGTGCGGCACACCACCGCCCTGCCCACCAACCACGTCACCTTCGTGTCCATGCCGGACGCCTCACAGGGCGGCAGGGCGCTGCGCGTCGGCGGGCAGAACGGCGCGCTGCAGTGGAACCGCGAGAGCGACGACGCGACGCTGCCGGAACAGAGCCCGGCGGGGGTCGCGCTCAGCACCCCGCTGCCGACCGGCCGGTGGCTGTGCCTGCGCTACCAGATCGACACCACCGCCCAGTCCATGCGCACCTGGGTCGACGACCAGGAGGTCGCCGGACTGCACGTGGACGGAGTACCGACCCAGGACGTCGACGGGCAGTGGCTCGCCCGCGGGACCCCTCCCCGCCCCACCGGCCTGCGCCTGGGCTGGGAGAGCTACGGCACCGGGGACGACACTCTCTGGTTCGACGACGTGGCCCTGGGTTCCTCACCGATCGGCTGCTGACGCCCGCGCGGAATCCGTCGGGACGACAGGATCTGAACGCGCGACAGCTGTCGATTCCTTGATCCGTACGGCGCGCACCACCCGCCTGGTGGACCGATCAGCCACAGGCCCTCGGCCTGTGCCCCGGCTCACCGGTTCGTCGATCAGCTGGGTATCGAGCTCAGCGATCCCTTACGGCAACGAGGAGATCAGGTGAAACGTCGTCACGCTTTATCGGCCACCGGCGCCGCCGGAGCGCTGATCCTGGGTGGCCTTGCCATGGCCACCCTGCCCGCGTCGGCAGCCGCCACCGGCTGCTCGGTCGCGTACAAGGTGCAGAGCGAATGGCCGGGAGGGTTCACTGCGAACCTGGCCATCACCAATCTCGGATCCCCCGTACGAGGGTGGACCGCGACGTTCGACTTCCCGAACTCCGACCAGAAGGTCACCAACGGCTGGAGTGCCACCTGGACACAGTCCGGAGCCCACGTGTCCGCCACCAGCCTCGACTGGAACGGGGCGCTGGACACAGGCGGCTCGGCTTCCATCGGGTTCACCGGTGCGTGGAAGGGCGCCAATCCCGAACCCGCCTCGGTCGCGCTCAACGGCGTGACCTGTACCGGCTCGGTGACGTCCCCGACCCCCGGCCCCACCGTCACTCCGACCGGCGGTCCCAGCGGTCCGGCCCCGGAGCTGAAGGTGTCCGGCAACAAGATCGTCACCGCGAGCGGCAAGCCGTACCGGCTGCTGGGTGTGGACCGCTCCAGCGGTGAATACGCGTGTGTGCAGGGCAAGGGGCTGTGGGACGGCGGCCCGGTCGATCAGGCGTCCGTCGACGCGATGAAGACCTGGAACATCCACGCGGTACGCCTGCCGTTGAACGAGGAATGCTGGCTGGGCCTCAACGGCTCGCCCAATGGGACCACTTACCAGCAGGGCGTCAAGGACTACGTCGACCTGTTGGTGGCCAACGGCATCACCCCGATCCTCGACCTGCACTGGACGCGGGGTGCCTACACGAACGGGCCGGACTGGCACTGCAAGGACGCCACCGCGACCTGCCAGAAACCGATGCCGGACGCGCAGTACGCCCCCCAGTTCTGGACTGGTGTCGCCAACGCCTTCAAGGGCGATGACGCCGTCGTCTTCGATCTGTTCAACGAGCCGTACCCGGAGATCGCCGCCGACTGGGACAAGACCGTCGGCTGGCAGTGCTGGCGGGACGGCGGCACCTGCGAGGGCCTGCCCTATGAGACGGCGGGCATGCAGGACCTGGTCGACGCGGTCCGGGCCACCGGCGCGACCAACGTCCTCATGTTGGGTGGCCTTGAGTGGGCCAACGACATGCGTGAGTGGCTGACGCACATGCCGGCCGACCCGCTGTACAACACCGCCGCGTCATGGCACTCGTACAGCTTCAACGCCTGTGCGACAGCGTCCTGCTGGGACAGCCAAGTTGCCCCGCTCGCACAACAGGTTCCGGTCGTCATCGGTGAGTTCGGCCAGGACGACTGCGGCTTTGACTACATGCAGCGGTTGGTGGACTGGGCTGACGCGCACGACATGGGGTATCTCGCGTGGACCTGGAACCCATGGGGCTGCAGCAGTGGTGGCGTGCTCATCAAGGACTGGGCGGGCACCCCGGAACCAGGCGTCGGCGAAGGCCTGAAGGCCCACCTGATCAGCCAGGAGCCCTACTCGGCCCAGTAACGAGCGCCCAGCGGCCGCCCACCCGCCCACGACGCCGCCCCGGCCGAGCGCCCCAACGGCACAACTCGGCCCGGGTTGACGAGTGTGAGGCTGACGAGGTGCTCGTTGACTGTGCAGCTTCTCAAGATCGCACATGGTGCGCCACGGGAGGGGGACGAGCTGACAAGGGCGGGGGAGAGGGTGGCCGGGGGCTAGGGGCAGGAAAGGTTCGAAGATCCAGGTCATCCGGCGGCCAGAGTGGTCCACTTCTGGTTGGAGCCGCCGTGGCAGTCCCACAGTTGCAGCTGTGTGCCGTCGGCCGTGGAGAAGCCCGGAATGTCGAGGCAGCGGCCGGAGGCGGGGTTGCGGTAGCCGCCGTTGTAGGGCTCCCAGACCTGATTGGCGCCGCCGTGGCAGGTCCAGAGGTGCACCTTGGTGCCGTTGGTGGTGCCCCAGCCGACGGCGTCGAGGCACTTGCCCATGGAGCACAGGCTGCCGTCGGTGTAGGCGGACCAGACCTGGTTGACTGCGCCGGTGCAGCTCCAGGTCTGGACAGCGGTCCCGTCGGCCGTGCCGAAGCCGCTGGCGTCCAGGCACTTGCCGCCCAACTCGGACTACACGCGTGAGGGAGCGGGGGCGGGGTTCCTCAGCCACCCGGAGCTGTCCGAGGACTGGATGCCGCGGTGGAAGGCGTCGGCCATCTTCTGGTAGCCCGCGTCGTTGGGGTGCAGAGCGTCGTCCAGGTCGGCCGTTGTCAGGCTGCTCATGTCCACGTATGCGACGTGCTTGCCCGCGGACTGCGCCTCGCTCACGATCTGGGGGATGGCCTGGTTGTACGCGGCACGGTACTGCTCCTCCGAGCCGCTGGTGGACACGACCAGGGAGGCCACGAGGACGGTCGCGTCGGGGACGTCGGCGGTGATCTGGTTGACCAGCGACTTCAGCCGGGCGGTGGCGGTGGAGACCTGATAGCTCTCGTTGAGGTCGTTGGTGCCGATCATCAGCGTCACGACGTTGGGCCGGTAGCGGGTCAGCGAGGCGTCGGCGAGTTCGGCGATCTGGTGGATCTTGTAGCCGGGGTGACCTTCGTTGTCGGGGTCGGACATCGAACCGCCCCGCCCCGTGCCGACGAAGTCCAGCGGATGGCCGTCTGCCGCGAGCTTGTCCCACAACGGACCCCGGTAGCCGTTGCCCGTGCTGCTTCCCACGCCCCAGGTGATGGAGTCGCCCAACGGCATGACCCGCAAGGGCGTGTTCGAGGCGGCGGAGGCAGGGGCCACACCTGCTGCCGTCATCCCGAGCGTGGCCATGACCATCGTAATGAGGGACAGGATCCAAGACTTTCTCATGTAGTCGTCCTCTTCTGCGAGTGAGTGCTGAATCTGGCGCGGGCTGCTCGACGTTCGTGTCGGCAACTCGGCTGCTGTGTCGTCCCGCTGGCATCTGTGGGCACATGACCTACTGGCGGAACGGCACGGTGAGGAACCTGTGCGTAGCCGGCTGTCCGCGACCGCTCCCAGGAGGCCGGGCATGCCCGGCCTCCTCGCAGACAAAGCACTGGCCGGCCACGGGTTGGCGTTGTCACGTTGTCGGGTGGGCAGCGCCTGACGGGGTGTCGAGGCACGGTTCAGTCGGGCTCCGGGCCCGGTTCGGGGTGCGTCGTTGCCCGCGAACGTCAGGAACACCGGAGCCGGACCTGTGTCATGCCACCGGCTAGCGCTGCAGTGTCAGTACCCCTGGCCGGTAGGGCAGGAGGCCGTAGTCCCCGCCGTCGGTGCTGGGGTCGCGCCCCTGGTAGAGGAACTGCAGGTTGCAGGGGTCGATGGTCTTGGTCTGGTCGGGGTTGGTGCGAACCAGATCGCCGTGGCTGATGTCCCTGGTCCAGGCCGTCGCGCCGCTGTTGGCGCTGCCGGCGAAGGGGCTGGTCACCGTGTCGGCCCCGGCCTGCGGTGTCCACGTGCCGCCGAGGCTGGTGGCCGTGAACGAGCGGAAGTAGCGGCCGTATCCTGTGTAGTTCTGGGCCTCGACGATCATGAGGTACTGGTTCTGACCCTGGACCTTGTAGACCTCCGGTGCCTCGAACAGGTTGAGCGCCGTGTCGCTCATGATCTTCGTGACCGAGCCGAAGGTGCCCGGGAAGTTGCCGATGGGCATGCTGGACCGGTAGATGTCGCCCTCGTCGTTGGCGAAGAACATGTACATGTTCGTGTCGTCGCCGATGAGGGTCACATCGAGGGGACCCCCCTTCGGGAGGGTGCCCGTGAACAGCTCCTGCTGCGGGCCCCAGCCGTTGGGATTGGTGGGGTCACTTGAGGTGCGGTAGGAGAAGCTGTAGGGCCAACCCCCGTTGTAGGCGAGTACCCAGAGGTTCTTCGGGGCGAAGTAGAACAGCGTCGGCGCGATGCCGTCGAAGGGAATCGTGTTCTGGGTGGCGGTGGCCATGTCGGACCAGTTCGTGAACGGGCTGAAGGTCGTCAGTCCCCAGCGCCCCTCGTCACCGGCGAGGGTGTTGTGCGTCGTGGCATAGACGATGTGCTTGCCGTTGGAGACGACGCTGGTGAAGTCCTTGAGCGAGGCCCACCCCGCCTTCGGCTCCGCCAGCGGGCCGGTCGATGTCCAGCGGTACGTCGACGGAAGAGCACACACGTTGTTCGCCCCTGACAGGCCGGTCCACTTCTGGTTGGTGCCGCCGTGGCACGACCAGATCTGCACTCCTGTGCCGTTGGTCTTGCCCCAGCCCGCGGCTTCCAGGCACAGCCCGGACCGCACTCCGACGATCGTGCCGTCGGGGTTCACCCGCCACTGCTGGTTGTCACTGCCGTTGCACGTCCAGATCTGCACCGGGGTCCCGGACGTGGTGGCGCCGCCCCGGACGTCCAGACACTTGCTGCCGTACACGGTCAGCTGGCTGCTGTCCGTCAACGTCCACTGCTGGTTGACTCCACCATGGCAGTCCCAGATGTGCACGTTCGCGCCGTCGGTCTGGCTGAAGCCCGCCACATCGAGACACCGGCCGGAATCGACGCCGCGCACATCACTGGTGGTGGCCGCCTGAGCCGGGCCGGCGACGAGCAGCGCCGCCAACGCGGCCAGCGCCGCAACCACGGCGGCGCACACCACCGACGGACGTCTGCGACGGAAACTGCGACTGCGCATAAGGACCTCGTTATCCCTGAGCAAGCGACTCCGGTTCGCCCCGTCAAGGGCTGTCCAGACGCCGACATGGCACGACTTTGTTCGAGATGCAGAACAAAGGTCGAAGTATCGAGCAGGAGAATGCTAGAGATCCCATGAATGACGTCAATACTTCTCACACGATTCGCGACCAGAAACGTTCGCAAGCTGAAACCACGAGGCTTCAAGTCCCGTGGTGGTACGGGGTCTTTGACATGAGGGTCAGGTAGCGGCGCGGGCTTGGACGGGCGCGGTTGTAGTACCGGTTGCCGCCGCTCCCGAAAAGGTTGCCGCCCGGCCCAAGTTGAGGGTGTGAGGGGCCACGGGTGGAGTCGGTGCGTGAGATCCACCGTGGGCGGGGTCCGATCCCGAACCGGGATCACCGCCCGGAAGCGGGACCACGCCGGCCATCCGCCAGTCCTCGCCGTGGCATGAATGGGTCGATCTAGGATCTTGCGCTGTCCGCTCTCAACTCCTAGGCTCCGTGCCGTCCGAAGGATCGGTTCACGTTCGCAGTACCGAACACGCCTGGCTGAAGCGTTTGCGCATGGCGCACATGCCGGGCATGACAGCGCCCGCATCATCCGTACCAGTAAGGCTCTCCCCGCACACGAAGTGCCGGACCTGGAAGGGCTCATGCGGCATTCTTGCGGCGAGCCCCGATCGCCTCCCGGAGCATCGTGTGACATCACCTGCACCATGCCACGCCCGCGCCTGTGCCGCGCGGCCGTGGTCCTTCTGTTAGGCCTGGCACGGCCGGCCCGTTGTCCAACGTGTAGGCCGTGCTGGGGCACGTCGTACCCCAGCCCCGTCCTGCCGCTCCCCGCCCCGCCAGGTCACCCCGCTGACCGGCGTCGACACCTTCGACGCCGGTCCGTGAAACCGAAGCGGGAAGGGAACCAGAATCCGGACCACGACAAGTGGTCCGTCAACAACGGCCTTGGCCTGCGCACCGCGCCGGCCACCAACCACCTGTACTGGGCCCGCAATACCCTCACCCACGGATCCAGGGACCTGCCTCCACCGCGACCATCCAGCTGGACTACGCGACGATCCGCGACGGACAGCAGCTGGAACACCACCGGGGGTCGGTCGTGCGGTCGGAAGGACACCGGCCACGTACGGGCGGGCGGCTCACCGGGCGGGGATCGAGCTGATCATGGACAAGCCTGTGTGGTATGCGTTCATCGCCTGCCACGTACCGGCGCCGGTGGAAGCGCTAGCCGTTGGTACGCGGCAGGCGATGCGGGTGGTGGTCAACCGGCGGCTACGATCCGCCACTGCTGGTTCGTGCTGTTGCTGTCGCTCCACTGGCCCAGATCAGATCCATTGCCGGTGCGGCCCATGCCGTCGATGTACTTGCCGGTGGTGCGGTTCTTGATGCGCACGTTGTCGGCGACGGTCACGACCGACCACTGCTGGCTCGTGCTGTTGCTGTCACCGTACTGGGTGAGCGCGGATCCGTCCGAGGTGCGGCCCGCCCCGTCCAGGTACAGGCCGGTTGCCCGGTTCTTGATGCGCACGTAGGGCCCATCGTTCTCGACGGTCCACTGCTGCTCGTACCGGTTGCTGCTGCCGCTGGCTTCGCCGACGGTGGCCCCACTGGCCGTGCGGCCCTCTCCGTCGATGTACAGGCCGGTGGCGGCGTTGGTGATCCGCACGTATGTGCCGCCGCCGTTGCCTATCCCCCAGGCGTACTGCAGGCGGGTCAGTCCCGAGGCGTTCACCAAAGACAGCTTGATGTCCGAGCCGGTGCCGCTCTTGCTGGTCAGGCTGTACCAGTCGCCGTCACGCAGGCCCGGCCAGTAGACGCTCCCCATGCCGAGGCTGCGCAGTTCGCTGCTGACACCCCGGACGTAGTCGGCGAAGAACGAGCCACTGGGAATGCTGTAGTCGATGGTGTTGTAGTGGACGCCGTTCTTGCTGCCCGGGCCCATCGGGCCGCCCCACTCGGTGGCGATCGTGCGGGCGGCGTATCCGCCGATGTAGCCGGCGAGGTGGTTCGCCCACTCGGTCTCGTCCTCGTATCCCGCGAAGAACGAATAGTCGTGCACCGCCAGGTAAGTGCCGTCCAGGCGGCTGTCGCGACCGACTGCCGCGACGTCCTGGGCCAGCCCGGCGCCGTCGAGGATCACCCTGGAGCGCGGCACGGAGGGGTACCTGGCCAACCAGCCGCTGTACATGTCGTCCAGGCTGGTCGTGCTGTAACCGTACGGCTCGTTGATGACCTCGAAGTAGGCGTTGGGGTTGGAGCCGTACTTCTGTACGATCTTGTCCCACATCTGGTTGAACCCGGCGGTGCTCGCCGGCTTGCCGCCGCTGTACGCCCAGTAGGCGAGGATCACGTTTCCCTTGGTGAGGGCCGTGTCGATCGCCCCGGTGTAGGTGGTCCAGTAGTCGGCGACAGTGGGCTCGTTGACAGGCATGCGCACGGTGTTGGCGCCCGTCACCGCGTACATCTGGCCAACAACCTGGTCCGCCACGGCGGAAGCCGATGAGTAGGTGTCCGACGCACCGAGCCCGGACGGGTGCAGTACGCCGTTGACGAAGTTGTCTCTCTGATCGGCCCAGTTCACTCCTCTGAACTGCGATGTGGAAGCATGTGCCTGGTTCGGACCGGCCGCCAGAATTCCTGCGGCGAGTGCGAACACCGCCAGCAGTCTGGTCATCGTGGCCGGCTTTCCCCGTGTATTGGCGATCGGGTTTCCCATCGGGTTCTCCCTTCTGTGCGTGTAGTCCCTTCGGAGGCTCGCCGCCGGGTGATGGGGCGGATTCGTGTTTCCTGCGGTCCACCCGAGGGTCCACATCTGTTTGGTCCGTACGTTGCAGTTCCAGGTGGGCGCCGAGAAGTCACTCAGGCGGAACCCGCGAGAGCGCGCGCTGGTTGTCGAAGTACGGCCGCAGGTCCCTGACGGTCGTGGGTCGTGATGTCTTCAGGGAACTTGCCCTGGCCCTTGGGTTGCCTGGGTGAAGCGGCGCAGCTTATCGGGCTGTCCGAGTGTCCAGTGCTGGTTGGCCCCGCCGTTGCAGGTCCACAGTTCGACCAAGGCGCCGTTCGCGGTGGCCCCGCCGGTCACGTCCAGGCACAGCCCGGACTGTGCCCCGGTGATCGTGCCGTTCGCGTTCACGTCCCACTGCTGGTTCGACCCGCCGTTGCATGGCCAGATCAGGCGTCGTTGGGCCGCTCGGGGGCACGTAGGGGCACTTGGGCTGGTAGACCGAGACGGTGGAGGGGTCCGGCAGGGCCGGGCAGAGGAACTGTGTGTAGCGGGTGTCTTTGTCCACGAACACCTTCAGCCACGGGATCAGCAGCTTCATCTCCACGTTGTTCGGACGGGTGTAATACACGTGGTCCGCTCCGGCGATCTGGGCGAAACCGCTCTGCGTGGTGGCCGGCAGCGTGGCGTATAGACCGCTGAGATACGACGGGGTGACGACCGTGTCGTTCTGGCCGCCGATGACCAGACTCGGCACCCTGTCGGTGGCCATGCTCAGGCCATTGCCGGGGAACCCCGGAGCAAGGCCGATCATCGCCTTCAGCGACGGCTGGCGTTCCGCCGCGATGATCGCTCCGGCTCCGCCCGCGGAGTGCCCCAGTACGGACAGCCGATTCGGGTCGATCTCCGCCTTGACCGGGCTCTGCGTGGTCAGCCACTTCAGCCCCGCCAGCAGTTCGGCGGCCCGCGCGTCGGCCCCGTCGGTACGGCTGTTGGTCTCGATGCAGATCACCACGAACCCGAATGAGGAGAGCCACGGCCCCATCCACGCCTCCTCGTCGGCGCACCGCGCCGTGTACCCCGGCACGATCGCCAACGCTCCCCACGTGCCCAGGCCGGTGTCCGTCGGGTAGTAGATCGCTCCGCCGTTGAACCCGTTGCCCGGCGCCACACCCATCTGCGCTGTGGCGAACGGACCGCGCGACGCCTCGATACCGGTCACGGTGGGATCAGGGCCGCGCTGGTACGGATTGTTCTGGGCAGCCCGCGGCTTGGCGGCGCCTGACGCCGGCAGGGCTGACGCCGGTGATACCAAGAACATCGCAGCGACGACCGCCGCGACGGCTGCCACCGCCGCCATCCACCGCGGCCACCGCCTCGTTCCCGCCCTCCCCGCTTTGGCGCGTCCTGGCGTTGATCTCGACATCGGCATGGTGAACCTCTCGATGGGAGTAGCGAGAGTGCTTGCATGTGGGCGTGCGCAATGAAGTGCGATCAGACCGAGCACGTCAGTGATGGGATGTGTGGCGCGCCCGAGTCCACTGCGGGGTGAAGATGCCATAGCAATGCGCCGACTTCAATGGACTGTTCGCGCTCGCAGTGAAACGAGGAAGGCGATCAGGACAGTCGATCTGCCCCACGGAGATCCCATGTCCTGACCGACGGCCGCAGCACCGCCCTTGCGGGCGTGGCGAACGGCGGCTCGATGTGAACGTCAGGCGGGCGACGTGAGACGCCGCAGGTCAGCATCGCCCCGAACCGCAACGTGGTGTTCCGGCACCCCGATCGAGAACAGCCTTGCCGGACAAGCGGCTGTCGCCAATAAACCGGCCGAAACCCCGCCCCAGAGCGTTGAACGCGAGCAGGCCGAACACGAGGCAAGTAGTGCCGCGTGGTCCGAGCGCGCCGACCATGAGCCGTTCTCGCCAGGTGAACGTCGAGCCGAGGAAGGCGAGCATGACCGGGAGGATGCGCACGACGGTGAGCGCGGCGGCGCAGAGCACGATGGTGGGCCAGCCGATGCCCTCGCCCACGGCGAGCACCACGGCGTTGCCGAAGAAGAACGGAACCCAGGGGCGCCGGTCAGTCACAGACGCCTCCGTCGAGTGCGAAGGCGGTGGGGGACGGGTTGCTTCCGTTGAGAGAGCCCTGCACCCCGAAGCTCACCGTCGCGCCGGGCGCGATGGCGCGGTTCCAGTCGGCGTTGCGCGCCACGACGTCGGCGCCCGACTGGGTGACGGTCGCGTTCCAGGCGCTGGTCACGCGCTGGCCGCCCGGGTAGCTCCAGGTCAGCCGCCATCCGTCCACCGCGGAGGTGCCCGTGTTCTTGAGGGTGACGGTCGCGGTGAAGCCGTCGCTCCAGGCGTTGTCCACCTTGTACGTCACCGCGCAGGACGCCGTCGGCTGCGGACCGCCGCCGTCGCCGGCCGGGCGATCGGCGGCGTAGGCGGCCAGCCAGGCCAGCGGGGCGTTCCAGTTGATCGCCACCTCGTTGGTGGAGTACGAGCCGATGTCGTCGATGTAGCAGGCGGCGGGCGCGCATCCGGCCAGCTTCTCCTGTGCCACCGGGTCCTGCAGCGCGCTGTTGGGGCCGCCCGCGAGGGAGCCTGCCGGCGGGTTGGGCAGTGAGGCGTCCAACTGGTGGGCCCAGAAGCGGTGATGCTGGTTGTGCGAGGACCTCTCGCCGTAGCCGGTCACGTAGGACTGCCCGAGGGCGTTGCGGCCGAGCAGGTAGTCCATCGACTCCAGCACTGCGGCGCGGTAGCGCGCGTCACCGGTCAACTCCCCGGCGACCGCCATGACCACCGCGTTGTCGGCGGCCTCGCTGTTGGAGCCCCAGAAGTACCCGTCCTTGGGGATCGGCACCGCGTAGCCCTGCCCGGCCATCGTGGACAGGTGGCCGTCGGCCGCCGAGACCACCGAGGAGCGGATACGGGCCAGGTCGGAGGCGGGCAGCCCGTTGGGGACGGTGGCCAGGGTGATCCGGCCGAGCGCGGCCGTGTCCGCCCAGCCGAAGCCGTAGGGGGTGAAGGCGCCGGCGGAGGTGTGCCAGGAGGAGGAGGTGACCGCGTCCCGGTAGGTGCTCTCCCCGGTCGTCGCGTACAACTCGGCGGCCGCCCAGTAGAACTCGTCGGTGACCTGGCCGTCGCCGTAGGCGCCACCGCCCGTGCCGTCCGAATCGGGCGCGTACATGGAGGGGTTGGCCTGCGCCGCGGTCCACGCCCTGCGGGCGGCCGCCAGACAGCGGTCGGCGAAGGCGGAGTCGTAGGGCCGGAAGACACGGGCGCACTGCGCGGCGGCAGCCGCGAGGTTGAGGGTCGCGGCGGTGGAGGGCCGGTGCAGTTCGCGGGGTTGGGCGTCCTGGTCGGGGCGGGTAGGGATACCGGTCCAGGCGGCGTCGTGGATCTTGTGGAAGGCCATCCCGGCGTACGGCCTGCCCGCGGGCACCTGCATCCGCATCAGGAACTCCAGCTCCCAGCGCGCCTCGTCCAGGACGTCGGGAACGCCGTTGCCGCGCTCGGGCACGCGCAGGGTCGAGTCACCCAGCGCCGTGTCCGTGCCGGCGCGCTTGGCCCGCTCGAAGGAGTTGACGACCAGCCAGGTGGAGATGCCGCCGTTGACGACGTACTTGCCCTGGTCGCCCGCGTCGTACCAGCCGCCCCGGACGTCCTGGGTGTAGTCGCACACCCCGGACTGGCACGGCACGGAGGTGTCGCCCTTGTTCGGTGAGACACCGAGGTGCCCGGCGGGGCGGGCGTAGGCGGAGCCGGCCAGGGAGGGGTCGATGGCGACGCCGCTGCGCTGGTGATAGAAGAACGCCATCGCGTCCGAACGCAGCCCGTCGTAGAGATTGGCGCGGATGTCGAACGGGTCGCTGTCGCGGCCGTCCACCGACAGGACGTAACCCGTACCCGTCCCCTGGTACGACGAGAAATCCGCCAGCTGCACGGACTGGCCGGAGGGGGCGTCTGCGCCGCGCGAAACCGTGGAGCCGGAGGCGACCACCGTGCCGGAGGCGTTGCGCAACTGCCAGGTGAGGGTCTGGGTGCTGCTCGTGACGACCGTCGCGCGCTTGGGGCCGTCCGGCAGGTAGCCGACCTGGTTGACCCGGACCGCCGTGGTCCCCGCGGCGGCTGCCGGGGTTGCCAGCAGGCCGCCGAGAAGGAGCGAACTCGCCAGCAGGGCGGTGGTGAGGGGTCTGCCATGGCGACGTACTGAGTCGAACGCGGACATGAGCGGCTCCTGGGGAAGGGGATGCGGTGGGGGATGGGAGCGCTCCCAAACACGGAGCGTGGCATGGTCATGCCTACGCGTCAATCCGCTGGAGCGAGGTGGGAGAACTTTGCTCACGGGTCCTGGTGGTCCAGGGCGGGCGAAGGAGAGCTCCGGGCCGCCGCGTTCAGGCGCGTTCGTACACGCGGACCCAGTCCGTCAGCATCCGGACGGGGAACGGGGTCGACTTGAGGACGGGGCCGGGCCACTCGCCGCCGACGGCGAGGTTGAGCAGCAGATAGAAGTCGTGGTCGAAGACCCACTTCCGTCCGGCGCCGTGGGACGCTCGCCTGTCGGCGTGATACGCGTGGCCGTCGACGGACCAGGTGATGCGGTTCCTGTCCCATTCCACGCCGTAGGTGTGGAAGGCGTCGGAGAAGTGTTCTCCGTCCGGGAGCGTGCGATGTCCGCCGATCCCCTCGTCGCCGTAGCCGGGTCCGTGGACGGTGCCGTAGACGGTGTCCGGTTCACCGCCCGCGACCTCCATGACGTCGATCTCACCGTTCCCGGGCCACGACGTCGTGGAGTCGTTGTCGCCCATCATCCAGAAGGCGGGCAGAAAGGGGCCGTCCTCCGGAACCCTGATGCGCGCCTCGATCCTTCCGTACGTCTGTGAGAAGGTGCCCTTCGTCGTCAGCCGGGCCGACGTGATGTCGCAGGTGCCGGACGGACAGTGGCCCATGCCCGGCAGTTCCTCGCGGCGCGCGGTGATGACGAGGTGACCGTCACCGTCGGTGGCCGCGTTCCGGGTTCTGTCGGTGTAGTACTGCCATTCCTTGTTGCCCCACTGCGGTTCTCCGCCGGCGTCGTGGACCCACTTGTCGGGGTCGGGTGCCAGCCCCGCCGCTCCGGAGAACTCGTCGGACCATGTCAGCCGCCAGCCCTTCGGCGCGGACCGCGAGTCGCCGGACGGCGCCGCGGAGCAGGAGAGCAGCAGCGCGGTGAGCAGCACACCGACGGCCAGGCGCGTTGGGGTGTGCCGGCGGCCGGGGACAACAAGGCGCAAGGGGACTCCTGATCGGGGCGCGGAGACGGGTTCGCGGGGGTGGATGAGACGAGTTCCTGGCCGATCCGGGACCCGCGGCAGGGGCACCCTCCCGGCCGGCCGGCCGCCCGTCGAAGGCAGGGCGCCGCCCGCCCGCGGGATCGGACGGCACCACTATCACCCCGAACTGCCCGGGAAGCGGTCTGGCCGGGCATCACGAACCCTGATGTCATCGGTGACAGCCTGGCACGGCATCGGTGACGGCAGTTCGTCGCCCCCGGCCACCTGGACCGACCCGGTGCTGAAGAACCTCGCGAAGTCCAACGCCACCGTGCCCGGCCTCCCCGGCAACAACCCGTCCTTCGAGAAAGTCCTGGACGCCGAACCGGACTTCGTCACCTCCTCCTTCGTCTCCACGCTCGACAAGGGCGGGATCGCCACCCGGCACAGTTCGAGAAACTCGGCGTACCCACCTACGTCCCGCCCTCCGACTGCTCCGAGGGCAAGGAGAACGTCAGTGGCGGTGACGGATCCCGCAGCAAGCCCCTGACACTCGACGCGGTGTACGGCGAGATACGTGCCCTGGCACCGGCGTTCGGCGTCGACGCGCGCGGCGACCAGCTGGTCGCCGCGCTCAAGGAGCGGGTACGCAAGGCCACCGCCGACGTGGACGCCTCCGACGTCTCCCACATGTACTGGTTCGCCAACTTCCAATCGCCCTACCTCGCGGGCTGCTGCGGAGCGCCCGGCGCCATCACCCCCGCCGTCGGAGCGAAGAACGGCTTCGCTGACACCGACGACGAGTGGCCCCAGGTCAACTGGGAGACCGTCGCGGACCGTGACCCGGACGTCATCGTGATCGGCGACCTCACGCGCAAGCAGCAGACCGCCGAGACCGCGGCGGCGAAGATCCGCTTCCTGGAGACGAACCCCGCCACCCGAAACCTGACCGCCGTCAAGAAGAAGCGGTACGTCCTGCTGGGCGGACAGGCAATGAACCCGTCCATCCGCACGGCCGAGGGCATCGAGAAGGTCGCAACCGGTCTGCGTGACTTCGGGCTCGCCAAGTGACCCTTCGTACGCTGCTGTTGACGAGCGGAGGACTGCCGCGCTGCTCGTGTCGGTCGCCGTGGCCGTGACGATTGGGCCGGCAGACATCTCCACTGGGGACGTATGGCGCCCGGACCGCATCGCGGTGTCCATGACCGAAGTGGGTGTGCGGGCGAGGTGTTCTCCCTCGGCAGGCCAGTAGTCCACGAGTGCCAGAGGTCTCGATCACGTGGAGGCGGTGAGCGGAAACGTCCTTCGCCGGCCCAACGGGTCTGGCGCGGGGCGCCGAGGACGGCACAGCAGCACGAAGCAGACCACCGCCGACAGGGCGAGCCCGAGCACCGACACCGCCATCGGCAGGGCGGTGACGTCGCCGCCAAGCCCGCGATCATCGGGTCGAGGGTGACGCCGAGCCGGTCCACGCCGCCAGCCTGAAGGCGTTCGTCAATCGGCGGTCGACCCGGTCGCAGGCGTCCGGCGTCACAAACCCGCGATACGGCCCACGAAGAACCCGGCGATGAGCAGGCAGCCGAACACGGTCAGCCCCAGCCGGATTCTCACTCACGTACTGGAGGTTGGACGCGTGAGACTGGCATTCGGGTATCGCCATGACTACGGTGAGTAGCCTTTCCGCGAGCTGTGAGCACTTTGTACGTGAACGATGGGGAACATGACCGGAGTTGTGCACAACATTCTTTGATTTGGTCACAGGAAGATCACTAGTGTGACCTGGACCCCTCGTTGCGAGGGTCGCTCGCAACAGGCGGGTGACGGCGGGTGGTTGGAGGAAGAAGGAGTTCGTCTTCGTGGCGTCCCACCGTCGACCGAAACAGCCCGGCCGAGCCCGCGTGACCGTACTGACCGCGACCGCCGCCGCTGCCGTGGCCCTGGCCTCCCAGTCCGCCAACGCGGCCCCCAAGGCCACCAAGGCCGAGGTCAAGGAGAAGGTCGACAAGCTCTACGAAGAGACGGAGCGCGCCACCAACCAGTACGACGAGGCGCAGGAGAAGCAGGACAAGCTGGAGAAGGAGATCGGTCTGCTCCAGGACAAGGTCGCCCGTGAGCAGGGCGAGCTCAACGAACTGCGCTCGCAGCTCGGTTCGATGGCCAGTGAGCAGTACCGTTCCGGCGGTATCGATCCCTCGCTCCAGCTCTTCCTCTCCGCCGACCCGGACGACTACCTCGACCAGGCGTCCACGCTCGAGTCACTGTCCGCGCAGCAGGTGGAGTCGCTCAAGAGGGTGCAGGCGAAGCAGCGGGAGCTGGCGCAGGAGCGCACGGAGGCCTCGGAGAAGCTCAAGAACCTCGCCGTGGCCCGCACCACGCTCGGTGAGAAGAAGAAGGAGATCCAGGCCAAGCTCAGGAAGGCGCAGGCGCTGCTGAACTCGCTGACCGCCGCGGAGCGTCAGGAGATCGCCGACGCCGAGCAGCGCGCCAGCCGCTCCGCCGCGAGCCGCGTCGACCTCGGCGGCGAGGTGGCCGCCTCCCCGTTCGGCGCCTCAGCCCTGAGCGCGGCCGCCTCGCAGGTCGGCAAGCCGTACGCCCGCGGCGGAACGGGCCCCAACTCCTATGACTGCTCGGGCCTCACGCAGTGGGCGTACGCGCAGGCAGGCGTGAAGATATCCCGGGTCACCTACACCCAGGTCAACGACGGAGCCCACATCGGCATGAGCGCGCTCAAGCCCGGCGACCTCGTCTTCTTCAACAACACTGAGCACGTCGGGCTCTACGCGGGCAACGGCCAGGTGTTGCACGCGCCTTACCCGGGTGCCTATGTCCGCTACGAGTCGATGAGCACCATCGGTTCGTTCCAGTTCGGCGTACGCGTCGTCGGCTGACGAAGTCCGGTCCCGTCTGGACGGAAGCGGAGCCCTGCACGCGTGCGTGTGCAGGGGTCCGCGGCTTGCGTGGCTCAGCCGTGGGGGAGGATGACGGCCCTGCCGTTGATCTTTCCGGCGGGCAGGCGCTCGTAGGCCAGGGGTGCCTCGTCCAGCGAGTACGTCTCGGTGTGCACCGAGACCGCGCCCGAGCGAGCCAGGCCCAGCACCTCGATCAGCTCACCGCGGCTGCCCCAGTAGGGCGCGGTGACGGACACCGCGAAGGGCAGGGTGCCGAAGCCGACCGGTAGGCTGCCGCCGCCGATGGCTGCGGACCGTGTGCCTGGCACCGGCCCATGCCCGCCGCGAGCCGAAGCCCCGCGCGGCGATGTCACTGGCGCTGGCGCTGGCTGTCGGCGTCGCTGGGGGCATCTTCGGGATCGGGGGCGGCTCCCTGTTCGGCCCGATTCTCGTCGGCCGCGGAGCGCCGGTGGCCACCGTTGCGCCCGCTGCTCTGGCCTCCACTTTCGTGACGTCCGTGGTCGGCGCGATCACCTACGCGCCGCTCTCCCTTGCGGCCACCGGTGACGTCGCCCCCGATGGGCCGCTGGGCCTGTGCTGCGGGCTCTGGGGCCTGGTCGGCGGCTACCTCGGTGCCCGTATCCAGCCGCTCCCGCCCGAGACCGCGCTTCGGCTGCTGCTCCCCGACCTCGCCACCGGCATCGGCGCCATGTACGTGGTCCAGATCTGGCGCTGACCGAGCCCGGTTCGGCCCGTGTGCACTGGAAGCGCTGTCCCTTTGCTGCGCGGAGCCAAGCAGTTGATGCCCCGCTCGACGGTGTTGCGCTGTCTGTTGTCCTGTCGGCCGAAGTCGGTGGTCCGGCACCAGCTGGTCCGCGCCCGGGCGGCCGTCACGCCCCGGCTTGCAGGCGCAGGCCCGTCAGGGTCAGTTCCAGGGCGGAGCGGAACTGGTCGACGTCGTCGTGGCCGTCGAACTCGTCGACGATCTCGTGCACGAACGGGAACTCCTGGGGGTCAAGGTCCCGCCAGTCCTGGGCGACGCGGTGGAGGTACTCGTCGCGGTCCACGTTGCCGTCGAGCATCTCCTGGGTCGGCTCCTGTCCGAGGTCGACGGCGGAACCGACGACGACCCCGACGAGGGCGGACACGGCGTGGAACCGCTGGGACGCGGTGAGGTTCATACGGAGGGTCTGCTGGCCGAGCTTCTCGTACAGGCCCAACGTGTGGGTCTGGATGCTGGTGTTGCGCATGAAGTAGGCGCTCAGCCAGGGGCGTTGCACGATCGCGTCGAACAGAGTGATGGCCATGACGCGGAGATCGTCGATCGGGTCGTCGCTCCGGGGGAGCTTCTCGACGTCGGCCAGGACGGGGCCCATGGCGTGGTCGGCGGCGAGGTCGAGCAGCTCGTCCTTGTTGGCGACGTACCAGTAGATGCTGGCGACGCCGCCGCCCAGGCGCTGGGCCAGGGCTCGGAAGGTCAGGGCTGGCGCTCCCGCCTCGTCGAGCAGGGCCACCGCCTCTTCCAGGACCGACTCCATGGAGTGCGAGGCCCGGCGGCGTCCCCCGCCGGAGCGGCTCTGCTGGCGTGTCACGGCTTGATCCCTTCGCGTCTTGCATCGCATCGAACGTTGTTCTATCGTACCGCATCGTACGTTGTTCGATAACCAAACGCTGTTCGATCGGAGCCCGTCATGACCACCGCAACGTTGCACTCACCCGCACGCACCTATCCGTCCCTACGCGCCGCGTGGATTCCCCTCGCCGCCCTCTGCCTGGCCTTCTTCGTCGAGATGGTCGACAACACGCTGCTGTCGATCGCCCTGCCCACGATCGGCCGCGATCTCGGCAGCGGCACCACCGCGCTGCAATGGGTCACCGGCGCCTACTCACTGACCTTTGGCGGACTCCTGCTCACCGCCGGATCCATGGCCGACCGGCTCGGGCGACGCCGCGTCCTGCTCATCGGGCTCGCCGTCTTCGGCTCGCTCAGCCTCTGCGTCGTACTCGTCACCACAGCCGGCCAGCTCATCGCCCTGCGAGCCGCACTCGGCATAGCCGCCGCGGCCATGGCTCCGATCACGAACTCACTCGTCTTCCGCCTGTTCGACGACAAGGGCCTGCGGATGCGAGCCATGACCGTGATGATCATCGTGGGCATGTCCGGGTTCGTCCTCGGACCTCTGCTCGGCGGCACCGCCCTGGCCCATGTCCGCTGGGAGTGGCTGCTCGTCGTGAACGCCCCCATCGCCGTGATCGCCTGCATCGGCGTCCGGCTCGGCGTCCCCGCCGACCGGCCCGAGGACCTCACCAACGACACCCTCGACATCCCTGGCGCCGTCCTCAGCGTCGCCGCCATCGGACTCGCCTGCTACTCCCTGACCAGCGGTGTCGAGCACGGATGGCTCTCCGCCGTCACCCTCGCGTCGATCGGCGGCGCCCTCGCGGCGGCGGTCGCGTTCGTCCGGCACGAGCAGCGCAGCAAGGCCCCCATGCTCGACCTGAAGCTGTTCTCCAACGGCACGGTCCGCGGCGCCGCCATCGCGCAGATCGGTACGTCCATCGCGATGGCCAGCGTGATGTTCGGGCTGATCCTCCACTTTCAGTACGCCTACGGCTGGAGCCCGGTCCGGGCGGGCCTGGCCAACCTGCCGATCATCGTGACGATGCTGGCCGCCACACCCCTGTCCGAGTGGCTCGCCCGCCGCTTCGGCCACCGCATCGCCTGCCTGGTGGGCGCCGCCTGTCTGGCCGGAGCCCTGGCCGGGCTCTCCTGGGCCGTCGACCACGGATACGCCGCCATCGCCGTCTGTATGGTCCTCATGACCGTAGGACTGCGCACCGTCATGACGATCTGCGCGGTTGCCCTCGTCGACGCGATGCCCAGCAACCGCACCTCCATCGGCGCCGCCCTCAACGACACCGCCCAGGAAGTCGGCTCCAGCGTGGGCACCGCGGTCGTCGGCACCCTGATCGCCGCTCTCGTCACCACCCAGCTCCCCGCCGGTACCTGGAGCAGCGACCTGGTCGCCTCCTTCTTCCACGGCGAGCGCGTCACCTACGCGCTGCTCGCCGTCGTCGTAGGGCTGATCGCCGCAGGCGGTGCACTGAGCCTCACCGACTCCCGCTCCGTCGAGGAGCACCCTGCTCAGGAGGCCAACTGAACTGCGAGGACCAGCTAGGAGCCGGTTTGTTCTCGCATCTTTCCGAGTTGGAAGGATGCATGTCATGCCAAAGAAGGTGGATCCCGAGCTGAGGGTCCGAGCCGTCCGGCTGGTGCCGTAGCACCGTGCCGAGTACCCGACCAGATACCGCGGCGGTCCTGACGATGTCCAAGCAGGTCGAGGTAGGCAGAAGTCGTTGTGGCGCTGGGTCGCCCAGGCCGAGATTGACCGCGGCGAGGCGCCCGAGGGCACGATCGAGGAGAACAAGGAGATCCGTCGGCTGCGGTCGCAGATCCGTCGGCTGGGTGAGGACGTGGCGATCCTGAAGGCGGTCACAACGTTCCTCGTCGGGGAGCTCGAATGTCTGGACGGGGATGGGCGGGGGGTGCCGATCGTTTGGGGTCAGGCGGCGTCGAGCAGGATCCGCGCCATCTCGTCGGGGCGCTCCAGTGCGGAGAACCTACTGGCGAGCTGGACGACCACCGGCACGGTCGTGCCCTCCGGCAACGACTGAACCCCATGCAAAAAGGGAGAACCCTCCATGCAGTACCGACCGCTGGGCCGTACCGGCGTCCAGGTCAGCCCGCTGTGCCTGGGCGCGATGATGTTCGGCCCTGGGGCGACGAGGACGAGAGCGACTCGATCCGGATCATCCACCGCGCCCTCGACGCGGGCATCAATTTCGTCGACACCGCGTACGTCTACTCCGCCGGCGTCTCGGAGGAGACTGTCGGCAAGGCGCTGAAGCGCCGCCGCGAGTACGTCTTCCTGGCCACCAAGTTCTTCATGCCGATGGACCAGAACGACCCCAACCAGCGGGGCGGTTCGCGGCGCTGGATCATCCGCGCGGTCGAGAACTCCCTGCGGCGGCTCGGCACCGACCACATCGACCTCTACCAGGTCCACCGCCCCAGCGCCGACACAGACGTCTCTGAGACGCTCGGCGCCCTCACCGACCTCGTCCGCCAGGGCAAGGTCCGCTACATCGGCTCGTCCTCCTACTCCGGCTCGCAGATCGTCGAAGCCGAGTGGACCTCGCACGAGCGGAACCTGGAGCGCTTCGTCACCGAGCCAGCCGCCTTACTCGATCCTCGTCCGCGGCGTCGAAGAGGACGTGCTGCCCACCGTTCGCCGCCGCGGCATGGGCACCCTCACCTACAGCCCGCTCTCCGGCGGCTGGCTCTCGGGCCGCTACCGCAAAAATGCCACCGAGGGACCCGCCTCCGCCGCCCGCCCCCAGGCCCCGCTTCGACATGGACACCCCCGCCAACCAGCGCAAGCCCGACGCCGTCGAACAGCTCGCTGTCCTGGCGGAGAAGGCCGGCATGTCCCTGATCGAACTCGCCGTCGCCTTCGTCATCAACCACCCCGGTGTCACCTCGGCGATCATCGGGCCTCGCACCATGGAGCAGCTGGAGGCGTTCCTGCCCGCTGCCGACATCTCCCTGCCCTCCGACGACCTCGACGCCATCGACGCCATCGACGAGATCGTCGCCCGGGCGTCACGGTCAACCCGGTCGACAACAGCTACGGAGACTTCGAGTTGCGGGCCGACCAGCGGCGCCGCTGACATCAGAATGAACGGCTGCGTCCCCGAGGCGCAGACCGCGTCGTTCATGTACCCCGACACCCTCGGCGAGGAGCGGGACCTCACCAAGACCGTACGCCGGATCACCCGCTGGAAGGTGGACTACTCCGCCGAGGACGGCAAGGCCTTCGAGGAGCGGGTGCTCAAGCCCGATTCGCACAGTTCCCACTGATCGACGACCGGGTGGAGCCCTCCCGTCACCGCTACGGCTGTATCGGCGCCCGCGTGCTCAACGACGACGGCGGTGAACAGAACTTCCGCGACCTCGACTCCGTGCAGCGCTACGACTTCCAGGAGCAGAGGGTCGTCGGACAGTACGCCGTGCCCATGGGCCGGAGCTTCCAGGAACCGTGTTCGTGCCTCCCGGCGACGACGCCACCGAAGGCGACGGCTATCTCCTCGCCCTCATCAACGACTGGGACACCGTGCTCAGCGACCTGCTGATCCTCGACACCGCCAACCCCCCCCATGGCCCATGGGGGCCCGAGCACCTCGTCCAGGCCCCTCAGCCCGCCCACGAGATACTGCGAGACCACCCGGCCGTGCCAACCTCCGCAGTTTCCGTTCGGGGAACGGTCACCGTGACCGTGCCCCGAACGCTTGCGCGAAGTTCCCGTCTCGGACGGATGTCCGTTGACCTGCTTGTTCAGGGTTGAGGACCGGCACTCAGTACAGCTTGTTCACCGCCGTGACGGTCGTGGCCTTGAAGTCGGCCACCTGGGCGTGCTGGAAGGTGCCCATCTGGCCCCAACGAACGACCGTCACGGTGGCGCCGTCGCGGCCGACCGAGAAGAGGCCGATGTCGGAGGAGCCCCAGGCGGAGGCTGTGTGGATGCCGTAGACGTCGGCGCCCTCCTCGACGTTCAGCCGGCCGTAGTACTTCTGCGTCGCTGTGATGTCCGGGTCCTGCTGCATGAGCTTCTTCGCACAGCCCGCCAGGTCCTTGCGCAGCAGCGCCGCGAAGTCCTTCGCCCACTGTTCGCTGCGCCCCTCGACCGTGAGCTGCTGGGCGTTCGTGTCGTACTCCGTCCAGTACTCCCGGTGCGAGGTGGTGGACGGCAGCGCGTCGCCGACGCACATCGGCAGCGGGTCGGGCTGGCCGGCCGTGACGGCTCCGGCGTACCACGGCGAGGACGGGTGGGGCGGCAGGTCGGCCGGCTCCAAAAACCGGGGCGTGTCGGAGGGCGGCGTGGTGGCCGCCGCCGGGACTGCGGCCGCGGCGATACCGGCCACAGCCGCCAGCGCGGCCACAGTGGTACGGATGCCTCGGGTACGGATCTGCATGGTTTCCCCCATTGGTTCCCCCGTCGAATGCGCGGGCTTGTGCCCTTGCCCCCCGTACGACCCGCCACCACCCGTGACGGTTGCCCTGTACGCCCGCTACGGATCCGTCCCGATTGTCACCGTCCTGCCACCGGGTTCGAGGATGTCATTCACCATCACTGCGGGTCGGGGCACGGTCCCGCGGCCGTGGCGAGCCCCAGCCCCGTTTCCCGATCGAGAGTCATACCGGGCATACGGCGATCCGCTGTTGGCGCTACGCAACTGGCTGTCAGGCGGCGGGTGTTGTGTAGGTGCTTTGATCCTCCAGCTTGGAGGAAAGCCAGGTCATCCCGTGGGCGCGGCGAAGTCACCCACGGGATGGACTCACCTGGTGAACCGAGAGCCGGTACACCGTTGCGTGGTTCGGGCGCCGGTCATGCTGTCAGACGCCAGAGAGATGTGGTCTCGGCGCTTCTTGCGATGTGGAGTGGGTCGGCAGCGTTCTTGGAGCGTGGGTGCCGGGGCTTGTCATCGATCTTGCCCACGACGCGGAGCTGTGCCGCCTGAAAGGCGTCGAGCAGTTGCTGACGTGTCCGGAGGCCGAGATGCTCTGCAAGGTCGGACAGGATGAGCCAGCCCTCCCCGCCTGCTCGGAGGTGGGCGGACAGCCCGGCGAGGAAGCTGTGGAGCATCGTGCTATCCGGGTCGTAGACGCCTTGTTCGACGGGTCCGGTCGGACGGGCGGGGAGCCAGGGCGGGTTGCAGACGACGAGGTCGGCGCGGCCTTCGGGGAACAGGCCGGGGCCCGACACCTCGACACGGTCGGTCAGCGCGAACCGGTGGACGTTCTCCCTGGCGCAGACCAGAGCGCGTGGGCTGATGTCGGTGGCCACGACGCGGTTGATACCGCGGTGGGCCAGGACCGCGGCGAGGACGCCGGTTCCCGTGCCGAGGTCGAATGCTGTACTGGTGGCGGGACCGTGCCGGGTCGCGGGCGGCAGCGGAGTGTGGGAGACCAAGTCGACGTACTCACCTCTGACGGGTGCGAACACGCCGTAGTGCGGGTGGATGCGAGCCCCGAGCGCCGGCACGTCGATCCCCTTCAGGCGCCACTGGTGAGCCCCGATCACTCCCAGGAGTTCCCGCAGAGAGACCACCATGGGTCCCTTTGAGGGGCCGTAGGCTTGCAGGCACGCCTGGCGGACGTTCGGGGCCCGGCGCAACGTCAAGGTGTAGTCGTCGTCCAACAGCACCAGGAGCTTTCCGAGGACACGGGCGCGGCGGTTGCTGCTGCGTCGGTGCAGGTGGAAGTTCTCGCTCGGGGACGTGCTGGACGTGGGCGGCTTGCGGTCGATGCGGCGGCCCATCGCCTGCAGGAGTTGCCGGGCGTTGTGGAAGTCGCCCTGCCAGAGCAGGGCCGTTCCTTCGCATGCCTGTCGGTAGGCGTCGTTGGCCTTCATCCGGTCGTCGGCGACGACGGTTCGCCGGGGAAGAGGGGAGGCGTTCTCGGAATGCCAGCGGGCGGAATGGCGGGTGTGGTTTTCGGTCCAGTGGATGGTGGACACCACGTACTCCTCGTGGTCGAACGTGCAGGGGCACGAAGAGCACTTCGACGAGGAGCAGACCGAACCCACGCCTGTCCGTTCGACAGGCGTGTGCTTTGAGGCAGGTGGCCGTTACCGCTCTCGCGTCGAAGCGCGAGAGCGGACGTCCCAGACAACCATGCCGAGCATCGGGGTGAGCCCTTTCGGAGGAGTGGCAGCAGGCTCGCACAGGTGCTGCTCGGCTGCCAAAATCACCAGCCCTGCAGTCATCACGCACAGGGGCGACGGCGACGGGCGACGTATGTGTGACGGTGCCGCGCGCTGACCCGCGCCGTGCAGCTGGTGCAGTCGCGCCTGATTCCGGCGCCCGGGCGAGGGCTGCCGGCGGGCGGCCTCCTCCTACGGGCGCGTGCTGACGAAGCGCACGGCCGGTCCCCAGCCGGCCTTTACCGGTTCCATGCACCACTGGCAGAGCGGGCTGCCGCCGGTGCCGTGCCGGTGGCCTTGCGCTGGCGGCGGTGCAGGGGCCGATCTTGTCGCCGGGGCAGACCGGGGCGGAGGGGTCCGGTTCGGTGATCGGCGGGGGAGTGGTCATGGCGATTCCTACTCCGGGCGGCGCATGCGAGCCGCACAGGTGCCAGAGTAACGAGGCCTTCGGCCCGGCTGGTCGGGCCGCGCCCGGCAATCAGGGTGCGACTCAAAGGCCGGAGTGCGCTCGACGGGGTGCAGGCCGAGGCCGGTGGCGCCACGTTTGCCGCGGTGGGCCAAGAGGCCGCACGGATAGGCGTGGTGGGGACTGAGGAAGGTGGAACAGGCACAGGTCTTGGCGATCATGGAGGTGCGACGCTCTGTGATCACTGGGGTCCTGTGCCTGAGCTTGCGTCAGGTTGACCGAGGCTCTTTCAGTTTCGACGGCTACCGGGTCGCTGCTCCTTGGAGTCGTATTCCCGCCGGACCCGTTCTACCTTGCCCAGGTTGACCGACCAGTCGGCGAGTGCGGCAAACAACGGTGCCAGGCTGCGGCCCAGTTCGCTGATCTCGTACTCAACCCGAGGCGGAACCTCTGGGTGGTAGGTGCGCACGACGAGGCCATCGCGTTCCAGCCGCCGTAGCCGTTCGGTCAGCACCTTGGGCGTGATGGTGGTGATGCGGCGTTCCAGCTCAACGAACCGGTGCCGCCCGTATTCATGGAGCGCCCACAGAATCGGAGTGGTCCAGCGGCTGAAGACGATGTCGACCACCGGGGCGATCGGGCACGCCTGCTCGGGGGCGATGTCGGTACCGGCCGCCGGAGTCGTGTTGTGGGTCACAGTGAGCCTTTCTCTCCATTACTTTCCTGTAGGTACCTACTATCCCCATGTCGGTAGCTTCTGTTGGGCCCACGGAGGACTCGTCAACGGGAGCGAACATGATTGTGGTTACTGGAGTTACGGGCAACGTCGGACAACCGCTGGTTCAGGCGCTCGTCGCGGCCGGTGAACAGGTGACAGCGGTGTCGCGAGGGATCTCCGCACGGGACATGCCGGCGGGGGTACGGCACCATCAGGCCGACCTGGCCGAGCCGGAAAGCCTCGTGCCCGCGCTCGACGGCGCCGACGCACTGTTCCTGCTGACCTCGGGCGACTTCGTATCGGCTGGCGGCGGCGTAAGCGACGTCCTCGATGTCGCGCGGGCGGGCGGGGTCGGCCGGGTTGTCCTGCTGTCCTCCCAAGGCGTGGCCATGGGAAGCCACCCCTCGACGCTGGAGGACCCCGTCACGGAGTCGGATCTGGAGTGGACACTGCTGCGGCCGGGAGGTTTCGACTCCAACACGTTGCAGTGGGCCGAGATGGTCCGCGCGCAGCGCATGGTCGGCGCGCCGTTCGGTGACGTCGCGCTGCCGACCATCGACCCGGCCGACATCGCCGAAGTCGCCGCCGTGGTGTTGCGGGAGGCCGGCCACGCCGGCAGGGCCTATGAGCTGACCGGGCCGGCGCCGATCTCACCTCGGCAGCAGGCGATGGCGATCGGCGACGCGCTGGGTGAGCCGGTGCGGTTCGTCGAGCAGAGCCGCGCGGAGGCTCGGGCACAGATGCTGCAGTTCATGCCTGAGCCGATCGTGGAGGCTACCCTGGACATCCTGGGCACGCCGAAACCCGCTGAGCAGCGGGTGAGCCCCGACGCCGAGCAGGTCCTCGGACGTCCGCCCCGTACCTTCGCCGAGTGGGCTGCACGCAACGTCGCAGCCTTCAAGTAGGAGGTCGTGCGGAGAGGGGTGCAGTCATGGTCGGCGGATCGGGCGTTTGTCCCAGCGGTGGGTGGTCCATGTCCGCCGGATCAGGCTGCGCACGATGATGATCGTGTCGGCGAGATCGAAGAACGCATCGACCACGGTGGCGCTCCGTTCGTAGCAGCGGGCAAGCCGGTGGAAGGTGTTTTGCCAGGCGTGGGTGCGTTCGAGTGCCAACGCCGACTGGCCTGGATGGGTGCCTTCTCGCCTTCGTGCGCGATGCGGACGTTCAGGCCGCGTTCGTAGGGCAGGGTGCGGGTGGTCCTCCGCGTCGTAGCCGGCGTCCAGGTGCACGGTGATGCCGTTGGGCAGCATGAGCGTTTCAGTCCCTGTTTGCCGCGGTCGACCGGGGAACGCCCGGCTATCTCGCCGCCGCCGGGAGCCTTCGTGATGGAGCCGTCCACGGTGATCTGGTCGAGGACGAGGCCGAAGAACCTGCCGCAGGAGCTCGGCTTCGGCTCGGGCATGACCTGCTGGCGGCGCCTGGCCGAGTGGACCGGGGCTGGGGTGTGGCCCCGGCTGCACGAGGTCCTGCTCGCCAGCTGCGCGCTGCGAACGCCCTGGACTTCTCGCGTGCGGCGGTCGACGGCTCCCACATCCGGGCGTTAAAAGGGGACCCAAGACCGGACGAAACCCCGTCGATCGGGCCAGGACGGGCAGCAGGCATCACCTGATCACCGACACCACTGGCATTCCGCTCGCTGCCACCCTGACCGGCGGCAACCGCAACGACGCCACCCAGCTGATTGCGCTCCTCAAAGTTGAGTTGCCCGTGCGTGGCAAGCGCGGCCGGCCTCGCCGCTGCCCGGATGTGGTGCAGGGCGACCGCGGCTACGACCACGACAAGTACCGCCGCCTGGTCTGGGGTCTGGGCGTGAAGCCGCTGATCGCCCGCCGCGGCACCGAGCACGGCTCCGGCCTGGGCGCCCAACGCCGGGTTGTGGAGCGCGCGTTCGCCCACTCGCACTGGTTCTGCCGCCGGCGGATCCGGTGGGAGACACGCGACGGTGTCCGCGAAGCCTTCCTCACCCTCGGCTGCGCACTCATCTGCTGGAGACGTCTGCGCTCACTCCGAAGGGCGCTGGGGGGCGGTGCATTCGGCTTCCTGGGCTGCCATGACCTCATCACCATGTTCGAAGCCCCAGGCTCCCACAACGTCGATGGGTGCCAGCAAAGTCCGTCCCAGGGCTGTGAGTTGGTACTCAACGCGCGGGGGCGCTCCAGGGTGCGCCCGCCGGTCCACCAGTCCGTTGGACTGCAAGCGCCGCAGCGTCTCGGTGAGGACCTTGGAGCTGATCCCCCCGATCTGCTCGCGTAGTTCGACCGGACGCCTGGGACCGTCGCGCAGGGCCCAGAGCACCACGGCGTTCCAGGTGTTGGACAGGAGGTCGAAGGCCAGGCGTGCGCGGCAGTCGGCGAGGAAGGCGTCGGTCGTCACGTACCAAATGGTGCCTGACAGACCCTCTAGCGTCTTTGCGAACGAGCTGAACAGGCCCTGGGAGGGAATGTGTGATGAGAATCGGCGTACTGGGCACAGGCAACATGGCGGACGCGCTCGCCACGCACTGGGTCCGGTCCGGCCACGACGTGGCCGTCGGAGGACGGGACATGCACAAGGCGGAGCGGCTCGCGACGCGCCTCGGAAGCAGCGCGAAGCCCGCCAGTCTGCGTGCGGCGGCCGAGTTCGGTGAGGTGGTGCTGTCCGCGCTGCCCTTCGGCGCAGGGACGAGCGTGGTGCGAGAACTGCAAGCGGTCCTGGACGGCAAAGTGCTGATCGACTGTTCCAATCCGGTCGGCCCGGGCTTCCGTCTGCTGACCCGGAGCGGCCTCTCGGCCGCACAGCAACTGGCCGCGGCGGCACCGGGATCGCATGTGGTCAAGGCGTTCAATCTCTGCCACGAGGACGTGTGGCGTATGTCGCCGCCCATCTTTGACCGGCGGCGACTGGCTGTTCCGGTCTGCGGCGACGACGAAACGGCTCTCGCACTTGTGCACCAGTTGGTGCGGCATGTCGGCTGCGAACCCGTGGCTGGCGGCTCTCTCGAACGAGCGGGACTCCTGGAAGCGACCGCGGCACTCTTCATCGGGCTGTGGGTCGGCGAGGGAGCCGATGCCCAAGCCATCGCACCCCCGCTGGCCTATGCCACCGGACCGAGAGACGAGGACCCACAGACCGCCGAAGAGGCTTCTCGTTAGGAGTTCTTGAGGACGGCGTCGCCGCGCATCCACATCGCCCGGCGGTGGTCGCCGGCGGCGCAGGCGAGAGCGATGACGGCCGCCAGGCAGTCGCGGCGGCGGCTCGCCTCGCCGTGACTGACGCTTACCGACCGTTCGGCGGCGCGCTCCTGGAACCGGCCGCTGACGACCGAGCCGCGGACGTCACTCGTGACGACAGGGCGAAACGGACACGCCTACGGCCCTCAGCTCGCTGTCGCGTACACGATGAGGTTGTCGACAGGGTGTCCCTGCGCATCGAAGTCGCCGTCGCACGTGATGAGCCGTAGAGCACGTTCCTGGGTCGGCCCGTAGACCTTCTCCGTCGGGAAGGCGTTCTTGGCGACGCTCTCCGTGGCCGTGACGGTGAAGTGGAGGGCTTTTCCCGTCTTGTCGGTGACGGTGATGTCCGCACCCTCCTTGATCTTCTTCAGGTCGTGGAAGACGGCCTCGCCGAAGCGGGTGTCGTTGTGGCCGATGATGACGGCCGCGCCGATCTGACCGGGCACCGCACCGCCCGTGTACCAGCCCGCGGTCATCCCTTCCTCGGCAGGCGGGACCTGGACCGTCCGGTCCTTGTTGAGGCCCAACTCCATCAGCGAACTGGTGATCCCCACGGAGGGAACGGCCACCTCGGCAGGGGCCGCCGGAGCGTCGGCCGCGGGCCGCTCGGACTTCGGAGCGCCCGACGCGGCGGTGGGGGCGGTGGGGGCGACCCGGACCGTCGGGTCGGGGCCGGACGAACAGCCGGTGAGCAGGGTGACGAGGGTCAACAGGGTGAGGGTCGTGAGGTGGGCCCGGGACAGGGCCGGACGGTGTGCAGGGGGCAACTCGGGCTCCAGAACAGGGTGCGAGGGTTCGCCGGAACGCACAGGGCGCCGCCTGGTGAAGGGCTGCGCCACCGTGTCGTACGAGAGGTCGTGCTGCCGGGTCAGCCTTCGCGGCGGGCGGTGGTGCGGCGGCGCAGTACGTAGGTGCCGGCGCCCGCGAGCAGCAGCGCGCCGGTGGCCGAACCGATCAGCGTGCCGGTGTTGTCGTCCTGGGCAGGGGCCTCGCCCGCGGCGACACCGCCACGCGGATAGTCCTTGCCTCCGGTCTTCTGGGCTTCGGCGGCCTTCCGGGCCTCGGCCTCCTTGAGCGTCCTGGCGTCCTCGGCCTTCTTCTTCGCCAGGGCCTCCTTGTCGGCCGGGGTCGAGTCGGTCGCGCGCGGCGACGGAGTCGCGTCGGTGGCGAAGGCCGCGGTGGCCGGGACGAGCAGCGCGCCGGCCGCGACGCCGGTCAGGACAGCGACATGCAGCGGGCGCAGGGTGAGACGGCGGGACATGTGAGGGCTCCAGTTCCAGCCCGGCTTGGTCGTTCCTGGTTGCCGATCCGCACCAGGTTCCGGGCATGGCTTCACCCTGACGGCCACTTGTGAGAAAACTGTCAGAGCGCTGTCGTCATCCCATCAGGGTCGACCGGTGTCCTCCGGCTTCCGTGACTCGGCTGTCGGCAGCCGCAGGGTGAAGGTGGCCCCCTTCCCCTCGGTGCTCGCCACGTCCACCGTGCCGCCGTGGGCCTCGGTGAGCTTGAGGACGATCGCCAGGCCGAGGCCGCTGCCGCCGGTGCTGCGGTTGCGGGACTTCTCCGCCCGCCAGAAACGGTCGAACACGTACGGGAGGTCGCCCGCCGGAATGCCACTGCCGGTGTCGGACACCTCCACGGCGAGCTCGTCCCCCGGGTCGGTGACGTACCGGCGCAGGGTCACCGTGCCGCCGGCCGGGGTGTGGCGCACCGCGTTGGAGAGCAGGTTGCTGACGGCCTGCCGCAGCCGTACGGGGTCGGCGTCGAGGAGCGGTGGGTGAGGGGTGCCCGGCGCCGGTGCCAGGACCGTGAGGGTGACGCCCGCCGTCTCGGCCAACCCCTGGTGCGCGGCGGCGACCTGGCCGAGCAGCTCGTCGATCCGTACCGGCTTCCGGTGCAGCCGCAAGGCGCCCGCGTCGGCCGCGCCCAGGTCCTGGAGGTCGTTGATGAGGTGCTGGAGCTGCACCGCCTCCTCCAGGAGCGAGGAGACGAACGCGGGGTCCGGCACGGCCAGGCCGTCGTGGGCCGCCTCCAGCCAGCCCCGGATGTTGCTCAGCGGCGTTCGCAGCTCATGGGCGACATCGCTGACCATGACCTTGCGCTGCTCCTCCAGGCGGGCCCGGTGCGCGGCCATGTCGTTGAAGGCCGCCGTCAGCCGTCCGATCTCATTGTCGGAGACGACGGGCACGGGCACCGGCGTCGCGTCCAGGCCCTCCCGCATGCGCTGGGCGGCGCCGGTGAGCGCGTGCAACGGACGTACGAGCCTGGCTCCGGCGAGCACCGAGGCGCCGACGGTGAGGGCGAGGACCAGGGCGGTGACACCGGCGATGCGTGCGGTGTTGGCGGGGGAGAGGTCGAAGCCGGGCACGCCGGCGGCACCGGGGCCGTCGATGAACAGGAGTGCGGGCTCGGCGACGTAGCCCGTGAGCTGTTCCCGGCGGGCGCTTGCGACACAGTTGGCCACGGCCCGGTCGTACGCGCTGTCGCGGATCTCGGCGGGGGCGTAGTCGAGTGCGCCGCCGGAAGCCGCTTTGCGTTCGGCCGTCGCGGCGTCCTCCGCCTTCTTGGCGGCCAGGGCCTTCGCCTCCCGATCGCTGAGGCCGTCCGCGGCGGCGGAGACCGCGTCGTCCCGCCGGTATGCGTAACTCCGGTCCCAGGACAGGTCCAGGTTCAGTTTCACGGCGGTGCGACCCTGTCGTTTCAGACAGGCGTCAGCCAGTTGATTGAGGGCGCTCAGGGCCTTCCGCTCGGTCGCGGTGGGACCGACCGGGTAGGACGCGAAGCACTTGGCTTCCATGTCACGGTCGGTGACGCTCTCGGTGTCCCCCTCGGTCTCGTCGCTCACGAACTGGACGCGGGGCCGTCCGCTTGGGCTCTCGACGACGTCGGCGGCGATACCCATCCGGCTGAGGCACTCCACCCTCCCGGCGGCGGCCTTCCGCAGTGCGTTGTGTTCCTTCGCGGACAGCCGGAAGGGCCCCACGGCCCGTGGATCGACGCGGTCGGCGCCGGCCTTGGCCGCGTCGGGCACCAGCACCGTGTCGACGGAGCGTGGATCCACGACCGCCGAGGCCTGCTGAGCGAGCAGAGCGTCGGACGAACCACCGCCCGCTGAGCGCGAGTCGGCCGAGTCCATGATCGGGCGTCGGCCCGGCGTGGTGAGCACGATCCGGCGCCCGGACTCCTGGGCCAGATCCCGCACGGTGGTGTCGACGCCGTCCCAGTCGGGGTGGGTGGCGGCGTAGCCGAGGAGGGTGTTGTAGATCTTCGCGTCGGACTTGAGGTTCTGCCCCTGCTCCTGGCGGATCGCGACGGAGGTCGTCTGCACGGCCAGCCAGGCGGTCGCGGCGACCGAGCACGAGGCCACCAGCGCCGTCACGGTCAACAGCCGCCCCGCCAGGCTCTTGCGCAGCGGCAGCCGGGCGGCCCCCGCCGCACCTCCCCTGTCAGGATGACGCATGGCGCACGTTCTTCGCGGGGTCCGTGAGTTTGTAGCCGACGCCGAAGACGGTGATGAGGCGGGCGGGCCGTCGTGGGGCGCGCTCGATCTTCTTGCGCAGGTTCATGACGTGCACGTCGACGGTCCGGCCGCTGATGTACTTGTCGAAGCCGTGCAGCTCGCCCAGGAGCCGTGCCCTGGTGAAGACCCGGCCGGGCTCGGCCGCCATCGCCGCGAGGATACGGAACTCACCGGGCGTGCACTCGACGGGCGTCCCGGCGACCGACACCTCGTGCCGCGAGGGATCGACCCTGAGCGCGCCGACCGTCAACACCTCGTCGTCCAGGGCCGCTTCGGCCTCCGAGGCGGGAGCGGGGGCGGGTACGGTCGCCGGAGCCGGGTCGGGGCCGCGTCGGTTGCGGCGAAGCAACGTCCTTACCCGAGCGGTGAGTTCACGCGGACTGAACGGCTTGGTCATGTAGTCGTCGGCGCCGAGGTCGAGGCCGAGCAGCAGATCGTCCTCGGTGCTGCGGGCCGTCAGCATCAGCACCGGCACCTCCCGGCGTTCGGCGCGCAGGATCCGTACGACGTCGAGACCGTCGGCCCCGGGCATCATCACGTCGAGGACGACCAGGTCGGGTTCCTGGTGCCGGACCGTCTCGAGAGCCGTCCGCCCGTCCTCGACGACCGTGACGGCGTGACCCTCGTGCTCCAGGTAGCGGCGCACCAATTCGGCCTGTTTCGCGTCGTCTTCGGCGATCACAATGTTTGCGCACACGCTGCAGATCGTAGCGACCGCCGATGCCGGGAGGTCGGAAGTGTCCTCAGGGAGCACCTCGTCCGGGGCCGCCGCCAGTGGGACACTGACCGTCAAGTGCCTGTGATACCCGGTGTGTGAGGCGGCGCCTCCAGCGCCTCATACGTTCCTCTCACCGCGCCGGAAGCCCTGATGCCCACTGCTGGGCTGCGCGACCAAATCAACCGGGCCCGCCGCCTGCTCGACGATCACCTGAGTCACCCAGACGCCCTGCGCCGCCAGGAACAGCGGCTGGCTTCCTGGGGCGAGCCGGCCGACGACTTCCTCCAGACCGCCGGCTCGGTCCTGGGCCTCGCCTTGAATCAGGTACAGCGCGACTCAGCCCGAGCTCCGCAAACGGGCGAGGCGTTGTGGCTCAACGCCACCCGCCTCCTCGATCCAGAAGCAGCCAGGCCGGACCTCCTCGCCGGCCCGCCCACCGACCTGGACCCGGACATCCTCCGCCAGATCCAGGCCCTGCGCCTCGCCTCCGCGGGCACCTGCCCGGCCGCAGTCATCCGCTGGATACGCTTCCTGCGCACCGCACACGACGTCGCCGAACACCAGGCCTGAACAGCCAGTCCAGCCCCGCCTTCACCAGAGGGTGGGGACGCGCATACACATCCACGCTCTATCACGACGGATCGTCGCCCATCGCGGACTGCCCGGTCGAGTGGTGATGTTGAGGCATTTCGACTCGGGAGCCCTGAGGTGTGGCTCGCTGGTGGAGGTAGGCGCAGGTGCTGACGAGCCGACATGTCGTCGATCCTGTTGTGATCGGTGATCGGTGATCGGTGATCGGTGATCGGTGATCCGTGAACCACGACCCGGACTCCTACGCCCAACCGGCCGCCTGCGGATACCTGACCAGAAGAGCGACCACGAGAGCCCGGCCACGGTCACGAAGGGGCAACGCCTCCACAGACCAGGTCCACAGCCCCTCCGACAAGCCGGCAGACAAGCATCCGAGCCCTCTCCTCTGTGGTCGTCGTTCTCCACCCTGT
Source organism: Streptomyces pseudovenezuelae (assembly GCF_001513955.1). Lineage (GTDB taxonomy): Bacteria > Actinomycetota > Actinomycetes > Streptomycetales > Streptomycetaceae > Streptomyces > Streptomyces pseudovenezuelae. The sequence continues at coordinate 136,619 of NZ_KQ948151.1, read as the reverse complement.
TTCGCCCCGACACCGCGAGGAGATGCACGCTGCCCGGTACTCCTCCCCGTCGGGTCGGCTCATCACGCCGGAGGCGCGCCACCCGGAGGGGCCACGGTCACCATCGTCTGGGAGGGAACCAGCAGCCGGGCCCTTCTCGCCTCACACTTGCCATGGAGTGCGCTCGAAGTCATAGCGTCGAGGACGCAACGGCGCACGAGGCCGTCTCAGCGTCCGCTCCTCCCGGGATGCCGGGTGACGGCGGCTGTGCCTGGATGGACGGGAGACTTCGTGCCGCCTGGAGGACGATCAAGCGTGCAAGGAAGGTTGGGACACAACATGCAGAAGCGTAGTCTGCGGGAATTGCAGGTATCGGCCATCGGCCTGGGGTGCATGGGCATGTCCGCCTTCTATGGAACCGCCGACGAGGAGGAGGGCGTCGCGACGATCCGGCACGCCCTCGACCTCGGGGTGAATTTCCTCGACACCGCGCAGATGTACGGCCCGCTCACCAACGAGTCCCTCGTCGGTGAGGCGATCCGGGGGCGCCGCGAGGAGTATGTGATCGCGACGAAGTTCAACTACCGGATGGACGACGCCGTACCGGGCGACATCAGCACGGTCGGCCCGCAGGACGGCTCGGCCGAACACGTCCGGAGCTCCGTCCACGGCTCGCTGACGCGTCTGGGGACCGACTACATCGACCTGTACTACCAGCACCGGGTCGACCCGAACGTGCCCATCGAGGAGACGGTCGGCGCGCTGGGCGAACTGGTCGCCGAGGGCAAGGTGCGCCACATCGGGCTGAGCGAGGCGAGCGCCCGGACCATCCGGCGTGCGCACGCCGTGCACCCGGTCACGGCCGTGCAGAGCGAGTACTCGCTGTGGTCGCGGGATGTGGAGGCCGAGGTGCTGCCGGCCTGCAGGGAGCTGGGTATCGGCTTCGTCCCGTATTCGCCCCTCGGCCGGGGCTTCCTCGCCGGGCGGTTCACCTCGCCGGACGACCTGGACGCCAACGACTGGCGCCGCCAGAACCCGCGCTTCCAGGACGCCAATCTGGAGGCGAACCGGCGGCTGGCGGCGAAGGTGAAGGAGATCGCCGCCGAGAAGGACGTGACCCCGGCTCAGCTGGCCATCGCCTGGGTGCTGGCCCAGGGCGAGGACCTGGTGCCGATCCCGGGCACCAAGCGCCGCACCTACCTGGAGCAGAACGCCGCCGCCGTCGACATCCACCTGACCAAGGACGACCTGGCCCGCATCGACGCGGAGATGCCCGAGGCGGCCGGTGAGCGGTACGACGAGGCAGGGATGCGGTCCGTCAACCGGTAGGCGGAGGGACGCACACAGCACACGGGGGCTCCGTAGGGCACTGGGGTGGTCATCGAAACCGTCGTGCTGTGGGCGCTTCGTAGGCGCGCCGCCGACGGGGGTGCAATGGCAGTCGCGGCGACAACGGTCCGTGCGGTGAACGTCTGACCGCACGGTTGGCGGCTGCCTCCAAGGACGGCAACGTGTTTTCGGCGGCGGGGTGTGGCTGCGCTGGCCCCCGTGGTCGGCGGGCTCAGGCGCGGCGGGGGCCGAGCTGGAGGAGTCTCTCGGGCCGCCGACGTCCGCCGCGCGGCTGGGGCGCGGCCGCGGCTGTCCAGGGCCCGGCTACCAACCCAGCAGGAGGATTCCATGCAGAGTCCCGCAATGCCCCCGCCCGCCACGTCCGGGCTCGACCGGCGGCTTAGTCCGCTCGCGCCGGGCGATCGTCGCCGCCCGGGTCCGATACATTCCGTTCAAGGTCATCGCCAGGGCGGCCCAACGGGCTGCCTTCCGGCCTCGCGTAAAAGGAGAACGTCT
>NZ_KQ948151.1:54187-134331 GCF_001513955.1 Streptomyces pseudovenezuelae | reverse complement strand
GGGTGGTGTTGGTGTTGAGGCGGCCGTTCCACTGCCACAGGAGGCTGCCGCGTCCGGTGGTGCAGCGGTCGCCCTTGAGGCCGGTTTCGGAATTCTCGCGCAGGCAGTCCCCGTAGCGGTAGTTCGCGAAGCGGCTGGTGTGGGTGGCAGCCGAGGCGGATGTGGGGATGAGGAGAGGGAGAGCGAGGCCGGCTGCGGCGATGACACAGCGAGCCACCGGGGGCGCTCGGCGGCCGTCCTCCTGAGCTGCGACACTCTGCACGTGATCTATCCCGCGACAGACCAGCTGTCCTCCGCTGAACGCGCCTTCATGATCAACGCCACGGAGATCGACATCCTCCCCGGCGTCTGGGGTGACCTCGACGAGCCGCTGGTCTCGGGGCCTGCCTCGGCTCTCGTCCCGATCCTCCTTCCCCTCGTCGACAGAGGATGGATTGAAGTGTGCCGGGTCATTCCCTGGACAGCGCCGGATGGCACTCTCGGAGAGCAGCCCGGTCCCCCCATCCCGAAGCAGGACCTTCCCGCTGTCCTGGCGGACGCCGAGAACTGGGAGTACCCGCAATCCGGCGCATGGCTGGGGTGCCTCACACTGACCCTCACCGAAGACGGGCAGAGCATTCCCCGCTGACACTCAGTCTCAACGGCACCCCTCCGCTCTCTACAGGATCCTCCGCGACTACCGCCTCAAAGACGAAGGCATTCACCATGCCGTGTTCGGCATCGCCCGCTTGCATAGCCTCGTCCTCGCCGGATGAGGCGCAGCGTCGCTGGTCAATCGGCATGCCGTAGATCATTTACGGGACAGCTCTCAGCAGGGCGAAGGCCGGGTCCTCGGCCGGCAGATCCGGGGGGTCCATGGCAGCCACCCCGGCCGCCGCGGTGAGCGCCTCCCAGGAGAGCAGTTGCCCGGCCTGCTGCTGGAGCAGAGCAACATGATCGGCCTTGAGTCGCATCCCGGCATCGGCCCAGGGCTTCAGCCAGGGAAACAGAGCAAGGAGGCGGTGGGCACGGTGCAGACTGGCCGCCGCGCTGCGCCACTGGCCCACGACCGAGTTGCGTACCTGCTGGGCCTCTCGCCGTGCACGCCAGTCGTCCTCCTCTTCCTCTTCCGCGTCGGGGCCTTCCCGGTCGTCCTGCGGGGCCTGCTGGAGCAGGGCGGTGCCTTCGAGGTTAACCGCGGCCACTGACACGGCAGCCCGGTGAACTCACGGGCCCAGGCCTCATGCTGCCTGGCACGGCCCTCGCAGCAGCATGCCGCTGCCGCGGGCCATCGCGTGGTACGTGTGTTGCGGACGATGGGGAGAACTCGATCGCACGCGGGACAACCGCGATCTCTCGGCTTAACTCCACGATGCGGGTATGCGCATCCGCGCATCCGGTTCCCGCAGGCCAGGAGCGCGCAGGACGGGTGGGAGCCCCCGGAACAGGGCGCATGGCAACAGGCCGATAGGTGACAGATCCGGGTGACACGACGTCAACCTTGCGCCCCCTGCAGCGTTTTGCCCCGCTGGCGCCTTTCCTTGTGGTGAGGGCCGCCTTCGGGCGGTCGCCCGAAGGCGGCGGACGGAGACGGCGTGGGAACACTGACGGATGCGGCACCGGTACTTGCTGCCGCCGCTGCCGGACTGGCAGCCGGGCACGGCCGCGGAGCGAACCTGTGGGGACTCCTCAAAGAGGCCATCCGCCGCCGCGAAGCCGTACGCACCGAGAGGGAACGGCATGCCGGGCTGGTAGCCCTGGTGCAGCGTCTCCCACCGGGCAGTCGCCTCATCGTGCGCCAGGGACCGGGCGGCCGCCGCAGCGTGGAGGTCCGCACCGAGCCCTGCCCGCCGGCCCCCGACCAGTGCGGCACACCGTGACCGGCGTGCAACCCCGCCCGCGGGCGACCGGGTTCGAGGCGTTCTTCCTCTGCTACGAACCGCGCGTGCGCCGCTATCTCTTCGCCCGCGGGGCTCGCAACGATGTGCTCGAAGAGGCGGCCCAGACAACCATGGAAGAAGCACTGCGTTCCTGGCCCTGCCTCCAAGAGCATCCGAAGCCGCAGGCATGGCTGTTCACGGTGGCTGCGCAACGGCACGCCAAGATCTACAAGGAGCATTTGCGGCTGGGAGAGCCCACCGATCCCACCGACTTCGACCGCCTTCCGCGCGATGACGCCACCGCATCCTGTGACGACCGGCTCGACCTGCTGCGCAGACTGCGCGACTTACCGGAGCAGCAGCGTGAAGCTGTCGTACTGCGCTGCCTGTTGGATCTGCCTTACGAGGAAGTCGCCGACGCCATGGGAATACAGCCCAGCTCAGCGCGGGGCCATGTCTCCCGCGCTCTGTCCCGCCTCGCCCAGATATACGTCAAAGAGGAAGGGGGATGCACATGAGCATAGAAGAGCGGTTGGCGCAGACGCGTCACGCCCTGGCGCAAATGTGGTCCAACCAGCAGGAAACCGCCGAGCGACTTCAGCAGCTTATGGCCCGCAGCCACCCCGCCACCCCCACGGCGGACACACAGATCGCCACCCCGTCGCAGGCAGCCGCACACCTCACCAGCGAACCAGCCGATGTCGATGAACAACAGCTCGTGCTCTGCACAGCAGCCGTTCAGACAGCAAGCCGTGGGGCCGGGCAGCCGCGCCTGGCTGGACCGGTGGATACCCGCACCGCCCGTCCGGCCGTGGACCGCGACAGCGCCCAGATGATGGACCTCGTCGAGCGCGCCCAGGCCGGCGAGGCTGACGCGTTCGGGCAGCTCTACGACCATTACAGCGATACCGTCTACCGCTACATCTACTACCGGGTGGGCCAGAAGACGACCGCCGAGGACCTCACCAGCGAGACGTTCCTGCGCGCCCTGCGCCGCATCGGCACGTTCACCTGGCAGGGCCGCGATTTCGGCGCCTGGCTGGTCACCATCGCCCGCAACCTGATCGCCGACCACTTCAAGTCGGGCCGTTTCCGCCTGGAGGTCACCACCGGCGAGCTGCTTGAGGCCGATGAGGTCGAGTCCTCCGCGGAGGACCGTGTGTTGCTGCTGCTGCCGAACGCTGATCTGCTCAATGCCGTTCGCCGGCTCGGCCCGCGGCAGCAGGAGTGTGTCACCCTCCGTTTCCTCCAGGGGCTCTCGCTCGCCGAGACCGCCCGCGTGATGGGCACAAGCGAGGGCGCCATCAAGACCCTCCAGTACCGCGCCATCCGCACCCTCACCAGATTGCTACCGGACGACGCCCACTGATCGTCGCGGGTCATTCGCGGCCAGTCGCAGAGAGTTCCGGATGCCGGTGCCCGGGTGATGCCCTCCCTGCGCGGCTGCCCGGGGGTGCGTGGCGCCTCCGCGCACGGGAGGCAAGCATGGTCACCCAAAGGTGTGACGCCGCGGGACAGAGGCAGAAGGGTCCTCCTCTAACGGGGTGGTGTCATATGCGAGTTGCCCAGGACGCTGGGCAACTCGCAGGTCAAGCCAGGGGAGAGGGCAGCGTCGGGCATGGCGGAGATGGGCTGGAGTGAGCAAGGGCTGTGCAGGACGGCTGACCCCGATGCCCTGTTCGTCGAGGGCGCCGCGCAAAACCGCGCCAAAGCGCTGTGCGGCGGCTGCGGCGTTCGGACCGAGTGCCTCGTCTATGCCCTGGACCAGTGCATTGAATGCGGGGTGTGGGGAGGCATGACCGAGCGAGAGCGCCGGGCTCTGCTGCGGCGACGGCCGACGGTCGCGTTCTGGCGGCGCCTGCTGGAAACGGCCCGCGTGGAGCACGGCCGCGACCCAGTCGTCACGCCTGCCATCCCGCAGGCGAGGTGATGTCCCCGCATCTCGGGTTGCACCGAGAGCGCCGACGAATGGCTTCGCTCAGCTCAGTTGGATCTGCTGTCCGGACTGCACGCTCAACCGCCGGGGAGAACTGACCATGACCGAAGCTCGTGTGACGCCGTCGGCGATGACGCGGACCGGAAGACTGTCGCCCATGAGCGGGCTGAGCTAAGAGAGTTCGTCACGGGGCTGAGCCCGGACGACGTCAGGTCAGGCGACTGGTTCAGCAAGCTCAGCACCCAGGCCCTGAGTTCCTACACCAATACCGTCAACTGGCAGTACGTTCAGGAGCGGTATGAGGACCTGCCCGCGGACGCCATCGTCGACATTCGGATCAAGATGGCGGCCCGGTATGCCGCACTCGAGGCGGGCTCTCTGCCAGCGACTACACGCTGACCATCGCCGCGATCATCGGCCCCCGTGGTGGTGCCTCGCCCTTGACTACGGATTAGGTACGCCGGGTTGTTGGGACCCGCACATTCTCCACTCCTGCTCCCATGCAACATCATCGCGTAGGGCCGGAAGGTCACTCCGGGCCAGGACGGGCGGCTGGTGGGGCGGGCTGGGTGAGGATTGCGGTGACGGCCTGGTCGAGGGTGACGGTTGGGTGACCGAGGACGTGCTGGAGATCGTCGCTCTGTCGCTCCAGTGCGCCGGCACGGACCTGGTCCTCAAGCCAGCCCTGGGCACCGGGCGCGCGGCCGTGCCGGTCTCGGTGGACGACGGGTCTGCCGGAGATACGGCTGAGTGCGTGGGCGAGCTGGCTGTAGGTCCACAGGTTGCCGGTGAAGTCGTAGGCGCGGCCGAGGTGGCAGTCCTCGGTGAGGACACGGGCGGCGGCCTCGGCGAGTTCACTGCGGAAAGCGCTGTTGATGCCACGCCCGCCGGTGCCGCTGGCCAGTTCACCCGAGGCGACGGCGGCGCGCAGGCCCGCGTTGAGGAATGCCTCGCTGTAGTAGGGGTGGCGCAACAACGTGTGGGGCAGCCCGCTTGCGAACAGGGTGCGCTCGGTGGCGTGATGAGCTGCGGTGACACCGTGGGCCTGAGTGTCGGCACCCAGAAAACTGGTGTAGATGATCGCCCCGACTCCGGCGGTGCGGGCCGCCTCGATGGCTGCCTGGTGCTGGCCGGCGCGGCGGGAGGGTTCCAGCTCCGGAGAGGAGATCAACAGCAGCCGGTCGGCCCCCTTGAACGCGGTGCGCAGTGTTGCCGGGTCTTCGTAGTCACCGAGGCGGACACGGACCCCGCGAGCGGCGAGATCCTCGACCCCTTTGGGATTGCGCACCGCGGCAACGATGCGATCAGCGGGGCACTGGGCCAGCAACTGGTCGATGACCAGTCGGCCGAAAGCCCCCGAAGCGGCCGACACAACAATCATCCACAACTCCCTCACCGTGGTGTAGCCGTCGCCGACGCGGCGGTTCGTGACCGCTCGGTCCGGACGTCCGGCTCACCATCGATGAACAGCGAACCGCGCGTCAAAGCCTTTTCCAAGCCCCAGGATCCTGAGCCTGGAAAGAGCGCCTGCCTGGCTCTTCGTCCAGCTGCCCAGTGCCACGGTGTGCACCGACTAGGGTGATGGCCGACGACTGCGATGCAGAGCGTGCAGGGTTTGTGTGTCGGGTGTCGAGGGGGAGCTGTTCATGGGGGGCGACTGGAAGATCGCCGACTGGGTGCGCGGCTGGTCGTCGTCGGACGGCTGGGTGTGTGCCGACTGCGTCGGTGACGAACATCTGGCCACTGCCCTGCGCTCGGCGCACGAACCGGATACCGGCTGCGATTTCTGATCGATGAGATCGTCCGCGAGGGCGCTCGACGGATGCCGACCGTTGCCCTGGAGGCAGAGGTGGACCAGTACATAACCGAGCTCGGCGGGCAGCGTGACGGGGCCGGTCGCCGACTGGTGGTCCGCAACGGCCGGCACCGGCCGCGCACTGTGGCCCTGGCTGCTGGGCCCCTCGAGGTGGCCGCCCCGCGCGTGAACGACAAGCGGGTCGACGAGACGACGGGCGAACGTCAGCGGTTCTCCTCGAAGATCCTGGCGCCGTGGTGCCGGAAGTCCCCGAAGATCAGCGAGGTGCTGCCGCTGCTCTATCTCCACGGCCTGTTGTCGGGCGACTTCGTGCCCGTGATGGAACAGTTCCTGGGCTCCTCGGCCGGGCTGTCGCCGGCTACGGTGACCCGGCTGACGCAGCAGTGGACCGCCGACCACGCCGCCTTCCAGCGCGGTGACCTGGCCGAATCCGACTACGTCTACGTCAGGGCCGACGCCGTCCATCCCAAGATCTGCTTGTCCCAGACGCATTCCTGCCTCCTGGTCCTGATGGGCGTCCGCGTCGACGGCGCCAAGGAACTCATCGCGATCACCGGGGGTCTGCGCGAGTCCACCGAGTCCTGGGCGGACCTGCTGCGCGACTGTCGGCGGCGCGGGCTGTGCGACCCGATGCTCGTGGTTGGCGACGGTGTGATGGGCCTGTGGAGGGCGCTGGCGGAGGTGTTTCCGCAGGCCAGGCACCAGAGGTGTTGGGTTCACAAAACAAGGAACGTCTCGAACTCGCTGCCGAAGTCCGCGCTGTCCGGCGCGAAGAAGGCTCTGCAGGAGACCTGCAACGCCGAGGATCGCACCCACGCCGAGAAGGCGATCGAGGCGTTCGCGAAGACCTACGGCGCAAAGTTCCCCAAGGCCGTCGCGAAGATCACCGAGGACCGGGACGAACCACTCGCGTTCTACGACTTCCCCGCAGAGCACTGGATCCATCTACGGACCACCAACCCCATTGAGTCCACGTTCTCCACGGTCAAGCTCCGCACCGAGGTCACGCGAGGCGCGGGCAGCCCGGTGGCCGTGCTCGCGATGGTGTTCAAGCTGGTCGAGTCCGCTCAGGCGCGATGGCCCGCGATCACCGGAGCCCACCTGGTGTCCCTGGTCCGCGCCGGCGCACGGTTCGAGAACGGCGTCCTGGTCGAGCGCGAGGAGCAGGCCGCATGAACGTCGACGACATCCTGAGCAACCCGGACGAGCACGTCCGCTTCGTGGCCTACCTCGACAAGTTGGAGCACGTTGCCGACACGGACGAGGTCGACCTGGTCAGCCGCGTACTCACAGATCGGGACCAGACGATGGCCCAGTCCGCCGTGCTGCGGCACCTGGACCGTCGAGCCGCCAACCTCTACCCCGGCCCCGCTTACGATGAGTGGGCGCAGACGATGACCCAGGCCACGATCGACCGCCCCTTCCTGACTCAGCGCTTGCGGGAGTGGTCGCTCTTCCGCGCCATCACGCTCAAGCTGCCCTGGCAGCCGGACGACCTGCTCGCGTCATCCAACTGGCTCCAGCTCAAGACCGCCGCCGGGACGAACACGGTCGCCGTCGAGCTCCTCGCCGAAGTCGGCCGCACGAAGCGGATCCGCAACACCGCCAGGATCGGCCTCACCCACCACGGCGAGTGAAATCAGCTCACCCACAACTCTTGACTATTGCTCCTTTTCGCGTCAGGTGCCCTCTTGCTGTCTGACGAAGCGCTCATGCTGGCTGACTTTGAAGATCCAGCACAATCATCCGCGTCTCGTCGAGTCGTCCTGAAGAACGTCACGGCAGGCCTTCGCCAGGACAGCGCCTGGCATGGTGGTGAACCGTGCCAGGTCGCTGCTCCAGAGGGACGGGGTGGACGCATGCGTGCGTCAGGAACGGAGACGGGGGAGGGGGCCTGGTCCCGCTGTGATCAGCGCCAGCCCAGGGCCGGAGCGACGTGGGTCAGGATGCTCTCGATCACGTGGGCGTTGTAGGCGACTCCGAGCTGGTTCGGCACGGTGAGGAGGAGGGTGTCGGCGGCGGCGACCGCTTCGTCGTCGGCGAGTTGCTTGACCAGCATGTCGGGCTCGGCGGCGTAGGAACGGCCGAAGATCGCGCGGGTGTTGGCGTCGATGTAGCCGATCTGGTCCTTGGAATTGCCCTCACGGCCGAAGTAGGCGCGGTCACGGTCGTCGACCAGCGCGAAGATGCTGCGGCTGACCGAAACCCGCGGTTCGCGGGCGTGCCCGGCCTCCCGCCAGGCCTCACGGTAAGCCTCGATCTGCTTGCGCTGCTGGACGTGCAGCGGTTCGCCGCTCTCGTCGTCCTTGAGGGTCGAGCTCTGCAGGTTCATGCCGAGCGTGGCCGCCCATGCCGCTGTGGCATTCGAGCCGGAGCCCCACCAGATACGGTCCCTGAGCCCTTCGGAGTGGGGCTCGATGCGCAGCAGCCCCGGCGGGTTGGAGAACATCGGATTGGGGTTGGGCTCCGCGAATCCGTCGCCCGTCAGTACGTCGAGGAGCCGCTCGGTGTGGGTGCGCGCCATGTCGGCGTCAGTGGCCCCCTCCGCCGGAAGATGCCCGAAGTGACGCCAGCCGTCGATGACCTGCTCCGGGGATCCCCGGCTGAGGCCGAGCTGCAGTCGGCCACCGGAGATCAGGTCCGCGGCTCCGGCGTCCTCGGCCATGTACAGCGGGTTCTCGTAGCGCATGTCGATCACGCCGGTGCCGATCTCGATCCGGCTGGTACGTGCGCCGATGGCGGCGAGCAGCGGGAACGGCGAGGCGTACTGCCGTGCGAAGTGATGGACGCGGAAGTACGCGCCGTCGGCGCCCAGCTCCTCCGCGGCGACCGCGAGGTCGATCGCCTGGAGAAGGGAATCCGCTGCCGAGCGCGTTTGCGAGTACGGCGACGGCGTCCAGTGTCCGAAGGACAGGAACCCGATCTTTTTCATACCGCTTTCAACAATCGAGGTCGGCGTTCATTCCCCGCCGATGCTTGCGGTCGCGCGGAGCGGGGGCGGGCGTGACGTGCTGAGCCCGGCCGCGGCGACGGTGCTGGTCACGATCCCGCACATGCGGCTGCGACCGGCACATTTCACCGTAGGGCCTCCGCCGCCCTCCCCACCGGTGAGCCCTCTGTGTGGATACCTCATGTGGCGGGCCTTCGGCGACCACCACTGTTTGGCGGGCTCCGGTCCCATTCATGTGCGGCGACAAACGAGTAGGGCCAGCCGGGCACGAACTGGCCCGAGGACCGACCCCCTCCGGGGCCGTGCGGCGGCGGGGCTGATGCGGGCTGCCGCAGCGTCGTGCCGCCTTTCGCGGTCAGCAGACTCGGTGATACGGCAGTTCGGGCACGAGGTCGTGCCAGCGCTTCGGGCTCACTGAAGGGACGGCCGTTGCATCAGCGCCAGCCGTCATCGACGGTGTGCGGCAGCTTGTTCGGCCCCCCGGCCGCATCTGCTGCGGGTGGGTCGTTGCTCGGCACAGTACGCCGGGCACTGCCAGGGATCGTGGTCATGCCAGTAGGCCGTACTTTGCAGGTTTCTTGACGAAACCCCAGGACTGGAAGGTGAAGCCAGGGCAATGAGCCAGGGGTGAAACGTTTCGCGATCGTCGCTCTGACTCTGGTCGCCGGTATGGCGGCGGCCGTTGCTGCAGTCGGTCTCTCGCCCTGGTGGGGCCTGGCAGCTGTCCCGCTCATCCTGCCAGGTCTGCTTGGTGTGGTGGACCTGCTGCAGCGTCGGCATTCGGTGCTGCGCAACTATCCTGTTGTGGGGCATGCCCGCTTTCTCATGGAGCGGATCCGCCCGGAGCTGCAGCAGTACTTCATCGAGCGGAACTTCGATGGGCGACCCTTCGACCGGGATGTCCGCACCATCGTCTACGAACGGGCGAAGGGCACCGACGCCGAGCAGCCGTACGGCACCGAACGGGACGTGTATCAGCCCGGTTACGAGTTCCTGGTGCCGTCGATGGCTCCGTGCCCGGTGCCGAAGACGCCTCCGCGGGTGCGGATCGGCGGCCCCGATTGCAGCCGCCCCTACGACATGGCGTTGCTGAACGTGTCGGCCATGAGCTTCGGTTCGCTGTCGGCCAATGCGATCCTCGCTCTCAATGGTGGCGCGGCGGCTGGTGGCTTCGCTCACGACACCGGTGAAGGCGGTCTGTCGGAGTACCACCTGCGGCCGGGCGGGGATCTGGTCTGGGAGATCGGCACCGGATACTTCGGCTGCCGCACCGAGGACGGCGCGTTCGACCCTGCCGAGTTCGCCGACAAGGCAGCGCACGAGCACGTCAAGTGTGTGTCCCTGAAGCTTTCGCAGGGCGCCAAACCGGGCATCGGTGGGGTCCTGCCGGGAGCTAAGGTCAATAGCGAGATAGCGAAAGTACGGGATGTGCCGCAGGGGCGGACTGTGATCTCGCCGCCGTATCACCGGGTGTTCTCCACCCCGCGCGAACTGGTCCGCTTCGTCGCACGGATGCGGGAGCTGTCCGGGGGCAAGCCGACCGGATTCAAACTGTGCGTGGGCTCGCGCCGACAGTTCCTCGCCGTGTGCAAGGCCATGCTGGCGGAGGGCACGGCCCCTGACTTCATCATCGTGGACGGAGGTGAGGGCGGTACTGGAGCCGCGCCCCTGGAGTTCGCCGACCACGTGGGAACCCCGCTCACCGAAGGTCTGCTCACGGTGCACAACGCCCTCGTCGGCGCAGGCCTGCGCGACCGCATCAGGATCGGAGCGAGCGGCAAGATCGCCACGGGTACCGATCTGGTGAAACGCCTGGTGCAGGGCGCCGACTACGGCAACGCGGCGCGGGCGATGATGTTCGCCGTCGGCTGCATCCAGGCCCAGCGCTGCCACACCAACACCTGCCCCACCGGCGTGACGACCCAGGACCCCCGACGCGCCCGCGCCCTCGACGTCCGTGACAAGACGCCGCGCGTCCAGCGCTTCCAGGAAGCGACCGTGGCCAGTGCCCTGCAGCTCATGGCGTCCATGGGCGTCACCGATCCCGCCGACCTGCGCCCGCACATGCTGCGCCGGCGCGTCGACCCCTACACCGAGCGCTCCTACGCGGAGTTGTACGAGTGGCTCGAACCGGGGCAGTTGCTCGCTGAGCCGCCTGCCGCCTGGGCGGCCGACTGGACGGCCGCCGACCCCGACCGATTCACCGTCTGACTGGAGGATTCACGTGGCCCGTACCGTCGCCCGCGTCATCGTGGACGCATTGAGCGAACTCGGCGTGCACCAGGTATTTGGCGTGGTGGGAGATGCGCTCAATCCCCTCACGGACGCCATTCGCACCACCGAGAACCTGGAGTGGGTGGGTTGCCGGCACGAGGAGGCGGCGGCGTTCGCCGCGAGCGCCCAGTCGCAGCTCTCGGGCACCCTGGGAGTCTGCATGGGAACGGTCGGACCCGGTTCCGTGCACCTGCTCAACGGGCTGTACGACGCGGCCAAGAGCCACACCCCCGTCCTGGCGATCGCCGGGCAGGTACCGCTCGCCGAACTCGGCACCGACTACTTCCAGGAAGTCGACAACGACGCCCTCTTCAGCGATGTCGCCGTCTTCCGCGCGACCATCACCTCTCCCGACCAACTGCCGCAGATGCTCGAGACGGCGGTACGCCACGCCCTGGGCCGCAAGGGCGTTGCTGTCTTGACCGTGCCCGGCGACTTGGGCGAGCGCGAACTGACCACGGACCGACCGGCCCGGTTCTCCCTGAACCCTCCGCTCAGCCGGCCCGAGGAGGCCGCCGTACGGCGGGCCGCCGAACTCCTGGACCGCTCCGAGCGGGTCACGCTGCTCGTGGGACGGGGCGCACGCGCCGCACGCGAGGACGTACTGGCCCTCGCCGACCGGCTGGCCGCACCCATGGTGCTCACGCTCAAGGCGAAGGAGGGCTTCGAGGGCGACACCAATCCGTTCCAGATCGGCCAGACCGGGCTGATCGGCAACCCGGCCGCCGCATCGGCCCTGCAGGATGCGGACACCCTGCTGCTCCTGGGAACCGACTTCCCCTACCGGGACTGGTATCCGGAGGGGAAGACCGTCATCCAGGTGGACACCGAGCCCGCCCACATCGGGCGGCGGGTACCGGTCGACGTCGGTCTCGTCGGTGACACCGGCGCGACTGTCCGCGACCTCCTCACCCACCTCACCGCCGTACCCGCCGGGACGGACGGTGCGCGGGACCGTTCGCACCTGGGGAAGGCGCGTGAGCGTTTCGAGCAGTGGCGCGAGGGCCAGGCACGGCTGGCCGACCCGGCACACGACCGGGGCCTGCTCGGCCGTATGCGTTCCTCGCTCGACAACCGCACCCACGACATCCGGCCGGAGGCGCTGGCGGCCGTGGTGAACCGGATCGCCGACGACGATGCCGTCTTCACCTCCGACACGGGTATGGCGACGGTGTGGCTCTCGCGGTTCGTCGACATGCGGGGCGAGCGGCGGCTCATCGGCTCCTACAACCTCGGCTCCATGGCCAACGCGATGCCGCACGCGCTGGGCGCCCAGTGCCTGGACCGCCAGCGGCAGGTCGTGGCCTTCTGCGGGGACGGCGGGCTGAGCATGCTCCTCGGTGACCTCATGACACTGAAGACGCACCACCTCCCCGTGAAGCTCGTCGTCTTCGACAACCGGCGTCTGGGCATGGTCAAACTCGAACAGGAACAGGCCGGGCTGCCCGAGTTCGGCACCGTCCTGGACAACCCCGACTTCGCCGCCGTCGCCACCGCCATGGGCATCCCCGGGATCCGTGTGACCGACCCGGCGGACCTGGAGAAGGCCGTGCGCCGCGCCTTCGACACCCACGGGCCGGTGCTGCTCGACGTGCTCACCAATCCGGACGAGATCGCGGTGCCGGCCAAGCCGACTGTCGAGCAGGGCTGGGGGTTCGCCGTGGCCAAAGTCAAGGAGATCGTGCGCAGCCACGGAGACGACAGCACGCTGTGAGGCGACCGTGAAGGCCCGGCACGCCTAGGTGTTGCTGGCCATGACGTTGGTGATGTTCGCGTGGAGGCGCGAGGCGGGAGGGCGGTTTCCGGCGGTGGTGTGAGGTCGGTGGTGGTTGTAGTGGACGTTCCAGACCGTGATCGCCCGGGCTCGCTCTTCCTCGGAGGTCCACTGCCGGGCGTAGAGCAGCTCTTCGGCGAGGATGCGCTGGTTTGGTAGCGCTCGACCTTGACGTTGTGCCGAGCCGTGTAAGGCCTGGTCCGGTGGTGGCGAGAGACCCACGAAGTCAAGGAGCGTGCGAAGACGGCGGCGCAGTAGTTCGCGCCGTTGTCGGTGACCACGCGAACAACCCGGTGGGTGCCGTGGGCGGCGAAGACCGCGCGGGCGCGGCTGAGGAACCCCACGGTGGCAGCGGCCTTCCTCGTCGGGGAGGCGTTCGGTGTAGGCCAGGCGGGAGAATCCGTCGACGGCGGAGTGCAGGTAGATGTACCCGCCCTTGGCGCAGGCGGTCTTCGCACGCTGGGCGGTCCTGGCCTGCTCGGAGCCGCGCCCGTGGGCCCGCCACCCGCCGCCGCCGGGGATGCGTCCGACCTTCTTGACGTCCAGGTGGACCATGTGGCCCGGGTAGCGGGCCACGATCCGTTTCGACGGGCGCCGGGTGGCCGAGCCTTCGGGGTCGAGGAACCGGCGGTGGTTGATGTCCAGACGCGCCAGCCACCGGCCCACAGTACGTTCACTGATGCGTACCCCCTGGTCCATGAGTTCGAGTGCGCTCCTGCGGTCGGACCATTTGTTGTCCCGCCGCAGCTGCTCGATCCGTTCGACGACGTCGGGCGGGGTCTGGGTCGGTGAGGAGTGCGGGGCACTCGGGTGGTCCCCGAGCCCGTCTTCGCCCAGGAGACGCCTGCCTCGGCAGCGACGTGGGCGATCGTACGGGCGCGGCAGCGTTCGATGAGCCGTCGGCGTCCCTCAATGGTCAAAGCAGCGTTCGCATGCGTCACCGGAGCACCTCGGCGCTTCGGCCAGCCGCGATCACTGTGCTAAGAGGGAATGCGATGAGCAGCGCAACAGCGACCAGGAATCCGCTCGACCACAGCGGCCCGATATTTCCGACTGAGGTGTTGAGTGTGGGCGCGGCGATGAGGGGGCCGAAGGCGGCGCCGACGTTGAGTGCCGCCGTCGCGTACGAGCCGGCCATGGTCGAGGCTCCTGCGGCCTCATAGAGGACCCGTGTGATCAGGGTGCTGCCCAGCGCGAACGACAGGGCGCCCTGCACGAACACGAGGGCGAACACGGCGACCGGCTTGTTGGTCAGCAGTGCCAGGGCTGGCCAGCCGATGAGCAGCAGCGGGCCGCCGGCTGCGATGACCAGACCGGGACGCTGGTCGGACAGTCGGCCAGCGATGGTGCCCCCGGCGAAGGAACCGGCGCCGAAGAGCACCAGAACGACCGAGATCCACAACTCTCCCAGCCCGGCGGCGTCGGTCACGACGGGGGCGAGGAAGGTGAAGCTTGCGAATGTGGCTGCGTTCACCAACACGCCTAGTAGCATCATCAGAATCAACGGCGGCCTGGTGAGCTGGGCGAGCTCCGCTTGCAAGGCTGGCCCTTCAGTCACCTCCTGCTTCACGCGTCCCGCCGGGATTGCCTTGAGGATGCCGAGAGCTGCAGGCAGGCAGAGAGCGGCGACGGCCCAGAAGGTGGCCCGCCAGCCGAGCACCGTGTTGAGTACCGACCCGCCAGGGACACCGGTGATCGTGGCCACCGTGGTGCCGGACAGCAGCACGGCCAGCGCACGTCCCTTTTTTGTCGGGTGGGACCAGCTTGGCGGCAGCCGTGAGAGCGACGGCGAGAAACCCTGCGTTCGCGAGTGCGGCGACTACCCGGGTGGTGAACAGGACCAGAAAGCTGGTGGTGATGGCGCCCACGACGCGCGCTGCCGCGAAAGTGAGGATGAACCCGAGAAGGCTGGAGCGCCTGGGCCAGTTGCGGGCGAGCGCGGCCACGAGGGGGGCGCCGATGACCATGCCGACCGCGAAGGCTGATGTGAGCGTGCCTGCTGTCCCGACTGTGAAAATGTCGCCTATGGCCTCTTCCCGTCCTGGAGGGGGCCCGGCCTGGCCACCCGCCGGTCCTCCTGGTCTCCCAGTGCGCGGCAGGTGAGGGCGGGAAGGAGGCGGCGATTCGGGTAGAGCCGGAGAACGCCGCATCTGCCGCAGTCGCGCAGCGGGCGGGGTTCATCCTCGCCAAGCACACGCACGGCGAGGGCGGGACACGTCTCGACTGGTACATCCGGGACCTGTGCATCGAGACCCAGTGGCGACCTCGCTGCCCCCAAGCTGACATGAGGGCGTTTCGCAACGCGTGACCAGCGATTACGGGACAAGCCTTAAAGGGTGTTGCACAAGGTTGTGTTTGGGCAGGTCAGAGCCTGTGACCGCGGTCTTCTGGTCATAATGCGAGGGCGAGGTTGTGCATGTGGGCGACGGCCTGGACCGCGTGGTGGAGGCCGTCGCCGCGCTGCCGGCAGTCACGGAGGATCTTGTAGTTCTTCATCCGGCCGATCACATGCTCCACCCGTGCACGCACCTTGCGGTGGGCGGCGTTGTCGTCCTCCTCGCCCGGCAGCAGGGGCCGGTGAGGACGTTTGCGGTGCGGCACGACCATCCCGCAGTTGAGGTAGGCGCCATCTGCCAGGACGGTCGCGCCCTGGCAGTGTCCGCTCAGCCCGGAGGCCCGCCAGGCGTGTGCGTCGGCGGTGGTGCCCGGCACCGGGCGGGCGGCGGCAATCACAAGGCGGGTGTCGGCATCGACGATGACCTGCACGTTCGCGGAGAACCGGTAGTTGCGTGACGATGAGCCGACGTTCCTGTCGCGGACCGGAACCAGGGTGCCGTCCACGATCCACAACCGGTCCTCCGCATCGGTCGTGCGGGAGACGGGCTCGAGCGCCAGCAGCGGGCCAAGCCGCTGGATGACCCGGCAGACCGTGGAGGAAGAGACCCCGAACAACGGGCCCAGCTGCCGCATCGTCAGGTTCGTGCGGTAGTACACCGCCACCATCAGCACCCGCTCGGCCAACGGCAACGACCACGGCCGGCCCCGCAAGGTGCCGTTGCCGCCCCGCTCCCGCACCACCTTCAACAGACCCGAGAACTGCGTCACCCGCAGCCCCGTGAACGTCTCCACCCACACTCGCTCAGCACGTAAGACCCCGGCCATACATGGGAGATGCCCAGTTCACGGCCTTGTGCAACACCCTTTAGCTGTCGTCAAACCCTGTCAGTAATCACCATCGGATCTGATTGGATTCGCGCCGCCGCGAACCCCCGGATTGCACGGGTTCATTGGACACGTCGGCCGCCTGTCGTCACACGATCGTCTGCCGACAGGGAGGCGGCCCGCGCCGCGGTGCGGTGCACCAGGCCGTCCAGGATGAGGGTCAGGCCGGCCTCGAATGCCGACTCGTGGTCGATCGCAGGCATGTCCGCCGGTGGATCCGAGCCGTCGCCGGGGCCGGTGTCCGCCTGTTCTTCCAGGACACTGCCGACCGTGAAACGGCCGGCGGCCAGCATCGCCATCTGTGCATCCCGCTCAGGCACTCCGGAGGCGACCAGGAAGTCCATCTTGCGGCGGATGCGGTCGAGGTCGCCGGCGGGGGTGCTGCCTGCGTGAAGGCGTGCGCCGTCCCGACGTATCAGCAGGGTGCGCCGGAAGCTCCGTGTGTTGTCCAGGAACCAGGTGCGCCAGTCGTCGTCGGGCGTTGGCAGCGGGGCGGCCGCATGCGGTGCCATGGCTGCCTCCGCCATGGCGGCGAGGAGGTCCTTCTTGGTGCGGAAGTACCAGTAGAGCGAGGGCTGTTCGACGCCCAGCCGCTTCGCCAGCCGCCGCGTACTGACCGTGTCCAGCCCGACCTCGTCGAGCAGGTCGAGCGCTTCGGAGACGACGATCTCGCGGTTCACCTTGGTCACGTTGACAAATCTATCACCGATAGATGACTCTGGAGAAGAATCATTCACTGATAGATTTTTGAGGTGATGGGCATGGCCAACGGATCGGGAGCGCGCCCCCTGCGGGTCCTTGTTGCCGGCGGCGGGATAGCAGGCCAGGCGCTGGCTTTCTGGCTCACGCGCGGCGGACACGGGGTGACGGTCGTCGAACGCTTTCCGGCGCTGCGTGCCACCGGGGCGCAGGTCGACCTCCGGGGGCAGGGCATCGAGGCCGTCGAGCGGATGGGGCTTCTCGACGCCGTGCGCGGCAAGCTGGTGGACGAAGCGGGAGTCGCCTTCGTCGACGCGTGCGGCAGGGCCAGGGCGACGATCATGGCCAACACCTCCGGCCAGGGCCGGCAGACCCTCACGTCCGAGTACGAGATCATGCGCGGTGACCTGGTACGCATCCTGCACGACGCGTCGAAGGACGACACCGAGTACCTCTTCGGCGTGAGCATGGACGCCTTCGAGCAGGACGAACAGAAGGTCGTCGCGCACTTCTCCGACGGGTCCTCCGCCGAGTTCGACCTCCTGGTCGGCGCGGACGGGCAGGGATCGCGCATCCGGCAGGCGATCCTCCCGGAGGGCTTCGATCCGTACTGGCGGGTCGGCATCCACATGGCCTACTGGTTCATCCCGCGCATCGCGTCGGACACCAACGTCCGGGACACCTACATGGTCCCGGGCGGCCGTCAGATCATGCGCCGCAGCCACAACCCGTCCGAGACCCAGGTGTACTTCGTGATGCGGGAGGAGTCCGAGGAGGCCTCGGTGATCCACCGGGAACCCGTCGAGCGCCAGCGGGAGTTCTGGGCGAGCAGGTTCCGCGATGCGGGCTGGCAGACCGCGCGCTTTATCGACGGCATGCAGACGAGCCCCTTCTTCTACTCCCAGGAGATCGTCCAGGTCCGAACCGACACCTGGTCCAAGGGCCGCGTGGTCCTTGTCGGCGACGCCGCCCACTGCGCTTCCCCTTACAGCGGCATGGGCATCTCCGGCGGCCTGGTGGGCGCCTACGTCCTGGCCGGCGAGATCAACCGGCACCCTGGCGACCTGCCGACCGCACTGGCGCGCTACGACAGCGTGCTGCGGCCCTTCGTCGACGAGATCCAGGGCGAAGTGAATCCGCGTCTCCTGCGCCTGGGCATGCCGATGACCCAGCGTGCGATCGACGCCTTCCTGGCCGCCACCGCACTGGCCTGCTTCCTGCACGTTCCCGATCTCGCCGCGCGCTTTTCGAAGGAGGATCGCGGCGGCAGTTGGCAGCTGCCCGAGAACCCGGCGCCGATCAGCGCAGTCTGAAAGCGGCAGGACACCGGGGGCCGAGGGCCGTTGCGAGTAGCACAGCACGAGGGAAGGCGCTGGCATGCAGAGTGATCAGCGCCCTGCCGGCTCTTGGCACGCGCCCACGGAGCCGTCCGGGCCGCGCGACCGGCCGCCGTGGTCGACCAGGAGCACGAGGTTGCGCTGGGGGCTGCGCCTGGTTCCTCTCCAGCGAGATCTCACGCAGGCCGGCCTCGAGGTCAAGAAGGTCTGCCGGCTCCGCGTCGAACCGCGTGTTCTGCTCCGCCCCCGACTGCTCGAACAGGTCTGTCATCGGTCTACACGCTCCTCACGCGGTGCCAAGCGGGCAGTAAGCGTGAGGCGGGCCTTACGGAGGCTGGAGCGCACGGTTTCAGGACTGATGCCCAGCTCTTCGGCGATCTCCGCAGGCGAGTGACCATCGTACGTCCAGGCCATGATCTGCCGCTGGCGGGGAGGGAGATCGGCCAGCAGCCGCAGGAGGTCCTGCTGCTGCTCCCACTCCGCAACCGTGTCCGGTGAGGAAGGCAACGGGGAAGGCTCTGGAACGTCCTCACAGAGATCCGCTTCAGCGCGGCTGAGATGCCGGACGAGTTCTCGGGACGCGACCCGTCGGGTCCAGGCAGGCGTCCAGGACGGGCAACAGGGCCCTCAGCAGTGCGGCGGAGGCGAGCAGGGCGGGGTTCTTCGTACGGAACGCATGGAGCTTCCCCCTTGGCAGCCGTGAGTGAACTGGGGGCGCACGGGGCCGCCAAGACACACAACACCCCTTTCGACCCTGCTCGAATTGATGGCGTTTCGCCCTCGGTCTGTGAGGTTGGGAGCACTCCACAGGTCACCGACTTCCGGGATGTGCCCATGAAGAAGTCCACCTTGTCCTCACCCCGCGCAAGGCGCCTCGCGGGGGCCCTGGCTTGCGCGTTCGCCCTCGTCGGCACCATGACGAGTGCCGCTGTCGCGCAGCCCGCCGGGAGCAACCAGGCGGCGGCCTCCTGCAACTTTGACGGCGTCGACGGCCACTGGTATTGCAGGAACAGGCCGGGGATCGGCGTGGAGTGGGCCGGGCAGACCGTCGGCTACCTCAACGGGACCGTCAGCTGGTTCACCTGCCGGTACGAGGGTGACCCCACCGGCGGCGGCCCGCACCCCAACCGCTGGATCTACACGCTCGCCGACACGCCTCACTACAGCCATGGTGGCTGGGGCTTCGTGAAGGACAGAGACGTGTACGACGAGACAAACCCGCTGCCGAGGTGCTGATCCCGGCCCCGGGCGCCCGAGGACGTCCGGGGCAGGAGCGCCCCCGGCGAATTCGAGGAACTCGCCGGGGGCTCCTGCCGCTGTCCTAGGCGATCTCCGCCGCCATCGAGAGACGCGCTCCCTGCCTGATGAGGAAACCGACCAGCTTGGGTGTGAACTTTAGATAGAAGGCCTCGAATTCTTCGGTGGACGGGAAGGTGGAGGCGCTCCGGGACGGCTGTGCCGTGCCCATGGCTTCTGCGGCTCACGATCACTCATGCTCGCTGCTCCCGTTCACGACGCACGTGGGTGTGGGTGTGGGGGCTTTACGGTGCTGCGGTGGGTATCGAGACGCCGCCGGACGGCGGGTATGTGCCACCTGGGGTGGGGTGGTCCGGGGTGGGGCTGGCGGAGGTTGATGAGGTCCTTGCCGGTGCGTTGACGGCGCAGGGTGATGTGGGTATGTGGGCGTTGGGGCTGTTGCGTGATGCGCGGTGGGCGTTGACGGGGGCGGGGGGCGCCGCCCGTACTGCCGAACCAAATGGGCTCCGCACGGGCCGGTTGGTGTCCGGGGCCCGCCACCCGGAAACGACCTCTGTCCGAGAATGCCGAAAGTCGGGCGATGGCGAGCAGGCCGTCGCACGGCAGGGTTGTCACACCCAGCCATTACGCTGCCGTTCGCCACGGCATCAGCCGACGGCGTGCTGGTCAGACTAGGAGTCGGAGATGGCTCGTACCACCCCGCCGCGTCCCCTCGACATGGAGTTGTTGTTTCCCGAGCTCGCCGCCTATCGCAAGGACACCGTCCGGCTGCATCCGCGACCGGGAAATCCCGGTCCCCGGGAAAGCTCGCTTGGTGGTCCTCTCCTGTGGCCGCAGTCCGTGGACTGGCCGCACTGCGACGACGATCACGGTCAATTCAGTCCTGGAGCGGGTGCGTTGCCCCTGGTGCCTGTGCTCCAGCTGTTCGCCGCCGACGTTCCCGAATTGCCCTTTCCCAGTGGCACGGACGTCCTGCAGGTCTTGTGGTGCCCGTTCGAGCACGGCTACATACCCCGGCCGAAGCTCTACTGGCGCGACAGTTCCACGTGCGTCGGCGAACTCACCGAGTACCCCAGGCCGGCCGGCGCCGAGGAGGACTACCTGCCTGACCCGTGCGTCCTGCACCCGGAACGGGTTGTCGATTATCCGAGCTGGGATCTGCCCGACGAGGTCGCCGAGGCGCTGAAGGAGCGTTTCGATCGAGTGGAGAAGGAGACCGGCTACTCGTATTGGCAGCATCTGTCGGTGGCCGACGGTGTCAAGGTCGGCGGATACCCAACGTGGACGCAGGAGCCGTTCTGGCCCGACTGCTCGGCCTGCGGTCAGCGCATGGCCCACCTCCTCACCGTCAACAGCGCGGAGTTCGACGGGGCCTCATGGCGTACCTGGCTGCCCGTGGAGGACACACCCGATAGTGGCACCATCTGGGACCTCCCCTACGAAGACCGTCGATTGATCCAGAGCCCCCCGGGCCTGATGTTCGGTGACATGGGCGGCATCTACCTCTTCATCTGCCAACAGTGTCCCGACCGGCCCTACACCCACTGGTTCGACTGCTCGTAAAGGGGGCTGTCGACGGTCAGCCAATTCCCCACCCTCCGTGTTCATGTAATTCCCCAGGTGGTGGCCGTAGCAGCAGTCGGGCCCCGCTGGTGACGCGGGGCCCGATGGGTCAGTCCGGCCAGTCCGGCTCGGGGATTCCGATGGAGCGCGCGTAGTCCTGCGCCTGCCGACGGCCTCCCGCCTGCTTGCGTGGGCAGCCGTGTTGTTCACCTCCACTCTGGCGATCTTGGTGATGTGCGGCGGGACTCCGGCCAGCTCGGTTCCGACCCGCGAACTTTCCGCGATCAGTACGCCTTCAAGCACCCGATCCTCCTTGATCTCGGCGCGGTGAGAGTAGCGAGGACCCGTGACATCGGCGGACTGGGATCGCATCAACTGTTCGAGGATGTGCCCGGCTTGTCGGCGGGTCCCTTGGGCCGGTAGCTGGGGCCGTTCATGATCACCTGGTGGCTGGAGTTGATCAGCCGGTCCCAGCAGCGACTCGGCGACGTTCGCGCATGCGCCTGTCCCAGGTACGGTCCGCGTGGCCGCCGGCGAGCTCGGCCGGGATGCGGCTGGTCTTCGCGAAGCGGACGTTGGCACCCTGGCGGACGGCCTGGTGGCCCAGGGCCTGGGCGGCGTGCGCCTTCCCGACGCCGACCGGCCCGAACAAAATGACGGACTCGCCGGAGTGGAGCCAGCGCAGGGCCGCGAGGTCACGGATCTGGGCGGCGGGCAGGTTCGAGGAGGCGCTGAAGTCGAAGCCCTCCAGGGTGGCTTGCTGCTCGAACTTGGCCTTGCGCAGGCGGCGTTCAAGCGCGACGGACTCACGCCGGGTGATCTCGTCGTGGCAACGGACCTGGAGGAAGTCGAGGTGCCCGAGCTCGCCCTTCTGGGCCTGGGTGAGTCGGGCGTCGAGGGTTTCGAGCATCCCGGACGGCCGCAGCGTCTTGAGCGAGTCACGCAGGGCGGTGTACATCACGCTCACCGGGCGGCCTCCTCGGCGTCATCGCGGCCCGGGTCGTCGTGGACGCCGCCGGGGATCTGGGTGGGGACGGTGGCCGCGAACAGACCCTCGGGCCCGTGCAGGAAGGCCGAGGCTCCGCCGTCGCCGGTCTCGGGTTCCGGGTCGGTCTCGGTGCCGGCGACCAAGATGCCCTTGACCGTGCGGTAGGACGGGTCGCCGACCGTGATCGCCTTTCTGCAGGCCGCTTCCAGAGGGGCGTCGCCGTACTTCTTGCGCGGTCCGAGCACCTCCTGGGCGGCCCGGAGCCGGAAGAGGGCGTTGACCTCCAGGAGCTCGTCGATCACCTCCCGGCGGGCGTCACCGACCTGGGATGCCTGGCCGCGGCACCAGATCGGCGTCCGCATCTGGAAAGCCGTAAGGAGTTACGCCCCGCAGGCACCCCGCTCGAAGGCGCTGCGACGGTGACCCGGGCCCGCCACCAGCTGTCTGTAATAACGAGCCTTTTCGCACGCTGACCGACACCTACGAGCAGGCGATCGCGGCCGTGCAGGCCGCCTACGGACTCAACCCCGCCGCTGTGGCGAGCAGTTGGCCCGACGCCCCCGCGGCGGTGCCCCGGCCGGGCCCGGAGAGCCTGAGCGGTGAGGACATGGGGCAGGGCTGGACGGAGCGGATGCTGTTCGACACTGTCGCCGCCGTGGTGCCCGGCGCCCGGGCCGTGCTGCGCCGCCTGGTCGAAGTGGGCGGCACCGCCTTGTACGAAGAAGTCCAGGACCACTTCGCCGTACACCCCGAGATGCCGATCGACCCGAAGCGGATCGGCGGCACGCTCGCCAGCATCCGTGCGGTACGGCGCCGGGTCGGCCCCGACAACCGGTCCAACCTCCTGGAGCGGGACGACCGCAGGCGCGTCTACTGGATCGAGCCCGCCCTCCTGGAGGGCCTCAAGCGGGCCTTCGACCTTGCTGAAGCCCGCCCCGACCTGCTCCGGGCGGAGTCCGTCGGCCAGTGAACGGCTAGTGCTGTGACCGCATAGGTGCGCCGGGTTGAGCATGCACCTACTCCCCGCCGAGCTGGCGCTGTTGATGCGTGTAGATCAGCGCAAGCTGACACCCTCGTGATCCATACTTCGTGTCGGCAGCTTCGGGGAGGGCGTGTCCATGCAGCATCGCGGTACGAGTACACGAGCAGTCAGGCGAGCAGCGGCCGTTGTCGTTGCCGCTGTCCTGATGAGCAGTTGCTCGTCAGGCGATCCAGCGCAGGCCAAGGAGTGGCAGCGGGACTACTGCACCAAGCTGGGGTCCTGGCAGGACGCCAAGCGCGCCACGACAGCGAGCGTTGCAGACGCCAGTGATGGGCAGAATGTCCAGTCGCCCGAGTTCGACAACGCCGAATCAGCAGGGCATGCGGTCATCGACGCCTCGAAAAGGCTTGACCGGGAAGGCATTGAACATGGTGGCAACCGCATCCTCGATGACACCGTCAATGCGGTCGGCGGCGACATCGGGGCTGAGGGGCGTGCAGTGTCTTACTGCGACAGCTCGGGCTTCGAGACTTTGGTCAGTTCGACGGGCTAGTGCTGCGAGCGCATAGGTCGCCGAACTCTTCAGGTCGCGGCGGCGAAGGGGCGTCCGCCCCAGCGGATGCCCTTCTCGCTGCGGATGCGGGCGCGTTCCTTGCGTTCGGCGGCCAGGACGTCGCGGTGACGGGCGTTGGCGTTGCGCCAGCGTAGGTACGCGTGCAGGGCCCGGGCCTGGACGGTGTGGTTGGGGTGGTTGGAGTTGGTGATGGTGAACTGCCGCAGTGGTCCGAAGTGCGCTTCGATCGGGTTCGCCCACGAGGCGTAGGTCGGGGTGAAACACGGCTCGACCTTGTGTTTCCTGGCCCAGCGGCGGATGGCGGCGCCTTTGTGGGCGGACAGTTTGTCCAGGATCACGTAGATCGGGGCGCCGTCGGGCCGGGCGGCGCGGATCGATTTCAGCGCGGCCAGCGTGTTCGCGGCCCCTTTCTTGCGGCGGTTGACACCCCACAGACGGTCGTCGCCGACCGAGTAGCAGCCGTGAAAGTAGCGCACCCCATGGGTGCGGTGGTAGGTGGCCGGCAGCGGATCATCCGGCCGTGGACTTTGCGCAGGTAGGCGACGAGTTTGCGCCGGGACCAGCGGGTGAAAGGCTGGCCCAGCTTGGTGGGGCGGGTGGTGGCCGTCTGGATGACGAAGTCCTCGTCGTCAGTGCTGAGCAGGCAGGGACGGCGTCCCGCCCACCGAGGGTCCAGGCAGGCCAGGCCGATCTCGTTGAACCGGTGGATCGCATCACGCACGGTGTCCTCGTCGGCCTGCACCAGTTGGGCGATCACCGGCACGCGGTTCCCGCCGGCCGAGGCCAGCAGCATCGTCGCGCGCCGGTAGCACACCGAGCTGGTGCAGCGCCGGCGCACGATCTGCTGCAGCTTCTGCCCCTCCTGGTCGGTCAGTCTGCGCACACGGACAGGTTCGGCCACCGCGCCTCCAGCAGTCGGATCGGACGTCACCGCACATCCAACCGCCACGACCACCAACCCGGCGAACCTATGCGGTCACAGCACTAGTGATGACGGTCCTGGCGCTCAGCGGTCTGCGGGACCCATCACCGGACGTGCCGAAGTCGTCCGCGCCTCTCCTCGGCTGACCAGCGATCCCACTCTGGTCAGCCGCAGCAGGATGCGGCGGGCGGTGCCGGCCTGCTCCGGCGTGAGCTCGCCGTAGACCTGCTCGGCACTCGCGGCGACCGTCCCGCGCACGCCGCCGGACTCCTCGTACGCTGCCGGCGTGAGGGTGCGGTCGCGACGTCGGCGCCAGGTCTCCAGCATGGCGTGTGAGAGCGCTCGACAACGAGCCGGGCTCCGGCTCGGGCGGCGAGAGTTCGCCCACGTCACGGTCGCTACCTCTCAGCCCGCCCTGGAAGAGACTCTCCAAGTTCGTCTCCGTTCAGCGGTTCTTCGAGTCTTCACCGTCTCGTGGCGTCCCCGCTCGCTGTCCGAGGCGTCCCGCGCCCGTAGCTTGGTTCCGTTGCGTCCGTCGGTCATAGACGGCGCCGTTCAGCCGCCGTCCGATCCGCTGTCAAGCCGCGCCGTTTTCCGTGCCGCCCGGTCGTCGGTGTTCCCAGAGCGTCTTCCCTTCGATTTCCAGGACGACCGCGCCGGAGTCGTTCGTGAGGGTGCCCCGGCTGTGGACGACGGCGGTGCCGTCGTTGCGGGCGTGGACGTCCACGATCTCCATCGAGCCGTGCAGCACGTCCTCGGGACGGACCGGCGCCCTCATGCGAATGGAGCCCATCTCCCGGCCGGCGATGACGGCGGCGTGCGAGAACAGCATGTCCACCGCGAGGCGCTGCAGGACCGCCAGAGTGTGGAAGCCGCTGGCGATGAGGCCCCCGAAGCGGCTTTCGGCCGCCGCGTCCTCGTCCGTGTGCAGGGGCAGCGGGTCGAACCGACGCCCGAAGTCGAGGATCTCCTCCCGGGACACCTTGGCGCTCCCCAGGTCGAACACGGCCCCGGGCCGAAGCTCCTCGGCGTACAGCACGGTACTCACCACCCACTCGATGCCGGCGCAAGCCTTGCGTCGTCCTGACGGTCTCGCGGTACGTCCGGCTCGGCACCGGACCTGGCCGCGTCTTGACGCGGGGTGAAGCGGCGGGCTTGCAGGCCTGGTCGCATGTGGGTCTCCATTCGACTTTTCGTCGCAGTCGCTGATTGCTGTCCGTCGGAGGGGCGCGACCGGGATGTCAGCCGACTTCCGTGACGAACCGCCGGAGCAGGCGGCTGAATGTCTCGACGTCATCGTCCGGCCACCGGCGGAGCCGTTCCTCCAGCCCTTCGCGCTGGTGCCGCCTGACGCGGGCCAGGCAGACCCGACCGGTGTCGGTCAGTCCCAGCAGCTTGGCTCTGGGGCGCGACGGATGCGCCACTCGGCGCAGCAGACCGTCCTCCTCCAGCCGGGACAGCTGACGGCTGACGGTGGACTTCTCCAGGCCGTACCGCTCCGACAGATCGGAGGCGCTCGGCTGGGGGAAGGTGTCCACGTACGACAGCACCGTGTACGCGACGAAGGAGAGTTCGTCGTACGTGTTGTTCGCCCGCACCCTGGCATTGCGGGAGAACAGGATGATCGCCTCATGGATCACGTCAAGAGGTTCGTCCCGTGCTGCCATGACCCCATCTTGGAGTTGTACGAAGCAACCGTCAAGGTTGTTTCGTACAACTCTCAGCATCCGGCGGCCTGCTGAGCCTTCGCGCTGATCGTCGAGCCCTGCTCCCGTCGGCGACGTGCGCGGCAGGTCGCCGGCGGCTGTGATCACGCCTGCTCTTGGTAGACGCGGATTTCCCGGGGGTGAAGTCCAATTGCAACTCACCCACCGGCCGGGCCGGGAGGCGGTCAGGCCCACGGCGAACCAACCAACTACATGCCGCGCACGCCCAGAGAGAGACATGCCCTCGGGGCGCCGCCGGCCTGCGTCGCCTCGAGGCCACGCTTGGACACCCTTGTGTATCCGCCGCGATGGAGTTGCTCGCAGGCTTGGTCGCGGTGGATTCGCTATCGATCCGCCGTGTCGCACACCGTGCGATCCGACACTTCGCCCTTCCGGCCAAGGAGGGCTTCACAGGCCGCGTCCGCGGTGTCGAATATCCGGCAGCTCATGCCGACGCCGGTCAGGTCAAGCACACGTCGCACCACCTGGGTGGGCGCGGCGAGGGACACGGATCCGTCGACGTTCCGCATGTCGTTGACGGTCCGTACGATGACACGCAGCCCGGAGGAGTCCATGAACGGCACCTCAGCCAGGTCCAGCACCAGGTGACGTCGTCCGTGCACCACCTGGCCGGCCAACTGGTGCTGAAGGGCGAGGCCGGTGTCAGCGTCGAGCTCTCCGCAGACGGTGATGATCGCGGCGTCGGAGCCGATCACGGCCACCTCGACACCCAGACCTGCTGGTTCGCTCACAATTTCTCCTCGAACGGGCTTTGCACGGCAGCAGCCCGGCTACCCCGCCCGGTGACGTTCATACGCGTTGGCCGCGGTTTCCGACCAGGCCGGGCCATAGCCGCAACCACCGGTTCGCCACCTCCGCGATGGCCGGGCCGAACCGGAATGACTGCGTAACTCCAGCCGCTGGCCCGGCAACCCGCTCATGATGTCCTTGGCATGCCGCCACTCGTAGATCTGCTGCGCCGGATCCCCGACACACACCCGCTGCGCGTCCTGCGCCAGAAAGATCTCCTCCAGAACCGGGTTGGTGTCCTGCGCCTCGTCCAGCAGCACGAAGTCCGCCCGCAGCTTCGGCCGCGTCAGCGCCTACATCTTCAGGTAGTGGTCGTGCTGAAACGGCAGCCGCCCGGCCGGCGAGCAGATGTCCTCCCACGCCCATCGCGCCCGCTTCAGCAGCACCTCCGCCAGATACTGAGCCCCCTGGTCGTCCAGCCCATTGACCGGTCCCAGATGGAGGGCCGCGACCTGTTCGTCCGTGCTGTAGCAAAAACGCCGGACCATCTCCATGACGGGGCGCGCCAGCGCCGTCGCTCGCAACCGCCGCTTGCCCACCGCCAGGTCCCGGTCCAGCCCCAGCAACTGCGCCGTGCGCTTGAGCGGCATGTGGCGAGAGGCATCGAGACGATCCTGGAAGTGGCGGCCTACCGCACGGCGGGCCAGCGAATGCGACGTACGGCATTCCACGTTCGGTCCGAACCGGCCCCGGGCCTCCTGCGCGATCGGTTTGTTGAAGGCCACGTACAGGCAGGCCCTGGCGACGCGTCATCGAACGCCCCAGGTCAACTCCGACAGCTCGACCGCAGGGGCAGCCGGTCCGCTCCAGCTCCCGTGACGCGCCGCCTCGTTGTGCTTTGACAGGTTCCGGGTCAGAGCAAGCAACTGGGCCAAGGCGAACTCCGCAACCGCGGTCGCGTTGGAGCCTGGGGTGTGGGTGACGGTGACGCCGTGGCGGGCGGCGGCGGCAAGGTCGACGTGGTCGGGTGCCCGCCCCGGCCCGCCCGATCACCCGGAGTTGGTTGGTCAGTGCTGGATGGGTCGCCGCTGCCAGGAACGCAGCGCGACATGGGACGCCGGCCCGGGACTT
Source organism: Streptomyces pseudovenezuelae (assembly GCF_001513955.1). Taxonomy (GTDB): domain Bacteria; phylum Actinomycetota; class Actinomycetes; order Streptomycetales; family Streptomycetaceae; genus Streptomyces; species Streptomyces pseudovenezuelae. Next base: position 106,591 of record NZ_KQ948151.1, on the reverse strand, counting down.
CACCGCGTGATAACCGATCCCGGCGCGGATGATCTCGGCCAACAGTGCCGACTCCTCGACCGCATCGAAGTCGGCGAAGTCCACACGGCCGGTCCACGCAGCCAGCGCGCTCGCAGCGTCGGCTACGCGCCGGAGGTTCAGCGTGATGGTCAGCCCGTGTCCAAGCAGGCACTCCAGCTCACGATCGAGCAGCTTCCCAGGAGCCGCGTCCAGCAGCAGAACTCGCATTCGGGCCACAAATCCCCTCCGCGAATGCGAACCCTATGCGATCCAGAAGCCGGCGGCGAAAGGCCCCCGTGCTGCCCCTGCGGCCCTGCTCCTGCTGACGAAGGCCCGAGGGGTGACGGCTGTGGGTGAGCTTTGAGAGAGTCCAAGCTCGGTCTTCGCGCTCACGCCGTGATGTACGTCTTTGCGCAACTTGTAGCGACCGCGTCGGCAAAGCTGCGAGCGAGCGGGGAGAGGGCGTCCCAGCGGCGCACGGCCCAGCCGACCGACAGCCGTGGCAGCGCCGGAATGGGGATCAGACGCAAGGGGCTGGCGTCACCAGGTGTCGGCAGACCCGGTACTGCGGGGACGACGGCGTGGCCCAGGCCGAGTTCGGCAAGGAGCAGGGCCGTATCCCAGTCCGCGACGCTTGTGTCCGATCCAGTCCGGATCCCCCGTTCGGCGAAGACGGTCTCCAGATGGGCGCCTGAGGTGGAGTTCGACGGCAGTCGGATGAGGCGGATGCCTGTCAGTTCGGGGGCGTCGATGGACGATCGGGCCGCCAGCGGATCATCGGACCGCACGGCGAGTACCCAGGGCAGATCGGCGACGGGACGCTGCTCGATGCCGCGGACTGGGGCGCCGACGGTGATCCAGGCAAGGTCGAGGTGACTGGCCAGGAGGGCATCGAAGCATCCCCGGCTGGAGGTCTCGGTCTGAAACTCCAAACTCACCTTCGGGTAGCGCCGGCGGAAGGAGACGATCGCTTCGGCCATGAAGTGCCGGACGGTCGTTCCGCCCGTCGTGATCCGCACGGAACCGCTTTCACCGTTCATGAGGTCTCCCAGGCGGCGCAGCGCAAGATCCAGCCCGGCGATCCCATCGGCGGCGGCATCGCACAGGATGCGCCCCGCCGTTGTGGGAACAACCCCGCGCGGCTGGCGTTCCAGCAGGCTCATGCCCGTTTCGCGTTCCAGGCGCTTGACGTGCTGACTCACCGCGGACTGGGTGCAGGACAGCTCACGGGACACGGCACTGAGGCTTCCTGCCCGACACACAGCTACGAACACACGCAGGTCATCCAGAGTCATGAGACCCAAGCTATACCTAGGGTTAGTGGAGTAATCCCCAGGATTGACTGGGGTGATGAGACGGCAGAAGATCGTCGCAGGGCCCAGGCGGCAACCCGTCCGGTGCCTTCGTACGGATCCGGACCGGCGAAGGCGCCGTACGGGTGCCGACCACCCGATACCGAAGGGAAACGGACACCGTGACCGCTCTGTCCCCCGCGACTGACCAGGCTGTCACCCTGCTGCGTGAATTCGGCGCCGAAAGCATCACCCACCCCGGCGGCACTCTCCTTACCCACCTCCAGCGTGTACAGGCACGGCTGGCGACATGGCAGGCCCGTCCGGCCCTCCAACTCGCAGGTCTGTGCCACGCGTTCTACGGCACAGACGGCTTCCCCACACCACTGCTGTCACTGGACCGTCGCGGGGACCTCGCCGCGGTGATTGGTGCCGAGGCCGAGGCCATCGTGTACCTCTACGCCTCATGCGACCGGAAGGCAACGTACCCGGCTCTCCACCAGGCCAACGCTGCCTTCCACGACCGGTTCACCGGCCTCTCCCACGTGCCAGAGCTTCAATCGCGCCACGACTTCACCGAACTGACGGCGGCCAACGAACTTGATCTCGCCATCGCCGATTCCGCCGTTCACGACATGTGGGGCCCTCAACTGCTCGCCCTGTTCACCAGAGTCCAGAAGCTGCTGAGTGCTGACGCCTGGCTCGCCTGCCGCACTGCACTCGCCGCCCCTACCTCCCAGCCGACGAACCACGATGCCGGTTCAAACAAGTCGGCACGGAAGGCTGACCAGCGCTGAGACGAGGGACCACCGAACGCCGTCCTGGTCCTGCTGCGCGGGACGCCAGCCTCAACGGCGAGGGCGACAACGTCATGGCCCACACGTGCGGCGGCATCCCAGACAGCGAATAGCGCCTGGCCAGGCAAATCCGTCGGCCTACCGAACAGCGTCTTGCCCACTCGACTACCGCCCGGGACATCGCCCAGGTTCCACTACAGCCTCGTCAACTTCATCGCCACCCAACAGCCCTTTCAGGCGACAGCACCACACCTGTCGCGGTGGCTAGACTCCCCATCAATGGCGCTGAGCTGCACCAACATGAACCACTCGATAACGCCACAGCCCCAGAGAACGCCCGGCCCCGGCGATCACCTCCGGGAACGCGACAGCCATCTGCGTGCCGCGCCGCGACCACAGCACCACCTGGCCCTGGCCGACGGACACGACGGCCCGGGACCCGTCCCACTTGGGCTCCGCAGCCCATCCCGCCCTGAGCTGCGGCAACGGGGTCAGCGTGGCCAGCATCGGCTCCGGCGGTATCCAGGTCACGCGCGATCCCTTCCACCGCGACCCTGCGCCTGGAACCCGCACTGCGGAAGCCGGAGTCGGATGCCCCGTGACGCCGTTCCTCCCGGTATCTCACCGGCCGCGGGCCGACGCCTTCCGGGCCGTTGGCTTTGTTCACGAGAACCGGTTCTGGCTCAACTTGTGTGGCGCGGCCACTCTGAGTGACAGCCGGGTACCTTCGAGCCGTACGTGAAGTCGCCCGAAAATGGTTCGTGGGCAACGTGGTTGGGCTGACGGTTCGGGACCGTGGAAGAGGTCGTGCTCCGGCTGAAGGAGCTGTTATTCCCGTCGATCGCGGACGTCGCGGTGCTGTCGGTGGACGTGAACATCGAGATAGTGCGTGTTGATGCGCGATGCATCGCGGACGGCGCCGTATGCCCGGTCTGCGGGGTCTGGTCGAACCGGGTTCATGGTTCCCTACCTGCGGTTTCCCGCTTATGTGCCGAGCGGTGGCCGAAGTGTTGTTCTCCAGCTGAGGGTCCGTCGGTTCGTCTGCGGGAACTCGAGCTGTGCACGTTGTACCTTCGTCGAGCAGATACTCGCGGACCGAACGGCTGCGCTCGACCCTGGCCGCGGTCGGTCTGGCCCTCGCTGGCCGGGCCGGGGCTCGCATCGCCCGGGTTCTCGGGGTGTCCGTCAGCCGCAGTACGGTGCTCCGGCTGGTGGACGCTCTTCCCGAGCCCCGGGTGGCCGCTCCACGTGTGGTCGGTGTCGACGAGTACGCCACCCGCAAGGGCCGCCATTACGGCACCGTCCTGGTCGACATCGAAACGCGCCGCCCAATTGACCTGCTGCCCGACCGGGAGGCGTCCAGCCTCGCGGCTTGGCTCACCGAACGACCAGGCGTTGAGGTCATCTGCCGGGACCGGGCGCCGTTCTTCGCCGAAGGCGCCGCCGCCGGCGCTCCGCAGGCTGTCCAGGTCGCGGACCGGTGGCACCTCTGGCACAACCTGAGCGAAGCCGCCGAACGGGCCGTCGCCCAGCACCGCCGCTGCCTCAGCACTCTCATCCCGACCGCCCCCGAACTCAAGCCGGAGCCCGATCCGGAAGAAGCGCCGTCCGGCTCTCCTTGGCCGACCGGCCATCGGTTCGCCGACCGTACCCGGGCCCGGCACGCTGCCGTCCACGCACTGCTGGAGGCGGGGCACAGCCGCCGCTCGATCCAGCGTCAGCTCGGCATGACCTGGCGGACCGCCAAGCAGCTCGCCGACGCAGCGGCCCCGGAAGAACTGTTCACCGGCCAATGGCAGAACCGGCCCTCAGTCCTCGATGACTACAAGCCCTATCTGGACGACCGGTGGAACGAGGGTTTCACCAACGCCTGGAGACTGTGGGAGGAGATCGTGCCGCTCGGCTACAAAGGCAGCTACCAGCGCGTCCGTGCCTACCTGCACAAGAAGCGCACCTCGCCGCGGCCGGTGACCGCCCGGCCACCGTCGCCCCGAACGGTCGCCGGATGGATCCTCAGGCGACCGGAGGTCCTCACCGAGCCCGAACGGCTCCAGCTCAACGCTGTCCGCACCCACTGCCCCGAGCTCGACGCCCTCACCCGGCACGTCCGTTCCTTCGCGGTGATGCTCACCGAGCGCCAGGGCGAGCGTCTCCCGGACTGGCTAAACGCCGTCCGGCAGGACGACCTGCCCAGTCTCCACACCCTCGCCGTCGGCATCGATCGCGACCTCGACGCCGTCATCGCCGGATTGACCCTGCGCTGGAGCTCGGGTGCAGTCGAAGGCCATGTCAACCGGATCAAGATGCTCAAGCGCCAGATGTTCGGGCGTGCTGGCTTCGCCCTTCTGCGGAAGCGCGTCCTGCTCGCACAGTGATCGAAATGTCAGCGGCTGATGCGAAGATCCGGGCGGCAACTACACGAGGAGATCAACATGGGCACCTGGGACACTGGCCCCTTCGACAACGACTCGGCCGCGGACTTCGCCGGCGATCTCGACGACGCGAAACCCGAGGACCGCGAGGCACTGATCCGTGGCGTCCTGACGCGCACCGTCGACGCCACGGGCTGGCTCACCGAAGGAGAAGAAGCGGTGGCCGCAGCCGCACTGATTGCGGCGCAATGCCCTGGCGGCGAGCCAATCGACACACCTTACGGGCCTGAAGAACCCATGCCCGCCTTCCCTGACGATCTCCGGACGCTCGCGGACAAGGCTCTCGCCGGCATCATCAGCGACCAGGCCGGAGCAGCCTCGAACTGGGTCGACCCGGAAGACTGGAAGCAGTGGCGAGCCAACCTCAACCGCCTTCGCGCAGTTCTCGCTCCGCCATCACCGTCCATCCCGCTGTTCGATGTCGAGCAGTGACGCTGTGTCACCTTCCACAGAACCTGTGCCAGAACCCGAGAACCGGGCTCTGGCCCAGATCTTGGGGAGCGGTCACGGAGCGTCACAAGGCAGGTCGCTTCGCGTCTGTGATCACACCTGCTCTTGGTAGACCCGGATTTCCCGGGGGTGAAAGTTGCGGACGATCGGCCAGAATTCCTGGCGGCCAAGGCTGTCGGCCCAGGCGTCGAGCTCGTCGTCCGTGTCGTGGAAGAACCAGGTCTCGAAGTGTCCCAGCGCCCGAAGTTGAGGGACGGGCTCGTACCGAAGTTCGCAGTGGAGCTGGATGTAATGATCATGCTCGCCGGAAGCGTCGTTGATCTCGAACTGCCGGACCATGTCCAGCGTGAAGACGGGCGGTCCCTCGAAGGCGTGAGTTCCGTACTGGAAGAGAAGGCCATCAGCGTCCGGCGTGTTCGCGGTGTCGAAGCGCTGGGAGCCGAAACGCGCGAACCTGAGCCACACCTCGTCCAAGTCCAGTTCGATGAGAGGCTGCTGTCCATGACTCAGCTCATGTTGAAGTCGCTCCTCGGCCCAGTCCATGGGCGGTCTCTCCGACATCCTGTCCTTCGCGGTCGGCGGAATCTGTGGCCTCGCGGTGATCTTCTCAGCCCACCACACTCGCTGACGTGGCCAGGGGGCTGCAGAGTCTGGGCGCGACACTATTGGAGCAGGATCATCTTGCGGAGCAATCCGAATTCGGCACGGCCGTAGAGCTGCCTCTTGATCTTCTTGATGCGGTTCACGGCGCCTTCCGTGCCGCCAGAGCTCCAGTGCAGGGTGAGTCCGGCGGTCACCGCGTCGAGGTCTCGGAGCAGGTGTAGGGCAAAGTTGGTGAGGCCGGGCAGCTGGCTGGCATCGACGGCTTCGATCCATGCGGGGAGCGTGGCGCCCAGCCGGTGAGCCAGGATCTCGCCGAAGCCGCGGACATGTTCGGCCGCGGCATCCAGTTCTGGACAGCGAGCCAGGACGTCCTTCAACGCGGCGCGCTCGTCTTCGCTCAGGGTTGAGGGGCGACGGGTGAGCCAGCCGGTGACCCGCCTGACGGTCGGCGGCGGTGGTGGCGCCTGCGGCGGTGCGGCGCGCAGAGTGGCAATGTAGGCGCGGACCATCTGGTAGGTGACGGGCGCGTTCTCGGCGGTCAATTCGCGATGCAGGCGGGTGACGTTCGTGCATCCCGCGGCGAACCGCCGTTCCAGATGGGGCTTGTAGGGGTCGAGACGACTTGGCCAGGGGCGGTTTTCTCTGAGGGTGTCCTGCCAGGTGGCAGCACGTGCGTAGCGCAGCACGGTGTTAAGCCCCCAGCCCAGATGCCGGGCGATTGCCCTGCGGGAGTGGCCCTGGGCGAGCAGTTCGTGGACCAGGGCGTGCGCGGCCTTCTTGCGCTGGGCCCGCCGGCCATCAAGGTCCGGTCCGCCGCGCACCGGGTCGTCGTTCGTCGACGCCGCAACGTCCTTTCGTATTGGCGCTGTTGGTCCGTTCAGGCATTCGCGGTGGGCTGCGACGCAGGTTTCCACGGCTCGGCCGACGCCCTGCCACAGGTGGAACCGATCGGCGACCTGGATCGCGGCGGGAGCGCCTAGTCGCGCGCCCTCGGCATAGGCACCCGCCTGGTCCCGGCAGATGATCTCCACACCCGGATGAGTGGCCAGCCACGCGGCCAGCGGCCCGGAGTCGCGCGGTGGAAGCACGTCCACCACACGATGGGTCTCTCCGTAGGTCAAGACGGTGGAGTAGGTCTGCCCCCGCCGGGTGGCGAAGTCGTCCACACCCAGCACACGCGGGGTACTGAGCTGCGGGTCAGGCAACGCCATGACCCTACGCAGAAGCGTCATCCGTCCCACCTGGAAGCCCAGTTGGGCAGTCAGCCGGGCGCCGGCCGGTCCGGCGAGTGCGAGCCCGACACGCTCCAGGACGCGGCCCAGCCGCGTGGTGAAGCGCGAGTACGGGGCGGTCAACTGAGCGAACGACTCGGCGAACGTACGACGCGGGCAGTCGTCCGTGCTGCAGATGAAGCGTCGGACCGTCAGATGGATCACGACGCTTTGTTCAGCGAGCGGCAGATCCTTCAGTCTGCGCTGGTAGGAGTCGTGCACTCGGGCCGAGGAGCGGCCGCAGTCCGGACATGCTGCCCTGGCTGCCCGGCCTCTCGCCGTGACATCGACCGTGCCGAAGGCGGCGGTCACCCCTTCGACCTCCACGCCGTCGATTCCGTCGAACACGAGCGAGTCCCAGAACGTTGCGTCGGCCTGCATGACCAGCACCGTCACCGCTCGCTGCGGTCACCGGAGAGGTCAAGCACAGACCTGACGGAGCGTCACTCTCTGCTGCAAGGCGGGGAGGCGTACGCGGTCTCGCACGGATCCGGGTTCTTGCAATCGAACGCCGCAGTGACGCTCCGCGACCGCTCCCCAAGATCTGTGCCAGAGCCGAGAACCGACAGCAGATGTTCACCACTTCGGGAGGCAACGATGTGGCTTCGGAATTCGAACGGTCTGGCTGCTGTCTGCATCGGCGCGGTAGGGGCGGCTCAGCCCTCGGCGGCCACCGCGGCTCCTAAGCCCGGATGGGCCCGCCCCGGCTCGCCGGACGGGCCGGTCGCGGCTCACCCACCTGCCGGGCTGGGAGGCGGTCAGTCCGGAGCGGCGTTTTGATGCTGACATGAGCGAGCGCGACGACTTCCTGGCCTGGGTCGAATCCGACCTGTACGCGGCGGAGCTGGCCATCCACAACGGCGACGCGGACCTGCGCAGGGCACTGTGGTCCCGCGAGGAGCCGGTGAGCGTGCTCGGCGCATGGCGCAACGCCTTCGGGCTACGCGAGGTCGACGAGCTTTTCACTCACCTCGCGGAGAGCTTCTCCGCCTGCACGTCGTACGCGTTCGACCTGCGGGCGTGCGACGTGGTGGGCGACCTGGCCTGGACGGCCGGCTTCGAGCGCACGGCCGTGTCCGTCCACGGCGAGCCCACGAGCTACACGCTCAGGGTGACGCAGGTCTACCGCCGCGAGGAGGGGTGGTGGCGGGTTGCCCACCGCCATGGGGACAAAGGGCCGTGACCGGCAGTTCCAGGCTCATCCGTCAGGCGCGCGCGAGGCTGCGGCGACGGGCCGCAGCTTCCGCTGCCCGCAGGGCCGAACGGCTCCGTATCGGGTCCGTACGGCCCGCGCCGTGAGGCGGGGAGGCGGGGACTCTTGGGGGATGAACGCCGCGTATGCGCCGCAGGGGGCACCGTACGTGATCCCGGGTGCCGGGATTGCGGCCCGGAATGACGGACTCCACGATGAGGACATGGCCGACCGCTTCGACGTCCTTCAGGGCCGCCCGGCCGCGACGCCCGAGCCCACGGCCGCACGTGAGGTCACGCCGTGACGACGAGCAGCCCCGCGGTGCAGACCCTGCCCACCCGGGACGTCTTCGCCGCCCTGGACACCTCGCCGCGCGGCCTGGCGCCCGCGGAGGTGGCCTTACGGCGGGAGCGGCACGGGCCCAACGAACTTCCTCGGGCCCGACGCAGAGGCTGGTGGCGGGACCTCGCCGGCCAGTTCACGGACCTGTTCGCGGTCCTGCTGCTCGTCGCGTCCGCGATCACCTTTCTGGCGTACGGGCTCCAGGAACCCCGGGACACGGGCACCCTGCAGCTTGCCGTGGCGATCCTCTGCGTGGTGCTGCTGAACGCGGCTATCGGCTTCGTCCAGGAGTACTCCGCCGAGCGGACCGCCGAGTCGCTCCAAGCGATGGTGCCCCACACCTGCCGGGTGCTGCGCGGCGGGGAGCGGCAGGAGCTGTCCGCTCGGGATCTGGTCCCCGGAGACGTTGTGGTCCTGGAGGCCGGGGACGCGGTGTCGGCGGACTGCCGTCTCGTGGAGGCGCACGAGGTCTCGGTCAACAACGCGGCACTGACGGGGGAGAGCGATGCCGTCGGCCGCACCCGTCAGCCGGTGGCGGCCGGGCCGGTGCTGGAGGCCCGTAACTGCGTGTTCATGGGCACTGACGTCGTGGCTGGCTCTGCGAAGGCTGTGGTGTTCGCGACGGGCGCGGCGACCGAGTTCGGACGGATCTTCCGGCTCGCGTCCGCGGCGCCCCGCCAGAGGACCCCGCTGCAGCACCAGGTCGCCTCGATGGCCCGCCGGGTGGCGGGCGCGGCGCTGGCGATCGGTGCGCTCCTGTTCGCCGTGCGGCTGCCCGCCGGCGAACCCCTCGTCGACACGTTCGTCTTCGCGCTCGGTGTGATGGTCGCCCTCGTGCCCGAGGGACTGCCCGCGACGCTGTCCGTGTCGCTGGCGATCGGCGTGCGGCGCATGGCCCGGCACCATGCGCTGGTCAAGAAACTGCTGGCGGTGGAGGCACTCGGCTCCACCACCGTCGTGTGCACGGACAAGACCGGCACTCTGACCCAGGCCGAGATGACCGTGGTGCAGGTGTGGGCGGGAGGCATCCGGCATCCTGTCTCCGGAGTGGGCTACGCACCGGTCGGTGAGGTGACCGACTCGCAGCCGGTGCGCGAACTGCTCCGGGCGGCGTCACTGTGCTGCGACGCCCGGATGGTCCCGCCGTCGGACCACGAGGGCTGGCGCGTCCTCGGCGACACCACCGAGGGAGCCATCCTCGTCGCCGCCGCCAAGGCCGGTCTCGACCTGACAGCCGAAGAGGCCTCCACGCCACGCGTGACGGAGTTCCCCTTCGACTCGACCCGCAAGCTGATGAGCACCGTGCACCGCGACCCGCACGGCAGCCACCACGCATACGTCAAGGGTGCGCCCCAGGAACTGCTGGCCCGCTGCAGCGCCGTCGTATGGAAGGGCGAGCGACGGCCACTGACCGAGGAACTGCGTGCGGCGGTGATCAGCGCCAACGACGAACTGGCCGCCCAGGGACTACGAGTGCTGGCGGCGGCGTCGCGCAGCCTCCCCGACGGCCGTCCCACCCAGGACGAGGCCGAATCGGATCTCACCATCCTGGGCCTGGTCGGCATGCTCGACCCGCCCCGGCCGGAAGTCAGGGACGCCGTCGACGCCTGCCGGCACGCGGGCATCCGCATCGTCATGGTCACCGGCGATCACCCGCTGACTGCGGAAGCCGTCGCCCGCCGCGTCGGCATCGTCCGGCAGCCCGACCCCACCGTCGTCACCGGCACCCGGCTGGACACGCTCGACGACGACGCCCTGGACGCACTGCTCGCCGGGTCGGGCGAACTGCTGCTGTGCCGGGTCAGCCCTGAACACAAGATGCGGGTGGTCACCGCCCTGCAGAGGCGGGGCGAGGTCGTCGCCGTCACCGGGGACGGCGCCAACGACGCGCCCGCCCTCAAACACGCGGACATCGGCGTCGCCATGGGCGTCTCCGGCACGGACGTCGCCCGGGAGGCCGCCGTCATGGTGCTGCTGGACGACTCCTTCGCCTCCATCACCACTGCGGTGCGGCTGGGCCGGTCGGTCTACCAGAACATCCGCAAGTTCCTGATCTACCTCTTCAGCCACAACATCGCCGAACTCACGCCGATCCTCGTGGCCACCTTCGCGGGATTCCCGCTGGTCCCCATCACCGCCGTGCAGATCCTCGCGATCGACCTCGGCTCCGACGTCCTGCCCGCCCTGGCACTGGGTGCCGAGCCACCGGAGCCCGACGTCATGGACCGCCCGCCGCGCTCCCGGCGCGAACGGCTGTTCTCCACCGCCGTGATGGGACGGATCCTGTTCCTCGGCGGCATCCAGTCCTTCGGCGTGTGCGCCGTGTTCTTCTGGCACATCCACGCCTCCGGCATCCCGTACGCCGACTTCACCGAAAACGACACCGTCTATCGGGAGGCGATCACCATGGTCCAGGCCGGGATCGTGGTCAGCCAGTTCTTCAACGCGCTCGCCGTGCGCACCGACCGGCAGAGCGTGTTCCGGATCGGCCTGCTGTCCAATCCATGGCTGCTGGTCGCCGGCTGCTTCGGCATCGCACTGATGGCGGCCATCAGCTACGTGCCGTTCCTGCAGACCATCTTCAACACGGCCCCGCTGGCCGCCGCCGAGTGGGCGGTCCTCGTCGGCTTGGGCGCATTGCTGCTGGCGGCCGAGGAAGCCCGCAAGGGGTGGCTGCGTCACCATCGGCCCGCAGACCGGAGGGAAGGAGCGCAATGAAAGTGATCATCGCGGGCTGCGGGCGGGTGGGATCCGCACTCGCCGTCCAGCTCGTCGCCGAAGGTCACGACGTACAGCTCATCGACCGCCGACCCAGGACCCGCAGGCTGTTGCCGACCGGCTTCCCCGGCGGCTTCCACCAGGGCAACGCGTACAGCCGTACGGTGCTGGAGGCCGCCGGGATCGAGCACGCCGACGCGTTTGTCGCCGCCACCTCGGGCGACAACAGCAACATCGTCAGCGCCCGCACGGCCAAGGAGACCTACCGGGTCCCCGTCGTGCTCGCCCGCATCTACGATCCGCGTCGCGCCGACATCTACCGCGACCTCGGCATCCCCACCATTGCCAGCGTCCGCTGGACCGTGCACCAGATCCACCAGATGCTCCTGCACCGCCACCTGACACCGGAGCTCACTTTCGGCAACGGCGAGACCCTGCTGGTCCGCTCCGAGCTGCCCGCCTATGTAAGCGGGCGACGGCTGGCCGAGTTCGATGTGGACGGCGAGATCCGCGTCGTCGAGGTCACCCGCGCGGGCCGCTCGCTCGTGTCCGCCCACAGCACCCGCGCCGAGCCCGGCGACCTGGTCACCTTCGCCGTCGCGGACACCGCGCTCGGCCGCCTGCGCGGCTTTCTGGACAAGGAGCTGGGGACATGAAGGCTCTCATCGCCGGTGCGGGGCGCCTGGGCACCCAGATCGCCCAGGTCCTCGCCGCGGCCCGCAACGACGTCATCCTCGTCGACATCGACGACGACCGTGTCGCCGAGCTCGAAGGCCGCCTGCCCGTACGCCTGCTGGCGGGAGACGCTTGCGAACCGGGCGTCCTGGAGGACGCGGGCGTGCTCACCGCAGACCTCGTCATCGCGGCCACCGGCGACGACGAGGACAACCTCGTCATCAGTCTGCTCGCCAAGCGGCAGTTCGAGGTGCCCCGTGTCGCGGCACGCGTCAACGACTCCGAGAACACCTGGCTGTTCGACCAGAACTGGGGGGTCGACACCGCGGTCCCTGCGGCCACTCCGCTGATCTCCCTCATCGAGGAGGCCACCGGCGCCACGGACACCGTCGCCCTGCTGCGCCTGAGCAAGGCCGGCGTCGACATCATCGAAACCGCCATCACACCGCAGTCCCGTGCCGCGGGAAGCACCCTCGCCGAGATCACCCTGCCGACCGGCACGGTGATCGCCACCGTAATCCGCGACGGCCAACCCACCGTCCCCACATCCGAGATGCGGCTCCAGCCCGGCGACGAGCTACTCGTCGTCTCGCATGCCGCCACCGAACAGGAGATCCACGCAGCCTTCCAGTGACGGTCCACGGCCCTCGCGCTGCGCTCGCGAGCAGGGGGCCGGCCGGTGCTGCACGCGTCGGTGGGGTAGGGCAGCGGCAAGGGCGCCGGGTGCGGAAGTCCGCGGCTACTCACTGATCGGCCGGACTGATGCGGCGCCCCGTCAGGCTCCTGGGCCGGATCGACACCCACATCTCGCGCTCGCCCCCCGCCCAGGGCTCGGTGTGGGCCCGATCGGTCAGCCTTCGCACCTCGTCGGGGTCCGTGACAACCCGTGCGGGGCCGACGGCGAGCACACTCCAGCCCTGGCTCATGATCTCGTTCACATGGTCGACCTCGAAGGCGACATCGGCCCCCACGGCCGCCGCCGGGGCCGAGCCTGGCATGGTCCGGAAGGCGATGGCGTCGTCGACGACCTCGTAGTTCACCGGGAGCACGGCCGGGCCATCGGGTGTCGACACCGCGACGCGTCCCACGCCGTGGGTGGAAAGCCGGGCACGGCATTCATCGGGTCCGAGATCCTGCAACTGTGGGTGCAGGAGCGCATGGCCCTGGCCCGAGGGCAGATCGGCGCCGCCGCCACGCAGGGCCGCGACGGTGGTGCCGAGCGCGTCGGCCAGCCTGATGAGACTTGCCAGGCCCGGTTCGGCCGGCCGCTCTTCCAGGTACGCCAGGTATTCCGGCGCCATTTTGGCGCGGCGGGCAGTTTCTGCCCGCGCCAGACCCTGTCGCCTGCGCTCGGCGGCAATACGTCGGCCGACGTCACCGGGGTTGGGCGCTCGATCCGGCGGCATCCCGCCGGACGCGCCACCAGCCTGCTCACCCGCTCTCCCGGACCGGGGCTCGATGTGACGGATGTGCGTGTCGGGTCCGGGGAACACGAGCGTCACCTCGTCCGTGTCCGACCAGCGCACGTCGTAGGGAGGCGTACCGTCCTCGTGATGCAGTCCCACGATCTCGCCGTCGCGCCTGGTTGCGCCTGTGGCCGGGCTTTCGACAACGAGTTGATCGCCGAGTTGAGCTCGCATGATCGCCACCGCTTCCTCGGATTGGTGCTGTACCCAACGTGCCACGCGCGGCGTGTCACCGCACGGGAAGGGAAGCACTCCTCCCGGAGGACCAGGACCAGGACCAGGACCGGCCGGTCCTGGTCCGAGCGGCCCCGACGGGGGCGCGGTCAGCCCGTCTTGTGCCCCCACCGCGGACCGACCAGATCCCATTCGCTGTCCCACTGGTCGATGCGCCGCCGGTTCAGCCACCAGCGTGCGGCACCGCCGGCGCCGAACGTCAAGCCGGTCACGGCGAGGGCCGACGCGGCTCCGAAGAATCCCGCTTCGACTGCCGCATCTGTGCCGCTCGGCGGTTGGGTGGTCGGATTCCCCTGCGTGTTCGTCCAGAGCATCACCGTGGATCCGGCCTTTTGCCCGCCGTCCACCAGGGTTGTGCCAGTGCGCGTGGAGCCGTCCGCGAGGGTCCAGCGGACCTTCACGAGGGCCCGGTAGCTCTTCGATTCGGCTCGTGGGGCGCCCGTGAGGAGTACCGCCCGCACGGGGGTGCGCTCGGCGCGCTGCTGCGCGAACACGTCGTCGGCGGCCCGCGCGGTGAGCAGCCCGGCGAGCGTGCCACCCACCGCGATGAGCACCCAGACGGCCAGCAAGAGCCATGCTTCGAGAACGTCGTCCCGTCGGCGCAGGGGGTTGGACCGCCACCGCCACAGCCACTTCTTCCCTCGCCCACCTGCGCGCATCGGTACGCACCTCCTCGTCGTCACTCTCAGGACCATGGCAGCCCCGGGCTCTCGTCGGCATGGGCCGTACAGGGGGAGTGGTGGGGTCGACCGGGGCCAAGTTCCCCACGGCGATGGGTCGTTCAGCCCCGCAGCCGCAGCTGCAGGCAGCTGCCGAGTCCGTCAGAAACCCTCATGAACACTCATATCCCAGCCGTTGCTTCGACGGTCGACGGTGGTCTGACCGGCTGGAGTGAGGGGACCATCGGCCCCTCACTCCCTGGCCGCCGGGCTCGCACGTTCGAAGGTCCACAGCATCTGTCTCCGAAACCCGTGGGGGAGGAGGGCATCGTGCTGTCCGTGCCCCTCGACGCCGAGACCCTGGAAACCTGCATCGCGGCGGCCATGGCCGCACCCTCGTTCTTCAACACCCAGCCGTGGCGCTTCAGGCTGGACGCCAAGAACGTCGCCTTCCAGGTGCGCGCGGCCCCGGAGCGAAGCCTGCGCCACGCCGATCCGGCCGGCCGGGCCCTGCACCTCTCGGTGGGTGCCTCCGTCTTCAATCTCCGCGTGGCCGTGTCCCACTTCGGCTGGTCACCCGTCTTACGCCTGCTGCCGCGCCCCGAGAACCCCCGACTGCTCGCTGCCGCCCGGCGGACGGGAGCCCTGCGCCGGCCCACCACGAAGCATCGCGCCGACCTCTACTCGGCCATCTGGCGCAGGCACAGCAGCCGCTTCCCGTTCACGGGCCAACCACTGCCGCCGCAGGCACGCGCCGAACTCGCCGAGGCGGCTCAAGCGGAAGGCGCCTCACCGGCCTTCCCCGAGGCCGCCGACACGGCACGCCTGCTGCGCGTGACCGCGGAGGCCGAGCAGCGCAACCGCCTCGACGCCGACCGCGGCACCGAGAGCCGCGGTCGGGTGCACCGGGACCCGGACGACGTGACCGACGCCGGGCTGCCGCGGTGGGCGTCGGCCTGAAGAGGGGCGAACGGCCCTGATGGGGGGCCGGTCGGCGCCTTGCACGGTGGGTGCCGTCATGTTGTCCTCGACACGTGTCCCGGAGCGAGGAGGACGCGATGCAACAGCGACAGCTCGACGAGAACACGGTCATCACGCTGGTCTCCGAGGCCACCGCAGCCCCCTCCATGCACAACGCGCAACCCTGGCGCTTCCGCTACGAGACCGCCGGGGGGCTCCTGATGCTGCGTGCCGATCCCGAGCGGGCGATGCCCGGCTCCGACCCCGGCAACCGGGCGCTGCACATCGGTTGCGGTGCGGCCCTGTTCAATCTGCGCGTGGCCGCAGCCCACGCAGGACTGGGTGCGCGGACGCGGCTGCTGCCTGATCCGGGCGACCTGTGGCTCATGGCCACCGTCCAGCTGGCAGAGCCCGGCGGAACGGTCACGAGGGGCGCGGAGGACGATCTCGTACGGCTCCACCCCGCGATCCGGCAGCGGCACACCAGCCGTCACCCCTTCGCGGAGAAGGAGGTGCCCGAAGACCTGCAGGCCGCACTGAAGCAGGCCGCGGCCGCGGAGGGCGCCGCCCTGCTCTTCCCCCGTCTTTGGCACGTCGAGACGGTGCTCGACCTCGTCCACGACGCGGAACGCCGGGACGCGACGGACCCCGACGCGAGGCAGGACCTCGAGCGCTGGACCCGGCTCGGGGTGGAGGCGGACATCGCCGTCGACGGCGTCCCCGAGTACGCCTTCGGGCCGCGCAAACGGGACGGCAAGGCTCCCCTGCGTGACTTCGCGGGTCGCCGGACGGTGGCCGACCGCGGCAGCACCACTTTCGAGCACACACCTCATCTGGCCCTGCTCAGCACCTCCGGCGACGGGCCCGCCGACTGGCTGCGCGCCGGACAGGCCCTTGAACGTGTCCTGCTCGAGGCCACCCGGGCCGACCTGGCCACCTCTTTGACCTCTCACCCGCTGGAGAGCGCCGACCTGCGCACACTGGCCCGCGACCCGGTCTCGGGCGCCGGCCAGGTGCAGATGGTGCTGCGCCTCGGTTACGGCCCCCGCGGCCCGTCCACACCCCGCCGGTCCGTGGCCGACGTCCTCGACATCGTGTGAGACATGCAGCGACCGGGCCGCAGGAAGCCCCGCATCCCGGCGGTGCGCCCAGTGCCTGACCGGCCCCGGCGCGCCCTCGTCCGCCCACACCAGCCTCGCCCGGCCAGTTGCCGACCGGACGCGTGCCGGAACTTCATGGCGATCACTTCCTGACGGCGAGGACCGGAGCCGGGATGCGGAGGCACCGGCATGCCCGCTCGCCGACGTGTTCCCGCTGCCGCACACCGATCGTCTCACCGGGAACCCGAGCGCGACCGTCGAGGGCGCCGCCCGTCCGCGAGGCACCGCATGCTCGCCCGGTATGCGGCCGCGTCGATCCGGCCGCACAGCCGTTGCTCCACCAGCCGCCGCTCGGCCGCCTCGAGTGCCGCGGCGCCGGCGGAGCCGAGGCCACGACGAGCGGCGGCCCTCGGCCCCCGCGAGCAGGTGGCCCGTGTCGTACAACGCGCCCGCGACGATCAGCAGTTGGAGCACTGTGGCTACGGCGACCATGACGCCGGTCCTGACAGGGGGCGGTTCCGCCCGGTACAGGCGGTCACTGTCAGCCTCGGTACCCGCCGCCGTCCGGGTAAGGGTCCACGCGGGTCACCCCGGGAGCCGAACGGGCCGTTGGCAGGCCCACCGTCGCGGACCGCCGGCTCGACGCACTCGGCCGCGCGGACCACGTACGTGAGCGGGACACCGAACAGCCCCCGCCGGGCACGAGGACCGGCCTCCCAGGTGCTCCCAGGACGCACCGCGGAGCGGATCCCTACCCCAGGGGTGGGCCGATCGGGCAACTGGCCCGGGACCAATGGGTCCGCCCGGGGACCTGTGGCCGCTCACCGCCGTCGTGGCCGCACAGAAGGATCGATCACAGATCGACCGATCCCCCGTCACGCGCCGAAGGAGCGTTCATGTCCAGAACCACACGGAGCGGGGCGGGGCCCGCCCCTCGGGCGGCACTGGGACTGCCCGCCGCGTCCGCCCTCGTCATCGGAACCGGAGTCCTCGCCCTGCCGTCGGCGCTCGCCCCCTACGGGCCGATCTCGCTGGTGGCGTTCGTCGCCGTCACGGTGGGTGCGCTGGCGCTGGCCCTGACGTTCGGGGCGCTGTCGAAGCGGGTACCGGCGAGCGGCGGGCCCTACGTCTACGCGCGTGAGGCCTTCGGCGAGTTCACGGGGTTCCTGAACGCCTGGTCGTCCTGGATCACTGCGTGGGCCGGGAACGCCGCGATCGTGGTCGCCTGGGTCGGGTACGTGGAAGTGTTCGTCGCTCACGGCCACCGGCGTGTACGAGTCGGGCTTCGACGTCGCCGCGAACGCGGGCCTGGCGACCGCCCTGGCCGAGGCTCTCGACCTGGACAAGGTCCGGATGCTCTCCGCCCCGCAGGACATCCGCAACGCCGAACGCGAGCAGGGGGACGACGACAGCAACTTCCTCGCCCTGGCCCCCGGCGTGATCGTCGGCTACGAGCGCAACGTCACCACGAACACCTATCTGCGCAAGCAGGGCATCGAGATCGTCACCATCGCCGGAGCCGAGCTCGGCCGTGGCCGTGGCGGACCCCGCTGCATGAGCTGCCTGATCGAACCCGACCCAGTCGCCTGAGCCCACTCCACGAGGACCCGTCATGACCAGTGCCCCGACGATCGTCGACCTGCGAGGCCGCTCCTTCCTGAGCGAACTCGACTTCACCGCCCGTGAGATCCAGCATCTCCTTGAACTCGCCGCCGACCTGAAGGCCACCCGGCGCGCAGATACCGAGAAGCCCCGGCTGACCGGAAAGCACCTCGCGCTGATCTTCGAGAAGACCTCCACCCGCACCCGCTGCGCCTTCGAGGTCGCCGCCGCCGACCAGGGTGCCGCCACCACGTACCTGGGCCCCGGCGACACCCATGTGGGCACCAAGGAGTCGATCGCCGACACTGCACGCGTCCTCGGTCGGATGTTCGACGGCATCGAGTACCGGGGCTCCGCGCAGTCGCTCGTCACCGAACTCGCCGCCCACTCCGGCGTTCCCGTCTACAACGGCCTCACCGACACCGCGCACCCCACCCAGAGCCTGTGCGACGTGTTCACGATGCGTGAGCACAGCCCGAAGCCCCTGTCCGAGATCAGCTACTGCTACCTCGGCGACGCCCGCAACAACATGGGCAACTCCCTCCTGTCGATGGGTTCCCTGCTCGGCATGGACGTGCGGATGGCCGCACCCCGGGCCCTGTGGCCGGAGCCGGGACTGGTCGCCGAGTGCCGTGCGCTCGCCGAGGGCAGCGGAGCCCGCATCACCCTCACCGAGGACGTGGAGACCGCCGTGCGCGGGGCCGACTTCCTGCACACCGACGTCTGGGTCTCCATGGGCGAGCCCGCCGAGAGCTGGGGGAAGCGCATCGAGCTGCTGCTGCCGTACCAGGTCAACGACAAGACGTTGGCGGCCACCGGCAACGCGCACGTCAGGTTCATGCACTGCCTGCCGGCCCTCCACGATCACCACACCCGCCTCGGCCGGGACGTGCTGCACAGCTACGGCCTGGACGCGCTCGAAGTCACCGACCAGGTCTTCTCCTCGCCCGCGTCCCTCGTCGTCGACCAGGCGGAGAACCGGCTGCACACCATCAAGGCCGTCCTCGTCGCCACCCTGGAGGGCTGAACCATGCGTGTCGTCATCGCCCTCGGCGGAAACGCCCTGCTGCACCGGGGGGAACGCCCCGACGCGAACGTCCAGCAGGCGAACATCGACCGCGTCACCACCGCGATCGCCGCGCTCGCACAGGAACACGAGGTCGTCCTCACCCACGGCAACGGCCCGCAGATCGGCCTGCTCGCCGTGGAGAGCGCATCCGATCCCGGCCTGAGCGCCCCCTACCCGCTCGACCTGCTCGGCGCCCAGACCCAGGGCATGATCGGCTCCCTGCTGGTGCGCGCCCTGCACGACACGCTGCCCGGGCGCCGGATCGCCGCGCTGGTCACCCACACCATCGTCCGGGCCGACGCCCCCGCCTTTCGGCACCCCACGAAGTACGTCGGCCAGGTCTACCCGCTGGACGTGGCCCGGTCGCTCGCGCGGGCGCGCGGCTGGCACATCGCCCAGGACACCACCGGATGGCGGCGCGTCGTCGCCGCGCCCGTGCCCGAGCGGATTGTGGAGACCGACACGATCCACGACCTGCTCGGCATCGGCACGCTGGTGATCTGCGCCGGCGGCGGGGGCGTGCCTGTCACCGCCGACAAGGACACCGGTGCGCTGAACGGGGTCGAGGCCGTCGTCGACAAGGACCACACGGCCGCGCTGCTCGCCGAGGACCTCAAGGCGGACTTCCTGCTCATCCTCACCGACGTGCCGAACATCTACGCGGACTACCGCACCCCGAAGCAGCGACCCGTCCTCGACGCCACCCCCGCCGAGCTGCGCCGCGGTGGTTTCCCGGCGGGCTCGATGGGCCCCAAGGCCGAGGCGGCCGCCCGGTTCGTCGAACGCACCGGGGGCCTGGCCGCGATCGGCGCCCTCGACGCGGCGTACGAGATCGTGCACGGACGCTCGGGCACGCTCGTCCGCCCGGAGATGCCGGCGGCCTGACGGGCGTGGGAACAGGGGCCGGGGGGTGCACTGCTGTCCTGTCACCAGCGCGCCGCCTGTGGGCCGTTCGGCCACCGGTAGGGACATCAGGCCCCTCCTGCCCCACGGGCCCGGCCCCGGAGACTGAGGACGCATCCCCGAAGGAGGTCCGCACATGTCCACCCTCACCGTCGGTCTCGACGGCTCACCCCAGAGCCTCGCCGCGGCCGACTGGGCCGCCCGCGAAGCAGAACAGCGCGAGGCGTCCCTGCGTCTGGTCCATGCCTGGGAGCCGCAGCCAGGCACCTGGGCGCCACTGGTCGGTGCCTTCACCCCGGTCGCCGTCGACGCGCAGCGCGAATGGGCCGACTACATGCTGCGCGAGGCCCGGTCCCGACTGGCCGAGAGCCACCCCGCTCTGACGATCACCACCCTTCAGGTGGCGGGACCGCCCGCCGCGGTCCTGCTTTCCGCCGCCGCGGACGACGACCTGCTGGTCCTCGGCTCCCGGGGGCTGAGCGGAGTCGCCGGATTCCTGGTCGGCTCCGTCGCGCACGCCGCAGTGGCCGGCAGTGAGCGGCCCGTGGTCCTCGTACGCGCCGGTGCGGACACCGCGGACGAGCACCTGCCGGACGCCACGGGGGCCGCGTCCACCGGCACGCCCTCCCGTGACGTCGTGCTGGGCCTGGATCCGGAGAACCCCGGCGAGGCCGTCCTCGGGTTCGCGTTCGAGGCGGCCCAGCGCCGCGCGGCCGACCTGCGGGTGGTCCACGGCTGGACCCCGCCCTCGCCCCACGGCTACGGCGCGGCCTTCGACGCCGGGCCCGACGCAGAGCCGTCCGAGCGGGTGCGCGACCGGCTGGCCGAGGTGCTGCGGCCCTGGAAGGACAAGTTCCCCGGCGTCCGGGTGCGCGAGCAGGCCGTGGTCGGCAGCGCGGGCCGGCACCTCGTGCACGCCTCCCGTGACGCGGCCCTGGTCGTCGTGGGCCGCCGCAACCGCCGGTCCCACCTCGGGGGACACGTCGGACCGGTGACCCATGCCGTGCTACAGCACGCCGCCACCCCGGTCGCGGTGGTCCCGCACGACTGAGGCACACGCGCAGTACACGGAGTCGGTGCACGGACCGGACGGCGCCGGGCTGCTGCTGCCGCGCCGGTCACCCGCCGGGGTGCGGCAGCCCGGGCACGATCAGGTACGCCGCCGCCAACAGGTGATCACAGCCGGTCCGCGGGCTCGTACGGCTCGGTTCCGCCCATGTCGAGGCGGAACGGCGGATAGACGTCCGTCATCAGGCCGACGTAGGCGGCCACCCGCAGCACCCAGCGATTCAGCCCGAGGATCAGGTCGAACAGGCCGCGGGGGTACTTCTCGGTGAAGGCCAGCGTCACGGCCGCGATCAGTGCCAGCACGCCGACCAGACCGCCGTCCCACCAGCCGAGGTGCCAGCCGCCGAGGAAGAACCCGATGACGATGTAGTGCGGGATGGCCAGCAGCCACCACTTCACCAGCACCAGTCCCCGGGAGAGCCGCTCGGGGTAGGCGATGTCCAGCCGCGCCGGGTAGTCGGGCTCCTCGCCCAGGCTGAACGGGGGATAGCGGTCGGTGCCCAGGGCGCCGTACGAGTAGTAGGCGACGCGCCAACTCCAGCGCAGGACACCGAGGTTGAAGTCGAACAGGGGCCGCGGATAGCGCTCGGTGAACAGGATGCTGAAGAACGCGATCACACTGACCAGGGTGAAGGCGATCCACAGGAAGAACAGCACCACGTAGTGAGGGATGACGAGGATCCACTTCACCAGCCACAGCCATCGGGACAGCGAGGTGTCGAGCACCGCGTTCACGCGCACGGGACGGTCCGGTATTCCCGCCAGGGTCGTCATGGCGATCAACTCCTTCGGCCCACGACGCCGTATGCGCCGATTCGGGCCCGATCCCAGCGTGGCCGTCGAGCGGCGGTCCGGGGGAGGGCCAGTGGGGTCCGCTCGGGGACCATCGGTCCCGGTCGCGTGGGCCCTTCGGGCGACCCCCGGCTCCGGTGGAAGCCCGCGTGCGCGTGACCCGGACGGGTACCCGAAGGACGGACGTTCGGCCAGGAACCCGGCGCGGAGCAAAGGACGCGCAGCGAAGGACAGGGAGCAGCCGATGGCGGACGGCGAGCGGCCCGGACCCGGCGACCCCACCCGGGTCTTCCTGCTGGACGACCACGAGGTCGTACGGCGTGGGGTGCGTGACCTCCTCGACGACGAGCCGGACATCATGGTGGTCAGAGAGGCCTCGACTAGCTGCGCTCGGGCATGCCCGACCTGGCCTGTCCGATGCTGACCTCGTTCGACGACGAGGGTGCCCTGCTGGACTCGATCATGGCGGGTGCCTCCGGGTAGGTCCTGTAGCAGATCCAGGGCTCGGATCTGGTGTCGGCCGTGCGTGCGGTCGCCGCGGGCCGGGCACTGCTGGATCCGAGTGCCACCGCGAGGCTGATCACCCGGCGCGCCGCGGTCAGCAGGAGGCGGAACCGGCCGCGCTGCCGGGCCTGACCGCTCGGGAGCGGGAGATCCTCGCCCTGATCGGGGAGGGCCTGACCAACCGGGAGATCGGCCGGCGGCTCTTCCTGGCCGAGAAGAACGGTGAAGAACCACATCTCCCGCCTGCTCGCCAGGCTCGGGGTGGAAGCGCGCATCCAGGCGGCCGTGATCGCCACGCAGGCCCAGGACCGGTCGAGGTGGGGAGGCCACTGACACACCGGGCCGAACGTCCCCCGGCTCGCCCCCGTACGGCCCAAGCCCCGTCCGGTCCGCCACCCGCAGGCTGGTTCGCGGACCCCGGACAGTGCCGGGCCCGGATCGGGAGGACGACGACATGAGCGTGCGCGTGGGCATCAACGGCTTCGGCCGTATCGGACGCAACTACCTGCGCTGTGTGCTGGAGCGCGCGGAGAACGGCCCCGGCACACCCATCGAGGTCGTGGCGGTGAACGACGTCACCTCGCCGGCGGCCCTGGCCCATCTGCTCGAGTTCGACTCGACGTACGGGCGCATCGGCCGCGCCGTCGAGCACGACGATGACTCGATCACTGTCGACGGCCACCGCATCGCGGTCACCGCGGAACGCGACCCGGCCGCGCTGGCCTGGGGTGAGTACGGCGTGGATGTCGTCATCGAGTCGACCGGCCGTTTCCGCACGCGGGAGCAGGCCGGAGCGCATCTGAAGGGCGGGGCGCGCAAGGTGCTGCTGTCCGTGCCCGGCAAGGGCGTCGACGCCACCGTCGTGGTGGGCGTCAACGAGGGCACCTACGACCCGGAGAACGACCACGTCGTCTCCAACGCCTCCTGCACCACCAACTGCGTGGCGCCCATGGTCAAGGTGCTCGACGAGCACTTCGGCATCGTCAAGGGCCTGATGACCACGATCCACGGCTACACCAACGACCAGGTGGTCCTCGACGGCCCGCACA
This sequence comes from Streptomyces pseudovenezuelae, assembly GCF_001513955.1. Taxonomy (GTDB): domain Bacteria; phylum Actinomycetota; class Actinomycetes; order Streptomycetales; family Streptomycetaceae; genus Streptomyces; species Streptomyces pseudovenezuelae. Next base: position 83,413 of record NZ_KQ948151.1, on the reverse strand, counting down.
AGGACCTGCGCCGCGGCCGCAGCGCCGCCGTCAACATCATCCCCACCTCCACCGGGGCCGCCCGCGCGGTCGGCCTGGTCCTGCCGGAGCTGGCCGGCACCCTCGACGGGATCGCCGTACGGGTGCCCGTGGAGGACGGTTCGCTGACCGACCTGAGCGTGGTCCTCGAACGCGAGGTGACCGCGGACGAGGTCAACGCCGCCTTCCGGGAGGCCGCGGACGGGCCGCTGAAGGGGATCCTGCGGGTCTCCGACGCCCCGATCGTCTCCCGCGACATCGTGGGCGACCCCGCCTCGTGCGTCCTGGACGCCCCGCTGACGCAGGCCCACGGTGATCTGGTGAAGGTCTTCGGCTGGTACGACAACGAGTGGGGCTACACCAACCGCCTGCTCGACCTCACCGAGTACGTCGCCGCCCGGCTGCCGCAAGGCTGATCCGCACGGAGCGCGGCACCTCTCGCCGCGAGCCCCACAGGCCTGGCCGCCCTCGATCCACGGCGGTACGGGCTGCCCACCACGCGGCGGTGACACTTGCCGGGGAGCCGTCGAGTCCGACGATGACAGGCCCGTTCCACGCCAGGTCCGGTCATGGCGCACCTCCGGTGCTCGGCACGCCACCGGGGCGCAGTCCTTCGAAGACGTCGGCCTGATGCAGCAGTGTCGGGTCCTGGACGATCAGCGCGTCCGGCCGCACGACGGGCTCGCGCACCCGGATCGGCCGGTCGTCGATCCGGCAGAAAGCCATGACCGGCGCCCCCGTCCGCTCCGATCCGAAGCTCGGGAACGCCTGCGCGAACCGGCCCTCCATGAACGCCGCCACCGACCCGACAACAACTCCGCGGCCGTGACGGCGCCCTGGCCGCCGCGGCCATGGATGCGTACCTGGAACACGGCACCCTCCTTCCAGAGTGGGCCTCCGTGCCGAGGGTCCCTGGTCCGTCCGTCCCAGGACGGACCAGGCTCGGGAGTCACTCGTGCGGGACCACCGCGACCGGGCAGCGCGCGTGGTGCATCACCGCGTGCGCGACCGGCCCGGTGTGGGTGCCGAGCCTGGCCGGCCGGACCCTGCGGCCCACGACCACGAGGCAGGCCTCCTGCGAGGCGTCCTGGAGCATCTGTGCCGGACGTCCGTTCTCCACCAGTTCCCGGATCCGCACTGTCGGGTGCTTCTCGCGCCACGGGCGCAGCATCCCGTCCAGCCCCTGCTCCGCGGCCTGCCCGGCCACCGCGCTCATCCTGGCCACCGCCGCACCCTGCGCGTAGGGCACGTGCCAGGAGTGCACCACCCGCAGCGGCGCGCAGCGCAGCGCCGCGCTCTCGAAGGCGAATGCGAGCACTTCGTCGCACGGGTGCGCGAGGTCCACACCGACCACGACGTCCCGGTACGGGGTGCGCGCCGACGGCCGGCGGTCCTCGCCCGGCAGATGGTCGTCCTCGGCGCTGCGGCCGGCCCGTACGAGAACGACCGGCCGGGTCGCGTGGGCCACGGTCGTGAGCGCCACCGAACCGGCCATGAATCCGCCGAGCCCGCTGAAGGCCCTGCTGCCCAGAACCAGCAGCTCGCCTTCGGCACCTGCCGTGACAAGGGCGTCGGGGGCGGGCCGTGCGATCTGCTCGGCGCTGAGACGAACCTGCGGGTGGCGTTCGTCGAGCCTGTCCATGGCCGCGCGCAGAAGTCGCCCCGCCCGGTGCCGCGGTGCCTCGAGCTCCGGCAACGACGACGCGTCGGACGACAGACCCTCCCACGCGTGCACCAGGCGCAGTGGCAGACCGCGCCGCAAGGCCTCCGCGGCCGCCCAGTCGGCGGCGGCGAGGCTCTCGGGCGAACCGTCCACACCTACGACTACGGGGCGAAGCACGGCCAACACCTCCCCGGACGGATGTCCGCACATCTTCCGGCGGATCCCTGCACCATCAGCGTCCCGGCGAAGGACCCCACCCGGGCAGGGGCTGCTCGGCCTCGGCAGCGGGTCGAACGGCCCTCTCTGCCGGATCGGGCCAGGTCCGGCGAAGGAGCCCACCGGAATTTGGATCGGAGCCGCTCGGCCCATGCCGCGGCCCGGCGCGTGCCCGACTCTGAAGGTGTCGCGAGACGAGCATGCTGTGCGACGCGAAGACCCTGGAGGATGCCATGCACGGCACTCCGCACATCGTGAGCGATGTGATGACCCGCACCGTCGTCGCCCTCGCCCGCAAAGCGACGTTCAAGGACATCGTCAGGACCATGCAGCGCTGGAAGGTCAGCGCCATGCCCGTGCTGGAGGGCGGCAGCCGGGTGATCGGGGTCGTCTCCGAGGCCGACCTGCTGCCCAAGGAGGAGTTCCGCGACGGCGACCCGGACCGGTACACCCAACTGCGCCGCCTGGCCGACCTGGTGAAGGCCGGCGCGGTGACCGCCGAAGAGCTGATGACCGCCCCGGCACTGACCGTCCCCGCGTTCGCGACCCTGGGACAGGCCGCGCGGATCATGGCGCTCCACAAGGTGAAGCGCCTGCCCGTGGTCGACGACGAGGGCGGGTTGCAGGGCATCGTCAGCCGGTCCGACCTGTTGAAGGTCTTCCTGCGCGACGACGAGGACATCGCGGAGGAGATCCGACGCGAGATCGTTGCCCCTCTCTTCCCCGCGCCGCTGGATCCGATCCGGGTGGAGGTCCACGACGGAGTCGTGACCCTCACCGGAACGATCGCCGACACCGGCCTCGTGCCCGTCACCACACGCCTGGTGCGGGCGGTCGAAGGCGTCGTGGACGCCGACTGCGCGCTCGTGAGCCCCCGCCGCCCCGACCCGGATCTGCCGGACGACGGGACGGAGCGCGCGGCCATCGGGAGTCGGCGGTGAGTCATGAGGGGGTCGCCCCAACCGGCTTTCGGTGAAAGGACGTTGGACGCCAGGGCCTTCCGGGCTCAGTAGGGCACCGGTCGGCCCACGCGCTTCCCGCCGCCTCGCGGGACGCTGGAAGTGGCCAAGAAAAGGAGGAGGAAGAGATGGCTGGAATGATCGAGCGACTGCCGGGCTGGCCGACGCTGCCCGACCTGTTCGGCTGGGTCGAGACCGGCTTCCCCGGGGGGCACACCGTCCCGGGTCTGCACGGCATCCGCATCGAGGAGCACCTGGCGGAGGAGCAGTACGTGCTGCGGGCGGAACTCCCGGGCATCGACCCCGCCAAGGATGTCGAGATCACCGTCACGGAAGGCGTTCTGACCCTGCGGGCGGAGCGCAGTGAGGAGTCGACGCAGAAGCACCGCACGGAGTTCCACTACGGTACCTTCGCCCGCTCCGTCCGGCTGCCGGCCGGCGCCAAGGGCGACGAGGCCACCGCTGATTACAAGGACGGCGTTCTGACCGTCACGATCCCGGTGCCCGAGACGAAGACGGGCACGAAGACCATTCCCGTGCGGCACGGCTGAGTGCGGGCAGGCGCCCAGCCGTACCCCGTGTGCGCGGCCGCTGTACCGGCCGCGCACACGTCTGTCCGGACCAGGAACGGTGCTGAGCCGCGGACCCGGTGCAGGGCCGTCCGGGCCGTCCAGAGGTCCTTCGGCCCAATGACCGGAACGCTCCGCTCCGCCGATTCTGGAGACACCCGAAGTGGAGGGAGAGGAACGATGACCGTCTCCACCCGCATCGCGATCATCGGTGTCGGCGATCCTGGCCGCCATGACGAGGGCGTCGCCCGAGCGGTGCTCTCACGGTTGAGGGAGCGGGCCGCCGAACGCCCCCTGCCGCCAGGCACGCTGCTCGCCACATGCGACCCCGATCCGGCCCAGCTGATCCGCCTGTGGGAGAACGCGGAGCTGGCCGTCGTGCTGGAGCCCGCCCACGCCCGTCCGAGCCGTCCCGGCCGCATCTACCGCCTCGAACTGGACAACGCGGCGCTGTGGCGGGCGGGCACGATGCATCCGCACGGCCTGGGCGCGGCCGTCAGCCTGGCCCGGGCGCTCGGGCGGCTGCCGGGACACCTGGTGGCGTATGCCGTCGACGGCGCGGACATCTCGCTCGGTCACGGGCTGTCCGCGCCGGTCGTCGCGACGGTGGGGCCACTGGCGGAGTGCGTCGAGGCGGACATCGTCCGCCACCGGGGCGCCGCGGCCCGGGGCACGGCCGACGAAGCCCGGGTATGAGCGACGGGAAGGACCACCCGCTTCTCGCGGATCATGATTGCGCGGTGCACGGCCAAGAGCCGCTTCCCCCACGGAGATCAACCTCGCGACCGGAACCACCCTCACCCTGCGCCCCACCGGCCACAGAGGACGAACAGGTCATCGCGGTGGGCGCTCCGTGCGCAGGGCCAGGACGGGGCAGGCGGCGACGGCGCGGCGGGCATGGGACTCCAGACGTGCCGGGACGGCCGCCTGTGCGAGGACGGGGTAACCCCATTCGTCGAGGTCGACGAGTTCGGGGAGGAGTTCGGCGCACAGGCCGTGGCCCGTGCAGGCGATCCGGTCGATGCGCAGAGTCCGGGCGCGGGTCATCTCCATGCCTCCGGGGGCTCGGCGGGTGGTACGGGGAGCAGGGGCGGCCGATGGGCGTTCGGGCAGGCGCCCCGCGTGAGGTGGTGGTCGACGTCGTCGGCGAAGGTGCGCAGGGCGGAGGCGGCGAGTCGGGCCGCGCCGTCGGGGTGGCGGCAGGCGCCCCGGTCCGGCAGCAGGCCGGTGCGCCGGTGCAGGCGGGAGAGCAGGTCCGGGTCGGGCCGTCCGGCGGCCAGGGCGGCGAAGTCCTCGGCCACCGCGGGCAGTCCGAGACGACAGGGACCGCACTGACGCGCACTGTGCGCGGCCAGGTAGGCGAGGACCCGGGCCGTCTCGGTCAGCCCGCAGGCGGCCCGCGGAAGCGCGACGAGCGCGCCCGCGCCCGGCGCGGCGCCCAGCTCGGCCAGGTCGTGCCGGGTGAGGGGGGTGCGCAGGTGTCCGGCCGGCAGCCAGACGCCCGCGAAGCCGCCGAGCAGCACTGCCCGCAACGGCTCCGTGGGCCCGCCGGCGCCGTCGAGGAGCGTCGCGAGCGGCGTGCCGAGCGCGACCTCCAGGACCCCGGGCGCGGCCACGGCCCCGGAGACGGTGACGAGCGTCGTGCCCGGTTCGTCGGATGTCCCTGTCTGCCGGTACCAGTCGGGGCCGTAACGGGCGACCAGGGCCAGATGGGCCAGCGTCTCGGCGTTGTGGACGAGCGTGGGCAGTCGTGCGACACCGCGCTCGTGACTGCGTGGCGGGTTGCCCAGCGGCCGGGCCTCGCCCCCGTTGAGCCAGCGCACCAGAGACGTCGACTCGCTGGAGACGTAGGTGTGGGGAAGGGCGTGCAGCAGCAGCGACACGACATCGAGGTGAGCCCGCCCGCGGTCGCCGAGGGCGGTGTGCAGCTGCTGGTACTGGGCGGGACGGCCGCGTGGCAGGCAGATGTGGACGGTGTCCGCGCCGACCGCCTCGGCGGCGAGAACGGCACCGTCGAGGACGAGGTGTGGTGCGACGGCGAGGAGGAACTGGTCCTTGCGGCTGGGCGGTTCGCTCTCCATGGCGTTCACGACGACCACGGCTCGACCCCGTCGCGCCGCCACCGCACGCAACTTGGCGGCGGTCGGGAAGCCGGCGCCGCCACGTCCGGTGAGCCCGGCCGCCTCCACGGCCCGCAACAGAGGCATCGAGTGGCGGTGACCGCGCGCCATGGCGACCGGGGGAGGCCCGTATCGCAGCAGGTGCTCGTTCAGGTCGGCCGGCCTTCCGGTGTCGTACCAGCCCGCCAGGAGCCGGGCGCCTGCAGGCGTGCCCGTCGCGGTCGTGCGGTACGCGGCGGAAGGCGTCGGCGCCGAGGAGTTCATCGTCCACCCCCCAGATGGAGGAGCATCGTGGCGGCTGCGCGCCTGGCCCACCCGGGCTGCAGCGGCCCGGCGGCCAGGAACGCCGTGAGGAGCACCGGTACGGCCATCGCGGTCACCGCGGCGACGAGGCGTCCCGCGACATGTCCGGGGCCGGACCTCGCCAGCCTCCACCACACCGCGCCGACCACGGACACGAGGCAGCCGGCGTAGAGCCACAGCTGGAGGGACAGCCGGGTGTCCGTGCCCGTTCCGACGCCATGGAAGAGGGCGAGGGGCCAGGCCGCGTACGCCAGCCAGTGCACGGCCTTCCAGCGGCGCACCCCGATGCGCAGCCGCACCGCACTGGTGACCAGGACCGCCAGCACCAGGTCGAGAGCGACCGTGCCCAGACCGAGCCAGAACGGACGGTACGACGCGCCGAACGGGACCACGGTCACCGCCCACCCCAGATGGACGAACGGATCGAGTACCGCGGTGACCACGTGCATGACCAGGAACACCAGCGTCAGCAGGGACAGGTTGCGGTGCAGCAGGCCGATCTCGAAACGGCCGATCCGGCGGGGTGCGGCGCGCCCTCCGGAGGCGATGCCGAGCACGACCGTGGCGGTCAGCAGCAAAAGCGACAGGGTGCCGCCGACCCTGCTGGCGTACCAGAGCGGGCTGCCCGTCAGGGCCAGGGTCGTCATCGCGTACCTCCAGGAGCCGCGGTCTCGGGAGCGGAGGCGTCGGGCGGCCAGCCCCCGAGACGTGTGACCTGGCCGTCCGGGGCCACCAGGCGGGCGGGGAGTCCCGTGCGGCGCAGCCAGCCCTCGGCCGAGTGGCCCAGCACGATCGCCGCCGTGCTGGCGGCGTTCGCGTCCACGCAGTCGGCGGCCGCGACGGTGACGGTGTGCCAGACGGGCACGGCGGGCTCGCCGGTCACCGGGTCCACGATGTGGTGCACGGTGCGTCCGGCCCGCCGCCAAGTGCGCACCCGGACCCCGGAGGTCGCCAGCGCGCCGTTGGTCACCGCGACGGCCGGACAACGGGATCGCGCGGGCACGGCGTGGTCGTCGGCGAGGGCTATCCGCCAGCCGCCGTCCGGCGGTGTCCCGGCCACCGCCAGATCGCCGCCCAGGTTGACCACCACGCCGCAGCCGACGGCGGCAGCGGCCCGGCGGGCGGCCCGGTCGGCGGTGAGGGCCTTGGCGGATGAGCCCAGGTCGAGGTACGTGTCCGGAGGCAGGCGCAGCCGCCGGGTACGCGCGTTCCAGACGATGCTGCGCCAGCCGGGAGCGGGCCGGAACACCGGCAAGGGGCGTACGTCGTCGGGGCGCAGGGAGGAGAAGGTGCGGTCGTAGCCGAGCGCGATCACCGCGCGGCCGACGGTGGGGTCCACGGCTCCGCCGGTGAGTTCGGCGGTACGTAGCGCGGCGTCCAGCGCTTCGGCGAAACGCTCGCTCACTGTCACCGTCGTGCCCGCGGCCAGGTTCACCCGGGTGAGTTCGGAGTCCGGCCGGAAGCGGCTGCACGTCAAGTCCACGGCGGCCAGCTCGGCCCGCAGGACCGCCTCTGCGGCGGCCAGGGCGGACGGGGCCGTCACCAGCAGCGTGGCCGTGGTGCCGAGGGCGGGGAACACTGCCTCGGCGGGCCCGGGTGTGAGGGACGGGGACGCGGCTCGACGGGTCATGACGCCCCCGTCGTGGACTGGGGTTGCTGCTGGGTGGGGGTGGGTGGCTGCGCCGGAGCCTGCAGGGCCGGCTGTGTCGTCCGCGGTGCCGCGCCGTCGTCGTCATCGCCCTCGTGGCTGCCGGAGTCGTCTCCCGTGGTCGCGTCGGACGTTGTGGAGGAGGCGGGCGCCGGCTCGTGCACGACGGGTCCCGCCGGGGTGGACGGCGTCGAACTGCCGGGCAGCAGATGGGTGTAGACGGCTCCGAGGGCGGCGGTGCCGGCGAGCGCGGCGGCAGCGATCCACCGAGTGAGGCTGTGGACCCGCTTCACCCCGCGGTCGCGTGCGCGCACCGCACCGGGGGACGGGGCTCTGTGGCCGAAGTCATGAGGCGGAAAGGACATGGCAGCGACTCCTGGAGGATCGGTGGCCCGAACTCGGCTGCGTACATCTCCAGGCTGTGCCGCCGGTCCCCGGGAACCTGCTCACCTCTTCTTCAGAACCGGTAAAGATCTCGGGCACTCACGCACCGGTCTCCGGCACGGACGCCGCGTGCCGCCGGGGCTCGCCTCGCGACCACAGCGGCAGATCCAGCACGACCGTCAGCCCGCCCCCCGGAGTGTCCGCCAGCTCCACGGTGCCACCGTTGACGGTGACGAGCCGGTGGACGATGGCCAGCCCCAGGCCGGTGCCTCTGGCCCGGGAACTGCCGAACCGGTGGAACGCGACCGCCTTGGCGTCGGTGTCCATGCCGGGACCGTCGTCCGTCACTCGCACCCGCGCGAAGCGGCCCGCCGCTCGAAGGCCGACCGTCACGCTCCCGCCGTCGGGAACGGCGTCAAGGGCGTTCGCGATCAGGTTGTCGAGGATCTGCTCCAGGTGTCCACTGCCCAGCGAAGCGGCCAGGGCGGGTCTCGAGGGGGTGGTCAGCAGCACGTTGCGCTCCTCGGCCACAGGTGACCAGGCGTCCACGCGCTCCGCCACCACCTCGTCGACCCGGACGGCGACCGGACGGGGGGTCGCCTGTTCGGCGCGGGCCACCGCCAGCAGTCCGTCGACCAGCCGGGACAGCCGGGCGATCTCTCCCTGAGCGGCGGCGAGTTCCTCCGCGGTGTCACCCTCGGCCCCGGCCGCCAGGACGTCGAGCCGCAGCCGCAGGGCGGCCAGGGGGGTGCGCAGCTGGTGCGACACATCGGCGATCACGGCCCGGTGGCCGTGCACCAGGGCTTCCGTACGGGCCGCCATCGTGTTGAACGTGGCGGCCAGCCGGCGTACCTCCGGTGGCCCGCCGTCGACGGCCGCCCGCTCGCCGAGGACACCCTCGCCCAGCCGCTGGGCAGCCGTGTCCAGGGTCGACAGGGGGCGGCTCACCCAGCGGGCAAGGCGTACGGACAGCAGCACGGACGCGGCGAGCCCCAGCAGGCCGATCCCGGCGGACCAGCCCCAGATCCCGGCGATGCGGGCGTTCAGGGGTGCGGCGGAACGAGCGAGCACGACGGCACCCGCGGGCTGTCGGACGTCACCGGCGGGTTCCGCGGCGAGCAGCCGGCCCTCGTTCTCCGGCGGCGCCGGTTCGTGCCCGGCCAGCACCCGATCCACCAGCTCACGCGCCTCTTCACCCTGAGCGGCGGTGCACTCCGTGCTCGCGACCAGCCGCGCGGACGCGTCGTACACGGCGGCGCAGTCCCCCGCCTCGGCCGCGGCGTGCAGTTCCTTGCGCATGGCGGTGGCCGGCCGGTGATCGGAGAGGTGTTCCTCGGCCGCCGCGGCGATCGCCCGGGTGGTCGCCTGCTGGTCGTCGCGGAAGGCCACGCGTTCCCGAGCCGTCATCAGCACCCCGAGCGGTACGACCGCCAGCACCAGCAGAACGGTGGTCAGCGCGAGAAGCGTCAGGGTGATCCGGCGGGTCACGGCGGTTCCCGGAGCCCCTCGACCGCCCCCAGCCGGAACCCGTGCCCGTACACCGTCTCGATCAGCCCCGGTGCGCCGAGCTTGCGGCGCAGCGCCGCTATGTGCACGTCCAGCACCTTCGTGGGCCCGTACCAGTGGGCGTCCCAGGCCCGTTCCAGGATTTCCTGCCGGGTCACCACCCGCCCCGGATCGGCGGCCAGGCACTCCAGGATGCAGAACTCCTTAGGCGTCAGCGCGACCGGGCGCCCGTCCATCGCGACCTGCCGGGTGCGCAGATCGACCGCCAGCGGCCCGTGACGCAGGATCTCCGGACCGGCCGGACGTCGGCGGCGCAGCACCGCACGCATCCGGGCCAGGAGCTCGGCCAGCCCGAACGGCTTGACCAGGTAGTCGTCGGCGCCCTCGTCCAGCGCGACCACCCGGTCCGCCTCCTCACCCCGTGCCGTCACGGCGATGATCGCGGCGTCCGACCGGGCGCGAAGCCGTCGGCAGACCTCGACTCCGTCGATGTCGGGCAGCCCCAGATCGAGGAGCACGACGTCGCAGGATGCGGCCGCGAGGGCGGCACGGCCGGTGCGGACGCCCTCGACCGTGTATCCGGCCTGCCGCAGACCGCGCTCCAGGGACTCCGCGATGCCCCGGTCGTCCTCCACGACCAGCACTCGCGTCTCCTTGGACGATCCTCGGGCCTGCCCCTGCATGTGTGCGATCCGCCTCCTGGGATCCAGTCTGCGCCGTCCTCGGAGTCATACGGCAGGGCCGTTCGACCCATCCCTGAGTCGCGGGGACCACAGAGCAGGCGGTCCGCGACCGGCCGGGCGCGCGCGGTCCTGGGGTTCGACGCCGGCACGAACGCGGCACCGGCGTTCGGGGGAACCACCGTCGTGCGCTGTTTCACGGCGCCGCGGCTACCGGTCCTCCCGGATACCGGAGACGCGTCGCGTCTCGAGGTCGGACTGGACCACGAGGTGGGTGTGATGGGGCTGGTTCCCGGTGTCCTCCCAGGTGAGGGTGACCCGGCTCCAGCAGTGCCCCGTGCCGCTGTCGTTGTAGTCGACCTGCCAGGCTGTTGGAGTGCCCGCGGCGCGCAGTACCCCGTCCCGGTGGTGCGTCGCTTCCCAGCGGGCCAGGCTGCGGTGCAGCTCGGGCGTGAGGTAGTGGCGGCGCAGGGCGTCGACGAGCTGCCCACGGCCCCGGTCGGTCAACGCGTCGGTGTAGGCGCCGTAGAAGTCGGCGACGTGGTCGACGGCGGACAGCGGGTTGCCCGCCCGCGGGGCCGTGCCTGCCGCGAGGGTGGCCGTGGCCGACGTGTGCGCCCGGGGAGGCGGCAACGTGGCGCCCGGCTTGATGTGGCGGAAGGTGCGGGACGTGGTCATGTCACTCTCCTGTTTCCCGGACAACGCGAGTTTTCCTCACTTCCAGTGCACCGCGGGCAGAAGGCGGCCGGGAGGGCCGAGCGGTGTGCTACCAGGGACCGTTGGGCCTTGCGACACGGGCGTCGAGTGGCCTGGGGGAGACTCCGACAAGGCCGCACGACTTGGCCGCGGTCATGCCGCATTGCTCCGCCGCGGTCATGCCGTCCGGCGCGGTGCCGTGCCGTTCTCCTGACGGACGAGGTGGGCGGTGAACCAGTCCCGGGCCAGTTCGGCGACGGCAGCCAGGGCGCCGGGTTCCTCGAAGAGATGGGACGCGCCGGGGACCACGGCGATCCGGTGCTCACAGCACAACTGGTCGGCGGCGAGCCGGTTGAGGCTGAGAACCCGGGTGTCGCGGCTGCCGACGATCAGCAGGGTGGGGGCTCGCACCTGCGCCAGGGCGACGGGACCTGCCAGCCCGGGTCGGCCGCCGCGGGAGACGATCGCGTGGATGTCGGTGCCGGGGAGGACCGCGGCTTCCAGGGCGGCGGCCGTGCCGGTGCCGGCCCCGAAGAAGCCCACCGGCAGTGGGGTCTCATGGCGCAGCCACAGAGCGGCGGCATGCAGGCGCCGGGCCAGCAGTACGACGTCGAAGGCGTTGTGCCGGTCGCGTTCCTCGTCCTCGGTGAGCAGGTCGAACAGGAGTGTGCCGAGTCGGGCGCGGTGGAGGGTCTGCGCGAGATACCGGTTGCGGGAACGGTGGCGGCTGCTGCCGCTGCCGTGGGCGAACGCCACCACCGCCGGGGCCGCGTCAGGGACGACGAGTCGGGCGGCCAGTTCCACCCTGCCGACCGGCACCCGCACCTCCCGGTCGACCGGTGGTCGGGGGACGGGCGGCGCCTCCTCCGCACGACGGGCCCGCGCCAGCAGGGCGGTCACCTCGTCGTCGGGGGTCTGTGTGAAGTCGTGGTACCAGGCGCCTACCGAACCGAAAAATCGCACCGTCTGCAAGCAGATCACCTGGTCGACCGTCCCGCGCAGCCGCGTGACCGTCCGTTCCGGCCCCACGGGTACGGCGAGGACCACCCGGGCCGCGCCCCGGTCACGGACGATCCGGCAGGCGGCCTCGGCAGTGGCGCCGGTGGCCAGGCCGTCATCCACGACGACCACGGTGCGGCCGGCCACAGGGACGGGCTCGCGCCCGTCGCGGTAGCGGCGGACCCGCCGGTCCACTTCGGCCCGTTCGGTCCGTTCCACGGCGCACTGGGCAGCGGGGTCCACCCCCGCCTCCTTGAGTACGTCCGGATTGAGGACGCGGCCCCCGTACTCACTCACGGCGCCGAAGCCCCACTCCGGCTCAGAGGGCACTCCCAGTTTGCGGACCACGAGCACATCCAGCGGCACGTCCAGTTCTCGGGCCACCTCGAAGGCCACGGGCACGCCACCGCGCGGCAGCCCCAGCACCACCACGTCCTGCCCGCGCAGGAAATCCAGGCACCGGGCCAGCCGTAGCCCGGCTGCTCTGCGGTCGTCGAAACGCATATGCGGCCTCCCCGGCCGAGCGTCACGGCGCGGCGAACGCGACCACCGCACCACAGCAGGAAGTCCTCCCTGCTTCCTCCATTGCAACGCGCCTGCGGGGGGCGCGGCAGAGGCGTTCGGCCCTGTCCCGGGGCCCCATGGACCCTGTCGACGGCACGCACGACGAACCGTGTTGTCGGTGATCCCGGCATCAGCCGGCCTTGCGGCCACCCCACTGCGGGCCGACCAGGTCCCACTCCCTGCCCCACTCGGCGAAGCGCCGCTGGTCGAGTCGCGACCGTACGGCGGCACCGGCGCCGAACGTGACGCCGGAGACGGTGAACACCGCGGCCACCCCGAAAAGGACAGCCTCGGCGGCGGCCTCGGCCGGACCGGTCGGTTCGGTGGTGAGGGCGCCCTGGTCGTCCTGCCAGACCGTTGTCCGGGCCCCGGCCCGCAGCCCGCGCTCGACCTGGGCGTATCCGTCGTGGGTGGTGCCGTCAGGGGCCGTCCAGCGGACCTTCGCCCGAGCCCGGCTCCCGGGGCCCTTGACCGCGGGCACAGCCGGCGGGACGGCGCTGAGCAGGACGGCCCGGGCGGAATGTCGTTCGGCGCGCTGGTGGGCGAATCCCTCGGCGACTGTGTGGGCCGTCACCAGTCCGGCGACAGCGCCCCCCACCGCGAATACTGCCCACATCGCCAGGATGATCCAGGCTTCGATGGTGTCGTCGGGTCGTCTCAGCGGATTGCTCCGCCACCGCCACAGTCGCTTCGTCGTTCTGCCACTGCCACGCATCCGTCAGCCCTCCTCCGCCGTCCCTGTGCTCGCCACTCTCCGAAGGTGTCCCGGGGCAGCGGGACGGGACAGGGGCCGTCCGGGTGGGATCCGGGGCCGGTCGGCCTGTGCTCGGCAGATCCGTGCTCACCGGAGCGGGGACGGCGGCGGCCGGCCGCCGATTTCATAGCTGGTCACCCGCACCTCCCGCTCGACCGCAGGCAAGAGGCATACGAGGTCTTCGCAGGACTCAGCGCCCTTGCGAGCTGTACGGAGCCCAGGCCGGTCGGCCCACGCGCCGTTGTCCCGGAGAGGAGAGGAGAGGAGAGGAGCCGGCCGACGGACGCGACGGGCAGGGAGCACCCGCGCCTCCATGCGGTGCCGAGCCGTCTGCTGTCTGTCGATACGAACCGTGTTCAGCGGCGAGTCAGCGCGCCGGCGATCTCGGACGCCCATGCGTCGATCGCGGCCCAGTCGCGGTAGTCCCCGAAGCGGCCGCCGACAAGCCGGAACATGATGCGCCCGGCGCGCGGCAGGTGGGCCCTGGTGACGACGCCCGAGAACAGCCGGTGCTCGCGGAAGTGCAGACCGCTGGGCAAGCGCTCCTCGATCGCCGGGATCTCTTTCGGGACCAGGTCCCGCCACGGCCCGCGCAGGGCGGCAGGCATCCCCACACTGAAGATCCATAGCGGGCGGGGGCCCAGCACGTCGAGGTTCTCGCGCACGAAGTCCCTGGCGGGATCGAGCCACGCCTGTCCATGCACGGCGCTGCCGAGGACGAACGCCTTGTAGGCATCCGCGTCGTCCACGCTCTCCATGGGCCGCGCCTCGGCCGTCAGCCCCTGTTCGACCAGCCCGGCGGCCAGGCGCTCGGCGACACCACGGGTCGAGCCCTGCGCGGTCGCGTATCCGACGAGTACGTCCATGACGTCACCTCGGCATTCCCTCGTGTCCCGCAGCGGTACCGTCGGCTCCCACGGCCGCGGTCCGCTGAAGGGAACCTGTCCGTCCGGGACCGACGCGGACCGTCCGGCATCACGGGAACCGGCGCGTGCCGCAGGCAGCCCTGGGCGGGCGGCCCCCCACCCCGGCCGCGCGGACGGGCCCCGCACCACGACCGCGCGCAAGGCCGGGCCTATCGAGACAGCAGAGTTCGCCGCCGGGCCCGGCCATGGCACCCGCCGTCCCCATACGGTCACGGGACCGGCCGCGGGGAGGCCCGGAGACCCGTTCACGACCGGTAGTGCCGATGGTCGTCATGGTCCCCGATGTAGTGGCGCTCCTCGACGACCGTCTCCCGCTCGCCGGGCCGCCGGACCATTCCGGGCGTGGCCACGAACATGATCAGGCCGATCACGCCGGCGCACATCAGGGCGAAGCCGACGATGAACGAGCTGTAGCCGAACACCAGGCACGCGCCCAGCACGGCCGCACCGATCAAGATGAGAGGAACCATGACCGCCTGCCTCTGATCGATCTTCCGCAGTGCACCTCGGGCTTTTCGAAGAGGTGCGCATCGCGGGCATCCGTCGGTGCCGGAAACCCGCATCCGTTCCCTTCCAGCGTCCGGGCGGGGAAGCGGGCAGCCCAGGGGCTGAGCGGGCAGGTGGCCGGGCCGAGTGGCCCTCGGTCCGGTTCCCAGGTTCCTGTGCCGTCTCTGCGCCGGTGCAGCCGGGCATCCGTGCTTCCTCGGTGTGCCGCGGCATGGGCCGAACGGCCCCGTCCGGGGCCGAACCACCCCTGCCGTATCCCGGCCGGGGGTGTCACGGTGAAGGTGGAGTTGCGTGCTGATTCCCGTAGAGACCGACGAAAGGCGGTGGGGAAGATGGAGCTGCCCCTGGTCGTGGGCGTCGACGGATCGGACGGGAGCCTGACGGCGCTCGACTGGGCCGTGGACGAGGCGGCTCGGCACGGTCTGCCGTTGCGGCTGGTGTACGCCTCGAAGTGGGAACACTACGAAGGTGCCCTTCCGTCCGACAGCCTCGAACGCCCCTCTGAGCGGGTGATGGCCGAGCACGTGGTCGCCTCTGCGGCGGAGCGCGCCGGTCGGCGCAACCCGGATACGAAGGTCACCGCCGAGGTCGTCCCCGAGGAAGCGGCGGCCACGCTGCTCCGCGAAGGCCGTAATGCGTCCTTGCTGGTGACGGGCTCGCGCGGCCGTGGCGAGCTGGCGGGCCTGCTTCTCGGCTCCGTCGGACTGGCCGTGGCGGCCCGTGCCTACGGGCCCGTGGTCGTCGTCCGTGGCGACAAGGCCGGGGTCGAGGCCACTCACGAGCGGATCGTGCTCGGCGTGGGGGAGTCGGCGACCAGCGGTGAGGCAGTGCGGTTCGCCTTCCGCGAGGCCGAGGTGCGCGGGTGCACCCTGGACGTGGTGCGCGCCTGGCGCTGCCCCGCGCACGAGGGCGCCGACCACCCCAAGTTGGCCGAGAGCCCGGCGCACCGCCACGAGGAGCGGGCCTCCGCTCTGCTCGACTCCCTGCTGGAGGAGGCGGTCGCGGACCATCCCGGGGTGCGGGTGCGCCGCAGCACGGTCGAGGGACCGGCGCGCAAGGTGCTCCTGGCCCGGTCGGCCGCAGCGGACCTTCTCATCGTCGGAGCGCAGCGCCGCACCGGTCACGTCGGCTTGCAACTCGGCAGGGTGGCGCACACGTTGCTGCACCACTCCGTCTGCCCGGTCGCGGTTGTGCCGCAGCAGGCATGAGCGTGCGCCGTCCGCCGACGCCCGACCAGGGCCGCCCGTCAGACGTACGGGACGACGGTCTGCGGCACGTGGACAGCAGGTCCCGCCCCGGCGGCGCCACGGCCATCCCGCGCCCACGCAGCATCGACGCGTCGGCCGGGACCGCGCGTGCCGTGACGGCGGACAGGGAGCGCCTGTTCACTGACCGGATGCGGGCGTATGGCGTCGACGCGTATCCCGGAACGAGCCGGCCGCCGCGTGCCCTGGGACTGCGGCGGCACGGGGCCGACATCGTCCCACCCGGCCTGGGAGAACTGGTCGCGCAAGGAGCGTCGAAGTGACGGACTGGACCTGGGAGTACGAGGGCTACGAGCCCGCCGACGAGCGCCTGAGGGAATCGCTGTGCACACTGGGCAACGGCTACTTCGCCACGCGCGGGGCCCTGCCCGAGTGCGCCGCGGACGAGGTGCACTACCCGGGCACCTACATAGCCGGCTGCTACAACCGTCTCACCTCCGACGTGGCCGGCCACCAGGTCGAGAACGAGGACTTGGTGAACGTGCCGAACTGGCTGTTCCTGCGCTTCCGCCTGCCAGGGCAGCCGTGGGTCACCCCCGAGACCGCGACCGTGCTCGAGCACCGTACGACCCTGCACCTGTCTGCCGGGTTGCTGGAGCGGCGCACGCGCTACGGCCTCGGCGAGGGACGGGTGCTGGCGGTGCGTCAGCAGCGCCTCGTGCACATGGCGGATTCTCATCTGGCGGCGCTGCGAACCGAGTTCACCGCCGAGGGCTTCTCCGGCCGGCTCGATGTCGAGGCGGCGCTCGACGGCTCCGTCACCAACTCCGGTGTGCCCCGCTACCGGGACCTGGACGGTCATCACCTCACCCACGCGCAGACCGGGAGCGCCGCCGCGGACACCGTGTGGCTGCGCTGCCGCACCCGTACGTCCGACATCCGTATCGCCATGGCTTCCCGCCTCCGTGCCGACGCGCCGGCCACGACTGGCCACGACGTCCGGCGTGCCGCCCAGCGGCTGGTCCTCGAACTGGCGGCGGGGCGGACGGCCGTCGTCGACAAGACCGTCGCCCTGCACACCTCGCGCGACCCGGCGATCAGTGACCCGCTGTTCGCCGCGGTCGACCGGGTGACCCGGGCCCCGGACTTCGACGACCTCCTGGAGCCGCACCTCACGGCCTGGGACCAGCTCTGGCGCCGTGCGGACCTCCAGGTCGACGGCGAGGCGGGCCGTATCCTGGGGCTGCACCTCTTCCACGTCCTGCAGACGCTCTCCCCGCACACAGCCGACCTCGACGTCGGCGTACCCGCCCGCGGACTGCACGGCGAGGCCTACCGCGGCCACGTCTTCTGGGACGAGCTGTTCGTCCTGCCCTACCTCAACCTGCACTTCCCCGAGGTCTCCCGCGCCCTGCTCCGCTACCGGCACCGCCGACTCGAGCAGGCGTGCACCGCTGCTTCGGAGTCGGGCCGCCGGGGTGCGCTGTATCCCTGGCAGAGCGGCAGCGACGGGCGCGAGGAGACCCAGCAACTGCACCTCAACCCGCGCTCGGGACGCTGGCTGCCCGACCATTCCCGACTCCAGTACCACGTCGGCTCGGCCATCGCGTACAACGTGTGGCAGTACTGCGAGGCAAGCGGCGACGCCGAGTTCCGGCACACCAAGGGCGCCGAGATGCTGCTGCAGATCGCGCGCTTCTGGGCCGACTCCGCCGTCTACGACGAGACGCTGGGCCGCCATCGCATCAAGGGTGTGGTCGGTCCCGACGAGTACCACGACGGGTATCCCGATGCGACGGAACCGGGCCTGGACGACAACGCGTACACGAACGTCACCGCCGCGTGGGTGCTTGCCCGCACGTTGGAGCTGCTGGAGTCGCTCCCTGAGCCCCGACGACGGGAACTCGTCGAGCGGGCGGGGCTGGACGGCGGCGAGCTCGAGCAGTGGGAGGATGTCTCCCGCACCCTCCATGTGCCCTTCCACGACGGCGTGATCAGCCAGTTCGAAGGCTATGGCGACCTCGCCGAACTCGACTGGGCGGGCTACCGGGAGAAGTACGGCGACATCAGGCGCCTCGACCGGATCCTCGAGGCGGAGGGAGACACCGTCAACCGCTACCGAGCCTCCAAACAGGCCGACGTCCTGATGCTCGGCTACCTCTTCGCACCGGCCGAACTGGAAGGCCTGTTCCGCCGCTTGGGGCTGCGCCTCGGCGAGGACACCTGGCGGCGCACCGTCGACCACTATCTGCGGCGCACCAGCCACGGCTCCACGCTCAGCGGGCTGGTCCACGGCTGGGTCCTGGCCCGGGCCCGGCGCGCCGAAGCCTGGAAGTTCTGTCAGGAGGCGCTCCAGGGCGACATCGCCGACGTCCAGGGCGGCACCACCGGCGAGGGCATCCACCTCGGCGCCATGGCGGGGACGCTCGATCTCGTGCAGCGCGGACTGACCGGTCTGGAGACACGCGGCGGGGCGCTGTGGCTCGATCCGGTACCGCTGCCGGAACTGTCCTCGTACGGCTTCGCGCTGCGCTATCAGGGTCACTGGGGTGTGAAACTCAGGCTGGAGCGCGGACTGCTGGAGATTGCGGTGCCCTCCTCCGACGGCTCACCGATCGACGTACAACTGCCGGGCCGGGCGGTCTGCCTGCAACCGGGGGAGACGGCCCGACTGGTGCTCGGAGACTGATGGCGAGGTGCCGGCAGGAGAGTACCGAGCGCTCTCGCGAGCCTCACGGTGCCCCGTCCGTCCGACGACGTCGCAGAGCCAGGGACGTGAGCACGAGGAGAGCCACGGCGAACGCGGCGAGGACGCTCAGGGCGCGCAGAATCGACTGCAGATCGCCGTTCCGGGGCAGCAGCGTGGCCCAGGCGCCCACGGTCGGCCGAGTCACGGCGACAGCGGCCACGGCGGCCTCCCGGAACGGCACGAGAGCCACGGAGCAGGCGGCGACGGCGACGCAGGCCTGCGGCGGAAACACTCCGCCGGTCCGGCGAACGCCGCGCATCATCGCGCGGGACGGTCCCCCGGCTCGGGCTACTCCAGATGGGTGGCGAGCACCGCCGCCTGCACGCGCCGCTGAACGCCGAGTTTGGCCAGCAGGCGGGAGACCTTGATCCCCGGATATGTGGCACACAGACACGCGGGCCCGCGCATCAGGACGATCATCACCCGCCCGGGCCGGTCGCACCAGGTGGATGGGTCCGGTACCGGACCCACGCGTTTCACATAGTGTTACCGAGTCTCAGCCCGTGGTCCTGTTCGGGCCGTCCAGGGCGAACTCCACGTCCACTACCCCCTCGACCGCCCGCACCAGGCGCGCTGCCACAGGCACGAGCGAGGTGTCCCGGACCCGGCCGCCGAGCGTCACGACACCGTCCCGGACCTCGACCAGCACGGCCGACTCCGGTGAGGGGAAGAGGTACGAGACGACCTCTCGTCTGATCTCCCCGGCCACGTCCTCATCGTCCCGCAGGAACACCTTCAACAGGTCCGCCCGGCTGACGATGCCCTCCAGGTGCCCTGTCGCGTCGACGACGGGCAGCCGCTTGACCCGTGCCCGGGCCATCTCCCGCGCGGCCAGCGCGAGCGTCGCGTCCGCCCGGATGGTCAGGGCGGGGGAGGTCATCAGCTCACCTGCGGTGACCGAGCCGGCCTTGGCCAGGTCGGACAGCCGCCGCAGCTGCGTGTGCCGGTCGGGGTCGCTGTCGCGGAACTCCTCCTTGGGCAGCAGGTCGGCCTCGGAGACGACCCCCACGACCTTGTTCCCGCCATCCACGACGGGCAGAGCGCTGACCCTGCGGTCCTGCAGGGTCCGCACGATGTCCTTGAAGGCGGCCCCACGGCCGACGGCGGCCACGGAGCGGGTCATCACGTCACTCACGATGTGCGGGGATGCGTGCACGGCGCTCTCCTTGGTCGCTTCGTCACTTCGGACAGTCAGGGGCGTTCACGGTCGGCTCCCGCTGCCGTAGGGGCCGTACAGATCCAGCAGCCGAATGCGGGCCGCCTGCAGTCGGTGCGCGACGACCTCCCCCACCCAGCGGGCGATGGTCCGGCCGAACTCGGGGTCCTCCTGGCAGATCTCCCGTACCGCCGTGGCGTCGAACTCGAACGTCCGCAGCGGCGAGGCCGCCTCGGCGCCCAGATGCCAGGTGTAGGGAGGGAACAGCCAGGACCAGCCGACGAGTTCGTTGTGCCCGAGGGACTCGATGACGGCGGCCCGGCGACCGGGTACACGCATGTCGAGGTCGACCGTGCCGGTGCGGATGATCCAGAACCGGTCGGCGCGGCCGCCCTCCTCGAAGAGCCGGGCGCCCTCGGGGAACGCCACCTCCCGTGCGATCCCCATCAGCCTCTGCCGGTGCTCGGCGGGCAGCGCCCGCGGCATGCTCGTGGTTGCGGGAGCGTTCATGGCGTGCCTCCAGCAGGCCGTACGGAACTACCACCCCCAGTGTGTGCGTGCGGTCCTGGACGGACCAGGGGCCACCTGGCCCCAGGAGCGGTCCGTCCGGCGGTCCGGTGCACCCCTGTGGCACCCTGTGCCACCCCTCGGACCGCGGTTCGATGGTGCTGACAGAGCCATTCGGCAGAGCGGAAACAGAGGGGAAAGGGGCGGAACACCATGGGTACGAGCCTGACTCCGGAGTTCTGGCGGCAGTTCGCCGTCCTCCTGGTGACAGCCACGGTCGTCACCTTCGTGCTCAGCGCGGCGCTCGACGAGCTGTACCTGCGCCGGCAGCGGCGCCGCGCCGCCCGCCGGTCGGCGGGCGCCGGTACGCCGAAAGCGACGCCCCTCCCGAAGCGGCCCGTCGTGCGTACGCCCGTGCGGCACTGAAGCCGCGCAGCCAGGGGCGGCGGCAACCTTCACAACGACGCCGTTGGGCCGGTTGGCCCCGGTCGGGGACCTGCGGCCCCTGGAGTAACGGACACTCAGAGGCCGACTCTGGACTCACATCCCCGATGAGGAGGCAGAGCCATGGTGCGCGCTGTTGTCGCAGGTCTGGACGGTTCGTCCGAGAGCCGCGCTGCGGTGGAATGGGCGGCCCGCGAAGCGGAAATGCGTGGCCTGCCGTTGAAGGTCGTCCATGTGTGGGAGCCCGTGCCCGAGCCCATGGCCCAGGCCCCGTTGCTCGGCGCCGAGACCCAGCAGCACTGGAGCGAGCGCATTCCCCGCGAGGTCGTCGAGGGACTGCGCCTGCGTCATCCCGGCATCGAGATCACCATGCAGCAGTCGAGCGGCGGGGCCGCCGACACCCTGGTCAAGGCAGCAGCGGACGCCGAGCTGCTCGCCCTCGGTTCTCGCGGATTCAGCGGGATCGGCGGGTTCATGGTCGGCTCCGTGGGCCTCGCCGTCGTGGCGCACGCCGAACGTCCGGTGGTCCTGGTCCGGGCCGGTGAGCAGGCCGCGGACGAGCACCAGACGGACCCGGCCGGAATCCCGTCGGCCGCCACCCCCTACCGGCCCGTAGTGCTGGGCCTGGACCCCGGCGGTCCGGACGACTCGCTGATCGAGTTCGCGTTCGACGCGGCTGCCCGGCGCTCCGCTGTCCTGCGGGTCGTCCATGGATGGAACCTGCCGCCCTACTACACCTATGGCCTGTCCGTCGACCCGGAGTACCACGACGAGATCGTCCGGCAGCAGTCCGCCGCCCTGTCCGCGGCCCTGCGCCCCTGGCGCCAGAAGTACCCGGACATCGAAGTCGTCGAGGAGTCCCGCTCCGGAAGCGGAGCCAACCACCTGGTCGACGCCTCGCGCGAGGCCTCGCTGGTCGTGGTGGGCCGGCGGATCCGCCGCAGCCCCCTCGGCGCCCACATCGGCTCCGTCACCCACGCCGTCCTGCACCACGCCACCGCCCCAGTCGTGGTCGTGTCCCACAAGTGACCTCCGTCAACGAGGAGCGGCAGGCATGAAGGCAGCCGGAGCAGGACGGTGAGCGCGATGTCGATGGATCTTGCGGTCGTCGTCGGTGTCGACGGCTCCGAACCGAGCCTGCGCGCCGTCGACTGGGCGGCCGACGAGGCGGCCCTGCGCCGGCTGCCGCTGCGACTGGTGTACGCGTCGCTGTGGGAGCGGTACGAGGGCACCTCTCTCGCCACGGACCTGGGCAGGCCGTCCGAGGAGCTGTTGGCCGACGACATCGTCGCCGCTGCCGAGCGCCGCGCCCGCAGCCGCCACCCTGATCTGGCGCTTGCCGTCGACGTGTTGGCGGAAGAGCCCGAGTACGCACTGGTCCGGGAGAGCCGCAGCGCCACCGTGCTGGTCACAGGCAGCCGCGGCCGCAGTGGTCTCGCCGAGGCCCTGCTGGGCTCCGTGAGCCTGGCCGTGGCCGCCCACGCCGACTGCCCGGTGGTCGTCCTGCGCGGCAGCCACGACAACCGGGCGACGCCCGGGGCCCAGGGCCGGGTCGTCGTGGGCGTCGGTGAGGAGGGAAAGGAGTCCCCCGCCGTGCGCTTCGCGGCCGAGGAGGCGCGGCGTCGCGGGGTGCCCCTGGAGGCCGTACGGGCCTGGCGGAGGCCCGCGCACGAGAGCACCGACCACCCTCTGATGACCGGTGAACCCGCCCGGCTGCACCAGGAGCAAGCCGCGGAGGTGCTGGAGCACGCCCTGCGGGACGTCCCGCCCGAGGTCGAGGTGCGGCGCCGGACTGTGGAAGGCCACGCCCGCCGGGTACTGGTGGATGCCTCGTACCAGGCCGACCTCCTGGTCGTCGGGGCCAAGCGCCACGGCTCCTTCGGGCTCCAGCTCGGCCGCGTCACCCACGCGGTGCTGCATCACTCCGACTGCCCGGTCGCCGTCGTGCCGCGGCGGATGCCGGAGCCCTGACCTGCCCACAGGCTCGTCGCTCGATCGAAGCACTGCCCGATGACCCTGTGACCAGGATTGGTAGTTGGCACCAGGGGATGTTCGTGACCTGCACTGATGCCAACTAGATTCAGCAGCCGGATGCCCGTGATCAGAGAGATGGTTGGCACTTTGGTACAGCGCAGGTCACGGGCGTTTCACCGGGCCACAGGGCCATGTGGCCCGGGGCAGAAGGCTCCCTCCGGTGCGACCGACGGACTTCAGGTCCCGATGCAGCTTCTCTGTTGATGATCCGTACGGTGATACATCCAGAGCACCACGTCGCAGACCCGCAACGCGCTGACGGTCGCGGGGAGGTCGGCGGACTGCCGTAGGGCCCATCAGTTCGCGGTGCAACGCATGATTGTCGGCACGCAGCGCGCCATGCAGGTCAAGCCAGAATGACTTCGGCCGACCAAGAACGCAGCGAACGACCTGATCGTAGACGGGCAGCAGCCGCGGCCGCTTCCGGGCAAGGAGCTTGCCTGCCGTCACCCACCCGATTCCGGGCTGGTCGCAGAGAGCGCGCCAGGCAGTGTGGGCCGGCGACCCTTCGGCCAAGTCGGCAGCCTCGGCCTCAACCAGGTCGATGTCGAAGCGAACGCTGCTCAGCAGCTCGGACAACCGGACTCCAAGGTCGCCTTCAAGGAGTTCGACGGCGACCTGCACGGGAATCCTGACCGACAGGGTCTGCACAGCAATCAGGTCGTCGGCGGTCACTACGTTCGCGACCGCCTGACGGTCCCCTCCGCCGGCCAGATGCTCGAAACGACTACCCGTGAACGGCACTGCTTCATCGAGCAGGCCGGTGCCGCAGTAGCATCGGAGATCGGATACGGCCTGATCAGAGGTGATGAGGCTGTTCAGGCGGTGAGCGAGCGGCGGTTGACTCGATGCCGCAACCAGGTGGCGAAGGCGTCGACAAGACCGGCGTAGAACCGCTCGCCCCCGCAACTACCTGGCCTTTCTCGGACTTGCCACCGCCCTCTGCTGCTACAAACGCCTCATCCGCCTCACCACGTAGGACACGGTCTAAGAAGGGCGGGGCGGACGAGCGGAAGCTCTGAATTGCCCATCGCGTGGCGTCAGGTTCTGCTCCGGAGCGCTCAGTGGCTCGGAGCACCCGCCAGTTCGCGCAGGCGCGTATTGTTCTCCAGCGCCCACCGCACGGTCCGCGGCGGGTGCCCGAGCAGGGTTTCCAGTTGGTCGGAGAGGGCGTCGTACCGCCCGCTGGCGATCAGCCTGGTCTGGATCCTCAGGTGCGCCGCCACGTGCCGGGCCGCACCCGGATCGCCCAGGGACTCCTGCAGGACGGTCTCGTCGAGGAAGGCCTCGTTCCAGGCCTCCACTTCCTCAGGGATGTAGGTGACCTCGCGTCCCAGCACGGCTGCGTAGTCCTCAGCGAACCCGTACATGTCCTTCAGCTCCGGGCCGGTGAGCGCGTAGGACTTCGAGATGTGCGGTGCGGGGTCGACCAACACCTTCACGCACACCTCTGCCACGTCGTGAACGGCGATGGGCGCGAGCCGCTGCTTGCCGAAGGGCAGGCGCAGTTCACCGTTGCTCAGCGGGCCCTGTTGCATCCAGGTCAGGTGGGGGTTCTCGGCGAACAGAGTCGGACGCACGTTGATGGTCGGCAGGCCGGACCAGTCCAGCACCCGCTCGCAGACCCAGTGGGCCCGCTGCTGTGGTGACCAGTCCGTGACCACTCCGCCGAGCCAGGAATGCCGCTCCTCGTCCGGTGCGGTCATCTTCTCGAGCGTCATGTACGACTGCTCGTAGTTGGACAGGTGCACGAAGGCCTCGATGTCGCCCTGAGCTCGCGCCGCCGCGGCCATCACGGTGAGGGCATCGGCGTAGTACGGCTGCGGGGTCATGCTGAAGTAGATGCGCTTGACACCCTTCAGCGCGGCGGCCACGTCCGCGAGTTTGAGCAGGTCGCCGACGAAGACCTCGGCCCCGGCCTCGCGCAGCGACTGCGCGCGTTCGTCGTCCCGTCGCACGAACGCGCGCACCGGGTGGCCCTGTTCGAGCAGCATGCCGACCATCAGCCTGCTCACGCCACCGACTTGGCCGCCGGCGCCGGTGATCAGAATGGGATTGCGTTCCGTCATTGTCGTGTCCTTCATCTGGTTGGGGTTGGGTCGGCCGTTCAGAAAGCCGAGGACGGTGGCGTGGGCCTCGGCGCGACGCTCCTGCTGCCTGCTTGCGGGCATGACTGAAAGCCGTCTGGAAACTGATTGGGTGAGGTGTAGTCGGAGGACGGGGGAAAGCCGTCGACGACGGAGTGTCGTGGCCGGGCACCGTCGTCCCGGCGGCGGCTCGGCTTCGTAGCCACGACCTGCCGCACGGTGAACGGGCCGCTTCGCGCGCGCGGAGCTGCCCGTTCGGCATTGAGGGTTCAGGTGCGGGCGGGCGTCATCTGCAGGAACAGCTCCAGCAGTGCCAGCAGCGTCTCGGGAGCGTCCTCGGTCGGGAAGTGACCGGCGCCCGGGATCTCGACCACGGGTGCGTCGGGGTAGCTGAGCCGGAACGAGGGGATCACGTACTGGGGCAGCAGTGCGGTGTCGCGCATACCGACGGCCAGCATTGCCGGCACGGCGCGCAGTGCGGCGACGGCTTCCATGGGCGGCGGGCCGGGCGGGGGGCCCTGCGGGCCCTCCAGGACCTGCCGGGGGAAGGCGATGACACCGAAGGACTCGGCGGGGGTGGGGAAGGGGCTGGAGTAGGCGCGGATCCAGGTCGGCGTGGCGATCTCCGGTCGGGCGACATGCTGCAGGTCGATCATCAGCTGGGCGATGGTGTGACCCGCGTTTCCGAGGATCTGCTCGAACGAACCGTCCGCGAGCGCCGACTGAGCCCACTGGAACCACCGGCTCTCGGCGCCGTTGGCCTTCATCAGATCCTCGATGCCCTGGGCGAGAGGCAGCACGGTGTTCACCGCGAAGATCCGGGAGATCCGGTCGGGGTGACGCAGCGCGAACCCGGTGCCGATGGGGCCGCCCCAGTCACGCACCACCAGGGTGATGTCGGTGAGGTCGAGCGTGTCGACGAGCAGCGATTCGAGATTGAGGATGTGTTCGCTCGCGTCGTATGTGCGGTCCTGGGGCGTCTCGCTCTTGCCGAAGCCCATGTGGTCCGGAACGACCACGCGATGGTGACGTGACAGTGGCCCGATCAGGTGGCGCCACTCGTAGCCCCACGTGGGCTCGCCGTGCAGCATGACGATCGTCTGACCGGGCTGCTCGGGGCCCTCGTCGACGTAGTGCTGGCGGAAGCCGGCCGCCTCGTTGAAGCGGGCGGGATACGGCCACGTGCCGTCGAACGTCTCGTCAGCGGCAATCACGGGACATCGTGCCTTCCGGTGCGGTGTTGTACGTACTGACCGCGGTCATGAGCTCCTCCGAAGTATTTGGTTCTGAAGCGGCCTTCATCGGCTGGCTCGCTCTTGCGCCGAGCTGCGTGCGACGCCCTGAACGTCATGAGTTCAACGTCCAAGCCGCCTGCGCGGCATCGCGGTGCTGCACTCCCGGACCAAGCCTGTCCGGCGAGCTCAGGACGGTTATGGACTGAACGGTAAGGAACCTAGGCGGTTCTGTACTGGGTTGTCAAGAAGGGGTGGGTCGGCTTTACCTTCGATGCATGGCGAGACCACGAAGCTTCGACCCCGACCACGTCCTGAGTGCCGCCGAGCGGCAGTTCCGCACCTCGGGCTACAACGGCACCGACGTCGACGACATCAGTGCCGCCACTGGCCTGGGCCGCGGCAGCCTCTACGCCGCGTTCGACGGCAAACACGGCGTACTGCTGGCCGCCAACGCGATCCTTACCTGGAGCACCGAGTTATTACGGCCTGGCGGTGACCGCGCTGCGTCGTGCCGGCCGGCCCACCGACGATGAGCTGCTGGCGCGCATCTGGCCCAGCCACCACGCCGACGTCAACTTTTGCGGAACTCACTCGGTGGACATCGACGGCGAGTTGGCCAAGCTGGACACCGACGGCTACCGGCCGCTGCGGCTACCCAGGCCCGCCCGCGGCTGATCTTTGCTGTGGCTGCTCGCCTTACAGACATGGCCAGCGAACTGCACGATGCATACACCGGCCGGCTGCGTTCGTTCCTCAACAACGCACGCACCAGCATCGGACCCGGCTCCTTCGTCGTCCGCGGCAGACTCGGTGGCGGCGTTTCCACGACCAAGCCGCGGCGCCGATGACGCGCCTCGCCAACCGCGTCGTGCGCTCTGAACCCGCCCAGGGTCCGCTGCAGCTGCACCGCCTCGACCGCAAGACCGGGATCGCGTGCAGCCGGTGCGGCACCCGCAGCCAGACCACGGTAGTCGCCGCCCTCGACGCAGACTGGACCAGGCTCGTCGACCGCGGCTGCTACAACGTGTGGAGCAAGCAGCTCGGGTGAACCCCGATGCAGCGGATAACAGCCTGCTCTCCGGTACATGCCTCTCCCGGCCATCCCCGCAACCTGCGTCCAAGCATTCGTCGACGAAGTTGCGGGCCCAGATGACCTCGTTCTCCCGCTCGTATTCGAGGAACTCCACTCACGCTGCGGCGGCGATATCCAGACTTTTCATCCGCGCACTCTTGGCCCTCGTCTTGGCGAGCAGCCGGCCGGCGATCGGTAGCCGACCGAGGCGGATCATCACGGACCGAAGCAGCAACTCGGCGCGGTTGCCCGGGGTGAGGAAACCGCGCTGGCTCACACCGCTGCCGAGGTGGTAGTCGATGAACGGGCGCAGGTGGTCCTCCCAGTCCTGCAGCGCTCGTGGCACATCGTGCGGGTGGCGTTCCAGCATGGTGCCGAGCAGGTCCGCCCCGGCCAGGCCGGCGGATGCCCCCATGCCGGAGTAAAGGGTCAGGCACCACGCGGCGTCGCCGACGAGCACGACTCGGCCGCGGTACCAGTGGTCGAGGTGCACCTGCTCGGTGGAGTCGAACAGGTGGTCCGGGGCCTTCTCGAACTGGTCGAGCAGCCAACCGAGCGTGGAGCCGGTGGGCTCGGCGCCGTAGGCGGCGCGCAGCGAGTCGATGGCCGGCCGGGTGAACTCGGCGTCCACGTCGTCGGTGCGGTAGGAGAACAGCACCGACGGCGGACGGTCGGCGAACGGGAAGACCCACACCGATCGGCCCGCCTCGGCCATGGTCAGCCCGTCCTGTGGGCGGTAGCCGGGTACCGGCTCGGGCAGGCTGTACACGGCGATCATGTAGTTCAGTCGACGGATCGGGCTCGGCTCGGGCTCGAACGCGAGCCGGCGCACCGTCGAGCGCAGTCCGTCTGCCCCGACCACCAGGTCGAACCGTTCGACGGTCGTCGTCTCCGTCGTCAGGTCGCGGATCTCGACGTCCACCCCGTCGAGGTACTGGTCCAGCGCGACCGGCACGGTCGAGTACCGGATCTCGACCTCGTCGGGCAGGGCGGTGAAGGCCGCGTCTTCGATGTCGCCCCGCACCGTCAGTCGAGACCCGGGGAACACATCGGCGTAGCCCACACCGCGGCGGCGCCGGCCCGTGCGGTCGACGTCGTAGCTCACGCTGTCCGGAGCGACGCGATTCGACACCGCATCGGCGAAGCCCAGCCGTTCGGCGGCGGCGAGCCCGGCCCCGAACAGGGCGAGGAAGTATCCGCCGCGGCGCCGCTCGGGGGCCTTCTCCAGCACCACCACGTCCCAGCCCGCGCGATGCAGTCGCAGCGCGGAGGTGATCCCGCTTATCCCGAGGCCGACCACCAGGGCCCGCTGTCGCGATGCCGTGTTCTTGTCCATCGGATTGCGCTCCGACATTGTCGTGTCCTTCATCTCGTGGGGGGTCGGCCGTTCAGGAAGCCGAGGATGTGGAGTCGTCGAGGCGGGCGAGGAGGTCGAGAAGGGGGCGTTGACCTCGGTGGGACGCTCCTGCTGCTTGCTTGCCGGGCATGGCTGAGAATCGTCTGGAAACTGATCAGCTTCCAGACGGGAGAACAGGTCGGTTTCCTCGCCGGCGAAGGTGGGGCGAGCGGGTGACGGGCTGGGATCTCAGGGCTTCGAGATCATCGTGTGGCCGCTTCGGGGCTTGCCTCCGCGACGGCGTGGAGGGCCGCGTCGGTGTCGGCGGTGGCCAGTGTGCTGTTGATGTCGGCGCCGGCCAGTGCGCCGGCCGCTGCGGAGGCTCCGACCTGGGCGACCAGATCGGTGACGTTGCCGGCCACCCACACACCCGGCACCTCGGTGGCGCCGGCCGTGCCGGAGGCGAAACCGCGGCCCTTCGGCAGGTCCTGCACCGGCAGGCCCAGACCTTCCAGACCCTGAGTGCGGGCCTGCATCGGCGCGGCGACCGCGACGACGCGGCGGGCCACGACCTGGCCGTCCGCCAGGCGCACCCCGGCGAGGGCACCGCCGGTGTCGTTGACGACCTCGGTGACCGGGGTGTCGATGACGCGGATGCCGCGGGCGGCGAAGCGGGCGCGGCTGTCCTCGTCCAGGTCGGTGCCGTGGGTGAAGTAGGTCAGGTCCTCGGTCAGCTGACGGAACAGATACGCGTGGCCGATGGAGGCGGGGCCGGTGGCGAGGACGCCGATGGGCTCGTCGCGCACCTCCCAGCCGTGGCAGTACGGGCAGTGCACCACACCGTGCCCCCAGTGCTCGGCGAGCCCGGGCACCTCAGGCAGCACATCCG
>NZ_KQ948151.1:52342-53530 GCF_001513955.1 Streptomyces pseudovenezuelae | reverse complement strand
CGCACCGTTCAGCCCCGCGGCGCCCCCGCCGATCACCACCGCGTCAACGGTCCCCTCGGCCAGTGCGTCGCTCGCGTACGGAGGAGTCGCCACAGCCATGGTCTCCAGCCTTTCCTTGTCAGTCATGGTTCGGTCAGCCCTTCGAGTTCCGGGCGGTTGCAGGGGGGTCAGCTGTTCAGAAAGCCGAGGATGTGGTCGGCAACTGTCTTTGGCTGTCCGAGGTGCAGGAAGTGCCCTGCCCCGGGTCATGGCCCCGTACAGGTAGAGCGACGGGACGGTGAGGCGCCAGGCGTGCACGCAGCCTGTCCGGTGAGCTCAGGACGGTTATGTACTGAACAGTCAGAAACCTAGGCGGTTCTGTACTGAGTTGTCAAGTGCGGTCGGCTTGGGCCGCATCTTTCTGAGCTGGAAGGATGTATGTCATGCAGAAGAAGGTGGATCCCGAGCTGAGGGCCCGAGCCGTCCGGCTGGTGCTGTAGCACCAGCCGAATACCCGACCAAATACCGCAGCGGTACTGACGGTGCCCAAGCAGGTCGGGGTAGGCAGAAGTCGTCGTGGCGCCGGGGCGCTCAGGCCGAGATTGACGGTGGCGAGGCGCCCGGGGTCACGATCGAGGAGAACGAGGAGATCCGCCGGCTGCGTGAGGACGTGGCGATCCTGAAGGCGGCTACAACCTTCTTCGTCGGGGAGCTCACCCCCCGCAACGGCTGATGATGTCCTTCATCGACGAACACCGCTCAACTGACGGTTCTGACCGACCGGGTTGAAGGTTGCACGCTGGTCACCGGGCGGAGATCCGCCCCATCCCGGAGTCCACAGTCCACAACAGCGCCATGTCAGAGTCCGCCCCGCTCCGCCCATCCCAGTGGTCTCGCCGTGAGGGTCGAGTGATCCGCTACTCGGCCCATGCCGCGATCCGTTTCGCGATCGCCTCGGGGGCCTCGATGTGCAGGAAGTGATCGACGTCGAGGACGGTGCCCGTGCGACGGGGCCGGCCGTGCCCTTGTCAGTGGTGGCGCGGGCGGGGGAGCAGGGCGAAGGCGCTCTCCGCGATCGAGGTCAGGCGGTCGGAGCTATGACCGGCCGCGCCCATGACATCGGCGCCGCGGATGATGGTCAGCAGGAGGTAGGCGAGGTCGTCGGGGTCCGCGTCGGGGTCGATGTCGCCGTTGCGCTGGGCCGCTCGT
>NZ_KQ948151.1:48508-51594 GCF_001513955.1 Streptomyces pseudovenezuelae | reverse complement strand
CGTGCCGTTGTAGCCCGAGGTGCGGAACTGCCGCTCGGCGGCGTGCAGGACGTGGTCGGGGTCGAAGCTTCGTGGTCTGGCCATGCATCGAAGGTAAAGCCGACCCACCCTTCTTGACAACCCAGTACAGAACCATCTAGGTTCCTGACTGTTCAGTCCATAACCATCCTGAGCTCGCCGAACAGGGTGCGTCCCCGCCTGGCGCGATGACTGGCCAGCGCCGACATCAACAGAATGCCGGCCACCGCGGACACCGACACGGCCTCCCAGGGGATCGCCGAGGCAAGCCCCGAAGCGGCCACACGATGATCTTGAAGCCCTGAGATCTCAGCACGTCATCCGCTCGCCTCACCTTCGTCGGTGAGGAAACCGATCAGATTCCAGACGGCTTTCCGTCATGCCGAGCAAGCAAGGAAAAAAATGAGTACCAGCATCGACCGCGGGGCGCCCGCCTCCGGAAAAAGAGACTCGGGCCTTCGCGGCTCACATGCCGTGCGCTGGTGGGTGCTGGTCGTCATAGGCGTGGCACAGCTCATGGTCATGCTCGACGCCACCGTCGTGAACATCGCGCTGCCCGAAGCGCAGCACGACCTCGGCTTCAGCGACGGCAGCCGGCAGTGGGTCATCACGGGGTACGCGCTGGCGTTCGGCAGCCTGCTGCTGCTCGGCGGTCGGCTCGGTGACCTGTTGGGCCGACGCACCCTCTTCGTGATCGGCCTGGCAGGTTTCGGGGCCGCGTCCGTCGTCGGCGGCTCGGCCGGCAGCTTCGAGATCCTCGTCGCGGCACGGGTGGCCCAGGGCCTCTTCGCCGCGGTGCTCGCGCCCGCGGCACTCTCCCTGCTCAGCGTGACCTTCACCGAACCATCTGAAAGGGCGAAGGCCTTCGGCATCTTCAGCGCGCTGGGTGGTGCGGGCGGCGCGGTCGGGCTGCTGGTCGGCGGCATGCTCACCGAATGGGCGTCGTGGCGCTGGGTGATGTACGTGAATGTCGCCTTCGCGGTCCCCGCCCTGATCGGTGCCTTGCTGCTGCTGGCCAAGCCTGTGATCAGCAAGAAGCCCAAACTCGACATTCCGGGCATCGTCGTGGTGAGCGCCGCGCTGTTCGCCATCGTCTACGGGTTCGCGCACGTCGAGTCCACCAGCTGGACCGACCCGGTCGCCCTCGGCTCCATGATCGTCGGCGCGGTGCTGCTCGCGGTGTTCGTCTGGCTGGAGTCCCGGGTCGCGCATCCGCTGCTGCCGCTGCGCCTCGTGCTGGACCGGACCCGCGGTGGTTCGTTCGCGGCGGTGTTCGTCCTGGGCATGGGGATGTTCTCGATCTTCCTGTTCCTGACCTACTACTTCGCGGCCAGCCTCGGCTACTCGCCGATCAAGACCGGTCTGGCGTTCCTGCCGATGGTCGCGGGCGTCGTCGCGTCGTCGACCACGATGCCTTCGCTGGTGCTGCCCAGGGTCGGCCCGAAGATCGTCGTCAGCTCCGGCTTCCTGGTCGCCGCCTCCGGTATGGCCTTGCTGACCCGGCTCGAGCTGGACAGCACCTACGCCGCCCACATCATGCCCGGCCTGATCCTGCTGGGTCTCGGCATCGGCGCCGTGATGAGCACCGCGATCCAGGGGGCGACCTCAGGCATTCACCACGAGGACGCGGGTGTCGCCTCAGCGTTGATCAACACCGGTCAGCAAATCGGCGGCTCCATCAGCACGGCGCTACTGACCACCATTGCCTCGTCAGCCGCGACCGACTACCTGACTTCGCACAAGCCCGGCGCACTGGCCGCGGCGCAGGCCGGGGTCGAGGGCTACACGGCCACCCTGGCGTGGGGCTCCGGGTTCTTCGTGGTCGGTGCGGTGATCGCCGCGTTCCTGATCCCGAATCGGGCTCTGGCGCCGTCCGAGGGCGAGCCCGTGATGGCCCACTGAGCCTGGATCCACCCCACAGATGCCCTGCCACCTGCGGTGACTGTTGTTCTCAGGTCACGAACCAGCACAGGAAAGCAGGGCATCTCCAGGGTTCCACCGCGACCGTCTCGCCCCGCGAATCCATGACAGGGCCTTCTCCGCGATGGACCTCACCACCCGCCACCCGCGCACCAGAGAACTGCTGTCCACGGCGAAGTCCATGGTGCAACCAGACCCAGCAGGAGGCACTCGCATGAAACGACGTACATTCCTCGGCGCGACCACCGCATCGCTGGCCGCCACCCAACTCGCCGGGCCCGCCTACGCCACCAATTCAACCGCCGGCCCAACCGCCGCGCGGTACACGGTCGTCGCCCGCTTCTGGGGCTCGATGCCGACGGGTGTCACCGTCTCACGCCACGGCCGAATCTTCGTCAACTTCCCCCGCTGGGGCGACGACGTCCCGTTCACCGTCGCCGAACTGCGGCAAGGGAAGCCCGTGGCGTACCCCGACGCCGAGGTGAACCGCGAGGACGCCTCCGACTTGGCCGGGCACTTCCAGTCGGTGCAGAGCGTCGTCGTCGACCCGGCCGACCGGCTGTGGATCCTCGACACCGGAAACCCGCTGTTCGCCGGGTCCTCCTACGGCGGCCCGAAGCTCGTGGCGGTCGACCTGCGCACCGACCGGATCGTACGGAAGATCCTCTTCCCGCCCGAAGTGGTGCCGTCGAACAGCTACCCCAACGACGTGCGCTTCGACCTACGGCGCGGCGCCGAGGGCATGGCGTTCATCACCGACTCGGGCGGCGGCTCGAACGGCGTGATCGTGGTCGACCTCGCCACAGGCCGCTCCTGGCGGCGACTGACCGGGCAGCCCTCAGTGCTCCCCGACGAGCAGTTCCTTCCCATCATCGAGGGCGAACCCCTCATGATCCGCCCCGCGGGAAGCGAACCCATGCACTACGAGACCGGCTCCGACGGCATCGCCCTCAGCGCCGACGGCAAGCGCCTCTACTACTCCCCTCTGTCCAGCCGCCGACTGCACAGCGTGGCCACCGACGCCCTCGCCGACCCCGACGCCCTCGCCGACCCCGACGCCTCCGACGCCGAGGTGGCGGCGACGGTCGAGGACCACGGGTTCAAGCCGATGGCCGACGGTCTGGAGAGCGACGACAAGGGACGGCTCT
>NZ_KQ948151.1:40346-47828 GCF_001513955.1 Streptomyces pseudovenezuelae | reverse complement strand
ACTGGCCTTCCCGGGCGGGGCGACCGGTTCGGCGCGCTGCCACATGGCGTACGACCGGCTGGAGATGAGCTGCCGGATCATCGGTTCCCGGGGCGAGGTGCTCGCGCCGAACTTCGTGCTGCCGCACACGGACGACCGGGTCGTGGTGCGCACGGCGGACGGCGAACGCACCGAGCGGCTCGGCACCCGCTCGGCGGCGACCTGGAAGACAACTCCATCTGGTGCAGGAATCCGGACGGCACCTACCGCACCCTCGCCCAGGGCACCGACCTCAACTGGGTCGACACCCTGTCGGTCGCCTCGGACCGGCACCTGTACGCCACCGCCAACCAGCTCAACCGGATGTCGCTCTTCCACGAGGGCGAGGATCTGCGCCGCAAGCCCTATCTCCTGGTCCGCCTGCCGATCGACGCCGGACCGGTCAGGCTCGTGTGACCTCTTCGGCCCACGTCGCGTGACTGCCTGGTCGCAGTCCCTGTCCGGACCGGCCACGCACACCCCGCTCGTCCATGCCTTCGGGAGCTTCCACCCGCGCTCCTGCACGATGCGGTACGACACCCCCGACGCGCCCGTGCTCGCCGGCCGGGTCGCCGGAACCATGCCGGACGGCGAACCGATCCACCAGCACGCCGGCCCAGGGCTCGACCACGGGGCCTGGGTGCCGCTGAATGACCATGTACCCGCTGGCCGAGGAGGGTGTGCTGGTGAACGGCTCCGGCTTTATGACACACGGGCTGCCGTTCATCACCCCCGTGCGATGCTCGAAGGCCAAGTCCCGGGCTGGTCAGCCGACTTCGACGCCTGGGCCGCCGACGCCCTCACGCGCGGCGCCGGGGACGAACTCGCCGCGTTCCGGACGAGGGCGCCCGGTACGCCGTACGCCCATCCGACCGTCGATCACTACATCCCGCTGTTCATCACCCTGGGCGTCGCCGCGCACCCCCGACCGGCCGGTGCGGACCACCGTCGAGGGGTGCACGATCGGCTTCTCCAAGCGCTCGTTCCAGACCACCGTGTGACACCGACAGCCGTCTGACGACAACACCGAATCAGATCAACTTCATTGAGGAAACGACCATGACCGAAGCCGCAGACCGAATCATCGACGCCCTGCGCAGCGGGCACGACCACCTCGCCGCCGTGGTGCACGGACTCACCGCCGCCGATCTCACCCGCCCGTCCGGCGCGTCGGAGTGGGACGTCTCCCAGGTGCTCAGCCATCTGGGCAGCGGCGCCGAAATAGGCCTGGCCGTACTGGAGGGCGCGACGGACGGGACGGGTGTCCCCGACGGCGACTTCAACAAGTCGGTGTGGGCCCGCTGGGACGCGATGACCCCGGCCGAGCGCGCCGAAGGCTTCGTCACCGCCAACCAGGCGCTGGTCGAACGTTACGAGGGCCTCGACGCGGGGGCCCGCAGCGACCTCCGGATCGACCTCGGCTTCCTGCCCGCGCCGGTGGACGTCGCGACCGCGGCGGGGCTCCGGCTCAGTGAGCTCGCCCACCACTCGTGGGACGTCGAGGTGGCCTTCGACCCGTCGTCGACCCTGGCGTCCGCCGCGACCGGACCGCTCCTCGACCAGGCCGGCATGATGCTGGGCTTCCTCGGCAAGGCGGACGCCCTGGAGAACCGCCCCGTCGCCGTCGCGGTGCACACCACCGCACCCGAGCGCGCCTTCGGGCTCTCGGTCGGCGAGACGGTCGCGCTCACCGGCGAACCCGAGAACGCCGACGCCGTGCTGACGGCCCCCGCCGAGTGGTGGCTGCGACTTGTCACCGGCCGGCACGCCCCCGCCCACACCCCGCCCTCCGTGACCCTCACCGGCGACACCGTCACCCTCGACGACCTGCGCAGGATTTTCCCCGGGTTCTGAGCCCGGCGGCGAGGCAACGGGCACGGAAACACGCCCTGTCCCGCGCGTTTCACTCGGGGTCACCACGGGGCGCTCACGTCTTCGAGGAGGGTCGCCAGGAGCTCGCAAGCGTCGTCCTCGTGCGGGGTCCCTGTAGGAGGCGTGATCGCTGACGTGGGACACCGTGTCCTTCGCGGTGACCGTGTACCCGGGCCGACGTGGACGGCGTGGTGCGTGGGTTTCATGCCGACGCCGTCGGGGATGTCCAGGCCCGCCGCGCGCACCCCGGCGTCTCCCGCGATGAGCACGGCACGGGTCTCGCGGACGTGGGGCCGGCCCAGAACACCGGTGAGACGGGTCAGCTCGTCGTCCCGGCCCCGGGGTCGATTCCGGTGTCCTTGGTCATGAGGGCTCCAAGGCCGGGTCGGGGACGGTATCGGGCTCGGTGGCGGTGAGAGGGAGCAGCACCTGGAAGCGGGTGTCGCCGGGTACGGACTCGACCTTCAGGTCACCGTGGTGCTTGTTGACGACGATCCGCCAGGAGATGTCGAGCCCCAGCCCCGTGCCCTCGCCCACCGGTTTGGTGGTGAAGAACGGGTCGAAGATCCGGCCGCGGATCTCGGCCGGCACTCCCGGGCCCGTGTCGCGGAACTCCACCAGCAGCTGGTCGTGCACCACAGCGGTGCGTACGGTCAACGTCCCTTCGCCGCCCGCGCTGTTGATGGCGGAGACCGCGTTGTCGATCAGGTTGGTCCACACCTGGTTGAGCTCGGCCGGGTAGGCCGGAATCCTCGGCACCGAACGGTCGTACTCCTTCACGACCTTGACCTGTGGACCGATCTTGCCCGACAGCATCAGCAGTGTGCTGTCGAGGAGTTCGTGCACATCGGCGACCTGGTAGGGCGCGCGGTCCAGCTGCGAGTACTGCTTGGCGGCGTCGACGAGGTGCGAGATACGGGTGGTGGAGTCCTCGATCTCGGACATCAACAGCTCGGCCTCGACCGTGTAGTTGAGGCACTCGATGGCACTCTGCAGGATTTCCTGTTCGTCGACGGCCGCCGCGACCTGCTCCAGCCAGTCGACGTCGAGACCGCCCTGCACGAAGGTCGGCGCGATCTGCCAGCCGTTCTGGACACCGTGGTCGTCGAGCCAGTCGGCGAGTTCGTCCTCCCGGTCGGACGCTTCGAGCGGGCTCAGTGCCGGCGCCTTGGAGACCCGCTCGGCCGTACGCTCCTGGAGCTCGACCAGGGCCTTCAGGGCGTCGCCGTGGTAGGGACCCGAGGCGATGGCGCCGAGCTTGTTGCGCATGTGCGCGACCCGATCCCTGAGCGCCGAGGTGGCCCGTGCGGCGGCCGCGGCCGGGTTGTTGAGCTCATGGGTGAGACCCGCGGACAACGAGCCCAGCGCCAGCAGCCGTTCGCGCTGCCCGACGGCCCGCTGAAAGGTCTGTGAACCGAGGGCGAGCCCCTCCAGGAGATGGACCGCCATCGGAAACCACTCGTGGATGAGGTTCGCGAACGATTCGGCGGGCAGGACGAAGAACCGTGTCGGCTCCGGCACCCGCAGCGAGTTCATGTACCGCTGCGGTTTCCCGTCCCCGAGGTACGCCATCACGGCCCCCGCGTACACCCCTGGCTGGGAGGTGCGGCTCACCTCGATGTCGTCGCCGCCCACCCGGCGCGACATGACGACCGTGCCCTCGATCATCACGTACAGGCAGGTCGCCGGGTCACCCTCGGTGAACACCGGCCCGGGGTCGAACAATTCGACCCGTCCCTCGCCGCACAGCCTGTCGAGCTGCTCGGAGTTCAGCTTCTCGAAGAGGAACAGTGAGCTGATCTCGGCCGCGTCGCACGGCATCGGCTGTCCGCTCATGACTGCTCCAGGTACCGGTGGACGAGCATCACGGCCATGGCTCCCTCTCCGACGGCGGACGCGACCCGCTTCGCGGACTCCGCGCGTGCGTCCCCGGCGACGAACACGCCGGGGATGTTGGTCTCCAGGTGGTACGGCGGCCGGTCCAGCTCCCAGCCCGCCGGTGGCCGCCCGTCGGCGGTCAGGTCGGGTCCGGCGAGGATGAACCCGCGCTCGTCCCGCGACACCGTGCCGTCCAGCCAGTCGGTCAGCGGGGCCGCGCCGATGAACACGAACAGCCACTGCGCGTCGACCCGTTCGGTCTGCCCGCTCGTCGTGTCGCGCAGCGTCAGCTGTTCCAGGTCGTTGTCGCCGTGCGCGGCCTCGACGACCGTGTGGGCCCGTACCGAGATGTTCGGCGACTCGGCGATCTGCTGGATCAGATAGTGCGACATCGACGCGGTGAGGTCCGCTCCGCGCACCAGCAGGGTGACCGACTTGGCTCCCCTGGACAGGTACATCGCCGCCTGTCCCGCCGAGTTGGCGCCGCCGACGATGTACACGTCGTGACCCTGGCAGGCAGCGGCCTCGGTGAGCGCGGACCCGTAGAACACCCCGCGGCCCGACAACTCGTCGGCACCCGGCGCCTCCAGCTGCCGGTACGACACACCGGTCGCCAGGATCACGCTGTGCGCCGCGATCTGCGACCCGTCCGCGAACCGTACGAGCCGCGCCGCACCGCTGCTCTCCAGACCGGTCACCTCCCGCGCGGAGAGGATCTCGGCGCCGAACTTCGTGGCCTGGCGTCGCGCCCGGTCGGTGAGCTGGCCGCCGGACACCCCGTCCGGAAAGCCCAGGTAGTTCTCGATCCGCGAGCTCTGCCCGGCCTGCCCGCCGGTCGCCGAGCGCTCCACGAGCACGGTCCGCAGCCCCTCCGAGGCCCCGTACACGGCCGAGCCGAGCCCGGCCGGGCCGCCGCCGATGACGACCAGGTCGTAGAAGTCGGCCGTGGGGGTGGTGGCCAGTCCCACGTGCGCGGCCAGGTCGGGCACCTCCGGCTCGACGAGCGCCGTACCGTCCGCCGTGATCACCACCGGCAGCCGCTGCCCGTCCTCGCCCGCCGCGGCCAGCAGCCGCTGGCCCTCGGGCTCGTCGGTGGAGTACCAGCGGTACGGCACCTGGTTGCGGGCCAGGAACTCCCGCACGTCCGAGGAGCGCGCCGACCACCGGTGACCGACGACCTTGGTGTTCGGCATCGGCCGGAAGTCACTGCAGCGCCACGCCTCCAGGAGATCGTCGAGGACCGGGTAGAGCTTCTCCTCCGGCGGATCCCACGGCTTGAGGAGGTAGTGGTCGAGGTCGACGACGTTGATCGCGTCGATCGCCGCGTCCGTGTCCGCGTACGCGGTCAGCAGCACGCGCCGGGCGCCCGGATAGATGTCCAGGGCCTGTTCGAGGAACTCGATGCCGTTCATCTGCGGCATGCGGTAGTCGGCCAGGATCACCGCGACCAGATCACCGCGCAGCTTCAGTTCGCGCAGCGCCTCCAGCGCGGACTCCCCGGACTCCGCGCGCACGATCCGGTACGACTTGCCGTAGCGCCGTCGCAGGTCACGGGCGACGGCCCGGGACACCCCGGGATCGTCGTCCACGGTCATGATGACGGTCCGCGCAGCGTCCGCGATCTGTGCCATACGTCCCCCACCCCGAATGATGTGATCCGCTACTTGGCCCATGCCGCGATCCGTTCCGCGATCGCCTCGGGGGCCTCGATGTGCAGGAAGTGACCGACGTCGGGGACGACCTCCATCGCGTGCGGGGCGGCGAACCGATGTCGGTCGTCGACCTTCGGGGGGAGGAAGCAGCCGTCGTCGGCGCCGTAAAGCTGCAACAGGGGCACCTCGATCGGCTGAGACAGGCGGCGTGTCGCCCCAATCATGCTGGGTCGCAGCATCGCCCGGTAGTACTTCAGAGGCGCGGGCATGCTCGCCCGCAGGTGCTCGTGCAGCTCCGCCTGGAGGGCTGGATCGAGTGAGAGGCTGGGCGACCACTGGCGCCAGAGGCGGTCGATGAAGGCGAGATCGCGGGCGCTGGCCATCCAGCCGCTTCCCGGCAGTTGAAAGAGCCCCATGTACCAGATCCGGCGTAGCTGAGCCAGGCGCGGCCGGCTCAGGAACGTGACGGGGTGGGGGACTGCGAGCGTGACCGCGCGTTCGATCCGCTCCGGCGCGGTGACGACGGCATCGTAGGTGATCAGAGCTCCCCAGTCGTGGCCGACCAACTCCACGGCTCGCCCGGGAGACCAGCGGTCGATCAGCGCGAGCACGTCGCCGGTGAGGGAGGCGAAGTCGAACGGCCCGGCCGTCGGGGACGGCGCGTAACCGCGAAGCCAGGGTGCGATGACGTGACGTCCCTGGCGGGCGAGCTCGGCGAGGAAGGGCTTCGCGGTCGGCGGGTGGTCCGGGAAGCCGTGCAGGACGACCGTCGGCTGACCATCGGGGTCACCACCCTGCAGCGCGTGAAAGGTGCCGTGCGGCAGGTCGAAGGTGACGTGTTCGAATTCCATGGGTGTCAGCCGTTTCCAGGAGCGGTGGGACGAGAGAGGCTGATGCTGGCTTCAGTGTCTCTGGTTTTGGACATGTGCGTCTTTTCGGGCGCCGGGTGTAGTGCGGGGTCAGCCGGCCAGTCGGTTGAGCTTGCGGATTTGTTGGTCGAAGGCGCGCGAGGGCACGATCCGGCGCAGGAGGCTGACACGTCTGGCCATCGGGCCGGCGGTGTACCGAAGCTTGGGCTTGGAATCGGTGGCGGCCGCGACGATCACCTTCGCGACAACGGCCGGGGCGTCGGCGTTGCGCACGGCCGTGGCCAGCACGTCCCGGGAGACCTCCCGCTGTGCGGCGTAGACCGGCAGGGGCGAGTCGGGTGCCATGCTGCTCGCCTCGAAACTCGTGTTTGTGTAGGCCGGCTCGACCAGCAGCATCCGCACGCCGTGCTCACGAAGCTCGTGGTCGACGGACTCGGAGTAGCCCTCGACCGCATGCTTGGTGGCGGCGTAGACGGCCATGAAGGGGGCTGGGATCAGACCGAGTACCGAGGCGACGTTGACCACGCGGCCACTGCGCTGGGCGCGCATGTGGGGCAGCACTGCGTTGGTCATCCGCATCAGGCCGAAGACGTTGATGTCGAAGACCTCCTTGGCCTGGTCGATCGAGCTCTCCTCGCCGGCGCCGACCGCACCCACGCCTGCGTTGTTGACCAGGACGTCGATCCGGCCGAACCGATCGATCACCTCCCCGACCAGGGAGCGGACCGACTCGTCGCTGGCCACGTCGAGATCGAGGAACGTCACCCCGGCGATCGGCTTGGCGTTCGCCGCGTTGCGGCTCGTGCCGACCACCGCGAAGCCGGCGCCCACGAGGGCGAGCGCAGCCGCCCGCCCGATCCCGGAGGAGGCACCCGTCACGAGGGCCACTGGGGAAGCTGTCTGCATGGTGGTTCCTTCGGTTGTGGACATGACTTCGTCGTGCCCTGTGTGGGGTCGCCTGCGCTCAGGTCGACACGGTCGCACCGGTCCTGCAAGCCCGGACCAAGCCTGTCCGGCGAGCTCAGGATGGTTATGGACTGAACAGTCAGGAACCTAGATGGTTCTGTACTGGGTTGTCAAGAAGGGTGGGTCGGCTTTACCTTCGATGCATGGCCAGACCGCGAAGCTTCGACCCCGACCACGTCCTCCACGCCGCCGAGCGGCAGTTCCGCACCTCCGGCTACAACGGCACC
>NZ_KQ948151.1:0-39391 GCF_001513955.1 Streptomyces pseudovenezuelae | reverse complement strand
GCGAGCGGCCCAGCGCAACGGCGACATCGACCCCGACGCGGACCCCGACGACCTCGCCTACCTCCTGCTGACCATCATCCGCGGGACCGATGTCGTAGGCGCCTACGGCCATAGCTCCGACCGCCTGACCTCGATCGCGGAGAGCGCCTTCGCCCTGCTCCCTCGCCCCCGCCACCACTGACAAGGCCACGACCGACCTCATTGCACCGGCATCCGACGCGGCCGACCCACTCCGATCGCCACGGAGGTACGGCCCGCAGGCTTACGCGCCGCCGGGCGGTCGCCCGGGCGGCCGGCCGAAGAGCTGCGCCCGCACCCAGTCGAGTTGCTCCACCGTATACGCGCTGCCGCCGGGCCTGAACTGCGCAGCCAGTCGCCGAACACCTCGCCGCAAGCAGACAGTGGCACTTCGGCCGCCGCTCCGCCCACTCGGACCGCGTGTGCAGGAATGCGCGCCAGTGCTCCGCCTCGGTGCCCTCGTAGAGCCGGGTGCCGTCCCCGCGGATGCGGGCAGCAGTAAGGACTCCCCCTGGGCGTCGACGAGTCGGCGACCGGCCCGATCGTCGCCATCCTGCGCGAGCGTCAGCCCGACGTCCCGCTCCCCACGTGGCGAACGCCCCCGCACCCGGGACCACAACCAGGCACGGACGACCACCCCGCTGACGCGCAGGATCACCCCGACCCACGGCCACCACCGCGCACCCGGCCGCTCATCACCACCCAGGGGTTCCAGTTCGAGCCGCGCCGGCCACAGGTCTGTGAGGTTCACCCCCGACCTGCTGCTGGACATCACACCCGCGTCCGACGTCGAGACCAAGACGACGGGCTGCATGAGGCGCAGGACCACATGGCCCGTCCGAACCGACGGCAACGGGCTTCCCTGCCTTTCGCGAGGGGTCTCGGCGCAGGACACGGTCAAGGCCGACCCCGGCCCGTGAACGCGCCCGCCGTGGTCGCCGGCACCACCGTCCGACGTGCTTGACAACTCAGTACAGAAACGCCTAGGTTTCCGACCGTTCAGTACACAACCGTCTTGGGCTCCCCGGACAGACTGCGTGCACGCCTGGCGCCATCACCGTCCCGACGCTCTACCTCCACGGGGCCGACGACAACTGCTTTTCCGTGGAGGTGAGCGACGGCATGGACGACCTGTTCACCAACGGCTTCGAACGCATCGTCATACCCGGCACAGGGCACTTCCCGCACCTCGAACAGCCCAAGACGGTCGCCGACCACATCGTGGGCTTCCTGAACTGCTGCCCCCGCCAGCCACCCAGAACTCGAAGGGTTGACCGAACCATGACTGACAAGGAAAGGCAGAAGGCCATGGCGGTGACGACTCCTTTCGTGGAAAAGCACCGCGGCACCGAGGCCATGCTGGCCCTTCTCGACGCGATGGACCAGATGCCGAGCGCCATCCTGCTGCGGACCCGCTCCTACGAACTGCTGTCTCTTGTCCCGGGCTCGTCCGTCGTGGACGTCGGCTGCGGTGCCGGGCGGGCCGTCGCCGAGCTGGCCGAGCGTGACGTCCACGCGGTGGGCGTGGATCCCGATCCGTGGATGCTGGCCGAGGCCCGGAAACGGTGGCCGGGGGCCGAGTTCCGGGAAGCGGGGGCGGAGGATCTGCCGTTCGCCGACGGGAGTGTGCGCGGCTACCGTGCCGACAAGGTCTTCCACGCACTTCAGGAGCCGTGGCGCGCGGTGGCGGAAGCGCGGCGCGTCCTCTGCCCGGGCGGCAGGATCGTCCTGGTCGGGCAGGACTGGGACGCCATCATGGTCGACTCTGATGATGCGGCGCTCACCCGCACGATCGTGCACGCCCGAGCCGACCTCCTGGGCACTCCCCGTGCCGCCCGCCAGTACCGCAATCTGCTCCTGGACGGCGGTTTCAACGACGTCACCGTCGAGGTGCACACCAGCGTGTTCACCGATCCCGCGATGCTGTCGCTGCTCACCGGGCTCGCCGAGTCGGCCTGCATGAGCGGTGCCGTCGGCCGTGACCAGGCCGATGAGTGGCTCGCCGAACAGCACCGACGCGCCGAGGCCGACCGCTTCCTCATCGCCATTCCGTTCTTCGTGGCTGCCGCCACCGCCTAGAGAGCAGATGGAGCACGGGCTGCGGGGATCCGCTTGACCGGGGAACGGTGACCATGCCTGCCAGGCGCTCGTGGCCGATGCGGGTTTCCTGGCCTGCTGGGGGTGGCCCCTTCCGTGCGAGACGCCTGGTCATGAGAGTGATGACGGCCCAGACGATCAGGGTCTCAGTACTGGATGAGCCATTCGTAGTCCCGGGCAGGGCGGCGTGCGTGCATCATCCACGCGAGCGACCTCGACGACCCAGCGGCGGGGCAGCACGACGAAGCCAGAGGCGTCCTTGGGGTGGCCGACCGGCTTGACCGTCAGGTCGTCACCGGCCCGGTCGAACGGCCGGTCAGCTCGGCGAGTTCACGGCGAGCCTCCGCCTGATCGTCTGGTACGACGGCGCCGATCCCAATCCGCACGAGCAGTGACGCGACCTGGCGTCCGCGCCGATCGCCGACGACGAGTACCGCGCGGTCACCCCGGCCGACTGGTCACCGTCGCCCCGCCCGCTCCGGGATCTCACCGACCGCCCCTGGGTGACCACCCCGCCCGGCACGGCGTACGACCGTGCCCTCGCGCGCATCTCCGCGCAGAACGCCCACCCCGAACCGCGCCGATGGCGTCACCCTTCGCTGCCACCGAATACGTGACAGAGCCGTTGATTAGACACCCCCCCTGCCCGGATCGACCCACGACCTCACTGCTGCCCGACTCCACGGAATCATCGACGCGCTCACCGAGGCGGGTCTGAAGTTCTGGGCGGACAAGGCGTATCAAGGCGCCGGCGGGCCCGTTCGGGTCCCGTTCCGCGGTCGCCGTCTGAAGTGGCCGTGGCGTGCCGCCAACTACCTCGCGGCCGGACAGATCTACCTGATGCCCAACCCGCTGCTGCGCGAGCCCCTCAAGCCGGAGCACATAAAGCCGCGGCTGCTCGGTCACTGGGGCACTCGCCTGGTCTGAACCTCGTGTACACCCACCTCAACCGGGTCATCAAATGCCGCGGCCTGGACGCGCTGTGCATCTGAGGGCCGGGGCACGGCGGCCCCTCCGTACTGGCCGACTCCTGGCTGGAGGGCACCTACAGCGAGACGTACCCGGACGTCGGCCGGGACGGGGCCGGCATGGAGCGGCTGTTCCGCCAGTTCTCCAGTCCGGAAGCCGGGGGCGACGCCGATCGTCTCCCGTCACGAACGCGGCCGTCGGAAGGGGGACCGAAGCAGGGCCGCTGAGGCCGGTCGGACGGGACGGACGGCCCATGTGCGCCGGGCCGGTGGGAGCGGATGCTGAAGGTGAACGTTTCGCGAAAGGCGGGATGCATCAT
The DNA here is from genome assembly GCF_001513955.1 of Streptomyces pseudovenezuelae. GTDB lineage: Bacteria > Actinomycetota > Actinomycetes > Streptomycetales > Streptomycetaceae > Streptomyces > Streptomyces pseudovenezuelae. Next base: position 35,988 of record NZ_KQ948151.1, on the reverse strand, counting down.
GTCGGTCACCTACGACAAGCCCGGTCGTGTCGCACTCCACCTGGCCCGCGCCGCGTCCCTCGCACCCTCGCCGCACAACAGCCAGCCCTGGTTCTTCGCCGAGGAGGGCCACAACCAGGGCTTCGAGGTGCATCTGGACGGCGGACGGCGGATGCCGCTGACGGACCCGCTGGGAAGAGAGGCCGTCATCGCCTGCGGGGCGGCACTGTTCAACGTGCGCGTCGCCATACGGCAGCTCGGCTTCCGGCCCGTCGTCGACCTACTGCCGGCCCCCGGGGACTCCAGCCACCTGGCCCACGTCGGCTTCGCGGCCCACCTGCCCAGTGCCCCCGAGGAGGAACTGTTGGCCCGGGCGATGCCGCACCGGCACACGCACCGGGGACGGTTCGGCGCCGAGTCGGTCGCGGACACGCTACTCGCCGAGCTGCACGAGCAGGCCCGGGCCGAGGGCGCCACCCTGCAGATCGTCGACGACCCGGACCAGCTGGCGCTGGTCGCGGAGCTGGTGCGCACCGCGGAGTACGCACACCGTGCCGACTTCGGGCACGTCACCGAACTGGAGCGCCGGGTCGGCCCGTACGGGGTCCCCGTCGAGGCGTGCCGGGAGCACCCGGACGCCACGCTCCTGCCCGGCCGCGACTACCTGTCGCTGGCCCGGAGCCGTCTCCTGTCCGCCCGCAACCGGGGCAGGGGGACCGGCACCGTCGTCGTGCTGTCCACTGCGCACGACCACCGGCAGGACTGGCTGCGGTCGGGGCAGGCGCTGCAACGCGTGCTGCTGTACGCGGCGGCGCACGAGGTGATGGCCGCCTTCCACACACAGCCCCTTGAGCTGCCCGCACTGCGCGCCCGGCTGCGGGCGGAGTTCACCGCCGGACGGTACCCGCAGGTGGTCCTGCGCCTCGGCCGTGTGCCGCAGCCGCGGACATGGCGCACACAGCGGCGTCCGCCCGTGCAGGTGCTCACCCGCGACGACGCCCGGGCCCGGTGGTGACGATGCACCTGACCATGAGCCGACGGCAGGGCCGGACGTGCGGGTGGCGGTTGCGCCGCAACCCGCTCAGACGCCGCAGCTACTTCGTCGAGGCCTGGCTGCGGCTGGCGACCGGGATCCTCGCGATGACGGTCGCGATCGTCACGGGCGTGCTGACCGCCCGAGCGGTGGAAGGCACTCTCGACGGAGTGCGCGGCGAGCGGCACGCCGTGTCGGCGGTGGTCACGACGGACGCACGGACGACCGTCGGGGTCGAGGGCACGGACGCCGACCGGGCATGGGCCCACGTGCGGTGGACAGCGCCGGACGGCACGAACCGCACGGGCGTCGCCCGCGTCGACTCCGCGAGCAGGGCCGGCAGCACCACTCGTGTGTGGCTGGACGCCAAGGGCCGTCTCGTGCCCGAGCCCGCGACGGCCGGTGAGGCGCAGTTGCAAGGCGCGGTGCTGGGCACCGCGGCGGCCCTGGGCGCGGGCACGGCCGTGGTCCTCCTCGGCTGCCTCGCGTGCGCACGCCTGGACCGGCGGCGGCAGGAGCAGTGGGACGTGGAGTGGGCCCTGATCGCCCCGCAGTGGGGCCGGAAGACCGGCTGACCCGAACCCGCCCAGCCCTGCGGCCCGCCTTGCCCCGCGCAGATCGGCGAACTCAGCAGGTGCGGGTCAGGAGATGCGGGTCAGCAGATGCGGGGCAGCTGTTCTCCCAGCGGCATGTCCACGATGCGCCGAGCGCCCACCAGGGTCCGCAGGGTCACCCGTCCTCGCGGGTTGTGTTCCACCACCTCACCGATGCGCACGGCCTGCGCCCCCTCGGGCAGTGACCGCAGGTGCGCCAGGGCCTCCTCGGCGGCGGACGGGGCGACGAAGGCGACCATGCAGCCCTCGTTGGCGACGACCAGCGGATCCAGGCCGAGCAGGTCGCAGGCGGAGGCCACGGCCTTCGGCACCGGGACGACGCCCTCCTCGATCTCGACGGCGACGGACGAGTCCCGGGCGATCTCGTTGAGCGCGGCTGCCAGTCCGCCCCGCGTCGGGTCCCGCAGCACGTGGACGGACTCGCCGAGCGGGGCCAGGGCCCGCACCAGCTTGTGCAGCGGCCGGCTGTCCGAGGCGATGTCGCCCTCGAAGCCGAGTCCCTCTCGGGTACTCAGCACGGTCGTGCCGTGCAGGCCGATCGGCCCCGACAGCAGCACTGCGTCGCCGGGCCGGGCCAGCGCGGCGGACGGATGCAGGCGGCCGTGCCGCTGCCCGATCCCGGTGGTGTTGATGAAGAGCCTGTCGGCGGCGCCACGCCCCACGACCTTGGTGTCACCGGTGATGACGGGCACACCGACGTCCTGCGCGGCCTTGCCCAAAGAGGTCAGGACGCAGCGGAGGTCGGCCAGCGGCAGGCCCTCCTCGACGATCAGGGAGACGGAGAGCGCGTGGGGCCAGGCGCCGCGCATGGCGAGGTCGTTGACCGTGCCGTGCACGGCGAGGGAACCGATGTCCCCGCCGGGGAAGAAGATCGGACTGACGACGAAACTGTCGGTGCTGACCACCAGTTCCCGGTACCCGGGCAGCAGCGCCGCGTCCTCCAGCGGACCCGCCGAGCCTCCGAAGGCAGGCAGGACGAGGTGGTCGAGCAGCTCGGCGGTGAGGCGGCCGCCGGCGCCATGGCCCAGCAGGACGACTGCGTCCTCCTCGTGGGGGGTGGGGCATTGGATGCTCATGGCGTGCTCCTCGCGGGTGTGCGTCCGGCCGCGTGGAAGGCGGCGCAGGTGCCCTCGGACGACACCATGGGCGCGCCGAGGGGATGGCGGGGGGTGCAGCGGGTGCCGTACGCGGCGCAGTCGGTGGGCAGCCGGGCTCCGGTGAGGATGGCGCCCGCGATGCACTCAGGGTCCTCGACGGGACACAGCCCGCCCACGTCGAAGCGGCGGGCCGCGTCGAACTCCCGGTAGCCCTCGGCGAGTTCCAGTCCGCTGTCGGGCAGCGCCCCGATGCCGCGCCAGGCCCGGTCGGTGACCCGGAACACCCTGCGGACCGCGTCCTGCGCATCGGTGTTGCCCGTGCGGCGCACGGCCCGTACGTACTGGTTCTCGACCTCGTACCGGCCGGACTCCAGCTGCCGTACGGCCATCAGGATGCCCTCCAGCAGGTCCAGCGGCTCGAAGCCGGTGACCACGATCGGCACCCGGTGGCGGGCGGCGATCGGCTCGTACTCGGTCCAGCCCATCACCGCGCACACGTGCCCCGCCGCCAGGAACGCCTGCACCTCGCAGTCCGGGTCGTCGAGCAGTGCGGTCATCGCGGGCGGTACCAGGACATGGCTGACGATCATCGAGAAGTTCGTCAGCCTGAGGCGGGCCGCGTGCAGGACGGCCATGGCGTTGGCCGGGGCCGTCGTCTCGAAGCCGACCGCCAGGAAGACCACTTCGCGGTCCGGGTGCGCGGCCGCCAGACGTACGGCGTCCATCGGGGCGTACACCACCCGTACGTCCGCCCCCCGGGCCCGCAGGGACAGCAGGTCGGTGTCCGTACCGGGCACGCGCAGCATGTCGCCGAAGCTGGTCAGGATCACCCCCGGCCGGGCGGCGACGGCCATGGCCCGGTCCAGGGTCTCCAGCGGGGTCACGCAGACCGGGCAGCCGGGGCCGTGGATCATGCGCATCCCGGCGGGCAGCAGTTCGTCGATGCCCTGGCGGACCAGGGTATGGGTCTGACCGCCGCACACTTCCATGATCCGCCAGGGCCGGGTGGCCGTCTGCCGCAGCTCGTCCAGCAGCCGCCGGGCGAGGACGGGATCACGGTACTCGTCGAGGTACTTCATCGCCCCTCCGAGGGCGTCATCGATGCGTGAGATCGAGCCGGATGTCCACGACCCCCTCGACCGCCCGTACCGCCCGGGCCACCACGGGCATGAGCACCCGGTCCGGCAGAGCCCCTTCCAGCGTGACCACGCCCTCGGACACGCTCACCGTCAGCGGGCTGGTGACCGGGAGGTGCCCCAGGACGCTGTGCCTGATCTCCTCAGCGATCTCCTCGTCGTCCCGGAGGAAGACCTTCAGCAGATCACTGCGGCTGACCACGCCCTGCAGCAGGCCGACGCCGTCCACGACGGGCAGCCGCTTGACGTGTCGGCGGGCCATGATCCGGGCCGCTTCCGCGAGCGAGGCGTCGGCGTGCACGGTCACGGCCGGAGTGCTCATCAGCTCGCTCGCGATCACCGCACCGGCCTTGTGCCGCTCGGCCGGATCGCCCTCCTCGGTGTCCCGGAACTCCTCCTTGGCCATCAGATCGGCCTCGGAGACCACCCCTACGACACGGCCCTCGCCCACCAGGACCGGCAGGGCGCTGACCTTCCACTGGTCGAGCAGTTCGGCGATCTCCTTGAAGGACGCCTCACTGCCGACGGCGACGACGGTGTGCGTCATCACATCGCTCACGGTGTACGGAGATTCAGGCATCGCAGCCTCCCGAAGCTTGCCCTGAGGTACGGACGATGGTCAGGTCGAGGAAGTGGGTGGAGCACGAGATGCACGGGTCGTGGTTGCGGATCGCCCGCTCGCACAGGGCCGTCAACTCGGCGTCGTCCGGGTTGCGTTCGCCGATCGCATGCTGGGTCAGCCGACGCAGGTCGTCCTCGATCGCGCCCTGGTTCTGTGCCGTCGGCGGCACCAGCAGGGCACTGGACACGAGACCGTCCGCGTCCAGTTCGTAGCGGTGGTAGAGGAGTCCGCGGGGCGCCTCGGTGGCGCCGTGCCCGACGCCCGCGACCGGGGGCACGTCCGTGTACGGCTGCGGGGGCGGCTCGTAGGCGTCGATGATCCGCAGCGCCTCGGCGACGGCGTACACGCTCTCCACGGCGCGTACCAGGATCGACCGGAACGGGTTGGGGCACACGGCGCCCTCGCGCGGATCGCCGAGCCCGGCCTCCTCGGCCGCCTGCAGCGCCACCGGCGTGAGCCGAGCACCGCTGATCGCGAACCGGGCGAGCGAACCGGTCAGGTGCACACGGCCGTCCAGCCGGGAATGCAGGGCCGTGGAGTGCGGCACGTGGGTCTCGGTGACGTGCTCGGTGAAGTCACGTACGGGGAAGGACGTCCTGGTCCCGTCGGCGCGCAGGACGGTCGGCGTACCATCCTCGATGGCGTACGTGTCCGGGGCGGCCAGCGCCAGCAGGTCGGCCTCGACGTGGGCGTCCGGGAACTCGAATCCGGCCACCCAGCGCACGGTCTCCCAGGCGTCGTCCAGGGCCTGCTTCAACTGCTCGCGCAGGGGCCGCAGTTCCTCGCGCGTCGGCACCCGGTGGAAGCCGCCCAGCCGGACGTTCACCGGGTGGACGGCCCGTCCGCCGATGAGTTCCATCAGCGCGTTGCCGGCCTTCTTCAGCCGCAGCCCCCGCTCCACCTCGGCCCCGTGCGTGCGGGCCAGCTCGATGGCGCTCGTCCGGCCCAGGAAGTCCGGTGCGTGCAGCAGGTAGATGTGCAGGACCTGGCTCTCGATCCACTCGCCGCAGTACAGCAGCCGGCGCAGGTCCCGGATCACCGGGTCGACCGTCACCCCGCACGCGTCCTCGATCGCCGCGCACGCGCTCATCTGGTATGCCACCGGGCAGATCCCGCACACCCGGGCCGTGATGTCCGGCGGCTCCGTGTGCGCACGGCCGCGCAGGAACGCCTCGAAGAACCGCGGCGGCTCGTAGATCTCCAGCTGCGCATCGGTGACCGTGCCGTCGTGCACATGCAGGCGCAGCGCGCCCTCGCCCTCGACCCGGGACAGCGAGCCGACGTGCAGGACACGGGATCCGCGGTGCGTCACGAGTTCAACTCCTTGTCGAAGGCGGCGGTGTTGAAGGTGTGCAGGAAGCGCATGACGGCTTCGTCGTCCATGCCGTCGCGGCGCAGTACGGGGATCAGTGCGGGCAGGTTGACCGATCCGGACGGGCCGAAGCAGCCGAAGCAGCCGCGCCCGTAGGCCGGGCACAGCGCCCCGCACCCCGCGTGGGTGACCGGCCCCAGGCAGGGCGTGCCGTGGGCGACCGTGACGCAGACCGTGCCGCGCCGCTTGCACTCGAAGCACACACTGTGGTTCGGCACGTCCGGCTTGCGCCCGGCCAGGAACGCGGTGATCACCTCGATCAGCTGCCCCCTGTCGATCGGACAGCCGCGCAGCTCGAAGTCGACGTCCACATGGTCGGACACGGGCGTGGAGGTGGCCAGCGTGGAGATGTACTCGGGGTGGGCGTAGACGGTACGCCGGAATTCGTCGACGTCCGCGAAGTTCCGCAGCGCCTGGATGCCGCCGGCGGTCGCGCAGGCCCCGATGGTCACCAGGTGGCGCGAGGCGGCCCGGATCGCGCGGATCCGCTCGGCGTCCTCGGGCGTGGTGACCGAGCCCTCGACCAGGGACAGGTCGTAGGGACCCGGCTCGACCGCGCTGGACGCCTCCAGGAAGTGAGCGATCCGCACCTGGCCCGTCAGCGTCAGGAGTTCGTCCTCGCAGTCCAGCAGGGTGAGCTGGCAGCCGTCGCAGGAGGCCAGCTTGAACACCGCGAGCGTCGGGGACGTCTTGGTGGTCGGCATGTCACAACTCCCTTACCGACAGCAGGGGTCGGGCCTGGTTCCAGTCCACGACCGGACCGGCCTGGCACAACAGCAGCGGACCGAGCTGGCAGTGCCCGCAGTGCCCGGTGGCGCAGCGCATGTTCCGCTCCAGCGAGACGCGGATGTGTGCGAGAGGCACACCGTGGTGTGCCAGGTCGCGGGCGGTGGCGCGGATCATCGGCTCGGGCCCGCAGACGTAGGCCGTCGTGTTGTGCGGATCGAAGTGCGCCCGCCCCAGCAGTTGGGTGACCACGCCCACGTCTCCGCGCCAGTCCGCGTCGGGCTGGTCGACCGTCACTCCGGTGCAGGCCGTGGCCCAGCTCTCCAGGTCCTTGCGGGCGATCAGATCGCCCGGAGTGCGCGCCCCGGCCAGGACGTTGATGCGGCGGTACGCCTCCGGCTCGGCCAGCGCTGCCAGGACCAACGGCCGCAGCGGTGCCAGGCCGATGCCGCCGGCCACCACGAGCACGTCCCGGCCGCGCGCCCGTTCCAGCTCCCAGGTGTTGCCGTACGGGCCGCGGAGGCCGACGACGTCGCCGACCCGTGCCGCGCACAGGCCTTCCGAGACGGCACCCACCGACCGGATCGTGTGCGCGAGCCCGCCCGTGGTCTGCACGGAACTCACCGAGACGGGGATCTCGCCGCGCCCGAAGCAGTGCACCATCGCGAACTGCCCGGGTGCGAAGTCCGGCAGCGCCGCGCCGACCGGTTCGAGTCGCAGCGTGACCGTGTCCGCGGTCTCCGGCCGGCGGGCGACCACACGATGGGGGACCGGTACGGCGGTCATCGGGGGTCCTTCGTCTCGTGGGTGCCGTAGAGGTCGACCAGCCGCGTACGGGCCGCGTGCAGCCGGTGGGCCAGCACCCGGCCGACCCAGTGCTCCAGGGCGCGGCCGAACTCGGCATCGTCCTGGCACATCAGGCGCACGGCGACGGCGTCGAACTCGTGGGCCCGCACCGGTGTCATGGTCCTGGCGCCCAGCTGCCAGACGTACGGTTCGAACAGCCACGACCAGCCGACCAGATCACCGACGCCCAGGGTCTCGATCACGGGCGGTCGATGGCCGGGCACATGCATGTCGAGGGCGACCGTGCCGTCGCGCACGATCCAGAAGCGGTCGGCGCGCTCACCTTCCTCGAAGATCCGGACGTCCTGACGCCAGTCGACCTCACGGGCGGTGCGCAGGAGCCGGTCCCGATGCACGGGCGGCAGCGCGTGCGACATACGCAGGGTGATCGAGGGCGTCATCGCTCCGTCTCCGTCTCCGTCTCCGTCTCCGTCTCCGTCTCCGTCTCCGTCTCGGGCCCGCGCTCGGCGTGCAGCGCGGCGACTTCCTCCGTGATGTCGATGCCGGCCGGGCACCAGGCGATGCAGCGCCCGCAGCCGACGCATCCCGTCGTGTCGAACTGGTCGTGCCAGGTGGAGAGTTTGTGGGTGAGCCACTGCCGGTAACGGCTGCGGGCGGACGAGCGGACCGGCCCGCCGTGCAGATACGAGAAGTCCAGGTCGAAGCAGGAGTCCCAGTGCTGCCAGCGCTCGGCGTGGTCACCGGTCAGGTCGGTGACCTCCTCCGTGGTGGTGCAGAAGCAGGTCGGACAGACCATGGTGCAGTTGCCGCAGGTCAGGCAGCGCTCGGCGACGTCGTTCCACCGCTCGGCGTCCAGGCTCGCGCCCATGAGGTCACGCAGGTCGACCGGGGGCAGCGAGCGGCCCATGCGGTCGCGGGCGCCGTCCACCGAGGCTCGGGCGGTGGCCTCGGTGGCCACGTCGGCGGCGCGGTGCGGCACCTGCTCCAGCAGCCGGGCGCCCTCCTCGCTGCCCGCGCGCACCAGGAACCGGTGCCCGTCCTCGTCCACCACCTCGGTGAGCGCGAGGTCGTACCCCGGGTCGGCGGCGGGGCCGCCGCCGGTGGATACGCAGAAGCAGGTCGCGCCGGGCTCGGTGCACTCGGCGGCGATCAGCAGCGCACCGCGGCGCCGCTTCCCGTAGCCGGTGTCCTCGAACCGGCCGCCGGTCAGCACGCGGTCCTGGATGGCGATAGCCCGGAGGTCGCAGGGGCGGACGCCGAGAAAGGCGTACGCCGGGACGTCCGGCTCGTGCGAGGTGAAGGAGACGTCGCCCTCCGGCGTCCGGTCGGCGCTCCACAGCAGCTCGCGCTGCGGGTGCAGGTACGACTTCCAGGACTGCGGGCCCGCGCTGTGCGCGAAGGCGGCACCGTCCTCCCGGGCGACGAGCCGGTACCGTCCGGCGTCGAGCTCGACACCCCAGCCGTACGGGAGCGCGTCCGCGGAGGTCATCTCCGCCAGCACGATCGCGCCGTCGCGGACGGTCGGCCCGACGACGGTCCTTCCCTGCGCCACCAATGCCGCGACCAGAGCACCCAGGCCGTCCCGGTCGAGCACGACGGGGGCTGCGGTGGCGGTCATGACGGTCCTCCTTGTCCGGGGCGGATCGTGCCTGTCCATCGTCATGGTCCGGCGCGGAGGGCCTGCGGTGGCAGGGGCCGACCGGCCCTGGTGCCGAGCCGACCGGATCCTCCGCGCGCTGAAGGGAGCGCGGGGCAATGACATCGTGCGGTTCCGGTGCAGCGCAGCGCTAAGGAAGCGGTTCGCCCAGCTCGCCCTCGACCGCGCCCGCCATCGCCCTCAGCACGTCGAGGGTGCGGTGCGCCTCCGCCTCGTCGACCTGGGTGATCGCGAAGCCGACGTGCACGATGACGTACGACCCGACCTCCGCCTCCGGCGTGCAGCTGAGACACACCTCTCGCCGTATCCCGCCGAAATCCGCCGTGGCCATGCGCAGGCCGGCCTCGTCGTGGATCTCCAGAACCCGGCCCGGGATACCCAGGCACATATGCACTCACCTCTCCCCGGCCAGCCGCGCTGCGGCGACCGCAGCCTGGCCGTAACTGATGCCGCCGTCCCCGACGGGGACCTGACCGCCGACGAGCACGCGTAGCCCCTGCGCGTGCAGTCGGCGTTTCACCTCGGTCAGCAGGCGCCGGTTGACGAAGCAGCCGCCGCCGAGACAGACCGTGCGCGGCGCGCCCTCGGCCACGGCCCGCGCGACGAGCTCCGCGGTGACGATCGCGAGCGTCAGATGGAAGGCCGCGGCCAGCCGGGCCACCGGCTCACCGTCCAGCCGCCGCTCCAGCAGGTCGGTGATCGTCGGCGTGGGGTCGTACACCCACAGGCCCTGCGCCCGCACCACGCGATCGGCCAGCGGTACTGCGTGCTCGGCGCCTGCCGCCGCTTCGAGCAGGACGGCCGCTTCGCCCTCGTAACCGGCCCGGTCGCACAGTCCCAGCAGCGCGGCGACCGTGTCGAAGAGCCGTCCCGCGCTGGACGCACGCGGGCAGTTCACGCCCTTGGCGACCATGGCGCGCACCGTGGCGAGCTCGGCGGGATCGAGCCGCTCGGTGAAGGGCCCGGTGAGCCACGGACAGGGGCGCGGGGCGCCCAGCGTCTCGCCGCCGAACAGCTGGCCCAGCGCCGTACGGGAGGGATGGCGTACGGCCGCGTCGCCGCCGGGCAGGGGCGCGGTCGCGAACCTGCCCACGCGGCGGTAGCCGCTCAGATCGGCGACGAGGATCTCGCCGCCCCACAGGGTGCCGTCGTCGCCCAGCCCGAGGCCGTCGTAGGCCACGCCGAGGAACGGCCCGTGCACCCCGTGCTCGGCCGCACAGGCGGCGACGTGGGCGTGATGGTGCTGCACCGGGATCCGGCGCAGCGGCTGCGCCCGGGCCCACTGGGTGGAGAGGTAGCGGGGGTGCAGGTCGTGGGCCAGGACTGTCGGCTCGATGCCGGTGAGCCGCTTGAGGTGTTCGTACGAGGCCAGGAACGCGTCGTGGGTCGCGAGGTCGGCCAGGTCCCCGGTGTGCGGGCCGAGGTGGGCCCGGCCGTCGGCGGCCAGCGTGAACGTGTGTTTGAGCTGGGCGCCGGCCCCGGCGACCGGCGTGTCCACGGCGAGTGGCAGCGGGGTGGGGGCGAGCCCCCGGGCCCGGCGGACCGTGATCCGAGTCCGGCCGGCGAACTGCACCACCGAATCGTCGTAGCGGGACCGGATCGGCCGGTCGTGGACGAGGAACCCGTCCGCGATGTCGGCCAGGACGCGGCGGGCCTCGACGTCGTCGACGGCGATGGGCTCGTCGGTGAGGTTGCCGCTGGTGACCACAAGGGGGCGGGCCAGTTCGTCGAGGAGGAGGTGGTGCAGACCCGTGGTGGGCAGGAACAGGCCCACCCGGGTCAGTCCGGGGTGCACCTCGCGGGCGAGCGGGTCGGGGCCGTTGCGGCGGCGCCGGGCGAGCAGCACCACCGGGCGAGCCGGGGACGCCAGGGCACGCTCCTCGGCGGCTCCGATCCGGGCCAGGCGGGCCGCCGTCCCGATGTCGCGGACCATGACGGCGAACGGTTTCGCCGGACGGTGCTTGCGGCGCCGCAGCTCCGCCACGGCCACCGGATCGCCCGCGTCGCACACGAGTTGATAGCCGCCGAGGCCCTTCAGCGCGATGATCCCGCCGCCGTCGACGGCTTTGACCCCCGCCCGCAGCGCCTCCTCGCCGCGCAGCCCCTCCCAAGCCAGTCGAGGTCCGCACGCGGGACAGGCGACGGGCTCGGCGTGGAAGCGCCGGTCGGCCGGATCGGCGTACTCCGCCGCGCAGTCCGCACACAGAGGGAAGCAGCGCATGGTGGTGCGGATCCGGTCGTACGGCAGGTCCTCGATGATCGTGGCGCGTGGGCCGCAGTCCGTGCAGTTGATGAACGGGTAGCGGTGGCGACGGTCGCGCGGATTTCGCAGCTCGGCCAGGCAGGTAGCGCAGATCGCCGCATCGGGAGGGATCTCGCGGGCAGCCGCGTCCGCACCGCCGGGTGCGCTGCGCCGCACCTGGAAACCCCGGCCGTACGCGTGCTGCGGCGGGCCGCCGGTCAGCTGGACGCGGCGCACCCGCGCCAGGGCCGGCGCATCAGTGCGCAGACGGGCTGCGAATTCGTCGATCGCCCGCCGACCCCCGGCGACCTCGCCCTCCACATGCCCGTTGACGTTGGCCACCCAGCCGTCCAGGCCGAGCTCGGCGGCGGTGCGGTACACGAACGGCCGGAAGCCGACGCCCTGGACGATGCCTTCCACATGGAAGCGGAGCACGGTCATGTCCGCCCCCCTGTCGCAGGATCCCGGTGCCGAGCGGCCTCCGACTCGACGGCACGGACGAGGGGTTCGACGGCGGCCGCGACGGCGGGGGAGAGGCCGGTGCCCAGCGCGCTGTCGGCGCCCTCCACGGCGTACACCACGAGGTGGTCAGGCAACACGCCCAGAACCCCGGCCAGTTCTACAGCCTCGCCGAGGCCCAGGCCGTGCGAGCTGGTCGTCGGCGGATGAGCGAGCTGTCCGGCGTCGAGTTCAAGGCGGTGCACACGGCCAGGGGTGCCGGGGTGTGCGTGGGCGGCGTCCACGACCACGGCGAGGCCCGCGCCTTCCCACAGGCCGATCAGTCGGGCAGGGTCCCCGTCGCAGGTGGCGAGCACGGTGCCGGGTGGGAGGGGCCGCTCGGTGGCCCGCTCCCGCAGCCGGTCGAGCACGGCCCAGCCCACGCCGTCGTCGCGCCGGAACTCGTTGCCGACGCCGATGACGGCGATACGTGTCCGCAAGCTCATGCCTCTCACAGTGCGCCTGCACCATCCGGCTCCTAAAGGGGCCGAACGACCCAACCGACGGGCCGATCCTCCCCACCGGGACCATGGCCTGATCCGCCGGAGAGGCCCGGGCTGGGACGGGCGGAGACCAGGACGACCCCGACCACGCCTTCGCGGCCGTCACCCGGCTGCGCATCCCGCTGGAGTACCTCGCCGAACTGTTCACCGCCGGGGACACCGACGTGGTCGCGGGGGTGCTGATGAAGCTCACCGCACTGCGCTCCCACATGCGTTCACGCGCCCTCGACGAGGGCGGGGACGAGGGTGCGCTGAAGGCCGTAGGACTCACCGCCCGGGAGGCGGAGGACCTGCACCGGCTGCTCGCCGTCGCCCAGTACCAGGACCGGTACGTCGTCCCCGCCGCGCACAAGGAGGACGCCGCCGCGCTGAGCGCGCTGGAGAACCGCTGCACACCGCGGAACAGGGCCATCGTCACGAGGGGCACGCGTCGGCCCAGCTTGACGAGGTTTCTGCGCGACGCCGTGGCCGAGCATCCGGGTGCGCGGTACCACCGTGGAGTCCCGGCCCACACCGTCCTCGGGCACCGCTCGGCCGCCGCCGACCTCGTGGTCGTCAGCCCACGGCGCCGCTCGGGCCACTTCGGGTTCGGGCTCCAGCTCGGCCGGGTGAGTCACATCCTGCTGCATCACGCCCAATGCCCGGTGGCGGTCGTTCCACGGTACATGTGAATGTGGTGGACGGGCCGCTTCCGACAGACGTCGAAGGGGGATCGCCGAGGTGACGTCGTGGACATGGGAGTACGACGGCTACGAGCTCGCTGACCAGGGCCTGAGGGAATCGCTGTGCACGCTCGGCAAAGGGTATATGGCCACCCGTGGGGCGTTCACCGAGTGTCCGGCGGGCGATGTGCACTACCCGGGCACCTAGGCGGCCAGCTGCTACGACCGCCTCACCTCAGAGGTGGCCGGACGCCGGGTCGAGAACGAGGACATGGTCAACCTCCCCAACTGGACTGCCGCTGCGCTTCCTCGTCACCGGAGGCGAGTGGCTCACCCCGGACACCTCACCGCCGCTCGGTCACTGCTACGTCCTGCACCTGGCCTGCGGCTCACTGGAGCGCCACACACGGTAAGGGCTCGGCCCCGGTAAGGCGCTGTCGGTCCGCCAGCTGCGCCAGCTGCGCCTGCCGCACATGGCCGCCCCCCATCTTGCCGCCCCGCGCACCGAGTTCACCGCGGAGGGCATTCATCTGGGCGCCATGGCGGGCACCCTCGATCTCGTCCAGCGCGCACCGACCGGCCTCCAGACCCGGGCCGGCGCACCGTGGCTCGACCCGGTACCGCTGCCCGAACTGTCGTCGTACGGCTTCTCGCTGCGCTACCAGGAGCACTGGGGCGTACAGCTGCGGCTGGAGCGCGGACGTCTCGACGTCCTGGTCCCGTCGTCCGACGCGGACCCGATCGACATCCGGCTGCCGGGCCGGGCGGTCGTCGTGGAGCCAGGAGAGAGCGTGCGGCTGGTCCTGGAGGACTGACCGACCGTCATATCGTCTCGCCGCCACGGCGCAAGACCCTCAGCGGCCCTCACGGGGAGCCGTTCGCCTCTCCGGCACGGGACGTCAAGGGGTGATCCTGGCATCAGGCGGGGATGCCGGCCAAGGCTCCGCGCGGGGCCCGTTCCTCACCAGAGAGAGCAGCATCCGCGCCAGGGAGGCGGCTCCGGGAGGGGCTGCGACCGCACGTGGGCCGTCGGTCGCAGGCCGGTGCGCGGGGTACACACGCGCCGACCCGCCTCCCGCCCACCTTTCTCGGGTGCCGCTCGGAAAGAGGCCGGGCCAGATCTCGCGACGGCTCGTGTCGAACCGCTCACTCGTGCGCCACCACGACAACCGGGCAACGAGCGTGATGGATCGCCGCGTGTGCGACGGACCCGGTGTGCGCGCCGAGACGGCCGACGCGGATCCGGCGTCCGACGACCAGCAGTCCCGCCTCCTGCCCGGCAGTCGGCAGAGCCTCCGAAGCCCGGCCCTTCAGCACCAGCTCGTGCACCTCCACGGATGGGAACTTCTCCCGCCACGGTGCGACGGCCGCAGCCAGCGACCGCGCGGCCGACGCGGCCACCGCTCTGTGCGCCCTCGCCACGGCGGCGGCCTGCACATACGGCGGACGCCAGGTGTGCACCACCCGCAGTGGCGCGTCACGCAGCGCCGCGCTCTCGAAGGCGAACGCGAGCAACTCCTCGCTCGCGGACCCCGGATCGACACCGACGACGACGTCACGATAGGGCGTGTGCGTCGACGGCCGTCCATCGGCGTCCGGAAGATGCTCGTCCTCCAACGTCCCACGTTCGCGCACGAGTACGACGGGCCTGGCCACGTGGCCCACGACGACTTGAGCCACCGAACCCGCGATGAACCCGCCGACTCCGCTGACCGCGCGGCTGCCCAGCACCAGCAGCTCGGCCTCGGCACCGACGGCGATCAGGACGTCGGTGGCGGAGCCGGCGACATGCCGGGTGCTCACGGAGAGCTTCGGGTAGGTCGCGCGGATCCCGTCGGCGGCGTCGGTCAGCGCATGCCGTGCCAGACAGCGCGGTGCGTTGAGCTCCGGACGCTCCCTGTCACATGGCGACGTCACGCCCTCCCACGCCTGCATCACTTGGAGGGACAGGCCGCGCCTCAAGGCTTCCCTGGCCGCCCAGTCGGCAGCGGCGATGCTCCTGCTCGAACCGTCCCATCCCACGACAACTGGCCGCAACACGGTCAACACCTCCTCTGACCGGCGTCCGCATGTTCCTGTGCGGACCGCTGCTACTTCAGCATCGGCGCCGGGTGGCGTGGCTGTCAGGGGCCGGTACGTCCAAGGCCTGATGCCGAACGGCCCTTTCGGCGCCTTTCGGTGCCGGGAAGCCGGCGCGACGGTCAGGTCGGCTGACGCTGGCGGACGGGGGTTGTGCCACGGTGGCCTTAGGCGGCCGGCACGGACACCCCCTTGAAGCCCGCGAGTCGTTCACTCGTTCCAAGGAGATGCGAACCCCTGTCCCGGTGACCCCGTCCGGTCCCGGGACGACGACCTGCGCAGACTGCTGACCCACTCACGCCAAGGACGACCTCCATCGCACTTTCTCGGCGGGCCGTGTCCCGGGCAGGGGCAGAAACGGGTCGCCGAGTCGGGTGCCGTCGTGACGAGCGCGTGCCGGCAGATCTTCGCGGGCGAACCGATGAGCGCCGACGAAGGCGTTGGCGATCAACTGATTTCTGTTCCTGCTCGCATGGCCCCTCACCGGCGGAGCCGCCCGGGTCGAGGACGTGGCGCTCCGTCGCGGGCCTCCGCCGGCCCGCACACCTGATCCCGAGTCAGTCGACGAACCGCTCCGCTGACGAGTGCCGTACGGCCCATGTGCCGTGGTCCGTAGGGCACTTGGAGTACGCGCCTACGAGGAGTTGGCTGGAGGTGTCGGAGGAGCATGCCATGCCTACCACCAAACCCATCCCGCGAACGTCTCCCTGGCTGCGGCGGCCCGTGATCATCGCCATGACAGCCTTGCTCGTTACGCCGGCGGCGAGCGCGTGCGGCAGCGACACCGGTGCCGGGGGCACCTCACCCGGCACCGGACGGCCGAGCGCTGCGACCACGCCGAGCACGCCAGGAATCCCGAGCGCAGGGGGTACTGGCGGCACAGGGACACCGTCCGGCCCCAACGGCGGCGGCACGCCCGGGACTTCCACACCGCCGGTGCCACCCTCCCCGCCGCGCGGCACCCAGCACCAGGTGCGGGCGTCCGTCTACTTCCTGCACGGAGAGAAGATCTCACCCGCCCCCCGCACGGTGACCCCGCCCGCCACCGCGGCGGGCGCGCTGCGTGCCCTCCTGGCAGGGCCGAGCCGCTACGAACGCGGCCAGCGGCGTACCACGGCCATCCCCTCGGGTACGGCGCTCCGCTCGATCGTGGTGTGCCGTCACGTGGCCACGGTGGACATGTCCGGCCGTTACGACGACGGCGGTGGCAGCCTGTCCATGAGGGCCCGGCTCGCCCAGGTCGTGTTCACCGCCACGCGCTTCCCGGCCATCGAGAAGGTGCGCTTCAAGGTGGACGGAAAGCCAGTGACGTCCTTCGGAGGAGAGGGCATCGTCCTCAACGGGCCGGTGGGCCGCGCCGACTTCGAGGAGCTTGCGCCTCTCGTCCTCGTCGAGTCCCCACTGATCGGTGACACCGTCCGCATGCCTGTCCGGGTCTGGGGCAGCGCCAACACCTTCGAGGCCACCTTTCGCCTGAAGATCACCGATGCCGCCGGCCACACCGCGGCCGACGTCTACGCCACGGCGACCTCCGGAAGCGGAACCCGGGGCACCTTCGACGTGACGATCCCGTACCGAGCGACCCGCTCGGGGTCGGGCCTGCTCACCGCGTACTGGAACTCGCTGGAGGACGGTCACGCGGTGACAGAGGACACGGTGCCTGTGACGGTCATGCGATGACGCAGCCTCGACGGGCGCCGGGGCGTTGGCCTTCCTGCGGGTAGGCGCCATCCGTTCGAGAGTGCTGACTGAGCTCATCTCACACGAACGCGAACTGACCGAGCAGCGGTGCAACGCAGAGGGCGACGACGGGTGTGTGATGTCGACGACGGATGTCCGCGGCGCCGGACCCCGTCGACGGGCGTGCCTGCCAGTTGCCGTCCCGCGGTGGTGGGATCCGGCGCCGCTCTCACGGGTGCACAGTCCACCATCCTGGTCGGCGTAGTCGTGGGGCAGAGCCGGTCGGACCTGTTTCAGGTCTGCCCGGCCCCATGCGTAGAGGTGTGCGATGTGCTGCTGTCTCGCCGCGGTCGGCTCGGTCACTTGCGCGGCGGCGACGAGATTGTTCCGGACGACGCGCCACTGGCGGGGGACACCTTCCGTGTGGAGTACGCCTGAGAGCCGCCCGCGGCCAACGTCGTCCGCCGGGTGCCTACCGCTCGGACAGGGGGCGCGAGGTGGCGGGTGGCCGATGGGGTGACGCGGTTCGGACTGCCTACGCCAGCAGGGCGGTCGCCTCGGTGTCCGAGGTCTGGTACCAGGCGCCGACCGCGCCAAGGAAGGGCTGGGCCAGCGGTGCGGGGACCGGGCCACACTGACCGTGCTGGGCAGTCGAGGGGCGGGCCGCTCCGCCGAAGTGCTGGGGACGTCGGTGAGTCTGCGGGTCGCCGCCGGCTGCGGCAGCCCGTTGCCTGTCGTGCGCGGCGAGTGGCTGTCCGGCGAGCCGGAGCACGGCAGGGTGCTCATGGGGGTGGCGGACGACGTCGATGCCGGTGCCCGCGCTGTTCGCTTTCGAGGGGGTACGCCGGCGAGGCGGCGAGGTGTGGGCTCTGCACGTCTCGGCCGTGCCGGAGCCGGCGAGCGGTCTGCGCCTGTCTCCCACCGAGCGGAAGGCCCTGGCCGACAGCGAGGCTGCCGTGCCCCGCATGACGGTGGCCGCGGCGCGTGAGAAGTTCCCGGACGTGGGAGTCGGAGTCCGTGTCGACACGGTGTGGACGGGTGGCGCCGGGGCACTGGTGGAGGCCTCTCGTGCGGCCGACCTCGCCGTGATCACGGCACGCCACCGGCACGGGCTGGGCCTCGGCCCGCACACCGGTTCGTTCACTCGTGGCCTGCTGCACCGGGCGCACTGCCCGGTCGTATTCGTACCGGTCGGCTGAGAGCGACCGAAACACGGACGAGGAGGCTGCTATGTCGCACACAGCGGAATGGACAGTCCGCCTTTACCTCTTCGATGACGAGGGCACGACGAAGGCGCGGGTGGCGCTGGAAGCCGGAACCACCTCGCTGAACGGCTACGGAGCCGCACATTGCAACCCCGAGGACACCGACGTGCCGGAGATCGGTGGCGAGCTGGCCGCAGGCAGAGCCCTGCAGGGCCTTGCCCGGCAACTGGTAAACGCGGCCGAGGCCGACACCGAGGCCCTGGGCACCTCGGCGACGAGCCGGGAGGCGCCTTCGGCGGTCGGCTGGCCGATGTGATCCGCTGGGTCAGCGGCCGAGCACCAGCGCGACGATGTTCAGAAGCAGCAGGGCGGCGGCCACGTCCCCTCCGGCCAGGCCGGGGGCCGTTCCGGCCGGGTCACTGTGCCGTCGTGCGCGCAGACCGTAGAAGAGGGCGCCGACACCCGGGACGATCAGCACCAGCAATCCCGATCCGCCCGCCACGAGTGTCACGTGCAGGGGCACGCTGCTCTCCCCGGCGTCGTAACCCTGAAGACTCAGCAACCCCCTGTCCACGAGTGCTGCCAGGACGAAGGCCGGGAGGATCAACAGGAGGAACAGCCAGGCGCGGCGTACGTCGCGCCTGGCGCGCGCCGAGCCCGGTGCCATGGGGCGACCGGCGCCGTTTCCGTGAGAAGCGTGTGCCATTTCGTCTCACCGTCGCTGTCGAGGGGTGGGCAGGGGAGGGCGGGGCTTGCCCTGCCGCCCCGCCATCCGTGGGGGCCGGCGTCACCGGGCACACAGCTCGGTGCCCACATCCGGCGCGCGGCCCGGCAGGTGCGCCGCCTTCGTGTAGGACTCCTCGACGCCTTCGAGGCGCATTACGCCACGCGACCTGTGTGGCCCGTCCCGTTCGTCAGGCGATGGTGATGCTGTCGTCGAGGTAGACGTCCTGGACGGCGTGGAGGAGCTGAATACCTTCGATGGTGGGGCGCTGGAAGGCTTTGCGGCCGGTGATGAGGCCGGTGCCGCCGGCGCGTTTGTTGATGACGGCGGTGCGTACGGCCTGGGCGAGGTCGTCGTGGCCGGTGGAGGCGCCGCCACTGTTGATGAGGCCGGTGCGGCCCATGTAGCAGTTGGCGACCTGCCAGCGGGTGAGGTCGATGGGGTGGTCGGTGGTGAGCCGGTCGTACACCAGGTCGTGGGTTTTGCCGAAGGCGAGGGCGCGGTAGCCGCCGTTGTTCTCGGCTTGTTTCTGCTTGACGATGTCGGCCTCGATGGTCACGCCGAGATGGTTGGCCTGGCCGGTCAGGTCGGCGGAGACCGCGTAGTCGATGCCGTCCTTCTTGAAGGCCGGATTGCGCAGGTAGCACCACAGGACGGTGAACATGCCCAGTTGGTGGGCGCGGGCGAAAGCCTCGGTGACTTCCCGCAGTTGGCGGTCGGAGTGTTCGGAGCCGAAGTAGACGGTGGCACCGACACCGGCCGCGCCCAGGTCGAAGCACTGCTGGACGGTGCCGAACATGATCTGGTCGTAGTGGTTGGGGTGGGTCAGCAGTTCGTTGTGGTTGAGCTTGACGATGAACGGGATGCGGTGGGCATAGCGTCGTGACACCGCTCCGAGGGCGCCGAGGGTGCTGGCGACGGCGTTGCAGCCGCCGTCGAGGGCGAGTTCGGCGATGTTCTCGGGGTCGAGGTAGCGGGGGTTGGGGGCGAACGCGGAGGCGGCGGAGTGCTCGATGCCCTGGTCGACGGGCAGGATCGACAGGTATCCGGTGCCGGCGAGACGGCCGTGGTCGAAGATGGATTGCAGGTTGCGCAGCACCCGGGGCGAGCGGTCGGTCGTGGTCAGGACCCGGTCGACGAAGTCGGGTCCGGGAAGATGCAGGTCCTCTTTGGGGATGCCCTGGGCGGTGTGCGTCAGCAGGTCCTTCGCCTCGTCGCCCAGCAGGCTGTGAACGTCGGTCATCGCTCCACCTCCGCGAGGTTCGAACGGCTCATGGCCCCACTGTGCGGCGCAGGGTGGTCGTGCGACAGGGCCGTTCGGTTCCGTGACAAGCGCCGAACGACCCTGGGAACACCTCAGCCGAAGAACACTCCGAACTCGTCGTACAGCGACGGGTCCACCACCTTGGTCCGGCCGCGGGTCTCATCGAGGGGGATGCGGACGATGTTCGTGCCGCGCAGGGCGACCATCGTGCCGAAGTCGCCGTCCTTGACGGCGTCGACCGCATGCAGCCCGAAGCGTGTGGCCAGCCACCGGTCGAAGGCGCTGGGCGTGCCGCCGCGCTGGACGTGGCCGAGAACCGTGGTGCGGGCCTCTGTTCCGGTGCGCCCCTCGATCTCCTGAGCCAGCCACTCACCGATCCCCGACAGGCGTACGTGGCCGTACTCGTCCACGGACCGGTCCTTGAGGATCATCTGGCCTTCCTTGGGGGCGGCGCCCTCGGCAGCCACCACGATCGGCGCGTAATTGATCTCGAAGCGGCTCTTCACCCAGGCGCAGACCTGGTCGATGTCGAACGGCCGCTCCGGGACGAGAATGACGTTGGCGCCGCCCGCGACCCCCGCGTGCAGGGCGATCCACCCGGAGTGCCGGCCCATCACCTCCACCACCAGCGTCCGCATGTGCGACTCGGCGGTGGTGTGCAACCGGTCGATGGCCTCGGTGGCGATACCGACGGCCGTGTTGAAGCCGAAGGTGTAGTCGGTGCCGGCCACGTCGTTGTCGATGGTCTTGGGCACGCCGACCAGTTTGATTCCCTGGCGACTGAGCTCCGTGGCGGCGCCGAGGGTGTCCTCGCCGCCGATCACGATGAGCGCGTCGACCTGGTGCGCGTCCAGGGTGTCCCGGATACGCCGCACTGCGTCGTCATGCTTGAGGGGATTGGTGCGGGAGGAACCGAGGATGGTTCCGCCACGGGGCAGGATCCCGCGCACCTCGGCGATGCCCAGAGGCAGCACACTGTCGTGAAGGGCGCCGAGCCAGCCGTCGCGCAGTCCGACGAACGTGAAACCGTAGTCCTGGGTCCCCTTGCGGACGACGCTGCGGATCACGGCGTTGAGGCCGGGGCAGTCACCGCCTCCGGTCAGTACTGCGATCTTCATGGCTTGCTCCCTTTCTTCCCGGGCGGAGGGCGGCCTTCGCCCACGACGTGGTGCGTCACGGGTCGGCCCGGCGCATGGACCCGGAGAGCCAGGTGTCTCTCTCCATCATCAGCGCCGGGGACTTCGGCGGCGACTTTCCCGAGGTCTGGGTACTCACTTCCCAGCAGGGGCTGTCCCTGAGGCGTCGAACCGGTACCCGATGTGCGCGGAGAGCGAGACCACGCCGTCGACGTTGCGACACAGCCGTTCGATGACGGGGATCAGGCTGCTCGACTCAACGGTTCCCCCGAGGGTAACCCTGCCCTCGTGCACCTCGGCCGTCACGTCCGAGGGGGCGAGGTTCAGTGTCCGCCGCAGCACGTCCCCGGTGATCTCGTCGCGAATGGCGTCGTCCCGGCGCAGGAAGATCCGCAGCAGGTCGCTGCGGCTGACGATGCCCTTGAGCTGGTCCGCCTCGTCCACGACGGGCAGCCGTTTGACATGGTGGAGCGCCATGAGACGGGCCGCCTCTGTGACGGTCCACTCGGGGTGTGCGCACAGGGCAGGGGCGGACATGAGTTCCTCGGCGGTGGCGCCTTCTGCCGCGGCTTCGGCTGCGGCGGATTCCGGCCCCTCCGGGTGCGGCTTCGGAATCCGGCTGAACGGGTCGGTCCGGGTGGAGCACCTGCGCAGCAGATCCGCCTCGGACACCACACCCAGAGGGTGGTCCAACTCGTCCACCACGGGAACGGCGGTGATGCCGTTGTCGGCGAGCAGCTCGACGATCTCCTTGAACGGCGTGTCGCGCCTAGCCCGGACGACATCGTGGCTCATCAGGTCGGCAACAGTACGGTGCTGCATGTCGTCCTCCCTTCGTGGCGTGACAGCCTGCGCCGTCACATCTCAAGCGTGTCAGGGACGGACCGTCCGTACGAGGGCCGGTCAGGACCCGTTGAGGTCCGGTCGGACCGGAAACGGGGCGGTCCGGCCCTGATCAAAGTTGTTTGTGCCCATGCGGCCCGAACCGGCGCGTGGGAGGCCGAGCACCGGAGCAGCCCGCCCTGTCGAGAAGCGGCCCGTGGCACTACGGGAGGTCTCCGCCGCCCGCGGCGAGATCCCCGCCCGCCGGGCCTACCCCGGCCACCTCTACAGCGATCTGGCTTCCCTGTACGAGCGCTGCGGGCGACTGCGCGGCCTGCCGGGCTCCGTCACGGTGCTGCCCGTACTGACCATGCCCGCTGGCGACATCACGCACCCGGTGCCGGACCTCACCGGATACATCACCGAGGGCCAGATCGTGCTGTCCCGGCAGTTGCATGCGCGAGGCGTCCACCCGGTGGACGCCCTGTCCTCGCTGTCGCGCCTGATGCGCAAGGGTGCCGGACCTGGCCGCACGCGTGCCCACCGCCTCGACGTGGCGGCTCAGCTGCTGTCGGCTCTTTCCCGCGCGCGTCAGGTCAGGGAACTCGCCGACCTCGCCGGGCAGGCGGCGCTCAGCCCGGCCGACCGGTGCTCCCTGGACTTCGAGGACGCCTTCGCGCGCGGGCTCCTCGACCAGCGGCGGGACGAACTGCGCACCCTGGATCAGATGCTGGAGCGGGCGCCTGGCAGGTGCTGATGACGCTGCCAGGCGGCCAACTGACCGTGCTACCGGCCGAGTTCCTTGACGCCCATCGCGCGCCGGAGAGCAAGTGCTCGTATGACGGAGCTGCGCGTACCCCCCCGGCCGGGCCGGACGTCTCAAACTGCGCCGTGGCCTGGAAGTGGCGCGCCACGGGGCTGATCTGCTCGACCGGAAAATGCGCGTCCTTCACGCCCCGCCACGAGGAACTGCTGCGCGCCGAGCGCAGCACGCGCGGCTCACGGAGGCGGAGTCCTGGGTGCGACGCGGACTGCCCCTCGGGGGCGAGGACGCTCTCGACACGGCCCTCGCGCGGCGTCCCGCGGAACGGGAGATCACCTGGACCTCGACGATGGGCGTACGGCATCCTCGTGCCGCCTCGTGTGCCGTGCCGGATGCCGATCCGGACGAACCGGCACCGGCGAACACCGCCCTGGTCCACGCCGGGGCCGCCTACGCGGACGCGGTACGGGCAGCCGCCGAGTACGCCGCCGCCGGTGCCGCGGCCCGCGCCGTGGGGGACGAACTGCTCAGTACCCGGCGGCGGGTGCGGGCCGTGCGGCGGCACTGGATTCCGCGGCTGGAGACCGTACTCGCCCGGGTCGACGCGGGCTCGACCAGAACGAGCACGAGGACGCGGTGCGCGGGAAGTGGGTGGCGGACATGCAGGCACAGGGCCGTTGACCCCACGTGACGCGGTCACGGTGCCGACCGGGCAGCACAGGGCGGGAAGGGCCCATCCGCTTCTCGCGGATCCTGATTGCGCGGTGCGCGCCCCGAAGGCGCTTCCCCGCGTCTCCCGGCGAGCTCTTCCCGCCACCTCCAGCACATCATCTCGACCACGTGCCCGCCAGGGCCGACCGGCCCCATTCGAGGGGTACGGCCGCGGCTGTACGCGCTCAGTAGGGGAGGGGACGCCCGGAGGGCGTGCGCAGGTCCTGGGGCTCCGGCCGGCGGGGAGTACGGGGGCACTTGGTCTGCTGGATCCGCCTCATGATCGCCGCCTCCTTGGACGCCGTCCGCGGTGCTCCGATCGATTCGGTGCCGCGTGCCCCAAGGAGTCTTCTCCGCGTCCGCTTCCTCCGCTTGAGGCCAACGACCCCGGAACGCGGGCCGTGCCACCCCGCCGTCAGGGCCGATCGGCCCTCTCGCATCTCCAGCCGCTTGCGTGCCCCTCAGCCCGAGGAGTGATTCGCGGTCTCCGGTTGTTCCAGGTGGGTGGCGAGGACGGCGGCTTGGACGCGGCGTTGGACGCCGAGTTTGGACAGGAGGCGGGAGATGTGGTTCTTGACGGTTTTCTCGCTGAGGTAGAGCTGTTTGCCGATCTCGCGGTTGGTGAGGCCGTCGCCGATGAGGGCGAGGATGTCGCGTTCGCGGGGGGAGAGGCCGGCGAGTTCGGGGGCGAGGGCGGGGGTGTCGGTGGGTTCGGCGCGCAGTGATTGCATGAGGCGGGCGGTGGTGGCGGGGTCGAGCAGGGACTGGCCGGAGGCGACGGTGCGGACGGCGGAGATCAGGTCGGTGCCTTTGATCTGTTTGAGGACGTAGCCGGAGGCGCCGGCCATGATGGCGTCGAGGAGGGCGTCCTCGTCGTCGAACGAGGTGAGCATCAGGACGGCCAGTTCTGGCATGCGGCTGCGTAGTTCGCGGCAGACGGTGATGCCGTCGCCGTCGGGCAGGCGGACGTCGAGGATGGCGACGTGGGGGCGTACGGCGGGGGCGCGTACGAGTGCGTGGTCGGCGTTGGCGGCGTCGCCGACGACGCTGATGTCATCCTCGGCGTCCAGGAGGTCCATCACGCCGCGGCGGACGACTTCGTGGTCGTCGAGGAGGAAGACCCGGATGGGGTCCTGCGGGGTGAAGGTGCGTGCCTCGGCCATCTCGACTCCCTCGCTCCCGGTCACGTGCCGTCTGCGGGTGGTCCTGCTCATGTCCAGTGTGCCCTTCACCGTGCACGTGGCATGCGCAGAGCCGTCACGCCAAGCGTTCGTGGGAGCCTCGGTGTGAGCTGCGGCCGGGAGCAGGCGGCGCCAGGCGGGCCGGTGCCCGGACTTTCGGGTGCCGGCGTCCCCGTCCGCCTCATGGCATCGCAGGCGCGGTCACGGAGAACCTGGCCCGGACGCCGCCGTCGGGTGGGCCGATGGCCCTCCGTGAGGTCGCGCATTCCGGACCGGTAGGCGGCGGAGTCGATCCGGCCGTGCAGACGCCGTGCCACCGGCCGTATCTCGCTCTTCTCCAGCTTGCTGTCCCGTCGGAGCTGCGAGGCTTCGCGTACGGTGCCCGGCGCGCACAGGCGATCGGTGTCGTACAACGCACCGACAAGAATGAGCAGTTGGAGGAACACGGCGAGGACAACCATGGCACTGGCCCTGAGGGATCGAACGCCGTACGCCACGGCGTGGTCACTGACGGCCTGCATCGTGTGCCAGGCCTGGGGCAGTGGCCGACCTGCCCCTTCCCAGGCCGAAAGCCCCCTGGACTCCGCCGTGGGCAGCGCCCTCGGCGTGAACGACGTGAGAGTCAACCGGTGCGGTGTCCCCAGCGGGGTCCCACCATGCCCCATTCCACGTCCCACTGGGCGAGGCGGCGACGGTCGAGTCCCCTGCGTACGACGCTTCCGGCTCCGATCACGACGCCGGAGAGGGCGAAGGCGGACGCCGCGCCCAGCAGGCCGGACTCCACGGACGCCTCGGTTCGGCTCGTCGGTGCGGTCATCAGGTCGCCTTGGGCGTCGGTCCACACCTCGACCGCGGAGCCGACGGGGCGGCCCGATTCCACCAGGGTCTTGTCGGTGTGCACGGACCCGCCCGGCGCCGTCCAGCGGACCGCGGCCGGCGACCGGAAGCTGTGCGCAGTGGCCGGTGGGGTGCCCACGAGGAGCACTGCCCGGACCGGCGTCCGCCCGGCGCGCTGCTGGGCGAAGACCCCGTCGGCCCCCTGGGCGGTCACCACACCGGCCACCGTGCCGCCGACGGCCATGATCACCCAGACGACCAGAACGAGCCACGCCTCCAGCACGTCCTCGCGCCGCCGGAGCGGATTGCCGCGCCACCGCCACAACCACGTCCTCGTACGCCCGGCCATCGGTCCGCACCTCCCCATGCACCGTCACTGTCGTTGTTCAGGAACGTGACAGCCGTGGCTCAGCCGCGGCAGGGGCCTGTCAGGCCGATGCGGGGACCGTCGGGGTCAAGACCCCTATAGAGAAGGGCCGTTCGGCCCGGTGCTGTTCGCCGGGTCGGCCGTCGGGGCGTGCCGGGTGCGTGGGCCGTATCCCGGTCGGACCCGGACAAGGGACCATCGACCCTCTCACCGCACCGTCCCACCGCCCCACCCTCGAAGGCACGGGACCTGCCCGTCGCTCGTGCGGGAGGAGAGCATCATGCGCATCGCATCTCTCGACGCCACGACCCTGGAAGCCTGCCTTTCGGCGGCTGTGGCGGCACCTTCGTTCTTCAACAGCCAGCCCTGGCGCTACCGGCTCGACCCCGACACCGTCACCCTGGAGGTGCGGGCCGCCCCGGAACGAAGCCTGCGCCACGCCGACCCCGTCGGCCGCCCCCTGCACGTCTCGGTGGGCGCATCCGTCTTCAACCTCCGCGTCGCCGCGCTCCACTTCGGCTGGTCACCCGTCGTACGCCTGCTGCCCAGCCCCGAGGAACCCGGCCTGCTGGCCACGATGCGCATGACGGCTCCCGTCCACCGCACCACGGTAACGCTCCGCGCCGACCTCTACCCTGCGGTCTGGCGCAGGCACAGCAGCCGTATGCCCTTCTCCAGCCGTCAGGTCCCGCCGCGGGTCCTCACCGAACTCGCCGAGGCCGCGCACATGGAAGGCGCCCTCGTCACCTTCCCCGCCCCCACCGAGACGGCTCGTATGCTCCGAGTGGTGTCCGAGGCCGAGCAGCGCAACCGCGCCGACACGGACCGCGGCACGGAGAGCCGCCGCTGGCTGCAACCGGACGGAGCCGGGGCCACGGACATCGGGCTGCCGAGGACGACCCTGGGACCGCAGGACGCGCGCGAGCAGATCCCGATGCGGGACTTCACCGCCCAGCGGCATCCCGAACGGCTGCCCGCCCAGGACTTCGAAACCACCCCGCTCATCGCTCTGCTCACGACCGAACACGATCGACGCTCCGACTGGCTGCGCACCGGGCAAGCGCTCGAACACGTACTGCTGCTGGCCACGGCCCACGGCGTGCGCGCCTCCCTGCTGCACCAGCCGATGGAGTGGCCCGACCTGCGGACCGAACTGAACCCCGTGCCTGAGCACACGGGGCACGCCCAGATGCTGGTCCGCCTCGGCTACGGCCCCGAGGGCGCCGCCACCCCGCGGCGCGCCCCGCAGGCGGTGAGCGACCCGGAGACGCTCCGGTGAGAAGGCCTGCCGGCGGGGCAGTGCCGTCCCGTCGTGCGGTGGGGACCGAACGGCCCATGCGGACGCCGGTCACTCGGCCCACGCTGGAACCGTGGGGGACTCCCGGTGCCCCGCAGCGAAGGAGGAACGGTCATGAAGGGCTTCGTTTT
The DNA here is from genome assembly GCF_001513955.1 of Streptomyces pseudovenezuelae. Taxonomy (GTDB): domain Bacteria; phylum Actinomycetota; class Actinomycetes; order Streptomycetales; family Streptomycetaceae; genus Streptomyces; species Streptomyces pseudovenezuelae. The sequence goes on along the minus strand of NZ_KQ948151.1, from coordinate 8,843 downwards.
CCACGGCCCCGGACAGTCCGCCTGGGAGGAGGTGCCGGACCCGGCCGTCCAGGACCCGACCGACGCCGTCGTACGGGTCAAGGCGGTCACCATCTGCGGGACGGATCTCCACATCCTCAAGGGCGACGTGCCCGAGGTGGCACCCGGCACGGTTCTCGGCCACGAGGCCGTCGGCGAGATCGTCGAGACGGGCAGCGACGTGCGCACCGTCCGGCCGGGAGACGAGGTCCTGGTCTCCTGCATCACCGCCTGCGGCCGCTGCCGCTTCTGCCGGCAGGGCATGTATGGCCAGTGTCTGGGCGGCGGAGGCTGGATCCTGGGCCACCGGATCCACGGGACGCAGGCCGAGTACGTGCGCGTGCCGTACGCCGACCTGTCCGTGCACCGGCTGCCCGGCGGGCTGAGCGGGCAGGACGCCGTGCTGTTCGCCGACATCTATCCGACCGCCTACGAGGTGGGCGTGCTGAACGGTGCCGTGCGCCCCGGGGACACCGTCGCCGTCGTCGGCGCCGGCCCCATCGGACTGGCCGCTATCCGCACCGCGCAGCTCTACACCCCCGAGCGGATCATCGCCGTGGACCTCGCCGACTCCCGGCTGGACGCCGCCAAGCGGCTCGGCGCCGACGTCGTCGTGGCCGTGCGTGAGGGCCCCGCCCAACTGGTCGCCGACCTCACCGACGGCCTGGGCGCCGATGTCGTCATCGAGGCCGTCGGCGTCCCCGAGAGCTTCGAGCTGTGCACGCGGATGGTGCGTCCCGGCGGTCACGTGGCGAACGTCGGAGTGCACGGCAAGCCCGCCACCCTGCATCTCGAAGACCTGTGGATCAAGAACGTGACCCTGACGACCGGGCTGGTCGACACCTCGTCCACGCCCACCCTGCTGCGGATGGCGGCAGCCGGCCGACTGCCCACCGCGTCGATGGTCACCCACACCTTCCCGCTGGACAGCATGGAGGAGGCGTACGACGTCTTCGGCCGCGCGTCCGAGACCGGCGCCCTGAAGGTCGTGCTGGGCGAGCCGCGACACGACGCACTCGCCGTTCCGGCGTCCTCGTGACGGAGGAGGAGAGAGCCGTGCGTGAACACGCGTCGGCGGGAGCGGCGCAGCCCGCGACCGGCCTCGGTGCCAGTGACCTGGGCCGCCGCCTCGCCGACAGGCGTGGTGAGCTCGGCCTGACCCGGCAGGAGGTGGTCGACCGGACCGGCATGGACACCGGCTACCTCCGTTGCCTGGAAGAGACCCCCGCCGCCGCCCCGGGCGTCGGCACCCTCCTGCGGCTCGCCGACGCGCTGGACACCGGGGTCACGGTCCTCACCGGCGGTGAGGTCGATCTGCCGCCGGGTCCGGGCCGGGCGAGCAGAACAGCGGAGTCGGTGGAACTCGGCACGGACGAGTGCTGGGAGCGGCTGTCGACGCACGGGGTGGGCAGGCTCGGCATGATCACCGCCGAGGGCGTGACGATCCTTCCCTTGAACTACACCGTCGTCGACGGTGCCATCGTCTTCAGGACCGCCCCCGGCTCCCTCCCGGGCGCGCTTCCCGGCGAGCAGGTCGCCTTCGAGGCCGACCACATCGACGAGGTGTTCCGGCACGGCTGGAGCGTGCTGGTGCGCGGCCTGGCCCGTGAGGTGACGTGGTCCAACGAGGTACGGCGGCTGGCCGAGCGGGCGTACAGCGAACCCTGGGCCGGCGGGCGGCCTGACCTCTGGGTCCGCCTCGACCCGGTCGAGATCACCGGCCGGCTGATCAGGGAGCGTCCGCCGGGCGGCGGGTGAACCAACCGGGCAGGGCCGTCCCGCGCGTGGGCAGGGACCAATGGCCCCTCAGGCTCCGGCAAGAGCCGGGTAGACGCTGGAGGAGACGATTTACCACGCGGTGAAGGTTGGACCGCCCATGTATTCGAGCGACGGCTTTCGTGAACTGGACCGGCAGGAGTGTCTGCGCCTGATGGCGAGGGTGCCTGTGGGTCGCATCGTCCACACACGCCACGCCCTGCCCGCGGTCCTGCCGGTCAACTTCTCCCTGGACTACGACGGGGGCGTGCTGCTGCGGACAGCAGCGGCGTCGGAACTGGTCCGCGCGGTCGACGGCGTGGTCGTCGCCTTCGAGACGGACGAGGTCGACGCGGCCGCCCGGTCCGGCTGGAGCGTCGTCGTCACGGGCCGGGCCGCGGTGGTGGACGATCCGGCCGAGCACGCGCGGCTGTGCCGGGTCGGACCACGCTCCTGGGCACCTTCGCCCGCCGAGGTGTTCGTGCGGATCGCACCCGAGCTGATCACGGGCCGTGAACTCATCGGCGGGCGTTCCGTGTACGGCACCCGCCTCGCCTTCTGAGCACAGCTCACCGCGGCCCGCGCGGGACCGAACGTCACGGAGCGAAAGGGCCGCACGGCGCCCGCGCCGACCCACGCGGTCCCTCCCCCTTTCCTGGCTCGTGGACGAGCATCGTCGCGAGAGCCCGGTGGACGAAGCGCCGGGGAGGACGTGCACGGAAGGGGACCGGGACATGTCTGGACAGCGCGTGGTCGTCGGAGTGGACGGCACACTGATCGCCGTACGAGCACTGGACTGGGCGGCCGAGGAGACCGAGCGGCGTGGCGCCACCCTGCACATCCTCTACGCCGTGGCGGATCACGACGAGGCGGGACCGGTGCTTGCAGCCGCTGCCGCTCGGATCCACGACCACCATCCGGGGCTGCCGGTCGTGACCGGCGCCGCCGAAGGCACCGCGGTGCAGGCCCTCGTACGGGAGAGCGAGGGCGCCGCCCTCACCGTCGTCGGTACCAGGGGCCTGGGACGGGTCACCGGCACCCTGTTCGGATCGGTCAGTCTGCGGCTTGCCGGGCACACCCACAGCCCCCTCCTGGTCGTCCGCGGCGACCACCGCTGCGACGGTGCGCGCGAGGTGCTGCTCGGCCTGGAGAGCGACACCGACGCGGACGCGGCCGCTTACGCCTTCCAGGAGGCGGAGCGCCGCGGTGCCCGGCTCACGGTCCTGCACGCCTGGAGCCACCGGCACGAAACGCCCGAGCTGCCGTCGCTGATCCCGGGGGCGAGCCCGGGACAGCGGGAGGCGGCACGGCGCGAGTCGGGCGAGGAGGCGGTCGGACGCTTCGACGTGGCCGAACTGCGTCAGCGCCACACGGGGGTCGGCGTCGAGACCGTGACGGTCCGCACCGATCCGGCGCATGCCCTGCTGGAGAAGACACGGGAGGCCGGGCTCGTGGTGATCGGGGCTCGCCGTCACGGGCACGGCAGCACGCCGCGGCTGGGCACGGTCGGACACGCCCTGCTGCACCGCTCGCACTGTCCGGTGGTGGTGGTACCGACCCGATAAGGGGCACCCGGGCCGGCAGGGGTGGCCCGAGCGGCCCTGTCGAGGGGCCAGCAGGCAGTCGGAAGCTGGTTCAGAGCGGCACCGCGCGCCTGCCCGCCCCCAGACCCGCCGAGGAAAGGGACTCCCAATGTCCGTCGACACGCAGCAGGCGCCCCGCTGACCGGCCTGACCCTGGTGTCCGTCGCCGGAATCGCCGGTCCACCGCGCGCGCAGGCACGGGACGCGATCGCCTTGTGCCGCACCGCGGGGGTGACCGTCAAGATGATCACCGGTGACCACGCGGACACCGCGGCGGCCGTCGCGCGCGAGCTGGACATCGACGGAGACGTGGTGACGGGCGTGGAGCTCGACCGGATGACACCGCGGGAGCTCTCCCGGCGCATCGCTGTCCGAGCGGGGCCATGTCGGCGCCATGACCGGTGACGGCGTCAACGACGCGGCAGCGCTGCGGGCCGCACACATCGGCGTGGCCATGGGAGGCACCGGGACCGACGTGGCCAAGGAAGCCGCCGACATGGTGCTCACCGACGACGACTTCTCCACCATCGTGCGTGCCGTGCGTGCCGTGCGTGAAGGGCGCGCCATCTACGCGAACATCGTCGAGTTCGTCCGCTTCCAGCCGGCCACCAACATCGGCGCCATCCTGACCCTGCTGGGCGCCTCGGTGGCAGGACTGCCCGCCCCCCTCACCGCGGCCCAACTCCTGTGGATCAACATCATCATGGACGGGCCCCCGGCCATGGCATGGGCGGTCGACCCGGCCGAGGACGACGTGATGCGACACCAGCCGAGGGACTCCGGCGAGCGGATCCTGGACGCCCGCCGTCTGATCGCGATCAGCAGGGCGGGTGCCGTCATGGCCCTCGGTACCGTCGGGCTCCTGGCCTTCGCCCGGCCGTGGGCCGGTACCGACACCGCGCTGACGATGGCGTTCACCACGTTCGTCCTGTTCCAGCTCTTCAACTCGTTCAACGCCCGTGCCGATCAGGGCCCGTTGCTCGGCCGCCACCGACTGCGCAACCGCACCCTGTGGTGGTGTCTGGCGGGCGTCCTCGTCGTACAGATCGCCGCCGTCCAGGTGCGCGGGGCCAAGCGGCTCGTCCGCTGACGACGGACCTACTGCGTCGACCCGTCAAGCATCGGGGCGCTCCAGGTGGGTGGCGAGGACAGCGGCCTGGACGCGGCGTTGGACGCCGAGCTTGGACGGTGTCACTCCTTGCGGCCGGGCCCGACAGGTCCCGCCAAAGGGGCCGTTCAGCCCACCGTGCCCAGACCTTCGGCCTGCGGCGCTGCTACCCCGCGGCGAGCAGATTGGACGGTGCAAGGAACGAGTGAACGCACCGACTCCCGAAAGGATCACGACCATGGCTGTCCACGATCACCCGCACCGACACGCAGGTTTCCGGTTCCCGTCGCTGCGAAGGACGGAAACGGCCGACGCGGCCGCCACGGCCACGGCGACCGGCGCGTACGTGTTCGCCGGACTGCGGCTGCTGACCGGGTTCGTCTTCCTGTGGGCGTTCCTGGACAAGACGTTCGGCTTCGGCTACGCGACCCAGTCCGGCAAGGGCTGGATCGACGGTGGCTCGCCGACCAAGGGCTTTTTGAGCGGTGTGGCCGCCGGACCGATGGAGTCCACCTTCCACTCCTGGGCGGGCGATGCATGGGCCGACTGGCTGTTCATGCTCGGTCTGCTGGGCGTCGGTCTGGCACTGATCGCCGGGATCGGCCTGCGACTCGCCGCCGTCGCCGGTACGGCGATGATGGCGCTGATGTGGATCGCGGAGTGGCCGCCCGCCAAGCACCTCTCGGACGGCTCGCCCAGCATGTCGACGAACCCGTTCGTGGACTACCACGTGATCTACGCCGTCGTCCTCATCGCCCTGGCGGCCGCGGGCGCCGGCACGGTCTGGGGGCTGGGCAAGGTGTGGGCACGCCTGCCCTTCGTCAGCCGCAACCACTGGCTCCAGTGACCCTGCAACGGCACGGCGGGTCCCGGCCGGGACCCGCCGCGTCACGCCCGGTGGGGCCGGTCGGCCGGCTTCCGGGACCAGCGGCCCCTGCCTCGCCGGGCCTGACCGCACGACGCTGGAGACAGACATCCAGATCAGGAGGCAGCATCATGGTCCGCACCGTTGTCGCAGGTCTCGACGGCTCCGCCGAAAGCCGCGCGGCCGCCGAGTGGGCGGCCCGCGAAGCCGCCTCGCGCGGCCTGCCGCTGAAGCTGATCCACGTCTCGGAGCCCGTGCCGGAGCCGATGGCCCAGGCACCGCTCCTCGGCGGTGAGACCTTGCAGTACTGGAGTGAGAAGGTCCCGCGAGACGCGGCGGACGGCATCCGCCTGCGGCATCCGGGCCTCGAAGTCGACATGCAGGACGTGGCAGGCCGGCCGGCCGAAATCCTGGCGGAGGCGGGACGGGACGCCGAACTGCTGGTCCTCGGCTCGGGCAGGCTGAGCGGGATCAGTGGATTTCTGCCCGGTTCCGTCGGCCTGGCGGTCGTGGCGCATGCCGAACGGCCGGTCATCCTGGTCCGTGCCGGGGAACAGGCCGCCGACGAGCACGAGCCGGACCTGGCCGGCATCCCGGCGGCGGGTACACCCTTCCGCCCGGTCGTGCTGGGCCTCGACACCGACGATCCCGACGACTCGATGATCGAGTTCGCCTTCGAGGAAGCCGCCCGACGCGAGACCGCCCTGCGGGCCGTGTCCGCCTGGAACCTGCCGCCGTACTACGTGTACGGCCTCTCCCTCGACCCGCAGTACCACGACGAGATCGCCCGTCAGAAGGCCGCCGCGCTGAGCGAGGTCCTGCATCCCTGGCGGCAGAAGTATCCGTCGGTCGAGCTCGTCGAGGTGTGCCGTTCCGACAGCCCGGGCCGCCAGCTGATCGACGCGTCCCGTGAGGCCTCCCTGGTCGTCGTGGGCCGCCGGGCCCGGCGCAGGTCCTTCGGCGCTCACATCGGACCCGTCACCCACGCGGTCCTGCACCACTCCGCCGTCCCGGTCGCCGTGCTCCCGCACCACTGACGCCGAGCGTGTGGGGCTCGCCCGGGTCCCGGGCCGGCCCCGAGGCGCGGTCACCGAGGGCCGACCGGCCCTCACATCACCGCCGCTCAGCCCATGGGCCCCCGCCCCTTTCCGCTGGACGCTCGAAGTGCACAGAGACCTGGAGGAGAGCCGCGATGAAGAACGAAACGCTCAGCGGTCCCCGGACCCATGCCCTGCTCGCGGACGGCACCACCGTGTGCATCCGCCCCGTGGCGGCGGCCGACCACGACCAGCTGCAAGGCCTTTACGAGGAGATGTCCCCGGAGAACCTGCGCCTGAGGTTCTTCGCGGCCAGCCGCCGCTCGGCCGAGATGGCCGCCGACCGCGCCTGCGCCACACCTCACGTCGGCTACCGTGCCCTGCTCGCCGAGCGGTCCGGACAGGTGATCGGCCTCGCCGAGTACGACACCGGAGGTATCGGAACAGAGGCCGAGATCTCCATCGCGGTCGCCGACGGACTGCACCACCGTGGCGTGGGCACCCTCCTGGTCGAGCACCTGGTCTCCGCGGCCCGTGCGGACGGCGTCACCTCCTTCATCGCCGACGCCCTGAGCGAGAACCAAGAAGTGCTGCGCCTGTTCGCCGACCTCGGTCTGCGCACGGCCCGCCGCTTCGAGGGACCGGAAGCGCGCTGCACGATCGCGCTGGGCGAGGACGACACCTATCTGACGGCGGTGGAAGAGCGCGGGCGGGCCGCCGACGTCGAGAGCCTGAGGCCCCTGCTGAGGCCGGCCGCGGTCGCCGTGGTCGGCGCCGGGCGCAAGCCGGGTTCCGTGGGCCGCGCCATCCTGCACCAGCTCAAGACCGGCGGCTACACCGGCCGGCTGTGGGCGGTCAACCCCGCCGCGACATCCATCCTCGGCGTACCCTCCCACCCGAGCGTCAGCGCCCTGCCCAGGACTCCCGACCTCGTCGTGGTCGCCGTACCCGCCCCAGCGGTTCCCGCGACCGCCGAGGAGTGCGGCAAGGCGGGCGTACGCGCGCTCCTTGTCGTGACCGCCGGGCTGGACGCGGATCAGGCGAAGGCCCTGCTGGCCGCCTGCCGCACCTACGGGATGCGGATGGTGGGACCCAACTGCCTGGGCATCTCGAACACCGACCCGCAACACCGCCTGGACGCGACCTTCGCCGCGCACCACCCACGCCCCGGCACAGCCGGTGTGGCCGTGCAGTCCGGTGGAGTCGGCATCGCCCTGCTCGACGGAATGTCCCGGCTGGGCATCGGTGTGTCCTCGTTCGTCTCGCTCGGTGACAAGTACGACGTGAGCGGCAACGACATGCTCCAGTGGTGGGAGAGCGACGCACACACCGACCTCGCCCTGTTGCATCTCGAGTCGTTCGGCAACCCGCGTGCCTTCTCCCGCACCGCCCGCCGGGTGACCCGGCGCATGCCGGTGCTCACCGTCGACGCCGGGCGCACCGACGCCGGGCGCCGTGCCGCCGCCTCGCACACGGCCGCGGCCGCCACCCGCACCATGACCCGCCAGGCCCTGTTCACCCAGGCAGGCATCACCGCCGCCCATTCGGTGGGTGAACTCCTGGAGACCGCGGCCCTGTTGCACTCCCAGCCGCTGCCTGCCGGATCGCGGGTGATGATCGTCACCAACGCGGGCGGTGCGGGTGTGCTCAGCGCCGACGCCTGCGCGGAAGCCGGACTCACTCTGCCGATGCCCCCCGCCATGCTCGTCGAAGACCTTTTCGCCGTGCTGCCCGAGGGCGCCGCGATCGGCAACCCCGTGGACGTGACGGCCGCCGTCACGCAGGACCGACTGGGCGAGTGCGTGGACCGGATCATGCGGCACCCGGGCGTGGACGCCGTGCTGGTGGCCCTTGTGCCCACCGCGGTCGCGGCCGCCACGGGTGACGACCTCGTCAAGGCGGTCACCGCCAGGCCGGGACACCGACCGAAGCCGGTCGTCGTCGTACGCCTCGAACAGACCCTGCCTGTGGAGTTGTTGTCCCGCAGCGGCGGCGGCACCGTACCCGCGTATGCCGAACCGCAGGCAGCGGCCCGGGCGCTGGCCCACGCCGCGCGCCGGGCGGCCTGGCTTGCCCGCCCCGCCGGTACCGTCCCGGACCTCGACGGCATCGACACGGCCCGTGCCCATGCCTGCATCGGGACGTACCTCGAAGCCCACCCCGACGGAGGCTGGCTCGACCCGCGCACCTGTGCCGAGCTCCTCGACTGCTACGGCATTCCACAGCTGCCCTGGGCCTGGGCCACGACCGAGGACGAGGCCGTCCTGGCGGCCGACCGGATGCGTGGTCCCGGCGGCCTGGTGGTCATGAAGGGCTACTGGCCCGGTCTGCTCCACAAGAGCGCGCAGCACGCGGTCCATCTGGACCTGCGCGGCGACAGCCAGGTCCGCGCCGCCTTCCGCGACCTGGAGACCCGGTTCGCCGGACTGCTCACCGGCGTGGTGGTCCAGCCGCTCGCGGCCCGCGGCACCGAACTG
>NZ_KQ948150.1:759648-871564 GCF_001513955.1 Streptomyces pseudovenezuelae | reverse complement strand
TGTAGTCGCCGACAAAAGCGCCTGAGTTCGCGATTTCTGAGGCGCTGGCACCACGAACTTGGCTCTGCCGCCGGAGATCCTCGGCCGTGTACGGCTCGGTTCCGGTTACTGAGACTTGATGCGTGATGTCGTTGGGGCGACGCCTTGAGCTGCGAAGGCGAGTGCCCGCCGCCCGGCATCACGCGAAGTACAGCGTCACCTGGAGCACGGTCAACAAGGCCCTGACCTCGGCTTGGCCGCAGCCACGCACGACAACCGCTTCGGCGCGGCCGTCGAAGCTGGATCCGTTCGCGCCGCTGATCGACGAGATCCTGCTCATTGATCTGGATGCGACCAGGAAACAGCGCCACACCATCACCCCGGATCTACTGCCGTCTGATCGACGAACACTCCTCGTCCGAGGCGTTGCGTTGCGTTGCGTTGCGTTGCGTTGACCACTTGAACCCGCACCGATGAGAGGGCGCAAGCGTCCTGCGAGCAACCGCGCGGTCCGGCCAGGGACTGAGAGTCCGATGTTTATACCTTGCTCGCGACCACCATGTAGTTCTCGGCCTCAAGATCGAACGTGCTCAGTTCCGTCTGGAGTCCGACCCGGTGCAGCTCGACTTCGAGTTCCTCGTACCGGTAGGGCCAGCAGGACAGCAGTTCCGAGCGGACAAGAACCGGCCCAGTCGCATCAACTTGGGCGATCGCAATCTCGATATGGTGCTCATCCTCCCAATGCGGCGCAATCTCCCAGCGGTAAATTACGACGGCATCGCGACCGTTCCGGCGGACGAGTCGGTCCCAGATGTCCAGCCGGGAACCTCTGGCCCTCACGAGTTCCCAAGTCCGGGATGTGAGCACCAAGCGCCCTCCCGGGCGCAGAAGCCGTGACATCGACTCCAGAGCAGCACCCCTGCCTGTCGCGCCCGCGGCATGGTGAAGCGAGTTGCCAACGCAGAACACCATATCGAACGTGTTGTCCTGGAAATGGTCGGGCAACTCTTCCCAGTTCGCTCGTAAGGCCCGGACGGATGCCCCGAACTCCTCAGACAACTCTGCAGTCCGGCGAACCATCGCCTCGCTGGCGTCAGTTGCGACAACCTGCATGCCACGACCGGCGAGGCCAACCGCCAACTGTCCGGTTCCGCACGAACAGTCGAGGACGTGAGCGTTCGACGGCAGGAGATTGAGGACGTCGTCGAACGACTTAGCGAACTCGGCTGGAGGCAACTTTGCATCCGAGATGAGCCATTCGTACACCTCGGCAAGCACGTCATAACCTGTCACAACCACTACCTCCGTCACGCGGCAGACTCACGGTAGGGCGTCAGTCCATCAGCGGAGCAAGCCGCGCACCAATGGTTTTCGCGGTCAAAGCCAGTCAGTAATTCGGTGTCGACGTGCATGACGAATTCGGTGTCCGGGTGAGCGAGTGCTTCGCCGCCGGAGCGAGTGGGTCGGTGACGCGGACGCAGCCAGGGCGGTTGCCAGTCACGGCGTGTCCTCCTGGTCTCGGTCGGCCAAGGGGTCGGGGTGGAATGTCCGGGTGTAGCGCAGTCCGGTGTCGGGGGTGATGTTGAATACCGCGCACAGGTGTTGCGGGTCGGCGCCGGTGACGGCGGCCTCTTCGAGGATCCGGTCCTCTGTCCTCCGCGTCGGATTCCGGGCAGGGCCAGCAGGGCTGGCAGCCGCCAGTGTTGGGCAGTACGTCGCGCTCCAGCCACGGCCGGGACGCGAGCCAGCCACAGGATCTCGCAGAGCGGTTGCGGGCCGGCCGGTACACGCGGGCGGTGGGGTTCGCGCACCCGGGCGGCGCCATTCCATGGCCGAGGAAGCCCAGGACCAGGGTGGCACCGGCCTCACCGGCCCGCCGGGCAGCGATCACTTCTTCCAGCAGTAACGGCAGGCTGCGCGAGGCGCCGGATCGCAGCACCTGCCAGCACCGGGCCCAGGCCCAGGCCGCGCCACGATGGTTCCAGGATGACCCGGTCCATGACGAGCAGGTCACCGACAGGGTGCGCGAGGGCGGCCTCGAAGGCCAGCTCCCATCGGCCGTCAGCGACGTCCAGGACCACCTCGCCGATACGGGAGACGTCCCCGGTGTAGGAGTCCATCGCCTCCCACGGATGGTCCGGGCCGAACATCCGTACCCGCACGAACGACATGCGGCCCACCGTGACGTCCTGGACCGCGTCCAGCGCGTCCTGGTCCATGTCGCTGTAGGCGGCCAGTTCCTCCGCCAGGACGTCCGCGTCGATCCGGGCGGACACCGTCCACACCTCCAGCGTGTTCTCGAACTCGTACGCCTGGACGGGGTGTTCGTGCTGGTAAGCGAGGATGATCAACGAGGGATCGGCAGGCAGCTGGGGAGCCAAGAGGGTCACCGTGCCAGCGTAGTTCTGCCCGGCCAGCGCATGCCGGGAAACAGCGCTCTCTCACACCTCGGCGAAGCGCTCACGCAGTAGTGGGCGAGCCTCGTCGCCGAGATGTTCGCGCAGCTCGCGGTCCCGCCGGGCGGAGACGCGGGTACCACGCAGCGGCAGATGTCCCGGTTGAACGCTGACCTGGTCGCCCAGCGCCAGGTGAGAGAGCGCCTCAGCGCCGCCCGAGAGCGCCGCGACGACCTCCAGCGCGCCCTGTCCCGCGTCGATGTTCCATGGATGAACCTTGACGAAGGGCGCCGTCGCAGCATCGTGGAGGCTGCCGGAGGCGAGCTGCCTGTGGAGGCGCTGTACCGCGAAAGCGTGAGTAGCGTCCACCGCACGCCGACGCCCCGATGGCACTGATCCACGGGCTAGACACCAGGACGGCGCGCGCCAGGGCTGGGGTATCAGCCGCTGACTTCGAACACGCCCCACGCGGTGAACGGCTGGGCCTGGACGTAGATCCTGCTTCCTCGGCCGACGACCCGGCGGTGGCCCGGGAGGGATCCGTCGGGCAGGGTGAGTAGGCCGACGTCCGTTGGTTCGACGGACGTCTCGGTCACCTCTCCAAGGGCGAGCCGGTCCAGTTCCTCGCCGTAGCCGCCGTAGAAGGCGACCCGCTCGCCGTGGACGGCCACCGCCTTGGCGCCCCGGACACGGTTCGCCCACACCTTCACGGGCCGGTTGGTACGGCCCGGGCGTATCTCCACAAGCGGGAAGTCCGTGTACGGGCACGCCCAGGCGGTGGTGCCCGACACGTTCAGGGCGTAGCAGTCGAAGAGACCGGGGATGCTTTCGCCGTCTGACGTCCAGTAGAGGTGGCCTGTGGGGCTCCAGCGGCGGATTCCGGCCGCATTCTCGTCGAAGTGCCCGACCCAGATGTGGCCGGCCTCGTCCACCAGCAGGTGCTCGATGGCGTCCCCGACGGAGAAGGACGAGGTCTCACGGCCGAGCGCGTCGAAGACCTGGACCTGGTCCGCGTCCTCATACCGACGGGCGCGGGATGCTGCGACGACGAACCCTCCCTCGGTCAGGCGGTCCAGATGCGGCCAGCGGGCCCGCACGGCGCTCAGCTCGGTGAGTTCGACGTCGCCGCCCGGATGGACGGAGACGACCAGCGCGTCGAAGGGCAGGACATCGCCGCCGGGCTGCGGAGCGCGGTCGGCAAGCAGCCAATGGGCGATGCCGAAGACATCGACGGTACTGGTCAGGACGTGGCGGTCGTGGTGCGCTCGGGGAAGGTGGGCGTAGGCAACGAGGGAAGTCTTCTGCACGGGCGGGGCTCTCCTGGGTAGGCGGTCACGGCGTTCGGCGCTGCGGTGAGCGGCGGTCGGCGGTGCGCGAGCGGTGGAGAGCGAAGCGGGGCGCCTAGAAGGCATGGCCCTTTCTGTTGGTCATGGAGTGATCATCGTCGACGTACGTCCGCGGGACAAACCCTTTCGGTCAGCGCTCCTCGCGCGAGGAAACCGGCTTCACCACCTCTGAGGCTGGACAGCGAAGACCCTAGCTCCGCCCGGAAACCTGTTCACTGTCTCCCTGGACAGCCGCGCGCGGTGCGCCGACGAGAGGGCCAACCGACGGAATTCGCTGACCTGCTGAAATGCGGCCCCAGGGCCGTGGGCGTCCCGTGATGAAGTGCGGCGGTTCCCGGTGAACACGCGGTAGTCCGATCTCTGTGACTGAGCGCTTCAGTTGGCCGCCTAGAGTGTCACTTTTGGCCACGTCCCGTGCCCGCAGCGAGAAGGAGTGTCCTGGTGAATTCGATCGTGCAACCGGACGGAGTCGCAGGCGAGTGGCCGGATCGCGTGGCAGCCGTACGCCGCGAGCTCGCCGAGCACGGGCCGCCGCGGAGTCCCCATGGCGCTCCGGACTTCGTCACCGTCACGCTGCCGAAGCGTGACGGTGATCAGGTATGTGACCTCCTGGTGGACGAGCGAGTGGGCACGGTCGTGGAGATCGGACTCGCCTATGCCGGCTCGGCGCTGGCGATCAGCGAGGCGCTGCTGCGCACCGGTTCACGGAACCCTCGGCATGTGGTGATCGACCCGTTCCAGTTCACGGCGTACGACGGCGTCGGGTGGGAGCTGCTGCGCAGCCTCGGCCTGGATGACATCGCCGAGCTGGTGACCGAGCCATCGCAACGGTTCCTTGCCCGGTTGGCCGACGCGGGCTTCGCGGCCGATGCGGCCTTCGTCGACGGCAGCCACCACTTCCACAACGTGTTCGTCGACCTCCACTTCCTGGGCGAGATTGTCCGACCTGGCGGCGTCGTGCTGCTCGACGATGTCTGGTGGCCATCGGTCGCCGCTGCCGTGGCGTACTTCGAGACCAATCTGGGGTGGCGTCCGATACCGGGCGCTCTGGCCGACGGGACCGCCGCCCCGGCCAGTGGTCGGCCGCGGACCGGCGCCTACCGGCTGCCTGATCCGCGCCCGACGCCGGACTTCAAGGAGTTCCGATCGTTCTGCTGATTCGGGTGGCCTCGCGAGTGCCCCACCACAAATCGCACGACCACGCGTCTGTCCTGTCGCAGATTGGATGGCATGTGACGCGGCACTGACCTGCGGAGTTGCCAAGTAGCCGACGGTCCGGTGTTGGCGGCATTCTCAATCGACCTGGCCTTCGCGGAAGTGATCTCGATGCTTGTCAGTGGCACCTGGCAGTGTGTGCCGAGTGAACGTTGAATCCTTCTGGGGACTGATGGAGACCTGCCGACGACAGGAGGAGGGCAGGGATGCGCGGCTTGCCTGGTTGCGGAATGAACTGTCGCGAAGGTCGCAGATGGAGATCGTCGAGTTCCAGCTGCGCCTCGACCAGGTAACCCGTCAGACATTCCATTGATGGGGCTCCTTGAAAATCCCCACCCCCTGCTCGGGAGTGACCCCAGACCTGCTCGACGGATCTCCCCACGTCGCTCGCAGCCGGCCGGTTCCAGGGGCGGTGTGTGGCCGACTCGGCCACACACCGCCTGCCGAGGGCGGCTTGGGCCAGAGCCCGCCCTACGTGTGGGAGCTCGTGCCTGGGAGACAGCCTTTCATCGGGGTGTGCGCGCTCCTGGCGGTACAGCGGTACATCCGGACGTAACGGTCAGCGGGAGAAAGTCGACAGGGCTCAGACACGGGGCCAGTCCTGGCCGGCTGTCACCTCGCGTGCAATGTGACGCCACTGGTCCTCTCCGCCGGGCAGGGGCCAGGCCCAGGTTGGTTGTTCCACGGTGTTCAGGTCGTGGAGGAGGCGGACGAGCTGCGGACCGGCGGTGGCGGCGCCGTCTGGGACTGTGAGGCCGTGGACGGCTCGGAGTTCGGAAAAGCGTGCCAGTTCGTCCTCGTAGAAGCCCACGGCCTGATCGATGCGTTCGGCCAGGTCACCGCGCGGCACCATACGGTGCAACTGCAGCAGCGGCGGCTCGACGGATTCAGCGATCGCCGCGGCGAGGCGCGCGTGCCCGTCCAGGATCAGATGGCAGTCCAGGCCGCTGACCCACCACAACACGACGGGCGGCAGCGTCCCTTCACGGGCCTGCTTGCGGTACGCCTTGACCCGGCTGTCGTCGGCATCGGGCATTGGCCGCAGCGGAAGGACCTCCCACGAATGAGAATGGAAGAACCAGTCGATGTATCCGTCCGGATGGCCGTCGACGAGCATCGAGCCCCAGTACTCGGCGTGCGAAGTGTCAGCGTGACGCCAGCGCCGGAGTGGACTCTCACAGGAGAGCAGCCACCGGCCCTCGTGCAACGGGCTGTCCGGCGAATCAATGAGGTACTGCGCAAAGCGGTGAGCCCACCGTTCCGGGCTGCCCGCCAGGGCTCGCGCCACATCGGCACGCAACGGCGGGACGAAGGAGCGGTACTCGTCGGTGCGCCAGAAGTTCACGCCCTGGAGCTGCGCGTCGACCACAGCGAGCAGCACGGGCCGCGACAGCTGGGAGACCAGCAGTTGCGGGCCGGCACTGAACAGGCACAGCCCCGGCTGGTGGCGGCCCTTCACGTCCAGCGAAAGGCCCACCCACGCGCCGTCGTCCCTTGTGACATCGCTGCGCTGCATGCCGAGAGCCTAGAAGCTGCTGCGGTTGACCCCAATGGCACCCTTGGCCTTCCGACACAGCCCTGCCCACTCCACGAGCCGGTGGCCTCGGCCGGAATCACCCCGCGGGCGCTCGTTGAAGCTCCTCACTCCATTGAACTCCGCACCGAATGAGGCGACGAGCGCCCCTGGCCGATTTCGGGGGACTGTCAAACGAGTGGTGTAACTGGGGTAGTTGAGGGTTAGTGACGGGCTGCGGAGAGGCGGCCGTCGAAGGTGATGTCGAAAGCGTTGAGGGCGGTTTTCCAGCGCATGGTCCAGCGGGCTTGTCCCTTGCCGGTGGGGTCGAGGGACATGACCGCCATGTAGACGCACTTCAACGCGGCCTGCTCGTTGGGGAAGTGTCCCCGGGCTTTGACCGCGCGCCGGATGCGGGCGTTGACCGACTCGATCGCGTTGGTGGTGCAGACGATGCGGGGGATCTCGGTGTCGAACCGCAGGAAGGGGGTGAATTCCTCCCAGGCGTTCTCCCCACAGTTTCACGATCGCCGGATACTTCCTGCCCCAGGCATCGGCGAACTCCGCGAACCGGTCCAGGGCGGCCTCCTCCGTCGCAGCGGTGTAGACGGGCTTGAGCGGACGCGCGATCTTGTCCCAGTCCTGGCGGGCGGCATAACGGAAGGAGTTCCGCAGCAGATGGACGACGCAGGTCTGCACGATCGTCCGCGGCCAGACCGCCTCCACCGCCTCGGGCAGGCCCTTGAGCCCGTCGCAGACCAGCATCAGCACGTCGCCCACACCGCGGTTCTTGATCTCGGTGAGAATGTGCAGCCAGTGCTTGGCACCCTCACCGCCGTCACCGGCCCACAGCCCGAGAATCTCCCGCCGGCCCTCCACCGTGACGGCCAGGGCCACATAGATGGGCCGGTTCGCCACCGCACCGTCCCGGATCTTCACGTGGATGGCATCGATGAAGATCACCGGATAGACGGTGTCGAGCGGGCGGTTCTGCCATTCGGCCATGCCCTCCAGGACCTGGTCGGTGATGGTCGAGATCGTCTGGCGGGAGACCTCGGCGCCGTAGACCTCGGAGAGGTGGGCCTGCACCTCGCCGGTGGTCAGGCCCTTCGCGGCGAGCGAGATGACCATCTCGTCGACGCCGGTCAGGCGCTTCTGCCGCTTTTTGACGATCTTCGGTTCGAAGGAGCCGTCGCGGTCGCGGGGCACGGTTATCTCCACCGGCCCGACGTCGGTCAGTACTGTCTTGGAGCGTTTGCCGTTGCGGGAGTTGCCGCCGTTCTTGCCGACAGGGTCCTGCTTGTCATAGCCGAGATGGTCGGTGATCTCGCCTTCCAGGGCGGACTCCAGCAGCCGCTTGGTCAGCTGTTGGAGCAGGCCGCCTTCACCGGTCAGCTGCAGCCCCTCGGCCTGGGCGCGGCCCACCAGCTCCTCGATCAACTGGTCGTCAACGGCCTTCGCCGGCACCGCGCTTGTGGACTTGCCACCCTCGGACTCGGACACGTTCTCACTGGTCATCGATGCATCTTCCATGATCGGGAGCTACACCAAACGTCTTACAGTCCCGGACCTGGAGCCGATGCTCGGCCAGGACGCCCGGCACCGGTGTAGCCGCGTCGCGTCAGGTCAGGGGTCGTGCTCCCGGCCCCGGCTCGACCGTCACGTCCCCCGGCGTCAGCGCGCCGTGCTCCCCGGTGCATGCGACGACCGCGCGGACCGGGCATCCGCAGGCGCTGTGCCGCATGTCGAGGACCGGGCCGGCCGGGTCCGGGTTGTGTGTCTCGCCCCACTGACGCAGGGCGACGAGCACCGGCCACAGGTCCCAGCCCTTCCGGGTCAGCCGGTACTCGTTGCGAGAGCGGCTGCCGGGTTCGCGGTAGGGGACGGTCGTGAGGATGCCAGCCTCGGTCAGCTTGCGCAGCCGGTCACTGAGGACCGCCTCCGACAGGCCGATGTGCCTGCGGAAATCGTCGAAGCGGCGCACGCCGTTGGCCGCGTCCCGCACGATCAGCAGCGTCCACTTCTCCCCCACCACGTCGAGGGTGCGCTGCACCGAACAGTTCTCGGTGCTGAATGCGAGCCAGTCCACCGGGCCATGATAGCCAGCTGGCTTCGTCATTGACAGTCAGCTGCGGGCAAGGCTAGCTTCGCCGTACAAAGTCAGCCGGGAAGGCGCAGACGCATGGGACGCACACGTACATACACATGGGACGACCCCATGGTCACGGCCGGTGCCGTGGGCCGCTCGTCCGGCCTGGACTTCCTGCGTGACGTCCTGAACGCCAGGCTTCCGGCGGCGCCCATCTCCGCCACTCTCGACTTCACGCTGGACGAGGTGTCCGAGGGCCGCGCGGTCTTCTCGCTCACCCCGGGCGAGGAGCACTACAACCCGATCGGCAGTGTGCACGGCGGCGTCTACGCCACCCTGCTCGACTCGGCGCTGGGCTGCGCCGTGCAGTCCACGCTGCCCGCGGGCATGGGGTACACCTCGCTCGACCTGAGCGTGAAGTTCCTCAAGCGGGTCTCGGTGGACACCGGCCCGGTACGGGCCATCGGCACAATCGTCCACCGCGGCCGGCAGACGGCTCTCGCCGAGGCCACGCTGGTCGACACCGAGGACCGGGTGCTGGCGCACGCGACCAGTTCCTGCATGCTCTTCCCACTGCCACCGGCGGCAGCGGCCTGAGTCGACCGCGCTCTGCTCTGTTCGAGTGGTGAGCGCGGGCCCACGGTCGTAACGTCGAAACCGGGACATCCGTCGGCCAGCGGCAGCGGGGATCGGCCATGCAGCTACGCGCACTCACCACGACGGTCGCGGTCTTCGCCGCGGCCACCCTGGCCACCGCCGCGGGCACCTCGCCCGCGGCCCGGCCCGCACCGGCACCGGTGACGCAGACCGTCCAGTCACGCACCGCGCCGCCGGTCCTCGTCGACTGCCTGTGGCACCCGTATGTGCGGCCGACGGACTTCATGCTCGCCTGCGGGGACGGCAACAGCCGCCTGGCCTCCCTGCACTGGACCCGATGGGACGCGGCTTCGGCGCGGGCCGAGGGCGTGAACTGGGTCAACGACTGCAAGCCGTACTGCGCGGCCGGGCACTTCCACGCCTACCCGGTGGCCGTGCGACTGGACCGTGCGCGGCCCTGGAAGAAGCAGCCCCAGGTGTCGCACTACTCCCGCATCACGCTGACGTACCCGGCCGCCCGGCCGAAGCAGTTCGGCCCGACCGTGTCCTATCCGCTCTGGGACTGAGAGGCGACGGCCTGCTCCCGCTGGGCGCCGGTGATCACCTCGGAACGGCTGCCGCCGCGGTCCATGAACCCGCCCATGAACGCCAGGCCCAGCCCGGCAACGCCCAGGGCCGCGCCGACCAGCGACGGCGACGCCCAGCCCCAGCCCCAGCCCGCCGAGATCGCGAGGCCGCCGAGCCAGGCGCCGCCCGCGTTGGCCAAGTTGAAGGCGGAATGGTTGGAGGCCGCCGCCATGGTCGGGGCGTCCTTCGCCTTGGCCATCAGCAGCATCTGGACCGGCGTGGTGATGAGGGCGCGCACGGTGAGGTGGACGGTGAAGCAGAACGCCACCAGCGCCGAGGACATCAGCGCGAGTCCCGCGTACAGCGTCGGGCGCAGGGCGCGGTCCCTGAGGGGACCCGCGGCGAGCGTGCCGAGGGTCGTGCCGACGCCGTAGAGCGCCAGGACCAGCATGGTCGAGCAGTCGGACAGGCCCATGAGATGGGTGAGCAAGGGCACGAGGTAACTGCAGACGGCGAAGAATCCGCCGAATCCCACGACGGCCGTGACCAGCCCGATGGCCACCTGCTTATTGCCCATGACCCGCAATTCGTGCCGGACGCCGGTCCGCAGGCCGCGCGGCTGGCCCACTCCCACCGCTCCGAAGCCATGATCTCCTCGCGATGATCAATCTCATGACCCGTCGTCTCACAGCCGAATCCACCCCAAGTTGGCGCGACACCTGAGCCGCCCTAACCCGGCAATCCGGGATGAAACGGCTGGAGGAAACGCTCTCTGAGTGACGCGGCCGGCCAGGCCTACTGCCGGGCGCTACCTGAGCTGACGAATTCTGCTGCCGAGCCCCCGGCTCAGCCCGAAAGGTGGCGGGTCCGGAAGATACCTCCATGCCGGACCCGCCACCGCCCCCGTCGGCTCAATTCCCGGAATGCAAGGAGTGTCCGAGATGCCTCAGAGGGGGCACGTACGTCCGGGGGTGGCCCTCACCGAACTGGCTACGTTGTCGTAGTGCCCTGTGATCGTCCACGGGCCTGAGTTCGCCGTGATGCAGGCGTCCTCGCCCGTGTAGTTGTAACCGTCATACATGGTGAAGGTGCTGGACGAGCGATTCCAGTACGAGGTCGTGCGGTTGTCCATTCCCTGGCCCCGCAGATCCGCGGAGCCCGACCGGAACCATGCCATCCCGCCGGTCCCGTCGGGACCATCGAAGATGCAGAAGTTCCCGGCCGGGCAGCGGTCCCATCCCGCGGCAGGCGACGCGGGTTCGGCGTCGGCTTGGCCGACCGTCACGCTCCCGCTCAACACCAATGCTGCACCAGCCGCAGCGCCGACAATCCATTTCCTGATCATCAGACCTCAATTCCCCGTTGAGTGCCGGCCGCAGCACCATCGGCCGGCAGACGACACTTCCTGACGGACAACCAATGTCCGTCCTTATGTGGGAGTCCGCCGCGTCGGCGCTCCCCATCCTTTGTGGCTGGCGGTCTTCCGGCAAAGCTCTTCAATCGTGATCGAACAGCCTTGGCGCCGAGCGACGTAGGCGCCGGCCGCCAGCGGTACAGGGCAGTAGGGCCGTGGGCCGCCAAGGCCGGCCTCACCACACCGGTACCCGGTGATCGAGGTTCTGGACGAAGCCCCTGCGAACACAAGGGACTTCGTCCACCCGCGATCATCTTGCGGACAGCCCGAACCTTCATGTGACGGCGATGGTTCCGGGCCGTGCAATTCGTCGGCGGGTCAGGGACGGGTCGAGTCGAGGTAGTCCGCGTAGATCCAGACGTTGGCCCTTCCGCCCCACAGATTTCCTCGGAACCAGCCGTCGCGGTATTCGACGGTGTCGAATCCCTGACCCCGGTGCACCTGCCCTAACGGGGTGCCACCGGGGGAAGCCCTGTAAATGACGTTGTTTGCGGTGACCCAGCACGTCTCGCGCTCGAAGCAGACGTTCTGAGGTCCTGCTGGACGGGCCGGCACCGCGGCACTTGCGGACCCTACGGCGAGTCCCATGAGCAATACGGCCGTCGCGCCCGCCGAAGCGAGGCCGCGGGCGCGGTGGGTGGGCTGCATCAGAACACTCCAGTTCTGTGGAGAAGCGGCGAGGGCAGGGTGCGGCCGTGAACCCGACCGCAAACGCCGACTCTACGGCCGCAAACCCGGCACAGCCCAACGTTTCGAACTCAATCGAAATGTTCCCGCGTCGAGGCAGGTCGAGGCTCGAGGCAGGGAGCTCGGCGCCGCACTCGATGCGCCGTGCCGGCGGTGCCGGCCTCGGTGCCAACGCCTGGGCGCCTGGGCGCCTGGAAGGCAGGACATGGTCAGCCGGTCTGTGCGTCCAGCAGGGCGCCCGGGTCCGTGGTGTCCCCGGCGGACGGGGTTGTGACGGTGAGCGGCTCATTGATCCGGAGGAAGGCGGCGGTCATGTCGAGGGGATCACGGACGGTCGGCGCTTCACCGGCGTTGTCGGGCATCTTGTAGGTGGCGCCCCGCATGCGGAACTGCCTGGTGCGCCTGTCGTCGTCGATCCACAGATCCATGATGAGGTTCTTGTCGAGCTCCAGCGCGATGAACTGGTCGTGGCTGCGGGTCTGGCGTTCCCGGCTGGTCTTGTCGGTGGCAGCATCCTGGGCGGCCCGCAATCCGTCGAAGGTGACGGTTCCGCGGTAGTGCGTGGTGCGGGCGCCGAGAATCGTCTCGGCGCCCGATCTTCTTCGCGTTCTTGGCGCCGGTCAGCAGCGTGGACTGGACGATCGGGCTGCCCTCGACCTGGTGGGGCAGTATGCCGTAGGACCGGTTGTCCACGGAGATGAGACCTACCCCACGCTGCCGGCTCGATCCGCAGCCAGCTCTTGCCGTTCAACTTGCCGGGGTCCAGCTTCGCGGATCTCCCCAACTTCCGGATGTCGAGCGCACCACCGCCGACGTACATCGCCTTATCGGCGAACCGGATACTCAGCGGGCCCTTCGCGCGCTGGTCCGGCATGGTCAGTTCCATGGTCATTGACAGCGGCGCCGTGCGCAGGGCCGCGTCGACGGTCAACCGGCCCCGATCCGGCACAGATCCGGTGATCCGGTGATCCGGTAACGGAGGGACGTGATGTCGGCGGAGTCCTCCGCAGCCTTCGCCACGGCCTCGGCCGGCGTCAGGGCCGGCGCCGAGGCCTGCGCGGCCCTGACGGGCCGGAGGCCGCGAGGTCATGGCCGTCCGGCGGTGTGTACCGGGCAGAGGCTCTGATTGACTGTCCGCCAGTCGGGGAGGAAGGGGCGGCACATGGACTTGTTCCGGCGCGGGAATCGGCAGACACGGGCCCGAGCTGCCGCAGCGGCCGCCCGGGCGGCGGAGTGGGGCGGCGGCCCGGAGGGGGAGGCGCTGGGCGACCTCCACAGCTTCCGGGACGAGGTCCTGGCGCTCACCGCCCTCCCCCCGGACGTCGAAATCCTGCTGTCGGACCTGGCCGTCGGCTGGGAGGACGTCTCGCCGGAGCTCCCCGCCCTGACCGTCCTGCCGATGATGGAAAGCCGGGGACTCGTCGCCCTGCCCCGGGGCGGCGACGGACTGCGGCGGATCACGTTCCCCGGACGGCTGCACGCCCTCATCTCCTCCCACCGCACCCCGGAGGAGATCCGCGCCGGGCACCGCCGGATTCTCGCCCGGGCCGTCACCCTGCCGCCGGAGGGCGGCCACTGGTGGCAGCTGCCGGTCGCCGAGACCTACCTCTGGCACCACCTGCCCTGGCACATCGCCGCCCACGACCGCGCCGCCGCCGTACGACTGGTGCAAAACCCCCGCTGGCAGGCCGCGAAGGTCAGGGTCTGCGGCGTGGCCGCACTCCGCGCGGACCTGGCGATGTTCGACACCCCCGAGATCGACGCGGCCCGCCGGGCCGTGGACCGCGTCGCCCACCGCCTGGAGCGCCGCGCCTGCCCGGACCCGGTTCTCCGGGCCGGGCTGCTGCTCGACGCCCTGGCCGGCGAGGCCGTCCTGCGGGCGGAGGTCGACCGCCTCCGGCAGGAGCTGCGGGAGGAGGCCCCGGGTCGCGTCGCCACCGACCTGACGTCAGCCCTGGTGGGCGTGCTGCCGTCCCCGTCGTATGTCAAGGACGTCGCCCTGGCGGCGGACGGCAGCTGGCTGGTGACGGCCTCGGGCCACAAGGCCAGCCGGATCCACGACGTCGCCGACCGGAGCGTGCGGCACGTGCTGGGCCCGACCGAGGGGGTCCACGAGGTGTGCGCGATCACGCCGGACGGCAGCCGGGTCATCACCGGGGACTACGACGCCGCCCGCTGGTGGGACGCCGCCACCGGCCGGCGCCTGCGGTCGGTCGACGGCTGGACCACCCAACTCGCCCTCGACCCAGGCGGTGCCTGGGTCGCCACCGACACCCGGCCCCGCCCCGCGGTCATCGACAGCACGACCTACGCGATCAGACGGCTCGGGAAGGAGTCGGACGACCGCACCCTCGTCACCGCCATGGCCTGCTCCCCGGACGGCCGGACCGTCGCCGTCGGCGAACAGAGCGGGCGGATCCAGCTGTGGGACCCCGCCTCGGGCAAACTGCGGGCCGAACTCCCCACGTCACCGGGGTCCGTCTACCGCCTGGCCTTCGCCCCCGACGGCAGCTGGCTGGCCACCGTCACCCGGGACGGGGTCCGGATCCTGGGTCTGCCCGGCGGCCGGGAGCGCCTGCACATCCCGGGCTCGCAACCGTTCGCCGTCGGCGATGGCGGCCGCTGGCTCGCCGTCCCGGGAGACACCGTCCGCTTCCACCGGACCGACACCGGCGAACTGCTCGGCGAGTTCACCCCGGACCACCGCGGCTGGGACCACCGCGTGCGGACCTCGCCCGACGGCCGGTACCTGGCCACCTGGCACCTGGGCAGCGCCTCCATCCTCGTCTGGGACGCCCGACGGCTCGTCCGCTGACGCACAGGGACAGCGCAGGAGAGCCGCCCGGTGCCGGCCCTTCACGCCCGCCATCGAGACCCTCCGCAGCCCGATCCCCGCTTCCCGACACCCGCCCCCACGGCCCGATCCACTCGGCGAAGCCCCATGAACATCCTCACGGCCGGCTTCCTCGAACGCGGCCTACGACAGGCGGGCCAATCGCCGTGCGGCGATCTTCTACCGTTCCTCTGTTCCCAGGGCTCGCCGCGCGGCTTGCTGGAAGGCGCGGTCCGGTGCGCGCTTTGCCTGCCATGTCTGCTTGAAGCGCTCGTCGCACTCGGTGAAGCGATCCCTCTCGCAGAGCCGCCGACAACCAGTCCAGCCCGGCCCTCTCCCAGTCGTACATCGCCACGCGCAGTGAGTAATTGTCAAATGTCGTGGACCTGGGCGAAGCTGTGCCAGCCTCGCCTGCGGTGCTCTCCCGGGGTTCTCAATGTGTCACTCGGAGGGTGTCGAGGAGACCCGGTTGAAGAACCGTCCGGCCATGTCGGCCCCGATGATGGCGCCGTCGGCATCGCGGGTGAGGAAACCGCGCTGGCCGATCAAGCCGCCGCCGGTGACGATGTACTCGTCGCCGCTCCCGGGGAGCAGGCCGAGGCTGGCCGGCGGCAGGTCCGCCGGCAGTTCCCTGTCGGCCGCCGCGCGGATCTCCGGCTTGATCCGGCATTCGACCGTCATCGTGTCGCCGTTGGTGTCGATGATCAGCGTCATGAATTCGTTCTCGTAGTGCCCGGTGATCTCCTGGGCGCGCTGCGGGTCGTACGGGAGCGGGTCGGGGTCGCGCTCGACTACGCCGAGGTAGTGATCGAGAGCCCAGCGGAGCACAGCCTGGTTGAACTCTAGGCCGTTGTCAGGCCCAGCGTTGGATGCCGCCACGACGGCGAAGTCCCGCTCCGGGACCAGCAGCAGGTTGGCGAACTGGCCGTTGGTCGATCCGCCGTGTCCGATGGTGCGCACGCCGTCCACGTCGCGCAGGAACCAGCCGAGGCCGATGGCGTCGCCGAGCGTGGAGCCGTGCAGCTCCACCGTCGGCTCCTGCATGCGCCGCGCCAGGTCACCGCCGCCGAGGTGGAACCGGGCCCAGCGCAACTGGTCGGAGACCGAGGACGCCAGGCCGCCGCCCGGGTTGTTGCCGCGCGTGTCCTTCCAAGTCCGGGCGACCTTGAGCGCCCCTTCGCTGAGGTTGTGGCCCACGGCGAACCGGCGGGTGGTGGCCTGTCCGGCGGTGAAGACGCTGTCGGTCATGCCGGCCTGTTCCAGGACGAGTGAGGCGACAGCGGCCTCATAGGTCTCGCCGGTGACGTTCTCGACGACCCGGCCGAGCAGGTTGTAGCCGAGCTGGCTGTAGGAGGCGCGGCTGCCGACTGGGCCGATCATCGCCACCTCGGCCATGTTGGTCACCTCGCGGGCCAGTGCGTCGTCTCCGTCTCCGCTGTCGAAGACCATCCGAGTGTCCAGCCCGGCGGTGTGGTTGAGCAGGTTCAGGATGGTGATCTGCGCGGCCGCGCCCTCATCGGGGAGGCGGAGTTCGGGAACGTAGCGGCGCACTGGCGCCTCCAGTTCGACCCGCCCCTGTTCGACCAGGCACATGATCGCGGTCGCCGTGTACGTCTTGGTGACCGAGCCCAGCACGAAGAGTGTGTCCCGGTCGACGGGCAGCGGGTTGTCGATGCTCGTCACGCCGTGGCAGACGGTCAGCTCCTGTCCGTGCGCCTGGACTCCCACCGCTGCACCAGGGATCCCGAGCTCCTTGGCCTTCTCCTCGACGAACTGCGCCAGCGCATCGTGTGACATCTCGATTCCCCCTCGATCGGTGTGGTTCACGCACGGCCCCAAACTGCCCATCGGGCGTCGCGGCAACTTGCACTGTGTTCAAGGGGGAGGCTAACGAAGGACTTGAACACTGTGCAAGTGGTTTCTTGAACGGTGTGCAAGTCGAGGGCTATCGTGAATCCATGCCCCGCAACACACTGACCCGCGAACAGATCCTCACTGCCGCCATCACCCTGCTGGACGCCGAAGGGCTTGAGGGCCTGAGCATGCGGGCACTGGGCCAGCGGCTGGGCTCGGCGGCCACCGCGGTCTACTGGCACGTGGGCAGCAAGGACAATCTCATCGCCCTCGCCGGCGACCAGCTGTGGCACGAAATCGCGCTGCCCGACCCTGACGGGGTCGGCTGGCGCACGGCGGCCACCGTCATGGCCAGCGACCTGTACGCAATGCTCACCCGCCACCCGTGGCTGCTGCAGTCCTTCGGCTCCCTCCTCATGTTCGGCCCCGGCAAGGCCCGCCACGACGACCACCTCCTCGCCATCTACGAAGCCGCGGGATTCGCCGGCCCCGCAGCCGACCAGGCCGCGGCCGCCGTTTTCACCTTCGTCCTCGGCAACGCCCTCGGCCCAGCCGCGACAGCCTCACTCACCCGCAAACTGCGGCGCGAAGGCAGCGGTGACGCCGAACAGGCCATCGGCGAAGCCCAGGCCGAGGCTCGCGAGATCGCCGCACAATTCCCTCGGCTGCGCGCCCGCCTCGATACCCACAGCGCCGACTACGGCGCGGCGCCCGACAACACTTTCCAAATCGGCCTTCAGGCCATCCTCGATGGGCTGGAGGCGCTGCAACGCGGGCCCACTCGGTGACCATCACGCGATTTTCGAGCAAGGGGCGCTCGGCCCACGGGTTCAACGGCGAGCACGAGGCGAAGGGCGGTGACCCTGCGGCCCAGGTGCCGCAGCACAGCGGACTGGGCCATGGTCTGATCTGGATCGGTGAGGACCTGCTTGACCAGAGCCGTCTCCTCAGCCGCCGGCGACCTGCACGAACTCGCGAAGGTGTGCAACGAAACGCAGGTACTCAGCCGACTCTTCCCGCGGGCGTCGTAGGGTCTCATGCGGCTTGGCCCTGACGCTCGATCAGGACACCGTTCTCGAACCTCGCTCCCGCGCGGACGAGGGCGACGAGCTGGGCCCCGGTTATCGCGCCAGCGGGTCTGGGTGGACTCGGCGAGCTTGAACACCATGGCCAGGGCCGCTGCGGGGCTGCCGGCTCCGCGGGTGACCCGGGTCCTCAACTTGACGGTGCTGAAGGTGGATTCGATCGGGTTCGTCGTCCCGAGGTGGACCCAGTGTTCGGCGGGGAAGTCGTAGAACGCCAGGAGTTCATCGGCTCGTCGGTGACCTTCTTCACCGCCTTGGGCCACTTCGCGCCGCAGGCGCGATCGAAGTCCTTGACGGCCTTCTCGGCGTGGTCACGGTCTTCGGCGTTGTAGATCTCCTGCAATGCCCTTCTTCGCTCCGGGCTGGGCCGACTCCGGAAGGGCGTTGACCACGTTCCGGGTTTTCTGAAACCAGCGCCTTTGGTGCCTGGCCTGCGGAAACACCTCCGCAAGAGCCCGCGACCGGCCCATCGCGCCGTCACCGACCACGAGCTCGGGGGCTCGCATGCCGCGCCGCCGGCAGTCACGTAGCAGGTCGGCCCGGGACTCGGTGGACTCGCGCAGTCCTTCGGCGAGCGCAATGAACTCCTTGCGGCCCTCGGTGCGCACTTCCCATGAGGACCAGGACGCAGGAGCCGGCCTGGCCGAGGCGGATCTTGGGGTGGACGCTGTAGTCGGATTCCGACAGGTCGCGGGCTTGGAAGACGGCGTGGCCATCGCTTTTCATTGCTTGGTCCGCCGGGTCACCGTGGCCGGCGAGAGCCCGGCCGAGCTGCCGAGGAACTGTTCCATGGCAGGCACGCCGTCGCCCGGAGGACAGTCCGTGCAGGTAGAGCAGGGGATGGACCTCGCTGATCTTCGGGGACTTACGGCACCAGGGGGCCAGGGGGCCAGGGGGCCAGGATCTTCAACGAGAACCGCTCGCGCTCGCCCGTGGCGGCGTCGACGCGCTTGTCGTTCACACGAGGCAAAGTGCGGCGGCCATGACACAGTGTCATAGTCGATCACACAGAGTCCCGCAGAGGAGCCGTGCCGTGTCGAATATTCCGGACAGCCTCATGTTCACCACGAACCACACATGGGTCCGCGACGAGGGCGGGCTCGTGACAGTCGGCCTGACTGACTACATCGTGCAGGATCTCTCGGACGTCGTGTTCGTAAAGGTGCCCGAGGAGGGCAGGACCGTCCGGGTCGGGGAGACCATCTGCGTTGTGGAGTCGACCGAGGCTACCCACGAGGTCTACTCCCCGTTCAGCGGTGAGGTAATCGGGACGAACGTAAGCCTCGAAGCGTATGCCGACTGGGTGAATCATTCCCCCTACGACCAAGGATGGTTGTTCAGAATCAAGCCGATGGATGGTGCCCCCACCCTCAACCTCCTCGCCGCCGCCGAATACGAGAGACTGGTCGGCTGACCACCCTGCCGCACAGCATCCGCCGCCCGACGCATCAGGTTCCAGCGCACTCTCCGTTGGGGCCGTCCCCAGCACGGCGAGCCGGTCGACTCTGGCGGGGCCGCGACGTACTCCAGCTCCATCCAGTCGCCAGCTGGCCCACGGAGTCCAGCAACTCAGCCAAGTCCCCAGAGCGACGTCATCCGCCGACCCGCTCTCCTTCCGGCCTAATCCGGCAGGCTGAGCCAGCGGCCTCGGGCCGCGCCCGCTGCGCGATCCGCACGCCGCGGAGTCCCTCGGTCGCAACGGCCTCGCATTGACCTCACGCCCGCCGACGTAGCCAGCCAGGGAACCCGCCCGGCGATCTTTCCGTGAACCTCAGCAAACCGTTCAGTCGACGTGCTGGCCGAGCATGATCGTTCTGGCCGGGATCTGCTGTACCCCAACTACTCCCCCGGACTCGTCGACGATGCTGACCAATCACGGTCGCGGCTCGCCAACTATCCGCTGACCGCCATGATCGCGTTGATGAGGTCGCCATCGTTCTCTTTCAAGGCCCTGACCGCCTTCGCTCTTGACGCACCAGTCTCATTCATGACCACTTCGATGTCCTTGGGGTCAACCCCGGTCTCGTCGACGGTGGCCTCGATCGTGTCGTCCTCAGGTTCAGGAACGTCTTCGAAATCTTCTGGCATGAAGTCCTCCAAGGAGCAACGAAGTACCGCTCAGCCCTTCCACTGGTCAGGCACCCTGAAACAGGTGCCCCAGCGTCACGGGCGCCGTTCCTTAGCCACTTTGCGTGAGTGCTCCAGCCGGCCCCGCCATGGGGTGCTGGGCTCGGTCGCTTGATGAGGCCGGCAGCGTCGGCGACTACGACCCCAGCGAGCTGAGGAGCTGAGCCCACCCGAGGCTCGCGTACGAATACCGCGGACTTGGATACATACCTGGTACCAGCTGCCCGCCCCGACCTCTCCCCTGCCGGCGTCCCCCGCCCGGCGTCACCGCCGCGCTGACTCCGGTGCAGCGCGGAGGCCCGCCCGCGCAGCAGCGGTGAGCGCGCCCGATGGACGGCCGCGTCCACGCCGCCCACCTCGCCCGTGCTGCTTTCGGGCGTGGCACCGGCGGGCACCGACGTCAACCGGGTGACCGGGCGGAACGGTTCGCCGGTGAAACCGTTCAGCCGGCCGGTCGACACGAGAACGTGATCGCTGACCGGCCCATCGCTGGGCCAGGGCGCGGGCACCACCTGGCAAGACACCCCGGCAGGACGGAACGACGAACCCTCAGGGCGTGTCACCCACCGAACGGCCGGTGTTCCGGCAGCCGGGGTCTAGCCGAACTTCTCTGCGCTGGGCACGACCACGTACTGCCGCAAGTACAGATCGCGGAAACTCACCGGTCCACGCGGACCTGGGACCCGGTCGATGTTGATACCGGTCTCTGGCAGTCGCAGCAGCTTGAAGCCGTCGAGAAGTCGCGTGGGAGAATTCCAGAAAACCCCGGAGCCGCCATAAGAGTCGATGAACCGGGCAGCGGCGGCCGGGTCGTCGGTCGCGATCGCGGCGGCCAGCCCGGACGTCTCCTCGTTCGCGATCCGCGCCGCGTCCGACGGACCGTCGGCGGCATCGATCGTCACAGTGGCCGCACGCTCCGAGTCGAGTGCCCACTCGAATCCGCGCGGATGGGTGTGCGGGGGAAGCGATGCGGTGATGCCCAGGCGGTGCAGGAGCTGAAGAATGCCGGGCAGCCGCTCTTCGTACACAGGCCGGTCGATGAGCAGCAGATTGAGGCGGTTGCACACACCCAGGCGGTCGAGGCTGTCGGTGATCAGCTGGTGCGCGGATTCTTCGATGGCGGCCGAGTCCACGTACAGAACTCCGCCGCCATCGGCATGGGCGAGGGTCCGCACACCGTGACGTGCACCTTCCTGGCCGAGGTTGCGGGTGCTGTCGCCGCTCCCCCGCAGGATGACCAGCGGGATCAGCTCGGGCAGGGCCACCAGCGCGAAAGCCGCCGAGCGGTCTTCGCTGGGCACCAGCTGGATGGCATCCGGATCCAGCCCCGCCTCGGCGAGCGCTGGTGCTATCACCAGATCCACCAGGGCTCGGGACGAGCCGAGCGCGGCCGAACCGGTGCGCAGCACACCCGCATTGCGCGACTTGAGGAGCTGAGACGCGATGTCGAGGGTGACGTTCGGACGAGCCTCGAAGTTGGCGCCGATGACCCCGACCGGACGCCTGCGCTCCACCAGGGTGAGGCCGTCGGGGCGCACCTCCACAACCCTGTCCCTCGGCTCGTGCGCGGTGTCCGCCAGCGTGCGCAGCTCCGCCGCCATTGCCTCCAACCGCGGCGCGGTCAGCCGCAGGCGATCCTGCAGCGCGGGCGACATGCCCGCGGAGACGGCAGCCGCGAGGTCCTTCTCGTTGGCGGCCATGAGAGCCGACCGCGCCGATCCCAGACGCTGGGCCATGCCACACAGAGCCGAGTCGA
The DNA here is from genome assembly GCF_001513955.1 of Streptomyces pseudovenezuelae. Taxonomy (GTDB): domain Bacteria; phylum Actinomycetota; class Actinomycetes; order Streptomycetales; family Streptomycetaceae; genus Streptomyces; species Streptomyces pseudovenezuelae. The sequence goes on along the minus strand of NZ_KQ948150.1, from coordinate 850,106 downwards.
TCCCGGCGTCCGAGGCGCCCATGAGAGCCGTGCCGCCCTTCTTGGCTCGGACGGCGCAGGCACGCACGACATCCAAGGAGGCAGGTGCTCGGTAGTCCTCGTCACTGGTCACGGGGTTCCTCTCACTGTCCGAATACCGCAGCAACCTGAGAGCATGGATCGTAGCATCGTTCAACAATCTTGCTCACGGTGCGGACCGGCGGTGCCGGGAAACGCAGGAACACGGCTCGGCATAGCTCGCGGGAGGACGACGGCGCCCGCTCCGCACCGCGCGCACCTGTGCGCCTTGTCGCTCGCGGGTGACCGAAAGCTCGGCGCGATGGCGATGTCGAGCGGGACACAGGACCGAGCCGACCGAATCGACGCGCCTATCTGACCGACCTCAAAGCCGAGCCGCGGCCCGACAGACCGGTGCTGACGGGGGCGGTGCTCGAGAAGCCGTGAGCACGATGCAGGAGGGCTCATGCACCCATGCGGCGCCGGGAGCCGGCTTGCGTGTCAGAACATGGAGCCGGTCCACCGGGCAGCTTCACCTTGGCTCGCTGTTCTCTTGTGGCAGCCGTCCCGACCGAATGAGGGTCGGGCGGTCGCGCTGCCCCTGGGTTGCGGCGAGCGGTGAGGAAGTAACCAGCGACACCCTGCTGTCGCTGATGGGATCCGGAGCCCTCTCCCACGACTTTCGACTTTTACTCCCAGGGCCGCTCTTACTGTTGTTGCTGGTGGGTTTGCCTAAAAGCACCAGGAGTTTCGCCGGCGTGGCGGGTGAAGAACTTGCCGAAGTTGGTGGGTTCGGGAAAGCCCAGGCGGCGGGCGATGGTCGCCACCGGTTCATCGGTGTGGGCGAGCAGGCGCTGACCTTCCAGGGCGACGCGTCCGTCGATGACGTGTTTGACGGGCTTCCCGGTGGCGGCCATGCAGGCGCGGGTGAGGGTCTTGACGGTGTAGCCGAGGCGGTGGGCGTAGTCGGCGGCGCGGCGGGTGGTGGCGTAGGAGCGTTCCAGCTCGGCGCGGAAGCGGGCGTACACCTCGCCGCCGGCGCGCGGGTCTCCCCCGCCGTCGGGGTGCGGCAGCCGGTCGATCTGCAACAGCACGGTGGCCAGCAGGAGTTGGAGGATCTCCGCCGAGACGGTGGGCTGCGGGCGGTCGTACTCGGCCCGCAGTTGGCCCAGCAGGGTCGACAGCCCCGCGTACGCGGGGCTCGCGCCGAGCTGCCAGCACGCTGACCCGTACCACTCGTTCACCAGCCGGTCGGCGCTGCTGGAGTGCGGGGGAAAGGCCGACGTGAACAGCAGATGCGTGCCGTTCGCGGTGCCGGGCCGGACGAAGCGCTGGACCTGGCCCGGGCGGACCCACAACAGGGTGCCGGGACGGACGGGGTAGGTCACGAAGTCGATCGCATGCTCCCCGCTGCCCTCCGTGATCAGGGTGAGGGTGTGGAAGTCCACCCGGTGGACGAGGTCGGGCCGCCGGCCCCGCCGCTTCCGTCGCTCGTGCAGGGTGGCGAGATCGATGATCTCGAAGCCCGGGACCCGTTCCGCGGGCGGGTTGAAGTCGAGGCGAAGGATGGCTCCGTCCGGAGCAGGGTCGGCGCCGCCAGGATCGCTGTAGAGCACCACGATCTCCAGATGTCCTCGATTTACCATGCCGCGTCTTCAGCGTATCTCGCCTGCCTGCGCTTTCGCGACGAAAGTGGAGGTCGTCAAGGCGGCGCAGGGCCGCCTCCACCTCCAGGAGTCCCTCATGAACGGCACGGTCACGGTCCTCGACAAGGGCGCGGTGCGCATCCACAGCTACATGTCCCCGGCGGACACCTTCCACACCACCACCCAGCTGGTCGAGACACCGGCCCGCGTCATCGCGATCGACGCCCAGTTGCTGCCCGCCTACGCCGACGAGGCCATCGCCTACGCCCAGGGGCTCGGCAAGCCGATCGACCGCCTCATCGTGACCCACGCCCACCCGGACCACTACAACGGTGCCGCCCGCTTCGGTGTCCCCGTCCACGCGCTGGCCCAGGTGCGCGAGCAGATCATCGCCCGCGGCGACAGCAACCTGCCCACCGGACAGGTCATCCCCCTCAGCGAGTTCACCCCGTCTGTGGCCATCATCCCTGGCACCGAGGTCATCGACGGCGTCCCTTTCGTCTTCGAGGCCGTTTCCGGTGGCGAGGCCGCCGACGAACTGCTCATCAAGCTGCCCGAGCAGGGCGTCCTGATCGCCCAGGACCTCGTCTACAACGATGTCCATCTCTACCTGGGCAACAACGACATCACCGGCTGGCAGCAGGCCGTCGACGCCCTGGCCGCCGAGTCCGGCTACGACACGATCCTCGCCGGCCACGGCGCCCCCACCGGCCCCGAGGTCTACCAGGACATCCGCCGCTACCTCGACGACGCCCGCGAGTTGCTCGGCGACGACGGCGACGCGTACAAGAAGGCGATCGTCGACAAGTACCCGGCCCATGTCGGCCCGTTCATCATCGACATCGCCAACCGCTCCCTCTTCCCGGCCGGCAACTGAGCGCAGCCGGCTTGTGCCGCCCGCGCCGCACGGATCCGGGGCACTCGGCGCGGACCGCGTCCTCTGCGCTCATGGCCCCACATTGTTGACCGCCCTCTTGGTCTGCTCACTTACTCACGCCCGGAGATCCGTCATGTCCCACAACCGCCTCTTCCGTCCCCGCGCCGCCGCCGTGGCCGTGGCCTCCCTCCTCGTCCTGGGCGGTACCGCCCCGGCTCTGGCCGCCTCCGGCGGCGATGCGCCCCACGCCGCCGCCCGGCATCACCGCGAACCGCTGCCCGCCAGCTACTCCATCCCCGGCGACAAGACCTACCCCGAGGGCATCGCACGCCAGGAGGGCACGCCCTTCTTCTACGTCGGCAGCACCAGCGACGGCACCATCTACCGCGGTGACGTCCACCAGAGTGCGACCCAGGTGTTCCTGCCCGGCGGCCAGGACGGGCGCGTCTCCGTCGCCGGCATGAAGACCGACCGGGCCGGACGGCTCATCGTCGCCGGCGGCGCCACCGGCAAGGTCTTCGTCTACGACACCCGCAGCCGCGCCCTGCTGCACGTGTTCGACACCGGCCGTACCGACACCTTCCTCAACGACGTGGCCCTCGCCCCCAACGGCGACGCCTACATCTCCGACTCGATCCACCCCGCGCTGTGGCACCTCACCGCCGCCGAGCTGAAGAGCAATCAGGTCCAGCAGCCGCTCCACATGGGCACGGACCTGAGCCACTCCCCGATGGTCTATGACGACGGTTTCAACGGCAACGGCCTGGTGGTCACCGGCGATGGCCGCTACGTCCTGCTTGCCGACTACAACGACTACGCCTTCTACCGCGTCGACCTGCGCACTCACCAGGTCGTCCCGATCGACCTCGCCGGCGCCAAGGGCGTCTCCGGCGACGGTCTGCTGCTGAAGGGCAACACCCTGACCGCCGTCACCGAACTCGACCACCCCGAGGGCCAGATCAGCGTCCTGAAGCTGAGCCACGACTACACCAAGGCCGAACTCGTGCGCACGGTCCACGGCCACGGCATGCACAGCCCCTCCACGGCCGCCGTCGACGGATGCGACCTGCTGATCGTCAACTTCCAGTTCCAGATCGCCGACCCGGTGCTCCCGTTCAACGTGGTGCGGGTCCACGTCTGACCGCGGTCAGACACAGCGCAGGAAAGGACACCACTCTCATGAAGATCACCATCGTGGGTGCCGGCAACATGGCCCGAGGCATCGCCACCCGGGCTCTGGCGGGCGGGCACACGGTCACCGTCACCGCCAAGGATCCCGGCAAGGCCGTACGACTCGTCGACGAACTGCGTGGGCAGGCGACCGGCGAAGGCTGGATCGCCGCCGCCGACGCATCTGCCGTGGACACCGCGGACATCGTGGTCCTCGCGGTCCCCTTCGACGCCGCCAAGCAGCTCGCCGCCGCCTACGGAGACCAACTGAGCGGCAAGGTGTTGGTAGACATCAGCAACCCCGTCGACGCCTCCCTCGACGCACTCGTCGTCGCCCCGGGCACCTCGGCCGCCGAAGAGATCGCCGAGGCCGCCGGACCGGACGTACGCGTCGTGAAAGCGTTCAACACCACGTTCGCCACGACCCTGATCGCCGGCGAGGTGAACGGCACCGCGCTCGACGTCTTCATCGCCGGTGACGACGAGGCCGCCCGTAAGCAGGTCGCCGACCTGGTCACCTCCGGCGGGCTGAACCCGGTTGACGTCGGCGCGCTCAGGCACGCCCGTGAGCTGGAGGGCTTCCAGCTGCTGCACATGGCTCTGCAGATCCGCGAGGTGGGCCACGGCTGGGCGAGCACGATCAAGATCGTCGCCCCCTGAGCCGTAGCCGTAGCACCCCATCGAGCCCCGCTGCCGGCCCGCGACCCCCACGGGCCGGCAGTGGACCGTCAGCAGAACCCCACCAGGAGAACCACCCCATGCGCGTCCGTACCTCCCTGATCACCCTCTCCGCGACCGCGGCCCTGCTGGCCTCCGCGACCACCGCAACCGCAGCGACCCAGCCCCTCTCGGCGCCGCACATCACCAACCACTTCCAGCTGGCGGCATCGCAGCAGCCCGAGAACATCACCGTCGACCGCACCGGGGCTGCGTACCTGACCTTCTCCTTCGCCCGGCAGATCGTCCGCGTCACTCCGGGCAGCCGGCCGCACGTCCTGGCCACACTGCCCGCCCCCGCCAAGGCGAACACCCCAACCTGGGCAAGGCGTTTGTCGGGGGCATCGCCCGCGCCGACGACGGCACCCTGTACGTCACCTACGCCACCGGTACCGCGGACCTCACCGGCGTCTGGGTCGTACGTCCCGGTGGCCGCCCGCACCGTATCGCCGCCCTGCCCGCCGACGGGTTGCCCAACGGCCTCGCCCTCGACCAGCACACCGACAAGCTCTACGTCACGGACTCCGTGCACGGCGTCATCTACCGCCTCCCCGCGTGCGGCGGAAAGGTCACCGTCTGGGCCAGGGGAACGCAGCTGGAGCCCACCACGTTCGCCGGCGCCAACGGCCTGAAGCTGCACCACGGTTCCGTCTGGGCCACCAACCTCGACCGAGGTACCGTCCTGCGTATCCCGGTCACCGCCAAGGGCACCGCCGGAAAGATCCAGGTCCGGGCCACCGGCATGCCGTTCATCGACGACTTCGCGTTCACCGGCCACGGCGACACCCTGCTCGCCGCCCGTGACGACAACCAGGTCGACCTCGTCCGCCCCGACGGCACCCACACCACCGTCCTCACCCCGGCCGACGGTCTTCAGACCCCCACGTCCGTCGCGGTCCACGGCACCAAGGTGTACGTCCCCAGCGCCGCCTACATGACCGGCGAGGACCCCAACCTGCTCATCGCCCGCCTCGGCCGCTGACGCGGCCGGCAGGACGCATCCCACCGCGCCGGTGCCGCGCCGATCGGCGCGGCACCGGCCCGCGCAGAACCGGCAGCACAGTGGTCCGCACGGCCCGCTCTCCCCGACAGCCCTGGAACCGACATGTCCGAACCCTCCCCCACCAGCAGCGCCGGGACAGCAGACACCCTCCACGCGCCGTCCCCGGACCGCCGTCCGCTCCGTCTGCCCCTCGTCCTGATCCTGGGCTCCCTGACCGCGCTCGGCCCGCTCACCATCGACCTCTATCTCCCTGCCCTCCCTCAGGTCAGCGGAGCTCTCCATGTCTCACAGACCGTCACCCAGCTCACCCTGACCGCCTTCATGATCGGGATCGCCCTGGGCCAGCTGGTCATCGGGCCCCTCAGCGACACCCTCGGCAGACGCCGCCCCCTCCTGACCGGCCTGACCGTGTACGTCGCGGCGAGCCTCCTGTGCGCCGTCGCCCCCAATCCCACGGTCCTCATCGGCATGCGCCTGGTCCAGGGCCTGGCGGGCGCCGCCGGCATCGTCATCGCCCGGGCCGTCGTCCGTGACCTGTACGACGGACTCGGCGCCGCCCGCCTGCTGTCCTCGCTGATGCTCGTCTCCGGCACCGCCCCGATCCTGGCCCCCGTGCTCGGCGCCCAACTGCTGCGCCTGACCTCCTGGCGCGGCGTGTTCGTCACCCTCACCGTCCTGGGCCTGGTCATCCTCACCGCCACCGCGACCCTGCTGACCGAGACCCTGCCGACCCACCAGCGCCGGCGCGGCGGGCTCCCCGACACCCTGCGCACCATGGGCGACCTCGCCAAAGACGGCCGCTTCTCGGGCTATCTGCTCACCGGCAGCCTCGGCTTCGCCGCCCTGTTCGCCTACATCGCCGGCTCCTCCTTCACCCTGCAAGAGGTGTACGGCGCCTCCCCGCAGACCTACAGCCTGCTCTTCGCACTGAACTCGGTCGGCATGGTCACCACCGGGCAGCTCAACGGCAAACTGCTCCTGGGCCGTTTCCCCTCTCATCGCATCCTGGGGGCGGGCCTGGCCGTACTCGCCACGGCGGGCACCGCCCTGGTCGTCCTGGCCACCCTCACGCACGTCGGCCTGCCCTGGATCGCCAGCGCGCTGTTCTTCACGGCCTGCCCGGTCGGCATGATCCTGCCCACCTCCACCGCCCTTTCCCTGCAGCGCGCCCCGCACGCAGCGGGCAGCGCCTCAGCGCTCCTGGGCACCGCACAGTTCCTCATGGGAGCTCTCGCGCCCGCCCTCACAGGTCTCGGCGACCAGGGCACCGCCCTGCCCATGGCCCTGTCGGTGCTCGCCTTCGCGCTGGCCGCGACGGTCTGCTTCCTGGCCCTCTGCCGCCCATGGCGTCCCACTTCGGACCCGCTGGCCCAGTAAGCCCGCGAACCAAGAATGCCGTCGCACCCGTTCGCGCATACGGACACCGTGCCGCGGCCAAGCCTCGCAGGTCGGCGATGCCTGCCGGGAGGTGAGCGACCAGCTGCTGGAAATCAACGCCCTGTACCTGTACCGACTCCGCGCGGCCCGGGGAGTACTCGGGCTGCGCAAGAAGTATGGCGACGCTCGGCTGGAAGCCTTCTGCAGAAGGGCGATCACGGTCAGCGCCCGAGCTACCGCACCGTCAAGGGGATCCTGATCGCCGGCACCGAAACCGATCCGGAACCGGAGACCGGCGACGCCGGGGCCGCGGCCTACCTGCACAGGACCGAGGTCCTTTTCGCCGCCACCGTCCCCACCCAGACGCCCGCGACGACCAGGACCGCGGTGACGCCGGGGAGACCACCCTATGAGCGTGATGACCACCTCCCTTCGTGACTCGCTCAAGACGCTGCAGCTGTCCGGGATGCTGGAAACCCTCGACGCCCGCCTCCCCCAGGCCCAGAAAGGCGAACTCGGCCACCTCGACTTCCTCCAGGTGCCAGGACGAGATCACCCGCCGCGAGTCCGTCGCTCTCGAACGGCGCCTGCGCAGAGCGAAGTTCGAGCAGCAAGCCACCCTGGAGGGCTTCGACTTCACCGCCTCTCGAAACTGCCCGCCGCCCAGATCCGTGACCTCGCGGCCCTGCGCTGGCTCCACTCCGGCGAGTCCGTCATTCTGTTCGGCCGGGTCGGCGTCGGAAAGACTCACGTCGCCCAGGCCCTCGGCCACCAAGCCGCCCGCCAGGGCGCCAACGCCCGCTTCGCCAAGGCCAGCCGCATCCTGGCCGAGCTCGCCGGCGGCCACGCGGACCGCATCTGGGACAAGCGCATGAGCTAACTCATCCGCCCCGATCTGCTGATCCTCGCCGACTTCGCGATGCGCAGGCTGACCGCACCGCAGGCCGACGACCTCTACGAACTCGTCTCCGAACGGCAAGGCCGGTCCCTGATCATCACCAGCAACCGGGCGCCCAGCGACTGGTACCGCGCTCTTTCCCAACCCAATCATCGCCGAGTCGCTGCTGGACCGGCTGATCAACTCCAGCCACCAGGTCATCATGAACGGCCCCAGCTACCGCCCTAACAAGCGCCCGAAGAACCCCAGCAACAGGAATTGACCCGCGGATCAACTACCCGTGCAGCCAGACCCGCAGCGGACCGGCCGCCTCGAAGCCATGGCGGATAGCGGCATCCAGGTCCGCGCCGTGCTCATAGCCCACTACGGGCAGGGTCGGAAACAGCCGGCGCACTGCGTTCAGCACCACCGGCCAGGCCCGGTCAACGCCGCCCTCCACCGCGAAGACGTTGGAGATTCCGACCACATGGTGGTTGCGGCTCGCCACCGCCTCGACAGTCACCAGGCCGTCAGCGGAGTGTCCGACGAGCACGGACGTGGCCGGGTCAACGAGCAATTCGGGCCGGAAGAGGTCCACGTTGCCGTTCCCGTCATCCCGGGCAAGGGCCCAGTCCCGCAGTCCTGGACGCTCTGCTCGAACAGGTCTCCGACTACGTGCCGGGCGACCTCAGCGCGGAGGCCGCACTCGCCGACCGTCCCGGCGCCCTGCAAGGGGTCGTAGAGACGTGCTCTGCCTCCCTGTCGGCAGAAGGCCCTTGTGGCCCACGCCGTCGACTGACCCGCTCGTCATGCCGACCGTCCTACCCCGGCGCTTGGGTGAACAGAAAGGGACCCCCACCGGCGCCGCCCGAGAGATCACGTCAGATCGGTGCCTCAGGAACGGTGCCAGTTCGGTTCCTCAATGTCGTGCACGTGGACCAGGAGGAGATCCGGTGCGGAGGTGTTGTCGGGGATGACGCTGTTCCGCAGCGAGACCCACACGTACGTGCCATCACGGCGGGTGAGCCGCAGCTCTGCTCTGCCACCTCTGACGGGTGTGGCCAGCAAGATGTTCCCGTCCTCGGGATGGACGAGGTCGGAGAATGTGTAGCGGCGCATTTCCGTGGCCGGTCTGTCCAGCAGGTAGCACAGAGCCTCGTTCGTGCGTACGACCCTGCCGGGCTGTTCGTCGTGCAGCTCGGTCAGCGCCATGCCCGAGGGTGCATACTCGAAGGCTTCCCGGAAGGATGCCTCGCTGGCGCGAAGTGCCTGCTGCTCGCGTTCCAGTCGCGCCAGCGCGCGTTTCATGTTCGCCTTCATTTGGGCGTTGGCGATGGCAACCGAGGCATGGGCGGCATACATCTGGAGCGCTTCTCTCCCCCAAGCACCTGGGCGACGTCCGTTGCGCGGCCGGTCAACGGAGATAACACCGATAAGGTCCTGCCTCCTCTTGCTGCCCGCGGAGTACAGAGGCGCGAAGAGCCGGTCACTGGGATGCCACTCGTCTTCGAACCTCGGCACTGGCCCGTCGGTGTACCACTGCGGGACGTCGTCGTCATCGAGCACATGACCCTCTGTGTGAGGGATGAACCGCAGATCGCCCCACGCCTCTCCCATCGAGAGACGGCGGTCCCACGACGCACGTGAGCCAACCCTGCCCGTGATCAGAGCCTCGGCTCTTTCGTTGCCTGCGAAGGCCGCGACAACGAGATCTCCGTCCGGCCGTACAAGGTTGAGGGCGGCGAGTTCGTAGCCCAAGCCAGCGACGACCCCAACTGTGACCATCTGCAGAGTGTCGGCGAGGCTCTGGGCGGGCGAGAGTTGCTGAATCAGTTGGTCCAGCAAGCTCCGCAAAGAAGCGAGACGGACGTAGGGCTCGGACTGCGTGGCGTCTGCCGACGCATTGGTGCTGGTCTCATGGCTGGCCGTCCATGTACTCCAGCTCGGCCTTGACGCCGTCGGTAACGGCTCGTACGCCACGTTGCGAAAAAACGGTGCTGTGCCCAGGCTGTTACGGCACAGACGGTGGGGCTCGGGTCTCCCCCTCAGCCCTAGTTCGAGGCGCAGCTTCGTGTAGACCGTGTCGAGGTCGAGGAACTCGCCGCCCTCCAAAACCCCGTTGCTGATGCACTTGATCAGTTCGCCGGTGAACGCCGTGTACTGCTCTCCCGGAGGCGCGATTGCTACGGCGTTCTCGGCGGACGCAGTGAGCACGTAGGTGCCTTCGACTTCGAGGGCAGCGCTGGCGTTGGCCGATTGCACACCGAAGGCCCGTGCGCTGTAGCAGCAGTCGATCACGGCGATCTTCCGGGCGGCAGGGCTCTGCTCGATCGAGCGCCGGATCCAGTCGTAGGGTGCCGCCGTGTCATGAACCGACATCCAGTCGCTGTCCCCGACGGCCAGGTGCAACTCGCCTGTTCTAGGTTCAATGAGCCCATGGCCCGCGTAGTAGACGACCAGAGTATCTGTTGCCTCCTGGGCTGCCTCGGCCACTGGTCTGGACAGCTGCCGCGGGGTCTGGGGGTTCAGCACCACTCGGCAGTGGGCGGGTGGGAGTCCCCAAATTTCCTGTTGAGTGAAGAGACTCGCAAGTCCTTCCGCGCTGTCGGCTACGGCGGGCAGGCTGTCGAGCGTTTCGTAGTACCCGGCGCCTATGAGTATCGCTCGTGAGGCGGAGGGATCAGGCGGAGAGGCCAACGCGCCCTCCGGAACCGTCGGAGTCGTCCGGCCCGCGGGTGCCGCCGGAGTCGTCGGCCAACGATTCGATGAGACGCCGGGCCTCTTCGGCAGAAGAGTCCGAGATCGTGATCGTCAGTCCGTCAGGGCGGTTCACGATCACGGACGGACGGTGTGGGCGTGTCGCGCGCCAGGAGACCACGGACATGGCGAGCGATGCGGCGCTGAAACCAGAGCTCACCATGAGCGACACGAGGTCAAGCGCGCCGCCCTGAGCTCCTGGTGTCAGAACTTGTGAAGCGCCAAGCATCGGCTTCGCATGACGGCGGGCTACTGGGTCTGCCATCAGCCACATGTGCAGCGACCGCAGCTCGGCTTCTGGCACCTGCACGTCTAGGAACCCAAGCGTCAACTGCACCAGCAGCCCCTCCTTGTCTCCCGTGCCCCTGCGCACAGACCACTTCCAGGGAGACTACCGTTCGTCCTGCTGTAACTCACCTCGGCATACGGCAAGTTCGCGGTCGGCCGAGGGGTTCCTCCACTCATGCAGCGCACCGTTGATCAGCCGTTGTTCCTGCTGAGACATGTCATCATCCGGCTCGCGGCTGCGGTCGGGCCACAGTTCCTCGTCCAATGCCCAAGAGCAGTGATGATCGCGCCCAACGTGTCGGCCTGGTAGCTCGCTTGTTGGGGTATCAACGCCACGACTGCAGGTGGCGACGCGGCCTGGTCAGTGGTCCTGGCCTGAGTTCTTCGGTGCCCTGGGCTAGCAGGCGACTGCCACGTTCCCTGTTCTCGGCGACATCTGCCGCCGAGTCGCGCCGGCTCCACCGGATACAACCGTCATGGATCCAGTAGTGCGACTGGCGAGAGAGCGCCCAGTTGCCGATCGAGGGAGATGGAACGGGTGTGGACGCCGGACGAGGAGACCGACGAGGCGTGTGACGCCGCCTATGACAAGGGGTGCGTGACGATCGGCGGCCGTCGACTCCATACGCGCGATCTCGACGCCTGCACCGTCACCGCCTACGAACTCGCCGACCTCGCTGACCAGGACGAGGAGTTCGACCCCAATGGCATGGAGAGCGAAGACCGCCTCGTCCGCGGTGACCTGGACGTCGCGCTGGCCTGGGCTGCCGCCGGCGTCTGCGTCGTGCAGCAGTTACTCCCCTACCCCTTCGGCGACGTCTTGCCGTACGGCCCCATCGGCAACCAGCCCGCTCATTCCGGGCGTGCGTGAGATGCGTGCGTCAGGCGTCCGCCGCGTACCGCCAGAACTCCCTGGTCACCGGTGCCGGCACGGGGCCCATCGCTGCTACCTGAGTCAGCAGGATGGTGACTGTACCCGTGGCCGGGATGACGTGCGCCGCTGTGCCCGTGCCGCCGACCCAGCCGTAACGGCCGGGCGTATTCCACGGGTTGGTCCGGTCGATGTCAACCGAGCCGCCGAAGCCCCAGCCCTGGCCCTCCAGGAACAGTCGGCCGATGTCGCGCTGCGCCGGATTCGTATGGTCGGTGGTCATCATGCGCACGGAGTCGGCCGACAGCACCCGGCGGCCGTCGGCCGACACCCCGCCGGCCAGCAGCATCCGGCAGAAGGCCAGCCAGTCGTCGGCGGTCGAGGCCAGCCCGCCGTTGCCGAGCGGTAGCGCGGGCAGGCTGCTCCACTCGCCGTCCGGTCCGTCGGCCAGCTCCAGGCTGCCGTCGTCGCCTGGCCTGTAGAAGCTGGTGAACCGGCTCCGCTTGGCGGCAGGCACCTCGAAACCGGTGTCCATCATGCCCAGCGGCCCGAAGATCCGCTCCGCCAGGAACTCCGGCAGCGGCTGTCCGGTGACCCGCGAAATCAGTACCCCCTGCAGGACGGAGCAGGTGTCGTACAGCCAGGCGGCGCCTGGCTGGTACAGCAGCGGGATGCGGCCAAGAGCTGCCATCCACTCGTCGGCCGGCGGGAAGTTGCTCGGCACCCGGCCGTCCTTTTGCACCGTGAACAACTCCTGCACCACCGGCAGTGTGAAGTCGGAGGGGAATCCGCACCCGGCCTGGGAGGCCAGCACGTCGAATACGGTGATGGGCCGGTCGGCCGGCACCACTTCGTCCACCGGGCTCGCCGGTGTGCGTACGACCACCGGCTTCCCCAGCTCCGGCAGCCACACCCCGATCGGGTCGTCCAGTGCGATCCTGCCCTCCTCCACGAGGACCAGCAGTGCGGCGGCGGTGACGGACTTGGTGATCGAGGCGACCCGGAAGATGGAGTCCCTCGCCATCGGGGCGCCGTCGCCGGCGTCCTGCGCGCCTACGGCCGCCACCTCGACTTGGTCGCCCTGGGCCACGAGGCCAACCGCTCCCGGCAGCGTACCGGCACCGACGTGGGTTTCGAGCAAGTCGTGCAGGGTCGTCATGAGGCCGCCTTCCAGAAGATTGCTGTCGAAAGACAGACTCCCGCACAGGCCAAAAATCATCGGCGTCGACAGGTCTGGCGGTCGGAGCCTCGTCACGGAACGTCTCAAGAGGACCAGATCATGACCGTGTTAGGAGCTCTCAGGCTCGTAGGCGGTCGCGCAGGTCCTGGTCGGCACGAGCGCGGTGAAGTGCAACTGCCGGGTTCTCGGGCCACGGTCACGAAGGCTTCGCCACCAGTCGGTTCCTAGTCTGGGAACCGGGCGCGACCACCCATACCGACGACAGCGACGTACCGCAGTTCACCGGGAAACTTCGCGCTCCCTCACTGGACGCACACGCTCCGGAGGGTCGCGTTCCAGCAGGTCAGCGAATCCGTCGGTTGGCCGGTGAAGGATTCTGACGCGGCGGGCCGCTCCGCTCCTTGTAGCGTCCGGTCTCCGGCCAGGTCGCTGACCACCGCCCTGTTCACCCGAAAAGCCCTGGCTTGGCCGGCCCCAGGTCCTCATGGAGACGAACGAACCGCACGGTGCGGCGCCGGGTGGTGCCCACCTCCGGCCACCGTGTGATCGTGATGACGTCGGCCGCTGCGGTGACGAAGGGACCCGGGTCACGCGGGCTCGCTCGCCACTTTGCTTTTGGGTTTTTTCTTGTCTCTGCGCTTGGGCATCTAAGCAGCCAGTCGCAGTCCTGGCGGTCGACGCCTACTCCTAGCAAAATTGAGATGAAGGATGCCCTCAGGCCGAGGGAGGATTGCTCAGTACTCGCCGACGAAAGGCAGTCATGGGCGGCAGTCCCCCGAGGGAGCTCATCTCGCTTGCTGATGACGAGGGCAACAGTGTCTCGATCAACGTTCTGGGACGTAGTCCCGGGTGGAGCGCCGGGCTCGACGCGGAGATCGTCGTCAAGACGCCTTTCGTGTCCGGACGTGTCGACCTGGCGTTGTATGTTGCGAGGTTGGAGAGCTGGGCCGCGGCACTGGACCGGCTTGAGGCCGGCGAAGATGTGGCCTGGATGGACATGAACAGAGGACCGTCCCTCTTCATCCAACTCACCGGCGAGCGCGGCTGCCCGGAGGTGGTCGTGGAGGACGAGTCTGGGTCCATGGTCAGCGTGCGGATCCCGCTCGTCCCGCCGAACGGCTGGATTGCCGACCACCGCGAGCGTCTACGCCACGTCATGGATTACTGGGTTCCCATGCTGTCAGGGTAAGGCGGCACGTCGCGGCCGGCAGGTGAGGGTGCATCCGAGGGGCAGGAAGGCTTCGTGGATGTCGTCGCGGATCTCCCAGCGAATGCACAGGCGGCAGAACCGGTGGTGCAGGTGGGCGACCGCATCCTCCACGACACAACGGATGCAGTAGCCAAGCAGCCGAGGGGGCACGCTAACCACGCCGAGCCGAGCCTCACGAGGGCCGTGACCGATGGGGCGAAGAACTGATCTGCGGTGCCGCCTCGCGTCGTTGCCGGCCTCCTGCCGTGCTGCCGGTCCGAGGAGGATCATCGCGGGTCGCCGCCATACAGGCCGCATCGGGGTGTGGACAGGGCCACCGGGCAGCTTGCCCCGCTCGGCGTCGCGCCCGGCCTCGCCGTCGCGCGCGAGCCGCACCCGAGGGCGCCCGATCCCCTCGCTCGCCACCCGGAGCCTGTCCCACCCACCAGCGCCGTCTGCACCACACCGCATGGCATGGACGCACACGAGATCCGTCCATGTCCGCTGGACGCGTGCCAGATGACGCACGAGGCGGCATGGCTTCGGTCATGTTCAGCGGCAGCAGTGGTGCATGCATCCGGGGGCAGCTGTTGATCGCCTCCTCGTGAGATGTTCGCGAGTTGTGACGGCACCGCCCCGTGCCGTCGCCGCGTGGAGTGAATAATCCGCTGTGCTCCGACCAGCAGCGTCCGTAGGGTTCCTGCATGGGATGAGAGTGAGAGGGCCGTGCAAGTGGCCATCGATGCGGGGGATGCGGCTTCTCGATCCCGACGTACGCGCTTCGCAGGACCGTGTCCTGGAGCTCTTGGACCCGCAGTGGACCGAGATCGGGGCTTCCGGACGCCGGTGGGATGTCGAGTCGGTCCTCACGGTGACAAGCAGCGGCTCGGTGTCCGCGGAGTCTCCGGTCAAGGTAAGTGCAATGTTTGGAGTGGTCCTCGCTCCGTGTGTCGTTCATCTGACGCACTTCGCCGAGAACCAGGGTCGCCGGGCATGGCGGAGTTCTTTGTGGCGTCTGACGAGAACGGGCTGGCGGGATGTGCTTCCACCAGGGCGCTTCGACCGGCTGAGCGGGGCCCAGGTTCACGACCGCCCGACTGCGTCGATGTCAGCGACTCGTCGACGCCGACCGCTGCGAAAGGCCGTCATCCGGCTTCGCAGTGCGCTTCCCTGACAGCGCAGCCGGTTCAGGGCGAACTTCGGCAGGAGATCCGCGAACTTGCCCTCCGGTCAGCAACCGACACGACTCTGGACAGCCGATCCAAGCGCAGACATGATCGCGCCCATGACACCCGAGGATGCCATCGTCGCCACAGCCGACCGGATCGCGGAACTGCTGGCGGCAGGGGCGGACCCACAGACGCCGCTGCTGGGCGCACAGTGGACGGTGGGAGAGGCGGCGGCGCACCTCGCCCTGGCAGGGAAGCTGATGGCGGACATCGGCGGGGGTGAGGCGCGCCCCTACGGCGATGGGACGCCGAGCGGCCTCGCTGCGGCCAACCGTGCCGCACTGACCGCCTTCCCGCAGCGGGACCCGGTGCTCCTCGGCGCCAAGATCGCGGACACGGCGCGAACCTTCGTCACGGCCGCGGCCGCCCGCAGTCCGCGGGATGCGGTGCTGACTCCGATGGGGCCGATGGACGTCGCCACCCTGGGCTCGTACCTGCTCACCCACCTGCTCGGGCACGGATACGACATCGCGATCGCGCTGCGCGGGCGGCACATGGTCACTCGGGAAATGGTCGCGTTCACGCTGCCCTTCATGCGACTGGCCATGCCGCGCGTGGTGAACGCCGACGCAGCTGACCACCAGGCGTGCTATCTGTTGCGGATCGGCCGCGACCGCTTCGCCGTCGCCTTCGCGAACGGCGTGCCGACGGTCACCGACGCCCCGCCCCGGCGGCCCGACTGCACGATAGCCATCGACCCCGTCGCCTTCCTCCTCCTCGCCCTGGGCCGCTGGACCGCCCCCGCCGCCATGGCCCGCGCCAAGGTCGTCGTCTGGGGCCGCAAACCGTGGCTTGGCCTACGCTTCCCACTGCTTTTCACAGCGCCATAGACAACCGCGCACACTCCCACCGGCCGGCCTCTACGACCCGCCATCCCACGAACGTGACGAGCGGATTCGGCAGGGCCGCTCAGGCTGGGAACATCGCCCTGCCCCGCAATTCACGGCCGGTTCATCCCGGGGAGGAACCCGCGGACGGCACGCCGCCCCGGAACAGGCGCGGGGAAAGCGCGCTGATCTGGCTGAACCGGCTGACCCCGCACTGGAACGCACCCGGCCCTGTCAGCGGGCCACGCAAAAATGACGGCGCCGCACGTGATACGTGAGGTGATGGCCTGCATCGACATACCTTCTGGGAGGCGGGGGTCGATGTCGTCACGGACAGGTTCACCGGCACACGTCCGGCTGCTCGTCGCGGGTATCCGATGGCGTGTGGGTATGGCGCGCGGACTTTGCGCACTATCTGGAGGCGTATCACGTCCTGTTGCCCGCACCTTTCGTTGCCCGTGTTCGAGGGCTGCGCCACCAAATGCCGGATCTGGTCGGTGCGGATTTCGCACCGCTCTTCCACGAGATCGTCCTCGGGTTTGGCTGGACGGATGTCGAGCCGTGGGACGCAGAGTCGGTCCTGCAGCCGCGACCGCGGGCCGTTTCGAGCCGTGCCGAATTCGTGGCACTGGTCCGGCAGGAACGACCTGCCGGACCCTGGGGGAAGGCGCCACGTAAGCCGCGCAGGGGCAGGAAACACCGTGATTAGCGACCGTCCCTGTACTCGGTGGGACTGGGCAGACGGAGAATAGTTTCTGCAGGGGCTGGGTCGGCGTTTCCCGCCAAGTGCCTTACACAGGCTGCTGTTGTGTTCGGCGGCGACCGCATCGACGTGGTCGCGGGTGCGGCCGGACAGGCTGCTGCCCTTGGGAGAGTACGGGTCGATCCGTGCTCCGATGGCCGGCTCCGACAGCCGCCGGCGGATCCGGACGAAGGCTGCGTCAGACCGACCGCGCAAAACCAGTGGCCAGTGCGCGGGTGGGGCCACTGCATACGGCGCGGCAAGCAACTCTCCCCCTGCTGAGGCAACGACGTCTGCGACTTGTCCCCGGCCTCCGGCCGGGCAGGACCTCCTTCAGCACCATCACCCCGACCGCCGCGTCGGCAGACAATACGGCCGGCACCCGAGCCGACAGCGCGAACACGCGTGACGTCTCCAACTGCTTGCTCAACAGCGACCGATCGAATCACCTCAAAACCGCCGGCGTCCCGTCAGTCTATTGACGGTACACACGACAGCGCAGGCTCCACGCACGAGACCAAGCACGAACCCCCACCGTGCAGCCAGACGCGAAGCGAGGCCTACCAGCGAAGCGTGAACCTCTTCCATATTCGCCCCCTGCAGCCTGCACACCAAACTGCACCATGCATATGCATATCGACACAAGCGGATCCGGTCGGCCAGGCCGCCCGGACCGACGCGAGATCGCTACAAAGGAGAGCGGAAGAAGGTCGTCGGGGTCGGGGATCTGAACGGCGACGGCATCGGTGAGCTGCTGGCACAGGACACGGCGAACAACCCGTACTGGTGCTACGGCACCGGCAACGGCACGTTCGGTGCCTGGGCGAAGGTCGTCTCGAACTGGGGCGGTTCCTGCAGGTGGCGATACCGAGGAAGTCCAGGATGTGCGCACCGTCCTGGAAGGTTGGATCGCGACGCCATCCGCGAAGTGTTCTGGCGGCTGCGCCTCATCCAGCCACCTGAACACCCGGGTCTGGGCCGGCCGCGGCTATGCCGGCCACCGTCGAGGTCAGCGATCGCACTTCAGTGGATGAGAATCGTTCGCCAAAGCGTGCAACCTTATGACCCTCACATATGTCTCATACTGCAACCACCAGTCCCCGACATCTCACAAAAGGGGGCGTCATGTACACCCGCCATCGCCTCATGGCCGTCACCGCCAGCGCACTCCTCCTGGCCGGCACCGCGGCCTCGACCTCTGCCGCCGCCGCATCCCCGGCACCGTCCACGACTCTCGTGGTCAACGCCAGGATCGCCGGTCACTGCTCCTACGACCGGGTCGTCATCGACGTGAAAGGCAAACTGCCGCCGACCACCGTGACACGGGTCAAGGAACTCCGCTATGACAGCTCGGGGAAGAAAGTCCCGCTGGCCGGGAAACACTTCCTGCAGATCAAGCTCTCCCCAGCCGCAGGCCACACCGACGCGGGCAGGAACGTCTACAAGGGCCCGCGCCTGATCAAGCTGAATCTGCCGAAACTCAAGGGCTTCGCACTCACCGGCGACTTCGAGGGCGTCGTCACCTTCGGGGCCGCGTTCAACAGCAAGCCCACCTACACGACGAAGCAGCTGCACCGCCCCGAGCGCTTCGTCCTCGACATCGCCCACCACAACACCTGCCGTTCCTCACACTGAGGTGCACTGACGGACCCTGAAGTCGCTCACCGCCTCACACGGTGGGCGGCACCGGGTGTATCTCGTCAGCGGCATGCCCAGCCCGCCGCCGCAAAACGGCATCCGCACCCATCCCTAGTCCAATCGACACAAGGCCACAACAGGTGGACCGGGCTCACTGCGCGCAGCAGATGGCGTCGTTGGCGGGGGATCTGCTGGCGTGAGGCAGGCGGGCTTGGCGTCTGGCGTGGTGTCCGTCGGATAGGCGTCGTGATCGGGGGTACAACGGCTGCAGGCTCGTGCGGTTGCAGGGCCGGAACATGCGCCCGGGTTGACGGGCTGTTCCCAGGTATGAACGAAGGATCGAAGGTATGGCCAGCGGCACCGTGAAGTGGTTCAACTCTGAGAAGGGCTTCGGTTTCATCGAGCAGGACGGCGGGGGCCCGGACGTCTTCGCGCACTACTCCGAGATCGCGGGCCAGGGGTACCGCGAGCTGACCGAGGGCGAGCACGTGACCTTTGACATCGGCCAGGGTCAGAAGGGGCCGCAGGCGCAGAACATCGTTCGCGGCTGAGCGGGCCACGTAGCGCAGGGCAGGCGGCTGACCGGTTCGGCAGCCGCCTTGCTCATGCAGTCGGCACGTTGCCCTACAGGTGCTGTCCCTGCAGCCGGGCGGGCTGCCCAGCGCGCCCGGGCCCGCGCCCTGGGCACCGCCTTCACCAGGCTGCCGCTGGTCTCGCCACGCACCAGGACACGCGCAAGAACTGACAGTGCCGGGTACCACCTGGCCAAAAGTCTCTGCTCGCGACGGGCTCACTCTCGGAAACCGTATTGGCAATGGTAGGCAATGCTCTTCGATGGACGGCCGCCACAGTGGATGGTCTTCGACCGATCTGCTGGCTCTGCTCTTCGGGGTCGAGAACCACCAGTGGCTCACCGTGACCGAGCTGGCCACATGAAAGCCGGCATCGGTGGAAACCCACGAACGAGGCGCGTCCGACGGACGGACGGACGCGGAGCGGAGCGGACGATGTCGGTTGATCTCGCGGGGTTCCTCGGTGTGGTCCTGCTCGCCTACCTGGTACCCGGCCCCGATTTCCTGGTGGTCGTGCGGGCCGCCGCACGGAGCACCTCGCTGGGTCGGGCAGCCGCCCTGGGCGCGCAGACGGGATTGTGCGTCCACATGTGCTCCGCGGCGCTGGGCCTGTCGGTGATCGCCGCCCGCTCGGCCCTCACCTTCACTGTCATCAAGCTCGCAGGCGCCGCGTACTTGGTCTACCTCGGTGTACGCGCCCTGCTCGACGCCCGTGAAGACGCCCGCGCGGGCCTCGGCCCGCAGAGGGCCCAGCGGTGGCGACCACGGGACGGTCACGCCCCGCGGTCAGGCGCCATTGCGCCGGTTGGCCGCCGAACCGGCTTCACCCAGGGATTTCTCACCAACGTGCTCAATCCGAAGGCCGCGTTGTTCTTCCTGAGCGTGCTGCCACAGTTCGTCGACCGAGGCGCTTCGCCAACGGAGCAGATCTTCCTGCTCGGCGCGCTCGACATCGTCATCGGCATCGTCTACTGGCAGGCCGTGGTAGGCCTTGCCGGCCGGCTGCGCGCCGTACTGGGCCGTCCTGCGTGGCGCCGCCGCTGCGAGCGGATCAGCGGCTGCCTGTTCATCGCCATCGGGGTCGGGGTGGCCGCGGTCGAATGACGGGTGCACCCCGACGCCTGTACGAGATCTGGCTCGCCGAGGCCGATCGCGGCGGACTCAGCCTTCATTCCTGCTGAACATCCGCAACCGGACAAGCGGCGCCGCCCCGACCACGGTCCGCGTCGACCGGTCATGACCGGTCGACGGGCAATCGGTCACCGGTCACCGGTCACGCCGCCGGGTTGGTCTGACCGATCCGCCCCAGCCCCATCAGTCTCGCGTTCTGGTCGCTTTACCGGCTTCCAAACGGCCTTGAGTCAGACCCGTACGAACTGACCTGCCGCGCCGACGAAGGCGTTGTGCGCGGCGCAGGCACGGGTGCGCACGCTGGTCACTTTCAGCGCAGTCAACGGCATCACTGACACAACCTCAGCCTTCGTGGCAGGGTGCGGTGATCAGAATCGGCACACGGAGAGGGCGTCCATGGAAGCGCAGATGTGGGACGCGTTGGTTGGCGTGGCGAAGCAGGCGTACACCGCTGGGCTGGGCGAGGGGATGGCGCCGCGCCCGCTCATCATGCCGCTGGTGCGCGGCGAGCTGGTCGGGATGATCTGGGTCCGCCCGATCAAGGTGGGCCAGGACGCGCTCACCGGGATCGCGGAACTGGCGAACATCGCCGCGGCCGCCGGCGCGGACGAGGTCGTCCTCGTCTGGGAGACCCATGACGTCGCCACCGCCTGCGAGCTGCCGGTCGTCGGCCCAGCGCCGTGCCTGAACATGGTGGTTGCCACCCGTGAGGGGCATGTCCTGCACCAGTTCCCCTACACCGAGCAGCTTTTGTCCCGCAGCCCCGAGGGCTGGGCGTCGGTCGCTCCGGACTGGAGTCCTGCCCCTGCACCGCAGCGGGGTGGCGACCTGATCCCACCGATCCAGGCAGCGGTGCACTATTCCTTCATCCCGATCGAGATCGACCACCCCTCCCCCTTCGGCGTCACCGTCGTTCTGATGGAAGAGGACGGCTACCGCATCAGCCTGACCGAAGCGTTCGCTCATTGAGGTCCGACATCCGGGACGCATGCATCAACGAACAGGCACGACTGAACCCGGGTCGAGCTCATCATCACCCGTTTCCCGGACGAAGACATGAGATCCAGGGCGTGCGCGTTCCAGCCGGCTCCTGCATCAAGTACCCGATCGACGCCGCGAACCGGGACTCGGCGGTGTTCGACAGCCCCCAGGAGTTCGACTACAACCGGCCGCCGGACGCGAGCCGAAACCTGACGTTCGGTCTCGGTACCCACGCACGCGCCGGACAACTGCCGGCACGGGCCGAGACCAACCTGATTCTCGGTCTCGTCGTCGAGCGGTCCTCTTCGGTAGAACTCGCCGACGACCCGCTCGAGGTCCGCACCAACCGCCTGGTTGCGTTCGACGAGCTGCCTGTCCGACTGTCCTGAGCCGCACTGTCCACCCCGCCGGGTGCCGCTCTCCCGTGAAACCAAGCGGCGCCTGGCGGTCGTACGCCACGTCGAGCACCCACCGGCCCCAGCCACCCATCCCGCCGATCTCGACCGGTTTCTGCGCATGCTGCCCGTTGCTACATGGCTTGGTGCGATCGAGTTCGACCACTCCCCCGCCGGGCGCACCACACGGCGCGCACAGCTACGGGTCCTCAAGGCCGTTCTCGCTGACCCTCGAACCCGTTCCCAGCCCATGGCCACCGCGCACAGTCGCGGCGCCGAGCAGGACACCATCTCCTGACTCGTCCAGTCCGGCGCCACCGTCGCGATCCTGCACTGGTACAAAGAATTCGAGGTGCGATTCCGAGTTTTTCCCTGCGGCCGGAAGCGCTCACCCTGAGCGTATGGGCCGGCTCAACTCCGGACGCACAGGGTGAACGTGCCCCTCGAGAAGAGGCCCCGGATGCGCAATCAGCACAGACTGTCAATGGAGAACGGGGCCGTCTTCCACTCGTCCGCGCTGTTCACCCAAAGGCTCCCCTGGTGGGCGATGCCGACGCCGCACGGGAGTTCAACTGTTGCTCCGAAACAGCCGCGCGCCTGGCCTCCAGGAAGCGCGTAGAACCCGCAGAACCCGCCTCCCAGATCGGAGTTGCCGTCCCAGCGGCCGTAGATATCCGAGTCGAACTCCGCGCCTTTCAGCTCGATCGTCTTGGTCGACCGGTTGGATACGACGAGTACCAGTTGGCCCTTTCTCTTGTCGGGGGTGGTTATGAGGCAGACTTGGGAGACAACCTGGGTTGATATTTGAATATGACGGCTTTCGCCGCATTTCCAGTTCGAGTTGGCCGAATACGTCTGCCAGTCAGGGTGAGCGCTCGCAGGGGTCGCCCAGAGCAGTGCGGTCAAGCCCAAGACGATGGACAGGACTGCCATCAGCCTGAGTCGGATACGCGGCACAGTGCGTGTCACAGGGTCTCCCGGTGGTCATGCAGCCTGTTTGGGCTGTCTCCAGCCGACCGTACCGGAAAGATCATTTCGGAGGAGCCGAATAAAGCGGCTTGCCAGCAGCGACTGACACCGGTGCTGGTTGCCTTGTCTGGGGCGGGAGTTGAGCGTTCGGTCGCGTGTGGGAACTTCGCCGTGGATCATGAGGAGAGCATCAGGTGGCAGCTCATCGGCGAAAGTTGGTACTCGCCCATACGACGACACCTACTTCACCGCTGCCCGCGCCCTCGACATCGCCCACCTGGTCCCGCTCGCCGAAGCATGGGGACTCCGGCGGCCTCCACCTGGACTCCTAAGAAGTGTGCCTCCTGCACGGCCGGAAACCACGCGGGAATCTTGCTCACGTCGGTGAGGACGGCCCAGACGCGGTCGGGTTCCTGTGGGACTCGGGTGTCGAATCGGAACGTTGCCATGGGGGCTCCCTGCTTGTAGAGAGAGGACGGGGGCTCGGCCGGTGTCCACGGCCCCGATCGCAGGATCACGGCCGTGCGGACAACGGCATCTCACTTCGCTGCCCGGGCCCATGAGTGTCCTGGGTCAGGCGCCGATCATGTTGAAGCCGCCGTCGGCGTTGAGGTAGGCACCGGTCATATGGGCCGCGTCGTCGGTGGCGAGGAACAGGGCCGTGCCGGCGAGTTCGGCCGGGCCCGGGATCCGGCCCATCGGCGTCGCGCACCGACTCACGCAATGGGCAGCACCAGGTGTATCTCGTCAGCGGCATGTCCCAGCCCGCCGCCGCAAAACGGCATCCGCACCCATCCCTAGCCCAAACGACGTAGGGCCACAGCACGTGGAATGGGCTCACTGCGCGCAGCAGGTGCGCGCGTAGCGCCAGCGGCGACGCGCCGGCTCCAACGATTGGCCGCAGGCCACGGCATACAAGGAGCGCGCCGGTCGGTCCTTCGCTGACCATTCACCGGCTGTCGTCCAGGACTGCATCAAGATCGTCGGTGATGGACTGCGATGCCCAGTGCACTGGATTCGCGCCGTCAGCGATGCCGATACAGCGCCTTCCGCTGACGACTCATGGGCTGCGGTTCGGGTCTCATGAGGCGTATTCGCGGGCCGCTCGCAGGATGTTCGCAGGAGCCTTGCCGCACTGCGCCCATGCGATGCCGACACCGGCGTGCATACGCACGGTCTGATCGGCCAGAAGGACCGGCAGGTGGATCTGCGACTGCAGCGACTCCGCAGCGGTCTGCGCATCGGCGGGGCTGAGTTCCGGGGCGAGGACGACGAACTCGTCACCGCCGTACCGGGCAACCGTGTCGCCGTCGCGTACGGCGTGACGGAGCCGCCGGGCGACCTCGATGAGGACCCTGTCCCCCGTTTCGTACCCGAAGTGGGTATTCAGAGCCTTGAAGTCGCGCAGGGCGAAGAAGAGCACGGCCAGGCCACGGGGGTTGTCACCCCTGGGAGCCCATACGTGGTCGTGCTGGGTCTGGGCAGCGTCTGTGTCGTCGAGATGGGGACCGTCGAAGCCTGGTACGACGGTGTCGAGCTTCTGTTCCCGGAGTGTGCAGAGTCGGACGTCGATACGGGCATGCAGTTCGGCGGAGTTCGGCAGGCCGGTGAGGGCATCGTGCGAGGCGCGGTGGGCGAGATCGAGCTCGCGACGCTTGCGCTCGTCGATGTCCTCGATGTGAGTGAGCAGCAGGCGGGGCCCGTCGCTGGCGTCGGCCACCACGCTGCTGCGCAGCGAGACCCACAGATAGGTGCCATCGCGGCGGCCGAGGCGGACTTCCGCGTACCCGCCCTCGGCGCTGGTGCTGAGCAGGGTGCCTATATCCTCGGGATGGACGAGGTCGGAGAACGCGTAGCGGCGCAGCACGGCAGCAGGGCGGTCCAGCAGGCGGCACAGCGCGTCGTTGGTCCGATGGATACGGCCGTGCTGGTCGCCGCCCATCATGGCAATGGCCATGCCGTTGGGGGCGTACTCGAAGGCTTGTCGGAAGCTCTCCTCGCTGGCGCGCAGGGTCTTGTGCTCCCTCTCCATCCGGACCAGCGCGCGCTGCATGTTGGCACGCAGACGGGTGTTGGTGATGGCGATGGCGGCTTGCAAGGCAAACTCCTCCAGATTCCGGCGCTCGTCGGGCCTGGGACGGCGGCGGGTGAGAGGCCAGTCCACCGAGATGACACCGACCAGCTCACCGCTGGGGGCGCCGGAAGCGCTTGGGTAGTACATGGGTGCGAAAAGCCGGTCGGAGGGATGCCACTCGTCCTCGAAGCGGGGTGCGGGACCGTCGGTGTGCCACTGCGGCACGTCGTCATCGTCGAGGACCCAGCCCTCGGTGTGGGGGATGAACCGCAGGTCGCCCCACCGCTCCCCCATGGACAGGCGGCGCTCCCAGGATTCGCGGGAGCCGACGCGGCCGGTGATGAGTGCCTCGGCGGCGGGGTTGCCGGCGAGGGCGGCGACGACGAGATCGCCGTCCGGACGGACCAGGTTGACGCACGCCAGCCGGTATCCGAGATGAGCCACGACTCCGTTGGCGACTGCCTGCAGGGTGTCCGCGAGGCTGCGGGCGAGATGGAGGTGCTGCACCGCGGCCTGCAGATTGTGGCTCTTGTCGATGGCGAGTGCGCTGCGGACGCCGTACTCGGCGAGGACTGACAGATCGGCTTCCTGGAAGGCCTGGCCCGCGGGGTCGCGCAGGAGGACGGCCATGCCGATGATCCGCTGCCTACCGTGCAGCGGTACCAGTGCGGTGTGGCCCCCGCCGGATTCGTGCCCGTGGCCAAGCAGCTCCGGCAGGGCCGCGCGGCCGACCGGCGAGTCGGCGGTGACCGGTAACGCGCCGTTCAGTACTTCGAACAGCGCGCTGCCGGGGCGTACCTCGCACGAGGAGGCACCTCCTGCGGTGTGCAGCGGGTACGCCTGTTGCAGCCGCAGCACGAGCGGCCCTTCGTGTTCCTCGTCGCCCACCGGAATCGGGTCTCGCAGATAGACCATGACCGAGTCAGCGACGGTGGGAACGACGGCCCGGCACAGCCGCATCGTGATGTCCTGCGGGTCCCTCCCCCCTGAGATCCGGTAGACCGCCTCGGAGATGTCCCCCTGGGAGTCGACGACCGGGGGCTGTGGGGATTCGAGTTCGGGGACGGATGTGTCCTTGCTGGTCGGCGGGTTGTTCGGGGTTGTTCCGGACAACCGGACGGTCGGCCTTTGCGGGTTGTGGCGGGCGTGGCCGGGCCCGGTCCTCTCGGCTTCCGCCGCAGATGCCGAGGGAGTCGAGGAGGATGACCAGTAGCCCAGCTCGTCGGCGGCCTGCTGAACGGCCTCGTGCCCCTCGTCCAGGACAGCGCGCGCCTTGTCCAGGGCGCGGTCCACGTCGTCGAGCGCGGCGTCGTCGGAGCTGAGCGCGTGCAGGTCGGTTTCCAAGAGCAGTGGCGCCGGCTCCTGCGCCAGGGAGGGCCCGTCCTCCCCCATGCGCAGCCTCAACTCGGCCAGCTCGGTCTCCAGCTCGTGGATACGACGTGCCGCATGGTCGGCGACCTGCTGGGCGATACCCCGTTCCCGTTCGGCACGGACCAGCTGTTCCCGCAGTTGCGTCTCCTGCCGTTGCGCCCGGGACAAGAGCTCCACCGCTGCCTGCCCGCCGGGGAGTTCGGCCGCCACCGGCTCCAGGGCATCGACCCGGCGTGTCAGCTCGGCGACTTTCGCCTGGGCCTGTCCGAGCATGACGAACAGCAAGGTGGCGATCGACAGAGCTTGTTGTCGCCCCTGCTCGCCGGCGTCGTAGGCCTGGCGGGCGCGCTGCATCTCCTCGAGGACCTCGATGGTGCGGTCCTTGGCCGCCAGCAGCTCCCGGGCGGGCACCAGTTCCTGCATGTCCCCGATCGCTGTCGGGTTGGTGGCCGCCCGGTCCCACACCATCCGCGCCTCCCCTAGCCGGCGCCGGGAAAGGTCTGCCTGTTCGTCGGGAAAACACACATCGGCCACGGCCTCGACGAGGTCCCACTGCAGCGACACGCCGGACAACTGCTCACGAAGCCGGCGTAAGTCGGGCACCGCCCCGGCAGTGAAGTGCTCGGGCATGAGCCGTGTGTGTAACTCCCGGACGGACACCTTCGATTCGTCCAGCCAGGAGCGCACCAGCACGACCAGCTGGTTGATCTCGGCGCACGAACCCCGGGCGGGTCCCCACGGCCGTCCCGCCCGCTTCTTTTCGCCGGCCATCGGTTCTCCCCCGTGGTTTGTTCGCCGGACAACCCCCTGTTGTCACCGGAGAACCATCCAACCGTCCCACCTGCGGTTCTGCCCGGGGATCCTCGTAATTCGTCATCGACACCACACAACCCAGGCGGTGCCCTCATGAACCACACCTTGTCGGCGTTGCTGCTTCTCGCGCTGGCAGTGGCCGTCCTCTTCTCCGTCATCGCCGCGGCGATCGCCTTCGCCCTCGCCCGCTGGGAGGGGGCCGCGATGCCGGTGGCGTTGTCCCGCGGCGGTATCGCGTTCGCCGCAAGCCTCACCCTGTGCCTGGCCGTCCTCACGACGCTGGGCCGGACGTAATGGCCGAACGTCAAGCTCGTCTGTGCGGTCGGACGTGATGGGAGGAGACGCCTGTTCGTTGCCGGCGAAGGTCGGCGTAGGCCATGGCTGTTGCTGCCATGGCGGGCCGATGAAGACGACACCGGATGGACGGCTTGTCCCACCCGCCCATGCTGAAGAGCGCTCCACGCTGGAGGCATGGCTGGACTTTCACCGTGCCCTCGTCGATGACGCTGCTCGGTCTCGTTCAGCGTCTGGCTGAGGTGGAACGCAGCTGGTTCCAGCGTGTATTCGCAGGCCAAGACGTGCCCCCGTCTTCAGGGAGAACGACGTCGACGGCTATGCGCTGCGGCCGGACCGAGGACTCGACGAGGCGATGGCCGTCTGGCAGGCCGAGGTGGCCCGACGTCGTGAGCTGATCGCTGACGCATCGCTCGACTGGCCGTGAGCTGCGCATACCTGGATGATTCTGGGGTGTGGTGGCTGGCGGGCCGGCTCGGCGGAACTGCCGGGAGTGTGGTGATGGCGACGGAGGCGGTGTTCTGCTCGGGCCGTTGTCGGGTACGGGGCTTCCGCCAGCGGCGGGCGTCGCGGAACGGCGTTACGGAAACGCCATAGCCGAACGTCACGCGCACACCTTCAACAACTCGGTTCTGACGCGTAGTTGGAAGTGATTCCGGAGAGCTTCGAACGCCCCTGGTTCACGCTCTGCTCCGGCTTGCCTGTTGTCTCTCCGACGATGCGTCGGGCGTCCGCGCTGCACCAGACGCCGACAGCCGATCGCTGATCCTGCGGTCAGGACCGGCCTGCTGGTGCCGCGGCGCGGGCCCGGTGCTCGCGGATCTCGTCGTGGTGGTCGGCGGCCCAGCCGATCAGGGAGGTCACGATCTCGTGGAGGCCGCGGCCCAGCGGGGTGAGGGCGTACTCGACGCGCGGTGGAACCTCCGCGTATGCGGTGCGGGTGATCAGGCCGTCCTCCCGGAGCTGGCGGAGCGTGAGGGTGAGCATCCGCTGGGAGATTCCGGGGATTTGGCGTTGCAGGTCGGTATAGCGCAGCGGGCCTGCCTCCACGACCGCGATGAGCAGCAGGCTCCACTTGTCGCCGACGCGGTCGAGGACCTGCCGGATGAACTCCATGTGCTCGGCGGGGATGCGGGCACAGGGCCCCACCGCCGCCGCGCCGCCCGAACCGCCGGTGACCTCCATGACGCACATTCCTCTCCGGCACGAACACCGATGTGCCTTTTGTATCGACTTCCATACTGGCCCATCATGGCGCTACGAACAAAAAGTAGGAAGCAAGCGCAGGCACGGGAGGCGCGCGTCATGAAGATCGATGTCTGGGCCGAGGTCACCTACCCCTGGTGCGGACTGGGCAGCCACCGTGTGGACCGGGCCGTGGAACGGTTCGAGCACGGCAATGAGGTGGAGGTCGTCCACCACTCGTTCCCGCTGAGCAGTTCCTTCCCCGTGGGTCAGACGTTCAGCGTCCGTGACGCGCTGCTGCGCCGGCACGGCATCGGCGGCTTCCAGGCCGAGGCGTCCACGCGTCGCATCGAGGCGCTGGCCGAGGCCGAAGGGCTCCGCCCCTACAGGGTGCTGGACAACCTGGTCGGCAACACCGATCTGGCGCACGAGTTCCTTGCCCACGCCTCCGCCGAGGGCAAGAACCGCGAAGCCTGGGACGCGATCTTCCGCGCCTACTTCGGCCAGGCCCGCCCCGTCTTCAGCCTGGACGACCTGCTCGACCTGGGCCAGGAGATCGCTCTGGACCGCGAGGGCACCCGCCGGGCGCTCACCGAGCACCGCTACCAGCGCCAGGTGAGCGACGATGCCGCCCGCGCCCAGCGCCTGGGCGCCAACGGCGCGCCCTTCATCGTCGTCGACGGCACGTACGCCATCCCCGGGGCCCAGGACAGCGACGGCCTTCTCGACGTGCTGCGCACGGCCTGGGACGCATCCCACCCGCTCACCCTGGCGACCGACGGCGACGCTCCGGTGTGCGGCCCCGACGGCTGCGCCGTACCGGCCCGCAGCTGACCTCCATCAGACGCCCCTCGACCCACCTTGATGATTTCGAAAGGCTGAATTCTCGATGTCCTATCTGCTGCACATCGACGCCTCCTCGCTCGGCGAGGCATCCGTCTCCCGTCAGGTCGCCCAGTCCTTCCGTGACGCGTGGCAGGGCGCGGTCGTCCACCGCGACCTGGCCCTCTCCCCCGCCCCGCACCTCAGCGCGGCGGGCATCACCGCCCGCACCACCGACCCCGCCGAGCACACCCCCGAGCAGGCGAAGGCCGCGGCGGTTCAGGACGAGCTGATCGGCGAGTTCCTCGGCGCCGACGCCTACCTGTTCACCGTGCCGATGTACAACCTCACGATGCCGTCCGTGTTCAAGGCATGGCTGGACCAGATCATGGTCGCCGGGCGCACTCTGAGCTTCGACGGAGCCCCTCCCACCCTCGGCCGCCCCGCCACGGTGATCTCCGCACGCGGCGGCGGCTACGGCCCCGGCGCCCCCAAGCACGGCATGGACCACCTGGTGCCCACGCTGGAAACCGTCCTGGGCCACCCGACCAACCTCGGCCTCGACCTGACGACAGTCCTGCCCGAACTCACCATGGCGCCGTACGTCCCCATGCTGGCCCCGCTGCTTCCGATGCACGAGGCGTCCATGACCAAGGCGCACGACGAGGCCCGCCGCCTGGGCTCTGCCCTGACCGGCCGACCGACCGCCTGATCCACCTCTGAACTGCCCGAAAGGCGTTTGATCACCATGAGTAACCTCCTTGTCCTCGGCGGCAGCGGCCGCACCGGCGCCCACGTCCTGGAGCACGCGACCCGGCGCGGCCACCACGTCCGCGCCCTCGTCCGCAACCCCGACAAAGTGCAGGCACCGGCCGGAGTCGAACTGCTCCAGGGCACCCCCGCCGACATCGACGACCTCCGCAAGGCAGCCGACGGCACCGTGGGGGTGATCAGCGCACTGAACAACGCCCGCGCCTCCGACAACCCGTGGGCCAAGCCGGTCAGCCCGCCGATGTTCATGACCGACGCCGCCCGCAACACGCTCACCGTCATGGGCGAGCAGGGCATCCGCCGCATCGTGCTGACGTCCACGCAGGGCGCGGGCGAGGACTGGGCCCGGCTCAACCCGCTGGTCAAGGCGTTCATCAACCTGTCGAACGTCAAGGCGGGCTTCGCGGACCACACCGGCCTCGACCAGCTCGTGCGCGCCTCGTCAGACATCCACTGGACCCTGGCTCGCGCCGTCACCCTCACCGACAAGTCCCTCAGCGGTCCGGTACGGGCCGCCGAGGCCGGCACCGAAAAGCCCGGCGCCCGGATCAACCGCGCCGACCTCGCCCAGTTCCTCGTCCAGGCGATCGAGGACAACACCTGGATCCGAAAATCCCCCCTCGTCTGGAACACCCGAGGATGACCCGCCCCATGATCCACACCCACCTGGCATCACGGACGAGGAGCTGGGCCAGGCCATCACCTACGTGACGAAGCCGGTCGAGTCAGGGGAGTTCATGCTGGCGACGACCCTGCTCGTCGCCAACCGCACGATCGAAGTCAGTTACGGCAGGGCCTACGCCCACCCGGAGAAGGACGGCGCCTCCACGTGGATGGCGACCGGGCCCGGCTACGTACCCGGGGCGCGGTGATCGATCCCTGGCAGACCACCGCCGACGGCCGGTACGCGGGTCTGACGCCCGAGCAGGCGGGCCCCTGGAGGGCCTCGACGTCGCCGACTTCGACCTGCCGAATTACCACCTGCGCGGCAAGATCGTCGCGGATGCCGAGGGGCGCTACGAGTACCGGACCGTCGTGCCGGGGGTGAAGCCCGCGGCGGTGCCGGTCAGTCGGCTCGACGGCCTCCCGCGCGATCGCACCCTCGCTGACCGTGTCGACGAGCGGATCGCCGTCGAACCGGAGCGGCCACGCCGCACCCGGGTGGAACGAGCGAAGAGGTACCTCGACATCACCATGAAGACGGTGCGGCGCCCGCCGGACGTCAGGGGCTTCGTCGTGTTCCCACGGCGGTGGGCCGTCGAACAGGGCGTGTCATGAATCATGAACGCACAGGTGACGGACTTCGAGA
The DNA here is from genome assembly GCF_001513955.1 of Streptomyces pseudovenezuelae. Taxonomy (GTDB): domain Bacteria; phylum Actinomycetota; class Actinomycetes; order Streptomycetales; family Streptomycetaceae; genus Streptomyces; species Streptomyces pseudovenezuelae. Next base: position 819,034 of record NZ_KQ948150.1, on the reverse strand, counting down.
AGGCGTACCCCGTCACGTGCGGCACGTCCGCAACGGATCTGGCAGGGTGTCAAATCCCGGTCACCCTCGGCTGTCGTCACTCCGGCGGCGAAGTAGGTGCCGCGCCCTTGGACAGCGGGGTCTTCGGGCGCGGCACAGGGCCTGGCAGGTCAGGCCCCCGGGTGCAGACCGGGCCAACCGGGGGTCGGGTCACCCTTGACCTCGCCGAAGTACAGGGCGAAGGTCTGCTTGAGCCGCTCGACCTTGGCGCGGTCTTCCATGAAGCGGGGGAAGCCGTCCACGTTGGCGTTGGCGTACTCCCAGACGGGTCGCAGGCCTGCGGGTGCGGGGATGTCCGTACGCACCGACCAACTGCTGGAGGTCTGGCGCTCCGTGGAGATCTGCCAGTTCAGGAAGAGCTTGGCCGCAGTCGGGTTGGCGGCCTGCTTGAAGATCGCCAGGCGTTGACCCCAGGCCATGAAGGGGTGCCCGTCGGGCAAACCCATACGGATGCCGCTGGTGGCCGTCGCATTGCCTCCGGTACCGAGGCCGACGACCGCCGTCTTGTTGTTGATCGCGGTGCTGGGCGAGAACGATCCCCGAGCGAACTGCGGCTGCTGAGCGGCGAGGGCCGCCATCCAGTCCCAGCCGTACTTCTCCGCGTAGAGGGCGTAGAGGTAGAGGACCGCGTCGTCGTCATGCGGGTAGGAGGAGGCGACCTTGCCTTTCCAGCGCGGGTCGATCAGGTCCAGGGGGGACTGAGGCGCGTTCGCGCCGGCTGCCGCGATGTCGTAGACGTAGCTGAAGGCGATGACCGCCGCAGAAATCCAGGCGCCGTCGGAGTCCCGGAACTTCTTGTACAGCTTGCTGAAGCCGGCGGGCTTGTAGTGCAGCAGCCGACCCTCGTGCTTCCAGCGGGTGAAGTCCTGCAGCGTCTGCAGCTGAACAACGTCGGGGACAAGGGTGTCGGTCGCGAACTGGTTGTCGATCCGGACATCGTGGTACTTGCTGTAGTCCACGATCAGCTGAAGGTCTATCTCCGGGAACCGGGCGCGGAAGGCAGTGCGTGCGCTCGCACCGCTGCCCGAGTTGGCGAGGTCGCCGCCCGCGTAGACCACGAGTTTGCCGCCCTCGGCGAGGGCGTCCTGGTACAGCTCGTCGAGGGTCCTGGTTTCCTCGGAGCGGCTGCCGGTGGCCGAGTCTGCGGGGGCGGCCGATGCGGGGGAAGCGGTGGCGCCGAGTGCGCCGAGGCTGAGCGCGGCCCTCGCTCCGGTGGCGAGGAGGCGTCGTCGGCTGGGCAAGCTGGTCACGGGATTTCGCTTTCTGCGCGGGGGCAGGTTGATATCCGGTGGCCAAGTTACCTGACACCGCAGTATCTGACGGGTCAGTAAAGCAATCAATGCGCTGTCGATCTGAGTGTTGTCCCGTGATGAGACGGCGGGTGCTTCCGCCGCCTGACCATGCACCTCCCCCGGCGTACGCGCAATGCCTGGACCTTCACTGCGGGACCGGGGCGACGCACTGCGACGGCGCTGCGGATGCTCGGGCGGGGCAGCAGGCTGGTGTGCCTGCCGCTCCGCCCGAGCATCGAGGTCAGGACGGGTCGCCGTACTGCAGTCCGCGTCCATTGGTGCCGATGTAGACGCGGCCGAAGGTGTCGGGGTCGCCGGTGATGACGCCGACGCTGCCGATGGCGCCCCACTGGTGGGCGTCGTCGTTGACGCGGAGCCAGGTGGCGCCCTTGTCGGTGGATCGGAAGACTCCGGTGACGTCCTTGACGGTGCCGATCAGGTACAACGCCTGGTATCCGGCGCCCGGTGCGGCCTTTCCGAAGCCGAGGGCGGAGGCGGACTTCACCGTGGTGAGGGTGGTGAAGGTGCGGCCGCCGTCGGTGGAGTGCAGCAACCCCTTGTCACCGCCGGCGATCCACAGGTCCCCGGCAATACCGGGGACGGCCGTGAGCCGGCCGGAGGGCAGGTTGCCGGCCCGGGCGGTGAAGGTCGCGCCGCCGTCGGTGCTGGCGTAGAGGGTGCCGTGGGACAGGGAGTAGAAGGTGCTGCCCGAGGCGCGGTCGGCGACGACCTCGGCGTCGCCGCCCAGGCCGCTGACCCTCGACCAGCTGGAGCCCTTGCCGGTCGAGCGGTACGGGACCTGACCGTCCTCCGTCCAGACGATGGTGGAGCCGTCCGCCGCAAGCGCGACATGGCCCATCTGGGAACTGCTGACCGGCTCCGCCTTGAAGCCGTTCCAGCTGCTGCCGGCGTCGGTGGAGTAGGCGCCGTCCTGCTCGCCGCCACGGCCGACGCGGACCATCATCGAGGGGTTGGACTGGGCGAAATCGATGTCGGTGCTGCTGCTCATCAGTGGGTTCTTCAGCCGCCCGGCGGGCTCCTCGGTCAGGGAGCCGGCGTACCGGAATCCGCCTTGGTCGCCCATGGAGGTGATGAGGGTGGCACCGCCGGGCGGGGCGACGGCGTCCGCCAGCGAGGTCTCCTCCAGTCCCACGGCTCCCGGCGTCCAGTGGCTGGTGCCGCCACTGTCGGAGGCGCTTGCGTCCTTGCTGCGCCAGATGCCGTTGCCGGTGCCGTACAGCACGTGCCCGGAGTCGAAGGGATCGATGGCCAGGGCGGTCATCCAGTGGCCTATGCCGGTACCGATGTAGGGAGCGGGGGAGGCGTCCCGCACCGACTTGTCGGCCAGCGCCTTCCAGGTCGTACCGCCGTCGGTGGTGCGGTAGAGCTCGTCCTGCGGCCACCAGCGGTCGAGGGTGGTGACCATCACCGTGGACGGCTTCTGCGGGTCGACGGCCAGACCGGAGAACCCGTAACCGCCGCTGGACGGGGAGACGTTCTTCCACGCCCCGCCGGCCGGGGTGTACTTCCACACCGAGCCCGCCGTCACGCCGTTGGGCCCGAGGGCGTCGGTGTACGTCAGGTACAGCGAGCCGTCGCCGGAGACCACGCCGTGCTGGGGCATCTGGCCGGTGGGCCGGCCGGGGACGGCCTGCCAGGTGGTGCCGCCGTCGGTGGAGCGGTACAGGGAGGTGGACTTGTCGGCGACGCCGACGTAGACCGTCTTGCTGCCGGCCGGGCCGTACGTCACGAAGGAGATGCCCCCGCCGCTGCCCGCCCCATCGTTGACGGGGAACGAGGAGACCTGACTCCATGTCACGCCGTAGTCGGTGCTGCGCCACAGGCCGTTCTTGCGGGTGCCAAGGAGCAGGGTGGCGTGGTTCGAGGGGTCGACCACGAGCCGTTCGCCCGCTCCGCGGCCGTCCTCGTTGCCGCCCAGCTTGAAGGGCAGTTCGGTGCGCTGGAAAGTGCGGCCCTGGTCGGTCGAGCGCAGGATCGCCCCGTTGCCCGCCCAGTCGTTGGTGTAGGTGCCTGTCCCGAGGTAGAGCCGGTTGGGGTCGACCGGGTCGCTGGCCAGCGAGTCGATGCCCAGCAGGTTCCAGTCCTTCTCGCCGATCCAGTCGGTCAGCGGGATCCACTGCTCGGCCCCGGTGTCCCAGCGGTAGGCGCCGCCCATGTCGGTGCGCGCGTACAGCAGGCCTTTCTCGCCTGGGTTGAACACCAGTCCGGTGACGTAACCGCCGCCCACCACCTGGGCGTTCTTCCACACATACGGTCCGGACGCGGCTGTGGTCTGCGCCCCGCCGGTCCCGGACGCCGGGGCCTCGGCCGTCTTCCTCAGCTTCCACTGCTGGTTGGTGCTGCCCCTGCCGGGATACTGGATGACTGTCGCGCCGTCGGCTGTGGAACCCCCGGAGACGTCCAGGACCTGGCCGCTCCTGCGGGAGGTGAAGGTGACAGCGTCGGAACCGCTCACCTCGCCGATCTTCCACTCCTGGGAGGTGGCCGAGCTGTCGGTCTGCTGCTCGGCCGCGACCCCCTGAGCGGTCGAATTGCCCTTTACGCCCAGCACTTTGCCGCTGTTGCGGTTCACCAGCTCGTAGTAGCCGTCCCCGGCGGACTTCAGCTTCCACTGCTGGTTGGCGGTGTTCTGGTCGGTCCACTGCTGGATCCGGGTGCCGTCGGCGGTGGAGAAGCCGTTGACGTCCAGCACCTTGCCGCTGCGCACGGAGACCAACTCGTAGTAGGCATTGCCGTCGACCGTCGCGGCTTGCGAGTCGTCCTGTGTGAACACGAGGTACGGCACGACTGCGGCGGGCACGCCGAGCAGCAGACCGGTCGCGGTCCAGCGACGGCGATGACGCCCGCGGCGCTCGCCGTTCGTGGGGTTGTTCATGGGGAGGTGCTCTCCTTGCATACCGTGCACAGGGGGAAAACGGATCGCCGCCACCGGGACTGGCCGGATCCGACTCCTTGTGGTCACCAGCACCGCAAAGGTTGCCTTCCAGCCGAAACCATTTTTCTGCCCGACGGGCCGGGGAGGCTTCTGCCTGCCGGGCCGGCGACCCTTCGGCGGGACAGAGCATGCGCGGGCAGAGGTTCCGAAGGGACCGACGCGCTCACGCTACCTTCACGCGTTCTACAGAACACCCCATGTTTGACATGGTTGTCCGGCAGACGAATCCGGCTTCCGTCAGCCCGAAGCTGGAATTTTCTGTCACGGGGCTAGACACCAGCCACACTCGTACCTGCTAATCCATCCCATGTATGAGTGAAGTGGATCGATGAGCAGGCCCCCACTGCGCAACTCCTGCGCTAGATCGTCCCGCGATTCGCTGCCACTTGCTCGATACTTCGGCCATTGCTCGATATCTCGAACGAACATCGGCTTGCACCGCAACGCCCACCCGCCAGTGCGGACGGAGTCGACCGGAACCGCCCATGCAAGAAGCCCACGCAAGAAAGAGGACTCCATGCTCAGACACGCCTTAGGCCGCAAACATCTGTCCGTGGTGCTCGCGGTCCTCACCGCTGTGGCGGCGCTGCTGGTCGCCGACCCGGCACAGGCAGCCACCACCGGTGCCTTGCGCGGCGTCGGCTCCGGCCGGTGCCTCGACGTGCCGGGAGCCGCGCAGACCGACGGCACGAGCCTGCAGATCTACGACTGCTGGGGCGGGACCAACCAGCAGTGGACCCTCACGGACAACAACCAGCTGACCGTGTACGGCAACAAGTGCCTCGACGTTCCGGGCCACGCCACCACGGCCGGCACCCGGCCGGTGATCTGGTCCTGCAGCGGCGACACCAACCAGCAGTGGCGGGTCAACTCCGACGGGACGATCGTCGCCGTGGAGTCCGGACTGTGCCTCGACGTGTCGGGCGGTGCGACGGCCAACGGCGCGACCGTGCAGCTCTGGAACTGCAACGGCGCCGCCAACCAGCAGTGGACCGGCCTGTCCGCGTCGTCGGGTGGCAATTGCGCCCTTCCGTCGGCCTACCGGTGGACCTCGACCGGCCCGCTGGCGCAGCCGGCGAACGGGTGGGCCGCGCTGAAGGACTTCACCACCGTGACCTACAACGGAAGGCACCTCGTCTACGCGACCGTCTCCGACGGGTCGTCGTGGAAGTCGATGGCGTTCAGCCCCTTCACGAACTGGTCGGACATGGCCTCGGCCGGCCAGACCCAGATGAGCCAGGGCGCGGTGGCTCCCACCCTGTTCTACTTCGCGCCCAAGAACATCTGGGTGCTGACATCCAACGGGTGGGGAACCCAATGGCCGTTCGTCTACCGCACGTCGAGCGATCCAACCAACCCCAACGGCTGGTCCGCGGCACAGCCCCTGTTCACCGGTAGTGTCCCCGACGGCAGCGCGATCGACCCGACCCTGATCGCCGACGGCCAGAACATGTACCTGTTCTTCGCCGGTGACAACGGCAAGATCTACCGGTCGGACATGCCGATCGGAAACTTCCCGGCCAGCTTCGGCTCGTCGTACACGACGGTCATGAGCGACACGGTGAAGAACCTGTTCGAGGCGCCGCAGGTCTACAAGGTGCAGGGCCAGAACCAGTACCTCATGATCGTCGAGGCTCGCGGCGTGAGTGAGCAGCGGTTCTTCCGCTCGTTCACCGCTTCCAGCCTGAACGGGCCGTGGACCCCACAGGCGGCCACCGAGAGCAACCCCTTCGCGGGCAAGGCCAACAGCGGTGCGACCTGGACCAACGACATCAGCCACGGTGACCTGGTCCGCAACAACCCCGACCAGACCATGACCGTCGACCCGTGCAACCTGCAACTGCTCTACCAGGGCCTGTCCCCCAACACCCCGTCAGGCACCCCCTACATCAACTGCTGTACCGGCCGGGCTTGCTCACGCTGCAGCGCTGACCCCCATCACGGCAAACGGGCATGAGGGGCGGTCGGTCCCACGCGCGGACGGGCAGTCCGCGCGTGGGGCGAACGGGACGAGCCCCTCATCCGACCTGAGCCCGACGCCTCCAGGAAGCCCAGCCGCACGTCGTCGACCGTGCTCGGCAATCACTCGTAGAAGAGGACGCTTCATGAGAAAGCCCAGGATGCTGCTCATCTCCCTCGTCGCCGCGCTCGGGGCGGCGCTGTCAGGTGTGACCCCCGCCTCCGCCGCCCCCAACACGCCTTTGCGAGTCATGCCGTTGGGCGACTCGATCACGTGGGGCGTGGGGAGCAGTACGGGCAACGGCTACCGGAGTCCGTTGTGGAACGAGCTGGCGGCGGACGGCCATCCTCTGGACTTCGTCGGTACGTTACGGGGCGGGACGATGTCCGACCCCGACAACGAGGGTCACTCCGGGTACCGCATCGACCAGATCGCCGCCCTCGCGGACGCCGCCTTGACCCGCTATCGGCCCAACGTCGTGACGCTGCACATCGGTACCAACGACCTCCAGGGGGCCTCCGAGGTCGACACCGCCATCGCACGGCTGAAGTCGCTGGTCAGCCGGATCACCGCCGACGTTCCCGACGCCACCGTGCTCGTCGCCTCGCTCGTCGTGTCCACCAGCAGCTCGGAGGAACAGTTCCGGGGCGCGTACAACCAGGCCGCCGCCCGTATCGTCAGTGACGCCCAGGCTGCAGGCAAGCATGTCGCATACGTCGACATGAGCAGCCTGACCACGGCCGACCTGGCCGATCCCCTGCATCCCAACGACGCCGGTTACCAGAAGATGGCCGACGCCTTCCACCGCGGGGTTCAGGCCGCGGACAACGCCGGGTGGCTGAGGAACCCCGCCCCGGCCCCCGCACACGTACAGTCCGGCGTCGCGGGCAAGTGCCTGGACGTCAGCGGGGCGGGCACCGCTGACGGGACCGCCGTCCAGACATGGAGCTGCGGAGACGGCGCCAACCAGTACTGGTCCTCCTACACGGACGGCACCCTGCGTTCCATGGGCAAATGTCTCGACGCCGCCGGCGGGGCCACCGCAAACGGCACCAGGGTCCAGCTGTGGACGTGCCATGGCGGCTCCAACCAGGTCTGGCAGGTCTACAACGGCGGCTACCGCAACCCCGCCTCCGGCCGCTGCCTCGATGTTCCTGGCTCCTCCACAGCCGACGGCACGCAACTCCAGCTGTGGGACTGCAACAACGGCTCCAACCAGAAGTGGACCGCTCTGGCCTCTGGATGAACCACCCGGGCGCAGATCCCGGGGCCCACCGACAGCAGGTTTCCCCAGGGTCGCCGCCTGTCGAAGCCGAGGTCCCTCATCCTGTGCGGACAGGAGAGCGGCCTCGGCCGGAGGGTCATGCTCCGCTCACGGGCTCCGCGCCAACACGCGCAGTCCTCGGCCGGGCATCGGGCCGGGCTTCGGAGACAGGACGTCACCGACGTGCGGTCCGCGCGAGGCGCGACACGCCGTCCAAAGGAGGTCGTCGCGCTGCTGGCCAGAACTGGACATCACCGCCGTACCCGCGGTGAATTATCTCGACCACCCCTGGAGGTCGTGTCCGAGGCGGACCTGCTGCGCAAGTGCTCCACCTGGGCCGAGGCTTTCAGCCGGACTCCGAAGCCGCTCCTGAAGACGCGCAAGCGGGCCGGGGCAGAAGGCGCTGCCGCCGAGGAACTCATGCCGGGACCGGCGATCCTGACGCCGTGAACGCTGCGATCCAGCGGGGGCGGGGTCCCGCGCACAGGTCGGCGCGGGACCCCGCTGGGTGAGGCGCGCTCTACTTCCTCAGCGCCACGGCCAGCAGGACCATAACCACGCCGCCTCGGCAAGCATCCCGCCTCCCTCACCGGCCACGCCGTGCGAGACGCTCCGAGCGGGCGGCAGCAACGAGACGTCCGGGGAGGCCGCGACCATCCGGCGGCCGCGACCTGTGCCGTCGGAGGGTGTGCGGGACGGTCGGCCAGGGTCATAGCCCTGGGACTGGATGCAGTAGCCGAACGCCGTGAAACGAAGACTCCCCTTCCCACACTGGGCCGACAGAGTCAGGGGGTGCGCGTATACGCCCCGTGCCGATCTCGGGTCATGTGATCGAGTTGCCCGCCCCCGAGACACATCGGACAATTGACAGTGTCGCCGCCGTCCGTCGCGGGTCCTCCCACTCCTCCTGGTCGGGAACTCCCCTGCGAAGGAGTAAGGCAATGGCAGACATGCAACAAGCGCTCGCCACCGATGAGTTGGGTCTCGCGGACATGCTCGGCGGGCTGCGACGGGAGCTGGAAGACGCACAGCGGCGAGCCGCGGGGGAAGCGCTGCGATTCGGCATCGCCGATGTCGAGGTGGAGGCCACGGTCCAGATCACCCGGAACGCCGCGGGCCGGGCGGGCATCCAGTTCTGGGTGGTCCAGGCCGGTGGCGACTACGCACGCGGCAACGCCACCACGCACCGGATCAAGCTGAACCTCACGCTGCCGCCCACCACGCTCATCTCCGATGAGGGAGACGGCGCCGAATGACCGGGCTCGACGCCGAGCGGCTGGTCTCGCTCTCCGCGAACGGCAGACGAGGCTCGGGGTATCTGCTGACACCGGAGCTCATCCTCACCGCAGGTCACTGCGTCGGGCCGAAGGGCTCCGAGGTCACCGCCCGCGCCTACGCGCGCCACGAGGGAAGTTACGACCTCTCCGAGGAGCGGCACACCTTCCGGGTGGCGGTCCGGGGAGACGAGGAGCCCGACTACGCGCTGCTGGAATCCACCGCCGACGATCCGTTCCGGACGGCACAGGACGGCCCGTCGGGTGAGGTGCGCCTGGGCCGACTCATCGGCGAGGGCGCCGTCGCCGCCCAGGCGCTGGGCTTTCCGAAGTCAGGGGTGCAGCAGGCCGGGACGAGACAGCTGGTGACCCCGGAGGACGTGCGGGGACGTGTCCTTCCGCTCACCGGGGCGAGGCGCGAGGTGCGTCGTCTGAACCTGCAGATCAGGACAGGCTCGTCGCCGCTCGCCCGGGGCGCGTCGCTCTGGAGCGGCATGTCGGGCGCGGCCCTGTTCAGCGGGGATCACCTCATCGGCGTGATCACGGAGGACCGCGCCACGATCGAGGGACGGCTGATCGCGCTGCCCGTCAGCGCGGTCTTCGGCGACGACGGACCGGCCGAGGCGAACGCCTGCCTGCTGGCGGCCCGCGGCGGGACGGCACCCGAGGAACGCGTCACGCTGGCCCCCGTCTGGGCGGGTGGCGAGATCCTGAAGCCCGCCTACAGCCCGCTGCCGCCACGCGATCAGTGGTCCGAGGCCGACCTGCTCGAATCCCGCCACGGTGTCGTGCCCTTCCGTGGCCGCACGCAACAGCTCCGAGCGCTGGTCGACTGGTGTGAGCACGAGGACGACGGGGGCGGCGGACAACGCATACGTCTGCTCACGGGCGGCAGCACGGTCGGCAAGACCCGTCTCGCCCGTGAGCTGTGCCGCACGATGGCCGGGAGGGGGTGGGTCGCCGGTGTCGTCGACCCACTGCACGTGGACTTCTCCGGTGTCTGCGCCCTGCCCGAGCACCGGCTGCTCGTCGTCGACGACGCCGACGCTCACGCAGGACAGCTGCACGTCCTCCTCGCCGAGGCCACCGAGCGCGGAAGCCGCCATCCGCTGCGCGTCCTGGCGGTCGCCCACCGCGGCGGTCCGTGGTGGGACGCCGTCAGGCGGCGCTACGAGGCACTGGTCGACGCAGAGGATCCTGCCCCGCTTGCGTCGCTCCCGGAAGCCGACCGTGAGGACGTCTACCGGGCTGCCTACGCCGCGTTCCGGGGCTGGTACGACGAGAGCGACAGCAACGCCGACGCCACTGTGCGCGCGGGTGCCGGGGCGGAGGGTGCGACCTCCACGGACGCCGCCGCGCCCGCCGCAACGGGCGTCCCGGGCCTCGACGAGCCCGACTTCGGCAGCTATCTGCTCATCCTCATCCAGGCGCTGGTGGACGCCCGCACCCTGCTGCACAAAACACACTCGGCCACCGCGGGACCGCCCACACGCTCACGCGCCAACGCCTTGCTGGACTACGCCCTCGACGTGGAACGCCAGAGGTGGCAGGCGTCCGCCGAGCGTCAGAGGTTGCCGCACGACCCGGTCCTGCTCGAACGGATCGTCGCCGTCTCCGGTCTGGCGGTGGCCGACGGCGAGACGGACGGGGAGCGGGAGACCGAGGCGGCGCGCCGGCTGCGGCTCGTGCCGGACCTGGCCGACGAACCGGAGTGGCTCACGCGTGCCTTCGCCCGCTGGCAGCACGCGGAACTTTCCGGAGAGGGCTACCTGCGCTCGCTCCAGCCGCTGAGGCTCGCCGAGCGGCTCGGCGCGAAGGTCATCGCCGCCTTTCCCGACATCGCGCCGCGGCTGCTCGACGTAGGCGGTGACGGCCCGGGAATCCCTCAGGCCGCGACGGACCAGGCGCGCCAGATACTGAATGTGCTGCACGTCCTTCAGCTCACCGCCGGCTCCGACGGCTGCCGGGTCGACGGGACCGGTGAGCCGTCGGCCCAGCAGCGGGCCCGCGAGGCGCTGGACGCCGCGCTGCGCACCCACGCCCGCCCCCTGGTCAAGCTGGTCAAACAGGTCGCCGCCACCGATCAGGACCGGTTCGCGAGCGCCATCGGCACCTCGCTGGCCTGCGCGCTGAACTCCACGCTGCGCAAGGACTCGGCGCGTGAGGTCGCCGCCCAGGTCCTCGGAGAACTCGACCTCGCCTGCCCGGACGTCCTGTTGGAGCTGGCCACGGCCGTCGCGGAGCACGCGGTGCAGCACTACCGCCAGGGCGGCGGAGCGCCCACCCAGGACAACCGGGGAGAGCTGGCCCGGGCCCTTCAGCGCTGGTCGCTGTACCTGGCCAGTTCGGGGCTGCGCATCCAGGCGCACGAGGTCGCCGGGCAGGCGGTGGACATGTACCACGCGCTGCACCAGCTCAGTCCGTCCGAGGAGCACGAGTTCGCCTTGGCGGAGGCCCTCAAGGACCTGGCCGACCGGCTCGTCGACGTGGGGCGGTTCGAGGAGGCGGACCTCTGTGCCCGGGACTCCATACGGCGTCTGGAACCGCTGTTCCAGCGCAACCCCAGCCGCACGAACGCCTTCGGTCTGGTGAAGTCCCTGTGCACGCTGGCCACGGCCACCCACCGCATCGGGCGCCAGCGCGAGGCCCTGCAGGCGGCGACCGAGGCGTGCGAGTTGATCGAGCGATTGCCGCAGGCCCAGGAGAGCGACGCGCACGGGCCGGACGAGATCCAGGGCTTGCGGGCGTTCGCGTTGCGCGGTCTGGCGTGGCAGCTCGGTGCGAGCGGACGCGTCGACGATGCGGTGGCCAGGGCCTCGCAGAGTGTCGAGATCTACGAAGCGCTGCGCGAGAGGTGTCCGGGCCTGTGGAAACGGGACATCGCCGAGGCCCTGTCCATCCTGGGCGTCCAGCACGCCGCCCGGCAGGAGTGGGACGAGAGCGTCGACCGGCACACCGAAGCCTTGAACCGTCATTACGACGCCCTGGAGCGGGAGTACCGCGAGGCCGTGCGCCCGCAGCACGCCCTGGCGCTGGCCCGGCTGGCGGAGGCACACCTGGGCCGGGCGCGTGCCCGCCCGGCGGAGAACCGGCAGGACCTGCTCAAGGCGCTGGAACACGTCGAGCAGGCCCTGGAACAGTACGAGGGGATGCGCAAGGAGGACCGGTGGGCCAATCGCGTCCACGAAGCCTGGACGAGCTGTCTGGAGGCGGAGGTTCTGCTCGCGCTGGATGCGACAGGCCGGCCGCAGCGTGCCGCACCCGCGATCCGACAGACCTGCGGACGAGCCGAGGCCGCGGCCCGCCGGGCGCTGACGCTGTACGACGAGTTGGACGTACGTGCCTGGCAGCTCAGGTTCAACAGGGCCCGGGCGCAGGCGGTGCTGGCCCGGTCGTACGGCGGCCGGGGCCGCCCCCGGGCCAAGGTGCTGCGCGCGCACGAGCAGGCGCGCAACGCGTTCGCCCGACTCGACTCGGAGGAACCGGGGCGTGCCGAGGCCGAGTTGCACGCGATCGACGACACGATCGAGAACCTGCGGCAAGCCGGTCCGCCTGCCCAGGCGCGCGCGCAGGCGGCCGTGAACCCGTCAGGCAAGCGGCGCAAGCGGCACCAGCCGAAACCCCGCCTCCGCGGCCGCCAAGGCCGTCAGGGTGCGGCCGGGCGCAGAAGACACCGGTGACGGGCGTTCCAGCCGTAGGGGATCGTGCTCCCGGTGCCGTCAGTTCGCGGCGGCCAGACTCGGCGCAGAGTTCAGGGGCCAACAAGACCGGCCCACCGCGCTGTTCGCTCCTCGCCACCGAACTCCCCGCCGCGATCCTCGCGCGGATGGTCGGGGTCCGCATCAAGGTCGTCGTCCAGTGGCTGCAGATAGCGGCCGGGGCGAGCCTTCACTTCTGGGCGCTGGGTTATGTGCCCGCAGCGGAGAGCATTGGATCCACCACACCCCTGCGCAGCCCGATGCTCGGGTTGCGGTGATCAGCCGCCGGTGACGGCCAGTAGCAGGCCGGAGACGATCAGGCCGATCTCGACCACGATGACAAAGACGTGGGCGGGCAGCCGATCGACGATCTTCTTTCCGACCCAGGCACCTGCGGTGCCGGCCGGGGCGAGGGCCAGACCTATCAGCGCGCTGGAGGCGGTCAGGACCGCGGCAGCTCCGAAGACGACCAGCTTGGTCAGGTGCATCACCACGGCGGAGGCAGCCTCGGTGCCGATGTAGGCGCCGCGCAGCAGTCCGCGGGCGAGGAAGAACGGGGCGACCATCGGGCCGACCGAGCCGACCAGGGCGGAGCCGAAGCCGGACACTGCGCCGACAGCGGCGAACGAGGTGTCGTCGAGTCGGACAGCATGGGGCTTCCAGCGTCGCCAGACGACCATGCCCAGCAAGAACACGCCGACGAGGCGTGTCAGGGCAGGCAGTGGTGCGGTCGCGAACAACAGGGCGCCGGCGGCTGCGGCCGGTACGGCGCCGATCGCGAAGATGCCGACCAAACGGCGGTCGACCTCGGCGCGATTGAACCAGACCCGGCTGCCGTTGCTGGCCAGTTGGGCGACGGTGAGGACCGCGACGGCGTCGCGGGTGCCCAGGACGGCAACGAACACGGGCAGGAGCAGCACCCCGCCGCCGAATCCGGCCACCGCCGAGAGGACCGCGGTGCCGAAGGCGGCGACGACGAGGGCCATCACCTGCAATGTGTGCTCCACACTGAGGATTCTGCCGGGGGCTCGGCAGTAGGGCGTGCCCTCCAGCCGCTTCATGGCGGCCCCGTCGGGGTCAGCTGACGGTGGAGGAGGCCGGCAGGTCCTGGTCGGCGGCCCAGGAGGCCAGGATGCGCAGCCGTTCGTGCGTGGGGGAGCCAGGATCGGCGGTCCAGACGGTCAAGTGCTGGTCGGGGTCCGTGTTGGCGGTGAGGGTGTCCCAGTCCAGGACGAGTTCGCCGACGACCGGATGGTTGAGGGTCTTGGTCCCCACGGTGCGGGCGGCGACGTGGTGATCGCCCCACCAGCGGGCGAACTGTTCGTCGCGCAGGGACAGTTCACCCACCAGCTCGATCAGGCGCGGGTCTTCGGGATACTTCGCGGCCTCCATGCGCAGTTGGGCGACGGCGATGTGCGCGGAGCCCTCCCAGTCGGCGTACAGGGTGCGCATGGCGGGGTCGGTGAAGATGATCCGCGGGTAGTTGCGGTGCCTTTCCGCGAAGCGGGAGAAGTCGGTGACCAGAGCCGCGGCCAACGCGTTCCAGGCCAGGATGTCCCCGCGCCGGCCCTGCACGATGGCCGGGGTGGCGGTGAGGTCGTCCAGGACCCGCTGCAACTGTGGCTGGACCTTCTGCCGGCCGCGGCGCCGTGCGCGGGTGGTGGTCTTGCCCGCGAGCTGGAAGAGGTAGCCGCGCTCGTCGTCGTCCAGATGGAGGACCCGGGCGAGGACGTCCAGCACGGGTGCCGACGCCTGCATACGGCCCTGTTCGAGGCGGGTGTAGTAGTCGGTGCTGATGCTGGCGAGCTGGGCGACCTCCTCGCGGCGCAGCCCCTCCACCCGGCGGGGCCTGTCGGTCTCGGGCAGTCCGACCGTGCGCGGGCTCAGCTCGGAGCGGCGCTTCTTGAGGAATTCTCCCAGCTCATTGAGGGGGACGTTGGCGGTCATGCTTTCCAGGATGACATCGATCGCACCTGCGCAAGGGGGGAGAATTTCCTCCCTGGATGTTTCCCTCCCGGGATACTTCTCTCCGCTTTTCGCGCCTGCCCTCGCGTGTGAGGCTCGATCGTGAGCAGTCGATCCTCACGACGGCTGCGGCTCACCGATCCCCCGCACCGAAAGAAGCAACCCCATGCGCGGAGCAGTCATCCACTCCCCCGGCGACGTGCGCTTCGAGAACCTCGACGACCCGAAGGTCATCGAGCCGACCGACGCGGTGATCCGTACGGTCGCCACCTGTGTGTGCGGCTCGGACCTGTGGCCGTATCGCGGTCTCGAGCCGGTCGGCGACCCGCACCCGATGGGCCACGAGTACGTCGGCATCGTCGAGGAGGTCGGCAGCGAGGTCACGGGCGTCAGGCCGGGCCAGTTCGTGGTCGGTTCCTTCGCCACCTCGGACAACACCTGCGCGAACTGCCTGAACGGCTGGCAGTCCTCCTGTCTGAACCGAGAGTTCATGAGCACCTGCCAGGCCGACTACGTGCGCATCCCCAACGCCCACGGCACGCTGGTCGCCACGGACGAGCACCCGGACGCCGAGATGGTGCCCAGCCTGCTCGCCGTGTCCGATGTGATGGGCACCGGGTGGTACGCCGCCCTCGCCGCCGAGGTGAAGCCCGGCTCGACGGCCGTGGTGGTCGGCGACGGAGCGGTCGGCCTGTGCGGGGTCATCGCCGCGAAGGAACTGGGTGCGGAGCGGATCATCGCCATGTCGCGTCACGCGTCCCGCCAGCAGCTCGCCCTGGAGTTCGGCGCCACCGACATCGTGGCCGAGCGCGGCGAGGAAGGCGTCGCCCGCGTCAAGGACCTCACCGGCGGCATCGGCGCCGACAGCGTGCTGGAGTGCGTCGGCACCGCGGGTTCGATGCGGCAGGCCCTGCACTCCACCCGGCCCGGCGGCAACGTCGGCTTCGTCGGCGTCCCGCACGAGGTGGCCATCGACGGCCAGGAGCTGTTCTTCTCCCACGTCGGCCTGCGCGGCGGCCCCGCCCCCGTGCGCCGCTTCCTGCCCTACCTGATCGACCGCGTGCTGACCGGCCGGATCAATCCGGGCAAGGTCTTCGACCTCAGCCTGCCCCTGGACCAGGTCGCCGAGGGCTACAAGGCGATGGACGAACGCCGCGCCGTCAAGGCCCTGCTCAAGCCCTGAGCACAGACGCGTCCATACCCGGGGCCGCACCGACGAGGTGCAGCCACAGGACCGGAACCACCCCGCTCACCCAAGGACTGACCATGACGACCTTCGCCCTCGTCGGCGCCGGCCCCGGTCTCGGGCTGGCCACCGCCCGCCGCTTCGGCGCCGCCGGCCACACCGTCGCTCTCATCGCCCGCGACGCGCGGAAGCTGGACGGCCTGACGGCCGACCTCGCCCGTGACGGCATCCAGGCGCGCGGCTACCCGGCCGACGTCCTCGACACCGAGTCCCTGACCGCTGCCCTGTACGCGGCTGCGGCCGACCTGGGGCCCGTCGAGATCCTCCAGTACAGCCCCGTTCCTCAGGCCCCATTCATGAAGCCGGTCCTCGACACCGGCGCCGACGACCTCGACGCCCCGCTCGCCTTCTCCGTCAAGGGCCCTGCCGCCGCGGTGAACGTCGTCCTGCCCGGCATGCGCGAGCTCGGCCGCGGCACCCTGCTGTTCGTCAACGGCTCCAGCGCGGTACGACCCAACCCGAAGGTCGCCGGCACCTCGATCGCCTTCGCCGCCGAGAGCGCCTACGCCCGCATGCTCCACGACACGCTCGCAGCGGAGAACATCCACGCCGCGCAGCTGATCATCCCCGGAGCCATCCGGCCCGACGGCGGGCCCAGCAGCCCCGACGTGCTGGCCGAGCGCCTGTACGACATGCACACCACGCGGGACGGCTTCCGCCACTACGCCGAGCCCCTGCCCGACTAGGCACCGGACGACCTCGTGAACCTCGCCCCTGTTCAGGCTCTCGCCCGCGTCGGCCCGGCCGCCGCCCTGCTCCTGGTCATGACCGCCTGTACCGACGACTCCCCGCCGCCCTCCTCCGCCTCCTCCCCCGCGCCTGCGTCCCCGCAGGCATCGACGGCCCCGGCAACCACCACACCGACCGGCAGGACCACCGCGATGAACATCCGGCTCACCCTCGACGGCCACCCCGTCGCCGCCACCCTGAACGACAGCTCCACCGCCCGCGACCTCGCCGCCCAGCTTCCCCTCACCCTCTCCCTGCGGGACCTCAACCAGGCCGAGAAGATCGCCGATCTGCCCCGGAAGCTGTCCACCTCCGGCGCCCCGGAAGGCGCCGACCCCGAGGTCGGCGACCTGGCGTACTACGCCCCCTGGAATCAGCTCGCCACCTACTACCGCGACGCCCCGTACGCGGCCGGCCTGGTCATCGTCGGGCACATGGCCGACGGCGGCGCCGAGCAACTCGCCACCGCCGACGAGATCACCATCGAAGCCGCGCCCTGACCCGCCCACCGGTCGCCCCTGCCGGAAGGAGGGAGGAGATCCTCCCCTTTTCATCCGGTTCGCCACATGGAACCGTCGAAGACGTGGCCGCGCCGTCCACTGTCCGCCGTGACGACTACAGCCCTCCGTGATCCCCCGTTTTCCACACAAGGAGAGACCCCACGTATGCCTTCCGCATCCGGGACCACTCCCGGCAAGCTCCCCCTCGTCGTGTGGGTGCTCGCCGCCGGCACGTTCCTGATGGGGACCACCGAGTTCGTCGTCGCCGGCCTGCTGCCGGAGCTGGCCGGTGACCTCGGAGTCAGCGTCTCCCACGCCGGCCTGCTGATCACCGCCTTCGCCATCGGGATGATCATCGGCGCGCCGACCATGGCCATGGCGACCCTGTGCCTTCCCCAGCGCCGAACGCTGATCCTAGCCCTGTCCGTGTTCTGCCTCGGACACCTCGCCGCCGCCCTCAGCACGTCCTTCACGATCGTCCTCGCCGCCCGGGTCGTCACCGCCCTGGCCACCGGGGCGTTCTGGTCCGTCGGTTTCGTCGTCGCCACCACCGCCGCCGGGCCGCGCAACGCCACCCGCGCCACGGGCGTCATGATCGGCGGTCTGACCCTGGCCAACGTCGTCGGCGTGCCGGTCGCCTCCTTCGCCGGCCAGTTCACCGGCTGGCGCGGCCCCTTCTGGGCCCTGGCCGTCCTCTCCGCGCTCGCCGCCGTGTTCATCGGCCGTTTCATCCCGGCCCGGGAGCAGCGCGTCGAGGTGTCCCTGCGGGCCGAGGTCCGGGCACTGCGTCAGGGCCGGCTGTGGCTGGCGCTCGGCGCCGCGATGCTGATCATGGGCGGGGTCCTGGCGACGTACACGTATGTCACGCCTCTGCTGACCGACCGAGCGGGCATCCCCGCAGGCGCCGTACCGCTCGTCCTCATCGCGTTCGGCGTCGGCGCCCTGGCCGGCACCACCACGGGCGGCCGCCTGGGCGACCGACGTCCGATGGTCACCACCATCACCGCCGCCGCGGCCGGCTCCCTGGTACTGCTCCTGATGATCCCGCTCTCCGGCAACCCGGTGACGGCCACGCTCCTCGTCTTCCTGATGGGCCTGACCGGCTTCACGGTCAACCCGGTCGTCACCGCCCTCGCCATGCGCTTCGCGGGCGACGCCCCCACCCTCACCTCGGCGCTGACCACCTCCGCCTTCAACACAGGCATCGCCGCCGGCTCGGCGATCGCGGGTACGGCCCTGGACTCCTCCCTGGGCCTGACCGGCCCGCCCCTGGTGGGCACCGTCATCGCCGCCCTCACGCTGCTGCCCCTGATCGCCCTCGCCGTCCACGGCCCGTCCCACCAGGGCCGGATCGTGGCCCGGAGCAGCGCTCCCACGCAACGCCGACACGACGAACCCGCGCCGGTGTCGTCGCGGCACTGACTCAAGCCGGAGGCCGCATACCGCCGACGACCGGCGGCACCGCGGCGCCTGGCGTCGTGCTGCCCACTTCATCCAGGCACCCCTCACATCAGTCGGTGCCGCCACAGCTCCTCACCTGAAAGGGCAACCCTCGTGAATCCCACCTACGACTTCACCGGCCAAGTCGCGCTCGTCACCGGGGCCGGCGCCGGTATGGGGCTGGCGACCGCCCGCGCGTTCGCCCGGTCCGGAGCCGCCGTCGCTCTCACCGACATCGACGAAGCGGCCCTGGACGCCGCCGCGAAAGGACTCACCGACGCCGGCCACCAGGTCCTCGCCCTCACGTGTGACGTCAGCGACGAGGACCAGGTCGCCGCCGCCGTCGACCGCACGGTCGAGACCTTCGGCCGCCTCGACATGGCCTACAACAACGCCGGCATCCAGATCCCGCCCAGCGACGCCGCCGACGAACCCGCCGAACGATTCGACCGCGTCAACGCCGTCAACCTGCGCGGCGTCTGGGCCTGCATGAAGCACGAGCTGCGGCACATGCGTGCACAGGGCAGCGGCGCGATCGTCAACTGCTCCTCCCTGGGCGGCCTGGTCGGCCTGCCCGGCCGCGCCTCCTACCACGCCTCCAAACACGGCGTGATCGGCCTGACGAGCAGCGCGGCACTCGAATACGCCCCCCGAGGCATCCGCATCAACGCCGTCTGCCCGGGCACCATCGGCACCCCCATGGTCAGCGACATGATCGCCAAGGGAGAACTCGACCGCGCCGAGGCCGAGGCCAACCAGCCGATCAACCGGCTCGGCACCGCCGAGGAGATCGCCCAGGCGGTCCTGTGGCTGTGCAGCCCCGGAGCGAGTTTCGTCCTCGGTGTCACCCTCCCCGTGGACGGTGGCTACGTCGCCCGCTGAGGACAGCCCACACAGGAAAGAGAGCTGAGAGGCCCCATGGAATTCATCAAGGCACAGCCCAGCAGCAAGGCCCCGGCGGACTGGTTCACCGGCGACGTGTGGTGGGACGTCATCGTGGCCGGCCAGGCCCCGTCCAGGATGCGCGCCAACCTGGTCCGCTTCTCACCGGGCGCCCGCACCAACTGGCACTCCCACGCCGTGGGCCAGACCCTGCACGTCGTTTCCGGCATCGCGCTGATCGGCACCCGGGACGGCACGGTCTTCGAGGCCCACCCCGGCGAGACCGTCGCATGCCCGCCGAACGAGGAGCACTGGCACGGCGCCGTCCCCGACCGGTTCATGGAGCACATCGCCCTGTGGGAGGGCACGGGCGACGGCACCCCCGAGACCACTTGGGCCGAGCCGGTCACCGACCAGCAGTACACCGGCCGCCGCACCCGCACCCCGTAGCCCCCTCGGCCCATCCCACGCGCATCCGGGACTCGCTCAGAACGTCGCTACGTCGCGGGAACCGCCATCTGCTGTGCAGCACGCGCGCATGCCCCCGATGACGCCGGTCAGCCACTTCTGACGGAGCTTCAAGGGGGGAGGAAAGTCTCCCTGCCACGAGCGTCGCCGTCGGTGCAAGACTCCCCAGGTGCCCGGCAGCCGCTGCCAGAACGCGCGGCGGCCGGCTTCCCGGCGGTGACGACGATCCCCTCTCGCGTCCCGCTGATGTGTACAGCCGATCCGTCAGCGATACGAAGGCGTACGTATGTCAACTGAACTCCCCGAACTTGCCGCTCCACCCCCCACCGGAGCAGGCGGCTCCTCCCCGGCGCCCACTCGGCGTACCTTCATCGCCACGAGCACCGTGGTCGGCGGCGCGGTCGTCGCGGGAAGCGTCGTCGGAGGGACTTCCCTCATCGGCGGGGAAGAGGCCGCAGCCGCCGAGAGGCCGCCGTCCAGCCGTGTCTCCCTGACGGTCAACGGCACTCGCCGAAGCCTGACGGTCGACAACCGCACCTCCCTGCTGGACCTGCTGCGCGAGCATCTCGGACTGACGGGCTCGAAGAAGGGCTGCAACGCCGGGGCCTGCGGCGCGTGCACCGTGCTGGTCGACGGCCACCGGGTCAACGCCTGTCTGACGCTCGCGGTGCGTCTGGAGGGGGCCGAGGTCACCACGATCGAGGGCCTGGCCGAGGGTGAACAACTCCACCCGTTGCAGCAAGCGTTCATCGACGAGGACGCCTTCCAGTGCGGCTACTGCACACCGGGGCAGATCGTCTCCGGGGTGGGTTGCATCCAGGAGGGTCACACCGGTTCGCCGGAGGAGATCCGGGAGTGGATGAGCGGCAACATCTGCCGCTGCGGCTGCTACGTCAAGATCGTGCGCGCGGTGCGGCAGACCGCGGGCCGGAAGTGAGGATCGGCCGCCATGCATCCCTTCTCCTACACCCGAGCCTCCGACACCCGTGAAGCTCTCAACGCCGGTCGCGACGGCGGGCGTTACATCGCCGGAGGCACCACCCTGGTCGACCTCATGCGGGAGACCGTCGAACGCCCCGAGACCCTCGTCGACATCACCGCCCTGCCGCTGGGCGAGATCACCGTCACCGAACGCGGGGGCCTGCGCATCGGCGCCCTCGTGACCATGTCCGAAGCCGCCGCCCACGCCAAGGTGCGCACGCTGTATCCCGTCGTCTCGGAGGCGCTGGAGCTGAGCGCCTCCGCCCAGCTGCGGAACATGGCGACCATCGGCGGCAACATCATGCAGCGCACCCGCTGCACGTACTTCCGGGACGTGACCGCCGACTGCAACAAGCGCGAACCCGGCTCCGGTTGCGCCGCGCTGCACGGCGTCAACCGCACCCACGCCATCCTGGGAACCTCCGACGCGTGCGTGGCCACGCACCCCTCCGATGCCGCCGTGGCCTTCGCTGCCCTGGAGGCACGGGTGCACCTGCTGGGCCCGGACGGGACACGCCAAGTCCCCTTCGTGGACTTCCTGTTGCGGCCCGGCAGCACCCCACATCGCGAACAGGCTCTGCGTAGCGGCGAGTTGATCACCGCAGTGCAGATACCCCCTCTCCCGCGCCCGCTCAGGTCCGGCTATCTGAAGGTGCGTGACCGGCAGTCCTACGAGTTCGCCCTGACGTCGGCGGCCGTCGCGCTGCACGTACGCGGTGGGGTGATCCGTGAGGCCAGGGTCGCCGCCGGGGGCGTGGGCACGGTGCCCTGGAAACTGCCCGCCGTCGAACAGCACCTTGTCGGCGAACGCCCCTCGGGAGCTCTCTGGTCGGCCGCTGCCGCGAAGGCGGCCGACGGCGCCCGTCCCCTTCAGCACAACCGCTTCAAGGTCGAGCTGCTCAAGCGCACGGTCGAACGCCAGCTGCGCGTCGTAGGAGGTACCGAGTGAGCCCCCAGCCGCAGGCAGCCGTGGGTGCGCCCCTCTCCCGGGTGGACGGCCGACTCAAGGTCACGGGCAAGGCGCTGTACGCCGCCGAGCACGAGGTCGAGGGGTCCGTTCACGCCGTCATCGTCGACGCGAACATCGGCCGCGGGCGCGTCACGTCGATCGACAGCGCTGCCGCCGAAGCCCTTCCGGGCGTAGTGAAGGTGCTCCATCACCGCAACGCGCCGAAGCTGCCGTACCGCGACAACGCGGGGTCCAACAATCCGCCCGGCCGGCGACTGCGCGTCTTCCAGGACGACCGTGTCCGTTTCCACGGCCAGCCCGTCGCCGTCGTGGTCGCCACCACCCTGGAGGCCGCACAGCACGGCGCGAGCCTGGTCAAGGTCGGCTACGACGCCGAACAGCCCTCGACCGACCTCACCGAGGCCGAGCCGGACGAGCCGACCCGTTACGCGCGCGGCGACGCCGAAGCCGCCCTGCGCTCGGCGCCCGTACGGCTGGACCTGACGTACCGCACGGCGCGCAACCACCACAACCCGATGGAGCCGCACGCCACCATCGCCCGCTGGGACGGCGACCAGCTCACCGTGTGGGACAAGACCCAGTGGGTGGTGGGCACGCAGACCGAACTCGCCGCGGTGTTCGGCCTGGAGACGGACGCGGTGCGGGTCATCTCACCGTTCGTCGGCGGCGGTTTCGGCACGGCCCTGCGCTGCTGGCCGCACGTGGTCGTCGCCGCGCTGGCCGCCCGCGAGACGAAGCGCCCGGTCAAGCTGGTCCTCAGTCGCAAGCAGATGTACCTCGGTACCGGTTTCCGGCCCTCGTACGAGTACCGCCTGCGCCTCGGCAGTGACCGGCGCGGCCGTCTGGCCGCCGCGGTGCACGAGCTGGACGCCGAGACGTCGTCGTACGAGACGTTCACCGAGTCCGTCCTGGCGGCCGGGCAGATGCTCTACAGCATGCCCAACGTGACCCAGAGGTACCGGACGGTGCCGCTGGACCTGCCCACGCCGCTGTACATGCGGGGCCCCGGCTTCCAGACGGCCTCCTTCGTCATCGAGTCGGCCATGGACGAACTCGCCCACAAGCTCGGCGTCGACCCGATCGAGCTTCGCCGGCGCAATGAGCCGAACGAGGACGAGTCGTCCGGGCTGCCGTTCTCGACCCGTCGGTTGCGCGAGTGCTATGCGGTCGGCGCGCGCGAGTTCGGCTGGGATCGCCGCGACCCCAGGCCCCGCGCAACGCGTGAGGGACACTGGCTGATCGGCAGGGGCATGGCCGCCGGCGTCTACGACACCGCCCGCATGCCCGCCCAGGCCCGCGCCCGCCTGGACGCCGACGGCACCGCGCTGGTCGAGGCGGCCGCGACCGACATGGGCCCGGGCACGTACACCTCCCAGACCCAGGTCGCCGCTGACGCCCTCGGGCTGACGGTGCGCTCGGTCACCTTCCGGCTGGGGGACTCCCTCTACCCGCCTACACCACCGCACGGCGGCTCGATGACCATGGCCAGCGTCGGCTCCGCCACCCTCGACGCCTGCAACAGGGTCCGCCGTCAGGCGATCGAACTGGCAGTCGGGGACCGCGAGTCGCCGCTGTACGGGGTGGGGGTCGACGATGTCGTCGTACGCAACGGCCGGCTGCACGTGAAGAACGATCCCACGCGCGGGGAGACGTACCGTCGGCTGCTGGCCCGCAACGACCGCACCCACCTGGCGGCGGACGGCTCCTTCGCGCCGCCGTCGGGCCCGGAGCGGCACTCCTTCTACGGCTACAACGCGACCTTCGCCGAAGTGGCCGTCGACGCGAGCCTGGGCCTGGTGCGGGTGCGGCGCGTACTCGGCGTGTACGACGCGGGCCGCATCATCAGCCCCAAGCTCGCCGACAGCCAGGCCCTCGGCGGCATGGTCGGCGGCATCGGCACAGCCCTGCTGGAGCACACCGTCACCGACCACCGCGACGGACGCATCGTCAACGCCAACCTCGCCGACTACCTCGTCCCCGTCAACGCCGACATCCCCGACCTCAAGGCGATCTACCTGGACGGCGAGGACCGCGAGGCCGACCCGCTCGGAGTCAAGGGGCTCGGCGAGCTCGTGATGATCGGGGTGGCGCCCGCCATCGCCAACGCGGTCTTCAACGCCACCGGCCGCCGTGTCCGCGAACTTCCCATCACCGCAGAGGCGTTGCTCTGATCCATGCCATCGGGCCGACGGTGCGCACACCGCTCGTCCGGCAGCCTGCCCCGTCCGGCTGCCGGACTTCCCAGGGCCGCCGCCGCGTGACGTTTCCCCGGCGTCGCGGCGGCGGCCCGCTCACCTTCCGATCCTGGTCCTGCCATGGAGACACGGAGAACTGCCATGCTGAACATCGCGGACACTCTGCACCGCTGGTGCCGCGAGGCACGCCCCTTCGCCCTGGCCACCGTCGTCGGCGTGCACGGCAGCGCCCCACTGCCGGTCGGAACGTCGGTCGCGGTGGACGAGGACGGCGACGCCGTCGGCAGCATCTCCGGCGGCTGCGTCGAGGGAGCGGTCTACGAGCTGTGCCGACAGGTGCTCCGCGACGACCGGGGCGCTCCGCAACGCGCCTGGTTCGGCTACTCCGACGACGACGCCTTCGCCGTCGGTCTGACCTGCGGCGGCGAACTCGACGTCTTCGTCCAGCGCATCGATCCCGCGGCCCAGCCGTACCTGTCCACGGCCCTCTCCGCGATAGCTCAAGGACGACCGGCCGCCGTGGCACAGGTCGTGGAGGGCCCGGAGCGCCTTCTCGGCTCCACGTTGAGCGTGCCCGGCGGAGACCATGTCGCCTACGGGCACATCGACGGCGGGCAGGCTGACCGGGCCGTGGCCGACCGGGCCAGAGCCCTGCTGCGGGCGGGCCGAACCGTCCGCGTCGACATCGGCGGGCAGGCCGACGAATGCCCCGAACGACTGTCCGTCCTCGTTCATGTCCATGCGTCCCCGCCGCGCCTGCTGGTCTTCGGTGCCGTCGACTTCGCCGCGGCGCTCAGCCAGGCCGGCCGCTTCCTGGGCCACCACGTCACCATCTGCGACGCCCGCCCCGTCTTCGCCACTCCCGCCCGCTTCCCGCACGCGGACGAAGTGGTGGTCGACTGGCCCCACCGCTACCTGGAGAGCACCGAGGTGGACGAACGCACCGCCCTATGCGTCCTCACGCACGACGCCAAGTTCGACATCCCCCTGCTGCGCCTGGCACTTGACCTGCCCGTCGCCTACATCGGGGCCATGGGCTCCCGGCGCACCCACGACGAGCGCATGCGCCGCCTGCGCGAGCAGGGCCTCACGGAGCAGCAGTTGGCCCGGCTGCGCTCCCCCATCGGCCTCGATCTCGGAGCCTCCACACCTGAGGAGACGGCCGTCTCCATCACCGCGGAGATCATCGCCCAGACCCACCGCGGCACGGGCCGGCCACTGACCCAGGTCACCGGCCCGATCCACCGGCCGTCGGAACCCGCGAGCTACTGGTAGGCCGGCCTCACGAACCGACATCCATTGACGAGACGCTGTTGAGCGGTGCCGGCGAGCGCCACGCAACTGCCGGTGGCCCACTCCAGGTATTCCAGGAGGCTCGACGACGCGACGCGGTAAGGAACTTACGTGTTGGCTTCGCGGAGCGTGCGCAGGATGCGCTCGAGGTGGCGACTGCGGGATCGGGGTCGCGGCGGATGAGTCCTTCCGTTTGCATGCTGTCGGCGAGCCGGCCCAGAGCTTCACCAAGAAGGTCAACGGAAAGGTGACGTTGCTTTTCGTGGCGAAGGAAGGGAACCATCAGGGCAAGATCCTGAGCGCGATGGTGACGGGCGCCAAGAACATGACGAAGTGGGGCCAGTGGTGAGTTCCCTCAAGGAGGCCCTGACGTGGAGCGGCCCCGCGGTGGTCGTCCTGTTCACGCTGGGGCGGGCCACGTCCGCCTTGGGCGAGGACGCGTTCGACCTCCTCGGTACGTGTCCGGACGAAGTCGGCGTGTTCACGGTCTCCACCGAGGCCTGGGACCGGGACGCGGTCGTCCTGGCCTACGACCTCACCTTCACCGAGGAGCGCCTGGACGACCCTGGACTGCCCGGCTGTCTCAGGGAATGTCTGCGAAAAGCCTCCGAGCGCGCGGAGGGCATCGCCTGGCTGACATTCGAGGGAGCGTTCCACTTCGACCACCTCTTCACGGACGACATCGCCGATCAGGTCTACGGCTACTGCGTGGCCGGCGATGAGCCCGTGGTCGTCTGGGACCACGGGACGCTGAAGAGCAATGGGTGGAGGCGTGGGATCCGGGACGTGCGGTCGGCTCTGGATCGCGCCTTCCCCGCGTGACCGACGACGAAGGGCTGCCCATGACCACCTGGAGCCATGCCCGTCTGCGATGTTGGCGGCAGCGGCCGAGGAATCAGAAGTGCCGTTGCCGAGACGCCTGCGCATCAGCTGGGACAGCGCCCCGTCATCTCTGCACCGAGTGCTGACTCCGGCGCCGTCTGGCCCGCTTCGACACCCGGACAGCGGCGCGCACCCGTGCGGAGCATCGTTGAATTGACACCTAAACCAGGCCAAGTTGTCGCGTTACTCGTTGTGTGCTGTGCTGTGAATGGGTGAATTTGAGCAGTCTGCTCGCATCACCGAACCCGTACTCCGGGTCGGAATTCCAGCTCTCCTATCGTGGAGTCAGCCATGAGTCTTACCATCGATCTTCAGAGCATCAAATGTCTCGATGAAGTTAATGAGGCGTCAGCTTCCGAGGAACCGTACGTGCTGATCACGTCGGCCAATCTGCGTCCCACCCTCGGACCGGTCGCCCTGCCAAGGTTCCAGGTCTTCCGTTACGGGGTCTGGGAGGACTTCGACGAAGGCGAGGTCAAAGGGAATTCGGGTCCCGCCTTCTGGGGCGTCGACTCGACCCCGGAAGACGTCCAGAGCTCCGGCGACGTGGCGTTGATCGTTTCTCTGATGGAGAACGACAACGGCGACCCCGGTCAGTACCGCACCTTCGTGAACGCGGCGGTGGCTGCCTCGCTCACATCCACCTTGGGAGAGACGAACCAGGAACTCAGGGCTCAACGCCTCCTGACGGACGTCGAGGGCGCACTCGACGGGGTGAATTTCCCCTTCCCGTTCGCTCTTGACGACGACCACGTGGGCTCTGTCCGGCTGACGCTCGATGCTGATGACCTCATTCCGTTCGGAACCAAGGAAAAGAAGCTCACGATCAGCAACGACGAGGGCTCTTACGAGCTGACCTTCCGGATCCATAGTGAATCCTGGGCCCACTTCGAACTCTCAGGCCCCGGGAGCGCCTCCGCAAATGGCGGTGTCGCCGCCGTGTCCCGCATTCCGAGCAGCATGGAACTGTGGTGGGCCGGGGCCAACGGATCGGTCGAGGGCGCCTACTGGTACGACGGCTTCCAATGGCAGCGGTACCAGATCGCCGCGCCCGGAAGCGCTGCCACAGACGCCAACATCACGGTGGCGTCCCGTATCCCCAACAGCATGGAACTGTGGTGGATCGGGCCCAACGGATCGGTCGAAGGCGCCTACTGGTACGAGGGAAATTCGTGGCAGCGGTATCAGATCGCCGGCCCCGGAAGCGCCGCCACCAGCGGTGGCATCTCGGTAGTGTCCCGCGTCCCCAACAGCATGGAACTGTGGTGGGTCGGGCCCAACGGATCGGTCGAGGGCGCCTACTGGTACGACGGCTTCCAATGGCAGCGGTACCAGATCGCCGGCCCGGGAAGCGCCGCCACCAACAGCGGCATCGCGGCGGTGTCCCGCGTCCCCAACAGCATGGAGCTGTGGTGGGTCGGCGGAAACGGATCGGTCGAGGGCGCTTACTGGTATGACGGAAGTTCGTGGCAGCGGTACCAGATCGCCGCCCCGGGAAGCGCCGCCACCAACAGCGGCGTCGCGGCGGTCTCCCGCATCCCCAACAGCATGGAACTCTGGTGGGTCGGGCCCAACGCATCGGTCGAAGGCGCCTACTGGTACGACGGCTTCCAATGGCAGCGGTACCAGATCGCCGGCCCCGGAAGCGCCGCGACCAACAGCGGCATCGCGGCGGTCTCCCGCATCCCGAACAGCATGGAACTCTGGTGGGTCGGCGGAAACGGAGCGCTTCGTGACGCGTTCTGGTACGACGGCCAGCAGTGGCAGCAGTTCGATATCACGCAACCCGAGATGGCCTCACGCAACGGCGGCGTCGCGGCGGTCTCCCGCATCCCCAACAGCATGGAGCTGTGGTGGGTCGGCGGGAACGGTTCGGTCGGCGATGCCTACTGGTATGAGTGAACAGTAGTTGCGGCGTCGAGCGGTCGAAGGCCGACCGCCTGCCCTGGCCCCGGACCCAAGTCCGGGGCCAGGGCACGCATGTTCCGCTGCGCAGACCGGTCAGTGCTTCATCGACGCGCCGTGCGAGGGTCCCGGCCCAGGAAAGCTTTCCCAGTTCGCAGCGTGTCGAGGGGCTTCGATGCCGGGCACTCCGCATGGAACCTGAGGTGCGTGCGGGCGTGTGCGAACACGCCAGACGCTGTCGTACGGGGCATTCAGCGCTGCAGCAGGCGTAGTTGGAGCCATACCGCGAGTCGGTCGTCGGGCTGTTCCAGGCGCAGGCCGAAGAGCTCGGCGGTGCGTCGCAGGCGGTAGCGGAGGGTGTTCGTGTGCACGCCGAGGCGTGCCGCCGCTTCGGCGACGTTGCCCACTGCCTCCAGCCAGACAAGGACCGAGACGGCGAAGTCCGTGCCGTTCTCGCTGTCATGAGCAGCCATCGCGGCGACGCCGGGGTGTCTCAGGCGTGGTTCGTGGCTGAGTTCGTCGCCGACGCGGGCCAGCAGGAGCTGCGCGCGCACGTCGTCGAGGGAGGCGATGTGCGGTGCGTCGGGGTGGGTGATGGTCACCCGGAGAATGTCGTCCGTCTCGCGACGCATCGCGGGCAGACCCGCCGGATCCGTGTCAGTGGGCGCGACGGCCGCGCGTACGAAGTCGCCGAACGAACCGCGGATCGACGTGAGCGCGCCTTTGGCTAGGCGTGTCGCCGCCTCGGATCCCCCGCCGGGCAGCAGGACGTAGATCGCGCGGGATGTCGTGGCGATGCTCGCGTCGGGGCGCACGGGCACGATGTAGCGGGTCAGGGCGTGGGCCAGATGGGCTGTCAGGGCGAGCAGGCCCGTTGCCTCAGCGGACGCCGCGAACCCGAGGAGGCCGAGTTCGGCTTCTGGCGGGATGGACAGGCGGAAGCTGGTCTCCTGGCTGGACCACAGGCCCTCCAACGCGCCCAGCAGCGCGCTCTCACGCTTCTGGAGTTCGAGTTCGCTCGCGTTGCGGTTACGGAGAATGTGCAGTGCGGCCAGGCGTGCGCAGTCGATCAGGGCTCGCTCTCCGTCGCCGCCGATGCCTTCGGGACTTTCGATCGCCCAGATCGTGCCGAGGGGCTGGCTGCCGGCCCTGATCGTGATGGCCGCGCGGGGCAGGGCGCCGAGGGCCTCGGGGAAGCGGACCACGCCTTCGGAGCCGAGCAGGATGCGATAGCGCTCGAGATTGTGGTTGATCTCCGGGACTCGGCGGCTGAGGATCCCTTCGCGGCGCAGGGAGTCGATGCGCTGGTCGGGGAATGACGAATAGGCCATCACGCGTCGGTCCAGGTCCTCGATCGCCACGGATCCGCCGATGACCGCGCTGACGGCGTTGGCCAGGGCGAAAAGTCCGTCCCCGGCCTCTGCCGTCGAGCCGCCGACGCCTTGGGAGCCCAGGGCCGAGAGCAGCAACGCGTCGAGGTGACGCCAGGAGACCTCGTCGGCCGCCGCCAGCAGGGTGAGCCCGCAGCGTGCCGCCTCGTCGACCAGGTCGGCGCCGTCCGCGCCCCTGAGCTTGACGATCATGGCGCTGTATCCGAGTCGGGCCGCCGCTTCCACGAGTTCGGCTGCCGCGCGCTGGTCGGCCAGCAGTCCCGGCATCAGCAGTACCTGATCGCGGCCGGGTGGCAGCGGGTCGGCGGGGTCGTGGAGGACGGTGCCGCGCACCGGACGGTCGAGCGCGCCCGGTGCGGCCAGCGCCTTGAGGATCGGCGCTCCGATGCTGTCGAGGAGGTGACGGACGGTGGAGAGCCCGCCGTCGCTTGGCTGATCGGACAACGGCATGGCCAGATCCTAGTCCAGTCGGACCAGGACCCCCGGTACGGGCCGAATACAGAATCGCCGCAACAGCCAGCACGGACCACGCGTCCGACCGATTGGAGACGCCGATGGCCAGAACTCATCTCGTCGCTGCCGTTGCCGCTACGGCCATGTCACTGTTCCTCACCGCCTGCAGCGGCGCCGGCGCGGCCGACGGCTCCGCGGCGGACGGGGGCAAGGCTGCACCCGTCTCCGTCGCCGCCGACGCCTCGGTCGCGAAACTGCTGCCCGCGCGCTTCAAGAGCGGGATCAACGTGGCGAGCGGCGTCTACGCGCCGATGGAGATGCTGGACTCCCAGCAGAAGTTCACCGGCTTCGACTACGACCTGGGGCAGGCGCTCGGAGCCAAGCTCGGCGTCCCCTTCACCTTCACCAACCAGGCCTTCGACAGCATCATCCCGTCGCTCCAGTCGGGCAAGCACCAGATCATCATGTACGGGATGAACGACACGCCTGCCCGGCAGAAGAGCCTGTACTTCGTCGACTACTTCCACGCCGGCATGGACATCATCGTGAAGAAGGGCAACCCCGAGAAGATCCACAGCGTGCTGGACCTGTGCGGCAGGTCGGTCACGGTCGCCAAGGCCACCACGCAGGCCGACCTCATGAGAGCGCAGGCGCCGAGCTGCGCGGCCGCCGGCAAGAAGCCGATCACGGTGGTCGAGCTGCCCACCGAGGGCGACTCCCTGGTCGCCGTCCGCGCGGGCAAGGGCACGGCCGACGTCCTCGACGCGGCGGTCGCCGAGTACACCGCCCGGACGGCCGGCGACGGCAGGCAGTTCGAGGTCGTCCACGACGCCGCGCACCCCACCGGCTACGCGCCGGTCTTCACCGGCATCGGGGTGCTCCGCAAGGACCACGACCTCGTCCTGGCCCTCCAGGCGGCGCTGACCTCGGTCATCAAGGACGGCACGTACGGCAGGCTCCTGACCAGGTACGGGCTGTCGGCGTACGGCGTCACCGCAGCGAAGATCAACGCCGGATGAGCGCCACGGACGTGACCGTGCAGTCCACCGCCCGGACACACGACGTGGCCGCCGCGCCCCGGAACCACCCGGGGCGCTGGATCGCCGCAGCCGCCCTGGTCGTCCTGTGCGTGGGGTGGGTGGTCTCCCTGTGGAGCAATCCGAACATCGACCACGCCACCATCGCCGACTTCCTCTTCGACGGGCGGATCCTCCAAGGCGTCCTGCTCACCGTGGGCCTCACCGCCTGCTCGATGCTGCTGGCGACAGCCCTGGCCGTCGCGCTAGCCGTGATGCGGCTCTCCGCGAATCCGGTGCTGCGCGTGATGTCCTGGGCGTACACCTGGTTCTTCAGGGGCACCCCGCTGCTCGTCCAGATCGTCTTCTGGGGCTACCTCGGCCTGCTGTACCAGAGCATCAGCCTCGGTATCCCGTTCACCTCGGTCCACTTCTTCTCCGCGAACACCAACACGATCGTGACGCCGTTCGTCGCCGGCCTGCTGGCGCTCGGAATGAACGAGGCCGCCTACGCCTCCGAGATCGTCCGAGCCGGTCTGCTCTCCGTCGACAACGGCCAGGTCGAAGCAGCCCACTCGCTGGGCATGTCACCCGCGTACACCCTGCGGCGCATCATCGTGCCCCAGGCGATGCGAGTGATCATCCCGCCGATGGGCAACGAGACGATCTCGATGCTCAAGAACACCGCCCTGCTCCAGCTGATCGCGGTGCCGGAGCTGTACACGCGAGCGAGCTGGATCTCTGCTCAGAACCTGAGCCAGGTCGAGCTGCTGATCGTCGCGAGCGCCTGGTATCTGCTCCTCACCTCGGTGCTGTCCGTACCGCAGTACTACCTCGAACGCCGTTACGGCCGCGGCGCCGGCCGCAGTCTGCCCGTCACGCCCTGGCAGCAGGCCCGACAGACGGTCGTCCGGCTCCGGAGCCGCGTCACGCAGGTCGCCCACACCGATCCCCGAAACCCCGGCACGGAGGCCGACTCATGACGCGCAGCCTGTTGGTCGAGGCCAGGAACGTACGCAAGCACTTCGGTGCCCACCACGTGCTCAAGGGCATCGACCTCGAAGTCCGGCGCGGGGAGGTGATGTGTCTGCTCGGACCGTCGGGTTCGGGCAAGTCGACCTTCCTGCGCTGCATCAACCACCTGGAGAAGGTCGACGGCGGCCGTATCTACGTCGACGGCGAGTTGATGGGCTACGAGGAAGGCACCTCCCCCAAGGGGCGGGCCAGGGAGATGAAGCCGAAGCAGATCGCGGCTCAGCGCCGCAGCATCGGCATGGTCTTCCAGCGGTTCAACCTGTTCCCCCACCTCACGGCCCTGGAGAACATCACCGAGGCGCCGATCGGCGTGGCCCGCCACGACCGCGCCCACGCCCGCGCACGCGGCATGGAGCTGCTGCGGCGGGTCGGACTCACCGACCACGCCGGCGCCTATCCGGCCCATCTGTCGGGAGGGCAGCAGCAACGCGTCGCCATTGCCCGCGCGCTCGCCATGGAACCGAAGCTGATGCTCTTCGACGAGCCGACCTCCGCGCTGGACCCCGAACTCGTCGGTGACGTGCTGAGCGTGATGCGCGACCTGGCGAGGAGCGGAATGACGATGATCGTCGTCACCCATGAGATCGGTTTCGCCCGCGAGGTCGCGGACCAGGTCGTCTTCATGGACGACGGCGTCGTCGTCGAGTCCGGCACACCGTCCCATGTCATCGACGATCCGCAGCACGAGCGCACGAGGGCGTTCCTCGACAGCGTCCTGTAGATCGTTCCCGCCCCCGCCCCCGCGCCCGCGCCGCCCCGACGAGAGGCAACACCTCCGTGTCTGACACTGCCCACCCGCCCCTGATCGCGGTGACGGCCGGGCGGGACCTGCCCCGCCGCCCCTCCGTGCTGAGACTCGCGGAGAACTCCGTACGGGCACTGACGGCTTCGGGTGCCCTGCCCGTGGTCGTCGTGCCCGGAGTCGACACCGCCGCCGTGCGGCACATCATGGAACGCGTCGACGGCCTGCTGCTGCCGGGCGGAATCGGCGCGCCCGACCCCAACCCCCGCCATTTCGGCGAGGAACCACGGCCTGAGACGGTCATCGACGACGACCTGGACGCGCTGGAGATCGCCGCGATCGACCATGCCGTCCGCCTGGGGATGCCCGTACTCGGCATCTGCCGTGGTTGCCAGATCCTCAACGTCGCTCTCGGCGGCGGCCTCATCCAGCACCTGGAGCCGGGGGACGTGTCCCATCTGCCGGCCCTTCCGTTGGACTCCGAAGCGCATGAGCTTCGACTCGAAGCGGGCTCCCGCCTCGCCGGACTGTCCGGAGCACGGCTGCTGCGGGTCAACAGCCTGCACCATCAGGCCATCGCCTGGCCTGCACCGGCTCTGAAGGTGGTCGGCACGTCCGAGGACGGCGTCACGGAAGCCGTCGAGTCGGCCGACCCGGACCGGTGGATCATCGGCGTGCAATACCACCCGGAGGAGCTGACCAGCCGGCCCGCGCACCGTCGGCTCTTCGAGGATTTCGTCTCAAGTTCCGCCCGATACGCGGCTGCACGCAGCCAGGAAAGGACCGTCTCCGCATGATGAACTCCTCGGCAGGCGAGCGGCGCGAACACATCCTGCGTGCGGCCGTGCGGGACCGGCTCGTCGAACCCGAGAGCGCCGTACTGGCCGCTTTCGTCGACCTCGACGAGGTCGCGGCGAGCGTCGCGGCGTTGCACAAGGCCTTTCCGGACTCCGTGGACGTCCTGCACACCTTCGCCGCGAAGGCGAACTGCCTGGTGCCGGTGCTGGAGGAGGTGCGCAAGCTCGGCATGGGCTGCGAGGTGGCCAGTGCGGGGGAGCTCGCGCAGGCTCTGTCCGCCGGATTCGCGCCGGAACAGATCGTCTACGACTCCCCCGCGAAGACCCGCTCCGACCTTCGCCAGGCCCTTGACCTGGGCGTCGCGGTCAACGCGGACAACTTCCAGGAACTCGCCCGCATCGACGAGATCCTCGCGGCCCGCGCCTCCACCACCGGGTCAGCCCCCGCCTCCCGGATAGGTGTCCGCCTCAATCCCCAGGTGGGTGGGGGCGGCATCGCGGAGATGAGCACGGCCACCGCGACCTCGAAGTTCGGGATCGCTCTGGAGGACGACGGAAACCGGCAGCGGCTCCTTGACGCCTACCGCGAGCGGCCATGGCTGACCTGGGTGCACGCGCACGTCGGATCGCAGGGCTGCCCGTTGGATCTGATCGCCCAGGGCATCGCGAAGGCCGTGGCCTTCGCCGAGGAGGTCAACAGCACCTGCGGGCGACGCCAGGTGACCGGTATCGACATCGGCGGCGGACTCCCCGTCAATTTCGCCGACGACGAGACGACCCCCGGCTTCGACGACTACGTCGCGGCTCTCCGCGCTCATGCCCCGGCCCTGTTCACCGGCGCATACCGGATCGTCACCGAGTTCGGACGGTCACTGCTGGCCAAGAACGGCTTCACGGCCGCCTGCGTGGAGTACACCAAGGTCTCCGGCGGCCGCCCGATCGCGATCACCCACGCCGGTGCCCAGGTCGCCACCCGGACGGTGTTCATGCCGGCCGCCTGGCCCCTGCGCCTCACCGCCCACTCCCCCGACGGGACCCTCAAGCAAGGCGAACCCGTGCCCCAGGACATCGCGGGCCCCTGCTGCTTCGCCGGCGACCTGCTCGCCGAGGCCCGCC
Organism: Streptomyces pseudovenezuelae; assembly: GCF_001513955.1. GTDB lineage: Bacteria > Actinomycetota > Actinomycetes > Streptomycetales > Streptomycetaceae > Streptomyces > Streptomyces pseudovenezuelae. Next base: position 784,545 of record NZ_KQ948150.1, on the reverse strand, counting down.
CGCTGCCCCGGCTCGCCCCGGGCGACATCGTCGCCCTCCTCGACACCGGTGCGTACTACTCCTCCACCCCCTTCCACTACAACAGCCTGCCCGATCCCGCCGTCCACGGAGTGCGTGTCGATCCCGACGGTCACGTCCACTTCAGGCCCCTCCGACAGGCCGAGACCATCAGGGACGTGCTGGCACGAACCGGCCGGTGACGTGTGCCCGGGGCGGCCGGCGAGGGCTGCGTCAACACCCCTGGCCTGCCCTCGCGTTGTGGGCGGGCACAGGTTGCGGCAGGCAGCCACGGAGGGCAGCGGCGACCTGGGGGCGGGGCAACTCGGCCAGCTCGCGCGCTCGGTCAGGTGGACCACGTCATGGTCGTGCCGTCCATGATGACCACCTTGCCGTCCGTGCGGAGGATCAGCTTCGCGCCCGGGTGGCCCCATACGTCCGCTCCCCAGATGGGCCGGTCGTCGCCGTTGTGGATGACTAGGTTGCCGTCCGTCTGGAAGCGGGCCGTGTGGTTCTCGCCGAAGGTCATCGACGCCCAGGTGGCCTTGCCCTTCTCGTTGTAGACGACGAGGTTGCCGTCCGCCTGCATGACCATCTTGATGCGGTTGGTGCTCCAGGACTCGCCGACGGACAGCGTGCTCGGTGCCGTGACGGACGTGCTGGTCCACACCGGAGCCTTGGGCCGGGTCGCCTTCGCCGAGGGTGTGGCGCTGTGCGTCGGCTTGGACTTCGTGTCCGCGGCCTTGTTCACCGACGGCGTGGACTCGGCGGGGCTCGGCTTCGCGGACTTCTTCGCCGCTTTCTTGCTCGGGGTGACGCTCGGGGTCTGGGTGGCGTAGTCCTCCGGTGCCTCCTGCGCCGCGTTCGCCCCCAGCAGGGTGTCGCTGTCCTCGCGCCCGACGGAGTTGGCTGTCTTCTGCTTGGTGTCGTCGTCCTGGCCCCCCATGAGCAGGAAGGGCACGGCGACCAGGACGGCGCCGACGATGCCCGCCGCGGCCAGCATCGGCTTCTTGGGCCGTCCCCCACGGGACTCCCCCGCGTCGGCGTCGCCGGAGGGGCCTTCGGCCGCGGTTGAGACCGATGCCATAGCGGTCGCCGCCTCGTCGGCCTCGCTCCGCGCCTGCGGCGCCGCGGCGCCGCCGTCCGTCTCGGCCCTGTCAGCCTCACCCGGCACGAGCGCCTCGTCCGCTTCCCGCGCGGCAGCCTTGTCCGACAGCGTTGTCGTCGGACCGGGCTCTTCCTCCGCGGCCTTCTCTGGGCCCGATCCCGCGACGGTCGGCTCGTGCTGCGCCGGTTCACCGTTCGTCGTGTCAGGGCCCGTGGCCGTGATCCGGCCCGGGGTCAGGGTCCCCTCGGGCGGCTCGGAGGACGCGGGCAAGGCGACCGCGACGCGTATCTGCGGGGCGCCTTGTGCGGTGCCGGGGGATGTGGCGTCTCCCGCGTTTCGTTGGGCACTCATTCGGGCCTTCTCCGGTCGGTTGTCGGTGTGCGTTGTGGGCTGTCGGTCCTGGGGCGGGCATCAGTGTCCGGGCGCATGGCGGCCTTGGCGTAGGTCAGAGGCGCCAGCGGTCCGCGGTCCCGCATCCGCCGATCTCCAGATGCGCGTCGTTGCCTGCGGAGGCGCCCCCTTCGAGTCCCAGGCAGAGGTTGTTGCTGGAGTAACTGCGGATCCAGTACGAGCCGTCCGAGCGGGGGTCGAGCCACCACAGCTGGTTGTCCGAGCTCGCCCGGCAGTAGTACTCGGTGACGTTGGTGCCCGAGGCCGCCGCACCGTAGTAGGGCAGGTCCATGCAGAACTTGTCCTTGCTGTTCCTGATGAGGAACAGAGAGGCCCCCTGGGGTCCGCCCTTGGCCTGGGCCACCTCCAGGTTCCACAGCTGGTTGTCGGCGGTGGTGCCGTCGCAGGGGTACTGGTTGACCGGGCCGTCGACCTTGCCGTTGCCGTAGTTGGGGACGTCGGCGCACAGGCCCGTCGTGGCGTTCTTCAGCAGGGTGTTGCCCGCGCTGGAGGCCGCGTTGGCCTTAAGGCGGAGCTTCTCGGCGGAGCCGGTGGTGGTTGCCTTGCCCTGCTTGGGCTTCGCGGGCTGACTGGCCGTCGGGGATGCCTTCTGCTCCTGGACGACCGGCGCGGCCTTCTCGTCCCTGGCCTGCTTCCCTTCGGGCGAGTTGCTGGGCGAGGAGGAGGTGGAGGCGGACGGGGAAGGCGATTCGGTCGCGTAGCTCTCCGAGGCATGCGGTTTCCGGTCGGTGTCCAGGACCGTCCCGGCCGCGTTGTCGGTCCGATCCGAGCCGCGCTCTTCCCTGTCGCCCTGTCCCGCTACGAGGAACGGGACCCCTATCAGGATCGCCCCGACGATGGCCGCGGCGGCCAGCATCGGCTTCTTGGGTCCGGTGTGCGCCTGTCCGGCGGCCGTGGGGCCGGCGCCGCCGCTGCCCCCTGCCACGACGACGGGGTCGGCATCCGGCTCACTTGCCGCGGTGTCGGGGGCGCTCGTGACAGCGCCGGACTCGGCGGGAGCCAGGCCGGGGTCGCTCTTGGTGACCGTGGACCCGGCTGCGGCCTGCTCTTCCCCTGCCGCCGAAACGCCCTCGGCGCCGGCGCCCTCCTCCTCGTTCCCGGTCCGGACGGGTCCCGTGGGCGCGCCCTCCGACGGGGCAGGCTCGGAGGACACCGCAGAGGCTGCGGAGGCCCCCGGCGGGGGTGGAGGTAACGGGGCGGTCGGCTCGGCGCTCGCCTGGTCGGGGCGACCCGCGCCCGGTGTCAGCGCCGTACCGGGGTCCGGTGCCGTGCCCTGGAGCGGCACTGCCCGGCGGATGGTCACCCCAGCGGAACCGGGCCCGTCCGAGGGTCCGTGGGCACGGGAGGTCCCCGACGCTCCGGACGCGGTTGACGGTGTCTCACCGGCCGGATCGGTCTGACGAGTCATACGACTGCCCCTCATGTCAGTGGTTCGCTGTGGTGTGCGCCTCCGCGGCGCCGAAGGGCCCGGAGCAGCGCTCCGGCCACTGGTCGGCACTCGCCGGAGCGGAGCGTCCGCGTACGGCCTCGTCCAGACGGGCGAGTGCGGCACTGTCGGCTTCGGGATCGGGACGGACCGGCCCGTGCGCAGGCAGTTCGCGCAGGAAGATCTGCCGGGCCGTGGCCTGTCCGGCTCGGCGTACGTCCAGAACCCGGAAAACGGCCCCGGGGGTGAACACCACTTCCTCCGGCCCGTCGCCGGGGTCCGAAAGCTGTCGTACCCGGCGCGCGCCGACGGACCAGATGACGTAACTGGCGCCCGTCGTCATGGACGGGCGGACCGGGTCGAGCGGGGTGGCGCTCACCGGGGCGGCGTCGCGCAGCAGTGTTCCGGGGCGTGGCACGCTGCCGTCCGGGGCAGCTCCGGTGGAACGCAGCACCACGCCTCGGTAGGAGGGCAGCCGGTTCAGCGCCGATGCCAGGCACGCCAAGTACGGCAGCAGATCAGTCTCGTGCCCGTGCAGGGCGCGCGTCAGTGTCTGGTGGCTCAACGGCCCCTGTGCGGCGTGCAGGTACAGCCGCAGCGCGATCAGGTCAGCGCGAGCGGCTTCCTGTTCCTTGCCCCGCAGGGCGGGCATCCGGGCGAGTGCCCGGGCGACGGCGGTACCGTGCCGGTCCCATTCCGCGTCCGCCAGCGCGCGGAAGGCAGTGCGGTCGTCTTCGGTGCTGCGATGACCTGGGCTGAAGGGGACCGGGGGCAGGGGCGTGCTCTGGGGCTGCGTGGCCTCACCCGTTTCGGCGGGCGCGGAAGGCAGTGGTGCGTCGGGGGCGGGTACCGAACTGGTCGTGACGACGCCGGGCGGGACTGCGGGCACGGCACCGGGGTCGGTGGCGTCGAGGTCGGAAGAGTCGGCAGATGCGGGGGCGGTCTGCTCGGTGACCGGACCGTCGGGCGCACCGCCACGCTGCTGGGGCTTCGGGGTCTTCGGCTGTTCCGGAACACCGTCCGGCTCGACCTCGACCTCGACCTCGGCCTCGGCCTCGGCGCGTCGCACGGTTTCGATGATCGATTCGCGCCTGGGCAAGGTCCTTTCGGGCGCAGCCGCGTCCGGCTCAAGCGGCTTCGGCGCGCGAGTCGTCGGCACGTCCCGCCTGGGCACCCTCGCTTGCGGAGATCCGGTGCCCACCGAGGCCCCGCCGGCCGCCTCCGCGACCGCCGTGCGCTCGGGCACCGTCCCCTCCCCCGGTGTACCGACTCGGCGCGAACGCTCGGTTTCCTGCGCCGTGGTGACCTCTCGGCGGGAATGCGTCGGGGTGGCACCGGCGGTCACTGGGGCAGCCGCGCTCCGGCTAGCCTCCGGGGGCGGGGAAGCCGGAACGGGTGCCGGGGCCGGAGCCGACTGCTCGGTGTGGCCCGGGTCGGACGAAGTGCGCAGTGTGCCGCTCGCCTGAGGTGGCTGCGTCGACTCGCGCGGGGTGGGTACCGGCGCGCTGAACGAGGCGAAGCGGATCGTCCGCAGGCCGTGTCGTGCCGCCAGACTGCGCAGCTCGCGACCGCCGTCGTGCGGGATCCCGTGCACATGCAGCGTCACGCTCGCGCGCAGCGCGGGAGGCAGGCCGGCCAGGAGGCCCGAAAGGGCCGGCCACAGGGAGGAGTCGAGACGTTCGCCGGGCAGGCCGACCTCGATCAGTGGGCCGGACGGGCTCACCTGGCGGGCCGTGTGGGACAGCCGGGGGCCGTCGACCGGGCCGACCCACAGGCCTGCTCGGGTGACCGTGACCTGCCACTGTTCGGACAGTGCGACGACGCCGTCCGAGGGCTGATCGGCTCTGGGCACGGGTGTCGTCCAGCGCAGCAGGCGGGGGGCGGGCGCCTGTGCGGCGCCCCGGGCCGGCCGGCACACGACGGCATCGACGAAGGGCAGCCATCGCGGCGTCTGGTCGGCCCCGACCAGGACGGACTGCACCGCGTACGTCCCCAGCGGGCGTCCGGCGGCGATGAGCGGCAGCCCCGTCATCACCTCCACCTCCGCGTCCAGCCGGTCGGCGACGGCCTGCGCCAGCGGCAGCAGGTCGCGACGGCCACCGGGCGCGAGGCGTACGAGAGTCCTGACCTCTGCCGGGAGGGCGGCGAGTACGTCGGCGACGTCGTCCGCCAGGACGTCCTCGCCGTAGGGAACGCCGACCACGACCGCGAGGCGGCCGGGAGAGACCGGCACGGAGTGGTAGAGGTCGCCCGGCTTGGTCGGTGCCGCTCCGGCAGGCCGGATGAGGACTCCCGCGGGGATCTGTTCGACGACGCAGCCGCCGTCCGTGCTCGCGGGCAGGGCGCGTAAGGCGCTCTGCCAGGACGGGGCCGGGCTGCGCGGGCCGAGGGGCTTCGGGTGCGTCTGCGGGGCGAAGCGCCACCAACCGCCGTCCGTCGCCGAGCCGAGCGGCAGGCCGGGCACGAAGAGCGTCCCGCCGGGCACGAGCAGGGGCGGCCCGTCCGGTGCCTCCACCGTGAGGCCCCACGCGTCCGCGATCCGCCGTGCGGTGGCGGGCCGGTCCGCGCTGTCCCGGCCGGCGCCGGCCATGGCCAGCCGTACGGTGTCGGTGCCCGAGTCACCGAGGGTGTCGAGCAGTTGGCTCAGGCGGGGCCAGAAGGAGTCCGCCGCCACGCTCTCGGTGCCTGCGACCAGGGTCACGGTCGCCTCGTCCGAGCGCTGCCCCCGGGCCAGGTCGCCGATGTCGGCCGGACTCAGTGAGTCGTCCGAGGGGGAACGCAGGAGGAGCAGGCCGTCGTAGTCCTCCACCAGCACCTGGTCGGCCGCGTCCGCCGTGTCGTGGTGCGGTGTGGACCCCGATGGCCGGGCCCCGCCCGTGGCGGCCGGCCGGTCGCCGCGGCGTCTGCCGAAGGAGCTCCAGCGCGTCATGCCGCACCACTGGCGATCAGCGCCGTGGTCTTTGAGTCGGGACCGTTGTCGTGCTCGGTCACCGGCACATCCTCCACCAGCACAAGACGCGTTCCATCCCTTCAGCCTCTCCAGCCTCTACGAACACATTAGCTTCGATCGAACAGTCTGCGGTTGATTCCTCAACCATGCTGTCCTTGATGGTTACTTGACGGTGTACACCCGGTGCGCTGCCGGTGCCGAACGGAGGCTCTCCGTTTCCGGCGGAACGCCAAAGAGACACATCGATCAGCGAGTTGGCGCCACGGCGGGACGATAGACACCCCCGACCCGGGCCAGGACGACAACAGTTCCATTCAAGGGCCCGAACAGGCGTACCCTGCCTTCCCGTTCGATGATCGTCAGTCTCACACCCAGCTCCTGCGCGATCAGTTCGGCGATGGTTTCGGTGAGGGGACCACGGTGAGCCGTCTGCCGCAGCAGCCGGTAACGCTGGGGCAGGGAGACGTCGAGCTCCGCCACCGGCAGCGCGGTTCCACCGAGTTCGACGAAGACGCTCTGTTCCGCGTTGAGCCGCACACCGGCCCGCGCGAGGTCCTGCGTGGCCAACTCCTGAAGGCCTCCGTGCCAATCCGGGCCGGCGAGCAGTGGTGCGCCCTCCGCGGCATCGGGGGCGGCGAGTCGCTGCTCGGCCCAGCGGTGCAGGGCGTCGGGTCCGCCCTCGGCCGTCAGCGCGGCGAGCAGGGCGCCGCCCTGCCGCCCGGCGTGCGGGAGCCCGGTCCGCAAGGCGTGGACCAGGGCCTCGGTGAACCGGTCGCCCTCTCCGGGTACTTCGGGCAGCTGAAAGGACGTCCCATTGAGGGTGAGTACGCCCTCAGGGCTCCAGACGGGTACGGGCGGGGCGGTGGACCGGGCCTCGTCACCGGCGGGATCTCTGTGGTCCGTCGTCTCCTGTGCCACGGGCGGGACGCCGGCCCCGGCGTCGAGGGCACCGGTGTCCTGCGCGGCCGACCGCAGTCGCGCCAGGGTCGATGCCGTCAGCCCGGCCGTCAGGCGCCGCGCGTCGGCGTCGTCGACGCCGTGACGGCGCAGGAGGGCCGCGAGCCGGTCGCGTGTCGTGCGGTCCTGCGCCGAGAGTGCGGGCTGCGGGGGGCGTTCGTCCTGCTGCCGCGGCCGTGGGTCCGGCGAACTGCCCGAGGCGTCCGCGGCCACCGGAACCAGCCCCTCGTAGTGGTCACGGCCGTTGTAGTGGACGTACACGGTGGGGCCGGTGGCGTCCGGGGCGAGATCCATGACGGTGTGTCCCCCGTTCCCGCCCCCCGGCTGGACGAGGACGAGACGTACCCCCAGCCAACGGGACAGCAGCACGGGCGCGTCGTCGTAGAACGGGGTGTGCCACAGCGCCGGGGACGCCAGGGAGCGGGCGACGAGATCGCCGTATCCCATCGCCGTGAACGCAGGCAGGGACGAGGGGACATGGGCCCTGGCCTCCGGGGGCAGGGCCGCGCGGATCCGTCGCCACACCGCGTCCGCCCGCCTGCCGCCCGCGGGTGCGCGCAGCAGGCTGAGCACGTCGGCCCGCAGGGTGTCGGCCTGGGCCTGTCGGCTCAGTCGCCGGGCGCGGGCCGGATCCGTCTGCCAGGGGTCGGCTGTGGCGGGAGGCAGGAGTTGCGCGACGGCCGCGGCCGGAAAGCCGGACAGCAGCTCGCGTTCCCGCTCGTCGGCTGCGAGGGCGCGCAGGTCGGCCTTGCGCTGATCCTGCGTGAGGCGGCGCGTGATCCGCTCCCGTTGCTCGTCGGTCAGCCGGGGAGCTGTGCTGAGACCCAGGAGGTCCTGGAGGTCGTCCAGGTGAGGGAAGAGATCCGCGACCAGCGCCTCCAGGGGGTCCTGGGAAGCGTGCAGGGCGCGCAGGTCGGCCGCGTCGGCGGAATCGGCGTACCAGCCGGCAAGGCGGCCTCGCACCCCTTGCAGTGCCGTGGCAGAGCCCGGCGCCCGCCTGCCGGGGTGCTGGGCCGCCATGCTGTCCAGCACCGCGCGGAACAGACAGTCCCCGTCCCCCGGCACCGGTCGTACGGAGAAGGACCAATCGTCGGCGTCGATCCGCCGCCCGGACGGCCCGGGCGAGCGGGGCGGCACGGGCGGGGGGACGGGTCCGGTCCGGTCGGAGGGCTCAGGTTCGGTCTGTGCCGTGTTCGCCCCGTCGGCCTTCGGTGCTGGCAAGGCCTTGGTTCGGTCCGTCGGCTGCTTGTCGTCGGCCGGTGCGGTCAGCCCCGCGGGCCGGGCCACCTGGTAGTGGCGGTCGGTCAGGCTGAGGATCACCTGCGGGCGAGGTCGATCGGCGTCGTCGACCAGGCCCTGCAGACCGCGGCGTGCCGAACCGGTCGTACCGCCCGCGGGCGGTGGTCCGCCGTCCGGGTCGTAGTGGTCGAAGCTGCCGTCCTCCCTGACGACGGTGATCCGGACGCCGAAGGTGCGCGCGGTGAGCATCGGCAGAAGGTCCGCGGCCGAGTGGTTCCAGCCACGCTCCGAGTCGGCGTCGCCGCGCCGCAGGAGCTGGGCGACCGCGAGCCCCGCGCGGGCGTCCGCGCTCAGGTCGGCGGCGTGCGGGATGAAGCCGAGGGCGTCGAACTCACGGCGGGCGGGGGTGTCGTTGCCAAGGTCCAGGCCCGCGTCGTCGAGGTCACGCGCACTGAAGGTGTCGGTGTCGTCGGGGGTCACGAAGGCCAGCAGGTCGACATCGGCCGGGTCGGTCAGCCGGGCGGCGAGCCTGCGGCGCAGGCTGGGGACGGCGTCGGGGCCGGTGGGGTCGATGCCGACATCGGCGAGCAGGCCCGGGTCGGCGCCGTCCAGGCCCTGGAGGAGGGCGTGGAAGAACGCGTCGCCGTCTCTCGGCACGTCGACCAGGACGTAGGTCTCCTGAGCGGGTGAGACGAGCCGGGTGTCCGGTCCGGTGGTGTCCCGGGTGTAGCGGGGGCGCTCCGGGGTGGGTTCGGGGGCGGGCTGGGGCGGTGGCTGGTAGCTGACCTCGGGCGGTTGCGTGAGCCCGTCGAGTTCGTTCCTGCCGCTCTCGGTGGCGGCGAGGCGGTGCCAGCGGGTGAGCTGGTCGGCTGCGGCGCGCACCCGGTGGTACTCGGCGGCGGCGGTGTCGGCCGCCGCCCGCAGCAGGGCGAGTTCCTGGCGCCGGGCCTCGAAGGCGTCGCGGGCGGCCTTGAGACGTTCGGTCGCGGCGGCGTGGGCACGGGCGGGCGCGGTGAGCCGGCCGTTCGCCGTGGTCTGCCGGGAACGGGCGCGGGCGAGCCGTCGGCCGGCGGTCTCGACGAGCCTTGCGGCGGTGTGCCGGGCCCGGTCGGCGTCGGCGGCCGGCGTCGGCATCGGCGTGGTGGACGGATCGGCTTCCTGTTCGAGCGTGGCGAGCCGTGCCTCGGCGTTGTCGCGGGCGAGCTGGGCGGTCGCGACGGCACGGTCGGCCGCGTCGCGGAGTTCGTCGGCCCGTCGGCGTGCCGCGTCGAGTTCGTCCGTGGCCTGCTGGAACTGTTCCGGGCCCAGTTCGTTGCCGGGTAGTTCGGACCAGCCGGGCAGCATGTCGAGGGTGTCCTGGGCCCTCCGCACTAGGTCCTGCGCGTGGGCGCGGTCCGTGCGCGCGGTCTCCCGGGCCGTGCGCAGGCCGGTGTCGGCCCGGTCGAGGGAGTCGGCGGCTTCGGTGAGCCGGCGTGCGGTGTCGTGGTCGGTGCGCGCGTCGCTCTCGGCCTGTTCGAGTGCGGTGTCGGCGCTCTCGGCGGCGTCCAGAAGCGGGGTGAGGCGGTTGCGGGTGTCGGTGGCGGCCGTCTCCGCCGCCCTGACGGCGTCGCGCAGATGGATCGCGGTGCGCCGCTTCGCCCAGTAGGCGGTGTCCGCTGCCACCCAGCCCGTGCTCGCTTCGCCGACCGCGTCCCACGCCTTGCGTGCGGACTCGGGGAAATTGGAGTCGGTGATGAGCATCAGCTCGCGGGCGACGTCCTCGCGCACCCACGCGACGACGTATGCCTGGCTCTCCATCGCCTGCGCACCCGGCCTGGCGTGTCCGAAGGTGCCGCGCAGGTACGTCATGGCCCGGGAATCCTTGAAGGTCCGGTGGACGTCGCCGACGCCGACGAACCGGGCGGGAATCGCGAACAGGAACACACGGGGGGTCTTGGGCTTGAGGTTCCTGGAGCTCAGGTGGTCGTCGGAGGTCGGCCCGGTGTCGGCGTCGAGGGCGTGGGGCCCGCCGCCGAGGAGGCCGACCTGGTTGAGGCCGATGTCCTGGGAGGCGTCGTAGAGGAATCCGGCGCCGAGGTGGCCGGACTGCGTGTGCTCGTCGGCCAGCGCGGTGGCGGCGGCCTCGCCGGACTGGTGGAGCACCTCAAGGCGGGCGCCATCGGTGACCGTCAGCAGCAGGGCGCGGCTGAAGTCCGGTGTGGAGTGCAGGGACAGTTCTCCGGAGTCGCTTCCGAGGAAGGACTTCTCGGTCAGCCCGGCGATCTGGTAGCCCGCGGGCTCCAGGGTGCGCGGGTAGAAGGAGGTGACCGCCATGAGGCTGGTGGCGTCCTCCAGTGCCTGGGCGGAGCCGGTACCGGTGCGGGTCAGGCCCGACTTCTTTGTTTGGCGCAGGAGTTGGGTCAGGGCCGCGTCGTCGGGACCGTTTTCGGACTGCAGCACGGCGAGCGAGAAACCGGCGTCGTAGGCCCGGGCGAGCAGGAGGTCGTTCGCCGTGCGGATGGTGTCGACGCCGAGGATGCCGCGGGGGTGAAAGCCGTTCTCGGGGAAGGTGAACGGCCGCTCGACGCCGTCGCCGTGGACGGCCCTGATCTCCTTCCGTACGGCGGGCAGGGGTGTCGGCCGGGGGGCTCTTGTCAGAGCGGGGTCGGTCCTGGGGTCGGGCGCGGGCAGCGCCCTGCGGGGCCCGGTGGATGCGGTGGACGTCGGCTCCATCAGGCTGAGCGGCACGTGTTCGCGCAGGTCGCCGACACCGTGTTCCTCGACGATCCGGTGCCGGCCCAGGAAGCGGTCCAAGGCGGTGGTGGTCCCCTCGTCCGCCTCCCGGCCGGACGGGTCGCCCTGGTGAGGGGTGTCGTCGGCCTCCAGGGTGATCCGCATCGTGTACGGGGTGACGATCTCGGCGTGCGGTTCCGTGGTCACCGCGCGGTAGATCGTCACGGTGGTGTTCGAGTGGCTGGATGCCACCGTCTGCCTGTGGGTCCCCGCTTCGGTGTATGTGGGCCCGGCGCCCACGATCGACGGGTTGTCGGTGTGGGCGACCTGACCGGTCACGATCCCGAGGTCCGTCCCGGAGGACGCCTCGGAGGAGGTCAGGACGACTTCCGAGGCGCGCCGGTTGTCCTCGATCTCGGAGCCGTGGTCCAGTCCCTGGAACTCGGGCGTCCCGGGGATCAGTTCGACGCGGACCCGGACCGATCGCCGGCCTATCCGTACGCTGCCCCAGCCCGACCCTCTGACCGAGACCATCGCGGAGGGTCCGGTGGTCGTCATCTCGCCCTTCAGGGCGCGGGTGGCGCGGGCCGTGACGAGCTGACGGATCTTCTCCCGGCTCGCCTCGTCGAGGCCGGACCCGTCGAGGCGCCGCTCGAACGCCTGCAACGCGTCCGTCGGATCGAGCGAGTTGACCGCGTACGTCCCGAACGCGGCTCCCGCCAGCCAGGGTTGGGGCGCCCAGCGGTGCTGGGCGTAGCGGGGCACGTCACCGAGGCCGTCGTCGATCAGGCCCATCCGGTGGGCGCTCTTCTCCGGCAGGTGGGCCAACATGCCCGCGGGGGTGTCCAGTTCCATGCCCGCCGCACCGGCGAGGATCGACGGGACGAGTGCGCTGCCCGCCGCCGCCCGTCCCAGGCGCCCGGTCCCGAGGCGGCTCGTGGTCAGGGCGAACCAGTGCCGCACATCGCCGGTGACCAGCACCTGGTGGACCGACGAGGCACGGTTCACGTCGGCGACGACGGTCCGTACGAGGGTCGTGGCGGACGCGCGGGACGTCGAGACGGGGTGCGCGATCAGCCCGTACACGCCCATCAGTCCGTGTCCGGGGCTGCGGACGGCGTTGTAGCCGAGCTGACCGCCGAAGACGAAGGTGGTGACCTTGGTGACCTTGCCCGAGGCCACGCGGGTGGCGCCGACGGCCAGTTCGGTGTCCATGGGCCTCGGACCGGTGAGCAGGTGCAGGCCCGACACCGAGGTCGCGTAGCGGTAGGTCCCCCACAACGCGGTGGCGGGCCCCTTTCCGAGCAGGCCGCTGCCCATCAGCCCGAGCGGGCCGGAGCTCTGGTCGAAGTTGGCGGTCAGGTACTGGGGGGTGAAGACCCGGACGACCGCCTCCCGGACGGGGGCGCCCTCCTTCACCAGATGCCAGGTACTGCCCGAGGCCCGGCGCAGGACACCGTCCACCGCCGCGACCAGCCCGGGTGTCAGGACCGCGTTGACGATCGCGTAGGGATGCTGACGCAGCTCCCGGAACTGGTCGGTGCCGCGCGCGGCGAGACGGCCGTTCCCGCCGGCACCGCCGGGCAGTACGAGATCGCCCTTGGCGAGGGCCAGGGCGCGTTCCGTGCTCATCGCCACGGGCTCGGGTTCGGCGGCGAGGTAGGGGTTGAACGCGCCGTCCGCGTGCGGGTCGGTCTCGGGGGCGTGCTGGACGGGGACGCTGATCAGCACCTGCCCGCGCACCGGGCCGCCGCCCTTGAGGAACCCCAGCGACGTACGCCCGAACAGGATGTCGGTGGGCTCGTCGAGGACCAGCAGTCCAGGCAGGCCGAACCCGAAGCCGCGGATCAGGCCGCGGGGCCGCCAGTAGCCGCCGAGGGTCGCGGTGAGGTCGAGGGTGTAGCGGTACAGGTCGGCCGGCGACTTGCTCACCGACATCGGCTCGGCGGTGACGGTGGAGCCGAAGCCGCTCTCCGCCTCCCGCTGCCATCCCTTGCGCGCGCCCAGCGAGAGACCGAGCGTGTTCAGTCGCCGTCCCGTGTCGTCGACGTTGTTGTCCCGGCCCGACAGGGTGCCCTCGAAGCCCGCCTCCGCGGCGCGGCGCGCCGTGACCTGGCCGTCCAGCCGCTCGGCGCCCTGGGCGCTGAAGCGGATGCCGTCGGTGATGTCCTTGCCCTCGTACTGCCGTCCGCTGAGGGTGCCGTGCACCCACACGGTGTAGTACGTCTGTCCGACGGACCCGGGATCGGAGAGCCGGACCCGCAGGCCGACCGTGGTGAGGGCCTCCAGACTGCCGGTGACGTTCTGCTGCGACAGCACGCCGAGGATCTGGAGGGTGTTCTGCAGTGCCGCGTGGTAGTGCTTGTTGTTCCGCCACCGCGGCGGCACGGGGAGGTTGCGGGCTTCCGCGGCCAGCCGGTCCGGGTCGCGCCGGATCAGGTCGTGGAAGCGGGCACGCCAGCCCCTGGGCAGGTCGAGCTCGTGCAGCGGCACGACCAGTCCCCTGCGGCGGGCGGCGACGGCGTCCACCACGCTGTCGGCGAAGGCGTCCAGCAGAGTGCGCCCCACTCCGTCGCGGCTGTCCGGTACGACCTGGGTGCGCCGGCCGTCCTCGAAGGTGAACTCCTTCACCCGGTGCATGCCGAGGGTCCGGGGCCGGTCCACGCTCAGATAGGCCGGCGCGTACGGTACGGCGCCGTGGCGCACCACCAGCGCGGTGCCGTCGTCCCAGCCGGCCAGCCGCCGTGCCTCGGCGCTGGTCAGCCGGTCCAGGCTCCACGTCAGGAACTGGGTGGGCGGGCCGGTGTCGCCCGAGCGGCGCACCCGCACCGACTTCACGACCACGTACAGGGCGGTTTTCGGGCCCTTCACCTGGCCCACCGCCTTCAGCGCGCCGGAGCCGCCGAGGCCGCCCGCGCGGCTGCGGTTGAACGAGTACTGCGCGTTCGGCCCGAACTGCAGCCGCAGATCGAACGGTGCCAGGCCCGGGTCGAAGAAGTTGAAGGCGGGCCCCGCGGCGGCCTGCAGCACGATGTTGCGGCCCTTGGTGCGAACGCGTTCACTGCGCACGGTGGAGCTGCTGCTGTCCCGTATCTCTGCCATGTCGGTCTCCCCGAACAGCACGGCTCTGCGCGGGATGACCTCTTCGACGACGAACACGCCGAGCGGCGACTTGTTCTTGTCGTCGGCGTAGAGCGGAGGGGTGGTCAGCCGGCCGCGCGCCATCGTGGCGCTGTGGCGCTGGAAGCTGTCGCCCGAGAAGAAGGCGTCCAGTTCCCGGTACGCGCTGCTGCCCGGCAGGACCCCGAGGAGCGAGGCGGCCCAGTCCCGGATCGCGGCGACCGGCCCGTACCCCTCGACGCTGACGAATCGGTACTGCGTGTCGCGGCCCAGGTCCAGCGACCTCGGGATCCTGCCGGGCTCGCCCACCTTGGTGACGCTGTCGGGGAGCCGGACCTGGATGCCGTTGCGTATGCCGAACGCGAAGCGGGACGGGACGACTTGGGTGTCGTGGCCTGTGGGCTCCGCGGTTTCCGTCTCCGTGTCGGTGTGCGAGTCGGTGACGAGTTGTCCTGCCGCGTCGACGACCCACACCTCGTAGTGGAGGTCGTCCAGATAGGTCCGGGAGTCGTCGAGCGTGCGCGTCTCCGTCTGGTTCTGGCGCTGGTCCGTGAGCGTGTAGCCGACCTTGTCGATGAAGCCGAACCGGAAGGCGAGCCGGCCGTAGCCGCCATAAGCCGCGGACCCGACAGGGCCGAGCGGACCGCCCGACCCGTACTGGGTGTTGGACTGCACGTTCTTGGTGAACCCGAAGACCGCCGCGGCCTGGTGCATGCTGTCGAGCTTCGCGGCATGACCGACGCCGTCGTCGAACAGGGTCCAGCCGCCGCGGTGGCGCGCCTTGATGTGGAGGACGCGCAGCGTGCCGTCCTCGTTGACGTACGGGATCGGGCGCCCGCCGTCCGCCAGCGACTTCGGCTTCTCCCGAAGGGTCCGCGCCACGTCCGCCGACAACTGGGCCTGGTCACGCGGCCGCACACCGGGCCTGCGCCCCAGCTCTTCCCGGATCCGGGCCACCACCTGGTCGATTCCGCGCAGCACGACCGCGCTCTGACCGAAGGTACTGGGGCCGGCGAGGAGCTGACTGCGCTCGGCGTCGGTCAGATCGTCCGGGAGCAGGGCTTCGAGGTCGTCGACGTACGCGGGCATGGTGCGGCCGTCGTCGAGCCGGGCCGGGGTGCGCCGACCGGTGGGCGGGGCATTCATCCCGGGGTCGAGGACGGGATCGCGCCCAGTGCCCTGTGTCTTCTGCTCCGACGGGTCCGGCGGCTCCGGGGTCTTGTCGTCCTTGTGGTCCAGGGGCAGTCGGACAGCCTGTGTGCCTGTGTCCGCCGGGGTCAGGTACACACCGGAGGAGCGGTTCGCCACCAGGGTGTACGGGGTCGTGTCGGGGTCGAGTTCGTCCAGCACCTGGCGCAGGGCCTCGATGTTGTCGACGCGTCCGATCCAGCCGCTGTCCCCGCGCAGGTACGCGCCCGAGGGCAGGTGGACGAAGTCGTCGCCGAATCCGACCCAGCCCTCCGCGTCCAGTTCCTGATGGTCGGGCAGCCGCACCCGGCCCATGTCACTGACCTCGTACCCGGGCCTCACGGCGTCGGACGAGCCGGACCGGACAGACTCGGAGTCCGAGGGGTCCAAGGGGTCCGAGGGTTCCCGCAGGGTGACGGGGAACCAGCTCTCCTGCGGGGTGTTCTTGCCCTTGCCCTCGGGGACCGGCACGCTCGCGACGGGTACGCGCGTCGGGACCGTCTCCCCTTCCGCGGCGTGCCGGGGCGCCATCAGGGTCACGGACCGTCCTACCGCCCAGCGTGACGCCAGCGGATCGACTCCGTTGTCCCGGGATCCGCCTCGCAGTCCGCCGCGCTGCCGGCCGCCCGGTCCGGATTTCGGGTCGAAGGCCATCGAGGGCAGGAGCAGCGGCGCCTCGGCGGCCGGGGCACCGCGCGTCTCCGGCGCGGGACCGGGGGCGGGGGCGGGCGCGCTGGGGTGGAACACCGTCTGCGGCAGGGGTGGCGGGGCGTCGTCGGAATCGGAGTCGTCGTCGGAGTCCGAGTCGTCGCCGGGATCGGACTCGTCGTCCGAGTCCTCCTCGGATTCCTCCTCGGACTCGTCGTCAATGCCCGCGTCGGGGCCGGGTTCAGCCGTGGCCTCGGCGTTCTCCGACTGCGCCTGGTCGTCGGGCAGGTCGGGAAGGTACTCGCGCACGGCACTCATGTCCAGCGGAGTGCCGTCGGCGGGCAGACTCGCCACGGACTCGACGGTCGCGAGAACGTGTTCGTCGAACAAGTCGTCCTCGGGGCCGAGTTCGTAGACCCGAGCGACGTACTCGGAGACCGCGTCGGGCCCGGACAGCTCGGGGAAGAGCGTGCCCGCCGTGTCGCGCAGGCGTTGGAACGCTCCCAGCCATCGGGTCTGCCCGGCCTGGTCGTCGCCCGGGATCTCGTCCCCGAACATCGCCCTGGCCGTCCGTACCGTGTCGACCACGCGGCGGCGCAGTTCCGCCGGGGCGTCGCCGGTCAGGCCCATGCCCTGGGCCAGGGTGTCGACCAGTCGGGTGTCGCGCGGGCCGCCGAACTGGTTGAAACCGTCCCAGCGCGCCCAGCGCAGATGCTGGTCGAACAAAGCCATGCCGTCCTTCAGATGGGCGACGATCTCCGGCACCGAGAAGCCGCCGAGGAACAGCGAATGGGAGTTCATCAGCACGGCGGGCCTGAAGCCCTGCTCCAGCAGGAACTTCTGCATCAACGTGTGGACGTTGACGCGGCTGTTGGCGTCCGTGAAGGGCTGCAGGATCTGGAGGGCGCGTGTCACCCGCGCGATGGCGCGCAGCTTGTCGTCGGGGCCGAGCGCGACGGCCACCTCGTCGTAGTACCGGTCCAGCAGTTCCTGAACGGCGGCGCGGGCCTCGTCGACGGTGTAGTTGCTGGACACCCTGCCGCCCAGCCAGAAGACCATCATCGGCTTCGGCCCGCCGGGCCGCTGGGCGTTGAAGTCGACCAGCAGGGGCCGCCCCAGGACGGTCTCCTCACCGACATCGGCTGCCAGGCTTTCGACGCCCGTGCCGCGATGAGTGACCATCGAGGAGCCCGACCACGTGGTCGACCGGTTCTGGCCGCCGTCCGTGAGATGACGGGTCGCGAGGTCGTGCATCTCCTCGTACGCGTCGACGTCGATGCGTGACCAGTCCCGATCGCCGCGGCCACCGTCGAGAACCTCGGCGTACAGCTCGTTCATGCCCTTGCGGTAGCCCGGGTACTTGGTGCGGTCCAGGTGGCCGCCGATGTCCTCGGGCTTGGGTGCGAACACCTCGTCGTGGACGTTCGGGTCGATGAACAGCCGCCACCAGGAGCCCTGGAGCAGCAGGTCCGACAGACGCGGTGCCGCCGAGCGGGACGGCCCGCCGGACGTGCCGCCCTGGTAGAACTCGCGGACGCGCTCGCTGGGGAACCGGCCGCCGACGGCGACGTTGTCGCGCAACTCCCGCTCACTGAGCGGCTGCAGGTTGTTGTAGCGGTCCCAGGAGTCGTCGTAGGCGAAGTCCAGGCCGTGGCGCTCCGGATGGGCTTCCTCCGAGGCCCACAGTTCGGTGGCCGTGAGGACTTCGTGCAGCGAGTGGTGGCGGTTGGCCAGCAGGGTACCGACGAGAGCCAGCCGCATCAGCCCGAGGTCGAGGCCCGCGTCCCACTGCTTGTTGGCCGCCTCGACGGCGTTGAGCCAGAAGTACGCGGTGCCGGACAGGCCGGTCATGAGCAGGGCGCCGGTGCTCTGGGCGGCGTAGTGCGGGGAGTCCTCCACGGTCAGCGGGCGTTCGTCCGTGGGCTCCGCGGCGGGCGGCCGGTGGGCGATGCCGGAGCGCTCCGCTCCGGTGATCCAGTCCGTGCCGTTCGCGGAGAAGTCCCGTTCGGCCCTGCTCAGGGGCGGACGTGCGGTCTCCGGGTCGCGCTCGGGCAGGCCGTCCGAGGGGGTGCCCCGCCAGCGGCGGTCGGCGGCGATGACGGGCGGATAGTTCTTCCGCGTACCGTGCAGCGAGTCGAAGACGTGGTAACGCAGCGCGTTCCACAACAGCACGGTCTGCTCTCGGAAGTTGCCGTTCTGCACGACCTCTTCCAGCGCGCCGAGGGACCGGCCCACCGAACCGGGAACGGAGCTGTCGAGGGATCCCAGCATGGGCCGCATCACCTGCGGTGTCTTCTCCCACAGCAGGGCGACGAACCGCTTGACCTCGGCCGTGACGTCCGGATGCTCGGAGAGGAAGTCGGCGAGTCTGCTCTCGAACTGCTCCGCCTCGCTCTGATACCGCAGCCGCTCCAGGTCCTCGGCGCTGACCGGGGCCGGCCGGAAATCCGGCGGCTCCGGCACGGAGGGTGCGGAGCGATGCGCGGATGCCGTGGGCACGGCGGTGGCGCGACCGGGCGGGTTCGCCGGGCCTCCGCGCACCGGCATCGCGGCGAGGCCCGCGTCGGAATCGTCGTCGGAGTCGTCCTCCGCGTCGTCGTCGGAGGACTCGTCCTCGGAATCCGATTCGCCGGGCTCATCCGCCTCGGACTCGGACTCCTCCTCCGAATCGTCCTCCGACTCGGACTCGGAGTCGTCGGGCTGGTGCGCCGATCCGGAGGACGTGGGCGGCCGCCGTGGCGGCGTCACGGTGGTCGGCTCGTCGTCGGAGTCGTTCTCCGAGTCGTTCTCTGCCTCCGAATCCGCCTCGGAATCGGAGGAGTCGGACGACTCGGAGGATGCCTCGTCGGAGTCCGAGGGATGGCCGCCGGGATCGGAGGGCTGGTGGCCCGGACGGGAGGCCGAGTTCCCCGCCGTGGGCACGGCCGCCGGCGCGCCGGGCGTGCTGCCGCTCGCGCCGCCGCGCAACCGGGCGGGCAGGTCGAGCCCGTGCCGCAGACGGTCGGCCAGAGTGGTCGCCGCTTCCCGGCCGCCGCCCGTCACCAGCACGTCGGCCACCTGCCGTACCGCGCTCCGGTACGACTCCAGGGCATGCCGTGAGTCGGCGAGCACCGGATGCAGTTCCAGGGGCAGTACGAGCGAGGTGGCCGTGCTCCAGGCCTGCCCCGCGTTGTCCCTGACGTCGTCCGGCACGGCGTCGACGAAGTCCGCGTAGGCGTCCTGCCAGATGCGACGGGTGGCGTTGGCGGCCGTCGTGTCGAGTTCCGGGGACCAGGAACCGGGCTGGACCATCTGTGACTTGACCCGGTCGAGGTCGGACAGGCCGGTGGGGTCGGTCGAGCCGGTGGTGAGCTCGGCGGGCAGGTCGGCCGCCGTGATCCGGTCGGCGATCCACTGCCGCTGCGCCTCGTCGCGCCGGACGACCGGCACGTGCGGGTCGTCCGGGCCTTGCGATTCCGGCGCATGGGGGTCGATCCCCAACTCCCGCAGGTGCTCCTCCGTTTGCGCCAGGTGGGACTCGGCCTTCTGTACGTCCGCGGTGGCCCGCTTGAGCGCGTCGGCGTCGCGGCTGGAGCCCACACCCGTCTCGACGCGCTGCCTGATGGTCTCGGCCTTGGCGTTGGCCTCGGTGACGGCACGCATCGCGTCGGCGTGTTCGTCACGCGCCGCGGTGACGATCTCCGGGGTGGGCTGGCGCGTGCCGCCGCCCGTGCCGACGCTCGGTGTGTGGGACGGGCCCGTGGCCGTCGACACCGGGTCGGCAGGGGTGATGACGTCCGGGTCGTACGACGAGGTGTCCGAACCCGAGAACTCCGGGTCGCCGAAGTCGGTGGGCGTGGTCGCGCTGTCCGTTTCCACCGAACCCGTCGGCGCGAGGGAGGGCTTCGGCAGCGTGGGACCTGAGGCGTCGGTGAAGTCACCGGTGGTGGAGGAGGTCGTGGGCAACGGCGAGGCCGGATTGAGCACGGACTCGATGTCCGTGACCGTGTCGGTGAGAGAGCCTGACGGTGGGTTGTACGGCCGCGGAGAAGCACTGGTGGCTGTCGGCACGTCAGGGGCCGCCGACGCGGTCGAAGGCGTCGGCGTGATCACCCGGTTCGACGTCGTGGGAGGCGGCGTGTAGGAGGTTGACGGCGACGGCCCCGGCCCCGGCCCCGGCCCCGGAAGTATCGAAGGCGCGCCGGTCACCGGGCTCGCGGGAGCCGAACCGCCGTATCCGCCCCCGGAGTTCCCCCGCCCGCCCCCGGAAGAGCCCCCCGCTCCCCCACCGGACGACCCGGAGAGGTCGTTGATCTCGGTGAACATGTGCTTGTTGTCAAAGTACTTGTTGTACGCCCACAGCCCCGCGCCGCCGAGCGCTGCGGAGGCGCCGAGTTCGAAGACCGCACTGGAGCCGCTGCCGACGAACGTCTCCCACTTGAAGTCCCAGTTGCCCTCGAACGCTCCGGTGACGACGTACTCACCGAGCCCCTCGGCAGCGCCGGCGACGACGAAGGCACCGACGATCTCCGGCGGGCCGTTCTTCAACAGCTTGTAGTTCAGGTTGTTCGGGTTGAACTTGAACTTGTCGAGGACGTCGGCGTTGAAGTCCTTGAAGATCGACTTGAAGGGCTTCGCGACCCATTCGAAGACGCTGCCGAAGAGCCCGACGACCGCGCCGAACGCGGCGGCCTTGCCGACGTCTCCCCAGTCGATGCCGTCGGGCTTGCGCCGGCCGCTGTTGAGTGCGATCTGGGCCAGTCGGACCGCGAGGGTCTGGAGGGCCTCGGTGACCGCCTCGGTGAGCGTCGGCATGATGTGGGTCATCGTCAGCAGCCGGTCGATGATCATCAGGACCGCGAACCGGCTCCGGGCCCGGGCCAGGAAGATCTGCGACACGGACGCGCCGCCCGTGAACGCCATCAGGGCCGTCAGGATCGCCAGTTCGGCGATCAGCATGATGATCTCGGCGATGATCTCCCACTTGGCGCCCTGGACGTTCTGGGAGAGGTCGATCTGCCGGTTCTCGAGATCGGTGATCTGGTCGAGGACCCGCTGCACGGGATCGTTGCCCCGCCCCTCACCGATCAGCATGGTGAGGCCCTGCACGTACTGCTCCGCGACGGCCGGCGGCAGGGAGTCGCGGGACTTCTGGATGGTGTCGCGGGCGGTGTCCCTGAGCTTGGTCAGGTTCTTGCCGTAGAAGCTGTAGAGCTCCCGGCTCGCGTAGAGCAGATTCTCCCTGGCCTGCAACGGCATCTCACCGATGAGGACGAACAGCATCTTCCGCACGTCGGGCGGGAAGTTGATCTCCTCCACTCAGCCTCTCCCGCCCACTGCCCAGGCCACCGCGCTCACTCGTGTCCGCCGCTCAGTGCTTTCCGGACCCGGAGCCGTCCCCGAAGGCGTCCAGCTTGTTGTTCTGCAGGTTGATCCCCTCCAGCGCGTCCTGCTGAGTGCCCTCGATGTTGCGCAGGTTGCCGAGCACGGCGGAACCCAGGTACGAGAAGGCGGTGCCGTACTCCCGGAACACGGACAGCAGGGTCTCGTTGGCTTCCGTGTAGCCGGGGAAGTTCTGCTGGTAGAACTCGTCGTCGTAGCCGTACGCGCCCTGGTACTCCGCCTGTTGGGCGATGAAGTCGTCGCCCGCCTTCTTCGCCAGGTCCGGCAGGATCCCGATCAGCTCCACGCCCTGCCGCAGACCGGCGGGGTTCGCCTCGTACCTGTCCGAGCTCATGGCTGCCCTCCTCGTCCCTGGTGTCGGTTGTCGTCCGTGTCCTCGTGGATCTCGTCGCGCAGACGGTCCCTGGCCGCCCGGCCCCGCCCGCCTGCCGTACCGTCGTCGAGCGCCGCGCCGAAGAGGCGGTCCCAGTCGATGTCGATGCCGCGCATCCCCGTCGGGCCGCCGCCCTGCTGCTCGGCGAGCGGGGCGAAGGTCTCCCTCACCCGCTGGGCCATCTTGGCGCGTGCCTCCTGCACGGCCTCCAGCACGGAGGCGGCGAGCTGCGGGCCGGGCAGGGAACGGAACCTGCCGTCGGGGAACTTCAGGCCGGTGAGCTCGCCCTGCGGGCCGACGGTGACCTCCACCGTGCGGTCGCGGGAACGCGCGGTCGCCGAAGCCTGGTCCAACTCGTTCTCGGCACGCGCGACGGCCTCCTGCACGGCCTCCAACTCGGCCATGGCCTGCGCCAGTTTCTGCTTCATGGACTCGCTCATCGGCCGATCACCGCGGGTGCGCCCCCTTCGTCCGCGCCCCAGACGTCCTCGTCCTCGGGCTCCCATGTGTCACGGGCCCGGTCCGTGCTCTGCGTCTCCGGTCGGCCCGGTGTTCCGGCCGACCCGGGCAGGAACGGGGTCGAGCCCGCCGTACTGGGACCGCCGGCCGCCACCCGCACCTCGTCCTCGGCGTAGCCGCCGTTGCCGCGGGTGCCGCCGGTGCCCGGACGCCCGCGACGGTTGCTGACGATGTCGCTGTCGATGACGTTGCGGACCCGCTCGCCGTCGTTGTTGCCCGCTCCGCCTCCCCCGCCGCCACCCATACCGCCCATGCCGCCCATCGGCATGCCACCCATAGGGCTGCCGCTGCTCGCGGGCGACGCGGCGGAGGCGCCGGCCGAGCTGTCCGGCCCTCCGGCGGTGGCGAGACCGGGGAAGGCGGCGGTGTTCAGCAGCTGCCGGTTGCTCGGCATCGTCACCTGGGGGTTCGCGGCGGAACTGTAGTCCAGGGGCGAGCGGTAGGGGGTGTCGTCGTACAACTCCTCCTCGTAGGAGGCGTGGTCGTACGACGGCTGAGGGGCGGAGGAGCCGTACGTCGGCAGGTCACCGCCGTTGAGGTAGCCGGAGGAGGTCGTGCCGTCAGGGAGCGTGATGGTGGTGGAACCGGTGTCCGGGTCGACCGTCTGGACGGTGCCGTCCGGGTACTCCGTGACCACGTGACCGCCGGAGTCGAGGTGGGTGACGCTGCCGTCCGGGTTCGTCAGCAGATCACCGGTGTTGAGCGGGCCGGAGATGGTGGTGCCGTCGGGGCCTGTGACCGTGGAGCTGTGGGTGAGCGGGTCGATGGTCGTGGAGCTGCCGTCGGGGTACTCGGTGACCACGCGCCCGGAGGAGTCGATGTGTGTTTCGCCGCCGCCGGGAAGATCCAGGGTGGCGTCGTTGACCGGACCGCTGATCGGGGTGGGCGACAACTGTGACAGGTCGCCGTTGTTGAGGATTTCCTGGCGCGCGTTGTCGTAGCGGCCGAGCGCCTCCTGCTCCCGCTTCGCCGCCTCCTGTTCCAGCTGTCGCTGCTCGGCCTCCGCCTGGGCCTGCTTCTTCTCCTGCTCGGTCTGGAGCTGTTCCTGCTTGGCTTCCTGCTCGGCCTGCTTCTGTTCGGCCTTCGCCTCGGCCTGGGCCTGCTTGGCCTCTTGCTCGTTCTGCTTCTGCTCGGCCTTGGCTTCGGCCTCCTTCTCCTTGGCCTCCTGCTCGGCCTTGGCGGCGGCCTCCTTCTCCTCGGCCTTCTTCTCCGCCTCGGCCTGCTTGGCCTCCTGCTCCTTCCGCTCCTGCTCGGCCTTGGTCTCGGCCTCCTTCTCCTTGGCCTCCTGCTTCGCCTCCTGTTCGGCCTGCTTGGCCTCGGCTTCGTTCTCCTTCTGCTCGGCCTTCGCCTCCGCCTCGGCTTCCTTCTGCTCCTGCTCCTTGCGCTGGCGTTCCTGTTCGCCCTTGGCCTGGTTCATCTGGGCGATCTGGAGCTGCTCCTGACGCGCCTGCGCCTCGGCGGCCTTGGCTTCGGCCTCCTTCTCCTTCTGTTCCTGCTTGGCCTCCGCCTCGGCCTGCTTGGCCTCCTGCTCCTTCTCCTTCTGCTCGGCCTTGGCTTCGGCCTCCTTCTCCTTCTGTTCCTGCTCGGCCTTGGCGGCGGCCTCCTTCTCCTCGGCCTTCTTCTCCGCCTCGGCCTGCTTGGCCTCCTGCTCCTTCTCCTTCTGCTCCGCCTTGGCCTCGGCCTCCTTCTCCTTGGCCTCCTGCTCGGCCTTGGCGGCGGCCTCCTTGGCTTCCTGCTCGGCCTTCTCCTTGGCGGCCTTCTCCTCCGCCGCCTTCTCCTTCGCCTCCTGCTCCGCCTTGGCCTTGGCCGCTTCCGCCTCGGCCTTCGCCGCCTGGTCCTTCATCCACTGCATGTAGGCGGCCTGCTGCGCGGCGGCCTCGGCCGCCTTCTTCTCCGCTTCCTCTTCCTTGACCTCGGCCTCGTCCTTGCTGAGGCCCTCCTCAAGGGAGCTGCCTCCGCGGGACTTGATGTCCCCGAGGTCGAAGGTGGACTTGCTCCAGGCGTCCTTGACGTCCTTCAGCGCGGCGACGGCGGCCTTGTCGAGCTGGTCGACGACCGACTTCTGCCAGTCGAGGATCGCCTGGTTGCCGATCTTCGCCCAGGTGGCGAGATCCTTGAGATCACCGAACTCGCGGGCCGGGGTGTTCGCGTCGCCGGGGTCCTTGGCGTTGTTGTCGAACCCGGTCTCGGCCACGTAGTTGACCGTCGAGGGAGCCTCGGAGTAGCTGGGGACGATCTCATACGTGATCTTGGTGATGTTGTGGTCCCACACGTACTTCGTGATCCGGGACAGCAGGGAGTGCAGCCAGCTCAGCGGGTTGCCGTCCTTGTACTCCCAGGTGGCCCAGGAGGTGTGCAGGTCCCAGGCGGCCGCGCGCAACGCCTTCTTCGCGTCGCGGATCTCGTTGCCCTGCTTGGAGAAGTAGCTGCCGTTGGGACTCATGTCGTCGGCGTAGTCGCTGTACTGCTTGTTGAGCTTCTTGACGAGGTCCCAGAAGACACCGGCGGCGGTGCCGCGCCAGGCGTCGTTCTTCTCCAGGCCGACGCGGGTCTGCCACTCCTCGATCTTCTTCTGCTGGTCGACGAAGAACTTGGCGGCCCGGTCGAACGCCCCGGCCACCACGTCGAAGTTGTTGAGGGTGACGGAGGCCGCCTCGTCGACGGACACCTCGTTCCAGGAGAACCCGTGCGTTCCTTCGGGCTTGTTGAGCAGCGCTTCCAGGGCGAGGCCGGTGCCGTAGCTGTACTGGGCCAGCGGCCGGGTGTCCCAGGTGGGTTTGCCCATGCCAAGGTGGTTGTCGTACTGGCTGCTGAAGGTGCCGCCCTCGACGTAGCCGCCGGACGGCGGATCGTCCCCGCTCTTCTGT
>NZ_KQ948150.1:0-759623 GCF_001513955.1 Streptomyces pseudovenezuelae | reverse complement strand
CCGAGGAGGGTGATGCGCGCCTTGTGCATCGTCACGTCGGAGCCCGCGCCGCCGCTCGTCCGGTAGAAGGGGATGACGAAGTCGGTGTTCTGGATCCGGTAACCGGCGTTCTCGTAGAGCCAGTTGAGATCTTCGGTGTCGACATAGTCCACCTGGGAGACGTCGGAGATCTCGACCTTCATCAGGGGGATGCCCTCGTTGCCCACCAGGGTGTCGAAGAGGGTGTCCCGCGCCGGTGCGACATATCCGGTGAACAACTTGACGGCTTCGTGCCAGTGGTCGTTCGTCGCGGTGAGTTCACCGGTGATCTTGGTGGGGTCGAGAGCCATGACGAAGGGCCTTTTCCATCAGGTGGACCGGCGGTCGGACCGGCGGCGAGGAGGGTGAACGGAGGCGGCGAGGCGGTCAGTCGTCCTCGTTGTCGTCTCCCGAACCCGACCCTTCGGACAGGATGCTGTCCACGTCCTCGAAGAAGTCGATGAAGTCCTCGCCCTTGATCTTGTCGAGGTTGACGTCGCGGGCCTTGAAGAGCTTCTCGATGGTGTCCTCCAGACCGTCCTGGATCTCCCCGAAGAGCTCACCCTGCTGCTTCAGGATCGCGGTCACCTCGCCGATGAAGGCGTTCAAGGCTTTCACCACGTATTGCCCGTTGGTCCAGCTGTTGTCGCCGGCCATCAGCCCGATCGCGATCGGGTTCTTGTCCTGTCCGGTGAGGAAGCCGGCCCGGCTGCCTCCCCCCTCCTCCAGGTCGACGAGAGCCGGCACCGCCAGGGTGCTGTCACCCGGCGCGGTGCCTTCCAGGCCCATCTTCCGCAGTTCGTCAGCGAACGGGATCACGTCGTTGTCGAGGAAGTTCTGCAGCCAGGCCTTGTTCAGATTGACCGTGGGGGCGCTCTCCGCCATGCCGTACTCCTTCTGCTGCTCGCCTGTCGTTCACCGCCCCCTGGCCACCGGGACCGAGGGAGTGGGAGGTGGGGGGAGGAGAGCCGATCAGCCGCCGATGCGGACGCTCTGCCAGAGCTGGGTCAGGGAGTTCTCGCTGTACTTGTAGGTCCCGGAGACGTCGGTGAGCAGGGCCGAGTTCTCGGCGAGGATCCGCTTCATCGTCTCGACAGCGTTGTCCCAGGCGGCCTGCTTCTCGGTGTAGACCGCGCGGTCCTCACCCTCCCAGGTGTTGCGGAGCTCCTGGAGCTCCGCTTCCAGGTTGGTGAGGATGCTGTCGATCGCCTTGGTCTGCTGGACCATGTCGTCGGCGGCGTTCTCCATGTGCGAGTAGTCGACGTAGATGAGTCCGTCGGTGAAGTCGGGCATGACTGTCCTCGTCTCTTGGCGGGCTGGGCGGGCTTGTCCGGCGGAAGGGGCCTGGTCGGGAAGGTCAGCCCGCCAGCTCGTTGAAGATCGCCTCGGAGCGGTCGTAGGCCTCCTGGATCGACTGGACCGCCGCACCCTGCTGCAGGCCCTTGGCGCGCAGCGTCTCGTTGAGGGTGTCGATCATGCTGTTCAGGTTGACCGAAATGATCTCCGCCTGCTGGTCCCAGCGCTCAAGGAGCTGCTGGAACGCGCCGCCGTCGCTGCCGGCGTATCCCGAGGAGAGGGTGTTCTTCATGCTGTCGACGTCCTGACGGCACCGCTGCACGCCGGAGAATGCCTGCTCCAGCGCGGTGACGCCGTTCCGTGTCGCTTGTTCCTCTGACTGCTGCCTACCGGTGGGCGTTGTCATGGGGCCGCGCCTCCTGAGGTTCAGGTTGAGTAAGTGAGCTTAGATGATGATGAGTTGAATGTTTTTTGGTCTACCCCATACCGTGCCCGTCCTGCCAACCCGGGCGACGGAATGACGCCAACAGTTCATCCCCGGTCCGCTTCCTCCCCGGCCGGGGGTGCGTCGGCCGGGGGTGCGCCGTCCGCCGCCCGGCCACCCGTGCCGTTGCCCGCGGCCGTCGCGGTCCCGCAGCGCGGTGCCGTCGTGGTGGTGGTCCCCAGCGCCGCCGCCTCGGGGGTGAGATCGGGACCGGTCGGCAGCATCGCCAGCAGCGGAGCGGGCAGCCCGCGCGCCTGGCTCTCCGCGTAGCCGAGCGACGCCAGCGCCTGGGCCGAGCCCACCCGGTACTTCATCCCGGTGTCCGTGACCAGATACAGCGTGCCGCCGACCTCGCTGCCGCTCGCACCGAGCGCCCGCACCAGGTCTCCGCCGCCGGGCGGCACGGTGATCCTGCCGACCGGCACACAGGCCGGTGTCAGTCCCTCGGCCGGGGCCTGCGCCGCGGGCCCCAGGCCGCCCGCCGCGACCAGGGCGACGCTGATGCGTGGACCCTTGTGGCCCGGCTGCACCCGTACGCAGACGGTCGTGTCCTCGTCCACGCCGACCGGTTCCGGGGGCGACGAGGGCCGCTCGGTGTCCGGTGCCGAGGTGTCGGCGCCGGGCGCCACATGGCCGCTCAGCGCGTCCGCGCCCAGCGTCGCGATCTGCGCCGCCCGCCCGTCGTAGACCTTCTTTCGGAGGTCCGGGTCGCCGAGCAACAGGGCCGCGTCGGTCGCGGTCAGCGGAACCAGGCCCTCGCCGCGCAACAGGTAGAAGCGCTCGGCGGAGCCGGGGACGGTGATGCGGAACACCTCGCCGATCCGGGTGCTCCGGCCACCGAGAGAGGGGCCCCGCGCGCCCAGGTCCGGCACCTCCACGGGGGTCAGATCCGGCCCGGACGGCACGGAGTTCAAGAAGGCCGCCGACACCGCGAGGCGCGGCGTGGAGCCGTATCCCAGGGCTTCGCGGGCGTGGGAGTCCTTGTCCAGCCGCAGCTTGCTGCCCCGCCAGACCAGGTA
The DNA here is from genome assembly GCF_001513955.1 of Streptomyces pseudovenezuelae. Lineage (GTDB taxonomy): Bacteria > Actinomycetota > Actinomycetes > Streptomycetales > Streptomycetaceae > Streptomyces > Streptomyces pseudovenezuelae. The sequence continues at coordinate 756,806 of NZ_KQ948150.1, read as the reverse complement.
GTCGGCCTTGTCGGGCCCGGTCACCAACAGCGCCTGGGTGGTGGGCAGTCCCGCGGCATCCGCGGATGCGCCGATGGCCAGGGTGGTGCCGGTGGAACCGGTGGTGGTGCCCGAGCACACCTGCCAGGGGCCGTCGTCCAGGTTCGCGCCGGCGGGCAGCGCGTCCGGGGCACCGACGATGCCGACGGGCGTGCCGTGCGGCGTGCCGCTCAGCGAGGCGGCACCGACCGAGGAGACCGTCATGTCGGCCCCTGCCAGCAGTCGCGCCGAGGCGTAGTTGCGCACCGGGCGCAGCCGGCCGTTCAGATAGAGGTAGCGGGAGCCGGTGGTCTTGCTGACCACGAGCGTGCCGGCCTCCTGCCAGGAGTCCTTGGCGCCCGGCTTGAGCAGGCCGAGCACGAACGCCCCTGCGGAGATCAGCACGGCGATCACCACGCCGATGACCACCCCGCGGTTGGTCCGGCCCTGCGGGCTCTCGGGTGCGTCCGGGTCCGCGCGCAACATGCTGGAGGTGAGCCGCCCCATGACGAACATGTGCGCCTGGACCTGATCACGTCGGGACTGCATCGCAGGGTTCGGTGCCTTTCGGTTCGGCTCGGGTTCGGCCCTCGGCCGGTATCGGTCCGGTCGTCGGCGGCACGGTCATCCGTTGACGGACCGCAACGCGCCGTAGACACCGAGCACCCACAGGGCGAGCGGCAACAGGCTGATGGCCAGGGCGGAATGCAGCAGCTCGGCGGCGCGTCCCCAGTACGGCACGAGGCGGCGTCCCGGCACGGTCCAGGACGCGATCGCCAGGGCCGCCGTGACCGCCAGCAGGCCGGCGGCCGCCCCGAGCCGGGACCCGGGCGCGAGGTCCGGTACGCGGGCGACGACCAGCAGGAGCAGGCCGGCCACACCGGGTATCACCAGGGACAGCCGCTGCCAGACGTTGCCCAGGCCGCGGGCGTGCAGCACCAGCAGAAGGGACAGCACCACGGTCGTGATCAGCTCGGCGAGCCCGCCCTCCCGGGCGAGCACCGCGACACAGCCCGCGGCGACGACCCCGACCGCCGCGTACAGCGAGGTCATCCAGCCGTCGGCGAGAACGGCGCGGTCGGCGACCACCGATGCCGGATGCGGGTCGATGCCCTCCTGCAGCTGCTGGGCGTTGGTGGGCAGCGGCGGCATCCGCATGCCGGACATGCGGAAGGCCAGTGACGGCACGAACGCGCCGAGCGCCACCGCCACGACGGCGAGGATGCCCGCGACGTGCGCGGGCGGGAGATCGGCGGCCAGCATGAGGGCGGCAGCGATCGCACCGAACACCGAGACCACGGCGAGTCCGAGGAACAGCGCGGCGAACGAGGCCACGACGGCGAGCGCGAGGACCGCGCCGCCGGTGGCGGCGGCACCGGCCGACAGCAGCCGCGCGCCCAGCCCCTCGTGGGCGTGCCTGCCGCTGAGTTCGCCGCCCGGCAGCAGCCAGCCCGCGAGGGCCAGGTACGGCGCGACCATGAAGCCCAGCGCCGCTCCGGCCCCGGCGTCCCCGACCGCCCGGCTCGCGGCGCCCGCGCCGGCGAGCAGCAGCAGTCCGGCCGCGGAGGCGAACACGGCCCTGGGAAGGGCCGAGCCGCCGGGCAGCGCGAGCAGCAGCAGTCCGCAGCCGAGCACCGCCATCGCGATCCCCAGCAGCAGCCGGCGGCTGACCTGGGGGCTCCAGCCGTAGGGGTGGCGGCGCATGGTCGTGGCGATGCCGTCGACCAGGTCGTCGAGGTGGACCTCGGGCAGAGCGTCGTTACGGGGCCTGAGGAACAGGGTCTCGCCGTCGCGCAACCCGTAGGAGTCCAGGGTGCGTTCCTCGTCCATCGGCTCTCCGCCGAGACGCTGGAGCACCCAGCCCCCGTGATCGAGTCCGGCTTCCTCGAGGTCGTCGCCGCCGTAGCCGAGGACCGCGGGCAGCAGGTCGGCGACGGGAACGTCCGCGGGGACCGCGAGGTCCACGGTCCTGGCCGGGGCACGGACCGTCAGACGGCACAGCTCGGCCACCTGAGTGTCAGTCATGGGGCTGACTCACGCCTCTCCGGAGATGGTGCGGAACGGGGACAGAAACGCCGGATGCACATCCTCGAACATCGGGTCAAAACCCGTGGTGTACGTAAGTCGCCCAGGGAGGACGGTAGTTCACCACCGGTTCGACGATCGTAGTATCAACCGACCAATGGTGGCGCCCTCGCCCCGCCCTCCTCCCCTGCCCCACAAGGAGACGGCTCTTGAGTGTGGTCCTGTTCCGCCGCCCGGCCCGGCGCCGTGGCCCGGAGATGCCCGACGGGGAGCTCAGCCTGCAGGAACCGCCGCCCCTGCCCGAGGTGGTACCGGACTCCTCCGCCATCTGGACCTACCTCCCGATGGCCCTGATGTCCGTGTCCATGATGTTCATGTTCATGCGGCCGGGCGCGACCCGCGGCAGCGGCGGGTTCATCTATCTCGCCCTGGGCGTGATGGTGGTGGCCGCCGCCGCGATGTTCGTCGGCCAGGCGATGCGCCGCAGCAGCGAACGCAAGCAGCGCGTGAAGGGCGAACGGCGGGACTACCTGCGCTACCTCGGCCAGATGCGGCGCAAGGTCCGCGGCGCCGTCGCCGACCAGCAGCGCGCTCTGTCCTGGCGCCACCCGGAACCCGCGGCCCTGTCGTCCATGGCGGGCACCACCCGGCTGTGGGAACGCCGGCCGCGCGACGAGGACTTCGGCGAGGTCCGCGTCGCGGTCGGCGACCAGAAACTTGGCCTGAAACTCACCCCTGTCTCCACCAGTCCCGTCGAGGACCTGGAGCCGCTCAGCGCACACGCCCTGCGCAGCTTCATGCGCGCCTACGCGACCGTGCCGGACCAGCCGATCGCCATTTACCTGCGGGCCTGGGCCCGGGTGCTGTTCCGCGGCGACGAGGAGCACATCCGTGGCGTCACCCGCGCCCTACTGGCCCAGCTGGCCACCTTCCACTCGCCGGACGACCTGTGGCTCGCCTTCTGCGTCGCCGACGAGCGGCGCGCGGACTGGGAGTGGACCAAGTGGCTGCCGCACGCCCTGCACCCGCACGACACCGACGGCGCCGGTCCCGTCCGTATGACCGTCTCCGCCCTGGGCGAGCTGGAGGACCTGCTCGGCGCGGAGTTCCAGGAACGGCCCGCCTTCGACCCCGACGCCGTCCCCGGCCGCGAGGAGCCCTTCACCGTCATCGTGATCGACGGCGCCACCGTCCCCAGCGGCCACCGCCTCGACGGGCCCGGCTACCGCAACACCGTCGTCCTCGACCTCTCCGGCGCCCTGAGCTGGCGGCCCGGTCGTGTCACGCTGCGCTTCGACGTGTCCGAGAGCTCCTTCGCCCTGGTGCGCACCGACCGGGACCGCAAGGAACAGACCACCGTGCTCGGCCGCCCCGACACCTTCGGCACCACGGGCGCCACCGTCCTGGCCCGCCGCCTCGCGCCGTACCGCATGGGCACGGGCACCGGCCCCGACGCGGCCGAGCCGCTGTCCACCAACGTCGAGCTGACCACCCTGCTGGGCATCCCCGACCTGCACCGGCACGATCCGGCCGCCCTGTGGCAGCAGCACACCGGCCCCGCCCGGCTGCGCGTACCCATCGCCGTCGGCCCGGACGGGCAACCCGTGGAACTCGACATCAAGGAGTCCGCGCAGGGCGGCACCGGACCGCACGGCATGCTCATCGGCGCCACCGGGTCCGGCAAGAGCGAACTGCTGCGCACCCTCGTCCTCGCGCTCGCCCTCACCAACTCCTCCGAGACCCTCAACTTCGTCCTCGTCGACTTCAAGGGCGGCGCCACCTTCCTCGGCCTGGACGAACTCCCCCACACCTCCGCCGTGATCACCAACCTGGCCGGTGAGGCGGCCCTGGTCTCCCGCATGCAGGACGCCCTGCACGGCGAGTTGATGCGCCGTCAGGAACTGCTGCGGTCCGCCGGCAACTACACCTCGGCGCTGGACTACGAGAAAGCCCGCGCCTCCGGGGTCCCGCTGGAGCCGCTGCCCAGCCTCTTCGTCGTCGTCGACGAGTTCAGCGAACTGCTCGCCGCGCATCGCGAGTTCATGGAACTCTTCGTGATGATCGGCCGCCTCGGACGCTCACTCGGTGTGCATCTGCTGCTCGCCTCGCAGCGCCTGGACGAGGGCCGCATGCACCAACTGGAGAGCCACCTGTCCTACCGGATCGGCCTGCGCACGTTCTCCGCCATGGAGAGCCGCGGTGTCCTCGGTGTGCCGGACGCCTACCAGTTGCCGCCGGCCCCCGGCAGCGGCTTCCTCAAGTCCGGTGTGGAGGCGCTGACCCGCTTCCGTGCCGCGTACGTCTCCGGCCCCTACCAGGAGCGGCGGGGCGTCGCCCACCAGGCCCGTGTGACCAGCCAGACCGTGCCCTGGACGACGGCGTACGTGATGCCGAGGCAGCTGCCCGTGACGCCGGACCCCGAGCCGCAGCCCGAGGTCGACGAGAACGGCGAGACACTCCTGTCGGCCGCGGTGGCCAGGCTGCGGGAAGCCGGTCCCGCCGCCCACCAGGTGTGGCTGCCGCCCCTGGACCGTCCCACCACGCTCGACCAGGTCCTGCCCCCGCTCACCCCCGACCCCGAGCTGGGACTCACCTCCGTCGACTGGCCCGGCCGCGGCCGGCTCACCATCCCCATCGGCATCGTCGACCGCCCCTTCGACCAGCTCCGCGATCTGCTGACGCTCGACCTGTCGGGGGCGGGTGGGCACGTCGCCATCGCGGGCGGCCCGCAGAGCGGCAAGAGCACCATGGTCCGCACCATTCTGACCGCGCTCGCGCTCACCCACACCCCCCGCGAAGTGCAGTTCTACTGCCTGGACTTCGGGGGTGGCACCCTGTCGGGGCTGGCCGGCCTGCCCCACATGAGCGGCGTCGCGGCGCGTCTGGAGACCGAACGCGTCAGCCGTACGATCGCCGAGGTCTCCTCCCTGCTCGCCGCGCGCGAACGGTTCTTCCTCGACCACGGCATCGACTCCATGGCGACCTTCCGCCGTCGCCGCAACGCCGGCGAGTTCCCCGACGAGCGGCACGGCGACGTGTTCCTGGTCATCGACGGCTGGTCGACGGTCCGCGCGGACTTCGACCGGAACATCCAGACCTTCGGCGCCATCGCCGCGCGTGGTCTCAACTACGGCATCCACCTGATCGTCACCACCGCCCGCTGGGTGGAGCTGACCTCCTCGATCCGCGACCAGGCCGCCACCCATCTGGAGCTGCGGATGGGCGATCCCATGGACTCGGAGATCGACATGCGGCGGGCCGCGACCGTGCCCCGGCTCCCGGGCCGCGGACTGACCCGCGACACCAAGCTGCACTACCTCACCGCGCTCCCCCGCATCGACGGCACGGAGGCGGCGGACGACCTCACCGACGGCGTCGCTGACCTCGTCGCCGCGATCAGCGAGAGCTGGCCGGGTGCGCCCGCCCCGCCGGTACGCATGCTGCCCACGAAACTCCCCTACGCCGAGCTCCCGGCCCCCGCTCAGGAGACCGGCCCCGAGGGCGGCTTCCGGATGCCGATCGGCCTGGAGGAGGAGGAACTCTCCCCCGTCTGGCACGACTTCACCGAGAACCCGCACATGATCGTCGTCGGTGACACCGAGAGCGGCAAGACCAACATGCTGCGGATGGCGGCCAAGGCCGTCATGGACCGGTACACGCCCGCCGAGGCGCGGATCCTGGTGGTCGACTACCGCCGTGAGCTGGTCGAGGCGATCCCCGACGAGTACCGCCTGGGCCACGCGGTGTCCATGGACGCGCTCAAGGACATGATCTCCGGCGCCGCCCGGGCGGTCACGACCCGGCTGCCGGGCCCGGAGATCACGCCGTCCCGGATGCGCAAGTGCGACTGGTGGAAGGGCCCGCGGCTGTTCATCCTGGTGGACGACTACGACCTGCTGGGCGCCGGTCCCATGAACGCCCCCTTCGACCCCCTGCTCAACCACCTCGCCCTGGGCTGGGAGGTCGGCCTGCACCTGATCGTCTCCCGGTCGGCGGCGGGCGCGGGCCGCGGCCTCAACGAGGCGCTCCTGCGCCGCCTGCAGGAGGTCAACTCCCCCACCCTGCTGCTGTCCTGCCCGCCCTCCGAAGGATTCGTCATCGGCAGCCTCAAGGGCCGCAACCTCCCGCCGGGCCGGGCGACCCGCGTGACACGCCGCAAGTCGACACAGCTCCAGACGGCGCTGCTGGACGAGATCATCACGCGTGCGTGAGCCCGACAACCGTGCGTGGGACGTCACTTCGCCCGTCGTGCCGGGGTGCGGCCACCGCACCCCGGAGGCGCGGCACGTCCGGACAGCCCGCATGGGCTCACGACGGACGCCGTCGCAGGCACGGAGGCACGAGGGCGGAGGTGGAGGTGGACGCGGAGGAGGCCAAGTGGTGCCGTTTCGGGCCGCTTTCGTGACGGACGGGACCAGGGCGGCGGGAGACGCGACGCGGGGCGTCGTCGCAGCGGCGACGCGGAGCGCACTCGACACGGCAGGCCGGGTCGCGCTCGACACAGCAGGTCGGGTCGCACTCGACACAGCAACGCCGGTCTCAGCCGATGCCGCGCGTCCCGCCGCACGCCCGGACGCACCGGGTCACCTCACCCCGCCCGCGCGCCTCACGCGGACACCGCACCGGCGCTCAGCTGTCCGCCGCTCGCCAGCCCCGCGCCCGTCCGCGCGGGATCACCACCGCCGCCGCGGCCACCAGCACCACCACTCCGGCACTCGCGGCGGTGATGATCAGAGCACGCGTGCGGGGTTCGGGCGGGGCGTCCGGCGCGACCACGGCCGCCTCGGCGCGAGGCGTGGTGCCGGCCGCCTCCGGCACCACGGTGGTCAGCGCGGCGTAGGGGTCCAGGCGGGGCGGACTGGCCGGGTAGGCGGCCCGGGTCAGCCGCTGGGACACCTCGGCCGCGGACAGGTCCGGGTAGCGTGCCCGGACCTGGGCCGCCGCTCCCGCGACCAGTGCCGCGGCCAGCGACGCGCCGGAGCCGATGTAGTGCCCCTTGCCCGCAGGACCGATGCCGACCACGGCGTCACCGGGCGCCGCGAGGTCCGCCCCGGAGACCACCGGCGCGTTGTCGGGCCGCGTTCCGTCGGGCCCGAAGTCGGTCACCGCCAGCACGCCGGGCGCCGCGGCGGGCCAGTACCAGGGCTCCGCCCGCACGACCTTGCCGGACCGGTCCTTGGGCAGCGCGTCTGGCGCGAGCGGTGCCACCACCAGCGCGTCCTTCTTGCCCGCGTACGCGACCGCGGCCGACAGCACCGCCTTGCCGTCGGCCAGCGCACGGCCGACGTAGATCACCGAGGCGCCTTCGTCGGCGGCGGAACGAATCGCGTCCGCGAGCCTCTGTGCCGTGACGCCCCCGCGCTCGTCGGTGCCCCGTACGGCGAGGATGCGTGCCCGCGGCGCCAGCCCCGACGGCCCCGCCCCGCCTCCCGCATCCGGTGCCGCCGCGATCAGTCCCGCCGCGAAGGTCCCGTGGCCCACGCAGTCGCTGTCCGCGCCGGCGAGCGCGCTCACCCTGCCGGACAGCGCGGGCGCGCTGTCGCTCACCCCGGTGTCCACCACGGCCACGGTCGTCCGGGCCCCTTCGGACAGGGTGCGTGCCCGGGACGCGCCGAGCGAGGTCAGGGCCCACGGCTCCGTGTCGGCTTGTCGGGTGGAGGCCGTCGCACACGGCTCGTCCGCCGCCAACGAGACGCGTACGGCGGGCAGTTCCACGGATTCGGCAGCTGCGGGAGCGGCCCCGGCGGCCACCAGCAGCACGGCGACGACCGCCGACGCGGCCGTGGCGGCCAGCGGGCGGTGGGTTCGAGCAGCGCGCATGGCGCACATCCTAGGCAGAGGGTCTGCGGCGCACCGCGCCGGTGTCGCCCCTCATCTCCCTTGCCTGTGCTGGATGTTGGCCGTCGGCGTCCCGTAGCGTTCACCGTGTGCGCACCACCGCACGACCACGTCCCGACAGGGCGGCGTGGTTTCGGCGGGCGCATCACAGCGAGGAGGATCACAGCGTGTCACGGCAGTTGCTCAGGGTCTGTCCAGGCCGATCGGACAGCTTCCACAAGATCGGCGACGCCCTGGCCCAGGCACGCACGGGCGCGGTGATCCGTATCGCTCCCGGGCGCTACGACGAGAACCTCACCATCAGGACGCGCGTCACCCTCGTGGCCGACGGCGAGCCGGGCAGCGCCGAGATCTGTCCCCGCCGGGGCACCGCCGTGGTGCTCGTCGCCGACGCCGTCCTGCTCACCGACCTGACACTGCGCGGAGGCAGCGAGGACCTGCCCGTGGTCGACGCGCCCCGCGGCCAGGTCGCCATGGACGGCTGCACGGTCATCGGCTCGGGCTGGACGGCGGTCCTGGCCCGGGAGTCCGGCTCGCTGGCCCTGCGCGGCTGCCGGATCAGCAACCCGGACGGCGCCGGTGTCGTCGACACGGCCTCCACCGGCAGCATCGTCGCCGACTGCCTCATCGAGAACCTCGGCACCTCGGGCGTCGTCATCAGCGAGGAGGCCGACACGACGGTGCGCGACTGCCGTATCCGGGACGCCCGCGCCAACGGCATCCTCGCCAACGGCACGGCGCAGGGCCTGGTGGAGCGCTGCGACATCTCCTCGACCGACAAGCCCGCGATCGCCCTCGAAGGCCGCTGCGCCACCCGTGTGGTGCGCAGCGACGTCCACGACACCGCCATCGGCGTCTACGTCACCAGCGGCTCCCGGCCCGTCCTGGAGGAGGTCTCGGTCAGCGACACCTCGGGCCCCGGCATCCTGCTCGGCTCCGGAGCCGACCCGGAACTGCTGGGCTGCCGTACCGCACGCACCAAGGGCAGCGGACTCGCCGTCACCGAACGGTCCCGGGGCACGTTCCGGGACTGCGTGTTCGACGGCGCCGGCGCGCCCGCCATCCGGGTCGTCGGCTCCAGCTCGCCGTCCCTGACCGGAACCACGGTGCGGGACTGCGCCGACAAGGACTGCGCGGTGCTGCTGGAGGACGAGTCGGCGGCCGAGTTCGACTCACTGCTGATAGCGGATCCGGCGGGCGCCGGCATCCGGATCCGCACGGCGGCCAATCCGCTGCTGCGCCGGGCCCGGATCACCTCGCCGGGCGGACACGGCGTGGAGGTCGTCGAGGACGGGCGCGGGCGCCTTGAGCACTGCGAGGTCGACCGGGCCGGGGGCGCGGGCCTGCGGATCGCCTCGGGCGGCCGGCCCGAGGTCCGTGACACGGTCGTGCGCGACGCGGCCGACGCCGGGGTGTCCGTCGGCCCGGCGGGCATCGGGGCGCTGCGGGACTGCCGTGTCGAGTCCGGCAGGGCCTCCGGTCTCGTGGTGGACAACGGCGGCGAACTCTCCGCGCTGCGCACCCATGTCACGGACTGCGCCGCACACGGCGCCCTCGTGTCCAACGGTGGCCGGGCCTCTCTGACCGGCTGCCAGTTCAGCACCAACGTCGGCGACGGCGTCCGCGTCGACAGCTCCGAGCCGGTGACCGCCACCGACTGCACCGTGCGGGACAACCGCGGCGCGGGCCTGCGGCAGACCCGGGTCAGCGACCGACTCGGCGTGCACGACCTGAACAGCACCGGCAACGGCGCTCAGGACGCCTGGGGCGACACCCTGCCCGCGAACGTCGCGTCGGCCGGAACCGGCGGTGCCGAGCAGGCCAAGGCAGCCCAAGGGCCCCTGGAGCAGCTGGAGTCGCTCGTCGGACTGGCCGACGTCAAACACCAGGTGCACACCCTCGTGAACCTCAACCAGCTCGCCCAGCGACGCGTGCAGCTCGGCATGCCCGTCCCGTCGATGAGCCGGCACCTGGTCTTCTCCGGTCCGCCCGGCACCGGCAAGACCACCGTCGCCCGCCTCTACGGCGGCATCCTGGCCGATCTGGGCGTGCTGCGTTCCGGACATCTGGTGGAGGTCTCCCGCGCCGATCTCGTCGCCCAGGTCATCGGCGGCACCGCGATCAAGACCACGGAGGCCTTCAACGACGCCCTCGGCGGGGTGCTGTTCATCGACGAGGCCTACACCCTGCTCTCCGACAGCAGGGGATCGGGCGCCGACTTCGGCCGCGAGGCCGTCGACACCCTGCTGAAGCTCATGGAGGACCACCGCGACGACGTGGTCGTCATCGCCGCCGGATACACCTCCGACATGGACGCCTTCCTCTCCTCCAACGCCGGTCTGGCCTCGCGGTTCACCCGAACCATCGCGTTCGAGAACTACTCGGTGGACGAGCTGGTGACCATCACCGAGAACATGTGCGCGGCGCACCGCTACGAGCTCACCCCGGCGACCCTGGAGGCCCTGGGGCGGCACTACGAACGGATGCCGCGCGACGCCGCCTTCGGCAACGGACGTGCCGCCCGCAAGGTCTTCGAGGAGATGGTGGACCGGCAGGCCCACCGGCTCGGCGCCATGACCAACCCGGCGGAGAGCGACCTGAGCCTGCTGCTCCCCGAGGACGTGGCATCGGACGCCGACGCCGCCGAGGCCGGACCGGGCTCCGCGGAACTCCTCGCGGAACTGCACGCGATGGTCGGCCTGACGGCCGTCAAGAACGAAGTCACCTCCCTGGTCAACCTCCTGACCGCCACCGAACAACGCCGGGCCGCCGGACTGCCCGTCCCGAAGATCAGTCACCATCTGGTCTTCTCGGGCCCGCCCGGCACCGGCAAGACCACGGTCGCCCGCCTCTACGCGGATCTGTTGCGCTCCCTCGGCGTCCTGCCCAAGGGCCAGCTCGTGGAGGTCGCACGCGCCGACCTGGTCGGCCGCTACGTCGGCCACACCGCGCAGCTCACCAAGGAAGCCTTCGAACGGGCCTTGGGAGGCGTGCTGTTCGTCGACGAGGCGTACACGCTCACTCCCGAGGGCGTCACCTCCGACTTCGGCCGCGAGGCGGTCGACACCCTGCTGAAGCTCATGGAGGACCACCGCGACGAGGTCGTCGTCATCGCCGCCGGCTACACCCGGGAGATGGACCGCTTCCTGGCCTCCAACCCGGGCCTGGCCTCGCGGTTCTCGCGGACCGTGGAGTTCGAGAACTACACCACCGACGAACTGCTCGACATCCTCACCCGCGCCGCCTCGGGCTATGGCTACGACTGCTCCCCGGAGGCCCTTGTCGCGCTCGGCACCTACATCGACACCCTTCCCCGCGATCGTTCCTTCGGCAACGCGCGTACGGCCCGCCGCCTGCTGGAGACCATGATGACCCGCCAGGCGGGCCGCATCGGCACGCTGCCCGCACCCGGCCTGGACGACCTGCGCATGCTGCTCCCGGAAGACCTGCCGCCCCAGCCCATGAGGACGAGTCCGCAGTAACGGCAGGCGCGGCACGCCGAGGCGTCGAAACGGACCGGAGCGCGACACCCTCGCGGGCGTCTCACGCCCGTCGGTAACTGCTGTCTATGGAGCCGGAGTTGGTGTTCAGTCGGTGTCAGTGGGCCGTGGCACGATCGCGGTCATGACCACTTCGACAGTGAAAGAGCTCGTTCTCCGAACAGCCGAGAAGCAGGGCGTCCCCGGACCCGTCGCGCAGGAGATGCTCACGGGCTCCCGGCCGTGCCTCCACCTTGTCCCCTTCCAGAACCTGACGCCCGCCCAACAGGAAGAGGCCCGTCCCGTCGCGCGCACGGGGGGCCTCCCCTCCCTGCCGGACGACGTCTCCTGGCCCGACGGACGCGAACCTCTGCTCCTGACCGTCGACTGTGCAGCGCTCCCTCGTGAAGCCCTTGACATCGAACTGCCGCCCGACGGGCACCTGTTGTTCTTCGCCGAGATCGAGTACGAACCGGAGTCGTCGCTGGTGCTCCACGTCCCCGCCGGCGCGCGGACCACGGAACGCCCGGCGACGTACGAACTCGACGGCGAGCCGGAACAGGCCAGGGTCTACCCACCGAACGTCCTGTATCCGGTGCCGGGACTGACCGTCGCGCCCGATTGGCGCGACGCCCCCGCGACCAGCGCGTTCCTGGACGGCGGCGCGGACCGGGACGACATCCTGGACGATTTCGAGGATGCCGTGCGAGACGCGGCAGCGGGCGGTGCCTCGCACGGCGTCAGCGTCCAGCTGGGCGGTTACTCCAGCCCTTGGCAGTTGGCACCGGACGAGGGTGACCTCGTTCTGCTGGCGCAAATACACGGTCAGTCGATCGACCACACCGTCTACACCCAGACCCTGATCGTCGGCACCCGTAAGGACATCGCCGAGGGCCACTACCAAGCACTGAGCTTCGAACAACAAGTCTGATCAGCAGCGCAGTCACGACTCCTGGAGCACGTCCTCGCGTCCCCGCCGGTGGCCCGGACGTTCACCACTCGATGGCGCCGAGCCGATCTGTGAAGGTGCCGCTCGGGCCGTCGGGGTCCAGCAGCGCCAGGCGAACGATCGAGTCGGTGCCCTCGGTCACGGTCAGCTGGCCCGTGTTGTTGTTCATGTCGGTGGCCGCGAAGGTGCGGTTCACGACTTCTCCGGGGGTGGCGGCGTTGAACTTGATGGCGGGGAACGCCTGCGCGTAGCGGACGGTCAGCATGTTCAGTGCCGCCTTGGAGGAGCTGTAGGCGAGTTCGTGCATCTTCGACACCGGTTGCTGTGGGTCGGTCACCACCGAGAACGCCCCGACGGCGCTGGACACCATCACCACCCGGGGGTGGTCGGCGGCCTGCAGCAGCGTCAGGAAGGCATGGGTGACGCGGATCGGGCCGTAGACGTTGGTGTCGTACACGGCGTGGACCTCCGCGACCGTCGCCTGGCCGGGGTGGATCGCGTGGCCCGGCGCGCCGGCGTTGTTGATCAGGACATCCAGCCGGTCGGTGTGCGCGCACGAGTTCCTCGGCGGCCGCCACGGACTCTTCCGAGGTGACGTCCAGCGGGACCAGGACGACGTCGATGCCGTCTGCGGCCAGCTTCTCGGCGGCCGCGCGGCCTCGAACCTCATCCCGGGAGCCGAGGAACACCTTCCATCCCAGCTCTCCGAGACGGCGGGCGGCCTCGTGGCCCAGACCCTTGTTGGCGCCGGTGATCAGGACGGTGGACTGCTTCGTGTCGGTCATGCGCACAAGACACCGCTCCGGTCGCTCTCGTGACACGGTATGAGCGGCATCACACTGCCGGATGCCGTCGCGCGAAGCGGACGGTGGCGGCGAGTTCGCCCAGGCCGACCGGGACGAGGTCGGCCAGCAGCCCGCGCTTGACCAGCGACTAGACGCCCTCCGATCAGCAGTGCGTCGAGTTGCTGGTGCGCAGCGGCTGGCTAGTCGCGCCGCCCGAAGCCCTTCTGCTCGTTCTTGCGGCCGTGATGGACCAGCAGCCGATGGGGCAGGCGGCCGCGGCTCCCGGGCCCGTAACAGGCCATCCCGGCGATGTTGACCCGGCCCGAGCCGCGCCCGCGGACCGTGATGACCGGTGTCTGCCCGCGTCGCCCGCCAGGCCTTGGCCCGTGGCGTCCTCAGGTCGCCTCCGCACTCGTCATGGAAGGCGATCCCCTCCCCCCAAGGCCACGGCGGCACCGCGCCGGTCTCAGCTTGGTCAGCGACGCCGGACCCTTGGAGTACAGGCTCTGCTCACCCTCGGATGCCCAGGCAACCCGCCATCGTTCGACCGACCGCACCGACACCCGCAGCGCCTTGGCCACGGCCTTGTTGTCAGCGCCGGTCTCGAAGAAGTCGAACAGTCGCCAGAGCAAGGGACACCTCAGCCGGGCCCTCACGCGCACCCCTCATGTCCTTATCTGTGGGATAGACGTCCGTTCGGACACTTTCCGGAACGGAGCCGATGGACGACGGTGGAGATCAGCCGGAACGAACGATTTGTACCTCGACCTTTGTCATCAGGAGACGCAATGACCGAGACGATTGCCGGGATCACGGTCCCGGACACCCGACTGGTCCGTGAGGCCACCGCGCTGGTGCGCCGGTCGGCCGACGACACACTGTTCCACCACTCCCGCCGGGTGTTCCTGTGGGGGATGCTCAAGACCGCAGCCCTCGGACGCGAGGTGGACCCCGAGCTCGCCTACGTCGGAGGCCTCTTCCACGATCTCGGGCTGACGGCCGGGCACCGCACGAAGGACCGCCGCTTCGAGCTCGACGGCGCCGAGGCGGCGTACGGCTTCCTGCGTGATCACGGCCGAGGCGAGGAAGAGGCGCGCAACGTCTGGCTGGCGATCGCCCTGCACACCACGCCGGAGGTCCCCCACCACCTCGCCCCGGAGGTCGCCGTCGTGACGCTCGGCGTGGAGACCGACGTTCTCGGCCTGGAGCTCGACCGGATCACCCCGGAGCAACGTGCCGAGGTGGTCGCCGCCCACCCGCGACCGGATTTCAAGAACCGCATTCTCCAGGCCTTCTACGACGGTATGGCCGATCGGCCGGACACCACCTTCGGCACCATGAACGACGATGTTCTCGCGCACTTCGACCCCGATTTCCAGCGCAAGGACTTCGTCACCGTGATCCGGACGAATGCCTGGCCCGAATGAGTTGATCCCCGACCGGCTCTGCGGTGTCGCGGGTCCGGGCGTCAAGGGATGCCACATTCTCGGACGTCGCAACGGGCGTCCGGCTCTCGGACTTCCCGCTGCTGATCAAGAAAAGGAGCCGGCAACCACATGACCGTCCATCGCGTCGCCTTCCTCGTGTTCGACGGAATGAAGATGCTCGACGTCTCCGGCCCGGCGGAGGTCCTCGCCGAGGCGAACACCCTCGGCGCCTGTTACTCGCTGCGTTACGTCTCGCCCTCCGGTGAACCGGTACGCACATCGATCGGTGCGCACCTGCCCGTGGACTCGGCCGCGACGGACCTCGCCGTCGACACACTCGTCGTGCCGGGTGGCGATCAGCTCGTCACCGAGCCCATCCCAGCAGATCTGACCGAGGCCGTCCGCAGGGTGCATGCCCGCACGCCCAGACTTGTCTCCATCTGCACCGGCACGTTCGTTCTCGCCGCCGCGGGCCTGCTGTCGGGCCGCCGTGCGACCACTCACTGGCGCCACGCCCGTCTGCTCGCGCGTGCCCACCCCGACATCCACGTCGATCCCGACGCGCTCTTCGTCGAGGACGGCGGCATCTTCACCTCGGCGGGTGTCACCGCCGGCATCGACCTCGCCCTCTCCCTCGTCGAGCGCGACCATGGCGCGGATCTGGCCCGTGAGGTCGCCCGAGGTCTGGTCATGTTCATGCAGCGGCCCGGAGGGCAGTCCCAGTTCTCCGCGTCGCTGAAGGGCAGCGTGCCGCGCACGCTCGCCCTGCGCGGGGTCACCGACCTGATCTCGGCGCAACCCGCGCTGGAGCACACCGCGGATTCGCTGGCAGCCCTCGTCGGTGTCAGCACGCGCCATCTCACCCGGCTTTTCCACACCGAACTCGGCACGACACCAGCCAAGTTCGTCGAACAGGTACGGCTCGATCATGCGAAGGCCCTGCTCGACTCCGGCCACGGCGTCGCAGAGAGCGCCCGCTCGGCCGGCTTCGGCAGTGCCGAAACGCTCCGACGGAGCTTCGTGGCCCGGCTCGGCGTCTCCCCCGGTCACTACAAGGCCCGGTTCGCGACGACGCACTCGGCTCGGCACAGCGCCCGGTCGAAGGTGCGGCCGGGGCACGCGGCCGAGGTCTGAGGCCCGGTCGCGAGGGCGCAGCATCACCCGCGTCGCACGGGCCGCGAGACGATCCCGTCGAACCCATGTCGACCGTGATCACGGCCGGGCAGCAGGTGGGGATCACCGCCGAACCGCGTGCGCGGCAACCAGGTAAGCCGCTGGCCCCGACCAGTGCCGCTCCGCCTGCCTGACCGGCTGCGGCAAATGGGGCTTCTCGTTGCCCCACGGCGCGGCCGATGAGTTTGTGACTCAGGTCCGGTCCAAGCTCGTGACACCCAGGAAAGGACACCGCCATGTCGGAGCTTCTCGTCGACTTCATCACGTCCCTCGACGGCTACGCGTCGGGAGAGGGGTGGCCCGGGTTCTGGGGCCTTGAGGGCCCGGAGTACCTCGCATGGCTCGGCCGGCAGCCCGAGGCCACCTACTTGATGGGGGCGAAGACCTACCGCCTGATGTCGGGCTTCGCCGCAGGCGAGGTCCCTCCTGGCCAAGACGAGTTCAGGCCCGAAGAAGAGGCGTCCGTCGACGAGCTCACACAAGCGCCCAAGGTGGTGTTCTCCTCCTCGCTCGAAGAGCCACTGACCTGGGCCAACGCCACCCTCGTGCGCGACGACGCCGTCGAGAGGGTCCGCGCCATGAAGTCGAGCGGCTCGGGACTCCTCAGCACGATCGGGAGCCTCAGCCTGTGCCGGTCCCTGCTGCGCGCCGGACTCGTCGACCGCTTCCGGGTCGTGATGTTCCCGGTGATCACCGGCGCCACGGGCGAAGAACGCATCTACGACGGCTATCCGGACGTTGCCCTCGAGATGATCGAGCACCGCACCTTCGACGGCCGTATCCAGCTGGTCGAGTACAAGCCCCGCGTGCTGGAGCACCCGCCGCTCGGCCGCCCTGCTTGACGTCGCCCCGTGCGGCGGGGGTTGACGCCACAGCGGGTTGGTCCCTGTCCCCCGGTGATCTTTTGGTCGGCGGTAGTGAGGTGCTGCCTCAGCAGCCTCGTTCTTGATGCCCTCCCGCGCCCGGTCGAGAAGCCGCGTCGTCCGGGCGCCGGCACAGGGCGCTGCTAAGGGGCGAAGACCTCTTCGAGGCGGTCGATGGCGCCGTCGGCACCCAGGTGGTAGGTGAAGACGAGCCCCGAGTTCGGGTGCGCCTCCAGCCAGTCGAGGAACTCCTGCACGCCGATGGGCTGGTTCTCGGTGCTCTCCACGACGGGGTTGGTCACGGTGACGTAAGCGGCCTGGTCCATCGGGATGAACGTCTCCTTGCCTACCGTCTCGAACGGCGCGCCGTCGGAGTCGGGGGATCCGCAGCCCCAGTTGCCGTGCTTGACGATCAGGCTGAGGGATCCCCCTTCGGGGGTGTAGCGGTAGACCGCGACCTCGTCGGGGGAGATCGGCATCTTGTGGTCACAGCCGTCGTCGGTGCCACCCGCACTCGCCGCCGTGGGAACGGGGGACTTGGACGCGGCCGGAACCGCTGCGGGGGACTCGGCGGTGCTTGTCGAGCCTGAAGAGGCGGTGACGCCCGGCTTCTTGCTCACCGCGCCTGCGCTCGCCGCCTTGCCGGCGGCGTCACCCGCGGTCGTCGGGCTCGTGCCGGCGCCCGAACCCGTCGCGTCGCCGCCGTCGCAGCCGGTGAGGACCAGCGCGCCCACCACGCAGGCTCCCAGTACGGCCGCCCGGACGACGCCCGGTCTGCGACCACTCTTCCTCGACATCATGTTCATGATGAGTTCCCCCTGTTGTCCCAGTTCTCGGTGTGCCTCGACGGCTCGACGCTGAGGACGACTTTCGGCCGCCATCAGTTGCACGTCCGCGTGAGTTGTTCACGCGTTACCGGTCGTGCAACGGACATCGACGTCTCGCCCAGGTCGCCTTCACGTCCGGCCCTTGGCCTGTTTTCGCCTGCTGAGCCTAGCGTGACAACGCGATCGCGCCTCGCTCAACCGGACGGCGAGGGTGGGGTTGATCTCCGCAGACGAGGGTGCAGCCGACGGCGCGGTCGCGTTCGTCCAGGGCGTTCCGGCCGTCCGCCGTCACCTCTCCGGATACGACCTTCGCGCGGCGGCTGTCGCACACGCCCTCGCGGCAGACGTAGGGCACGTCGGGGTGACTGCGCAGCAGCGTGCCGAGCAGGACCGGGTCGCACGGCAGAACGGTGACGGCACGGTGGCGCCCGTCCAGCAGGGCGGTGACCCGGTGCTCCCCCGCCCTCGGTGCTTGCCCGGCCGGCTCCAACACGCGTGGCAGCGTGCCGTCGGTGGTGAACAACTCCCCACGCACGAGCGGGGGATCGGCTCCGATGTCGGCCAGGACGTGCCGTGCGGTGGCGACGAGGCCGGGCGGTCCGCACAGGGCGAACGTGGAGTCCGGGCCAGAACGGGCGTCCACGGCCGCCAGCAGCCTGCGCACCGCGGAGGCGTCCAACCGCCGTGCGAGCGGGCCGCCCAGCTCCCCCGGGTCCTCCCACACCGATGAGTTCGAGCCTCCCGGGAGGTCTATCCAGCAGGAGAAGCCACAGGAGGCCCGCCATGGCCAAGGTTTATACGCACATGACGATGTCACTGGACGGCTACATCGCCGACCCCGAGGACGGGACCGGTGAGCTGTTCGGTTGGTACGACGCCGGCGATGTCACCGTGCCAAGTGCCGACGAGCACTGGTCGTTCCAGGTCGACGCGAACAGTGCGGAGATGCTGCGCGAGGTTCTCGCCGGGGCTGGTGCGCTCGTCTGCGGCCGTCGGCTGTTTGACCTGACCAACGGCTGGAACGACAGCCACCCGATCGGCGCGCCAGTCGTCGTCGTGACCCACAACGCGCCCGAAGACGCCGCGAAGTGGCGGCGTACGACCTTCGTCGACGGCGTCGCGGAAGGTATCGCGCGTGCCATGGACGTCGCCGGTGACAAACACGTCAGCATCGCCAGCGCCGACATCGCACGGCAGGCGCTTGACCTGGGACTGGTCGATGAGGTGTACATCAGTCTCGTACCGGTGCTGCTCGGCAAGGGAATCCCCTACTTCGCCAACCTGACCGGCGCACCGCACCGCTTCGACGACCCGGTCGTGATCCAGGGCAAGGGCGCGACGCACCTGCGTTACCGCGTGCGGCGCTGAGGCTCCAGACCTCACCTGTCGACCGGCCTGGTCGAAATGGCGCGGCCGCCGACAACAACGCGCCAGAACCAGCCCCCGGGCACGTGAAGCGGAATGGCTGACCGTCCTTGTCCGGGCGTAGATCGACGGGCGAAACCGGTTCTGGCCGATCCACCCGTCATCCCCCGCAAGGCTGATCGGCAAATGAGTAGCGTGTTGGCACGAGGGTCGGAACACTGCCCCGGTGACCGATACCGCAGCGCCTCAACTGCTCCGCCCTCGCGCCCTCGTACCCGGCGATCTCGTCGTCGTCGCGGCCCTGTCCGGGCCGCTCCACGCCCCATACGTACCCGCCCTCGAACGGGCAGTGGCCGAGATCGAGCGGATGGGATTCCGGGTGCGTCTCGCGCCGCTCCTCCGAGCCGGACGGCACCGCTGGTGGAGCGCGGCGCGGCCGGAAGAGATCGCCGAGGAGTTCAACGGTCTGCTGCGCGATCCCGAGGTACGCGCGATCGTCGCGCACGACGGCGGCCAGACGGTGTTCGGATACCTCGACCTGATCGACTTCGACGCGATCAGGGCCGACCCCAAGCCGGTCCTCGGCTACAGCGACATCTCACTGCTGCACCTGGTGCTCTACGCGCGCACAGGGCTGGTCGGCTTCCACGCCGACGTGGCGACGCCCGGCCTCGGAGGGCACTGGCAGACGGCGTCCGCGGCCCGGCGGGCGGAGTTGGGCCGGCTCTACGCGACGCTGCTGACCGGCACGGAGCCGATCGGTGCGCTGCCCGCCGGTCCGTCGTGGGAATGCTGGCGTCCCGGGCGGGCGGAAGGTCCGCTGATCGGCGGGGTCATCAATCGCCTCGTGCTGGCGCAGGCGACGCCTTTCGCGCTGCCGCTCGAATGCTTCGACGGCGCGGTGCTGTTCTGGGAAGAGCTGGGCGGCCAGGCATCGCATGTGTGGACCTACCTCCAGATACTGCGGCACAGCGGCATTCTCGATCGGATCTCCGGCATGGTCGTGGGCGTTCCGGCGGCGATCGACGGGCTCGACTCGCCCGACGGTTCTCCGACCCTGGCGGAGATCGTCCTCGACGTCCTCGGTGACCGCGACATCCCGGTCCTGGGCAACGTCGAGGTCGGACACGCCGGCCCGAATCTGCCGATGCCGGTCGGGATCCGTGCCGCCCTCGATGCGGAGCAGCGGACGTTGTCGCTGCTCGAACCGGCGGTACGGCCGCACGGGATGACGGGACCGGTCGGCTGAGCGACGCGCATGAGTCGCCCACGGCGTTCGTCGGCTCTGGGACGGGTAGAGGCCGTAGGCGACATTCACCTGGCCGGGAGCCAGGTCCCGGCAGAGCAGGCAAGCACGTACTGCACCGAGTGCCGGCGGACCACTGTGAAGCCATCAGCCAGTGAGTTACGGGCCGACGACCGCAACATCAAGTCGGTCTACAACCACGGGACTTCACTCACGCCGATGACCACCACGGCGCCGCCGCGGATCAGCCCCCCTAGCGTGGCGAGCTCGGTGCGGCGGCTCACCGGTCGCCGCTGAAGTGGTCGAGGACTTCATCGCTGCAGTCGTCCGCTCCGACCCAGCTTCGCGTGAAGGCCAGCACGCCGTCGTCGGCGTTGCCTTCCGCCTTGGCCTTGGCCAGCTGCGTCTCGATGTCCGCGATGTACTCGGCGCACTCGGCACTGACGGACTTCTCGGGTTGCGGGTCAGGCGCCGGGGAGGCGTTCAGCGCGGCGGTGGCGGCGATACCGGCCGCGCACAGCGCCGCCCATACGCCAACCCACGTGCGGCGGCTTATCCGTAACGGCTTCGGCATCCAGGCATCCTACGGCCCGCTGTACGAGCGACGCAGCGGCGCTCTCCCACTCGGAGTACGCGAAGGCGAACCCGGCGGCACGAAGCCGACCCGGCACTACTCGACGGCTCTTGAGCAGCAGCTCCGTGTCCGAGCGCAGCGCGAACGCTCCCAGCTCGGCCATCCAGCGCGTCGCCGGCAGCCCCAGCGGGACGCCCCACGCCGTGCGCAACGCCCGCATGAAGTCACGGTGCGGGAGGGGGCCGGGCGAGGCAGGGTTCACCGGCCCCTCAAGGTCGTCCCGGGCGATCAGGAACTCCACCGCTCGCACGAAGTCTTCATCATGGATCCAGGAGACATACTGCGCGCCGCGGGCCACTGGACCGCCCAGCCCGAGTCGCGCGAGTCTCGACAAGACGTCGAACACACCGCCCCGGTCCGGACTCATGACCATCGCCGAGCGCAACGCCACCTTGCGAGTGCCGGGAGTCGGCGCCTCTGCCTGCGCCCGCTCCCAGTTCTTCGCGATCTCGACGCTGTACGCCCCGTAGTCCGGCACCCCGGTCTCCGAGCCTCCGATCACCCCGGCCGCCTCGTCGTGTGCCGCGTCGAAGCGGTGAGCGTAGATCGTCGCCGTACTCATCTGCAGCCAGACCCGCGGTGGCCGCGCGGCGGCGGCGATCGCCTCGCCGACCACTGCGTCCGCACCTTGGTGGGCGCGGTCGGCCAGGATGAGGATCTGCCGGGCCAGGCAGGTTGGCGCTTTGGCCCGCCAGGACCTCGATGGTCTCGTCCACGTGCCGTCCAGGGGGACGGTCTTCATGGACGCCAGGGCGATGAGCATGCGTGGCCGCGGATGCGCAGTCCGGGCAGCAGCACGCGGGCGGGAAGGGAGGAGCGTGCACCAGGCCGACCGCCGTGCCGGCTGACGAGCGGGCTGACGAGCCGCCGCAGGGGTGCCCGCTGCCTACCCCACCGCACCCGACGCCCAGAAGCGCTACGCGACCCACCGCCGCCACAGCGGCCGCCAGCCAGGGAGCAGACGCTGGTACGAGCGCGGGTCCGGGGGCGTATCGGGGACTGTCAGGCAATGACCTTGCCGAAGATGTGGTTGGCGGGGGCGTCGGGGTCGTTGCCGTAGAAGAACTCTTCGAGTGCCTGATGGAACTCGTCACGGTCCAGTCCGCCGGAACCGTCGAGGTCCAGAGCGGCGAAAACGGCGGCGCAGTCCTCGCCGGGGACGGCGGCGACCGAGTCGAACATCTGCTGGAACTCGGCCTGGTCGATCTTGCCGTCTCCGTTGAGGTCGACGAGGTCGAAGAAGCAGTTGGTGACCGGCGCAATCTGCTGCGGGTAGAGCGCGCGGTCGGTCAGGACACTCTTGAAGCCCGCGGTCATCTCCCGCACATCGACCTTCCCGTCACCGTCCTGGTCCATCGGGGCGATGACGTTCGACCAGAACTGGTCCATCCCCTCGGTGAGCCGGCGGACGGTCTCGGCGTCAGGGGTGGTCTCGCGGGCGTTGATGTAACGCTCGCTCATCCTGCGAACGTCGTGCTGGGTGATGAACCCGTCGCCGTCGACATCGGCGCCCCTGAACCACTGGCTGTACTTGAGGTCTTGAAGTGCAGTCATGACTGCGCACCGTATTCACGCGGTTACGGCGACGCAATCGTCCCAGTGGAGGCTGGGTGCCCGGCCGGACGTACCGGCCGGGCACCCGACGAGGCTGAGCACGGCAAACCCGTCCGCCGTTGAGGTGGCTTCGTTTCAGTGTTCGAGGTGTGGTGGTGTGAAGGCGCGTACCTCCTCGACCGGGCCCTCGTGGACCTCGACGTCGACGAGAGCGCTGTGCGCACTGGGTCCCTGGGACAGACGCGAGCACCCGCGGTCCCCGGTGAGGGTGTTCGGGTTGCCGTGGCGGTCCAAGGTCCCGCTCCGGCCCGGCTGGGCCGGGTCCCACCACGCTCCGGTGGACAGCTGGATGACGCCGGGCATGACGGCGTCCGACAGGATCGCGCCCGCCAGGCAGCTTCCCCGGTCGTTGAAGACGCGCACGATCATGCCGTTCTCGATACCGCGTGCTTCCGCGTCCTGCGGGTTGATCGTGACGGGCTCTCGACCGTGGATCTTCGACTTGAGGCTGTGGCCACCGTTGTCGTACTGGCTGTGCAGGCGTGAGGCAGGCTGATTCGAGATCAGGTGCAGGGGAAAGCGGTCCGCCAGGTCGGCGCGAAGCCACTCCACGGGTTCGAACCACGTCGGATGCCCGGCGCAATCGTCGTAGCCGAACGAGTCGATCTCCTCGGAGAAGATCTCGATCCGGCCCGACGGCGTCGTCAGGGGGAAGCGCTGCGGATCGGAGCGCAGTGCTTCGAAGCTGCCGGGAAACGGCCCGCCGAGTGCCGGCAGTTCGACACCGGAGGCGTGTTGCCAGAAGTCGTCGAAGTCCGGCAGGGCCGCTTCGTCACCGAGGTTCGCCCGTGTCTGGGCGTAGAGGTGCCGGACCCATTCGATCTCGGATCGCGCCTGGGTGAACTCGCGTTCATAGCCGAGCCGGGCGGCCAGAGCGGCGAAGATCTGGTGGTCGGTGCGGGCCTCGCCGGCCGGCTCGCGGACCTTGGGCATCGCGAGGAGGTGAGGGTCGGAGAACCCCGCGGCGAAATCGTCGCGCTCCAGGCTGGTCGCGACGGGAAGCACGATGTCCGCGAACTTCGCCGTGGTGTTCCACCAGGCTTCATGGACCACCACCGTCTCCGGGCGCTGCCAGGCTCGGGTGAGGCGGTGCAGGTCCTGGTGGTGATGGAACGGGTTTCCTCCGCACCAGTAGATCAGGCGCAGGTCCGGCAGGGTCAGGCGCTGACCGTCGTAGTCGATGGTCGCACCCGGTTCCAGCAGGGTGTCGGCGATCCGGGCGACCGGGATGAAGTCCGCAACGGGGTTCGCCACCCGCGGCATCGACGCCACGGACGGGCGGCCCGGGGCAACACCGGTCGCGTCCATCGTCGCGTAGCCCGCGCCCCAGCCGCAGCCGGGCCGGCCCAGCGAACCCGCCATGGCCGCCAGTACGACCGACATCCAGATCGGCTGCTCACCGTGGTCCGCCCGCTGAATGGCGTAGTTGACCATGATGAGGGAACGCTGTGTGAACAGGCGGCGGGCAAGATCGGGGATCGTGTCGCGGCTGATGCCCGTGATCCTCGCGGCCCAGTCGGCGTCCTTGACGACGCCGTCCACGTCGCCGGTCAGGTAGGAGGCGAAGCGGTCGAACCCCACGCAGCAGCGGGTGAGGAAGTCCTCGTCGTACCAGCCGTTGACCAGCATCGTGTGCGCGATGCCGAGCATCAGGGCGGTGTCGGTGTTGGGGACGACCGGCAGCCACTCGGCGTCCAGGAAGTCGGCGGTGTCACTGCGGATCGGGCTGACGTTCACGAACCGCACGCCGGCCTCACGGCACTTCCGCTGCAGGTCCCGGGTCTGGTGCCGGGCCAGCCCGCCAGGGTTGATCTGGCTGTTCTTCAGTGCCAGCCCCCCGAACGCCACCACGAGCTCACAGCTCTCGGCGATCTCGTCCCACATCGGCATCCGGGACTGATAGCTCCACGGAGCCCCGCCGATCACATGCGGAAGGATGACCTCAAGAGCGGCGGTGCTGTATGTGTTGCGCGAGTCCGTGTAGCCCCCGCCCAGTGCCAGGAACCGCTGGAGCTGGCCTTGCGCATTGTGGAACCCGCCCGCACTGGCCCAGCCGTACGAGCCGCCGAACACCGCGT
This sequence comes from Streptomyces pseudovenezuelae, assembly GCF_001513955.1. GTDB lineage: Bacteria > Actinomycetota > Actinomycetes > Streptomycetales > Streptomycetaceae > Streptomyces > Streptomyces pseudovenezuelae. The sequence goes on along the minus strand of NZ_KQ948150.1, from coordinate 732,485 downwards.
TGTCCCCGTGCTGTGCGCGCACTCGGCGCAGTTCCTCGCTCACCAGCGTGAGTGCGTCGTCCCAGCTGACCTCGACGAAGGCGTCCGCACCTCTGGCCGTTTCATCGGCGCGCGGCAAGCCATTGAGCCACCCCTTGCGCACCGCGGGGCGCAGCACACGCGCACTGTCCTCGGCAGCCGTCACCATGCCCGGGCCGATCGGCGACGGCGCGGGGTCGTCACCTCGGGGTTCGATGCGCACCAGCTGACCCGAGTCGACCACGGCTACGAAACTGCCCCAGTGCGTCGCCACCGGCATGCGTCGTTCCACCGTGCATCAACTCCATCCCTGAAGTTATTCCGGCTCTCGGACAACGGCCGCTGCACCACAGGGGTTACGCGACAGTCAGGGTCCGCAGGACACAGGCTCCCCCTGGCGGATGCCGCCCAACCCTGACAGCGCGCACGACTCCGACCGCCACTGCTCAACCGGAGCTCGGAGCCCCTGTGTCGGCCGCGCTCAGACCGTCGTGCGTTCGGGGCCGGCCTGAGAGTCCTCAATCGCGCTGGTCGGAAAAGACGATGAGCCGCCGATGACGCCGTCGGCGTGACATCGCCCGACAGCCGCAACCACACACGGGCATCTGAGGCTCTCCCCCTGCACATCCACCCGCAGCTGAAGGAGACCGACGTGAGCCTCGCCTTCGACCACCACACGCCGCAGACCTTCGTCGACCCCTACGCCGCCGACCCGGCGCAGACCGCCGGGCCCACAGCCGCCGGGCAGGACATGGACTACCTGCTGCCGCCGCCCAACCCCGCCGAGCGCCTCAGCATCCCCATCACCCCCCGCGACCAGCGCCGCCTGGCCCTGCACGCCGCACTCACCGCCGCCGGCATCCCACCCCGGCCCGAGGACCGCGACGCCATCGACCAACTCAGCACCCTGCCACCCAGCACCCACACCACCCTCCAGCGCTGGCTGCAGCACACGGTGTGACGCGGGCGGAAGCACGCGGGGCGGTACGCGGTGAACGCGTGCCACGCAATGCATGAGGTCGGGCCTTCACGTCTTCGCACCGTGCCCGTACGCAGCCCGCACCGCCGCGACCCCACCTGCTCGTAGGTGTCGGACTGCGTGTCGATCGTCAACCTCACGCCCGGACCGCTCCCCCTCGCGGAGCCGTGCCGTCCTCCCCCAGCCGAGAGTGCCAGGCCCCACACGCCGTCGAAGGGCGAGCACTTAATCAGGCCTGGGGAACGGTGATGCCCTCCGGCTCGACCGGGGGCTCCATGCCGTCCGCGTCAGTCGGGCTCAAACCCACGCATCGCCGTACCCCACGACGGCCCAGCCGCCACGGTGAGCGCGCAGACGAGCAGGAGGACGATCACACCCGCCGGGAAGCCGACCGCGTACGGCTGGTTCCGCTGCCACTGGCGGCCGCCGCCGGCGACCCGGGTCCTGTGATCTTCGGGAGGTCGTGAACACGATCTTCTACCAGAAACGGACGAACTGTCAGTGGCGCTAAGGCTCGCCGATCGGAGGACCCATCTCTGGTGGGGCGGACACAGTGTCGCCGGTCGGGTGCCTGTCCATGCGCCAGCGGGGCTGCCGCATGGACAGGCGTGACCGTGGGTCTCAAACCGCTTCGTGGAAGGGGTAGTCGGTGTAGCCCTCGGCGCCCGGCCCGTAGAACAGTTCGGGCCGCGGCTCGTTCTCCGGGTGGCCACCCCTCCAGCGCTCCACCAGGTCGGGGTTGGCGATGAGGGCCCGGCCCACGACCACGGCGTCCGCGTGGTCGGCCTCGATCTGCTGGAGCGCCTGCTCGCGGTTGGTCTGCCCCCCGAAGGGGCCGTTGTTGACGATCAGCTTGCCGTCGAAGCGCCGCCGCAGCTCCTGTACAAGGTGGCCGCCCGGCTCGGGGTGCAGGACGGAGAGGTAGGCCAGGCCCAGCGGGCGCAGTCGCTGGAGCAGGGTGCCGTAGGTGGCCAGGACGTCGTCCCGGTCGGTTTCGAAGACGTCCCCGAGGTCGACCTCCGGCGAGATCCGCAGCCCGACCCGCTCGGCTCCGACGGCCTCGGCGACCGCCGTGACGACCTCGACGACGAAGCGGGCGCGGTTGTGCGGCGAGCCGCCGTATCCATCGGTGCGCTGGTTGGCCGCCGGGGAGAGGAACTGGTGGAGCAGGTAGCCGTTGGCGCCGTGGATTTCCACGCCGTCGGCTCCCGCGTCGATGGCCCGGCGGGCCGCGGTGACGAAGTCCTCCCGGGCCGCATGGATCTCTGCGGTGGTCATCTCTTCCGGTACGGGGTAGGGCTGCTCGCCCTTCTCGGTGAACGTCTTGCTGTCGATGGCGATCGCGCTGGGGGCGAGGACGCGGCGGCCGCCGTTGATGTCGGGGTGGGTGCCGCGGCCGGCGTGCATGATCTGCAGGACGATGCGGCCGCCCTCGGCGTGCACCGCCTCGAACACCCGCTGCCAGCCGGCCGCCTGATCGTCGGTGGCGATGCCCGGCTCGCCGACGTACCCCTGCGACGCGTGGTCGGGGTAGGTGCCCTCGGTGATGATCATTCCGACGCTCGCCCGCTGCCGGTAGTACTCGACCATGAGGTCCCCGGGGATGCCGGAGGATCCGGCCCGGACCCGGGTCAGTGGTGCCATGACGATTCGGTTGGCGAGCTCGATCTTCCCGAGGGCGACGGGGGAGAAAAGTGAGGGAGCGGACGAGACATCTGAAATGTTGGCAGGCATGGGTTTCCTTCTGCTGTACGGAGAAAAATGGATGAAGGTCTGCGAGACAGGAGGTCCACGCTGTCCCGGTGGAAGCGCGGATGCGGTCCTCGGGCTGGCACGGGCCCGCTGGTGGAGTGCGGGCGTTCGTTCCCTGCGCACGATCAGTAGTCACCAGGGTGATTGAGGTCATGGGTGCCGTCGCCGGAGTCGGGACGGATCAGTGTCTGCAGGCCGCACCGCGACCGACTCGCCTCGACGCCCCCCGCGATGGGGACCGATCGCCCATCGGACAGCCTGCTTCACGAAAACGCTCGGCTAGCTGAGCGGGACGTCCGCGACAGCCTTGAGGTGGCTGAACGTCTCGAGGGAATACCGGCCGTGGTACCGGCCCATTCCACTTTCGCCGACGCCACCGAACGGCAGGCCGGTCATGAGCAGTTGCATCACCGGTTGGCCCCAGGCGACGCCGCCGGAGGACGTCTCGTTCACCAGGCGCGCCTTGGTGGCCTCGGACTCGGTGAAGGCGTAGAGCGCGAGTGGCTTGTCTCGTTCGTTGATGAAGGCGATGGCGGCATCGAGGTCTTCCACTTCGACGACGGCGAGGATCGGACCGAAGATCTCCTCCTGCATGACCGGTGATGCGGGGTCGACATCGGTCAGCACGGTCGGCGCGATGAACAGGTCGTCGCGGTCGTACCGGCCTCCCACCGCCGCCCGGCCTGAGTCCAGCAGACGTGTGAGCCGGTCGAAGTGCCGCTCGTTGATGATCCGGCCGAAGTCGGCCGAGGTCTGCGGGCTGGTGCCGAACCGGGCGTCGACAGCCGTGCGCAGGGCGGGGACCAGTGCGGCGGCGGTGGCAGGATCGGCCAGGACATAATCGGGGGCTATGCACTGCTGACCGGCGTTGCCGAACTTGGCGCCCACCAGCCGCTTGGCGGTCTCCTCCACATCGGCGTCGGGCGCCACGAAGACCGGCGACTTGCCTCCGAGTTCGAGCGTGACGGGGGTGAGGTTCTTGGCGGCGGCGGTCATGACGATCCGGCCGACGGTGCCATTGCCGGTGTAGAAGATGTGGCCGAAGCGCTGTGCCAGCAGGGCCGTGGTCTCCTCGGCGCCCCCCTCGACCACGGCGAGCACGTCAGGGTCGAAGTACTCTCGCAGCAGGCGTGAAGCGACCGCCGAGGTGTGCACCGAGATCTCGCTCGGCTTGGCCACCACCGTGTTCCCGGCGGCCAGCGCGCCGATGATGGGGTCGATGAGAAGGTGCAGCGGGAAATTCCAGGGAGCGATCACCAAGACGACCCCGAGCGGGTCGTACGTGGTGTAGGCCGTGGTCGTGGGACCGAAGTGGGCGGGAACCGCCACCGGGCGGGGCTGAAGCCAGCTCTCCAGATTCGCCAGCGTCTCGTCGATGTCGGCGACAGTGAAGTCGATCTCCTGCGTCTTCGCCTCGGCGGAGTTCTTCCTCAGATCCGCCCAGAGCGCTTCGAGCAGCTCCTGCTCGTTCTCGACCAACAGGGCCCGCAGCCGCTGCAGCTGGTCGACGCGCCAGTCCAGGGTGCGGGTGACGCCGGTGTCGAACGTCGCACGAAGGCGGCCCACCGCCGCCGCGGCCGTTTCGCTCTGGCGCGTCCTCGACTCGTTCGCCTGTGCTGTGGTCATGGGGTGTGCTCCGTTCCTGATGCAGGCCACGTCCCGGCTGCCTTCCAGCCGGGCACGGTCACCAGCGTGCTGGGCGATCCGGTGTTCACCCAGGTCACGGCTTTGCCTATGCCCGCGATGCCTACTACTGGCTGGGTCAGGAAGGTGTGCGTCCGACCGTGGATACTCGAGGCATGGACGAATACGCCGAACCGGCGCGTGAGCCCGCCGACGCACTGGACCCGCGTGCCGAGCTGAGCGAGTTCCTGCGCACCCGGCGGGCCCGGCTGAAGCCCGAGGACGTGGGGCTGCGGAGCTTCGGACGGTACCGGCGGGTGCCGGGGCTGCGCCGCGAGGAGCTGGCGCAGCTGGCCGGAGTGTCGGTGGCCTATTACACGCGGCTGGAGCAGGGCAACGGGCGGCACGTGTCGCCGGAGGTCCTCGACGCCATCGCCCGCGCACTGCGGCTGAGCGACGCCGAGCACGCCCACCTCACGCACCTGGCGAAGCCCAGACAGCACAAGAAGAAGCCGGCCGTCCGCACCCAGCAGGTGCGCGGCCCCCTGCGGACGCTGCTGGACACCATGGACGGCGTCCCGGCGATCCTCGTGGGGCGGCGCTCGGACATCCTTGTCTGGAACCGGATGGCCGCGGCGGTCTTCGGCGACTGGGCGGAGCTGCCGGCGCACGAGCGGAACTGGGCGCGGCTGGTGTTCCTGAGACCCGAGTACCGCGACCTGTTCGTGGACTGGGGGCGCAAAGCGAACGACGTCGTCTCTCAGCTGCGCATGGACGCCGGCTCCCATCCGGACGACCCGCAACTGTCCGCACTGGTGGGCGAACTCTCCGTGAAGAGCGAGGAGTTCAGGCGGCTGTGGGCCACCCACGACGTCAAGGAGAAGTGCCACGCCATTCAGCGCCTGCACCACCCGCTCGTCGGCGAACTGGACCTCCGCCTCGAGTCCTTCCACCAGGCCGACGCGCATGAACGGATGCTGGTGACGTATCACGCCGAACCCGGTTCCCCGTCGGCGGAGGCCCTACGGCTGCTGGCCAGCTGGGGAACCGACGCGACAAGGGCGGGAGCGGGGATGCCGCCGGCACGCACCACTTGATGAACTGTCGATCATCGGCGGCCGACCGCGCACCGCAGGGCGTCGTTTTCGAGGGCAGCCGGCGGACGGCCTCCTCGAACAGCTTCGAGCTGGCCTCCCCCGCACGCCTTCCGCGTCGACATCAGGTACCGCTTGAGGGACGCCACCGCTCGGACGCCGCCCGGTCATCGACGGGCACCTCGCGCCCGTCGACGCAGACCTCGCGCGTACCACGGAACCTCGAAGTCCATGCGCAGATCCCGGGCCAATGAGCCGACTACCGCTTTGGCCAGCTACTCAACGCGAGGTTCGCGACTTGCACCAGCTCGGCGCGGGAACTCCCACTCGCGGCCTGGACGGCAATCCCGTTGGCGATCGTTCTCAGGTAGAGCGCAAGGAGATGAGGATCTGAGGAAGGCGGAAGGTCTCCGGCGTCCACCGCCTGTTGAAATCGGCGCGTCAAGTGGGCTGTCCCCTCCTCACGCCATGCGATGAGTGCGTCTCGGACTTGGCGGCTCTCATCCCCGGTAGCCAACGCACCCAGCACGCCAAGGCAGCCCGCGGGCAATCCCGGCATGGTCGCCGCCTCGACCGTGCCGTGGAGCACGGCAGCAGCCACTGATCCGCTTGTGGGCGCTGCCAGAGCACGAGCGAAGTACGAGGCCAAGCCCTCGGTGTACCGCTCCAGCGCCTTGTGGAAGAGGTCTTCCTTGCTGCCGAAAGCCCTGTACAGGCTGGGGCGGCTGATACCCATCGCTGCGGTGAGGTCGTCAAGGCTGGCGCCCTCGAAACCCTTCGACCAGAACACCAGGACTGCACGATCGAGTGCCTCGTCGATGTCGAACGCGCGAGGCCTGCCAGGTGGGACCGGTGTCGAGGAGGTCATTTCTGCATCCTACCCCTTCGGTACCGATCGGTACGGATGTGCTAATGTGTTTCGTACCAATCGGTATGCTATACAGAGGGGTGGCATCGTGTCACAGACCGTACTCATCACTGGAGGAACCTCAGGTATCGGCTTGAGCCTCGCGCAATCCTTCGTGGAGCTCGGGGCCTCTGTCGTCGTCTGCGGACGTTCGCAGGCCGCGCTGGACCGATTCGCACAGACACACCCGCAAGCGCTGGCCGTGCGGGCCGATGTGACGGACGCAGCCGATCGAGCGGCGTTGCTGCAGGCGGTCGCTGATCGCTTCGGACGTCTGGACGTGTTGGTCAACAACGCCGGTACGTTCGAGGAACGAGACTATGCAGCCGGTGAGAACCCCAACGCGACTCTCGATGACGAGGTGGCGTTGAACCTCACCGCCCCCATCCACTTGACGGGTGAAGTGCTTGAGCGATGGCCATCGCCCGACGCGGTCGTATTCATCACCTCGGGGTTCGCTTTGGTCTCGCCCACTCGCGCGCCCACCCACGGCGCGGTGAAGGCCGGCCTGCACGGCTTTGCAGATGGCTTGCGCCGTCAACTCGCCCCGCAGGGCACGCATGTTCTCGAGGTCCTCCCCCCGTCTACGGACACGCCCATGAACGCCGAAGCCACGGGGAAGAAACTGACTCCCGGACAGGTGGCGACGGTCACGATGAAGGCTCTTCGCCGGGGGCGGAACATGGCATTCCCCGGTCAGACGAAAGTCATGCCGGCCATGCTGCGCATCGCCCCGGGCACGCTACGACGCGTCGTCGCTGAGCTCTGAGCTCCATGAAAGCCCTCCGCTCCAGGACGTCAACTTCGTTGGGACCGCGTCCACATGCCCCCCCTGTCCGCCGACATGGCCCCTGTCCGCCGACATGGCCCCTGTCCGCCGACATGGCTTGTTCCATGAGGGAACCGCGCCCCTGGGCGGGCTCGTGTCCGAGTAGGGATGGAAGGGAAACCGGGCGAGGTGCGTGGGAGGATCATGCAGATCATCGAGGTGACCGGGTATGCCGTCCGATCTGCTGTGATCACCATGAGGCGGACAGGGAAGCCACTCGAATTCGTGATCTTCCCCATGCTTCACGTGGCTTCGCCGACGTTCTACTCCCAAGTCCGCCTCAGGCTCAGGGAATGCGACCTCATAGTCATGGAGGGAATCCGAGGGGATGCGGTCGGAGTGAGTGCCCTCACGCTCGCCTACCGATTCACCGCACGGCGTCGGCGCAACGGCCTGCAGGAACAGCGCGATGAGCTGCTGCTTCCCGAGTCCGTGCCGGTCATAAACCCGGATGTGACCGCGGCGGAGGCGATCGCGGACCTGAAGACACTGCCGCGATGGACGTACCTGCTGCTCATGATGGCAGCTCCCGTGCTGGGCCTGGTGTTCGCGCTGCGCGGCCCGCGCGCCTTCCTCGATGAGGACCTGGCAGTCGACGATCTGCCGTCGACGCTGCGGGCGGAGTTGCTGGCCGACAATCCTGTGGAGCACGCGATGACCGGTCAGCGCGACAGACGGTTGCTCGACGCGCTCGGCGAGATCCACGCAGCGCGCGCCGACGAGCCGATCCGGGTGGCCATCGTCTACGGAGCCGGCCACGTCCCGGCGATCGTGTCGGGGCTGATGGATCACTACGGGTACCGGGCTCGTGAAGCGGAATGGCTGACCGTCCTTGTCCCGGCGTAGATCGCCGGGAGAAACCGGTTCTGGGCCGGGCCCTGTCAGGAAATCAACGGCGCGAGTCCGTAGTCCCGTCGGACAATCGACACCGATTCTCCGAGAAGAAAGGGATGATCCACCCAATCATTCGTGTGGTCGTTGAGCGGCTCGGACCGCCGTGCCGCTCGTGACAGTCTCCACCCCGAGTACGGGGTTGAAGGGCTCCACGAGTTCCTTGGTGGCAACAGCCATGAGGCGGGCGGGCGCGTCACACTCCAGCAACGCGCTCACATACTCAATGGCCTCCGCCGGCGAGAACATCGACAGCCTCTGGCGTAGTGTCCGCGCAGCATGCATCCGTCCGTACGCGGCGGCGACTGTGCGGAGCCCGTCGTGCAGGTCGTCTATCGCGGTGCGTACCGGCAGCCCGCGTATCCGGGCGCGGTAGTCGGTCTCCCACTCCCCTGTGTGCGCGGCGAGGACGCCGATCCGATGCAGTCCCCCGTCGACACGGTCGACGAGGTACGGCCCACTGCCGACCAGCATTTCCTCGCACCTCCGGGTCCGTACGAAGTTCTCGGACTGCCAGTGGACGATCCACACCAGCTCATGCTCTTCGACACTGACCACCGCCATCTGCACTGCTTCCGCGCTGACGGCCCGCCACTGCTGATAGTCGAGCTCCAGCTGTTCTTCGACGGCCTGCACGGCGGCATCTCGCTCGATCACTCGTGCAGCATTCCGTGGCGGCGCGGTTTCGACCACTGAATTTGCGAGCGGTCAGGACCATGCAGGGGAAAATTCATCTGCGTCTCGCGCCCGTTCCCTGCGGGTGGTCGGGGCACCACTGAGTGAGGCGCATGGACGGACGCCGGCGGGACGGGCCGGGTGGACCGCGGTCCCAGGTACGGCCCGCCGGGAACGGCGAGGTTCGGGTGGCCGAAGCCGACAGCCCGGTCTACTCCGCCGGACCGTCGGCCCCCCGCCCACCCGGGCCCAGCAGGACGGCCGTGTCCCCGGGCCGGGGCGACGGCGCGCTTCCCCCCGTCACCGGGTCCAGGCGGCCGTCCCTCCGCACGAGGAAGAGCAGGTCGCTGCCGGGCCGCAGGGCGTTGTCGGCGGGCTGCCCCAGAACGGCTGCCCCCTCCTGGTACCTGCGGGAGAACGTCGGCCAGGTCAGATCCGGGCCGAACAGGACCTCGCCGCCGATGAACGGGGCCACCGCGCCCTGGCTGTCGGCCGGTGCGCTGAGGCGGTGGACCGTGCCCTCCACGCTGCCTCGCAGAATCACCGCCGCCAGTGCGTTGAAGTCGTCCTCGGCGGTGAGGAAGTACACCGCCGTGACGCCTTCCAGTTCGGCGGCCCCACCCGTGGCGGCGCCCAGCAGTTCACCGGGCGCGAGTTCGATCCCGGCCCGCCGGATGCGTTCGCGCTGTTCCTCCTCCCCCGCCCACATCAGTACTTCCAGCCCTGCTGCCTTCAGTGCCACGCCCAGGTCGACCACCCAGGGGTCGCCACCGACCAGCAGGGGCCGTGAGCGGGACGGGCGCACCACACCCAGACGTCGGGCGACGGGCGAGGCGGTGAGGCCGTAGAGCGTCACGGTCGCGGTGATGACCACGAACGTGGCCGGAAGGATCTTCGACGCGCCTCCGATCCCCTTGGCCACCAGCCCGGCCGAGAACGTCGAAGCCGTGGCGGCCGCGACGATGCCGCGCGGCGCCATCCAGCCGATGAAACCCCGCTCGCCGCGTGTCAGGTCGGTGCCGAGGGTGGACACTGCCGCGACCAGCGGCCGGACGACCAGCACCAGAAGGGCGGCGAGCCCGAGCGCGGGCAGCACCACATGGCGCAGCGAGTGCGGTGTGACGGTGGCCGAGATCGAGATGAACAGCAGGCCGAGGATCAGGCTGACAAGGGTCTCGAAGAAAGGCCGACGGGCGGGTACGTCCATGCCGGAGAGGTTGGCGACGGCCAGACCCATCATCACGGCGGCGATGAGTCCCGTGTCCTCGCGCAGGACATCGCACATCGCCGCCACACCGATCACCGCGGCGAGCTGGGCAGTGGTGCCGAGGACCTCGCCGATGCGCAGCACCCGGAACAGCACCCACAGCAGACCTGCCCCGACCGCTCCTCCGGCGGCGCCGATTCCCATGCTGATCAGGAACTGTGTCGTCCCACTGCCGAGATGGCGCCCCGAAGTCGAGACGACCGCGTGGAAGACCAGTGCTCCCAGGACGCCACCGACCGGGTCGATGAGGGAGCCCTCCCAGACCAGGACGCGCTGGAGCCGGTCCTTGGGTCGTACGAAGCTGAGCAGCGGTCCGACCACGGTCGGCCCCGAGACCACGAGGATCGCACCGATCATGACGGCCGCCCGCCAGGACATGCCCAGCAGCGGTGCGGCCAGGAGCGCGCCGAGCAGCCCGGTGATCAGGACACCGATCCAGATCAGCCGGACCACGACACGGCGGGTGTGTCCCTTCAGCCTCGCCAGGTCCAGACCGAGGCCGGCGTCGTAGAGGATCACGGCGACGGCCAGCGACACCAGCGGGGAGAAGGCCGCCCCCAGCAGCCGCTCGGGGTCGACGTCGTCGATCAGCGCGCCGGCGGCGAAGCCGACCGGAAGCAGGACGATGAGGGCGGGGATGCGCAGGCGGCCGGCCAGGATCTGCGACCCGACGGCCAGGACCACGATCAGGCCCACGCCGACGAGTACCTGGTTCGTCGTCACGAGCGGTCCTTTCGACGGGTGGTGGCGGGACGGATCGGTGCTCCTGCCCGTCGGCTGCGCGGCCGGGCGGGTCGGACCATGGCCGAGGGCCGCCCGAATGCCGGGAACCGTGGCGGTGACGTCATCCTTCCCACGGCGTGATTCCCCAGCGGACGGTGTGCTGCTCGCCGGGGCCGAGCCCGACGAGCCCGGTGCCGCTGCGGAAGGCGTCCGGCGGGCAGGTCATCGGCTCGATGGCGACCGCGCGACGGCGCTCCCCCAGCGGCAGGGTGTCGCCGGTGTAGAGCTGTACGTAGTCGGCACCCTCACCGAGCCACACGTCCGTACCGAACGCACCCGACGGGTGGGCCAGGCGCACCACCGCGCGACCGTCCGCGTCCCGGTCGAGGTCACCGAACGGGGTGTCCAGGTGGAGCGCACCGACAGTCCGGGGCGTTCGTAGGTCGTACTCGGTCCCGTCCACCGACTCGGCGGCGACCGGCAAGCCGCGCTCATCGGTGCGCAGCCATGTCCGCGCGGGGACGGTCAGCACCGCATGGTCGACGACTGCGGTGCCCGCGGTGAGGTAGGGGTGCTGGCCGAAGCCGTAGGGTGCGGGGCTCACGTCCAGATTGCGCGCGGTGACGGTGACGTGGAGTCCGCTCTCGCCGAGCGCGTACTCGGCGCGGACGTGGAGGTGGAAGGGGTAGCCCGGCTGCGGCCACAACGGAACCTCCAGGACGGCGCGGCTGTCGCTCGCCTCCACGACCCGCCACGCGACCCATCGGAGCAGCCCGTGGATGGCGTTGCCGCCGGTCGCCTCGCTGAGCGGCAGCTGCAGCTCCTGCCCGTCCCAGCGGTACCGGCCGTCGCGGATCCGGTTGGGCCACGGCACCAGGATCTGGCCGCGCCCGCCGGTGATCCGGTCCTGTTCGGCGAATCCGTCGATCACGGTGCGCGCACCGACCGTGTACGACCGAAGGGCCGCGCCCAGCTCGACAATGACGGCACGATGCGTGCCGTGTCGGAGGGTCAGTTGCCTTCCGGTGCGGCTGCCTCGCATGTATGGCCTCCTCAAGCCTCCCGTCCGGTCCCCTGGGCGCCGGACGCGGTGGTGGCCCGCGGCGCCGGACCCCTCATCGGGAGCCTGTGGCGCCGCCCAGGCCCGGTCAAGCGCAACACGTTCCTGCGGGCGGAATCGACGGGCAGGTTCGCCTGCCGGGGTCACCGGTCAGGAAGGCGGCGGTCGGCCCACGGGCGCTCGTGGTGTCTCCGACCCGGGTCGGCGGCGTCACCCGCGGCCCATGCGCCCGCTGCGACGCCCGATCCGCCGCCAGACTGCCCGTTGGAATCTGATCATCAGCACGCCCACCAGGATCAACAGCACGATGTTGAGCAGGAGTTGGATCAGGGATCCGCGTGCCTCGCTCCAGCTGGAGAACGCGCAGGAGACACCGATGTCCGCGGCGGCCGGGATGGTGGTGACCGAGATGAAGACACCGAGCAGCGCGCTCGTCCTGGCCTGGGTCAGGGACATGATCCCGACGATGCCGGCCAGCACCGCGACGACGACGGAGAAGGCGTCGGGGGCGTCGATCAGCGTGGAGACCGGCCTGATGCCCAGCTCGAACGCCCTGGGCTGAAGGTCGAGCCCCCGGACCGCCCACGAGAAGAGGAAGGTCACCAGGACGGCCAGCAGGAAGCCCGCGGTCAGGGCGAACAGCCCCTGCCGGACCCTGGCGCCGTGGCCGCGGTCGAGGCCGAGCGCGACGCTGGTGATGGCGCCGTACTCCGGTCCCACGACCATCGCCGCGACGATCAGGATCTGGGAGTTGGTGATGATGCCCACCGCCCCGATGACGCCTGCGATGACGAGGTAGATGTAGAAGCTCGGCAGGTAGGTGCCCTCGGCGCGGATGCGCGCCTCGACCTCCTCCCAGACCGGCGCGTGCGCGAGCGCTCCGAGCTGCCGCTCCTCGGCCTCGGCCGCGGTGCCGGAGAAGGCCATCTCGACCGGCTCGATGACGATGGATCCGCGGCGGTCGAGTTCCAGCTCGCGCAGACCGCGCAGTACGGCGTTGGCCGCGCCCGCCAGGATGTCGCACTCGATCGCGTCGCCGTCGGGGTTGTGCGCCAGTTCGGCGAGGACGACCAGGTTGAAGACATAGCGGTCGTCGGTCAGCAGCCCGATCGCCCGGGGGGTGAGATCAGGGGGGCTCACCAGCCGGACGTGGATCATCTCCATGCGCAACCTCCATCGCTCGGCCGACGGACCCACCGAGGCGCCACCGTGCCCGAGCGCCGGGCTCCCCCGCCCGTGATCGACCGGCTCCGGCCAGTAACGCCCGACGGGTCGAAGTCGGCAAGCCGGGTGCGGCGCGCGGTCCCGGGGCCCACGGCCACTTCGGCCGCCCTGCCGGGGCCCGCGGCCGCCTCGGGGTTGCGACAGGTCGCCGTTGGGCCGAAAGGGTGCCGGTGCCGGCCGGCGGACCGTCGTGACCGGCCGCCCCGGGGTGAGCGGTGGCTGTCCGCCTCCGACGCGCAGGGGTCACCCGAGTGGCCGATAGTGGAATCAGGGGGATCTTCCCGGACCTCGGAGCAGCCATGGACCGCTACCCTCCCATCGCCGACCACGGCCTGGTGGGCGACCTGCAGACCGCCGCGCTCGTCTCGTCGCAGGGTGTCGTGGACTGGTTCGCCGCCCCCCGGTTCGACTCGCCCAGCATCTTCGCCGCCCTGCTCGACCATGACCGCGGCGGGTACATGCGGCTGGCCCCCGAGCACCCGGACGCGACCTGCAAGCAGCTCTACTACCCCGAGACGGCCATTCTGGTGACCCGGTTCATGTCACCGGACGGCGTGGGCGAAGTGGTCGACTTCATGCCTCCGGACCGCACCCGCACCGCCACCGACCGGCACACCCTGATACGCGTCATCCGCGCCGTGCGGGGAACCGTCGACTTCACGCTCGAATGCCGGCCGCGCTTCGACTACGGCCGGGCCGAGCACCGGCTGGAACTCGACGGGAACACCGGCCTGTTCCGGTCCCCCGGGCTGGACGCGCACCTGCAGGCCTCCTTCCCTCTGGAACGGGACGGCCAGGACGTCCGCGGCAGGGTGACGCTGAAGGCCGGCGAGTCGGGCGGCGCCGTGTTCACCGTCTGCGCTTCCGGCGGCGAGGCACCCGCACCCCTCACGGTCGACGGGTTCACGGCACAGCTCGATGAGACCGGCCTCTTCTGGCAGAACTGGTTGCGTCAGTCCCGCTATCGCGGCCGCTGGCCCGAGCTGGTGCACCGTTCGGTCATCACCCTCAAGCTCCTCACCTACGCCCCCACCGGCGCCCTCGTCGCGGCGGCCACCATGGGCCTGCCCGAGCAGGTCGGCGGGGAGCGCAACTGGGACTACCGGTTCACCTGGGTACGCGACGGCGCGCTGTCCGTGCGGGCCATGCTGGACCTCGGCTTCGTCGAGGAGGCCACGGACTTCGTCCACTGGCTCGTCGGCAGGCTGCAGGAGCGCGAGGGCAAGGAGGAAGAGCCGCTCCAGACGATGTACCGGATCGACGGCAACGCCGACCTTCCGGAGGAGACACTCGAACACTTCGAGGGATACCGCGGCTCCTCCCCTGTCCGCATCGGCAACGGTGCCGCCGACCAGCTCCAGTTGGACATCTACGGTGAGGCCCTCTACGCCGTGTCGCAGGGTCGCGAGATCGCGCAGCAGAACACCTACCGGGGTTGGAAGACGATGGCCAGACTGCTGGACTGGCTCGCCGACCACTGGGACCGGCCGGACGAGGGCATCTGGGAGACCCGTGGGGGCCGCCAGGACTTCACGTACAGCCGCGTGATGTGCTGGGTCGCCTTCGACCACGGGCTGAGCCTGGCCGAGGACTTCCGCAGGCCCGCCGATGTGGTGAAGTGGCGCGCCGCCAGGGACGCCATCTTCGAACAGGTCATGGAACGCGGCTGGAGCGAGCGGGAGGACGCCTTCATCCAGCACTACGGCGGCGACGTCCTGGACGCCTCCCTGCTGCTCATGCCGAGGGTCCAGTTCATCGCCCCCAGGGACCCGGCCTGGCTCTCCACGCTCGACGCGATGGACCGCAAGCTCGTCTCCGACAGTCTCGTCTACCGGTACGACCCGGCGGCCTCGCCGGACGGGCTGCGCGGCTCGGAGGGCACCTTCAGCCTGTGCACCTTCCTCTACGTCGACGCGCTGGCCCGGGCGGGGCGGCTGTCCCAGGCCCGCTACACCTTCGAGAAGATGCAGACCTACGCCAACCACGTCGGGCTCTTCGCCGAGGAGGTCGGTCCGACCGGGGAGCAACTGGGCAACTTCCCGCAGGCGTTCACCCATCTGTCGCTCATCATGGCGGCCACCACCCTCGACCAGGCGCTCGACGCGGAGAACGGGCGCTGACCCATGGTCACGCATGCCCGTCCGGCACAACCGCCACGGCTGACCGAGGACGAGTTCGGCGTGCTGTACCGGCGCCTGCGCTCCCGCTCCGCCTGGGCCGCGGGTGACCGGGGCGCGCTGGCCGTGCTCACTCCTGCCGTGGTGCTGGCCGCGGCGGGCGAGGTGCGGACCGGCCGGACGGTCACGCTCGCCGCGCCGGTGGACACGCTGCCCGGCCCGGACAATCCGGAGCCCGCGAAGCACCGGATGAGGGGGCGCCCGGAGGAAGAGCCCTCCAGCGGGCTCCACTTCGCGATGGACAGCTTCTCGATGAACGTGCACGGGGACGCCGACAGCCACCTCGACGCCCTCTGCCACGTGATCTACGAGGGCACGCTGCACGGCGGCGTGCCCAGGAGCAGCGTCACGGCGGACGGGGCGACAGCACTGTCCGTCGAGGAGGTGCGGGACGGGATCGTCGGACGTGGTGTGCTGTTGGACATCCCGCGACTGCGCGGTGTGCCGTGGCTCGAACCGGGTGGTCATGTCAGTGCCGACGACCTCGCCGCCGCGGAGACCGCCCAGAACCTCCGCGTCGGGCAGGGCGACCTCCTCTTCGTCCGGGTCGGCCACCGCCGGCGCCGCGCCGAACTCGGGCCGTGGCACGCGGCACGTGAGCGGGCCGGGCTCCACCCGTCGGCGCTGGAGTTCCTCGCCGACCGGAAGGTCTGCGTGCTGGGCGGCGACGGGAACAACGACACGGCCCCGAGTTCCACCGAGGGCGTCGACTTCCCCGTGCACGTCCTGGCGGTCCACGCCATGGGCCTTCACCTGCTGGACTACCTGCAGTTCGAGGATCTGGCGCCGGTCTGCGAGGCGGAGGCCCGCTGGTCCTTCCTCTGCGTGGTCGCCCCGCTGAGACTTCCGGCCGCCACCGGCTCGCCGGTCAACCCGATCGCCGTGCTGTGAGCCCGGTGTCCACGGTCGTGGTGGTCATGGGCGTCTCGGGATCGGGCAAGTCCACCGTGGGACAGCTGCTCGCGCAGCGGCTGGATGTGCCGTTCCTGGAGGCGGACGACCTCCACCCGGCCGCGAACCGCGCCAAGATGGCCGCGGGTCACCCGCTCGACGACGAGGACCGCCGGCCGTGGCTGCTGTCCATCGCCGAATGGATCCGGGAGGCGACCGACACCGGCCGGGGCGGGGTGGTGGCGTGCTCGGCCCTCAAGCACGAGTACCGGGATCTGTTCCGCAGGGCGGGCGCGGGCACGTGGTTCCTGTATCTGGCGCTCGACCCCGCGACCGCCGGCCGACGGGTCGCGGGGCGCGCGGACCATTTCATGCCCGCCCGGTTGGTGGACTCCCAGTACGCCGCCCTCGAACCGCTGCGGCCCGACGAACCCGGCCTGACCGTCGACGTGGCAGTGGACACCCCGCGGACCATCGTCGACCGGGCGGTACGCGCCGCCCCGACCACGAGGTGACTCAATACACCCATTCCATCCATGTCTGTTCGGAACGACATACCCGGAAGGCCCCCCGACGGCCGCAACGCCAGAACAGCCGACGACTCCTAGAACGGGACCCTCATGACCGACGATCTGCACTACGACGTCATCATCATCGGTACCGGAGCGGGTGGCGGCACACTCGCCCACCGACTGGCCCCCACCGGCAAACGGGTCCTGATCCTGGAGCGCGGCGGCTATCTGCCACGTGAGCGGGACAACTGGGACTCCACAGCCGTCTTCGTCAAGGGCAAGTACCGCGCCCCCGAGTTCTGGTACGACAAGCACGGCAAGGAGTTCCCCCCGGAGGTGAACTACTACGTCGGGGGCAACACCAAGTTCTACGGCGCCGCGCTCTTCCGGCTGCGGCCCGAGGACTTCGGCGAGCTGCGCCACCACGACGGCGTCTCCCCGGCCTGGCCCATCCGCTACGAGGACCTGGAGCCGTACTACACCCAGGCCGAACACCTCTACCTGGTGCACGGCCGGCACGGCGAGGACCCCACCGGAGGGCCGACCAGCGCGCAGTACGCCTACCCGCCGGTCGAGCACGAGGCGCGCATCCAGCAGCTCAGCGACGATCTGGGGAAGGCCGGCCTGCACCCGTTCCACCTGCCCATCGGTGTGAATCTCACCCAGGACGAGCACGGCCGGGCCACCCACGACAGCGTCTGCATCCGCTGCGACCGGGTCGACGGCTTCCCCTGTCTGATGGGCGCCAAGTCCGACGCGCAGGTGATCTGCGTCGACCCGGCACTCAAGTACGACAACGTCACGATGGTGACCGACGCGAACGTGCGGCGCCTGGAGACCGACCCGACCGGACGCACCGTCACCCGGGTCGTCGCCGAGTTGGGCAACGGAGTGACCGAGACGTTCGGCGCCGACATCGTGGTGGTCGCCGCCGGCGCGGTCAACTCCGCCGTTCTGCTCCTGCGTTCGGCCAACGACAAGCACCCCGGCGGCCTGGCCAACAGCTCGGACGTGGTGGGACGCCACTACATGCGCCACAACAACCTGGCGCTGATGGCGGTCTCGAAGGAACCGAACCCCACCAGATTCCAGAAGACCCTGGCGATGAACGACTGGTATCTCGGCGCGGACGACTGGGAGTACCCGCTCGGCGGCATCCAGATGCTCGGCAAGTCGGACGCCGACCAGATCCACGGCGAGGCACCGCGCTGGGCCGGCGCCGTCATGCCCGACATGCCCTTCGAGGTCCTGGCGCACCACGCCGTCGACTTCTGGCTGTGCGGGGAGGACCTCCCCCTGCCCGAGAGCCGGGTCACCCTCGACAAGGACGACGGCATCCACCTCGCGCTCGACGAGAAGAACAACATCGCCGGGCTCAAGCGCCTCCAGCACAAGCTGCGCGGCATGCTCGGGCATCTGGGCATGCACGAGCACCACCTGCTGGACCACAGCATCTACCTGCACAAGGGCATGCCCATCGGCGCCACCGCGCATCAGGCCGGCACCGTGCGGTTCGGCGACGACCCGCGCAGTTCGGCCCTCGACGTCAACTGCAAGGCCCACGACCTCGACAACCTGTACGTCGTGGACACCAGCTTCTTCCCCAGCATCGGAGCGGTGAACCCGTCCCTGACCGCCATCGCCAACGCCCTGCGCGTCGGCGATCACATCGCCGCCCGGCTGAACTGACGGGGCCCGTCACTGTGTGAACCGGCTGAGATCGCTACAGGTTGTCACCCGTTGCTCTGACGGCCCCGGTGTCGCTGTCGGTGAGCTCCTCCAGCTCGCCCATCGTGTCGAGCCGGTAGAGCACGACCAGCGCCGGACCGACCAGGACGATCGCGATGGCGGTGACGATCACCAGCCAGCGCAGGGTGTGAGCGGCGCCGGCCGCTTCGGCCACCGTCAGCGAGGTGGGCAGCACGTAGGGCCGCTGCGCGCAGCCCCAGGCGCCGACCGTCAGGGCGACACTCGCCACCGAGGTGTAGCGGGTCCAGCCGTGGGACCGGCGCAGCAGAAGCAGTACCGTCGCCAGTCCGCAGACCGCGGCCAGGATGATCAGCAGCAGCCCCAGGCCCTCGGTGAGGCCGTCCCAGACGTACCGGGCGTCGTCGTGGGTGACGGGCAGGGCGATCAGCGCGAGGACGACCACCGCGCCGAAGGCGATCAGCGCCCGGACGCGGAAGTAGTCGACGAGATCGTGCGCGCCGAACCGCAGGGCGTCGGAGCAGAGGAAGACCGCCCCGAGGAACGCGGTGGCGGCGATGGCCAGCAGGCCCACGAGGACGGAGGTTGCATTGGCCCAGGCGTCCGTGGAGGCGGTCGTGCCGACCTTGACCCGCCCGGAGGCGATGCCGCCCAGTACCGCCCCGAGGAAGAACGGCGTCACCAGTGACGAGATGGCGAACATCGCCCCGTAGATCCGCCGTTGGGCCAGGCGGCGGGTCGGCTTGCGCAGGGCGAACCCGGCGCCGCGGAGCACCAGGCCGACGGCGGCGAGGGCCAGCGGCAGCCACATCGCGGAGAAGACGGCCTGGAACATCGTCGGGAAGCCGGTCCACATGATGACCAGGACGAAGATCAGCCAGACGTTGTTGGCCTCCCAGACCGGTGCCATGGCGTGGTCGATGAGCCAGCGGGGCCGCTTGCCGCGATCCGCGCCCCCGGCCAGCAGGTCCCAGAAGCCCGCGCCGTAGTCGGTGCCTCCGGCGCAGGCGTAGGCGGCGATGGCGAGCACCAGGACCCATGCGATGAATTCGGCCATCAGGACGCACCGCCAGAGGTGTGGCCGGACGCTGCGGGTTCGGTCTCGCTTCGGGGACCGTACGGGGTGTCGGCCTCAGGCAGTCCGGCGCTCGCGGCGCCCGAACCCTCGTCGGCGATGCGCCATCGGGTGCGCATCTTCAGGACGACCGCGAGGAACGCGCCGAAGACGGCCACGTACACGACGATGACGATGCCGAGCATCGCCCACAGCGATCCGGCGGCGGTGTCCGTCACCGCGTCGGACACCCGCATGTGCTGGTAGACGATCCAGGGCTGGCGGCCGACCTCCGTGGTGATCCACCCGCACTCCACGGTGACCAGGCAGGCGACGCCCGCGATGGCGGCGCAGCGGTAGAACCAGCGGCCGCGGGGGTTGTCCCGGTGTCGCCACCAGGACCAGGCGTACCAGAGGGCGAGGAGGATGAGCAGGCTGCCGATGGTGACCATGATGTCGAAGGCCCAGTGGGCGATGGTGGCCTGGACGGCGGTGGGGCGGTCGGCGGCCGGCACCGATGTCAGTCCCGTCACCTGGGTGCTGGGCTTGAAGCCGGCGAGGATCGAGTCCAGTTGGGGAATCCTGAGTCCGCCGGAGATCGTTCCGTCGCTGTTCAGCCGTCCGAACATGTACTCGGGTACGTGGGTGTCGGTCTTCCAGACGATCTCCGTGGCGGCGAACTTGATGGGCTGTTTGTGGAAGACGGCACGGGCAGCGGAGTCCCCGAGCATGAACTGGACCGGAGTGAGGATCGCGGCGACCGTGAACGGCACGGTGAATCCGAGCCGGTGGTAACGGTCGCGGCGCCCGCGCAGCCAGCCCACCGCGTACACACCGGCGACCACGTACCCGGCGGTCAGGAGCATGGCGACGACGAAATGCCAGTACTCCGGGCCGAACATCGGGGTGAAGATCGCCTGCCGGACATCGACGTCGACGGGATTGCCCTGGGCGTCCAGGCGGAACCCCTGCGGTGTGTTCATCCAGGAGTTGGCCGCGATGATGCCGAAGGCTCCCATCAGGGCGGCCAGCGGCAGCGGTACGGCGAGCCAGAAGTGGGTCCAGGGTTTGAGCCGGCGCCAGCCGTAGAGGTAGATCGCGATGAGGACGGCCTCCAGGAAGAACGCCCATGCCTCGACGCCGAACCCGAGACCGAAGACGTCTCCCCAGCGGCCCATCATGCCGGGCCACAGCAGACCGAACTCGAAGGACAGCACGGTGCCGGTGATGATGCCGATGGCGAACTGGACCGCCATCACCGCCGACCAGCGCCGCGCGAGCTTGAGAGCGACGGCGTCGTTGCGACGCAGCCCCCGGTGGTGCATCAGCAGGGTGATGAACGGCAGTGCCACACCGAAGGGGACCAGCAGGATGTGTGAGGCCAGGGTGAAGGCCATCAGCTCACGGGCCGGCAGGAGTTGGTCCGGCGTGCTCGCGAGAAGGACCGCTGTGCTGAACATGTGCGCCTCGGAGGTCTGCCCCGCAAGAGCAGCTGGGGCTGGGGAGGGACAGGACTATTGAGGGGGTGGCCCGGCGGCCGGAGCGTCGTTGTCGGTCAGGGTGAAGGCGCGTTCACGGCGCGAGCCGGTGGCGAAGACGACGGACCAGCTGAGCACCGCTCCCAGCCTGTTGCGGAAGCCGGTGAGGAAGGCCAGGTGGATGAAGAGCCACGCGAGCCAGCCCGTGAATCCCGAGAGATGCATCGGGCCGGCCTTGACCACGGCCCGGCCGCGGGCGATGTAGGCGGCGCTGCCCAGATCCACGTACTTGAAGGGCTTCGGCTTCTTCGCCCTGCCTTCGACCTGATGGCGCAGCGCTCGGCCCGCGTAGGCGCCGGACTGCATGGCGACCTCGGCCAGACCCGGCAGATGGTTCAGGCTCATAACGTCGCCCGTGACCCGGATCTCCGGATGACCGGGGACGGTGAGGTCGGGCTCGACCAGGATGCGTCCGGCCCGGTCCTGTTCGGCGCCGGTCGCACGGGCCAAGGCGGCCGCGATGGGCGGCGCCTCGACACCCGCCGTCCACAGCACGGTGCGGGCGCCGAACCGGGTCGTCCCGCCCTGGTGGTCCCGGACCGTCAGGCCGTGTGCGTCGATGTCGGTGACCCTCGTGCCCAGGTGGAGCTCGACACCGAGGTGCCGCAGGGTCCGGGCCGCACGGTGAGCCAGCGGAGGGCCGAACGCACCCAGCACCGCGTCGGACCCCTCGAAGAGCAGCACCCGGGCGTGGGCGGACTCGATCTTCTGGAACTCCCGGTCGAGGGTGTGGCCGGCGATCTCCCGAATCTGTCCGGCGAGCTCGACGCCGGTCGGCCCGCCGCCGACCAGCGCGAAGGTGAGCCACTGCTGCCGTTCCCGGTCGTTCGCCGCCGTCTCGGCCATCTCGAACGCCCGGTAGATCCGTCGGCGGATGTCCAGCGCGTCGTCCAGGGTCTTCATACCGGGAGCGTGCGCGGCGAACTCGTCGTGCCCGAAGTAGGACTGACGCATACCCACAGCGACGATCAGATCGTCGTACGGCAACTGGACGATTCCGCCCCCGGGCCGCTGGGCGCGCACCGTCCGGGCGCCGGCATCCACGTCGGTGGCCTCGGCGAGCACGCACCTGACGTTGTGGTGGCGCCGCAGGACCCCGCGCAGCGGCTGCGCGATCTGCCCCTCGGACAGGATCCCGGAGGCGCACTGATACAGCAGCGGCTGGAAGAGGTGGTGGGCACGGCGGTCGACCAGGGTCACGGCCACCGGTGACTTCCGCAGGGCGCGGGCGGCGAACAGCCCGGCGAACCCGCCGCCGAGGATGACCACCCGGCGGGGCGTGACATGGTCCTGCATGCCGGATCAGCCCCCGGTGGCGAAGCCGGGGAAGAGCGTCATTCCGCCGTCGACGTAGAGGGTGGTGCCGACGACGTAGTCGAGCAGGTCGGACGCCATGGCGACGACCGCGTTGGCGATGTCGTCCGGGTCGCCCACGCGGTGGTACGGGATCAGCCGCAGGAGGTCGGCCTCGGCCTCGGGGGTGGACCACGCGTCGCGGTTGATCGGGGTGCGGATGGCACCCGGCGCGATCGCGTTGACCCGGATCCGCTTCGGGGCGAGCTCCTGGGCCAGGGTCTGCATCAGCATGCCCACGCCGCCCTTGGAGGAGGCGTAGTTGACGTGGCCCGACCACGGGATGATCTGATGGACCGAGCTCATGCAGATGATCTTCCCGGCCGAACGGGAGACCTCCTCCACCACACCGCGCCGCATGAACTCCTTGGCGGCCTCCCGCGCGCACAGGAACTGGCCGGTCAGGTTGACGTCGATGACCTTCTGCCACTGGGCGAGCGTCATCTCCGTCACGGCCGAGTCCCGCTGGAGGCCCGCGTTGGCCACCATGATGTCGATGGTGCCGAACTCCTCGACCATCCGCGCGACCATGGCGGCCACCTGGTCCTCGTCGGAGACGTCGGCCTCATGGGCGTAGGCACGGACCCCGAAGCTCTCGATCTCCTTCACGACCAGCTCCGCGTCCTGCGCGCCGACGACGTAGTTCACCACGACGTCCGCCCCGGCCCGGCCCAGGGCAACGGCGGTCGCCCGGCCGATGCCCGAGTTGGCGCCGGTCACCAACGCCTTCTGCCCCTTGAGGAGCGGCGCGGACACGACCCCGCGGTTCGTCTTGGCGTTTTCTGCCACCACGATCTCTCCTTCAGCGTTTCGGACACCTTTGGCACCCGGCCCCCAGACGCAGACACCCTGCGCCTCGGGTGAGAGGGACCCAGCGGCAGGGACACCGACCCGTCACCGACGACGTCGATGGCCACACGGCAGTTGATGCCTCACACCCTTGTTCGGGCGGCTCCATCTCAACCGGCGGTGTGTCGCCGCGCAACAAATGCCGAGCCATCCGTGTGCGGTGGACCGTGCAATGACGGCGCCCTGCGGGCGGCCACACGCATCGAGCGCACCTGCCGCACAGCGCCACCCGAATGGACCGGAAGGCGGTGTCCAGGTGCACGGCACAGACAGTCACACGGTGCCGCTACCAGGCCGCGAAGGGTGCGAAAGCTCGGTCGAAGGCGTACATGATCGGTGATCCGGCGGAAGCGTACGAGGTGTTCGGCGACGTCGGTCGCCGCGAAATGGCGCGGCCCGGCCCACCGGCGCCGAACTTTTCCCGCGGACGGCTCGGCAGGACGGCGGGCCATTCGCCGGTCACCGCCGGGCCCGGTGACGACCGCGGGGCCACGACGAGGCGGTCCGCGCCTGTGTCGTGGCCCCGGGCTTCAACCGGTTCAGAGGATGCGGTACGGCCCCCAGCCGGTGCCGGCCTGATGGCGCGTGCCGAGGGTCTCCATGCCGGACTTGCCGGTGCCGGGGTAGACCCACAGCGTGTTGTCGGACGCCTGACGGGACAGCACGTCGGTGAGCCCGTCCCCGTTGTAGTCGCCGGTGCGCAGGGCGTCCTGGGTCTGCCAGCTCCTGCCGACCTGGTAGCGGGTGCCGAAGGCGCCGCTCACCCTTCCGGTCCCGGGGTAGACCCACAGCGTGCCGTCCGAGGCCTGACGGGACAACACGTCGGGGCGTCCGTCGTTGTTGAGGTCTCCGGTGGTGACGAAGTCCATGCTCTTCCAGCCGGTGCCGACCTGGTAGCGGGTGCCGAGGGTCTCCATGCCGGGCTTCCCCGTGCCGGGGTAGACCCACAGCGTGCCGTCGGACGCCTGACGGGTCAGCACGTCGGTGAGCCCGTCGGTGTTGAAGTCGCCGGTGCGGGTGATGTCCTGGGTCTGCCAGCTCCTGCCGACCTGGTAGCGGGTGGCGAAGGCCTCCATGCCGGGCTTCCCGGTGCCGGGGTAGACCCACAGCGTGCCGTCCGAGGCCTGACGGGACAGGAGGTCACCGAGGCCGTCGTTGTTGAGGTCCCCGACGGTGACGGCGTTCTGGCTCTGCCAACCGGTACCGGCCTGGAAGCGGGTGCCGAAGGTGCTGCCGCTGGCCTTTCCGGTGCCGGGGTAGACCCACAGGATGCCGTCGTCCTTGATGGCCACCAGGTCGGCCTTGCCGTCGCCGGTGACGTCGTCCGGGTTGCGGGAGAGGGCGTGGGCAACCCAGGCGCCGATGTCGTCGACGCGGGTGTCTACGGCCCCGGTACGGGTCTCGGCCGGGTCGATGCCAAGGCATCCACCCTGCCAGGAACGGGAGTTGACGCCGACGAGCTCAGGGGTGCCGTCGACGGTGCGCAGGGCGGGACCGCCGGCGTCGCCCTGGCAGACGGTCGCGGTGTCGGAGCCGTTGAGGTCCACCGTCGTCTCCGCGGTGGCGGCGACCGTGAACGTGGCGGTGTGGAGTTTGTCGGGTACCCATTCGGTCTTGGTGCGGCCGAATCCAGCCTTCACCAGCTCCTCCCCCGCGGCGGCGGGCGAGGTCGCCAGCCGGACGGGCGTGATGGCCGGATCGGTGATCCTGGCGGCGAGCTTGACGAGCACCAGGTCCCGGTCGGCGTGGGGAACGAGCCGGATGGCCGGCAGGACGCTGCCACCGGTCTGCGTCAGGTCGGTGCGGCCGACGGTGACAGTGGTGGCGACGGCGGGCCTGCCCTCGGCGGGCTTGCCGTCCGCGGCGAAGCAGGTGGCCGCGGTCAGGACCCACTGCGGGGCGATCAGGGTGCCGGTGCAGGCACTCTGTTCACCGACGTTGATCTTCGCGACGTAGTTCATCTGCGCCGGGGCGTCGCTTCCGGTGAGTGCGGTGGCGGTGGAGGCGCTCAGGCCGCCGGCGGTCGCGACCAGAGCGGCGGCCAGCGTGGCGAGACGGGTGCGTCTGGAGACATACATGAACGTGGATTCCTAGTCACGAGGGCCGCGCATCCGGTGGGCACCGGGCCGCGGAGCGGTGAGCGTGTCGGTGTCGACCTGCGGTTACTTGGAGGACCTGATCTCGACGAGCATGTGATCGCGGCCCTCGGTGTCCGCGGCCTCACCCACCGGCGTCCAGGAGTTCTTGAGGATGTCGAACGACTTCTCCTCGGTACCCACGGTCATGTCGACCGCGGTCGTGTAGTCGTTGCCCTTGATGGCGTAGACCGCGGGGATCTCCAGGGTCAGCCAGCCGGAGCTCCCCACCACCTTGAAGCAGATCTTGTCCGCCTTGTCGCGGGCCATGATCTCCAGGAGACCGGTCCCGGTCGCGCAGTCGGCCAGGGTGATGTGCCCGTCGCCGCGCTTGAGGAGGATCTTCTTCTCGGCCAGGATCTTGTCCGCCAGCGGGTAGTCGAAATTCTCCACCGCGTAACCGGGAGCACTGTCCACGACCAGTGCGGGAGAGCTGGTGTGCCGGGAGGCCTCGCCGGGGATGCCCGTGGCCGCCGTGATCCACGCCAGGGTGCCGACCGCAGCCGCACCCAGAACACGCAGCGCAACCCGCTTGCGCTGCGACTGCGCGGATATTCTGCCGTATTTCTTCATTGCATCCCCAAGTTCGTCGCTGACGGCCGGATGTGCGTCACCGGGCCCGAATTCGGGTGCACAGCATGCGATATCGACAGCGCTCCGCCGGGTATGCCCCAACTCCCTTGGAAAGCAGTCCCCTTACCTCTCGAAGCGAGAGGTCCCCCGTCTCGGTAATCATCATCCGCTTTGCCATACCAACACGAAGCGAGTTCAAGGTCGAGCGCATAGAACCGCACAGAAACAGACATTCTGCATTGACAATCGGTGATCTGCGTCACACCTCGTAAAGGTTGTACGGGACGTTGTGAAGGACCTGTAAATGCTCCCCGACGCACAGTCAGAAGTCCGCATTTCAACCGCCGTTGTAGAACAGGCGCGCACAACTGGTCCCTTTCCGCAGCCCGGTTGATATGGTCCGGCACGGCAAGAAGTGCCGCCTGCACGCCACTTCGCGGCCCATGACCTTTCATCCCACGGGCATGTCGGAAATGTGCTCACCCACGAGATCCGGCATGTCCCTTCAACAACTCACGGGGACACATCACTTATGCAGACCGTTTTCTGGAGTCGGCGCCGTGTGCTCGGCGCACTCGCCGCCACCACCGCCCTGGCCTCCGCACCCTCGGTGCTCCTCACCCCGGTCGCCGCCGCGGCGGAGGGCACAGCGCCCGACCCCGTCCCACTGCCGGACACCGAGCGAGCGAAAGTCGTCAAGGCCTGGATATCCGGCGGAAGAGGCGTCAAGGCCGCAGCAGCCGCAGCCCTGTCCGGCTCTGACAGCGAGATCCAGACCTTCCTGACCGAGACCCTGCCGATCCAGACCGTGCAGGACAACCGCGTCGCCATCGTCAGCAGCCTGGACCGCGCGGGCAAGGGCCTGCGCCGCGCGGCGGTCGCCGCCCTCGACAACGGTGACGCCGCCATCGCCGAGTTCCTGCGGGAGGGTTTCAAACCCGCCATCCTCGAGGACCTCCAGGTGGCCACCAGCATCGTGTCGGCCACCGGCGACAAGGCGGTCCAGCGAGACGCCACCGCCGCCCTGAACACCGGCGCCCAGCCGACCCTCATCACGTTCCTCACCGACACCCAGTACGACGCGCGCCTGGAGGACGCCCGGGTCCAGGTCTCCGCCATGCTCACGCAGGCCGGCCCCGAGGTGCAGAAGTACGCCGACCGTGCCCTCAGCGGCACCGCGTCCGACGTGGAGTGGTTCATCGAGACCGGGCAGCACATAGCCCGTGCCCGGGACCAGGAGTCGGCGACGATCGAGGAACTCGTCGCCGTCGTCGTACGGGAGGGCAAACGCGCCGAGCGTGAGACGAACCTCGCCGTCGAAGCCTCCGCGCGCGCCCAGACCGCCGCGGAGAAGGCGAAGGAGGCAGCGGAGAAGGCCGCCGCCGAGGCAGCCGCCGCCAAGGAGGACGTGCAGAAGTCCGGGGCGGCGGCCCGCAAGGCGGCTTCCGCCGCGAAGGGCGCGGCGGATGCCGCCCGCAACGCCATCAACGCCTCGAACGCCGCGGTGCAGGCGTCCCGGCGCGCCTCCTGGGCCGCCACCGGCGCCGCCCAGGCCGCAGCGAACGCCGGCAGCGCCGCGGCCCGCGCCTACAACGCCGCGATCGGTGCCTCCAAGGACGCCGGCAAGGCCGAAGCCGCCAAGAACGCGGCGGTCGCAGCCCGCAATGCCGCGGCCAAGGCGCGTACGGCGGCCAAGGCGGCCGATCAGGCCGCCGTCGCCGGAACCAAGGCCGCCGCCGCCGGTTCCGCGGCCGCCTCCGCCGCGCGCAACGCTGCCGCCGCCGCGAACGCCTCCGCCCAGGCCGGTGCCGCCGCCGGCGCCGCCCAGTCGGAGGCCGCGGAGGCCAAGCGCCAGGCCGCGATCGCCTCCGCAGCCGCGAACCGGGCCACCAACGCCGCCTCCACCGCCCAGGCCCTCGCCGCGACCGCGGCCACGGCCGCTCGCACCGCCCGGGACGCGGCCAACTCCGCGGCGGACCACGCCGACAAGGCAGCGGCCGCCGCCGAGGAAGCCGTACGGAACGCGGGCAAGGCCGTCGACTACGCCAACAAGTCCACCGCCCACGCGGCGGCTGCCGTACTGGCCGCCAACACCGCCACCAAGGCCGTCTCGGACGCCATCCTGGTGGAACAGAACGCGCGCAAGGCCGAGGCGGAAACCCTCGAACAGGACAAACTGCAGGCCATCGAGGAGGTCCGGCTGCTCGCCGAGATCGAGACGAAGGAGCTGACCACCTATCAGAACAAGGCGGCCCAGGCGCAGCAGACCGATCAGGCCACCAAGGATCTGATCGCCAAGGCCGAACAGGCGCTGGTGGCGAACGACATGGCGGCCGCGGCCGTCCACGGGCGCAAGGCGGCCATCGCCCTGCTCGACTCCAGAGGCGCATGGACCCGGCAGGCGGCCCAGTTCGCCCTGTCCGGCACGGACGACGACGTGTACGCCTGGATCGACCTCGACCGGGTCCTGGCCCAGGGGCAGGACGACCGGGAGACCACTCTCCACGTGGCCACGATCGCCGGACCGAAGATCGCCGAAGCGGCCCTGAACGCCCTGAAGAGCACCGAGTCCAAGGCGGTCGGCGACTTCCTCACCAGCGGCATGAAGAAGGCCTCCGACGAGGACAACCGGGTGGCGATCGGCCGCATCCTGAACTCGAACCCGGGCAGGGCCGTCACCGCCGCAGCGAACAAGGCCCTCAGCATCAACACCACCGAATCCCTGCAGAACTTCTTCGACCACGACTACCCCCAGGCGATCGCGGAGGACGACGCCGTCCTCACCGGCCAGCTCATGATCAGCGGGGGTGCCTTCACCCGGGCGTACGCCGAGGTGGCCATGGAGGGGCCCACCTGGATGCGCCGCAACTTCGTCTCCCTGGTGCAGTACCGGACGGCCCAGCTCGACCACGACACCGCCACCCACGTCGCCGCGGTCCGTGGCGCCATCGCGGCCGCGGCGAAGATCGCCCAGAAGGCGCAGGAGAACGCCGCCCTGGCGTCGAAGGCCGGCGCCGACGCCCGCAACGCGGCCGCCGAGGCCAAGGAGTGGGCGTCCAAGGCACTCGACTCCGCGGCCAAGGCCGACAGCTACGCTGACGAGGCCCGGCGGAACGCGGACGCCGCCGACAAGTCCGCGGCCGACGCCAGGGCGTCCGCGAACAGGGCGACCACGGCGGCGTCGACCGCCCGGCGTGCCGCCCGCTCCGCGAACTACTCGGCGAACAAGGCGATGGACTCCGCCCGCGCGGCCCTCAAGTCGTCGTACAGCGCCCAGGCTTCGGCCGCCGCCGCCCGCGCTTCCTCGATCGCGGCGGGCAAGGACGCGGCGACGGCCGCAGCCGCGGCCAGCCAGGCGAAGCAGATCGTGGCGGCAAAGCGCGCGGCCGAGGCCCAGGCGGCGGCCGAGGCCGCCGCCGAGAAGGCCCGCCGGGAGCGGGAGGCCAAGATCGATCCGGCCGACAAGGACACCAACGACCAGATCAACCCCAACGGCACCGGCGGGGACACCGACGAGTGGTGGAACGACGCCGGCTTCTACGCCGACGCGTTCAACGCCATCAGCGTCGGCGCCGGGTTCCTGGCCGCAGGGTGCGCCCTCGCCGCCTTCGTGTTCCCCCCGGCAGCCGCAGCGGCCGGCTTCTTCTCCGCCGTATCGATGGGCGCCGGCGCCCTCGGCACCCTGTTCACCGGCATCGAGCACGGCTTCTCCAGCGGCGAGTTCCTCGAATCCGCCGTCGGCACCGGCCTGAGCCTGGTCACCTTCGGCCAGTCCAAGTGGATCGGTGCCGCGGACAAGGCGGCCGGCGGCAAGCTCATCAAGCCCGTCGTCGGCAAGATCGCCGACGTCGGCGAGGACGTCGTGTCGGGGGCCACCAAGGTCCTGTCGTCCATCTTCTGAGCAACGGCACCGACGCACGCGCATCCGGCGGCCGGGCGACGGCCCGGCCGCCTCACCCCTTCCTTCACCTCCGGCAGAGAGAAGTCATGACCTCATCACGCATCAGATGGGTGCTGGTCGCTCCACTCCTCACCATGGCCCTCACCGCGACCGGCACCGCCGGCGCTGCCGAGGGCCGGACCGCACCGGCCCGTACGACCCTCACCGCCGCGGCGGACCCGACCGCGGACGGTGCTTCCACCGCTCCCGCCCCGGCCTTGCAGACCGCCGCCTTCGCCGCCCAGGACTCCTGCTCCCGCCTCCCCGCCGCGGCTCGCGCGACGGTGCCCGACGCCGTCACCGCATGCGTGAGGGTGGACGGCGGAACAGCCACGGCGCCCCGCACGAAGACCGGTGCGGCCGCCCCGGCAACCGCCGACCTCGCCGCCGACGACCCTGCGGGTGACGGTCTGGGCACGGAGTTCGAGCCGGACACCGACGACCCCGAGCCGCCACCGCCCTCGTGCGTGCTGACGAGTCCGGGAACCTGGACCTGGAGCCGCACCGGCGGACTGTGCCTGAACGGCGCCGAGGTCACGTACACCCTCTACGACGCGAACGGCAAGACCATCGGCACCGGCCTCATCCAGGTCAACTCCACACTCGCCACCTCCTACAAGTCCCTCGACCTCAACGAGACGATCACCGCCAAGCTGGTCCGGGTCACCGGCGATGTGAAGAGTCTCGTGGTGAAGGTGCAGGTGGCATGCGGTACCGGCTGCACGACGGTGACAAAGCAGCCGTGGTACGGCACCTCGGAACTGACACCCGGTCTGGAGAAGACCGGGAAGACCAAGTACAACGGCGGCGCATTCGCGGCGGACACCACCCGTTCCTCTTTCCGGACCAGCTACAAGATGTACGTGACGATGCCCGGTGCGACCCCGGTCGACCCCAGCGCGTCCTGGTCCAGCCCCGCGACCGGCGAGATCCGTTGCGACAAGGAGCAGCCCCGGCTGCGTGGTTGTGTCATACCGACCGACGAGATGCCGGTGCTGAGCTACTCAAGGGCCCATGAGAAGTACGGCATCGTCGTGCCCATCTACGAAGAGATCATGAGGCGACGGGGCACCGACGTCCTGCACGCGGTCAACCAGACCAAGGCGAACGCCAACCGCGCCGCGACCTGTACACCCTTCACGAACCTGTACCCGGGGGTGGCCGGCAAGGACAGCTGCGACGAGTTCCCGCCCGCCAGCACGGCGGAGGGCGGTCAGGACGGCACCCTGTGCGCCGAACTGACCCCCCAGGTGGTGAACGGCCTCTGGTCCGCCCCGGCGACCTGGCCCACCCGCCCGGCCTCGGGCAACGAGACCTGCCTGCGGCTCCACATCACCCAGCGCGCCAACAGCTCGGCGGGCGGAGTCCTCGGCTCCCTGCGCAAGTACCAGCGGCTCGTGGACGGTGACCCGTTCCGCATCGAGTTCACGGCATAGAGCCCGCATCCCCCCGCGACCGGGCCCGCTGCCCGGACCCGGCATGATGAAGCCGGCCCCGGCGTCCACGAAGGACGCCGGGGCCTCGGTGAAGGCTGTGAATGACGGAGGCAGACATGACTGCAGGCACGGACCCACGTTCGCTCACCTGGGCGACGGCCTGGATGTGCGTCACGTTCACCCGGGGGCTGAGCCCCGAGGAGGTCTTCGCCCGGTACGGAGCCGATCCCGGGCAGGCACGTCCGCTCGATGCGGACGAAGCCTCGGATCTTCTCTCGGACGACTCCGGTGACGAAGGGGTTTGCCTGCTGCGGTCCGGGAGGCTCGGCGGGTGGACCTTCTGCGTCGAGGAGGACGGTGCCGTCGGATCCTGGAGCGAAGCCCTCACGGAGCTGTCCCGCGGCACCGAGACGTACAGCGTGCTGACCACCGAAGGACTCGATGTGTTCCAGTACTGGCGCGACGGAGAGTGCGTCGAGAACTTCGAGCCGGGCATGGAGCACACTCGCCCCGAGCGGGCCGACTCCTGGTGGGACCGGGTGGAAGCGGCACTCGCCGCACACGAGGGTGAGGACACCGGCATCGCACCGGTGGTGGCCCTGATCCTCGACCACCTCGGCATCACCCTGGACGACGCCGCCCTGGCCGGGCCCTGGCCCAGTCTGACGCTGGCCGAGGACGACGCGCCGTCGGCCCCGCGGGGCGACACCTACGCGGGCGAGGGCCCGGTTCCGCCCCAACCGCCGTTCGCCGAATGAGCCTTGGCGGTGCGAGGACACGTCCCATGACCGGCAGCGCCGCCGCCCTCGCCGTAGGGCGAAGGACGACGGCGCCGGCGGTTGCGATCCGTGGCCAGTCGGTGGCCGGGACAGACAGGTGCCGGCGTCAGCTCCTCGTCCACTGCTGGTTGCTGCCGCCGTTGCAGTACCAGACGTCGACCGAGGTGCCGTTGCCGGTGCCCGCTCCGGCCGCGTCCAGGCAGAGCGCCGGGTTCGCGACGCTGGTCACGGAGAGGTCCGCGTTCACGTTCCACTGCTGTGCCGCCGCGCCGGTGCAGTCGGTGATGACCACGGGGTCCCCTGCCGTGGTTCCGGTGCCTCCCACCGTCATGCACTTGTTGCCGTAGACGGTGAGTTGCTTGTCCGCGTTCCAGTTCCAGGTCTGGTTGCCGCCGGCGTTGCAGTCCCAGAGGTCGAGCTGGGTGCCGTTGGCGGTGCTGAAGCCGGGCACGTCTGCGCAGCGGCCCGAGGCCACCCCGCGCAGGACCTCACCGGGGGGCGCGGGCGGCAGGTCGTTGACCGGCGGGGTCTTGCCGAAGCCGTAGCCCCAGCGCAGCAGCGCGACTCCGGTGGCGCTGTTGTCCACGAGGTTGCCGCTGGAGTCCAGCGACTCGATCGAGTAGGCATCGCCGAAACGCAGACCCGGCCAGTACACCAGTCCCATCCCCTTGCTGCGGGCGGTGTTGGCGACGGCCGCGAGGTACGAGGTGTACACGTTGCCGTTCCACGCGCCGTAGTTGAGGCCGATGGTCATCGGGGAGCCGGCCTCGTCGATGACGGTCCGCCCCGCGTACTTGCCGATCCGGGCTTCGAGGTCCGCGGTCCAGTCCGACTGCCGGGTGTAGCTGTTCCAGAACCCGTAGAAGTGCAACGACAGCAGTGTTCCCCGTAGTTGGGGTGCCGCGCCGACACCGGTGACGTTGTCGTTGTAGCCGGTGCCGCTGATCACGACACGGCCGCGCGGAACGTCCTTGTGCTGGGCAAGCCAGCCGCTGGTGACGGACACCCACTGGTCCAGGGTGTAGCCGTGCGGCTCGTTCATGGGCTCGAAGTAGACCCGCGGGTTGTGCTTGTACTCCCGCACCACGGTGTTCCACATCGTCTTCCAGGCGGCCGTGTCGTCGACCAGGCCGTCCTTGCTGGTGTCGGCCTCCCAGTAGCTGACGATGACCTTGTCGCCGGAGGCCGTGGCCGCGTCGATCGTCGCCCGGTACGACTTCCACCAAGTGGTGCCCACGCTCGCCGGGTTGATCGGCAGTCGCAGCGTGTTGGCGCCCAGGTTCCTCTTGAAGCCGCGCACCATCTTCTCGGTGGTGCGGTAGACGGTGCGGTAGTCGTCGGTCACCGACAGCCCGCTCGGCACCACGGCGTCACTGGCGTAGTTGTCGCGCGGGTCGGCCCAGTTCACTCCGCGGAAGTCACTGGTGCCGCCCTTCGACGCCGGCTTCACCGGAGCGTACGAGGCGGCAGCCGTGTCGGAGGCCTGCTCGGCGAGGGCGGGTTCGGGGGCGGTCAGCAACAGGAGCATCGCGCCGAAGCCGGCCGTGAGCACAGCGGCCAGTCTTCGCGACCTCGTCGGGGTCTTGGTCATGTCGTCTCCAGTGACGGGAATTCGTGGAGGGCGGAGTGCGGGTTCGTCACCTGAGCCGAGCCGCGCATGAGCCGGTGTCCGGAACAGATGTCCCAAACTTACGTAAACCAGCGATGGTTACGTAACCATCGCCCGGACAGTCGCACGACGCGCGCTCTGATGACAAGACCCGTGACGCTTCCGAAACAGCACCGGAGCGCGTCGGCGCACATGAAGTGGTCCTCGCGGCCCACGGTCAGGAGCAGCTGAGCGAACACGGTCGCTTCGCCGACGAGGTCAGTCTGGCCCGGAATGAGGAGAACTGCGCGGACACGAGCGGTAGGGTCCGGCGAGAGCAGCGTGTCCCAGATGCCGTGACGTCGGAAGCCACAGACCTCCACGGCGTACAGGACGCCCGGTGTTGCCGATACGGACCGGCCGCCCCACCGCATCCCGAGGCGCAGTCGCCACACATCACGTGGGCCGCGGGAGTGCGGGGACCGCTCCCGCATAATGCAGGCGTGGAATTTCGAATCGAGTGGCCTGCGCCCATGGACGAGCCCGACTGGGCGATACAGGAGATGAAGGGCTGGATCGGCGGTGTCACCGTCGTGTGGGACGGCGGCACCCGGGTCTTCGAGGTCTACGACCCGGTTCGACTCGCGCAGACAGTTGCGCTGGAGATCGAGCAGATCGGGCGCTTCACGGCCAAGAATCTGCTGGTGGTCCCCAGCGTCACCCGCGAGAACATCGAAACAGCCATATCGGCGATCGCGGACAGGGGTTTTCGCGCTTACTGAGCCAAGCTGCCTACCTCACACGCCCTCTGCAAGCCCTGGATTCGGCGCTTCAGTGCTCGAAAACCGCCGTCGCCACGGGCACTGCCAGCAGCAGGCTGAGTCCGACCAGGCAGAGGCGATCCAGCCACAGGACGGCGGCGAATTCGCGCAGTGTCGCAGCCAGCCAGTAGGCGGAGGAGGTCGGCGCCCCCACGACGTGCACGGAAACGCCGACGCGGCGGGCCAGCAGGGTGGTGCGGTAGACGTGGAAGCCGCTCGTGACCACCGTGACATGGTGGGGAGCCGCGCCGTCCACGAGGGCCGCGCTGAAGCGAAGGTTCTGCCCGGTGTTGACGGAGCGGTCCTCCCGCACGATCCGCTCGGCGGGAACTCCACGTCCACGCAGATAGTCGGCCATCGCCTCCGCCTCGGAGCGGACCTCGTCCTCGCCCTGTCCGCCCGAGACGACGAACACGACACCAGGCGTGTCCGGTGTACGGGCGGCGTCGACCGTGAGGGCACGCTCCAGTCTGCGGGTCAGCAGTGGGCCGGGCCGGTCACCCATGAGTCCTGCGCCCAGGACGACGACATGGGTGGTTTCCGGTAGGGGGGTGCTGCGGCCCCGGACGAAGACGTAGCCGGCGAACGCGAAGAAGAGCAGGGTGAGGTATCCCGCGACCGCGTTCACCGCGATCACGAGGGCAGCGAGCGTTTCGCCGCCGACCACGTGAAAGACCACGTCGAGGGCGAGTACCGCCAGCACCGCGCAGCCGGCGGCCCCGGTCACCAGCAGGGCCGCCTGTGGTCCGTACCGCCGGACCAGGAAGACGGCGTCGGCGAGCAGCAGCAAGCCCAGCGCGAGCGCCAGGAGCAGGGCGGCTGCGGCGAGGGCGGTGGCGACGCTCGGGTGAGCTGCCGCGCCGCGAACGGCAACGCCGAGTCCGGCAGAGGTCATCGCAAGGCAGAACAGGACCGCGGTGGAGAACCGATACGGCGCCACGACGGCATGGACGACACCACCCGCGGCGAACACGAACGCGGCGAGGTACTCCGGGTACTCCGGCATGTGCCGCACCGCTCCGTTCTCGCGCCCGCCGGGCCGTTGCGCGTACCCGCCCGCCTTTCACCGCCTGCGCACTCCGGGGCCCGTGCAGGACGGGGACCCGGTGCGGACGGCTCGCGGCCATCCTCGCAGACCCGCGGTGGCGCGCCGAAGGCGGGCAGGCAGTGGTGCGTTCGCGGGGGCCGACGTGGCGTGCCGGCGATGCTGCCCGACGGCCGCGCAGGACGGGCAGATAGGCGTGGCAATGAGCCTGGTTGCCGAGACGCCGAGATGCCGAGCCGTGATCCGGGGCGGCGAGCGCCACGGCCGCTGCCGCCAGACGCCACACGCCAGACGCCAGACGCCAACTGCGGTTCTGGGCACTGCACGACTCGTCCGGGCGACAACGCGGTGTCGGGGAGCCCGACATCGCCTGGACCCTCAAGGGCTCAGCTGAGGGTGGGTTCCGCCTGCCTTGCCATGGGTCGAAATCCCGTTGCTGGATCTCGTCGAGCCGCTCGAAACTGACGGCATGCTTGGATTCGTCAGAACCGACGACGAAGCCCTCGTCTCGTGCTTGGGCGACCCGCAGCGCACGGTGGCGGCCTACCGCGAGTTGCTACGGCGTGGGCAGAACGCGCTGAGTGCCATCCGCTCCGGCCTCCGAGACGGGAATCCGGCGGTCCGCGAGGGCTGTTGTCGCCTCCTCGACCACCTGGTCGACATCGAGTCCGTGGGAGAACTCGTCGCCATGGCCGACGACCCGGACGCCCGGGTCCGGGTCGCCGCGTTCCACGCCCTGGCCTGTGACCGGTGCAAGGGAGACACCTGTGCACCGGGCCCAGGCCAGGTACTCGAACCCGCGATCCGCCACTTGGCTTCAGACCCGGACGCGCACGTCCGGGCACGGGCTGCCGAACTCGTCGGCAGGTTCGCTCACTCGGATGCACGCGCCGTTGCCGCCTTGGAGGCGTCCCACGCCAAGGACCCGAGTCCGGCTGTGCGGAAGAAGGCGGGCTGGTTCATCCCTGGCGGGACCGTCTACGAACGAAGTGCCCGCCTGTCCCCTGATGAGCGAACACCGAACCGGCCGCTCTGAGGCGAGACCTCACAACGGCCGGCTGAGGCTGAGCCCCGCAAGAGGCGGGGCAGGCAGACCACGGGAACGGTCACGACCGAGCGGTTGATCCGCTTCCCATCACTTCCGGCCGGGCATTGGGCAAGGAAGCGTTTCGTCTCCGTTCCAAGGGCTGGTGACGGGCTCAGTCGCCGACGTGGATGCCGGGGCGGCGTTCCGGGTCGGGTTCGTTGCTGCGGATGATCTCGCGGGTGACGGGGGCGGTGTCACCGCGACCGAGCAGGAAGTAGCGGATCATGTGCACCAGCGGGCTGCCTTCGGCCCAGGCGAAGTAGCAGTGCGGCCGCACACCGGTGGCGTCCCGCAGGGCCAGAAGAACGGCGGCTATGGCGTTGGGCGCTGCCGGGGCCTGGGCGCGCAGGATGCGGTGGCCGTCCACCTCGACGCCGTGGACGGTGAGGGTGTCACTGAAGTCGGACGGGTCGACGACGTCGATCTCGAGGAAGAGCACGTCGGCCGGGCCCGGTACCGGGTTGGTGCCGCGCTGTTCGCGTTCCTTGGCGCTGTACTCGGCGGCGTCGCCGGACTCGCGGCGGTTGGCGATGATGTTGATGGACTGGTCGTGGGCGAGGGTGTCGGTGATGAACCGGCGGGCGGCTTCGTCGAAGACGAGGCGGTCGGCGCGCAGTTCGGTGGTGCGCGAGATGCGCGAGATCAGCGAGACCGTGATGATGCCGAGGATGAAGAAGCCGGAGATGGCAATGCCATCGGGCTTGTCGACGATGTTGGCGATCAGCGCGTAGAGCAGGACCGCGGTGAGCAGCGCGAAGCCGACGGTGGCCGCGCGTCGTCGATGGCGGAGGACGAAGACGGTGACGGCGAAGGCGCCGGACACCATCATCGCCAGAATGCCGGTGGCGTAGGCGCCGGCCTGTTTGTCGACGTCGGCGTCGAAGGTGACGGTGATGATGATGCACAGGGTGGTGTAGACGAGGACGACCGGGCGCACCGCGCGGCCCCATTCGGGGGCCATGCCGTAGTCGGGCAGGTAGCGGGGCACGATGTTGATGAGTCCAGCCATGGCGGAGGCGCCGGCGAACCACAGGATGAGGATGGTGCTGATGTCGTACACGGTGCCGAATGCCTCGCCGACGTGCTCGTGCGCGAGCCACGCCAGGGCCCGGCCGTTGGCGGCGCCGCCGGGCTTGAACTCGTCCTCGGGAATGAGGACGGTGGTGACGAAGCTGGCGGCCAGCAGATAGACGCTCATGATGAGCGCGGCGGTGGTGAGGAGCTTGCGGGTGTTGTGGATACGGGCCTTCAGCCGCTGCTCGTCGTCGGCACCGTCGGCCTCCACCAGCGGCATCATGCTCACACCGGTTTCGAAGCCGGAAAGGCCCAGTACCAACAGCGGGAAGGCCAGCAGGGCGGGGCCCGCCAGATCGCCGAAGCCGCCCAGGTCGGTGAGGGAACCGGTCCACGCCGACCAGGCCTCGGGATCGGTGAGCACGTGGGCGACACCGACGCCGATGACGACGGCGTTGAGAGCGAGGAAGACGGCCACCAAGGGGATGGCCACCTTGACCGCTTCGCTGAAGCCCAGCAGGAACACTCCGCCGAGGATCAGCAGCAGCGTCACCGTCAGGGCCACTTCATGGCCGTGCAGTGCCGAGGGGAAGAAGGGGTTCTCCACCACGTGCACCGAGGCGTCGGCCGTGGACAGGGTGATGGTGATGATCCACGAGGTGGCCACGAAGCCGAGCAGGACCAGCACGAACAGCTTGCCCCACCAGAACGGCAGCAGGTCCTCCAGCATCGCCACCGACCCCGCGCCGTTCGGGCTCTGTCTGGCCACCCGGCGATACATCGGCAGCATCCCCAGCAACGTCAGCGCCACGATCAGCAACGTCGCAAGAGGCGATACGGCCCCTGCCGCGACGGCCGCGATCGCGGGGACGTAGGCCAGGCTGGAGAAGTAGTCGACGCCGGTCAGGCACATCACCTTCCACCAGGCGTGCGGCTCGGAATGACTCTCACCGGCCGCCGGCCCCACCGGCTGCACCCTGTGCCGCAGCAGCCATCGCGCCGCCGCCCCGGTCGGGTGCGCCCGCAGAGCCGGACTGTCCACCGTCTCCGGCATCACCGGCCGGCTCGTCTCGCTCATGTCCCCTGTGCCCTTCTCGACCTGACCATCAAAAACCACGCCGACCACCGCCCTTGCGCCGGCGCGACGATCACTGAGTATGCGCGGTGCCGACGCACCGTACGACACCGAGGCTTCGCGGCAGGCAACCGACGGCCGTGGCCTTCCATGCGTGTGCTCGGAGGAGCCCCGCCTAGTCGTACGCCGGATCCCGGAACCCGTCACCGGATTCGTGCAGTTGGGGCAAGGCCCCCGGTCCGGAGCGGCCCCCGGCCGCGCAGGCGTCGACGGGACACCCACCGGGGATCACGGCACCGGTCTGATCGCCAAAATCCTCGGTCACGGCCTCGGCCACAGTGGTGGCGAGCACCGCAGCGGTGGCTCACGCCGTGAACCTGACGTCAAGCCCGGGTGGGCGCACCCCCGCACCGACACCAGGGGGCCGTCCGCCACTCCTTGTCGTCCCGCCGGCTGACCACGAGACCGCCCCGACGCAGGTCGTCGAGGACGCCCTCCGGGAACTTGTGCGGGATGCGCTGCGCCGCGGCGATCCCCTCGGCCTTGAGTGAGGTCTCGTCACCTGCCGCGGCCGGTTCCAGTGCCGCCCGCACCGCATGGTCCGCTCGCGCCGAGAGGCGCACGCCGCGATGGTCCATCCCGCCGTGTCCGCCCGTCACCGGCTGCGTCGTCAGGCAGGAAGGGTGAAGGACGGGTGCGCACCGTTGAGGAAGTAGTCCCCGATCTCGCGCAGTCTGTGGGCGGCTGGTTCGCGCAGGGTGTGGGTCCGGGCATTGCGCCAGAAGCGGTCGAAGCCGTGTCGCGAGGAGGCGGCGTCGAGGCCGACGACGTCGAGGGCACGGGTGGTGACCTCCTGCGCGGCCCGGGAGGCCGCGGCCTCCGCCACACTCGCGAGAACGGCGATCTCCGCGCACTCCTCGAAGTCGAGGTCCTCGCCCTGCGCGAGGCCGCGCACCAGCGCTTCCACCGCCTGGTCGGCAAGGGCGGACGCGGCACGTGCCACGACGGTGAGTTCGCCGTACACCGTCAACGCGTACGGATCCTGCGGCGGGCCGCCCGGCCAGGGCTGGGGTGAGAGGGGCTGCCAGGGCGACCGCACGGCCCTTCCGTGCTCGTGGACCTCGGCCAGCAGTCCCTCGGCGATGCCGAGACAGAACTGGGCGGAGCACAGACGCGCGGTCGGCACGGCAAGTGAGGCAAAGGGTGACAGGACGCCCTCGTCCGGCGAGAGCGAGCCGAACACGTTGTCCGCCGCGACCGGCACGGAGTCGAACTCCACGGCGCCACCGGCTGCCAGTCGCTGACCGAAGGTGTCCCCGCTGCTGCCGCTCACGACACCCGGGTGGGCGGGGTCGACGAGGACGGCCAGAGGCTCACCGGTGCCGTACCTGGCGGCTCGGACCACGAGCCGGTCGGTGATGCCGACGCCGGTGGCGTACCTCTGGTAGCCGTTCAGCAGATAGCCGTTGGCCGTGGGGGTCAGGATGAGGGGCGGTTCGTGCGAGGCGATACCGCCTCCCCAGCACCACTGCCCCTCCGTCGACTCCCGCTCCACTCGGGCGGCACGCTCGGGGGAAGCGAAGAAGCGGGCGCTGGAGGACAGGAAGTAATGGTGGCCCAGCAGGTGGCCGATGGCCCCGTCGGCCGCGGCGACGGTCCGGACCACGGCGTAGACCGTCCGCCAGTCGGCACCTCCTACCCCGTGCTCGGCCGGTGTCGCCAGTGTCAGCAGCCCCGACTCGCGCAGCCGTGCAACCTCGTCCAGCGGTGCCTTGCCGGCCTGTTCCCGCTCGGCCGCGTCCGTGGCCAGGTCCTCCGCCATCTCGCGGGCTATGTGCAGCCAGTCGACCCGCCCGGCTCCCGCGTCGGTCACCTCGTCGGCCGTCACCGTCATCTCCGGATCCGCTTCGTTCGACTGCCGCTACACCTCGATGCTGTGGTCATGGCGTCTTCCTTCAGGGCACCGAGGACGACGCGGTGCCCGGCGAGGCGGCGTGGGAGTGCAGCGGTGCGCGGAGGGGTGTCGGCTTCGTCATCGTCACTCTCCTCCTCGATCACCGTCAACATTTTCCTAGTAATCCTATAGGAAAACTAGGGATAGGAGTCGCCTCGGCGCCCGCCAGGCACTCGACGCCAGGCGGGACAGCATCAGCTCGCCGCGGCCAGGAGCGGGGTACGGCCCAGCGCCAGCGAGAAATGGTCGACGACCTGGGTGAGGGCCTCGGCGGCGGCCGGTGCGACGGTGATCGAGCCGTCGTCGTGGGCGGTGATGTCCTTGTCGAGGGTGAACCAACCCTGCACGATGTGCGCGGCACCCATGGAGTTGAGGACCGGACGCAGCGCGTAGTCGATGGCGAGGACATGCGCGGTGGAGCCGCCGGTGGCCAGAGGGAGGACCGTCTTTCCGGTGAGCGCGTACTGCGGGAGCAGGTCGAGGAGCGCCTTGAGGACTCCGGAGTACGACGCTTTGTAGACGGGTGTTCCTACGACCACGCCGTCGGCGCGGGCGAACAGCTCGGTGGCCTCGACGATGGCCGGGTGCCGGAAGTCCGCGCCGAGCAGGGCCTCAGCGGGGATGGTGCGAACGTCGAGCGGAACGACGTCGTGCCCCTGAGCGGCCAGCCGTTGGTCCAGGTGGCGCAGAAGGCGGTTGGTGCGGGAGGAGGCGGAAGGGCTGCCGGAGACGGACAGGACAGTGGCCATGGGTCCTCTTTCAGGGAGAAGGAAGGGGGGGCGCCTCCGCCGGGGAGGCACTCCGGGGGCCGTCAGGAGTACGAGACGGGTTCGGGCAGTTCGCCCTCGATGCCCCAGCGCCCGGCCTCTCGCCGGTAGTGGGCGACAGGGTCCTGAAGGGTGCGCGGGGTGCGGACGCTGTGCCGGAGACGGTCCGACTGTGGCAGCGGCGCGGGCCTTCACCGCTGGAAGGAGTGCCCCCGTCGACGCCATTCCTCCGCGAGCAGCTCGTACGACCGGACCCGGTCCGCGTGGTCGTGCGTGATCGTCGTGATGAGCAACTCGTCCGCGCCCGTGGCCTCCTGCAGGCGTTCCAACTGGTCGGCGACCCGGCCCGGCGAGCCGACGAACTGGGTGTCGAGGCGGTCCTGGACGAGGGCCCGGTCCTCGTCGGTCCATGTGCGGGCGCGCGCCTCCTCAGGCGTCGGGAACTCGATGGCACCCTCGGCGGTACGGATGCTGCGCACCCACGGGCCGTAGCCGGTGGCGAGTTCACGGGCCGTTCCGTCGTCCTCCGCGACGACGACGTCCGCCGAGACGCTGACGTACGGCTTGTCCAGGAAATCGGAGGGCTGGAAGAAGGACCGGTAGCCCTCCACGGCCTCCAGGACCGTGGCCGGACTGACGTGGTAGTTCGCCGCGAACCGCAGACCGTTGCGGCCCGCGACCGAGGCGCTCTCGCCCCCGCTGCTGCCCAGGATCCACAGCTCCACGTCGGCGCCCTCGCCCGGCACGACGTGCGCCTCGACACCCTCCGGTGAACGGTAGGTGCCCGCCAGCAGGGCGAGGATGTCGCCGATCTGCTCCGCGTAGTCCTGCGACTGGGCCCCCGGCAGCAGGAGCAGCCTGCGCCGCAGCGCGATGCGGGGGGAGCCGAGCAGATGCTCGAAGGAGAAACGCGGTGGGATCAGCAGGCCGTTCGGGGTACGACCGTCGACGACCGGGGTCGCCGTCGGCAAGGGTGCGGTCGGCTGTCCCGGCGGGCGGCCGCCCGAGCGGCCCAGGCCCAGATCGAAGCGGCCCGGATGCAGCGCGTCGAGCAGACCGAACTCCTCCACGGTGGACAGCGCCGTGCGGTGGCCGAGCTGCACGGCCCCGGAGCCGAGCCGGATGGTGGAGGTGGCGGATGCGGTCAGGGCCAGGACGACCGCGGGTGACGTTCCGGCCACGCCGGGATTCAGGTGGTGCTCGGCGAACCAGTAGCGGGCGTATCCGAAGCGTTCGGCCCGCTGGGCGAGGTCGATCGAGTTGCGCAGGGCGCCTGCCGCAGTCGAGCCGGAGGGGATCGGGACCAGGTCGAGGACGCCGAGAGCGATGTCAGGCACGGGCGGACTCCTGAGTGAGCGGTGACGCCGGAAGGACGGGGCCCCAGGCGAACGGCGGATCCGGGATGTCGCGGCGCAGCACGGGGGCGGCCTCGGACTGGAACAGTTCGAGCGAGGCACGGTGCTGGGACTCCGTCAGCCCGCTCGCGTCGGCATGCAGGTGCACCACCGTGTGGCCGAACTGTTCGTGGTAACGGTGCACCTTGTCGACGACCTGTTGCGGGCTGCCGATCAGTGCGGAGCTGCGTTCGACGAAGTCCTCCAGGGTCTCGAACACGACCGGCAGGCCGGCCTTCCTGAAGAACGCCAGGTTGGACTCGAAGATCGGCCGGTACGCGGCCAGCGCCTCCTGGGAGGTGGGAGCCACGCAGATGCCCGCCGTCCCGGCGCCGACCGCGATGTCGGCCGGGTCGTGGCCGTAGAACTCCCAGCGCTCACGGTAGTGACGGATCAACTCGGCGTAGGGCTCCATGGGGTTGGTGACGTTCGCGGAGAACAGCGGGTCGCCGTAGCGAGCGGCGAGGTCGACGGACTCCTTGCTGGTGGCGCTGCCGTGCCAGACCCGGACCGGCTGCTGGTACGGCCGCGGCCACACCTCGGCGTCGATCAGCGGCGGACGGAAGCGGGGGTCGGCGGTGACCTTGTCCTGGCGCCAGATCTTCCGGAAGAGCTCGTAGCTCTCGGCGTTGCGGTCCCACTGGTCATCCGGCGTGACGTGGAACAGGTCGCGTTGGGCAGCGCCGTTGCCCTTGCCGATGATCAGGTCGAGGCGGCCGCCCGACAGGTGGTCGAGGGTGGCGTAGTCCTCGTACGCGCGGACCGGGTCCAGCAGGCTGAGCGTCGTCACGGCCGTGAACAGTCGGATCCGCTTGGTCAGGGCGGCCACATGGCTGAGTACGACGGTCGGGGACGAGGAGAGGAAGGGCCGCTCGTGGCGCTCCCCCACGCCGAAGCCGTCGAAGCCCAGCTCCTCGGCGAGCAGGGCGTTGTCGAGGACCTCGCGGAACCGGTCGTGGGTGGGCTTCTGCACCCCGGTGATGGGGTCCGGGCGGTGCACGACGAGCGTGACGGCGAGGAACTTCACGACGCCGCCCGCTCGTCGGACGCCTTCGCCTCGTCTGGGTGGGCCAGGCCGAGGTGGTGGCGCAGGGTGGGGCCCTCGTAGTCGGTGCGGAAGACGCCCTGTTCCTGCAGCAGCGGTACGACCTTGTCGGCGAAGGTGTCGAGGCCGGTCGGGGTGATGTGCGGGACCAGGATGAAGCCGTCGCTGGCGTCGGCCTGGACGTAGTCGTTGATGGTCCGGGCGATGGTGGATGGGGAGCCGACGAAGGTCTGCCGGTTGCCGGTGTGAATGACCAGGTCGCGGATGGACCAGTGGTTGGCGGCGGCCAGTTCGCGCCACTCGCGGGCGGTGGCCAGCGGGTCGCGGTACATCCGTACCTGGGCGCGGCCCTTGGAGATGTGATTGTCGCTGACGTCCGGGTCGATGTCGGGCAGCGGGCCCTCCGGGTCGTAGGAGGACAGGTCCCGGTTCCAGACGAACTCCAGGTGCTTGAGGGCGGTGGCCCCGCTGACCTGCTGGCGGCGTACCTCCCTGGCGAGTTCCTCCGCCTCCGCGTCGGTGTCGGCGAGTGCGAAGGAGG
Source organism: Streptomyces pseudovenezuelae (assembly GCF_001513955.1). Lineage (GTDB taxonomy): Bacteria > Actinomycetota > Actinomycetes > Streptomycetales > Streptomycetaceae > Streptomyces > Streptomyces pseudovenezuelae. The sequence goes on along the minus strand of NZ_KQ948150.1, from coordinate 688,168 downwards.
CGGCGGGCAGGATCAGCAACTGGTCGTTGCGGCGGCCGTACTTGGCTAGGCGGTTCTTGACGTCCGTGTAGAAGGCCTGACCGTCCGTCAGGGTGGCGTGCCGGCTGAAGATGGCGTCGGCGGAGGAGGCGGCGAACTCGCGGCCCTCCTCGGAGTCGCCCGCCTGGAAGATGACGGGACGGCCCTGTGGGGAGCGCGGGACGTTGAACTGGCCGTGGATGTCGAAGTGCTGACCGGCGTGGACGAAGGAGCCGGCCTTCGCGTCCCGCAGGAAGACACCCGTGGCCTGGTCGGCGACGATCTCGTCACCGTGCCAGGAGTCGAAGAGTTCGTTCGCCGTGGCCAGGAACTCCTTGGCCCGGGAGTAGCGCTCCTTCTGCGGGAGGAAGCCGCCGCGGCGGAAGTTCTCGCCGGTGAAGGCGTCCCAGGAGGTGACGACGTTCCAGGCGGAGCGGCCTCCGGAGAGGTGGTCGAGGCTGGCGAACTGGCGGGCCACCTCGTAGGGCTCGTTGAAGGTGGAGTTGATGGTGCCGGTCAGGCCGAGGTGCTCGGTGACGGCGGCCAGCGCGGCGAGGACAGTGAAGGTGTCGGGCCGGCCGACCACGTCCAGGTCGTAGATCTTCCCGCCCTGTTCACGCAGGCGCAGGCCCTCGGCGAGGAACAGGAAGTCGAACTTGGCGCGTTCGGCGGTCCGCGCGAAGTGCGCGAAGGAGTCGAACTCGATGTGGCTGCCGGCCTCGGGGTCGCTCCACACGGTGGTGTTGTTGACGCCCGGAAAATGCGCGGCCAGATGGATCTGCTTCAGCGGCTTGCTCATGTCGGTACGGTCCTTCCGGCTCAGGCGGTGGCGGCGTAGCGGTTGGCGGGGCGGCCCAGGCCCAGCAGGCCGCGCAGGGTGTCGGCCTCATAGGCGGTGCGGAAGGCGCCCCGGCGCTGGAGTTCGGGGACCAGACCGCGGGTGATGGCGGGCAGGTCGTGTCCGGCGACGGCGGGCCGCAGCCGGAAGCCGCTCAGTCCGGACTCCCCCAGCTCCTGGAGCACGTCGGCGAGTTGGGCAGGTGTTCCGGCGAAGATGCGTGCGTCGCTGGAGTACGGCTCCCCCGCGAGGGCGTCCAGGCGTGCGCGGCGGTCCTCCGCGGCGGCCTGGTCGTCGTCGAGGAAGACCACCAGGTCGCCGAAGACGTGCAGGAGTTCGTCGGCGCGTCCGGCCCTCTCCTGTTCGGCGCGGATCTCGGCGACGATCTCCCGCGCGTCCTCGGTGTTGTGCGGAGTGACGTAGCCGACGTCGGCCTGGCGGGCCACCAGCCGGTACGGGACGGTCTGGTGCGCGAGGGCGGTGACCAGGGGCTGGCCCTGCGGCGGGCGCGGGGTGATGGAGGGGCCCTTGACGCTGAAGTGGCTGCCCTCGAAGTCGATGTAATGCAGCTTGTCGCGGTCGATGAACCGGCCGGTGGTGACGTCCCGGATCTCGGCGTCGTCCTCCCAGCTGTCCCAGAGCCGGCGTACGACCTCGACGTGGTCGGCGGCCTCGTCGAAGTGCTCGGTGAGCCGCTGTTGTCCGGCGGGGGTCTGCAACTCCTGCAGGCTCAGCGGCGGGAAGGTGCGGCGGCCGAAGTGGTCGGCCTCGTGCGGGCGGGCGCTGATCTGCACGCGCAGTCCCGCGCGGCCCGAACTCACGTAGTCGAGGGTGGCGATCGCCTTGGAGATGTGGAACGGCTCGGTGTGGGTGGTGATCACGGTCGGGACCAGGCCGATGTGCCGGGTGAGGGGGGCGATGCGGGCGGCGGTCAGGACGGCGTCGAGGCGGCCGCGTACCTGGTCGGTGCGGCCGTCGAGCTCGCCGTAGTGCGAGGACTGCAGGCCGAGTCCGTCCTCGAGGGTGACGAAGTCGAGCAGGCCGCGTTCGGCCTCGGCGATCAGGTCGGCCCAGTAACCGGCGGTGAACAGGTCCCGGGGGCGGGCGACTTGCTCGCGCCAGGAGGCGGGATGCCAGCCGGTGCCGTCGAGGGCGACAGCAAGGCGCAGGGGGGAAGCGGGAGTTGAGGACACGGAGGTGCCTTCCTGGAGGTCCGTACGAGATCGCCGGCCCACGGGAGTCGGGGCACACGGCGGCTGGGGAAACGGGGTCAGGAGCTACAGAGGGAGCCGGCCACGCGCTGGAGGTCGATGTGGGGCCGGGAGTGGAGGTGGACGGCACGCAGTACACGTGTCACGTGTCGCACCTCCGTCCGGGTGGGGCGGGCACTCGCCTTCGACAAGGACAACGGCACGGCTATGCCGTTTCTTCCAGCGCGGCGGCCCCGGTGTGCCGGACGAGCGAGAAGACGGTACGGCGGCGCAGGGTGAACCCGATCGACTCGTACAGCCGGATCGCGTTCGCGTTGCCGGCCGCGGCGTGCAGGAAGGGACGTTCGCCGCGCTCCTTGATGCCGGCGGCGACAGCGCGGACCAGACGGGTGGCCAGGCCCCGGCCGCGGTGGGCGGGGTCGGTGCACACGGCGCTGATCTCCGTCCAGCCCGGCGGGTGCAACCGCTCGCCGGCCAGGGCGATCAGCCGGCCCTGGTGACGGATGCCGAGGTAGGTGCCCAGCTCGACGGTGCGGGGCAGATAGGGGCCCGGCTCGGTGCGGGCGACCAGGTCCAGGATCTCGGGCACGTCGTCGGGGCCGAGCCGTACGGCCTCGGGGTCGGGCTCGGCGCGCAGGCCGGTGTCCACGAGTTGGACGCCGTGTCCGGTGCGCACGACCTCCCAGCCCTCCGCCGCCTCGGTCACGCCCCGCACCGCGGCGGTGCCGCCGGGGCCGACGAGTGCGGCGAGGTCGGCCCAGGCGCGCGGGTCGTCCTCGTCGAAGAGGGCGTGGAAGGGTGCGACGTCCTGTTGGTAGCGGACGGCGTGGCCGACGCGTTCGGCGAAGGCGGCGTGCGGGCCGGTGAGCGCGGCCCAGGCGGGGTTGTCCAGGAGGTGCGACGATCTGGCGTCGTGGGCGATGACGGACATGGTGTGGCGGTCTCCGGTGTGCGACTCGGGGTGTCCGGCACGCGGGGACTCCACCGCGGGTCGGTGGTGGAGTCCCCGGCAGGCGGTGGTCAGGAGTTGTCGAGCGGCAGTCCGGGCGGGTTGACCTCGGACTTGGCGACGGCCTCGTTGGAGAGGTTGTAGGCCTTGAGCCACTCGGCGTACTGGCCGTTCTTGATCAGGTGGTTGATGGCGTCGGCGAGCGGCTTGGCGAGGCCGCTGTCCTTCTTCGCGGTGGCCGCGATCAGGCCCTGCAGGCCGGCGCCGGCCCCCGAGTAAGTGCCCGCGGTGCGGGTGGCGTTGGGCGTGCTCGCGACCTGGCGGTTGTGGTACGCGATGCCGGGGTTGGGGCCGAAGTAGGCGTCGATCTTGCCGCTGGACAACGCCAGGTAGACGCTGTTGCTGTCCTGGAAGTACTTGACGGTGAGCTTCTTGCCCTCCTTGGCCAGCTTCGCCTTCCACTCCAGCAGGATCTTCTCCTGGTTGGTGCCGGAGCTCACGGAGACCGTCTTGCCGGCGAGGCTCTCGTAGGCGCCGTCGAAGTTCCAGGTGCTCTTCTTCGGCACGGTGAAGGCGAGGTTGTCCTGCCGGTAGGAGGCGAACTCGTACTTCTTCTTGCGTTCCTCGGTGTCGGTGACGTTGGAGAAGGCCACGTCCACCTTGCCGCTGTCGATGCCGACGAAGAGGTTCTCCCAGGTGGAGTTCTTCACTTCGGGTGTGAGGCCGAGGACCGCGGCGACCAGTCGGCCGAAGTCGGGTTCGGCGCCGGTGAGGGTCTTCTGGTCGCTGCCCACGTACGCCAGCGGCGGGAAACCGGACGGCAGGGCGCCGATGCCGATCTCCAGTTTGCCGCTCTTCTTGAGGGCGGCGGGGAGTTCGGCGCTGATGGACTTGACTTCGGAGACCTTGATGGAGGTCTGCCGGGCGGCGCCGTTGGAGACCTGGCCGATGACGACCTCGCCGGTCCTGGCGGCCGCCTGGGTGGAGGTGGCCGCGTCGCTGTTGCCACCGCAGGCGGCGAGCCCGGTGGCCAGGGAGGCGACGGCGGTCGCCGCGGTGATGCCGCGTATCAGGCTGCGTCGGGTGATCTGCGTGGGCATGGCCGTTCCTTGTCGCTGAAGGTGATGAGGGTGGGGTGGGGGGAGGTCTATGGGGGCGGCGGTCACAGGACCTTGCTGAGGAAGTCCTTGGTCCGCTCGTGCCGCGGCTTGTCGAGGACCTCGGAGGGCGGGCCCTGCTCGACGATCCTGCCGCCGTCGATGAAGACGACCCGGTCGGCGGTCTCGCGGGCGAAGCCGATCTCGTGGGTGACGATGACGAGGGTGGTGCCGCTGTTCGCCAGGTCCTTGATGACGGCGAGGACCTCGCCGACCAGTTCCGGGTCGAGGGCGGAGGTGGGCTCGTCGAAGAGGATGACGCCGGGGCGCAGTGCGAGGGCGCGGGCGATGGCGACGCGCTGCTGCTGGCCGCCGGAGAGCTGGCGCGGGTAGGCGCCGGTCCTGTCGGCGAGGCCGACCCGGGCGAGGAGTGCGCGGGCGAGTTCCTGTGCCTCGGTCCTGCCGAGGCGCCCGGTGGCGACCGGGGCGGCGGCCACGTTGTCCAGGACGGTCAGGTGCGGGAAGAGGTTGAAGTTCTGGAAGACGAAGCCGATCCGTCCGCGCTGGGTGAGGATGGCCCGCTCACTGAGTTCCTTGAGCCGCTCGCCCTGCCGCTTCACGCCGATCGGTTCGCCGTTGACGCTGACGTAGCCGATCTCGGGCTTCTCCAGGTGGTTGATGACCCTCAGCAGCGTGGACTTGCCGGAACCGGAGGGGCCGAGGATGACGGTGACCTCGCCGGGGCGGACGGTCAGGTCGACGCCGTCCAGCACCCGGTGGGTGCCGTACCACTTGTGCACGTCGTGGACCTCGACGGTGGCGGCCTCGACGTCCGCCAGGGCTTCGAGCGTCTTGGCGGTCATACGGCGGCCTCCCGGCGGATGCGGGCCCGCAGGTCGGTGAGCCCGGTGCGGAGCTTCTGCAGCGGTGTCGGCGGCAGGCTGCGGGTGGCCCCGCGGGCGTAGTGCCGCTCGATGTAGAACTGGACGACGGAGACGACGCTGGTCAGGATCAGGTACCAGACGGTGACGACCAGGAGCAGCGGCACGATGTCACCGGGGTAGGTGGAGCCCATGGTCTGCGCGGAGCCGAACAGGTCGAGCAGGGAGACGTAGAAGACCAGCGAGGTGCCCTTGATCAGGCCGATGAGCTGGTTGACGTAGTTCGGGATGATCGAGCGCAACGCCTGCGGGAAGACGATCCTGCGGAACTGGTAGCCCTTCGGCAGACCGAGTGCCGCGGCAGCCTCGTGCTGGCCCTGGTCGACGGAGAGGATGCCGCCGCGCACGACCTCGGCCGCGTAGGCGGCCTCGTTGAGGCTGAGACCGATGACGGCGACGGCCATGTCGGTGGCGAGTCTCGACTCGTCGAAGGAGAAGAAGGCCGGGCCGAAGGGGATGCCGACGCTCACCGTCTTGTACAGGGCGCTGAAGTTGTAGAGGAAGATCAGCACCACGATGAGCGGGATGGAGCGGAACGCCCAGACGTAGGTCCAGCTGACCGCGCGCAGCACCGGGCTCCTCGACAGCCGGGCCAGGGCGAGCAGGATGCCGCCGACCAGGCCCAGCACCGCGCTGTAGGCGGTGACTTCGAGGGTGATCGCCAGGCCGTCGAGGATGGTGGGGCGCAGGAACCAGTAGCCCCAGCGGTCCCACTGGTAGAAGGGGTTGGTCACCAGTCCGTGCACGAACTGGGCGACCAGGACGAGGACGACCGCGGTGGCGATCCAGCGTCCGGGGCGCCGCAGCGGCAGAACTCGCTGGGCGGTGAGGGGCTTTGACGGTTCGTCGGCGACGGACGTCAGCGGAAGCGTGACGGTGGCGCCAGGGGGTTCACTCATGGTGGGCTCCGGCTGGGTCGGACACCCCGGGCGGCGCGGCGGCATGCGGCGGCCGATGCGACAGCGAGGTACCGGGGGCGGGGAGGACGACGGCACACCGCGGCCGCGGTGGTCGTCAGGAGATGCGGGGGCTGTGGAGAGAGGTCAGCCCCGACAGCGGGCACGGCCCGATGCGGTACACAGTGCGCTGTTCACGCGGAGCAGATCGACGGCGCGATCGGCGACGAGAGGGTTGGGGTACGGCCGTACGCAGCTCTGCGGGCGGCGCGTGGCCGTCCTGGGAGCTGCGTACATGGCGTCACCGTCACTGTTCCGGCCCTGTGGGCCTCGCGCTTACCGAACGTCATCCGGTCCGGTCGTCACCTGGGGCACCCCACCGCGGAGCGAGGGTTGCCGGTCAGCAAGCCAGGGCTTGTCGCTGACACTCATGACCGTTCTGAGCCGTAGTTAAGACAATTGCCCGAACGAATGTCAACGCCGGTCCAACAGGTGGAACGGCTAACGGGCCGCGTGTGCCGCCCAGTCCAGGATCTGTACGGCCGCTCCGGCAGCCTCCAGTCCATGGCAGCGGGATTGGGTCCGTCTGCGACAGGTCTCCCCCGCCACGGCCTTTGGGCATCGCCGGGCTGCTGTGGGGCACCGACCCGTCCGACCGCGACGCGGGACCGGGCGAAGGCGGAACCTCACGCCGTTCCCGACAGCCTCGACGAGCTCGTCGATCTGCTCGTCCCGGAACCGCAGGAACACGGGATCCACCGCTTCCGCGCCGGACCGACGGCAGGCGGGCTGAGCCCCGGGGGCGACCCTTCCCTCATGAGTGAGTACACATGAACGACAAGAAGCTGTCACACACGGAGCGGAATGCCGGTCCGGCCGAAGCCCGTTGTGAACTGTCATGACTGTTGGAGTAGCACTCAACGCGTCCGACGTACCGAACCAGGTCGACGCCACGGTCCAACTGGCCCAGGAGGCAGCCGAGTTCGGCGTTTCGTCAGCCTGGTTCGGGCAGACCTTCGGCGCGGACTCACCCCAGCTCGCGGCGATCGTCGGGCGCGAAGTGCCCGCACTGCAGGTCGGCACCTCCGCGATCCCCGTCTTCGGTCGCCACCCGCTGCTCGTCTCCAGCCAGGCCCAGACCGCCCAGGCCGCGACGCACGGCCGCTATCACCTCGGTCTGGCCCTGGGCACGAAACTGCTGACGGAGTCCGGCTTCGGCCTGCCTTTCGAACGCCCCATCGCCCGGCTACGCGAATTCCTCATCGCACTGCGGCAGTTGACCGAGACCGGCACGGCCGACTTCCATGGCGAGCTGCTCACCGCCACCACACCGATCCCGGCGCGGGTACCAGGCGCGGAGAACGGCGTCCCCCTTCTCGTCGCCGCGATGGGGCCGCAGGCTCTGCGGGCGAGCGGTGAGCTGGCGGACGGAATCCTGCCTTATCTGGCGGGGCCGCGCGCCCTGGCGGACCACATCGTGCCCACCCTCACCGCCGCGGCGGAGGCCGCCGGACGCCCCGCGCCCAGGATCGTGGCCCTGGTGCCCGGTGTGGTCACCGACGACGACGACGCGGTGCGGGAGAAGGCCACCGAGAACCTCGCCTTCTACGAACAGATCCCGTCCTACGCCCGCGTCATCGAGCTCTCCGGCGCCCGGCGGGCCGCCGACCTGGCCGTCATCGGCGACGAGAAGACCGTCGAGGCCGAGGTACGCCGCTACCGCGACGCCGGCGCCACCGAGGTCGTGTTCTCGGCCACCGAGATCGCGGGAGAGGCCGATCGTCGACGGACCTGGCGGCTCCTCGGCGAACTGGCCGGCTGAGCAGGCCCTCGGCCAACAGCCCCCACACCCCTGCGTCCCCTGCCGCAGGCCCATGGAACAAAGGAGATTCCCCATGACCACCGAAGCCGCCACCGCGGACCTGCACGCCTTCACCGAGTCCTGGCTGGAGTGGTACCGGGCCCAGGAGGCCCGGCTCGCCGCCCCGCACGGGTTTCTGACGATCACCGGCCAGTACTGGCTCGACGACAGGCCCCAGCGCTTCCCGGACGCGCCCGGCTCGTGGCACACCGGCCCCGAAGGCGTCGTCGTAGACCTCGACGAGGGCGAGGAACTGCTCGTCGACGGGACACCGGTGCGCGGCGAGCACCGCTTCGGAGTGCTTCCCGAGCGCGGCGGCATCAACGCCGTCTGGGGAGACGCCGTCGTCGAGGTCGCCAAGCGCGGAGGCCAGGACATCGTGCGCCCCCGGCACCCGGACGCGCCGCTGCGCACGGCCTTCACGGGCACGCCCGCCTACGCCCCCGACCCGCGCTGGGCCGTGACCGGCCGGTACATCCCCTTCGACACACCGCGTCCGACCACGGTGGGCGCCGCGGTCGAGGGCCTTGAGCATGTCTACGACGCTCCGGGCAGAGTCGAGTTCGAACTCGACGGGCACCCGCTCTCGCTGACCGCGTTTCCCGGCCCCGCAGCCGGCCGACTGATGGTGCTGTTCACCGACGCGACCTCCGGGGTCACCACGTACGCCGCCAACCGGGCCCTGACCCTCGAACCGCCCGCCGCCGACGGCACCGTCGTTCTGGATTTCAACCGCGCCGCGAACCTGCCGTGCGCCTACACGGACCTGGCAACCTGCCCGCTGCCCCCGGCCGAGAACCGGCTGCCGGTGGCGATCGAGGCCGGCCAGAAGATCCCCCGCGAGCGCGGCGGCTCCTGAACGGCCCCACACGCAGGGGTGGGCGCCAGGGGCTCTTGCACGCCAGGCAGGACAGAACGGCTACGCGTGCGCGGAATTCCTGACTGCCGGTGCCGCGGGCACAGCGAGTGGCGTTCCGAGGCCGGCCGGACAAATTCCGCTGGAGGCTGGATTCTGACGGATTTCCGCCCCTGGCAGGTACATGACGAGCATGGGTTCCAGGGCATAGCATGCCAACGCCCCGGAGGGGCGGTCGACGGTGCGTCCGGCCCCCACCGGACACCCCGTGCCGCTCCTTCGCGTACCCGGCCCCGCCGGGGCCGGATTCCCCCCACGGATGAAGGAGCAGCAATGCCCCTCGGCACTTGGCTCAAGGCAGGCACTTCCGCCACAGCGCTCGTCCTCGCCATGGCGGGCGCCGCGACCGCCGCCCCCGCTCTCCCGGGTGCACCGTCCACCGCGCAGGCGGCAGCGGTGACCCTGCGCTACGACGACAGCCGCGCCGCGGGCTGGGAAGCCGCCATCGCGGCCGGAGTCGCCTCATGGAACGCGAACGTGAGCAACGTCCATCTGGTGGAAGCGGCGCCGGGCACCGTGGCCGAGATCGTGATCGTCGCCACCACGGGCTGGCCGCAGGCCACGCTCGGCCCCGTTCGCCCGGGCCGTCAGGTCCGCGTCGAACTCGGCAGCCAGGCCGTGGACCAGGGCTACAACAAGACCCGCATCGCCGCTCACGAGCTGGGCCACAGCCTCGGCCTGCCGGACACCAAGCCCGGCCCCTGCTCACAACTGATGTCGGGCTCCAGCGCCGGCACAGCCTGCACCAACGCCACACCGAACACCACCGAGCGCTCCCGCGTACAGTCCGCCTACGCAAGCGCAATCGCGGCACTCGCACCCACCGTCGACCGGACCCTCATCGACGCGCCCTGACCACCCAGCCATCAATCACCCGTGCCTCCTGGGGATCTCGTCGAGATCCCCAGGTCGCAATTCACACCCCGTGACCGGTGACAGTGCTGGTGAGAAGGCTCTCGAATCCGAGACGCCACCCTGTCATCCTTCATAGCCCGGCCCGGCGATGCGGTGTCCGTCGACCACGTATCCGCGCTGCTTGTCCACCACGTTGCGCAGCGGCCGACCCTCGACGCGGCGGGCGAAGTTGTCGAGGAACACCTCGATCAATGCCTGCCGCTCGCTGGTGGTCTCGCCCGCCGTATGGGGGGAGATCAGCACGCCGGGCATGTTCCACAAGGGAGAGTCGACGGGCAGCGGCTCCCGTGCGAACACGTCCAGGGCCGCGCCGGCAAGCCGTCCGGAGACGAGGTGGTCGACCAGTGCCTCCTCGTCGACGAGTCCGCCCCGCCCTACGTTGATCAGCCGCGCTCCCGGCTTCATGGCGGCGAGCACCGGGGCGTCGACCATGCCCCGGGTGTCCTGGGTGAGGGGGGCTGCCAGGATGACGTAGTCCGCTTCCGTCAGGGCGGAGCGCAGGGTCGTCTCACCGTGGACCGTGCCGAAGTCGGGGTCGTCCGTGCGGGGCTTGCGGCCCGCACCGCTCACCCGCATCCCGACCGCACGCAACAGCCGGGCGATCGCCCGGCCGATCGGCCCCGTCCCCCAGACCAGCACGGTGCGTCCGGTGATGCCGTCGCTGGGGCGCGGACGCCACTCGCGGCGCCGCTGATGTTCCCATGTGCCGGGGAAGTCCTTGGCGAGGGAGAGGATCAGGCCCAGGACGTACTCGGCGGTCGGCTGCTCGTAGACCCCGCGGGCGTTGGTCAGGACAACGTGCGGATCGTCCACCAGTGCGGGGAACAGGAAGGAGTCCACGCCCGCGGAGGACGCGTGGACCCAGCGGGGCGCCTTGTGAGGATCATCGGGCCACGCCTCCCGGATGGCCGGGGTGATGGTCACCCAGGCCAGGAGGACGTCGGCGCCGGGAAGAAGGTACGGCAGTTCCTCCTCGGTCGCGTAGACGGTGTCCGCGAGGCTCTCGATGCGTGCGGCGGCGGGCGGCCGGTTGCCGCGGTACAGGACGACGAGTCGATCACGCATGTCAGGCTCCGACAGGGACGGCCAGGTACTTGTACTCCAGGAACTCGTCGATGCCGACACGTCCGCCTTCGCGGCCCAGGCCGGACTGCTTTACGCCGCCGAAGGGCGCGGCGGGGTTGGAGACCAGTCCGGTGTTGATGCCGATCATGCCGCTCTCGAGGCGTTCGGACACCCGCAGGGCACGGTCGAGGTTCTGGGTGAACAGGTAGGCAGCCAGGCCGAATTCGGTGTCGTTCGCGGCGGCGACGGCCTCCTCCTCGGACTCGAAGGTGCGGATCGCGGCCACGGGACCGAAGATCTCGGTGTCGGTGATCGCCGAGTCGGCGGCGACACCGGTGAGGACGGTGGGCGGGTAGAAGGAGCCCGGTCCCTCGGGGAGTTCACCGCCGGTCAGGGCGGTGGCGCCGCGCTTGACGGCGTCCAGCACCAGGTCGTGTGCCTTGCTGCGGCCGGCGAGGTCGATGAGGGGGCCGACGTCGGTGCCGGGTTCGGTGCCGGACCCGACGGTGAGGGCGGCCATGCGTGCGGCGAGGCGGGAGGCGAACTCCTCGGCGATCGAGGTGTGGGCGAGGATGCGGTTGGCCGCGCAGCAGGACTCGCCCATGTTGCGCATCTTGGCGACCATGGTGCCCTCGACGGCCACGTCGAGGTCGGCGTCGTCGAAGACGATGAGAGGGGCGTTGCCGCCCAGTTCCATGGAGGTGCGGATGACCGTGTCGGCGCACTGGGCCAGCAGGATCCGGCCGACCTGGGTGGAGCCGGTGAAGGACAGCTTGCGAATCCGCCCGCCACGCAGGAGGGGTGCGACGACGCCGGCCGCGTCGGAGGTGGTGACGACGTTCAGCACCCCGGCCGGCAGACCCGCTTCGGTGAGGATCTCCGCCAGGGCGAGGCTGGTCAGGGGCGTCTGAGGGGCGGGTTTGAGGACGATGGTGCAACCGGCCGCGACGGCGGGACCGATCTTGCGGGTGCCCATCGCCAGGGGGAAGTTCCAGGGAGTGACGAGCAGACAGGGTCCGACGGGCTGACGGGTGACCAGCAGCCGGTTCCTGCCGTCGGGGGCGGTCATCATGCCGCCGTCGATACGGACGGCTTCCTCGGAGAACCAGCGGAAGAACTCCGCGCCGTATGCGACTTCGGCACGCGCCTCGGCCAGGGGCTTGCCCATCTCCAGGGTCATCAGCAGGGCGAGGTCCTCGGTGCGCGCGATGATGATGTCGTAGGCGCGGCGCAGGATCTCGCTGCGCACGCGCGGCGGCGTGGCGGCCCAGGCGGCCTGCGCGGCGACCGCCGCTTCGACGGCACGCCGGCCGTCACCGGGTGAGGCATCGGCGACCTGGCACAGTTCCTCGCCGGTGGCCGGGTTGTCGACGGACAGCGTCCGGCCGGACTCCGCGTCCTGCCAATCGCCGCCGATGAACAGCTGCTTGGGAACATCACGGACGACAGTCATGGTGGGTGTCTCCTTGTGGGTGCAGAGAGGCTGCCGACCGGTCAGCGGACGCGGTCGAGCGTCTTGTAGTAGGCGCCCGCGAACGGCAGGAACCAGGCGGTGCCGTTGTAGAGAGGGATACGGGGCGGGGCGATGTCGCGGACGGGGCTGGCCTCGGGGTGGCCGTCCAGCACCTCGGCCATGACGTGCCCCATGTGGGTGGCCATCTGCACGCCGTGGCCGGCGTATCCCATGGAGTAGTGGACGCCGTCCTCGGTCTGCCCGGCGTGCACGATGCGGTCCATGGCGAAGCCGACGGAGCCGCCCCATACGTACTCGATCCTGGTGCGGGAGAGCTGGGGGAAGATCGCGCACATCTCACGGAACAGGACGGCCCCGCTCTTCTTGTCCGAGGTGGGGTCGGACGGTGCGAAGCGGGCGCGTCCGCCGAACAGCAGGCGGTTGTCCGGGGTTAGCCGGAAGTAGTGGCAGACCTGGTTGGAGTCGACGATGAGGCGGGCCTTCGGGATGATGTCCCGGGCGAGTTCCTCGCCGAGCGGCTCGGTCACGATGATGAAGCTGCCCAGGCAGACCTGACGGCGGCGCAGCCACGGGAAGTTCTTGTCGGTGTAGGCGTCGGTGGCCATCATGACCTGCCCGGCGCGGATCACACCGCGCTCGGTGCTGACCTCGAACCGGCCGGCGGCGGTACGCCGCACACCGATGGCCGCGTTGCGCTCGTGGATCTCTACACCGGCGCGCTCGCACGCCTCGGCCATGCCGCGCACGAAGCGGCCGACGTGCAGGGCCGCGCTGAACGGGTCGAGCAGGCCGCCGTGGTAGACGTCGGACCCGATCTCGGAACGCAGCTCGGCCTTGCCGATCAGAGTGGTCTCGTGGCCGAAGTACTTGGCCAGGTCGCGCTGTTGGGCCTTCTTGCTCTCGAAGTGGGCGGGACGGGACGCGACACCCAGGCGTCCGACGCGGCGGAACTGGCAGTCGATGGACTCCTCGTTCACGAGCCGCTCGACGGTGTCCACGGCCTCGCCGTAGGAGTTGTAGATCTCGCGGGCCCGCTCCAGTCCGTACCGGCGGATGGCCTGGCCCACGCCTATGGTGAAGCCCAGGTTGGCCATGCCGCCGTTGCGGGCTGAGGCCCCCGAGCCGACCTGGCCCTTCTCGACGAGGGTGACGCGGGCGCCCTTGCGGGCGGAGTGCAGGGCGGTGGACAGACCCGTCAGGCCGGCGCCGATGACCACAAGGTCGGTGTCCTCGGACAGCGGCTTGCCGGACCGGTCGGGAAACGTCCCGGCGGTGTCTATCCAGTAGGGGATCGTCTTCATGTCGGGTCCTTAGCGGGGAGTCTTCGAAGTGGGGACGGCCTGGCACCACCAGGTCCCGTCCGGTGACACCGTCAGTGCCGGCGCGCCCCGGGCCGGGTGGAAGGCCGGGCTGCTGCGCGAGCCGCTTCCGCGTGTGCCGGCCGCCTCTACAGCACTCTTTCGAGGAAGGCCTGGGTTCGCTTCTCGCGTGGGTTGGCCAGCACCTCGCGTGCGTCGCCGCGCTCCACCGCGATGCCCTCGTCCATGAACAGCACTTCGTCGGCGACCTCGCGGGCGAAGCCCATCTCGTGGGTGACCAACAGCATGGTCATGCCGTTGCCGGCCAGGTCGCGCATGACGGCGAGTACTTCGCCCACGCGTTCCGGGTCCAGTGCACTGGTGGGTTCGTCGAACAGCATGATGGTGGGTTCCATCGCGAGCGCGCGGGCGATGGCGACGCGTTGCTGCTGGCCGCCGGAGAGTTGGGCTGGGTATTTGTGGCCGCACCCCTCAAGGCCGACCTTGGCCAGCAGTTCTTGTGCCTGGGCCCGGCAGGCCTGGCGGTTCTTCTTCTGCACGAGCACCGGTCCGGACATGACGTTGCTTTCGGCGGTCATGTTGGGGAACAGGTTGAACTGCTGGAACACCATGCCGACACGGGCACGTTGCTCAGCCAGCCGTTGCGGGCGGACAGCGTGGTACGCGTCGTCCTTCTCGACGTAGCCGAAGTCCTCTCCGTTGACCTTCAGGACTCCGCGGTCGACGGTCTCCAGTCCGTTGATGCACCGCAGCAGGGTGGATTTGCCTGAGCCGCTGGGCCCGATGATGCAGGAGATCTCGCCGGCCGCGACGGTCAGGTCGATGTCCCGCAGGACCTGGTGACGTCCGAAGCTCTTCCACAGCTTGCGTGCGACGATCGTTCCGTCGGCGTTCACAGCAGGGACTCCCTCGTGGTGGGGACGGGCAGGCCGGGGCCGGGCCCGGCCGAGGTGGCGGCCGGGGCCGGCCGTGCCCGGGTCGAGCGGGAGAAACGGCGCTCGATCATGGACTGCGGCACGCTCAGCACCAGCGTCATGATCAGGTACCAGAGGCTGGCCACGATCAGCAGCGGAATCGTCTGGTAGGTGCGGGCGTAGATCGCCTGTGCGCTCTGCAGCAGGTCGGCGACGCCGAGCACGCTCACCAGCGAGGTCTCCTTGAGCATCCCGATCACCTGGTTGCCGGTGGCGGGGATGATCGCCGGCATGGTCTGCGGGATGATCACGTGGCGGAGCTTGGTGAACCCCGACATGCCCAGGGACTCCGCGGCCTCGTGCTGTCCTCGGCTGACCGAGGCGAATCCGCCGCGGATGATCTCGGACATGTACGCGGCCTGGTTCAGCGTCAGCCCCATGACGGCCGCGGTCATCGGAGTCATGATCGCGTTCACGTTCACCGGCGTGGAGATGTCGGTGAACGGGACGCCGATCGAGAGGTTCGGGTACAGCGCCGCGATGTTGAACCAGAAGACCAGCTGCACGAGCACCGGCGTGCCGCGGAAGAAGGTGATGTAGAGCTGGGCCAGCCCGGAGACGGGCCGCTGCTGCGACATGCGCATCACCGCCAGCACGAGGCCCAGCAGCGTGCCCAGAGCCATACTCGCCACGGTCAGGAATAGCGTGACCAACAGGCCGTTGAGGATGGTTTGCGTGGTGAAGTAGCTGAACACCACCGGCCAGCGATAGTTCTCGTTCGTCACCACGGTCCACACCAGACCGGCGACGATCGCGATGGCGACGGCCCAGGCGACATAGTCGCGCGGACGTTTCGGCGTGACCCGCTTCTTTTCCTCGGCCGGTAGTTGTGGCACCGCTCGGCTCCTGGTCTTCGTGGTCTCGATCACGTCCATCGGCGTCTCAGTCCTGGGGGACGGCCATGGCCGCGGTCTTGGTCCCGAGGTCCTTGAGGCCCCAGCGGCCCAGTGCCTGGGCGTACTTGGGGCTGTCGATGATCGACTGGACGGCGGCCTTCACCGCGGGGGTCAGCGGTGAGTCCTTCTTCAGGGCGAGGGTCGCGGCCTTGGTGGTCACCATGGGCTGCAGGACGTCGAACGTCTTGGGCTGCTGCTCGGCCGCCCACCCGAGCGAGATGAAGTCGTACATCACCGCGTCGATCCGTTGGGAGACCAGCTGGGTGAGAGCGTCGTTCACGCTGGGCAGGGTCACTGCCTTGATGGCCGGCTTGCCCTTGCTCGTGCAGTCCTGCTTGGACAGTTGGGGCAGCCACTGCAGCTCCTGGGTGCTGCCGGAGGTGACACCCACGCGGTGCCCGCACAGCGTGTGGGTGCCCAGCTTCTGCGGGTTGCCGTAGGGGACGGACACTCCGGTCCCGGAGTTGACGTAGTCGACCATGTCGAGCACCTTCAGCCGGTCCTTCGTGGCGCCCATGGTGGAGACCGTGAAGTCGTACCGGTCGGCCTGCAGTCCGGTGATGATGGTGTCGAACTTGACGTTGTTGATCTGCAGCTTCAGGCCGAGCTTGGCGGCGATCAGCCGGGCCACGTCCGGGTTGAACCCGATCGGGGTCCTGTTGTCCGATGCCATGAACGTGGTGGGCGGGTACGTCAGGTCCATGGCCACCGAGAGCGTGCCCTTGGCCTTCACCGCCGCGGGCAGCAGCTTCACCGCGTTCTGGTCCGGCTTCACGCCTACCGAGATGTCGTCGGTGGGCTCGGTGTGCGGGCCGGATCCTTCGCCCTGCGCCGTACTCTTCGCTCCCACGTTCTGTCCGGTGCCGCTCGCCCCGCACGCGGCGAGCGCGAGGGCCAGGGCGGTCGTGACGATCGGGATGCTCAAGTGCCTGTTGACCTGCAGGGCGGCAGCCACGGCGCCTGCAGTGCGGTGTACGGTTCTGCGGCCTGTCCGGTTGCTTTTCATGGCGGTGCCTCCTGGAGAATGCTGGGGATTCGGGAGATACGGGGAGTCCGTGACGCGGGGACGACGTGCGGATCGGACGGGGCGTCGTGAGTGCCTGTCGGGAAGGTGCTGGGTGACCGGGCGTCGCGCGTCAGATGCCCAGCATCTGGTTGAGCTCGTCGAGAGAGTTGACGGTCACGTAGTCGTAGCCGTGGGTGACCGGGTCGCAGCCGCGGTCCAGGAGGACGAGGTTGCGGAAGCCCATGTCGTGCATCGGCATCAGGTCGTAGCGGGTGTGCGAGGAGACGTGCACGAAGTCCTCGGGGGACGCGTCGAGCTGGTCGAGCATGTACTCGAACGCTGCGTAGCGGGGCTTGTAGTAGCCGGCCTGCTCCGCGGTGAAGACCGCGTGGAAGTCCGCACCGAGCCGTGGCACGCTCTCCTCAAGGAAGGCGTCCCCGGCGTTGGAGAGGATCACCAGCTTGTAGTTCTCCCCCATCGTCTTCAGCGGTTCCGGCACATCCGCGTGCGGGCCCCAGCTGCGCACGCCGTCGGCCAGCCGCTTGCCGGCGTCCGGGGCGGCCTTCACGCCCCACTTGCGGCAGACCCCTTCGAAGGCGTCCTGCAAAGTCTGCTCGTAGGGGTAGTACTTGCCGAGGACCGAGTCGTAGCGGTAGCCGCGGAACTCCTTGACGAACTGGTCCCAGTGCTCGGCCGGGATCTGGTCGCCGACGAGTTCACGGGTGATGGGGGTCATCGGCCACTCGATCAATGTGCCGTAGCAGTCGAACGAGACGTACTTCGGTCGGAACTGGAACGAGGGAATGGGCATGGAAGTACTCCGTTTTCTTGGGCTTGGGCAACTGGTCAGGGCCGACGCGTCCGTATGTGGGCATGCTCACGACAGAGGGGTCGGGAGCGCGGGGTGACGGTGTGGCCGATCGCCGGGGATCAGGCGGCGCCGGCTCCTGCCGGAGCGAGAAAGGCGACGGGGTGCTGTGTGGTGCCGTCGAGTGCCAGGTCGGCGGCGATCTCTCCCATCGCGGGCGAGATCTTGAAGCCGCTGCCCGAGAACCCGGCCATGACGATGATGTCGTCCTCGCCGGGCAGATGACCGACGACCGGGTTTCCGGACTGCGTGTAGCCCTCCATGTAGGCCGACATCCTGATGGGGTCGGGGTTCAGGTCGGGCATGAGTTCACCGATGAGCTCGCGGAAGGTGCCGAGTTCCTCGGGGTGGACGGTGCGGTCGAGCCGTTCGGGCTCGGGCACCGGCGCATGGTATTTCACGGAGAGACCGAGCTTGACGGAAATACCGTCGGGCGACGGGATTCCGAAGCAGTCATGGGGTGCGGCGCGCACGAAGGGAGGAGCACCGCCCGCGAACCAGTCGTGGTGTGTGGGCAGGTGCCAGGAGCAGACAACCCGGCGTACGTCGATGGTCCGGGGAAGGTCCGGGAGCAGGGTGTTGATCCAGGGGCCCACGGTGACCACGGCGGCGTCCACGTGGTCCGTGCCCTGGTCGCTGACGACCCGCACCCCGCCGCCCGCTGCGGGGACGACCTCGCGGACCGTGGTGTAGCGGTGCAGCCGGGCGCCCAGGTGCTCGGCGCGGGCGGCGGCGGCCTGGATGGACGCCTCCGGCCTGATGACGGCGCCCAGCCGGTCGAGGACGGCGATGTGCCCGTCCGGAAGCCGGTGCTGCGGATAGCGGCGGGCGAGTTCCTCCCGGCCCAGCACCTCGTGATCCAGCTCCTGGGCGGTGCTCGTGGAGAGGAGGAGGCTCATGGACGGCGAAGAGGCCTCTCCCATCACCAGGCTGCCGCTGCGGCGCCGCAGCGGCAGGCCCGTCTCTGCCTGGAGCTGCTCCCACATCCGGTCCGCGAGGCGCAGCAGAGGAATGTACGCGGGCTCACCGAGGTGGGCGGCTCGGTAGATGCGGCTCTCGCCCCCGGCCGCGCCGCGGTCGTGACCCGGTGCGTACCGGTCGTAGCCAATGACCTCGGCTCCGCGGGCGGCCAGGCGCCACATGGCCTGGCTGCCCATGCTGCCGGCACCGATCACGGCGACGCGCTTCGGGATGCGCATGAGGTCGCTCCTCTCGATGGTGTGGTCTGGGTGGCAGCGGGGCCCCTGCATGGTGCGGACCCTGTGCGGACCTTTCCGGTTCGGATCCTGCTGGGGATGGCGTTCACTCTCGGCCCGGCGGAACCTGCAGGTCAACCCACACTGTGTTCCACCTTGGGGTCTTCTCGAGACGGTCTGTCACCGCGGACGGCCGGGGTGCACCGATGTCGGCGCTCCTCTTGTCATGGTGAGTGGCCGGTGCGAAGGTAAGCCCGACCTCCTCAGACGAAAGACCCCGTATGCCGCCCAGACCCACCGCAACCGGGCACTTCCCCACCCTGAGGGAGGTACTGCTCCTTCCCGTGCTCGCCGAGGGGATGCCGCGGGTGCTGGCCGGGGAGTCACAACTGGACGGCCCGGTGCGCTGGGTGCATGTCACCGAGCTACTCAACCCCGCGGATTTCCTGGAGGGCGGCGAGCTCGTACTGACGACCGGTATGCCGCATCCCGAGGACGCCTCCGAGCTGCGCGGCTACGTCGACCAGCTCGCGGACGTCGGCGCGGCCGGCCTGATCGTGGAGCTCGGCTACCGGTACCAGAAGGTGCCCCACGAGCTGGTGGCGGCGTGCCGCGCTCGTGACGTGCCCCTGGTCGAGCTGGCCCGGGGCGTACGGTTCATCGACGTCACGCAGACCGTGCACGCGCTCATCCTCGACGCCCAGGGGGCCCTACTGCGCCGCGGGAGGGACATCCAGGACATCTTCACCGCGCTGACGCTGCGGGGAGCGGACGCCGAGGAACTGGTGCACACCACCGCGGAACTCACCGGAGCACCCGTGGTGTTGGAGGATCTCACCCACCGCGTCCTCATGTGCGAACTGCTGGGCCGGCCGTACGAACCGGTCGTGTCGGCCTGGTCGCGGCGGTCGCGGGCCGCGCCGACACCGGAGAGGATCACGCCGAGCGGCCCGGAAGGGTGGCTGATCGCGCCGGTGCAGGACCACCACGGTCCGTGGGGGCGGCTGGTCCTGCTGGAGGGCCGGCTGAACGCCGAACCCGACCCGGAACACGTCCTGGTGCTGGAAAGCGCCGCGGTCGCGCTGACCATGGCGCGCCTGGCGGGGCAGGCCTGGTGGGAGCGCCGGGCCCACCGCTCCGTACTGCGAGACCTGTACGAGCGTCGTTTCCGCTCCGCCGCCGACGCGCGTGCCCGCACCGAGGCCCTGGGGCTCCCGACCTTCGGACACCGGCTCTTCGCCGTGGTCATCCGCCACCCGCGTACCGGCACCGAGGACGAGCACCTCGACGAACGGATCGCGAAGGCACTGACGCACACAGGCGTGCGCGCCCTGGTCGGCGAGACGGCACCGGGCCGGATCGGCGTGCTCATGGCGCTGGCACAGGCGAGCGCGTGGCAGCCGGTCGCCGAGCGGATCGGCCGTCTGACCCGGGAGGAGCTCGGACCGCGCGCGGTCGTCGCCGTCGGCCCCGGGGTGACCGACCTCGGCGGGATCGCCCGGTCGTGGCAGGAGGCGGAGCAGACCGCCGAGGCCATCACACCGGCCTCCCCGCAGCGGTGGTTCTACGTGCCCGCCGACGTCCGGCTGCCGGACCTGCTGGGTGTCCTGCGGGACGACACCCGTCTCCAGCGGTACGCGGAACGGCGACTGACCCGCCTCATAGAGCACGACGACCGCAACGGCGGCGACCTGCTCCCGGCGTTGCGCGCCTATCTGGCGGCGGCCGGGAACAAGTCGGTCGCGGCGAAACACGTCGGCATGTCCCGGCAGGCGTACTACCAGCGCCTGCACACCATCGAACGGCTCCTCGGCTGCGACCTGGAATCAGGTCTGGAACGCACGTCCCTGCATGTCGCGGTGCTGGTCCTGGACGCGGGCGAGGCTCCTGCTCCCGGCGCGTGACCCTCTCGCCAGTGAGGTCACGCGATCGGCAAGGGGGCGGGAGGAAGGGTACGCACACCCGGCATCAGATCAGCCCGGCACAGGGCCGGGGCAGTCGACCTTGCCGATGCCGCGGAGCGCCCTGCACCAGGCCGCTTGGCAGGCTCGGCCTGGGCAGGCCGCGGGGACGGGTGCTGCCATAGCGTTCCTCCTCGTCGAGCAACGGGGCATCCGGGCCCTGGAACGGCCCCTTGCGGCAGGGGGCCGGTGGGGCTCGCCTCGGGAAAGGGCAGCGCGCAGGTGTGCCGGGTGGCGGGCGGGCGTCGTCGTCCCTGGCGCCCGCCGGCCGCCTGGGGAGACGGTTCAGAGGAGCTCGATCAGCTTGTCCGTGAACTCGGCCGTGGTCGCGCTTCCGCCCAGGTCACGGGTGCGGATCTCGCTCTTGGCCAGGACCGACGCGATCGCGTCCGTGATGTCCCTGGCCGCGGCGGGATGGCCGAGGTGGTCGAGCATCAGGCCCGCGGACCAGATCGCGCCCAGTGGGTTGGCGATGCCCTGTCCCGCGATGTCGGGTGCGGAGCCGTGCACCGGCTCGAACATCGACGGAAAGTCCCGCTCGGGGTTGAGGTTGGCCGCCGGGGCGATGCCGATGGATCCGGCGACCGCGGCCGCGAGGTCGCTGAGGATGTCGCCGAAGAGGTTGGAGGCGACGACGACGTCGAAGCGGGCGGGGTCGAGGACGAACTTGGCCGCCAGTGCGTCGATGTGCTCCTGGCCCCAGGTGACGCCGGGGTGCTCGGCGGCCCGCTCGGCGATCAGCTCGTCCCAGAACGGCATGGTGTGGATGATGCCGTTGGACTTGGTGGCGGAGATGAGCCCCCCTCGGCGGCGGGCGGCGAGCGCGAACGCGTAGTCGGCGATCCGGGTCACCCCGGCCCGGGTGAACACCGCTTCCTGGACGGCCAGTTCCTCGGCCGTGCCCTGGTTCAGCCGTCCGCCGATCTCGCTGTACTCGCCCTCCACGTTCTCCCGCACGACGACGATGTCGACCTCGCCCGGCCGTGCGCCGCGCACCGGACTGTCGATGCCTTCGAAGACACGGACGGGCCGGAGGTTGACGTACTGGCGGAAGCTGCGCCGGATCGGGATCAGCAGCCCCCACAGCGAGACATGGTCGGGCACGCCTGGGTATCCCACGGCGCCCAGCAGGATGGCGTCCTTGTCGCGCAGCTGGTCGATCCCGTCGGCGGGCATCATGGCGCCCTCCCGCAGGTACCGCTCGCACGACCAGTCGTACGACGTGTAGGACAGGCTGAAGCCGTGGCGGCGGCCCAGAACATCGAGCACCCGCTGTGCTGGAGGCAGTACCTCGGCGCCGATGCCGTCGCCGGGGATCAGGGCAATGCGGTGGTTCGTCGTCATGGCGTCGATTGCAGCAAGGCTGACCACGGGGCGTCCAAGACGGAAAGTGGATATCCCTGATAAGGGGCGCCTATCAGCCGGAGGCGGCCGAGGCGGCGGCCGTGACGAACGCGGCGGCCGCCGGCGACAGACTGCCGCGGCGGCTGACGAGAGCGATGTCCAAGCTGGTCTCCGGCTCGATGTCCAGGACGCGGGCACCCAGCCGCCGGGCGAGGTCCCGCCAGGAATCCATGACCACCGCGAGTCCCACCCCGGCCAGCACCAGAGGCATCAGCGACACGCGGTGCTCCGTCTCGGCGGCGATGGTGAACTCGATGCCCTGCTCCCGCAGCGCGTCGACGTAGGCACGCAGCCCGGTACCGGGCTGCGCGACGATCAGACGCTGTCCTGCCAGTTCCCGGCAGTCCACCGCCGTCCGGTCGGCGAACGGGCCGTCGGCCGGCACCATCAGCACGAAGCGCTGCCGCTCCTGCGCGTAGGAGACGACCTCCTTGTCGGAGAACGGCCCGGTGGACGCCAGAAGCCCCAGTTCCACGGCACCCGTGCGCACCATGTCGACCACATCACGCGCGGTGAACGCCGCTTTGATGGCCACGGAGACGCCGGGGTACCGGCGGCTGAAGGCACTCACCAGACTCGTCAGCGGCTCCACCGCCTGCGACGGCACGGATGCCACGTCCAGGCGCCCCTGACGCAGCTCGTGCACCGCCGCGACGCTCGCCCGGGCCGTCTGCAGACTCCTCACGGCCTCCCGGGCGGGCTCGATCAGGGCCCTTCCTGCCTCCGTCAGAACCGCTCTGCGTCCGATCCGATGGAACAGTTCGGAACCGAGATCGCGCTCCAGTGCCCGCACGGCCTGCGACAACGACGGCTGCGACACGTACAGGGCCGAAGCCGCACGGTTGAACCCACCGCGGTCGACAATCGCAAGGAAGTACTCCAGTTGCCGAATGTCCATGCGCGCCCTCTGCCCCTGGAAGAAACAAACCGACGACTTGTCGGTCCCGGCCGGCACACGCGACGGAGGCACTCAATGGCTGCGTGGTCGATGAACATCTGTCGCACGTGACCTGATCCAGCGATCGCACCACGCCCGCTGTGCCCACCACCATCTCAGACTCCGGCACTGAGCTGCATCGACGAGAGAACCACTACGCTGCGACGGCTCGCTCCCCGCCGCAGGCCCTGGTGAACGACGAGGAGCCGGCGAGTGGCTTGGGGCCAGGGGCGTCCCGCTGTCCCCCGTCCCGCCGGGCGACAGGAGGAAGGGGGAGCGTTGACCTTCGCGTCGCCGCCGTCGAGCTTGCGCCTGATCGTCAGGCCACGCGCGCTCGTTGGGACACCGTGCGTACCGGACGGACGGAAGGCACGGGAGCGGCCTGGGTCCGGACGGGTCGTACGCGGTAGGTCGTCCTGGCCGGATCGACCACGGGCTCGCCGAGACTGATCCTCGCCGCGTGGTGCAACGCGTCGCACGCGGCCGTGGGCAGGGCGACGTAGCAGCTGCCCCTGCCGGTGTGCGGGTCGAACGGCTGCCAGTAGCTGTACCTGCGGCGGCCGTCGGCATGCACCGTCAGGAAGACGGGGGTGCGGGGGTCGGACATGACGCGCAGCGCATCGACGGCCGGGGAATCGAGCGGCGGGGAGTACCGGCTGCGACCAGGCGCCAGCCTCGTCAGACTTCCCTGGGTGGCGAACGTGGACTGCATCAACGGTGGCCTTTCTGCCGCGGGGGACTCGAGATCGCTTACCCAGTGCAAGCGATCTTGATCTCGCTTTCCGCGCATTGTGCAGTACGGCAGTGACATCAGGCCGTGAGGCGGGTGTCAGGGCGTCCTGAGGATGCCCCGACACCAACCCGATCGGCCTCGGACCCACCCGGATCCGGCCTCGGACCGAGCCCGATCTTGGCTCAGGCATGTGGGTCCGACCCGAAACCGGTACGCGTGATGGATCGACAGGGCGGCCCGTACGCCTCCGTGGGACGGCGTGCCGGTCGCTTTTCAAGGGCGTAGCGTCCTCTTAAGGCGAGTTCGGCACGGCCTGGTCGGCAGATGCCGTGTCCCAGGAGGTCCCGGACCGCCCAGCCGTTCCTGAATGCCCCGCGACGCTGGAGGTGCCTCGTGACCAGCGCGGGAGATCCGGCCGTTGCCGACAGCGACGATCTGGATGCCGTGTTCGCGGAGACCGTGCGCCGAACCGGGGCGTCCATCGGCGCTCTGTACCTGATCACGCCGGATGAACGGCTGCTGCGTCTGGACGTGCTGTGCGGGGCACCGTCCGAGTTCGCCGCACCATGGGCCCGGATACCGCTGGCCGCTCCGGCACCGGTGGCCGTCGCGGTTCGTGAGAACCGCCTGGTATGGGTGAGCAGCCAGGAAGAGATGGTGCGCGCCTATCCGCGCACCGCGGTGGTGCTTCCCTACCCGTTGGCCCTGGTCGCCGCCCCGGTGACCGACGGTCGGCGCTGGGGGGCGCTGCTGCTCATGTGGCCGGCCACTCGTCCGCCGTACATGACCGCACGGGAGCGGGGGCACATCGCGTCGAGCTGCCGACGGCTGGCCCGGGTGCTGGAGGAAACCGCCGTGCCCGGAAAGGCGCCTTCCGGTGACGAACCGCTCCGTGTCGTCCCGGTGGACCGCCGACCCGGGAGCCCGGCGATGGCCGCCGCCGACTTCGCGGAGCGTCTGCCGGGCGGAAGCTGCGCGCTGAACCTTGAGGGCCGGTTCACCTACCTGAGTTCCGGCGCCTGTGAACTGCTCGGCTGCGATGCCGACCGGCTGCTGGGCACCCTGCCGTGGCAGTCGTTGCGCTGGCTGGACGATCCCACCTACGAGGACCGCTACCGAGCTGCCGTGATCAGCCGCGAGCCCGTGTCGTTCACCGCGTGCCGTCCACCTGACCAGTGGCTGGACTTCCATCTCTTCCCGGACGCCAGCGGCATCAGCGTCCGCATCGTCCCCAGCGGTGCACCGGCTCTGCCGTCACCGGCGCCCGACCGCTCCACGCGGACCGTCACACCGGCCGGTGCGGGCAGGCTGTACCAACTCACTCACCTGGCCGCGGGCCTGACCGAAGTCGTCGGGGTCCAGGACGTCATCGCTCTCATCGCCGACCAGATCATGCCCGCCTTCGGCGCCCAGGGCCTGGTCGTGTCCACCGCAGAGGCCGGCCGGCTGCGTATCACCGGCCACCGCGGCTACGACCCCCACATCATCGAGCGCCTCGACGGACTGCCACTCGACACCGCCTTCACCCCGGCAGGGCGCGCCCTCAGCAGCGGCATCCCCGCGTTCTTCGCCGACCCGGACGAGATGAACCGCACCTACCCGGAGGCGCCGCAGGTCAGCGGGAAGCAGGCATGGGCCTTCCTGCCCCTGATCATCTCCGGCAGACCCGTCGGCTGCTGCATCCTGTCGTACGACCAGCCTCACGTCTTCCCGGCCGAGGAACGCGCCGTGCTGACGTCGCTCGCCGGCCTCATAGCCCAGGCACTGGACCGAGCCCGCCTCTACGACGCCAAGCATGCCCTCGCCCACGGCCTTCAGCAGGCCCTGCTGCCGCGCGTCCTCCCCCGGATCGACGGACTGCGCGTAGCCGCCCGCTACCTGCCCGCGACCCAGGGCATGGACATCGGCGGAGACTTCTACGACCTGATCCGTCTCGGTGACACAGCGGCCGCGGCCGTCATCGGCGACGTCCAGGGACACAACGTCGCCGCCGCCGCCCTGATGGGCCAGGTCCGCACCGGCGTCTACGCGCACGCCACCCTCGGTACGCCTCCCGATCAGGTCCTCGCCCGAACCAACAGGCTCCTCACCGACCTGGCCCCCGAACTCTTCACCAGCTGCCTCTACGCCCACTTCGACTTCACCCGCCGACGGGTGCTGCTGGCCAGCGCCGGCCATCCGCCACCCCTGCTGCGGTTGCCCGACCGTGTCACCCGACCCGTGGTCGTTCCGCCGGGACCGCTCCTGGGAATCGATCCCTACGCCACCTTTCCCCTGACGGAGATCCCACTGACTCCGGGCATGATGCTCGTCTTCTACACCGACGGCCTCGTCGAGACACCGGGAGTCGATCTCGACGACTCCTTCGACCGTCTCGCGCACCACCTCGCCCGGGCGGACGAGCGGGACCTGGACCTGCTCATCGACGACCTGCTCAGCAAGGCCGGAGCAGCCGGACAACGCACCGACGACGTGGCCGTTCTCGTACTGCATGCCGAGTCCTGAACTGCCTGGTGGGCTCTGATCGAGCCGGCCGGCACCCCGCGGTGCCGTGTCCGCGGCCTTCCTGGACGCCTCCGGGATGATGGCCCCGGCGGCGGCGTACACCGCCGCCGGGGCCCATGTGCCCGGTGCGGCCCAGCAGTTCGCAGCGCTGGCCGCGGGCGTTGCCGGGCCCTGCGCTAGAAGGTCAGGTTCCAGGCGTCGATCTTGCCGGTGTCGGAGGCGGCGTTGTCGTTGACGCGCAGCTTCCAGGTGCCGTTCGCGACCTCTGAGGAGGCGTTCACGGTGTAGGTCTGGGCGATGTTGTCGGTGCCGCCGCCGGTGTGGTTGTGCAGCGTGTAGACGGTGCCGTCCGGCGCCACCAGGTCGACCTTCAGGTCACCGATGTACGTGTGCTTGATGTCCACGCCCACCTTGAGGGTGGCCGGGGCGTTGCCGGTAACCCCGGTTACGGCTATCGGGCTCTCCACGGTCGCGTTGTCGTTGACGGCGAAGTCCGCAAGGTTCTCGAAGTACTGTCCGGGCGGCGGGGTGGTCCCGACGGCCTTGAGAGCGTCGACCTGTCCTTCGCCGAAGAACGAGTTGTTGGCCGTCGAGCCCGTGCAGCGGCTGTCCGAGGGGCAGCCGATGTCGTTGGCCTGCTCGGCCAGCTTGGTGCGGAGCTGCGCCGGAGTGATGCCCGGGTTGGCGCTGGCGAGGAGTGCGGCCACGCCGACCACGTGCGGGGTGGCCATCGAGGTGCCGCTCTTGCTGCCGTAACCGCCGCCGGGGACGGTGGAGTACACGTTGCTGCCCGGTGCCGCGACGTCGATGACACCCTGACCGTAATTGGAGAACGAGGCCTTGGTGACGCCGGTGCCGTTGGCCGCGACCGTGACGACGCCCGGCAGCTCGGTCGGGATGTCGAGGCATGCGTTGGTGATGGTGCGGGTGACCGGCGTCGAGTCGTTCGGGCTCGCGGAGTCGGTCGTCTTGTGGGCGAGGTCGTAGTTCTCGTTGCCCGCGGCGGCGATCTGGAGGGAGCCCTTGCTCTCGGCGTACTCCTGGGCGCGCTTGACGCCCTCGATGATGGCGGCCTGGTCGATGTTGTCCGGGCAGTTGAACTGCCACGGGTCCGTGTAATAGCTGTTGTTGGTGACCTTGAAGCCGTGGTCACCTGCCCAGACGAAGCCGCAGATGGTGTTCTCGGCGAAGAAGAAGGAGTTGCCCGGCTCGGCGACACGGACCGCGGCGATCTTCACCCCGGGTGCCACGCCGACGACGCCCTTGCCGTTCTTGGCCGCGGCGACGGTGCCCGCGACGTGGGTGCCGTGCGTGTCGACGTCCCGCCACGCGCCGGTACGGGTGTCGGGCTTGCCGTAGGCGCAGGAGACCGAGTCGGCCGCGTCGAAGTTGGGCGCCAGGTCCTGGTGCTGGTCGTCCACACCAGTGTCCAGGATGCCGACCTTGACGGAGGCGGAGCCCGGGTTCACGGCCCAGGCCTGGTCGGCCTTGATCTGGCTCATGTCGGCCCGGACCGGCTCTCCGGCCGGGGTCGAGGCCTGGGCCGGATTGGGCGGGAGCGCCGGGTCGTAGGCGGCGGCCGGGACGTCCGAGGTGCGCGTGGCGCCGACCTGCTGCACGCCTGCGACGCCGCGCATGGTGGCGGCGAAGGTGCTGGACGCCGAGTGGGCGACGATCACGCCGATGGCGTCGAAGTTCGAGAAGACGGTGCCGCCGTTGGCCGTGATCGCCGAGCGGACCGCCGAACTGTCACCGGGGGCGGTGATCACGAGGTAGGCGCGTGTGCCGGCCACCCAGGCCGCACTCTGGGAAGCCGGTGCGGCGGCCGGAGCGTGGGCCTTGGCGGCCGGCGCGGTGGAGGGGACGACGGGGAGCGTGCCCGCGAGGGCGCCCGGGGCGCCGAACGCAAGGGCGGCGCCGAACGTGGCCGCCAGCACCAGCGTGCGTCTGGGGCGGCTGAATATGTGGGGTATCAATGCGTCCTCCGGAGACGGCCCGGCCGTGCCGAAGGCACCGGCCGGCCGTACGAAACGAGTGGTGGATGCAAGATGTCAGGTGCATGCTCCCGCGCGGAAGTACCTTTCCGTGCACGGACGTTACAGACGCATGGCTGAAAACAGACGTGCTCCGCGCATCGGGGGTCGGGATCCACAGAGGGCTCGCCGTATGCCCCCTGTCGAGCCGCGTGGGGTTTGGGCCGGAGGCGGCTGCCGGGGACCCTTCACCGGAAAAGCTGTTCGCAACGTGAGGGAGGGACGGGCACGAACGATCCAGGCAACGGCGCCGAGGACGATGACGCAGGAGGTGCCGGTCCCCTCAGCGGCTCCGCCCTTCAGCTACACCTGCGAGGCGGCCAGCAACTCCAGTGCTCTCTCCTTCAGTTGGGGACTGGCGACTGCGGCGTTTCCGGCGTCGAAGGGGGGCTGGGGGTCGTATTCGACGGCGAGTTGGATCGCCTTGGCCGTGTCGTCGTCCGCGATGAGGGAGGCGAGATACAGGGCCATGTCCACTCCCGCCGACACCCCGGCCGCGGTGATGATCTTCCCTGAGCGTACGTAGCGCTGCGGGAGGTAGGTCACGTCGAAGGTGGACTGGAGGTACTCGGCGGAAGCCCAGTAGGTCGTCGCCCGCCTTCCACCCAGCAGCCCGGCCGCGGCAAGGATGATGCTGCCGGTGCACACGGAGGTCGTCCATCGGCTGTGACAGTGGATCCGGCGGATCCAGCGCAGGAGCGCCTCGTTGTTCATCGCCTCGACAGTGCCGCGGTTGCCCGCGCCCGGCACAAGGAGGACATCGAGACGGTCCACCTCGTCGATGGACCGCTCGGCGACCACGGCCACGTCTGCCGTGTCTGTGAGGACCGCGCCGCGCCGCTCGGCGATCATCGTGACGGTCGCGTCCGGCAGCCGGGAGAGCACCTCGGCCGGACCGGTCGGATCCAGCAGGCTGTAGCCGTCGTACAGCAGGATTCCGATGTTCGGTCCGGCGCCGCCCCGCGGATCGGCGTGCGCCCCGGTCGCGGCCGCACCCGTGGCGGCGAGGGCGGCCGTGGCCACGGTCCCCCGGAGTACGTTTCTGCGTGTTGTCGAATGCCTCATGGCCCGGGAGTCTCCTGTTTCGACGCGACGCGCGCAGTCGGCATGTCCGGCATCCTGCGAATCCTGTCCCCCGTCTCCCCGTAGTGGTCCAGAAGCGCCTGCCGCAGCGTCTCCGCCGACCCGAAACCGCATCGACGGGCGACCGCCGTCATCGGCAGTCCGCTGGAACGCACCAGATGCGCCGCCGCTTCGGTACGCGCCACGCGCACGGCCTGGGCCGGAGTCGTACCGAGGTGCGCGGTGAACAGGCGTGTCAGGTGCCGAGGGCTGACTCCCGCCCGCGCTGCCAGGGTGGCGGGGGTGAGGTCCTCGGCCAGATGACTGGCGATATGGCCCATCAGGTCCCGCACCAGCCGGTTCTCCGGCGGCGGAGCGGCCAGGAACATGGAGATCTGCGCCTGGTCGGCCGGCCGGTGCAGGTGCGTGACGAGCTCTCGGGCGACGGCACGGGCCAGCGTCGGCCCGTGGTCGTCCTCGATCAGCGCCAGCGTCAGGTCGAGTGCGCTGGTGACCCCAGCCGAGGTGTAGATGTTGCCGTCGCGTATGTAGAGAGGCGCGACGTCCACGGCCACGGCGGGGTGACGTTCGGCAAGTCGTTTCCCCCACCCCCAGTGGGTCGTCACCCGCCGGTGGTCCAGCAGTCCGGCGGCGGCGAGCACATAGGCACCGGTACAGACGGACGCCACCCGTCGACTGAGCCGGGCCAGCCGACGCACCTGGCCCAGTAGTGACTCGTCCGACGCCGCGTCCTCACAGCCGATGCCACCCACCACGAACAGGGTGTCCAGCTGCCCCGCGACCGTCTCCAGCCCCTGCCCCGCGCCCATCGGAATCCCCGCCGAGCTACGGGCGACCCGACGCCCCAGGGTCCCCAGCTCGATGGAGTACGGCGGCTCGGCGCCGTACCGGTTGGCGATGTCCAACGCGCCACTGGGACAGGCAATGTCGAGGATCTGTGCACCGTCATAGGCGACGATCAGCACGCGCCTGTTGTTGTCCATGCCCGGATACCAGCACAGCCTGCAACGCGTCCGCCAGCACGGCAGCGACAGTCCGAGACCGTCGACGGCGCCCCGCTCGGCACCCTTACGGCGTCCATGACGAAGCCGCTGCGCACACGGGCCGGCATGCGGTTCAACGGGATCCGCAGGTCCTGGTCGGGCACGTCGTACTCCAGGCGGGCCAGCCGTGGCCCGAGAGCCCGCAGCACGCTCCTGACGTCCTCGGCGGGACAGCGGTGACCGGCTCGTGGCGGGGGTTTCGGTGCACCCGATCCGGTCGCGGCCGTTCGCGGTGGCGTGGCGCCGGCACCACCGCGAACGCCGGCGCCGCCGACCAGGTGTGGGGCGGCGCCGACGCGGCGGGCGGTCAGGACACGGGCTGAAGCGTCCACAGCAGGTTGGTGCTGGTGGTCCACGTCCATTGCTTCGTCACGGAGCCGGAGGTCACCTGGCCACCGCCGTCGAGAACGAGTCCCGTACCGCGGTTGGCGATCGAGTACTGGCCGTTGCCGCGGTCGGTGATCTGCCACTGCTGGTTGGAGCCGCTGTTCCAGGCCGCTTGCCGGGCGGGCGAGCCGTTGTCGGTCGAGCCCCAGCCGTCGGCGACCATGCCGTTGGCGCGATTGACCAGCCGGTAGTAACCGTTGCCGAGGTCGACGGCCTGCCACTGGAGGTTGGTGCTGTCGACCGGAGTCCACTGCTTGAGGTTCGAGCCGCTCGCGACATTGCCACCGCTGTCCAGGGCGAGACCGTCCGTGACGTTGATGAGCCGGAAGTACGTGGCCGGATTCAACGTCACCTTGAGTGACGCGATGGCGTCGTTGTTGCCGGTTGTGCGCAGGTCGGGGGTGTCGGCGGTGAAGTTCCAGGTCGTGCCGGTGAAGTTGTCGCCGGAGTAGCCGGTCACCCGGAACCCCTGGGGCACCCGCAGCGACGAGATGGCCGACGGCCCCACCCCCGCGGCCGTCAGCTGGGAGGAGGTATAGCTGCCCAGCGTCAGTACCGCGCTCCCCGCCGAATAGTTCACGTCCTTGAACGCCGTCACCCGCCCCGCGCCGGCGGACGTCGGGACCCCGCTGACCTCCACGCACACCACGGAGTCGTTGGCGTCCGGCGCGCCGGTCGGCACGGTGACGTTGATCTGGCCGCCGCTGACGGTGTAACTGAGTGAGGCCGACGGGTTGTTCATCAGGTAGACGCGGCTGATGGTGTTCGTGAGCGCCGGGATCTGCAGCACGCCGCCCGAAGGCCAGGCGAAGACATGCGCGTACAGCTTGCCGTCCTTCTTGGTGGCCCTTCCCCAGCTGGGGTCGGTGGTGAAAGGGCTCGCCGTGGCTCCGTGCACGCTGTCGCCGTACGTCGCCATCCAGGAGGCCAGGCCCTGAAGTACGGTCACGGATCCGGCAGTGACCGAACCGTCTCCCTTGGGACCGATGTTCAGCAGGAAGTTGCCGTCCCGCGAGACGCAGGTGACGAGCTCCTGGACGAAATCCTTCACGGGGCCGTACGAGTTCTCCCGGCCCGCGTTGTAGCCCCAGGCGCCGTTCATGGTGTCGCACCGCTCCCACTGGCGCTCCAACGGCGCGGCCGGCACACCGAACTCCGCGACCGCGTAGTCGCCGAGCCCCAGGTCCCGCTTGACCCTTTCGTTGACGACGAGTTGGGGCTTGCGGGCGATCAGCCAGTTGTAGAGGTCCACGCCGTCCGACTTGAGCCACCAGTCCTGGAGCGTGGGGCTGGAGGGCTCGCCGAACCAGTCGCCGTCGAACCACAGGAGGGCCGGGTCGTACCGGTCCAGCAGTTCCTGCAACTGGGCCTTCATGTCGGCGATGTAA
Organism: Streptomyces pseudovenezuelae; assembly: GCF_001513955.1. Lineage (GTDB taxonomy): Bacteria > Actinomycetota > Actinomycetes > Streptomycetales > Streptomycetaceae > Streptomyces > Streptomyces pseudovenezuelae. The sequence goes on along the minus strand of NZ_KQ948150.1, from coordinate 656,254 downwards.
CTCGTACGGGCGGCCTGGGAGGCCATGGTGGTGACGCCACCGCTCCTGATGGTCTGGGAGGGATGGTTCCAGTCCAGGATCGAGTAGTAGAGGCCGAACTTGACGCCCCTCGCCTCACATTCGGTCTTGAGTGCCGCCAGGAGATCTCCCTGGACGCCGGCGTAGTCGTGCAGGTTGTACAGCTTGGTGCCGGTGGTGTCGGTGAAGCTGGGCACGTCGGAGTCCCACATGGCGAAGCCCTCGTGGTGCTTGGCCGTGATCACCAGGTACTTCATACCGGCGTCCGCCGCCAATTGGGCGATGGCCGCGGGGCTGAAGGCCGTGGGGTTGAACCGTTGCGACACCTGGGTCTGGTACGCGGACTTGGACCAGTTCTCGGAGGAGAAGGCCCATTCGCCGTGGCCGAGGTAGGAGTAGGAGCCGAAGTGGATGAACATGCCGAACCGGGCCTGGTACCACCAGTCCATCTTGGACGGGACGGTGTAGGCCTGGGCGGGCGTAGGCCACAGGGCCTGAGGCAGCCCGAAGGCCACGACGCCTCCGGCTAGCGCGGCAGCTTTGATCAGGGAACGTCTGCTCAGGGGCGCAGAGGACACGGTGCGGCTCCAGGATCCTGTAGGCGTGATGGGGAGGGGCAGGGCGCATGCAGGGACGTCAGTTCCGTCGGCACCTCGGAAGCGTTCCGTAGGTCAGCGCCTGTCAGTGACATCGGATGAATTTATAGGGGTTGCTCGCGTTGGCGTCTAGAGTGAAGACAGCAGTTCATCAATAAACCCTGTTCAACGGACACTTGCTGGAGGCCATCACGGATCCGGACTTGAGAGAGTGATGGGACCATCTGCTGGCATAGCTCGGACCTATACGTACGTCGGCCGATGCACCCAGGAGCAGCGAGCGACGGAGTGCACCCCAAGAGGGCGGGATGCCCGTGACCAGCGCTTGATGCCGGCCGTGCCGTGCAGACCGCTACCGTGCGACGCATGCCCTACGGCGTGATCTGCGCGCCGCCGATCGACGCCCAGAAAGGCCGAGGCCGCTTCTGCGACTGCCTTCTGGTCGGCAGCCTTGGGATCCCCGCCCGAACCGGGCCCTCGGGGCCTCAGTTCACCAGGCTCCGTGAAACGTCCACGCCAGTCAGGTGATCCTCCCCGGACCGCCGAGTGCGATCACTTGCCATCGACCGCCCCTCACTCTATTATCGTACGAACGTAAGGCATACGGTCGTACGTCAAAACCGAGGGAGCTTGTGATGGCGGCAACTCGACCGGTGGCACTCGTGACAGGGGCCTCATCGGGAATCGGCAGGGAAACGGCCCGCGCTTTCGTCGCGGCGGGTTTCGAGGTGATCGGGACCGGCCGCAAGACGTCGGGGCTCACCCCGCCCGCCGGTGTGACGTACCTCGATCTCGACGTGGCCAGTGACGACTCGGCCACCGCCGCGGTCGCCACGGTGATCGACCGTTTCGGACGCATCGACGTCCTGGTCAACAACGCCGGCATCGGCGCGGCAGGCGCCGTCGAGGAGAATTCGGTCAGCCAGGCCCAGAGCATCCTGAACGTCAACGTCCTCGGCGTCATCCGTATGACGAAGGCCGTCCTGCCGCACATGCGCGCCCAGGGCGGCGGACGCGTCATCAACGTCTCGTCGGTCCTCGGCGTGGCCCCCCAGCCCTTCATGGCCCTCTACGTCGCGTCGAAACACGCCATCGAGGGCTTCTCCGAGTCGCTGGACCACGAAGTCCGCGAGCACGGCGTTCGGGTCCTGCTCGTCCAGCCCGCCTACACCAAGACCAGCTTCGACACCAACGCCGCTCAGCCCGACACCCCGCTGCCCCTCTACGCGGAGCGGCGTCGCGTCTTCGACGAGGTCATCGCACAGGCGATGAAGGACGGCGACGACCCCTCCGTCGTCGCCAAGACGATCGTCACCGCGGCCACCGGCAAGAGGCCGAAGCTGCGCTACACCGCCGGCCCGCTGGCCTCGCGCGTCACCGCGGCGCGCCGCCTCGTCCCCGCCGGAACGTTCGACAAGCAGATCCGCAAGAACAACCGCCTGCCCACCTGACATCGAGGTCCGGCGGCAAGGGCACCGATTCCTGCGTTGCCTCGACCGCCGTGCGCGGCGACCGGCTGTACATCTGCGACGCTCTCTACGCCTCCTTCGCCTCCTTCGCCTCCTTCACCTCCTTCGCCTCCTTCGCCTCCTTCGCCTCCTTCGCCTCCAAGGACCATCTCGTCGCCACCGCTGTCGCCGACCGGATGTGCGCACAGCACGCGAACATCGTCGCGCAGACCGCGCCCGGCCGTGCCGGGCTCAAACAGCTCGTGCGCTGATAGTTCTCCCCGGAGCAGCGCGACAACAGGGGGACGGCTGCGCCAGGTATCCGCGATCCGACGCCGCACGGTTCAGCGCTGCTTGCGCGCACGTCGGCGAGCGGCCAGCATCACTCGCAGCGAGGCCACCACCGGCGGTGATACGGCCCCTCGCAGCAGCTGGGCGCCACGCGCGAGCGCCGCGTCCGCGGTGAGCAGTTCGATCTCGACGACCGCCTCCAACAGCACCGCGTTGGGGTTCGCGGTCAGTGCGGGCAATGCCTTGGCCGCCAGCAACGAGGCGCGCGCCCTCTCGATCTGGCTCTCCACCAGCGCCCGTACGCCCGGCGATTCGTTCCTCTCCGCGAGATCCTTCGCCGTCACGGAGAAGCGTTCCAGCGTCTCCGTCGGGATGCCGAGCCGCCCTTCCGCCAGGTCCTCGGCGAGGTCGTTGACGAAGTCCAGCCGCTGGCTGCCGTCGATGAACATCCGGCAGCCGGCCCGGAAGTCCTCGTCGTCGTGCTCGGGGCCCAGCAGGGAGGCGACCAGCATGAAGGCGGGCAGCGAGTAGGCGTCCACATAGGCCTGGTAGTCGGCCTCGGTGTCGAAGCCGGCGAACTCCAACTCGGCGGTGGCGGTGGACAGGTACTCCTCGACGACCTCCCTGAGCCGCGGGTACGCCGCCGTGGTGTGCAGCAGCGTACGGATCAGCGGATCGTCGCTCACCCCGCTGTCCAGCGCCTTGCGCACCGCCTGCTCCCACGACGCCCACGCGGCGACTCGCTGGGGCTTCGGGCCGGTGTCCAGCAGGTTGTCCCCGTGATGCATCACAGCCGTCGTCGCCACCACGTGGGGCAGCACTGCCTTCGGCAGCAGCAGACGAGCCGCGAGATACGAGGCACGTCTGAACCGCGCGACCGACGCGCGCTGGGCGCCATAGTCCCGCCGGAGCTCCGGCTCCCTGATCCCCGCGGCGTCCAAGCTCTCATTCCACGCTCTCATGCGCCGATCGTAGACAGGAGGGATCTCACGGTCAGCCGTCCCGGCCGGGCCAACCGGAGTCACGGACCTCGATCGCGTCGGCGTGCGGCATGCGATGGATCCGGCGAGGCGTCCGAACGCCTCCCGGATCAGCCACTGCCCGGTCCGGCGCCTTCCACGGTGATTGTGGCCGGATTTCGTCACCGGTGAGTCACAGGTCGGCGTGTGCGAGAACTGGCGGCTCCATGGTCCTGTCTGGTTCGACGGGAGCGGCAAGGAGCCGCGCTCCGGACAACTTGGACTCGGGGGACAGCATGCGGCACGTGAACGGAATGCGCGGTTCGGCGATGGCGGTCGTCGTGGCTTCGGTGGCCTTGGCGGTGGCGGGATGTGAGCCCGGTGGGAGTGGTGCGGACACCGCAGACGGCGGCTTGACCCCGTCCGGGACCGTCAGCTCATCGGCCTCCTCCAAAACCGATGCCCCGAAGCCCGGCAGCTCCGCCTCCGGTTCCTCCACACCCTCCGCCTCCCGGCCCACGCCCACGCCCACCGCACCTGCGTCGTCCGCACCCGCTACGGGCGGTTCGGCGGCGACCTGCGCCGCGAGCAGTCTGAAGGTGACCGCCCGTCAGGCCGTCGTGCGGCCGGCCGGCACGGGGACCGGGGCGGCCGTCGTCGAGTTCACCAACGTGTCCGGACGAACCTGCGTCCTCAAGGGGCACCCCACGGTGGCCGGTGCCGGGAACGGCTCTCCCGAGATGAACGTGCCGCTCACCGTCAAGCCGACCGGAGCCGCGTCGTCGGTGACGGTGGCCCCCGGCGGCAAGGCGTGGGTGAAACTGACGTTCGTGCAGGTGCAGGGAGAAGGCGACGGGTACTGCGTGTCCGGTTCCGCGCCCGTGCTGTATCCCACCATGGTCGTCCAGCTGCCGTCCTCCGGGGCTCACCAGGTGGCCCTGGACGACGGACAGTTCGCCGAATGCGACGACACCGTGACCGTCACCGCCGTAACGGCCATCGAGCCCTCCTGACCGATCCCAGGCGCACCATCAGCGCGCACCGGGAGACAACCGCAAGCGGAGCGGGGAACGCCGCGCTGGACGAAGTGCGTATGCGGTGGTCGTGCCCAAAACACCACCCACTGGTGGCAGTTCACACGTAGGGGTCGAGTTCAGCGAGGGCGTCACAACAGGTCGGCGGCACTCTTTTGGGCGGGATCCTTGGATGCCGGGTGAGCCGGGGCGCCGGCCGGGGCAGCTGCTGCGGCAGCGGCACGCAGGGCCGCTTCGACTCGGCGGTTGCTGGTCATGGAGGCCGTGACGGCCGTCATCGCCAGGAGGAGGACGGCGGCTGCGTAGAGCGGGGTGCGGATGTCGTAGGTGGTGGCCAGCCAGCCGCCGAGGAAGGCCCCGATGGGGGCGGCGCACATGGCGAGCATGCGGGAGGTGGAGGCGACCCGGCCCATGAGGTGGGCCGGGACGATGGTCTGCCGGAGGGAGGGGCCGAGCACCATCGTGGCACCCATGCCGGCCCCGCAGACGGCGAGCGCCAGCCCCGCCACGTACGGGTTCGGGGCAGCGGCCAGGCCCAGGATGGCAAGCCCCTCGACGGCAGCCGTGCAGCTCAACGCGGAACCGGTGCCCAACCGCCGGCCAAGGGAGGAGGCGATGCCTGCACCCAGCAGACCGCCGGTGGCCTCCGCCGTGAGGAGCAGGCCGAAGCCGAAGGTGTCGATGCCGAGGCGGTCGTGCGCGAAGAGGGCGAGGACCGTCTCCACAGCGAGGAAGGCGATATTGCCGACCGCCGGGCGAAGCGCGAGCCCGAGCAGCACCCGGTCCCGGAAGACGTACGAGGCGCCGGCCCGCGCCTGCCGAAGCAGCGACTCGCGGATCTCCGGCACGGGCCGGGGCAGGGCGGGAAGCGACCGTACAAGCAATGCGGAGAGCATGAACGACACCGCGTCGGCGAGCAGCGGAACCGCTCGCCCGATCGCGAGCAGCGCACTGCCCGCAGGCGGCCCCGCGAACCCGGACATGGCCGTCTGGGCACCCCGCAGGCGAGAGTTGGCTCGCTCCAGGAGTGCGGGGTCGCGGCCGAGCAGGTCCGGCAGGTAGGCCGTGGCGGCCGTGTCGAAGAAGAGGCCGCCGAGGCCGAGCAGGAAGGCGACGGCCGCGAGCAGCGGAATGCTCAGCACGTCGAGCGCGGCCGCTGCCGCCGTGGTCGCGAGCAGTGCCGCACGCGCCGCGTCCATGCCCCACATCGTGCGCCGACGGTCCCACCGGTCCACCAGCGCACCGCCGAGCACGCCGAAGAGCAGCCATGGCAGTGTCCCGGCGGCCGTCACGACGGCGAGTGCCATGGGATCCCGCGTCAACGTCAGCGCGAGCAGCGGCAGCGCGGCATGTGACACCCCGTCACCGAGCGAGGACACCGACTGCGCAGTCCACAGTCGTCCGAAGCCAGTCGGCAGCTTTCTCGCACCTGAGTTCACTTGGCGGCCCCCTCGGCCTGGTCGCGCGGTGCCGGGTGGAACAGTGCGAAGACGAGTGAGGCGTCCGGCAGCGACGGATCGGACAGCTTCCGGTACTCGTCCGCCAGTGCCTCCAGCCGCGCCCCCAGCTGCGCGAACTGCTCCTCCGTGAGCCGCAGATGCGCCATGCCCACGTGCCGCTCGCCGTCCGCCGGCGACGCCTCCAGGTCCGCCACCGCATGCCGCATCAGCACATCGGGCTGCCCCGCCCCGGGGTCCGGCAGCTCGATCGACCGTGCGGCCATCGCGTAGTACCGCTCGGTGACTCCCCGCACCTTCCGTGTCCGCACCACCTTCACCAGGCCGGCCCGCTCCAGCAGCCGCACGTGATAGCTGGAACTCCCCTTCGCCAGGCCCAGTCGCTCGGCGATCTGCGTGATCGTCGCCGGCTCGAAGCGCAGCACGGCCATGATCCGGTGACGCGTGAGATTGGAGACGGCACGCAGCTGTTCGTCCGTGGTGACGTGAAACGTCTCGGGAACATCATCAGTTGGCATACGAGCAATGGTCAACGATTCTTGACCATTGCGCAAGGGGGTGGGCCGCAAGACGTTTCAGAAGCTGCTGGCCTGCACGGAAAAGTCGCGATACCACGTGTTCGTCCGGGACGGCACCGGACCCACCGGCGTCGAGAACCGGATTAGCACTTGCGCGCGACTGACCGGCCGCCGGTGTCCCACCAGCCCGAAGTCTCGGTCCACATGGCCGTGGCCACCGACCTGTTCACGTAGGGGCCCCTGCGGAGCGGCAGTTGACGCCCCGTCATTGCCACAGGGGCGAGCGGCGGTTTCGGAACGCGGGGGCGCTGTACGACACGTCAGTGCGTGCTTCTTAGCACCGATCCTGAGGAGGCGCAGACGAGGAACGGCTTATCCAGCACTCCGAAACCCTGATCACCTGGGCCGCCTCCATCTTCATGACCAGGCGTCTCGCACAGAACGGGACCATCCCTGACTGTCCGAGAACACCACCGGAAGATTTCACGGACGCCGACAGCCGCCGCGCTTCAGAAGCCAACTCTCTGCTGCCCGCAGGACCTCGTCCCGGTTACGTGCCACGGGGCGTGGATCTTTGATGATCTCCACGTCCGGAGGAATCGGCGCGTCATACGCACGGCCCGTTCGGTCCGCGTCCTTGACTTCCGTGAGGACCAGCACGGCTCCGTCGGACAGGTGGTACGGCATGTTGCCGGTGGGCACGCCGCTGGTCTGCTCGCCGAAGAACCGTGTGTCAGGACGTCCCCGGAGGGCCACAACGACTGCTTCGCCCGAACTCGCTGTGCGCTTGCCGGTCAGGACCGCGACGGGTGAGTTGCTCTTGGTGAGCGGTCGGCCATCACTCCAACCGGCCGACTTGCCGTCCTTGTACGGACTGCCGTGCCTGATCGACCAATCGGACTCCCTGCCGTCGGCATCCACGAACGCGCCGACCTTGCCGTCCCCCAGGATGGGACCTACAACCGCGAGCATGGGCCACATGTTGCCCCCGGTGTCCGCACGCAGGTCCACCACCCAGCCGCAGGCATCGTCCGCGCCGGCCTTCGCCACAGCGCTTCGGCCCTGCCGTACGTACTGGTCGTACGTGTCCTGAGACCCCTGCACCCCAGGCAGGGAGATGTAGCCGACACCGCTCTTCAGGGAACGGCCTTCCAGGCCACTTAAGTTGACCGGAGAGGCTCCGAAGCGCTCCTTTGCCTGCTCCGGCTCCCAGAAGGCGCTGTGTCCGTCGCCCAGCGCATACAGAGCCGAGTCGATCGCCCCGTACGTGTCCGCCGCCTTCTGCGCGCCGCGCGCCTGCGAGAACGCCCTGCTCCGCAATTCCGCCCAGTCAATCCTGTGGCGAACAAGAGAGTGCTTCTCCATGATGCTCAGCGCCTTCGACAGGTAAGTGCGTGCGCTGGGCGACATGTCGGCAGCCGCTGAATCGTGCGATCCGCTCGCACACCCTGTCGCGGCGGCCACTACGCCCATCAGGCCGACGCAGGCCGCCATGCGCAGTGAACGTTCCCGCCCCATCCATCCCTCCGCACCGTCACTCGACCCACCAGCAACCCTAACCTTGGCGATGAGCCACTGACGGAGCACCTCAGATCAGGGCCACACGCCTGGCGGGAGCGCATTGCGGCAGAGGCCCTTTCCGACAAAGGCGGTGCTGACGGGACTCTGACTGTCGGCGTCAGCACCCCGTAATGACTGCGCTGCGGTCGGCTTTGCTCGGCGCCAGGGACATACGGGCATCTGCGGCAGGTGAGCTGTTCGAGGATCTTTGACCCACCCCCACCCCCACCCCCGCCAACTCCACTCCCCCGGGGCTCCACTGGCTCAATGCCTCCGCATGACGCTGTCAGCTTCAGTGGGCCTGTCTCATCACGCACGAAAGGCATCTGAGCATGCGACGGTACGTTCTCACCGACACGCCGGGCGCAGGCACGACATCGATCCTGCGGTGCCTGTTCGACCGGTCGCCCGTCTGCACACACGCGCTCGCCACCTACCTGGGGCGGCCGGTATCCCGTGCGCTGATAGCGGAGATGCAGCGGATAACTACCGAGGAGATCTACGAGCAACAGGTGCCCTTCGTCCGCAACCTGGGGTTCTGTGCGCCCACCGGTGCCCGTCGGATCAACTTCCAGGAATCGTTGGTCTTGGAGACCATCCACGAACAGAGCTACCGCGCCTTCGGCTTCGAGCTCATCGACATCCCTGCCGGCGACCTGGCCGACCGTGTCGCCGCGGTCAACTCGGTTATCTCGCGGCCCGACTCGTGAGCCACAGCGGTCGTCACCCGTTCGTCGATGGCGTCCGGGGTCCTGGGTGCCCCTGTTCTCTGGTCCCCACGGCAGCCCAAAAGGCTTGGCGCATCTGCACGCACGGCATTTGTCGATGCGGGGTGGAGGCAGCCGCGGGCCGAGGATCCGGGAGCTGTTGGTCAGTTTCGAAGTCAGATGCCCGTTGCCGTGCCTGCCGACGCCCGGCCGTTGTCAGTGCCTGCTGGCAGCATCCCCTGCATGACACCGTTGCTTCTCACCGACATCGAACGAGCCGTTCGCAGCAGTTGGAGTGCCGAGACATGCACGCCTGACTTCCGCTCGCGCTGGACGAAGGACAACCCGGCCCGGGATCAGTGCGGGGTGACCGCCATGGTCCTCAATGACCTGCTGGGAGGCGAGTTGATCCGGGGAGAGGTCCACGTCGACGGCGAGCGTGTGGACTACCACTGGTGGAACCGCCTGGGGATGGGCCTCGAGATCGATCTCACCCGCGAACAGTTCGCGCCGGAGGAGATCGTCACCGGGGGCATCGTGATTCCTCGCCCACCCGCGAGCGAGTGGCGCAGGCTCCGTGAGGAGTACGAACTTCTCCGCGATCGTGTCCTGGAGAAGCTTGATCTGCGGCCGGCGTCGGCCATGTCGCAGTAGCCGGCTTGATCCGGTTCTGCGCGGGCTGCGGTGACGACGAGCCGGCAGGAGTCGGTGCTGGTCTCGATGATGGGGCCGTTGATAGGGCCGTTGAGGGTCACGCGATGGACGATGGCGGCGCGCAGAAGAGGATGGGTGAGGGTGCCCGGGCCTACCCGGCTCACAACTCCCGGGCCATGGCACACCACTCGGACGGGTGATGACACAGCCGCTGTGCGGAGAGACGCTCAACAGGAAGCCGAACACACACCGCACCGAACGGGCCGCTTCAGAGCATGGTTGGTTCAGCGCCGCCCGGCCCCGTACAGGGGCGGCAGGACCACGGGGGCGGCAGGACAGCCGTCTGCTGGCTGCGGGAGCGCCAGCAGACGGCGGTCGTTCGCGTCCGGATTCGCTGGGCCGTGTCTCTCAACTTCGTAACCGCGTGATGACCGCCGCCAGCACAGTTGCAGAGCTCAAGAAGATTGCGGGAGCCGTGCCTGCACGCGCGCCCGGACGATGTCTCTGGAATCAAGGCCGGCGTGGAACCGTGGTTCACGCAGCAGGCACACCAAGGATGGCGACGTTGTCTGACATCGCCCTCAACGCCTTCCGATCACAGGAAGCAGCAGTGCGGGATGCTCATGAATGCCACCACGTCACAAATTTACGAGCATCGGTAAAACCCCTGTGCTCCATAGGAGCTGGGGGCCACGGCCTAGACCGTGAAGTCGGCAGCCTTGGTGTCCAGGGTCGTGTCGCCGTCCTTCGCGGTGACCAACACAGCCACGTGCCACAGCCCCTTCGGGGATCCCTCCGCATCGGCACGCGTGACGGGGACCTTGTAGGTGCACCGCTCGGTGTCCCCGCTTGAGGGCTTGCAGACGGCCGACTCCACGCCCGCCATCTCCTTGGTGGTCAGCCCCTTCTTCGCGAACGACGAGTCCGCCGGCCACGCCAGCACCTTCACGCTCTTCACATCGGAGGACGCCGTCACGTCGGTCGTGAAGGTCAACGAGCCATCGCGGTCGGCGGCGGGAGCGGTGTAGCGGGCCGTGCTGTGCGCCAACGCGGGTGCCTGGTCCCCGGCGTAGGCGAGGGCGAAAGCACCCGCACCACCGAGCACGACGACACCGGCAGCGACAGACACGACGATACGACGCGACATGAGGATTCCCCCGACAGGCTCAGTTGGATCACATCGGCGCTCTCGTCGGCGCCGTGCACTCATCAGCCGCGCGGCGGGCGCCGGGTATGAGCACGCGTACTCAACTCGGGCCTGAGTAACCGACGTTGCACCCGTGCAGCCACACCCCGCCCTGACAGACCGCTCTGCCACGGGGTGTGCCGAACCGGGTCGGACTGGCGGTGCCGTCGCGGCGTCGACGCGGCCCCGGTCGGCGGACCTGTGGCAGGCAGACCTCGTCATCGTCGCCCCGCCGGCGCTGTCTGGCACCGACGCCACCGCTTGCCCCCACCAGCGCCGCACGGCATACCCCGGTCTCTCTACGCCACCCGCCCGCTGCAGGCCGTCGGAGCCGAGCCGGCTGGCTGGAGTTCAACAACCATCCATGCCCCACGCCGGCTCCGGCTACCTCCGGCCCTCGACGGTCAGCGGGCGATGGAGACCGCGAAGGGGGTGAATCCGCTGGAGCGGATGACGTGCGGTACGAACAGGATCGCAGCCTCCGTGGCGCGGGCGGTCCGGATCCCGCCGAGGTCGGTGATCCATTCCTTTTGCCAGCCGAGGTCGGTGAGCAACTCGCGGACGGTCTGCTTGGCCTGCGGGTCCTCGCCGGAGAGGAACACGGTTGGCGTCTGGGTGAGCGTGGCCGGCGAGGTCATCACAGGGAAGAGCATCGTGTTGAGTGTCTTGACGACGCTCGTTTCGGGGAGTGCTTGCTGGAGTTGTTCGGCCAGGCTCGAACCGGGGTAGATCAGATCGGTGGGCAGCCCGTCCGGCCCGTCGGTGGTGGCGTTGGAGACATCGACGAGGATCTTGTCCCGGAGTTCTTCGCGCAGAGCGGTGAGCCGGTCCAGCGAGCCGGCACCCGGAGTGGCGTTGATGACGATCCGGGCGGATTGGGCGGCATCGGCGGCGGCGCCGGGCGCGCGGTCCGCCACGGCCACCTTGTGTCCTGCCCGGGTGAGAGCTGCGGCCAGGTTGCCGCCGACGCGGCCGTTTCCGAGTACTGCGATCGTGGTCATGACGATCTGATCCTTCCGTGCGTGGCGGTGGTGGTGCGCGGTCAGCGCGAGAGCGTGGATACGGCTTCGGCGTGGACGCCGGGCGCGGCAGCCACGAAGCTCTGGCTCTGCGGGGTCCAAGGGAGGCCCTCGGCGTCGGAGATCCGTCCGCCGGCCTCGGTGACGAGCAACGCTCCGGGAAGCAGGTCCGCGCGGGCGCCGGCGAACTGCCAGAAGGCGCCGATCCGGCCGGCGGCCACGTTCAGCAGGTGCAGGGTCGCGGGCACGGCGACGCGGACGACGAGCGCGTCGAAGAGCATCGCGGTGATCGAGGAGCCGACGCGCCGCACGACCTTCTCGTCCTCGTCCGGCCGGGCCTGACTGGTGGCCACGATGCTCAGGCCGAGGTCCGCGGTCCGGGAGACCTGCAGCGGCCGGCCGTCGAGATGGGCGCCCGCCCCGGTGAGCGCCGTGTAGGTCTCACCGGTCAACGGCAGGTGGACCACGGTGAGCACCGGCTGGTTCTCCCGTACGAGGGTGGCGGTCACCGCCCACTCCGGCAGGGCGTGCAGGTGGTTGACGTTGCCCTCGGCCGGATCGACGACCCACCATTCGCCGGACGGCAGCGCCCCGCCGTCCAGTTCGTCCTCCACCCAGCCGGCGTCCGGGCGCAGGCTCGTGAGACGGGGACGCAGGATGTCGAGGGCCGTGTCGTCGTTGGCCGCGAGCGCCTGCATCAGCTCTTCGCGCGTCTCGTAGCGAACCACCTCGCCGAAACGCTCCCGCAGTGCCGACCCCGCCTCCCGCACGGCGATCGCGGTCTGGGCGAGCAGATCGGCGTCGGAGGCGGCGACGTCACTGGTCTGAAGCGTTTCGGACATGGTGGTGCTCCCGTCTGAGGAGGGGTACTGAGGCCCGGTCGAGGGCCGAACTGCGCGTTGCGTCTTGCGCTTTCGCCTCAACGGTATGCAGCGCGTCGATTAACTTCAAATGCATGGCAGGAACGGATGAGATTACCCAAACGCAATTGGATGCGAACGCCCTCGCCGTGCTCGACACGCTGCGCGAGGAGGGCAGCGCGACTGGGGCGACGGCGCGCCTGCGCATCAACGCCCCTGCCATGAGCCGGAGTCTGGGGCCGCGTCCAGCGCGCGACCGGGATCAGATGCTGTGCGTACCGGTCACACCACGACCTCAACGCCCTAGCGAACGCCGCGCACCAGACATCCATGCGCCCTTACTCAGTGAGTGTTTTTGAACTCTGGTCGTGAGGTGCCTACGGCTGGATGATCTGGTTCGTGGCGGATGGTGGGTCGGCTCGGCGGTACTGCCGGGAGTGCGGTGATCCGCTGCCGGTGCCGATGGCGGCGGAGGCGGTGTTCTGCTCGGGCCGGTGCAGGTCACGGCGGTGGCGGAGGCTGCGGCGGACCCGGCAGCGAGTGATAGCGATGCAGCGGGGCGAGCTCGCGGTGTGCCCGGTGTGCGGTCGTTCGTGGACGGTGGGGGTGGAACGCTCGGCATCGGCCGTGTACTGCTCGGACCGCTGCCGGGTGCGAGCCTGTCGGCAACGGCAGGCGTCGCGGAGCGGCATTACGGAAACGGCGTAGGCGAACGCCTCGCTGTCACCACCAACACGTCTTGTTTGGCAGCTGAGTTGATGACGACTGGCGGGTGCTTCGAGCGCCCCCGGTTCACGCTCTGCCTCGGCGTGTCGCGCCCGCGCCACCGTGAGGTGACCAGGACCGCCTGCCCTTATCGGCCACGTGTGAGTGACCGGGCCGGACCCAGGACAAGGCGGTAACCGTCATGACCGACCGGATCGGGAACGTCACCCGGCAGCGTTACGAACAGCTCGTCACCCAGGCCAAGGGCCTGATTGCGCAGGTCGCCCGCGCCCAGTTCTCCTTGGGCGACATGGCGCTGGAGATCGAGCCTATGAGGGCGGTGGGCGGGTCGATGCCGAACGGAACGGAGGACCTGTTCACCGTGACGGAGTCGCTGCAGATGTTCGCCGACGACATCGGGGTGGAACGGCGGACCGTGGAGGACTGGCGCTACACCGCCAACCGGTGGCCGAGGGAGAGGCGCAAGGAGGGCGTGTCGTTCACTGTCCACCGCATCCTGGCCTCGGTCGTCGACGAGGACGAGCGGTGGGCGGCGATCGAGGACGCCCCGTTCAACCCACGTACTGGGGCCCGGCAGTGGACGCCGGACGGCGCGAAGCGGGTCGTCGGCCAGCGGGTCGAGCGTCCCGTGACGGTCGACGAGAAGGTCCAGGCAGTCGCCGATCTGACTCGCGACGACGAGGTCGCCGCCCAGGTGGCGGCCGGACTGTTCACCCGGCCCGCGGTCACCGAGCAGGTCACGCCGGCGGAGAGGATGCGGGTCGTCACCGAGCTGACGAGGGATGACACCGTCGCCCAGGAGGTGACCACCAGTCTGCTACGCAGGCCGACGGTGGCCCGGACGGTGATGCGTGACGACACGGCCCGCATGCTGGTCAACCGGGCCCAGTTCGACAACTCCGAGGAAACGCGTGAGCGGATCCGGGAAACCACCCCGGCCGTCCGCAAGATCGAGCACACCATCGAGTACCTCGACCTGGTCGGCTCCTGCCACAGCTTCGTGGCCACTCTCGGCCGACTCGTCCCCCAGCTGCGCGGGCAGGAGTTCACCGACGACGAGCGCGAGACCGTCCGTCGGCAGATCGGCCGGGTCCGTGCGGCGGCGGACTGGCTCGAAGGAGCCCTCGACAACGGCGAGTTCACCCTCGACGAGCAGCTGACCCAGCTCCTCAAGGGCGAGTAGACGATGGCCCGTCGCACCGGCCAGCCGCTGGATGAGCACTACGGCGACCTGGTCCGCGTCGCGCTGATGGAAGCCAGACCAGCCAGCCTGCACACCGTCCAGCTCGTTGCCGCCACCCGATTGAAGAAATCCCAGGTCCAACGCGGAATCCGGCACCTTCGCGACGTCGGCGCCGCAGAGAACCTCACCCCCATCATCTGGCGGCGCAAGGACGGCTACATGTTCTCCGACGACCCCGCGGACTGGATCGAGTACGAGAAGAAACAGCTCGCGCAAGTCCTCGGCCGCCTCACCCGGATGATCACGGGCACGCTCGCCCCGCACCTGGCCCGCTGCCCCGACGACGAATGGGCCCAGCTGGTGGCCGCCCAGCTCACCGGGGTGTCCGCGACCCTCGCCCAGCTCTCGAAGTGACCCCCGTCCGCTCCTTCCGCTTCTTCACCTTCCCGACGAGTCCGCCATGCCGAGCCCCCTCCGCCCCCGTCGCTACCCCTCCGACACCACGATCGCCGAGTGGGCCCTTCTCGAACCGCTCCTGCCCGTCCCGGCCTGCCAGACCAAGACCGGCGGGCACCCCGAGAAGTGGCCCCGACGGTAGATCGTCGACGCGATCCGCTACATCGTCGACAACGGCGCGAAGTGGCGCGCTCTGCCCTCCGACTACCCTCCGTGGGAGACGGTTTACGGGTTTTTCGCTCGATGGAACCGCCGCGGCGTGGTCACCTACATCCGTGACCAGCTCCGCCGCCAGCTCCGCACCGGCCTGGGACGATGCGCCTACCCGGTCACGCTGATCATCGACTCGCAGTCCGTCAAGGGCGCCTCCACGGTAAGCAGGGCGACCCGCGGCTTCGATCCCGCAAAATTGATCAACGGGCGCAAGAGACACGTCGCGGTCGACACGAAGGGCTTCCCCGTAATGATCATGGTGACGCCCGCCGACATACAGGACCGCGACGCCGCCCGCGAACTGCTCTGGCGCCTTCGCCTCACGCACCCGCAGATCACCCAGGTCTGGGCCGACTCCGCCTACGCCGGCCAACTTGTCACCTGGGCCGAGGACTTCCTCCACATCACCCTCAAGACCGTCTCCCGCCCCAAAGGCGCCAAAGGCTTCGTCGTCCTCCCGCGCCGCTGGCGCGTCGAACGAACCCTGGGATGGATCATGAACGCGCGCCGCAACGCGCGGGACTACGAGCGCCTTCCCCAGCACAGCGAAGCCCACCTGAACTGGTCGCTCATCACCCTCATGACCAGACGGCTGACCAGGAAGAAACCCCCTCCCAGCTGGACGAAGAAACCGGCGCCACCGGCATGAATACGTCGCGAGGGCGCGAGTGTGTCAGTGCGAACTGGCACGATCCGCCTTATGACTTCCTCGATACCTGAGTCCTGGACCCGCATCGAGGCGTGGCTCGCCGACAAGGCACCCCGCACCTTCGCCGAGTTGGCGCCCCCAGCCGAACGCGCGGCGATCGAGATGGCAGAAGAGGCCATCGGCCTGGCCTTTCCCCAGCCGCTGACGGAGTCACTCCTGCGGCATGACGGCACAGCCTACGGCGTTCTGTTACCACCGTTTTGGATGATGCTGAGCACCCAGCACATCGTGGATGCCTGGAAGAGACGGACCGAAATCCATGGCCCGGAACGGCCGGGCGCCGAGGCGGGCGATCCCGAAGGCGAGTACGGGCCATGGTGGCACCGGCAGTGGATCCCCTTCGCGGCAGACGGATCCGGCGACTATCTGGTGATCGATCAACGTTCCACCCCGAAGCGGGGACGGATCGGAGACGCTGACCACGAGGACGGCTGCCGCTTCAATCCGCACCCGATGTGGGCCTCCCTACCAGAGCTGCTTGACATGACTGCCACCGCGCTTGAGACCGGCAGGCTGGTGGACTGCTACGAGCGAGTCGTCATCGATGAGCGAGAGCTGACATGGGAGTTTTGACCGGACGCTAAGCCAGTTCAAAAACACTCACTCAGCTCGACCTCACCCCGCCGCGTAGTGGCGACCGCACTCACGCAGACGGCTAACGAGCAGTTCGCGCGCGACTCCGGCATCCTGATCAGCGCCCCCAAAGACAAACACGGCCAGTTGCCGCCGACGTCGGCCTGGCCGTGCTCCCCCTCCCGCACGAACCGCCGGCGGCACCCGTACACCACTCGTGGTGTCAGCGATACGACACCGCCGATGCCCATCGACGGGCTGATCCTTCCGTCCACTGGAGCCGCTGCGGGATGGCTCCCATGACCGCCCTCGCCAACTGATTGGCAAGATGGCCTACTTCGGCGGAGACCGGCTGCCGACCCCAAGCCAAAGCCGTCCGGCTTGCAGGTCAACGAGCGTCCGTGACAGGCATGGCCGCGCCGGACCTAGCCATTGACATCCAGGGCCGTGCCGTAGAGCCTCTCCACTCTCAAACGAATGACGATCCTGCGCTCGTCGACCAGTTGCTTGAGGAACGCATCCTCGTCCTTCGGCTTCGCATCTGCCGGGATCATCGCGAGCAGTTCTCTCCCGACCGCGTCACCGGGAACCGTCGTGACCTCGGAAGCCTCCGCCGTACCTTCGGCGACAGCGAACGACCACACATCGCCGCCTTGTACATGGAGCGCGGCACGCGGGTTGCCCTGCAGATGCTTGACCTTGATGCGATCGGCCGTGGTGGACAGCCGCACGATCCGGGACTCGGGGTCCCAGTGATAGAGCATGGTGGTCAGGTGTGGATGGCCACTTCGCTTGACAGTGGCGAGAGTTCCGAACTGCTGCCTGGCGAGTAAGTCGGAGAGGGCCGCTTCGGACAGGGAACGAGGTGCTGGTCCTTGAGTCATGCTGTGATCAACTTCGGCAACCGCTCCAGCATTCCACCACCGTCGCACGTCCTTCCATCTTGCCTCCACCAACCCGCACAAACACCACCCCTCGCTGGATGCTGGACGCCAACTCCCTCCCAGACATGACCATATGGGCCCACGCGCCTCGCCGCGTCAGCCGATATAGGACATCGCGGCATCTGGCGGTGATCGATAGACTCTGGACAAGAAGAACACGGAAGACGAAGAAGAGATTGGCAGGACCGAGACCACCTGCCGTATCTGTGGGTACGACAACGGCGATCGGTGTTCAACGAGTACGGCGTACGCGGTACGTCATCTGCCCGTGCTGCTACAACGAGTCCGGCATCGGCGATGACAACGTGTCACAGGTCCGTGAGCTGCGCGGCTATTGGGTTGCGACCGGAGCTCAGTGGCATGAGCACGAACAAACCGTATCCAGGACCATCGACCACGCAGTCCAACACCCACAACCGGGCGCTCGCTGCGTCGTTGACCGCGGTCGGTCCAGAGGTGCTCCTCACCACCTCGTAAGCCCAGTCCGACGCGAGGTGCAGCTAGGTGCGAGGCTCAGCTACTGGATTGCCAGTTGAGGTAGCCGACGCACGCGGTCCACTTCCTGCCGACACGCCGACACGCCGACACGCCGACACGTCGACCGAGAGCCGACCGCGACAACCCTTCGAGTCGCCGTCCGGCTACGACGCTACGGCCTCGCGCTCCCTGCGAGACCGCCACCACGAGCCCAGGAACCAGACGGCCACGACAGACGCGGAGGTCACCGCAGTGTTCAACCAGCCCCGGTAAATGCCCGCGAAGCCGGTGACGAAGCGCATGAAGATGGTGAACGCGACCCAAATCACCAGCCATCGAACCGGCTTGGCCATTCGCCTCTCTTCTCGCACAGCGCGATCATAACGGTGGGCTTCAAGGAAAGCAGGTCAGTCCCCGATCCGTCGCGCTCCACACGAGCCGCATACATTCCCACTCTCGGACGCCTCCCGACGAAGCAGTCCTACGGAACAGGACCGCTCAGGACTCTCGCGGTGAAGGTGGCCAGGTGGGCGCGGAGCGTTTCTCGGGGTACGCCCTCGTGTCCGGCGAGGTGTTCGACGAGGTCTGCGCGGGTGGCGGCGAGGAGGGCGTGGGCGGCGAAGGCGGGATCCGGGAGGCCGGGGATTCTGCGCAGCGTGGATTCCAGCAGGGCATGCCAGTGCCCGTAGTGCTCCGCCCGGTACGGGCTGTCGTCACCGGTGCCCTCAAGGGCCAGGACGAGGTGGCGGTTGTCGAGCTTGAAGCACAGGAGGGTGTCGAGCAGGGCGAACACGCGCTCCGGCGCGGGAGTGTCGGGCCCAAGCGGCGGCGGGCCCGATTCCACGGCCTGCCGCACCGGTTCGAGCCGCGCCGCGTACAGCGCACGAATCAGCCCCGTGCGGTCGCCGAAGGCCCGGAAGAGCGACGCCTTGCCGACACCGGCCGCGGTCGCGACATCGGCCATCGTGACGGTCTCCGCGCTCCCGCCGTCGGCGAAGAGGGCGT
Organism: Streptomyces pseudovenezuelae; assembly: GCF_001513955.1. Classification (GTDB taxonomy): domain Bacteria; phylum Actinomycetota; class Actinomycetes; order Streptomycetales; family Streptomycetaceae; genus Streptomyces; species Streptomyces pseudovenezuelae. The sequence goes on along the minus strand of NZ_KQ948150.1, from coordinate 637,661 downwards.
CGGCGGCAGCAAGGAGGGCCGCCCGGTTCCGGACGGCGTCCTTGCGTGGTGTGCGCTCAGTCATGCGGTGTGTCCCTCCGACTTCAAAGCGGACTCCTGGTCCGCATGCCCTTGCGAAGCGGACCCGGGGTCCGTATCGTTCGGGCAGTTGAAACGGACCTCAGGTCCGTATCGTACGACGCGACGGAGATCCCCATGCCCGCGATCACCACCTCACCCGCGGACCTGTACCGCCACAGCCTGCGCCTGCTGCTGGACAAGGACATCCCCGCCTGGGTGGGTCTCTGGGCGGAGGACGGCATCATGGAGTTCCCCTTCGCCCCGCCGGGCCGGCCCCGGCGGCTGGAGGGCAAGGATGCCGTCGCCGCGTACATGCGGCCCTATCCCGACCACATCGACCTGCACGACTTCCCCGAAGTGCGGATCCACGAGACCACCGACCCCGAGACCATCGTGGTGGAGATGCGCGGTGTGGGCCGCGTGGTCGCGACGGACGGCCCCTTCGAGATGACCTACGTCGCCGTGGTGACCGTACGGGACGGGCTCATCGTCTCCTACCGGGACTACTGGGTCCCGCTCGCCGCCCTCGCGCTCGACGGCACCGGCCTCGGGGAGGGCGACCGATGACCACCGGCTCAGGCGCAGGAACCACCCTCGTCGTCGGCGCCACCGGCACCACCGGCAGCCGTGTCACCGCACAGCTCACCACCGCCGGTCACCGTGTCAGGGCCGCGAGCCGCCGCTGCACCCCCCTCCCCCAGGCGGATCCGGTCCGCTTCGACTGGTACGACCCCGCCACCCACACCGACGCCCTGGACGGAGTCGACCGCGTCTACCTCGTGCCGCCCGTGGGCGATCCGGACCCGGCGGCGGTCATGCTCCCCTTTCTCCGGCAGGCCCGTACAGCGGGCGTCAACCGTGCGGTGCTGCTCAGTTCGTCGGCCGTCCCCGAGGGTGGTCCGGCCGTCGGGGCCGTGCACCGGGAGCTGCCGGGTCTCTTCGACGCGTGGGCGGTCCTGCGGCCTTCCTGGTTCATGCAGAACTTCACCGGTACGCACATGCACGCGCTCGGCATCCGCGAGACCGGAACCATCCATACGGCGGCCGGGAAGGGCCGGGTGGGCTTCGTCGACGCCGAGGACATCGCCGCCGTCGCCGTGCGTGCCCTGACCGACGTACGCTCCCCCGACTCCGACTTGGTCCTCACCGGGCCGCAGGCGCTCAGCCACGACGACATCGCCGCGGTCGTCACCGAGGTCACCGGCCGTCCTGTCGTACACCGTCACCTGACCCACGAGCAGCAGTGCGACCGTCTCGCGCCGCTGGTGGGGCGGGAGTTCGGCGAGCTGCTGGCCGGCATGGACCTCGCCATCGCCGACGGCGCCGAGGACCGCACGACCGACGTGGTCCAGCGCCTCACCGGGCGGCCACCGCACGACTTTTGCACGGTACTCATCCGGGAGTCGGCGGCCCTCGGCTGACGTCGGTCAGAACGCTCCCACGTGCCCTTGCCACCCGGTCGCGATCTTCGTTTGGCACTGGTTTCCACCACGTGCCGGTGCCGGCGTCAGCCCCGCCACCTGTCCCGGAGCAACCAGGTCAGCCGTTCCGTGAGGTGGTGACGCCAGAGCCACCACGGAAGTCGGCGGTGGGCGACGAAGGACCACAGGTCGTCGTCCGCTTCGTTGCCCCGCGGGCAGTCGCGGAGGAGGTCGAGGCATCGTCGGTCGACGGTCCGATGGAGGCGGGCGACGTGTGCCAGAGCGATGACGCCCTGGCGCCGGATCTCCGGGTCCTTCGCCTCCAGCGCCCTGCCGACCCGGGGCAGAATCGTGTCCGCGTCCGCATGGTTGAGAGCGAGCGCGATCACGGCCACCCCGACGAGCGGCTCGCCCCGGCCGAACGCGGCATCGACCTCCTCAGGCCGAGCGGTCCAGCGCAGTGTGGAGGCGTCCTGCCAGTTCAGGACCGTTGCCGGATCGACGGGGTCGCTCTCCTCCAGGTGCACGTCCCGACCCTACCGAGCCGTACCCGCACGAACATGCGATATACGAGCGGCCCCTCACCCGTCCGACTCACCACGCCTCAACTCCCCCGGCACGAGGTTCGGCACGTGGCGAGGTGGAGACCGAGCCGGGGCAGCCCGACGGAGGACCTCGGCCACGTGATCAGCGACGAGACCGCGCCGTCCGCCGACGAGTCCGTCTGTCTGCGCGCCCCACGCAGCGGCGGACTCGCTACTCGGTGAGGCGGACCGCCTTCTTCACCTCAAGCTCCACGCCTGCCCGTACCGTGCCCAGCTCCTTCGCGTGCACGGTGACCGCGCCCTGCACGTCCTTGGCCAGGTCACGCCATACCTGCCACGCGGTCTCGTAGGCGGGAGGGTCGCCTTTGGTGCGCAGGGCTTGGGCAGTCGCGTGCGCCTGGTCGGCGGCGCGTTGCTTCTCCACGAGTTCTTCGAAGGTGTGTGCCACGTAAGGACCATAAGCCGTGCACGACTCGTCCCCTCGCCGCGACGTGCGCAACAGGGGGCCAGCCCGCCTACTCCAGCCGCACCGCTGCGAAGCCATGATCCACCTCGCTGTGATCGGCCCCATGGCCTGCAGGCTCACCGGTGCTGCCACCCCGAACGGGCGGGGAACCTGACCCGGGACGGAACGCGAATCACCGGACCAAACGCTCATCAGGACGGTGGCTGCCATGTGGGTGAGTCGCGCCTGGTTGGCGGAACGGCGACGACCGCCAGTGCGGCCGTTTCTCGGGGCAGCGGGCGGTCGCAGCGAGCGGTCCTGGGCCACCAGGCGCGGGGCGTTTCAGAGGTGTTGCTCGGTGGCCCGGGTGCGGGGGTACTCGTCCTGGCGCTCGTCGGTGATGTACGCCGGGATCGGGAAGTCTCACCAGCCGGGGAGCCACGGGCCCGCGGCGTCGCGGTCCGCGGGGACCTCGATCAGGGCGGGGCGCCGGACTGGACCGCCTTGCGCAGGGTCGGCTCCAGGGACGCGGCATCGTTGACCTTCCACGACTCAAGTCCGAAGGCCCGGCCCATGGCCGTGAAGTCGGGGCTGTACGGGGAGCCGTCGGGGTGGGAGAACTCGGTGTCATCAGGAAGTCGCCGTCGCCGAGGACACGGACGACCGGGCTGTCCGGGCGGGCGAGCTTGGCGCCGACACCCACCTCGCCTCCGGTGGCTTCTCCTCCATGGGCTGGGCCATCCCGGCCGCCGTAGACCGGCAAGGTCTGCTTGACCGCTCCCTGGGTATTGCCCGACCCGGCGAAGATGATCGCGTGGCGCGGGAGCACGTTGCGCAGGGCGCCGAGCGGGCACTGGGAGGTGAAGGGGAAGCGGTCGCTGTCGCGGCGGCCGACGGAGATGACGACGTCGGCGGAGCTCGCGATCCGCCGGCAACCGAACACCGTCGGCGTGCGCCGTCCGTGTTGGGCTGATGCTCCACGAACCGCTCGGCGGCCGCCCCGTGCAGGGGCGACCGCCGCCGTTCGCGCTCTTCGGTTCACTCGGTCACTGGATGGTCCAGGCCTGGTTCGACTGGTTCAGCGCCATCCACTGGTCGATGGCAGCTCCGTTGGTCGTGGAGTTGCCGCCGACCTCCAGCGCCTGCCGGCTCTCGAAGTTGCGGATGACGTACCCACCCGTGGTCGGCTCGAAGTACCACAGCTGGTTGTTGCCGCCGTTGTAGGTGTACTGCTGAAGGGCGGCTCCTCTGCTGTGAGTCGAGGCGTTGATGTCCAGGGCCTTGCCGCTGTTCCTGTTGACGATCTTGTAGAGCTGACCGGTGACCTGCACGATGTTCCACTGCTGGTTGGTGCCGTTGTTGCTGGGCCACTGGACGACGTGCGCGCTGTTGTCGGTGGAGGCCTGGTACACGTCCGCCACCTGCCCGCTGTTGACGTTCTTGATCGTGTAGTACGTCGTCGGATTCACGTTCGGAGCGCCGGTCGCGTCCTCCAGGGCGCCCGCGGCCTGCTGCACGCTGAAATCTGAGAAGAAGAAGTACGCGCCGTCGGTCTTGGCGACCCGCACGTAGCGGAACTTCTGACGGATGTCGATGTTGCCCGTCAGCGTGGAGGCCATCGGCAGGGTGGTGCTGCCCTGACGTCCCACCACGGTGTAGGTGGCGAACGACGGGTCGTTGGAGGCGCGGATCTCGAAGTTGCTGCGCGTCTCGGGCTGGTCGATGTCCTGGCGCATCGTCAGGGAGTACTGGCCGAGCTGGTAGGCCTGGCCGAGGTCGACCTGCCACCAGGCCGAGGTGTCGGTCCCGGTCGGCGACCAGCCGGTGGAGCTGTCGTTGTCGTTCGCCTTGGACGCCGCCACACCGGAGTTCAGGACGGTGGAGGCGGAGGCCGGCTTGTTGTAGGCGAGGTTGAGCTTCGCCGACAGGGCTCGGTAGGCGGGCTCCAGCCCGGAGGCCTGGATCACCGAGGTGCCGGACGCGGCGTTGCCGGACAGCGTCACGTCGCCGCCGTTGGCGTTCTGGTTGATGAAACCGTCCGTGTGCGAAAGCACGTTGTTGGAGACGGTCATGTTGTTGGAACCCTCGTCCAGGTAGACGCCCGACACCGCGGAACCGCAGGCGGCCGGACCCCGGACCGCGTCGTGCACGTAGTTGCCGCTGATGACGGTGCCCGGGTCGTTGGAGAGGTGGTAGATGCCGGCGGTGTCGCACAGCCGGTTCACCACGTTGCCGATCCGGTTGTAGCTGATGCTGTTGTTGCCCTCGGCGTTGGCCGCGGACTGCCAGCCCCAGCCGAGCGAGATACCGGCCCACGGGGTGTCGCTGATGTCGTTGTGACTGATGGTGGTGCTGTTGACGAAGCCGGCGTTGATGCCGGCGGTCCCCAGGTAGTCCTCGCCGATCCGGGTGATCAGGTTGTCGTTGACCGTGACGTTCTTGACGACCTCGCGGGCGTCCTCACCGGCCGGGGACGTGGGCGGGTTGTAGACGGTGTGGTACTCCACGGTCGGGTCGGAGAACTTGCCCACCGTGATGCCGTTGCCCGCGATGTCGTACACGACGTTGCCGGTCACGCTGCTGTCGTGGACACCGTGGTGGAGGTCGAGGGCGGTGGAGCCCATCTGCGTGAAGGTGTTGCCGGTGAAGGAGACACGGTCGGCGTCCGCGACATGCACCCCGGCCGGTGGCCGGTCGACGTACTGGTGGTTCGAGGGATCGGCCGAGAGGTTGAAGTTGCCGCCCTGCCCGTTGAGCAGACCGTTGTTCGTCGCTTCCATCCAGGTCGTCTGAGCGAACGTCACGCCCGAGAAGCGCAGGTCGTGGACCGGGGCGTCCAGACTGGTGCCCTTGACTTCCACCAGCGTCGGCAGGGTGGGGGCCTGCACGGTGGCCGTGGACATGTCCTCACCGGCTCGCGGCTTGTAGTAGACCGTCTGCGCAGTCGTGTCGACGTAGAACTCGCCCGGCTCGTTGAGGAACTCGTGGCTGTTCTCGAAGTGCAGCGGGGAGCCGTTGGCCAGGATCGGGTAGGGCCGCTGGAAGAGGATGCCCGCCTCGTGGTCCTGGATGGACACGTTGGCGGTGCCATTGGCGGCGGTGAACGACTTCAGCCGCAGGTAGTTCTCCGCCCACTGCAGCTCCAGGACCATCTCGGTCTGGCTGAGGTTGCTCCAGTTGGAGATCTGTGAACTGAGCACCTGGAGCAGCTTGTTGGTCTTGTCGCTGCCCTGGAGCTGGAAGTCCGAGCCCAGGTCGGGGTACCGCGCGCGGGTGGCGCGCACTCCGTTGACGTACAGCTGCCGGAAGTTGAGGCTGCCCACGGACGCCTTGTACTCGCCGTTGCCGACGGCGGTCCAGCCGGTGAGGGTCCGGCCGCTGCTGATGACGGGCGTCTCGCCGTTGTACGCCTGGTAGACGACGGTGTGGCCGTTCGTGCCGGAATCGCTCGTGCCCAGCGTGATCGGACTGGTGAGGCTGTAGGTGCCGCCGCGCAGGTTCACGACGATGTCGCTGGACATGTTCGCGTTCGAGGCGCGGACGGCGGCCTGAGCGGCCTGGACGGTCTTGAAGGCGGCGGTGAGGCTGGTGCCGGAGTTGTTGTCGTTGCCGCCGGTGGGGTCGACGTAGAAGTTCGTCGTGGCCGCCTGGGCGGGCTGCACGGGCAGGACGGTCGCGAGCACGACGACTCCGGCCGCGAGGGCCTTCGCCAGGTTCGCGCCGATGCGTATGGATCTCATGAGTTGCATTTATCGAGGGCATACAGGGGCCGCGTCAAGAAGATAGGCAGGCATAATTAACAATCGGTCTGGGATCAAACGGCTTTTGCTAGCTTAAATAGCCCTAAATGGAGGCCACTTATTTCAACATTGCCTTAATCCTTGAGGAGGATGAGTACTACTCATTGGCCTCGGCCAGCGACGGGGCGACCTCACGGACAGACGCTGTCCCCCGGTCACGGATCCTCAGGTCGCTCCAGCAGATCGCCGGGCGGCGCGTGCGGCGTGGAGGGCCTCGGTGTGCTTCTGACCACGGCGGGGCGCCCTGGCCGAGGAGAGCGAGCACGTCCTCGCCGTTCTGGAGCGCGTCGGAGTGAGAACGCCGTGCTCCTGCTGAAACAGCGTCGGCTCAACGTCCCGAACAGCTACCGCTACCACCTGCTGGGCGCCCCGTGCCGGATGGCTCGTCGGCCGTCTCGTTGTTCGACGCCCCGCTCGCCACTGTCGTCGCGGACGGGCTGCGCGAGGCGATGAACCGCGACGGCCTCGGCGCTCTGCGCGATCTCGCGTGGGTTTCTGCGCCGGAGCCCGGCACCTACCGCGAACTCCTCCTGCCCGCCTACCGCAACGCAGGCTTGACCCCGTGCATAGAGCACGCCCCGCGGACCGCCTGCTCCGTGACCGGATCCCGCAGGCTAGCGTCCGGGTGTCGTCCGCGGTCACCACGTGGATGAGGCCGTCGGGCAGGACAGCGCCTTGGTACGGCCAGTCCCCGGCTCGGCCTCCGGTGGCCCTCTCTGCACCGATCCATCACCGTGGCACGGCCTCGACCACGCTGATCCGATACACCTTTCGACGGCGGGGACTGCAGTGGACATCGACGACGTCTCCCACCCGGAATCGGTCCTTGAGTTCCGGGTTCGTTTCGCCGGAAAACATCGGCCGTCTCCACTGATGGACTTCGAAGGACCATGCCCTATGCGACGCCGGGTCCTCGATGGCGCAGCAGTAGTGCGTGATATCGGTCAGCGGGTCGTCGTAGTGGGTGTTGTAGTCCCAGCGGCAGATGACGACACCGTGAAACCGCATCTCGGCGGGAACTGCCTGGACACGGCGGCGGGCCGGGAGCCACAGGACCCACAGCAGCGCGCCGACCAGTACCGGAGTCGCGGCGAGTACCCCACCGTTGGAAAGGTGGCCGAAGAGGCTCGCCCAGACCGTCGCGATGCTGACGGCGCAGACGGTCAGGGAAAGGATGACGAACTGCCACGTGTGGCCCCAGCGCGGCGGGTCCAGCGGCTCCGTGTCCACGACGTGCCACGATCTGCCGTACGAGGACCAGATCTGGCGCGGCTCACGTACGGGCAGCGCCGACTCGGGGCCCTCCGCGCCCACTTGTCGTTTCGGAAGCCTGTGCTCTGCAGCGTCGGTGTCGTTGCGCCACTCCCGTGCGGCCTGTCGGCCGGCGGCTGTCAACCTGGGGTCGGACGTCAGCCGGAACGGCGGCCATCGCAGCACGACCATCACACCCAGCTGCATGGCAATCACGAGGAAGCCCCCCGCCGAAGGGGGGCACCACGGCAGGACGGCACAGAAGAGCCCGACCGCGACCGCGAACAAGGCACATCGCAGCAGCCACGTCGTCTGTTTCTCGCGCGCGGGCCGTATCAGCTTCAGGGCCATCGCCTCTTCGCGGACGCTGCGCTGGAAGCCACGCCACCACACCCAGAACTCGTCACCGTCCCCCGGTCCGAGAGCGCCTATCGGTACCCGGTCGACGCCGTTTCCGCAGCGGTGTCGGACGCGTTCGACCAAGAGTTTCTCGAAGGGCCGCATCGACGCCGGGCGGGCTTTCCGGGGAAGCGGCCGTACGGTCACCGTGCCGTCGGCTTTCTGTTCGGCCCGCAGCCGGTCCTTGCGGACCATCTCGAGGGCGGTCGTCTCGATGGCCTTCGGCGTGACCACGCCATCCCCAAGAAGCAGGTTCACCACAGCCGCGGGCAGCTCTTGGTATTCCACCCATCCCCCTGACGTGTGCCGAGACCTGGAGAGGTCAGATGCAATTCCGTTGCGCCTTCGCCGACTTGGGCCTCATACGCCGTGAGTCGATGCGGTGTCAGTGGCCCGTTGGGCAGGGGCGCAGCGGACGCCATCCGGGCGTTCTTCGACTGTAGGTGGCTGTGGGCGATCATCGCATCGGGGAAACTACGTAAAAAGGCGCAGCCTGCCGCCCGCGCCGGAGGGGTCGCGGCCACGGCTCCCGTGCAGACCGTCACAGTGCAGGAGTAGACCTCAAAGTTCCTGGCCATGGCGGCCTGCACGGATCCGATCGGCGTCGTCGCCGACTGGACCGATCTGACCGCGCCGGGTATAGCCCCGGAGCCGGCTCCGCTGCGGGCGCTGCTCAGCGGCGAGTTCCTGGCGGGCATCCGCCGCCAGGTGCGGCCTGAGGTGGATCCGACAGGCTGACCCCCGCCCGGACGTGCTGCGCGCCCAGCGTGGCTGTGGCCGCCGCGGAACTCGTCTCCGACCTGGTGATCCTGCCGCGCCAACTACTCGATGGGACAAGTCAGGAGCCGGGCTGACGCGCCTCATCGCAGTTGCCCCCGGTGCTCCGTCGGTGCGGCTCCAGCCGGTGGAGCACCAGAAGGAAAGGTGACCAGCAATTCCTACACCTGGATCGCGTCCATCGAGCCCCCATGCGCCCCAGGGCGGTTCACTGCGAGTGAGAGAAATTTGCGAGGCCCATCGATCGTGGTGCTGGTCATGCGGGCCTGACCAGCCCGGTGTCGTAGGCGAAGATCACGGCCTGGACGCGGTCACGGGCGTCGATCTTGGCGAGGATGTGGCTGACGTGGGTCTTGACGGTGGATTCGGCGAGGTTGAGCCGTTCGCCGATCTCGGCGTTGCTCCAGCCGGAGGCGATGGCGGTGAGCACATCGCGCTCACGCTCGGTGAGCGCGGAGAGCATCCGCTCCTGCTCGGGGCTGCGGCCGGGCAGGCGGTCGGAGAAGGCGTCGATGAGCTTGCGGGTCAGGCCGGGTGCGATGACCGCGTCCCCGGCGGCCACCGCGCGGATGCCGGCGACGGGTTCGTCGGGCAGCGCGTCCTTGAGCAGGAAGCCGCTCGCTCCGGCGCGCAGGGCGGCATACGCGTGCTCGTCGAGGTCGAAGGTGGTCAGGACCAGGACATGGGAGCGGCCGCCGGCCTGGACGATGCGGCGGGTGGCCTCGATGCCGTCCATGCCGGGCATGCGGATGGCCATGAGTACGACGTCGGGGCGGAGTTCGGCGGCCTTGCGGACCGCTTCGGCGCCGTGGCCGGCTTCGCTCGCCACGGTCAGGTCGGATTGCTGTTCCAGGAGCATGCTGAAGCCGAGCCGCTGCGGCGCTTGGTCGTCGACGAGGAGAACGGTGGTCATGCCGGTTGGTTCTCCGTGTGAGCGGGGGGGGTGGGACAGGGGAGGGAGCAGACGGGCGCGGACGGTCCAGCCGCCCCGGGAGTTGCGTCCCGCGGTGACCTGTCCGCCGTAGAGGGCGGCCCGTTCGCGCATGCCGACCAGAACGTGACCGCCGGCTTCTCGGTCGGTCGCCCGCGGTGCTGCGGCGGGTCCACTGTCCTCGACACTGATGTGCACGGCGCCTGAGACGACGGCGATGACGACGCTCACAGTGGTGTCGGAGGCGGCGTACTTGAGGGTGTTGGTCAGGGCTTCCTGGTCACCGCCGGTCAGCGGCACGACAGCCCCCAGTCCCAGGCCGTCCTGGAGCGCATCAGAGTGCCCCGCATAGCCGTCGGCAGGCCGCGCTGCCGACCGGACCGGGTGCGGGCCGACAGAGCCTACGGGTCTCGAGCCAACCGCGAGTAACTGCGCAAACGCGGGATCCATTGCACGATCCCAGAGAAGTCCGACCAGATCCGCAACCGCAAGAAACTGGGCACCCGCGGGGGCCGTCCGCCGAAGTTCGACACGTCCGACTACCGCGAGCGCCACGCGGTGGAGTGCGGGATCAACCGCCTCAAGCGCCACCGGGCCGTGGCCACGAGATATGACAAGCTCGCCGTCCGCTACGAGGCCACCGTCACGATCGCCGTTATCAACGAATGGCTCTGACTTTGCTCGTCAGGCTCGATCAGTGAAACCCGGTATCGCTGCAGGCAGCCACAGATTTAGCCTGAGGCGCATGCATCAGCCTCGAAGGCGCGACCGACGCCTGGCTCCCCGTGTGCCGTCGGAGCCGGCCCAGCGCCGGTCGTTCAGGCTCACGGCCGTGGGCGCTGATGTAGTCCTGGTCGGCTACTTCTCTGCGAAGCAAAAGGACTTCGAAACGCTCATGGCGTCGGCAGCCACAGAGCTGGGAGCGCGCGGCGCACGGGTCGTCGCGCGGATTGTGCAACGGCGAGGCGTCTCGGACGGAGGGGTCCAGAAGATGGGTCTGCCCTATTCCTCGCGGACTCTGCTGAGCTACGGGAAAGTCCGCGAGGTAGCTCGGACCTGTGACCAGGCCGACGCAGACGCAGTGATCTTCGTTGCCTCCTTGACCGAGCGCCAGCAGCGCACGTTGACAGACATCCTTGGCCGCCCCGCTGTGAGTCTCTCCGACATCCTCGCTACCGACTGACAGCTCACTCGAAGCGGGCTTTTGAAACACGCCCTAGTGGTGTTCACGGGCGTCTGCGCTGACCCGGCGCCGACAGCCGATCGCTGATCCTGCGGTCAGGACCGGCCTGCTGGTGCCGCGGCGCGGGCCCGGTGCTCGCGGATCTCGTCGTGGTGGTCGGCGGCCCAGTCGATCAGGGAGGTCACGATCTCATGGAGGCCGCGGCCCAGCGGGGTGAGGGCGTACTCGACGCGCGGTGGAACCTCCGCGTAGGTGGTGCGGGTGATCAGACCGTCCTCCCGGAGCTGGCGCAGCGTGAGAGTGAGCATCCGCTGGGAGATTCCGGGGACCTGGCGCTGCAGGTCGGTGTAGCGCAGCGGGCCGGCCTCCACCACCGCGATGAGCAGCAGGCTCCACTTGTCGCCGACGCGGTCGAGTACCTGCCGGATGTCATCCGCCCGCGACCAGTACGAGCACCCCGAACCCCACGCACATCAGACCCGTCACCTGCGACTTCACGTTGCACAGTGCTCAATGGCGATCTGGGAGAGCGTCGTCTGTGAGTACCCGTACTCATGCGGCGCCGGGTCTCGGATGCCACGATGCCGATCACCGGCACGCCAGCAGGCAGCATCCGGCTTTCGAGGCGTCGAAGGAGTTCCAGCTCGTGCTCACCACCATCGCCCGCACCGTGGTCCCCGTCCTCGGCCGGCTCACCGTGACCACCGGTACGGTCGGCGCCATCGCCCCCGGCAGCGTCGTCGCGCCCAACCACACCGCACTGATCGATCCCGGACTCGTCCTGACAGCGCTGCGCGGCCTGGGTGCCGAGCCTGTCGTCCTCGCCACCGCCGGACTGTGGAGAGTTCCCTTCCTGGGCCGCTTCCTGACTCGGGAAGGTCACATACCGGTCCATCGAGGGAGCCGGCACGCAGCCGAGGCCCTCGACCTCGCGTCCCAGGCCCTTGCCGCCGGCCGTGTCGTGGTGATCTACCCCGAAGGCGGCATTCCGTGGCGCCGGGACTCCGGCGACCGCGCCCCTGAATCCTTCCGAACCGGCGTCGCCCGCCTCGCGCTCGCCACCGGCGCCCCTGTCGTGCCGCTGGGCCATGCCGGGGCCCGCCGGATCATCTCTGGCAGTGTGCCGAAGCAGATCGGTGGCCTGCTCACCGCGCCACTGCGCCGCCCGGCCCTGCACGTCCACCTGGCCGACCCCATCCATCTCACCGGCGACCTCCCCACCGCCACCGCCCGCCTGCATGCTGCCGTGCAGCACGCTTGGCAGCATGCGGTGAGCCAACTGCCGGCCCCCACGTCCCCGGCTCAGCCTGCAAGGTGACCTCTCATCACTCTCGGAGCACCCCTGACCTGCCGGACACGAGCTTCTGCAACACGCTTTGCGGAACGTGTATTCGCCCCGGCCGACACCGGCAGTCCGGACGAGCGCGGCTCTGCTGCAGTGAGCGTTGAGCGTTGAGCGTCTGGAAAACGGCTGGTCAGCGGGGCTGGTGTCGGTGGAGGGTCGTCTCCTCGGCTGGTCGTGGGCGGGTGCCTGTGGTGAAGATTGTCTGTCAGGCCGATGAAGGCCGATGAAGGCCGATGAGTTATGCCGCCACGCCAGGTCTACACGCAGTGAAACCAGTTCTGGAGGGCCCAGGAGGTCGAAGTGTCTAGATCAGTGCTCGATATGTCGGTGTCACTCGACGGGTACATCGCCGACACCGACGATTTCCTCGGCGGCGACGATGGCGAGCGGCTGCACAAGTGGGCCGACGCTGACGGGGAGTCCGGCCAGCCGTCCGGGCCGGCTATGCAATTCCAGGACGAATGGAATGCGGCCGGTGCGGTGCTCGCGGGACGGCGGACTGCCGAACTCATGGATCACTGGGGCGGCGATCACGGCGGTCTCCCGATCTTTGTGCCCAGCCACCGCCCGCCCGGGCCTGCCGCTCGCTGGGGTTATCCACTGGTGACGTACGTGACCGATGGGATCGAGAGCGCGATGGCACAGGCCAAGGCCGCAGCCGAAGGCAAGGACGTGCAGGTGCGTGGCGCGTACACGGCGCAGCGGGCGCTTGAAGCCGGGGTGCTGGATGAGGTGCAGATCCATCAGATCCCGGTGCTTCTCGGGCGTGGCCGTCGACTGTTCGATGTGCTGCCGTCAGAGATCGAGTTGGAGATCGTCCGGGTGATCGACACGCCGCAGGCCACCCACATCCGCTATCGCGTCCGTCGCTGAGGGCGTGGGCAGGCGATCTCGGGTGTGGGGAATCGCCCGTGCCGAGCACGAGTACGCGAACCACGATCCACACCCACGCGGTCCTGGAGGCGGCGATGGTGTCGTGGTTGGAGGAACTCGATCAGCGGGAGGCTGCCATGCGGGAGCAGCTTTGAGGAACTGCGGGCGCAGATAGCGGAGTTGACCGGGCGTCTGGAGGATCCGGAGGCGGTCCCATCACGGTTGGAGATCACCCGCGAGACGATGACGGAGCTCTCGGGTGACGGGTCGGTGCAAGAGCCCGAGCTGCAGGTGCGGCCGTGGTCCACGACTGCGTCGGCCGCAACGGCGGCGAAAGCAGGTGGAGCGTCCCCTGCGCCGGAGCGCTGTCCGCATCCTCCGCGCCGTCAACAGCGCCCTTCCGGCCATGGCCGAGGACTCCACGCGCACGACGGTGTCAGCCGGCTCGGCCGACTCGACCGGCACCTTCTCACCAACCGGCACAGCAGCTCATCCAGGTGCGGCCGCACTTCGTTCCTGGGGCAGAACTGTCGGTCCGACTCCGCCCGAGCAGGACTCGTTGGGGCGACCGCATGCTGTAGCGGTGAACGTTCGCGGGGTCCAAGGGGTCGCCCCGTCGGTCAGGCGGCCGGTGGTGAAATTCATGAGTGTTTCGCTCACCCGCCCCCTAGGGTCAGCGGCATGACTCTCGCTTACGATGCAGCCGGAGACGGCCCCGCCCTGGTACTACTGCACTCCGCGGTGTGCGACCGGAGGATGTGGGAACCGCAGTGGCAAGCCCTGATCGATGCCGGATACCGGGTGGTGCGCTGCGACTTCCGGGGCTTCGGCGAGACCCCTTTGCAGGACAGACCCCACAACGATGCCGAGGACGTGCTGGGCCTGCTGGATGCCCTCGGAATCGGGCAAGCGGCGCTGATCGCATCCTCGTACGGCGGACGTGTCGCACTGGAGATCGCCGCGCGCCGTCCGGACCGGGTATCCGCCATGGCGCTGCTGTGCGCCGGACTACCGGGACATGAACCCACCGATGAACTACGAGCGTTCGGCGAGCAGGAGGACGCGCTGCTTGAGGCGGGCGATGTCGCGGAAGCCGTGGAACTGAATGTGGACACCTGGCTCGGGCCGGACGCCGACGAAGCAATGCGGGCGGAGGTGCGCGAGATGCAACGGCATGCCTTCGAGGTGCAACTGGCCGCACCCGAGGGGGCTGGGCGGAAAGAGGTGGAAATCGACCTGTCAGCCATCAAGGCGCCCTGCCTCGCTCTTTCGGGCGGTCACGACGTTACGGATTTTCGGCAGATCGCGGCCCAGCTGCCGGGACTGCTCGCCGACACCCAGCACCTCGAATTGCCTTGGGCCGGTCATCTTCCCAGCCTGGAACGGCCTGCCGCGGTGACGGAAGTGCTGATCGGGTTCTTGCGCGAGACGGTCCCTGCGGGGTGAGGGTGATTGCCGGGGGCCCGGGTCAGCCCGCCTGCGCGAGGCGGCGTCCGCCCCAGCGGATGCCCTGCTCGCTGCGGATGTGGGCGCGTTCCCTGCATTCGGCGGCCGGGACATTGCCGTGGCGGACGTCGGCATTGCGCCAACGCAGGCATGCAGGGCCCGCGCTGCACCATGAGATCTTTCTGGTCATGTCGCTCATGCGCTTCGGCGATGATTCTTTCGAACTCCTCGGGCGGTAGGCCGCCGGCCGCGTTGTGCCTTCGTCGCGGGTTGTAGAACCCAGTGATCCATGTGGCGATCTTCAGGCGGGCCTCGGTCCGGGGCGCGAGTTGTCGGCGGTGGATGTACTCGACCTTGATCAGCGAGTTGAAACTCTCCGCGGCGGCATCATCCAGCGCGGACCCCACCCGTCCCATGGACTGCACCATGCCCAGGCGGTCACAGAGCTTGTTGTACGACTCGGACGTGTACTCCGCGCCGCGGTCGCTGTGGAAGATCGTCGCGACCAAGCACCTCTCGGAGTCCACGGTCCGCGACTACCTCTCCTCCGCGATCGGCAAGACAGGCACCCGCAACCGGATGGAGGCGATGCGGGAGGCGCGGCAGCAGGGGTGGTGGTTGTGACCCTGCTGCCGCGGCGGGGGTTGTGACCCCTGCCGCCGCCCTGCCCGCATCGCTCACCTCACCCCGTGACCTCCGCCTTCTTGTAGTTCCCTCCGTCCGGTCCCAGGCACACGAACCAGTCCTTCGGGGAGCCGTCCACATCGCGGATCAGGTTCTTGAAGTCGCCGGCCCCCGCAGCGGCCCGTTCCACCCGGGTCTTCGTGCCGTCGTCCCAGGTGCAGGTGACCTCCTGGACGGTCCGGGCGACCTGGCCGATCACCAGGCGCTGCGGGGCATCGTCCCGGTCGGTGCCCAACGGCCTCGAGTACGCCTCGAGTTTGGTCGAGAACCGGCCGTCCTTACTGACTAGTGTCAGGATCACCTTCGACGACTTGCCCCCCGCGGTCAGGCGCACGAAGTGCCAGCTCTCGCCCACCAGGTCCGAGGCCTTCTCCACCGCGACCGGCTCCTCCCCGTTCAGGGCCATCTCGGCGAGCTGGGCGCGTGCCTTCTCCGTGGTCTTCGGCGCGGTCCAGACGACGGCGTCGACCTTCCACTTCCTGCCGTGGTCGGTGCCCCTGGCCAGAGTCGTCACCCGCCGTTCGGGACTCTGCTTCGCCGTCCCCGCCGAGGGCCGCGCGGCCACCTGCCCCGCCCCGTGCCCGCCGCCCGTGTCTCCCATCAGCGCCAGCGTCGTCCCCGTGGACCCCGCGATCACCGCCGCAGCCGCCGCGACCACAGCCCAGCGGCGCGTCTTGCGGCGCCTCCCTCCGCGTACCACCGCCTGATAGGGGGCCGCGCCGACCTCCACCTCGTCCGCCGCGTCCGCCAGCAGGAGGGCGATGTCCGTGTGCGCCTCGTCGTACGTCATGTCGTGGTTCGTCTCCCTGTCCCCGCTCGTCACTTCCGCCCTCCGTTCGTGAGTGCCTCGGCCAGTCCCGGCAGGGCACGGAGCTTCGCGATCCCCCGCGCCGCGTTGCTCTTCACCGCGCCGACGCTGCATCCCATGGCCTCCGCCGTCTGCGCCTCGCTCAGGTCCTCCCAGTACCGCAGGACCACCGCCTCCCGCTGGCGCACGGGCAGTGCGGCGAGCACCGTCAGCAGCGCGCCGCGGTCGTCCGCCCGCGCGATGCGGTCGTCGGCGTCGGGCAGCTCGCGGGTGAGGCCCGAGTCCTCCTTCGGCGCCAGGAACTCCTTGAGGCGTCTGCGGTGCCTGCGGGCGTGCACGTTGATCATCACGCGCCGTACGTACGCGTCGGGGTCGTCGGCCGCGCCGACCCTGCGCCAGGCCACATAGGCCCGTTCGAGCGTCGACTGGACCAGGTCCTCCGCGGCATGCTGCTCCCCCGTGAGCAGGAAAGCCGTGCGCAGCAACCGTGGCCAGCGGCCGACGACGAAGCTCTGGAACTCCGCGTCCCGAGCCTCTTTCCGATCCCTCATGAACACCTCCTAGATGGTTGAAGGAGTCCATGAGGATCGGATTTCGTTGCACCGCCACGCGGAGGATTTTCTTCGAGCCTCGGGCCCGGAGACCCTTCCTTCATCGGTTGAAGCCCCACAGTGTGTGGTCGCCGATCGAGCAACGGCCTCGGTAGTAGCGGCGAGCCAGTGGATACGGCGGTGGGCTGGATCCCGGCCGGGCCGCAGTCGTCGTAGGCGAAGATCCTGTCCGGGCAGCGGTCCAATGGGTCCCTTGCTTCCTCGATCCGGTCCAGCTTCGCCTCGCGGCCGGGATCCGGTGACTTCTTCCGGGTCTCGGTGCGCTGGAAGATGATCCCGCAGCATTTGAGCAGGGTGTGTCATGGATGACCCGGCCGACGACTTTCCTCAGGCAAGCGGCCAGTCCGCGCAGTGACCAGCGGGTTCGGCCACCGCGCCTCCCCCGGTCGGTTCGGACGTCACCGCGCACCCGAACGCCACGAAGACCCACTTCTTCACGTGAACTGGCGCGGACTCCCGATGGACGGCCCGCTCAAACCGATGACCTATGCCGCGAGTGCGTCCAAAGCTTCTGTGACGGCGGCGGGATCCAGTGGGCCCACGTGCGATGCCTCGGGAAAGTTGCGTACGCGGAAGCGGTTGTCGGGTGTGAGTGCGTCTGCCTCCGCGACCATCCTGTCCTGGAGCGCGGTGGCGATCGTCCGGTGCTTCCCGAAGCGCAAGTAGGTGCGGGGAATGCGTCCCCAGCTGTCAGCTCGGCCGACCGCTCGGCCCGCATAGGCGGTGATGGGCTCGTCGGTCTGCATGCCGGCCAGAATCCGGCGGAAGTCGGCGTCGGGGTAGTCCGCGCAGATCATCTCCTTCAACAGGGCCAGTTCGCGGCTGTCACCCGTCCGGAAGTTCAGCCGCAGCACCCCGAGCTGCTCCAGGTCACCGACAATCAGCTCGACCGGGCTGACGGCGTGGGCGTTCTCGGGTGCAGCCGTGCAGGCATCCGCCGTAGGCAACGCACGGCTGGGGCAGAAGGCCGCCATGTAGCAGATGTGGTGGAGCAGATGCGGGACGGCGTTGCCGACACGGCTGACCGATACGCCACCCAGGCTGTGCCCGACCAGCACGACCGGGCCACTGCGCGCCGCGCGCCGCACGACGCCCGTGACACGCGCCTCGTAGTCGTCCAGCCCGAGGCCCCTCAGCGGCGAGGGCTCGACCGCCATCGCTTTGAGGTCCTGCCGCTGGTACGACTCCGGAACGAAAGCCTCCGTGCCGTGCCGCGGCTGGTCCACCATGACGACACGGTGACCGCGCAGCGTCAGCTCCCGCGCGATCGGCATCCAGAATGCGCCCGCGCTGTGGGTACCGTGCACCAGCACATAGGTGGTGAGGCCGCGACGTGGCTGCGCCGCCGCTCGTGAGGCTCCGGGCCCGCCGGCCAGGGCCGTGCCCCCGAGCGCGAGCCCCAGCCCGCGCAGCGCCATCCGCCTGGTGGCACCGGTACGTTGTTCGTTCGTGGCATCCGTCATGAGTTCGACGCTATGAGCGGCCCGCTGAGCGCACCAGCGGCCCAACACCCCTCCGGGGGTGGCTCTGGCAACACCGTCCTGGTCGTGTCCGGGGAAGGCTCGGGGCCCAAGCGGCCGAAGGTCGAAGACCTCGGCATCCGCTTGCTCCCGCTCGGACGAATTCGGCGCTCTGACAACCGACTTCACCGGCTGACCACGACGACGGCTGTGCTCCAGCTCACCGTGACCGAAACAGCGGGCGGGAACATTGCACAGTGGTTGTCCGTTCATCTGTATGTGGCTGGCGGAGGGGACAGTGTCCCCGGGCCTCACCCTCCGCCCATGGGGACGATCGTCCGGCTGAAGCCCCATGGAGCACCCCGCCGAGAGGCGACCGCCCTCCGCACGCCACCCCCCACGGCCCCGGCTGGTCTCCCCCGTCCAGCCGGGGCCTTCATCTGAAGCCCTCCTGGGTTGCGAGCGGTCGCTGCCTCTGAGCCTCCTACGGTGAGCAGGCCGCGAAGACGTCAAGCGAACGAGAGCCTGTTGCGAAAGTGGATCAAGGTTGCAGATGCTCACGTCCCACCCGGTATGACAGCGAGAAGCCGTGAGTGCCGACCAGCGCATAAACTGTGATCACGAGGGACGAACGACTGCTAGCGTCGGCCGTATGCCTGAACTGATCGCACCCACAGGCCGGCTGCAGTCCTCTTGGCTCGCAGCGCGTGACGAATGGCCCCCAGGTGCCCACCAGGACGGGACCGGTCTGCGTCTCGCGCCTGATGCCAACCTCGAGAGGCCCGCCGTCTTTTTGGAGTGGGTCGAACGACTGCAACAGCAGTCGGACAGGTCAGTTGCAGTGGGAGAAGAGCGCGTCCATGCCACCCATTGGTGGATCGTCGAGGGCGACAGCTACCTCGGAGCCATCGATCTGCGGCACTACCTGAACGCCTTTCTGCTCGACGTCGGCGGGCACATCGGGTACAGCATCCGGCCCTCCTTCCGGAGGCGCGGCCTGGCAACGTGGGCGCTCGGGGCGGTTCTTCCCCGGGCTCGTGCGCTCGGCCTGGATCGAGTCCTCGTCACTTGCGACGACGACAACATCGGGTCGGCACGCAGCATCGAACGTAACGGTGGTGTCCTAGAAGATGTCCGCACCACTGACGCGGGCCTCAAGCGCCGCTACTGGATCACTCTGTAAGCACGACTGTGCGGGTTATAGCCACTCGTTGAGAGCTGCGATCAACACGGTGGCTTCGTAGCGGACCGCGAGTTTGTCGTACCTGGTCGACACCGCCCGGTGGCGTTTCAGCCGGTTGATGCCGCACTCCACGGCATGGCGCTCCCACCGCTTCCCCTCCCCCGGAGGTACCCCGTGTCGCCCGTACCCGAGACCGTCCACCCGGACGCGGCCCCACCGGCCGTGGTCAAGGCAGCCGACCTGCTGGCCGAGGCGGCCCGCACCGTGAACGTTTGCCGCCCGGTCCGTGAGCTGTTCGACGGCGGCGGCAGGGGCTTGTGCGTCGCCGTCCGTGCCGGTGGCTCACAGGTCGAACCCCGTGTCTGCCTGGGCGTGGAAATCAGATGACCGCGGCTGCTCTCGTCTTCGACAATGACGCATGCTGATCGACCACTGGCCCCTGGTGGGACTGCGTCTGAGTACCCCGCGCCTGGAGCTGCGACTGCCCGACGAGGATGAGCTGGCCGAGTTGGGCGAGCTTGCGGCAGAAGGCATCCACGAACCGGACCGCATGCCCTTCCTCGTGCCCTGGACCGACCTGCCTCCAGCGGACCGAGCGCGCTCGGTGGTGCAGCACCACTGGTTGCGCAAGGGGAACTGGTCACCGGAGAACTGGGCCCTGAACCTCGTTGTCTTTGCCAATGGCCAGGTCGTCGGCCTGCAGACCATCGCCGCCCGCGATTTTGCCATGCTGCGGGAGGTGAGCACTGCCTCCTGGCTCGGGGCACGGTTCCAGCGGCAAGGGATCGGTACCGAGATGCGTGCCGCGGTGCTGCACCTGGCCTTTTCCGGCCTGAACGCACTTGAGGCGATGTCGGGTGCCTTCGAGGACAACGCCTCCTCGTTCACCGTATCCATGAAACACGGTTACGAACTCGACGGTGTGGAGCGGCATGTGGTGCGTGGCCGGCCTGTGGTCATGCGGCGGCTGAGGCTGACGCGAGCCCGCTGGGAGATGCACCAGCATGTCCCGGTCTCGATCGTCGGGCTGTCGTCCTGTCTGCCGATGTTCGGTCTTTCGGACGACAGCCGCGCGGGCCTCCAGGGGGCCACCTCGTAACCCGACTGCACCACCCCCGACGGTCACCAGCTCCCTTCCAGCCGCAGCGGATGGCGATATCACTCTCCGCCAGCACCAGGTGGTGTCGTCCCTTAGCGACAGGCGGGGTCGGAACCCACTTACAAAGCCAACTCCCCGGGTCCCGTGCGGCTGGAGGATCCACCTACTGGCCCCCGGGAATGGCACTCCCGCACCAACTGAGAGAACGTCCAAGGCTCGTCCCGGATGAACCTCCCCATCAGCGAGCCCGCGGGACTTTGCGAGCCTGCTGTCGCCACCGGGAGGTGTCTCAGCCGGCATTCGACGCGCGAGACCACGGGGGAGGTGGCGTCAGTTGCTCCATAGGCGAACGGTGCCTGGGAGGGGGTTGCTCGCAGGCTTTTCCACCGGCGGGGCTCACCCCTTGTCGCGCTGATCGGCGACCGGTACAACAGGAGCGTGACCGATGCTTTCGCGCCATCTCCGGACGGCCAACTCAGCCGCCCACCCGCACACGTTCCGGCGGGCAAGAGGCGGCGGACCAAAGAGTCGGAAGGCGGCCTGTTCGCAGCCTTCGCGGCCTTCTGGGGCACCCAGATGCTGGACTTCCAGCCTGTCAGCCAGTTGCTTCCCGAGTACGAGCACACAGTCACCGCGCTGACGGGACTCATTGCCGCAGCGATTACCTATCCGCTCGCGACCTGGTGGCTCAAACGCCTACCTTGCCAGACTCATGCAAGTGGCAGGCGGTAGCGCAACGACGAGTCGACGGAGCCGAGAACCAGTACGGCCACCGCAGCTGTGCACCGGCCGGCCCCACCCAGGTGCATCCGCTATCGCCCAAGATCATCGACAAGAAGGGCAACACGTCGCCGATCTCAATTCACCACGCGTATGAACGCAAGCGAGGCCAGGCTTGTCCGTGTGGGTCGCTGAGCGGTCGGCCTGCCAAAAGAACGGTGTCGTGCAGACCGGACTCTCGGGCGGGGTTGGAGTGGTCGCGGACGCTATCCCTAGATGACGCAGCCGCTCGGGCCGGGTACACCGTCGATCCAGTTGGTGCTGTTCTCGACGTAGTAGCTGGACATGATCCCGTACTTGTCCCAGCCTCGTGGCGACACCATCACCCAGTACGGGTTGCCGCCGACGGACTGCCCCGGGATCTGGCAGTACACCAGCACCTCGTCCCATGAGTTGATCTGGCCGATGACAGGGCAGTTCGAAGTGCTCGGCGACTCGATGCAGTTGCCCGCGTTGATGTCGCGGACGTAGACCCCGTCGGCCCACACGCCGTACCAGCCGCGGCCGTGGCCCTCCGCCGCGGCACTCTGCGAGACGGTGACCACGAGGGCGAGTGCCCCGGCAGCGGCGAGTGCCGCGGTCATCTTGCGCATGACGTTCCCTTCGAGGCTGTGGGGGTGTTCACCAGAGGCGTGCGTGCTCCTCGCCTCGCACCATAGGCAGGCCCCGGGAGCTCGTGGTCCCTGACGTCTGTCAGGGACCACGAGCTCGGACAAGGCGCGACGCTGACCACTCGGAAGTGGCCCGGCGGGCATCAGCCGCTCGGCACTGAGCGAACGGAGGAAGACGTGAAGGCAGGGTTTCGCCGGAAGGCGGGCTTGGGCGTCGCGGCGCTGCTCATGACGACAGCCACGGTTGTGGCTTCGGCGCCGGCGGCCTCAGCAGCCCAGGAGGATTGTCCCAGGGGCTACGTGTGCGTCTGGAACAACGACGTGGCCTGGGGCCAGCCGACGTGGAAGTCGACGGGGAACCTGTACGACCTGCACTCGAACCAGGGCATGACCATCGTCAACAACGGGGTTCCCTGGCCGGGCGCGGACCACATCTGGATCGACGTCTCCGCCCCTGGCGGCAATGTCAAGGAATGCCTGCACTACCCGGGCGACATCAACGCCACCAACTTCGTGGGTTCTGTCACCCTGCACAGCGCGGTGTGGGGCGGCGAGTGCTGAGCCCTTCGCCGACCGCTCGGGCGCACAGCTCGGCTTGACGGCCAGGCCCGACGCCGCCCAAGCGCGAACGGCTGCTTGAGGCGCCGGCTTGGCCCGCTCAGGAGTGCTCGATGCCTGAGTCAGGCAGTAGCGGGGTCGGTCGGCCATCCTCCCTCGATGGCCGGACCGCTGCCTGCGGGGACGTTCGCGGCCACCAATGCCGCGGCCTCCCGAGCAGTGAGCCGGGTTTCGAGCACATGTGTCTGTGCTTGCCGCGACGGTGGTGTGACCACGTCCCACAAGTTGTCTCTCGCTGGTCTCACCCGCGGGACCTCCTCGTGGAATGGATCCGCAGTGCTGCTCAGCAGGCTGAACTGGCCGTGCGACGGAAACGGGAAGAACACGCGCAGCGTCGGCTGCGCGTACAGAGCCTCGGCCAGTTCGGCGTCGCCGAGCCGGATCACCCGCGAGCGTTCCAAAGTCAGCCGCCAAGCGGTCGACACCACTCTCCCCGGCGGTGCCGCGTCCAGCGGGTTATCCGCGAGAAACGGCCAATCCCTCCGCAGTCGGTGGATCGACGCGCCACCGCACCAGGCGTGCAGGATTGCCGCTACCACCGCGAGGTCGGGGGTGCTCCCGAAGGCACCCCATGGCCAGCCGGTGTCGCTTGATATCTCGAAACGGAACTCGCGTTCCTCGCGGTTGGTCGCGTACACGGCGAACCGCGCCTCCCCACGGGCGCAGCACGCAGCGACCGCAGGATCGAACCCCTCGACGGGAGTCAGGAGCTCGACACAGTGCTCGCGCGGAGGCATCGCGCGAGCCAACGCTTCGACCAGGCCACCCGGTCCGACCAGATCCGGGTAGAGCTTCGTGGGTACTCCGCTGGGACTGTTGTTCATGCGCCCATCCTCGCCTGGGCCGTGTGACGTCGGTGAGTGGTCAGCCGGACAGGTCCGAAGCATGCCGACACCGGTATCACTCACCATCGACACGGGCCCTGATGCTGACACTGGGCGCGCTGTGTCCACGTGTCGCTGAGCATCCGTTGATCACTGCCACAGGTGCGCGTCCACGATCAGCCAGCCGCTCACGAGCGGGCACCTGACGGGGCATCCAGGAAAGCTGGACGTCACGCTGGTGGCGCCCGAGCTTGTGGTGGAGCGGCGGCACCGTCGCCTCACTCCTAAACTTCAGCCGGACAGCTGACCTCGTCTGCCGTCAACTCGGGCCCTGCGTGGCCCAGGTAGCGTTAGTCGCCTATACGAGCAGGTGGGGTGGAACGGTGGTCGACGTAGTGCGTGTCATGGCGGCGTTGGCCGAGCAGGGAGTCACCGTGCTGTTCAAGGCGGATGCGGAACGCATGCGTGACGGAGTGAGATCGTGGACCTTCGTCGCAAGCGGTGGCCCTTTCCACGAGGACCTGCTCGTGCGTACTGATGCCATCTCGGCACAAGCCTGCCTCGATATCTGTCTGCCTCAGCTGCGCGAGCGTGGACTGGTCATTCCTGAGTAGGTCGAAGGGGTTGCGCCGAGTGGCCGCGCGCCAGTCGCCGATCCCAAGGCGCCGGCGGCAATGGACGTCGATATCGGATAGGTGACCGCATTGCATCCCCTACCTGACCCCGTCCCCTGTGCTCGACAATGCGGCCGTCCGCTGACCCATCGCCATCGAAGAGAGCCGGCAGCGAGCAGACACCGTCGTTGTCAGTGCCGTCTGCGAAGATCCCGCATGGTTCTGGAATACCACGGTGGGAGCAATCATGTCCTTCGGCTTCAAGACGTCATGGCTCGCGGTGCGCGACGCCGGGCCGGAGGAGGTGGCCGACGCCCTCGACCTGCAGCACCGACAGTGCATTGACTGGGAGACCGGCACCGAACTCGCCTACCAGCAAGGCGTCTTCGTGGCGAGACCCGTCCCGGAGTGGACACTCGCCCACGGCAGGATCCATCTCTCGCACGAGACCGATGCCACGCGCCCGGATTTCCCCGACTGGCTGCTTGCGTTGGCCGCGCGCATCGGGGACTTTCAGTACTTCGCCACCGACCGCATCGGCGAGTACCACGCCTGGGCCAAAGTCGAATTGGGTGAATTGACCCGCGCCTACTGCTACATCGGAATGAGCGGTGACGTTCCCCTGCGCCTGGGAGAACCCACCGCCATCGAAAGAGAGCTCGGCGTCGGGCTGGTGGGCTGCGAAGAGGTCCGGCAGGACTGGGGAGACGCCGAATGGGACGCTTGGCACGACGCCATGCCGACCGAGCATCAGGTGATGCGCATCGCCGCCGACTGGAGCGTCTGTCCGCCACTGATCGAGGACGGCTCCGTCACCGCCCCTGGGATCCACGGCTTCCCGCCAGGCGTCGAGCCTGGACGCGCATTCTGACCATCTGAAACCCGGGTGTGGGGCGGGCGTCCCGACCGCGGCAAACTCGGCAGCAACCGCGTCACCTGGGTGGGCGGGGGGACGGAACGTGGCGGCAACCTAACTACCGCTCCGACAGATAGAGCGGCGACCACGTCGACGACCCGCCAAATACAGGCAGAAGCCGATGCGGCCCGGCTGGTCCGATCTGCGCGGCCACAGCGCTCCGCATACAAGCCGGGCCGCCTCGCAGCCCCGCCTGGCTCACCCTCGGCCCCGCTGCCACCGCGCCACCCCATCAGCTCGGACGCCACCCGGAGACGACGTGAGCCGCTCGAACAGCAGCGCCCAGGACAGCTCCGGCACATCGAGCAGTTCCGCTTCGGCACGGGTGACGACAGTCGGCTCGATCGCCTGCACGGACTCCCGGACACGCACCCCGCGCTGCCGACACAGGTGCTCGTAGAGGTCGCCGGCCGCCAACTCCTCCGCGGACGGCGTGACCTCCCAACGGAACGCATTCACCCGTCGCGCATCCCCGCCGCGCCTACAACTTCTCAACTCAGTACCGTCCGTGCGGACTTCCCCGGTCATATCTCTTGACGGCTTTGGTGTAGACCTTTAAGTTCACCAGCCAACAGACCTTCCATGCATGCATCCCATGCACACATACGTGAACATCCGTGTTCACCTCTCACCGCCATCAACGTAGGCGGCGTCCACCCCCACCATTGGACGAAAGGTCCCTGACCATGCAACGCCTCGCCCTGCGCTGCGCGCTCGCCCTCTCGCTCGGCTTCGCCGCCGTCGGCACCCTCGCAGCCCCCTCCGCCTCGGCAGCCACCGGCACGATCACCGGCCTGGCCGGCAAGTGTCTCGACGTGGCCGGTGCGAGTGCGGTCGACGGTACGGCCGTACAGGTCTACGACTGCAACGGCACCGCCGCCCAGCAGTGGACGGTCGGTGCCGACGGAACCATCCGGGCCCTCGGCAAGTGCCTTGATGTCACCGGAAGTTCGACAGCCAACGGCGCCCAACTCCAGCTCTGGACCTGCAGCGGCGGCGCCAACCAGAAGTGGACGGTCAGCGCCGCGAGGGACATCGTCAACCCGGCCGCCGGCAAGTGTCTGGACGTCACCGGCAGCTCCTCCGCCAACGGCACCCGCACTCAGCTCTGGACCTGCACCGGAGCCGCCAACCAGAAGTGGAACGCGCCCGCCGCCGACGGCGGTACGACTCCCCCGAGCTCCGCGCCGATGGCCGTGGCACCGTACCTCTACAACGGGTGGGGCAATCCACCCAGCCCAACGAATGTCATGAACGCGACGGGCGTGAAGTGGTTCACGCTGGCGTTCGTCCTGAGCAACGGCTACTGCAACCCGCAGTGGGACGGCGGCCGGGCGCTGACGGGCGGAGTCGACCAGCAGACGATCAACACCGTGCGGGCGAACGGCGGCGATGTCATCCCGTCCTTCGGCGGCTACAGCGGCAACAAGCTGGAGAGCTCCTGCTCCAGCGCCGGCGAGCTGGCGGCGGCGTACCAGAAGGTCATCAGCGCCTACTCGCTGAAGGCGATCGACATCGACCTGGAGGCCGACGCGTACAGCAACGGCACCGTGCAGCAGCGGACCGTGGACGCGCTCAAGGCTGTCAAGGCCAACAACCCGGGCATCAAGGTGTACGTCACCATCGGCACCGGGCAGAGCGGCCCCGACACGAGTCTGATCAACCGGGCCGCATCCTCCGGGCTGACGGTGGACGCCTGGACGATCATGCCGTTCGACTTCGGCGGCGCGGGCCAGAACATGGGCACGCTCACGCAGCGGGCGGCCGAGGGACTGAAGACCGCTCTGAAGAACGCGTACGGCTACAGCGACGACGCGGCCTACCGCGACATGGGCATCTCGTCGATGAACGGCATCACCGACGACCACGAGACCGTCACCACCGCCGACTTCCAGACCATCCTCGGCTACGCGCAGGCCCATCACCTGGCGCGGTTGACGTTCTGGTCCGCGAACCGCGACCGGCCCTGCCCGGGCGCCTACCCGAACGACGACACCTGCTCGGGAGTGAGCCAGAGCAACTGGCAGTTCACCAGCATCTTCGCCCGGTACACCGGCTGACGTACGCACGACCGCCGCCGCCCCTGCCGAGAGCGCTCATGGCGGCGGCCGGTCACCAGGTGCCGGGCAGCCGGACGTCGGCAAGCCATCCGACTGCGGCAGCCGTCGCCCGCTGAGCACCTACCCGTAGATCACACGGAAAGGCACGACCAGAGAATGAGTACTGTCCGATCCGGCTCCATCCGACCTCTGCTGCGGGTCCTGCTCCTGCTGGCCACGCTGCTGGGCCTCGCGGCCGTACCGCCCGTCGCACAGGCGAACAGCGCCGCGACGCCGTTCAAGGTCCTCGCCCTCTACAGCGGCACTTACGACGCGGCACACATCGACTTCGACAAGGAGGCGAACGCCTGGTTCCCGCAGCAGGCGGCGGCCAACGGTTTCACCTACACGGCCAGCACCAACTGGGACCTGCTCGCCAACGGTGGCGTCAACGCCTACCAAGTCGTTCTCTTCCTGGACGACTTGCCGCAGACGTCCACCCAACGGTCGGGTTTTGAGGCGTACATGAGGGGTGGGGGTGGCTTCATGGGCTTTCATGTCTCGGCGTTCACGACCGACGCGGCAAGCTGGTCGTGGTACCACAACACGTTCCTCGGCTCGGGCAACTTCGCATCCAACACGTGGGGGCCGACAGCGGTGACCCTGAAGGTGGAGGATCACACGAACCCGGCCACCGCCAACCTGCCGGCCACGTTCACCTCGTCGGTCAGCGAGTGGTACAGCTGGTCCAGGGATCTGCGGCAGAACCCCGACATCAAGATCCTGGCCTCGATCGACCCCAGCAGTTTCCCGGTCGGCACGGACCCCGACCAGTCCTGGTACAGCGGCTATTACCCGATCCTGTGGACCAACACGAAGTACAGGATGCTGTACGCGAACTTCGGCCACAACGCGATGAGCTACACGACCAACACGCGACTGTCCTCCACGTTCGCCAGCGCCACCCAGAACCGGTTCCTGCTGGACGGGCTCAAGTGGCTGGGCGGGGGCGGCACCACGACCCCACCGACCGGCGACCAGATCTCGGAGACCGCCTGGTACACCGTGCAGAACGTCGGCAACGGCACGTGCGTGGACGCCCGTTCGGCCGCCACCGCGAACGGGACGGCCATCCAGCAGTACGCCTGCAACAGCACGACAGCGCAGCAGTTCCAGTTCCGAAGCAGCGACAGCGGGTACATGCAGATCACCGCCCGCAACAACCCCGCGCAAGTGATCGACGTGACCGACCGCTCGACGGCGGACAATGCGCCGTTGCAGCTGTGGGCCTACTCCGGCGGCACGAATCAGCAGTGGCGGCCGGTGCGCGCGACAAGCGGGCGCTATCACTTCGTCGCCCGGCACAGCGGCAAATGCCTGACGGCCGCCGCGGCGGCGACGAACAGTGTCCAGCTCACCCAGCGGGCCTGCGACGGTTCGGCGGCGCAGGACTTCCAGCTCACCGCGCAGTCCTGAGCCACCGCACGGCGACACGTGGACGCATTGCGCCCAGACGTGCTCTGGGAGGGTCACGACTTCGGCCTCCCCGGCGGGGACTCCGGCCTGGTCAGTGCCGAGTTGGGCAGGTTGGGCGCCTTGCCTGAGCTCAGTCGCGCCGACCCCAGTCCAGGCGGTCGGCCAGACCGGCGGCGGTGAAGGCGGCGACCAGCTCGTCACGGCCTTCGGTGAAGTGGGCCCAGCTGTCGTAGTGGACGGGAATCACGCGGCGGGCGCCGAGGAGTTGGGCGGCCTCGGCAGCCTGGGCGCTGCTCAGGACGATCACCTGGTTGTCGAAGAGTTCGGGGAAGCGGGGGGCACCGGCGAAGAGGAGTGCGGTGTCAATGGGGGCGAAGCGCTCGGCGATCTCCTTGACCACGTCGAGGGACGCGTTGTCGCCGCTGACGTAGACGGTCGGCAGATCCTCTCCGGTCAGGACGAAGCCGACGACCTGCCCGGTGACCGGCTCGACCTGTTCACGCGGGCCGGGGCCGTGGATGGCGGGAACGCCGGTCACGGTGATCGTGCCGCCGTCGGGGCGGGTCAGCTCGATGGATTCCCAGTCGGCCAGGCCCTTGGCCCCGTTCTTGAGGCGTTCTGCGCCGCCGGGGGTGGTGAGGGTGAGCGCGACCTCGGCAAGGAGGGACCGGCCGGAGGTGTCCAGGTTGTCGGGGTGCTCGTCGTGCGAGAGCAGGACCACATCGATGGAGCCGAGATCGGCGGGGGCTCCGCTGGAGGGGGCGGTCTTGGTGAGGAATCGGCCGTCGGGACGGGCGTAGTCGCCCGGGGCGTCGAAGGTCGGATCGGTCAGGAACCGCAGGCCGCCGTACTCGAAGAGGGCGGTCGGGCCGCCGAAGACCCGGACGGGAAACGGGGTGGTCGTTGAGGGACGAGCAGACATGAAGCACCTCACGGATGGATGTCTTTTAACCGTGAGACGACGGTAGCCGCTTCTCACGGATACCCGCAAGCCTTACCATGAGGAATATGAAGGAGCCCTTGATCGACCAGCCCGGCCTGCCGCCCGCTCAGGGCGAGGAAGAGCACCTCTCTCTCGCTCTCGCCAACAGCGCGATCGCGCTGACGGGCGGGCACACGGTCGATCTTCTGGGCACTCCCGCGCAGGCAAACCACTGGCTGACGGAACGTGGTCTCGCACCGGTCGACGTCGGCATGCGGGAGATGTGCGCGACGCAACTGCGCTCGCTGCGCGAACAGATCAGATCACTGTTCGCCGCCCGCGCCGAAGGACTGCCTGCCCTCCCCGCCGCGGTCAGGGCCGTCAACGACGCGATGACCCGCGTTCCCACCGCTCCGTTGCTGCAGTGGGATGACAGAACCGGCCCCTACCGCGCCACCCCGCACCCGACCACCGCGATCGTCGACCATGCCCTGGCCACCCTCGCCGCCGACGCCGCCGACCTGCTCACAGGCTCCGACGCGGACCGCCTCACCGCCTGCGGCTCCGCCCCCTGCAACCGCTACCTGCTCCGCCACGGCCGCCGTCACTGGTGCTCCACCCGCTGCGGCGACCGTGCGCGCGCCGCCCGCGCCTACGCCCGCCGCACAGCCTCCCCATGACGCCGCATCCAGCGCCCCCGATCCCCTCGCGCGGCGGCTGCACATGGCCTGGGAGCAGGTCACAGCCGGTGTGGTCGCGCAGTTGCGCGCAGCAGCCGGTGCCGACGCGGACGACCCGCGCCTGACGCAGCTCGTCGGCGAGCTGAGCCTGAAAAGCGAGCGGTTTCGTCGCCTGTGGGCCCGTCACGATGTCCGCCGCCGGGAGGGGGCCATGACGCGCCTGCGGCATCCGCAGGCCGGTGAACTGCATCCTGCGCCGCGAGAAGCCGGCTGTCACGGGATCCGACGCTCCGCCGCGCGGGCAGGACGGGTCCCGGATCGAGCAGCCTCACACCGACGGACGACATAGCGCTCAGGGCCGCTCGCCGTCTGACGCGGATCCATTTACATCCGGGGGTTCTCAATATCAGAACCAACAACTGTTGGATTTCTGGATCGGCGATTTCTAGAGTGGGCACGCGAGGTCGCCCTGCACCGTGCACTCGCCGAGGCGTCCGGAGGAGGAGGCTCATGCAGCATCGCACCCTCGGTGACCGGACGGTCTCCGCACATGGCCCCGCCCGCCGGTCGGGCGTCGAGGCGATCGGTCCCTACCCCGTTCCGTCGTCCGAAGCCGCCGTCCCGGTGGGTGAACGTCGGCGTCGCTAGACGGCTCCAGCCGAGAAGAGCTTGAGCACCGCACCAGGCTCGGCCTCGCCCTCCTGCCCTGGCGCCCGCGTCGGCGCTCGTCGTCACCCCCCTCCCCAGGGCCCTGCCTTCCGCCTGAAACGTTCACGTCACAGCGAAAGAGTCACATGAAGACCTTCACCCTGCCCGGCACCGACATGGTGGTCCCCAACGTCGTCCTTGGACTGATGCGCATCCAGGACATGACCGACGACGCGGTGCGCAGGCTCGTGAACACCGCGCGCGACCACGGCATCACGTTCCTCGATCACGCCGACGTCTACGGCACGGACGACCACGGTTGCGAGCGTCGGTTCGCCGAAGCCATGAAGCTCAGCTCGTCGGAGCGTGAGCAGTTCGTCATCCAGACGAAGGCCGGCATCGTCAAGGACGGGCCGTACTTCGACTTCTCCTACGACCACATCATCGAGTCCGTGAACGGCTCACTCAAGGCACTGGGCACGGACTATCTCGACATCCTGCTGCTGCACCGGCCCGACGCTCTCGTCGAGCCGGAGGAGGTGGCCCGCGCCTTCGACGAGCTGTCGGCGGCAGGCAAGGTACGCGCCTTCGGCGTCTCCAACCAGACCCCCCGGCAACTCGACCTGCTGCGCAAGCACGTGACACAACCCATCGTGGCGAACCAGCTGCAGCTGTCGATCACTCACGCCCCGATGATCGCGCAGGGCGTCGCGGCGAACATGCAGGGCCTCGATCAGTCGGTCGTCCGTGATGACGGGATCGTCGACTACTGCCGTCTGCACGACATCACCATCCAGGCGTGGTCGCCTTTCCAGGCCGGATTCTTCGACGGCCCGTTCCTCGGTTCCGACCGCTTCCCCGAGTTGAACGCGGTGATCGACCGGCTGAGCGACAAGTACGGCGTACCGGCCGAGGCGATCGCGGTCGCCTGGATCACGCGCCATCCCGCGCAGATGCAGGTCGTGCTCGGCACGACCACGCCGGAACGCGTCACGGCCGCCGCGCTCGGTTCCGACATCCAGCTCACCCGATCGGAATGGTACGAACTGTTCCGCGCCGCCGGTTACAAGGTGCCCTAGCCAGGGTTACAGCACTGGATTCCGACATGGAGGGGCCGGCCCGGAGCACACGCTCCGGGCCGGCCCCTCCATGCGACGTCAGCCCGCGGCGGGCACGCGGTCACGGATCGGTACGGGCGTCTGCTCGGCATCAGGCTCGGCTGTCACCGCGGACGGAGCGGGGGCAGGGACGTAGGGGATCTCGCCGCGCAGGACGGCCTTGGCGCGGTCCTCGTCGAGCTCTCCCTCCCAGCGTGCTACGGCCAGCGTGGCAACGCCGTTGCCGACCAGGCTGGTCAGGGCGCGGGCTTCGGACATGAACCGGTCGACACCGAAGATCAGCGCGAGGGCGGCGACCGGGACGTGCGGGACGGCGCTGAGCGTGGCGGCCAGGGCGATGAAGCCGGAGCCCGTGACGCCTGCGGCGCCCTTGGAGGTGAGCAACATGACGGCGAGCATGGTCAGCTGCTGGGTGAGGCTGAGGTCGATGCCGAGGGCCTGGGCGAGGAAGACCGAGCCCATGGTCAGGTAGATGGCGGTGCCGTCGAGGTTGAAGGAGTACCCGGCGGGCAGCGTGATGCCGACGACCGGTTTCGAGGCGCCCGCGTGCTGGAGCTTGGCCATCATGCGCGGCAGGACGGGCTCGGTGGAGGAGGTGCCCAGGACGATCAGCAGCTCTTCCTTGATGTAGCGCAGGAAGGGCAGCAGCCGCAGTCCGTTCAGGCGCATGACGGTCCCGAGGACGACCAGGACGAAGAAGAGGGCGGTCAGCCAGAACGAGCCGACCAGCAGGGACAGATGGCGCAGGGTGCCCAGGCCGTAGTTGCCGATGGTGAAGGCCATCGAGCCGAACGCGCCGACGGGGGCGAGCCGCATGATCCAGCGGATGAGCGTGAACAGGACCGTGGAGAACTTCTCGATGCCCCGGGCGATGCCCAGGCCGGCCTCTCCGCTGGCGTGCAGGCCGAATCCGAACAGCACCGACACCAGCAGCACCGGCAGGATCTCGTTGCCGGTCAGGGCGCTGACCAAGGTGGCCGGGATGATGGCGAGGAGGAAGGCGGCGAAGCCCTCGTGGGTCGTGGTCGCCTCCGGCGGCAGGCCGTCGGTGGACAGGGTCGAGAGGTCGATGTGCAGACCACTGCCCGGCTTGACGACATTGACGACCACCAGGCCGATCACCATGGCCACGGTGGTCAGCACCTCGAAGTAGACCAGCGCCTTCAGGCTCACGCGGCCCACCGCGCGGGCGTTGCCCATGGAGGCGATGCCGTGGACGACCGTGCAGAAGATGATCGGCGCGATGAACATCTTCACCAGCGCGATGAACCCGTCACCGAGCGGCTTGAGGTCTGCGCCGACGGACGGCCACAGCCCGCCCACTGCGGCGCCGAGGAGGACGGCGATCAGGCACTGGACGTAGAGGAGGGACAGCATCCGGCGGATGCGGCCCGGTGATGCGGTGACGGTACCCGGGGCGGCGTCTTTGCGGCTCATGCGGGGCGTCCTTCCAGGACGGGAACGAGGAGTTCGGCTCGGGCGATACGCCGGGCGGCGCGGTGCAGCAGCACCGTGGGGGACGCGCCGTCCGGTGCGGGTACGGCTCGGGTGGTGATCACGCCGGCGGGGGTGCCCAGGCGCAGCGTGCCCTCGGCGGTCTGCCGGGCGACGCGGTGGGCGAGGGTGCCGGGGGTGGCGGCGGCCGTGGCGAGGGCCACGGCGGAGGTGAGGCCGATCGCGGGGTGCGGGGCGTGCATGGAGACCATGCGCACGGCCAGGTCGTACTCGTCCTGGTTGACGAGTATGCCCTGGGTGGTGCGGTAGCGGGCGGGCCGCGCGACGATGCCCACCTTCGGCACCGCGTGGCTGACCGGATCGCCCTCACGGGCCAGGCCCATGGCCAGTGCTGCCTGACGGCGCAGCAGTGTCAGCGCGGGTACCGCGGTGGCGAACGCGGTGAGGGATTCCGTGCCGTCGAGGCCGAACGCCTTGGCCTCGAACAGCGCGGCCGGCGCGCCGGCGTCCACCAGGGATGCCTCGACGGGACCGTCCGGGCCGGTCAGTTCGTCCAGTGCCCGGCCGGTCGGCAGGGCACGGCCGGTCGTCGAGCCCGCCGGGTCCTGAAAGCCGAGCAGGACCGGCACGCCCGGGGCGGCGGTACCCGGCACCAGGGCCCTGCCCTCCTCCGGGGCCACACCCGCAGGGGTGGGGATGGTGCCCGTGAGGCGGGCCCCGGTGTTGACGTTGAGCATGCGGACGGTGGTGGTGTCCGGTGTGATCGGTACGAGATCGTGGTGGACGGCGTACAGGGCCACGGCGGTGGCGCAGTTGCCGCAGTTGCTGGCCCACTCCACTCGCTCGTCGCCGATGCCGACCTGCGCGAAGGCGTACTCGACGTCCACCCCGGGCCGGGTCGACGCCTGGACGACGGCGGCCTTGGAGGTGGTGGAGGAGGCGCCGCCGACGCCGTCGATCTGGCGGGGGTCGGCGGCGTTGAAGGCGGCCAGCAGGAGGGCGTCGACGTCCACGCCCGTGGCGGCCACGTCGCGATGGTCGAAGATCCAGCACTTGCTGGTTCCTCCGCGGATCATCTCGCCCTGCAGACGCAGCACAACTGACTCCTCACAAGCATGGAAGGGGAAGTCCACCGCCGGTCTCGCCGTGCGTGGTGTCCTCCACGGTGGGTTACGGCAGCGTGAAGTACAATCTCGGAAATCTGCATGGGCATTAAGGTGAACTGAACGCTGGAGGTGGGGGCATGCTCGACGTCCGGCGCATCCTGCTGTTCACCGAGGTCGCCCGGCGCGGCTCCGTGACGGCGACCGCCCGCGCCCTCAACTACACCCCGTCAGCGGTGTCGCAGCAGATCAGCCGCCTGGAAGCGGAGGCAGGACAGCCCTTGCTGGAACGCCACGCCCGGGGTGTCACCGTCACCGACGCCGGACGGGCACTGGCCGAACGAGGGCAGCGCATCGAACGCGAACTGCAGGCCGCGGAGAACGAACTCGCCGATTTCGCCGGCCTGCGCGCGGGCACCCTGCGCATCGGCACCTTCCCCACGGTCGGCGCCTCGCTCCTCCCGCAGGCCGTGATCGCCTTCCGGGACGCCCATCCCGACGTACGGCTGACCGTCCGCAGCGCCCGCATCGCCGGGCTCTGGGCGATGCTGGAGAACCGGGAGATCGAGATGTCGCTGATGTGGGACTACGACTGGAGCCGAATCGACCGCGAGGACATCGTCGTCACCCCCCTCCTCGACGACCCGCCCGCCCTACTCGTCAGCGACCGCCATCCCCTCGCCGGACGCGACGCCGCCTCACTCGCCGACTTCGCACACGACCCCTGGATCACCCGCGCCGACCATCACCCGGTGGCCGAAGCCCTTGTCCG
The DNA here is from genome assembly GCF_001513955.1 of Streptomyces pseudovenezuelae. Lineage (GTDB taxonomy): Bacteria > Actinomycetota > Actinomycetes > Streptomycetales > Streptomycetaceae > Streptomyces > Streptomyces pseudovenezuelae. The sequence goes on along the minus strand of NZ_KQ948150.1, from coordinate 602,764 downwards.
CGGCTGCCGCGCCGTCGGCTTCGAGCCCCACATCGCCTACGAGGCCCACGACTACCAGGAAGCCCAGGCCATGGTCGCCGCCGGCATCGGTGTCGCCCTCGCCCCCACCCTGGCCCTGGAGGGCATCCGGCCCGGCGTCACCGTCCAGCCTCTCCGGCCGCCGGGCCCGATCCGCCGCATCCTCCTGGTGCGCATGGCCGACCACGCGCTCACCCCTGCAGCCCTGACCTTCGCCGGACTGCTCCGCGACATCGCCGCGGCCCGAACGCCCTGACACCTGGGTTGGTGTTCGAGGGGGTGCACACGGCAGAGTGGCCTGGTGACTGAGCTGTGGGCGTATTCACTGACCTGGGCAGAAGTAGATCCGTTGGGTCATCCGTTCGAGCTTGACGAGGATGCCGCGAGGGCGTTGGCCGAGTGTGTCGCACCCCTGCTGCCCCGTGCGGACACCGCGAAGGAGAGCGGTCGGTCTTCCTTGGATCCGGTCACCGACTTCCTGGTGGAGCGATACGGCCGCTGGGCCCGCGGATGGAACTGGTCCGTGGGCGAGGGAGACACCGACGGCGGAGTCGTCGGCGTGTGGTGCTGTGCCTCCCATTCCGTGACGACAGCGGACGAGACCTCCGCGCTGGTCGTCGCGGCCCTGCTCGAATGGCGGGACTGGCTGGAGGAATTGGCAGAGCGCTTCGCCGCCCTCGCACCGCCAAAGCCCTTGGAGGACCCCTGGCACTGGGAGCGGGCATGCGCGCGGCTGGTCACCGTGGTGGCTGACCGGACCCAGGCCGAGAGTGGCTGGTACCGGCACTGCATGCAGGTCCTCACCTGGTTCCTCACCCGTAACGGCATACCCCAGGAGCGGGCTCGGGAGATCGTCGAGAGCGCGGTCGGCGGCCGCTTCGACAGCTGGGTCGCACCGGACGCCACGGTGGTCGACTCGGTGAGTTCACGGTTCGCCCAAACCGTGGAACACCGAGCATGACTTCCGCCCCCGTGGACCAACAGGACTCCCTGGCCGCCTGGTTGAGCATCCGTACGACGGTCCCCTGGCCGCGCTGGAGCGGCGAGCGCGCCGCTGCGGGACCACCCGCGGCCGACGGCGTCCGGGACTACTTCACCGCGACGCGCGGCGACCGCGACCCCGAAGGGACCGCGCGGGTTCTCACAGCCCTCGATCGAGCTCTCGCCGACGCGCAGGAGGGCAGGCAGCTGAACTTCGCTCTCCTGACGGGGTGGCAGCGGTACGTGCTGCACCGCGACCCTGTCGGCTTCCGTACCCTGCCGGCCTTCGCGAAGGGCGGACGAGAGCGCTACGGCCTCGCGGCCGACACAGCCGCCCGGTTCGAACAGTGCCTGTCCCAGAGCACCCAGCCGGATCTGCCCCTGCCTTCGCGCGCTGCTCGGACGTACCTCGACGTCCTTTTCTTCCATCCGTTCGAGGACGGCAACGCCCGCGCGGCCATGCTGGCGCTCGCCTTCGTCCTGGCCTGTGACGGTGCGTGCCTCGACCAGGCGCACCCGCTGCAGGTCACCCGCTGGGCCGACGACGCCGATGGCGCGGCCGATCTGGCGGTGCTCATCGGAATCCTGATCAGCGCGACGCAGCGCCGCCAGCGCCACCGGAGCCCGGCTTGACGGGACAAGACGCCATGCTCAACAAACTCCGGCCGCGTGTACGCGAGGGCGTGAGCACTTCCTGAGCAGACTGAACCGGCTTGCCGGGGCCGGTGGATGCCGAGCTATAGTCACACGGTCGCGAGAAACGATGTTCCGCGGGCGTACCCGCCGGACATCGCGCAGCGCATCACGCAGGCGCGTGAAGAGCGCGGGCTCCCCCAAAGAGATCACCGCAGGACGTTAACAGGCAGGCGGCAGTGACGCTGCTTGTTAAGCCGGAGCGAGGTGCAGTTGCAGTTCACTCCGGTTCCTCCACGATCACGGGTCGCGGTCGAGCCGCGTATGGGTGCCAAATGTTCGCGCGTGGTAGGTCAGAGGCGAACCGTCGTGCTGGTCGGTGTGCAGGACCTTGCCCAGCAGCACGACATGGTCACCGCCGTCGACCATTTGCTCGATCTCGCATGCCAGCCAGCCGAGCGCGTTCGGTAGCCGCGGCAGTCTGTGGTCGAGCAGCCACCGGGTGTCCGCGAACTTGGCCGCCCCGCCCTTGCGGGCGAAGCGCAGGGCGACATCCGAGTGTGCCGAACCCAGCACGTTGACGCCGAACCGGCCGGACCGACCCACGATGCTCAACAGCTCGCTCGTCCGGTCCAGGGAGACGAGAACCATCGGAGGTGACAGCGACAGGGACGTGAACGCGCTGACCGTCGTACCGTGCGGAACTCCCTCCTGTATTCCCGTCACGACCGTTACCGGCGTGACGACTTGGGCCATCGCGTCACGGAACATCCGTGCCAGGTAGTCCGCATCAGAGCTGCTCGTCGTGGAAATCGCCGTCATCACTGCACCTCCGCATGCTCGTTGGGTCAACCGATCGCGGACTCCCCTGAGGGTCGCGCCCGACCTGGCGGAGAAAGGCGTCGATGCGGTCGTTCGCCTGGTCCGCGAGAGGGATGGGGGCTTCGGTGAAGCCATGCCCGCCGCCGGGATAGACGGCTATTTCGGCCTGGTTGCCGGCCGCGATCCAGCGGGCGTGCATGAACAACGAGTCGTCCAGAAACGGATCCAGAGTTCCCACCGTGAACAACGCCGACGGGAGATCCCGCAGATCCGCGAACAGAGGCGACAGGTCCGGGTCCTGGCGCCGGTCGCTCCGGGGCGCGACCGCATCGGTACACGCTCGGATCATGTCCACCGAAACCGGCACCGCGTCGGCACCGATCAGCGTCTGGCTCGGGGTCATCGAGAGGTCGAAATTCCCGAAGACCAGGTTCGCCGCCTGGAACCCGGTGGACCCCCGTCGTTCGCGCAGCCTGACCAGGACGGAGGCCGCTAGTGTCGCGCCCGCCGACAGGCCGCCGATCGCGAGCGCATCGGTTCCGAACTCCGACTTCGCATTCTCGATCAGCCACAGCGCCGCGGATTCGGCGTCGTCCCATGCCGCCGGGTGAGGGTGCGTGGGTGCCAGGCGGTAGTCCACGTCGACGCAGGCGAGACCGGTGTTCCGCGCGATCCGTTCCAGCTCCTGGTCCGACTGCGCCGCGCTGCCGCTGACGAACCCGCCGCCGTGGAAGTGCAGGTAGACGCCCTTGGGGCGGTCCGGAGCGATGACCCGCAAGGGCAGTTCGTGACCGCCCCGTCCGGTTGTCCGGATGGTGCGTGCCCGCTCCGAAGGCTGCGTGGGAGGCCTCGGAATGCCGCCTCCCGATTCGGGTCCGGGCAGGCCCTTCACCAGCTCGCGAAGTCGCAGGTTGAACTCGGCTGTTTCGGGCGCGATGGCTTCCGCGCGGAACAACGTCCCGTCAAGTCCGCCCACCTGGACGGGTTCGGATGCGGTCATCGCGGCCCGGCGCCACTGGCGCCCACCGACAGTTCCGTGGCGTCCCCGTCGATGCTGCTGGACGCCGGCCAGCTCTTGATCTCCGGCATACAGTGCTCGGCGAAGCACCGCATGTTGCGCACCGCCTCCTCGTGAGGCATCCCGCCGAAGAACAGCTGCGGGAACATACCCTGCGGATGGATCTGGTCGCGCGTCTCCTCCAGGCGTTTCAGCACCTGGTCCGGGGTGCCCGCGATGATCTGCGAGACGAAGCCGTCCACCATGCGCTCCACATCCTCGTCGGTCTCGATCGCCGGGATGGGCCCGTAGGCCGGACGGCCCCGCATCTGGTAGTGCCAGATGCCGACGCGCTGCGCGTTGCCCCCGTACAGGCGGGCGATCTCCTGGGCACGGTCCGCGCTCTCGTCCACCACGATGATGCTCGAAGCGAACGGTGCCGGAGGCTTGGTGTCGGGGCCGTGTGCTTCCCGCCATGCGTTCAGGTAGCTGTCGATCGGCAGCCCGCCCTCGGGCACCTTGAACGGAAGTGTGGTGGTCGTCAGCTGCCCCAGCCCCAGCCGGCCGGCCTGGCGCTGGCTTTCGGGCGAGCCGAGGGCCGCGAACAACCGCCCCTTGAAGGAACGGCCCGGTCGCGGCCGCAGCTCCACCCGCGGCTGTTGGTAGAACTCGCCGCCCTCCATCACGCCCGTCTCCAGTCCGTCCACGAGGAGCTGCAGCATCTCGTCGTAGCGCTGTCGCGCCGCATCCGGGTCAATGCGCAGGCCCCTGTACTCGCGCGGCGCCATGCCGCGCCCGAGTCCGATGATCGCCCGGCCGTTGGACACCTCGTCGAGGGTGATGATCTGTTCGGCCAGACGGACCGGGTCGTGCCAGGGCAGGACGAGCACCTGCGTACCCAACCGGATCCGCCGCGTTCGCCCGGAGAGGTAGGACAGGAACATCAGAGGGTCCGGCGCGAGGGAGTGGCGGGTGAAGTGGTGTTCAGTGAGCCAGACCGAGTCCAGACCCAACTCCTCCGCGAGCACCCACCGTTCGACCTCCTCGCGTACGAACTGGCCGTCCGGGTAGTCGGCCTCCTCGCCGTCCGGACCGTAGTGCTGAAGACCTGTGGCTATTCCTATGTGCATGCTGCCGCCTCCGAGAAATCGATCATTGGTTGTGGTGCGTGAAAGCCCGACACGAGAGGACTGAGAACAGGGTCGGCAAGAAAGGGACCGTTGCTTCGGCCTAGCAATTCCGTGAGGGCGCGGCGCATGGCCCTGTCGGCCGCGAGGCGTTCGAGAGCGGGTTCTTCGTCCGGTGTCAGGGCGAGCAGCGCCTCCCGCCGGAGTTCGATCAGGCCCTTGGCCGTGCGTTCGGTGAACACGTAGGGCTCGTCGAGGCATGACCTCCTCACCAAGCTCTACATCGGGTCCTGAAAAGTCGGACCGCAATGTCGCCTGATAGGACAAGTGAAGTCGAGAGGGAGGGGCAAGTCAAGAGTCGGGTCACCGTGGCGCGGGACAGGAGTGTCCCGCAGCACGGTCACTTTCTCGGCGAGTGTGTCCAACACTGTGCGCACGGAACCCGCGCGTCAGGCTGGTGGTGACGCCGAAACAGGCACCTAGAGGGCCAGCGCGATAGCTGGGGGATGCCACGTGCGGGGTCATCCTCGGCCGCCCGATCGACACAGGCACTCATGTGCGGGCCATGGCCCTGGTGAGGGTGGGTGCGTCGCCCGCCTGGCCGGTGCCAACCCGGTCGAGGTCGCCGTCGGCGCTCGACCGGGTAACAGCGGTCCGCCGCCACGCTACTTTCAGCTGCGTCCGCGACCGTCAGGCGTGCCTCGGACAATCAGTTCCGCGAGTTCAGCCGGGCGTGTCAGGAACGGCGAGTGGTCCGTGGGCCACTGGACGACCTCGGATGCGTGCGCTGCCATCTCGCGCTGCGACACCGGCGGCAGAGCCTGGTCGTTCGTGCACACGAGGTAGGTGCTCGGAATCGAGCGCCACGCGGCTTCGGCGTCCGACACGCTGGGATGCTCCAGCGGCATGGGACGAAGGCGCGCGACCCACGCGGTGGCCGTCTGAGCGTCGGTGTCGCCGTAGAACACGGCAGCCGCTGCCTGCGGATCCACCCTCATCTCCAGTCCGTCGAAGAGGAGTGACGCGGCGAGGAGACTGCTGGTGGTCGGCACGTCCGCTTCGCACGGATCGTCGAGATACGCAGCGACATAGACGAGCCGGGCCACGGGAAGGCCGGTCGCAGCCTGGGTGATCACCCGCCCACCATAGGAGTGCCCGACGACGATCGCGTCACTTCCCGCGGCCTGGATCGCTGCGCGGGCTGCGGCAAGATCCGCGGCAAAGCCCGTCAATGGCAGTTCGACGGCTGTCGCCTCGACGCCGCGCTGCCGCAACTCGGCGACGACGCCGTCCCAGCACCAAGCTCCGTGCCATGCTCCGTGGATCAGTACCACCTTTGTCATTGTGCAACTCGTTCCGTCTCGGGGCCAACGAGGTCATCTGTCGCGGCTCAACCGGCAAGGTGACTTGCCCTGCGGGCAACCGCTCACAACTGGTGGCGGTGGATCCACTCGAACATCAACTCAAGTACCTGGGGCATCTTGGAAGCCGCGCAGTGTCCGGTGTCCGGGAGCAAGTGGACTTCCGTGTCCCGGCGGCCGACGAAGACCAGGGTGTCGTGCTGCGGAACATGGACGTCACCGGCTCCGTTGACGACCAGCATCGGGACGTTCGTGTCGAGGTTGAGCAGCGGGCGCAGATCGAACGGCGGCCAGATCCTGGCCAGTTGCGCATCATCGGGTTGATGGTCGAACCCCAACGCGTTGCCGACAACGCCCTCCATGCCATACGCGAAGGTCCGATCCTGGGCGAAGGCCGCTTCGATGGGACCGCCGATGACGATCGCCGCGTCGACATCCCCCGCCAGGCCGGAGCAGGCCGAGAAGTGACCGCCCATCGATATGCCCAGATGCAGGACGCGCCCGTTGCCCAGCGCCCGCGCCTCGATGGCCAGGGCGCGCACGAGGTCAGCGCCGTCCTCCGAGTCCATGGGGCCGGCACATTCGCCGGTGCCAGGAATGTCGAAGGCCAGCACGCCCATGCCGGTTCGCAGGGCGACCGTCTCGAAGAGCCCGTGGAGATCCATCTTCCAGGTGTCCACTCCACCGCTGGCGAGCAGGACGGGGGCATCGCCCGACCAGCCCGGCGGGGTGAGGAAGTGCACGGGTACAGCGGTGACTCCCTCGTCGCAGGGCACCTGGACCGCCCGGCGCTCAAACCCGACCTTGAACCCGGGAGCGGCAAGCAGGTAATGCTTGAGCTGCCGCTCCAGCGCCGTGCGCTTGGCGTCGTCGGCCAGCGTGGGAAACTTCGCCCATCCGTAGGCCAGCGCCGCAAGGTGATGCTGACCGCGCTCCGCATAGACGCCGGCCAGTCGCGACCACTCGTACACCCAGCCGCCCGGCTCGTCGAGCCACATGTCAGTGACCGAGGATCGGACGGTGTCGACGTCCGCGATGGGCAGACCGTTGTTCACCATCTGCCCGTACCGCTCGACGAACAGGTCCTCGGGGGCGACCCTCCACCGGTAGGGCATGCGGAAACCTACTTCCCAAACAGCGCTGATACGTCCACCCTCCACACCACCGACACTATTGTCCCGCTTAGCAGAACTCAAGTTTCGCATGCGAGGACATTGGCGACCGCTTCCGGTATCGTCAGCGCCTGCGTCGACACCTCGCCGACGGCTCACCGCCGCGTTTGCCGCCGCTCCCACTGCTCGACGACGACAGCCCTCCCCCACGCCCGGCCGCCAGGCGCTGCCGCCCGTCATGGAAGCGCTGCCCCGCGGCACGGGGTCGATTCCCAGAGCGGCCACCGACCGACCCACAACCGACCAGCACGTGAAGGCAGCGATGCGACTCTCAGCTCAGCCACCAAAGCACCACAGGTTCCCTGATCACCCCGCCCAGTCCCCGCTGTCTCAGGCGCGTGACCGGGCAGTGCACCTGGACCTGGCGTTCCTCGTACCCAACGCCCTGTGCTTCGGCACCGCGGTCACCCTGATCGCGCTCCCTGGCGATCTCCTCGCCACGCGACTGTTCAGCACCGACATGACCGTAGGCCTGTCGCTGTATCTGCTCCAGGCCGTGGCTCTGCTGGCAACGGCCCACCGCTTCGACCGTCGCAGTGCACGCCTGCTGGACCCTCTGCAGCACGAACGCGCCGAGGCGAACGCAACCGCCATGCCCGTCCAGCAGATCGGAGGGTTCAGATGAATCACAGCAGCACCTTCCTCGCGGCGGCGGCCGATGATCCCTACGCCCTGGTTCTCAGCTCCTTCATGCTCTTCATGGTCCTCGCCCTCTTCGGCTCGGTCTTCGCCGGCCTGCGCGGAGACTCCCCGCCGGAGTTCTACATCGGGGACCGGCAGGGTTCGGCATGGAAGAACGGCTTGGCGTTGGCGGGATGTTATGTCTCCACGTCTCTGCTGCTCAGCGTGACCGGTGTGGTGGCAACCGTCGGCTTCGACGGCATCACCGCCGCGACCAGCGTGCTCCTGTCGATGGGTGTTCTCCTTCTGCTGGCACGCCCCCTGCAGCTCAGCGGCTCCCTCACACTCGGCGACCTCTTCTCGCTCCGGGCACCGGGCACCGCGCCTCGGGTGGCCGCCGCGGTGGCCACCCTCGCGATCACCGCTCCGTACCTCGTGGCTCAGCTCATGGCCGCCGGGAACGTCACCGCCGCGCTCCTCGGGTTCTCCGGCATCGGGGTGCAGCAGATGTGCACGGTGCTCATCGGAGGCCTGGTGGTCACCTGCGGCATGCTCAGCGGTGCCAAGGGGCTCACCGTCATACAGGTGATCGCCGCTGCCGTCACGCTCGTGGCCATGATCTTCGCTTCCCTGGCCGTGCTCCGCCTCTTCCACGGAGATGTCGCCACCCTGCTCACCGCCGCTGACGCGCACAGCACCCGTCCCGGCCGGTATCTCAGTACCGGTGGCCTCTTCAACGTCGGACCGACACCACGCCTGGACTTCGCCGCGGGACAGGTCATGACGGTCCTCGGCGGTGTCTGCATGCCTCACGTCCTCAGCCGTGTCTCAGCGGCAAAGGACACCGCCACGGCGCGCCGCTCCGTCCGGTACGCGACCGGTGTCGTCGCGCTCGTGTGCGTCACCGTGGTCATTCTGGGCATGGGGGCATCGGCCCGAGTCGGTGCCGGCGCCATTCTCTCCGGACAGTCCAATGCGGACGACTCGCTGATGCTCGTCGCCGGCAGTCTGGATGACGGGCTGGGAAGTGGCACGAGCCGTCTGCTTTTCACCGCGCTCGCCTGCGCGATCTTTCTCAGCGTGCTCGCCGTCGTGGGCGCCACCACGCTCGCGGCGGCCGCCGTCCTGGCCCGGGACACGTACCACCATCTCGTTCAGCGCCGGCAGTCCGACCCCACGCGTGAACTGATGGTGGCACGCATAGCCGTCCTGCTCTTCGGCGTCCTCGGCATCCTGCTCGCCGTACTGGCGCAGGGACGCTCCGCCGCCTTCCTGGCTCAGCTCGCCACGGCAGTTGCCGCATCCACCGTGGCTCCGGTTCTGCTCTACACGTTCTACTGGGATCGCTTCAACCGAACGGGCCTGCTGTGGGCCGTGTACGGCGGAACCGTCCTGAGTGTCGGCCTGGCACTGTCCTCACCCTCCGCCTCAGGCGGCTCGCAGGCCTTCCTGCCGAACGCCGACTTCGCCTGGTTCGACCATGGCACCCCGGTTCTGGTCTCCGTCCCGGCCGCCTTTCTGCTGGGATGGGCGGGCAGCCTCGTGGGGCGCCGACGAGCCCACAGGCAGCAGGCCGAGGACGCGTCGGTGACCACCGCTGCCCTGCTCATCGGGCGGACGGCCGCCACAGCGGCAGCAGTTGGACGCACCACGGGGCGTCGGCCGTCGGACTGAGCAGGACCCAGGATCTCCAGGGGCGTGGCTGAGCGGCCGGTGTGGCCCGGTGGGCAAGGACCCGGTGATCAGCCGGAAGCGCCGCTGGATCTCCCGTCCTACATCCGCGCGGGGAGCACGAGTCGGAAGGTACATCCCTTACCGGGCGCGGTGTCGAGTTCGAGGCGGCCACCGTGGCCTTCGGCGACCGCGGCGGCAATGGAGAGGCCCAGGCCGCTACCACCGTGGGTACGGGAGCGGGAAGGGTCAGCACGGTAGAAACGTTCGAACACGTGCTTGGCGACCTGGGCCGTGAGCCCGGGCCCTTCGTCCGCCACTTCCACCACGCTTACGCGCATACCGTCCGGCAGGGGCGGTGACGCGCCGACACCCCCCGGGCGGTCGGACCCGCAGGTGCCCACGCCCACCCTGGTCTCGCCCACCCTGACATGGACCGCGGTGCCGGCCGGGGTGTGGACACGGGCGTTGGACAGCAGGTTGTCGACGATCTGTCTCAGTCGATGGGGGTCGCCGACGGCCTCGACCACATCCAGTTCGCCGTTGCCCGCCGGGTCCGACAGGGGGCCCAGGTCGACCGGATGGCTCGCCCCGTGCAGGGCGGCGGTCCGCACGGCGTCCGCCGCCAGGGAGAGCAGGTCCACCGGGTTCTTGTCGTACGACGGCTCCCTGTCCAACTGGGCGAGAAGTTGGAGGTCGTCGACGAGGAGGCCCATCCGCTCCGCGTTCTGTGCGATCAGCTGGTGGGCCTCGATCTGCTCATCGGCCGACAGACGCTCCTGGCGCAGTGTGAGCTGTGCGTAGCCCTGGATGGCGGTGAGCGGGGTGCGCAGCTCGTGGCCGGCGTCGGCGACGAAGCGTCGCATGCGCGCCTCCGACGCCTCCCGTTCACGCAGGGCCAACTGCAGCCGCTCCAGCATGGAGTTCAGCACCCGGCCGAGCCGACCGATCTCGGTGCGCGCATCGATGTCGGGGAGTCTCAGATCCAGTTGCCCCGCTCCGATGCGCTCGGCGGTGTGTTCCATACGTGTCAGCGGGAGCAGACCGAGCCGCACCACCCAGCGGCCCAGCGCAAGCAGGGCGGCGACGGTGACGACCAGCAACACCGCGTTCAGCCAGAGAATCTTGGACGTGGTGGCGTCGACGCTGTCCAGCGGCAGAGCCACGACGGCGTGCATGTCCTCCGGACCGGAACTCAGCAGCACTCTCCACCGGCCGTCGCCGCTGACGGATGCCACCGTCCCTGGGCGGCCGGCGTGCAGGCCGAGCTGCGTCAGGGAATCCCCGATCCGTGGACCTGGCCTGCCGTCGCCACCGAGCGACACGGTCATTCGCCGACCGGAGAAGTCGTAGAAGTAGACCCGGAAGTCCGAGGGGAGGACGTCGGGCCGGTCCCCGCGGTTGTTCTGCTTGAGAGCCTCGAAGTAGGCCGGTCCGGGTGGGTGGAAGTCCGCCAGTTGCTGGTCGACCCGGTCCAACAGCCACGAGCGCAGCACCATGAAGCCGATGAGCTGGGAGACGACAACGGCGACCGTCGCCAGCAGCGCCGCCCCCAGGATCAGGCGCCGTCGCAGGGACCCGGGAATTCGGGGCAGCAGCCGCTTCACTGTTCCGCCGTCCCTCCCGGCTCGCGCGGCAGCCGCAGGCAGTATCCGACGCCGCGCACCGTGTGAATGAGCGGCGGCCCGAGGCAGTCGACCTTCTTGCGCACGTACCTCACGTACGTCTCGACGATCCGGGCATCTCCCGCGAAGTCGTAGCTCCACACGTGATCGAGGATCTGGGCCCTGGTCAGGACCCTGCCGGGGTTGGCGAGCAGGTAGGCGAGCAGCTTGAACTCGGTCGGCGACAAGGGAACGTAGCGCCCGGCGCGGTGCACCTCGTGAGCGCCCTCGTCGAGCTCAAGGTCGGCGTAACGCAGCACAGTCTCCGGAAGGAACAGCTCCGCGCCTTGGACCGCTGTGCGGCGCAGGATGGCCTCGATACGGAGCAGCACTTCGTCGATGTGGAACGGCTTCGTGACGTAGTCGTCGCCGCCGGAGCTCAGCCCCTTGATGCGGTCGTCGACGTCGATGCGGGCGGTGAGGAACAGCACGGGTACGTTGTTCCCGGCCGCCCGCAATCGTTGTGTGACCTCGAAGCCGTCCAGGTCGGGGAGCATCACGTCGAGCAGCACCAGGTGCGGCTCCCGTCGCTGGATCTCGACGAGGGCGGACTGGCCGTTCTCCGCGGCGCTCACCTCGTATCCGGTGAGCCGGAGGGTGGACTCCAACAGGGTGCGGATGCTGGGTTCGTCCTCGACCACGAGGAGCCTGTATCGCGCCCTGTCCGCGGGCTGCTCTGTCATCGTGCTGTGCGGTCCGTTCCGTTGCCGTTCACCGAGCGGCGCAGTCGTAGAGCACCGAGGCGCCGAAGAGCGCCGCACCGCCCGTGTTCTGCTGAGACGTCTTACTGCCTCCGTACGCCGACGCCGAGACCTTGGTGCAGTTGTCGGAGATCCACTGTGAGCGGTCGGCGGCGCTCCCCTGCGACATGCCGGGCATGCTCATCGCTCCGCCGCCGGCGTTGCCCGATCCAACGACGTAGCGCAGCTCACCGTTCCCGGTCCACTTCTTCAGCTGGTCGACCGAGGGCGCGTCGTCGGCGCCCATGAAGCCGCCCATGCCGATCACCGTCGCGTCACTGTTCAGGATGAACGCGTTGGTGGCGCTCGCGCCGCCTGACACAGCGAGCTTGATCCGGGCCTTCGGTGAGTGCTTCACGGCGTAGTTGAGCATCTTGCGCTGGTCGGAGGTGAGTGCCGAGCCGCCGAAGCCGCCGGACATGGCGCCGGATCCACCGGGGAAGGAGGGCAGACCGCCAGAGGCCGAGCCCGAGTCCGAGCCACCGGAGGCACCAGGGAAACCGCTCGGGAGGCCGCTCGGCATCCCGCCCCCCTGGTCACCACCGGGCATGCCCGACGGCATCCCGGAGGGCATCCCACCCGACGGCTGACCGCTCTGCTGGCCCGAGCCGGAACCCCCGCCGGGGAAGCCTTCCATCCCCGAAGGCATCCCGGACGGCATCTCGGAGGGCATCCCGGACGGCATTCCCGACGATCCCTGATCCCCCGACGAGCCCAGGCCAGGTATGCCGGACATTCCGAAGCCCGACAGCGAACTCCTGGGTCCCGCCGTCGGGTTGGCGGCGCCCATGAGACTCGACGAGCCCGAGGAAGCCGACACGTTCGCCGCCCACGCCCCCGGTGCCACGAGCATCGACACCACCGCGGTAGCCGCCCCGGCCAGGAGCAGGTTCCCACCGCGCCGGGACAGAAGGAGGGCGATCGCCGCGCAGCCGATCAGCAGCACGGGCCAGATCAGCCAACCGTTCCAGTCCGGCGTACGGCGGATCAGAACCATCGCCCAGCCTGCCGTCACCGCCACGGCCGCCGCACCGGCCCAGGGAGCCCACGTCACGCCGGCTCGGTGGACGCGGACCAGGGACGCCAGCATCCCACCGCACAGGGCAGCGATCGCCGGGGCCAACTGGGTCGTGTAGTACGGGTGGAAGATGCCCTTCTGCGTGGAGAACACGGCCACGCACACGACCAGCCAGGTCCCCCACAGCAGCCAACCCGAGGCGGGCAGCACGCCGGATCCGTCCAGTCGCCCGCGGCGGTACAGCACCGTGCACACGACCGCGAGCGCCAGGGCTACGGCGCAGGCCGGCAGCAGCCAGCTGATCTGTCCGCCGACCTGGGTGTTGAACATGCGGCCGAGACCCGCTGAGCCGCCGAAGCCTCCGCCCATGCCGCCCATGGTCTGCGACGAGCCGTCGCTGGAGCCGAAGACCCGGCCAAGGCCGTTGTACCCGACCACCAGGTCCCAGGCCGACCCGTCCTCGCTGCCGCCGATGTACGGCCGGTCCCCCGGCCAGAGCGCCACCATCGCGACCCACCACAGTGAGGACACCGCCAGCACCGCACCCGCGGTCAGCAACCTCCACACCCGGGCGGCCCACGCTCCCCCACCCCCCACCAGCCAGGCGAGAGCGAACGCGGGGACGACCATCCAGGCGGCGAGCATCTTGGTGAGGAACCCGCACCCGATCAGGAACCCGCTCGCGCACAGCCACCAGGTCGCCGCCCGGCCGCCTGCCTGCAGGGCACGGGTGAGCGCGTACGCCGCCGAAACCAGCAGCAGGACGAGCAGGGTGTCGGGGTTGTTGTCCCGGTTGATGGCCACGGTGATGGGGGTGAGGGTGAGGACCACGGCGGCCAGCAGCGCGGCCGGCTCCCCCGCCCAGCGGCGCACGGTGCGGTGCAGCACGAACACGCCGGCCACGCCCTCGATCACCTGCGGGAGGATCAGCGCCCACCCGTGCAGCCCGAAGATCTTGCTGCTGACGACCTGGGGCCACAGCGCGGCGGGAGGCTTGTCGATGGTGACGACTCCGGCCGGGTCGTAGGAGCCGAAAAGGAAGTAGGTCCAGCTCTTCCCCATCGATTTCACGGCAGCGGAGTAATAGCTGTTGCCCCAGCCCAGCGAACCGAGCGCCCAGCCGTACAGCACGGCTGCGACGAACAGGGTCGCGCCGAGAGCAGCCGGCGCCGCCCAGGCGGGCAGGGAGCGAGGAGGCGTTTTCGGGGGACCGTCGGACACCGGCGTGACGGACAGGGTCCGGTGGGACTCGTTCATGGAAGGAATTCAGCTCTCGTCAGAAGTCTCGGGGGCGGGGCTCGGGTCAGGCGGTGGTGGTCTTGCTGCGGAAGACAGCGAGCCGCAGCACGGCGAAGCGGACGGCGGTGACCGCGACGGACGCGACAGCCAGGACGACGGTCTCGGCGGCCGCCGAGGCCCCGGGGTCGGTGTGCCTGAACCACAGCACGGCCCCGGAGGTGACCAGGTAACCGAGCACGAACAGGCCACCCGCGCCCAGATGGGCCCGCGCGGGCCGCGTTTCGGCCTGCCGGAAGGTGAGACGGCGGTTCGCCTCGGTGTTCAGCACCGTCAGGAGCAGCAGCGACACCAGGTTGGCGGCTGCCGGCTCCCACCAGCCGCGCAGCAGCCAGTACAGCAGCGCCTGCCCGATGGTCGAGGCGATGCCGATCGCGAGGAAGCAGCCGACCTCCCACGACAGCACGCCCCGCCCCGTGGGCGGTGCGAGGACGGCGTCCGGGTGCTCGGCGGCCGGTGCGGGGCGGCGGGGCAGTTCGACGCGGGCGGCACCGGACGCCTTCAGCCGCGCCATCCGCCACAGCCCTTTGAGGTCGTCGGTGGCCGTGCTCACCACGTCGACCCTGGTGTCGACGTCCTCCACCCAGTCGACCGGCACCTCGTGGACGCGCAGCCGGTTGTGCTCGGCGAGCAGCAGCAGTTCGGTGTCGAAGAACCAGGCGTCGTCCCGGGTCACCTTCAGCAGAGGGCGCAGCACCTCCGTACGGGCGGCCTTGAATCCGCACTGGGCGTCGGTGAAGCGCACGCCGTGCGTGAGCCGGATGATCGCGTTGTAGCAGCGGGAGACGAACTCGCGGCGCGGCCCGCGCACGGTACGCGCGCCCGGCGCCAGCCGACTGCCGATCGCTATGTCGGAGTGCCCTGTGGCTAGCGGGGCGACGAGCGGCAACAGCCCGTCGAGACCGGTGGACAGGTCCACGTCCATGTAGGCCACGATGTCCGCGTCGCTGCACCCCCACACGCTGCGCAGGGCCAGGCCGCGGCCTTTGCGGTCCAGGTGTACGACGTCGATGCCGGGCAGTTCCGCCGCGAGGCGGCGGGCGACGGTGAGCGTGCCGTCCGTGCTGGCGTTGTCGGCGACGGTGATGCGCCAGGGGAACGGGAAGCCCTCGGCAAGCCGTGCGTGCAGGGTACGCAGGCAGCCGGGCAGAGCGCGTTCCTCGTTGTGGACGGGCACGACGATCTCCACCCTCGCCGTGCCGGAGCCGGCGTGGGCGGGCCCGCCCGGGGGTTGGAAGGCCACGGTCCGACCGGGGCTGTGCGGGAAAGCCGTGCTGTGGGGGGTGGGTGACATGGCTTCCTCAGGCGAGACGGGACATGGGGGGCGGCTCCAGGGGGCTGATCGCGAACAGAGCACGACTCTCACCCACGCCACTGGGAGACCCGGGAGAGGAAAGCGAGAACTGACAGAGAGTCAGGTCACGGTGGCCGGATCCCAGCGCTACGGCAGACATTCGCCGCCTCGGGCGGCGCTGCCTCAACCCCCCTTGCCGCCCCACAGACTCCGCCGTGGCCCACGGCACGGCGCCCGAACGGCAGTGGCTGAATTGTTCTGCTGAATGCCACTCTCGGCTGTCACTCCGGTACCGCCTCGTCCGACCGGACGAGGGCGCCCTGCGCGGCCCGTCGAGCTGTACCGTCTCCAGACCCGAACACGTGCCGGACGACAGGCCGGCCTCCAGCTGATCCCGCGGCCGCGGTGCTGAGCCGAGTGCGGGCATGCGACGGCCGACGGGGAGCCGAAGCGCCCCGCCGACCAGGGAAATCACCGATGACTCAGGCGCCGCGCACCGCGGCGTCGAGCTCGGCCGCGTCGGACCAGCTGCCGTGGAAGCCCATGGGGACCCGGTGGTTGAGCTTGATCCGGGCGATGGGCGTGCCGGTGAAGTCCTGGGCTTCCTGGACGATGACCTCGCTGCGGTCGGTGGTCGGGTCCCACCAGATCGACAGCAGCCAGCCGTCGTCCTCGGCCTGGGCGCCGGGGCGGGGCACGAAGACGGGCTCGCCCGGGGAGGTCAGGACACCGTCGAGTGTCTGCATCGACGTCTCGCCCGTGACGTAGTCGTGCTTGGCCAGGCCGTCGGTGAACCAGTCGCCGGCTCCACGTGTCGTCGTGTAGTAGCCGTACTGGTGGGACAGGCCCGCTCGCTGGTCGTTGATCCGGGGGAACTCTCCCTGAATGTCGGTGACCTCGATGTCCCTGCTCTTGCCCGTGGCGAGGTCGAGCTCCCAGCGCCAGGGGGTGGTGATGATCTCCTTGAACCACCAGTTCCAGTCCCCGCCCGGCGGCGGTGACTCCAGGTCCTTCAGGGTGGGACCGAACTGGCCGACGCGGTGTCCGTCGACGATGATCTTCGTGCCGTCCTGATAGGCGTTGAGGAAGTGCGACGTGGAAAAGGCGTCGGAGGCTTCCACCCACGTCACCTCGCCTGTCCTGCGATGCATGACGGCCCAGCGGCACTGGTCCAGCTTCTCCGGCTCCCAGACCGTCGAAGGCTGACCGTTCATGATGCGCTCGAAGCGTGCCGTCGCCGGGCTGACCAGCCAGATCGCGTAGTCGGTGGTGACGGCGTAGTCATGGGTGAGGGCGGGGAACCCCAGGTCGACCGAGTGACGGTCGAGGATGTTCCCGTGGCGGTCGGCTCGATACCAGGTGATCGCGCCGTCCATGTTGCCGAAGGTGAGGAAGTCGCCGTTCGTCGGATCGACCTTGTGGTGCGCGGTCAGGGGGCCGACGACTCCGCCGCGGAAGTTGTACTGCTCACTGACCGTCTCCAGGGTGTCCGGTCGCAACTCGCGCGGCGGGTAGCCCTCACAGAAGGCCAGCAGACGGTCCCCGTACAGCTGTACGTGCGTGTTGGCGGGGTTGTTCGGGAACTTGCCGGGCGGCAGGGGGGTGTCCCTGCCGTTCATGAAACCGCCGTAGATCGCCCGACCCAGCTCCCTCTCCTCCATCAGGCCCGCGGTCTGCACGTAGCGGTTGCGGTAGGCCGCCCGGCCGTCACGCAGGAAGAGGGCGTGGACCATGCCGTCACCGTCGAACCAGTGGTACCGGCTCGGATTCTGCGGGCGGTAGAGCGGGCTCGGGCCGACCCGGAACAGGGCACCGCTCAGCCCGTCAGGGAGTCGGCCCTCGATCTCCAGGTCGAAGGCCTCGCCCTCCTCACGCCAAGGTGCGTACGGCCCGTTGAGAAACATGTTGCTGGGGTCCCACATGGACGCCTCCTCTTTGCCATGTACCTGAGCATGTCCTGATAGTTAGGAATAACTTCTGTCACCGTAGGACACTGTGGGGACCGTATAGCCGCACCAAAGAGGAGGTCAAGCCGAATCGAGACGCAGTCCGGGCACGAGCGCAGTCAACCTGCCTGCAGGAAAAGGCGTCCGGAGTCGCTTCTCTTGCCAGGCCCGCCCCCTTTCCCATACGGTCCCTCATGACAGGACTAGCGTCCTAACTTATGGAGATCATATGTCTGAAGCCGCTGTCAGCCCTGCTTCCCCCCTCGCCGACGGGACCCCGTCCCCGCCCAACCCGTTCGCGGGCCTGCGTGACGTCGTGTCCGTCAAGGAGAAATTGACGCAGGAGTACCACGACGCAGTCGTCGAAAAGGTCTTCCGTCCGTCCTGGTTCCTGGTCGGAAACATCAACGACCTTCCCAAGCCCGGGAGTTACTACGTCCTGGATGTGCCCACCTTCAACATCTCGGTGCTGGTCCAGCGGGGCCGGGACGGGGAGGTGCGGGCGTTCCACAACGTGTGCCGCCACCGCGGCAAGAAGGTGATCCCCACGGCCTGTGGTTTCGCCGAAGGGACGTCGTCCGCGCACACCTGCTGGCTCCACGGCTGGTCGTACACCGGTGACGGATCACTGCGTTCGGTGCCGGACGAGAAGCAGTTCCGCTCCCTCGACAAGTCCCGCCTCGGACTGGTCCCGATCCACGTCGAGATCCGGTACGGCCTCATCTACGCCAACTTCAGCGACGACCCCGAGCCGCTCGACGGCTGGCTGGGAGAGCTCGCCGAGGGCTTCGACGACTACTACAGCGAGATGGAGAAGACCAGCTGCTTCTCCATCGACGTCCGGGCCAACTGGAACATCGCCATGGACGCCTTCTCGGAGGGGTACCACACCGTCTTCCTGCATCGCCGCACCCAGCCGAAGCTGGCCGGCAAGAGCAACCCGATGCGACACAAGCCCGTGATCGACATGTACGACCGCCACATCCGCTCCAGCAACCCGTCCAACCCCGACTACGTCAGCCCACCCGTCGAGGGCACCCTGTACGACCTGGGGCGCAAGCAGACACCGGCGGTCGAGACCGACTTCTCCATGCTGCCGCCGGCGGTGAACCGCACCCGCTACCACCCCTGGTTCTTCGACATCGTGTGGCAGTTCCCCAATGTGGCCGTCCTCAACGGCTCGCACTGGTACAGCACCGTCACGGTCTGGCCGATCGACCGCAACCACACACGTGTCGTCTTCGACGTCTACGCCCGCAAGGCCCGTCACGCCGGCGACCGCCTGGCCCAGGCGTACTCGCGGGCCCTGCAGTACACGGTGGCCCGGGAGGACCTGGCCGCCATGGAGGACGTGCAGCGCGGCCTCGAGTCGGGTGCCATCAGCGATCTCTACCTCTCCCTGCAGGAGTTCGCGCTCCAGCACCGCTACGGACTCATCGACGACATGATCGGAGACAAGTGATGGACCTCTCCGCGGAAGCCGGACTTCCCGACGGATTCGCCGACTTGGAGCGCTTCCTGGAGCGGTGGCGCCTGCGCGACGCACAGGAACGTATGGAGGCGATGGTCTCCGCCGACATCGAGGAGCTGCGTGACCTGTGCGCCACCATGCTCCCCCGTATCGAAGCGGTGGTGAACCATCTCAACGCCTTCCCCCTCGACGACATGCCCCCGCGGGAGCAGGCCCTCTTCGAGCTCGCCCTGACCTTCGCCGAGGTCACCCACCCGGTCGACCTCGGGTGGGCCACACCAGAGGTCAGCGACCTGTATCCGCTGGACGGGATGAACCTGGTCGGGCCCGCACGCGCCTGGTGATCGGAATACCCACCGGCCTCGCACAGAGATGGATCGCTCCATGACTGACCCCTTCGCCAAGCTGACACAGGTCGGCCCCGGCAGTCCGACCGGGGAGTTCTTCCGCCAGTTCTGGCTGCCGATAGCCCGGTCCTCCGAGTTCGAGGCCGATGGTGCCCCGATCCGCCTGATGGCACTGGGCGAGCGCCTCGTCGGCTTCCGCGACAGCGGCGGCCGCATGGGCATCTTCGACCACCGCTGTCCGCACCGCTGCGCCTCCCTGTTCTACGGCCGCAACGAGAACGGTGGTCTGCGCTGTTCCTACCACGGCTGGATGTTCGACGTGGAGGGCCGCGTCACCGACATCCCGAGCAGTGCGAACGGACGCGTGCCCACCCGCGTACGCGCCAAGGCCTACTCGGTGCGGGAACGCAACGGCGTCGTCTGGATCTACATGGGGTCGCGCGAGACCCCGCCGCCGCTGCCCGCGATCGGCGTGGTCGCCGACGACGAGGAGCTGGAGATCCAGATGTGGCTGCGCGAATGCAACTGGCTCCAGGGCATGGAGGGGGACATCGACGCGGCCCATCTCGCCTTCCTCCACCACGGCGGCCACGACCCCGAGGACGTCGGCGAGCACTTCGTCCTCAAGTGGGTCACCAGTGGCAGGGCCGTGGAGACCAAGGTCGTCAACACCGTCGGGGGCACCATGGAGGCCCACCGCAGGCCGGCGAGCTTCGCCCCCGACTACTGGCACTACACCCAGCAGCTGCTGCCGTCCTGGACCATCCCCGGCCAGAACCCCTTCGAGGTCGAGGAGCCCGTCGTGCGGTTCTGGCTGCCGATGGACGACACCCACTCCATGATCTTCCAGCTCAGCCGGCCTCGGGCGCTGGTGGACGGCAGGTCGGCGTTCCACTCCACCGTCGGGGAGCTGCCGGGTGTCAAGGTCCGCATGGCGGACCTGCTCCAGCCCAACAACGACCAGGACTGGTACGGCCGGTGGCGGCTCACCCCGTCCGAGGAGAACAACTACTACCTCGACCGGGACGCCCAGACGAAGGGCAACTACACCGGAGTGCAAGGTATCCAGATTCAGGACAAGATGATCACTGAAAGCATGGGCCCCGTCGTGGACCGAACCTACGAGCACCTGTCCGCCTCGGACCTGATGATCAGCCGGACGCGGCGGCGCCTCCTGAAGGCCGTCGACACGTACGCGACAACCGGGGACCTCCCGCCGACTCTGGACGACACCGACCTCACCCGCGGCCTCATGGCCGGCGGCGGTCATGTCCCCGAGGGCACCGACTGGCTGCAGTTCTACCGGGACGTGGCAGAGGCGGCCGGCGCCGATCCGAGGATCCTGGAGAGCGATCTCGTCGAGGCGACCGAGGGGGCACAGGCATGACCGCGAAGCAGTATCCCGTCCTTCCCTTCGCCGCCCGCGAGCTGCGCTGGCAGCGCACGCGTGACTTCATGCGGGACAAGGACCTCGACTGCCTGCTCGTCTTCGGGCTCAAGGGCCGTGAACGGTACGAGGGTTACCTCGCCAACGAGGTCCTCGACGGCGTGGTCGTCTTCTTCGCCGACCGCGACCCCGTCCACCTCACCTGGACCCACCACCGCTATACCCGCCGCCTGGCCGCGAACATGCGGGACGTGCGCTTCTGGATCGACGATGTGCGCGTCGGTCCGTTCGGCCGCGGGGTGGTCCAGGCACTCACCGAGGAGGGGCTGACGTCGAGTCGTATCGGCGTGGTCGGCATGACCGGGAGCTCGGCGGGGGAAATGGAGGGCCTGATCACCCACATGATGTGGGACTACGTCCTCAGCAACCTGCCCGAGGCCGAATTCGAGGACATGTCACTCGACTTCGCCCAGACGATGCTGCCCAAGACGCCGCAGGAACTGGAACTGGTCCGCTTCGCCGCCCAGACGGCCGAGGAAGCCTGCCAGACCATGCTGGAGATGATCCGGCCCGGCGTGCGCGAGGCCGAGATCTACGCGGCAGCCGTGGAGGTCCTCCACCGCAACTCGTGCACCACCACCTACCCCCACGTCATCATGAGTGTCGGCGCGGACGACCCGGGTTGGGCGCCGCCCTACTGGACCTACGCCGGCGGCCCCTCCCGGACGGTTCAGCCCGGCGACCTGGTCCAGGCCGAGATCATGTCGTGCTACGGCGGGTTCGAGACCCAGGTCCAGATGTCCGTCGCGGTCGAGCCGGTGCCGAAGGTGCTGCACACGCTCCACGACGTCGCCCGCGACTGCTACGACGCCGGCCTTCGAGCCCTGCGTCCGGGAGCCGCCTTCCTCGACGTCGCCCGGGCCATGAGCGAGCCCCTTCTGAAGGCCGGCCACTACAACATGACCCCCCTCATGCACAGTCTCGCTCCCGCGGCCTTCGCGGGGCACATCGCGCTGAACGCCGAGCAGATCCCCGGCCAGGACACCCGCCGTGTGTTCCGTACCGTCGAGCCGATCTCCGACCTGGAACTCGTCCCCGGCATGGCGTTCGCTTTCGAACCCAACGCCTGTACGGGACAGCACCGGGTCAACATCGGCGGCACCGTCGTCGTGGGCGAGAACGCACCGGATGAGCTCAACACCGTTCCCTGCCGCATGCACGTCGTGTCCTGACGGCACCGAGACCCGGTTCCGCCCGCGGTACTCGCCGATCTCACCCCCACCCTCTTCACCTTTCTGACGGCACCGGCCGCCCCGCACTCCAGGAGACACCGTGTCCGAGCAAAGCCATCCGATGACAGTGGGCGGCAAGGACGTCCACACCGTCGAAACCTTCGGGGTGCGCAACCCCGCCACCGGCCGGGTGTTCGCCCAGGCGCCCGACTGCTCACCGGCCCAGCTGGACGAGGCGGTGCAGGCAGCCGCCGACGCCTTCCCGCTGTGGCGCGATGACATAGGCGCTCGCCGCGGCGCGCTGCTGGCCGCGGCCGCACGTATCGAGGAGAGCGCCCAGGAGCTCGCCACCCTGCTCACCATGGAGCAGGGCAAGCCTTTGGCCGACGCCCACTTCGAGGTCATGGTGACCGCGATGACCCTGCGGGGCACGGCCGCCCTCGACCTGCCGCGGGAGGTGATCCGGGACGACGACGAGGAGCGGATCGAGGTGTTGCACCAGCCCATGGGCGTGGTCGCGGCGATCACCCCGTGGAATGTCCCGCTGATCCAGGCCGCGATGAAGTTCGCGCCGGCTCTGCTGGCGGGCAACACGGTGGTACTGAAACCGTCTCCTTTCACTCCGCTGTCCTCGCTCGCACTCGGTGTCGTGCTGCGTGACGCGCTGCCGCCTGGCGTGCTGAACGTCGTCAGCGGTCAGGACCCGCTGGGTGCACAGCTCGCCGCACACCCCACAGTTCGCAAGGTGTCGTTCACGGGCTCGGTCGCCGCCGGAAAGCACGTGGCGGCGTCGGCTGCGCCCGACCTCAAGCGCATCACCCTGGAACTGGGCGGCAACGACGCCGGCATCCTCCTCGACGACTTCGACCTCGACGTCCACGCCGACAAGTTGTTCTGGGGCGCCTTCGTCAACTGCGGCCAGATCTGCGCGGCGCTGAAACGTCTCTACGTACCGCGCGCCCGGTACACCGAGGTGGTCGACGCCCTGGCGGACCGGGCGCGGTCGGTCGAGGTGGGTGACGGCATGCTCCCCGGTGTCCGGATGGGACCGCTCGCCACCGCGCCGCAGTTCGCCAGGGTCCAGGAGCTGGTGTCGGACGCGCTGGCAGGCGGTGCCATCGCGGCCGCCGGAGGCCGGCGCCTGGACGGTGACGGCTACTTCTTCGCGCCGACCATCCTGAGGGATCTCGAGGACGGCGTGCGCGTCGTCGACGAGGAACAGTTCGGGCCCGTTCTGCCGGTGATCCCGTACGACGACATCGACGACGCGGTGGCCCGGGCCAACCGTACGCACTTCGGGCTCGACGGCTCGGCGTGGAGCGCGGACCCGGAGCGTGCCGCGGCGGTGGCGGCCCGGCTGGAATGCGGGACCTCCTGGGTCAACACACACGCCATGCCGGCGCCGGGCGTGCCGTTCAGCGGGCACAAGTGGAGTGGCCTCGGGGTGGCCGGTGGACTGGCCGGCCTGCTGTCCTACACCGAGACCAAGGTGCTGCACGTCGTCCGCGGCAGCTGAGCCGAGTTTCACCAGGGGGACGCGTCAAAGAAGGGTGCTCATGCGGGACCCCGAAGACGTGTTCCCCACCCGGGCCTTACGCACCGTGGCGTGAGCAGGGCGAAGCCCTCGACCTTGGAGGTCGAGGGCCAGCCCCCGTGCGGAGAACCCGGGCCGGTGTCGACTTCCCCCGAACCCCGGCAACACGCGCATGCTCGGCGATGCACCGTCCTCCCGACGACCTCAGGTTCATACCCCGGGCTCTGGTCCCTCTCTTCCGTTTCCCATCTGGAGGCCGGCATGCCGTCCGACACCGTCACACCACCTGTTGGCCGCAGTCTGGTCCCACTCGGACTACTCCTCCTTGCCACACAGAGCTACCAGCTCGTCGCGTTCCCCAACGTCCTCGATTCCCTGCGGACCGAGCCCGGGTGGCACCTGTCACCGAGCACTGCGGGTCTGATCGGGAGCACGGCCTTTCTGGGCGTACTGGCAGGGATGCACGCCGCAATGCCGCTGGCCCGGCGCCTCGGGCTCCGGCGGACGACGCTCGCCGCACTGCTGTGGCTCACGCTCTGGTCGGGGGTCTCCGCTCTCGCAACCGCCCCTTGGCAGCTGGGATTTCTCAGGATGCTCGCCGGAATCGGCACCGGCCTCGCCTTTCCACTGACACTGAGTCTCGTCAAGGAATCCGCCACCAGGATCGGGGCCGCTCGCCAAGACGCCGCCCCCGAAGGCAGGCGCACCCGCGCGGCCGCGGCCACCCGAGCCAGGCGTGCACTCCTCATCGCGCCCCTGGGAATACCCATCGCGGGGTTCGTCACCCAGAACACGGCGGGCGCGCTGCCGACCGAGAACGCCTGGCGCCTGCTCACCGCCTTCGGAGCGGGCCTGGGAATCATCGCTCTTGCCCTGTGCCTGTGGCTCCTGCCACGCGGCGCCGACATGTCCGTGCCGGCCCCTGGCCACGACGGACTCCGCAGGCCGAGCCGGCCGGTCATCGTGTGGACGGCCGTCGTCGTCATCGGAGCGAACCTGATCGCCTGGTCAGGCCTCGGCGGTCTCGACTCCGTCGACCTGCGCTTCAACGCCGCGCTGAGCGCGGGCGCGGTCGTGGCGATCTTCGTCGTGACCACCATGGCGATCCATCGGAGCGAGATGTCCACGTCCCGCTCGGGGACCGCCCGGGCCGCCATGGCTTTCATCCTGCTCTATCCGCCCACCGCGGTACTGACCCTGGCCGTGGTGCTGAGCCTCCTCGCAGGCCAGCCCCTCTCCTTCGTCATGCCGCTGATCGGTGTGTGGATCGCCGACGGCTACTGCCGGTCGCTGACACTCGGTGTGGCACCGCGTGTGCTCGATGCCTTTCCCCACCCCGCCCTTCAGGAGCACGCCGGCACCGTCGCGGACGTCGGGCACATCACCCAGCTGCCACCGCCGTTCACCCCGGGCCCGCAGTGTGACGGCGAGTTCACGACACCACCCCGCTCGAACCTGTCGTAGGAGACGCGGCTGTCCCGCAGTGCCGCGCGACCGCGGCACTGCGGGACAAGGGGAAACAGGAGCGGCGAAACACATCGGTCAGGGCTGTCCGGTAGGCGGGACGGCTCTGTCCCGCGCGGCAGCCGCATACTGGGCGAGTGACACCTGACGCCACACACACGGAAGTCGCCGCACAGGACGGTGGCGACGGCAGTATCAAGATCATCGGGCGGGCCGTCGCGGTGCTCCGCGCCCTCGCCGGCGAGCGAGAGGGGCTCAGCCTCTCCCAGCTCGCCGAACGCACCGGGCTCCCGCGCTCGACGATTCATCGGCTGGTCTCCGCCCTGGAGGTCGAGGGCGTACTGGTTGCCGCCTCTGCCACTGGTCGCGTCCGCATCGGTCCCGAGCTGGTGCGATGGGCCGAGGCCGGCCGCCCGGAAATCCGCTCCCTGCTCAGGCCGGCGATGGAGCACCTTGCCCAGACGCTCAAGGAAACCGTTGACCTCGCGGTCCTGGAATCCGGCCGGTTGAGGATCACCGACTCGATCGAGGGCCGGCACACCTTGCGCGCCGTGTCTGTGGTGGGAAGCAGCTTGCCGCTGCACTGCACGGCCAACGGGAAAGCAGTCCTCTCGAAGTTGAGCGATGCGGAGGTCGCGCGCCTGCTTCCGGCGCGCCTGGCCCGGCTCACCCCCGCCACCACCACGCGCCGGGCGGCCCTCCTGGACGAGCTCAGGGAGGTCCGACGGACAGGCGTGGCCTTCGATCTGGAGGAGAGCACTCCCGGCGTGTGCGCCGTCGCCATTGCCGCCCAGGACGCCTACGGCACACTGGCGGCGCTCTCCGTCCCGGTCCCCGCCATTCGCTTTCACGGCCGCGAGCAGGACATCGTCGCCTCACTCAACGCGGCACGGCAGCAGGTCTCGACGGTGCCGCCGGTCGACACGCTGCCCGAATCCGGCGCACACGACGCACACGACGCACCACCTGCCTCGTGACTGCGAACAGACGGCCCCTGGGCATCTGCTCAGCAGCCAGGTCGAGCCGAACGGCCGCTTCATCCGCGTCTGTTCCCGGATGAAGCGGCCGTCTTGACGATCGGCAAGCGGCACCATGGTGGGATCACCGCAGGCAAGTCGCCGACGGAGCAAGCACCTTAGGCAACGGACCCGACAGTCGCCGGCACTCGTCCGCGCACGTCGGTGACAGCAATCAACGCGCCCTCGACTGGCCCTCGTCGTCCGTCCCGCTGGTCCCGGCCAGCAGCACGTCGTACGCCAGCGGCTCCTCGCCCACCTCCAAGGTGGCGGCCCGCGGTTGGTGGTCGTCGGCCGCCGCAGTCAGGACGTACGAGCCGGAGCCCGGCGTCGGCATCGAGTACCTGCCGTCGGACTGCGTGACGGTCCGGCCAAGCTGACGTCCGGTCAGGGAGATCAGTGTCAGCGTGGCGCCGGCGACGCCCGTGCCCTCCCGGCCGCGCACCTGGCCCTCGATGGACGGCCCGTCCGACGCGGGAACCGGGTCGACGCTCCCCGTGGAGGCGTATGTGGCCTGCGGCTCGGCCTCCGCCGACTTCCGCAGGGCACCGGCGCCGACCAGGACCGGCTGCCGCTCCGACGGCGGCTCGGCGGTCGGGGCCTGCGTGTTCCCGCTCTCGCGCTGGTCCTGTGCGCGAAGGCGCTCGCCCTCGACGTCCACGTTGGGCAGGGCGCGGTCCAGCCACTTGGGCAGCCACCAGGCGCTCTTCCCGAGCAGTGCGAGGACGGCCGGGACGATGGCCATGCGGACGATGAACGCGTCGAAGAAGACCGCGGAGGCCAGCCCGAGGCCCATCATCTTGATCATGGACTCGCTGGAGCTGATGAAGCCGGCGAAGACGGCCATCATGATGATCGCGGCGGCGGTGACCACGCGTGCGCTGTGCCTGAAGCCGGTCACCACCGACTGCTTGGGCTCCTCGCCGTGGACGTAGGCCTCACGCATCCGGGTCACGAGGAACACCTCGTAGTCCATCGCCAGGCCGAAGATCACGCCGATCATGAAGATCGGCACCAACGACATGATCGGACCGGTTTCCTCGACGCCGAGCAGACCTGCCAGCCAGCCCCACTGGAAGACCGCGACCACGGCGCCCAGCGCCGCCAGCACCGACAGCAGGAAGCCTAGGGCCGCCTTCAGAGGTACGAGGATCGAGCGGAAGACCACCATCAGGAGCAGGAAGGCGAGGCCGACCACCAACGCCAGGTAGGGGATCAGCGCGTTGGTCAGTTTCTGCGAGAAGTCGATGTTCATCGCCGTCGTGCCGGTGACCAGAACCCGGGCGTCCGTGTCCGCCTTGATGCCGTCGGCCTTGTCACGGATGGCGTGCACCAGGTCCTCGGTCTGCGTCGAGGAAGGCTTGGAGTCCGGGATGACGGTGATCGTCGCCGTGTCACCGGCCTTGTTGAACGACGCCGGAGTGACCGTCGCGACGTCCTTCAGGCCCTTGATCTCGTCGGTCACCGTGGTGGCGGCCGCCTTCGGGTCGCTGCTCTCCTTGGTGTCGACAACGACCATCAGCGGGCCGTTGAAGCCGGGGCCGAAGCCTTCCGAGAGCAGGTCGTAGGCCTTTCGCTGCGTCGTGGACTCCGGCTTCGTGCTGTCGTCGCCCAGGCCGAGTTGCAGCTGGGTCACCGGGACGGCCATCACCCCCAGGGCGACCACGCCCAGCACCAGGACGGCGGCGGGCCGTCGGACGACGAAGCTTCCCCAGCGGGTGCCCATGTTGGGCTTGCCCTCGGTGTTCTCGCGCGCCTTCCTGCCGCCGAACCGCTTGCTCTTGCTGCCTGCAGGCTGGATCTTCCGGCCCACGTAGCCGATCATCGCGGGGACCATCGTGAGGGCGATCAGCACAGCGAGCACGACCGTGCCCGCCGCCGCCATACCCATCTTGGTCAGCACCGGGACGTCGACGACCGAGAGGCCGACGAGGGCGATCACGACCGTCAGCCCGGCGAAGACCACTGCCGAGCCCGCCGTGCCGGTGGCCCGTCCGACCGCGTCCTCGCGTTCGCGGCCCTCGGCAAGTTCACCTCGGTAACGGGAGAGGATGAACAAGGCGTAGTCGATACCGACGGCAAGGCCGATCATCATGGCCAGGATGGAGGTGGTGTCGCCGAGGTCGAGCGCGTTGGCGAGGGCCGTGATGCCCGCGACTCCGATACCCACCCCGATGAGAGCGGTCAACAGCGGCAGCCCGGCCGCGACGAGCGAGCCCAGGGTGACGACGAGGACCACCGCGGCGACGGCGACACCGATGACCTCTCCGATACCGGTCTCGGGCGACTCGTCGAGCACGTCACCGCCGATCTCCACGGTGACCCCGGAGTGCCGGGACTCCTCCACCGTCTTCTCAAGGAAGTCCTTGGTGGAGTCCTTCAGTTCCTTGGCCGGGGCGGTGTACTTCACCTGCGCGTAGGCGATCGTCCCGTCCTTGCTCACCGCGTTGTGCTGCGTGAACGGGTCGGTGACGGATTCGACCTCGGGACCCGTGCCGAGGTCCTTCACGGTCTGCTCGACGAGGTCCTTGTTGTCGGCGTCCGTCATCTTCTCGCCCGCGGGAGCCTTGAAGACGACGTTGGCGCTCCCTCCGTCGGCGCTGGAGCCGGGCGAACGCTGCGCCAGCAGGTCATAGGCCTTCTGGGACTCGATGCCGGGGATGGCGTAGGACGATGAGCCTGCGGCCGGCGCGTTGAAGGCGGCGACGCAGGCGGCGGCCAGCAGCGCGGCCCAGAACAGGGCGATGTAGTGCCGTCGCCGGAAGGCGAATCGGCCGAGTTTGTACAGGAAGGTAGCCACGGGACGTTCTCCCGGTCAGTCGTGGATGGTTCAGGGCAGAGGGCAGGCCCGACGACGGTGGGGACCCTTCTGTGCCCTGGAGGCAAGAGGGGAGGTTGTGCCAGGTACGGCTGGAGAGCGGCTACTGCTGGGGACGGGAAGACGGGGAGCGCCCGACGCCGAGGGCGGGGAACAGGACGGCGTCGGCATACTCAGCCAGGAACGCCCGCGTCGGCGGGCGGTCGTCGAGCAGGGTGCGGGCGAAGTAGGCGCCGATGAGCATGTGCGGCGCATAGGCCAACGCAGGGTTGTCCGCACGGATCTCGCCTCTGTCGACGGCGAGCTGCAACACCCGGTTGAATTCGGCCCGTTCCGGTTCGATGAGCAGTTCCCGGAACGCCCGGCCGAGGTCAGGGTTGTGGTGTACCTCCATGACCAGGCCGCGCATCAGCGCGGAGTTCCGTTCCATGGCCGAGTCGTCCTCGATGGACAGCGCAGCCAGGAAGTCCCCCCGCAGCGACCCGGTGTCGACGCCTCTGACGCCGGCGGGCTTGTTGTGACGCATCGCCTTGACGATCAGCTGGGCCTTGCCGCCCCACTGGCGGTAGAGCGTCGCCTTGCTGCATCGGATGCGTGCTGCCACGGCGTCCATGGTCAGGGGGCCATAGCCGACCTCACGCAGCAGATCGAGCACGGCCGCGTACAGCTCGGCCTCGCGCTCGGGTGTGATCCGACCTCGACGCGACGTTGCAGCCTCGACCATCACACTCCCATCTGAACGAAACGGTTTCGTACGGATGCCGCACAGCCATGACCATACGCCAACCAGGATGAAAACGAAACCGTTTCGTACGCTACATTGCGCGTCCTAGGGCTCCAGCGGGACGATGCCGCACACCTGCACATGACCCGTCACACCTGGACCGAACGGATCACGGACGCTAACACCTACACCTATGTGCCCGATGTGAGAGCGACAGCTCCGAGGCAAACACCCACGGCACACCAGCAGGCGTCCAGCTGTGCTGTACTTCTCGTCCCGGGAAGCAGCCAGTCGTAACCGACACGTTTCCCGAGCCCCCTCCTCAGGACCGCGCGGGGCAGATGGTGGAGCGCCTGGAAGGCGAGCCGGTCGCGATCACGCTTGCCGTAGTGGCAGAGAAGACGCGGTTCGACGGAGAAATGCCCGTTCCCGTGAAAGTCGATATATGTACAGCAATCCTGACGAAGTGAAACTGGACCTGATCGTGGCTGCCCGCTGGGACGGTGCCGAGGGTGTGGTCGTCCTCGAACTGGACGATCCGTCCGGCGCCGACTTGCCGGAGTGGGCACCTGGTGCACATGTGGACGTCGAACTGGCCGATGGCATGACTCGTCAGTACTCCCTGTGCGGCATCCCCTCGGACCGGTCGTCCTGGCGGATCGCCGTACTCCGGGAGCCGACAGGCCGTGGCGGATCTCGACATGTGCACGAGGCGCTCACCGAAGGCGTCGAGGTCCGTCTCCGTGGGCCGCGCAATCACTTCCCGCTCGTGCCGTCACCGCGGTACGTGTTCATCGCCGGAGGAATCGGGATCACCCCGATCGTGCCGATGCTCCGTGCAGCTGACGCAGCCGGCGCGGACTGGAAGCTGCACTACGGCGGACGCAGCCGGGAGTCCATGGCCTTCCTGGAGACGCTCAAGGACACCAGCGGGCACAGGCTGACACCGTATCCGCAGGACGAAGTCGGCCTCATCGACCTGCATCGGATCCTCGGAACCCCTCAACCGGACACGCTCGTGTACAGCTGTGGCCCCGAACCGCTGCTCAGGGCGGTCGAACAGCACTGTGCCGACTGGCCCGAGGGAACACTGCACCTGGAGCGGTTCAGCTCGCGGGATGCCGGCGAGCCCGCGCTCACCCAGACATTCGAAGTGGAGCTGGCCACGACCGGAGTGACCCTCACCGTGCCTCCGGAGAAGTCCGTTCTGGAAGTGGTCGAAGAGGCCGGGATCCCCGCCCTCGCCTCTTGCCGGGAAGGGATATGCGGCACCTGCGAGACACGTGTTCTCGCGGGGGAAGTGGACCATCGTGACTCGCTGATGACTCCGGCCGAGCAGGCGACCAACGACACCATGTTCATCTGCGTGTCCCGGGCCGCCTGTCCCAGGCTGCTGCTCGACCTCTGACGACAGCGAGAAACCTCGCTGCACACCCATGGGTCGCGCCCAGCCCGTCTGCGCGATCAAGGATGCAGGGCCATGAAGCGCCGGACGCTTGACGAGGTAGTAACTGCGAGCTTAACTTGTCCCAGTAAACAGACCGGCGTCCCGCATTACAGGACATCGAAGTCAGTGAAGTACGAAGGATCCCGGACAGGACCAGATGAGCACGCTAGACGCAGCGCTGTTTCGGGCAACCGCGATCGCGCCCGAAACGGCCGAGTTCAACGATCGGCTTCGCGAGCTGGTGAAGAGCACGCCCGCCAACGAGGCGAGCGGCCGCCTTCCGGTGCCCCCCACAGAGCCTTCGAAGCGCGCCCGCACTCTGGACATCGCGGGAAAGGGCGGCCATGAACTGACTCTGCGAGTCATAGCTCCGGACCGGCCCCAGGGCGTCTACCTTCACTTCCATGGTGGTGGTTTCGTCAGCGGCAGCGCGGAGCAGTCAGACCGAGCGTTCGAGCGGATCGCCCAGAACACTGGCCTCGCATGCATCGACGTGAACTACCGACTGGCGCCCGCGCACCCCTACCCTGCCGCATGGGACGACGCGGAAGCCGCCGCGATATGGGTGATCGAGAATGCCCGAACCGCATTCGGAACGGACGCGCTCGCGATCGGCGGCGTATCCGCGGGAGCAACACTCGCAGCCGCCGTTCTCGTCCAGTTGCGCGAGAGGCTGGGATGTACAGTCTTTCAGGCGGCGAATCTGGTTTTCGGTGATTTCGACCTCTCCATGCCCCCGAGCCAGACCCTGCTCGGCGCCGACGCGGTACCGGTGACTACGGACAACATTCGGGCGTGCACCGACGCGGTAGCGCCTCGGACCGGGCTACGCAGAGACCCCGATCTGTCACCCATGTTCGCGGATCTGCGGGACCTTCCACCTGCGCTGTTCACCGTCGGCACCCTGGACCCGTTCCTGGACGACACGTTGTTCATGCACAGTCGCTGGGTCGCCGCGGGAAATCAGGCCGAGTTGGCCGTCTATCCCGGCGGCACGCACGGCTTCACGGCGTTTCCCATCCCTCTCGCCGATCAGGCGAACGACCGGATCGATGCTTTTCTGCAAGGGGTTGGTCGTGGATCGGCCTCCTCGGGTGCTGAGGCATCGCGTTCCCCAGTCACCGACGACAGCTGAATCGTCGCGCACGTCGCGCTACTTGCGAATCGAGAAGTTCCTGGGTCGGCGTGAAGACGTTGCGTCAGGCCCGAACAGCGCACGGTGGGCGTCCTGCTCGGGCTCAGACCCATGACAGCGCAGGATGTGCAGTTCGCTGCCATGGAGCGATATCGGCCTTCTCCGGTGCGTGGTCGTAGGCGAAGTCTCCCCCACCAGAGCCGCACCGCTCCGCGTCCTGATCGACGACCCGCTCGTCCGGACGATCGCAGGACAGGCGTCAGCGATGCTGACATATGCCCACCCCCAGCCCGGTCGTAGCCGCCTGGACAGCCTGAGTCGCAGGGCCGGTGAGTCCCACACGGCCTGGCGGACCGCCTGCTGCTCGGCCTCATCGAGATCCTGATGCCCGCTGACCAGGCGCCCACACAGCCGTGGCCGCCGTGACGGTTACGCCGGCGTAGCCGCATCGGAGCCCCGGACGACGTCCGGAGTCCCGATTCCTGGCACACCCTGGACGCGGCCGTGATGTGCCTGATCAGCCGCGATGGCCGTGGCCGTTGTGTCTGGGGCACCCGCGCCCGGTCCGTGAAACGGCACCCAGCCGCGCGCGACCTCCTGGACCACGTCCTGGGCCACAACCCTGCTCGTGATGGTGCGCACGGGTCCGCGCTCTCCCCGGCATCAGCGCCGCACGCCGCGCACTTACCTCGGTCAACAGTTGACGTCCCGCTCGACATCCACCTATTGTCCTGTAAAACAAGACTCTGATCCTGAAAAAGGAGACACGCCATGGCGATTACTGGTCTCGGTCACACCGGTTTCTGGGTTCACGACCTCGACGCGATGCGCGACTTCTACACGCGGGTCCTCGGCCTGACCGTGACCGACGAGGACGAGGAGCTGGGCATCGTCTTCCTCTCCTCCCGCCCTGAGGAGGAACACCACGAGTTCGTCCTGCAGCGCGGGCGGACCGCCCACGACGGCGCCAAGCTCACGCATCAGGTGTCGTGGCGGGTGGACTCCCTTGAGACGGTCATCGAGTTCCACCACCGGTTCCGCGCCGAGGGCATCGAGGTGCAGCAGGAAGTCACCCACGGCAACGCGATCGGCATCTACTTCTTCGACCCTGAGGGCAACCGCAACGAGGTGTATCTGCGGGTGGAGCGCGACGTGCGACAGCCGTTCCGCAAGAGCCTCGACCTCGACCAGGAGCCCGCCGACGTCATGGCCGACGTGGAGCGGCTGCTGACCGAGGGCGGTCCCGCCTACCAGCCGGTCCAGTAGCCCACCGCGCCCTCGCATGCCGCCGACCGATGGAGTCCCACCCATGAACAACCCCCAGTCACCGCATCCGGAACCGCGGCGAAGAATCGCTGCGGCGACCCCGGTGCAAGCCGACGTACTCGTGGTCGGCGCAGGTCCGACGGGGCTCACGGCCGCCCATTTGCTCGGCTCGCTCGGCGTACGCGTCCTGCTCGTCGAGCGCAATCCGACAACGAGCGACGACGCCAAGGCGATCAGTCTGGACGACGAGTCGCTGCGCACGCTGCAGTCGGCCGGCATCGACGGGGCGGTCTACCCGATCATCGTGCCCGGCACGGGGACGAAGTACTTCGACGTCGGTGGCCGACCGCTCGTGCACGCCCGCGGCCTCGGCGACCAGCGGTTCGGGCACCCGTTCAAGAACCCCTTCGCCCAACCCGACCTGGAGCGCGTGCTGGTCGAGGAGTTGGGCCACCGCCCCGACGTCGAAACCCGGTTCCGCACAAGGCTGTTCTCGCTGGAACAGCAGCCCGACCGGGTACGGGTCGGAGTCGGTCCGAGCGAGGGCACGGGACCGGTCGAGCACTTCGACGTCTCGTACGTCCTCGGATGCGACGGCGGACGCAGCACCGTCCGGGAACTGCTGTCCATCCCCATGCAGGGGCGCAGCTTTCCCGACGTGTGGCTGGTCGCCGACACCGTGGGAGATCCCCACGACCAGCGCTACGGCATGCACATGGGAGACCCCACCCGCCCGTCGGTCATCGTGCCGGGCCGCGACGGCCGGTGCCGCTACGAGTTCCTGCTGCACCCCGGGGAGGGCGTGGCCGGCGATCCCCCGCCGTTCGAACTGGTACGCGATCTGTTGCGGCCGTACCGCGAGATCACCCCGGACCAGGTCGAACGCGCGGTGTCGTACACGTTCAACGCCCTGCTGGCCGACCGTCTGCGCGACGGACGCTGCTTCCTTCTGGGCGACGCCGCGCACATGATGCCGCCCTTCGCGGGCCAGGGACTCAACTCCGGCGTGCGAGACGCGGCGAACCTCTGCTGGAAGCTCGCCGACGTCCTGGCCGGACGGTCGGGAGACGCCCTGCTCGACACCTATGACACCGAACGCCGCCCACATGCCCAGGCGGTCATCGACCTCTCGGTCCGGCTCGGCCGCATCGTCATGACGACCAGCCGCGGCCGGGCGCGGCTGCGCGACCTGATGGTGCGCACCGCCATGCACACCCCGCAGGGGCGCCGGTACCTCACCGAGATGCGCTACCGGCCGAACACCCGCGTTCGTTCGGGCGCCGTCGTCCCCTTCGACGGCAGATACGGGTCACTGGTGGGGACCTTTCTTCCGCAGCCGCGTGTCCTGCACGGTCCGCACCTCCAGGTGACCCGGCTCGACGACGTGCTCGGCCGTGGCTGGAGCCTGCTGGGCGTGGGCGTCACCGACGCCGACTGGAACACCGCCGCGCACACCGGCCTGCCCGCGGGCAAGCGGGTGTCCGTCGTCCTCGACGACCGCTATCCCCGCGACCGCCCGGGGCGCACCGCCGTAGCCGATGCCGACGGCCGGCTCCAGGCCCTGTTCGGCGGGCTCACGGGACACTTCCTGCTGGTGCGCCCTGACCGGCTGATCGCGGCCGTGTTCCCGGGCGACCAGGCAGAGCGTGTCTCGCACAGCCTGCGTCGCTTCGCGCCCGCCGCAGGGCCCGACGTGTCCCCTGCCGCGCCGGACGGCCCGGCGGAGATCAGTCACGAGGTCGTCCGACCACGGCCCGCACCGACCGCGCACCCCGTCACCGAAAGCGCGTCCCACACCCAAGGAGGGCCCCGATGAGGCTCAGCACCGTCCGACTGCACGACGAGCGCGGCACAGCGGCCGCCCGCCAGGAAGGGGACGAGCTCGTTCTCCTGCCCTACTCCGACGTCGGCGAACTGCTGTCGAGCGGCGACGACTGGCCTGAACGCGCGACCGCCGTGGGCGGCGACCGCGTCTCTCTGTCGACCGCTTCCCTCGCCCCCGTCGTCCCGCACCCGAACAAGATCGTCTGTCTGGGCCTCAACTACGCCACCCACATCAAGGAGATGGGCCGCGCGACCCCAGCCCATCCGACACTCTTCGCCAAGTACGACGGCTCCCTCGTCGGACCCCACGACGACGTGCACATCCCTCCGGTGAGCGACGACCTGGACTGGGAGGCCGAGCTCGGTGTGGTGATCGGACACCGCGCACGTCACGTGTCGCCGGACCAGGCGCTCTCGCATGTCGCGGGCTACACCGTCGTCAACGACGTCACCGTCCGGGACTGGCAGCATCGCACCCGTGAGTTCCTGTCCGGCAAGACCTTCGAGGCCACCACCCCTGTGGGACCCTCGCTCGTCACACCGGACGAACTGCCGCGCGGTGCGTCCGGGCTGACGATCAGCTGCCTCGTGGACGGCACCACGATGCAGAAGTCCAACACGGCGGACCTGCTCTTCGATGTCGCCACGATCATCGCGTACGTCAGCACCATCATCACGCTGCTGCCGGGCGACCTGATCGCCACGGGTACCCCGGGAGGCGTGGGCGCCGGCCGCGACCCCAAGGTCTTCCTCCGGCCGGGGCAGGAACTCGTCACGGTGGTCGAGGGGATCGGCGAACTGCGCAATACAGTGGTCAAGGACCGCTTGTGACGCCTGGTGCCCAAGACACCCCACCACCCGTTACGATGTCTCGCATGTCAGGAACAGCGTCCACCAGCTATCGCGAGCGTAACTCCACGGCCGACCGAGCCCTGGACATCCTGCTCATGTTCACCGACACCCACCTCGTCGTCTCCGGCACCGCAGTGGCCGAGCGACTCGGCGTGGCTCGCTCAACCGCGTACCGGTACCTCCAGAGCCTCGTGAACAGCCGCTTCCTGGAAGAGGCGCCGGGTGGAGGCTTCCGGCTGGGCCTGCGCGTCATGGAGATCGCACGGCTGGCACGCCGCAGCTACGGCCTGTCGGAAGTCGCCCTCCCGGCGATGACGACACTCGCCGAGGATGTGCGGGAGACGGTCCTGCTCACCAGGCGGACCGGAGAGCTCGTCGTGTGCGTCGACCGGGCAGAGGCCGGGACGGGCGCCGTGCGCATCTCCTACGAGAGGGGCAGCACGCTCCCCCTCAACGCGGGTGCGGCGGCACTCGTCCTGCTGGCCTGGATCCCCGACGAAGACGCCCGACGGCTTCTTGAATCCGCGGACCTGCGCCGTTTCACTCCCGCCACGCTCACGGACGTCGACACGCTCATGCAGCGACTGGCCCACATCCGGCGCGCCGGCTACTCGGTCACTCGTGGCGAGCTCGACGCCGACGTGATGGGTGTCGCCGCTCCCGTCCGCGACGAGAAGCAGCAGGTGGTGGCGGCGGTGAGCATCGCGGCCCTGGCCTCTCGTGTGTTCCCCGAGGCGGAGGCGGAGCTGGCCCGGAAGGTTCAGGAGACGGCACGGGAGATCAGCGAGCGGCTGACCGCCGTCGGGGGCTGACACCTGGGCGGTGCCGGACGAGGTGTGCACACTACGGCGGTTCGGGCCGGAGAGAAGGAACGAACCGACCGGGGACCCGCCAGGCTCGGGGAAGCGGCACACTCCTCCCGAGCCTGGCGGCGTCCTGCCTTCACTGAACGATGTGTCCCGCCCATGGTTGATACCGGGGCCGCCGACTGCGGTCCCGGTACTTCGGCTGTCTCCGGGCCGAGGCGTCGACCTCGGCCACAGCTTCGACGCCTCCCCGTATGAGTCGCATTTGAAGACGAACTAGGCGATACCGCTCTATACGGCAAGTTGCTCGTTCACCCAGTGCCCAGCACCGCCACACAATGCCGGCACCAGGACCGGTGACGCCGCCGCGGAAGTCGTCATGCCGACACGCAGATCCGGCACCACCACCTTGGACATATCGCTTGACATTCCCGAGTCTTGTCCTGTTAATCAAGGTGTGAGTCCTATTTAACGGGACGGCAATGTCCTCGTGACTCCGGGCCGACGGGCGGCGCAGACGGCGCGCCTTCCTACGTCACCTACGCAGAACGGAACACCATGACCCTCCTCGATGCTGTCGACTGGCAAGGGCGGATCTTCTCGGGCGGATGGGTCAAGGGCTCGGGTGAGCCGTACGACTCCACCGAGCCGGCGACCGGAAAGACGCTGGGCCGCGTCGGCGCAGCCGCTCCCACCGACCTGGACCGGGCTGTGACGCACGCGGAGCAGGCCCAGCGCGCGTGGGCGGCGCTCCCGTACATCGAGCGGGCGCAGGTGCTGCGGCGCGCCGGAGCCCTGTTCGCGAAGCACCAGGCGGAGGTCGCGGAGTGGATCGTGCGCGAGTCGGGCGCCCCGCGGCTGTTCGCGGACACCCAGGCGAGCGACGGTGGGGCCGAGGAGTGCTACGAGGCCGCCGCACTCGCCGCGGCGCCCTTCGGTGAAGTGCTCCGGTCGGCCCAGGACCGTCTGTCGTTCTCGCGGCGGCGCCCGGTGGGCGTGGTCGGTGTCATCTCGCCGTTCAACGCGCCGATGCTGCTGGCCATGCGTGCGGTGGCCCCGGCGCTGGCCCTGGGCAACGCGGTCGTCCTCAAGCCCGATCCGCGCACCGCGGTCTGCGGCGGTGTCACCATCGCGCGGGTCTTCGAGGAAGCAGGGCTTCCCGAGGGCGTCCTGCACGTCCTGCCCGGTGGCGCAGCCGTCGGCGCGGCGCTGGTGGACCACCCGCGCGTGCCCGTCATCGCCTTCACCGGGTCCACCCGCGCGGGGAAGGCCATCGCGACGGCAGCCGCGCAGCGGCTCAAGCGGGTCCACCTGGAGCTGGGCGGCAACTCGGCGCTGATCGTCCTGGACGACGCCGACCTGGACAAGGCGGTGTCCGCGGGCGCTTTCGGCTCCTTCTTCAACGCGGGGCAGGTCTGCATGGCCACCAGCCGTCATCTCGTGCACGCCTCGATCGCCGAGGAGTACACGGCCCGCCTCGCCGAGCGCGCCGACGCGACACCCGTGGGCGATCCGATGACCGGCACGGTCCTGATGGGCCCCATGATCGACGAGGGGCAGCTGCGGGCCACCCAGGCGGTGGTCTCCGACAGTGTCACCGCGGGAGCGCGGCTCGCCGCCGGTGGTACCCATGAGGGCCTGTTCCACCGGCCCACCGTCCTGGCCGACGTCCCGGTCACCGCCCCCGCCTACGCGGAGGAGATCTTCGGTCCTGTCGCACCCGTGGTGGCCTTCCGGGATCTAGACGAGGCCGCCCGGCTGGCCTCCGACAGCGCGTACGGGCTCTCGCTGGGCATCCTGACGCGCGATGTGGCCAAGGGCCTGGCGCTGGCCGACCGCATCCCGACGGGCCTTGTGCACATCAACGACCAGACCGTGAACGACGAGCCGACCATCCCGTTCGGCGGCGTCGGCGACTCGGGCAACGGCTCCCGCCACGGAGGCGCCGCCGCCAACCTTGAGGCATTCACCGAGCAGCAGTGGGTGACCGTCCGCCAGGAGATCCCCCAGTACCCGTTCTGACCACGGCCTCCCCGGCAGGACGGCCCGGCCGGCACGACCCCGCTCCCGCAGACCGACTCTCCCACCCGCACTTGGAGCACTCCGATGACCTCAGTCACCTCCGGCCCGGGTCTGGTCCCACCCGACCCGATGACGATCGCGCCGCGTGCCGCGATCCGGCCGTCGGTACCACGGCTGGCGCAGGACGCCGCCGGCTGGGCGCACCACAACAAGTTCCTCGACGGCCCCTTCACCCCCTGGACGGAGGAGACCGAGGCCTACGACCTGGAGGTGGACGGGGAGCTCCCGGCCGACCTGGCGGGGGCCCTGTTCCGGGTCTCGTCCAACCCCCGTTTCCAGCCTCGTGATCCCGGCCGCTATCACTGGTGGGAGGGCGACGGCATGGTGTGCGGCATCTACCTGCGCGAGGGCCGGGCCGCGTTCCGCACCCGCTGGGTGATGACCGATTCGATGAAGTTCGAGGTCGAGCAGGGCAAGGCCGTCTACAGCGGATTCGCCAACGGCGGCATCCCCGGTCCGCTCCCCCAGGGCGCTCCACCCGCGAAGAACGTGGCGAACACCAACGTCGGCGTCTTCGGTGACCACCTGCTCGTCTACTACGAGGGCGGTCTGCCGTACGCGATGCACCCCGAGACGCTGGAGACGTACGGCACCCACGATTTCCACGGCGGCATCGACGTGCTGTGCACCGCCCACTACAAGATCGACCCCGACAACGGAGACATGCTCTTCTTCGCCGCGACCGGGCCCGTCATCACCTGGTACCGGGCCGACGTGAAGACCGGGCACGTCGTGGAAAGCCACAGCCTCGACATCAAAGTCCCCGTGCTGATGCACGACTTCGCCGTCAGCGACAACTACGCGATCTTCTTCGTCACCCCGGCCCAGTTCCGGCTGGACCACATCATGCAGGGAAAGCCTGGAGTCGTCTGGGACGAGGCATCGCTCCCGCACGGGGTGCAGATCGTGCTCATGGACCGCCGCACTCATGCCGTCACCTGGCACGAGGTGGGCGGCCACTGGGCCAACACCCACTTCTACAACGCCTACGAGCGCGACGGGCAGGTCATCGTCGACGGGCACCGCATCACCCGTCTGGGCACTCCGGCCGACCGGCTCGACACCCCCGTCACCTCGCACTCCTGGTTCCCGCCCGCCCTGCCCCACCGCTGGCGCGTCGACCTGGCGACCGGAAGGGCGACGGAGGAGACGACCAGCGGTGTCGCCGGTGAGTTCCCGCGGATCAACGACGCGTACACCGGCCGCGAGCACCGCTACGGCTACTTCGTCACCACGCGAGCGCTGGCCGAGGACACCATGAGCGACGGCCTGGCCAAGCACGACTACCTGCGCGACGCCACGACCGTGATCGAGGGCCCCGAGGCGCTGACCAGCCCCGGTGAACCCGTCTTCGTGGCCCGCGAGAACGCCACCTCCGAGGACGACGGTTACCTGCTGACCCTGTGGTGGAACCGCCTCACCGGGCTGTCCGAGCTGCTCGTCCACGACTCCGCCGACCTGCGCCGTACTCCTCTCGCGAGGGTCAAGCTCCCGAGCCGCGTCCCCTTCGGCTTCCACGGGAACTGGGCCGACCACGCGACCTTGGACCGGGCCGTCTCGGCTTCGCGCGGTGACGCGGGCTGAGGCTTTCGAATGTGGCGCGGGGGGTGTCGTTGGACCATCGGCGGGCGGGCATTGCGAGAGTGGGCGCCCCGCATCCGCTTGGAAGGGGCGCCGACCCGTCATTGTCCGGAGGTCGCGCCTGGTGCCGGGTGGTACTCGGGTACCACTCCGGCGCCAAAGATTCCCCCGTGGTCCCAGGGTTCGGCCCTGCCGCACTCGTAGCTTCGAACGCAGACACCGAGAGGTGTCCGCGGCCGAGTTCGAGACAGGAAGGGCCGACCCCATGATCGAGGTACGTCAGCTGACGGAGCGGTACGGCGACAAGGCGGTACTTCGCCAGCGGCGCAGGCCAGGCCGTCCACGTCCCGCACCGCTCCTCAGGCGCGTGATCCGGCGACGAGGACGTTGAAGGCCATGAGTCCGCACCGTTCGCCGGCCGCCGCGGCCGGCACCGGGGGGACGGCAGCCGTCCCGCCGTCCCTCGGGTTCGACGCCGCCTGGGCGCATCCGCTGCTCGGCCGGCTGCTGCGCGACCAGGGGCGCCGACAGCGACTGGACCGCCGACATCCGTGGCTGCTCGACACCACGGTGGTTCTGGCCGTCGCTCTGATCAGCCTGCCGGTTCTGCTCCGGGGCGACGGCAACGCCCCTCTCGGGGACACCACCACTCGTGAACAACTCACCTCCGGCATCCTGTTCGGCTGCCTCGCCGCTCTCGTCGTTCCGCTGTGGTGGCGCCGCAAGGCCCCGGCCCTCACCTACTTCGTGATCGCGGCAGTCTCCCTTGCCCAGTGGACGATGGGTGTCTGGTTGCCGGCGAGCGCCGGCGCACTCATCGCCCTGTACACCCTGGCCCGGAACGGTTCGCTGCGGATGCTGGGCTGGGCAGCCGCTCTGACCGTCGTCGAGGCGATCCTGGTCGTCTTCGTCCTGGCTCCGACCGAGCATCCCTTCGTCGGCAGCTTCCTCATGCTGGGCACGGTCACGGCGTCCATCGCCGTCGGCCTGACACTTCGCGTCCAACGGATGTATCTGGCAGCGCTGGAGGACCGCGCGAGACGGCTGGAGGTCGAGCAGGACCAACGTGTGCAACTCACCGCGGCCGCCGAGCGCTCCCGTGTCGCCGGTGAGATGCACGACATCGTCGGCCACAACCTCTCCGTCATGGTCAGCCTCGCCGACGGCGCCGCGATCCTGGCCGCCAACCGCGGCGAGCGGTCCACCGACGCGCTGCGCATCCTCGCCGACACCGGCCGCCAGGCCATGAGCGAGCTGCGACGGGTGCTGGGCGTCCTGCGCGAGGCACAGGACGAGGAAAGGGCACTCAGCCCCCAGCCCGGCATCCGCGATCTGGACCCCCTGATGGCCCGGGTACGCGCAGCGGGCCTGCCCGTGGCCTACCGGACGGTGGGCGGTCTCGACTCGCTGGGCGACGGCGTACAGCTCACCGTGTACCGCATTGTGCAGGAGTCGCTGACCAACGCGCTCAAGCACGCGGGGACCAGCGCGGCCGCAGAGGTCGACATCACCGCGGAGGCGGGAGAGGTACGGATCCGAGTCGTCGACACCGGCATACCCCCCGGGGCTCCCCCACCACCGAAGGCGGCCGCACATGAACACGCGTCAGGCCATGGCCTGGTCGGCATCCGCCAGCGAGCCGCCATGTACGGGGGCACCGTGATCATCGGCCCGCGCGACACAGGGTACGGCTGGGTCGTGGACGTCGTGCTGGAGGCGGCGCCCGCACCGGAAGCATCGGGAGAACTCCTGCGACAACCACCGTGCTGATGGCCAGCGACCAGCCGCCGCGACGCCTCCTGCACAGTGCCCAAGAGTCGATGCAGAGTCGCACATGCGGGCCGGAGACCGACTCACTTGTCCACCGAGCTTGCCGGGGGCTTCACGGGGCGCCCTCTACGGGATCTGGTGCGCGCGCGGCGAACTCGTCATGTCCGGCGTCCGCTATGAGGGCACGGACGAGACGGAGGCTTGACTCCAGCCGCCCGTGCCGAGGGTTGGGCAGCAGGCCTGTTCCGGTTTCTGACGTACCGTCAAGTGGCGTCCCTGGCCGGTCGCTCCGCGACGTCCTTGTCCGTTGTACCGCCCTACGAGCCGGCCCGCGGCAACATCCGGCTGCGGCCGAGGCCGCCGAGCCAGGCAGCTGACGGTTTGGGGGTGCGCTCGAAGGTGTGGGGGTCTACGGCGATGAGGCCAAAGGTGGGCTTGTAGGAGCCCCACTCGTAGTTGTCGAGGGCGCTCCAGTGCAGGTAGCCGCGCACGTCGATGCCGTCCTCCAGAGCGGCCGCGACTTCCATGAGCGCGCCGGTGGTGTAGTCGATGCGGCGGCTGTCGTCGCCGGTGGCGATGCCGTTCTCGGTGACGATCAACGGGACGGCGCCGACGATCTCGGCGGTGTGCCGCAGCGCGTGGCCGACGGCTCGGGGGTAGTACTCCCAGCCGGTGAGGGTGCGTTCGGCGTCGTCGGGCACGGGGAGGGGGCCGTCCGGGCCGACCCTGGTGCGGGTGTAGGACTGGACGCCGATCCAGTCGTCGCCGCGGGCGGCCTCCAGGAACACGTCCTCGCGGGGGTGTCGGTAGGCCGCTGCCAACTCCTCGGCACCGGGCAGAGCCTGGTAGGACAGGTTGGCGACGGACCAGCCGACCTGGATGTCGGCGGAGATCGCCTTGACGGCGACCCTGGCGAGGTGGTGAGCCTCGATCAGGGCGTCACCGACAGCCTTGTCAGGCAGCGGGAGGCCCGCGGCGGGTGCCTCGGTGCCCGACTCCGGGACGGTACCGAAGATCGCTGCGATGTTGGGCTCGTTGATGGTGCACACATGCCGGACGCCGCTTCTGATGACGGGCGCGGTCGCGGTGACGTACCGCTCGAAGAGAGCGGCGGCACCGTCCGCCGTCCAGCCGCCGCGCTCGGCGAACCAGCGGGGCACGGTGAAGTGGTGCAACGTGACCATGGGGCGCAGGCCGCGTTCGAGGGCGCCCTCGACCATCCGCCGGTAGTGCGCGAGCGCCGCGCGGGAGAACTGTCCCTCGGCGGGCTCGATGCGGGCCCATTCGATACTGAAGCGGTAGTCGGTGAAGCCGAGTCCGGCGAGCAGATCCATGTCCTCGCGCCACCGGTGGTAGCTGTCGGCAGCGTCACCGCTGGGTTCGGCGACGCGCATGGCGGCGGAACCGCCGCGCTGTTCGAACTCCCACCAGTCGCCGTTGGTGTTGTTGCCCTCGATCTGGTGGGCGGCGGTGGAGGCTCCCCACAGGAAGCCGTCGGGGAAGGGAAGGGCGTGGGAAGGGGGAATCAATGGATGGTCCTTTCCGGAGGGGCGCCGCCCGCGACGGCGAGCGGGTGACGAGTTCACTCATGGTCTGCGGCCGCGGGCGGGCGAGCGCCTGGTGAGCGCCCCGCGGGCCGTGTCGATCACGCGGACGGCGTTGGCCGTGGCGTCGCCGCGCCAGGCGATGTGCTGGTCGGGGCGGATCAGCAACAGTGGTGCGCCATATCGGTCGGCCAGGTCGAGTTCCGGGAGATCCAGCAGCGTCAGTGGTACCCCGCGGATATGGGCCGCCCGTTGCAGCGGGGCAGGGTCGGCGGTCTCGGACAGGCGCAGCAGGGTGAAGCCCTCGCCGAGCAGGTCGTAGAGGGAGCGTCCGTCGGGGAGCCAGGTGTGGGGAAGGCGGGTGCCGGGGCGTGTTGAGGGGTGGTACGTGGTGAGCTGGTGGGCCGGTGTCGGTGAGCCGTCGTCGACGATGACGGGTGAACCGGCGTAGTGGTAGCCGAGTACGAGGCCTTCGCTGTGGAATTCGCTGCGCTTGGCCTGGAGCGCGGTGGCCAGCCGGGCATTGTCGGCGTCCGTGAAGGACGGGGCGAGCAGCCGGTCCTGGGCCGCGCTGTCGGCGATGGTCTGCGCGGCGACCGGCCGACGCTCGGCTTCGTAACTCCGCAGGAGCTCGGGGCCGCCCCATCCCTGGATGACGGCGGCGAGTTTCCAGGCGATGTTCACCGCGTCGCCCACGCAGGTGTTGTAACCGTGACCGCCCCACGGCGGGTTGAGATGGGCCGCGTCGCCGACCAGGAAGACCCGCCCGGACTGGTAACGGTCGACGAGCATCATCCGGGCGACCCAGCGGTCAGTGGCGATGACCTGTACCTCCAGATCGTCTGCGGCGCCTCCGATGAGTGATCGGACAAGTGCCTCGGGGGCGGGTCCTGACGCCCGAGTGTCGGCGTGCTGGACGATCGCCCACCACTGGTCCTCCAGATCGAGCCGACCCATCAGCCCGGAGGCCTCGGCGCTGACGATCCAGTACTGCACGGCTGGGTCCAGACTGATCCGCCGAGCCAATTCGGGAGCGCGGAAGACGATGTTGAGGTTCGGACGTTCACCGGACGCCCCGGTGTACGTGGCGCCGATCGCCGCGCGGCTGATCCCGCCCGCGCCGTCGCACCCCAGCAGGTAGTCGGCTTCGACGACGCTGGACGAACCGTCAGCCGAGGAAACGGT
This sequence comes from Streptomyces pseudovenezuelae, assembly GCF_001513955.1. GTDB lineage: Bacteria > Actinomycetota > Actinomycetes > Streptomycetales > Streptomycetaceae > Streptomyces > Streptomyces pseudovenezuelae. The sequence goes on along the minus strand of NZ_KQ948150.1, from coordinate 557,918 downwards.
GGCGCGCACTCCGGCCACGTCATGATCGATGGCCGTCACGGTGTGACCGACGAGCACGTCCACCGTGGCGAGTTCGGAGACCGCCTTGCGCAACACGCGCTCGACGATCGGCTGGGGCACCTGCTGACCGGCCTCCGCCCAGTGTTCGCTACGACCCTCATGGAGGCCGAACGCGTTGCAGAAGCGGGTGAGTTCGGTGCCGAGCAGGGAGGTGCAGAAGATGACGTCCTGGGACCAGGCGACGGGCATCGACGCTGCGGCACGCAGCCGGTCGGCCAGGCCCCACCGGCGCAGATGCTCCATGGTCCGGATGCTGGTCGTCTTGGCACGGGGCCTGCCGTCGTCGACGGTGATGCGCGGTTCCACCAGGCAGGTGCGCACCCCGCGCCGGCCGAGTTCGATGGCGGCCCCGAGTCCGGCCGGCCCGCCGCCCGCTATCAGCACCTGCGCTCTCGTGTCCGTCACGCGCCGGACCTCGCCGAGGCGTCGGCGACCGGGGTTCGCAGCAGGCCGAGCCGGTCGATCTCGACCTCGACGACGTCACCGGGAGTCAGGAGCCGCGGCGGCCTGCGGACGTAGCCGACTCCTTCCGGTGTGCCCGTGGCGATGATGTCGCCGGGATGGAGTGTCATGGTGCGGCTGATCCGGGAGAGCAGCTCCGGCACGGGGAAGATCATGTCCCGGGTGTTCCCGTCCTGCACGACCTCGCCGTTGACTCGCGTGACCAGGCGCAACCCGTCGGTGAGGCTGCCCGTCTCGTCGGCCGTGACGATCGGCCCGAGCGGGCCGCTGAAGTCGGCGTTCTTGCCGAGAGTCCACTGGGCGGTGAGCTTCTGCGCCGTACGGGCGGTGAGGTCGTTGAAGGCGGCGTACCCCAGCACTCCTGCCTCCGCCTCGCTCTCGTCCGCATCGCTGAGCCGGGCGCCGACGACGGCCGCGACTTCGCCCTCCCAGTCCAGACCCGGTTCGTTGGCGGGCACCGGCACCGGACGTCCGCTCACCGAGAGCGAAGCCGTCCAGCGCCCGAAGACGGTCGGATGCTCGGGCACCTGGAACGCGCCCTCGGCAGCGTGCGCACGGTAGTTGAGCCCGATGCACAGGACCCGTGCCGACGGCGGCACCGGCGGCTCCGGCACCACGTCCGCGAGCCGGACCGAGCCACGACGGACCTTGCGTGCCCGCTCCAGCCATCGCGGCAGGTCCTCGTAGAAGTCGACGGCGTCCACGAGGGGTGACACCCGGTCGTCCACGACGACACCGACCATGACCTGCTGTCTGCCGCGCCGTGCCGACGGCGGACGCAATCCGATGAGCTTCACTGGACGGGTCCTTCCGCCACTAGCCGGACATCGAACCGGGCCTCCAGGAACACACCCTGGTCACCCATGCCGAACCGGTCGGCCATGGCCGGTTCGGTGCACGGTACGAAGGGCACGACGAGGGCGTCCTTGACGGCGAAGGCCGCGTCGGAGCCGAGATAGGGGTCCGCGTCGACGAAGACGTGGGTGGTGAGCGGCCGGTGGCCGGGCGCCTCGACCCTGAGATGGACGTGGGCGGGGCGCATCGGGTGCCGGCCGAGGGCACGCAGCAGCTCGCCGACGGGGCCGTCGGTCGGCACCGGGTAACTGCTGGGTCTGACCGTACGGAACCAGTAGGCGCCGTCGGGGCCGGTGGTGAGCAGGGCCCGTAGATTGCCGTCGGGTTGCTCGTCGTCCTGACTGTCGTACAGGCCCGTGTCGTTGGCCTGCCAGATGTCCAGCACCGCGCCGGCGAGGGGCACACCGTCGCAGTCGGTGACCCTGCCGTGCACGACCGCGGCCTCGCCGCGTTCCCGCTCGGGTCCCTCCGCGATCCAGGCGCCCATGGGGCGCGGCGGCGCGGGTGAATGGAAGGGCCCCTCGACGGAGCTGGGTGTCATGGTGGGCGGCCCGGCATGGTTGACCTCGTCCACCGCGGAGGTGAGGCCCAGCATGTCGGAGAGCAGGATGAACTCGTTGCGGCGGTCGGTGCAGGCGGCTCCGGTGCGGACCAGGAAGTCCATGGCCCGCTGCCACTCGACTTCGGTCAGCCGGGTTTCCCGCACGAAGGCGTGCAGGTGGGTGACCAGGCCACCGGCCAGCTCCCGCAGCCGCGGGTCCTCGCCCTGGAGGGATCCGAGTACCTGGGCCAACAGCTCGTCCAGCTGCCGGTCGGTCGAAGTGGTCGTCATCGGCTTCCCTCCTGTAGGTGCGTGACGAGGAAGGCGACGGTCTGCCGGAGCAGCGTGGGGAGTTCCGGTGCACCGAACAGTCCGTGGTCGGCGTCCTCGACGGGGAGCAACTGGACTTCGACGCCGTGGGTCAGCAGGGCCTTCTCCAGGAGGAGACTCTGCTCGAAGGGCACCAGCCTGTCGGCTGTGCCGTGGATCAGCAGGAAGGGCGGCGCGTCGGCGGTGACATGGGTGACAGGGCTCGCCGGTACGGCCAGTTCCGGGTCGGCGACTCCGCCGAGCAGTTGCTCGATCAGGTCCTGTCCCATGTCCGGGGGCAGGGTGATGTCCAGGGGAAGCACAGGCTTGGGCAGGGCGGCGAGATCGTAGATGCCGTACCAGCCGACGGCGGCCACGACCGGGCTGTCGAGCCCGGTGACACCGATGTCGCCCTCCAGTTCCGCACGGTTCGCGGTGAGGGCGAGAAGCGCGGCGAGGTACGCTCCGGCCGACTCTCCCCACACCGCTATCCGGCCGCTGTCCAGGCCGAGTTGATCCGCATGATGGCGCAGGTAGCGCACCGCTGACTTGGTGTCGTGGAGCTGCGCGGGGAAGACCGCCTCGCGCGAGAGCCGGTAATCGATGGACGCGACGGCCAGATCGGCTGCCAGCAGCAGGTCGATCACGGCGGAGGTGTCCTGTGCGGGCAGCAGGTCGCCGCGGTCTCCGAGCGCCCAGGCACCACCGTGGACGAAGACGACGACCGGGTGAGGTCCGTCGCCCTCGGGCACCCACAGGTCGAGCTTGAGCGGGCGGTAGCCGGGCGGGGTGGCGTAGCTGACCCCTGGATGGTGCCGCGAGCCGTCCGCGCGGCGGAGAAGTTCTCCCGGAGGCAGGAAGCGAGGCGGGGTCCACGCCTGCGGCTGGTCCTGACCCTGGTCTTGGTGCTGGACCTGGTCCAGGTGCTGGTCCAGGTCCTGGTCCAGGTGCTGTTCCGTCATCGCGGCCCCTCCCCCAGGTGCATGGCCAGGAAGGCGACCGAGCGGGCGATCAGAGCGGTGATGTCGGCTGCGCCGGCGAAGATGTGGCCCGCGCCCTCGACCGTCACCAGTTCGGACTGCGCTCCCGCCGCGAGCAGCGCCGCGTGCAGCAGGCCGCTTTGTTCCGGTGGTACGGGAACGTCGTCGGTGCCGTGGATGAGCAGGAAGGGCGGTGCGTCGGCGCTCACATGGGTGACGGGGCTCGCCGCTCTGGCCCGCTCCGGGGTGGTGCCGCCCAGGAGTTGCTCGATCGGGTCAGCTGTACCCGGCGGCAGGGACACGTCCGGGGGGACCTCCAGCTTGGGCATGGTGGTCAGGTCGCTGACTCCGTACCAGTCCACGACGGCCCGCACCGAGTCGACGGGCTCGGCGTCGACAGGTTCGCCCTCCTGCGTGGTGCGGCCCGCGGTGAGAGCGAGAAGTGCCGCCAGGTGTCCACCGGCCGATTCGCCCCACACACCGAACCGCTCGACGTTCAGGCCGAGTTGAGCCGCGTGCCGGCGCAGATAGCGGACGGCGGACTTGGCGTCGTCCAGTTGCGCGGGGAAGACGGCCTCGCCCGCGAGACGGTAGTCGATCGAGGCGACCGCGATCCCGGCCTCCAGCAGCGCGTCGTGGACCGCGTCGATCTCCAGGGTCGGTGGCAGATAGCGGCGATCACCGAACTGCCACGCCCCACCGTGGATCCACACCACCACCGGATACGTGTCCCCTCCCGCCGGAACCCACAGGTCCAACTGGAGCGGGCGGAAGCCGGGCAGGAGGGCATAGCTGATCCCGGAATAGTGCAGCGAGCCGTCCTCGCGCACCACGGGGTCGACAGGTGGCAGGAAGTCGGGCGGAGAACCGGCTCGTTCCCGTTCGGTGCTGCGCGTCATCGGGTGGCTCCCGTCGTCGTCAGGGCGGCGGGCGCGGCGCACAGGTAGGTGTGCGTGCCCGGAAGCGCGGTGCGCCGGGTGCCGTCCGGCAGGACGACCTCGGCGGTGGTGCCGGGCGGCACGGTGACGTCGAGCCGGAAACGGTCGCCGTCGACTTCCCAGGCGGACGCGATCCGGCCGTACGGGCAGTGGTGCTCGGCTCGTGCCGAAGCAAGGCCGCCGCCAGGGCGCGGTGCCACGGTGAACCGCTGATAGCCCGGGAAGTCCGCGTCCGGTTCGATTCCGGCGGTGTAGCGATGCAGGAAGGACACGACAGCGCCCTTGGAGTAGTGGTTGAGGGAGTCGCGTGCCGTGCCGTCGTCGGCCACGCCCTCCCAGCTCTCCCAGATCGTGGTCGCGCCTCGGTCGATCATGTGCAGCCAGGACGGGGCGCTGTCCTGGAGCAGCAGCTCGTACGCCACGTCGAGGTGCCCGGTGTCGGCGAGCACGGGGAGCAGGTCCGGGGTCGCGAGGAAGCCGGTGCCCAGATGCGTTCCGGCGTCCCGTACGAGCTCGACGAGCCGCTTCGCGTTGCGGGCTCGCAGTTCCTTCGGAACCAGGTCGAAAGCGAGGGCGCGCACGTGGTTGGCCTGGGTGTCAGGACGCAGTGAGCCGTCGGGCGCGATGAACTCGGTTCGCCAGGCGTCGCGTATCCGCTCGCTCAACTCTTCGTAGGCCACCGCCTCTTCGTCCCGGCCGATCACCCTCGCGATCCGCGCCGCCAGCCGGGTGGAGTGGGCGTAGTACGCGGTGGCGATGTCGGCCTTGTCGAGCTGGGCGTACTGGGGCAGGTCGTCGCCGATGTGTTCGCCGGGCACGAGCCATTCGCCCCAGTGGAACCCGGTGTCCCACAGATACCGCTCGTGCGGGGCGGGGTCGGCGGAGCGCAGGACCCGGTCCGGGTGGCGTGCTTCGCGGGCCGCGCGTTCGGTCCGCCCGAGCCATGCGGTCATGGTCGGCCACAGCTCCTCCAGCACGGCCCGGTCACCGTAGGCGCGGTACATCTGCCAGGGCACGATGACCGCGGCGTCGCCCCAGCCTGCCGAGCCGTTGAGGTGGGCCACCGGGCCGTTCGGGCCTTCGGTGCGGCAGGCGGGCGAGATGTTGGAGACCGTGCCGTCCGGCCACTGGTCGGCGGCGACATCGCGCAGCCACTTGGCCGAGAATCCGGCGACGTCGTAGAGGAAGGCGGCGGTCGGGGCGAACAGCTGCCAGTCCCCCGTCCAGCCGGCGCGTTCGCGGGTGGGGCAGTCCGTGGGGATGTCGCAGACGTTGCCGCGCATGCTCCATACGGCGGCTTCGTGCAGCCGGTTGATCCGCTCGTCCCCGCACTCGAACCAGCCGGTGCGCCGCAGGTCGGTGTGGACCACCACGCCCCGCAGGTCGTCGGCGGTCAGTTCGCCGGGGTGGCCTTCGACACGGACGTAGCGGAAGCCGTGGGTGGTGTGCCGGGGCTCGAAGGTCTCGCCCGGGCGGCCCGCGGAGACGACGTGGTCGACCTGGCCAGCCGGGAGGGGCTCGGGCAGGAAGGGCATGTCGATGCGGAGGTGATCCGTCGTCACATCGCCGTCGTGGCCTAGTGATTCGCCGTGCGTGAGGGTGAGGCGGGTGTCCTTCGGGCCGAGGTCGCGCAGCCGTACCCAGCCGTTGATGTTCTGGCCGAGGTCGAAGACCTGCCGGTCGGGACGCGGCCGGGTCACCGACACGGGGACGAGTTCCTCAACGCGCCGCACGGGCGGGGCCGGTGAGGTGACCAGTCCTGCATAGCCGTGGTCGGCGACGTCGACCGTCTCCCAGTCCTGGCCGTCGTACCCGGGGACGTCCCATCCCGTGCGTGTCCGGCGCAGGTCGCTGAACTGGCCGGCGATGAGGTCGGCTTCGACGATGTGCGCGGTGGCCGAGCGCCAGTGCTTCCCCGTGCACACGACGCTCGTGGTGCCGTCCTCGTGTTCCAGGTTCAGCTGCGCCAGGAAGGACACCCGCTCCCCCCACTGGTCGTGGGCGCGGGTGATGCCGATCTGGCCGCGGAACCAGCCGTCGGACAGGACGGCCCCGAGGACGTTGTCGCCCGCTCTCACCAGTGCGGTGACGTCGTACGTCTGGACCTGGAGCCGTGCGTCGTACTGCGTGAAGCCCGGCGTCAGTTCGGCGTCCCCGATCCGCTCACCGTTGAGGTATGCCTCGTACAACCCCTGCGCGGTGGCGTGGAGGCGGGCCCGGCGGACCGGGGACGTCGTCGAGAACGGGGTACGCAACAGATGGGCCGGGCGGTGTCCGGCGGGCGGCACCTCGGTCTCGACGGGCTCGATCCACAGGGCCTGCCAGTCGGAGGGGTCCAGCAGGCCGGTCTCGAACCAGGCCCACTCCGACCAGTCGCTCTCGCCGGCGTCGGTCCAGACCTTGACCTGCCAGGTGATCCGTTCACCGCTGCCGGGCGGAGGACCGCCGTACGGCACATGGACGCTGTCGGCCCCCTCGACGCGGCCGGAGTCCCAGCCCTCACCGGTTCTGATCCGATGGGCCAGCTGCACGCCGGAGTCGGCCGGAAGCCACCAGGAGAGCCGGGGCCGACGCGTGCCGATGCCCAGGGCGTGTTCCAGCTGTTCGGCGCGCAGACAGGTGGGCGCGTTCATTCGGAGACCACCGTTTCGTCCGTGAGGAGCGGTCGGCAGGCCGATCGGCCGGCGGAGAGCAGGAACGCGCCGCTCTCGGTCTGCCACTGATGACCTGTCACCGACCAGTGCTGGAGGGCTCGGGCGGCGATGCGTACGGGGACGTCCACGGTCTCGCCGGGGCCGGCCTTGGCGACGGCGAAGCCGGCCAGCCACAGCTCGGGGCGTTCGACGGCCGAGTCGGGCCGGGCGGCGTAGACCTGCACGACCTCCTTGCCGTGCCGCTCCCCGCTGTTGCGCACCCGCACGGTGACGGTCAGATCCTCGCCGGGATGCACGTGGGCGGGTACGTCGAAGGACTCGTAATCCCAGGTGGTGTAGCCCAGGCCGTGGCCGAACCAGTACGCGGGTTCGGTGCCCTCGCGCAGGTAGGCGCGGTGGCCGATGTGTAGGCCCTCGGTGTACTCCAGCACGCCGTCCCGGGGAGTGGTGTTCCACACCGGCACGTCCTCGTCGCGGGCGGGCCAGGTGGTGGGCAACCGGCCGCCGGGCTCCACTGCGCCGAGCAGTACGTCCGCCAGCGCGTTGCCCAGTTCCATGCCGGGGAACCAGGCCAGCAGCACGGCGGCGACCTCGTCCCGCCAGGGCATCTCCACGGGAGCACCGGAGTTGACCACTACGACGGTGCGCGGGTTGGCGGCGGCCACGGCGTGGACCAGGGCGTCCTGGTCGCCGGGCAGCCTCAGCGTCGTACGGTCGAAGCCCTCGCTCTCGACGGCCTCGGTGGTGCCCACGACGACGACGGCTACGTCGGAGGCGGCGGCGAGTTCGACGGCGCGGGCGAGCTGCTGGTCGGCGGGCAACCTGGGTTCGCCGACCACCAGTCCGACCCAGAAGAGCATGATGTCCTGCCCCCAGGTGAACCGCAGCCGCACGTCGACCTTCTGGCCTTCCGTCAGCCGCCGGGTGATGTGCTCCTGGGGCGCGGCGCCGACCACCGAGCCGATGTCGAGCGGGTCGCGGACGATGTGGGTGTCGACGACGGTCTCGCCGTCGAGGTCGAGGACGAACGCGCCGACACCGCTGACGCCGAGCTGCCAGTCTCCGGTGGTGTCGGCGGTGAAGACGGTCCGCAGTTCGAGGGAGACGCTGCCCTCCTCGACGGATTTCAGGTCCCGCACGAAGTGGGTGCCCTCCGTCGGCTCCTCCTTGAGGCAGGCTCCGGTCGCGTCGAGCCACCGGAGGGTGCCGGGCTGGGAGAGTTCGCGGGCGCGGGGGGTGCGCAGGTCGTCGCTGAGGGAGGCCCCCGGTGCGGTGACCAGTTCGACGCGGTCGCCGAGTGCCGAGCGCAGTCCTTCCATGGGGCTGACGACATACGGCGGGAAGACGGTCGCGCTGCCGCCGCCGAGCGGCCGGGCTTCCAGTGCTCCGGGGCCCAGCAGGGCGACGCGGGACAGGTTGTCGTTCGCGAGCGGCAGCAGGTCCCCGTCGTTGCGGACGAGCACCATGGCGGCGGTCGCGGCCTCACGGGCCAGCGCGGCGCCCTGCTCGACCGTGCCAGGGCTCGGGCGTCCGGCGGCGGCCGGGTGTCCGTCGAGGGCGCCGACGCGGGCCGCCAGCCGCAGCAGGCTGCGCACCTTGTCGTCGATGGCGGCTTCCGGGACGCGGCCCTCGCGCACCGCGGCGAGCAGCGGCTCGCCCCAGTGCTCCGACGGTCCCGGCATGGCCAGGTCGAGCGCGGCGGAGGCGGACTCCTCGGTGCCGTAGACCGCGCCCCAGTCAGAGACGACCAGTCCGTCCCAGCCCCACTCGTCCTTCAGGACCTCACGCAGCAACGGGCTCTCCGTCATGGGCGCGCCGTCGACGCCGTTGTAGGCGGCCATCACGGTCCAGGGACCGGCCTCGGCGACCAGATGGTCGAAGGGGGCGAGGTAGAGCTCGCGCAGGGTGCGTTCGTCCACCCGGATGTCGACCGAGGTGCGGTCGGTCTCTGCGTCGTTGGCGACGAAGTGCTTCGGGCAGGCGCCGACCCCGTTGTCCTGGAGGCCCCGGACGTAAGCGGCGGCCATCCGGCCGGTCAGCAACGGGTCCTCCGAGAAGCACTCGAAGTGCCGGCCGCCCAGCGGGGAACGGTGGAGGTTGACCGTGGGGCCGAGCGCCACGTCGACGTCCTTGCGCACCGCTTCCGCGGCCAGCAATGCGCCTACCCGGTGGAGCAGTTCCTCGTCCCAGGTGGCGGCCAGAGCGCTGGAGGAGGGCATGGTGGCCGACCAGTCCCGCTCGTCCTCGATCGGGCCGCGGACGCCGACCGGCCCGTCGGAGACGCTGACGGGCCGCAGACCGATCTCCTCGCAGGCCTGCGTGGTCCAAGCGCCCGCGCCGGAGATCAGCCGGAGCTTGGTCTCCAGGTCGAGCTTGCGTACGAGATCGTCGAGTGTGGGGTCCATGGGAAGAGCTCCTGGGGTCGTGAGCGTGGGGCAGTCGTCGAGGAGGAGGTCAGTCGGTGGCGTGATGGCAGGCGACATCGCTGTCGCCGACCCTGCGCAGCGCGGGCCGCTCGGTGCGGCACACGTCGGTGGCGAGGGGACAGCGCGAGGCGAAGGGGCAACCGGCGGTGGAGGGGGTTCCGAGTCCGGCCGCGCCGATGCCCATCGCCTCGCGCGCGGCGCGCCGGGCCGCCTGTTCGGCGGGGCGGGGCACCGGCGCGGCCGCGGTGAGGGCCCGGGTGTACGGGTGGCGGGGGTGCTCGACCACGGCCGCCGCGGCACCGGTCTCCATCACCTGGCCGCGGTAGAGGACGACCACCCGCTGGGCGAGGAAGCGGACCACCGCGAGGTCGTGGGCGACGAACAGGTACGACAGGCCTCGCTCGTCACGCAGGTCGGCGAGCAGGTTGAGCACCTGTGCCTGGGTGGACAGGTCCAGTGCGCTCACCGGCTCGTCGCACACCACGACCTTCGGGTCGCACACCAGGGCACGGGCCACAGCGATGCGCTGTCGTTGGCCGCCGGAGAACTGGCGGGGCCGGCGCTCGGCGGCGGAGGGGGGCAGCCCCACCCGCTCCAGGGCGGTGCGCGCCCGCCGAGCCGCCTCCGCCTTGCCGACGCCCATCAGTCGAAGCGGCTCGGCGAGGGTCTCGCCGATGGTCATGGCGGGGTTGAGGGAGGAGTACGGGTCCTGGAACACCACCCGCAACTGGGCCGCGAGGGCCCGCCGCCGGGCCGGGGCGGCATGCGTGATGTCGTCTCCGAAGAAGGAGATCGATCCACCGGTCGCGGACTGGAGGCCCAGGACCGCCTTGCCGATGGTCGACTTGCCCGAGCCCGACTCGCCGACCAGGCCGATGGTCTCGCCGGGGGCGATGGAGAACGACACGCCGTCGACGGCCGGTGGCACGGGCTTGCGCCGGGAGCTGCGGCCGTAGTGGACGGTCAGGTCCCGCACGTCGAGGGCGAGGGTCTGCGCGGTGTCGGCCGGGGCCGTAAGGGTGCTCATGCCGGGGTCCTCTCGTCCGGGTGGGCGGCGGCCGCCGCGAGTTCGCCGGCGCGGACGCAGCGGATGGTGCCGCCTCGGTCGGCCGCTTCCAGTGCCACGGGCTGCCCGCAGGCGTCTGTCGCGTAGGGGCAGCGGTCCTGGAAGCGGCATCCCCGCGGCCAGCTGCCGGGGGCCGGCACCTGGCCGGGGATGGCCGTCAGCCGGTGCGAGGGCGTCACGGTCTCGCCCGCGTGCGGGTTCGCCCCGAGGAGCGCCTTCGTGTACGGGTGGCGGGGGGCGTCGAGCACTTCGGTCACCGTTCCGGACTCGACGATCTCGCCGGCGTACATCACCGCGACGTCGTCGCAGAGGTCGGCGACGACACCGAGATCGTGAGTGACGAGCACGACCGAGGTGCCCGACTGGCTGACGAGTGAGCGCAGCAGGCTGAGGATCTCCGCCTGCACGGTCACGTCGAGGGCTGTGGTCGGTTCGTCGGCCACCAGCAGTTTCGGGCCTCCGGTCAGGGCGAGGGCGATCGCCACCCGCTGGGCCATGCCGCCGGACAACTGGTGGGGGTAACTGCGCATGACAGCCTGGGGGTCGACGATTCCCACCCGTTTCAGCAGGCTCACGGCGCCGTCCCTCGCCTCCGCGCGGGACAGTCCGCGCAGTCGCCGCAGCGGTCCGGTGAGCTGGTAGGCGACGGAGAACATGGGGTCGAGGGCGACCATCGGCTCCTGCGAGACGTAGGCGATCTCACGGCCGCGGACCGGGCGTAGGTGTCGCTCGTCGAGGCCCGCCAGGTCGCGGCCCTGCCAGTGCAGCGCGCCGCCGGTGACCGCGACTCCGGCGGGCAGCAGTCCGAGTGCGGCCAGCGCGGTCATGGTCTTGCCGCAGCCGGACTCGCCGACCAGGCCGAGCACCCGGCCGGGCTCGACGCGGAAGGAGACACCGCTGACCAGCACCGGTCCGTCGGCGACGGCCACGGTCAGGTCGCGTACGTCCAGTACTCCCGATCCGTCGGGCTCGGCCGGCCCGGCGGTCGCCCCGCCCTTCGGCTTCGCGGCCCGCTGGGCGAGCCTGGGCGCTTCCTCCGGGTCGGTCAGGGCGTCCGCGATCAGGTTGGCGGCGATCACGGTCAGGGACAGCACCAGTCCGGAGGGCACCATCAGCCAGGGCGCGTCGTAGATGTGCTGGGAGGCCGTACCGATCATGGCGCCCCAACTGGGCGCGGGCGGCTTCGGGCCGAAGCCCATGAAGGCGAGGCCGGACTGGATCAACAGGCCGATGCCGAACAGCAGGGCCGCCTGCACGGCCAGGACCGTCCGCATGCCAGGCAGCACATGGCGGAGGTTGACCCGCCAGGAGCCGAGGCCGTTGACCCGGGCCGCGTCCACGTACAACTGCTCGCGCAGGGAGCGTGCCACGCCCAGCAGCACCCGGTACATCCCGGAGGAGATCAGCACGCCCAGCACGGTCATGATGAGCACGGTGTCGACACCGAACACCCCGATGAACGCGAGGATGATCACCGTGCCCGGCAGGGCCATCATGATCTCGGTGGTGCGGCTGATGACCGTCTCCGTGTGCCCGCCACGCTCGGCGGCGACGAGGGCCAGGGGGACGGCGATGGCGTAGGCCACGACCACGGTCAGCAGCGAGGCTCCGAACGTGCTCGCCCCGGCGGCGAAGATACGGCTGAGCAGGTCCCGCCCCAACTCGTCGGTGCCGAGCCAGTGCTGGGCACTGGGGCCCTGCAACGCGGCCGACAGCTGCTGGTCGTTGGTCCCGTACGGAATCCACCAGGACGCCGTGAGCGAGAGCACGACCAGCAGTGCCAGCCAGCCGAGTCCGAAGACGCCGCCCGGCCTGCGCAGCAGCAGGGGCAGTCGGTGCCGGGCGGGCCGCGACGCCTCGGTGACGGTGTGCTCGGGGTCTTCGAGCAGTTGTCCGGCCGGCTTCGCCTGAAGGTATTCGCTCATGCCGCACGCAACTTCGGGTTCAGCGCGCTGATCAGCACATCGAGCGCGACGTTGGTGACCACGACGACGACCGTCGCGATGATCACGACTCCCTGCACGGACGGGAAGTCGTGGGAGGTGACGGCGGCCTGGGCGACCTGCCCCAGACCCGGCAGGGCGAAGATCTGCTCGACGATGACGGTGCTGCCGAACAGCCCGACGAACTGCATGCCGAGCCCCGCCACCACGGGCACACTCGCGTTGCGCAACGCGTGCACGTACAGCAGCCGCCAGGGCGGGATCCCCGTCGCGAGCAGGGTCCTGATGTGTTCCTGCCCCAGGGCCTCGACCATGGAGGCGCGCGCCTGCCGGGCCACAAGGGCGGCCCCGCCGATCGCCAGGCTGAGCACCGGAAGGGCCAGGCTCTTCGCCCAGTCGACGGGCGAGTCCGCGAAGGGCGTGTAGCCGGTCGCCGGGAGCCAGCCGAGCCGGATGGAGGCGACGTAGACCAGCAGGATGCCCAGCCAGAAGGTCGGCAGGGACACCACGATCCCGGAGAAGGCGGTGATGAACCGGTCGACGAGACCGCCGCGGACCGCCGCCACCACTCCCGAGACGATGCCGAGCACACCGCTCAGGGCGGTGGCGCCGAGTGCGATGGCCGCGGTCACCGGGAGCCGGGACGCCAGGTCCGGGCCGACCTCGTTGCCTCCGGTGAGGGAGGTGCCGAGGTCGCCGCGGACCGCGTGGGTGATCCAGTCCCAGAACTGGACGGCCAGCGGCTGGTTCCAGCCGAGCAGCTCGTTCTGGGCGTGGATGTCCCGCGCGGAGGCTCCCGGGCCGAGCATCACCGCGCCCGGGCTGCCGGGAATGGAGTGAACGAGTGCGAAGGTCAGGACGATCACCGCCAGCAGCGTCAGAACCGCCATCGCGGCCCGCCGGGCGAGGAATCTGGTCACGGAGCCTCCTCCTTCCTCTTCTTCGAGTGGTCCCCGAGCGGTCCGGTCGTCAGGAGGCCGGCTTGATCGAGGACAGCAGCGGGTAGGCGTCGTTGCCCGCGAAGGTGAGGGGTTTGACCTTCTTGGTGTTGTAACCGGCGTACGAGTAGCTCTCGTACAGCGGGATCAGCCAGCCCGTCTCCACCAGGCGGGCGTTGAGCTTGGTGAGCGCCTCGGTGCGCTTCGCGCCGGTCGCGCCCGCGGCGGCGTCCGTGTACGCGGTGAGCTGCTTGTCGGTCGCCTTCTGGGTGTTCAGGAACCCGCCGAGGACGACGGCCTGCATGGCGACCACCGGTTCCGGCCAGTTGAACGCGAGGTAGCCGAGCGGGGTGGTGCTCACGGCAGCGAAGGCCTCTTCGGTGGAGGCGGCGGCCTTGAGCTTCATGTCGATCCCGACCGCCTTGAGCTGCTTCTGGATCGCTTCCAGGTCGGTCTGATTGGCCTGGCTGGTGATCACCGTGAAGGAGAAGCCCTTGGCGTATCCGGCTTCGGCGAGGAGCTTCTTGGCCTTGTCGGGGTGGTAGCCCCAGGTGGTGTTGAGCGCGGCGTCGTACCCGTCGAAGGAGGACGGGAAGGCGTTGGAGGTGGGCTTGTCGCCCTTGTGGAGACCGCTCACCAGGTCCTGGCGGTTGATCGCGACCTGGATGGCCTGGCGGACCCTCTCGTCGCCGAACGGCTTGGAGACCGTGCCCTTCTTGTCGAAGACCGGCAGGGTCACCACCGTGCCGCCCAGGGAGGACAGCCCCGTGCCGCGCGACTTGACGAACGAGGAGGTCGATCCGGCGACCGCGGCGACGTCCACCTGACCGGAGACCAGGGCGTTGGCTCGGGCCTGCGGGTCCGGCAGGGCACGGTAGACGACAGTGTCGTAGGCGAAGGCGGCGGAGTTCCAGTAACCCTTCCTGCGCACCATCGTGTACTTGCTGCCCTTGACCGAGCCCGACTTTTCGAGGGTGTACGGGCCCGAGCCGTAGGGGGCGACGCCGAGCGCCTTGCTGTCGGCGAGTCCCTTGGCGCTGACGATCATTCCGGCGTCGGAGGCGAGCTGCTCCTGGAACGTCGGCTGGGCCTTGGCGAAGGTGAGGACGACGGTCTGGTCGTCGGGTGCGGTGACCTGTTTGATCTCGGCCTGTCCGCCCTTGGCCATGTTCCCGTACGCGACCAGGGCGGCGTCATTGCGTCGGTCGAGGTTCTTCTTGACCACGGCGGCGGTGAGCTTGCTGCCGTCCGCGAAGGTCACACCCTTGCGCAGCGTGAGGGTCAGCTGCGTCTTGTCCTTGTTGTACGCGAACTTGGTGGCCAGGCTCGGCTTCACGCCGCCGTCGGCGGTCTTGACGAAGAGCGAGTCGTACACGCTCTCGAAGAACTGCCGCATCTCGGTGTACTTCGCGGGGTCGTAGCCATTCGCGGCCGAGTCGCCGTCCATGCCGACCGTGAGGGTGTCCGACGCGGAGGCCGAGGCACCGCTCGCGGAGGACGAGCTGCAGGCCGTGACGCTGGTGAGGGTGAGGGCAGTGGCGGTTGCCAAGAGGATGCCGCTTCTTGCCGAACCGGATTTGAAACGATTCATTACGTGAGGCTCCTTTGCCTACGGCCTGGGCGAGTCGATGCCGACGGGCGAGGACGGGGATGGGGATGGGGACGGGGGGTGGAGTCAGAGGGTGGAGTCAGCGGGGCGCGCACGGCTGTGGGCCGGCGGGGGTGGGGCCGGGAGGTGCACGCGGCTGTGGGCCGACGGGGGTGAAGTCAGGAGGTACGCGCGGCTGTGGGCCGACGGGGGTGGAGTCAGAAGGCGCGCACGGCCGTGGGCCGACGTGGGGTGTGTCCCGCGTTCGGGGCGCAGACGTGCAGGGCGAAGTCCAGGGCCTCGTCGAAGACGGTCCGCGGATCGGGCAGACCGGCCCACAGATGGTCCACGGAGTCGATGAGCCGCAGGGTCACCTCGCTGCCGCA
The DNA here is from genome assembly GCF_001513955.1 of Streptomyces pseudovenezuelae. Lineage (GTDB taxonomy): Bacteria > Actinomycetota > Actinomycetes > Streptomycetales > Streptomycetaceae > Streptomyces > Streptomyces pseudovenezuelae. Next base: position 542,772 of record NZ_KQ948150.1, on the reverse strand, counting down.
GGCCCGCAGCGCGTTGGCGAGCTGTTCACTCTGGGCGCTCGGGACGAACCGGTCCGCCGTGCCGTGGGCGAGCAGGAAGGGCGGAGCGGCCGCGCAGACGTAGGTGACCGGGCTCGCCTCCGCAGCGAGCCGCGGCGCGTCGGGGACGGGCGCACCGATCAACTGGGCCTCCCGGGAATCCGCCGCGTCGGGCACGGTCACGGCGTCGGGAAGGGACTGACTCTGCATGGTCCGCAGGTCGGCGGGCCCGTACCAGTCGACGACGCCGACCACGTCGGCGTAGGGAGCCGCCGCTGGGTCGTGGGTTTCCAGTTCCGGTCGGCAGGTCGTCAGTCCGAGCAGTGCGGCGAGGTGGCCGCCGGCCGACTCGCCCCACAGCACGACGCGTTCGGCGTCGAACTCCAGCGCCTCCGCGTGTTCTCGCACCCAGCGCAAGGCGGCCTTGCCGTCCTGCAGTTGAGCGGGGAAGACGGCCTCCGCGCTGAGCCGGTAGTCGATCGAGGCGACCGCGAAACCGGCTGCCGCGAGCCGGTCGAACGGACTGACCTGCCACGCCGCGAAGGCAGGCCCGAACCGAGCGCGACTCCCGGTCCGCCAGCCGCCACCGTGCAGGAAGACAATGACCGGCACGGGGCCGCCGGAAGGATGCGCGGCGGGAAGGTGGAGATCGAGCAGGAGCGGGCGGAAACCGTCCGGTGTCGCATACTCGACGCCTCGCAGCAGCCGGGTGCCCGTCGGTGTGACGTCCGCGGTGGGGAGCGGCGTGGCGTGCCCGGCCATGTCAGCCGTCCAAGGGACGCAGGTCGAACCGGAAGTCGTTGCCGTATTCGCGGGCGGCGCGGCCGATCTGCTCCGGTGAGGGGATGTACGGCGGCCGGGGCGGTTCCAGAGAGTCCGTACGGGTGCCGGACGCGGCGAAGAAGCGCTCGAAACCGCCGCTGGACACACCCATGATCCGGGTGTCGTCGGCCTCCACACGGAAGGTGTGCAGACAGCCCGCCGGGACGTAGCCGAAGTCGCCGGTCCCCAGCAGCTTCTCGTGCTGCTCACCTTGGGCGTCCTGGACCCACACGCGAGCCCGCCCGGAGAGCAGGAAGAACGTCTCGTGGACATCGGCGTGCGCGTGTGTGGGGATCGCGTCGCCCTTGGGAGCGGAGTAGGTGAACAGTCCGAACTGTCCGTCGGTCTCGTCCTTGCTGAGCAGCACGGTGATCAGCGAGTCGAACAGGTGCGCCCGCTCCCCCTCGCCTGCCTCCAGGAAGAAGGGCACGGGCTTGCCCGGAAGGGAGAACTGCGCCGCACCGCCCTGTGTGAACTCCGCAGTCATGGGTCTCCTCGGAATCGGATCGGCTCGGAACCTGAGAGGCGTCTCGTCGACGTGTGGGTAAGAGTGGGAGATCGACCAGATCGGCACCAGCGGCAATTCCATTGAGTGGCATGCGATCGAAACCTTGCCGCAATGTACGAGAAGCGGCCCGGCAGGTGAGACTGCAGGCATGACGAACCCCCCAAGCGTCTCTCGGGGTCGCAGGCCGGCCCAGGGCGATCCGGTGATCGACCGGGCGTTCGCGCTGCTCACGGCCTTCAACGAGACCCGGCGCGCCATGACGCTCGCCGAACTGAGCCGGGTCACGGACACGCCGCCCAGCACGACACTCCGGCTCGCCCGGCGCCTGCTCCACCTGGGGGCTCTGGAACGGGACGCCGACGGCCGTTTCGTGGTCGGTCTGCGTCTGTGGGAGGTGGCCTCGCTCGCCCCGCGCGCCCATGGACTGCGGACGGTGGCGCTCCCGTTCATGGAGGACCTGTACGAGGCGACGCACCAGCACGTGCTGTTCGCCGTCCTGGATGGCATGGAAGCCCTCCTGGTCGAACGGCTGTCGGCGCGTGAGGCCATCGACGTGCTGTACCGCGTGGGCGGCCGCCTTCCCCTGCATTCCACGGGCGTCGGTCTCGTTCTCCTCGCCCATGCCGCCCCGGACTTCCAGGAGGCCTACCTCGCGCAGCCCCTGGTCCACGAACCGGAAGGCGTGCCCCTGTCCTCGGCCGCGCTGCGCCGCGCCCTCGCCGAGGTGCGCCGCAACGGGATCGCCGTCGTCAACCGACAGGAACCTCGCCCGCTGCTCGCCGCCGCGGCCCCGGTGCGCGGCGCGGACGGAGACGTCGTCGCGGCACTGTCGGTTGTCGTACCGGCGGGCCACACAGAGTCACGCTTCATCTCTCCCGCCCTGCGGGCCACAGCCCGCGCCCTGTCACGGGGCCTCGGCGCGCCTGTCTCCGCCGCGCTGCCTCCGGGCCGGTTTCCGGACCGTCCGTGATCGTCCGACGTGGCGAATCAAGCGGTCCAGCTGTTCAGCGGCCGGTGCGGTCGGTGCGCAGCCACGTCTCCAAGTTGCTCCCACCGTTGCCAATGGGCACCCTAACACCCCTATTCTGATGGCGAGTTGAGGACATCGGCGCGGATGAAACGACCACGCCGTACAGCTGATCTCCCCATTGACGAACAGAGGTGGGTATTGACCGGCGTTTCGCGCGTCACGGCCTACACACACCTACGGGCGGAAGATCTTGTCAGACCCCGGTCCGCCCGGGTCTTCTTCGACCCAGCCGATACGGAGACCGGGATCTGGGCCGCTCAGGACCTCATCACGAAGGGGTGTGGCGTGCTGGACCTCGGCTCGGGCAGCGGCGCCGCAGCAGCGGCCATGGCTCGGGCCGGCGCACGGGTCCATGGTGTGGACCGGGGCGCGGAGACCGTCTCGTGGGCATCCGAGCACTACGCCTCCCGGTCGGCCGAACCCCAGGTCACCTTCGCCCAGGGTGACTTCTCGACGCTGTCCGCCGAGGAGTTGACGGACACCGTTCCCAGGCCGCTTCCCCGCCCGTTGATCATTACCACCAACCCCCCGTACGTCCCCTTGCCCGCGGAGACGAACGAACCGCGCCCGTCCATCAATGGCGGAACGGACGGGCTGAGGCTGCTCCCCGCGATCATCGAACACTGCCGTGCGATGAGGAGTGATCTCGCCCTCACCATCGGAAGCTACTCGACTCCCCGCAAAGCCGCGCGGCTGCTGACGGCAGCAGGCCTGCACATCCAGGCCATCACGCTCTGTCCGATCGCACTGGGTGAGTTCACCTTGAGCAACATGGAACAGGTACGGGATCTGGAGACAAAGGGCGAAGCCGTCCTGTGGCGGCGAACGCCTCTGGAGCCCCCCGCTTATTTCGCGCTGGGGCTGGCCTGCCGTTGGAACGAGGCGACCGGCCCGCGCAAGGCTCGCCCTGCGCGCCACTGGACGGGGGAAGATCTCATACGACTGCTGCGGGCCGCGGCCTCGTCCCGCGCTCCCCGGCTGGAGGCGCTCGACAGCCTGCTCCCGGAGGACCGGCCCGGGCCGGTGAGAGTGCTGGACCTGCCGGCACAGGCCGATCGTCACCACTGGTGAACGCGTCTCGCGCCCTCTGCTTCATGGCACCGCGGCCTGCGCGTTCTCACCCGGTACTGGAGCCGTCCTGTGGTGTCTGGTTGCTCCCGCCGCGCCGCTCACTCGGGCAGCCGTTGGCACCGCGCGGCTGTTTCGTCTCGAAGAGTGCACCGATGAGGTAGGCGCAGTGGGGCTCGGCCTTGAGGTCGTAGACGTTGTCGATCCTCAGGATGGCGAGATTGCGGTTGTTCCCGATGCGTGAGGTGGTGAAGGCGATCGCCCCTGTGGCGCCCCTGAATGTCATCTCCCGGAACTGCTGGGCCACTGCTCCTCGGTCCGGCCGGACCGTGCCCTCGTGTTTCAGCCTCCGTCGCATCTGGTCGATCGCCTCCACGAAGAGCCCGGCTCCGTCGTAGGCGAGTCCGGAGAGTTCCGCCGGCCACAACAGTGCGGGCGCCTCGTCTCCTTTGAGTGTCTTGGCGAGGCTCTGGTGCAGGTCGCTGTAGCCCGCACAGAAGGCGTTGAGCGGTGTACCGCCCCCCACCAGGGGCGCGGGTTTGCCTCTCAGGCACTCGGGGCCCGCCAGTGTGACCAGGCTGCCCATGCCCACGTATGAGACGGCCAGTCCGGCCAGCTTCGTCTGCTTGCGGTTCTTTTCCTGTGCTATGAACCGGGACACCGAGTCGTCGGCGACGATCCGCGGGAGAAGTTTGTCGTTGTAGCAGGAGGCCGCACCGGTGAGAAAGTCACCGAAGTCGTCCTCGCGGCCCGCGTAGTAGACGATCTCGTCACTGTGATCGACCGTTCCCTGGCACAGCGAGTCAAGTTCCATGGGTGAATTCGTCCAGGGCATGTCCACGGATTTGATCTTCGCTTCCGCCAGCCTGCCGTGCACCGCTTCGACGAGGGTTTTGACGTAACTGTCGCCGCTCCCCAGCTTCGGATGATAAACGGTGACCTTTTTCGCTCGCACATACTGGGCGTACTTGGTGAGCAGTTCCGCCTGCCGGGTATTCGCGGGCACCAACTGGAAGTACAGAGGAGAGCGATCTGCCAGGCCGTTACCCGTGAGAGTGGTGCCGACGGCCGGGATACCGGCGAGGCCGAGCTGAGTGATCGCCTCCTCGGTCTCGGCGACGGTGCGATCGAGCCCGAGCACGCCGAGAATGGTGCGATCCCGTGCGAACAACGGTCGCAGCATCTCGCGAACGACCTCGGGGGCCTTCTTCATACCGCCCCCGCCGTTGGCGACGATCACCCGGAGCAGCGGCGACGACTTGGATTCCACATTCTGCTGGCTCTGCCGCAGGTACAGCCCCTCCAACTCCTCGGCGGAGGCGTCGTCCGTGTCCGGTGCCGCCCCTCGGTGCGTCAGCCCGACGAAGTACACGACGCCGAGATACGGGCGGTGCGCATCCTCCTTGTGCAGTCGCTCGGCCCATTCGTTCTGCTTGAAGATGGCCTTCTGGGCGTCCCGGAGTCGTTCGCTGGTGCCGAAGATCTGCGCGTCGTTGTCGCTGTAGCCGATGCACTGCGGGTCGTTCGGGGCGACGTCCACCAGTTTCACCGCGACCCCGTCGGTGAACCGGGGACGGAAGTAGGAGCAGTTGGCCGCCCAGTAGGCCTGTACGTTCTGGGAGACGGGCACCAGTGCCACCACCAGGGCTACGAGCAGAGGCATCTCGACAAGGCCACGGCGGGCAAGCATCGGCGCCGGCCGGGTGCGGAAGGCCGCGGCCACATCCCAGGCGTTGCGGTCGTCCCTCCGGAGCCTGCGGGTACTGTCAGGATGGTCCGGGCTGGGCAGTCGGACGCGGAAGTACCGGGCGTCCTTGACCAGTTGCTGACGTCTGCTCGGCAGGGTGCGCTGCCACTCCGACAGTTCGTAGTCGGCCTCGGCGGGGTCGACGGCCTCCGACTCCACGCCCGCCGCCGTCGGTGGCGCCTCGTCACTCGCGGCGACCACGAACAGCGGGTCGAGCTCCCCCGTCTCGTTGCGGACCTCGTTGATCAGCTGAAGAAGCTCCCAACCGCCGTTCTCCTGGGTGACGTTGTCGAGCAGGACCGTCAGATAGCTGGTGCGGCGCCACCCCGACCGCTTCGGCACGATCCGCCAGCGGCGCCGCCGGTACGCGATGCGCAGATCCTCAAGGAACGCGTGGACGAGCAGCTTCTTGATCTGATCCAGGCTCTCGGAGCCCCGCCGGTCCAGAGTGAGCCGCTCGGCGAAACCCAGGAAGTTCACCGAGTGCCGGGGAATCATGTAGTTCTGCCGTCGGATGAACCACCGTGATTCCCTGCTCAGTCCCGGTACCCGTGCTTCCAGCCAGTGCAGTCCGGCACGTCTGCCGATCCACAGCAGCAGCCGCAGACCGAGCCGTGTCGGTCCGCTGGTCGCGCCATCGATCGCGTTGGACAGTTCGCTGGAGTCCGTGGGATGGGCTTCCTTGCCGCTCCACTTTCGCAGCAGCCGGAGCACGGGCCGGTCGTTGCGCCCCTGCGAGGGAGGCAGTGGCTGGCCCGTGAGCCAGTCGGCGAGCCGGTAGTAGTCGAACCGAGTGAGCTGCCCGGTGCCGAACCGGTCGGCGGCGAGGCTGACACTCAGGACGTCCAGGATCGGGAGGAGAGGCATCTCCTCCCTGAGAGGTGGGACTTCGGCAGAATCACCCGTCATCGCCCATCGCTGCCTCGACTGCTCCTGCGCCGTGGCCGCGTCGACAAAGGCGTGCGGCACTTTGGGAGGCGACGCCCTTTCCATCCGCGCCGAAAGCGCGGTGAGAAAACCGCTCGCACCTGGCTCGCGCTGCAGGCAGAGCAAGGGCAACGGCTGATCACCACGCCGCTCGTGCTCCGAAGGCCGGGAGAGGAAGCGGGGTCTCTCGGTCAGTCCCTGGATCAGCGATAACAGTGTATGAACACCGGTGAAGACTGGCTCTGCCACCACCGTCTATCCTCCCGAATCGCTTATTCCGCACCACAGCTCGGATCGAGACGACGGGGTAAGCGAGCGCGTACCCCGGAGAAGAAAATGCGAAAGCACCGACGAACTGTCGAGCGAAACCTCGCCCGTTCGATTTTCCGCACCCACAACTCATGCGTCATCTGTGGCTCCCGATGACGCCCGCAGCCATGAGCGCGAGCGTTCCCTGATGGGAACTCAGAACTATAGCCACCGGAGTTCTTCCTGTTGCCGGTTTCGCAGATTCAGGAATTGTCCGCGCTTCCGCCGACTCCGGCGGACCATCCAACAGGTCTCCGACCGCACCCAACCAACGGTCCCCATGCCAACCCAGCACACATGGGGACGGTCAACGGGCCCACTGTCTCCCTATGGCATCCCTGTCGGATGAGACAGGTCCGCTTCATGTCCGTGGTATCACTAGAGCAGTGGTGCACATGAGGGCAGTTACTGAACGCGCCTGGTTCCCTGTGCGCGATGCGGCCTTGAAACCCACGCCCCACGGACCGTGAAGGAGTACGAGGACCATGACTGACACTACCGCCGTCGAAAACGGGGTGACCTCCCAGTACGTTGCGCGGGTGGCCGACGACCTTGAGGACAACCGCAAGGAACAGGAACGTCTCGGCGCCGAGATCGCAGCCCTGCAGAGTCAGTTGGCGAGCCTCGACAAGGACCGCGAGGTGCTGCTGAGCCTACAGAAGACCCTCGGCGCGGCCCCCGTTCCCGCTGCACCGGTAGCGGACGGAGCCCCTTCCCCGACCGCGACCGCCACCGCCGCGGCCGTCGACGGGCAGACGACCGCGACCCCGGCCAAGGGCAGGAAGGCGCGGGCCAAGAAGTCGGTCCCCGCACCGCGCAAGGCGGAAGGCACCGCCAAGAAGGCAAGCGTGAAGACGGCCGCACCCCAGCCGCCCTCGCTCGTCTCTCTGACCCATGAGTTTCTGGCCGCCCAGACCGAACCCCGCTCCGCCGCCGAAGTGGCCGAGGCGCTGGCCCAGCAGCACCCCGATCGCGGCATCAAGGCAACCGTCGTACGCACGACCCTTGAGGGATTGGTCGCCAAGAACCGCGCCCAGCGCAGCAAGCAGGGCTCATCGGTGTTCTACACCGCTCCCGACCCGACCACCTGAGGTCCCTCCAACCACCTCCTGCGACAGATCACCGCTCGGTCACCAAGGCGGCCCAGGCACACACAAGGGTCAAGTCCGCGCTTCCTCACTACGCCCCCCGGGTCACCCATGACCGTCGCACGCGTGAGTCACCCGAGGAACGGGCCAGTACGCGATACGGCCGCCGCACCGACGTCAGCCGCCGCCCACACCCCGCGTCCACCCCTGGCCGAACACGTGCCAGCGATCGACACGAGGTGGGCGGCGCCGACCATCTGGCCCGATCGTCGCGAAGACGCGGTTGTCGAGGATGCGGTTGCGGTGCATGACGCCGCGCAGGTCGTCACCGGGCCCGGAAGCGACAGAGACGGCCTGACTAACCTGGGTGCTCGACGAGGGACAAGCGCCGGCGACCAAGCAGGGGATCATGAGCAGCGAAGCCACCTACGGGCCACCCGAACTTCCCGATGACAGGCCCGACAGCGACCAACCCGCTTCGTACGTCGCCGAGTTGTCGGACATCGTGCTCGTCGTCGCGACGATGGCGGCAACGCCGTTCCTGCAGGCGATCTCCACCTACTTCGGTAACGCTCTCGCCAAGGGGATGGGCTCGGGGACACGCGACATGATGCACCGGTTCATCCGTCGACAGGCGCGGGCGAGCCTGGACGCTCCTGCCGACGTCGTGGATCTCATCCATCTGCGTACCGAGGACGGATGGCTGGTCGAGATGAAGGTGGCCGTCGAGCCCTCAGCACTGGCCCAGCTTCCCGAGTTGTGCGCCGCGGATGCACCTCTCAGCGAGTCCGACCGGCGCCCCGGCACCGCCGCGACGATCCGCTGGGACCATGACGGCTACTGGATCGCCGCGACGGTACGTGCCGACGGGTACCAGGTCGTCTTCGTCTGGGATCCCGAGGCCAAGCAATGGCGCGAGCGCACTTACCGCCGCCCCATTCCCGTCACGTAGGACGCGATGTCCACGCCGGACCGTGTCCGAGCGCCGGTGTTCCGGCTCAACCGCCGGTTCAGCCGTCGACCGACCAGGCGGGAGGAGCGGACTCGCCAGGTCCCCTGCGATCCGAGACCGGGCCAGCCCCTGCCCGAGGTTGTGGGAATCAGTTCTGCGCGCCGTCCTGGCTCGTGGGGTAGAGCCCGAGGACGCCCTTGGGGTCGGACGGGTTCACGCCCTGGACGTCTCCGACGTAGAGGTTGATGAGGGCCTTGTACCGGTCGAGGGCAGTGCGGTCGCTCATGAACTCGCCGAGCCCCAGCGGGTTCATGTTCTTGTAGTCGAAGATGCCCTTGCGGCCTGCCGGGGCGGGGACGTCGGTGCGGGCACTCCAGGTGCCGATGTCGTGCTGCTGGGTCTGCTTGGACAGGATCCAGCTAAGGTAGAGCTCGGCGGCGGCCTTGTGCGGGGCGTTCTTGAGGATGGCGCCGGTCTGCGGCCAGGCGACCCAGGGTGAGGTCTTCGGGAGGGTCACCTGCGACAGGCCGTTGGAACTGCCTCCGCTGCCGAAGTTCGCGACGTAGTCACTGGTGCCGACGAGGTCGGACGAGTCCTGCGTGCCCCGCACGAACTTGGGGTTCTGGGCGAGGAGTTTCTGCAGGTAGCCGACGCCGTATTTGTCGGTGAGCTGCTTGAAGTAGTAGAGGACGGCGTCGTCGTCGTTCGGGTAGGTGAAGACCAGCTTGTTCTTGAACTCCGGCTTGAGGAACTCCTTGGCCTCGACGGGCGCGCTGTCACCGAGCTTGGTGGCGGTGACGTTGGCGAAGGCGAAGTAGAACAGACCGGTGTAGTAACCGTCCTTGTCCTTGATGCGGCTGTCGACCTTGTTCCATCCCACCGGCTTGTACTGCTGCAGGATGCCTTCCTTCTTCCAGCGGGGGAAGTCGTCGACCGTCTGCAGGTGGACGACGTCGGCGACCACGTGGTGCTCCGCGACCTGGTTGTCGATGCGGGCGTCGTGGTTCTTGCTGAAGTCGACCACGATGTCGACCTTCATCTTGGGGAACTTCTTGACGAACGCGTCCTTGAGGTAGTCGGCCTGGCCGGGCTTGTCGCCGCCCGCGTACACGACCAGTCGGCCCCCTTCGGCGACCGCGGCCTTGTAGAGCTTCTGCAGCTGGGCGTCCTCACTCGGGGCCTTGGACTGGCTCTGCGTGGACGGATCGGCGGCGGCGACGGTCGCTCCGGCCGCGGCGACGATGCCCAGCGCGATGGCTCCGGCCCATGCCTTGCGGGTGTGCCTCATGGAACTTCCTTCGATGCGTGGGGGTGATTGTTTATCTTTCAAGCGGTTCCACCCTAAGGCAGGATGTTGCAAATCTGCAAGATTCCGCTTGTGCTCGCCCGACCTGCGGCTTCATCTCGGATCGCAGGCGCTGTTAGGGTGCGGGCCATGCAACGGCCCTGGCTGACCCCGCAGGAACTGCGCGCCTGGCGCGCTTACCGGGACCTGACCCTGGTCCTGGACGACGCGCTCGACCAGCAGTTGCGGCGCGAGTCAGGGCTGAGCCACCTGAGCTATTCGGTGCTGGTCTTTCTCTCCGAGGCTCCGGAACGGCGCCTGCGTATGACAGACCTCGCAGCGGAGCTCAAGATCGCCCGCACGCGGCTCTCCTACACCGTGAGCCGGATGCAGGAGGCGGGCTGGGTCCGGCGCGAGGACTCCGCCGGCGACAAACGGGCCCAGATGGCGGCGCTGACCGACGTCGGACTGGCAGTCCTTGAGGACGCGGCCCCCGGACACGCGGCCATGGTTCGCGCCGCGGTCTTCGATCGCCTGACGCCGGAACAGGCCCACACCTTCGGCGAAGCATGCGAAATCATCCTCGCCGGCCTGACCGGCCCGGACCGGCCGACCCTCCCCACGGAACTCCCCTGGCGTCGCTAGCCTGGTCCTGGCTTGCGTCCAGAGCCCAACCTCCGTACGCCCGTGGCTGTCTCGGGGGGTACGCCAGCGCCTCTTGCCCCGGAAGAACCGGCGCCGAAGCATGCCGGCTGACAGGCCAGCCCCTCGTGAGGGGGAGGATGCCAAGTCCGTTACCGCGGCCACCTCATACAAGTCCGTTACCGCCGCCACCTCATGGTGGAGGCCGTGCGCACGCGCCGGCTCATCGTCACCCACGCGCCAGGGCCGCGGCGCGTTACGCCTTCTTCCGGCCGAGCCGTCCTACCTCACGGTCCCGCCTGAACGTCCCCCCGTGTCGAGGACGCGATGGTGTCCCGGTGGGCGAAGTCGCCCGGAGGGATGCCCGGGTGGTGTCCGAGCCGGTCAGCAGGTGCGGTGGCCGCGGGGCCGAGGGTGAGCCGGGAGACGATCCGGTAGCGGTCACCGCGGTAGAGGGAGTGGACGTATTCGACGGGCTGCCCCTTGGTGTCGGAGGTGAGCCGCTCGAAGAGCAGTGCCGGGGACAGCTCGGGCACGTCGAGCAGGTCCGCTTCGGCACGGGTGACGACGGTCGGCTCGATCGCCTGCACGGCCTCCCGGACATGCACGCCGTGCTGCCGACGCAGGTGCTCGTAGAGGTCGCCGGCCTCCAGTTCCTCCGCGGACAGGGTGGGTACGAGCTCGGCCTTGATGTGCAGGTGCTCGATGGCCATCGGGGCGCCGTCGACCAGGCGCAGCCGCGCGACGTACACGATCTCGGCGGCGGGTGAGATCCGCAGCTTGCGGCCCACGCGCGCGCCGGCCGGAATGAGGGTGAACTCCAGCAGGCGGCTCGACCAGGTGCCCGCGGCCTGCGGAACCGTCATGGACTGCTCGGCGGAGACGAGTTCCTGAGTGATCTTCTCGGGGGCGACGAACATGCCCCGACCGTGTTCGCGTACCAGCAGGCCAGCCGCAACGAGTTCGTCCACCGCCGCGCGCAGGGTCGGGCGGGACACTTCCAGCCGGACGCACAGGGCACGCTCGGAGGGGATGGCGTCGCCGGGGCGATGGGACTCCACAAGATCGAGAAGGAAGTCCCGGACTCGCTCGCGCTTGAGCATCGCACCAGGTGCGTCGGCCTTCGCTTTCATACGTGCCCCTGCCCCCCTGAGCCCCGGTCGACCAGCCGACCAGTTGACCACTTGACCAGTGGTAAGTCCGTAGCTTGCCCATCTCAGTGAGGGAAGTCTAGCCGCAGACCATCGGTGGTCGTCAGCGCATTCACTGTCCTGCGCCGCAAAACCCGTGCGCGCACAGGGGGTTGACGTCTCAATTGGTCTATGCCACCTTCGTCCTCACCTCACCAGGGACCTGACCAGTGACCTTCACTGGTCAGTTGACCAGACGGTGGCCTCTGGAGGTGAAAACGTGCAGCGCCGCCAAGCCCGGCTCAGAGGTCTTGCCCGGCCCACTGTGTCCCGCATGTTCTCGCAGCACCCCATCGCGTACGGCCCGAACCGCTCCCGAACACGGCGTTCGCCTGCCTGAACACCGCTCCAGCGCCACGTCCCTCCGGCTCACGGGCCGGCGCAGTCGTGGGCCGGCGCAGTCAAGGGCCGACCCGCTCACCCCCGCCCCCCCCCCGTCCTGGAGGCGACGCATGCCCGCCCTCATCCCCCGCCCCACCGAAGCCGCCTTCCCGCCGGGCCACTTCACGCTCGACCACCACACCACCGTCCGCCTCGGCCCCGGCACCGAACCGGCCGCAGACCTGCTGCGCTCCTTGCTCGCCCCAGCCACCGGGCTACCCCTGCGCCCCTCCCCCGACGGTCCCTTCACCCTCGCCCTCGACCCCGCGCCGGGCCAACTCGGCGACGAGGGATACGCGCTCACCGTGACCCCCGACGCCGTCCTGCTGCGCGCCGCACACCCCACCGGCCTGCTGCGCGGCATCCAGACGATCCGTCAACTCCTGCCTGCGCAGGCCCTGTCCGCGACAGCGCAGCCCGACACCGGATGGCTGCTGCCTTGCGCCGACATCACCGACGTCCCCCGCCACCCCTGGCGCGGCGCGATGCTCGACGTGGCCCGGCACTTCCAGCCCGTGTCCTATCTGCGCCGTTACGTCGACCTGCTGGCGCTGCACAAGGTCAGCGTGTTCCATCTGCACCTCACCGACGACCAGGGGTGGCGCATGCCGATCGCCGCCTACCCCAAGCTCACCGAGATCGGCGGCCACCGCGCCGAATCCCCACAGGGGCCGGCCGGGACCGGAACGTACGACGGCACCCCGCACGGCGGGTCCTACACACGGACCGAACTCGCCGACCTGGTCCGGTACGCGGCCGCCCGCGGAGTCACCGTCCTGCCGGAGACGGAGATGCCCGGGCACGTACGGGCCGCGCTCGCCGCCTATCCCGCACTCGGCAACCACCCCGGGCGCACCCTCGACGTCTGGACGCGCTGGGGCGTGTGCGACACCGTCCTCGGTGTCCACGACGAAGCCCTCGACTTCTGCCGCACCGTTCTCGACGAGGTCATGGACGTCTTCCCCTCGCCGTACATCCACATCGGCGGCGAGGAGTGCCCCACGGCCGAGTGGACCCACAGCCCCACCGCGCACCACCGGATGGCAGCGGAAGGCCTGCCGAACGCCCAGGCCCTGCACGGCTGGTTCCTCGGAAAGATCGGCGGCTTCCTCGTCCGCAACGGACGGCGCCCGGTCGGCTGGGCCGAGACCGGAGCCGAACTGCCCCTGGACTTCACCGTGATGACCTGGCGCGAGGCCGCCCACACCCTGGCGGCCGCCCGACGCGGCCACCCCGTGGTCAACGCGTATCACCGCGCCACCTATCTCGACTACGCCCGCTCCGGCGACCCCCACGAGCCGCCGGCCCAGCCCGGAGCCGTCGTGGATCTGCGCACCGTCCACGCCCACGATCCCGTCCCGGCGGAGGCGGACGCCGAGGCGGCCGGGCGGGTGCTCGGCACGCAGGCCCAGCTGTGGACCGAGTTCGTCACCACCCCCGCGCACATCGAGTACCTCACCTACCCGCGCCTGTGCGCCCTCGCCGACCGCGGCTGGAGCGGAACGACCGACTGGACCGACTTCCGAACCCGCCTCAGCGACCACACCGTCCGCCTCGACGCGCTCGGCATCCCCCACCACCCCTGACGCACGCCCTGTCCCATTCCGGGAAACACCCCCACCTTTCTGGAGGGAACAACGATGAGAACCACCACGAACCGGTGGCGCGCCACCGCGGCCGCCGCCATCGCCGTCGGCATGGGCGCCGCCGCGCTCACCGCACTCCCTGCCACCGCGAACGCGGCGGGCGACGGCCTGAGCGTCCAGTACCGGACCAGCGCCTCCGGAGCCAACGCCGATCAGGCGGAGCCCTGGTTCAAGGTACGGAACACCGGTACCACCAGCGTCTCCCTGCAAGGCGTCAAGCTCCGCTACTACTTCAAGGCGGACTCGGCGAACGCCACGTACCGCTTCGCCTGTTCCTGGGCCGTCAAGGGCTGCGCCAACGTCACCGGCACCTTCGGCACGCTCGCCAACCCCACCGCCACGGCGGACCGTTACCTGGAGATCGGCTTCACCTCCGGGGCCGGTTCCCTCTCACCGGGCGCGGACACCGGCGACATGCAACTGCGCTTCTACCAGTCGACATGGGCACCGTTGAACCAGAGCGACGACTACTCCTTCGGCGCCTCCCAGACCTCGTACGCCGACTGGTCCAAGGTCACCGCCCGACTCGCCGGCACCACCTTGTGGGGCCAGGCCCCCGCGGGCAACGACCCGACGGACCCGCCGACCGACCCGCCCACCGACCCCCCGACCGGCGGCGCCACACTGTTCGACGACTTCAACTACACCGGTCACACCGACCCGAGGATCTCGGCGAACGGCTGGAACGTGCGCTCCAACTCCGGGGGCCCCGGCGTCTCCGGCGCCACCTGGGCCCCCGAGAACGTCACCTTCTCCAGCGTCAGCGGCAACTCCATCATGAACCTGCGCACTTCGACGGCGGGCACCGGAGCGAGCACCGAACAGACCGAGATCCTCACCAAGGCGACGAAGTTCAAGAACGGCACCTACGCGGCCCGCGTCAAGTTCAGCGACGCACCCGCATCCGGGCCGGACGGCGACCACCTCGTCCAGACCTTCTTCACCATCAACGACCTCAAGGCACCCATGGCCGACGACTACGCCGAGTACGACTTCGAGTACCTGCCCAACGGCGGCTGGGGCGAGCCGTCCGCCATCCTCTACACCACGTCCTGGGAGACCTACCAGGCTGACCCCTGGGTGGCGGTCAACCAGCACAGCGAGAGCCGCCAGAGCTACGCCGGCTGGCACGACCTGGTGCTGACCATCGACAACAGCAGCATCAAGTACTACGTCGACGGCCGGCTCTTCGGCACCCATGACGCCGCGTACCTGCCGGAGCGGCCCATGTCCATCAACTTCAACCAGTGGCTGATCGATTTCGGCGGGCTGACCAGCAGCACCCCACGGGCGTACGACGAGCAGATCGACTACGTGCTGCACATCAAGGACCAGGTCCTCACACCGGCACAGGTCTCCTCCAAGGTGGCGGCGTACCGCAGCGCGGGCACCACGTTCCAGGACGACGTCCCCGCCAACTGACCGCTCTCTCCTGCGCGCCGGGGCCTGACGGATCGTCGGGTCCCGGCGCCCACCCGTCCACTCCCCCTCACCCTGGCCATCACCAACGGCTCCCCATACCGCCTGAGACCAAGTCAGACTTGTTGTCCCTCCCTGTCGGACGCGGGCCACACGTAGGGGAGATCGTCGGGTACGCCGGGGAACAGCTCGCCGTACACCTCCGGGTCCTTGCGGACCAGGGCCGAGCAATGGCTTTCGTGGAAGGCCTCATCACCGAGCCAGGGCGGCAGTTCGCCGGCGGCTGCCAGCGCCGGCTGGTCGCGCACCGAGGTGCCGGGGTGCGAGTCGGCCAGTCCAGCCACCAGCGAGGCGGCGCAGCCGTCCTGGTGCCCGAGTCCGCGCCAGACCCGGCAGATCTCCAGCCCGTACCGTACGAGTGCCTCCTCGTACCCCGTCCACATCCGTACGGCCGGATGCCGACGCCAGCCGTATCCCGGCACCGTGAGGCCACGCAGGACCTGCAAGGCCTCAACCCGCTGTTTGCCCAGTCGGCGCCGGTCCAGCAGGAGGGCCGTCCGGCGGAAGTCCGGGTGGGGCAGGAAAGTCTGCATCGGGCCCGCTCACTTCCTGTGCAACGCGGACGGTCTGTGGACTGCCGTGTTGCCGGACTGGGCGCTGCGCACCTCGTACTGCGGCTCCTCCGGTGAGGCGTCCACGGTGCGGCCCGCGGCCTCGGTGCGTCGGGTGAGCTTGCGGACGACCGTGCCTTCGGCGGTGCTGCCGTGGCTCCTCCAGGTGACCTCGTCACCCTTGGTGAACTTCTCACCCTTGGCCTTGTTCTTCGCCTTCTTCGTCATCGCGTTTCGTCCGTTCCACTGCGGGCCCGTACACGGTCGTGAGGCGCCGGTCCAGGCCGTCGACTCCGTTCGGATGCACGTCCTGCACCCATACTTCTGCAGGGAAGTGGCGTGCGGATGCGTTCCGCGGCCTGCAACGGCGCTCTCACCCAGAGTGATCAGGTCGGCGGCGAACCATTCCGCTGAACTGCGCAGGACGGGGTAGCCGGGATCCTGCAAGGTCCCCCGCACGAAAGTGATCCCTATCCTCATGGCGCAGACACGAGACGTGGTTGAACTCATTCTTCAGGACCACCGGAAGATGGAGGATCTCTTTCGCCTGATGCGCAGCGTCGAAGCCGACCGGGCGGCCGCCCTTCGGGAATTCTCCGATCTGCTGATCGCACACGCTCTGGCGGAAGAGGCGAAGGTGTACCCCGCCCTGAAGCGATACAAGAAGATCGACGACGATGAGCTGGAACACGGCGAGGAGGAGCACGAGGAGGGCAACAAGGCGCTCCTGGAACTCCTGGAAGTCGACGAGGTCGGCTCCGAGGAATGGGACGAGAAGCTGGAAGAACTCGTGCAGGCCGTCACGCACCACGCCGACGAGGAGGAGCGCACCATCCTGAACGGAGCGCGCGAGAACGTGCCCATGGAGCGCCGCGAAGAACTGGGCGAGGCATTTCTGGAAGAGCGTGAGCACCAGTTGAAGGCAGGATGCGGCGCTGTCGACAATGTGCGCCACATCGTGGGCTCCTGACCGCTACCCGCGGTCACGCCTGCGGATTATCGGCGCCTGCCCGCGGGAGTCCGTATGCCATGAAAGTCCGCTATGGCCTTCTATGGGCACGTGTCATAAGATGCCGAACACCTCTGCCGGGACCGCGGCTCTCCAGCCGCGGTCATCCCTGTGCCCCGATCGGACCGCGGAGGTGCGGTATGGCTCGTACAACCTCGATGGACGGTCGCCGTTCCGGGTGGCGCGTCCGGGCACTGTGCGTCGGCGAGGACCCCGAGCTGTTCTTCCCGCTGGTGGAGACGGACAGTGCCACGGCGCGTGCCCGCGCCGTATGCCGCCGGTGCCCGGTGATGCTCGCCTGCCGCGACTGGGCCGTCCGCCACGGGGAGGCGGACGGCGTCTGGGGCGACACCACCGCGAGCCAGCGCAGAGCGATCCGCCGAGCCCTCTACCGCCGGTGATCGCCGGTACGCGTCGTTCGGCAGGGCCCGGACCCGGAGCGACTGGCTCCAGGACCGGGCCGCGCCTCCGCGCCACGGCGGACATGAAGGCACCGATCCGTCAGTGACTGGACATCGTCGTCTGCGGCGCCGCGGACGCCGCGTCGCGTCGGCTGTCGTCGCCCAGTGCACGCAGGATCTCCTCCACGCTCTGCTTGGCGTCGCCGAACAGCATGCTGCTCCCCTCCCGGAAGAACAGGGGGTTCTGCACACCCGCGTATCCGGAGGCCATGGAGCGTTTGAAGACGACGACCTGTTCGGCTTCCCAGACCCGCAGCACCGGCATCCCCGCGATCGGGCTCGCCGGGTCCTCGGTCGCGGCCGGGTTGACGGTGTCGTTCGCGCCGATGACCAGCACGACCGACGTGCCGGCGAAGTCGTCGTTGATCTCGTCCATCTCCAGGACGATGTCGTAGGGCACCTTCGCCTCGGCCAGCAGCACGTTCATGTGACCGGGCAGGCGCCCCGCGACGGGATGGACACCGAAGCGGACCTCGACACCCCGCCCGCGCAACAGCCGCGTCAGCTCCGCGACAGGATGCTGGGCCTGTGCGACGGCCATGCCGTAGCCGGGGGCGATGATCACCGAGCCGGCCTGGGTGAGCATCTCGGCCACCTCCGCGGCCCGCACTTCACGGTGCTCCCCCTGCTCCTCCCCGCCGCCGGACGGCGCCTCGATGCCGAAGCCGCCCGCGATGACGGAGAGGAACGACCGGTTCATCGCCTTGCACATGATGTACGACAGGTAGGCACCTGAGGAGCCCACCAGCGCCCCGGTGACGATGAGCAGGTTGTTGTCGAGGAGGAAGCCGGCCGCGGCCGCCGCCCAGCCCGAGTAGCTGTTGAGCATGGATACGACGACGGGCATGTCGCCGCCGCCGATGGAGGCGACCAGGTGCCAGCCGAGCGCCATGGCCAGCGCGGTGACGGCGATCATCAGGGGCAGGTTCGGGCTGATCGTGAACCAGACGGTCAGCCCGACGAACGCCGCGAGCGCCCCGATGTTCAGGGCGTTCTTGCCCGGCAGCATCAGCGGCCGGGACTTGATGCGTGCCGACAGTTTCAGGAACGCGACGATGGAGCCGGTGAAGGTGACCGCGCCGATGAAGATGCCGATGAACACCTCGGCGTGGTGGATGCCCAGCAGGTCGGCGCCGATCTCGGTCTGCGCCGATCCGTGGGACTCCACCTCCAGGTAGCTGTTCCACCCCACCAGCACCGCGGCGAGGCCGACGAAGCTGTGCAGGACGGCGATGAGTTCGGGCATCTGCGTCATCTCGACGCGGCGGGCCCGCCACAGGCCCATCGCGGCGCCGAGCCCCATCGCCAGCAGGATCAGCGCGACCGCTCCGGCGGTGATGCTCTGCGCCGCGACCACCACGGTGGCGACCAGGGCGAGGCCCATGCCGGCGATGCCGTAGACGACGCCGGCGCGGGAGGTTCGGTGCTGCGACAGGCCGGCCAGGCTGAGGATGAACAACAGCGCGGCGACCAGGTCGGCAGCGTGGGAAGCCGTCAGGGAGGTCATCTCGGCTCAGCCTTTCGAGAACATGGAGAGCATGCGGCGGGTGACGGCAAAGCCTCCGAAGATGTTGACGCTCGTCAGCAGGATCGCCACGAAGGACAGCGTGGTGACGATCCAGCTCTCGTGCCCGATCTGGAGCAGAGCGCCGATCACGACGATCCCGGAGATCGCGTTGGTCACCGACATCAGAGGGGTGTGCAGCGCGTGGTGCACCTTGCCGATGACGTAGTAGCCGATCACCACCGCCAGCGCGAACACGGTGAAGTTGCCTGCGAGTTGGGCCGGAGCAAAGGCCACCAGCAGAAACATCGCCAGCATCCCGAGCCCGATCAGGCTCAGGCGCAGGGCGGGGGTCAGTCTCGGCTGCTTCGGTGCGGGCGCCTGGGGCGGGGCCGCGGGCTGTGCGTCGGGGGCCGCCGAGACCGCGACGGGGGGCGGCGGCCACGTGATGTCGCCGTCGCGTACGACGGTCACCGCCCGCTGCACGACGTCGTCGAAGTCGATCGTCAGCTGCCCGTCCTTGCCGGGGGTGAGCAGCTTCAGCAGGTTCACCAGGTTCGTGCCGAACATCTGCGAGGCCTGGGCCGGGAGCCGGGAGGCCAGGTCGGTGTAGCCGATGAGGGTGACGCCCTTGTCGGTCACCACGGTCCGGCCCGGCACGGTGCCCTCGACGTTGCCGCCCATCGCGGCGGCCATGTCGACGATGACGCTGCCCGGCTTCATCACGGCCACGTCCTCGGCCGTCAGCAGGCGCGGCGCGGGCCGGCCCGGGATCAGCGCGGTGGTGATGACGATGTCCACGTCCCCGGCCTGCTCGTGGTAGAGCTCGGCGGCGGCGCGGTCGTAGTCGGCGGAGGTCGCCTTGGCGTAGCCGTCGGTGCTCGCCTCCTGGGCGGCGTTCACCGCCAGGTATTCCCCGCCCAGGGACATCACCTGGTCGGCGACCTCCGGACGCGGGTCGGTGGCGCGCACGATCGCGCCGAGGCTGGAGGCGGCGCCGATCGCCGCGAGGCCGGCCACGCCCGCACCGGCCACCAGCACCTTCGCCGGCGGCACCTTGCCCGCCGCGGTGACCTGACCGGTGAAGAAGCGTCCGAAGACATGCGCGGCCTCGATGACCGCGCGATAGCCGGCGATGTTCGCCATCGAGGACAGCACGTCCATCGACTGCGCCCGCGAGATGCGCGGCACCGCGTCGAGCGCCAGGGCCGTCACGCCGGCGTCGGCGAGTGCCCGCAGCAACTCAGGACTCTGCGCCGGGGCCAGCACGGCGACCAGGACCGCGCCCCTGCGCAGCCGGCCGATCTCCGCCTCGGTGGGGGCGTTCACCTTCAGGACGACGTCCGCGTCCCAGGCCTCGCCGATGCCCGCGCCGACATCGGCGTACGCCTGGTCGTCGAAGCCGGAGGCCTCGCCGGCCCCTGACTCGACCACGACCTCGTAGCCCAGGCCCAGCAGCAGTCGTACCGTCGGCGGGGTCGCCGCGACCCGTGTCTCCCCGGAGACAGACTCGGCCACGACGCCGACGCGGCGCGGAGGTTGGTGTGCGCGTTCTTGAGCAGACATGTCCTGTATCTCTCGTCAAAGGAGGGTGCGAAAGGGAGATCTGCGCTCGGGGGGTTACGACGTCCTGCCCCGTGATCGCTGGAACCTAACCCGTCGGACGAGTTCGGGCCAACGGCACCAGCCGGTGATGTGCTTCACCTTGCGCAACCGACCGAAAGACGCCATGCCTTACAGGCTCAGGACGTCAACTGGGCGATGCTTCTGCTCACCAGGAACAATCCGGCCACCAAGGCCACCGCCACCAGCGCCTGCTCCTGGTGCGTCGTGATCCAGGTACGGAGTCTGCCCAGGCGCACTCTGGCCGAGTCCGGGGCGAAGGTCGTGTAGATCTCCATCGCCAGCAGACTGCTCGTGGCGAGGAGGCAGTATCCGAGCAGCGCGAGGTAGGAGGACGCGTGGGACATGTCGGCGCTGACCACCGTCGCCGCGCCGGCTGCCACGAGCCCCCAGGGCTGGAGCAGCGGTGCCAGCCCGGCCGCGGTCCACAGGGAGATCCGGTCGAGTCGCGCCATCAGTCCGCCGGAGGACTTGTGGCGTCGGCGGTCCGGGGGGCCGGTCCGCTCACGGTTCTTGTGCCGGGACCGGTGCCGGTACCAGCCGTATCCGACGAGTCCCACGCCGATGGCGAGCTTGACGGCGGACGAGGCGGTGGACGGCGGGGAGTGCGGGGCCGGCGGTTTGCCGCCGGTGGTGATCAGTACGGCGGCCAGGACGGCCACGAAGCAGGCGAGCCAGGCGAGGATGAAGACCAGGCCGTTCCAGACTCCGCCGCGCGCCGACAGCACCAGGACGAACGCGGTCACCGACAGGGGGAACACGGTGATCGCGAGGCCGATGACCACCAGGTCAAGCACCATCGCAGCCCCCGCGCGGTGCTGCGCGTCCGGCCACGGGGCGACTCTCGACCATGGCTCCAGTCTCACGGCCGGGTCCGCACCTCACAAATCCTCGGCGGTGAGGCCGGTCCGCGCCGCAGGCTCATCCGACCCGTGGGCCACATCGTCCCCTCGCACCGTAACGCGCTAGTTCGTTGACCCATACGGCCCTGTGGCGTACACCTGCCTGGGCCACATGGTCGTAGTGGCGGCACCCTGGCAGTATGCAGCCAGCGACAGGGACCGGAGGGAAGCGCCCGGACCGTCCGTCGCGCCGGGCAGCTCTGCGGGCGCGTGCCGCCTCGGCACAGACCCGGCTCATCGAACTGCGCACCCGGACCGAGCACCGGTTCCCTGTGATCACGCGTCTGCTGTCGCACCTGATCTCGGTGAACGTGTTCGACTCGGCGACCAGGCTGGCCGCCCAGACGTTCCTCACTGCTGTGCCCCTGCTGTTCGTGGTGGGCTCCATAGCCCCGCAGTGGCTGCGTGACCAGTTCGTCACGTCCTTGCACGACGCCTTCGGACTGACCGGAAGCTCGAACGCCGAACTGAACAAGGTCCTCAAAGGCACCGATGATCCGTCCGACGAGCTGCGGCAGACGACCGGCGCCGTCGGCGGGCTGATGGTGCTCCTCTCGGCCACCGCGTGCAGCCGCGCCATGCAACGGCTGTGCCAGCGCGCCTGGAGCCTGCCCAAGGCGAGCGCGCGGGTGGCCGCCTGGCGCTGGATCGCCTGGCTCGCGACATGGCTGGCCATGTTCGCCGTGCAGGGAACCCTGCGCGACGGCTTCGGTCTCGGCCTGTGGCTCGGCGTGCCTCTGCTGCTGATCGCGGAGGTCGGCATCTGGTGGTGGACGCAGCATCTGCTGCTGGTCGCGCGCGTGCCCTGGCGGCCACTGCTGCCGGGTGCGCTGCTGACCGGAACGGCCCTGGCCGTCCTCACCTCCACCGCGTCGCTGTACGTGCCCCGGGCCCTCAACCACAGCCTGGAGAAGTACGGCTCCATGGGTGCCGTCTTCACGCTGTTGTCCTGGCTCATCACACTCTGCGTGGTCGCGACCCTGTGCCTCACGGCCGGCGCGGTCATCGCCCGCGAACCCTGGGCCGTCCGTCATCTGGGCCGACCGCCGGGCCCGCTGCCCGGGGACACGCCGGGGGACGGTGCCGCACCCGACCGCTCGTCACCGTGATGACCTGCGCTTCCTAGGGGTGCGGGCGGGACATGCCGCACGGCCGGCGCAAAGGACGCCGCGTGGACCTCGCGAGGTCACCTGGTGCAAAGGGCGTCAGTGATGAGCCGCCCGCTCGGCCGGCCGCTCGGCGGGCGCCGGGATGCCCGGCCCCTGTGGCATCCTCTGGACGAGCACGAAGGACACGACCGCTGCCAGCACCACCAGAGCCACCGTGTCCACGTTGCCCAGCAGGAGCACGACCAGGACGACGCTGCTCACGGGCAGCCGCAGGGCCGCGGTCACCGAGGCCGCCATCCCGACCGCCATCGCCGGGACCAGCCCCAGACCGGGCAGGGGCGCGAGCAGCACGCCGGCCGCACCGCCCAGGAACAGGGCGGGGAAGATGGGACCACCGCGCAGGCCGCCCAGGCACAGCGCGTACGCCAGGCCTTTGAAGGCCAGCACCGCGATCAGGGCTCCCACCGGCCAGGCGTGCGGGTCCTGCGCCATTTCCGAGAGAGCGGACTCGCCCGACAGGGCCGCCTCGGCGGGCGAGCGTCCCGTGGCCACGGCGTAGAGGGTGATGCAGACCGCGGCGGCCAGGGCGCACAGGGTGGTGTTGCGTACCGTCCGGGCCGCCACGAAGCGCGCCGCGAACCGTCCGCCCACGAAGGCCCAGTGGACGAGGAACGCCAGGGCGGGCGCCAGCACCAACACCCACAGCACGTCCGGCCAGTCGAGCGGCGGCGGTTTGGGCAGGCCGATGTCCAGGCTCCCCGTCTCGAATCCGGTCCAGTGCACGAACCCCGTGAAGATCAGGTCTCCCACGCCGCTCGCCAGCAGGGCCGGCAGCATCACCGCGAACAGTTGGGGGCCGCCCACCCCGGCCACCTCGATCAGCAGCACCGCGCCCACGATCGGATTCCCGAACAGCGCGGAGATGGCGGCCGCCGCCCCGGCCGCACCCAGCAGTGCCGTGCTCGCCTCGGTCGCCGGAGCCCGGGCCAGGCTCGCGAAGAGCAGCGCCAATCCGCCGCCCATCGCGATCAGCGGTGCCTCGGGCCCCAGCACGACGCCGAGCGGCAGACCGACCAGTGCGGCGATCAGGACGCCGGGCAGCGCCGTTCTCGTGATGCCACCCGAGTGCAGGCCCCCCGCGGGCACATGTCCGCCCCGGCCCGGAAGCCGCGCGGCCACCACGCCGACCACGAGGCCGGCCGGCGTGAGCAGGGGAAGCGCCCACCACCAGGGGGCCTGCTTCCAGCCCAGGTCCTTGGGCCAGTCCGTCCAGATCAGCTGTTCCAGCTGCTGGACCGCCACCAGGAACCAGAAGGCGATCAGCGCCACCGGGACACCGATCAGGCCACAGAACACCAGGGCCTTGCGATACTCCGGCCGGCCCAGCATGGTTCTCAGCAGGTCGGCTTCCGGCGGCTGACTCCGCGCCGCGGGGCCGGAGCCACTCTCCGACGTCGTTCCGGCGATGGGTCCTCCCGGGTTCGGGCGCCACACCATGGGCGCGTCGGCTTGAACACCGCATGACCTGGCGGCTCATATCAGGACGAAAATACCCTTAAGGGACATTCGTCGCGCGCCCTCCAGGCGCCCCACGCCCCCGGTAGAGCCCGTCGCTCGGGCGGCCACGGGTGGCGCGGGCGCCGTCAGGGATTCCCGCGGCGGCCGGTGCTTCGCTCAGCGGTCCCGCCGCACGATGCACAGGCCCCAGATGACGAAGGCGTACATCGCGATCAGGGTGAGTGACCAGACCGGGTAGTACGGGATCGACAGGAAGTTGGCGATGATCGCCAGCCCCGCGATGCCGACGCCCACGACCCGGGCCCAGGTGGCGCGTGTGAAGAGACCCGCGCTCACGCTCATGGCGATCACTCCGAGAACCAGCTGGATCCAGCCCCAGCTGGTCAGGTCGAACTTGAAGACGTAGTTGGGGGTGTTCACGAACACGTCGTCGTTGGCGATGGCCATGATGCCCCGGAAGAGGTCCAGGACACCGGCGATGAACAGCAGGACAGCGGCGAACACTGTCAGGCCGCCGGCAGTCGCCTCGGCGGTTTCCGAGTGGCGGTGCGTCGTGGTCGTGGCCATGGTCGATTCCTCACTTCCTCGGCAAGAGGCAGCACTCAGCGCCTCTTCTGCGAGCATGCGGAGTGATCCGGCGCCGGTGATCACCCGTGACGGGTGAGGTTCGGCAGGGCGATGCGCCGACGGTGGGCCGCGGCGGCCGCACAGGTACCTGGATCGCGGCCATCGCCTTCCTCGGCTCCCTACGACGGTTCCGGACTCGTCACACAGGGCCCTCCACGGGCGGGCATCCATGCCGGTGATCACTCACCCGCCCCGGGTGAAGCGGGACGCGCAATCCGTGGCCAGCGTGGAACGGCAGCCGGTCAGGACCGGAACACAGCCTTGATCGCGAGAGAGGACTTGGCGGATGGGCGAGGAAACGAACAGGCCCGACGGTGCCGACGTGCCCGGCGAGGCCGACACCCCCGTGTTCGACACTCTGGTCGAGATGACGCTCAACGCGTTCGAACGGTCCGGTCTGACCGCGGAGACCTACCTGCTGACCCGTATCGCGGCGCTGGTGGCCACGGGCGCCTCCCCCGCCTCTTACCTGCTCAACGTCGGGGCGGCCGACGAGATCGGCGTACCCCTGGAGAAGATCCAGGGCACCCTCGTGGCCATCGCCCCCGTCGTCGGCAGCGCCCGCGTGGTGACCGCCGCCAGCGGTATCAGCGAGGCCTTCGGACTGCCCCTGCTGCCCGGCGGAGGCCAGGGAGAAGGAGTGGTGACATGAGTCTGGCCTACGACTATCCGGCTCTCGGAGCGTTCTGGACGGTCATGTGGATCTTCCTGTGGATCCTGTGGCTCGTACTGCTCTTCCGGATCATCGGCGACATCTTCCGGGACGACACGCTCGGCGGACTGGGCAAGACGGGATGGCTGGTCTTCGTGATCGTGCTGCCGTTCCTCGGTGTGTTCGTCTACGTCCTGGCCCGCGGCAAGGGCATGGGCAAGCGCGCGGAGCACCAGGCGCGGGCCAGGCAACAGGCCTTCGACGACTACGTCCGCGAGACCGCCGGCAGTGGCACGGGTCCCGGGAACGAGGTGGATCAACTCACCAAGCTGTCGGCGATCCGCGCCAAGGGCGACATCAGCGAGGCCGAGTTCCAGCGGGCCAAGGAGAAGATCCTGCACTGAACGACCCGGCCATCGGCAGTGCCGTCGCGCCGACCGCTGCGTGCGGTCGGCGCGACGGCATGTGATGCCCGAGCCTCCTCAACCCGAGCCTCCTCAAGCGGCCTGCGCCGGCAGCCTTCCGGCGCTGATGGCGTCCACGAGCGCCTGGTGATCCCGTTCGTTCTGGTCGGCGTAGCGCTCGGCGAACGTCACCAGTGCCCGGTCGAAGGAGTCGCCGCCGCCCAGGTACGCGGCGATGGCGATGCGGTCGCCGGACCTGGCGTGGGCCCGGGCCAGTGTCACCCCGCACAGGGCACCGAAGGTGCGCATGCCCCGCGGCACCATGTCCTCGGCCACGGCGACCCACTTCCAGTCCCGCAACTGCCGTACGTAGAAGTCCCGGCGCCGGCCGTCGAGCCCGTCGACCCGCTCCCAGCCCAGGAAGATGTCGCTGGTGGCCTGCATCAGCCGCTGCCCGGACACGACCCTCTCGCCCTGGGTCGCGTACGCGGTGGCCCCGACGTGCTGCGCCAGCACCGACTCGTCGGCCTCCTTCGCCTGCAGGAACAGGGGGTCCTCGTCGTCCCGCCCCAGCAGGAGCACGATCCAGCAGCGGGTGCCGACACTGCCGACCCCGACGACCTTGCGCGCCATGTCGGCCACCCGGTACTGCTCCAGCAGGTACCGGCGGTCCGACTGCAGGGTCTTGCCGTACCGCTCGATCAACCGGGTGACCTGCTGTTCGAGCTGGCCGCGCCGCTCGTCCGGCAGCAGGTCCTCAAGGCGGGTGATGAGCGGCGGATCGGGGGCGATACGGCGTTTGCCGTCGATGACGACGGTGAGCTTGTCGAAGACCTGGAGGGTGTCGTGCGAACGCGCCTTGGCCAGGGCCTGCGCCCAGCGGTCGCGGCCCCGCGCGGAGACGTCCTCACCGAACCGGTCCTGCACCCACTTCTCGTCGAACTGGGCGTACCAGACGGCCAGGTTGCCCATTCCGGCGAAGGCGCGCATGTTCTCGCGGTAGGACTGCACGGTGGCCCGTACGATCCCGGCTCGCTCCTTGGTGCTGAAGCCGTTCGCCCGGCCTGCGATGGCCAGACTGGCGGCCAGGCGTTTGACGTCCCACTCCCAGGGACCCGGCAACGTCTCGTCGAAGTCGTTGATGTCGAACATCAGGCGCCGCTCGGGCGAGGCCAGCAACCGGAAGTTCAGCATGTGGGCGTCGCCGCACAGTTGCGTCCTGAAACCCGTCCTCGGCGTCTCCGCGAGATCCGAGGCCATGATGGCGGCGGCTCCCCGGTAGAACCGGAACGGTGACTCGGACATCCGCCCGTAGCGGACCGGTACGAGCTCGGGCAGCCGCGTCGCCGACTGCTCTGCGATGATCTCCAGCGGGTCCGGTCGTTTCGGCCCCGGCGTGAACTCGGCGTGGCTGGAGCGCGGGACCGCGGCGCGTGCCGCCTTGCCCAGCGCGGCCCGCTCCTGCGGGGTGCGGTGCCGCAGCTCGCGGCCGTCCAGGTGGTTGTCGGTCATGGCAGCGGCTCCCGGGGATGGCCGCCTCCGCGCCTACGGGGACGACGGGCCGTCAGTTGTGGGACGTCCGCTCCGAGTTGCTCCTCGGCCGTCGCTGTGTCGCGGCCGGCGCGATCGGGCACCGGTCTCGGAGCGGGCTCCGTCCTGGCCGTGGTCGCGGTCCTTGTGCCTGCGGGACGGCCGGCTCACGGGCTTCCGCATTCAACGTATCCCCTGCGGAGGCACCCGGCTAGCCGAGTCAGTGCGCGGCGGCGGCCCCGGTGTCCGGGCCGGAGGACGGGGTGGAGGACGGGGTGGAGCCGTCGTGGTCCAGGAACTCGCGGATCCCGAGGGCCACCAAGGTGATCACCGCCGTCCACACCACGACCGCCGTGGTGGGGTAGGTCCAGGTGAACAGGACGACCGCCGCGACCACCAGGATGGCCACCCCGATCCAGCGCTTGAAGCGGTGGACGAACCGCCCGACCGCCCCGAGCCGCAGGCCCGCCGAGGTCGTCACGTCGCGCAGCGCGCCGATACTCCGGCGGCAGCCGGTGCGCGTGACGACGGCGATCCGGGACGGGCCGGCGAGGAAGGCGCCGGCGGCCGTGAACAGGGCCACCGCGGCGAGGGCACGGATACCGGCCCGCAGGAACTTGACCAGGGCGTCGTACACGGATCCCGCGGCGGCCTGGGAGACCCCGGACGGCAGATGATTGAGGTAGACGTCGCGGAACACGGTGAGCCCGATGCCGAGGATCAGCATGGCGGCGAACACCGCCAGGGCGGCCCCGATCAGCGCGTGCCGTCGGTTGAACGCCACGTAGACACCCGCGGCCGCGATCAGCAGCGCGATGACGGGCAGCCAGCCGCCGAGGATCTCCAGCACTCTCACATAGGACCTGATCTTGCCGAGGTCCTTCGACGCGAACACCACGAAGTTCGTGTGAACGGCCGGGATCTTGGCGGCGGGCGTGAAGCCGGCGGCGACCAGTTGGTCCTTGACCTCGGCCACGATCGGGCCCAGGTCGATGACGACCTGGTTGTTCTCCACCTTGACCGTGCCGTCGGCCTCGCCGGTCAGGGCCTTGACCAGCGCCGCGTGCGCCCTGCGGTTGCCGTTCACCCAGACCGTCTCGAAGGCATTGCTGGTGACCACCCGCTCCACCGTGCCGGTGACCAGTTGCTTGAGGCCGCTCTCGATCGGTCCGTCCAGGTTGCCCAGCAGCTTGGCCGCCTGCGGCGGAACACCCTTCGCCGAGGCCGCATCCGTGAGCTGTTGCACCAGCGCGTCCACGTCGATCTGGGCCAGTACGGCGGCGCTGATCCGGTTGGTGGCCGCCTTCTGCACATCCGGGTCGCTCGCCAGCGGGCCGACGGTCTTCACGTAGCGGTCCGTGTCCTGCACGATGCTGTTCGCCCACACCGCGACGACGGACAGCATCGCCAGCAGCGCGGCGACAAGGATCAGCACGACCGAGCCGAACGAGCGGAACGGGTGGTGCCGCGCCGCGCGGGGCGACCCCCCGCTCTCCAGGGCATGGACCCGCTGCCGCAGTTCGGCCAGTTCACCGCGCTCTTTGGCCGAGAGCTGTTCGTCACCGCTAGCGCTCATGGTCACCAGCACAGTTGTCCGCCGCGCAGCGCGCGATCCGGGTGAGCCGGACGGGTGAACGAAGCACCGAGGTGCGGGGGCCATGCTCCGGTGATGCAATGGGGTCAGGGCAGCTTCCGGGGGACCGCAGCCACGCTGGCGTACAGCCACGAGCACCAGAGGTGACGCCGTGAGCAACGAAGTCGAAGACGTGGGTCCGATCGACTATCTGGTCGTCGAGTTCCCCGGTAACCGGATGACGGGCGAGGCCTTCCCCATCCTCGTCGATCTCGTGGACCGGGGTCTCATCCGGATCCTGGACCTGATGTTCGTCAAGAAGGACGAGGACGGCTCGGTGACGGGCATGGAGATCGCCGACTTCACCGGCGACGGCAAGCTCGACCTCGCCGTCTTCGAGGGAGCGTCGTCAGGACTCCTCGGCCAGGACGACATCGACGAGGCCGCCAAGGCGCTGGAACCCGGCTGTTCCGCGGGCATCCTGCTCTACGAGAACCGGTGGGCCGCACCCTTCGCCGCCGCCCTGCGCCGCGGCGGGGCCCGAATGGTCGCCTCCGGGCGGATCCCGGTGCCGGCGCTGGTCGCCGCGCTCGACGCGACCGAGACCGCCGGCTGAGCCGAGCAACGGCCGATGACAGTGACGGGCCGGTGACGGACAGCTGACGGACCGCATGACGGACCGAACGACGGATCGAAGGGAAGCAGCCATGCCAGGTCTCCTCCGCGGGGTCGCGCGCACCGCCGTCGTCGCCGGAACGGCGACCGCCGTGTCGAACCGGGTGAACCGCCGGCAGCAGGGCCGCTGGGCGGCCCAGCAGGCACCCCAGGCGCCCCCGACCGCACCGGCCTCCTACGCCGAGCCGCCGGCGGCCCCGCCGGCCTCCGACATGAGCAGCAAGATCGAACAACTGAAGCAGCTCGGTGAGCTGAAGACCCAAGGCGTGCTCACCGAGGCCGAGTTCGAGGAGCAGAAGCGCCGGCTGCTGGAGGCGTGATCGCGGTGGCGATCGCTGATGTTAAGCGGTGACTGAGGGGGCGCCGGCGGGCCGGGTGATGGCGTGCGTTGTCGTCCCGGCCCGCTCAGCTGTCGAGAACCATCTAGGTTCGGGGCGTCGCCGTCGACCACTTGAGCTCTATCTCCAACTCGATCTCCCCGTCGCCGATCTCGACCTCGATCTCGCCACGCAGGTCGTCAGGAACCCGCAGGCTCAGCCTCCCCGGGCCGAGTTCCAGTTCTGCGTCCTCGCCCTTCCTCAGCGCGGCTGCCAGGGCCGTGAGCTGGTCGGCCGCCTCATGGCGGGACAGCGACCGCTTCTGTTCGAACTTGAGGTCCTTCATGGGTGTCTCCGATCCGGTGCGGCCCGTTCGCCGGACCTCGGCTCAGGGCGGTTGTCGCGCACCGGGTTTCGGCCGTTCGGGCTACTTCCAATCTCTGCCCACCAGGGCCTGACCGCACCTCGGGATGTCCGGGCGGCAGCGTCGGGGCACCGGTTCACCACCCGTCCGTCGGCCACTGCGCCAACCGGCCGACCTCCGGGGCGGGTCGCGGATCGCGCTGCGGGGTGGCTGGGACGATGCGCGCATGGCAACCAGGGCAGAAACCGCTGAGAGCCCGCCGAGGGCGCGCGTCGTACTGCTGGCACTCGCGGCCGGTCAGTTCTTGATGGCGCTGGACAGTTCGGTCATGAACGTCTCGATCGCGACGGTCGCCGAGGACGTGGACACGACGGTGACCGGTGTGCAGGGCGCCATCACCGCCTACACCCTGGTGATGGCGATGCTCATGATCCCCGGCGGCAAGGTGGGGGCGCTGATCGGCCGCAAACGCGCGTTCATGATCGGCTGCGTCATCTACGGCTGCGGCTCGCTGACCACCGCGCTCGCACCGAACCTGCCCGTGCTGCTGCTCGGCTGGTCGTTCCTCGAAGGAGTCGGAGCGGCCCTCATCCTGCCCGCGATCGTGGCGCTCGTGGCGAGCAACTTCGCCGCGGAACGCCGTGCCGCCGCCTACGGCCTCGTCGCCGCCGCCGGAGCCGTCGCGATCGCGGTCGGGCCGCTCGTCGGCGGTGTCGCGACCACGTACTTCTCGTGGCGGTGGGTCTTCGCCGGTGAGGTCGTCATGGTGCTCGGCATCCTGGTGCTCGCCGGACGTATCGCCGACGCGCCGGTCGGCGAACGCCCCCACGTCGATCTCGTCGGCGCCCTGCTGTCCGCGCTCGGACTGGGGCTCTTCGTCTACGGCGTGCTGCGCTCCGACGAATGGGGCTGGTTCCAGCCGAAGCCCGACGCGCCCTCCTGGCTCGGGGTCTCCCTGGTGGTGTGGCTGATGCTGGCCGGTCTGCTGCTGGTCTGGCTCTTCCTGCGCTGGGAGGCCCGCATGGTGCGGCGACGCGTGGAGCCCCTCATCGACCCCGCTATGCTGCGGAACAGGCAGCTCACCGGCGGACTGACGATGTTCTTCTTCCAGTACCTCGTCCAGATGGGCGTCTTCTTCGTCGTACCGCTCTACCTGTCCGTCGCGCTCGGCCTGTCCGCGCTCGAGACGGGCGCCCGCATCCTGCCGCTCTC
Organism: Streptomyces pseudovenezuelae; assembly: GCF_001513955.1. Classification (GTDB taxonomy): domain Bacteria; phylum Actinomycetota; class Actinomycetes; order Streptomycetales; family Streptomycetaceae; genus Streptomyces; species Streptomyces pseudovenezuelae. Next base: position 511,649 of record NZ_KQ948150.1, on the reverse strand, counting down.
CGTGACCCTGCTGGCGGCCGCCGTCCTGATCCCCCGCGTGCTGCCCGACGTGTCACCGCGGCGGGTGGTGCAGCTGGGGGTCTTCGCGCTGCTCGCGGGCGCGGTGGTCCTGATGGCCGCGCTCGACGCGGACGCCGGTGCGGAGATCGTCACCCTCCCCCTGCTGCTGATCGGGCTCGGGATGGGCGCGCTGGCATCCCAGCTCGGGGCGGTCACGGTGTCCGCGGTGCCCGAGGCGCAGAGCACCGAGGTCGGCGGCGTCCAGAACGCCGTCACCAACCTCGGCGCCTCGATCGGCACGGCGCTCGCCGGATCGATCCTGATCGCCACGATGACGACGACCTTCCTCGCCACCGTGGAGGACAATCCGGCGGTCCCGTCCGAGGTCAAGAAGCAGGCGACCGTCGAACTCGAAAGCGGCGTACCGTTCCTGTCGGACGCCCAGCTGAAGTCCGCCCTGGACGAAGCGGGCACGGACAAGGCGGTGACCGAGGCGGCCCTCGACGCGAACGAGGAGGCCAGGATCGACGGTCTGCGCGCCGCACTGGCCATCCTCGCCTTCACCGCGCTCCTCGCGATGTTCTTCACCTCACGCATCCCGAACACACCACCCCGTTCGGCGAAGCCCTGACCGTGAAGAGTCAGATCTTCGGGGCCAGCCGATGGCGGTTCGGATGGGCACGGAGTCGGGGTGAGGTGAGTTCCAGGGCCCGGTTGTCGCGGCCGGCGCTCATGTGGTTCAGCCAGCGTTCGTACCAGTCGAGGAAATCGGTGGCCGAGGAGACGTTGGGGCCCCAAAAACCGTCGCTGTTGCCGATGACGACGCGTCCGACCAAGGGACCGGTCACCGCGATGACGCATACGTCGGTGCAGCCCATCTCGATGATGTGGAGGAAGAGGTCGCCTTCGTGTGCCCCGGACCCTGCGTCCTCGAAGCCGCGGGGTGTTCCCGGCTCTCCGGGCGGATTCATGACCAGCAGCGAGCACCGTTCCAGCGTTATGAGGCCGTAGAACGGTGCCGCGCCCGAGCCGCCGATGTGCGTGAGGAACTGGCGATAGGCGTCGGGCAGGTCGATGTCGTGTGCGGCCTCAAAGGCGGCGACGTGTGCTTCCGCCAGCTTCGGGCCGAGGAAGAACCTGTGTGTCTCTTCGCCGAAGGAGTGGCTGCGCAGTGGTTGGAAGGGGACCGCGGACAGCTTGCGACGCAGACGGGGTATGCGGGGATCCATCGTGCTCTTCTCTCGTTCCCGGCACTCTATGGGTGGCTGTACCCGGCCGACCAGGCCCCCCGCACTTCGCCGGGTTGGCCTGACAGAGTGGCGGTGGCGCCGTACGCGCCCGTCAAGCCTCTCATCTGCGGTGATGCCTGCTAGCTTCGCGAGCTGATCCGAGGACCCGTGTGCGTTCAGCATGGTGGGGCCGCGACTGCGAGGCAAAGGTGATGGTGTGAGGGAAGACGTGGAGAGGCCGGCTGGGGCTGCGCTGAAGCGCCGGAGTTTCCTGGCCACTACTGCCGTGGCGGCCGGTGCTACGGGCATCGCGGCAGCCGCACCGGCGTCAGCCGCTGCGGGCCCCCACGGCGGGCCGCCCGAGCCGGTGCCGCCCGGTTCCGTGGCCCGCCTGCTGGCCGTCCCGGAGGCCGGCCGCGGACTCGACTGGCTCCGATCGGCGCTTCAGGTGGCCGTGGAACTGGAACTGTCCACCATCCCGCCGTACCTGTGCGGCTGGTGGTCGGTCGGGGACCGCGGCTCGCACGCCGCGCGACTGATCCGGCGCATCATCGACGACGAGATGTACCACCTGGGCGTGGTGTGCAACCTGCTCGTGGCCGTGGGCGGGCAGCCCCGGATCAAGACGGCGGCGCCCACCTACCCGGGCCCGCTGCCCGGCGGCGTGCGCGACGGTGTGACCGTGTACCTGTCGGGTCTCACCAAGTCCTTGGTGCACATGATGATGGCCATCGAGGCCCCCGAGGAGCCGCTCGCCCTGAGCGACAGCGCCTCGCACACCGTCGGTTCCTTCTACGCGGCCATGCTGGACGGTTTTCGGTCCGTGAACCCGCAGTTGTCGGCCCGCGGACAGCTGAAGGCCCACATCGGCTCGGACGAACTGCGGCCCGTCGAGACGCTCCTCGACGTGGAACGCGCCATCGACATCATCAGGGAACAGGGCGAGGGCACGAGCAGTTCCCCTGCCGACTCCTTCGCCGACGACCACCCGGCCCACTACTACGCCTTCGGCGAGATCTACCACGGACGACAACTGCGCCAGACCGCCGAGGGCTGGACGTTCACCGGGGCGCCCGTTCCCTTCCCGGACGCACGCCCCATGGCCCGGGTCCCGGCCGGCGGCTGGTCCCGGCCGTCGGCGCCGGTGCAGCAGCTCCTGGACCGGTTCGACAGCACCTACACGGCCCTGCTGGACTCCCTCGACGCGGCCTGGGGCGACGGCGGCCCCCGCGCCCTGGGCGCGGCCGTCCACGCCATGCGCTCCCTGGAGGAACCCGCGGTGCGGCTCATGGAGACCCAGATCCCCGGGACCCGGAGCACGTACGGCCCGCAGTTCCACCCGCTCTCCTAGCTGGGCCCGCGAAAGTCGTTGGTCCCTTCGCGGTTCATTGCCACGAGCTGACCGACCGGGGTGGTGGTGACCGGATCGAGGTCCGTCTTCAAAGATCGCCAAGTTGCAGATCTTTGAGGACGGGCCTTTCGGCGCACTGGAGGGTCAGGAATCTCGGTCATTTCGACTGAGATGGAAATGATGGCCACCGCCCTGCGCCGCCATCAATACTCTCACCACACCAGTTCAACGGTCGCCCACCGCAGGGGCGCCGTCCCCGAACTGTGCAGGAACGCCTGCTCCGTCGCCTGCCACCGCTGCCGGCAGATCACCGAGAGAGGAACGAAATGGCATTACCGAAGGTCTCCACCCACCTCGCCAAGGTCTTCACCGTCGGCGCCGCGGCCACCGTGCTGATGCTGGGCGCGTCCCCGTCGTCGGCCGCGCCCACCGCAGCCCCGTGCAATCAGGGCACATTCTGTTGGTGGTCCGGTGTCAACTTCTCGGGGAGCGGGGCCGCGTACAACGTTGATTTCGTCTCCGGCTCGTGTTACCTGACCACACACGTCGGTTCCGTCCGCTCCTATGCGGACTATTTCCGCCAGGAAGGGTATTTCTACGCGAACGGCAACTGCACCGGAAGGGCCTACCCGGTGCGGGCACACACCGAGAGCCCGGACATCGGATTCAACGCGTACAGCTTTAAGGCCGCCTGCGTTTCGTGTCTGGCCAAGGACTGATCCGATCCCTGCGGGCTCACGGGCCGCTGCCGACGGCGCCACTGATGCTGTCGATGACATGGCGGAGGAATCCGGCAGCGGTTCCGCCGTCGCAGACTCGATGGTCGAACGTCAGGGACAGGTGCAGGACCTTGCGTACCTCCACGCGGCCGTCCACGGCCCAGGGGCGGTCGAGGAGGCGGCCGACGCCGAGCATGGCGGTCTGGGGGTGGTTGAGGAGCGGGGTGGCTCCGTCGACGTCCAGCGGGCCGTAGTTGTTCAGGGTGAAGGAGCCTCCTGTGCGGTGCTCCGCGGGGAGCGTGCCGCTGCGGGCCAGGGCGGTGAGGCGGCGCAGTTCGGCGGCCAGTTCGTCGAGCGGCAGCCGGTCGGCGTCCCGTACGACGGGGACGGCCAGGCCGTGTTCGGTCTGGGCGGCGAAGCCGAGGTGCACGCGCGGGAGCCGGACGACCTCCGAACTCCCGGTGTCCACGCGGGCGTTCAGCTCGGGGAAGGCGGCGAGGCCGGTCAGGCAGGACTTGGCGAGCAGGGGGAGCAGGCCCACGCCCTGGGCATCCCGGGCCGCGAGCAGGCCGGTGGCGTCGACGTCGGCCCAGATGGTGACCGCGGGCACGTCGCGTTGAGTGGTGAGGAACTTGCCGGCGGCGGCGTCGAGGGGCACGCGGGTCACGGAAGGCTCGTCGGTTGCCTCGTCAGCGCCGCCGGGAGTCTCCGTCGGCTTCGGCGGCCGTACGAGGCCGCCCCGGGCCCCGCCCGTCCCGTACCCGGTGAGCACCGCGCCCGACCCGGCCTCCGGGTCCGGCTCCGTCACCGAGAGCAGCGGCGCCCCGACCGGCACGCTCTCGCCTGCGCGGCAGTGCAGGGCGGTCACCGTACCGGCGAACGGACTCGGCAGGTCGACGAGGGACTTGGCCGTCTCGACCTCGGCGACGGTCTGGTCGTGGGTGAGGCGATCGCCCACCGCGACCTTCCACTCCAGTACCTCCGCCTCCGTCAGTCCCTCACCCAGGTCGGGCAGTCGGAAGACGTGGACGGTTCCGTGTGCGGTGTCCGACCGGGCGTCGGGAGCGGAGGTGGGACGCCGTGTTCCCGATCCGCCGATGGGCATCAGTCGGCGCAGGCCGGCCAGCACTCTGCCCACGTCCGGCAGGTGGGCGCTCTCCAGCAGCGGCGGCGGATACGGGATGTCCAGACCCGTGACGCGCAGGACCGGCGCGCGCAGTGCGTCGAAGCAGCGTTCCTGCACCCGGGCCGCGATCTCGGCGCCGACGCCGGCGAACCCCTGCGACTCGTGCAGTACCAGGCATCGGCCGGTGCGCCGTACCGACGCGGTGAGTGTGCGGTCGTCGAGCGGGACGAGGGTGCGCAGGTCGAGCACCTCCACGTCCAGGCCTTCGGCCGCCGCTTCCTGTGCCGCCTTGAGGGCCACGGCGACGGCAGGGCCGTAGGTGACGAGCGTGGCGTCGGCTCCCGGTCGCCGTACCGCCGCCGTGCCGAACGGCTGTGTGCGCAGCGGTAGTTGGGTGACCTCCCTGGACCAGTAGTGCCGTTTGGGTTCGAGGAACACCACCGGGTCCGGGTCGTCGATCGCCTCCCGCAGGAGCGAGTACGCGTCGGCGACCGTGGCAGGGGTCACGACTTTGAGACCGGCGGTGTGCGCGTAGTACGCCTCGCTGGAGTCGCTGTGATGCTCGACTCCGCCGATGCCGCCGCCGTACGGGACACGGATCACCATCGGCAGGGTGAGGGCGCCGCGCGTGCGGTTGCGGAGCTTGGCCACGTGGGAGGCGATCTGTTCGAACGCCGGGTAGGCGAACGCGTCGAACTGCATCTCCACCACCGGACGGAACCCGGCCATGGCGAGGCCGACCGCCAGTCCGACGATGCCCGCCTCCGCGACCGGGGTGTCGAAGCAGCGGCGTTCGCCGAAGGTGTGCGTGAGGCCGTCGGTGATGCGGAAGACGCCGCCGAGGCGGCCGACGTCCTCGCCGAAGACGAGGACCCGTTCGTCCGCCTGCATCGCGTCCCTCAGGGCGGAGTTCAGCGCCTTCGCCATGGTGATCGTGGTGGCCGGCGTGGTCTCCCCTGTCCGTGCCGCTTCGTACGTCCCCGTCGACTCGGCCGTCCCGCTCGGCTCCCTCGCGTCCGTCGCCGCCGACACGTCTGCCGCCTCCATCACGTCCGTCCCGTCCACCGCGCCCATCGCCTTCATCGCCTCGGTCATCTCAGCGCTCCCCCAACTCGGCCCGCAGCTGCGCGCGTTGCTCGGTCAGCTGGGGTGTCGGGGCGCTGAAGACGTGCTCGAACAGGGCGAGCGGATCCACGACCGGGTCCTCGGAGAAGCGGGTGCGCATCTCGGCCGCGTACTCCTCGGCCGCGACCGCGGCGGCCGCGATGTCGTCCTCGGTGAGCAGCCCGCGCTCGCGCAGCCAGGACTCCAGCCGGTCGATGGGATCGCGCTCGCGCCACTGCTCGGTCTCCTCGGCCGGCCGGTAGCGGGACGGATCGTCGGCGCTGGTGTGGGGGGCCACGCGGTAGGTGTGGGCCTCGATCAGCCAGGGGCCGCCACCCGTGCGGGCTTCCTCGACGGCCTTGGTCAGGACCGCGAGCACGGCCGCCGCGTCGTTGCCGTCCACCTGTTCCGAGCGGACGCCGTAGCCGATGCCCTTGTACGCCAGGCCCGGTGCCGCGCTCTGGGCGGCGAACGGGACGGAGATGGCGTAGCCGTTGTTCTGCACGAGGAAGACCACCGGTGCCCGCAGGACGCCGGCGAGGCCGAGGGCTTCATGGAAGTCCCCCTCGCTCGTGGCGCCGTCGCCGACGAGCGCGAGGGCGACCGTGTCCGTGCCCTTGAGTCGCTCGCCGTGGGCCAGGCCGGTGGCGTGCGCGGCATGGGTGGCCAGCGGGGTGCACTGCGGTGCGGTGCGATGACGCATGGGGTCGTAACCGCAGTGGCCGTCGCCTCGCAGCAGCGTCAGTGCCTCGACGGGATCGATGTCCCGGCTCACCAGCGCCACGCAGTCACGGTAGGTGGGGAACAGCCAGTCGGACGGGCGCAGGGCGAGCGCGGCGCCGATCTGGCACGCCTCCTGTCCGAGGCTGGACGGATGCACCGCCAGTCGGCCCTGGCGGGCGAGCGCCGTGGCCTGGGTGTCGAAGCGACGGCCGACGACCATTTTCCGGTACGCCGTGAGCAGCAGTTCGGGTTCCGGCATTCGGTATTCGCCGTCCCGGATTGATTGCCAAGGCTTTGCTTCGTCTTTGAGGAGACGGACCGGGAGTCGGGATGGAAGCCATGGCGACGGAGAAGGGGCAAAGGCTTTTTCTGCCCGTTCCAGTAGCGCTTCATGCGTAGGATTCTTGCTCAATTCCCCGCCGTCCTCTCGTCAGGAGCATGCGCCCCGGCGTGCACCACCAGGCCTAACATGCCGTCACACCCCCACGGGAGACGGCGAGATGAAGCGGAACTGAACAGTCCATTGGTATGGACCAGTTTGCGCTGCGGGGTGGAATGTCAACCGACAGTTGAGGCGTCCGTAACCTTCGACGCACCCGCTATTCAGGAATTCCCGGATGCAATTGGCCTGCGAAGCATGGCCCTGCGGAAGGCAATGGAATGTCCCGAGTACACCCCCAAGTACACGCGGGAAACCGTCACTACTCGCTCATCTGTTCGTACTGCGGAGCCCGCCACGAGGACGACGGCCTCATCCTGGACTGCCCCGGGCCGCACGAGCCGGCGTTCCTGCGCACCGAGTACGACAGCACCCGGGCCCCAGCCCCCCACACCACGAGCGGACTGTTCCGGCACGCCGGGCTGCTGCCGGTGGCCAGGGCGTTCCCCGACGCGCCCGGCCCGGTCGTGCACCGCGCCGACCGCCTCGGGAGCCGTATCGGACTGAACCGGCTGTGGGTCGCCTTCAACGGTCACTGGCCCGAACGCGGAGCGCTGCTGCCGACCTGCACCTTCAAGGACCTGGAGGCGTACACGGTGCTCGGCCGGCTGCCCGCCGACCCGCCCGTCCTGGTGATCCCCTCGGCGGGCAACACCGCCGCCGCCTTCGCCTGGGCCGCGACCCGCCATCAGGTGCCCTGTCTGATCGTCGTGCCCGCCCCGGCCCTGGACGGCATGCGATTCCCCGGGCCGCCGGACCCGTGCGTACGCATCGTCGTCCTCGACGGCGGCGCCACCTACAGCGACGCCATCGCCTGCGCCGACCTGCTGGCGCGGCTCCCCGGCCACCAGGCGGAGGGCGGCGCCCGCAACGTCGGCCGCCGCGACGGGCTGGGCACCGTGATGCTCGCCGCGGCCGAAACCCTCGGACGCCTGCCGCAGACGTACGTCCAGGCGGTCGGCAGCGGTACGGGTGCCATCGGGGCCCATGAGGCGGCGCGCCGGATCCGCTCGGCCGGGGAACCGGTGCCCCGCCTGTTGATGTGTCAGAACGCGCCCTTCGCCCCGCTGTTCGAGGCCTGGCACCGGCGCGGCCCGGCGCCGGCCGACCGTGAGCGCGAACCCCTGGCCCGTGAACTGACCAACAGGCGGCCGCCGTTCACGGTCCGCGGTGGGGTGTGCGAGGCTCTCGCCGAGAGCGGCGGTGACGTCCTGTGTGTCGACAACGGTGCCACGCTGGCCGCGATGGCGCTGTTCGAGGAGACCGAAGGCATCGACATCGAACCCGGCGCGGGCGTGGCACTGGCCGCCCTCGCCGACGCGGTACGTGCCGGGCGGGTCGACCGCGACGAGCTGGTCCTGCTCAACATCACCGGTGGCGGCCGGGCCAGGCGGGCCCGCGAGATCCCGCTCGTCGCCGCCGAACCCTGGCTGCGCGTCCCGTGGCCCGAGGACGGCGACGGTCCCCGCAGGGTCGCCGAGCAGGTGAGCCTGCACCTGTCGCACGCTCCCGCCGGCATGGAAGCGGCCCGTTGACGCCCCGGCACCACCGCCCGATCAGCCGGCCGACCTCGGCCACCACCCCCACCGGAGCCAGCCGATGACCGCACTCCGACGCCTCGAACCGTCCGCCGCCCAGCGTTCGATGTGGTTCGGCCAGCGACTCGCCGGGGCCGACGCCGCCTACAACGTGGGCGAGTACACGGAGATCCACGGCCCCGTCGACCCCGACCTGCTGCGCACGGCCGTACGGCGGGTGGTGGACGCCACGGAGACGCTGCGCTCCCGCTTCGCGGCCGCCGACGACGGCGTACGCCTGCTCGTCGACGCGGCACCCGCGTGGTCGATGCCCATGGTCGACGTGTCGGACATCGAGGCCGCCAGGAAGTGGATGGCGGACGACTTCGCCACGCCCTTCGATCTGGAGCGGGGCCCCCTGTTCCGCTACGCGCTCCTGCGGCTCGCCGAGGACCACTGGATCTGGTACCAGGCGTACCACCACATCGCCGTCGACGGCTTCAGCTGCTCGCTGATCGCCCGCAGGGTGGCGGACGCGTACAGCGCGCTCGCCGAGCGTGTACCGCACTCCCCCGGGCTTCCGGCTCTCCACGGGCAGGGCGGCCACGTCCCGCCGCCCGCGCCCATCGCCCCGCTGACCGCCGCCGACGAGGCCTACCGTGCGGACGGGCGGCACGAGCGGGACCGGGCGTACTGGACCCGCGCGCTCGCCGACCGGCCCGACCCGGTGCGCCTGACCGCCCGGCCTCCGCACATCGCCGGCGGTTTCCTGCGTCGCACGGGCCATCTCACCGCTCCGGCGGGCGACTTGGTGCACGCGGCCGCCGAGCGCGCCGGAACCCGCTGGTCCCGGGTGGTCCTCGCGGCGACCGCCGCCTATCTGCACGCACTCACCGGTACCAGGGACGTCGTGCTCGGCCTCGCGGTCACCGGCCGGGAGAGCGAGGCCGAACTCGCCACTCCCGGCATGGCGTCCAACGTGCTTCCGCTACGGCTGTCCGTACGCCCGGACACCACCGCCGCCGACCTCGTACGCCAGGCCGCCCGCACCACCCGCGACCTGCTCGCGCACCAGCGCTTCCGGGGCGAGGACCTGCGCCGGGAACTCGACTGGCCGCAGGACGGGGGCCGCTTCTTCGGCCCGGTCGTCAACATCATGGCCTTCGGACCGGAGTTGCGCTTCGCCGGACACCCGACGACCCGCCACAACCTGTCCACGGGCCCGGTCGAGGACCTGGCGTTCAATGTCTACGACCGCGGGGACGACAACGGCATCCGCGTGGACCTCGACGCGAGCCCCGAGCACTACTCCGCTGCCGAACTCGCCGCGCACCACCGCCGGTTCGTCCGCTTCCTGGAACGGTTCGCGGCCGCGGCCGTCGAATCCGGCACGGTGGTCGGCCGGGTCGAACCCGCCCTGCCCGGCGAGGAGTCGCGGCTCGACGGCCCGCCGCCCGTCGTCCGCGACGGCGGGGTTCCCGCGCTCTTCGCCGCCCGCGTGGCCGCCGACCCCGACGGCACGGCCGTCGTCCACGACGACCGCACGACCACCTACCGACAGCTCGACGCCCGCGCCAACCGGCTCGCGCATCGGCTGCTGCGGCTCGGCGTCCGGCCGGAGGACCGGGTCGCGGTCCTGATGCGCCGCTCCGACGACCTCGTCACGGCCCTGCTGGCCGTCCTCAAGGCGGGCTGCGCGTACGTCGGCCTCGACCCGCGCGCGCCGGCGGCACGTACCCGGCTGATCCTCACGCGGACCGGCGCGACGGTGCTGCTGACCGACGGTGACGCTCAGGCGTACGACGGCCCGCGGGTCGTCTCCGTCACCGACCCGTCCCTCACCGGCGAGCCGGACACCGACCCCGGTGTGCCCGTGCACCCGGCCCAGCTGGCGTACGTCAGTTTCACGTCCGGCTCCACCGGTACGCCCAAGGGGGTCGCCGTCACCCACCGGGACATCACCGCGCTGGCGGCCGACTCGGCGTTCGGCGGCGGCGCGCACACCCGGGTCCTCGTCCACTCGCCCACGGCGTTCGACGCGTCGACGTACGAGATGTGGGTGCCGCTGCTGAGCGGCGGCACGGCCGTGGTCGCCGGCCCGGACGAGGACGTGGACGCCGCCGCGGTGGCCCGGCTGACGGCACGGCACGGGCTGACGGCGCTGTGGCTGACCGCCGGGCTGTTCCGGCTCGCCGCCGAACAGGACCCGGGCTGTTTCGCCGGGCTGCGTCAGGTGTGGGCCGGTGGTGAGGCCGTCCCCGCGGCCTCGGTGCGCGGGGTGCTGGCCGCATGCCCCGGGCTGACCGTCACCAACGGCTACGGCCCGACCGAGACCACCACGTTCGCCACCTCCCGCCCCTGCGCCGACGCGACCGCCGTGCCCGACGCACTGCCCATCGGGCGCCCGCTGGACGGCATGCGCTGCTATGTCCTCGGGGACGGCCTGCGACCGGTTCCGCGCGCCACGGTCGGTGAACTGTACGTCGCCGGGCCCGGCCTGGCCCGCGGCTATCTCGGCCGCCCCGACGCCACCGCCGAGCGCTTCACCGCCGACCCTTTCGGCCCGCCCGGCGCCCGCATGTACCGCACCGGAGACCGGGTCCGGCTCACAGGTGACGGCGAGTTGGAGTTCCACGGGCGGGCCGACAGCCAGGTCAAGCTGCGGGGCTTCCGCATCGAGCCCGGTGAGGTCGAGTCGGTCCTGACCGCGCACCCGGCGGTCGCGCAGGCGGTCGTGGTGGTCCGGGAGGAGCACCTGATCGCCTACGTGGTGCCGGCCGACAGCACGGATGCGGACGCCCTGCGCACCCACCCGGCCCGCGACACCGTCCCGGACGCCCTGCGCATCCACCTGGCCGAGCGCCTGCCCGACTACATGGTCCCCGCCGCCGTCGTCCGACTGGACCGGCTGCCGCTGACCGCCAACGGCAAGCTGGACCGAGCCGCCCTGCCCGCCCCCTTCGCGCAGAGCGGCGGAAGCCGTGCCCCGCGCACCCCGCTGGAGGAGACCCTCTGCGGTCTGTTCGCCGACGTCCTGGGGCTGCCGGCCGTCGGTCCCGACGACAGCTTCTTCGCCCTCGGCGGTCACTCGCTGCTCGCCCTGCGCCTGATCAGCCGCGTTCGCGACACCCTGGGCGCGGAGCTGACGCTGCGCTCCGTCTTCGGGGCACCCTCGCCGGCGGCGCTGGCCGACGCGGTGGCCCCGGCTGCCGTCGTACGGCCGGTCTCCCGGCCCGTGCCGGGGGCCGACACCGACCAGGCTCCGCTGTCGTCCGCCCAGCGGCGCCTGTGGTTCCTCGACCGGCTGGAGGGGTCGGGCGCGGCGTACCATGTCCCGCTCGCCGTACGACTGAGGGGCGCGGGCCTCGATCGGGATGCCCTGAGCGGGGCCCTGGCCGACCTGGTCAGCCGGCACGAGATCCTGCGCACGGTCTACCCGGACGCCGACGGCATCCCGCGTCAGCGACTGCTGGACCCGGCGACGGCCAGGCACCGGCTCCGGGTCCGCAGCGAGCCGGCCGAGGCACAGGAACTGCCCGCCCGCCTTGCCGAGTTGACGGGCGAGGAGTTCCGGCTGGCCCACGACATCCCGCTCCGCGCCCACCTTCTCGCCCTCGGCCGCGAGGACCACGTCCTGCTGCTGGTCCTGCATCACATAGCCGCCGACGGCCGCTCCCTGGAGCCCCTGGTACGCGATCTGTCGACCGCCTACCGGGCCCGGTGCGAGGGCCGCGCACCCGAGTGGGCACCGCTGCCGGTGCAGTACGCGGACTTCGCCGTCTGGCAGCGTCGGCACCTGCTCGACAGCACCGTGCTGGACCCTCAACTCGCCTACTGGCGGCAGACCTTGGCCGGGCTGCCCGACGAACTCGCGCTCCCCGTCGACCGCCCCCGCCCGGCCCGTGCCACGCACCGGGGCGGTGACGTCCCCGTACGCCTGGACCCGGCGCTGCACGGGCAGCTGCGATCCCTGGCCGCGGAGACGGGGACCACCCCGTTCATGGTCGTCCAGACGGCGCTCGCCGCCCTGCTGACGCGCCTCGGCGCGGGCACCGACATCCCCGTGGGCACACCGGTCGCGGGCCGCACAGAGGAGGTACTGGACGACCTGGTCGGGTGTTTCCTCAACACCCTCGTCCTGCGCACCGACACCTCCGGCGCGCCCACCTTCCGGGAGCTCCTGGGCCGGGTCCGGGAGACCGATCTCGCGGCCTACGCCCATCAGGACCTGCCGTTCGAGCAGCTGGTCGAGGCTCTCAACCCGCCGCGCTCGACGGCCCGGCACCCGCTGTTCCAGGTGATGCTCGCCTTCCGCCCCGGCAGCACCGACCCCCGCCTCGAACTGCCGGGCCTCACGGCCGAGGCGGTCCCCGTGGAGACGGGTGCCACCAAGATCGACCTCACCTTCAACCTCGGCGAGCACCTCACCCGCGACGGCTCCCCGGACGGCATCGGGGGCATCCTCCAGTACAGCGCCGACCTCTTCGACCGCGCTACGGCCGAGGAGATCGCCGCCCGGCTGGAGCGGTTGTTGCGGGCCGCTCTGGCGGATCCCGACCGGCCCGTGGGGGCGCTGGACATCCTGGGTGCGGACGAACGGCGGCGCCTTCTCGTCGAGTACAACGACACCGCGCGGGACGTGCCGGAGACGACCTTCCCCCGGCTCTTCGAGGCGTGTGCGGCCGAGCGGCCGGACGCGGTGGCCGTGTCGGACGCCCACACCAGCCTGACGTACCGTCAACTCGATCAGCGAGCCGAACGATTGGCGCGGGCACTGGCCTCGCTCGGCGCCGGGCCGGGCGGAATCGTCGCCTTCGTGCTGCCCCGGTCCGTCGACATCGCCGTGGCCGTACTGGCCGTGCTCAAGGCGGGCGCGGCCTATCTGCCGCTCGACCCGGAGCATCCCGCCGAGCGCACCGCGTACGTGCTCTCCGACGCCGGCCCGGTCTGTGTCATCGCCCGGGAGCCGCTGGACGTCGACTGCCCGGTCATCGGCCCGGAGGCGCAAGCTTCCGGATGCGACGGCGAGTTGGCGAGAACCCGGCCCGCGGACCCGGCCTACCTGATCTACACCTCCGGCACCACCGGACGCCCCAAGGGTGTGGTCGTCGAGCACCGCAATCTCACGACCTACGTGGCCCGTTGCGTCGAGGTGTACCCGAGCCTGCGCGGAGCCTCGCTGCTGCACGCGACCATGACCTTCGACGCCACGGTCACGACCCTGCACGGCGCGCTCGCGGCCGGTGGCCGGGTGCACATCACGGCCGTGCACGAGGCGGGCTCCGACCCGCTGCCCGACGGTTACACGTTCCTCAAGGCCACGCCAAGCCATCTGGCACTGCTGCCCGCCCTGCCGTACGACATCTCGCCCGCCGAGGAGTTCATGCTGGGCGGCGAGGCGCTGGTGGGCGAGGCCCTGCGCGCCTGGCGCCGGGACCACCCCGGAGTGCGGCTGATCAACCACTACGGCCCGACCGAGGTCACGGTCGGCTGCACCGACCACCGCATCGAACCCGGCGACGACCTGCCGTCGGGACCGGTGCCCGTCGGACGCCCCATGTGGAACACCCGCGCGCACGTCCTGGACGCGTGGCTGAACCCCGTCCCGGTCGGCGTCGAGGGCGAGTTGTACGTGGCCGGCGACCTGGTGGCCCGGGGGTACCGGAACCGGCCCGGTCTGACCGCCGAGCGGTTCGTCGCCGACCCGTACGGACCGCCCGGCACCCGGATGTACCGCACCGGCGACCTGGCCGTGCGCCGCGCCGACGGCTCCCTGGTGCTGCGCGGCCGGGCCGACGGCCAGCTGAAGATCCGGGGCCTGCGGATCGAGCCCGGCGAGATCGAGGGCGTGCTCACCGCTCACGGCACGGTCGAACAGGCCGCGGTCGTGGTGCGCGAGGACGCCCCCGGGACTCGGCGACTGGTCGGATACCTGGTGGGCACGGCCGAGGTCGACGTGACGGACGTACGGGCGTACGCGGTCCGGCAGTTGCCGGACCACATGATCCCGGAGGCGTTCGTGGTGCTGGACGCCCTGCCGATGACGTCCAACGGCAAACTGGACCGCGCCGCTCTTCCGGCCCCCGAGGCGCGGACCGGGGGCCGGGCACCGCGCACCGCTCTGGAGGAGATCCTGCGCGACCTGTTCGCGGAGGTGCTCGGGCGTGACCCGCACGGCATGGGCGCGGACGACGCCTTCTTCGACCTCGGCGGGGACAGCATCGCCTCGATCCATCTCGTCAGCCGGGCCCTCGCGGCCGGGCTGCGACTGACCCCGCGGGATGTCTTCGAGCACCGCTCGATCGCCGGTCTCGCCGCGCTGGCCGCGACCCGCCCGGCCGTCTCACAGGCGGCCGCGCGGGAGTCGGGGGTCGGTGATCTGCCACTGACCCCGGCCATGCACCGGTTGCGTGAACGCGGAGGCCCTGTCGGGGCGTTCAGCCAGTCGCTGCTCCTCGTCACGCCGGCGGGGGCCGACGAGAAGGGGCTCGCGGCCGCCCTGAAGGCGGTACTGGACCACCATGACGCACTGCGGCTCCGCGTGGCGACGGAGGGTGACTGGACGGCGCACATCCCGCCGGCCGGGGGCCCGTCGGTCCCACTGGAGCGGGTCGGCGTCCCGGACGGCGACTTCGCGGCCGCGCTCGACCCTTCCGTACCCCGACTGCACCCGGACCGGGGCGAGTTGGTGCGCGCGGTCTGGTACGACCCCGGGCCCGACCACCCGGGCCGCCTGCTGCTGACGATCCACCACCTGGCCGTGGACGCCGTGTCCTGGGGCATCGTCCGGGCCGACCTGGCCGCCGCCTGGCGGGGCGACGAACTGGCGCCGTCCGGAACCCCGTTCAGGCAATGGGCGCGGCTGCTGGAGCGTCAGGCCGAGACCCGCGAGCCCGAACTGGACACGTGGCGAAGGATGCTGGAGGTCTCCGATCCGATGCCGGGCGTACGGCCTCCCGATCCCGCGCGGGATGTCGTAGGCACCCTGCGCCACCTCACCCGCGTCCTGGCGCCCGCACCCGCCACGGACCTGCTGACCACGGTCCCCGCCGCCTTCCACGCCGGCCCCGAAGACGTCCTGCTCGCCGCCCTCGCCCTCGCCTTCGCCCGCGGGCGCCGGCACCCGGCGCTGCTGGTGGACATCGAGCGGCATGGGCGGGAGGACCTGGCCGAGGGGGTGGACCTGTCCCGCACGGTGGGCTGGTTCACCAGCGTCGTCCCGGCCCGCCTCGACCTCACCGGGCTCGACCTCGCGGACCCCGCGCAGATCCTGCGCGGGGTGAAGGAACAGCTGCGGGCCGTCCCCGACCACGGCATCGGCCACGGGCTGCTCCGCCACCTGAACCTGCGGACCGGCCCGGTCCTCGCCGCCCTCCCGACGCCCGGGATCGGGTTCAACTACCTGGGCCGCGCCACCGGCGAGCGGTCCGGCGACTGGTCGGTCGCCCCCGAAAGACTGCCCGGCACGCTCGCCCTCGGCACCGCCCACGACCCCGCCCTGCCCGTCGCCCACGGCCTGGAGATCACCGCCACCGCCGACGAGAACGGGCTGCACGCCACCTGGTCCTGGGTGCCCGGCCTCTGGTCCGAGGACGAGGTGCACGCCCTCGCCGGGCTGTGGTTCGAGGCGCTGACCGACCTTTCCCACGCCACCCCGGCCGGCGGACACACCCCGTCCGACCTGCCGCTGGTGTCGCTGCCCCAAGCAGAGATCGACGAACTCGAAGCCGAGTTCGGAAGCGAGTGGAGGTAACCCACGGTGACCCGGTCCGGAATCTCCGATGTCCTGCCCCTGTCGCCGTTGCAGGAGGGGCTGCTCTTCCACGCCCAGTACGACGACGACCAGGCACCCGACGTCTACGCGGCCCAGCAGGTGCTGGAACTGACCGGCACGGTCGACCCCGCGGCCGTACGGGCGGCCGGACAGGCGCTGCTCGACCGGCATCCCAACCTGCGCGCCTGCTTCCGCCGCCGGGACACCGGAGCGCCGATCCAGATCGTGCCCACGGACGTCGAACTCCCCTGGGCCGAGGCGGACTTGTCCGCGTACGACGAGGACCGTCGGGAGGCCGCCTGGCAGCGGCTGCTCGACGAGGAGCGCATGCGCCGCTTCGACCTGGCCAGGCCGCCGCTTCTGCGCCACCTGCTCGTGCGGTGGGGCCCGGACCGCTACCGGCTGGTGATCACCAACCACCACATCCTGCTGGACGGCTGGTCCAAGCACCTGCTCTTCCGTGAGTTCGGCGCCCTCCACGCGGGCGAGCACCCGGCGGCGCTCCCGCCCCCGCCGTCGTACCGCGACTATCTGGCCTGGCTAGCCCGGCAGGACCGCACAGCCGCCGAAACGGCCTGGCGTGACGCCCTGGCCGAGGTGAGCGCACCCACCCTGCTGGCCCCCGGGGCTCCGGCCGCGCCCGTCCTTCCGCACGAACTGATCGTGGAACTGCCCGAGGAACTGACCGCCCGTGCCGAAGCGACCGCGCGGGCGGTCGGGGTCACCCTCAACACCCTTGTCCAGGGCGCCTGGGGCTTGCTGCTGGGTCGGCTGACCGGCCGCGGCGACGCGGTGTTCGGGCAGACCGTCACGGTCCGCCCGCCCGAGCTGCCGAACGTGACCTCGCTGGTCGGCTTCTGCATCAACACCGTTCCCCTGCACGTCCGTTGGGACGAGCACGACACCGTGGCCCGGTTCCTCACCGGCCTGCAGGAACGGCATGCGGTCCTGCTCCCGCACCAGTACCTCGGTCTCGCCGACATCCGCCGCGCCACCGGCTCGGACGACCTCTTCGACACCCTGCTGGCCTTCGAGAACCAGCCCAGCGCCACGCACACGGCACAGGTCACCCTGCTGGCCGGCCGCGACGCCACCCACTACCCGCTCACCCTCGCCGTGCTGCCCGGGCGTCGGCTGGCCCTGCGCTTGTCCTACCGCCCCGACCTGTACGACGAGAGCGGCGCCCGCACCCTGCTGGACCGATTCGCCACCGTCCTGGCGGCGCTGTCCGCCGACCCTGCACGGCGTGTCGGTGAGATCGAGGCACTGCTGCCGGGCGAGCGGGAGCAGCTGCTGGAGCAGACGGGCACCGCGGCCGCACCGCCGGAGAACACGCTCCCCGAGCTGTTCGCCCGGCAGGCGGCGCGTACGCCGGACGCCACCGCCGTGGTGCACGAAGGGACCCGCCTCACCTACGCGGAACTCGACGAACGGTCCAACCGTCTGGCCCACCTGCTCGCCGACCGCGGAGCCGGCCCCGAACGCCTGGTCGCGCTGACGCTGCCCCGCACACCGGACCTGGTGGTGGCCGTCCTCGCGGTGCTGAAGACCGGTGCCGCCTATGTGCCGATCGACCCCGAGTACCCGGCGGAGCGGCTGGCCTTCATGCTGGCCGACGCCGACCCTGTGCTCCTCGTCGCGGCGGACGCCACGGCGCCGACCGGGCACGCGCTCCCCGTGGTCACGCTCGACGAGTCGCGGCACCACCCGTCGACTCCGCTCCGGCTGCCGCTCCCGCACCCGGACAACACCGCGTACGTGATCTACACCTCCGGCTCCACCGGCCGTCCCAAGGGCGTCGCGGTACCGCACCGCAACGTCGTACGGCTCTTCACCTCCACCCGCCACTGGTTCGACTTCGGGCCCGACGACGTGTGGACCCTCTTCCACTCCTACGCCTTCGACTTCTCGGTCTGGGAGCTGTGGGGTGCCCTGCTGCACGGCGGCACGCTGGTGATCGTGCCGTTCGCGGTGAGCCGTGACGCGGAGGAGTTCCTGCGGCTGCTCGTGCGCGAACGGGTCACGGTGCTCAACCAGACGCCGTCGGCGTTCGGTGAACTCCTGCGCGCGGACGCCGCCCTGCCCGACACCGGGGACCGACTCGCCCTGCGGTACGTCGTCTTCGGCGGCGAGGCCCTCGACATGGCGCGCCTCGCCGAGTGGTACACGCGGCACCCGCAGGACGCGCCCGTCCTGGTCAACATGTACGGCATCACCGAGACGACCGTCCACGTCACCGGCCTGCCGCTGACCGAGGACGTGGCACGCGAAGGCAAGGGCCGGATCGGGCACGCCATCCCCGACCTGCGCGCGTACGTCCTGGACGACGGCCTGCGGCTCGTACCACCGGGCACGACCGGCGAGTTGTACATCGCCGGGGCGGGTCCGGCGCGCGGCTACCTGGGGCGGCCGGGGCTGACGGCCGGGCGGTTCGTGGCCGACCCGTTCGGCGCGCCCGGGGCCCGCATGTACCGCACGGGCGACCTGGCACGCCGGTCGCCGGACGGAGGGCTGGAGTACGCGGGCCGGGCCGACGACCAGATCAAGATCCGCGGCTTCCGCATCGAGCCCGGCGAGGTCGAGGCCGCGCTCACCGGCCACCCGGACGTGTCACGGGCGGTCGTCCTCGTGATGGACGGGCGGCTCGTCGCCTACGTCGTCGCCGCGGCCGTCGACGCCGACGAGCTGCGCCGCCACGCGGGGCGCGCGCTTCCCGAGCACATGGTCCCGACCGTGGTCGTACGGCTGGACCGCTTGCCGCTGACCGCCAACGGCAAGCTCGACCGCGACGCCCTGCCCGCCCCGGCGGCGCAGAGCGGGGGCCGGGCCCCGCGCACCCCGCAGGAGGAGATCCTGTGCGGCCTGTTCGCCGACGTGCTCGGTGTCCCGGACCACCGGGTGGGAGCCGACGACGCCTTCTTCGACCTCGGCGGCGACTCCCTGCTCGCCATGCGCCTGGCCGACCGGATCCGGGCCGCGCTCGGCACCGCGCTGCCCGTCCGGTCGGTCTTCGAGGCACCGACGCCCGCCGGGCTGGCCGAGCTGCTGCGCGCGACCGAGGGCGTACGACGGCCCGAACTCGCCCCGTACGAACGCGGACACGCGCCCATCCCGCTGTCGTACGCCCAGCAGCGCCTGTGGTTCATGAGCCGGCTCGACGGCGGCGCCACCACCTACACCGTCCCCTGGGCCCTGCGCCTGACCGGCCCCCTCGACCCGGAGGCACTGGAGGCGGCCCTCGCCGACCTCGTCGCACGCCACGAGCCGCTGCGCACCCTGCACCCCGACTTCCAGGGCGCCCCCTACCAGCGGATCCTCACCCCGGAGGCGGGCCGGCCGGACCTTGCCCTCGTGCAGACCACCGAGGCCGAGCTCCCCGCGCTGCTCACCGCCGCCGCCCGGTACCGCTTCGACCTGTCGACCGAAACCCCGCTCCGGGCAACCCTGTTCACGCTCGGCGCCGACACGCACGTCCTGCTGCTGCTCGCTCACCACATCGCCGTCGACGGCTGGTCCATGGCACCGCTGATGCGCGACCTGGCGGCCGCGTACGCGGCGCGGGCCGGGGACGGCATCCCGCAGTGGTCCCAACTGGCCGTGCAGTACGCCGACTTCGCTCAGTGGCAGCGCGAGCTGCTGGGTTCCGCCGGTGAGCCGGGCAGCCCGATGAGCCGGCACATCGCCTTCTGGCGGGACGCGCTGGCGGGCGCGCCGGACGAACTGCCCCTGCCGGCCGACCGATCCAGGCCGGCCGAGCCCAGCGGTGACGGCGACCGGACCGCCTTCACGATCGACGCCGACCTGCACGCGCGGCTCGCCGGCCTCGCCGCCGGCTCCAGGGTCACCCTCTTCATGGTTCTCCAGGCGGGATTCAGTGCGCTGCTGACCCGGTTCGGCTCGGGCACCGACATCGTCCTCGGCACGCCGGTCGCCGGACGCGCCGACAGCAGGCTGGACGACCTGGTCGGCTTCTTCGTCAACAGCCTCACCCTGCGCACGGACACCTCGGGCAACCCCACCTTCGGCGAACTGCTCGACCGTGTGCGGGAGTTCGACCTCGCCGCGTACGCCCACCAGGACGTGCCGTTCGACGTGCTGGTGGACGCCCTCACACCGAAGCGCAGCCTCGCCCGGCATCCGCTCTTCCAGGTGGTTCTCGCGTTCACCGGGCACAGCGCGCAGCCCGAACTGTCCCTGCCAGGGCTGGAGGTGAGCGTCGAGACCGTCGAGACCGGGGCCGCCCGCTTCGACCTGTCCCTCTACCTGAGGGAGAGCCGCGACGCGGACGGCGGCCCGGCGGGTATCGACGGCATCGCCGAGTACAGCACCGACCTCTTCGACGCGGCCACCGCTGAGCGGCTGGCGCGGGCGCTCGTGCGCTTCCTGAGCGCCGTCGCCGCCGATCCCGGGGTTCGGATCGAGGACGTGGATCTCGCGGGCGACGACGAACGCCGGCCCGTGCGGGAGCCGGAACGCGCGCAGCCGGAGGTACTGCCCGCACTCTCTTCGGAGGCCCCGGCGTCCCCGGCCGAGCGCGTCCTCGCCGCGCTCTTCGGTGAACTGCTCAGCCTGTCGCACGTCCCTCTCGACGAGGATTTCTTCGCTCTCGGCGGTGACAGCATCTCCTCGATCCGGCTGGTGAGCCGGGCGGTCGAGGCCGGGGTCGTGATCAGTGCCCGGGACGTGTTCAAGCACCAGACCGTGCGGAAGCTGGCGGCGGTGGCCCGGGGTCCCGTCACCTCCGTGAGCGTCGCGGACGACGCGGTGGGTCCGGTCCCGCTCACCCCCGTCATGCGATGGCTGCTCGAACGCGGCGGCCCCATCGGCCGGTTCACCCAGTCCGTGCTGCTGACCGTGCCCGCCGACTCCGGACCGGACCGACTGACCGACGCCCTGCAGTGCCTGCTCGACCACCACGACATGCTGCGCGCACGACTGGTCACCGGCCCGGAAGCGGAAAGCGTGCCGGTACTGCACGTCGGCTCGCCCGGCACTGTGCGCGCTTCCGACCTGCTCGACCGGCGCGATGTGTCCGGCGTGGCCGACCTTCACCCGGCCGTGTCCGAGGAGTTCGACCGGGTCCTCGGGCTGCTCGAACCTGCGGCGGGCGCGATGGTGCGGGCCGTGTGGTTCGACGCCGGCCCGGACCGGCCCGGACGGCTGCTGCTGGTCATCCACCACCTGGTCGTGGACGGGGTGTCCTGGCGCGTCCTCGTGCCCGACCTTCAGGCCGCCTGGGAGGCGCTCATGACCGGGCGACATCCCGAACTGCCCGCTGCCGGCACGTCGTTCCGCCACTGGGCCACGGCGCTCCAGGAGGAGGCGCGCGTGCCGTCGCGGGTCACCGAGGCCGAGCGGTGGCAGCGGATCGGCGCCGCCCCGCAGCTCCCGCTGGGCTCGCGTCCGCTGGACCCCGACCGGGACACCACCGCCACGACGCGCTCGCTGCGGCTGCCCCTCCCGGCCGACACCACGGGCCCCCTGCTGACCACCGTCCCCTCCGCCTTCGGTACCGGCGTCCAGGACATCCTGCTCACCGGACTCGCCCTGGCCGTCGCCGACCGGTACGGCTCCCCGCACGTCGTGCTCGACGTCGAGGGCCACGGCCGTGAGGAACTGACGCCCGGGCTGGCCCTGTCCCGGACCGTGGGCTGGTTCACCTCCCTGTACCCCGTCCACCTCGACCTGGCAGGCGTGGACGTCGCGGACGCGCTGGCCGCCGGGCCCGCCGCCGACCTCGCCGTCGGCAGGGTCACCGAGCACCTGCGTGAACTGCCCGACCACGGTGTGGGGTACGGCCTTCTGCGCCACCTCAACCCGGACACGGCACCCGAGCTCGCCAAGCTGCCCGCTCCGGCGATCGGCTTCAACTACCTCGGCCGGTTCACCGCATCCGACCCCACCGGCAGCGTGCCGTGGGCCTTCGCCCCCGAGGCGGCGGCGCTCGGCACCGGTGCCGATCCCGCTCTCGCCGCCGCGCACGTCCTCGAAGTAGGCGCGGTCGTCCGCGACACCGGCGCCGGACCCCAGCTGCTGGCCCACTGGTCCTGGCCCGACGGTGTCCTGGCCGAGCCGGAGGTGCGGGCGCTGGCCGGGTCCTGGTTCTCCGCGCTCACCGCGCTGGTGTCCCGCAGCGCCGACGCGACCGGTCGGGCGGTGGCGGGCATGTCGGTGGCCGGCATCTCCCGGGACGAACTGGACGAGCTCACCGCGGGCCTGGACGCGTGACCGAGGGCCGGGTTCGACGAGACAGCGAGACGAGATGACGACATGACACAGCCCGTGCCGGCCGACGTACTCCCCCTCACCCCGCTCCAGGAGGGCCTGCTCTTCCACGCCCTGTACGAGCACGAACGGGACGCTCCCGACGTGTACGTCGTGCAGCTGGTCTTCGAGCTCGAAGGCCCGGTGGACGCCGGCCGCCTCCGTGCCGCCGCCCAGTCCCTGCTGGAGCGCCACCCGAACCTGCGGGCGGCCTTCCGCCGGCGTCGTGGCGGCCAGCCCGTGCAGGTCGTCCCGCGCCGGGCGACACTGCCGTGGGCGGAGGCCGATCTGACCGAGCCGGGCATCGACACCGACAAGGCCTGGACGGAGCTGCTGGACCGGGACCGGGAGCGCGGCTTCGACCCGGCCACCCCGCCCCTGCTGCGCTGCACCCTGGTCCGCACCGCGGAGCGGCAGCACCGGCTGCTCGTGACCCACCACCACATCCTGCTGGACGGCTGGTCGGTCTCGGTGCTCCTGCGGGAACTCCTCGCGCTGTACGCCGCCGGGGACGCCCCGGCCGCCCTCGCGCCCGTGCCGCCGTACCGCACCTTCCTCCACTGGCTGGACCGCCGGGACCGCGGCGCCGCCGAGGCCGCCTGGCGGGACGCGCTGGCCGGGGTGACGGAGGCGACCCGGCTGGCGCCGGGGGCCGACCTGGGCGGGGGCGAGCCGGCACAGGCCCGGACCGAGCTGTCGGCGGAGACCGGAGCCGCGCTCACCGCGCGCGCCAGGAGCCTCGGCGTCACGCTGAACACCTTCGTCCAGTCCGCCTGGGCGGTCCTCCTGGGCCGGCTGACCGGACGCGACGACGTTGTCTTCGGGACCACCGTCTCCGGCCGCCCGGCCGAACTACCCGGCGTCGAGTCCATGGTCGGCCTGTTCATCAACACCGTCCCGACCCGGATCCGCCTGCGCCCCGCCGACACGGTCGGCCGTCTGCTCCACGAGGTCCAGGACGGCTACGCGCACCTCCTGGACCACCATCACCTCGGGCTGGCCGACATCCAACGGGCCGTCGGGGTCCCGGAACTCTTCGACACCCTCCTGGTCTTCGAGAACTACCCGGTGGATCCGGCGGCCGCAGGCGACGGAGGCGCGCGCACCGGCGGTGACGGCGGGATCCGGCTCGTCGGTTCGAGCGGCCGCGATGCCACCCACTATCCCGTGACCCTGGTGGCCCTCCCCGGCCCCCGGCCCCGCTTCCGACTCGCCTGTCGCACGGGGCTGTTCACCGCCGACTGGGCCGACGCCACGCTCGCCCGCCTGGTGCGGATCCTGGAGGCCATGGCCGGCGACCCGGAACTCCCGCAGGGGCGGCTGGAGCTGCTGGCTCCCGGGGAAGTGCCTCACCACAGCCCGTTGCCGCCTCCCGCGACGCGCACGCTCGCCGAGCTCTGGGCCGCGCAGGTCGCCGCCACCCCGCAAGCCGAAGCCGTGGTCGACCGGGGCGTGTGTCTCACGTACGGCGAACTGGACGCCCGGGCAACGCGGTTGGCCCATCGACTCACCGCTCGCGGGGCGGGCCCGGAGTACGTCGTGGGCATCGCGCTGCCGCGTACGGCGGAGCTGGTCGTCGCCGTCCTGGCCGTCCTCAAGTCCGGCGCCGCGTATCTGCCGCTCGACCCCGCGTACCCGGCCGACCGGCTGGCGTACATCGTCGACGACGCCCGCCCGGTCCTCGTGCTCGCCGACGCCGAGACGACCGGGACACTCCCCGAGGGCACACCGATCCTCATCGTCGGTGAGGAGATGACAGATCATCAAACTCTCGACGCGGCTGCCGTGTTGCCCCTCGCTCAAGGCGCGACCCCGCCGGCACCCGACAACCTCGCCTACATCACCTACACCTCCGGCTCCACCGGCCGGCCCAAGGGTGTCCTGGCCACGCACCGCAACGCCGTCGAGTTCATCGAGTGGACGCATGCCGCGTTCGGTGCCGAGCGCCTGGCCAAGGTGCTGTTCTCGACGTCCCTCAACTTCGACGTCTCGGTGTTCGAGATCTTCTCGCCGCTGCTGTGCGGGGGCCGCGTCGAGATCGTCGAGAACCTCCTCGCCCTCACCGACGGCGTCCCCCGGGATGCCGGACTGATCAGTGGCGTTCCGACGGTCATGGCCGCCGTACTGGCCGAACGGCCCCCCGTCGCACCGCACACCATCGCGCTGGGCGGCGAGCCGATCCCGGTACGGCTGCGTGCCGACATCGAGGCCGCGTTCCCCGGCGCACGGCTCGTCAACTTCTACGGGCCCACCGAGGCGACCGTCTACGCCACCGCCTGGCAGTCCGACGTCGACCCCTCTGGCGGCGGTCCCCGTGACCACGCCGGACCACCCATCGGCCGGCCGCTCGCCCGCAACCACGTCCACCTCCTCGACCACGGCCTGCGGCAGGTGCCCGACGGGGCCGTCGGCGAGGTGTACGTGGCGGGCGGCGGGCCCGCCCGCGGCTATCTGGGCCGGCCGGGCCTCACGGCCGAGCGCTTTGTCGCCGACCCTTTCGGCGCTCCCGGGGAACGCCTGTACCGCACAGGCGACCTGGCGGTGCGCGGGCCCGACGGGACCCTGCGTTTCCTCGGCCGGGCCGACCAGCAGGTCAAGCTCCGCGGCTTCCGTGTCGAACTGGGTGAGATCGAGGCCGTACTGGCCACGCATCCGGCCGTCGCCAAGGCCGCGGCGACAGTGCGGCGGGACGACCACGGGGAGAAACAGCTGGTCGCCTATGTCGTACCGGCCGAAACGGCAGGGCGGGCCGCCCAGCCGGCGGCGGCGACGCTCGCTGAGCCCGCCGTCTCCCGGACCGCTACGACCATCGAGCCTGCCGTGGCCGCCGGGAGCGCCGCCCTGCCCGCAGACGACCTCCACGAGCACCTCGCGCGCGCCCTGCCCGCCCACATGATCCCGTCGGCGTTCGTCACGCTCGACGCGCTCCCCCACACCGCCAGCGGCAAGCTGGACCGAAAGGCGCTGCCCGCCCCCGAGAGGTCGCGGACCGCCCGTTGCGCCCCGCGCACCCCTCGCGAGGAGACGCTGCGCGGCGTCTTCGCCGAGGTCCTGGGCCTCGACCCGGCCCGGGTCGGCGTCCACGACGGGTTCTTCGACCTCGGCGGCCACTCCCTGCTGGCGCCCCGTCTGACCACCCGCATCCGTGCCGTCCTCGGCGTGGACGTGCCGTTGCGCGCCCTCTTCGACACACCGACGGTGGCGGCGCTGGCCCGCCGACCGGACGGGAGCACCGAAGGCTCGGCTCCGCTCGGCCCGCTGCTCCCGCTCCGGCCCCGGGGACACCGCGGGCCGCTGTTCTGTCTCCCGCCGGCCTCCGGACTGTCCTGGGGTTTCGCCGGGCTCGCCCGCCACCTCGCCCCCGGCCGCCCGCTGTACGGTCTTCAGTCCCGGGGCCTGGTCCCGGGACGGGAGCCGGTCGCCACGCTGGCCGATGCGGTCGCCGAGCACACCGCGCTCATCCGCGCGACCCAGCCGCACGGCCCGTACCACCTGCTCGGCTACTCGATGGGCGGACTCGTCGCGTACGAGGTGGCCGTCGGCCTCCAGGCGGCCGGTGAGGAAGTCGCCCTTCTCGCCCTGCTCGACGCCTTTCCCGGCAGCTGGCTGCGGCAGGGCCCCGCCCCGTCCGACCGCCCCGCGCTGCTGCGCGGTCTCCTCGCGATCCTCGGCCGCCCGGTCCCCGGACCCGAGGCCGAGCCGCTGACGGACGTCCGGTTCGCGGAGCTGGTCCGTGGCGTGCCCGACATGCCAGGCAGCCTGAGCGACCCCGAACTGGCGGCGCTGGTCGGCGTGACGGCGAACAACCGGCGTCTGCTGGGCGAGTTCACCCCCACGTCCTACCGCGGCGACCTGCTGTTCTTCACCGCCGCCCAGGATCCGGACGCGGTACCCGGCCGGTACCGCGCCTGGCAGCCGTACGTCCGAGGCCGCATCGCCAACCACGACGTCCCGTGCGCGCACGGGGAGATGACCAGGCCGGCGTCACTGGACCGAATGGGCCCGGTGCTGGACGGCCACCTCGCGAAGTGATCCGGCACCCGGTCGCCGATCGCTCGACCCATGGAGGAAGTTCTCATGACCACCAACCCCTTCGACGACGACACCATCGAGCACCTGGTGCTCGTGAACGACGAGGGCCAGCACTCCCTGTGGCCGGCCTTCGCCGAGGTCCCGGCCGGCTGGACCATCGTCCACGGTCCCGCGAGCCGCCCGTCCTGCCTGGACCACGTCAACGAGCACTGGACCGACATGCGCCCCAAGAGCCTGATCGAGGCCATGGGCGAGTGACCGCCCGCATCCCTCACGCACAAGGAGACCCCCGCACCATGAGCACGCGCGACACGACCAAGCTGGTGTGCCTTCCGTACGCCGGAGCGGGCGCCTCGTTCTATCGCCCCTGGGCCTCCCTGGCCGGCGATGCCCTGGAGATCGTGGCGCTGCAACTGCCGGGCCGGGAACGGCTGATCGACGAGGAGCCGTACCGGGACGCGCACCAGGCCGTCGACGGGCTGCTGGCCCAGCTGCGGGACAGGCTCGGGGCCGAGGGCGGCAGAGTGGCCCTTTTCGGGCACAGCCTCGGCGCGGTGCTCGCCTACGAACTCGCGCACCGCCTCCTCGCCGAGCCCGGCGTGTCCGGTGCATCCGGTGTGTCCGGCGTGTCTGGTGTGTCTGGTGTGTCCGGTGTGGAGGTCGCCCACCTGTTCGTCAGCGGGGCACCGGAACCCGACCACAGCCGTGCCCGGCGGGCCACCGGACTGTCCGACGAGGACTTCCTCGCCCAGGTAGCCGAGTTGGCGGGTTACAGCCATCCCGCCCTCGACGACCCGGAAATGCGCGAGCTGCTCCTGCCCACCCTGCGCGCGGACGTCGAGATGCACGAGTCCTACGTACGCAGCACCAGGCTCACCCTGGACGTGCCGGTCACGGTCGTCCGCGGGCAGGAGGACGACCTGGTCGGCTTCGAGGCGGCCACGTCCTGGAGCAAGGTCTCCGGCCGCGACTTCGACCACGTCGAGGTCCCCGGCGGTCACATGTATCTCACCGAGGCCGCACCCGAGTTGGTCCGCCTGATCGTCTCGAAGCTGATCTGATCCTCGAAGGAGTTCCCGATGCGTCTGCACGGCAAGTCGGTCCTGGTCACCGGCGCCGCCCGTGGACTCGGCCGGGCGATCGCCCTCGCCTGTGCCGCCGAGGGCGCCGACCTCACCCTGCTCGACATCTGCGCCGACCTGCCCGGAGTCCCGTATCCCCTGGGCAGGCCCGGCCAGTTGGAGCACACGGCCGCCCTGTGCCGGGAAGCCGGCGCCGCCGTGCTCGCAGCCCCGGCCGACATCCGCGACCTACGGGCCGTACGCGAGGCCGTGACAAGGGCGCGGGACCGGTTCGGGCGCATCGACGTGGCCGTGAACAACGCCGGCATCGCCGCGCCCTCCGGCAAGCCGGTCCACGAGATCGACGAGGACGAGTGGTCCCTGATGATCGACGTCGACCTCTCGGGTGCCTGGCGGGTCATCCGCGAGGTCGGCAAGGACATGAGCACCCGGCGTGCCGGAAGCATCATCAACGTCGCCTCCACCGCCGGACTCGTGGGCTACCGGCACTTCGCCGGATACGTCGCCGCCAAACACGCCGTGATCGGTCTGACCAAGGCCGCCGCACTCGACTACGCCCCCACGAAGGTGCGGGTGAACGCGGTCTGCCCCGGCTCGGTGCGCGACGACCCCGAGGCCGAGGGACGCATGCTCGCCGAGATCGCACGGGCGCTGGAGGTGCCGGTGGACGAACACGAGAAGACCTTCGTCGAGGCGCAGCCCATGAACACCCTGATCGAGCCCGACGACGTCGCCGCCGCTGTCGTCTTCCTCGCCTCCGACGCGTCCCGGCAGATCACCGGATCGGTCCTGACCGTGGACGGCGGATTCAGCGCCCGCTGAAGGCCCCGCCCCGTCCCCCGAACGACAAGGAACCCCCCGATGTCAGGACCGCTCCTGCCCGCGGCCCACTGCCACGCCCTGCGCCTCCGGTTCCGGGGCCTCACCGCCCGGCCGGGACAGTGGGTCGAGGACGTGCCGGTACCGGCGGCGGACCCGCTCGCGGAACGCCGGCGCGCCGTCGAACTCGCCCGCCCCGCCGACAGACCGCGCGAGGTCCTTCTGCGCTATGCCGACGGCCTGTGCGACCTGATCGTCGTCGCCCCTCGCGGACACCTCGGCCGAACCGCCCTCCACCGGCAGGCGGTCGGGGTGTCCGCTCGATCACGGGAGACGGCCCCGCCCACCGAACCGTTCCCCCTGGCGCCGCCTCCCGCCTGGGGACTGGGCGATGACGGCCCCGGTACGGCCCACACCGTCCCGCTGGAGCACGCCGGCGACGAGGCGAGCTGGATCGTCGCCCTCGCCGTCACGCTGCGCCGCTACGACCCGGACACCACGCCGGTCATCGGCACCGACCGGGGCAGCCTCACCGTCGAACTCGCCGCCTCACTCGGCGAGTCCAAGCCCGTCACGGCCTCGGGCGCCGTCCTCGCGGGTCTCCTGTTCGACGACTCGGCCCCCTCCGCCGGGGGCGAGACGGAGACCGAGTACGTGCCCTGTCTGGAGCCGGTGTTCCCGCTCACCGTCTCGGTCCACCGGGACTCCGGCGGCCTGCGGTTGCGCTGCGTCCACCTGGGCGGTCACGTCTCCACGGAGATCGCCGCACAGTTCGTACGCCACCTCGTGCACGTACACCGGCAGGTGCTGCACCGCCCGGAGACTCCCCTCGGGGACGTCGAACTGCTCGACGCACTGGAGACCGCCCGCGTGGTGGCGCTCGGCCACTCCCCCAGCCCTCTTGCCGGCGGACCTGTGAGCGTGCCCGAGGCGTTCGCGCGGATCGCGTCGGCGACACCCGACCGCGTCGCCGTGACCGACTCCGGCGTCGGCTTGACGTACCGCGAACTCGACGAGCGGTCCGACCGGTTGGCGCACGGTCTGCGGGCACGTGGGGTGGCCGCAGGCGACCGGGTGGGCGTATGCCTGGAACGCTCCGCCGAACTCGTCCTCACCCTGCTCGCCGTGCTGAAGGCGGGGGCGACCTATGTGCCGGTCGATCCCGCCTACCCGGCGGACCGGATCGCCCACACGGCCCAGGACGCGGGGCTGGGCCTGATGGTCACCCGGCTGCCCGGGGTAGCCGGCTGCACGCCCGTCACACCGGACGAACTCCCCTACGCACCCGCCGAGTCGACGCTGCCGCCCACCGACCCCGACGCGCTGGCCTACGTCATCTACACGTCCGGTTCCACCGGCCGCCCCAAGGGCGTCGAGGTACCGCACCGCAACGTGATCGCCCTGATCGACGCGACCCGCGACGAGTACGGCTTCGGTGCGGCGGACGTGTGGACCTGGTTCCACTCCAGCGCCTTCGACTTCTCGGTCTGGGAGATCTGGGGCTGTCTGCTCACCGGCGGCCGACTCGTCGTGGTGCCGTACTGCGTCTCCCGGGAACCCGACCGCTTCCGCGACCTGCTCGTCGCGGAACGCGTCACCGTCCTCAGCCAAACCCCCTCCGCCTTCGCCCAGTTGCTGGACGTCGACCACGCACGGATCGGGGTCCGTCTCGTCGTCTTCGGCGGTGAACCCCTCGACGCACGCATGCTGCTCCCCTGGCTCGACCAGCACCCCGAGTCGGTCTGCCGACCGGTCAACATGTTCGGCATCACCGAAACCACCGTCCACGTGACCCAGCAGACCCTCACCCGGAAACTGGCCCTCGCCGCCACCCGCTCCGTCGGCCGTCCCCTCCCCGGCTGGCACCTGTACGTCACCGACCCGGCCGGACGACTCCTGCCACCCGGCATCGCGGGCGAGATCTGCGTCGGCGGCGCCGGAGTGGCACGGGGCTACCTCGGCCGACGGGACCTGACCGCGCAACGGTTCACGGCGGACCCGGTCACCGGCGCCACCATGTACCGCAGCGGCGACCTCGGCCGCCTGCGACCCGACGGCCACCTCGAACACCTCGGCCGGATCGACAACCAGGTCAAGGTCCGCGGCTTCCGGATCGAACTCGACGAGATCCGCTCCGTCCTGCTGGAGGACCCGGACGTCCGGGCGGCGGCCGTCGTGGTGCGCCAGGACGATCCGACCGACACCGCCACCACTCGGATCGACGCCTACGTGGTCCTGGCCGACGGCCATGGCGACCCCGGCACGGTCCGGCGACGGGCCGCCGACATCCTGCCCGAGCACATGCTCCCGGCGACCGTGACCCCCCTGGATTCCCTCCCCCTGACGGCCAACGGCAAGCTCGACCGGACGAAGCTCCCCGCACCCACCGCTCGTCACCAGCCGACCCGGGGCATCGCGCCGGCGGACCCCGTCGACGACGACCTCACCGACACCCTCACACGGATCTGGACCGAGGTACTGGGAGTGCCCGTCGGCCCCGACGACGACTTCTTCGAGCTCGGCGGCAACTCCCTGTACGCCGTCCGCATCGCCGCCGCGCTGCGCGCCCGTGGCCTTCCGTCCGTCCGGCTCCGTGAGCTCTACCGCAACCCGACCGTGCGAGGAACCGTCGCGAGTCTCGGCACGGCCTCACCTTCACCCTGAACCCTGGATGCGCGTGCGCGGCTCATCTGGTGACGCAGGATCAGAATCCGCGCGATTGCCCTGGACGTTGCCGTCATGCGCCCGGCCATCCCGAGTGACTGGATCAAAAGGTCGCTGACGACCAACCCCGGACATCCCAGATGTGGTTACTGGCGAGTCACAAAGGCCTGTAAGATCCACTTCGACCCATGCAAGCCCAATCTGGGGGAACAACTCATGACCAAGCGCATGTCCGCTCTGGCCGTCTCCGCGGCTATCGTCGGCGGCTTCTTCATCACGTCCGTGCCCGCTCACGCCGGCACGTCGGCCGAACGGGGCCAGGTGTCGGTCAAGGCCTCCGTCACCTGCAACACCAGCCAGCTGCGCCAGCAGATCGCCAACCTCAAGGCCAAGGCCGCGAAGCTGAAGCAGCTGGGGGAGACCGCGGCGGCCAGGAAGGCGCTCAGCGACGCGGCCGCACTCCAGAAGAAGCTCGACGCGTGCATCAAGGCTGACGACGACGCGAGCAAGCCCTTCCCCGGCTAGGTTTTCCGGTTTCCGCCTGTGGCGCTGCCCTTCCTTTCACGGACGGGCAGCGCCATTTGCTCGCCCGGCCCGCCAAGGCTCACCTGTCCTCGCCCGCCCGAACGGCCAGTTGCAGGATCCAGCCGCACCAGGCCGTTTCGGCTCGCCGGCCGGGCAGGTCCAGCAGGCGTCATCGAGCCCGGACAGGGTGGGCTCCGCCTCCGCGAACGTGGCCTCGATCCGCTCATGCCGCGACGGACGCGGCTTCGATCCGGGTCAGCACGGACTTGTAGTCGTAAAGGCACCGGTAGGCGTGGATGAGTCTGTCCTCACCCAGTTCGACGCGGTCGTCACCGTGGAACTCGACGCGCCGCTCGGTGCCGGCGAGGGTGCCGCTGAAGCGCCAGGCGACCAGCACGGCGCGGCGGGCCACTTCCCCGTACAAGCCCATCCGGGTGAAGGAGCAGTCCGGGAAGGAAAGGAATGCTGACCGCTTCGCATCCATCCGCAGGCTATCTCTTCAAGCCCGGCTACGGCGCCAACCTGCAGATCCTGAAGGCGGAGATCGGCGGGGACACCAACTCGACCAGCGGCGCCGAGAAGAGCGTCGAGCACGATCTGTCCGTACTCGTACTGCGCAGACGCGAGCGAGCCCCGGCCGGCGGACGCGGTCGGGTGGCCGGACCGGGGCCGCGGCGTCAGTCGTCGATGGTCTGCGTCGGCTCCTCGGTCAGGCTGGCGGCCAGCCAACGCTCCACGGCCGTGATGTGGACGGTCGCCGCGGCGGCGGCGAGCAGGCCGTCGCGTGACTGCAGCGCGCCGAGGATCTGCTCGTGGTCGGCGTGGGCGTTGTTCAGGGCATCACTGGCCTGGCTGCCACGGACGATGCGGACCCGCTGGGTGCGGGTCGAGACCACCTGCAGCAGCATCGACAGCACGGGGTTGCCCACCGCTTCGACGATCTTGAGATGGAAGGCGGTGTCGTGCGCGACGAACTCCTCCACGGTGGCGACGGTCCGGGACCGTTCGAGGATGGTGCGCAGTTCGTCGAGGTCCTCCGGCCGCAGCAGCGAGGCGGCCAGCCCGGTCGCCTGCGGTTCGAGCAGGCGACGTACCTGGAGCAGCTGCAGAGCCGCACGGCCCTGGGAGACGTCGGCGGCGAAGGAGAGGCTCTCCAGCAGCAGGTGGGGCTCCAGGCTGGAGACGTAGGTGCCGTCGCCCTGACGGGTTATCAGGATGCGCATGGCGGTGAGCGCGCGGACCGCCTCGCGCAACGAGTTGCGGGACAGACCCAGTTGTGCGGCGAGCAGCTCCTCCTTGGGCAGTCGCGAACCGGGGGCGAGCTCGCCGTCGACGATCATCGCCTTGATCTTGTCGATCGCCTCGTCCGTCAATGCCACGAGCGGGCCTCTCTGCGTGGGGGGGTGTGTGCCGTTCGGCGGCTCTGCCCGAACTTGCTGAGGGAACAGGCCGCCGACGGCCCGTGGTCATTCCTGCTTCTCGCCGGAGGCGAAGCGGGAGATGATCAGAGCGACGATGATGATGGCGCCGTTGAGGAACTGGTTCCACAGCGGCGGTACGCCGGCCAGGGTCATGACGTTCACGACCAGCTGGAGGGTCAGCACACCGGTGAGCGCGCCGAACACGGATCCCTTGCCGCCGTTGAGGCTGACGCCTCCGATGACGGTCGCGGCGAACACCTGGAAGATCCAGCCGCTGCCCTGAGTGGCGGAGATGGAGCCGTAGTGGCCGCTGTAGAGGATGCCGGCGAACGCGGCGAGGACACTGCCGAGGATGAGGACGATCCACACGATGCGGTCGACCCGGATACCCGCGGTGCGGGCCGCCTCCGCGTTGCCGCCGATCGCGTACAGCGCCCGGCCGTGCCGGAGCCAGGCCAGCGCACCGCCGCCGACGGCGAAGAGCAGCGCGCACACCCAGATGGCGGCGGGCACGCCCAGCCAGGACGTCTTGCCCAGGTAGGTGAAGGAGGAGGGCAGTTCGACGATGGACTGGCCCTGGGAGAGGGCGACCTGCAGACCGCGGAGCATGGTCAGAGCGCCGAGGGTGACGATGAAGCCGTTGAGCCGCAGCTTGAGGATGAGGAAGCCGTTGACGGCGCCGATCAGCGCGCCGACCAGCAGACAGAGCGGGACCGCGGTCCACTCGGGGAACAGGCCGAGCCCGTTGAACCGGCCGCCGCTGGTCGGCAGGACGAGCCATACGGCGATGACCGGGGCCACGCCGATGGTGGATTCGAGGGAGAGGTCCATCCGCCCCGAGATCAGGATGAAGGTCGTGGCGAGCACCAGCAGGCTCAGCTCTGTGGACTGCTGAGCCACACCGATCAGGTTGTCGGCGGTGAGGAAGGCCGGCGAGACGATGAACCCGATCAGGCCCAGGACGAGGATCGCCGGGACCAGGGACAGTTCACGGAACCGCCCGAGGTCGACCCGGCGGCGGGTGGCGTCCGCGGCGGCCGGTTCGGCCGTGCTCACTGCGGGCTCGGTGAGATCTGTGGTGGCGGACATGACTACCTTCCGTGCTCGTCTGCGCCGGATGAGGCGGATACGGCGGTTACGGGGAACGCGGGGGCGAGGGGCGTGTCGTCGGCGATTCCCTCGATGGCGGCGACGAGGTCCTCGTCCTTCCAGCCGCGGTCGAACTCGGCGACCACGCGCCCGTGGAACATGACGACGACCCGGTCGCAGACCTTGAGGTCGTCCAGTTCGTCGGAGACGATCAGCGCGGCCCTGCCGCCGTCCGCGACCTCCCGGATGCGGCCCAGGAGGAACTCCTTGGATTTGACGTCCACGCCGTTGGTGGGGCGGATGGCCACCAGTACGTGGGGGTCGGTGGCCAGGGCCCGGGCGACGACGACCTTCTGCTGGTTGCCGCCGGAGAGCGCGGAGACCGGGGTGGCGGCTCCGGGTGTCTTGATGTCGAGGTCCCGGATCATGCGCCCGGCGAACGCCCTGGTGCGGGCGGGCAGCACGGTGCCGAACGGGCCGAGCTGGTCGGTGACGGTCAGCGTCGCGTTCTCCGCCACGCTGCGGTTGTTGACCAGTCCCTGGAGGTGACGGTCCTCGGGGACCAGCCCGACTCCGGCGGTGAGCGCGGACGGCACGCTGCCGGTGCGCACGGTCCTGCCGCCGACCGAGATGCGCCCCGACCTGGCGCGGTGCAGACCGGCGATGGCCTCACCCACCTGCACATTGCCGCTGGCGGTGGCCCCGGCGAGCCCCACGACCTCGCCGGCGTGGACCGAGAGGGACATGTCCTCGCAGACGTCGGGCAGTGTCAGGTCGTCGATCGTCAGCAGTTCCGCGGCGTCGGAGCGCGTGGCCCTGGTGCTGCCCGCGGTGGCGGCGACCGTGGAGGCGGACTCACCGGTCATGGCCTCCACCAGGGCCTGGTGGCCGAGTTCGGCGACGGGTGCGGTGAGGATGTGGCTCGCGTCGCGGTAGACCGTGACGGTGGTGCAGAGGTCGTAGACCTCTTGCAGGTGGTGGGAGATGAAGAGGAACGCGACCCCTTGGCGCTGGAGGTCGCGGAGCTTCTCGAAGAGCCGGTCGATGCCGCGGGCGTCGAGTTTGGCGGTCGGCTCGTCGAGGATGATGAAGCGCGCGCCGAACGACAGGGCCCGTGCGATCTCCACGAACTGCCGCTGCTCGACGGTGAGTTCCTTGGCCCGGACGGCGGGGTCGACGGCGACGCCGTACTCGCCGAGCAGTTCCTCGGCACGTCGGCGCAGCTGCTTCCAGCGGATGGGCTGCACCGCTCTGCCGCTCTGCCGGTTCAGGAAGAGGTTCTCGGCGACGGTCAGGTCGCCGATGATGGTGGAGCGCTGGTAGACACAGGCGACGCGGGAGCGCCAGGCGTCGATGTCGCCGACGGCGGGCGCGGCCTCACCGGAGAAGCGCAGGGTTCCGGTGTCGGGCTGCTGGAGACCGGTGAGTACGGACACCAGCGTCGACTTGCCTGCGCCGTTGCGCCCGACCAGGGCGTGCGACTCGCCATGGGCGACGGTGATACGGGCGTCGCGCAGTGCGACGGTCGCGCCGAATCTCTTGCTGATGCCGGTCGCCTCGGCCACCGGGGCCGGGGTGCCGGGGCCGGTCGCCGGGGCGGTCGCGGTGTCCGCCATGGTGGATTTCCTTTGGGTCGGAGGCAGGGGCTTCGCAAGGCCCGGGTGGACGCCCGGGCCTGCGGGGTGGGGCGGGGTGGCCGTCTGGGGGGGGGGGCGGGGTGGCCGTCTGGGGGGCTGGGTCGCGCTCCCCCGACGCGGCGGCCGAAACGGGCGGTCGTCAGCCGACGTTGTTGCCCCACAGGGTCTTGTCGTCGACGTTGTCCTTGGTGACCAGAGGCGCGGGCAGCTGGTCCTCCAGGCCGTTGGGCAGCTTGATGATGGTGGAGTCGTGGTCGGTGGTACCCGGCTTGAAGGTCTTGCCCTCGGCCGCGGCCTTGGCGTAGTACAGCGCGTACTTGGCGTAGAGGTCGGCGGGCTGGGAGATCGTGGCGTCGATCTGGCCCTTGCGGATGGCGTCGAACTCCTGCGGGATTCCGTCGTTGGAGACGATGCTGATGTGGCCCTTCTGCCCGGCCGGCTTGAGCAGGTTCTTCTGCTCCAGCAGGGCGAGGGTCGGCTGCAGGAACACGCCGCCGGCTTGCATGTAGATGCCGTTCAGGTCCCCGTTCTGGGCGAGGAGCGACTGGAGCTTGGCGGAGGCCACGTCGCCCTTCCAGTCGGTGGGCAGCTCGAACACCTTGATCTTCGGGAACTTCGTCTTCATGCACTCGGCGAAGGCCTCGGAGCGGTCACGTCCGTTGATCGAGTCCAGCGCGCCCTGCAGCTCGGCGACCTTGCCCTTGCCGCCCAGCTGCTTGCCGAGGAACTCGCAGGCCTTGGTGCCGTAGGCCCGGTTGTCGGCGCGGACCACCATGTAGACCTCGCCCTTGTCGGGTCTGGTGTCGACGCTGACCACGGGGATCTTCTTCGACGCGAGGGTGTCGAGGGTGGAGGCGATCGCGCCGGTGTCCTGCGGGGCCATGACGACGGCCTTGGCGCCGGTGTTCTGGAACACCTGCACGTTGGCGACCAGCTTGGTGACGTCGTTCTGGGAGTTGCTCAGCGGCAGGGCGTTGATGCCGTCGGTCTTGACGTCCTTCTTCACGTACTCGGCGTAGGAGTTCCAGAAGTCGGAGTCGGAGCGTGGCAGGTCGATGCCGATGGCGGGCTTGTCGCCGCCCGCGGCGACCGAGCTGGTGCTCTCGCGGTTGCAGGCGGTGGCGAGGGTCAGCACCGCGAGGACGGTGGCTGCTGCGACGGTGGAGCGGGGGTGAGCGAGCTTCATGGCCGTGTTCTCTCCTTAGCCAGGGGCACGGGGCCGCAGGGCGACGGTGGGAGGGGCGTGTACCTGCCTGGGGAAGGGGCGAGGTCGCAGGACGGGCAGGTGCCGGTTCGGCGCGGAGGACGCGCGGACGGTCCCTGAGAGGGGCGGGTGTGAGGATCAGCCGGGGACCGAGGTGCGAAGGCGAAGCGACCGCCCGGGTGCGGGCCTGAACGGGCGCACCGGCTTGCAGCTATTCCTCCGATGTATCTCGGACGACGAGGACGTTACGACGACGTTGCCGCCGTTGACAAGAGTTCGCCGCCAGACATTTGTCCGACAGTGCGCCCGGGACATCGAGGCGCTGTTGCGACCCCCGGTGCCGGGTTGGCTCCCACCTGGCCTGCGTCTTCACTGATCCCGCGGGTGAGAGGCGCCGCATCCCGGTCGCTCACCTTGCGGCATCGGAGACCCTCCCCCGCCGCCGCGCCCCCGTCCGGCGGCCCGTTTCGTATGCCCAGGCAACCTGCTCTGACCAGGGGAGAGTGAGCTTGCGGCCCACCTCAGGATTCATCGGATGGCATGGCATGCACCCACTGCCCGGCCGTTTGTGACCGAGGAAGATCGGCACGTCGAGGACGCTTGGCCGACAACGCCGAGCAAATACATCCGAGGAATCCATTGCCCAGACACGATCTCTGGTTTTAAGGTCACCGTGCCGCCATTCATCCGATGACTGGCGAAGCGCGGGATCGACGCCCTCCCGGGGCTCCTGTCCGGCGCATCGCAGGCGGCCCGGCCGACGGCCGACCACCTCCGAGACGACACTCGCACGACAAGGGAGCTCCCCCAGTGAAACTGCTACGCCTCGGCGCCCCCGGTGAGGAGCGGCCGGCGGTCCGCACCGACGAGGGCCGACTGCTGGATCTGTCCTCCGTGACCCCGGACATCGACGGCGTCTTCCTCGCGAGCGGCGGAGTCGACCGGGCCCGCGCGGCCGTAGCCGCGGGGCGGCTGCCCGAACTCGACGCGGACGGCCTCAGGATCGGCGCCCCCGTCACGCGGCCCGGCAAGGTCATCTGCGTCGGGCTCAACTACCGCGACCACGCCGCCGAGACCGGCGCGGCCATACCCTCGCGCCCCGTGGTGTTCATGAAGGACCCTGGGACGGTCGTCGGCCCCTACGACGAGGTGCTGATCCCGCGAGGGTCGGTGAAGACCGACTGGGAGGTCGAACTCGCCGTCGTCATCGGACAGCGGGCCCGCTACCTCGACGGCCCCCGGGCCGCGCGGGAGGTGATCGCGGGATACGCGATCAGCCATGACGTCTCGGAGCGCGAGTTCCAGCTGGAGTACTCCTCGCAGTGGGACCTGGGCAAGTCCTGCGAGACCTTCAACCCGCTCGGTCCCTGGCTGGTCACCGCGGACGAGGTCGGCGACCCGCAGAACCTCGGCCTGCACCTGAGCGTCAACGGTGAGAAGCGGCAGAACGGTCACACCGGCGACATGATCTTCCCGGTCGACCACCTCGTGGCGTACCTGAGCCAGTACATGGTCCTGCAGCCGGGCGACGTGATCAACACGGGTACGCCCGCGGGCGTGGCCCTGGGCCTTCCCGGCAACCCCTTCCTGCGCTCCGGCGACACCGTCGAACTCTCCGTCGACGGCCTCGGCGGCCAGCGCCAGACCTTCGCCCAAGCGTGAAAGGCAGCACCACCTTGACTGCAACCTCCGCCCGGGTCACCGGTGTCGACACCTACGACGTCCGCTTCCCCACCTCGCGGGAACTGGACGGCTCCGACGCGATGAACCCGGATCCCGACTACTCCGCCGCCTACGTCGTGCTGCGCACCGACGCCGGCGACGGACACGAAGGCCACGGCTTCACCTTCACCATCGGACGCGGCAACGACGTCCAGGTCGCCGCGATCGACGCGCTGCGGCCCCATGTCCTGGGCCGCAGCGTCCAGGAGCTGTGCGCCGACCCCGGCTCGCTCAGCCGCGACCTCATCGGTGACAGCCAGCTGCGCTGGCTCGGACCCGAGAAGGGCGTGATGCACATGGCGATCGGCGCCGTGGTCAACGCCGTGTGGGACCTCGCCGCCAAGCGGGACGGCAAGCCGCTGTGGCAGCTGCTCGCCCACGCCTCCCCGGAGTGGCTGGTCTCCCAGGTCGACTTCCGCTACATCGCCGACGCCCTCACCCCCGAGGACGCCCTCACCCTGTTGCGCGAGGGCCGGACCGGCCTCGCCGAGCGTGAGGCGGTCCTGCTGAGGCGCGGCTACCCCGGTTACACGACCTCCCCGGGCTGGCTCGGCTACTCCGACGACAAGCTCACCCGGCTGGCCAAGCAGGCCGTGGCCGACGGGTTCACCCAGATCAAGCTCAAGGTCGGCGCCGACCTGAGTGACGACATCCGCCGGCTGCGCACCGCCCGTGCCGCCGTCGGCGACGACATCCGCATCGCCATCGACGCCAACCAGCGCTGGAACGTGGACGAGGCGATCGAGTGGACCAAGGCGCTCGCCGAGTTCGCCCCGTACTGGATCGAGGAGCCCACCAGCCCCGACGACGTGCTCGGCCACGCCGCCGTACGCCAGGCGGTCGGCCCGGTGAAGGTCGCCACCGGCGAGCACGTGCAGAACCGCATCGTCTTCAAGCAGCTGCTGCAGGCCGGCGCCATCGACGTCCTGCAGATCGACGCGGCCCGGGTCGGCGGGGTCAACGAGAACCTGGCGATCCTGCTGCTCGCCGCCAGGTTCGGGGTGCCGGTGTGCCCGCACGCCGGCGGAGTGGGGCTGTGCGAGCTGGTGCAGCACCTGTCGATGTTCGACTACCTGGCGCTGTCGGGGACCACCGAGAACCGCGTCATCGAGTACGTCGACCACCTCCACCAGCACTTCACGGCACCGGTCGTGATCCGCGACGGCCACTACGCCGCGCCGCTCGCGCCGGGCTTCTCGGCCACCATGCACGAGGAGTCCATCGCCGAGTACCGCTACCCGGACGGGGCGTTCTGGGTGGCCGACCGCGCCGCCGAGGAGGAGGCGGCATGACCGCTCTGTCAGGGCTCAGGGCCGTCGTCACCGGAGGCGCGTCCGGCATCGGCCTGGCCACGGCCCGCGCACTGGCGGCGCAGGGCGCGACGGTGGCGGTGCTCGACCTCGACCCCGCCGGAGTCCCCGGACCACTCCTCGGTCTCAGGGCCGACGTCGGGGACGACACCTCCGTGCGCGCCGCCGTGGACGCGGCGGCCACCCGGCTCGGCGGCATCGACATCCTCGTCAACAACGCGGGCATCGGCGCCGTGGGCACCGTCGAGGACAACCCCGACGAGCAATGGCACCGCGTTCTCGACGTCAACGTCGTCGGTATGGTCCGCACCACCCGTGCCGCGCTGCCCCATCTGCGTCGGTCCGCGCACGCGTCCGTGGTCAACACCTGTTCCATCGGGGCCACGGCCGGACTGCCGCAGCGCGCCCTGTACTGCGCCAGCAAAGGCGCCGTGCTGTCGCTCACCCTGGCGATGGCCGCCGACCACGTCCGCGAGGGCATCCGCGTCAACTGCGTCAACCCCGGCACCGCCGACACCCCCTGGGTGGCCCGGCTGCTCGACGGGGCCGACGATCCGGAGGCGGAGCGCGCGGCCCTCAACGCCCGCCAGCCCCTGGGGCGCCTGGTGACCGCCGACGAGGTGGCGGCCGCCATCGTCTACCTGGCGAGTCCGGCCGCGGCGTCCGTCACGGGCACCACGCTCGCGGTGGACGGCGGCATGCAGGGGTTGCGGCTGCGCCCGGTGACCCCCTCGTGAGGACCACCGGACCGCGCGGCGGCGCAGGACCGGTCTCGGAACTGGCGCTGGGCTGCGCCGCGCTCGGCAACCTCTTCCACCCGGTCACCGACGACGAAGCGCAGGCCACCGTGGACGCGGCCTGGGACGCCGGCATCCGCACCTTCGACACCGCGCCCCACTACGGTCTCGGTCTGTCGGAACGGCGGCTCGGCGCCGCGCTGCGCGAACGCCCCCGCGACACGTACACCCTCTCCACCAAGGTGGGCCGGCTTCTCGTGCCGGACCCGGACGGCGGCACGGGCGACGACCTCGCGCACGGCTTCGCCGTCCGGGCCACCCACCGCAGGGTGTGGGACTTCAGCGCCGACGGAGTGCTGCGCTCCCTCGAAGCCAGCCTGCGACGCCTCGGCGTGGACCGCGTCGACGTGGCCCTGCTGCACGACCCGGACGACCACGCCGAGCAGGCGTTGCGCGAGGCGTATCCGGCGCTGGAACGGCTGCGTGCCGAAGGCGTGGTCAAGGCGATCGGCGTCGGGATGAACCAGTCCGCGCTGCCGGCCCAATTCGTGCGCGAGACCGACATCGACGTGGTGCTGCTGGCCGGCCGCTACACCCTGCTGGACCAGGACGGCCTCACCGAGTTGCTGCCGGAGGCGGCCGCCCGCGGCCGGAGCGTGGTCATCGGCGGGGTGTTCAACTCCGGCCTGCTGACGGCGCCCCGGCCCGGCGCCAGCTACGACTACGCGCCCGCTCCGCAGCCGGTGCTCGACCGCGCGCTGCGGCTGCTGTCGGTGTGCGAACGCCACGGCGTGCCGCTGCGTGCCGCGGCGCTGCGCTTCCCTTTCGGTCATCGCGCTGTGGCGAGCGTGCTGACCGGCGCGCGGACCCCGCACGAGGTGCGCGACTCGGTGGCACAGCTCACTCGCCCGATCCCGGACGCCCTGTGGGACGACCTGCGGACCGAGGGCCTGCTCGCCCCGCACGTCCCCGTCCCCACGGCCGCGCCGCTCGGGAAGTCCGCGCCCTTCGGGGAAGCCGTGCCGTCGAAGGACCTCTCATGAAGGTCGCCCTGGAGGCCGGCCGGGTCGGTCCGGGCGACGGTTCGGGGTCCTGGCACCGCTCCGGTGACGGCTTCCGCACCACCGGCAGTGCGGCGCCCGCGCCCCGCGCGGAGGAGCCGTTCGGCTCGCGCCCTGTCGTGCACTGACTCGTCCACCGGGAGACCACCACATCCCGAGGTGATCCCCGGACCCGCCCCAGGAAGCCGCGATGCGCATAGCCCTCTTCATCACCTGTTTCAACGACACCATGTTCCCCCGCACCGGCCGGGCCGTGACCGCGCTGCTGGAGCGCCTCGGCCACAGCGTGGAGTTTCCGCAGGGCCAGACGTGCTGCGGCCAGATGCACTTCAACACCGGCTACCGTCCCGAGACCCTGCCCATGGTCCGCCGCTTCGCCGAGGTCTTCGCGGGCTACGACGCCGTCGTCGCCCCCTCGGGGTCCTGCGCGGGCATGGTGCGCGACCACCATCGTGTGGTGGCGGCCCAGTACGGCGACGCCGCCCTCACCGAGGCGGTCGAGCAGGTGGCGCCGACGGTGTACGAGCTGTCGGAGCTCCTCGTGGACGTCCTCGGCGTCACCGACGTCGGCGCGTACTTCCCGCACCGCGTCACCTACCACCCGACCTGCCACTCGCTGCGCATGCTGCGCGTCGGCGACCGACCGCTCAGGCTGCTGCGCGCCGTGCGGGGCATCGACCTCGTCGAGCTGCCCGCGGCGGAGTCCTGCTGCGGCTTCGGCGGCACCTTCGCGCTGAAGAACGCCGATGTCTCCAACGCGATGCTCGCCGACAAGATGCGCCATGTGCAGGACACCGGGGCCGAGTTCCTGTGCGCGGGCGACAACTCCTGCCTGACGCACATCGGCGGCGGACTGTCCCGCCTCCGTACCGGCGTCGGCACGATGCACCTGGCCGAGATCCTGGCCGCCACGGAAGGGGACGCACGGTGAGCGGTGCCGACAACGTCGTATGGCTGGGCACTCCGGCCTTCCCCGAGGCGGCACGCACCGCACTCGCCGACACCCGGCTGCGGGCGAATCTGCGCCGGGCGACCGGGACCATCCGGGACAAGCGGCTGGCGGTCGCCGCCGAACTGGAGGACTGGGAGGACCTGCGGGAGACGGCCGCGCAGGTCAAGCGTCGCACCCTCCGCCATCTCGACCACCACCTCCTGCGCCTGGAGAAGTCGGTGAGCGCCGCGGGCGGAGTCGTCCACTGGGCGGCCGACGCCGCCGAGGCCAACCGCATCGTGACCGCCCTGGTGCGGGCGACGGGCGAGGAGGAGGTCGTCAAGGTCAAGTCGATGGCCACCCAGGAGATCGGCCTCAACGAAGCCCTCGCGGACGCCGGCATCCGCGCCTATGAGACCGATCTGGCCGAACTCATCGTGCAGTTGGGCGGCGACCGCCCCTCCCACATCCTGGTGCCGGCCATCCACCGGGGCCGCTCCGAGATCCGGGAGATCTTCCGGCGGGAGATGGGAGAGTGGGGCAGGCCGGCCCCGGAGGGACTCACCGACGAGCCCCGCGACCTCGCCGAGGCGGCCCGGCTCCACCTGCGGGAGAAGTTCCTGCGGGCCAAGGTCGCCGTCTCGGGTGCCAACTTCGCGGCGGCCGACACCGGCACGGTGGTGGTCGTGGAGTCGGAGGGCAACGGGCGGATGTGCCTGACCCTGCCGGAGACCCTGATCACCGTCATGGGCATCGAGAAGGTGCTGCCCTCCTTCGCGGACCTGGAGGTCTTCCTTCAGCTGCTGCCCCGCTCGTCGACCGGTGAGCGGATGAACCCCTACACCTCGCTGTGGACCGGTGTCAGCGAGGGCGACGGCCCCCGGAACTTCCATCTGGTCCTGCTCGACAACGGACGCAGCGTGACCCTGGCCGACGAGGTGGGCCGCCAGGCCCTCGCCTGCATCCGCTGCTCGGCGTGTCTGAACGTCTGCCCGGTGTACGAGCGCACCGGCGGCCACGCCTACGGCTCGGTCTATCCCGGTCCGATCGGCGCCGTCCTGACCCCGC
This sequence comes from Streptomyces pseudovenezuelae, assembly GCF_001513955.1. GTDB lineage: Bacteria > Actinomycetota > Actinomycetes > Streptomycetales > Streptomycetaceae > Streptomyces > Streptomyces pseudovenezuelae. Next base: position 468,101 of record NZ_KQ948150.1, on the reverse strand, counting down.
AACTCGTCGGCGTCAAGAACGCGGCCTCCCTGCCCTTCGCCTCGACGCTGTGCGGTGCCTGCTACGACGCCTGCCCGGTAAAGATCGACATCCCCGAAGTGCTGGTCCATCTGCGTGCCGAGGCCGTCGAGGCCAAACGCCGGGACCGGCTGCTGCCCACCCCGGAGGCGCTCGCCATGAAGGCGGCGGGCGCCGTGCTGTCCTCACCGCGACGGCTGGCCGCCGTACAACGGCTCGCCGCCCTCGGGGGCCGGCTGATCGCCCGTGACGGCAGAATCGGCGCCCTGCCCGGTCCGTTCGCCCGCTGGTCCGGCACCCGGGACACCCCGGCACCGGCCCGCGAGTCGCTGCGCGCCTGGTGGCGCCGGACGAGAACACCCACGAGCGAGGACCGTCCCACGACGACGGAGGGGAAGGTACGACGATGAACGGCCGCGAGACCGTCCTGAGCGCTGTTCGGGCGGCGCTGTCCGGCGTGCCCGGTTCCGAGGACCCCGACGACACACCCGTCTCGTCCGGTCGCCGTGCCGACCACGCGGGACCGGACGTCGTGGGACTGTTCGCCGAGCGGGCCGCCGAGTACCGCGCCCGCGTGGTCCGTGTTCCGGCGAGCGGTGCGGCGGCGGCCGTCGCCCGCGCGCTGGCCCGCACCGGCGCACGGTCCGTGGTGGTGCCGCCCGGGCTTCCCGAGGGCCTGGTTCCGGAGGGCGAGTGGTCCTTGCTGACGGATGTCCCGCCTCTGTCCGTCGGACAACTCGACGCGGCGGACGCCGTGGTCACCACCGTCGCCGTCGCCATCGCCGTCACCGGGACCGTGATCCTCGACCACGGTCCGGGCCAGGGGCGGCGGGTCCTGACCCTGCTGCCGGACCAGCACATCTGCGTGGTCCGGGCGGACCGGATCGCCCCCGACGTGCCCGAGGCGATGGGCCTGCTCGATCCGGACCAGCCGCTGACCCTGATTTCCGGCCCCTCGGCCACCAGCGACATCGAACTGGACCGGGTCGAGGGCGTGCACGGGCCGAGAACGCTGGACATCGTCGTGCTGGAGGATGGCTAGCGGCGGCACGGAAACGGTACGACTCCGCAGGGCGGCCCGGTGGTGCGCGTTCCGGCTCGTCAACCGGCTCAGCGGCAAGGCGCTGGACAACTCGAACAACACCGGGGACCAGGTCAAGATCATCCAGTGGACGCCCAACGGCGGCTCCCCGCCGCAGTGGACCATGACCAAGGTCGGCTGAGCGGCGCGGCGCGTCCGAAGCGGTCCCGGATCGCCCGTCGACGGGAATGATCGCCCTGCGCGCGTACGGGTCACCGGCGCCGCGGGCCGTCGTTCTCCGGCCAATTTCCGGTAGCGATCCACGGATCGGGAGCGCTCCCAATCCTTGGGGGCAGGGCGACTGTCCGTCACCACACCCTGGTGAAGTCGTGTGCGCGAACCTCTCCGGCCGGTAAGATCGGTGATCTCTTGGGGGAGGTGGCATGGGCAGGCGACGCCCGGGGACACCGACGCTGGAGGAAGTGGCCGCCCACGCGCGGGTGGGACGAGGCACGGTCTCCCGCGTCATCAACAACGCCACAGGCGTGAAGGAGTCGACACGTCTGGCCGTTCAGCGGGCCATCGACGAACTCGGCTACGTGCCCAATCTCGCGGCGCGTTCGCTGGCGGGACGGCGGGCCGACGCCGTCGCCCTGGTCATGACGGAACCGGACTGGCGGCAGTTCGCGGAGCCCTTCTTCTCCGAGATCGTCACCTCGCTCGGGGACGCGCTGACCGACACCGGCATGCAACTGCTCCTGACCCTGGTCCGCTCCGACGCCGAACGGCAGCGCTTCCTGGAGTACGCGCGCGGCGGCCGGGTCGACGGCGTCCTGCTGATGTCCGTGCACGCCGGCGATCCGCTGCCGGACATGCTCGCCGAGGCCCGGCTGCCGACCGTGCTGCTGGGACGCCGGTCGGGCGACGAATACGTCAGTTACGTCGACATGGACAACGTCGGTGGAGCACGCAGCGCCGTATCGCACCTTGTCCAGCGGGGCCGCAGGGTCATAGCGACCATCACGGGACCGCTGGACCTGCACGCCGCCCAATGCCGGCTGCGCGGCTACGAAGAGGCTCTGGCGCTGGCGGGCATGAAGGTCGAGCGGACCCGTGTCGCCGAAAGCGACTTCACGGCGGAGAGCGGACGCCGCGCCATGGCGGAACTCCTCGAACGGCATCCGGACATCGACGGCGTCCTCGCCGCGTCGGACACCACGGCCGCGGGTGCCCTGGAGGCCCTGCGCGCGGCCGGACGCCGGGTCCCCGAGGATGTCTCCGTGATCGGCTTCGACGACTTTCCGCTGGCCCGGAGAACCGAGCCGCCGCTGACCACGGTGCGCCAGCCGATCGAGGAGGTCGGACAGGCCATGATCCGGCTGCTCCTGGAGGAGATGGAGGAGGGTGCCGTGGCCTGGCGTCACGTCATCCTCCGTACGGAGCTGGTCGTCCGCGAGTCCACCTGAGGCCCGCCCGCCCAACCGCTGGGACGAGCCCTCGGATCCGTACGCCGCGTTCCAGCACCCCCAGCTGACCTGCGTCTACCAAATCGGCCTCACCAGTTCGCGCCCACACCCTTGTCATGAACCTGAACCGTGCCTACAGTCCTGCCGAAACCAGGATTGGGAGCGCTCCCAAATCCTCAGGTCATGGAAATCCCTTTCCCTCCACCTCTCCCCCACCCCTGAAGAGGATCCGCATGCGTCCTTCACCGCACCATGCCCGCCGCGCGCGTGGCCTGCTCGGCGCGCTGCTCACCTCGCTCGTCTCGCTCGCCGCACTGCTGACCACCGCCCCTGTCGCGCAGGCCGACACCACGATCTGCGACACCTTCGGATCGACGACGGTCCAGGGTCGCTATGTGGTCCAGAACAACCGCTGGGGCACCAGCGCCACCCAGTGCATCACCGCGACCGACTCGGGATTCAGGATCATCCAGGCCGACGGGTCCGTCCCCACGAACGGCGCTCCGAAGTCGTACCCGTCCATCTTCAACGGCTGCCACTACACCAACTGTTCGCCCGGCACCAACCTCCCCGCCCAGCTCAGCACCATCTCCTCGGCCCCTTCGAGCATCTCCTTCAACTACGTCAACAACGCGGTGTACGACGCCGCGTACGACATCTGGCTCGACCCCACACCCCGCACCGACGGCGTGAACCGCACCGAGATCATGATCTGGTTCAACAGGGTCGGCTCCGTCCAGCCCATCGGCTCCCCCGTCGGCAACGCCAACGCGGGCGGACGCGACTGGCAGGTGTGGTCCGGCAGCAACGGCTCGAACGACGTGATCTCGTTCGTCGCGCCGTCAGCGGTCGGCAGCTGGAACTTCGACGTCATGGACTTCGCCCGGCAGGCCGTCTCCCGTGGACTCGCCCAGAACAACTGGTACCTGACGAGTGTTCAGGCCGGCTTCGAGCCGTGGCAGAACGGCGCCGGCCTCGCCGTGACCTCGTTCTCCTCCACCGTCAACAAGGGCTCCGGCGGCCCGAGCACCCCCGGAGGCTCCACGGCCTGCAAGGTGGCGTACGCGACCAACGCGTGGCAGGGCGGCTTCACCGCCGACGTCACCATCACCAACACCGGGTCAACTCCCGTCAGCGGCTGGAAGCTCGCGTTCACCCTCCCCTCCGGGCAGACGATCACCAACGCCTGGAACGCGAACCTCTCCGGGTCCTCAGGAGCGGTCACAGCCAGTAACGTGAGCCACAACGGCGAGCTGGCCGCCGGCGGCCAGGCGACCTTCGGGCTCCAGGGCACCTCCAGCGGCGCCTTCACCAAGCCCTCCGCCTTCAGCCTGAACGGCACCGCCTGCACCACCGCGTGATCCGGGTCCACCTCCGGACCGCTGCCGTACTGCACCACGCCTCGTCCCCTGCCGTCGAGGGCGGGAAACGACCGAAGAGCTCGCGGGCGATAGGCGCACCTGTCGCCCGCGAGCCGGACATCCACTCGTTTCGCCTACGAGTCCCCAGAGGCCCAGCCGCGCCTTGAGCCCGTCGAATCGCCGGCGTGGCCGGTGCCCTCACCGCCGAAGACGTGACCCCGAGGGCATCCACCGCACCATGGATCATGGCCGGCAGTGTGTTCGCCCGTCGGCCCTGCGCCGCCCTTCGACGAGCTCAGCCGGTGCGTCCGTCGGGGGTGGCGCTACCGGCAGGCAGCGGGACCGTCCACTCCAGGACGGTGCCGGTCGGATCGCCGCCGGAGACACGGAACGCGCCGCCCAGTTCCTCGGCACGGCTGCCCATGTTGGCCAGTCCGCTCCGGCGGGCGACCGCCGGGCCGATGCCACGTCCATTGTCCGCGACAGCCAGCCGCAGCGTGCGGTCGGATGCCTCGACGGCGACGTCCACCCGGCCGGCCTGGGCGTGCCGGGCGGCATTGGACAGCGCCTCGCGCAGCACGGCAAGGAGGTGCGCCGCATGGGTGGCCGGTACGTCGGTGTCCAGCAGGCCTGTCATGCGCAGGGCGGGAGTGAAGCCGAGGGTGTGAGTGGCTTCGTCGGTCAGGGCCAGCAGCCGCGCGCGAAGACCGCCGGTCCGTTCCTGACGGTCACGGTGCTGGAGACCGAAGATGGTCGACCGAATGATCTTGATGGTGTCGTCGAGGTCGTCCACGACCCGTTGGACGTGCTCCGCGACCACCGGCTGGTCACGGACCCGGCCGAGTGCCGCCTGGAGTGTCAGCGCGTCGGCGAACAGTCGCTGGATGACATGGTCGTGCAGATCGCGGGCGATACGGTCGCGGTCACCGAGCAGCGTCAACTGTTCGGCGTCCCGGCGGTGCTCGGCGATCTGGAGCACCAGGGCAGCTTGGTCGGCGAAGGCGAGGACCATGTCGACGACGGCCGCGTTGAACGGCGGTTCGCCGGCGACATTGGCCACCTGCAGCACACCGCGCACCCGCTCGTTGTCGCTGACCGGTACGAAGAAGGCCGGTCCCAGGGGCACGACGGAGGCGCTGCCTCCCACGGCGCGCGGATCGTCGCTGAGGGCATCGCTGATGACGGATTCCCCGGTGGCGTACACCTTGGCCGCCAGAGTGGTCGACGGCAGCGCGAGCCCCAGCACCCGACCGGCCTTCTCACCGGCCGCCGCCTCCACCATCAGTTCGTCCCCCGAGCTCAGCGGCGTGGCGAGGGTGACCAGGTCGGATCCGGTCATCTCGCGGACGGTGTCTGCCAGCGAGTGCAGGATTTCCTCGGGAGGCGTCCCCGACAGCAGCGCACGGGTCATGTCCGCGCTCGCGGCCAGGCGCCGCTCACGGTGGCGGCTGTCGTCGTACATGCGGGCGTTGTCGATCGCCACGCCGGCGGCGGCCGCCAGGCTGCGCAGCACCGCTTCGTCGTCGGCGTCGAAGGGCAGCCCGCCGCGCTTGTCGGTCAGGTACAGGTTGCCGAAGATCTTGTCCCGGACCTGCACCGGAGCGCCGAGGAAGGTCCGCATGGGCGGATGCCCCAGCGGGAAGCCCACCGATTCCGCATGCGCCCCCAGGTCCTCCAGGCGCAGCGGGTGCGGCTCGCGGATCAGCAGACCCAGGATGCCGTGGCCCTCGGGATAGTGGCCGATCCGCTCGATCGTTTCCTGGTCCATGCCGACCGTGATGAACTGCCGGATCCTGCCTTCCTCTCCCAGCACACCCAGCGCCCCGTACTCGGCGTCCACCAGTTCGACGGCGGACTGCACGATCCTGCCCAGCAGGTCGCCCAGTTCGAGGTCGCTTCCGATCGCCACCACCGCGTCCAGCAGTGTCTGCATACGGTCCCGGCCACCCCGCACCCGTTCCACGTGCACCTGCAGCTCGCTCAGCAGCGCGTCCATGCGCAGCGGCGCGACGGAACCGGGACGATCCTGTCCCGACCGGTCTCTCGCCTGCGCGTCTTCGTTCCCTCGACTGGCCACGGAACCAAGCATGCCCGAAAGACCGTGCTCGCGGGACCGGCGCGAGCACGGTCAGTAAGTGGCTGTCCCCCGTGCGCGGAACCGTTCACGGACCCGTTCCGCGAGGCGGGGGTCCGGGGCGGGCGTGTCCTTCAGCGGGAACGGGATGCCCAGGGCCGCGTACTTGGCCGCGCCGAGTTTGTGGAACGGCAGGACGTCCACGCGATCGACCGTGCGCAGACCGGCGACGAACTGTGCGAGGCCGTCCACCGCTTCCAGGTCGTCGGTCCAGCCGGGCACCAGGACGTAACGGATCCACATGGGCACGCCGAGCCGGTTGAGCCGGGTGGCGAAGGCGAGGGTGGGTGCGAGGTCACCGCCGGTCAGTCTCCGGTAGGTGGCGATGTCGAAGGACTTGATGTCCAGCAGGACCAGGTCGGTGTCCGCGAGGAGTTCGTCGCTCGCGCGGGCGCCGAGGAAGCCGGAGGTGTCGATGGCGGTGTGCAGTCCGGCCTCCTTGCAGCGGCGCAACAGGGCACCGGTGAAGGCGGGCTGGAGCAGCGCCTCACCGCCCGTGATGGTCACGCCGCCACCGGCGGTGGTGAGGAACGCCCGGTACTTCTCGATCTCGGCCATCACCTCGTCCACGGTCGCCGTCCGCCCGTCACGCATGTGCCAGGTGTCGGGGTTGGCGCAGTACAGGCAGCGCAGGGGGCAACCGCTGACGAAGAGGACGAACCGGGTCCCGGGACCGTCCACGCCGGTGGACAGGTCCCAGGAGTGGATCCGGCCGGTGACCTGACCCGAGATCACGGGGCTCAGAGGGTTCACAGGGCTCACAGCGATCCGTGGAAAGTACGGCTGATCACGTCGAGCTGCTGCTCGCGGGTCAGGCGGACGAAGTTCACCGCGTACCCGGAGACCCTGATCGTGAGCTCGGGGTACTTCTCCGGGTGTTCCATGGCGTCCTCCAGCGTGGCGCGGTCCAGCACGTTGACGTTCATGTGGAAGCCGCCGGCCGCCGTGTAGCCGTCGAGGATGCCCACCAGATGCCCGGCCCGCTCGTCGGCCGCGTGGCCGAGACCCTCGGGTGTGATCGTCGTCGTCAGCGAGATCCCGTCGCGGGCCGCCGCGTACGGCAGCTTCGCCACCGAGAGCGCGGAGGCGACGACCCCGTGCCGGTCCCGGCCGTTCATCGGGTTGGCGCCGGGGGCGAAGGGCTGTCCGGCGCGGCGGCCGTCGGGGGTGTTGCCGGTGTGCTTGCCGTACACCACGTTGGAGGTGATGGTGAGCACCGACTGGGTGTGCTCGGCGTCCCGGTAGGTGGGGTGCCTGCGCACCTTCGCCATGAACGACTCCACCAGGCCGACGGCGATGGAGTCGGCGCGGTCGTCGTTGTTGCCGTAGGCCGGGAACTCTCCCTCGGTCGCGAAGTCCACGGCCAGTCCCGTCGCGTCCCGGAACACCTTCACGCGCGCGTACTTGACGGCGGACAGGCTGTCCGCGGCCACCGACAGACCAGCGATCCCACAGGCCATGAAGCGGTGGACCGGGTAGTCGTGCAGGGCCATCTCGATGCGCTCGTAGGCGTACTTGTCGTGCATGTAGTGGATGACGTTGAGTGCGTCGACGTAGGTCTGCGCCAGCCACTCCAGGACGCGGTCGTAGGCGGCTGCCAGCTCCTCGTAATCGAGGTGGTCGCCGGTCAGTGGCGGCATCTCGGGGGTGACCTGTTCGCCGGTCATCTCGTCCCGGCCGCCGTTGACGGCGTAGAGCAGGGCCTTGGCGAGGTTGACCCGCGCTCCGAAGAACTGCATCTGCCGGCCCACCGCCATCGCCGAGACACAGCAGGCGATCGCGGTGTCGTCCCCGGTCCGCGGGCGCATCAGGTCGTCGGACTCGTACTGGACGGCGCTGGTGTCGATGGAGACCTGGGCGCAGAACTCCTTGAAGCCGGCGGGCAGTCGGGGCGACCACAGCACGGTCAGGTTCGGCTCGGGCGCCGGGCCCAGGTTGTACAGGGTCTGCAGGAAGCGGAAGGAGGAGCGGGTGACCAGCGTGCGGCCGTCCAGACCGATACCGCCGATGGACTCGGTCACCCAGGTCGGGTCGCCGGAGAACAGGGCGTCGTACTCGGGAGTGCGCAGGAAGCGCACGATCCGTAGCTTGATCACGAAGTCGTCGATCAGCTCCTGTGCGCGCCTCTCGTCGATCAGTCCCTCGTCGAGGTCGCGCTGGAGGTAGACGTCGAGGAAGGTGGAGGTGCGGCCGAGCGACATGGCGGCGCCGTTCTGCTCCTTCACCGCGGCGAGGTAGCCGAGGTACAACCACTGCACGGCCTCATGGGCGGTGGCTGCGGGGCGGGAGACGTCACAGCCGTAGGCGGTGGCCATCTCGGTCAGCTCCCGCAGGGCCTTGAGCTGCTCGGCGAGTTCCTCACGGTCGCGGATGACGTCAGCGGTGGAAGGGCGGGCGTCCAGCGCGGCGCGCTCGGCCTTCTTGGCCTCGATCAGCCGGTCGGTGCCGTAGAGAGCGACGCGGCGGTAGTCGCCGATGATCCGGCCGCGGCCGTAGGCGTCGGGCAGACCGGTGATGATGCCGACCTTGCGGGCCGTGCGCATGGCGGGGGTGTAGGCGTCGAAGACGCCGTCGTTGTGGGTCTTGCGGTAGGTGCCGAAGACCTTGGTGACGAAGGCGTCGGGCGCGTAGCCGTAAGCCTTCAGGCTGTTCTCCACCATGCGGATGCCGCCGTTGGGCATGATCGCGCGCTTGAGCGGGGCGTCGGTCTGCAGGCCGACGATCAGCTCGCGGTCCCGGTCGATGTACCCGGGGGCGTGCGAGGTGATCGTGGAGGGCGTGGCGGGGTCCACGTCGAGGACGCCCCGGCTGCGCTCCTCGGGGAACAGGGCGCTGACCTTCTCCCAGACCGCGCGGGTGCGGTCCGTGGGCCCGGCGAGGAAGGACGCGTCGCCCTCGTAGGGGGTGTAGTTGGCCTGGACGAAGTCGCGCACGTCGACGCGCTCGCGCCACCCCTCTCCGGCGAACTGCCGCCAGGCGTCGGCTGTCCGGGGAGCGGCTGTCACCGTCGCGGTCATCACAGGTCCTCTCGTCGGGTCTTTCCGTTCACTACCGATCCTCGTCCGGGCCACGGGAGGCAAGGAGTGCCGGTCAGGGCACCGCGGCGGTCCATGTGGTCCCGGCCCACCGGGACGTTCGGCCCGCCCGGCGGCCAGGGCGAGTCACGGCGCGCGGCCGGTGGTCACCGATGCCGGGACGAACGGGCACCGCTTCGGCGTGGGACCGGTGGCCCCGGGGCCTTTCACGTCTTTTCTCCGCCCGCACGTCCTCAGCAGGTGGGGCCGGCCACGCGGGCCCCACCGGAACGGCCGTCATCACAGGCGTACGCGGCGGTGCCGACTCGCACGGACTGTGGCCCGACCTCGCGGTGGCCCCTCGGTCACCGGAACGGTGGGGTACTTCTCCTGCCAGGTACGGAGCACAGCGGTCACTGCATGCTCCGCGTCCGCCTGCTCCTGGGCCCCCGCCGCCACCCGCCGGTCCGGTACGGGACGCCCGCCCGGTTAGCGGTGGCTCCCCCGATGTCTGTCACCCTCCGCCCCCGGGCGGTGGCGGCCCAAGGGGCCGTTCGGCCCCGGTTCGGGTCTGCTCAGGTCCCCCGAGCCCGGTCGGCGGCCGCGTTCCGCGTGCGCATCGGCGCGGACACAGGGCCGGTCGGCCTCCCTCCAGGGGACCGCCCGGCACCTCGCGTGCGGTGCCGCCACCGACCGACCCTGGAGGGACCAAGCCCCGCAGCTGAGGAGCGCGTGTCATGGGCCGTTACGTGTACGACTTCACCCAGGGCGGCCGGGACATGGCCGGCCTGCTCGGGGGCAAGGGCGCGAACCTTGCCGAGATGACCCGGTTGGGCCTGCCCGTACCCCCTGGGTTCACCATCACCACCGAGGCGTGCCGGGCCTACCTGGCCACCGGAGGCGAGCCCGCCGGTCTGTGGCGGGAGATCTCCACGCACCTGACCGCCGTCGAGACCGCCGCGGGTCGCCTGCTGGGGCAGCCGGACGACCCGCTGCTGCTGTCCGTCCGCTCCGGGGCCCGCTTCTCCATGCCGGGCATGATGGAAACGATCCTCGACATCGGCCTCAACGACGAGTCCGTCCTCGGCCTGGCCAAGGTCTCCGGGAACGACCGTTTCGCCTGGGACTCCTATCGCCGTCTGCTGCAGATGTTCGGCAGCACCGTGATGGGCGTCGACTCCGCGCACTTCGAACGTGCCCTCACCGACCTCAAGGACGCACGCGGTGTCCCGGACGACGTGCACCTGACCGCCGATGACCTCGCGGGACTGGTAGCGACGTTCCAGGAACTGATCCGCCGGGAGACCGGCGAGTACTTCCCGCAGGCCCCCGCCGAGCAGCTGCGCCGCGCGGTGCTGGCCGTGTTCGAGTCCTGGAACGGTGAACGCGCCCGTCTGTACCGGCGACGTGAGCACATCGCGGACGACCTGGGCACGGCCGTCAACGTGCAGCGCATGGTGTTCGGCAACCTCGGACCCGACTCCGGCAGCGGCGTCGCCTTCACCCGCGACCCGGCCACCGGACGACCCGGCCTGTACGGCGACTACCTGCCCGACGCACAGGGCGAGGACGTCGTCGCCGGCATCCGCAACACCGTGCCGCTCACCGAACTGGAGCACCTGGACCCCCGCTCCCACACACGGCTGCGCGCGCACATGGAGACCCTCGAACGGCATTACCGCGACCTGTGCGACATCGAGTTCACCATCGAACGCGGCACGCTGTGGATGCTGCAGACGCGGGTCGGCAAGCGCACCGCCGAGGCCGCCTTCGCGATCGCCGCGGAACTGGCGGACGAGGGGCTGATCACCCCGGACGAGACCCTCGCACGGGTCGGCGGGGAACAGCTGGCCCGGCTGATGTTCCCCCGGTTCGACACCTCGCGGACCGGTGATCCGCTCGCCCACGGTCTTCCCGCGTCGCCCGGCGCCGCGGTGGGTGCAGCGGTCTTCGACTCCGCCGAGGCGGCGCGGCGGGCGTCGGCTGGCGAAAAGGTGGTCCTGGTCCGCCAGGAGACCACCCCCGACGACCTGCCCGGCATGATCGCCGCCCAGGCCGTCCTCACCAGCCGCGGCGGCAAGACCAGCCACGCGGCCGTGGTGGCCCGCGGCATGGGCAAGGTCTGCGTGTGCGGCGCCGAGGAACTCTCCGTCGACATCGAGGCACGCCGCTTCACCACCCCGGACGGCACGGTCGTCGAGGAGGGCACGGTCGTCTCCGTGGACGGTTCCACCGGTCTGGTGTACGCCGGTTCCGTGCCGCTGACGGACTCGGCGGTCATCCGGTTCCTGGAGAACGGCTCCCCGGACGAGGACGCGACCGGCCTGGTCGACGCGGTCGCCCGCGTCCTGGCGCGGGCCGACACGGTCCGGCGCCTGGAAGTGCGGGCCAACGCCGACACCCCCGAGGACGCCGCCCGGGCCCGCCGGTTCGGCGCCCAGGGCATCGGGCTGTGCCGTACGGAGCACATGTTCCTCGGTGAGCGCCGCAAGCTGGTCGAGGCGATGATCCTCGCCCGCGACGAGGCCGAACGCGCGGAGGCGCTCGGCGCGTTGCTGCCACTGCAGCGGCAGGACTTCACCGGCATCCTGGAGGCGATGGACGGCCTGCCGGTCACGATCCGGCTCATCGACCCGCCCCTGCACGAGTTCCTGCCCGACCGCACCGACCTTGCCGTGCGTATGGCCACCGCCGAGGCCCGCGGTGCCCTGCCCGACCCCCACGACACCGAACTCCTCGACGCCGTCAACCGCATGCACGAGGAGAACCCGATGCTCGGGCTCCGCGGCGTCCGTCTCGGCCTGGTCGTGCCGGGCCTGGTCGCCATGCAGGTGCGGGCGATCGCCGAAGCCGTCGTCCGGCGCACGAAGGCCGGCGGTTCTCCGCGGGCGGAGATCATGGTGCCGCTGGTCGGTGCCGTCGAGGAGCTGCGCATCGAACGCGAGGAAGTGGAACGGGTCCTGGCCGAGGTCTCCCAGGAGTCCGGCATCGCCGTCCAGTGCCCCGTCGGCACCATGATCGAGCTGCCCAGGGCGGCGCTGACGGCCGGCCGGATCGCGCAGGAGGCGGAGTTCTTCTCCTTCGGCACCAACGACCTCACCCAGACCACCTGGGGCTTCTCCCGCGACGACGTCGAGGCGGCCTTCTTCTCCGCCTATCTCGACAAGGGCATCTTCACCACCTCGCCGTTCGAGACCCTCGACCGCGACGGCGTGGGGCGCTTGGTGCGGATCGCGGTCGACGAAGGCCGGGCGGCGCGCCCCGACCTGAAGATCGGCGTCTGCGGCGAGCACGGTGGCGACCCCGAGTCCGTGCACTTCTTCCACACGGCCGGGCTGGACTACGTCTCCTGCTCGCCGTTCCGCGTGCCCGTCGCCCGTCTGGAGGCGGGACGGGCCGCGCTGGAGGCGACGGAGGGCAGCGACAGCAGGTGATGAGCACCGTCGGTACCCCGCCGGGGACCGCAAGGACGGCACCTCCCGCCGTTCACATGAAGTCGAGGACGTCCTGGACGGGACGGCGAGGTGTGGACGGCCCCCTCGGGCCGTAGCCGATGCGCAGCACCATCTGGACCTGGCCCGCTCCCGCTCCCGGTTCGCGGGCCAGCAGGCGCAGGTCACGGTTCTCCAGAGCGTGGGAGGTCAGGGACGTGGCCAGGTCGGCCAGGGTGGCCTCCAGCAGGACACGTTCCAGTGCCTGCCCGGCGCGCAGCCAGTCGGCGGGTCCGTCGCCGAGTGTGCTCAGGAGGGCCAGGTGGGGGATCTGCTCGAAGGTGAGATTGCCGCGGTCGGCCACGGCACGGCGCCCGGCGAAGTCCCGCACGGGGGCCCTGCCGTCCCGTTTGCGCGGTCCGAAGGCGTACTCGGGCACGCCGTCGACGGCGATGTCCGCCTCCGGGCCGAGCCGGGTCCAGCGGACCAGATCCTCTGTTGTGGCGGGGTCCATGACGTCACGGCACTCCGCGTCACGAATGAGGTCGAGCAGCGTCTCGGCGTGCCAGGGACCGGGGAAGAGCAAATCGGCTTCCTCCCGAGCCGCCGCGTCCCGCAAGGTGGCCTGTGTCTCTTCGGGGATGTCCTGCTCGGCGAAGGGGTGGCGGCCGGTGTGCCGCTGTCGGATCGCGGGATGCAGCCGTGCAAGGTCGTCGTCCCGTCCGTTCCCGACCGGATCGGCGAGCTGAACGGCGGCCAGCAGCAGCGGGTCCTGCGGCTCGGGCAGCAGCGTGGTCTCCGCGACGAGGTCCGCTTGTGCGGCGGCGACGCGCAGGTTGAACTGCCGCCCCGCAGCCGATGTGCAACGCCCGGTTGCCGGGGTCGGAGCGAGGCATGGCCCGCTCGGGATCGGCGCCCAGCAGCAGGAGGCCCTCGCCGGACAAGAAGCGGAATCGCCACGGCTGTGCGTTGTGCATGGAGGGGGCGGCAGTGGCCTCGGCCACCAGCTTCGCAACCGCCTTCTCGTCGAGTTGTCGCAACACCATGCGGGCCTCGTCGTGCACGGCCCGGCACCGCACACCACCCCGACGGTCGGTCTGCGCACGGCCGGCTGCTTCCAGTGTCCTCCCGGCGAAAGCTCGCGGTCCTGCGAAGTCCCGAGTGCGACCACCCGGGCGGAACGGGCCGCGCAGGGCTCCGGCCCGGTCCGGATCACATCCTCGCGCAACTTATGGTTGCGCATCCCGCTGCCGGTCGGCTAGATTGATGTGCAACCAAACGTTGCAGAAGGTGGCAGGTATGGAATTCGGAACAGTCGAGCGGGAGATCCACATCGACGCCTCACCCGAGGTCGTGTTCGAGGTGGTGAGCAACCCCGAGCACCTGCGCCAGTGGTGGCCTGACGAAGCGGAGTTCCCGCCCGTGCCCGGAGGCACGGGACGGATCGGCTTCGGGGACTGCTCGCAGGGCGGCACCTGGGTGCAGTTCGCGGTCGTCGACGCCGTGCCGCCGCGGCTCTTCTCCTTCCGTTGGACCCACGAGGAGGGAGAGTCAGCCGCCCCCGGCAACTCGAACCTGGTCGTCTTCGAGCTCTCGCCCGCCGGGACAGGGACCCTCCTGCGGATGACCGAGAGCGGCTTCCGCGAGCGCGGCTGGGACGAGGCGAAGGTGGCCGCCAGGTACGCCGAGCACGTCACCGGCTGGGACTTCTACCTGCCGCGGCTGCCGGTGTACGCCGCGAAGGTCGGAGCTGGTGGCGCAGCGTGAGGGTGGACGACGAGCTCTGGTCGGCGGTCGGCGATCCGACCCGGCGCCGGATGCTGGACCTGCTGCTGAGCGAAGGCAGCGGTACGGCGACCAGCCTGAGCGAGCAACTGCCGGTGACCCGTCAGGCGGTGGCCAAACACCTCCTCGTCCTCGACCGAGTCGGCCTGGTGCATGCCACCACCGCCGGCCGCGAGAAGCAGTTCCGCGTGGATCAGGCCCAGCTGGCCCGCGCCGTCGCCCAACTCGCCGACGTCGGCGCCGCCTGGGACTCCCGTCTCCAGCGCATCAAGCGCATCGCCGAGACGATCCAGCGAGGCAAGGACCAGGACGGCGAGTCAGAGAAGAAGCAGTAGAGAGGAACGGGCAGATGGCAGACATCCTTCACCGCATCGGTGTCGAGCAGTCCTCACCGCAGCAGGTGTACGAGGCGTTGACCACCCTGGACGGCTTGTCCGGCTGGTGGACCGAGAAGACGTCCGGAAAGACCGATCTCGGCGGCGTGATCGAGTTCCGGTTCGGGCCGGGTGGGTTCGACATGAAGGTCACCGCCCTCGATCCGGGCCGGCTCGTCCGCTGGGACGTCGTGGACGGACCGCAGGAATGGATCGGCACCAGCGTCCAGTGGGACCTGCGTCAGGACGGCGATTACACGATCGTCCTGTTCAGGCACGAAGGCTGGCGTGAGCCGGTTGAGTTCATGCACCACTGCAGCACCAAGTGGGCGACCTTCCTGCTGAGTCTCAAGCAACTCCTCGAAACCGGGGAAGGTGCCCCGGACCCACGCGACATGAAGATCAGCGACTGGCACTGACCTGATCTCCACGGGCGAGGAGTTGACGGCCGACGGGTGCCGGGCCGGCTGGTCCGCGGTCTGCCGCGTCCGTTTCAGATCTTCCAGGAGCGGATCTGGTCGGCGACCTCGGGGACCCGGAGCCGGCTGTCGCGGATCTTCCGTACGAGGTCGGACAGGGCACCGTAGGGCGGGTCGATTCCCTCGCCGGACTGGTCCATGTACTGGGCCGCGACGAACGCGGCGTAGAGGCTGTTGCGGAACGGGAGCGGTTCGAGGCGCACGATGGTGTGCATCAGCGCGGCCGCGCGCCAGGCGGCGTCCGGGTCGGCCGCCTGCAGGGTCGGCAGTTTCGTCCTGTGCCGGGCGACGGCGGCGACCAGGGCGGAGTAGTCCTCGACGGACATGTCCTCGGAGCCGAGCGCGGCCTCCTGGACGTCGAGGAGCCAGGAGACGTCGATGTGCAGGTGCATCAGGCGGCGGCAGTCCCGCCCCGGCGCTCAGCCGGGGGGACCTCGCCGGGGAAGGCGTCGTCGAACTCGTCGCGCAGCCGGTCGGCCCAGGCGCTAGCGCCCGTGATGAACTGCTTGCGGTGCATCTCGCGGACACCGAGGTCGTGCAGGTACTGCTTGAGGCTCTTGCCCTCGGCCGCCGCGGCCGCGCGGACGCCTGCGAGTTCTTCCTCGGTGAACGGCACGTTCAGGGATGGCATACAGGAGAGGGTACCTAGTAGGTACCGGGCGTGTGAAGCGCCGCCGAGGACACCTACGCCTGCCGCTCGGCACCGTGCGGCACAAAGATGTGGCCCTGCGGACGGGGGATTCCGCAGGGCCACACTCGCACCGTACCCCTCTTCTGGGCATTGCACAGAACTTGCGCTCGATTCAGTGCCGGTCGACGGACTGAGGGCGCGCCGCCTCGTCCTCGATGTCGCGGACCAGGTCGATGGCCCGCCCGAGGGTCGTGAGCCGTGCGTCCAGGGTCTCGCCGGCGGGATAGAAGCGGACGATGTCGACGCCGGCGTCACGCCAGACGCGCAGTCGCGCCCGCACCATGTCCTCGGTGCCGATCAGCGTGGTGGCCAGCACCATGTCGTCGGTGACCAGGTCGGCCGCGCCGTCCCGGTCCCCGGCCTGCCAGCGCTCTCGGACCTCGGCCGCGACATCGGCCCAGCCCTGGCGGCTGTAGGCGTTGTTGTAGAAGTTCGTCTTCTCGGAACCCATGCCGCCGAGGCTGAACGCCAGCTCCTTCTTGCGGCCGGCCACCATCGCCCGCAGCGCGTCCTCGTCCGCGGCGAACGCCACCTCCGCGCCCTGGCAGATGTCGAAGCCGGCACGGGTGCGCCCCGCGGTGGCCAGCCCCGCGTCCAGGTGGTCGAAGTACGCCTCCTTGGCACCCTCGGGAACGAAACTGGTACCGAGCCAGCCGTCCGCGATCTCCCCGGTCAGGTGCAGCATCTTCGGCGAGAGCGTCGCCAGGTAGATCGGGATGTCCTGCTCCGCGCGCATCGCCAGACGCATCGGCTTGCCTTCGCCGCCCGACAGCGGGATCTGGAACTCCCGCCCGGAGTAGGAGACTTTCTCACCCGAGGCGGCCTGCCGCACGATCTCGACCGTCTCGCGCATCCGGGACAGCGGCCGGGCGAACGGCACCCCGTGCAGACCTTCGATCACCTGCGGCCCGGACGGTCCCAGCCCCAGCAGGAAGCGACCCTCGGAGAGATTCGACAGGGTGATCGCGGACCGGGCGATGGCCATCGGCGTACGGGTGGCGAGCTGGATGATCGCCGAACCGAGCAGCATGCGCTCGGTCTTGGCGGCGAGGTAGCCCAGCGGTGACGGCGCCTCCGCTCCCCACGCCTCCGCGACCCAGCAGATGTCCATGCCGAGCTTCTCCGCCTCAACGACGAAGTCGACCGTCTCCGGCCAGTTGGCGGATGCCTCGATCGTGGTCGACGTACGCATCACACACGCGCCTTTCCGGGGTCTTCCGCCAGCTTCTTGATCGCCTCAAGCGTGGTGCCGATGTTGCTCTCGAACTCACGCATGCGCACGAAGACGATCTTCTGCTCCTTCTCCGGCATACGGTCGATGGCGACGGACAGGCCCGAGCGGCCCGGCCCCATCTGCATCCACTGCCGCAGCAGCGTGCCACCGTCCTGCGGCTCCAGCGAGAACCGCCAGATCGCCGACGGGAACTGCGGATCCTCCACCGCCCACGCGAACGTTCGCAGGGGCTCGTACTCGACGATGTGGGACGTGGTGGCCCACTCGCCGAAGGCCTCATGCCTGCTCCGGCCCACGAAGCGGGCACCCGGCACGGGCCCCTTGCTTCCGTCCAGCCACTCCACCGACTGCAGCTCGGAACTCAGGCGAGGCATCAGCTCGATGTCGGACACCAGCTCCCACACCTGCTCGGGCGGGGCCGCGATCCAGATCGGCACCTCCACCGTCGGCTTGTCCGCATAGCACGCGCCCGTCCACTCCACGCCCGGCCTCCCAGATCAGTAAGGCAGCCCCAGAATCAGCCCTGACCTCTAAAGTTGTGTAGAGAGACTCACTTGTCAAGCGGGTACGGCGCTTCGGCCGGCCGCACACTCAGCCGGCGAACCGCTCCTTCACGTCCGGTCGCTCGGCGAGGCGCGGCGGATAGCCGGGCCCCATTCTCGGGTGGGTGTTCTCGGCGGTCATCGGCTCGCCGCAGGCGGCGCACACCACCTCGGCGTGACTCTCCTGGCCGCAGACGTCGTGGTAGCTCGTCACGGGCGGGCCCGCCTCACCGGCCAGCCACCGGTCCCCCCACCGGTTCATCGCCAGCAGCACGCCGTAGAAGTCGCGTCCCTTCTTGGTGAGGACGTAGTCGTGGCGCACCGGCTCGGTCTGATAGGGCCGCTTCTCCAGCAGCCCCTCGTCGACGAGCCGCCGCAAGCGGTCGGTCAGCGTGTTGCGTGCGATGCCGAGCGACTCCTGGAACGCGTCGAACCGCTTGATCCCGTAGAAGGCCTCCCGCAGCACCAGCGGCGTCCACCAGTCGCCGAGCAGGTCCATGGTGCGGGCGATCGAGCAGGGCCAGTGTGCGAAGGATGTACGCCTCATGACGGCAGCATACGGTTGGTCTCACAAAGAAACCCAGCAGGCGGAAGGCGCTTCGCAGGACGGTGAAGGCGGCATAACGCCGTCCGCACCGACCCGAGGGGTTGTCGCCTCCCGCCCGGCGGTCGCGCTGTCTCACATGTGGGATCTCAGCACGTCGACCTCGCAGCCCGGCGCGAACGGGTCGAAGCCGTGCTCGACCAGCCAGCGAACGATCAGCAGGCTTCGCAAGGACCACCAGGCGTGGATCACGTCGAGGTCGATGTCGGTGCCGTAGCCGACGATGACGTCGGCCAGGTGTTCCTCGTGTCCGAGCGTGAAGGTGGCGAGGTCGTACAGGGCGTCACCCTGGCCCGCCTCGGACCAGTCGATGATGCCCGTGACCTCGTCACCCTCGACGAAGACGTGCGCGATCTGCAGGTCGCCGTGGGTGAAGGCGGGAGTCCACGGCCGGAACGCGGCTTCGGCGACCTGGCGGTTGCGGGTGACCAGGTCCGCGGGCAGGACGCCGTCGGTCACGAGCCGCTCGCACTCGTCGTCGAGTTCCGCCGCCAGTGCGGTGATGCTGCGGCCGGCCTGGCCCGGCCGGGGCGGCAGCGGCGCGTCGTGCAAGGTCCGGATGGCGGCGCCCGCGGCGGACCATGCCCTCGGCGACCCGGTCGACGGTCCGCCGAGGCAGCCGAGCGTCGCGCCGGGGAGAGCGGCGATGGCGAGCACATTCGGTTTGCGCCACAGGATCTGCGGGGTGGGGACCGGCGCGAGGGCCATCGCCTCGACCTCGACGTCGAGGCGCGCCTGGTCGGCGTCCACCTTCACGAACACCTCGCCGACGCGCAGGGTCGCGCGCTCGGAATGGGCGACGACGACTTCGACCTCATCCATGAGCGCCCAGTATCCCGGGGCGGATCGCCTGCGTCGCCGCATTTCTGACGTGCGACGACGTGGTGCGATCAAGCGCGGTCGTGGAGTGTGACCTGGTAGCCGTCGGGGTCGGCGAAGGTGAAGGTCCGGCCGAAGGGGCCGTCGATCGGGGCGGAGACGATGGTGTGACCGTCGGCGACGAGCGCGTCGTGGACGGCCTGGACGTCGGTGGCGTGGAGCCAGATCGCGACACCGATGCCGGGCTGGACGACGGAGGCGAGGTCGGTGCCGGGCAGGACGTCACGCAGGGCGAACGCGATCGGCTTCGTGTCGAAGACGACGGCGTGCGGAGGTCCCGCCGGCGAGCGGACGACGCCCAGGTACTGCTCGTAGAAGGCCTGCGAGGCGTCGAGGTCGCGCACTTGGAGCGAGATGAAGTCGGGGCCGGTGGCGGGCATGGTGACACTCCTCTTCTGCATGTCAGTTTTCTGACACACATGAAGCTATGTCAGAATGCTGACATGAGTCAAGAAGGTGTCGGCGTCGACCTGGAGACGTCACTGGGCTACCTGCTCAAAGAGGCGTCGAGCGCCCTCCGCGCGGCCATGGAGGAAGTGCTGCGGCCGCTCGGCATGAGCGTGACGCACTACAGCTGCCTCGAACTGCTCGCGCAACGACCGGGCTTGTCGAACTCCGAGCTCGCGCGGGGCGCGTTCGTGACGCGGCAGACGATGAACGTGCTGCTCCAGGCCCTGGAACGAGACGGCTACGTGACCAGGCCCGCGGCGGCCCCCGTCGGGAAGGCCCTTCCCGCGCGGCTCACGCCTCGCGGCCGACGAAGCCTCGAGAAGGCGAGCGCGGCCGTCCGGTCCGTCGAGGCCAGAATGCTTGCGGGCCTGACCGAGACCGAGCAGGCGGACGCGTTCCGGGTCCTGCAGGGGATGATTCGTTCGCTGCATGGTGACAACGGGGACGCGTAGGCGGTGCAGCCGGGGCTGACAGGGGAGATGAAGCGGTGGAAGGGCCGGCGAGAATGACCATGCACGATGACCAGGTGGACGTGACCACCGACATGGTGGCGACCCTGATCCAGGAACAGTTCCCGCAGTGGGGCGGCGAGCCGATCCGCCCCCTGTCGTCGACCGGGACGGTCAACGCCGTCTTCCGCATCGGCGACACCCTCTCCGCCCGTTTCCCACTGCGGCCGGCCGATGCCGCCGAGGCGTGGGCGGTTCTGGAACGGGAGGCGCAGGCGAGCGCGGAGTTGGCGCGGGTTTCCCGGTTCCCGGTCCCCCGGCCCGTCGCCTTGGGAAAGCCTGGAGCGAGTTACCCCATGCCGTGGTCGCTCCAGACCTGGCTGCCGGGAACGATCGCCTCCGAGGCCGACCCAAGCGCATCGCACGCCTTTGCCGCGGACCTCGCGGTCTTCATCGCAGCCCTGCGGGACGCCGACACACGGGGGCGGATCTTCAGCGGCGAGGGCCGTGGCGGCGTGCTCACCGATCACGACGTCTGGATGGCGAAGTGCTTCGACGAGAGCGAGGGGCTGCTCGACGTGCCCCGGCTGCGTCGAGTGTGGGGGCGTTTCAGGGAGTTGCCTCGCACGAGTGTCGACGTGATGAGCCATGGCGACTTGATTCCCGGCAATGTGCTGGTCACGGGAGGCCGGCTCAGCGGCGTACTCGACACCGGCGGCTTCGGCCCGGCCGACCCCGCACTGGATCTGGTCAGTGCCTGGCACCTGTTGCAGCCGGGCCCGCGGCAGGTGCTCCGGCGGACGCTGGGCTGTGACGACCTGGAGTGGGAGCGCGGCAAGGCATGGGCCTTCCAGCAGGCGATGGGGCTGGTCTGGTACTACGTCGAGAGCAATCCGACGATGAGCGGCATGGGCCGCCGGACGCTCGCCCGCATCCTGGAGTCGACGGAGTGACGGCGCCGAGGCCCCGCTGACGGATCGCCCAGCGGATCAACGGAGTTGCCGTACGAGCGCCCTCGGGTGCCGTACGGCCTGCCACAGACCGACCGACAGCAGCGCCAGGCTCACGGCGAAGCAGACCCAGAACACGAACTGGGTGCCGGTCGCAAGGTCGTGGGTGCTGCCGTCCTCGTAGCGGCAGTACGCCTGCGGGGGGAACGCCTTCGAGGCGCCGACCCCTCCGTAGTACATGGAGCACGGGTCCTCGCCGGGGTCCTTGAGCGTGTCGTCCGCCGTGACGATCAGCAGCCAGGCCAGCGCCGCCGCCGGCACCGTGCCGAACACGATCATTTTCGACCAGGTCGGCAGGCGGGGGTGGGCGAGAAGCCCGATCATCGCGATCAGGACCACCGCGAACACCGCGAGGACGACCCCGGCGGTGAACAGCCGCTCGTACACCTCGACCAGGAGCCAGGCGACCACGCCCACCGGTGGCGCGGTGACGAGAACGACCTTGATTCCGGACGGGGTGCGCGGGTGCGCGAGCAGGTACACGGCCGACGCGCACCCGATCACGGCGAGGAAGACGATCACGGGCGCTCGGCGGCGGTGCCGGCGGGGTCCCTGTATGTCTCGTCCCTGCGCCACGGACCGACACCGAGCTTTCCGGTCGTCCCGAGGTCGAGTTCCGGCACGACCGTGACGGGATCCGCCGCGGGCTCGGCCCAGACCCGCACGTACGGCGCGTTCACCGGTTCGCCGGCCTGGGTCGTGTTGCGCCAGGCCAGCCCGGCCACCGCGGCCTCGCCCGGGCGCAGGACGACGGGTCGGGGGCTGCCGTCCCCTCCCAGGCCGGTACTGATCTGATCGGTCCCCCGGAGGATCCGTACGCCGTCCACCGGGCGGTGGTCCTCGTCCTGGATCGTGAGCTTCGGGTAGCCGTGGAGCCGAAGGGGCCGGGTGCCGCAGTTGACCAGGTGCAGGCCGACGGCGCGCAGGCCCATCGCCGCGTCCCCCTCGTCGGCGTACAGGCGCATGCCCGAGTCCGGGCACGGTCCCGAGGCGGACGACGCCTCGGTTTCGGGAACGCTCCGCACCTTGATCACCTCCACGCCTGTCACCTCGGGGGCGTTCCCGACCCTCTCCCCCGCGACGACGGTGCCCTTGACGGTCCGTCCGGGCCCGACCGCCTCGACCGTGTGCTCCACGTTGTCGACCGCGCCTCCGGAGGCCGTGAGGAAACCGAACGTCAGCGTGTAAGTGGCGGCTTCCTTCTGCTGGTTGGTGATCTCGAAGTCCGCGCTGTTCTCGACTCCCTCGCAGCCGCTGTTCGGACCCCAGGCGTACAGCGCGGTGATCTTGACACCGTCCTCGGCCGCATCCTTCGCGGCGGACAGGGGCAGCGTGGTCCGCGTACCGGAGGGCCGAGCGGACGGCTCCAGGGACGGCGGGCTGCCGTACCGGGCGACGTCCGACGGACACGGTGCCTCGGCCCGTACCGGACCGCCTTCGCCGTCCCCGCCCGACGAGGTGCTCTCGGAGCCGCAGGCGGCGAGCAGCAGGGCGGCGGCGAGGACGGCGGGAGCAGTGCGGGCGGCGGTCGGCATCCGCCCACCCCACCAGGGACACGCCGTCGTGGGCTGTGGTGGAACCCACACCTCCGGTCACAGCGGTGTCACAGATCACGGGGGAACCCCAGCCGACGTACGGCTGGGGTTCCCCGACGCGGTGGGTGTCGGTCGGTCAGCGTTGCAGGGTCAGGACGCCCGGCCGCCAGGGCAGTTGGTCGTAGGGACCGCTCGCGCTCGGGGACTTGCCCTGGTAGAGGAGCTGCAGGTTGCAGGGGTCGATGGTCTTGGTCTGGTCGGGGTTGTTGCGGACCAGGTCACCGTGGCTGATGTCGTTGGTCCAGGTGGCACCGCTGTTGGCCTTGCCCGCGAAGGGGTTGGACTCGGTGGCGGCCTGCGGGGTCCACGAACCGTTCAGGCTGGAGGCGGTGAACGAGCGGAAGAATCGCTGCTCGTTCGCACCCCGGGCCTCGACGATCATCAGGTACTGGTTCTGGCCCTGGACCTTGTAGACCTCCGGCGCTTCGAACAGGTTCTTCACCGTGTCGCTCATGACCGTCGTGTACGACGAGCCGAAGCTGCTCGGGAAGTTCCCGATCGGCATGCTCGCCCGGTAGATCTTGCCGTTGTCACCGGCGAAGAACAGGTACATGTTCTGGTCGTCCGCGATCAGGGTCTGGTCGATCGGGGCGGCGCCGGAGATGCTGCCGGTGAACAGGGGCTGCGGTGCGGACCAGCCATTGGGGTTGGTGGGGTCGCTCGAGGTGCGGTAGATGAAGGGCCACGCACCCCACTGGTACGCCAGCACCCAGATGTTCTTGGGCGCGAAGTAGAACAGCGTGGGCGCCACGGTGGCCTGGCTCATGCCGGTCTGACGGGCCGACGCCATGTCGGACCAGTTGGTGAAGGGAGCGAACGCCATGGAGCCGTACGACGATCCCGACACGTTCGACGCGTAGACCAGGTGCTTGCCGTTGTACGTCACATTGGTGAAGTCCTTCAGCGAGACCCACCCGTTCGCCGGCTGCGCCAACGCTCCCGTCGACGACCACCGGTACGAGGACGGCAACGTGCAGTTGCCACCGCCCGGGGTCCCGGTCAGGCCGGTCCACTTCTGGTTGTTGCCGCCGTTGCAGGTCCAGATCTCCACTGCCGTGCCGTTGGCCGTTCCGGAGCCCGTGACGTCCAGGCACAGTCCGGACTCCACACCGACGATCGTGCCGTCGGAGTTCACGCGCCATTGCTGGTTCGCGCCCCCGCTGCAGGTCCAGATCTGTACGCGGGTACCGGCCGTGGTGGCGTGGCCCGGAACATCGAGGCACTTGTTGCCGAACACGGTCAGCTGGTTGCTGTCCGTCGCCGTCCACTGCTGGTTGGTCCCGCCCGAGCAGTCCCAGATCTGCAGGTACGTGCCGTCGGTCTGGCTGGAGTTCGGCACATCGAGACACCGGCCGGCGGCGACACCGCGCAAGGCACCGCTGGTGGCCGCCTGAGCCGGGTTGGCGACGAGCATCGCCGCCAGCGCGACCAGTGCCGCGATCGCGGCGGCGAGCACCACGGACATACGTCCGCGGTCGAAACTACGTCTGCGCATGGGGACCTCGTTGTCCTTGAGTGAGCGGTTCCGGCTGCCCGGGTCGGAGCAAGCAGGCTGGCCGGACTGTCGAGGTGGTGCGGTTCGTAGCGGCCCGCACAGCAGAAATGTCAGGGGCATGCCATATGCATCAGGCGACGTACCCCTTGCGGCTCAAGCGTTACGGCAGACGCGATCAGTGAGGTTCTGCTGTGCGAGTGGAGCGAGCTCTGTTCGCCATACCGAACAGGCGTCGAACTATCGATCAGTCTGGATGATAGGGAAGCGCAGAACGGCGTCAATAGTTCTCGCATGATTCGCCATCAGCCCCGAAACATTCGCTGCGGCGGGACGGCTGGGCGAGCGGCCGGCCGGGGCGGGAGGATGCTCCGATCACGTCCCGTACAGCACAGCGCCGCCCGGATCCCGAAGGACCAGGGCGGCGCCGTGTCGTCAGGTCAGGGAGCCAGCTGCCAGCGCGCGATGTACCCAACGTCGATGGACGCCCGGTCCTGCACACGCAGCTTCCAGGTGCCGTTGAGCGGTTGCGCGGAGGCGTCGACAGTGAACGTCTGGTCGACGTTGTCGGCGGACCCGCCGCTGCGGTTGAGCAGGGAGTAGACGGTGCCGTTCGGGCCGACGAGGTCGACGGTGAGGTCACCGCGGTAGGTGTGGACGATGTTGACGTAGACCGTGGTGGTCGCGGAGGCGTTGCCGTCGCGGCCGGTGATGGTCACCGGGGACTCCACGGCGGCCCCGTTGTCGGGGATGTCCACGCGGGTGGCGTTGGCGTAGACGTAGGCGATCTGCCAGCTGAAGGTGTCCGAGGCGCTCGCCCCGGTGCTGTCGGTCACCGTGACGGTGACGTCGCCGGTGCCGAGGGTGGTCGGAGTGCCGCTGATCAGGCCGCCGGGGCTGATGGTCAGGCCGTCGGGCAGGCCGGTGGCCGCGTAGGTCAGCGTGGCGTCACTGTTGGTGGTGTAGGCGTCCAGCTGGAGGCTGACCGCCTGGTTGAGGCCGCTGGTCTGGTCGGCGGTCGGGGCGAGGTTGACGCCGAGGGCGATGCGGTTGCCGACGTTGATCGCGGCCCAGGCGTCGGCGACGGCGAGGTAGGTCGGGCTGTAGGCGCCGAACAGGTCGGCCGCGGCGGACAGGGTGGCGGTGCGGGCGCCGGCGTAGTTGGTCGTCGAGGTCATGTACGTGGTCAGCGCGCGGTACCAGATCGCGGCGGCGTTCTCGATGCCGATGCCGGTGACGGGTCGGCCGTCGTACGTCGGGCTGTCGTAGGAGACGCCGTTGACGGTCTTGGCGCCGCTGCCCTCGGAGAGCAGGTAGAAGAAGTGGTTCGCGGGGCCGGACGAGTAGTGGACATCGATGCCGCCCAGGGTGGAGCTCCAACTGTCCCTGGAGTCACCGTCCTTGGAGGGCTTGTCCATGTAACGCAGCGGCGTGCCGTCGCCGTTGATGTCGATCTTCTCGCCGACGAGGTAGTCGCCGGGATCGGCCGCGAGGTTCTCGTGGAACTCGACGGCGGCGGCGAAGATGTCGGAGGTCGCCTCGTTCAGACCGCCGGACTCACCCGAGTAGAGCAGGCCCGCGGTGGCGGCGGTGACGCCGTGGCTCATCTCGTGGGCGGCCACGTCGAGCGCCGTGAGCGGGTGGGTGTTGCCCGAGCCGTCGCCGTACGTCATGCAGAAGCAGGAGTCCTGCCAGAAGGCGTTGACGTAGTTGCTGCCGTAGTGGGCGCGGCTGTACGCGGCGACGCCGTCGTTGCGGATGCCGTTGCGGCCGTAGGCCTCCTTGTAGAAGTCCCAGGTGGCCGCGGCACCGAATGCCACGTCGACGCCGGCGGTCTGGCGGTTGGACGGCAGGCCGTTGCCCCAGACATCGTTGTCGTCCGTGAACAGCGTGCCGGTCCCGGACGTGCCCTGGTTCAGGTCGTACGTCTTGTGCCCGGCGCGGTCGGGGTCGGTGAGCTGGTACGTCGATCCGGACAGGGTGGTACCGAGCGGGACCGTGCCGACGTACTGCCCGGTGCCCTCGCCGGTGTGCACCTTCTCGGCGGTCAGGAGTTCCTTGCCGGTCGCGGCATCGGTGACGACCTGGAGCTCGCTGGGCGTGCCGTCCCTCTGGACGCCCTCGACGAGGGTCTCCCACGCCAGGACGGGCTTGCCGGTACCGGCCCAGATCACCCGCCGGGAGGCGTTCTCCACCTCGGCGCCCTTGACGTGGTCCTTCTTCGAGGCCGCGAGAGCCTTGTCGGCGGCGCCGGCAGCCGTGATCTTCGGGCTGAGAGTGGGTACCGAGAGCGGGGCCGCGTGCGCCTTGGTGACCGTCGTACGGCCGCTGCGGTCGTGGACGACGAGGTCACCGCCCAGGACGGGCAGGCCGGCGAGGGTGCGCTCGTAGCGGGTGTGCTTGGTGCCGTCCGCGTCGGTGATGACGTCCCTGACGACGAGCTTCTCCTGGGCGCCCAGGCCGATGCGTCGCGCCGTACCGGCCGCCGCGGCCTGGGCGCTCTTGACCAGGGCGGTGCGGCGGGCGGGGGTCAGGGAGGTCTGGGCCGCGCCGGCCCGGGGGGTGGCGGTGATCTTCGCGGGCCGCGGGTCCGCCGGGGCCGCGCCGGCCAGGGAGGGGGCGGCCACGACGAGCAGGGAGCCGATGGCGGTGAGGGCAAGGGCACTTGCGCGTCTGCGTCGCACGAGCGCGCGGTGGTTCAGGGACAACGGGTTCTCCTTCGGTACGAGGGCCGGCCCGTGGTGGGGACCGTGGACGAGACGGATCGGCGGGGTGCGCCGGTCCGGAGCGCTGCACGGCATGCGGGTGGAAGGAGGTGGGGGGTGACGGAAACACGACTGGTCTCGCGCGCTGAACCTGTGAAGGAACTGTGATTTCCCGGAGAAGGGTGGCACTGCGTGCACTCTTTTGTCATGCAAGCATCAAGACATCGGCTTGAATTGACCATGAGCGCCGGGCAAATCGCCCCATGCGGCGCCGGTTTTCGGCCGTCGAGTGAGCAGCAGTCCCCCGCGCCACACCGCGGACTCCGGCGACGCCGGCTCCACGTCGATGCCGTGGTCCCTGTTGACACTCCTTGCACGGGGAACCCGGGCGTCATGAGCAAGACCGCACTGATCGTCATCGACATGATCAACACGTACGACCACCAGGACGCCGAACAGCTGCTCCCCTCGGCCCACAAGGTGGTTCCGGTCCTCTCCGACCTGCTCAGGACAGCACGGTCGAGGGACGTCACGGTGATCTACGTCAACGACAACTTCGGTGAGTGGCGCTCTCACCACGGCGAGCTGCTCCAGCAGGCCCTCGCCGGGCCACACGCCGACCTGGTGGAACCGGTGAAACCGGACGGCTCCTCGCTGTTCGTGCTCAAAGCACGCCACTCGGTGTTCTTCGAGACCCCGCTGTCCTACCTGCTGCGCCAGCAGGGCATCGAGCGGTTGGTCCTCTGCGGCCAGGTGACCGAGCAGTGCGTGCTCTACTCCGCCCTCGACGCCCACATCCGCCACTTCGAGGTCGTCGTCCCGCGCGACGCGGTCGCCCACATCCACTCCGATCTCGCGGACGCGGCACTGCGCATGATGGAGCGCAACATGGGGGCGCGGGTGTGCGACAGCGGTGAGCTGTGGGACTGAGCCGCGTACCGATCCTGGCCTGCCAGTAGCGCGACGCTCCCCTCGGCATCGAAGCGCTTCGATGCGATCGCCGCAGCGGGGAGGCCGGGCAATGACCCCGGTAAAGGAAGTTTCTTAGCGGTTCCACCCCTTGTTGCGCGCGAACTGTGCCGTTAACGTTCCCGGCCAGGCGAAGCGCTTCGACACTCTCAGGGGAGGGCCGCCGCGCCGTGCTCAGCGTCGCCTGACCGCTCCCGCCCCCTGGAAAGGCAGCCATGACCAGCGCACCGCAGACCCTCCGGTGGGGCCATCAGGCTCTTGAGGTCGAAATCGGCGTCGACGAGGACGGCACTCCCCGCCTCACGCGGATCGGCCTGCCCGGCGGCGTGCGGCCGGAGCGCCGGAACTGGCCCCCGCTGCCCCTGGTGGAGGTGACGGCGGCGGGCCACGGCCGCGTCTGGTCGGGCGGGCGCCTGATCGACACGTCCCTCGGCGGACGGCTGCGTCACCGTGCCCATCGCGTCAGCCGGGACGGTGACTGGCACGAGCTCCGCGTCGAACTCCACGACCCCGAGACCGGTCTCGTCGCCGAGGTCACCTACCGCTCGCCGGACGGGGTGCCCGTGCTGCGTGCCGAGGTGGACCTGCGCAACGAGGGGGAGACGACCCTGCACCTGGAGTCGGTCTCCTCACTCGTCGTGGGCTGTCTCGCCGACGGTCCGCAGGCCGTCGACGACGCCGACCTGTTGTGGGCCGAGAACGACTGGATCGCCGAGTGCCGCTGGCAGCGCCGGCCGATGCGGGTGACCTCACCCGTCCTCGCCGATCGCGTCGTCCACGACAACGGCAAGGGCATGTTCGCCCGGACCGGCCGGGGCGTGTGGTCCAGCTGCGGGCAGCTGCCCATGGGCGGCCTGACGGACCGTCGTCTCGGCCGCACCTGGGTGTGGCAGATCGAGCACAACGGCGGCGGCTGGCACTGGGAGTGCGGTGAACGGGACAGACTCGCGTACCTGGCCCTGTCCGGCCCGACCGACACCCACCACGGCTGGCGGCATGCCTTGGAGGCAGGCGCACGGTTCACCACCGTGCCCGTGGCCCTCGCCTTCAGCGAGGACGGCGGCCCCGACGAGGCGTTCGCCGCGCTCAACCGCTACCGCCGTGCCGCCCGCCGTCCGCACACCGACCACGAGCGACTTCCCGTCATCTTCAACGACTACATGAACTGCCTGATGGGCGACCCCACCACGGACAAACTCCTGCCGCTGGTCGACGCGGCGGCCGACGCGGGCGCGGAGTACTTCGTCATCGATGCCGGCTGGTACGACGGCGAGAACGGCGGCTGGTGGGACAGTGTGGGCGCCTGGGAGCCGGCGGCCTCGCGCTTCCCCGGGGAGCGCGGAATCCACGAGGTTCTCGACCGCATCCGCGCGCGCGGCATGGTGCCCGGCCTGTGGCTGGAGCCGGAGGTGATCGGCGTCCGCAGCCCCATGGCCAAGTCCCTGCCCGACGAGGCGTTCTTCCGCCGCGACGGCGTCCGCGTCACGGAGACCGGCCGCCACCATCTGGACCTGCGCCACCCCGCCGCCCGGGCCCACCTGGACCGGGTCGTGGACCGCCTGGTCGGCGAGTGGGGCGTCGGCTACCTCAAGCTCGACCACAACATCGACCCCGGCTCCGGCACCAGCGCCCACCCGGGCGAGACCCCCGGCGCGGGCCTGCTCGGGCACAACCGCGCCCACCTCGACTGGCTCGACGGCGTCCTCGACCGCTACCCGCATCTGGTCATGGAGAACTGCTCCTCCGGCGGCATGCGCTGGGATCACGCCCTGCTGTCCCGGCTCCAGCTCCAGTCCACCAGCGACCAGCAGAACCTCCAGCTGTACGCACCCATCGCGGCGTCCGCGCCCACCGCCGTCACCCCCGAACAAGGGGCGGTCTGGGCCTACCCCCAGCCGGCGGACTCGCTCGACGA
The DNA here is from genome assembly GCF_001513955.1 of Streptomyces pseudovenezuelae. Classification (GTDB taxonomy): domain Bacteria; phylum Actinomycetota; class Actinomycetes; order Streptomycetales; family Streptomycetaceae; genus Streptomyces; species Streptomyces pseudovenezuelae. The sequence goes on along the minus strand of NZ_KQ948150.1, from coordinate 438,483 downwards.
GGTCGCCTTCACCCTGGCCAACGCCCTCCTGGGCCGGATCCATCTCTCCGGTCCGCTGCCGGACCTGCACCCCGAGGCCCGGGCCCTGGTCCACGAAGCGGTCGCCACGTACAAGAGCATCCGCGCCGATCTCGTACACGCCGTCCCGTCCTGGCCCCTCGGTCTTCCGGCCTGGGACGACCCCTGGATCGTGCTGGCCCTGCACACCCCCGACACCACCTACCTCACCGTCTGGCGCCGGCCCGGCACCCAGCCCACCGCCGCACTCCCCCTGCCCCGACTCCGCGGTCGCGCGCACCGCGTCGAAGTGCTCCACCCCGCCGTGAGCCGGGCCGACGTCACCTGGAACCCCGACACCGCAGACCTCACGCTGACGCTGCCCACGGCCCCTTCCGCGGTGCTGCTCCGCATCGATCACACGGCAACAACCGTATGAGAGGGAGGTTTTGAGGGGATGTCAGCCGACCAGGCCGCCTCACCGACCGGGTCATCGACTTGTTGTGCATCATCTCGCCCCCGGGCGCCCCTCCCTCGACCACCTGCACGCACCTCCCCCCACGGGCGGAATCACCGCCCGGCCGACAGAGAAGGGTCAGAGATGAAGCGAGCGCACCACCCCACCGGCCGCCGCAGCCACGGTCCCGGCCGTGTGCTGGGCCTCCTGCTGGCGCTGGTCACCATGCTCGGGGTGACCAGCACCGCGGCCCTCGCCGCGCCCGCCCGACAGAGCTCGCTCCCGACGCAGCGCGCGCTCGCCGCGAGCCCGACGGACACGGTGGCGGCGATGCAGCCCAGCTGGAACCTGGGCAACACCCTGGACGCCATCCCCGACGAGACGTCCTGGGGCAACCCGGCGGCCACCAAGGCCCTGTTCGACACCATCAGGAGCCAGGGTTTCCGCAGCGTCCGCATCCCCGTGACCTGGACCGACCACCAGTCGTCCGCGGCGCCCTACACGATCGACGCGACCTGGATGAACCGCGTCAAGCAGGTCGTCGACTGGGCGCTGGCCGACGGCCTGTACGTCGTGCTGAACGTCCACCACGACTCGTGGCAGTGGGTCGCCACCATGCCCACCGACCATGACAACGTGCTGGCCCGGTTCAAGGCCACCTGGACCCAGATCGCCGCCGAGTTCAAGGACTCCCCGCAGTCCCTGCTCCTGGAGAGCAACAACGAGCCGCAGTTCAACAACACCACCGACGCCCAGGGCATCCAGTACAACGACGAGCTCAACACCGCGTTCCACAGCGTCGTACGCCAGTCCGGCGGCAACAACGCGACCCGGCTGCTCGTCCTGCCCACGCTGCACACGAACTCCGGTCAGGTCTTCCTGGACGCCCTCGCCGCGAACATGAAGTCGCTGAACGACAGCAACCTCGTGGTGACCGTGCACTACTACGGCTACTACCCGTTCAGTGTGAACGTCGCCGGGGGCACACAGTTCGACGCCACTTCGCAGCAGGACATGACCGACAACTTCGCCAGGCTGCGCGCCACCTTCACCTCCAAGGGCATCCCCGTCTACCTCGGTGAGTACGGTCTGCTGGCGTACCCGGACTCCAACCACCCCTCCCGGATCGAGCGGGGCGAGGCGCTGAAGTACTTCGAGCAGTTCGGCTACGAGGCCCGTGCCGCCCGCGTCACCACCGCCCTGTGGGACCCCGGGACCTTCGCGTTTCTGAACCGTACGACCCGGCAGTGGACCGACCCGGCACTGTTCGCCGCGATCAGGTCCAGCTGGACCACCCGTTCCGGCACCGCGTCCTCGGACCGGGTCTTCCTGGCCAAGTCGAGCACCATCACCGCCAGGTCTCTCACCCTCAACCCCAACGGCCTGACGTTCCAAGGGGTTTGGCAGGGCGGCAAACAGCTCGCCCAGGGCCGGGACTACACCGTCTCCGGCACCCGGCTCACCCTCACCGCCGCCGCCCTCACCCGGCTCGCGGGCGACCGGGCCTACGGGACCAACGCGACCATCGAGGCCCGGTACTCCGGCGGAGTGCCCTGGAAGATCTACGTGACCTCGTACGACAGGCCGGTGCTCTCGAACGCGAGCGGCTCCACGAGCGGCCTGACCATCCCCACCCAGTACCGGGGTGACCAACTGGCGACCATGGAGGCCACCTACGCCGACGGTTCCAACGCCGGGCCCGTCAACTGGAGTCCCTACCAGGAGTTCAACGTGTCCTTCAGTCCGGACTACTCCGGCAACGGGCTCCTGCTCACCTCCGACTTCCTCAACGCGCTGCGGGACAACACGCAGGCCACGCTCGTCCTCCACTTCTGGAGCGGCGCCACCGTGACCTACCGCGTGACCAAGAACGCCGGTTCGGTGACCGGCACCGTGGCCTAGGCTGGTGACTGATCGCCGTGGTCGACGAGGGGGTTACGGGGCATGAGCGGGAACGTGACAGCGGTCAGCAGCAACGGGGAGTACTCGTTCACCAAGCCGAACCGGGACAGCATCAGACTGCTCGCCGGGCTTGGTGTGGAGGGGGACGTGCACGCCGGTGTGACGGTCAAGCACCGCTCGCGCGTCGCGCAGGACCCCACCCAGCCGAATCTGCGCCAGGTCCACCTCATGCATGAAGAGCTCTTCGCCGAGGTCGTCGGGGCGGGGTTCAAGGTGGCGCCCGGCGAACTCGGCGAGAACATCACCACGCGCGGTATCGATCTGCTCGGTCTGTCGGTCGGCACATTGCTGCGTATCGGCGATTCCGCGGTCCTGGAGATCACCGGTCTGCGCAATCCCTGCCTGCAGATCGACACCTTCCAGGACGGACTGCTGAAGCAGGTGGTCGGCCGCGACGACGCGGGGAAGATCGTACGCAAGGCCGGAATCATGAGCATCGTGCGGGAAGGCGGTGTGGTGCGCCCCGGGGACACGATCGACGTGGAGCGTCCCAGTGGTCCGCACCGGCCCCTGGACCGGGTCTGACACTCGCCCCACCGGCCGGCTGCTCCTCCACCGAGGGGCAGCCGGTCCGGCAGTCGTGCGCCTCGCCGAAGGAATCCGAGAGACTTCGACGAGGCGCCGCTGACCGAGGTCGGTCAGCTCTGCAGGCGCCAGTGCTGGTTGGCGCCGCCCGAGCAACTCCACAGCTGGACCTTCGTCCCGTTGCCGGTCCCCTGGCCGCTGGCGTCCAGGCAGAGCCCCGACTGCGCCGCCGTGATCGTGCCGTCCGGGTTGATGTTCCACTGCTGGTCCGCCTGGCCGTTGCAGTCCCAGATCGCCGCCGGGGCGCCGTTGCCCGCGCCCTGGCCGACGCCCAGGCACTTGTTGCCGTAGACCACCAGCTGCTTTCCGGTGGTGTGGGTCCAGCGCTGGTTGGCGCCGCCGTTGCAGTCCCACAGCTGTGCCTGCGTGCCGTTGGCCGTGGTCGAGTTGTTGATGTCGAGGCAGCGTCCCGACTGCTGGCCGACGATCTCCTGGTTGTCGGTGGGCTGCGGAGTCGGCGGCGTGCCCGAGTCGAACTGGGTGAAGAACTGCCACACCGCGGCCGACGTCCAGGTGCGCCAGCCGTCACCGGTGGAGCCGTCGATGGGTCCCGGGTCGTGGCCCGCTCCGTCGAACGCGGCCCAGACGACGGGGTATCCGGACCTGCATCCGGAGTAGGTGGTGATGATGTGCGTCAGGCTTCCGTAGGCCGGCTCGGGCGGGTTCTGCGGGGTGCAGCCGTTGTTGCGGACGAAGGTGTCACGCAGTTGGCGTCCCGATGCGATGGGCAGGACGTTGTCCCTGCCGCCGTGCAGCCCCATGTAGGCGATGGGCTGGGTGCCGCCGTTGCAGCCGCTGAGGTTCGCGCCGGAGTAGACGGCGACCGCGCGGAAGACCGTCGCACGGGAGCAGGCGAGGGCGTACGACATCGCGCCGCCGTAGCTGAATCCGGCGGAGAACAGCTGGGTGGTGTCGACGCACAGACCTGACTCGATCTGGTTGACCATGGCGTCGACGAAGGCCACGTCCTGGCCGCCGGGGTTGGCCCAGCCGTTGCCGTTGCCCTGGGGGGCGACGAAGATGGTGCTGTTGTTCGCGTTGTCCGCCAGGCGCCTGAGGCCGTAGTAGGACCAGTTGTACCCGTCCGTTCCGCCCGAGTCGACGTCGTTGGCGGTGCCGCCCCGCCAGTGGAAGCCGAAGACCAGCCGGTAGGGGTGGTTGTTGTCGTAGCCGGCGGGGACCCGCAGGATGTACGTGCGGTTCTGGCCGCCGCTCTGGATCGTGTGCGTCCCACTCGTCAGTGTGGGCACCTTGCCGCAGCCGGCGGTCGCGTTGACGCCGCCGGCACCCCTGACCGAAGCCAGCGCGCCGAGGCCGCTGGCGAACGAGCTGCCCGTGCCCGTCAGAACCAGAAGCAGCGCGGCCGCGAGCGACAGTAAGAGCGGTGTGCGTTTCATGCGTTCCTTCTTCCGTGGGGGGTGAGAGGGAGAGGCGCGGGGAGCGCTGGTGTTCAGACGGCGGTGACGGTCCATTCGTTGTTGGTGCTGGAGTTCGGCGTCCACAGCACGGTGGTGGAACCGCTCGTGGTGCTGCCGCTGCCGTCGAGGGCGGTTCCGGTGCCCCGGTTGACGATCTGGTAGCGGTTGTTGCCGAGGCCGACCAGCGACCACTGCTGGTTGTTGCCGCCGTTCCAGGCCTGCTGGCGGGCGGGAGCGCCGTTGGCGGTGTTGCCGTAACTGTCGGCGGCCATGCCGTTGGTGCGGTTGACGATGCGGTGGTAGCCGTTGCCGAGGTCGATCAGCTGCCACTGCAGGTTGGTGCTCCCGTCGTAGCTCCACTGCTTGAGGTTGGAGCCGGCGGCGACACTGCCCCCGCCGTCGAGCACCAGTCCGCTGGTCACGTTGGCGATCTTCACCCAGGCCGTGGAGCCGCCCGGCGCGCCCAGGACGGGGATCTCACCGGAGAAGGTGAGCCTGACCGTGTACGCCAGGGCGCTGAAGGGCGGGTTGGACGAGGGCATGGTGAGGTGCAGGCCGGACGCGTCCTGGGTCGGCGCGGGCAGGTCGATGTAGGTGCCGGCGGTGTTGCCGAGCAGTTGGGCGCCGGTCAGGCTGCTGAGGTTGATCTGGTTCGCGTTCAGCGTCGTGACGGTCATGGTGCCGCCCTGCCAGCCCAGCGCGGTGGCGTACAGGACCTTGTTGTCCCGGCTGCGGGTGAACCGGATGTCCTGCGGTTTGCCGGCCACCGGGCCGCTGAAGGAGCCTCCGCCCATCTTGGTGGGGCCCTCTCCGTAACTGGCCCAGGAGCGGGTGGCGTAGACCGCCTCGCCGAAGCGGCCGAGCCAGTCGCCCATGGCGAGCAGGATGGACTGCTGTCCGGAGGGGATGGTGCCGTCGGCCATCGGGGCGATGTTCAGCAGCATGCTGCCGCCCTTGCTGACCCGGTCGATCAGCGAGTGCAGCAGGGCCTGCGTCGAGTAGTAGCCGATGCCCACCGTGTAGCACCAGCTGGAGGAGGAGATGCTGTCGTCGGTGAGCCAGTAGGGGGTGAGCAGTCCTGCCGGGCCTCCGCGCTCGAAGTCGAAGACCTCGCCCTTGTTGTTGAGGCCGTCCTTGTAGGTCGCGACCACGTCCTTGTTCCACGCGACGGCCTGGTTGTAGTAGTGCGCGAGGAACTGCAGCCGGTAGGACTCCTGCACGAGGTTCAGGTCGAAGTCCTGCCAGACCAGGTCCGGCTGGTAGCCGTCGATGACCTCGACCAGCTTGTCGTACCAGAGCTTGTTCTCCGGCGCCGAGCCCTGCTGGCCGTAGAGGATGCGGAGCGCCGGGTCCGACTGGTTCGGCACATGGTCGTAGAAGCCGTTGAAGTGGTACGCGTGGTGCAGCGAGGCCATGAACTTCAGCCCCTGCCCGCGGATGGCCTGTGCGTGCAGTCCCGCCAGGTCCAGCTTGGGGCCGTGCTGGACCGAGTTCCACGGGTTGGAGCGGCTGTTCCACATGGAGAAGCCGTCGTGGTGTTCGGCGACCGGGCCGGCGAATCTCGCGCCCGCCGCCTTGAAGAGGCGGGCCCAGGCGTCCGGGTCCCACTTGCCGCCCTGGGAGACCAGCTTGGGGGCGAACTGCACGAAGTTGCCCGCCTTGTCGCGGGCGCCGTCGATGAAGTTGTGGTACGGCCAGGCCGAGGGGTCGCCGTAGGTGGCCTTGTGGTGGTTGTTCTCGGCCGAGCCGCCGATGTACATGTTGCGCGGATACCACTCGTTGCCGAAGGCGGGGACGCTGAAGGCGCCCCAGTGGTAGTAGATGCCGAACTTGGCGTCCTGGAACCAGGCGGGGGCCGGGGGGTGCTGGTCCACGGAGGACCAGCTCGGGTTGTAGCTCTGGGGGCCCTCGGTGGCGGCGGCGTCGGGCGCGAACCGCAGCAGGCCGACAGCTGTCGCGGCACCGGCCGCCGCCAGCAGCCGGCGCCGGCTCAGCGGCAGGGGGGAGGAAGTCATGTGGGGCCTTTCAGAAGGATCGGGCGGGCTCGGGAAGTCCGCCCGCCGGTCACGTGGTCAGTCGCGCGTCCACTTCTGGCTGCTGCCGCCGTTGCAGGTCGACAGCTGGAGCGGGGTGCCGTTGGCCGTTCCGGCGCCGGTGGCGTCCAGGCAGAGGCCGGACTGGACACCGGTGAGGGTGCCGTCGGTGTGGAGCGTCCACTTCTGGTTGGCGCCGCCGTTGCAGTCCCAGATGGTCACCTTGGTGCCGGGGCTGGTGCCCTGGCCTGCCGCGTCCAGGCAGGCGCTGCCGTAGACCCGCAGCTCACCGGCCGAGGTGTTGGTCCACTGCTGGTTGCTGCCGCCGTTGCAGTCCCACAGCGCCACCTGGGTACCGGCCGTGTGCGACTGGTTCGGCACGTCCACGCACCGGCCGGAGGCGCTCCCGACGATCGCGCCGGTGACACCGCCGTCGTTTCCGCCGCTGCCTAGGGTGACGGACAGGTTGTCGAACTGCGCTGTCTCGCCCTGGCTGGTGCCGTAGCCGATCTGGCCGGTCGCCCAGGTGCCGTCGTTCGCGGAACCGACCGTTGAGCCGTCGACGACCGCGGTGATCGTGGTGCCGGAGAAGGTGAGGCCCAGGGTGTGCCAGCGGTTGGTGCCCAGCGCGGCGGTGTTGCCGCGGGCCAGGGTGGCGACGGTGCCGTTGGTGTTGGAGTTGAGGATCGACCAGCCCCCGGTGTCGCTCACCCGCAGGCGGTAGGCGTTCTGCCCGCCGCCGTGGTCGTAGTCGTGCGCGCCCGCACGGCCGATCAGTTCGACGTAGCCGGGCTGTTCGAGCAGCACGTCCGACGAGACGGTGTAGTTGCCCCAGCCCGTCTCTCCGAGCAGCGCGTGCGGATCCGTCAGCGAGTCCCAGGTGATCGGCTTCTGCGGGCTCATCTGGCGCACGCACTTTCCGTCGCGGCCGCCGCCGCAGCCCACCGCCTCGAAGGCACCCTGCCAGTCCATGAGGTACTTCGCCTCGGTGCCGGTGGCATAGCTGTCGAAGGAGTCGCTGTACGGCAGCTTGAGCGCGCCCCGGGCGGGACCGGTGGCGGTGCCCTTGCCCTGTCCGGTCGTGGTGGTCAGGGTGTACAGGTGGCCGGGCTGCACGGTCAGGCTGAAGCCGCCGCCGGACGGGGTGATGTCCGCGGCGTGCACGAAGTGGTCGGCCGGGTCGGCGGACCTGATGTCGGTGGACCAGACATGGACGGTTCCGGCGGACAGCCCTCCGGTGACGTTGAAGTTCAGCGTCTGCGCGCCGGTGGCGTCCATGGTCTCGATGACCGTGGAGTAGTCGGAGTTGTTGGTGGACTTGAGCGAGACGTAGCTGCCGTTCGCGCGGTTGCCGCCGACGTAGCCGCTGGAGGCGTCGAGGTAGTGCCATCCCGGGCTGGTGAACTGGCTGGTGTGCGCCATCACCCAGGTGTTCTTGCCGATGGAGTAGGAGCCGGACCACGGCTGCGCGGCCAGGGCCATGCCCATGGTGGGGTACGGCAGGTTGGGTGTGAGCGCGGCGACCACAGGCCAGTTGAGGTACGCGGTCATGCGCCCGTCGATGTAGCCGCGGTTGATGCCGCGGGCCATGGCCTGCGCTCCCCCGTTGTAGTCGTCCGAGCCGTTCTCGCTCGCCCACAGCGGCTTGCCGGAGTTCAGGGCGGCCGCCGGCACCGTGCAGGTGGACTGGGAGGACCGGTAGCCGCAGGGATAGTGCGTGCCGATGGCGCTCACCGCGGAGGCGAACGCCGGGTTGGAGTTGACGTCGTTCGCCACGGACCAGTCCGAGTCGGCCGCGATGATCTTGACGCTGCCGTAGCCGTTGCTGTTGAGCGCGCTCCGCAGCTGCTGGTACCAGGAGACGTTGTAGCCCCGCTCGTTCCACCCGCCGAGGTAATCGATGCTCAGCCCGTGCTGCTTGGCACAACCCAGCCATGAGACCAGGTAGTTGACCATGTCGGTGGACCAGAAGTTCCCGTTGCCGATCCAGCCCGGGGCGCCCCAGGCGAGCCCGTACAGCTTGATGTTCGGGTTGCGGGCCTTGGCCTGCTCCATCAGCCACCATTCGTAGCCCCGGTCGCAGTTCAGGTCGGAGCGGGTGTGCTGGTGGCTGGGCTCGGCTCCCGAGGTGGAGTTGGTGTCCCCGCCGATCTCGGCCTTGAGCATCTGCAGGGAGGCGCCGTAGCCGGGCCGGAAGAGGTAGTCGAGGACCTGGCCGCGCTGGGGTTCGGGATAGTCGATCAGGAGTCTGCTGTTGCCGCCTCCCCCGCTGATCGCGCCGACACCGTCGAAGGTCCGTCCGCCGGAGGTGCCGTTGAGGGTGATGGAGGTGGCTGCCCGGGCCGGGGCGGCGGCTGTGCCCACGACGCCGCCGGCGGCCAGGACGAGGCCCGCCAGCACGGCCGTGGGGACACGCAGGCGCCGTAACAGCCGTACGAGTGCTGACACGGTGGGTTCCTTTCGCAGATGTGAGGTGTCCACGGCCGGTGCGGTCGGCGGACGGTTCAGCGGACGAAGAAGTCCTGGTTGGTGCCCGGCGCGTTCTTGCACTGCCACTGGTCGAGTTGCTGGCCCGCGGTGCTGCCGGCGCCGTAGACGTCCAGGCACAGACCGCTGTTGCGGTTCTGGAAGGCGTAGGAGCCGTCGGACTGGCGCACCGGCAGCCAGAGGCCGTTAGCGGTTGTGCCGGGGGGCTGTTGGACGATGTTCGGGGTGCCCGCCGTCGTGGAACCGCCGGCCACGGCCACGTCCTGGCCGGAGTTCTGGGCGCGCAGTTCGCCGTAGCCGCCCGTGGCCGGCACGAACTGGAACTGCTGATTGCTCTGCCCGTTGCAGGTCCACTGGTCGATCGCGGCGCCCGCGCTGCCCGAGTTCCCGTACACGTCCAGGCACAAGTTGTTGTTGGCGACGACGAGTTGGTGGGAGCCGGTCGGGAAGCCCTCGCCGCCGGAGGAGGCCGGGGTGAGATAGACGGCGAACGCGTCGTGCGTGGCCTGGAACGTCAAGGGCACGGTGATCGAGCCGCCCGAGGCGCTCAGGTTCTGGTCGTAGACGGTCAGGGGCGCACCGAGCGGTGCCTGGTCCGGGATGCGGTGCACGGTGACGTGCACGCTGCCGGCGTTCGTCAGCCAGGGCACGGACGACAGTCCGTTGAAGGTCACCGACGAGGTGCCGGAGTTGCCGTTGGAGTCGCCGATGATCGCCACCGCGCGCTTGTTGGTGGCGTCCTCGGAGGCCGAGATCGCCGTCGAGCCGACCTGGCCGGAAGTGTCGACGAGGGTGCCGGTCATGTCGGCGTAGTCGCGCAGCGCCCACCAGTTGCCCGTCGGCTGCCAGGTGCCTCCGCTCTGGGTGAGCACTCCCGTCAGGTTGGGGGTGACACAGCAGACCCAGTTGCCGCGCATCGCGTTGGTGTACCCGGACTGCGCGAACCGCGCCAGGTACCAGGCCGTCACTCCGGCGGTCTGCCGGTCGGCGGGCTGGTACTCGTTCGCGGACAGCGGCCGGGGGCCGATGCCGGCCGTGGTCAGGGCGCTGTTGAGGGACTGGGAGACGGTGACCGGGTCGTCGACATCACCCTCGTCGTGGTTGGTGATCATGTCCGGTACCGTCCCGGCCGCCTTCACGTGTGCGAGCCAGGTCCGCCATTCACCCGGGTTGCTCTGCGGGGTGAAGGCGAGCGACGGCCCGACGATCTGCGCCGAGGGGGCGAGTCGCCGGATCTCCCGGTAGGCCGTGTCCCACATCTGGAAGTACTGGGCGCTGTTCACGCCCCGGGTCCAGAAGACGGAGATGTCGGGCTCGTTCCAGATGTCGTAGGCGAACGGCAGCCCGGTCGCCTGCAGTGCTCCCACCGTGGAGTCGATGAAGGTGATCCAGTTGGAGCAGTCGCCGTTGTCGCACGGGTACCTCGTGTTCGACGGCTGTCCGCCGTTGGCGCCGTAGATGTCGCTGACCAGTACCTGGTACTGCGCGTGGTACGGCGGCTGGGTGAGCCGTTTCGCCTGCGCGACGATCGAGTCGATGTCGGCCCGAGTGGCGGATCCGTACTGGTAGTTGTCCTTGATCCAGCCGCCGGAGAACCAGCCGCCGCCACGGAAGGCGTTGATCCCCAGCGGCTTGATGAACTGGTCGGCCGGCTGACTGCCGTCCTGGGTGAAGCCGTAGAGGAAGCCCTCCCCCACGCCGGTCGACGGGCCTCGCGTCGAAGCGAGGTTGACGCTCAGCGCCTCGCCCGAGGCGGCCCGGCTCTCGGTCGTCGCCGGCAGTTGCAGCACGAACGCCAGGACGATGCCGATGGCCAGTAGCAGACGGCCTGATCTTGCTCTCGTCCTCATTCGGTCCTCCTACGTCACGCCTCAGGGGGTCAGCTCAGTGACCACTGCTGGTTGGATCCGCCGTTGCAGGTCCACAGTTCGACGGGGGTGCCGTTGGCGGTGCCGGCGCCGGTCACGTCCAGGCACAGGCCGGACTGGGCGCTGGTGACGGTGCCGTTGGCGTTGACGTTCCACTGCTGGTTGGCCTGGCCGTTGCAGGTCCAGGTGATGACCTTGGTGCCGGGGCTGGTGCCCTGGTTGGAGGCGTCCAGGCACAGCCGGCTGCTGCCGGAGTACACGGCGAGCTCGCGGGAGTCGGTCCGGGACCAGGTCTGGTTGGCCGCTCCGGTGCAGTCCCGGATCTGCGTCTGCGTGCCCGGCGACGTGGACGCGCCCGGCACCTCCAGGCACTTGCCCGCACCCACGGCGTGCAGCGCGGTCGAGGTACCGCCACCGCCCCCGGCGCCGTAACCGGCCGCGGTGATGGCGGCCTGGACGGCGTTCTCGGTGGCGTCGGAGGGATAGCCCGCCGTCATCGCACCCTCGAAGAACTCGCCCACGCCGTTGGGGCTGTTGTCTCCCCCGGTGCCGAGCAGGACCGAGCTGTCGACCTTCATCGGTGAGTAGCCGTTCGGCAGGGGGCCTGAGAAGGTGGTGGTCAGTCCGCCGCTCGCGCCGTTGCCGTATTTGAGCGTGAAGTTGGTGGTGCCGTTGTTCTTCAGCCACGCGCTGACGAACGGGTAGTGCACGCCAGGGTTGTTCGGGTCCTTGTTGGAGCCGGTGTTGGTGTGGAACATGCCGTTCTCCAGGTCGGCCTCGACCCACGGGCCGCTGCCGGTGCAGCCGCCGAACCAGCAGGCGGTACCCCAGTAGATGGCGTTCATGGTGGCGTTGCCGGTGTCGGTGTGGGAGTTCTCACCGCTGCCGTAGTCGAAGCAGCACCACTGGCTCGTGTAGTTCGACGAGGTGACCATGTAGATGCCTTCGGGCTGGGCCCCGGTGGGCACACCCCTCGCGTGGTCGAGCCGGTAGCCGACGCCGGGGGTGACCTTGACGCCGAACACCTGGTGACCGGCCGCGGTCACCGGCAGGGCCATGGCGTCCGCGCCGACATCGGACCCGTTGGGCCCCGGTCCCTTCCAGTAGCCGCCCCAGGAGATCGGCATGTCGTTGTGCTGGGCGGTCTGGTCGTAGATCTTCGTGATCGTGCACGACGTGCCCGAGCAGAACGACACCTGGGACGCGCCGTCCGCGTACCCGCCCGCACTGAGCAGCCCGATGTCGCGGTAGCTGTGATCGGAGGCCCGCTGGATCTGGTACAGCGGGCCGTTGTACGAGGCGAAGAGCGCCCTGGTCGTGGCGTGTGCCGTCACGCACGGCGTGCCCCCCGCGGCGTAGAGGTCGCACGGGAGCGACACGTCCGCCGCGCGCTGAGTCGCCGGGGCGTCCTGCTGGGAGGTGGCGGACGCCGGTGCGCCGAACACGGCCACCACCATCGCCAGGGCGACAAGGAGCACGGCTTTCCCTCGCCTGCGTGGGCTCTCAGCGGCTGGTTCGAGCATGGATGCCTCCTCCTGGGTTCGAAAGCGCGGTCATCCCAACGTCCACCGCTGGCTGCTTGCGCCGTTGCAGGTCCGCAGCTCGGCGAGGGCGCCGTCAGCGGTGGCCCCGCCCGCTACGTCCAGGCACAGGCCCGACTGGACGCCGGTGACCGTGCCGTCGGTGTTCAGCGTCCATTGCTGATTGCTCTGGCCGTTGCACGTCCAGATCTCGACCTTCGTGCCCGGCGTGGTCTGGTTGTTGTAGGCGTCCAGGCACATCTGGGCGCTGCCGGAGTAGACGGTGAACTGGTTGGACGCGGAGTGCGTCCAGGTCTGGTTGGCGCCGCCGTTGCAGCTCCAGATCTCCACCTGGGTGCCCGCGGTGGTGGTCGCGTTGGGGACGTCCAGGCACTTGCCCGCACCCACCGCGTGCACCGCGCCGGTCACGCCGGTGCCGCCGCTGGTGCCGCCCGCGACCCGGTACATCACGGTGCCGTGCGCCGGGACCGAGGCGCTGATCGTGCCCGAGGTGGTGGAGGACGCTCCGGACCACAGGTCGGTCAGGGTGTAGGCGGACGCCCCGGTCTTGCCGATCGCGGCCGTGGTGGTCGAGATGGTCGCTGTAGAGCCCGTCTCGTTGAACAGCGCCACCGACACGTCTCCGTTGGCCAAGGGCTTGGCCAGCACGTCCCGGCCGCCGGAGGAGGAGACCATGGTGCCCTGCTTGCCGAGGGGGTCCTGGTCGACCGCGATCACCCGGGAGTTGGTCAGCGTGGCCAGCGTCTCCGCGCCGGCCGAGGGGATGTTGGTGCCCGCGATCAGCGGCGCGGCCATCTCCGCCCACAGGCTGAACTCGCTGCGGCTCTCGGTAACCGTCATCGAGCCGTTGCCGACCTCCAGCATGTCCGGGTCGTTCCAGTGACCGGGGCCCGCGTAGGAGGCCAGTCCCACGTTGCTGTGGAAGATCGACAGCATGCTGGAGAAGGTGGCGCTGATGTCCCCGGTGGTGCGCCAGCTGTTGCCCACGTTCGCGCCCCAGGTCCACACGTTGTCCTGGCCCCAGTTGCACAGGCTGTACAGGATCGGCCGGCCGGTGGCCGCGAGGGCGTCCCGCATCGCGGTGTAGCGGCTCTGCGCGGACACCCCGTTGTTGTTGCAGTTGTCGTACTTCAGGTAGTCCACGCCCCACGACGCGAACGACTGGGCGTCCGTGCTCTCGTGCCCCAGGCTGCCCGGGTACCCGGCGCAGGTGGCGGTGCCCGCGTCCTCGTAGATCCCCAGCTTCAGCCCCAGCGAGTGCACGTAGTCGGCGGTGCCCTTGATGCCGTCGGGGAACTTGGCCGGGTCCGGCACCAGACGGCCGCCGGAGTCGCGGTTGTGGGTCATCCAGCAGTCGTCGATGTTGACGTAGGAGTAGCCCGCTGCCTGCATGCCGTTGGTGTGCATCGCCTGCGCGGTCGACTTGATCAGGGACTCCGACACATTGCAGCCGTACGCGTTCCAGTCGTTGAAGCCCATCTGCGGGGTCAGTGCCAGCCCGTTGCCCAGTGCGGCGGCGGGCTGGGCCGTGCCGAGGGAGACGAGGGGTACGCCTACGCAGAACAGCGCGATGGCGAAGGCGAAGGCCAGTGTGCGAGTAATCATGTGCATGTCATCCACTCCTGGGCCGGGTTGCGGCAGAACACGCCGTGGGACAGAGGGACTCAGCGATACCCGGCCGCGATGACGTTGGCCTGCACCGCGTTGTCGGTCGCGTCGGAGGGGTAACCGGCGACCATGGCCCCCTCGTAGAAGGTGCCGGCGCTCTGGTTGGCGCCGCCCCCGGGCTTGCAGCAGTCACCGCCGCTGCCCAGAACGATGGCGCCCTGCTTCTTCATCGGGCTGTATCCGCCGGGCAGCGCGCCGTCCCACAGGGTGGTCAGACTGCCGGACTGCGCGTTGCCGCCCTTGAGGGCGAACCTCGACGTCCCGTTGTTCTTCAGCATCGCGGTGACGAACTTGACGGGGAACGCCCGCTGACCGGTGTTCCAGGACTGGCTGCCGCCGGAGTACAGGCCCCATTCGAGATCGGCCTGGACCCAGGGACCGCCTCCGGAGCAGCCGCCGAACCAGCACTCGGTGCCGAAGTTGATCGCGTCCATCGCCCCGGCCGCGTCGGCTTTGCGCGTCGTCTCGCTGTTGCCGTAGTCGAAGCAGCAGCCGCTGTTGACGTGGGTGCCGCTGGTCACCATGTACGCCCCTTCGGGCGCGCTGCCGGTCGGAACGCCCGTCAGATGGCCGTCCCGCCAGTAGCTGTTCCCGGGATTGATGTACAGCGAGTACGCCTTGGTGCCGCCCGCGGTCAGCGACTCGGAGGTCGCCTTCGCGGGACTGCTCTGACTCGATCCCGGGACCTGGGCCGATCCCTGGTACCACAGGTCGTTGCCGCGTCCGGACTGGTCGTAGACGACCGTGATCACACAGGATGTGCCCGCGCAGAACGAGTCCTGCGCCGCCGCGTCCGCGAAGCCGCCCGCCGCCCGTACGCCGATGTTGCGGGTCGCGTTGTCCGAGGCGCGCCTGACCTGGTACAGGCTCCCGCTGTACGACCCGTAGAGCGCCCGCACGGTGCTGTGCGCGGCCACGCACGGCGTTCCACCGGCGGAGTAGATGTCACACGGGCCCGACCCGCCGGGCGTCGGCGGAACCGTCGAGGTGGTCCACTTCTGGTTGCTCTGACCGTTGCAGGTCCACAGGATGACCGCGGTGCCGTTGGCCGTGCCCGCGCCGTTGACGTCGAGGCACAGGCCGGACTGGACACCGGTGACGGACCCGTCGGCGTTCTGCCGCCAGGCCTGGTTCGACTGTCCGTTGCACGACCAGATGATCACCGGGGTGCCCGGCGCGGTCCGGTTGTCGTAGGCGTCCACGCACCGGGTGCCGCCCATCGTCCTCAGCTCGCCCGCCGAGGTGAACTCGAACGCCTGGTTCGGCTGGTTGTCGCAGTCCTGGATGTCGAGCGCCATGCCCGGCGTGTCGACGTTGCCGTTGACGTCCAGACACCGGCCCGAGGCCGAACTCACCAAGGGCGCCGGCGTCGCCGCCGGGGCGGACCATGTCTGCGAGGTCGCCGTCATCATGGCCAGCAGCGCCATCACGCCTGTGACCGCGAACGCCGGTAAGCGTCGTCTGCGAGCCGTGGGGCTGCGACGGGAAAGGAGTGAAGGCCGCATTCTGTTCCTCGCGTAGGTGGGGGAAGGTGACAGAGAGTGCTGTGCCTGGCCGAACGAGAGGGTGGCGAGGGCAGTCGAGAGCACCCACAGGAACTCCTCAGACATCCCATGTCCTAGTGATTCCACAGGTCCCCGAACGAGTCAATGCACTCGGCACACCCCATTGAATTCCGATGCATCCCATGTATCGTCCCTGGTCAGACCGTTGTCAGGGCATGCCGGAAGCCGCGTCCGGCGACGGCCGCCGTACCGGACGCGGAGTGTGCGTTCCGAATCACCTCACCTGAAGTTCCAGTGCTGGTTGGCGCCGCCGTTCGAGTCCCAGATCTGGACCGGGGCACCGTTGCCGGTCTGCCCGCTGGGGATCTCCAGCGCCCGGCCCGAGGCGACGTTGATCAGGGTGTACGAACCGTCGCCGTTGACGCTCGCCCGCCAGTGCTGGTTCGCACCGCCGTTGGCGTCCCAGATGGCCATCCGGGTGCCGTTGCCCGTCTGGCCGCCAGGTTCGTCCAGGACTCGCCCGCTGGCGATGTTCGTCAGCGTGTAGGAGCCGTCGCCGTTCTGACTCGCCCGCCACTGCTGGTTCGCGGCACTGCCGTTGGCGTCCCAGACCTGCACGGGCGTGCCGTTCGCCGTCTGCCCGCCGAGCACGTCCAGCACCCGGCCGGCGGCCACGTCGGTCAGCGAGTACACCTGGCCCGACACGATGCCTCCGCCGGGGTTCCCCGTCCCACCGCCGAGCGCGGAGAGGGACGCGTCGTAGGCCGGCTTCTTGTTGCCGTTGTTGTCGAACAGCAGCGGGTTCTCCCCCGTCCGCCACGAGTCGCTGTCCCTGATACCCCACACGGTGATACCGGTGCAGCGCGCGACGTTCATGCACGCCCGGACCGTGTTGCCGTACACGGTCGCCGATGCCTGGGCGATGTCGAGCTCGGTGATCTGGACGTCGACGCCCAGCGCGGCGAAGTTCGACAGCGTGGTCTGGAAACTGGACGGCGGTCCGCCTGCGCCGAAGTGGCTCTGCAGGCCGACGCAGTCGATGGGCACGCCGCGCGCCTTGAAGTCCCTGACCATGTTGTAGACGCCCTGCGTCTTGGCGTCCGACCAGTTCTCGATGTTGTAGTCGTTGTAACAGAGCTTCGCCGAGGAGTCGGCGGCGCGGGCTGTGCGGAACGCCTCCTCGATGAAGCCGTTGCCGAGCACGTTCTGGAAGACCGAGCTGCGGTGCTGGCCGCTGCCGCCGTCGGCGAACGCCTCGTTGACCACGTCCCAGGCGTAGATCTTGCCCTTGAAGTGGTTCATCTCGGTGGTGATGTGGTTGTTCATCACGCTGCGCAGGGTGTTGGCATCGCCGATCGAGCTGACCCAGCCGGGCAGCTGCGAGTGCCACACCAGGGTGTGGCCGCGCATCCGCTGCCCGTGCGCGGTGGCGTGGCTGACGATCTGGTCGGCCGGACCGAAGTTGAAGGTGCCGCGGGACGGTTCGGTGGTGTCCCACTTCATCTCGTTCTCCGGGGTGATCATGTTGAATTCCCGGTCGAGGATGGTGGAGTACGTCGAGTTGCCGAGCTTTCCGGCGGCCACGGCCGTACCGAAATAGCGGCCGCTGTCGGCCGCGGCCGCGCCCAGTGTGCCGGCCGCCGCGTGCGCGGCCGGGCTCGCCGGGCCGGCCAGGGCCAGTGCCGTGCCGGCCAGCAAGCCGGTGGCCGAGGCCAGGGCCTTGCGGAGCAGGGGCTCCTTGTTGAGCCAGGACATGAAGGATCGACCTCCCTGTGCGGGGGTGTGAGAGGAGTGGGCACCGGCCACGAGACGGTGCCTGGGTGGAGCGGGTTCACGTGTTCAGGAGACCGGCAGAGCGGTCCACTGCTGGTTGGAGCCGCCGTTGCAGTCCCACAGGACCAGTTGCGTACCGTCGGTGGTGGACGCGTTGGGGTCGTCGAGGCAACGGCCGGAGACCGGGTTGCGGTAGCCGCCGTTGTACGTCTGCCATTGCTGGTTGGTGCCGCCGTTGCAGTCCCAGATCGCGATCTTGGTGCCGTTGGCGGTGCCACGGCCGGTGGCGTCGAGGCACTTCCCGAGCGCCCGCAGGGTGCCGTCGGAGCGCGCGGACCACGTCTGCGCGGCGGAGCCGTCGCAGGACCGGATCTCCGCGGCCGTCCCGTTGGCGCTGTTGCCGCCGCTGACTCCCAGGCACTTCCCCGCGATCCCGGAGCGCACCTGCCCGCTCGCGGAGTCCGGCGGCTTGATCCAGCCTGCCGCGTCCGCGGCCTGGATGCCCGCGTTGAAGGCGTCCGCCATCTTGCCGAAGCCGCTGTCGTTGGGGTGCAGGGCGTCGGACAGATCCGAGGCGGTCAGAGCACTCATGTCGACCAGCCGTACGTGCTTCCCGGCAGCCTGTTCGGCCTGGACGATCCCGGGCAACTTGGCGTTGAACGCGGGCCGGTTGGCCTCCTCGGTGCCGCTGGTGGAGATGATCACGGTGCCGACGAGGACGGTCGCGTCGGGTACGGCCCGGGTGATCTGGTCGATGAGCGCACGGAGGCGGTCGGCCGCGGTCGGGATCTGGTAGTTGCCGTTCAGGTCGTTGGTGCCGATCTCCAGGGTGACCACGTTCGGCCGGTAACGGGCCAGCACGGAGTCCGCGATGCCGGCGATCTGGTCGATCCGCCAGCCGGAGTGACCTTCGTTGTCCGGGTCGGCCATGGTGCCGTTGCGCCCTGAGCCCACGAAGTCCAGGGTGTGGCCCTCGGCCGTCAACCTGCTCCCGAGGAAGCTCCGGTAGCTGTTCCCGGAGGGGCTGCCGACGCCCCAGGTGATCGAGTCGCCCAACGGCATCACCCGCAGGGGCGTGGGCGCGGCGGCGGCTCGCGCGGTGGAAGGCGGTGCCTCGGCGGCGGCTGCGGCAGGCCACGCGGCGCCCAAGGCGAGAGTGGCCGTCAGCGCGGCGGCCAAGGGTGCCCAGTACTTCTTCATCGGCGTTCCTCACTGGGTGCGGGTCAGTGGGTGGGGGTGAACGGACCTCCGGTTCGTGTGGGCGTTCCGGAGGCGTGAATCGGTCAGCGGGGGGTGAAGTCCTGGTTGGTGCCGGGTGCGTTCTTGCACTGCCACTGGTCCAGTTGCTGGCCCGGGTTGCTTCCGCCGCCGTAGACGTCCAGGCACAGACCGCTGTTCTGGTTCTTGAAGGAGTACGACCCGTCGGACTGCTGTACCGGCAGCCACAGGGTGCCGGCCGCTCCGTCGGCGGCCTGCTGCACGATGTTCGGTGTACCGGCGGTCGTGGAGCCGCCCGACACCCCGACGACCTGTCCGGAGTTCTGCGCGCGCAGTTGCCCGTAGCCGCCCGAGACCGGCACGAACTCGAACTGCTGGTTGCCCTGCCCGTTGCAGGTCCACTGGTCGATCGCCGCGCCCGCGCTGCCCGAGTTGCCGTACACGTCCAAGCACAGGCTGTTGCTCGCGATCACCAGCCGGTGGTAGCCGGTGGGGAAGCCGCCCCCTCCCGACGACTGGACGCCCGCCTGCTGGATGACCTCTCGGGCGCCCTGGGGCCAGTTGGTACCGCTGACCAGGACATTGCCGCTGAGGACGTTGTTGTGGGGAGGGCCGGTGGCCACGTAGGTGTTGCCGCCGTTGTACCAGTTGCCGGAGAACGTGCTGTCGTCGGTGTGGTTGTTCGCGTTGGCGTTGGTGAGCGCCCAGTTGCCCGCGTCCTGCACCACGTTGTCGGAGACCTTCAGGTACCGGGAGCCCTCGTCCAGGTACAGCGCGGTGGTGCGGTTGTTGTCGTACATGTAGTTGTCGGAGATCACCGAGCCGGGGGCCGCGGACAGGCTGTAGATGCTGCCGCCGTCGAACATCGCGTTCTTGGTGTCGAAGACCAGGTTGTGGGTGACGGTGTTGTTCTTCAGCGTCGTGGGAGTGCTGTAGACGGGCTGGTAGGTGTACGTGCCCCGGTTGGCGTAGTCCTGGCTGCCACCGGGGTCGTTCATCCCCCAGCCCCAGCCGATGTCGATCCCGTCGTAGGGCAGGTGGTCGCACTGGTTGTGGGTGATCGTCGCGTTGGTGACGTAGGTGGACAGGATTCCGGCGGTCTCCTTGTAGTCGGTGCCCACCCCGCTGACCTTGTTGTTGCTGATGGTGATGTTCTGGTTGGTCATCTGCGGGTTGCCGGGGTGGTGCGCGTCCGGCTGGATCCCGCCGACCTGGATGCCGCTGCCGGCGATGTCGGTGAACGTGTTGCCGGTGACGGTGACGCCGTTCGCGCCGAGTCCGGTGCCGGAAGCGGTGGCGCCGCCGTCGTTGCCCACGCCCAGCCCGGCCTGCCCGAGCTCGGAGAACGTGTCACCGGAGAAGGTGATGCCGGTGGCGGCGGAGACCTGGACAGCCGCGGGCATCTGCGCCCAGTGGTTCCGGGTGGCCTCGAACTGCGTGCACCCCGACTTGCAGGTGTTCAGCCAGTCGGCGGGCATCGCGTAGGCACCGGTGATGTGCGCGCCGCTCTGCTGGTCCGCGTAGCCGTCGGGTCCGCTCGGGCCCAGCCAGGAGGTGCCGGTGAACCGGATACCGGAGAATCCCAGACCGGTCGCCGGTGAGCCGTAGCTGCCGCTGATGCCGAGCAGGCTCTGCAGCCGGGGCAGTTCGACGTCGAGGCTGTTCGGGTTCTGCCCCGGCTGGGCCCGGTAGTACAGGTCGCCGGTGGACGAGTCGAGGTACCACTGCCCGGCCTGCTTGAGGAACGCGTAGTTGTTCTCCAGATACATGGTCCCGCCGGCGAACGGCGCGTTGATGGTGTCGTAGCCCCAGGAGTTGTTGTTCCACGCGGGCTGCTGCATGGTGATGGTCCTGCCGCTGATCGACTGGACCGGCGCGTAGCGGTCGGTGAAGGAGTTGACGCTCTCGACTTCCATGTGGCTCTGGTCCGAGAGACCGGCCAGGTAGTCGAGGGAGGAGTCGGTGACGGTCAGTCCGGTCCGGGTGAAGGTGAAGCCGGCGCGGGGCACCTGGATCGCCGCCCGCGGTGCCTGCTTGCCGTTCACGTACAACTGACGCGTGTTCACACCGCTGCCCACATGGACCGACCAGATATTGCTGCTCTGATCATGCACCTGCCAACCCGATACCTGCTGGGCGCCGCTCACGACCGGCTGCTGCCCGGGCATGGCCTGGTAGGTGATGGTGTGGCCGTTCTGCCCGCCGTCGCCGGAGCCGAAGGCCAGCGGTCTGGACAGCCGGTAGGTGCCGCCGGCCAGGTGGACCACGACGTCCGCGTCGGCCGACAGCCGGTGCGCGGGCTGCTGCGCCTGGTCGATCGTCGCGAACGGCTGCCCGGCGGTGCCGTTCCCGCCCGCGGGCGCACCCGGCGCCACATACAGGTCGGCGGCCGCCGCCTGGCGCTCGACCGGTACGGCGAACGCGGCCCCGGCCGTGGGCAGGCTCCCGGCCAGCAAGGCGAGCAGAGCCACGGGGGCGGCCCGGAGGCCGCGGAGCGCTCCGGCTCGGAACATCGTCATCCTCCAGTGGTGGCGGTGGCGCCTGGTGTGGGGCCCAGTGGCGTTGTCGGCCGCCGGAGCCACCGGCATGCCCCGCGCCCTCCGGTCAGGGCGAGGGGAGCGGGCGATTCGGTGTCGCGTACGGCCCGTGGCCGGGGGTGAGCGCGGCCACGGGCTGGAGCCGTTCGGTTCAGCTCAGGTTCCATCGCTGGTTGGAGCCGCCGTTGCAGGTCCACAGCTCGGCCAGGGCGCCGTTGGCCGTGGAGGCGCCGGTGACATCGAGGCAGAGTCCGGACTGGATGCCGGTGACGGTGCCGTCGGAGTTGAGCTGCCACTGCTGGTTGGCACCGCCGTTGCAGGGCCAGGTCACCACCTTGGTGCCGGCGGTGGTCTGGTTGTTGTAGGCGTCCAGACAAAGCTGGCTGCTGCCGCTGTATACGGTCAACTGGTTGGCGGAGGTGCGGGTCCAGCTCTGGTTGGCGCCACCGCTGCAGTCCCAGATCTGCAGCTGTGTCCCGGCCGTGGTGGACGAGTTCGGCACGTCCAGGCACTTGCCCGCGCCCACCGCGTGCAGGGCGCCGGTGCCCGTCCCGCCGGTGGCGTTGCTGTATCCGGCCGCGGTGATGTTGGCCTGCACCGCGTTCTCCGTGGCGTCCGACGGGTAGCCGGAGGTCATCGCGCCCTCGTAGAAGGTGCCTTGGGCGCCCTTGCTGTTGTCACCGCCGATACCCAGGATGATCGCGCCCTGCTTCCGCATCGGGTTGTAGCCCGCGACGTTGGGACGCACCCCGTCGTAGAACGTGGACAGACTGCCCGACTGCGCGTTGCCGCCGCGGATCGCCCAGTGGTTCGGGCCGCCTTTGACGATGGCCGTCGTGTAGCGGTAGTTGATGGTCGGGTCGTTCGCGTTGTAGTGCTGGTTCACCCCGGAGAACAGGCCGTTCTCCAGGTCGGCCATGATCCAGGGGCCGTTGCCCGCACCGTAGCCCCAGACCTTGATGTTGCCGAAGTAGATGGCCTCCATGGTGCCGTTGCCGTCGTCGTTGCTGTCGGTCTCGGCATTGCCGTAGTCGAAGCAGCAGCCGCCGTTGTAGTGCGTGCCGTCGAAGATCGCGTACATGCCCTCGGGGTTGTCCCCCGTCGCGATCCCGTTGGTGTGGTTGTTGCGGTATCCCGTACCGGGTGCCACGAAGACGCCGTAGGCCTTGTGACCGCCCACCGTGGTGGGCGCGGCCGTCGCGTTCGCGAGGTTGTCGGGACCGCCCGCGGCGCCGCCGCCGGGCGCCTGGGTGAGGTGGTTCCCGCGACCGGACTGGTCGTAGATGATCGAGATCAGACAGGTCGTCCCCGAGCAGAACGAGTCCTGCGCGGCGGCGTCGGCGGATCCGCCCGCACTCAGGACGCCGACATCGCGGGTGGTGTTGTCCGAGGCACGCCGGACCTGGTACAGCGGCCCGTTGTACGAGGCGTACAACGCCCGCGTCGTGCTGTGGGCCGCCACGCAGGGCGTTCCGCCGGCCGCGTAGAGATCGCACGGTCCGGACGTGGCGGCCCGGGCCGTCCCGGTCGTGGCCGTGGCACCGGCCAGCGCGCCGACCGCGAGCACGGCCGCGGCTCCCATCCGGGCGAATGCTTTCGGCCGGGAGGTGCGGGAGCGCTCCCACGAACGGACAGATGCCTGCTCCGGTTCGTTTCCCGGCCTTCCGCGGCGCCGTAACGCGGCGAGCAGCCGTGGGACGCCACCGTGCCCGAACAGCACGTGGCGACTCGTACGTGTCGTTCCCATCCGAACTCCCTACCGTGCCGGCGGAACCCTGGCGGGTTCTGTGCTGGTCGCGCTGACAAACGCGGAAGCGCTCGAAGGTGCCGTTCTTTCAGTGGGATTGCAGAGAGGTTTCGGGGGGAGACGGTGCTCCCGATTCCGCGGGGCTGTCAAGGGGCTGGACGTCCTTCGTCCGACGCGTGTGCGGAATCGGTTCGATCGCCGATCTCCCCCGAACTCCGTTGACCGGCCCGCTCAAGCAGCTCGGGCGGGACCGTGGAGACACGGCGGTGCGCCCACCCGTTCGCGTGGCGCCGCCGGTCGCGTGGGCGGAACCGGCCGTCGGCGCCCGCCTACTCGGGCGCCCCTCCGCAACCCGACTGAGCAGGAACGCTACTGTCGAGCCGAGGTGGACGAAGGGGCAGCGCGCACCGAATCCGGCCATGCACCAGCCCTCGACCTTTGCGTGGGCACCGCCTTCGCGCCGCGGCCCGCCGTTGACCCCGCCTACCGCCGGTCGTACCATCCCGTCGAAGCGCTTGCGCGGAACCGATTCGATTCCGGCCTTCTTGCGATGCGGGAGGCTCGGGAGGGGTGACGCGGACGGCGTACGGCGGGGAAGGTGTGGGGCGCGCAGGGCGTGACGGGCCCGGAAGCAGCGGACAGCCTTTGCCTTCCCAAGAGCCGTGATGACGAGCGCCGTTGAAACTCACTCGCCGGCTCATCTGCGGCTCTCCCGCTACGGCGATCCCTGGACTCCCGCTGCCATGGTTCCCGGCGGGGGCTCTTGACGAGCGATCACCATGCCTGGTGGCACCTGCTGATCCATGCCGCAGCGACGACGTGCGAAGCGAGGCGTGCAGAGGACTGGGTGCGTCAACCACCCTCGGTGGTCCCGGCACAACGCGAAGACCGCCGCGAGGACCAGGACCGCGTCAGCACGCTCGCGTCGGTCGGACCAGTAACGTCTTGACCCTCACACCGTGTCAGGCGGTCAGCTTGGAGACATCATGTTCACCATCGGAGACTTCGCCCGGCACGGCCGCGTCTCGGTCCGGATGCTGCGTCACTACGACGCGACCGGCCTGCTGCGACCGGCCCACGTCGACCCCATCAGCGGCTACCGCCACTACACCGCCGCCCAGCTTGCCCGCCTCAACCGGATCATCGCGCTCAAGGACCTGGGATTCACCCTCCAGCAGGTCCGCGACATCGTGGAGGAGAAGGTCGACACGGAGGAGCTGCGCGGCATGCTGCGGCTGCGGCGGGCCGAACTGGAGACCGCCATGGCCGCCGCGGAAGCACGGCTGGTCCAGGTCGAGGCGAGGCTCCGAGCGATCGAGAGTGAGGGGCACATGCCCACGAACGACGTTGTGATCAAGAGCGTCCCCGCAGTCCGGGTGGCGGAGCTGAGTGCGACTGCCGCGAGTTTCGAGCCTCAGGACATCAGCCCGGTCATCGGGCCGCTCTACGACGAGCTGTTCCAGCTCCTGCGCGCGGCGGGAGTGACCCCCACGGGGCCCGGTGTGGCCTACTACGAGGATGCCCCGGAGGGCGGTGGCAGGATCAGCGTGCACGCCGCCGTCCAGGTCGCCGCCCCTCTTCAGGACGGCGCCTTCCGCATCCTCGACCTGCCGTCCCTCGACCAGGCGGCGACCATCGTGCACCGAGGCTCGATGGACACCGTCGTCCCCACTGCCCAGACCCTGGCCCGCTGGATCGACGCCAACGGCTACCGGTCGACCGGCTACCCGCGCGAGATCAACCTGGAGTGCCCCGAGAACCGGGACGACTGGGTGACAGAACTGCAGACCTCGGTGACCCGGAACTGATCGAGCGCGCCTGACCTGACCGGTGATCACGTTCGGGCAGCGGAAGATCGCAACGGTCTCCCGCTGCCCGACCTCCGTTGCGCAGTTGACTGCCCCCCGGGGGGGCCGGAAGACGACCGGATACAGTGCGTGAGAGGCCAGCCCGGTCAGGGAGGACGAACGTGACCGACACCAGCAGCAGCCGTCCCGCCGAGGGTGAGGTGCAGGCGCCGCCGCAGAGCGGACTGCACCGCCTGATGCGCTACCTCCCCCTGATCGCCCCCGTTCTGCTGTGGGCCGTGCCCTGCTGGGTGCTGCTGTACGGCGGCCAGCACTGGCCGCTGCCCGTCACACTGGTCGGCACCACCCTGTTCGCCCTCGGCCTGATCGGTATGCCGCTCGCGATGATGCGTGGACACGGTCGGCGCCAGCAGGACTCGGCGGCCGTCATCGGTGACACCCTGCTGGGGGCCAGCTGGGTCCTGTTCACCTGGTCCGTTCTGATCGGCGTCCTCCTGCGGCTCGCTCTGACCGTGGTCGGAGTCGGCGACGGTCAGGACCGGGCGCGGATCGTCACCTGGGCCGTTCTCGGCGTCTGCGCCGTACTGCTCGCCTGGGGGTACGCCGAGGCCCGCCGTGTGCCACGGGTGCGCCGACTGGACGTGCAACTCCCGCGACTGGGCACGGGGTTGGACGGCCTCCGCGTCGTCCTGATCACCGACACCCACTACGGCCCGCTCGATCGCGCTCGCTGGTCGGCACGGGTGTGCGAGAGGGTGAACGCCCTGGAAGCCGACCTGGTCTGCCACACCGGCGACATCGCGGACGGCACGGCCGAACGCCGTCGCGCCCAGGCCGCGCCACTCGGCACCGTGCGGGCGACTCGGGCCCGCGTGTACGTCACCGGCAACCACGAGTACTACACCGAGGCCCAGGGCTGGGTCGACCTGATGGACGAGCTGGGCTGGGCGCCGCTGCGCAACCGTCATCTGCTGCTCGAGCGCGGAGGCGACACCCTCGTGGTCGCCGGCGTGGACGACGTCAGCGCCGAGTCCTCCGGCCTGGCAGGCCACCGCGCCCACCTCGCCGGCGCGTTGAACGGTGTCGACCCCGATCTGCCCGTCCTTCTCCTGGCACACCAGCCCAAGTTCGTCGACCGTGCGGCAGCCGCCGGGATCGACCTCCAGCTCTCCGGCCACACCCACGGCGGCCAGATCTGGCCCTTCCACCACCTGGTGCGCCTCGACCAGCCCGCCGTCGCCGGGCTCAGTCGCCACGGCGCCCGCACCCTCCTCTACACCAGCCGCGGCACCGGCTTCTGGGGCCCGCCGTTCCGCGTCTTCGCCCCCAGCGAGATCACCCTGCTCGTGCTCCGCTCCCCACAACGGTCCAGCTAGCTCGACGAGGCGCCCGAACTCCGCGTAAAGCGTCATGTCGCGGTCCCCGACGGCGGGGACGGCCACCGCACACCGCCGGTGACCATGGCCCGGGGCGCGCCCGACACACGGTTGCTACCGCTGCCCGACCCGCCCCATCCCCTCAGCTCCCAGCATCAGCCCTCATCACTCATCACTCATCACTCAGAAACGCGAATAATCGTCCGCCCGGGGACCCGCTCTCGTGAGGCAAAGGCTGCGGCGGCCTCGGACAGCGGTCGCACCGCACCCACGCGTACGCGAAGCCTGCCGTCCCGCACACGCCCGGCGAGGTCGGCGAGGCGGTCGCGGTCGGGTTCGACCACGAAGAAGACGGCTCGGCCGTCGGCGGGACGCACGGTGGGCTGGTGAGCGATGCTGACGAGTGTGCCCCCGGGCCGCACGAGGGCGGCCGAGCGGTCGAGGACGTCGCCGCCGATGACGTCGAACACGACGTCGACCTGGCCGGATTCCTCCCATCGGTCGGCTTCCAGGTCGAGGAACGTGTGCGCGCCCAGATCGAGGACGGTGTCGCGGTCGGCGGAGCGTCCCGTACCGATCACGCGGGCGCCCGCTTCGTGCGCGAGTTGGACCGCGATCGAGCCGACGCCGCCGGCGGCACCGTGGATCAGGACGGTCTGGCCGGTGGTGAGACGGGCGTGGTCGAACAGGCCCTGCCAGGCGGTCAGTCCGGAGATCGGCAGGGCGGCGGCCACTGTGTGGTCGATGTCCGCGGGGAGGGGGGCCAGGTTACGGGCTTCCACGGCGACGTA
Organism: Streptomyces pseudovenezuelae; assembly: GCF_001513955.1. GTDB lineage: Bacteria > Actinomycetota > Actinomycetes > Streptomycetales > Streptomycetaceae > Streptomyces > Streptomyces pseudovenezuelae. The sequence goes on along the minus strand of NZ_KQ948150.1, from coordinate 411,712 downwards.
CTCGGCGAGCGAGCCGTCGCGGGTCCAGTCGGCGAGTCCGAAGACCCGCTGGCCGACGGTGAGTCCCGTGGTTCCGTATCCGAGTTCCGTCACGACTCCCGACACCTCGTGGCCGGGCACGCTCGGGGTGCGGTCCCGGCCGGCGCGGTCGGTCCAGGTTGCGGGCCAGTCGAGCTCGCCTCGGGTGAAGCCCGCGGCGTGCACCCGCAGGATGACGTCGTTCTCGGCGGCGTGGGGATGGGGAAGCTCATCGAGGGTCAGTCCTGTGATCCCGGCCTCGCGATCCCGAACGGTGATGGCTTGCACGAGTGTTCCTTTCTTGGTGTGGGGTGGTAGTGGGCCTGACGGTCCGGTCACTGCGACCAGGGAGCATCGAGAATGCGCTCCACCATGGACGTACGGCGAAAACCGGGAACGAAGTGTTCCAGGACATCCGCGTTGACGGTGCCGTAGGTGGTGTCCGGGCGGTCCTTGAGGCCATCGACGAATGCCTGCAGGAATTCCTTTTTGAAATCGTCGCGCGGGTGAGCGGCGACGATCTCGTCGGTCCGGTCGCGTTCCAGTCCGTCCAGGCCCCAGCCGATCGCGTCGGTCAGGACGCCGTAGTTCGTGGCGGCGACCTCGGGGTCCATCCGGCCGGGAATGCCTGGTGTCGTATGCAGGGCGATCGCCCTCCAGACCACCTCGGCGGCGCTGCGGGAGAACCCGCGATCGAGCAGGAACCTGTGCGCATGGTCGGCGCCGTCCAGCTCGAAACGCTGCTGTGTGTCCTGGAAGGGGATCAAAAGGCCCACGTCATGGAACATCGCCGAGATGTAGAGCAACTCGGGATCGGGCCGCAGTTCCCTGGCACGCGCGTGGAGGGAACCGAAGAGGAATACCCGCCGGGAGTGATGGAAGATCAGCGGGTTCGTCCTCTCCCGCAGAAATGCTGTCGCCTCCGCGACCGCCGATGTCCCGGGTATTTCCACTCCTGCGATGATGTCGGTCATGATGTCCGCGCTTTCCGATGTGATGTACGACGAGTGGACCGTGCGCCCTTTGTCCACAGTGCCGACCACGCGGCACGCGGCGCCGCCTCGGTCCGGCCATGAACCACTCGAATCCGGTCATCCCAGGGTGGGCCAGTGAGCTCCGCCCCGCACCGCGTGGCGATCCTCGTCTACGACGGGGTCAAGCTGCTGGACGTCGCCGGCCCGGCCGAGGTGTTCGGGGAGGCGAACCTGCTCGGCGCCGCCTACCGGATCGCCCTGCTGTCGACGACGGGCGCCGACGTCACCTCCTCGATCGGCATGCGGATCGCCGTCGACGGCAGCGCGGCCGACCAGGCGGACCCCGACACACTCCTGGTGCCTGGTGGGGACATCTATCCCCGGACCCCGGTGACACGCGATCTGGCCGAGGCGACCGGGGACCTGGCAGCCCGTGCCGGTCGGGTCGCGTCCGTGTGCTCCGGCGCCTTCGTCCTCGGCGCGACGGGCCTTCTGGACGGCAGACGGGCGACCACCCACTGGAAGATCGCCGGCGAACTCGCCACCCGGCACCCCAAGGCCCGCATCGAGCCCGACGCCATCTATGTGCGCGACGGCACGATGTACACCTCGGCGGGCGTGACCGCGGGCATCGACCTTGCCCTGGCGCTCGTCGAGGCCGACCACGGTCCCGACATCAGCCGGGAGGTGGCCCGCTCGCTGGTGGTCTACCTGCAGCGAGCGGGCGGCCAGTCGCAGTTCTCCGCACCTCTGCAGGGCTCGCCGCCCCGGTCGCCCGCTCTGCGCAGGGTCGTCGACCTGGTCACGGCGGATCCCGCAGGCGACTACTCCCTGGCCGCACTCGCCGGACGACTCAACGTCAGTACGCGCCACCTCACCAGGCTCTTCCGGGAAGAACTCGGCACCACGCCCGCTCGCTACGTCGAGTCGATCCGCTTCGACATCGCCAAGTCGCTCCTCGACCAGCGGCACACCGCCACGCAGGCCGCATCCCTGGCCGGCTTCCCGAGCTACGAGAGCCTGCGCCGCGTCTTCGCGCGGGAGCTGTCCATCAGCCCCGCGGCCTACCAGCGCCGATTCGCCACCGCCCACCGCGAGGAGGCCGGATAGCGTCCACAGGGCAGCGCCGCGGAACGGCAGCGGGGGCGGTGCCGGTGGTACCGGCCCCTGCCGTCGGGTGAGCAGTACGGCCGCGCTCGGCCCGCCCACCACGGCCGACACCCCACAACCACCCCAGCCCGGCCGGTCACTGAGGTCAGTCGTCAGGGACGCCGGCGCCGCTGAGGGCGAAGCCGAGCTCGTACACCCGCTGGTAGCTGCGGGCGAGGTCGTCGAGCGTGACGGCCTGTGGCGAGGACGTCCTCGGCGGGACCGCGCCGAAGACGGATGCCCTCCCCGATGCTTTCACCGGCGACCCGCCAGGAAGTCGGCGCACAGCCGGTTGAACAGTTCGGCGCGTTCGAACTGCACCCAGTGCCCGGTGTCGGCGACCGCGTAGAGGTCGCAGTTGGGCATGCGGTCGGCCAGCATCCGCCCGCCGCTCGGCTTGTTGACCTTGTCCGCGGCGCCCCACAGCACCAGGGTCGGCACAGGCAGGCGGGACAGGCGGGCGTCGCGGGTGGCGTCCATCTTCCAGAGCGTCTTGAGGGACTTCGGGCGCTTCAGCGGCGGCGCGGCGACGACCTCGGGATCGATGCTGTCCTGGTGCTGCGGATGAACTTCTCCAGCTTCAGCCGTGAAGGCCCCTTCCCCGTGCAGTAGTCGAGCAGGCTGTTGAGTCCGGGGGGCCGCCCGCGGGTGGCGCCGAGGCCGGCGGGGCCCATGAGGATCATCCGGTCGACCCGGCCGGGGGTGTCCAGGGAGCCGCAGCGCGCAGGCACCGCCGAGGGAGTTGCCGATGAAGTGGGCCTTGTCCAGGCCGAGCCGGTCGAGCAGTCCACGGATCCGGTCGGCGACCTCGCCGAAGGGATCGGCACGGTCGATGCCCTTGCTGCTGCGTCCGTAGCCGGGCAGGTCGGGTACGACGACCCGGTACTCCTTCGCCAGCGCGGCGATGTTCCTGGCGTAGTTGGAGACGCCGGAGGCGCCGGGGCCTCCACCATGCAGCAGCACGAGGGGCGGTCCTTCGCCGGTCTCCGCCACGAAGATCTTCTTTCCGGCGACGTCGAGCAGTGGCTCCCGCGATGGACGGCAGTTCGGTGGGTGTGCTCGTGAGGGTCCCTTTCGGCCGCCGAGCAGGCTTCGCCTCGGTCCCGCCCTCCACCGTCACGACCGCACCCTGGGGCCGCAGCGCACCTGCTGGGCCCGAGGGGCCTCGGGAGTCATTGCTGTAGCGTTCACTCCAATTGAAGTAACCGATACAGTAGGGGGCGGTGGAGAGACGGTCAAGAGCAGTACGACAGGGAGGGCAGCCCCATGACCAAGCCGCAGCCGACGCGCAAGAAACGTGCCAACGGGGTGGAGTCCCGGCAGCGCATCCTCGACGCGGCCGTGGAGATCTCGGGCGAACGCGGCTACGAGGGCACGTCCATCGCCGCGGTCAGCGCCAAGTGCGGACTGCCCGCCAGCTCGATCTACTGGCACTTCAAGGACAAGGACGACCTGATCGCGGCGGTCATCGAGCGCAGCTTCGAGACCTGGCTCGCGGCACTGGAGCTCCCGGGGGAAGAGGCGGGTACACCGCTGGAGCGGGTCACCGCGATGGCGGCGAACGTGGCGAAATCGCTGGTCGACGAGCCGGACTTCCTGCGCCTCGGCCTCATGCTCGCCCTTGAGCGACGGCCCGTGGAGCCCCGGGGACGGACCGTTTTCCTCGACGTCCGCGAGGTCACCCGCCAGAAGATCACTGAGGTGATCACCTTGCTCATTCCGGACATGGACGAGGACACCGCGCGCACCCTCGCCGTCTACGCGGTGGCCTGCGCTGACGGCCTGTTCATCCAGCGGGAGATCACCGGCGACGGTGTCGACCTGGTCGCCATGTTCGAACTGCACGCGCAGCTGGTCTACGAGGCGGCTCTCCGTACAGCGGCGAGGAGCGGCAACCACGACTGATGTGCCAGGCCGCGCGGCCGTACCACCTGGTCGCGACCCCGGCGTCACCCGACGTGGACGCGACCCCGGCGTCACCCGACGTGGACGCGACCGGGCGCGGAGTCACACGAGATCAGCGATGTCCTCGGTGTCCCATCCGATCGCTCCGAGGAGGAGTTCCGGGCCGTCCAACGCGCGCACTCGGCCCAGACCCTCTTCCCGTCTCGGGCATGGCGGGTCCCCCAGCCTTCGGCCAGCCTCGTAAGCGCCCGCCGCTCCCACGCGACCGCTCAGTCCGCGGACCCGGCCTCTTCGACGCTCCCCGCCTCGATCTCCTCCACCACGGCACGCGCCCGCTTCTCCGGCACGCCGGCCGCGATGAGTGTCGCCAGGACGACCCGGGTGCCGTCGTCCTCCAGCGTCTCGGCGTTGACCGCTTCCAGGAGAGCGACCGTGATCGCTTCGAGTCCGGCACTCAGCACGGGGGCCGGCAGATGGGTGTGGAAGACGCCGTCCCGCTGCCCTCGCTCCAGGATGGCCGTCACCTCGTCGCGGGCCGGTTCCAGAATCTCGGCCACACGTTCCGCGCCCAGGTCGTGCCGGGCCAGCGCCAGCAACATCCGGTAGCGGTCCCCCACGGGCCACAGCGAGAAAAGGAAACGCGCCAGAGCCTGGTCCGGCGGCTCGACCGGCCCCGCCGGCCCCACCGCGGCCGCCACCGCCTCCCGGAGACTCTCGGAGGCTTCCTCCGCAAGCGCCTCCAGCAATGCGGCCCGGCCGGGGAAGTGACCGAAGAGAGTGCGCCGTACGACACCGGCGGCTCGCGCCAGCTCTTCCAGGGTGATGTCGGGGTTCCGGCCGAACTCCCGGCGGGCCGTCTCCAGAATGCGCGCCCGGTTGGACCGCGCATTGCGTCGCTGCGGTACGCGGGCCACGGGATGGGTCACGGACAACCTCGGTGGTTCGGCTCGAAGAACGGCAGTTCGGCGTCAAGGCCGCGTTCATTCTGGCACGCGGCCCTGTGCGCGGTGCTGTCCCGGATTCGCTCGTCGTGGGACAACGAGGTCGGCCTCGAAGCCGTGCCTGTGCCGAGGCGGGCGGCCGGCAGGCGCTGGTTGCGCCGACACGACCGCCGTCGGACGCGGCATGTACCACTCCCTGCGCAACCGGACTCACGCAGAAGACGAGTCCGGACGGAAGGTGACGGTGTGCCCGGTGAAGTGCGCGTGGAGCCCGCTCGCCGTGGGCGTGACCGACCGCAGGTGGAGGCCCTGGGGGATGTTCCGCAGGGGGACGGAGCCGGCGAAGATCCTTTCGAGAGCGGCTCGCACCGGAGCGGGCGGTTCTCCTTGGGCGAGGCGGAAGTCCGTGAACGCGACGCGGTTTCCCGGGGCGGCGGAGACGGCCGTACTCACGGCGACCTCGCCCGCGAGAGGGGCGGCGAGCGCGGCCTCGACCCGGCCCGGCTCGGCGTCCTGGGAGAGCTCCGGACCCAACGCGTCGGACAGGTCTTCGTACGACAGGAACGCGGTCGCGTCGACGGCGCGCGCCCGGGCCTCCTCGGCGTCGCCTGAGGTTTTCAGGTCATCCAGCGCGACGTCGAGCCTGGTCACCGGCAGCGGTCGCGTCGAACCGCGGGCGGGGATGTCGTACGCGGTGATGTCCACGTGCCGCAGTGTGCCCTCGGTCAGTTGCGGCAGTACCGGGAATCCGCGTATGTGCACCGAGGACCTCGTCGTGGTGTCCATACCGTCCTGGAACGCCACGGCGATTCGACGCTCCGCGCTGCGCTCGGCGACCCGGTCCACGACGCAAGCGGCCAGGAGCAGTGCGGCCAGGGCCCCTGCCGCTACGGTCATCAGCTTCCGCCGCCTCGCCGGGGACGGAGTGCCTATGTACACCGCCGCTCCGTCATAGCCGGGTTCGTCGTACCCGAGCTCGTGGGCGGAATCGTGGGCGGACTCGTCATACGGGGATCGGTACATGACTTCCTCTGGGATGTGATCTCGGCCGTCGCAAGCGCGGACGGTCACCGGTTCCTGCTGGGGACGGAGGCTTCAGGCCCTCAGGTGCCGGCGGGCGTGGGTGGCGGCGAGGTCGCCGTCGACCCCCACCGCGATGAGTACGGCGGTGGCGGTGCGGGTGCCGTCGTCGGTCCAGGCACCGGAGTTGACGCAGTCGAGGAGCGCGAGAACCTGCGCCTCGACGGCACGGCCCATTGCCTGCGGCGGAATGCCGGCATGGAAGACACCCTGCCGCTGGCCTTCGGTGATGATCGCCGTCACCAGGTCGCGGGCAGGGGCGAGCAGGCAGTCGACCTGTTCCGCTTCCAGATCCTGGGGCGCGAGGGAGAGCAGCATGCGGCACCTGTCCCCCACCGGCCAGAGGGTGCGGACGAACCGCGCCATGGATGTGACGGCGTCGGTCGCCGGAAGCGCGACGGGGGCGAGGGCGGCGCGCAGTGCCCTCGCCGCATCGTCGACGAGCCCCTCGACGAGTGCGGACCGTCCGGCGAAGTGGCCGTAGACGGTCCGCCGTGACACGTCGGCGGCCACGGCGATGTCGCCCAGGCTGCTGTCGGGCTCGCGGCCCAGTTGCTGCCTGGCCGCTTCGAGAATGCGGTTCCGCGTGGTGAGTGCCCGGTCCTGCCGGGGGCTGAGCCGGACGGATGTGTCGGTCACTGCGGAACCTCCGGTCAGCAGGAGCGAGAGTTACTTGCACATCAGGGAGCAACTAATACTTGCACACCGACGGGCAATAAACTAGCCTGCACATCAATGGGCAAGTAACCGTCGCCCGACCCCGGGCCCGGGGCGCGTCCGCGCACCTCCCGCCCTCCCCAGGCGCTGTCGCCAAACCCCTTAGGAGCTTTCGATGCCGCTCATCTCGAACACACCGGTCGAGAAGATGACGGAGCCGTATCCACGGCGGTGGTGGGCGCTGATCGTGCTGTGCCTGAGCCTGCTGATCGTGGTGATGGCCAACACGTCCCTGATCGTCGCCGCCCCCGACATGACGACCGACCTGTCGCTGAGCAGCAGCGACCTGCAGTGGGTCATCGACGGCTACACCGTCCCCTACGCCGCGCTGATGCTGCTGCTCGGCGCGATCGGCGACAAGTACAGCCGCCGCGGCGCCCTCGTCGTGGGACTGCTGGTCTTCGCGGGCGGCTCGGTGATGGGCAGCATGGTCGACCAGACCGGCCTGGTCATCGCAGCCCGCGCGATCATGGGCGTCGGTGCCGCCGTGGTGATGCCGGCCACGCTGTCCCTGCTGGTCGCGATCTTCCCGAAGCGGGAGCGCACTCGGGCCATCACCGCGTGGACCGCCACCTCCGGCCTGGCGATCGCCCTCGGCCCGCTGCTGGCCGGCTGGCTGCTGGAGAACCACGCCTGGGGCTCGACCTTCCTGATCAACGTGCCCATCGCGGTCGTCGCCGTCCTCGGCGCGTTCGTCCTGGTGCCCCCGTCGAAGGCAGCGCACATGGGCCGGATCGACTACGTCGGCGGCCTGCTGTCGATCATCTCCGTCGCCTCGCTGGTGTACGCCATCATCGAGGGCCCGCACTTCGGCTGGGGGAAGGCCCCCATCGCCGCGGCCGTGATCGCCGGCGTGGGCTTCGTGGCCTTCACCCTGTGGGAGCTGAGGCACCCGCACCCGATGCTGGACGTCCGCAAGTTCACCCAGCGCGCCTTCAGCGGCTCCATGCTCGCCGTCCTGTTCTTCTTCTTCGGCACCTTCGGCTCGATCTACTACTCCACCCAGTTCCTCCAGTTCGTGCTCGGCTACAACGCCCTGGAGACCGGCATACGACTGCTGCCGCTGGCCGGAGCCGTGTTCGTCGGCGCCGCGGTCACCGGAAAGCTGGCCCCCAGGCTCGGGGTGAAGGCGATGGTCCTGCCCGGCATGGTCCTCGGCGCCGTGGGCGTTTTCCTGCTCACCCAGATCGACAGGAGCTCGACCTACACCGACTTCCTGCCCTCCCTGCTGCTGCTCGGCTTCGCGACCGGCCTGAGCGTGTCCCCCGCCACCGACACGATCATGGGTTCCTTCCCCGAGTCCGAACTGGGCGTCGGCGGCGGCGCCAACGACACCTCGCTGGAACTGGGCGGCGCCCTGGGCATCGCCGTACTGGGCTCACTCCTGGGCACCACCTACAAGGACAAGCTGACCGACCTGGTCGGCGGCCATCTTCCGGCGGCCACCCTGGACACCGCCAAGGAGTCGGTCGGTGCCGGCCTGGCGGTCGCCGACCAGGTGGCGAAGGCCCCGAACGGCGGCCCCCAGCAGGCCCAGGCCCTGGTCGACGCGGTCAACGAGTCCTTCGCCCACGGCGTCGCGCACACCAGCCTCATCGGCGGGATCATCATGGCCGCCGGCGCCCTGATCGTCCTGGTCGTCCTCCCCGGCCGGAAGGCCGCCGAGACACAGCGCCAGGAGGAAGCGGCAGATGCCGCACGGGAGCCCGCAAAGGTTTCCTGAGACCGGTGCGGGTCGCCGTATCCACCGTGAGCCGCTGCGACCGGATCCTCAGGCGCAGCGGCTCACGATGCCCGCGCGACGGCCGCGGCGGCCCCGTCGTCGTCGGGAGCGGCAGCGGGATCCGGCACAACGGCCCCCGCCCCTGCGGTGGCGTCGAGGAGTCGGGAGCCACGGTCGGCGCCGGTCGCCACTGGTCATCCGCGTGGTCCGCCTCGTACATTTGTGCATATCCGATGGATGCGGGGCCCGCCGCCACCCGCCCATTCTTCCGAGCCCCGCGGAGCCTTCTCTTGACAGACCCCGCCGTGCGCCGGCGCCGCCAAGCCCTCTACCTGTTCTTCTTCCTCCCAGGTATCGCCATGTCCTCCTGGGTCACACGCACTCCCGACGTGCGGGACCAACTGGAGGTCTCCACCGCCGAGATGGGGCTGATCCTGTTCGGCCTCTCCGTGGGATCCATGATCGGCATCCTGTGTTCCGGCCGCTTCGTGGAACGCCTCGGCACCCGGCCCGTGATCGTGCTCGGCACTTCCCTGATCATCTCGGGCACCATCGTCATCGGCGCCGGCAGCGCCGTTCCGTCCGCCCCCCTGGTGACAGCCGGGCTCTTCCTGTTCGGCGCGGGCATGGGGTCGGGCGAAGTGGCGGTGAACGTGGACGGTGCCGACGTGGAGCGCATCACCGGGGCGCCGGTTCTGCCCACGCTGCACGGCTGTTTCAGCCTGGGCACGGTGGTCGGAGGCCTCGTCGGGATGACCGCCACGGCCGCGGACATCCCCGTTCACTGGCACCTCGCCGCCATCACACTCGCCGCCACCGGCATGCTGATCCATGCCTCCCGCGCCCTGCCGACGGGCGTCGGCCTCAGCACACGGCCGCCGACTTCCGGTACGACCCGACAGGCGGGGCCGCAGGTCTGGAAGGACCGCAAACTGCTTCTCATCGGCGCCATCGTGCTGGCCATGGCCCTGGCCGAGGGAGCGGCCAACGACTGGCTGCCGCTCCTCATGGTGGACGGCCACGGCCTGAACGCCGCAGCCGGCTCGCTCGCCTACGTCGGGTTCGCCGCCGCGATGACCCTCGGGCGCTTCTGCGGCACGTTCTTCCTGGTCCGTTTCGGCCGCGCCACCGTGCTGCGAGCGAGCGCCGTCTCCGGCGCCCTCGGACTCGTCCTCGTGATCTTCTCGGACAACGCGGCCGTCGCGGCCGCCTCCGTTCTCTTCTGGGGACTCGGGGCCTCGCTCGGCTTCCCGGTGGCCCTGTCGGCGGCCGGCGACTCGGGCCCCGACCAGACCGCGCGCGTCTCCCTGGTCGCCATCATCGGCTACGTCGCCTTCCTCGTCGGCCCGCCGGCCCTCGGCTTCCTGGGGGACCACTACGGACTGCGCAGCGCCATGGTCGCGGTTCTGGTGTTCGTCGCCTCCGCCATCCTGATCGCCCCCGCCGCCGACACCCGCGACCGCGCCCCCGCGACGCTGGACGTGTGACACCGGCCTGGCGCGGGTCCGGCGCGGTCCTTGCCCTGGCCTCGGGCGCCTTCGGCCCACGCACCGCGCATCGGCCGGAGCTCCAAGCAGGGAGGGCCCATACCGGTTGCTCGCCACAGCAAGTAGGGTCCGTCATCGTGAGACTCGCGATCTTCGATCTGGACGGCACCCTGGTCGACCGCACCGGTGCCTTCGCCGATGCCATCACCTCCCTGAGCCAGGACCACGGCTACGGCCCCGAGATCGAACAGTGGCTGCTGACCGAACTGGCCGATTATGCCGAGCGCGGTGACTTCGACCGGCTGCGCGCCACCTTCTCCGTCGGCGAGAGCGCCGACCACCTGTGGCGGGTCTACATCGACCGAATGGCGGCCTCCATGCACTGCCGTCCGGCCGTCCTCCACAGCCTGGAGCGTCTCAAGGAGGCGGGCTGGAGCATCGCTGTCGCCACGAACGGTGCCAGTGACATCCAGCGGGCCAAGATCCACGCCACCGGCCTCTCCGACCTGATCGACGGGATCGCCGCGTCCGGCGACATCGACATCCGCAAGCCCGACCCGCGGCTCTTCGAGCTCGCCGCCGCACGGTGCGGAACGCAGCTCACGCGCGGGGACTGGATGACCGGCGACAACCCCGAGACCGACATCGTCGGCGGCCACGACGCCGGACTGCGCACCATCTGGGTCACCGGCCGCCCCTGGCCCGAGGGACTGGTGACACCGCACCACACGGTCGATGACGTCGTCGAGGCAGTCGGCTATCTGCTCGACCAGGACGCGGCATGACACTGGCGGCGGGCTCCGGCGATCCACCCGACGGGCGAGGCGGGCCGGGTTTCGTACCCTGGCACGCATGCGGACCCGTCCCACACTTCACTGGACTCCTCCCCCGGACCTGCCGCCGGGCACCACCGACCTCCGGCCGGTGGTCGACGCGCTGAGCGCCGGCGGTGTGCTGGTGCTGACCGGGGCGGGCATCTCCACGGAGTCGGGCATCCCCGCCTACCGGGGCGAGGGCGGAAGTCTGACTCGGCACACCCCGATGACGTACCAGGACTTCACCGCCGGCCCGCAGGCGCGGCGCCGGTACTGGGCACGCAGCCATCTCGGATGGCGCACCTTCGGCCGCGCGCGCCCCAATGCCGGACACCGAGCCGTCGCGACGTTCGCCCGGCACGGTCTGCTCTCGGGCGTGATCACCCAGAACGTCGACGGCCTGCACCAGGCCGGCGGAGCCGAGGGGGTCGTGGAACTGCACGGGAGTCTGGCGAGAGTGCGGTGTCTGGCCTGCGGCGCCCTCACTTCACGCCGTGACCTCGCCGTACGGCTGGAGGAGGCCAATGCGGCCTTCGCACCGGTGGCCGCGGGCATCAACCCCGACGGTGACGCCGACCTCTCCGACGAACAGGTCGCCGACTTCCGTGTGCTGCCCTGCGTGGACTGCGGCGGCGTCCTCAAGCCCGACGTGGTGTTCTTCGGCGAGACAGTGCCCGCGGCACGCATCGAGCACTGCCGCCAACTGGTCCGTACGGCGAGATCCGTGCTGGTGCTGGGGTCCTCGCTCACGGTGATGTCCGGACTCAGGTTCGTCCGCCAGGCGGCTCAGGCGGACAAGCAGGTCCTCATCGTCAACCGGGACCCCACCCGAGGTGACCAGCTCGCCCACACCCGCGTCAGCCTGCCGCTGGGTCCCGCCCTGTCCGCTGTCGCAGACGCGTTGAACCTTCCCGCCGACGGGCAGATGACCCCCTGGCCCGGGACGTGACAATGCGCGTGCGACGGCAGCAACGTCGGCTGGTGCGCATACGGGCCGTCCTCGACCCGTCCAGTCCTTCTCGACCATTGGAGTCCGGTCATGCAGACGGGTGAGTTACTCGGTTCCGGCCGCACCGCCGACGTGTTCGCCATCGATGACCAGTGGGTCCTTCGCCGGTACCGGGACGGCGGCGACGCCACCGCCGAAGCCGCCGTACTGACCTACCTCGCGGAGCGCGGCTACCCCGTGCCACGAGCCCGGGACCCCATGGGCACGGTGCCCCGCACCGACCTCGTGATGCAGCGGCTGCACGGCCCGTCCATGCTGCGGGCACTCCTGCTGGGCACGATCACGGCCGAGGAAGCAGGATCGGTGCTCGCCGGCCTGCTGCACCGCCTGCACTCCGTACCCGCACGGGCCTCCGCCGAGCCCACCCACCGGATCCTCCACCTCGACCTGCACCCGGACAACGTGATGCTCACAGCGGGCGGTCCCATGGTGATCGACTGGTGCAACAGCGAGGAAGGGGCACCCGGACTGGACTGGGCAATGTCGTCCCTGATCCTGGCCCAGGTCGCCGTCGACACCACCGCCCTGGCCGCACCGGCCCGCGCGGTGCTCGCCTCGCTGCTCACCCACCGCGGTCCCGCGGTCGCCGTACGGAACACCGGTCGCGGACCCCTCACGGAAGCCAGGAAGAGGCGGGCAGCCGATCCGTCCATGAGCGAGAGCGAGACCTCTCTCCTCGATGAGGCCACGAGACTGGTGCTCGAACTGACGCCCGGCCGGCCTTGACCGGCCGAACCCCGTGGCAGCTCCCCCCCGCCGACGACGTAGCGCAGCCACAAAGCCGGTGACGCGGCGGGAGAGCCGCGTCACCGGCGAGCAGGAGACGGCCGTGGAACGGCCCTGGCTGCTACGAGGGGATGACCTCGTCCTGCCGGACCTTCCGTTCCAGGCGTCCTCGGACCAGCGCGAAGGCCACCACGGCCAGAGCCACCAGGGTGGACAGGACCACCTGGTCACGGCCGCCGCCGTCGGCGGTGTCGGTCAGCATGTAGCCCAGTACGAACGTGATCAGGGCGATGGTGGCCCAGGTCAGGTAGGGGTACAGCCACATCCTGACGACCAGCTTCTCCGGCGACTCCCGCTGGATGATCTTGCGCATCCGCAGCTGGGAGAAGCAGATCACCAGCCAGACGAACAGAGCGATCGCGCCGGAGGCGTTGAGCAGGAACTGGAAGACTGTGTCCGGCCACAGGTAGTTGAAGGCGACCGCGACGAAGCCGAAGACCACGGAGGCGAGGATGGCCGACTGCGGCACTCCGCGGGATGTGGTCCTGCCGAACGCGGCCGGCGCGTCGCTGCGGCGGCCCAGCGAGAAGGCCATGCGGGACGCCGTGTACAGACCGGAGTTGAGGCAGGACAACACGGAGGTCAGCACGATGGCGTTCATGATCTGGGCGGCGTGCGGGATGCCGACGGAGCTCAGTGCGGCAACGTACGAGCCGTCCTTGAGGATCGCCGGGTCGTCCCAGCGCAGCAGCGACACCACGATCAGGATCGAGCCCAGGTAGAACACCGCGATCCGCCAGATCACGCTGTTGGTGGCCTTGGTGACCGCGGCCCGCGGGTTCGCGGTCTCACCGGCCGCCAGGGTGACGATCTCGCTGCCCATGAAGGAGAAGACCACCATCAGCACACCCGTGAGGATCGCTCCGGGGCCGTTCGGCAGGAAGCCGCCGTGAGCGGTCAGGTTGGAGAAGCCGGATGCCGGGTGGTCCGAGCCGGGGAGCAGACCGAAGATGGCGAGCGCGCCGATCACGATGAACGCGGCAATGGCGACGACCTTGATGCCCGCGAACCAGAACTCGAACTCGCCGTAGGAGCTGACCGAGACCAGGTTGGTGGCGGTCAGGACGACCATGACGATCAGGGCCCAGCCCCACTGCGGGACCGCCGGGATCCATCCGGCCAGGATCTTGGCCCCGGCGGTCGCCTCCACGGCGAGCACCACGACCCAGAAGAACCAGTACAGCCAGCCGATGGTGAAGCCCGCCCAGCGGCCAAGGGCACGGTCGGCGTAGGCGGAGAACGAGCCGGAGGTCGGGTTGGCCGCGGCCATCTCGCCGAGCATCCGCATCACGAGGACGACGAGGACGCCGACGAGGGCGTAGGAGACGAGAATGCCGGGGCCGGCGGCGGCGATGCCGGATCCGGAGCCGACGAACAGCCCGGCACCGATGACACCGCCGATGGCGATCATCGACAGGTGACGGTTCTTCAGGCCGGCCTGCAGGCCTGAACCTTCCGGGTCGTTCTTGGTGGTGGTGACCGGATCGGGGGTGGAGACAGGGGGACGTGTGGTCATCTCGACATCCAAGGACAGGTGGGGACGAGGGACGGGGCCTGCGGGCTCCGGCGGCTGGGTGGCCGCGTGGATCGCGCAGGAGGGAGCATCGGGGTGCCGGAGCAGGGGTGGGTGGCGATCACGGTCACGGAGCGGGCATGGTGGACCGCGGCCTCCGAGCGGGTCCGGTGGGACCGGTCCTGCCGGTGGCGCTCAGGAAAATAGTTCAAGGCGATCTAAAAAAACAAGGGGTCCGGCGGGTCGCCCACCGCCCCGCACCTCCCGGCCCACGCCTCGCGCGCCCTCTGCCGCAGCCCACCGCCGGGACCTCGCCGGCGGCGCTACGGAGATGCGAATCCCCTGCTCAGAGCCGTGTCGGAGGACTGTAGCCCCGGCGCCCACCCGCTGCCCGCGAACCGGTAGAGGCGAGGTCTTGTTTAACTGTTCACCTTGCTCTAATTTTTCCTGCATCCCGACATGCCCCTCCCCCTGGGAGCCCCGATGCACCACCCCGAGACCTCGTCGCGGGAACCGCCTGCCGCCCTGGGCACCCGCTACGAGCCCGCCCTCGGCGCGGAGCACGGCGGAAGGCCGACGCGCTCGCAGCGAGGGCCACGACCGCGAACAGCAGGCCGTTAAGGTGACGTCGTGGTGAATGCAGCGGGCAAGTTCGGGCCTTACAACCAGCCGGGCTCGGCTCCCACGACCTCGGTCATCGGCGTGGGTCACGCCCGCGCGCTGCCGCTGGGCGGCCAGAGCGGATCCGATCTCGTCCGATCACGGATCGCCCTGCGGGTACGCCTGCAGTCCGTGCGGCCGGGGGACCGACTGCCGGACGCCGGTGTCCTCGCGGAGGAGCTGGGGATCGGTGAGATCACCGTGCGCCGCGCGCTGGAAGGCATGTGTCAGGACGGCCTGCTCGACCGCCGACGCGGCCGGGCCGGCGGAACCTTCGTCGCGCAGGGCTGGGACACCGTCGTGGCCCTGATGCACGACGCGGAGGAGGCCGCGTCCCTGGACGCCTTCCATCTGCTGCTCGAATGCGGTCTCGTGGCGCACAGTGCGGGAGAGGTCCCGGCCGAGCGACTGGACCAACTGCGCGCCCTGGTCGAGGACCTGGAGCGAACCGACGACCCGGCACACATGGCGGAGCTGGAGACCCGCTTCCACCTGGCCCTCGCCGAGGCGCTCGGCGGCGCCGGAATCCGCGAGTTCGCCGCCGATCTGCTCGGCCGGCTGTGCCTGCTGCTGCCCGCACCGCGGCCCGAGGCGCTACGGGCACAGAACCGCTGTCACGCCGAACTGCTCACCGAGCTGGGGCGGGGTGCGACCGAACCGGCCGTGCGGGCGGTCAAGGCACACCAGAGTTCCCGGCACCGCTGACGCCGGGCCCGCCCCGCCGACCCCCGACAGCCCGCGCACCCACCACGCCGCCACCCCGCACGAGGAGTTGCCGCCATGCCCCATCCCGGAGCAGATCCGCTGTCGCCCCCGGGCCCCGTCGGCGCGCCGCAGCGGCTGCGCGGTGGCGTCCTCGGCATGGCGGACATCGCCGCCGCCACGATGGCCAACGTCGGGCCGGCCATGAGCTTCTTCTTCGGTTTCGCCTTCCTCGCCACCACCGCGGGTGTCGCCTCGCCCCTGACCATCGCGGCCGCGGGTGTCGCGGTGGCGCTCCTCGGCAACACGCTCGCCGAGTTCTCCCGGGCCCACCCCTCGGCGGGCAGCTTCATCACCTTCGTCGGCAAGACGTTCGGACCGGTCAGCGCGGTGACCACGGCGCTGTTGGCGGCCCTGGGCTACATCATCGCGATGGCCGGCGTCATCTCGATCTCCGGCGGCTTCGTGCAGATCACCCTGGAGCACTACACCGGCATCGACCTGCCGTGGATCATCTGGACGCTGCTGCTCACCGGGCTGGCCGTCGTACTGATGCTGCGCGGGGTGGTCGTCTCCACCAAATGGGCCGGCTACTTCTTCGGCGCGGAGATGCTGGTGCTGATCGTGGTCTCGGTCGCCGCACTGGTGGAACACCACGGCCGGTTGTCCTTCGACCCGTTCCTGCCCGACCACATCAGCGGCGGCTTCAAGGGACTGGCGGCCGGCTTCCCGCTGGCGGTGTACCTGTTCATCGGATGGGAGAACTCGGCGGCACTCGCCGAGGAGACGGAGAATCCGCGCCGCAACGTCGGCCGCGCCGTGTTCTCCTCCATCGCGATCATGACGGTGAGCTACATCCTCTTCGCGTACGCCACGGTGACCGGCTTCGGCTACGACGTGGACAGACTCGGGGCCACCCGGATCCCCTTCATCGAGGTGGCCCAGGACACTCTCGGCGTGCTGGCGTTCCTCGCCTACCTCGGCGGCCTCACCTCCACCCTCGGCGTGCTGATCGCCGGCATCAACTCACAGGCACGTCTGGTCTTCAACGCCGGACGCGAGGGTCTGCTGCCCGCCTTCTTCGGCTACGTCCACCCCGTCCGCCGCACCCCGAACAACGCGATCGTCACCTTCACGGCCATCGCCCTGCTGATCATCGGCGGCTGGGGCCTGGGCCACCTGCTGGGCTCCGACGGCGGCCGGATGAACCCGGTGGTCTTCTTCACCGAGTCCTCGACCCTCGGCGCCATCCTGATCCTGCTGGTCTACCTCGCCTCCAACATCGCTCTGCCGCTGTACTACCGCAAGTACCGTCCGCAGGAGTTCCGGGTCGTCCGGCACCTCCTCCTGCCCGCGCTCGGCACGGTGGCCATCCTGGTTCCGCTGTACTACCTCGCCAAACCCGGACAGCCCGCGCCGTACAACTGGTTCCCCTACGCGGCCATCGGCACCCTGCTCCTCGCCGTCGGCTACGCGACCCTCCTGGTCCGCCGCGACCCGGTCCTGGCCGAACGCGTCGGCTCCATCGTCGCCGACGCGGACTGAGCCCCCACCGGGCCGAGGCGGAGCTTGATCACATGCGGTGTTCGACCCACAGGAAGAACAGGCCTACGGCTCCGGTGCCCGCGCCGTAGCAGGCGCCGCGCAGCAGCTGCGCGAGGGCGGTACGTCGCCCCCGCACGATCCACTCCCGGACGGCGAGGAGCCGTTCCCGGCCCGTGCGGGGTGGGGGGAGGCTGGGATCCATGGCAGGCGTTCCTTTCTGGATGGCGTCCTGACGGGGAGTCCACCGGGCCGTGGCCTGGGAACGGTGACCGGTGGACTCCCCTGCTCGGTGTGGTACCGGGCGCGGTCAGCGGCCTCGGCTGAACTCCTGGAGCCGGGCCACTAGTTGGCGGTCGGGCCGGGCGACGATGACGGAGGAGTGCGGAGTGCGGGCGGCCAGCCGGTCGACCTCGCTCTCCAGGCGGCCGGTGGGAGCGTGGGCGCCGGAACCGTTGGCGCGCACGTACCGGGCGAAGATCTCCAGGCCGTCGAGAAAGGCGGCATCCGGCGGGGCCGTGTCGGCCATGGAGTGGGTGAGTTGGTGGAACCAGTGCCGCGCCCGCCTGGACTCCCCCACGCAGAGGTGGTGCAGGTGCAGGCAGTAGGCCGCGGCGCGGCTGCCGGCGCCGGCGGCCAACTGCCACCAGAACTGCGCGGATTCGGGGTGCCCCGTCAGTGACAGCAGGCAGGCGTAGACGAGAGCGCCGTCGACATCGAGTTCCTCCTCGGTCAGCGGCCCCCGGTCCGGGCCTTCGGCGATCTTCGCGACGTGGGCGGCGGCGTCGGGTTCGTTGAGGACCCACCGGCACACCACGGCGAGGCGCTGTCCGGCCTGCGCGGCGCGGGTGACCTCGGTGGTGGGGGTACGGCGGGAGGCTTCCGCGGCCAGCCGGCGCAGCCCCGCGGCGACGTCGGCTCCGCTGCGCGGGGCGACCGGCAGGCGGGCGCTCTCCAGGAGGTCGCTGACGGTGGTGCTCACGCTCCCACTCCCTTGTGCTTGGGCTTCTTCGGCGTCTCGGGCAGGCCGAGCTTGAGGCGCAGTCGTTCCTTGGCGCGGCGCAGGTGGTGGCCCACGGTGCGGTCGTCGATGCCGATGTACCAGGCGACCTTGGCGGTGGGGTAGCCGAGCACGTAGCGCAGCACGATCACCTCGAACTGCCGGTCCGGCAGATCCGCTATCGCCTCGTACAGACCGCTGGCGGACTCCATCTTCTGGAGCTTGTCGCGGGCCGTGACGAGCGCGGTGTCGAGGGCCTGGGCGATGGGGCCGTTGATGACGAACGCCGGCCCCCGCCCCTCCGCGTCGAGGCGGTTGTGCACGATCCGTCGCACGATCGCCCACGCGCCCTGTTCGAGGTTGCCCGCGCTCAGCAGTTGCGACCAGCCGGCGTGGATCTCCAGGAAGACCTCGTGGATGACCTCTTCCGCGGTCTCGCGGTTACCGAAGTGGACCTCCGCGTACGCATGGAAGACCTCGTGGTGACCGAGGTAGAAGGCCTCGAAGTCCACTTCCAGGTCCAGGGGGACGAACATGGACTGCGAGAGCCCGGTACGGTGCTCCACCGGCGAGGCGCCCTCCGGGGCGTCGTCGTACCTCACGACCGGCTCCTGTCGGCAGGGGACATGAGCAGAGATCCTCTCCATCGAGGTCAATCAGGGACCCGGCGCCAACTCACTCGCGCCGAAAGGCCGTTGGGCCTGTGACCTAGCTAAGTGATTTGCCCGGCGGAACACTCACGCCCGTTTGAAAAAGCCTCGGCGCGGGCCCCCGTACGGGCGCCGTGCAACCTTCAACAAGCACCGCTAGTCACCCTGCGTAGTCCTCTGACCAGGCCTAACCCTCCCGAACCGCGCACCGAACACACCTGCGCACACGCACCGTGTTCTGCATCACACCCCTCCCCCGCCACCGCACACGGCCACGACCTGCCCGTTCCACCGCCTCAAGGGCGGTACTGGATCAGCGGCCTGCACACGAACCGGCCCCGCCGCTCGGAGGGAAAGCGGGGGGCCGTCGAACAACCGTCGGCGCGTGCGCCTGTCAGCTAGGTTCGGTCCCGCTCGGGGGAAGGACAGGCGCATCCGATCCTCCCCTGTGATCACCGCTCCGGTGAAGTGCGGCTTCCTCGGACACCTGCTCCCCGGCTGGTCGTGGCAGTACGTCGTAATGACGCTGATCTCCTGATCGCGCCCGCTTCGGAGCGTCAGTCGGATGCAGCGAGCTTGAGACCGGTCGCCCACTACTTCGGATCGCGGTCGAACAGGGACTTCGACCATGCGTAGCCGAGCACGGTCAGCCCCAGGCACCAGGCGACGGCGAGCCAGCCGTTGTT
The DNA here is from genome assembly GCF_001513955.1 of Streptomyces pseudovenezuelae. Taxonomy (GTDB): domain Bacteria; phylum Actinomycetota; class Actinomycetes; order Streptomycetales; family Streptomycetaceae; genus Streptomyces; species Streptomyces pseudovenezuelae. Next base: position 392,355 of record NZ_KQ948150.1, on the reverse strand, counting down.
GCCGATCCCGGTGCCGAGGAGCAGGCCGCGCAGGGTCTCGATGGCCGGGGTGAAGGGCTGGTACTCGGCGATCGGCCGGAACCAGCCCGGCATCGCGTCCACCGGCACGAAGGCGCTGGACAGGAGGGGCAGGATCATCAGCGGCATCGCGTTGTTGCTGGCGGCCTCGGGGTTCGGGCTGGACAGGCCCATGCCCACCGCGATCCAGGTCAGGGACAGCGAGACGAGGGACAACAGCCCGAGCGCGAGGATCCACTCCAGGGCGGTGGCGTTCGTCGACCGGAACCCGATCGCCACGGCGACGGCCCCGACGAGGACCACACTCGCCACGCACTGGAGCACGCTGCCGATGACGTGACCGATGAGCACCGAGCCTCGATGGATCGCCAGCGTGCGGAAGCGCGCGATGATGCCCTCGGTCATGTCCATGGAGACGGACACCGCGGTGCCGATGGTGGTGCCGCCGATGGTCAGCGTCAGGATGCCCGGGACGAGGTAGGCGAGGTACTCGGAGCGGCCACCACCGCCGTCCCCGAGACCCGCGCTCATGGTGTCCCCGAAGATGTAGACGAACAGCAGCAACAACATGACCGGCGTGAGCAGCAGGTTCAGCGTCATGGACGGATAGCGCCGGGCGTGCAGGAGGTTGCGGCGCAGCATGGTGGACGAGTCGCGCACGGCAAGGGAGAGGGTGCTCATCGGGCAGACTCCTTGGTCTGGTCGGTGCCGCCGGTGAGGGCGAAGAAGACGTCGTCGAGGTCGGGGGTGTGCACGGTCAGCTCGTCGGCCTCGACGCCGGCGGCGTCCAGCCAGTCGAGGATCGAGCGCAGCTCGCGCTGGCTGCCGTCGCTGGGGAGTTGGAGGGTGAGCGCCTCGTCGTCGTGGGACGCTTCACCCAGGGTGGAGGCGGCGCTGCGGTAGGTGTCCGGGTCGGTGAAGCCGAGCCGGACATGACCGCCGGGAATCAGCCGCTTGAGCTCCTCGGCCGTGCCCTCGGCGACGATCCGGCCGTCGTTCAGCACCGCGATGCGGTCGGCGAGTTCGTCGGCCTCGTCCAGGTACTGGGTGGTGAGGAAGACGGTGACACCGTCGGAGACCAAGTCGCGGATGATCTGCCACATGGTGTGGCGGGCGCGGGGGTCGAGGCCGGTGGTCGGTTCGTCGAGGAAGATGATCCGGGCGCTGCCGACCAGGGTCATGGCGATGTCGAGGCGGCGCTTCATGCCGCCGGAGTAGGTGGAGGCGGGCTTATTGGCCGCCTCGGTGAGGTCGAAGCGCTCCAGCAGTTCGCCGGCGATCCCGCGGCCGTCCCTCCTGGAAAGGTGGTGCAGATCGGCCATGAGCAGCATGTTCTCCTCACCGGTGATCAGCCCGTCCACGGCGGAGAACTGCCCGGTGACCCCGATCGCGGCCCGCACGCCCTGCGGGTCGGCGGCCAGGTCGTGCCCTCCGACCAGAGCCTGCCCGTCGTCGGCGGACACCAGAGTGGAGAGGATCTTCACGACGGTCGTCTTGCCGGCGCCGTTCGGCCCGAGCAGTGCGAACACCGACCCGGTGGGGATGCGCAGATCGATGCCGTCAAGAACGACTTTGTCGCCGTACGACTTGCGCAGGCCGACGGCGGAGACGGCCACCGTGGAACCGTTCGGGTCGGATGTGGATGTGGATGTGGACATGACATAAGAAGGCATGAGGCTCTCCCGTTCGCGGGCTGAAGTGGGCGGAAATCCGAGCTGGTCGAGAGTGCGGCGCTCAGACCTTGGCGCGGAAGACGTCGATGTTGCCCCAGTTGGTGCGGGCGCGGATCTTGACCGTGTCCTCGGACTGCTCCGGGGCCTCGGATGCGGTGAGCGTGTTGCGCACCAGGCCGCGGGTGGAGCTGACGTCGAGCCAGGCGGCGGTGCCCTCGCGGATGCCGATCTCGATGGAGCCGTTGGAGGTCTCCAACCGGACCTCACCGCGGGCGACTTCGGCGACACGCAGGACGCCGTTGGTCGCGGTGCCGGTGACGGACGCCTCGGCGCACGCGATGTCGATGGCACCGTTGGCACCGCTCACGCGCAGCTCGCCGGAGACGGCGCCGACGTTCGTGTTGCCGTTCGCGTTCTTCAGGACGGCGGGGCCGTCGACGGTGCCGACGCGCAGATTGCCGGAGCTGGTGGTGATCTCGGCCTTGCCTACGATCCGGTCGACGACGATCGAGCCGTGGGAGGCGGTCAGCTCGACCGGACCGGTGGTGTCGAGGCGGACGTCGCCGACCGAGGTCTTCACGCGGACCGCGCCGAGCCGGCCCTCGCCGAGGACCTGGGCCCAGGCGCCGGTCACCTCGATGCGTGACCCCGCCGGCAGGTCGACCGTCACGTCGGCGACGCCGGAGGGCCCGATCATGCGGCGCTCCTTCGTCCTGACGGTCAGGATGCCGCCCGCGTAGCTGACCTCGGTCTGCTCGGCGGCCCGTACGTCCTTGTCCCGCTCCGGGTCGCGGGGCCGTACCTCGACGACGGTGTCGGGGCGGTCGCCCGCGGTGAGCCGGAGGGAACCGGCGGCCACGTGGGCGTTGACCGAGATGGGTTCGGGGGTGTCGAAAGAAGGCATGGCTGTCCCGTCCTCGTGAGTCCTTGGGGCGTCCCCGCTGGTGGGACGTGGTGGGGGTGAAGCGCCTTTCCGTGGGGGCGGGTGCGGCTAGCGCACCCAGCCCGTGAAGCTCTGTCCGACGTTCTGGGCCTTGCCCTGCGGACGCGGCCGGGTTCCGCCGTCCACGGCGGCGGACACCGCCCGCACCAACCACGCGTTGACCGACACACCCTCGCGGGTCGCCGCCTCTTCGGCGCGCGCCTTGAGGTGGGCCGGCAGCCGCAGGTTGATGCGGGCGGTGCCGCCCTCGTCGCCGTCGGCCGGCGCCCTGAACGGTTCGAGGGGCGCGGCCGGTACCACGGAGGCGTCAGCCTCGGCGGGCGGCAGCGTCACCACGAAGTCGGGGTCGAGTCCGCGCAGCCGTACGTCGACCGAGCCCGGGGCGAGTTCGCGGGTGATCTCGTCCATCGCGGCGGAGAGCACATTGAGCATGACCAGGCGGGTCGCCGACTCCAGGGGAGCGGTCAGCCTCTCGGCCAGCTCACGGGCTTCGTCGCCTCCGGCTTCGGCAGCCACCGCGAGTTCGCGGCGGAGGTTGTCGACATACGGGGTGAGGTCCATGGGTGCCAGCATGGCACCACTATGGCGCCACACGCAAGCCTGAACGGCACCACATCCGAGCGGAAGCACTAGCCGACCGCTCTCACCTGCACAGACGCGAAAGGAGAGAGTCGAACCACCGTGACACCACACCCCTTCGCGCCCCCTTGCGAGCACAGAATGGCGCCGGGTGGCGCCAAGTGGTGCCACCCGGCACCATGTGGCACCGCCCCGGTGAACTTCAGTGAGCCGTCGAACGGGCCTGGCGGATGCAGGTGTCGAGGGGGCCGATCGCCGTGTCGACGTCCTCGTCGGTGTGATCCGCCATGGCCTGCATACGGAAGCGGGCCCGACTGCTTTTCGCAGACGCACTTTTGACGCGCCATGAGCCATCTCTGACGCCCCGCTGACGCCTGACGCCTACGACCCTCAGAACGTGGCCGCGGCCGGCAGATCCGGTTGCTCGGGTCGGCGCTGCGGAGCCGTCCGTAGGACCAGCACCATGGTGAGGCCGCCGCCCGGGGTGTCCTCGGCGTGGATCGTGCCGCCGACGGCCTCGGCGAAGCCGCGGGCGACAGCGAGGCCGAGTCCGACGCCGGAGCCGCGCGGGGAGTCGCCGTAGCGCTGGAAGGGTTCGAAGATGCGGTCCTTGGCCTCGTCCGGGACCCCCGGGCCGCGGTCGACCACCCGGACCTCGACGCGGTCGGCGAGGGCGCTCGCGGAGACCAGGACCCTCTCGCCCGGTGGGCTGTGCTTGACGGCGTTCTCCACGATGTTGGCCACGGCCCGCTCCAGCAGTCCCCGGTCGACGTCGACCATCGGCAGGGTCTCCGGGACGTCCAGCTCGACGCTGTCCTCGGGAACGCCGCCGAGCGCCATCGGGATCACCTCGTCGAGGTCGGTCTCGCGGACGATCGGGGTGACGGTGCCGGTCTGGAGGCGGGACATGTCCAGGAGGTTGCCGACGAGGTGGTCGAGGCGGTCGGCGGCCTCCTCGATGGCTTCGAGGAGTTCCGCCCGGTCCTCCTGCGACCACTCGACGTCGTCGGAGCGCAGCGAGGTCACCGCGGCCTTGATGCCGGCCAGCGGGGTGCGCAGATCATGCGACACGGCGGCCAGGAGCGCCGTACGGATGCGGTTGCCCTCGGCCAGCGCGCGGGCCCGGTCGGCCTCCTCCTGGAGTCGTCGTCGGTCCAGGACCACGACGGCCTGCGCGGCGAAGGCCTCCAGCACCCTCCGGTCCTCGGCCGGCAGCACCCGTCCGGTCAGCGCGAGCGCCATGTGGTCGCCGACCGGTACGTCGACGTCCGCGTCGTCGGGAACGGCGCAGGGACGCGGGCCCACGCTTCCGGCGCAGGTCCAGGGCAGCATCTCGCCCTCGCGTTCCAGCAGGGCCACGGACTCCATGCCGAAGGTCTCACGGACCCGGTCGAGCAGTTCTTCCAGGCCCGTCTCGCCGCGCAGGACGTTGCCCGCCAGGAAGGAGAGGATCTCCGACTCGGCGCGCAGCCGGGCGGCCTGGTGGGTGCGGCGGGCGGCCAGGTCGACCACGGAGGCGACGGACACGGCCACCCCCACGAAGATCGCGATGGCGACGATGTTCTTCGGGTCGGCGATCGTGAAGGTGTGGACGGGCGGGGTGAAGTACCAGTTCAGCAGCAGGGAACCGGCCGCCGCCGAGGCCAGGGCGGGGAAGAGTCCGCCGAGCAGGGCTGCGGCCACCGTCAGCGTCAGGTACAGCAGCATGTCGTTGGCGAGCCCGACGTCCGGGGCCACGCCGCCCAGCAGCCAGGTCAGCAGCACGGGACCGGCGAGGCCGACCAGCCAGCCCCACACCACACGGGAACGCCCCAGCCGTGCGCCCCGGTTGACCGGGAGCCCGCGGCCCTTGCCAGCCTCGTCGTGGGTGATGAGGTGGACGTCGAGGTCGGGGCCGGAGTCGCGGGCCACCGTGGCACCGACGCCCGGGCCGAAGACGTACTGCCAGCCCTTGCGGCGGGAGACGCCGAGCACGATCTGGGTGGCGTTGACCCCGCGCGAGAAGTCGAGGAGGGCGACGGGTATGTCCTCGCCGACGACGTGGTGGAAGGTCCCGCCGAGATCTTCGACGAGAGTGCGCTGGTCGGCCAGTTCCTTCGGGGAGGCGGAGGTCAGTCCGTCGCTGCGGGAGATGTAGACGGCCAGGACCTCCCCGCCCGCGCCCTTCTCGGCCAGCCGTGCGGCCCGTCGTATCAGCGTCCGGCCCTCCGGTCCCCCGGTCAGTCCGACCACGATCCGCTCACGCGAACCCCAGATCGTCGAGACCCGGTGCTCGCTGCGGTACTCCGTGAGGTACGCGTCGACCCGGTCGGCCACCCACAGCAGCGCCAACTCCCTGAGCGCGGTGAGGTTTCCGGGGCGGAAGTAGTTGGAGAGGGCCGCGTCGACCTTGTCCGGCTTGTAGATGTTCCCGTGGGCCATACGGCGTCTCAGCGCCTGCGGGGACATGTCGACCAGCTCGATCTGGTCGGCCCGCCGGACGACCTCGTCGGGGACGGTCTCGCGCTGCCGTACGCCCGTGATCGCCTCGACGACGTCACCGAGGGACTCCAGGTGCTGGATGTTCACCGTGGAGACGACGTCGATCCCGGCCGCCAGCAGGTCCTCGACGTCCTGCCAGCGCTTGGTGTTGCGGGAGCCGGGGACGTTGGTGTGGGCGAGTTCGTCGACGAGGGCGACGGCGGGGGCCCGGCGCAGGACGGCGTCCACGTCCATCTCGGTGAAGACGGTGTCCCGGTACTCCAGTTGCCTGCGCGGGATCTCCTCCAGGCCGTGCAGCATCACCTCGGTGCGGGGCCTGCGGTGGTGTTCCACGAAGGCGACCACGCAGTCGGTGCCCCGTTCGACACGACGGTGTGCCTCGGAGAGCATGGCGTAGGTCTTGCCGACGCCGGGTGCCGCACCGAGGTAGATCCGGAGCTTGCCGCGTGCCATGTGGTCCCAGTCCCCCGGTCAGGCTTCGAACCGGTAGCCCATGCCGGGCTCGGTGATGAGGTAGCGGGGGTGGGACGGGTCCGCCTCCAGCTTGCGGCGGAGCTGGGCCATGTACACCCGCAGGTAGTTGGTCTTGTTGCTCTGGGGCACGCCCCAGACCTCCTGGAGCAGATGCTTCTGCGTGATCAGCCGGCCGGGGTTGGTGATCAGGATCTCCAGCAGGTGCCACTCGGTGGGTGTGAGGCGTACGTCGCGGCCGTCCCGGTGCACCTTCCTGGCCAGCAGGTCGATGGTGAACTCCGCCGTCTCGACGAGCGTCGCACCGGTGGCGAGGGGCGTCTCCCCGGTACGGCGTACGGCGGCCCGCAGCCGGGCGAGCAGCTCGTCCATGCCGAACGGCTTGGTGACGTAGTCGTCGGCCCCGGCGTCCAGCGCCGCCACCTTCTCGTCGGACCCCTGGCGGGCGGAGAGCACCAGGATCGGCACTCGGGTCCAGCCGCGCAGGCCCCTGATGACCTCGACGCCGTCCATGTCGGGAAGGCCCAGGTCGAGCATCACGACATCGGGCCGTCTGGCGGCCGCGAGCCGCAGCGCGGTGGCGCCGTCGGGGGCCGCGTCGACCCCGTACTGGCGTGCCTGGAGATTGATGATGAGCGCCCGTACGAGCTGCGGGTCGTCCTCCACCACCAGCACCCGTGTCATCGGCGTGCGCCTTCCTGTCGTACGTCCCGGGGACGTACCTGCTTCATGACCGCGGGAGTCGGCGGACCCGGTCGTCCCGGACCGCCGACTCCCCTGGGGGACGGGTAACGCCATCAGCTCTTGGCCGCGAGGGCCTTGAGCGCGATGTTGAGTTCCAGGACGTTGACGCGGGGCTCGCCGATGAAGCCGAGCGTGCGGCCGTCGGTGTGCTCCTCGACCAGCTTCTCGACCTGCGCGACCGACAGGCCGTTGCGTTCGGCGACGCGGTGCACCTGGAGTTCGGCGTAGGCCGGGGAGATGTCCGGGTCGAGACCGGAGCCCGAGGAGGTGACCGCGTCCGCGGGGACCTGGGAGGGCTCGACCTTGTAGTCGGCCGTGGAGTTGTCCTTGACGACCTTGGCCCTGGCCGCCTTCACCCAGGTGACGAGTTCGGGGTTGTCGGCGGAGCGGTTGGTGGCGCCGGACAGGATCAGCTTGTACTGCGTGTTGACCGAGTTCTCGCCGAGCCCCTTCGCCGGGCGGGGCTGGAAGTAGGCGAGGCCGTAGTCCTGTTGGCCGATCAGCGAGGAGCCGACGACCTTGCCGTCCGCCTTGACCTCGGAGCCGTTCGCCTTGTCGTGGAAGAGGGCCTGGGCGACGCCGGTGACGGCCAGCGGGTAGATCACACCGGTCACCAGGGTCAGCACCAGCAGGGCCCGTAGCCCCGCCCACAGCAACCGGCCTGTGTTCGATACGGAGTTGTTCATGGCTGTCAGCCGATCCCGGGGATGAGGGAAATGAGCAGGTCGATGAGCTTGATGCCGACGAAGGGGGCGATCAGTCCGCCGATGCCGTAGATGGTGAGGTTGCGGCGCAGCATCTTGTCGGCGCTGACCGGCCGGTACTGCACGCCCTTCAGGGAGAGCGGCACCAGCGCGATGATGATGAGCGCGTTGAAGACGACGGCCGAAAGGATCGCCGAGTCGGGCGAGGACAGGCCCATGATGTTGAGCTTGTCCAGGCCCGGGTAGACCGCCGCGAACAGCGCCGGGATGATCGCGAAGTACTTCGCCACGTCGTTGGCGATGGAGAACGTCGTGAGCGCGCCCCGGGTGATGAGGAGTTGCTTGCCGATCTCGACGATCTCGATGAGCTTGGTCGGGTTGGAGTCGAGGTCGACCATGTTGCCGGCCTCCTTGGCGGCCGACGTACCGGTGTTCATGGCCACACCGACGTCCGCCTGCGCGAGCGCGGGCGCGTCGTTGGTGCCGTCGCCGGTCATGGCGACGAGCTTGCCGCCGGCCTGCTCCCGCTTGATGAGCGCCATCTTGTCCTCGGGGGTGGCCTCCGCGAGGAAGTCGTCGACGCCCGCCTCCTCGGCGATCGCCCTGGCCGTCAGGGGGTTGTCACCCGTGATCATGACGGTCTTGATGCCCATGCGGCGCAGTTCGTCGAACCGCTCGCGCATGCCCTGCTTGACGACGTCCTTGAGGTGGATGACGCCCAGCACCCGTGCGCCCTGGGGGTCTTCGACCGCGACCAGCAGGGGCGTGCCGCCCGCCTCGGAGATCCGGTCGGTGGCCGCGTCGGCGTCCTCGGCGACCGTGCCGCCGCGCTCCTCGACCCACTTGACGACCGAACCGGCCGCGCCCTTGCGGATCCTGCGCCCGTCGACGTCCACCCCCGACATACGGGTCTGGGCGGTGAACTCGATCCACTCGGCGCCGGTGAGTTCGCCCTGGTGACGCTCGCGCAGGCCGTACGTCTCCTTCGCCAGTACGACGATGGAGCGGCCCTCGGGTGTCTCGTCGGCCAGCGACGACAGCTGGGCGGCGTCGGCGAGTTCGGCCTCCGTCACACCGCTCACCGGCACGAACTCGGCGGCCTGGCGGTTGCCGAGGGTGATGGTGCCGGTCTTGTCGAGCAGCAGGGTGGAGACGTCACCGGCGGCCTCGACGGCCCTGCCGGACATGGCCAGCACGTTGCGCTGGACGAGGCGGTCCATGCCCGCGATGCCGATCGCGGAGAGCAGCGCGCCGATGGTGGTCGGGATGAGGCAGACCAGCAGGGCGACCAGGACGACCATCGTCAGGTGGGTGCCCGCGTAGTCCGCGAAGGGCGGCAGGGTCGCCACCGCGAGCAGGAAGACGATGGTCAGCGAGGCGAGCAGGATGTTCAGCGCGATCTCGTTGGGCGTCTTCTGCCGGGCCGCGCCTTCGACGAGGCTGATCATCCGGTCGATGAAGGTCTCGCCCGGCTTGGTCGTGATCTTGATGACGATCCGGTCGGAGAGGACCTTGGTGCCGCCGGTGACGGCGGAGCGGTCGCCGCCGGACTCCCGGATGACCGGCGCCGACTCACCGGTGATCGCCGACTCGTCGACGGAGGCGACTCCTTCGACGACATCGCCGTCACCGGGGATGATGTCGCCGGACTCGCAGACCACCAGATCGCCGATCCTCAGCCCGGTGCCGGGGACCTGTTCCTCGACGGCCCCGGTGAGCCTGCGGGCGACCGTGTCGGTCTTGGCCTTGCGCAGAGTGTCGGCCTGCGCCTTGCCCCGCCCCTCCGCGACCGCCTCCGCCAGGTTGGCGAAGACGACCGTCAGCCAGAGCCAGGCGCTGATGGTCCAGCCGAACCAGTCGCCGGGGTCCTTGAAGGAGAACACCGTGGTCAGCACGGACCCGATCCACACCACGAACATCACGGGCGACTTGACCATCACCCGCGGGTCGAGCTTGCGGCAGGCGTCCGGCAGCGACTTCAGCAGCTGCTGGGGATCGAACAGGCCCGCGCCGACACGGCCCTCGGGGGACTTGTGCCCGGTGGGTACGTCGCTGTGCGGCGCCCGGGTCGGTGTGGCTGTGGACATCTCTTCGCTTTCGGTACGGGTGGTCATGACGCCAGCCCCTCGGCCAGCGGTCCCAGCGCGAGGGCCGGAAAGTACGTCAGACCGGTGATGATGAGGATCGCCCCCACCAACAGGCCCACGAACAAAGGCTTGTTGGTGCGCAGGGTGCCCGCGGTCTCAGGAACGGGCCGCTGCTCGGCCAGCGAGCCGGCCAGTGCCAGCACGAACACCATGGGCAGGAAGCGGCCGAGGGCCATGGCCAGGCCCAGAGTGGTGTTGAACCACTGGGTGTCCGCGTTCAGTCCGGCGAAGGCCGAGCCGTTGTTGTTGGCGGCCGAGGTGTAGGCGTAGAGGATCTCGGAGAACCCGTGCGCCCCGCTGTTCGTCATCGAGTGGACCGGCGTCGGCAGCGCCATCGCCACGCCCGCGAAGACGAGCACCAGCGCCGGCGTGACCAGGATGTAGCAGGCGGCGAGCTTGATCTCGCGGGTGCCGATCTTCTTGCCCAGGTACTCGGGCGTGCGGCCGACCATGAGACCGGCGATGAACACCGCGATGATCGCCATGATCAGCATGCCGTAGAGCCCGGAGCCGGTGCCGCCCGGCGCGATCTCGCCCAGCATCATGCCGAGCATGGTGATGCCACCGCCGAGCCCGGTGAAGGAGGAGTGGAAGGAGTCCACGGCACCGGTCGACGTCAGCGTGGTCGACACCGCGAAGATCGACGAGGAACCGACGCCGAACCGGACCTCCTTGCCTTCCATCGCCCCGCCGGCGATCTGCAACGCCGGTCCGTGGTGGGCGAATTCGGTCCACATCATCAGGGCGACGAAGCCGACCCAGATGGTGGCCATGGTCGCGAGGATGGCGTACCCCTGCTTCACCGAGCCGACCATCACCCCGAAGGTGCGGGTCAGGGAGAACGGGATCACCAGGAGCAGGAAGATCTCGAACAGGTTCGTGAACGGGGTCGGGTTCTCGAAGGGATGCGCGGAGTTTGCGTTGAAGTAACCGCCGCCGTTGGTGCCGAACTCCTTGATGGCTTCCTGCGAGGCGACCGCGCCGCCGTTCCACTGCTGCGAGCCCCCCATGAACTGCCCGACCTCGTGAATGCCGGAGAAGTTCTGGATGGCACCACAGGCGACCAGCACGATCGCCGCGATGAAGGCACCGGGCAGCAGGATGCGCGTGACACCGCGCACCATGTCGGACCAGAAGTTGCCCAGCTCACCGGTGCGGGACCGGGCGAATCCCCGTACCAGCGCCACGGCCACGGCGATACCGACGGCCGCCGACACGAAGTTCTGCACGGCCAGACCGGCGGTCTGCACGACATGGCCCATGGCCTGTTCGCCGTAGTACGACTGCCAGTTGGTGTTGGTCACGAAGGAGACCGCGGTGTTGAACGCCTGGTCCGGGTCGATGGCCTGGAAGCCCAGCGAGCCCGGCAGCACGCCCTGGAGCCGCTGCAGCAGGTAGAGGAAGAGCACGCCGACCGCGGAGAAGGCGAGGACACCGCGCAGGTACGCGGTCCAGCGCATCTCGGTGTCGGGGTTGGCACCGATGCCCTTGTAGATCCACTTCTCGACGCGCCAGTGCTTGTCGGTGGAGTAGACCTTGGCCATGTAGGTGCCGAGGGGGATGTAGGCGAGGGCCAGTGCGCCCATGAGGGCGAGCAGCTGGAGGACGCCTGCGAGGACGGGACCCATCTGTGTCTCAGAACCTCTCCGGGAAGATCAGGGCGAGGACGAGATAGCCCAGCAGGGCGACGGCCACGATCAGGCCGACGATGTTCTCGGCGGTCACAGCTTCGTCACCCCCTTGGCGACGAGAGCCACCAGCGCGAACACCGCGACAGTGGTGACGACGAAGGCCAGGTCGGCCATCGCGAACTCCTAGAAGAGGGTCGGAAGAGATTCGGACAGTTAGAGCAAACATCGGGCCTGGCCGGAATCGGTCGTCCGTTGACGAGTCCCTTACGGCGGGCCCCGCACCTTTGACGGGCCCCTTACGGCCGGCCGTCCACAGCCCTCACAGCAGGCGGAAGCGCAGCCGGCAGATCACGGCGTCCGTCTCCCGGCGCACCGCGTGGGCGACGACCGCGCCCCGCTGGTTCTGCAGCAGCCGCTGCCACAGCCGCTCCGGCTCCGTCTCCGGGATCAGCACCGTCACCCGGGTGGCGGGCTCGGCCGCGGCGACCTCACGGACGTAGGCGGCGATGGGACGGCCCAGGCTGCGCCGCTCCCACGACAGCCGCACCAGGGGCACCCCGGGGTCCCACTCGGCCCAGGCCCGCTCCAGGGCGTGCAGGGCCGTCCGGTCCTCGGGGTCGGGGTGGCAGACGGTGACCGCGCGGACCTCGTCACCGAGCGAGGAGGCGGCGGTGAGGGCCTCCGAGGTCAGCCGGGACAGCGAGGACACCGGCACGATCACCAGCGAGCGCTCGCGGTGCGGGGGCTCGGGGACCCGGCCGAGACCGAGCCGCTCGCCGATCCGGCCGTAGGCCCGATGGACCGCGACGAAGGCGGCGACCAGCAGCGGCAGCGCGACCACGACCAGCCAGGCACCCGCCTCGAACTTCTCCACGGTGACCACCACCGTCGCCACGCCGGTGAGCCCGGCACCGCACCCGTTGAGGAGCGCCTTCCCACGCCACCCCGGGCTGCCGTTCTCCCGCGCACCCGCCCGGCGTTCGAGCAGCCAGTGCCGGACCATGCCGACCTGCGCGATCGTGAACCCGACGAAGACACCTATGGCGAACAGCGGCACGAGGGTGTTGGTGTCGCCGCCGGAGAACACCAGGAGCGCGGCGGAGACGGCGGCCAGGGCGAGGACCCCGTGCCGGTGGACCTGCCGGTCGGCCTTCAGAGCGAAGACGTGCGGCAGGTAGTTGTCCCGGGCGAGCAGCTTCAGCAGGACCGGCAGCCCGCCGAAGGAGGTGTTCGCGGACAGGGCGAGCAGGATCATCGTCGCGAACTGGATGACGTAGAAGGCCCAGTTGTGGCCGAGTGAGGCGTCCGCGAGCTGGGCGAGGACGGTGACGCCCTGGACCGGCTGGAGGTGGAAGCGGGAGATCAGCACCGACAGGCCGATCAGCATCACGCCGAGCACGGCTCCGAGCGCGACCTCCGCGCGCTGGGCCCGCCTGACCCGGGGGACGCGGAAGGACGGGACGCCGTTGGCGATGGCCTCGACGCCCGTGAGCGCGGCACACCCGGAGGCGAAGGCTTTCAGCAACAGCAGGGCGCCCACGCCGGTGGCGTTGTCGGCGAGCGCGGAGGCATGCCCGTCGACGGTGGCCGTGCTCACCGGACCGGACCGGAACAGGCCGACGGCTATGAGCACGAGGACGGAGCCGACGAACACCACGGTCGGCACGATGAACATCCTGGCCGACTCGACGATGCCCCGCAGATTCACCGCGGTGATCAACACGAGCACGCCGAGGCACAGCCACAGCCGGTCGTCGTAGAGGACGGGGAAGGCGGAGGTCAGGGCGGCCACCCCGGCGGTGACGGCGACGGCCACGTTCAGGACGTAGTCCAGGACCAGCGAGGCGGCCGCGACCAGGCTCGTGCGCGCCCCGAGGTGCGTCCTGGCGACGGCGTACGAACCCCCGCCGTCCGGAAAGGCCGCGATCACCTGCCGGTACGAGGCCACGAGCACCGCGAGCAGCGCGGCGATGGCCAGCGTGACCGGCAGCGTGAAGCCCAGGCCGTGCGCGCCCGCGGCGGCCAGTACGAGGACGATCGCCTCGGGGCCGTACGCCACCGACGCCATCGCGTCCAGGGACAGGGCGGCCAGGCCCGTCAAAGCGGTGAGGCGATGCCGCTCGCCGGTGTCGGACAGTTCTTCGTCGACGGGGGTCGCGCCCGGATCGCTGGTCAGGACGGGCATCGGTGCGTGCTCCTTCTTCCTTCGTCCGCGCGTGAGGTCACAGGCGTGCGCGGTGCACTCAGAGTGGGCGCGTTTCCGGCCGGATCCGACCGTCCTTGGCGTGTTCTTCGCGGCGGACGGGCCGACTTTGACGGGTCCTTGACGGGTAGGTGACTCACGTGACAGCGGCATCAGAGTCGCGTCAAAAGGGGGGCGGTCGAGCCTTCCGCGTCCCTACGGTCGCCGTCATGGGATGCCGCGACAGTGCGCGCGAACTCGCCGACACCACGCACGACCTGCGCTGGGCGCGGGACGTGCGGGACTCGGTGCGTTGCGCCGGAATGCTGCTGGTCCTGCTGCTTCTGCTCGACTGGGGGACGGAGCGACTCACACTCCGACGCGGTGCCCTGTGGGTCGGCCTGTCCCTGCTGCTCTTCCTCGTGCTGTATCCGGCCCGCGTCCGGGCCGGTGCGAACTGGCTCTCGTCCCGTCGGCTGCTGCCCGAACGCCGGGTCCGTACGGATCTGCTGGTGTCCGTGCGCTGCCTCGACGGCGTCTCGCGGCGGCTGTTGCTACGGGACGCGCTCGGCGGACGCGTGGAGATCGACCCCGACGTACTCGTGCGGAACCCCCGGTTGTGGCTCCGGCTGGAGGCCGGGGCCCGGAAGTCGGCGGCGAACGGCACGCTGCGGTGCGGGGCGACCGCGTTGCGCCGTCTCTCCCTGCACATCGACCGCGAGACCGCGCGCGAGGTGTTCAGGGCGTCGGGGCTGGAGTGAGGCACGTGAGGCATGGGTCGGTACGGCGGTTTCGGCACCGCGGTTCAGGACGCCTCGGGCTGGAGGTTCAACGGGGGGCTGCAGGTGCCGGATGTCCAGCACGGCGACGGCGTCGATCCCTCGGCGATCGCGACCTGCGGGCGGCTAAGGTGATGGCGGTGTGCCGGGAAGTCTGGTCGGCGGAGGAGCCATGGCGGCTTCCCTCGGTCCGAAAGGGCCTGTAGCCCCCAGGGGGACGGCATGCGCGGCGTGGCAACGGTTCTGGCTCTGGTCGTCCTGGCCACCCTCGTGGCGACCTTCGCCCGCCGGTGGCGCATCCCGGCACCGTCCCTGCTGGTCGTGGCCGGTCTGACCGTGGCGCTGCTGCCGGGCACCCCCGATATCGAGATCAGCCCTGAGGTCATCGGCCTGGTCGTGCTGCCGCCCCTGCTGTACGCGAGCGCCGAAGACATGTCCTGGCGTGAGCTGAAGGCCGTGTGGAGGCCGGTCGGCGTCCTGTCCATCGGCCTGGTGCTGGCATCGGCGGCGGCCGTCGGCTGGGTGGCGTCCCGGGTCACGCCCCTGTCGTGGCAGATGGCGCTGGTGCTGGGCGCGGTGCTGGCGAGCACCGACCCGGTGGCCGTGACGGCGCTGGGCCGGCGCCTCTCGCTGCCGCCGAAGGTGCAGGTCCTGGTCCAGGCGGAGAGCTTGTTCAACGACGCGACCTCGCTGGTGCTGTACCGGGTCGCCGTGAGCGTGGCGGTGGCGTCGGCGGCGGCCGGCTGGGGCCCGGCGGGCGGCGAGTTCGTCGTGCTCGCGGGTGGCGGCACGGTCATCGGCGGCGCGGTCGCCGGGGTGGTCGCACTGATCCGCCGCCGCACCGAGGACCCGGTCCTGGAGACGGTGATCGCCCTGGTCACGCCCTACGCCGCGTATGTCCTGGCGGAGGCCGCCCACACCTCCGGGGTCACCTCGGTCGTGGTCGCCGGGGTCGTCCTGGGCGGACGCGGCGACCGGCTCACCAACGCCCGGATCCGGCTCCAGCTGCACGCCGTCTACGGCACGGTGGTCTTCCTGCTGGAGAGCGTTGTCTTCTCCCTCATCGGGCTGGCCCTGCCCGCACAGGTCAGGGCTCTGGACGACGGCGACCGGGCCTGGCCCCTCTACGCCCTCGCCGTGGCCGCCACCCTGATCGCCGTCCGGCTGCTGTGGCTGGCGCCGCTGTCGGCCGTGGTCCAGCGCAAGGGCGGCATCCAGCGGCTGAACTGGCGGATCCCGCTGGTGCTGACCTGGGCCGGCACCCGGGGAGTCGTGCCGCTGGCGGCGGCCCTGTCCATCCCGAAGACCACGAAGGCGGGCGCGGCACTGGCCGACCGCCCCCTCGTCCTGGTCCTGACCACGTCCGTCGTGGTCGTCACCCTCGTCGTCCAGGGCTTCACCCTCGCCCCCGTCGTCCGCCGCTCCGGGATCGCCCTGGAACCCGACCACACCGAGCGCGAGGAGGCCTCCGCCCGCTGCCACCTGGCCAATGCGGGCATTCGCCGCCTGGACGAACTCGCCGAACTGGAGGCCGTACCGGAGGTGGTCCTCGACCGCCTCCGCCGAGGCCTGGCCGCCCGCCTCGACGACGCCCGCGACCGCCTGAACGACGACACCGGCACGTCCGGGTCCGGCGACCTCGTCTACCGGCAGCTGCGACGGGACCTGATCGCCGTCGAGGCGGTGGAACTGCAGCGGCTCTACGACGACCACGCGATCAGTGACACGACCCGCAGGAGGCTCCAGCGGTCGCTGGACCTGGAGGAGGCACGGTTGGCCGATGCGTGAGCGCTGCGCCGGCTGGGCCGTTCATCGGCTGCGGCGCCATGGGGGCTGGTCGCGCAGTTCCCCGCGCCCCTGAGGGGCGCTGCCGCGCCCTCAACGGAACTCGGCCAGCCTGGGCTCCGAGCGTCCCTCCCGTACGGACGTCGAGAAGTGGGTTTCGTTGATGGCCGTCACCTTGTCCAGGGCGGTCATCCAGGACCCGAAGTGCGCGTTGGACGTGCCGGGCTCCCAGCCCGTGCAGAACTCCACGGCCTCCTGCTCCCGCACGGTCCGCTCCGCCGCAGCCTGTTCCCCGGGGAAGGTGATGCTGTCGAGTTCGCGCCGGAACTCGCCGGTGAAGTGCGGGTCCTGGGGGTCGGACCGGTACGCGTTCCCGGTGGCGGCGAGTGCGGAGTCGTACGTCGGGAGTCCGTCGTCGCGCTGTTCCGCGCCCGCGCGATCGGTCGAAGGCGTCGCGGCGCGCGCCCCGCAGGGGCTCGGCGGACGCGGAGAGCGTCTGCGCGCCGAGGAGCACGGCGAGCAGGGTGCAGACGGTGGCGGCGAGGACACCGGGGTTGAGGACCCGCCGGAAGCGACGAGCCAGGTGGCACTGGAGGGTGCCGAGCGCGGCGAGCAGCAGGATCCCGAGGACCAGCACCGCGGCCGGCTGCCCGGTGAGGGTGGAGCGGGCGGCCGTGTACTCGGCGTCGAAGCGGTGGTCGTTGCGCGGCCGCCTTGCCGCCGGTGTGGCCCTCGGGCGACGGACCTCCTCCAGCACCGTCTCCTGCCCGCCGCGCGCACCCTGTGTATGGATCCCGTCAGGATTCGCCCGTGCGGCGTCAGGACCCCGTCAGTGGCAGCCGCCGGTCCCCGCGAGGCGGCCTAGCGTCAACGCCATGGGACGTTCCGACGACCGTTGGGCGCGGGCCGGTGACCGCCACTGGCGTGGCAGTGCCGGGCTCGCGGTGAGCTGCGCCGCGCTGTTCGCCGCCATGTCCCTGCTGGTCGACTGGGACGCGGGCAGCCTGTCGCCCTCGCGCGTCCTGCTGTGGCTCGGCATGTCCGGTGCCCTCTTCGTCGTCCTGCTCCCGCCCCGGGTGACGGCGGGCGCCGGCTGGCTGGCGGTGCGGGGCCCGTGGCGTCGGCGGACGGTACGCACGGACGCGCTGACGGCCGTATGGCGACACGGCGACGTCACATCCCACCTGGTCCTGCGGGACACCTACGGGCACCGCCTGGAACTGGACCCGCGCGTCCTCACCGCCAACCCCCTGATCTGGCACGAACTCGACACCGGGGTACGCCGCTCCGTCGAACGCGGCACACTGCTGCAGGGCGAGGACGTCCTGGCCCGGCTCGGCCACAGCATCGACGACGAGACCGTGCGGGGGGTTCTCAGGGCGTCGGGGCTCTCCTGACCGAGACCAGCAGGATCGCGGACCGGGCGTCCGGGATCCCCCACCACGGAAAGGTGTCCGATCATGTCCGAACGCGAGCTGTCCGCCCTGCGGGAACGCGCCGAGAGCGGTGACCGCGAAGCGGTCGACGAGCTCATCCAACTCGCCGCCGAACTCGGCGACCTGGACGAACTTCGCCGTCTCGCGGCGGGGGGCCATTCCGCCGCGGCGGACGAGCTCATCCAACTCGCCTCGGAGCAGGGCGACTTCGAAGAACTTCGACGTCTCTCCGACGGCGGGAACACCACGGCCACCGACGAGCTGATCCAACTGGCCACCGAGCACGAGGATCTGGACGAGTTACGGCGGCTGGCCGCCCGGGGCAGCAGCACCGCGGCCGAGCAGCTCGCGGAACTCACCTCCCACTGAGCTGACCGGATCCGCGGCACCACACGGTCAGGCCCGGCGAGCCGACTTTCCGCCGTTCGCGGCCTTCAGTCGACGGAGGCCATGAAGCTCAGTATCCGGCCGTTCATCTCGTCCGCGAGGTCGATCTGGGGCCCGTGGCCGGTCCCGGAAATGATCTCGGCCCGGGCACTCGGGATCAGGCGCGGGACGCGCTCGACCTGCCTGTGCGGGTGCACGAGGAGGCTTCGCTTGCCGAGCGCCAGGTAGAGGGGCGTGCGGATGGTGGACAGTTCGGCCTCGGACAGGGGCAGTGGGGCGGGCCGGCGTATCCGGTAGGCGCGAACACCCGTCCTGATCATGGTGCGCAGCTCCGGCTCGACGAGAACCGGCTGTTCCAGCCACGCTGCCAGTCGTGGGCGCAGCGCCTTGGGCGCGAACGTGGCGAACAGACTGACGAAGATCCACGCGAAGAAGCGCAGTCCGACTTTCTCCAGACCGCCGGGGTCGAGGAGGGTGACCGAGGCGAGGCGGTCGGGCCTGCGGTGCGCTTGGTTCAGAACCAGCCATCCGCCGTAGGAGGAGCCCACCAGGTGGACTCGATCGAGTCCCAGCTCGGCAAGCGTCTCGTCCAGCCACTGTGCGGCGCGCTCGGGTTGACAGATGGGTTCACGCTGGAGGCTGCGGCCGGGGTCGCCCGGCGTGTCGATCGCGTAGACCGGGCGGTCGGCGCTGAGGGCATGGGTGTTCGGGTACCACATGGCGGAGCAGGTGCCCGCTCCGTGCACCAGGACGACGGGGGTGCGGGACCGGGCGGCCGGATCCGTGGGGCCGTACCGGTAGACGTGCGTGGTGCCGAACGACGTCTCCACGTCCGTCTCCTCCCGAGCGGGAGCTCCCAGCGCATAGACCGCGTCGCAGGCCGCGAAGTAGCGGTCGCGCCAGGCATCACTCACAAAACGGCCGACATCGGCTCGGGTACGGGTCGCGGTCTGGGGCACGTCCACCTCCGGGATTCGACTCTTTGTGATACGAACGTACCACGTTGGTGGTACAGCTGTATCATCAAATTCGATGGGGCGGACCCATCCGGAGAACGGTGAGCGGAGGGGCGGCCGATGCCCAAGCGCGTGGACCACACAGAGCGGCGCACCGAGATCGCCGAGGCACTGCTTCGCGTGGCGGCACGACGCGGGCTGCATGCCGTGGGGATGCGCGATGTGGCGGCGGAGGCGGGCGTATCGCTCCGGCTGGTGCAGTACTACTTCGAGACCAAGGAGAAGCTGCTGCTCTTCGGGCTGCAGCAGCTCGCCGACAGGTTCGGTGAGCGGGTCGCCGCCCGGGTTCGGGCCGCCGGTGACCATCCGGGACCGCGCGCGATGATCGAGGCGATGTTGACGGCGGCGTTGCCGACCGACGAGGACAGCCGCACGTTCCATCTCGTCTACACCTCGTACGCCGTTCTGTCCGTCACCGACGAGGTGCTGGCCGCCCAGCCCTTCATCGCGAATCCCGATGCCGCGGAGGGCACCCTCGTCGCTCTCTTCCGGCAGGCAGAGGAGAGCGGTCTGATACGGCCGGGCCTCGACGCACATCTGGAAGCCGTCGGCCTGCTCGCCATGTCCGCGGGTCTCGGCACCAGCATCCTCGTCGGACAGCGCAGCCCGGAGTCGGCCGCGGCAGTTCTGAAGCACCAGCTGGACCGGATCTTCCAGTGACGCCCATCACACCCGACTCCTGTCAGCAATCGCGGCGCTGTCTCGTTCAGGGGGCACCCGAACGAGACAGGAGCAACGCCATGAAGCACCGCATCGTCGTCCTCGGCGCCGGATACGCCGGGGCCTTCGCCGCCGGAAACCTGGCCCGTCGGCTCTCCCCCGCCGACACCGAGATCACCGTCGTCAACGCCGCGCCGGACTTCGTCGAGCGCATGCGGCTCCACCAGCTCGCGATCGGCCAGGACCTCGCGGTCCGCAGCCTCGCCGACATATTCGCGGGCACCGGGGTGCGGCTGCGCCTGGCGCGCGTCACCGGTATCGACACCGAGCGCAGGACGGTCGCCACGACCGGTGAGGACGGCGAGGACGGGCTCGCGTACGACACGCTTCTCTACGCGCTCGGCAGCTCCGCCGCCCACCATGGCGTCCCGGGCGTCGCCGAGCACGCCTTCGATGTGACCGGCCGGTCCTCGGCACTGCGCCTGCGTGAACGCCTGGCCGGACTGGGCGCGGGCGGCACGGTGCTGGTCGTCGGTGAAGGGCTGACCGGCATCGAGACCGCCACCGAGTTCGCCGAGTCCCGGCCCGACCTCTCGGTCGCACTCGTCGCCCGCGGCGAGCTGGGCGCCTGGCTCTCCCCGAAGGCCCGCCGCCACCTGCGCCAGGCCTTCGACCGGCTCGGCATCACCGTCCACGAGCACACCAGCATCGAAGCCGTCGAGCCGACCCGGGCCGTCGCCGCCGACGGTACGTCCGTCCCGGCCGACGTGACCGTCTGGTCGGCCGGGTTCGCCGTACACCCGCTCGCGGCCGCCGCGGGACTGGAGGTCGCCGAGACCGGGCAGATCGTCGTCGACCGCACCATGCGCTCGGTCTCGCACCCGGACGTCTACGCCGCCGGTGACTGCGCCTACGCGATCGGCGACAACGGCCGCCCGCTGCCGATGTCCTGCGGCTCGGCCGGATACACCAACATGCAGGCGACCGCCGCGATCATCGCGCGTCTGACGGGCGGCGAGGTCCCCACCACCGGGCTGAAGTACTACGGCAACCACATCAGCCTCGGGAAGCGGGACGCGATCTTCCAGATGGTGGACGGGGACGTCCGGGCCAGGTCCTGGTACCTGGGCGGCCGGAGCGCCGCGCGGCTCAAGTCCGGCGTGCTCAAGGGGGCGGCGTGGAGCATCGCCCACCCGACCTTCGGCATGCCGACGCGCAAGCGCCGCCTGGCCACCGCGCCCGACCGTCCCGGTGTGAGGGTCACCGCCTAGGCTCTTGCGCATGGACAGCGCGGCCGTCGATCGCTTCGAGGCCGGCCGGGGTCGGCTGGCCTCTCTGGCGTACCGTCTGCTCGGTTCGGCTGCCGACGCCGAGGACGTCGTACAGGACGCGTTCCTCCGCTGGCAGGCGGCGGAGCGCGAGCGGATCGAGGTACCTGAGGCGTGGCTGGTGAAGGTCGTCACCAATCTCTGCCTGGACAGGCTTCGTTCGGCGCGGGCGCGCCACGAGCGTGCGGCCGGTGCCTGGCTGCCCGAGCCGCTCCTCGCGGGTGACCCGATGCTCGGCCCGGCCGACACCGTCGAGCAGCGGGAATCGGTGTCCGTGGCCGTACTGCTCCTCATGGAACGCCTCTCGCCGGTCGAGCGGGCCGCGTACGTCCTGCGTGAGGCGTTCTCGTACCCTCACGCCGAGATCGCGGGGATCCTCGACATCACCGAGTCGGCGAGCCAGCAGCATGTCCACCGGGCCTGGCGCCGGGTCACCGCCGAGCGTCGCGGCGGTGACGAGGTGGACCCCGCGTCCGCGCGCCGGATCGTCGAGGAGTTCCTCGCCGCGGCCGCGTCGGGGCGCACCGAACGGCTGGTGGCGATGCTCACCGCCGACGCGACCGCGGTCTCGGACGGCGCCGGACTGGCCAGGCGGCTGCTGCGGTACGACACGCGCGAACGCGTCGCCGTCTACGTGCGGGCCGGTTTCAAGGCCACGCCGGCGAAGCGGCGGCTGGCCGGCGGCTCCCCCGCGATTCACCTCGCGATGGTCAACGGCTCCCCGGCTGCCGTCGCCGTGATCGAGGACCGGGTCGTCGGCGCCGTGGTGTTCCGCCTCCGCGACGGCAAGGTCGCGTCCCTGCACGGCATCGCCGCCGCGGACCGGCTGGCGCGCCTCAACGAGGCCTGGGAGCGGCACGAGCCCGATGCGCCGGTCATCACCGCGTGGTGACCGTGGCCACCGGAATCCGGTGGCTCGCCGCCCGGCACCGCACCGACCCGCGCGGCGATCTGAGCGGGTAGCCGCTCCCCACTCTCGGGTCCGTCGGCTCCGCATGCGGCCCGGCCGTGGTGATGCTCGCTACGGCGGGTGTCGCCACCGCAGGCCCGGCCGTCCCTCACGCCTCACCTCGTTCACGGCGAAACTCCGACATCCGCGAGGCCAAAACGGCAGCACCGGGAACACCCGGTCCGTCCGGTGAGGTTGCATCGACCGAGGGACCGGCGCCGTACGGGCGGGGAACACGGCGGCCGCCAGGTCGTCCGCCCCACCAGGATCCGGCCCCGGGATCGTGGCACGCCATGCCGCGCACTCTCGGACCAGGACATATTTATGCAGGAGGACTGTTTGATGACTGATCGACCCTTGACCCTGATGGCAGTGCACGCCCACCCCGATGACGAGGCCACCGGAACGGGAGGGGTGCTCGCGCGATACGCGGCCGAAGGCGTGCGTACGGTTCTCGTGACGTGTACCGACGGCGGATGCGGTGACGGGCCAGGAGGCGTCAAGCCGGGCGATCCCGGGCACGATCCGGCGGCGGTCGCCTTGATGCGCCGTCAGGAACTCGAGGCGAGCTGTGAGGTCCTGAAGATCAGCGACCTGGAGATGCTGGACTACTCCGACTCCGGGATGGCGGGCTGGCCGAGCAACGACGCCCCCGGCTCCTTCTGGAACACCCCCGTGGAGGAAGGCGCGGCCCGCCTCGCGGAACTGATGCGGCACTACCGGCCTGATGTGGTCGTCACCTACGACGAGAATGGTTTCTACGGCCATCCCGACCACATCCAGGCCCATCGCATCACGATGGCGGCGCTGGAGATGACCGACCTGGATCCCAAGGTGTACTGGACCACGATGCCCCGCTCGATGATGCAGCGGTTCGGCGAGGTCATGCGCGAGTTTCAAGAGGACATGCCGGAGCCCGATCCTGCCGAGGCCGCCGCGCTGGCCGAGATCGGCCTCCCCGACGAGGAGATCACCACCTGGGTGGACACCACCGCGTTCAGCGGTCAGAAGTTCGACGCGCTGGCCGCGCACGCCAGTCAGGGCGAGAACATCTTCTTCCTCAAGATGGGCAAGGAGCGGTTCGGCGAACTGATGGGCCTGGAGACCTTCGTACGTGTCCGGGACACCACCGGCGCGGCGGTACCCGAGACCGACCTCTTCGCCGGACTGCGCTGACCGGCATGCCTTCCGCCGGGGCAGCGGTACGAAGCTGAGTTCTGAGGTCCGGGCGCGCCGGTGGGAGTCCGGTGCGCCCGGCTGCGGTCAGTCGTCCGGGATGCCGGCTCCGCTGAGTGCGGGGACGGTCTCCTCCCGCCGGGCCAGGGAGAGCGCGCCGACGCGGAACTGGTCGAGTTTGTCGAGGATGGTCTGCCCGACGGGCGTATGGCCCCACTCGCTGATGCCCTGGTGGGTGGAGGGCTGCCAGGTGGACTCGTCGACGAGGACGGGATTCCAGCCGACCTCCCACTCGAAGCCGGAAGGGGTGCGGGCGTAGTAGGACAACTCTTTGTCGTTGGTGTGCCGGCCCACGGTCAGCGCCATCTCGAAACCCAGCTCGTGCACGCGCTGGTAGCTGCGGGCGACGTCGTCGAGGCTCGCCGCCTCGATGTTGAGGTGTTGCACCCGGGTGCGGACGGGGCCGAGGGGCAGGCCTCGGACGGCGGCGACGGCGATGGTGTGGTGGCGTTCGTTGACCCGCAGGAAGCGGATCTTCAGCTTGACACCGCTGATCGTCTCGTCGATGTAGTCCGTCAGACGGGCGTCGAAGACGGTGGCGAAGTAGCCGCGCAACTGAGCCGGCTTGGCCGTGGTGATGGCCAGATGCCCGATGCCGGAGTCGCCGGTGACCCAGCCCGAGGCCAGCATGTGCAGGGGCTCCGTCGCCTGCACGGGGGCCGTGTAGATCTCCTGGGTGATGCCCTTGGGGCCGGGGAAGCGCAACAGGCGCTCCACTCCCCGCAGTTGGGCTTCCTCGACGCTGCCGACGGACGACGGCACGCCATGGGCGCGTAGGCGCGCTTCGACGTGTTCGAAGGTGGCGTGGTCGTCTATGTGCCAGCCGGCCGCGACGACGTCCTCGGCCGGCCCGCGCCGCAGCAGGAAGCGGCACTCCTGGTCGTCGAGGCGGGACCGCATCAGGTCGCGGGAGACGGAGTCGTGGTGCATGCCGATGGCGTCCGCACCGAAGCGGCGCCAGTCGGTGAAGCGGTCGGTCTCGATGACGACGTAGCCCAGGTGGACCGCGCCGAAGATATTGGTGGTCATCGGCGGCCGGCCAGGAAGTCGGCGCAGAGGCGGTTGAACAGCTCGGCGCGTTCGAACTGCACCCAGTGGCCGGTGTTGGCCACCTCGTACAGGTCGCAGTGGGGCATGCGCTCGGCCAGCATCCGGCCTCCGGAGGGCCGGTTGACCTGGTCCGCGGCACCCCACAGCACCAGGGTCGGCACGCCCAGCCGTGACAGTCGCGAGTCGCGGGTGAAGTCCGTCCTCCACAGGGCGCCCAGCGACTTCGGGCGCCGCAGAGGCGGGGCCGCGACGACCTCCGGGCCGATGCTGTCCTTGTAGCGCGCGTCGATGACGCTGTCCGGTACGTCGGCGGCGTTGAAGACGAGGTACTGCCGGATGAACTTCTCCAGCTTCGCCCGCGACGGCCCGTCGCCCTTGTAGTAGTCGAGCAGGCAGGTGAGACCCGGCGTGGGCAGCGCCCGGGTGGTGCCGATGCCGCCGGGGCCCATCAGGACCATGCGGTCGACGCGGTCGGGTCCGTCTGCATCGACGGCAGTTCGGCATGGGTGGTCATGGTGGTCCTCACGGGGTCGTCGAGGGGGCTTTGCGCGCGGCCGGGGCGAATCCTCCGGGCGGCGGCGGGAGGGCGGAACCAGTGGGGGCGGCGGCGTAGACGTAGCCGTCGGGGCGCAGGACGACGGTGGCCGCCCGGTGCTCGGCGAGCCAGCGCAGCAGGACGCCGTCGCTGTCGACGAGCGTTCCCTGCGCCGGGCCGGAACCGGCGGGCGTCAGAGTGAGCGAGGGGACGTCGAGGCGTTCCCAGGCGGGCTGGGGTGTTGTGGTCCTGGCGTGCAGGAGCAGCCAGCGGCCGCCGAGGGCGTCGTCCAGCGGCAGCCGTGCCCCGTCCGGTGCGGTCACCCGGGGCTGGGGGATCTGACGGCCGGAGGCCTTGGTGCGGGGGCGGGCCTGCAGACCGTCGGCGTAGTGCGCGACGGGGATCCAGTGGGAGTCCTGCAACCACTGGCTGAGGGGCCTGATCCGGTTCAGGACCGGCATGACGCAGTCACGGACGCGGGTGACCGCGAGGCGCCGCTCGGTGATGAGCCGCCCGACGAACACCGCACGCCTGGTGACCTCTTTGACGTGGGGTTTTCGCTCGGCCTCGTAACTGTCGAGGATCGACTTCGGAAGTTCGCCGCGCAGTACGGACTCCAGCTTCCAGCACAGGTTGGCCGCGTCCCGGACCCCGGCGGCCATGCCCTGTCCGATCCACGGTGGCATGGCGTGCGCGGCGTCGCCCGCCAGGAAGACCCGGCCGACCCGGAAGCGGGCCGCGAAGCGGACGTGATGGCTGTAGACCGTCGCCCGCAGGATCTTGATCTGGTCGCGGCCTATGCCGTACCGGCCGACCATCTGATGGACGGCCTCGTCGGTGGTCAGGTACGCCTCGTCGTCGCCCGGCAGGATCGGGAACTCCCACCGGTGGTGGCCGAGCGGGGTCGGGCAGTCCACCGCGGGCCGGTCCGGGTCGCAGCGGAAGCGCAGCCGGTCGTGGTCCGGCCAGGGCTTGAGCATCTCGGTGTCGACGACCACCCAGCGGTCCTCGTACGTCCGTCCCTCGTAGCCGACGTTGAGCTGGGCGCGGGTGAGGCTGGATCCGCCGTCGGCCGCGATGACCTAGGACGCGCGGAGCCGTCGCAGCGAGTCGCCGGCGATGTCCACCAGGGTCAACTCAACGCCGTCCAAG
Source organism: Streptomyces pseudovenezuelae (assembly GCF_001513955.1). GTDB lineage: Bacteria > Actinomycetota > Actinomycetes > Streptomycetales > Streptomycetaceae > Streptomyces > Streptomyces pseudovenezuelae. The sequence continues at coordinate 366,469 of NZ_KQ948150.1, read as the reverse complement.
TCCTGTTGGACACGCAGGCACTCGTGGCGCAGCAGCACCTCGACATTCGGGTAGCGGTCCGTGCCCGCGCGCAGCACCTGCTCCAGGGCCGGCTGATAGAGGAACATCTGCGGCGGATGGCCATGGCCGCGCGGGGTGGGGCAGGCGCTGACGAAGGCGCGGCCGCGCGCGTCGACGAAGTCCAGCGGGCGCTCGGCCAGCATGTCCCGCTTCAGCCTCTCGGCCAGGCCGGTGCGCTGCCAGATCCGTACGACCTCCTCGTCCGTGGAGATCGCCCGGGCCCGGGAGAAGACCTCGGCGTCGCGCTCCACGACGACCACCCGCAGGCCCGCCGCACCGAGCAGATTCGCGGCGGTCACACCGGTCGGCCCGTACCCGATCACCGCCACGTCGTACGCGCCGTCACCGGCTCTGATCCCACTCACCGGACCACCTCACTGTCGTCCTCCGCCACTGCGGCTCTTGCTGTAGCGTCCACTCCAATTGGAACGAACGATACGGTAATCTGGTCGCCGAAGCCGGTCAAGAGGCCGCTACGGCAGGAAGGGCGACCCAGTGACCAGCCCGCAGGACGCACGCGAACGGCGTGCAGTCGGGGCAGCGCACCCTCGACGCCGCGGTCGCGGTAGCGGTGGCGGGCGCGGCTACGCGGGCACGTCGATCGCCGCGGTCCGCGCGCGCAGCTGCGGGACCTGGCCGACGGTCAACGAAGTTGAGGGCCAGGACGCCTGGACGCCTGGACGCCTGGAGGTCACTGGTGCGGGTCACCGCAACGGTCGCCTACGGAGCGAGGGCGCTCACCGGCGCGCCCGACCTCTCGGGGCTCGGGCTCATTCTTCCGCCGGTCCGACCGGAAGAGCAGGGCGTGTTCCGAAGCCCCGACTCGTTGCCGGTGACCTTCGTCCGCCCCGCCCACCCACTCGCAGGCCCCCCGCCCGGGTCGTCGTCGACCTGATCACTCCGGAAAGCACACGAGGCCGCCCATGACCACGCCACCCCGCAGGATCGACGTCCACCAGCACGTCATACCGCCCCTGTACCGCGACGCCCTCGCCAAGGCCGGCATCGTCGAGGCGGGCGGCCGGGCGCTGCCCGACTGGAGTCCCGAGGCGGCCCTGAACACCATGGACCTGCTGGGCACCAGCACGGCCATTCTCTCCGTCTCCACCCCCGGCACCGGCTTCCTCACCGACCCCGCCGAAGCCGCGGACCTGGCCCGGCGGCTCAACGACCACTGCGCCGCCCTCGCCGGCCAACACCCCGACCGCTTCGGCTGGTTCGCCACCCTGCCCATGCCCGACACAGCGGCCTCGGTGAAGGAGGCCCAGCGGGCCCTGACCGAACTGGGCGCCGACGGAGTCACCCTGCTCGCCAACAGCAACGGCACCTACCTCGGCGCCGACGGTCAGGACGCCCTCTGGCAGACCCTCGACGAACTCGGTGCGGTCGTCTTCGTCCACCCGGCCGACCTGCCCGCACCCCCGGTCGACGGCATCCCGCCCTTCGCCGCCGACTTCCTCCTCGACACCACTTGGGCCGCCTACCTGCTGGTCCGGAGCGGCGTCGTCCGTTCCCGTCCCGGCATCCGGTTCATCCTGAGCCACGCCGGCGGCTTCGTCCCCTACGCCTCCCACCGCATGGCCGTCGCCCTCGCGAACGACACCGGCCGCAGCCCCCTCGACGTGCTGGACGACTTCCGCTCCTTCTACTTCGACACCGCCCTCTCCTCCAGCCCCGCCGCCCTGCCCACCCTGCTCGCGTTCGCCCGCCCCGGACACGTCCTGTTCGGCAGCGACTGGCCCTTCGCCCCCGCTCCCGCCGGCCAGTACTTCGCGAGCGGCCTCGACACCGGCGTGGACCCGGGCACCCTGGCCGCCGTCAACCACACCAACGCCGAAGCGCTCTTCCCCCGCCTCGGCGGCACCCCGCTCCCCGCTCCCCCTGCCCGTCTGCGCCACGCGGCCCGCCGAGCTGCCGCCCGTCTCGTGTTCAAGCTCGTCCAGCCCGGCACCTCGTGAGGACTCCCTATGGCCTCCACACCGGCCACCGACACCGACATCGACGCCACCGGTGCAGCGCCCACGCGCCCCGGGTCACCCGCCCCCGCGCAACACCCGCGACAGCCCCAGGGCAGCCGTCCGTACCGCCGGGGCGAGTTGGGCGGGGCTGAATCGGCCGCACGGCACGGCCACCGAGAGGGCGGCGACCGCCGTGCCGCCGTCGAAGACCGGGGCCGCGATGCAGCTCACCCCGAGCGCGGCCTCCTGCTCCTCGTAGGCGAGACCCGAGACCTGGGTCTTCTCCAGGGCCGTGCGCAGTCGCGCCGGGTCGGTGATGGAGTGGGGGGTGAGACTCGGCAGCGGTTGCGAGAGAAGCTCCTCGGTCAGCTCGGGGCCGGAGAAGGCGAGCAGGGCCTTGCCGACTCCGGTGCAGCTCAGGGGCAGACTGCCACCGATGCGGGAGGGCAGTCGCAGGGCCTCGTGGCCGTGGATGCGTTCGAGGTAGACGATCTCCAGCCCCTCGCGCACCCCGAGGTGGACGGTCTCGCGGGTGGCCTCGAACAGGTCCTGGAGGAACGGCAGGGCCGCCTCTCGCAGATCGAGGCGGTGCGGCACCAGCGACCCGAGCTCGAAGAGCTTCGCACCGAGCCGGTAGTGCGGGCCCGAGCGCTCCAGCCAGCCCAGCCGGACGAGGTCGGCGGCGAGCCGGTGCACCGTCGGCTTCGGCAGACCACTGCGCACCGAAAGTTCCGACAGACGGAATGCCTCACCACTCGGAATGAAGCAATCGAGGATGCCGGCGGCCCTGTCCAGCATGCTGCCGCCCGTCCTGTTCCGTGACATGGAACAAAGTTTGTCGCTCTGCGCGAAGCCTGTCTATATCGAGAGCAGCCCACCGCTCCCCCTGCCCCGGAGGTACCCCGTGTCGCCCGTACCCGAGACCGTCCACCCGGACGCCGGCCCACCGGCCGTGGTCAAGGCAGCCAACCTGCTGGCCGAGGCGGCCCGCACCGGAGACGCCTGCCGCCCGGTGCGTGAGCTGTTCGACGACGGCGGCGATCTGGAGACCGCCTACGCCGTGCAGCAGCTCAACGTCCGGCGCGGCCTGGACGCCGGCCGCCGGATCGTCGGCCGCAAGATCGGCCTCACCTCCCGGGCCGTGCAGCGCCAACTCGGCTTCGAACAGCCGGACTTCGGTGCCCTGTTCGCCGACATGACGGTACCGGACGGCGGCGAGGTGGCTGCCGGGCGGCTGCTCCAGCCGAAGGTCGAGGCCGAGGTCGCGCTCGTCCTCGGGCGGGATCTGCCGCACCGCGCGTGCACGGTCGTCGACGTACTGCGCGCGGTCGACTTCACGCTGCCCGCCCTGGAGATCGTGGACAGCCGGATCGCCGGCTGGGACATCTCACTCGTCGACACCGTCGCCGACAACGCCTCCTGCGGCCTGTACGCCCTCGGCGCCACCCCCGTACCGCTCACGGCCGTCGATCTGCGAGCCGTGACCATGACCATGACGCGGGGCGGCGAGACCGTCTCCGAGGGCACCGGCACCGACTGCCTCGGCGGCCCCCTCAACGCCGCCGTCTGGCTGGCCTCCGCCCTCGCCGAGCGCGGCGATCCACTGCGCGCCGGAGATCTGGTGCTGACCGGCGCCCTGGGCCCGATGGCCCCCGCCTCCCCGGGTGACGTGTTCGAGGCGCGTATCTCCGGGCTGGGTTCCGTGCGGGTCGGCTTCGCGACGGAAGGAAGTGCGCTGTGAGCCACCTGGTCTCCGTCAAAGGAAGTGCGCTGTGAGCACCAAAGTCGCCGTCATCGGATCCGGCAACATCGGCACCGACCTCATGATCAAGATCCTGCGGCTCTCGGAGGGTCTGGAGGTCGCCGCGATGGCCGGCATCGACCCGGCCTCCGACGGCCTGGCCCGCGCCCGCCGCCTCAAGGTCGCCACCACGCACGAGGGCGTCGAAGGGCTCGTCTCCCTGGACGAGTTCGCCGAGGTCGACATCGTCTTCGACGCCACCTCGGCCGGCGCCCACCGCCACCACGACGCGGTCCTGCGCCCGCTGGGCCGCACCCTCGTGGACCTCACCCCGGCCGCCCTCGGCCCCTACGTCGTCCCCCCGGTCAACGGCGACGCCCACCTCGACGCGCCGAACGTCAACATGGTCACCTGCGGCGGCCAGGCCACGATCCCGGTCGTCGCGGCCGTCGGCTCCGTGACCCCGGTGCACTACGGCGAGATCGTCGCCTCCCTCGCCTCCCGTTCGGCGGGCCCCGGTACCCGGGCCAACATCGACGAGTTCACCGAGACCACCTCCTCGGCCATCGAGCAGGTCGGCGGCGCCGCCCGCGGCAAGGCGATCATCATCCTCAACCCGGCCGATCCCCCGCTGATCATGCGGGACACCGTGCACTGCCTGGTCTCCGACTGCGCCACCGAGGCCGTCACCGCCTCCGTGGAGGAGATGGTCGGCCGGGTGCAGGCATACGTCCCCGGCTACCGCCTCAAGCAGAAGGTGCAGTACGAGAAGGTGGCCGCCGACGACCCGCTGCGCACCCTCGCCCCCGCCGCGCAGGAGGTCCTCAGGATCTCCGTCTTCCTGGAGGTCGAGGGCGCCGCCCACTACCTCCCGGCCTACGCGGGAAACCTCGACATCATGACCTCGGCCGCGCTGCGCACAGCGGAACGCATGGCCGCCCGACGCGCCGGAGAGGTGGCCTCGCGATGACCCGGCTCTACGTCCAGGACGTGACCCTGCGGGACGGTATGCACGCCGTCCGCCACCGCTACACCATCGGCCAGGCCCGTACGATCGCCGCCGCGCTGGACGCGGCCGGAGTCGCCGCGATCGAGATCGCCCACGGCGACGGACTGTCCGGCTCCAGCGTCAACTACGGCGTCGGCGCGCACACCGACTGGGAGTGGATCGAGGCGGTGGTGGGCGCCGTGCACCGGGCCGTCCCCACCACCCTTCTGCTGCCCGGCATCGGCACGATCCGCGACCTGAAACAGGCCCACTCCCTCGGCGTCCGTTCCGTCCGCGTCGCCACCCACTGCACCGAGGCCGACATCTCCGCCCAGCACATCACCGCCGCACGCGAGTCGGGCATGGACGTCGCCGGGTTCCTCATGATGTCCCACATGGCCGAACCCGCCGAACTGGCCCGCCAGGCCCAGCTGATGGAGTCCTACGGCGCCCACTGCGTCTACGTCACCGACTCCGGCGGCCGACTCACCATGGACGGCGACCGCGACCGCCTCCGCGCCTACCGCGAAGTCCTCTCCCCCGAGACCGAGTTGGGCATCCACGCCCACCACAACCTCGTCCTCGGCGTCGCCAACACCGTCGTCGCCGTCGAGCACGGCGTCACCCGGTCGACGCCTCCCTCGCCGGGCAGGGCGCGGGCGCGGGCAACTGCCCCCTGGAGGCCTTCGTCGCGGTCGCCGACCTCATGGGCTGGGACCACGGCTGCGACCTGTTCCCCCTCATGGACGCCGCCGACGATCTCGTACGACCGCTGCAGGACCGCGAGGTGCGGGTGGACCGCGAGACCCTCAGCCTCGGCTACGCCGGCGTCTACTCCAGCTTCCTGCGCCACGCCGAGACCGCCGCGGCCCGCCACGGCCTCGACACCCGTTCCCTCCTGGTCGAAGTCGGCCGGCGCCGGATGGTCGGCGGCCAGGAGGACATGATCACCGACGTCGCCCTGGACCTGGCGGCCCGATCGGCGGCCACGGGCTGATCCCGCCCCGGTCCGGCGCCGAGCTTCGGGGGCGGGCGGGGATCGACGGCCGCGAGGGCCGGCACCGGGGACAGCTTCCAGTCGCCGGGGCGGTGGCCGGGGAACGCACCCGTGCCGTCTCCGTCCCGGCGATCGCGGTATCGCGATCCGGTCGTCGGTCAGCCGTCCTCGCGCAACCGGCCGAGCCCGTCGAGGAGGAGCTCCAGGCCGAAGCGGAACTCGTCCTCCAGTGGTACCGGCAACCAGTCGGACACCGCGGCGGTGGCGGGATACCGCGAGGGATCCGCGGCCCGGAAGGCGGTGGACGCCTCGCCGTCGCCGTCGGGGCGGTCCGCGCCGTGGTGCCCCCGGATCTGAATCGCGAAGCCGAGCACGAAGCGGGACAGCGTGGCGTAGGTGTGCGCCGCCACCCGCGGCGGGAAGCCGTCGGCCAGCAGGGCGGCGATGCAGCGCTCCCGTACGGCCATGGCGTTCGGCCCGACGGGGATCCCCTCGACGAGCAGGGGCGCCACGTTCCGGTGCCGGCTCACGGCGTCGAACATGGCCTGCACCGTTGTGCGGCATGCTTCCCGCCAGCCCATGGCGGCGAGCTCGTCGTCCCCGATCCCGATCCCGCCGAACATGCGGTCCACGACATGGGCCACCAGTGCGGCCCGGTTCTCGAAGTGCCGGTAGAGCGTGGCCGTGCCGGAGCCCAGGCGCTGGGCGAGTGTCCGCATCGACAGGGCCTCGGCACCCTCCTCGTCGACGATCTGCACCGCCGCGGCGACGATCCGCTCGAGCGGGATGGGCGGACGGCCGGGAGAGCGCCGTACCGAAGCCTCACTCCCTCGCTTCTGATCTCGTGATGTTGACACCCGGAAAGTATGCCCCGCTTGACAGGAGCCGATTATCGGCAACACTGTAACCGTTATGAATCGCTGGTCTGCCCGCCGATCCGCCTCGCGATTCGCGGTCGTCGACGGTCGGCGGGTGCCCTTCCAACGCGCCGGGCACGGGCCCACGGTCGTGCTCGAACGCTCCCGTGAAGTCGCCGATCAGATCGCGTCGTGCACCGCAACCCGCCCGGAAGGCACACCTCATGAAACCCCACACGCCCCTCGACGTCCTGATCATCGGCGCCGGACCGACCGGAACCGCCCTCGGGGTCGACCTCGCGCGCCGCGGCCTCGACATCCGAATCGTCAACAAGTCGGAGCACGCCTTCGACGGCTCACGGGCCAAGGGCATCCAGCCGCGCACCCTGGAGGTGCTGGAGGATCTCGAAGCGCTCGACGCCGTCCTGGCCGGCGGCTGCACGTATCCGCTCGTCGGGATTCATGTCGGTCCCCTGGCGGCTCCCTGGCGGATGATGCGCAACCGGAAGCCCAGCGCGGACGTTCCCTACCCCAACACCTGGCTGATCCCCCAGTACAGCACCGACCGCGCGCTCCACGACCGCCTCGAACAGCTCGGCCGCCACGTCGAGTTCGGGACCGGACTCACAGAACTGGCCCAGGACACCGACCTCGTCACCGCCACGGTGGCGGGTCCCGACGGGATCGAGGAGATCACCGCTCGCTATGTCGTCGGCGCCGACGGCGGCTCCAGTGCCGTCCGCAAGCAGCTCGGCATCGGCTTCACCGGGTCGACGGACGAACAGGACCGCATGATCATCGTGGATGCCGTCACCACGGGCCTGTCCCGGGACCGATGGCACATGTGGCCCCGCACCGGGGGCAGGTTCACCGGTGCCTGCCCCCTGCCCGGCAGCGACCTGTTCCAGTGGATGATCCGGCTGGAGACCGACGAGGAGCCCATGCTCGACGAGGCGGGGCTCAACGAGCGGATCCGCTCGGCCACCGGCAACCCGCGCATCACCCTCAGCGACACCCGGTGGACGTCCGTGTTCCGGCCCAACATCCGCCTCGCCGAGAGCTACGGCCAGGGACGCGTCTTCATCGCCGGCGACGCCGCCCACGTCCACCCCCCGGCCGGCGCCCAGGGGCTGAACACCGGCATCCAGGACGCCTACAACCTCGGCTGGAAGCTCGCCCAGGTCCTGGCCGGCGCCGACCCCGCGCTCCTGGACACCTACGAGGCCGAACGGATGCCGATCGCGGCCGCGGTACTGGGCCTGTCGACGAAGAAGTACGACGGCATCGCCAAGCTCGACCCGTCGAGTCTCAAGCGCGGCAAGGACGAACAGCAGCTCGCCCTCACCTACTTCGGCGGTCCCCTCGCGCCCGCCGACAGTGGCCGCACCAGGACACTGCGCGTCGGTGACCGGGCTCCGGACGCCGTACTGACCGGCCGCGACGGCGAGCGGATCAGGCTGTTCGACGCCTTCCGCGGACCGCATTTCACCGCCCTCGCCCACGGCCCCCGGGCCGCCGCCGCCCTCGACCGGCTCGAATGGCCCACGGCCGGGGCGCAGTTGAAGCGGATCGCCGTCGGCGCCCCCGCCGAACGCGCCGACCAGCTCCTCACCGACTCCGCCGGGACGCTCGGACGGGTCCACGGCCTCACCGAGGACACCCTGCTGCTCGTCCGCCCCGACGGCTACATCGGGCACATCGCGACGGAGGACATCCTCGCCGACACCCGCGCCGCCGTCGAAGCGCTGACGCCTCCCGTGGAGAGCCGCACCCAAGCCGCTCCCGGGGGCGCCGCCTGAGCCGTCGGCCGAGTCCGCCCGGTCCCAGGGCCGTGGTCTTGACGGTGTTCGCCGCCTCGGCGTGCTCTCTTGTGGTTACTCCGAAACCGTAGGAGAGTCTGCGTCGACCTGGAACAACGCACATGCAGTGACTGGGGAACCAGATGGTGACCAAGCAGTACACGGGCTCGCCCGAAGACGCGGACCTGAGGCGCGCCGACTCCCTGGCGCGAGAGATCTTCTCGGACGTCGCCAACAAGTGGGCGTTCCTGATCATCGAGGCCCTGGGGGAAGGCACCCTGCGCTTCAGCGAGTTGCGCGACGAGGTCGAGGGCGTCAGCCACAAGATGCTCACCCAGAACCTGCGCATGCTGGAGCGCTACGGCCTGGTGAAGCGCGAGGTGCACCCCACCGTGCCGCCGCGGGTCGAGTACACCCTCACCGAGCCGGGCCAGGCCCTGCGCGCCACGGTCGACGGCATGTGCGGCTGGACCCACCGGTACCTCGGCCACATCGAGGCGGCCCGCCGTCGCTTCGACGCCTGAGCCGGATTGCCGTTCCGGACGGGGTGTGGGGTCGGGTGGTCCGGGGGACCATGGAAGGCGCAGCGCCTGCAGACGCCCGCAGGCGCGCTCCGAGGCCGACGGACCCCTGTGAGGTCGGCCGGCGGAAGGAGAGCCGGCGATGGACGAAGCCGAACGGTCTTCCGGGGACGTGGCCCGGGGCCAGGCGGAAGCCCGCCGTCCCGAAGTCGAGTCGCCGCAGCCCAGCGGGCTGCTGGATCTCCTCGGGGTGGCCGCGGTGCTGCTGGACGCCGAGGGGCGGGTCGTCCTGTGGAGTCCGCAGGCCGAGGAGCTGTACGGCTACACCGCGCAGGAGGCGCTCGGGCAGTACGCCGCACACCTGCTGGTCCACACCGGGCAGTGGGAGTGGGTGATCAAGACGTTCACCGAGGTCATGGAGAACGGAAAGAGCTGGGGCGGCACCTTCCCCATCCGCTGCAAGGACGGCGCCACGCGCATGGTGGAACTGCGCAACATGCGGCTCATGGACGACCACGGCGACTTCTACGCCCTCGGGCTCGGCACCGACTCACCCCGGCTGCGCCAGGTGGAGCGGGATCTCGCGCTCTCCACCCGGCTGGTCTCCCAGTCACCCATCGGCATCGCGATCCTCGACACCGACCTCACGTACGTGTCCGTCAACCCCGCTCTCGAACGCATCCACGGCATTCCCCAGGACGAGCACATCGGCCGCCCCTACCGCGCGGTCATGAGCGCCCCGGAGTTCGAGGAGGCCGAGTCCGCGATGCGGCAGGTCCTGCGTACCGGGGTGCCGCTGCTCGACCGGGCTCCCATCGTGGGCCGCACCCGCGCCGGCCCCGAACAGCACGCCTGGGCGATCTCGGTGTACCGGCTGGAGGACACCTGGGGGCATGTGCTCGGGGTGGCCGAGCTGGTGGTGGACGTCACCGACCGCTACGAGTCGGCCAGGGAGGCCACGGAGACGCGGCGTCGCCTGGCGCTGATCGCGGATGGCGCCGCCCGCATCGGCACCACGCTGGAGGCGGACCAGACGGCACGGGAACTGGCGGACGTCATCGTCCCCGAGTTCGCCGACGTGGCCGCCGTGGACGTGCTCGACTCCGTCCTCGACGAGCACCGCCCCGCCACCCGCGACGGCCCCGCCCTGTTCCGCGCCCTCGCCGTCAAGGCGGCCTACCCCACCGAGGCCGCGAAAGCCGCGGACCCTCCTGGCCGGATCACCGCGTACGAGCCCGACCGCCTCGCCACCCGCTGCGTACGCACCGGCCGGCCCATCCTCGTCACGCACACCGGCGGGAACGACCTGTCGCACATCGCGCGCGACGAGCGCGCGGCCGTGCTGCTGGCCCGCGCCGGCGTGCACTCCTACCTGGCCGTTCCGCTCACCGCACGCGGCATGACCCTCGGCTTCCTCGGACTGACCCGGGCGCGGGACCCACGTCCCTTCGACGAGGACGACCTCGCCATCGCCGCCGAACTGGCCTCGCGCGCCGCGGTGTGCATCGACAACGCCCGCACGCACCAGCACATGCGCAACGCCGCCGCGACCCTTCAGCGCAGCCTGCTCCCGACCACCCCGCCCGACCTGCCCGGCCTGCAGGTCGCCTCCCGCTACCGGCCCGCGCAGGCCGCCTACGAGATCGGCGGCGACTGGTACGACGTCCTCCCGCTCAGCGACGACCGAACGGCGCTCGTCGTGGGCGATGTCATGGGCAGCGGCATCGAGGCCGCCGCCGCCATGGGGCGTCTGCGCACGGCCACGACCGCCTTCGCCGGCCTCAGCCTCGGCCCCGCCCAGGTCCTTGAGCAACTCGACTCGATCACCTCGGGGCTGGACCAGTACATCGCCACATGCGTCTACGCGGTCTACGATCCCCACCGCCGCGAGTGCCGCATCGCCAACGCCGGCCATCTGCCCCCCGCGCTCGTCCGCGAGGGCGGGCGCCCGCACCTCCTCGACGTGCCCACCGGAGCCCCACTCGGCGTCGGCGGCGTCCCCTTCGAAACGACCACCCTCGCCTTCGGCCCCGGCGACCGGCTCGTCCTCTACACCGACGGGCTGGTCGAAACCCGCCAGCACTCCATCGACGAACGTCTCGACAGTCTCCTGCGCCTCCTCGACACACCCGCGTCCCCGCTGGAGGAGACCTGCGACCGGCTCCTCACCGAGCTCAGACACCCGGGCGACCACGACGACGTCGCCCTGCTCATCGCCTGCGCCCAGCCCTTCGTCTCACACCACCCGGCCGTACATCGCACGCGATCGGAGTGAGGAGTGCCGGCAGCACCGGTTGCCGCGACTCAGTTGCGGTAGGCGGTGGTCGCGATCTCGACGAAGGACCGGATCAACGGGTTGGTGTCACCCGCGTTCCACACCGCCACCACTCGGCTCGGCGCCATGTCGGTCAGCGGCACGACGGCCAGCTCCGCGGGCAGGTCGTGGCCGAGGGGGGCCAGGCCGACCGTGCCGTTCCACAGCACGGCCTGAAGGCACTCCTGGACGGCGCGCACCACCGGGCCCTCGCGCGGCAGGCCGCCGTTCCAGTACGCCTGCCACACGGGGTCGGTCCCCCGCGGGAACTGGAACCAGCGGCGGTCACTCAGCTCTGTCAGCCGCAGCCCGTCGCGGCGGGCCAGCGGATCATCGGCGCGCAGGACCACGCCGACCGGATCGGACCGCAGCGCACGCACCGTCAGAGCCGTCTCGTCGAACGGCGCCCGAGTCAGGGCAACGTCGACCACTCCGGTGCGCAGCCCGCACGTCGGGTCGGTCAGATCGGCGTCGCGGACGCGGATCTCGATGCCGGGGTGACGCCGCCGGTAGGCGGCGGCCAGCCTGGACACTCCGGGGTCGGTGCCGTCCCCGAGGATGCCGACGGTGATGGTCGTGACACCGGCCGCCGCGCTCACACGGACGCGGACTCGGTCGGCATGGTCGAGCAGCGCCCGCGCCTCGTCGAGCAGCACCGTGCCCACCGGCGTGAGCGTGACACCGGCGGGCGAGCGGACGAACAACAGAGCCCCGACATCGGCCTCCAACTGCTTGATCGCCCGACTCAGCGGCGGCTGGCTCATGTGCAGTCGGGTGGCGGCCCGGCCGAAGTGGAGTTCCTCGGCGACCGCCACGAAGTAGCGCAAGGTCCGTAGCTCCACGCTGCAACCATACCCATCGGGTATCGGAGCCTCGGGACAGGTCTTGGACACCGACGAGGCACCGGCTGTGGACTCCTGGCCATGAGCATCGCCTACTGGATCGTCGCGGGACTTCTCGCCCTCTTCTACTTCTACGCGGGCACGATGAAGGTCATCCGCAGCCGCGATCAGCTCCGCCCCATGATGGCCTGGGTCGACCGCCTGCCGCTGCCCGTCGTACGGGCGCTGGGAACGGTTGAAGTACTCGGCGCGACCGGACTGCTCCTACCCCCGATGACCGGCATCGCTTCCTCGTTGGCGTCGGCCGCGGCCATCGGCTTCGTCCTCCTCCAGACAGGTGCGATCGCCGTCCACCTGACCGGCGAGGACCGCCGGATCGTCCTCAACCTCGGCCTCCTCGCCACCGCTGCCGTGACCCTCTGGCTGGCCACCGCTCTGTGATCCGGCACGGCCCGAAAAAGAACGCGCGACAGCGCGTACAACCCTTGGGCCCCCGCAGAAGTCTCTTGATCGCCAACTGTCCGTGTCCCGAAGGACAACACCCGGCAAACACGGACGGTCCGCACTCCATCGACGCGGATGCCGTCCAGGCATCCCCCGCATGCCGCAGGAGAATTCCGCATGCACCAGATACACCACCCGCGTGTGAGACTCGCCCTCGCGACGGCCGCCGCCGCCGCGATGACGGGCGGTCTGCTCACCGTCTCGGCGACGACGGCCACGGCCGCCGACTCGTTCAAGGTCACCAAGGCCGACTTCAACGGTGACGGCATAGGCGACGTCCTCGCCACCGCCGCCGGCGCCTCCGTCAGCGGCCACGCCAACGCCGGCCAGGTCGTCGCCCTCTACGGCAGCGCCGGCACCGGCGTGACCTCGGCCAAGCGCACGGTCCTCAGCCAGAACTCCGGCAGCGTGCCCGGCAGCGCCGAGGCCGGCGACTGGTTCGGCGGCGCGACGGCGTACGCCGACTTCAACGGCGACGGATACGACGACCTCGCCGTCGCCTCGCCGTACGAGAAGGTCGGCACCGACACCGACGGCGGCGCCCTCGCGATCCTGTGGGGCTCGGCGAGCGGCCTCACCGGCAAGGCGAGCGACGTACCGGACCCGGCGGCCTCCTCGCACGACAACTGGGGCCTGTCCCTTGCCGCCGGCGACTTCGACGGCGACGGCAAGGCCGACCTGGCCGTCGGCAACTCGTCCGCCACCCTCTACGTCTACAAGGGCGGCTTCAGCAGCTCCACCGGCCGGCCCGGCGGCCGCTACACCGTCAAGCCCCCGATCGCGCCCGGCACGTCCGACTTCCCGTACGGCCCGGAGCAGCTCACCGCCGGTGACGTGAACGGCGACGGCCGCACCGACCTCGTGGTCGACGGCTTCGAGACGCAGACGCAGAACGGCTGGAACACCAACTACTGGCTGCCGGGCACCGCCGACGGCCTGAGCGTCACGGGCGTCAAGACCCTCAAGCCGGGCATCGTCACCGGCATCGGTGACATCAACGGCGACGGCTACGGCGACATCGTCACCGGCGCCGACTGGGACGCCACCACCAACGACGGCCAGAGCATCCCGGACGCCGCGACCGGCGGCAAGGTCAGCATCACCTACGGCTCGGCCTCGGGCCCCGCCTCGACCACCGGCATCACCCAGAACACCGGGAACGTACCCGGCAGTTCGGAGAAGGGCGACGGCTTCGGCTGGGACCTGGACCTGGGTGACGTCAACGGCGACGGCTACCAGGACCTCGTGGTCTCCACCCCGGCGGAGGACCTCGGCAGCGTCGCCGACGCCGGCATGGTCACCGTCATGTACGGCTCGGCGAGCGGCCTCAACACCTCCACCGGACTCCAGTCCTTCGCGCAGAACACGACCGGCGTCCCCGGCACCGACGAGAAGGGCGACCTCTTCGGTGAGGACGTCAAGCTCGACGACGTCAACGGCGACGGCAAGGCGGACCTGGTCATCGGCCAGGCGGAGGACGGCGGCGACGGAGCGGTGACCTACCTGCCCTCCACCGGCACGAAGATCGGCACGACCGGCGCCCGCGCACTGTCCGTGACCTCGGTGGGCGTGTCCACCTCGGGCACCGCGCAGTTCGGCGCGCTCTTCGCCGACTAGCCCGCACCACGCTCCTTCCCGCAGGCATGACACGCCCGCCCCGGCAGGAGAGCGGCCAAGCTGCCGCAGGATGTCCCGCGGCAGCTTGGCCGGATCCGATCAGGGTGAAGGGTCGGTATTCAGACGCGCCCCGACGCCGCGGCCTTGCGGAGTTCCTCCGCGTCGTAGATCACCTCGGCCCTGACCAGTACGCCGTCGCGCACTTCGAGGAGTTCGGCGGCGGTGGTGGTGCCGGAGACGGCGGCAAGGTTCCAGGAGACGATGGCGCAGGCCTTGTCCCCGTCGACGAACTGGTGGCGTACGGTGAAATCGGTGGCGGCCGGGCCGAATTGTGCGGCCATCGCGCGGAAACCGTCGGCGGAATCGAAGTTGCCGACCGGGCCGACGAAGACGAAGTCGTCGGCGAGAGGCACGTTGGTCATGTCGCCGTCATGATTGATCCATGCGTCGTAGTACCGCTCGACGACATCTGCCGTGGTCATTCGACCAACTCCCGTAGAAGATGTGCAGGTGGCAATGGGCACGCCCGTGCGGACGACCCATTCACGTCGTTCGGAAATACTAGTGGTGCCGTGTCGAGGTCGCAGAGGATCACGGTTCCAGGGGCATGGAATTCGCCAAAAATGAGCGCCCCGTGTTTTCGCGCCACTGACGTGCGAAAGGCAGATCAACTGCCGATGCGCTGCACCAGTTCCCGCAGGTCCGGATCGGCGTTGGCCCGGTCGAAGGCCGCCGCAAGGGTCTGGAGATAGGTGGGAACGGCAGCGTCGAGGGTCTCGCGACCCGACGCGGTGATGGCCGTGAATACCCCGCGCCGGTCCTTCTCGTAATGAATACGCTCGACGAGGTCCTGTCGCTCCAGACGGGTCACCAGACGGCTGACGGAACTCTGGTTCATACCGACGGCCTCGGCCAGTGCCTGCATCCGCAGTCCCGGTCGGTCACTGCCGGAAACCCTGGCGAGCGCCTCCAGCGCCGTGTACTCGCTCAGCGACAGGCCGAACCTGTCCTGGAGTGTCTTTTCGACCAACTCGGACACCTGGGTATGGAAGGCGACGAGCTTGTTCCACGTGCCCTGCTCGGTCTGGCTGGCCTGTCGTTCCGATGCGCTCTGGCTCATGGCCACTATCCTCCTGACGCCGGAGGAGCAGCTCGCGGCAAGCACCAACACTACAACTGGCTAATGTACTCGTAAAGGTACGCGCAATCATTGCACAGGACCGCAATTGGCCGCCACCCGCTCGGCGCGACACGCCCACGGGTGGTGGCACCGGTTCCGTACGCCTGGAAACCACGCTAAGGAGACGAGCGGGCCGCCTTGGCATGGGCGACTATCTCGAAGCACTCGGCCGACGCCTGCTGGGTGGTGCCGTGCAGTCGCTGGACGTGGGCCAGATACGAATCGGCCATTCCGGGACCGAGGGCGGCACGCAGTCTCTCGCCGCCGAGTCGGGCCATGCCGGCGAGGGCCGCGTAGTGGCCCGAGTCGGCGGGGGCCTTCGCCACCGTCTCGATGGTGAAGCCGGCCGCCGTCAGCGCACTTGTCCACTGGCGTGACGCCCGGTGACCACCGGGCAGATCGGTGCCGGTGACGATCGCGATGCCCGTCTCGGGTTCCAGGACGCGCCGCCAGTCACGCACGGCGACCGGAAGCGGGGTGGAGGGCCAGAAATCGAGGGCCACGACGACATCGAAGGAGGCGGCGGGCAGGTCCAGCTCATCGAGATGTCCCACGGTGAAGTCGAGATCCGCGGCCGCGGGCACCGGTTGCGGCCGCTGCGGACCAGCGCTGCCCATGCCCTCTCTCACTCCGACGACCTGGAACTCCTTCGATTCCTGGTGCGTCATACCACGCCGGCTCAGCAACGCACCGATATCCAGAATGCGTTGGCCGGATCGCACTCCGGCCCTGGCTAATAATCCGCGGGTGTCCGCCGATTCACTGTCGGCCGATCCGCCATCCGGCTGCCGCACCAGATGACGTACACCCTGTTGTTCGATCGACTTTTGATTGGATTCATGACTGACCGGTTTCCGTACAGCCATGCACGCCCCCATCCCCGTTTTGATCAACAACCGTCCCGGTCTGAGCAATTGACGGCCTCGATCTCCGCACAAGCGTACTGCATCAGTCCGGCAACACCGATGGATTCGTCCGGTGTGAACCGTAATAGTGCAGCCTGAAACTGCTCTTGCACATAAAGTGACGAGCGCGTAGGGGACTCGACGGGAGGGGGGAACCACGCTGTGCGCGGGCTGAAGTCAGATCCGCTTCAGCTGATCAACGAAACGCTCGACGGTCTCCTTCGTCTGATCGGCATTCAGCCGGGGGTCGCAGGCCGTGAGATAGGCGCGCGGAAGATCCTTCTCGGAGATCCCGCAGCGGCCGCCGACACATTCGGTGACGTCCTCGGCGGTGCTCTCCAGGTGCAGCCCGCCGGGCCGGCCGCCTGCGCGGCACACCGCCCGGACGAACGCCTCGGTCTCGGCGACCACGGCACCCATCCGCCGGGTCTTGTGGCCACCCGCCGCCCGGACGGTGTTGCCGTGCATCGGATCGCACAGCCAGACCGGCGCGTGTCCGGCGGCGCGGACTGCCTCGACCAGTTGCGGGAGGCGTTCCTCGATCCGGTCGGCACCCATACGGGAGATCAGGACGAGCCGGCCGGGATCCCGGCCGGGATCGAGCGTGCCGGCGAGGCGCACGATCTCCCCCGGGGTCATCGCGGGGCCGACCTTGCAGCCGACCGGGTTCGACAGCCCGGCGAGGAAGCGCACATGGGCGCCGTCGGGGTGACGGGTCCGCTCCCCCGTCCAGGGCAGATGGGTCGAGGTCAGCACCCAGGCGTCCGCCTCGGCATCCCAGCGGGTCAGCGGCTCCTCGTAGTCCAGGACAAGGGCCTCGTGACTGGTCCACAGCGCAGGCAGGCCGTCACCCCAGTGCCCGCGCAGGGGCAGCCCCTCGTCCGCTGCCCGGCGCAACAGGAACAGGGTGCGCGCGGCGTGTTCGTATCCCCAGAGCATCCGGCGCGGTTCGGGACGGCGGGCGATGGCGTCCGGTGGCATGTCATTGACCAGGAAGCCGCGGAAGGCGGGCAGCGGGAGGCCGTCGATCTCCTCGGTCGGCGACGAGCGGGGCTTGGCGAACTGACCGGCGATCCGGCCCACGGCGAGCGCGGGCAGGACGAGCCGTTCCTCGACGGTCCGGGTGACGTCCCGGAACAGTTCCAGGGTGCGGCCGATGCCCGTGGGGGTCGCCGGCGCGAACGTCTCGGCGCAGTCCCCCATCTGGATCACCAGCCCTCTGCCCCAGGCCACGTCGGCCAGTCGGCGCCGCAGGGTCGCCACCTCCCGGGCGGTCACCAGCCCCGGACGCGCGGCGAGTTGGTCGCGTGCCTGGCGCAGTCGGTCGTCCTGCGGCCAGCCGGGCGGCTGACCGGCCGGCCGGCGGCGCCAGGACGCGGGATGCCACGGGGCACGGTCGCGCGGCCAGGATCCCGTCACCTGCACTTCATCACCTGTGTCCCTCGCTGGGTTCCCTGTCGTACGCCTACGGGTCGCGGGCTGCCGCGGGGTCAGTGCTCCTCCGCCATGGTGCGCAGGATCGTCTTGAGGACCTTGCCCGAGCGGTTGCGCGGCAGGCTGTCCAAGAACGTGATCAGGGGGGCGGGTTGGTGGCTCGCCAGTTCGGCGCTGAGCAACCGGGAGAGTTCGTCGGGGGTGGGGCGGGCCGCGGCCGTGACGGGAACCACGTAGGCGATCGGCACCTCGCCGTGGGCGGAGTCGCGCCGGCCCACCACCGCCGTGTCGGCCACCGCGTCGTGCGAGAGGAGCACCCGCTCGATCTCCGCGGGGTGGATGTCGCGCCCGCTGCTCGTGATCACGTCGATCTGCCGGCCGACCAGGGTGAGGTGGCCGGTCTCGTCCGTCCGGCCCAGGTCGCCGGTGTGCAGCCAGCCGTCCCGCATCGCCTCGGCGGTGGCCCGGGGCTCACCCCAGTAGCCCCGCATCAGGCTGTCGCTGCGCACGCAGATCTCGCCGTTCTCCCCGGCGGCCGCCTCCGAGCCGTCGGGGCGCCGGACGCGCACGTCGACGCCCGGCAACGGCCGGCCGGCACCGAGGACGGGCGGCACTTCGGGGGCCGTATCCGCTGACGGGTGCTCGTGCGGGGCGAGCATGGCGAAGTGACCGCCGGCCTCGGCCGCCCCGTACGCCTGGCGGAACGCGCAGCCGAAGACGCGGGCGGCGGCGCGGTAGACCTCCCAGGGAAGGGGAGCCCCGCCGTAGACGATCTCGCGGAGGCTGCCGGTGTCGTGGTCCCCGGCGCGTGCCGCGTCGGCCAGGTGCCGGAGGGATTCCGGATCGAGCCACAGGTGGGTGGCCCGGTGGCGGGCGATGGCCTCCAGCGTGCGCTGCGGAGCGGCGGCGCGCGGCAGGACGATCCGGGCGCCGGCCGCCATGTAGGCGAAGGACATGGCGACGCTGCTGTGGAACAGCGGCGCGCAGTTGACGAGGGTCGCTCCCTCGGCGGGTCCGGCCGCCGCCGACCAGGCGAGACAGACCTGCATCAGGCTCCGGTGGTCCCAGACCACTCCGCGGGCCCGGCCCGTGGTCGCGGACGTGTGCATGACGGCGAGCGGGTCGTCGGGCCGCACCAGCGGCCAAGTCCCTTGGTAGGGCGGTAGTTCCGGGGTGCCACCCCAGGGGCCGACGAGGTCCAGGACGAGGGGGACGCCGAGGTCGTGGGCCCAGCTGGCGGCCGACAGGTCGGCGACCACTGCCGACGCGTTGGTGTGCCGGGCGACCGCGGCCGCCTCCTCCGTGGGGCCCAGCGGGTCCAGGGGGACGGCCACGGCACCGATCCGGGCCAGGGCGAAGTAGGCCTCGAACACCTCGACGCGCTCCGGTGCCAGAAGCAGCACCCGGTCGCCCGGTCCCAGGCCGAGCGCGAGCAGCGCACCGGCGCGGGCGTGCACGCGCTCGTCGAGTTCGGCCCAGGTGACGGTGCCCCGGCCGTCCACCAGAGCCGTTTCCTCACCGCGCCATCGGCGGTTGCGGTCCAGGATCTGCGTCAGCCACATGCCGGGCCATCCGTTGGGCGGTCGGTCATCGAGTTCTCCCAGATCGGCTCTTCGGGCCCGAAGGGGCTTCCCCGCAAAGTATAGACCCGTACAATGTATGTATGAGTATTGATTCTTCAGAGGATCGGTCGGGGGGCGGGGCGGACAACAGCTGGGGTCAGGGGGGCGCTCCACCGGGATTACCGGCCCACGACCCGGCCCACCCCGTCGAAAGCGCCGTGATCAGCCGGTTGTCGGCCAACTGGTACCGGCGGGCGGCGGTCAAACGGCGGGAGCCGGATCTGGACGACCTGTTCGAGCCGGACCGGCCCGACTGTCCCGAGAGCCTGCTGCCCTTCCGGGACCACCCCACCTATCTCGCGCTGGACGAGGACACGAAGGCGAGGCTGCGCGCCTGGGGCTGGATCGCGTTCAACAAGAACATCCAGGACATCGAACAGCGGGTGGTCAACCCCGGTTTCGCGCTGATGGCCACGGACGCCTTCGAGACCGGTCTGGGCGAGTCGATGACCATCGCCGTGACCCAGGCGATGGTCGACGAGCAGTACCACACCCTGATGCATCTCAACGCGAGCGCGGTGACCCGCCGTCGGCGCGGCTGGGCGATGCCGGACGCCGAACTGCCGCTCGGCCACAAGGCCCGCCGCCACCAGGAGCGCCTGGCCGCCGCGGCCACACCGGCCCTGCGCGAGCTGGACACACTCGCCTACACCACGGTCGCCGAGATCTCCATCAACGCCTATCTCGACCTCGTCGCCGACGACACCGAGGTCCAGCCGATCAACCGCGTGACCGCCGACCTCCACAACCGTGACGAGTACTGCCACTCCTCCATCGCCGCCGAGATCGCCAAGGCCGCGTACACCCGGCTGGGCCCCGAGCACCGGCGCGTCTTCCTCGCCGCGCTCGCCGACGGCATGGAGGCGTTCGCCGCCAACGACTACACGACCTGGCACCGGATCGTGGAACTCACCGGCGTACCGGGCGGGCGCCGGATGCTGCAGGACGTGGCCGCGTCGGCGGCACGCCGGCGGCTGCTCCAGGACTTCAGCGGACTGCACCGGCTGTGCCAGGAGATGGAGGTCCTCGACGACGTGCCGTTCGACTGGTCGACGGTCTCCGTCGGCTGACGAGCCACCCGTCCCTCCCCTGACCCGAGTCCGACCGTCGGCGGTACCCGCAGCCGCCACCGGCGACCGTTCCGACCCTCTGAAGGGGCCATGCGCACACTGCTGATCGACAACTACGACTCCTACACCTACAACCTCTTCCAGCTCCTCGCGCAGACCTACGGCTGCGAGCCGACCGTCGTGGCCAACGACGACCCGGACTTCGACCGGCTGGACCTCGACTCCTTCGACGCGGCGGTCATCTCACCGGGCCCCGGACATCCGTCGGAGCAGCGCGACTTCGGCCACTCCCGCTCCCTGCTGCACCGCACCGACCTGCCCGTCCTCGGTGTCTGCCTGGGGCACCAGGGCATCGGGCTGCTGGCCGGCGCACAGGTGATCGGCGCCCCGGAGCCCCGCCACGGCCACCTGACCACCGTCGAGCACACCGGCCGGGACGTCTTCGCCGGTCTCCCCGACCACTTCACCGCCGTCCGCTACCACTCCCTGTGCGTCGCGGAACCGCTGCCGCCGCAGCTGGAGGTGATAGCCCGGGCGGAGGACGGCGTGATCATGGGCCTGCGCCATCGCGAACTGCCGCGCTGGGGCGTCCAGTTCCACCCCGAGTCGATCAGCACCGAGTACGGCACCGAACTGGTCGCCAACTTCAGGAGGTTGGCCCTGTCGGCGCGACCTGCACGATCCGGCCCACCCGCCCCGGCACCGCGCACCACCGCCCCTCCCCGACCTGCGGCAGCACCCCCGAACCACCCGTCGGCACCCGCCCTGCACGCCCATGTGCGGCGCCTGGAGCGGGCCGTGGACGCGGAAGCCGCGTTCACCGCCCTGCACGGCACCAGCAGCCGGGCGTTCTGGCTCGACAGCGCCCACGTGGAACCGGGCCTGTCCCGGTTCTCCTTCCTGGGCGACGCCGACGGACCCGGCGGGGAGGTGCTCACCTATCGCGTCGGCGACCCCTCGGTGATCGTGGAACCCCCGGGCGGCATCCCCTACTTGGAGAGCGGCTCCATATTCGACGTCCTGGCCGACCGCCTCGACCGCCGGGTCACCGGAACCGAGGACCTGCCGTTCGACCTCACCGGTGGCTATGTCGGCTATTTCGGCTACGAGTTGAAGGCCGACACCGGCGCGAGCAACCTCCACCGCGCACCGACACCGGACGCCATGTGGCTGCGGGCCCACCGCTTCCTGGCCGTCGACCACCTTGAGGACCGCACCTACCTGGTCGGGCTCGCCGAGCCCGAGGACGCCGCCGACACCCGCCAGTGGCTGGACCGCACGAGCGCCGTGCTCGGCACGCTTCCGGACGCCCCGGCCGCGCGTGCCCTGCCGGCTCCCGCCGACACCGACGTCACCCGCTGGCTCGCCCGGCCCCGTGAGCAGTACCTGGCCGACATCGCCGCCTCCCAACGGCAGCTGCACGCCGGCGAGAGCTACGAGATCTGCCTGACCAACAGCCTGCATCTGCCCGCGCCGGACGACGACCTGGCCTACTACCGCAGGCTGCGACGGCTCAACCCGGCACCGTACGCGGCCCTGTTGCGGCTGGGGGAGCTCTCCGTCTTCTGCTCCTCACCGGAGCGCTTCCTGCGCATCGACCGGGACCGGTCGGTCGAGAGCAAGCCGATCAAGGGAACGACCCGGCGCAGCCCGGACCCCGCCGTCGACGAGGCCCTGCGCGCCTCCCTCCAGGACGACCCCAAGACCCGCGCCGAGAACCTGATGATCGTCGACCTGCTCCGCAACGACCTGGGCCGCATCTGCACGGTCGGCAGCGTGGGTGTGCCGGCCTTCATGGCGACCGAGTCCTACACGACCGTGCACCAGCTGGTGTCCACCGTGCGGGGCACCCTGCGCCCGGAGGCGAGCGCCGTCGACTGCGTCAGGGCGTGCTTCCCCGGAGGGTCGATGACCGGCGCGCCGAAGCTGCGCACCATGGAGATCATCGATTCCCTGGAGGACCAGGCCCGCGGCATCTACTCGGGGGCCCTGGGCTTCCTCGGCTACTCCGGCACGGCGGATCTCAACATCGTCATCCGTACGGCCGTACGGTGGCGCGAGCAGCTGAGCGTGGGCGCGGGCGGCGCGATCGTACTCGACTCGCAGCCGCTGGCCGAGTACGACGAGATGCTGGTCAAGGCGGAGGCCACGCTGCGCGCCCTGCCGCTGCCGGCCGCCGACGCGCCCCGCCCCGTGGCTCCCGCCTCCCGCCCCCTGGGCGATCGCATCGGCTAGCTTGGAGCGCGAGTCCGATCCCGCCGCGCGCGGCCGCGGCACCCGTGACACTCCGACCGGAGGTGGCCTTGTCCGCCAGCGCCCAGATCACGTTGTTGGCCGCATCGGGATGGAACACCTGCGACTCCGTACGGGAGGGGGTGCGCCGGGCCGGGCTGCCGCTGCCCACGGCCACCTATCTGAAGCGGGCCTTCGACGCCGCGCACTGGCAGCGGGCGGAGCGTGCCGTGGCAGCGCTGCGGGAGCATTTCCGGGGTGCCCGCTTCGCCGACGAGGCCGTCTTCGGCCTGCTGCTGGTGCCCGACCCGGACAAGCTCGACACCCGCGGCGCGGTCGATCCGGCGATCCGCGCCGACCAGCTCGCCAAGGGCGCGGCCGACGTCGTCGACCGCGCCCTGCCGCCGGGCCGGCTGGTGGTGGATCCGGGGGCCGACTGGACTCTGGTGGCCACGGTGACCGGTCCGGTGGGACTGCACTTCGGCAGCTACGACGACATCCGGGCGGCCGACGCCTCGGCGTTCACGGTCGACGGCGTCGACACCCGAGATCTGATGACCCGCCAGATCTGGGGGGCGCGCGTGCTGCAGTCCGGGTCGGAACTGCCGGACTGCGAGGTCGGCGGCGGCTGGACGTTCACCCTGTTCCCCGGAGAGGAGCAGGTCGGCGGGAAGGCCGCCTCGGGCACGGTCCTGCACGACAAGGTGCGTTTCCGGCTGGGCCGCAGTGACCGCGGCATCGCGGTGGTCCGGGTGTGTCCCGCGCTGGTGGTCAGCTGATCAGCGGCCCGGCAAGGCGTTGCAGACGGGCGTGCCACCGCGCCGCCCGTGCCGCCGGGCCGGCCGTGACGCCGGTTCCGGTCCAGGCGGTGACGGGCCGGATGCCGTGCAGCGCGTTGACGGCCCACACCTCCAGCCCGTCGAGGTCATGGGGTGTGGGCGACTCGAACGCGACCTGGACTCCCGACTCCTCTGCCATGCACAGCAGTTGACCGCGCGTCACCCCGGGCAGCACGTCGGGGCCGTCGGGCGGGGCGTGCAGGGTGCCGTCGCGCCACCACAGGATGCTGGTGGTGCCGCCCTCGCGCACGCGCCCGTCGGCAGAGAGCAGCACGGCCTCGTCGGCTCCCGCGTCCGCGGCCGCCTGCCGCAGCCGGGCGAGGTAGGCGAGATCGGGGCCCTTGACCGCGGGCCGGGTGCGCCGGTCGGGTTCCGGCGGCACCCAGAGGCGAACGGTCTCACCGCGGGATGGCGCGGGCCTGACCCACAGCCGGAAGCAAGGGCCGCTCTTGCCGTCGACGAGTTCCAGGCGGGGGAACCAACGCCCCGTCAGCGGGAGTTGGGGCAGCGCCTGCCCCACGAACGCGGTGGTGTGCGAACCCGGCACGGACCGCACCGACGCGCAGGCCGCGCGGAACCTCTCGATGTGCGCCCCGAGGGCCCTGGTGCGTCCGTCCTCCACCAGCCAGGAATCCGCGACGAGGACCGGCGCCCGCTCCCCCGCTGCCGAATCCCCGGCAACCGGACCGAAACCCCGGCCCGGACCGGCCCACCGCAGATGCCGGGCGGCCGACGGGGCGGCGGGCATCAGCCGCAGCCGCCCGCGTGCCCGTGGTCGCTGGAGTGCGCGCCGAACGCCGCCGCGGCGACCGGCGGCGCGCTCTCGGCCGGCGCCCCCGGCCGCGGTTGCCCGGTCGGCTCCCCCAGTGCGGTGAGGAAGTCCGTGAGCCGGTCCACGCCCCAGAACTTCTGACGGCGGTGGATGAAGAAGGGCACCCCGAAGACGTCGTCGCGGTGGATGTCGAGCAGTGCCCGGGTCCCCTCCGCGCGGATCCCGTCGTCGTCCGCGGCGTGCTCGGCGGCATCGGCGGACACGCCGACGTCGGCGGCAAGGCGACCGATGGTCGCGCGGTCGGAGATGTCCAGGCCCTCCTGCCAGCGGGCGCGGTACACGCGCTCGGCGAACGCGAGTCCCCGTCCCTCGGCGGCGGCCACCAGATAGGCCAGGTGGGAGGCTTCCCACCAGGGGTCCACGTCCTGGGGCCAGGTGACCGTCAGTCCGCGCCGGGCGGCCAGCCGCCGCACGTCCCCGAGCATGTACAGGTGCTTCTCACGTGACATCGGGGTGTAGGGGAAGCGGCCGCCGGCCTCGGCGAGCAGGTGCTCGCTGGGCGCGTCGGGCTCCCAGAACGGCCGCCACTCCAGGCTCTCCACCACCTGCGGATGATGAGTGGTGAGGTCGTGGAAGGCCAGCCAGGAGTAGGGACTGCGGAAGGAGAAGTAGATACGGGGGCGGCGCGGTGTCGGCGCCATGACGCACTCCTCGTACGCTAGATGGTGATCCCGCCGTCGACCTGTACGACGGCTCCGGTGATGTAGGAGGCCCGGTCCGAGGCGAGGAACGCGACCAGTCCTGCGACCTCCTCCACCGTCCCGAACCGGCCCAACGGCACGCTGTCGACGGCCCGTTGGTGTTCGCGCTCGCGCAGCACGGCCGTCATGTCGGTGTCGATGTACCCGGGGGCCACGACGTTCGCCCGGATACCGAAGCCGCCCACCTCCTTGGCCAGGGCCCGGGTGAATCCGATGATTCCGGCCTTGGAGGCGGAGTAGTTGGTCTGGCGCGCGTTGCCGTACACGCCCGAGACGGAGGACAGGGTGAGGACGACGCCGCGCCGGCGCTTCATCATCCCCATGATCACCGCGTGACAGACGGTGAAGGTGCCGTCCAGGTTGATCCGCAGCACCTGCCTCCAGTCCTCCTCGCTCATGGTCACCAGGGGGTTGTCGCGGGTGACGCCGGCGGAGGTGACGAGCACGTCGACGGGCCCGAGCTGCTCCTCGACGTCGTGGACCAGGGCCCGTACGTCGTCCGCGTCCGTCACGTCCGTGGGGCGGGCCAGGACCCGGGCGCCGAGTTCCTCGGCCTCCTTCGCGGCCTCCTGGGCCGCGTCACCGCGGGCGCGATAGCAGAAGGCCACGTCGTGTCCGTCGCGGGCCAGTTCGCGGACTACGGCACGGCCGATGCCGCGGGAGCCGCCGGTCACCAGGGCGACGGGCCGCCGGTCGTGGTCCATGGAGGGTTCCTCTCGTGAGCGGTGTATCGGTCCGCGGTCGTTCAGGCCAGGCGCAGCACGGCGCAGCCGACCACGCCGTCGGGGTCGGCGGTGGTGACCAGTGCGGCGCGCCCGGCCGCCGCCGGGTCGCCCTCGGCGCTCGCCAGGAGGGTGGCGATCTGGAAGGCCGCGGACGCGGCGTTGGTGTCGCCGAGCAGGTCGGTGCAGGACAGCCGGATCGGGTCGTGGGCGCCAAGCACCTCGGCGAGCGCGGTGCTTTCCTGGGCGCCGTACGGTCCGGGGGTGCCGGCCGGGGCGAGGGCCCACACGTCCTCGGCGCTGAGTCCGGCCCGGTGCAGGGCGCGGCGCAGACAGTCGGCGAGTACCGGGCCGGTGTTCTTCTCGTCGGCGGGCAGGGCGATCTCCACGGCGGCCACCTCGGCGAGGACGGGCCGGCCGGCCGCCGGGTCGGTGCCCGTCTCCAGCAGGAGGACCGCGCACCCCTCGCCGGTCAGTGCCGCCCGGGAGGCGTCCCCGGGGTCCTGTTCGGGGCGGGCGTGCCACTCCAGCCAGGCGCGTTCCGCGGAGAACTCCTCGACCGCGCCGCACACGACGGAACGGGCGTGGCCGCAGCGCTGGAGCCGCTGGGCGTGGTTGAGGGCGAGCAGGGCGGAGGCGCGGCCTCCCGCGATGGTCACGTTGGGCCCGCGGAGGCCGTGCCGGATCGCCGATTGCCCGGCGGCGCAGTTCATGACGGTGTTGGGGAAGCGGGCGGGGTCGACCAGATAGGGGCGGTCCTGGGTCAGCGAGTCGCGGGTGAAGGCCATGATGCTGCTCACGCTGCCGTTCGAGGTGCCGAGCACGAGGCCGGTGTCCTCGTCGAGCCCGGGGATGCGTCCGCCTTCTCCGTCGTCGAGCAGCCGGCCCACCGCGGCGACGGCGAGGCCGGTGACCCGGTCCATCGACCGGGTGCCCTTGCGGCCGAGCAACTCGCGCGGGTCCGCGCCGGGCACCAGGCACGCCCGGTCGACGGGTGCGGGCCAGCGCTCGGGATCCAGGGCGGTGACGACGGGCTGCCGCGACCGGACGCCGGCGCTGAACGTCTCCCGTCCGATGCCGAACGCGGACACCGCCGACCAGGCCGTGATGACCGGTCCCGAGGTGTTCATCGCCCACCCCCGAGCGTCGTGACGGCGTTCATGCCGCTCCCCTCTCGGCCGCCTGCGCGCCGCCGACGCCGTCGGGCTCGTGACGGCCCAGGATCAGCACGGCGTTGTTGCCGCCGAAGGCCAGCGCGTTGTTCTGCACCACGCGCAGATCGGCGTCGACGGCCTGGTTGGGCACGCAGTCGATGTCGCACTCCGGGTCGGTCCGGACATGGTTGATGGTGGGCGGGATGAAGCCCTCGCGCAGGGCCAGCGTGCAGGCGATCGCGGCCAGGGCGCTGGCCGCGCCCATGGTGTGGCCGATCATCGACTTGATGGAGACCATGCGGGGCGGCCGGCCGCCGAAGACCTGACGGATCGCGCGGGCCTCGCTGACGTCGTTGGCCTTGGTGCCGGTGCCGTGCGCCGAGATCAGGTCGACGTCGTCGGCGCTGACGCCCGCGTTCTCGTGGGCCAGCCGTACACAGCGGGCGAAGCTGTCCTCGTTGGGTGCGACCGGGTGGTCGGCATCGCAGTTCAGTCCGTAGCCCAGCACCTCGGCGTGGATGCGGGCGCCGCGGGCGAGCGCCGACTCCAGGCTCTCCAGGAGCATCATTCCGGCGCCCTCGCCGGTGAGGATGCCCTTGCGGTCGAGGTCGAAAGGCTGGCAGCGCTCAGGGGCGATGGTGCCCAGCCGGTAGAAGCCGGCGAAGGTCTTCAGGCACACGGCGTCCGCGCCACCGGACAGCGCGAAGTCGAACTCCCCGCTGCGGACGGCGTCGTAGCCGTAGCCGATGGCGTAGTTCCCGGCCGCGCACGCGGTCGGCAGGGTCACGGCCTCGACGTTGACCAGCCCCAGTTCCCGGGCCGCCGCCACCGACAGCCGGCCGGCCGGGACCCGGCGGGCCACCACGGGGTCCATGCGTGCGGCCCCGAGTTCCACCTCCTGCTGCACCAGCCGGTCGAGGTCGCGGGACTCGCCGTCGGTGGTGCCGACGGAGACCAGGGAGCGGGCCGCGCGCAGGTCCTCGACGGGCAGGGCCGCGTCCTCCACCGCCATGCGCGCCGCCGCGGCGGCGAAGTGGCTGGCGCGGCCGTACTCGGCGGACGGCAGCCGGGTGACGAAGCGCTCCGCGTCGAAGTCGGTGATCTCGCACCCCTGGGAGTGCTCGAACCCGCTCGCGTCGAAGGAGGTGATGGGGGCGGCGCCGCTGCGCCCGGCGCGCAGCCCGGCGAGGAACTCTCCGGCGCCGATCCCGATGCTGGTCACCGCGCCGAGACCGGTGACGACGACCCTTCGCGGTGTCATGGACGACAGCACCGGGGCGCCTACTGCCGGACCGCTATGGCTTCGGCCACCACTTCGTACACGCTCTCCAGGTTCACCATGCGGGCGAGTTCCTGCTGGGCGATGGTGATCTTGTAGGTCTTCTCCAGGGAGGCGAGGATCTCGATGGCGAGCAGGGAGTCGGCCTCGTGGTCCTCCTTGAACCGGCTGGTGCGCGTCATGTCCTCGGGTTCGAGTTCGAGGATGTCGGCCACGAGCTCCTTGATCTCGTTCTCCCGCTCCGCGGTGATCTCCGTGCTGGTCATGTGCGTGTGCTCCTCCTGTCGGATCCGCCGCCGCGTCGGCGGCCGTGCGGGTGCGGCTGCCGGCCGGTGCCCGGCGGTCCGCGGTCAGGCAAGCCGTACGACGGCTCGCGCCCCGGACATCACCTCCAGTCCCTCGAAGCGTGCGCGCAGTCGGATCTGGGCCCGGTTCCCGTCCAGCAGCCGCTCGACGGCTCCGCTGATCCGGACGGTCGCCCCGATGTCGTCGTCGGGCACGACGACCGGCCGGGTGAAGCGGCGCACGCTGTACTCGACCAGGGCCGAGGGGTCGCCGACCCAGTCGGTGAGGACGCGTACGGCGGCGGCGATGGTGTAGGTGCCGTGCGCGATGACGTCGGGCAGGCCCACGGACTTGGCGACCCGCTCGTTCCAGTGCGTCATGGTGTAGTCCGAGCAGGCCCCGCAGTAGCGGAGCAGGTCGATCCGCTGCACGGTGATGTCGCGGGCGGGCATCTCGGTGCCGACCTCGACGTCGGCGTAGGCGATCCGGGCGGCCACGTCACACCTCCTGGGTCTGGAGCTCGGGAGCGGGTGCGGGCGCGGTGGGGGTCTGCCGGGGCAGGGCGGCCGTGCCGCGGGAGAGGATCGTGTTGACCACGGTGCACACGTGTTCGCCGTCCACGGTGCTGATCCGATGGGTCATCACCCACTGCTCGTGCTCGCCCATGACGCTCATGTCGTCGACGGTGGTGCTCTGGACGAGCCGGTCGCCCGGCCTGATCGGCCGCTGGTGCTCGACCCGTTGGGCCCGGTGCACGCACACCGGTTCCTTGCGCTTGCCGAACTCCGGGTCGTACAGCGGCCAGCCGCCGAAGCGGAAGAAGAGCATGACGGCGAAGGAGGGCGGCGCGATCACGTCCGGGTGACCGAGCGCCCGCGCGGCCTCGGGGTCGAGGTAGACGGGATGGGTGTCGCCGGTGGCGACCGCGTAGTCGCGGATCTTCTCCCGGCTGACTTCGTACACCTCGTCCGGCGCGTGCGTACGCCCGACGAAGTCGTGGTTCAGTGCCATGGTCGCCCCTTGCTGTGCGCTGTCGTCGGGGTCAGTCCCGCAGGACGGTCTTGGTCCGCATGAGGAATTCGGCGAGGTAGCGGTCGTGCGGCAGGCCGGGGCGCATCCAGTACGTCGGGTGGTCGCCGACGTACACGTTGCTGATGGTCGGCTCGTCGACGAGTCGCTCGACGAGCTGTTCGTCGTCGGTGATCGCGGTCAGCACGAGGCTCTCGCGCAGGGGTGCGATGCCGTCGGCCCGGGTCCAGGGCGCCACCCACACGCAGGGGAAGCCCAGTTCGACGCCGGTCTGCGGGGCGTCGGCGCGGTCCAGGCGGAAGACCGCCGGGCGCAGTACGGCGCTGCCGTCGCCCAGGTCGTCGACGATGCCGTCGCCGCCCAGGTGCGCGGTGGCGCCGCGGGCGCTGCGCAGCAGATACGCCTCGACGGCACGGGCCGCGGCCAGCGGCTGGACGGGCAGCACGGCGTCGGGGTCCTGCGGAGGCAGGCTGGGGATGGCCGCCAGCCTGCCGGCGAGGGCGTCGGCCACGGCGGCCGCCTCGGCGGCTCCGCCCTCCACGAGGACGGCGGTGGCGTTGATGCAGGCGGTGCCGCCCTCGTCGGCCACCGAGTCGACGATCACGTCCAGGTGGGTGCGCCAGTCCGCGCCGGTGAGCAGTATCTTCGCCCTGCCGGGCCCCTGCGGCAGCACGGTGTTGTGACCGCCGTACTTGCGCACGACGTCGTCACCGCCGTAGACGAGCGAGAGGTCCGCGCCGGCGATGACGGTGTCGGCCACGGTGTGGTCCGTGGCGGTCAGCGCCACGTGGTCGTCGGCGAAGCCCGCCTCGCGGAGCGCGGCGACCAGCCGGTGCGGAGTGAACGGCTCGCGCCGCGAGGGCCGTACGATCACGCGGTACCCGAGGGCGAGTGCCTCCAGCCACAGGGCGTGCACGCCGGGATGGTTGCCGGCCGCGTGCACGGCGAAGACGTTCCCGCGCCGGGTCCACACCGCGGCGCCGGCGCGGGTCGACGGGTCCCGCCACTGGCCGGCCGCGGCCTGTGGCCGGGCCTGGAGGACGGTGGCCGAGGCCTGTTGCGCCGCCTCCGCGACGATCCCGGTCGCGGCGCGGACCACGGAGATCGGCAGCCCGGAGCAGCGGCTGACCAGGTGCCGGTAGGAGTCGGGGTCCAGCCCGCCGACGGTGGCGGTGGCGAACAGCCGGCCGGCGCGTTCGAGTGCCTCGGCCCGCTGCTCGGGCGGCAGCGGGTCGGCCGACCGCAGCGCGGCGATGCCGCGCTGCACGAACAGGGGCGGCACGATGCTCAGTTCGGCGAGCGGTGCTCCCGTCACGTCGGGCACCGTCATGCGGTTGCGGGCGCGGTAGGGGCCGTTGGGACCGAACGCGTCGAGGTGGACGGGGGGCGCGGCGGCGACCTCGGACACCGGCTCCGTGACCACGCCGGCCGGTCGGGGCATCAGTAGACCCCTTCGATGACGGCCTGGTCGTCGAAGGTGGCCACCGGGCTGACGTCGGCGACCGAGTCGCCCATCTGCCCCTCGGGCGGCCGCATGCGCACGGCGGTGTCGCGTTCGAGGTTGTTGGGCAGCAGCATGGCCTTGCTGACGTGGTTCATCACGACCTGGCCGCGCTCGCCGTAGGGGACCGTCTCGCCGGTGGCGGGGTCGATGACGGAGAAGGAGATGTACGGCGCGAAGGGGTCGAAGACGCACACGTCCTCGGCGGGCGGATCGATGCGCTCCAGGGAGCCGCCGAGGATCATGGTGCTGCCGTAGGCGCCCTGCAGCTGGACGCCCGGGAAGACCTCGGTGCCGAACAGGTGCCGGGTGTCGGCGTCCATGTGCGCGCCGCCCCACTGGATGTAGCGCACCTTCTCGTTGATCAGCTCCACCATGCGGTCGTCCTGCGCGAGCCGCTGCAGCAGGGGCGGAGTCGTGATCATGACGCCGATGTCCTGGGTCTCCAGCAGGAAACCGGCCTGGGTGGCCAGATGGTCGGCGTAGCGGGCGGCGTCCTCACCGCGGCCCTCGGCGATGCACTTCTTCACCCAGCGCGGGTCCATGTCGACGGTGAAGAGGATGCCGCCGCTGCGCTTGGCGCCCTCCCGCAGGGCGGCTCCGAAGATGTGCGGGCCGTCGGGCATCAGGGCCAGCCAGTTGACGCCCCGGGGGCAGCCGCGGGCGTCCAGGTGGCGCTGGCTGAAGGCGAGCCAGCGGTCCATCCAGTCGGTCGTGCAGATGACCCGCTTGGGCGCACCGGTGGTGCCGCCGCTCTCGTAGACGCCGTAGAGGTCGTCCGGCGCGAGACCGCGCGGGATCAGTTCCTCGACGCGCACGTCCCGCAGCTCGTTGACGATGTTGGGAAAGAGCCTCAGGTCGTCGAAGCTCTTCACGTCCGTCAGCGGGTCGAAGTCGAGTGTCGCGGCGCGCTCCAGCCAGAACGGTGAGCCCGTCCGCGGGCTGAAGTGCCATCGCATCGCCGCGGTGATGAGTTCCTGACCGTCCGGCGTCTCCTCGGCCGGGCAGTCGAGAACCGGGTCCGTGCGGCCGTCGTCCGACATGTGCGTCCTTCCGCAATGGCATGGCGATCTGCTGTCCCCTCACGCTTGCACAGCGTTACATTCTCAGTCAAGCGATGTGCATACTTTGACGATGGGATAATCTCGGGGAGTGGATGGGCAGGGGCGGACCGGAACACATCCGGGCGCCCGGAGACATCGGCATACGGGGGAACACGTGCACGAGGACGCTCACGCCAGGACCGTGGAACTACGCACGCTGCGGGAGCAGGTGCGGCGCGGGCCGAGCGAGAAAGCGACCGCGGCCCAGCGGGCCAAGGGCAAGCTGACGGCGCGTGAGCGCATCGAACTCCTGCTGGACGACGGGACGTTCCACGAGACGCAGCCGCTACGGCGGCACCGGGCGTCCGGATTCGGCCTGGAGCACAAGCGCCCGCACACCGACGGCGTCCTCACCGGCTGGGGCACCGTGCACGGCCGGACCGTCTTCGTCTACGCGCACGACTTCCGCGTCTTCGGTGGCGCCCTGGGCGAGGCGCACGCGGGGAAGATCCACCAGATCATGGACATGGCCCTGGCCGCCGGAGCGCCGCTGGTGTCACTCAACGACGGCGCCGGCGCCCGCATCCAGGAAGGCGTCACCGCGCTCGCCGGCTACGGCGGCATCTTCCGCCGGAACACCCGGGCCTCTGGTGTCATCCCGCAGATCAGCGTGATGCTCGGCCCCTGCGCGGGCGGCGCGGCCTACTCCCCCGCCCTGACGGACTTCGTCTTCATGGTCCGCTCGACCTCGCAGGTCTTCGTCACGGGCCCGGACGTGGTCAAGGCGGTCACCGGCGAGGACGTCACCCACGAAGGGCTCGGCGGCGCGGACGTCCACGCCGAGACGAGCGGCGTGTGCCACTTCGCCTACGACGACGAGCGGACCTGTCTGGAGGAGGTGCGCTATCTGCTGTCCCTGCTCCCGGCCAACAACCGGGAGCAGCCGCCGGTGTTCCGGCCCACCGACCGCCCCGACCGGGACGGCACGGCCCTGCTGGACCTGGTCCCCGCCGACGGCAACCGCGCCTACGACATGCGAGCGGTGATCGGGGAACTCGTCGACGACGGCGAGTTCATGGAGGTGCACGAGCACTGGGCCACCAACGTCGTCGTGGGCCTGGCCCGTCTGGACGGCCACGCCGTCGGCGTCGTCGCCAACCAACCCGCGCGTCTGGCCGGGGCGTTGGACAGCCTCGCGAGCGAGAAGGCGGCCCGCTTCGTCCAGACCTGCGACGCGTTCAACATCCCGCTCGTGACCCTGGTGGACGTCCCCGGGTTCCTGCCGGGCGTCGCCCAGGAGCACGGCGGCATCGTCCGGCACGGCGCGAAACTGCTGTACGCCTACTGCAACGCCACCGTGCCGCGCGTCAGCGTCGTGCTGCGCAAGGCGTACGGCGGCGCCTACATCGTGATGGACTCCCGGTCCATCGGCTCCGACGTGACCTATGCCTGGCCGACCAACGAGATCGCCGTGATGGGCGCGGAGGCCGCGGCCGACGTCGTCTTCCGTCGGCAGATCGCCGAGGCCGACGATCCGGACGCCGTGCGGGCGGCGCTCGTCAAGGAGTACGCCGCCGAGCTGATGCATCCCTACCACGCCGCCGAGCGCGGCCTCGTCGACGACGTCATCGACCCCGCCGAGACCCGCGGCACTCTCATCCGCACCCTGGCGATGCTCCGTACGAAGCACGCCGACCTGCCCTATCGCAAGCACGGCAACCCGCCGCAGTGACGGCCGGTCGCGGCCAGGTCCTGCGCCTCGTCATCCGGTACAGGGGCCGGATTCCTGCTCGATCCCGACGGCGGCCCTCCCTTTCCCCCGGCTCACCGGTCCGCAAGCGATGAGTTCGGCCACCGATCGCGGTCTCAGTACTGTGACCGACCAACGGGAGTGGACATGAGCAAGCTGCGTCAGGTGGCCGACGGCGTCTGGGTCCGGCAGAGCGAGTGGGTCTGGAGCAATTCCGTCGTGGTGCGCGGGGACGAGGGACTGATCATCGTCGATCCCGGCATCAACGGCTCCGAGTTGGACCAACTCTCCGACGCGGTAGACCAGTTGGACATCCCGGTGGTCGCCGGGTTCTGCACCCATCCGCACTGGGACCACCTGCTCTGGCACAGCCGGTTCGGCGATGTGCCGCGCTACGCCACCCCGGCCGCGACCCGCGTCGCCACGGAAGCGCGGGAGCGGGCGCAGGCCATGGCGGCGCAGAGCGCGTCAGGTGTCCCGCTCGAACTGGTCGGGCTCCTCACCCCGCTGCCCGCGGACGGCGGACCCGTGCCGGGCGAGATCATCGAGCACCAGGCGCACGCCGTCGGCCATGCC
The DNA here is from genome assembly GCF_001513955.1 of Streptomyces pseudovenezuelae. Classification (GTDB taxonomy): domain Bacteria; phylum Actinomycetota; class Actinomycetes; order Streptomycetales; family Streptomycetaceae; genus Streptomyces; species Streptomyces pseudovenezuelae. The sequence goes on along the minus strand of NZ_KQ948150.1, from coordinate 332,117 downwards.
TCGATCCTCCTCGCGGACCGTGGCGTCCTGCTCGTCGGCGACATGCTCTCCGACGTACTGATCCCGCTCCTCGACGTGCGCCAGGACGATCAGCCGGCCGCGTACGCGAAGGCGCTGGACCTGCTCGACGAGGCCGCCGCACGCGTCGACGTCGTGGTTCCCGGGCACGGCGCGGTCGCCGAGGGCCCCGAGGTGGCGGCTCGCCTCGCCGCCGACCGCGCCTACATCGACGCGCTCCGGCGAGGGGAGGAACCGGTCGACGCGCGTCTGGGGCCGCATGCGGACTGGCTCGACCGACCCCACCGATCGAACCAGGAGCAGGCGCGAGGGCGGTAGCTCCTCCCGGAGCCGTGCCCCGCTCGGACCACGTGCACCGAGGCGCGCTGCGGGCCGCTGCGGCAGTTTCCCTGCCCCAAATCCCACCACCGCCACCGTAATTCGTTTGACCGGGCCACCCACTCGACACTGCACTGTGGCCAGGCGCCGCTCGTCGTGGCGCCGTTCTTTCGAGGAGGCAGCGGCACCGATGGAGATACGTTCCACGACCGACGAGGATTTCGATGTCTTCGTCGACACCGTCCATGCCGCGTTCGGGCGTTTCCCGGAGACCCCGGTCGAGGGCGGCGGGCTGTGGTGGTCGGCGCTCGAGGCGGACCGCTGTCTGCTCGCCCTGACAGCGGACGGGCGGCCCGTCGGCACCGCCGCCACGCACGCCTTCGAGCTCACGCTGCCCGGAGAGACCCTGGTCCCGGCCCCCGGGGTGACCGCTGTCGGCGTCCTGCCCTCGCACCGGCGCCAGGGCGTGCTCAGCGCGATGATGCGGCACCAGCTCGCCGACCTGCGGGCACACGGCGAGGTCCTCTCCGTGCTGCTGGCCTCCGAGGCCACGATCTACGGCAGGTTCGGTTACGGACCGGCGACGTACACGCAGCGGCTGACGGTGCAGCGCCACCGGGCCGCCCTCCGCGGGGAAGGCGGAACAGCCGGCGCGCCCGCCACCGGCGCGGACCGCGGCTCGGTCGAGGTGCTGCGTCGTGCCGAGTGCGGCGAGATCCTGGAGGACGTGTACGACCGGTACCGCCGCGCCCAGCCGGGTGCGCTGTCCCGGCCGCACCGCTGGTGGTCCTCGCGCGCGGGACAGCCCCCGATCTCGCCGGCGCCGCGTTACGTCGCCGTCCACCGGGACGCCGACGGTGTCCCCGACGGGTACGCCAGCTACTCGCTCGGCGAACCCGACAACACCCTGACCGTCGACGAGACCATCACATGCGACGACGCCGTCTTCACAGCCCTCGCCCGGTTCGTGCTCGGCCACGACCTGACCTCTCGGGTCGTGTTCCGGCACATGCCGCCCCAGCACCCGTTGCGCTGGCAGCTCGCGGACTTCCGTGCCGGTGAGGCGGGCGACGACATGGACTGGCTCTGGGTGCGTCTGCTGGACGTCCCGCGCGCCCTGACCGCGCGCGGCTGGTTCACCGACGGCGAGCTCGTCCTGGACGTCGAGGACCCCTTCCTCGACGAGCACGACCGCTATCTGCTGACCGTCCGGGACGGCAAGGCCGACTGCGTCCCGACGGACCGGGAGCCCGACCTGTCCCTGGACGTGTGCGACCTGGGGTCGGTCTACCTCGGGGGCACCGCCCCGAGCACGCTCGTGCGGGCCGGACACATCAGGGCCCACCGCCCGGACGCGGCCGCCCTCGCCGACGCCCTCTTCCGCGGCGACCGTTCCCCGCACTGTCTGCACTGGTTCTGACCCTGCGTGCGGGTCCGCCTGGGCCTTGATCACGCCCGCCGGACGGCCCTTTACGGTGGGCACCGTGGAACTCCTGCATCTGCGTTACTTCGTCGCTGTCGCCCAGGAACTGAACTTCTCCATGGCGGCCCGCAAGCTGCACATGGCGGCCTCTCCACTGAGCAGACGGATCAAGGATCTCGAGAACGAGCTCGGACACCGGCTGTTCGACCGCGACACCCACCGCGTGACGCTCACCCAGGCGGGCAGTGCCCTGCTGCCCATCGCACGGGGCGTACTGGAGCAGGTCGACTCCATCCGGTGGCGCCTTGACGAGACGGCCCGGCCCCACCGGGCCACGCTGCTGCTGGGGGTGCCCAGTGGCGTCCATCCGGATCTGCGGGAGCGGATGGACGCCCTGGCCGAGCGGGTCAGCGACCGGTTCGAGATCAAGCGCTGGCCGGGCGGCACCGACCGTCTCGTCGACGCCGTCCGCGACGGCAGACTCGCGCTGACCCTGGCCCGCCTCCCGGCGGGTGGGGACCCCGCGCTGGAACTGCTGCCGGTGATGTCGGAACGGCTCGGCGCGGTCGTGCCCAGGGACCGGTTCGCCGGGCGCGAGTCCGTCGCCCTGACGGAACTGACCGAACTCGCCTATGTCGTCTCCCCGACGGCCGTGACCAACGCCTACTTCCGCGGACTCGACCAGCAGCTCTCCGAACTCGGCATCAGAAAACGCATCGAAATCAACAGTGCCGCTTTCGAGGGAATTTCCGAGATAGTGTCCAGCGGACTGGCCTTCTCCGTTTCCATGCTGGACCCCGGAAGCCCCGTCCACAATTACCGTCTGGACAATGTCATCGTTCTCCCCTTCTCCGATTTCCATCCCCGCCTCGAGACCGGCCTGATCTGGCGCAAGGATCGAGGACAGGGCGGCGACCTGGAGGAAGTCGTGGCAGCCGCCCGCGAGGTGTTCACCGAACCGCTCCACTCATAAGCACCGAAAAAGCTTCACCAAAGGCGGTACGACCACTGCGGTCATACCGCCTTTCTTCATTCGGTCATTCCCCGAGCTTTCCCTCCGACATCTCTCGCTGTAACTTAGTTTCCAGATACACGGAAAGCGCGAAAAGGAGTGAAGGAAAGCCATGACGGACCTCGCAGAAACCGTCACCGGCCCCCTGGAGGGCGTCCGCGTGATCGACCTGTCGACCGTGGTGATGGGCCCGTACGCCGCCCAGATCCTCGGGGACCTCGGCGCCGACGTCATCAAGATCGAGTCGCCCGCCGACACCGTCCGCGTCGGCCACTACCGCACCACCCCGGGCATGACCCCGCTGAACCTCAACGTCAACCGCAACAAGCGCAGCGTCTCCCTCAACCTCAAGGACGACACCGACCGCGAGCGGGCGCTGCAGCTGATCGGCACCGCGGACGTGCTCATCACCAACATGCGTCCGGGCGCTCTGCACCGGCTCGGCCTGTCCTACGACGACATCGCCGCCCGCAACCCCGGCCTCGTCTACGCACACGCCCAGGGCTTCCGCAGCGACTCCGACCGGGCCGGCAACGCCGCCTACGACGAGACCGTGCAAGCCGCCTCCGGTCTGGTCGACATCGCCGACCGCGCGCTGGGGGAGCCCGTCTACCTGCCGACCATCATCGGCGACAAGGTCTCCTCGCTGACCATCGCCTACAGCGTGCTCGCCGCCCTGCTGCACCGGGGCCGCACCGGCGAGGGCCAGCTAGTCGAGATCCCGATGACGGACACGCTGATCGCGTTCAACCTGGTCGAGCATCTCGCGGGCCACACCCACGTCCCCGAGACCGGCCCGACCGGCTTCGCCCTGTCGATGCTCAAGGGCCACAAGGCGGTGCGCACCAAGGACGGCCTGGCCTGCGTCATGCCGTACAACCCGCGGAACTACCGCGACTTCCTCACCGCCGCCGGACGCCCGGACCTCGCCGAGGACCCGCGCGTCAATGGGGACGCCGTCGACAGCGCCGACCACGAGGACCTGGCCGCGCTCCTGGAGCGCTGTGCCCCGGCGCTGACCACCGAGGAGTGGGCGGAGGTGTGCGCCAAGCACAGCATCCCGATGGCTCCGGTGCTTGAACTGGACCGCGCCCACGAGGACCCGTACGTCCGCGACGGCCATCTGCTGGACAGCGTCGAGCACCCGACCGAGGGCACGGTCCGCACCATCGGTATCCCGGTGCGGTTCTCCGCCACCCCCGGCTCGATCCGCCGCCTGGCGCCGGTCGCGGGCCAGGACACCGAGGACGTCCTCGCCGAACTCGACACCGCCGCCCGCTGACCGTCACAGGAGGACAGCCACGATGAGCACCCCCACAACTCCCGCAGTACGGACCGAGCGCATCGGCTCCACCCTGCTGATCACCCTGAACCGCCCCGAGGCCCGCAACGCCGTGAACGCCGCGGTCGCCGGCGAACTGTCCGCCGCACTCGACGCACTGGAGGCCGACCCCGCACTGCGGGCCGGCGTCCTGACCGGCGAGGGCGGCACGTTCAGCGCCGGCATGGACCTCAAGGCCGCGCTGCGCGGCGAGTCGCCCGAGATCGAGGGCCGCGGATTCGGCGGCCTCACCGAGGCCGCGCCGGACAAGCCCCTCATCGCCGCCGTGGAGGGCTTCGCCATGGGCGGGGGCTTCGAACTGGCCCTGGCCTGCGACCTGATCGTCGCCGCCGAGGACGCCCGGTTCGGTCTGCCGGAGGTCAGGCGGGGCCTGATCGCCGCGGGCGGCGGCGCGATCCGGCTGCCCAAGCGCGTCCCGCACCACCTGGCCATGGAGCTGCTGCTGACCGGCGAGCCCGTCGACGGCCGCCGCGCGGGCGACCTGGGCCTGGCGAACCGGGTCACCGCCCAGGGCCAGGCCGTCCCCGAGGCACTGCGGCTGGCCGAACGGCTCGCGGAGAACGCCCCGCTCGCACTCGCGGCCGTCAAGCGTGTCGTCCGCGCCGCCGACGGCACCCCCGACACCGAGGCCTTCGCCTTCCAGCGCGGCGAGATGAGGACCCTGATGGCCTCGGACGACGTACGCGAGGGCATGACCGCCTTCGCCGAACGCCGGTCGCCGCGCTGGACGGGACGGTGAGAGCCATGAAGGCACAGGATGTACGACGGCACCCGACCACTCCGCTCACCAGCCCCGCCTTCGCGCGGACGATCCCCCGGTTCACCGACCGCGAGTACCTCAACGTCGTCTACCGCACCGACGCCGACGCACTGCGGGCCGTCGTCCCCGAACCGCTGCTCGTCGACGAGCCGTTGGTCCGGTTCGAGGTGATGAAGATGGGCGACGTCAGCGGTTACGGCCCCTACACCGAGGCCGGCCAGGCGATCCCCGTCACCTTCGAGGGCGAGCGGGGCGAGTACCTGCACGCCATGTACCTCGACAACTTCCCGGCGACCGCCTCGGGCCGCGAGGTCTCGGCCTACCCGAAGGTCATCGGCTCCCCGTCGCTCTCCGTCGACTGCGGCGCGCTCGTCGGCACGCTGGATCACGGCGCACTGCGGGTCGCCACCGCGACCATGGGCTACAAGCACCACGAGCTGGACCGGCGCGAGGCGGCGGCGCAGATCGCCGTGCCGACGTTCATGCTCAAGACCATCCCCGGCTACGACGGCACGCCCCGCGTGCAGGAACTCGTCCGCACCCGCATCACCGACCTCACCGTCAAGGGTGCCTGGACCGGCCCCGCCCGGCTCCAGCTCTTCGCGCACGTGCTCGCCCCACTGGCCGACCTGCCGGTGCTGGAGGTCGTCTCGGCCAGCCACATCCTCACCGACCTGACGCTCGACGGCGTCGAGCCGGTCCACGACTACCTGAAGGGAGGCGCTTCCTCGTGACCCGCCCCTTCCGCACGGCCGCCGTCCTCGGCGCCGGAACCATCGGACTGTCCTGGACGGCCCTGTTCGCCGCGTACGGCCTGACCGTCCGGGTGAGCGACCCGCGCGAGGACCTCGCCGAGGCCGTCGCCGACGCGTTGAAGCAGTACACCCCGCACCTGGCCGCCCGCGGCCTGGAGGTGACCGGCCTCGCCGACCGGGTGCACCTCGCGGCGGACGTGTCCGAGGCGGTCCGGGACGCGGACGTCGTGCAGGAGAACGGCCCGGAGCGCGTCGAGTTCAAGAAGGACCTGTTCGCCACGCTGGCCCGTCAGGCGCCTGTCCACGCGCTGCTGCTCAGCTCCTCGTCCGCGATCCCGTCGACGGCGTTCACGAGCGACCTGGCGGCCGGGGACGCCGCCCGTGTCCTGATCGGCCACCCCTTCAATCCGCCGCACCTGGTGCCGCTGGTCGAGGTCGTCCCCGGCGAACGCACCGGTGAGGACGCCGTGCGGGCCGCGGTGGACTTCTACACCTCGGTCGGCCGCACCCCGGTCGTCGAGCGCGAGGAGATCCCCGGCTTCGTCGGCAACCGTCTCCAGAACGCGCTGAGCCGCGAGGCGGCGTACCTCGTCGAGCGGGGCGTGGTGACCCCCGAGGACCTCGACAAGGTCATGACCAACTCGTTGGGGCTGCGCTGGGCCACGGTCGGGCCGTTCCTCGGCGCGCACCTGGGCGGCGGTCCCGGCGGCTACCGGCACCTGGTCGAGCACATCGGCAGGTCGATGCGGCAGACGGTGCCGGGACCCGGCACCCCGTCGCAGACCGAGGACCAGCAGGAACGGCTCATCGAAGCCGTGGAGAAGGCCTACGGCTCCGCCACGTACTCGGAACTCACCGAGACGCGCGACCGCAGGCAACTCGCTGTCCTGGCAGCCCTGGACAGCGCGGACAAGGAGGAGAACTGAGATGACCACCACCAGGGAACCGGTCGAGAACCAGCTGACCGCCGACTTCTACGGCTACGAGTCGTTGCTGCCGGACGACGAGCGCAAGCTCCTCCTCAAGGCCCGTGACCTCATGCGCGACCAGGTCAAGCCGCTGGTCAACGAGAACTGGGCCAGGGGTGAGTTCCCGACGGAGCTCATCGGCCTGTTCCGCGACAGCGGCCTCGCCGGCCTCCCCTACGAGGGCTACGGCGCACACCGTCCCGCCGTCAGCAACCTGCTCAGCGGCACGATGGCCATGGAGATGGCCCGCACCGACGCCTCGGTGTCCACCTTCTTCGGCGTCCACAACGGCCTGGCCATGTACTCCATTTACTCCGGCGGCGACCAGGAGCAGCGCGACCGCTGGCTGCCGGCGATGGCCGCGATGGACAAGATCGGCGCGTTCGCGATGACCGAGCCCCTCGGCGGCTCCGACGTCGCGGGCGGCATGCGCACCACCGCCCGGCGCGAGGGCGACACCTGGATCCTGAACGGCGCCAAGAAGTGGATCGGCAACGCCACCTTCGCCGACCACGTCGTGGTCTGGGCGCGGGACGAGGACGACAACCACGTCAAGGGCTTCGTCGTCGAGAAGGGCACGCCCGGCTTCGACCCGGTGAAGATCGAGAACAAGCTGGCCTTCCGCATCGTCGAGAACGCCGAGATCACCCTGGCCGACGTCCGCGTCCCGGAAGCCGACCGCCTCCGGAACATCAACTCCTTCCGGGACGTCGCCGAGATCCTTCGCGCGACCCGCGCCGGGGTGGCCTGGCAGGCGCTCGGCGTCATGACCGGCGCCTACGAACTGGCCCTGGACTACGCGCGCGAGCGCGAGCAGTTCGGCCGCCCGATCGGCGGTTTCCAGCTCGTGCAGGACCTGCTGGTCAAGAGCCTCGGCAACATCACCGCCTGCTGGGGCATGCTCGTGCAGCTCGCCCGCCTCCAGGACGCCGGCGTCTTCCGCGACGAACACTCCTCCCTGGCCAAGGCGTTCGTCACCTCGCGGATGAGGGAGGTCGTCGGCTGGAGCCGGGAGATCTTCGGCGGCAACGGGATTCTCCTGGACCACGACATCCCCCGGTTCTTCGCCGACGCGGAGGCGATCTACTCCTTCGAGGGCACCCGTGAGATGAACACCCTCATCGTGGGCAAGTCCATCACGGGCCGGAGCGCCTTCGTGTGACAGGCGACGCCAGTCCCTGCCGCTGAACGAGCCGTAGCCGAAACAAGGCAGTCCAGGGGCAGTTCCCGCCAGATCGGTGCCCCGGGTCCGAAGGGTCCCGGGGCCCTTTCGCGCGGCCGGGTCAGTCGGATCGGGGGTCGGGGCTGAAGTAGTGCCCCTTGTCCAGGTCCTCCAGGAGGCTGGGACCGACCGGCTGCCAGCCGAGCAGTTCACGGGTCAGCGCACCGGAGGCCGGCTGGTCGACGGAGAGGATCCGGCCCAGGAAGCCGAAGTCCTCGGCCGGGTGGGAGGCCGTCGGCAGGCCGAGGTGACGACCGATGACCTCGGCGATGTCGCGGATCGGCACCCCCTCGTCGCCGACCGCGTGCAGCATCGAGCCCGCCGGGGCCTGCTCCACGGCGAGCCGGAACAGCCGGCCCGCGTCCGCCACATGCACTGCGGGCCAGCGGTTCGAGCCGTCGCCGACGTAGCCCACCGCCCCCTTCTCGCGGGCGTGGGCGATCAGCCAGGCGACGAAGCCCTGGTCTCCTTCGCCATGGACGGTCCGAGGCAGTCCCACGACGGACGAGCGGATGCCCCGCGACGCCATGTCGAGTGTCGCCTGGGCGTTCACGGCCCGACCGGTCGTGGGAGCGCCGGGCCGGAGCTCGGGACGGTCGCGCTCGGTCGCCACCTCGCCCGGGACGGCGGGCGTACCAGCGGCGATGACGAGCGGCTTGCCGGAGCCTTCCAGCGCCGCGCCGAAGGCCTCTATGGCGCGTGCGTCGGCCTGCACCGAGGCGTCGAACCGGGAGAAGTCGTGGCCGAATGCCAGGTGGACGACCCCGTCGCACTGGGCTGCGCCGGTGCGCAGGCTGCCGAGGTCGTCGAGTCCGCCGCGGAGCACCTCCGCTCCCCTGGCGGCGACGACCTCGGCCGCGGAGTCCGACCTGGCCAGGCCGAGGACCTGGTGTCCGGCGCCTATGAGTTCAGGAACGACGGCCGAGCCGACCCAGCCGGACGCGCCCGTGACGAATACCCGCATGGAAACCTCCGTGATGTCAGGAACTGTCATCACCGTAGCAGAGTGATGTCAGGAGCTGTCATCACGTAGGATCTGGCCATGGGTAGATGGGAGCCGAACGCACGGGGACGGCTGGCAGAGGCGGCTCTGGCGCTCTATGCGGAGCAGGGTTTCGAGAGGACGACGGTCATCGAGATCGCCGAGGCGGCCGGGCTGACCGAGCGGACCTTCTTCCGGCACTTCACCGACAAACGCGAGGTGCTGTTCTACGGAACCGAGACGGCGATGGACATGCTCACCCGCGCCATTGCGGAGGCACCGGCCTCGGCGTCACCGATGGACGCCGTGGGGGCAGCGCTGGAGTCCTTCGGAGCCTTCTTCCAGGAAGACCCGGAGCGCGTCAGGCGACGGGACGCGGTCGTCTCCTCCAGTACCGAACTGCGCGAACGCGAGCTGGTGAAGCTGGATGCCCTCACCTCGGCGATGGTCGGCGCGCTGCGGGAACGCGGCACGCCGGCGCCGACGGCCGGCCTGGCGGCCGAGGCGGGTATCGCAGCCTTCAAGGTCGCCTACGCCCACTGGATCGCCGCCGAGCCTGACACGACGGACAGCGCGGCTGAGCGGAAGCTGCCAGGGCTCGTACGCACAGCACTCACAGACATGCAGAAACTCCTCGCGGACCGCGCAGCGGGGTAGCGGATGCTTGATGCCGTCACCCTGGAGCCGGAATCCGCGCTGCGTCACCTGTAATAGGCGGCGTACTGGCCCGACCACGCACCCACGGAGAAGTCCTCGAAGTCCCCGGCGGCTTCGCAGCGGTGCAGCCGTTCGAGCGCTGCCGCGGCTTCGGGCAGATGATGCTTCGACAGATGCGTCTTGGTCCGGGCCAGGCCGCTTCCGCACAGCAACTGGATGTCGATCGAGCAGCCCGCGTCCATGCTGGCCGCTTTGGCGCGCCAGATCAGGAGCACGTCCTCAAGGCTCCCGGCGTTGAACAGCTGTACGCAGCACAGCTTCATCAGTTCCGTGTCGCCCTCGCCTTGAGCACGTCGCTCAAGTCGGGTGTGCTCGGAGAGCAGGCGCCGGACTTCATCCAGGTCCGCGCCCGAGGGATGCAGCCCGTACCGACGCAGGCTCTCCTCTTCGTCCATCACCCTGCTCCTTCGCGCAACGCCTGCTGTCAGCCCGTGTACCGGCCTCGGGAGAGCAGCCACCGCCACCGGTGACGTTCCGTCAGGAGGGTGACGGACACCAGGAGGGACACAAGAACCGCCGCGTAGACGGGCCACACCACCCACGCGGAGACCGTGGCAGCGGCGAGTTGGAGCAGTACGAGCAGAATCGTGACCGTGCCCGAGACAGGAATGATGACCTGCCTCTTGTCCCCCGGAGTCGAGAAGACGGTCGGCAAACCGATCAGCACCACCACGGACAGGACGGCGAGCAGCCACGAGTACGTGGACAGGGCCCACGGGGTGGCCACCCAGGCGACGAGTTCCGCGGCGAAGCGCAGGACGGATGCGATGCGGTCGTCCGGCTTTTCCATGTGTACGCCCCCCGACAGGCCAATCCCCGACGGGAGATCCTACGACGCCTCCTCCGGTCCCGCTGCCTCTGCGAGTTCTACGTGACGGGAAAATCGAAGTAGGTGTCCGGGTACGGTTCGCCTTTCAGTGTGTAATGCCACCATTCGCAGGCGTACGAGCCGAACCCGCAGTCCTCCATGACGTGGCGGACCGAGCCGGACGGCGAAGGCTCCCTGTGCCCTGAGACGGGCCGCCAGCGGGTCCAGCCACACGTCGATCTCGCCGGTCCAGTCGATGACCGGGCCCTCTGGCAGATAGGCCAGCGTGAAGCGCTCCAGCCTCGGCACCGGGCGGTGCAGGACGAGCCCGGCACCGACCAACTGCCCGCCGTCGTACCAGCCGAGGGACTCGCCGCGCCATTCGGTCTTGACGCGGGCCCACGCCGGGGTATGCAGGAAACTGACGGACCGCTGTCTCCGCACGAACGCCAAGTGCTCGGCGGCGCTGATCGGCTCGACGGTCAGGCCCCCGCCCGTCGGCCCCCGCACCTCGGTGGGACGTGGTGCGACTCACCGGCCCGCCGCCCTCGTATCGGCTTGCCCGGACGGCGCGTTGACGCACCGGGGACGGCACCGGGGTTGGCCGGCTGGTCGCGCTGATTCGCTGTAGGACATGCCGTCATTCAAGGAACCGTGGTGTTGCCCGCCCGTATGCGGTTTTCGATACGGCGACGATAGGTGGCGTGCGGCCGGCCCCTCGGGTCGGCGGGGTGCCGGTGCCCCCGACGGGGCTCGGAGTTGTGCCACTCCACGGAGCGTGACCGCGGGCATGATGGAGGCCATGACTCACACCGCTCGCCGCATGTTCGAGCTCCTGGAGCCGATCTGCCTGGTCACGTACTTCGCCGACGAGTGCAACGAGGAGTTGGCCGCGCTCGGCCACCGCACGTACTGGGACGGATACTTCGCCAGCCGCGCCGCGCCCCTGGGGCGGGTGCCGGCGCAGGTCGTGCACGCGGCGTTCTACAACTTCGCGGACGGGGAGGCGGCGCGGCACATTCCGAGCGCGTGGGAGACGATCCCGCCCGAGGCGTCCGTAGCGGCTCGGGAGCGGGGCAGCGCGGCCTCGTTGCGGCGGATCCTCGGCGAGGAGCTGGCCGGCTCCCCGGGTCTGGTGCGCGCCGCCGACCTGACCACCAAGGCCGCGACGAACGCACCCACGGAAGGCCGGGTGATGTACGCCGGGATGCGCACGCTTGCGGTGCCGGGCGACCCGGTCGCCCGGCTGTGGCATTCCGCGACCATGCTGCGCGAGCACCGCGGGGACGGGCACATCGCCGCTCTCGTCGGCGCGCGCATCGGTGGCGCGGAGGCCCATGTGCTCTCCGCGCTGGAGCAGGGCATCCACCCGCCGGAGTCGTTCGGGCGCATCCATCACCTGCCGAAGAAGCGGCTGGCCGCGGTCATGGACGGCCTGCGCGAGCGCGGGCTCGTCGACGCCGAAGGCCGCTTCACCGACGCCGGCCGCGCCACCAAGCAGCGCATCGAAGCCCTTACCGACGAACTCGCCGCCGCGCCGTACGACGCCCTGTCCCCCGCCGAGCTCGACGAGCTGGTCGCCGAGCTCGGACCGATCACGGCGACGGTGGTGGCGGCGGGGTCACAGTGACGAACGAGGACCGAGTGGCCTCTCGCGACGGCTTGCGTCGCCTCGCCGTCGGGACGCCACGGATCAGTGAGGGCTGACGTAGCAGCGCACGGTCGTGCCGGCGGGGCCGGTGTGGACGCGTACGAGGTCGGCCAGCGTGTGGACGAGCAACAGGCCCCGGCCGCCCGGCCTGTCGCGTGCGGGTGGGCAACGTCCGGCGAGCGGATCGGCCAGGTGCCCGTGGTCGCGCACCTCGCACACCACTTGGTCGCCATCGGCCCACACGCGCAGGGTGCCGGAACCCCCGCCGTGCACCACGCTGTTGGTGGTCAGCTCGGCCACGATCAGGGCCACGTCGTCCAGACGGACACCGGAAAGGCCGTACCGCGCGGCCTGTTCGACCGCGAAGTTCCGGGCTCTGGGCAGTTGGCCGGCCTGGAAGGCGAGTTCCTCGGCGGCTGCCGGCGGCTCAAGGGGCTGGTTGTAGCGTTCGACCACGTGCTCGGGGGCGTAGGCGGTGCTGGGCCGCTCCCTGCCGCCGGAGATGATCACGGGGTGGGTCGCGTGCGCGTCGGTGAGTGCCTGCTCATCGAGGCGGTCGGCGTCGTAGGGGCACAGGATGGTGACGTCCCTGCCTTGGAACGCCGGGTTTATCAGTGCCTCGTGCTGGGCGCATGCCGGGTACTCCAGCGTGCTGCGGCCGGCCCAGATCGGCTCACCGATGATCCGCACCCGCGCCTGGCGGTGGGTGTCCGCGAAGGCGCGCAGCACCCGCGGGATGATCCGTCCGGGGTTGCGCCCCGCCTCGGTCATGTCGAGGAACCTCACCTTGGCGGCGTCCTCGCCCAGGGCCGTCTTGAGGAGGGCGAGGTTCGGCCCGGGCACGGCCACCGCCACCGGCTCCCCGGCCTTCAGGCCCTCGCGGACGAAGGACACCGTGCCGTGCAGGTACTCCTTCTCGCCCCGGTAGAACAGGGCGGGATGCACGAACGGTTCGGTGCCGGCCTCCGTCATCGCCCCATCACCTCGACAGTCAGCAGGTCAGGCCAGAACAGGTCCAGGACGCGCCGCAGGGTGGCAGGCGGCTCCTCGATCACGATGCGTCGCCCGTGCGGAAGGCCCTGGGCGGTCATCGCCAGAGCGGAGACGCCGGCGACGTCGACGAAGGTGACCGCTGACAGTTCCAAGTGACACGTCTCTTCGTCGCTCCGGGCAAGGTGGCACAGGGCCTGTTCCCAGGCCGAGCGGGTGAGCAGGCCGACCTCTCCGGCCGCTTGCCAGCCCGGCCGGTCCGCCAGCGGCAGCACACGCAGAGAGCTTGCGGACGGCTCCGGCGATGCCGGCAACGCGTCTGCCTCCCCTGAACCGCCCACCCCGCCACCCCTGGTCGCCCGCATCCCGCTGCCCAGTATCTCCTACCGGTGGAGTGCGGGTGGCGACAGCATGGAGAAGGCGATGTCGAGGCGCGATCCGGTGGGGCCCCGGTCCACCTCCCGTCGCACCGAGCCGCCCGCGCCCCGCGGTTCACGGAGCGAGGGGTTCGAGCACCTGGTTGTGGGTGTGCTGGTAGATCACAGAGGTGCGGAATCCGACGACTTCGCGGCGTGCCGTGAACTTGTCCATCAGGAAGCCGTGGAGGTGGTCGACGCTGGGCGCCGAGACATGCACGATCATGTCGTCCCCGCCGGTGACGACGTAGACGGTGCTGACCTCGGGCAGACCGGCCGCATAGGTCTTGAAGGCCTCGATGACCGCCCGGCTGAGGGGGCGGATCTGGAAGTGGATGAGCGCCTGGACATGGCGGTTGAGGGCGGCCGGATCGACGGCGGCGTGATAGCCGGTGATGACTCCGCGGGCGCGCAGTGCCCGAATGCGTTCCAGGCAGGTCGACGGGGCGATACCGAGGGCGCGGGCGAGGTCACGGTTGGTCTGCCGCGCATCGCGCTGCAGATGCCGGACGATCGCCGAATCAAGTTCGTCCATGCCGCGATTATGACGCCGCTGCCGAATTACATTCGGTCGATCACCGCGACTCTTGTCGGAACAGCTAGCTTCGGCCCATGACAGCCGCACTTATGGATGCACTGGCTCCCTACGTCCCGGACCCCTCGCACGAGCTGGTGCAGGTCGCGCGCGGTCGCCGCAGCGGCCTCGCGATCACCATCGCGGTCCACTCGACCGCGCTCGGCCCGGCCGCCGGCGGGTGCCGGATCGCGCACTACCCCGACCCCGCCGCCGCGCTCACGGACGCGCTGCGACTGGCCGCGGCGATGACCGAGAAGAACGCGCTGGCCGGGCTGGACCACGGCGGCGCGAAGGCGGTCGTCGCCCTGCCCGGCACGACTCGGCCCTCCGGCGCGGAGCGTACGGCACTGCTCCACGACCTCGGCGACGCGATCGATTCGCTCGGCGGCCGCTACATCGCGGGGCCGGACGTGGGCAGTGGCCCGGCGGACATGTCCGTGATCGGCGAACGCACCTCGCATGTCTGCTGCCGGCCCGCGGAAGCCGGCGGCAGCGGCGATTCCTCCGTCCACACCGCACGCGGGACCCTGGCGGCGCTGGGCGCGGTGGTCGACGAGGTCTTCGGCTCTCCGGGGCTCGCCGGCCGGACCTTCGGGGTGATCGGCCTCGGTGCGGTCGGCGCCCGAGTGGCCCGGCTCCTGGCCCGGGCCGGCGCACGGCTCGTCGTGACGGACGTCGACCCCGCCGCTCGCAGTCTGGCCGAGGAGGTGGGCGCCACCTGGGTGGATCCGGACCACGCTCTCGTGACGGAGGTCGACGTCCTGGTGCCGGCCGCGCTCGGTGGCCTGCTGACCGCGCGCACGGTGCCCCTGCTGCGGTGCGCCGCGGTCGCCGGCCCGGCCAACAACCAACTCGACGAACCGGCCACCGCCCGGCTCCTGGCCGCACGCGGCATCCTCTGGGCACCCGACGTGGTCGTCAGTGCGGGAGGAGTCATCCACGCCACCGGTGTCGAGCTGCGTGGGGAGTCCGAGGAGCAGCTGACCGAGCGGCTCTCCGGCATCGCCGCGACGCTCCGGCAGGTCTTCCGCACGGCCCGTGCACAGGGCATCACGCCCTCCGACGCGGCCACGGACCTCGCCCGGCAACGCGTTCGGCAGGGAGCCCTGCACCCGGCTCACGGTGCGCTGCTGCCCGCGGCCTCGCCGGCTGCCGGGACGAGGAAGCCCGGGCCTCCCGCATCCCGCCCGACGACACAGGAGAACTGACGATCATGACGAATCGCTGGGTCGGAGTGACCATCGACTGCCTCGACGTGGAACGCACGGCCGCTTTCTGGAGCGCGCTCCTGGATCGCCCGGCCATGCCGTCCCGCCCCGGCTGGGTCTATCTCGGTCACCCCGACGACCCACAGCCCCGCCTCACCTTCCAGCCGGTGACCGAACCGAAGCGTGCGAAGGTACGCCTGCACCTCGATGTCGCGGTCGACGACATCGACCAGGGCATCGCCCGGGTTCTGGCGCTCGGCGGCCTGTTCACCGGCGAACGGCACGAGTACGACGAGGGCGTGGTCGTCGTGATGACGGATCCCGAGGCGCACGAGTTCTGCCTGGTCCAGTACTACTGACCTGCCGTACGGGCTGCGACGCCCCCGGGACAGGGTCCACGGCCGAAACCGGGCGGTCGTCCTTCCGGCCCAATCCGCTTCGTCCGGAACGCGTGCGTCCGCGACGCGGCCGGCCCCAGGAACATCAGCGGCAGGGCCCGGATCGGCCCGGAAACATGGGTCTGACTCGGGCCGTCGCGGAGCAGCAGCACGTCCACGCGGGGGAGTTCGGCGACACGCCGGGTACCGAGTCGGCCGCGTTCTCGGTAGCGGCGGCCACTTCCCGGGTGTAGCGTCGTGATCCAGCAGTCGTGGTTCCGAAGTCCTGTTCGCCCGTGATCGCCGTCACGGGCGTTCTTGCGTGTCAGCGCCTCTCCGGACCAGGGCGATCACCTCCGGGCGCGCAGAGTGCGGGCCCGGTTTCCCTCGAAGGAGACGGTTATGGCCAAGGGCACCGTGAAGTGGTTCAACAGCGAGAAGGGCTTCGGATTCATCGAGCAGGAGGGTGGCGGCCCCGACGTCTTCGCCCACTACTCGAACATCGCCGCCCAGGGCTTCCGCGAGCTGCAGGAAGGCCAGAAGGTCGAGTTCGACGTCACGCAGGGCCAGAAGGGCCCGCAGGCGGAGAACATCCGCCCCGTCTGATTCCGCTGCTGCGGCAATCGTCAACTGGTCGGTGGCACGTCGGCGTCCTCGCACGCACGATGAGCCGATGAACCGACCGGGCACGGAGTGGTGTTGAGGAAGTGGGGTACGGATTCGGTCCGGCCCGAGGGTTGTTCCGTCTCCTCACCTCACTTTCTCGCCCCCGGCGAGAGCCGGGACGCCGCACCTGTTCTCGTGTCCTGTTCGAGCCGTGTGCCGGACAGGGCACGAGAACCAGCCAGACCATCGAGCACCTGCGTGTCAGTCCAGCGCACCCGCCTGCTCGGGGCGCTCGTCGGGGTCCGCACGGACACCGTCCCGCGCCAGAAGAGCATCGCCGGTGCCGTAGCGACGTAGCAGCCACACCCCGTACGCGACATGGAAGACGTACACCCCCACCTGCCACCAGTCGGGTGCCGCTCCCGGTGAACGGATCTGGAAGAAGTCGTCCAGTCCGTGGACGGCGACCATCGGCCAGACCGAGCCGATCGCGTACCGCAGCCCCCCACAGGTGAAGCCGAACAGGCCGGCCGACAGCATCTGCCACAGCGTGTCGTCCAACGGGGCGCCGAAGAACAGATAGTTCTGCAAGTGGCCGACGCCGAACAGGAATCCGACGCCGATCGCCGCCCGCATCGCACCGAGCGGGGTCAGGATCTGTTGCACCAGGCCGCGGCTGTAGATCTCCTCGTTGGCGCTGACCCACAGCAGCGAGATCAGACTGCCGGCCACCAGGGTCGTACATCCCTCCACGCCCGCCACGGCGTACGAGCAGGCCACGAGGAGCATCGGCAGAGCCGGCCACCAGCGGCGCGGTCCGCCCAGCACGGCGACACCACTCACGCGCAGCCATCCCCACCGCCACAGGACGACCCAGGCACCCGCGAAGCAGACCGCGTTGACCACGGTGGCGCCCAGGTCGGGAAACCAGGACGGGGCCAGGGGAGGCAGGACCACCTTGGCGAACAGCAGCAACACCGCATGCCAGGCGAAGGTGAACTCGACGGCGCCCCACAGAGGGTGGCGGCTTACGTGGCCTTTCCACCGGTGCATCACGCGGCGAGCGTAACTGCGGGCTTCCGCTCCGCGCCCTGCGCTTTCGGAAAGGCGGCGCCGGGGGCCTGCCGATGGCAGCAACTCCCGTGGCCGGAAAGAGAGTTCCTAGGTGGCCGATGCGGTGTGGGATCGGACCCCCACCCGCGTCATGCGTCGGGTGCGGAGTCGGCAGGCGTGCTTCCGGGCTGCCGGACCGTCTGGTGGGCTGCCTCGCGCAGGGCGGATACCGCCGGCTCGTCCCGGTGGTCGGGAAGCCAGGCGAGTTCGGCCGTCGAGAGGCCGAGCTCCGGGCAGTCCACGTAGGTGATGCCGGCGCGCGGGTACAGGCGGCGGGCCGCGGCGGGCAGGAAGGTGATCGCACCCCCTTGGGTGACGGCGAGGACCATGGCCTCGGTGTCTCTGACGACAGGGCCGAAGCGGACCCTGGTGCCGTCCGGGCGGGGGTTGACCGTCAGGTGGTTCCACCACGAGCGGGGCACTTCCGGCGGCATGTCGACGACCGTGCGTTCGGCCAACTGGTCGAGCGTGAGTACGTCCCGGTCGGCGAGCGGGTCGTCGTCGGACAGACAGACCACCCGTGCCTCGGACGCCAGGTGCAGGGACTGGATCCCGCCGGGCAGGGGTCCGCGAAGGAAGGCGGCGTCGACCTCCCCGCTGAGCAGGGTGCTGAACATGTCGAGGAAGGTCAGGTTCCGGACCTCGATCTCCAGGTCGGGGTGGCGACCGCGGAGGTGGGCGAGAATGGCCTGGGCGTAGGGCATGGCTGCCTCGGCCCCGAGGCTGCCGATCCGCAACAGCCCACGCGCCGCACCGACATGACGACCGGCTGCCTGTCGCAGTCGCGCCATGGCGTCGACCACTGCCCTGGCCTCCTCGGCGACGGACCGGCCGGCCGGGGTGAGCCGCACACTCCGGCCGCCGCGCTCGACGAGTACGACACCGAGCCGCTGTTCCAGCGACCGGATCTGCTGACTGAAGGCAGGCTGGGTGACGTAGACCCGCGCTGCCGCACGACCGAAGTGAAGCTCCTGGGCGAGGACGAGAAAGAGCCGGAGTTGGTGGAGACTCGGCTCTCGCCTGCCTCCGGATCCGCCACCAGCGCCCATAAAGGAAAGTTTATCGACAGGGAGGTCATCCTCTTCGTCCGTTCGGCTTCCCCCTCCGGGCCGACTCCATCAGGATCTATGGGGCCGACTCGGCCGGCGGAGCAGGATGAGCGGAACTACTGCCGCAGAGCTGCTTCCCGGCCTGCGACCTTCGGCCCCTCCTACGTCCGCATCGACCCCTGCGGTGATCCCTGCCCTCGGTTGGCCATCTCGGTCCGGGCGGCGAACAGGCCGCATCCGTAACGGCGTTCGGCCCGACGCGCTCGCCATGGCCGACGCAACGCCGGGGCCGTTCAGGCGCGATGGGCCCGGCCCGGCGTTCGGCCCCTCACCTTCTCTCGTCCGTCCACCACCCTCCTCAAGGAGCCACTTGCTACGTATCCACTTCAGCTGGCGCGATCTCGAGAACATCCGGATCGCTCAACAACCTGATCCTCTGTGGGAGTTGATGTGCGCGGTCTGCCGCCTGCAGACACGTCATGGGCTCGTGGAGTTCGGGCACTGGCGCCGCGAGACAGGTCAACGGCTGTCGCGGGACCTCCGGGCCTCACACGCCCTGGGCACTCTGCGCACCGTCATCCCGGCCTCCGGCTACATCCCCGACTTCCTGACGCCTCCCGTCACAGGCGAGTGTCTGGAGGCGGGACTCGAATCGTTACGGGCGACACCCCGCGACCGATTGACCGCGGAACTGACGCGGTTCTCCGACGCACGGCCGGTGCCGGGCTGGATGTGCGGCCCCCACGAGGCACCCGCAGCATCGCTCAAACTGGCCTCCGACGCGCTGCGGGCCTCGTACCGGACCCTCCTGGAACCCTATTGGCGGCATGTCCGTTCAGCCGTGGGCAACGATGTCTCGGTCCGCACCCGCGCCGTCCTCGACGGAGGCTCCGCCGCCCTCCTGGACGGTCTGCGCCCCTTCGCCCGCTGGAACCCGCCGTATCTGGACGTCGACTACCCCGTCGACCGGGAACTGCGGCTGGATGGGCGGGGGCTGATGCTCGTACCGTCGTATTTCTGCTGGGGCAGACCCACGGCCCTCGCTGATCCCCACCTGGATCCGGTCCTCGTCTACCCCGTGATGAAGCAGCCGCTCGAGATCGCCCGAGCGGGCGAGGAACGGCTCGACCGGCTGCTCGGCCGGACCAGGAGCGCGGTGCTCGCCGATGTGGCGGGCCATTCCACCCGCACCACCACCGAGGTGGCCCACGCCCTCGAACTCGCACCGGCCAGTGCGAGCTATCAGATAGGAGTCCTGCGCGGGGCAGGACTCATCGTCAGCAGACGGGACGGCAAGCACGTCGAGCACACGGCGACGTCCCTTGCCCTCAACCTGTTGGCAGGCTCCGGGACGACACTTCGAAGAGGACCGAAAACATAGCGGCCCGCGCACGTGCGTGACACCGTCTTTGCCATCGTTGAACGACCAGGGGGAATCACATGAGGCGTGCCGTCAAGGCCGCGCTGATCGCGCTGTTGGTGCTCGGCTGCTGCTCCGTCCTGGCTGCCGCCGGCTCGGCGCCCGTGCAGCACGTGACGATCAGAGCGCGCTGACGGGAGAACAAGGGCAGTGGCTCCCCGTGCCGAGTGAAACGCCGTCTGCCTGACGGGCGACTCCACGGGCGACCTGCCCCTCACAGACGGCCCTTGCCGGGGCGGCCGACCCGCCTGCCGGCGAGCACCGACCGAAGACCGATGGGGGAACTAATGAACCTGCACAAGCGGACGATCACCGTCGTGTTCCTGGCAGCGACCGTGCTGGGCGCCCTCGGTGCGCCTGCCATGGCGGCGCCGATGCCGTGGGAGACCAGCAAAGTCCCAGCCCCCCCAGCTGTCACGTCAGTCCCACTCACCTCACACGGACACAACGGCACCTTCGGCGTCCGGTGCGGGAACCCCTGCTACCAGTAGGCGCCACGCCCCGGGCGATGCCCTTACCGCTCGCGCAGGAGGAGGGCCCGCTCACTGAGCGGGCCCTCCTCGCGAAGGCAGGCATTCAGCCGGACGTGGTTCGAGGACAGCCCGGTCACCAATAGTGACGTCGGCCGGCGACGGCGTGCCCCATGGATCCCATGACCCAGAACACTGCACCGACCACGGCCAGGATGATGCCCAGGGTCCACAGGATCGATATACCGGTCAGGAAACCGATGAC
Organism: Streptomyces pseudovenezuelae; assembly: GCF_001513955.1. GTDB lineage: Bacteria > Actinomycetota > Actinomycetes > Streptomycetales > Streptomycetaceae > Streptomyces > Streptomyces pseudovenezuelae. Next base: position 311,650 of record NZ_KQ948150.1, on the reverse strand, counting down.
GAGCAGGATGATGCCGAGCGCGATCATGACGTACCTCCTGGTGCGAGCTGACGTGTTACCTCCCGGATGCCCCGAAGCGGCAACATCACCCCACCCCCGCCCATCATCTCGATGCCGTGTTCGTTGATCACTGAGGGTGTCGGTGCCTGTGCGGCTTCCCTCAGGTCCACTGCCGCCGTGGTCGCGGGAGCGAGACGGTCCGGGGTCGGCGGCGGTGAGCCACCGGCCCGGCCGGGGTGTTCGGTGCCTGCTGCCATCGCCCCCGGGTGTTCACCACCGTGGCCGCAGCCGTACGACGGCGCAGGCGGCGCCACCGGCTGAGGCGTGCGGTGCCGTCATACCTGCGGCGTACGGGTGATCGGCGCCGAATGGCACTGCGGTACCAGTCGGAACGGTGAAGTGTCCCCCGTGGTCCCAGGGTCTTGGCCCGCTGCGCTCCTATGGTCGATTGCGAAGGTCGCGGCGCTCGCCCGGCCGAGTACGACGTGAAGGGCCCACCCCATGATCGAGGTACGCGAGCTGACGAAGCGGTACGGCGACAAGACGGTCGTCGACCATCTGAGCTTCACCGTCAAGCCCGGAGAGGTCACCGGCTTCCTCGGCCCCAACGGCGCCGGCAAGTCCACCACCATGCGCATGATCGTCGGCCTGGACTCCCCCACCAAGGGCTCGGTCACCGTGGGCGGCACCTCCTACGCCAAGCACACGGCACCCCTGCACGAGATCGGCACCCTGCTGGAGGCCAAGTCCGTCCATCCCGGACGCAGCGCCTTCAACCACCTCATGGCACTCGCCTACACCCACGGCATCCCGCGCAGCCGAGTGGACGAGGTCATCGAACTGGCCGGCCTGACCAGCGTGGCCGGCAAACGCGTGGGCGCCTTCTCCCTCGGCATGGGCCAGCGGCTCGGCATCGCCGCCGCCCTGCTCGGCGACCCCGCGATCGTGATGCTCGACGAACCCGTCAACGGCCTCGACCCCGAAGGCGTGCTCTGGGTACGCAACCTCCTGCGCTCCCTGGCCGACGAAGGCCGGGCCGTGATGCTCTCCTCGCACCTGATGAGCGAGACCGCACTGATCGCCGACCACCTGGTCATCATCGGACGCGGCCGGCTCCTCGCCGACACCACCGTCGACGACTTCACCCGGGAGGCGAGCGGCGGCGGCGTGAAGGTCGCCACCGCCGAATCCGGCCGACTGCGCTCGCTGCTCGCCGGCCCCGACGTCACCATCACCTCCTCGTCCGCCGAGGAACTCCTGGTCCTGGGGCGCGACGCCCGCCAGATCGGCCGGATCGCGGCCGAGCACGGCGTGGCACTGTACGAACTCACCCCGCAGTCCGCCTCGTTGGAGGCCGCGTTCATGGACCTGACCAGGGACGTCGTCGAGTACCAGAGCCATCCCGTCGAGACCGGGCGAAAGGCAGCCTGATGACCGTCACCGAACTCACCCCCACCGCGGCCTACAAGGTCACCGGCCCGCGGGTGCTGCGCTCGGAGTGGGCCAAGTTCTGGTCCCTGCGCTCCAGCTGGATCACCCTCGGCGTCGCCGTGGTCCTGCTGATCGTCTTCGGCGCGATCGCCTCCGCCACCTACAGCCCCGGCGCCACCGCCCAGGGCGGGCCGCCCGGAGCCGACTCGGGCGACCAGGACGCGGTGAGCCTCGCCCTGCTCGGGGTGACCTTCGCGTCGCTGGCCGTCGGTGTGCTCGGCGTCCTGCTGTCGGCCGGCGAGTACACCACCGGCATGATCCGCTCCACCCTCACCGCCGTACCGCGCCGCCTGCCCGTCCTGTGGTCCAAGGCCGCCGTGATCGGCCCCGTCATCCTGGTCCTGACCACCCTCGGCGCGCTGGCCGCGTTCCAGCTGGGCACGCTGGGTCTGGACGGCGAGAAGATCGCCCTGTCCCTGGGCGACGACGGTGTGCTGCGCAGCCTGGCCGGGGCCGGCCTCTACCTCGCCCTGGTCGCCGTGGCGGGCGTGGCCCTGGGCGTGCTGCTGCGCTCCAGCGCCGGAGCCATCGCGGTCCTGGTGGGCGTCCTGCTCATCCTCCCGGGCCTGGCCTCCCTGCTGCCCGACTCGCTCTACGACACCATCAACCCCTACTTCCCCAGCAACGCGGGCTCGGCGATGTACGCCCTGCACCAGTCCTCCGACGCCCTCTCTCCCGGGGCCGGACTCGCCGTCTTCGCCGGGTGGGTGGCCCTCATCCTCGCCGGGGCAGCCTGGCGGCTGACGAAGAGCGACGCCTGAGCGGCGGTGCGAGATCATTGGGGATCATGAGACGGGCCCCCGCGACCACGCCCCGGGGGACGGCCGACGCGCCGTCCCCCGGGCTCGCCGACGCCTGGGCACACCCGCTGCTGGGCCGGATGCTGCGTGGTCGCACCGCCCGGCGCCGGCTGGACCAGCGGCACCCGTGGCTGCTCGACACCGCGGTCGTCCTCGGGGTCTTCCTGCTGAGTCTCCCCGACGTGTTCTCCCCCGACCGCCACGGCCCCTTCGGCGACACCATGAACCACACCCATGCGCCGACCGCGGTGCGCGTCGCCTTCGCCGTCGCACTCGCCGTGCCGCTGTGGTGGCGCCGCAGGACCCCGGCCGTCACCTACTGGGTGATCTCCGCGGCGTTGGTGGCCCAGTGGTCGCTGGGGGTGTGGCAGCAGACCGGCATGGCCACGCTCATCGCCCTCTACAGCCTGGCCCTGCACGGGTCCCTGCGCGGGCTCGGCTGGGCCGCCGCCGGCACCGCGGCCGAAATGACGTTGGCGGTCTGGCTCCTGGCCCCCGTCGAGCACCCCTTCCTCGGTCTCTTCTTCCTGCTGGGCACGGCGACCGCGGCCGTCGCCATCGGCCTGACGCTGCGGATCCGCCGCCTCTACCTCGCTGCTCTGGAGGACCGGGCCACCCGCCTGGAGGTCGAGCACGACCAGCGCGTGCGGCTCACCACCGCCGCAGAACGCGCCCGCATCGCCCGCGAGATGCACGACATCGTCGGCCACAACCTCTCCGTCATGGTCAGCCTCGCCGACGGCGCCGCCACCCTCGCCACCAACCGCGGTGAGACCTCCGCCGACGCCCTGCGTATCCTCGCCGACACCGGCCGACAGGCCATGAGCGAACTCCGACGGGTCCTCGACGTGCTGCGCGAGGAGCGGGGGCAGGAGGAGGACGTGCGGCCGCTCGGCCCGCAGCCCGGCATCCACGACCTGGAGCCCTTGCTGGCCCGCGTACGTGCGGCGGGCCTGCCCGTGACCTACCGGACCACGGGTGACCTGGACGCCCTCGGCAGCGGTATCCAGCTCACCGTGTACCGCATCGTCCAGGAAGCCCTCACCAACACCCTCAAACACGCCGGCCCGGACGCCACGGCCGACGTCACGGTCACCAGGGACACCGGTACCGTGCGCGTCGAGGTCGCCGACACCGGCCGGCCCGCGGCCGGAGCGCCGTCCGGCGACACCGGACACGGTCTCGTCGGCATTCACCAGCGGGCCGCCCTCTACGGCGGCACCGTCACGCTCGGCCCGCGTGCCGCCGGCCACGGCTGGCTCGTCGACGTCGTGCTCGTCGTACCCCCGGGAGTTCACCAGCCATGACCACCGTCCTCATCGCCGACGACCAGCCCCTGCAGCGCATGGGCGTGCGCATGCTCCTGGAGGGCACCCCCGGTGTGACCCCGGTCGGTGAGGCCGCACACGGCGCCGAGGCGGTCCGCATGGCCGCCGAACTCCGCCCCGACGTCGTCCTCATGGACATCCGCATGCCCGGCATGGACGGCATCGAGGCGACCCGCCGCATCGTCGCCGCCGGCGGCCGCACCCGCATCCTCATCGTCACCACCTTCGACCTCGACGAATACGCCTACGAAGGCCTGCACGCCGGAGCCAGCGGCTTCCTCCTCAAGGACGCCCGTCCCGAGGAACTCGTCGCCGGCATCCACGCCGTCGCCACCGGCGACGCCGTCGTCTCCCCCCGCCTCACCCGCCGTCTTCTGGACGCCTACACCCACCGGGTCCTGGCCCCGACCGGCACCCCGCCCGCCGACGACCCCCGCCTGCGGACCCTCACCGAGCGGGAACGCGAAGTCCTCGTCGCCATCGGCAAGGGCTGGACCAACACCGAGATCGCCGAGCGCCTGGTCCTGACCGAGTCCACCGTCAAGAAGCACGTGGGGCGCGTCCTCGCCAAGATCGGCGCCCGTGACCGCATCCAAGCCGTGATCACGGCGTACGACACCGGGCTGGTCAGAGCCAAGCCGTAGCCGGTCCCCGCACCGGCGTCAGGGGTCGTCGCACCGTGCCGACCACGAGCCGGGACGGACTCCTTTCCGAAGTCTCCGTGCCCGTGCCGCAGCCGTCGCATCCACTCTGTGGATGCCGCGCTATACGGGATTCGGATCGCTCGGAGGATGGCCAACCGGGCCCGGTCCGCCCATAGTCGACCTCACCCCGCACGCCGCTGTCCGGACCAGCCGCCGACGTGCGGTCGTCCGCAGCATGCCGTGCCCACCGGCGCCCGCAACGAGGTCGTCCGCGCGAGGCATGCCGCTCCCGTCCATCGTCTCCTGGAGTCGCCATGCCCGGTTCCGTTCCGCCGACGTGTCCCCCCGCGGAAGACACCGCCCCCTTGTCGCCCGTGGCCGCTTCCGGTCCGGCCCATCTGCTGCGGGTGACTCTGTTGATGGCGGGCAGCTGTCTGCCGATCCTGGGCGCGGTGCTGATCGCCCCGGTCCTGCCGAAGATGCAGGACGACTTCGCGTCGGTGCCCGGCGCCAAGGCCCTGGTGCCCCTGGCACTCACCGTGCCGGCGCTGGCCCTGGCACTGCTGGCCCCGTTCGCCGGCGTGCTCGTGGACCGGCTGGGCCGCAAACGGCTGCTGATCGTCGCGGCCGTGCTGTACTCGGTGTTCGGCACCGCCCCGCTGTGGCTCGACTCCCTGGGCGCGATCATCGCCAGCCGTGCCCTGGTCGGGGTGACCGAGGCCGCGATCATGACCTGCTGCACCACCCTGATCGGCGACTACTACTCCGGCCGGCAGCGGGTGAAGTACCTCGCTCTGCAGACCATGTGCGCCTCCGCGTCGGCCACCGCCTTCTTCGTCGTCGGCGGCGCGGCCGGATCGGCGGGCTGGCGGGTGCCGTTCTGGGTGTACGCCGTGAGCCTGGTGCTCGCGCCCCTGATGGCGGCGGTGCTGCCCAGCCCGGCCGGCCGCACGACCGCGGACGAGGCCCCGGTGCCGGGGACGGCTCCTCGTCGTTCGTTCCCCTGGCGGCAGTTGGCGGGCATCTGCGCCCTCACCTTCTTCGGCGCGGTCGTCTTCTACACCGTGCCGGTCGAGATGTCGTATCTCCTCGACGACCTCGGGGTGACGAGCACCGGCGTGATCGGCCTGGCCACCGCGATCGCCAGTGCGGCCACCGTGGGCGGCGCGATCCTCTTCGCCCGCCTCAGGCGCTCTCCGGAACCGCTGATCCCCGCCGTTCTCGCGGTCTGCGCGGTCGGCTTCGGGGTGATGTTCCTCGCGGGCAGCACTCCGCTCCTGGTGATCGGGGCGGTGATCAACTGTGTCGGCACGGGCATGCTGCTGCCCGCCCTGCTGACGAGCGCCATGTCCCGTCTGGCCTTCGAGGACCGCGGTCGCGGTACGGGGTTGTGGACGGCTGCCTTCTTCGGCGGTGAGTTCGTGTGTCCGCTGATCCTGCTCGCCGGGGAGTCGGTGGTGGGGAGTCTCGCGGGTGCGGTCGGCGTGCTCGGGGTCGCCACGGCTCTGGTCGCGGGCGGACTGCCGGCTGTCCGGCGGCGGGCGGGGGCCGTCGGCACGCGGTCACTGCCGGAGCCTTCGGCCTGACGGCTGCCTGAGGGCCGCACCCCTTGTCGTTGTCGTTGTCGTTGCCGTGGCTCGTCAGCGTCGCGCCGGCCTCGGTCGCCTCCGGCGCAGCAGGATGTGGGGAGGACCGCGGGCCAGGTGCTTCTGCCTCATGGTGACCTCGCGGCTTTCAGCGGCCGGATCGAACTCGCCGCCCGACGGGAGAAGACCCGTTCCGGCAGGTCGCCGACGGACGCGCGGCGCGAGGCCGAGTCCGACCGATCACCGGGCACCACCTGGAGTGCGAGGACCATCCACTGCATGGATGCAGTGCATCCACAGGATCTATTTCCGTGATCGGCCGTTCCGGGCCACAGTAGACCCGACCCCGCAGGAGGACATCAGATGGCAACGCTCGCGCAACCTGTCGGCCCGTTCGCGCTGGGAACATTCTCGGTTCCGGACGCAGAGCCGTTCCCCGGGCTTCTCTCGAAGGGCCGGGTGCTCGACCTGAGCGCCGCGCTGGCCTGGGCGCCGTCCGGGATGCGTGCCGTGCTGGAGCGCTGGGAGGAAGCCCTCCCGGTGCTGCATGTCCTGGCCGCCGAGGACGCCCTCGACTGGCGGCCGCTGGAGGGCCTGCGCGTGCACGCACCGGTCGAGCCCCGGCAGATCTTCCAGTCCGGCGCGAACTACCGGCAGCACGTGATCGATCTTGAGGTCGCCCACCGCTCCCCCGACGACCCTCGCACCATCGAGGAGGCCCGGGCGGAGGTCGCCGCGGTGATGGACCGGCGGGCGGCCGAGGACCTGCCGTACGTGTTCATCGGCCTGCCCAGCACTATCGCGGGCCCGCACGACGACGTCGTCCTGCCCTCCTGGGCCGAGCAGCCCGACTGGGAGCTGGAACTTGCGGCGGTCGTCTCCAGGCCCGTGTACCGGGTGCCGGTCGAGGAGGCCCTGGAGTACGTCGCCGGGTACACGATCGCCAACGACCTCACCGACCGGGCCACCGTCTTCCGCCGGGACATGAAGGCCATCGGCACCGACTGGCTGCGCTGCAAGAACGCTCCCGGTTTCACACCGCTCGGGCCGTGGATCGTCCCCGCGGAGTCGATCGCGGACCCGGGCGACCTGCGGGTCACGCTGAAGCTGAACGGCGAGACCATGCAGGACGAGTCCACCAAGGACATGCTCTTCGGGATCGCCCGCCTGGTGTCGTACATCTCCCAGACCTCCCGGCTGCTGCCCGGCGACCTCGTCCTGACGGGCAGCCCGGCCGGGAACGGCATCCACTGGGGCCGGCTGCTGCGCGACGGGGACGTCATGGAGGGTTCCATCACCGGGCTGGGCATGCAGCGCACCCGCTGCCTCGCGGAAGGTGCGATCGCATGATCGACCGTACGGACCCCGAGGGCGCGATCGCCGAGGCCGCCAAGGCGTACTCCAACTGGGGGCGTTGGGACGAGGACGACGTGCTCGGCACCCTGAACCTCCTCGACGAGGCGAAGCGGCGTGAGGGCGCCGCGCTCGTCCGGCGCGGCGTCAGCTTCTCCCTGTCGCAGCGGTTCGACATGGACGGCCCGCAGAAGGGCTGGCGTCGGCGGACCAACCCGGTGCACACCATGCTGGACACGGGCACCGACGCGGCGCTGGGCAACCAGGGCTTCCCGCACGGCATCGGCGGCGCGGACGACGTGATCGCGATGCCGTTGCAGTGCTCCACCCAGTGGGACGGCCTCGGGCACATCTTCGACCACGGCAAGGCGTGGAACGGCCGGGACGCCGAGAAGGTCGTCACCTCGGACGGCGACCTCGTCACCGGCATCGAGCACATGGCACCGCATGTGGCCGGCCGCGGGGTGCTCCTCGACGTGGGCCAAGTGATCGGTACCGACGGCGAGTTGCCCGACGGCTTCGCCATCACCGAGGAGCACGTGACCGCGACCGCCGAGGCCCACGGTGTGCGCGTCGGACGCGGTGACATCGTGCTCGTCCGCACCGGGCAGCTGGCCCGCGCCCGGCGCGAGGGCTGGGGCGACTACGCGGGCGGGCCCGCCCCCGGCCTGTCCTTCACCACCGCCGGCTGGCTGCACCGCACCGAGATCGCCGCGATCGCCACCGACACCTGGGGCTTCGAGGTGCGCCCCAACGAGTTCGACAACGCCTTCCAGCCCCTGCACCAGGTCGTCATCCCCAACATGGGCCTGCTGATCGGCGAGATGTGGGACCTCGACGCTCTCGCCGCGGACTGCGCGGCCGACCGCGTGTACGAGTTCTGGCTCACCGCCGCTCCCCTGCCCATCACCGGCGCCGTGGGCTCCCCCGTGAACCCCCTCGCCGTCAAATAGCCCACCCAGTCGCCGGGTGCGCTCTCCACGGACAGCAGCCGCGCACCCGGTATCGGCCCGCACTCCCCGCGGGCGAGCCGCCCCCAACCGCCCGAAGCCGTGCGGACCGACCGTGAGGTGACCCCGACCATGACCCACCACCACCCGCTCACCCAGCCTCCGGGCGAAGGCACCCGTACCGTCCTCGTCGTCGGCGGGGGCGCCTCCGGCAGCGCCGTCACCATCCTGCTGCGCCGCGCCGGCATCGCCGTCGACCTGATCGAGGCCAAGCCCGACTGGAACGCCACCACCGGCTCCGGCATCACCCTCCACGGCAACGCCCTGCGCGTCCTGCGTGAGCTGGGCGTCTGGGAGCAGGTGAACGCCTCGGGGTTCGCCTTCGGCTCACTGGGCGTGACCACCCCCGACGGCACCGTCCTGTTCGTCGCCGACGACATCCAGACCGGCGGCCCCGACCTGCCCGCCACCCTCGGCATGCCGCGCCCCCGGTTGCAGCAGATCCTCATCGACGCGGTCCGCGCGTCCGGCGCCACCGTCCGCCTCGGCACCACCGCCGAAACCCTGGAACAGGACGCCGACGGCGTCTCGGTGCGCCTCAGCGACGGCACCGAGGGCCGGTACGACCTGGTGATCGCCGCCGACGGTCTCCATTCCGCGACGCGCGCCGCGATCGGCATCGCCGACCGGCCGGAGCCCACCGGGATGGCCATCTGGCGCATCGCCGCACCCCGGCCCGAGGGTCTGACCCGCACGGACCTGGCGCACGGCGGCCCCGCCTACATCGCGGGCTACTGCCCCACCAGCGAGGACACCATCTACGCCTACGTCGTCGAGGCCAACCGCGATCGCGCCTCGATCCCACCGGAAACGTACGCCGACGAGATGCGCGCACTCGCGCAGCACTACGGCGGTTTCTGGCCCGAGATCGTGAAGCACATCGAGGACCCCGCCAAGGTCAACTACACCTGGTTCCACCGCCTCCTGGTGGAGGGCCCCTGGCACCGGGGCCGGGTCGTGCTCGTCGGGGACGCCGCGCACTGCTGCCCGCCCACGTTCGCCCAGGGCGCTGCGATGTCCCTGGAGGACGCCCTGGTCCTGGCCGAGCTGCTGACCACCCGCGACACCTGGGACGACCAGCTCTTCACCGACTACCACGCCCGGCGGCTGCCCCGCGTGCGCAGGGTCGTCGACGCCTCCGTCCAGCTCGGCCGGTGGACGCTGGACGGAGTGCGCGACGCGGACATACCAGGGCTGACCCACCGCACCCTGAGCGCCCTGAAGGAATGCCCGTGACCGAGCCGGAGTCCACACCGACGATCGACGTCCACGCCCATCTGCTGCTGCCGGAGGTCGAGGAGGCCGTGGCGGGTGCACCCGGCCTCGCCGAGGCCCGCCGCCTCGACACCCGCCGCAACGGCTCGGCGGCGCCGGCCGTGAGCGGGCCCATGGTCGGCGCGCGCATACCGAGACTGACGGACGTGGCCGTGCGGCTGGCGGCCATGGACGCACAAGGCGTGGACATCCAGCTGGTCAGCCCCTCCCCCTCGCACTACCACTACTGGGCCGGCCCCGAACTCGCCCGCCATGTCTGCCGGTTGGCCAACGAAAGCACCGCCGCGCACTGCGCGAAGGCCCCCGACCGGCTGCTCGGTCTGGGCCTGGTCCCGCTCCAACACCCGGCCCTCGCCGTGGAGTTGCTCGATCACGCGCTGGAGCAGGGGCTGAAGGGCGTGGAGATCTCCTCGCACGCCCCCGGCCCTGGCGGGACACGGGAGGTGGAACTCTCCGACCCGCGCCTTGGGGACTTCTGGACCCGGGCCGAGGAGACCGGTGCCCTGGTCTTCCTGCATCCCTTCGGCTGCACGCTCGACGAACGCCTGGACCAGTGGTACCTGTCCAACACCGTCGGCCAGCCCACCGAGAACGCCGTCGCGCTCTCCCACCTGATCTTCTCCGGTGTCCTGGACCGCCGTCCGGGCCTGAAGCTGGTCGCGGCGCACGGCGGCGGCTATCTGCCCACCCACATCGGCCGCTCCGACCATGCCTGGCGTGTACGGCCCGACGCCCGGGGCTGCGCCCGGGAACCCAGCAGCTACCTGAAGCAGCTGTACGTCGACTCCCTCGTCCACGATCCGCACGTCCTGCGGACCCTGATCGCCGCCTGCGGAGCCGACCGCGTCCTGCTCGGCTCCGACTTCCCCTTCGACATGGGCACCGAGGACCCGCTCGCCGCCCTGCGCGCCGCGGACCTGCCCGACCCCGACTTCCACGCCGTACGCGGAGCCAACGCCTCCGCCCTGCTCGACCTCGCCTGAGGAGGAACCCCCCATGAACCGCCTGCTCACCCATCTGCGACACGTCGACCTCGCCGTACCCGACTACGACAAACAGCTCGACTTCTACGCCGGTGTCTGGGGCCTGACCAAGGTCGCCGAGGACTCCGGGATCTCCTTCCTCGCCGCCGAGGGCTCCCCCGAGCAGTACGTCGTACGCCTGCGCAAGGCCGAGGAGAAGCGCCTCGACCTCGTCTCCTACGGCGCCGCGAGCGCTGAGGACGTCGACACGTTCGCTGATCAACTCCTCGCCGGTGGCGTGCAGTTGATCTCGCAGCCCGGCAAGGTCGACACCCCCGGCGGCGGCTACGGCTTCCGCTTCTTCGACATCGACGGCCGGACCATCGAGGTCTCCGCCGATGTCGAGGCCCGTCAGCACCGCAGGATCGAGGAGAAGGAGTCGATCCCGGTCAAGCTGTCGCACGTCGTCCTCAACTCCCCCGACCTGGAACGGACTCGTGAGTGGTACGAGACCCACCTCGGCTTCCGCCTCTCCGACACCCTGCACTCGCCGCACATGGGCGAGGTCATGCACTTCATGCGGATCAGCAACCAGCACCACTCCATGGCCATCGCCAAGGGCCCGCACACCTCGCTGCACCATGTCTCCTTCGAGATGCGCGGCCTCGACGAGTACATGCGCGGCTCGGGGCGCGTGATGCGGGCCGGCATCCAGAAGATCTGGGGTCCGGGCCGGCACATGGCGGGCGACAACACCTTCACGTACTTCCTCGACCCGCACGGCAACACCGTCGAGTACACGACGGAGCTGGAGGTCCTCGACGAGGACACCTGGCACCCACACGTCTACGACTTCTCCCAGCCCGAGGTCACCGACCAGTGGGGCACGGCCAACCCCATGAACGAGCTGATCGCCAAGGAGTCCTTCAACGACGTCGACCGCGGCGTGTTCGTCGCCCCGCCGGTCTGAGCACGACCCCGAGGCCACCCCGGCCCCCGGGGGCGCGGCGTCCCCTGTCGCCCTGACTGCCCGCCGCGCCCCCGGGCCCTTCCGCACGCCCCTAGGACCCGCCATGCGTTTCGCCACGTACGAACACCGTGCCCGCCGGCACGTGGCCGTCGTCGCCGAGGACGGCACCCTCCGTCCACTTCCCGGCGTCCACTCCCTGGCCGGCCTCCTCGCCGAGGGGGGCGGCCTGCCCGGTCTGCTCGACGCGGGCTCCGCCCTGCTCGACGTCCCGGCCGGTCCCCACCTCTCCGAGGTGCGTCTGCTGGCCCCGCTCCAGCCGTCCACCGTGCGGGACTTCGTCACCTTCGAGGAACACGTCGAGGGTGTACGGCGGTCCGTGGACGGAGCCGCCGGTGTACCCGAACAGTGGTACGCGGCGCCCACCTTCTACTTCGCGAACCCCTACGCGGTGTACGGCCCGCACGACGACATCCCCGTGCCGCCCGGGTCGAGCGTGCTCGACTTCGAGCTCGAAGTCGCCGCCGTCATCGGCAAGGAGGGCCGCGACCTCACCCCCGAACAGGCCCGCGACCACATCGTCGGCTACACCGTCTTCAACGACTGGTCCGCCCGCGACCTCCAGTCCGCCGAGATGAGGATCGGCCTCGGACCCTGCAAGGGCAAGGACACCGCCACCGCCCTCGGCCCCTACCTGGTCACCGCCGACGAACTGGAGCCCTACCGGGACACCGACGGCTTCCTGCGACTGGCCCTGACCGCAGAGGTCAACGGACAGGTGGTCGGCAAGGACCTGCTGTCCAACATGAGCTGGACGTTCGAGGAGATGACCGCCTACGCCTCCCGCGGCACGGTCGTCCGCCCCGGCGACGTCCTCGGTTCCGGGACCTGCGGCAACGGCGGCTGCCTCGCCGAGCTGTGGGGCGTGCGGGGCGAACAAACCCCGCCGCCGCTGAAGCCCGGCGACACGGTCACGCTCACCGTGGAGGGCATCGGCACGGTCTCCAACACCGTCGTCCCCGGTGCCGCTCCCGTACCCCTGCCGACAGGCCGGCGCCGCAGCCGGGAGCGGCCGTGACCGACCTGCGGCCCAAGAGGCTGCTCGGCAAGGTCGTCGTGGTGACCGGCGCGGCCCGCGGCCAGGGCGCCGCGGAGGCCGAGGCACTGACCCGCGAGGGCGCCCGGGTGATCGCCACCGACGTGACGGAGGAAGCCGGCTGCCGCCGCCTCGACGTCACCAGCGCGCGGGAGTGGGCGGACCTCGCCGCCCACCTGGGCGAGGCGTACGGGCAGGTGCACGGGCTGGTCAACAACGCGGGCGTCACCTGGCGCGCCAGGATCGACGACGTACGCCCCGAGGACATGGCCCGGGTCCACGCCGTCAACGTCACCGGTCCGCTCCTGGGCATCCAGCATCTGACGCCGTTGATGCGCGCGGGGGCGTCGATCGTGAACGTCGGCTCGTCGGCGGCGCTGACCGCCCACTACCCCGTCGCGTACACCACCAGCAAGTGGGCGCTGCGCGGCCTGTCGGCCACCGCGGCCATGGAACTGGGGCCGCGCGGCATCCGTGTGAACACGATCCACCCCGGCTTCATCGAGACCGAGATGACCGCCTCCGCCGCGCCCGCGTTCCGCGCGGCGAACCTCGTCGGGACACCTCTCGGTCGCACCGGCACCGTCGACGACATCACTCCGCTCGTCACCTTCCTCCTTTCCGAGGACTCCGCGTTCATCACCGGAGCCGAGATCCCGGTCGACGGCGGCCTCACCGCGCACGGCGGCGCGAAGCCGATCTCCGACGCCCTGCGCACCGGCGTCTGAGCCGGCGACGACGAACGACAGAAAGGCCCTCACTCCATGGACAAGGCCCGCGCGAGCGCCGCGGAGGCGGTCGCCGATATCTGCGACGGGGCGTCACTGGCCGTCGGCGGCTTCGGCCTCAGCGGCATTCCCGACGTGCTCATCCATGCCCTCCACGCCCAGGGCGCCACCGACCTGAAGGTCGTGTCCAACAACTGCGGCGTGGACGGGCGCGGACTGGGAGTCCTGCTGACCGACGGCCGGATCGCCCGGGTCACGGGCAGTTACGTCGGCGAGAACAAGGAGTTCGCCCGCCAGTACCTCTCGGGCGAACTGGAGGTGGAACTCGTCCCGCAGGGCACCCTGGCCGAGCGGCTGCGTGCCGGAGGAGCGGGCATCCCCGCCTTCTACACCCCCGCAGGCGTCGGCACCCAGGTCGCCCGCGGCGGGCTGCCCTGGCGCTACGCGGCCGACGGCACGGTCGCCGTGGCCTCCCCGCCGAAGGAGACCCGCGAGTTCGCCGACCGCCGGTATGTCCTGGAGCACGCCATCACCACCGACTTCGCCCTCGTACGGGCCTGGCGCGGCGACCACGACGGCAACCTGGTCTTCCGCAGGGCGGCGGCCAACTTCAACCCGCTCGCCGCCATGGCGGGCCGCGTCACGATCGCGGAGGTCGAGGAGCTCGTGGAACCGGGAGACCTGGATCCGGACGAGGTGCACCTGCCGGGCATCTTCGTCCAGCGCGTCGTACCTCTCACCCCGGCCCAGGCCGCCGCCAAACAGATCGAACACCTTCGGACCTCCGTGTCCTCGACCCGAGGGGCCGTACCCGCATGAGCACCACCGTCCGTACGCAGGCGGGCTGGACCCGCGACCAGATGGCCGCCCGCGCCGCCGCCGAACTCACCGACGGTTCCTACGTCAACCTCGGCATCGGCCTGCCCACCCTCGTGCCCGGCCACCTCCGGCCGGGCGTCCGCGTGGTGCTGCACTCGGAGAACGGCATCCTGGGCACCGGGCCGTACCCGGAAGCGCACGAGGTCGACCCCGACCTCATCAACGCGGGCAAGGAGACCGTCACCGTGCTGCCCGGCGCCTCCTTCTTCGACTCCGCTCTCTCCTTCGGCATGATCCGGGGCGGTCACATCGACACCGCCGTCCTCGGCGCGATGCAGGTGTCCGCCGTCGGCGACCTGGCCAACTGGATGATCCCCGGCAAGATGGTCAAGGGCATGGGCGGTGCGATGGACCTCGTCCACGGAGCGCGCCGTGTGATCGTCCTGATGGAGCACACCGCCAAGGACGGCAGCCCCAAGATCGTCCGGGAGTGCTCCCTTCCGCTCACCGGCGAACGGTGTGTGCACCGGATCGTCACCGACCTCGGCGTCCTCGACGTGACGCCGGACGGCCTCGCCCTCGTGGAGTGCGGTCCGGGTGTGACCCCGGAGGACATCGCCGACCGCACGGGTGCGCCTGTGATCCGCAGGCCCGGACAGGCCTTCGCGGGGGCAGACCGTCAGTCGCGGGAGGCCAGGCGGTAGAAGGCGGTCGCGGTGCCGGCGAGGAGTGCGTGGATCTCGTTCTCGGCACAGTCGGTGAGCAGTTCGTCCACGGTGTCGGCCCAGCGGTTCCAGCCGCCGGCGAGGTTGGCGACCGGCCAGTCGGAGCCGAACATCAGCCGGTCCGGACCGAAGGCGTCGAGCAGGGTGTCCCAGACCGGGCGGATGTCGGCGGTGGTCCAGTTGTCGTGGTCGGCCTCGGTGATCAGTCCGGACAGCTTGCAGGCCACCTGCTCGTGTGCGGCCAGCCGTCGCACCTGACGCCGCCAGTCCTCCAGTGCGCGCCCGGCGATGTTCGGCTTGCCCGCGTGGTCGAGCACCTGGGGCAGGTCGGGGAAGCGGTCGGCGAGGTCGATCGCCTGGTCGAGCTGGTGGCTGTGGACCAGGACGTCGTAGGAGAGCCCACGGTCCCCGGCTACCGCCAACCCGCGCTCGACGTCCGGGCGTTGCAGCCAGCTCGGGTCCGTCTCGCCCTGGACGAGGTGGCGCAGGGAGCGCAGATACCCGCCGCCCGGTCCGGCGAGCAGTCGGTCCAGTACCTCGCCGATCGCCGGCGAGGTCAGGTCCGCCCAGCCGACCACCGCTTCGATCAGCGGCTCCTGTTCCGCGAGGGCGAGCAGGTCCTGCGTCTCGGGCAGGTCGGGCATGCACTGCACGACCACCGTGCCGTGCAGGTGGCGGCCCGCGATGGGGGTGGTCGCCGTGGAGCGCAGGTCGCCGGGGGTGAAGGTCCGACTGATGGATGCGAGGCCGGGATCGTCGAGCCAGGGCTGGGGGCGCCGGTCGAGTTCCCACAGGTGGTGGTGGGCGTCGATGAGGAGGGGGGCGGGGGTCATGGCGGGTTCCAAGTCGGTCGGTCCGGTGTGGGGCCTCAGGTGGTCGCGCCGTGGCCGGGCGGGGCGAGGTGCCAGATCTCGGTCAG
This sequence comes from Streptomyces pseudovenezuelae, assembly GCF_001513955.1. Taxonomy (GTDB): domain Bacteria; phylum Actinomycetota; class Actinomycetes; order Streptomycetales; family Streptomycetaceae; genus Streptomyces; species Streptomyces pseudovenezuelae. The sequence goes on along the minus strand of NZ_KQ948150.1, from coordinate 295,947 downwards.
CTCCGTCCACTGGCGGGAGTCGCCCCGGTCGGGCCACGCCTCCTGGCAGGGGTCGGTGAGTTTCCACCATTCCTGGGTTCGGGGTCGGCTTCGAGGACGGCCATGTCGGCCCCGAAGTCGTCGCCGTGGTACTCGAAGTAGGCGAACAGCGCATCGCCGTGGAGGAAGATGCTGTAGTTGCGGATGTTCGCCCGGTGCAGGGCGGCCTCGACGCCGGGCCAGACCGCCGAGTGGAGGCGGAGGTACTCCTCGCGGTGCCCGGGCCGGAGCCTGATGGTCTGCGCGACGCGCTTCATGCGGTCTCTCCCTCCGCGGCCGGGGACAGGTCGGCCGGGGTGTCGAACGGGGTGCGGTAGCTGGGTGTGCCGGTGCGCAGACGGAGCCGGAGCACCAGCCGGATGCGGGTGGACGCGGGCAGCCGAACCGTCAGGAAGGAGGTGTCGCACGACGTCTCCGCCTCGCTGACCACCGGCTCGGTGTGGCCGTAGTCGTACATGTCCCCGATCCAGCTGTCGTCCTGGCAGGTGGTGTAGCGGACGGCGGCGATGGTGTGCTCGGCGAAGGCGCCCGCCTGCACGATCACCGTGCGCTCGGTCTCGGGGCTGAGGTTGACCAGTTCGACGGTGGTCGCCTCGGGGTCGATGGAGGTGACCAGGGCGGCCACGTCCGGCGGCAGGCCGGCGCGGCGGGCCTCGGCGTCGTGGTAGCGCAGCCTCGCCTGCTGCAGGCCGCCCTGGTAGAGCACCTGCGGGCCGCCCCAGGTCAGCTGGACGAGAGCCTCGGTGGCCACGGGATTGCACTGCTGCCACACATGGATGTCGGCCTCGGGCACGTCCAGGTCGCGGTACCGGTCGATGCGCCGCAGCCGGTGGCGGATCTGGGCCTGGGCGGTGGCGAGGATCCGTTCGGGGTAGCCGGGGTCGTCCCCGGCGAGGAAGGCGAACCATGCCTTCTCGTGTCCGGACTCCTCCTTGGCGCGGAACGGGCGGACGGTGCGCCAGTCGATACCGTCGGCCTCCCGCAGTGCCTCCAGCCGGGCGCGGTCGGAGGCGGAGGCGGTGTGATGCCACAGGGCGACCGGCACGGGCGGGGTGGCCGGGTTGTAGTCGAACCAGCCCGCGTCGTTGTGCCTAAACGGCAGATGCGGGGTGGGCGTGCGGGTGTCCGGGCCGAGTTCGGCCGCCCACTTGGAGGGCAGACTGGAGTCCGCCTCGGTGTGGGGCATGACCTTGCCGCGTTCGATCAGAAAGTCGAGCGAACTCGCGACCATGGTGAGGTGGTCGTCGTCCCCGGTGACCGTGGCCGCCGCCAGCACCGCCACACAGGCCGCGTGGCCGACGCTGTGCCAGCCGTGCGGCCAGGACCAGCCGTAGTGGCCGCCGTACCAGCGGCCCTCCAGCAGGCTGCCGACGACGCCGTCCGGGCCGACGTTGTCCGGGACGAGACCGCCGTTCGCCTCGGTGCGCTCGCGCCACGCGCCGACGTACTCGACGATCCAGTCGCGGTAGCGGTCCTCGCCGGACAGGATCCAGGCGTTGAGGACCAGTCCGGCCGCGGCGAGGTTGACCGCGGTGTCGCCGACGCCCGTCCGGTCCCGCATCTGCGCGCCGAGACGGGGGTCGGCGGAGAGGGGGTAGGGGCCGCCGTCCGCCTCGGGAATCCACTCCAGCGGGAAGCCGTACGTGTCGGCCTCCTTCTGCAGCCAGGGATAGACGTCACCGTCGAACAGGCCTGTGCGGTCGGGGTCGCTGCCGTTGTGGGGACGGGTGATGACACGGTGGTCGGGGTCGTAGTTGCCGTGGGCCGGGTCGACGAACAACTCGGCGAAGCGCAGCGCGCGTTCGGCCCAGCGGTCCGGGGCGGCCATGCACAGGAAGTAGAGCAGGAGCAGGCTCTCGCCCTGGTGGAACCAGTCGTAGCCGCGTTCGTACTCGTCGCGCAGCATGCCCAGTTCGGTGAGCTGGCGGGTCACGCCCTCCCAGTGCTTCTCGCTCGCGGGCAGCAGGTCGTCGGCGCCGCCGAGGAGGTACAGCTGGGGCCAGTTGAAGAACACCTCGTAGAAGTCGTCCGCACCGTCGCGGCTCGTGAGTGAGCCGGTGTAGTTCAGCCGGCCGTCGGGGCCGGTGAAGTCGCGGGCGAAGCGGCGCCAGGCGTGGTCGAGCAGGTCGAACAGGGACCGCTGCGCAAGGGCCCAGCCCGGTGGTTCGAGCACCGGCACCCGGGCCTGGACCTCGGGTGCGGTCGGTGGGACGACGTCCGCTGCGTCCTCACCCGATACACGGTCGGAGGAGCTGAAGGGCATGGGATGGATCTCCGTTCGGGGTGGCGGCATGGTGCGCACGCCGGGAAACGCGGCAGGGCACAAGGGCGCGGGCTCCGGGTGTCACGCCGGGAGCAGTGGGCCGGGATCTACTCCTTGGTGGCTCCGGCGAGCATCCCGCTGACCAGGAAGCGCTGGGCGAACAGGAAGACGATCAGCACCGGTGTGATGGCCAGCAGCGTGGCCAGCGCCAGTTGCGGGCGCTCTATCGCGAGGGGGCCGACGGCCGGGTTGAAGGACGGCACGTTGCTGAGGAGGCTTCCGACGCCCACCTGGATCGGCATCTGGTCGCTCTCGGGGAGCATCACGTACGGCAGGAAGTAGTTGGTCCAGTTGGCGACGAAGCTGAAGAAGCCCACGAGGGCGATGACCGGGGTCGCCAGCGGCAGCGCGATGTACCGGAAGACGCCGAACTCCGAGCAGCCGTCCATCCGGGCCGCCGCCAGCAGGTCCTTCGGTACGGCGGTGGTGAAGTAGATGTACGTCAGATACACGCCGAAGGGGTAGAACGAGTACGGCAGGATGATCGACCACATCGTGCCGATCAGGTGCGCCGCGTTGATCTCCAGGAACAACGGCACGACCAGGGTGGCGGTCGGCATGAGCATCACGACGAGAGTCGACACGAGCAGGGTGTGCCGGCCGCGGAACTCGGTCATGGCCAGGCCGTAGCCCGCCGGCACCGCCACGCAGAGGGTGATGACCAGGGAGATCACCGCGTACAGCGTGGAGTTGCCCAGCCACTGCAGGACGGCGTTGTCCTGGAACGCGGTGAGGCCGTCCCAGTTGTGCTTGAAGGCGTGCCAGGAGCCGAAGGACAACGGGCTGCCGTGCACGAGCTGTTGGTCGGTCTTGGTCGCCGCGAGGACGAGCCAGAGCACCGGCAGGACGAAGAACACCAGGAAGACGAGCAGTACGGAGCCGGTCAGCAGGCGGGGCACCAGGCGACGCGGGCGACGCCGCCCGGAGGCCTGGCGGGGCGCTGGGCTCATGGCACTCGCTCCTCGTTCCGTGCGCGGTGGGACGCCGGTCGGTCCCGCGGACGTCTTAGTCGGCATCGAAGAACCCCGACCGTGCGACGAAGACCGCGGCGGCCGACACGCTGACGACCAGAAGCTCCACCGAGACCGCGGCGGCACCGTTGACGTTGTTCATCTGGAAGGCGAAGTCGTACGTCAACTGGTTCAGCGCGTAGTCGCGTCCGGCCACGCCCACACTGGCGAGAGACAGCAGTTGCGGCTCCACGAAGAGCTGCGCGCCGCCCGCGAAGGCCAGGATCACCATGTACACGATCCACTTGCGGAGCATGGGTATCTGCACGTGCCAGGCGGTCTGCCAGGCCCCCGCGCCGTCGATGCGCGCGGCTTCCATGACGTCACTGGGGATGTTGTTCAGGGCGCCGTAGATGACGACGATCCAGCCGCCCGCTCCGGTCCAGAACGCGATGACCGTGAACAGCAGGGGCAGGTTGCCGGGCGCGATCACCTCGCCGAAGGTGTGGAAGCCCAGCAGGCCCAGCAGCGAACTGACCGGGCTCACCGTCGGGTCCAGCATGAACAGCCACACCAGCACACTCGCGGCGCCGGCGAGCGCGCCGGGGACGTAGAAGAAGAAGCGCAGCGATCTGCTGAGGGTGCCCGAGGCGAGACGGTGCAGCAGCAGCGCCAGGCTCACCACGAACACCACGAGGGAGACCAGCCAGAACAGAAGGTAGAGCGCGACATGGCCGACGGCGTCCATGAAGCGGAAGTCCTGCGCCGTGGTGATGAAGTTGCCGAAGCCGGTGAAGGTGCCGCCGGCGTCGGTGAAGGCGAAGTAGACGGCGTATCCGGTCGGCAGGATGCCGAACGCGATCAGGAGGATCACGTAGGCGGCGACGAAGGCGAGGCCGGCCCGGCTCTGCCGACGGGCGCCGCTGGGGCGCCCGTGGACAGAGCCGGTCGAGGAGTGGCTGAGGGTCACTGCGAGACCTTGTATCCGTTGGACTTGGCGTACTTGACGATGGAGTCCTGCCAGGCCGGCAGCATCGAGACGATGGACTTGCCCTGGGTCAGGCCGGGCTTGACGGTGGCCGCCCAGATCGCCTCCTGGCTGAACTGGCCGGAGCCCCACTCGGGCCAGACCTGGGAGGAGGCGGTCGTGAGTGCGCTCAGGTCACTGGCGAAGTACCCGGAAGCCGCCTGTCCCTTCAGCCAGGCCTCGGCCGCCGGCGCGTAGGCCGGGAAGCCGGGCGCCTTCTCCCCCTGGTAGGCGTTGTCGGTGGTGACCCACTTCAGGAAGTCGGTGGCCGCCTTGATGTGGGTGGAGTGCTGGGACAGCAGCCAGGTGCCGCCGCCGACGTTGCCGGTGGACGGGGCGCTGTCTCCCTGCCACTGCGGAATGGGAGCCGCCGCTATCTGCTTGGCGGGGACCTTCAGCGTGTCCCTGAAGACCGCGCCGCCGTACCACGCCGGGCCCGGCATGAGCAGGACCTTGTCGGCCTGGTTCTTGCCGAAGTCGGTGCTGAAGACGCCGCTGATGGACATGGACTTGTTCTTGATCAGCACGTCCAGGAGCTTGGCCATCTTGGTGCAGGCCTCGCTGGTGGTGTTCACCGAGACCGCCTTGGGCCCGGTGATGTGGTTGGCGCCGCACTTGCTCGCCCACAGGTAGATCTCGGGCGTGAACGAGTCACCCGCGTCACCCACGAGATAACCGGGGTGCTCCTTGGCCACCTTCTCGCCGAGCTGCTGGTACTCCTCCCAGGTGGCCGGCACCGAGTAGCCGAACCGCTTCAGCAGCGGGGCGTTGTACCAGAGCACCGCCTGGGAGAGGTCGTTGCGCAGACAGTAGACGGTGCCGTTCACCGTGCAGACGTCGTTGGCGCCCTTCGAGAACTGCCCCAGGGTCGACCCGGGGACCAGCCCCTTGTTGAGCGGGGCGGCGAAGCCCGCGTCGACCGCCCAGGAGGCTTCGTTGTTCTGGGAGCTGAAGACGACGTCCGGCCAGCCCTTGCCGGTGCGGTTGAAGAGCTGGACCTTGGTCTGGAGGTAGTTCGAGCCGTTGGCGTCGCCGTCGTAGCTGACGATGTCCAGCTTCGCCTCGGGGTGCAGCTGCTGGTACAGCTTGGCGGCGTCCATCCTGGTCGCGTCCACCCAGACGGTCAGGGCCCCGTCCTTCTGCGGCGCCTGGGCGAAGCCGTCCTTGGTGGTCGTACCGCCGGTCCCGCCGCCACCGCAGGCCGTCAGGGCCAGCGACACCGTGGCTGCGCACCCGGCGAGCAACGCCGCACGCTTCTTTCCGAGCGTTCTCTTCGGGCTGGGCGAAGGCTTGTTGACGGTCACGATTGACTCCACTGGGTTTGCGGTGCCCCGAGCAGATGGGCAGGTGGCGCGAGGAATAGGGCGACGCCGGGCCGTCCCGGGCAGGCATCGGTCACTCGGAGGGCGGCTGCAGCGCTGTCGGCCTGGATGAAATTAGCCGCCTCATCGAGGGGTTAGTCAAGGGTGTGTACGACGTTTTTTTGCCGGGTTCGGTACGTCCGGGCAAGGATTGCAACCCATTTCTCATCACAATCGGCATTTACGCACCCAAAGAGTGCAGGCTTGGGCCATAGATCTTGACCAGAATGAGTACGACTTATTCTTCTCTTGCGTTAGGATGCTGTCGGCTCCAAGGCGATCAGTCGCGTTCGCCGCAGTCACTCGGGAGGCAGTACAGATGGACGACACGCCGACGATCGAAGGGACCTCGCCGTCCCAGGTCCCTCCCGCTGCGCCCGCGGCGGCGACCGGCTCGGAGGAGCGGCGTGACTACCGTCCCGGGTACGAGATCGTCGCGGAACAGATCCTCGAGTACATCGCCGAGGAACGCCTGGTGGCGGGTGACCGGCTGCCCACGGAGATCGACCTGGCCCAGACGCTCCACACCAGCAGGGCCGTCGTGCGGGAAGCCGTGAAGATCCTTTCCGCGCTGGGCCGCGTCCGGGCCCACAAGGGAAGGGGCCTGTTCGTCGCGGACGACGAAGGCATGCTCGTGACCAGCCGCTGGGGAGGTTTCTTCCGCCCCGTCGACATCGACCACGTACTGATGCTGTTCGAGTTCCGCAGGGTCCAGGAGATGTCCGCCAGCAGCCTGGCGGCCACGCGCGCCACTCCCTCGGAACTGCGCACCATCGAGCTGGCCATGGAGAAGGGCCGGCAGGGGTTCGTCCAAGGGCGGGTCGAGGTGTTCAACCAGGCGGACGAGGAGTTCCACATGGCCGTGTCCGCGGCCTCGCACAACACCTTCCTCGTCAGCGCCGTCCGGGACGCACGACGACTGCAGCGCCAGTCCAGTGCCATCGGGATCCATGACAGGCTCGGCGAGAACACCGCGGCGGCCGTCGAGGAACACGAGGCGATCTACCGGGCCATCCGTGACGGCCGCCCCGATGAGGCGGCGCAGGCCACCGCGGCGCACCTCGACAGGACCCTTGAGGACTATCGGCGCGAGATCCAGCGGCGCCTGTTCGGGTAGCGCTGCGGAGGTGTGCGCCGGACGCGCTCGGGATCTGGCGGGGGGGCGAGGCGGGCGCGCCCTCGGCGCGGGTCTCCGTAAGCGCGGGGCTGCCTGGGCGGTATGTCAGGGCGGCGGTGCGGCCGCGGTGGCGGTGGCGCGTGGGACGGGTGCCGACGGGCCGGCCGGCGCGGCCCCAGGCGGGGGGTGACGTCGCGTCGCGTCGGCGTGGGCTGGTCTTTTGGACAGAGATGCCGCGGGGTCAGCGTTGCTCGGCCAGGAGGGCGTCCTGCTGCTACGGCCGACGGAGGCGGCGGTAGCGGGGTCGGGCGGCAGGGTCCGGACCCGGTCCGGTCCTGTCCGGACCGCAAGAGTGACCTACCTGGTGTTCGGGAAGTCCACGTCGAAGGCGGCCGCGTACTCCCACCGGTGGCGGCGGATGCTCAGCCTCTCGCCCCGGCCGGGGATGGTGCGGTGGGTCGGCCTCCTGACCGGTCAGTAGCCGACGGTGAAGCGCCGGTTGAGGTGGCGGGGGTTCTCGATCTCGTCGACGAGGGCGACGGCGTAGTCCTCGTAGGAGATGCGGGCCTGGCCGTCGTCGCCGAGGACGGGCCGGTCGAGACCGGTGCGGTAGTGGCCGGTGCGCTCGCCGGGGGCGAAGTGGACCGGCGGCGGGGACAGGTAGGTCCAGGTCACACCGTCGTCGAGCGCGAGGTAGGCGTCCAGCGCGCGGATCTGACCGATGGCGTAGGGCTTGAACTCCTCGGGGAAGCCCGGTGCGTCGAAGAAGCGCACACCCTGTTCGGTCAGAAGGCCGGCGCCGCCGCCCATGTGAAGGATGCGCGGTCCGGCCGGGCCAAGGTTGCGGACGGCCGAGGCGGCGGTGGCGACGGCGTCGGTGTAGAGGGCGGCGTCCGGGCCGCCGACGGTCAGCACGAGTACGTCGGCGTCCTTGGCGAGCCGGGCGACGGATTCGAGGTCGGTGGCGTCTGCGGCGACCGCCTGTGCGCCGTCCGGGAGGGCGGTCAGTTTGTCGAGGGTGCGGGCGACAGCGGTGACCTGGTGACCGCGTGCGGCAGCCTCCGCGACGACGCGCGAGCCGGCCTTTCCGGCCGCGCCGAATACGGTGATCCTGCTCATGGTGAGATCCGTTCGCTGGAGGAAGGTGTCAGGCGCTCTCGGCGTTCTCGGAGTTCTCCGCATTCCCGGCACCGAAGAGGTACTGGTTGCCGATGTCGATCAGGAACGGACCGCCGAAGCCGGGGTAGCGCGCGGTGATCGCCTGCTTGTACGCCTCGCCGTCGTCGCCGAGCAGTTCGCCCGCGTCGGCCAGATAGGCGCGCAGTTGGTCGAAGACCTCCGGGGAGGCGGGCAGGCCGTGCCCGGCCAGGACGGTGTCGTAGCCGGGAGCGGCGGCGAGTTCGTCGACGGCCTTGACCCAGCCGGGGACATCGTTGTTGCCGAGGAACAGGTGCGTGGCGTGGTAGACGAGGTCCTGCGCGACCAGGACGCCCTGCTCGGGGAGCTTGATCACCAGTTCGTCGGCCGCCTCGCCTCCCCGGTGGGCCTCGAAGACGAACCGGACGCCGTCGACGACCTCGGTGCCCGGCGTGATCTCCACGGTCGGTGTCACGTCGGCGACCGGGATGACCGTCCCCGACGGGTCCTGGCCGTCGCCCTGGGCGGTGATCTGGTCGCGCACCGCGGCCAGCGCGTGCACGGGGACGCCGAAGCGGGCGGCGCCGTGGAAGTGGTCCGGGTGGGCGTGGGTGATGATCACCCGGTCCAGCGGCTTGCCCAGGGCGCGCGCGTAGGCGACGACCTCGTCGGCGTAGGCCAGGGCGTACTGGGCGTCCACGGCGATCACCCGGGCCGGGGTCTCGATCAGCTGAGTGGTGACGTTCAGGCTGTCGTCGGGTGCCATGTAGCTGTGGATGCGCACCGCGCTCTTGTCGATGACGGTGACCGTGCCGTTCATGATGCCTGCCTCCTGCTGGTGGGTCGAGGCGCTGGTCCGGCCTCACCTCCCACTGTCCGGGAAACAGCGCTGGCCAGCGAGGTACGGTGGAGACGTGTCATGGTCAAAAACGGACAGCCGCAGCCGCGTCGGCAGCCATGCCCCTGACGGAGCCGATGGCGAAGCCATCCCGGGATTCGGGTTCAACCCCCCGCACGCCCCGGTCCCCGGCATCGAGATCACCGATCTGGCCGCGCTGCAGGGCCGGGTCGCCGATGGCACCCTGCAACGGGTCCACCGGGCCGACTTCCACTCGCTCACCCTGATCACCCAGGGAAGCGGCGAGCACACCTGCGACTTCGTCACCTACCCCTGCCGCCCCGGCACCCTGCTGTGGGTCCGCCCCGGCCAGGTCCAGCGCTTCACCGCTCCCGGCCGGATGAACGGCACCCACCTGCTGTTCACGGCCGCCTTTCCCGAGACGGCCGCCGCGAGCGGCCTCGCCGACGACTGGTCCGCACCCAGCTGCTGGCAACTGGGCACCAGCGGCGACTACGCGGCCACGTCCGCCCTGCTCGCCCGCCTCCGGGCCGAGTACGACCGGGCCGGCGACCCGTCCCGCGGGATCCTGCGCCTGCTGCTGGCGGCCCTCCTGCTGCACATCGACCGCATCCCCCGGCACCGCGCACACCCCGACCAGCACGCGGGCGGTGAGGTCTACGCCCGGTTCCGCGCCGAGCTGGAGCGCTCCTTCGCCTCCACCCGGCGCGCCGAGGACTACGCCGACCGCCTCGGCTACACGGTCAAGACCCTCACCCGCGCCTGCCAGGCCGCCACCGGACAGTCCGTCAAACAGGTCATCGACGCCCGGGTCGCCCTCCAGGCCAGACGGCTCCTCGCCCATACCGAGGAACCGGTCGCCCTCGTCGCCCGCCGGCTCGGCTTCTCGGAACCCACCAACTTCGGCAAATTCTTCACTCGCCACACCGGTACCACTCCCGGTGACTTCCGCCGAGCCGAGCAGAGCACGGCCACCGCCACGCCTGCCGAGGGCAGTTGACCACATGTCAGGAGGCATCACTGGTCCTGCCCGCCACTGACACCCGCAGACGCTGACCTCAGCGGAAGGTCAGCGTCACCAGTGCCGCCCTGGGCCTCCGCGACCCGATCAGTCGGCCCCGGCATCCCAAAACCGTGGCCAGCAGGGGACGTTATGGGGAAAATGATCGTCATGACGTACGAAGGCTCTTCCATCGACCCGTCCAAGCCCAGCATTGCGCGCGTCTACGACTATCTCCTGGGCGGCAAGGACAACTACGCCGTGGACCGAGAGATCGGCGACGTGTTCAAGCGCGACCTGCCCGGCTCGGTGGCCATCGCCTTCGCCAACCGCGCGGCGCTGACCCGCGCGGTCGGGGAGATCGTGCGGACCACCGGCATTCGGCAGTTCATCGACCTGGGCAGCGGCCTGCCGACCGCGGACAACGTCCACCAGGTCGCGCAACGGCACGCCCCCGAGTCCCGGGTCATCTACGTCGACATCGACCCCCAAGTCCTGGTCCACGGACGTGCGCTGCTGGAGAAGGACGAGCGGACCCGGGTCGTCGCGGTGGATGTGCGCAACCCCGAGGGCGTCCGTACCCACCCCGACACCGCGCGCATGATCGACTTCACTCAGCCCGTCGCCGTCATGTTCAGCGCCATCCTTCACCACGTCAACGACGACGAGGACCCGGCCGGGATCGTCCGTTACTGGCGCGAGAACGTCCCCTCCGGAAGCTACTTCTTCGTCAGCCACTTCCGCTCCGGCGACAACCCGGAGACGCAGGAGGCCGAGAAGGTCCTCCAGCAGACGTTCGGGCGCGGCCGGTGGCGCACCGACGCGGAGATCGCCTCTCTCCTCGACGGCCTGGAGATCCTCGACCCCGGGATCGTCCCAGCGCCCCTGTGGCGCCCGGACCAGACCGCGACCCCATGGAACGACAGCGGCGAACGGCAACTCACGGTCTGGGAACACCTCATCGCGGCCGCCCTCGCCCGCAAGCCCTGACCGACCGCGGCCGAGGGGGTCCGGGCGGCGGGCTTCCGGCGTCGAAGCTCACCCCCAGCGGGGGATCGATCCCGTCACGCTGCGGCGCACCTTCACCGTCCATGCCGCCGACGTGGTCGGCGCGGCGCTGGCGCCGGGGCTGTGGGAGGCCGGCTCCGCACTGCGCGAAGGGCGGATCGACCTGGAGGCCTGCCGGGCCGGCTGCGGCGGTGCACGTGACGGTCAGCCGCCGGGGACGCCTCTCCGGCCCGTTTGACGCCGTGCTGCCCGACGAGCCCCCGTCACCGCTCACCCCACGCGGCGCACACGGCTGGGACTGCGCCTGCTGGACATCCCGCTGCCGCTGCCACCACTGACGATCGGCATGGCCCGGCACCCGCGCCACACCGCCGACGAGTCTTCGGGGCCGTACGGAGCTCCCGCCGTCAGGCCCCGGCAGACCGGCGTGTCGGACCGATGAGTTCGCCGGTTGCCCGAAGTCTTCCTTGTGACCGGACCAGCCCACGTCGTCGGCGGCTCCAGAAACCCCGAGAGGGAGAGGCCACAATGAACCATCCGATTCGGCTGTACATGTCGATGTCGCTCGACGGCTATGTCGCCGGCCCGGACGACCGGCCGGGGCAGGAGCTCGGGCGCGACGGTGGACGACTCTTCAACTGGCTCGACGACCGGAACTCCGACGGTCCCAGCGGTCAGGTCTACCGCGAAGCGCTGGCGACCGGCGCGTTGATCTCCGGCCGTCGCACCTTCGAACTCGCGGGGCGCTGGCAGGGCGATCACCACGACGGCGTGCCGATCTTCGTCCTCACCCACGAGGTCGACGACGGGGACGTGCCACCCGGCCACGCGCGTTTCGTCACCGATGTCGAGGACTGCGCCCGTCAGGCGCGCGCAGCCTCGGGTGACCGGCCGGTCATGGTCCACGGGGCGGGGGCGGCCCAAGCACTGCTCCGAGCCGGGCAGTTGGACGAGATGGAGATCCACCTGGTCCCGGTCCTCCTCGGAGAGGGGCGTCGGCTGTTCGATCACCTCGGTGGCGATCACATCGAACTCGACCTCGTCCGACGGCTTGAGGACCGGGACGTCACGCATCTCCGCTACCAGGTGCGTCGGCCCGGGGAGGCCGTGTGAAGACGCTCTTCGTCTCCTATCGCGTCACCGATCTGGCCCGCTCTCTCGGGTTCTACACCGCCTTGGGCTACACCGAGTTGGGCCGGGTCGAGGTCGGCGACGGGGCCGGCCTCGTGATCCTCAAGTTCCCCGACGAACCGGCGGCCTCTCTCGAACTGGTCCACCGCCCCGGCGCCCCGGCGGTCGACGTGGGCAGCGGTTTCGACCACCTCGCGATCCAGGTGGAGAGGCTCGCCGCCACCCTGGAGACGCTGACCGAAGCCGGCCTGCGGCCCGAACCTCTCCAGTACCCGGGGGGACCCGACGGCCCGAAGACGTCGTGGCTCACGGACCCTGACGGTTATCGGATCGAGTTGGTGGAGTGGCCGTCCGGACATCCCGGCGGCATCACCGAGGCCGACTTCGCCTGAGACCAGGTCAGCGGATGGGCTATCCCGTCGGGGGTACGGCGTTTCACCGGCAGCTGAGGCTGTTCACCACAGGGGGGCGTGCGCACTGCTGACCGCGGGCATGGCCGCCTGCCGGGGCCGGCGCCCCACTCGCACCCGCATCAGCATCCGGCGTGTCGCAGCCGGAACAGTGGGGGCCACGGTTGACGCTTCGGCTGTGCGGCGTGGGCCGTACGACCGATATCAGGAGGTTGAGACGCATGCTCGTTCTGGGCCGCTCGCAGGTCGAAGCCCTGCTCGACGTGGACTCCCTGATCGATGCCCTGGCCCTCGCGATGGCGGACCTCAGCGCGGGCCGCGCCTCGGTACCCGACCGCGTCGCCGCCCTGGTGCCCGAACACGATGGGTTCCTGGCGGCCATGCCGGGCTTCCTGCCGTCGGCGGGGGTGCTCATGACCAAGCTGGTGTCACTCTTCCCGCACAACGACGCGGCACGGCTGCCCACGCATCAGGCGCTGATCGTGGCGTTCGATCCGGACACCGGTGAGCCCACCGCCCTGTTGGACGGTACGGCCATCACCGCAGCGCGAACCGGCGCCTGCTCCGCGTTGTCGGCGCGGCTGCTGGCCCGCGAGGACGCGACGGTGCTGGCCGTGCTGGGCACCGGCGTGCAGGCCCGGTCCCACGCCCTCGCGATCTGCCGGGTCCGGCCCATCCGGCGGATCCGCGTCGCGGGCCGGGATCCCGCGAGAGCCGCAGCCCTGGCCGCCGAGCTCTCCGCCGTACTGGAGGCCGAAGTCCAGGCCGTGAACACGTACGCCGAGGCGCTGGACGGCGCGGACATCGCCGCCGCGACGACACACACGGCCGAACCCGTGATCCGCCGTTCCTGGCTGACACCCGGAGTGCACATCACGTCCGTGGGGTACAACCCGGCCGGCCGCGAGATCGACGACGCCACCGTGGCCGAGGCGCTGGTGTGCGTCGAATCGCGTCAGGCGGTGCTCGCCCCTCTTCCGGCCGGCAGCAACGACCTGCTCCTACCGATCCGCGACGGCGTCATCACCGCTGATCACGTGCACGCCGAACTGGGCGAGCTCATCGCCGGCAGCAGGCCGGGGCGTACCGCACCGGACCAGATCACCCTCTACAAGTCGGTCGGCGTGGCCGTGCAGGACGCCGCGGCCACGGCCCTGGTCGTCGCCGCCGCCCGCGCGCAGGCGATCGGCGAGGAGACCACGCTGCGGTGAGGCCGCGAACCTCGCCCGATGCCGGCACCGGCCGGGGAGAGCCGGAGCGTGGGCCTTCCGGCCCCCGCTCCGGCTCTCCTCTCAGTTGCCGCTCCAGGGATCCGCCCTGCGCGCCAGCCTCTTCGCCCGGCGCCGGACGTCCGGAGGGAGGCGGTGGAGCACCGTACGGGCTGCCCGGCGGATGGGCGGAACCGACGTGGTGCGCAGGTAGAGGCGGTGCGGGAGCGTGGCCTGGCCCGGTGGGCGTACGGAGAGGCGGAGTTGGCCGCTCGGTCCGCTCCAGGCCGGGATCACCAGATGGGGTGGGTTTCCCACCTTGACGGAGCCGAAGCCGAGACCGAGGCCCGCGCCGAGACCGAGGTCCGGAGCGGCACCGCGCGTCTCGCCGTCGCTGCGGGTCACCCTCGCCCTGCGGCCCACGCCGAGGAGTTGGGCGCTCGCCCACACCACGTGGCTGCCGGGTTCCATCGCCCGGCCGCCGGCCAGGGTGAGGGGGTCGATGGCCGTTTCGCCGGTGAGCACGACGCGGTGGCGGTGCCCGCCGAGCGGCTGGGTGCGGGGGGTCAGGTCGGCGTCCGGGTACCACCACAGGTCCCGGGCCGTGTCGTGGACCAGGAGTTCGCCGTAGGCATGGCCGAGCGGGTGCGGGGCCTCCCAGCCCTCGGCACCCTTGATGCCGGCCAGCAGCTCGGGGTCGAGGAGCATACGGCCGTAGCGTTCGACGAGGGTGAGGGGTTCACCGTCGGCGCGGCGCATGCCGATCGTCGTGGTGACGTGGAGCTTTCCGTCGCGCCAGCGGATGTCGTCGACGGTGACCTCGGGCCTGATGCGCTGGGTGCGGCGGGCGAGTTCGACGAGGGAGTCCAGATGGCCCTCCTCCAGCAGGTGTGCCCGGAGCCGGGTCAGGGCGGGCAGGCCGTCGCGGACACCGGCCGGGTAGGCCTCCAGGGCCATGCGGCGTACGACGTCGAAGTGGCGCTCCAGGTTCTTGCCGGTGCGCTGGAGGGCGCGGGGTTCGTTCACCGGGCGCAGGAGTTCGACGCGGTAGGAGCGGCGGAGCAAGTGGTTCTGCAGCGGGCCGGGGCGGGTGTCCTGCTTGATGGCCTCGACGACCGTGCGGAGATGACCGTAGTAGTCCTCCGGGGTGGTGCCGCGGCTGCTGGTGTTGCCGCCGTCGTCGCGGCGCTTCCATACGTAGCAGGGGTGGTCGGCGAGGATCGAGACCGTCTTGGCGCGCAAGTAGGCACGGACCATGAAGAGTTGGTCCTCCAGGCGCACGGGGCCCTCGGGGAACTCGATGTCGTGGGCTAGCAGGAAGTCGCGGCGGAACATCTTGTGCGGGGTGAGGCTCTCCATGAGGGGCGCGTCCTCGACCGTGCAGCGCTCCACGGTGCGTTTGAACACGTTGCTGGGTCCCTGCATGGTGCCGATGACCTTGCCCATGACGATGTCGGACCCGTTGCGGGCGGCCAGCCGGTGCAGGTGTTCCAGGGCCGCCGGGGTCAACTCGTCGTCCTGGTCGACGAATTGGATGTACTCGCCGCGCGCTTCCCGGATGCCGACGTTGCGTGGTTTGCCTGGCCAGCCGGAGTTCTCCTGGTGGATCACTCGTACATGTGCGTGCATGTCGGCCAACTCGTCGAGCCGCTGTGCGGAGTCGTCGGTCGAGCCGTCGTCGACGTAGATGATCTCGTACGCGTCCTCCCCCAAGGTCTGACGTAAGAGTGATGGCGCACATATGTCGATGTAGCGGCCCGCGTTGTAAACGGGCACCACGATGCTCACCTTGAGCATGAACGCTCCCCCTAAACGGAGACTGTGCGTCTCCTGTTGTTCCTTGGACGTTCAGACTCTGGCAAAGGTTGTCTAACCCGAAGCAATCAAACGAATGTCTCCAGAAAGCACCCTCCGGCCCAACTCGTGGGAAAGACCACGGTCGTGACCGGCGGCAACCGCGGCACAGGCGCGGCGATCGAGGCCGCCGACGGCCGGGCACTCGTGATCAGGGCCGACCGCAACGACCCTGACGCCGCGGTCGCGGCGACCGTCCGCACGCTCGGCGGCCTCGACATCCTGGTCAACAACGCGGGGATCTTCGCCGCCGATGTACGGGCGGTGTTCCTCCGGACGACACCGCCCCCGCCGTCTCGTGCGGCCGGCGGAGGCGGATCGCGGGTGGGAGTGGGATGCCGGCGCGTTCTCCGCCCGAGGGCGGGAGGCCGGTGGGAGATCGGCGTCGAGGCGCCGGCATCCCTGGTGGTGCGGGTCAGCTGGTCACGCGGAACGTGGCGTCGCCGCGTCCCGTCGCGTCGGTGATCGGGTCGAGCCGCAACTCGTAGGCGTAGTGGCGGATGTAGCGGTCGGGGTGGTTGACCGACTGGAACGACGACCAGGTCGGGTCGGCGAGTCCGGCCACCTGGCGGAAGCTCGCGTCCTGGGCGAACTGGCCGGTACCGTCGTTGTGGACCAGCTGGAAGTCGTAGTTGGAGTGCCGCAGGAAGTACCCGGGGAAGTTCACCGACTCGAAGGAGACGGTGCCCGATCCCGCGAGGCCGGTCCTGATCCGGAACTGGGAGTCCTGGAGGGGGCTGACGTTGGGGTCGATGCGCACGTCGAAGTTGGTGTGCCGCACGTACCGGTCCTGGTAGTTGAACGACTGCAGCCGGTTGACCGCGGTGTTGGGCCAGCGGGCGAGCACGCGGCTCTCCTCGGCGGCCGTCAGGTTCATGATCCAGCCGTGGCGCTTCTTGGTGCCGCCCATGTTGTAAGTGCTCGACGCCGGCTTCTGGTAGGCGGTGGGATCGGACGGGTCGGTCGTCACGACCGGCATGTAACCGCCACCGGAGGCGTACTGGTCGAGGTAGAGCGCCCACCTGTTGGTGCCGTTGAACTTCATCCACATCGGGCCCTCGACCTGCGCGCCGGTCAGCCCGATACCGGAGAGGTTGCCGAGGTCGGTCCATGTCCCCAGGATCGAGTTGCTGCCTTCGAGGGTGATCTGCCCGTCGCCGGAGGCCCGCACGTAACGGTAGTTCCCGACCCCTGACGGCACCTCGATGATCTGCGTGTCGATGATTTCCTGGGCGCCGGGGCGGTCGATGTAGATCCGCGGGGTGGTGATGGTGCGGAAGTCGCTGGTGCGGGCGTAGAAGATGCGGTGCTTCGTCGCGCCGTTGAGGGGCACGTTCGTCGCCCAGTACAGGACGAAGTCGTTCGTCGCGGGGTCCCAGATCGCCTCCGGCGCCCACGCGTTGCGCCCGTCGGGGATCGCGCCGGCGACGTTCAGCAGCCACGGCTTCGACCAGGTGACCAGGTCCGTCGACTCCCACACCACCAGGTTGCGGCTGCCGTCATTGATGGACTGACTCCATGACTGCCCGCAGCCGATGCACAGGTCCGTCGCGATGATCCAGTACTTGCTGCCGTCGGGTGACCTCACGAACGCGGGGTCACGCACCCCCTGCGTACCGATCGTCGAGCGCAGGACCATCCCTCCGCCGTTGAGGTCGTTCCAGTGCAGCCCGTCCGTGCTGTGAGAGAGGTACATCTGCTGACCGGTCGCGCCTTCCCCGGTGAAGTGCACCATCAGGTAACCGGGATCGGCTGCGGCGGCCAGCTGGGGTGTCGTCAGGGCTGGGGCAGTGAAGAGCAGGCATGCGGCGATCAGTACCGTCGCGAGCCGGGAGAAAATCGCGGACATACGCGTTTCCTGTCTTTCTACGGGTGCAAGCAGATACAGCCGGGACCGACGAACACACGACATATTCCTGAAGTGCCCATGACAGCAACATCCTTGGTCTTGTCGTCGAGCAAAAGGAGCGTGGAACGGGAAGGCATCGCCCCGGAGTGAAGGCAGTGGTCACGCCTCTCGTCCGATCGGGGTGGCGGACGACGAGGCCGTACATGGCGGCTTACGCAGGTCGGGTGCGCGCGTGGTGCGAGGACTGGCGGCTCTTTTGTTCGACATTTGGAACACTGTCCGGAAATTCGGCCAGACGCTATTAGCGCGTGCAAGAGGGTGTCAAGAGGTTCGTCAGGACCGAGCCGACACCTGTGTCGGCGGGGCCGACTGGGAGCCGTCGCGGAGACCTTCAAGAGGGTCCGTCCGAACTCGCTCCCGTCACGAAAATTTCGGTGCGGGCCGTTGACAGCCCCTCCGGGTTACTCCTAACTTCACTGCACGCGAACCGGTTCGACATGGGGGGCATGGCTCCCTCGCCCCCAAAGTCGAACCGATTCGATCCCTTACGGCAAGGAGCGCCCGTGAACATCGGTGAGACCGCCCGGCGCGCTGATGTCTCGCGGAACACGGTCTCGTACGCGCCCAGCGGTAGGCGCCCCATTGCGGAGGGCACCCGCCCGAGCAGCCTCCCCCGTGTTCGCGGAGGGGAATCGCGCCGAGGACCTCCACCTCGTCTCGCACCAGAACGGCATGCACGCCGCTCCACCCCTCCTCCCCGTCGCCCCCGCGACCGAACGGCGAGCCAAGGCACTCGTCAAGGCGGCATCTTGCCCGCTGAGTCGGGCCAGCGCGACCACCCTGCCGTCGGGCACGGTCACCGAGGTGTCCGGAGCGCAGACCCTGGCCGCCGCTGACCGCAGTACTCCTGTCCAAGCACTGGATGGACAAGGGGTGGTGCTGGGACCAGTGCGCCCTGGCCCCCGGACCCCGCAACCGACCGGGGACCAGTTCTCCCAGACCCACTACCGGCACGGCAACGACAGCGGCTCCGACAACGCCACCACCTTCGCCTTCGCCATCGCCTTCGCCCCCCCCGAACGCATCGTCGCCACCGCCGACCTGGCCGCCTTCCTCACCCGTCGACTGCGCCAACTCGCCGCCCCGGCAGGCGAGTCGGGGCAACCGGACGAGGCCGGCCGGTGGACGCGCACGGCCGACGCGACACAGGCCGCGCTGCCCGCCGCCCTGTGAACCGGCGACCGCCTCGTCGCAAGTCCGGCCCGAGGACATCAGCGCCGGCCTTGCCGACCGGACCGAAGCCCAGCTGACCCCCGCACCGACCGGCCACCGAACAGCCCACCTCAGCGCGTTACCTCGCCGACGGCGACAGGCGCGCCCCCAACCGGGGCCCCCACGATCCTCGTCGAGGACGGACTGCGCCACGCAGACCACCGGCGTCTCACCGACGACATCAGCCCCCCTCCGCGCCCTGCACGGGACCGCCGTGTGCGCCGAGAGCTCCGGCGCTCGCACCGGCACCCCCTGCGCGACCGCGCCTCCACCTGGACCGCCAGCAGCCACCTCCTCGCCGAGGCACACGCACACCGTCACTCATCCAGGAGCCGCACATGAACTCGCCCGAGACCCCCCAGACACCCCGGCCCCTTCCCGGAACCCGCTCCCGTACGGGACGCCGAGCGGCGTCCTGTCTCGCCGCCCTCGCGGCCGCGGTGGCCACCACCATGCTGCCCGCCACCCCGTCGCAGGCCGCCGACACCAGCGTCACCGTCGACTTCGCGACCGCCGGCGGCGCCCCCACGTACCACGCCTCCGGGATGATCTACGGGATGACGCCGAACGGCTCGCTCCCGCAGGACCACTTCTTCAAGGACATCAAGTGGCACTTCATGCGGGCCGGTGGCGCCCAGCTCAACAGCGGTGGCTACGCCACGAGCCTCGCCGACTACCAGACCCGCTGGAACTCCACGCTGGCCCAGTACAAGCGGACCGTCGCCCTCGGCGGCACCTTCGAGCTGCTCCCGCACGACCTGTGGGGCGCGGACGGAACCACCTCCCAGGGCTGGCCCGGCGACAACGGTGACTGGACGCAGTTCGACAACTTCGTCACCCAGCTCATCAGTGACGTCAAGGCCAACAACATGACGGTCCAGTGGGACCTGTGGAACGAACCCGACGGCTCGGGCTTCTGGCATCCGTCGCAGGCCCAGTACCTCCAGATGTGGTCGCGCTTCTACGCCCGGGTCCGGGCCGCTTTCCCCGGCCAGTTGATCGTCGGCCCCAGCATCGCGGGTCAGCCGAACTCCTCCAACACCTGGTGGACGACGTACCTGAACTACGTCAAGGCCAACAACGTCGCCCCGGACATCTACAGTTGGCACGACGAGCCCGGTGACCCGGTCCCCGATGTGAGCCGTGCCAACGCGACGCTCAGCGCGGCCGGCCTGACGAACACCCGGCCGTACGAGATCAACGAGTACGCCACGGCATCCATGCAGTCCCCTGGCGGCGGCGCCTGGTTCATCGGCCGCCTGGAGCGCGCCGGCGCAGACGGCCTGCGCGGCAACTGGGCGTCGGGGACGAACCTGCACGACTACGAGGCGGCCCTGCTCACCAAGAACGGCACCGGCCAGTACCTGCCGCTGGGCGAGTGGTTCATGTACCGCTACTACGGCTCGCAGACCGGCAACATCGTCAACCTGGTCCCGGGTACCGGCACCGACGGCCTGGCCACCAAGGACAACACCGCCAAGAACGCCAAGGTGCTGCTCGGCAGCAGCGGCAACACCGGCACGGTCACCGTCAACCTGACGGGCCTCAACACGACATCGGTGGTGGAGAGCGGCAAGGTCCGAGCCGTCGTGCAGCGCGTCCCGTACAACAACGGCGCCGCCGTCGCCGGACCGACGACCGTCTCCGACACCACGCTGACGGTCAGCAACAACGCGGCCTCGGTGTCCCTGCCGTGGACGAACGCCAAGGACGGCTACACCGTCACCCTGCTGCCGCCGTCCGACACCACCGTCTCCACGGTCGCCGTGAGCGAGAACAGCGGCCAGTGCCTGGACGACACCAACCTCTCCACCGCCAACGGCACGCAGTACCAGCAGTACCACTGCGAGGGCGGCTACCAGCAGATGCTCGATCTCAAGCCGGTGAGCGGCAAGACCAACACGTACACCGTCGTCAACGAGCTCAGCGGCAAGTGCCTGGACGTGTCCCAGGCTTCCACGGCGGACGACGCCCCGGTCATCCAGTACACCTGCAACGGCGGAACCAACCAGCAGTTCGCCCTCAACCCCGTCACCGCGCTCGGCAACAGCCAGGACTACCAGCTGGTCGCCGTGCACAGCGGCAAGTGCGTCGACGTCAGCAACGTCTCGACCGCGCCCGGCGCACTGATCCACCAGTGGACCTGCGACCCGGCGAGCGCGCTGGCCACCAAGAAGAACCAGATCTGGAGGCTCACCGGCAAGGGCTGACCCGACCACCCCCGGCGGACGGGGACCCGCACGACGTCCGCCGGGCAGGTCTGTCTCAGAGCACGGGCCGCTGGAACTGCTGGTTGGTGCCGGTTCCGCAGGGCCACTGGATGAGGCGGGCGCCGTTGACCGTCGAGGCGTTCGCCACGTCCAGGCACTTGCCGCTGTGCCGGGCCACCAGCCGGTAGGAGCCGCCTCCCTGGTCCTGGAACAGCCACTGCTGGTTGGTGCCGGTGGTGCAGCGGTACTGGTTCACGAAGGCACCGTCGGCCGTGGAGCCACCCGAGACGTCGAGGCACTTGCCGCTGTGCTGGGCGACCAGGCGGACGTAGCCGTCGCCCGCGTCCTGCAGCCGCCACTGCTGGTTGAGGCCGCCGTTGCAGGTGTACTGCAGGGCGACGGCGCCGTCGGCGGCGGAGTTGTCGGTGATGTCGAGGCACTTGCCGCTGTGCCGGGCGACCAGGTCGTAGTACGGGCCGCCGCCCACGCCGGTCACCGTGCCGGCCGCCGTGTCGAGCGCCGTCTGCGGGTACCAGGGCAGGTTCATGGTGGTCCGGGTGGGGAAGGTCAGCGGCAGCCAGACGTACTGGGAGTCATTGACCGTGCCGCCCATGGAGTTGCCCCAGCGGTCGCCCAGATAGAGGTAGGAGGTGCCCGAGGTGCCCTGGACCGGCAGCACGAACGCGGTCTGGGAGCCGTAGGCAGTGGCGTCGCCGACCTCCGTCATGGCGGTCCAGGGGCCGGTGATGCTGGTGGCGGTGGCGTACTTCTGCTGGTTGGGGCTCCAGCCGCTGTTGCCGGACGTGAGCATGAAGTACACACCGTCCCGCTTGAACAGGGCGGGTGCCTCGCGGTAGGTGCCGGGCCAGGGGTTGGCGGCCAGGCTGTCATAGGCGGTGTAGTCGGCGCTGAGCCTGAAGATCTGCAGATCGGCGTTGCCGGCGGCGGAGGTGATCTGGTAGGCGGTGCCGTCGTCGTCCTTGAAGAGGGTCATGTCCCGGGACGTGGTGCCGGACGGGGGCCGGAAGCTTCCCCGCCAGGCGTAGTCGCCGTCGACGCTGTCGGAGACGGCGACCGCGGCGCGGGCCTGGTTGTAGTCGCTGCCGTTCTCCTTGTGCATCCACATCACGAACTTGCCGGTCGTGCTGTTGTAGATCACCTTCGGCCGCTCGATGTTGGCGACCGCCAGCTCGGGATCACTGGACCGGGTCAGCACGTCGCGCCTGAACTCCCAGGTCCTCAGGTCGGCGGAGCGGTAGACGGAGACAGCCTTGAAGGTGTTGTCGGCGTTGCGGTTCTCGCCGAACCAGTAGTAGTACGCGCCGACTTCGATGACTCCGCCGCCGTGGGCATGCACCACGGCGCCCGTGGTGTCGGTGAACTGCGTGCCGCTGGTCACCGTGACGGAGGCCGCCTGAGCGGGGGCGCCGGCCACCATCACCGCGAACACGCCCAGGAGTACGGCGAGAAGAGGCACGAAGGCTCGTCTGAACATCGGCACTCGACTCCCAGAGCGAGAAGTTTCTGGATTGTTGGAATCTGTTGATCTGCGGGAGGACAGTAGGTACCAGGCGTGCACTCGTCAAGAGTTACCGCAAGACACATACATCCCATGTCCCTTGCCCGCACTTGAAGGCAATCCGGCGAAACCAGCCGCTATTGAAGGTAGTTCTGCCCCAGCCCTGGACAAGAGCCCCAACGATGCGCGCTAATTCATCCGATGTTGTTCGCCCACGCGGCGCCATGTGCTCCACCACCTCGGCGCGCGTCGGCCTGCTCCGCGTCCATCTGAGCGGCATCCCCCACGTGCTGTTCTGTGCACAGTCAGGAGAGAACCTTGCCCGAACCGATCAGTCGCCGCAGAGTACTGACCGGCATGGCCGCCATGACGGTCGTCGCGGCCGTCTCGCCGACGCTGGCGACACCCGCGTACGCCGCCACCTCCCCCCAGCCGCTGCCCCTTGCCCCGCTCCGGATCCCGAAGACCGACCTGGGCATAGAGCAGCAGTCCGACGAGAAGATCCGGTGGCTGCAGGACGCCAAGCTCGGCATGTTCATCCACTGGGGCGTCTACTCCGGCCCGGCCAAGGGCGAGTGGTACATGGAGAACTCCGCCGTGACGCCGGCGAACTACAGGAAGTACTTCACCGACGCGACCGGCGAGCAGTTCACCGCCGACGCCTACCGTCCGGCCGACTGGGCCCAGTTGGCGAAGGACATGGGTGCGAAATACACGGTCCTGACGACCCGTCATCACGAGGGCTTCGCCCTGTGGCCCTCCACGCACCCCAACGCCTTCCACGCGGGGCAGGCCCCGATGCAGCGGGACCTGGTCGGCGAGTACGTCACCGCCGTACGCGACGCCGGGCTCAAGGTGGGCCTCTACTTCTCCCCGATGAGCTGGCGTTACCCCGGCTACTACGACGTCAGCGGTACGAACTGCCTGCCCAACACCTGGGGCTACACCACCGATCCCGCGCACAAGGAGAACGCGCGGATCATGAAGAACGAGGTGTACCAGCAGGTCAAGGAGCTGATGACGCAGTACGGCAAGATCGACGACATCTACTGGGACGGCGGCTGGCTGGGCCAGCACGGCTCGGACGCGGACGCCGGCTTCTTCTGGGAGCCCGGCAGGCTCCGCGACAGCGCCAACCAGTGGCCGGTGGACGCCGCCTACAGCGAGACCGACTCCGCCACCGGCGGCCCGCTCGGCGTGATGGGCCTGGTGCGCAAGCACCAACCCGACATCGTGGTCAACCCGCGCTCCGGCTGGGTGGGCGACTACACCAGCGAGGAAGGCGGCGCGATCCCCTCCGGTGCCATGCGGACCGGACGCCTGACGGAGAAGAACTTCACCATCTGCGGTTCCTGGGGCTACAAGGCGGGCGCGCCCGTGATGAGCTTCGGCACCATCATGAGCATCCTGGTCAACTCCTGGGTGCGCAACATGGTCTGTCTGCTCAATGTCGGCCCCGACCGCACCGGGGTGGTCCCCGCCGACCAGGCGGCCGTGGTGCGCCGGGTCGGCTCGTTCCTGTCCAGCTGCGGCCAGGCCGTGTACGGCACGCGCGGCGGACCGTGGGAGCCGGTGGACGGCCAGTACGGCTTCACGTACAAGGACAACACCTTCTACGTCCATCTGCTGCCGGGCTACAGCGGTACCGGCCTCACCACCCCGTCCATCGGAGACGCGCAGGTCACCCGCGTGTTCGACGTCGCCGCGGGTACGGACCTCCCGTACACCGTCGGCGCGGACGGCAGGGTGGCGATCAGCGGTGTCGACCGCACCCGCATCCCCGAGGACAGCGTCGTCGGCGTCACGCTCGACCGCTCCGTGCAGCCGACCGACATCGCCGCCGGCAAGACGGCGACAGCCAGCAGCCAAGAGGCATCCAAGGGCAACACCGCGGCCATGGCCGTCGACGGTTCCACCGCGACCCGCTGGTGCGCGGCCGACGGCAGCGCCGGCCACTGGCTCAAGGTCGACCTGGGCTCCACCCGCTCCCTGACCGGCACCCGCCTCGCCTGGGAGAACGACAACGCCACCTACCGGTACAGGATCGAGGGCTCCACGGACAACACCACCTGGACCCTCCTCGCCGACCGCACCGCCACCACCAGCACAAGCCAGGTCCAGGTCAGCCAGTTCCGTACCCAGGCACGGTATGTGCGCGTCACCGTCACCGGCACGCCGACCGGCATGTGGGCGTCCCTCCGCAACCTTGAGGTCTACGACCGGCCCTTCGCGGCGGATCTGGGCACCTTCAAGCTGGTCAACCGCAAGAGCGGCAAGGTGCTGGACGTCAAGGACGCGTCCACCGCCGACGGCGCCGACATCATCCAGTACCTCTGGACCGCCGGCACCAACCAGCAGTGGAAGCTGCTGCCGAACGCCGACGGCTCCTACCGGCTGTCCGGCGTCAAGAGCGGCAAGCTGCTCGAAAGTCCCGGCGGCTCCACCCAGGGTGCTCCCCTGGAGCAGGCGACCGACGCCGGCGGCGACAACCAGTGGTGGAAGCTGGTTCCCTCCGTCACCGGCGGCTACTACCGCCTCGTCAACGTCCGCACCGGCTGGTGCGCCGACGTCAAGGACGCCTCCACGGCGGACAGCGCCCCCGTCATCCAGTGGCCCACGACCGACGGCGCCAACCAGGACTGGCAGCTCCTCGCGCTGTGAGGGCGCACCGTCCCGACGCCTGGAACGAGTCCTCCGGCTCGACCGGAAGAGTTACCACCTTGACTGGTGACGCGACCGTGTGGGAATCTCGCGTCACCACTCAGAACGGTTACTTCTCGGTGAGGACATCCCCATGGCAGTCGTACGCTTCCACCTCGTCTCCCAGCTCGGCCCCAAGGACGTGCTGGGAGTGCTGACCGACTTCGGTCCCTCCCGGGCCGAGGTCTGGCCCTCGATCGACGCCGACCACTTCGAGGTCCACGACCTCGGTGACACCTGGGCCGAGGTCACCGAGGGGACCGCGGCCGCGTGGGAGCGGGCGCACTACGAGTGGGAGCCCGCCGGTGACACGGTCACCATCACGACGCTGGACTCCAAGCTCTTCGGAGCCGGCGGCGGGTGGGTCTTCCGGATGGCCCCCGAGGGCGACGGCACCCGGGTCGACGTCGAGCTGACGCGGGCACCGAGCACGGTCAAGGGCAGGATGCTGGCCTCCCTTCTGCCTCTGGCCGCCGGGTCGTTGCGCAAGTCCTTCGCGGGACCGCTCCAGGCGAAGTGACCTGCTCACATATGGGGGAGGGGCCGACAGCGTGTGCTGTCGGCCCCTCCCCCATGTGCCGCTGTCCCGCGGCCTCGGGAGGTCACTTGTCGAGGTGCGTGGTGAAGTAGTCGGCGAGCTTGTCGACGGCCTGGTCGATGTACTCGCGCTTGTCGTACAGGTCAACGTGGCTGGCGCCGGGGATGCGGTGGAGCTCCTTGGGGCCGGTGGCAGCCTGGTGGGCCTCGATCGCCATCCAGGCGGTCACCGCTCGCTCGCCGATGATCTGCAGCATGGGGCGGGGGCCGATGAGGGGGACGGCGCGGAAGACGTCGCTGGAGGCCATCTTGTCGACGCTGTCCCAGGTGAGGAACTTCGCGGAGCGCTCGTGGTGGCCGCGCGGGCCGCAGTAGTACTCCCAGCCCTCGACGCCGTGCTCGCCGCCCAGGGCGCCCGCCTCCTCCGCGGTGCCGGGGAACATCGTCAGCACGCCGGGGTCCTCCCCCCGGGCGGCGCGGGAGCGGGCCTGCGCGGCGGCGTCGAGGAGGGCCTGGAAGACGGCCGGGTCCTGGGAGCCGTCGGCACCGAAGCGGAACTGGCGGGCGGGCTCGGCGGTGCAGACCGTGGCGACGGCCTTGACGCGATGGTCCCCGCCCGTGGCGGCCAGTGAGTAGCCGCCGGAGGCACAGATGCCGAGCAGACCGATGCGTGCGGGATCCACCTCCTCGCGGGTGGTGAGAAAGGAGACCGCGGCCTTGAAGTCCTCGATGCGCTGCGCGGGGTCCTCCAGGCCGCGCGGCAGACCTCCGGACTCGCCCTGGTGGGCGGCGTCGAAGGCGAGGGTGACGAATCCGCGGTCGGCCATCAGCTCCGCGTAGGTGCCGGAGGTCTGTTCCTTCACCCCGGTCCCGGGGTGGCCGACCACCAGCGCCGGACGGGGGCCGACCGCCGGGCTGTCGGGTGTGTAGAGGTGTGCGGCGATCTCGATGCCGGCGCTGTCGAAGCTGACGCGGGTCATGGCCACGGGAAACACTCCTGAAGGACGTGAGGGACGAAACCGGAAACACCCGGTCTCCGCCGGGCACACATCCACCATCCGCCGTCCGTCGCGTCCGCGGGAGAGGCAGGTCTCTGCCTGGGAAGGAACCTGCCCCCTCACACCTGTGTCGCGCCGGGCCCGGTCGCATGACACTGGAAAGCATGAAACCCACACCCGGCTCCCACCTCGGTGCCTTTCTGCGGGCCCGCCGGGCACAACTGGACCCCCAGGAACGCGGCCTGCCCCCAACAGACACCACACGCCGGGTCACCGCACTGCGCCGCGAGGAAGTCGCCACCTGGACACCCGAGGACCAGACCCTCTTCTCCGAGACCTACTCCCTCGTCCTTACGGCCGGGGACACGGATCATCCCGGGGTGGAGGTCGGCATGGTCGTCGTAGCCGGCGAACTGTATGTCCGCGCCTACCGAGGAGTGGGCTCCCGCTGGTACCGGGCGGCCCGGAAGCACGGCCACGGAACGATCCGGGTCGGGACCGTCCGCCATGACGTCCTCCTCACGACCGACGGCCTCGAGCGTCGCGCCGGGCTCGACGCCGCTTTCCGCACCAAGTACGGCTCGGTCGCCGAAGCCCGCGTCGCGAGCCCGGAGGCACGGGCCGCGACGATCCGTATCGACCCGGCCGCCACACCGGCCCCCTGAGCGACCCGCCGGGCCTCAGCACCTCAACGCCTGAGCCGCCGGTGCGCCCGGAACGACGCTGCGGGCCGCGGGCGGGGGCCGCGGGGCGCCGTCGATGACTTACGTCAGCGCGGTCGCCTGCGACGTCTTCCACGGTCGAACGGCGACCGCCGGGGTGCTGCCACGACCTCGGCGGCGACGGAGCCCGACCGTCAACTGACCGATGTGCGGGTGGCGTTCCCGGCGAAGAGTGGAACACGCAGACTCGTCCTACGGAGGGAACTCCCGCCATGCACCGCGATCAGCCATCCCTGAAGGCACCCTCGACACCCCAGCCCGTACTTCCGCTCCTCCTGGACCTCGATCAGATGCTCGACGAGTTCACCCCGCTGCCGGTACGTGCCGCGTTCCACTTCGACGCGGACATGCCCGCGGTGATCACGGTCGAGTTCCTGGCGGAGCGCGGGCCGAGCCTCGTCCGGCGCTTCGGGCGCGAGCTCCTGCACCGTGGCCTGACGGCGATGAGCGGCTGTGGCGACGTACGGATGTGGCCCGCGCTGCCCAGGGAGCGGCCCTCGTCCTGGCTGCTCCTCGAATCGGAGGAGGTGGAGGCCTTGTTCGAGGTTCCCGCGGCACCGCTGGCGCAGTGGCTGGACGCGACCTACCGGATCACCTCGGCCGAGGCGGAGATGGACGGCCTGAACTGGGACGGATTCCTCAGGCAGCTTCTCGACGGTCCGGTGACGTCGTCCGAATGACCACCGCACGGCCGCGCGCCGATCGCGACCGGGTCTGGGGTCGTCGCCGGTCCGGTCGTCGCCTCCCGCTGCCACACGTATGCCACACCGGGCCGCTCGATGACCACGCTTTGCCACAGGCCGCGACCGTGCGGCGGACGAGGAGGAATGACGTGAAGACCAGCAACCCCGTCTTCTCGCGCTGGGGCGCCGCCCGTGACGCGGGCCCCAACGACGCCCATGCACGGCGCCCGGTGGGTGCGGCGCTCGGAGGCGCGCCGACGGACGACCACACGACCAACCCCTACGCCCCCGGCCCGGACATCGCACCGCGGGCCGGCGGAAGCGCGGTGACCATGGACGACGTCATCGTCCGCACCGCAACGACGCTCGGAATCGTGGTCCTGACGGCCGTACTGTCGTGGCTTCTGCTTCCCGTCGAGGAGGCGAACCTCGGCCGCTCGTACGGCATCGCGATGGGCGCGGCTCTCGTCGCCTTCGTCCTGTCACTGGTCCAGTCGTTCAAGCGGACCCCGTCTCCGGCGCTGATCCTCGGGTACGCGGCACTGGAGGGCGTCTTCCTCGGTGTGCTCTCCAGCACGATCTCGACGTACATCGCGGCAGGTGTGGTGATGCAGGCGGTGCTCGGCACCTTCGCGGTGGCCGCGGGTGTGCTCCTGGCGTACCGGATGCGGTGGATCAGGGTGACCCGGCGGTTCACCGGGTTCGTCGCGGCCGCCGCGACCGGCTTTCTCCTGCTGCTCGTCGCCGACCTGCTCTTCTCCGCCTTCGGCGCGGGCAGCGGCCTCGGCTTCCACAGCGGCGGTCTCGGACTCCTCTTCGGTGTCGTGGGAATCCTGCTCGGTGCGGCCTTCCTCGCGATGGATTTCAAGCAGGTCGAGGACGCCGTCGCCTATGGCGCTCCGCGCGAGGAGGCGTGGCTGGCCGCGTTCGGTCTCACCCTGACGCTGGTGTGGATCTACCTGGAAGTGCTGCGAGTGCTGACCATTTTCAACAGCGACAACTGAGTTCCCCCGCGACTGAAGGGGCACGCGCGGTGCGCGTGCCCCTTCAGTCGTGTCCGCGTCGGCCGATCCGCTCCCTTGAGTCTGCCCGCATGGGCTCCCTCCCTCCGGGCTCGCTGATCTGATGTCCACGAAGCCGCCGGTCGAGGGATACGAGCCGGCGGCCAAGTCCCTGCGCCGACACCCACGTTGTGCGCTGTGCCCAGACGGTCGACGTGCTCCGGTGACATCAACCGCTCCCACACGCTTCCGGTCCGGCGGCGACGGGCGCACACGCAACATCGCCCCGCGGCCTCGAAGGCCGCGGGGCGATGTGCGTGGTGTCAGCGGGTCACGTGGTCCGGGCGCGCAGCTGGCGGGACTTCAAGCCCAGGAGCAGCGCCTGGAGGATGAACCACACGCCGCCGCCCGTGGCGTACACCGACAGCACGTCGAGCGAGGGATCGGCGCCCGCGGCCTGGATGTTGTAGGTGATGCCGACGAGGAAGGACAGTCCGCCCGAGATCAGGGTCGGCCACTGCTTGCCCAGTTCGGGACCGCGCCGCCGCAGTCCGACGAACACCTGGGCGGCTCCGGAGACGACCGCCCAGGCGCCGAACACGTGGAGCACAGGCGCCACACCCCCGGCACCGGCGACGCCGATCGCGAGGGCGGCGAGCGTGCTGAGCGCCCCGTTGAACGCCATGACCCGGCGCTCGGAACCGCTCGGGGTGGCCCGGTGGTCAACCAGCGAGGACACGGCATCGATCAGCGGGTAGACGACCAGGAGTGTGATCGCCACGGCGTCGACGTCCTCGTGGGCTCCGGCGAACGCCAGGGCCCAGGCCAGGGCCAGCACACCGCGGCTCAGGTACAGCCTCAGCAGAGAAGAGCGTTCGTCCGTGGCTGTCGCGGGCGCGGGGGTCGATGTGTGGGTGCTCATGATGGTTCGGCCTTTCTCAGGTCAGTCGGTCGTCGTCCGCCCGGTCAGTGCCGGGACGGGGAGACGCACTTGAAGCTGGAGGCGACAGCCGGGTCGCCGTGTCCCCGGTAGCGGGAGACCTGCGGGTAGCTGCACAGGTCGCGGGAGACGTTCTGGCCCTGGCCGTCGACCAGGGTGGCCGGCAGGGTCCTCGGCGCCTTGCCGTGCTCGACCCAGGCGGTCAGCGCGGCGAGCCCGTCCGTCGAGCCGTCGAGGCCGTTGAGACCGCAGTGGTTGGTGCCCGGGGCGAGGAAGAGACGGTAGAAGTCGTCGACCTTCCTGGTGCCGCCCAGTTCCCGCTCGACCTTCTGGCGGTACTGCACGGTGCCCTGCGTGGGGATGTACTGGTCGGCTTCGCCGTGCCAGGTCAGCAGCTTGCCGCCGGAGTCGCGGAAGCCCGACAGGTCCGGGTCGTCGGTGCCGATGACCTTGTCGTACTCGGCCTGGGACTGCTTGAACAACTGCGTGAACCGGCTGTAGGTGATGTGGGAGAGGTCGAGGGACGGGTCCTTCGCCACCCAGAGCTTGAGCCAGGCGGCCGGTACCGGGAAGGGCGAACCGACGACGTTCCCTTCGGCGTCGGGGTCCGTGTGCGCGGCCAGGGCCCAGATGTCGGCGCCGACCGGGACGCCGTACCAGAGCTTCTTGCCGGAGGTGGTGCGCGGACCGTCCCAGATCTTGCGTACGACGGTGGCGTCGGCCGCTGTGATGGTCAGCTCCTCGCCCTGGCACAGGACCTTGGTGCCGATGAGGCGGCGCGGGTCGAAGTCGCACCGGGAGGCGTCGTTGACCAGGCCGTCCTTGACACCGTCGAGGGAGTCGCAGGCGTTGACGGCGGCATTGGTGAAGGCGGTGAACTCACACTGGGACGGGTAGGTCTTCTCGTTGTTCATGACGACCTGCGGCCACAGGGTGGCGACCTCGAACTCGTCCCAGTTGACGGCGGGGGCGTCGGCGAGGATGCCGTCGTAGTCGTCGGGATGGCGCTGGGCCTCCATGTAGCCCTGGCGTCCACCGGTGGAGCAGCCGGTGAAGTAGGAGTACGCGGGACGCTTGCCGTAGACCGCGTCGACGACCTCCTTGCCGACGACCGCCGCCTCGTGCTGGGAGCGGGAGGCGAAGTTCTCCAACAGGGCCGTGTCGACCCGGCCTTCGCTGTTCAGCGCCCAGCTCGTGTCGAGGGCGTCGCCGACACCGGCGTCGGTGCTGACGGCGGCGTAGCCGCTCTTGACCGCGGTGCCCAGGCCGACGTTGTTGTCGCCGGCGAGGTAGGCGGCGCCGCCGAGACCCTGGAAACGGCCGTTCCAGCCGGTGACGGGCAGCCAGGTCCGCACCTTGGCGTGGTCGTTGTCACCGGGGTGGGTGAGGGTGACCGTGACCTCGCAGTAGGCCGGCACACCGGAGACGGAGCCGCCGAGGATCCCGGTACCGGCGATGGTGCCGCCCTCGTGGGCTGCCGCAGTCACGGACTCCACCTGGGTGCCGGCCGGGGCCTTCACGGACGGCGCCGAGCAGGCGGCCCGGGTGGCGGCGGAGGTGTCCTTGGTCTGCGCCGAGGCGGTCGGCAGATACACCGCCGCGGCCAGCGGCACACCGGCCGCGAGGACAGTCAGAAGTCGTCTCATGGGATTCCCATCGAAGAGGTGGAGGTGTCCGGCCGCAGGCGACACATGTGTGTTGGGCACACGAGGCGGGCCGAGGACTGACCGGACCATATCACCGTCTGAACCGGTGACGAATGGATGTGTGTCGAGATTCGCCGGACGGACAGCTGTGGTGGCTCTCGACCTGGCCCCAGGCTGGCACGCAGCGCGCGTGCCGACGACAGTCAGTTGACGGTGCACGCCCAGGACTGCCGGCCGCGCCCCGCCAGGAACGCGTTAGGTCATCCGACGGTCAGCCGGGTCCCCGGCACCGTCGTCCGCGCGCTCCTCGCGCAGCCACCGCGAGTGATACCGCTGCGCCCAGGAGCGGCTGACGTATCCGGTGCGCATCCCCAGCCGCGCCTCGGGGTCCTCGAACGCCATGCGCAGGTGCCCCAGGAGGACGAAGGTGATCGCCCAGGCCAGGATGTCGTGGACGAAGATCGCGCTGGTGCGGGAGACGAAGGACAGCAGGCCCATGAACCACATCAGCAGGCCGGTGAACATCATCACCAGCACGGCACCGGCGATCCAGCCCGCGTAGAGCTTCTGCCCCGCGTTGAACTTGCCGGCCGGGCGCGCCTCGGGCGAGGTACGGCGCCTGCGGACGGCGCGCAGCCACTGGCGGTCGTACACCGCGAATCGGTTGAGGCGCCGCAGGTCCGCGCGGAAGGCGGGAGAGAGGAGTCCGAGCAGGAAGGGCACGGGCAGCGTGATGCCCGACCACTCGTGGACCGTGACCATCAGGTGCCGCCGTCCGACGAGTTGGGCCAGCGGTCCGAGGTAGAGGCAGGCGGCGGTGACCAGGCAGAGGAGCATCAGCCAGCCGGTGGCCCGGTGGACCATCCGCTCGGCGGCGCTGAAACGGCGTACCCGGTCCTCGTGTTCAGACCGCGTCGCTGCGCCGGTCGGCTCCGTCGAGCCAGCCGTCGACCGCATAACCGCGCTCCTCCCAGTAGCCGGGAACGACCTTGTCGGTGACCGAGATGCCGGACAGCCACTTGGCCGACTTGTAGAAGTACATGGGCGCCACGTAGAGGCGGACCGGGCCGCCGTGCGCGTGGGTGATGGGCTTGTCCTGCATGGTGAGCGCCACCAGGACGTCCGGGCGGCGCGCCTGTTCCAGGGTGAGGCTCTCGCTGTAGGCGCCGTCGAAGCAGGTGAACCGGACCGCGGCCCCCGAGGAGCGCACGCCGGCGTCGTCGAGGATGTCCGCGAGCTTCACCCCGTCGAACGGCGTCTTCTCCACCCGCCATCCGTCGGTGCACTCGACATCGTGGACGACCCGGGTCCGCGGCAGCGCGCGCAACTGGTCGAGCGTGTAGGTCTTCGGCCGCTCCACCAGTCCGCCGACCGTGAGCGCGTAGTTCGTCTCGTCCTTGTGCGGGACCGAGCCGACGACGCTGTAGTAGCGGAAGCCGCCCGGGTTGGGCAGCAGACCGGTCAGGCCCGTCGCGTCGACCTCAGAGGCGGCGGCCAGGAAGTCCTCCCAGCCGCGCTGCAGACCGGGCGCGGCGGCGAGGCCCGCCGCACCCGCGCCGAGCATGCCCAGCATCGCCCGCCGCCCCACCGGTGCGCCCCCGGTCCTCGGTTTCGGCCTCTCTGCCATGTGTGCGCCCCTTCCGGCACATGTGACCCCTGCCCAAGCGCAGCATCGTCACCTGTTCAAGTGGTGACGATGCTGCCATGCGCCCCTGAGGCTGTCAAACAACAGAGGCGATCGCGCACACGTATGAGGTCCCCCGGGGCGGAAAGCCGTCGACCGAACGAGACGACGGCTGTTAAGCTCGACGTGACGTTGACCGTTGATCGAGGAGTCACAGACGTGGTGGGTGAAGACGACATTTCCGGATGAGATCCGGATCTGACGGCCACGGGCCGGCGCTCGGGAGCGCTGCCCAGGTGGTCCGTTTCGTCGTCCCTTTTCCCACGTCTGCCCAGGGCAGAGGTAAAAGCTCTGCCCTCCGTCCTTTCGAGGTCGCCTCCATGTCCGACACCGCGATCGTCTGCTCGAACCTCTCCTTCGCCTGGCCCGACGACACCCCGGTCTTCCAGGACCTGTCCTTCACCGTGACCGGCGGCCGCACCGGCCTGGTCGCCCCCAACGGCTCCGGCAAGAGCACCCTGCTCAGGCTGCTCGCCGGCGAACTCCGTCCCCTCACGGGGTCGTTGACCGTGGGCGGCACCCTCGGTTACCTCCCGCAGAGCCTTCCCCTGACCGGCAACCTCACCGTTGCCGAGGTCCTGGGGATCGCCGACGTGGTCCGCGCCCTGGACGCCGTGGAGTCCGGGGATGTCGACGAGAAGCACTTCGCCACCATCGGCGACGACTGGGACATCGAGGAACGCACCCGCGCCCAGCTCGACCGCCTGGGCCTGGTCGGCCTCACCCTGGACCGCAGCCTGAGCACGCTCAGCGGCGGCCAGGTCGTCTCCCTCGGCCTCGCCGCCCAGTTGCTCCGGCGCCCCGACGTCCTGCTGCTCGACGAGCCCACCAACAACCTCGATGTCGAGGCCCGGCGCAAGCTCTACGACGTGCTCTCCGATTTCACCGGCTGCCTGCTGCTGGTCAGCCACGACCGCGCGCTGCTCGACCGCATGGAACGCATCGCCGAGCTGGGCAGTGACGAACTCCGCTTCTACGGCGGCAACTTCACCGAGTACGAGGAAGCCGTACGGGCCGAGCGGGAGGTCGCCGAGAAGAACGTCCGCACTGCCGAACAGGAGCTGAAGCGGGAGAAGCGGGAGCTGCAGCAGGCTCGCGAACGCGCCGAGCGCCGCGCCGGCAACGCCTCCAGGAACCTCAAGAACGCGGGTCTGCCGAAGATCTTCGCCGGCACCATGAAGCGCGGCGCGCAGGAGGCCGCGGGCCGGGCGGGCACCATGCACGCCTCCCGCGTCAGTGAGGCCAAGGCACGCCTCGACGAGGCCGGACGCGCCCTGCGCGACGAGCAGCGCCTCACCCTGGAACTGCCCGACACCCAGGTGCCCGCCGGACGCAACCTCTTCATCGGCGAGGGCATGCGGGTCCGGCTCGGCGACCAGGACGTGTTCGCCACGGGCGGGATCGACCTGACCGTCCGCGGCCCCGAGCGCATCGCGCTGACCGGGCCCAACGGCGCCGGAAAGACCACCCTGATGCGCCTGATCACCGGCGACCTCGCCCCGGACGGCGGAGACGTCAAACGCGGGGACGGCCGGATCGCCTACCTCTCGCAGCGCCTGGACCTGCTGGACCTGGGCCGCACGGTCGCGGAGAACTTCGCCGCGTTCGCACCCGAACGACCCGAGGCGGAGCGCATGAACCTGCTCGCCCGCTTCCTCTTCCGGGGCGCCCGCGCCCACCTGCCGGTCGGCGTGCTCTCCGGTGGCGAACGCCTGCGCGCCACCCTCGCCTGCGTGCTGTGCGCCGAACCGGCTCCGCACCTGCTGCTGCTCGACGAGCCGACCAACAACCTCGACCTGGTCAGCGCCGGCCAGTTGGAGGGCGCGCTCAACTCCTACCAGGGCGCCTTCATGGTGGTCAGCCACGACGAGCGCTTCCTCGCCGAGATCGGCGTGAACCGCTGGCTGCGGCTGGCCGACGGCAACCTCACGGAGACGGGGGCCCCCGAGGTGTGAACCGCCGACGTGTGACGTGGCCCGCGTCCGAGGCGACCTGCCCGGCGGGCCGAACACCGAACACGTTGGACGGTTCCCCATGCCCCAGCACCCTGCGCGGCCCGCGCTGCTCGCCCACGACCTCGTCCGCACCCTCGGCGACCGACGCGTCCTCGACGGCATCTCCCTGACCGCCGCCCCCGGCCGGCGCATCGGACTGATCGGGGAGAACGGCGCCGGCAAGTCCACCCT
The DNA here is from genome assembly GCF_001513955.1 of Streptomyces pseudovenezuelae. Lineage (GTDB taxonomy): Bacteria > Actinomycetota > Actinomycetes > Streptomycetales > Streptomycetaceae > Streptomyces > Streptomyces pseudovenezuelae. Next base: position 260,576 of record NZ_KQ948150.1, on the reverse strand, counting down.
GCTGCGCGTCCTCGCCGGCGTCGACGCCCCGGACGCGGGCACCGTCACCCGCCCCGCCGACCTGGGGTTCCTCCACCAGGAGATGCCCTACGACGCCGACGCCACCATCGCCGTAGTCCTGGACGAGGCGCTGCGCGAGGCCCGCGAGGACCTTGCCGAGCTGGACCGGCTCGGCGCGGAGCTCGCCCGCGTCCCCGAGGACGACCCCGCCCATCAGGAGCTCCTCGACGCCTACGGCCGGCGCCTGGAACAGGCCCAGGTCCGCGAGTCCTGGGACGCCGACCGCCGCGCGGCCCTGGTCCTGGACGGTCTGGGCCTCGGCGCGTTCGGGCACGAGCGCACCCTCGGTTCGCTCTCCGGCGGCCAGCGCGGCCGTCTCGCCCTGGCCGCCCTGCTCGTACGCCGTCCGTCGGCGCTGCTGCTGGACGAGCCCACCAACCACCTCGACGACGGTGCCGCCGCCTTCCTGGAGGAACAGCTCCGCAACCTGCCCGGAACGGTGGTCGCCGCCAGCCACGACCGGGCCTTCCTCGACGCCGTCTGCACCGACCTGATCGACCTCGACCCGGCGGTGGACGGCCCGGTCCGCTACGGCGGCGACTACAGCGCCTACCTCGCGCACAAGCGTGCCGAACGGGAACGCTGGGAACGGCGGCACGCCGAAGAGCAGGAGGAGTTGGAGCAGCTGCGGCAGACGGCGGGCGTGACCGCGCACCGGGTCGCGCCGGACCGGGGCCGCACCGACAACGAGAAGATGGGCTACGGCCACCGGGCGGGCCGGGTGCAGCACCAGATCTCCCGCCGGGTCCGCAACGCCACCCGGCGCCTGGAGGAGCTGGAGCGCACCGGGGTCGGCGAGCCTCCGCGCCCGCTGCGGTTCGCCGCCGGTGAACTGACCGCGCGCGGCGAGGAGGACTCCGGCCCCCTGGTCTCGCTGTTCGCCACACGCATCCCCGGGCGGCTCTCGGTCGACGACCTGGAGATCTCACCGGGCGACCGGCTGCTGATCACGGGCGGCAACGGCGCGGGCAAGTCGACCCTCCTCGCCGTACTCGCCGGACGTCTCCCGGCCGAGGGCGAGGTGCGCCGGCGGGGCGGGCTGACAGTGGGGCTGCTCACGCAGGACACCGCGTTCGACCGTCCCGACCGCACCGTCCGCGAGACCTACGAGCGGACGCTGGGCGCCCGACGGGCCGAGAAGGTGCCGTTGAGCTCGCTCGGCCTGCTGCGCGACAGGGATCTGGACAAGCCGGTCGGACAGCTGTCGGTGGGCCAGCGCCGGCGACTCGCGCTGGCCCTCCTGGTGGCCCGTCCGCCGCGACTCCTGCTCCTCGACGAGCCCACCAACCACCTCTCCCCCGCCCTGTGCGACGAACTGGAGGCCGCCTTCGGACCCGGTCCCGGCGCCATCGTCGTCGCCAGCCATGATCGCTGGCTGCGCCGCCGCTGGCGGGGCCGCGAACTACGCCTGACACCGGGACCCGGGCAGGGAGGGGACGCCGGACCGTCCCTCGTCCGTGATCCCGCTCAACGCCGCTGACCAGCGCGGTCACATCCGGCACCGCACGGCTCACGGACACGCTCTCGTCAACAAGAACCGGTTGGAGGGGTGACGGTTCTTGCGTCAACATAAGTCACCTGTCAAGATGGTGATGTGAATCTTGACCATGTCTTCGTATGCGGGCACCCGGCTCTCGACTTCGCGGCCACGCTCCGGGCCCGACGCTCGACCCGGTTCGAGATGTTCGTGACGCCGGAGCGCCTGAACGCCTGGTACCTGGAGTCCGGTCTGGTGGACACGATCACTCCCGGGAAGGAGGACGACGTCCAGCAGGCCACGACCGTACGCGAGGCCGTCTACCGGCTCGTCACCGACCGCCGACTCGGCGAGGAGTTCGACCGGGAGGCGCTCGGCGTGCTCAACGCCGCCGCGCGCAAGGCACCCGCGACTCCGCAGCTCACCCTGTCGGGCCGGCACACCGACGCGACGCCCGAGCAGGCCCTCGCCACCGTCGCCCGGCAGGCCGTCGAGCTGCTCAGCGGTCCCGACGTGCCGCTGATGAAGGAGTGCGGCAACCCCGAGTGCACCCGGGTGTACATCGACCGCTCCCGGGGCATGCGACGCCAGTGGTGCGGCATGGAGTCCTGCGGCAACAAGATCAAGGCCGCCGCGTACCGCGCCCGGAAGAAGTCCGCCCCCGCGGCCGCTCACTGACACGCGCCTTCAACGGAATTCCCTGAGCCCAGCGCACCGGTCGTGCGCTGGGCTCAAGGCGCTCCAGGAGCAAAACACGTTTCATCGTCGTGAGCCGTCAAAGAGGCCACCTCTCCTGCCGAGCGCGTATGCACGGCACGCTCAGCCACTTCGACGCCACTCGCGAGTCCTACGGCATCTGCGGGCGCGCCGGAACCCCGTTCACACGTTTCCCTCTCCGGCGCGACCGCGACCGCACATGTCGGCACGGGTCTTGACAGCGAGGTGTCCCGCGCCACAGCCTATGGCAACGTTGTCAGAGCGGAGGACGACCCCGCTGCCGACGACCCGCACCATCCTCGCTCACCTGCCGTGAATGGATGACTACACATGGTCGAACAGGCGTGTCCGCGACACCCCTCCCGACGCACTCTCGTCGCGACCGGCTCGACGCTGCTGGCCGGATTCGGCCTCGGCACGGTCCTCGCACCGGCCGCCGAAGCCGCCCCCCGAACCGCCGGCGCCACCGCTCCCACCGCCTCCGCCGCGCCGGGCACGCTCGCCGCCTACCGCCCGGTCCGGGTCTCCTCCCAGGCCTACGCACCCACGCCCGCCGCGTTCGTGGTGGACGCGCTCCCCACGCCCGGGGTGCGCGGCACCGGCTGGCGCGCCGAGGCGGGCGACCCGCAGTGGATCGAGGTCGACCTGCAGGCGGAGTGCCGAGTCGACCGCGTCCGGCTGACCTTCGAAGCCGACGCGAGCGACCCGGTGTTCACCCCGCCGACCGACGGCAACCCACGCCAGGGCACCACCGGCAAGGAGATCCTCTCCAGCTACGCCACGGAGTTCGTCGTGGAGACGTCCCGTGACCGCGGCTCCTGGAGCAGCGTCTACCGCACCACGGCCGGCACCGGCGGCGTGGTGGACATCCCGCTGCCGGTCCCCGTCACGGCCCGCTGGGTACGGATGACGGCCCGCCGGCGCTCCGGCCCCAACCCCCTCGGCCTCAACGGCTTCGAGGTGTACGGCACCGCCCCGGGCCACCGCCCCAAGGCCACCGGGTGGACCGACTGGGGCACCCACCACGGCGAGGCGCCCCGACTCGCGGTCGCCGCCGACGGGACCGTGCCGCTGGAGTCGGGCTGGACCCTCACCCTGGACGACTGGGCGGGCGGCGACGGCGCGGCCCTCTCGCGCACCGGCCTGGACACCAGCCGCTGGCTGCCCGCGACCGTGCCAGGAACCGTCCTCGGCTCGCTCGTCGACCAGGGCAGACTGCCCGACCCGATCACGGGGCTGAACAACCTGCGCGTCCCGGAGGCGCTGTCCCGTCACTCCTGGTGGTACCGGCGGGACTTCGACCTGCCCCGCGGGCTGCGCACCGGCAACGGGCGGCACATCTGGCTGGAGTTCGACGGCGTCAACCACAAGGCGGAGATCTGGCTCAACGGCCACGCAGCGGGTGAGGTGACGTTCCCCTTCGCCCGCTCCGCCCACGACATCACCGACCTCCTGAGCACCGGGGGCGGCAACGCGCTCGCGGTGCGGATCTCGCCCATGCCCGTGCCCGGCAGCCCCGGCGACAAGGGCCCGGCGGGCGAAGCCTGGGTGGACGCCGGAGCCAACACCATGAACCTCAACTCGCCGACCTACCTGGCTTCTTCGGGGTGGGACTGGATGCCGGCGGTCCGCGACCGGGCGGCCGGCATCTGGAACCACGTACGGCTGAGATCGACCGGCCACCTCGTCATCGGCGACCCGCGTGTGGACACCGTGCTGCCCGCGCTGCCGGACCTGTCGGTCGCCGAACTCACCCTGACCGTCCCGGTGCGCAACGCCGACTCAGCCGACCACGAGGCCACCGTCTCCGCAGCCTTCGGCGACGTCCGCGTGTCGCGCACGGTCACCGTCCCGGCGGGCGATGACATCGATGTCATCTTCACCCCCGACGCGTTCGGCGCCCTGCGCGTGAAGAACCCCGACCTGTGGTGGCCCAACGGCCTGGGCGAGCCCACCCTGCACGAGCTCACCCTGGTCGCCCGCACCGGCGGCAGCGAGAGCGACCGGCGCACCACCCGTTTCGGGATACGGCAGTTCGGCTACGAGTACGACACACCGCTGAAGTTCACCCCGTCCTCCGACGCCTGCACACAGACCGTCCAGCTCGGTGACCGGCGCGCCCGGCACCTCCGCGTGCGCTGCCTCACCAGGGCCACGGACTGGGGCAGTTCCCTGTGGACGCTGTCGGTGTTCGACAGCGCCCGTCCCGGCACCGACCTCGCCCTGCACGCCCCGGCACAGGCGTCCACCACCGACGAGGACGGCCACGCCGCCGCCCACGTCACCGACGGCGACCCGGGCACCCGCTGGTCCTCCGCCTACGAGGACGACCAGTGGATCCGCGTCGACCTCGGCTCGGTGCAGTCCTTCGACCGGGTCGACCTGGTCTGGGAGCAGGCCTACGCGCGGACCTTCGTCGTGCAGGTCTCCGCGGACGGCGAGCAGTGGACGGACGCCGCGTCCGTGGACAACACGGCCGTGCCGCTGCCCTTCAACAGCGGTGACGCCGGCCTGCGGGTGACCGACTTCGAGGCCCGTACGGCCCGTTACGTCCGGCTGTCCTGCGGACTGCGCAACACCAGTTGGGGCAACTCCCTCTGGTCCCTCGCCGTCATCGACAGCACGGAGCCGGGCACCGACCTGGCGCTTCACCGGGAGACGACCGCTTCCACCCAGGAAGACGGCCACCCGGCCGCCCACGCCACGGACGGCGACCCCGGTACCCGCTGGTCCTCCGCCTACGAGGACCACCAGTGGCTCCAGGTCGACCTGGGCGTGTCCCGGCGCGTCGACCGGGTGGCGGTCCTCTGGGAGCAGGCGTATCCGAAGACGTACACCGTCCAGGTCTCCGACGACGGCGACACCTGGACCGATGTCACGACCGTCTCCAACACCCCCGACCCGCTGAAGATCAGCGTCAACGGCGTCCGGGTGCTGGTGCGCGGCGGCAACTGGGGCTGGGACGAACTGCTGCGCCGCATGCCCGCCGAGCGGATGGACGCGGCGGTGCGGATGCACCGGGCCATGAACTTCACGATGATCCGCAACTGGGTCGGCAGCAGCAACCGCGAGGAGTTCTACGCCGCCTGCGACGCCCACGGCATCCTGGTGTGGAACGACTTCCCGAACGCCTGGGGCATGGACCCGCCGGACCACGAGGCGTTCGTGTCCGTGGCCCGCGACACCGTGCTGCGTTACCGCATCCACCCGAGCGTGGCCGTGTGGTGCGGCGCCAACGAGGGCAATCCGCCGGCCGCGGTGGACGCGGGCATGCGCAAGGCGGTCGAGAGCCAGGTGCCGGGTGTCCTGTACCAGAACAACTCCGCCGGCGGCATCGTGACCGGCGGCGGCCCCTACGGCTGGGTCGAGCCGGAGCGCTACTTCGACCCGTCGACGTACGGCAGCAAGGACTTCGGCTTCCACACCGAGATCGGTATGCCCGTCGTGTCCACCGCCGCCAGCACGCGCGCCATGGTGGGCGAGGACGGGCCGGAGTGGCCGATCGGGGGTGCCTGGTACCTCCACGACTGGAGCGAGCGCGGCAACCAGGCGCCGCAGAACTACAAGGCGGCCGTCGAGACCCGGCTCGGCACCGCCCGCGACCTGGACGACTTCACGCGCAAGGCGCAGTTCGTGAACTACGAGAACTTCCGCGCCATGTTCGAGGCCTGGAACGCCAACCTGTGGGACAACGCCAGCGGCTTGATGCTGTGGATGTCCCACCCGGCCTGGCACAGCACGGTCTGGCAGACCTACGACTACGACTTCGACGTCAACGGCGCCTACTTCGGCTGCCGGACCGCCTGCGAGCCCCTGCACGTCCAGGCCGACCCGGTGAAGTGGCGGGTCATCGCGGTCAACCACACCCGTAGGGCGCTCAAGGGGGCGACGGTCAGGGCGGAGACGTACGACCTGTCAGGCCGCCGGATCGCCGGCACGCGGACCGCCCGGGTGGACGTGGAGCCCGCCGCCTCGGCGCCGGCGTTCGACGCCGCGCCTGCCGGGGACCTGCCGGAGCTGCACCTGCTGCGGCTGACGCTCACGGACGTGGCCGGCAAGGTCCTGTCACGCAACACCTATTGGCGCTGCCGCACCCCCGAGGCGCTGCGCGCCCTCAACCAGGTCCGGCAGGCGAAGCTGTCGGCCTCCCTCACGGTGTCCCGTGACGGGGACCGGCGTACGGCGACCGCGACGGTCCGCAACCGCGGATCGGTGGTCGCGGCGATGGTCCGGCTGTCCCTGCTGGACGAGGACGGCACACGGGTCCTGCCGACGCTGTACGACGACAACTACCTGTGGCTGCTGCCCGGCGAGAGCCGGAAGGTCACGCTGTCGTGGCCCGCGTCCGCGCTTCCCTCGAACCGGCCGATGCTGCGGGCGGAGGGGTACAACACTCCCCCGGCCACGGTGCGCGGCTGAGCCGTCGGGAGGGCGCCCGGTGCTTACGGGCGCCCTCTCTCTACCGCACATGTGTCATCACATGTGCGGTATTTTCGTGTCCATTGCGTGCGGGAAGGTCCTGGGCTCAGGGCGGGCAGGGCCCCACACACATACGCCGGTCACCAGGGATCGCCAGGACGGCGGTTCTACGACACACTTCCCCCAGGGGCCCACCTTGCGACACCTGTCCGCGCGGGCCCCCGGAGCGTGGGTAGCATGCGCAACGTCATTCATATCGAGGGAGTGAACGGTTGTGACCAGCCAGTCAGCCGCCACGCTCCGATCGCGGTACGTAGCACAAGCCGCATCGGACCTGGAGGAGAACCGCCGGCGACAGAAGGAGCTGGAGGAGAGGCTCTCCGTGTTGAGGCAGGAGGAGGCCCTCCTCGCGGACATCCTCACCCTGGCCGAGCGGTACGAGGGTTTCGCGGACGCGTCCCGTCTGCCCGAGCAGGTGCAGGACGAGCCGGCCGTCGCAAAGGCGAAGGCGCCGACCCGGGCCGCCGCGCGACGTTCCGCGCCGGCCAAGTCCGCCACGACCACCACTGCGCCGAAGGCCGGTGCGAAGGGGAAGTCGCACCAGCCTCTGCTCGGTGACCTGTTGGCGGAGTTGCTCGGCCAGTACGAGGAGTCGCGTCCGGCAAAGGAGTTGCGGGACGAGCTCCTGAAGAAGCACCCGGACCGCAACCCCACCCCGCAAGTGGTGCGCAACACCCTTGAGTCCCTGGTCGCCAAGGGCCGTATCCGGCGTCACAAGGAGCAGCGGTCCGTCATGTACACCCTGGTCGAGCGGGACTCCGACTGACAGGGACTTCGACAGGCACCAGCGACGGCCGCGCGCCCCTGAAGGGCTTCTACGCGCGCCAGACGTTGTCGAACGCGGCGTGCTCCACGTCCCGCCGCAGCCGTACGGCCTCGAGCTGCGTCACCGAGTCAGCGACCGCGGCCAGCACGGTGGTGACCGCGTCCCCGGTGAGGCTCTCCGCGGCCTCGTCCGGCTGCCCTTCGATGCCCGCGGCCGCCAGCAGTGCGGTGTGGACCGGCTCACCTGCCGCCTTGCGTTCCTCCGCATCGCGGCGGGCGGGTGAGTCGACCAGGACGGTGCGGGCGGACCGGAACCCGAAGTGGCCCCGTGGGTGGCTGACGAGCCCGTCCCGTTGCAGCTCACGGGCATAGGCCGCGGCGAGTTCGCCGCCGCGCCGCCACAGCCACTCGGCGACCGTGTCGTACGGCTCACGCCGGGTGAGCGAGACGGCCGCCTCGTCCAGCAGACGGTCGCCGCTCACCGCCGCGGGGCCCGGCACCATGCGGTCGCCGTCCAGGGTCAGCGCCCCGCTCTCCAGGAGGTCGATCGCCTCGGCACCGGCGAGCGCGAGGGACAGGTCGCCCTGGGCCACGGGCCGCTCTGCGGGCAGACCGAGCACGACCAGGGTGAGGTCGCGTGCGGTGGTCATGAGTCCCTCCTCGTCTCCAGCAGGCGCAGCCACACCTCGCTGATGGTGGGAAAGGCGGGTACGGCGTGCCACAGACGCTCGACCGGCACCTCCCCGGTGATGGCGACGGTGGCCGAGTACAGCAGCTCGGCGACGCCCGGCCCGGCGAAGGTGGCGCCGACGACGACCTGGCGCTCCCGGTCGACGAGTACGCGCGCCCGGCCCCGGTAGTCGGGGCGGTACTGGACGGCACCCGCGAGGTGGCCGATGTCGTAGTCGACGACCTCGACGTCCCGCCCGGCGCGCTCGGCCTCGCGGACGGTGAGCCCCACGGAGGCGATCTCGGGGTCGGTGAAGACGACGCCGGGGACGGCCTCGACATCGGCCGTGCTGCTGTGGGGTGACCAGCGGCCGGTGTCCAGCCGCTCGCCCCGCGCCCTTGCGGCGATCACGGATCCGGCGACACGGGCCTGGTACTTGCCCTGATGGGTGAACAGGGCCCGCCGGTTGACATCGCCCACGGCGTACAGCCAGGTCCCGGGGACGGCGGTGACGGTGAGGCTGTCGTCGGTGGCGAGCCAGTCCCCCGGCTGCAGTCCGACGGTGTCGAGTCCGATGTCCTGCGAGCGGGGGAAGCGGCCGGTGGCGAAGAGGATCTCGTCCGCGGTGACCACCTCACCGTCCGACAGGGTCACCCGGACCTCGTCCCCGCCGTCGCCCGTCCGTTGCGCGGTGACGACCGAGACGTCGAACCGTACGTCCGTACCGGCCTCCCGGAGCCGTTCGGTGACCAGTTCGCCGGCGAAGGGCTCGTGCCGCGGCAGCAGTCCGTGCTCCCGGGCGAGCAGGGTCACCCGGCTGCCCAGGGCCTGCCAGGCGGTGGCCATCTCGACGCCGACCACCCCGGCGCCCACGATGATCAGGCGTTGGGGTGGCCGCTTCGCGCTGGTGGCCTCCCGGCTTGTCCAGGGCCGCAGTTCCGTCATCCCGGGGAGCGGGGGCAGGGCCGCGCCGCTGCCGGTGCACACAGCGACCGCGTGCCGGGCCCGCAGTCGCACGGTCTCGCCCTCGGGGGTCGACACGGACACCTCCCGCTCCCCGGCCAGTCGGCCGTGACCGCGTACCAGGTCGATGCCTGCCGACTTGATCCACTCGACCTGGCCGTCGTCGTTCCAGTCCGCGGACATGCGGTTGCGGTGCGCCAACACGGCCTCGACGTCCAGAGGTTGCCCGACGGCGGCCTCCAGACCAGGGACGTGCGCGGCGTCGGCGCGCAGCAGGACGGGGCGAAGGAGGGCCTTGCTGGGTTCGCAGGCCCAGTAGGAGCACTCACCGCCGGCCAGTTCGCTCTCTACGAGGACGGTGCTCAGTCCCGCGGCGGTGGTGCGGTCCGCGACGTTCTCGCCGACCGGGCCCGCGCCGATCACTATGACGTCGTACGTGTGGGTGTTCTCGGTCGGCACGTGTCCTCCGGTGGTCGGTTGCCGCTGGGTGGGGATCGGACGGGGTTCAGCGGCCGGGGGCGCGCTCGGTGACCTCCTGCAGGAACCACTCGTTGCCGTCGGGGTCCTTGAAGGCGGCGAAGGTGCCGTAGCTGGCCCGCTCGGGGTGCACGCCGGGCACCCGGTGGGTGTCACCGGCGTGGTGGAAGGCGCCGGTCTCGTCGCGGAAGGGGCCGGTCACCTCCACTCCGCAGGAGGCCAGCTCCTCCTGGGCCTTGAGGATGTCGGTGACGGTCAGCTGGAGACCGTGGAGCGTGCCCGCCTGCTGCCGGGTGAGGCCCTCGCCGAAGATGACGGAGCACTCGGAGCCGGGCGGGGTCACCTGCACGATCCGGTACCCGTCGTCGATCGGGAAGTCGGCGTCGAGGCGCCAGCCGAGCTGCTCCACGTAGAAGCCCTTGGCCCGGTCCACGTCGGAGACGGGCAGGATGACGACTTCGAGCTTCATGTCCATGACTGTGCTCTCGCTTTCGATGGTGGGTGTCCCGCACGCCGGTGGGTGCCGTGCGCTCAGTGTCGGCCGCGAGCGACATGTGCGGCCTCAGTCACCTGACGGTGTGTTTGTCCGGACCCGTGTCGCGGGTCCCTGAGTCATTTCACCGCCCGTGCCGAAGCACACCTGACGGCTCACGAGTACGTGTGGAGCCGGGCGCCGCGCCGGTCACAGGAAGCTGAAGGCGGACGGGCCGTACCCCGAGAGGGTCACGCTCTCCGCCCAGTTCCACACCCGCGGGTCGGTCGGCCGGTCCCGCTCCCCGGGCCTCACCGTGTCTCGGGGCGACCGCTCACCGGTGACGCCGTCGCGATCCGAGCGGGGTCGTGCGGCGATCCGTACGTGGGTGTGCGTCGTCGCGGCCATGTCGTGCCTCGCTTTTCGCTCGCGGTGTGGGGGTTGCGGGTCCCGTGCAGGGGACACGGGACCCGCGGTCGGGGGGGTCAGGCAGCGACGCCGGCGTTGATGGTGACCGGGATGTTGTCGCGCGTGGCCTTGGAGTACGGGCAGATCCGGTGGGCGGCCTCGGCGAGTTCCCGGGCGGTGGCCTGGTCTACGCCGCCGAGGACGGGGCTGAGGACCGCGGAGAGGGAGAACTCACCGTCGTCGCCGTGGGTGAGCGTGATCTCGGCGGTGATGGTCGTGCTGGTGAGTCGGATCTTGCGGGTGGTGGCCGCACGGCGGAGGGCGCCGAGGAAGCATGCGGCCCAGCCGGCGGCCAGGAGCTGTTCGGGATTGGTGGCGGTGCCGGCGCCGCCGAGTTCTTTCGGGAGAGCGAGGCCGGTCTCCAGCAGACCGTCGGAGGAGCGGACGTGACCGCCGTTCCGGCCTTCTCCGTCGACGTCGACGACGGCGGTGTAGCTGACTGCCATGGCTGATGCTCCCCATCTGGGTCGAAAGCTCCTTGGATGCCCACTGACCTGCACACGTTCCGTGTCACTGGTTGAGGCGGTGACGCAATGATGGCAGTCCATGCGTCACCCGTCAAGGCGGTGACGGGTGAGCAGGGGGCGACTCTGACGGAGCGGTTGCGGACCGACGACTTCGACCGGCCCGGACGTTTCCCTACACGGGCCGGCACACGCCGAATGTCAGAAACTTGTTGGGTTTCTGTCGTCGTCCGATGCCCCCTGGCCGGGACGACGATCCGAAGCAGGCCGATCTCATCCGGCGCTGTCTGGAGCGCGAAGGCCATGCGACCGGTGTCGTCCACGACGGGCGGGCCGCTCTGGAGGAGGTCCGGCGGCGGATGCCCGGCCTCCTGGTGCTGGACTGGATGATGCCGCGCACGGACGGACTGGATGTGTGCCGGGTGCTGCGGCGGGAGTCGGTGGTACCGATCCTGATGCTCACCGCGCGTGCGGAGGAGGACGATCTGCTGCTCGCCCTCGACCTCTGCGCCGACGACTACATGACCAAGCCGTTCGGTCCCGCGAACTGGTCGCCTGTATCCGCACGTTGCTGAGGCGCACCGGCCAGAACACCGGTGCCGGAGCGGGGCGGGGGCAGGGGCAGGGGCACGCGACGAGCCCGTGTTCGCCGTGGGTTCGCTCGTGGTCGATCCGGGCCGGTTCGAGGTCCGGGTGGACGGGCGGCTGACCGAGTGCACTCCCGGCGAGTTCCGGGTGCCCGAGATACTGGCGTCGGCTCCGGGGCGGGTGTTCACCAGAAAGCAGATTCTGGAGCGACTGCACGGCATCAACCGGTACGTGACGACCAGCACGGTCGACGGACACGTCATGAACCTGCGCCGCAAGATCGAGCGCGATCCCACCCGCCCGGGGCTCCTGCTCACGGTCTACGGGGTCGGCTACAAGGTGGCCGAGGTCCGCTCCGCGGATGAAGTGTGCGGCGGCGGAGGTGTTTCGCGTGCGCGGTGACCTGTCGCTGCGCGGGAGTCTGCGGTCTCGGCTGCTCGGGATGTCCGCGCTGGTGTCGTTGTGCGCGATCGTCGCGACGGTCTGGCTGGTCGTCAGTCTCACCGCCGTGGCCATCGGACGGGAACGGGGCCAGGTCCTCTCGGACGACGCACGGCTCTACGACTCGCGGGTCGGGTTCGCGGCCACGCATCCGGACTGGAACGGGGTCGCGCCGACGGTGCGGGCCCTGGGACGGCAGACGGGCCGACAGATCACACTGACCGACGAGGGCCGACATCTGCTGGCGAACTCCGCAAGCAGGGACGGGAGTTCGGGGAGGTCGTTGCCCGCCGGCGTCGGCAACGGTCGACGCGCTGGCGGTCGACGCCGCCGTCACCCGCCGCCCCGACGACACCTTCTCCGACCGTATCGACCCGCGCGCGGTCGGACCGTTCCGGCTGACCAGCAGGGAAAGGGCTGATCTGGAAGCGGCGGCGTCCCGGGTCGCGCGGTGCATGCGGGGACCCGGTCCGTCGCAGGACGTCGAGGTGACACGGGCGCCGAACGGGCGGCCGGAGGTCGAGGTCGACGGCCGTGTCCTGGACACGGGAGACCGCCGCGGGGCCGACGCGCTGCTGCGGCGCACCGGGACCGAGATCCGCGCGATCGCCCGACTGGGCGCACTCGTCAACGACTGCCTGGCCGGCCGCCATGCCCCGCCGGTGGAGCCGGCCGACGATCTGAGCTGGATTCCCTCCAGCGTGCGCGGCGCCCCCGACCTCCGCGCGGTGACCGCGTGTCGTTCCACCGGCCGCCGTGTGCAGCTCGACCCCTATGCGGCACCGCCCGCTCTGCTCTTCGCCACCGCGCCCGACCGGGAGACCGCCACGTTCTTCGACCTGTCGGGCGGCAACCGTGTGCGGGGCGCCGGAGTGACCGTCGCGGTACTGCTGACCACCATGGCGGTCACGTTCGTCGCGGGCACGCGCATGGTCTGCCCGCTGCGCGCCGCGGACCTCGAACCGCACTACGGCGACTACCGCGCCTACGTGAAGTGCCTGAACCGGAACGGGCTCAAGGGCAGCGCGCTGCCCGACAACTCGGGCTGGACATACGACGGGAACTCCACGATGAGCCAGGCGCGGCAGAACGAGGCCGACATCGGCGGGTGCCTACAGCCCCAGGTCGAGGGCGAGGCAGGAGTAGAACTTCCACGAGCCTTCGGGATCGTACGATCCGTTCGACCCGCCGGCCGGAGCGGCCTCGACCGCTTCGGTCATGTCCTCAAGACGTATGCGCTCGGGAAGCTTGCCGAATCGCGCGTTCCGTACTGCCGCCTCGGCGGCTTCCGCACTCAGCCCCTTGTTCATGACCGTGCTCCACTTCGTCGATCGTGGACGGCTTCCTGCTCGTCGCCCCGGAGGCATCTCAGCATGCCGTCGCCTGTGTCACCTGTCAAGCCGGTGACGCCGTCGGGTGCGCCGCGTGGGCTCCGGCCGACCGGCGGCCCGTACGCACGCGCCGCCGGGCGCATCCACCACAGGCACGCCTGGGTCAACCTCCGCCCACCGATCACGCCGAGCCCTCGCCTCGATCCGGAGGAGTGAGAGACCTGTGCACATCAGTTACGCCGTCACCGCTCTGGCATGTAACGCGAAACCATGCGGGTATCCCTGTCAAGGACAGTGACGACTAGGCGGTTTCGTTTGGATCAGTCGGTCGTTGGTGCGGGTGTGCCGTTGACTGATGCGCAGTGGGCGCGGTCCACCGGGTGATCCGCTAGCTCAAGTGGTGCTGTGCCCACTCGGAGACGCCGCTCAGCCGGGCGGCGGCTTTGACCGGGTCACCGGATCGGGTCGGCTGGTTTACCTCGAAGTCGTGGCCGGTCAAGCCGCTCTCGTCCTCGACGACGCGAGCGATGCGATAAGCCAGCGCCATCACTTCCACTGCCGCCGGACCCGAGTGGCGGTAAGCGACCTCGATATGGGCTGTGTCGCCGCAGTAGTCGAGTTGCACGCGTCCTGTCGGACCAACGGTCTCAAGGGTGAGGCCGTACAGGTACTCCTCAGACTCGACGGGGCCAATGTCCCGCGAGACTCGTCTCAGGATTCGGTCCCACTCGTTCCGTTGCGCCTGAGTAAGTCGGAGCGGTGGCAGGTCGACATCGGGATCAAAGTCGGCGTTGAGGCGGTCAAGCGTCTCCTGAAGCGTCAGGCCCGGCCGCACCCGCACGAGCATGATGTCGTAGGTCACCGGGTGAATCTATGCAACCTTCCGCGACTCGACTACAGCGTTGATCCTGCCTCCAGAACTGACTCGCTCGTGGTGATCCAAACGAGACGGCCCAGCGCCGGAGATGTTCCGTGCGGCCCGGAGCGATCCGCCGAGGCGATCTACGAGAGCCGGCGCTCAGCGCGGACTTCCCAGGGCCGCCGACAACGGAGTGCTCTGAGCGGTCGCGACGGCGTCGCCGCGCGCTGGCGGTGCCTACGGTTCGGCGTCAGACGGTGATGGTCTTGTACTCGGTGTAGGTGCCGAGGCCCACCGCGCCGTACTCGCGGCCGATGCCGCTGGCCTTGAAGCCGCCGAACGGGCCGTCGAAGGCGATGGACGCCCCGTTGACCGTGACGGTGCCGGTGCGGACACGACGGGCCACCTCCAGGGCGTGGGCCTCGTCGGCGGACCAGACGCCGCCGGACAGGCCGTACTCGGAGTCGTTGGCGATGCGGACGGCCTCGTCCTCGTCGTCGTAGGCGATGACCACCAGAACCGGGCCGAAGATCTCCTCCTGCGCGATGCGCATGGAGTTGTCGACGTCGGCGAAGACGGTCGGGGTGACGTAGTTGCCCTTCTCCAGGCCTTCGGGGACGTGCGGGCCGCCGGTCACCAGGCGGGCACCCTCGTCGATGCCGATCTGGATGTAGTCGCGCACCCGCTCCTGCTGGTCGGGGCGGATCATCGGGCCGATGAACGTGTCGGGGTCGTTCGGGTCGCCGACCTTCAGGGACTCGACCAGTTCCTTCAGTCCCGCCACGACCTCCTCGTACCTGCTGCGCGGGGCCAGGATGCGGGTCTGGGCGATGCACGACTCGCCATTGTTGAGCAGGGAGCCGAACTTCACGCCCGCGACGGCCCTGTCCATGTCGGCGTCGGGCAGGATGATCGCGGCGGACTTGCCGCCCAGCTCCAGGCTGACCCGCTTGAGCTGCTCTCCGGCGATCGCGGCGATGCGACGGCCGGCCCGAGTGGAACCGGTGAAGGCGATCTTGTCGACGTCCGGGTGCGAGACCAGGTATTCGCTGGTCTCCCGGTCCGCGGGCAGCACGCTGACCACGCCGTCGGGCAGACCCACCTGTTCCAGCAGCTCGGCCAGGAAACCCATGCTCAGGGAGTTCTCCGGAGACACCTTCAGAATCACGGAGTTACCGGCCAGCAAGGCAGGGATGATCTTCGAAGTGGCCGAGGAGAAGGGTGAGTTCCAGGGGATGACGGCGGCCACCACGCCGACCGCCTCGCGACGCACCACGCTGCGCACCGGGGACGCCGGGTCGGAGGGCACGAGTGTCTCCTCCCAGGGGAACTCCTCCGCCGCCTTCAGGTAGGCGTTCGCCTGACGGGTCAGACCCGGCTGGCCTGCACGCGTGAACCAGCCCGCAGAGCCGTTCTCCAGCGAGATCAGGTGGGCGATCTTCTCGGCGTTCTCCTCGCGCAGCGCGTTGAACCGCCGCAGGGTGGCGATGCGCCCGGCGGGCGGGGTGAGACGCCACTCGCCCGCCTCGAAGGAGGCCCGTGCCGCGGCGACGGCGCGGTCGATGTCCGCCGGCTGCGCCTGGGCGGCGCGGCCGGTCACCGACCGGTCGTGCGGGGAGGAGATGTCGAGCAGCTCCGGGTTGTTCGGCTCGACCCAGGTGCCTCCGATGAACAGCCGGCCGTAGGTGATCATGTGGGTTCTCTCTTCCGGTGCAGTGCGTGGACCGTCTTCCTAATTGCCACTTCACTGTAGCACTTCTGTTCATTAGCTCCCCATAAATGGGACCTAGGAGTCTTCGTTCTCTACACACACGGGAACCGTCGGGGATGGGGGCGGGTTCCGCGCCTCCTGAGGCCGCGACGCGTTCTCCTCAGTCTTATGACTGACCGGACGGTGCCTCGCACACCCCAGACCGACCCTTCGGACCCGACCGTCACATGACTGATGTGTCCGGCTCCGGCACGAGCGAGAGTAGGCACGTCGACCCCATTCGTCACCTGTTTGACAGGTGATGCACCCTGTGCGAGGGTCGTCGCGCCGCGGGCTCGGCACGCACGAGCCGGTCATCTCGAACGCACGACGGAGGACTTCACATGATCAACAGGCGTACCTTCAGCAAGGCTGTCGGTCTGGGTACCGGCGCGGCCGCGGTCTCGCTGACCGGCCTGCAGGCCCAGGCATCCGCCGCGACCGCCTCGCAGCAGCCGAGCGGCGCCGCCGTTCCCACGGTGCCGACCATCGCGCCCGGCACCCACACCGAGTTCAGCACGCTGAAGCACGTCAAGGCCGGTGTCCTGGACATCGGTTACGCCGAGGCCGGTCCCGCACACGGCCCGGTCGTCGTCCTCCTGCACGGGTGGCCGTACGACATCCACAGCTTCGTCGACGCCGCCCCGCTCCTGGCCGACCTGGGCTACCGCGTTCTCGTCCCGTACCTGCGCGGCCACGGCAGCACGCGTTTCCTGTCGCGCCACACCCCCCGCACCGCCGAGCAGTCCGCGATCGCTCTGGACATCATCGCGTTCATGGACGCCCTGAAGATCGACAAGGCGGTCCTCGCCGGCTTCGACTGGGGATCACGGACCGCCGACATCATCGCCGCCCTGTGGCCCGAACGCGTCAAGTCCCTGGTGTCGACCAGCGGTTACCTCATCACCGACCGCAAGGCACAGTTGGAGCCCGCACTCCCGGCCGTGGAACACAACTGGTGGTACCAGTGGTACTTCGCCACCGACCGGGGCGTGCAGGCCATGGAGAACGTCGACAAGCGCATCGCGCTGTGCCGCTATGTGTGGACCCTCGTCTCCCCCAACTGGAACTTCTCCGACGCCACCTTCGCGCGCACGGCCGAGGCCTTCAAGAACCCCGACTACGCCGCGATCGTCCTCTACAACTACCGCTGGCGCATCAGCCTGATCGAGGGCGACCGACGCTACGACCACTACGAGCGCAAGCTGGCCGCCCAGCCCTCCATCGGCGTCCCCACCGTCACCCTCGACGCCGCCCTGGACCCGTTCACCACACCGGGCGACGGCAGCGCGTACCGCAGCCACTTCACCGGCCCCTACCTGCACCGGACGATCACCGACATCGGTCACGACCTGCCGCAGGAAGCACCCACGGCCTTCGCGCAGGCCGTGGTGGACGCCGACCACCTCTGAGTGCCGCACGCCGCCGCGCAGGATCGACCGCGTCCGCCCCGGCGCCGACGACGCCGGGGCGGCGGTACTGGCCGATCCGATCCGATCCGCGACGGCCATCTCGAAGAGGCAGCTGCCCATAACACCGAGCCATCAATACGTCACCGTCTTGACAGGTGATGACATACGTGAAAGTTTCATCACCAGCTTGAACGGTGACGCGTTCCGGTCAGACCGGAACCCCGTGAACACCGTGAACACCGATACCGAGAAGAAGTTCCTGAGAGGGGTTTTGTCGTGGTGAGCATCAAGGGTGGGCGCAAGCGGCTGATGACGGGCGCGATCGCGACGGCCACGGCGGGGCTCGCGCTCGGCGCGTTCGCCCTCAGCGGCACCGCAAACGGCGCGACCGGGACCGCCGAGGCAGCCGGCGTCACCAAGCACGCCAAGCCCACCGTCATCCTGGAGCACGGCGCCTTCGCCGACGGTTCGAGCTGGAACGGCGTCATCGCCGACCTGCGGGCGGACGGCTACCCGGTCGTCGCCGCCGCCGACCCGCTGCGCGGCCCGGCCTCCGACGCCGCCGCCCTGCGTACCGTCCTCGACCACGTCAAGGGCCCGAAGATCGTCGTCGGCCACTCCTACGGCGGCAACGTCATCAGCGAGGCGACCACCGGCGATCCCGAGGTCAAGGCCCTGGTCTACGTGGCCGCTTTCCTGCCCGCCCCCGGTGAGAGCGCCCTGGAGCTCACGAACAAGTACCCGGGCTCCACCCTCCCCGGCGCCCTGGACCCGGTCACCTACCAGCAGGCCGACGGCTCCACCGCCACCGACCTGTACATCCGGCAGGACAAGTTCCACCACCAGTTCGCCGCCGACGTACCGGTACGGCAGGCCGCCCTCATGGCCGCCGAACAGCGTCCCATCGCCCAGGCCGCCCTGGAGGAGAAGGCCACCACCGCGGCCTGGAAGACCAAGCCGAGCTGGGACATCATCACCACCGAGGACCTCAACATCCCCCCGGCCGTGCAGCGCTTCATGGCCGAACGCGCCCACGCGCACACCACCGAGGTCGCCGCCTCCCACTCGGTCGCCGTCTCGCACCCGCACCTGGTGGCCGACGTGATCGAGCGCGCGGCCCGCACGACCGTCCGCTGACACCTCGGAGGGCGGCGGGACCGATCAAAGGTCCCGCCGCCCCCGGGCAGTTCCCGACCGCACAGGCACATCACACACTGCGCCTCTCGCATCGCACATCACACATCGCATATACGTGTGATCCGCAGGAGAATCGACGACATGAGCTCACCTCCCGACCCGCATGCCCTCGGTGCCTTTCTGCGGGCCCGCCGGGCACAACTGGACCCCCAGGAATGCGGCCTGCCCCCAACGGACACCCCACGCCGGGTCACCGGACTGCGCCGCGAGGAAGTCGCCGCACTCGCCGCCATCAGCGTCGACTACTACACCCGCCTCGAACAGGGCCGCGTCCGCGCCTCCACCCCCGTCCTCGCCACCCTCGCCCGCGCCCTCCGCCTCGACCACGACCAACAGCACTACCTCTACCAACTCGCCGGCCGCACCGACGACCAACCCCGCCGTCACCGCCGAGCACAACCCCAGCGCGTACGCCCCGCCATGCGCCGCCTCCTCCACCAGCTCACCCACACCCCCGCCCTCGTCCTCGGCAAACGCCTCGACATCCTCGCCTGGAACGCCACCGCCACCGCCCTCTACACCGACTTCTCCGCCGTTCCGGCCCATCACCGCAACTACCTGCGCCTCATGTTCACCGACCCCGCGATCCGGGGGCTGCACAAGGAGTGGGCCCACGACGCCCGGGACGCGGTGGCCGCCCTGCGGATGGAGGCGGGCGCCGATTCCGACGACCCGGACCTCGCCCGCCTGGTCGGGGACCTGACCCTCGAGGACGCCGACTTCCGCACCTGGTGGGCCCAACAACGCGTCAACAGCGCCACGTACGGCACCAAGCACTACCGCCATCCCCTGGTCGGCGACCTCACACTCGACTGCGACACCTGGGCCGCCAACGACGGCTCAGGACAACGCCTGATGGTCCTCACCGCCGAACCCGGCAGCCCCTCCCACGACGCCTTGCGCATCCTGACCTCCTGGACCGCGCAGCAGGCGGACTCGGCACGGCACACGACCCGATAGCGTCCGGCCGGCTCACCCACGGACCGTGGACCTTCGCATGTACGACATCCGACGCGTCGGAACCTGTGTCGAGCACACGGTCGCGGCGGTCGGCCGACCCCGACCTGGCGGTGGCGGCCACCGCGCGCGAGGCCTCGCTGTCGTTCTCCCGGACGTACCTCGCCAGGCAACGGCGAGGCGTACCGCCTCCTGGACGTCGAACGCACCGCTCGCACCGACAACGACGCTCCCTCGGGCGTGAGTCGACCATGGTCGGACTGGACGCTGCGTGCGGCACTGGCGGTCTCGGCGCCGAAGTCACCGTCCACGTCTACCGGGTAGCCCGTGCGGCGAGGTGAGTCAGTGGTGAATGGCACGATATGGACGTCCTTTACACTCCGGTGACTGCAAGGGCCGCATGGCGCCGGGTGCAGGCGCGGCCAGGTCGGCGGACCCCACCAGGCCTCCGGAAGTCAGCCGTGGGAGGCAGCTCGATGAATGACCTGGACCCACCCGTCCGCCCGGCCTCGACACGGCTGGTCGGACGCGACGGGGACCTGGGCTTCATCCACTCCTTCTTCAACAACCCCGAGGTCCACGGAGCCGCCCTGCTGCTCTCGGGCGAGGCGGGGGTCGGGAAGACCGCGGTGCTCGACGCGGTGGCGGCCGGTGCCGTGAACAGGGGTGTCCGGGTGCTGCGCGCGGCCGGCGTGCAGTTCGAGGCGGACATCGGCTACGCCGGGCTCAACCAGCTCCTGGTGCCGCTCTTCGACGAATTCGACGTCCTGGACCCCGTGCACCGCGACGCCCTGCGGGTCGCGATCGGCATCGGCGGCGGGCCCGCGCCCGACCGGCTCCTGACCTCCACCGCGGTCCTGCTTCTGCTGCGGCTGATATCGGCCCGGACACCGCTCCTGCTCGTCGTGGACGACCTTCCGTGGCTGGACCGGGCGACCAACGCCGTGCTCGGCTTCGTGGCCCGCCGGCTCGTCGGCAGCCGGATCGGGTTTCTCGCCGCCTCCCGCACGGACTCCGAGAGCTTCTTCGAGTCCGGTGGCCTGACCGAGCGCCGGCTGGAGCCGCTGGACGCCGCCTCGTCGGCCGAACTGCTCGCCCTCGCGCACCCCGATGTGTCCCCCGCCGTGCGGCGCCGTATCTCGGCCGAGGCACGCGGCAACCCGCTGGCGCTGGTGGAGCTGCCGTTGGCGCTGACCGCCGAGCAGCGCACGACCCTGGCGGCGGTGCCGGGTGTGCTGCCCCTGAGTGAACGCCTCCAGGCCATGTTCGCCTCCCGCGTGGCCGGGCTGCCCGATCGCACCCGGCGGCTGTTGCTGCTCGCGGCCCTCGACGGGACCGGTGACCTGGCCGCCGTAGTGGCTGCCGCCTCCGGCCGGGCCGGTGTCGACGACCTCGCCCCCGCGGAGCAGAACCGGCTGGTGACGATCTCCACCGGCAACCGGCGGCTGTCCTTCCGGCATCCGCTCATCGGCTCCGCGGTGGTGGAACTGGCGACCGCCGCGGAACGCAGACGAGCCCACCGGGCGCTCGCCGAGGTGCTCGGCGAGCAGTTGGAGCGCCGCGCCTGGCATCTGGGCGAGGCAGCGGTGGAGCCCGACGAGGTGGTCGCCGCGCTGCTGGAGGAGGCCGGGCGACGCCGGCTGCGGCGCGGGGACGCGCTCGGCGCGGTGGCGGCGCTGACCCGTTCCGCGGGCCTCAGTCCCGCGGCGTCCGACGAGAGCCGCCGGCTCGCCGAGGCGGCGTACGTCGGCGTGGACTCCAGCGGCGACCTGGACGATGCCTCGCGGCTGCTGGCCGGAGCCCAGGCCCACCCCACCGGACAGCAGTCCCTGCACGCGGCTGCCGCGGCGGCGTTCCTGCTGATCAACCGGGACGGCGACATGGACACCGCGTACCAGCTCCTGGTCGGGGCGATCGAGTCCGGGGAGCACGGTTACGACGCCTCGGACGAGGGCCTCGTAGAAGCCCTGCACGTGCTGGTGCTGCTGTGCTGGTACGGCGGTGACCCGAAGCTGTGGCAGCCGCTGCTGACGTACGTGGAAAGGCTGACTCCCGAGCCGCCCGAACTGCTCTGGGTGATCATCCAGACCTTCGGCGACCCGTCCCGCACCGGTGCCGCGGCGCTGCCCCGGCTGTCGACGCTGATCAGCACCGTGGGCGATGACCCCACCCGGGTGATCCGCGTCGGTACCGCTTCGGTGTTCGCGGACCGGCTCGGGGACTTCCGGTGGGCCACGCGCCGGCTGGTGGAGCAGGGGCGTGCCGGTGCCGCGCCCGTCCGCCGCCATCTGGGCGCGCTGATGCATCTGGGCCTGGACTACTTTCATCTGGGCCGGTGGGACGACGCCGCCGAGCTGGCGGCCGAGGGGCTCGGCCTGTGCGAGAACCACGACTACCGGTTCTTCGCCTGGTACTTCCAGTACATCCAGGCGGCCGTGGCCGCGGCACAGGGCAACGCCGCCACCAGTGCCGAGCTGACCGAGGAGATCGTGCGCTGGGCGACTCCCCGCGGCACCCACGGCGCCCGGTACTTCGCCTGCCACGCCCGAGCGCTGGCCGCCTTGGGGAGCAACGACTTCGAGACCGCGTACCAGCACGCCCGCGCCCTGAGTCCGGCGGGGACCGTGGCCCCCTACGTACCGATCGCGATGTGGGGCGCGATGGACCTGGTGGAGGCCGCCGTGCGGACCGGCCGGGAGAAGGAGGCGGCGGCGCACGCGGCGGCGATGCGTGCCTCCTCGATGGCCGCGCTGTCGCCCCGGCTGGAGCTGCTGGTGCTGGCCTGTGAGGCGCTGACCACGCCGGGAAAGGCGTCGCTCGCGCTGTTCGAGCAGGCGTTGTCCCTGCCCGATCCGGAACACCGGCCCTTCGACGTCGCCCGGGTCCGCCTCTTCTACGGCGAACGGCTGCGGCGGCTGCGGGCCGCGCCGGAGGCCAGAGAGCAGCTCGCCCGGGCGCTGGAGGACTTCCGGCGGCTGGGCGCCGAGCCCTGGGCGGCGCGCGCCGCTGCGGAACTGCGGGCCGGGGGCCACTCCGCGTCGGTGGCCGCCAGGCCCGGACCGGGGGCACTGACCGCCCAGGAACTGCAGATCGCGAGGCTCGCGGCGACCGGGCTGACCAACAAGCAGATCGCCGAGCGGCTGTTGCTGTCCCATCGGACCATCGGCACGCACCTGTACCAGATCTATCCCAAACTGGGCATCACTTCGCGGGCCGCGCTGCGGGACGCGCTCTCGGGGCTGGAGACGAACAGCGGCGGCTGACCTCTGCGGGCGCGGTACGACGGACCGCGCTGGGGCCTCAGTCATTTGACCTATGCCGGGTTTGCGGCCCCCGCGCAGAGTGGACCGGGGACCTCCCCTGCCGGGGTGCCCTGTCCACGGTGGTCGCCTCTGACGCCGCCTCGCACCGCGTACGAGAGGGGAGCCGGAATGTCCGGTGCCTCGGACCGCCATCCGGACATCCACTGGCCTTCGGGCTTCTCCCCCGACCAGGCACACAGCTTCTGCCAGACGCAGGCCGTCGTGCACGCCCCGCCGGCTCTGGCGTTCGCGCTGCTCACCGATGTGCCGCGGTGGCCGGAGTGGGTGCCGGGCCTCACCGAGGTCCGGGCCGGGCCGCTCGCGCGGAGCTTCGAAGTGCGGTTCCACGGCCACCGGTTCGAGATGTACACGGGAGAGCACGTGCCGTACACGCGGCTCGGCTGGTCGGGTGTCGGCGCCGGTGTGCAGCTCTACCAGGCGTGGTTGCTCACTCCGGTGGCGGACGGCACCCATGTGGTGACCGAGAACGTGGTCCGCGGCCCCTCCGCCAGGTCCCTGAAGATGTCGTCCCCGCTGTGGGCGCGGCGTCTGAACTCGTTGTGGGTCACCCAGCTGAAGCGGCTTTCCGAGGCGGCTCCGCGGGACGGCGGCGCGTAGCGCGCGGCCGGAGCACGCCGCCGGCCGGCACCCGGTGGGGCGTCGGCCGGTCGAGGGCGTCGTGGGGTCAGGCGGCCCGGACGGAATCCTTGGCGGGCGCGAGGTCGGAGTGGTCGGCGGCAGCGGTCTCACCGGTCCCGCGTGCCGGCTTCAGGAACAGGGCGAGGACGATCCCGACGGCGAGGGCGGGCGCGATCCAGAGGTAGCCGCCCGCCGTGGCGTGGGCGAAGGCGTCCAGTGCGGTGTCGCGCAGGGCACCGGGGAGCCGGCCGATGGTGTCGGGGCGGGTGGCGTCGAAGCCGCCGCCGGTCGGCAGACCGCTCGTACGGTCGGCGAAGCCGGAGTTGAGGAGGCTGCCGAAGACGGCGACTCCGAAGGCCGCGCCGATCGAGCGGGCGAAGGTGACGACGGCACTGGCGGCACCGAGGTCGGTGGCGGGCACGCTGTTCTGGACGGTGGTGAGCACGACCATGGGCACCATGCCGACGCCGACACCGGTGATCAGGAAGTAGACGCTCAGGACGAGGGTGTCGGTGGCCGCTCCGATCGTGCCGAGCAGGAGCAGCCCCGCGAGGTTGGCGACCAGGCCCGCGAGCAGGATCGCCCGCAGCCGCTCGACGTGTGCGGCCCAGCGTCCGGCCAGGGACTGGCTGACGACCAGCCCGGCGACCAGCGGCAGCATGTGGATGCCGGAGAGGGTGGCCGAGACTCCGTGGACGATCTGGAGGTAGGTCGGCAGGTAGACCAGCACGGAGAACATCGCGGCGTTGGCGAAGAAGGCGATCAGCGAGGAGAACACCACCGTCCGGGAGGCGAACATGGCCGGTGGCAGGACCGGGGCGGCGGCGTGACGCTCGACCGGCACCAGCAGTACGGCCAGCGCGACGGTGGCGGCGATCAGAACGACGATGGCCGGGGAGCCCCAGCCCCAGCGTTCCCCGAAGGACGTGACGAGGACGAGACCGGTGGCGATGGCGGCCAGCACGGTGGCGCCGAGGTAGTCGATACGGGCCCGGGTGCCCCGGGTGGCGGCGGGCAGGGCGCGCGCCGCGACGGTCAGGGCGACGATGCCGAACGGCAGGTTGACCAGGAACGCCCAGCGCCAGGAGAGCTGGTCGGTGAAGACTCCGCCCAGCAGGGGGCCGACGATGCTGGCGACGCCGTAGACCGAGCCGAACATGCCCTGGTAGCGGCCGCGTTCGCTCGGGGCGACGATGTCGCCGACGAGGGCGAAGGTCAGCACGATCATGCCGCCGCCGCCCACACCCTGCAGCACACGGGCGCCGATCAGTTCGGGCAGGTTCTGCGCCAGGCCGCAGGCCACGGAGGCGATCAGGAAGACCGAGGTCGACGCCAGGTACAGCCTCTTGCGGCCGAACATGTCGCCGAGCTTGCCCCACAGAGGTGTGACCGCGGTCGACGCGAGCAGGTAGGCGGCGCTGACCCACGCGATGTCGTCGAAGCCGTTCAGGTCCTCGGCTATCCGGGGCAACGCGGTCGAGACGATCGTCTGGTCCAGGGCGGCGAGGAGAACCGCCAGGACCAGCGCGCTCATCGCGGCGGCGACACCACCCGCCTTGGGTGAGGAGGAGTTGTCTGCCTTCGACATCAGAAGGCGCCTTTCTAGAGGACTCAACAATATGGCACTACCAGATCTATCTGCCACTAGAATGTAGCACTTACTGCTTAGGCTTCTACTCCCGAGAGGCGCTAGATGTCTCAGGCATCACATTCCGCCACTAGAATCAGTGCGGTGAGAGCTGACGCAGCGCGCAATCTCGAAGCCGTCCTGACCACCGGCGCACGCATGCTCGCCGCCGACCCCGGCACGAGCATCGCCAGCATCGCCGCCCAGGCAGGAGTGGACCGCCGCACGGTCTACCGCCGCTTCGCCTCCCGCGAAGACCTCCTCGCGGCCATCTACGAAGCCCGCCTCACCGCCATCGAACACGCCATCCAGGACGCCCGCCTGCGTGAAGCACCCGTCACCGTCGCCCTGCACCGCTACGTCGAGAACATCATCAACGTCAACCGCACCTGGCCCGTCGACCTCACCCGCATGCTCACCGAGGACAGCGTCCACGCCCGGCGCGACGCGGCCATCGAGGAGGTCGACGCCTTCCTCCGGCGTGCCACCGACGAAGGCCTGCTGCGGCCGGACCTTCCGCACGGCTGGGCCGGCGCGCTGCTGCCCCAGCTCATGCACTTGGTCTCGCGGCAGTTGCCGGAACTGAGCGCGGGGCAGGCGGCGGACGTCGTCGTCAACACCCTCCTCAACGGCCTCGGAACGACCTGACACACCGACGGACGCCGGGGAGCCGCATGGGAGGGCAGTACCCGGGCGGGCAGCCCTCGACGAAGCGGCCGGCCACCCGCACCCTGGACATGTTTCTCTTATGGCGATCACATGTGTCGGCGGCGCCGAGAGTGTTGGAGGAGTTCGGGATCCGCGGCATGGTCCGCGAGGTCGCCGAGCGCGCGGAGGTGGGCAAGGCCACGGCGTACGGCGGCCACCCGGCCAAGGAGGGCCCGGTGGCGACGGGCCCCTCGATCTGCGGAACGTCAGTAGATACGTGTGAGACGGGCACACAAGAGCTTCTTTCAGCCATACCGGGTGACGTGAACCCATCGAGGCATCTAGTCTTCTGCGACAGGTGTGAGTGACCGGCCGGCGACTGGACCTGCTGTGTGCAGGCAGCCGCTCGGCATGTGGCTGCCCGGGACGACGACGTACCCTCGCCCGTGCGCCTGGCGTGATCCACGCGCACGGACGCGAGACCGTCGGGCCGGACCGGTTCAGCGGTGGTGAAGGGAGTGGGGGGCGTGGAGTCGATCGTCACAACCATGGTCGGTCGTGAACGCGAACGGGAGGCGCTGTCGGCGTTCGTGGCAGCCGCCGGGGGGCGCGCGCTCGTGCTGCGCGGTGACGCGGGGGTGGGCAAGAGCGCTCTGCTGGACCACGTCGTCGCTCGCGCGGCGGCCGAAAGCCACCGGGTGATCAGGGCGGCCGGTGTGGAGGCCGAGTCGGAGCTGCCGTTCGCCGGGCTGCATCAGTTCCTGTATCCGCTGCTCAGCCACCTCGACCGGCTGGACGAAGCACACCGGGGGGTCTTCGACGTCGTCTTCGGCAGGGCCGCGGACACTCCGCCCTCGGTCATGACGCTCGGGATCGCCGTCCTCGACCTGCTCTCCCTCGCGGCCTCTCAGCAGCCCCTTCTGCTGGTGCTCGACGACGGCCAGTGGCTGGACGCCGCCAGCATCGAGGTCTGCGGTTTCGTGGGGCGCCGGCTGACGGGCAGTTCGGTCAAGCTCGTCGTCGGCCTGCGCTCGGGTGTCCCCTCCGGCTTCGACACGGCCGCGCTGCCGGAACTGCCGGTCACCCCACTGTCGGAGAAGACCGCCGAGCAGCTGCTCGACCTGCGTCACCCCGGGCTCGATCCGCGGATCCGCCGGCTGGTGCTGGACGAGGCGCAGGGCAACCCGCTGGCCCTGCTCGAACTGCCGCCCCATGCGCGCGCCGGGCGGGCGGGACGCAACGCCGAGGAACTGTTCGGCTACACCGGCGTCCCCCTGCCGCTGCGGCTGCAGCAGGTGTACGGCGCGCGTATCGAGTCTCTCGGTGAGCCGGTGCGTGCCGAGCTGCTGCGCGGTGCCCTGGACGGGGTCGGATCGGGCACGGCGGCCGATCACACCCGGGGCACCCGCTACCGTATGCGCGACGCCGACGAGGCCGTGGCCTGCGGGCTGCTGGACATCGACCCGCTCGGCGGCGACTTCGTCTTCCGGCACCCCCTGGTGCGCTCGACGGTCGTCCAGACCGCCACACCCAACGAGCGCCGCGCGGCACACGCGGCCCTCGCCCAGCTGCACCGGGACGACATCGAACGACGGGCCTCACACCTGGCCGCCTCGACCGTCGACCCGGACGAACAGGTGGCGGCTGTACTGGAGGCCGCCGCGGACTCCGCGACCCGGCGGGGCGGCGCGGTGACCGCCGTCGCCTGGCTGACCCGCGCGGCGGAGCTCAGCGAGACCCGCGAGGAACGGTCCAGGCGACTGGGCAGCGCGGCATACGTCGCCGGGCACTCCGGACGCCTGGACCACGCCCGGCAGTTGGTCCTCTCGGACACCGGGTCCGGCACCGACGACTCTCCCTCGTCGGTCGTCGCGTCGGGCTATGTCGCGTTCTTCGAGGACGGGGACGTGCGCTCCTCACAGCGGCAGGTCTTCGCGGCGATCGAGAGCATGCGCGACAGCGGGGTGCAGGAGTCGGACGAGGTGCTCACACGCCTGGTCGACCTGCTGCTGGCGATCAACCAGTACGCGGGTGACGAGGACGCGTGGGAACGGTCTCACGAGCTGCTGGACTCGCTGGGGGACCTGGTCCCGTCACACTCGCGCGTCTACCAGGACGCGTGGGGCGATGTGGTGCGGCGCGGTGCCGGGGTGGCGGAGCGGGTGGACCGCGCCTTCGCCACTCCCGCCGACCTGGAGCCGTGGGACGTGACCCGGCTCGCGGTGGCCGCGTATCACGTGGACACCCTCAGCCGGTACCGGCCACAGCTCCAGCGCACCGTGGACCGCGAGGTGGAGACGGGTGCCCTGGCCGATGCCATGACCATGCTGCACCTGATCATGCTGGACCAGATCGCGGTGGGTGAGTGGGACGATGCCGAAGACACCGGCCGGCGCTGCCTGCACCTGACGACGACACACCGGCACACCCTGTTCGTCCGTCACACGCAGGCCTATCTGGGGTTGCTGGCCGCCCTGCGCGGCCAGGTCGACCAGGCACGCGAACTCCAGGCCACCGTCGACACCTGGGCCCGCCCCCGAGGCATCGGCTTCCTCACCCAGATCACCGACACCATCGGTACCACCGCCGCTCTCGCCGAAGGCGACTACGAAGCCGCCTACCTGCACGCCATCGGCATCACACCTCCCGGCACCTTCACCCCCTACGCCCACCAAGCCCCCCGCACCCTCCTCGACCTCACCGAGGCAGCTCTCCACACCGGCCGCACCGAACAAGCGCACCAGCACGCCCGGGCCGCCCACGCCGCCGGCCTACCCGAGCTCTCCCCTCGCCTCCACCTCATCACCCACGGGGCCCTCGCCCTCACCACCCCTGACCCCACCGACGCCCACTCCCACTACCAGCACGCCGAGAACCACCCCGCCGCCACCACCTTCCCCTTCGAACTCGCCCGCATCCGCCTCGCCCACGGCACCCGCCAACGACACACCCACGGCCCCAAAGCGGCACGCCAGCCCCTCACCCGGGCCCTGGCGACCTTCGAACGCCTGGGCGCAGCCACCTGGGCCGAGCGCGCCCGCGCCGAACTGCGCGCCACCGGCCTGCCCACCGGCACCACAACCACCCATCTCACCACCCTCACCTGGCAGGAACGCCGCATCGCCGACCTCGCCGCAGGCGGCCTCACCAACAAGGAGATCGGCGAACGCATGCACCTGTCCCCCCGCACCGTCAGCTCACACCTCTACCGCGTCTTCCCGAAACTCGGCATCACCTCTCGCGCCGCCCTCCGCGACGCACTCGCCAAGATGCCCGGCGACCAGAAGGTGTGACCCCGCGCTAGCCGTGCTCGGGACGCAGGCCGTGCTCGTCCAGCCAGCCGAGCACGTAGTCGGCGACGAAGCGCCATCCGCTGTCGATGACCAGGGAGTGGGCGCGGTCCGCGAACTGCTTGAGGTCGGTGACGGCCGTGGAGTCGCCGTACTGCTTGTACGCCGCGCGTGTGACGGAGTCGGGCACCATCAGGTCCTCCTGGCCGGAGATCAGCAGGAGGGGGCCGCGGCCGGCATTGCCCACGTCCACCACGGCCCGCCCGCTGCGTGCCGCGCTCGCGGGTCCGAGGTCGGCCAGCAGGCGGCTGGGCGCCGGCACCACATAGCGCTCGAAGAGCCGGTCGGAGTCCTCCTCCGTGGCGGTGTTCGCGAAGACCTCGCGGAACTGCTTCGGGGACAGTGACACCAACCCTTCCGCGGCATCGCTCTGCTCAGGGGTCCACAACCGGGCCGGGGCATCGGGCAGGGTGATGTCGTTGATGGGGGCCGGTGCGATGGCCACCGCCGCGCGGCCGATGTCGGCGGCGATGAGATGCTGCGCGATGAGCCCGCCGACCGAGTGGCCGATGATCACCGGAGCGGTGTCGAAGGAGCGAACGATCCCGGCGTAGTGGTCCGTCAGCACGTCCAGGCCGATGCCCGCGATGGCCCCGGCCGACTTGCGCAGCTCCCCGACGGCGGCCGCCTCCCCCGGCCAGCCGGGCGTGAACGCGAGGAACCCCCGGCTGGCGAAGCGCTCCGCCCATGACTCCCAGGACAGCGCGTGCAGCCAGGTGCCGTGGATGAAGACGACGGGAGTGTGGTTCACAGCGGGCTCCTCCGAGCATGACGATCATCCGGCTCCGGCGCGCCGGCGACGGTTTCAGGATCGTTCAGGCGCAGGTCGGGGGCGACAGTCGAATGACTTAATGTTCATGGCCCGCGCCGCCTTCGGGGTCCTGGAACTCCCGCTGAGGCGGCCCCGTTCCAGGCGCCCCCGTCCGGACCCGGCTCCGCGTGGCGGGGCGTCCGTTGAGCGCAGCGCGCCGTCACCTCGTCGAAGTGGACGGTCAAGTGACTTATGAACGACGCGTCCGGAGCGACCAGGGTGGGTCAGGCCAGCTTTCGCCACGGGGAAGGATCCATCCGCAATGAGCAGCAACCAACCCGGAGTACAGTCCCGACCCGCTTCGTACGCCTGCCCCGTGCTGGTTCTGGACATCGAGCGCGTGCTGGACGTCGCCGCCCGGCAGACGATCAGAGCGGAGTTCCGGTTCGACCCGGCGGCTCCCCTGGCCGTGTCCCTGGAGCTCGTCGTCAAGGACGGCCCCCGGGTCCTGTGGCGCATAGGCCGCGATCTCCTGCAGCAGGGGCTCCGTTCGGCCGGCGGCCTCGGCGACGTCCAGATGTGGCCGGCGCGTTCCGAAGAGGGGGGCACCGCGTGGCTTCAACTGGCGTCCAGAGACATGGCGGCTCTCTTCGAGCTGCCCGTACCGCCACTTGAGGAGTGGCTGGAGCACACCTACGAGCTGGTGCCCGCCGGCCGGGAACTCGCCGGGATCGACTGGGATGCCACCACCACGGATCTCCTGGCGGGTTCCTGAGGGAGGGTTCCGGGCGACGATGGCCGCCCGCTGCAACGGGGGAACTCCCCGGCGCCTCAGCCGTGTGTGCAAGTGGCAGGTTCTGGTCAAAGACTCGCCAAACCTCCGGAGGCTCCGTCCCGCTCGTGGTCGGGTCTCCAGCGACGGCTGTATCACCGCCCGTTCGGGAGGACCTGGTGTCAGCACCAACTCGTAGAAGACGATGGCTCACGACCTGCGCCATCACCGCAACCGCCGGACTCGTCGCGATACCCGCGAGCGCCGCGCCCGGCCGACACGACAGCAGCCCCTTCGGGGCCCGCGCACTCGCCCGACTCGCCGCTGAGCGGCAGCAGTCGGTGGGCGCCATGAGCCCCAAGGCGAAGGAGGACGACGGCGACGACGGCAATGAGGCCGACGAGATAGCCGAGGGTGCGGACCAGTACGCCGAGGCCCGCACCTCGCCCGGCATCGTCGCCCCGGGCGCGTACGGGGCCGCATGGACCAGCCTCACCAAACTGCCCAGGACCGGCGGCAGTTGGCGCAATGTCACCGACCTGCCGTACGACTCCGACGACCCGCGCTACCGCGACATCGACTCCAACTCCAGCGGTGGCTCGGGCAATGTCACCGGCCGGATGGCCGCGATGGCCGCCGATGACGACGGGTACGTGTACGCGGGCAGCGCGGGCGGCGGGGTGTGGCGGTCCCGCAGCGGCGGCGGCCACTGGCAGCCCATCAGCGACCGGCTCCCCTCCCAGTCGACCGGCGCGCTCACGCTCGACGGCGGCGGCCGGCTGTGGCTGGGCACCGGTGAGGCGACCACCAACGCGGACGCCTACCTCGGCAGCGGCGTCTACGTCCTGTCCGACCCGCATCACGGCTCGTTCTCCACACGCAGCCGGGTCGGCGGACACGAACTGGAGTCCACGACCATCCACGAGCTGCGCTTCGGCGGCGGCAAGGTGTGGGCGGCCACCAGCGAGGGCGTGTGGAGCCACTCCGCCAAGAAGCTCGGCGGCGCCTGGAAGCTGGAGTACGCGCCCAACCCCGACTATCTGCCCGGCGGTTCGAAGGCCGACGACCCGGACGCGGCGTACAAGAACATCACCAACGACATCGCGATCGACCCGAAGAACCCCGCCAAGGTGGTGCTCGCGGTCGGCTGGCGCAGCGGTGACGACTACAACGGCTTCTACACCAGGGTGAACGGCACCTGGACCAGGATCACCAGCGGCTTCGGTGACCTGCCGACCGACGCGGACAACGTCGGCAGCGTCACCTTCGCCCGCTCCGCCGACGGCTCGCGGTACTACGCCATCGACCAGTCGCCGGAGCAGCTGAACACCAACCCGGACAGCGGTCTTGAGGGCATCTACGTCTCCCGGTCCGGCTCTCCCGGCGGCCCCTGGACGAAGATCGCCGACTACCAGGGCCTGGCCGCCTCCGGCTCGGCGCTCACCGACCCGGGGTACATGCCCGGCGTGCAGGCCTGGTACAACCAGTTCCTCACCGTCGACCCGGCCGACCCCGAGCACGTGTACGCGGGTCTGGAGGAGGTCTACGAGACCAAGAACGGCGGGTCCAGCTGGTCGACCGTCGGCCCGTACTGGAACTTCGGTTTCCCCTGCTGGAGCATCGACCCGGCCAAGCAGACCGGTGACTGCAACCCGACCACCCACTCCGACCAGCACGGCGTCGCGATCGGCCGCTACCACGGCAAGAGTTTCGTCTACGCGGGCAACGACGGCGGCGTCTACAAGCGGCCCGTCGACGGCTCCCAGGACTCCTCCGGGCACGCCACCGACTGGACCTCGCTCAACGACGGCACCATCGACACCCTCCAGTACTACTCGGTCGGTGTCGGCAGGGACCTGGACCACGGCGGCGTCTCCGTCACCGGCGGACTCCAGGACAACGGCCAGTCGGTCCTGCGCGGCAACGACAAGGTGATGGGCTCCAACTTCGGCGGCGACGGCGGCGACACCCTCACCGACCCCGCCAACGGCTGCGACATCGCGGAGGAGTACGTCTACCTCTCCGTTCAGGTCACCCAGAACTGCGCCGTCAACGACGGCAGTTGGGTCACCGACCCGAGCAAGGCCACGTCGTACAACGTCGCCCCGGCCGACAACGCCACCAGTGAGGCACGCTTCATCGCCCCGCTCGCGGCCGACGCGAAGAACAGCTCGACCTGGGTCGCCGGCGGCCGCCACATCTGGGTGCAGACCCACGGCTACGCCATCCGCAGCGGTGCCGAGTGGAAGAGCGTGTACGACCTCGGTGAGGGCCACACCGCCACCGCCGTCGCCGCCTCGGGCGGCAAGGTCTACGCGGCCTGGTGCGGCCCCTGCAACAACCAGGGCTTCGCCCGCGGCATCTCCGTCGGGAACGCCGACGGCACCGGCTGGCACGACATCACCCTGCCGGCCACCGGCGCGGACGGCACCGTACCCAACCGCTACCTCAGCGGCTTCGCCATCGACCCGAAGAACGCCGACCACGTCTACCTCACGGTCAACGGGTTCTCCCGGCAGTGGACCGAGGGTCCGGGTGCCGGCGTCGGCCACGTCTTCGAGTCCAAGGACGGCGGCACGACCTGGAAGGACATCTCGAAGCACTTCCCCGACGTGCCGGCTGACTCCGCGGTCGTCACACCGGACGGCGGCCTCGTCGTCGGCACCGACCTCGGCGTCCTCTATCGCGCGCCCGGCCGTACGAGTTGGCAGCGCGTCGGCTCGCTGCCGGCCGTCGCCGTGCTCCAGGTGAAGCTGAGCCCCGACGGACGCACCCTGTACGCGGCCACCCACGGCCGCGGCATCTACACCATCAAGGTGAGCGACCGCGACTGAGCCGCCCTCGGCATCGCGCCGCACAGGACGGCGGGGCGGTCCCGGTCTCCGGGGTCACCCCGCCGTCGTGTGCGGCACCACATTCACCTGCAGCGTGAAGGCCACTCCGCCCGTGCCCGCCAGGTCCGGTTCCTTCGCCAGGACGGTGATGCCCGCGGCACCGCCCCGCGTCCCCGCGCACCGCAGAGAGGCCCTCGCGGTGCCGTCCGCTCCCAACTGCCAGGCGGACGGCTGGACGAGGGCCGGCGCGGAGCTGCGCAGGGCGGTCCAGCGCTTGCCGTCCGTGCGAGGGCTCAGGACCAGCGACACCACCGTCCCGGGCCGCACACACACCTGCTGCCGGACCGGATCACCGGGGGCCACGGTGACCTCCACATGCCCGCCGGCACAGCTCTTCGGCGAGGAGGTCACCGAGGCCGAAGCGGACGGGCTTGGTCCGGTCGGGCTCTCGGTCGGCGCCGTGGACGAACGCGCGGAGGGCGCGCCGGACGCGGACCTCGACGCTCCGGTCGACGGCTTCGCGGAGCCGCCCCCGGACGCTCCTCCCGACGAGCCGCCGCACGCCACCAGGACGACAACCCCGGCGATCACCCACGCCCCGGCCCACCCTCGCATCCGTGCACCTCCCGGCCCGGCATCCATGCCTACCAGCATGCCCCACCGCGGCTCCGGGGCCGGAGGCGACATGGGCACCGCGAGCCGAACACAGAACGGTGACGTCTGCGCGCGCGACGGGCATGCGCCACCGATCGCGGCCATGCTGGAGACGATGGAGTGCCGGCTCGGGCCGGAGCAGGGGTGCGAGGCGGTGACAGGGTGACCATCGACGCATCGGCCACGTCCCGCGGGTGGCCGCGTGTGAATCTCCGAGGCTGCCTTGAGCGCAGACTCTCCGAACGGCAAGGAGACAGCCGATGGCGTACGACGAAGGGCTCGCCGAGCGCATCCGCCGGTACCTCGACGAGGATCCCGGCGTCACCGAGCAGCGCATGTTCGGCGCGATCACCTTCATGTACCAGGGCAACATGGCCGTCGGTGTGACCGGCGACGACCTCATGGTCCGGGTCGGACCGGACGCAGCTCACGCGGCCCTCGCCCGCCCCGGCACGCGGCCCGCCGACATGACCGGCCGCCCTATGCGCGGCTGGATCCTGGTCGCCGGGACCGCCGTGACCGAGGACGAGGCCCTCGGAGCGTGGATCGACGAGGGGCGCGCGTTCGCGGCGAGCCTGCCGCCCAAGTAACGGTCACGGCCGTCCCGGCACTTCAGTTCTACTTCCCGACCGCCTCAACTACGGCCTTCAGCTGCCCCAGCGGATCCGGGCCCGCGATGCGCAGGACGACCGTGCCGGCGCCGGCCGTCGCCAGCTCGTGGATGTGCCCGGCGGCTTGTGCGGCGGCCCCGGAGACGGTGAACACCTCGTGCGGCGGACGGCCGAGCCAGGCGGCGTGGCCCTCGACGTGGGGGTGCAGGGTGCGGGCCACCTCGGCGGCGTCGTCACCGACACAGGCGAAGGCGAAGACCGTGAGGGTGTGGTCGGACGTGGCGCCGCCCTTGGCGATGAGTGCGCGGGCGTTCTCCAGGTCGTGCGGTCCGTGCCCCTCCGTGATCACCGTGCCGTCGGCGACCCGTCCGGACAGCTCCAGGGAGCGCGGGCGCACCACGCCCGCGACCACCGGCGGAACCTCTGCCGGCGGATGCGTCAACCGGACGCCGTCCAGGCGGACTTCGCGGCCCGCCAACTCCACCCGCTCTCCGCGCAGCAGCGTGCGCACCGAGGTGATCGTCTCCTCCAGCAGGGCCAGCGGGGAGCGGGCCGCGGCGCCCACCTGAGCCATCCACTCCTGCACCCCGTGCCCGATCCCGGCCACCAGCCGCCCGGGGAACACCCGTGCCAGTGTGGCCAGTTCCATCGCCAGGAGCGCGGGGCTGCGCAGCGGAGCGGGTGCGATGCCGATGCCGACCCTGATGCGTTCCGTGGCTCCCAGTGCCACGGCCGCCGCCGACACCCCGCCGTTCCACCCGAGGTCCTCGACCACCCACAGGTCGTCCAGACCGAGCGCCTCGGCCTGCCGCGCGAACTCGGGCAGCCCTTCCGGGGCCCAGTCGCGGTCGTACATCACACCGATCCGTACGTTCGTCATACGCCGGAACCTATGCGGCGGTGACCGATCGTTCAACGGCACGGGTGGCGTTGCGGAACGGCTT
Source organism: Streptomyces pseudovenezuelae (assembly GCF_001513955.1). Taxonomy (GTDB): domain Bacteria; phylum Actinomycetota; class Actinomycetes; order Streptomycetales; family Streptomycetaceae; genus Streptomyces; species Streptomyces pseudovenezuelae. Next base: position 224,897 of record NZ_KQ948150.1, on the reverse strand, counting down.
TGCCACATGATCACACCATGACGAGTCCTGCTTCCTTCCGGGACCACACCAACTGGTCCGGCGGCTACTACGAGCTGGCCATAGAAGTAGGTGCGAGTGACGACGCCCGAATTCAAGCCGTGCTGAGCGCTCTGTGGTCCGCCGCGGACGTACAAGGGTGCTTCGGGCACAGAGACCGTGAACCTGACGAACAGGATCCCGTGCCGTGCACAGTCGGATCGCTGACCGAGTTCGGGCATCTCCACGGTCAGGTCCGCCTGCCGACGGGCCGACTGGTCACCTGCGGTTGTGTGGCGATCCGGGGCGACGACGAAAGCAGCGACTGGCTGGACTTCTACGTCCCTCTCGGTGCGCTGGACAACGCCGGCCTGGCCTACTGGGACGGACGGCCGTTCTTCAGGTCCGCCGTGATGGACGACTGGCTGGCTGCCATCGGGACCGAAACCTTCAAGACCGCCTCCTTCAGCCTGGGCGTTGTCGGTTTCGATGTCTCCGGCTGCACCGACGCGTCGGCGCTGGGGGGAAATCTGCCGCAGACGCGGAGCATCGGATACCTGCTTCCGCAGGGTGACACCCTGCACTACGGTCCCGCCAACGCCTGAGCCGCAGGCGGGAAGTACCTCCGGCGCCCCGACCTCATCCGGCTGGCCACCTGGGCACGTCTGGAGCGACGTCCCGTCGGTCACCTGGTCGACGACCCCGACCGGCTCGACGACCGCCCGGAGCCGGAGGGGTCACCTGGCCGGACCGCACAAGCGAGCTCCGGGCACCTCGGCCGGAAGCGGCGCGTGAGGTGCCCGGAAGCGGTCACGGAGAGGCCGAGCGCCCCGGCGCCCGGAAATCCGTGGGGGCTGCACCACTGCCCCGGGCCCGGTCCTGATGGGCCAGAGGTTCCGGGGTGGGGTCAGGACGGTCGCGGTCCGGGACCGCTCCGGCTCAGCCCCCGCTCTTGCGCCGGAACGACCGCTGACTCGAAGCGGGGCCGTGCGCCCCGCGGATCTTCGACGCCTGGGGGTTGGAAGCGAGGTCGGCGGCGTCCGCCTCCGCGCCGCGCTTGCGCGCCAGGGCCTCCCGGAACTTTCGCTTGAGGTCGTAGTTGCCGTCGCTGTCGGGCGCGAGCGCTGACGTCTCGGGCTCAGCCGGCTCCGAACCTTCTGGGGATGCAGCTTCTGCGGTCATCGTGACCTCCTGGGTTCGGGCAGTGGGAAGCACAGCTTGTCATGCCGGACGACCTACGGGCGCCGGTATTCCTCTCGGGCGGCTCGGCACCCACCCGCCGGCCGCGCGACGCGCACCTTCACTGCTCGGGCGAGCACCTTCACCGCTCGGGCCGCCTCACCGCCGCGTCGGGGGCGGCGCGTGCCTCATACGCGCCCGCTCCTCAGGAGTCCCCCGCGACCGTGAGCACGATCTTGCCCCGGATGTGTCCCTGCGCGGCCCGCTCGTGCGCCGCCCGGGCGTCCGCGAGCGGAAAGGTGCTGTCGATCGCGACGCGGACTGTGCCCGCCTCGATCAGGTGTCCCAGTCCGGCGAGCTGCGCGCCGTTCGAGCGGACCTGGGTGGACGTGACGGTGACACCCAGCTTCTCGTTCTCCTCGTCGTCGAACTCTCCGAAGTACACCGGGTAGAGGGCCCCGCCGCGCTTGAGTGTCTGCAGGAAGCGCCTGCTGCCAGGCCCCCCGACGGAGTCCAGGACGAGATCGACGTCACGGGCGACCTCTTCCGGGCGGTCCTTGGTGTAGTCGATGAACTCGTCGGCGCCGAGTTCGCGCAGGAACGCCTCGTGGGCGCCCGAGGCCACGGCGATGACGCGGGCCCCCTTCCACTTGGCCAGCTGGAGAGCGAGATGCCCCACGCCACCGGCGGCGCCGTTGACGAGCACCGTGGTCCCGGCCCCGAGCGGCATGGGGCTGTGCTGGGCCGCCTGGAACGGCGAGGGGTGGTCGTGCCCGAGTTCGATCAGGAACTGCCATGCCGTCAACCCCGACATGGGCAGCCCGGCGGCCTGCACGTGGTCGACGGAAGCCGGCTTGCGCGCGAGGTCGGCGGCGGGCGCGGTGACGTACTCGGCGTACGCGCCGCTCTGGAGAGCGGTGGGGAAGGCCACCAGACCGACCACCTCCTCTCCCACGGTGAAGCCGTCGACGTCGGCGGCGACGGCTTCCACGACGCCCGAGACGTCGGTACCCGGAACCAGGGGAAGGTGGAACGGGGGCTTGAGCTCGGGAGGTACGTCGGGCATTCCCTCGCGGGCGTACCAGTCAGGCGGGTTGACACCGACCGCGTGCACGCGCACGAGCACCTCACCGGGACCGGGTACGGGAACCGGCACCTCCTCGTAACGCAGCACCTCGGGGCCGCCGAACTCATGCAGCCGGACGGCCTTCATCGTGTGGGTCGACATCATTTTCTCCTGCCCTCGTGACGGGATACGCTTATCCGGATCAGCGATCCGGGTATCCGGACCACTGATCCGAATATATGGATCACTGATCCGGATAGTCAAGAGGGCCAGATGCGAGCCGACGCCAGGAAGAACCGCGACCACCTCCTCTCCGTTGCGGGTGCCGCCATCACCGAGCAGGGCGTCGACGCCTCGCTGCGCGACATCGCGCGCAGGGCCGACGTGGGGCTCGCCACGCTGATCCGCCATTTCCCCACCCGTGAGGCGCTGCTCGAAGCCCTGCTCCGCACGAACTTCGACGAACTGGCGGTGAGGGCGACCGACCTTGAGACATCGGGAGAGCCCGACGAGGCACTGGCCTCGTGGCTGCGCGACTTCGTCGCCTGCGCGCACAACTACCGCGGGGTCATCGAGCTGATGGTGACGGCCATCGAGGACCCGCAGTCCGCGTTGCACGCCTCGTGCGTCGCGATGCGCGCCGCCGGCACCCGACTCCTCACCCGCGCCCAGGCGCAGGGGCTGGCACGAAGCGACATCGACGGCACCGACCTGTTCGCGCTGGCCGGTTCGCTGGCATGGCTCAGCGATCAGCCCTCGTTCGCCGCCCGCACCGACCACCTCTTCGATGTGGTCGTGAGCGCCATCCTGAGACCCGGCACGTAACGGCGACAGGTCGACACCGCCTCCGGCCCCGACCGAGATCGAGGCCTTCCACACCGGGCGATACGGTGCCCGCCATGACGGAACTCGACGCCCCGGCCTGGCCACTTGACCCGATCAGAACCGAGCGGCTCGTGCTGCGCGCGTCCGAGGCCAGGGACCGCGGGGCATTCATCGAGCTGTACTCCTCACCGGAGGTGCACACCTACCTCGGCGGCCCGCGACCGCGTGACGAGCTGGACCGCTCGGTGCCCGAGACACCGGGGCGACGCCCCGGCAACTTCGTGATCGAGCTGGACGGAGCGATGATCGGCACTGTGAAGGTCGGTCGGCGCGAGGCGGAGCGCCACGGTCGGGTCGTGCCGGACACCAGTCAGGTCCAGCCGGATGCCCGGGAGGCCGAACTCAGCTACCTCCTCCTGCCGAAGACGTGGGGCCGCGGGTATGCCGCCGAGGCGTGTGCCGCGGCACTGGACTGGTTCGCCGACGCCGTGCCCGGGGTGCCCGTCGTGCTGTACACCCAGACCGCCAACACCCGCTCGATGCGGCTGGCCGCAAAGCTGGGCTTCACCGAGGTGCGGCGCTTCGAGCAGTGGGACGCCGAACAGTGGATGGGCGTGTGGGAGCCGGCCGCTGCGCCCACTTGAGGACGGACAGGCCGAGGAGGGCACCAGCCGATCAGCCCTCCCGGCGCACCGCCGCGTCGAGGAGGGGGCCCAGTTCAGTGGCCACGGTCGCCAGCGGACGTACGTCCTGCTCCGCCCTGGCCAGGAGAATCGCCCCTTCCAGGGCGCTCACCATGAGGGTGGCCAGCGCGCCTGCCCGTTCCTCGGGCACGCCCATGTCGGTCAGCGCCCGGGCCACCGGACCGGTCCAGGTCGCGAACGCCTGCGCGGCAGCCGCCCGCGTGGACACGGTCGACTCCGCCCAGTCCACGGTGGCGGCGGCGACCGGGCAGCCACCGGCGAAGCCGGCGCTCGCGTACTCGTCGGTCCACTGGCGCACCATCGCGGCGAACAGCCCGCTCGGTGTCGGCTCGGGCAGGGCGGCGAGGAAACGGGCCACGCGCCCGCCCGCGTAGCGGCCCGCCCACTCCACCGCCTCGTTGACCAGTTGCTCCTTGCCGCCGGGGAAGTAGTGCTGGAGCGAACCGCGCGGCGCGCCGGCATGGGCGGCGACCTCGCGCATGCCGGTGGCCGCGACCCCCTCGCGCCGGATGAGCTGGGCCGCGCTGAAGACCATCCGCTCCCGAGCTCCCCTCTCGGACACCGTCATCTCCGACCTCCACCTCCGGTACGTACGGGCTCCACTCTATGACCGCCGTCATAGAAGCGCGTACTATGACCGCTGTCATAGTGCGCCCACAGCGTCATCGTGAGCCGGAAAAGGCGGTGCCTCGTGTCCGTGGGATTCATCGGCCTCGGAACCATGGGACAGCCCATGGCCCTCAACCTCGCCCGGGCCGGGACCGCTCTCGTCGTGTGGAACCGCACCCCCGGCCGCGTCGAGGCCCTCCGCGCCGCGGGAGCCGAGGTCGCCGCGAGCCCCGCCGGGGTCTTCGCCCGGGCCGGGACCGTGTTCCTCATGCTGGCCGACGAGGCTGCCGTGGACGCCGTACTGGGGCGCGGCACCCCGGACTTCACCGCTCGCGTGGCCGGACGGACCGTCGTGCACATGGGCACGACCTCGGCCGAGTACTCGGCCGGTCTGCAGGATGCCGTCCGGGCGGCGGGCGGACGGTACATCGAGGCTCCCGTGTCCGGCTCCCGCATCCCCGCCGAGCGGGCCGAACTGGTGGGAATGACGGCGGGTGACGCCGACGCCGTCGCCGCCGTACGCCCCCTGCTGGCCGGCATGTGCCGGCAGACGTTCGACTGTGGTCCGGTCCCTGGCGCGCTGCTGATGAAGTTCTCGGTGAACCTGTTCCTGATCACTCTCGTCACCGGGCTGGCCGAAGCGTTCCACTTCGCCGACCGGTACGGACTCGACCGGCGCCTGCTGCGGGACGTCCTGGACGCGGGCCCGATGGCCAGTGCGGTGTCGCGGGTGAAGGGGGCCAAGCTGCTGGCCCGCGACTTCACCGTGCAGGCCGCCGCCACCAACGTCCTGGAGAACAACCGTCTGATCGCCGAGGCCGCCCGCAAGGCGGGCCTGACCTCCCCGCTCCTCGATGTCTGCCATGCCCTGTACGGCGAGGCCGTCGAGCAGGGTCACGGCGCCGAGGACATGGTGGCCGTCCTGCACGCGCTGGAGGCCCGCACCGACGGTGCCCCCTCCCCCGTCCCACGGCCGGAGGAGCAAGCGAGGCGGCCGCAGGCGGGACGAACGCGGGCCGTCGTACCGCCGTCGTGACACGGCGACAGACACGGCACCGCCACCGCGCGGCATGGATGAACTGCCGACGAACTCTCGCTTTTCCTCCGGTCAGGAGCTGGTCAGGAACGCGCTGCACGACCGCGGACCTGCATACGATCGTCCCCGCCTCCCGAAGAATCCCGTACGACCCACTGGAGCCCCGGCGTGCCCCCACCCGAGCCCGGAGCCAGGACCGTTCCGCCCGTCCCGCTCCTCCGGCGGCCTCGCGCACTCCTCGCGGCCGGTGTCCTCCTGGTCTCGGCGGTGGTCGCCGCGGGCGTACTGACCAGCGCGGACGCCGGTGCGGGCAGGGGCGCGCACGCCGTGGCCCCCGACGGTCTGCGGCACACGACCGTCCAGGTCGCCGCCGGCGGCTGCGGACACGGCTGGACCCACCCCGTGGCGGGACGCCAGGTGTTCGACCTGCACAACACCTCCGGCACCCCGGCCGAGGTCCGTCTCACCGACGCCCGAACCGGCGCGGTCTACGGCGAGGTCGAGGGCCTCGGCCCCGGCACGACCCGCCCGCTCCAGGCGACCCTCGGCAACGGCACGTACGCCTTCACCTGTCTGCCCGCCGACGCCGACGCCGTCACCGGGCCCACCGTGCGGATCAGCGGCGACAACAGCGTCAGGAGCGGTCCGGCCGCGGTTCCGGTCACCCAGCAGGAGCTCATCCCGCCCACCCTCGCCTACCAGCAGTGGATCCAGACCCGCACGGTCGAGCTGGCCCGCAGGACCGACGTGCTGCGTGCCGCCGTCGACCGCGGTGACCTGGCCGCCGCACGCGCCGCCTGGCTGCCCGCGCACCTGGTGTACGAGCGGATGGGCGCCGCCTACGGCACCTTCGGCGACGCCGACGCGGAGATCAACGGGACCACGGCCGGGTTGGCCGACGGGGTGCGCGACCGGGACTTCACCGGCTTCCACCGGGTCGAGTACGGGTTGTGGCACGGCGAGTCCGCGAGCAGCCTGCGCGCACCGGCCGACCGGCTCGCCGAAGCCGTGCACGCGTTGCGGAGGAGTTGGCCCGACCAGCGGATGGATCCGGCCGACATCGGTCTGCGGGCCCACGAGATCCTGGAGAACACCGTGCAGTTCGCACTGACCGGCCGCACCGACTACGGCAGTGGCACCGATCTCGCCACCGCCCGGGCCAACCTCGACGGCACCCGGGCGCTGCTCGGCCGCCTGCGCCCGCTTCTGAGGACCCGTACCGCCGGGCCGGCCGGAATCTACACGTGGATGAACCGTGCCCAGCACACCCTCGACGCCTTCGACCACGACGGCCGCTGGACCCCGCTCGCCCAACTGACGCGCGCCCAGCGGGAGAAGGTGAACGCCGATCTCGGCGAACTCGTGGAGCGGCTGGCCGATGTCGCCGCCCTGACCGACGTACGGAGGACCGCGTGAACGGCGGGGACCGGGTGGCCCGTCGAGGGTTCCTGGCCGGGGCGGCGGTGGTGGCCGGGGGCGGAATCGCCGCCGCCGACCAGGGCACCGCGGCCTCCGCCCACCGGGCTGCCCCTGCCGACGACGGACGCGTACCGTTCCACGGCCGCCACCAGGCCGGCATCCTCACCCCGGCCCAGCGCGCCACGGCGTTCGTGTCCTTCGACACGACGGCCGACGGCCGCGCCGAACTCACCGACCTGCTGCGCACCCTCACCGGCCGGGCCCGCTTCCTGACCGCCGGCGGGACCCCCGACTCCCCCGGCATCACCGCCCCGCCCGCCGACTCCGGCACCCTCGGGCCGCAGGTCCCCGCCGACCGGCTCACCGTCACCGTCGGCGTCGGCGCCTCCCTCTTCGACGACCGCTACGGCCTCGCCGCCCGCAGACCGCACCGGCTCACCACCATGCCGGCCTTCCCCGACGACGACCTCGACCCCGTCTGGTGCCACGGCGATCTCAGCGTGCAGCTGTGCGCCGACCACACCGACACCGTGCTGCACGCCCTGCGCGACCTCACCCGGCACACCCGCGGCGGGATGCAGGTGCGCTGGCGCTCGGACGGCTTCATCAGCCCCTCCCGGCCCTCCGGGGCACCGCGCAACCACCTGGGGTTCAAGGACGGCATCGCCAACCCCGACGTGACCGACGACCGGGCGATGGACCGCCTGGTGTGGGTGGGCGCGGACAGCGGCGAGCCGGACTGGGCGACAGGCGGCAGCTACCAGGTCGTCCGGCTGATCCGGACGCTGGTGGAGTTCTGGGACCGGGTCTCCCTCACCGAGCAGGAACGGATGTTCGGCCGCGCCCGGGACACCGGCGCCCCGCTGGACGGCCGGCACGAGACGGACACACCGCGGTACGCACAGGACCCGCAGGGCGACGTGATCCCGCTGGACAGCCACATCCGGCTCGCCAACCCGCGCACCGGCGCCACCGCCGACCAGCGCATCCTGCGCCGCGGCTACAACTACGACCGGGGTACGGACAGCAACGGCAACCTCGACGTGGGCCTGCTCTTCTGCTGCTACCAGCAGGACCTGGCACGGCAGTTCGAGACCGTGCAGAAACGGCTGGCCGGCGAGCCACTGGCGGACTACATCACCCCGTTCGGCGGTGGCTACTTCTTCGCCCTGCCCGGACCACGAAACTCGTCCGACTGGCTGGGACGCACCCTCATGACCTGACGACACCCCGGCGATACCGGTCAAGAACGGCCCAAAATCCCATGAGGTTTTCCTGACCGAACCTTCGCTCGCGCGTCATCGCCGCTCCCCTGATCCGCCGTCACCATGGCCGAGGGTTCCCGTACTCCCCCTCCCCCGTGCTCCCTGGAAAGGCGAGACAGCATGATCGGCTCGACCACAGCAAGAACCGTGGGCGCCCTGCTCGGCGCGGCCGCCCTCGCGGCGGCCGGTGCCGTGCCCGCCACGGCGGCCGGCGCACCCCACGGCCACCCCGCCCCGCGGACCGCGACGCCGATCAAGCACATGGTGGTGATCTACGACGAGAACATCTCCTTCGACCACTACTTCGCCACCTATCCCCAGGCGGCGGGCACCGACGGCACCAGGTTCACCGCGGCCGAGCACACCCCGACGGCCGACAACCTCCTCAACGCCGGGCTGCTGAAGAAGAACCCGAACCTGTACACCCCCAGGCGGCTGTCCGCCGCGCAGGCCATGACCTGCGACCAGAACCACTCCTACGGCCCCGAGCAGTACGCGGCCGACGGCGGCAAGGCCGACCAGTACGTCGAGAACACCGAGGTCGACAAGTGCTCCGGGCTGTTCGGCGAGCCCGGCCTGGTGATGGACTACTACGACGGCAACACCGTCACCGCACTGTGGAACTACGCCCAGCACTACTCCCTCAACGACCGCTCCTTCAGCTCGGTCTACGGCCCCTCCACGCCCGGCGCGCTGAATCTGGTCTCCGGTCAGACGCACGGTGTCGTCTCCATGGACCCGGCCACCGGCACCGAGAACCCGCGGCGGACGAAGACGCCCGACCCGTACGCGGTGGTCTCCCCGGACGCCGAGGGCGTCGGCACGGTCGTCAACGACCCCGACCCGGCCTACGACGACTGCGCGGACAAGGACCACACCAGCACCAGCGCCCTCGCCGCCCTGCAGGGCAGGAACATCGGCGACCTGCTCAACGCGAAGGGTGTCAGCTGGGGTTGGTTCCAGGGCGGCTTCCGGCCCAGCACCGCGTGGGACGGCAAGCCGAGCGACTACGCCAGGTGCGACACCACCCACACCAACGTGGGCGGCGCGGCGGCCGTCGACTACAGCCCGCACCACAACCCGTTCGCCTACTACAGGTCGACGGCGAACCCGCACCACCTCGCCCCCAGGAGCGTCGCCGAGATCGGCCACGACGGGCGCGCCAACCACAACTACGACCTGAGCGACTTCGACGCCGCGCTCAAGGCAGGAAACCTGCCCGCGGTCAGCTTTCTGAAGGCGGGCGAGTACCAGGACGGCCACGCCGGCTACTCCGACCCGCTCGACGAGCAGCACTTCCTCGTCAAGGAGATCAACGCCCTCCAGCAGTCCCCGGAGTGGAGGTCCACGGCGGTCGTGATCGCCTACGACGACTCCGACGGCTGGTACGACCACGTCACGTCCACGGTGCTCAACGGGTCCAAGGACACGACCGCAGGTTCCAACGGCAAGGCTCTCGACAGCCCCGCCTGCCAGTCCGGTCCCGGCGCGGCGGGCGGCTACGCGGACCGCTGCGGCCCCGGTACCCGGCAGCCGCTGCTGGTCGTGTCCCCCTACAGCAAGGTCAACACGATCGACCACACCGCCACCGAGCAGACGTCGATCACCAAGTTCATCGAGAACAACTGGCACACCGGCCGCATCGGAGACGTCTCCTTCGACCAGCGGGCGGGCAGCCTCACCGGCATGTTCGACTTCCGGCACCCCCACGACAAGCAGGTCCTGCTCAACGCCGACGGCTCGGTGAAGTCGGTCGGGAGGATCCCGCACCGGCCGCAGACCGCCTCGGCCGCGTCGGCTGCATCGGCCGAGGTCCCGTACGCGCCCTATGTCGCGGACCTCAAGGCGCAGGAAGCCGCCGACACCGGCAGCACCTCACCGGCCCTGCCTGCCACCCTCGCCGCGGGCCTCGCCACCGCGGTCGGCGCGAGCACGGTGTTCGCCCTGCGCCGCCGCAGGTCACACCCCGGGACGCGCTGAGCGTCGGTCAGGCCCGAGCCAACACGGGGAAGTGCCCCTCGGCGAGCAGCCGGCTCGCGCTCGCGGGCCGCACCCGCAGCTCCCCCTCCGAGCCCCGCTCCCGGACCGAGCGGAACCTTGACGTATTGGGGCGACTCGAAAACCGCGATGTGGGAACCGGTAGAGAAGCCCTGACGCACGAAGGGGGCCGGGTGGCCGACGCCCCGGCGCCCTCACCGGAGGAGAGGCCACGATGGCGCGTGAACACGACTCCCGGCAGGCCGTCCCGAACACTCCGGGGATGCGCCCCGACAGCGACGGCGTCACCCGCCGTCGGCCGCTGCGACGGCGGCACGTCGAGGAGACGGTCGAGATCGCGGTGCCGGTGCGGACGGCGTACAACCAGTGGACGCAGTTCAAGACCTTTCCCCGGTTCTCCGGCGTGGTGCACGGCGTGGAGCAGGTCAGGCCCACCGTGACGGCCTGGACCATCGGCTACGGGCCGCTGCGCCGTCGCTTCGCGGTGGAGATCGTGGAGCAGGACCCGGACGCCTACCTGGCTTGGCGCGGCCTGGAGCAGCGTCCCTCCCATCAGGGCGAGGTGGAGTTCAGGCCGACGGCGTCGGGCGGCACGGCCGTCACCGTCCGGATGCTCCTGGAGCCGCGCGGGGCCGCGAGACGCCTCACCGGCTTTTCAAGGATCGCGAAGGTCACGGCCCGGCTGGTGCGCCGCGAGCTGGAGAACTTCAAGCGGTTCATCGAGGGGCTGGGCCAGGAGGGCGGGGCCTGGCGCGGCACCATCCGCAACGGCCGGGTGCAGCACGACCACCCGGAACCGCCGAGGAGCCGTGTGGCCCAGTGGCCCGTCGGCTGACCCCCGTCCGGACGCGGCAGGACGAAGCGGCGAGTGAGTCGCGGCGAGAGAAAGGCGATGCCATGCAGAACCCGCCCGGTGAGGAGCCGGAGACCACCCTCTCCGTGACACCGCCGAAGAAGTGGGCGGCCGGGGTCCCCGCGGTCGTGCACGCGCTGGAGTACTCCCTGGAGCAGACGTCCCCGCGCAGGACCGGCGTGGACCTGCTGGCCATGAACCAGGTGGGCGGGATCGACTGTCCCGGCTGCGCCTGGGCGGATCCGGCCCCGGGGCAGCGCCATCGCAACGAGTACTGCGAGAACGGCGCCAAGCACATCAACGACGAGGCCACGAAACGCCGGATCACCGCCGACTTCTTCCGCGAGCACAGCGTCTCCGACCTCGCCGCCCGCTCCGACATGTGGCTCAACCAGCAGGGCCGGCTCACCGAACCCATGATCAAACGGCAGGGCTCCGACCACTACGAGCCCATCGGCTGGAACGACGCCCTGGGCGTGCTCGCCGGGGAACTGACCTCGCTCGCCTCCCCCGACGAGGCCGTCTTCTACACCTCGGGCCGGGCCAGCAACGAGGCCGCCTTCGTCCTCCAGCTCTTCGCCCGCGCCTACGGCACCAACAACCTGCCCGACTGCAGCAACATGTGCCACGAGTCCAGCGGCGTCGCCCTGAGCGAGACGCTGGGCACCGGCAAGGGCACCGTCAGCCTCGACGACCTCCACCACGCCGACCTGATCTTCCTGGTCGGTCAGAACCCCGGCACCAACCATCCCCGCCAGCTCTCCGCCCTGGAGGAGGCCAAGCGCAACGGCGCCCGCATCGTGGCGGTCAACCCGCTCCCCGAGGCCGGGCTGCGCCGCTTCAAGAACCCGCAGAAGCCGAGCGGGGTCATCGGACGCGGCACCCAGATCGCCGACCGTTTCCTGCACATCAAGCCCGGCGGCGACCTCGCCCTCTTCCAGGCCCTCAACCGCCTGCTGCTGGAGGCGGAGGACGCCCGGCCCGGTACCGTCCTGGACCACGACTTCATCGACGCGCACACGGCCGGCTTCGAGGAGTTCGCCCAGCACGCGCGCACCACCGACTGGGACGACGTGCGCGCGGCGACCGGACTGACCCGCGAGGAGATCGAGAAGGTCCGCGACGAGGTCCTGCGCAGTGAACGCGTCATCGTCTGCTGGGCGATGGGCATCACGCAGCACAAGCACGGCGTGCCCACCATCCGGGAGATCGTCAACTTCATGATGCTGCGCGGCAACCTGGGGCGGGCCGGCACCGGCGTCTGCCCGGTGCGCGGGCACAGCAACGTCCAGGGCGACCGCACGATGGGCATCTGGGAGCAGATGCCGGACTCGTTCCTCGACGCGCTGCAGGAGGAGTTCGGCTTCGATCCGCCGCGTCCGCACGGGCTCGACTCGGTGAACGCGATCAAGGCGATGCGCGAGGGCCGCGTCAAGGTGTTCCTCGCCCTGGCCGGCAACTTCGTGCGCGCCGCTCCCGACAGCGAGGTCACCGAGGAGGCGATGCGTTCGTGCCGGCTGACCGCCCACATCTCCACCAAGCTGAACCGGTCGCACACCGTGTGCGGTGAGACGGCACTGATCCTGCGGACGCTCGGCCGTACCGAACGGGACGTCCAGGCCGACGGGGAGCCGTTCGTCACGGTGGAGAACTCCATGAGCGAGGTGCACACCTCCCAGGGGCGCCTCGAACCGGCTTCTCACCTGCTGCTCAGCGAGGTCGCCATCCTGTGCAGGCTCGCCCGCCGCACCCTGGCCGGCAAGCCGGACATCCCCTGGGACCGGTTCGAGGGGGACTACGACACGATCCGTGACCACATCTCCCGTATCGTGCCGGGATTCCACGACTTCAACGCTCGGGTGACGCGCCCGGTAGGCTTCCAGCTGCCCAACCCCGTCAACGAGGGCGTGTACAACACCTCGGTCGGCAAGGCCCTGTTCACCCGCAACGAGAGGGTGGTCCCGAAGGCGCCCGAGGGCCATCTGCTGTTGCAGACCCTGCGCTCGCACGACCAGTGGAACACCATCCCCTACACGCTGGACGACCGCTACCGCGGCATCCACGGCAGCCGGCACGTGGTGCTCGTCAACCCGGCCGACGTCGCCGGGCTCGGTCTCGCCCAGGGCGACCGCGTCGACCTGGTGAGCGTCTGGGCGGACGGCACCGAGCGCCGCGCCCGGAACTTCGAGGTCGTTCCCTACCCCGCCGCGCGGGGCTCCGCCGCCGCCTACTACCCCGAGACCAACGTCCTGGTGCCGCTGGACAGCGTCGCCGACATCAGCAACCAGCCCACGTCGAAGGGCATCGTCGTACGCCTGGAGCCCACATCGGACCGGGCGGCCCCCACCACCGCCTGACCGGAAGCACGTCGAGCACTTCGAGCCTCGCAGAGCGCTCTCGTCCCGCCAGGGCGACACCGTGTCCCCAGGCGTCACGATCGGCCGGATGCGGTCTGTCCACGGGTCGGCGACGGCCAATAACCTGTGCGGCCTGCGCGCTCTGGGAGGTCTCGTGAACGGTCTCCGTGCGGTCGTCGTCTGCCTGGTGATCGCGTGTGCCACGGTGGTGTCACCGGCAGCGGCCGAGACACCGGACCGGGTCGCGCCGCCGCGCTGGTCGGCGCTGCCGGTGCCGACGGCGGTCCCTCCCGTGACCGTGTCCGATCTCGCCGCGCGCGGGCCGGGCGAGGCCTGGGCGACCGGGTACGAGCAGGCCGCCGACGGACCGCAGCCGATGCTGTACCGCTGGAACGGCACGGCGTGGAGCCGGGACACCTCCTTTCCCGGCGCCGGGGAGCCGGGCTGGCTCGGCAGGGTGCAGTTCGTCGGGACGGACATGTGGATCCTCCACAACCGCGCGGGCGCGGGCGAGATCGTGCGCCGGTCGGCGGGAGGATGGAGTGCCGTCCCGCTGCCGCGGACCCTGTGGACCTACCAGGACTTCACCGCGGTGCCGGGGGCCGCGTGGGTGGTCGGTGAGGACGACACCGGGCTGAAGGTGCTGCACTACGACGGCTCCCGCTGGACCACGCAGGCCACCCCGGACGGTGTGCTGTACCTGATGGGGATCACCGCGCGTACCGCCACCGACGCCTGGGCCTGGGCCGACACCAGCACCGGGACAAGTATCCTGCGCTGGGACGGCTCGCCGTGGCGGGACGCGAAGGTGCCACTGCCGCCGGACAGCAATGTGCACACCCTCCTGCTGGAACCGGCCGGCCGGATCACGATCGGCGGCAGCCAGTACACCGACGGTGTCGCCCGCACCTACCTGACGACCTTCGACGGGCACGTCTGGCGCACCACCCATCCGCCGCTGGGCGACGCCTCCATGGAGGCCATGGTGCGCGGCCCGGACGGCGCGCTGTGGCTCCCCGTACGCAGCGACCGCGCCTTCCAGTCGAAGTACGCGCGGGTGGAGGGCGCCCGCACCACCTTCTCCTACGGCCCCGAGCGCACGGACGCGATCGACGTCAGACCACGGGCGCTGGCCAGGGCCGGAGCGGCTCTGCTGGCCTTCGGCACCGTCGAGATCTACGGCTCGAAACCGAACCTGATGAGTGAGCGGCTGGGAGGCTGACCATGCCACGCAGACTGCTCGTCGCGGCCCTCGCTGTCGTCCTGACCCTCCTCACCGCCCTGACGGCAGCGAGGGCCGCGACGGACCCCTCGTCCTGGCACCACGTGCCGGTCCCGGACCCGGTACGCCCCCAGGCCGCGCTGAACGAGGCCGTGGCGTTCGGCCCCGACCGGGCGTGGGCGGTGGGCGCCGACGCCGTCGGTCGCGAGGCGCCCGGTTTCCCGCTGGTGCTGCGCTGGGACGGAACCGCGTGGCACGACCAGATCCTGCCCGGGATCGGCTGGCAGGGTGAACTGCTGTCCGTCGCCGCGACCTCACCCACCGCGGTCTGGGCGGTCGGCCGTGACGCGGCGGGCGGCGCCCGCCTGCTCCGCTTCGACGGGACCGCCTGGTCCGCGAGCCGGCCGCCGGCCGGCGTGGCGCTGGCCCAGGTCGTCGCCGGCGGCGGTGAGGCCTGGCTGATCGGTTCGCGGGACGGCAACCAGGTCCTGCTGCGCCGGGACGGGAACCGCTGGCAGGAGGTGCCCGTGCCGCCGGGATCGGTGTACGGCCTGCACATCAAGGCCGCCGACGACGTCTGGGCGGCGGGCGCCACCGACTCGGGTGCGGCCGTCTCCCACTGGAACGGGCAGGCGTGGCAGCAGACGATCGTGGACGGCTTCCCGCGGTCGGCCGTGGGGAGTGTGCTGGCGGTCTCCGCGACCGAGGTGTGGGCGGGTGGCACGGCCGGGTTCGTCGGCGGCCCCCCGGGAAGGCCGATTCCCCCGCTGCTGGTCCGCTTCGACGGACAGACCTGGAACCGGGTGCCCGTGCCCGCCGACTTCGGTTCGGTCAGTTCGCTGGCGGCCTCCTCGTTGGGAGAGCTGGCCTGGGTCGCGGTCGCCCGCTCGCAGAAATGGGGCCCGCCGGGCAGCACCCCGCCCCTCGTCCCCGGGCCGGACTTCCTCGCCTGGAACGGGCAGTCGTTCACCGAGTACGGCGAACCGGCGGTGGCCGGAGAGGGAGAGTCCCGGACGCTGCGGCTGGCGCCGGTACCGGGCACGGAGACGGTGTGGTCGGTCGGCCGCGCCGACGGCCCCGAAGGCACGTTCGCCCCGCGCGTCCTGCGCTTCGGCTGAGAACCGCAACCGAAGCGGCGGTCCCAGGGGAAGAACAAGTGAGGGTTCCCCGGATGGCCGCGCCCATGCACGGTGTCCCTCGATCGAGAGACATACGGCACACCCCCCGCACAACTCGGCGCGACGGGGTAACCGAGTTCAGGTAAGGACGTCAGACGCACTGTTGCCGTTTGACAACAAATGCCGGCAAGCAACACTGTAGCCGCGTCGGCCGTATGGGGAAGGACCTGGAATGCTCCGGTGGGCGGAGACCACTCCGCGTGCTGGTCACGCGCGTAGAGAGATGACGAAGACGCCGACGGTGCGGTCGGCGGTTCAGGCGGTCCGGCTGCCCGAGCCCGCCGCGTCGTCCTGCGTCTGTGCCGCCGCGGCGGCACAGAACGCCTCCAGGCCTTCCAGCAGCGCGACCCGCTCGGCGGCGGACATGTCCGCCAGGACGGTCTGCAACTCCCTCTCCCTGCGGGCACGCAGGTCGACGAGGAAGGCACGACCCCGGCCACTGAGGTGCAGCCGCACCTCACGCCTGTTCTCCGCGCTCACGACCCGCTCGACGAACCCGGCCGCCACCAGCCGGTCGCACAGCCGACTGGTGGACGGCGGGGTCGAGGCCAGGGACTCGGCGAGGGTGCGCAGGTTGATGCCGTCGTGGTGCTCCAGGATGTACAGCACCCGAAGCTGCGACGCGGAGGTGGGCGCGGTCGAGGCCCGGCCCCAGACGACCTCCAGCAGCTCGACGGCCGTGGTGGTCACGCGGGCGACCTCATCAGGCTCTGAGCGGCGGAAGGCAGTCACGATCACACTCTCGCAGGCACTGGGGTGCCTGTCAGCGTACTAGGCGCATGCGCCTACCACACAGGACCGGGACGATCGCAGCGAGCCGACCCCACTAGTGAGCCCGTACGTCGTCCGGCGAAGGACAGGTGTTTTTCCCCTATGAAGAGATTTCTGGCCGCTGAACGCGCCTTGCGCACAGCGGCCCCCCACGAGTTGCTCGACGCCGTCCGCACGGTGCTGATCGAGCAGTACAGCGCTGAGGACGTAGAGCTGTTCATGGCCGACTACAGCCTGACGGTGCTCCAGCCGGTGTCGGTGCTGCCGCACACTCTGGAGCCGGTGTCGGTGCACAGCACTCCGGCCGGCCGGGCCTTCGGCTCGCAGAAGCCGTACCGGGAGGAGGAGCCCGACGGGCGGACGCGTCTGCATCTGCCGGTCAGCGTGCGCGGCGACCGCCTCGGCGTGCTGTCGGTGACCCTGTCCGACAGCGAGGCCACCCGGCGGTGGGAGTCCGAACTGACCGACGTCGCCGGCGTACTGGGACACGAGCTGGTCGTGGCGGAGCGCGACACCGACCTCTACCTCCAGGCGCGGCGCAAGGACCGGCTGACCCTGGCCGCCGAGATGCAGTGGCAACTGCTCCCCGGGCGCGCCTGCTCCCGCCCCGAGTACGAACTGGGGGCCCAGCTGGAGCCTGCCTACGCGATCTACGGCGACAACTTCGACTGGTCCGCCACCGCCGACCACCTGATGCTGTACGTCACCAACGGCATGGGCGAGGGCATAGAGGCGTCGCTGCTGACGAACCTGGCCATCAACGCGCTGCGCAACGCCCGGCGCGCCGGCCTGTCCATCGCCGACCAGGCGGCCCTGGCCGACCAGGCCGTCTACGCCCACTACCGGGGGCGCAGCTATCTGTCGGTCCTGATGTTCGACTTCGACCTGGCCACCGGCCGGGCCGGCGTCGTGGACGCCGGCTCCCCCCAGCTGCTGCGGCTGCGCGGCGGCACGGTGGAACGGGTCGACTTCGACGCCCAGCTTCCGCTGGGGATGTTCGAGGAGACCGACTACATCGCGCAGGACTTCCACGCGGAGCCCGGCGACCGGCTGATCTTCGTCAGCGACGGAGTCCACGCCGTGGCCTCCCCCAGGGGCGAGGCGTACGGGGAAGCGGCTCTCGCCCGGGCCATCCACTCCACGCGCCTGCTGCCCGCCGCTGAGGTGCCGCGCGCCATCCTGCGGGAGCTGACCGGCCACCGCGGTGAGGCGATCCCGGACGACGACGCGCTGATCGTGTGTCTGGACTGGCACGGCAGACCGCAGGCGGACTGAGCTGCGGGCGGCGGAGAGGGCATGTTGTCCGTCGCACACGTACACGTTAACGTTTGCCATGCGGCAATAATTGCCACGTGGCCTGACCGCTCGGCGGGCCGGACGGCCTCGCAGACAAGGAGACGATGCAGGTGGCGGAGCACGACACGGCCCCCGACACAGCGAAGGAGCTGGGCGCCTTCCTGGAGCGGCGCCGTGAGCAGATCGGCCAGCGATGGGCGGACGCCGCCCTGTTCCGCACCGTCTTCACCGTCTCCCGGGACGAGGCGGTCGAGGCGGGCAAGGCCGTCGTGGACGCCCTGGCCGACGTGGCCCGTTCCGGGCGGCTGGAGGATGTCGACGCTCCTGGTTTCGGCACTGTACGCGACCAGCTCGGCCGGATGGCCGCGGCCCGGGCCCGGGCCGGGTACACGCCCGTGCAGATCGCCGGCGAGGTCGCGGATCTGCGCGAGCCGGTGACCGCACTGCTGCAGACCGAGCTCCAGGACGCCGACGACGTGTGGGTCCACGCGTGCGCGCAGGCCCTGGCGGTGCTGACGGCCACGCTCCGCCTGGTGATCATGGAGACGACGGTGAGCGCGGGCGAGGAGCTCATCGAGCGCCAGCGTCAGCAGCTGCTCGAGGTGGCCACGCCGGTCATCAATCTGTGGGACGGCGTGGTGGCCGTACCGCTGATAGGGACACTGGACAGCGCCCGCAGCCAGGTGGTGATGGAGAGCCTGCTGGAGGCCATCGTGGACCAGCGGGCCGCGTACGCCATCCTCGACATCACCGGTGTGCCGACCGTGGACTCGCTCGTGGCCCAGCATCTGATGAAGACGGTCGCCGCGGCCCGCCTGATGGGCGCGGAGTGCATCGTCTCCGGCATCCGTCCCGCCATCGCGCAGACCATCGTCCACCTCGGCATCGACCTCGGATCGATCATCACGCGGGCCCGCCTCGCCGACGCGTTGGCGTACGCGCTCACCCAGCAGGGCATCGTCGTCTCCCCCCGCCCGGCGACGGGAGCGAGCCAGCGGTGACCGGCTTCGTCGCCAGACACTCCGGCCCGGGGCCGGGCCCGGTGCCGGTCCTGGCGCTGGGAGACGTCCTGCTGGTCACCCTGCAGGGCGAGCTGCACGACGGGGCGGCCGAACAGCTCCAGCACGACATCTCCCAGCGGATCGCCTCGAGTACCACGCCGGTGAACGGTGTCGTGATCGACATCTCCGGCGTGGAGATCGTCGACTCCTTCCTCGGCCGAGTCCTGGCCGAGATCGCCGCGAGCTCGCGCCTGCTGGCCGCGCGGACCGTACTGGCCGGCATGCGCCCGGCCGTGGCCATCACCCTCGTCGAGATGGGGCTCACCCTGCCCGGCCTGGGGACGGCCCTCGACGTCGAGAGAGCCCTGGCCCTGCTGGGCCGCGCACCCTCGGCTGCTCCGACCGCACACCCGGAAGAGGGTGCATGATGCATGCCCCCATCGTCTCGACCACGCGCGTGCCCATCGGCTCGGACGCCGACCTTGCCTGGGTACGCCAACAGGTGCGCCAGAGCGCTGCCGACCTCGGCTTCAACCTGGTCCAGCAGACGAAACTGGTGACCGCGGCCAGCGAACTGGCCCGCAACGCCCTCGTCCACGGCGGCGGCGGACACATGGAGATGACGGTGCTGGCGGAAGGCGCTCACCACGGACTGCGACTGTCCTTCGTCGACGCGGGCCCGGGCATCGGGGACGTCGATCTCGCCATGACCGACGGCTGGACCACCGGAAACGGCCTGGGCATGGGACTGAGCGGGGCCAAGCGGCTCGTCAGGGAGTTCGCTCTCGACAGCCGGCCCGGCGAGGGCACCACCGTCACCATCACCGACTGGGTCTCCGGACTGCCCGCGCCTCGCACAGGTGCGCCTTGAGCAGGGTGTGGGACGTCCCGGTCCAGGACAGCACCCGCGTGCGGGACGTACGCGTCGCCGCCGAGGCCGCCTGCGCCCACGCGGGGCTGGACGCCCATGCCACGGCCGTCGCGGCGCTGGTGGCCACCGAGCTGGGCACCAACCTCGTCAAGCACGCCGGGGGCGGCCGTGTCCTGGTCAATCTGGCCGCCCTCTCCGACACGTTCGCCGAGGACGTGCCCTGTGTGCAGATCGCCTCGGTCGACCACGGACCGGGCATCGACAACGTCCCCGCGGCGATGCGGGACGGCCACACGACCGCCGCCTCCTCCTCCCTCGGTGCGGGACTGGGCACCTGCCGGCGCATCTCCAGCGAGTTCGACCTGCACAGCAGACCGGGCCAGGGCACCGTCGCGGTGGCACGCATCACCCCGGCGAGAGCGCCGGGCGGCCCTCACCCCAGGGACGTGAGTTCCCGTCCCGGCACCCGGGCCGGGGGCATCACGACCTCCCTCGCCCACGCCGAGCAGTCCGGGGACGCCTTCAGCCGGGTGCGCTCCGGTGCCCGCGTCACGCTGATGCTGGTGGACGGGCTCGGCCACGGGGACAAGGCAGCCGACGCGTCCACCGCCGCCGTGGAAGAACTGCGCCGGTGCGCCGATCTGCCCCCGGCCGAGATCCTGCGACGGCTGCACACCGCGCTGCGGGCCACGCGCGGTGCGGCCGTCGGCGTCGCCCAACTGGACGAGGACACCGCAATGCTCACGTTCGCCGGGGTGGGCAACATCGGCGCCAGACTGCGCACCGGCGGCGCGTGGCAGCCCCTCATCTCGCACCCCGGAATCGTCGGCGCCCACTTCCCCGCCACCGTGCCCCTGCGCGAGAGCGCCTGGACGCCGGACAGTCTGCTCGTCCTGCACAGCGACGGGCTCCCCAGCCGCTGGGTGCCCCCCGACGACCCCCGGCTCGGCGCCCACGACCCGGCCGTGGTGGCCGCTGTCGTCCTCAGGGACGCCGGCAGCGCCGCCCGGCCCCTGCGCGACGACGCCAGTGTGGCCGTACTGGCCCCAGAACCCCGGACGGATCCGCATGACCGCACCCCCTGACGTCTGGAACATCGCGTCGGTCGCCGACGCCGCCCGGGCCCGGGCCGCCGTCGACCGCATCACCACGGACGGCGGGACGCCGACGCTGGAACGGGCCCGCTTCCTGACGGCGCTGACGGCACGCCTGCGCCACTGCCTCAGCCTCGGCGGTACGTGGGAACTCCGGCTGCACGTCCTGCAGTCCGCCGAAACAGGTCAGCCCGCCTGTCTTGAGGCGTCGCTGAACCCCGCCGGCGACGGCGAGCCGGGCCCGCGGGACGACAACGGGGAAGCGCCCTCGCTCACCTGCTCCCTGCCGCATCTGCCCGCCCGAAAAGGGCGCCGGGCCGCCGCCTCGGTGCCGCACGCCCTGCTGGCCGCGGACGAGCACACGGCGGCGGTACTGAGCCTCCTCGACGAGCAGGAGGCCCTGGTCCGGCTGCACCGGGAGGAACTGCACCACACCAACCAGGGCGTTCTGGCCCTGCACGCCGACCTGGAGGCCGCGGCACGGGCCCAGCGCGAGCTCCTCGAAGCCGAGCGGACCGCACGCACCGCGGCGGAACGCGCCCGGCGCCTGCTGACCTTCCTCGGTGACGCCAGCGCCGCCATCACGTCGTCCCTCAGCCACACGGCCATCCTGCGCCGCCTCTCCGACATGCTGGTACCGGAGTACGCGGAGCGCCTCGACGTCTGGCTCTTCGACGAGGAGGAGTACGAGGACCACGGCGACGAGCCCGCACACCGCGTCCCGGAGCACTCGGCGGCCGCCGTGGCCGCCGCCCGCACGGGACGCCCCCAGCACGCCGCCGCCCACCCCGGCACCCTCCCCGGCGTCGACGACCTCCCGCCCTCCGCCCTGTCCCCTGCGCGGCCGCTGCTGGCCATCCCCCTGGTCGCACAGCGCCTGCTGGGCGTCCTCACCCTCACCGCCCCGGGCCCCCGCTTCGACGAGGACACCTCCGTGATGCTGGTCGAACTGGCCCGCCGCGTAGGGGTCGCCCTCGACCACGCCCATCGCTACCAGCAGTCCCGCAACACCGCCGAAGCCCTGCAGCGCGCCCAGCTCACCGACCTGCCCACCCCGCCGGGCGTGCTGCTCGCCGCGCGCTACCTCCCCGCCACCTGGGGCATGAACATCGGCGGCGACTGGTACGACGCCTTCCTCCAGCCCGACGGCAGTCTGCTGGCCGTCATAGGGGATGTCACCGGCCACGGGCTGCACGCCGCCGTCGTCATGGGGCAGTTGCGCACGGCCCTGCGCGCCTACGCCGTCGAGAACGCCGGCCCCGGCGAGATCCTCACCCGGCTGCACCGCATGCTCGGGCATCTCCAGCCGGACCTGTACGCCACCGCGCTGATCGCCCGCTTCCGGCCGGGCGAACCCGAGGTGCTCTGGGCCTCGGCCGGTCACCCGCCCGCCGTCGTGCGCGCCGCCGACGGCACCGTACGGGTCCTGGAGGCCAAGCCCGGCGTGATGCTGGGGATCCCGATGCCCTACGTGTACAAGGATCACCGGGCCGACCTGCCCCCCGGCTCGTCCCTCGTGCTCTACACCGACGGCCTGGTCGAACGGCGGGGGCAGGGCATCGACCCCGGTATCGGCCGGCTGGCCCGCGCCCTGGAGACGTTGGGCACCCCCGAGCTGGAACAGGACCTGGACGCCGCCGCGGACGCCCTGCTCAAGCCCCTGCTGTACGACTCCGAACGGGACGACGACGTCTGCCTCCTGCTGTGCCACACCGTGGCCCCGACGGCCTCTGACAGCCCGCCCGCTCGCGGTAGCGTGAAGGACACACGGCGAGAGGGTGGATTCCGTGAAAGCCTCTGATCCGCAGCCGTCCGCGGAGGCCCAACTCCGCTCGGCCGCACCGTACGCGCTGGTCGCCACCGCCCGCCGTCTGCTCGCCGACCGGACGGGCGCCCAGGAGGTGGTGCTCCTCCTCGCCGACTACGGCCTGGACGTCCTGCAACCGGTGACGCACCTGCCGCACACCGGTCCCCCGGTCTCCGCCCATGAAGGGCCCCCGGGCAGCGCCTTCTTCACCCAGAAACCGGTACTCGAGGTCCTCCACGACCCGGCGGGCAACCTGGTCCATCTGCCCATCACCGTGCGCGGCGACCGTCTCGGTGTCCTGTCCGTGAGGCTGCCCGCAGGGGCCGTCGACCCGCACACCGTGCTCCAGCTCGGCGACTTCGCCACGGCACTCGGCCACGAGGTCACCACCGCCGACCGCGACACCGACCTCTACCTCCAGGCCCGCCGCACCCGCCGGCTGACCCTCGCCGCCGAGATGCAGTGGCAGCTCCTGCCCGGCCGGGGCTGCGCCCGCGAGGAGTACGTCATCGGCGCGCACCTCGAACCCGCCTACTCCATCGGCGGGGACACCTTCGACTGGTCCACCGGCGCCGACCAGCTGTTCCTCAGCGTGACCGACGGAATGGGACAGGGCATCGACGCCTCCCTGCTCGCCGGCCTCACGACCGGCGCCCTGCGCAACGCCCGCCGCGCCGGCATAAGCCTCGCCGACCAGGCATACCTAGCCGACCAGGCGGTCTACTCCCAGTACGGCGGCAAGGCGTACGCCTCCACCCTGCTGCTGCGCTTCGAGCTGGCCACGGGCATCGTGCAGGCCGTCGACGCGGGCTCGCCCCAACTGTTCCAGCAGCGCGGCGGCCGTACCGAGCGGGTCGAGCTGGAGGCGCAGATGCCGCTCGGCATGTTCGAGGAGACCCTCTACACGGAGCAGACCTTCCAGGTCGAGCCCGGCGACCGGCTCATCGCGGTCAGCAGCGGGGTCCACAGCACCCGCTCCGCGACGGGTGACCTCTTCGGCGAGCGGGTCCTGCGCCAGGTGCTCGGCGCCACCCGTTCCGCGGCGCCGCACGAGGCGGCGCGCGCGGTCGTCGCCGGGCTGATCGAGCACTACGGCAGCAAGGAGCTGCTGTCGGACGCCGCCGTGGTCTGCCTCGACTGGCACGGCCGCCAGATCTGACCGTCCCGCTCAGCGTCCGGGGTCGTCGGTTTCCTTGCCGGCATCGCTCCGGGCGGTCGCGAAGGCTTGCAGCCCCGCGCTCAGCGCCGCCCGCTCACCGGGTTCCATGGCCGCGAGAACCGCGGCGAGCGCCCGCGCCCTGCGCGCGTCCACCTCGTCCAGCACATGCCGGCCACGCCCGGTGAGAACGAGCTGCACCTCGCGCCGCCGCTGCGGGTGCAGCAGACGCTCCAGCAGGCCGGCCGCCTCCAGCCGGTCGCACAGCCGGCTGGCGGTCGGCGGCCCTATCTCCATGTTCTCCGCCAGAGTGGTGAGATTGAGCCCCGGTTCCGACTCCAGGATCCGCAGCGCTCTCAACTGGTGCGGCGACAGCCTCAGGCTCGCTCCCTGGGCGGCCACCGACCACAGGTTCGCGAGACCGTCCACGGCGTCGGCGAGCTCCAGCGCGACGGAGAGTGGGTCGTCACTCGGTCCGCTCGACTGGTCGTCCCCCGAGCCACTGAGACGAGTCACACACCCATCGCTTTCAGTAATCGCTTCGCCGTACAGATACCACCCTCATTCAAACGCGGTACCCGATGACGCGTCGACCAAGCACATGGCGGGCACCGGAGGACGGCAAAAGGAAAAGGCAAGGAGAGAACTCTCCTTGCCTCTCTTCAAGTTATAGCGCGAAGGGGGGCTTGCGGCAAGCCCCCGGTCAGGGCGCAGAATCGTCGGCCGAGGCCACAACCTGCGGAAATGGGGGAACGACGTGACGCGTCGAAGGAAAGGCAATGGCCGATGACGAGGTGCTCGGCCAACCGTTCGACAGACCTGGAAATTCGATCGGAGACCGCGGCGCGGGACAGCACGGCCGCCACGGAGGTATCGCGATGACCGAGCAGTACGTGCTGCATCTTCGGGAGATCGACGAGGGCCAGGTCGCCGTCGTCGGCGGCAAGGGGGCGCACCTGGGCAGCCTGTCGCGGATCGAGGGCGTCCGGGTACCGGCGGGCTTCTGCGTGACGACGGACGCCTACCGGCGGGTCGTCGCGCGGTCACCGTCGCTCGACGCGCAGCTGGACCGGCTTGCGCGTGTGAGCCCGGACGACCGGGAGGCGATCCGCACGCTCAGCGCGGAGATCCGCCGGACCGTCGAGGAGAGCACCGTCCCGGACGATCTGGCCGAGGCGATCACCCGTGCGCTCGCCGGGTCCGGTGAGGGGACCGCCTACGCCGTCCGGTCCAGCGCGACGGCCGAGGACCTGCCGACGGCCTCGTTCGCGGGCCAGCAGGACACCTACCTCAACGTCGTGGGGCCGGCGGCGATCCTTCGACACGTCAGCCGCTGCTGGGCCTCGCTGTTCACCGAACGAGCCGTGACCTACCGCCGGCGCAACGGCATCGACGACCGTACGGTCCGGATGGCCGTCGTCGTGCAGCAGATGGTCTTCCCGCACGCGTCCGGCATCCTGTTCACCGCCGACCCCCTCTCGGGCAACCGGACGGTCGCCACCGTGGACGCCGGTTTCGGCCTCGGCGAGGCGCTGGTGTCCGGCCTGGTGAACCCGGACGTGTTCAAGGTGCGCTGCGGCGAGGTCGTCGAGAGGACGATCTCCGCCAAGCAGCGTGAGGTGCACGCCCTGCCGGCCGGAGGCACGCGGGACGTGCCGGTCGACTCGCGGCGGCAGGAGCAGCCGGCGCTGACCGATGCGCAGGCGGTCCGGCTCGTGGAGCTCGGGCGACGGATCGAGGCGCACTTCGGCCGCCCGCAGGACATCGAATGGTGCCTGGTCGACGACGACTTCCACATCGTGCAGAGCCGGCCGATCACGACGCTGTTCCCGGTCCCCGAGAGCGGGGACCAGGGGAACCGCGTCTATGTCTCCGTGGGGCATCAGCAGATGATGACCGATGCCATGAAGCCCCTGGGCGTGTCCATGTGGCAGTCGACGGCCATGGCCCGGATGCACGAGGCCGGCGGGCGGCTGTTCGTCGACGTCACCCAGCGACTGGCCGCGCCCGCGAGCCGTGCCGCCCTGATGGACCTCATGGGGCGGGGCGATCCGCTGGTCAGGGACGCGCTGGAGACCGTCCTGGACCGCGAGGACTTCGTCCCGTCGCTGCCGGACGCGCCTCCCGCCGGACCGCGAGCCGGCGGGGCCCCCGAGCCGATCGAGACCGACCCGGCCGTCGTCGCCGGGCTGATCGAGCGCAGCCAGGCCTCCATCGCCGCCCTGCGGCGCGACGCCCGGACGAAGACGGGACCGGAGGTGTTCGACTTCCTGTCGGTGGCCTTCGAGGAGCACAAACGAGTCCTCACCGATCCGCTGAACTTCAAGGCGATCATGGCGGGCATGGAGGCCACCTGGTGGCTCAACGACAAGCTGGAGGAGTGGCTCGGCGAGAAGAACGCGGCTGACACGCTCACCCTGTCCGCCCCCGGCAACGTCACGTCGGAGATGGGCCTCGCGCTGCTCGACGTCGCCGACGTGATCCGCCCTCATCCGGAGGTGGTCGCATTCCTGCAGGGCGTCGAGGACGACGGCTTCCTCGACGAGCTGGCGAAGCTCCCGGGCGGGGCCGAGGCACGTGACGCCATCGACGCCTACCTCGACCGGTACGGCATGCGCTGCGTCGGCGAGATCGACATCACGCGGCCTCGCTGGAGCGAGCGCCCCGGCACCCTCGTTCCCGTGATCCTCGACAACGTCCGGAACTTCGAACCGGGCGCGGCCCGGCGCCGCTTCGAGCAGGGGCTCCAGCAGGCGCGGACGAAGGAACAGGAGGTGCTGTCCCGCCTGCGGGCCCTGCCGGAAGGGGAACGCAAGGCCGACGAGACCAAGGCCATGATCGACCGGGTGCGCACCTTCATCGGGTACCGGGAGTACCCGAAGTACGACATCATCAGCCGCTACTTCGTCTACAAGCAGGCCCTGATGGCGGAGGCGGACCGCCTCGTGGAGGCGGGCGTGCTGGCGGACCGGGAGGACGTCTTCTACCTCACCTTCGAGGAGTTCCACGACGTCGCGCGCTACGGGCAGGTCGACGAGCGGCTCGTCAGGCAGCGCAGGGACACGTTCCGCTCGCACCAGGCGCTCACCCCGCCCCGGGTCCTCACCTCGGACGGCGAGGCCCTCTCCGGGGCCTACCGGCGCGACGACGTGCCGGCCGGCGCCCTGATCGGCCTGCCGGTCTCCACCGGGACCGTCGAGGGACGGGCCCGGGTCATCCTCGACATGGCGGAGGCCGATCTGGAAGCGGGCGACATCCTGGTCACGACCTTCACGGACCCCAGCTGGTCCCCGCTGTTCGTCGCCGTGGCGGGCCTGGTGACGGAGGTGGGCGGCCAGATGACCCACGGCGCGGTGATCGCCCGGGAGTACGGCCTGCCGGCCGTGGTGGGCGTGGAGCAGGCCACCCGGCGGATCCGGGACGGCCAGCGGATCCGCGTGCACGGCACGGACGGGTACGTCGAGATCCTGTCCTGACCGTCCGGGAGGGAGCCCGGCTCAGGGGCGGGTGGCGCTCTCGCTGTCCGGGTGGATGGTGAAGATCTGGTCGAGGCCGACGATGCGCAGGACGCGCAGTGTGTTCGGCGGTACGGCGGCCAGGACCACGTCCGCCCGGACGGCCTGCGCGTTGCTGCGGGCGGCGATCAGGGCCGTGATGCCGCTGGAGTCGCAGAATTCGAGGCCGCTCATGTCCAGGACCAGGCACTGGCCCGGCTGGAGGGCGAGGCTGTCGAGCGCTCCGTGCAGTTCGGCGACGTTGGCGTAGTCGAGCTCACCGGCAAGCTCCAGAACGGGACCGGTCGCGGCGGCTCGTGCAGTGATCTTCAGCGGGCTCATCGTTCGTTTCTCGTCTGTGGGTCGGAGGCGGGGACACCGATGGCGAGCAGGGCGGTGTCGTCGTCGAGGCCGTCACCGAAGCTGTCCAGGAGCCCGGTGAGGGCCTGGACGACGGCGTGCGGTGGCCTGCCCGCGTGCGCGGTGACGAAGGCGAGCAGCGCCTCGTCGCCGTAGAGATCCGCTCGGCCCTGGCCGGTGCGGGCTTCGGTGAGGCCGTCCGTGTAGAGAAGGAGGGTGTCGCCGGGGCCGAGGACGGTCTTGGCGTCGGTGAAGCGTGCGGAGGGCAGGATGCCGACCAGCAGGCCGCCGGGAGTGGGCAGGAAGTCGGCTGTGCCGTCCGCGCGCAGGACGATGACCGGCGGGTGGCCGCCCGCGGCGAGGTGGACGGCCAGCTGTCCGGTCGCGGGATCGGGGTCGAGGGTGCCGTAGACCGCGGTGCAGTAGCGGGGGTCGCCACTGCCGGCGTAGCGCTCGTGGAGCACCGTGTTGAGGGTGGTCAGGGCGGAGACGGGGTCGGGGTCGTGGAGTGCGGCGGCGCGCAGGGTGTAGCGGGTCAGCGAGGTGAGGGCGGCGGCCTGGGGGCCCTTGCCGCACACGTCGCCCAGGAAGAACCCGAAGCGTCTGCCGTCGAGGGCGAAGACGTCGTAGAAGTCGCCGCCCAGCCGGTCGGGTGAGGCCGTGTGGTAGTGGGTGGCCGTCTGCACGCCGGGGACCGGCGGCAGGCTGTCCGGGAGCAGCGACTGCTGGAGCACGGCGAGTGCCTCCTGCAGCCGGGCGCGGTCGGCCTCCGCCTGGCGGCGTGCCTCCTCTGCCGCTTCACGGCGGCGCAGGAGTTCCTCCTCGTAGGCGCGGCGGTCCCGGGCGTCGAAGACCGTGGTGCGGATCAGCAGGGGCTGCCCGGTGGTGCCGTGTTTGACGACGGAGGAGACCAGGACCGGCATCCGGGCGCCGTCGTTCTGCTTCATCTCCAGGGCTATGCCGCTGATCTCGCTCTGCATCCTCAGCAGAGGTGCGAAATGCGTCTCGTGATACAGCTTCCCGCCGATGGTCAGCAGGTCGGTGAACCGCTTACGGCCCACCACCGCCTCCCGCTCCAGACCGAGCCAGTCCAGCAGGGTGCCGTTGATCTTCGCGATGGTGCCGTCCATCAGCGTGGAGAGGTAACCGCAGGGGGCGTTCTCGTAGAGGTCCTCGTCGCTGTCCTCCAGCAGTGCGGCGAACATCGCGTCCGCGGCCCGGTCGGCGTCCTGCGGGTCGGGCTGCTGGTCGGCGCGGCACATCATCACAGGCTCGCGAGGAAGTCGACGATCGCCTGGTTGGTGGCCTCGGGCGCGGACAGGTGCGGGCAGTGCCCGGTCGCGTCGAGGGTGACCAGGGTCGAGCCGGGAATCGCCTGGTGGACGAAGGCTCCGACCTCGCGGGGGGCGATCGCGTCCTGGGTGCATTCCAGTACCAGCGTCGGCACGGTCACGCGCTTGAGGTCGTCCCTCGAGTCCGACAGGAACGTGGTCCGGGCGAAGACGCGCGCCATGTCGGGGTCGGTGGCGCAGAAGCTGTTCCTGAGCTCGTCGCCCAGCTCGGGCCGGTCGGCGTTGCCCATGATCACCGGGGCCATGGCCGCCGACCAGCCGAGGTAGTTCGCCTCCAGCGACGCCAGCAGTTCGTCGATGTCCTCGGCGCTGAACCCGCCTCGGTAACCCTCGTCGTCGATGTACCGCGGGGACGGGGCGACCATCACCAGCGCGCCGATCCGCTCGGGAGCCAGGCCCGCCGCCAGTACACCGATCATCGCGCTGACCGAGTGCCCCACGAAGACCGCGTCACGCAGGTCGAGCGCCTCGCACACCTCGACGACGTCCCGGGCGTACCCGTCCAGCGAGGCATAGCGGCTCTCCGAGAACGCGGACGCGTCCGAGCGGCCGGAACCCACGTAGTCGAACAGCACCACGCGATAGTCGTCGACCAGAGCGGGCACCGTCAGCCGCCACATGTTCTGGTCGCAACCGAAGCCGTGCGCCAGCACCACCGTGGGTCCCTGGGCGTTGCCGGTGACGGTCACGTTGTTCCTGCTCGCGATGTCCATACCCGACAGTCTCTCAAGCCGTACGACCGTGCCGTGACACCCCCTCGCTCAGCCGGACGCCCGCGCTCCGCCGGTCGCTCACCTCGTTTCGGGCCCGTGTCCCGGCGTCACCGGACGGTCACTTCTGCTCGCGTGCGCCGACGAGGTCCTCGGCGACCTGGCGGGCCCAGTTCCCGATGCCGGTGAAGTCGCGGAAGTCGCCGCCTTTGCCGTTGCGCAGGATCATGCCCGCGACCCAGCCCTTGGCGCCTTCCTCCAGGCAGCCGCCGAAGGTGACATGTCCACGGGCGCCGAGTCGGGTCATGGCCCGTTCGACCGCGGCCACGGGCGGGATGTCCCGTTCACCGGCCGAGGCGTCGAGCGGTCCGCTGCTGAACAGCCACAGCGGACGGTCGGCCAGGGCGCGGCGGTGCCGGCGCAGGAAGCGCCGGGCGTCCTTGTGCCAGCGGCCGGCGTACAGGGCGCCCCCGACCACGACGGCGTCGTAGCGGCTCAGGTCGTCGACCGAGGCGGCCGGACGCGCGCAGGCTGTGAGCCCTTCCTTGTCGAGTACCTCGGCCACGGCCTCGGCGATCTGTGCGGTGGATCCGTTGGTGGTGCCGTAGGCGACCAGCACCTCGGTGGTCATGACGATCCGCCTCCTCTCAGGCTCGGCGGGCGATGCGCATGGCTCTTCGCGCGGAGGGCCGTCATGCGGCGCGCCTCCCTCAGGGTTTGGTGAGGCCGATGTCGTCGGAGCGCAGTACCGACAGTCGGCGCCAGTACTCGTCCTCGTCGATCTCGCCGCGGGCGAAGCGCTCGGCGAGCAGCTGCTCAGGCGAGGCCGGGGCAGGGGCGTGCGGCTGGTGCAGAGCGCCGGTCAGGGCGCGGTACAGCAGCACGGCCACGGTGATGAGCAGGCCCCAGAACAGGACCGTGCCGACCGACGTGACGAACCAGTCCCAGCCGGTCATGTCGTGGTGGTTCCAGTACACAGCGGTCACTCCCTCTCAGTCGTACCCGGAGCCGGTGGGATCGGCCTCTCGTGCCCAGCCTCGCGTCCCGCCGGGTCCGCGGGGAGGGGCCACCAGGGCTGTCCTCAGGGCCGTCCGGCCCCGGTGGTCAGTGGGTGAGCACCAGGTGTCCCGTCTCGCCCGGCTGCAGGCAGACCGACCGGTCCGGCAGCCGTACGTCGATGGGCGAGCGATCGGAGGACGGTACGGCGATCTCCAACTGTCCACGTTCCAGGCGCAGTCGTACGCCCCAGTGCCCCTGGTAGCGCAGGGCGAAGCCGTAGGACAACAGCTCGGGCAGCGGCACCGGGTCGAGCCAGAGGGCACCCTGACGGGTCTCCAGCCCCGTCAGTCCCCGCTGGACGAGGTCGAGGGTGCCAGCCATGGCGCCCAGGTGAATGCCCTCGCCGGTGGTGCCGCCCTGTACGTCGGCGATGTCGCCCCGGAGCGCCTCCTGGCAGAACTTCCAGGCTTCGGCGCGCCGGGCCCGGGCCAGGATCCAGCCGTGGACCAGACCGCTGAGGGTGGAACCGTGGCTGGTGCGGTGCAGGTAGTGGTCGACGGTGCGAAGCCAGGTGTCCTCGTCCAGCCGGTACCCCAACCGCAGGAAGAGGGAGTGGAGTTCGGCGGGCGCGAAGAGACAGCCGAGCATCAGCACGTCGGCCTGCTTGGACGCCTGGTACCGGTTGACGGTGTCGCCCTCCGCCTCCAGGATCCGGTCCAGGCGCCGGATGTCGCCGTACTTCTCCCGGTAGGCCGCCCAGTCGAGTTCGGCCAGGTCGCCGTAGCCCTCGAACTGGCTGACGACACCGGCGTGGAACGGCACATGGAGGGTGCGGGAGACGTCCTCCCACTGTTCCAGCTCGCCGCCGTCCAGTCCCGTGCGCTCCAGAAGCTCACGGCGGCGCGGCTCGGGCAGGCTCGCCGTCAGCTCCAGCGCGCGGGTGAGCACCCAGGCGGCCGTGACATTGGTGTACGCGTTGTCGTCGAGGCCGGGGTCAGCGGCGCCGGGGTAGGCGTCGTGATACTCGTCGGGGCCCACCACGCCCTTGATGCGGTGCCGTCCGAGTCCCGCGTCGTAGACGGCGGAGTCGGCCCAGAAGCGCGCGATCTGGAGCAGCATCTCGGCGCCCTTGGTGTGCAGGAACTCCGTGTCACCGCTGGCCTGGCAGTACTGCCACACGTTGTAGGCGATCGCCGAGCCGACATGGTGCTGGAGGTGGGAGTGGTCCGGCAGCCAGCGCCCGGAGCGGGGGTTGAGATGCAGTTGCTGGGTTTCCTCACGCCCGTCGCTGCCGCTCTGCCAGGGGTACATCGCGCCGCGGTGGCCCGCCTTCCGGGCAGCCGTGCAGGCCTGTTCCAGCCGGCGGTGCCGGTAGCGCAGCAGGGCGCGGGAGACCTCCGGGAAGTGCAGGTTCAGGTAGGGCAGGACGAACAGTTCGTCCCAGAAGACGTGCCCGCGGTAGGCCTCGCCGTGCAGTCCGCGCGCCGGCACCCCGACGTCGAGTTCGGCCGTGTGCGGGGAGAGCGTCTGGAGCACGTGGAACAGGTGCAGACGCAGGATGCGGCCCGCTTCCCCGGGCACGTCGAGGTCGGCGCGGCGCCAGAGGTGGTCCCAGGCCGTCAGGTGCGATGCGAGGAGCTCGTCGAAGCCCGGCACCCGCCCGGCCCGGTCGACGGCGGCGTTCAGTGGATCGCTGATGGCCGGGTCGTGTGAGGTGTGCAGGGCTACCGTCTTGTCGACGGTGACGGTACGGCCTCTCGCCAGCTCCAGGGACAGGTGGTGGACGGCACGCAGGTCCTCGTGCCCCGCGGTGACGGGAGCCTGCGCGGTCAGCCGGGCCGCCATGCCGATCCGGATGTCCGAGGTGCTGGTGCGGCAGCGCAGCCACACCGTGTCCGGGGTGGCCGTGCCGGTGTGCACATGGGTCAGGTGCCGGCCGTCCAGGTCGCGGTAGCGGGCCACGCCGGAGTTGGTGACGCCGCCGTCGAGTGCCGACTCGACCTCCAGCACACCCGAGAACCCGTGTGCGGTGAACTCGGTGCGCAGGGCGGCGAGATGGGGATCCGCCATGTGCACCAGGCGCTGCTGGCGCACGCTCAGCTCCCGCCCCGCGCCGAGTCCGTACCGGGTGCGCCGCTCCAGCAGCCCGGAGGACAGGTGCAGGTCCATGCGGTGGTCGAGAACGGGTGCGGTGTCAGGGGTCAGCCACGGCCCGTCGGGGAGGCGGAAACGAAGCGGCAGCCAGTTGGGCACGTTGACCATGTCCTCGTTCTCGACCTGCCGACCGGACACCTCGGAGGTGAGCCGGTTGTAGCAGCCCGCGACATACGTGCCCGGGTAGTGCACCTCGTCCGCGGCGCACTCGGGAAGCGCCCCGCGGGTGGCGAAGCGGCCGTTGCCGAGGGTGCACAGCGACTCCCGCAGCCGCTCGTCCGCGGGAACGTAGCCCTCGTACGCCCAGGTCCGGTCCGTCACGTCACACACGCTCCGGCACGATCGCCACCGGGCACTGTGCGTGGTGCAGCAGGGTGTGGCCCACCCGACCCAGCTGGAGGCCGAAGTGGCCGGTCCGGCGGCGCGCTCCGACGACCACCAGATCCGCGGCGGCGGAGCGGTTGAGCAGCACCCGGCGTGCCGGGCCCTCGACCGTGCTGCGGCGTACGCGGACGCCGGGATGCTCGGTCACCGCGTCCTGCACCAGGGCGTCGAGCTGCCCGGAGGCCCGCTCCTCGTGGAGGTGCGCCGGGTCCTCGGCCAGTCGGGGCTCGTCCGCCGTCTCGTGCGCGGGGCAACGCCAGGCCCGGACCACGTCGAGGACACCGCCGCGCTTCTCGGCGGTGCGGAAGGCGAACCGGGCGGCCTCACCGCCGGACGCGGGATCGCCCGCGCCGAGCACGATCCGTTCATGTGTTCCCGCCACGCCGGCCCGGTCGCCCCGGACCACGATCACCGGGCAGTGCGCCCGCCCCGCCACGGCCAGGCCCACCGAGCCGAGCAGCAGGCCCTTCAGCTCACCGCGTCCACGCGAACCCGTCACCAGGGCGGACGCGTTGTGGCCCGCGTGCAGGAGCGCGTCCACGGCTTCCTCGGGCACTACTTCCGTGGAGACCTTCACCTCGGGGTTGCGCCGCCGCGCCCGCTCCACGGCAGTCCCCACGATGTTCTCCGCCATCACCTGTTCGGACGGCCGGTCGAGGCCGGTGGAGAGGGTGGACCCCTCGTAGCGCTCCCACAGCGACGCGTGCACCAACCGCAGCGGCAGACCCTGCCGGGCCGCCTCGTCCACCGCCCAGTCGAGCGCGACCAGACTCGAGTCCGATCCGTCGATTCCCACGACCAGGGGCAGCTCCATCGTCCCCACCACCTTTCGTCGGACCGCACGGGGCGTGCGGTACGGGGCCCCACGATCACCGTCGCACCGACCGCCAGGCGCTGCCAGGGCTGGTTCGGCCTCGACCGGGGCCGTTCGGCCCATGCCGCGCTCGACCTGGGCCTCCGGTGATGCTCGGGCGGTGCCCGGGTGCGGCGCGAACGCCCTGTTCCCGGCCCGGTCGGTCCTGGTGCGGGGTCGCACCCGACTGCTGGAACGGCGTGTCCACGCTGCCGCGCGGCAGCGTGGACACGCCTTGAACCGGACCCGTCGTACGCGCCCTCGCCAGGGGCTGACCGGCCCCCCTCGCGCCGCGAACAGGTCCCGCGCGGTCCTGCTCACCGACGAGTCGCACCACACGTCGGCGGTCCGCCCGTCGAGCGGGTCGAGCGACAGGTCCCTGGGAACGGTCCGCACCGACCGGACGCTGGTCGACACCGGGCTGAAGGACGGAAGCCGCTGGCAGGACGGCAACGGCACGCTCGCCACCGCTCCCCCGAGCACGCGGGAAGCCGCCCTGGAAGCGGGCGTCCTGGGCGCCCTCGCCGGTCTCGTCCTCGTCGGCACCGTCCATGCCGCGGGTGCCCTCGCAAGGTGGCGGCTCGACCGGCGGCGGGTCGAGGCATGGGGCCGGGAGTGGGACCTGGTCGGCCCGCGGTGGGGGCACCGGACCAGCTGAGACGCCTGGTCCGGGCCACGGTGGTGGAACGGCTCGCAGTCAGCCGCGCGGAAGCCGCCCGGCGACGTACTCGGTGAGGTCGAGCAGGCGGTTGGTGTAGCCCCACTCGTTGTCGTACCAGCCGAAGACCTTGACCAGGTCGCCGTGGGCCTGTGTGAGCGGGGCGTCCAGCACGCAGGAGGCGGGGTCGCCGACGATGTCGCGGGAGACGATCGGGGCGTCGGAGACCCGCAGGATCCCCTTCAGCGGCCCGTCCGCGGCCTCCCGGAAGGCGGCATTGACCTCGTCCGCGGTCACCGGCCGTTCCAGCACCACGCTCAGATCGGTCAGCGACCCGTCCTCGACCGGCACGCGCACGGCGATCCCGTCGAGCGTGCCCGCCAGCTCCGGCAGCACCAGGCCGACGGCCCGGGCGGCCCCGGTGGACGTGGGGATGATGTTGACGGCGGCACTGCGGCCGCGCCGCAGGTCCTTGTGCGGGCCGTCCAGGACGACCTGGTCGTTGGTGTAGCCGTGGATGGTCGTCATCAGCCCCTTGACCAGGCCGAAGTGCTCGTCGAGCACCTTCACCATGGGCGCCACGCAGTTGGTGGTGCAGGAGGCGTTGGAGACCACGTGGTCGTGCTCGGGGTCGTAGGTGCCCTCGTTGACGCCCATCACGAGCGTGGCGTCCACGCCCTTGCCCGGGACGGACAGCAGCACCTTGCGCGCCCCGCCCCTGAGATGCGCTCCGGCCTGCTCCCGCGTGCGGAAACGGCCGGTCGACTCGATGACGATGTCGACGCCGAGGTCGCTCCAGTCCAGGGCTGCGGGGTCGCGTTCCGCGGTGACGGCGATGCGGTGACCGTCCACGGTCAGGGAGTCCTCGTCGTGCTCCACGGTGCGGCCGAGTCGGCCGTACGTCGAGTCGTAGGTCAGCAGATGGGCCAGTGCCGCCGGCGAGGTGACGTCGTTGACCGCCACGACCTCGACGGGGGTGCCGGTGCCCTTCTCCGCGCGCTCCCCCACACAGCGCAGGTAGTTGCGTCCGATACGGCCGAAGCCGTTGATGCCCACGCGCACGTTCATGTCCGTCGTCCTCCCCGATCGGTGTACGTCCTGCTCTCCACCTTCCGGCCCACGGCCGCCGCCGGGCTTGGGCCGGACGGGGGTGAACCCCGGGACGTCCGGCCCAAGCCCGGCGGAGGACGGCGGCACCGGGGTCGTCGGAATCTCAGGCAGGAGATCGGAAGCGGTTGCCGTGCGCAGTCGACCGCACCGGCACCGAGGGCCGTACGGGCACCGAATCAGGGCCGACCGGCCCTGGTGACACCGACGCCGAACCTCTCCAATGGTCTGATCGCGCGCGACGCCTTCTCACACCTACGGAATCCGCCATGTATGTCGACAACGCACAGCCGGTTCCGGCCGAACCCCGCCGAAGCATCGGGATCGACAGCGCCGAGGCGCTGCGGCTGCTGGGCAGCGTCTCCGTGGGGCGGATCGTCTTCACCCAGCACGCGCTGCCGACGGTCCGTCCGGTCAACCACGTCCTGGTGGACGGAGACATCGTCATACGCACCCATGCCGGGGCAGCCCTGACCTCCCGGACCGGGCAGGCCCCCGAAGCGGGAGTCGTCGTCGCCTACGAGGCCGACGTCATCGACCCGGACACCCACCTCGGCTGGAGTGTGGTGGTGACGGGCTTCGCCCATCTGGTCACCGACCCTGCCGAACTGGCCCGTTACCAGGCACTGCTGCGCCCCTGGGTGGATAAGGCCATGGACTACGCGGTCCGGATCCATCCGGATCTGGTCACAGGCATCCGCCTCATCACCACGGGCACCTGAGCGGGACGCGGTTCGCACCGGGAGCTGTACGGGGAGACGGACACCGGCGCCGAGGGCCGGCATCACGGCGCCCTGGCTCCGTCGCGAGACGCAGCACACGCCACCGGCGCCGGGCCAGTGGATCTGGTCCACCGTCCCTGCGGTCGGCACAGTGACCGGCCTCGTCGCCAGACACTCCGGCCCGGGGCCGGTCCCGGTGCCGGTCCTGGCGCTGGGAGACGTCACGCGGCCGCCGGAACGGCGAGGGTGTCGTGGCGCGGTTCGCCCAGCACGACCTTGAGTGCGCCCGTCTCGGACGCGCGGCCGAAGACGTCGTAAGCCTCCTCCATGAGGTCCAGCGGGAACGTGTGGGTGACCATCGACGACGTGGGCAGCCGGCCCGCGGCCGCCATCCGCAGCAGGGTGGGCGTGGACGAGGTGTCGACCAGCCCGGTCGTCAGGGTCACGTTCTTGATCCACAGGTCTTCGAGGTGCAGGGTGGCGGGCTTGCCGTGCACTCCGACGTTCGCCACGTGGCCGCCGGGACGCACCATCCGCGTGCTCAGTTCGAAGCTCTCCGGGACACCCACGGCCTCGATGACCACGTCGGCGCCCAGGCCGTCGGTGAGGTCCGCGACGAGCTGTTCGGGATCGTCCCGCACGGCCACGACCGCGTCGGCGCCGAGCCGCTTGGCGGCGTCCAGCCGGGAGTCGGCCAGGTCGACGGCGATGATCCGCTCCGGTGTGTACAGCTGTGCGGCACGGATCGCGGCCAGTCCGATGGGACCCGCTCCGACGACGGCGACGGTGTCTCCGGGGCGTACGGAACCGTTGAGGACGCCCACCTCGTACGCGGTCGGGAAGATGTCGGCGAACAGGACGGCGTCCTGTCCGCTCAGCCCGGCGGGCAGCGGATGCACGGACAGGTCCGCGAAGGGCACCCGTACGTACTCGGCCTGCGTGCCGTGGATCCGGTGACCGAGGATCCAGCCCCCGCCGCCCAGGCACTGGCCGTACATGCCCTGCCGGCAGAAGCGGCAGCGGCCGCAGGCGGTGATGCAGGAGACCAGGACCTCGTCCCCCGGCCGGAGCGTGCGTACGTCGCTGCCCGTCTCGACGATCTCGCCGACCGCCTCGTGGCCGAGAACCGTGCCGGGTGCCACCTCGGGCACGTCGCCCTTGAGGATGTGGAGATCCGTCCCGCAGATGGTGACCGCCTTGACCCGGACGACGGCGTCAGTGGGGTCCTGCACGGTGGGGTCCGGGACCTGCTCCCAGGCAGACTGCCCGGGACCGTGGAAAACGAGGCCCTTCATGACCGTTCCTCCTTCGCTCCGGTGCTGGACTTGCCCTACGGCTCCAGCGTGAGCCGAGTGACGGGCATCCGCATGGGCTGTCCGGACTCCACCCGGCGGGCAGGACGGCTCTTCCCGAGCCGGGCGGCGTCGTCAGCGGGTGTGGCGCGCCTCCGTCACCACCTGTGGGGCCCGCCGTGGTGTGACGGGACCTTCCGGGCCGTGGCCCAGACGGATCAGCATCTGCGCGTGCCCGGTGTGATCGGGCGCGGGGCTGAGGTCGCGCCGCAGGTCGGGCCACTCCATCGGCTGGTGCAGCAGGGACGCGCGCAGACCGTGGGCGGTGGCCACCAGCAGCACGTGTTCCAGTGCCTGGCCGGCGCGCAGCCAGTCGGCGCGCCGGTCGTGTTCGGTCGTGAGCAGGGCGATGACCGGAGTGGTCTCGAAGTCCTGGGCGGGCAGCCGTTCGGGGTGCCGCTGGGCGGTGAAGTCACGCATCGGGATGCGTTCGCGCGCGTCCTGCGGACCGAGCACGCGGTCCGGCAGCCCCACGCCCCCGGAGGCGCCCACGTCCGAGTGCAGCCAGCGGCGGCTTTCCGAGCTCCGGTCGGTGTCGGCACGGTTGCGGTGCTCCGCCTCGGCGGTCACGCGCAGCAGGCGTACGGTCTCCGGAGGGTCGGGGAAGGTGAGCAGGGCGCCTTCCGTGTGTGCGGCCTCGGCGAGTTCGACGCGGGCGGTGGAGGACACCGGGCGGCCGGAGAAGGGCATACGGCTGCTGTGCCGGCGCCAGATCTCCGCGTACAGGTCCGGGCGGTGCCCGAACGCCTTGCGGTGGGCGGGCGCCATCAGCCGCACCGCGGCCAGCAGGCCGGGGTCGTCAGGGCTGGGCAGCAGCCGGACCACGGGCGCCCAGCCGAAGTGGCCGACGGCGACCCGGAGGTTGAAGACGGCCGCTCCCACCGAGACGTGCAGGGCGCGTCCCGCGGGGTCCGCGTGCCGCAGGCCACGCTCGGGGGCGGCGCGCACCTCCAGTGTGACGGTGCCGGGGTCCAGCCGGTAGCGCCACGGCTGGGTGTTGAAGAACGAAGGCGCGGCCACGGCGGCCGACAGACAGGTTTCCAGGGTCGTGGCGTCAAGAGATGCGCCGTTCATGATGCTCTCCTCCCGCACGGGCGTCGGACGAGTCCGCGTGTCATCGAGAGTGGGGTTTCGGTCCGGCTACGGAGAGGGGCCGACCGTCCCTCGACCGTGGCCGACCGGGGTACCTCGCCCAGCGGCGTCCTGCGGCACGCCCCGCCGAACCGGACCCGCGGACGAACTCCGTCATGCGCGTGATCGCCCCGTCGCGCTGGGCGTCCTCGCCATTCCGCCGGTCACTGCCGTGGGTGCGCGGCGTGCGAGGGTCTGGCGGACGTCGGTGCCCAGAAGTTCACGGCGAAGCCGACCGTCGCCAGGGCCGGCAGCAGCCACACGCGCCCCGGCACCGATGCCGGGGACACCGCGCGGTTCCTCTTGGACGACTGCAACACCGTCGCGTGCCTCCTGATCGCAGAGTTCCGGCCGCCGCGTGTGGGGTGACGGCGCGACGGCCCGCGCTCCAGCCTTGGTGCTTCCGCGCCTCCGCACAAGGGACCGTCAGGCCCGCGACCAGGCCCGAACGGCCCTTCGCGCGGCCTGTGGGACAGCCCTGTGGGCTCTGCCGGAGCCTCCGCGCGCTCCGTGCCGGCGCGGACACGCCGCCGCCCGGGTCCGGGAGCGGGGGTGCTCAGGCCGCCGTGTCAGCCGCCGGGCGTCGGAACCAGCACCACAGGACAGTGCGAGTGATGCAACAGAGTGCGAGCGACCGGGCCGAGGTGTCGGCCGAGCGGGACTACGTGCCGGTGGGTGCCGATGACGACGACGGACGCCTCTCGCGTGGCCTCCAGCAGCGCGTGAGCCGGACTCAGCCGCCCGGTGCGGGCGTCCACGCACACCTGCGGATGCTGCTCCCGCGGCCGGACCACGCCGAGTCGGGGCACGGCCTCCTCGGCCGGATCTCCCCGCACCTGGCGTCGCCGGCCGGGACTTGTCGCCGGAAGCGGTGACGGTATGCGGGGAGTGAGGTGCCGGTGGGGCGTCGCGTGCACGACACGCAGCGTCACCCCACGCCACTCCGCCTCCTCGAAGGCGTAGGCCGCGACGTCCGTGTCCCCGTCGCCCTGGAGAGCCAGCAGGACCGGCCGCTCCCCGGCGCACGTACCCCGGTCGCGTGGAAGGTCATGGCGTACGACCATCAGCGGGCCGCGCGCCCGTGCGGCCAGCCGCGGGCCGACCGCGCCCACCAGCAGTCCGGTGACTCCGGTGAGCCCTCGGGTGCCCACCACCGTGAGGGCCGCCTCCTCGCTCTCGTGGACGAGTGACTCCACAGCGGTGCTCTCGACCGCGCTGGTCGTGACGGGCAGTTCGGGGTGACGCCCGTGAACCCGTGCAGCGGCCGACGCCAGTACCGGTCCGGACGCGTCGCGATCGGAGACCGCGTACAGGATGTGCAGTCCGGCGGCGCGCCGTACGGCCTCCTGCGCGGCCTGGTCCAACGCCCGTACGGCGATCAGCGAGCCGTCCACTCCGACGACCACGTGACGGTGGGTCATGGCCGTTCCCTCCTGCGTCCGTTGCCGTCCGCGCGGCCCCTCCGACGGCCGGGTTCTGTGAGGTGCGGCCCGCCGGGGTCACGGCGTTTCCAAGGGTCGATGCTGGCTCCGCCGCGGCGCGCTCGGCAGGGGCCGTACGGCATCCTCAGCCCGCCGTACGGCCTTGCGGCGGGGGCCCTTCGGGCGCCGGCGCCGCTTGCCGGGGGCGGCGGCCTGGTGGGGCCCTTGAGCTCTCCGGTGGCCGCCGGACCTGGGCTCAGGCCCCCTCTCGTTCCCGTGCGCGCCCGCCCGCCAGGGTGCGGAGCAGACGGTTGCGGCCACCGTTGGGCACGGTCCACAGCGGGTGGCCCCGCACCGCCCACGACTGCAGGAGGGCGTTGGCGGCGAGGAAACCGCTGGTGGCGGCGCGTTCCATCAGGGCGACCGGGAGGTCCGTACGCACCAGGTCGCCGGCCAGCACCAGCCCGGGCTGCGGGGTGCGTACGCCGGGCCGGTCGGTGTATCCGCCGACGGGGAACAGGGGGCAGTCCTGCCGCCATTCGTGCCGGGCGTCCAGGACGCGCGCGTCGCGGGTCTCGGGGTAGACGTTGCGGAGTTGTGCGATCAGGTGCCGGGCCTCCGCGTCGGGGTCGGCGTGCTCCGGCAACGCGTAGCCGTGGAGCTCGACCACGGAGCCGCCGGTGCGGGCGGACCATCGGGCGGCTTCCTGCTCCCAGCGATCCAGGACGCTGACGTTGTCCAGGGAGCCGTATCCGGCCGTGCCGAGGAACCCGGGCCGGCCCGCGTCGACGGGACGGTCCAGCCAGAGCCGGGAGACGAGGAAGGGCGGGGCGGTACGCAGTCGGCCGACGCGTTCACGCCAGGCCGCGTCGGCGAGCCGGGGTGAGCGGCCGACCAGGGAGCGCAGGCCGGCGGTGTCGAGGGCCAGGACGACGGTGTCGTACCGCCGCTCCTCGCTGTCCGTGGCGACGGTGAAGGCGCCGTCCGGGGTGGGTGAGACGTTCTCGACGGAGGTGGACAGGCGCAGGTCGACGCCGTGGCGGCTGAGGTGTTTGGCGAGGGGGTCCCACAGGGCCGTCGGGAAGGGGTCGTCGGGCACGTCGAAGAGAAGTCCCTCGGAGCTGCCGAGGAAGTAGATGTGGAACATCAGGACCATCTCGGCCGCCGAGAGGTCGCGGGGGTCGGCGAAAAAGCTCCGCGAGAAGACCTCGAACGCCAGGTGACGTGCGGCCGGGGGGAAGCGCAGGGACTCGAGGAAGTCGTACGCGCTGACACCGTCCAGTCGGGCGTAGACGTCCGGGACGCGGACGTCCAGCAGCGGGAGGGCCGCGGCGGGGCGCATGCGCACCAGGTCCCGCCAGCGGAAGGAGGGGCTCAGCGCCACGAAGCCCAGTGCGCTCAGCGGCGGCGTGCGCGGCACTCTGCGGAAGCTGTCGTGCAGTCCGTCGCGGTGTTGCAGCGGGTAGTCGGGGAGGCCGGTGAGCCGCCCTGGAGGGGAATCGGTCCGGCTCAGCAGGCTGCGCAGATTGTAGTACTGGCGGAAGAAGGCGTGGAAGCCACGGCTCATGGTCGCGGTGGTGCCGTCGGACAGGCCGGTGCTCCAGCCGCCCACGCGGCCGCCCAGGTAGGCCTCGCGTTCGTAGAGCGTCACCTCCACGCCGCGTTCGGCGAGTGCCGTGGCGGCGGCGAGGCCGGCGATGCCACCACCGACAACGGCCGTGCTCCGGGCCTGCCCACCGATCCGGGTCGCGCCGGGCGGCGGAGGCAGGAGGACGGCCTGCCGGTCCCGGCCGGGACCTACCGACCCGGCCGTCACTGTCCACTCCCGACGGGCCGGGCCACGCGGCGAGCGACGACCGTGCGGGTGATGCCGGTCGTGGCCCTGCGGCGGGTCGCCCCGGACGACAGGGGCACGAGGGCGACGCGGCAGCCCCGGCCGGGGCCCGCCGTCATCGCGGTGCGGGTACTCCCGACCTGCCCACCGACCTGCTCACCGACCTGCTCACCGACCTGCTCACCGACCAGGGTCGCCCCGGACGGGCAAGGCAGGAGGACGGCGTGCCGGTCCCGCCCCGGACCCACGCCCACGGCCGTCACCGGCCACCCCCCACGCGTAGGGCCGCGCGCCGGGCCACGATGGTGTGGGTGATGCCGGTCTGCCAGCCGGGCAGGGGCAGGGCGCGTACGTGGTCGAATCCGCGGGCCCGAACGCGGGTCGTGAAGCGGTCGGCCGTGTCGAACTCGACGACGCTGCACCAGAGATGGCGGTACAGGTCGCCGTCGCCGAGGGCGGAGGCGACGGGCAGCACCAGGCCGCGGCACACCGCGCTCCAGACGGCGCGGTCGAGCGGCCGCCCGCTGAGGGTGTACTCGTGCACGGCGAGCCGGCCGTGCGGGGCCAGCAGGTCGTGGACGGCGTCCAGCACGGCGTCGGGGTCCGCGACGTTGCGGAAGAGGTACGCGGCGAACACCGCGTCGAAGGGCCCGTGCACGTCCGCCTCGGCGAGCGCCTCCGCCGGGGCGCACACGAACCTGACGCTGCCCGCCCACGGCTTGGCCCTGGCGCGGTCCAGCATCCCGGCCGAGGCGTCCACGGCGGTGATGTCGGCGTCGGGCAGCACGCGGGCGAGCGCGGCGGTGGAGGCGCCGGTCCCGCAGCCGAGGTCCAGGACGCGCAGTCCGGTGCCCGGGTGGGGCAGTCCGAGTCGGCGCGCCGAGCGGCGCAGATGGGCGTGGTAGCCGGGGTTGGCGGCCACGAGTGTGTCGTAACTGTCCGCCGCATGGTCGAACGCGGCGGCCAGGTCCGCGTCACGCAGCACGGTCACGCTGCCTCCTGGTACGGGTCGTCGGGGATCGCGGGCCGCACCGCGGGTCACGGTCCGGGAAAGGGGCGCCGGGGAAGCCGGGGCACCTCCGCGGCGGCCCGCAGCATGGGCAGGACAGGGGTGCGCAGGCCGATGGCGAAGTCCTCGTGCGGGCGTGTGCCGCCGTCCAGGAAGCGCAGGAGCCGGGTCATGGGGATCCTCGTGAACAGCCGCGCGAAGAAGTCCGCGCCGTCCACCAGGCCGCTGTCGAGGGCGTGCAGCAGGACCGCGTCCATGGCGCGGGCGCGGGGCGAGTGGGGCGAGGGGGGTACGGGACGCCGGCCCTGCCGCAGGGCCGCGGCGACGGCCGCGGTCTGGCGCTGCACGCCGGCGAAGGTGTAGCCGGTCGCGGGCCGGGTGGCTCCGCCGGCCGCCCCGATGCGGAAGACCGACGGACCCGTCTGCCGGGCGAACCTGGCGTCGGTCATCGGGATGACCCCGGTCTCGGTGGCGGTCACCTCGAAGT
Source organism: Streptomyces pseudovenezuelae (assembly GCF_001513955.1). GTDB lineage: Bacteria > Actinomycetota > Actinomycetes > Streptomycetales > Streptomycetaceae > Streptomyces > Streptomyces pseudovenezuelae. The sequence continues at coordinate 181,166 of NZ_KQ948150.1, read as the reverse complement.
CCTCCAGGCCGAGCACGGTGCCGGTGTAGTGGTGCAGTGCCTTGTCGTACGCGTCCGGGGAGAGGACGGCCGGCGAGAACTCCGTGTACTCCACCAGGGCCTGGTCCGGGCGGGTGGGCAGGACGTAGCCGAAGGAGAGGCCCTGGGCGGGCTGGGAGGTGCGCAGGTCCATGAACTCCACGCGGGCGGGGTCGAAGACCGGGCGGCCGGTGCGGACGAACCAGCCGTGAAAATGCTGGAGCAGGGTCGTACGGGCCGCGGGCAGGCTGCCCAGCGGCCGGGAGTCGAACACCCAGCGGGCCCGCACGGACTCGGGGTGCCCGGCCGCCGTACGGGCGTCGATCCGGGCGCCCCGCGGGAGTCCTTCGACGCTCTGGACGGTCGCCTCGATGCGCCGGACCTGTCCGCTGCGGTCGAGGTCGTGCCCGATCAGGGACTCGAAGTCGTCCGAATGGATCATCTTGTAGCGCAGGGGCGAGATGTCGTGCTCGATCGGCTCGCCCGTGGGCCGGTGGACGCGCAGGCGTTGCCACGTCCGGGTGACCGCGGCGTCGTAGGGTCCGCGGCCGCTCTCCCAGAAGCACCAGGTGCGCCGGGGCGGACGCAGCGGGCCGGGCGGGGCGTCCAGCAGGACGACGGACGGACGCCGCACGCCGGGGGCGGGGCGGGAGAGGCGGTGGGCCAGGGACAGTCCCGCGGCCCCCGCTCCGATGATGGCGACGTCCGCCTCGTCCATGTCCGGCCCACTCCCTCCGCGCCTTCGCCCTGCCCTGCGGCGGTATTCCGGTCGCAGTACCCGTCCGGATGCGGATGTCACCTGTTCCGGCCGCTTCGTGCCGGGGGTGATGCCGGTCGCGAGGGTGTCGCGCATCGGTTCTGCGTCGTTGTCACGCGGCGCACTCGACCAGGTCGTCCTGGCGGAGCCGGCCGGCGAGGCGGCGCAGGCCCCGGCGCGCGTGACTCTTGACCGTTCCCAGCGGCCAGCCGGTGACCTCGGCGATCTGGGTCTGGGTGAGGTCGTCGTAGAAGGCGAGGTTGAGCACCCGGCGCTGCGGTGCCGGGAGCTGCGACATCTCGTCCGCGAGCAGGACGCGGTCCAGGGCGGCTTCCGGCAGCGCGGCCTCGTCCTCGGCCCGCAGAAGCAGCTGGGCGCCGGCGGCGGCGACGAGTTCGTTGCGCCGGGTGCGGGCGGCGAGCGCGTCGGCGATCTTCCGGCGGGCGATGCCCGTGAGCCAGCCGGGCAGGGTGCCGCGGTCCGGGGCGAATCCGGCGCGGCCCCGCCACGCGGCGAGGAACACCAGCTGGGTGATGTCCTCCGCCTCCCTCGCGTCCCCCAGGGAGCGCCTGGCGAGGGCGTGGACGAGCGGTCCCCACCGATGGTGAACGGCCGTGAGGCACGCCTCGTCCCCCTTGAGGAACCCGGCCACGAGATCGCTGTCGTCGATGTCTCCGCCGGTTCGCGGTGCGGTCGTCATCGTCACTCCTCCGCTGAGCCTGGTGGTCGCCGAGAGCGACCGCAGCTCCTCCACCCTGCGGATTCCACGCCGGGGTGGCAACTTGCATCGACTTCGCATCGAATTGACCAGGAGGGGTGGGTCACGCACCCGCGGGATCCAGTCCTCACCGTGCCGCCCCGCATCCGTCTCCGCCACCCGAGGCGAACCGGTCATGACGACGCCAGCTCTGATCACGAGGATCTCGACGAGGGGAACCGGCATGAGCTCCACCGTGGCAAAGGACCACCGCGCGGACCGGAGTCCGTGCGCGCACCCGACCGCCGAGCAGGTCTCCCCCGCTGCGGCCCGCCGGACGGCGCAGCCGGCGGACCAGGTCCGGGGCGATCACCAACGCGCTTCCCCGCCGACAACCCGTTCGGCGTACGGCGACGACCCGCGCGCCGTGGACGCGGACGTGACCCACGCCGTGCGCGCGGTGCTCGGCGAGCTGCTCGACCAGCAGCTGGCCGCTGCCCAAGCCGTCGACCCGCTCTTCGGCGAGGACCTGGCCGCGCGGGTCGCCCGCTTCACGCGGGGCGGCGGCAGACTCGGCCGTTCCCGCCTCCTGTGGTGGGCGCTGCGGGCCTGCGGCGGCGCCGAGCCCTGGCGGACGCAGGCCGCGCTGCGGATCGGAGCCGCCCTGGAGCTCATCCAGACCTGTGCCCTGGTCCACGACGACGTGATGGACGGAGCGCGCGTGCGCCGCGGCCGCCCGGCACTGCATGCCGACGTGGCGGCCCAGTACGCGGGGGCGTGCGACACGCGTCAGGGCGAGCGCCTCGGGGAGTCCGCCGCGATCCTCGCCGGTGACCTGGCCCTGGCCTGGGCGGACGACGTGGTGGCGGACACCGAGATGCCCCGCCCGACCGCCCGGCGGGTCCGGGAGCTGTGGCGGTCCCTGCGGACCGAGATGGTGGCCGGCCAGTATCTGGACGTGCAGGGCGAGGCCACCTCGGCGCGCTCCCCGGCCCGGGCGATCCGCGCCGCCCGCCTCAAGAGCGCCCGGTACTCCGTGGAGCGCCCGCTCGCGCTGGGGGCGGCGCTGGCCGACGCGGGGCCGGCCGCCACCCGGGCCCTGGGCTCGGCGGGCCGCTGTGTCGGGCTGGCCTTCCAGCTGCGCGACGACCTCCTCGACGCCTTCGGGGATCCGCGCGACACCGGCAAGCCCGCCGGCGGCGACATCCGCAGCGGCAAGCCCACCTACCTCGCCGCCGTCGCACACGCGCGGGCGGAGACCTCGGGCGACCGACACGCCCAGGACCTGCTGCGCGACACCCTCGGCCGTACGGACGCCTCCGAGGCCGAACTCGACGCGGTGCGCGCGGTGTTCGCGTCCACCGGTGCCCGCGACAGCGTGGAGGAGAAGATCCGCGGACTGGTGGCCCAGGGGCTGCGCCACCTGGACACCGCGGCCCTCGAACCCGAGCCCACACGGCAGTTGCGCATACTGCTGCGCTCCGCGAGCGGCGTGGCCTGCGAAGCGGCCCCCGCCTCCCTGGTCGTGCCGACCGCCGACGAGGGGGCCGGCCGATGACCCGTACCGTTCCCGGGCGCACCGACCATGTGGTGGTCGTCGGCGCCGGCCTGTCCGGGCTGGCGGCCGCCCTGCACCTGCTCGGCGCCGGACGCCGGGTGACCGTGGTGGAGCGCGACGCGTCACCGGGTGGCCGGGCCGGGCGGACGGTCCGCGGCGGCTACCACCTCGACACCGGGCCCACGGTCCTGACCATGCCCCATCTGGCGGACGAGGCGTTCGCCGCCGTGGGCGACAGCCTGGCCGCCCGGGTCGATCTGGTGCCGCTGCACCCCGCCTACCGCGCCCGGTTCGCCGACGGCAGCACCCTGGACGTGCACACCGGCGCCGAGGCGATGGAGGCGGAGATCGAGCGCTTCGCCGGGGCCCGCGAGGCCGCCGGATACGTCCGGCTGCGCGCGTGGCTGGAGCGGCTGTACCGGGTGCAGATGCGGCGCTTCATCGACGCCGACTTCGACTCGCCCCTGCAGCTGTTCCATCCGGACCTCGCGCGCCTGGCCGCCCTCGGCGGGTTCGGCCGCCTGGACGCGCGCATCGGACGGTTCCTGCACGACGAGCGGCTGCGGCGCGTGTTCTCCTTCCAGTCCCTGTACGCGGGTGTGGCACCGGAACGCGCCCTGGCCGCGTACGCCGTCATCGCGTACATGGACACGGTGGCGGGCGTCTGGTTCCCGCGCGGCGGCATGCACGCGCTGCCCCGGGCGATGGCGGACGCCGCCGAGGACGCGGGGGCCGACCTGCGCTTCGGGCAGACGGTCACGCGCCTGGAACGCTCCGGGGAACGGATCACGGCCGTGATCACCGACAGCGGCCGGATCGCCTGTGACGCCGTCGTCCTCACCCCCGACCTGCCCGTCACCTACCGGCTGCTGGGCCGCGCCCCGAGGCGGCCGGTGGGTCTGCGGTTCTCGCCCTCCGCCGTGATCCTGCACGTCGGCACCGACCGCACCTGGCCCGGGCTGGCCCACCACACCATCTCCTTCGGCGCGGCCTGGCGGCAGACGTTCCGCGAACTCACCGATCACGGCCGCCTGATGAGCGACCCGTCCCTGCTCGTCACCCGCCCCACCGCCACCGATCCGGGCCTCGCCCCGCCGGGACGCCACCTGCACTACATCCTCGCTCCCTGCCCGAACACCGCCGTGGGCCCCGACGCGGCCGAGTGGGGCGAGCTGGGCCCGCGCTACCGCGACAGCCTGCTCACGGAACTGGAGCGGCGCGGCCTGGACGGTATCGCCGCGGCCGTCGAGGAGGAGTGCCTGGTCACTCCGGCCGACTGGCAGGCCCAGGGCCATGCGGCCGGCTCGCCCTTCTCCGCCGCTCACACCTTCGCGCAGACCGGGCCGTTCCGGCCGCGCAACCTGGTGCGCGGCACGGTCAACGCCGTGCTCGCCGGTTGCGGCACCACCCCCGGCGTCGGCGTACCGACCGTCCTGCTGTCGGGCAAGCTCGCCGCGGCCCGCATCACCGGTGGCGCCCGCCCCGGCCGGCCGCGCCCCGCCGTACGTGAACCCCAGGAACGGAGGCCGGTATGACCGACCGTGAACTCGACGCGGCCGGCGTCACCGATCCGGCGCTGCGCCAGGCGTACACCCGGTGCCGGCAGCTGAACGCCCGGCACGGCAGGACGTACTTCCTGGCCACCCGGCTGCTCCCGGTGGCGCGCCGGCCGGCCGTGCACGCCCTGTACGGGTTCGCCCGCTGGGCCGACGACATCGTCGACACGCTCGACGGTACGACCACCCCCGCCCAGCGGGCCGAACAACTGACCCTGCTGCAGCACCAGTTGGAGGCGGGACTGCGTACCGGCGAGAGCGCCGAACCGGTCGTGAGCGCCCTGGCCGACACCGCGCTGCGCTACGGCATCGACCACCGCCACTTCACCGACTTCATGACCGCGATGCGTGCCGACCTCGACATCACGGGCTATGCCACCTACGCCGACCTGCGCACCTACACCTACGGTTCGGCGGAGGTGATCGGTCTGCAGATGCTGCCGGTGCTCGGCACGGTCGTCCCGCGTGAGGAGGCGGCCCCGCACGCGGCGGCCCTGGGTGTGGCGTTCCAGCTGACCAACTTCCTGCGGGACGTGGGCGAGGACCTCGACCGCGGCCGTGTCTATCTGCCCGCCGACCTGCTGGCCGCGCACGGCGTGGACCGGCAACTGCTGCGCTGGAGCCGGGACACCGGACGCCCCGACCGCCGGATCACCGCCGCCCTGCGGGAGTTCGAGCGGCTGACCCGCGCCCTCTACCGTGAGGCCGCCCCGGGGCTGGCCATGCTCGACCCGGTCTCGCGCCCGTGCATCCGCACCGCGTTCGTCCTGTACGGGGGAATCCTGGACGCGGTCGCCGCGGACGAGTACCGCTCGGTGCAGCGCCGAGCCGTGGTCCCGAGGCGGCGCCGTGCCGTGGTGGCCCTCGACGGACTGGTGCGGGTGGGCGCGGCGCGGCTGCGGCACGGGACGGCCGACGAGCGGGCCGTTCCCGCGCCGGGCACGGACACCGACACCACTTCCCCCTTGCGGAGGATCGCATGAAGCCGCGGCGACCCGCGGGACGTTCCCGCTACCCGCTTTCCCTGCGGCACCGCCCGGTGCGATGGGACAAGCAGCAACCGACCTGGCGGCAGGCCCGGCCGGCTCTGATCGCCGAGGCGCTGAAGCGGGCCGAGGCCCGACCGTCCGGCAACTGGTACGTCGTCGGGGCCCGTCGGGACGTTCGCGCCGACCGACCGTTGTCCGCGACGGTGGCCGGGCGGGAACTGGTGGTGTGGCGCACCGCCGACGGGCGGCTGGCCGCGGGGCCCGGCGTCTGCCCGCACCTGGGGGCACCGCTCGCCGACAGTCCGGTGCGCTGCGGGACCCTCGTCTGCCACTGGCACGGACTGGCCCTGGACGGCGGGTCGTTCGCCGGCTGGGAGCCGCTGCCCGTGTACGACGACGGAGTGCTGGTGTGGGTCCGCCTGGACCAGGTGGGCGGTGAACCGCCGACACGGGCGCCGGCCGTCCCGTCCCGGCCGCGGTTGTCGCGCTCCGTCGCCGCCGTCTACACCGGGGTGGGGATCTGCGAGCCGGAGGACGTGGTGGCGAACCGGCTGGATCCCTGGCACGGGGCCTGGTTCCACCCGTACTCCTTCGTGGACCTGACCGTGGTCGACACTCCCGACGCCGGCGGGGTGGGCGAGGACGGGTTCACCGTGGACGTCTCCTTCAAGGTCGCCGGGCGGTTGGTCGTGCCGGTGCGGGCCGTCTTCACCACGCCCGGACCGCGGACGGTGCTCATGAGCATCACCGAGGGCGAGGGCCGGGGCTCCGTGGTCGAGACGCACGCGACCCCGCTCGGCCCGGACGAGCTGGGCCGGCCACGCACCGCCGTCGTCGAGGCGGTCGTGGCCTCCTCCGCGCGTCCCGGCTTCGCCGCGGCCCGCGCGGCGGCCCCCCTGATGCGCCGCCTGATGACGGCGGGGGCGGCGCGGCTGTGGCGCGACGACCTCGCCTACGCCGAACGCCGCTGGCTGCTGCGGTCCACGGGACGCTTCCCCGGCTGACCGAACTCCCGGACGCCGCGGACCTGTTGGCGCGGTTCAGCGGGGCGGGGCGGCGACGGCGTCGGGGTGATCGGTGAGGTAGTCCAGGAGCACCGACCGGAAGCTCGGGTCGGGGGTGAGTCCCATTGCGGTGGCGCGCCGGTGGTCGAAGGCGGCCGGCCATGAGCCGACGATCGCCTCGACCGCCGGGTCGGGAGCAAGGGTGACCCGGTCGGCGACCGTGTCACCGGCGACCTGACGCAGGGTCGCGAGCATGTCGGCGACGGACACGGTCAGGCCGGGCAGGTTGACCGGCAGCGGGCCCTCCAGGCGGCCCGGTCCGGTGCCGCGTTCGGCCTCGGCGACGCGGAGAATTCCCTCCAGAGTGCGCCGGGGTGAGGAGAGGGCGACCTCCAGAGCGGGATCGACCGGGCACACGGCGGGCAGGCCCGCGAGCGGTTCGCGGACGATGCCGGACAGGAAGCCGGAGGCGGCCGCGTTGGGCTTTCCCGGACGCACCGCCACCGTCATCAGACGGGCGACCCGCCCGTCGACGAAGCCGCGTCGGGTGCAGTCCGCGATCAGCTGCTCGCACATCAGCTTCTGGGTGCCGTAACTCGACCGCGGGGCCGCCACCGTCGTCTCGCTGACCGCCGCGGGCAGCGGCAGGGCCGGGTGGGAGCCGTAGACGGCGACACTGCCGGCGAACAGCAGCCGCATGACCGGCCCGCCCGACGCGGACTGCGCCCGCGCCGCCTCCAGCAGTGCGCGTGTGACGTCCACGTTGGCGCGCATCCCGAGGTCGAAGTCGGCCTCGCACTCGGCCGACACCGCGGCGGCGAGATGGAAGAGCACGTCCACCGGCTCGGCGAACACGGCGTCCAGGTGCTCCGGCAGTTCCCCGTGCACCACCTGGACGGGCGTTCCCGCGCGGTGCGGGTCACCGGGCGGGGCCACGCGGTCGACCAGCACCAGACGGCCGATCGGCGCACCGCCGAAGGTGCCCGCTCGCGTCAACGCGTCGGCCAGCAGCCGTCCGAGGAACCCGGACGCACCCGTTACGACGATTCTCACCTGTTCATCTCCTCCGGAGACGGCTTGTCCCATCGAGTCGTACGGAGTGGTCGGGGCCGGTCCTCCATGTGATATCAGGGCAGAACAGGCAAGCCAGGACGCTGTTCCGTGCCGAACTCGTGAAAGATTGACGAAGGTTGTGAGGAGCGACAAGAATGCGGCTCGCTCGCTGTGACTGAAGCGAGCGAAGTGACACGAGTGGCTCCGCCACGGCTTGGTTTCCCACTCTCCGCGCACGCGGCCGCTCGCGTCCCGCCACCTCCCACATTCTCGAACCGCTAGGGCATATCTTGACGCGCCTTTCACGCTCCAGAACGTCGGCCGCCATCGCCGCAACCGCCTTCATCGCCACGGCCACTCCCCTGTTCGGGGCCGCTGCCGCCAGCGCCACCCCCGCGGGCGGCTGCCAGACGGCCACGGTCCAGTACCGTCTCGTCGACTCCTCCGGAAAGCCGGTCGACGCCGACTGGACCTCGCAGGGCGGCTTCCACCAGTGGTCCGCCGCCCCCGGCACCGTCGAGGTGCGGCTGGCTCCGGGTCAGACCGTCGGCGAGGGCTGCAAGTACCCGGTCTCGCTGGCCGAGTACACCACCGAGGGCCCCAACTGGTACACCTCCGGTCTCCAGACACTCGTCGACCACGCCACGGTCTACCTCAGCGCCGCCGACCTTCCCGGTGCCGACGAGAAGCAGACCTGGCAGAAGCTCACGGTCAAGGCCCCGGACTGCTACGGGCAGATCGACCTGTACGGCGACGACGTCATCTACGACGGCGGATCGGGTGAGGGTCACGGACCCGCGCCCTACCAGCCCGACAACGTCGTCACGCCGTACCACCTGATCGCCGCGTGGAACGGCGGCGACAAGTCGTGCACCCCCGACGAGCCGAACTCCCCCACGCCCCCGCCCTCCCCCTCCACGCCGGACAGCCCGAGCAGCCCGCCCGCGAGCCAGCCGCCCGCGGACGAGACGACGCCGCCGGCCACGTCCACGACCCCGCCCTCGGACTCCACCACTCCGCCCACCACCCCGGACGTCCCTCCGATGGAGTCGACGCCCCCCACCGCCCCGGCCCCCTCGCCCAGCGACAGCACCCCGCCGCTGGCCGAGACCGGTTCCAGCGCGCCGGTCGGCCTGATAGCCGGCGGCGCTGCCACGGTGATCGCCCTCGGTGCCGCCGCCCTCTACGGCACCCGCCGCGCACGGCGTTCCTGACCCAAACCGCCGCCACCGCCACGCGGTGAGGCACCTGGCGGTGTCGCCCCGGACACCGGCCGCCGACCACTCCGGTCGGCCGGTCGAGGACCCGGGGCGACACCGCCTCTGCCGTGCGCAGGCCCGGCGCGAACGCCGGCAGGGAGCCTGGCTTCGCGCCGGTTCAGTTCTCGCGCCGTGCACCGCGGTCGGCCAGACCGCCGGCGCCGAGTGGTCCCGTGTACTCAAGAGCCCCTTCGGCCTCCAGGCGGGGCAGCGCGCGGCGCGACACGCGCAGTACGAGGGGTGGCAGGGCCGCGCGCACCGGCTGGGTCAGGCGCAGCCAGGCCGGCGCGTACACGGCCGTACGCCGCCGCTCCAGGCCCCTGACCAGATGTGCGGCGACCGTTTCGACGGGGTACACGCGGCGGGCCGGCCCCGGCATGCGGACGCGCAGTTCACGCAGGACGGCGTGCCCGTCGGCATCGCGGATCATGTCGGTGTCCGTCCAGTTGAGGTAGCCGATGCCCACGCCGACGCCACGGTGTGCCACCTCCGCCCGCAGGGAGTGCGCGAAGGCCTCGGCCCCCGCCTTGGAGGCGCAGTAGGCGCTCATCAACGGGGCCGCGCCGATCGACGCGAGCGAGGCGATCTGGAGGAAGTACCCCGCCGTGTCGAGAAGGTCCGGCAGGAACGCCCGGGCCGTGTGGGCGCTGCCGGTGAGATTGACGTCGACGACCCGGCTCCAGGCGTCCGGCGGCGAGGTGAGGAAGGGGCCGCCCTCGGCCACGCCCGCGTTGGCCACCACCGCCGAGGGGGGTCCGAGCCGGGCCCGCACGGTGCGTGCCGCGGCGGCCAGCGCGTCGGGGTCGGTGACATCGACCTCGACGGCCAGGGCCGGCCCCGGCAGGGAGGCGGCCACCGCTTCCAGGAGGGCCTTCTCGTGGCCCAGCAGCGCCACCCGTGCGCCGCGCCGGGCGATCTCGCGGGCCAGCGCCGCACCCAGTCCGCGGGCGGCTCCGGTGACGACCACGGTCCGGCCGTCGAGCGGGCTCCTGCGCACGGTCCGGCCCTCCTTTCGTGCGGCGGACACGGTGTCCGCCGTGTCCTGGCTCTCCGAACGCCCGGGCTCAGCTCTCGCGGTCCGGCGGGCGCGCGGCGTGGTCGGGGTGACCGGGGGTGCGGCGCTCCTCCTTCATCTCCGCCTCGTACAAGTGGTCACGGCCCCGCGCGAGTTCCTGCACCGCGCTCGCCTCCAGCTGCTGGAAGGGCCGGTAGTACGTGGCGTTGTAGGCCTCGACGATCTGGAACGTCCAGTGCCCGGGGATGACATTGCGCCCGAGGATCTCCGAGCGGACCTTCGCGGCCCATTCGGGGTGGCCCGCCTCCTCCAACAGCTTTACGGCACGGTCGAGTTGCAGGTCCGCGGAACCGGTCAGCTGGTGGAAGTCGTACAGCCGGCCCCTGGCCCGCTCGGTCGTCTCCAGTGCCTTGGACAAGGCCCCGAGAGCCTCGACGGTCGTGTCGTCGACCCCGTCGGGGCGCCGATGGTCGCGGTCGGGGCCGCCGAGGTCCTCCTCGTGTTCGTTCACTGGTCCTCCTCGACGGATGCGGCCGCCCCGGCGGGCGGCGCCGTGGGTCAGTGCCTGCTTCCGGTGCGGTCGCGGCGGGTCAGGGCTCGTTGGGCGCGGGCGAGACCGGGGGGACGGTGGCGGTGCAGGGCGGCCCGCGCGGCGTTGGCGCCCGGCGCTCCGTGCACGCCACCGCCCGGATGGGCGCCGGAGGAGGCCAGGAAGAGCCCGGGAACGGGAGTCTCCGGGCGTCCGGTGCCGGGCACGGGGCGGAAGACGAGCTGCTGGTGGAGAGCGGTGGTGCCCCCGTTGATGGCACCGCCGCTCAGGTTGGCGTCGAGGGCCTGGAGAGTCGGGGGCGCCAGGATGCGGCGGCCCCGGATCAGGCCGCGGAATCCGGGCGCGAACCGTTCCACCTGGTGCTCGACCCGGTCGGCCATGAGCTCCTGGTCCTTGGTGTCCCAGTCCCCGGTGATGCCCTGGTCCGCCGCGTCGGCCCCGATCTCGTGCGGGACGTGGGTATAGGCCCAGGCCGATTCCGTGCCCTGCGGGGAGCGGGTGGCGTCGGCGGTGGTCATCTGCCCGAACAGCAGGAACGGCCGGTCCGGGACCTGCCGCATGGCCAGCTGCGCGGCGAAGCGTGTGAGTTCGTCGACGCCGTCGGCGAGGTGCACGGTGCCGGCCCGGGACGCCTGCTCGGCCCGCCACGGCACCGGGCCGTCCAGCGCCCAGTCGACCTTGAACGTGGCGAAGTCCCACTGGAAGCGGCGCAGGTCCTCCAGGAGCTGCGAGGGCAGGTGCTCGGGAGCGAGGAGGCTGCCGTACAGCGTGGGCACCGACACGTCCGCCAGCACGGCCCGGCGGGCCGGTACCGCGCCGCCGGCCGCCGTACGGACGCCTACGGCCCGGCCGCCGCGGACGACGACCTCCGTGACGCGCTGTCCGCAGCGCACCTGCCCGCCCCGGGCGGTCAGGCGGCGGGCCAGGGCCTGCGTCAGGGCGCCGGAGCCGCCGACCGGGACGGGGAAGCCGTACGTCTGGCCCAGCATGGCCATCAGCCAGCCGAAGCCGCCGCTGCCCGCGGATTCCGGGGCGAGGTCGGCGTGCAGGGCGTTTCCCGCCAGCAGCAGCCGGCCGCCCTGTCCGCGGAACTCCTCCTCCCCCAGCCGCCGTACCGGAAGGACCAGCGTCCGGGCCATCCGCAGACCGCCCGCGGCCCGCAGCCGCCAGGCCAGGCGAGCCGACGCGCGCACCGGCGGGAAGGGCGTGAACAGGGCGTCCAGGAGGTCGGGACGCAGACGCAGCCACACGTCGTGCAGCCGCCGCCACGCGTCGCCGTCGCCCGGCGCGAAGGCGTCGAGGGACGCGGCGGTGGTGTCCGGATCGCGGTCCAGGAGGGCGCAGCTGCCGTCGGTGAGAGGGTGTGCGAGCACGCTCGGCGCACTGCTCCAGCGCAGTCCGTGGTCCTCCAGGCGCAGGGCGGCCAGGACCGGCGAGGCGGCCGCGAGCGGGTAGAAGGAGCTGAAGAGATCGTTGACGAAGTCGGGGTGGACCCCGTGGTCGTGGCGCACCGCGCCGCCCGGCTCCGGCTGTTCCTCCAGTACGTCGACGCTCCAGCCGGCGTCCGCCAGCACGTTGGCGGCGACCAGACCGTTGGGACCCGCGCCGATCACCACGGCGTCAGGCATGACCGGCTCCCTCCACGCCCGGCCCCGCCGACGGGACCCGTGACAGGTGCCGGGAGGCGGGTGCCGTGCTCTCGCACAGCCTGGCCAGCCGGGCGAGCATGGTGCGGTGGCGCAGCTGGATCAGCGCGTCGAAGCCGACGTTGTGCAGCCGGCCACCGGCGCCGCGCAGCGGGTGCTCGTCCACGATGACCAGGCACTGGTCGCCCCACGGGCGCAGTTCGATCGCGATGCGGGCCGTGCCCAGCACGCCGGCGTGGGCTTCCAGCTCCAGGGCGACGCCTTCCTCGCAGTGGCGTACGACCGTCTCGTTGGCCAGCCGCAGCGGGCCGAGCCGGACCTGGAAACGGATCGCGGCGTCCTTGTGCGGCCACTGCCCCCGGGCGGGCTCGGACTGCGCGGTCCCCACCACCCACTCCGCGTAGCGGTGACCGTCCGCGAGGACGTCCCACACGGCACGCGGACTGACTCGGATCAGACGATGACGACGAGCCACGGTCACCTCCAGGACTGTGTGTACAGAGCTTCTGTCGTGATCCCCGCGCCGGATGCACGGTCGGGGCCCGCCCGTGGTGGTCGGGACGCCGCCGCGGTCACGGTTCCTCTCGCGTGATGTCCGGTCCTCCCATAGGGTCACGGTGCCGCCGGCAGAAGTCCGGCGAGGAACGGCGCGTATCCGCTACGGCTCGACCGATGAGGAGTGCCCATGTCCGGAGAGTTCAAAGCGGTGGTGGAGATCGACCGTCCGGTGCAGGAGGTGTTCGCCTATCTCGCCGACGGGCGCAACGATCCTCAGTTCAGTCCCCGGGTCCTGGGGATCGAGAGGATCCCGGACACCCCGACCGCCGTGGGCACGGTCTTCCGGAGCACCGTCAAGGACGCCGGCATGAAGACCTCGCGGGAGTTCCGCATCACCGAACTCGAAGCTCCGGTGAGGCTCCGCTGGACCGAGGTGTCCAAGAACAGCGTGACGGTGCGTGAGGGTGGCTACGATCTGGAGCCCCTGGCCGACAGCAGGACTCGCGTCAGTATCTTCAACGTCCTGGAAGGTCACGGTCTGGGCACCTTGCTGGTCGGCCTGGCGCTCGCCGCGGCCCGCAGGGACGCCCCCGCCTTCGGCACCCGGATCAGGACGGCTGCCGAGAAGGCGATCGTTCCCGGCTGAGGCGCGCGAGGGCAGCCCGGGTCCGCCCGGTTGCCGGCGAGCGGCCTCCCGGAAAGACCCGGTGAGAAAGAGGGGGGCTCGGGGCCGGGACAATCCGGCGCCCGGAACCTCCTAGTGCGGCTCGTCGAACAGTGTGAGCCGGACCGTGATGCACTTGCCGACCGGCTCCCGGCGCACCTCTATTCCCTGGACCACCGCCATCACGATCTCCAGACCGTGCTGACCCACCCGCCCGGCGTCGGCGGCGCGAGCCAGCGGAAGCGTCGGGTCGGTGTCCCACACCTCGACCTCCAGCATGCCGTCGGCGATGCGCAGGTGCAGCAGCACCGGCCCGGGCGCGTATTTCAGCGCGTTGGTGACCAGCTCGCTGACCACCAGCTGCCCCAGATCCATGGTGCGGGCCGACACCGGCAGCCCGTACTCCCCCTGCACCCGCGTCAGGAACTTCGACGTCTGGGCCCGGGCGTCGGCGATACAGCCGTCCGCTCCGTCCAGGGCCACGGTCACCTCGGCAGGTGCGGCTTCCGGCATCCGCGAACACTCCTCAGGCAGGACCCGCACCCTGCCGACCATCTCCAGTACCCCGTTCATGAGCGCGCGGATACCCCGTGATGCGCGCCTTACGCCTGTGCCGCACTGTTCCCGTGCTGCCGGACTGTTCCCGTGCTGCCGGCGAATCGAACGGCCGTCTCATGCATCGCGCGAGGACTTCCGGGGCAACGGTGGCACCAAGGACGAGACAGCCCCCATCGAGTGCGCAGAGGACGCGAGTGGCAGAGAACCGGGAAGCAGCGGGTCACGGCAGACTGTCCGTGGTCCGGACCGACGCCGACGGCATCACCGTGCTCGGCCTCGGCGGAGAGATCGACCACCAGAGCGTGAGCGGCCTGACGCGGGCCCTGGCGCCGGCGGAGGCCCCCACAGGGCAGCGGGTCGTCATCGATCTGAGCCGGGTCACTTTCATGGACTCCAGCGGTGTCAACGCCCTGATCGCCGCTTTCCAGGCCGCCGAGGCCGCGGGGGGATGGCTGCGGCTCGTGGTGGTGCGGGGCGCCGTGCTGCGCACCCTGCAGCTCGTGGGACTTGACACCGTCATCCCTTTTCACGCGACGCTGGAGGACGCCCTGGCGTCGCGTCGGCCGGACTCGTGGACGGGCTCATGGACGGAGTCGTGAAAAACCTGTCGAGTACCCGAGGGCGTGCCCCTCATGCCATCGCGTGAGGTCTTTTTTCGCCATGTCACAACCCTTCCGCCAACCTTTTGTCGCTGCTCCGCACCTGGGTTAATCTTCGACGGATTTCTCATCGGGCAGCTCCGTGGGGTGCGGGATTGTCGCTGGTGAGCGGGCCCTTGTGTAGAGCCCGGCACGGTTCCGAGCCCTCGGTGCGGGGGCTCTTGGGGAGCGGAACGAGGGTGCTCATGACCAGCACGTCCACGGAGGCCCGGGAGAAGGCCCCGGGCGAGCAGGAGCTACGGCAGTTGCTGGCCGGGCTGACCGCCGTGCGCGACGGCGATTTCGGCACTCGCCTGCCGTCCGACGGAGAGGGCCTGCTGGGCGACATCGCCACGGTCTTCAACGGCATGGTCGATCAGCTGTCCGTGTTCACGTCGGAGGTCACCCGGGTGGCCCGCGAGGTGGGCACCGAGGGCACGCTGGGCGGCCAGGCCGAGGTTCCGGGGGTCTCCGGCACCTGGGCCGACCTGACCGACTCGGTCAACGCCATGGCGGGCAATCTGACCACCCAGGTCCGTGACATCGCCCAGGTGGCGACGGCCGTGGCCAAGGGCGACCTCTCCCAGAAGATCGACGTGCCCGCGCGCGGGGAGATCCTTCAGCTGAAGGAGACCGTCAACACGATGGTTGACCAGCTCTCCGCCTTCGCCGACGAGGTCACCCGCGTCGCCCGCGAGGTCGGCAGCGAGGGCCGGCTCGGCGGACAGGCGCAGGTGCCCGGCGTGGGCGGCGTCTGGCGCGACCTCACCGATTCGGTCAACTTCATGGCCGGAAACCTGACGTCCCAGGTCCGCAACATCGCCCAGGTGACGACGGCGGTCGCGCAGGGCGACCTCTCCCAGAAGATCACCGTCGACGCCCGCGGCGAGATCCTCGAACTCAAGAACACCATCAACACGATGGTCGACCAGCTCTCCGCCTTCGCCGACGAGGTCACCCGCGTCGCCCGCGAGGTCGGCACCGAGGGCCGACTGGGCGGTCAGGCCGACGTCAAGGGCGTCAAGGGCACCTGGCGCGACCTCACCGACTCCGTGAACTTCATGGGCGGAAACCTCACGTCCCAGGTCCGCAACATCGCCCAGGTGGCGACCGCGGTCGCGCAGGGCGACCTCTCCCAGAAGATCACCGTCGACGCCCGCGGCGAGATCCTCGAACTCAAGAACACCATCAACACGATGGTCGACCAGCTCTCCGCCTTCGCCGACGAGGTCACCCGCGTCGCCCGCGAGGTCGGCACCGAGGGCAACCTCGGCGGACAGGCGATCGTCCGGGGCGTGTCGGGGACCTGGAAGGACCTGACGGACAACGTCAACGTGATGGCGTCGAACCTGACCGGGCAGGTCCGTTCGATCGCCCAGGTGGCCACCGCCGTGGCCCGCGGCGACCTCTCGCAGAAGATCACTGTGGAGGCCAAGGGCGAGGTCGCCGCCCTGGCGGACGTCATCAACACGATGGTCGACACACTGTCCGCGTTCGCCGACGAGGTCACCCGCGTCGCCCGCGAGGTCGGCACCGAGGGCAACCTCGGCGGACAGGCGCAGGTGCCGAACGTGGCCGGCACCTGGAAGGACCTCACCGACAACGTCAACTCGATGGCCAACAACCTCACCGGGCAGGTGCGCAACATCGCCCTGGTGACGACCGCCGTGGCCAACGGTGACCTGTCGAAGAAGATCGACGTCGACGCCCGGGGCGAGATCCTGGAGCTGAAGACGACCATCAACACGATGGTCGACCAGCTGTCGTCCTTCGCCGCCGAGGTCACCCGTGTCGCCCGCGAGGTCGGCAGCGAGGGCCGGCTCGGCGGACAGGCCGAGGTGGAGGGTGTCGAGGGCACCTGGAAGCGGCTGACGGAGAACGTCAACGAACTGGCCGGGAACCTCACCCGGCAGGTCCGCGCGATCGCCGAGGTCGCGAGCGCCGTGGCCGAGGGCGACCTGACCCGGTCGATCAACGTGGAGGCCTCGGGTGAGGTCGCCGAGCTCAAGGACAACATCAACTCCATGGTGGAGTCCCTGCGCGAGACCACCCGGGCCAACCAGGAGCAGGACTGGCTCAAGACCAACCTGGCCCGGATCTCCGGCCTGATGCAGGGCCACCGCGACCTGCCCGTGGTCGCCGAGCTCATCATGGACGAGCTCGCCCCGCTGGTCGCGGCCCAGTACGGCGCCTTCTACCTGGCCGAGGACACCGTGCGCGGGCACGAACTGCGGCTGGTGGGGTCGTACGGCTATCCCGACGACGACGACCGGCCCACCCGGATCCCGGTCGGACGCTCCCTGGTCGGACAGGCCGCGCGCAACCGCCGTACGGTCACCGTGGAGGAGCTGCCCGAGGGGTACGTCACCATCTCCTCCGGACTCGGGCAGGTGTCGCCCACCGCTCTGGTGGTGCTGCCGATCGTGGTCGAGGAGCAGGTGCTCGGGGTGATCGAGCTGGCGTCCGTCAGCCGCTTCCGGCAGATCCATCAGGACTTCCTGGCCCAGCTGATGCCGACCATCGGCGTCAACCTCAACACCATCGTCGCCAACGTCCGCACCGACGAGCTGCTGGACGAGTCCCAGCGGCTGACCGCCGAACTCCAGGCCCGTTCCGAGGAGTTGCAGGTCCAGCAGGACGAACTCCAGCGCTCCAACGCCGAGCTGGAGGAGAAGGCCTCCCTGCTCGCCTCGCAGAACCGCGACATCGAGGCGAAGAACCTCCAGATCGAGCAGGCCCGGCAGGAACTGGAGACCCGCGCGCAGCAGCTGTCGCTGGCCTCCAAGTACAAGTCGGAGTTCCTGGCCAACATGAGCCATGAACTGCGCACCCCGCTCAACAGTCTGCTGATCCTGGCCCAGTTGCTGGCGCAGAACCCCTCCCGCAACCTCACCCCCAAGCAGGTCGAGTACGCGGGCATCATCCACTCGGCCGGCTCGGACCTGCTCCAGCTGATCAACGACATCCTCGACCTGTCCAAGGTCGAGGCGGGCAAGATGGACGTCGCGCCCGAGCGGGTCCCGCTGCGCCAGCTCCTGGAGTACGTCGAGGCGACGTTCCGGCCGATGACCACGCAGAAGAGCCTGGAGTTCACGGTCGCCACCGCGCCCGGCACCCCGGCCGACCTGCTCACCGACGACTCCCGGCTGCGCCAGATCCTGCGCAACCTGCTGTCGAACGCGGTGAAGTTCACGGAGCAGGGCGGTGTGGAGCTGCGGATCGAGCCGGCCGCCGACCGGGAGGTGCCGCCGGGCGTGCACCGTGGCGGTCCCGTCGTGGCCTTCCGGGTCAAGGACACCGGCATCGGCATTCCGCAGCAGCAACTGGAGACGATCTTCGGGGCGTTCCAGCAGGCCGACGGGACGACCAGCCGCAAGTACGGCGGCACCGGCCTCGGTCTGTCGATCACCCGGGAGATCGCCCATCTGCTGGGCGGCGCGGTCACCGTCGACAGCACGCCCGGCCAGGGCAGCACGTTCACGCTGTACCTGCCGGTCGCGCGGGCCGACTTCGAGGAACTGATGGAGGGCGGTGGACGTCCGGCGGAACGGCCGTACGAGATCGCCGCCTCCGAGGACGCGGCCGAGCCCCGTCAGCTCACCGCTCCCACCCTCTCGCCCGAGCAGCGCAGGCGCCGGCTGCTGGTCATCGAGGAGCGGCCGCGCGGTCTGCTGACGCTGGTCGCCGAGCGGGCCGTCGCCGACCTCGCGTACGACTCCGACGATCCGCACGGGGCGATCGACATCATCACGGCGGTGGGGGCCCAGGAGGCCGCGAGCACGCTGGCGGCCGACCCCTGCCACTGTGTCGTCCTCGAACTCGGCATGCCGCACGACGAGGGCGCCGACTTCCTGGAGGCCATGGGCGGCGACTCGGCGCTGGCCAGCGTTCCGGTCCTGATCCACACCGGACACCGGGTGGACCTCGGCCAGGAGCAGGGCCTGCGCGCCCTGGCGGGCGACCGGCCGCTGGACTTCCTGTCCAGCCTGGACGACCTGCGCGAGCGCATCACCCTGCACCTGTCCGCCGAACAGCCGGGCGACGTGCTGTCGTTGGTGCATCCCGAGGAGCCGCAGCGGCCCGTGGCGCAGGTGGTCGACGACTCCTTCCTGGGCCGGACGGTCCTGGTGGTCGACGACGACGCGCGCAACCTGTTCGCGCTCAGCGGGGTGCTGGAACTGCACGGCTTCCAGGTCCTGCACGCGGACAACGGCCGCAAGGGCATCGAGATGCTGCTCGCCCACCCGGACATCTCGCTGGTCCTGATGGACGTGATGATGCCCGAGATGGACGGTTACGCCGCCACCGCGGAGATCCGCTCGATGCCGCAGTACGCGGAGCTGCCCATCATCGCGGTCACCGCGAAGGCCATGCCGGGGGACCAGGAGAAGAGCCTCGCGTCCGGGGCCAACGACTACGTCACCAAGCCCGTCGACACCGGTGACCTCATCGCCCGCGTCCGACGGTGGCTGCCGGGGTGAGCGCACGCAGCGCCCACCAGCCGACCGCGTGACGTCCCAGCCGAGGAACAGGCCCACCGTGAGTGATCAGCGTCAGCCGTCCGAGCCCCAGAGTGCCCCCGCGGACGACCCGTCCGCCGTCCACGGCGACGACCGTGACGGGGAGCCCTCTCCTGTCGGACGGCTGGCGGCGACCGTCGAGCGACTGCGCCGGGAGGTGCGGGCGGCGCAGGCCGAGGCGGACGGGCGGGCCCTGATCGAACTGGCCAAGGGCATCCTGGTCGAGCGGCTGGGCTGCGGTCCGGCGCAGGCTTCCCGCCAGCTCGCCGAACTCACCGCGCAGGCGGGGGTGACACCGCTGGAGTTCGCCGTCGACGTCATCAACCAGGCCTCGCGCGACCGGCTCTCGGAGGTGACCAACGCCTTCCTCGCCGCCACCGCCGCCACCGAACCGCCCGAAGGGCACTCCTCGGCCGTACGGCTGCGTGCCGCCGAGAGCGCTGCGCTGGCCGCCGACGACGACACCCAGGCCGTCGCGGACTCCCTGCTGGAGCACGCGCTCACCCCGCTGGGCGCGGAGGCGGTGGCCATCTGGGTCCTGGGGGCCGACGGGTCCCTCGCGCTGGCGGGCAGCGCCGGGTTCTCCACGGCCGAGACCGGCCGCTGGCGGCATGTGCCGCCGGGCGTGACGACCGTGGCGCGCCGCGGGCTCACCGAGCGCGGCGGGGAGTGGATCCGCAGTCTGTCCGAGACCGGCCTGCCGTCCATCGGGCAGCACCACCACCCCGACGGCGGCCGGGTCGCCGTACCGGCCGGGACCGGCGGGCGCATCCACGGCGTGCTGGAGATCGTCTGGCCCGCGCCGCTGGAGTCCCCTCCCCCGCCCATCGTCCGGCAGATCGAGGCGCTGGCCGAGCTGTGCGCGCACACCCTGGAGACGTACGCGCTCCAGCACCCCGACGGTGCCCCGGACCCGCGCGTCCCGCCGGACGTCTCCGAGCTGATGGACCTGGCCGACGGGCTCCACGACCCCGCCCTGGTGCTGGTGCCGCACCTGGACTCCGGCGGGCAGCTCGTCGACTTCCGCATCCACCACGTCAACAGCCGCTTCCTCGACCCGGCCGGCCGGCCGCGGGGCGCGGTGAACGGCGCGCTGCTGCTGGAGGCGTACCCGATGGCCGCGGGCCACAGCGAGCTGTTCGACCGGATCGAGCGCGTCTACGCCACCGGTGAGCCCTTCCGCACCCACCGCATGCGGCTCACCGCCCTGGTCGACGACGTCCAGCTCGCCGCGGTCGCCGACATCAACGTCAGCCGGCACGGCGGCAGCGTCCTGCTGATCTGGCGCATCGAGGACGAGACGGCCCGCCTCGCGAGCCTGCTCCAGCACGCCCAGCGCCTGGGCCGCATCGGCGGTTTCGAGGAGAACCTGCTGACCGGCGAGATCACCTGGAACGGCCAGCTGTACCACCTGTACGGCAAGCCGGCCTCCGAGATGCCCGTACCGCTGGAGGACCTGCCCGCCCACGCCCACCCCGACGACGCCGTCGCCATCGGCAGGTTCCTGCGCACGGTGGTCCACCAGCGGCGTCCCGCGTCCACCGCGTTCCGGTTGCAGCGCCCCGACGGGGTCACCCGTCACATCCGGGTCGTCGCGGAGCCGGTCCTGGACTCCGCCGGTCAGCTGTACGTGGTGCGCGGCGCCTACCAGGACATCTCCGCCCACCACTGGACCGAGGTCGCCCTCGCCGCCACCCGCGACCAGCTCGCCCACACCGAGCAGCAGGCCAGCGAGCGCAACCGGCTGACCCTCCAGCTGCAGCACGCCATCATGCCCCCGACCCAGGCGCCCCTGGAGGTTCCGGGACTGGACGTGGCGGTGCGCTACCGGCCCGCCGAGACGCAGCATCTGGTCGGCGGCGACTGGTACGACGCCGTGGTGCTGCCGTCCCGGCTGGTGCTGCTGTGCGTGGGCGATGTCGCGGGCCACGGGATCGAGGCGGCCACCAGCATGGTCGTGCTGCGCAACGCGCTGCGCGGGCTCGCCGTCACCGGTGCCGGGCCGGGCCAGCTGCTGTCCTGGCTCAACATGGTGGCCCACCATCTGACCGGCGCCGTCACCGCCACGGCGGTCTGCGGCCTGTACGACCCCGAGAACCACACCCTGCGCTGGGCGCGGGCCGGACACCTGCCGCCGGTCCTGGTGCGCGGCTCGGACGCGGCACCGCTGCCGCTGGTCACCGGGCTGCTGCTGGGCGCCGTACCGGAGGCCACGTACGAGGAGCACGAGGTCCAGCTCGCCGTCGACGACACGCTGCTGATGTACACGGACGGTCTGATCGAACGCCGGGACCGGTCCGTGGAGGAGTCCCTGGCGCAGTTCCTGACGGTGGCGCGCGCGGTCCCGCCCACGCTGGACCAGCAGTTGGACCGTCTGCTCACACACAGCAGGTCCGACACGGACGACGACACCTGCATCGTGGGAATCCGCGTGGCCTGAGGCGCGGGCGGTCCGGGGCTTGGGTCCGCGCACAAGGGGAACGCGATTGCGGCAGCGCACCGACCCCGGACCGTCAAGGGAGCAGGCATGCCCGACCAGAGAAGTCCCGCTGTCGCGGAGCAGTTGGCGCGGACCGCCGACGAGGTGTTCGGCTGGAGCGAGCTGCGGCCGGGGCAGCTGACCGCGATGGAAGCGGTCATGCACGGGCGGGACACGCTGGCCGTCATGCCCACCGGAGCCGGGAAGTCGGCGGTGTACCAGGTGCCGGGGCTACTGCTTCCGGGGCCGACCGTGGTGGTCTCCCCGCTCATCGCCCTCCAACGGGACCAGATCGCCGGCCTGCTCAGCCGTGCCGGCGCCCCGGAGGCCGTCGCGGTCAACTCCGCCCAGGCGGCCGGAGAGACCCGGGCCGCCTGGGACGCGGTCCGGCACGGTGACGCCGAGTTCCTGTTCCTCTCCCCCGAGCAGCTCGCCAAGGACGAGGTGGTCGAGCGGCTGGCCCGGGCCGCGCCCTCGCTGTTCGTCGTCGACGAGGCCCAGTGCGTGGCCGCCTGGGGCCACGACTTCCGCCCCGACTACCTCCGCCTGGCCCAGGCGGCGCAGCGGATGGGCCGGCCCACGCTCCTCGCCCTGACCGCCACGGCCGCGCCACCGGTGCGCGAGGAGATCGTGGAGCGGCTCGGCATGGCGGATCCAGCACTGGTGGTGGCCGGTTTCGACCGGCCGAACATCGCGTTGGAGGTGCACCGCTTCCTGGACGACACCGACAAGCGTCGGGTGGTCGTGGAGCGTGCCGCGGCAGAGCCCAAGCCGGGCATCGTCTACACCGCCACCCGCCGGGACGCCGAGGCGTACGCCGCCGACCTCGCCGAGCTGGGCCTGTCGGCCGCCGCCTACCACGCCGGACTGACCGCCGGTGAGCGTTCCCGGGCGCACGACGCCTTCCTGTCCGGCGAGGCCGACGTCGTGGTCGCCACCTCCGCCTTCGGCATGGGCATCGACAAGGAGGACGTACGGTTCGTGCTGCACGCGTCCGTGCCCGGCTCGCTGGACGCCTACTACCAGGAGATCGGCCGGGCCGGCCGGGACGGCGGGCCTGCGGTCGCCGTCCTCCACTACCGGTCCGAGGACAGCGGGCTCCAGCGCCTGTTCGCCACGCGCGCGCCGGACGAGGACACCCTGGGCGCGGTCGCGGAGCGCATCCACGGGCGCGACGCGCCCGTGGAGCCGGACGCCATCGCAAAGGACACGGGGCTCACCCGCCGACGCGTGACGGCGGCCGTCAACCTCCTGGAGGAGGCGGGGGCCGTGCGCACCGAGGACGACGGGCGGGTGCGCGCCGTTGCCGGGACGACGGCCGGCGAAGCGGCCGCCCGGGCGGCCGAACAGGCCCACTCCCGCAGACGGCTGGAGCAGTCGAGGCTGGCCATGATGCTGGGGTACGCCGAGACCACGGGCTGCCGGCGCCGCTTCCTGCTCGGGTACTTCGGGGAGCCGTACGACGGCCCGTGCGGGACCTGTGACGGGTGCGCGTCCCCCAGGCCCGGGGACAGTGTCGTCGACGGGGTCGGGGACACGGGCGAGGAGCCCCCTTCACCGGCGACCGCCCCGTATGCGGCCGGCACCCGCGTGCAGCACACGGAGTGGGGAGAGGGCACGGTGATGAGCGAGGAGGGCGACCGCATCACCGTGCTGTTCGAGTCCATGGGGTACCGGACGCTGTCCCTGGCCGCGATCACCGGCAAGGGGCTCCTCACCGCCCACCCGCACGGGGCCGGGTGACGACCGGAAGCTCAGGAAGGCCGCAGGAGCCGCTCCATCCAGTCCGCGGCGGCCCGGCGGAACAGACGCCGGTTGTCCGCGCGCAGGAAGTCGTGTCCCTCGTCACGCAGGACGAGGAGTTCGGCGGGGACACCGCGCTCCCGCGCGGCCCGGACGAACTGTTCCGACTCCCCCGGCGGCACGTTGGTGTCGTGCTCGCCGTGCACGGCGAGCAGCGGAACCCGCAGTGCGTCGATCCGGCTCATCGGCGACAGGGCGTGCAGCAACTCCCGGTCGTGCTCCGGGTGGCCGTACTTGTGCGCCGCCGACTCCGCGATCCAGGGCTCGGTGCCGGCGAAGAAGGTCACGAGGTCGGACATGCCGCAGACGGCGACGCCCGTGCGGAAGAGGTCCGGGTGCCACACCAGGGAGGCGAAGGTCAGATAGCCGCCGTAGGAACGCCCCATCACCGCCAGCCGGGTCGGGTCCGCGGGGCCCGCCGTGACCGCGTGCGCCGCGCAGTCCGCGACGTCGTCGAGGGCGGCGAAGCGGCCGGTGCCCAAGTCGGCGTCGACGAAGGACCGGCCGTGTCCGCCGGAGCCGCGGACGTCGGGGGCGAAGACGTCCAGCCCGCGCCCGAGCAGCTCGTGGTACAGCGGGTCGAACACCGGGCGTTCCTGGTCCTCGGGGCCGCCGTGCAGGTGGATCACACAGGGTGCCGGCTCGTACGGGGCACGTCCCGGGGCGCGGTAGTACCAGCCGCTGAGGGGAAGGCCGTCGCGGGCGACCAGGCGTGAGAGGACGGGGCGTACCGGCGGGCGGCCCGGCGGGACGGCGTCCTCGTCCCGGGAGGACCACGGGGTGCGCAGCAGGGACACGCCTTCGTGGGCCCACCACACGCCGGGGCGGCGCTGGGAGCCCGACAGCGCCAGCAGCAGCCGCCCTGTTCCGGCCGCCGTGATCCGTGTGACGACCTCGTGGGGCAGCGGGACCGGCCGCGCCGGTCCGGCGGTGTCCAGGGTCCCGAGCCCCGGGGAGGTCTCGACGATGTCGAGTTCGCTGGCGCCCCGCACGTTCCAGGCGAGCACGGCCGTCCGGCCGTCGTGCGCCATCGCCAGCAGTTCGAGGTCGCTGTCCTCGCGTTCCGCCACGACGGTCCTGGCGCACTGTTTGCCGTCGGCGTCGAGCGCGACGGCGAACAGTGCCGCGTACTCCCGGTCGGCGTCGCTGCGCAGCCACAGCGTCCGCGCGTCCGGGGAGAAACGGCCGATCCAGTGGTCGCCGTCGGCGACCCGCAGGGCGAAGGTCGTCGTCGCGTCGCGGATGCGCCGGACGACCGCCTCCCGCCGTCCGCGCGGCCCCCGGCGCAGCAGGGCGAACCGGCCGTCACGGCTGAGGTCGCACACCCGCAGCGTGGGGGCGTCCGGTTCCGTCGCGAGCAGCACGGGAGAGGCCAGGCCCTCGGGATCGACCAGGTAGGCGGACAGGCCGCCGCCCGGCCGGGTCGCCGGTGTCCCGCCCGGCCCCACGGCGTACGCGGCGGGGCCCAGGAGGGTCGCCGGGCCGTCCCGGGACGTCCAGTGGGCCGGGGCCGCGTCCGCCGACTGCCACACTCCGTCGCCCTGGGCGGTGGCCGGTGCGGCGAGGGTGACCGCGACGGCAGAGCCGTCGTGGGCCCAGCAGCCGAGGTGGGCGGAGCTGTCCGGGTCGGCGCCGGCCAGCAGCCGGCGTCCGGTGCCGTCAGGGCGCACGCAGAGCACCCGGGTGTGCTCGCCGCCGCCCGGTGCGGTGGTGTACGCGATCCAGCGGCCGTCGGGTGACCAGGACACCTCCTTCACGGGATCCGGGGAGGAGTCCAGCAGCCGGATCCCCTCCCCGTCCACGGGCCCGGCCCACAGCTGGGGGACGCCGCCCCGGTCGCAGATGAAGGCCACCCGGGTGCCGGCGGGGTCAGCGCAGGGATACCAGCAGCCGTGCGCGTGCAGCCGGGTCACGGCGTCCCGGGGTCCTTCCGCCTCGGGCAGCGCCATCGGAGCGGGGGCCGCGGCGCGGGCGGAGGCCCGCTCCGGCGCGGGCACCGTCGCGTGCGGAGGCCGGGTGCGGTGCTCGCCGGTCACGTGATTCCGTGCGTCTGCAGCCATATCTCCAGCAGTGCCACCTGCCACAGGGCGTTGGCGCCGCGTTTGGTCCGGTGCTCGTCGGGGGCGGCCAGGAGTTCGCTCACGTAGGACTCCTGGAAGATTCCCCGCTTCTTCGCCTCGGGGGCGGCGAGCGCCTCCCGCACCCGGTCCAGGACGGGTCCGGCCATGTGCCGGATGGCGGGGACCGGGAAGTAGCCCTTGGGCCGGTCGACGATCTCCCGCGGCAGGAGCTTGCGGCCGACTTCCTTCAGTACGCCCTTGCCGTCGTCGGCGAGTTTGAGTTCCGGCGGACAGGCCGCGGCCAGCTCGACGAGTTCGTGGTCGAGGAACGGCACGCGGGCCTCCAGTCCCCAGGCCATGGTCATGTTGTCGACCCGCTTCACCGGGTCGTCGACGAGCATGACGTGCGTGTCCAGGCGCAGTGCCGCGTCCAGGGCGGTCTGCGCGCCGGGACGTGCCATGTGGTCCCTGACGAAACGGCCCGACACGTCGTCCTCGGGCAGCAGGTCCGGCTGGAGGATCGCCGCGAGGTCGGCGTGGGGCCGGTCGAAGTACGTCTCGGCGTACCTCTGCGGCTCCTCTTCGCGCGCGACCGCGGCCAGCTCCGGGTACCAGTGGTACCCGGCGAACACCTCGTCGGCGCCCTGCCCGCTCTGCACGACCTTCACCTGCCGCGACACCTGCTCGGACAGCAGGTGGAAGGCGACCACGTCGTGGCTGATCATCGGTTCGCTCATCGCGGCGACCGCGTCGTCCAGGGCGGTCGAGACCCGGGCCGACGGCACCATCATCCGGCGGTGGTCGGTGCCGAACTCGCGGGCGACCAGGTCCGAGTACCGGAACTCGTCGCCCTGCTCCCCGCCCTCGGCCTCGAAACCCACGCTGAACGTCTGCAGGCCGCGCTGCCCCTCCTCGGCGAGCAGCGCGACGATCAGGCTGGAGTCCAGGCCGCCGGAGAGCAGGACCCCGACCGGCACGTCGGAGACCATCCGGCGCCGTACGGCGGTGCGCAGCGCGTCCAGCACCGCGTCACGCCACTCGTCGGGCCCCATGTCCGCGTACTCGGGCCGCCGTGTGTAGGCGGGCTGCCAGTAGCGGTGGTCGCGGTGGCTGCCGTCCGGCTCGACGACCCGGACGGTGGCGGGCGGCAGTTTGCGCACGCCGTTGAGGACGGTGTGCGGCGGGGCGACCGTGGCGTGCCAGCTCAGGTACTGGTGGACGGCCACCGGGTCGACGGAGGTGTCCACGTCCCCGGCGGCCAGGAGGGCGGGCAGCGAGGAGGCGAACCGCAGCCGGTCCGGCGCGGGCGCCAGATAGAGCGGCTTGATCCCCAGCCGGTCGCGGCCCAGGACGACACGGCCGGTGCGGTGCTCGACGAGCGCGAAGGCGAACATGCCGTAGAAGTGCTCCACGCAGGCGGTTCCCCACTGCCGGTAGGCGTGCAGCACGACTTCCGTGTCGGACGTCGACCTGAAGCGGTGCCCGAGGCGGCCGAGCTCCTCGCGCAGTTCCTGGTAGTTGTAGACGCAGCCGTTGAAGACGCCGGTGATCTCGCCGTCGGCGTCGGTCATCGGCTGGGCGCCGAGGTCGGACAGGTCGATGATCTTCAACCGCCGGTGTCCCAGCGCCACCGCGCCCTGGGTCCACAGGCCCTGGCCGTCGGGTCCGCGGGCGGCCATCCGGTCGGACATGCGCTCGACGGCCGCGAGGTCGGGGCGGCTGCCGTCGAAGCGGATCTCACCGCTCAGACCGCACATGACGCGCCGCCCCCTTCCCAGGAGCCGTCGACCACGAGCCGGGACGGGGACCCCGGGTCGCGCCTGCCGGCCGCGACCCGGGCGGAATTGCTGGACATGAACGAAACCTCTCCTCGGGGCTTGTCGGCGTAGGACGGCCGGGTGGGGCGACGGACTGCGCGCCGCGGAGCCCGGTCAGCTGCCCAGGACCTCCGGTGCACCGGAACCCGCCGTGCCCGCGACGAAGCGCGGGACCCTTCTGCGGGCGACGGGGGCCTGTCTGCGGGGCCGCCGCTCCCCGCGGGTCTCCGCGATCAGCAGGTCGGTGCAGGCCAGCAGGTCCTCTTCCCGGGCCGTGCGGCGCATGCGCTCGGCGGCGCTGCCCTCCGCCAGGGCCGCCTCGGTCAGATCGCTGACCGTCTCCCAGTCTCCGTGGGCTTCGAGCGCGGGACGCAGCCGGGCGAGCATCCCGCGTACGACGTCGGCGGCGGGCGTCTCCCGGTGGGTCACGGGATCCACCAGGGCACCCTCCAGGCCGGACCTGGCAGCTCGCCAGGAGGCGCCGCGCAGCCATTCGTGGTGACCGTCGCAGACCGCCGCGCCGGCCGCGCGCAGTTCGAGGGCCTCGGTCACCAGGGCACGGAACAGACCGGCGAGGAGCACGACGTTCTCCGCCCGCGGGCAGGCGTCGCAGATGCGCAGTTCCAGCGTCGGCAGGTGGGCGGAGGGGCGGAGGTCGTAGTAGATCATCCCCGGGTCGCTGATGACCCCGGCCCGGACCATGTCGTCCACCGCGGCGTCGTAGTCGGCCGCGTCGGCGAAGCAGCCGACGGGGCCCGCGGTGGGCCAGCGCTGCCAGAGCAGCGTGCGCCAGCTGGCATAACCGGTGTCGATGCCCTGCCAGAACGGTGAGCTGGCGGACAGCGCCAGCAGCACGGGCAGCCAGGGCGAGACCGTGCACATCACGCCCACGGCCGTGTCGCGGTCGGGGATGTCCACATGGACCTGGGCGCCGCAGATGAGCTGCTCGTCGGCGACCTGGCGGTACTCCTCGACCATGTGGCGATAGCGCGCGTCGGAGGTGGGGTGTCCGGAAACGGCGGGGGCGAGGGGTGCCGTGCCCGCCGCCGCGACCGCGAGTCCCAGCGAGGAGGCGGCCGCGTCGAGCCGCCGTCTGGTTCCGGCGAGGTCGGCGTACAGCCCGGCCAGGGAGGTGTGCACCCCGCTGTTCGACTCCACGGTCGACTGGTGCAGCTCCGTGGTGAAGGTGCACCGGGGAAGCCGGCGCAGCACCGCGCCTGCACGCGGCACGAGCAGTCCGCTCTCCACCTCCAGGATGTGGAACTCCTCCTCTACTCCGATGCGCATGGTCACTGTCGCTCCTCGGGGTGGTGCGGATGATCCCCCCGTCTCAGGGGTGACAGCCAAGTGCCCACGAGATCGCCGGATAAGCGTGACTTTGCGCGCGTTTGAAGTAGAAGGTTCACATATGAGCGGTGATCCGCGGGCAGCTGTCGGTGGTCCTGTCGACCAGCGCGCCGTACGCCGGCTGCAACGCGTGTGCCCATCGCGGCGCGCGTCGCGCGGGGCCACAGCAGCTGCCCGGCGGTGCGGGTCGAGACCATCGAGGTCAGGAGCACGTCCCGGAGTTCCGGCCGGTCGGGCAGCGGGCGCCCACGAAGCCGTACGGCGGTGGCCCAGCGCGCCGTGTACGCGCCGAACACCGCCATGGCCGCGAGGCAGACCCGCGGCGGCCGGTCCTGCGTGCCCGCCCAGTCGCAGCCCGTGCGCCGCGGGAGGGCCGGTGCCCGCCGTCCGATGCGGTGGTCAGCAGGGGTGGCCATGAGCGGATCGCCGTCCTGCCTCGCTCCGGCGCCGATCCGCGGTCGACGCCGGCGGCCTGCCCGTGGGCCGGGATCAGCGCCCGGCACGCCGTCTGATCCCATGGCCGCGAGCCCCAGGAGGCCGAGGCGCCGGCCCGACGCCGTGTACCGGCCGGAATTCTCCAGCCGCGTTCCGTGGGGCCGGTCCCGGCCGTGTGCTCGCCCGCCGCCCGTCGAGCCCCGGATTCTGTCGCGTCCGCGGTGGCTGTCGTCGCGCGCTCATGGGCAGCCGGGTCTCCCCCAGCACGTGGGGCAAACGAGACACCGGACGCTCGGCCGCTCGGTGGGGCGCCTCATCCCGGGACCGGCGGATCAGGACTTGGAGACCGCGTGGCGTCCGGTGCGCCCGGAGAACGCGGCGTGGTGCGGAGGCCGGGCCGAACCGGTGGGCTCCACACGCCGCAGCCACCGGGAGGCCATGGCGAGCAGGCCCGTGAAGACGGCCAACAGCAGCAAGGAGGTCCACATGGGCCGGGTGCCGGGAGAATCCCACATCGTCCAGGCCGACGAGGCCGTCCACAGGACGATGCCGGCCGCGTAGAAGGCCCGTATACGGCGCAGTTGCCTCGTGGCCCTGATCGCCGTGAGGTCGTCGGTGTGTGTCATGCCGCCCCGTGTACCCCGATCACCCTCCACCAGGCAGCGGTTCCGCACCGTACGCGCCGTGGCCTGCGTGGTATCACTACGACACAGGCGTGCGGCGGAAGTTGTCACCGCGCATCCGGAAGCAGGCGACCCAGCACGTCCATGCCCCAGGAAGAGGTGCGAGCCCATGTCCGAATCCGCTCCCGGTACCACCGAGTTGACCTCGCAGTACAGCACCCAGGTGGCCGGCGACCTCGAACGCAACCTCAAGGAACAAGAGCGCCTCAGCGGGGAAATCGAGGCGCTGCAAGGCCAGTTGGACGCCCTGCGGCAGGACCACACCGTCCTGCTGAACATCCAGCAGGTCCTGGGCACCCCGGCGGCTACCGCCCCGTCGACCACCACACCCGCCGCGACGGTGCCCGCTCCGCGCAAGAAGGCCGCCAAGAAGGCCGCCGCCTCGGCCAAGCAGGCGGGCACCCCGAAGTCCACTACTCCGGCCGCGAAACAGACCGCAAAGCAGGCGGGGAAGCAGACAGGGAAGAAGGCAGCGCCCAAGGCGTCCGCCGCGCAGTCCGGACCCACTCTCGTCGACCTCGTCCGGGACCATCTGGCCGAGCAGAAGGAGCCCCGCTCGGCGGCCGAGGTGTCGACCGCCCTCGGCCGGCAGCACCCCGAGCGCACGATCAAGGCGACCGTCGTCCGCACCACCCTCGAAGGCCTCGTGGCCAGGAACCAGGCCCAGCGCACCAAGCAGGGGTCCTCGGTCTTCTACACCACGCCCGACGCGGGCGAACCCGAACCCGCCGCGCACTCCGAGGACAGCTCCCGGCAGGCGGACTGACGCTCCCCCGAGGCTCGTTCAGCCGGCCCGCCGTACGGGGCGGAGACCACTTCCCTGCCGTCCGGCGGCCGCGAGAACCACGGCGGCCGCTCCGGTGCCGAGCACGGCACCGGCGACCACGTCACCCGGGTAGTGCACTCCGGTGTGGATCCGTGAGTAGCCCACCGCGCAGGCCAGCAGGCCCAGCGGCACCGTGGCGACGGGCAGCGCGGGTCCGACCGCCGCCGCGAAGGCGACCGCGGACGCGGTGTGCCCCGAGGGGAAGGACGCGGACTCGGGCATCGGCACGTGCCGCCCCGGGAACGGCGAGTCCTCGGCGCGGTGCGGCCGGGGCCGGCGCACCAGACGCTTGCCGAGCATGTTCGCGGTCGCCGAGGCGACACCGATGGCCGCGACGCCGAGGGCGGCGGCGCGCCGGGGCCGGCCGGGGCACAGGGCGAGCAGTCCGGCGATCGTGAACGAGATCTTGGAGTGGTCCGCCGCGGCCGACAGCCGCCGCAGGGCGTGGTCCAGGGCCGGTGTCCGGGTGACCGTGACGGCCTCGTACAGCGCCTGGTCGAGGGCGGCGAGATCGCGCAACAGCTCTCGGGAGGTCGGCTGTTCGTGCTGCGGTCGGTCAAGCATCGCTCTGCTCCTGGTTCTTGACGGCCGGAAGGGGGGTCCGTTCGAGGGCGAGGCGCACCACACGGCGCCAGTCCACGGACGGGGCAGTGTAAGGCGCCCCGGGACGGTTTCTCGGTACCCGCACCCGCAGGGCCTTCGGGCGTACGGTGCACACGACCGGCTGGGGCAGCTGCAGCGCTTCGCCGTCCACGGCCACCGGGATCGTCTCCGCGTCGGCCTCGACGGTCACTCGGCGTGAGGTCGACGCGGTGATCCCGCTGGCCCGCTCCCCCAGCAGTGCGAGTTCGGCGGCCCGTGCCGCGCTCTCGATCCGCAGGCTGATCACACCGAGTCGGCCGCCGTCGAGGCGTGACCTCCGGCCGACGCCCATCGGGCCGGCCTGCGCGTAGGGGTTGTTGCTCACCAGCAGGGCGTGCGGGGCGTCGAGCCGCCGGCCGTCCGCGGTGGCGGTGAGCTGTGCTCCGGCATCGCCGACCAGCAGGTCCGGCAGCAGGTCGAGCGTGGTGGAGGCCTTGGCGTCGCGGTACTCGGGCCGCTGCACTATCTCCGCGTAGGTCCCGAACGAGACCGTGTTCACGAAGGGCCGGCCCGCCACGTCGCCCAGATCGACGCGGATCTCCACGCCGTGCGTGAGAGCTTCGAGACCGCTCGCCGGATCGTCGCGGTCCAGGCCGAGGTCCATCGCGAAGTGGTTGCGGGTCCCGGCGGCGAGGACCATGAACGGCACGTCGTGGTCCGCGGCCACGCCCGCCACCAGGGCCTGGGTGCCGTCCCCGCCCGCCACGCCGAGCAGGTCCGCGCCCTCCGCGAGGGCCTGGCGGGCCAGCGCCGCCGGATCGGGGCTGTTGTCCACGTCGAGCAGCACCACCCGGGCACCCAGCGCCTCGGCCCGCTCCACCAGTGCGTGCTCGACGACCTTGCCGCCGCCCGACAGCGGATTCATGATCAGGACCGGTCTGCGGGGCGGCCGGACCGGACGGGAGTGTGTGGCACGCGGTGCCCGCAGGCGGCGCAGTGCGCTTCGGGCACAGGCCAGGGCGGCCGCCCACAGGCCCAGGGCCGCCGCCGCGAACGGCCACATGCCGGACACCGCGTACAGGACGAGGACGGCGACGGGCGCGGCCACCGCCACCAGGGCGCCGCACAGCCGCGCCAGGCCCCGGTGGGCCAGTGCCCACCAGATGCCCGCGCCTGCCAGGCCGAGGCCCACGAGGCCCAGCAGCGGGAGCAGCCACTGGCCCGCGGCCACCACCGCCGCGACCACTCCCGCCAGGCAGAGCAGAGCCAGCCTGGCCAGCGTCCGCGCCGCGGTGCCGGAGCCCTTCGGCTCCACCTCGTTCATCGTTCGGGCCGCCTCTCAAGGATCGGTGGCCCCACGATCTCATGTTGTCGTTCTCGCCTCCGGTGCCGGCCTGGTGCACGGCGGAGTTGGTGCGGGGGATGCGCCTGCGCGTGAGCCGGCCGTGTCTCGGCGCGGGTGGCGGCCCCTGGCACAGCGGGCCGCCTCAGGCCGGGGTTCGGCGGATCATCCGGGTACCCGGTCGGCGCCCGCCGCTCACGTCACGCGCCGGCCACCAGTGAGTCGTCCTTGGGGCGGGCGCCGGACACCTGGCGACGGGCCGCGGCCAGGGCGGACTCGATGTCGCGGGTGCCCGTGGCGATGCACAGGGTGTAGGACACGTCCTCGAGACGCTGACGCGCTCCGACGCTGCCGTCCTCCGCGTGCAGGACGTGCAGCGCCTCGTAGCGCTCAAGCAGGTCGGTGAGAAGGGCAGGGTGGGCCATCAGCATGATTCGATCCTCCGTCTGCGCAGTGGGAGTGAGGGCGGTCCGCATCCGCCGCGTCACTCGGACTGTCGCGGGAGAGGCCTCGGCGGCACGCACCAAGAGAGAGCCGCAATGGGCCGCTTCCGCGGTGGGCCTGTGATCCCAAGCACCTGAACCGCCGTCTGCCCTGGCGAAACGAGCTCAAACCAGAGCTGACATCTTCGATCCCCGCTCGCCGCCGAGGCCGGCCAAGGGTCAGTCCCGGCGGGCTTCGACATCCCCGTTGACCGTGGTCAGCGTCATGCTGTGGGTCCGGTCGGCGTCCCGTACGGGGACGGCCACACTGGTGCGGCCGTTGTCGGTGGACGCGCTGACCCGGTAGGGCGGGCTGTCGTGGGGCACGGTGACGTCGACCGAGCCGTTGACGGTCGCCGCGCTGAGGCCCGACGGGGCCGCGGCACATCCGACGACGACGTCGCCGTTCGTGGTGGCCGCGTGCACCCGCCGGGCCTCGACGCTCGTCGCGCGCACCGAGCCGTTGCGGGTGGACAGCCGTACGTCGGCGTCGTCGCGTCCGGAACGGGTCACCGTCACATCGCCGTTGACGGTCGTGACGTCCAGCGCGGCGGCGACACCCGCCACGTCGACGCCGGCGTTGCGGGCGGTGGCCGTGACGCTCACGCCGTCGGGGATCTCCACGTACGGCATCCGGGGACAGGCCTCCGCGCCCGTGGTCCGGTGGGCGCAGGACAGGTCGAGCGTCCACACCTTCCCGTGATGGGACCAGTGCTCGTCGACGCGGTCGTCGACGGTGACGCCCCGGCCGTCGGCCGGGCGCAGCCGCAGGCCGTTGTCGGTGGCGATCACCACCTGTTCGCCGGAGCCCGCGACACGGAGAGCTCCCCCCGCCGGCGGGCCGCCGGACGCCCCGTCGTGATCGTCGCTGCACGCCCCGGCGAGGGGCAGCAGCGCCAGCACCACCATCAGGCGCGTCACGCGCCGTGTCGGCATCGCCTTCATACCCCGTCGGATGCCCCCGTTCGCCGTGGGCATGGCAGAGGCGGACGGCGGGGCCCGCGGCGAGGGCGGCCCGCTTCGGGCCTACGGCACGGTGACCGAGTCCGTCTCCGTCGCTCCCTCGGTCGCGCCGAGCTGCTTGTTGCGGCGCACGGAGGACCAGAAGGACCAGCCGATGAGGACCACGCCGACGAGGCCGGTGATGATCTCGTTGATCTGGTACTGGATGGTGACCATGAGGATCACCGCGAGGGCGCCGATCGCGTAGTGGGCGCCGTGCTCCAGGTAGACGTAGTCGTCCAGGGTGCCCTGGCGGACCAGGTACACGGTCAGGGACCGGACGTACATCGCGCCGATGCCCAGGCCCAGCGCCATCAGGACGATGTCGTTGGTGATGGCGAACGCGCCGATCACGCCGTCGAAGGAGAACGAGGCGTCGAGGACCTCCAGGTAGAGGAACATGAAGAACGCGGCCTGGCCCGCCAGTTTGACCGGCGAGCCGGTCCCGCCGGAGCGTTCGGCCGCTTCGCGTTCCTCCTCGTCCTCCAGCCTGTTCGCGAAGTAGCCGGAGAGGCCGCCGACGACCATGTAGGTGATCAGGCCGGCGATGCCGGAGATCAGGACGGTCTGTGCCTTGTCGGCGTGCGCGCCGCCGTGCTGGTGGGCGTGGGTGGCGAAGGTGAAGGCCGTGATCAGCAGGACGATCAGCGCGATGCAGACCGCCAGCATGTCGACCTTGCCGAGCTTGGCCAGCGGCCGCTCGATCCAGCGCAGCCACTGGATGTCCCGGTCCTCGAAGATGAAGTCCAGGAAGATCATCAGCAGGAACATGCCACCGAACGCGGCGATCGCCGGGTGCGCGTCGGTGACCAGCTGCTGGTAGCGGTCCTTGTCGGTCAAGGCGAGCTGGACCGCGTCGTACGGATTGAGTTTCGCCGTGATCGCGACGATCACGACCGGGAAGACCAGCCGCATGCCGAACACGGCGATCAGGACGCCGACCGTGAGGAAGATCTTCTGCCAGAAGGCGTTCATCTTCTTCAGGATTCCGGCGTTGACCACCGCGTTGTCGAACGACAGCGAGATCTCCAGCACGGCCAGGATCGCCACGATGCCGAACGCGGCCCAGCCGTCGTACAGCACTCCTGCGGCCAGGCCGAGCGCGGTGACCGCGAACGCCCAGCGAAAGGTCTTCAGAATCACTGGCACCAAGTCCTGTTGTCGAGCGGTCGCCCGGATGCGGGGCACAAACGGCCCTCGGGCCCACCGGCGTTGTCTATCACGGTCAGGGGGCGCCGAGGTGGCGCGGGGGGTCGGCGCGAGCGTCCGGTGCGGGTGCCGGGCCGGCGGTCCGGATCATGTTCTGCCGGGCGCCCGTACGGCGAGCAGGGCGACGTCGTCGTCGTTGCGGATGTGCCGCACCCGACGCAGCACCTGATCGGTGAAGGAGGCCAGCGGACGGTGGGCGAGGGCGGCGGCGTGCCGGCGCAGGTTCCGCAGCCCCTCGTCCAGGGAACGGCCCACTGCCTCGATCAGGCCGTCGGTGTACAGCAGCAGCGTGGAGCCGGGCGGCAGCACCGCGCTCGCGTCGGTGCGGGCTGCGCCGACTCCAGTGCCCAGGAGGATGCCGTGGCCGTCGGTGAGGTAGCGGGCCAGGCCGTCGTGGCTGATCAGGAGGGGTGGCGGGTGACCGGCGTTGGTCCACGTCAGTTCCCAGTGGCCGTCGTCCCGCTCCTCTATCCGGGCGAAGATCATGGTGGCCATGGTGACGTCGGTGATGTGCATGACCGCCGCGTCGAGCCGGGCGACGATCCGGCTCGGCGGTTCCTGGTGGGCCCAGGCGTAGGCGCGGAGCATGTTGCGCAGTTGTGCCATGCCGGCCGCGGCCTCCAGGTCGTGGCCCACGACGTCTCCGACCGCCAGCGCGGTGGCGCCGTCGGAGAGGGTGAAGGCGTCGTACCAGTCGCCGCCGACCTGGGAGGCGTCGGGCGCGGGCAGATAGCGGGCCGTCATCTGCAGCCCGGGCACCCGGGGCATCTGGGGCAGCAGGTGGTTCTGCATGGTCTCGGCGACCTTGCGCTGACGCTGGTAGAGACGCGCGTTGTCCAGGGCCAGGCCGGCCCGGCGGGCGATGTCCTCGATCAGCGGGAGGTCGACGGTGGTGAAGTCCACCGGGTCCTCGGCCCGGCCCAGGGTCAGGGCGCCCAGGACGGCGCGGGTGCTGCGGATGGGGGCGATGGCGGCGGAGCGGATACCGGTGGCCTCGAACAGGCGGCGCTGTTCCACCGCGATCCCGGAGTCCGGGGCGCGCTGGTAGGTCTGCGGGCCGGCCAGAGCGGAGGCGACCCCGCGCAGGGCCCGGGACAGGGGCATCGGCGACTCCTCCGGGACCGGCGGCATCGGTCCCTGAAGGTCCTCGTGGCGCACCAGGGCGTCGCCCTCGGCGTGGACGACCGCGGTACGCCACACCTCGTCGCGCTCGGTGATCAGGTCGACGACGGCCCAGTCCGCCAGCCGGGGCACCACCAGGGCCACCAGCCGCCGCAGTGTCTCCTCGACGTCGAGCGTGGACGTCAGCCGGGTGGTGGTCTCGGCCAGCAGGGCCAGGCGCTCGAGTTCCGGCATAGGCTCGGCCGCCTCCTCCGGCCGACCGTCGGTCTCCGGTGGCCGCCGGGCGTGCACGAGCACGAGCGTGCCCGCTTCCCGGCCGTCCACGCAGTACGGCGTGATCAGCCACGAGACCGGCAGCAGCGAGCCGTCACCGCACTCGAAGTGGTCCCCGGCGGCCTGGGCGGTGCACCCGGCGTGGAAGGCCTGCCGCATGCTGCACCGGCTGCGGGGCAGCGGGTGGCCGTGGGCGTCCCGGTGCAGCAGGTCGTGCGCGTCGTGGCCGAGGAACGCCTCGGCGGGGCGGCCCAGGAGCTGTTGGGCGTGGGTGTTCACGGCGATGACGTGGCCCTCCGCGTCGACGACGTAGGCCGCGGTCCCGATGGCTTCCAGGGCTCTGGTGAGCCCCGTGTCGGGTGCTGTCGGGGGTCGTCTCCCGAGGCCCCCCGTGTCCTCCGCCCCTGCCATGTCTTCCTCTCCTCGCCGGTCGGCCGCCGGTCGCTGCCGGTCCGTGGCGTGTCCACTCGGCCGTCCTGTCCTTCCCGGGTGCCCCGGTGCCCATGTATCCAGCCTCGCCTGTGAGCGAGCACGCGCAACCGGGTCGGCACGGAGAGCGGCGCGGAACCGTGCCACGCCCCTGCCTGCGGAGGCCTCCGTGCGAGGTCGTGACACCCGGGGACGGGGGGCGTCCCCGCGCTGTCCGACGCGCCCCCTGACGCTTCCGTGCGCTGGGTGAACATGGCCGAATTCCCCCCGCGCGCACGGCACTTGGCGGCGCGCTGGGTATCCGTGAAGTGACGGGTGCGGACCGGCGGCATGGGGAGGGCTGGGGCTGTGGCACGCCTACCGTGGACGTCCGAACGCTCCCCCTCGCGCCGATCGCGGAACCGGCACGTCGTGCGCGCCCTGCGGGACCAGGGGCGCTACGGCCCTGGGCTGCGTGATGTGCTGCCCGCCTTCGCCGGTGTCCTGGTGGCCGTGTGCGCGCTGGCGGCCGTGCTCGCCGCGGGGTACCGCGCCGCCGGAATCGGCGTCCCGGTCGCCGGTGTCGTCCTGCTGACCGTGATCGTCACGGCCGTCGTACGGCACGGGCGTCCCGGCGCTCGCCGTCGTCTGGGGTACTACACCGCGGACGAGCTGCTCGAACTCGACACCCAGCAGCTGGCAATGGCGGTGGCCCGGATGCTGCGGCGGGACGGGTGGCGGGTGCGGCTGGTGCCCGCGCCGGACCGGCCGCGCCTGTGCGCCCGGGACGCGGCCGGGCGCCGCATCGACGTGGCCTTCCGGCCGGTGGCGGAACCCCTCCCCGACGAGGATGTGCCGCATCCCCACCCGCACCGCGGGGACCAGGGGTCGCCGCTGCGTCTGGTCGTGCATCGCGGGGTCTTCACCGCCCGCGACATCCGGTGGGCGCACCGGGAGCGGACGATCCGCCTGCTCGACGGATCCGCCCTGCGGCGGTGGGCGGCGGGCGCCCGTCTCAACGACCTGCTGTCGCAGGAACGGTGACGAGGAGCCGGTACGCCCCCGCCGCGAAGGAATCCCTCCGGGCCCGCCATTGCCCCGTCAGATCCGACCGCCGGTCAGGCGGGTGATCGGACCCTGCGTGTGACGTCCGGTGCGTCGGCCGACGGCGTAGGACGTGGCGGTCAGCGCGGTGAGGCCCGCGCCCACGCCCGCCGCGATGAGCTTGCGCTGGGCGATCACCGTCCAGGCCGTCTTGGCGACGGCCGCCGCCTGTCCGGAGGCGGCGATGACGGTCTGCCGGCCGGCCTCCACGCTCTTGGCCGCGGTCTGCGCGGCCCCGGTGGCTGCCTTGGCCGTGCGCTCCGTCACCTGCTTGCCCGCTGACGCGGCGTCATCCGTCTTCGCGGCGGCCTTGTTCGCCGCCTTGCCGGCGGGGGCGGTGGCCTTCGCCGTGGTCCGCCGGGCCTTCGCCGCGGCGGTCCGGGTGTTCGCGGAATCTTGGTTCGTCTGCTCGTTCGATTCACTCATGGACATCGCGTTACCGCTCGCTCCGACGGCAAACACGCTCCGCCGAGAGCGTTTTCACCGCACGGCGTCGTCGGCGCGCTGTCCGGGACCGGCGAACGGCCCGGTGCCGTGACGCACCGGGCCGCCTCCTGTCCGTCAGCCGATGTGGTAACTGTCGCCGTAGACCTTCCAGTCCAGGGGCGGGTTCAGGTCGAGGTTGCCCTGGCGCAGGAAGACGCGCTGGGCGGTGTCGACCCGACTGGTGTCGCTGTGTGCCTCCTCCTGTTTCATCGCCCACACCCGTGCGTCGAGGAAGGCGTTCAGGTACGTGGTCTCGTTGCCGCCCTGGGCCGGGGGTTTGGCCTGACGCAGGGCCCTGCGGCGGATGCTGCTGAAGCTCGTCGCGTCGCCGCCGTCACCGTGCATGACGATGGCGTCGTAGTAGGCGAACTGGCCGAGTGCGCGCAGCCCGTCCGTCTTGCCCTGCCGGACGGCGGGGTTGAAGTAGACGCGGTCGCGTTCGTCGTTCTGCGCCTGCTGGAACGCCGTGTCCTGGGCGGCCTTGCGCCAGTCGCCGGGGAAGTTCGGGTCCAGGCCGTCGTGGGAGTCGGTGCCGTCGACGCGGCGCAGGGCCGGCAGGTACTTGGCGAGGACGTTGCCGGGCTTGCGGTCGGCGTACAGCTGGACGAGGTCGAGCATGTCTCCGGTGCCGGAGCAGAAGCCGATGATGCCGGCGGTGTACCCGCGGCCGTCACCTATGTCCTCGATGTACCGGTACTGCGCCTTCCAGTCGAGCGAGGAGTTCTCCGCGCTCGACACCAGCTTCATGGCGATCTCCTTCTTCGCGGGGTCGTCGAGGCCCGGTGCGGCCGCGGGCGCCGCCGCGGCGGGCACGGAGCCGAGCAGGCCGGCGCAGGTCGCCGCTCCCATGAGAGCGAGGAGGGTGCGGCGGGTCGGGTGGGCGGCCGGGTGCACTGTGTCAGGTTCCACGGGGGCTCCAAGTGGAGGTGGGGGGTGGAGAGTTGGTCCAGACCTGATTGTTAGGAATGTTTCCTACCAGTGCACGGCGCGATCAGTAACCCACTGCGCGGGAACTTCGTAGGTTCGAACGAATGACGGTCGGCAATACGGGGGTTCGACCCACCGCAAGGCGGCGGCTAGCTCCGCAGGACGTCCTTGACGAACAGCAGACCGTCGATGCCCGGCAGGTGGGCCGGGTCCAGCGAGGCGTAGCCGAACCACGGGGACACGCGGGGCGCGGGCGGTGGGTCGCCGAGAGCGGCGGCCAGGTGCCGGGGGTCGATGAGGCAGTGGTCCTGCGGGAGGGCGTACAGGAGTCCCTCGGCGGTGTCCGGCGGCGGCGCGTCCACGCCCTGATGGCGGATCGTGCCGAGGGCCGTGGCCACGAAGGCGTACTCCGCACCCAGCCGCGCGCTCACCAGGGCGCCGGCGCTCCACCACTCCACCGGCCCCTCCCACATCCGCATCGAGCTCTTCTCGCGCTGGAGATGGGAGTTGTGGGCGTGGACGAGTACCGGGCCGCGGGCGGAGAGGGCGAGGAGGTTGTGGGCCATCATCGAGTCCCGCAGCGCGCACAGGTGCGTCATGCGGGCGGGCGAGGTGTCCGCCATCCCGTGGTGATAGCGCAGCAGACCGGTCGCCGTCCGCCCGTACAGGCAGGCCCGCTCCCAGTCGTCCCGCGAGGTCTGCGCGATCAATTGCGGCGTCCGGACGTCGAGCAGCGTCACCAGTTCGTCGGCGAGCAGCCGCAGCCGGGACGCCTCCTCCGACCGACCCACCGACCGGGTGGGGTCCGTCATCGCGGCGGGATCGGTCCACCGGTCGTCCGCGCCGAGCAGACGGTCGAGCGTCGACGCGGAGCACGGGAGCAGCCGCGCGTCGACGTGGGCAGCGAGGTAGTCGTGAAGGGCGGTGAGGGCCTGCCGTGGGCTCGCCGCGCCGGTGATCTCCAGCGGGCCGTCGAAGCCGGCGAAGCGGACCCGATCGGACACGGGCCGGCCGTCGTTGTGCGCGCGCATCCAGCACACGAGGGCGCGGTTGGCCGCGCAGGAGCCCCACCCGTGGCTGAACCCCCGCTCCATGACCTCGTCGAGGGTGCCGGTACCCGAGGTGACGTAGGCGTCCACCAGCAGGCCCCGTACGCAATCGCTCTCGATCGCGATGGTCCGGTAGCCCTCCTGCTCGACGAGCTGCCGGAAGAGCTGGTTGCGCAGGTCGAGCAGAGTGTCCTCGCCGTGGGTGGGCTCGCCCAGGGCGAGCAGCCGGGGCCGGGAGGAGAGCAGTCCCATGACGGCGGCAGCGTCGACGGCATGGGCGGTGTCCTTGATGTCAGTCGCCATGCCTTCAACGCTATCGTTGAACTTTCGGTTGAAACTTTTCCGCGATGGGGGCCCTGACGTGGGAGAAAAGCTTCAAAGAGAGGGGCGGCTCAGACCGGTGGACCTCGCGCGCGGCCACGGTCTGTCCACCCAGGCGGTGCGCAACTACGAGGAGGCCGGCATCCTTCCGGCCGCGGGTCGCACACCGCACGGCTACCGCGTCTACGCCCCGCTGCACGCGAGCGCCCTGCGCGCCTTCCTCGCCCTGCTGCCGGGCCACGGGCACCGGACGGCGTCGGCGATCATGCGGGCGGTTAACGAGGGCGCCGTCGAGGACGCGCTCCGGCTCGTCGACGAGAGCCACGCCGAGCTCCTCGACGACCGGCGGACCCTCCAGGCCGTGGAGCGGGCCCTGCGCGACCTGGACCCGGCAGCGGTGTCCGAACCGGCCGTACGGACCGCGTCCGGGCCCGGAGGCACGTTCATCGGGCCGCTGGCCGGCAGGCTCGGGATCAGGCCCGCGACGCTGCGCGCATGGGAGCGTGCCGGGCTGGTGCGGCCGCACCGTGACGCACTGACCGGATATCGCGTCTACGACGAGGCCGCCGTACGGGACGCCCGGCTGACCCATCAGCTCAGGCGGGGCGGCCATCTGCTGGAGCAGATCGCTCCACTGATCACCCAGGTGCGGGAGGCCGGCGGACTGGAGCCGCTGGAGGACGCGCTGCGCGACTGGCGGGGCCGGCTCTCCGCCCGCGGCCGGTCCCTGCTGGCCGGGGCCGCGGAGCTGGACGCGTACCTCCGTGAACGCGGATGAGAGCCGCGTCGCCGACCGGGCGGAACAGGGAGGTTTGCTTACTTACGCCCCCCGGGTCGGACAGCGCCTCAGAAGTGGCGGGGCAGCCGGACCACCTGGACGAAGAACTCGTCGATCTGACGGACCGCGGCGATGAACTGGTCCAGGTCCACCGGCTTGGTGACATAGGCGTTGGCGTGCAGCTTGTAACTGCGCAGGATGTCCTCCTCGGCCGCGGAGGTGGTGAGCACGACGACCGGGATGTGGGCCAGCTCCGGGTCGGACTTGATCTTCTCCAGGACCTGACGCCCGTCGTACTTGGGGAGGTTGAGGTCGAGCAGGATCAGGTCGGGCTGCGGTGCCTCGGTGTGGTCGCCGCGCCGGTAGAGGAAGTCCAGCGCCTCCTCGCCGTCCCGGACCACATGAAGCGTGTTGCCGATCTTGTTGTCCTCGAACGCCTCACGGGTCATCAGCTCGTCGCCGGGGTCGTCCTCGACCAGGAGCACGTCGATGGGGCTGGCGGCTGGGGTGATCATGTCAGGGCCTTCTCCTCGGTGCCGATACCGGACGCCTCCGGGCTCTCGGCGATGGACGGAAGGGTGAAGCAGAAGCGCGTGCCGTCCGTGTGTGCGGTGTCGATCCAGATCTTGCCACCATGCTGTTCCACGATCTTCTTGCACAGTGCCAGACCGATGCCGGTACCACCGTAGGCGTCCCGGCCGTGCAGGCGCTGGAAGATGACGAACACCTTCTCCGTGAACTGTTCGGGAATGCCGATGCCGTTGTCCGAGACGGACACGAGCAGGCTGTCGGGCTCGTCCGGGTCCGTGCCACAGGTGATGGACACGCGCGGGGCGCGGTCGGGGTGGCGGAACTTGAGGGCGTTGCCGACCAGGTTCTGCCAGAGCATGGCCAGCAGGGTCGGGTCACCGACGACCTCGGGCAGCCGCTCCGGGCGGTCGACGTGGGCACCCGACTCCTCGACGGCCGTCCCGAGGTTGGCCAGCGCCTTGTCCAGGGCCTGGTCGAGACCGACCGGCACCCGGGCGTCGTTGACCCGGCCGACCCGGGAGAAGGTCAGCAGGTCGTTGATGAGGACCTGCATGCGCCGGGCCCCGTCCACGGCGAAGTCGACGTACTGCCGCCCGCGGTCGTCGAGGACATCGCCGTAACGCTTCTCCAGCAGCTGGCAGAAGGAGGCGACCTTGCGCAGCGGCTCCTGGAGATCGTGGGAGGCGACGTAGGCGAACTGCTCCAGTTCCGCGTTGGAGCGGCGCAGTTCCTCGGCCTGGGCGTCCAGGTCGGCGGCCTGCCTGGTCATCTCCTGCTCCTGTGCGCGGGACGCCTCCAGTTCGGCCACGACATGCCAGCGCATGCCCTCGACGGCATTGGCCACCGCCATCAGGTCGGCCGGGCCGCCGCCGGTGATGACGTACGAGAAGTCGCCGCCTGCCACCCGCCTGGACGCCTTGGTCAGCGCCTCCAGCGGGCGGGTCACCAGGACGCGGACCAGGACGGCGCAGGCGACGCCGACCAGCAGGAAGACCGCGACCATGCCCGCCAGGATCGAGTCACGCACGTTCCGTTCGTGGGCGAGATGGGAACGGCCCTTCTCCACCGCCTTCGCCAGGTCGGTGTTCTGCTGGGCCCACAGGGTGCGCAGCCGGTCGAACTCCCTCTTGCCCTGGTCGGCCTTCTGCTGGTCCAGGGGCTTCGGGCGGCCGGGCGTGACCGAGGCCGCGAGGGGTTCGGCGTAGGTGCGGCGCCAGTCGGCCGCCTGGGTCTCGATGGCCTTGAGGTCCGCCAGCAGTTCGGGCCGGTCGCCGATGAACCGGCGCAGCCGGACGGCCGAGCTCGCCTCGTCCCGCTTGCCCTGGGTGTACGGGGCGAGGAACTGCCGGTCGGCGGCGATCGCGTACCCGCGCACGCCCGTCTCCTGGTTGGCCAGCGCGGCCTGCAGCCGGTACGCCTCGGTCTGGGCGGGCTGGATACGGCGCAGGAGCTGGTCGCTCACATCCGCCGTCCGGCCCAGCAGAGTGGCGCCGACCACGCTGCCGACCACCACCAGCAGCGTCATGACGGCCAGCAGCAGGTAGAACCACCCCTGCACCGTCAGCCGGCGCCCCCGCCACGCCGCGCCCGTCCCTCGCCTCACCATGCGGTCCGACACCGTGCTCCCACTCACTCAGTTCCAGTTCAGATGGACGACGGCCACGTCGTCGGCCAGGCCGCCGCGCGCTTCGGCGAGGCTCTCGGCCTTCTCTATCAGCCGGTCCACGAAGGGCTCCGGCTCCAGGGCGGCTCCCTCCCGGGCGAGGGCCAGCAGTCCTTCCTCGCCGAGGCGTTCCGTGCCCCGGCTCACGTGCCCCTCGAAGAGGCCGTCGGTGAACAGCACCACCGAGGTGCCCGCCGGCACCGGCAGTTCCGCGGTCGGCCAGCGCGCGCCGCCCGGCATCATGCC
The DNA here is from genome assembly GCF_001513955.1 of Streptomyces pseudovenezuelae. Lineage (GTDB taxonomy): Bacteria > Actinomycetota > Actinomycetes > Streptomycetales > Streptomycetaceae > Streptomyces > Streptomyces pseudovenezuelae. The sequence goes on along the minus strand of NZ_KQ948150.1, from coordinate 137,211 downwards.
CAGGGCCGGTCCGCCGGGCACCTCCACCCAGTCGACGTCCGTCCCGGTGCGCCGGAGCAGGCCGTGATGACCGGCGCGGACGATGTGGGCCCGCTGCTCTCCCGGGACGGCGGCCAGGCTCACGAGGGTCGCGAAGACCTCGTCACGGGCCCGCTCGGCCATCAGCAGCTCCTCCAGGCGGGCCATCTGCGGCGGGCCGGTGATCCCGCTGAGTACGAGGGTGCGCCAGGCGATCCGCAGGGCGACTCCCAGGGCCGCCTCGTCCGGGCCGTGCCCGGAGACGTCGCCGATGAGGGCGTGCAGGGTGCCGTCGGCGCTCTGGACGATGTCGTAGAAGTCGCCGCCCAGCAGTGTCTGGGCGCGTCCGGGCCGGTAGCGGGCCACCACCTCGACGCCTTCGGCGCGCAGCAGGGGGCGGGGCAGGAGTCCGCGCTCCAGGCGGGCGTTCTCCTGTGCCTGGAGCGCGCCGGCCTGGAGGGCCACCGCCGCCTGCTCGGTCTGTTTGCGCTGGATCGCGTAGCGCACGGCCCGCCCGAACAGCTCGGGCTCGACCCGGCCCTTGACCAGGTAGTCCTGAGCCCCGGCCGCGACCGCGGCGAGGCCGGTCTGCTCCTCGGCGAGGCCGGTGAGGACCACGATGGCGACCTGCTCGGCCAGCCCCTTGACCAGCGAGACCGCCTCCAGCCCGTGGGCGTCCGGCAGGTGCAGGTCGAGCAGGACGCAGTCGGGTGTCTCGGTGGCCAGCACCTCGGCGGCCTCGGTCATCGACCGCACCCATCGCAGCCGCATCTTCACGGCGCCGTCGACGACCAGTTCCTCCACGAGCACCGCGTCGCCGGGGTCGTCCTCCACGAGGAGAACCGACGGCTCCCAGTGCTCCCACGCCGTCTCGGCACCGGCTGCCGTCGTCGACACCAATTCGGCAGCTTCAGTTCCCGAGAACACTTTCGTCCCGGCCTCCCCACTCCATACCTGTCGCCTGCCGCCGGCTGTTGCCCAGGACAACGCCGGGAACACGGTCAGAGCGACGATCCGATGTTCACCCGTCGCCCACGGCAGGGGACAGCGCGTCCGCCCGTGGGCCGGTCCTCAGGCGGGGCCGTGCGGCCGCCTCGGCAGTCCTGCTCCTGATATCCGATCTTCACTCCCCGGCCGGTTCCCCGTGAGGGCCCGGGGGGACGTGCCGGGGGCTGTGCGGGTGGCCGTCGGTGCCGCGCAGGGCGTGGCCGAGCTCGATGCCGCCCCGTGCGGGGCCCTCTCCCTTCGGCTCCGCCGTACCCGTGCCAGCCGTCACCGACGTCGTCATCGTCCGCCCATCCCGAGATCGCGTGTTCTGGCCGCGTCTACCCGCGACCGGCGTGACCATGCACGGACGGTTCCAGAAAACCACCTCGGACGGCACGCCTCCTCCACATCCGGAGCCGTCCTTACGCCTTCGGTTCCGATCGGCCTCACGGGGAACCGGGTAGGACGTCAGAAAGGAGTCCCCGTGACCACCTACGTCATCACCGTTCCCGGCACGTTCCTGCGGGGAGTGCCCGACAGCGTCCGCTCGGACATCGGACGAAGGCTTCGGCCTCAGGACCCCAGGAACACCGACCTCGGGGAGAGCGAGGAGCTGAGTGTGCTGTCCGTGGAGGAGGACGGCATGTTCGCGGCCCGGGTCGAGGTCGAGGCCCCGGACCGGCTGCAGGCCGAGGCGGAAGCGGTACGGCTGGTCTCCGGGGCCCTGCGGGACAGCGGCCTGGCAGAGGAGGAGGCCCCGCTCGGCCCGGCGGTCGTGACCGGCATCGACAGCGAGTTCTGAGGCGCCGGCGGAGCGGGCCTTCCGGTTCGCGGCGCGACCTGGGGATGGCGCCGTGTGACGCGGCGGGCGAGGATGTTCCTTCGCGAAGTGCGGTCCGCTCCGCCGCGGTTCATGGTCTTCCGGTGCTCCGCGCGGCAGGGGCGGACGGCGTCGGCCGCCTGAAGGAGCCTCGGGATGGGTTCACACGCAGCGCCGCACCACCGCAAGCGGATCCTGGTGACGGCCGCGAGCCTGCTGCTCGTGGGCGGTGGCCTCCTCGGCCTCCCCCGGGCCGACGGGGCCCCCGCGCCGGCCGACGCCTGCCGGACCACCGCCGCGCACCTGCCCCGTGGAGACTGCGGGCCCTTCTGGCAGGTCCTCGCCGAGGACTTCAACGGTGACGTGGTTCCGCTGGGTTCGTTCAGCGACTGCGATCACGACGTCGACACCTCCGCGGCGCACTGCGGGGGCCTGAAGGGTAAGTACCGGGACAACTGGTGGGCTTATCCGACGGGTTGGCCCGACACGGCCGCCGACCGGGGGCGGGACGTGACCGGGGTCTACCACCCGGAGGACACCGTGAGCGTCGGTCCCGTGGCGAACGGCGACGGGCGGATGTCGATCCGGATGTGGCGGCCCGCGGACGGCGGCCCCGTGCATGCGGCGGCGCTGGTGCCGCGTGCGGTGATGCAGATGAAGTACGGCAAGTACAGCGCGCGCATCAAGGTCACGAGACTGGCTCCCGGGTACAAGTCCGCGTGGCTGCACTACGGCGGGGGCTGCGAGATGGACCACCCCGAGGGCGAGTGGACCGGCTCCCTCAGCTCCTTCCACCACCCCTGCGGCGGCGGTGAGCAGGGCTACTTCCCCGGGAGCGACGACTGGACGCGGTGGCACACCGTGTCCACCGAGTGGACGCCGGGCCACGTCCGGTTCTTCGTCGACGGCCGGCAGACGGGGCACGACACCCGTGACGTGCCGGACCTTCCCCTGTCCTGGGTGCTCCAGAACGAGAGCGCTCTGGAGGGTCCGGGGGCGGCGCCGGGAAGCAGCGCGCAGCTCGACGTCACATGGGTGGCGGCGTACGCGTACGGCTGGAAGTGACCGGCCTCGCCGAGGGGCCGATGAGCTCGTCGGCGACCCACCGCGCCACGTGGGCGGGGTAGGGCGACGGCAGGCCGAGCACGACGTGGGTGAAGCCCGCGTCGGTCGCCGCGGCGATCGCGTCGCGGGTGGCGCCCGGACGGTCGTAGGAGACCGGCAGGTGGATCGAGCGGGTGATCTCGGCCGGGTCGCGGCCGATCTCCTCGCAGTAGCGGTCCAGCAGGGCGCTGCGCCGGGTGACGTCGTCGATGTCGCCGCCGGGGATGTTCCACAGGTCGGCGTGGCGGGCGGCGATGCGCAGCGTCGCGGACGAGCGGCCGCCGATGAGGATCGGGGGGTGGGGGCGCTGGACCGGTTTGGGGTTGGCGAAGGCACCGGTGAGGTGGTGGTGGGTGCCGTGGTGGTCGAAGGGCTTCTCCTCCGTCCACAGGCGCTTGATCAGCGTGCAGGCTTCCTCAAGGCTCGCCACGGCGTGCGCGGAGTCGTGGAAGGGCAGGCCGTGGGCTTCGTACTCGCGCCTGGCCTGGGGGTGGTCGGGACGGGAGCCGACGCCGATGCCGAAGTCGAGCCGGCCGCCGGAGACGATGTCGACCGTCGTGGCGATCTTGGCCAGCATCGCGGGCGGCCGGAAACGGTTGCTGGTCACCATGACGCCGAGCCGCAGGCGCCGGGTCTGCGCGGCCAGGGCCGCGAGGAGGGTCCACCCTTCGTGGGCCGGCCCGTCGGGGTCGCCGCCGATCGGCATGAGGTGGTCGAAGAGCCACGCGTGCTCGATGTCGGGAACGGTGTCCGCCTCACGCCAGACCCGCAGGATGTCGTGGTAGTCGACCTGCATGGGGGCGGTCATGATCCCGAAGCTGGGCGGGGGGTGCTGCGACATGGACGAGGGGTTCCTTTCGTACGGGGTCAGCGGCGGGCGTGGCAGCGGCGACGCTGGGGGTGTGGAGCGCGGGTGGAGTGTCGCGGCCGCGAGTTGGGCGCACGTGATCGACGAGCGTGGGACGGGGTCCGTTCTGCGCCGGTCACCCCGGTGGGTCAGCGGCGCTGCGATGGGGCGCGGAGGGTGGCCGAGCGTCGCGGCTCTCCTGCGGGCCTGAGCGGGCGCGAGAGGGTGACGCCCGCGTCGAGTACATCGGTGGTCAGGACGGCGCCCGCGAGCGCGAGTTGAGCCCGCGGGCATCGACCGGCATGGACCATGGCTCCCTTTCGGGCCGGGCTTCCCCCACCGATCAGCAGCGGCACAGCGACAAAACACGGAACGCGAGCGTCGCAGTGTCCGCGGCTGCCAGCCGGGCACGGAGGGTGGCGGGGTGTGGTTCTCCAGGCCGGCGCGAAGGGGCCGCGACCACGTCGAGCACATCAGCGGTCAGGACGGGGCCCGCGACGGCGAGTTGGGCCGGCGGGTCTTCGACCGGCATGGACCATGAGGGCCGTCTCCTGCCGGACCTCCCCCGCCGGTCGGCTGTCGCACAGCGACAGGGCGTGGAGCGTGAGCGTCGTAGTGCCCGCGGCCGCGAGCTGGGCGCGTAGGTGATCGACCAGGCATGGAACGGGGTCCGTTCTGTGCCGGTCACCCCAGGGGGCAGCGGCGGCGCTGGGATGGGGCGAGGTGTCGTGGTTCTCCAAGCCGGTGCGAAGGGGCCGCGATCACGTCGAGCACATCAGCGGTCAGGACGGGGCCCGCGACGGCGAGTTGGGCGCGCAGGTGGTCGACGCAGCGTGGGCCGTCGGTCTCTCGTGCCGGGGCGTCAGCGGCGGCGGAGTGTCGGGTTCAGGAGGGCGGGCGGGGTGTCGTGGTTCTCCTGCGGGGCCAGGTCCGTGCCGGGGGCGACTGTCTCGTCGATCGCGTCGAGGACATCGGCGGTCAGGACGGTGTCCGCGGCGGCGAGTTGGGCGTGCAGGTGATCGACCGTGCGGGGGCCGACGAGGGCACTGGTCACACCGGGGTGCGCGGTCACGAAACCGAGCGCGAGCTGGATGAGGGTGAGGCCCGCGTCCTCCGCGATCTTCGCCAGCCGCTCGACGGCGTCGAGCCTGGCCCTGTTGGCGGGGATCGACATGTCGAAGCGCTCGGGCAGGAACGCCGAGCGGTGGGTGGTGATGTCCCGGCCCTCGCGGACCGCGCCCGACAGCCAGCCCGAGGCCAGCGGGCTCCACACCAGCACGCCGAGGCCGTACTCCTGAGTGACGGGCAGGACGTGGGCCTCGATCCCGCGCTGGAGGACGGAGTAGCTGGGCTGCTCGGTGACGTAACGGCTCAGCCGGTGCTCGCGGGCGGCCCACTGGGCCTGCACGATGCGGTAGGCGGGGAAGGTGGAGGAGCCGAAGTAGCGGATCTTTCCCGCGCGTTGCAGGTCGGTCAGGGCCGACAGCGTCTCCTCGTCGCCGGTGTTCGGGTCCCAGCGGTGGATCTGGTACAGGTCGACGTGGTCGACACCGAGGCGGCGCAGGCTGGCCTCCAGCTCGGTGACCAGCCAGCGGCGCGAACCGCCCTGGTGGTTGCGTTCCTCTCCGATGGGGAGGCCGGCCTTGGTGGCCAGCACGATGTCGTCGCGGCGGCCGGCGATGGCCTTGCCGACCATCTCCTCCGACTCGCCGTCGCCGTACATGTCGGCGGTGTCGATGACATTGACGCCGGCCTCCAGAGCGGCGTCGACGATCGCGGTGGCCTCGTCCTGGGTGGTGCGGCCGATCCTGCCGAAGTTCATCGCGCCGAGCGCGAGGGAGCTGACCTGCACACCGGTGCGGCCCAAGGTGCGGTACTGCATGAGCGTGTTCCTCCATGGCGGATGAGGCCGGGCGGCATGGCGCGGCCCGGTGCGGAGGCTCCGCCGTCACAGCAAAACGGAACCTCGTTCCGCAAACGATACGGAACGCGGTTCCGCTTTGGCAAGCGGGAGAGGCGCGGGAGCTTCGGTGTCTCAGACCCCCGGCCCGGGCTGCGGCAGGGCGGCCCGGCCCGCGGCCCGGTGTTCGGCCGCCGCCGTCGGATCCGTCTCGTCGAGGACCGCCGCGATGCCCTCGTGGGCCAGCGCCTCCGCTTGGCGGTGACCCAGCCGCGGGGCCAGTTCCAGGGCCTGACGGTGCAGGCGCAGGGCCTGGTCCGGGCGGCCCGCCAGACGGCAGGTCTCGCCGTACGCACTGAGGAAGTGGATCTTCCAGTGCTCCTCGAACAGCTCGTCCAGCAGCGCGAACGCCTGCTCGTGGCGTGCCAGCGCCTCCTCGTGGCGGCCCATCCGGCGCAGGGCGACGCCGAGGCAGTTCAGGCACCACGCCTCGTTGTGCTTGTGGCCGTCCTCGCGGGCCAGCGCGAGCGCCCGGTGCAGGTGCTCCGCGGCCTCGTCGGGGTCATCGTCGGCGATGGCCACACCCAGTGTGATCAGAGCCGTCAGGGTGGGCGGCCACGCTCCGTCGGCGTGCGGGACCTCAAGCGCCGTACGGGCCAACCCTGCCGCCTCCTCACGGTGCCCCAGTTGCAGCAGCGCCCACGCCTCGTACGCCGTCGCGTGGGCCGTGCCCATGGGGCAGCCGGCGTCCGCGTACAGCTTCCCCGCCAGCCGGAACAGGTCCAGCGGCTCCTCGACGTAGCCCTCGTCCCATCGCAAGTACCCGCGCCGCATGGCCAGTTCGGCCTCCGCGCGGAGGTCCCCCGCCCGGAGCACCAGGGGGGCCGCCGCCTCGAACGCGTCGGCCGCCTCCGTCATACGGCCGGCGTTGTAGCGGGCGAAGCCCAAGTCGCTGTGCGCCTCGGCGAGTTGCAGGGGTTCGGCGAGCCGCTGCGCGGCGGCCAGGGACCGTTCGAAGAGGCCGTTGAGCATCGTGGTGCCGCAGCGCCGGGCGAAGTACGTCCGCATGAAGCGCGGCAGTTCGCACAGGTGCCGGTCGGTCCCTGCCTCCTCCGCCGCCTCGAACGCGGCCAGCAGGTTCAGGTACTCCGTGCCGAACCAGATGAGAGCGGCCATCTTGTCGGAGAAGGACGGCAGTTCGGTCGGCGGGCGGTCCACGGTGGGCTCGCGGCTCAGCGAGAGGAACGGCATCGCCGCGTCCGCAGCGGCCGCCGCGTGCACGTAGTAGTCGAGCACCCGGGTCAGGGCCCGGTCCCGGTCCGCCGGGGAGTCCTGCTCCGTGGTGGCGCGGCGGGCGTGCTGGTGGACCAGGTCGTGGAGGCGGTAGCGGCCCGGCGCCGGCTGCTGGACCAGGTGGGCGTCCAGCAGGTCCTCCAGCATGGCGCGGGCGCTGCGCAGCGGTACGTCCGCCAGCGACGCCGCCGCGTGCTCGTCGAAGGAGGACCCCGGCAGCAGACCCAGCAGCCGGAACAGCCGGGCCTTGGCGCGGTCCAACTGCCGTACAGACATGGCGAACGCGGTGTCGAACTCGCTCGCTCCCTCCGCCATCCGCTCGACCAGGATGCCCACCGTCCAGCCCGGCCGGTGCCGCAGCCGGGCCGCGGCCAACCGCAGGGCCAGCGGCAGGCGGCCGCACAGGCGCAGCACCTCGGCCGTGGACCCGGGGTCGCGGGCCAGGCGTCCCTCGCGGTCGTCGGTCTCGCCGCTGGCGCGGGCCAGCAGCTCGGCGCTCTCCCGCTCGGTCAGCACGTCCAGCGACACCGGCGGGACCTCGTCCAGGCCGAGCAGCCGGTTGCGGCTGGTGATGAGGGCGACGGAGGACCCGGCACCGGGCAGGAGCGGGCGGACCTGGTCGGCGTCGGCGGCGTTGTCCAGGACCACCACGGCCCGCCGGTGCGCCAGTTCGGAGCGCCAGCAGGCGGCAAGCTCCTCGACGCCGCCGTCCTGCGGGACCTTCTCGGAGGGCACGTCGAGGGCGGCGAGCAGCGTGCGCAGGGCCCGGTCGGGGTCGAGCGGTCTGCGGCCCTCGGTGAAGCCGTGCAGGTCCAGGTAGAGCTGGGCGTCCGGGTAGTCGGCGGCGAGCCGGTGCGCCGCGTGCACGGCCAGGCAGGTCTTGCCGACGCCCGCCATGCCGTCGACGGCGATCACCCGGTTGCCGGTCACCCCGTCGAGCACGGCCGCGAGCTGGGCCTCGCGGCCGGTGAAGTCGGGCAGGTCACGCGGGAGGTCGTTGCGGGGCGGGCGCGGGGCCCCGGCCGGCGGCGACGGCGGCGGGACCTGGCGGCTGGTCTTCGGCGGTGCCGGCAGCGGATGGGACGCCCGCTCCCACAGGGGGCGCAGCGGGCGGGGGTCGCGCTGGACGAGTCGGCACAGGGCGATCACCGCGGGCCAGGGCGGGACCGTCCGGCCGCTGAGGTACCGGGACAGGGACGACGAGCTGAGGCCGGCGTCCCGTGCGAGGGCCCGTACGCCCCGCTGGGACAGCTCCTGGAGCAGCCGCAGCCGCGCCGCCAGTTCCTCCCGCGGATCCCCGCCGCCTGTCCTGTCGTGCTCCACCACTGTCCCCGCCCCCCTGTCCCGCCCCGGCGGAACTCGTCCGGGGCGGATCGTGCCTGCTCAAGGCCGATTCGGCTGTCCCACGGTGTCCCACGTCCGTGGTCCTGACAAGCCCTCTCGGCTGAGATGGAACCACACCCCGCCGCAGCGGGGCACAGTCCGACGAAGGAGCGATTTCGATGCAGTCCCGTATGCAGAACCCCGCCGCCGTACTGTCCGACGCGATGCAGCCCATCCAGCAGCTCTTCAAGGCCGTGCACTCCGGCGGGGTGGACGCGCAGACGCTGGAGCTGGTGCATCTGCGGGTCAGTCAGATCAACGGATGCAGCGCGTGTGTCGACGCCGGCGCCAAGACGGCCCGCAAGGCGGGAGTGAGCGACGAGCGGCTGGCCACCGTGGCCGCCTGGCGCGAGGCCCCCTACTTCACCGACGAGGAGCGGGCGGCGCTCGCGCTGGCCGAGGCGGCGACGCGTCTCGCCGACCGACCCGACGCGGTGGGCGACGACGTCTGGGACACGGCCGCCACCTACTTCGACGAGAAGCAGCTCGCCGCGATCGTCCTGATGATCGGCGTCACGAACCTGTTCAACCGGCTCAACGCCACGACCCGGCAGATCGCCGGCGCGTGGGGCTGACCGGTATGGCGTAGTTCGGCGCGAAAATGACCCTGACCGTCCGTGAACCAGACCGTCCGTGATCCAGGAGGAGACGACATGACGAGCACCCGCAGGACGACCAAGAAGACCGAGACGTTCACCGACGAGGAGCGCGCCGCGATGAAGGAGCGCGCCCAGGAGCTCAGGACGTCGGCGCGCCGCAGCTCACGTGCCGACAAGGCGGCCGAGGAAGAGGCCGCCGTGGTCGCGAAGATCGCCGAGATGCAGGACTCGGACCGGGTCATGGCCGAACGGATCCACGCCGTCGTCAAGGAAAGCGCCCCCGACCTGGCGCCGAAGCTCTGGTACGGAATGCCCGCGTACGCCAAGGACGGCAAGGTCGTCTGCTTCTTCCAGAGCGCCCAGAAGTTCAACGCCCGGTACGCGACCTTCGGTTTCAACGACAAGGCGAACCTCGACGAGGGCACGATGTGGCCGACCGCGTTCGCGCTCACGAAGCTGACCGCCGCCGACGAGGCACGGATCGGCGAACTCGTGAAGCGGGCGGCGGGCTGAGGCCCGCGACCACGAGCAGGAAGAGGTACCGGACAGTGAAGCCGACGAACAGCCGACGTCCTGGAGGGCTGTTCGTCGGCCTGTGCACGCTCGACGTCATTCAGCTGGTGGACCATGTGCCCGGCTCCGACGAGAAACTGACGGCCCGTGAGCAGGTGGTGGCCGCGGGCGGCCCGGCGGCCAACGCGGCCGTGACCTTCAGCCACCTGGGGGGCGCGGCCAGACTGCTGACCGGCATCGGCTGCCACCCGCTGGGAGTCGCGGTCGCGGCGGATCTGCGCGAGCTGGGTGTGCGCGTCTCGGACCTGGCGGCCGGCTCCACCCAACCGCCCGCCGTGTCCTCGGTGCTGGTCACCGAGTCGAGCGGGGACCGCGCCGTCGCGTCGACCAACGCGGCCGGGCACCGGCTCACGCCGCCCGACGGGCTCGACGCGTGGGTGGCCGCCTGCGACATCGTCGAGTTCGACGGCCACCACATGGGGCTGGCGACGGCGACCGCCCGTCTCGCGCGGGCCGCGGGCCGGCGGACCGTTCTCGACGGGGGCAGCTGGAAGCCCGGTACCGAGGACCTGCTGCGGTCGATCGACGTGGCCGTCTGCTCGGACGCCTTCCGGCCGCCCGGCACGAGCACCCCGGCGGACGTCCTGCGGTTCCTCCAGGAGCACGGCGTGCTCTGGTCGGCGGTGAGTCGTGGCGGCCGGCCCATCGAGTGGGCGGGCCCCGAAGGCGGTGGCAGCGTCGACGTACCTGCCGTCCGGGTCGCGGACACACTCGGCGCGGGCGATGTCCTGCACGGGGCTCTCACCCATCACCTCGCCACACAGGGGCACTTGACCCCGTACGGCTTCGGTGAGGCCCTGCGTTCCGCGGCGGCGGTGGCCTCACGGGCGTGCACCTCGTTCGGCACCCGGGCCTGGCTCCAGGGACCGTGACGCACCCGAGAACGGCGCCACGCAGCTGGGTGCGGCTGGTGAGCGAGGCGGGTGCGCCCTGCGTCGTACGGCACGGGATCGTGGGTCCCTTCGACGTGCGCGACTGACGGGGGCGCCCCCTCCAGCCGACATCGGCGACGGCATCGGTCAAGCCGCCCTGTCCAAGGGGGAGTCGGCGCTATCACGGCCAGGGGCGACCACGACCTGGCGATCGCACCCGTACACCCCACCGAGGACGCACCCCGCCGGGGTGTGCCCCGCGTCTGAGGGGTCTCACCGCCTGCGCCCGCCCACGGACCAACCGCTTCCGATACCGGCCACGTGCAGGGCGAGCACCATGAGACCGAGCAGCATGATGTTGGTCGAGCTGAAGGTGTCGTTGGTCGAGATGTCCGCAGCGTTGATCAGAAAGGAGATGAAGAACAGGACGGCGGAGATGATGGCGAGCATGGTGCTCATCCCTTCGATTGGCTGAGGAAGTCGCGCTGAGTACAACCCGCTTGCCCCCAACTCCCCGGTACATGTGGGGAAAACGTGACGTTCGGCCAGTCGGACATCGTTCGAAACCTCTTGACGTTGCCGTACGGCCCGATTGACACTCTCGCAACACGACGTCACACCGCCGAAACGGCAGGCGCCCCTGGCCGAGGCCCCGCCACACCTCTCCACGCCTCAGCAGGGAACCCCACATGACGTACATCGCACGTCCGCGCACCCGCGCGAGACGCCGGGCGGGCCGCCTCGCCGGCCTGACCGCCGCGTCACTGCTCCTGGGCCTCGCCGCTCCCATGTCCGCCGCGCGGGCGGCGGACACCGCGGACGTCACCGAAGGACTGGCCCTCTGGTACAAGCTGGACGGCGCCTCGGGCAGCACGGTCACCGACGCCTCCGGCCACGGCCGCGACGGCACGGTGAGCGGGACCGCCGACTGGTCGGACCCCGCGCAGGGACTCGGGTTCAACGGCTCGGACACCGCCATCAAGGTGCCGGACAACGTCATGAAGGGCCTCGACTCCCTTTCTGTCTCCACGGACGTGCTGATCGACTCCGCCCAGAGCACGCCGTACTTCCTCTACGGCTTCGGCAACTCCAGCGGCGGCACCGGCAACGGATACCTGTTCGCCACCGGCAACTCCCTGCGCACCTCGATCGCGACGGGCAACTGGTCGACCGAGCAGACCACGAAGCCCTCGGACGGGCACAACCTCACGCGCGGGGTGTGGAAGCAGCTCACCTACACCCAGACCGGCACCACCGGTGTGCTGTACGAGGACGGTGTCGAGGTCGGCCGCAACACGGCGGTCACCATCACGCCCGGCGCCATCGGCTCGGGTACCACCACCGCCAACTACATCGGCAAGTCGGTCTACTCCGGCGACAAGCTGTTCAAGGGCCGCATGCGCGACTTCCGCGTCTACGACCGGGCGCTCGCCGCCTCCGAGGTCGAGCAGCTCTCCGTCCCCGTCGCCACCGAGGGCGTCGCCGCCGACAAGGCCGCGCTGAGCCTCGGCGACACCAGCGCGGTCACCGCCGACCTGGAGCTGCCGAAGACCGGCCCGGCCGGCGGCTCCACCCTCACCTGGACCAGCGACAACCCGGACGTGGTGACCGCCTCCGGCAAGGTGACCCGCCCCGCCTCCGGTGCGCCGAACGGCCACGCCACGCTCACGGCCACCCTCAAGAAGGGTTCCGTCACCGGCACCAGGAGCTTCGACGTCACGGTCCTGCCCGACTTCGACGACACAACGGCCGCCCGGCAGGCCGCCGCGGCGCTCGGCGTCCACAACCTCGACGACGTGCGCGGCAACCTCACCCTCCCGGCGGCGGGCGACTACGGCACCACCGTGTCCTGGTCCTCCGCGGACGAGGACGTCATCGGGGCCGACGGCACGGTCCACCGCCCCGCGCACGGCGCCGGCGCGACGAGCGTCGAACTGACCGCCACCGTCACCAAGGGCGACGCGAAGGCGACCCGCCTCTTCACCGCCAAGGTCCCCGAACTCCCCGCGAAACAAGCCCTCAAGGGCTACATGTTCAGCTACTTCACGGGCGAGGGCACCTCGGACGGCGAGCAGCTCTACGCCGCTCTGAGCAAGGGCGACGACCCCATGAAGTGGCGGGAGCTGAACGACGGCAAGCCCGTCCTGACCTCCACGCTCGGGGAGAAGGGCCTGCGCGACCCGTTCATCATCCGCTCCCCCGAGGGCGACAAGTTCTACCAGATCGCCACCGACCTCAGGATCTACGGCAACGGCGACTGGGACGCCTCGCAGCGCACCGGCAGCAAGTCCGTGATGGTCTGGGAGTCCACCGACCTGGTCCACTGGACGAACCAACGGCTGGTCAAGGTCTCCCCCGACAGCGCGGGCAACACCTGGGCGCCGGAGGCGTTCTACGACGCGAAGCTCGGCGAGTACGTCGTCTTCTGGGCGTCGAAGCTGTACGACAACGAGGCGCACTCCGGCGACACGTACAACCGCATGATGTACGCGACCACCCGTGACTTCTACACCTTCAGCGAGCCCAAGGTCTGGGTCGACCGCGGCTACTCGGTCATCGACTCCACGATGATCCAGAACAACGGCACCTACTACCGGTTGTCGAAGGACGAGCGGAACAACAGCTCCTCGACGCCCAACAGCAAGTTCATCTTCGAGGAGAAGAGCGACTCGATCCTGAACCCGAACTGGACCGCCGTCGCGGAGGGCATCGGCAAGGGCGCGATGAACGCCGCCGAGGGGCCGCTGGTGTTCAAGTCGAACACCGAGGAGAAGTGGTACGCGTTCCTCGACGAGTTCGGCGGTCGCGGATACCTCCCCTTCGAGACGACCGACCTCGACTCCGGCACCTGGACGCCGGTCACCGACTACGACCTTCCGGCCAAGCCGCGTCACGGCACCGTCCTGCCGGTCACCCAGGCCGAGTACGACCGCCTCCTGCGCTCCTACCAGCCGGACCAGCTCGTCGAGAGCGTCGAGAGCATCCCGGTGAAGACGCGGACCGGCGAGGCTCCGGTCCTGCCGGCCACCGTGATCGCCACATACGCCGACGGCGTCAAGCGTCCCGTCGCGGTCGAGTGGGAGGACGTCCCGGCGTCGAAGTACGCCCAGGCGGGCACCTTCACGGTCACCGGCAGTCTGCCCGACGGCGCGGCGATCCCGGTCCAGGCCGAGGTCACCGTCTCCGAGGAGGGCCCCGACGTCCCGGCCGACCTGCTCCTGCACTACGGCTTCGACGAGACGAGCGGCAACATCGCGGCCGACTCCAGCGGCCACGGCTACCACGGCACCTATGTCGGTACGCCCGCCTTCGGGACGGGCGTGCGGGGTGGTTCCTTCAGGATGTCGGGAGACGCGACGGGGTCGCCGTACGTCAGGATCCCGAACGGAGTGCTGAAGAACGCCGACAGCGTGACCGTGTCGACGTACGCCAAGTGGAAGGGCGGCAGCAGCTTCCAGTGGCTGTTCGGGCTCGGTCCGGACAGTGACAAGTACCTGTTCGCGACGCCCTCCAACGGCGGCAACAGCCTCTACTCGGCGATCACGAAGGCGAGTTGGTCGGCCGAGTCCAAGCTGACGGCCGGCTCGCAGCTCACGCCGAGCGAGTGGCGGCACGTCACCGTCACCCTCGACGGGTCGACCGGCGCGATGGTCCTCTACGTCGACGGCGTCGAGGCGGCCCGCACGACGACCACCATCAAGCCGTCCGAGCTGTACGACGCGAACAAGGACTACAGCGGCTACATCGGCAGGTCCCTGTACGCGGCCGACCCGTCCTTCGGCGGTGAGGTCGACGACTTCCGTATCTACGACCGGGCCCTGACGGCCGCGGAGGTCATGGAGCTCAGCGGCAACACCGCGGGCATCGCCAAGGCCACGCACCCGGCACTGAAGGTCGACGCCATCGTCGACAACGCGGACAGCAAGGTCACGCTGCCGATGCGGGAGGGCACCGATCTCACCGCGCTGGCACCGCAGTTCACCCTGGCGCACGGGGCGGCGATCAGCCCCGCCTCCGGCAGCGTGCAGGACTTCAGCAAGCCGGTGACGTACGAGGTGACCGGCTCCGACGGCAGGAAGCGCACCTGGACGGTGTCGGCGGTCGTCATGAGGAGCCCGGTCCTGCCGGGTCTCAACGCCGATCCGAACATCGTGCGCTTCGGCGACACCTTCTACATCTATCCGACGACCGACGGCTTCGAGGGCTGGAGCGGTACGCAGTTCAAGGCGTACTCCTCCACCGACCTGGTCCACTGGAAGGACCACGGCGTCATCCTCGACCTCGGTCCCGACATCTCATGGGCGGACAGCAGGGCCTGGGCGCCGACGATCGCCGAGAAGGACGGGAAGTACTACTTCTACTTCTGCGCCGACGCCAACATCGGTGTCGCGGTGTCCGACTCGCCGACCGGTCCGTTCAAGGACGCGCTGGGCCGACCGCTGCTCAAGGCGGGCCAGTTCAGCGGCCAGATGATCGACCCGGCCGTCTTCACGGACGACGACGGCCAGTCGTACCTCTACTGGGGCAACGGGCACGCCTATGTGGCCCCGCTGAACGCCGACATGACCTCCCTCGACCTCACGAAGATGAAGGACATCACGCCCAGCGGCTACAACGAGGGCTCCTTCGTCATCAAGCGCAAGGGCACCTACTACCTCACCTGGTCGGAGAACGACACCCGCGACGAGAACTACCGCGTCGCGTACGCCACCGGCCCCTCCCCCACCGGCCCCTGGACCAAGCGGGGCGTGATCCTGGAGAAGGATCTCTCCCTCGGTATCAAGGGTCCGGGCCATCACTCGGTGGTCCAGGTGCCGAACACCGACGACTGGTACATCGCCTATCACCGCTTCGCCATCCCCGGCGGTGACGGCATGCATCGCGAAACCACCGTCGACAGGCTGGAGTTCGACGCCGACGGCCTGATCAAGAAGGTCGTCCCCACCCTCACGAGCGTCGACCCGGTCGGCATCGTGCACGCCGGTGCGGACGCCGGCGGGAAGGAGGGCGACGCGATCGCGCTGCACGGCACTCACTCCGGCGCGGGCAGCCCGGCGTGGACCGTCGAGAAGGGGGCGCCCTGCTCCTTCGCCGACCCCGGCTCGGCCGCCACGACGATCACCTGCACCGACGACGGCACCTACACGGTCACCCTCACGGGCGGCCGCAGCAGGGACACGGCGACGGTGAGCGTGGCCAACGCGGCACCGGTCCTCGTCTCCGCGGCGGGTCCGCAGTCCCCGGTGCCGGTCGGCAGGCGCACGGTCGTCACGGCCGCGTTCACCGACCCGGGCACGAACGACACCCACACCTGCACGGTCGACTGGAAGGACGGGAGCGCACCGCAGTCCGGCACGGTCAGCGCGTCCGGCTGCCGCGCCGAGCACGTCTACGCCAAGGCCGGCATCCACCGTCCCGTGATCACCGTCAAGGACGACGACGGCGCCTCGGACAGCAGAACGCTTGCCGAGCTGATCGTGTACGACCGCTCCGCCCCGCCCGTGCTCGGCGCCGGAGTGCTCACCTCCCCGGCCGGCGCCTACCCCGCCAAGCCGGAGCTGACGGGCAAGGCCGCGTTCTCCTTCGCCGCGGTCTACCTGCCGGGCGCCGTCACACCTGTCGGTGAGGCGTCCTTCGACTTCGGCGCGGCCCGGCTGAAGTTCCGCTCGACCGGCTCCGACTGGCTCGTGGTCACCGGCTCCCAGGCCGTCTACCAGGGATCGGGCTCGGTCGACGGGAAGAGCGGGTACGGCTTCCGCGTCACCGCCACCGACGGCCCGGACACCTTCCACCTCAGGATCTGGAAGAAGTCCGGCGGTGAGGTCGTCTACGACAACCTGACCGGCTCGAAGGTCACCGGCATCATCACCGCCGGCAGCGGCCGCCGGTAAGTTCCGCACAGCCGAGCCCCGTCGACAACCATCCAGTCGACGGGGCTCGGCTGTGCGCTGGTTCAGGGACATGACCGAGCAATCCCTGCGCAACCTCTTTCGCACGGCACGGCGGCATGGCATCCTCACCCGTCAACGCACTTATGAACGACGTTCACATCCATGAAGTACATGGAAAGGGCGATCCGCCATGAGCAACCGTGATGTCATGGGCATGACCAGACGAACAGTGCTGGGAAGCGCCGTCACCGTCGCTTTGGGCGCGGGGACCGCGTCGGCGGCCGAAGCAGCACCACTGTGGCGGGAGTTCAGCCGCACTCCCTTCACCCATCCGCAGATCCCCTACGTCGGCCGCGCCGGCTGCCACGGCGGGGCGGCCCGCCTCCCGCGCCGCCGGGTCGTCGCCGACGTCCGCCACTTCGGCGCCGTGCCGGACGGTACGACCGACTCCGCACCCGCGATCAACCGTGCCGTCGCCGCCGCAGGACGGGCCGGCGGCGGCACGGTCACCATCCCGCCGGGCACCTTCCGCATCGACGACGTGATCCGCGTGGGCCACTCGAACGTGGTCCTCAAGGGCGCCGGCAGCGGCCGTACGACGCTGTACGCGACCAAGAACCTCACCGAGCTGATCGGGACGTACGGCTCCCGCTACGGCGGGGACAAGTCGTCCTGGTCATGGGCGGGCGGTCTGGTCTGGCTCGCACCGCGGGCCCGCTGGGAGTCGCTCGTCACGGCGATCAGGGCCAAGGCGTGGCCCTTCGAGGGCTGGACGGGCAACCGGCGCGACGAATGGCGGACGCTCACCGAGGTCGCCCCCGCGCGGCAGGGTTCCTGGACGGTGACGGTCGCCGACGCGTCCGCACTGTGTCCGGGCACCCTGGTCCTCCTCCGGCTCGCGGACGACGCCGACCACACCCTCCTGGAGCACATGTGCGGGGGCGGCCCCGGGCCCGCGGCCTACTTCTGGGACGACAAGACGAAGCTGACGTCGTACGTGCCCTACGAGTGGCCCGTGCGCATCGCCCGCGTCCACGGCCGGAAGGTCACCCTCGAACGGCCGCTCCCGCTCGACCTGCGCCCGGAGTGGTCACCCCGACTGACCACACATGTACCGGAGTTGAGCGGCTCGGGCGTCGAGGGCCTGACCCTGGAGGCACCCGAGACCCCCCAGCAGCCGCACCTGCTGGACAAGGGCCACAACGGTGTCGTGCTGCAGTGCGCGTACGACTGCTGGGTGGACGACGTGACCGTCCGTCATGTCGACAACGGGTTCGGGCTGGTGGCCGCCTCCGCGTGCACCCTGCGCCGGACGCGCGTCGCGGGCCGCGGCTCCCATCATCCCTACTTCTGCCGCGAGGGGTCGCACGACAACCTCGTCGAGGACTTCACGATCGAGGAGCGCAGCCGCCCCGCGCCCGCGAACACCCAGTTGCACGGCATCAACGTCGAGGGGCTGTCGTCGTACAACGTCTGGTCGCGCGGCGACATACGGATGGGCACCTTCGACAGCCATCGCGGCCTGCCCTTCGCCAACGTCCGCACCGACATCACCGTGAACAACAACGGCCGCCACGGCGGTGACGCGAGCGCGGGCCCGCTGTTCGGCGCCCGGTTCACCCACTGGAACATCCGTGTCACCAACGGCCGCGCCGGGCTGGTGAAGATCGACGGTCTGGCCCCCTGCTCCGCCACCGTCGGCATCGACGAGGTCCGGGAGTTCGACCAGATCGACGTCCCCGACTTCACCGGTGATCTGCACACGCGCCTTGAGCTGTACGGCAGTTCGGGGACGGTGCGGCCTCGGAACCTCTACGAGGCACAGCGGCGGCTGAGCGGAGGGGCCCGATGAGCGCCCGTTCCCGCCTGTGCGTCGCACTGGTGACCGTCCTGGCCGCGCTCACCACGGGGTTCGCAGCACCGGTGGCAGCCGCACCCGTGGCAGCGCGGGCCACCGTCCCGCGCACCGCGGTCCTCGACGGCGACCGCCTGCACCTGACGAAGGCCCGCCTCGACAAGGGCGACCCGCAACTCCGGCGCGCGGTGCGGGCATTGGCCACCCGCGCGGACACATGGCTGGACCAGGGCCCCTGGACCGTCGTCGACAAACCCAGGCCCGCTCCCGGTGGCGACGTCCACGACTACCTCAGCCAGGCCCCCTACTGGTGGCCCTCCCGGACCCCGACCGCGGACAACCCCTGGGGCTGCCCGTACGTCCAGCGTGACGGCGAACGCAATCCCGAGGTCGACTCCGGCACCGACCGCCAGGACGTCGAGAGGACCTTCGACTCCGCCTACGACCTCTCCCTCGCCTGGTACTACACCGGCGAGAAGCGGTACGCCCGAAAGGCCGGGCAGGTACTGCGCACATGGTTCCTCGACCCGGCCACGCGCATGAACCCCAACCTGGACCACGCGCAGTTCATCCCCTGCAAGTACGACGGCCGGGCCATCGGCATCATCGACTTCTCGCAGTCGTACACCGCCGTCCTCGACGCGATCGCCCTCCTGGACACCGGCGCACCCGGCTGGAGCGGGAAGGACCGCACCGGAATGGCGCGGTGGAACGCCGACTTCCTCGGCTGGCTGAAGGACAGCGACTTCGGGCAGCAGGAGGGCGCCGCGGCCAACAACCACGGCACCTTCTACGACCTGCTGCTCGCCGGCCTCGCCTACGCCACCGGCGACAGAGCACTGGCCCTGCGTACGGTCCTGGACGCCCGGAGCAGGCGCATCGCGCCGCAGATCGCGACCGACGGAAGCCAGCCCCAGGAACTGGCCCGCACCCGGAGCTGGCACTACTCGACCTTCGACCTGGTCGCCTACACCAGGCTCGCAGCCATCGGCCGGCACGTCGGCGTCGATCTTTGGGCCTACCGGGGGCCGGACGGCCAGAGCCTTTTCAAGGCGGTGGACTACCTGTTGTCCGCCGCGACCGGGACCGCCGCCTGGCCCCATCCGGAGCTGGAGTTCCTGCGGTACGCGGCGACCGACGTCGTGCACGCGGCCGCCGACGCCGGGGACGCGCGGGCGCGCACGGCCGTTCCGGCACTGGAGGCGCCGCCGGGCGGGGACCTGTGGGCCCTGCGTCCGGCGGCGGAACAGCTGGACTCCATCACGGGGTAGGTCCGCCGGGGGCGGCGGGGCACCCTCGACTCCGAGCGCTGGGCGTGCTGTCGGCCCTCTCCCGCCGTCACCCGCTCTTGCGGCCGACTCCCGCGTAGACCCAGTACTCCGAGGGCTTCTCCGGGACGTCCTCGTCCTTGTCGGGGCGCCACAGCGGGACATGGACCAGGCCGGGCTCCGTCAGTTCGAACCCGGCGAAGAGGCCCTGGATCTCGTCGTGCGAGCGGACGGTCACGGGCGAGGTGGCCCGCGAGCGGTACAGCTGGGTGACCGCGGCGGCCGTGTCCGGACGGTCCTGGTTCGTGGCGTGGGACAGGGCCAGCCAGCTGCCCGCGGGCAGCGCGTCCCGGAAGGCGGCGACGATACCGGCGGGATTCTCCTCGGGCGCGACGAAGTGCAGGATCGCGACCATCAGCACGGCGACCGGCTCGTCGAAGTCGATCAGCTCGCGCACCTGCGGTGAGCCGAGGACGTCGGCCGGCCGCCGGATGTCGGCGTCGACGATGTCGGCGAGCGGGTTGTCGGCCAGCAGCGTGGTGCTGTGCGCGACGGCCACCGGGTCCTTGTCCACGTAGACCACCCGGGCCTGCGGATTCGCCGCCTGGGCCACCTCGTGGACGTTGCCCTGCGTCGGGATCCCCGAACCTAGGTCGATGAACTGGCGTACGCCGGCCCCGGCCAGGAACCGCACGGCCCGCCCCAGGAAGGCGCGGTTGGCCCGGGCCAGCGCGCGCACCTGGGGGTCGATGCCGGTGACGGCCGCCACCGCCTCCCGGTCGATGGCGAAGTTGTGCTCCCCGCCCAGCAAAGCGTCGTACATCCGGGCTACGCTCGCCTTGTCCGGATCGGACCCTGGCGGCAGAGCATCCGTGTCGTTCACCAGAACGTCCTTTCCCACCAAGGTACTTGACGCCTCATCATATAGTTGCCGTCGACGCCTGGCGATCACTTGTCCCTGCCGGGCGCCCGGACCCCCACCCGGAAAGGCCCCACGACCCTGCGGAACGAACCGCACAGCCGCTCCGACGACACCCCCACCGCCGTGCCCCCACCCCGTCGGTCATTCTTCTCCCCCGCGGCCGACGTCATCGGCTCCGAGCTCGACCTGGGGCTGACCGGCAGTCATGTCGCGCACGCGCTGACGCCCGGCTTCTGCGACGCCGCCTCCCTCTATCTGCTGGAGCGGTGGCGCCGCGAGGAGACCACGTACGCCGGCGCGGATCCGGCCAAGATCGAGGCGCGCCGGCTGGCGCTGCGGGTGGGCACGGACGCGCCCGAGTCCTGGGAGGGCGTCCTGCCCGTCGGCGAGGTGATCGTCTTTCCCCGCGAGACGCCGTACTCCCGCGCGCTGGTGGACGGACACGCGCAGTTGCTCGACTCCGTCGACGACCACACCGCCGAGCGGCTCGCCGCCTCCGCCGGCCGGGACGCGCGGGTCGACGAGCTTCTCAAGTCGCGGTCCTTCCTGGTGGTGCCGCTGCGGCTGCGCGGCGGGGCGATCGGTTTCGTGGCCTGTTCCCGCGGACCGGACCGCGGGCCGTTCCTGACCGCGGAGATCGCCGCCGCGGAGTCGCTGGCCGCGCGGGCCGCCGTAGCCCTGGACAACGCCCGCCGCTACGAGCACGAGCGCCGCACCGCCCTGGCCATCCGGGGCAGCCTGCTGCCCGGCACGATCCAGGAGGTCGAGGGCTGCCGCATCGCGCACGGCTCGCTGCCCGCCGGACAGGGCTCGATCATCGGCGGCGACTGGTTCGACGTGCTCAGACGGCCCGGCGACCGGGTCAGCCTGATCGTCGGCGACGCCATGGGGCACGGCCCGGAGTCCGCCGTGGCGATGATCCAGCTGCGCACGGCCGTACGCACCCTGGCCGGCCTCGACATCCCCGCGGCCGATCTCATCCGACGGCTCGACGCCCTCGCCAGCGACACCCCGGGCGCCTCCTTCGCGACCTGCATCTACGCCGAGTGGGACCCCCGGCAGCGCACCTGCACGCTCGTGGGAGCCGGCCACCCGCCCCCGCTGCTGCGCGGCCCGGACGGCCGGACCCGTCCGGTCACGCTGGTCGGCGCGGGACTGCCGCTCGGCCTCGCCGCGGGCACCTACGAGCCGACCGTGCTCACCATCGACGACCCGTCGCTGCTCGTGCTCTACAGCGACGGTCTGGTCGAGTCCCGGACCACCGACATAGACCACCAGATCGCCCGCCTGGCCCGGGCGCTCGACACGGCGGCCGTCGACCACGACCCGCTCCCCTCACTGTGCCGACGGCTGCTGCACGCCTCCTTTGACCCGGCCGGAGCGGACGACCGGACCCTGCTGCTGGCCGAACTCACACCCACCAAGGGCTAGTTCAGGCCGTCAGATTGGCCCACACGGCGTTGCCGCCGGTGAGTCTCGACCGGTCCACCCCCCAGGTGTCGGCGAGTTCCTCCACCAGGAACAGGCCACGCCCGCCCTCGTCGTCCAGACCCGCCCGGCACCGGCGGAGCGTGGGGCCCGAGCGGTCGTGGTCGTGCACCTCCAGTCGGAGGATCCCGTCGCCGACCAGCCCGATGCCGCACAGGATGCGCGCGCTGAGGGTGTGGCACACGGCGTTGGTGGCCAGTTCGGACAGGAGCAGCACCGCGTCCGAGCACAGCTCGCCCGGCAGACTCCAGGCCTTGAGCCGGGTGCCGACGGAGCGACGCGCGACCCCGATGCTGGAGCGGTGCGCGGGCAGTTCGATCCAGTGGGTTCGTTCCTGGTCCACGGCGTCTAACAGCTGGGGGGACGAAGTCGTGTGGGGGGACACGGTGTTGGCCTTCCGTGGGGGCGGCGGCGCGGCCGGGCGAGACGCATCGGGGGGCAGGTCAATGCCAACCCTCCCGCGGGTGTGGGCGGTTGACGACACCGTGCGCGCGTTCGGCGGCACGGTTCACACACGTCACTATGCTCGCACCCAAGTTCAACCTGCAACCAGCTCCCTGATAATTTCAGAAAGCCGATATCCGCCTGGTCGCGTCAGCAAGTCGCTGTCAGACTCGTGCCGATGAGCCCCCATCAGGAGGTCAGGACGTGAGCGAAGGCCGTACGGGCACGGGTGGTACCAGTGCTCCCACCGTGCTGCGCATGATCCTGGGCCGACGCCTTCAGGATCGGCGGCAGGGCGCGGGGGCCTCGCTGGAGGACGCCGCCAGGGCGCTCAGGGTGACGTCCCTGACCATCCGCCGCCTGGAGAAGGCCGAAGTCGCCCTCAAACCGCTCTACGTGGAAAAACTCCTGGAGACCTACGGGGCCGACCGGCAGGAGATCGACGAGTTCGTCGAACTCGCCGAGCGCGCCAACGAACCCGGCTGGTGGCACACCTACCGTGACGTCCTGCCGAACTGGTTCAGCGCCTACGTCAGCCTGGAGACCGGCGCCCGGACCCTGCGCACCTACGAGCCCCACTACGTCACCGGACTCCTCCAGACGCACGCCTACGCGCGCGGGGTGCTGCGCGGCGGCTTCCCCCAGGAGGCCGACGAGGACCTGGCACGGCGGGTGGATCTGCGGCTGCGCCGCCAGAGCCTGCTGGACAGGTCCGACGCGCCCACGCTGTGGGTGGTGATGGAAGAGGCCGTACTGCACCGGCTGGTGGGCGGCCCCGAGGTCATGCGGGAGCAGATCGAACGGCTCCTGGAGGTCTCGGAGCTGGATCACGTCAGCGTCGACGTCGTGCCGTTCACCGCCGGCGCCCATGTGGGCGCGTGTGCCCCGTTCACGTACTTCCGCTTCGAGGAGCCGGAGCTGCCGGACATCGTCTACACCGAGGTCCTCTCCGGCGCGATGTACCTGGACCAGCGCTCCGACGTGTCGGCGCACCTGGAGGCGCACAACCGCATGTCCCTGCTGACCTCGGACGCGGACAGCAGGGCACTCCTGAACCGCATGCGCAAGGAGTACTCATGACCAGCACCGACTCTCACGTCTACAACGGGATGCCGGCCACCGATCTGGGCGACCAGGGCTGGGAGTCCCCGTGGAGCGGTCCCAACGGCGGCCAGTGCGTGCAGACCAAGCTCCTGGCCGACGGCCGGGTGGCGCTGCGGCAGTCGACCGACCCGTCCGGGCCCGCACTGATCTACACCCCGCAGGAGATCGCCGCGTTCGTCGCGGGCGTGAAGCGGGGTCTCGCCGACCATCTCGCGGCCGGCTGACCCACGACCCGAGTTGGACCTGCCCGACACCCCCACGCACACCACCTGAAAGGGACAGGATGACCCACTCCCACGCCGCGCGGGAGATCGACACCAGCCGGCCCCACTCCGCCCGGATGTACGACTACTACCTCGGCGGCAAGGACCACTTCGACGTCGACAAGCAGGCGGCCGAGACCGTCGCGGCCACCTATCCCGGCATCTTCACCTGCGCCCGGGAGATCCGCGCGTTCATGCACCGCGCCACCCGCGTCCTGGCGCGGGAGTACGGAATCCGCCAGTGGCTCGACATAGGCACCGGCATTCCCACCGAGCCGAACCTCCACCAGGTCGCCCAGTCCGTGGCGCCCGAGGCACGCGTGGTCTACGCCGACAACGACCCGCTGGTCCTCAAGTACGCCGAGCGTCTCATGCGCAACACCCCCGAGGGCCGCACGGCGTACGTCCAGGGCGACTTCACCGACCCCGAGGCGATCCTCGGCTCCCCCGAGCTGGCCCGGACCCTCGACCTGGACCGGCCCGTCGCCCTCTCGCTCAACGCCATCCTGCACTTCGTGCCGGACGACTGGGACCCGTACGGCATCGTCTGCCGCCTCATGGACGCCCTGCCCTCGGGCAGCGCGCTGGCCGTGAGCCACTGCACGGGCGACTACGCCCCGGAACTGTGGGAGAAGCTCGTCGGCATCTACGCGGCCGGGGGCACCCGCGCCCAGGTCCGCAGCCAGGCTGAGGTCGCCCGCTTCTTCAAGGGCCTCGACCTGCTCGACCCGGGCATCTCCCTGACCCACCGCTGGCGCCCCGACGACCCGCAGGGTACGGGTCCGGAACTCACGGACGCCGAGGTCAGTGCGTGGGCCGGGGTGGGCATCAAGCCGTGACGCGGCCGTCAGTGCTCCAGCAGGTCGATCACGCCCGTGAGGTCCTCCTCCCCGGCGCCCTCGGCCAGCCATCGGCGCAAATCGACTCGAAGTAGGGGCGAATCAGTTCCGGACTGACGCCCTGCTCTTCGGCGGTGCTCAGGAAGACCGATGTGCCGGCCACCTGCACGGCGAGGTCGGAGACGACCCCCGGGTACCGAGGACCAAGCCCCGGCAGCGAGCTCCTGACGACTCTTCCCGGACCCGACTCAGGCGTGCCGTGGCAAGATCCACTGTCATGAGCATCGAAGCGGGCGACCGGCCCGTCGCCCTGGTCACCGGGTCCACGTCGGGGATCGGCGAGGCCGTCGCACGGCGCCTCGCGGCGGACGGGACACGGGTCGTCGTGCACTCCCGGCGGAGCGCGGAGACCGGACGGGCACTGGCGGCGGAGCTCGGCGGGGCCTACGTCCAGGCGGACCTCGGCGTCGAGGAGGAGGCCCGGGGGCTGGTCGCGAGGGCGCTGGATCACTTCGGGCGGCTGGACGTGCTGGTGAACAACGCGGGCATCAGCCGGCCCATCCCGCACGCGGACCTCGCGGCGGCGACTCCGGCGGACTGGCGGCAGCTGCTGGAGGTCAACCTGATCGCGCCCTGGGTGCTGTGCACCGCGGCCCTCCCGGCACTGCGGCGGTCCCCCGGGGGCGGCAGCATCGTCAACATCACCAGCCACGCCGGCGTACGGCCCAAGGGCTCCTCGGTGCCGTACGCGGCGAGCAAGGCCGCGCTCAACCACGTGACCCGGCTGCTCGCGGCCGCGCTCGGGCCGGACGTACGGGTGAACGCGGTGGCACCGGGCCTCGTGGACACGCCGATGACGAAGGACTGGGCACAGGCGCACGAGCTGTGGCGGGACCGCGCGCCGATGCACCGCCCGGCCCGACCCGCCGACGTGGCCGACCTGGTGGCGTCGGTGATCGGCAGCGCCTATCTGACCGGCGAGGTCATCGTGCTCGACGGCGGCCTGAACCTCACCTGACAGGCGCGGCAGACGACGCGGCAGGCACCGACCAAGGCCAGGCAGCGAGGCATGAGCCTTGAGGACGAGGGTGAGCACGCACGCGTGCCCGTCGCGGCCCGTGCGCTTGAGCGAGGCGTCGACGGTTCCTACGACCTGCGGTCGGTGCCGCCGTCCGAGGCGGCCCGGGCCAGACCCGTCCGATAGGCGATGACGACGAGTTGGGCCCGGTCGCGGGCCCCCAGCTTCGTCATGGCGCGCTGCACGTGGGCGCGGACGGTGAAGGGGCTGAGGAACATCCGCTCGGCGATCTCCTGGTTGGACAGGCCGGTCGCGACCAGGGCCACCATCTCGCGCTCGCGCGGGGTGAGCACGGCGAGCTGTTCGGCGTCGCGGGGCTCGGCTTCCTCCGGTGTGGCCAGGAAACGGGCGACCAGGGAACGGGTCGCGGCGGGTGACAGAAGCGTGTCCCCGGCGGCGATCGTCCGCACGGCGTCCAGCAGGTCCTCGGCCCCGATGCCCTTGCCGATGAAGCCGCCGGCTCCGGCGCGCAGCGCCTGGGCGACGTACTCGTCGGTCTCGTAGGTGGTGAGGATCAGGATGCGGCTGGCGCGCAGGTCGGGGTCCGCGCAGATCCGTGACGTGGCGGTGAGACCGTCCACCTCGGGCATACGGATGTCCATCACCACCACGTCCGGGCGCAGCTCCCGGGTGAGCCTCACCGCCTCCCGGCCGTCCGCGGCCTCACCGACCACGGTGATGTCGTCAGCGGAGTCGAGAAGCAGCCGGAAGGCACCGCGCAGCAGAGCCTGGTCGTCGGCGAGCAGCACCCTGAGCGTCATGAAGCGTCTCCCGTCTCGCCGTCGCCGCTCGCCGCGTCCGCCATCCGTTCCTCGCCGGCCGGTGCTCGGTCGGTGACGGGCGTCGCGTCCTTCGCGGGCGGGAGCGGCAACTGGACGCGGACGAGGAAGCCCCCCTCCGGGCGCCTGCCCGCGGAGAGCCGGCCCCCGACCGCGGAGGCACGTTCACGCATCCCGATCAGACCGTATCCGGGCGGGCGGTCCCCCACCGCGGACGCACTCGCCCCGGTGACGGCCGTCGCCGCCGTGGACGACGTCGGCGCCGTACGCGCGCTTTCTCCGTCGTCGGCGACGGTGATGGTCACGCGATCGCGGTTCCAGGTGAGGCCCACCCGGGCGCTGCGGGTACCGGCGTGCTTGGTCACGTTGGTCAGGGCCTCCTGGACGATGCGGTAGGCGGTGAGGTCCACGCCCGGCGGCAGCGGCCTGGCCGTGCCCTCCTGGTGCACCGTCACCTCCAGACCCGCGCGGCGGAACGACTCCAGGAGACCGGGCAGCCGGGACAGTCCGGGTGCCGGTTCGGCGGGTGCAGCCGCGTCCCCGGACTGGCGCAGCAGACCGACGGTGGCCCGCAGGTCGTCGAGCGCGTCGCTGGTGGTGGCGACGAGTTCCCGGAGACTCCTGCGGGTCTGCTCCGGGCGGGTGTCGAAGAGGTGGGCGGCGACCGTGGCCTGCGCGTTGGCCAGGGTGATCTGGTGAGCCACCAGATCGTGCAACTCCCGCGCGATGCGCACCCGTTCCTCGGCCACCCTCCGACGCGCCTCGCTGTCCCGGCTCTGCTCGGCGCGCAGGGCCCGCTCCTCCACGGCCGCGAGGTAGGCCCGCCGGTTCCGCGTCGAGTGCCCCAGTACGCCGGCCACCAGCGGGAACGCCGCCACGGCTCCCACCCTGCTCGCGTCCTTCCACGAAAGAGCCCCGAACAGGGGCGTCGAGGCGACCAGCAGCGCTCCGGAGACGAGCGCCACCGCGCTCGCCGCACGCCGTTCGGTGCGCGCGGTGAGCGCGTAGGAGTAGGCGGCGATCACCGCGGGGGCCGCGATGAGCGGGCTCAGCAGCAGGCCCAGGAACGGCGCCAGCACGCCGGTCGCGGTCGTGACCGCCATGACGGCCTGCGGCGCGCGGTGCCGTGCCGGAAGCACGGCACAGGACACCGTGGCGATGAAGTAAGCGGCGGCGGACGGCGGTGACAGGGTGCTCGCGCCGTCCTGCACCACACCGCCGAGCAGACACAGCGCGAACGCCGTCGCCGTGATCGCCGCCTCCCGCCACCACGTGCCGTGTGGTCGCGGGCCGCCGCCCCCCATGGTGGTCATGACCGGTCAGTCCCGGCCGACGGGCAGCCGCCGCACCGCCGTGTCCGGTTCGCCGGCCGCGGCCGGGACACGCCGGCTCAGTGCCTCACCCTCGATGTCCACATTCGGCAGCACGCGGTTCAGGATACGGGGCAGCCACCAGGCACGGTGGCCGAGCAGAGCCAGGACCGCGGGGGCGATCGCCATCCTCACCACGAAGGCGTCGAAGGCGACGGCGGCGGCCAGGCCGACGCCCATCGTCTGGATGGTCGGGCTGTTCATCCCGATGAATCCGGCGAACACGCTGATCATGATGATGGCCGCCGCGGCCACCACCCGTCCGCTGTGCCGGAACCCGTCGACGATCGCCTCGCCGGGGGACGCGCCGTGGGAGTAGGCCTCCCGCATGCGGGTGAGCAGGAAGACCTCGTAGTCCATGGCGAGACCGAACACGATGCCGATGATGAGTATCGGCATCAGGGACATGACCGGACCGGTCTGTTCGATGCCGATCAGGTCCGCCGCCCAGCCCCACTGGAAGACGGCGACCAGGACGCCGAAGGCGGCACCCACCGACAGCAGGAAGCCGAGAGCCGCCTTGACCGGGACCAGGACCGAACGGAAGACCACCGTCAGCAGGAGCACCGCCAGTCCGATCACGACGCTCAGATAGGGGACGAGGGCGTCGGACATGGCTTCGGAGATGTCGATGTTCAGCGCGGTGGTGCCGGTCACCAGAATGCCGGCGTCGGTCTCGGCCTCGGCGTCCGGCACCGCGTCCCGGATCGCGTGCACCAGGTCCTTGGTCTCGGCACTGTTCGGCGCGGTCCGCGGGACGGCGGTGAGAACGGCCGTGTCCCCGGTCCGGTTGAGCACCGGATCGCCGACCGACTCGACCCCGTCCACCGCCCGTACGGTCTTGGCGACCAGGTCCGTGGCGGCCCTGGTGTCCGCCGACTCCGACAGGTCCACGACCACGGTCAAGGGGCCGTTGAAGCCGGGACCGAAGCCTTCCGACAGCAGGTCGTAGGCGCGGCGCTGGGTGGTCTCCACGGACTTGGACTCGTCGCCCGGCAGCCCGAGTTCGAGGCTCAGCGCCGGCAGGGCTACGGCTCCCAGACCGAGTCCGGCGATCATCAGCACGGCCACCGGCCTGCGCAGCACGAACCGCGCCCAGCGGCTGCCGAGTCCGGGCCGCCGGTCCTCCGCCCCGGGCACCCGGTGCGGACGTTCACCCCCGGACGACGTGGCCCCGCCTCCGGGCCAGGTGGCCTCTTCTCCCGGCCGGACCGCCTTGCGAGCGGCACGGGACAGCACCCGCCGTCCGAAGAAGCCGAACAGCGCCGGGACCAGGGTCAGGGCGACGAGTACGGCGAGGGCCACGGCGCCCGCGCCGCCCATGCCCATCTTGGTGAGTTCGGGGATTCCGACGACCCCCAGCCCGACCAGGGCGATGATCACGGTCGCGCCCGCGAAGACGACCGCGGATCCGGCTGTGCCCACCGCCCGGCCGGCGGCCTCCTCAGGCTCGCTGCCCCGGGCGCGCTCGTCCCGGAAGCGGGAGGTGATGAACAGGGCGTAGTCGATGCCGACCGCCAGCCCCAGCATCAGGGCCAGGATGGCGACGGTGGACGTCAGGCCCAGTGGCACGGCCAGCGCGGAGACCAGTCCGAAGGCGATGGCCACGCCCACGAAGGCGGTCAGCAGCGACAGTCCGGCCGCGACGAGCGAACCGAGGGCGAGCACCAGCACCACCGCCGCGACGGCCACGCCGATGATCTCCGTCGTCCCGCCCAGCTCCTCTTCCGCGTCCAGGGCCGAGCCGCCGATCTCCACGGTCAGCCCCGCGTCGCGGGCCCGGCTCGCGGTCTCCTCCAGGGCGCTCTTCGTCGACGCGGTCAGATCGACGGCGTCCGCGGTGTAGGTGATCGTGGAGTAGGCGATGGTGCCGTCCGTACTGACGGCGCCGGTCGTGTAGGGGTCGGTGGTCGAGGCGACCTGCGCGCCGGTGTCCAGCGCTCCGAGCGCGGCCGTGACAGCAGCCTTGTTCTGCCTGGCCGTCACCTGCTGCCCGTCGGGGGCCTGGAAGACCAAACGGGCTTCGGCTCCCTGGGAGTTGCTCTGCGGGAAGCGCTCGTCCAGCAGGTCGAACGCCTTCTGCGACTCGGTACCGGGCATGGCGAGGTCCTCGTCCTCGCCGGCCGGCGCCAGGGCGGCCGCGGCGACGGCCAGCACCAGGGCACTCAGCCACAGGCCGCCCACGAGGCGCCGCCGCCGGAAGGCCCACCGTCCGATCCGGTAGAGAAAAGTAGCCACCTGTCGATCACTCCAGACGCCGTTGGGCAGGGGGGATGCGCGGGATCCGCGCGTCTGCAACCCTTCCTTCCGGCACCCCGCCGGGCATCGTCCAGCGCCGCCGTCTTCGCCTGGTGCGTCTGGACCAGCCATTCACGTGCCCTGGTGCCGGCGCACCAGGCCGACGTCAGCGTGGGCGGAGCCGCGGCCGTTCCCCGGAGCAAGCCCGTCGCAGCTCAGGACGTCCGGCGCGCGACCGCCAACTCGGCGCGCACCGCCGCCACTTCAGCCCGGCACATCCGTCAGCATCCGCCACCCGGGCGCGTAGTTCCCGTGCAGCACCAGCGACGCCGCCCCCACCGCGCCCACCGTCTCGCCGATCACGCTCTGCTCCACGGCGACCGCGCGGATCGTACGGGCGACGGAGGTGCGGTTGACGGCGGCCTCGACCTCCTCGCGGATGATCGGCTCGATGCCGCGCAGCGCCTCACCGCCGAGGACGACCCGGCTGACGTCGAGCAGGCTGGCGGCGCCGCGCGCGGCCTCGCCGATCCGGCGCGCGGCGCGTCGTACGACGTCACAGGCGGCGGGATCATCCGCGCGGGCCGCGCGGCGCAGGGCCTTCCAGTCGTGGTGCACGGAGTCGGGCGTACCGGTGAGGCCGATACGGTCGGCGGCGGTCCTGCCGTGCAGGCGCAGCAGGTCGTCGATGATCGCGGCCGGGCTGACGTACGGGCCGAGGCAGTCCATCGCCCCGCAGTGGCAGACCCGGTCGCCGGGCTCCACGGCCATGTGGCCGAACTCGCCGGCGTTGCCCGAATCGCCGTGCAGGACCGTGTTGTTGAGGACGATGCCGGCGCCTACGCCCGTGCCCAGGTAGATGAAGAGGAAGCTGCCGGCCCGGTCCGCGCCGCCGATCCAGCGCTCGCCGATGGCGGCGGCGGTGGCGTCGTTGTCGAGGGCCACGGGCAGTCCGGTGGCGTCGGCGAACATGTCCGCGAGGGGGACGCGGCCCCAGCCGGGGAAGTTCGGTGGGGCGACCACGGCGCCGGTGCTGCCGTCGAGAGGGCCGGGCGCGGCGATGCCGAGGCCGAGCAGACGGGTGCGGTCCACGGCACTGCGATCGAGGAGGCGCCCGGTGGTGCGCGCGACGCGGTCCACGACGTCGGCCGGGTCGCCGGGGTCGGTGAGCCGCAGGCGCCGGCTGCCGATCACCTCGCCGGCCAGGTCGACCACCACGATCACCGCGGCCTCGGGGTCGAGATGGACGCCGACCGCGCACGCCCCGTCGGCCCGGAGCGTCAGCAGGGTACGGCGCTTGCCGCCGCTGGAGGGGGCCTGGCCGGACTCCGCGACGAGGCCCGCGTCGAGGAGCTTGCGGACGACGTTGGAGACGGTCTGGTTGGTCAGCCCGGTGAGAGCGGCCAGCTCGACCCGGCTCACCTGTCCCGTGGTGCGGATGGCGTCCAGGACGACGGCCTGGTTGTAGCCGCCGACCCGTGGCAGGTTCGTCCCGCTGAGCATCGTCACCTGTCGGTCACCTGATCCCCTCACATCCGCCACCCCGGGCGGCGCCCTGGCGAAAGTTTACATACTCGAAGCATTGACTTCATCCATCAAATGGATTTAGCTGACGCCCATCACATTCCGGCCATCGGGGCCGATCAGCGCAGGGTGGCGCAGCGCTTGGGGCGTCGCGCGGGCTGGCCTCCGGGCCGAGAACTCGCGGCTTTCCCTCAGGTTTCGCGTCCCGGAGGAACCACTGTGCGCTCGAGAATCGTCACCGCCGCGGCCTTCACCGCCGCCACCGCCCTGGCCGTCACCGGCTGCGGTTCGGGCTCGTCAGGCAGCTCGTCCAAGTCCATCAAGGTCGTCTACTGGCAGAACCTGGACAGCACCAACAAGCTCCAGGCCAACTTCCTCGCCTCGATGGTGAAGGAATTCACCAAGGCCAACCCGGGCACCAAAGTGAACCTCGTGCCGGTGACCGCATCCGAGAACGACTACTACACCAAGCTCCAGCTCATGATGCGCTCCCCCGCGACCGCACCCGACCTGGTCTACGAGGACACCGCCCTCATCAACTCCGACATCGCGGGCGGCTATCTCAAGCCGCTGGACGCCTACGCCGCCCAGTGGGCCGACTGGTCGCAGTACGCCAAGGCCGCCAAGGGGGCGGTGACCGGGGCCTCCGACGGCAAGGTCTACGCCGTGCCGGACGACACCGACACCCGCGGGATCTGGTACAACAAGCAGCTCCTGCAGAAGGCCGGGATCCCCGTGCCCTGGCAGCCGAAGACCTGGGCCGACGTGATCGCCGCCGCCAGGAAGATCAAGGCCAAGCTGCCCGGCGTCACCCCGCTGAACCTCTACACCGGCCAGGCGGGCGGCGAGGCCTCCTCCATGCAGGGCTTCGAGATGCTCCTGTACGGCACTGCGGCCGGCGACAAGTCGCTCTACGACGCCTCGGAGAAGAAGTGGGTCGTGGGCAGCCAGGGCTTCAAGGACGCGCTCGACTTCGTGCACACCCTCTACGGCCAGGATCTCGGCCCGTCCAAGGAGCAGGCGCTGGGCGCCAACTTCGGGACCGCGGTCGGCACCGAACTCATCCCCGAGGGCAAGCTGGCGATCGACATCGACGGCTCCTGGATGCCCAACAACTGGAGTTCGGCGGCGGCCAAGCCGTGGAAGCAATGGCAGTCGGTGATGGGCACCGCGGCGATGCCGACGCAGAACGGTCAGGCGCCGGGCCGTACCAGCATGTCGGGCGGCTGGGCCTGGTCGATCCCGGCCAAGGCCAAGAACCCGGACCTGGCCTGGAAGTTCCTGTCGACCACGCTCCAGACGAAGACCAACGCCGCGAAGTGGAACGTGACGAACGCGAACATCGCGGTGCGCACCGACGTGGCCTCGGACCCGGCGTACCTGGACTCGGTGCCGACCAACAAGTTCTTCACGGAGCTGGTCGCCGACACCCACTACCGGCCCGGGCTGCCCGAGTACAACCAGGTCTCGACCGCGATCCAGAAGGCGATGGAGTCCGTGACGACCGGTCAGGCCTCCGTCGACAAGGCCGCCTCGACCTTCGATAACGATGTCAAGGCGGCGGTGGGCGAGGACAGGACCGTGGAGGGCACTTCGTGACCACCCTCGCCCCGGCGCCTCACGGGACCGGCGGTCACCCCCGCCGGTCCCGCGGGGCGCCCACCCCCGCGGTCCGCTCGCTGCTGCGCGGCCTGCCGACGGTCCCGGCCGTGGTCCTGCTGGCCGTCTTCCTGGCCGGTCCGATCGCGTACTGCGTCTACTACGCCTTCACCGACATGCAGCTCACCGGGGCCTCCGGCACCCACTTCGTGGGCTTCGACAACTTCACCCGGGCCTTCGAGGACGCCGACTTCCTCAACGCGATGTGGCTGACCCTGCTGTTCGTGGTCGGCTCCGCCGTGGTCGGCCAGAACACCCTCGGGCTCGCGCTGGCCGTCCTGATGCAGAAGGCCACCCGGCCGGTCCGGGCCGTCGTCAACGGCGTGGTCATCGCCGCCTGGGTGCTGCCCGAGGTGGTCGCCGGCTATCTGATGTACGCCTTCTTCTACGACCAGGGATCGCTCAACTCCCTTCTGGACGCGCTGCGTCTGCCGGACCAGAACTGGCTGTACACGATGCCGATCCTGGCGGTGTGCCTGGCCAACGTGTGGCGCGGCACCGCGTTCTCCCTGATGGTCTTCACCGCCGCCATCAACGACGTGCCCCAGGAGCTGGTGGAGGCCGCCGAGATGGACGGCGCCGGTCCCTGGCAGCGGTTGTGGCGGGTCGTTCTGCCGGTCATCAGGCCGTCGATCCTGACGAACCTGATGCTGATCACGCTCCAGACGCTCTCCGTCTTCGGTCTGATCTACACCATGACCCGCGGCGGACCGGGCAACAAGAGCGAGACCCTGCCGATCTTCATGTACCAACAGGCCTTCCAGAACAGCCTGATCGGCTACGGCACCGCCATCGCCCTCGTGCTGCTGGTGGTCGGCGCGCTCTTCTCCGTCGTGTACATCCGGCTGCTGAAACTGGAGGACTGATGGCCGCCGTCGCCACTCCCCCTGCCACGTCCGCCGCACGGACCGCCCCCGCACCGGCCGCCCGGCGTCCACACCGACTGCGCCCGGGCCGCCTCGCGATCAACCTCGTCCTGCTCGCCGTGTCGGTGCTGTACGTCCTGCCGCTGCTGTGGATGGTCGTCGCCTCGGTGAGCGACACCAACTCCTTCCGGCTGAAGTGGCCCTCGGCGCTGACGCTCGACAACTTCGACGCGGTTCTCAACGTCGACACCACCTACCGGCCGATGCTCAACAGCCTGCTGCTCTGCGGCTTCGGCACGGCGGTGACCGTGGTGGCCTCGGTCCTGTGCGCCTACCCGCTCTCGCGCTACCGCTCCCGGGTGCGCCGGCCGTTCCTGTACACGATCCTGTTCTCCACCGGGCTGCCCATCACCGCCGTGATGATCCCGGTCTACAGCATGTTCGTGCAGCTCAACCTGATCGACTCGATGCCGGGCACGACCCTGTTCCTGGCCGCGTCCGCGCTGCCGTTCGGGATCTGGCTGATGAAGAACTTCATGGACGGCGTGCCGATCGTCCTGGAGGAGGCCGCCCGTATCGACGGCGCGAACACCATGCAGGTGCTGTGGCGGGTGGTGCTGCCGCTGATGCGCCCGGGTGTCGTCGTGGTCACCATCTTCACGTTCATCGGCATGTGGGGGAACTTCTTCGTCCCCTTCATCCTGCTGCTGTCCCCGGAGAAACTCCCCGCGTCCGTCAGCGTGTTCACCTTCCTCTCCGCCCACGACCAGACGCAGTACGGGCAGTTGTCCGCCTTCTCGCTCCTCTACTCGCTGCCCGTCGTGATGCTCTACCTGCTGTTGGCCCGCAAGCTCGGCGGCGGTTTCGCGCTCGGCGGAGCCCTCAAGGGCTGACGCCTCCCCGTTCACGGAGAAAGACACCTGATGCACAACGACCGTGAAGTCACCGAACAGCGGCTCGCCCGCGTGCTCGACGAGCGGATCCGGCCTGCCGTCCATGCCCGATCCGTCCCCCTCGACGTGGCGATCTGGAACGTCCCCGGCGAGCCGGTGCCGGTCCGCGAGGGCCTGGCCGCCGCCTACGAGCCGACCCGGGCCGGCGCCTGGTGGGGTCCCGCCTGGTCGACGAGCTGGTTCAAGGTCAGCGGCACCGTCCCGGCGGACTGGGCAGGGGAGACCGTCGAGGCCGTGCTGGATCTCGGGTTCGCCACCCACTCCGCGGGCTTCTCGGCCGAGGGCCTGGTCTACCGGCCGGACGGCACCGCCGTGAAGGCGCTCAACCCGCGCAACACCTGGCTGCCGGTGGCCGAACACGCCGTAGGAGGAGAGGAGTTCACCGCCTACGTCGAGGCCGCAGCCAATCCGGTCGTCATGCACACCGCTCCCGGCGAGCTCACCTTCGGCCCCACGTCGGTGGGCGGCCGCGCCCCCTGGCTGGGCGATCCGGCCGCGGACCCCGGCGCACCCCTGTACCGGCTGCGGCGCCTGGACCTGACCGTGTTCGACCGGCAGGTCCACGAACTCGTCCAGGATCTGGAGGTGCTGGGGCAGCTGATGCCGGAGCTGTCCACCGACTCCCCGCGCCGCTGGCAGATCCTGCGCGCGGTCGAACTCGCCCTGGACGCGGTCGACCTGCAGGACGTCAGCGGCAGCGCGGCCGCCGCGCGGGCCGCCCTCGCGCCCGTACTGGCGTCGCCCGCGCACGCGAGCGCGCACCGCATCTCGGCGGTCGGGCACGCGCACATCGACACCGCCTGGCTGTGGCCGCTGCGCGAGACCGTGCGGAAGGTGGCCCGGACGGTCTCCAATGTCACCCACCTCATGGACGAGCACCCGGAGTTCCGGTTCGTGATGTCCCAGGCGCAGCAACTCGCCTGGCTGAAGGAGCACCGGCCCGAGGTGTACGCCCGGGCCCAGGAGAAGGCGAAGACCGGGCAGTTCCTGCCGACCGGCAGCCTGTGGGTGGAGCCGGACACCAACATCAGCGGCGGCGAGGCGCTGGCGCGCCAGTTCGTCCACGGGAAGCGGTTCTTCCTGGAGGAGTTCGGCGTCGAGACCGAGGAGATGTGGCTGCCGGACACCTTCGGCTACAACGCGGCCCTGCCGCAGCTGATGAAGCTGGCCGGGGTGCAGTGGTTCCTGACACAGAAGATCTCCTGGAACACCACCAACAAGTTCCCGCACCACACCTTCTGGTGGGAGGGCATCGACGGCACCCGGATCTTCAGCCACTTCCCACCCGTCGACAGCTACAACGGCGAGCTGTCCGGCGCCGATGTCGCGCACAGCGTGCGCAACTTCCAGGACAAAGCGGGCGCCAACCGCTCGCTGATCCCCTTCGGCTACGGCGACGGCGGTGGCGGTCCCACCCGCGAGATGCTGGCCCGCGCCGACCGGCTCCGGGACCTGGAGGGCTCGGCGCGCGTCGAGATGGAGGGGCCCGCGGACTTCTTCCGGCGCGCGCACGCCGAGTACGAGGCGAACGGCGGCGCGCCGGTGTGGGCCGGAGAGCTCTACCTGGAGTTCCACCGCGGCACCCTGACCAGCCAGCTGGCCACCAAACAGGGCAACCGGCGCAGCGAACACCTGCTGCGCGAGGCGGAGTTGTGGGCGGCGACCGCGGCCGTACGGCACGGGTGGCCGTATCCGTACCAGGCGCTGGACCGGCTGTGGAAGACGGTGCTGCTGCACCAGTTCCACGACATCCTGCCCGGGACGTCGATCGCCTGGGTGCACCGGGAGGCGGAGGAGACCTACGCGGCCGTGGCGCGGGAGCTGGAGGAGCTGATCGGCGCGGCCCAGCGGGTGCTGGCCGGGGACCCGACGGGCACGGTCGTCTTCAACTCCGCGCCGCACGCCCGGGGCGGTGTCCCGGCGCTCGGGGCGAGCCCCCGCTCCGCCTGTGTCGACGCACCGGTGCGGCCGGTCCCGGACGCGGACGGGTTCGTCCTCGACAACGGCCTGGTCCGGGTCGTGGTGGACGCCCGCGGCCTGATCACCTCCGCCTACGACCACGCGGCGCAGCGGGAGGCGCTGGCCCCCGGGGCGGTCGGGAACCTCCTGCAGCTCCACCAGGACTTCCCCAACCAGTGGGACGCCTGGGACGTCGACGTCTTCTACCGCAACACCGTGCGCGACCTCACCGACGCCGAGTCCGTGACGGCGACGGCCGACGGCGTCCGGGTGGTCCGGGCCTTCGGCGACTCCAGGATCGAGCAGACCCTGACCCTGCCGTCCGGATCACGCGGACTGGTGATCGACACGGTCGTCGACTGGCACGAGCGGGAGAAGTTCCTCAAGGCGGCCTTCCCGCTGGACGTGCGGGCCGCCCACTCGACCGCCGAGATCCCCTTCGGTCACGTCGAGCGGCCCACGCACACCAACACCAGCTGGGACGCGGCCAAGTTCGAGACGTGCACCCACCGCTTCCTGCACGTCGGCGAGCCCGACTGGGGAGCCGCCCTGGTCAACGACTCCTCCTACGGCCACGACGTCACCCGTGACGTCCGCCCAGACGGGGGTACGACCACCACGGTCCGCCT
The DNA here is from genome assembly GCF_001513955.1 of Streptomyces pseudovenezuelae. GTDB lineage: Bacteria > Actinomycetota > Actinomycetes > Streptomycetales > Streptomycetaceae > Streptomyces > Streptomyces pseudovenezuelae. The sequence continues at coordinate 99,686 of NZ_KQ948150.1, read as the reverse complement.
CTCCCTGCTGCGCGCGGCACGCTTCCCCGACCCCGACCAGGACCAGGGCACCCACCGGCTCGGATACGCGCTGGTCATCGGCGCCGATGTCAGCGACGCCAGGCGCGAGGGGTACCGCTTCAACCTGCCCGAGCGTGCGGTACCGGGCAGTGCGACGGTCGCCCCGCTCTTGTCGGTGGACCACGAGGGTGTGGTCGTGGAGGCGGTCAAGCTCGCCGACGACGGCAGCGGCGATGTCGTCGTACGGCTCTACGAGTCCCGCGGCACCCGGGCGGCCGCCACCCTCACCCCCGGCTTCCCCCTCGCCTCGTCCCAGGTGACCGACCTGTTGGAACGCCCCGTGGACGACCCTGCGAGCCACCGACACGTCGCCGGCGGTGTCCGGTTGACGCTGCGGCCGTTCCAGATCCTCACGCTGCGGTTGCGACCGGTGTCGGACGGCTGAGCCCGGCGGGCCCGGGTCACGGAACATCGACGACGAGATAGCCGTCGACCCGGCGCAGGTACGCGCTGTCGGGGGCGGGCGGAAGCTCGTGGCCGAGGTCGGCGGCACGCACCTCGCCGATCCACTGGTCGTGCTGGTACTCGTGGTTGATGAGCGTGGTCAGCAGGTGGGTGGCCACGATGGTGAGCTGGGCAGGGGCCCCGACCCGGCCGGCGGCGATGTCGCGCATCCGGGCGTGTACGCGTTCCGCGACGGCGCTGCGGAACTCGCTGAGGCGGGTGACGGTCGGCAGCGTGCCGCGGAACTTCTCCGGGTTCGCCGAGTCCATCAGCGCGTCCAGTTCCGGGTCCGGGCTGGGCTCGGCCGCGGTGAGGTTGCGGACCATGAAGTGGGCGACATGGGCCTGGTGTCCCAGATGCCAGCCGATGGCGCTGGAGTTCTCGTGCGGCCGCCAGGTCACCTCGTCCGGGGTGAGATCCCTCCACAGCTCGTCGGTGTAGGCGCGAGCCCGGTCGTACTCGCGCAGCAGAGCGTCTGTCCGGAGCATGGGTTCACCCTTCTGTCGTGACGGTCAGGATCGCGTGGGCCGCACGCGGGGCGCCGAGGGCCCCCTCGATGTGCCCATCCTGCCGGGGTGGCCGTCTCGGTCGGCCGCAGAGCTGTGCCGACCAGGTGACCACCACCGGCTCGGATCCGAGTCCGGCCACCTCCGCCGGAACGAGGCCGAACCGAGCGGCGGGCCGCCCTCGGGGCCGGACATTTCGGACAGCTTCTGCGACGGGCCGGTCCTGCCTACCGCCGCCATCCATACGGGCGCCCCTTGCGCAGCAGGACCTATAGCCTTTCTCACGACGACGAGCCGGTCCGGGGAAAGGCACAGCACGATGACGAGCGGGGATGCCGCCGCACTCGACGACCCGGTGGGCGAGTCGCTGTGCGGCCCTCACGCGGTCCTGGCCCGCCGCCGCGGCCGCGCCGCCGCCTACCTGCCCGACGTCGCGGCCTTCTCCACGGTGTCCCCCGCTCCGCGGGCGGCGGACTGGGACGACCTGGCACGGCTGCTGGGCCCCGGCGGGTTCGCCGACCTGTTCAGCGGCGCGGCGGTTCCGCCGCAGGACTGGGAGCCGGTCTTCGTGCTGGAGGGCCGGCAGATGATCCGGCCCGGCACCCACCGGGCCGAGCACTCCCACGCCGGAGTGGTGGAGCTGGGCGCCGCCGATGTGCCCGAGATGCTCGATCTCACCGCGCGGACCCGGCCGGGACCGTTCTGGCAGCGCACCCACGAACTCGGCACCTACCTCGGCGTCCGCCTCGACGGCAGGCTCGTGGCCATGGCGGGGGAACGGCTCCGGCCTCCCGGCTGGGCCGAGATCAGCGCCGTCTGCACGGCGCCCGAGGCCCGCGGACAGGGCCACGCCGCCCGCCTGGTGAACGCGCTCACCGCACGCATCCTGGCCCGCCACGAACTCCCCTTCCTGCATGTGGCCGAGACGAACACCACCGCGATCGCGCTCTACGAACGGCTCGGTTTCGAAACCCGCAGGCACGTGACCTTCCGCGGCTACCGCACCCCCGAGGCTCGCGTCGGACCGTGAGCCCGGCTTGGTCGTCCACGCGCCGGAACGACACAGACGGTCACGGGGGGGGGCGCCTGCCCCGAAACCGACCGGCCCCTGACGCTCGTCCTTCCCACCGACCACACCACGCGGGGCCGAGCCGTGCCCCGCGCCAGGCAGTTCAGGGGGATACCGCGATGCCGATCCACGCCGCAAGAGCCACCCGTCCCGGAACGCGCACGGCCGCCGTCGTCACCACCGCCGTGCTCGCCGCGGCCGCACTCTGGTCCACCGCCGTCCCCGCCTCCGCGATCAAGGGCGGCGGGCCCGCCACCGCGAAGGCCCACCCGTACGCCATGTTGATCGAGTTCGAGGGCAGGCAGTTCTGCGGTGGCACACTCGTCGCGCCCACGAAGGTGCTCACGGCCGCCCACTGCGTGCAGAGCGCCGGCGATGTGTCCACGCTGACGGTCGTCGGCGGCCGCACCCGGGTGGACGGCACCGACGGCACGGAGCGCCAGGTCAGCTCGGCCCGGCTGGACTCGCGTTACGGCGGCCCCGGTTACGCCCACGACGCCGCGGTCCTCACCCTGGACCGGCCGATGCCGTACCGGACCATCCCGGTGGCCGGCCCGCGGGACGGCAAGCTGGTGGCCGACGGCCGGAAGGCCACCGTGCTCGGCTGGGGACGGACCGGACCCGGCGTCGACGGGACCAGGCTGAAGCGGACCAGGCTCGTCCTCTCGCCCGTCGCGGCCTGCCGGCCGTACACCGACCCCGAGACGGACCCCGCCGCCATGCTGTGCGGGATGCCCCGCCCCGGAACCACCGACAGCATCTGCCCGGGGGACTCCGGCGGGCCGCTGATCAGCGGCGGCAAGGTCGTGGGGATCGTGTCGTCCGGCAACAAGTACTGCGACGAGCAGTTCCCGGTGTCCGTGTTCGTCCGCGCCGACTCGGTCGCCGCGGATCTGGGCGTCCCCACCCTCTGACGCACGCGCCGGTCACCGCACCGGCCGACGTCACAGGAGCCCCGGCCGCCGGAACTCCTCGCCGCGTACGTGGTGGTCGAGGAAGTTCAGGGCCGTCTCGTACACGAGGCGCAGGTGGTTCGGGGCTTCGATGCCGTGGGTCTCGTCCGGGAAGTACAGGAACTTGGCTGGTACGTCCTGGCGTTGGAGGTCGTGGTGGAGGGCCAGCGACTGGCCCACCGGCACCCGGTAGTCCTTGCCGCCGTGCACGATCAGCGTCGGCGTGGTCAGGTTGGCCGCGTCGAAGTGCGGCGAGTCCGCCTCGTACCGTTCGCGCCGGGTGCGCGGATCGCCGAAGATCTCGCGGAAGTACGTGTGCAGGTCGGTGTCGCCCTGGAAGTCCTCCAGGTTCCACAGCCCGGCGTGCGAGACGAGTGCTCGGAAGCGGTCGGTGAGGGTCGCGGCGCGGTTCGCGAGGTAGCCGCCGTAGGACCAGCCGGCGAGGGCCGTCCGGCTCGCGTCGAGGTCGGGGCGGGCCAGTGCGGCGTCGGTGAGGGCGAGGACGTCACGATAGGGCCGGCCGCCGTAGTCGCCCCGGCCGCGTTCCTGCATGCGCTGCCCGTAGCCGGAGGACAGGGCCGGGTCGGGCAGGAGTACGGCGTATCCGCGGGCCGCGAAGGGCCAGGGGTTCCACTGCCAGGGCCAGTCGCTCCAGGACCCCTGGGGGCCGCCGTGCGCCTCGACGAGGAGTGGTGAGGGGTTGTCGGGCCCCGCGCCCTCGGGCAGGACCAGCCAGGCGCGGAGCGCGAAGCCGTCGTCCCCGGTCGTGTGCACCTCGGTCAGCGTGCCGGGCAGGGGGCCGAGGTCGCCCGGGGCCCTGAGGAAGGCGGGCTGCTGGTCGGGCTTGCCCGCGTCCAGGCGGACCGCCCGGGGCGGGCTGTCGAGCGCGCTGCGCAGGGCGTACAGGGTGGATCCGTCGGGCGTCACACAGAGGGAGCTGTAGGCGCCGGAGGCGGTGAGGCGGGTGACGGTGCCGTCCGGATCGCGGCGGAAGACCGGGCGGTGGCCCTGTTCGTCGCCGGTGAACCACAGCGTGGTGTCCCCGGGAACGGGCGAGAGGATCGCCCGTCCCGGCCAGGGCCAGTTGTCGAAGTCCGGCAGCAGGTCCGTCTCTTCACCGGACGCGGGGTCGAGGGCGACGAGGGTGGCCCGCCACTCGGTGTCCCAGGTCTCCTCCCGCTGGCGTTGGCAGATCAGGCGGCTGCCGTCGGCGGTGAAGCACGGTTGGTAGTACTGGTGGCCAGGACGGGAGAAGGTGCGGCGCTCCACGCCGGTCGACGCGTCGGCGATCACCACGACGTTCGTGTCCGGGGCGGCGCTCGTCGGGGCCCGCGTGCAGGCGACCACTGTCCCGTCCGGCGAGAGGGCCATGTCCCCTGCGCCCGCGAGTCCTTGGGCGCCCGCGTCGACCGGCGGGGCGTCGCCCCGGCGGACGAAGGTGTGCGGCTCGGCCGGGCCGAGGTCCACGCCGTCGGCGCGGGTGGGGGTCGCCTCGTACAGGACCGCGGTGACACCGGAGCGGGCACGCTGCTGGAGGAGGTCGCCGTGCGTGCGCGCGTCCGCGGCACCCGGCAGCAGAGCGGCCGTCCAGGCGAGCGTGCGCGAACGGGCGGCGACGGTGAACGCGCTCAACCCGCCCGGGTGGTGGGCTGTCCGCTCCGCCTCGCCCTGGTCCGAGAGCGCCCACAGTGCCGCTCCGGGTGACTCCTGCGGACCGCGGTCGGAGAGGACGAGCAGGGTGCCGTCGGCCGAGAAGGCAGGGGCGTGATCGCCCCGCCGGGACCCGGTCACGAGCCGGGGGTCGCGCTCACCCGCGGGATCCACCTCCCACAGCTCCGACACGTACCGCGTGCCCGCGTCGTCGAGGGTCTGGACGGAGGCGACCAGGCGGGTGCCGTCGGGAGCGAGGGCCAGGCCGGACAGGCGGGGTTGTTCGACGAGCCGGTCGTGGAGGGTGCTCGGGTCGTTGACCATGACGGTCACTCTGCCCACGGGATGCCTCAGGCGGCGAACCCGATCGCGGTCACGAACTCGTACTCTCCCCACTGGCTGCCGAGATCGACCACGACGTCGTTGACCCATGCCTCGTCGAGCGCGGCGTCGTCGCCCGCGGCCCAGGCCCGTACGACGCGGTCCCAGTGACGGACGTTCAGGGTGCGGTACTCGACCGCCCGTTGGCGGGGGCGTGGCACCTGGCTCTGGTTGAGCGGGTGGAACTCGACCCGGGTGCCGCGGCCTTCACGGGTCAGGCGCAGCAGCAGATACCGCGAGACGTTCTGCCGGCGCACGGTGCGGTACGCGCTCTCGATCTTCTCCAGGTTGCGCTTCGAGGGGCTGCGGCGCTCCTCCAGCCACGCACGGAGTGTGCGGTCGGTGACCGTGAGGCCGGCCTCACGGGCGGTGGCCCGGGCGTGTTCGGTGCGGGTGAGGTAGTGCAGCCGGGCCAGCAGGCCGCGCCGGGTGGTGATCGGGGTGGCGATGAACGTGGCGAGCGCGTCGAGCTGCCGGGCCACGGCCTCGTGTCCCTTGATGCCCCGAGCCCCGTACTTCCCGAACTCGATGTTCCTCTCCGGCACCCCGACTCCTCTTACGCCCGCCGCTGATCGAAGGATGCTCGGCGACCTGCGCCACAGAACATCCAGAGGCTACCGCCCCACACTCTCATCCGGTCGACGGCACGGTGCCGACGGTGTAGACGTCCTTCACCTTCACCTCGGTGACACCGCGCCCCTCCGCGAACACCGCGCGCCAGTCACCGGCGACGTGCAGCTCGTCGGTTCCCATCGCCCGGACGACCGTCAGACCCTCGTCGTAGGCCCGGTGCGCCTTCCACCACAGGTTCACGAAGGCCTGGGAGCGGATGAGGTGCATCCAGTCGGCGCGGTACAGCTCCCGGTTGTAGTTCGACTCGCCCATCGTGGAGACGAACTTGCTGTACATGGCCTTCACGTACTCGAGCGTCACCTCGTCGTCCTCGGCGATGGCCCGGTCGCGGGCGTCCTTGAGGGCGATGCGGAACTTCTCCAGGAGGTTCTCCGTGGCACCGGAGGTCCAGGACTCGTGGATCTCCGGAGGGTCGCACAGCCCGTACTTCGGGCCGGCCAGCCGCAGCAGCAGACGCAGGGTCGGCTCGGTCACCCACAGCGGCCCCGGCTCGTCCCGGCTGCCCAGCGGGTTCGGCAGGTAGGCGTCGTGGTCCCAGTCGGACGGGGTGATCAGATGGACGCCGGCGCGGCGGCGGTCGTGGTCGCCGCCGGTGGAGTGCTCCAACTGGCCGATCGGCAGGTGGGTCTTGAGCGCGGACAGGTAGGCGCCGTTGACGTCGAGCGCGGTCACCTCGTGCTCGCCGGGCGGGAGTTCGGGCCTGGTCCACTTGGGGCGGGCCTCCCAGATCTGGTCGGCGCCTCGCGCGCTCTGCTTGCGCAGGATGTCGGGCAGCCAGGGGTGCGCGACGACGTCGTACCGGCCGCCCTTGCGGCTGTCGTCGAGGAGCGCCATCGCGTCCGGGATCGCCCGCTTGACCAGGGCGGCGGTCGCCGCCTCCACGTCGCCCGAGTGCTGGTCGAGCGCGGCCGCCACGGCGGAGCCGATCAGGTCCGGGGTGTCGGCGGGCTGCACCCGGCGACCGGCGGGGACGACCTTCACTCCGCGAGCGGGGGAGGCGGCGGGGCCTGTCGGTGCCGCTTCGGGCGCGGGGGGCACCGGCTGCGCGGGGTCGCCCGGCGCGCAGTCCGCGGAGTCCAGGTGCTGGGGGAAGCCCTCGACCTGATGGCGGGCCGGCCGACCGCACAGGACACAGGGCTGTGGCTCGGACAGCACGTCTACGTCGTCGAGGCCCGTCTCCTCCTCCGCGTGCGCCACGCCGTCCACGCTGTCCACGGGGTCTGCAGGGTCCGCGGCCGCCAGCTTCGTGCGTGCCCCTTCCAGGAAGTACGCGTACTTCTCCCGCACCTGACCGCTCGGCTCCCGTCCGGACTCCCAGCCGCCCACCGTCGAGGCGCTCACGTCCAGGACCTTCGCGAGCTGGGCGCGCGAGACGTTCAGCTCCTCCCGCAGGGCGCGCCGCTCCTCGGCCGGCGGCAGCGGGACCTCCTGCCTCGCCTCGGCGAGCAGCGCGTCGATCGCGTCGAAGTCGGTCATCGCGCTCCCCCGTCCGGTGCGGCCGCGGGGCGTACGACACGGCCGGGCACGCGGCGCCGCTGGGCGGACAGGGTCTCGGTGGCCCGGGTGGGGCCGGCCAGGAGGTCCAGCGGATCGATGCCGTAGTGCGCCGCGACCGCGTCGCAGTCGGCCAGGCTCCAGGCGGCGGTGCCGGACTGACGGCGGCTCACCTGTGCCTGGCTCACCCCCAGCGCGCAGGCCAGTTCCGTCTGCGACTCACCGGTCGCGTACAGGAGGGCCGCCACCGCCGACCGCACCCGCTCGTCGAGCGTCATCCGCATGACGTGGAACCTACCACTCCGGGCGCACTCCCTATACGCGACACGCATAGGGAGCATGGACCATCCCCTCGATCACTGTGTACGTACACAATTGATCTTGCTGGTCCATATGCCTTTCACCTCGCAGAAATGCTGCCGACACGAGTATTTACAGCTCTGACAGCGCCTCCTACTGTGAACGTTCACGGAAAGCATCCACATGGTCATGTCAGACAAGGAGGTCGGGATGACCGTCAAAGGTCCGCGCCGTCTCGTGAGAGCCGCCATGCTCCTGGCGGCCCTCGCCCTGCCCGCATCCCTGCTCACCACGTCCACCAGCGCCTCTGCCGCCGGAACGCTCACCATGCGCGGTGCCGATGTGTCGACCGCGCAGCGCGCCCTCGACCTCGGTGCCAAGTACTACGACGCGAGCGGCACCGCCAAGGACCCGCTGGACATCCTCAAGGGCCTCGGCGTCAACTACGTCCGCCTGCGGGTGTGGAACAACCCCGCCAGCGGCTACAACAACAAGGCCAAGGTGCTGTCGTACGCGAAGCAGGTGAAGGCCAAGGGGCTCAAGCTGCTGGTCGACTTCCACTACTCGGACACCTGGGCGGACCCCGGCAACCAGAACAAGCCCGCGGCCTGGGCCGGGCACACCATCGGCCAGCTCCAGACGGACGTCTACAACTACACCTACGACGTCTGCAACAGCCTCAAGTCGCAGGGCACCACGCCGGACAGCGTGCAGATCGGCAACGAGATCAACGTCGGCATGCTGTGGAACGAGGGCAAGGTCGTCAACAACGACTTCACCAACCTCAGTCTGCTGCTCAAGTCGGGTTACAACGCGACCAAGGCGTGCAACAGCGGCACCCAGGTGATCATCCACACCGCCGACGCCGACAGCGACGCCAACGCCCGCTGGTTCTACGACGGCATCAAGGCCAAGGGCGTCAACTGGGACATCACCGGGCTGTCCTACTACTGCCCGTGGCACGGCACGATCGCCAACATGGGCAGTGTCGTGGCCGACATAAAGTCCCGGTACGGCAAGGACGTCATCATCGCCGAGACGGCCTACCCGTTCACCTCGGCCAACGCGGACGGCACCACCAACTCCATCACGACGGGCTGCTCGGGCTACCCGCTCAGCTGGCAGGGCCAGGCGGACAACTTCACCGCCGTGCAGAACGCGGCCCGCAGCAACGGCGCGATCGGGGTCTTCTACTGGGAGCCCACCTGGTACGCCGTGAAGGGCAACGGCTGGGACCCGGCCGACATCAACAACAGCGGCAACGGCTGGGACAACATGGCCGTCTTCAACTGGACCGGCAATGTGAACCCGAACGTCAAGTGGACCCCGTAGGGGACGACTTCCCACCGGAGCGGCACCGTCCCCGGGCGGTGCCGCTCGTCGTTCCCCCGGCCCGCCCGAGCGTCAGCGCGACAATCACCCCCCGCCATGGAGGCAGCGCAGGGGGTCACATTACTCTTGCGTAGCGCCTGACCGAGGGAAGGAAGCCATGGGGGTCCCAGTGAACAGCGGATCGGCAGCCGGCCACGAGTCGCTGGAGTCGATGAGCCTCGAACCGCTCATGACCCGCGACTACGAACGGGACCCGGCGATCGTGTACGAGCGTCTGCGCCAGGCGCACGGCCCGGTCGCTCCGGTCGACCTGCTGGGGGTGCCGGTCTGGCTCGTGCTGGGCTACGAGGAGGCCTACGAGGTCCTCCGTGACGACCACGCCTGGCCCAAGGGGCTGGAGAACTGGCGGGCCCGTCGGGAGGGACGGCTGCCCGAGGACTGGCCGCTCGCCCCGTCGCTGGACGTCAACCACGTGCTGATCCAGGGCGGTGAGGGCTACCGGGAGCTGAAGGTGGCCTGGGACACCGCCCTGCGGCCCTTCCAGGACCCCCGGCACCCGGTGGCCAAGCGGCTCAAGGCGCAGATCACCCGTGACGCCGACGAACTGATCTCGCTGTTCACCCAGGGCGGCCGCACCGGATGGGCGGATCTGTCCGCGCAGTTCTCGCGGCCCCTGCCGCTCATGGTCGCCAGCCATCTGCTCGGCTTCCCCGGCTCGCAGCACGACGACGCGCTGATGGACATGTGGCGGGTACTGGACGCCGGACCGGACGCGGGGCCCGCCCTGGAACGGCTGCTGGCCACGCTGTCGGAGCTCGGCGCGTGGAAGATGAAGGAGCCCGGCGACGACTTCCCCTCCTACCTCCTGGCCTCCCATCCCGGCCTGAGCGTCGAGGAGTTGTCGCGTGAGCTGATGATGCTGCTCGGCATGACCTCGGACCATGTCGGCATCCTGATCTCCAACACGGTCGTCGAGGTCATCACCGGGAACCTCCCCGCGAGTGCCAGCCTGTCGGCGGGACTGATCAGGGAGACCATGAACCGGGTGGTCATGCAGAAGCCGCCGCTGATCAACTTCGTGCCGCGGTTCCCGTCGAAGGACATGAAGCTCGGCAACCACACCATCGCGGCCGGCGATCCGGTGTGGGTGTCGGTCGGTGCCGCGCACGCGGATCCGACGTTCGCGGGGAAGGTCTGCCCCGAGTCGACCATCAGCACACGGGCCCATCTGTCCTGGGGTGCCGGCCCGCGGCAGTGCCCGGCCCGGGAACTGGCCGGGGGTGCGGCGGCGATCGGCGTGAGCAGGCTCTTCGAGCGGCTGTCCGGGCTGGAGTTGTCGCTGCCGGTCGATCAACTGCCGTGGCGGTCCTCGCCGTTCATGCGCGGTCTGCGGTCGCTGCCGGTGCGTTACACGGTCTCGGGAACGCCCGCCCTGCCCGTGCCTCCTGTTCCGCCCCTGCCTGCCGCGGCGGGCTCCGCCCCGGCCGACGAGGCCGCCGGACGGCCGCGTTCGTCGCTGTGGCGCTATCTGGCCGGGCTGGTGCGCGGGCGCTGACGGCCCCTGGAACACCGGAGCGGGCCATGGACTCGGACGAGTCCGTGGCCCGCGTCTTCGCGTCCGGTCCCGGTCAGCCGGCCGGGGGCGTGCGGATCGCGGCGATGTCGAACTGCAGCCGTACCTTCTCGCTGACCATGGCACCGCCCTCGGCGAGCTTGCTGCTGTAGGTCAGGCCCCATTCGGAGCGGTTGATGGTGGTGGTGCCGTCGAAGCCGGCCCGCTGGTAGCCGAACGGGTCGGTGACATGGCCGATGTAGGTGAGTTCCAGGACCACGGGACGGGTGGTCGCCTTGATGGTGAGGTCGCCGGTCATCCGGTACACGTCCGGGCCGACCGCTTCCACGGCGGTGCTGAGGAACCGCATGCGCGGGTAGGTCGCGGCGTCCAGGAAGTCCCGCCCCACGAGGTGGCCGTCGCGCTGTTCCACGCCGGTGTCGACGCTGCCGGTGGAGATGATGATCTCCGCCTGCGAACGGGACGGGTCTCGGCCGTCGAAGTAGAGGCGGCTCTGGTACTCCAGGAACGCCCCGCGCACGGTGGTCACCATGGCGTGGCGCACGGAGAAGCCGATCCTGCTGTGCGCGGGATCGATGGCCCACTCCCCGGTGAGGGCCGCCAGTCCGGGTTGAGGAAGGACGGCTGTGGCAGTGGCCGACGACCCGGTGGGGGGCTGGGAATCGTCGGCGGTTTCCGCGCGGTCCGTACGGCGGAACATGGTGCCACGGTTGAACAAGTTCATACATCACCTAATTACTGCACGGGCGTTGTTGCCGCAAGCCGTGCTCCGCTGTCGACGAAATATCCACGTGTTCGCCACACGGTTCCCGGAAAAGTGCGGGGAAAACACCTAGTCGACTCCGACAAGGGTGCGCACTTCGAAGTCCTCGTATGTCTCCTTTGCTTCCGGAGGGCTGAGTACCGAACCCAGCCAGCCGAGGAGGAAGCCGGCCGGGATGGAGACGATTCCGGGATTCTGCAAGGGAAACCAGGCGAAATCGGCGTCCGGGTAGAGCGAGGCGGGAGCGGAGGAGACGACCGGCGAGAACACGACGAGAAGGACCGAGGTGAGCAGCCCCCCGCCCAGGCTGAGGAGGGCGCCCTGCGCGGTGAACCGCCGCCAGAAGAGGCTGTAGACGAGGGTCGGCAGGATGGCGGACGCGGCGATGGCGAAGGCGAGGAAGGCCAGGGTCGCGGAGTTGGCGCCCCAGGAGACCAGCGCCAGCAGCATGCCGAGAACGCCGATGACGGCCGCCGCGAGCCGGGCCACGGCCAGTTCCTCCGTCTGCGTCGCGCGGCCCTTGCGGATCACCTCGCCGTACAGGTCGTGGGCGAGCGAGGAGGCGGCGGCGAGAGTGAGGCCGGCGGCGACCGCGAGGAGGGTGACGAAGGCGAGGCAGGACAGCAGGGCGGTCAGGACGGCGCCGCCCAGTTCGTGCGCCAGCAGCAGGACGGCCGCGTTCCCCGTGCGGTCGTTGTCGGCGATGGTGTCGCTGCCCAGGACGGCGGTGGCACCGAGACCGAGGATGCCGGCCGCCAGGCAGACGAGGCTGACCAGACCCATGGCCCACACCACCGAGGTGCGCAGCACGTCGACCGACTTCGGGGCGAGCAGGCGCATCATCACGTGCGGGAGGGCGGCGAGGCCGAGCACGATGGCCAACTGGAGGCTGAAGAAGTCGAGTTTGCTGGTGACACTGGCTCCGTACCGCAGTCCGGGCTCCAGGAACCGCGCACCCTGGCCGCTGTTGTCCGCGGCGGCGGCGAGCAGGTTCTCGAAGTTCCAGTCGAAGCGGTGCAGCACCATCACCCCGGCCACGGTGACACCGCAGATGAGCATGACCGCCTTGACGACCTGGATGAAGGTGGCGCCGGGCATGCCTCCGATGGCGGCGTAGACGATGACGACGGTGCCGATGACGATGACGCACAGGGTGCGGGTGGCGGTGCTGGGTTCGCCGGTGAACTGGGTCAGCAGGGCGACGCTGCCGACGAGCTGGGCCACCAGATAGAGGGTGGTGATGGCCAGGGTGCACAGCGCCAGGGCGAGGCGGACCGGCCGCTGCATGCGCGACAGACGGATCGCCAGGGTGTCGCCGAGGGTGAACTTGCCGGTGTTGCGCAGGGGTTCGGCGATCAGCAGCAGGACCATCATCCAGGCGACGGCGGTGCCGCACAGGTAGAGCAGTCCGTCGTAGCCGGTCAGGGCGACCAGTCCGGTGCTGCCCAGGAGGGTCGCGGCCGAGACGTAGTCGCCGCACATCGCCAGCCCGTTGCGCAGCGGGGACATGACCCGGTTGCCGAGGTAGAACTCGCCGATCTCGTCGCGTTGGGGTGCGGTCAGCAAGGCGGTGAACAGGGTCACGACGACCACGGACAGGAAGAGCACGAGCGTCAGCTGGAGGCTGAGGCGGTCCACGACGGAGGCGCCGAAGGTCACCATGAGCGGAACTCCTCGTCGCGGGGGGCCGTCCGCGCCTCGAAGGCGGCGCGTTCGCGTCCCGTGGTCTCGTGGTGGCGGACCAGGCCGCGCAGACCGCGGACCACCGGGGTGACCCGGGTCCGCATGTGCACGAGGTAGCGCCACACGATCACACTCATCAGCACGAACTGGCCGAGGCCCAGCGCCAGTCCGATCGTGAGATGGCCGCTCACGGAGGTGTTCATCAGTGCGGGCGCGAAGCTGGACAGCAGGACGTAAAGCAGGAACCCGCCGACGGCCACGGCCGTCGCCCGGACACCGAAGCGCCGGTGGCTTCGGCGCAGCGACTGGTACGCGGGCTGGCGGGACACCGATGACCGGTCCGCCGGTTCCGGGCCCGCTTCGTAGGGGCTCGGCGGCCCGCCGAGCCCCATGGAGTGCCGTGACACATGCACCTTCTTTACTGCCGCGCCGGCCGTTGCATCAAAGGCACGCCGGAGTCATGTTCTGTGCGGATGTGTGGGGGATTCGTGAATCTGGAATTCGCGTGCGGCGAATTTCGCGCCTGACGACAAGCCTCGTAGGAGAGCGGCCGGGAGGTCGGGGAGTGGCGAGGAGGCCGGGACGGGGATTGTTGCAGCGCCCCCGTTGAACTATCAACCGGCCGGTCGAACCGAATCGGAGAACTGACTCATTCACGTGCTTCGATTCCCGCACGCGCCATCCCACGGCCTGCGAAAAGGCCGCCCTCCGGAATAGGTCTGCACCTTCCCCGAGGCCAGGTTGTCTCAAATGCAGCGCACAGGAGGCCCCCCGTCGGCGGCGGTCCCTTGTCACTCACGGACTAAGGACGGCCTCCCGGGACTCACCTCGCGCAAACAGAACGGCGTGGGGCTCGGCCCGCGCCGGAGGCGCTGCCATATTCGAAGGCCACTTCGGAGGTGGCTGTGACACTAGAGGTGACGACGACACGTCTGCCCGACCGCACCGCCGACCGCGTCCTCGCGCTCGAAGCACGCCGGGCGCAGGCGGTGGCCGGGAACAGGCCGAGAAGACGCGGCAAGTTCGGCGCCCGGGAGCGGATCGACCTGCTGCTGGACGCCGGCTCGTTCACCGAGACCGGTCTGTTCGTCCGGGCCCGGCCGGCCGGGGACAGCGCCGACCGCCCGTACGGCGACGGTGTCATCACCGGCTACGGCACGGTGGACGGGCGTCCCGTCTGCGTGTTCTCCCAGGACTCCACGGTCTTCGGCGGCAGCATGGGCGAGGCCTTCGGCGAGAAGACCGTGGCCCTGATGGACCTCGCCCTCCGGACCGGCTGCCCGGTCATCGGGCTCAACGACGGCGGTGGCGCCCGCATCCAGGAGGGTGTGGTCTCGCTCGCCCTCTACGCCGAACTGGTGCGCCGCAACGTCCAGGCGTCCGGCGTGATCCCGCAGATCTCCGTCGTGCTCGGCCCGTGCGCCGGCGGGGCCGCCTACTCCCCCGCCATCACCGACTTCACCGTGATGGTGGACGGCGCCTCGCACATGTTCGTCACCGGACCCGACGTCATCGAGGCGGTCACCGGGGAGCGCACCAGCGCCGAGGAGCTGGGCGGCGCCCGCACCAGCAACTCCCTGAGCGGCAACGCCCACTTCCTCGCCGCCGACGAGACCGAGGCCCTGGACACCGTACGGGAGCTGCTGTCGTACCTGCCCGTCAACAACCTGGAGCGGCCTCCGCAGTACGCCCCGCTGCCGCCGCCCGACGGTGTGCCGCTCGACGAGATCGTGCCGGACCGGCTCGGGCAGGCCTACGACATGCGGGACATCCTGCGGGCGGTGGTCGACGACGGTGAACTCCTGGAGGTCCAGGAGCTGTTCGCGCCGAACATCATCTGCGCGCTGGCCCTCGTCGAGGGCACGTCCGTCGGTGTGGTCGCCAACCAGCCGCTGCACGCGGCCGGGGTGCTGGACATCGACGCCTCCGAGAAGGCCGCGCGTTTCGTGCGGTTCTGCGACGCGTTCGGCATTCCGCTGCTGACCTTCGCCGACGTGCCGGGGTACCTCTCCGGGGTCCGCCAGGAGCAGGCCGGGATCATCCGGCGCGGCGCCAAGCTGCTGTACGCGTACGCCGAGGCGACCGTCCCGAAGGTGACGGTCGTGGTGCGCAAGGCGTACGGCGGCGGGTACGCGGTGATGGGCTCCAAGCACCTGGGCGCCGACATCAACCTCGCCTGGCCCACCGCGCGGATCGCGGTGATGGGTGCCGAGGGCGCGGTGGGCGTCCTGCACCGGCGTGAACTCGCCGCCGCCGACGACCCCGAGGCGTTGCGGGCCCGTCTCGTGGACGCCTACGAGAGCACCCACGGGACGCCCTATCCCGCCGCCGAGCGCGGGTACGTCGACGCCGTCATCGCCCCGCGCGAGACCCGTGCCCACATCTGCCGTGCCCTGCGCACGCTGCGCGGCAAGCGTGCCCCGATGCCGGAACGCCGGCACGGCAACATCCCGCTCTGACCCGCCTCGCGAGGAGACCTGCCCGATGGACATCCGCCGTCCCCCGCTCGCCCCCGCGTTCCGGAGCCTGCCGGAGTACGTGGCCCACTGGGCCCGGACCACCCCGGACCGCCGGGCGTTCACCTTCGTCGACCATCCCGCGCCGCACTCGCGCGGTGTGCACCGCACCCTGACCTGGCGCCGGCTGGACGTGCGGGTGCGGGCGGTGGCCGCCCGGCTCACCGAGGCGGCCGGGCCCGGGGCACGGGTCGCGGTGCTGTGCCCGCAGGGGCTGGAGTACGTCACCGGGTTCCTCGGGGCGCTCGCGGCCGGGATGATCGCGGTGCCGATGTATCCGCCCGGTCTGGCCGGACACGGCGACCGGCTGGCGGCCGTCCTGTCCGACGCGCGACCCGCAGTCGTCCTGACGGCAAGTCATGTCCTGGATCAGGTGCGGGACTTGTGTGCCGAGACGGACGCCCGGGTCGTCGCCGTGGACCAGGTGCCGGACGCCGCCGCGACGGAACTGCCGCCGCCCGGCGGGGAGATCGCCTACCTCCAGTACACCTCCGGGTCGACACGCACCCCGGCGGGCGTGGAGATCGGGCACGCCAATGTCGTCGCCAACGCCCGCCAGGCGCTGGGCGCCTACGGCGCCGACGTGCAACCGGTGACCTGTGTGGGCTGGCTGCCGCTCTACCACGACATGGGCCTCGTCCTCAGTGTCGCGGCCCCGGTGGTGCGCGGGCTGCTGTCGGTGCTCATGGACCCGGTCGCCTTCCTTCACGAACCCGCGCGCTGGCTGCGGCTGTTGTCCGCCCACCCCCGGACGCTGAGCGCGGCGCCCAACTTCGCCTACGACTACTGCGCCTCGACGGTGACCGAGGACCAGAAGGCGGATCTGCGCCTCGACGGGGTCCTCGCACTGATCAACGGCAGCGAGCCGGTCCGTCCCACCACGGCCGACAGGTTCCGGGCCGCCTTCGCCGGTCAGGGGCTCGGGGCCACGACGCACTGTCCGTCGTACGGGCTCGCCGAGGCGACCGTGTTCGTCAGCGCCGCGCGGCCCGGGGAGCCGGTGCGCCGGTTCGCCCTCGACCGGGACGCGCTCGCCGAGGGCAAGGCACTGCCCGCGCGGCCCGACGATCCCCGCGCCGTGCTGCTGGCGGGCTGCGGTACTCCGGTGGGGCAGGAGGTCCGTGTCGTCGATCCGGTCTCCGGGGCCCACCTGTCCGAGGGCGAGGTCGGCGAGATCCAGGTGCGGGGCCCCAACGTGGGCCGCGGTTACTGGAACCGGGACGAGCAGACCCGCCGCGTCTTCGGCACGGACGGCCGGTTGCGCACCGGCGACCTGGGGACGGTCCTGGAGGGGCAGCTGATCGTCACGGGCCGGCTGAAGGACCTCATCGTCGTCGACGGACGCAACCACTATCCGCAGGACCTGGAGGCCACCGTCCAGGACGCGCATCCGGCGGTACGGCGCGACCGGCTCGCCGCGTTCGGGGTGGCGGGCGCCTCGGGTGAGCGGGTGGTCGTGGTGGCCGAGCACGCGCGGACCACGAGCCTCGCCGAGATCGACGTACCGGCACTGGTACGGGCCGTACGTGCGGCCGTGTCCGGGCGGCACGGGCTGCGGCTCGCCGATGTGCTCCTCGTGCCGCCGGGCACCGTGCCGCGGACGTCCAGCGGCAAGGTGTCGCGCTCCCTGACCCGTGAGCGGTACCTGGCGGGCGCCTACGCGGCGGGTGGCGCCGCGTGAGGGCCGTGGACGCGAGCGCGGTGCGCCGACTGGTCGCGGAGCGGGTCGCCGGGTGGACCGGCACGGCCGTCGAGGACGTCCCGATGGACCGGCCGCTGGCCGACCTCGGCATGTCCTCGCGGGAAGCGGTCGTGCTGGCCGGGGACCTCTCCCGGCTGACGGGACGGGAGCTGCCGCCGACGCTGCTGTGGGAGGCACCCACCGGAGAGGCTCTGGCGGCGCGTCTGTGCCGGGTGCCGGCGCGGAGCGCGCCGCCTGCGCCCGCCACGGCGGATCCCCCCTCGGAGCCCGTCGCCGTGATCGGACTCGGCTGCCGTCTCCCCGGCGGGGTCCACGGCCCGGCGGACTACTGGCGGCTGCTGACCGACGGCGTCGACGCGATCGGACGGGTCCCCGAGGACCGCTGGCGCGACTTCACCCCCTTTCCGCCCGAGGACGCGCCCCGGTACGGCGGCTATCTGGACGACATCGCCGGGTTCGACGCGGACTTCTTCCGGATCACCCCGCGCGAGGCCGCCGTGATGGACCCGCAGCAGCGGATCCTGCTGGAGGTCGTCCACGAGGCCCTCGCGCACGCCGCCGTCCCCGCCGCCTCCCTCGCGGGCACCGCCACCGGTGTCTTCGTCGGGGTCTCCGCACCGGAGTACGGCTCGCTCACCGGCGCCGACCCGGCGGCCGTCGACCCCTGGGCCCCGGCGGGCGGCGCGCTGAGCGTCACCGCGGGCCGGCTGGCGTACGTGCTGGACACCCGTGGGCCGAGCATGGCCGTGGACACCGCCTGCTCCTCCTCGCTGGTCGCGGTGCACCACGCCTGCGTGAGTCTGCGCACCGGCGAGAGTGACACGGCGATCGCCGCGGGCGTCAACCTGCTGCTCTCCCCCACCGTCACCCTGGCGTTCCGGCGGGCGGGCGCCCTCGCCCCGGACGGTCGGTGCAAGCCGTTCTCGCCCGACGCCGACGGCATCGGCCGCGGTGAGGGCTGTGCGGCCGTGCTCCTGAAGCGGCTGTCCGACGCCGAGCGGGACGGCGACCGCGTGCTCGCCGTCATCCGCGCCACGGCCGTCAACTCCGACGGCCGCTCCAACGGCCTCCTCGCCCCCAACCCGGCCGCCCAGCAGGCCCTCCTGACCACCGCGTACGCGCGGGCCGGCCTGGCCCCCGCCCAGGTCGACTACGTCGAGGCGCACGGCACCGGCACCCCGCTCGGCGACCCCATAGAGGCGGGCGCGCTGGGCACGGTCCTCGGCGCGGACCGCGACCCGGACCAGCCGCTGCTGCTGGGCTCGGTGAAGTCGAACCTGGGACACCTGGAGTCCGCGGCGGGCGTCGCCGGGCTGGTGAAGACCGTGCTCGCCCTGCACCACGACGTCATCCCGCCGTCCCTGCACTGCGCCGAGGGCAGCGCCCTGGACGACGTACGACTGCGGGTGGTCACCGAGGGCGAGCCCTGGCCGCGCTATGCCGGTACGGCCACCGCGGGCGTCTCAGGGTTCGGCTTCGGCGGCACCAACGCCCATGCCGTACTGGAGGAATGGCGGCCCGGTGTCCTGCGCGCGCGCCCGGCCGAGGAACCCGGCGCCCGGCTGCATCTCCTGTCCGACGTGGACGAGGAGCGGCTGCGGGACACCGCGGCCCGGCTCGCCGACTGGCTCCGGACAGCCGCCGCGCACCCCGCCGACGTGGCCCGCACCCTGGCCGGACGGGCGGGACGCGGAGGCGTCCGCGCGGCCGTGGTCGCCCGCGACCGGGACGAACTCGCGGACGGACTGGACGCGTTGGCGCACGGGCGCCCGCACGGCCGGGTCGTCACCGGTGAGCGGGATCTGGTGGAAAGCGGCCCGGTGTGGGTCTTCTCCGGGTACGGCAGCCAGTGGGCCGGGATGGGCCGCCGGCTGCTGACCGAGGAGCCCGCCTTCGCCGCCGCCGTGGAGAAGATCGACGCGGAGTGCGGACTGTCCCTGTACGACCGGCTCGCGTCCGGGTGCGAGCTGGACCGGCTGGAGGTGGCCCAGCCCGTCCTGTTCGGACTCCAGGTGGCGCTCGCCGAGGTGTGGCGTTCCTACGGTGTCGAACCCGCCGCCGTCATCGGCCACTCCCTGGGCGAGGTGGCCGCCGCCGTGTGCGCGGGCGCCCTGGACGTGGCGGAGGGCGCCAGGATCGTCACCGAACGGGCCCGGCTGCTCAGCCGGCTGCGGGGCGGGGCGATGGCCGTCGTCGACCTCGCCGACGGTGAACTCGACGCCCTGGCGCACGACTTCCCCGGTGTGCATGTCGCCGTCCACTCCTCACCCGGACAGAAGGTCGTCACCGGCGAGGAACCGGCGGTGGCGCGGCTCGTGCGACGACTGGCGGAACAGGGGCGGGCGGCCCGGTCCATGCGGGTCGTCGGCGCCGGACACTCGCCCCAGGTCGAGCCGCTGCTGGCCGAATTGACCGAGTCCCTGGCCGATGTCGGAGGCGGAGCACCTCGTGTGCCCGTCTACTCCACCGTCCTGGACGACCCGCGCGGCGACAGTGTCTTCGACTCCGCTCACTGGGCGGCGAACCTGCGGCGGCCGGTACGGCTGGACCGGGCCCTCGCCGCGGCCGCGGCCGACGGCCACACCGCCTTCGTCGAGATCTCCCCCCACCCGGTCCTCGCCCGGGCCGTCACCGACAACGTGCCCGGCGCCCTCGCGATCGGCACGCTCCGGCGGGGCGCCGACGGCTGCGCCGACGTCCTCACCCAGGTGGGTGCCCTGTACTGCGCGGGCGCGCGGCTGCCCCTGCCGCCGGGACGGGTCGTCGACCTGCCGGTGCCGCGCTGGAGGCATGTACGGCACTGGTGGACGGACGGACGCGGGGCACAGCGGACCGAGGCGCCCGCGAACGCGCGGACGGCCGCTTCAACAGGTCTGCGGGCAACCGAGGTTCACGTCGAAGAGGACACCTCCGTCGTCGCCCGCCTGTGCCATCACATCACCACCGTCACCGGCCACCCCGCCGGCCGGGTCACCCCCGCCACCGCGGTGGCCGACCTCGGACTGGACTCGCTGATGGCGGTCCGGATCCGCACGGCCCTGGAGCGCGAGTTCGCCGTCGAGCTGCCGCTGCGCGATCTGCTCGGCGCCACCACCGTCCAGGAGGTGGCCGACCGGCTCCGGACCGGTCCGGTACGCCCGCTGCGCGCCACCGGCGACCGCCCCCCGTTCTTCCTCGTGCACGCCGCCGGCGGCACGACCGAGGTCTACCGGGCACTCGTCGAACGCCTGGGCGACGAGCGGCCCGTGTACGGCCTCGAACGCCTCGACGACGCGCCGACGGTCACCGAGAAGGCACGCCGTTACGCCGAGGCCGTCGCCGCCGTCCACCCCGACGGGCCCTGTCTGCTGGGCGGTTGGTCCTTCGGCGGCTTCGTGGCCCAGGAGACCGCCCGGCAACTCACCGCCGCGGGACGGGAGGTGGAGCTCGTCGTCCTCATCGACTCCGTACGGCCCCTCCCCCGGCCGGACCGCACACCGGCCGACCGGCTGCGCGCCCACTTCGAGGGTTTCGCCCGCCACGTCCACGACGCCTACGGGGTCCCGCTGGAACTGCCGTACGACGACCTCGTCGCGATGGACGACGACGGAGAGCGCATCGACACCGTGCTGGAGATCCTGCGCGCGTCCGCCGACGTTCCGCCCGCCGCCCTGGAGCACCAGCGCTCCTCGTACCTGGACCTGAGGATCGGCGAGGCCCACCGGCCGGGCCGCTACGACGGGCAGGTCGTCCTGTACCGGGCCACCGAGCCCGCTCCGCACACCGTGCGCGACCCCGCCTACGAACGCGACGACCGGGGGCTGGGCTGGGACGAGGTGTGCCCGCGCCTGAGGGTCGTACCGGTCGCGGGACACCACCTGTCGCTGCTCGACCCGCCGCACGTCGACGAGCTCGCCGCCCACCTGGGCCGCGAACTCGCCGCAGGGACCCACCGAACGTGATCCGAGGAGAGCCGCCATGCACCGTCCCACCCCCGGAGTGCCCCGACGCACCGTCACCAAGGCCGCGGCCGCTGCCGGTCTGGCCGTCCTGTTCGGCGCCCGGACCGCCTCCGCGCTCGGGTCCCGCACCGTCGACGTGTCCGTGCCCTCCGCCGCGCTGGGCCGCAGCGCCCCGGTGCGGCTGGTCCTGCCGTCGGGCTTCGACGCGCAGTCCACCCGCACCTACCCCGTGCTGTACCTGCTGCACGGCGCCCACGACGACTACACCTCCTGGACGCGCGAGACGGACATCGAGGCCTTCACCGAGGGCCGGAACCTGATCGTGGCGATGCCCGACGCGGGGCCCACGGGCATTCCCACCGCCTGGCGCGGCGGCCCCGACTACGAGACCTTCCAGCTGAAGGAGGTTCCGGCGCTGCTCGCCCGCGACTACCGGGCCTCCGGTGTGCGGGTCGTCGCCGGGGTGTCCACCGGCGGCTACGGCGCCATGGCGCACGCGGCACGGCACCCGGGCACGTTCACCGCGGCCGCCTCCTACAGCGGGATCCTCGACACCATGGCACCCGGTGTGCCCACCCTGATGGACGCCATCGTGGCCCGCGAGAACCTGGTGCCCGCCTCGCTGTGGGGCAACCCGTTCCTGAACCTGCTCACCTGGCGCGACTTCAACCCGCGCGACCGTGCGACGGGGCTGCGCGGCACCGCCCTGTACGTCTCCAGCGGCAGCGGGCTCGCCGGAGGCACGGGCGACTGGCTGCCCGAGGCCCTGGAGAGCGCCCTGTGGCCCTCCGCGCACAGCTTCACCGACACGCTCGCACTGCTGCGCATCCCGGTCACCACACACTTCTACGCCGGAGGAGGACACAGCTGGGCCTACTGGAAGCAGGAGTTCACCGCCTCGTGGCCGATGCTCGCCCGGGGGCTGGGGGTGCCGCAGTGATGTCGGTACCGTCGGGACACGGAACGCAACGCAGGGGTCGTCCGTCCAACACAGGACTGACCCCTCGCCCCACGGGCAACGGCCCGCGGGTGAGCCGCTTCCGGGTGAAAGGAGGGCCCCCCTTGGCCACCCCCGCCGCCCCGCACGGCGTCCCGGAGGACCGCGGTACCACCGCGGTACCGCCCGACCTGGCCGAACTGCTGCGCGCCCAGCTGGAAGAGGTCGCCGACGAGGTCGAGGAGGAGGTCCGCCGGCAGGTCCCCGAGTACGCGCGCCCGGCCGACGGAACCTACCGCGAACACCTCAGAGCGGGGGTGGTGCAGGCGCTGACCCTGTTCGTCGACCACATCGCCGACCCGCGCGGCCGCGGCGACGCGATCGCGGCGACGTACTACGAACTCGGGCGCGGCGAGGCCCTGGAGGGGCGCAGCCTGGACGCCCTGCAGTCCGCGCTGCGGGTCGGAGGGCTGCACGCCTGGCGGCTGATGGGCCGTACGGCGGAGGAGCTCGGCCTGGACTCCGCGGTGGTCACCACGCTGGGCGAGCTCGCCTTCCGTACCGTGCACGAGGTCGCGGAGGCGGCGGCGGCCGGGTACTCCGAGGCCCGCTCGCACAACACGGACGAGCTGGAACGGCGGCGCAGACGCCTGCTGGACCTGCTGCTCGCCGAAGGACAGGTCGCGCCCGCCGCGGTGCAGGACCTGGCGCACGGCGCGCGGTGGTCGGTGCCGCGGCAGGTCGCGGTGGTCGCGCTCGCCGCCACCGCGGACCAGCGGGACGAGGACCGGCCGCTGGCCGCCGCGGGGGCGCTGGTGGACATGGAGTCACGGCCGCCGCGGATGCTGATACCGGACCCGGACGGCTCCGGGCGTTTCGGCGGGCGGGCGTTCAGCCTCGCGCTGCGGGGCCGGCCGGCCGCGGTCGGGCCGACGGTGCCGCTCGCGGAGGCCGCCCGGTCACTGCGCTGGGCCACCCGGGCCCTGGGGCTGATGGGACGCGGGATCCTCCCCCGGCAGGGGGTCGTGCGCTGCGCGGACCACCTGTCGACCCTGCTGCTGCACAGCGACGAGCCGATGCTCGACCAGCTGCGGGCGCGGGCCCTAGCGCCGCTCGACTCGGTGTCGGAGGGACAGCGCGAAAGGCTCGCCGAGACCCTGCTGGCATGGCTGCTCAGCGGCAGCAATGTGCCCGACGTCGCCGCCCGGCTCCATGTCCATCCGCAGACGGTGCGCTATCGGCTGCGGCAACTGGAGAAGGTCTTCGGCGACGCGCTGCACGATCCCGCTTCCCGCCTGGATCTCATCCTGGCACTCACCAACGCACAAAAGAACGAGGAATTCCTGAATTCCCGTCCATAACACCGGCAATGGTCCAGCGAATACGTTCGGGACATCCTTTCCACAGGCGTTTCACACGCCCCACCCTCAAAGGATCCCCCCATGCGCATTCGCTTGTACCTCGCCGCGCTCTCGCTGGTCGGCGGGGCCGGTGCGGCCGCCGTATCGGCGCCACCGGCATCCGCCGCGGCCTGCTCGGACCTCGACGTCGTCGCCGCTCGCGGCACGTTCGAGCCGGGCACGCTCGGCCTCATCGTCGGCGACCCGGTGTACTCCGCCCTGCAGAAGAAAATCACCGGCCGGAGCCTCACCAGCTACAAGGTGAACTACCCCGCCGATCTCTCCCTCACCTCGGCCGCGCAGGGCAATGCCGATCTGGTGAACCATGTGAACAGCCAGGCCGCCGCCTGTCCGAATCAGCGTTTCATTCTGGTCGGCTATTCGCAGGGTGCGAACGTCGTCGACAACTCCATCGGTATCAGCAGCGCCGGTGCGGTGGTCGGCAGCCCCATCGTGGCGACCATTCCGGCGGCGCTGGAGTCACGGGTGGCCGCGGTGCTGCTGTTCGGCAACCCGATCCGGGCGATCGGCAAGAGCGTCACCGGGACGTACCAGAGCCGCACCATCGACTTCTGCGCCAAGGGTGACCCGGTGTGCGAGGCGGGCGGCAACGACACGCTGGCGCACCTCGGTTACACGGCGAACGCCGACGCGGCGGCGACCTTCGCCGCCGGCAAGGTCTGAGCGGACCGACGGCAGGGGGAAGGTCCCGGGAGGAACTCCTCCCGGGACCTTCCCCTTTGTGAGCGCTACCGGGGTGTGCGGGCGAACTCCGTGAGGGCGGTGGAGACCGGTTCGGGCCGGCCGTTGTTCTGCACCGGCGCCGCCGTCAGCACGTCGAGGTGCTGGTACCCGTCCGCGACCACGGGGTGCAGGTCGGCGGGGACCCGGCCGGCCAGCAGTCCGTCGCCCGCGAGGACCGTCAGCGTCGGGTGGGCGGTGAGTCCGTCCGGGTGCACGACGAGCCGCTTCACCTGCGGGGAGGTGGACAGTTCGAGGTCGGTGACGAGTTTGGTCGGGAAGTACTGCTCGGTGAAGTCCAGGGGCTGTGCGGCCATGCTGCGTGCCAGCTCCTGGATGTCGGTGACCTCCTTGCCCGCTGCGGTGAACGGAGTCCCGTCCGAGGACCGGTACCCGGGGTCGTCCGCGTCGCCGACCCGGTCGTAGTCGCGCCAGGTGTAGAGCGGACCGTGCGGCACGGCCGGGATGGCTTTGTACTCGGTGCCGAAGAGGCCCGGCTGTGCCGAACTCCCGTTGGCGGCGGGGAAGTTCTTGTCGGTGATGGGCCCGCCGTCGAAGAAGCCCACGCTGCTCTGCAGGAAGGCGAGGGGTACGGACTGGTCGTCCATCAGCGAGCCGAGCACGGCCTGGTTGGTGAGCCGGAAGTCCTTCACCGCGGGTGAGCCGGTGAGGAAGGTGGCGGTGTCCTTGGAGAACAGGAAGCGGTTGGTGGCCTCGATGTTGGTGTTGGCGGGCAGATAGCCCGGCAGGTCGGCCTCGCCGCCCGGATCCTGCAGCGCGCCCACGCCCGCGATGGCGAGCAGGGTCATGGTCTCGGGGTTGAGCAGGACCGGCGCGGACAGCGAGCGCGGGAGCAGTCCGCTGTCGAGTCCGGCCTGCACGACGCCGTAACCGAGGCCCACGTCCGGCAGGTTGGTGTCGTCCGGGATGCTGCCGCTGAGGTCGACGAGGGAGGTGGAGACGGTGGTGTCGAGGGCGAAGTAGCCGGCGCACTGGTTCTGGCCGGCGTCGGCGGTGGTGGCGGGGTCGCCGTCGAAGTCGGCGGCGGCGAAGTAGCCGGTGATGACGCCGCCGAGCGAGTGGCCGCCGCACAGCACCTTGTCCTTGCGGACGCTCTGGTCAGGGAGTTCGGCGGTGAGCAGGTCGTACTCGTCGCGCACGGTCTGCTCGATGCCGAGTCCCGCCATCCAGCCGAGCTTGTCGTTGCCGACGAACCCGCCGAAGGTGCGCCCCTGGACCTGCTTGCCGCGGTAGTAGTAGTCGACCGCGGTGTGCTGGTCGCCGGAGGCGATCCCGGTGCGGTCCTCCAGGCAGTTGGAGCGCCGGTCCAGGGCCCAGAACTCGATGTGCCGCCCCTGCTCGGCGGCGCGCGTCACGGTGTTGCGGGCGACGCTGTCGAAGGCTCCGGCGCCCTCCAGGATGCCCGGCTGGGCGATGAGGACCCGGTCGGCCTCGGCCGAGGACGCGGGCCCCGCCGAGGAGCGGTAGCGCAGGTACGACAGCCAGTCGCAGGCCGCGGGCCGGGCACCGAAGGACGCCGGCAGGGGTGACTTCACCCGTACGACGGTCTCGGTCACACCCCCGCCCGACCCGACGGTTGTCTCGGTTCTCGCGCTCTGCGCGGACGCCGGTGCGGTGAATCCGCCGGTGGTCAGCAGCACCGCCAGCGCCGCGGCACGGAGCGTCCCAGGGGTTCTTCCTCTGCTGCGACTCGTGTTCATGCAGGGACCGTAGGGCGGTGCGAGGCACGCTCCTGGGGGTTGCTCACAAGAACGCAGGGCCGGGAGGACGCTTTGTCACCAGGCCGCAGAGCCGACGTCAGCCGTCGTGCAGGGTACGGCGCGGTGAGCGGTCGTAGGCGTGCCGGTACAGGGTGGCGAAGCGGCCCGGGTGGTAGAAGCCCCAGCGGGCGGCGATGTCGGTGACCGTGCTGCCGTCCTCGGGGTCGGCCGCCGCCAGCTCGTCGTGGGCGTGGGACAGACGGACCTGGCGGACGTACGCGAGCGGGGTGCTGTCCAGGTGGCGGCGGAAGGCGTACTGGAGTGCGCGGACGCTGATGTGGGCCGCCTCCGCGATCTGGGCGACGGTCAGGGGCCGGTCGGCGTGGTCGTCGATGTAGGCCAGGGCGCGGCGCAGGGCGGCGGGGTGGGCGTCGTGGCGGTCGGGGCCGGTGGGGTCGGTGACCGCGGTGTTGGGGAAGGTGGCCAGGACGGTCGCGGCCAGGTGCTGGGCCGCCGTGGAGGCCACCAGCGGCTGGTCGGCGACGGCGGCGTCCGCCAGGACGTGGTCCTGCACATAGCGGATGGTCGAGCGCAGCCGGTCACCCGCGGCCGGGCTGAGCGGCCGGTGTCCGGTGAGCCGGACCGGTTCCGGGCGCCGGGTGTCCGCAGTCGACGCGACCTGGGTGAGCAGGTCGGGGTCCAGCATGGTGATGTTGTAGCGGGCCGCATGGACACGGCCCGCGTAGGACAGCTCGGGCGGGGCGAAGGACACCACGTCGCCGGGGCCGAAGGAGTCCGAGACCCCTTGGTAGACGTGGTCCTCGATGGTGCCCTCGTGGACCACGCACAGGCAGATCCGGCCCAGCGGGGTGACGGCGTAGCTCATGTCGAAGTCCAGGTACAGCTCGTCGACGCTGACCGAGTCGATGGCGCTGCGGTGGATCCGCGCCCGGCTGCTGTCCGGGGTGCCGTTGCCGATGCGCATCCTGGCGTAGGCCTGACTGAGGAACTCCTCGGTCCGTTCCAGGTCGTCGCTGTCGAATCTCAGCGTCTCCATCGTGTGCAGGGCCTCCCGTTCTCTTCACCTCATTCGCACATACCCCCGAACCGCGCGATGCTGCAGGGCGCGTTTCGTTTTCTGTCCTGCCTGGTCACAGGGTGTGCGTCCGATGGCTCGTCCCAGGTGGTCCGCGGCGTCCAGGCTGGACGGATGGCGGCCGCCGGAGTCGCCGGGCAACAGGGGGAGAGAGCGACGGGGCTGTGCATGACGCAACACGAAGAGCCGGCTGAGAAGATCGAGGAACTGCAGGCGGAAGTCGCCCAGCTCCGGCAGGCCCTTGCCTCGCACGCCGTGGTCGACCAGGCGATCGGGGTCGTCATCGCCCTCAGCGGCCTCACCCCCGAGCGGGGGTGGGAGGTCCTCAGGACCGTGTCCCAGCACACCAACATCAAGCTGCGGGACGTCGCCCGGCACGTCGTGCGCTGGCCCGACGCCGGCAGCCTGCCCACGGACATCCGACGGGCGCTGCGCAGAGCGCTGGTCGAGGCGCGCGCGGTGCACGGGGGCCGGTCGCTCGTGGATCCGGACCAGCGGTGCCGGGGCCGGGACGGCGCCCTCTCGGGGAAAACCGAGTGACGGGCCGGGAGGCCGGTGCGTACCGTTGATCGTATGGAGATCCTCAGGCGTACCCGCACCGCAGCCGCGCGAGCGACCAGCTCGCCGGCTGCCGACGCCTGACCTCCCCTCACCCCCGGCGGCCGGAAACGGACCGCCGGTGCGGGACCTCTGGTCGCGCTGTTCCCGTGGACGTTTCCGGTCCCCTGAGACCGAAGGACCATCGCCATGGACACGGACCGGACCGTACGCGTCTTCACCGACTTCTACCGCGAGCGCGGACACCACCTGATCACCGGCGGCACACTGCTGCCACCGCCCGGCGACCCGGTGCTGTTCACGACCTCGGGCATGCATCCGCTCACGCCGTACCTGGAGGGCCGTCCGCATCCGCGGGGGCACCGGCTCGTCAATGTGCAGCGCTGTCTGCGCACGACCGATCTCGACGAGGTCGGGGACTCCACGCACCTGACGGTGTTCGAGATGCTCGGCTCGTGGTCGCTCGGCGACTACGGCCACCCGCAGAGCCTTCGCTGGGGGTACGAACTGCTCCGGGAGGGTTTCGGCATCCCTCACGACAGACTCCACGTCACGGTCTTCGGCGGTGACGGGCAGGTGGGCCCCGACCTGGAGTCCCTGCGCACCTGGGAGGAGCTGGGGGTGCCCGTGGAGCTCACCCGGGAGGACAACTGGTGGTCCAACGGCCCGGTCGGACCGTGCGGCCCCGACTCCGAGATCTTCGTGTGGACCGGCTCCACCCCGCCCCACGGGACCCCCACCACCGACCCACGCTGGGTGGAGATCTGGAACCACGTCGTCATGCGCTACCGGCGTCTGGAGGACGGCTCGCTCCAGCCCCTACGGCGCCCCGGCATCGACACCGGCATGGGACTGGAACGCCTGCTCACCGTGCTCCAGGGCCGCGACTCCGTCTACGACACCGATCTGTTCGAGCCCTGGACACGACTGCTGTCACCCCTGTGGGACCTCGACGGGCCCTCGCTACGACTGGTCTGCGACCACCTGCGCTCCGCCGTCGTCGTGCTCGGCGACGGCGTACGGCCGTCCCACACCGGCCGCGGTCACGTCCTGCGCCGCGTCGTGCGCCGGGTGCTCACCACCGTGCGGCGCGACGACCCGTCCCGCACCCTCGACGACCTGCCGGTCGAGCTCCTCCAGCACACGCTGGACCACTTCCGCACGGGCCACGGGACCGGACTGGTGCGGGACCAGCTGCTGCAGGAGGAACGCCGGTTCGACCGGCTGCTGGAGCGCGGCCGGCGGCTGCTGTCCGGACCGCGGTACCGGGGGCCGCTGGGCGAGGAGGACTACGAGTACCTGCACGACACCCACGGCCTGCCCCGCGACCTGGTGATGAGCCTGCGCCGGGAGGGGTGACGGCTACTCCGTGCGCAGCGCCGTCGCGGTACGGGCCCGGGCCGCCCAGCCCGCCGGGAGCAGCGCACCCAGCAGGGCGATGACGAGACCCGCCAGGCCCAGCAGGAGCAGTTGCGGGACGTCGTAGACGTCGAGGACGGACCTGGGCAGATCGGTGCCCGCCGCGTGTCCCATCACCGGGAGCACGAAGCCGTGCAGCGCGTATCCGGCGGGCACGCCGACGAGACCACCGAGCACGCCGATGCCGGCCACCGAGGCGAGGACGAGGCTCACGGTCTGCCGGGGCGACATGCCGAGCGCCTTGCACACACCCAGGTCGTGGACGCGCTCCCGGGTGTCCAGGACGACGGAGTTGAGGACACCGAGACCCGCGACGCACACGAGCATCAGGGTGAGAAGGGCAGCCATGGTGTTCAGGATGAACACGAAGTTGTCCTGCTCGGAAGGGGAGTTGGCCCGGGCGTCGGCGCCGAGGGGCTCGACCCGCGCGGCGAGCCGCTTGGCGTAGTACGGCGCGGAGACGCCCGGTTTCACGTCGACGAGGAACTCCCGCGGCCTGGTCGCGGGGAAGTCCGCGATGTTCGCCTGGATCTCCAGTTCGTCGTCCGAGGTGCCGAAGGCCTCCCCGACGATGCGCACGACGGCCGTCCGCTTCCCGACGGTCACGCGTACCGTGTCGCCGATCTCGGTGCCGGTGGACTCCAGGAACTGGCCGGGCACGACGACCTGGCCCGCGCCGGTGAGCCAGTGCCCGGAGATCATCGCGTACGCGCCCCGGGTGGAGTCGCCCTGGTAGAGGGTCGCCCGGACGGTCCCGGAGACCCCTGCCACGGTGGCGTCCTCCTGGCCCATGCCGTAGTACGAGGCGGTGCCCGCCTGTGCCCTGATGGCGGCGCTCACCTGTGCCGGGTCGGCCGGCTCGGGTTCCGGGGTGCCCGGTGCCGGGACGTGTTCGCCGCCCGCGACGGTCCGGCCGCCGGTGAAGACGGTGACCGCGGAGCGGTCCTGGGGGTCCTGTATCGCGTTGACCTCGTTCAGCGAGCAGGTGAGCCCCACGGCGAAGGTCGCCGCGATCGTGCCGAAGGCCACCGCGAGCAGCATCGCGAGGGTGCGGACCGGATGCGCGAAGGGGCTGGCGAGGCCGTACGTCACCGCCCGGGGCAGCGGCAGCCGACCCGCCGCGCGGTGCGCCCACTGACCGCGTCCGGTGCGCGGGGCCCTGCCGACGGCGATGGCCTCGACCGTGCGCAGCCGCCCGGCCCGCGCCGCGGGGACGAGGGCCGCGATCCCGACGACCAGCAGCGCGCCGGCGGGGACCACGACGTCCACCCACCAGGCGACGGACAGGGTCGCGGTGCCGTACGCCTGCTCGGTGTCGTCGAGGAGCGGTACGGCCAGCAGGTTGCCCAGGACGACCCCGAGCGCGATACCCACGCCTGCCGGGACGAGCGCCTGGGCCACGTAGGCGCGGACGACCTCGCGCGGGGTGAAGCCGATGGCCTTGAGGATGCCGATCCTGCGCAGGCTGGTGCCGACCGCGCCGCTGATGACACTGCCGACGATGATCACCGACATGACGATTCCGAGGACCCCGAAGGCGACGAGGAACGGGATCGTCGGGGCCGCCCCCGTGTCCGCGGCGCGCTTGGTGTCGAGGTAGGACCGGGTGCCGAGGAGCGCCCCGGACGGGACGGCGGCGAGGAGCTTCTTGCGGGCCGCGGCGATCCCGCTCTTCGAGCCCGCCGCGTCGAAGCGGTAGAGCATCTGGCTGGTCACGGGGTGTTCCTCGGAGGCAAGCGCCCTCACCTGCGCGGGAGTTGCCCATCCGTCGGCGGTCCTGGCGGCCGAGGTGGCGAAGCCGACGACCGTGAGCGTGGTGTCGGAGGCCGTCAGGGTGTCGCCCACCGTGAAGGCGGGCCCCTCGTAGGAGGAGCTCAGCACGATCTCGCCGGATTTCCTCGCCCATCGGCCGGACGTGAGGTCCAGGTCGTCCACGTCCGCGTGCGGGCCGGTGCGTCCGACCAGCGTCATGGCCGGAGGCTGCCGGCCGGAGGAGTCGGTCGCCCGGAGGATCGTGAGGGGATACGGTCCCGCGCTGGCCGTGACCCCGTCCAGCCGGCCGGTGGCGCCGAGCTGTCCGGCACCGACCTTGGCGGGGTCGAACTCGGCGGTGACGTGGGGACCGTTCTGCTCGGCGAAGGCGTGGTCGAAGGGCGCGTGCGAGACGACCATGAGGGAACCGGCGACCACGGCGGCCGCCACCGCCATCATCGTGGCGATGGCGATGACGACGGTCTGCACCCGGCGCCGGCCCACCCCGGAGCGGACGACGCGGACGAGCGCGCCGGTCATCGCACGGCCTCCGAGCGGGAGTCGAGGGCGACATGGCCGTCGACGAGGTGGATGGTGCGGCTCGCGCAGGCCTCCGCAAGGGCCGGGTCGTGGGTGACGAGCACGATGGTCTGTCCGCCGCGGTGCAGGTCGACCAGGAGTTCCCGGACGTCCTGGCCCGAGACGCTGTCGAGGGCCCCGGTCGGTTCGTCGGCGAGCAGCAGCGCGGGCCGGTTCACCAACGCCCGTGCCACGGCGACGCGTTGGCGTTCGCCGCCGGAGAGCCGGCCGGGGTAGGCGCGGGCGTGCTTCTCGATGCCCAGCACCGTCATGAGCTCGTGGGCCCGGGCCTGTGTCCTGCGCCGTGAGGCTCCGGTGAGCTGGGCGGGAAGCTGGATGTTGTCCAGGACGGTGAGGTCGTCGAGGAGGTTGAAGAACTGGAAGACCATGCCGATCCGTTCGCGGCGGAAGCGGGCCAGGGCGTGCTCGCCGAGCCGGTCGACCTGCTCCCCGGCGACGGTCACGGTGCCCTCGCTCGGCTTGTCGAGGCCCGCGACCAGGTTCAGCAGGGTGGACTTGCCGCTGCCGGAAGGGCCGGTCACGGCGAGGGCCTCGCCCTGGGCGACGGAGAGGTCGAGCGGGCCGAGCGCGGGTGCGCCGGCGGTGTCGTAGCGCTTGCCCACGCCCTTGAGTTCGATCACTGCTGTCATGGGAGGTGCCCGTCCTGTCGGTCGTCGGGTCGTGTCGTTGCCGGCCTGGTGAAGGTAGGGAAGGACGGGTCGCGGGCGCGTCGGCCGGGACACCGAGATACGGCCCTCCGTGCGGAGGACTCGCGGGCGGGGTCATCCCTGCGAAGTACGCCCGCCGGACGGGAGGTCGGTCGTACGGGCGGACGCGCCACCGGCCCGGGGGCCACGACAATGAGCGCATGGAGACGGAGTACCTGCGGGGCTGGCGTCGGCAGGTGCGCTTCGCGCTGCGGCCGGAGGCGAAGGGCGCCGCGCTGTCACGGCGGTCGGTGTGGTTCGACGTACTGCTGGCCGTGCTGCTGACAGTGGTCGCGCTGGTGGTGGCGTCGCGCTATCCCGGCGACGGGCCGGTACGGGTGTCGAAGGTCGAGTACGGCGTGCCGCTGCCGCCCCGGCCTCCGGTGCTCCCGGGCGCGCGGATCGAGGAACCGGTCTCCTCGCCGCCCTGGGTCCTGGTCGTCCTGTCGGCGCTGCCGCTGGCGGCGCGCCGGCGATTTCCGCTGACCGTGTTCGCGGTGGTGCTCTGCGCGGGGCTGGCCATCGGCGACGACGCCTCCTGGATCAACGTCCTGACCTGCGTCATCGGCACATACAGCGCGGTGATGCACAGCCGGCACCGGGCAGGCGCGATGGCCGGGTTGGCCGTCGCCGCCGTTCTTGCCGGGGTCGCCTTCCGGTCGACGCAGCCCGTGCTGCCCGGGTGGTCGAGCCCCGGGGTGGTGCTGCTGGTGGCGGGGGTGCTGGCCAGCGTGGTCCGGTTCGGGCGGCGGCGCCTCGCGGCGAGCCGGGACCGGTTCGCGGCACTGGAACAGACGCACCAGGAGGCCACGCGCAGGGCCGTGGCGGAGGAACGGGCGCGGATCGCCGCCGAGTTGCACGACGTCGTGACCCACAATGTGAGCGTGATGGTCATCCAGGCGGGCGCCGCGCGCAAGGTCATGGACGCGGCCCCCGAGCGGTCCAAGGAGGCGCTGCTCGCGGTCGAGGCCGGGGGCCGGGCAGCGATGGCCGAACTGCGGCACGTGATGGGCCTGTTGGCCGCGTCGGACACCGGCCGTCCGGACTCCCCCACCGACGGTCTCGAACCGCAGCCGGGCCTCGGGCAGTTGACCGCGCTGATCGACCGGGTGCGGGCCGCCGGGACGCCGGTCGGCGTCGCGGTCTCCCTGCCCCCGGACCCGCTGCCGCCCGGTGTGGACCTGACGGCGTACCGGGTCGTCCAGGAGGCGCTGACCAACACCCTCAAGCACGCGCCGGGCGCCGAGGCCGTCGTCACCGTCGGCTGGTCCGGTGACCGGCTGGAGATCGAGGTCATGGACACCGGCGCGGTCCGCGACGGGGCGCCCCCGGACGGGAACGGCCGCGGGCTGATCGGCCTGCGCGAACGCCTCGCGGTCTACGGCGGCCGGCTGACGGCCGGCCCGACCCTGACCGGCGGCTTCCGTATCAGGGCGGAGATGCCGTGGCGGACGGCGTGAGCGGCACGAACGGCGACGGACTGCGGGCCGTCATCGCCGACGACCAGGCCCTCGTGCGGACCGGGTTCGGGATGATCCTGAGCGCGGACGGCATCGAGGTGACCGCGGAGGCGGCGGACGGGGCGGAGGCGGTCGCCGCGGTCCGGCGCACCCGCCCCGACGTCGTCCTCATGGACATCCGGATGCCGGGCATGGACGGCATCGAGGCCACCCGGCGGATCCTCGCCGAGGACACCGCGGGCGAGATCCGCGTGATCATCCTGACCACGTACGACCTCGACCACTACGTCTACGCCGCGCTCACCGCCGGGGCCAGCGGTTTCCTCCTCAAGGACGTCACGCCCGAGCACCTGGTGGCCGCCGTACGGCTGGTGCGCTCCGGGGACGCCCTGCTGGCGCCCGCGATCACCCGCCGTCTGATCGAGCGCTTCGCCCAGCGGGAGGAAGCGGTGCCCTCGGCCGACCGGCACCGGGACCTGTCCGGGCTGACCCCCCGCGAGCTGGAGGTGCTGCGGCTGCTGGCGACCGGGCTGAGCAACGCCGAGCTCGCGGAGCGGCTGTTCCTCAGTCCGACGACGGTGAAGACCCACATCGGCCGGATCCTGTCCAAGCTGGAGCTGCGCGACCGTGTCCAGGCCGTCGTCCTGGCCTACGAGAGCGGGCTCATCACGCCGGGCGGTGCCACGGAGACGGCTCTCTAGGACATCAGCCCGGCCGCGACCGTCGCCCCCAGCTCCCAGCACGCCTCGATGTCGGCCTTGGCCGGTTCGCCGGTCACGGTCACCGGATCGGCCGTACGCCGCCAGCCGAGACCCGTCGTGATCGACTCGATGCCGCGCAGGGCGCCGGTGACGTCGTTGCCGCCGTGCACGTAGCAGCCGAAGGGACGGCCGCGCGTCTCGTCGAGACAGGGGTAGTAGATCTGGTCGAAGAAGTGCTTGAGGGCACCGGACATGTAGCCGAGGTTGGCCGGGGTGCCCAGCAGGTAGGCGTCCGCCTCCAGCACGTCCGAGGCGGTGGCGGACAGGGCCGCGCGCCGTACGACCCGGACGTCCTCGATCTCCGGCGCCGTGGCCCCGGAGAGCACGGCTTCGAACATCGCCTGGCAGTTGGGCGAGGGCGTGTGATGCACGATCAGCAAGGTGGCCACCGTCGAACCCTGCCCTGCCTCGGCTTTCGTCCGCAAGCCGGACCGGGGTGGGTGCCGCCGGGCTACGATGCCGGGACATCGCGAGGGGGGAGCGAAGCCGTGGCCGACGGAGGGCAGCGGGCAGCAGCGGTCTTCGATGCGCTGGGTCTGGAGTACGAGAAGGCGTTCGCCCGTTCCGAAGCCCATCTGGCGTCGCTGGAGTGGCTGACCGGGCGGCTGGCTCCCGGGAGCCGGGTCCTGGACGTGGGCAGCGGCACCGGCCGCCCCACCGCGTCGACGCTGGTGGCCGCCGGCCACGAGGTGCTGGGGGTGGACGTCTCCCCCGTCATGGTCGACCTGGCCGCGCGCCAGGTGCCGCAGGCCGAGTTCCGGCACGCCGACATCCGCGAACTGCCGCTGGAGGAGGACGCGTTCGACGCGGTCTGCGTGTACTTCTCGCTGCTCCAGATGACCCGCGCCGAGCAGTCGCGGGTGCTGGGGCGGCTGGCGCGGGCCCTGCGGCCGGGTGGCTCCCTGGTCCTCGCCACCGTGCCGGCCGATGTGGAGGATCTGGCCATCGAGTTCATGGGCCAGCCCGTCCGGGCGACCAGTTTCGCCGCCGAGGACGTGACGGCCGTGGTGCGCGACGCGGGTCTGACCGTGGAGTCGGAGCGGGCCGTGGAGTTCGTCCCGGACCATCCCGAAGGCGCCGCCGAACCGCATCTGTTCCTGTACTGCGCTCGTCCCCCGGCTCACGCCTGACTCGTCCCGCCCCGGCCTCCACGACAGCCGGTACGGGACGGGTCGACGGCGACGCCCCTCGTCGGCCGGTCAGCGCACGGCCGCCTCCACGTACGGCACCAGCCGCACCGGACCCACCAGACCGTGGTCCTGGCGGGCGACCGCGCCGAACACGGTGGGCTGCGCGACCCTGAGCCGGTTGACGAGCGGGGTCGCCACCTCGATCTCGATGGTGTTGTCGCCTCGCCGCAGGCAGGGGCCGAGGTCGACGACGGGGTGGAGCCGGTCGGCCGCGGGCAGCCGTCGGCCGTTGACGCTGATCCGGAACGTGTCGCTGACCTGCCCCAGCTCCAGCTCGGCGCCGTGGGCGGGCGTCCAGTCGGCCGGAAGGGTCACCGTGGTGCGGTACCGGCCGATGCCCGCGGAGTCGGCCAGTTCGGGGATCTGCGACCAGGGTCTGAGCGTGTCGAGCGTGAGACCGCGCCGGACGCGTTCGGTGCGGGTGGCGTCCGGGCCCGGGTACCAGTCCTCGACGTCCAGTTCCCAGCGGACCGGGGTGATCGGCGCGGGTACGGCGGGGGTCCTGGTGGTGACGGTGCGGCCCTGGGACAGACGGGTGGTCCAGGTACCGGCGGTGCGGGCGCGCACGGTCAGGCCGCGCTCGGTGAACAGCACCGAGTCGGCGTCGGTGGTCTCGGCGTGCGGGCTGTGGCCGTGGCGGTCGCCGAACAGACCGGGCCGTCCGAGGGCGACGATCATCGTCTGTCCGGGCTGGAGCGCGACCCGCAGGGTGATGTCGTCCCCGTCCTCGGTGTAGCGCGCGAGCCGGGTCGCCTCGCCGGTCCAGGGGTCGAGCAGATACGGCACCGTCCTGGCGCCGTGTGTGCGGCGCAGCGTGACGTCGTGGTCGATCGCGGCGACGGGCGGCTTGACCGTCTCGGCGTGCTTGCCGTTGCACAGGTAGTAGAAGTCCGCGTCGGCGGTGACCCGGTGGGCGTTGAGGAGCGTGGAGGCGGTCGCGTGCCGTACGTCGGCGCGCACGCCCAGCCCGGCGAGGGCGTCGCCGACGGCGGCCTTGTCGGTGACCCGGACGACGTGGGGCAGTGCGAGCAGCCGGGCGAGGAGGTCGCGCAGCCGGTCGGTCTCGCCCTGGTCCGGGACGCCGGGGGGCAGGGCCTGGTCGAAGGCGCCGAACACGACCACGGGGAGTCCCGCCTCGGCCAGGGCGAGGATCTTGCGGGCGTCCTCGACGGCGAGCGTGGGGGTGGAGCCGTAGAAGAAGTCGCCCTCGACGAACAGGGCCTTGTAGGCGGGGCCTTCGGGGGCGAGCCGGCCGCGGGAGACGGTGGCCGAGGGCAGGTCGAGGAGGGGGCCGCTGAGGAACTGGTGGCTCCAGCCGAGCGGGACACCGGTCGCCGTGAACCAGGAGGCGCCGATACCGGTGGCGGTGTAGCCGGTCTGCCGGAACACGGCGACGTCCGCCCTGGCCATACCGCTCTGGAGTACCTGGTGGACCCGGCCGAGGTAGCCGGCGATGTCCTCGACGTGTCGCCAGGTGGGCTGGCGCGGGCCCCACGACTCGCCGTAGCCGGCGGTGCCGTTGTAGGGGCTGAAGGCCGCGAATCCCGGCCAGTTCACCCCGGGGGCGGTGGCGTAGGAGAAGCCGTGCACGACGGTCTGGTTGACGCCGGCCGCGTAGGCGCCGCCCATGGTCCGCAGGAAGCGGTCCCAGGTCGTGCTGTACGCGGAGCCGTTGTAGGCGCCCGCCTCGCAGGACAGGACGGTCCGTCCTGCCATGTCCCGGCCGCCGGCCAGGCAGCGGTAGTCGTCCAGGTTCTTGAAGCCGAGGGACTCGCCCTCGGGGATGTCGAGGAGCGCGGCCGAGGCTATGGCGTCGGTCTGGAGGCCGTAGGGCTGCGAGCGCAGGGTCATGCCGAGGGTGTGTGCCCAGTCCCGCAGGGCCGTCAGGTGGTTGCGGTTGAAGAGGCCGGAGACGGTCTCCCAGAAGTCGTGCCGGATCTGGCGGGTCACCTGGGCCTCGTAGGCGAAGACCTGGTTGCCCTTGTCCAGGAGGAGCGCGGGCAGATACGGCAGCAGGGGCCGCCCGGTGTGCTTCTCGAAGGCCTCGGGCAGCAGGGACGTCCAGGTCAGGCCGTCCGTCTCCAGTTCCACGGAGTCCTCGAAGAAGGAGCCGCCCGCGGCCCGCAGCAGGCGCCGCAGGGACGGGGTGAGGATGTGGTCCCGCCAGTGGGAGGTGACCGCGGTGGTGCCGGCGGGGCTGAAGTGGTCGACGGCGTAGGCGGCCGGGGCGGAATGGGGGCCGGACTCGGGCTGCTGGCCGGAGCCGCGCAGCCAGGAGGAGATGAGCACCCAGTCGCCGCCCTCGGGTGCCGTCCAGGTCAGCGCGCCGTCGGTGACGGTCGCGGTGAGGTCCTGGACGCTCGCGAGGTCGAGGCCGGTCTCTTTGCGGGTCGAGTGGGCGGGCTCGACCCGGGCGGCCTGCACGGCGAGGAGCTGCTGTCGGGTCACGCCCGCGGCCGGGGCGTGCACGGGCGGCGGGACGGGGCCCCGGTAGGTGCTTCCGCCGGTCAACGCGGCGCGGCCGTGGGCGAGTTCCTTGGCGGCGGCCTCGTCGTCGGGGGTGAGGCCGGGGACGGCGACGGGCCAGCTGGGGCCGAGGGTGAGGTCGACGGTGAGGCCCCGTCCCGCCGCGCGGCGCAGCGCCGCCTCGACGCCGTCCCGCCAGGGTCCGCTCCCCCAGCCGTGGTGCGCGGTGTCCAGGACCGACTTGTCCTTGATGCTGTGGTGGACGGCGGCGATCTCCACACCGCCGAAGCCCGCGTCCGCGATCTGGTCGATCTCGCGGGCGATCTCGTCGGGGTCCACCAGTCCGTCCGGCCACCACCAGCGGAACCTGGGCCGCACGGACTTCTCCGGGTTCGCGAACCAGTGGGCGGACGTGTCCGAGGCCGCGGCCGGCCCCGCCACCCCGAGCGCCGCGACGGCGCCCGCGGTCAGCCCGGCGGCCAGGACCGCGCGTCGGGACAGTCCGCCGCGCTGCGGGATGGCTTCATGCATAGGGGCGCCCCAAAGTGCTCTTGAATCGTTTCAATCGCTGTGAACGCCCGAACGCTAAGCCTCCGGCTCGACCAAGGTCAAGATGCGTGCACGGCGAACGCGGCTGCCAGCGCGTCCAGATGGTCCGCGACCGGGCCCGCGGTGAGCAGTCCGCTCGCGGCGCCCGCCAGTTCACCCCGGGCGGGTTCGAGCGCGCTCCGGGCGCGCCGCATCAGCGCACGGTCGCCCACCTGGATCGCCGCGCGGGCGAGCAGGCACCACAGCGCCTCGCACAGCAGGTCACCGGGCGGGGAAGGAACGTCGGCCAGCAGGCGTACGGCGTCCTGGGCGCGCCCTTCGGCGAGCAGCAACAGGGGGCGCACCCACGGTTCGTAGGGTCCCCAGTCGGTGTGCGGGTCGGCGGTGACGGGGAGTCCGTGATGCAGCCGGAGGCAGAGCAGGGCCAGGGGCAGCAGCCCGTGCTCCAGGCCGGGCATGCCCGCGCCTTCAAGGGACTTGGCTGCCTCCCGGTACGCGGCCTCGCCGATGTGCGCGGGCTCTGTCGCCGCGGTGCGCAGTGCGCGGTACCACGTGGTGAAGACGGCGACGAGCGGCAGTTCGTGGCGTGCGGCGAGCGCGTCGGCGGCGGCCGCGTGCCGGTCGGCGGCCGTGAAGTCGGCGGTGGCGCTGTGGGCCTGCAGCCGGATCAGCCGGCCGAGGACCTCGTAGGTGAACAGGCCGTGCCGGGCGGCCACTTCGGTGATCTCCGCACCGATCCCGTCCCGGCGGGCGGCGAGTCCGGTGCGTTCGAAGGTCTGCATGAACAGGCCGTTGAGGGCGAAGACGAGCAGGTCGGCGTCTTCGAGCCGGCGTGCGCTCTCCACCGCCTGACGGGCCGCCTGCAGAGCCCGTCTCCCGTCGGGAAGGGTGCCGCGGGACTCCACCGCCACCGTGGCCAGCAGCCGTGCCCGTGCCGCCTCGTGACCGCCCGGCGGCAGGAGACGCAGGGTGCGTTCCGCGGATCCCACCAGCCGGTCGGCCTGGACCTGATCGTCGCAGCGGGTCCAGACGGCGGGCACGTCGTAGACACCGATCACGCGCGCCGTCAGCTCCGGATCGCCCAGTTGCTCGGCCGCCGCCACGGCCGCCGCGCGGTGCCGTCGCGCCGCCTCCAGTCCGCCGCCCCCGGTGACGGCGAGTTCCCGCATGAGCACCGCGGTCGACTCCAGCCGGGTGCGTGCCCGCGGGGGGACCATGCTCGCGTACGCCGCGGAGGCCTCCGCCCACACCTGTCCGGCCGTGTCCGAGGGGCCCGGGTCCAGGTGCTCGGCGTGCCGCAGGATGTCCTGCTCCACGCGGTTCAGCCGCGGGCCCGGTTCCACGCCGAGGTGCTCGCGCAGCAGCTGCCGGGCGCGCCGCAGGACGGACAGGGCGTCGGCCTGGCGTCCGCAGCGGTACAGGGCGAGGGCGAGCAGCTGCCAGGCGTCCTCCCGCCAGGGGTGCTCGGCCACGTGGGCGTCGAGGTCCGCGGCCGCCTCGGCTGCGGCGCCGAGGGCGAGCTGGGCCTCGGCGCGGCGTTCCACGGCGGTCAGCCGCAGCCCGGTGAGCCGGGAGCGTTCCGCACGGGCCCAGGGTTCCCCGGCGACGTCGGCGTAGGCGGGGCCGCGCCACAGCTCCAGAGCCTCGGTGAGACGGGGCACCGCCCGCGCGGGAGGCAGGTCCACCGCGGCGGCGACGGTGTGCTCGAACCGCCAGGCGTCGACGTGGGCCGGTTCGGCGCGCAGGGCGTAGCCGGGACCCTCGGTGACCAGGAGGCGGGAGGGTGTCCGGCGGGGCCGCTCGGGTTCCAGCGCGCGCCGCAGCCCGGCGACGAAGGTCCGGACGGTGCCCACCGCGTCCGCCGGCGGGTCCCCCGCCCACAGGTCCTCCACGAGGCGGGGCACGGGCACGACCCTGCGGCGGGCCACGAGGAGACGGGCCAGTACGGCACGATGCCTCGGGCCCTTCAGGACCATCGGTTCCCCGGTCTCGTCCCAGGCGGCCACGGCCCCCAGGACTCCGAACTCGACCACGCGCACACACCTCAACGTACACGCGTTCATCCGTTGCTCATTCGCTCCCCGGACGCTGGGTTCATCGACGCCACCGGGCCCGGACGCCGATGTGTCCCCCTCGCCGCACGACCGAAGAGAGCCCCGCCGTGAAACCCACCATCGCCGGATTCGAGTACCAGCGCGTTCCCGTCGCCGAGGGCGTGTCCCTGCGGGTGGCGGTCGGAGGCACCGGCACACCCGTCGTCCTGCTGCACGGCTTTCCGCAGACCCATCTGATGTGGCGCCATGTGGCGGCGGACCTCGCGGCCGACCACACCGTGATCTGCCCCGACCTGCGCGGTTACGGCGACAGCGACAAGCCGCGCGAGGACGGCCCGCACACGTACGCCAAGCGGACCATGGCCGCCGACGTCGTCACCCTGGCCCAAAGGCTGGGGCACCCCCGCTTCGCGCTGGCCGGGCACGACCGCGGCGCGCTGGTGGCCTTCCGCGCGGGCCTCGACCACCCGGACGCGGTCTCCCACCTGGCCTGTCTGGACATCCTGCCGACGCTCGACATGTGGGACGCCCTGCACGGCACGTCGGCGGCGGTCGCCTTCCACCTGTACCTCATGGCCCAGCCGCCCGGTCTCGCCGAGCGGATGATCTCCGCGAGCGCGGACGCGTTCTTCGGCCACTTCCTCGACGTGTGGGCGAACCGGCCCGACGCGATCCCGCCCCAGGTGCGTGCCGAGTACCTGCGGGCCTGCCGCGAGGCGGTGCCGTCGATCGTCGCCGACTACCGCGCCTCCGCGGGCGTCGACGTCGAGCACGACGAGGCCGACCGGGCCGCTGAGAACCGGCTGGCCATGCCGGTGACCGTGCTCCAGCAGGACTGGGGCGCCGCGCTCGGCTACGAGGCCGCCTCACTGTGGGAGGCCTGGGCCGACGACCTGCGCCATACGACCGTCTCCTGCGGCCACTTCATGGCGGAGGAGGCACCGGCGGACGTGGCGAAGGCGTTGCGGGACCTCATGCTTCGGGGAGCGTGACGCGTTCTTCAGCGGGACGCGTGGTTCGACGCGGCGCGTGCGTCCGCGCGGTCCGTTCTTCAGCGTGGTGCGCGCGGGCCGAGCGGCAGCTCGGCCATGCGCAGATTCCAGCGGCCGCCGCGCCCGGTGAGCTCCACAGTGGACAGCGGCGGGACGTCGACTCTCCAGAACGCCTGATGCGGCGCTCCGAGCGCATGCACCACCGCGGCCCGCGCCGCCGCCTGTTCCACCACCGCCAGCACCCGCCCCGCGTCGGGCGGCAGCGCGTCCAGCCATCCGGCCACCCGGTCGCAGATCCGCGTCACGCTCTCCCCGCCGTGCGGGGCCGCCTCCGGGTCGCCGAGCCAACGGGCCAGTCCCGACGGGTCGGTTGCCGCCACCTCGTCGAGAGTGCGGCCGTACCAGGACCCCATGTC
Source organism: Streptomyces pseudovenezuelae (assembly GCF_001513955.1). GTDB lineage: Bacteria > Actinomycetota > Actinomycetes > Streptomycetales > Streptomycetaceae > Streptomyces > Streptomyces pseudovenezuelae. The sequence continues at coordinate 57,888 of NZ_KQ948150.1, read as the reverse complement.
GAGGTCCCGCAGCGCCGGTTGCGCTGTGACGGACTCCCATCCGAGGGTGCGGGCCGTCTCCGTGCAGCGCCGGGAGGGCGCCGAGCAGCGGGTGTCGGCCCGCGGGAGGGTCCCGGCGACGGCCCGCACCCGGTGCAGTGCCCGCTCGTCGAGCGCCGCGTCGCCGAAGCGGACGTCGCGTTCCGTACGGGCGGCCGCGCACAGCAGGGTGAGCCGGACGGTCATGCGGGGCCTTTCGTCGAGTAGCCGGGGGTGGTTCATCGTAGGTGGCGTACGCCATGTTGGCCGCAGCCCCCATTGCCCCTACCATCTGGGACGACAAGGACGACGGCGCCACGGAAGTCCGGTGCAAGCCCGGCACGGTCGCGCCACTGTGTGCCACACCTCGGCGACGAGGTGGTGGTGAGTCAGACCCCACGCCGTCGTCGAGTGCTCCACACGATGCGGGACGCGTTGTTCCCGAGGAGGTCTCGCCATGGCGCAGTCCACTGCCGCCCCCACGCCCACCAACCCTGCCATCACCCCGTTGCCGGTGCGTGCGCTCGTCCCCTGGGCCGTCTTCTTCGGCGTCCTGATGCTGGTCCTGCTGTACTTCGTCGGCGCCGAACAGGGCGCCACCGCACTCGTCTCCGGCGAGGGCGTCCACGAGTGGGTGCACGACGCACGCCACCTGCTCGGCTTCCCCTGCCACTGAGGCGGGGCGGACCATCATGAACTCCACAGTCGTACGCGCCCTGTTGGCGCGCGGCATGCTCGCCGGACTCGGCGCGGGTGTCCTGGCCTTCGTCTTCGCCTACCTGGTCGGGGAGGGTCCGGTGGACGCGGCCATCGCGTTCGAGGAGTCGGGCTCCCACGAGCACGGCGAGGAACTCGTCAGCCGTTCCGTGCAGTCGACCGCCGGGCTGGCCACCGGTGTCCTCGTCTTCGGGGTCGCCATCGGCGGCATCATGGCGCTGGCGTTCTGCTTCGCGCTGGGCCGGATCGGCCGGTTCGGGGCACGGGCGACGGCCGCTCTGGCGGCGCTCGGCGGATTCCTCACCGTCTACCTCGTGCCGACCCTGAAGTATCCGGCGAACCCGCCCGCGGTGGGTGACCCGGACACCATCGACCAGCGCACGGTCCTGTTCGTCCTGATGATCGCGCTCAGCGTGCTCCTCGGGACCGGCGCGGTCCTGCTGGGCCGCAGAATGGCCCCGGCCTGGGGCAACTGGAACGCCTCCACCGCGGCCGGCGTCGCCTTCGTCGCCGCGGTGGCGGTGGCGATGGTCGTCCTGCCCGCCGGGGACAACACCCCGAAGGGCTTCCCGGCCACCGACCTGTGGGAGTTCCGCCTGGCCTCGCTCGGCGTCCAGGCCGTCCTGTGGGCGGCGCTCGGTCTGCTGTTCGGATACCTGGCCGAGCGGGTCCTCGAACCGAGGCCCGTCCAGAACGAGGTCTCCGCGCTCGTCGTCTGACGGTGTGGGTTCCGCCGGGGGCGCGCCTGGCGGAACCTACGACGTGCCCCGCAGGTTCCGGATGGTCCCGCCGAGCTTGTTCCTGGCCTGTTCCAGGTGCTCCGCCTTACTACTGACCACCCACCCGGGGCCGACCAGGTACGTGCCCCCGTAGACACTGGCCGCGTCGAGCCACGCCTCCTTGTACTTCTCCGCGGGGAAGGTGGTGATGCGGTAGTCGGCCCGCTCCGAGTGGCACAGTCCCTCGCGCAACTCGTCCGCCTCGATACGGATCTCGGCCTTGCAGCCGGCCAGTCCGGCGATCACCTCGATCCTGGCCGGGGCCACGATGCCGGCGGCGGGCGCGGCGGAGCTCTTCGACGGTCGCGGGGTACCGGCGGTGTCGTCCTCGCCTCCGCCGCAGGCCGTGACCAGCGCGAGGCTCCCGACGAGGGTGCCCATGCGCAGCGCGGTGATCCGATGATTGCGTCCTCGTCGCGGCACGAACCTCTCCGTATCCAGTCGGCGTACGACTACGCCCTGAGGTACGGAAGATCGGTTACGGTTGTTCAGTCGCCATGCGCCCCGAGCGCGGTTGCTACTGCCCGTGGAGCGTTCCTGGCTCGGGCGGCCCGGCTCCCGCATGCACCGGAGCACGCGCCATCCCGGCGGCGACGCCCTGTCCCCGCAGGACGGAAGGGCCGGACACCCGTCTGTCCGGCCCTTCCGCGCTAGCGGGTCAGCCGCCGTTCAGGCGGGCGCGCAGCAGGTTCTTGCCGGTCTCGGCGGCCTTGCGGCTACTGCTGGTCATTCCGGCCTCCTCCAGCGGTGGACGTTCCGGAGCCGGACGGGTACCCGTCGTCCGCGGGTCAGTCCGCGCCTGGGCGGAAATCCGGGCCGGAGACCGGCGTCCCGGGGCGGGGCGCCGGGCCGGAGACCGGCGTCCCGGGGCGGGGCGCGCGAAGAAACGTCGCAGGGGGCGCGACCGGTCCCCCGTTCCGGTCGTTCCCCCCGCGGTGCCTCGAACCTACGTGACCTGCGCACCCTTGTGAATCGCGTCGATGCCCGCTGTGCGCGGCACAGGACTCACCCGTGCACAGGTGCGTCCGGATGGCCCGGATCGTCCCGGAGCAGGACGGGGTGGTCGAGTTCACCGGCCGCCAGATGGGCCAGGACGACTTCGTACAGGTCGCTGCCCGAGGCGATCAGCCGTCGTTCGAGGACGGGTTCGGCGCTGCGGACGTGTTCACGGACGGTCTGCGCGTGGACGGCCAGTGTCTGCGCGGCCCGTTCCGCGTTGCCGCCTGCGGCGATCCAGCTGCGCAGGGTGCGGCGCAGGTCGCGGGCGTCGCTGTCCAGGCGGCCCAGCAGCTCCCGGGCCCAGGTCTCCAGCGCGGGTCCGGCCAGCAGGTCGCCCAGCCGGACGCGGGTCCGCCGGGGGCCGCCGCGATCGCCCTGTCCGTCGGCGAGGCTGACCTGGGTGCTCAGGGCCAGGTGGACGGTCGCGCGGACGGTCAGATCGGTGAAGTCGGTGCGCAGCAGGGACTCGACGCGTTCCATGCGGGCGCGGACCGTGTTGCGGCTGACGCCGAGGACCTTGGCGGCACTCACGGCGGTGAACTCCAGGCCCAGGCGGGTGGTGGCGAGCAGTTCGGCGCGGGTGTGGTGCGGCAGCCTGTCCAGCGGACGCAGCACGCGGGCGGTCCACTCTCGCAGCGCGGCCGGGTCCATCAGGCGTTCGGGGCGGTTGCGTTCGGCGTACAGGGCGGCCTTGTCGGGGCGTACGCGGGCCACGGCGAGGGCGCTGACCGCCTGACCGTAGGCGGTGGCGGTCCGGGCGAGGTTCTGCCGGGAGCTGCCGCCGAGCAGGGTGCCGGGGGTGCGGTCCACGAGCGAGCGCAGGGCCTCGCTCGCCGCGTCCCCCGGGGTCACGATGATCACGTGCTCGTCCATGGCCGGGCAGCGCACCACCAGGGCGCGGTCGCCGGTCATCCTGAGGCACTCCTCGGCGAGCCGGTCCCGTTGCGCGACGTCACCTTCGAGGACGTAGACGCACGCCGTGTCGGTGTCGAGCAGGCCGGGCCACAGCCCCGCGGCGACGCGGCGCGCCGAGACGATGTCCTCGACCATGAGCAACTGCAGTATGGCCAGGCGCAGATCGGACGTGGCCCGCTTCAGCCGCCGGCCGGCCTCGGTCGTCCCACGGGCGCGCAGCAGGAGTTCGAGGACCTGGACGGTGTGCGTGAGGATGTCGGAGGTGCGCCGGTCGAAGGGGTCCGGGCGGGCCACCGCGAGTACCCCGGCTCCGCCGGAAGCCGGGTTCGCATGCTCGACCCTGACCAGGCGCAGGTGGCTGCCCTCGTCCGCCGTGGCCGCGGAGGCGATGCGACCGGCGAGGATGTCGGCGACCAGGTTCTCGTCCAGCGCCATGGGCGTTCCGGCGACAAGGGTTCCGCTGTCGTCCTGGAGCGCGGCCGTGCCGTCCACGGTCTGCGCGAGCCAGGCGACGACCCGGCGGACGTCACGGCTGGTCGGACGCAGATGGTCGAGGAGCTCCTGGGCCCACGTCGGGCCTCCGGCATCCTCTGCCGCCCGGCTCCCACCCGCCTGACCTGCCACGTCACCCTTCTCCTCGCCCCTCGCGTCCTTCATCGCGCACCGCTCGGGACGTTACCTCACCTGCGGCGGACGGGCGCTGCGCGGGACGCGGTCCGGTGGGGAGGGTGGGGGCGCTGAGGTGTCCCTGGCGGCACTGGTGTGTCCCTGGCGCGGGGATGGCGGTGCAGTGGCGGACAGGTGGGCGGCGGCGGTTGCGGGCCCTGCGGCGGCGGGGGCGGGGTTGGCGGTGGCGGGCCGTCCGGCGGGAGGTGGTGTTGCCGGTGGCGGGCCCTCCGACAGGACGCGGCGTTGCCGGCGGTGAGCCCTCCGACAGGACGCGGCGTTGCCGGCGGTGAGCCCTCCGACAGGACGCGGCGTTGCCGGCGGTGAGCCCTCCGACAGGAGACGGTGTCGCCGACCGCCAGCCCTCCGACAGGAGACGGTGTCGCCGACCGCCAGCCCTCCGACAGGACGCGACATTGCTGGCGGTGGGCCCCCGGCAGGACACGGCGTGTCGGTGGCGGGCCGCGAAATGCCGTTCGGATCGGCCTTGTTCGGCCCGGCACGATCCGCCGCTGGGCCGGATGGCGAGGCCGGGCGGCCCGCTCTCCCCGGACTCTCCCCCCCGGACGGGCTCATCCACCGCACTCCACAGCTCGGCCCACGCCGCTAGGCCGTCCGCACCCGGAGCGCGATCGTCGACCAGGCGAGGGCAGGGGCGAGGCGGGCCGGCGGGGGCCATGCGTTGATGAGGGCGAGGAGTTCCGTGTAGCGGTCCCTGCGCGGATCGTGCGCGGTCTCCAGACGGGTCAGCAGGTGGTGGCGCAGGGCGGTGTCGTCGGGGCGGTCCAGCGTGCGGGCGCAGTGTGCGGAGAGTGCCGTGACGAGGGGGTCGGCCTCGGGTGACTCCGGCGCGATCCCCGCGTCGAGGGCGGGTTGCGCGTGTTCCCGGGCCAGGGCGGCGACGTCGGGGCGCGGCGGCGTGGAGGCGCCGTAGCAGTGGGCCCGCGCGGTGCGCCGCAGGCCGGCCCGGAAGTCCGGGTCCAGGGCGAGTTCGGCCAGCTCGATCCACGCCCGCAGTTGTTCTTCCGTGGGCCGGTCGGGGAGTTCCGGGGTCAGGGAGCGGCGGACGGCCGCGCAGCCGGGGTCCGGGAACACGGCGTCGAGGAAGTCGTCGACCAGGCGGCGGCGTTCGGCCTCGGGCATTCGGGCCAGTTCGTGCATGCGGTGGGTCTCCTCGGGTGTGGGCCTTCGTCGTGCCACGGCGGTCAGTACCGCCCGTCTCAGCCGCAGGACGCCGATCTGGACGTCCAGCGCCGCGGCGTGCTGTGCGGCGACCTCGTCCAGGGCCAGTCCACGGTCGAGGACCTGCCGGATCGCGTCGAGGCCGAGGCCCAGTTCGCGCAGTGTCCGTACGAAGGCGAGCCGGGTGACGGCCTCGGGGCCGTAGCGGCGGTGGCCGGCGTGGGTGCGGTCGGCGGGCGTCACGATGCCCTCGTCGGAGTAGAAACGGATCGTCTTCACCGTCAGCCCGGTCTGCCGGGCCAGGTCACCGATCGAGAGGAGCGTGCCGTCGTCCATGAGCTCATCCTGCGGTCTCCCCCTGCGGGAGACTCAACCCGGGCGCACGCGAAACGAAAGGGGAAGGAGGCACGAGTCTCCCCGCGCCGTTCGACGGCACCCCGCCCTGCGTCGCCGCCGGGTGCCGACGGCATAAGCTCGACCAATGGCGAAGTACTTCGACGTGCACCCCGACAACCCGCAACCCCGCACCATCTCCCAGATCGCCGAGAGCATCCGCTCGGACGCGCTGATCGCGTATCCGACGGACTCCTGCTACGCGCTCGGGTGCCGGCTGGGCAGCCGTGACGGCATCGACCGGATCCGGACCATCCGGCGTCTGGACGACCGGCACCACTTCACCCTCGTCTGCCAGGACTTCGCGCAGCTCGGCCAGTTCGTACGGGTCGACAAGGACGTGTTCCGCGCGATCAAGGCATCGACGCCCGGCAGTTACACCTTCATCCTCCCGGCGACGAAGGAGGTGCCGCGCATGCTCCAGCACCCGAAGAAGAAGACGGTCGGCGTGCGCATCCCCGACCATGTCGTCACTCAGGCGCTGCTCGCCGAGCTCGGGGAGCCGCTGCTGTCCAGCACCCTGCTCCTGCCCGACGAGGAGGAGCCGATGACCCAGGGCTGGGAGATCAAGGACCGTCTCGACCATGTGCTGGACGCGGTCGTCGACTCCGGCGACTGCGGCACCGAGCCGACGACCGTGATCGACTTCTCGGGCGGTGAGGCGGAGATCGTGCGGCACGGCGCGGGTGACACCAGCCGGTTCGAGTAATTCGAGTAAAGCGGCTCTCAAGCGGGAGGGGGCAGCGACGGCCGGTTGGATGGTACGTGCAAGCATGTGCCCCGGCCCGGTCCCGCCGGGCCGGCGACCTGCTCGCCGTCGCACGCGCAGAGAGGCACCCCCATGACCTCCGTATCGGGAACCGCCGTCGACATCCCCACCGAGGACGGCGTCGCCGACGCCTATCTCGCCCACCCGGGCGACGGGGTGCCCCGGCCGGCCGTCCTGCTCTTCCAGGACGCCTTCGGGCTGCGCCCCCAGCTAAGGTCGATGGCCGACCGGCTCGCCGAGGCCGGCTACACGGTCCTCGTACCCAACCTCTTCTACCGCCACGGACCCGCGCCGGTCTTCGACCTGCCCGAGTTCATCGACCCGGACGCGCGGCCGGAGATCTTCGAGAAGATCGTGCCGGTCATGCGGGCGCTGACGCCCGAACTCGCGATGCGGGACGCCGGGGCGTATCTGCGCTGGCTGGCCGATCGCCCCGAGGTCGCCGACGGTCCGGTCGCCCTCACCGGCTACTGCATGGGCGCACGGCTGTCCCTGCTCACCGCCGGCACCTATCCGGAGCGGGTGGCCGCGGCGGCCGGATTCCACGGGGGACGCCTGGCGACCGACGCTCCGGACAGCCCGCACCTGGTGGCCGGGCGCATCACCGCCGAGCTGTACTTCGGTCACGCCGACGGCGACCCGTCACTGCCTCCCGAGCAGATCGAGCGTCTCGCCACCGCGCTGACCGAGGCCAAGGTCCGCCACCGGTTCGAGGTCTACGACGGAGCCCCGCACGGTTTCACCCAGGCCGACACCGCCTCGTACCACCGCGAGGGCGACGAGCGGCACTGGGCCGCACTGCTCGACCTGCTCAAGCGCGCGTTCTAAGAACGCCGCGGTGGGGCCGCAGCCGTCTCGGCTGCGGTGGCTGTCCCAGCCGTCGACCAGGGCCGTATCTTCGTCACGCCCGGACCCACCATCACTTTGTGTTACCGTTTATCGTTTGCGCGCTCCTGACTTCCTGCCGGGCCTTCCTCGGTACGTCCCCTCTGCGGAAGGCTCTTCATGGACCACCCTGAGCACCCCGACCGTCCCGGCACGGCCTCCCCTGCCGCCTCCTTCGCCGATCTGGCGCTCCCGGCCCCGGTGCTGCGCACCCTCGGTGAGCACGGGGTGCGTGAGCCCTTCCCGATCCAGGCGGCCACGCTGCCCGACGCCCTCGCGGGACGTGACGTCCTGGGGCGCGGGCGGACCGGTTCGGGCAAGACGCTCGCGTTCGGCCTCCCGTTGCTCGTCCGGACGGCCGGGCAGCGTGCGGAGGCGAAGCAGCCCCTCGCTCTGATCCTGGTGCCGACCCGGGAGCTCGCCCAGCAGGTCGGCGAGGCACTGGCGCCCTACGCCGAGGCCCTGGGACTGCGGATGGCCGCGGTCGTGGGCGGGATGTCGATCGGCCGGCAGATCGCCGCGTTGCGGGACGGGGCCGAGGTCGTCGTCGCCACCCCCGGCCGGCTGCACGACCTCGTCGAGCGCAAGGCCTGCCGCCTGGGGCGGGTGCGGATCACCGTCCTCGACGAGGCCGACCAGATGTGCGACCTGGGCTTCCTGCCGCAGGTCACGGAGGTCCTCGACCAGGTGCGGCCCGAGGGCCAGCGGATGCTGTTCTCGGCCACCCTGGACCGCGATGTCGACCACCTGGTGAGCCGCTACCTGACTGAGCCCGTCGTCCACTCGGTCGACCCGGCCGCGGGCGCCGTCACGACGATGGATCACCATGTCCTGGTCGTCCACGGCCCCGACCGGTACGCCGTCACGACCGAGATCGCCGCCCGCGACGGCCGTGTGCTGCTGTTCCTGGACACCAAGCACGGTGTCGACCAGCTCACCCGGCACCTGCGGGGCAGCGGAGTGCACGCCGCGGCCCTGCACAGCGGCAAGTCGCAGCCGCAGCGCACCCGCACTCTCGCCCAGTTCAAGAACGGGCAGGTCACCGTCCTGGTCGCCACCAACGTCGCCGCCCGTGGCCTGCACGTCGACGACCTGGACCTCGTGGTGAACGTGGATCCGCCCACCGACGCCAAGGACTATCTGCACCGCGCGGGCCGGACCGCCCGGGCGGGCGAGTCCGGACGCGTCGTGACCCTGGTGCTGTCGGGTCAGCGCCGCGAGACGAGCCGTCTGATGGCCGAGGCCGGCATCGAGCCGACGGTCACCAAGGTGCGCTCGGGCGAGGCACAGCTGAGCCGGATCACCGGGGCCAAGGCACCCTCCGGCACCCCGCTCGACGGCGGGCCCGCCGTGCCCCGGCCCAAGAACACCAACGCCCCCTTCCGCGGACTGGGCACCAGCAAGGACACCTCCCGCGGCACCGGCGGCAAGTCCCGCAAGGCCGGCGAGGCCCGCAAGCTGGCCGAGGCCCGCAGGGCGGCCCAGGTGCGGCGCGGCGGCTGAACGCCCGGGCCCGGCGCCGACAGATCCTGGATGCGACGGCGGTCTCCCGGCCGCCGACCCCGAATCCCGAACCGCCAGGCGGGCCAAGGGTGTTCGGGCATAGGTTGGGGTGTGCACGATCGACGCCTCGGCTGAAGGACGGACGCTCATGACCGACCAGGTGACGACGCCCGAGCCCGCAGAACATCCGGAGATCGACACCTCGGTGCCGCACTCCGCGCGCATCTGGAACCACTGGCTCGGCGGCACGGACAACTACCCCGTCGACAGGGCGGCCGGCGACGCCTACACCGCCGTCTTCCCCGGCATCGTCACGATCGCCCGCGGCAGCCGCGCCTTCCTGCGTCGCACCATCACCCATCTGGTGTCCGAGGCGGGCGTACGGCAGTTCCTCGACGTCGGCACCGGTCTGCCGACCGCGCGCAACACCCACGAGGTCGCGCAGGCGATCGCCCCCGACGCCCGGATCGTCCACGTCGACAACGACCCGATGGTCCTGGCACACGCCCGCGCCCTGCTCACGTCCACCCGCGAGGGCGCCACGGTCTACATCGAGGCCGACGCGACGGACCCCGACCGTATCCTCGCGGCCGCCGCCGAGACGCTGGACCTGGACCGGCCGGTCGCGCTCATCCTCAGCAACATCCTGGGACACATCGCCGACGACGACCAGGCCCGCTCGATCGTCACCCGGCTGATGGGCGCCCTGCCGTCGGGCAGTCACCTCTGCGTCAACGACGGCTCGCTCGGCGTCGACCCGGTCTTCGAACAGGCCCAGGACGCCTACAACAACAGCGGCGCCGTCCCGTACGTCCTGCGCGGAGTCGACGACATCACCCGGTTCTTCGACGGCCTGGAACTCCTCGCACCGGGCGTCGTCCCGGTCACACAGTGGTGCCCGGACCCCGGCTCCCCCACCCCGGAGGTCGTGGCCGAGCACGGCGGCCTGGCCCGCAAGCCTTGACGGGAGGGCACGGTCACGTGAAGGGGGCCGTGGCCAACCCCGCGACCTGTTGAGCCGGTGGAGGCCCGGGCCACGCGTGCGAGGCGACCGCTGCCCACGGCTCCCCGTTCGTCCGAGCGCGTCCGGCCGGCGGGAGCCGAACAAGCCGCCTTCTCCGACTGGGGCGCCTGCTGAAGGGCGTACCCACCGTCGCCCGAGCACATCCCGGACACCCCACCGCCAGTACCCGGCGACCCACGCGGCCCCGACGACGCTCAGCCTGCCGCTCGCCCCCGACACCCACCACCTGTTCCCATTCGCCGGACGCGTACGGCCGCCCCGGGGCACCATGTGCCGGATGCGTACTCATTTGCTCGGCATACCGGAGTTGACGCGCACTCCCGCCGTCGCCGTCGTCATCGATGTACTGCGTGCGTTCTCGGTGGCCGCATGGGCCTTCGCCGGGGGCGCCGAGAGGATCGTGCTGGCCTCCTCGGAGGACGAGGCGCTGGAGCTCAAGGACCGTCATCCGGGCTGGCTGGCCCTCAAGGACGGTCCGCCCGCACCCGGCTTCGACGCGGTCAACTCCCCGGCCATGCTGGCGCTGCACGACCTCCCGGGCCGCACGATCGTGCAGAAGACGACCTCGGGCACGGTGGGCGCCCTGGCGGTGGCCGACGCCCGGCTGCTGCTGTGCGCGAGTTTCGTCGTGGCCGGCGCGACCGCACGGCTGCTGCGTGAGCGCGGTGCGCAGGAGGTGACCTTCGTCGTCACCGGCGAGGAGGGACGGGCCGAGGAGGATCGCGCGTGTGCCGAGTACATCGGGCGGTGCGTCGAGTCCCCCGAGGTGGCGGCGGAACCGTATCTCCGCCGTGCGCGGGACTCCCGCTGGGCGGCCTCGCTGGCGCAGGGTGCGCGGCAGGGCCTGCCGGGAATCCACCCGGACGACGTCCGCCTCTGCCTGCAGACCGACCGGTTTCCGTTCGCCATGGTCGCGCGCCGCGAGGGCGCGCTGATGGTGCTGCGGCCGGTGTCCGCGCCGGTAACACCGGCCCGATGACACCGGCCCGATGACTTCGGCGTCCGCGCAAGGTCTTCCTCACGACGACTTCCGCAGAAGGGGTGTGACGACCGTGCCGAACAGTTCCGCGTACGCCAAGGTCAACGGCTTGGAGATGTACTACGAGACCCACGGCGCCGCCTCCGGCGGAAGCCGTCCGCTGGTACTGCTGCACGGCGGTGGCCTCACCGTCGATCTGACCTTCTCCGCCGTACTGCCCACTCTGGCAGCCGACCGGCCGGTCGTGGCTCCCGAGCTCCAGGGGCACGGCCACACCGCCGACATCGACCGCGAGATGACGGTGTCGCAGCTGGCCGCGGACGTCGTGGCACTGCTCGACGAACTCGGCATCCGGCAGGCCGACGTGCTGGGCTTCAGCCTCGGCGGCCTGGCCGCGCTGGAGGTCGCGGTCCGGCACCCGGAGCGGGTGGGACGGCTCGCCCTCGCCGCCACCATGTACGCCCAGGACGGGGTCCACGACGAGGTCCGCGTCCCGGACTACAGCTCACCCCGGCTGCCCGGCCAGGACGACTTCCAGGAGATGGCCGACGCCTACGCGGCCACCGCACCCCACCCCGAGCACTTCCAGGACTTCCTCGCCAAGGTCTCGGCGACCGCGCACGCCCCGCTGCCCTGGACCGCCGACGACCTGCGCGGGCTGCGGGTGCCCACCCTGCTGCTCGTCGGCGACACCGACTTCGTACGGCTGGAGCACGCCGCCGAGATGCACCGGCTGATCCCCGAAGCGCAGTTGGCGGTTCTGCCGGCCACCACCCACATGACCCTCATGCAGCGGACGTCTCTGTTGCTGCCGCTGTTGGGCGAGTTCTTCGAACGCCCTACGCCAGACCGCCGTTGCTCTTCAGCAGCTGACCGTTGACCCACTGCCCCTCGCGTGAGCACAGGAAGTCGACCAGATGGGCGGTGTCCTGCGGGGTGCCGAGGCGGCCGAGCGGGGTGGCGTCGAGGCAGTGCGCGCGGACCTCCTCAGTCATCCAACCGGTGTCGACGGGACCCGGGTTGACGACGTTGGCGGTCACTCCGAGGTGGGCGAGTTCGTGGGCGGCGGCCAGGGTGATGCGGTCCATGGCCCCCTTGCTCGCCCCGTAGGGCAGGTTCCCGACGGTGTGGTCGCTGGTGAGGCTGACGATCCGGCCGGTACCGCGCTCCGCGCCGAAGCGGCGGCCGAACTCGCGGATGAGCAGCCAGGTCGCGCGCGTGTTGACCGCGAAGTGCCGGTCGAAGCTCTCCACGGTGGTGTCGAGCAGGCCGGAGTCGACCGACTCGCAGTGGCTCAGCACCAGCGCGGTGACGGGGCCGAGCCGTCGCTCCGCCTCGTCGAAGACCCGGGCCGGCGTCCGGGGGTCGGCGAGGTCCGCCTCGATGGCGGCGGTGGCCGCGCCCCGCTCGGACAGACTCGTCTCGATCGTCCGGGTCGCGTCGGGTTCGGCGCCCCAGGCCATGCGGGTGTCGTACGGGTTCCAGTAGGTGAACGCGATGTCCCACCCCGATGCCGCCAGCCGCCGCGCGATCCCGGCGCCGATGCCGACCGTGCGGCCCACACCGGTGATGAGGGCGAGGGGACGGGTGGTCGAGGGCGGCTGTTCGGTGCGAGTGGTCACGGGGCGGGATGGTTCACGGACGACGGCGGACCGGCAACCGTATTTCCACGTCGAACGGGATCAGTCGAATGGGGTCAGTCGAATAGGATCACCCGTACCGCGCGGATGCTGAAAATTGGCCAACTGTGGCACATCCACGCGCTCCTGGAACGCACTTGGCCGGAACTCGCCCTCATGTGACTTAAGTTCAACAGCGCTCTGCGGGAGTTCACCGCTTACCCGCGGTAATGCCTTGCTTTACCCGATCCTCAGCCGTAACCCTTCCTCCACAACCGGCCAGAACTCTGGGGGGAGTTGGCTTATGGAAGGCACGGTCGACGGGTTCCGCTACGGTGCGGTGACCCCGGTCGCCGCCTACCTCATGGCGTGCCTCGGAGGGGCTCTGGGGTTGCGCTGCATCGTGCGCACCCTGCTCAGCACCCAGTCGTGGAAGGCGGGCTGGCTCGCGCTCGGCGCCGCCTCCATCGGCTGCGGCATCTGGACGATGCACTTCATCGCCATGATCGGTTTCCAGGTGGTGGAGACCCGGATCCGCTACGACGCCGGGCTCACGGTCCTCAGTCTCGCGGTGGCGGTCGTCGTCGTGGGCATCGGTGTGTTCATCGTCGGCTATCGCGGCGCCAGCCCGCTGAACCTGTCCTTCGCGGGCGTGGTCACCGGCCTCGGCGTGGCCGCGATGCACTACCTGGGCATGGCGGCACTGCATCTCAACGGGACGATCCGGTACGACGCGGCCGTCGTCGCGCTCTCCGTGGTCATCGCGATCGTCGCGGCGACGGCGGCCCTGTGGGCGGCCGTCACGATCCGCGGTTTCCTCACGAGCCTCGGCGCCAGCCTGATCATGGGCGTCGCCGTGACGGGGATGCACTACACGGGCATGTCCGCGGTCAGCGTCCATGTGCACGACGGGACCGGCGGTTCGTGGGCGGGTGGTTCACCCTCCTCGCTGCTGCTGCCCATGCTCCTGGGACCGGCGATCTTCCTGCTGCTGGCCGGCGTGGTGGTCATGTTCGACCCGCTCCTGGTGCTCGGCGACGGCGAGTGGAACCGCACGTCCGCCACCGCCCGCACCGCGCCACCGTCCGATCCGGCCTTCGAGGATCAGGAGCCCAGGGTGATCCACGCCCGCGCACCGCAGGATCCGCACTGGGCGACGCCGCACGGCCCGAGCAGGTGAGCACCACGCTTCCCGGGGCCCCACGGATCGGGTGATGCCGGGGAGGGGGACCGCCGTGGACCACTCCCCCCCTTCCTGGCCGGTTCTAGATCGTTGTTACGGTGCACCGGTGTCTGACTCCTCACGCGATACCGCCGAAGGCGCCGGCTGGGGCTCCACCCGACTCGGCGAGTACAAGCGGCTGATGCCGCCCGAGGTCGAGAAGATCTCGTGGCTGAACCCGAAGACGCTGTGGGCGGCCCGCAACGGCGTGCTCGCCTCCTGGTTCGGCGATCCCACGGGCCGCACCCGAAGCCGCTGGGTCGCCCAGCGCACGGCGGCCGGCGCCCCCGCCGACAAGGTGATCCGGCGTGCGGATCCGGAGCGGTTCTCGTTCATGGTCATCGGCGACACCGGCGAGGGGGACGACCCCCAGTACGCCGTCGTGCCCGGGTTCTTGAGGATCAGTCAGGACACCCGGTTCGCGGTCGTCGCCAGTGACGTGATCTACCCGGTGGGCAGCGCGGACGACTACGGCACCAAGTTCTTCCGGCCCTATCAGGACTATCCGGCGCCGATCTACGCGATACCCGGCAACCACGACTGGTACGAGGATCTCGGCGCCTTCATGCGCGTCTTCTGCGACGACGCCCCGCCGCTGGACCCCGAGCCCGCACCCCGCCCCCTCACCGGCGCCTGGCTGCGCTCCCTGCTGTGGCACCGCCCGCGTGCGACGGACGGGCAACACCTCGACAAGGCACGCGAGTTGCGTGCGAAGCCGTCCCAACAGGGCGTCCAGCCGGGCCCGTACTGGGCCGTCGACGCCGGACCGTTGCGGATCATCGGCATCGACACCGGGCTGCTCGGCACTCTCGACGCCGAACAGGGCGCCTGGCTGCGCGAGGTGTCCCGGGGCCCGCGCCCGAAGATCCTCATCACGGGTTCACCCCTGTACGTGGACGGCGAGCACCACCCGTGCGCCATCGAGGGCGGCGGCACCGTCGACGACATCGTGCGCGACGCGGAGCACCACTACGTCGCGGCGATAGGCGGCGACATCCACAACTACCAGCGCTATCCGGTCGACGTGGACGGCCGCACCGTCCAGTACGTCGTCTCGGGCGGCGGCGGCGCGTTCATGCACGCCACGCACACCATCCCGCACGTCTCCGTCGCGGACGTCACGGAGAAGGACTTCCGCTGCTATCCGCTGCGCGGCGACTCCCTGGCCTTCTACAGCAGGCTCTACGGCCGCCGGCTGCACCTGCGCCGCTTCTTCACCCTCACCGAGGCCGAGGCCACCGCGGTGATCGCCGAGCGCCTCGGCATCCCGCCCACGCGTGTTCCGGGCGAGGCACCCCGCATCACCTTCCGCACCCGCCTGGTCGCCAGTCTCCTGGGCGCGGGCGGCCGGCCCGACCGCACCTCGCGGTTCCGCCTCCCCGTGCGCAAGATCTACACCCAGCTGTTCTCGCCGAGCTCGGCGACGTACAGCCCGCCGTTCTTCAAGTGCTTCCTGCGGCTGGACGTCACCCCGGAGGCGGTGCGTCTGCGCTGCTTCGCGGCCACCGGCAACCTGGCCCAGGAGATCGACCCGCCGGTCGAGGACGAGGTGACCATCCCCCTGCCCCGAACGTGACCTGAAGAGCCCGGCGATCGGGAACACCAGGTGGGACGGGCTCGTTGGCACTCCCGTACTACTTGATATCTCAAACACCCCGGAGGGCTCGTGCCGTCGACCCCACGCCCGCTGCGCAAGCTGGGCTTCCTGACCATCGGCCTGTTCGACGAGGCGGACCCGCGGCGTGGCCACGAGTCCACACTGGAGATCATCGAGCTGGGCGAGCGGCTCGGCTTCGACAGCGCGTGGCTGCGCCACCGGCATCTCCAGTACGGCATCTCCTCCCCCGTAGCCGTCATGGCGGCGGCTTCGCAGCGCACCAGTCGTATCGAGCTCGGCACGGCGGTGACCCCGCTCGGCTGGGAGAACCCGCTGCGGCTGGCCGAGGACCTGGCGACCGTCGACATCCTGTCCGGCGGCCGGGTCAACCCCGGCGTGAGCGTGGGCCCGCCGATGCACTTCGACGAGGTCAAGGAGGCGCTGTACCCGGACACGGCCGACACCGAGGACTTCTCCTACGAGCGGGTGCGGCGGCTGCTGGACCTCGTACGGGGCAAGCCCGCCAGCGACTTCAGCGGGGTACAGGGCTTCGAGGTCTTCTCGGACCGGGTGCAGCCGCACTCCCCCGGCCTCGGCCGGCGCCTGTGGTACGGCGGCGGCAGCCTGAGCTCCGCGCGCTGGGCCGGTGAGCACGGCATGAACTTCCTGACCAGCAGTGTGGTCAAGGCGGAGGACCGGGAGGGGCCGTACGACTTCGCGGAGATCCAGCTCTCGCACATCCGCGCCTTCCGCGCCGCCCACCCGGACGGTGAGGAGGCCCGGGTGTCCCAGGGGCTCGTCGTCATCCCCACCGACTCGGCCTCGTCGGAGCAGCGCGCGAAATATGAGGAGTACGCGGCCCGGCGCACCCCCCGTACCGCGTCACCGCAGGGTCCGGCACGGTTGATGTTCGCGCCGGACATCGTCGGCACGTCGGCGGAGATCGCCGAACGGCTGCACGCGCACGCCGCGTTCCGCGAGGTGGACGAGGTGGCCTTCGCCCTGCCGTTCACCTTCGAGCACGAGGACTATGTGCAGATCCTCACCGACATGGCGGTCAAACTGGGCCCCGCGCTGGGCTGGCGCCCGGGCGCCTAGCTCCGCCGAACACGTGCCGGGCCGGAGGGGGCACCCCGTCCGGCCCGGGACGCCCTCGGCGAAGTGGCCCAGCCCCGACCGCGGCGTGCTGAGCACACCGTCGCCGCTGTCGGCGGCCCGCATGGTCCAGAAGTCCGGCCGCAGACGTGGGCCGAGCGGCCGGCGTTCCAGGCAGGCCCCGGAACCAGGAACCGGCGGGCGCAGGGCCGGCCGCAGAGACAACCGCCTGCTCAGCAGGCCGAGCAGCCGGGGCCATCGGCACCCCGCCCCGGCCTGCCCCAACCCCTGTCGCGCCCCGGCTCGGCCCGACCCACCGGCCTGCCGGGGCCATGTCCGGCCCGCCGGGGCCATGTCCTCGCCGCTCCCAGCAGACCCCGGCCCGAGCACCCCGCCCAAACCGGCCGCAGCCTCAGCCACCCAACAGCTCCGAGCCCTCGGCCGCCGCCCGCCCCATCACCTCATCTCACCAGCGCCCCACCGCACTCCCCGTGATCGCCTCCGACCGCTTCCCGTCCACCCCCACCGGCACGTCCCCCGCGAGCATCACCCGGTGCATGGTCCGCCGGAAGTCGAGGTGGGCGTTGTCGGAGGGGGCCAGGTGGATGGTGGCGCGGTTGTCCCAGAAGGCCACGCTGCCCGGCTCCCAGCGGAAGCGGACCGTGTACTCCGGCCTGACCGCCTGTTCGAGAAGCAGGTCCAGGACCGCCCGGCTCTCGGCGCGGGAGAGGTCGGCGATCTGCTCGACGTAGTAGCCGTTGACGTAGAGGATCCGCTCCCCGGTCTCGGGGTGCACCCGCACGAGCGGGTGCAGGGAGGCCACCTGGTGGTCCAGGAGGTGGCGGACGTAGGCGTCGTCGCCCGGCCGGGGCTGGTAGCCGACGCCGAGCCGGTGCTCCGCGCGCAGGCCGTCGACGAACTCCCGCACCGGGGCGGACAGTCCGGCGTAGGCGGCCGCGAGGTTGGACCAGGTGGTGTCACCGCCGTAGGGCGGGACGGTCTCGGCGCGCAGCACGGTGGCCGCCGGCGGGTCGACGCGGGCGCCGTGGTCGCAGTGCCAGCCGCGCAGCAGGGTGTGCCGCCGGCGCCGCAGCCACTCCTCGTGCCCCATGCCGAACTTCCCGCCCAGCTCCAGCCGGTCCGCGGTCGTCTCGACCTCCGGGAACTCCGTGGGCGAGGCGCTGCCCCGCTTGCGCAGGACGACGGGCTCGCCGAACCTGCGGGCGAACGCGACGTGCCCGGCGTGGTCGAGCTTCTGTCCCCGGAAGAACACCACCTTCCAGCGCAGCACCGCGGCGCGGATCGCGGCGACCACCGCGTCGTCGAGGTCGTCGGCCAGGTCGACGCCGGTGATCTCGGCTCCGATGTGCCCGGCCACGGGGTTCACCTCGATGCCCGCGTCCCGCTCGGCCGTGCTCTTGTCCGTCGTCATGCGTGCTCCGTTGATCGCCAGGGTCTGTCCGAAGTCCGTGCCCCCGTCGGGCACGTCACCCCTGGTTGACTGCCCAGAGCGGCCGTTCCCTCAACTCCCCGGGAGCCCGGCGCCTTCGTACGGCGCCTCCCTGCGGGCGAACGGCTCCCCCCTGCCCCCTCGACCCGGTGACCGACCGGGAGACCGACGGCCCCGAGGAGTGCCGTCCCTGCCTCAGTCCGGTGACAGCACATCTCTCGACTGACGACGACTGCGGCTCGACGCGGTCGCCACCGGGTCCCGGACTCAGGACGTTCGTGATGCCGCGTACGCGCCGCCCTACGACATCTTCGACCTGCCCCCCATCTGGCTCCTCACCCGCCCCTCGCGGCTGCCGCAGCTCCACGGCCCCATCGGCCGCTCGCCGCCGCCCTCGCCACCGCCCGTGCCGCCGAGGCGGTACGGCCCACACCCTCTGACCTAACTCGTTAAAGGTCAAGGCGTGCAGCACCCTTGACACGGCCGTGGCGGCCTCCCCATCATCTGGGCGTCAACCTTGAGCTAACACGAGTTAGGCACGCTGGATGACCGACTCGCACCTCACCCGTCGCACCCTGCTGCGGTACGGCGCCTACGGCGCGGGAGCCGCCGCGCTCGCCGGCACCGCCGCGAGCTGGGACCGGCTCACCGGAGCCGACATCCCCGGCCGCGACGACGGCTCCCTCGTCGTCGCCACCCTCGGGCCCGCCTACGGCCCGGAGGCGATCCGCACGCTCACCGAGGGCTTCAAGAAGGTCCACCCCGACATCAAGCTGCGGATCAACGCGGTACAGGCCACCGACTGGTCGGACTTCTTCGCGAAGATCCTCACCCAGATCGCGGCGGGCACCGCGCCCGACCTCGTCTATGTCGCGACCGAGGGCGTCCAGCTCTTCGCCCAGCGCCTCGGCGTCGCCCTCGACGCGTGGGTGAAGCGCGACGCGGCCGAGCTGCGCGAGTACTTCGCCGACGTCCATCCCTCGCTGGTCGAGTCGATGATGTACGAGGGCAGCCTGTACCAGCTGCCGGTCGAGTTCAACGCGGCCGACATGTACCTGAACAGCCAGGTGCTGAAGCGGGCGGGCGCGGGCTTCCCGGCGGCCGACTGGACCCGCGACGACTTCACCGAGCTTCTGCGGGACATGAAGAAGTCCAGCGGCTCGCAGTTCACGCCGTATTTCTGGACCAACCGCCTGTGGGGCGGGGTCGTCCCCTGGCTGTTCGCCAACGGCACCAACCTGCTCACCGAGTCCAAGGCGCCGGGCGGCGCGTGGCTGTGGGACGGCTTCTACCCGAGCGCCGCACGCCAGGGCCGCGGGGGCGGCTTCCGGTGGACGACCCCGCAGGCCACGGACGCGCGGGTCGAGGAGTCGTACGACTATCTGGCCTCCCTGATCCAGGAGGGCCTGTGCACCCGCCCCGAGGGCGGCAACGGGCAGAACCTCATCGGGGTGTTCTCCACCGGCCGGGTCGGCGTCACTCCCGCCGGCGGCTTCTGGGCGGGCGGTCTGCACCTCGCCGGAATGGAGCCCGGCAGCTTCGACGTGCAGTACTTCCCCCGCTGGCGGACCCAGCGCATGCAGTACGGGGCCGCCGGATACTCGCTGCTGCGCACGTCGAAGAAGCAGGACGAGGCGTGGGAGTTCATCAAGTTCGCCGCCCGCAGGGACACCCTGATGCGGCTGTTCGAGACCAACCAGACGACCCCGGCCCGCCGTTCGATGCTCACCGCGGACCGTTACCGGGAGAGCGGCCCCCGCCACTGGCAGGTCTTCTACGACACCCTCGACAAGTTCCCCGACACCGGCCCGATCCCGGCGCCGCCGCAGGTCGCCGAGGTCGAGCAGGTGCTGCTCAAGCACACCGGGACCGCCCTGTCCTCGCGGCGCTCGGTGGGCCCGGCGCTGCGCCGGATGCAGAGCGATCTGGAGAAGGCCATGGAGCGTGACGTATGACGAACACCCAGATGCCCGCCGTACGACCGTCACGGCCCGCGACCACGCCCGCCACGGGAGCCGCGCAGCCCTCGGCCCGTGACCGCGGCACCCGGCTGCTGGCCACGCTGTTCCTGGCGCCCACCATCGTCGGCATCGTGGTCTTCACGGTCGTGCCGATCGTCGGCTCGGTCGTGCTGAGCCTCTTCCACTGGAACGTGATCGACTCCCCGCGCTGGGCCGGGGCGGCCAACTACCGTGAGGTCTTCACCGATTCGACCGTCCTGGTCTCCTTCCGCAACACGCTCGTCTTCATGGTGCTCGCGGTGGCCCTCCAGCTGCTGATCGCCCTGGTCCTGGCGCTCGCGGTGAACGGGCGGATGCCCATGTGGCTGCGATCGGTGTTCCGTTCGGCGTTCTTCTTCCCGCTGGTGCTGTCGGCGGCGTCGATCTCGGTGGTGATGAAGTACCTGTTCAACCAGGACTTCGGAGTCGTGAACTGGGTGCTCGGGCAGGTCGGGATCGCCCCGGTGCCCTGGCTGACATCGGAGCACTCGGCGATGGCGGCGGTGATCCTGGTCTACGTCTGGCAGCAGTTCGGGTTCTCGTTCCTGCTGTTCGTGGGAGGGCTCAACAACATCCCCAAGGAGATCCACGAGGCGGCCTCCCTGGACGGGGCGACCGGGCTGCGCAAGCACCTGCACGTGACGCTGCCCCTGCTGTCGCCGACCCTGCTGGTGGCGACCGTGGTCGGGGTCATCAACGCGCTGCAGGTCTTCGAGCAGCCGTACGTCCTGACCGACGGCGGGCCCGGCGACTCCACCCGCACCGTCGTGATGGTCATCTACGAGTCAGCGTTCGAGCAGCTGCGCTTCGGTGAGGCGTCCGCGGTGGGCGTGCTGCTGTTCGTACTGATCATGGCGGTCACCGCCCTCCAGTTCCGGCTCAGCCGGCGTTTCGTCCACTACCAGTGAGCCGGGTGAGTCCCTTGAGCCAAGCGACCCTGAAGACCAGCCCCGCGCCCCTGTCCGTGAGCCGTGCGCGGCACTCGCTCGCCCCCTGGGCGCGGATCGCCGGCCTCGCGGCCTGCGCGCTGCTCACCCTCGGCCCGGTGATCTGGACGGTCTCCACGTCCCTGCGCACTCCTGCCGAGTCCTTCGACCTGCCCCCGAAGATCATCCCGACGCATCCCACGGTCGACTCGTACCGCGGGGTCTTCGACCAGATCGACGTGTGGCTGCTCGCGCTGAACTCCACACTGGTGACCGCCCTGATCGCGGTCGGCCAGATGATCACCGCGGGGCTCGCCGGTTACGCCTTCGCCCGTCTCGACTTCCGTTTCAAGAAGTCGCTGTTCGCCCTGGTCCTCGCGACCATGATGGTTCCCTTGCAGGTCACGATCGTGCCGGTGTTCCTCGTGCTCAAGTCGATGAGCCTGACCGACACCCTGCTCGGGCTGATCATTCCGGCGTTCCCGACCGCCTTCGGCACCTTTCTCATGCGCCAGTACTTCCTGGGCATGCCCAAGGACCTGGGCGAGGCGGCGATGCTGGACGGCGCGGGTCCCTGGCGGACCTTCCGTTCCGTGTACGCGCCGCTGGCCACGCCCGGGCTCGCGATCGTCGGCGTCCTCGCCTTCAACTACCACTGGAACGAGTTCTTCCGGCCGCTGATCCTGGAGACCTCCGGTCAGAACTACACCCTGCCGCTGGGCCTGGTCTCGCTCCAGGGCAACCTCGGCACCGGCTCCATCTCGGTGGTCCTCGCCGGAGTCGTGCTCTCCATGATCCCCGCCGTCGCCGTGTTCCTCGTCGGCCAGCGCCCTCTCCGCGAGGGCATCACCTCCGCAGGAGTCAACCGTTGAGCCCTGACCCCGACGCCCCGCGTTTCCGGGTCCGCCCGCCCGCCCACTGGATCAACGACCCCAACGGGCCCTTCCGTTGGCGCGGCCGCTACCACCTCTTCTACCAGCACAACCCGCAGGCCTCCGTGCACACGAACGTCCACTGGGGGCATGCCTCCAGCCCCGACCTCGCCCACTGGGAGCACCATCCGGTCGCGCTCACCCCGACGCCCGGCGGTCCCGACGAGGCGGGCTGCTGGTCGGGGTGCGTGGTGGACGACGACGGTGTGCCGACGGCCGTGTACACCGGCGTGGACCGCACCCACGCGGGACTGGGCTCGATCTGCCTCGCGGTGGCCGAGGACGACGACCTCGTGGCCTGGAAGCCGCTCCCGGTGCCGGTGGTGTCCGGTCCACCGGCGGACCTGGACGTGACGATGTTCCGTGACCCCTTCGTCTTCCGCTCCGGTGGCCGGCGCTGGGCTCTGGTGGGCGCCGGGCACGCGGACGGCACGCCGTCGGTGCTGGTCTACGACTGCGAGGACCTGCGCGACTGGCGGTTCGCGGGGGTGTTGCTGGACGGCCGGGACCCGGTGACGGCCAGGGCGTTCGGGCCGGGGGCGACCGGCTGGGAGTGCCCGCAGCTGGCACGGACGCCCGGGGGCGAGTGGGTGCTGGCGCTGGCCCTCTGGGACGGAGACCCGCTGGGAACGGCGTATGTGACGGGTCGTCCGGTACAACTCCCCGGCGGGGGCCTGACGTTCGTCGCGCGCCAGGCCGGCCGCCTCGACCAGGGCCGTGACTTCTACGCCCCCTCCGTCCTCCAGGACACCGCGCGGGACCGGGCGTTGCTGTGGGGCTGGTCCTGGGAGGCACGCCCGCAGGAGGAGGTCGACCGGGCGGGCTGGGCGGGAGTTCTGACCGCCGCTCGCGTCCTGGACGTCCATGAGGACGGCTCACTGCGGGCGACACCGGCGCCGGAACTCGAACTGCTGCGCTCCGCCTCACCGTTGGGGCCGGGACCGCTCCCGGAGGCGTACGACCTGACGGTCACCGCGCGGTCCCCCGGCACCGTGCGTCTGCTGCGGTCGTCCTCGGGGGCCGAGCTCACCGTGCGGCTGGACCCGGCGGCGGGCACGGTGACCCTGGACCGTTCGGGGTGGCCGCGGTCCAGGCCCGACGGCTCCGGTCCCCTGCGCCTCCGGGTTCCGGAAGGACCGCTGACCGTGCGCGTCCTCGTGGACGGCTCCCTGCTCGAACTCTTCGCCGGGGAACGGGCGATGGT
The DNA here is from genome assembly GCF_001513955.1 of Streptomyces pseudovenezuelae. Taxonomy (GTDB): domain Bacteria; phylum Actinomycetota; class Actinomycetes; order Streptomycetales; family Streptomycetaceae; genus Streptomyces; species Streptomyces pseudovenezuelae. The sequence goes on along the minus strand of NZ_KQ948150.1, from coordinate 35,014 downwards.
CACCGAGCGGGTGTACCGACAGCCCGGCGACACCGCCGAGCTGTCGGTGTCGGGTGACGGGGTCGAGGTGGACTGTCGGGCTCTCGTGCCCGAAGGGTGAGGCCCCGACCGGGCTGAGCGTGCGCTCGGGCCGGTCGTGCGGCAGGGGCGGCTCGGCGGTGCCGCCGGCGTCGACCGGTCGCACAGGCCTGCCAGGAGGCCGGCGGCGAGACCGGCGCTCACCGCGCCGGACACCGTCGCGCAGGAACAGCGCTTCGGGTGACGGCCCGTGGTCCTCACCAGCCGCGGGCTTCCCCCGCACTCACGCCATCGACCCGCCTGCACCCGGCCACCGATCCGCACAACCCGACCAGCACCGCGCCGGACAACGCCACCCTGCGCTCACCCCGGATCGCGGCCCGGACTCCCAAGCAGCCCCAAGCCCCCTCCGCACTCACGCCATCGGCGCCGACACACCCAAGAACACCCTCCGCCCAACCCCCTGGAACCGACCGCCAATCCGCACAACCCGACCAGCACCACGCCGGACAACTCCACCCTGCACTCACTCAGGATCGCGGCCCGGCCCCCCGGCAGCCCCAAGCCTCCCCCACACTCACACCATCGGTGCCGGCCCCACCGAGCCCCGGCCGACCATCGGGCAGGCGATGCGGCGGACGGTGGCGGGGGGTGTGCGGCCGGTGTCGATGGCGTCCAGGAGGAGGCGTGCAGCGGCCTCTCCCATCTCGCGGTGCGGCAGCGCGACGGTGGTGAGCGGCGGGGACAGGAACGCGGCCATGTGCTCCTGGTCGTCGTAGCCCACCACAGACAGTTCGCCGGGCACCGTGATGCCGAGGCGGGCCGCGCAGTGCAGGGCGCCCGCCGCGACCCGGTCGTTGTAGCAGAAGATCCCGGTCGGGCGCTGCTCGGCGGGGACACCGTCGAGCAGGCGGGTCGCGCCCTGGTAGCCGCTGGAGATCTCGCCGCCGGTGCGCACGACCCAGTCCTTGGGCAGGGTGACGCCCTCCGCGCGCAGGGCGTCCCGGAAGCCGCGGAGCCGTTCGACGGAGGCGATGTCCTGCTCTCCCCCGACCAGCGCGATCCTGCGGTGCCCCTGGTCGAGGAGCAACCGGGCCGCCGTACGGCCGCCGGCCCGCTCGGCGGGGACCACGCATGGCAGGGAGTCGTCCTCGGGCAGGCAGTTGGCGAGGACCGAGTGGGTGCGGTGCAGTCCCTCGGGGACGCGGACGCGGCGCAGGGACATGGCCGCGTAGATGATCCCGTCGACGCGCCGGTCGAGGAGTTCGGCGACGGCCGCGTCCTCCTTGGCGCGGTCGCCGCCGGAGTCGACGGTGAGGACGAGGTGGTCGCTGTCCCAGGCCGTCTCCATGGCGCCGCGCAGCAGCCGGCCGGCGAAGGGCGAGGACGCGATCTCGTCGGTGACCAGGCCGATCACGGCCGTACGGCGGCTGCGCAGGCCGCGGGCGACGGGATCGGGACGGTAGCCGAGCTGCGTGGCCGCCTGCCGGATGCGTTCCTGGGTGGCGGGCGAGAGGTTGCCCTCGGCGCGGCCGTTGAACACGAAGGAGACGGCCGTGTGCGACACGCCGGCGAGCCGGGCGACGTCCCGTGACGTGGGACGCCCGGATCCCGCCGACCGCTTCTCCTCGGTGCCGCCCATGCCGTCCGCCGACCTCGTCCCCGCCCGTCCGGTTGATCATTGCTCACCCTATCCGTGAGGCTGGGAGGACGACACAGTCAAGGGAAGGTCCGCACGTGATCAGCATCCCGACGCACACGCTCAACGACGGCACGAAGATCCCCGCCCTCGGTCTGGGCACCTGGCCGATGGACGACACCGAGGCGGAGCGGGCCGTCGCCACCGCCCTGGAGAGCGGCTACCGGCTCGTCGACACGGCGACGAACTACCGCAACGAGACCGGAGTCGGCCGCGGGGTGGCCGCCGCGGGCGTGCCGCGCGAGGAGGTCCTCGTGACGACGAAGCTGCCCGGGCGGCATCACGGCTACGAGGAGACCCTTGCCTCCTTCGAGGAGTCCCGCGCCCGTCTGGGCCTGGAGTACGTGGACCTGTATCTGGTCCACTGGCCGCTCCCCCGCGTCGACAGGTACGTCGACTCGTGGAACGCGATGATCAAGCTCCGCGAGGACGGCCTCGTCCGGTCGATCGGGGTCTCCAACTTCACCCCCGCGCACATCGAGCGGCTGGAGAAGGAGACCGGAGTCCTGCCGTCGGTCAACCAGATCGAGCTGCACCCCCTGTTCCCGCAGGACGAGCTGCGTGCCTTCCACGCCGCCAAGGGCATCGTCACCGAGAGCTGGAGTCCGCTGGGCCGGGGCTCGGACCTCCTGGACGACCCGGCCGTGGCGGGCGTCGCCGAGGCGCACGGGGTCACGCCCGGCCAGGTGATCCTGCGGTGGCACACCCAGCTCGGTGCCCTGCCCATCCCGAAGTCCGGCGACCCCGAGCGGCAGCGCGCCAACCTCGACGTGTTCGGCTTCGAGCTGAGCGGGGCCGAGCTGGCGGCGATCGGTGACCGCGCGCACCGGCGCCTCGGCGGGGACCCGGAGGCGCACGAGGAGTTCTGAACCCCCGCAGGGGTACCCGGGACGCTCCGAGAGGAGCCGCAGGTGAGTGAGCGACTGAGCGACTACCACGGCAAACGGGATTTCGGACGGACCCGTGAGCCGCGGGGGCGGCAGAGCGCCACGGGTGCCGCGCCCCGGTTCGTCGTGCAGATCCACGACGCGCGCACGATGCACTTCGACTTCCGGCTCCAGGTCGGCGAGGTGCTGAAGTCCTGGTCGGTCCCGAAGGGCCCCTCCGACGTGCCCAAGGACAAGCGCCTGGCGGTGCCGACGGAGGACCATCCGCTGGAGTACGAGGACTTCGAGGGCGTGATCCCCGCGGGCGAGTACGGCGGCGGCACGGTGATCGTCTGGGACCGCGGCAGCTACGAACCCCTGAGCCACGACCGCCAGGGCCGTCCCGTCGACTTCGCCGAGTCGCTGGAGCACGGGCACGCCACGTTCCGGCTGCACGGGACGAAACTGCGCGGCCAGTACGCGCTGACCCGCTTCCGTGAGGACAACTGGCTGCTGGTGAAGACCGCCGAGGGGCGGGCCCGCGGACACGGCACACCGGATCCGCGCCGAGCCCGCTCGGTACGCACCGGCCGGACCCTGGCGCAGGTCGCCGCCGAGGAGAACTGAGCCCGGGCGATCCGCCGAACACCGCCCCGGGCACCTGTGCGGGCCTCTATGTTCACAGCGACGTCCACCGCGACACGTCGTCGCTCACGCACCTGAGCCAGGAGGCCTTCCGTATGCGCATCGCGCTCCGTACCGCCGTATCCGGCGCGCTCGTCACCGCCACCGTCTTCACCGGCGGCGCCGCACAGGCGACCCCGCCCGGCCCCGGAGTGACCGCCACCCTGGTCGCCCAGAAGACCGTCGGCGACACCGACTACGTCCTCAGAGAGATCACCGTCCCGCCGGGCCAGGCGACCGGCTGGCACTACCACGACGGCCCCGTCTACGGGTACGTCAAGCAGGGCACGCTCAGCCACTACCACTCCGACTGCGCGGGCGACGGCGTGTACCCGCGGGGCACCGTCGTGCGCGAGCCGGGCGGCCCGGGAGACGTCCATCTCGGCCGCAACGAGGGGGACACCCCGCTCGTCCTGGAGGTGCTGTACGTGCTCCCGCACGGCTCGCCGTACTCGGAGGACGTGCCGAACCCCGGCTGTTCCTTCCAGTGAGCGCGGCGGTCAGAAGTCGGCCGGTTCCAGGGACTGTTCGGCCCAGATCGTCTTGCCGCTGCCGGTCTGCCTGCTGCCCCAGCGCTGGGTGAGCTGGGCGACCAGCAACAGCCCGCGGCCGCCCTCGTCGAAGGCGTGGGCGCGCCGCAGGTGCGGTGAGGTGGAACTGCCGTCGGAGACCTCGCAGATGAGGGTGCGGTCCCGGATCAGGCGCAGTTGGATGGGCGGTTCGCCGTAGCGGATGGCGTTGGTGACCAGTTCGCTGACGACGAGTTCGGTGACGAAGGAGGCCTCCTCCAGTCCCCAGGCGGTGAGTTGCTCGGTGGCGGCCTGCCGGGTGGCGGCCACGTGCGCGGGGTCGGGTTCGACGTCCCAGGTGGCGACCCGGTCCGCGCCCAGGGCCCGGGTACGGGCCAGCAGCAGGGCCACGTCGTCGCCGGGTTCCTCGGGCAGTACGGCCTTCAGGACGCTGTCGCACAGGTCGTCGAGGGTGTCGGTCCTCGCGGTGAGCGCGCGGCACAGTTCGTCGGTGGCGTGGTCGAGGTCGCGGTCCCGGTCCTCGATGAGCCCGTCGGTGTAGAGGGCGACCACGGCTCCTTCGGGCAGTTCGATCTCCGTGGCCTCGAAGGGCAGTCCGCCGACGCCGAGCGGGGGCCCCGCGCTCAGCGGCACGAGGTGCGCGCTGCCGTCGGGCAGGACGACAGCGGGTGGCGGGTGGCCTGCGGCGGCCGTGGTGAGGCGGCGCGAGACGGGGTCGTAGACGGCATAGAGGCAGGTGGCGCCCAGTTCGGCGGCCTCGTCGTCGCGGTCGTCCGAGGCGAGGTGGGTGACCAGGTCGTCGAGGTGGGTGAGGAGTTCGTCGGGCGGCAGGTCGACGTCGGCGAGGGTGCGCACCGCCGTACACAGGCGGCCCATGGTCGCCGAGGAGGGGATGCCGTGTCCGACGACGTCGCCGACGACGAGGGCGACGCGGCTGCCGGAGAGCGGGATGACGTCGAACCAGTCGCCGCCGACGCCGGCCAGCGAGCCGCAGGGCAGATAGCGGTGGGCGACCTCGACCACGGCCTGTCCGGGCAGACCGCGCGGCAGCAGGCTGTTCTGCAGGGCCAGGGCGGTGGTGCGCTCACGGGCGAAGCGGCGGGCGTTGTCGATGCAGACGGCGGCCCGGCTGGCGAGTTCCTCGCCGAGGACGGCGTCGTCGTCGCCGAAGTCGTCGGGGTGGGAGATCCGGACGGCGACCACGACCCCGAGGGTGGTGCCGCGGGCCCTGAGCGGCACGGCGAGCAGGGAGTGGGCGCCCTTGCGGTAGGGGCGGCCGGCCGGGGCGCGGGTGTTGCGCTCGGCGACCCAGCGCATGAAGTCGGGTTCGCCGGCCTGGCTGAGGGCCGCCCGGCCGTCCCGCAGGGCCCGGGCGGGTGGCGAGGAGGCGGGGTAGACGTCGGCCTCGCCGAGGCGGACGGCGGCCTCGGGGGTGCCCTCGTGGGCGGAGCCGTGGGCGACGCGGCGCAGCAGGATGTCGCCTTCCAGGACGGTGGGCGGTTCGTCCGTGCCCAGGACCCAGTCGAGAAGGTCGACGCTGGCGAAGTCGGCGTAGCGGGGCACGAGCAGTCCGATGAGTTCCTCGGCGGTGCGCACCACGTCGAGGGTGGTGCCGATGGTGGCCGCGGCCTCGTTGAGCAGGAGCAGTCGCTGCCGGGCCCAGTACTGCGCGGTGCTGTCGAAGGACGCGACGGCCACCGCGTGGACCTCGCCGTCGCCGTCCCGCAGGGGCCACATGTCGGTGGTCCACGAGTGCTCCCGGTTCAGCGCGGGAGCCCCGGTGAAGCTCTCGTACCGGACCGGACGGCCGGTGTCGACGACCTGGCGCAGGTGGGCGAGCCAGCCGCGATGCGCCTGGCGGTCCTCCACGCTCTCCGGGAAGTGCTGCCCCAGCAGCGCTTCCTGCGGTACGCCCATGATCCGGCAGGCCACATCGTTCAGCCGCAGGTAGTGCTGACCCGCGTCGAAGACGGACATGGCCACGGACGCGTGCTGGAAGGCCTGGCCAGCCAGGGTCGGCTCGGGGGCACCGGGGGCCTCGGCGGTGATCATGTAGCCGGAGGGCTGCCCGTCCTCACCGAGCACGGCACAGGCGGTGAGCAGCAGCGCGACGGACGAGCCGTCGCGGCGGCGCAGCACGGCGGTGCCGACCAGATCCGCGACGGCGTCGGCCGTCAGGTCCTCGGTGAGCAGGTCATGGGCCGGGCGCCCCACGACCTCGTCGGCCGGGTATCCCGTCAGTTCGCGGGCGCCTTCGCTCCAGCCCCTGACCACACCTCGGGTATCGACGATCGCCGCAGCAGAGCCGTGCACCATTTGTTCAGGATCGTTCTTTTGCCCGGTCGGTTCAACCGAAACGGAGGACTGCGGGGCTGCTGCGTCCCACGGCCGTCACTTTCCGCGTTCGCGGAGCGCGGCGAGGGCTCGGTCGGCGTGGGTGTTCATGCGCAGCTCGCTGCGGACGACCTCCAGCACGGTCCGGTCCTCGGCGATGACGAAGGTGACCCGCTTGGTGGGCGCCAGGGAGAAGCCGCGCTTGACACCGAACAGCTCTCGTATCCTGCCGTCGACGTCGGACAGGAGGGGCATGCCGAGGGTGTGGCGCCCGGCGAACTCCTGCTGGCGCTCGACGGTGTCGCCGCTGATGCCGACCGGCTGGGCGCCGACGGCTGCGAACTCGGCGGCCAGATCGCGGAAGTGGCAGGCCTCCGCGGTGCAGCCGGACGTCAGGGCGGCGGGGTAGAAGAAGAGGACGACCGGGCCGTCGGCGAGCAGCTCGGACAGCTTGCGGCCGGTGCCGGTCTCGTCGGGGAGCTCGAAGTCCTCGACGGTGTCGCCGGTCTCCGGTGCCTTGCTCATGCCTGGCCCTCCGCGTTCTTCGCGATGCTGCGTGCCCACAGCACGAGCGGCAGTTGCAGCGGCAGCCGGCCGAGGGCGGCAGCCTTCTGGGGGGTCGGCCGGTGGCGCCAGTCGACGGCCATCTTGACGTTGGCGGGGAACACCCCGACGAAGAAGGCGGCGGAGGCGAGGGCGGCGGCCTGCCGGGTCTTGGGCAGCGCCAGACCGGCGGCGAGCGCGAGCTCCACGGCGCCGCTGGCGTGGGTCCAGGTCCGGGGCTTGCCGGGCAGGGCCTTCGGGATGGTCGCGTCGAACGAGCGCGGTGCGGCGAAGTGGGCGACACCGGCGGTGGCGAGCAGGCCGGCGAGCAGCAGGGGCGAGCGTGGGGACCGTGGCACGGTTCCTCCTTCGGGGGGCTGCCGCGCACATTACTGGACGGTACAGACACCTCGTCCGGCGGCCTCCGTCGTTACGGGGAACTGCGGTTGTGGGCGCCCGGGGTGCAGCCGAAGGAGCGGCGGAAGACGTCGATGAAGGCGCTCGCTGAGGACCAGCCGCAGCGGTGGGCCACGGTCGTCACGGGGACGTCGTCGGCCAGCATCCGCAGGGCGTGGTAGAGGCGGGACTGGGTGCGCCACTGCGGGAAGGTCATGCCGAACTCATTGCGGAAGAGCCGGCTGAGCGTGCGCTCGGAGGCCCCGGTCGCGGCGCCGAGGGCGGCCAGGGTGCGCGGGTCGGCGGGGTCGGCGTGGACAAGTGCGCAGACCGCGGCCAGGCGGGGGTCGCTGGGAGCGGGCAGCCGCAGGGGCTGCTGCTGCGAGGCCCGCAGCTGATCGCGGAGAACGGCGAGGAGGCGGTGGCGTTCGGGGCTGTCGTCGGCGGGGTCGCGGGTGTAGGCGAGGATCAGCTCGCGCAGCAGCGGGCCTACGGCGAGGACCGTGGGGGCGTCCAGGCCGAGCGGGTTGTCGTCGGCGGGCAGTCCGACCAGGTGCAGGTCGAGCCGGCCGTGGGCGCGGTGGGCGTGGCTGGTGCCCGCCGGGACCCAGATGGCCCGGGTGCCGGGGGCGAACCAGGTGCCGGCGTCGGTGGTGACGGCGAGGACGCCGGAGCCGGCGTAGACGATCTGGTGGTCGTCGTGTCGGTGGGCGTCGATGCGGTCGCCCGCGGCGAGGCGCTGGGCGCGGGTGGGCGCCACCGGGGTGTGGCGGATGTTCGACACAAGTCGGCAGATTATCGAAAGCGGGCCAGGAGGCGGGCGCGCGAGGCTCGGTCTCGTGTTCAGGAACCGTTCGCTCACGCTGATGTCGCTCGGTCACGCCTGCGTGGACGTGTATCAGGGGGCCGTCGCCGCCCTGGTGCCGTTCTTCGTCACCGAGCGCGCCCTGTCCTACGCCGCCGCCTCGGGCATCGTGCTCGCCGCGTCGTTGTTGTCGTCGGTCGTGCAGCCGTTGTTCGGCGCGCTCACCGACCGCCGGGCGATGCCGTGGCTGCTGCCGCTGAGCGCGCTGACCGCGGGGGTGGGTGTCGCGCTGAGCGGGGTCTGCGGCTCCTATCCGCTGACCTTGGCGGCGGTCGCCGTGTCCGGGATCGGGGTCGCGGCCTATCACCCGGAGGCCGCCCGGGCGGCGCGGGCCGTCGCGTCCGGCGGCAACACAGGGATGGGGTGGTTCTCGCTGGGCGGCAACGTCGGCTTCGCCCTGGCCCCGCTGCTGGTGGCCGCCGTGATGGCGGGCGGCGGCCTGGACGCCTCTCCCCTGCTGGTCGTGCCGGCCGTGGCGGGCGCGGGCCTCTGCGCGGCAGCGGTGCGCGCGTCCGGGGCGCGCCCGGCGCCGGGACCGGGGAAAGCGCGGGCCGGAACCGACGACTGGCCGTCGTTCCTGCGGCTCTCGGGTGCCGTCGTCTGCCGGTCGGTGGTGTTCGTCGGGCTGAGCGCCTTCGTGTCGCTGTACGTCCGTGAACGCGTCGGCGGCGGAGACGTGGCCGGTACGGCGGCGCTGTGCGTGCTCTACACGGGAGGTGCCGTGGGCACGGTTCTCGGGGGCCGGCTCGCCGACCGGTTCGGGCGCCTCCCGGTGGTGCGCGGGGCGTACGCCCTCACGGTGCCCGCGGTGGCAGGTGTGGTGTTCGTCCCCGGTCCCGCGGTGTACCTGTTCGTCGCAGTGACCTCGGCCGGCCTGTACGTGCCGTTCTCCCTGCACGTCACTCTCGGCCAGGACTACCTGCCCGGGCGGGTGGGCACGGCGAGCGGCGTCACGCTGGGCCTGACGGTGAGCGTCGGCGGCCTGGCCGCACCGGCGCTGGGAGCGCTGGCCGACGCCGCGTCCCTGCGGACCGCGCTGGTGCCGTTGATCGCCCTGCCCGCGCTGGGCGGTCTGTTGCTCAGCGGGCTGCGCGAACCCGCTCCCGCCGAGCGGCTCGCCCCCGCGGGATGAGCCCTCAGCCGGTGCCGGCCGGTGCGACCTGCTCGACCTCGTCGTCGACGGCGTAGGAGAGGAAGTCGTCGACCATGCGGTGGAACAGCCCGGCGAGTTGCCGCAGCTCCTCGGGTGACCATGCGGACAGGGCCAGCTGCATGCCGCGCGCTCCGGTGTCACGGATGCGGTCGATGGCCTGCCGGCCGGTCCCGGTGAGTTCGATGCGCTGGGCGCGCCGGTCGCGGGGGTCGGGCACACGGGTGACGTACCCGGACTTCTGGAGTTGCTGGACCGTGCGGGTGACGTGGGAGGCCTCGACCCCGAGCCGGTTGGCCAGCTCCCCCGGGCGCATCGGCTCGGTGTCGGCGACCTGACGCAGCAGGGCCACGGCGGCCCGGTCCAGGGGCACCTCGGCCAGGGCCATCAGCCGGTCGTGCTGCCGGGCGCGGGTGCTCAGGTAGGTGATGCGGGTGAGCGCCCGCTCGATCTCGATGACTTCCGGGGACGCGGGGACGTCGGGGAGCGGCTGTGAGGGCATGGCCCAGCCTATCATCTTGTTGCGTAACTCAAGTAATCAGTGCCCGGCGCGCGGGCCGGGCACCGCCGGCTCACGACACGGCTCGCGCCTCGGTCCGCACGGTCTCGCGCCAGTCCGCCTCGGTCGCGATGGCCTGCCGCCACCGCCGGAGCACCCTGGGCGGCATGCCGACCGCGAGAGCACCGGTGACCCGGTCGCCCCTCCGGTACGCGACGACGAACCGGCGCCGCGCCAAGTCGCCCTCCACCACGGCGACTTCCTCGTGTCCGCGCAGGAACCCGTACGCCTGGACCTTCATGTCGTACTGGTCCGACCAGAAGTACGGCACCGGGGCGAACGGCCTGCGCGCCGCCGGTGCGGCCAGCAGGTTGCGGGCGGCCGCCATGCCCTGCTCGGCCGCGTTGGTGCGGTGCTCGACGCGCATCGAGGTGCCGAACAACGGGTTGTACCAGCGGGCGACGTCCCCGGCCGCGTACACGTTCGGCGCCGCCTCGCAGTACTCGTCGCACACCACCCCGTCCCCCAGCGCGAGTCCACCGCCCCGCAGCCACTCGGTGTTCGGCAGCGAGCCGACGGCCACCAGCACCTCGTCCGCCTCGACCACCTCGCCGCCGGCGAGCCGGACGCCCTCCTCGGTCACCTCGGTCACGGTGACCCCGCAGCGCAGGTCGATGCCCTGGTCCACGTGGGCCCGGGCCAGCAGGTGCCCGACCGCCGTGCCGACCGCGTGGGCCAGCGGCACGGCGGCGGGTTCGAGGAGGGTCACCTCGGCCCCCAGACGCCGGGCGACCGCAGCCGCCTCCGCGCCGAGGAAACCGGCGCCCACCACGACCAGCCGCCGCCCCGGGGACAGCCGCTCCCGCAGTGTGAGCGCGTCGCCGAGGGTGCGCAGCACGTGCGCGCCCTCTCCGGGCAGACGGCGGGGCCGTACGCCGGTGGCGACGACCATTCCGTCGTACGGCACCTCGGAGCCGTCGGCCAACCGCACCGTACGGGTGCCCGGTTCGAGGCCCGTCGCCGCGACACCGAGCCGAAGGTCGAGGTCGAGCGCGGCGAGGTCGGCCGAGGTGCGCAGGGCGAGCCGGTCGGCCTCCCACTCCGCGGCGAGCAGCTGCTTCGACAAGGGCGGGCGGTCATAGGGGAGTTCGGTCTCCTCGCCGACGAGGGTGATCGTGCCGTCGTACCCCTCGCGGCGCAGCGTCTCGACCGTCGCCAGCCCGGCGGCCGAGGCACCGACGACCACGATCCGCCTCATGGCCGGACCAGCCGGATGGCTGCTGCCGGACAGACCGCGACGGCTTCCTCGACGTCGCCGAGCCGGTCGTCGCCGACCTCCTCCGTCAGCAGGATCGCGATGCCGTCGTCGTCCTGGTCGAACACCTCCATGGCGGCGACCACACACTGCCCCGAGGCGACACACTTGTCGGCTTCCAGTTCCACCTTCATGGGATACCCCTTGCCTTTCTCGTCGTGGTGGCTCGTGTCCGGGACGGACACCCTCACCAGGCCACCGGCAGCTCGTGGATGCCGTAGATGAACGCGTCGTGCTTGAACCTGACGTCGGCCAGGTCGCAGGCCGGCCGCAGGGTGGGGATGCGCCGGTAGAGGGTGCCGTGGACGACCTGGAGCTCCATGCGGGCGAGGGGCTGGCCGAGGCACTGGTGGACGCCGAAACCGAACGCGACATGGCGGCGGGCGTCCCGGGTCAGGTCGAGCCGGTCGGGGTCCTCGAAGACCCGGGGGTCGCGGTTGCCGATCTCGTTGACCATGATGACGCCCTCGCCGGCCTTGATGACCCGACCGGCGATCTCGATGTCCTCGGTGACCGCGCGCCGGCGGCCCAGGTGCGTGATGTGGAGGTAGCGCAGCAGTTCCTCGACCGCGGAGGCCACCAGCTTCGGGTCGTCGGTGTCGCGCAACAGGGCCAGCTGGTCGGGGTGTTCGAGGAGGGCGGCGGTACCGAGCGCGATCATGTTGGCGGTGGTCTCGTGCCCGGCGATCAGCAGGAGCAGCGCCATCTCCGTGGCCTGCCCGTGCGTCAGCTCCCCGGCGGCGACCCGTCCGGCGATCCCGGAGAGCAGGTCGTCCTTGGGCCCGGTGAGTCGCTCCGCGAGCTGACCGGCCAGGTACCCGGCGATCTCCCGGGTGGCCGCGCCGCGCTCCTCGGGGGTCGCAGTCGTGCGGACCATCGTCTTGGTGTTCTCCTGGAACATCGCGTGGTCGTCGTAGGGCACGCCGAGCAGCTCGCAGATGACCAGTGACGGGATCGGCAGGGCGAACGCCTCGACGAGGTCGACCGGTCGGGGGCCCGCCAGCATGTCGTCGATCAGCCCGTCCACGATCCGCTGCACGGTGGGCCGGAGGGCCTCCACCTTCTTGACGGCGAACGGTGCCGTCACCATCCGGCGCAGCCGGGCGTGTTCGGGATCGTCCATCATGATGAAGCTGAGTTTTCCCTCACCGGCCTCGGCGCTCGCCTTGGTCGGATAGCCCGGCCGGTCGGTGTCCGCGCTGACCCGGGCGTCGCCCAGGAGCGCCCGCTGCTCGGCGTACCGGGTCACCAGCCACGGCTCGCTGCCGTCCCACAGACGCACCTTCGTCAGCGGCCCCTGTTCCTGGAGCTCCTTGAGGCCTGGCGGCGGGTCGAAGGGGCAGCCGGAGGCACGCGGCATGGGGAACTCGGGGGCGGTGTCCGCGGCGTCGTGCGCGGCACCGGCCAGGGTGTCGGCCATGGTTCTCCTCGGTGGTGGGGGTGCTCCGCGGGAAGGGGGACGGAGCGCCGGGGCGAAGTGGTCGAGGCCTCGATGAGCACAGGCAAACAGACGGGGCTGACACCCACCCGCCGGAAACCTGACACGAAGCTGACGTGACCCGGATCACATCACTCCGGAGAGTCAACTGCCGTCATGGGCATAGGAGTTGCGCCGGACGCGGGCGCCTCGGCCCCGACGGTGACATCGACAGCCGCCTCGTACGGCCGGACGTTCAGGCTTCGACGTCCGCGCGCCCCAGCCAGTACCCGAATCCGCGACGGGTGTGGATCAGCCCCGGCGCGTCCCGGTCGACCTTGCGGCGCAGCCGGGAGACGAGCTGCTCGATCGCGTTGTCGCCACGATGGTCGCCCCAGACGTACCGGCCGATCTGCTCCTTGGACAGCACCCGGTGGGCGTTGACCAGGAGATGACGCAGCAGCCGGTACTCGGCGGGCGTGAGGCCGAGGGCGCGCGCACCCCGCCGGGCCTCGCACAGGGTGTCGTCCAGGACCAGGTCGCGATAGCTCAGCGCGCCGCCCCGGGCCGGTCCCGCACCCGTGCCGCGCAGCAGGACCTGCACCCTGGCCAGCACGTCGGCCACACGGAACGGCTTGGTGACGTAGTCCCGCTCCCCCAGGCCCAGTTCGGGCACGATCTGACCCAGGGACTCGTAGTCGGTCAGCAGCAGCACCGGCGGGCGGCGGGCCAAGGCCGGCCGGGCGGCGCCCAGTTCGGTCACGTCCGGCAGGGTCGCGTCGACGATCACCAGGTCGAACCGCTCCCGGGTCAGCCGGGCCACACCGTCCGCGGCGGCCGCGACGGTGACGGTCCGGTAGCCCGCCAACTCCAGGGTGGCGGAGAGCAGTTCGGCGACTTCCGGGTGGCCCGCGACGACCAGGAGGCGCTGACCGGCACCGCGGGCGAGTGCCGGCCTGTCACTGGAGGCGCCGTGCATGGAGAGGATCCGTTCGTGGGGGAGGACCCGTGCGCGGGGAGGGCACTTCCCTCACCCTAGCGTCTCCTTGCCTAACTCAAGCAACACCCTTCACGATCCGGTCGGAGTGACCGGCGCCGTCCACATGGCGACCACGACGTCCCCGAGGCCGGTGGCGGCGTCGTGCCAGTTCGCGCGGGGCGTCGGGGTGTTCTCGGCGAGGGCCCGTTCGCGGTCGGCGGCCATGTGCACGATCAGGTGGCGGGCCATCTCGCCGCGCTCGGCGCGGACGTCGGCGGGCAGTTCGGGCAGACAACGGTTCAGACCCTCGACGATCTGCTGCAGCGAGGGCGAGGTCATGGACTCCTCGACCATGATCTGCTGGAGCACGGGGTCGGTCATGACCTGGGCGCAGAACCGCGCGAACCAGGTGGGGCTGCCCAGCTCCGCGAGATGTTCGGGCACCGGCCGGACCAGGCAGTCCACCCAGTCGCGTACGTCCGTGGAGCCACGGGCCCCGGCCAGCAGCCGGGCGCGGATCGACTCGATCCGGACGTGGTGCTTGCGGGCGATCGCCCGGACCAGGTCGGCCTTGGTGCCGAAGTGGTATCCGACCGCGGCGTTGTTGCCCTGTCCCGCGGCCTCGCTGACCTGCCGGTTGGACACCGCGAGGACACCGCGCTCGGCGAAGAGGCGCTCGGCCGCGCTCAGGATCAGCTCCCGGGTCGCGTTGACCTGTTCCTCGCGTACCGTCCTGCCCGCCATGCCCACCACCGCACCGGGACTTCGCGGAGTTCTCGGACGGCCAGCCCCTCAAGCCGCCTGAGCCCGCCGGCGGTGCGGCGACTTCCAGTGCCGGAAGCCTACGCAACCGCACGTCGGGAACGGCGCGCGGGACCAGGCGCGGCGAGCACCGGACCCGCCTGGGCCGACCTGTGACCTACCGAACAGCCACCGCACCGCACGACCAGGACAGCCGCACCCGGTACGCTAAGTCAAGCACCTGACTTAATTCTGGCCGGGATCCGGCCGCGCTCCCCCCTCCTGGAGGCCCCGCTATGCCCGACACTCCCGCCAGCGCCGCCGACGCGGGTGCCGTGACCCCGCCGCGGCCGAACGCCGTGGTGGCGGTGCTGGCCTTCGCCGGAATCGTCGTCTCGTTGATGCAGACCCTGGTGATCCCGATCGTGCCGGAGCTGCCCAAGCTGCTCGACGCCCCGGCCTCGGACACCGCGTGGGCGGTCACCGCGACCCTGCTCGCGGCCGCGGTCGCCACCCCGGTCGTCGGGAGGCTCGGCGACATGTTCGGCAAACGCCGGATGCTGCTGGTCAGCGCGGTGATGCTGGTGGTCGGCTCGGTGGTCTGCGGACTCAGCGACACGCTGGTCCCGATGATCGTCGGCCGCGCCCTGCAGGGCCTGTCCTCCGGCGTCATCCCGCTCGGCATCAGCATCATGCGCGACGAACTGCCCACCGAACGCCTGGCCGGCGCGACCGCCCTGATGAGCGCCTCCCTCGGTGTCGGCGGCGCCCTGGGCCTGCCGACCGCCGCGCTCATCGCGGACAACTTCGACTGGCACGTCCTGTTCTGGGCCTCGGCGGCGATGGGCGCGATAGCCCTGGTGCTGGTGGTCGCGTTCGTGCCGGAGTCCCGGGTGCGCACCGGCGGCCGCTTCGACGCGGTCGGCGCGGTCGGCATGGCCGCCGGACTGGTCTGCCTGCTCCTGGCCATCTCGAAGGGCGCCGACTGGGGCTGGACCAGCGGCACCACGCTCGGCCTGTTCGCCGCGGCCGTGATCATCCTGCTGACCTGGGGCTTCTTCGAACTGCGCACCGCCCAGCCGCTGGTCGACCTGCGCACCACCGCCCGCCGCCAGGTGCTCTTCACCAACCTCGCGTCGATCGCGATCGGCTTCTCGATGTTCGCGATGTCGCTGGTGCTGCCGCAGCTGCTCCAGCTGCCCACCCAGACGGGCTACGGCCTGGGCAGGTCCCTGCTGACCGCCGGCCTGGTCATGGCCCCCTCCGGCCTGGTGATGATGGCACTGGCGCCGGTCTCCGCGGCGGTCTCCAAGGCCCGGGGTCCGAGGGTCACGCTGATGATCGGCGCGCTGATCGTGGCCGCCGGCTACGGGCTGAACATCGTGCTGATGTCCGCGGTCTGGCACCTGGTGCTGGTCTCCTGTGTGATCGGCGCGGGCATCGGGTTCACGTACGGCTCCATGCCCGCCCTCATCATGGGCGCCGTGCCCGCCTCCGAGACGGCGGCCGCCAACAGCCTCAACACCCTGATGCGGTCCATAGGTACGTCGACGGCGAGCGCTCTCGCCGGTGTCGTCCTGGCCCAGATGACCATCGATCTGGGTGGCTACGCGCTCCCCTCCGAGAACGGCTTCAAAACCGTCATGGCGATCGGCGCGGGCGCCGCGCTGCTCGCCTTCGGCCTCGCCTCCTTCATCCCGCGCCCACGCCTCGCGGTCCCGGCGGCGGCCGCGGCACCGGCCGCGGAGACGTCGGCCGGGGCCGCGTCCGGACACTGACACTCCCCGCCTGACGGCCGCCGCCCGGCGGCCGTCAGGTCCTGCCCAGGGAGGATCCGCTCCCCGGCGCGTACTGCGTTCTCAGTAGGCGCGATTGTCGGCCGTGGTACGACGACGAGCGGACCTTGTTCGGGAAGACTGGCGACCCGGACCGTGCAGGTGGGGGCGCGTGACCCACCCGGCCGGGACGGGTCGCGGCGGCCGCACCCGGCGCACCTCGGCCACCATGGTTCCAGGACGACCGGAGAGCCCATGAGCATGCCCCTGCGGCGCTACGCCGACGATCATGTCCGTACGGTCGTCGCCCTGACGACCGGGCTCCGGTTGCCCGGGCTGCCGTACGGCGGCGAGGACCGCCCCGGCACCGGCCCGCCGGATCCGGCGGGGCACCCCCGGCACCCCGCCGACCCCGCCGCCCCGGAACGCCAGGAACGGACCCCATGACCATCCGCGTACTGCTCGCCGACGACCAGGCTCTGCTGCGGGCCACCTTCCGGATCCTCATCGACTCGTGCGACGACATGGAGGTGGTCGCGGAGGCCGCCGACGGCGCCGCGGCGGTCGACCTGGCGCGCGTGCACCGTCCCGACGTGATCCTGATGGACATCCGGATGCCGGGCACCGACGGCCTGGCCGCCACGTCGGTGATCTGCGCGGAACCCGAGCTGTCGGACACCCGGGTGCTGATCCTGACCACGTTCGAGATCGACGAGTACGTCGCGCAGGCGCTGCGGTCCGGCGCCAGCGGTTTCCTCGGCAAGGACGTCACCGCCGAGGCCCTGCTCTCGGGCATCCGGACCGTGGCGGCCGGAGACTCCCTGCTCTCCCCCGGCGCCACCCGCACCCTGATCACCCGGTTCCTCGCGGCCCCGGGACTCGGCACCCGCCTCGCGGCCGCCGACGACCTGACCGGTCTCACCGGCCGGGAGCGCGAGGTCATGGCGTGGGTCGCCGAGGGGCACTCCAACGACAAGATCGCGGAGAAGCTCTTCGTGAGCCCGTTGACCGTGCGCACCCATGTCCACCGCGCGATGACCAAGCTGGGCGCCCGGGACCGTGCCCAGCTCGTGGTGATGGCCTATCAGTCGGGTCTGGTGCAGGCACTGCGGCCCGAGGAGCGCTGACCGCTCGTCACTCGGACAGCTGCCGCAGCCACTGCTGGAGCAGGGCCGACTCGGCCGCCGTGAGTGTCGGCGGCAGGTCGGCACGCAGACGGGCCGCGAGGGTGGCGGCCGCGACGGGCACCGAGTTGTCCCTGCTCGGTGCGTCGGTGTCGGCGGGCCGGGTGACCGAGTCCAGCACCGCGTCGCGCAGCCGCCGCGAGAACGTCGCGTCCGCGTACTGCTCGGGTCTGGTCAGCATCGACAGGGCCGCACCGACATTGGCGGACATGATCATCTGCGCGGCCGGCACGGGCGGCACGGTCAGCCGCCCCTGGGACGCGCAGCGTTCGAGGATGCCGAGCAGCAGGTCGTGCGCCTCCTGGGCCGCGGCCGGCGGCACGGTCAGCTCGGGCGAGTACATCAGGCGGTAGTGGCTGGGATGCTCCAGCGCGAAACGCATGTGGTTGTCCCAGCCGCTCCTGAGGTCCTCGACCGGGTCCTCGCTCGGCCGCGCGGCCCGCTTGGACGCGAGGTACCGCTCGAATCCCCGGTCGACCACGGCTGCCAGCAGACCGGCCTTGTCGCCGAACAGCCGGTAGAGCATCGGCGCGCCCACCCCGGCCTTCTCGCACACGGCACGCGTGGAGACATCGGCGGCCGACGCGCCGGCCAGCAGCTCGGTGGCCGCTTCCAGGATCTTTGCCCTCGCATCCATGCCCCCACCGTACGCCATTCGTAGCACTGATACGAGTCAGCGGTTACCATCGCTACGCTCCCATGTTATCGTCGATACGAGCCAGTCGTAGCAGCGCTAACAAAGGATGCAGTCATGACCACTCAGCCCCGCACGGAACAGCGTGTCGCGATCGTGACCGGCGGATCGCGCGGCATCGGCCGGCAGATCGCCCAGCAGCTCGCCGCCGACGGGTTCGCGGTCGTCGTCGGGTACGCGGGCAACAAGGACGCCGCCGACGAGGCCGTGCGCGCCGTCGAGGAGGCGGGCGGCACCGCCCGCGCAGCCCGCGCGGACGTCGCCGACGAGACCGCGGTCGCCGCCCTGTTCGACCTGGCGGAGTCCACGTACGGCGGTGTCGACGCGGTGGTCCACTCGGCGGGCCGGATGCCGCTGGCCCCGATCGTCGAGCTCGACCTCGCCGAGCTCGACGCCCTGTACCGCACCAACATCCGCGGCACCTTCGTCGTCGACCAGCAGGCCGCCCGCCGACTGCGCCCGGGCGGTGCGCTCGTCAACCTCTCCAGCTCGGTCGTCGGGCTCGCCTTCCCCGGCTACGGCGCCTACGCGGCCACCAAGGGCGCGGTCGAGGCCGTGACCCTGATCCTCGCCCGTGAGCTCCGCGGCCGTGACATCACCGTCAACGCCGTGGCCCCCGGCCCGACGGCGACCGACCTCTTCCTCGACGGCAAGGACGAGGAGACCGTCGCCCGCCTGGCGGCACAGCCCCCGCTGGAGCGGCTCGGGACGCCCCAGGACATCGCCAACGTCGTGTCGTTCCTGGTGAGCCCGGCGGGCCACTGGGTGAACGGCCAGGTACTGCGGGCCAACGGCGGCATCATCTGAGGGTGTCGTGGCGGCTGGACCCGGACGGCAACATCGTGAACCTGTACCAGGAGGACCGAGAAGGCACCCGGGCGGCGCCCGTTCAGGGGAAACCGGTGCCCGGGGCGCGTGGCGGCCGGTGCCCGCGTCGACAACTGACCCGTGACCCTCCCGCTGATCCCGCCCATGCTCGCCACCCCCGGCACCCTGCCGCCCGCCTCGCAGGACGCGCGCTGGGCCTACGAGACCAAGCAGGACGGCCAGCGGGCGGTGGCCTACGTCGCCGGGAACGGCGAGGTGGTGCTGCGCGCCCGGTCCGGGGAGGAGATCACCGGCGCCTATCCCGAACTGCGGTCGCTGGGCGGTGCGCTCGGCGCCACACCCGCGGTACTCGACGGGGAGATCCTGGCGCTGGACGAACAGGGCCGTGCGGACTTCCAGTTGCTGCAGCCGCGCATGCAACTGGCGCACGCCCCCGCCAGAGCCGCTCGCCGCGCGGCCGAAGCTCCCGTCCACCTCGTGCTGTTCGACCTGATGCACCTGGGGCGGCACTCGCTCCTCGCCCTCCCCTACACGCAGCGGCGGGCGCGGCTGGACGAGCTGGGGCTCTCCGGGCCGCACTGGTCCACACCCGCCGCCCTCGTCGGCCATGGCGAGCAGGCCCTGCGCGCCACCCGGGAACACGGTCTGGAGGGCCTGGTCTGCAAGCGGCTCGACTCCCGGTACGAACCGGGAGTGCGCTCCCGCGCCTGGATCAAGATCCGCAACATGCGCAGCGAGGATGTCGTCGTGGGCGGCTGGCTGCCGGGCAAGGGCCGGCTCGCGGGCCTGCCGGGCGCGGTGCTGGTCGGACAGCGGGGCGGCGGCCGGCTGCGCTATGTCGGCAATGTGGGCACCGGCTGGAGCGAGACGGAACGGACGGAACTCGCCTCACTGTTGGCGGCCGCGGCGACGAAGGAGTGCCCCTTCGATCCCGAGCCGCGCGTCTCGGGCGCCCACTGGGTGCTGCCCCGGCTGGTGGGCGAGGTCCGCTACAGCACCCGCACCAGGGCGGGGTTGCTGCGTCAGCCGTCCTGGTTGCGGCTGCGTCCGGACCTCGCGCCGGAGGACTCCTCGGCCGACCTCCCCGACGCTCCTCCATGATCCCGATATTGGGCAAGCCGTAACCGGAGCGACGCCTTCAGCCTCTTGGCGCGGACATGAAAAGCCGGGAAGCTGAACTCCCCAGTAACCCCACAGCCGTTGGGCTGCGCCCGGACCACGAGGAGGACGCAGTGGCGTCACCGTCGCTCAAGAAGCACCGCACGAGATGGATCACCGGCCTGGCCGGCGCCGCCGCGCTCGTCGTCGCCTTCCCCTCCGCCGCGTTCGCCGCCCCGCCCAAGGCGCTGCCCGCCAACGCCGAGAGCGCCGAGTTCACCTACCAGCCGGCCTTCGACTACGACACCGACGGCTGCTACTCGACACCCGCCATCGGCCCCGACGGCACGGTCAACGGCGGACTGAACCCCACGGGTTCGCTCAGCGGCGACTGCCATGACGCCTCGGACCTCGACAACACCAACACGTACTCACGCTACAAGTGCAACAACGGCTGGTGCGCCTACTTGTACGGCCTGTACTTCGAGAAGGACCAGGCGGTGGCGAACAGCAGCATCGGGGGCCACCGGCACGACTGGGAGCACGTCGTGATCTGGGTGCAGAACGGCACCGTCCAGTACGTGTCGACGTCCAACCACGGCTCGTTCACGGTGAGCGCGGCCTCCGGCGTCCGCTTCGACGGCACGCACGCGAAGGTCGTCTATCACAAGGACGGCATCAGCACGCACTGCTTCCGGCTGGCCAACTCGGGCGACGAACCCCCGGAGAACGCCAAGGGCACCTGGCAGTACCCGCCGCTGGTCGGCTGGAACGGCTACCCGTCGACGGCTCTGCGCGACAAGCTGAGCGCGTACGACTTCGGCAGCGCCAACTTCGGCCTCAAGGACGCCAACTTCGCCGCACATCTGTCGTCGGCGAAGCCGTCGGGGATCTCCTTCGACCCCAACGCCTGACCCGGTGACAGGATCGGGCGCGAGACCTAGGTCCCCCGCACCCGCGGATTCCGTCCCGCGCCCGATCCCCGCCGTCCCGCACCCGGCATAGCGTCCCCTTCATGGACACCACCAAGACGAGTCGCACGAGCGGTCACCTCGAAGAGGCCCTGGACCGCGTCCACGCGTCCGGCCCGGAGCGCGAGGGCTGGCTGAGCAATCACGCCCCCATGGTGGTCGAGGCGCTCGCCGCACACGGACAGGCCGGCTCGGTGCACCGGTGGCTGGACCTGTACGCGGACAGGCTGGAGGACTTCCCCGACCGCACCGCGCCGGTGACGGACGACAACTGGCCCTCGGCACTGGGTGATCCGCGCCGGATCGCGGATTGGACCGACTATTTCTCCCACACGCTCGCCGAGCGCCCGTGGCAGGGCGTCCTCGCCGCATGGTGGCCGCGTCTGCTGCCGGGCATGTACGGCGGCGCCACGCACACGGTCATCCGGGCCGGCCACGCCGTCCGCGCCCTGGCGGCCGACGAGAACGCGCCCCGGCTCGCCGAACTCGCGCACGCGCTGGGCTACTGGGCGGCACGGCACCAGCCCGTGACCGGGCTCGTGCAGCTGCCGGGTGCGCCGACCGCCGCGGACACCCTGGAAGCCGTACCGGCCATCCAGCGGGGTCACGTGGGGTTCCGGAACCGCCTGGCCGCCGTACACCGCCTGCCCGTGTGGGCGCACGACGTCACCGACCCGGACACCGCGAAGGAGCGGCTCACCGAGCTCGTCCGCGCCGCGACCCACCGCTACGCCACCCACGGCCACGGCGAGCCGACCATGCTCGTGCACGCGGCCACGGCCCCCAACGCCGTGCTGCGGACCCTGGACTCCCTTCCGGGCGACCAGTGGGTGCCGAGCCTGCACGCGGCGTGGACCGCGTCGGCGGCGGTGACGGCGATGTACGCGCCGGCGGAGCCGGTCGCCTACGTCCCGCCCGCCCGCCTCGCTCCGGAGGAGGTCATGGAGCGGGCCCTCGCCCACGGCGACGAACACGTCATCAAGCTCACCGACACGGCCTTGGACCTCGGTGACGAACAGGCCCTCGCGGCCGCCCTGCGCGCGGTCGAACTCAGCGAACCGCTCGTCTAGGACCAGGCGCCCGCCACCACCGCGTCTCCCAACGGCGTCCGCGCGTACAGCACTTGGTGGCCCTGTCGCCGCGAGCCGAGCAGTCCCGCCTCGCGCAGGACCGACAGATGGGCGGAGACGGTCGACGGGGCGAGGCCGTGGCGGCGAGCCAGGCCGGTCGTCGAGGCCGGGTCGCTCAACCCGGCCAGGACAGCGGCGCGCCCGCGCCCCAGCAACCGGGCGAGCGCCTCCGGCGGGCGGGGCACGTCGTCGACGGTCAGCCCGCCCATCCCGCGTGCGGGATAGATGACCGTCGGCTGCCAGGGCCGGGCGAAGCCGCTCACCACGTCCGGCCAGACGAACACACTGGGCATGAGCAGCACACCGCGCCCGTCGGCCAGTTGCGCGTCCCGAAGGTCGCCGCGTATGGGGAGGGTGAGGCTCCCGTCGGCCCAGTCGACATCCGGGTGCAGACCGGCGAACAGCGCGTCCAGTCCCGCGTCCGCCACCTGCCGAGAACGGTGGGCGACGTCGGCTTCCAGTACGGCACGGTGGCGTGCCCAGTCCGGGGCGACCAGGGCCCGCCAAGCCTGTTCGGTGAGGTCGGCGAGACGCCGTACGGTCCCGGCCGGGTCGTCCAGCGCCGCCCGGCCCTGCGGTGTGTCGGCGAGACCCGGTGTGCAGGCGAGCGAGCGTGACATCTCGGCGTGGGCGAGGTCGGGGTCGGTGCCGCGCACACGGGCGAGTTCGTCCTCGAAGCGGGGATACGGCTCCTCGGGCGGCGGCCCCAGGAAGTCGGGGGTGTAGCCGCCGACCGGCGGGATGAGCAGCCACAGCGGGGAAAGGTCGAGCCCCGCCACCGCGGGGGCCACGCGGCGCAGCCAGGCCCGGTGGTAGCCGTGCCGGGCGGAGCGGCGCAGCATGCGCAGGGCCTCGTGGGTCTGGCAGAGCGGGGAGACCGCGAACCGGCACCGTCTGAGGTCGTCGGCCCCCAGACGCAGGGTCAGCGGCAAGGCGGCCTCCCGATGACGTTCGGTGATTCGTCCTGGAACGAAAGAGTAGAGCCGGGCGCGACCGCGCCGCACGCTTGCCGTCCCTCTTCCTCACCCCCGAAAGGCAGTTGGATGGGCAGCGTGAATCCGGCCCGTGGACGCAGGGCCGCCGTCGTCGCGGCGCTGATGCTGGCGGCGTTCACCTTCAACACGACCGAGAACCTCCCGGTGGGCCTGCTGTCCCTGATGGCGGACGATCTGCGGGTCTCGCTCACCGCGGTGGGCGCGCTGGTCACCGGCTACGGTCTGGCGGTGGCCGTCGGTTCGCTGCCCCTGGCCCACGTGACCCGGTCCGTGCCGCGCCGCTACCTGATGAGCGGCCTGCTCGCGGTCCTGGCTGTGGCCAGCTGGCTCTGCGCGCTCACCGCCGTGTCGTACGGCCTGCTGCTGGCCGCGCGGATCGCGACGGCTCTCGCGCAGGCGCTGTTCTGGGCGGTGATGGGGCCGGTCGCGGTCGGGTTGTTCCCACCCGAGCGGCGGGGCCGGATCATCGGACTGCTCTCGGTCGGCGGCTCGCTGGCCACGGTCGCCGGGGTACCGGCGGGGACCTGGCTGGGCGGGCACAGCGGCTGGCGGACGCCGTTCGCGGTGCTCGGCGCGCTCGCCGTCGTATCGCTGGTCACGGTAGCCGTACTGCTGCCGACCTCGCGTCCGCAGGAGGGCCACGCCGCGTACGGCGCCGCCCCCGACCGGCGCCGGTTCGCGGTGGTGCTCACCACCACCGCGCTGTCGGTGACGGGGGCGTTCACCGCGTTCACGTATGTCGTGGCCTTCCTGGACGAGGTGGGCGGGTTCGGGCGGGACGCGGTGAGTGCCGTGCTGCTGGCCTTCGGGGCGGCGGCGCTGGCCGGGGTCACGGTGGCGGGCCCGCTGCTCGACCGGTATCCGCGGGCCACGCTGAACGTGCCGGTGGCGGGGCAGGCCGTGGCCCTGGTCGGGCTCTGTGCGGGCGGCACCGGCCAGGTCGCGACCGTCGTGCTGATCATGCTGCTGGGAGCGTCGGTGGCGCCGGTGTTCATGGCGACACAAAGCCAGGTGCTGCGGGTCGCCCCGGGGCGGACCGAGACGGCCCTCGCGGCCAACTCCGCGGCGTTCAACGTGGGGGTGGCCGCCGGTGCCCTGCTCGGCGGGGCACTGCTGCCGCTGACCGGGGTCCGCGGGACGTTCCTCGCGGGCGGGCTGCTGACGGCGGTGGCGCTGGTGGTGTCGTCCTGGCCGCGACAGGTCGTCTCCCGGGCGACGGTGGACGTGCCCGAGCCCGGCGTCCGATGATGGCCGGATGGATCTTCACGAGGAACTGCCTGCGGCGGTCGACCCCGAGGCCCTGCTCGCCCTCGCCGACACGCACCACGCCCGCCCCGCCCGGCCGTTGGGCCTCAGGGAGGCCGCAGGTCACCTAGTGAAGGTGTACGCGCTGGAGGCGCCCGGCCGTACCGTGTCCGCCCAGGACGCCGAGGCCGGGCTGCGGATCGCCGCGCGCCATCTCGAACTCGGCCCGCTGCGCGGCTCCTTGGGGCTGGCCGTACTGATCGTGCACGCGGGCGGCGACGGCGACTACGTGCTGGTGCACAGCTGGATCGAGGGCGACATGGCCGACCTGGCGATCTTCGCCGGTCCGGTGGGCGAGCCCGACGCGCTGCGGCCCGGCCGGGCGGGGCTCTCGCCCTGTGTGTGGGAGGCGGCCCTGCTCGCGCACGAGCGGGACGCGTACTCCCGGCACGTCCTGGACGGCACCGGGCCGCTCGCCGGGCGTCTCACCGCCTGGGGCGCGGACACGGTGACGGGCGACGTCCGATGAGCCACGCTCCCCTCGTCCGGCACGCCGGGCGCGCCGACCTCGGCACGGTCGCCGCCCTCGCCGCCCGGCACGCGGAGTACGAACAGGCCGCGCTGCCCCCGGACGACCTGCCCGACAGACTGGCCGCACTCCTCTTCGACACCCCCGCGCCCCGCCTGCGCTGCCTGGTGGCCGAACTCCCGGACGGCGAACTCGTCGGCTACGCCACCTGCGCGCCCGAACTCTCCACCTGGGAGGGCCGCGAGTACCTGCACATGGACTGTCTGTTCCTGCTTCCCGGGCACCGCGGTCTCGGACTCGGCGTGCTGCTCATGGACGCCGTGACGGCCGAGGCCCGCGCCCTCGGGCTCACCGAGGTGCAGTGGCAGACGCCGACCTGGAACGACGGGGCGATGCGGTTCTACGACCGGCTGGGTGCCCGCGCCAGGCAAAAAGTGCGCTACTCCCTACCCGTTGCTCCCTGAGCTTCAAACACCGATCCTCCGCAGGGTCTATCGTGTCCCGCATGTCCCTCCCGGAACTGATCCGCATCGTCTCCCGCGACTCGCCGATGGCGCTGGCCCAAGTGGAGCGTGTCAGAAGCGAGTTGACCGCCCTGTACCCCGGTGTGCGCACCGAGGTCGTGCCGGTGAAGACGACCGGTGACAAGTGGATGGGCGACCTGTCCCAGGTCGAGGGCAAGGGCGCGTTCACCAAGGAGGTCGACGCCGCGCTGCTGGCCGGCGAGGCCGATCTCGCGGTGCACTGCGTCAAGGACGTACCCGCCGACCGGCCGCTGCCGGCGGGCACCACGTTCGCCGCGTTCCTGAAGCGGGACGACATCCGCGACGCCCTGATCCACCCGGGCGGCCTGACCCTGGACGAGCTTGCGGAGGGGACCCGTGTCGGCACCTCCTCGGTGCGCCGGGTGGCCCAGCTGGCCGCGACCCACCCGCATCTGGAGTGCGTGCCGTTCCGCGGCAACGCCAACCGGCGACTGGCGAAGCTGGAAGCGGGTGAGGCGGACGCGCTGCTGCTCGCCGTCGCCGGTCTCGAACGCATCGGCCGCCAGGACGTGATCACCGAGGTCCTCTCCCCCGAGACGATGATGCCGCCGATCGGCGCCGGCATCCTCGCGCTCCAGTGCCGGGAGGGCGACGCCGAGCTGATCGACGCGGTCAGCGCGCTGGGCGACCCGGACACGTTCCGGGAGGCGACCGCCGAGCGGATGTTCCTGCACGTCCTGCAGGGCCACTGCAACAGCCCGATCGCGGGGTACGCGCGCGTGGACCACGGTGGCGAACTGTCCCTGCGGGCCTGTGTGTTCACCCCGGACGGCAAGACCCGGCTGAACGCCCACGAGTGGGCGGGCCGGCTCGATCCGGCCACCCTGGGCACCTCGGTGGCCGTGGCGCTGCTGCGTCAGGGTGCCCGCGAGATCATCGACGGCATCCCGCACTGAACCCGGCGCGGGATCAGGCGGTGCCCTCTTCGGCCTGGTCCCGCAGGAAGTTGCTGATCTGGCAGGCCAGGCCCTCGCGGCCCACGCCCGGGTGCGCGGTCCGCTCGTCGAGGCCGATGCCGCCCGCCCACAGCCGGCGGTCGGCCCACTCGTCGTCGACCCGCAGCTGGATCTGCACGTCGATCTGGCCGAGGCCGGCCTCCGGTCCCGCCGCGAACAGCACGGCGGTGGCGCGGCGCAGCGGGTAGACGTCGAAGCCCTCGATGAACTGCGAGTTGCGCCAGTCGATGAAGGCGCTCTCGCCGTCGGAGCCGATCCGCACGTCGATCTGACCGTCCTCGAGATGGACGGTCGGATGCAGGTCGCCGCGGTTCTCGACGGTCACCCGGACGCTGAAATAGGTGAGCCCTTCGGCGGCGTCGTCGCGTCCCCGCGGCGGCTCGGCCGCCTCCAGACGGTGGACGCGGACACGCAGACCGGCATGCTCGTCGTACTCCTGCCAGTCCCCGACCACGTTCGGCTCGTACACAGTGCACCTCTTCGACCTCAGAGAGCTGCTTCCTATCTGTGTGCTCAATGCACTGTCAAATGAGCAGAATGCGCTGTGGCCAGGGTATTCACCCCCTTTGATCGCTGATCAAGCCGTGCGCAGGAAGAATCCGCCAAGCGGCCGGAAAAACCCTTCCGCGGGCGTGCCGCACATCACGTTCCCCGCGCATGATCAACGGGCCAGCCGGCCGAGGAGCGAGGAGGCCGCGGTGATGCCGAGCGCGGCGGCCACGGCCAGCACCGCGAAGTCGAGCGCCAGATGGGCGGGCGTGCCGAGGAGAAGCCCGCGCAGGGCGTCGACTTCGTAGCTGAGCGGGTTCACCTTGCTGACGGCCTGGAGCCAGCCCGGCATGACGGACAGCGGGTACAGGGCGTTGGAGCCGAAGAAGAGCGGCATGGTGATGGCCTGCCCGATGCCCATCAGGCGGTCCCTGCTGAGCACGATGCCGGCGATGGTCATCGACAGGCAGGAGAAGAACGCCGAGCCCAGGATCACGATCGCGCCGACCCCGAGGAGCTTGAGCGGGTTCCAGGTCAGGGACACCCCGAGCAGGGCGGCGATGAGGATGACGACGACGGCCTGGATCAGCGACTTCACGCCGGCCGCGAAGGCCTTCCCGGTGGTCAGGGCCGAGCGCGGGGTCGGCGTGACCAGGAGCTTGTTGAGGATCCCCGCGTCCCGCTCCCAGATGATCTGGATGCCGTAGAAGATCGCGATGAACATCGCCGACTGGGCGATGATGCCGGGCGCCAGGTAGTCGATGTAGGGGATGCCGTGGGTGGGGATCGCCTTGATCCGGGTGAAGGTCTGGCCGAAGATCAGCAGCCACAGGGCGGGCTGGACCGCGCGGGTGTACAGCTCGGTGCGGTCGTGGCGGAGCTTCTGGAGCTCGACGGCGCACATCGCGGCGACCCGGGCGGGCAGCAGCCGCCAGCCCGACCGGGGCTCCGGCGGCTTCAGCAACAGACTGATGTCAGCCGACACGGTTCGCGGTGCGGCGGGTGCTTCGGACATCGCGGAAATCCCCTCCCTCCTCCTCGAGTCCGCTGCCGGCGACGTCGCGGAAGACGTCCTCCAGAGTCGGCACGGTGTCGGTGCCCCGCTTTTCGGCCAGGCCCCGCCTGAGTTGGTCGGGGGTGCCGAGGGCGCGGACGCGGCCCCGGTGCATGAGGCCGACCCGGTCGCAGTACTGGTCGGCCTCGTCCATGTAGTGGGTGGTCACGAGCACGGTCATGCCGGTCGCCTCGCGTACGGCGTTGATGTGCTCCCACACGCCGGTGCGGGCGATCGGGTCGAGGCCGATGGTCGGCTCGTCGAGGATCAGCAGCCGGGGGGCGCTGACCAGGGCCTGGGCCAGCTCCAGCCGGCGGACCATGCCGCCGGAGTAGGTGCCGGCGAGCCGGTCGGCGGCGTCGGTCAGGTCGACGGCGGCCAGGGCCTGGCCGACGCGCTCGGCGCGTTCCTTGCGGGCGACGTCGAAGACGCGGGCGAACAGGGTGACGTTCTCGCGGCCGGTCAGGTTCGCGTCGGCGGACAGCTGCTGCGGGACGTAGCCGAGCAGACGGCGTACGGCCATCGGGTCGCCGGCGGTGTCACGGCCGAAGACGTGGATCATGCCCGCCGGGACGGGGAGCAGGGTGGTGATGCAGCGGATGGCGGTGGTCTTGCCGGCGCCGTTGGGGCCCAGCAGCCCGAAGACCTCGCCCTCCTCGACGGTCAGCTCCAGCCCGTCCACGGCCTTCGTGTCTCCGAAGGCGTAGGTCAGCCCCGTACAGGACACTGCGGCTGTCATGTCTCCTCGGCCTCCTCGTGCAGAGTGACGGCGAGCGCGCGCAGCGCGGGAAGCGCGGCGCGCAGGGCCTCCTGATCGGCCGCGTCCAGCCGGGTGACGTGCCGGCTCAGGAGCGCGACCCGCCGCTGCTTCCAGTCCCTGAGCCGCGCCTCGGCCTGGTCGGTGAGCAGCAGCCGGGCGGCACGCCGGTCGGCGGGGTCGGTCCCGCGCACCAGGTGGCCCTCCTTGACCAGCTTGTTGACGAGGGTCGATACGGAGTTCCCCGCCAGGTGCAGCTCCTTGGCGGCCTCGGACACGCCGATGCCGGGCCGCCCCTCGACCAGGCGCAGCAGTTCGACCTCGGCACCGCGCAGCCGCGGCACGGTCAGTCCGGCACGCAGTCTGCGCCGGATGAGCCGCTGGACGCCGACGAGCACGTCGGCCAGCTCTTCGGGGAAGGTCTCCTCGTCCATGGCGGCGAGATTACCTCTCACTCAGAGGTAATCTCGACCAAGGATCGGTCAAACACATTTGGGATGAAGCGATCTTTTGTTTCATATCACCCGAGAGCGGGAATTCAGTCATCAGTGCTTCGGACAGGAGGCACGTCCGTGGGTTGCCCCGCCGATCGGGCCCCGGATCTCTCCTGGGCCCCCGTGCGTGCCTCCCACGGTGTCTGTCCACCCAGCACCCGCTCAGGGAGGTGCGCGACATGTCCGTCGCCACCAGAACGAAGCCGCATCCGCACGACGACGCCCCCGACACCAACGCGGCGTTCGAGCGCCTGGCGCAGCTGCCCGACGGCACGGAGCGCAAGGCCCTGCGGGACGAGCTCGTGGAGCTGTGGCTGCCCATGGCCGAGCGGATCGCCGTCCGCTTCCGGGGCCGCGGGGAGTCCCTCGAAGACCTCTACCAGGTCGCCGCCCTCGGGCTCGTCAAGGCCGTCGACCACTACGACCCGACCCGCGGCAGCGCCTTCGAGGCGTACGCGGTGCCGACCGTGACCGGCGAGATCAAGCGGCACTTCCGCGACCACATGTGGACGCTGCACGTGCCGCGCCGGGTGCAGGACCTGCGCAACCGGGTCCGGCAGGCCTCCAAGGAGCTCGCCCAGACCCCCGGCCGCTCACCCACCGTCGCCGAGATCGCCGAGCGGGCCCACCTGACCGAGGACGAGGTGCGCGCCGGCGCGGAGGCGCTGGAGTGCTTCTCGGCGCTGTCGCTGGAGGCGGAGATGCCCGGCACCGACGGCTACGCGCTGGGCGACGCCCTCGGCGGCCCCGACCCCGCCTACGACGTGGTCGTCGACCGTGTGGCCGTCGGACCCTGTCTCAAGGCCCTGCCCGAGCGCGAGCGGACCATCCTGTACCTGCGCTTCTTCCGGGGCATGACCCAGAGCGGCATCGCCGAGGAACTCGGCATCTCGCAGATGCATGTCTCCCGGCTGCTCAGCACGTGCTTCGCGCAGTTGCGCGAGGAGGTCCTGGCCGACGCGGCCGACTGAGCCGCCTGGGGGACGTCACTCGGGCGACGCCCCCGGAATCTGGGTCGGACCGTACCGGTCGAGGGCGTCCTCGAGCTCCACGCGGATCTCCGTGGGGATCTCCCCGGACCGTCCCCAGATGAGGATCAGCTCGGCGACGTAGCGCAGCTTGATGTTGGTGTGCTGGGAGACCTCTTTCAGCACTTCCCAGCCCTCGTCCGGGGTGATCCTGCCGAGCGCGACGACCATGCCGATGGCCTGGTCCACGACCGCGTGGGAGGCGACCGCCTCCTTGAGCTGGCCGATCTCCTCCTGGAGGGCGAAGATCCGGTCCGACTCGTCGGCGGGTTCGTCGGGTACGACTGGCACCCTTCCATCCTGTCACCCAGGGGGGTCCCCGCCACCGGGCGGAGGCGAACGGACCACCGTTTCGGCGCCACCCCCGGGGTACTCGGCAGGCGCCCGGGGCGGTTCCGGACGGACACTGGTCGAAGACCGCCCGGTGGCCGCCGGCCGACGAGAGCAGGACGCGACTGCCATGAACCACGAGCCCAGACATCCCGCCGCGACCGCGGACGTCGTCTCCACGCACCATGTGTTCGGCGCCCCCTGCTGGGTGAGCCTGACCAGCCGCGACCAGCAGACCACGGAGGACTTCTACGGGGCCGTCCTCGGCTGGGAGTGGAAGCCCGCCAAACTCGGCGAGCGCTTCCGGGTCGCGCTGGCGGACGGTACGCCGGTCGCCGGGATCGCCGCGGTGGCGTCGGTGTGGCAGATGGCCGTGGCCTGGACGCCGTACTTCGCGGTGCCGAGCGCCGACGAGGCGGCGGCCCGCGTACAGGAACGCGGCGGCACCCTGGCGGTCGGCCCGCTGTCCTTCCCTCCCGGCCGGGCGGCCCTGCTCTCGGACCGCGACGGAGCGACCTTCGGCGTCTGGGAGGGCGACCTGGTGGCCAGCTGGGACATGTGGCGACGGGCCCAGCCGGCCTTCGTACGACTGCACACCCGCGACGCGTTCGACGCCGCCATCTTCTACGGCGAGGTCCTCGACTGGGCGACGGAGCGCCCCGACTGCTGCGAGGTCCGCTACGAGGGCGGCGAGGTGGTGCTGCGCAGCGGCGGCGACGTGGTGGCGCGCATCGAGTCGGGGGCGCTGGGCTCGGCCCCCGATCCCGCGATCCGGCCACACTGGCAGGTCCACTTCGCGGTCAGGGACGTGGCGGCCTGCGCCAAGGCCGCGGAGGTCCACGGCGGCAGTGTGGTCACGCAGGGCGCCACCGAGGCCGTGCTGCGAGACCCCGACGGCGCCCAGTTCACGGTGACCTCGCGCCGCGCGCGCTGAGGGCGGAGGATCGTGCGCTGAGGGCGGAGGATCGTGCGCTGAGGGCGGAGGATCGTGCGCCTGGGGCGGGGCCGGAGCCCCGCCCTCTTCACGCACCCGCGCGGGACGGTCTCGACAGCAGGACCAGGCTGCGGGCCTCGACCGTCATCTCCGTGCCCGCCTTGTGTTCGGCCTCGTCGGGGCCCTGGGGCTCGGCCGTGTCGAGCACGGTCGTCCAGCGCTCGCCGTAGGAGGGGTCCGGCAGCCGGAAGCCGACGGGCTCCCAGTGGCCGTTCAGCAGCAGCAGGAACGAGTCGTCGACCACCGGGTTCCCCCGCGGGTCGGGTTCGGCGATGGCGTCGCCGTTGAGGAAGACGCCGACCGCGTGCGCGTCGGAGCGCTGCCAGTCCGGCTCGGCCATCTCGCGGGCGTCCGGCAGCAGCCAGACCAGGTCGGGCAGCGGCTGTCCCGCGTGCGTGACGGTCTCACCCCGGAAGAACCGGCGCCTGCGCAGCACCGGGTGCGCCGCGCGCAGACCGATCACCTGCCGGGTGAAGTCGGCCAGTTCACGCTGCTCCTCGCTCAGCTCCCAGTCGATCCAGGAGACTTCGTTGTCCTGGCAGTAGGCGTTGTTGTTGCCCCGCTGGGTGCGGCCGATCTCGTCGCCGTGACAGAGCATCGGAATGCCCTGCGAGAGCAGCAGGGTGGCGAGGAAGTTGCGCTGCTGGCGGGCCCGCAGCTCCAGCACCGCGGGGTCGTCGGTCTCGCCCTCGGCCCCGCAGTTCCAGGACCGGTTGGTGCTCTCGCCGTCCTGACCGTCCTCGCCGTTGGCCTCGTTGTGCTTGTCGTTGTACGAGACGAGGTCGCGCAGGGTGAAGCCGTCGTGCGCGGTCACGAAGTTGACGCTGGCACGCGGGCGCCGCCGACTGTGCTGGTAGAGGTCGGAGGAGCCGGTCAGCCGGGAGGCGAACTCCCCGAGCGTGTGCGGCTCGCCCCGCCAGAAGTCCCGTACCGCGTCCCGGTACTTGCCGTTCCACTCCGACCACAGCGGCGGGAAGTTGCCGACCTGGTAGCCGCCCTCACCCACGTCCCACGGCTCGGCGATCAGCTTGACGCGGCTGATGACCGGGTCCTGCTGGATGAGGTCGAAGAACGCCGACAGCCGGTCCACCTCGTGGAACTGCCGGGCCAGGGTGGCCGCGAGGTCGAAGCGGAAGCCGTCGACGTGCATCTCGGTCACCCAGTAGCGCAGCGAGTCCATGATCAGCTGGAGCACGTAGGGATGCCGCATCAGCAGGCTGTTCCCGGTGCCGGTGGTGTCGTAGTAGTGCTCCCAGTCGCCGTCCACCAGCCGGTAGTACGAGGCGTTGTCGATGCCCCGGAAGGAGAGCGTGGGCCCCTTCTCGTTGCCCTCGGCGGTGTGGTTGTAGACGACGTCGAGGATGACTTCGAGGCCGGCCGCGTGCAGCGCCTTCACCATCGACTTGAACTCGGTGACCTGCTGGCCGCGGGTGCCGTGGGCGGCGTAGGCGTTGTGCGGCGCGAAGAAGCCGATCGTGTTGTAGCCCCAGTAGTTGGCGAGGCCGCGGTCCTGGAGCACCCCGTCCTGCACGAACTGGTGCACCGGCATCAGCTCGACGGCGGTCACCCCGAGCGAGGTCAGGTGGTCGATCACCGCGGGGTGCGCGAGACCGGCGTAGGTGCCGCGCAGTTCCGGCGGCACCTCGGGGTGGGTGCGGGAGAGCCCGCGGACGTGGGCCTCGTAGATCACACTGTCGGCGTAGGGACGCCGGGGCGGCCGGTCCTCGCCCCAGTCGAAGGCCGGATCGGTGACCACACCGAGCATGGTGTGCCCGGCGCTGTCGGCCTCGGGGGTGTGCAGCGAGGGGTGGCTGTCCACCTGCCCGTCCACCGCCTTGGCGTACGGATCGAGGAGCAGCTTCGAGGGATCGCACCGGTGCCCGAACGAGGGCTGCCAGGGTCCGTGCACCCGATAGCCGTACCGCTGCCCCGGCCCGACGCCCGGCACGAAACCGTGCCACACGAATCCGTCGACCTCGGTCAGCGGGACGCCGGTGTGCGCGCCCCGCTCGTCGACCAGCACGAGTTCGACACGCTCGGCGACCTCGCTGAACAGTGCGAAGTTGGTGCCCTCGCCGTCGAACGAGGCGCCCAGCGGGTAGGGGTGCCCGCTCCAGGCCGGCACCCGCTTCCCTTTCCTGTCCGGCTTCTTCCTGGACGACGCCACGTTCAGCACCCGCCGTCGGCGGTTGCGGCGGCCAGGGCCGCGACCGGCATCTCGCGCGGCACCTGGAGCACCTCCCGCAGGCTGGGGGCGGGAGCCGTCGGCACCAGCGGGACGCGCTCGCCGGCGCGGGCCCGCTGCGAGAACCAGATGACCTTGCTGCCGGTGTCGGTGGCGCAGCAGCCCCAGCCGTCGCTCATCGCGGCGATGCGTTCGAGGCAGGCGCGCAGGTCCAGGTCCGGGCGCAGGTCGCAGTCGTTCTCGGCGACTGCGGTGATGAGGTGCTGACCGTTCCACCACAGCTCGATGGAGGTGTTCTTGTCCGTCGCGTGCTCGTCGATGGCCTTGAGCAGCAGTTCGGCACCACGACAGACGGGCTCGACCAGGGTCTCCAGGTCCCAGAGCCGTAGATGGGCGGCCAGGATGCGCCTGACCTGCCCGACCCGTTCCGGGCTGACCTCCACGTCGAGGTGGTAGTAGCAGGGCACTGCGGTCTTCATCGTCGCTCGCTCCTCACCGGCGAAGCTCCCGCTCCTCCCGGCCCCCGCGGGACCGGGCCCCGAAACACGGAGCGTGAGCGCTGATCGCTTCAGAGTCACTCCAGAGTGGGAGTGCTACGCCATTCGTGCAACACGAGCGACGACCGAGGCAGTTGAGGCGCGACATAGTTGAAGCGCCAACAAGACGTTGCGTCGTCAACCGTGCACCATGAGTGATGATCTCTTGAATCCCGGATCTTCCTGAGCCCTGGATCGTCCCGAGCCCGGCCCCTCCGCGCCCGGATCTTCCCGAGTCCCGAAAGGTGAACGGCGCCATGCTGCTACCGGCCAAAGCCGAAGTCGCCCGGCACCTGCGGCGCTATCGCGCCTGGGAGCGCGTCATGCTGGCCTCCCCTGCCGACCGCGATGTCCGGGCCACCTTCGAGGACTCGGGCTACACGCTGTGCGTGCTGATGGGCAAGCGCTGCGCGCGTGAGGCCGCCGAGGCAGCCGAGCGCTATCTGCGCAGCAGCGTGGTGGCCTACCTCCAGGAGCAGAGCGACCTCCCCCGCGCGGGGGCCGTCGCCCGACGTGGTCCGCCGAGATCGGCGGAACGTTCCCCCGCGGGGAGGTAGCCCCTTCCGGCGCAGCTTCGAACCCCCGGCCGGGCGCAGTCAGCGCCCGGCCTCGAGCACGGCGGAGGCGAGAGCATGAGTTCCACCCCGGTCATCGGCCGCATCCCGGTCCGGGACGTCCGCCCTGCCGTCGAGTCCGGCAGGCGCCCGGCGAAGGCGGTCGTGGGAGAGGCGTTCGAGGTCACCGCGACGGTCTTCCGCGAGGGTCATGACGCGGTCGCCGCGAACGTCGTCCTGACCGACCCGGAAGGGCGGCACGGCCCGTGGACGCCGATGCGGGAGCTGGCCCCCGGCAGCGACCGCTGGGGCGCGGAGGTGACCGCGGACGTCGAGGGCCGCTGGACGTATCGCGTCGAGGCCTGGAGCGACCCCGTCAGCACCTGGCGGCGCATCGCCCGCATAAAGGTTCCTGCCGGTATCGACACCGGTCTGGTCCTGGAGGAGGGCGCCGAGCTGTACACCCGTGCGGCGGCGGGCGTCCCGAAGGGGCCGCAGCACACGGTGCTGCTGGCCGCGGCGGAGACTCTCGCGGACGACTCCCTGCCGGTCGCCACCCGTCTGGCGGGTGCCCTGACGCCGGAGGTGGACGCGGTACTCGCCCGTC
>NZ_KQ948149.1:96226-879689 GCF_001513955.1 Streptomyces pseudovenezuelae | reverse complement strand
TCTCGGTGACGAGGAGTTGCGGCTCCTCAGGTCGGGCGGGGTGATCTGACGTGGTGAACCGGAACCACGTTCCCGGGCCCTGGGGCGGTGGTCCATGACGTGAAAGAGCGCGGGGACCGGCGGCGGTGCGCGTCGGCGGACCCCGGGATCCGTGCGCGCACGAAAGGAATTTGGACAGGGGGCGCTGGCCAGATCTTTCGACGCAAGGAGTGCTTGAAGACTATGACAGCCATCGACTACTCGTCGTCCGCCACCTTCAGGGAGGTGACGGACCGCAACGGCCGCGTGTACCGGATCGGCGAGACCGACCGGCACATCATGGGACGGCCACGATGGACCATGGTGCTCTTCCCGTGGATGGGCATGCTGGGCATCAGTTCCTCGGAGTACGCGTTCACGTCGGCCGAGGACACTCTGCACGAGGCGCATCTGTGGAGCAGTGGGCACATCTTCTGGCTGATGGGCGTCTGGGTGTTCTTCCAGGCGGCCGTGGCCTTCCCGGCCGGGCAGCTCAGGGAGAGCGGGAAACTCCCGGCCCGCTACGCGATGATGCTCGGCGCGCTGGGCA
This sequence comes from Streptomyces pseudovenezuelae, assembly GCF_001513955.1. Taxonomy (GTDB): domain Bacteria; phylum Actinomycetota; class Actinomycetes; order Streptomycetales; family Streptomycetaceae; genus Streptomyces; species Streptomyces pseudovenezuelae. The sequence continues at coordinate 879,121 of NZ_KQ948149.1, read as the reverse complement.
CCGTCCTCGGCTACGTCTCGCTGGCGTTCGCACCGAACGTGATCGTCGCCTATCTGGGCTTCGGTGTGTGCAGCGGTATCGGCGCCGGTCTTGTGTACGCGACCTGCGTGAACATGGTCGGCAAGTGGTTCCCGGAGCGCAAGGGCGGCAAGACCGGCATGGTCAACGGCGGTTTCGCCTACGGCTCGGTGCCCTTCGTCTTCCTGTTCACGTCGTACATGGACCTGAGCAACTACAAGGGCGTGCTGGTGACGGTGGGCCTGGTCTGCTGCTCGGTGGTGGCGTTCGCGGGCTGGTTCTTCAAGGACCCGCCGAAGAACTGGTGGCCGCCGCACGTCGACCCGCTGAAGATGACCGACGACCCGAAGATCCGGCGGGCGCTGGAGAAGAACCCGCCGGCCGTCAAGCAGTACACCCCGGGGGAGGCCGCGCGCACGCCCGTCCTGTGGATGATGTGGTTCTGCCTGCTGTGCACGGCCGGCATCAACATCTTCGGCATCGCCTTCCAGGTGCCGTTCGGCAAGGACATGGGCTTCGCGGGCGGGATCGTGGCCACGGCGATGTCGCTGAAAGCGATCGTCAACGGCACCGGGCGCGGGGTGATCGGCTGGATCTCGGACAAGTTCGGCCGCCGCAACACCCTGATCATCGTGTGTCTGGTGCTGGGCACCGCCCAGTTCGGTGTGCTGGTCTCCGGCCAGATGGGCAGCATGCCGTTCTTCCTCTTCTGCTCCATGGTCTCCGGCTTCGGCGGCGGCGCGATCTTCCCGCTGTTCGCCGCGATGACGGCCGACTACTTCGGTGAGAACAACAACGCCTCCAACTACGGCATGGTCTACAGCTCGAAGCTCATCTCGGGGCTCGTCGGCTCCGGTGTCGGCTCGATCGTGGTCGGCGCCTGGGACTACCAGGGCGCGTTCGTGCTGGCCGGCTCCATCGGCCTGGCGTCCGCGGTCCTCGCGCTGTTCCTGAAGGCGCCCGGCAGGCCCCAGACCAGCCGTCGGACCGTCCCCAACCCGCAACCGCTCGGCGAGGAAATGGCCTGACATGACGGCAGATCCGTACGCAGCACGCAGCGAGACCGACAAGAGCGCACACTCCACCGCCGCATCACGTCCCTACCGAGAAGTCACCGACGCGGGCGGCCGCGTCTACCGCATCGGCGAGACCGACCGGGACATCCTCGGCCACTCGCGCAAGATCATGGTGTACCTGCCCTGGATGACCATGATGGCCATCAGCGTCTTCGAGTACGCGTACGGCTCGGCCGAGGACACCCTGTCCCACGCCCACGGCTGGACGCAGAGCAACACCTTCTGGATCCTCAGTGTCTGGGTCTTCTTCCAGGCCGGCATCGCCTTCCCGGCGGGCTGGCTGCGGGAGAAGGGCATCCTGACCGCCCGCAAGGCGATGTACCTCGGCTCGGGCATGTGTCTGGTCGGATTCCTCGCCCTGTCGCATCTGGGCAACGTCTGGCTGGCGATCCTGGGATTCGGCGTCATAGGGGGAATCGGCGCCGGGCTGGTCTACGCGACCTGCATCAACATGGTCGGCAAATGGTTCCCCGAACGCCGGGGAGCCAGGACCGGGTTCGTCAACGGCGGCTTCGCGTACGGATCACTGCCCTTCATCTTCATCTTCAACTACGGCTTCGACACGGCGAACTACCACCGTGTCCTGGACCTCATCGGCTGCTACATCCTGATCGTGGTCGTAGGGTGCGCGTTCTTCTTCAAGGACCCGCCGAAGAACTGGTGGCCCGCGGACATCGACCCGCTCACCCACGGCGGCAGCGGGAAGGGGGCCGTCGCCCTGGCCAAGAACCCTCCGGCGGTACGGCAGTTCACGCCGAAGGAGGCCGTCAGGACCGGCATGCTCCCCCTCATGTGGATCGCCCTCGTCATGACCGCGGGCGTGTCGATCTTCGGGATCTCCTTCCAGGTCGACTACGCCAAGGAGGTGGGCTTCGGCCCCCTGGTCGCGGCCTCCTCGATGGGGGTAATGGCCGTCATCAACGGGATCGGGCGCGGCGTGGTGGGCTGGCTGTCCGACAAGTGGGGCCGCAAGTCCACGCTGGTGTTCGTGATCGTCGTGCTGGGCCTCGCGCAGTTCGGGGTGATCTGGGCGGGCGACATCCGGAGCGAGTCGCTCTTCCTGGTCTTCGCGTTCCTGTCCGGGTTCGGCGGCGGTGCGTTCTACCCGTTGTTCGCGGCGCTCACCCCGGACTACTTCGGGGAGAACTACAACGCCTCCAACTACGGGCTGGTGTACAGCGGCAAGCTGATCAGCGGCCTGTTCGGCGGCGGCCTCGGCTCCATGGTCGTCGCGGCGTGGGGCTACGACGGCGCGTACGCCCTGGCCGGCGTCACCTCGATGCTGGCGGCGGCGATCACCCTGCTGCTGCGGCAGCCGGGGCGGCCGCGGAGCGGAGCGCCCTCGCCACAGCCACAAGCCGCGGCCTGAGCACGGCCGTTCGGACCAGCGGGCGGCCCTTCCCCACGACGTCGGGGAAGGGCCGCCCGAGGGGCGAGCGCCCCTGAGCTGGTCCGCTTCCTGGGCTACTTCTCGCGGTCGTGGTACATCTTCCGCGTGTGTTCCGTGTGGTGCCGCATGATCGCGGTGGCGCGCTGCTCGTCCCGGTCGGCGATCGCGGCGATCAGCTCACGGTGCTCGGTCCAGGACTGCCGGCCGCGCTGCCGGGCGACCGGCGTGTAGTACCAGCGCACCCGGCGGTCCACCTGGCCGGCCAGCTCGGCGAGGACCGCGTTGCCCGCCAACTCCATGACCTTGGCGTGGAGTCGGGCGTTCAGGGCGACGGCGGCGTCCACGTCGTCGGCGGCGACCGCGCTCTCGCCCTGCGCGCACAGTTCCTCCAGGGCGGCGATTCCGGCGCTGCCCGCATTGGCCGCCGCGAGCCGGGCAGCCTCGGCCTCCAACAGCGTACGCACGGTGAGGAGTTGATCCGCCTCCTCGTCCGTCGGTTCGTGCACGAACGCACCCTGGGCCGGACGCAGATCCACCCACCCCTCGGTGTTCAACCGCTGCAGAGCCTCCCGCACCGGCTGCCGGGACACCCCCAGATGGCCCGCCAGCTCGCTCTCCACCAGATGCTGACCCGGTTGCAGGGCACGGGTCGTGATGAGTTCGAGCAGCGCGCCGTAGACACGGTCGCGCAGTGGACCGGGACGCTCAAGCCTGGGCACCGTCCCGTACGGCAGTCCTGTCGTCGGCAACATCGCGGTCCCTCCTGTACAGCGCCGTCGCTGCAGCTGAGAGCCAAGTATGAATTGGTTTTCGCCTACAGTCTACGGCGCACAAACCCCGCCGACGCGGACCCTACCGGGGCGTAGCAGCAGCTCATGGGCCCTGGTGAGGTCGGAACCCGTCAGAACCCTTGCTGAGCACTCTCCCCATCCTGTAGACAATATCCAGTCGACAAAGTCGGCAGTTCCTCGGTCACCCTCACCGAACGGAGCTTCCACCCATGAAAGTCGCAGTCCTCGGCGCCGGAGCCATCGGTGCCTACGTCGGCGCGGCACTCCACCGCGCCGGTGCCGACGTCCATCTCATCGCCCGCGGTCCGCATCTGGCGGCCATGCGGGAGCACGGTGTCCGAGTCCTCAGCCCGCGCGGTGACTTCACCGCCCGCGCCCACGCCACCGACGACCCGGCCGAGGTCGGCCCGGTCGACTATGTCTTCCTCGGTCTGAAGGCCAACTCGTACGCGGCGTGCGGGCCGCTCATCGAGCCCCTCCTCACCGACACCACCGCGGTCGTCGCGGCGCAGAACGGCATCCCCTGGTGGTACTTCCACCGGCACGGCGGCCCGCACGACGGCCACCGCATCGAGAGTGTGGACCCGGGCGGCGCGGTCAGTGCGGTGCTCGCTCCCTCCCGGGCCATCGGGTGCGTCGTCTACGCGGCGACCGAGCTCGAAGGGCCAGGTGTCGTACGGCACCTGGAAGGCACCCGGTTCTCGATCGGGGAGCCCGATCGCAGCCTCTCACCCCGGTGTCAGGCCTTCAGCGAGGCCATGCAGGCCGGCGGGCTCAAGTGCCCGGTCGAGCCGAACCTGCGGGACGACATCTGGCTCAAGCTGCTGGGCAACATCTCCTTCAATCCCATCAGCGCGCTGGCCCGTGCCACCATGCGCCAGATGTGCCTGCACGGCGGCACCCGCAAGGTCATCGAGACGATGATGGCGGAGACTCTCGCGGTGGCCGAGGCCCTCGGCTGCTCCGTCGGTGTCTCGATCGAACGCCGTCTCGCCGGCGCCGAGCGCGTCGGCGACCACCGCACCTCCACGCTCCAGGACCTGGAGCGCGGCAAGCCACTGGAACTGGACGTCCTGCTCACAGCCGTCATCGAGCTGGCGGAGATCACCGGGGTGGACGTGCCCACGCTCCGCACCGTCCACGCCCTCTCCGACCTCCTCGCGCTCCGGTCCGCGGCATGACGGAACCGGGCATCCGCGCCGTCGGGCCGTCACCTCGGATCCGGCCGAACGCCGGCACCGGGGTCGCGCTGGTCCATGCGATCGGCCGGGAGATCATCCGGGCGGGGCTGGCCGACCGGGCGTCCATCGAGCGCTCGACCTCCGGGTTCGAGGAGTACCGGCAGCTCGTCGAGCCGTGGACCGTGTCGCTCGCGGTGAAGGTGACGGGCGTACCGGCCGCTGTCGTACGGGAGTTGGCGCACACCTACGCGCGCGGCGAGCCGTTGCGAGCCGCCGTCGGCACCGGGCACGAGGAGGCCCGCGCGCTGACCGACCTGTCGCTGCTCACCGGCCGCGGCCCCGACGACCGAGCCGGGCGGACGCCTTTCCATCTGGTCCGGCACTCCCCTCCCGTCGACCTGACGGACGAGGAGTACCCGGTCCGGCTGACCAAGGGACGCCGCCCGGACTCGCACAACACCCGTCTCCGGACGGGCGGTTCGGCGTCTTCGGTGCGACGGACCGAGTGTGTCGAGCTGAGTCCGGAGGACGCCGAGCGCTACGGCGTGGTGGTGGGCGAAGAGGTCCGGGTCATCACCCGGCGGGGCTCGACGACGGCTCCGGTGTGGGTGGATCCGGCGCTGCGGCCCGGTCTGGCGTTCATGACCGGCCGTCCGCCGGACGGAACGGACGTCGACCGGCGTACGCAGGGGTCCGGTTGTCCGATCGCGGGGACCGTGGAGTTCCAGGCTGCCGCGATCCGGATCGAGAAGGTGCCCGTCGAGAAGACGCGGACACCGGAACCGGCCTCACCCCTGTCGGCTGCCTCGGCGGCCTCTCCATGAACGTGTACGCGGGCGAGGACCGCATCACCCCGGCGGCCCTCGCGGTCGCCCGGGGCTGACGGTCCTCCCCGCTGCACGACGGCGGGACCCCGAAGGGCGGGGAGCGCCCCCTGCGCCCTCGGGGTCCCGCCTCAGTCGTGTGCGGTCAGCACTTCTCCCGCAGCGAGTGCAGGTAGGCGCTGGAGCGGCGGGCGAAGGTGAACGACTCGGCGGGCTGGTCGTGCTCGGCCTGCCAGTGGTGGGCCAGACGCTCGCCCCGCAGCCGGGTCACGGCGGAGATGAACTTCTGGTAGTCGATGTCGCCGTCGCCGACGTCGGTCATGCGGTAGCCGTAGGTGTTGGCGGGGTCGCTCACACCGTCCTTCACATGGAAGAGCGGGTAGCGGTGGGGCTGCCTGAGGACGTAGTTCAGGGGTTCGAACGGGGCGGGGGTGCCGTCGGGCCGCTTGGAGAAACGGAACTGCCCCGAGTAGGCCCAGAAGATGTCCATCTCCAGGAACACCAGGTCGGGGTCGGTCTCCCTGAGCAGCACGTCGTAGAGACGGACCTTGGGGTTGTCGGTGGCGAAGGAGAACTCCTCCGAGTGGTTGTGCTGGTAGAACTTCATGCCGCGTGCCTTCGCCGCGGCTCCGTAGGTGTTGAACTCCTCGGCGGCGCGCTTCCACGCGTCGACGGTCGAGCCGTAGCGGAACGGTCCCGAGGCGGTGCCGATGTGCTTGAGGCCGAGGGCCTGGGCGTCGTCGAGGACCTTGGTGAGGTTCTGGGCGAAGGTGTAGGCGTTCGGGTCGTCCGCGTAGTAGCCGACGTGGCTGCCGATCGGGTTCAGACCGTGGTCGCGGGCCAGGCGCTTGAGCTGGGCGAGGGTGATCGGTCCGGCCGAGCCCTGGGTGTAGCCGGCGAACTCGACCTCGTCGTAGCCGTACTTCTCCAGTTCGGCGAAGACGGGGGCGAAGCCGAGTGTGGAGACCTTGTCGCGGAGGCTGTAGAGCTGGATGCCGAGGCGGCCGGGGGGCAGGACGGGGCGGCCGCGGCCGTGCCCGGTGGTGCCGGTCGCGGCCTCGGGGGCGGCGCCGGCCGGGGAGGCCGCGGCGCCCAGCACTGCGGCGGCGGTGGCGCCCGCGGCCACGCCGAGCATGCCTCGTCTGGTGAGGCGGTGGGTGAGTTCGGGGTCGGGCTGGGAGATGCGGCTCATGCCTGGGACTCCTCGGTGTCGGAGGGCGTTGTCAGTGGTGGGTGCTTCACTGGGGACCAGTCAGGAAAGACCGGCCAGTCGGAGCAGGAGTGACTTCACGTCGGTGGCCGCGACGCGGTCGCCGACGGCGCGGGGGGTGGAGCAGATGAGGAGCGGACCGTCGTCGTCGCTCTCGGGGAGGCGGCCGTGGCTGCCGCGAACAGGTGACGGGTCGAGGGGCACGACCGCCATGCGGTAGCGCAGGCCGAGTTTCTTGCGGGCCAGTGCGGTGGCCGCCTTGACCTTGACGTAGGGGTCGAGCGGGTCCGTGAAGAGTTCGACCGGGTCGTAGCCGGGTTTGCGGTGGATCTCGACCAGCTGCGCGAAATCGGGCGCGCGGTCGTCGTCGAGCCAGTAGTAGTACGTGAACCAGGCGTCCGGCTCCGCCACGGCGACGAGTTCGCCGGAGCGCGGATGGTCGAGGTGGTGGGCCTTCTTGCCCTCGTCGTCGAGGAGTTGGCCGATGCCGGGCAGACCGTCGAGTGCGGCGCGGGTGGCGTCGAGGTCCTCGGGGCGGCGCACGTAGACGTGGGCGATCTGGTGGTCGGCGACCGCGAAGGCACGGGAGGCCATCGGGTCCAGGTACTCCATGCCGTCCTGTGTGTGCACTTCGAGGAGTCCGGCGCGGCGCAGGGCGCGGTTGATGTCGACCGGCCGGTCGGCGCGGGTGATCCCGTACTCGGAGAGCGCGACGACGGTACGGCCTTCCGCGCGGGCGTCGTCCAGGAGCGGGACCAGCGCCCTGTCCAGGTCGGCGGCGGCTTTCAGGGAGCGTGGGTCGTCGGGGCCGAAGCGTTGCAGGTCGTAGTCGAGGTGAGGGAGGTAGCAGAGGGTCAGGTCGGGGTGGCGGGTGCCCATGATGTGGCGGGTCGCGTCGATGATCCACCGGCTGGAGACGAGGTCCGCGCCGGGGCCCCAGAAGTGGAAGAGGGGGAAGGTGCCGAGCTTGTCGGTGAGTTCGTCGTGCAGGGCCGGAGGGCGGGTGTAGCAGTCGGGTTCCTTGCGGCCGTCGGCGTAGTAGACGGGACGGGGGGTGACGGTGAAGTCGGTGTCGGCGCCCATGGCGTACCACCAGCAGATGTTGGCGACCGTGTAGCCGGGGTGGGCGCGGCGGGCGGCGTCCCACAGCTTGTCGCCGGCGACCAGACCGTTGTGCTGGCGCCACAGGAGTACGTCGCCGAGCTCGCGGAAGTACCAGCCGTTGCCGACGATGCCGTGCTCCGACGGGTGGGTGCCGGTGAGGAAGGTGGACTGGGCGGCGCAGGTGACGGCGGGCAGGACGGTGCCGAGCGGGGCGTGGGACCCGGACTGGGCGAGGGACTTGAGGTGGGGCATGTGGTCGAGGAGACGGGGGGTGAGGCCGACCACGTCGAGGACGAGGAGAGGGGTCGGTCCCGCCTCCGGGGGCTGGTGGCTCATGGCAGCTCCTTCAGGCCGAGGTCCGTCAGCAGGTCGCGCGCGAGGGTGAGTTCGGCGGCGATGCCGTCGGCGAGCTGGGTGCGGCCGCGGGGGCGCAGTTCGGGTGGGAGGGCCTGCCAGGTGTAGGTCTCGACCTCCAGGTGGCGGGTGAGCGGGTGCGGGCCGCCGACGAGCCGGGTGAGGGCGGACTTGAGTACGGGGAGCGTGGAGGTGAGGGGTGCGGCGGGGGCCGCGTGCAGCGGGACGTGGAAGTGGGCGCGCCAGGGTGCCCCGTCGGGCAGGGCGTCGCCGGCGAGGGCCGCGCCGAGGTCGTCGGTGCCGCGCAGGCCCGCTGCGGTGGACGTGCGGGTCTGGTGCAGGAAGCGGGGTTCGTCGAAGGCGGCGAGTGCCTCGCGCACTTCGGGCAGGTGGGGGTGCTCGGCGTGCAGGGCGGCGGACAGCTGGGACTTGACGACGGGGACGCGGGCGGCGGTGAGCGCGTCCAGGGCGGTGTGCGGGTCTTCGAAGGAGGTGGCGAGGTGGCAGGTGTCGACGCAGATGCCGATGCGGTGGTGGGCGATCGCGGCCAGCGGGGCGACGGCGTCACCGGTGGTCTCGACGACGCAGCCGGGTTCGGGTTCGAGGCCGACGCGGATGGAGCGGCCGGTCAGCTCCTGGAGGGCGTCGAGGCGTTCGGCGAGGGTGAGCAGGGCGGTGCGGGCCTTGTCGGCGCTCCCGTCGTCGTAGGCGGTGCGCCAGGCGAGCGGCAGGGTGGAGACGGTGCCCTCGGTGACGTCGTCGGGCAGGATTCCGGTGAGGACGCGGGCCAGGGCGGTGGTGTGGTCGAGGCGTTCGGGGTCGGCCCAGTCCGGCTTGTAGACGCGGTACTTGACCTCCTCGGCGCCGAAGCCCTCGTAGGGGAATCCGTTGAGGGTGACGACTTCGAGGCCGCGGCGGTCGAGTTCGCAGCGCAGGTCGCGCAGCGCGGAGGGGTCGCTGACCAGGGCGTGGGCGGCGTCGCGGGCGAGCCACAGGCCGATGCCGAGGCGGTCGCGGCCGAGGCGGCGGCGGACGGGTTCGCAGTGGTCGCGGAGCTGGGCGAGGACGCCGTCGAGGGTCTCGGCGGGGTGGACGTTGGTGCAGTAGGCGAGGTGGACGGTGGTGCCGTCGGGGTGGCGGAAGCGCATGGCTCACGCCCCGCCGCGGAGGATGGAGTTGCCCTCGTGGGTGGCTTCGGTGGCCGCGATGTCGAGGTCGAGCCGGCCGCTGAGTCCGTAGAAGGCGACGGGGTTGCGCCACAGGACGCGGTCCACGTCGTCCTCGCCGAAGCCCTCGGCGAGCATCAGGTCGCCGACCTTGCGGGTCTTGAGGGGGTCGCTGCGGCCCCAGTCGGCGGCGGAGTTCACCAGGACCTGTTCGGGGCCGTACGTGCGCAGGATCGCCACCATGCGCTCCTCGTCCATCTTGGTGTCGGGATAGACGGAGAAGCCGAGCCAGCAGCCGCTGTCCTTGGCCTCCTTGACGGTGGTCTCGTTGAGGTGGTCGACCAGGACCCGGTCGGTGGGCAGGGCGGATTCGCGGACCACGTCGAGGGTGCGGCGCAGGCCCGCGAGCTTGTCGCGGTGCGGGGTGTGGACGAGCGCGGGCAGCTGGTGGTCGGCGGCGAGCTGGAGCTGGGCGGCGAGGGCGGTGTCCTCGGCGGGGGTCATGGAGTCGTAGCCGATCTCGCCGACGGCGACGACCTGGTCCTTGACGAGATACCGGGGCAGTTCGTCCAGGACGGGGAGGCAGCGCGGGTCGTTGGCCTCCTTCGGGTTCAGGGCGAGCGTGCAGTGGTGGGCGATGCCGTACTGGGCGGCGCGGAAGGGCTCCCAGCCCAGCAGGGAGTCGAAGTAGTCGAGGAAGGAGGCGGGGGAGGTCCGGGGCTGGCCCAGCCAGAAGGCGGGTTCGACCACGGCGCGCACACCGGCGGCGTGCATGGCCTGGTAGTCGTCGGTGGTCCGTGACGTCATGTGGATGTGGGGGTCGAAGATGCGCATCAGGACTCCTTGCCGTGGGGGCCCTCCGCGCCGTTCGGGCCGTGGTCGGCGGCCGGCGCGGGTGGGGTGGCGGTGGGGTCGGTCAGGGTCAGGACGCGGTGCAGGTCCTCGGGCACCGGACGGCCCGCGGCGGTGCGTTCGGCGGCGTAGTCGCCGAGCATCCGGGCGAGTTCGCGGTCCGCGTGGGCCCGCCGCTCCAGGTCGGCCACCTCGGTCACGGGCACGCCGGTGAACAGGCACTTCAGGACGGCGTGGCGCCAGTGGTGGGCGTCGAGGTGGCGGGCGGCGTAGGGGCCGACGGCGGCGGCCAGGAGGCGGGTGTCGTTGGTGCGCAGGGCGTCCTCGACGAGCGGGAGGGCCTGCGGTCCGGGCACGAGGTGGGGCAGGGCGTGCAGGACGGCGCGGCGTTCGGCGGCGGTGCCCTGGGCGTAGACCCGGGTCAGGGCGTCGGTGTCGGCGCGGGCCGCGTGCAGGATCAGGATGCGGGCGGCGTCGGCGTGTTCGGGGCCGCAGCGCCGTCCGGCCTCGGCGAGGCGCAGCTCCCACACGGAGATGGGGCCGTGGGCGCCGGGGTGGGCGGCGGCCTCGTCGAGTGCCTGGTCGAGCCAGCCGCGGGCGGCTTCGCCGAGGCGGTCGGCGAGGTGGGCGTGCAGGTCGTGCGGCGGGGTTCGGGCGAGGGTGGTGCCCTGGGTGTCCGCCGCGGGGGTTGCCTGGTGGGCAGGAAGGTGGGTCATGGAGTGCTTCCTTGTGAGAGCGCCACTGCCTGACGGAGGAACGGGAGGGAGTGCTCGGCGAAGTGGGGGCCCGCGTGGGAGTGGCGGGGCAGTTCGACGACCGTCAGGCCCCGGTAGCCGGTGTCGGCCAGCGCGGCGAGGACCGGCGGGAAGTCGATGTCGCCGTCGCCGAAGGGGAGGTGTTCGTGGACGCCTCGACGCATGTCCTCGATCTGGACGTGCCGCAGCCAGGGGCCGGCGGCGCGTACGCAGTCGGCGGGCGGCAGGGGTTCGAGGCACTGGCAGTGGCCGATGTCGAGGGTCAGGCCGAGGGCCGGCGGGTCGCCGAGGGTGGTGCGGAGGTGGTGGAAGTCGGCGAGGGTGGCGAGGAGGTGGCCCGGTTCGGGCTCGACGGCGAGGGGGACGCCTGCGGCGGTGGCGGTGTCCAGGACGGGGGTGAGGGTCTCGGCCAGACGTTTCCACGCGGTGTCCGGGTCGGTGCCCGTCGGGGTGATGCCACTGAAGCAGTGCACGGCGTGCGCGCCGAGGTCGGCGGCGACCTGGACGGCCCGGAGCAGCAGGCCGGCCCGGCGGGCGCGGTCGTCCGGGTCGGGGTCGAGCAGCGAGGGGCCGTGCTTGCGGCGCGCGTCGAGCACATAGCGGGCGCCCGTCTCCACGGTCACCGTCAGTCCGAGCGCGTCCAGTCGGCGGGCGAGGCGGCGGGTGCGGGCGGCCAGGTCGGGGGCGAGGGGGTCCAGGTGCATGTGGTCGAGGGTCAGACCGACACCGTCGTACCCGAGGTCGGCGAGCAGGGTCAGGGCGTCGTCCAGGCGGAGGTCCGCGAGGCCGTTTGTGCCGTAGCCGAAGCGGAGCGGGGTGGCGCCGGGTTCCGGAGCGGACCTGGGGCGTGCGCGGGGGGCTGCCGTGTCGCCGGGATCGCGAAGGGGCCGAGGTGTGCCGGTCGGGTCGGTCGGGGCGCTGTCCGGGTCCGGGACGGGCCGGTGTGGGGAGAGGGGGTCGGTCATGTGACGCTCACCCTTCTCGCGAAGCGTCCGGCCAGGGGCGCGAGGGCGGTGCTAGGCAGAGCTGTCGCGGTCGCGCTCCCGGTGTCCGTGCGGGCGGCGCTCAGCGGTGTCGTCGGCCCACCCGCGCCCTCGGGCAGGCGACCCATCGCTGCCCTGCCCGCCCTCACTGCTGCTCCCCCGTGCCGCCGCGGTGGGCCGGGGTCCCGCTGCGGCCGCCTCCCGGGCCGCCCTCGGCCGGCTGTGCCCGGAGCCGTCGCGCGAACCCCAGCAGCTCCGTGTACTGCTCCCCCAGTCCCGAAGGTCCCGGTCCGACCGGGTCCTTGAAGTAGAAGCCCAGTTCGCCGAGCGGGCCGGACAGGCCGCGCTCGTGTGCGCGGGCGGTCAGGCGGGCCAGGTCGAGGACGAGGGGGGCGGCAAGCGCGGAGTCGCAGCCCTGCCAGGTGGTCTGGAGGATCATGCGGGTGCCGAGGAAACCGTCGAAGGCGATGTGGTCCCAGGCGGTCTTCCAGTCGCCAAGGGCGGGGACGTCGTCGATGTGGACCTCGCCCTCGGGGGTGCCGGCGAGGGTGTCGGCCAGGACACGTTCCTTGCCGGCGTTCTTCGCCGCGGCGGCCGCCGGGTCGGCGAGGGAGGCTCCGTCGCCGCCGCCCAGGAGGTTGGTGCCGGACCAGGACCGGACCGTCAGGGCGCGTTGGGTGAACATCGGGCCCAGGACGGACCGGAGCAGGGTCTGGCCGGTCTTGCCGTCGCGGCCCGCGTGGGGCAGGCCGGAGCTCTCGGCCGGTCCGGCGAGGGCGGGGTGGTGCAGGCCCGTGGAGGGCGTGAAGTTCACGTACGGGCACCCTGCGCGCAGGGCCGCCGCCGCGTAGAGGGAGCTCGGCGGCAGGGCCTCGCCAGTGGGGGCGGGTTCGGTGGAGGCCACGTTCACCACCACCGCGCGGGCCAGCCGGCCGCGTCGTACGAAGGACCGGATGTCCGCGGCGAAGGCGGCGATCAGGTCCTCCTCGGTCCTGGTGTCGCCGGGGAGGGGGCCGCCGGGCCTGATCTCCCGTTCGGCGGCGGTGAGTTCGGCGCTCACCGCGGCGGGCAGGCCGTGCGGCAGGACGCCGCCCGCCGCCAGGGCCTCGGCTCGTTTGGGCAGGGGGCAGTCCACCGTGTCGTGGCCGCCGAAGACAAGGGCGGACAGGGCGGGCAGGCCACTCCCGGCGAAGGGCGGGGTCTCGGTGACCAGACCCGTCGGCGGGTGCAGACCCGCGGTCATGGCGGCGCAGCCCGCGACGACCGTCGTCGCGACGGAACCTCGGGCCCCGATCAGCCAGACGCCGACACGCGGTACGGAATCGGACGCGGACATGGGCAGCCTCCTTGTCGAACGCGTCGTGTGCGAACCCCGGAAGTGCGGGGAGAAAAGACGGCGGGCGGGGGTCCGGCGTCCCCCGCCCGCCGCCGCTCAGCCGCCCTTGACGGGCAGTTCCTTGATCCGGATGTCGCGGAACGACACCCGGTCGTCGGCTCCGTGGTTCTGGATGCCGACATGTCCGTCACGCAGGCTCCGGGCCGGATCGGTGTTGGTGAAATCGTTGATCTTCACACCGTTGAGCCAGACGCGCAGGCGCTCCCCCTCCACCCGGATCTCGTACGTGTTCCACTCCCCCGGCGGATTCAGCGCACGGTCGCGCTTCCTCAGGTCGGCGGAGCGGAATCCGTAGACGGACCCTGTCGTCTTCTCGGGTACGTCGGTGGCGTCGATCTGGATCTCGTAGCCGTTGTCCACGGCGGACCAGGGGTCGTCCGAGGGCGGGAAGCCCACGAACACGCCGGAGTTGTCGTCCCCGGCGGCGCCCGCCATCCTCCAGTCGAGCTTGAGGGAGTACGACCCGAGGTCCTGGCCGGCGTACCAGAGCATCCCCATGCCGCCGGACGAGGTGAGCGTGCCGTCGTCGGAGCGGATGAAGGAGCCCGGGCCCGCCTGTCGCCAGTCGGCCAGCGACTCGGCGGTGCCGTCGAAGAGGGGCCGGTAGCCGTTCTCCGGCCGGCAGTCGGCCTGTGCGTCGCCGGTCGCGTACCGGATCGCGCCCAGCAGGTGGCCGCGGAAGGCGGGGTCGGCGTACGACTCCTTGGTGTGGCCGAGGCCGGTGTAGAAGGCCCGGCCGCCCTGGTAGTCCTGGCACCAGGCGATCGGGTGGTCGCCGTTCATCGTGCCGCCGGTGTACGACGACTCGTCGAGGGCGGCCAGGACGTGGACCTGTTCCCTGGGATCGGAACGGTAGTTGTACCACTCGTCGGTGCGGTTCCACGTCGGTGACAGCTCCGACGTGGACGGGTGGGCCCGGTCCTCGACCACCACCGTGGCCGGCTGGATCGCCGGGTGCGACTGGAACCAGGCGCCGACGAGGCCGCCGTAGAACGCCCAGTCGTACTCGGTGTCGGCGGCCGCGTGGATGCCGACGTATCCGCCGCCCTGCCGGATGTAGCCCTCGAACGCCCGTTGTTGGGTGGGGTCGAGGACGTCGCCGGTGGTGGAGAGGAACACGACCGCGTCGTACCGGCGCAGGTTTTTCGGGGTGAACGCGTTCGCGTCCTCGGTGGCGTCGACCGTGAAGCCGCCGGTCTCACCGAGCTGCTTCACCGCGGCGACACCGTCGGGAATCGAGTCGTGCCGGAAGCCGGCCGTCTTGGAGAAGACCAGCACCCGTTCGGTGTCGGCGGAGTGCGACACGGCGGGTTGCGAGACGCAGCCGAGGAGCAGTGCGGCTCCCACAACTGCCGCCGTCCATCGTCCGGTTGTGTTCATGCGTGCCCCTCCTCTCAGCCGGTCGTGAAGGTGAAGTCGTCCACGTCGAACAGGGCGCCGGTGCCGCTCCCCTTGAAGACCAGGTAGAGCGTGGTGGTGCCCGTGGGTGCTTTGGACAGGTTGGCGGTGACGTCCTGGAAGGTCTCCCAGCCGCCGGTCACCGGCACGGTCGCCTTGCCGAGCAGGGTGCCGGTCGCGGACCCCGCGCGGATCTCCAGCGTGCCGCCGGTGCCGCCCGAGGACACGCGCGCGGTGACCGACTTGGCGTTGCTCAGGACGTACGGCTTGAAGGAGATCCAGTCACCGTTGTTGATGTCGCCGACCGTGTTGCCGCCGTGTGCCGTGTCCTTGGCGATGACGGAGACGCCGGAGCCGGTGCCGAAGTGCTCGGCCTGGCGGTGCCTGGGCTGCAGGACGCTCTGGTCGTGGGTGGTCAGCGGGGCCTGGCCGCCGCCGCCGTTGTCGGTGTACTCGGCGTCCATCACGCCGAAGATGTTGGCGTCCTCGTCGTGGCCGCCGTCGGCGCTGGTCTGGAGGGTGCCGGTGCAGCCGTCGGCGGAGGTGACGGGGTGGCCGTGGCTGTCGTGGCCGAGGACGAAGGTGACCTTGACCTTGGCGCAGTCGATGGGCCGGCCGTCCTCGGGGTCGCTCACCCGCACCTTGAACGGGATCGCGTCACCGAAGCTGAACAGCTGGCCGTCCTGCGGGAGTTCGAGCGTCACCTTGGGTGCGGTGTTGCCGACGACGATCTGGACGCTGGCGCTGCCGGTGCGGCCGCTCGGGTCCTTCGCGGTCAGGGTCGCGGTGTAGGTGCCGTTCTTCTTGTACGTGTGTGCCGGGTTCGCCGCCGTGGACGTGCCGCCGTCGCCGAAGTCCCAGCTGTAGGTGAGGGCGTCACCGTCCTGGTCGCTGGTGCCCTCGGAGGAGAACCGCACCCGCAGCGGTGCCTGTCCGGACGTGCGGTCGGCCGCCGCCTGGGCGACCGGGGAGTGGCCGTCGGTGGCGTTCTCGATGCGGTACAGGGCGGAGTTCTCGTCGCCGCCGAACCAGGAGACGCCGTAGTCGAGGACGTACAGCGCGCCGTCGGGGCCGAAGGCCATGTCCATCACCTGGGTGCCGGTCCAGGGAATGTCGTTGATCGACTGGACGGTGCCGTTGTCGTCGCTGGTGATGCGCTTGATCCAGCGGCGGCCGAACTCCCCGGCGAAGAAGTCGCCGTCGTAGGCCTCGGGGAACTTCACCGGCGAGTCGAGTGAGGCGTCGTAGTGGTAGACCGGGCCGCCCATCGGCGACTCGGAGCCGGTGCCGAACTCGGGGACCGATCCGCCGTCGTAGGGGATCCAGGCGGCCTGCGCCGGGGGAAGGTCGGTGAGGCCGGTGTTGTGCGGGGAGTTGTTCTTCGGCGCGGCGCAGTCGAAGGACGCGCCGGAGGTGCCGGTGGCGAAGTCGTAGTCCACATAGGCGTCGTTGTCGCCCGTGCAGTACGGCCAGCCGAAGTTGCCGGGGCCGGTCACGCGCGCGAACTCGACCTGTCCGGCGGGGCCTCGGGCCGGGTCGGCGGCACCGGCGTCGGGGCCGTAGTCACCGACGTAGACGATGCCCGTCGCCTTGTCGACGCTGAAGCGGAACGGGTTGCGGAAGCCCATGGCGTAGATCTCGGGCCGGGTCTTGTCCGTGCCGGGCGCGAAGAGGTTGCCGTCCGGGATGGCGTACGAGCCGTCGGCGTTGACCTTGATGCGGAGGATCTTGCCGCGCAGGTCGTTGGTGTTGCCGGCGCTGCGCTGGGCGTCGAAGGCCGGGTTGCGGTTCGCGCGTTCGTCGATGGGGGTGAACCCGTCGGACTGGAAGGGGTTGGAGTCGTCGCCCGTCGACAGGTAGAGGTTGCCGGCCGCGTCGAAGTCGATGTCGCCGCCGACGTGGCAGCAGATGCCGCGGGTGGCCGGAATGTCGATGATCTTCGTCTCGCTGGCGGCGTCGAGGGTGCCGTCGGTGTTCAGGACGAACCGGGAGAGCCGGTTGACGCCGTCGAAGGGGGCGAAGTCGGCCGCGGTGCCGGTCTCGGGGGCGTCGCCCGCCGGGGTGTTCAACGGGGGTGCGTAGTACAGGTAGATGAAGCGGTTGGTGGTGAACTGCGGGTCGACGCCGACGCCTTGGAGGCCCTCTTCGTCGTGGGAGTAGACGTCGAGTTTTCCGGCGAGGCGGGTGGTGCCGGCCGCGTCGGTGATGCGCAGTTCGCCGTCGCGGGAGGTGTGCAGGACCGAGCGGTCCGGGAGGACGGCGAGCGACATGGGCTCGCCGACCTCGGGTTCGCCCTTGGCGAGGGTGACCTGCTGGAAATCCTCGGCGGCGGCCGCGGTGGCGGTTCCCTCGCCGGCGACGGCTGCGCCGGCCTGGGGAGCGGTGAGGGAGAGGGAGGCGCCGGCCAGCAGGAGGCCGGTGAGCAGGGCCGCCGCCCTGCGCCAGGGGGCGCGTCGTCTGTGGGTCTCGATTCTGTCGGTCGGGGTGGTGCGGTCTTTCCCGTGCACGGATGCCTCCAGAAAGGGGCCGGTCGTACGGGTGAGTGCGGGTAACGCCGGGATGCGCCGTCATCCCGGAACTGGCGGGTGCGGCTTACTCGTTGCCGCCGAACGCCGCGTCGAAGGAGGCCGACGGGGGCTCGAAGTCGTATGCCTTGAGTCGGTTCAGTGCCTCGGGCGCGCCCTGGAGCCGGTCCATGCCGGCGTCCTCCCACTCGACCGAGATCGGGCCCTCGTAGTCGATGGATCGCAGCATGCGGAAGACGTCCTCCCAGGGGACGTCACCGTGGCCCGCGGAGACGAAGTCCCAGCCGCGACGCGGGTCGCCCCAGGGCAGATGGGAGCCGAGGCGGCCGTTGCGGCCGTCGAGGCGCTTGCGGGCTTCCTTGCAGTCGACGTGGTAGATCCGGTCGCGGAAGTCCCACAGGAAGCCGACCGGGTCGAGGTCCTGCCACACGAAGTGGGAGGGGTCGAAGTTAAGTCCGAAGGCCGCCCGGCCGCCGACCGCCTCCACCGCGCGCTGTGTGGTCCAGTAGTCGTAGGCGATCTCGCTCGGGTGGACCTCGTGCGCGAACCGCACGCCCTCCGTGTCGAAGACGTCGAGGATGGGGTTCCAGCGCTCGGCGAAGTCCTCGTAGCCGCGGTCGATCATCGACTCGGGGGCGGGCGGGAACATGGCGACCAGGTGCCAGATGGCGGAGCCGGTGAAGCCGATGACGGTGTCGACGCCGAAGGCGCGGGCGGCCCGTGCGGTGTCCTTCATCCGGTCGGCGGCCCGCTGCCGGACGCCCTCCGGGTCGCCGTCGGCCCACACCTCGCCGGGCAGGATGGCCCGGTGGCGTTCGTCGATGATGGCGTCGCAGACGGCCTGGCCGACCAGGTGGTTGGAGATCGCCCAGCACTTGAGGCCGTACTTGTCGAGCAGGGCGCGCCGGGAGTCCGGATAGGACGGGTCGGCCAGCGCCTTGTCGACCTCGAAGTGGTCGCCCCAGCAGGCGAGTTCGAGTCCGTCGTAGCCGAAGTCGCGGGCGAGTCGGCAGACCTCTTCGAGGGGGAGGTCGGCCCACTGGCCGGTGAAGAGCGTGAACTGACGCGGCATCTTTTCGGAGCCTCCTCAGACGGCTATCGGGGTGTAGACGGAGTTCTTCTCGGCGCTCTCCTCCACGGCCGCGAGCACCCGCTGGACCTGGAGTCCGTCGGCGAAGGAGGGGTCGGGGCGGCGGCCCTCGGCGATCGCGTGGACGAGGTCGCGGGCCTGGTGGACGAAGGTGTGCTCGTAGCCGAGGCCGTGGCCCGGCGGCCACCAGGCGTCCAGGTAGGGGTGGTCGGGCTCGGTGACGAGGATGCGGCGGAAGCCGGCGTGCGTTGCGGGCTCGGTGGCGTCGTGGTAGGAGAGTTCGTTGAGGCGTTCGAGGTCGAAGGCCAAGGAGCCGCGCTCGCCGTTGAGTTCGATGCGCAGCGCGTTCTTGCGGCCGGTGGCGTAGCGGGTGGCCTCGAAGGAGGCGAGGGCGCCGGAGGCGAAGCGTCCGGTGAACAGGGCCGCGTCGTCGACGGTGACCTGGCCGGTGCCGGTCCCGGAGACGGCGGACAGGCCCTTGACGGCGCCCCCGGCCAGCGGCCGTTCCCTTACGAAGGTCTCGGTCAGCGCGGAGACTCCGGCCAGCGGTTCTCCCGCCAGGTATTGGGCGAGGTCGACGATGTGCGCGCCGAGGTCGCCGAGCGAGCCCGAGCCGGCCTGTTCCCTGCGCAGCCGCCAGGTCAGCGGGAACTGCGGGTCCACGAGCCAGTCCTGAAGGTAGGTCACCCGGACGTGCCGCAGCGTTCCCAGCCGCCCATCGTCCACCATCCGCCGGGCCAGCGCGGTGGCCGGCACCCTGCGGTAGTTGAAGCCGACCATCGCCAACTGCCCGCGCTGGCAAGCCTCTTCGGCCGCGCGGGTCATCACCTGGGCCTCTTCGACGGTGTTCGCGAGGGGCTTCTCGCACAGCACGTGCTTGCCGGCCGCGAGTGCGGCGACGGCGATCTCGGCGTGACTGTCGCCGGGGGTGCAGATGTCGACGAGGTCGACGTCGTCCCGCTCGATCAGCACCCGCCAGTCGGTCTCGGCGGCGGCCCAGCCGTGCCGGTCGGCGGCCCGGCGCACGGCGTCCGCGTCCCGTCCGCAGACCGCGGCGAGCACCGGGCGGCGGGGCAGGTCGAAGACGCGTCCGACGGTCCGCCAGCCCTGGGAGTGGGCGGCGCCCATGAAGGCGTAGCCGACCATGCCGACCCGGAGCGACGGCACCTCGGCCTCTTCTGACTGCTGCGGCTGTGCCATGCGCGATGTCCTCCTCGTCGTCGTGGCGCGGTGGGGGGTGCAGCCCGGTCCGTCGACGAACCGGGCTCCTGGGACCTGCCCTTCGGGACGGCCCGGCCGGGGCGTAAGGCAGGCCCCGGGCCGGGGCGTAAGGCAGGCCCCGGATCGGGACGCCTCACTTGAAGCCGGTGGACATGTACTGGTCGACGTTGGTCTTGTCGACGACGGCCGAGTAGAGGGTGAGCGAGGCCGGGATCTCGAACTCGGCGAGGCCGCCGATGCCCTTGGACTGGCCGAGGGCGCGGGCGAGGTCGATCGCGGAGGCGGCCATGGTCGGCGGGTAGAGGACGGTGGCCTTGAGGACGCCGTTGTCCTGCTTGATGGCCTGGAAGGCGGACAGCGCGCCCGCGCCGCCGACCATCAGGAAGTCCTCGCGGCCGGCCTGGTCGATGGCGCGCAGCGCGCCCACGCCCTGGTCGTCGTCGTGGTTCCACAGCGCGTCGAAGCTCGACTGGGCCTGCAGGAGCTGGGCCATCTTGGCCTGCCCGGACTCCACCGTGAACTCGGCGGCCTGGCGGGCCACCTTGCGCACGTTGGGGTAGTTCTTCAGGGCGTCGTCGAAGCCCTTGGTGCGCTGCTTGGTGAGTTCCAGGTTGTCGAGTCCGGCCAGTTCGATGACCTTGGCGTTCGACTTCCCCTTGAGCTTCCCGCCGATGTAGTGGCCGGCGTTGAGGCCCATGCCGTAGTTGTCGCCGCCGATCCAACAGCGGTACGCCTGGGGGGTGTTGAAGATGCGGTCCAGGTTCACGACCGGGATCCCGGCGCGCATCGCCTTGAGGCCGACCTGGGTGAGGGCCTTGCCGTCCGCGGGCAGGACGACCAGCACGTCGACCTTCTTGTTGATCAGGGTCTCGATCTGGCCGATCTGCTGGGCGGTGTCGTTGGAGCCCTCGGTGATCTCCAGGGTGACGTCCGAGTACTTCTTGGCCCGGTTCTTGGCGTTGTCGTTGATCGCGTTGAGCCAGCCGTGGTCGGCCTGCGGTCCGGCGAAGCCGATGGTGACGGGCTTGCCGGGCGAGTCGGAGGCCGCGGGCTGGTCGTTCGCGGCCGGCTCGTCGTCGCCGGAGTCGTTGCTGGTGCAACCTGCGAGGAGGGCACCGGCCCCGACGGCGGCGGTCCCGAAGAGCAGACCTCTGCGACTGGTGAAGCGGCTCGTGGGCTGTGGCATGGCGGTGAACCCTTTCCTCAGGTCGTGCTTGCGGTACGGCGCTGGACCAGCACGGCGGCGACGATGATCGCGCCCTTGGCGATCTGCTGGACGTCGCTCTGCAGGTTGTTCAGGGCGAAGATGTTGGTGATCGTGGTGAAGATCAGGACGCCGAGCACGGAGCCGGTGATGGTGCCGCGCCCCCCGCTGAGCAGGGTTCCGCCGATGATCGCGGCGGCGATGGCGTCGAGCTCGTAGAGGTTGCCGTTGGTGTTCTGGCCGGAGCCGGACAGGATGATCAGCAGGAAGGCGGCGATGCCGCAGCACAGTCCGGACAGCAGGTAGAGGTAGAGGCGCTGGCGGCGGACGTCGATGCCGGCGAGCCGGGCGGCCTCGGCGTTGCCGCCGACGGCGACCGTGCGCCGGCCGAAGGTGGTGCGGTTCAGCACGAGCCAGCCGATGATCGTCACGACCGCGAAGACCAGGACCAGCGGAGGGATGCCGAGCACATAGGCGTCGCGCTCGCCGAGGTCCAGCACGCTGTTGACCGTGACGACCTGTGTGCTGCCGTCGGTGATCTGCAGGGCGAGGCCGCGGGCCGAGGCGAGCATGGCGAGCGTGGCGATGAAGGGGACCATGGCGCCGTACGCGATGAGCAGCCCGTTGACCAGGCCGCAGCCGACGCCGACGATCACCGCGGTGAAGAGGATGCCCGCGAAGCCGTACTCCTGGGTGGCGACGGTGGTGGCCCACACCGAGGCGAGGGCGACGATCGCGCCCACCGAGAGGTCGATGCCGCCGGAGGTGATGACGAAGGTCATGCCGACGGTGACGACACCGATCACCGAGGCCTGGGTGAGGACGAGTTGGAGGTTGCGGGTGTCGAGGAACTCGTCGGGCTTGGTGATCCCGCCGATCAGGACCAGTACGGCGAGCACGCCGAGGAGGGAGAGGGTACGGACGTCGGCGTGGGCGAACACCCCTCGCCAGGCGGGCGATTCGCTCACCGAAGGCACTTTGTCGGCGCTTCCCCTGGGCGGGGACACATGCTGCGTCATGACGCCGGGCTTCCTTCCATGACGAGGTCGAGTACACGGTGTTCGTCGAGCTCACGGGCGGGTGCCCGGTGGACGACACGCCCCTCGCGGAGCACCAGGACACGGTCGGCGAGGCCGAGCACCTCGGGGACCTCACTGGAGACCAGCAGCACGCCCAGCCCTTCGTCGGCGAGCCGCCGGACGACCGCGTAGAGCTCGGCGCGGGCCCCGACGTCGACGCCCCGGGTGGGTTCGTCGAGCAGCAGGATGCGGCAGCCGCGCAGCAGCCAGCGGGCCAGGACGGCCTTTTGCTGGTTGCCGCCGGACAGGGTGCGGATCGGCACGGAGGGGTTGTCGGGCCGCAGGGAGAGCTCGCGGGTCGCCGCCCGGGCCGCGCCGAGTTCGGCCCGCCGGTCGATCCAACCGGCCCTGGAGAAGCGGGACATGGAGGAGACGGACACATTGCGGGTGACCGATTCCAGCATCAGCAGGGCCTGCGCCTTGCGCTCCTCGGGGGCCAGTCCGATCCCGGCGCGTACGGCCGCTCGGACACTGCCGGGTTTCAACGCCTTGCCGTCCACGACCACTTGACCGGAGGTGGGTTTGCGGGCGCCGTAGACCGTCTCCAGGATCTCGGAGCGCCCCGAGCCGACGAGCCCGGCGAGGCCGACGATCTCCCCGGGGTGGACGACCAGGTCGAGGGGCTCGAACTCGCCCTGCCGGGCCAGCCCTTGGACCTCCAGCAGCGGCGTGTCCTGTTGGGCGGGAGCCGTCGGCCGCTCCGGGAAGACGTACTCGACGTTCCGGCCCGTCATCAGCGCCACGACCTCGCGCGTCGGCGTCGACTTGGCGGGCAGCCCGACCGCGACGGCCCGGCCGTCCTTGAGGACCGTCACCCGGTCGCCGATCCGCCGGATCTCCTCCAGGCGGTGGGAGATGTAGACCACGGCGACCCCCTCGGCGGTGAGGTCGCCGACGATCCGGAAGAGGTTGTCGACCTCGTCCGGGTCGAGGGCGGCGGACGGCTCGTCCATCACGATGAGCCGTACGTCGTGGGAGAGGGCCCGCGCCATGGACACGATCTGCTGCTGCGCCGCGGGCAACTCCCCGACCAGCCGGGCCGGATCGATCTCCGGGTGCCCGAGCCGTCGCAGCAGCGCGGCGGTCGACTGACGGGCCGCCTTGCCCCGTACGACGAACCCCGCCGTGGTCGGTTCATGGCCGAGGTGGACGTTCTCCGCCACGGACAGGTGCTCCACCAGGTCGAGTTCCTGGTAGATGGTGGCGATGCCGAGGCGCATGGCGGCGATCGGAGAGCGCAGGGCGACCTCCTCGCCGCGCCAGCGCAGGCGGCCGGTGTCGGGTTGGTGGGCGCCGGCCAGCACCTTGATGAGGGTGGACTTGCCGGCCCCGTTCTGGCCGAGCAGACAGTGCACTTCGCCGGCCTGGACGTCGAGGTCGACGCCGTCGAGGGCCCGGACTCCGGGGAACGACTTGGTGATGCCGGACATGCTGAGCAGCGGTGGTTCTGGTGCCATGAGGTCCCCTTGGCGGGCGTGCGGGCCGGATTCAGGGCAGGGCGAAAGGGCAGGGCGAAGCAGGGCGCCGTACTGGGACGCCTGACGGTTTCGATGCTCAGGCGGGTGAGAACAGGTGGTCGCTGATGAGGCGGGCCGCGCCGATGACTCCGGCGGTGGGGCCCAACTCCCCCAGCACGATGGGCAGGTTGCCGGTCGCCAGCGGCAGTGACTGGCGGTAGACCTGGGTGCGGATCGCGGCGAGCAGGGTGTGGCCGAGGCCGGTCACCCCGCCGCCGATCACCACCAGGCCCGGGTTGAAGAAGGAGACCAGGCCGGCGATGACCTGGCCGGTCCGGTTGCCGCCCTCACGGATCAGGTCGAGGGCGGTGGGGTCGCCGGCGGCAGCGGCGGCGGCGACGTCGGCCGCGGTCAGACCGCCGTTCGCCGTGCGTCGTGCGGCGAGTTCCTCGGAGCGCCCCTGCTCGACCGCCTCCACGGCGTCCCGGGCGAGGGCCGCCCCGCTGAAGTGGGCTTCCAGGCAGCCCCGGTTGCCACAGGCGCACGGGCGGCCGTCGGGCACGGCCTGGATGTGCCCGATGTCGCCAGCACTGCCCGTCACCCCGCGGTGCACCTCACCGCCGGCGACGATGCCGCAGCCGATGCCGGTGCCGATCTTGACGCAGAGGAAGTCGCCCACGGAGCGTGCGACGCCCGCGTGCATCTCCCCCATCGCCATCAGGTTCACGTCGTTGTCGACCATGACGGGGCAGCCGAGTTCCTGGCTGAGCGCCTCCCGCACGGGGAAGCCGTCCCAGCCCGGCATGATCGGTGGAGCCACCGGTACGCCCTCGGGGAAGCGGACCGGCCCCGGGACGCCGATGCCGGCGCCGTCGAACCCCTCCGCGAGCCCGGAGGCCCTCAACTTCGCGGCCATGGACAGGACTTGCTCGAAGACCGCGACCGGGCCCTCGCGGACGTCCATGGGCTGGTTGAGATGTCCCAGGATCTCCAGTTCGGCGTTGGTGACGGCGACGTCGACCGAGGTAGCGCCGATGTCCACGCCGAGGAAACGCAGATTGGGGGCGAGCCGGATGTTGTGGGAGCGGCGCCCGCCGCGGGAGGCGGCGAGTCCGTCGGCCACGATCAGGCCCGTCTCCAGCAGCCGGTCCACCTCCACGGCCAGCTTGGACCGTGACAGGTCGACCTGATCGCCCAGTTGCGCACGGGAGTTGGCCCCTCCGTCACGCAACAGCTTGAGCAGCCTGGCCTGATGCGCGTTCGCGGGTCGTGCCGTCATGCGTCTCACGAACCCCTCCCCGCCTCATTCGGCCACCAGTTGCCGGGCTTTCGAGGGGAACGTAGCAGCGGCTGCCGAACCTGGGAAGAAGCTGTGCAGAGATTGATGCCCACTTTCTCCACTCACAGGACAAAGGCTTGCCGCACCCTGGTGCCCCGGCGCCCCTGCCCGCAGGATGGGCCCAGGGAGGGGAGCACATGTTTCTGGTGACGGGTGCGACGGGGAACGTGGGGGCCGAACTCGTGCGGGCGCTGGCGGAGTCCGGCGAACGGGTGCGGGCGGTCAGCCGTTCCGGCCGAAGCGAGGGCTTACCGGCGGGCGTGGCGGCCGTGGCGGGGGATCTGAACCGGCCCGAGACCGTGCGGGACGCGCTGGACGGCGTACGAGGACTGTTCCTGATGCCCGGCTACGAAGGGCAGCGGCGGATCCTGGCCGACGCGCGGGACGCGGGGGTCCGTCGCGTGGTCCTGCTCTCCGGCCTGTCGGCGGGCACGGGCGACCGGGACAACGCGGTCGCCGGCTATCTGCTCGCCGCGGAGGACGCGGTGCGGGAGTCGGGTCTCGGCTGGACCTTCGTCCGTCCGACGAGCTTCATGACCAACGCGTTGCGGCTCGCGGACCAGATCCGCGAGGGCGACACCGTCCGGGTGCCGTTCCCGGACGCGCGGACCACCGACATCGACCCCTACGACATCGCCCAGGTCGCCCGGCGCGCCCTGCTGTCCGACGAGTTCGCGGACCGCGTGCTCGAAGTCACCGGTCCCGAGGCGCTGTTGCCCGCCGACCGGGTCCGGATGCTCGGCGAGGCGCTGGGCCGGGACCTGCACGCGGTGGGGCTGGGGCACGAGGAGGCACGCGCCGAGATGGAGGCGGCGGGCATGCCGAAGCCGTATGTCGACGCCTTCTTCGGCTTCTTCGTGGACGGCACCCTGGACGAGTCGGTGGTGCTGCCCACGGTGGAGCAGGTCACGGGACGTCCGCCGCGCACCTTCGCCCGGTGGGCGCGGGAGCACGCGGAGGCCTTCCGGTGAGGTGACCAGGGCCTGTCGTCTGGATCAGGGCGGCCGTGAGGTGCGGTGCTTTTCTGCCGACGTGAGCGGGGTCTGGTGCGTGCAGCTGCAAGGCGGAGGAGGGAGTCGACGCGGAGCGTCGGCGACCGACGACAACGCCGCAGATGGGCGTGCCAGACCCCGCGACGCCGGGCTGATCCAAACGACAGGCCCTAGGAGCGCTGCCGTGCGTGGTAGGACGTGCGGGTGTGCTCGGTGTGCTCCCGCATGAGCTCGGTGGCGCGTCGCTGGTCGCGGTCGGCGATCGCCGCGATCAGGGCCCGGTGCTCGATCCAGGACTGATGGCCGCGCTGCCGGGCGACCGGCGTGTAGTACCAGCGCACCCGGCGGTCCACCTGCCCCGCCAGCTCGGCGAGGACCGCGTTGCCCGCCAACTCCATGATCTTCGCGTGGAAGCGGGCGTTCAGGGCGACCGCGGCGTCCACGTCGTCTGCGTCGACGGCCTTCTCGCCCTCCGCGCACAGCATTTCCAGGGCGGCGATTCCGGCGCTGCCCGCGTCGGCCGCGGCGAGCCGGGCCGCCTCGGCCTCCAACAGCGTGCGCACGGTGAGGAGTTGATCGGCCTCCTCATCGGTCGGCTCGTGCACGAACGCACCCTGGGCCGGACGCAGATCCACCCACCCCTCGGTGTTCAACCGCTGCAGAGCCTCCCGCACCGGCTGCCGCGAAACCCCCAGATGACCCGCCAGCTCACTCTCCACCAGATGCTGACCCGGCTGGAGAGCACGGGTCGTGATGAGTTCGAGCAGCGCTTCGTACACGCGGTCACGCAGCGGACCGGGACGTTCCAGCTTCGGTACGGCTCCCTGCGGCAGACCTGTCGACAACATCACGGTCCCCCTCCTCGGCGGCGGACACCCCCGGACACCCTGACCCTTTGCCTTTTGTCTACAGTCTACGGCTCACAGGGTCCAGACAGAACCGTGCGTCGACCGCGTCACATCCCGGATGTCCTCGTCACATCCCGGATGTCCTCATGACATCCCGGATGTCAGGGACAGCGCACGACCTGACCCGCGTAGGACAGGTTCCCGCCGAACCCGAACAGCAGCACCGGGTCCCCGGTCGAGATCTCGCCCTGTTCGACCAGCTTGGAGAACGCAAGGGGGATGCTGGCCGCGGACGTGTTCCCGGACTCGGTGACGTCACGGGCCACCACGGCGTTGACCGCGCCGATCTTCTGCGCGAGCGGCTCGATGATCCGCAGGTTCGCCTGGTGCAGCACGACCGCGGCGAGGTCCTCGGGGGTGAGCCCGGCGCGCTCGCAGGCCTGCCGGGCCAGCGCCGGAAGCTTCGTGGTCGCCCACCGGTAGACGCTCTGCCCCTCCTGCGCGAACCGGGCCGGCTCGCCCTCGATCCGTACGGCGTGCCCCATCTCGGGCACCGATCCCCACAGCACGGGCGAGATACCGGGCACGTCGGCCCCCTCGACGACCGCCGCGCCCGCCCCGTCACCGACGAGCACACAGGTGGTGCGGTCGCTCCAGTCGGTCACCGCGGACATCTTGTCGGCGCCGATCACCAGCGCACGGGTCGCCGCACCGGCCCGGACGGTGTGGTCGGCGGTGGCCAGCGCGTGGGTGAAACCGGCGCACACCACGTTGACGTCCATGGCCGCGGGCGAGGGGATGCCGAGCCGGGCCGCGACCCGGGCGGCCATGTTCGGCGACCGGTCGACGGCGGTCGAGGTGGCGACCAGGACCAGGTCGATGTCGGCGGGGGTGAGCCCGGCCGCGGCCAGCGCCTTGGCGGCGGCGTGCGAGGCGAGCTCGTCGACCGGCTCGTCGGGGCCGGCGATGTGGCGGGTCCGGATGCCCACCCGGGACCTGATCCACTCGTCGCTGGTGTCGACCAGGTCCGCCAGATCCGCGTTGGTGAGCACCTTGGCGGGCTGGTAGTGGCCGACTGCGGCGATCCGCGAGCCGTTCATGGAGGGTCCCCCTCGTTGCCTTGGGTAGCGGGATCCACCAGTCTGATCAGTGACTCACGGGTACGTGGGCACGTAAGGCCACAGGAAACGGGCGCCCGAGTTGTCGGCTTCCCTCACCCCTCGGACGCCCGAACACCTGTCGAACGGTTACTTGGTGAACAACTGCGTGGCCTTCTGCACCAGCTCGTAGAGCCCGTAGGCCAGCGGTGCGCCCACCCACACCCAGGCCAGGGCGATGAGCGGGCGCCGGTCAGGCGGACTCTGACTGCTGTCGGGCTGTGACATCGGCGGCCTCCCTCGGCGCGGGGATGTGATGACGGGCACTGACGGGGCGGACCAGCTCGTTGGCGACGAAACCGACGGCCAGCAGCCCGATCATGATCATGAAGGAGAGGCCGTAGAGGTCGGCACCGCTCTTGCCGGCGTCCTCCTGCCGGTCGGCGATCCAGTTGACGATCAGCGGCCCGAGGACACCGGCCGTGGACCACGCGGTGAGCAGCCGGCCGTGGATGGCGCCGACCTGGTAGGCCCCGAAGAGGTCCTTCAGATATGCGGGGATCGTCGCGAAACCGCCGCCGTAGAAGGACAGGATCACCAGCGCGCACAGGATGAACAGCGGCTTCGAGGAGTCGCCGAACAGGGCGATGAGCCCGTACATCACCGCACCCACGCCGAGGTAGACGCGGTAGATGTTCTTCCGTCCGATCAGGTCGGACGTCGACGACCAGCCGATGCGGCCGGCCATGTTGGCGGCCGACAGCAGCGCGACGAAGCCGGCCGCGGCCGACACCGACACCGGGGTCGAGGTCTCCTTGAAGAAGTCGGTGATCATGGGGGCGGCCTTCTCCAGGATGCCGATGCCCGCGGTCACGTTCATGCAGAGCACGATCCACAGACACCAGAACTGGGGCGTGCGCACGGCGTTGCGCGCCGAGACCTGGGGGCCGTCGAAGGCGCTGGGCGCGCTCTCGACCGGCTTCTCGCTGCGCGGCACGCGCACCAGCAGGACGCCCAGGAGCATGAAGACGGCGTACGACAGCCCGTGCACGAGGAACGCGAGCGCGATACCGGAGCTGTCGGAGCCGAAGGACTCCAGCATCTGCGCCGACCAGGGCGAGGCGATGAGCGCGCCGCCACCGAAGCCCATGATGGCGATGCCGGTGGCCATGCCGGGCCGGTCCGGGAACCACTTGATCAGGGTGGAGACCGGGGAGATGTAGCCGATGCCGAGGCCTATGCCGCCGACGAAGCCGTAGCCGAGGACGATCAGCCAGTACTGCTCGGTGGCCGCCCCCAGCGCGGACAGCAGGAACCCGGACGAGAAGCAGATCAGCGCCACGGTCATCGCCCAGCGCGGCCCGTTGCGCTCCACCAGCGTGCCGCCGAACGCGGCGGACAGGCCGAGCATCACGATGCCGAGCTGGAAGGGCAGGGCGCTCTGTGTGCCGCTGAGGCCGAGCGCCGACTCCAGCGGCGGCTTGAACACGGACCAGGCGTAGGCCTGTCCGATGGAGAGATGGACCGAGAGAGCGGCCGGGGGGACGAGCCAGCGGCTCCAGCCCGGGGGCGCGACAGGGGGACTCATGATCCCGAACGGTAGGAAGAATCAGGGTAGTTGAAAAGGCGGCACGTCGACCGTATGCGATGAGCGGTATCCCGGACGCGACGAACGGTCGAACCGGCCGGTTTCCAGGCCGGGTCGGGTGGCACCCGCACCCCTGCCGGAGGCACCCGCACTCTTGCCGGGAGGAAACACGGCACATACTGTAGACAATATTTCATCGACATCGGACGGGGTACGGACTGCGGTCTCACGCTCCTTGTGCAGGACAATGAGACCGTGAAGGTCACCGCCGCCCTCGACGCGTCGGTGGCCCGGGGCAGCCTCTGCAGCAAGGGCCGTTTCGGCTATCAGCACATACAGAACCGGGACTGAGACACATATGGGACGAGTCACGGAACGACGCAAGGTGATCCGCATCCGCGACGGGGCGGTCTCGTCCCGCCCGGACACCCTGGTCGCCGAGGAACCACTCGAGATCCGCCTCAACGGCAAACCCCTCGCCATCACCATGCGCACCCCCGGCGACGACTTCGCCCTCGCCACCGGCTTCCTCGTCAGCGAAGGCGTCCTGGCCCAGCAGAGCGACCTGCAGAACATCGTCTACTGCGCCGGCGCGACCGTGGACGGCTCCAACACCTACAACGTCGTCGACGTCAAGACCGCCCCCGGCGTGGTGATCCCCGACATCACCCTCGAACGCAACGTCTACACCACCTCCTCCTGCGGCCTGTGCGGCAAAGCCAGCCTCGACGCGGTCCGTACGACGACCCGCTGGCCCGTCTCCGACACTCCCCCCGTCCGTATCGACCCCGACCTCCTCGCCGACCTCCCCGACCGGCTCCGCGCGGCCCAGCGCGTCTTCGACCGCACCGGAGGCCTGCACGCCGCCGCCCTCTTCACCGAACACGGCGAACTCCTCGACATACGCGAGGACGTCGGCCGCCACAACGCCGTCGACAAACTCATCGGCCGCGCACTCCAGCAAGGCGACCTCCCCCTGAGCCGCGTCGTCCTGCTCGTCTCCGGCCGCGCGTCCTTCGAACTCGCCCAGAAAGCCGTCATGGCCGGCATCCCGGTCCTCGCCGCCGTCTCCGCACCCTCCTCCCTCGCCGTCGACCTCGCCGCCGAAACCGGACTCACCCTCATCGGCTTCCTGCGCGGCCGCTCCATGAACGTGTACGCGGGAGAACACCGGCTCACCCTCGCGGCGACGGCGGCCCAGAGCTGACCGACTCCTCGGCGAGGGCCTCGACGAACGCTTCGACCAGCGATGACCGCTGGTTCACCGCCCAGGCCAGGAGCACCTGGTCCGGCTCCGCGTCCTGGACCGGGACGTAGGTGATGTCCGGCCGGGAGTACTGCCGGGCGACGGACTCGGGGACGAGGGTGATGCCCTGTCCGGCCACCACGCGCTCGAACTTCTCCTCGATGGTGCGGATCGGGACGTCGTCGGGGCCGGGATCGGCGTACCGCAGCCGGGGCTCGTCGGCCAGGTCGGCCAGCAGCAACTCCTGCTTGCCGGCGAGCCGGTGGTCCGCGGGGAGCATCGCCACGCGGCTCTCGGTGAACAGCGGCAGCAGCTCCAGGCCGCGCTCGCGGACGGGGAGCCGTACGTAGGCGAGGTCGACGGTGCCGTCGAGGATGAGGTCCTCCTGGTCGTCCCACTCGACCCGGCGCGCTTCGACGGCGACGTCGGGGCGGGTGGCGCAGAACGCGCGCAGGGCGTGGGACAGGACGATGCCCGCGCGGAAGCCGACGACCAGGCGGTGCGGTCCGTGGGCGGCCCGGTGGACCCGGCGCCGGGTGCCGTCCGCGACGGTGAGCAGGTGCCGGGCGTCGTCGAGGAGTTGGCGCCCGGCCGGGGTCAGGGTGACGCCGTGACTGTCGCGTCGGAACAGTTCGGCGCCCAGGTCCTTCTCCAGAGCCCTGATCTGGCGGCTCAGGACCGGCTGGGCGATGTGCAGCCGTTCGGCCGCCCGCCCGAAGTGCAGCAGCTCGGCCACCGCGACGAAATAGCGCACTTTCCGCAGGTCGAGGTCCATGTCCGTCCCTTTCCCTCGGCGATACCTCCAGGGTATCGCCGAGGTCGGAAGAGGTCTTGGACGGGGCGGCGGGAGCGCCCGCAGGCTGGAAGCCGGACACCCACGGAAGGGAGAACGGCATGAGCCTGCGGGGACAGCGGATCGTCGTGGTCGGCGGTACGTCGGGGATCGGTCTGGCGGTGGCGGAGGCGGCGGCCCGGGACGGGGCCGAGGTGGTGGTCGCCTCACGCCGGAGGGAGAGTGTGGACGCGGCACTGAAGCAGTTGCCGCCGGGAGCCTCGGGGGACGTCCTCGACGTCACCTCGGAGGCCGGTGTGCGGGCCTTCTTCGCGCGGACGGGCGCGTTCGACCACCTCGTCTTCACGGCGGGCGAACCGCTGCGGTTCGAGCCGTTGGCCGAGACCGACCTCGACCGGGCGCGGAGTTTTCTGGAGACCCGGCTGTGGGGCGCGGTCACGGCCGTCAAGCACGCGGCGCCGCTCATCCGGGAGGGCGGGTCGGTCGTGCTCACCACGGGTACCGTCGCGCGCCGGCCGATGCCGGGCACGAGTGTGGTGGCGGGCCTGGCCGGGGCGATGGAGTCGCTGACCCGGGCGCTGGCCCTGGAACTGGCCCCGATCCGGGTCAACGTGGTCGAGCCCGGGGTGGTCCGCACCGAGCTGTGGCGGGAGCTGCCGGCACAGGAGCGCGACGGCCTGTTCGCGTCCGCCGCCCGGACGCTTCCGGTCGGCCGGGTCGGCGAGCCGGAGGAGGTCGCCGAGGCGTATCTCTATCTGATGCGCGGCGGTTTCAGCACCGGCTCGGTGGTGCTCGTGGACGGCGGGACGGTCCTGGTCTGAACGGTCAGCCCGCCACGAAGCGCACCTGATCCACCGTCACCACCGTGCCCAGGCGCGGGAAGTCGAGCCGTGTCGAGGACTCGTGCTCGGCTACGGTGAGGGCGGCCGTGGCGTCCTCCACGAGGACGAGGTCGTAGCCGAGGTCGAGGGCGGCGCGGGCGGTGGACTCGACGCCGAGGTTGGTGGCGATGCCGCCGAACACCAGGGTGCTGACGCCGCGTTCGCGCAGGCGTGCGTCCAGGTCCGTGCCCTGGAAGGCGCCGATGGTCCGCTTCACGATCTCGATGTCGCCCGGGTGGGCGAGACCGGGCACCAGGCCGCTGCCGGGTGGCTGCTCGGTGACACCGGGCCGTTCGACGCGCACGAGCACGACGGGTGCGCCGACGGCACGGAAGGCGGTCGCCAACTCCTGGGCGGCGGTGAGTACTTCGGTGCCTTTGCGGGGTTCCAGGGGCAGCGCGACGATCCGGTCCATCAGATCGACGAGTACGAGGGCGCTGCGCGCGGGATCGAGCGCGAGGGGTCCGGTCATGACGGAACGTTATCCGCGATCAGCCCTCCGTGCCGGAGATCCGGATCAACAGGCCCATGAATCGCAGGCGTTCGTCGGCGGAGAGGGGGGCCAGCAGCTCTTCGTTGGCCTGGCGGGCCACCCTCTCGCAGCGTTCCAGCAGCTGCGTCCCCTCGTCGGTGAGGGACACCGCGTTCTTACGGCGGTCGGCGGGGTCCGGTTCGCGCAGGACGAGTCCGGCCGACTGGAGGTCGTTGAGGACGCCGACCAGGTCCTTGGGGTCGAGTCGCACCGCGCGGCCGAGGTCGGCCTGGGCCACGGGGGCCAGGTCACGGACGGCGGAGAGCACCACGTGGTGCCACATCTTCACGCCCTCGGCGGCCAGCGCCTCGGCCACCAGGGCCCGTCCGCGGGCGGCGGCACGCCCCAGCAGCCAGCTGGGAAGGGAGCGGATCGCGGGCAGGGGTGCTTCGGCCATGGGGCCAGCCTAGCCACTATTCATTGGACTTCCCAACGACTTGCTGCTTATCGTTGGGAAGTCCAATGAATCAGGGGGAGGTCGGATCGATGCGTCGTGTCCGTTACGAGTCCACGGGTGGCCCGCTGTTCCTGGAGGAGGCGCCGGTCCCCGCGCCGGGCCCGGGCGAGCTCCTCGTGCGCTGCACGGCGATCGGCGTCACCCTGCCCGTCGTCCGCAAGGTGACCGAGGCCGCGGAGCCGGTGCCGCTCGGCGGCGAGCTCGCCGGTGAGGTCGTGTCCGTGGGCGCAGGGGTCACCCGCTTCCGGCCCGGCGAACGCGTCACGGGCCTGTGCTTCGGCCACGGTTACGCCGACTTCGCGCTGCTGCGGGAGCCCATGGCCTCGCCGGTCCCCGACGGCGCCTCGGCGGTCGACGCGGTCGCCCTGGTCCGCAGCGGTCTGGTCGCGCTCGGCGCGCTGGAGGCGGCACGCCCCGGGCGAGGAGAGGCGGCACTGGTCACGGCGGCGGCGAGCGGGGTCGGCCACCTCGCCGTGCAGCTCGCACGGGCCCGGGGCGCCTCCCGGGTGGTGGGAGCGGTGTCCGGCCCGGCCAAGGCGGAGTTCGTGCGCTCGCTCGGCGCCGACTCCACCGCCCTTTACGGCGAGGGCAGTTGGGGAGACCCCGTCGACTACGTCCTCGACGCGGTCGGCGGCGAGCTGCTCACCCCCGCGCTCGCCGCCCTGGCCCCGGGCGGGCGGCTGGTGGCGTACAGCTCGGGCGGCGGGACGATCCGGGCGTACGACCTCCTCGTCGGCGCCAAGTCCGTGACGGGCTTCCAGATGGCGCGGATCGCCCGCGAGCGGCCGGAGTTGTACGAGCGGTGGCGGCGGGAGCTGTGGCGGATGTTCCTGGACGGCACCCTTCGGCCCGTTGTGCACGGGGAGTTCGCCCTGGAGGACGTGGCGCGGGCGCACGAGGTGATCGAGTCGCGGAGCAACCTCGGGAAGGTCGTACTCCGTCCATGACGGGACACGCGCGGGGTTCTTGTGAGGCGAGGACCGGGCCCTGAGCGACGCGGAGATCACCGGCGCGGGCGCCGCCCCCGGGGACACCGTCCTGTGGCTGCCCATGGACCGGGTGCGCGAGAGCCGCTAACGTCGCGGACCGTGCCCGAGGACGCACGAGCACGTCAGCGAACCGGCACCGGCGTCGGTCTGCTGCTGGCGCTGGTGCTCGGAGCCGTGCTGCTGACCGCCCTTCCGGACGGCGACGGGCGGGACGGCGGCGACTGCACACCGCTCGCCGTCGGCTCCTGGTCGGCGGACGACCGCCTCACCGGCGAGTTCGCGCGCTACGGCGACGACGGCGCCCGCGGCGACGACTGGACCGGCGGCGACGGCACCCACTCGGTGCGGCTGCCCGACGGGCGGCTGCTGTGGCTGTTCTCCGACACCTATCTCGGCCAGGTGTACGGGCCGCCCAACCCGCTCGGCGAGTCGCACGCCTGGCGCGACTCCACCGCTCCCCTGGTGCGCAACTCGGCGGTGCTGATGCGCGACGGCCGCCTGGAGGCCACCCTCCCGGCGCCCCTGTTCCCGGACCCCGGCCCGAACCAGTGGCGCTGGCCGGTCGCGGCCCGCGTCGAACCCCGCTCCCCCGGCTCGGACGAACAGGTCCTGCGGGTGCTGCTGTGGGTGCGGACGGCGGGCCAGTACCCCTGGATCTACGGTGTCCCGGCCGCCACCGAGGTGGCCACGCTCACGCTGCCCGACCTGCGCGTCGAGTCGATCACCAAGGTCCTCGACGAGCAGCGGGTCAAGGACCCGTCCCGCCGGGTGCTGTTCGGGACCACGCTGGTCGAGGACGGCGGGTGGACGTACGTCTTCGGTGGCGACGACGGCCGGGCCGCGTCCCGTTCCGCCTCCTCGGCGTACGTGGCCCGGGTACCGGAGGGCGGGCTCGCCGAACCGGGCGCCTGGGAGTACTGGGACGGCTCGGAGTGGACCACCGGGGCCCGTCCGCGCCCGGTGCTCGGGGACGGGCGGCGCACCGGGGTGGGCAGCGCCTTCTCCGTCGTACGGCGGGACGGGACGTACGTGCTGTTCACCATGGCGGCGGGCGCGAAGGGGCTCGCGGCCGTGACCTCGTACTGGGCCTGCTCCCTCACCGGACCGTGGCACGGTCCGCAGAAGGACTTCGCCCCGGCCCTGCCCTCCGGTCAGGTCGCGGCCTACAACCCGCAGGCGCACCTCGAACTCAGCGGCGGGGGGCGGCTGGTGCTCAGCTACGACGTCAACTGGCTGGAGACGGGGGCCGCCGCGGCGCAGCTCAGCCGGAACGTGTCGCTGTACCGACCGCGGTTCGTGACGCTGCGGTTGACTCGGGCGCGCTGACCTCCCGGGCCTCGTCCGGGACCGGGTCGTGCGAGCGGCGCTTGGCGATGACCGCGCAGACCATCAGCTGCATCTGGTGGAACAGCATCAGCGGCAGCACGGCGAGTGAGGCGTGCGCGCCGAACAGGACGCTGGCCATGGGCAGTCCGGAGGCGAGGGACTTCTTCGAGCCCGCGAACTGGATGGCGATGCGGTCCTCGCGGCCGAAGCGCAGCGCCTTGGCGCCGTACCAGGTCAGGGCGAGCATCAGGGCGAGCAGGACGGCCTCGACGATCAGCAGCCCGCCGAGCCGGAGCGGGCTCACCTGGTGCCAGATGCCCTGGACCATGCCCTCGCTGAACGCGGTGTAGACGACCAGCAGGATCGATCCGCGGTCGACGAGACCGAGGACCTTCTTGTGGCGGGTGACGAAGCGGCCGATCCAGCGGCGCAGCAATTGGCCCGCCACGAACGGCACCAGCAGCTGGAGCACGATCTTCATCAGCGAGTCGGCCGAGAACCCGCCGCCGCTGTTGCCGAGCAGGGCGGCGGCGAGGAGCGGGGTGACGACGATGCCGACCAGGGAGGAGAAGGAGCCGGCGCAGATCGCGGCGGGCACGTTGCCGCGGGCCATCGAGGTGAAGGCGATCGAGGACTGGATGGTGGAGGGGACCAGGGTGAGGAAGAGCAGTCCCTGGTAAAGGGGGTTCGTCAGGAAGACCGGGACGAGTCCGCGGGCGGCGAGGCCCAGCAGCGGGAAGATCACGAACGTACAGGCGAGGACCGTGACATGGAGCCGCCAGTGCTTGAGGCCGTCCAGGGCCTCACGGGTGGACAGACGGGCGCCGTACAGGAAGAAGAGGAAGGCGATCGCCGCCGTGGAGGCTCCGGAGGCCACGTCCGCGGAGGTCCCGCGCGCCGGTACGAGGGCCGCGAGGCCCACCGTGCCGAGCAGCAGCAGGATGTACGGGTCGACCGGCATCCAGGCCGGCCACTTCAGGCGCTTCACGGTGCTCCACTTACTCGTGTTCGACGACGGTACGGGGACATGCCGGGTACCTCCCTCAGGACGGAAGATCCCCCTCCATCGTCCTCCCTCACCTCTTGATCGGGAATCCCGCATACCACTCTGACTGTCATCACGTATCGCGATAGGATCGCGCCATGTACGACGCGTCGCAGTTGCGCACGTTCCTCGCGGTGGCCCAGACCCTGAGCTTCACGCAGGCGGCCCGGCGGCTGGGGCTGCGTCAGTCGACCGTGAGCCAGCACGTACGGCGTCTGGAGGACGCCGCGGGGCGGCAGCTGTTCACCCGGGACACCCACTCCGTGGAGCTGACGGAGGACGGCGAGGCGATGCTGGGGTTCGCGCGGCGGATCCTGGAGGTGCACGAGCAGGCGACCGCGTTCTTCACCGGGACGCGCCTGCGGGGGCGGCTGCGGTTCGGGGCGTCGGAGGACTTCGTCCTCACCCGGCTGCCGGAGATCCTGGAGGGCTTCCGGTACGACCATCCCGAGGTGGACCTGGAGCTGACGGTCGAGCTGTCCGGCACCCTGCACGAGCAGCTGGCCGCCGGGAAGCTGGACCTCGTGCTCGCCAAGCGGCGGCCCGAGGACCCCCGGGGGGAACTGGTGTGGCACGACCGGCTGGTGTGGATCGGCGTGGAGCGGCTCCGCCTGGACGCGGACCGCCCGGTGCCGCTGATCGTCTATCCGCCGCCGGGGATCACCCGGACGCTGGCCCTGGAGGCGCTGGAGCGGCAGGGGCGCGAGTGGCGGATCGTGTGCACCAGCGGGAGCCTGAACGGGCTGATCGCGGCAGCGCGGGCCGGGCTGGGGGTGATGGCCCACTCGCGGGGGCTGGTGCCGCCGGGCCTGGTGCGGATGCCCGACCGGTTCGGGCTGCCGGAGCTCGGGCGGGTGGATTTCGTCCTGGTCCACGGCCGCCGGCGGCCGGCCGCTCAGGGCGCAGCGGACGCCCTGGCCGCCGCGATCCTGGCGGGCGGGGACCGGCTGCACCGACGGTGAGGCCCCCGACCGGAGTGACAGATTCCGGGCCGGCGGCGCTGAGGGAAGAAGAGGACGGCACCCCGGTGAACAACCGTTTCACCAGGGTGGCGAGCCGTGAC
Source organism: Streptomyces pseudovenezuelae (assembly GCF_001513955.1). Taxonomy (GTDB): domain Bacteria; phylum Actinomycetota; class Actinomycetes; order Streptomycetales; family Streptomycetaceae; genus Streptomyces; species Streptomyces pseudovenezuelae. Next base: position 841,851 of record NZ_KQ948149.1, on the reverse strand, counting down.
CGGGACGTACAGATTCCGTGGAGATTGCGGCTCGGAAACTGACCCAACCGTCAGTTTTCTGTCCGACCCTTCCCCATGTGAGGGTATTTTCCGGTACTGACCAGGCCATACGTGAGCACCCCTCGGCTTCGGCCCCTCTCCCACGAGGGGTCAGGGTGGGGTAGCTTTCACGGCGCTGTGCGGAGCTTCACTGAGCGCCAGGGAGAGCGGGGAGCGGGGTTTGCGCGAGTTCACCAACCCTCCGTTGGCGTTGGCACCCCCCGTGGGCGGACTGGCCGACGTCGTCTTCGAGCATGCCCAGAACGACCCCGTGCACATCGCCCTCGGCCGCAAGGACGAGAACGGACGGTGGCGGGACGTCACGTCCGCGGAGTTCCGCGACGAGGTCCTGGCCCTCGCCAAGGGGCTGCTCGCCCAGGGCATCCGCTTCGGTGACCGGGTCGCGATCATGTCCCGCACCCGCTACGAGTGGACCCTGTTCGACTTCGCCCTGTGGACGATCGGCGCGCAGGTGGTGCCGGTCTACCCGACCTCCTCCGCCGAACAGTGCTTCTGGGCGCTGTACGACGCCGAGTGCACGGCCGCGATCGTGGAGCACGAGGACCACGCGATGACGATCGCCACCGTCATCGACCGGCTGCCGCAGCTGCACCGGCTGTGGCAGCTGGACTCCGGCGCGGTGCAGGAGCTGTACGACGCCGGCGCCGCCATCGAGGACGAGGTGGTGCACCGCCACCGGCAGGCGGTGACCCCGGACTCGGTCGCGACGATCATCTACACCTCGGGCACCACCGGCCGCCCCAAGGGCTGTGTGATCACCCACGGCAATTTCATGAACGAGGCGGACACCGTCATCGAGCGCTGGGAGCCGGTGTTCCACTCCAAGAAGGGCGACGAGGCGGCGACCCTGCTGTTCCTGCCGCTCGCGCACGTCTTCGGGCGGATGGTGCAGGTCGCGGCGATCCGCGGCGGGGTCCGCTTCGGCCACCAGCCGCAGATGAACGCGGCCGCCCTGCTGCCGGACCTGGCCGCGTTCAAGCCGACCTTCTTCCTCGGGGTGCCGTACATCTTCGAGAAGGTCTTCAACGCCTCCCGCCGCAAGGCCGAGAAGGAGGGCAAGGCGGGCCCCTTCGAGAAGGCCGTCGACGTGGCCGTGAAGTACGCCGAAGCCCTGGAGGCCAAGGCCTGGGGCCTCGGTCCCGGTCCCTCGGCGGGGCTGCGGATGCAGCACCAGCTCTTCGACAAGCTCGTGTACTCCAAGATGCGGGCGGCGATGGGCGGCCGCATCAAACAGGCCATGACCGGCGGCTCGGCCATGGACCGCAGGCTCGGGCTGTTCTTCGCCGGCGCGGGCGTGCACATCTACGAGGGGTACGGCCTCACCGAGTCGACCGCGGCCGCCACCGCCAACCCGCCCGAGCGCACCCGCTACGGCACGGTCGGCCAGCCGATCCCGGGCATGACCGTGCACATCGCGGACGACGGCGAGATCTGGCTGTACGGCCCCACCGTCTTCCAGGGCTATCTCAACAACGAGAAGGCCACCGACGAGACCCTGCACGACGGCTGGCTCGCCACCGGCGACCTCGGCTCCCTCGACGAGGACGGCTACCTCACGATCACCGGCCGCAAGAAGGAGATCCTCGTCACCTCCGGCGGCAAGAGCGTCTCGCCCGGTGTGCTGGAGGAGCGGGTGCGCGACCATCCGCTGGTCTCGCAGTGCATCGTCGTGGGCAACGACCGGCCCTACATCGCCGCGCTCGTCACCCTCGACCAGGAGGCCGTCGAGCACTGGCTGGCCATGCGCGACAAGCCCCGGATGTCCCCGGCCCAGCTGGTGCGCGACACCGACCTGGAGACCGAGGTGCGGCGTGCCGTGGTGGCCGCCAACACCCTGGTCTCCCAGGCCGAGTCGATCCGCACCTTCCGTATCCTGGCGCAGCCCTTCACCGAGGAGCACGGGCTGCTGACCCCGTCGCTCAAGCTGAAGCGCAAGGCGATCGAGACGGCGTACTCGGGCGAGGTCGAGGCGCTGTACCGGGCCTGACGGCCGGGCGGCCGGTCAGCTGATCGTCACGCGGAAGATCTTGTCCGAGCCGTCCGCCGCTCCTCCGTTGTTGTCGCAGTTGGTGGTCGACAGCCACAGCTGGTCGGCGCCCGGCACCTTGGTGACCGTGCGCAGCCGGCCGTAGGTGCCCACGTAGTACGCGGTCGGCGTGCCGACGCTCTCGCTGTCCCCGCTGATCGGGATCCGCCACAGCCGCTCGCCGCGCAGGGAGGCCATGTAGACGACGTTGCGCACGATCGCGATGCCGCTCGGCGAGGCCTCCGACACGTTCCAGGTGGCCTTCGGATTGGTCATCCCCGCGGTGGAGCAGGTGCCCTCGCAGATCGGCCAGCCGTAGTTGGCGCCGGGCTTGATCAGGTTCAGTTCGTCCTTGGAGCTGTTGCCGAACTCCGCCTCCCACAGCCGGCCGCCCCGGTCGAAGGCGAGGCCCTGCGGGTTGCGGTGGCCGAGGCTGTAGACGTAGGTGCCGAACGGGTTGCCGGGGGCCGGCTCGCCGTTTGTGGTCATGCGCAGGATCTTGCCGTTGAGGGAGTTCTTGTCCTGCGCCAGGTCGGGTGTCTGGGCCTCGCCGGTGGAGACGTAGAGGTAGCCGTCGGGGCCGAAGGCGAGGCGGCCGCCGTTGTGGTAGCGGTTCTTCTTGATGCCCTGCAGCAGGACCTTGTAGTCGCTCAGCGTGGTCCCGTCGTACGTCATGCGGACCACGCGGTTGCCCTCGGACGCGGTGTGCATGAAGTAGACGTGGTGGTTCGTCTCCCATTTCGGGTCGACGGCGACGCCGAGCAGTCCGCCCTCGCCGTTGGTGGTGACGGCGTTCGGGACGGTGCCGACCTGCGTCCTCGTGCCGTCCTTGGTGACCTTCCAGACCCGGAAGTCGTCCCGCTCGGTGACCAGCGCGCTCTTGCCATCGGGCATCCAGAAGACGCCCCAGGGGATCGTCCAGCCCGAGGAGAGCGTGGAGACCGAGGACGGGACACCGCCGTCGGTGGCGCACGCCTTGGTGGTGAAGGTGACCGTGTTGCTCGCCGGGGAGACGTTGCCGGCCGCGTCGCGGGCGACGACGTTCAGGCTGTAGGGGCTGTTGCAGGCCAGCCCGGTCAGCGTGGTCGAGGTGCCGCTGGTGACGGACTTGTAGACGGTGGTGTCACTGCGCACGTCGTAGCCGGCGACCGCCCGGTCGTCGGTGGAGGCACCCCAGCTCAGTGCGGCGCTGTTCGCCGTGACGTCCGCCGCGGACAGGGTGCCGGGTCTCGTCGGCGGGGTGGTGTCGGAGCTGGGCCGGGTGGTGCAGTCGACGACGGGGCTCGCCGGGGACGTGTTGCCGGCCGCGTCACGGGCGATGACGGTGAGGTTGTAGGTGGTGGCGGGGGTGAGGCCGGTGAGCGTCTTGCTGGTCGAAGTGCCGGGCGCCTCACCGATCTTGTTGCCGTGCTCGTAGAGGTCGTACGCCGTCACGCCGACGTTGTCGGTGGCGGCGCCCCAGGCCAGCGTGAGCCCGTCCTCGCCGATGTCGGAGCAACTGGGCTGACCGGGACGGCTCGGGGCCTGGGAGTCGGTGGCCGCGTCGACGCCGATGCGGTCGAGGTTGGGACCGCCGGCGGCGGTGGTGGCGGTCGCGCGGATCTTCGCGGAGCCCGCGGTGAGCGGGACGTCGACGGTCCTGGTGGCCCAGGTGTTCCAGTCGGCGGTGGCCGGGAAGGAGACGGCCGGCGACACAACCGTGCCGTTGACGGAGATGTCCATGGGACGGTCGGTGGCGGTCCCGTTGGCGTAGCGGAAGGTGACGGCCGTGGTGCCCGCGGAGGCCGCGCGCACCGTGAACTCCACGTACGAGCCTGTGACGTTGGTGTAGTCGACGAAGCCGGTGCCGGTGTACCCGGTGTGGTTGGTGGCCACCGTGCCCTGGACGACGGTCGCGTCCTCCGCCTGGTAGTCGGTGGCCGCGAGCGCGCTCCCCTGGCTCAGTCCGGTGAGCGGCAGAGCGAGGGCGGCGGCGAGGCCGTAGGGCAGAAGTCTGTTGGTTTTCACGGTTGTTCCCCTCAGCCCGTGTACTGGGTGAAGACCTTGAGGTAGTCGTACGGCTGCTGTGTCACGCCGCTGCACGAGTCGCCGTCGGTGCCCGAGCCGCAGGGGCGGTCGCGGTTGACGGACCAGTACGTGAGGCGCCCGATGTGGTGCTGCTGGGCGTAGGCGAGCATGGTCCTGAAGTCGGCGACGCGGACGCGTTCACCGGAGTCGTCGGTCTTCCCGTTCATCGAGGACAGGCCGATGTGGGCGTAGGCGGTGGCGTCGCTGTAGCCGTAGGCCGACTTGACGCGGGCCTTGAGGCCCTCCATGGCCTGGGTGGTGAGGGTGCCCATGTTCGTGGTGCCGCCGCCGAAGTCGAACGGCATGATGCACCAGACGTCGTTCGCCAGGCCCGAGTTGGCGGCCCGTTTGATCATGTCGACGCCGGTGGAGTCGGGGCCGCTGGTCGTGGTGCCGAAGGTGATGACGGTTTTCAGGCCCGGGTTGTTCGCCTTGACCGTCTTCAGCGCGTCGACGACCCGCTGCCGTACGGTCGCGTTGGACCACTCGGTGTTCTCGATGTCGATGTCGAGGGCCTTCAGCCGGTAGGCGTTGATCACCTTCTGGTAGGCGCCGGCGAGCGCCGAGGCGCTGGAGCACTTCTCGCCGAGCTTCGCGCCGCTCCAGCCGCCCACGGAGACCATCACGTCCCCGCCGGCTCCTCTGATCGCGTTGATCTTCGCCTGGTCGTCGCCGCCGGTGAGCGGACGGGAGCCGTCCCACTTGGGGTTGCAGGTGCCGTCCGAGAGGATGAAGGCGAGGGTGAACCACTTGACGCCGGTCGCCGACATCACGGCCGTGGGGTTCTGGGGGCTGCCCCAGCCGAGGTACTCGTAGGGGGCGACGGCCATCCCCGGTGAAGCCGCCGCCGCCTTGAGGGAGTTGACGGGCTTGACGCGGATGAGCCGGGTCTCGCCCGGGCGCAGGGTCGCGCTGTAGGAGTCCGCGATCACGCCCTTGTGCGAGCCGGACCACAGGTCGGTGACGTCACCGGAGCCGGTGAACCCGGCCTGCGACCAGTTCACGCTCACGGTCGCGTTGCCCGAGGTGCCGGTGTTGAACAGGGCCACGACGTACTGGCCGTCGCTCTCCTTCTTGCTCCAGACCTGCCGCACACCGCTGTCGACGATCCGCTTGGCCGCGACCCCGTCCTGGTCGACGCCGATCAGCCGGTCGTTGGTCAGCATCGCCTTGTCGACGGAGTCGAGGTGGGTGAGGTCGGTGCCGAGCAGCAGCGGCGAGGCCGCCATCGCCCACAGGGTGAAGTGGGAGCGCCGCTGGTCGGCGGTCAGGCCCACCTGGTCGCCGTTGCCGATCTCCAGCGAGTCCAGGTCGTTCCAGCCGCCCGGTCCGGCGTACGGCTGCCAGGAGGCCGCCGCGTCGAAGCGCTTGGAGACGTGGGACCAGTCGGTGAGCGGATAGCCGCTGCCGTTGCTCCCCGGCCCGCAGTAGCACTCCACGTCACCCTGGGTGCGCCAGCTGTTGGCCAGTCCGCGCCAGGTGGTGGCGTCGGCGATCGGGAGGTTGTTGGAGAGCGCGAAGGTGATGGGCCGTCCGGTGGCCCTCAGTGCCTTGTCCCAGGCCCGCACGTCGGGGACGTCCTGGCTGCCGACGCCGTCGATCTTCAGGTAGTCGACTCCCCACGAGGCGAACTGCTTGGCCCAGGAGTTCACGAACTCCTGGGAGCCCGGCTTGGAGTAGTCGATGTAGTACATGTTCTTGCAGTTGTAGTTCTTCTCGGTCCTGGACGTGTCCGCGATGTCCTTCGCGTGGTAGGCGGTGCTCTCGATCGGCGTGTTCTTCGTGACGGCGTTCTTCGCGATGCCCGGGGTCACGTAGAAGCCGAACTTCAGGCCCTTGGAGTGGACGTGGTCGGCCAGGGCCTTGATCCCGCCGGGGAACTTGGCCGTGTCGACGGCCCAGCGGCCGTAGTCGTCGACGACGAAACCGTTGGAGTCGCACTTCTGCCAGAAGTCGTCGAGGTTGACCTGCACGAAGCCGTGGTCCTTGAGGCCACTGGCGACCAGCGCGTCGGCCTGCGCCTTGATCTTGGCCTCGGTCGGTGTGCGGCGCACGAAGCTCCAGCTGGACCAGCCCATGGCGGGCCGGACGGACTGGCCGTTGTCGGAGGCGGCCGCCGGATGGGCGGTGCCCACGAGCGGCACCGCCGCGGCGATGAGCAGGCCCGCCACCGTGGCCGTGAGCGATCTGATACGGATCATGACTGTCCCCTGTTCGCGGGTGTGGCGTACGACGTGCCGATCCACGCCTCGTCGATGCGCAGTCGCTGGTAGCGGGTGGTGTCGGTGGCGGCGGCCCAGGTGGTGTCGACCTCGATGCGGACGTACCGGGCGTTCGCCGCGGTCAGGTCGATGCCCTGGATCCCACGACGGCTGGGGAGTTGCCCTGTCTTGACGGCACTCCCCCAGGTCGAGCCGTCGTCGCTCAGATACACCTTGTAGTCCTTGATCCGCGCCGACTGTTCGGTGTCCGAGCGGGCGTAGGCGACGGAGTCCTCGCGCTGGTTGAGCCCGAGGTACTGCACCTTCTTGGCGGAGCCGAGGTCGAAGGTGAGGTTCACGGGCAGCGTCTTGTTGTTGTCCCAGTAGGTGAGGTGATCGCCGTCGCCCGCGGCCGATCCGGCGTGACCGCTCGCCGAGGCGCTCGCGCTCACCTTGACGCCGGTGAGGATGCCCTGACGGCCTGCGGTGGTGACCTTGAAGACGGTGTCGTACGGGTCCCAGCCGGCGAGCCCGGTCAGGGTGAGCACCCCACCCGACTGCGACCACGAAACCGCTTTGCCGGTGCGGAGGTCGGCGACCGAGGCGATCCGGTAGCCGTTGTCGCGGATGCGCAGCGTGCTGGTGCTGGGCGGGGTCAGGACGTGGAGGTACTGGCGGTTCGGGTCGTCCTTCGCGATGGTCGTCACGCCGTGCGCGCCGTCGTTCCAGAAGCCGGGCTTGAGGCCGCCGTACATGTAGCCGCCGCCCTCGGTGCCGTGCAGGGACTCCCAGATGGGGTCCAGGTAGGAGTCGGCGAAGGTGTTGAAGGCGGCCTGGTTGGCCGGGAACCTGCCGTTGACCTGGGCGGTCTCAGCCATCAGTGCCTTCACGGACGAGCCCGCGTTGGTGATGAGCCGGCCGAGGGTCAGCGCCTTGTCCACGGACGGGTTGGAGCCGTCGAACCACCAGGCGCCGGTGGACGGCAGCTTGAAGTCCGCCTCCGTCAAACGGGGTTGAGCGGTGTAGATGGCCTGCGGATAGTCGTAGGCCGGCGTCATCCCCGTCTTCTGCTCATTGCTGATCATGTCCATGATCGGCGTGTCCTCGTTGTTGTTGCTGAGCGTGTAGCCCGGGCGCTTCTCGTAGATCTGCCGGTAGAGGTCGTGGCTCTCCCAGTACGCGTTGTCGTTGTCGATCCAGAAGCCGCCGAGGTCGGGATAGCGGTCCATGACCTCGAAGAAGTTGTCGTAACTGAACTGCCCGAAGCCGTCGTTGGTGGTCAGGTCGACGTTCTTGCCCTTGTAGGAGGAGTACGCGGCGGAGTCGAGCCACTCGTGGCCGCCCTCGTCGTGCCACTGGGGGTCGTTGGTCATGTAGAGAATGACCTTCAGACCCTTCGCCTTGGCCGCCGTGATCAGCTCGCCGAGGAAGTCCCGCTTGGTGGTGCAGGATCCGGGGATCCTGGACGGCCAGGGGCGGGCGTAGCCGAGGCGGCTGTGGAAGCTGGCGAGGACCAGGTACTGGGAGTGCAGTTTCTGGGCCTCCTTCACCCAGTAGTCCGGGGTCCAGCCACCGTTCGTGACGTCGTTCTCCCAGGTGGTGCAGCTGGTGTGGGCGGGCGCGGTGCGCAGGCCCCAGTGCAGGAAGAGGCCGCCGACGGAGTCGCGGAGGAAGTCCTGGCGGGGGTTGTCCAGGTCGAGCGGCTTCACCGCCGTGCCGCAGTCCTGGCTGCCCGAGACGCGGAGGGCGCCTCCTGAGGTGTCGTGACTGTCCGTCAGGCAGACACCGGAAGCGTCCTGGAGGCCGACGTCGTACGGGGAGTCGCCGCCCTTCTGCGCGGTGAACCGGGTCAAGCGGACGCCACTCGCCGCGTTGGCGATGACCGCCGGGCGGCCGTCGTCCGCGGCGAACTTCACGGAGCTGTCGGTGAACTGGACGTTGTCGGCGTTGTGCAGGTACCAGCCGTACGCCGGCCGGGTGCCGATGGCCTTGGGGTTGTAGTCGTTCGGGTCGTTGTCGGGCACCGCGGTGGACATGGTGCCCTTGCCGCCGGGAACCGTGAGGTCGACGTCGGTGAAGGTCACGCCGTTGATCCGGTGGCCGGTCTCGCCCCACAGGGTCGGGCTGAAGGACGGGCTGCTCCCGGTGGCCGTGATGTCGTCGTACGTGATGTCGCTGATCGATCCGACGCCGGGGCTGTTGCCGCACCGCTTTCGTGTGCCGATCTTCTGCATGATCGGCGAGTGGACGTTCGTCATCGTGATGCCGCGGTAGTGGACGTCGGAGATCTTCGCGCCATCCATGGAGACCATGCCGAGGCCGGACTTGTCGGCGCCGTCGATACGGATGTTCTCGAACCGGTAGTCCGAGAAGTCGCCGCAGGTCTCCGAGCCGAACATGAGGGCGTTGCAGCAACGCGCGGACAGGAAGCTGTCGTTGACGCGGACGTGGCCGTTGGGGAGCTTGGCGCCGAGGGCGTAGTCGCTCTTGAAGACCAGGGCGTCGTCGTTGGCGCTGATGTGCGCGTTCGTCACCGTGACGTTCGTCGTGGAGATGATGTTCCAGCCGTCGCGGTCGCTCGCGGTGTCGATGGTCAGGTGGTCCGAGGTGACGTTCTTGCAGCCGTTGACGAGGGCGGCGAAGTGGCCGCCGCGGCGGAGGGTGAGGCCGTCGCCGATCGTGAGTCCGTCGCACCGGGTCAGGGAGATGATCTTGTCGGCCTCGCCGGACTTCGGGTTGCCGGTGATCAGGTTGCCCATGCCGTCGATGACGCCCTGGCCGACGAAGCCGATGTCGGTCAGCCGGTCACCGTGGATCATGGCGTCGCGGAAGTGGCTGTGCCCGTAGTCCTGGTAGGCGTCGTACGGGTTGGACTCGGCCTTGTCGTAGGTGTCGGCGCCGGAGCCCTGGAGGGTGGCGCCCTTGTCGAGCCGGAGCGTCACATGGCTCTTCATGTGGATGGTGTTCTTCGACCTGTAGTCACCGGGCGGGAAGTGGACGACTCCGCCGCCCGCGGCCGAACTCGCGGCGGTGACGGCCTTGTTGACGGCGGGGGTGTCGTTGGCGGAGCCGTCTCCCTTGGCGCCGTAGTCGCGGACGTCGAAGACGGCGGCGGCCGGGGAGGGTTCCTGCGGGTCCTGCGGACCCTGCGAGGCGGCCTGGGCCGCCGGGTGGCCGAGTCCCAGGACGAGGGCGACGACGAAGAGAACGATCGCCGCTCGGGAGCGGGAGCGGGAGTGTGGATCTGTGGGGGGTCGCAAGGTGACGGCTCCTCAGACGAGTTGGTAGCCGCGCAGGTTGGTCAGCAGCAGGTAGGTGTTCTGGAGGGAGCCGGAGGTGTCGCCCAGGGAGCGGTAGATGCCCCACTTCGGGCGGACGCGGTCGGCGAGGAAGGTGTCGACGCCGGTCTTGGACGCGTCGACGACGGTGGAGCCGCCGGACTTCAGGATCCAGCGGACCGAACCCGCCGAACCGTCGCCGACCTTGATCTGGAAGTCGACGTCGGTCCATTTGTCGTGCAGCGGGTCCAGGTCGGTGCGGCCGACGAGAATGTCGTCGACGGCGAGCTTCAGCTCGATGGTCTGCCTGCCGTTCACCCGGCGCAGGGACTGCACGACGATCGGCGAGGTGCCGCTGCCGGGCTGCTTCATCTGCATGATGTGGGTGAAGGTCGTGGTCGCCTTGAGGGAGCTCGGGATGTACATCGAGTAGGTGAGCCGCCAGGTCTGGCCCTTCGTCCACTTCAGGTAGTTGCCGCCGCTGCCGTTGCGCAGCCCGGTGACCTCCTGGCGCTGGCGGTCGGTGGAGGTGTCGCGGTCGACGGTGTGCATGTCGAAACGCCAGTTGTCGCCGGTGGCGTAGATGTGCGGCTGTCCGGCGGAGTGCGAGTCGGCGCGGTCGTCCTCGATCGTCTCGAAGGCACCCAGGCCGTCGCCGCTCGCGGACGGGGCCCACTTCTGCTGCCAGGAGGCGGCGTGGGCGGTGGTCGCCTGCGGCAGGCCGACCGCGGCCGCCGTGGCGCCGCCCAGCGCGGCACCCAGCAACCCCCTTCGTGATGTGCTCATGACACTAATCACCTCGCAGTTGTTCGTTCATGATCAGGAAGGCGCCCAGGCCGTGGAAGTCGTCGGTGGCCCGGGTGCGGGCGACGTAGTACGCGTAGTCGCCGACGTTGGTGCCGACGGAGATGTCGGCGAGACGGGTGCGTCCGTCCGGGCCGACCGAGAGCCTGGCGAGCACGCCCTCGTAGCCGCGGTGCGCGACGGCCTCGAAATGCCGGTCCAGGTATCCCCGCCGGGCGCCGCGGGAGAGGGCGTAGGTGAACATGCTGGAGCAGGACGTCTCGGTCCAGTTGTCGCTCCGGCCGCCCTTGTCGATCACCTGGAACCAGCGACCGGTCGCCGGGTCCTGGTACTTCTCCAGGCCGGCCGCCAGCTTCCGCAGGATCGCGAGGAGCCGGGGGCGACGGGGCTGGTCCGCGGGGACCGCGTCGAGGACGTCGACGAGCGCCATGGCGTACCAGCCGACCGCCCGGCACCAGTGCTCGGGGGCGAGCCCGGTCTCCGGATCGGCCCAGCTCACGGTCCTCGACTCGTCGTAGGCGTGTCTCAGCAGCCCGCTCGCGACCTGGAGGTGGCCTCCGTAGACGGCGAGCTGCCGCGCCGCCTCGGCGTCCGTGGCGCCGCTCTCGCCGAACTCCTCTCCGTACTCGACGAGGAAGGGGTTCACCATGTAGACGCCGTCCGCCCAGAGCTGGTGGGCGCGGCTCGCGGTGTCGGCGTGCCAGAAGCCGCCGTCGTCCGTGCGCGGGTAGGTGGCGAGACGGTCGAGGATCTTGCGCGCGGCCGTGCGGTAGCGGGCCTCGCCCGTCTCGTGGTGGAGGATCACCAGCAGCCGGCCCGCCTGCATGCTGTCCAGGCTGTTGAACGACTGGCCGATGGAACCGTCCGCGCCGACGAAGCGGTCGACATAGCTCTTGATGTACGCGAGGTAGCGGGCGTCGTGGGTGCGCCGGTAGGTGAGGTACTGGCCGTAGAGATACAGGCCGACCGGGTAGGACCAGCCTCCGATGGTGCTCGGCGTGTAGCGGGCCATGGTGGAGTCGACCATGGCGACGGACCAGTCCGGGTCCGCGCGCGGACCGGTGGAGGAGCCGGCGGGGGAGCCGGTGGGGGAGCCGGTGGGGGAGCCGGCGGGCGGGGGCGCGGCGGCCGGCAGGGTGACCAGGGTCGCGGTGGTGAGCGCGAGGGTCGCCAGAGCGGCGCGAAGACGACGGCGTGTCATGTTCCTCCCTCTCCATGAGCCAGGAGACACGGGAAACATCGGATGAAAGCCAATACGAATTCATATCCGTGAACCGAGTTCAGGATTCCGCTCGGCTGGCGCGATCCAGAGTCGCGGCAGGGCCGTCGGCGGTCAATGGTCTGTACCGAAGACGTCGGATGCATTTCCGGCCAATTTCGGCCATCGCCTGCTGACCGGCGGGTCAGTCGGGACGGATTCCGCGGTCAGGAATGCATCGGGCCTCGTGATCGTTGACGATGGGAGTACCACCTGACGACAACCGTAAGGATCAAGAGCTCGTGAGCAGCAAGGTCCCCCCGATCATCCTCAACAACGGCGTCGAGATGCCCCAGCTGGGTTTCGGTGTCTGGCAGGTGCCGGACGACGAGGCTGAGAGCGCGGTCACCACGGCACTGGAGGCCGGGTACCGCAGCATCGACACAGCGGCGATCTACGGCAATGAAGTGGGCACCGGCAAGGCCATCGCCGCCTCCGGAGTGGCCCGCAAGGACATCTTCGTCACCACCAAGCTCTGGAACAGCGACCAGGGCTACGACGCGACCCTGCGCGCCTTCGACACCTCGCTGGACAAGCTCGGCCTGGACTACGTGGACCTGTACCTGATCCACTGGCCCACGCCCTCCCGCGACCTGTACGTCGACACCTACAAGGCGTTCGAGAAGCTGCACGCGGACGGCCGGATCCGGGCCATCGGCGTCTCCAACTTCGAGCCCGAGCACCTGGAGCGGCTGATCGCCGAGACGTCCGTCGTCCCGGCCGTCGACCAGATCGAGCTGCACCCGCACCTGCAGCAGAGCGCGGCCCGCGAGTACCACGCGGAGCAGGGCATCGCCACCGAGGCCTGGTCGCCGCTCGGCTCCGGCAAGGGCCTCCTGGAGGTCCCGGCCGTCGTGGCCATCGCGCGGAAGCACGACCGCACCCCGGCTCAGATCGTGCTGCGCTGGCACCTCCAGCTCGGCAATGTCGTGATCCCCAAGTCCGTGACCCCGTCCCGGATCAAGGAGAACATCGAGGTCTTCGACTTCAGCCTGGACACCGAGGACCTCGCGGCGATCAGCGCGCTCAACGAGGACCGGCGCCTCGGCCCGGACCCGTCGACGTTCAACGCCGCCTGACGCACCAACGCCTCGGTCGGCGGTGGGCCCCCTGTCACGGGGACCCGCCGCCGGCCGTCGTGTGTCCGGCGTGAGCCGTCAGACGGGCTGTCCGATGGGCCGTACGACCACGGTGTTGACGTCGACGCCCTCCGGCTGCCGTACGGCCCACACGACCGACGCGGCGATCTGGTCCGCGGTGAGCAGATGGCCGGGCGGCAGGCTGCCGTAGCCGTCCCAGAACGGCGTCTCCACCCGGCCGGGCGCGATCAGGGTGACCCCGACGCCGAACTCGGTCACCTCACGGCGGGCGTTCTCGGCGAGCCCGGTCACCGCCCATTTCGTGGCCCCGTAGATGTTGCCGGGCCCGTGGACGAACCCGGCGACGCTGCCGACCAGGACGATCCGGCCGCGGGTCTCCTTGAGCGCGTCGATGGAGGCGCGGATGAGCAGGGCGGGGCCGAGCACATTGGTCAGCACCATCTCGGTCCAGCCGGCGGGGTCTCCCGCCGCCACGGTGTCATGGGTGGCGAAGCCCGCGTTGGCGACCACCGTGTCCAGCCTGCCGAACTCCTTCAGCGTGCCGTCCACGGCGGCCCTGATGTCGCCGTACTCGGCCGCGTTGCCGACGAACGTCAACAGCCCCTGCGGGTTGCCCAGTTCCTCGGCGAAGGCGCGCAGACGCGGCTCACCGCGGCCGGTGACGGCCACCCGGTGCCCCGCGTCGAGCAGTTGCCGCGCGACCGCGGCGCCGATACCGCTGCCGCCGCCGGTGATGAGCGCGACCGGTGAGTCGGACATGTCTTCCCCCTGAGTGCTGCTGTCATCTCGTGGACGGCAGGGAGTACATCAGTTGAAGCGTTCTCGAAGTCAAGAGCCGCAGGTACGGCGGTGGTCGGCCGAGGGGAACCAGCGCCGCCACTCGGTCGCGGTGAAGCCCCGCGACACCCGGGCGCACACCGTCCGGGCTGCCCGGCCCGGAGCCAACGGGAGTGTCCTGTCGGCGAGATGGGGGGTGGCGATGTGCAACTCGGCGCCGTCCGGGGTGAGTCCGAGGGCGAGCGCCGGGGCGTCCCCCACGGGAAGGGCCGCGGGCGGGAGAGCGGGCGTGGCTGTCTCCCACACCTGCACCGAGCCCCCGGGGTCGCTCACGGCCACCAGCGAGCCGTCGGCGGAGAAGTCGAGGGCCAGCTGGTGGCGGTTGGAGCCGCCGCCGCGCAGGACGGCCAGTCTGCGCCAGGAGCGCGCGTCCCACAGGGTGATGCGGCCGCGGACGTCGGCGACGGCGAGCCGGTGGCCGTCCGGGCTGAAGGCGCCCTCCGTGAGCCAGTCCTCGCCCTCGACGCCGCGGCCTCCCCCGGTCCGCCTGCCGGTCGAGACGCTGACGAGGGTGCCCTCCGAGGTCAGGGCGGTACGGCCGGTCGGGTCGACCGTGACGACGGTCTGCCGGTCGACGGCCGGTGCCCGCGCGGCCCGCACCGGCCGGCCACGGGTGTCGAACGCGGCGCTCCGTGCCGCGCTGTCCCGCCAGGCGGTTGCCGTCAGTCCCTGGAGCGAGAGGGTGTGCACCGAAGCGGTCCGCCCCTGTTCACGGTAGCGCAGCACGCCCGCGCCGAGGTCCAGGCGCAGGTCGCCCACCGCGGAGGAGTCGACCGGGAAGGTGAGCAGCGGCTCGCGCGCGCCGTCGTCCGCGGGTTCCGGCAGGCCGGGACGCCACAGCGCGACGGAGCCCGGCGTCCAGGTCAGGGCGTAGTCCCCGGCGAACTCCAGGTACCCGCTGCCGGTCAGGGGCAGCCGGGGCCGTTCGCGTCCGGTCCGCAGGTCCCAGGTCACGATCCCTTCGGAGGTACTGGCCGCCACGCCCCGGCTGTCGGCGGTGAAGGTGAGCTCGTCGCCCCGGCACAGGGCGTCGCCGGTGGCGGCGGCCACGGTGACGGCGGCGGGGCGCGCCTCGCGGGTGTCGAGGACGCGCAGCCGGCCGCCGTGGTCCGTGCACCAGGCGAGATAGCGGCCGTCGGGGCTCTGGGCGGGCAACGCCCCGTCGTCACTGCCGCGTTCGTACCGGAACCGTATCCGCTGCCGCGCCACGTCCCACACCTCCAGCGTGGCCCGCGAGCCGGTCGCGCCGTGGAGGAGACGCCGTACGAGCAGGGTGCCGCCGTCCGGGGCGAACTCCACGTCGACGTCCCGCGAGGCGCCGAGCGGCAGCCGGTACGTCGTGCCGCGGGTGAGGTCGCCGACGAGCAGGCCGGTGCCCTCAGGAGCCATGTAGGCGACGGACCGCCCGTCCTCGCTGACGTCGGTGACGCCCTCGGTCAGCCCCCGGAACGTCACCGACCGCAGCCGGCGGTGGGCCGGCACGTCCCACTGGACGAGCGCGTCGCGCACCACAGTGGACAGGATCCGCCCGTCCCGGCTGAGCCAGGAGGGGGCGTTCTGGGTCCGGGCGTCCTCCCCCTGGTCGGGCTCGGTGAACACGTCCCGCTCGCTCTGCGCGGCGGCCGTGCGCAGGGCCTGCCGGGTCTCGGGCAGGTCGGCGGTCCGCCAGGCGGCCAGGGCCAGCCGCATCGCGGTGCGCGGATCGTCCTGGCGCAGCGTGTCCACGAGGGCGGCGGCCCGGCGGGCCTCGGCCTCGTCGCGCTGCCGTGCGCTGACCCCGCTCTGCCGCCAGGCGGCCGCGCCCGCGGCCATGGCCAGGACCAGCAGGACGGCGAGCGCCGCGGTCAGGGCACGCAGCCGGCGGGCGGCGCGGATCGCGGCGCGGCGGCCGTGTTCGTGGGTCTCGACGCTCGCGGCCAGGAAGTCGCGTTCGAGCCGGTTCAGTTCGCCGTCGCCGCCGAAGGCCTCGCGGGCCCGCGTCAGCCGTGTGCCCCGGTACAGGGCGCCCGCGTCCCGCCCCAACGCGTCCCAGGTGAGGGCGGCTTCGGTGAGTCCGCGGTGCAGGCGCAGCCGTTCACGGTCCTCGGCCAGCCAGCCGCGCAGCCGTGGCCAGGCGCCGAGGAGTGCCTCGTGGGCGAGATCGACGGTGCTGCCGTCGACCGTCAGCAGCCGGTTGCGGACGAGCAGTTCGAGAACCCGGGCCGTCGTCGCGTCGGCGTCGAGTTCCGTGCGGTCCACGGGCCGGCGGGTGTCCTCGGTGCCGTCGCCGGGGTGCACCATCCGCAGCAGCAGGCGGCGCAGCGCGGCGGCCTCGGCGGGGGTGCACCGGGCGTGCACGGCCTCCGCGGTGTGGGCGACGGCGCCGCGGACTCCGCCGACGGCCTCGTAGGCGGCGAGGGTGAGCGTCCTGCCGGTGCGTCGGCGCCAGACCTCGCGCAGCGCGTGGGCCATCAGCGGCAGCCCGCCCGGTTCACCGGCCACGTCCGCGACGATCCGCGCGGTCAACGCCCGCTCCACCACCAGTCGTCGAGCGGCCGCGGGACGGACCACGGCCTCCCGCAACGCGGTCGGCGGCATCGGCCCGAGGAGCAGGGTGGAGTCCCGCAGGGCCTCGGCGAGCGGCCCGTGTTCGGCGCACCGGCCGTAGAAGTCGGCCCGCACGGCGAGCACCGCGCGCAGCCGGGACGCCGGGTCGGCGGCCGTCAGCAACTCCCGCAGAAATCCGGCGCGTTCCTCCGGGTCGGCGCAGAGCGTGAAGACCTCCTCGAACTGGTCGACGACGAGGAGGGTGTCGCCGGGACCGTCGTGCGGGGTGAAGAGGGCCCGGTGGGTGCGCAGGGGGTGGGAGCCGGGGGTGAGGAGGCGGATGGTGGCCAGTTCGGGGCTCCGCGTGGCCGAGGGTGCCCGCAGCGCCGGTATCAGTCCCGCCCGCAGCAGTGACGACTTGCCGCTGCCGCTCGCCCCGGTCACCGCCACGACCCTCTTCGCGGCGGTCGTGCGGGCGAGTTCGGCGATCAGTTCGTCGCGGCCGTGGAAGTGTTCGCCGTCCCCCGGCTCGAAGCGGGCGAGTCCCGGATAGGGACCGTCCTCGTCGTCGGTGTCGTCGAGGACCCGCGCGTCGGCCGACTCGTCGCGGGCCGCCCGCCACCGCGCCTCCCACTCCCCCGGATCACCTCCGCACGCGGAGACGTAGACCAGGAACACGGGCAGGGTCGGCAGCCGTTCGCCGGCCGCGGCGGCGGAGAGGGTGGGCGCCGAATAGCCCGCACGGGCGGCCATGGCGCGGTAGGTCGGTGTGCCCGCCTCGTCGCGCAGCTTGCGCAGCTCGTACGCGAGCCGCTGCACGGCTCCCGCTCCAGGATCGAGCGGTTTCTCCCGGCGCCCCATGTCCGTCTCCCCCTTCGCTCACGACCGTCCCGTGTGTCGGCAACTCCCGCGAAATTGATTGACGCCCCGATCCGGGGCTGCCCAACAATCCGCCGGCCCCTGAACTCGTCGGTGCACGCCCGCTCTTCGGGCCCCGTGCTCCCGCCACGCACCGGAGTCAGCCATCGCCGCCACACACTCACCAGGACCCCTGCTACGGCCGGTCCGGTTGCCGTCCGCCCCGTCCGCGCCCCGCGCCCGGTTCCCCCGGCACACCCTCGTCCCGGCCGTGTTCTCCCTCGCCCTCGGCCTGTGGGGCGTCCGGCGCGACGGCAGCATATGGCGGGACGAGGTGGTGACGTACGACATGGCGCGGCGCTCGCTGCCCGACCTGTGGGCGGCGCTGGGCAACGCCGACGCCGTGCACGGCCTGTACTACCTGTTCATGCACGCCCTGTTCCGGGTGTGCGAGGGTGCGGACCCGCTCCTGGTGCTCCGCCTTCCCTCGGTCCTGGCGACGGCGGTGGCCGCGGCCGGACTCGCCCTGCTGGGTCACCGCCTCGCCGGAACGCGCGCGGGCCTGCTGGCCGGCCTCGCCTTCGCCGTGCTCCCGCCGGTCCAGCGGTACGCGCAGGAGGGCCGCTCCTACGCGCTCGTCTGCGCGTTGGTGGTCTGGGCGACGTACCTGCTGGTGCGGGCGGCGGACCGGCGTACGGCAGGTGCCTGGGCGGCGTACGGCACGGTCCTGCTCCTCGCCTGCCTGCTCCACGAGTTCGCGGTGCTGGCCGTGCCCGCGCACCTGTCGGCTCTTCAGCGTCCGGCCCGCCGCCCCGCCCTGCGGGTGGCCCTCGTGGTCTGCGCCGGTCTGGCTCCCCTGGCCGCGCTGAGCACGCGCCAGTCGGACCAGGTGTCGTGGATCGGCGGCCCGGGGGCGGGCGCGCTGCTCGGCTTCGCCGCGACGACCGCACTGGCCCTGGCGTGTGCCCTCCCGCTCCGGCACGGCCCGCTGCCCCGCCTGGCGCTGCCCCTGACGGTCCTGCCCGCGCTGACCCTGCTGCTCCTGACCCCGCTGAAGCCGCTCTACGTGGACCGTTACGTCCTCTACGGCCAGGCGGGCGCGGCCCTCCTGATCGGGGCGGCCCTCGACCGGCTGGGCCGGACCCGGGCGCTCGTCATGGGCGTGGCCCTGCTCGCGCTGCTGCCGGTCACCCTCCAGGTGCGCACCCCGGACAGCCGCACCGACGATGCCGCCGCGGTCACCCGGGCGATGGCCTCGGTCCGCGCCGACGGCGTCCTCTACCTGCCGTCCCGGCGCCGGGTGTGGTCCCTGGCCGACCCGGGATCGGTGCGGCGGCTGCGCGACCTGGCCCTGGCCCGTGGCCCGGCCGCCTCGGGGACCCTGTACGGCACGGAGGTGACCGCCGCCGTCCTGCGCGCCCGCATGCTGGCGACGGAACGGATCGTCGCGGTCTCCGACCCGGTGGGCGAGCCGCTGGACCCCACACCGCTGGAGCGGATCAAGCGCAGGATCCTGGCCGACTGCTTCGCGCCCGGCCGGGTCCAGGAGGTCCGGGGCGCTCGCGTCACGGAGTACGTCCGCGCGCCTGCCCAGGCCCGCCCTCAGCCGGGCCGCACCGCGGTGTGCACGGTGTGCACGGCCAGCACGAACAGATCCGCCCGGCGGTGCACGCTCGCCGCGTCCTCGGGATCGAGCAGCCGGTCGAGGGTGTCGCGGTCGTCCGCGTCCAACTGCTCCCCGAACACGTCCCGCAGCCGCCCGAGCGACGCGGCGATGTACGCGCGGGCCCGGTCGGTCGTCGGCGCCGGAAGATCCAGCATGAAGCTGCGCGTACCGGTGTGCCGCAGCTCCGCGGCGGCCATCAGCGCGGTCCAGTCCTCGACCTCGGCGACGGAGTCGGGCAGCCCGGCCCGCATCCGGGCGAACCACTCCTCCTCCAGCGCGTCGAGCCGCGCCTGCAGGCCGGGCCGCCCGATCCCGATGTCCCGGGGCAGGAAGCGCGCCGGCAGCCCGCCCTCCATCAGCGCCAGGGTGCCGCCCCGCGCCAGCCGCGCGGCGAACGCGGCGATCCCGGCCCGCTGGTCCCCCAGGTGGTGCAGGCTCCGGCTGGCCCAGAGCAGGTCGACCGGATAGTCCAAGTCGTCGAGGGCTCCGGGCAGTTCACCGGCGAGGGTGCCGAAGCGGTCGGCGACTCCGAGCCGCTCGGCCCGGGCCCGCGCCCGCTCCAGCAGCGGCTCGGCCCCGTCGACGGCGACCACCCTGGCCCCCGGGAACGCCTCGGCCAGCAGACAGGACAGCACCCCGGGCCCACTGCCCGCGTCCACGATCAGGCCCGGCTCGGTCTGCTTGTGCCCGAGCCAGGCCAGGGCCCGCTCGTACAGCGGCGTGAACAGTTCCGCCTGGGTCTGAAGATGCCCGGCCATCCGGGACCAGTCGATGTCGGTGTGGTCGTGGTGGTGACCGCGGGTGTCGTCGTCGTGCGCCATGCTGCCAGCCTCTCGTCGGGACGCGGCCAGCGTGCGCCGACGCACCGCGAAGAAGCCGGCGATGTTGCCACGACGGCAAGAAACGCGGCACGGCGGACGGCACGAAAACGGGATGCGTCCACCGCTGCCGGACCCCCAGGATGACCCCATGGACGACGAACTGGTGGAGCGCTTCCTCGACGACGGATTCGTGAGGATCGAGGGCGCCTTCCCGCCCCGCGTCGCCCAGCACTGCGCGTCGCTGCTGTGGCGGGAGACGGGCTACGACCCTGCGGACCCGGCCTCCTGGAAGGACCCCGTGGTGTGGGTGGCCGGGATGGCACAGGGTCCGTTCGCGGCGGCCGCGAACACCCCGGTCCTGCACGAGGCGTTCGACCTGCTGGTGGGCGAGGACCGCTGGCAGTCCCGCTACTCCCTGGGCAGCTTCCCGTTGCGTTTTCCGCACGCGGAGGAACCCGACGACGCTGGCTGGCACATCGAGGGCAGCTACCTCCCCGAGGGCGCGCCGCCCGGCAGGTACCACACCAACCTGCGCTCCAGGGACCGCGCCCTGCTGATGCTGTTCCTGTTCAGCGAGGTCACCGAGTCCGACGCCCCGACCCGTATCAGGGTGGGCTCCCATCTCGACGTACCCCCGGTCCTGGAGCCGTACGGCGAAGAGGGCGCCTCCTTCCTGGAGTTGGGCCCGAAGGTGGACGAGGCCTCGGCGCACCGCCCGGTCGCCCTCGCCACCGGGAGCCCCGGTGACGTCTACCTCTGCCACCCCTTCCTGGTCCACGCGGCCCAGCCCCACCACGGCACACGGCCGCGTTTCATGGCGCAGCCGCCTCTGCTCCCGGCCGAGCCGTACGGGCCGGACCGCCCGGACGGCGACCGTTCGGCGGTGGAGATCGCGATCCGCCGGGGCCTGGCCAAGGGGAACTGACCGGACCCCGGCGGGGTGTCGCGCCGCGTGCTCGGCAGGTCTAGAGCGCCGGGTACGCGTTCTTCATGAGCTCCTGGAACTGCGCCGAGAACCAGTGCCCCGACAGCGGGGCGTTCGGCAGCGCACCGGACATGTTGTTGTTGTTGCGCGGGTTGCCGGTGTACGTCGGGTCGCACATCCGGTCGAAGCCCTTGCCCTCGTCGTTCGGGACGGCAGAGCTCGCCCCGTCGGACTCACCCGGAGGCTTGATCCACACGTAGGCGTCGATCCCTGCGGCCGGAGCCGCCTTGGGACGCTCGCCGAGACCAGCTCCCGACTGGTTGCACCAGTTGCCGACGTGGATGCGCCGGTCGATCCGGCCCCCCTCGACGTAGGTGTCCACGTTCGTCATGGCACCCGGACCGGTCGGCCGGGCGGAACCGCCCCAGCCGTTGCGGGAGGTGTCGATCAGCATGCCCACGCCGGAGGGGAAGCCCTGGTTCACGGCCTCCTGGCGGAAGGCCTGGGCGTAGGAGAGCTCGTCGGTGTACCGGTTCCAGTCGACCCACTTCGACTCGCGCACGGACTTGCCGCCCACGGAGTCGTTGATGGTGAAGTACTGCTCCTTCAGCGCGCTGTAGTTGGCGGTGTTGGTGATGAAGCCCTGCACGTCGTTGATCGTGGCGCCCTCGGCGGTGGCGGCCTGCTTGATCGTCTGGACGGTCGCGGAGAAGTTGTCGTCCCAGCCGAGCCAGCCGTGGTGGCCGGCGTCCACGTAGTTGTAGACGTTGGGGGCGTCACCGAGCTTGTTGAGCGCGTAGCCGACGCCCTTGACGTAGTTGCCGTTGGCCTTCATCGTGTCGCAGTTCGCGGTGGCGGTGGCCCGGGGCGTGACGTTGGTGACGAGGTTGGGCAGCGAGTCGATCTCGATGGTGTTGACGATCCGCAGCGAGGCGTACTTGGAGTCGGCGAGGATCGCGGCGATCGGGTCGATGTACTGCGTCTTGTACTTGTCGATCTCCGTCGGGCCCAGTTCGCCGTTGGAGGCGAGGGCGGAGCAGTCGCGTCCGGGCAGGTCGTAGATGACCAGCTGGACGACGAGTTCTCCGGAGCCCTTCTGCTTGAGCGCCTCGTCGAGGTGGGCGCGCAGGCCCATCTTGCCGCCGGTGCCGTTGATCGCGGCGATCCGGTCCAGCCACACGCCGGTGGGCTGGTTGGAGATGCGGCTGCCGCCGGGTTCGGCGGCGGCGTTGGCGGCCCACTCGGGGTTCACGTACACCTTGGCGCCCGCGTACGGGTTGTCGACCCGGGTGCCGGGCGTGCCGGGGTCGGTCGGGCCCGGGTCGGTCGGACCGCCGCCGTCGACGTTGCAGGTCACCCCGTCAAGGGTGAAGGTGGCCGGGACGGCGTTGGTGCCGCTGTAGCTGCCCTGGAAGCCGAAGCTGACCGAACCGCCGGTGGCGAGCGTGCCGTTGTAGGACTCGTTGGCCGCGGTGACGGCCGTCCCGCTCTGGCTGATCTTGGCGTTCCAGCCGCTGGTGACCTTCTGGTTTCCGGCGTACGCCCACTTCAGCGACCAACTCGACTTGGCTGTGCTGTTGTTGGTGATGGTGACGGCGGCGGTGAAGCCGGTGTCCCACTGGTTCTGCACCTTGTAGTCCACGGTGCAGGGGACGGCGGCGAGGCCTGCGTCCCCGGGGGCCACGGCCAACGCGGTCCCGGAGGCCCCGGCGACGAGCGCCAGGGCAGCGAGGAGCGCTGTTCTCGTACGACTCATGAGTGCGGGTTCCTTCTCGTTCGCGGATGGTGTCCGCCCGGCGGGTGCTATCCGTTCAGGGCGCGCAGATGGTCACGCAGCCCGGTGCCGAACGCTGTGGGTGTGCCGTCGTAGCTGCTGATCAGGGACGGTCCGGTGGAGCAGTCCCAGGTGTTCCAGGTCCAGCCGAGGTACGACAGACCGCGGTCGTCGAACCACTTCATGACCCGGTCGATGAATCCGTGCGCGCAGGTGTTCTCGCCGATCTCCCCCGCCACGAGGGGGACCTGGGCGGCCACCGGAGCGAGCGTGGAGTTCCAGCAGCTCTCGTCGGCGCAGGAGTTGAAGTTGTACACGTGCCAGGCGGCGGCGAGATTGCCCGCCGGGTCGGCAGGTTTGTACGCCCTCCACTGGCTGAGGTCGTTGGAGTAGGCGATCCCCCCGGCCAGGATGAGGTTGGTCGCGCCGGTGCCCCGGACGCTGTCGACGAGGTCCTGCATGCCGGCGACCTCGTACCCGATGCCCGGGCAGCTGCCGCCGTCCCGCCAGCACTGCCACGCCTGGGTGGTCGTGGCGGTGGCGCGGTCCGGGTAGGGCTCGTTGAACAGGTCGAAGACCACCGTGCGGTCACTCTTGAAGGTGTTGGCCACCGAGGCCCAGAAGGACGGCGTGTACTGCATGTCGGGCATCGGTTTCTGGCAGCTTGCGTGCACGTCGGAGCAGCCGGCGGAGTTGCCGGTGTACTGCCCGTGGGTCCAGTGCAGTTCGACCACGGGTGTCATGCCGTGCGCCTTGACCTTGGCGACCAGGCCCTTGACGGCGTTGATGTAGTTCGCCCCGGCGTAGGCCGGGTCGATGTTGCTCAGGCCGAGCCAGCACTCCTCGTTGAGGGGAATGCGGACCGTGTTGGCCTTCCAGTCGGCGATCGCCTTGACGGAGGCGTCGTCGACCGGGCCGTCGAAGATGCCCCGGCCCTGGACGCACATGAACTCGCCACCGGACCGGTTCACGCCGAGCAGACGGCGGGTCGCGCCGGCGGAGTCCACGAGCTTGTTGCCGGAGACCCGGAGCGCGGGGGGTGTCTCCTGGGCCGGGTCCGTGGGCTCTGGTGTGGGTGAGGGCTCGGCAGCCGTGTTGCAGCCGGCGCCGTTGAGCTTGAACGAGGTCGGTACGGCGTTGCTCCCCGACCAGGACGCGATGAATCCGGCGCTGACGCTCGCTCCGGTGGCCAGGGAGCCGTTGTAGCTCTCGTTGGCCGCGGTGACCGTCGTACCGGACTGGGACCATTTCGCGTTCCAGCCCTGGGTGAGCTCCTGGCCGCCGGCGAAGTCGAAGGCGAGGCTCCAACTACTCATGGCGGCCGTGTTGTTGGTGATCCTCACGGCACCCTGGAAGCCGCTTCCCCACTGGCTGGTGACGGAGTACTCCACCGAGCAGGCAGGGGCGGCCCCGGACGCTGAGACCACCGGCACCGTCACGGCCCCGACAAGGGCGACCGCGCCGGCAACGGCTGAGAGTACTGAACGCGGGGGGTGTCGCATGAGCGACTCCTTGCAGATCAGCGCGCCGTTACGGACGCGTCGACTGATGGAATCGCTCCCACTGGTGTCAAGGAAGGTAGCGCCAAGTGACGGCAAAGAACAGAGGGGTCACTTGACTTTCCTTCAGCCCCGTTCGTCGAATCTTTTCGACTCTTCACGAGCCTTGACCCCTTGAACCCCCGTCCTCACTATGGGAGCGCTCCCACTGGTTCAAGCCTTGACTTCTCCGAGCCGCACAAGGAGGAACCAGCAATGCCCCCCACCAGGAGACGCCGGACCGTTCGGCGATTGTGGACCGCTGTCGTGGCGGCCATGGCACTGCCGTTCGCGATGCTGAGTGCGGCTTCAACTCCCGCACAAGCAGCGGCAGTTCAGTGCAGTGTCGACTACAAGACCAACGACTGGGGCTCCGGCTTCACCGCGGATCTGACGATCACCAACCGCGGCACGGACGCCATCAACGGCTGGACCCTGAGCTACAGCTACGCGGGCAACCAGAAGCTGAGCAACGGCTGGAACGGCACCTGGTCCCAGTCCGGCCAGGCGGTCACGGTCAAGAACGCCACCTACAACGCGAACATCGCCGCGGGCGCCGCCGTCACCACCGGGGCGCAGTTCACCTACAGCGGCAGCAACGCCGCTCCCGCCAACTTCGCGATCAACGGCACCAGTTGCACCGGCGCCCACCAGCCGCCGATCACCGTGCTGACCAGCCCGGCCGCGGGCGCGGTCTACACCCAGGGCAGCGCGGTACCCCTGGCGGCGACGGCCGCGGCCGCGGACAACGCGACCATCAGCAAGGTGGAGTTCTACGACAACACCACGCTGCTCGGCACCGACACGACCTCGCCGTACTCGCTCTCGGTCTCAAGCTTGACCGTGGGCGGTCATTCACTGCTGGCGAAGGCGTACGACAGCCTGGGCGCGTCCGGTGAGTCGACGCCGGTCGGCATCACGGTCGCCTCGGGTCCCGCCATCGTCGCCTCGGCCACCCAACTGGCCGTCCAGCAGGGCAAGACGGGCACGTACACCGTGAAGCTGTCCACGCAGCCCTCGGCCAACGTGACCGTCACGACGGCCCGCACGAGCGGCAACTCGGGTCTTTCGGTGACCGGTGGGGCCTCGCTGACCTTCACGCCGTCGAACTGGAGCACCGCCCAGACGGTGACCATCACCGGCAACGCCTCCGGGACGGGCGCGGCGACCTTCGAGTCGACGGCGACCGGGCACGCGAAGGCCTCGGTGAATGTCACCCAGATCGCGGCGACGGGCACCTACAACGCGCGCTTCCTGGATCTGTACGGCAAGATCACCAACCCGGCGAACGGCTACTTCTCCCCCGAGGGCATCCCGTACCACTCGGTCGAGACGCTGATCGTCGAGGCGCCCGACCACGGCCACGAGACGACCTCGGAGGCGTACAGCTACCTCCTGTGGCTGCAGGCCATGTACGGCAAGGTGACCGGTGACTGGTCCAAGTTCAACGGTGCCTGGGACATCATGGAGAAGTACATGATCCCCACGCACGCCGACCAGCCGACCAACTCCTTCTACAACGCCTCCAAGCCGGCCACCTACGCACCCGAGCTGGACACCCCGAACGAGTACCCGGCCAAGCTGGACACCGGGGTGTCGGTGGGTTCGGACCCGCTCGCCGGTGAGCTGAAGAGCGCGTACGGCACGGACGACATCTACGGCATGCACTGGCTGCAGGACGTCGACAACGTCTACGGCTACGGCAACTCGCCCGGCAAGTGCGAGGCGGGACCCACCGACACCGGACCGTCGTACATCAACACCTTCCAGCGCGGTGCGCAGGAGTCGGTGTGGGAGACGGTGCCGCAGCCGACCTGCGACCAGTTCAAGTACGGCGGCAAGAACGGGTACTTGGACCTGTTCACCGGTGACTCCTCCTACGCCAAGCAGTGGAAGTTCACCAACGCCCCGGACGCCGACGCGCGCGCCGTGCAGGCCGCCTACTGGGCCGACAAGTGGGCCAAGGAGCAGGGCAAGGGCTCCGACGTCTCCGCCACCGTGGGCAAGGCCGCGAAGATGGGCGACTATCTGCGCTACGCCATGTACGACAAGTACTTCAAGAAGATCGGCAACTGTGTCGGTCCGTCCACCTGCCCGGCCGGCACCGGCAAGGACGCCTCGATGTACCTGCTGTCCTGGTACTACGCCTGGGGCGGCGCCACCGACACCTCGGCGGGCTGGGCCTGGCGCATCGGCTCCAGCCACGCGCACGGCGGCTACCAGAACCCGATGGCGGCCTACGCGCTGAGCTCCTACGCCGACCTCAAGCCGAAGTCGGCCACCGGAGCGGCGGACTGGAACACCTCGCTGGGCCGCCAGCTGGAGTTCTACCGCTGGTTGCAGTCCGACGAGGGCGCGATCGCGGGCGGCGCGACCAACAGCTGGGCGGGACGCTACGCGACTCCCCCGGCCGGGAAGTCGACCTTCTACGGCATGTACTACGACCAGCAGCCCGTCTACCACGACCCGCCGTCCAACCAGTGGTTCGGCTTCCAGGCGTGGTCGATGGAGCGGGTGGCCGAGTACTACCAGCAGACGGGGAACGCGCAGGCCAAGACCGTCCTCGACAAGTGGGTCAAGTGGGCGCTGTCCCAGACCACGATCAACCCGGACGGCACCTACCGGATCCCCTCCACGCTGCAGTGGTCGGGCCAGCCCGACACCTGGAACGCGTCGAGCCCCGGCGCCAACAGCGGCCTTCACGTCACCGTCGCCGACTACACCAACGACGTCGGGGTGACCGCCGCGTACGCCAAGACCCTGACGTACTACGCGGACCGCTCGGGCGACACGGCCGCCGCGACGACCGCGAAGTCCCTGCTCGACGGCATGTGGAGCAACTACCAGGACAGCCTGGGCGTCGCGGTGCCGGAGGACCGCGCGGACTACAACCGCTTCGACGACTCGGTGTACGTCCCGAGCGGCTGGACCGGGACCATGCCGAACGGTGACGCGATCAACTCGTCGTCGACCTTCGAGTCCATCCGCTCCTTCTACAAGAACGACCCGGCCTGGTCGAAGATCCAGGCGTACCTCGCGGGCGGCGCGGTGCCGTCGTTCACGTATCACCGGTTCTGGGCCCAGGCGGACATCGCCCTGGCCATGGGTTCGTACGCGGAGCTGCTCGAATAGCCCCCGCCAGGCGCTCCGCGCGGAGGCGGTGCTTTGCGACTGCGGGTCCGCTGTGGCCGGCCGCGCAGTTCCCCGCGCCCCTGGAGGGGCGCACACAGCACCGTCTCCGGCGCGGAACCGCTTGAAGGCTCCACGTACGAGGCCCCGCCACCGGACGGCGGGGCCGACCGGCCGGGCGGCCCCCTCCCGCACTGGGGGTCGCCCGGCGACTCTCGCGCCGTACGGAAAGCGCTTACCCCCCACGCTCCCCCCTTTCCGGAAAGGACTCCCCCGTGCGAAGAACCCGCATCCTCACGGCCGTGCTCGCGCTCGCGGCCGGGCTGCTCGCCGGCACCCCACCCGCACTGGCGGCCGACAGCCCCGCGAAGGTCTCGCTCGCCGCCGACACGTACACCTGGAAGAACGCCCGGATCGACGGCGGCGGTTTCGTGCCGGGCATCGTCTTCAACCGCAAGGAGAAGAACCTGGCGTACGCCCGCACGGACATCGGCGGGGCATATCGCTGGCAGCAGTCGACGAAGACGTGGACGCCGCTGCTGGACTCGGTCGGCTGGGACGACTGGGGGCACACGGGTGTGGTCAGCCTCGCCTCCGACTCCGTGGACCCGAACAGGGTGTACGCGGCCGTGGGGACGTACACCAACAGCTGGGACCCGAAGAACGGCGCGGTCATGCGGTCCTCGAACCGGGGCGCGAGCTGGCAGAAAACCGACCTGCCGTTCAAGCTCGGCGGCAACATGCCGGGGCGGGGCATGGGCGAGCGGCTGGCCGTCGACCCGAACAGGAGCAGCGTGCTGTACCTGGGCGCGCCGAGCGGCAAGGGGCTGTGGCGGTCCACCGACTCGGGCGTGACCTGGGCGCAGGTGGCGAACTTCCCCAACGTCGGCAACTACCAGCAGGATCCGGGCGACACCAGCGGATACGCCAGCGACAACCAGGGCATCGTCTGGGTCACCTTCGACGAGTCGACGGGGACGTCCGGGAACGCCACGAAGACGGTCTACGTCGGGGTCGCCGATCTGCAGAACTCGGTGTACCGCTCGACGGACGCGGGCGCGACCTGGACACGGCTCGCGGGTCAGCCGACCGGCTATCTGGCCCACAAGGGCGTGCTGGACGCGGCGAACGGCTATCTGTACCTCTCCTACAGCGACAAGGGCGGGCCGTACGATGGCGGCAAGGGCCAGGTGTGGCGGTACGCGACGGCGACCGGCACCTGGACGAACATCAGTCCGGTCGCGGAGGCCGACACCTACTACGGCTTCAGCGGGCTGACGGTGGACCGGCAGAAACCCGGCACGGTCATGGCCACCGCCTACAGCTCCTGGTGGCCGGACACCCAGATCTTCCGCTCCACGGACAGCGGGGCGACCTGGACGAGGGCGTGGGACTACACGTCGTACCCCAACCGCGCGAACCGGTACACCATGGACGTCTCCTCCTCGCCGTGGCTCACCTGGGGTGCGAATCCCTCGCCGCCCGAGCAGGCGCCGAAGCTCGGGTGGATGACGGAGTCGCTGGAGATCGACCCCTTCGACTCGAACCGGATGATGTACGGGACAGGGGCGACGCTCTACGGCACGGAGAACCTCACGAACTGGGACTCCGGCGGGCAGTTCGCCATCAGGCCGATGGTCCAGGGCCTGGAGGAGACGGCCGTCAACGACCTGGCGTCGCCGCCCTCGGGCGCCCCGCTGCTGAGCGCCCTCGGTGACATCGGCGGCTTCCGGCACACGGACCTCACCAAGGTCCCGTCGATGATGTTCACGTCCCCGAACTTCACCACGACCACCAGCCTGGACTTCGCCGAGACGAACCCGAACACGGTGGTGCGGGCGGGCAATCTGGACTCGGGCCCGCACATCGCGTTCTCGACGGACAACGGCGCCAACTGGTTCGCGGGGAGCGACCCTTCGGGGGTCAGCGGGGGCGGGACGGTGGCCGCCGCGTCGGACGGCAGCCGCTTCGTGTGGAGCCCGGACGGCGCCGGCGTGCAGTACACGACGGGCTTCGGCTCGTCCTGGTCGGCGTCGAGCGGGATCCCGGCCGGGGCGGTCGTGGAGTCGGACCGGGTGGACGCGAAGACCTTCTACGGCTTCAAGTCCGGCAAGTTCTACGTGAGTTCGGACGGCGGGGCGACCTTCACGGCGTCCGCGGCGACCGGACTGCCCGCCGGGGACAGCGTGCGCTTCAAGGCGCTGCCCGGCGCGAAGGGCGATGTCTGGCTGGCCGGCGGGGCGACCGACGGGGCGTACGGTCTGTGGCACTCGACGGACGGGGGCGCGAGCTGGACGAAGCTGTCGAACGTCGACCAGGCCGACGCGATCGGCTTCGGGAAGGCGGCGACGGGGGCGTCGTACCAGACGCTCTACACCAGCGCGAAGATCGGCGGTGTCCGTGGCATCTTCCGCTCGACGGACAAGGGCGCGAGCTGGACCCGCATCAACGACGACGCCCACCAGTGGGGTTGGACCGGTGCGGCCATCACCGGTGATCCGCGGGTGTACGGCCGGGTGTACGTCTCGACGAACGGCCGGGGGGTGATCTACGGCGACTCCTCCGACACCGGCGGCGGCACCGGCCCGACGGACCCGACCGATCCCACGCCCACCGGCGCCTGCGCGGTGACGTACAAGGTCACCAACCAGTGGTCGGGCGGCTTCCAGGCGGATGTCCGGCTCACCAACACGGGGGCAGGCGCCTGGACCGGCTGGGCACTCGGCTGGACTTTCCCCAACGGCCAGACCGTCTCCCAGACCTGGAACGCCGAGACCGCCCAGTCGGGCGCGACGGTGACCGCGAAGAACGTCAACTGGAACGCCAACGTGGCGGCGGGCTCGTCGGTGAGCTTCGGCTTCACGGGCACCTGGTCGGGCACCAACGGCAGACCGACGGCGTTCAAGGTGGGCGACCACAGCTGCGCGGTGAGCTGAACCGATCGGGGGCGTGCGCGAAGAGGCCCCGCCCGGCGGCACCGGGCGGGGCCTCAGCGTGTCCGCTTCAGGGGGTGTAGACCGTCGGCCGGGGTGCCGTCGCCATGCCGTTGCCGAGGAAGAAGCTCGGGTGCGGTGGCTGGTTGTAGGCGGTGTTCTGCCAGGCCAGGCCGGTGCGGTACATCGTGTCGTGGAGCAGGGTGGTGATCTTCGTCGCCGTCTCGATCGGGGTCGAGTAGATCCGCAGGGCCCTGTTGTCCGACGTCGGCCAGACGACCTCCTCGCGCCAGTCGCCGAGGATGTCGCCGGACAGCGACGGGGTCGCCTTGGTGCCGTTGTTGGAGTGCACCGACGCTCCGGTCAGCAGGCGGGTGTCCGACGAGGTGCCGTACTTGTCGATGTGGGTGCCGTCGAGGAGTTCGCGGACCGTGTCGCCGTCCCACCAGGACAGGAAGTTCACCGAGGACGGCTCACGGCCCTTGGTGGCACCGGCCTCGTCGCGGATCGAGGAGTCGGAGGCGGACCAGACCTCGGCGCCGTCGTTGCCCGCCCAGATGTCCCCGGCCACGCCACGGCCGTTGTCGCAGCACGCGGCCAGTTTCCAGTTCACCGTGCCGTTCGCCGGGTTGATGTACAGCTCGGCCGGCTGGGAGGCCGATTCGGAGACCTTGAAGTACTCCAGGCCCGGGTGGGAGGGGTCGAGGTCGCCGAGGTGCTGGGCGTCGCCGTGGCCCGTCTTCGTGGTCCACAGCCCGTTGCCGTTGTCGTCGACCGCCATCGCCCCGTAGACGATCTCGTCCTTGCCGTCACCGTCCACGTCACCGACGGACAGACTGTGCGAGCCCTGGCCGTCGTAGCCCTTGCCGCTGTTGGTCGACGAGTTGGTGTCGAAGGTCCAGCGGCGGGTGAAGGCGCCGCCCCGCCAGTCCCAGGCCGCGATCACCGTGCGGGTGTAGTAGCCGCGGGCCATGACGAGCGACGGGCGGGCGCCGTCCAGGTACGCCGTCCCCGCGAGGAAGCGGTCCACCCGGTTGCCGTACGAGTCGCCCCACGACGACACCGTGCCCCGCGCCGGGACGTAGTCGACGCTCTGCATCGCCTTGCCGGTCTGTCCGTTGAACATGGTCAGGTACTCGGGGCCGGACAGGACATAGCCGCTGGAGTTGCGGTGGTCGGCGGACGCGCTGCCGATCACCGCGCCGGTGCCGTCCACCGTGCCGTCCGCCGTCTTCATGGCGACCTCGGCCTTGCCGTCGCCGTCGTAGTCGTACGCCTGGAACTGCGTGTAGTGCGCGCCGGAACGGATGTTGCGGCCCAGGTCGATCCGCCACAGCCGGGTGCCGTCGAGCTTGACGCCGTCCAGGATCGTGTTGCCGGTGTAGCCGGACTGGGAGTTGTCCTTGGCGTTGGTCGGCTGCCACTTGAGGACGAAGTCCAGCGCCCCGTCGCCGTCGAGGTCGGCCACGGACGCGTCGTTGGCCTCGTAGGTGTAGGCGACGCCGTCCGGGGTCGTACCGCCGGCCGGCGGGCTGATGGGCACGTCCTTGTAGCCGCCGCGGAGTTGGACCGCGTGGACGGAGTCGGCCTGCTCGACGCCGCCCACGATCGCGCGGACCGTGTAGTCGGCCTCGGCGGGCGCGCCGGAGTGGAACCAGTTCGTGGAGCCGGTGACCGGGGCCGAGTTGACCTTGGTGCCGGCGCGGTAGACGTTGAAGGAGACGTCGTTCGGGTCGGTGCCGAGCCAGCGCCAGCTGACCAGGTTGCCGCTGCCGGTGTGCACGCTGACGACGCCCCGGTCGAGCTTCTCGACCTGGCGGGCGGTGGCGGCCTCGGCCGTACCGGGTGACAGTGCGGTCAGGCCGGCCGCCACGAGGGCCACGGCGGCGGTCGTGGCCGAGAGGAGGACTCGGCGTCTGCGGTGCGGGCCGGGTCGCGGGCTTGCGTGCGGGTGCGGGTGCTGCACGGGGTGAACCTCCGAAGCAGTGGGGACGGACGGGTTCCGCCCCTCAGTCGCCGCTCGCGGAGGTCGCGTTGCCGTATCTTTCGGCCAGTTCGGCGACCGTCCGGGCCATCCGTTCCCGCAGCTCGGGGGGTTGCAGGACCTCGATGCCGGTGCCCAGGCGCAGGAATGCGCCATGCGCGTGCTCGACGGACTCGACGGGGACGCGGGCCACGGTCCAGCCCCGGGAGTCCGTGCGTTCGGGGACGGCCCTCGGCAGGGTCACCCCCGGAGCCAGGCGTACGACCGCCTCGCCCCGGTACAGCCGGTCGTGGAAGTCGCGCTGGTACGCCGTCCAGTAGGCGGCCAGGTCGAAGTCCTCCGGGCGGGCGAACTCCTCTTCCAAGGTGGTGAGTTCGAGGATCTGGTCGACGCGGAAGGTGCGCGGGCCCGGACCGGCGACCACGTACCAGCGCCCCGCCTTCGAGACCAGCCCGTACGGCTCCAGACGGCGCCGGACGTCCGTCGGCTCACGCCAGCGGCGGTACACGACATCCAGAACGCGGCTGTTCCATACCGCCTCCGCCACCTCCGGCAGATACGGCGCCTCCTCGCCGTCCGCGTACCACCCGGGCGTGTCCAGATGGAAGCGTCCGCTGATCCGGTCCGCGTGGCCCCGCAGTTCCGCCGGCAGTGCGGCCCGCACCTTCAGCTGGGCCGCGGCGAGCACCGGGCCGAGGCCCAGCTCTGCGGCGGGCCCCGGGGCTCCGGCCAGGAACAGCGCCTCGGCCTCGGCCGCGGTGAGGCCGGTCAGCCGGGTGCGGTAGCCGTCGAGGAGGCGGTAGCCGCCGGCGTGGCCCGCGTCGCCGTAGAGCGGGACCCCGGCCGTGCCGAGTGCCTCGACGTCCCGGTAGACCGTGCGCACGGACACCTCCAGCTCCTCGGCGAGCTGGGCGGCGGTCATCCGCCCCCGGGTCTGGAGCAGGAGCAGGATCGAGACGAGACGGCCGGCCTTCACGTCCCCAGGATCCCAGACTCCACTGACAGGGGATGTCAGTGAAGGGGGCCTAGCGTCCCGCCATGAGCTTCACCGAGAAACTCCTCACCGTGCTCCCGCCGATCGAGGTCGCCGGGCGGCACGTCAAGCGCTACCACGTGACCGCCGACCCGGCCGGCATCGCGCCGGACGTCGAGAAGGCCGCGTACGAGATCCTCCCGGAGCTGCTGCCGGAGCCGGACGGCACTCCGCCCGCGACCTTCGTGGTGCTGCACCGCGGCAACGACGACGGTGCCTATCTGAACGCGTACAGCTGGGTCTGGGACAACGTCCTGCATTTTTGCGGTGCCTCGGCCGGCCAGCCGGTGCTGGGCTGCCCGGACGACGACCCGACCCGCTTCGTCCGGCCCGAACTGCCCTGGATCGGCTGTGTCTTCGAGCTGCCCCCGATCCTGCACGAGCGGAACGCCTGGGTACGGCACCTGCTCACGCCCGAAGTCCCCGACCTGGCCGCCTACTTGGCCGACTCGTTGCCCGATGGAACCACCGGAGGCCGCTCATGAGCAGCCCGCACGACTTCGCCTTCCTCCACGGCGAGTGGGAGGTCGCGAACCGCCGCCGCACCGACTTCCTGGATCCGGAGAGTCCTTGGGAGGAGTTCTGGGCGACCAGCAGTTGCCGGCCGCTGTTCGGCGGGGCGGCGAACCTCGACGAGATCGACATGCCGTACCTCGCAGCGCAGGGCGCGACCCTGCGTCTCTTCGACCCGGAGACCCGGCTGTGGTCGCTGAACTGGGCGGCGAGCCGCACCGGGAAGCTGTTCCCGCCGGTGACCGGCCGGTTCGAGGGCGGACGCGGCGAGTTCCACGGCGACGACACGCACGACGGGAAGGACGTGCGGGTGCGGTTCGTGTGGGCGGACGTCTCCCCGGCCGGCGCCCACTGGGAGCAGGCGTTCTCCGTCGACGACGGCCGGACCTGGGTGACCAACTGGACCATGGTCTTCAGCCGGCCTTCCGGAACGCCCGGACGCTGAACACCGGTTCGGGGCGCGGGAGTTCCTGGTCGGGCAGCTGTTCCAGCCGCTCGGCGAACCGTTCGGTGAGCGGATCGCCGGGCGGCAGCCGGGTGAACCAGCCGCGCCTCAGGTCGGCGGCCGTGCGCCGGGGACTGCGGCCCTGACCGCGGCCCGTGAAGCGGGCCCGTCCGGTCGGGTGCAGGAGGTGGGCGGCGGCGTAGGACTCGACGAGCGGTGCCGCGTCCGGGGCCGGGCGGCGCGGGCGCGGGGCGAGGACGGCGTCGATGTCGCTGCCGACGTCGTGGGCGGCGGCCTTGTCGACGGTGGTGACGTACACCCCGCCCGGCCTCAGGACCCGGGCGCACTCGGCGACCACGGCCCGGACGTCCTCGGGCCGGTCGAGGAGGTGCAGCAGCCACACGCTGGTGACGGCGTCGAACACGCTGTCGGGGAACGGCAGCGCGCGGCTGTCGGCCAGCACCACCGCTCCGGGCAGCCGTACGGCGGCCGTGCGGGCCATGCCGTAGGTCAGGTCGGCGCCCGTCACCCGGGTCCCGGGCCGGGCGGCGGCGAGCCTGCGGGTGACGATGCCGGTGCCGCAGGCCACGTCGAGGAGGCGCCGGGTGTCCGCCGGGATCAGGCCGAGCACCGCCTCCGCGGCCGCGGCGGCCCTGGGCTCGCCGCCGCGGGTGGCGTCGTAGGCGTCTGCCTCCTTGTCGTAGTCGAGCACGGGCTCACCGGGCTCCGTGACCGGCGGCGAGCGCCTCCACCCGCCGGGCGAGCTCGAAGTCCTTCTCGGTGAGGGCGCCGCCCGCGCTGTGCGTGTGCACGGACAGCGTGACGGTGTTGTAACCGAGGGTGAGGTCGGAGTGGTGGTCCAGCTCCTGCTGGACCTGGGCGATGTGCACGACCAGGGCGGTCGCGGCGAAGTGGTCGCCGAGACGGTACGAGCGGGTGAGGCGGCCGTCGTCGACGGACCAGCCCGGCAGTTCCGCGAGCCGGTCCTCGATCTCCTTCTGCGACAGGGGTTCGACAGGCATGGCCTCGCTCCTTCCTGGGGGGGTCGGGGTGTCTTCAGCGTCCCACAGCCGTGCCGCTGCGGCCCTGGTCAGCCGGGTTCCCGGTGGCCGGGCGAGGACACCTACGCCCGCAAGGTCATCGGCGGGACGGTCCCCGGCGGCCGGGTGCGTCACCCGCAGGGCGACCCGCTCCCGCATCCGCTCCCGCGCCCGCTCCTCGGCTACCGTCGTAGACATGACCCTTGATCCCTCCGGTGCCGCCACCCGCTCCGACCTGGGCGTCGGTCCGCTCCTGCGTGCCTGGCGGGAGCAACGGCGGGTCAGCCAGCTGGAGTTGGCGCTGCGGGCGGACTCCAGCGCGCGGCACATCAGCTTCGTGGAGACGGGACGGTCCCGGCCGAGCGAGGAGATGGTGCTCAGGCTCGCCGAGCATCTGGAGGTACCGGTCCGTGAGCGCAACGCGCTGCTGCTGGCGGCCGGTTACGCCCCGCGTTTTCCGGAGACCCCGCTGGACGACCCGGCCCTCGACGCCGTGCGCGAGGGGATCGAGCGGCTGATCCAGGGCTATGAGCCCTACCCGGCCCTGGTCTTCGACGCCTCCTATCACGTGGTGGCCGCGAACCGGGGGATCATGATGCTCCTCGACGGCATCCCGGAGTCCCTGCTCCGGCCCCCGCTCAACACCATGCGGCTGACCCTGCACCCGCAGGGGCTCGCCCCGCGCATCCGCAATCTGCGGGAGTGGCGCGGCCATCTGCTGGAACAGATGCGGCGGCAGATCGCCCTGCGCCGCTCGGAACAGCTGCGGGAGCTGTACGAGGAGGTGGCCGCCTATCCGGTGCCGGGTCCGGAAGGGGCCGACGACGGACCGGCCGAGCCGGTCCCCTACTTCGCGCTGCCGATGCGGATCGAGCACGAGGGCCGGACGCTGTCGTTCGTCTCGTCCACGTCCACCTTCAACACCCCCATGGACGTCACCGTCGCCGAGCTGGCCATCGAGACGTTCCTCCCGGCCGACCCCGCGACGGTGAAGTACCTTCACACGCTGCTGCCCTGACGGGCCTTCAGTCCCGTGTACTGGAGCAGCGCGAACCCGAGGACGGTGACCGCCTGGAGCACGGTCCACACCGCACCGGCCGTGCTCGGTGACAGCCACAGTCCGAGGGCGGCGCAACTCAGGGCGGCCCACAGGAGGTTGGCCTCGACTACGGCGCGCACGGCCGGCGCGGGCGGGCGGTCGCGCGAGGCGAGCAGGCCCACGACGGCACCGTACGCCACGAGAAAGGCCCCGAGTCCGGGCAGCAGCCCGGAGTCGACGCCCACGAACCGGGCGACCGGCCCGGACAGGACGAGATACACGAGACAGTTCGCGCCGGTCACCACCGCGTCCAGAGCGAGGAAGCGACGCAGCATGGTGTGCGGGTCGGTGGTCCTGGCGAGTGCGGCGAGCCGGGTCGCGGACATGCGGGATCACCCTCCGTCGAAGTGGGAAGCGAGCAGGCCGGAGCCCAAGGGGCCGGCCGGGGAAGCGGGTGGCGGATCCCGGACCGGAGTGCGCCGGCCCGGAACCCGTGCTCACCACGATGCCGGGCGCCCGGCCCGCGGTCGATTACCCGGGAGGTAAGGAAGGAAGCGGTCGTGACCGGTGAGACCGGCACGGGAACATGGCACACTGCACGCAAGCTTCGACGCGTAGGGGAGGCGTGGCGTGAGTGAGCGGCGACCTGCGCCGACCGTGGGCCAGGTGGTGCTCGGCAGACGGCTTCAGGAACTGCGGGAGGCGGCCGGCCTCAAGCGCGAGGAGGCCGCTCAGGCACTGCGGGTGGCCCCCGCGACCGTACGGCGGATGGAGATGGCCGAGGTCGCCCTGAAGATCCCCTATGTCCAGGTGCTTCTGGAGACGTACGGGGTGCCGGAGGACCAGGTCGAGACCTTCGTCGAGCTGGCCGAGGAGGCCAACAGACCGGGCTGGTGGCAGCGGTTCCACGACGTGCTGCCCGAGTGGTTCAGCCTCTATGTGAGCCTGGAGGGCGCGGCCGGGATCATCCGCTCCTACGAGCCGCACTTCGTGCCCGGACTGCTCCAGACCGAGGACTACGCGCGGGCCGTCATGGAGGCCGGGACGATCGGGCAGTCGGGGCCCGGGGCGCTGGAACGCCATGTGTCGCTGCGCATGGCCCGGCAGCAACTGCTGGAGCGCCCGAACGCGCCCCATCTGTGGGTGATCATGGACGAGACAGTGCTGCGCCGCCCGGTCAGCATCCGCTCCCAGGTGATGCGCGAACAGCTGGACAAGCTCCTGGAGTTCGCCGAGCGCGACCGTGTCACGCTCCAGGTGTGCGAGTTCGAGGAGGGCCCGCACCCGGGGACGTACGCGCCCTTCTCGCTGTTCCGCTTCTCCGAGCCGGAGCTGCCCGACCTGGTCTTCACCGAGTACCTCACCGGTGCGCTGTATCTCGACTCCCGTCAGGAGGTCGCCACGCACCTGGAGGTCCTGGACCACATGTCGGCGCGAGCCGCGTCGGCCGAACGCACGAAGAAACTGCTGCGGGAGCGCCGCGAGGACTTCTGAGCGGGGCAGCACGACGCACAGGGTCTCCACCACAGGGCCTCACACACAGGGGAGAGGACACCGCATGACCGGATCCGACGCCGCGATACCCGCCATCGACACCAGTCGGCCGCACCCGGCCCGGGTGTACGACTGGTGGCTGGGCGGCAAGGACAACTACCCGGTGGACGAGGAACTGGCCCGCCGGATCCTCGCCGTGGACGGCGCGGCGGTGCGCGGGGCGCGCGCGAACCGGCGTTTCATGCACCGGGCGGTGCGGACGGCCGCCGAGGCCGGCATCCGCCAGTTCCTGGACATCGGCACCGGCATCCCCACCGAGCCCAATCTGCACCAGGTGGCACAGGAGATCGCCCCGGAGTCGAAGGTCGTGTACGCGGACAACGACCCGATCGTCCTCCGGCACGCGCAGGCCCTGCTGCACAGCACTCCCGAGGGCGCCACGAACTACGTCCACGCCGACGTCCGCGAACCGGACACCGTTGTGCGGCTGGCCGCCGAGACGCTGGACTTCTCGGAGCCGATCGCCCTGTCCCTGGTGGCGCTGACCCATTACCTGAGCGACGACGCGTACGGGCTGCTCAAGCGGTACGTCGACGAGCTCGCCCCGGGCAGCTTCGTGATCCTCTCCCAGGTCACGCCCGATCTGAGCCCCGAGGTCATCGCGAAGGCCGCCGAGCAGTTCCGCCGCAGCGGCACCCCCTTCTTCCCGCGCTCGCTCGCCGAGTTCTCCCGCTTCTTCGACGGTCTGGAGCTGCTCGGCCCCGGGGTGATCCCGGTGTCGGGCTGGCGTCCGGGCCCGGAGGACGTGGCGGCGCAGGCGGAGGGCATCGTGCCGGTGTACTCGGGGGTCGCCCGCAAGGTCTGACCCGTACGGGTGCCGTGAACGGGTGCGCTCCCGCGCCCCGCCCTAGGTTCGAAGGAGCCGCGGGCAAGCCAAGGGAGCGCACGTGACCGACACCCGGACACCGCCGAAGGAGCCCGGCGCGGCGCTGCTGCGGGCGGGGCGGTTCTTCCGGCCGGGCAGGGCGGCCCCCGACCTGCACAGCATCGGGCTGACCGGCGGGCGCGAGGCGGACGCCTTCTACCGGGACCGCTGGAGCCACGACAAGGTCGTGGACTCCACGCACGGCGTGCACTGCACCGGCTGCCCGCGCCGCTGCCGGCGGGCCCGCGGACGGACCGGTGCAGCCTCGGTCACGAGAGGGATCCCGGCATGGGCGGGGACGGGCCGTCCGGGCAGGACTCGGGGCGCGGGCAGCTGCCGCCGGTGTCGGTGGAGAACTTCCACGTGCTGCGCAGACGGCGGACCACGGACGACGCGGAGGAGGCCTTGATGCCCTCGGACGCAGTGCTGTACCAGGCGGCGGCGCTCTGCCTGACGTATCCCGACGACGACTTCCGCGCGCGGCTGCCGCTGCTGCGCGAAGCCGCCCCGCAGCTGCGGGAGTTCGTCGACCACGCGGCGGTGACGCCCGCGCCGGAACTGGCGGCGCACTACGTGCAGGTCTTCGACTCCGAGAACCGGCACAGTCTGTATCTGAGCCGGTGGCAGGACGGGGACACCCGGCGGCGCGGGATGTCGCCGGTCCGCTTCAAGGAGGTCTACCGGGCGGCCGGGCTGGAGTTCACCGGCGAGGAGCTGCCCGACTTCCTCCCCGCCATGCTGGAGTTCGCGGCTCGCACGGGGGACCTGTGCCTGCTCACCGAGCACCGCGACGCCCTGGAGCACCTGCGCTCCCGGCTCACCGCCTTCGGCACACCGTACGCGACGGTCCTGGACGCGGTGTGCGCCACGCTTCCCTCGGGGGCGCGCCGATGACCACCCTCCCGTGGCTGTACCTGTTCCGCCCGTACGTGATCCACCGCAGCCGCGACCCCGGACAGCCGGGGCCGCGGCCGGAGCGGCGGGGGTGGGAGCGGACGGAGAACTGACGGTCTCTCAGGCGGCGCCGCCCTTCTGGTCCTTGTCGTCGTCCACGATCTCCGCGTCGACCACGCCCTCCTCCTCCTGCGGTGGGGAGGCCGACTCGTCCTGCGGGGGCTGCTGCTGGGCCTGGGCGTACATCGCCTGGCCCATCTTCTGGCTGACGGAGGCGAGCTTGTCGACCCCGCCCCGCAGGGTGGCGGTGTCGGCGTTCTCCTCCAGGAGCCGCTTCAGTTCGGAGACCGCCGACTCGACCTCGGTCTTCGTGTCCGCGGCGACCTTGTCGCCGTTCTCGCGCACGAACTTCTCGGTCTGGTAGACGAGCTGCTCGGCCTGGTTGCGGGTCTCGGCGGCCTCGCGGCGGTTGCGGTCCTCCTCGGCGTACTGCTCCGCCTCGCGCATCATGCGGTCGATGTCGTCCTTGGGCAGCGCCGATCCGCCGGTGACCGTCATCTTCTGCTCGCGCCCGGTCGCCAGGTCCTTCGCCGAGACGTGCATGATGCCGTTCGCGTCGATGTCGAAGGCCACCTCGATCTGGGGGACCCCGCGCGGAGCCGGCGGCAGGCCCGTGAGGTCGAAGACGCCGAGCTTCTTGTTGTACGCGGCGATCTCGCGTTCGCCCTGGTAGACCTGGATGCCCACCGAGGGCTGGTTGTCGGTGGCCGTCGTGAAGATCTCCGAACGGCGGGTGGGGATCGTGGTGTTGCGTTCGATGAGCTTCGTCATGATGCCGCCCTTGGTCTCGATCCCCAGGGACAGCGGGGTGACGTCGAGGAGCAGCACGTCCTTCACGTCGCCGCGGATGACACCCGCCTGGAGCGCCGCCCCGACCGCCACGACCTCGTCGGGGTTGACGCCCTTGTGCGGGTCCTTGCCCGTGAGCTCCTTGACCAGGTCGGTCACCGCGGGCATCCGCGTCGAGCCGCCGACGAGGATCACGTGGTCGACCGCGGAGAGCTTGATGTTCGCGTCCTTGACGGCCTGGTGGAAGGGCGTCTTGCAGCGGTCGAGCAGATCCGCGGTGAGCTCCTGGAACTGCGCGCGGGTCAGCTTCTCGTCGAGGTGCAGGGGGCCCTCGGCGGAGGCGGTGATGTAGGGCAGGTTGATCGTGGTCTCGGAGGACGACGACAGCTCGATCTTCGCCTTCTCGGCCCCCTCGCGCAGCCGCTGCAGGGCCATCTTGTCGTTGCCGAGGTCCACGCCGTACTGCCCCTTGAAGCGCTTGACCAGGTGCTCCACGATCCGGTGGTCCCAGTCGTCGCCGCCCAGATGCGTGTCGCCGTTGGTCGCCTTGACCTCGATGACCCCGTCGCCGATCTCCAGCAGGGACACGTCGAAGGTGCCGCCGCCGAGGTCGAAGACCAGGACCGTCTGCTCCTCGCCCCGGTCGAGGCCGTACGCCAGGGCCGCCGCCGTGGGCTCGTTGATGATCCTGAGCACCTTGAGGCCGGCGATCTCCCCGGCCTCCTTGGTGGCCTGGCGCTGGGTGTCGTCGAAGTAGGCGGGCACCGTGATGACGGCGTCGGTGACGTCCTCGCCGAGATAGGACTCGGCGTCCCGCTTCAGCTTCTGCAGGACCCTCGCCGACAGCTCCTGCGCCCGGTACCGGGTGCCGTCGATCTCACCCTGGTCCGGGAAGCGCCAGCTCCCGTCGCCCATGTGCCGTTTCACGGAGCGCGCGGTGCGCTCGACGTTGGTCACGGCCTGCCGCTTGGCGACCTCGCCCACCAGCACCTCGCCGTTCTTGGCGAAGGCCACGACCGACGGTGTGGTCCTGGCCCCCTCCGCGTTGGCGACCACCGTGGGTTCACCGCCCTCCAGTACGGCCACCACCGAGTTCGTGGTGCCGAGATCGATCCCGACCGCACGTCCCATCGCTGTCCCCTTCCGCCAGGAGTGTCGCCACGGAGTTCCGCCTGGGAGCCTTCCCGCACTCCAGCACAAAACTTGAGTGCGCTCTTGTCAATGGTGCGGGGGGCCTGCTCAGTGGGACGAGTACCCCGGCGAACGCACCTCGTGCGGTTCCCCGCGCAGCGCTACGGCCCGTCGCGGCCGGTCGGTGATCAGGACGTCCACCCGGGGGTGGTCGAGGAGGGTACGCATCAGGGTGTCCTCGTTGACCGTCCAGACCATGGTGAACAAATCGTGGCGGGACGCCTCGCGCAGCACGTTGGCGCGGGCCAGCCGGTGGTGCACGGCCACTCCGCTCGCGCCGCAGGCGCGCACCCGGCGCATCGGCAGGAGCTCGCTGAGGCGGACCCCGGCCAGCCGGGAGCTGGCGATCTCCCTGCCGTCCCGCCCCAGCGACAGCGCGGTGCGCACCTTCGGGAAGGCCCGCGTGACGGCCGCGACGGAACGGTCCTCCAGGGTG
Organism: Streptomyces pseudovenezuelae; assembly: GCF_001513955.1. Lineage (GTDB taxonomy): Bacteria > Actinomycetota > Actinomycetes > Streptomycetales > Streptomycetaceae > Streptomyces > Streptomyces pseudovenezuelae. The sequence continues at coordinate 800,207 of NZ_KQ948149.1, read as the reverse complement.
GTGGCGACGAAGCCGTCCGCACCGAGCAGGGTGACCGCCCGGTCGATCAGCTCACGCTCGTAGCCGGTCTCCTTCAGGTCCAGGTGGCCCACCATCCGCCCCGCGATCAGGGACATGACGTCGTCGACGACCGGCACGGGATGTCCGGCACGCTCGCTGAGCTCGGCGTACGGGATGCCGGCCAGCGGCGGCCCGTCCGGCCCCACCCGGGCGTCGTGGTGGACGACGAGGACCCCGTCCGCCGTACGCCGGATGTCGAACTCGACGTACTCCGCCCCGGACCGCAGCGCGTCCTCGTAGGCCTCCCAGGTCGCGCCGGCGGCACGCTCGGACCCGCCGCGGTGGGCGGAGACGGCGGGGCGTCGGGACATAGGGCGGTCAGCCTCCGGACGGTGGGCGCTGGGCGGGGACCGGGGCGGCCGGGGTCAGCAGGGGGCCGGAGCGCCTGCCGGTGCGGATGATCCGGACGTAACCGATCACGGCGAGCACGAGGAAGGGCACCCAGGCCAGCAGGTACGCCGGGAGGTACCGCGCGTCGAAGACGGAACGGTGCGGGTTCACGGTCGTGGCGTTGGCGCCGAAGAACGCGAGCAGCAGGGTCGGCGGCAGGGCGATCAGGGTGGCGACCGCGACGAGCACCGACACCGTACGGTCCCGGCGGTCGTCGCGCTCCGAGAGCTCCGCGTCCAGGGCCGCCGAGCGGGCGCTGATCACCGAGGTCAGCCGCTCGACCATGCGGGCCGAGTTGTCCAGGCTCTCGCGGATGCCGAGCGCGTCCCGCAGGGAGGACTGGAAGGCCTCCATGACCATCTCCGGGATCAGCAGACTGTCGACGTACGCCTCCACCCCGAAGGCCAGGTCCAGCTGGAGCTCGTTGACGCCCGCGGACAGCTGGGAGATCAGCGAGCGGATCTCGTACGGCGAACTCGCCGAGGCCTGTTCGTTGGCCCGCATGGTCTCGAACGCGGCCAGCCGGGTGCGCTGGAGCACCGCGAGCGCGGAGACCATGCCGATGGCGACCAGGATCAGGCCGTTCTCCACGTGCTCGGCCCAGCCGACGTGGACGGAGACCCCGCGGCCGTGCGCGGAGAGCGTGGCGCCGTGCGCCCTCAGGTGGGGCGGCTCCGACGTGGCCGTCCGGCCGCGGTACACGATCTGGTTGAGCACGACCGACTGCCGGGCCGCGTCGACACCGAGCAGCTCTTCGCGCAGCTCCCCGCCGGGGAAGACGAGTTGGTGGACGTTCTGGCCGAAGGCGAGGGGTTCGCGGGCCGCGAGCCGACGGCTCAGCACATCGAGCAGCGGCCGGTCGCCGAGGGTGATCAGGTCCCGGTCGAAGCAGGTGTCGGCGAGCCACGCGGCCAGGGCGTCGGGGGCTGTCCGGCCGGCGAACGCGCAGTCCAGGATCAGGGTGATGTCACCGCGCGGGGTGACGAGCACGGCCAACTCGGCGGACGCCAGGGCGAGTCCGCGGTGGCCGTGGGGCAGCCCCAGCTCCCCGGGTGTCACGTCCTGCACGAGCACCGGCACGGGAAGCACCGCCCCGCTGGACTTCAGATGCAGGGCGAAGCGTCCGAAGTCGAACCGGTCGACCAGGCTGCCGAGCGAGGGCCCGCGCGGGTCCAGCCTGCCGCTGAGGCTGAACAGCACCAGGACGCGGGTGAGTTGACGGGTCCCGGAGTCGAGTTCCGCCGTGCCGCCTGCCGTTGTTCCCGTAATCATCGCGTCCCTTCCCCACCCTGGACGTCGCGCCCGAGTCGGGCAGCGCGCAGACCGCTCCGGACGAGCGGTCTGCGCGGCCCGGTGCCTCGGCTCAGGCGAGCTTCGCGTCCAGCGTGATCGGTACGGCCTTCAGGGCCTGGCTGACGGGGCAGTTGGCCTTGGCGTCGGTGGCGGCGGCGAGGAAGCCGTCCTCGTCGAGGCCCGGCACGGTGCCCTCGACGGTGAGGTGGATGCCGGTGATGCCCTCACCCGGCTGGAAGGAGACGTCGGCCGAGGTGACGAGCTTGGTGGGCGGGGTGCCCGCGCCGTTCAGGGCGTGCGACAGCGCCATCGAGAAGCAGCTGGAGTGCGCGGCGGCGATCAGCTCCTCGGGGCTGGTCTTGCCGTTGGCGTCCTGGGAGCGCGAGGCCCACGTGACCGGCTGTGCCTCGATGGCACCGGAGGAGTCGAAGTTGACGACACCGCTCCCCTCGAGGAGGTTGCCTTCCCAGACGGTGTGTGCGGAGCGCGTGGTAGCCACGGTCAGTCCTTTCGTGTGGTCCCGCTGACGGGGGTGTGCGGGAACCATCCGATCACACTACGGCTCAGCTCACGCGGAAGACCGGCCCCCGTGCGGTGAACGGCAGCCTGGCCCCCTGCGGGATCAGATAGGCGTGCTCGCGGCGGACGCGCAGCACATCGCACCAGCCGTCGGTGATCACCAGCACGGGCGCGCTCGCGGGAAAGTCGTCGGCGCGGTGCAGGAGGTCGATGCCGGGCTGCAGGACGGTGCCGCCACGGCCGTGCACCCGGACCCGCTCGGCGATCTCGGTCACGGGCAGGTAGCCGGCGTCGTGCGGGGCCGCGTCGCAGAACACCACCCGGGCGGCGGGTACGTCCCGGGCGCCGGCGTACGAGGCGATCGCGCCGAGTGCCTTGCCGAGCAGGGTGCGGCTCATCGAGCCGGAGGTGTCCAGGACCACGCCGAAGGTGCAGCGGGCGATCTCCTCGGGCGGGAAGTACCGGCCGGCGCGCGGGATGTCGGGGGTGGAGGACTGGCGGCGCGAGGGACGGGCGTAGGACCGCGCGGCCTGTGGGCTGGGCACGAACTCGTCGAACCAGCGGGCGAGTTGCGCGTCCCAGGGCAGCGGCGGATGGCTGAGCGCGCGGATCTCCTCGACCAGGGCGCCGGGCAGGAAGCCGCGCTCCTGCCGCTGGTGCAGGTCGAGGCCCTGGGCGAGGCCACGGCGGTAGAACTCGTCGAGGTCGACGTAGTCGCGGGGCGAGCCGAGCGGGCCGCCGAGGATGTCGCCGGCGCCCTTGCCGCGCAGCGTGGCCAGCCGGCGCATGCGGCGCAGGTCGCCGGCGACGCGGTCGTAGACCTCCTCGGAGGAGAGGCCGGTGAGCTCGGGGTCGTGCAGCAGGCCCTCGGGCATGGTGCCGATCCGCATCTCGTTCAGCCAGCCGTTGATGACGTAGTCGCAGGCGACGTTGAAGAGGTAGGGGTCGCGGGTGCCGCAGCGGTCACCGTGGCGCAGGGCGGCGTGCAGCATCTCGTGGGCGAGGACGAACCGCCATTCCTCGTCGTCGAAGCGGCGCAGGGGGTTGATGTAGATCTCGGCGGCCTCGGGGTTGACGGCGGCGATCGCGATGCCGTGGGCACGGGCGAGTTCGACGTCGGCGACCAGTTTGATGCCGGCCGCGATGCCGCCGAGCAGCGGGTACGAGGAGATGAACCAGCTCAGGGCCTGTTGCCAGGGGCGCAGCGTGGGCGCCTCGCCGTCGAGGGAGTCGCGCCGGCCGCCCGCCATGTCCATCGCCGCCGACACGGTCCGGGTCAGGGCGGTGGCGAACGCCAGCTGCCAGTCGGGCGGCTGGGACCAGCCCGCCCACCGGAGCAGCAGCTGGTCGGGCTCGGGGCCCGCGGTGCCGCAGTGCTCGTAGACGGCGGGGATGCCGTCCCGGCGCCAGCGGGCGGCGAGCTGCTCCTCGTCGCCGTCGGGGTAGGAGGCGGGCAGGTGCTCGGGGGTCCTGCCGACCGTGAAGCCGAGCAGGAAGCGGTTGACGACGACACAGCGGGCGGCGAGGTCGAAGCGGTCGGGCTGGGTGCGTTCGCCCTGCACCGCCGGAACGTGTCCGAAGCCGAGGTGCAGGACGGCGTGGGCGAGGGCCCAGGCCCAGGCGGCGGGTTCGGCGAGGCGGTCGGGGTGGGCGTGGACGTCTCCGTCGGAGTCGACGACCACCAGCCCGTCCCGGGGGGCGAACCGGCACTCCTCGCGGCGGCAGACGTCGAACTCGACGGCCGCGAGGGCCGGGTTGACCCGCATCAGCCGCATCCCCTCGGCGAACGCCTCGCCCGCGAGGTCCCGCTTCTTCTTCGCGGGGCTGCGGCTCACCGCCGCGCCTCCACCAGACGGGGCATGTCCCGGGCCGCCTCGACGAGGAACCAGGAGGGCAGAACCGGGTTGCCGTCGGCGTCGGAGGCGATGACGGTCTGGGCCACCTCGACGGAGATCTCGGCGAGCTGGACCAGCAGCGACTTGGCGCGGTACGCGGTCTGGCGGCCGTTCGCCGACATGTGCTCCTTGCTGACCGGGAGTTCCTTGACCAGTCGGCCGCGGAAGGACTCGGCGAGGTAGTAGAGCAGGTCGCGGTCCTCCAGGCGGTTCGGCCAGCGGGCGTCGCCCTTGATGATCGCCTCGATGCCGAACCGGCTGCGCACGATCTTGACGTAACCGCAGAACGCGGTCGCGTGCCGGGGGGTCAGCGTGCCGTGCGCGAGGACTTTCAGGGTCTCCTCGTCGAGGTCGAGGCCGAAGGAGTGCAGCGCGTCGGAGAGCATGTGCCAGGAGCGGGGCGTGGAGAAGGGCTCCTCGGTCTTCGGCGGCTTGGACCACAGGTGGTCGGGCCGGTCGGTGAGGTGGTCGAGGATCCAGGGGTGGATGCCGTTCTCCGCGGCCCACACCAGCCAGTCCTTCGCGGACGCCTCCAGATGGACGTGCGTGAGGCGGTTGACGAGGGCGGAGGCGATGGGCCGGGCGAGGGCGTTGTCGGTGGCCCGGTTGCCGGCACCGATGACGATGGAGCCCTCGGGGAGTTCGTAGTCACCGATGCGGCGGTCCAGGATCAGCGAGTAGAACGCCTTCTGCACATCCGGTGTGGCCGCGTTCAGCTCGTCCAGGAACAGACAGTACGGCTCGTCACGGGCGATGGACCGCGGCGGGCAGAACACCGACCGCCCGTCGCGGATCTGCGGCACCCCGATCAGGTCCTCGGGGGCGAGCTGCGTACCGATCAGGCTCACGCACTCCAGCCCCAGCGACGCGGCGAACGCCCTGACGAGGGACGACTTGCCGATGCCGGGGGCACCCCAGACGAAGACGGGCCTGACGGTGGCGAGGCCGAGGAGGAGATCGGGTATGCGGGAGGGCGAAACGGTGACGGCAGCCTGCAAAGCGGTGGCTCCAGGGGTGTTCGAGAAGAGGGCGACTCGAACAGTGTCGTCGCCGGGCCAAGGAGACGCAGCCGAATTTTCCGGGCCGACTGCACCCACCAGGGGCGCGGGGAACTGCGCGCCCAGCCCCCCACCGCCCCGCAGACGAAAGACTACGCGGCCTTCTCATCCGCCTTCTGCACCGGCACTTGAGGACCCCCGGCCTCGTCGAGCCACCCCCGCAGCACCCGATGCACCTGCTCGGCCCCGGCGATGCCCTCAGGCGGCGAGGACAGGGCAAGCGGCGACAACAGGAACGGCTTCCCCTGAGCCCCGCCCAGCCCCCCGTGCGACCCGATCTGCTCCTCGAACGCCAGCACTTCCCCCTCCGCCGGGTCGTACCAGGAGTTGACCATGATGTCGGCGGTGTGCGGAAAGGAGTGCGTACGCCGTACGGCATCCACCGCGCCGGGCCCGAAGTCGGCCAACGGCCCCGGATTCTCGTCCAGTTGGTCCAGCGGGATCTCGGTGCCGAAGGGGCCGAGGACCACCCCGCCGTGCTCCTCGCTGCGCACCAGGAGGAAGCCGATGCCGGGATGGTTGGCGAGCGTGGTCAGCAGGGCCGGGTGCCGCGCGTCCAGTTCCTCCTTGGTCATCCGGTGGTGCACGTCGGGGAAGGAGACCAGCCCGAGGTTGCCGGAGGCCAGCACGATCGGCTCGGAGCCGCGGGCAGGCCGGTACTCCTCGCGCTTCTCCTTGCCCGGCCGGCGCAGCGCGGCACGGACGGCGGCACGGGCCTCGGCCCCGCTGTGGGTGCGCTCGGCCTTGCGCGACACGGGCAGCCCGCAGCCCGCCCGGACCAGGTCGCCGAGGGTGAGCCCGTAGCGGGCGCGGAAGGTCTCGCCGGGGCTCTGGCCGTGGTCGGACAGGACGACGATCCGGTACGGGCGCGGGGCGTGCTCGGCGACGTTCTCGATCAGAGCCAGCGAGCGGTCCAGACGCTCCAGGACCCGCGCGGCGTCGCGGCTCGTCGGCCCGGAGTGGTGGGCGACCTCGTCGTAGGCGACGAGGTCGGCGTAGACGGCCGTGCGGCCCGCGAGCATGTCGCCCATGACGGCGGCGACCACGACGTCGCGTTCCACGACGGTCGCGAAGGCGCGGACGAGCGGGTACAGGCCCCCGCGGCCCACCCGGGGGCGCTCCTTGCGGGCCCGGGCCCGGATCGACTGGCCGATCTCCCGGCCGACCTCGGCGAAGAAGGACAGGGCGGTGCGCACGGCGTTGGCGGGGTCGGAGAAGTAGGCGAAGTAGCCGGCCCGGGAACGGGTCTCGCGGCTGCGACGGCGGGTGGCGATGGACAGGACGAGGGCCTGTTCCTCGGCGCCGCCGGAGAAGAGGTTGCCGCGGCTGGCGCCGTCGACGCCGAGCAGTCCGCCGTGTCCGGCCTGCTCCACGGCTCGGCGCTGGAGCTCGACGGCGCTGGTCGGGCGGTTGCAGACCATCACCTCGCCGCGGTCCTTCTCGTACCAGCGGAAGGCGGGGACGTCGTGGTTGCTGCCGTGCAGGATGCCGAGCTGGCTGGCGCCGGTCTGGCTGGACCAGTCGGTGCGCCAGGAGGTGAGCCGGTGGGTGGGGCGCACGGCACGGCCGGGGGTGTCGCCGTGCCCGATCCAGCGGGCGATCGTGGGCATCAGTCCCTCGCCGACGGCGGCCAGCAGGACGTCGTGGCCCACGCCGTCGAGCTGGAGGAAGACCGTGCCGGGGGTGGCCGGGCCCAGCGGGCCGCCCCTGCGGCGGCGGTCAGCGAGACGGTACAGGCGGCGCCGGTAGGCCTCGTCGTCGCGCACCGCGAGGGCACCGCCGGTGGCCGAGGCGACCGCGGACATCACGGCGGCGACCACCACCGCGGTCTCCGGGGCGGCGTCGCCGCGCTCGGCGGGGTTCAGGCGCAGGGCGAGCAGCAGCAGCGCCCCGTTGAGGAAGAAGACGAGCATCCCGAGCACGAGGGTCGGGACCAGCAGGAACAGCCGGACGAGCAGCGGCCACACGACGGCCGACAGCACACCGAAGGCGCCGGCGCCGAACGCCGCCGTGACCGCGATCCGGGTCGCGCTGTCACCGGTCGGGGACTGGAGCCGGAAGTCCGGCAGGATGCCCGCCAGCACCAGCATCGTCAGGGTGGAGACGACCCACACCGTGACGCTCCGCCCGACCTGACTGGCCACCCGCCGCCAACGCGCCGCACCCACGCCCCGTACACCTCACGTCCTGGCCCGTCGTCGGTGCGGGCGCTGGGACCAGCGTGTCATACGGGTCCGACAGTCAGCGTCCGTCGTATCCCGCCGTCGGCATCGACAGCCTGCGGTGCACCCTGGCCTTCATCTGGGCGTCGTAGAGGGGCTCGGCGAAGCCCACGGTCTCGACCCGTACCCCGCGGCGGGCGCACTCGGCGGTGAACTCCTCCACGGAGGACAGGGCGCTCTCCAGGACCCGGCGGCTGGGGGCCACGAAGAGGTCCCGGCCCGCCCGCACCCCGTCCCACAGCACGCAGTGGTCGGCGCGCAGGCCCCGCACCAGCAGTTCCCGCCGCACGGTGTACCCCCGCTCCGCGGCCCAGCGCGCACACATCGCGTGCTGGCTGCGGGAGTCCACCAGGAAGGGATCGGCGTCCAGCTCCTCCAGCGGCGTCAGACTCGCGATCGCCGTGACATGAACCGCTCCCATGGTGTCCCCCTCACCTCCGGGTTTCGCCGCCGACCCTACTCCAGCCCGTAGGCTTCGGGGAGTCGCGCGAAGGAGGCAAAGAGGTGCCGGTGGAGATCACCTGGTGGGGCCACGCCACCTGCACGGTCACGGATTCGGACGTACGTGTGCTCACCGACCCTCTGTTCGCCCGCCGGCTCGCGCATCTGCGCCGGCGGCGCGGCGCGGTGCCCCCCTCCGAGGCCCGTCGTGCGGACGTGGTCCTCGTCTCCCACCTGCACGCCGACCATCTGCACGTTCCCTCGCTGGCACGGCTGGAGCCGGGCACGCGCCTGCTCGTGCCCCGGGGCGCACCACGTCAGGTGCCGGGGCTGCGCCGGCTCACCCAGCTACGGGTGGAGGAGGTGGCGCCCGGTGACGAGCGGCGCGTCGGCGACCTCCTGATACGCGCGGTGCCGGCCTGCCACGACGGGCGGCGGCTGCCGGTCGGTCCGCACCGCTCCCCCGCGCTCGGTTACGTCGTCGAGGGCTCGGCGCGGACGTACTTCGCCGGGGACACCGGGCTGTTCGACGACATGGCCAAGGAGGTCGGGCCGGTCGACGTGGCGCTGCTGCCGGTCGGCGGGTGGGGCCCGTATCTCGGGGACGGTCACCTCGACGCGGGGCGGGCGGCCCAGGCGCTGGCCCGGCTGGGGCCGCGCAGTGCGGTGCCGGTGCACTACGGGACGTACTGGCCGATCGGGATGGACGCGGTGCGGCCGCACGAGTTCCACGCGCCGGGCGCGGAGTTCGTGCGGCAGGCGGCCCAGGCCGCGCCGGACGTGGACGTGCACCGGCTGGAGCACGGGGAGAGCGTGCGGCTGGAGGTCGCCCGGTGACGTGGCTCGCAGCCGCCACCACGGGGGCGACGCCCGGGGCCGCCGGACAGGCGATCGGGTACCCGACGCTGTTCCTGCTGGTGTTTCTGGGGGCGCTGGTGCCGGTGGTGCCGACGGGGGCGCTGGTGAGTTCGGCGGCCGTGGTGGCGTTCCATCAGACGGCGCCGCTCTCCCTGCTGTTCGTGTTCGTCACGGCCTCCGCCGCCGCGTTCCTCGGGGACATCGCCCTGTACTGGCTGGGGCGGCGCGGGATGAAGTCGAAGAACGGCTCGCGGTGGCTGGAGGCCCTTCGGTCCCGGGCACCGGAGGAGCGGCTCTCGCAGGCGCAGGGGAAGCTGGCCGACCACGGGGTGGCCGTCCTGGTGCTGTCCCGGCTGGTGCCGGCGGGGCGGATCCCGGTGATGCTGGCCTGCCTCATGGCCGAGTGGCCCCTGCGGCGGTTCGTCCGGGGGAATCTGCCGGCCTGTCTGGCCTGGGCCGTGACGTACCAGCTGATCGGGATTCTGGGCGGGTCGTTGTTCGAGGAGCCCTGGGAGGGTGTGCTGGCGGCGGTCGCGCTGACCGTGGCGATCAGCGCGGCGCCGACGGTGTGGAAGCGGGTCCGGCCCTAGGGGTGTTCCAGCACGCGTGAGCCGCCGACCGGCAGGTCCCACAGGTCCTCGCGGGCCAGGCCCGCCTTCGCCCACGCCGCCCGCACCCTCGTCAGCGGTTCCAGCACCGGCTCCGCCGACAGCACGAACGTCGCCCAGTGCATGGGGGCCATGCGGCGGGCGCCCAGGTCCTGGGCCGCTCGCACCGCCTCCTCCGGATCGCAGTGGACGTCGCTGAGCCACCAGCGGGGGTCGTAGGCGCCGATGGGCAGCAGGGCCAGGTCGATGCCGGGGTAGCGGTGGCCGATGCGGGAGAACCAGTGGCCGTAACCCGTGTCGCCGGCGAAGTAGACGCGCTGCCCGTCCTGGGCGGTGAGGACCCAGCCGCCCCACAGCGTGCGGCAGGTGTCGGTGAGGGAGCGCTTGGACCAGTGGTGGGCGGGGACGAAGTCGAAGCGGACGCCGCCCAGTTCGGCCGCCTCCCACCAGTCCAGTTCGGTCACCGCGGTGAAGCGGCGGCGGTGGAACCAGCGGGCCAGGCCGGCCGGGACGAAGACCGGGGTGTCGCGCGGCAGGCGGCGCAGGGTCGGGGCGTCCAGGTGGTCGTAGTGGTTGTGGCTGATGACGACCGCGTCGACGCGCGGCAGGGCGTCCCAGTCGATGCCGACCGGGGTGATGCGGGCCGGGGTGCCGAGGATGCGACGCGACCAGACCGGGTCGGTGAGGACGGTCAGACCGCCGATCCGCACCACCCAACTCGCGTGTCCCGCCCAGGAGACGGCGACCGTGCCGGCGTCGACGGCGGGCAGCGGGCCGGGGGCGTAGGGCAGCTTCGGGATGTCGGCGAGGCCTTCGGGCCCCGGGCGCACGGAGCCCTCGCGGGCGAAGCGGGCCATGGCCTTCAGGCCGGGCAGCGGGGCGGTGAGGCGGTCGTGGAAGGACCTCGGCCACACTCTGCGCTCCCCCGGCGGGCGGGGTGCGGCGAGCGGCGGGGCCGCGGGGGCGAAGGAGGTGGGGGCCGGGGGCTCGTCGGCCACTCGCATCCCGGTGGTCGACTCGGACTGCTGTGTCATCGAGGAGGCTCCCATCGCCGAGCGTCGTCGCGGAGGTCGTCGAAGACCGACTCCAGGGTGGTCAACGCGCGTTGCACGTGTGGCAGTTCCAACGGCGCGGGTGCGGTGAGGCATTCCGCGCGTTCCTCGTCGGTTCCGCCGAGCAGGGGGCCGGTCGACAGCCGTACGCGCAGCGCGCCGAGGTCGTCGCCGAAGCGGTGGCCGCCGGGCGCCGGCATGCCGAGCCGGGCGGTGAGGAAGTCCTCCAGGTCCTGGGCGTCGCCGACGCCCCGCGCGAGGAGCGCGGGCCGCAGCGGGCCGAGGTCGACGTAGAGGTGACGGCCGGCCCGCGGAGGCCGGCAGAGCGCGCCCGCGCCGACGGCCACGGAGTGCGCGGCGGCGGCCACGCGCGCGTGGAGGTGTCCTACGGCGGCGCGGCGGGCGGTGACCGGTTCGGGCTCGGTCAGGGCGTGGGCGGCGGCCGCGGCCACGGGGGCGGCGACGCGGGCGCCGAGGGCGGTCAGGATGTCCAGCACGCGCGCGCGAAGACCGTCGCCGTCGCCGTTGGCCGGGAAGCGGGCGAAGGCGGCGGGCCAGCCGGTCGGGAGCAGGCTGCCGGCCAGGTCGGTGACGACGGTGACCCGGGCGGGCAGCATCTCGGCGGGGCTGAGCAGGACCGTCTCGGTCGGGGCGTGCACGGTGTCGCGCCAGGTCTCGTCGCTGACCAGGTGCAGGCCCTCCCCCGCGGCGGCCTCGACGGTCGCGTGCAGCACCTCGGGCGGGGCGACGGTGGCGGTGGGGTCGTCGGCGACGGAGAGCACCAGCAGCCGCGGGTCACCGCCCTCGGCGCGCACCCGGCGCACGGTCTCCAGGAGGGCGTACGGATCGGGGACACCGCCGCACTCGGCCGGTGTCGCCACGTGGAACACGGGTCTGCCCAGCAGGCGGGCGTACGGCGCCCACCAGGCGGCACAGGGGCGGGGCACCAGCACGTCACCGCCGAGCGCGGCGGTCAGGGCGAGCAGCAGGGAGGGGGCGCCGGGGGCGGCGGCCACGTGGTCGGGTTCGGCGGGCAGGCCGCGCCGGGCCGTGTAGGCGCAGGCGGCCTCCAGGAGCGGGGTGCCGCCGCCGACCGGTTCGGCGCGGGGGCGGGCGGCCGCGGCGGCGAGGACGTCGGCGAGCTCGGGCAGGACGGGCAGCCCGTCGTCGGGCAGCGGAGGGCCGTAGCGGACGGGGCCGTGGCCCTCCGGGTCGGTCCGCATCGTCACCTCCGTAGGGCGCTGTCCGGTGGCTCGTCCGGTCCGCCGTCTCGTTCTCCCGCGCCTGGCGCGCTCCTCGCGCTCCGAGTACCCACGGCGCCGCCGTCCCATGGGCGCGGGTGCGGGTTGCGACTGTCACACGGGCCCGGGGTTTCGCTCTCAGGCGTCCGCCGGGGAACCCTTGCGGCGCAGCCGGTACACGGCGCCCGCGGCGGCGGTCGCGATCAGCAGTCCGCCGGTGACCAGGGCGGGCACGGAGTCGCTGAAGGAGCCGCCCTGACCGGCGCGCACGGGTCGCTGGACGACCGCGGTGTCACAGGTCTCGGTGCGCGGCTCGGGGCACGGCCGGTGGCTGCCCTCGGCGGGGGTGCCCCGGGTGACGGTGAAGGTGGCGCTCCAGGCCTTGCCCGGTGCGCGGTCCGCGGTCGGGCAGGTGCCGTCGACGGTCCACGCGGAGTCCGGGCCGACACCGCCGGCACCGTCCTGGAGTTCCTGGTCGGCGGAGACGCGCGCGGTGCCGCTGTAGGCGGGGCCGGAGACCTGGTCGTCGTTGCCGGGCACCAGCTGCAGCCGTACGGTCTGCGACTCGAAGGCCTCCGAGGTGGCGTCGACGGTGGCGGGCGGTGTCCCGGTGCCGGGATCGCAGGAGACGGACACGGTGACGGTGCCGCCCGGCTGGACGCTGCTCGGGCTGACCTCCGCCGCCGGATCCGCGAGGGCGCTCGGCGCGGCGGCGCCCAGGGTGAGCCCGAGCGCGGGCAGGGCGAGGGACAGGGCCCGGAGACGGGCGGTGCGGCGCATGGGGTGGACTCCTTCGGCCGACGGCTGCGGGGCCCGTCGTCGGGCGTCGGGGTGTCGACGACTGGACCGAGGGCACGACGGTCGCACCCACCGCCATCACAGCCCGGCCCTCCGCGTCCCGCGCGCGGCCGGAGGCCATTGGCGGGACGGGGAGGGCCGAGTGGGTGACGCCGGGGCCGCGGGAGTCCGGCGCGCTGCCGTCAGCCGGCCGCGTCGCGCATGATCTGCTCGCGCAGCCGTCCGCAGCAGCGGCTGATCAGCCGGGACACGTGCATCTGGGAGATGCCCAGCTGCTCGGCGATCCGGCTCTGCGTCATGTCGCCGAAGAAACGCATGTACAGGATGGCGCGCTCCCGTTCGGAGAGGGCGGCCAGCCGGGGCTTGACGGACTCGCGGTCGACGACCGTGTCCAGTGCGGGATCGAGGGAGCCGAGGGCGTCGGCGAGCGAGTAGCCGTCCTCGCTGCCGGGCAGTTCGGCGTCGAGGGAGAGGGCGGTGAAGCTCTCCAGGGCCTCCAGGCCCACCAGGACGTCCTCCTCGCTCATGTTCGCGTGCTCGGCGATCTCGGCGACGGTGGGCCTGCGTCCCGGGATGGTCTGGGCGAGGTCCTGGGAGGCGAAGCGGACGCGGTTGCGCAGGTCCTGGACCCGGCGCGGCACGTGCAGGGTCCACATGTGGTCGCGGAAGTGCCGCTTGATCTCGCCGGTGACGGTGGGGACGGCGTAGCTCTCGAAGGCGTTGCCGCGGGCGGGGTCGTAGCGGTCGACGGCCTTGACCAGGCCGAGGGCGGCGACCTGGCGCAGGTCGTCGAAGCTCTCGCCGCGGCTGCGGAAGCGTCCGGCGAGCCGGTCGGCCATGGGCAGCCAGGCCTCGACGATCTGTCCGCGCAGGGTGGCGCGCTCGGGTCCCGGGGGCAGTGCGGCGAGCCTGCGGAAGGCCTCGGCCGTGTCGGGTGCGTCGTCGTGCGGGTGGTGCTTCGCGCTCACTGGAGTGGGCATGTGCGTCGCAACTCCCTAGATCGTGCTCTGGGGTGTGGACGATCGGCGTGGGAAGCAGTCCGCGCAGGGACAGGCGCGGCCGCGGCGGCCGTTGACCGCTCCCACGGACGTGCCTCCGGTCCGAAGCACTGTGAGTGCGCCTGCCCCCGGCCCCGCGGGGCAAACCCCGGGTCCGGCGGTCGCCGCGTGCGCCCGCTCCCCCGGTCCGACTGGTGTCCCCCGCACAGTCAGGGCTGACCGGGCTCACAGGGCTTCAGGGCGACGGTGCGGGAGTTCCTGCCGGGGCGGGAGAAACAGCGGCCGTCGGGAGGGCGGCCGGTTCGAGCCGGTCGTCCCCCGGCTCCGAGAGCATCAGTTCCTCGTAGCGGCCCAGCGCGAGCACCGCGGCGAGCATGAGGATCGGTATGAGCGCGGCGAGGACCACCATCGCCATGTCCTTCCCAAGGGAGCTGCGCGGGGGGTCGGGAACGGGTCTCCCGGCTTCCGTCCGGCAAACCCCGTGTCGGCGTCCGGTGCACGGGTACGCGGTGCGGACCCCGAAGATCTGGAGGGAGACATGCAGCGAGGCAGCGATCGGCTGAGCCGCCACCGCGACGACGAGATGAAGCACGAACTCCAGGGTCTGCTCCGCTCCGGGCACCCCACCCGGAGCGAGGAGTGGAGCGACCCGGAGCCGACCGCCGACGACGATCCGCAGGTCTGGGGCGGCCCCGTGGCGCCGGGCAGCGTCGGGGCGTCGCTGGAGAACGTCCGACTGGAGCTGGCCCGCCTCCTGGGCCGCAGCTCGTTCCCCGCCACTCCTGTGGAGCTGGTGCGGATACTGCGCCGCAAGAACGCCCCCGACGCCCTCACCGAGGCGGTGCAGGCTCTGCCGCGCAAGGAGCGCTACGCCCATGTCCAGGAGCTCGCACGGGCGCTGACCCGGACGGAGGGCACCCCGTGACGGCGGAGCTCGTGAGGGACGTGATGACCCCCGGTGTGGTGGCCGTCCGTCCGGACGCCTCGCTGGTGGAGGCGGCGCGGCTGATGCGCGCGCAGGACATCGGCGATGTCGTCGTGGCCGACGGGCAGCACGTGGTGGGGATGCTCACCGACCGGGACATCACGGTCCGGGCCGTCGCCGACGGCGTCGACCCGCTGACGGTGAGCGCCCGGTCGGTGTGCACACCGGATCCGCTGACGGTCGCCCCCGGCGACCCGGTGACCCAGGCGGTGGCCCTGATGCGGGCCCACGCCGTACGGCGGCTGCCGGTCGTCGAGGACGGTCTGCCCGTCGGCATGGTCAGCCTCGGGGACATCGCCGAGGCCCGGGACCCCGGTTCGGCCCTGGCCGACATCGCCCGCGCGGACCCGGACGACGGGGCGGCCGAATGAGCCGGACCGCGGATCCCGGCGGTACCGGCGCCACCGTCGAGCGGCGCGTCCACGACCTCCTGGGGTCCCCGCCGCGCGCCGCGCTTGCCGTGCAAGGAAAAAGCTGTCCAGGAAAGGACGTTGACCCATCATGCGTATCGCGTTTCTGACCGCGCCCGAGGGCGTCGAGCAGATCGAGCTCACCGATCCGTGGCAGGCGGCGGTGGACGCGGGGCACGAACCCGTGCTCGTCTCGACGGAGTCCGGGAAGATCCAGGCGTTCAACCATCTCGACAAGGCGGACACCTTCCCCGTGCAGGAGGTCGTGGGCGAGACGTCCGCGGACTCCTTCGGCGCTCTGGTGCTGCCCGGCGGGGTGGCCAACCCGGACGTCCTGCGGGCGGACGAGCAGGCCGTGGCGTTCGTGCGGGACTTCTTCACCCAGGGCCGCCCGGTGGCCGCGATCTGCCACGCGCCGTGGACCCTCGTGGAGGCGGACGTCGTCCGGGGCCGGGTGCTCACCTCCTGGCCGAGCCTGGAGACGGACATCCGCAACGCGGGCGGCACCTGGGTGGACGAGCAGGTGAAGGTCTGCGACCACGGGAACAACAAGCTGGTCACCAGCCGTAAGCCGGACGACCTCAAGGCGTTCTGCGAGACGTTCCTCGACGTGTTCTCCCGGGAGGCCGCCTGATGGACTCCGCCGAACACGAGCAGCGCCGGCGCGAGGGTTTCCACGCCGACGACCCGACCGCCGGGCCGCTGACCACCGACCAGGGCGTCGAGGTGGACCACACCGACGACTCGCTCGCCGCCGGTGAACGCGGTCCCACCCTGCTGGAGGACTTCCACTTCCGGGAGAAGCTCACCCGCTTCGACCACGAGCGGATCCCGGAGCGGGTGGTGCACGCGCGGGGCGCGGGCGCGTACGGCTGGTTCGAACCGTACGAGTCCTGCGCCGAGTTCACCCGTGCCGCCTTCCTCCAGGACCCGGCGGTGCGCACACCCGTCTTCGTGCGGTTCTCGACCGTGCAGGGCCCGAAGGGTTCCGCGGACACCGTGCGGGACGTGCGCGGCTTCGCCACCAAGTTCTACACGTCCGAGGGCAACTACGACCTGGTCGGGAACAACTTCCCGGTCTTCTTCATCCAGGACGGCATCAAGTTCCCCGACTTCGTGCACGCGGTGAAGCCGGAGCCGCACAACGACATGCCCACCGGCGCCTCCGCGCACGACACCCTGTGGGACTTCGTGTCGCTCCAGCCGGAGACCCTGCACGCGATCATGTGGCTGATGTCGGACCGGGCGATCCCGCGCAGTTACCGCATGATGCAGGGCTTCGGCGTGCACACCTTCCGGTTCGTGAACGCGGACGGCAAGGGCACCTTCGTGAAGTTCCACTGGACGCCGAAGCCGGGCGTGCACTCGCTGGTGTGGGACGAGGCGCAGGAGTGCCAGGGCCGCAACCCGGACTTCAACCGGGGCGACCTGTGGGACGCGATCGAGGCCGGCGAGTACCCGGAGTGGGAGCTCGGTGTGCAACTGGTGCCTGAGGAGGACGAGTTCGCGTTCGACTTCGATCTGCTCGACGCCACGAAGCTGATCCCTGAGGAGCAGGTGCCGGTGCGGCCGATCGGCCGGATGGTGCTGGACCGCAATCCGGAGAACTTCTTCGCCGAGACCGAGCAGGTGGCCTTCCACACGGCCAACGTGGTGCCCGGGATCGACTTCACCAACGACCCGCTCCTGCAGGCCCGCAACTTCTCCTATCTGGACACCCAGTTGATCCGGCTGGGCGGCCCGAACTTCTCGCAGCTGCCGGTGAACCGGCCGGTGGCGCCGGTGCGCAACAACCAGCGCGACGGCTACCACCAGAGCGCGATCCACCGGGGCACGAACTACTCCCCCAACTCGCTCGGCGGTGGCTGCCCGGCCCACGCCGGGGTCGACGGGAAGGCGTTCACGCACTACACGGAACGGGTGGACGGCCACAAGATCCGGCGGCGCAGCCCGAGTTTCCAGGACCACTACAGCCAGCCCGCGCTGTTCTGGAACAGCATGGCCGACTGGGAGAAGCAGCACATCGTCGAGGCGTTCCGCTTCGAGCTGGGCAAGGTGGACGCGCGGGCGGTGCGGGCCCGTACGGTCGAGCAGCTGGCGAAGGTGGACGGCGACCTGGCGGACCGGGTGGCACGCGGTGTCGGGGTCCCGGCACCGTCCGGGGGCGAGACGGCGTCCAAGCTCTCCTCCCCCGCGCTCAGCCTGGAGTCGCTGCGCGGCGACGGCTCGATCCGCACCCGGCAGATCGCGGTCCTCGTCACCGACGGGATCGACGCCGAGCAGGTGGCCTCGGTGCGGGAGCGGCTGGCCGCCGAGGGCGCGGTCGTGGAGGCGCTGGCCCCGGTGGACGGGGAGGTGCGGGGTGCCGACGGCGAGCTGTACACGGTCGACCGCGCGCTGCCGACCGTGGCCTCCGTGCTGTACGACGCCGTTCTGCTGCCCGGCGGTCCGGTGGACACCCCGCCGACGGCCGCCGACCAGGACGCGATGCGGTTCGTGCGGGACGCCTACCGGCACGGCAAGCCGATCGGCGCGCTCGGTTCGGGCGTCGGGGTGCTGTCGTCGCTGGAGCCGGAGGGGCTGCGGCTGTCCGCGGAGTTCCACCGCGTGGAGTCCGACCACGGCGTGGTGACGGAGACGTCTCCGGGCCCGGCGGGCGAGGAGTTCCTGGACGCGTTCGTGGCCGCGATCGCCGCGCACCGGCACTGGGACCGGCCGCCGACGCGCCACTGATTCCCCCGGGGCACGTCACCGGTGGCCTGCTGGTCGAGTGATCGGCAGGCCACCGCGGGCTGTCTGCGGGGGCCCAGGTGCCGGTCAGTCCAGCGCCGGAGTGGCCGACTCCCCCGGCCTGCGCTCCCGGGCGCCCTCACGGGTCCGGCCCGCGGCCACCGTCCGGCGCGGGTTGCGGCGCAGATACTCGCCCTCGAGCCGGGCCATGCGCTCGTTGTGGGCGCTGAGCGCGTCGTTCGAGCCGTGGAGCAGCGTTTCGTGCCGGGTGCGATGGATCGTCTCCAGCTCCTTCATGAGCTGGTGGTCGTCCAACCGGCTGGGGTCGACTCCGGTCATCGTGGTGTCCCGCCCGTCGTGTTCGTCCATGAGCCTCGGGTACCCGCCCCGCAAGCATTGCCGCACCGCCCCCGAGCGGCATCCGGGAGGGAACCATGGATCTCGCTTTCCTGCATCCACTCTACGAACATCCGGGCCCCTGGGCCTCCGCGTACGTCGACGCCCCTCGCCCCACGGAGGACACGTCCCACGAACGGCATCTGGCGGCGGTCGCGGTCGCCCGCGAGCTGTCCGCGCAGGGGGCCGACGAGGAGACCTGCGTGGCCGTACGAGAGGCACTGGAGGACATGCGGCACTCGTCCGAACCGCACGGCCGGGCCGTCTTCGCCCGGGCCGGCGAGGTCGTCCTGGACCCGCCGCTGACCAGGTCCCCCGAGGGCAGCCTGGTCCGCTGGGCCCCGCTGCCGCACACCGCGCCCCTGCTGGAGCTGGCCGGTGAGGACCCGCTGTGCGTGGTGGCCTACGTCGACCGCAAGGGCGCCGACTTCGAGCTGCGCGGGGCGCTGGGCCGCAAGGACGCCGGGTCGGTCACCGGCAGGCAGTGGCCCGTCCACCGGACGGGCGGCGCGGACTGGTCGGAGCGGCACTTCCGGCTGCGGGTGGAGAACACCTGGGAACACAACGCGGCCGAGATCGCCGACGCGCTCGCCGTCTGCCAGGAGGAGACCGGCGCCGACCTGCTGATCCTGGTCGGTGACGACCGGGAGAAGCGGTCGGTGCACGAGCGGCTGCCGAAGCGGCTGTACGGCCGGGTCGTGGAGGCCGAGCACGGTGCCGGGAGCCGGCTGCTCGACGAGGACGTGGAGCGGGCCCGCAGCGAGCAGGTACGGCAGCGCGCGGAGCGGGAGCTGGAACGGTTCCTCGCGGCCCGCGCGCCGGGCGACGACGGCCGTCCGGGGGCCGTGGAGGGCGTTCCCGCGCTGGTCGAGGCCGCGCGTGAGCACCGTATCGACGAACTCCTGATCCGCCCGGACGGGTCCGACGCGCACCGCGTGGTGTGGGTCGGCGAGGACCCGGACCAGCTGGCGGTGCGCCGTACGGATCTGAAGATCCTCGGTGAACAGAACTCCTGGTCGGCCCGGGCGGACGACGCGCTGCTCAGGTCGGTGGTGGCGACGGGGGCTCCGGCCCTCTCGGTGACGGCGGCGGGCGAGGAGGCCCCGGTGGGCGGCCTCGGGGCCCTGCTGCGCTGGGCCTGAGAGGCTACGGGCGGGCCCGGTGAGCCGCGGTCACCGGGCCCGTTCCACGCGTCGCTCGTCCCACACCGGCTCCGGCGTCTCGCGCACCCGGCCGTCCGAGCCGAACACCAGGAACCGGTCGAAGGAGCGTGCGAACCAGCGGTCGTGGGTGACCGCGAGGACCGTGCCGTCGAAGGCCTCCAGGCCCTCCTGGAGGGCCTCCGCGCTCTCCAGGTCCAGGTTGTCCGTGGGCTCGTCCAGGAGCAGCGCGGTGACGCCCTGGAGCTCCAGCAGGAGGATCTGGAAGCGGGCCTGCTGGCCGCCGGAGAGCCGGTCGAAGCCCTGCTCGGCCTGGCCGGTCAGTTCGTAGCGGCGCAGCCGGGACATCGCGGCACCCCGGTCCTGGGCGTGCTCCTGCCAGAGGATGTCGAGAAGGGTGCGGCCGAAGAGCTCGGGGTGGGCGTGGGTCTGCGCGAAGTGGCCGGGCACGACGCGCGCGCCCAGCTTCCACTGTCCCGTGTGCGCCACCGTGGCGTCCCCCGCCAGCAGCCGCAGGAAGTGCGACTTGCCGGAGCCGTTGGAGCCGAGGACGGCGACGCGTTCGCCGTAGAAGACCTCCAGGTCGAAGGGTTTCATCAGGCCGGTGAGTTCAAGTCCCGCGCAGGTGACGGCCCGTACGCCGGTGCGCCCGCCCTTGAGGCGCATGGTGATGTCCTGCTCGCGCGGCGGCTCGGGCGGCGGCCCGGCCTCCTCGAACTTGCGCAGGCGGGTCTGGGCCGCCTGGTAGCGGGAGGCCAGCTCATGGCTGATGCTGGCCGCCTGGCGGAGGTTGAGCACCAGCTTCTTGAGCTGTGCGTGCTTCTCGTCCCACCGCCGGCGCAACTCCTCGAAGCGGGCGAAGCGTTCGCGTCGCGCCTCGTGATAGGTGGCGAAGCCGCCGCCGTGCACCCAGGCGTCCGCGCCGGTGGGCGAGGGTTCCACGGAGACGATCTTCTCGGCGGCCCGCGAGAGCAGTTCCCGGTCGTGGGAGACGAACAGGACGGTCTTGCGGGTCTCCGCCAGCCGCTCCTCCAGCCAGCGCTTGCCGGGCACGTCGAGGTAGTTGTCCGGCTCGTCGAGCAGCAGCACCTGGTCCGTGCCGCGCAGCAGCGCCTCCAGCACGAGCCGCTTCTGCTCACCGCCGGACAGCGTCCGCACCTGCCGGAACTGCGCCTTCTCATAGGGCACCCCGAGCGCGGCCGTGGTGCACATGTCCCAGAGCGTCTCGGACTCGTACCCGCGCACCTCGGCCCAGTCGGACAGGGCCTGCGCGTACGCCAGCTGGGCGGCCTCGTCGTCGACGGTCATGATCAGGTGCTCGGCCTTGTCGACGGCCCGCGCGGCCTCCTGGATCCGGTGCGGCGCGACCGACACGAGCAGGTCCCGTACGGTCGTCTCGTCGCGTACGGACCCCACGAACTGGCGCATCACGCCCAGGCCGCCGCTCACGGTGACCGTCCCGCCGTGCGGTTTCAGCTCGCCGGAGATCAGCCGCAGCAGGGTCGTCTTGCCGGCGCCGTTGGGCCCGACGAGGGCCACCACGGCCCCCTCGCCCACCCGGAACGACACATCGCCGAGCAGCGCCCTCCCGTCGGGGAGGTAGTACTCGAGATGTGCGGCTTCCAGATGTCCCATGAGGCCGCATTGTGCAGGCGGCAGCCGGACCTGGGCAAACGCTTATCGTGCGGGCACCGGGCAAGCGCCCCTGTCGCGGGTACCCGACACACCATGAGCCCAGACGCCGACCTCACCGTCCTCCGCCCCGGCCCCCTGCGCGACCGCCTCCTGGCACTGGATTCCCGTCTCTTCGAGTTCGCGGCCGCCCGGAGCTGGCCCGCGGCCGAGCCGGTCCTGCCCCGGCTGACCAGAAGCGCGAACCACGGCGTTCTCTGGTTCGCCACCGCCGCAGCCATGGCCGCGATCCGCACCCCCCGCTCCCGCCGCGCGGCAGCCCGCGGACTCGCCTCCCTGAGCCTGGCCTCCCTCACCATCAACACCCTCGGCAAGCGCTCGGTCCGACGTACCCGTCCCGTCCTGGACCCGGTCCCCCGGGTCCGGCGGCTGAAGCGGCAGCCGATCACGACCTCGTTCCCGTCCGGCCACGCCGCGTCGGCAGCCGCGTTCGCGACCGGCGTGGCACTGGAGTCACCGGCGTGGGGCGCGGCAGTGGCCCCGCTCGCCTGGTCGGTGGCGCTCTCCCGGGTCTACACGGGTGTGCACTTCCCGAGCGACGTCCTGACCGGCGCGGCCCTCGGCGCGGGTGCCGCGTTCGCCGTACGGCGCCTGGTCCCCACGCGCGCCCGTCGTGCCGCCGACCCGGCCGCGCGCGAAGACTCCCGCGCCGGCGGACGGTGAGGGCCTGGTGCTGTGTCCGTCGGGCGGGGCGCCGCTCACCGTGCACCGGCCGCCGCCCGAAAACTGATCATCCGTCAGTCCACATCGCAATACGGGGGTCTCACCATGCGACACGCGGGCGTACGGTTCGGGGTACCGACGGACCTGTCGAGAAGGGGAGCCCCGTCATGCCGGCATCGCAGGAGACACCGCCACGGAAGCCGCGGGAGACCGCCGTCTACACGCACGGCCACCACGAGTCCGTGCTGCGCTCGCACACCTGGCGCACCGCCGCCAACTCGGCGGGCTATCTGCTCGGTTCGCTGAAGCCCCACATGCGCGTCCTGGACATCGGCTGCGGGCCGGGCACGATCACCGCCGACCTCGCGGAACTGGTCCCGGACGGCAAGGTCACCGGCGTCGACCAGGCACCGGGCGTCCTGGACCAGGCCCGCGCCACGGCCGCCGCACGAGGTCTGACGAACGTCGACTTCGCGGTGGCCGACGTGCACGCGCTGGACTTCCCCGACGACACCTTCTGTGTGGTCCACGCCCATCAGGTGCTCCAGCACGTCGGGGACCCGGTGCAGGCACTGCGCGAGATGCGGCGGGTCACCAGGCCGGGCGGCTTCATCGCGGTGCGCGACTCGGACTACGCGGCCATGACCTGGTACCCGGCGTCCGTGGGGCTGGACGACTGGCTGGACCTGTACCGCCGGGTGGCCCGGGCCAACGGCGGCGAGCCGGACGCCGGGCGGCGACTGAAGTCCTGGGCGCTGCGGGCGGGCCTGACGGACATCACCGCGAGCTCCGGCACCTGGACCTACTCCACCGCCGAGGAGCGGGAGTGGTGGAGCGGGCTCTGGGCGGACCGCACGCTGGCCTCGGCGTACGCGCAGCGGGCCACCGAGAGCGGCCACGCCACCGTGGAGCGGCTGCGGGCCGTCTCGGACGCCTGGCGGGAATGGGGCTCACAGGAAGACGGCTGGTTCTGTGTTCTGCACGGAGAAATCCTGTGCCGAAAGCGCGTCTGAGTCCTCCTGCCGGGACCCCGCCCGGGACGCCGAGTCACTCCCGGGGAAGCAGCGGTCCGAGCGGCCCGAGGTCCAGGTTCAGGTCCTCGGGCCGCAGTCCGTACCGCTCGCGCAGTTCGGTCATGCGCTCGTCCAGGAGCATGAGGGTGAGCCCGATCCGCTCCTCCTGCTCCTCGTTCAGGTCGCCCTCGTCGAACCGGCGCAGCGCCTGGCGCTCCATGAGCTGCCGCAGCAGCTCCACGACGGTCAGGACGAGCTTGACGAGGTCACGCTCGACCGTGTCGGGCTCCAGGTCCAGCCGGTTGCGTCGGGACGTCACAGCAACTCCTCCCAAGGTGAGGGGACTTGGGCGTTGACCGAGCTGATCAGCGCGTTCAGGTCGATGCGGACGAGGTCGACGTCCGCGATCCGCAGGGTGATGTCCCCGGTGATGACGACCCCGCCGGCCAGCAGCCGGTCGAGAAGGTCGACGAGGGCCACCTCACGGCGTTCGATGACGGTCACGGCTGTTGTTCCTCCCCCGCGAAGGAATAGGCCGCCCAGGGTCCTGTGAGTTCCACCCGCATTCCCGGGAGTTCACCTTTGGTGCGGTCCACCATTTCCACGAATTCCTCGGACTCGCCGCGCGGCACGAGATAGGCGGCGTTCAGAATGTTCTGTCCGGAGGCTCCGGACAGCGTGGGGTTCTGCGGGGCGTGCAGCCGCGCGTCCTCGGCGTGTCCGGACAGCGTCTCGTGCAGCCGGGTCGCGAAGGCCTCCGCCTGCTGCCACAGCTCCTCGTGCGAGCGCACCCGCTGCCGTCGCTGGCGCAGGTAGTCCCGGCCCGACACCGGCTTGGCCGGCGTCTCGACGGGCTCCTGACGGTCCGATGCCGCCGTGTCGGCGTACACCTTGACACCCCACTCCACCCGGCCCTGCAGCCGGTCGAGAGTGCGCCGGAAGCTCTCCTCACGCTCCTCGATCATCACGCGGACGCCGCTGTCGTCACGGAACACGGTGCCGAGCCGGAGCGGCAGCGGAGTGGTCACGACGGTGAGCGCGTCGATCACGCTCTGGTGCGCGCGCACCGTCCCGGTGAGCCAGTCCAGGTCCTCCAGATGCCTGCGGAGCGGTTCTTCGGCGAAGTCCCGCTCCGGCACATGGCTGACGACGGCCACCAGACCGTGGTGGTGCAGCAGTCTGGGCGGGTCACCGGCCACCCCGGCCAGTTGGGCCTGCAGCGGGGTGCCGAAGGGGCGGCAGACGGCGTACACGTACCGCAGTCCGGTCATGAACTCTCCTCCTCGGCACGGCGGCTGGGCTCCAGCTCCTCCAGGCGCGCGAGCCGTTCGCGCAACTCGCTGTTCTCGCGGGCGAGTTCGTCACGGCGGGCGCGGGAGGACAACGCCGGGTCGTCCTCCCACCAGTCGATCCCCATCTCCTTGGCCTTGTCGACCGAGGCGACGATGAGCCGCAGCTTGATGGTGAGCAGCTCGATGTCGAGCAGGTTGATGCGGATGTCGCCCGCGATGACGATGCCCTTGTCCAGCACACGCTCCAGGATGTCGGCCAGGTTGGCTCCGCTTCCCTGGCCGTAGGGATCCGGGAGCCGGCTGGGCATGCTCATCGTCGGCTCCCGCCCTCGGCGTACTCGTACTCCTCTTCCTCTTCCTCGGGCACGTCCTCCTCGGACATCTCTTCCTCGTCCTCGGGAGCCTCGTCCTCGGGCTCCTCCTCGTCGTACTCCTCGTACTCGTCCTCGGGCTCGCCCTCTTCCTCAGGCTCGTCCTCGGTCTCGTCCTCGGCGTACGGACCCTCCTGCTCCTCCTCGTCCTCTTCCTCGGTGCCCTCGGCCTCTTCCTCCTCCGCCACCGCGTCCTCGTGGGTCTTGACGACCTCGCCGTCCTCGATCTCGCCGCGCCAGCCGTCCTCCGCCTCTCCCTTGAGGGTGATGAAGCGGGCGAAGTGCTTGAGGTCCAGCCGGGCCCGGCGGCCCTGGGCGCGCCAGATGTTGCCGGTCTTCTCGAACAGGCCCGAGGGGTAGTACTCGATCACCAGCAGGACGCGGGTGAGGTTGTCGGCGAGCTTGTGGAAGGTGACGACGCCCTTGGTCGTGCCCTTGGCGCCCTCCGACGTCCACTGGATCCGTTCGTCCGGGACCTGTTCGGTGGTGGTCGCCTTCCAGCTGCGGTTGGACCAGAAGATCTTCGCCTGCCAGTCGCTGTGGGTGTCGTCGGCGCGGTTCGCGCTCTTGACGCCCTTCGCGAAGGTGGAGAAGTCCTGGTACTGCGTCCACTGGTCGTAGGCGGTGCGCAGATCCACGCCCACGTCGATGAACTCGATGATCACCGTGGGCTTCTGGCCCGCGCCGCGCTTCTTCTTGCCCTTGCCGCCGCCGAGGTTCTTGAAGGCGCCGACCACGCTGTCCTTGGCCTTGCCCGCTCCGAGCTCCAGCGCGCTGCGCAGCGGCCCCTTGCCCTCGGCGAGCTTCTTGCCGCCGTCGAGGGCGAGCTTGGCGAAGCCGGGGCTGTTGCCTTCGGCGATGTCGTTCAGCTTGCCGGTGGTCTCGCCCAGCTTGCGCCCGACACCGACCAGCATGCGCTGGGCCTGCGCGGCGACGTACTCCTGCAGCTCGCTCTTGAGCCGGTCCGCGGCCTCGCTGTGGGCCACGTCGGTGAGCGGGTTGTTCTTCGCCTTGTCGGTGGCGGATCCGAGTGTCTCGGTCATCACTCACCGCCTCCCTTCGGCAGCCGGGCCCGGGTGCTTCGGCCGGCTCCCCTGGCCGCGGTCGTCTTCTTGGCGGCCGTCTTCTTCGCCGTGGTCTTCTTGGCCGCGGTCTTCTTGCCGGCCGTGCGGCCCTGGCTCTGCGCCGCCTTCTTGGCGGGCGGCTTGCGGCCGGGCTGCTTCTTCGCGGCCGTCTTCTTGGCCGGGGCCTTCTTCGCGGTCCTCTTCGCCGGAGCCTCGTCTTCGGAGTCCTCGTCCTCGTCCGAAGGCTCCTCGTCCTCGTCCGAAGGCTCCTCGTCCTCGTCCTCGTCCGAAGGCTCCTCGTCGGCCTCGGCCTCCGTGGTCCCAGTCTGCTCTTCCTCGGACTCCTCGTCCTCTTCGGGCTCGTCGTCCTCGTCGTCGGAGAGACCCGGCACCTCCGGGGCCATGCCCGAGAGCTGGTCGCGGACCTGGGCGGTACGGCCGTGCAGCCGGTCGGCGATCGCGTCGATCTGCCGCTCCACCATCGCCCCGGAGGCCGCCTTGCCGACGCCTCGCAGGTCCTGGCGGAGCGTGTCGCCTATCTCCTTGAACTGCGGGTTCTTCAGCAGTTGCTGGGAGACCAGGTCAGCCACGGCCCGTGGGCTCAGGTGCATCCGCTTGCCGGCCACGAGCGTGCCGACGGCGAACGCCAGTTTCAGTTTCTTCGTACGCCCGAGGAGATATCCGGCCCCTACGGCGAGGCCCAGTCCTGTTCGGTTCATCGTGTCGTCCCGTCGCCAGTCCCCGCGCCGCCGCGCAGGCCGATCTCCAGTCGTTCGAGGAGCTCGTCCTCCTGTCGGTCGAATTCCTCCTCGTCGATCTCGCCCGCCTCAAGTCGCTCTTCGAGCCGGGCGAGTTCGGCCCGGACGGTGGCCGGGTCGTAGTAGAGGCGCTCCGCTTCGTTCAGCACCTGCTTGATCACCCAGCCGCTGCCGCGTACCGGGGCGAACGGCAACAGCAGCACCTCTCCGATGAGACCCACGGCCGCCTCACTCCTCCGCGTGGTCGATGCCGACCGTGGTGCCCGCGGGTTCGGCCGGGCCCGGTTCGACGAAGCTGTACGGCGGCAGCGGGCCGTTGACCCGCAGATCGAGGTGCGGATGCGCCTTGCGCAGCTCGTCCACCGCTTCCAGGAAGGACGCGGCCGAGTCGCGCTCCACGAGGAAGGACACGTTGGCCAGCCAGCCGGAGGACTCGGGGCCCACGCTGATCGCGTCGGCCAGGGGCTCCAGGGCGCGCTGCACCAGGCCGGCGTCCTCGGCCTCGCGGGCCTTGACCGCGGTCACGACCATCTCGCCGAGCCTGAGGCGATCGTCGTAACTGCCGCCGCCCGCCTGTCGGTTGGCCTCGGTCATGGCGCGGAGCTCCGGGTTGTCGGACATCACCCGGTGCAGTACGGCCTCTTCGTCGTGCGTGGCCTTGACGTTGTACTCGACCTTGCCGTCGAGGGTCCGCAGGCGCTCCTTGTAGTGCTCGGAGCGTTCCGCGAGCACCGAGGTGACGGAGTCGTCGTCGGGGGCCACACTGCCGAACCGCATGGGCAGGATGCAGCCGTCCGAGCCCGCCTCGCTGAGCACGTTCTGGTGGGCGAGGAGATCACGACGCTTGGGCCGCAGCCCTTCGGGGGCGTCACTGACGATCGCCGCCAGGTCGCCCTCCGTCAGCACCCGCACCGCCTGTGCGGGGTTGCCGACTCCGACCAGGTTCTCGGGCACCGTGGGATGGGAGGCGGCGGTGATGCCGTACACATACGTGCTCACTCCTGTTCCTCCTTCCGGCGCGAGGCGGTCGACTTGCGGGCACGCGGCCTGGACTCGCTCTGGCCGTCCCCTTCACGCGCCTGCTTGAAGGCGTCGGAGATGGTCTCGGCGGCTCCGGAGAGCGCGCCCTTGGACTTGCCGCGGGCACCGGACTCGGTGATCTCGCCGACCAGGTCGGGCAGGCCGGGGTCCTTGCGCGGGCCGGCCTCCAGGTCCAGCCGGTTGCACGCTTCGGCGAAGCGCAGGTACGTATCGACGCTGGCCACCACGACCCGTACGTCGATCTTCAGGATTTCGATGCCGACCAGGGAGACCCGTACGAACGCGTCGATGACGAGACCCCTGTCGAGGACCAGTTCCAGAACGTCGTAGAGGCCGCTGGAGCCGCCTCCGCCACCGCCCTGTTGTGCCGGGACAACGGTCATGTCGACCGCGCCTCCTTTTCTGTGTGCTGGTGAACGGATGTCTGTGCCGTGGAGCGGCCTAGCGGCCGCCCTGCCTATGTGCGTCCGCGCGCCCGCGTTCGTAACGGCGAACACGCCGATAACCGGTGAGCTGGCCTTCCGGGTCGAGTTCGACCTGGTAGCTCGCCATCAGGCTCATCGTGTCGGGCACGCGGGACAGCTCGAGGACCTCGATCTCAAGAGCCCAGCCGTCCTCCGTCTGTTCGAAGGACGACACGTTCTCGGCGGTCATGCCGGTCAGCTCGGCCAGCTGGGTGCGCGCCTCGCGCAGCACTTCCATGGGCTTGGGCCGCCGGTTCTCCGCCATGTTCTCTTCCGTGTCCTCTCCTGTCCCTTTGCGGGAGTTTCGTGAATCCTGTGATTCGGATGAGTTTTTTGTGTTCGACATGGCACCTCTCACCTCGGGTGGCCGCTCGTTCCTTCGCCAAACCTTCAAGAGGGCATCAACGCGTTCAACCTGCGCCGGGCGGGACCGAGGGCGCGCCTTTTGGCCATGACTCCGGCCCACGGGTCGGTGCGGGCCTGTTCGACCGCGTCGGCGATGGTCCAGCGGCGCGCGTCCAGGCCCGGGTCGTCCAGCTGGGCCCAGGCCATCGGGGTCGCCACGGGAGCCCCGGGTTTCGCGCGGACGGTGAACGGCGCGACGGCGGTCTGCGCGTAGGCGTTGCGCTGTATGTCGAGGTAGAGGCGGTCGCCGCGGTCCTTCTTGCGGGCGGCGGTGGTGAGCCGGTCGGGGTGGCCTGCGACCAGGGTGTCGGCCACGTCCTTGGCGAACTCCCGGACCTCGTCGACGTCGTGCCGGCCGTTGAGCGGCACGACGACATGCAGCCCGCGCGAGCCGGTGGTCATCAGCGCCGAGGGCAGGCTCAGCTCGTCGAGGAGCTCCCCGAGCAGCCCGGCCGCCTCGCGCACCAGGGCGAAGTCGTCGTCCCCGGCCGGGTCGAGGTCGAAGACCATCCGGTCGGGCCGCTCCACGCTCCCGGCCCGGGACAGCCAGCGGTGCAGGGTGAGACAGGCCTGGTCGGCGAGGTACAGGAGGGTGGCGGTGTCGTCACAGACGGTGTGGCAGACGGTGCCGCCCTCCTTCGGCACCTCGACGCGGCTGATCCACTCCGGGTAGGAGTCCGGCGTGTTCTTCTGCATGAACCGGGGGCCGTCGAGGCCGTCCGGGTGCCGTTCCAGCATCAGCGGGCGGCCCCGCAGGTGCGGCAGCATGAAGGGCGCGACGGCACGGTAGTAGTCGACGAGGTCGGCCTTGGTGTACTCCTTGGCGCCGTCGCCGCCGGGGAAGAGCACCTTGTCGGGCCGGTGCACCTCGACGGTGCGCTTGCCCGCGCGTACGGTCCGTACGTCGTCCCTGGTCACGGCACGATCGCCTGCTCCACGAGCAGTCGGACGGCGGCCCCGATCGACTCGGCGTCGATGCCCGCGGCGTGCAGCTGCTCCTCGGGCGAGGCCGAGCCGGGCATCGTACGGACGGCGAGCCGTACCGGGCGCGGTACGGGCCGGCCGTCGGTGAAGGCGTCGAGGACGGCGTCGCCGAGGCCGCCCTCCTCGCGGTGGTCCTCCACGGTCAGCAGGCAGCCGGTGTCCTCGGCGGCCTGTCGCAGGGTGTCCCGGTCGACCGGCTTGACCGAGTAGAGGTCGATGACCCGGACGCGGATGCCCTCCTGGTCCAGCGCCTCGGCGGCCTTGAGTGCCTCGTGCACGGTGACGCCCGCGGCGACGACCGTCAGCCGGTCGCTCTGCGAGAAGCGCAGCACCTTGCTGCCGCCGATCGGGAACTGCTCGTCGGCGCCGTAGATCACCGGGCTCTCACCGCGGCCCGTGCGCAGGTAGCGGATGCCGTCCAGGTCCGCCATCTCGGCGATCAGGCGGGCGGTCTGGTTGGCGTCGCACGGGTACAGCACGGTCGAGCCGTGGATCGCCCGCATCATCGCGAGGTCCTCCAGGCCCATCTGGCTGGGCCCGTCCTGGCCGATGGCGACGCCCGCGTGCGAGCCGACGAGGTTGAGGCCGGCCCCGCTGATGGAGGCCATGCGCACGAAGTCGTAGGCCCGGGTGAGGAAGGCGGCGAAGGTCCCGGCGTACGGCACCCAGCCGCGCGCGGCCAGTCCCACGGCGGCCGCGACCATCTGCTGCTCGGCGATGTAGCACTCGAAGTAGCGGTCGGCGTGTTCCTTGGCGAAGTACTCGGTGCGGGTCGAGTCGCCGACCTCGCCGTCCAGGGCGACGACGTCACCGCGTCCGGTGCCGAGGGCGGCGAGGGCCTGTCCGTAGGCGTCGCGGGTGGCCACTTCCTCGCCGGTGTCCCAGCGGGGCAGTTCGACGTGCCCGGCGCGGACGGCGTGCAGGACGCGGGCGGCCGGCGGTTCGTTCACCCGGACGCGCAGGTCGCGTACGCCGCCGAGCTCCTCGATGGCGTCGTCGGCGTTCTTGAGCGGCTTGCCGTGCAGTCCCTCGCGGTCCTCGACGTCCGCGACGCCCTTGCCCTTGAGGGTGCGGGCGAGGATCGCGGTGGGCTGGCCCTTGGTGGACTCGGCCTCGCCGTACGCGCGGTCGATCGCGTCCACGTCATGCCCGTCGACCTCGACGGTGTGCCAGCCGAAGGCCTGGAAGCGCCGGGCGTAGGCGTCGAGGTCGTGGCCGTGGCGGGTGGGGCCGCGCTGGCCCAGCCGGTTGACGTCCACGATCGCGGTGAGGTTGTCGAGGTGCTCGTGGCCCGCGTGCTCGGCGGCCTCCCAGATCGAGCCCTCGGCGAGTTCGCTGTCGCCGCACAGCACCCACACGCGGTAGTCGGCGCGGTCCAGCCGCTTCCCGGACAGCGCGATGCCGACGCCCACCGGCAGTCCCTGGCCCAGCGATCCGGTCGCCGTCTCGACCCAGGGCAGCTTGCGCGGGGTCGGGTGTCCTTCGAGGCGGCTGTCAAGCTTGCGGAAGGTCAGCAACTCCTCGTCGTCCACGACACCGGCCGCCTTGTACGCGGAGTACAGCAGCGGCGAGGCATGGCCCTTGGACAGCACGAAGCGGTCGTTGCCGGGGTGGGCGGGGCGGTCGAAGTCGTAGCGGAAGTGGTTCGCCAGGAGTACGGCCATCAGGTCCGCCGCGGACATCGAGGACGTCGGGTGCCCGGAGCCCGCGGCGGCCGAGGCGCGCACACTGTCCACGCGCAACTGCTGGGCGAGTTCGACGAGTTCACCGGTGTTCATGAGTCTCCTTCCGCGGGGTCCGCGTCAGTGCGGTTGGCGGCGCCGGGGGCTTGGCCCGGCTCACCGCCCGGTCGGTTCGTGGTGGGTTCGGGGGCGGGCTGGTTCCTGGCGGGCCCGGCGGAAGGCCGATTGTCCGCGGGTTCACCACCGCGTTGGTTCCTGGCGGGTTCACCACCGGGTTGGTTCCTGGCCGGTTCGGCGGCGGGCCGGTCCTTCGCCCGGGCGGGCGCCTTCCGCTCCGGCGGCTCCTGCTCGGACGCCCCCTGCACGGCCCCTTCGCGCGCCTTCGCCTCGGCGATCACCGCCTCGCCCGCGCTGGCCACGACACCCGGCTCCCGAGCGCCGGCCGGGTCGGCCACCGGCGCCCCCGGCTCGTCCTGCTCCACCAAGGGCTCGGACTGCTCGGCCCTCTCGGTCTCCGCCCACTCCGGCCTGGTCTCCCGCTCGGTGGCGGCCCCGGGCCCCGAGCGGGCTTCGGTCTTCTGGCGTGCCTGCGGCCGGCCGGGGGCCTGTGCCGACTCCGGCGAGGCGGTGTCCAGCGGTACCGCCCAGGACCGCACGAGGCCCAACTGGACGGCCTGGCGCGGGAGTACGGCGTCCAGCAGCCAGTCGGCGGCGACCCGGACGCGGTTGCCCGGCATCGCGGCGAGGTGGTAGCCGCGGGTGACGGCACCGGCCGCGAGGCCGGACAGCGGGACGCCCAGCGGGTTGGCCGCGGCCTTCGCCCCGCCGAGGTCCACGACGAAGCCGAGGTCCCGGTGTTCGTAGGGGCGGCGCACACCGGCCCCGAGCGAGGCGGCGACGTTGAGGGCCGCCGTACGGCCCTGCCGCCAGGCGTGCTGCGCCGTCATCGGCGTGTACTGGCCCGGGTTGTCCAGATCGGGTACCGCGGCCGCGTCGCCGCACGCGAACACCTCGGGCCTGCCCGGCACTTGGAGGTTCGGGTCGACGAGCAGCCGGCCGCGCTCCAGGGGCAGTCCGAGCGACTCGGCGAGCGGATCGGGCCGTACGCCCACGCACCACACCAGCGAGCGCGTCGGCACGAACTCGCCGTCGGTCAGCAGCACTCCGTCCGGTGTGGCCTCCTTCACGGAGGTGCCCATGCGTACCTCCACGCCCCGTTCCCTGAGCGTGCGGTCGGCGGTGCGGGACAGACGCGGATCGAGTTCGGGCAGGACCCGCTCCGCGGTGTCGAGGAGGATCCAGCGCGGCCGCATGCCCTCCCGCAGCGGGTGCCCCCGCACCTGCGCGTCGGTGAAGAGCTGCCCGTGCGCGGCGACCTCGGTGCCCGTGTAGCCGGCTCCGACCACGACGAAGGTGCACCGGGCGGCGCAGGTCTGCGGATCGTCGGCGGCCGCGGCGAGCTCCACCTGGCGGGTCACGTGGTCGCGCAGGTACAGCGCCTCGGGCAGGCCCCGGAAGCCGTGCGCGTGCTCGGCGACCCCGGGGATGGGCAGCAGCTTGTTGACGCTTCCGGCGGCCAGCACCAGCCGGTCGTAGGCGAGCGTGCCGCGGGCGCCCTCGGGGTCGGTGTAGTGGACGGTGCGGCCGTCCAGGTCGATGCCGTCGGCCTCGCCGAGCACCAGCCGCACCCGCGGCAGGGTGTCGGAGAGGGAGACGGTCACTCGCCGGGGTTCCAGGATGCCGGCGGCGACCTGGGGCAGCAGGGGCAGGTACAGGAAGTAGTCGGTCGGGTTCAGCAGGGTGATGTCGGCCTTGCCGCGGGCTTGTCGGGACAGTTCCTTGGCCGTCCGGTACCCGGCGAAGCCGGCACCGACGATCACGATGCGGGGTCGACTCACGGTTCGCCTCCGGGGCTGTCGCGTACCTCGGGAGCCTTCCGCGTCCCCCTGGCCAGGGCGCCCAAACGCCGGTTTCCGTACGGGTCGCCGGGTACTCGGACGGGGCCCCTCTCATCACGGAACCGCCGGAGGTACCCCCCATGCCCGAATACGGCTATTTCCTGTCGTGCGAGGAGTTCGGTCCCGCGGACCTGGTCGAACAGGCGCGGATGGCCGAGCAGGCGGGCTTCAGCTCGCTGTGGATCTCCGATCACTACCACCCGTGGAACGACGCGCAGGGCCAGAGCCCCTTCGTGTGGTCGGTGATCGGCGCACTGTCGGAGGCCGTGTCCCTGCCCATCGAGACGGCCGTGACCTGCCCGACCGTGCGGATCCACCCGGCGGTGGTGGCACAGGCCGCGGCGACCTCGGCCGTGATGACCAACGGCCGTTTCCGCCTCGGGGTCGGCTCCGGCGAGGCCCTGAACGAGCACGTGCTCGGCCATGTCTGGCCGCCCGCGCACATCCGCCTGGAGATGCTGGAGGAGTCGATCCAGGTGATGCGTCGTCTCTTCACGGGCGAGGAGGTCAACCACCACGGCACGCACTACACCGTGGAGAACGCCCGCCTGTACACGGTCCCCGACGAGCCCGTCCCGATCGACATCTCCGGCTTCGGTCCGGCGGCCACGGCGCTCGCGTCCCGGGTCGGGGACGGCTTCATCACGATGACGCCCGACGAGTCGATGGTGGAGCAGTTCCGCAAGGGCGGCGGGGCCGGCAAGCCGGTCATCGGCGGCACCAAGGTCTGCTACGGCATCGACCGCGCCGAGTGCGTCCGTACGGTCCGCAAGCTGTGGTTCAACCAGTTCCTGCCCGGCGAGATGGCCCAGATCCTGCCCTCGCCGCGCCACTTCGAACAGCTGGAGCCGCTGGTCACCGAGGAGATGGTGAGCGAGAAGGCGGTGTGCGGCGACGACGTCGACGAGCACGTGGCCACGCTGAGCGCGTTCGCCGACGCCGGCTTCGACCGGGTCTACGTCAACCAGATCGGCCCCGACCAGCGCGGCTTCTTCGACTTCTACCGTACGAAGGTGCTGCCCCAGCTCCAGCAGGGGTGAACGGCCTGTGACCCGCGGGCCGCTCGGTGACTTCCTCACCGAGCGGCCCGCGGGTCATCACGCCGACCTGGCCGCGTCAGGCCCGGTGGTGCGGCTGTTCGGGGTCGATGTCGTCCTGCCGCGGCGCGGTGCCCGGTTCCGGGGTGCCCGGGGTCTCGGGAGCGACGGGCGGCATGGGCGGGTACGGCGTGCCGAGCCCGCTCGGCGGGGTTGCCACCGGTGCCGCTCCGTCGGCTGCCCGGTCCGGCACGGCCGCCGCCTCCTGCCCGGCGGCGGGCCGGGACGCGGAGGGCCGGGCCGCGCCGCGCAGGGCGTAGGCCACGGCCCCCAGGATCACGGCGGTGATCAGTGCGGCCGCCCAGTCGGGCAGCCCGAGGGCGAGAGCGAGGCCCACGGCGAGTGCCAGGGCCGCTCCCGCGTACAGCGCGACGGCGCCGGACGCGGCGTACAGCATGGCCGTGCGGCGCTGCTTGCGCGTCTGTTCGCGCAGCTCTTCCCGTACGGTCTCGCGTGCCACCTGCGCCAGCTCGTCGACCAGTTGCCTGTCCAGATGCTCCAGGTGATCCAAGCGCTCCATGGCCGCCGGGTACCCGTACAGGCGTGCGCATAACGCCGGGCCGGGTGTGCGGTAGGGGCGGCCGGGTCGGGAGGATCGCGTGAAACGATCTCCGCGGCCCGGCTGCCGCAACTAGGCTCGTCCGTATGGACATTCTGGGAACCACGCTGCGTGTCTGTGTCGACGATCTGGAGGCCGCGGTCGTCTTCTACGAACGGCTCGCGGGCGCCACGGCCCTGCGTTTCGAGCGCGGCGGCGTCCAGGTGGCCGCGGTGGGCTGCTTCCTGCTGATGAGCGGCCCCGAGGCCGAGCTGGAGGTGCTGCGCAAGGTCGCGGCGACCATCGCGGTGAAGGACGTCGACGAGGCCCATCAGCTGCTCAGCGAGCTGGGCGCCCGGGTCATCGCGGGCCCGGTGCCCACGCCGGTGGGCCGCAATCTGATCGCGATGCATCCGGACGGCGTGGTCTACGAGTACGTGGACCGCAACGTCAGCTAGGGCCGGTCAGTTCACGAACACGCTGTCGTAGATCCCGGGTACGACGGTCGTCCTGGCCGTCCGGGCCAGCCTGTCGGTCATGGCCTGGTAGCGGTCGTGGACGTATGCCTGGCGGACCTGTGCGGCCACTTCGTCGCACGGCGGCGTGAGGAAGGCGTCGTAGCCGGGGTCGGCGATCAGGTGGTGCCTGTGTGCCAGCGCGAGGACGACCGTGCTCCGGGCGGCGTCGTGGCGGCCCGCTCCTGTGCCAGGTAGAGCTCTGCACGCGGTCCAGGAAGCGAACGTCAGAATCCCGGACCAGGTGGCCGTCGCTGGTTTCGACGACCTCGACGACGCACGCTTCGCCTGTCCGTCGCTCACCTCCGTCTCCCCCGGTACGGCGCAGATCGCCCGCGAGGCGCTGACCCTGCTGAACGACCGCATGAACCACACCGGCCGGCTGGTCGTCGCCGACTTCGACCTGATGGCCCGGGAATCGACTCCGGGAGGGGTGGCCGCATGGGGCACGGCGTGACGATGCGCACGGTGGCCGAACGGGCCGAGGTGTCCACGAAGACCGTCTCCCACGTCATCAACGGCACCGGCTCGTACAGCCCCGAGACGGAGCAACGCGTTCGCGCGGCGATCGACGAACTCGGCTATCGCATCAACCCCTTCGCCCGCGGCCTGCGCTCGCGCCGCACCGACACCATCGCGCTGGTCCTGCCCAACCTCTGCCAGCCGTTCTACGCGGAACTCGCCGAGCAGATCATGAGGGCACCCCAGACACAGGGACTCAAGGTGGTGCTCCACTCGACCCATGGGACGCCCGGCGGGAGCAGGCGGTCCTGTCCTCGCACCCGGAACTGGTGGACGGCGTCATCTGTCACCCGGCCCACGGTCGTACTCGGCGAACGCCCCGCCGACGCCACCGCGCTGAGCCTGGACTACGTCGAGAGCGCCGACGAACAGGGCGCCCGCGCGGTGGTGGGACATCTTCTCTCCCGGGGCCGGCGCCGCATCGCCGCCATCGGCGGACAAACCGGCCCACGGGCCGGAGCCCGCCGTCTGCGCGGCTATCGCGCAGCTCTCGCCGAAGCCGGCGTCGACTACGACGACTCCAAGGTGCCGAGCGACGTGGCCCTGGCCGGTTTCGACGACATCGAGGCAGCCCGCTTCGCCTCGCCGCCCCTGACCACCGTCGACCTACGACGCGAGTCGATCGCCCGCACGGCCGTGACACTGCTGCGCTCGCGCATGGGCATGGAGGACTTCCGGAACCTTCCCGGCCGCAGCGAGAGCATCGGGTACGACCTCCGTCCACGGGCATCGTCGGGAGCGCCCCCGTCCGGGCCTGGGTGAAACAACTGGATGATCACACCACCACACAGGCCCTGGCGGGTCCGGCTCCCTACGTCGGCGCCCGCATCCGGAAGTCGTGGTGCGGGGGCAGCGGTTCGTCGCTGATCCGGCTCCACAGGTCGCCGATCGCCTCGGCGCCCTCCCGCAGGTCGGCGACCTCGAAGCCCTCCTCGAAGACGGTCCGGGCCGCCTCGGGCCGCCCCTCGGCGAGCAGCAGTCCGGCCTCGATCAGCCGGAACCTGCCGCGGGCGCGGATCGCCGGATACAGCCGCTCCCACACGGAACGTGCCTCGGCCGTGCGCCCCGCCGCGAGCAGCGCCTCCAGCGTCTCGCGGCCGAGCGCGGCGGTGGCCGCCGTCCACGCCTCGCCGTCGTCGCGCCGCTCGTGGCACAGGTCGTCGAAGGCGTCGGCGTACCGGTCGGCGGCCCGCTCCCGGTTACCGCTCTCCTGGTCGGCGACGGCGAGACAGCGCAGCAGCGGCCAGCGGGACGGCGCCAGTTCGAGTCCCCGCTCCCAGCTGCGCACGGCCTGTGCCCGGTCCCCGGCGTGCCACTGGGCGACGCCCAGGTGGTACTCGGTGAGCGGGGTGGCGGGCGCGGTCTCCAGCATGTCCCGCCAGTGCGGGGCGACCAGGGTGTCAGCGGGCGGGCGCACCCGGCGCGGTTCGGGCAGGGACCCGCTCCGCAGCAGCTCAAGCCAGGGCGCCTGCGCCTCCCCGAGGGTGCTCTCGTCGAAGGGGGTGCCGGGCAGCTTCCAGTCGGCGCGCAGCACTTCGAGGGCGCCCCAGCCGGAGCCGGCGGCCAGGGTCTCACCGGGTTCGGTGTCGGCGTACGGCTTCCAGGCGGCGTAGGCCGCGTCGACGGCGGCGCGCGGCAGGACGGCCTCCAGGCGTGCCTCCGCCTCGGCCGTCACCGGCGCCGACTCCAGGGGCCCGTACGCCTCCAGCCATGCCATCTCGCTCCCGGCGTCCAGGCGTACGTGTTCCAGCTGGGTGCGGGCGAGTCCGGCCTGGATCTCGCAGTAGCCGCCGGTGCCGGGTTCGGTGAGCCACTCCTGCCAGCGCCGGCCGCCGCTGCCGGTCCCCCACACGAACAGCTTGCGACCGCGCAGGAGGTCGGTGGACGTCTGCGCCAGGCCGTGGCCGCCGTCGGGGTCGAGGGCGGCGATCCAGCGGCGCCGGGTGTCGGGCAGGTCGTAGAAGTAGTCGGCGGCGTAGGGGCTGTCCTGGGGGTCCGGCGGGACGGGCACCCGGCGCAGGTGGCGCTCGTAGCCGAACTGCCAGGCCTCCTCGGCCGGCGCGAGCACCGTGCGCCCCTCGGGGACGGCGGTGTTCGACCACCAGTAGGCCGGTACCGGCCGCTCGTGCGGATTGCGGATCCGCACCCCGGCGTACAGGAAGTCCGAACCGTCCGGGAGCCACAGATCCACCTGGAAGGGCAGGTCGCGCAGCCGCTCCCACTCCCACAGGCGCAGCATCTCGCCGCCGTCGGGGGCGGGCACGCGGGCGGCGTGCAAGGGGGCGCAGGAGAGGGTGGTGTGGCCGGTGGCGCCGGTGTTCCACTCGATGCCACCGGAGAACCAGGCACCGTTCAGGGCGAAGTTCGCGGGCTGGAACACCGGGTTGCGGTAGAGGAGTTCACGCCCGGTCGGCCGGTGGAGGAGGGAGGCGATCCGGCCGCCGAGTCCGGGCAGGACCGTGGCCCTGAGCCGGTCGTTCTCGATCACGATGGTGTCGATCTCGCGGGGTGCGCGGGTTCTGCCGTAGCCGTCCCGGACGCGGACCGGCAGCAGGCTGTCGAGCTGGCCGTAACCGGCCTGCCGGGCCATGTCCCGGGGCAGGTCGCCCCGGTCCCGTGCGTCCACGCGGTGCACCTCGTGCACAAGCCGCAGCGGGGGCAGGGGGTTGTCGGGGCCCAGGGGTGCGGCGGGCAGGGTGAGTACGTCTCGCCGGATCGTCGTCACGATCACCATGGAAACCGTTCGGCGGTGAGTCGGCCAGGGGAGCTGCCGGTCAGGATTGCGCAAAGGCGTCCACGACGATGTCGGTGAGCAGCGCGCCCGCCGTGCCCTCGGGGTCCAGATCGGGGTCGTAGATGGTGACGTTGAGGCCCACGCAGGCGGGGGAGGTGACCAACGGCCGCAGCAGCGCGAGGAGTTCGGCGGGCTGGAGCCCGTCCGGGTCGGGGCTGTCGACGGCGGGCATGACGGACGGGTCGAGGCAGTCGGCGTCCAGGTGCACCCAGAAGCCGTCGATCTCCGGGATCTCGAAGGCCTGGGCGGTGGCCCGGGCGACGGCGTCCGCGCCCCACTCCCGGAGGTCCCCGACGGTCACGACGGGGATCTTCAGCGCGGCGAGCTCGGCCCTGTCCTCCTCGAAGGCGTCGCGGACGCCGAAGAACCGCACGTCCTCGTCCCGCAGATAGGGCCCGCGCCCCTCCAGGTCCGTCAGGTCCCGCTGCCCGCGCCCGGTGGCCAGCGCGACCTCCTCGCCGCCCGCCGCGCCGATGCGGTCGGAGTTGCCGGGGTGCCGGAAGTCCGGCGAGGCGTCGATCGCGGCCAGGCCGTAGCGCCCGACGCGGCGCAGGGCGAGCGAGGCGCCGAGCTGGATGGAGCAGTCGCCGCCGAGGACGACGGGGAAGTCCCCGGCGCGCACATGGCGCTCGATGCGGTCGGCCAGCTTCACGGTGTACGAGGCGATCGCGGCGGCGTTGAAGACCCCGTCGCCCTCCTGCCAGTCCCCGCGGTCGTAGCGCGGCGGCACCACCACCCCGCCCTCCAGGGCGTGCAGGCGGTGCACGATCCGCTGCTCGCGAAGGGCCCCGGCGAGCTTGTGGCAGCCGGGCACGGTACCGGGGGCGGGCGGGCGCAGACCGAGGTTGGAGGGAGCGTCCAGCACGACGATATTCCGCATGCGGATCATCCTCGCCGACGTACAGTCGCCCGGTCCACGGAGATACGCGAGGGAGCGACAGTGAGTGAGCAGCACACCTACCGGGTGATCGTGCGCGGCACGTGGGAGGGACTCACCGAGCAGGCCCGTGCCCGGCTGCTCGCCGAGGCGGCGGAGCACGGCATGGCGAGCATGCGGTTCTCCGAGGAGGGCTCGCTGTCGTACGAGCCGGTGCCGTTGAAGCACTTCTCGATGCGGTACGTGGTGGTGTCGGACGCGGCGGACGGCGAGGAGATGGCGGGCGCGATCGCCGAGGACCGCGCGGAGACCGCACTGCGGGAGCTCGGCTACGGCTTCGCCGGCCTGAAGTCGACGGTCACCGACCTCGACACCATGAAGATCAACCGGAAGCCCGCATCTCGGCGGTGATCGCCCAGCGCTCGTGGTCCCGCCACTCCCCGTCGATCCAGATCATCTTCGGGGAGAACCCCTCCAGCCGGAAGCCGCAGCTGCGGGCGAGGGCGAGGGAGGCGGTGTTCCCGGGCTGGGCGTTGATCTCCAGCCGGTGCAGCCGCATCGGGCCGAAGGCGTGGTCGACCACGAGGTTCAGCCCCTCGCGCATCAGCCCGCGCCCGGCGGCGTGCGCGAACGCGCCGTAGCCGAGGGCACCGCACCGGAAGCCGCCCTGGACGATGTTGTTGATGTTGATGAACCCGGCGATGGCCCCGTCGCCCCGCTCACCGTCCTTCTCGCAGACCAGGAACCCCGCCTTGGTCCGGTCCTCGATCAGCCGCCCGGCATAGGCGAGATACGCGCTCTCGCTGTCCGGCGGGAACAGCCAGGGCTGATGCAGTTCCTTGCTCTCCCGGGCCCGCGCGGTGAACTCGGCGCCGTCCTCGTAGGTGAAGGGACGTATGCCCACGCGGGGGCCCTCGGCGAGGTAACGGGACGCGGTGTGGGGCATCCCGCCACCCTACGACGTGAGCCGCCGCCTCGTCAGCGGAGCGCGGGTTCGTCCAGGGTCAACGTGCCCGCCTCCGCGTCGAGTTCGGCGGCCACCCCGAACGGGATCGTCAGCGCCCCCTCGCCGTGCCCGAAGCCGAACTCCTCCACGACGGGCACGCCGAGGCCGCCGAGCCGGTCGAGCAGCAGCGCGCGCACCCTCTCGTACGGCTCGCACCGCTCCCACGACCCGAGGAGCACCCCGCGCACTCCGTCGAGCCAGTCGGCGCGCAGGAGCTGGGTGAGATAGCGGTCGAGGCGGTACGTCTCCTCGCCGACGTCCTCCAGGCAGAGCAGTCCGCCGCGCGCACCGGGCCGGGCGTGCGCGGAGCCCAGTTCGGAGGCGAGCAGACACAGACAGCCGCCGAGGGTGACACCGCGGGCCTTGCCGGGGACGAGGGCCGTGCCGTCGGAGGCGATCGTGCGGACCGTCTCCGGCGCGAACAGCGTGGACCTCAGATGTTCCTGGGCCCGCGCGTTCTTGATGAAGTCGATGCCGGCGGCCATCGGACCGTACAGCGTGACCAGGCCGAGCCGGGCGGCGAACGCCTCGTGCAGTGCGGTGACGTCGCTGAACCCGACCAGCACCTTCGGCCCGGCCGCGCGCAGGGCGTCCCAGTCGAGCAGGTCGACCATGCGCATCACGCCGTATCCGCCGCGGGCGCAGAGCACGGCGTCCACGGAAGGGTCGCACCAGGCGTTCTGGAGGTCGGCCGCCCGGTCGGCGTCCGTGCCCGCCAGGTAGGTGAACTCGTCGTGACGGTCGAGTACATGGGGTGCCACGACCGGATCGAGGTCCCAGCCGCGCAGGACGTCCAGGCCTGCCTGGAGGCGCTCCTCCGGCACCGGCCCGCTCGGCGCGACGACGGCCACGCGGGCTCCGGGCGCGAGCCTGGGCGGCCGTACGAGTTGCTTCACCTGGTGAGCTCCAATGTCGGGACGCCGGGCGGGTTGAGCCCGAACACCTGGGCGTACAGGGAGAGTTCGGCCTCCAGCGCGCGGACCATCGTGTCCGCCCGGCGGAAGCCGTGCCCCTCCCCCTCGAAGGCGAGGTAGGCGTGCGGCACCTGCCGGCCGTCGATCCGGGCGAGGAACCGCTCGCACTGCGCGGGCGGGCAGATCACGTCGTCCAGGCCCTGGAGCAGCAGGAAGGGCGCGGTGACCCGGTCGGCGTGCTCGACGGGCGAGCGTTCCGCGTACCGTCCGGGGACCTCGGCGAGCGGTCCGACCAGGCTCTCCAGGTACTGGGACTCGAAGTCGTGGGTCTCCCCGGTGCCCCAGCCGGCCAGGTCGAGGATCGGGTAGACGATGGTGCCGCAGGCGTAGACGTCGGTCGTGGTGAGCGAGGCGGCGGCGGTCCAGCCGCCCGCGCTGCCGCCGCGGACGGCGAGCCGGTCGCGGTCGGCGGTGCCCTCGTCGGCGAGGGCGAGCGCGACGGCCGCGCAGTCCTCGACGTCGACCACGCCCCACTGCTCGCGCAGCCGGTTGCGGTACTGACGCCCGTACCCGGTGGAGCCGCCGTAGTTGACCTCGGCGACACCGATGCCGCGCGAGGTGAAGTAGGCGATGGAGAGATCGAGCACGAGCGGCGCGTGGCCCGTGGGTCCACCGTGCGCCCAGACGACGTACGGCGGCAGCTCGTCGCCGGGCGCCCGGTACCCGGGGTGGTGCGGCGGGTAGACATGGGCGTGGATGTCGCGGCCGTCGGGGCCGGTGAAGACGCGGATCTGGGGCTCGGGGTAGTGCACGGGGTCGACGGGGTCGTCGTGCTCGGCGCCGACCACCCGGGCCCGGCCCGTGCGGGTGTCCAGTTCCACGACCTCGTAGGCGGTGCGCGGGCTGGCGCCCACGGCGAGGACCCGTTCGCCGTGCACCGCGAGGGTG
Organism: Streptomyces pseudovenezuelae; assembly: GCF_001513955.1. Lineage (GTDB taxonomy): Bacteria > Actinomycetota > Actinomycetes > Streptomycetales > Streptomycetaceae > Streptomyces > Streptomyces pseudovenezuelae. The sequence continues at coordinate 758,495 of NZ_KQ948149.1, read as the reverse complement.
GGCGCGAACTCGGTCCAGGGACCGGCCGCGTCGACGAGTTCACCCGTCTCGGGGTCCAGGATGCCGAGCGCGGTCGAGCCGGTGCCGTGCACGACGGCGATCAGTCCGCTGTCCAGCGGGGCGAACCAGCGGTGGCCGAGCTTCCACAGGGCGCCGCCGAACTCCTCCTCGCGCGGGCAGAGTTGCTCGCCGTCACGGTAGAGGTTCCACCAGCCGGTGCGGTCGCTCGCGTACAGGAGACGGCCGTCGGGCGCCCAGTCGGCCTGGGCGATGGACTCCTCCGGGCCGCCGGCCACCCTGCGGGGCTCCCGCAGCGCGCCCTCGTGGACCTCGGCGACGATCAGCTCCGTGCCGTCCCAGGGCATGCGCGGGTGGTCCCAGGCGAGCCAGGCCGCGCGCGAGCCGTCGGGAGACAGCCGCGGCCCGGTGACGAACCGGTGGCGGACGTCGGTGAGTTCACGCACCGCGTCCCGGTCCTGCACGGCCGAGCCGTCCAGCGGCACGGCGGCCAGGACCCGGCGGACGTCGGTGGGCCCGTCCCCGGTGAACTCCTCCAGGACGCACCACACTTCACCGAGCTCGGGTCTCAACTGCGGCTGTGCCCAGCGCAGTCCGCCGCCGACCGGGGAGACCGGCGTGAGCGGGACCGGCTCGCCGCCGGGCTCGAAGCGGTACAGCCGCTGGTCGGCGAAGTGCACGAACACGACGAGCGGTGCGCCGGCCACCACCTCGCCGGCCCAGGGGTGACCGCCGTACTCGATGACCCGGCTGCGCACGTTCCACGGCGCGGGCAGCACCGGCTCCTCCCGGCCGTCGGCGCGCCTGCGCACCAGGGTGCGGCGGCCGCCCTCGGCGGGCCGGGGCTCGGTCCACCACACCTCGTCCCCGACGAAGCCCAGCCATTCGGGGTGCCCGTCGTGCGCGGCCGCGAGCGCCGCGTCGATGGGCGAGGGCCAGGAACCGTATGCCGACGTCTGCACGTTCTCCCCCACTTGCTCAGGTCGTTCGCAGGAAGCGGTCGAGTACCCGTACGCCGAAGTGCAGTGCCTCGACGGGGACACGCTCGTCGACCCCGTGGAAGAGGGCCTGGTAGTCGAAGCCCTCCGGGAGCTTCAGGGGCGCGAACCCGTACCCGGTGATGCCCAGGCGGGAGAACTGCTTGGCGTCGGTGCCGCCGGACATGCAGTACGGCACCACGTGTCCCTCGGGTGCGAACTCCTCGACGGCGGCCCGCATGGTGGCGTACGTCGGTGAGTCGACCGGCGCCTGGAGGGCCACCTCGCGATGGCTGAACTCCCAGTCCACGTCCGGGCCGGTGAGCAGGTCGAGGGTCGCACGGAACTCGTCCTCGCCACCGGGCAGACAGCGGCCGTCGACGTAGGCCACGGCCTCCCCGGGGATCACGTTGAGCTTGTAACCGGCCTGCAGCATGGTCGGGTTGGCGCTGTTGCGGACGGTCGCCTCGACCAGCTTGGCCGCCGGACCCAGCTTCTCAAGCAGTCCGTCCACGTCATTCAGGTCGGCCTCGATGCCGTAGAGCGCGGCGAGTTCGGTGAGGGCCGCGCTGACGGTCGGAGTGAGCCGGAGCGGCCACTCGTGCTCGCCGATGCGGGTCACGGCGGCGGCGAGCCGGGTGACCGCGTTCTCCTTGTTGACCTTGGAGCCGTGTCCGGCGCGGCCGTTCGCGGTGAGCTTGAGCCAGCCCGTGCCGCGCTCCCCCGCCGCGATCGGGTAGATCTGCCGGCCGGCGCCGTCGTGGAAGGTGAACGCCCCCGACTCGCTGATCCCCTCCGTGCAGCCCTCGAAGAGCTCCGGGTGCTCGTCGGCGAGGAATCCGGAGCCGTCCACGGCGCTGGCCTCCTCGTCGGCGGTGAACGCGATCACGAGGTCGCGGCGCGGCCGTACGCCCTGCCGGGCCCAGGACCGCACGACGGCCAGGATCATCGCGTCCATGTTCTTCATGTCGACCGCCCCGCGGCCCCAGACGACCCCGTCGCGGACCTCCCCGGAGAAGGGGTGCACGCTCCAGTCGGCGGCCTCGGCGGGCACCACGTCCAGATGACCGTGGACGAGCAGGGCGTCGGCCGACGGGTCGGTGCCCTCGATGCGGGCGACGACGTTCGTCCGCCCCTCGGTGCGCTCCAGCATGAGGGGCTCAAGGCCCGCCCCGGCCAGCTGCTCGGCCGCGTACTCGGCGGCGGGGCGCTCCCGGCAGTCGCCGCCGCCCCGGTTTGTGGTGTCGATGCGGATGAGGTCGGAGGTGAACCGGACGACCTCGTCCAGTGCCTGCTGGTCAGCCATACTGCTCCTCCACGGCGGCCGAGACGATGGTGGTGACCGCCTTGAAGGTACGGATTCCCGCGTACATGGTCTCGCTGGTGTACGCCACCTTCCGCACTCCGATCCGCTCCACACCGGGCACCACGGTGGCGGCCATCGCGAGGTGCTCGGCGTCGAACTCGACCGCGATCGTGAACGGCCCGGCCGGTACGGGTTCCTGACGGACCGCCAACCGGGCGGCCTCCTTCGCGGCGGCCCGGATGTCGGCGGCAGTGCGGGCCGGTGTGCGGCACACGGCCGCGTACCGCGAGACATGGTCCTTGACGGCGACCTTCAGCGCCTCGGGCGCGTAGCCGAGGGCGTCCTCGCAGGCCACGTCGTCTCCGGTGACCAGGACGACGGGGACGCCGTACTCGGCGACCACGTGCGCGTTGAGGTACCCCTCGCTGGCGGGGACGTCGTCGAGCCACACCCCGGTGATGGAGTTGGCGAGGTAGGTGTGGGCGAGGACGCCCTCCTGGCCGGCGCCCGCGTGGTAGCCGAGGAAGGCGATGCCGTCGACGTCACCGTGCTGGACTCCCTCGACCATGGACAGCGACTTGTGCCGGCCGGTGAGCATCCGCACACGCTCGTCGAGGTCCTCCAGGAGCAGGTTGCGCATGGTCCAGTGGGCCTCGTTGATGAGCACCTCGTCGGCGCCCCCGTCGAAGAAGCCCAGCACGGCGGCGTTCACGTCCGAGGTGAACATCGACCGGCACCGCTCCCACTGCGGTGTGCCCGGCAGCACGTCGGCCGGCCAGGTCACGCCCGTCGCGCCCTCCATGTCGGCGCTGATCAGGATCTTCATGGTCCGCCACGTTACGCGCCGGGGAGGTTTACGTCGCCCGCAAGTGGTGAGGCGAGCCGCATGCCGCTCACCCCCGCCTCACAGGTGACTCCCAGGAGACGCGTATCCTCCCTCGCGGGTTCCACAGGAGACGGTCAGGGAGAAGAGTGAGCGACACCGCACAGTCCGTCCGGTCGGCACGGCCCACGACGGCGACCACCGCGCCGGAGAACCCGCCCGGACGCCCGAAGCAGCGCGACGCGTTCTTCGACAACGCCAAGTACCTGGCGATCGTGCTGGTGGCCATGGGCCACGCCTGGGAGCCGCTGCGCTCGGACAGCCGTGCCGTGACCGCGCTGTACACGCTCGTCTACGCGTTCCACATGCCGGCGTTCATCATCATCTCGGGCTACTTCTCCCGCTCCTTCGACGCGAGCCCGGCGAAGATCAAGCGGCTGGTCACCGGGGTCGTCGTCCCTTACGTCGTGTTCGAGACGGCATACACCTTTTTCACCCGGTGGTCGGACGGTGTCCCGGACCGCGACATCAGTCTGCTGGACCCGCTGTATCTGACCTGGTTCCTGGCCGCGCTGTTCATCTGGCGGCTGACCACGCCGATCTGGCGTGCCGTGCGGTGGCCGCTGCCGATCGCGCTCGGGCTCGCCGCGCTCGCCACGCTCAGCCCGTCCATCGGCGCCGACCTCGACCTCCAGCGCACCCTGCAGTTCCTGCCGTACTTCGTGCTCGGCCTGTGTCTGCGCCCCGAGCACTTCTCGCTGGTGCGCCAGTGGCGGGTGCGGCTGCTCGCGGTTCCGGTGTTCGGGGGCGCGGTGGTGTTCTCGTACTGGGCGGTCCCGCGCATGGACTACGCCTGGTTCTTCCACCGCGACGCCGCCGAGCACTTCGGCGTGCCCGCCTGGTACGGGCCGCTGATGACGGCGGCCCTCTTCGGCTGCTCGCTCGTGCTGGTCGCCTGCTTCCTGTCCTGGGTGCCGGGGCGCCGGATGTGGTTCACGACCCTGGGCGCGGGCACGCTCTACGGCTATCTGCTGCACGGTTTCGTCGTCCAGGCCGGCAACCACTTCGACTGGGCCGGCCATCGCTGGCCGCACACCCCGCTCGGCGAGATCGCCGCCACGCTCGTCGCCGGTGCCGTGGTGACCGTGCTGTGCACCGCTCCCGTGCGGCGGGTCTTCCGGTGCGTGATGGAGCCGCGGATGGAGTGGGCGTTCCGGAGGACCCCGCCCGTGACGGGCGGGGTGCCCGCTCAGGCACGCCGATAGGACGTGTCCGGCGCCGGACCGTCAGCCGGTGCGGCCCACCACCCACCACTTCGACGGCAGTTCGATCCGGGTGCCGTCGGCCCGGTACTCGGTGGTGACGAGCGGCAGGTCCCCGCTCGCCACGATCGTCAGCCCGGCCGCCCCCAGGTACACGGGCACCGCCTCGTCGGCGACCTCACCGGGGGCGATGCCGTGCCGGAAGATGGGTGCGAGCTTGGCGGGCGGTCCGTCGGGGCCCTGCGCGAGGCCCACCAGGACCGCCTTGGCGGCCTCGGAGAGCTCGACGAGGAAGGCCCGGCCGCGCTCTCCGACGAGCGTCGCGATCCCGTCGACCAGTTGCTGCCGGTCCTCGGGGCCGGCCTGGTGCAGCACGCCCCGCATGTAGACGTTGGCGTCCCCCAGTTCGGCGTGCAGATTCTCCGGCTCGCTCTTGTCGGAGGCGTCCAGCAGCCGATACGTCACCTGCCCGTCGGGGTCGGCGTCGCGCGCACGGTCCAGGGCGGCGGCGGACAGGTCGACGCCGATGACCTGGGTGAAGTGGGCGGCGAGAAAACGGCTCTGGGTGCCGTTCCCACAGCCCAGGTCCACGAGGGGCAGCCCGGGATCGGCCAGCAGCGGCTCGAAGTGGGCGAGGTGGACCCCCGCGGTCAACACCGGTTCCGCGTCCCAGAACACGGCCCCTTGCCGCCCCGGGGCCTCCCGCCAGAAGCCCTCCCAGGACTCCCGGTACCGACCAGTCACGCTCATGCCCAACTCCCCAGGATGTGCCACAAACCCGCCACACTTGGCGGGCCAGTACGGTGTATCGCGCCGGGGTCACGCGGACAAGCGCGTGGCGCATTCCTTCACTGCCAGTTCGAGAAACACACGCCCCCGGCGACGAACGGGACGCTCAGCGACGCGGCAGGGTCAGTTCGAACCAGACGGTCTTCCCGGCCTTCGTACGACTGGCACCCCACTCCCGGGCGAGCGTGCTGACCACCCGGAGTCCTCGTCCCCGCTCGTCGGCGGGTCCGGCGCTCAGCAGGTTCGGCAGCTCGTGGTCGTCGTCGTCCACCTCGCACAGCAGGGTGTCCTCCCGCACGAGCCGCAGCTCGACGGGCCGGCTGTGCGAGTGCCGTACGGCGTTGGTGACGAGCTCGCTCACCATGAGCTCCGCGCCGTCGGCCAGCTTCGCCAGGCCCCAGTCGTGCAGCTGCTCGCGCACCACGGCCCGGGCCCGCCCCACCTCGACCGGGTCGAGGGAGATCCGCCACTCGGCCACGTCGTCCGGCTCGATGCCGTTGAGGCGGACCATGAGCAGCGCCACGTCGTCCTTGCGTCCGCCCCGCGGGTTGAGGGCCCGGATGATCGCGTCGCAGGCGTCGTCCATGGACGCGGCCGGATGCGCGGCGGACTCGGTGAGCGTCGCGAGGCCCACCCCGATGTCCTCGCCGCGCACCTCCACCAGCCCGTCGGTGCACATCAGCAGCCGGTCACCGGGCTCCACCCGCACGCGTACCGCCTCGAAGGGCACCCCGCCCACGCCGATGGGCGCGCCGGTGGGCAGGTCGAGCAGTTCACTGCGCCCGTCCGCGGCCCGCACGATCACCGGGGGAATGTGCCCGGCGTTGGCGAGGTGGAGTTCGCTCGCGATCGGGTCGTAGACGGCGTAGAGACAGGTCGCGAGGTAGGTGTCGCCGAGCCGCTGGGCGAGGTCGTCGAGGTTGCGCAGCAGTTGGGCGGGCGGCAGGTCGAGCGCGGCCATGGTCTGTACGGCCGTGCGCAACTGGCCCATCATGGCGGCCGAGTTGAGCCCGTGGCCCATGACGTCCCCGACGACCAGGGCGGTCCGCGCGCCGGGCAGTTTCACGGAGTCGAACCAGTCGCCGCCGACGCGTCCGAGGAGCGTGCCCGGCAGATAGCGGGTGGCGATGTCGCAGCCCGCCATGCGGGGCGGGATCTGCGGCAGCATGCTGTCCTGGAGGGTCTCGGCGACGGACTCCTGGAAGGTGTACATGCGCGCGTTGTCCAGCACGAGGCCCGCGCGGGCGGCGAGTTCGGCGCCGGTGACCCGGTCCATGTCGTTGAACTCGACGCGCTCGGGGTGCCGCAGCAGGATCATGAACCCGAGGACCACATGGCGGGCCTTCAGCGGGACGACGAGCATGGAGCGGCCGGTGATCAGCGGCCTGATGTCCCGCTTCTCGAACTGCGAGGCGATCGCGTGCCCCATCTGTTCGCTGATGCGCGGCACGAGGACGGGCTCACCGGTGGTCATGCACTGGAAGAACGGGGTGTGCGCGGGGAACGGCATGGCCTCGCCGACCGGCACCACGTCGTCCCAGCGGCCGGGTTCGTCGGTGTGCTCCAGGGCCACCCGGTGCCACATGGTGGTGGTGTCCGGCACGCCGTCGGGGAACCCCTCACCGGCGACGACCTGTTCGCGCAGATAGGTGCCGGCGACATCGGTGAAGCGGGGGACGACGGCCCTGCTGACCTCGACGATCGTCCGGGACAGGTCGAGGGAGGTGCCGATCTTCCCGCTGACCTCGTTGAGGAACTCCAGGCGCTCGCGCACGGCGACGTATTCGAGGTCCTCGCCCTCGTCCGGTCCGTCCTGCGGCGACGGCAGGCCCTCGGCGGCCGCCCGGGCCGCCCGCTCGCGGCGGGCCCTGCGCTCGGCGCGCCGGGGCACACCCCAGTCGGGGGTGACGGGCACCCGGTCGTTCTGGCTGAACTCCAGGACCGGATAGCCCAGTTCGAGGACCTGCGCGACGATGCGGGCGCTCTCGCCGACGCTCATGCTGGGCAGGATCTCGGGGAGCCGCCGGGCGAGTTCGTCGGCGCCGGGGAAGTCGGTGTGCAGGGCGAAGGCGGGGGCGATCCGCTCCACGGCCGCGCCGGTCTCGTCCGGGTCGAGATCCCGGCGCAGCCCGCCGGCGTCGGCGGCCAGCACCAGCAGACGCTCCCGGCCCGGGCCCACCAGCGGGTAGGCCCACCACAGGACGTCGACGCGGTCCGCGCCGGGCACGGTGAGACGGGCACGGCCGGCGGCCGGGTAGGACAGGCCGCCGTCGAGGGAGGACTCAAGGTCCGGTCCGAGTCCGTCGTAGGCCGCGTACCCGCCGTGGGGCGGGGTCTGCGCCTCGTCGGGGAGCGCTCCGGAGACGGGCAGCAGGTCGGCCGCGGAGTGGCCGATGGCCTCGTCCTTGCCGGCGCCGAACAGCCGGCCGGCGCCCCGGCTCCAGTGGGACACCAGGCCGTCGCGGTCCACGACCACCACGGCCAGCGGGACCCGGCCGGCCGCGGCGTGTCCGTCCGCCGTGCCGCTCCCGGCTCCGCGGCTGGGAGGTGCGCCCCTCTCGGTGCCACGGTCCATGGCCCAGGCCCTCTCTCCGCAAGATCTGTGCCGCCTGTTCCACCGTACGGCGCCGGGCGGTCACGGTGTGCGGCAATGCGGGAATTGGCCCGGACCGGATCACCCCGGCGTGCGCCCCGCGCTGACACACCGTCAGTCCTCGTGTCCCAGCCGGAGATCCCGCTCCGTGCGGCCGCCTCCGGCCACCTGGAGGGCGGTGGCGACCGGCGGGTAACCGGCGGCGACGACCGTGTACTCGCCGCCGGTCAGGTCGGCGAAGCGGAAGGTGCCGTCGGGGCCGGTCGTGAGGGTGTCCACCACGTTGCCGGCGACGTCCAGGAGTGTCACGCGCGCGTCCTCGACGGATCGTCCGCCACCGGCCCGCACGGTGCCGCGCAGCACCGCGCCGCCCGCGAGTTCGACGTCCTGGCGGGTCTCCCGGGAGGCCCGGACGGTGATGGGGAGCGCGGCGGGGCGGAACGCGGGCGCGCCGGCGGCGAGGGTGTACTCCCCCGCGACCAGTTCGGTGATGACGTAGGCGCCCTCCGGTCCGCTGCGGGTGGTGGCGACGACCTCGCCGCGCGCGTCGGTGAGGGTGACGGTCGCGTCCGGCAGGGGGCCGCCGTCGGTGAGCACCCGTCCCGAGAGCCGTCCGGCGCCGCCGAGGACGAGGTCCAGTGCGACGGGGTGCTCGTCGACCGTCACGGGGACGGCCTGCGGCTGGTGACCGCTCGCGGCGGCGATGAGGACGTACGACCCCGGTCCGGGCGTCCACAGCGCGAACCGTCCGTCCCCGTCGCCGGCCCCGCGCCCGATCTGGGCTCCGGCCACGTCGATGAGGGTGAGGGCGGCCCCGGGTACGAGGGTCCCGTCGGAGTGGCGCACCGTGCCGCGCACGGGGACCGCGGAGGTGTGCGGCGACCGGGCCTGCGGGATCGGGGCGGTCTCCGTGTCGGCGGAGTGGGACACCAGCGGTTTCTCCTTGAGGAAGAAGGCGATGAGCAGACCGAGGACGAGCACCGGCACGAGGTAGAGGAAGATCCTCGGCATGGCGTCGGCGTAGGCCCGGATGTAGCCGTCGCGCAGCGCCGGGGGCAGACCGTGGACGAGCTGCGGGGTGATGGACTCGGGGTCGGGCAGCCCGTTCGCGGTGGGGAGTCGCCGCTCCAGTGCGTCCGCGAGCCGGTCGGCGAAGAGGGTGCCGAAGATCGCCGCGCCGACGCTGCCGCCGATCTGCCGGAAGTAGTTGTTGGCGCTGGTGGCGGTGCCGAGGTCGGCGGGGCGCACGGAGTTCTGCACGGCGAGGACCAGCACCGGCATCACCATGCCGATCCCGGTGCCGAGGACGGCCATCCAGATGCTGTAGTGCAGCCGGGGCGTGTCCACCTCCAGGTGGGACAGCAGCCACATGCCGACGGCGGAGAGGGCGCTGCCGAGGATCGGCCAGATCCGGTAGTGCCCGGTGTGGGTGATGAGCTGGCCGGCCACGACGGAGGCCCCGACGATGCCGGCCATCATGGGCAGCATCAGCAGGCCCGACTCGGTGGCGCTCGCGCCGTCGACCATCTGCAGGAAGGTCGGCAGATAGCTGGCGGCCCCGAAGAGCGCGACGCCGATCACCAGGCCCACCAGGCCGGTGACGTTGAAGACGGAGTCCCTGAACAGCCGGAGCGGGATGAGGGGTTCGGCCGCGAAGTGCTCGGCGACCAGGAAGAGGACGGTTGAGGCGACCGCTCCGGCCCCGAGGCCGACGATCGTCCGGGAGTCCCAGGGGTACTCGGTGCCGCCCCAACTGGTGAGCAGCACCAGGCAGGTGGAGGCCGCGGCGAGCAGCAGCGCGCCGGGCAGGTCGAGCCGGGGCCGCACCCGCGGCTTGGGAAGCTTCAGTACGGCGGTGACGACGGCCAGGGTCAGCAGCCCGAAGGGCACGTTGACGTAGAAGCACCACCGCCAGGACAGGTGGTCGGTGAACCAGCCGCCGAGCAGCGGGCCCGCGACGGAGGCGAGTCCGAAGGCGGCGCCGATCAGGCCCATGAAGCGGCCGCGCCGCCGGGGCGGCACGATGTCGGCGATGATCGCCTGCACACCGATCATGAGGCCGCCCGCACCGGCGCCCTGCACCGCGCGGAAGGCGATCAACTGGTCCATGGTCGTGGCCCGTCCGGCCATCGCGGAGCCGGCGACGAAGACGACGATCGCGAACTGGAAGACGCCCTTGCGGCCGAGCAGGTCGCCGAGCTTGCCGTAGACCGGCAGTCCGATCGTGGCGGTGAGCAGGTAGGCGGTGATCGCCCAGGACATCCGGTCCAGGCCGTGCAGTTCACCGACGATCCTGGGGAGCGCGGTGGCGACGATCATCTGCTCCAGCGCGGCGAGGAGCAGCGCGAGCATCAGCCCGAAGAAGATCAACCGCACCCGGCGCGGGCCGAGTTCGACGGCCGGGGCGGGGGCTTCCGGTGGCGCTTCGACCCGTTCCTCGTGCGTCGCAGTCGTCACGCCCACGTCCCGCTCCCCTCGTCGCGCCTGCCCCGCATTTCCCGCATAAGGCGACAACTACGAGCAAGCGCGACGAGTTACGGCACTCCGGTGGACCGTACGGAGATCCACTCGATCCGGTGATCGAGCACAACGTCCGCCCGGCGCCGGTGACTTACTTCTCGACCTCGGCGGCGAGGCGGTCGAGGAGGGAGTCGTAGATCCGGCCGAGACCCTTGGGGGCGAAGGTCTTCTCGAAGAAGCCGCCGATACCGCCGGCCCCCTGCCAGGTGGTGGTCACGACGACCCGGGACTTGCCCTCGCCCGCCGGGGTGACCCGCCAGGTGGTGACCATGGAGGAGTTGCGGTCCTTCTCGACGAGCTCGCCGTCGGTGGGCTCGGTGACCTCCAGGAGGCAGTCGCGCACGCGCTTGCTGGTGGCCTGGAGCTTCCAGTGGACGAGGGTGCCCTCGCCGTCGCCGCCCTCGCGCACCTCGTACTCGCTGAACTGCTCGGGCAGCACCTTCGACCGCGTGCCGCTGTAGTCGGCGACGGCGTCGAACACCTTCTCCGCGTCCGCCGCGACGATCCGCTCCGTAGTGGCCTCGACCTGCGCCATCGACTTCCTCCAGGACTTCGGTTTCTCGGGTTCTCGGGTTGGGGGCAAGCCAACCACCCCCGCCCACGGCCGCCCAAATCGGGGTTGCGCAGAAATTCGAACAAGTGTTTCACTCGGTGGGCAGTGCTACCGAGGAGGCCTCATGCGCTGGGAGAACCTCACCGAGTCCGCGGAACACGGACGGGCCGACGCCGCCCTCTTCGGCGCCGACGCGGTGGTCAGCCGTACCTTCGACACACCCGAGTTCGCCGGGATCACGTTCCACGAGATCCGGGCCCGTTCGATCATCAACCGGGTGCCGGGCGCCTCCCGCATGCCCTTCGAGTGGACGGTGAACCCGTACCGCGGCTGCTCCCACGCGTGTGTGTACTGCTTCGCCCGCAAGACCCACAGCTATCTCGACCTGGACACCGGTCTCGGCTTCGACTCGCAGATCGTGGTCAAGGTGAACGCCCCCGAGCTGCTGCGCCACCAGCTGGGCTCGCGCCGCTGGACCGGCGACCACATCGCGATGGGCACCAACGTCGACTGCTACCAGCGCGCGGAGGGCCGCTACCGGCTGATGCCGGGCATCATCGCCGCCCTGCGCGACCACGCGAACCCCTTCTCGATCCTGACCAAGGGCACGCTGATCCTGCGCGACCTCGACCTGCTGAGGCAGGCCGCCGCGGTGACGGACATCGGCATCTCGGTCTCGGTCGGCTTCACCGACCCGGACCTGTGGCGCACCGTGGAGCCGGGCACCCCCGCTCCGGAGCGCCGCCTGGACGTCGTACGGACGCTCGGCGAGCACAGCATCGGGTGCGGGGTGCTGATGGCGCCGGTGATCCCGTTCCTGAGCGACCGGCCGGCGCAGCTGCGGGCGACCGTGCGCGCGATCGCCGCCGCGGGGGCCACCTCGGTCACCCCGCTGGTGCTGCATCTGCGGCCCGGCGCCCGCGAGTGGTTCATGGCCTGGCTGAACCGGGAGCACCCGTATCTGGTGCGCCGTTACGAGCGGCTCTACGCGGACGGTTCGTACGCCCCGAAGTGGTACCAGCGCCGGATCACCCGTCAGGTCCATGAACTGGCCCAGGAGTACGGCATCGGTCCCGCGGGCGCGGGGATGCCCCGGCGGATCCGGGAGCCGGAGCCCGAGGCCGAGCCGGTGTCCGGGCCGACCCAACTCACGCTGATCTGAGAGCGTTCGAGCGCATCGGACTGCCCAATCGGGTCAACTATCGCCATAACACGTTCTTCCGGGCACACACTCCGGGACGATGCGGCAGGGACCGTGACCCTCGCGGTCCGGAACCCTCCGTCCTGGGAGGACCCCATGAGAAAACGCGCAGCCGTGCTGTGCGGCGCCGCAATCGTCGTGGCCGGGACCTTCACCGCGGTCCCCGCCGAGGCCGGCACCCCGCAGCACACCCAGCCCTCCTTGACCGCTCGTGCCGCGAAGCTCACCTGGAAGAAATGCGGCACCACCGACCACCCGACCCTTCAGTGCGCGTCCCTCAAGGTGCCGCTCGACCACGCGAACCCGCGCGGGCAGCAGATCACCCTCGCGCTGTCCCGGGTCCCGCACACCGCGAAGAAGTACCAGGGCCCGCTGCTGGTCAACCCCGGCGGTCCCGGCGGCAGCGGCCTGACGTTCGCCGGGTTCATCGCCTCCGGCCTGCCCAAGGCCGTCGCGGCCCAGTACGACGTCATCGGCTTCGACCCGCGCGGGGTGGGCGCGAGCAAGCCCGCCCTCGACTGCGTGCCGGGCCACTTCGCCCCGGTGCGCCCGGACTCCGTGCCGAGCACACCCGCGATCGAGAGGGCCAACCTCCAGCGCGCCCGGTCCTTCGCCGCCGCCTGCGGCCGGAAGTACGCGAGCGTGCTGCCGTACATCGACACCCTCAGCGCCGTGCGGGACATGGACGCGATCCGCCGGGCGCTCGGCGCCGAGAAGATCAACTACTTCGGCTACTCGTACGGCACCTATCTGGGCGCGGTCTACGCGAAGCTCTTCCCGCACCAGGTGCGCCGCCTGGTCCTGGACTCGATCGTGGACCCGACCGGCGTCTGGTACGACGACAACCTCACCCAGGACTACGCCTTCAACGACCGGCACCGCGCGCTGATGGCCTGGATCGCCAAGTACGACGCGACCTACAAGCTCGGCACCGACCCGGAGAGGATCGAGGCCAAGTGGTACGCGATGCGGGCGGCCCTGGCCAGGAAGCCCGCGGACGGCAAGGTCGGCGCCTCCGAACTGGAGGACACCTTCATCCCGGGCGGCTACTACAACGGCTACTGGCCCTACCTGGCCGAGGCGTTCTCGGCGTACGTGAACGGCAAGAACGCCGACCCGCTGGTCGAGGCGTACGAGAACTTCGCCGCGATCGACGCCTCCGGGGACAACGGCTACAGCGTCTACACCTCCGTGCAGTGCCGTGACGGCTCCTGGCCGCGCGACTGGCGGCAGTGGCAGCGGGACAACTGGGACGTGTACGAGAAGGCGCCGTTCATGGCCTGGAACAACGCCTGGTACAACGCCCCGTGCGCGTTCTGGCCCACGAGCTCGCTGAGCCCGGTGAACGTCGCCAACGGCAAGCTGCCTCCGGTGCTGCTCTTCCAGGCGACGAACGACGCGGCCACCCCGTACGAGGGCGGCGTCACGGTCCACCGGCTGCTGGCGGACTCCAGTCTCGTCGTCGAGGAGGGCGGCGGGAACCACGGGATCACGCTCAGCGGGAACGCGTGCCTGGACAAGTACCTGGCCGCGTACCTGACCGACGGGAAGGTGCCGCGGGGCGGCGGTGAGGCCGACGCGGTGTGCAAGGCGCTGCCCGATCCGAAGCCGCTGACCTCCAAGGCCGCCTCGACGTCCGCGCGCGGCGCGACACTGCACAGGCTGCTCGGCTCCCGCGGCTGAGCGTCCGGGGCGCCCCCGTGGCCCAGCACTCCCACGCGGTGCTGGGCCGCGGCCGGAGCGACCGTCGTCCAGGCGAGTGCCTAGAGTGCCGCCATGGACGACGATCGCCTTCTCATCCGCCCGATGGCCCTCGCCGACTGCGACCGAGTGGCGGAGATCCGGGTCCGCGGCTGGCAGAGCGCGTACCAGGGTCTGATCCCGCGGTCGTACCTCGACGCGATGAGCGTCGCGCGGGACGCCGAGCGCCACCGCGCCCGCTTCGGGCAGGGCGACGGCAGCGTGGTGAACCTCGTGGCCGAGCGGGACGGCGAGGTCATGGGCTGGGCCTGTCACGGCCCGTACCGGGACGGCGAAGTGCGCACCGCCGACGCCGAGTTGTACGCCGTCTACGTGGACCCGCGGTGCTACGGCACCGGCATCGGACACGCCCTGCTGCTCGAAGCCCTGGGAAACCGCGCGGCCCTGGGCCACGACCGCATGTACCTGTGGGTGCTCAAGGGCAACAGCCGTGCCCGCCGCTTCTACGAGCGGGCGGGCTTCGAGACGGACGGGGCCGAGGAGCCCTTCGAGGCGGACGGCGTCCCGGTGCCGGAGGTGCGGTACGCGCGGACACTCGGCCCGTGACAGCTCACCGCTGCTTCGGAATCCGCGCGAGCGCGTGCACCGCCGCCTCCGCCAGCGACGGATGCGCGAGAGCCTCGTGCAGTACGGGTCTGGCGCGGGCGTCGGCCAGGGTGCCGAGGCCCTCCACGCAGGCGAGCGCCACCCGGCGGTAGGGGTCGTGCGGGCGCAGCCGGCGCTCCAGTGTGGTGATGAGCGCGGGTACGGACTCGGGGGCGCGCAGTTCGGCCAGCAGCCGGACCGGGTGCAGGGCGTAGGCGACCCGGAGTTCGTTGGTGGCGAGGGCGGCGGCCGCGCGGGCCGTGCGCGGGTCGTCCAGCCGGGACAGGGCGTACGCGGCGGCGGCGCAGCGCGGTGGATCGCGGTGGTTGAGCAGCAGGACGAGGGACTCGAAGGCCCGGCGGTCCCCGGCGAGGCCGAGCCGGAACGCGGCCAGCTCCCGGGCCCACAACGGCTGTCCGGGTTCGGTGAGCACTCCGGCCAGCTCGTCCGGGTCCTCGGTCACCACCAGCCGGTCGAAGGCGGCCGACCCTCCTGACTCCCGCCGCAAACGCTCCGTGAGTGATCGCAACTCTTCGTCCATGAACCCGAGGTTAGGGGGCCTGCCCGGGGCGCGGGACGTACATCACAAATCCGGGGGCTGGCGCGCTCGTTACCCACCGGTTAAGCTCAGACGAGCGAGTTACCCACTCGTGGAACTCCTTGCGGTGGCCTGGTGACGCAGCCGCCGTGAGAGCAGTCGGTTCGGTACCTCGGGTACCACCAGTACGACCCGGCCTGGGACAGGGCCGGTCGGATCCACCGTTCTCCGGGCCTGTGCAAGGCCCGTGACGACGGCCCGGGCGTGTGCGCTCGCAGCCCGGCAACACCCGCATCCAGCAGTTTTCCACGCACCCGGTGCGCCCCTCGGCGTACCGGGTCGCGCTCCCAGTCGTCACCCTCATTCCTGGAGTTCCGCGATGGCCACTCCCCTGTCCGACCCCTCCCTGTCCCCGCTCAAGACGGTCGCCGTCGTCGGCCTCGGCACCATGGGCACCGGTATCGCCGAGGTCCTCGCCCGGGCCGGCCGCGAGGTCGTCGGCATCGACATCAGCGAGGCGCAGGCCGCCAAGGCCGTCGCCACCCTGGAGACCGCGACCGCCCGTGCCGTGGAGCGCGGCCGGCTCACCGAGCAGGAGCGGGCGGACGTCCTCGCCCGCATCCGCACCTCCACCGACCTGCGCACGGCGGCCGACGCCGACCTCGTCATCGAGGTCGCTCCGGAGTCGTACGAGATCAAGCACCAGATCTTCCGTGAACTGGACGGGATCGTGCGGCCCGAGACGATCCTCGCGACCGGCACCAACGCCCTGTCGGTGACCCGGCTGGCCGCCGACTCGGCGCGCCCCGAGCGGGTGCTGGGCCTGCACTTCTTCAACCCGGCGCCCGCGATGAAGCTGGTCGAGGTCGTCTCCTCGGTGCTCACCGCCCCGGCGGCCGTCACCGCGGTCACCAACCTCGCCCTCGACCTCGGCAAGGAGCCCGTCGCGGTCGGCGACCGGCCCGGTTTCGTCGCCGACGGGCTGCTGTTCGGCTACCTCAACCAGGCGGCCGCGATGTACGAGGCGAAGTACGCCTCCCGCGAGGACATCGACGCGGCGATGCGGCTCGGCTGCGGCCTGCCCATGGGCCCGCTCGCCCTGCTCGACCTGATCGGCGTCGACACCGCGCGCACGGTCCTGGAGGCCATGTACGCCGAGTCCCACGACCGGCTGCACGCTCCCGCCCCGATCCTCAAGCAGCTCAGCGAGGCGGGCCTGACCGGCCGTAAGTCGGGACGCGGCTTCTACACGTACGAGGCTCCGGGCAGCGCGGCGGTCGTGCGGGACGCGCTGACGCCCCTGGAGAGCTCCGAGAAGGCCGCGGGCCGCGAGGTGCGCTCCGTCGGTGTCGCCGGCTCCGGGACGATGGCGTCCGGGATCGCCGAGGTCTTCGCCAAGGCCGGGTACGAGGTCGTGCTCGCCGCCCGCAGCGAGGAGAAGGCGCAGACGGCCAAGGCCCGTATCGGCAAGTCTCTTTCACGCTCTGTCGACAAGGGCCGGATGACCGCCGAGGCGGCCGCGCAGACCCTGGACCGGATCACCGCGGCGGGCTCGTACGAGGCGTTCGCGGACGTCGACCTGGCCGTCGAGGCCGTCGCCGAGGACCTGGAGATCAAGCAGCAGCTGTTCCAGACGCTCGACAAGGTCTGCAAGCCCGGCGCGGTCCTGGCCACCACGACCTCCTCGCTGCCCGTCGTCGCCTGCGCCCGCGCCACCTCGCGCCCGCAGGACGTGATCGGCATGCACTTCTTCAACCCGGCGCCGGCGATGAAGCTGGTCGAGGTCGTCCGCACGGTCCTGACGGCCGAGGACGTCCACGCCACGGTCCGCGAGGTCTGCGGCAGGATCAAGAAGCACGCGGTGGACTGCGGGGACCGGGCCGGTTTCATCGTGAACGCCCTGCTGTTCCCGTACCTCAACAACGCGATCAAGATGGTCCAGGAGCACTACGCCTCCCTCGACGACATCGACGCGGCGATGAAGCTGGGCGGCGGCTACCCGATGGGCCCCTTCGAGCTGCTGGACGTCGTCGGCCTGGACGTCTCGCTCGCGATCGAGAAGGTCCTGCACCGAGAGTTCCGCGACCCGGGTCTGGCTCCGGCCCCGCTCCTGGAGCACCTGGTGGCCGCGGGCTGCCTCGGCCGCAAGACCGGCCGTGGCTTCCGCGAATATGCCCGCCGCTGAGCACGCCGGCGACTGGTTCACCGACGGCGAGGACTGGGGCGGACTGCTCGATCCGGGCAGTCCGCCCGCGCCCGCGGGACCCGGCGCCTGGCCGCCGGCCCCGGGCCGGACAAACCCCGGACACGCGCACCAACCTGCGCACATGCAGTACGTTCGGGTCATGCCCCAGCCCGCCAAGTCGTCCCGTACACCAGCCACGCCCGACGTGCCGGAGAGTGCCGCAGGCAATCGTGCGGCCGCCCAGCGGCTCAAGATGCGCCGAGAGCTGGCCGCCGCCGCGATGGAGCTGTTCTCCACCAAGGGGTACGAGGCGACGACCGTCGACGAGATCGCGGCCGCGGCCGGTGTCGCCCGCCGCACCTTCTTCCGCCACTTCCGCTCCAAGGAAGAGGCGATCTTCCCCGACCACGACGACACCCTGATCCGGGCGGAGGCCGTGCTGAACGCGGCCCCCGCGCACGAGCACCCGCTCGACACGGTGTGCCGCGGCATCAAGGAAGTCATGAAGATGTACGCGGGCCGGCCGGAGATCTCGGTCGCCCGCTACAAGCTGACGCGCGAGGTGCCGACGCTGCGGGAGGCGGAGATCGCCTCGGTGGCCCGCTACGAGCGGCTGTTCACGCGGTATCTGCTCGGGCACTTCGACGAGCACGCCCACGACGACGACGCGAACGACGATCCCCTGCTGGCGGAGGTCGCCGCGTCGGCCGTGGTCACGGCCCACAACCATGTGCTGCGTCGGTGGCTGCGGGCCGGCGGCCAGGGTGACGTGGAGGCGCAGCTGGACCACGCCTTCGCGATCGTGCGCAAGACGTTCGGGACGGGGATCGGGGCGGGGCGGGACACCACGACCGCGACGCGGCCGGCTCCCGCCGCGGTGACGTCCCAGGGCGAGGTCCTGGTGACCGTCGCCCGCACCGACGCGCCGCTCGACGAGGTGATGCGGGCCATCGAGCAGGCCCTCAAGGAGCGCTGAGCGGCTCTCGACGCTGTGATGACGGCCACCCTTCGGGGTGGCCGTTTTGGCACGTCAGAGACCCTTTTCAGGCGGCTTTCAGACCCCGTTCGATCGATCATCGCTCATTTGTTACGTAAAGATTTCATCTGAGGGCAATCTCTGGCACTCAGTGCCTTGCATGGTGGCACGCGGTGTCTTACGTTGAGGGGAGTCCGGGCGGCCGGCGTGCAGAGACCATGCGTACGCCGGCTGTCCCAGCAAGTCATCGACCTGCCCGCCCGGACGCCTGCGTCACAGGCAACCTCCCGCGCCACAAAGCGCTGCCGAACAGCAAGACCGCCGAACCGACGGCACCGACGTAACCCTCAGCGTCTCCCCTCAAGACGCCATTCGCCGGAGGCAACACCGTGACCGTGAAGGACATCCTGGACGCGATCCAGTCGCCGGACTCGACGCCGGCCGACTTCGCCGCCATGCCGCTCCCCGACTCGTACCGCGCGATCACCGTGCACAAGGACGAGACGGAGATGTTCGCGGGTCTGGAGACCCGCGACAAGGACCCGCGCAAGTCGATCCACCTCGACGACGTGCCGCTGCCCGAGCTCGGCCCGGGCGAGGCCCTGGTCGCCGTCATGGCATCGAGTGTCAACTACAACTCGGTGTGGACCTCGATCTTCGAGCCGCTGTCGACCTTCGGCTTCCTGGAGCGCTACGGCCGCACCAACGACCTGGCCAAGCGACACGACCTGCCGTACCACATCATCGGCTCCGACCTCGCGGGCGTCGTCCTGCGCACCGGCCCCGGCGTCAACGCCTGGAAGCCCGGCGACGAGGTCGTCGCGCACTGTCTGTCCGTCGAGATGGAGTCCTCCGACGGCCACAACGACACCATGCTCGACCCCGAGCAGCGCATCTGGGGCTTCGAGACCAACTTCGGCGGCCTCGCCGAGATCGCGCTCGTCAAGTCCAACCAGCTGATGCCCAAGCCCGACCACCTGTCGTGGGAGGAGGCGGCCGCCCCCGGCCTCGTCAACTCCACCGCCTACCGGCAGCTGGTCTCCCGCAACGGCGCCGGCATGAAGCAGGGCGACAACGTCCTGATCTGGGGCGCGAGCGGCGGCCTGGGCTCGTACGCCACGCAGTTCGCGCTGGCCGGTGGCGCCAACCCGATCTGTGTCGTCTCCAGCGACCAGAAGGCGGACATCTGCCGGTCCATGGGCGCCGAGGCGATCATCGACCGCAACGCCGAGGGCTACAAGTTCTGGAAGGACGAGCAGACCCAGGACCCCAAGGAGTGGAAGCGCTTCGGCAAGCGCATCCGCGAGCTCACCGGCGGCGAGGACATCGACATCGTCTTCGAACACCCGGGCCGCGAGACCTTCGGCGCCTCCGTCTTCGTCACCCGCAAGGGCGGCACCATCACCACCTGCGCCTCGACCTCGGGCTACATGCACGAGTACGACAACCGCTACCTGTGGATGTCCCTGAAGCGGATCATCGGCTCGCACTTCGCCAACTACCGCGAGGCCTGGGAGGCCAACCGGCTCATCGCGAAGGGCAAGATCCACCCCACCCTGTCGAAGGTCTACTCCCTGGAGGAGACCGGCCAGGCGGCCTACGACGTGCACCGCAACCTCCACCAGGGCAAGGTCGGCGTGCTGTGCATGTCCCCCGAGGAGGGCCTCGGCGTGCGCGACGAGGAGAAGCGCGCCCAGCACATCGACGCCATCAACCGCTTCCGGAACATCTGAGGAGCGCTGAATGACTGAGCGTCAGCCCGCCGACAGCAAGCGGGAGAAGGACCGGCCGTGGCTCATGCGGACCTACGCCGGTCACTCCACGGCCGAGGCGTCCAACGAGCTGTACCGGCGCAACCTCGCCAAGGGGCAGACAGGGCTCTCCGTGGCCTTCGACCTGCCGACGCAGACCGGCTACGACTCCGACCACATCCTCGCCCGCGGCGAGGTGGGCCGGGTCGGCGTGCCGATCGCGCACCTCGGTGACATGCGCCGGCTGTTCCAGGACATCCCCCTGGAGCAGATGAACACCTCGATGACGATCAACGCCACCGCCATGTGGCTGCTGGCGCTCTACCAGGTCGTCGCCGAGGAGCAGGGCGCGGACATCACCCAGCTCCAGGGCACGACCCAGAACGACATCGTCAAGGAGTACCTGTCCCGCGGGACGCACGTCTTCCCGCCGGAGCCGAGCCTGCGTCTGACGACCGACATGATCGCGTACACGGTCTCCCACCTCCCGAAGTGGAACCCGATCAACATCTGCAGCTACCACCTGCAGGAGGCGGGCGCCACGCCGGTCCAGGAGATCGCGTACGCGATGTCGACGGCGATCGCGGTCCTGGACGCCGTCCGGGACTCGGGGCAGGTGCCACAGGAGCGCATGGGCGACGTCGTCGGCCGGATCTCCTTCTTCGTGAACGCGGGAGTCCGGTTCATCGAGGAGATGTGCAAGATGCGCGCCTTCGGCCGCATCTGGGACCAGGTCACCCGCGAGCGCTACGGCATCGAGAACCCCAAGCACCGCCGCTTCCGGTACGGCGTCCAGGTCAACTCCCTCGGGCTGACCGAGGCGCAGCCGGAGAACAACATCCAGCGGATCGTGCTGGAGATGCTGGCCGTCACCCTCTCGAAGGACGCACGCGCCCGTGCCGTGCAGCTGCCGGCCTGGAACGAGGCCCTGGGCCTGCCCCGGCCCTGGGACCAGCAGTGGTCGCTGCGGATGCAGCAGGTGCTGGCCTACGAGAGCGACCTGCTGGAGTACGCGGACATCTTCGAGGGCTCGCACGTCGTCGAGGCGAAGGTGAGCACGCTCGTCGAGGAGTCGCTCGCGGAGATCGAGCGGATCCAGGAGATGGGCGGCGCGATGGCCGCCGTCGAGTCGGGCTATCTGAAGTCGCAGCTCGTCTCCTCGCACGCCCAGCGGCGGGCCCGGATCGAGTCCGGCCAGGAGAAGATCATCGGCGTCAACATCTTCGAGACGACCGAGCCGAACCCGCTGACGGCCGACCTGGACACCGCGATCCAGACGGTGGACCCGGCCGTCGAGGCCCGTGTGATCGCCGGGCTGCAGAACTGGCGCGACACCCGCTACCAGCCGCCCTTCAACCACCCGCGCCCGTGCAAGGCGCTGGAGAAGCTGAAGGAGGCCGCCAAGGGCACGGCCAACCTCATGGAGGCCACCCTGGAGTGCGCCCGCGCGGGTGTCACGACCGGCGAGTGGGCCGGGGCCCTTCGGGAGGTGTTCGGCGAGTTCCGGGCGCCCACGGGCGTCTCCTCGGCGCCGGTCGCGGTCCCGGCGGAGGCCGGCTCGGCCATGGCGGACGTGCGCCGCCGGGTCGAGCTGACCGCCAAGGACCTCGGCGTGGGCAAGCTGCGCTTCCTGGTCGGCAAGCCGGGCCTGGACGGGCACTCCAACGGGGCCGAGCAGATCGCGGTGCGCGCGCGTGACGCCGGCTTCGAGGTGGTCTACCAGGGCATCCGGCTGACCCCGGAGCAGATCGTGGACGCGGCCCTCGCCGAGGACGTGCACGCGGTCGGCCTGTCCATCCTGTCCGGCTCGCACGCCCAGCTGGTGCCGGACGTCCTGGAAAGGCTCCATGTGGCAGGCGCCACAGAGGTACCTGTCATCGCCGGTGGGATCATCCCCCATGGAGACGCCGAACAGCTCAGGGCTGCCGGCGTGGCCGCGGTCTTCACCCCGAAGGACTTCGACATCACCGGAATCATCGGCCGCATCGTCGACGAGATCCGGAAAGCGAACAAGCTCGACCCCCTGGAGGTCCCCGCATGACCACGCCCGTCAACCGTCTGCGTCCGCGACGCTCCTGTCTCGCGGTCCCCGGGAGCAACCCCCGCTTCCTGGAGAAGGCGCAGGGCCTCCCCGCCGACCAGGTCTTCCTCGACCTGGAGGACGCGTGCGCCCCGCTCGCCAAGCCCGAGGCGCGGCACACCATCGTCAAGTTCCTCAACGAGGGTGACTGGACCGGCAAGACGAGGGTCGTGCGCGTCAACGACTGGACGACCGAGTGGACGTACCGCGATGTCGTCACGGTCGTCGAGGGGGCCGGCCAGAACCTCGACTGCATCATGCTGCCGAAGGTGCAGACCGCCGAGCAGATCGTCGCACTCGACCTCCTGCTGACCCAGATCGAGAAGACCATGGGCTTCGAGGTCGGCAAGATCGGCATCGAGGCGCAGATCGAGAACGCCCAGGGCCTCAACAACGTCAACGAGATCGCGACCGCCTCCCAGCGTGTCGAGACGATCATCTTCGGCCCGGCCGACTTCATGGCGTCCATCAACATGAAGTCGCTGGTCGTGGGCGAGCAGCCGCCCGGCTACCCGGCGGACGCCTACCACTACATCCTGATGAAGATCCTGATGGCCGCCCGCGCCAACAACCTCCAGGCGATCGACGGTCCCTACCTGCAGATCCGCAACATCGACGGTTACCGCGAGGTCGCCCAGCGCGCCGCGGCCCTCGGTTTCGACGGCAAGTGGGTGCTGCACCCGGGCCAGGTCGAGGCGTCCAACGAGATCTTCTCGCCCTCCCAGGAGGACTACGACCACGCCGAGCTGATCCTGGACGCGTACGACTACTACACGTCCGAGGCGGGCGGCAGGAAGGGCTCGGCGATGCTCGGCGACGAGATGATCGACGAGGCCAGCCGCAAGATGGCGCTGGTCATCTCCGGCAAGGGACGCGCGGCCGGCATGCAGCGCACCTCCAAGTTCGAGATCCCGGAGGCCTGAGCATGCAGTTCGGACGCACCTACGAGGAGTTCGAGGTCGGGGCGGTCTACAAGCACTGGCCCGGGAAGACGGTCACCGAGTACGACGACCACCTCTTCTGCCTCCTGACCATGAACCACCACCCGCTCCACATGGACGTCAACTACGCCGAGAAGACGACGGACTTCGGCAAGAACGTCGTGGTCGGGAACTACATCTACTCCCTGCTGCTCGGCATGTCGGTGCCGGACGTCTCCGGCAAGGCGATCGCCAACCTGGAGATCGAGTCGCTCAAGCACGTGGCGCCGACCTTCCACGGCGACACGATCTACGGCCAGACGACCGTGCTCGACAAGTGGCCCTCCAAGTCGAAGAACGACCGCGGGATCGTCTACGTCGAGACCAAGGGCTACAAGCAGGACGGCACGCTGGTCTGCGTGTTCCGCCGCAAGGTCATGGTGCCCACCGAGACCTACATCAAGGAGCGCGGCGGCGAGCAGCCCGGCCGCCCGGAACTTCAGGAGGGCTGAGCCCGATGGCACGCCTCGCCCAGACCGCCGGTCTGACCGACATCCAGCAGGAGATCCTCTCCACCGTCCGCGACTTCGTGGACAAGGAGATCATCCCGGTCGCGACCGAGCTGGAGCACCGCGACGAGTACCCGCAGCAGATCGTCGACGGGCTCAAGGAGTTGGGCCTGTTCGGCCTGATGATCCCCGAGGAGTACGGCGGTCTGGGCGAGTCCCTCCTGACGTACGCGCTGTGCGTCGAGGAGATCGCCCGCGGCTGGATGTCGGTCTCCGGCATCATCAACACCCACTTCATCGTGGCGTACATGCTCAAGCAGCACGGCACGCAGGAGCAGAAGGACCACTACCTGCCGCGCATGGCGGCCGGCGACATCCGGGGTGCCTTCTCGATGTCGGAGCCGGGTCTCGGCTCGGACGTGTCCGCCATCACCTCCAAGGCGGTCAAGGACGGTGACGAATACGTCCTCAACGGCCAGAAGATGTGGCTGACGAACGGCGGAACGTCAAGTCTGGTCGCCGTTCTCGTCCGAAGTGATGAAGGACACCCCGAGGGCACCGCGCCCCACAAGTCGATGACGACCTTCCTGATCGAGAAGGAGCCCGGCTTCGGAGAGGTCCGCCCCGGCCTCACCATCCCCGGGAAGATCGACAAGATGGGTTACAAGGGGGTCGACACCACCGAGCTGATCATGGATGGCCTGCGACTTCCGGCCGATCGGGTGCTCGGCGGGGTCACCGGCCGAGGTTTTTACCAAATGATGGACGGAGTGGAAGTCGGGCGCGTCAATGTGGCGGCGCGTGGCTGCGGTGTCGCTCAGCGTGCCTTCGAGCTGGGCGTCCAGTACGCCCAGCAGCGTCACACTTTCGGCAAGCCGATCGCTCAGCACCAGGCGATTCAGTTCAAGCTGGCCGAGATGGCTACCAAGGTCGAGGCCGCGCATGCGATGATGGTCAACGCGGCTCGCAAAAAGGACTCCGGTGAGCGAAACGACCTTGAGGCAGGGATGGCGAAGTACCTCGCCTCCGAGTACTGCAAGGAGGTCGTGGAAGACGCCTTCCGGATCCACGGCGGCTACGGCTTCTCCAAGGAGTACGAGATCGAGCGCCTCTACCGTGAGGCTCCGATGCTGCTGATCGGTGAAGGTACCGCCGAGATCCAGAAAATGATCATCGGTCGCAGGCTGCTCGAAGAGTATCGGTTCCAGGGCTAGATGTCCGGATACGGGGTGTTTTCTTGGAGAAGAAGATCACACCCCGTCAACACGGTTCAGCCGCCGACTCGGCTTCCTGGCTTGCCCAGTTGTGGCCCGCGACCGGTACGATCCCGGAAAGCCGCCGTCCCCCGTCTAGTGCGCGGCATCATCCGCTACGAAGGTCATCCATGCCCCACAGCCAAACCTCTGCACATCGCGACAGCCTGGCAGGCGTACGCCTCGCGCGCGGAGCATCGCCGTGGCTCCTCCCGACCGTCGCCACCGCAGCACTGAGCCTGGTACGCGCGCGCAAGTCCGGCGCCGCCAAGGCCGTCGCCGTGCCCGCCACCGCGCTGGCGGCGGGCATGCTGTGGTTCTTCCGCGACCCCGAGCGCGAGATCGCCCCGGGCCGGGTCATCTCGCCCGCCGACGGTGTGGTGCAGAGCATCATGCCGTGGAAGGACGGTCGCACCCGCGTCGCGATCTTCATGAGCCCGCTCAACGTCCACGTCAACCGCGCGCCGCTCTCCGGCACGGTGACCTCGGTCGAGCACATCCCCGGCGGGTTCGTTCCGGCGTTCAACAAGGAGAGCGAGAACAACGAGCGCGTCGTCTGGCACTTCGACACCGAGCTCGGTGACATCGAGATGATCCAGATCGCCGGCGCGGTGGCCCGTCGCATCGTGCCCTACATCCCGCAGGGCACGAAGGTCGAGCAGGGTGACCGTATCGGTCTGATCCGCTTCGGCTCGCGCGTCGACATCTACCTGCCCGAGGGCGTGGACGTCGCGGTCGAGGTCGGCGAGAAGACGGTGGCTGGGGTGACTCGCATTGACCGTGATTGATCCCGAGACCCAGGCGGGCTGGGTGCCCGAGGCCGACGAGGTCGACGACGAGGAGGAGATGCCTCTTTCTCTCCGCCTCTCGATAGCGGACACCCTCACCCTCGGCAACGCCACGTGCGGCTTCATGGCGGTGTACTTCACCACCACCGGCATCCTGATCCCGCACCTCACCGACAGCCAGGAGTCCGGCATGGCGCGCAACAGCGCGGCCACGGCGGTCATCCTGATGCTGTGCGCGGCGGTCTTCGACCTCTTCGACGGCCTGGTGGCGCGCAAGCTGCGCTCCTCGCCGATGGGCGCCGAGCTGGACAACCTCTCCGACCTGATCAGCTTCGGCCTCGCGCCGGCCTACTTCGTGCTCGTCTACGGCATGGTCGCGGACGACGCCTCGCAGCGGGTGGCGGCGGTGGGGGCCGTGGTGGTGCTGCTCGCGGTGGTGCTGAGGCTGGCGAGATTCTCCTGTGTCACGCCCGCGAACGGCATGTTCCAGGGCATGCCGTCCCCGTTCGGCGCGCTGACGGTGGTCGCGATCGTGCTCCTTGAGCTGCCCTTCGTGGCGACGCTCCTGGCGATCCTGGGCACCGCGTGGCTGATGGTGAGCCGGGTGGAGTACCCGAAGCCGCGGGGGCGGCTCGCGGGGGCGATGCTCGCCTGGATCGTGCTGGCGATGGGTCTGCTCGCGGCGTGGGCGTTCGGCGCCCCCAGCGGCCAGCTCCTCCTCCAGACCGGCTGCGCCCTGCAGCTCGTCATGGGCGCGGTGATCCCGCTGTTCGCCACGGCCCGCCGGGTGAACAACTTCCGCGGCAACAGGCGCGAGGCGCGGGCGGCGCAACTGCCGTAGCGCTGAGCCGTTGTGCTCCCGAGGGGCCCGAACCGGTGACGGTTCGGGCCCCTGGTCGTGTGCCCGGCGGGCGTCTCACGCCCCCGGTGTGTAGCTTTTCGCCGCCTCCGACGCCCCGGCCTCCCGTACGACCTTCATGCCGCCGGTGACGTTCTTGTCCGGCTGGAGGATCACGCTCTCGTGGGAGGACGGGGACTTGGGGTCGGTGAAGTCCTGGGCGACGCCGAAGCCGATGTCGTAGGAGTCGATCGACAGCAGGGCCTTGTCCACGCCCTCCCTGGTGAGGTCCTTGCTCGCGCAGGCCTTCTTCAGGGCCTCCCCGAAGGCCGACACGGCGGTCCAGCCGGCCACGATGCCGTTGTCCAGGGCGTCCTTCGGGTAGGCGGCCCGGTAGTCGGCGACCAGCTTCTTCGCCTGCGGGGTGTCCGCGCCGATGGGGAGCGAGGGCGAGGCCACGTAGTAGTTCTTCATCAGGGCCGGGCCCGCCTGGGTGGCCAGGAGCTGCGGTGCGAAGGCCGAGTTGTTGCCGATGACCGGTACGGCGAAGCCGCTCGCCGCCGCGACCCCGACCAGCGAGGCCGCCTGCCGCGGGCCCGCGCTGATCACGATCGCCTTGACGCCGGCCTGCTTGAGGGCGGTGACCTGGGCGGTCATGTCGTTGTCGGTGGGCTTGATCTTCTGCTCGACGACGGTCAGCCCGGCCTGCTGCGCGATGTGCTTGGAGCCGACCAGCGCGCTCTCGCCGTAGTCCCCCTCGAAGTAGACGTGGCCGATCCTGTCGCCCTTCTTCACCCCCTTCTCCTTGATCAGGAAGTCGACCGCGTTCATCGTCTCGATGTCGTACGTGGATCCGATGACCCGGATGTACGGGCTGCCCAGCAGCGCCGCCGACCAGGCCTGCGGGAGCACCAGCCCCTTGTCCTGGCCGTCGATGCGCTGCTTGACCGCGGCGACGAACGGCGAGCCGATGAACTGCGTGAAGCCCAGCACCTTCGGTTCCAGCTCGGTGTAGCCGGAGACGGCCTTCTGCGGGTCGTAGCCGTGGTCGCGGACCGAGAGGGCCACCTTGTAGCCGCAGACGCCTCCGGCGGCGTTCAGCTGCTTCACGTACAGCTGCTGGGCCTGGGTGACGCTCTTTCCGAGGGTCGCGTAGACGCCGGTCATGTCGGTGAGCGCGCCGAGGGTGATCGTCTTGCCGGAGATACCGATCCTGGTCTTCACTCCGCCCGCGTCCGCCCGGTCGCCGTCCCCGCCGGATTCCTTGGCCTTGGAGCTGCATCCGGCCAGCACCAGCAGCGCGGCGAGCGCGCCCGCGGCGGCCCTGGCGCCGTGTGTCCTGATCATCGTTCCTCCCTTGGATGGGTGGTGCCTCGACGCCGTACGGCCGTCCCGACCAGACCGCCGGGCAGGAACAGCACCACCAGCACGACGGCGGCGCCGTAGAGGTACCGGGATGCCTCGCCCGGTGCGATACCGCCCGTGCCGGGGGCGGAGACCAGCGGCAGCGCGTCGCTGTAGCGGGTCAGCAGCTGCGGCAGCAGGGACACGAACACGGCCCCCGCCACCGCCCCGGAGACCGAGCCCAGCCCCCCGATGACGATCATCGCGAGGTACTCGAGCGAGAGCGTGATGCCGAAGTAGTCGGGTACCGTCCTCTGGAAGACCAGCGCGAGCAGGACGCCGGCGAGGCCCGCGTACATCGACGAGAGCACGAAGACGGCGGCCCGGTGGCGGGCGACCGGCACGCCGAGCACTCCGGCGGCGATGCGGTGGTCGCGGATCGCGTTCATGGCCCGCCCCGGACGGCCGCGCAGGACGCCCCGCGCAAACAGGGCGCCGGCCGCCAGCAGGACCAGACCGGCGTACCAGAGCTTCTCCGCCGACCCGAACGGCACGGCGGCGACGAGGAGTTCACGGTCGTCGAAGGTGAGGCCGAACAGGCTCAGCGGCGGGACGTCACGGCCGTTGGCGCCGCCGGTCAGGTCGTGGGCGTTGAACATGACGTGCTGGCCGATGAAGACCAGCGCGAGGGTGGCGATGCCCAGGTAGGCGCCGCTGAGCCGCCCGGAGATGGGGCTGAACAGGCCGCCCGCGACACCCGCTACGAGCACCGCGAGCACCGCCGCGAGCCAGGTCGGCAGCCCGAGCCCGGTCAGCCCGTCGCCGCCGTCCGCCGCGAACACGCAGTAGCCGTACGCGCCGACGGCGAGGAAGAAGGCGTGTCCCATGGAGAGCTGGCCGGTCGCCCCGGTCAGGAGGTTGATGCCGATCGCGCCGACCGCGGCGGCCATCGCGAACAGTCCGGCCTGGAGCCAGAACCGGTCCAGGTAGAAGGGCAGCGCCAGCAGGACCCCTGCTCCGGCGGCGCTTGCGTACGTACGTGACCGGACCGCCCGCAACGGCTTGACCAGGGCCTCAGACACGGGCGAGCTCCTTCGTGCCGAACAGTCCGGCGGGCCGTACGAGCAGGATCGCGACCATCACGAGGTAGGGCGCCAGGTCGCCCAACCCACGGCCCAGGAAGGTCAGATCGCTCTGGTAGCCGGTCGCGAGGGATTCCGTGACGCCGACCGTCAGGCCGCCCACCAGCGCACCCGTCGTCGAGTCCAGCCCGCCGAGGATGGCGGCCGGGAACGCCTTGAGCGCGGCCAGCGAGGTGGCCCGCTCCAGGCCCGGCGTCGGGAACACGGTGAGGAACAGGGCGGCCACGGCGGCGAGTCCGCCCGCCACCGCCCAGGCGCCGAGCGACACCCGCCCGAGCCGTACCCCCATCAGCGCGGCCGTCTCCGCGCTCTCCGCCGCCGCCCGCATCGCGATCCCCCACGCGGTGTACCGGAACGCCAGCAGGAACGCGGTGATGAGCAGCGCGGCGGCCACGAACGCGGCGATCCGGGTGTGGGCGAGCGAGATCGGCCCGGCCTTCAGCACGGCGTCCCCCCACGGGTCGCCGAGCGTGAGGACGTCCGTGCCGATACGGCGGGTCAGCTCGGTGGTGAGCAGGATGTCCACGCCGATGGTGACGATGGCCAGGACACTGTGGTCGCTGCCCCGGTAGCGCCGCATCACCAGGAACTCCACGGCGGCCCCGACGAGGGCGGCACCGGCGATCCCGGCGAGCAGCGCGGGCCAGAAGCCGATGTCGTCGTGCAGGACCGCGGTGACGTATCCGCCGGCCAACAGCAGGGACGCGTGGGCGAAGTTGACCACCTCGGTGGCCCGGAAGATCACCACGAAGCCGAGCGCGATGAGCGCGTAGACCGACCCCAGGGAGAGGCCGTTCAGCAGGATCTCGGCGAAGGTGCTCATGACGCGGCCCCCAGGTAGGCCTCCACGACGGCCGGATCGTTCTGTACGTCGGCGGGGGCGCCGTCGGCGATCCGGCGCCCGAAGTCCAGTACGGTCACCGCGTCCGCGAGCCGCATCACCACCCCCATGTCGTGTTCCACCAGCACGATCGAGATGCCGAGACACTCGCGCACACCGGCGATCACGGCGGCTGTCCGGCGCCGTTCGTCGGCGGTCATGCCCGCGACCGGCTCGTCGAGGAGCAGCAGGCGGGGTTCCATGCACAGCGCCCGGGCGAGTTCGGCGAGCTTCTGCTGCCCGTACGGCAGGGAGCCCGCGGGCCGTGCCAGGCAGTCCGCGATGCCGACGAACTCGGCGATCTCCCGGACGCGTTCACGGTGGAGCCGTTCCTCGCGGGCCGCCGAGGGCAGCCGGAGTCCCGCGGCGAGGAACCCGGTCCGGGTGAGCCGGTGCCGGCCGAGGAGCAGACAGTCCTCGACCGAGGCGCGGGGCGGCAGCGCGAGGTTCTGGAAGATGCGGGCGACACCGAGGGCGGCGATGCGGTGGGCGGGCATGCCGGTGAGTTCGTGCGCGCCGAAGCGGACGCTGCCCCCGGTGGCCCGGTACACCCCGGACAGGACGTTGAAGCAGGTGGACTTTCCGGCGCCGTTGGGGCCGATGAGGGCGTGGACGGTGCCGGGGCGGACGGTGAAGCCGACGTCGTCGAGGGCGGTGAGTCCGGCGAAGCGGACGGTCAGCCCGCGGACCTCCAGGGAGTCCATCGCGCTCACCCCTTCCATCTCGTGAGGGTCCGGTCCGTCGTCCGGTCCGCGTCGGACGCCGCGTCCTCGTCGACCACGCCGAGGTAGCGGCGGCGGACCTCGTCGGAGGCGGCGAGTTCGGCGGCCGGGCCCGACAGGGTGACCTCGCCGACTTCGAGGACGTACGCGCGGGTGGCGAGCCGCAGGGCGAGGGCCGCGTTCTGTTCGACGAGGAGGACCGAGGTGCCCTGGGTGTTGATCTCGCGGACGGTGTCGGCGATCCGCCGGGCCATGAGCGGGGCGAGGCCGAGGGAGGGTTCGTCGAGCAGCAGGACGCGCGGGGTGGCCATCAGGGCGCGGGCGACGGCGAGCATCTGCTGCTCGCCGCCGGAGAGGAGTCCGGCCCGCTGGTTCGCGCGTTCGGCGAGCACGGGGAACAGTTCGTGGACCCGGTCCAGGGCCGCGGAGCGTCCCGCGCGGGTGCCGCCGAGGGCACCGGCACGGAGGTTGTCGGCGACCGTCATGCGCGCGAACACCCTTCGTCCTTCCGGTACTTGGCACACCCCGGCGGCGACCACCCGGTCGGGCGGAAGCGCGTCAAGACGGCGGTCGTCCAGGGTGACCGTGCCCTCGGTGACCGCGCCGCCGTGGAAGGCGAGAGTGCGGCTGATCGCGCGCAGCAGCGTGGACTTGCCCGCGCCGTTGCCGCCCAGCACCGTCACCACGGCGCCCTCGGGCACCTCCAGGGACACCCGGCGCAGGGCGCGCACGGGGCCGTATCCGACCGACAGGTCCCGGACGACCAGTCCGGCTCCGGTCATGGGCTCCCCCTCCGTCCGCACTCGATGTGGCGCTCACCCCAGCACCGGTGCGGGCGGGCGTCCACGGCCCGCGGCGGAATCGCTGCGGGTGCCCAGCGGGTCGGTGCCACCGTTGTGCTCCCGCACAACACTGCGTGTCAGGGGCCTGTGCGCGGCCGGGCCCCGGTGGCATCCTCCGGTCATGGGAGGGCGACGGCCGCGGACCGGTCATGACTGGAAGCTGCTCGCGGAGTCCTGCACGGCTCTGCTGGATCGGGTGCCGGAACTGGTCGACGAGCACCTGCGACAACTCACCGACCACTCCCCCCTCTACGGGCAGGTGCTGGCGTACGACCAGCAGTGGCGGGAGGCGGAGGAGGCGATACGGATCGGCATCGAGACGATCTCCGCGCCGCGGGACTCACCGCGCCGCGACCTGGAGTACGCCGAGGACGCGGGCCGGCGCCGGGCCCACCAGGGGCTGCCCCTGGACCTACTGGTGCACGCCTACCGGAACGCCGGCTATCTGGTGTGGGACGCGCTCGTGGAGGGGACCGCCGGGCGGGAGCCGGAGCGGCTGGCGGCGCTGATGCGGTCGACGACGATGGTCTGGTCGGCGGTGGACGCGCAGGCGCAGGCCGCGTCGGAGGCGTACCGGGCCACCGAGGCGGAGCTCAGACGGCGTACGGACGAACAGCTCCAGGCGCTGCTCGACGCCCTGCTGGAGGGACAGGCCACTCCCGGGCTCGCGGCCCGGGCGGCGGCGGGGCTCGATCTGCCGGAGCACGGGCCGTACGCGGTGGTGGTGCTGCGGGCCGAGCGACGGGAGGCGGCCGAGCGACCGGTGCGGGGCGCCGGGTTCCGGTTCATCTGGCGGATGCGGGCGGACGGTGAGGTGGCGGTCGTGGCCCTCGCGCCCGGTCAGGGCCTGGACGGTGTGGCGCGTGCGCTGGAGGGGCGTTGTTCGGGGCCGGGCGGGATCAGCCCGGTGGTGCCGGGGCTCGCCGAGCTGGGCCGGGCCCGGCGGCTCGCCGAACTCGCGCTGCGCACGTGTGCGCCGGACGCCACCGCGGTCGTACGCCTCGATCAGCGGATGCCGACCGCGCTGGTGGTGAGCCAGCCGGAGCTGGCCGACCGGCTGGTGAAGGACGTGTTCGGCGCGCTCCTGGAGCTGGAGCCCGCCGACCGGGCCGTGCTCCTGGAGACCCTCGACGTGTGGCTGGTGTGCGAGGGTTCGGCGGGCCGGGCGGCCGGGCGCCTGTACTGCCATCGCAACACGGTCTTCAACCGGCTGCGACGGCTGGAACAGCTCACGTCCCGGTCGCTGGCCCGGCCCCGGGACCTGATCGAGATGACGCTGGCGCTGGACGCCTACCGGTTGTCGGGGGCGCGGGGGTGAGGGGGGCCGGTGCGGCGGTGAGGGGCGGGACCTGCGCCCCTCGGCACCCCGTTCAGACCAGGAAGTCCCGGCCGATCCGCTCCGCCACGTCCTCCAGGATCGGGCCCGCCTCGGCGATGCACCGCTGGATGTCGGGCTCGGCGTCGGTGAGGGGGTAGACGCGGCGGATGCCCGCCCGGCCGAGGGCCTCGGGGGGCAGGGCGAGGCGGCCGCAGACGGCGACGACCTCCTTGTCCTTCGCGCGGGCGGCCGCGGCGACGCCCGCCGGGGCCTTGCCGTGCAGGGTCTGCTCGTCGAGGGAGCCCTCGCCGGTGATCACCAGGTCCGCCCACTCCAGCGCGGGCGCGAAGCCGAGGACGTCGAGCATGACGTCGATGCCGGGGCGGAACGCGGCGCCGAGCAGGAGGGCGCCGTAGCCGATGCCGCCGGCCGCGCCCGCGCCCGGCGAGGCGGCGTACTCGGCGGCCTTGGCGCCGACGGCCCCTTCCAGCACCTTCGCGTAGTGGGCGAGGGCGTTGTCCAGGGCCTCCACGTCGTCCGGGGAGGCGCCCTTCTGCGGGCCGTAGACGGCGGGGGCGCCCTTGGGGCCGGTCAGCGGGTTGTCGACGTCGCTGGCCAGGATGAACTCGACGGAGTCGAACCGCGGGTCCAGCTCCGAAAGGTCGGCCGAGGCCAGGTCGGCGAGGCCACCGCCGCCCGGGGCCACGGGCTCGCCGTCGGCGTCCAGGAAGCGGGCGCCGAGCGCGGAGAGCATTCCGGCGCCGCCGTCGGTGGTGGCGCTGCCGCCGACCCCGAACACGATCGTGCGGGCGCCGGCGTCCAGCGCGGCGCGCAACAGCTCCCCGGAGCCGTACGTCGACGCCGTCAGCGGGGCGAAGACGCCCGCGGGCAGCCGCTGCAGGCCGCTGGCCTCGGCCATCTCGACGACGGCGGTCTCCCCGCGGACCGCGAAGGCGGCGGTGATCTCCTGCCCGAGGGGCCCGGCGACCGCCACCTCCCGGCGCTCGAAACCGGCCGCGACCGCCGCGGCGACGGTGCCGTCCCCGCCGTCGGCGACCGGCAGCGACTCGACCTCCAGGTCCGGCACGACCCGGCGCAGCCCGGCCGTCACCCGCTCGGCGACCTGTACGGCCGTCAGCGAGCCCTTGAACTTGTCCGCGGCGATGAGCACGCGCTGTGTCACGATTTCCCCTTGCTCTCCGGGCCTCTCGCACGTCAAGGCCAGTCGCGCCGCTGCGACCTTAACCGCAGACGCCCCCCGGAGTCATGCACCGCCCAGACCCTGAGAAGGCCCTGCGAACCCTCTGTGCGGTGCTGCGGAATGGGGTGAACCGGAGCTATGACCCTTGTGGGCACTGAGCCAGAGCTCGCCGACCGCATCCACGGGGGCTGGCTCGGCGGGGCGCGGGCAACATGCTCGGCAAGCCGGTCGAGCAGGGCGACCTGTGGACGCGGGACCGGATCGACCGCTACCTGCGGCAGGCCGCCGCGCTGCCCCTGACCGACTACCTCCCCGAGCCCGTCGGCGAC
Organism: Streptomyces pseudovenezuelae; assembly: GCF_001513955.1. GTDB lineage: Bacteria > Actinomycetota > Actinomycetes > Streptomycetales > Streptomycetaceae > Streptomyces > Streptomyces pseudovenezuelae. The sequence goes on along the minus strand of NZ_KQ948149.1, from coordinate 724,491 downwards.
AGCGACGGCTTCGAGCTGCGGCCCGAGTGGCGCGAGTGCGTGCGCGGCCGTATCCACGGCAGCTGCCGCGACGACGACGCCGACTACGCCGTCCTCGGCCTCCGTTCACCGCCGAGCGGGCCGCCTACCGCAACCTCGCCAACGGGCCGAAACCGCCGCTGACGGCGACGTACGACAACCCGTGCCAGGAGTGGATCGAGGCGCTGATCCACGCCGACATCCACGGCTGGACCAGCAGCACGGCGCAGGTCGCATCGAGCGTGCAGGCGACCGCGACGAGGTCGTCAACGATCACAGGACGAGTGCATCGCTCCATCTCCACGAGAGCGTCGGCCGAGATCGGGTGATCGAGCATCCGGAACGCTTAAACGGCGAAGTCACCAGGGGCGGCCGGTGCGCTGGGCGGCGTTGTCGTCTTCCTCGCCCGGCAGCAGGGGCCGGTGCGGGCGTTTGCGGTGCGGGGTGACCATCCCGCAGTTGAGGTAGGCGCCCTCGCCCAGGACGGTGACGCCCTGACAGTGCTCGGCCATGCCGGAAGCACGCCAGGCATGGGCGTCCGCGGTGGTGCCCGGCACCGGCCGGGCCGCGGCGATCACCAGACGGGTGCCAGCATCCCCGATGACCTGCACGTTTGCGGAGAACCGGTAGTTGCGTGACGAGGAGCCGACGTTTCGGTCGCGGACCGGGACCAGGGTGCCGTCCACGATCCGCAACCGGTCGGCCACCTCAGCCGCACGGGAGACCGGCTCCAGGGCCGGCAGCGGGCCGAGCCGCTGGACGACACGGCAGACCGTGGAGGACGAGACCCCGAACAGCCGGACCCACCTGCCGCATCGTCAGGTTACGGGCACTTTCATTCCGAACAGATTCTCCGCATTTCGGAATGCAATCTTCTCCTTGTCTTCGCGTGGCAAATCGACTCCGCGAAACCAGTCGGTCTGCTCCTTTATGTCCGCGAACGGGTAGTCAGTTGCGAACATCACTCGATCCACGCTTATGTACTTCAGCAGGAGATCGAGCAGTTCGGTCTGGGGAAATGCGCTGGTTGTGACCCAGAAGTTGTCCTGGAAGTATTTCCCGATGGGCTTCTCGAGCGAGTCTTTGGTCGGCTCGCCCATGTCATTCACGATCCGTTCGTAGTAGAAGGGAAGACCTTCACCCATGTGGCCGATGATGATTTTCAGCTTGGGGAATCTGTCGAAAACCCCGTACGTGATCATCCGAATACATTGGACCAACACCTCCTGGTGCCAGCCATATCCAGACCCACTGAAAATGTAGTCTTGGTACTCTTCCGTATATTTGGACCGCGTGGTGCTGTAGTAGATCTTGAAGACCTCGTCAGCTGGATAGCCGGGATGCAGGTAGATCGGCACATCGAGAGCAACGGCACGTGCCAGCACAGGCTCGAAATCGGGATGGTCGAGATACTTCTTCGCGATGTGTCCGTTGGTCAGTGCACCCAAGAAGCCATCTTCCCGAACCGAGCGTTCCAGTTCGTCCGCCGCCGCCTCCGGGCTCCGCAAGGGCAAGGTGGCGAAAGCCTTGAAGCGGTCCGGATATGTGGCGATTGGCCCGTCTACAAGTTGCCGGTTAAGACGATGGGCAAGGTCGATGCCCCTATGCCCAGGGACATTTTGCACGGAGGGCGTATGAGCAGAGAGGATTTGAACGTTGAGTCCCCCCGCATCCATATCGCTGATGCGGCGTTGGCCTAGATCCGAAAGACCGATTTCCTCAAGGAACGCTATGTGATCCTGATTGATGGAGTTCAGCTTCAACAACGTGGGAGTCGAAAAGGTCTCCTCCGTGCCGATGAAGGGCAGGTCCTGGTCCCGCCGTAAAATTTCCGAAGTCCTGTCCGAAGTCTTGTCCGAGGTCTCGTTCTCGCTCGTTTCCGAGAGAATGGCGTGCGTGGACAATCCGGCACCAATGCCAAGTGCCGTGCTGGCGGCGAGAAAGCCGCGGCGCCCCATGGGCTTCATGTCAGTCCCTCTCTTCAGGCGTTTGTGTGGTGAGGTATCCGTACGGCATCTGTCTGAGAGATGCTTCAGGGGGTCTTCGCGCGTCCGCGTGCGCGTTATGCGGGCCGGCCGCAGCGGGCCCCGCACTGTTCTCGGCGTGTGACCCTGCATGCGGCGACAGGGAATGCCGTCGCCAGCGCCCTGGTGGCCACCCCGAACCTCCGCAGTGGATTATCAGGCTCCGGCATAGCCCCAACGCTAGGCCCGATTCCGTGCTGTTTCGTCATACTGCGGTCGTCATCCTTCGGGAGACAGGCGGCACGACGTTACTTCGACGGGAGTACTCTCCGGATCGCCGTTTCCGAGTTTCGGTTGGGAGTGATCAGCCGGGCTGATCGCGGCGAACCGTGCTGGTTGGTCGCTTGCCGTCAGGCGAGCACGGCTGAGGCCCGACGCTCGGGTGGGGTGCTCCACCAGGGCCGGGTAGCGGAGATCCGCAGGTAAGGGCGGCGCCCGCCGCGGGTGATGCGGGCGGCTGCGTGCAGCGGCCGATAGCGGAGCTTCTCCGGCTCGACGGAGGCCAATTCGCCGTTCAGTAGCAGAACTTGGGTCCAGGTGAGCAGGGTTGACGGCGGTCGGAGCAAGCTCCAGCCAGGCAGCGTTGATGGCGAAGTGGCGGGAGGGGAAGCGGCCGAGACCAGTGTTCCAATCTGACGGCCGCGGCACGTGTCAGGTGGTCGAGGCAATTGCTCGGGTGACGGCCGTGATCGCCGGGGTGGGGCGGCCGGGGAGTCGCGCCACGAGAACCCGGCGGATCTCGGGAGGTGCGCCTTCGACGTGCAGCAGGCTCACCCCGGGCGGCAGGATCGGCGAGAGCCGCGAGGGTACCGTCGTCACCCCGAAGCCACCGGCGACCAGCTGAAGCTTCGTCAGCCAGTCGCGCGCGCGGTGGACGACGTCCGGCCGTCCGGGCAGGCCGGGCCAGACGCCGAGCAGTGGCTCGGCGTTCGTCGACGGGGCGGCAATCCACGGGGCGTCGATCAATTCGTCGACGTGCACCGCGGTGCGGCCGGCGAACTCTCCGGTCGAAGGCACCGCCACGACAAGTTCGGTGTCCATGACGGTCTCGGCGTGCAGGCGCGGCGACTCGCCGTCCAAAGGCCGGTGAGGCGGGCGGGACGTCAGCACGGCAAGGTCGATCGAGCCCGCTCGCAGTGCCCGGACCAGGGAGGGCGTGGTGCCCTCGGTAGTCGTGACCGTGATCTGCGGGTCGGTCGCAGCGAGGCGGGTGAGTGCGAGAGGCAGGATGGCCGCGCCCGCGCTCAGGAACAGTCCGAGCCGCACCAGTTCGGTACGCGGGACGGTGCCGGTGAGGTCGCGCTCGGCCGCCGTCAGACAGTCCAGGATCGTGCGAGCGTGGCGCAGCATAGTCAGACCCGCGGGGGTGAGCCGCACTCCGTCAGGGCGGCGTTCGAACAGGGCGGTGCCCGCGCTTCGTTCGAGGGCGGCGGCCTGGCGTGAGACCGCCGACTGTGTGTATCCGAGCCGGGTGGCTGCTGCGGTGAAGCTGCCGGACTCGGCGATCTGCCGCAGGACCCGCAGGCCTGTGCTGGAGATGTCCATGCGAGATACGCATACCACAGATGCGAGGTCGTCGCTTCCCGCATGCCCACCGGGTTCCTAGTGTCGATCCCGACGAACACGGACGAACACGGAGGTCATCACGTGCGAGCAGCAGTTCTGACGCAGTTCGGTGCCCCGCTCACGGTGCGGGAGGTCCCCGACCCCGAGGCCGGCGGCGGCGAGGTGGTGGTCGAGGTCCTCGCCGCCGGCGTGGCGCCCTACGCGGCTGAGGTCTTCAGCGGCGAGCGGAACTACCCCCTGGTCCCTCCCGTCGTGCCCGGGGTCGGCGGCGTGGGACGGGTCGTCCACGTGGGCCCCGACGCCACCCGGCTGCGCCCCGGCGACCTGGTGTGGTGCGACTCGACGGTGCGCGCGCGGGATGACGCCCTGACGCCCGACATCACGCTCCAGGGCTGGAGTTCCCGCGGCGAGGGCGGCGCGCGCCTCGCCCGGTACCTGCACGACGGGTCGTTCGCCGAGCTCATGCGGGTCCCGACGGAGAACGTCTTCCCGCTCCCCGCAGCGGCGGGGGACGACCCGGCCCGCTGGGCCGCGCTCGGCGTGCACGTCATCCCTTACGGCGGGCTGCTGGCCGGCGGGCCCGCAGCCGGTGAGACGCTGCTCGTCAGCGGGGCCACCGGCAACCTCGGCAGCAGTGCGGTCGCGGTGGCGCTTGCCATGGGCGCGGGTCGCGTGGTCGCCCCAGGCCGCAACCAGGCCGCGCTGGACCTGCTCGCCGACCGGTTCGGTCCGCTGGTGCGCCCGGTTCCGCTCACCGGGGACGAGGCCGGCGACCGCGCGGCGATGTCCGCGGCGGCCGACGGCCCGATCGACATGGTGATCGACCTGCTGCCGCCGAGCGCGCCCAGCTCGGCAGCGCGCACGGCAGCCATGACCGTGCGCGAATACGGCCGCGTCGTTCTCATGGGCGGCGTCGGCATGCTCGGCGGCGACGACCTCGCCCTCCCGTACCCATGGATCATGCGCAACTCGATCACCGTGCGCGGCCAGTGGATGTACCCGCGTACAGCGAACGTCGGCATCATCCGGCTCCTCGCCTCGGGCACCCTGGACCTCGCCACCGAGCGGGTCCGGTCGTTCGGCCTCGACGCCGTCAACGAGGCCGTCACGTACGCCGCCTCACACGGTGGCCCGTTCGACCGCACCACCCTCACCCCACCGGCTCGCTGACAAGCGCGCCTTCGCCTGGCTGCACCGGTTCAAGCGACTCCGCATCCGGAACAGGACGTGTGTCAGGTGCCAGGGCGAGCACGCCACGCATCCTGCAGCGCCGGCTGCACGTCGTCCCCGAGAACGAGGTGTGTCGTCCTGCCCGGCAGGGTGGGCAGCTCCGCCCAGTGAGTCACCGTGTCATCGTCGGCAAGACCGTAGGGCAGCCGGACACATCCGTCGGAGTCGACGAAGCAGTCCCTGTGTTCCGTTCCGTCCTCACTGAAGTGCCGAGTCGTGAAGTACATCGGCCTCACCAGCCAGAACGCCTCCCCCAGCGCGTTCTCGGACTCAGCGCTGTCAGCCGGGTACCGGCCCGTGATCGCCGCCGCCACCGGTACACCCTCCCGCGGCAGTCGTTCACGGGCGTCAATCCAGGTCGTCTGCGTGTTCAGGTGCGCCATCCCTCTCCTCGGTCGAGCGGTCGGATGCCTGTTCCGATCCCGGCATCCGGTAGGACTGCCCTGGGCTTGCGCAGGTTGAGTGAGCCGGGACGAACTCGGACCGAACACTTCCAGCTGTCTGCCCTCCCCCTGAACGCAAGCTGAACCCGCCCCGAAAGTCGGCCCGAACTCAGACAGTCCCAGGTGTCACAAGCCCTGACTCGTATGCCAGGATCACCAGTTGCGTCCGGTCCCGTGCCCCCAACTTGCCCATGATCCGGCTGACATGGGTCTTAGCGGTCAGCGGGCTGAGTCCCAACGCGTCGGCGATCTCGGGGTTGTTGAGACCGCGCGCGACCAGCGCGAGCACCTGCCGTTCCCGTTCGGACAGCCCGCTCAGCCCGCCCACCGCGGGGGTCGTCCCGGTGTTCGGCGCGCGCAGAATGCGGGCGATCAGCCGCGAGGTGGGACCGGGCGAGAGGAGGGAGTCCCCCGCGGCCACCGTGCGGATGGCGTCGAGGAGTTCGGCCGGCCCGATGTCCTTCACGAGGAAGCCGGACGCCCCGGCCCGCAGTGCCTCGACGATGTGCTCGTCGGTCTCGTACGTCGTCAGGACGAGCACCCTCACCCCCGCGAGATCCTCGTCGGCGGCGATGAGCCGGGTCGCCTCGATCCCGTCGAGGTCAGGCATGCGGATGTCCATCACGATGAGATCGGCCCGCGCCGACCGGGCCAGCGCCACGGCCTCCCGCCCGGTGCCCGCCTCGGCGACGACCTCCATGTCGCCTGCCGACGAGACGAGCATCGCGAAGGAGGCCCGTACGAGGTTCTGGTCGTCGGCCAGCAGAACGCGGATGGTCATCGAACCTCGTCCTCCCGGGACAGCGGCAGTGTGGCGGTCACCTCGAACCCCTCGGCGGGCCCCGGACCGGCGTCCAGGGTGCCGCCCACGCTACGGGCCCGCTCCCGCATTCCGACGAGCCCGAACCCCGGTGTGCCGTGGGACGGGCCCGCCCCGCCGCCCCCGCCCGTCCCGTCGTCCCTGACACTCACCCGCAGTGCGCCGTCCGCGGTCCACAGACCCACTCGCACGGTGAGGTCCTCGCGGCCGCCGTGACGTACGGCGTTGGTGAGCGCCTCCTGCACGATCCGGTACGCGGCGGCGCCCACGGAGGGCGGGATGTCGTCCGCGCGGACGGAGAGTTCGACCTTGGCCCCTGCCACCCGGCCGGTCTCCGCGAGAGCGGCCAGCCCGTCGATCCCGGGCAGCGGCCCCCGCATGTCCTCGGCCCCGGAAACAGAACCGGGCACGGAACCGGGCCCCGGATCCGCGTCCACTCCCACGACCGTGTCATGCGCCCGCAGCACCTCCAGCGTCGTACGCAGTTCCCCCCGGGCGATCCGGCAGGTCCCCGCGATGTCGTCCAGTGCCTGGGCGACGGCCTTGCGGTCGAAGCGCTCGGGGTCGGCGGTGAGGACATGGGCCGCCACGGACGTCTGCACGCCGATGAGCGTGATGCTGTGGGCGAGCAGGTCGTGCAGGTCACGGGCGACCCGCAGCCGTTCCTCGGCGACGCGGCGCCTGGCCTCCTCCTCCCGGGTGCGCTCCGCCCGTTCGGCCCGCTCGACGATGGAGGCGACGTACAAGCGGTAGTAGCGGACGGCGATACCGACGACCAGGACCGCGATGATCCAGCCGGAGATCTCCAGGGCATCCAGCGCCCCGTCCGAGTCGGTGAGGCCGTTGCTGATCAGTGTCGGGACGAGGACGGCGACACCGGTGAGCAGCGTTCGGCGTACGGTGCCGGTCGCCGCCACGGTGTAGAGCGCCAGGACGATCGCGGGGGCGGGCAGGGCGGGGTTGTAGTCGAAGGCGTAGTACGGAGCCATGCAGGCCACCACCCCGAGCAGGGCCACCGACGGACTGCGCCGCCGCCATACGAGGGGCACGTGCCCGGCGAGCAGCAGCATCGAGCTGAGATGGTCGGGCCGGGTCCCTTCGCCGCCCGTCAGGGCGATGGCCAGAGCGAGCACGGCGACGCACAGGGCGAGGACCGCGTCGTTGCGGGTGCGGTGCGGTGCGGTCAGCGGTTCGCGGTTGACGGCGGACATGATGCGCTCGACGCGACGGGACCGCCCGCCGCTACCCGCCGCCGTCTCCGCCGCCCACCGGTCGCGTACCCCTGTGGTCGTTCCCCGTTCTTCCACGGCTCCAACTTCCGGTACTCGTGCGGGAACCCGGGCGCCCCTCCGGAAGAAGAGGCGCCTGGGCGGGCCCGCCGGATCAAGGTGCACGATCAGCGTGCTCGGTCAGAGCGTTCGATCGAGGCCTTCGGTCAGCGTGCTCAGGGTGTACTGACCGTTTCCGGATGCCGGGGGGGGCTCGGTCGGTCCGCCCCTTCCGCTCGACGCGGCCGGTTCGGCCGGCCCGGGCTCCCGTGAGAGCACGCCCGGCCACCACACCTTCCGGCCCAGGGCGACGCTGGCACTGGTCACCAGATACGTCCTTACGAGGAAGGTGTCGAGCAGGACGCCGACGGCGATCACGAAGCCGAGCTGGACCAGCTGCACCAGGCCCATGTTCGTCAGCACGGCGAAGGTCGCGGCGAGGACGAGTCCGGCGGAGGCGATGACGCCGCCGGTGGTGCGCAGTGCGGTGAGTGCCGCCGTGGCCGGTTCCGCTCCCGCCAGGGACTCCTCCCTCATCCGGTGCATGAGGAAGATGCCGTAGTCGACGCCGAGGGCGACCAGGAACACGAAGGACAGCAGTCCGAGCCCCGGGTCGGTGCCCTTGAGGCCGAGGAGCGGTTCGAAGACCAGTCCGCCGATCCCGAGGGAGGCGCCCCACACCGCGACGACCGCGACCACCAGGAGCAGCGGTGCGACCAGACTCCGCAGCAGCCCGATCAGGATGAGCATCACGCAGACGAGGACGAGCGGTACGACGATCTTCGTGTCCCGGGCGTTGGTGTCCTCCAGGTCGATCTGCTGGGCGCTGTCCCCGCCGACGTAGGAGCCCTTCAGTTCGTCCCGCAGGGACTTGATGGTGGCGCTCTCCCCCGCCGACTGCGGCGCGCTCTTCGCGAAGACGGAGATCTCAGTCCAGCCGTCTCCCGTACGCCCCTTCTCCGCGCCGGCGACTCCCGGTGTGCCGCGGACGGTCGCGAGGGTGTCGTCGGCGCGGTCCTGCGGGGTGATCACGTCGATGGGCTGGCTGCCCTGCTCGGGATAGGCCTTGGCAACGGTCTCCATCGCGACGACGGACTCCGGCTTGGTGACGAAGGAGTCCTCCTGCTTGAGCGCTCCCGGCAGGTTGAACGAGCCCAGGGCGAGGGCGCCGAGCAGTACGGCACCGCTCGCCAGGACGGTCAGGGGCCTGCGTCCGGCAGAGCTGCCCATCGCCGAGAACAGGCTCCGCCGCTGCTTGGGCGTGCTCCCGAAGGCGGGCACGAGCGGCCAGAACACCCGCCGTCCGACCAGCACGAGGACGGCGGGGAGCAGGGTCAGCATCGCGATCAGCGCGCACAGCACGCCGACCGTGCCGAGCGGGCCCATACCCCGGCTGCTGTTGAGGTCGGCGGCGAGCAGGCACAGCAGTCCCGCGGCGACGGTGCCGGAGGAGGCGAGCACCGCGGGCCCGCAGCCGCGCAGGGCGGCGACCATGGCCTCGTACGGCCGCTCGATGCGCCGCAGCTCCTCCCGGTAGCGCGCGACGAGCAGCAGCGCGTAGTCCGTGCCCGCCCCGAACACGAGGATCGTCATCACACCCGAGCTCTGCCCCGAGACGGTCGTGCCGAAGGCCTGGTTGAGGCCGTAGGCGACGCCCATCGACATGTAGTCGGCGATCCCGGCGACGACGAGGGGCACGAGCCACAGCACGGGGCTGCGGTAGATCAGGATCAGCAGTACGGCGACGACGGCGACGGTGGTGTAGAGCAGCGGTCCGCCGAGCGGGTCGTAGACCGCGCCGGAGTCGGTGCCCAGCGCGCCGGTGCCGCCCACATCGACACTCAACCCGCCCTCGCCCTGGGCGACTTCACGAACATCGGTGACGAGCTTGTCCTGCTTCTCCTCGTCCGCCCCGGGCTCGTTGCTGGCGATGGGGTACATCAGGGTCGTGCCGTCCTTGGACGGAATCCCCTCGGGAGCACCGCCGATCAGCTCGTGCTGCCGGGTGATCTCCGCGACCTGCCCGGCCGCGGTCTTGCGGTCGGCGGCGCTGAGCCCGCTGTCCCGGTGGTAGACGAGCACCATCTCCGTGGTCTCGCCCCCGGGCAACTTCTCCTCGATCTTCGCCGCTTGTGTCGAGTCCGCACTCGCCGGCAGGTAGTCGGTGATCTTGTCGTGCTGCACGCTGCCGAGCTTCGCGGCGAACGGCCCGACGAGCGCGATCACGGCAATCCACAGCCCGAGCACCGCCCATGGAACGGCTCGCCCGCGCCGCGGCCCAGGCCTCGTCGTAGCGGTTGTCTCTCCGGCCCTCATTGACCGATCTCCCTCCGGGTGACGTCTGCTTCCGTCCCCAGACTTCCGGTCAGAACCACGGCTTTCGTCGGGCGGGAGGGCGAGGTGACGCGTACTGCCAGGGGCGACGGCGGTTGCGGGTTACTCCCTGGGGAGTAGGAGGTCGTTTTCTCCCGTTGTTTCATCCCGGTCCGCAGATCTGATCCGGTGCTGTCGGGTCGCGCCAGGTTCGAGCGTCGGCGTCGGGCCCTGTACTTCGCTCGTCCGGTGGACCCTGACGAACACTCAAAGCGGCAGTACGGTTTATGTGAGTAGCGACTAGCTGCAGGGGTGGCCGTGATCGCGAAAACCCGCACGAAGGTCGAATACGAACCTGTGAGGGGTTCGTGAACGGGGCTGGTCCTCAGCGGACCGAGTCCGGGCGCCGCAGGTGGGTCTGCGATCCCACCGGGCGATTCGTAACAGAGGCCGGCCCCGCGGCGGCCTTCGTGAACGGGGCTGGTCCTCAGCGGACCAAGTCCGGGCGCCGCAGGTGGGTCTGCGATCCCACCGGGCGATTCGTAACAGAGGCCGGCGGCCCCGAGGCGGCCTTCGCGACCGGGGCTGGTCCACAGCGGACCAAGTCCGGGCGCCGCAGGTGGGTCTGCGATCCCACCGGAGGGCTCGTGATGGAGCCCGGTCCCTTCGTGAAGAAGCCCGATCCTCCGCCGGCTGAGGCCCCGGGCGATCGGCTCCGCAACCCGACGAACCACTACAACCCACCGACGGACGGTGCTCCATTCGGCGCAGGGAGGCACCAACCGGACGAACACCGGACGATGGACCTCGCTGAGGGCATCGCCTATGGGCAAGTCGCTGACGACTTCCTGCGGGGAGACGTCGTGACGGGTCTCGCGAGGAGTGCGGCCGTTGGAACTGCAACAAGGGGTGGTGTTGCTGCGGGGGTCGCGAAGACGGTCCTTTTCTGTGTGCACCCCGCTTCGTTGATCGTCGCGGTGACCGACATGTTGTGCGCCCGGCCGAATGCGCCGAAACCCACCAACCCGGAAGTCGTACGCAACGCCGCGATGAACACCCTTCTCGGGGCACTGCTCGGTCACCCCGGACGGTGATCCCGGACAACTCCGCTCGTAGGACCCACCGACACACAGGCGCCCTGGCGGACCCGGATTATGAATGTCCGTCCCTGCCAACAATCGAGCGGCCATATCGAGTGGTACGAGTCGCATGGCGTCCTGCACTCGTGATTCAGCCCGTTGATGCAGGTAAGCCGCTCAGCGGGGACCAGCCCCGACCCTCAGAGGTCCGTGGCGACGGGGGAGAGCCTGGCGGGGTCGGTGGAGGCCCTCACCACCAGGTCGGGGGCCAGTCGTTCGGACTTCACCTGCTCGCCGTCGAGAAGTCGGACGAGCAGATCCACGGCGAGACCCCCCATCTCGTGCATGGGGGAACGGACAGTGGTCAGCGGGACGGGCAGCTCCCGTGCCAGTGGTGTGTCGTTGAAGCCGGCCACCGCCACATCCTTGCCAGGACGGAGTCCATGGTCGCGCAAGGTGCCCAGGACGCCGATCGCGGCGAAGTCATTGACGGCGAAGACAGCGGTCGGCCGGGTTCGCCCCCGCAGGAGCTGTTCCGCCGCCTGGCGGCCACCGGCGGCGTCGAAGTGGGAGTGGACGATACGGGAGGAGGGGAGCCGGATCCCTGCCTCGCGGTAGCGGTCGCGGAATCCCGCTGTCCGGTCGATGCCTGTGCTGGCATACGGTTCACCGGCGATAACCGCTACGCGTTCGTGTCCGAGCTCCAGGAAATGCTCCGCGACCAGTCGGCCGCCAAGATAGTCGTCGCAGGTCACCGAGGGGTGATTGCCCGCTCGCCGGTTGACGAGTGCGAAGGGGATCCGGCGTTCGGCGATCTCGTCGATGAAGCGGCCGTCGATGTGGGCGTCGCCGAAGATCAGCCCGTCCACACGACGGGAGAGTGCCACCTCGGTCCGCGCCTTCTGCTCGCGGGGTTCGTCATGGCTGTTCATGACGAACGTCGACAGGCCCAGGCGGGTGGCCGCGTCCTCGATGCCCTCGTAGATCGTCGCGAGCACGAGATCGGACAGACGCGGGACGATCACGCCGATCAACTTGGTGCGCCGGGTACGCAGGCTTGCGGCATGAGGATTGGAGCGGTAGTTCAGTTCCTCCGCGACGCGGCGGATCTCATCCGCCTTCTCGCGCGAAGCCGCCCTCCTGGCGTCCTCCGAGGTGCCGTTGAGCACCCGGGAAGCCGTGGACACATCAACCCCCGCCAGCTGCGCCACCGTACGCAAAGTGGCATGGCGCTGTCCCTCACCTTGGCCCACCGTGCCGCTCCGCCTCTCTCCGCGCCGGTTCTTCCACAAGACTATTGACAACCACCTCGCCCGGCGCCTTTCATCATAACTACAGACGCACCCAATCGATTGGGTGAACGCTCGTCGCACCTCGTTCAAACTTCGGCGGCCGCAGCTCGCCCTCCCTCACCTCCCAGTTACGCAGTCGATCGATCCACAGTTACCCAATCGATTGGGCAACGATGACTCTGCCCACCCAATCGATTGGGTCCAGAAGGGGACACATGAACCCGCGATGCAGGACCGCTGACGGCGGAGCAGTCACCCGGACGCCCCGGACGTCTCCGCCGGAGGGTGCCGGCTTCTTCGCCGGGCACACGGTCCGTGGGCTGGCCGAGCAGCTGCGCTCCGGTCGGATGTCCCCGCAGGACCTGGTCGACCAAGCCCTGCAGGAAGCCGCGAGGCTCGATCCGCAGCTCGGCGCGTTCGTGACCGTGGACACCGAAGGAGCACGGGCTTCGGCATACCGGGCCGCACGGGAACTGGCCGACGGAGTCGACCGAGGACCTCTGCACGGCGTGCCCGTCGCGATCAAGGACAACGTGGCCACCGCGGGCCTGCGCACCACCATGGGCTCCCGCCACTTCGCGGATCACGTGCCCACGCAGGATGCTGATTGCGTGGCCAGGCTTCGCTCCGCCGGTGCCATCATCCTGGGCAAGACGACGACACACGAGTTCGCCTACGGGCCGACAGGGGACCGTTCGGCGAACGGGGCCGCCCGAAACCCGTACGGCACCGAGCGCATGTCGGGCGGCTCCAGCGGTGGCTCCGCGGTGGCGGTCGCCGCCGGCATCGTGCCGCTGGCGCTGGGTACCGACACCGGCGGTTCGGTGCGTATCCCGGCGGCGTACTGCGGGATCGTCGGCCTCAAACCCACCCAGGACGCGGTCCCCACCGACGGCGTCTTCCCGTTGTCGCCGTCCCTCGACACGGTCGGAGCGCTGGCCCGTACCGTCGACGACTGCCGACTGCTGTGGGAAGCACTCGTGGGGCCCCGACCCGGCGGGCCCGGCGCTGCGAGGCAGACGCACATGACCTCACGACTGCGCATCGGATGGATCGACCCGGAGACGCTCTTCCCCACCGACAGCGCCGTGACCGGCGCGGCGCACGGGACCCTCGATCTCCTGGGGCCGGACGCGGCGCAGGTGGACGAGGTGGCCATGCCCGCCGACGCGCTCCTTCCCGTCTACTCGACGATCCAGGGCGCGGAGGCGTTTTCCGTACACGCCGACCGGATGGCCGCGGCGCCCGACCTGTACGACGAAGAAGTCCTGGCCCGGCTCCGGGACGCGGCCCGTGTCGGACGGGCGGACTACTACGAGGCGCTGCTCGTCCGGCGGCGGGCCCGCGCCTCCCTCCTGGACCTGCTGCGCCGCTACGACCTCCTGGCTCTGCCCACGGTCCCGATACCAGCCCCGTTCCTGGAAGCCCGGACGGTGCCCGCGGCCGGCGGGAACGTCGATGTCCGCACGGCCTTGCTGTCCCTGACCAGCCCCTGGAGCATCGCGGGACTCCCTGCCCTGACGACCCCTGCCGGCTTCGTCGACGGCCTACCGGTCGGACTGCAACTCGTCGCACCACCGGGAGGCGAGCACCTGCTGCTGGCTACCGCCGCGGCTCTGCACCACGCCGAATGCCGACTGCCGATCCCCCCGAATCCCGGCCTCACCGGGCCGGTGCCCCGTACCCCCCGCACCACCGCAACCACCCCGCTCTGAAGGGAGCACCCCATGCCTGACCGCCCCGCCGCGGCCACCAGCCCGGTCACCGCCGCCGCCGTCCAGTTCGACCCACAGGTGGGGGTGCAGAACAAGGAGAAGAACCTGAGCCGGACGCTCGACCTGATCAACGAGGCGGCCGACAACGGCGCCACTCTGATCGTCCTGCCCGAACTCGCCAACACGGGCTACGCCTTCAGCACACGAGAGGAAGCCTACGCACACGCGGAGGAAGTACCCTCCGGCCCTTCCTGTCAGGCATGGGCCGACCTCGCCCACAGCCGTCAGCTCTACGTGGTGGCCGGTCTCAGCGAACGTTCGGGTGAGCAACTCTTCGACACCGCCGTGCTGATTGGCCCGGACGGCTTCATCGGCAGGTACCGCAAGACCCACCTGTGGGACCGCGAGAAACTGATCTTCACTCCGGGGGACCTCGGCTACCCGGTGTTCGACACCAGGATCGGCCGCATCGGGCTGCTGGTGTGCTGGGACATCTGGTTCCCAGAGGTGCCACGCCTGCTCGCGGTCCAGGGCGCGGACGTCATCTGCAGCGTGAACAACTGGGTCTGGACCCCGCCACCCCTGTTCGACGAGTCCGGCAAATGCATGGCGGCCTACCTCACGATGACCGCTTCCCATGTCAACAACGTCTTCTTCGTCGCGGCCGACCGCGTGGGCACGGAACGCGGCGGCAAGTTCCTCGGCTGCTCACTCATCACCGGAACGAACGGCTGGCCCGTGGGAGCGATCGCCTCACCGGTCGACGAAACGATCGTCTACGGCGACCTGGACCTCGTGTCCGCGCGCTCGGCGCCGATCTGGAACCAGCACAACGATCTCCCCCGCGACCGCCGCACCGACCTCTACGACGACAGACTCGGCTACCGGCGCGGCGACGCCCAGCCGCGCTGAGGAGCGACCCCATGACTTCCTCCACCGACCTCGAACCGTCCACAGCCCCGACGGGGCGGGCCCCGATGGGGAGGCTCGCCGCCTCCCCCGGTGTCGCTCGGATCCTCGCCGGGATCGCCCTCGTGGCGATGACGGCCTCGGCGGCCTGGCTCCTCGACCGGTACACGGGCGCGCTCCCCCACTGGCTGCCCGACTACACCGCCTGGCAGGCGGGGGCCTACACACACGTCGCAGACTTCCTGCACTGGTGGATCGGCGACACCACGGAAGCGCAGTTCTACAAGAGCGGTATCGGCGGCCTGGGCATGCTGGCCGGCGGCTGGGCCGCACACGTCGCCTGGAAACGGGGCAGGCGCTGGGCGGGATTCCCCATCAGCTACGGCACCGGCCTGTGGCCCTGGATCCTCGCCTCCGCCCTGCTCGGCCTGCTGCTCTCCGACCTGGCCTGGGGCTGGACGCTGCCTGCCACCGGAGCCTGGCAGCCCACCTTCGTGCCGTTCGTCTCGGTGCCTCCGGCGGTGGTGCTCGTCTACGGAGCAGGCTGGACCGTCGCCGCGACCGGGGCGGTGCTCGGCGCAGCCCTGACGACCCCCATCGCTCTGCTCGTCGTCCACTACATCTGCGTACCCCTCGACCTCCCCTCGGTCATCGGGAACGTGACCGGCATGTGGGCAGGCGCCCTCATCGCCTTCCTCCTGTGCCGATACCTCCCGTGGATGCAACGCCCGGTGGCCTCCGGCACTCCCGACCACACGGGACAGGAAGATGCCACCGCCGCCGACGAGGAAGCCTCGGCTCCGATGCGACAGGGCCCGCTCTGGGTGGTGCGCCGCGTCCTCGCCGACTTCACCGAACCACAGTTCTACGGCAACGAGATCGCCACCATCGGCCTCATCGGCGGCACTGTCCTCACCGATCTTCTCAACCCACTCAGCCCCGTCTACGGGACCGGCCTCCTCCCTGCGGTCCTCAGCGCACAGTTCCTGACCGCGACCATCGGCGTACTGCTCTACCAGCGCCGATGGGCTGCCACCGGCTGGTATCCCACCTTCGTCCCCGTCGTCTCGGTGGCACCGGCGGTCGTCCTGACCTACGGCCCCACCGTGCCCGTCGTGATCGTCGGCGCGGTGCTCGGGGCGCTCACGGCCCCACCGCTGGCGGCATGGATCTCCAAGCGGCTCCCGGACGACTTCCACCCCTTCATCGGCAACGTGATCTCCATGGCCGTATGCAGCCTGGCCATCGTTCCCGTGCTGGGCTTCCTCCCTGGATTCACGTCCTGAACGCCACGGGGCGGGCTCTTCCGGCACACAGCCGACAGCGCCCGCCCTGAGGTGTCCCGGCCGATTGCTTGAAAGAACCGTCATGCTCACCCAGATCCTTCTGCATACCGAGCATCCACAGATCAGTGACTCCCCCTTCGCGTTCCTCGAACAGCGCCTCTCGCGACGCTGCTGAACTGATCGTCGGCGAAGAGGGCGCGTGCGGACGGAGGCTCGGCGGCGCGTGCCCTCGGGACGCGGCCCGACACCGCTGTCCTGAGGGGTTGATCTGGGAGCAGGCCGAGGCGCCCGGGGGCGAACGGAACCTGGACGGCACGGGTGGGCAACGGGTGAGCACACGCGAGGACGCCGCGTGCCGGCGGATCGGCTTCCCGGCCGGACAGTCCCGCGACCGCGTCACGAACGTACGTGATCCGGGGCGAGCGGCGCGCGTAAGGGCGCACGGTCACCGTCGACGTGCTCGTGCGTGACACCTCGCGAGCCGCCCGGTGCCACCGGTACGTCCGTCCCCTCGACCCCGGCGCCGACCAGCGACCGCGCGACCGGCGTGCCCGTACCGGCCTGCTGCGGGGCGCCTGAGCGCCGCCGGGAACTGATTACCCTTCGAGGATGACCACCACCGAGGACTACGCCGCCTACATCGCCGGTCTCCCCCGCGTCATCGCCGGAGCCGCCGCCCTCTTCCGGGACGCGGACGGCCGGGTGCTCCTCGTCGAGCCCAACTACCGTGAGGGCTGGGCGCTTCCGGGCGGCACGATCGAGTCCGACGAGGGCGAGACCCCCCGGCAGGGCGCGCGCCGAGAGACCGCGGAGGAGATCGGTCTGGACCGCACGCTCGGGCGGCTGCTGGCGGTGGACTGGGTACCCGGGACGACCCGCCCGCCGCTGGTCGCGTACCTGTACGACGGCGGGGTGCTCACCGAGGACGACTTCAAGGCGATCCGCCTCCAGGAGGAGGAACTCCTGTCCTGGCGCCTAGTCCCGCGCGAGGAACTCACCGCCCACCTCCCGGGCGCCCTCGGCCGCCGCGTCCTGGCCGCACTGGACGCGCTCACGGACGGCTCGGGGACGGTGGAGCTGGAGAACGGGCATCGGGTGGGCTGACCCGGCGGGTCATCGTGGTCGTGGTCCGGGGCCGCACGCTCCGGCCCGGATCAGGCGTTCGGATATCCGTTCGCCCGTTCCCGATCACCCGCCCTACCCTCGGTGACATGACCAAGCCCCTCGTCGCCCTCCTCAGCGGCGCCGGTGTCTCCACCGACTCCGGAATCCCCGACTACCGCGGCCCGAAAGGCCTGTGGCGCACGGATCCCGAGGCCGAGAAGCTCGTGACGTACGCCTACTACATGGGTGATCCGGAGATCCGCCGCCGCTCGTGGCAGATGCGGCGGGCGAACCGCGCGCTGACCGCCGAGCCCAACGCGGCGCATGTGGCGGTGGCCGAGCTGGAGAGGTCCGGGGTACCGGTACGGGTGATCACGCAGAACGTGGACGGGCTGCACCAGCTCGCCGGGATGCCCGCCCGCAAGGTCCTCGAACTGCACGGCACCGCACGGCAGGTGGTGTGCACGAAGTGTCACGCCCGGGGCTCGATGGAGGACGCGCTCGCCCGGGTCGATGCCGGTGAGGTGGACCCGCCGTGCCTGGACTGCGGCGGCATCCTCAAGTCGGCGACCGTGATGTTCGGCGAGCGCCTCGACCCCATGGTCCTCGGCGAGGCGGTCGCCATCACCAAGGCGTGCCAGGTCTTCATCGCCGTCGGCACCACTCTCCAGGTCCAGCCGGCGGCGGACCTCGCGGGCATCGCCGCCGACCACGGCGCCCGGCTCGTCATCGTCAACGCCGAACCGACACCGTACGACGACCGCGCCGACGAGGTGATCCGGGAGCCGATCGGCACGGCGTTGCCCCGAGTGCTACGGCGCCTCGCATCCGATGATGAGCACCGGTCCGCCTGAAAATCCGAGGAGCGTGACACTGATTCCGGTGCATGGCATACGTCATTCGCGGCACCGGGAACAGGCAAGGAACCCACTGGCGGGAAAGAGCCAGAAGAGCGTGGCTGCTTTTCCGGATGATGTTTTGCGGTACGTCGCCAAGTCTGGTTCACGGCACAGCAGAGGAGGATGCTTTCCCTTGCCACGATGACCGGACGGGGACCCGATGAACGAGACACTGGTGATGTTGGCCTGGTGCGACCCTGATTGCCGCCGGGTCAGATACACATGGTCCGGAATTTGGGTGGGAATCCTGGAGGCGAGCAAGGAACGGCTTACATTCCGAGTGAACCGGCAGGAAATAGTCTCCACCGAGATCACGGATTCTTCCTTGATCTGGCGCAGGACGACGAAGCTCTTCGCCTCGCGCTTCGACCTGCACACCGCTGACGGGACGTACCGGTTCTACCTGAGCCCTCCGGGAACCGACGCACCGCCTCCCGCACCTGACCTCCTGCACACTCTGTCGAAATCTCTGGATCACATGAGCGTGTTCGGCCTGCTGGACGGAGCAGTCGGCGCGATCGGGGACGCGGCGGGGGCAGCAGCCGACGCCCTCTCCCTCCCCGGCGCCGTCACACAACTGCGAGCCGGAAACCGGAACGAGGAAATACTGCGTGCCTTCATCGCCGGCAGCAGCGAGCCGTCGCCCCGGGCGCCGACCAGCAGCCGACCGCCGGAACACCTGTACACACGAGGCGACGAGGAAACCCTGGGCACCGCAGCCAGTTTCGGTCCTCATGGAGGAGTCGTCGCGTGCGCCCACACCGATGGAACGATCAGGCTCTGGAACTGTGGGCGCGGTACCCCGGTGCGAACCGTGAAACCCCTCCGCGGAAACCACGGAGACATCGAAGGTGTCGAATTCAGCTCGGACGGCCGCAAGCTCCTGATCTTCGACGAATCGGACACAGTCCACCTGCACGATGTGCTTTCCGGCGACGTCCTGGCATCCCTCCATCACGATGACGAGGTCGTCGGCGCGTCCATGGACAACCTGGGGGAATGGGCCGTCACCATCTGCGAAGACCTTCGGACCAGAGTCTGGAACCTGAGCCGTCGCCGGGTCGTCCGTGAGCTCGAGTCCGCGGGTGATCAGAGCGTCACATTTTCTCCGGCCACCCAACGTTTCGCCGTCGTCGGTACCGAAGGACTCTTCAGCTACTCGGGGCCGACCGATCCACAACCGGCATGGAACGAGGAAGTGGGTGAAACACCTGTGCATTCCGTGGCGATGTCACGGAAAGACCGGATAGCGGTCGGCGACATCGAGGGGAACATTCATGTGTTCGAGCCGGATCTTCATCGACGGATCGGACACGTCTCCCATGACTCCTGCGTGAAATCGATCGCATTCCATCCGGAGGGAAACCTGATCGCGGCCGGAGACAGGGAGGGAAACATCATCGGGTGGAATCTCAGCTCGGGAGGAAAGGAATTCCACATCGACATCGGACACGTGGTGTCCGGCCTGGCCTGGAGTCCGCGGGGTGACCTCATGGCCGCGGCCTGTCCGGACGGCCTGCTCGTCTGGAAGGTCCGGGACACGGGCCACGCTCACTGAAAGCCGACCACCCGCGTCTCCTCAGCGCTCCGCGATCAACCCCAGTTCACGAGCGGTGAGCACCGTCGTCAGGCGGTTGGTGGTGCCGAGTTTGCGGTAGAGGCGCTCCAGGTGCGTGTTGGCCGTGTGGACGGAGATCGACAGCCGGCCGGCTATGGACGCGGTGGTGAGGCCCTCCGCCAGCAGGGACAGGACGGTCAACTCACGAGGGGTGATGCCGTGTTCCTCGGCGCGTCGCAGGGGCTGCGGGGGGTCCGGGACCGTTGCCCGCAGACGTTGCAGTTCCCTGAGGTGGCTGTCCACGCGGATGAGCAGCGGCTGGATGCGTCGGGCGTACAGCCGGTCACGGTCGGTGACGCTCTCGCCTGTGGGGCGGCAGACGAGGAAGGACCGGACGGCGCCCGTGGGAGCGCGCAGCGGCAAGGCGATCTGGTCGTTCACCTCGAACAGGGTCTGCATGGTGCGATACGTGGTCGTCCGGGGCCAGTGACCAGGACCCGCCACGTCCCCGATACTGACCGGCGTCCGGTCCGTGCAGCCGGCGTAGTACGCGGCGATCGGGTGAGCCCCCATGTTGGCGCGCAGGAGCATGTCCCAGGAAAGACGGTCCAGCCGCGGGGTGGCCGGGGCCCACGCCCTGACATACCCGGACCGCCGCGTGAATCGGATGTCGTCGAGAAACAGGCACAGCCCCCCGTGCAGCACCTCGTTGAGTTCGGCCGTCGCGAGCGACCAGTCCGGATCGAGGCTTTCCAGGAGGGTGACCGCAAGGTCGAGCATGCGGCGGTAGTCACGAGTCTCCAGCTCCGTCATGCCAGACAGAATCGCGGCAGCCGGGCGGGACGGCACGCATCGTGCGGCCGGGCCGCATCGAGGACTGTGCGCGTGCAACAAGCACTCAGTCCGGTAGCGAGGGAGGGGGCGCCCCATCGTGCGCCGGTCACCCTGGTCACGAGGATGGTCAAGCGTGCCCGGGCGGACATCCCCGTCCCGGTGGCGGCGACCGTCGCACGGGACGGCTCGCCCTGCCGGACCACGGCTTCCGGGACGGGCGGGCCAGGCCGGGTAGCGCACCGCGGACTTGGCCCCTCAACACCTCGTCAGCCGGTCGTACACCGCTCCGCAGACCGGCTCCACTGCGGTTGGCGCACGAGAACCCCACCCGGCACCTACGGCGGTTCCGGCGTCGTGCGGACGACGGAACCGCCGGCCGGACTCAGTCCTCGGGAGCGATGACGAACGGCAGGCTGCGTGCCGCCGAGAAAATGGTGTTGATCCCGGCACGCACGCGATAGGAGGCCACCACCTCCAGTACGTCGCCGTTGTCCGCGGTCCACGGGGTGTCGAAGTCGACCCGGACCTCCAGCCTGCGCCGGGTGTCCTTCTGGGGGGCCAGGGTCTCGTTGAGGTGTCGGGCGGCGACGACGGTCGACTTGCTGAGGTTGCGCACCGAGACCCACACGTCGTGTTCGTCGACGTTGCCGTTGATCTCGTCGCCGATCTCCACGTTGGCGATGACGTCGAAGGGCGTACCGCTCGGGATGCGGTCGACCGTGAAGAACGTCCCGTCGTCGACGGGATAGACCATCTTGATCTCGGCGTCGAACGATCCAGCCATGGTGGCCTCCAGCCTTTCGGACTGCGATGTGCTTCGGTCAGCTGGAACGTACGGACACGCCACCACTTCAGGGATCGGAAGAACTCCCCATTGACGACGGCTAGAAGAGCGCCGCCCCCCGCTCGAAGTCCAGCAGCCGCTGCTTGCGCTCCAGGCCGCCGCCGTATCCCGTGAGGCTGCCGTCCGCGCCCACCACGCGGTGGCAGGGGACGATGATGCCGATCGGGTTCCGGCCGTTGGCGAGGCCGACCGCGCGGGTGGCCTTGGGGTTGCCGAGGGCGTCGGCGAGTTGGCCGTAGGTGCGGGTCTCGCCGTGCGGGATCCGGCGCAGCTGTTCCCAGACCGTGCGCTGGAACGGCGTGCCGTGCAGGCGCAGTTCCAGGGTGAACTCCTTCAACTCGCCCTGGAAGTAGGCCGTCAGCTGGTCCTCGGCCTCCTTGGACCATCCTTCGTCCGGTGCGCCGAAGGTCTCCTCCAGCGGGCGGTGGCGCTGGTCGGTCATGTAGAGGCCGCACAGGACGCCGTCGTCGGCGACCAGGGTCAAAGGGCCGTAGGGACTGTCGATCACGGTGTGCTGCTTCACTGAACGTCCTTACACGGGGAGGAAGTTGATGGGGTGACTGTCGGTCGCCCACAGGTACTGGACGGCGTAGGCCCGCCAGGGCCGCCAGGCCGCCGCGCGGGCCGTCAGCGCGGCCGGGGTCGAGGGCAGGCCCAGTTCCTGGGCGGCGCGGCGGATGCCGAGGTCGGTCGGGAGGAAGGCGTCCGGGTCGCCGAGGCCGCGCATGGCGATGACGTCGACCGTCCAGGGGCCGAAGCCGGGCAGGGCGAGGAGACGGGAGCGGGTCTCGGACCAGTCGCTCTCGACGCCCAACTGAATTCTGCCGTCCGCCAGTTGGTTTACCAGGGTGGTGAACGTCGTACGGCGGGTGCGGGGCATGGCGAGTGCGGTGGGGTCCAGTGCGGCCAGTGCCTCCGGGGTCGGGAAGAGGTGCGTCAGGCCGCCCTCGGGGTCGTCGACGGGTTCGCCGTGGGACGTGACCAGGCGGGCCGCGTGGGTGCGGGCCGCCGCCGTGGAGACCTGCTGGCCCAGCACGGCCCGTACGGCGAACTCCGCCTCGTCGACCGTGCGCGGGACCCGCCGGCCGGGCGCCTTGTCCACCAGTGGGGCCAGCAGCCGGTCCCTGCGCAGCTGGTCGTCGATCGCGACCGGGTCGGCGTCCAGGTCGAGCATCCGGCGGCAGCGGCTGATGGCGACGGTCAGGTCGCGCAGGTCGCTCAGCATCAACCGGCAGGCGATGTGGTCGGGCTGAGGTGTGAGGGCCACGATGCCGTGTCCGTACGGCAGCCTCAGCGTGCGCCGGTACGCGCCGTCCCGCCACTCCTCCACGCCCGGGACCGCGGTGGCTGCGAGGTGGCCGAAGAGGTTGTCGGGGTTGAGGGGCGCGCGGAACGGCAGGCGCAGGGACAGGAAGCCGGGGGTGTCCGGCGTGGACCGCTTCGCGGCCCGCGTGCGCAGCTCGCTCGGCGCGAGCGCGAAGACCTCGCGCACGGTGTCGTTGAAGGTGCGGATGGCGGAGAAGCCGGCCGCGAAGGCGATGTCCGCCATCGGCAGGGCGGTCGTCTCGATGAGGATCCTCGCCGTCTGAGCCCGCTGGGCGCGGGCGAGGGCGAGCGGGCCGGCGCCGAGTTCGGCGAGGAGCTGGCGTTCGACCTGCCGGGTGCTGTAGCCGAGGCGGGCGGCGAGGCCGGGCACGCCCTCGCGGTCGACCACGCCGTCGGCGATCAGCCGCATCGCGCGGGCCACGAGGTCGGCGCGCTGGTTCCACTCGGGCGAGCCCGGGCTGGTGTCGGGGCGGCAGCGCTTGCAGGCCCGGAAGCCCGCCTGCTGGCAGGCCGCCGCGCTCGGGTAGAAGGTCATGTTCCCGGGCTTGGGCGGGACGACCGGGCAGCTCGGCCGGCAGTAGATGCGGGTCGTCAGGACGGCGGTGAAGAACCAGCCGTCGAACCGCGCGTCCTTGGACTGCACGGCGCGCACACAGCGCTCGGTCTCGGTGTACATCCCCGTCTGCATGCGTCCAGCATCGGCCACCCGGCCGGGCTCGGCTGGCGGGAATCCGACATCAGCCTCGCGTGCCCTGGGACGGGACCCGGCCCGGCCGCCACGCGGACTCGCGCAGCAGCCGCAGTCCGTTGAGGCCGACGAGGACCGTCGAGCCCTCGTGCCCGGCGACCCCGAGCGGCAGCGGGAGGTGGCCGAGGAGGTCCCACAGGACGAGCCCGGTGATGAAGGTACCCGCGATCACCAGGTTCTGCAGGACCAGCCGGGGGGCGGCCCGGAGGTCTCGGCGGCCGGTGCCGGCCGCAGGGCTCCTTCGCAGGCGCGGGTGAGCCGTTCCCCGAGCCCTGAGGGGCGCGGGGAACGGCTCGACCGGCCACGACGATGCCGTCAGGTGCCCGACGGCCCGGCCCGGCACCTCCGGCGCGGCACCTATGCCGTGCCCGTCGGCCGCCGCGAAGCCGCCGTCGCCTCGCCCACGTCCTTCAGCGGCCGCAGCCGATACGTGTACGCGTAGTCCCGGTCGGCGAACAGCTTGTACTCGTCGTGGGTGTGCGCACCCCAGCTGTTGTCGCCGCCGACGCCCATCTGCCGGTGGTTGACCCGCAGGACGACCGCGTCGCGCGGGGTGAGCTGGTAGTCGTGGCGCACCCCGTTGGACAGGTCCTCCGGGGTGTAGTGCGAGGCGTTGACCTCCAGCAGGGGTTCACCGCAGACCAGCAGGCCCACGCCGTCCCGGCCGGTCAGCGCGGCCCAGCGGACGTCGGTCTTGTTGCCGTTCTCCTGCGGCCGGATGTAGGAGGTCCACTGCTCGGCGACGGTCCCGGAGTAGAGGCCCACGTCCGTACCATCGTTGCGGTCCCAGTGGTTCTCCTCGGGGCCGCGGCCGTAGTAGTGCAGCCGGTCCAGACGGCGCGGCAGGAACAGAAGGGTGCCGACCTCCGGTATGTACGGCAGTGAACCGGCGCCCGGGTGCAGGGTGTTGTCGACCTTGATCTCGCCGTTGCCGAAGACGGTGTAGGTCGTGGTGTACGTCGACTCGGTCGTCGTCGGCAGGGTGCCGCTCACCTTGATCTCGACGGCCCGGTCCCGCAGGGCCCGCACGCTCACGTCGGTCACCTTGCGGCGGGCACCGGCGTCGCGCCAGGTCTGGTTGCGGGTGTGCTGCCCGTTGCCGTGGTCGTTGTCGGTGGGCGCCCGCCAGAAGTTCGGGACGGGACCCGAGGTGATCAGGCGGGTGCCGTGCGCCTGGTACGACGTGATGGTCCCGCTGCCCTTGTCGACGGTGACGGAGAAGTCCTTGCCGGTGACGGTGACCTGGCCGGAGGCGTCCCGGTGGGCCAGGGCGGGGACCTTCGAGAGGGGTGCCGGTGTCACCGCCGGGCTGTCCGCGTCGACGGCGAGCTGCTGCTTGGCCACCTCGAAGCCGGCTCGCGCCCAGGGCGTGGACTCCCTTGTCGTGAAGGAGAGTTGGAGGAAGTACTCGGTGCCTGGCGCGGGGGCGGCCGGGAGCTTGTACGGGACGGTGACGGACTTGCTCGACAGCGGTGCGAGGTTCAGCTGATCCCGTGTCAGCTTGCCGCGCTGGATCACCTTCCCGTCGGCGGACAGTGTCCAACTGCCACTGAATTCACGCAGGTTGGTGAACAGGTACTCGTTGGTGAGCGTCACGGACCCGTCCGTGGCCCAGGACGCGTTGACCGCCTGGTAGATCTGTTTGACCTCGGCGGCCTTGCCGGTGTGGCCGCGGTCGGCGGTGACGATGCCGTCGGCGACGAAGGCGCCGTCGTTGGGGTTGTCGCCCCAGTCGCCGCCGAAGGCGAAGAAGGTCTTCTGGGCGGACCGCTTCTCGGTGAGCTTCACCGTCGCCGCGTCGAACCAGAACCGCACGCCCTCGTCCGCGGGGCTCCGGCTGTCGGAGGCCAGTTCGGCGGCGCTCAGGGCACGGGCGTACACCCGCGCCTTCCTGATCGTGCCGCTGAACTCCCTTGTGGGGTTGTCGACATCGACGGCCAGCGCCAGGGGCGCGGTGTTGACGCCGGGCCGCTGTGAGGTGGCCTTGGTCGCCCTGACCTGGCCGTCCACATGGAGGGTCAGGGTGCCCGCGGCCGCGTCGAAGACACCGGCGACATGGTGCTCCCGACCCGTCCAGTCGTCCGGGACCGCCCAACTGGCCGTGATCCACTGACCGCCGCCGTGGATGAAGAACTCCAGCGTCCTTCCGGACTGCTTGAGGGCGTAGTGGGTGTCGCCCTTGGCGATGACCGGCTGGTGGTTGCCCGTCACCTTCGGGGTGAACCAGGCCTCCACGGTCAGCGAGCCGGTGAGGTCGAGGCGGGCGTCGCGGGCGAAGACCGTGCCCCCGGAGACGCCCTTGTCACGGTCGAACCGGGCGCTCGCGGGCAGCACTTCGCCCGTCAGGGCGCCGGGTCCGCTCTCGGTCAGCAACTGGCGTACCGGGACGGGTTCGCTGAGGGACTGGTCGACGAAGTCCCAGATCCAGCCGCCCTGGAGGACGGGGTAGCGGCGGATGATGTCCCAGTACTTCTTGAAGTTGCCGTTGGAGTTGCCCATCGCGTGGCAGTACTCGATCATCACGTACGGCCGGGTGTCGGCGGTGTTCCTGGCATGCTGCTCCACCCGTGCGGGGCTGTCGTACATCTCCGAGCGGATGTCGCTGATGGTGGGCCGGTCGTCGCCCTCGTACTGGACGACACGGGTGGTGTCGTACGACTTGATCCAGTCACGCATGTTCACGAAGGTGCTGCCGCCACCCGCCTCGTTGCCCAGCGACCAGATCACCACCGAGGCGTGGTTCTTGTCGCGGTGGACCATGTTCTGGGCGCGGGCCACGCAGGCCGCGCTCCAGTCGGGGTGGTTGCCGGGGTACTGGTCGCGGATGCCGTGGGTCTCCAGGTTGGTCTCGTCGACGAGGTACAGGCCGTACTCGTCCGCGAGTTCGAGCCAGAGCGGGTTGTTGGGGTAGTGCGAGGTGCGGACGGAGTTGATGTTCATCCGCTTGATGATCGTGATGTCCTTCACGAGGTCCGCGCGGGTGAGCGCGGTGCCGCGGTCGGGATGCATCTCGTGGCGGTTGGTGCCGCGGAAGGACACCGGCCGGCCGTTGATGCGCATCAGCCCGTCCTTCAGGGCGAACTCCCGCAGGCCGACGCGGTGCGAGAGCGTCTCGATCACCTTGCCGGCGGGGTCGCGCAGCCGCAGGACGGCGGTGTAGAGGTTCGGGTGCTCGGCCGACCACAGCTTCGGGGCGGGCACGGCCTTCGCCGCCTGTACGGTCGTCTCGTCACCGGCGGCGAGGGCGACGGCCTGCTGGAGCGGGCGGGGCCAGACCGCGTGGCCGCCCGAGTCGTAGAGCTGGGTCTCGACGGTGTAGTCGCCCTGGTTGCCGCCGCCGTAGTCGCGCACGCTCGCGGTGACCGAGAGCTCGGCGGAGGTGTAGTCGTCGCCGAGCGGGGTGTCCAGCTTGAAGTCGCGCAGGTGGACGGCCGGGGTGGAGTAGAGGTAGACCGAGCGGAAGATGCCGCTCAGCCGGATCATGTCCTGGTCCTCCAGCCAGTCCCCGTCGGAGAAGCGGTAGACCTCGACCGCGATCTGGTTGGTGCCCGGCCTGAGGTGCGGGGTGATGTCGTACTCGGCGGGGGTGTAGGAGTCCTCGTGGTAGCCGACGAGTTCGCCGTTGATCCACACGTAGTGGGCGGACTTGACGCCCTCGAAGTGCAGGAAGGTGCGCCGCCCCGACCAGTCCTTCGGGACGGTGAAGGTGCGCCGGTACTGGCCGACCGGGTTGTAGCGGGTCGGCGCGGCGGGCGGTTGTGCTTCCTCGCCGAGACCGTTGGGGCCCCACCACGGGTAGGTGATGTTGACGTAGATCGGGAAGTCGTAGCCATGTACCTGCCACACCGAGGGAACGGGGATGGTGTCCCAGTCCGAGTCGTCCACGTCGGTGCGGTGGAAGTCGGTGTCGCGGTCGGCGGGGCGGTCCGCGTAGGCGAACTTCCACCTGCCGTCGAGGCTCACGCGGTACGGCGAGCGGGTGCGGTCGGCGGCGAGCGCCTGGCCGACATCGGCGTACGGCATGAGGGTGGTGTGCGGGGGCTGGGTGCCCACCCGGAAGAGGTCGATGGCGCCGTTCCACTCCGGGGCGCCCTCCGCCGCGTGACCGCGACCGGCCAGCGGTCCTGAGGAGAGGGCGAGGGCACCGAGGACGGCGGCCCCCGACTCCAGCAGACGCCTGCGGCTGAGGGGGGCAGGCAGATACGGGTGGGGCATCGGTGGAACCTTCCTCGGGACGACAGTGCGGTGTACGTACTGAGGGAGCGTCAATTCCTGTGCGCTATTGGGGACTTTGAGGCACAGGATGCGACTCAACCTAGATCCCGAAGACGGTCGAGGCAATGACCCTGTCGGACTTTGTGTGGTCCTGGGGACAAGACGACATGCGGCACCCCCGCGTGTACTCACGCGGGGGTGCCGTGGGGTGGTGCGGTGCCGCCCTCGGATCAGCCGGCGGCGGGCAAGGAGGGAAGCCCGCCGCCGAGGAGTCCGGTGACGGTCCCGACCACCGTGCCCAGGAGGCCGGTGACCGCGCCCAGCACTCCGCCCACGTCCAGCGAGGTCAGCGACTTGAGCAGGTCGTCGATCGTGGACTGGAGCGAGTCCAGGAGGTCCGAGACCGGGTCGGCCGCCGCGGCCCGCTCCGCGCCGCTCTGCTGCCGCAGCAGTTCCCGGACCTCGGTGTTCGCCGCCTCAACGGCCTTCGCGTGGGCGGCCGCCTCACTCGCGTCGAGGTGGGTGCCGTTCAGGCCGGTGAGGCCGGTGACCGCACCCAGGAGGGGCTGGAGAGGCTGGAGGAGACCGCTGTGCCCGGAGCGGTCCAGCGCGTCCAGGCGGCCCTTCAGGGTGTCCGCGTCGTCGACGCCGTACGCGACGGCCGTCCGGGATGTTCCTTGGTCCGACGCGCCGCGGCCCGAGTCGGCGGCGGCCGCGGTGCCGGCCGGGCCGAGGATCAGCGCGGCACAGACCACGGACGGCAGGAGAAGGCCGCGGGAGACGAGGGGGCGCATGCGGGGTCCTTTCGAAGAGCTTCGTAGGGCCCACCGTGAGAACCGACAGGACGCCCCGCAACCGCACACCAGGGCCGACGCCAGGAGGCTCACCACCTCAGGACGGCTCTGAACAGGCACTTTCCCCGCACACCTCCAGGCCTGAAGCGCCCGGAGGTGTTCGGCCGTCAGGGTACGGGCCCTCCGGCGTCAGACGATCCGCCCCGCGAACGCCCGGTACGCCGTCTCGTCGAACAGCACGAACCGGACCTCCTCGACCGCGGTCCTTGTCTCCCGTACGGTCTCCACCGCGATCCTGGCGGCGTCGTCCATCGGCCAGCCGTAGATGCCGGCGGACACGGCCGGGAAGGCGACCGTCCGGGCGCCCAGTTCGTCGGCGACGCGCAGGGACTCGCGGTAGCAGGAGGCCAGCAGGTGCGAACGGTCCTCCTCATGGCTGTAGCGGGGGCCGACGGTGTGGATCACCCAGCGCGCGTCCAGATCGCCCGCGGTGGTGGCCACCGCCTTTCCGGTCGGCAGGCCCTTGCCGTAGTGCGAGGCACGCAGCTTTCGGCAGTCGGCGAGGATCGCGGGGCCGCCGCGGCGGTGGATGGCCCCGTCGACCCCTCCCCCGCCGAGGAGGGAGGAGTTCGCGGCGTTGACGATCGCGTCGGCGCTCTCCCGGGTGATGTCGCCCTGGACGAGCCTGATGGTGGTCATGACCGCCACTCTCGCAGTCCGCCCCGCCGGGTGCGCGGAGACCCCCGGCGGATGTCCGGGGACTACCAGGCCACGGGCAGTGCCCGCATTCCGTGCATCGCCGACATCGGCAGGGCCAGTTCCTCCGGGTCGGCCGCCGGCCGCAGACCGGGCAGCCGCTCGAAGAGGGCGGGCAGGCCGATCTGGAGCTCGGCGCGGGCCAGGGACTGGCCGACACACTGGTGGAGTCCGTGACCGAAGGCCAGGTGCCCGGTCGCGTCCCGGCGGACGTCCAGCGTGTCGGGGTCCCGGTAACCGGCCGGATCCCGGTTCGCCGCCTGGATCGCCACCGCGACGCCCTCCCCCGCGCGGATCAGGACTCCGCCGACCTCGACGTCCTCGGTCGCGATCCGCCGCAGCCCCCAGTGCGAGACCGTCAGGAAGCGCAGCAGCTCCTCCACCGCCGCCGGCCAGAGCTCCGGTTCGGCGCGCAGGGCGGCCAGTTGCTCCGGGTTGCGGAGCAGGGCCACGACGGACAGCGGGAACATGTTCGCCGTCGTCTCGAACCCGGCCAGCAGGAGGACGAACGCCACCCCCACCGCCTCCTCGGCGGTGGCCTCCCCGGTGGCCACCCGGTCCGTCGCGAGCCGGGAGAGCAGGTCGTCGGCCGGCTCCCGGCCCCGTGCGGCCAGGAGTTCGGCGAGATAGCCGTACAGGGCGCCGCGGGCCGCGAGCACGTCGGTGGCGCCCGTGGTGAAGCTGGTGAACGCCTTCGCCTGCTCCTGGAAGAACGCGTGGTCCTCGTACGGCACTCCGAGCAACTCGCATATGACGAGCGCGGGTTGGGGCAGCGCGTAGGCCGTGACGAGGTCCGCCCGCGTGGCTCCGTCGGACGTCATCGCGTCGAGCAGGTCCTCGCAGATCCGGGCGATCGCCGGGCGGAGCGCCTCGATCCGGCGGAAGGTGAAGTCGGGGACGAGCATGCGCCGCAGCCGGGTGTGGTCGGGCGGGTCCATCAGGAAGAACTGGCCGGGACCGCGCGGTGGCGCCTGCGGACGCAGGCCCGGGAAGCCGTCCCGGGTGGCGTCGGCGCTGAACCGCGGATCGGCGAGAACGGCACGGGCGTCCTCGTGCCGGGTGATCAGCCACGGGCTGTTGTCGCCCCAGACGGTCACCCGGCGGACCGGCTCCTCGGCCCGCCACTTGGCGTATTCGGGGGCGGGGTCGAGGAGGGGACGGACGGCGGGGAGCGGGGGGTGGGTGCTCACGTGGCGGTTCCCTTCTCAGGTGCGTCGAGTCCGGCGAGGCCCAGCAGCAGGGACTTGACCTCGGTCGCCGCGTACGCCTCCCGGGCCGGCCCGGGTTCCGAGCACAGCAGTACGGGGCCGTGGCCCGGTTCGTCGGGGAGCCGGCCGTGGCTGCCGCGGACGCCCGACGGGTCCAGCGGGACCGTCCGGATCCGGTAGCGGAAGCCGAGCTTCTTGCGGGCGACCTGGCCGACGGCGCGCAGCTTCACCGACGGGACCGTCTCGTCGTAGAGGAGTTCGGCGGGGTCGTAGCCGGGCTTGCGGTGGATCTCGACCTGGCGGGCGAAGTCGGGGGCGCGCTCGTCGTCGAGCCAGTAGTAGTACGTGAACCAGGCGTCGTGGTCGGCGATCGCGACGAGCTCACCGGAGCGCTCGTGGTCGAGACCGTGTTCCCGCTTGCCCTCGGCGTCCAGCACCTGTTCCACGCCGTCGAGTTCACGGACGATCTTCGCGACCGCCTCGGTGTCGGCGGGCTTCTTGACGTACACGTGGGCGAGCTGGTGGTCGGCGACCGCGAAGGCGCGGGAGGTCCAGGGGTCGAGGTACTCCATCCCGTCCTGGGTGTGGACTTCGAGGAGTCCGGCGCGGCGCAGGGCGCGGTTGATGTCGACCGGGCGGGAGACGGGGGCGACCCCGTACTCGCTGAGCGCGACGACGGTGGCGCCCGCGGCGAGGAAGTGGTCGATCAAGGGGCCGAGCGCGTCGTCGAGTTGGCGGGCGGCGCGGATGGTGGCCGGTGAGTCGGGGCCGGAGCGCTGGGGTTCGTAGTCGAGGTGCGGGATGTAGACCAGAGTGAGGTCGGGGTGCTTCTCGTCGAAGATCTGGCGGGCGGCGGCCAGGATCCACTGGGTGGAGGGCATGCCCGCGTTCGGCCCCCAGTAGGTGAAGAGGGGGAACTGGCCCAGTCTGTCGGTCAGTTCGTCGTGGAGGGCGGGTGGCCAGGTGTAGCAGTCGGGTTCCTTGCGGCCGTCGGAGTAGTAGACGGGGCGCGGGGTGACCGTCCAGTTCACGTCGGCGCCCATGGCGTACCACCAGCAGACGTTGGCGACGGTGTAGCCGGGGTCCTGGGCGCGGGCCGTGTCCCAGATCTTCTCGCCACCGACCAGCGCGTTGTGCTGCCGCCACAGCAGGACCTCGCCGAGGTCGCGGATGTACCAGCCGTTGGCCACCGCGCCGTGCTTGGCGGGGAGTTCACCGGTCAGGACCGTGGACTGGACGGTGCAGGTGACGGCGGGGAGCACGGTGTCGAGACGGGAGCGGAAGCCGCGCTCGCCGAGGGCGGAGACGGCCGGCATGTGCTTGAGCAGGTTCGGGGTCAGCCCGACGATGTCGAGCACGACGACACGGCTGGTCACGAGAGGCGCTCCTTGAGGCCGGTGGTCATGAGGGGCCCTCCTTGAGGCCGAGGCCGGTCAACCGGGCGCGGGCCCAGTCGAGTTCGGCGGCGATACCGGCGGACAGGTCGGCGGGCGGTTCGGGGAGGACGGACCAGGTGTAGGTCTCGACCTCGATGTGGTCGCAGAGCGCCGAGGGCCCGCCGAGCAGTCCGGCGAGGACCTGGGCGAGCTGGTCGGCGGTGCCGCGCAGGGGCGGTTCGGGTGCGGTGTGCAGCGGGGCGTGGAAGTGCACGCGCCACGGTCCCGCGTCGGCCGGCAGGTCGCCGTCGAGGGCGTCGGGCAGGTCGTCGACCGCGAGGACGCCGCCGTCCGTGGCCGCCCTGGTCTGGTGCAGGAACCGGGGTTCGGCGAGCCTGCGCAGGGCCGCGCGGGCGGCCGGGTCCGCCGGGTCCGTGGCCTCGACCGCGCAGGACGCCTGGAGCTTGACCACGGGCAGCCCGGCGTCGGCGAGCCGCCGTAGGGCTTCGGCGGGTTCCTCGAACTGCACGGCCAGATGGCAGGCGTCGAGGCACACCCCGAGCCGGTCCGGGTCCAGGCCGCCCAGTTGCCGTACCGCCTGGGCGGTGGTCTCCACGACACAGCCGGGTTCCGGTTCGAAGCCGACCCGGATACGGCGGCCCGTGCGCGCCTCGATCACGGCGAGACCGTCGGTGAGCCGGTCCAGGGCGCGGCGGGCCTCGTCGGCGCGCGTGGCGGGCCAGGGGGTGCGCCAGGCCAGCGGCAGGGTGGAGACGCTGCCGCGGTCGGCGTCGTCGGGGAGCAGGGCGGCCAGGACGCGGGCGCAGTCGAGGGTGTACGTCAGACGCGCCTCGTCGGCCCAGTCCGGGAGGTAGACGTCCTTCTTGACGACCTCGCGGTGGAAACCGGCGTAGGGAAAGGCGTTGAGGGTGACGGTCTCCAGTCCGCGCAGCCGCAGTTCGTCCTTGAGCCGCTCCAAGGCCCCCTCGTCGGCGGCGAGTTCGGTGACCACCGGCCGGGCCAGCCAGAGTCCGATGCCGAGCCGGTCGACGCCGAGGTGCGCGCGCACGGGTTCGGCGTGGTCGGCGAGTTGGGCGATGACGCCGTCGAGGTCCTCGGCCTGGTGCACGTTGCTGCAGTAGCCGAGGTGGACGGCGGTACCGTCCGGGTGCCGGAAGCGCATGGGCCGCTCACGCTCCCCCGCGCCGGATGGAGTTGCCCTGGAAGCTCGACCGGTCGTCGGGCCTGGGCTCGTCGAGGGTCGAGTCGAGTTCGAGGCGGCCGCTCTGTCCGTAGAAGTCGACGGGGTTGCGCCACATCACCTGGTCCACGTCCTGCTCGGTGAACCCGGCGGCGGCCATCGCGTCGGCCGTCCTGCGGGTCTTCAGGGGGTCCGAACGTCCCCAGTCGGCCGCCGAGTTGACGAGAATGCGCTCGGTGCCCACGTCCTTGAGGATGCCGACCATGCGGTCCTCGCTCATCTTGGTCCTCGGGTAGATCGAGAACCCGGCCCAGCATCCGCTGTCGAGAACCATGCCCGCGGTGAGCTCGTTGAGGTGGTCGAGGACGACGAGCGCGGGGTCGATACCGGAGGCCCGGACGACGTCGAGGGTCCTCTTCGTGCCCGCGGCCTTGTCCCGGTGCGGGGTGTGCACGAGCGCGGGCAGACCGTGGTCCAGGGCGAGTTGGAGCTGACGGGCGAGAGCCTCGTCCTCCTCCGGGGTCATGGAGTCGTAGCCGATCTCGCCGACGGCGACGACCCGGTCCTTGGCGAGATAGCGGTCGAGCTCGTCGAGGACCGGGGTGCAGCGCGGGTCGTTCGCCTCCTTGGGATTGAGGGCGATCGTGCAGAAGTGCTGGATGCCGAACTGGGCGGCCCGGTACGGCTCCCAGCCCAGCAGTGCGTCGAAGTAGTCGTAGAAGCTCTCGGGCGAGGTGCGGGGCTGGCCCTGCCAGAAGGCGGGCTCGACGACCGCGCGCACTCCGGCGGCGTACATCGCCTCGTAGTCGTCGGTGGTGCGGGAGGACATGTGGATGTGGGGGTCGAAGATGCGCACGGGTCAGGCCACTTCCTCTTCGTCGAATGCGTGCTCAAGGGCCTCGCCGATGACATCCGGGAAGGCACGGACGACGGGCCGGATGTCGTGGGGTACGTCCCGTCCGGCGGCGATCCGTTCGTGTGCGAAGTCGGCGAGCATCCGGGCCAGTTCACGGTCGGCGCGGGTGCCGAGCCCGTGGACGCGGTCGAGCGGGATCTCGCAGAAGACGCACTTGAGTACGGCCTGCCGGTACTCGGGGTCCGGGAGGTGCCGGGCGGCGTAGGGGCCGAGGGCGGCCTCGATCAGGGTGGTGTCGTTGCCGCGCAACGCTTCGCGGACCAGCGGGAGGGCCAGCTCTCCCAGGTCGAGCAGGGGCAGTGTGCGCAGGACGGCTCGCTGCTCCGCCGGGTCGCCGTGCCGGTGCAGGGCGGCCACCTCGTCGGCGAGCGCCTGCCCGCGCAGGGGCAGCGCGGTGAGGAGGACGGCCCGGGCGGCCTCGTCCACGGTCCAGTGCTCGTTCAGACGGGAGTGGCCGCAGCGTCTTCGCGCGGCCGGGAAGAGGCGGCGGATCGCGCTCGCGTCGGCGGCGATCGCGGCGGTGGCCTCGTCCGTCCAGGCGCGGGCACTCGCGTCCAGGACCGCGGACAGGGCGGGTCGGGGGTCTGCCGGGACGATGACAGTCATGAGGAACCCTCTGGTGGGGGAAGGGCAGGGGGAAGGAGAGGAGAGGGCCTACGCGGCCGCGCGCAGGAACGCGATCGAGCGGCGGGCGACCTCAGGCGCGTCCAGCGCGCCGCCCTGGATCTCGACGGAGACCAGGCCACGGTGTCCGAGGTCGCGCAGCGCGGCCAGCACGGGCGGGAAGTCGATCTCCCCGGCCCCGAACTCCAGGTGCTGGTGGACACCGCGCCGCATGTCCTCGATCTGCACGTTGCGCAGCAGCGGGGCGGCCAGCCGGACGCAGTCGAGCAGCGGGCGCTCCTCGACGCAGTGCGCGTGACCGATGTCCAGGGTGATGCCGAACAGCTCGTGTCCGCCGACCAGTTCGGCGAGGCGCAGACAGCGCTCGACGCTGTCCACGAACATGTACGGCTCCGGCTCGAAGGCCAGCGCCACGCCGTACCGTTCCGCCGTCTGCAGGACCGTCTCGACACCGGCCGCCAGCCGCTTCCACGCGTCCCGCTCCGGCAGCCCGACCGGAGCCGGCCCGCTGCACAGGTGGACGGTGGGCGAGCCGAGGTCGGCGGCGATGCGCAGGGCGCGCTCCAGCAGGTCGACGCGGAGCGCGGAGCCGTCCGACATCAGGGTCGGCAGATGCTTGACCCAGGGGTCGAGGAAGTAGGGCGCGCCGGTCTCGACGGTGACGTCCAGACCGTGCCGGTCGAGGCCCCGGGCGAGCGTGGAGACCCGCCGGGACAGGTCGTCGGAGTACGGGTCGAGGTGGTTGTGGTCGAGGGTGAGGGCGACACCGTCGTAGCCGAGGTCGGCGAGGATCACGAGGACGTCGGTGAGTCGGTGGTGGGCGAAGCCGTTGGTGCCGAAGCCGAATCTGAGGGGGGTGGGTTTCATGGCGCCGGTTTCTGCCGATCGGGTGGCATGGCTCAGGTGGGTGATATGCGGCGGGCCAGCCGTCGCGCGAGGGGGTGCGCGACTCCCAGGACCGCGGCGACGGCGGGGGCTCCGGCGCGCGCGGTGAGGGCGGCCTGGAGGGGCAGCAGTCCGAGGATTCCGGCGCCGACGGCCCGTCGTACGTTCGCTCCCGACGGCTTCCGTACGGCACGGGCCTGGGCGGTGCCGTAGGTGGCGAGGTAGGCGAGGGCACCGGTGGCGGTGACGGCGGTACGCAAGTCCGGCCGGGACAGCGCGGCGGTCCTTGTCGTCGGGAGCACCGTCGGGAGTGCCGTGACGAGGGCCGTCGCCGTGGAGACGGCGAGGGTGGTGGCCGGTACCCGGGTGGGAGCGCCGGAGATCTCGTGCCGGCTGAGCGCGGTGAGGGTGTACGTGTGGACACCGACCAGGGCGGCGGGGACCGCGCCCCGGCGCAGGGCCGTTCCCGTGGGTGCCGTGGCGAGGGCTCCGGACAGGACGTCGACGGTACGAGCCGCCGCCATGGTCGCCGCGCCCGCCCGGGTGGACTTGAGCCCCAGGTCGTAGGCCCAGATCAGGCCCGTCAAAGGGAGCGCGCCGAGGAGCCCGCGGCGGCCGTTCGCCGCGGCGGCGAGTCCGAGGCCCGCGGCGGTCAGTCCACCGGCCACGGCGAGTGCCGTCCGTCGCGGGATGCGGCCGGACGGCACGGGACGCTGGGGGCGCTCCACGGCGTCGACGGTGGCGTCGGCGTAGTCGTTGAGGGCCATGCCCGCCCAGTAGAGGCACACGGAGGAGCCGATGGTGCCGAGGACACGGGCGTTCAGGGGGCGGCCGGCCGCGGCCGCTCCGGCGATCACGTCACCGGGGACGCTCAACGCGGCGGGTGCTCGGACGAGTTGGGCGAGATCGGCTGCGCTCACGACAGACGAGGAGCCTAAACGGAAGAACCCTTTCCGGTCTTTCATAACCGGAACTCTACTTATCGGGCTTGAAAGTTCACGCTTTCACGGCCAAGTGAAGGAAGTGACAAAGGTGACACGCATTCCTCTCAACCCTTGGCGGCGACGTGTTGCGTCTGTGGCCGACTCGTGGACTCTCAAGGCTGCTGTCGCAGCCTTCGCCATACGGCCTTCGCCGCGTTGTGTCCCGACATGCCGTGCACGCCCGGTCCCGGTGGGGTCGCCGACGAGCAGATGAAGACGGCCGGGTGCGGGGTGCCGTACGGGGACAGGGAGAGCTTGGGGCGCAGCATGGTCTGGAGTCCGCTGACCGCGCCGGAGGCGATGTCGCCGCCGACGTAGTTAGCGTTGCGGGCGGCCAGTTCGGGCGGGCCCGCGGTGGCGCGGGCGAGCACGCGGTCGCGGAACCCCGGGGCGAAACGCTCCAGTTGGCGCTCCATGGCGTCGGTGAGGTCGCCGGTCCAGCCGCTGGGGACATGGCCGTAGACCCAGAAGACGTGCTTGCCGGCGGGGGCCCGCCCGGGGTCGACGACACTGGGCTGCACGGTGATCATGAACGGCCTGTCGGGCGCGCGGCCCTCCCGGGACGCGGCGCGCAGCGCGGTGTCGATCTCCGCACTGTCCGCGCCGATCTGCACGGTGCCCGCGGCGCGCGCCTCCTTCGCGGTCCAGGGCACGGGCCCGTCGAGGGCGTAGTCGACCTTGAAGACGCCCGGGCCGTAGCGGTAGCCCTCGTAGTAGTTGCCGAAACCGGCGATGCGGGCCAGGGCGGTGGGCGACGTGTCGAAGACGTACGCGCGGGCGGGCGGCAGGTCGTCGAGCCGCTTGACCTCGTAGTCGGTGTGGACGGTGCCGCCGAGGTCCTTGAGGTAGGCGGTGAGCGCGTCGGAGATGGACTGGGAGCCGCCGCGCGCCACGGGCCAGCCGCGGGCGTGCGCCGCGAGGGCGAAGACCAGCCCGATGGCGCCGGTGGCCAGGCCGCCGAGCGGGGCCATCACGTGCGCGACGAGTCCGGCGAACAGGGTCTTCGCGCGTTCGTCGCGGAAGCGGCGCATCAGCCAGGTCGACGGGGGCAGGCCGACGAGGCCGAAGCGGGCCAGGGTGACCGGGTCGCGGGGCAGCGCGGTCGCGGGCAGGGACATGAAGTCGCGGGCCAGAGTGTCCCACCGGGGCAGGAACGGCTCGACGAGCCTTCGGTACGTCCCCGCGTCACGCGGTCCGAACGAGGCGGCCGTCTCGGCGACCGACCTCGACAGCACGGCGGCGGTGCCGTCGGTGAAGGGGTGGGCCATGGGCAGCTC
Source organism: Streptomyces pseudovenezuelae (assembly GCF_001513955.1). GTDB lineage: Bacteria > Actinomycetota > Actinomycetes > Streptomycetales > Streptomycetaceae > Streptomyces > Streptomyces pseudovenezuelae. The sequence continues at coordinate 686,980 of NZ_KQ948149.1, read as the reverse complement.
GGCGTGCAGCCACTCCAGGCCGTAGCGCTCCAGGGGCAGGGCGCGGAACGCCGGGGAGTTGATGCCGAGGGGGTGGGCCGCGGAGCACGGGTCGTGCAGGAAGCCCGGGAGGGTCAGCTCCTCGGTGCGGGCGCCCCCGCCCACGGTGCCGCGCGCCTCGAAGACGGCCACGGAGAAGCCTCGCCGGGCCAGCTCCACGGCAGCCGTCAGTCCGTTCGGCCCCGCACCCACCACGACCGCATCGAGCATCGACGGCACCTTCGGACCCCTTCGTCAGCCGATGGCCAGAGGATCAGGATATGCCGGGGGACCGACAGTCCCGGGGCGCGGGGGTAAGTCGGGGAGGCGGCTTCGAGGGGCGGGGCGGAGGACGGTCCTGTCCGACCTGCGGAACTCCGGCCTCCGACCTCCGGCCCCGGTTACGCCGGACCCCACTCCCGACCCCGGCCCCGGCCCCGCCCCGGGTCGGCCGTGGCGTCAGGCCCCGCCCGCCAGCAGGCCCCGCACCCTGCGGGCCGTCGCCGCGTCGCGGGCCGCGGTGAAGGGGAGGGTGTTGCCGCCCGTGATGCGGAACGGTTCGCCGGTGAGGGTCAGATGGGCGCCGCCCGCCTCCTCGACCAGCAGCTGGCCGGCCGCGTGGTCCCAGGCCGCCTCCCAGGAGAACGCCACCGCGTCCAACTCGCCCCGGGCGACCGCGAGATACTCCAGTCCGGCCGAGCCGCACGGCCGCGGTGCGACACCGTCCGTCCACAGCCCCAGCAGGCCGCGCTTCTGGTCCTCCGTCGTGTAGTCCGGGTGGGAGGTGGCCACCCGGAGGTCGCGGCCCGGGTCGGGGGCGCCCGCGTGCAGCCGCTCGCCGTCGAGGAACGCGCCCTGGCCGCGTATCGCCGTGGCCAGCTGGTCCCGGGCCGGCGCGTAGGTCCAGGAGGCCAGCAGGACACCGCTCCGCGCCAGCGCGACCAGCATGCAGAAGCCGGGGTCGCCGTGCACGAACTGCCGGGTGCCGTCGACGGGGTCGACGATCCAGACGGGGGTGTCGCCCTGCAACGCCTCGTACGACGCCGGGTCGGCGTGGACCGCCTCCTCACCGACCACGACGGAGCCGGGCAGGAGGGCGCCGAGCACCTCGGTGAGGTACTGCTCGGCCAGCCGGTCGGCGTCCGTGACCAGGTCGTGCGGGCCGCCCTTCTGGTCGACCTCGTGCGCGGCGAGCCGCCTGAAGCGCGGCATGACCTCGGCCGCGGCGGCCTTGCGCACGGCCTCTTCCACGTCGCCCGCGTGCCGGCCGAGAAACTCGTCGATGGTTTCCGTGTCTTCGATCATGACTCCATGAGAGCACGCGGGACTGACAATCCCCACCCGTCCGGTGGAGGGCGGGTGGAATCGCCATGAACACGAGGATCCGGAGACAACAGACCTTTAATACGGGGCAAATGGCGGCATAAGGACCGTCATCGCCCCACTGCGTACCCCTGCATCCCCCGGGGGTTCGCCCCCGCCGACAGCACGCCTGTCTCCGGGTCCCGAGCCACCGCGCACAGGCGTCCCTCCGACCAGGACTCCCCCACTGTGATGTCGTGCCCGCGCCGCCGCAGCTCCTCGACCACCCGGGGGTCCGTCCGCGCCTCCACCGTGACGCTGCCGGGCCGCATGCCGCGCGGGTAGAAGGAGCCCGGGAAGCTGTCGTTGTGCCAGTTCGGGGCGTCGATCGCGCCCTGGAGGTCGAGGCCGCCGCGGACCGGGGAGCGCAGGGCGACGGCCAGGAAGAAGTGCAGCTGCCACTGGTCCTGCTGGTCCCCGCCGGGCGTGCCGAAGGCCAGGACCGGCACCCCGTCGCGCAGGGCGATCGAGGGCGTGAGGGTGGTGCGGGGGCGACGGCCCGGCGTGAGGGAGTTCGGCAGGCCCTCCTCCAGCCAGGTCATCTGGAGCCGGGTGCCGAGCGGGAAGCCCAGTTCGGGCACGACCGGGTTGGACTGGAGCCACCCGCCGCTGGGCGTGGCGGCGACCATGTTGCCCCAGCGGTCGACGACGTCGAGGTGGCAGGTGTCGCCCCGGGTGGTGCCGTCGGGGCCGGTCTCGGGTTCGCCGGGCACGGGTGACGTGGGGTTCTTCGCGACCGTCGGCTCCCCGACACCCATCGGGCTGAAGCCCGGCTCGTCGGTGAGGACCACGCGCGCGTGTGCGCTGAGCCGCGGTTCGCGCCCGCCGGGGCTGCCCGGCCGCAGCTCGTACGAGGCCTTGTCGCCGACGAGTTCACGCCGCCCCGCGTTGTACTCGGCCGACAGCAGCTCACCGAGCGGCACCTCGGCGGCGTCCCCGTACCAGGCCTCCCGGTCGGCCATGGCCAGCTTGCAGCCCTCGACCAGCAGATGGACGTACTCGGCGGACCCGTACCGCGGCAGCTCGGGCGGCAGCAGCGCGAGCTGCTGGAGGAGGACCGGGCCCTGGCTCCAGGGGCCGGCCTTGCACAGGGTCCAGCCGTTCCAGTCGTACGTCGCCGGGGCCTCGTAGGTCGCGGACCACCCGGCGAGATCGGCGGCCGTGAGCGTGCCGGTGTGCCGCGAGCCGCTGGTGTCCAGGGTGGGCCGCCGCGCCTGCCGTACGAGCGCCTCGGCGATGAATCCGGTACGCCACACCGCACGCGCCGCCTCGATCTGCGCGACCCGGTCGCCCGCCCCCGCCACCTCGTCGATCAGCCGCTTCCAGGTGGCGGCGAGGGCGGGGTTGCGGAACAGCTCACCGGGCCGCGGCGCCTTCCCGCCCGGCAGATACACCTCCGCCGACGAGCTCCACTCCGTCTCGAAGAGCTCCCGTACGCTCTCGACGGTCGCGCCGACGTTCTCCACGGGCGCGTGCCCGTCCTCGGCGTACCCGACGGCGTACTTGAGGACGTCGGCGAGGGACTTGGTGCCGTGGTCGCGGAGCAGCACCATCCAGGCGTCGAAGGCGCCGGGAACCGCGGCGGCGAGAGGGCCGGTGCCGGGGACGAGATCCAGGCCCAGCCCCCTGTAGTGGTCCACGGTCGCCCCGGCCGGTGCGACGCCCTGTCCGCACAGCACCCGTACCTCTCCCCCGGCGGGCGCGAGCAGGATCGGCACCTCGCCGGCGGGCCCGTTGAGGTGCGGCTCGACGACATGCAGCACGAACGCGGCGGCCACCGCCGCGTCGTACGCGTTGCCACCGTCCTCCAGCACCGCCATCGCCGACTGCGAGGCCAGCCAGTGGGTGGAGGACACCATGCCGAAGGTGCCCTGGAGGGTCGGCCGGGTGGTGAACGACATCTCTCACCTCACTGCTCGGGCGCGCCTCGGCCGATCCGAAGCGGTCGCGTCCACGGATCCTTTCATTCCGGGCCGCCCGGACTTCAGGCACCGCGTGCCGTCACCAACCCCGACTCATAGGCGAACACGACCAGTTGGGCCCGGTCCCGGGCGCCCAGTTTCGTCATCGCGCGGCTGATGTGTGTCTTGGCCGTGAGGGGGCTGATCACCATGTGCTCGGCGATCTCCTCGTTGCTCAGGCCGCGGGCGGCCAGGGCCGTGACCTCGCGTTCGCGGCGGGTGAGGCACTCCAGGCCGGGGGCGGTGGACCGGTCCGGGGGGCGGGAGACGAACTCGCCTATCAGGGTGCGGGTGACCGCGGGGGACAGCAGCGCCTCGCCCCGGGCCACCACCTCGATGGCCTGGAGGAGGTCGGCCGGCTCGGTGTCCTTCAGCAGAAAGCCGCTCGCGCCGGCCCTCAGCGCCTCGAAGACGTACTCGTCGACGCCGTAGTTGGTGAGGATCACCACGCGGACCCCGGCCAGCCGCGGGTCCGCGGCGATCCGCCGGGTCGCCTCGATGCCGGTCATCACCGGCATCTGCACGTCGATCAGCGCGATGTCGGGCACCTGCGCCCGCACCAGTTCGACGCCCCGCTCGCCGTCCGCCGCCTCCCCGACCACCTCGATGCCGTCCTCGGCGTCGAGCAGGGCCCGGAACCCGGCCCGCATCAGCGCCTGGTCGTCGACGAGCGCCACCCGGATCACGACCCCACCTCCACGCACACGACGAAGCCGCCCGTCGTCCCGATCACGCGCGCCCGCCGAGACCGTGACAGGGCACACCGCGAAGCGCTCCGGCGGCCGGGTTCCCGATCCCGCGCACACCGAGGAACCGCCCTCACCGTCGCGACCGTCTCTCCCCCGCCCACCCGGGAGCCACCCGTCCCCCGCTCTCGAAGCCCATCTCCCGTACGACGGGCAGCCGTTCCGCCCCCGGTCACGCCGACTCCCCCGCTCCCAAGGGCAGTTCCGCCCGCACCGAGAATCCGCCTTCGACGCGCGGTCCGGTGTGCAGCGTCCCGCCGAGGGCCGTGACGCGTTCGCGCATGCCGGTGAGGCCGTGGCCGGGCCGGGGCGGCCGCTCGGGATCCGCGGTGCCGTCGTCGTCGACGCGCACGGCCAGGACGTCCTCGCCGTAGGCCAGTTCGACCCGTACCTTGGCCGGTCCCGCGTGCCGGGCCGCGTTGGTCAGGGACTCCTGGACGATCCGGTACACGGCCCGGTCGAGCGGGGCGGGCAGGGCGCACTCCTCGCCCGTCACGCACAGTTCGGCGGCGAGGCCCGCCGCCCGCGCCCGCTCCACGAGCAGGGCCGGCGTGCCGGTCGGTTCATCGGTGCGCAGGACCTCCAGCGTGGCGCGCAGCTCCCGCATGGCCTCGCCGCCCGCCTCCTGGATGGCGAGCAGCGCGGGCGGCACCTCCTCACCCCGCTTGCGCGCCAGATGGACGGCCACGCCCGCCTGGAGCTTGACGATGGAGATGCTGTGGGTGAGCGAGTCGTGCAACTCGCGGGCTATCCGCAGGCGTTCCTCCCCGGCCCGGCGCAGGGCGGCCTCCTCCCGAGTCCGCTCGGCCTCCAGGGCACGCTGTTCGGTCTGGCGCAGATAGGCCTGCCAGTTGCGGCCGGCCAGGCCCGTCACCACCGCGCACACGAACCAGCCCGCGAGCAGCGCGGTCTTCTCGACGGCCTCGTGGGCCGTGGGGCCCGTCGCCGCGTACGCCCCGAGGAAGACCGCGCTCGCCCCCGCGGCCCAGCCCCGGTGTCCCAGCTGGGACGCCAGGTGCACGGCGGCGAAGACGGTCAGCGCGCCGAGGGGGCCCGGGTGTGCGTGCAGGGCGTACGCCGCCCCGCTGACCGTGGCCACGGCCAGCACCACCAGCGGGGCGGTGCGGTGGAACGCGAGCACGGCCGCGCTCACCGCGAGGAGCCCGTAGTCGAGGGCGGTGGTGTCCGCGTCGCGGGCCGCCAGGGCCAGGACGAGGGCGCCGACCACGCCCACGAGGGCCAGATCGGCGAGCCGCTGGGAGATGGCCGGATCGACCGGGTGCCCGCTCATGTCCCCACGCTAGACCGCGGTACCGACACCGGCGTCAGCCCGGTGGACAACTCCCCCGCTACTCCTCCCGTAGTAGTCCACGGGCCGGCCCGCGCTCCCGGGCGCAGCGCCAACTCCCTTCGGCCGTACGACGACCGGGCCCCGGGCCGGGGGGCACGCTGCTGTGCATGTCCACACCCTTCCGCTACACCCGGCCCCTGCCGCCCAAGTCCGCCACCGGCCCTGTCGCCGAGGTCTACGAGCAGCTGTCCCGCGACTTCGGCATCGACGAACCCGTCACCTTCGTGGTCCTCTCCTCCGCGCCGGAGCTCCTGGCCCCCGCGTGGGCGCTGATGCGCGAGTCGCTGATCGCCGGCCCCGGCAGCCGCACCGGCAAGGAACTGGCGGCGCTCGGGGTCTCACTGGCCAACCGGTGCCCGTTCTGCGTGGACGCGCACACCATGCTGCTGCACGCCACCGGCGACCACGCACTCGCCGAACGCGTCGCCCGAGGCGAGCGGCCGGTGAACGAGGAGCACGCGCGCGTGCTGGAGTGGGGCAGGCACACGCGCGTGCCGGGCGGTCTCGGCGCGGCACCGTACCCGTTCCCGCGCGAGCACGCCCCGGGCTATCTCGGCACCGCGTTCGCCTTCCACTTCATCAACCGGATCGTGTCCGCCCTGCTCACCGAGAGCCTGCTGCCGGGCAACGCCCAGCGCTTCCGGGCGGTGCGCAGTCTCGCGGGCCGTACGCTCGCCCGGACCGTACGCCGGCCCGCCCGTCCCGGCGCGTCCCTCGCACTGCTCGACCTGCCCGACTCCGGAGAGGCCCCCGCGTGGGCGGACGGTGCGCCCGTCGGACTCGCGTACGCGGCGCTGCTCCGGGCGGCCATGGCGGGCGCCGGTCTCCTCGGCACCGACGACCAGGACCTCGTGGAGGAGATGCTGCTGGACTGGGACGGGTCGCACCCGCCGCTCGACCTGAGCGGCTTTCCGGACCGCCGGGAGCGTCCGGGGGCGCGTCTGGTGCTGCTGGCCGCGCTCGCCCCGTACCGGATCACCGACGAGGACGTGGCGGCCTGGCGGCGGCCGGAGCACACCGACCACTGTCTGGTGCACCTTGTGGCCTACGGGGCGTTCCTGGCCGTGGACCGCATCGAATCGGCTCTCCACCGGCCCATCGCCCGGACATAAGCGGACAGATGACGCATCGGCGGCAGGGCGCTGTGACGGCACAGGTACGGAGCGAGTTCACACTTCCGCCCCACAGGGAGACATGTGAAACTGGCGTCCGTCCGCAGTGCGGACCCTCCGCACCGTCCGTCCCCCACGAAAAGTGCGCCGTGCGAAATCTTTCCCTGCCGCTCGCGCTCACCGCGCGCATCTCGCCCGTCGTCGTGCTCGCCGCGGCGGGCTGGGCGCTGTCGTCGGGCCCGGCCACGACGCCGGCCACCCAGAAGGAGTCGGCGCCGCAGTCCGCCGGCGAGTCCCCTTCGGGCGCCTCCACGGCGGCCGCCACCAAGCGGTACGCCGCCGCGCCCGCGCCGTGCGGCAGCATCGGCGCGGCGACGATCAAGTCGCTGGTGCCGGGCGCCAAGACCGCAGGCAAGGAGATCCCCTCCACGGACACCGCGCTGCGCCGCACCTGCTCCTGGAACGCGCTCAAGGGGTACGACTACCGCTGGCTGGACGTGTCGTTCGAGATCACGGAGTCCGACGCGGCGGCCGCCAAGTCGTACAAGGAGAACGTCGCCGAGAAGAGCGGCGGCGGAAGCGTGCCGGGCGTCGGCGACGCGGGGTACTCCGTGGTCAACCTCACCACCGAGAACAAGCAGCAGACCCGCGAGGGCGTGGTCATGATCCAGGCGTCCAACGCGCTGGTGACCGTGACGTACAACGGCAGCGACTTCGAGTCGAAGAAGGCGCCCAGCACGGACGAGATCAACAAGGGTGCGATCAAGGCCGCCAAGGAGGCGGTGGCGGCACTGGAGGGCGGCCAGAAGGCCTGAGCCGGCCGGCGACGGACGCCGGGCCGAGCCCGACCGCCCTCCACGCGCGCGTGGCGATCCGTCAGGCCGCGATGCCCTCCTGATCCCTGCCCTTCGGCAGCATCAGCGCGATGTACAGCAGCAGGGAAGCGCCGAGGCCGACCGCCCAGCCGTAGTCGGCCAGCGGCTTGAGGAACGGGATCAGACCGTCGGTCGGGAACGGCCCGGTCTTCTTGCCGTCCGCGCCCACGGCCGAGTAGGAGCCGCCGACCGCGAGCAGACCGCCCACCACGAAGGCGGCGATCGCCCGCCAGTTCCAGCCGTTGACGTACCAGTAGCGGCCGCCGGGCGTGTACAGGTCCGCGAGGTGCAGGACCGTGCGCCGGACGATCCAGTAGTCGGCGATGAGGATGCCCGCGACCGTGCCGAGCAGACCGCCCACGACTCCGAGCCAGGTGAAGATGTAGAACTCCGGCGTGGAGATCAGCTTCCACGGGAAGATCAGGATGCCGACGACACCGGTGATCAGCGCGCCCGTACGGAAGTTGATGAACTTCGGGGCCAGGTTGGACAGGTCGTACGCCGGTGAGACCACGTTGGCCGCGATGTTCACGGAGATGGTGGCGACCAGCACGATGACCAGCGCGAAGAGCAGCCCGAAGGCGTTGTCCGTCTTGGCGGCCAGCGCGACCGGGTCCCAGATGGCCTCGCCGTAGATGGCCTCGGACCCCGAGGTGACGAGCACCGCGAGGACCGCGAAGAGGGTCATCGTCGTGGGAAGACCGAGGGCCTGCCCCCAGGTCTGCGCCTTCTGACTGGCGCCGAACCGGGTGAAGTCCGGGATGTTCAGGGACAGAGTGGCCCAGAATCCGATCATGCCCATCAGGGACGGGAAGAAGACGGGCCAGAAGTCGGCGCCCCAGCCCAGCTTCGAGGGCTGGTCGAGCAGCGCGCCGAAGCCGTCGGCCTTCACCGCGATCCAGATCAGCAGGACGAGCGCGCCGGCGATCACGAAGGGCGCGGCCCAGTTCTCGAAGTGCCGCAGGAAGTCCATGCCGCGGTAGATGATCGCGATCTGGAGCGCCCAGAACAGCAGGAAGCACAGCCACAGGGGCCAGGGGTTGCCCGCGATCTCGGCGGCGTTCTCCCAGTGGCCGCCGGTGAGCTTGGAGCCCAGCGCGAAGATGCCGCTGCCGCCGATCCAGGTCTGGATGCCGAACCAGCCGCACGCGACGGCCGCCCGGATCAGCGCCGGGATGTTGGCGCCGCGCAGCCCGAAGGAGGCGCGGGCGAGCACCGGGAAGGGGATGCCGTACTTGGGTCCGGCGTGCCCGGTGGCCAGCATCGGCAGCAGCACGATGATGTTGGCCAGGGCGATGGTGAACACGGCCTGCTTCCAGTCCATGCCGAGCGCGACCAGGCCGGAGGCCAGGGTCCAGCTGGGGATGCAGTGCGCCATGGAGATCCACAGGGCCGCGAAGTTGTACGTCGTCCATTTGCGCTCGGACACCGGTACGGGACGCAGGTCCTCGTTGGCGAAGGGGCTGTCGGCGGGGAAGTCCTCGGGGGCGAGCTCGACGCGACCGCCGGCGGAGTGCGGTATCGGCGACGCCGGGGGGACTGTTTCGGTCATGGGCAGGCCAATCGATCAGGACGGAACGGGATAGGCCGTGCGGGGGCCTCGGGCGGGGCCGGGACGGGCGGGGAGGCCTTTCCCGGCCCCGCCACCCCTCCCCGGGACGGCGGGAAGGGGGACAAGGAGTGGGGGGTCGGTCGAGCGGTGTGTGATCCGGGTCAGGAGGTGAGGGCGGGGATGACCTGGGAGCCGTAGGCGTCGATGGTGGCTTCCTGGGCGTCGTGCATGTCGTAGACGGCGAACTGGTCGACGCCCAGCTCGCGCAGCGCGTTCAGCTTCTCGATGTGCTTCTCGACCGGTCCGATGACGCAGAACCGGTCGACGATCTCGTCGGGCACGAACGCGGTGTCCGGGTTGTCGGCGCGCCCGTGGTGCGAGTAGTCGTACCCCTCGCGCGCCTTGATGTAGTCCGTCAGCTCGTCGGGGACGGCGGCCGAGTGCTCGCCGTACTTGGAGACCAGGTCGGCGACGTGGTTGCCGACCATGCCGCCGAACCAGCGGCACTGCTCACGCGCGTGGGCGAGCGCCTCGGGCGAGTCGTCCGCGGTGACGTAGGCGGGGGCCGCGACGCAGATCTTGACCTCGTCCGCCGAGCGTCCGGCGGCGACGGCGGCGTCCTTGACCGCCTTCACCATGTACTCGGTGAGGTACAGGTCGGCCAGCTGGAGGATGAACCCGTCGGCCTCCTCGCCGGTCATCTTCAGCGCCTTCGGGCCGTACGCCGCCATCCATACGGGGAGTTCGGCGTCCTCCTTGATCCACGGGAACCTGATCACCGTGCCGCCGAGGTCGGCCTCCTGGCCCGAGCCGAGCGCCCGGATGACCTTCATGGCCTCGCTGATCCGCGCCAGCGTGTTGGGCGTACGCCCCGCGACGCGCATCGCGGAGTCCCCGCGGCCGATGCCGCACACCGTGCGATTGCCGAACATGTCGTTGAGGGTGGCGAAGGTGGAGGCGGTGACCTCCCAGGTACGGGTGCCCGGGTTGGTGACCATCGGGCCGACCTTCAACTTCGAGGTGTTCGCCAGGATCTGACTGTAGATCACGAACGGCTCCTGCCAGAGCACGGCGGAGTCGAACGTCCACCCGTAGGTGAAGCCGTTGCGTTCGGCCCGCTTCATCAGGCTGATGACCTTGGAGGCGGGTGGATCCGTCTGCAGGACGAGTCCGAAGTCCATGTGCGCAACTCCTAGTTGAGGTACTGACAGGTGGAGCGCGGGGTGTACGTGCCGTGCCCGGCGTGCCCGGTGTACTCCCGCTCGGTGATGACGAGTTCGCCGCGCGAGAGGACCGTCTCGACCCGGCCCGTGAGGCGCCTTCCCTCGTACGCCGAGTAGTCGACGTTCATGTGGTGGGTCTCGGCGGAGATGACCTGCTCGGCGCGCGGGTCGTAGATGACGACGTCCGCGTCGGCGCCCGGGGCGATGGTGCCCTTCTTCGGGTACATGCCGAACATCCGGGCCGGGGTGGCGCAGGCGATCTCGATCCAGCGGCGGCGCGAGATGTGCCCGTCGACGACGGCCTGGTGGAGCAGGTCCATGCGGTTCTCGACGCCCGGCAGGCCGTTGGGGATCTTCGAGAAGTCGCCGCGGCCCAGTTCCTTCTGGCCGACGAAGCAGAAGGGGCAGTGGTCGGTGGAGACGACCTGGAGGTCGTTGGTCCTGAGGCCCTGCCACAGCTTGGCCTGGTGTTCCTTCGGACGGAGCGGGGTGCTGCACACGTACTTCGCGCCCTCGAAATCGGGCTCCGCGAGGTTGTCCGTGGACAGGAACAGGTACTGCGGGCAGGTCTCGCCGAAGACGTTGAGCCCCTCGTCCCGGGCGCGTGCCAGCTCGGCCACCGCCTCCATGGCCGAGACGTGCACGACGTACAGGGGCGCGCCGGCGACCTGCGCGAGCTTGATGGCGCGGTGGGTGGCCTCGGCCTCCAGAAGCGCCTTGCGGACCTCGCCGTGGTAGCGGGGGTCGGTCTCGCCGCGGGCCAGTGCCTGTTCGACCAGGACGTCGATCGCGATGCCGTTCTCGGCGTGCATCATGATCAGGCCGCCGTTGTCGGCGGAGCGCTGCATGGCGCGCAGGATCTGGCCGTCGTCGGAGTAGAAGACGCCGGGGTAGGCCATGAACTGCTTGAAGGAGGTGACCCCCTCCTCCACCAGCAGGTCCATCTCCTTGAGCGTCTCCTGGTTCACATCGGAGACGATCATGTGGAAGCCGTAGTCGATGGCGCAGTTGCCCTCGGCCTTGGCGTGCCAGGCGTCCAGGCCCTCGCGCAGGGAGTGGCCGACGCTCTGCACCGCGAAGTCGACGATCGTGGTGGTACCGCCCCAGGCGGCGGCCCGGGTGCCGGTCTCGAAGGTGTCGGAGGCGAAGGTGCCGCCGAACGGCAGCTCCATGTGGGTGTGGGCGTCGACGCCACCGGGGATCACGTACTTCCCGGTGGCGTCGATCGTGCGGTCCGCGGTCCAGCTCTGTGTGCCGGGCACGGCGAGGGCGGCGATGCGGCCGTCCTCGATCAGCACGTCGGCGTGGATCTCGTCGGACGCGGTGATGACGAGGCCACCGCGGATGACGGTACGGCTGCTCATGTTCCCTCTCCTGCCAGGGTGGACGGTTCGGTCAGGGTGCGGTCAGCGGGGGGTACGCGTCCGGACGGCGGTCGCGGTAGAACTGCCAGCGGTCGCGGACCTCGCGCAGCTTGGCCATGTCCAGGTCGCGGACGACGAGTTCGGTCTCCTTGTCGGAGGCGACCTCGCCGACGAACTGGGCCTCCGGGTCGACGAAGTACGTCGTGCCGTAGAAGTCGTTGTCGCCGAGCTCCTCCACGCCCACCCGGTTGATCGCCCCGACGAAGTACTCGTTGGCGACGGCCGCCGCGGGCTGTTCCAGCTGCCACAGGTAGGCGGACAGTCCGCGCGAGGTGGCCGAGGGGTTGAAGACGATCTCGGCACCGGCCAGGCCGAGCGCCCGCCAGCCCTCCGGGAAGTGGCGGTCGTAGCAGATGTACACACCGATCCTCCCGACCTTGGTGTCGAAGACCGGCCAGCCCAGATTGCCGGGGCGGAAGTAGAACTTCTCCCAGAATCCCGGCACTTGGGGAATGTGGTGCTTGCGGTACTTGCCGAGGTACGAGCCGTCCGCGTCGATCACGGCGGCGGTGTTGTAGAGGACGCCGGGCTGCTCCTCCTCGTACATCGGCAGGATGAGGACGATGCCCAACTCCTTGGCGAGCGCCTGGAATCGCTGGACGATCGGCCCGTCCGGGATCTGCTCGGCGTACTCGTAGAACGCCTTGTCCTGGACCTGGCAGAAGTACGGCCCGTAGAACAGCTCCTGGAAGCACAGGACCTGAGCGCCCTGCGCGGCCGCGTCCCGGGCCGCCTGCTCGTGTACCTGGATCATCGACTCCTTGTCGCCCGTCCACGCGGTCTGGAAGAGGGCGGCGCGAATCACTCTGCTCATCGGGACCTCCGGTCGCTCGGTGTGCGAGAAGGCTAGGAAGTCCGAAAGCGGGCTTTGAGTTGCACGGTGTCACGTCTGCGGGCATGCGGCGTGCCACGGTGTCACCCTCTCGTGAGCCCATGTTTCACCGCCGTTTTCCCAGGTCGTGGCATGTTTCAGCTCTGTTGCGCGTCGTGTGCGAGGAGCGCGATGTGTACCGAGGCCGCCTGCTCGAAGTCGTCGAGGTCGACGCCCAGCCGGCCCTGTATCGCCTCCAGCCGGCGGTAGAGCGCGGGCCGGGAGACGTGGTGGAGCTGGGCGGTGCGGGACTTGTTGCGGCCGGTGGCGAGATAGGTGCGCAGCACCGCCAGCAGATCGTCGCCCGCCGCGCACAGCAGTCCGTCCAACTCGCGCTCGGCGAAGGACTGCACGTGCGGGTCGTCGCGCAACAGCCTGATCAGTCCGCGCAGATGGACGTCCTTGAGGCGGACGACGGCCGGGAGGTCGAGTGCCCCCGAGGCGACCGCGTCCGCGACATGCCGGGCCTCGCGCATCCCGGCGGGGACGTCGTCCCAGGCGGTTCGCGGGTCCGCGGCGGCCACGACCGTCTGGGTCAGGCGCGCCGCGAAGTTGGCGGTGAGCACGGCGGCGTCCTGGTCCCGGGCCAGGCTCAGCAGGACGGCGGTGGCCCCGTCGGCGAGTTCGGCGACGATGCCGGGCAGCCCCAACAGCCGTAGCACCCGGTCGAGTTCGGCGGGATCCCCGTCGCGTACGACGAGCGGTACGAAGGTGCGCCGGTTGACCGGCAGTCCGGCCGCCCGGGCGCGGGGCAGCAGCTGCCGCGCCGGTACGACCCCGCTGACCAGGTCGGTGAGCAGGCTCTGCGCGGACTGCTCCTCCCAGGTGTGGGCGGAGGTGCCGCCGAGCATGCGGTGCAGGACGAGGGATTCGGCGGCACGGTCGGCGAGGAGGCGTCCGGTGGCGGTGTCGCCGCGGTAGCCGCACAGCATGATCTGACCCCAGCGCTCCCCGCGCCCGCCCAGTTCGGCGCGGATCCAGCCGTCACCCACGCTGCCTCCCCCGGTGCCCGAACGGCCCGGGAGGTGCCCCCATGCCTGGCGGGCGATGCGCTCCCAGTCGCGCAGCACGTCGTCCACCGCGGACCGCTCCCCCGCCGTGGCGAGGACGCGGTGGGCGAGGTTGGTGACGACGACGGGACAGCCGCTGTGGTGGGCGATCTCGTCCAGCAGCTGCTGCAGCGGGGCGCCGGCGGTGATGAGTCCGGTGAGGGCGGTGCGGACCGCCTCCGACATGCTGACGGCGGCGAACTTCCGCCGCACGAGCCGGGCCTGCACCTCCTCCGTCAACTCCGCGAACGGGAATGGCCGGTGCAGGACGACCATGGGCAGCCCGCACCGCTCGGCGGCCCGGCGCATCACGTCCGGCGGGGCGGGGAAGGCGCGGCCGAGTCCGAGGACCACGGCCGCGGCCTCCGCGCGGTGCAGGGACCGGATGTACTCGGCCTGCTTGTCGTCGTCCCCGGCGAGCAGCACTCCGGTGGTGAGGACCATCTCGCCGCCGCTGAGCATCACACCGACGTCGGCCGCCTCGGCCACGTGCACCCAGCGCACGGCCCGGTCGAGGTGGCCGGCCCCGGCGACCACCTCGGGCTCCCCGGCCAGGACCCGTTCCAGCATGAGGACCTGCCGGACCGACAGGGCCGGCTCCAGGGACTCCAAGGACTCCAGGGGCTCCGGGGCGGTGCTCATGACGGTGTTCCCTTGCTGTGGGTCTACTGGATGGTGCTCCTCAGAGCGTGTTCGAGGATCGCGGCACCCTCTTCGGCCTCCGCGACGGTCAGGGACAGCGGCGGGGCGATCCGCAGGGCGCTGGTGTTGTGCCCGCCGCCCTTGCCGAGGAGCAGCCCTTCGGCACGGGCCGCCTCCAGCACGGCGGACGCGGCCTGCGGATCGGCCTCGTCGGTGCCGGGCTTGACCAGCTCGACGCCGAGCATGAGTCCCCGCCCGCGCACCTCGCGTACACCGGGGATCTGCGCGGCGACCGTCCGCAGCCGCTCGATGAGCAGGCCGCCGACGCGCCGGGCGTTGCCCTGGAGGTCGTGTTCCAGGAGGTACGTCAGGTTCGCGAGGCCGGCCGCCATGGTGATCTGGGTGCCGCCGAAGGTCGAAATGCTGTTGGAGTCCAGGCAGTTCATGATCTCGGCGCGGGCGACGACCCCGCCGATGGACATGCCGTTGCCGATGCCCTTGGCGAAGGTGAGGATGTCCGGCGGGCCGTTGCGGTCGTGCGCCTGCCAGCCCCAGAAGTGGTCGCCGGTGCGGCCCCAGCCGGTCTGCACCTCGTCGGCGATCCACAGGATGCCGTGCGCGTCGAGCACTTCGCGGAAGGCGGCGTAGAGGCCGTCGGGCGGGGAGGTGAAGCCGCCGACGCCCTGGATCGGCTCGGCGATCAGGGCGGCGGGCGGGCGGGTGTGGCCGAGGAGGTCCTTGAGGTCGTCGACGCAGGCCGCGATGAAGTCGTCGTCGCCGAGGGCGGAGTACGGGCCGCGGGTGCGCACGCCGCCGTGGACGTACAGCGTCTGGAGCGGGGACAGGGAGGTGGGCGACCAGCCGCGGTTGCCGGTGATGCCGACCGCGCTGAAGGAACGGCCGTGGTAGCTGTTGCGCATCGCCAGGACGGTGTTGCTGCGGCGGTAGGCGGTGGCGAGCAGCAGGGCGGTGTCGTTGGCCTCGGTGCCGGAGGTGGTGAAGAAGACGCGCGCGTCCGGGATGCCGGACAACTGGCTGATCCTCTCGGCCATTTCGACCATCGGCCGGTTGAGGTAGAGCGTGGACGAGTGGATGATCCGCCCGGCCTGTTCGCTCACCGCCTTGGTGACCTCGGGCAGGGCGTGCGCGGTCATCGTCGTGAGGATGCCGCCGAAGAAGTCGAGGTATTTGTTGCCCTCGGAGTCCCACACATGCCGGCCCTCGCCGTGCGTGATCTCCAGCGGCTCCTCGTAGTAGAGGGCGAGCCAGTCGGGCAGGACGGCCCGGTGACGTCCCAGCAGGTCCTTGGTCACGGCTGCACCAGCCCTTCGTAGGCGTCGGGGCGGCGGTCCCGGTAGAAGGCCCACTGCTGCCGCACTTCCTCGATGAGGTCGAAGTCCAGGTCGCGGACGACCAGTTCCTCCTCCTTGTCGCTCGCCGTGTCCCCCACGAACTGGCCGCGCGGGTCGACGAAGTACGAGGTGCCGTAGAAGTCGTTGTCGCCGTACTCCTCGACGCCGACCCGGTTGATGGCGGCGACGAAGTACTCGTTGGCGACGGCGGCCGCGGGCTGCTCCAGGCGCCACAGGTGGGAGGAGAGCCCTCGGTGGGTGGCGGAGGGGTTGTAGACGATCTGGGCGCCGTTCAGGCCCAGTTGACGCCAGCCCTCCGGGAAGTGCCGGTCGTAGCAGATGTAGACGCCGACCTTGCCGACGGCCGTGTCGAAGACCGGCCAGCCGAGGTTGCCGGGCTTGAAGTAGTACTTCTCCCAGAAGCCCTTGACCTGCGGGATGTGGTGCTTGCGGTACTTGCCGAGGACGCTGCCGTCGGCGTCGATCACGACCGCGGTGTTGTAGTAGAAGCCGGACTGCTCGACCTCGAACACCGGCACGACGACCACCATGCCGGTCTCGCGGGCGAGCTCCCGCATCCGGCTCGTGGTGGGGCCGTCCGGCACCGGCTCGGCCCAGCGGTAGTGCTCGGGCTCCTGGACCTGGCAGAAGTAAGGGGCGTTGAACACTTCCTGGAACCCGATGATCTTCGCGCCCTGTCGGGCCGCCTCGCGGGCGTGCTCCTCGTGTTTCGCCACCATGGACTCGGTGTCGCCGGTCCAGGTGGCCTGGACCAGAGCGGCACGTACGACGTTGGCCATGAGCTGCTCCTTCGGCGGGGACGTCAGAGCTTCTACGCCCGTAGACACGGCCGTAGAGGGATGAACGTAAGCCTCCTGGAGAGGCTTGCCAAGACCATCGTCGTTAACCGGCGAAGTCGATCACGTTTCACACTCCAGTGGAGGAGTGACGGGCCCGGTCAGCGGGGTTGTGGAGGACCTGTCAGGCGGAGAATCCGGCGACCCGCAGGGCGTGCACCAGATCCCAGTGCCGCTCGTCCGAGACGCCTCGCGCGGCCGCCAGGAGGAGTGGTACGAGGATCCCCGGACCGGGTTCGGCGCTGCGGGCGGCCTCCTCGGGGGCGCGGACGCGGACGTAGGCGTCGAGGAGCGCGGTGACCTCACGGCGGCGGCCCTCGGCGACCAGCCCGAGCACGGCGGCGCCGATCTCGCCGGCGGGCCGTGCGACGCCCTGCCGGAGGATCTGTTCCCCGTCCGCGCCCCGCCCGGCCGCGACCAGCGCGTCGGCGGCGGCGACCAGCCGGTCGGCGGGCAGCGACGCGGCCTCCCACAGCAGGGTCGCCCAGTCCGCGCCGAGCCCGGCGTGCTGAAACTCCGCGGCGAGCAGCGGGAAACGGTCGGCGGGCCAGTGGGCGAGCTCGACGAGCACGCCGTGCGCCTCGCCGGTACGCCCCTCCGAGCGCAGCCGCACCAGCGTCGCGACCGTCTCGGCGGTCTCCCGCCGCGCCGCCGCGTCCAGCGGCTCGGCGGGCTCCCGCGACCCCGCCTTCGGCACCTCCGCGGCCCCGGCGAAACGGGCCCCGCGCGGGGTGCGCCCCTTCGCCGCGGGCGCACTGGGCAGATCGGGCACGGCCGCCGGGGGTACGACGACGGGAGCCCCGTCCTCCTCGGCCATCCCGGCGAACCGGGCACCCCCGCGGCGGCGCTTGCGCTTGGGCGCGGCTGCCTCCGGCGGCGGGGCGGCGGGAGTGGGCTCGTGCGGGGGGTCGCTGTCGGGCGGGGAGGTCCGTTCGGGGCGGGTGAGCGGACCCGGGGCCTGCTGATACGGGGCGTACGCCGCGCGCGAGGAGTCGACCTGGGGGTACTGGTGCGGGCCTGGGCGGGCCGAGTCGTCGGGGGGTACGGGGTGCGGGGCGTATCCGGTGTGGGCCGCCTCAGCGGAGCCCTGGCCTCCCGGCCCGCGCCCGTCGGCGCCGGCGTCGGCGGGGGCCGTGGCGTGTGAGCCGTGCCCGGGATGACCTCCCTCAGCGGGACCCTGCCGTCCCGGCCCGCGCCCGGCGGCACCGACATCGCCGCGGCCCACCGGATACGGGGCGTATCCGGAGTGGGCCACTTCAGCGGAGCCCTTGCCTCCGGGGCCGCGCCCGGCGGCCCCAGCATCAGCGGGGGCCGTGACGTGTGGACCGTGCCCGGGATGACCTCCCTCAGCGGGACCCTGCCGTCCCGGCCCGCGCCCGGCGGCACCGACATCGCCGGGAGCCGCCGCGTGTGGGCCGTATCCGGAGTGGGCCGCCTCAGCGGAGCCCCGACCTCCCGGGCCGCGCCCGGCAAGGCCGGGTTCGGCGGGAGGCGTGGCGTGTGGGCCGTATCCAGGACGGGTTGTCTCAGCGGCACCGGGTCGCCGAGGTGCGTCTCCGGGGGGCTCCGCCCAGCCGGAAGCCTGGGCCGGGCTCGCGGTCGGGGTCGGGGCCTGTGGGTCTCGCGGATCAGGTGGTTCTACGGCCTGGGAACGTCTCGGCGCGGCTCCGAAGTCGTCCGGCCAGCCGGGAGCCCGCGTGTGTCCCGAGCGGGCGGGCTCCGTGCGGTCGGGCCACCGCGGGGCGTGTCCGGCCTGGCGCGCCTCGGCGTCGGTGGCCGACGGCGCGGCGTCGCGCTGCTGCGGAATGTCGGGGAAGTCGGCGCCACCGCCGACGGCGCCACGTCCTACGGCTCCGCGGGCGCCGGCCTCATGGGCGCCGGCCCCGGTCACGGCATCCTCGTAGCGGCCGGCCTCACGCCCATGCCTCCCGGGGTCACGGGCCACAAGCCCGCTGCCCCCCTCCCCGTCCCCGTAGGCCCCCCGCGGCACCCCGCCCTCCGCGACCTGTCCCCGTCTGATCGCCCGCGCCTGGTCGTTCATCGTGCGGTGGTCCAACTCGGCCATGCGGGACTGGAGTTCGGCGCAACGGCGTACCGCGCGCTCGTGGTCGTCGCGGGCCCAGGCGAGGTCCAGGCGGATGGCGTCGGCCTCCTCCTGGGTGGTGGCGCCGGCGAGGCGGCGGCCCAGTTCGGCCTGGCGTTCCGCGGCGTAGCGCTGTTCGCGGAGCATGACGTCGAAGCGGTCGCCGAGGGCGTCCCGGCCGCCGGGGCGGGCGTCGTAGGCGGTCTGGGCGGCGGCGTGCAGGGGGCGGGCCCGGTCCGCCTCGGCGTGGGCCACCTCCGGGCCGTACGCCGCAGCGAGGTCTTGCAGCAGTGCCTCGACCACGTCCCACGGCGGCACTTCGCGGCCGTCGAGGCAGGCCTGCATACCGTCCGGGTCGCGCTGCCAGAACACCGCGCACCAACCGGCGCCCTGATCCAGGCGCGCGAGCACACCGTCCAGGTAGGCCACGAACTCCCGCATCCGACCCGGGAGTTGATCCACTGCCATCGCTCAACTCCCGTTAGACCGGAGCACTCCGGTCCGTAAGGCAACACCAGCAGTGTTACGAACGGGCTACGGACAGTTTTCAAAGGCGCAGCAGGAGCCTCATGCCGCGCCCACCGCCGCTGAGCGAACTCCCGTCACACGCCCGCCAACTCGCACAGTCCGGCCAGCTCGTCCATGGACAGCCCGAGCGCCCGGGCGAGCGCGGCCACGGTGAAGAACGCCGGGGTCGGAGCCCGTCCGGTCTCGATCTTCCGGAGCGTCTCCGGAGAGATCCCGGCGGTCGCCGCGACCTCCGCCATGCTGCGGCCACCGCGGGCCTCGCGCAGCAGCCGGCCGAGCCGCTCGCCGCGTTCGTGTTCTTCGGGAGTGAGAGGGGTGCGCACCATGCCCCCCATTCTAATACCGGTATAGTAATTGGCATGGTGGAACTGAAGACGGACGCATCGATCGATGCCATGTACGAGGCGGGACAGGTGGTCGGGCGTGCCCTGACCGCCGTACAAGAGGCCGCTGACGTGGGTGTATCCCTGCTGGAGCTGGACGAGGTGGCGCGTGGGGTGCTGCGGGAGGCCGGGGCGTCCTCACCCTTCCTCGGCTATCGCCCCTCCTTCGCCTCCACGCCCTTCCCCGCCGTCATCTGCGCCTCCGTGAACGACGCGATCGTGCACGGCATCCCGACCGGCTACCGGCTGCGCGACGGCGACCTCGTCTCGATCGACTGCGGTGCCCAACTCGGCGGCTGGGCCGGTGACTCGGCGATCAGCTTCACGGTGGGCAGGCCGCGCGCCGCCGACGTACGGCTGATCGAGACCGGGGAGCGGGCGCTGGCGGCCGGGATCGGCGCGGCGGTCGTGGGCAACCGCATCGGCGACATCGCGCACGCGATCGGCACGGTGTGCCGGGACGGCGGCTACGGCATCATGGACGACTTCGGCGGCCACGGCATCGGCCGCCGTATGCACGAGGACCCACCGGTGCCCAACGAGGGGCGCCCGGGCCGGGGGCTCGCGCTGCGGCACGGCATGGTGCTCGCGATCGAGCCGATGCTCATCGCCGGCGGCACGGACGAGTACCACACGGCGCCGGACGGCTGGACGCTGAAGACGAATGACGGCTCCCGGGCGGCACACACCGAGCACACCGTGGCCGTCACCGACGCGGGACCACGCGTCCTGACGGCACGCCGGGCCACCTCTCCGCAAGGCGTCCGGTGACCGGTTTTCAGCTGGTTTAGACCGCCGGGCGCCGAATGTGCCCCGCTCCCCCATCCGTGCGAAGGTGTAACCGGCTGACACCCGGGTTACCCGGCCCCGGCACGTCGATCAGCGAGGGTGCCCCCGGCCCGCGCGGGGACACCGGATGGGAACGCCCATGACCAGCGGATTCAGCGGACCGGAAGGCTATGACGCCTTCGGAGAGTTCCTCGCCCGTTTCTTCGGCGGGCCACGTCCCGGCCCCCGCCAGATCAACATCGGCCAGCTGCTCAGCCAGCCGGCCAGGGAGCTGGTGCGGGGCGCCGCGCAGTACGCCGCCGAGCACGGGAGCCGGGACCTGGACACCCAGCACCTGCTGCGGGCCGCGCTCGCCGCGGAGCCGACCCGGAGCCTGCTGAGCCGGGCCGGGGCCGATCCCGACTCGCTCGCCTCGGAGATCGACGAACGCTCCGGCCCCGTCCAGCACCAGCCGGAGGAGGCCCCACCGCCCACCTCGCTGTCCCTCACCCCGGCCGCCAAGCGCGCCCTGCTGGACGCGCACGAGCTGGCCCGGGCCCGGGGCGCCGGTTACATCGGCCCCGAGCACGTGCTCAGCGCCCTGGCCGCGAACCCCGACTCGGCCGCCGGGCACATCCTCAACTCGGCCCGGTTCGCCCCCGCCGGTCTGCCTCCGGAGGCGGCACCGGACGGCGGGCAGCCCGGCGCCGAGGCACCGCGCGGCACCGGCACGCCCACCCTCGACAAGTACGGCCGCGATCTCACCGACCTGGCCCGCCAGGGCCGTGTCGACCCGGTCATCGGCCGGGACGAGGAGATCGAGCAGACCATCGAGGTGCTGTCCCGCCGCGGCAAGAACAACCCGGTGCTCATCGGGGACGCGGGCGTGGGCAAGACCGCCATCGTGGAGGGCCTGGCCCAGCGGATCGTCGACGGGGACGTGCCCGACGTGCTGATCGGACGCCGGGTCTTCGCCCTCGACCTGACCGGGGTGGTCGCGGGCACCCGCTACCGGGGCGACTTCGAGGAGCGTCTGACGAACATCGTGGGCGAGATCCGCGACAACTCCGACCGGCTGATCGTCTTCATCGACGAGCTGCACACGGTCGTCGGCGCGGGCGGGGGCGGCGAGGGCGGCTCCCTGGACGCCGGCAACATCCTCAAGCCCGCTCTGGCCCGCGGCGAGCTGCACATCGTGGGCGCGACCACCCTGGAGGAGTTCCGCAGGATCGAGAAGGACGCGGCCCTGGCCCGCCGTTTCCAGCCGATCCTGGTCCCGGAACCGACCCCGGCGGACGCGATCGAGATCCTGCGCGGCCTGCGCGACCGCTACGAGGCCCACCACCAGGTCCGCTACACCGACGAGGCGCTGGTGGCCGCCGTCGAGCTGTCCGACCGCTATCTCAGCGACCGCCGCCTGCCGGACAAGGCGATCGACCTCATCGACCAGGCGGGCGCGCGGGTACGGCTGCGGGCGCGCACCAAGGGTACGGATGTACGGGCCCTGGAGCGCGAGGTCGAGCAGCTGACCCTGGACAAGGATCAGGCGGTCGCCGACGAGCAGTACGAGCAGGCCACCCAACTGCGGGACCGTATCGCGGAGTTGAAGCAGCGGATCGCCGAGACCGCCGGGGACCACGACGCGGCCGACGAGGGCCAGCACCTGGAGGTCACCGCGGAGGCCATCGCCCAGGTCGTGTCCCGGCTGACCGGCATCCCGGTCAGCAGTCTCACCGAGGAGGAGAAGGACCGGCTGCTCGGACTGGAGAACCACCTGCACGAACGGGTCGTCGGCCAGGACGAGGCCGTACGGGTCGTCTCGGACGCCGTCCTGCGCTCCCGGGCCGGCCTCGCCAGCCCGGACCGGCCGATCGGAAGCTTCCTCTTCCTCGGCCCGACCGGTGTCGGCAAGACCGAACTGGCCCGTGCCCTCGCCGAGTCCCTGTTCGGCAGCGAGGAGCGCATGGTCCGCCTGGACATGAGCGAGTACCAGGAGCGGCACACCGTCAGCCGCCTGGTCGGCGCCCCACCCGGATACGTCGGGCACGAGGAGGCGGGTCAGCTGACCGAGGTGGTCCGCAGGCACCCGTACTCGCTGCTCCTGCTGGACGAGGTGGAGAAAGCCCACCCGGACGTCTTCAACGTCCTTCTCCAGGTCCTCGACGACGGACGGCTCACCGACTCCCAGGGCCGTACGGTCGACTTCACCAACACGGTGATCGTGATGACCAGCAACCTGGGCTCGGAGGCGATCACGCGCAGGGGCGCGGGCATCGGCTTCGGGCCGGGCGGCACGGACGAGGAGGCCCGCCGGGAGCAGATCCTGCGCCCCCTGCGGGACCACTTCCGTCCCGAGTTCCTGAACCGCATCGACGAGATCGTCGTGTTCCGCCAGCTCACCGGCGAGCAACTCCGCGACATCACCATGCTGTTGCTGGAGAACACCCGCCGTCTGCTCCGGGCCCAAGGGGTCACGGTGAACTTCACGGACGGGGCAGTGGACTGGCTGGCCGAGCACGGCTATCAACCGGAGTACGGCGCCCGCCCGTTGCGCCGCACGATCCAGCGGGAGGTGGACAACCAACTGTCCCGGCTGCTCCTGAACGGCACGATCGCGGACGGCGACCGGGTGACCGTCGACACGGCGGCAGGCAATCTGACCTTCACGAAGACTCCGTAGGGGCGCGGGGAGCTGCGCGACCAGCTCCCCACGCGCCCGCAGGAACTACGGCGCGGGGTGCACCACTTGCGCGGATCCCCCGCCCCGCCGCACCGTCTCAGCGGCCGCGAGCCACTTCCCGCCCGGCAACCGCTGCACACCGGTAGCCGCACCGATCTCCGGATTCAGCTTGAACGAGTGCCCGATCGCCTCCAGCTGAGAACGCTCCCCGCTGCTGTACAGCGCCGGCTCCAGCTCGGTCTGCGCGGCGTTGCGCTGACTCGCCCGAGGCGCGGCGATCGCGTCCACCAGCGGCAGTCCGCGGTCGACGAACTCGGTCAGTACCTGCAGCACGGTCGTGATGATGGTCGCCCCGCCGGGCGAACCCAGCGCCACCACGGGCTGGTTGTGCCGGTCGAGCACGATCGTCGGTGAGATCGAGGACCGCGGCCGCTTGCCGGGCCCCGGCAGGTTCGGGTCGTGAACGGCCGGGTTGGCGGGAGCGAAGGAGAAGTCCGTCAGCTCGTTGTTGAGGATGAACCCCCGCCCGGGGACGGTGATCGCACTGCCACCGGTCTGCTCGATGGTCAGCGTGTAGGAGACGACGTTCCCCCACTTGTCGGCCACCGTCAGATGCGTGGTGTTCTCTCCCTCGTACGTCGTCGGAGCCGCGGTGCCCCGGTCCGCGCAGGCCCCGGGATGCCGCGGGTCTCCCGGCGCCACCGGGCTGGTGAGCACCGCGTCGTCCTTGATCAGGCAGGCCCGCGAGTCGGCGAACTTCTTCGACAGCAGCCCCTTCGTCGGTACGTCCTCGAAGGCGGGGTCGCCGACCCAGCGCCCCCGGTCGGCGAACGCGATCCGGCTGGCCTCGATGTAGTGGTGCAGGTACTGGACCTCACTGGCCTTCGAAAGGTCGGTGTGCTCAAGGATGTTGAGGGCCTCGCCGACCGTCGTGCCGCCGGAGGAGGAGGGCGCGATGGAGTAGACGCCGAGGCCGCGGTAGGAGGTCTTGGTGGGCTTCTGGAGCTTGGCCCGGTAGACGGCGAGGTCCTTCTCGGACAGGTCGCCGGGCCGTGCGTTCCAGCCCGAAGCCGGGTCCACGGGCGGCTTGTTCACGGTGTCGACGATGTCGTCGCCGAGGTCGCCGTGGTAGATCGCGCCGACGCCCTTGCGGCCCAACTCCTGGTAGGTGTGGGCGAGATCGGGGTTCTTGAAGGTGGAGCCGACGACCGGCAGCTGTCCGCCGGGCAGGAACAGCTTCGCGGTGTCCGGGAAGTAGCGGAACCGCGTCTCGTTGGACGCGGTCTGCGAGCGGAAGGTGTCGTCGACCGTGAACCCGTCCCGGGCGATCCGCTCGGCCGGCTTCAGGACGCTGCCGAGCGATCTGCTGCCCCACTGGCCCAGCGCCGTGGCCCAGGTGGCGGGCGTGCCCGGGGTGCCGACGCTCAGCCCGCTGCTGACGGCGTCGGCGAAGGCGAGCGGCTTGCCGTTCTCCAGGAACAGGTCGGAGCCGGCGGTCAGGGGTGCCGTCTCGCGGCCGTCGATCGTGTGGACCGTACGGGACTTGGCGTCGTAGTAGACGAAGTAGCCGCCCCCGCCGATGCCGGAGGAGTACGGCTCGGTGACGCCGAGCGCGGCGGCGGTGGCGACGGCCGCGTCGACCGCGTTGCCACCCTTCCTCAGGACCTCGATGCCGGCGGCGGAGGCGTCCGCGTCGACGCTGGAGACGGCACCGCCGTAGCCGACGGCGACGGGTACTTTCTCGGGTGCCGAGGTGGCCTGCGGCGGTGCCGCCGCCCCCACCGACACCACGGCGGCCGAGACCGCCAGGACCGACAGTTTCCGTGCGACAGGGCGACGCATCCGTACCTCCAGTCCAGGACCGTCCGCGCAGCGTAACCACATCGCCGGGGCCCCGACACCCCTCTTCGGGTCAGGTGTCATGCGAATGCCACACTTCGAACACCGGTACGTACCAGCCGCGTCGGCCCGCTAGCATGCGCGCACATGAATGACGACGTGCGCAACATCGTCCTGGGCGTGGTGGCGGCGGGCATCAGCGCCGCGCTCGGCTGGCTCGCCCGGACGTACCTGTGGAAGCGGAAGCTCCGCCGCAAGCAGGCGTTCTTCGGGCTGCCGGACAACTCGGAATCGCTGCTGGTCGTGAACCGGGACGCGGGCAGCACCGAGCTCTCGGTGCACCGGTACGACGTGTTCGCGCTGCTCGAACTCTCCGCCCTCATCAAGGACTGCGGCGCGCACGCCGAGGTCATCACCCAGGACGCGGCCCGGCAGGGCTTCGGGGAGCGCACGGAGTTCTGCGTCGGCGGCCCCACGTCGAACCGGCGCATGATGGCGCACATCGCCGCCATGCTGCCCGGGGTGCTGGTGAAGGTCGACCCGTCGGAACCCGGCCCGATCCGCATGACGTACCAGATAGGCAGCGAGCGCTACCTCCTGGAGAAGGGCGTGTCCGAGTACGTGCTGCTCGCCCGCCTCACCGCCGGGCAGCCCGGTCAGAGCCGGCCCGTCTTCCTGTTCTGCGGCCAGACGGCCATCACCAACCAGGCCGCGACCCGCTACCTGGCGCGCAACCACGAGCGGTTGTCCCGCAAGTACGGCGACAACTCCTTCGTGATCCTGCTGAAGGTGGTCAACTCGCAGGCCTACGGCCCCGATGTCGCCGAACTGGTCGCGGACGTGACGCGCGCGGCCCAGACGCCGCTGCCGACGCCCGCGGCCGCACGGAACTCACACCGCGCCTCCTGAATTGATTCACACCACAACAATCGTTACTCCCACGTAACTTACCGACGGGTTACCTCCGGTAAAGCGCCGCGGTTACCGTCGGGTCACTTTGCATTGACACGAGTAGGGAGTGACCCGTGGGACACCCTCGCAAGGCCCTGCGTACGACCACCGTGGGCGCCGTCTCCGCGACTCTGATCGCCGGTAGCGCCCTCGGACTCGCCCCCACCGCCCAGGCCGCCGACGCCGTCCGCTTCGTAGACATCGCCGGTGACGGTGGGACCGTCCTCAAGGCGAACGTCATCACGCCCGCCGGAGCCGACGGCTCCCGGCGCTACCCGCTGCTCGTCCTGCCCACGAGCTGGGGACTGCCCCAGGTCGAGTACCTCGCCCAGGCCCAGAAGCTCGCGAACTCCGGTTACATCGTGGTGAGTTACAACGTCCGCGGGTTCTGGCAGTCGGGCGGGGAGATAGAGGTGGCGGGCCCACCCGACACCGCCGACGCCTCCAAGGTCATCGACTGGGCGCTCGCCAACACCCCCGCGGACGACCGGCACATCGGCATGGCGGGCGTGTCGTACGGCGCCGGCATCAGTCTGCTCACCGCCGCAAAGGACAAGCGCGTCAAGGCCGTCGCGGCCCTCAGCGGCTGGGCCGATCTGATCGACTCGATCTACTCCGGGCGCACCCAGCACGTCCAGGCCGGGGCGCTGCTGGACGGCGCGAGCCTGGTCACCGGCCGCCAGAGCGCCGAACTCCGGCAGATCTTCGACAACTTCTACGCGTCGAACCTGTCGAAGGAACAGGACATGATCGACTGGGGGAAGAAACGTTCGGCCGCCACATACGTGGACCAACTGAACAAGAACGGCGCGGCGGTCATGATGGCCAACGCCTGGGGCGACACCGTCTTCTCCCCCAACCAGTACGCGGACTTCTACGAGAAGCTGACCGGCCCCAAGAGACTGGAGTTGCGCCCCGGCGACCACGCCACGGCCGAGCTGACCGGCCTGTTCGGCCTCCCCAACGACGTGTGGACGGACACCGGGCGCTGGTTCGACCACTACCTCAAGGGCGCCGACAACGGGATCGACCGCGAGCAGCCGGTCCGGCTCAAGTCCCGTTCCGGGGGCGGCTACGAGGGCTACCCGGACTGGAAGTCGGTCGGCGCGACCCGCAAGAAGATCGCCCTCTCGGGCACCACCACGATCCACACCAACGTGGACTCGGGCGCGGACGGCGGGATCGTCTTCCTGTCCAGCATCCTCGACCAGATCGCCCAGGCTCCACCGGTCGCCGCCATCCCCCTGCTCCCGCGCCGCTGGGCCGCCGTATGGCAGTCGGAGAAGTACGCGACCGCCCAACAGGTGCGCGGCACCGCGAAGTTGCACACCACGGTCACCCCCACCAAGGAGAGCGGCACCCTCGTCGCCTACCTGTACGACGTGGGGCCGCTCGGCCTCGGCAAGCTGGTCTCCAACGCGCCGTACACCTTCCACGGACAGACACCCGGCAAGCCGCTAGGCGTCGACCTGGAGCTGTTCTCCACGGCCTACGACGTCCCGGCGGGGCATCGTCTGGCGCTGGTGGTCGACACGGTCGACCCGCTCTACATCGAGCACAACCCGTCCGGCGCTCAGCTGACCTTCTCCTCGCCGGCGAACGACCCGTCGTACGTGTCGATTCCGCTGCGCGAGCAGTGATCTCCGGCCGGCGCCGGGCGGGTAGGGCTCTGTGACTGCTGCCCCCTACGGCTGACGGGCCGTGGGGGGGACCCCCACCAGGCAGCAGCGTCCCTGGAGGCTCGGTCGCCGTCACCATGGGGGTGAGCGGACCATCGTAGTCGAGGCGCGAAGACATGGCCGTCGCCTCCTCAGTGCTTGAGGATCTTGGAGAGGAAGTCCCTGGCGCGCTCGCTGTCGGGGTTGGTGAAGAAGTCGTCGGGAGCCCGGTCCTCGACGATGCGGCCGTCGGCCATGAACACCACGCGGTTGGCGGCCGAGCGGGCGAAACCCATCTCGTGGGTGACGACGACCATGGTCATGCCCTCCCGGGCCAGTTGCTGCATGACCTCCAGGACCTCGTTGATCATCTCCGGGTCGAGGGCGGACGTGGGCTCGTCGAAGAGCAGGGCCTTGGGCTCCATGGCGAGGGCGCGGGCGATGGCCACGCGCTGCTGCTGACCGCCGGAGAGCTGGGCCGGGTACTTGTCGGCCTGGTCGGCGAGGCCCACCCGGTCGAGGAGTTGACGGGAGCGCTGGTCGGCCTGGTCCTTCTTGCGTCCGCGGGCCTTGATCTGGCCCAGCGAGACGTTCTGCAGGACCGTCTTGTGGGCGAACAGGTTGAAGGACTGGAAGACCATGCCGACCTCGGCACGGAGCTTCGCGAGGGCCTTGCCCTCCTCGGGCAGCGGCTGCCCGTCGAGCGTGATGGAACCGGACTTGATGGTCTCCAGGCGGTTGATCGTCCTGCAGAGCGTGGACTTGCCCGACCCCGAAGGGCCGATGACCACGACCACCTCCCCCTTGCCGACGGTGAGGTTGATGTCCTGCAGGACATGCAGCTCCCCGTAGTACTTGTTGACGTCACGCAGTTCGATCAACGGATCGACGACGGCCATGCCCAGCCCTACTCACTCTCAGCTGTGTCGTGGTTGCCGCAACTTATCGAGGCAAGATCGCACTTGAGGAACGACACGCACTTTTCGGTCATTAGCCGTATTTACGCCGCGCTTACGGCCAGGGGTTCACTCCTCGGCGACCTCCGCGTAGAGCTGGGACAGCTCGGGCACCCCGCTCCCGGCCCACTCGTGACCGGAGGCCACGACATCGAACTCGCGCCCCGACTGCAGCCGGATCACGGGCTGGCCGTCCGAGCGCAGATCCCAGGTCGCCCCCGGGACGGTCCGCACGATGACCGTGCCCAGGTAGAGCCCCGCGTCGTTGCCGAGCCAGAGCAGGACCTCCTCGTCGTCCCGCCAGCCCGGCACCAGCTGGTCGAGCGCCTCCAACGAGGCCGCCGTGTCGTCCAGTCGGACACCCGAACGGGAGGCGTGGGAGCGCAGGAGCTCGCACTCGGAGAGGAGTTCGGCGATGCCCTCGGGGTCACGGGTCCCCGGCTTCTCACTCCAGCCACCCAGAAAAGGGATCTTCATACACCCAGCGTGTCACTCACCCGGCCGCATGCACCACAGGCGCGCGGGCCATGGTTTCCGGTCGGCTTCACGCGGGGCGCCCTGACGTGCCGCGATGTCGCCTTGGCCGCTCGATGCACCTTTCGTCCCACCGAGCGGGAGCGGTCGGCCGGGGATCCGGACCGAGGACCTACACGTCCAGGTCGACCACGACCGGCGCGTGATCGGACGCGCCCTTGCCCTTGCGCTCCTCACGGTCGACGTAGGCGTCGGTGACGGCCTTCGCGAAGGACTCGTTGCCGTACACCAGGTCGATGCGCATGCCGCGGTTCTTGGGGAAGCCGAGCTGGCGGTAGTCCCAGTACGTGAACGGGTGGTCGTACTTGAGGGGTCGCGGGACCACGTCCGACAGGCCCGCCTCGCGCAGGGCGGCGAGGGCGGCGCGCTCGGCCGGGGTGACATGGGTGAGGCCCTCGAAGGCGGCCACGTCGAAGACGTCGTCGTCCGTCGGCGCCACGTTGTAGTCGCCCAGGACCGCGAAGGGCCGGCTGCCCGCCGCGTCACCGGCGACAGCGGCCTTGAGGGCCTCGAACCACTGGAGCTTGTACGCGTAGTGCGGGTGGTCGACCTCACGGCCATTGGGCACGTAGACCGACCACACGCGGGCCGGGCCGCAGGTCGCGGAGATGGCGCGGGGCTCCGGGGCACCGTCGTAGCCGGGGTCGCCGGGCAGGCCCTTGACGACGTCCTCCAGGCCCACCCGGGAGATCACCGCCACGCCGTTCCACCGCCCTGTCGCGTGGACCGCCGCCTCGTAGCCCGCCTCGCGCAGCTGGTCGAACGGGAACTGCTCCTCGGCGACCTTGGCCTCCTGGAGGCACAGCACGTCGGTGCCGGTGCTCTCCAGCCAGGCCAGCAGCCTCGGGAGACGAGCGGTGATCGAGTTGACGTTCCAGGTCGCGATGCGCATGCCCCACAACCTACCGGGCGGCACTGACACTCACAGAGCCGTGCTCTCCCCCGGCTTCAGCCGCAGGTGCTCCGCGCCGCCGAGAGCGCCGATCTGGCTGTCGTAGATCGGGCGGGCGAGGTCCGTGAGGAGGGCGTCGTGGATGTCGTAGGCGCGCTGCGGCTTGACCTCACGGACGTAGTCGATGACCTCGGAGATCTTGCTCCAGGGGGCCATGACGGGGAGCATCAGCGTCTCGACGGTGTGGTCGGGGACGGTGAGGGCGTCGCCGGGATGGAAGACCGTGCCGCCGTCGATCAGGTAACCGACGTTGGTGATGCGCGGGATGTCCGGGTGGATCACGGCGTGCAGCTCGCCGTGGACCTGGACGTCGAATCCGGCGGCGGTGAAGGTGTCACCGTGGCCGACGGTGTGCACCCGGCCGGGGAAGGCCGTCGAGATCTTCTCGGCGACCGACTTCAGGGTCCAGATCTGCGCGGCCGGGTTGGCTTCCAGGGCGGCGCGCAGCCGGTCCTCGCTGAAGTGGTCGAGGTGTTCGTGGGTGACGAGGATCGCGTCGGCACCGAGGGCCGCGTGCTCCTCGCTGAAGGCCCCGGGGTCCAGGACGAGCGTCTGCCCGTCCTTCTCCAGACGGACACAGGCGTGCGACATCTTCGTGAGCTTCATGGGTCCATCCTGCCCCTGGGCGAAGTGCCCGGCTCACTCGGAGGGGGTGGTCTCCTCGCGGATGACCTGCTGGGCCACCTTGAAGGCGCTGTTGGCCGCCGGAACACCGCAGTACACGGCCGCCTGCAGGAGCACCTCCTTGATCTCGGAGGGAGTCAGGCCGTTGCGCAGGGCGGCCCGGGTGTGGGAGGCGAGCTCGTCCAGGTGCCCGCCCGCGACCAGCGCGGTGAGGGTGGCGACACTGCGGGAGCGGCGGTCGAGCCCCGGCCGGTCCCAGATCTCGCCCCAGGCGTAGCGGGTGAGGAGCTCCTGGAAGTCGGCCGCGAAGTCGTCGGCCTGGGCCAGCACCTGGTCGACGTGTGCGTCGCCGAGCACCTCGCGGCGCACCTTGATCCCGGCGTCGTACGGATCGGCGCGGCCCGCGTTCCCCGGGGCCGGGGCGGCCGGCGCGATCTCGGCGATCGGCACGGGGTGCGGCGGCGCGGACGTGAGGACCGGCGTGACGACCGGGGCGCCGGGGATCGCGGTCTGGCCGGTGCTGGAGTCGAAGGCGGGCTGCCAGGCGGTGGAGAAGTGTCTGACGAGCAGGTCGGTGACGGCCGCCGGCTGCTCGACCGGCACCAGGTGGGAGGCGCCGGGCACGACGGCCAGCCGGGCGTCCGGGATGCCCGCGACCAGGGTGCGGGCCTCGGCGGGCCCGGTGACCTGGTCGTCGGAGCCGACGAGGACCAGGGTCGGCACCCCGACCCTCGCGAGGTCGGCCCGTACGTCGAACGCGGCGAGCGCCTCGCAGGCCGCGATGTAGCAGCCGGGGTCCGTGGTGCGCACCATCTGCACGGCCCACTCGGTGATCGCGGGCTGGGCGGCGGCGAACCCGGAGGTGAACCAGCGGTCGGGCGAGGTACGGGCGATGGGATCGAGCCCGTTCGTCCGTACGATCACCCCGCGCTGGCGGAACTCGTCGGCCGTGCCGAAGCGGGGCGAGGCGGCGATCAGCGCGAGCGAGGCGAGGCGCTCGGGGTGGCGCAGCGCCAGCTCCATGCCGACCGCGCCGCCGAGCGCGCAGCCCGCGTAGCCGAAGCGCTGCACCCCGAACTGGTCGAGCGTGGCGAGCAGCCGGTCGCTGAGATCGCCGACCGAACCCGCCGGGTAGGCGGGCGCGCCGCCGTGGCCCGGCAGGTCGAAGCGGAAGACGCGCCACTGCTTGACCAGTTCGGGCACCTGGCGGTCCCACATGTGCCATGTGGTACCCAGTGAGGGACCCAAGATCAGGACGGGAGCCTCTTCTGGCCCGTCAAAGCGGTATTGCAGGGTGTTCGGTGGTGTCTCGCTCACCCGTCTGAGCCTCTCATCTGTCACGACAGCCCCTATGAGCGGGGGGCTGGCTGTAGCTGTCTTACCAGGTGGAAGACCTCCCGGGCCGCGTAGCGTTTGAGGCAGCGGACGATTTCGCGCCGCGTCTTGCCCTCCTTGATCCGGCGCTCGTAGTAGTCCTGAGTGCGCGGGTCGACCCGCAGGCGGGTGAACACGATGCGGTGGAGCGCGGCGTTGGCCTGCCGGTCCCCGCCGCGGTTGAGGCGACGGAATTGCCTGCGTCCCGAGGAACGCTCGACAGGACTGACACCGCACAGCGCGGCGAACGACGACTCGCTGTCCAGCCGTTCCGGGTTGTCCCCCACCGTGATCAGCAACGTGACCGCCGTGTCCGGGCCGATCCCCACCACGTCGAGCAGCTGCGGGGCATGCCGTTCCACAAGCCGGGTCAGACGAGCCTCCACGTCGCGGACCTCCTCGGAGAGCTGGCCGATCCGGTGGGCCAGCAGGCCCAGCGTGATCCGGGTGGCCTCCACCACTGACTCCGCGCCGACATCCTCGCGACTACGCGCATCGGTGAACTGTGCGCAGGTACGGAAGAGTTCGGCATTGCCCAGTCCGGCCAGTTCTTCCCGCAAGACTGGGTCCGCAGTGACGAGTACGGCCTTGAGCTGGTTGATGGCCTGGGTGCGGGCTTTGACGGCCGACGCCTTCGTGAGCTTGTACATTCGCGCGATCTGTACCGGCCCGTCGCCCGTTTTGGCCCGAGCGGAGGCCCGGCCGCTCAACACGGCTCGCGCCGCATTCTGGGCATCGAGCGGATCCGACTTGCCACGCCGCCGGCGATCTGCCCGGTCCATCCAGTTCACGTCGAACACGTCCACACCCTGGGCCAGCAGATAGCGGGACAGGGACGCTCCATAGGAGCCGGTCCCCTCCACCCCGGCCCGCCTCACGGCTCCCGACTTCCTGGCCCACTTCAGCAGATCACGGTATCCAGCAGCGCTGGCCGGGAACTCACCGGTGGCCAACACCGCCCCCGTCAAGGAGAGCACCGAAGCCACATGCGCATCACGATGCGTATCCACTCCCAGAACCACCTCCCCCGCCGGAGGACGACGGCGGGACTTCGGAGCAGGCAACGTACTGGACGTGGTCGAATTCGCCATACTCGATCCCTTCCCAGTCCTATGACGTGTCGCGTTGCCGGTACCGGGCCGCGTCGGACGGTCAGAATCGTGAGGACGCCACAGCAATCGGCAGGCCCCTATCGGGACACGCCCCGCCAGCCCGGTACCGACAACGCACCATCCCCGGCCATCGGCCGACACTGTGACAGCGGGACACTTCGGTCAGAAATATCATGAGTCAGACCTCAGACCCGGGATAGCACCCACCCATCCTCCCGCCCCTCACAGCACCCCCACCCAGAAACACTGAGCACGCTCAGTCCCAGCCCTTGGCACATCCTGGATGTGACTCCGGCCGATCGTCATACGGCACAGAAGCCGACATCTTTGTTCAGGTCGCTTCACGACCGGGGCGGCTTCTCCCCGGCTGTCTGCACCACGGGGCAGCACACCAACGTGCCAACGATCAGGTCCCATCCGCAGTGGGTGGCCGAGCAGCGGCGCCGCCCGCTACCAGCTCCATCCCGCCGACAGCCCCGTGCACGATACCTACACCGGCCGCGTCCCGGAGGCATCGCTCCAGGACGCGGCCCGCGAGACAACCAACGGCGCCGCGCGGAGGCCACCACCGTGGCAAGAGCGGTATTTCGTCCGATCCGCTGGCCATGAAGTCATCGGCATCACGGCGGTTGCCGACGCCCGGTCCCCGGCTTCCCGCCCTCAAGTCGGAGATCGAGCCCGCCGATACCGACGGTGCCTCCTCGAAGGGGACCGGCCGTGCATCACCAGCGCAGGAAAGCATGATCGCCGTTCATGGAATGCGCGCCGCAGAACAAACGGCAGAGCCGGTGGGGGGTGCCAGCGGTCCCTCACCCCTCAGGGGAACAAAGCGAGCTGTTCATCCTCCGGTGCTTGCGCGAGGCCGGGATCCTCTGCGTATTCCGGGTCCAGGTCTGCCGGCTCGGTGTCCGTGCCTTCCTCGATCACGCCCAGCGCCGCCGCTACGCGCTGCCCATTGACGTTGCCCGCCGCCTCGGTGGTGGCCAGCTCCTCCAGGGAGGATTCCTCAGCCTCACCCGACTCTGCCTCGGCGACCGTCGGCAGTACGTAGTGCTGGGCGAGGCTCGCCAGGTGCAGGGGCAGGGGGAGGGAGAGTGCGTCCAGGTAGTCGGGGGCTTGGCGCAGCTGGTGCACCGCTAGAGCGAGTGCTTCGGGTGAGTCGCCGGCATCCGCGTGGCAGCCCAGGACTGCGATCTCCACTAGCCCGGGGTTCCAGGCCGGGATGTGTGTATCGATGGTGGGTTTGCCCTTGTTGGGACCCTGGCGCAGCGGCCGGGGCGCGATTTTGTCGGCCTCGACGGCGGAGTCTCGGAAGGTGCTCGCTTTGGGTGTGGTGCTGTAGAAGATCCGGCCGGAGGAGCGTGCGGCGTCTTCGTCCTCCACCCACAGCCCCTGGGGTAGGCCGTTGACTTCGCCGGGAGAGGCGTTGCCCCACCATTGCGGGGTCTCCCGCCCTGCTGCCGTACGTACGCGAATCAACCGGAGATCGGGGTCGAGTCCCACTGGCTGCGCGTGCCCGGTCTTGATCAGGTCTCGTTCGGTTCGGCCGTCCTGGAGCCAGGGCCAGTGCAGTCGGCTGTTCTGCGAATGGGTCAGCAGGGCGGTGGGTCGGCCGCGAAGAGAGCGGACCATTTTCTGGAGGTATCGGGCGGTCGCCCTGCGCTGTTCGTCCATGTTCTGTTGCCAGACGCGGTACTTCGAGCGCTGCTGCGGTACGAAGGCGGCGGCTTCGGTGTCCGTGGGCGTCGCGGTCTCGGGCTCGGTGGGTTCGGTGACCTCCGGGATTTCGGCTGTCTTGACCAGTCCGAGCAGGAACTGGGGGTAGGGAATCCAGCGTCCCGTCCGCTCGTCCCAGCCTGTGACGGCCGCCAGGCCGCTGCCCGGTGCCAGGGGTGTGACCATGACGGCCGCCGGGGTGTGGCGGGGCAGTCGGGTGGGGCCGTCCTTGCGCCGCTTGACCATGTACGTGGCGACGTAGCGCAGGTCCTTGGGGATCGCTTCGCCGAGCGTGTGTTCGGGCAGGACACGGACGCCGTACTGGCGCAGAGCGTCTTCCCAGCCCGAATGGACCCGGTGGGAGAGGTTCTTCTCGCTGTTGTAGCCCTTGGCCTTCTTGGGGACGAGCGCGAATTGCGTCAGGACGCCCGCGTCCGCGCAGCCCAGCCGGAGCGCGTATTTGGGGTCATCCAGACGGTGGGCGAAGTCCTGGCGGCGGTCGATCTCCACGAGGGCGAAGCTGGGGTGAAGCGGGCCAGCTCCGTCGTCGGCCAAGAATGCGGCGGCAGTCTTCCGCCGGGCGTTGATACCGGTCTCCAGGGCTTTGCCCCTGGGCCGCGCTGTGGGGTCGATGCCCAGGGTGTCGGTGATTCCCTCGGTGGTGCGCAGGCAGCGGAGGCGGAGGGTGAGTTCCGGGGCTTTCCATTCGAGAGTGACGGGGCTTCCGGGTACGGCCCGCTCGTATGCGTTCTGGGCAGTGGCTGGCTCCGGGCGGCTTCCGTCGCCGTCCAGCCCGAGGACGTCGGCGAGGGCCTCGATGGCTGCATCCCGGAACGACGGGCTCTGCCACAGCAGTCTGGCTTCGACGAGGCACCCGGCTCCCGTCCCCTTGATCGCTTCGGCGGGGTCCTGTCCCTGGTTGATCCTGGCTGCCACCGCGAGTGCGGTCCGGCGGGCGCGGGCTTCGCGTTGCGCCTCCGCTTCCTTCTCCGCCGCCTTGGGCTTGGGCCGGGCATTGGCGGGGGCGCTGCTGCCGGCGGTCGCCCGGCTGAGGGAGGGGACCCGGCGTAGCTGTTCGGGCAGCGCCTGTTCGGCCCACTGGACGATCTGTGAACGCTGGTGTGACATGAGGCCGGCACCGATGCCGTGAGCACCCATGTGTGTGCTGTGGACGACGGCGGCGCGGGTGCCGTCCCCGTCGCCGATCCACTCCTCGGGTGTGGCAAGCAGGCTGGAGGGGTCGGGGAAGGGGCGGTTGAGCGCCAGCCTGCCGAGGATCTGGGCGGGGCCGTTGTTCTTCCAGGCATAGCTCTCGGTGCCGCGGTCCCAGGTCAGCCGGGCCACGGCGTACCGCTCGCTGGTGGGTGCTCCGGGGAGCCAGGGGATGCCGGGCAGCAGGTAGACCGAGGTGTCGCGGCCGTACGGCAGCCGCAGGCTCTGTTTCCTCGCGTCGAGGCGAGTTGCCCAGCGGCGTACTCCCGTGTGCAGGTGGAGACGGGGTCGGGGGTCGAAGGGGACGGTGTGTAGCGAAATGTTGATCACGATGGAGAACCACCACTCGCGCCCCTTGACCACGTGCGAGAGAGGCTGTGAGAGGAGTTCCGCTCCTTGCTGGCGCGGGCCGCGTGGCACGGCCCGGAAGTGCAGGCTGCCGGCGCTGTGTTCGTAGGGTCCCAGGGCGAGGATGCGCCGGGCCAGGGCATCGGTTGCGAGTTGGTATTGCCGGTCGCGCGGAGCCGCGGTTCCGCCGTCGGTCGTGGGGCAGCCGAGGAGGTCGACGGTGACGTCCTGCCACTGCGGTGGGCAGGAGCGCAGCGCCGTGTGGGTGTCCAGAACTGCCCGGTGATGTGCGGGTTCGGGGCGGAGGTCTTGAAGCCAGGCGCCGCTCAGTCGGTCCAGGGTGTCGCCGGGAAGCGGGTGGGGGGTGTCGGAGGGGGTGTAGAGCCAGAAGTCCTCGGCCAGCTGCTGGGGGTCGCGGGGACGGCCGCGGACGACCAGATCGGGGGCGAGGCTCTGCAGAACTCCGTTGAATCTGGCGACGGGCGCAGCGCGGTACGGCTCGGCCTCGGGGGGGCGCCCTAGGTTGCAGAGGTCCAGAACGCTCTCGTGCCACTGCTCCGCAAAGGTCAGTGCCCGATAACGAGCGGTCCAGGGCGCGGTGTTGGGCTTCAGAAGGTAGGCGGCCCGGCTTGCGTCGCGGTACTTGGCGGCCATGGTCTTTGCAGTCTCCTTGCTGTGGCTCAGCAGTCAGTTCGGGCGCTCAGACCGCACAGGGCGTCGTAGAGCGGGTGGTAGAGAGTGCGGACCAAGGCGGGGTCGGCAGGGTCGGCAAACGATTCGGGGGTGGTTTCGTCGTCGAAGTAGGGCGCGAGGACGTCGCGGAGCTTGATGAGCAGGCCGGGGTCGTTGCGTCGGCGTCCGCTGCGGGTCGCCGCGGCGGGCGGGGCCCCGGCCTCGGCGAGTGCGGGGGCGAAGGCCGCGTCGACGAACACCACCCGCGCGGGCACCCCGCCGCGCACCAGTCGGCCGATGACCTGCCAGATGGTGACCAGCTGATCCCAGGCGAAGGAGGTCTTCTCCGCGTCGTTGAGCTGGGAGTAGATGTAGCGTCGGGACAGCAGGCGGCGCCACTCCTTGCGGGCCGCGAGGCGGAAGGCGAGCCCGGCGCTGTCCATGTCCGCTGCGTCGGCCACGAGTTTGCCGAAGGTTCCCGCCTCGGCATCCGGCTGGTTGCGGACGAACCTGGTGACCCAGTCGTTGATGGCGAAGACGGCCAGCGACAGGTCGTCGGGGCGCGGGTGGGGACGGGCGAGGTAGAGGACGGTCCCGAAGGCGGCTTTGTGGCTCTGGTTGAGGATGTTGTGTCCGCGCTCGATTGCCATCAGGGGGGCGACCAGGACTTCGGCGTCTTCGTCCTTGGCGAAGGCGGCGAGGTCGCCGCGGCGTACGGCGGAGGCGCCGGTGAAGTCTCCCGTGGCGGTGTCTCCGGGGCCGGCGTGGTCGAGCTCTGCCTTGTCGGAGGCGAGGACGCGGACCTTTCCGCGCCAGCGCGGCATGCGTTCCAGGAGGTCGGCGGCGATCCTGGCGTCCTTGTAGCTTCCGACCAGGAGGAGGGCGCGTCGGCGTTCTCCGTCCTCGATCTGCCGTAGTTCCTGGTCGAGGAGCGAGCTGCTGCCCGGGGCCGACTTGCCGAGCTGGGTGACCATCTGGGCCAGGACCCGTTCACGGGTGTCGAGTCGGGCTCCGGAGAGGGTGAGCGGGGTTCCTTCGCCGTCGTAGAGGAACAGCGTGGTGAACAGGGTTTGCCGGATGGAGTCGACGGCGGCTTGGTGGGGTTTGAGGATCGCTGTGACTGGGGCCATGACGTGTGCGCGGGTCGATGTCCCGGCCCAGCTGGTGCCGGACATGAGCAGGACGTGTGGTCCGGGACGGTCTGCTGCAGGGTCGGCTCCCAGCGCGGGAAGGTGGAGCAAGAGCTCGCGACCGACGCCGGCACAGCGGAAGAAGCGCAGGGTACCGCTGCGGTGTTCGTCGCCGTCCGGGCCTGGCTCCGGATCTTCGGGCAGGTACTGGAATCCAAGGACGTTGCCCATCGGGGCCTCCGGCACCACCGGCGCGTAGTCGAGGGGCGGTCTGCGGGAGAGTTCGTTGTCGGCGGTGTCCAGATGCAGAGCCGCCTCGGCCTGCGGCCACAGGAAGGTGACGCGTTCGAGGCGCTGATGCAGGGCGGCCAGTACCAGGGTGAACTCAAGGCGTCGGGCTTCTCGTTCCAGCCAGGGCTCGCTTCCCCAGGTGTCCACGGGATCCCGGGCGGGTTTCCCCGGGCTGGGTGGCTCCTGGCGCAGGGAACCGTCCAGCAGGGGGGACCCGGTGAGCAGGCTGTCGAGCACGGAGCGGACGCGTTGGCTGGTCGCTGTCTGGTCGAGGTGGTGCAGGAGAGCTCCGGCACTGCGGATTAGGGCGTCGGTCAGGTCGTTGTGCGGGCCTCGATCGCCGAGCGGGTCGTCGCGGAAGGCGTCGAACGCCTTGGTGACTTCGTTGCGTCGGATATCCCAGGGCCCGGTGTCCGGGGTCCGCGGCAGGGGTGTGTCACCGTCGGCCTCGTCATTGGAGTCGTACACCTCGGAGTCGGAGGAGGTCTCGTCGGGGAGGAGACCGGTGGGGCGCGGTCGGGGGTACCACTCGTTGACGAGTTTCTCCTGGAGCGTCCAGGCGCTGAAGTATTCGATGTCCGCCCAGCGGCGAAGGTCGTGGTCGGTGATCAGTCGGCGGTAGAGACGGTTGGCGGCGATGTGGACCAGGTCCAGGGAGGCCGACCAGCGTTCGACATCGCGTGCCGAGAGGGGCAGGCGGCCTTGCCGGGCCAGTTCATCGATCTTGTGGATGCCGAGGCGGTCGAGCCAGGAATCCGGGCCGCGCACGATCAGCGTCGCGGACGGGGCGAAGGCGGTGTCGAGCTGCATCTGTACGCGGTCCGCCTCGTCGACGATGATGATGTCGCTGCGCAGGCAGGCCAGTTCAAGGTGCCTGAGGCGTTCGGCGTTGAGGGGGTTGGGGACGGCGCTCTGCAGAAGGCTGGCCGGGTTGGCCACCCAGATCAGGGCATCGACTAGCTCCCGGTCGGGGGCATGGCGGGGGCAGACGCTCCACACCGGACAGCCGTGATCGGACCGCGACGTCTCGCTGTCCGCTGCGGGTGTCTCGGACAGGTCGTGCCGGTACACGGGCATTGGGATCTCCCCAGCGGCGGTGGGAGCGTGCTTCTTGACCGGGCGCAGTTCCGTGCAGGGGGCGTCGACGTAACGCAGGGGTTCGGCTGCTTCCAGTCCGCGCTGCGCGTCGAGGACGCACACTGAGCTCAGATCGTCGAAGGCTGGATCATCGTGCTGGAGAAGGGAGACTTGGCCGCGCGCGGCAAGGCGGCGGTGCAGCCGGGATGCGTGCTGCTCACGGGTGGTGCCGCCGATGACGGGAGCGGCCTGTAGGTCCAGGTCGCGGAACTGGCCGACCAGGGTGAGCTGTTCGGCGACGTCACCGACGACAAGAGTGGTGCGCAGCCCTTTGCGTGCGCCCCAGACGGCGATGAGATGCATCAGGGTGCTCTTGCCCGCGCCCACCATACCGACCAGGTGGAGCAGGCGGTCCATGCGGAGAATCGTGGTCTTCTCAAAGCGTTGCCCGTCGGCGGACAGGGCATCGAGTTGCAGGTCTTCCAGCCGTCGCGCCCAATGGCCACAGGTGAGGCCGCGGGCCGTCTCGGTTTCCTCCATCCAGCGGGCGGTCTCGGCGAGTTCGGCCAGCGGGATGTCCAGGGGATGGCCTGCGGTGTGCGGGACCTGGCTCAGGTCGTGGCCGGTCGCCGGCGGGAAACACAGCTGTTCGGGGATGGTCACGGAGGCTGGCCGGTGCCGCTCGGTGAACCGGGCCTGGCCCGCCGGGGCGGGCGGCAGTTGCCGTTGGTCGAAGTGCGGAAGCTGGGACAGCGCGTGCTCGAACCTGTCGAAGCGGTCTGCGGCGATGGTGGGTTCGACGCGCCGCGCCGGTCCTCCTCCCGCGGCCAGCCGGTAGCCGCGGAGCCGTTCGGGCAGCTGGATGTACGTCTCCAGGCACTGGTGCCACATGCGGCGGCGACGCAGCTTCCACAGCAAGTGGCGCGCCACGTCGAGCCGGGCGCTCTGTGCCGGGGTGGTGGCGATGCCCGCGGCCGCGGCAAAGGGATAGCCGCCTAGGAGGGTGTAGACACCGTGGGCGTCGCCGGTCGGGTCGAGACTTTCCATCAGATAGAGGCCGAGTTCCACCTGGCAGAGCAGCGAGGGGTTGACGTCTTGGTGTTCTTGGGGCCAGACAGGTTCCAGGGCTTTGGCCAGTTTCTGGTACCACTCACTGCTGTTACGCACTCGGGGATCCGTTCGTCGGTGCGGAGTCCGTCAGGTGGGGGCCGTCGGCCCCTCGGGTGCGGGCGGTCGCGAGGGCGACAAGCCGGTCGTCGGTGAGCAGGGGCAGGCCCGCGGCGGAGGCGGGGCGGTTGCGGCGGTACGTGCCGAGGTAATCGCGGTGGGCTTCGGCCTGTTCACGGGGAACCACCCAGCAGGCTTCGTCGTAGGGCGGCTCTGGGCGGACGGGTTTCGCGGACCGGCCAAGCAGCCCGGGATGCTTCCAGTCCTTGACGTCGATGGCCCAGATGTGCTCGTCGGGGAAG
This sequence comes from Streptomyces pseudovenezuelae, assembly GCF_001513955.1. Taxonomy (GTDB): domain Bacteria; phylum Actinomycetota; class Actinomycetes; order Streptomycetales; family Streptomycetaceae; genus Streptomyces; species Streptomyces pseudovenezuelae. The sequence continues at coordinate 646,228 of NZ_KQ948149.1, read as the reverse complement.
GTCACGCGCAAGTCGTAGGCGTCGAAGCCGGGCCAGAGCTGGACCTCGAGCCCCAGCGTGCGCAGCCGGGCTTCCAGTTCGACCTCGGCGCGTCCCGGTCCGGTGACGAACTGCCTTAGCGGTCGCACAAGTTGCAGCAGTCCCGGCACGTCGGCTCCGGTCAGGGTCCGTCCGTGCGGCGGTGCGCCCCGACGTCGGCACCGGTCTCTCTCGCACCACCACGCGCCGTCGGCGAGCGGCGTGAGCAAGGTCAGGCAGCGGCCGCAGGTGACGTAGCCGCCCTGGAATTCGTAGGAGGCCGGGACCGGGGCGTAGCACTGGTCCAGCAGTTCTTGTACGGGAGCGAGAGACAGGTCGGTCTCGGTCTCGAACCGTTCCACTCCGGTGAGTACCGGCCGTTCGACCAGGAGTCTGCGGAAGGCGACGTAGGACTCCGGTGATGACGCCTTGCGGCACAGGCGCATGGCCGTGTGAATGACCTCCCGGTCGAACTGCGCGGCGCCGGCATCCTTGCCTCGGATCCACCACTCGTGGCACAGCTGGGTGGGAACCCGTGCCTCGGGGTCCACCAGGTAGTCGTCCGGGCCGAAAGCGTCCGGCGGCAGGTCCAGGGGCCAGTCTTCCAGGGGGCGGCTGTGGCACCAAAAGAGCAGTTCCGGCAGGCTTTTCGGGATCTCCTCGACGCCCCTGAGGAGGCAGGCGAGGACGGTCCGGTCGAGGGCTCGCTGGGCTTCCGCCGGGTAGGGCAGTTTGAAGGAGGAAAGCGAACCGAGATCGGCGAGCTGGATGACGGCGCCAGCTAGCGTACGGACAAGGCGTACATCGGGGAAGTCGAGCCAGTCACCGCGCTGGGCTGCGTGGGCGTCAAAGGCGGTGGCCATCAGGAATCCTGCCTTGTCGTAGCGAGGTGTTCGATGCCCGCGCGGCACCATTCGAGGGCTTCGCAGCCGTCGCAATGCCGGCCTGGAGCCGTCGGGTAGTCCTGATCCCAAGCCCAGGGCTGGGCGAGTTGCGTGATCACTTCTCGCGCTTCGTCGACGGTCCCCGGGTGTGAGGGGTCGAGTTCCTCAAAGGTCACGTCGTCTGTGTGCAGCAGTTCGAGCTCCACCCTGGAGCGGGCCGCGTCTCCACCCAGGACCCCGGTGGCCAGCATTAGGACACCGAGCGCCAGCTGAGGGTAGAGCCTCAACAGCGGCTCGCCCTCATAGAGGTATCTGCTCGCGGTCTTGGTCTCCCGCCAGATCCAGCCCCCGCGGCGGGTGTGGAGCAGATCGGGAGTGGCTATCAGCACGAGGTCGAGTCCGGGGTCGTAGCAGACCGCCTGGTGCTGCACCCGCACCTCTTCTTTGGCGGCGAGGCCGTCCAAGGGGCAGTAGAAGGCGTGCTGTTCGAGCATGGCGGCACCGTCGAGTGCTTCTTGACCGCTCAGGTGCAGACCGCTGGCTCCCCAGGAGTCCGGGGCCGCTGGGCCGGGAAAGGTCGCGCAGCTTCGGTAGGGCGTGCTGGCGTGCCGCTGGTTCAGAATGTCGTCGACCACACGGCCGCGCCGGACTTCTGGGCTCTCGGGCGTCGAGGAGCGCAGCTTGAGCTGCCGGGTCGCGTGGTATTTCGCCGGACAGTCCCGATAAGCGCGCAAATCGGTGATAGAGACGCTGCGGCGGGGGCGCCGGCGCTTCGGCGGCGTAATGCTCAGCAGTTCTGGGCTGTATGGGAGTGCCTGGCAGCCGGTCAGTGCTTTGCAGTCGATGCAGCCGGTGCCGGGGCGGGTCCCGGTCCCGTCGATGGCCTGGAGTAACGATGGCCACCCCGCCGCCGTGAAGTGCTGACGCGCTTCCTGTCTGTTCCAGTCGATCAGCTCGTTGCGTTTGCCGTCTCCGCAGCCGAATTCGATGACCCTGACGTGCTCGGGAAGGGCGGCGCGGTGCTGGGGAAGTTCACCGAAGGGGGTCGGGGTGTGCCGCTTGCGCCATCCTCCGACCGCGGGGCGCCCTCGCGCCGCCACGTATGCGGCTACGGCCTTTTCCGCTTCGGGTCGGTCGTCCTTGGCGGTGCCGAAGGTGAGCAGCCACAGTTCTCTTGTGGAGCCGTCGAGGGCCGCGTAGCGGCGTCCCCAAGCGGTCATCTCATAGGTGTCCGCGCCCCGGGAGTCGACCGGGCCCGGGTCCGTGCCAACCACCCATGCGTCACGCACCGGGACCGTGAGCGGCAGCTCGGCGACCTGGCGGGCGTGCTGGTCTGCCGTTCTGGCCGCCAGATAGCGACGGACCGCCTCGGCTGACCAGGACATCAGCAGGCGGTGCGCTTCACGGCGCCGGTAGAGCCCGAAGGTCCCGTTTGTGCGCCGGAGTTCCCCGATCACCCACTCCAGGTCCTTGCCCTCGTGTTCAATCAGGTCGAGTGCATCCATCAAGACCTTGAGCGTGAAATCTTGTAGTTTTTCGGCAAGTTGAGGGGGTTCGGGATCTGCGATCAGCATCGGCCGGGCGTCGCTGGCCCGCTTCGTGGGGCAGTCCCGGGGATCGAGGCGCGCCGCAGCGAGGTTCGTGCGTACCAGCCTGATGTCACCGCTGGTCCCGGCAGGGCGCGGCCCACTACTCACAGTCTCCTCCAAGCAGTTTGGACAGGACGGCCCGATACGGCACCACCGAGCGGGCGCACCGGGTTCCGGCATATCCAGCATGACACAAAAACAGTCTGTGAACTCAGTCCATGCACGACTTAGTCTTCGATCGCTTTACACTGGGCGCATCCGCCACGCAACGGTCTGGCGGAACCGGGAACTCGCCACAGTCGCGCCTCTCCTGCGTGCCAGAGGCGGGACGCTTCACAGGCAAGGGGCGGCATGAAGAAGGACGAGGTGCTGGGCAGCCGGTACAAACTGCTCAAGCACCTGGGCACCGGCGGCATGGCCGTGGTCTGGCTGGCGAGGGATCTGCGGGACGACAGGCTCGTGGCCGTCAAATGCCTGCGCACACAGAACGAGCTCCTGGACGCGCTCGACGAAGACGAGGCGCACGACGAACTCCGGCGCATGCGTGGCCGGTTCCGGCGCGAGGGCACCCTTCTGGGCCGGCTGCATAACAGGAGCATTCCCGAGCTCTACGACCAGGGCACTCACCACGCCGAGCCCTACCTCGTCATGCGCTACGTCGCCGGCAAGCCCCTGCACCGATTTTTGGAGCAGTACACCCCCACCATCGAGGTCAGCGCGGCCATCGGGTTTCAGATCGCCGAGGCACTGACCTGCGCCCATGACCTGCCGGTGGTGCACCGCGACCTCAAGCCGTACAACTTGATCATCGATGAGAACGGCGTGGTCGTCCTCATCGACTTCGGCATCGCCAAGCCGCTCTGGCCCGGCGTCACCGACTACACCCAGCACGGATCCACCGTTGGCAGCAGGGGGTACGAGGCCCCGGAGCAGATCCTGGAACGCCAGATCACCCCGAAGACCGACCTGTATGCGCTGGGCTGCGTCCTCTACCACCTGCTGACCGGCCATCCGCCGTTCTCCGGGGACGGGCTCAAGGACCAACATGTGCATGCCGCGCCGATCCCACCAACCTGCCGTGTCGGGCACATCCCGGCAGAGCTCGAGAGGCTGGTACTGAAGCTGCTGGCGAAGGAGCCGGAGGACCGGCCGATGGACACCCGCATGGTCGCGGAGGTACTGCGGAAGTACGCGCCGCGCACGGGTGACGCTGACCCGTCCCCTCGGCTAGAGCCGGACCCGACGCGTCCGTTGCGCTTGCCCGACGAGTACGACCTGCCAACCGCGCCCGCGACACCGATGGCTGCGTCCAACTCCGGCAGGAGGCGACGCGGTTCCGGGTTCCTCAGCCGCCGGATTTTTCAGGACGTCACCACTGAAGCCGAAGCAGAGGTCGACTCCGGTGAGCCTGCGAGTGCGGTAGACAAGCTGCTGGAGCTGCTACCCGCCGCCCGCCGGGATTGGGGCGCCTTCGACCCCGGCGTCCGGACCGCTTTGCGCGCGGCCGCGAACGGCATGCGCGTGGCCGGGCGCTGCAAGGAGGCGATCGCGCTCTTTGAGGATCTGGCCCTGCGGGCTGAGGGCAAGGCGAGTCCGGATGAGCTGGCCGACTACCTGGAGGGCACTCTGGGTGCGGCGGAGTGCCGTATCCCCTTCGGTGACTTGCTTCCGGCCGCGGCGGCACGGACCATGGTGCTCGAACGGATGGCCGACGTCACGGGCCCGCGCGCCCAAGTCCTGGCTGAGCGATGCCAAGAGGTCGGCATCGAGCTCGAGGAGCTGGGCTTCGACATGTAGGCGATCTTGCGTAAGTAAGTTGTGCTCTGGCTGGCCGGGACAGGTCGCTGGGTGAGTGTGCCCGGGCGGTGGCGTACTTCTTGCGTCTTCGGAGATCCTTTCCAGTCCAGACTCATCAGTGATCGTTCCCCAGCGCCTGCGGGCCAACATCGATGTTTCGGCGGACAAGTCACGTACAGGGGGGCCGGCAGGTGCACCTCAAGCGATAGGCGGCTCGCTCACGGACGCAAAGAGCGCAGCTTTCCCGCTGCGAGCCCGTCCCCGAGGCTCCGCACGAGAGCCTCGCCCACCGATGCGACCGAGCGGAGCGACTCCTCAAGTGCCAAGAGTTCTCTAAAGGCCGCCGCATACGGCCGCTGTTCAACAAGTGTGAGCTGGAGTACCCGTAGCTTGCGTACGTCGATGCGGGCAGAGCTGGAGGTGTGGGAACCCGCCTGCCGCGCATTCGCGGACGCACTCAGGCAGCCTGCGAGGAACCAGGGGTCGAGGACTTGGGGGTCCGGGCGCAGCGCGTAGAGCTGGGGCCCGAGCACCAAGGGCGCATCCTCTTGGACCCAGACGCGATACGCCCTCTCGACACCCGCCACGACGACATCCCCCGGCTCGGCCACGGTGAACGAACCCGTACTGGCGCCCCGCTCTACCTCGGCCCTGGCGAGCCAGCCCCCTGGCTGTCCTCCCAGGACCAGGTCGGGAACGCTCAAGGCCGGCACCGCGCCATCTGGCAGCGCGTCGCCGTGCAGTAGTTCACCGGGGAGCGTCTGCCCCTGTTCCAGGTTGAGAGCATGGGCACGGTGCAGGTCCGAGACCGTGATCGTGGACAGCGCCTCACTACCCACCGACAGGTTGATTGCCGCCAGAGACTGGGAGTGATTGCGCACTTCGTCGAGCAAGCCACCCAGGCGCCCCCAGGACTCATGGAGCTTGGCCTGGGCATCTACGGCCGACTCTGGTACGTGGCGGGCCGGTGTGAGATCGGTCTGTTCATTGAGCAGGTCCACCACGGGAACGGTGACAGTCCCCTCAGGCAATTGCTTTCCTGCCGCCTTCCTTTCTCCAGACCAGTCATAAGCACGTACCGCATCGAGTACGCGGCTGGTCAACTGCGGCCAATCGATGCCTTGAGCTCCTCTCGTCGCCCCATGCGATGTGGCTGCGTCGAGCAGAAACAGGCGTTCGCCGGAAGCAGCGCTACCCTCGGACACCGGCATCCGGAGAATCCACAACTGGAGCGAGACGCTGTGCGGTTGGGCGGCCCCGGCTGGAAGTGCGACGACTCCCTGCAGAGCGCCCGTCCGCAGTAGCGCCCCACGGATGCGCCTACCTGCGCGCCGAGAGGCCACCGCAGGCGGCAGCAGGAGTACAGCCACGCCGCCTGGCGCCAGTCGCGCCAGCGCGTGCTCAATCCAGGCGAGTTCGGGCTCGGTCCTCGGTGGCAGGCCGTAGACCCAGCGGGGGTCAGTAGCCAGTTCCTCATGACCCCAGTCGCGCGCGTTGAACGGGGGGTTGCACAGGACGATGTCGGCCCGAACACCGTCGTTTGGGTCCGCGCGGAGCGAGTCACCTGCCTTGATCCTCACAACGCCGCTTCCCCCCTCCGCGTCGGCGAAGCCCAGCCGCACTTCCGCCAGCGCGGCAAGTACCGAGTCGAGTTCGGTACCGATGAGCGCCGTAGTCCCGGGATCGGCGTCGGCGCTTCGCTCCGCCATGCCCTCACCGGCGGCCAGGAGCAACCCGCCGACACCGCAGGCGGGGTCGAGAACGGTGATCCGCCCATCCGCGCCCCGGTCCTCCTCCGCTCTGACGGCTAGAGCAACGTCTGCCATCAGTCGGGCCAGTGGGGCTGGGGTGGTGCCGACCTGCCGTACATGGGCGTCAAGCCAGCGTGTGAGCAGGAAGGTGAATGTCTCCCGCTCGCCTTCGTATCGTGCGACGTCGACCGTCTCGTTCATCACGCGAGCGGCCTCGTCCGGAAGCAAGGAATGCTCGGGTGCGGCCTGATCCACGCCTGTCGCGGCAAGCAGGCGGCGGCCGGCTTCGGCGAGCGCCGCGCCCATCACCGCACGATCCCCCAGGGCCTCGTAGTGCGGCCACAGCCGCTCGCGCAACCCGATCCGCTCGATCTTCCCGTGGGCGTACAGCCACCGTTCGATCTCCGAAAGGGAGAACTGCGGGCTGGTGTCTGTACCGCCGACCGGCATCGGGAACGAGACATGGCGCCGTCGCCAGTTACTTACAGCCGCTCGACCAACGCCCGCGATGCGCGCGATTCCCGCCAAAGTGACGGGCGCATCGTTGGATGACGACATGTGCTTCTCCGAGCAGGACGGCGACTTTGGGACGGGTCTGACACAGGATGCCGACACCGTAGCTCAGCCACCCCCATCAGGCCAATCATTGACTGAGTTCACAGACACTTCGTCGATCGCGCGCCTTTCCACTGGATCACGTCTCTGGCCAGGCGGTCTTCCAGGTCCTGAACCTGTTCGGTGAGCCGTTCGATTCGCTGGGCCCAGAGCAGGCACAGGGTGATGCGAGTGGCCTGCAGCACCTATTTTCACCGTCTTCGCGGTTCTTGTTGTCGTTGGCGAGCCCCACGCAGGCCGGGACAGGGGCCACTCCGAAGGGGCCGGCCTCCTCCACTCCGGCCCGCGGCGCGACCAACCCTTTTGCCCAGTCCAGCAGTTCGGGACATCCGGCCGCGGTAGCCGGGAACACCTCGATGCCGATCACCCCTCCACCAAGGAGAGCACAGCCCGCATGCGCATCCCGATGCGTGTCCACACCAAGAACCACTTCCCCCGTCGGCCGGAGCCGACGAGCACTCGGGGAGGGGGCGCACTGGTCATGCTCGTCGCCATCAGATTCACCTGCAATAAGCGACTCAGCTGGCACACCGGGATCCTTAGCGCCGACTCGCCAATTCGTCAATCCAGCTTATTTGTTCGAAGCCCATCATTCGCGAGTTCGACACCTCCGCGCGGGGCATGCCGACCGGCAACTTGTTTTTACTAACCGCACCATTAGAGCGTGAGCTCGCCGCCCCTCAATAGGAACAAAGGTACGCCTCTTCACTCGAAGCGAGCATCTACCGGATAAGCATGTCGCTCCTCAGCTTCCTGATGCCAGGATGCTTCCTGTTCCTAACGTGCCGATGCGGGACGTCTGTTGGCCGATGGGTCGACGTACGGCCGCGACTCCCGAAGGGCCTCAGCCATGCCTTCATCCCCGAAATCCGACCGTCCTCTCGACGAATCCACCGAGGAGATCCGACGAAAGGAGCGGGAACTGGCCGAAGCTGAGTTCAAGTTGGCGCGCCGCGAGCGGATTGTGAACCGGCTGCGAATCCTGCAGGTGTTCTTCTCGCTGGTCGCGCTCGCGACAGGCAACCCGGCTTACCGGTGGGCGGCAAGCTGCGCCCAGTGGGCAATGGAACGTTTCCGGGACTCCGAGTGATGCGAGGTAGAGCATGAGCGAGGTCAATGTCGATGGACCGTTTCCGATTCCGGTATCCCGGGAGGATCAAGAAGCATGGATCAAGGCCGTGCTGGCGACCGAGGGGGTGAATCTGCCCCGTGGTGCACTGGAGAACGTCGCTCCCTTCATCGTTGATCCCGATGACATGCTGAGCGAGCCCGACGCCCACGGTGTGCGCACGCTCAAGGCGAGCGCGGTCCGGCGCATCCGCACAGACGCCGGTGACATGGTCGTCGCCGTCGTCCGGATGCACGGCGTCGGCGGTGTGCAGTGGGGACACAACGAACGGATCAGCTCAATCTGGCGCTCCGTCGCGGATCCGACGGTCGGCCGGGAGACCGAGCGGACCTTGGCTTCGGTCCGGCCATGGATGGGCGTCGACGACGATGGACGCAAGAAGTGTTTCGCCGCACTGGAAAGCGTCGTGGCCAACCGGCGCATGTTGATCATGAACGCTGAGGACGCGGCGGACGAACTGAAGAGGCGAGACCGCGTCCGCCCTTACGACCTTGAGGAAGACCTCGTCCTCAACGGGCAACAGGATCCCGGGATGTACGTTCCCCAGCAGGTGAGGATCGAGGAGAACCCGGAGAGGGACTCTGACGGCAACCCTCTTTATCCGGACGCCTATTGGGGGTGGATGGCAGTTCGAGGCAATAATCGCACACAGAAGCGGCAGTCGATCTTCCGTTTGACATCCAGTGAAGTGCTGGCCGGTGTCCCGGCTGAGAAACTGGAGCGAGAGGGGGACGAGATCATCTGCGACCCTCGCGACTGGCTCCCTGAATTCTCCGCCGTACTCAACAGGGAGTTCGCGGAGACGGGCGACGGTGAACTGGATCCGACGAACGGCTCACGTGCGCGACGCGCCGCGGCCATCGCCGTGGTGGACGCGCATCTGGTGATCGGCACCCCCACTCCGCAGCGGCTCTACCGCATCGTGCAGATGAACAACCGGCGCGATCACGTCCACCCGCCGCTGGAGTTCGACGCCCTCGACCGCTCGCGCGCGCTGGGGCGGAGCGTTCTCGGGATGTACGTGGCGCAACAGGTTATGGACGAGAAAACGGCAGAGGTCCTTTCCGGGCTTGCGCCGATCCGTGAACTCTCGGGCGCGTCGGCGGACATGACGGTCTCCGAGCTGCGAGACCTGCGCTCCATGAGGTTGTTGCAGGAACTGTTTCCGGTGGATCCGCGCAAGCGTCATCTACTGCGGCGCGCGCTCAGCGAAAACCCACCATCTCAGCTCAAGTCGGGGGAAATCAACCAGCGGGCGCGCACGTGGTCCGCACTGACCTCCGAGAGCTACCCGGCACCATGGAACCCACGCGTGGGCCAGGTCTTCTCGACCCGGGCCCGGGAGGGAATCGTCCTCTCCGGACGCAGGCTGCCAGATCTGCTCGCCGCCGCGGACACCGATGACGACGCATTCGACGAACTTGTATCCTATCGGGCGGCGCACTGGCTGGCCTCCTTCGGCATCATCGAGGCCGACCGAGGCTCACTCGACGGCCAGGAAGCGATCGGCGACGCAGGGGAACGGATTCGCCGATCTCGCAGGACCGTCATGAACTGCCTGCAGGCCCTGCGGCACGAAAAGAGCCGGATGATGGCAGTCGGCGTACTGAAGTCGCTGGCCGCAGCCATGGACGACGGAGACCGGCGGCCCTGGCGCGTCAGCAGCTCCGGCAAGGAGATGGTGGGGCGGGAGATGACACCGCTCTGGTTCGACAGCGAATTCCCCAAGGACACCGGTACCCGGCCCCGCAAGACAGTAAATTCTGCACCACCATTGCTCACCACGGCGACGGTGCCCACCCTCCTCCCTTCGCCTACACTGCCCGCGCTCTCAGCCATGACACCAACGCCCTCACTCGTGACATCAGCCCCTGTACAACCCACCGCGGCGCCGCCCGCCCCTGCAGTCTCAGCCCAGTCCGAAGCGCCCGCCACCGATGAGACTGACGAAGCCGATAGCTCCATGCCCTCCCCCGAGGAACCGCTAACCCTTGAGACACTGGTGACCCGGGTCGAGGAACGGATCCGTGCCCTGCACGCGGCCTCCGCCGAAGTCGGCGAACTCCTCGGCCACCTCGCGGACCAGAGCCGAGCGGCGTCTGTCGCCCAACCCATCGGCCGACACCAGGCTGACAGGACCGTGCGCCTCCTGAACCAGACGCTGTCCAGGCTGCGCAGACTGCCCGAGCTCATGGAGGAGATGACGGAACCCGTCTGACGCAGTTCGTCCGGCGGGGCCCGAGGTGGAGTGGGACGGCGAGCGTCAAGGACGCCGCCGAAGCGTTCGGCTTCTCGAGATCGAAGAGCTACGACCTCGTTCGCCGCGGAGAATTCCATGCCGCGTGCTACCACTAGGCCGCACCGCCCGCGTCGTCACCGCCTCGCTCCTCCGCGTACTCGAGAGCGGCGAGCCGGAGTACAACGGAGCCTCCAGTGCAAGCCTCAATCCGTCATGACCAACTGCAGGACGACGCCCCGCCGCAAGCCGGCGGGGCGTCGTCGTAGCAGGTCCCCGTCTACGCAGGGCCCCCTCCGGAGCAAGCCCACGGGGGCCTCACGTGTCACTAGCGATCACAGGCGTGTCACCAACCCCGCAGACGCTGTCGCGTCACAAGTCCCTGACCTGGACTTACGCGCTCGCCCTGGACCAACTGGACGCCCGTGGACGGTCTCTACAACCTGTGCCACGTGGTCCCGAGGGACGGCCCCAGGATGAGGACGGGGGCGTCTTCCGGGCCGTCGAAGCGGTACTGGAGGGTAGGGGTCTTCGTCTCACTCACGGCCCCCACGCTAACCGCCTTTTCTGAGGGTCCGGACCCGGAGCCCCCACTCCTCACACCTGGCTCCCGAACATCACCGGCGAACTCTCACATGGCCTTCACGGGGTTCCGCGCCGGGCCGGGGGGCGGGCGGACGGGCCGGTCGGGTCAGAGATCGGCCGGTGTGCCGAGGCCCGTGAGGGCGCCGACCGGGTCCAGGTCGGGCGTGCCGCGGGGCCACCAGTCGTCGTGGCCCGGTTCGGACTCGTAGGCGTACCACAGGCCGTCGCGGCCGAGGCGGAGCTGGAGATGGCCGCGGGGGTGGGTCAGGTGGTTGTGCCAGGGGCGGAAGGCGGGGAGGTCCGCGGCGAGGAGGAGGGGGCGGGCACGGTCGAAGCGGCCGGCCGGCGGGTCCCAGGGTTCTTCCAGCACGGCCAGTCCTTCGAGCCCGCCCTGTCTCCAGGCGGCGACCGCGCGGGCCAGGTCGCCCGGGGTGCGGTCGGTGGCCGCGGCGAGGGAGGCGTAGAGGGCGCGGGTGCCGGCGGTGAGGCCGGAGCCGGGGCGGGCGGCGGCGAGGCGGACCGCGTCCTGCCAGAGGGTGAGTTCGCCGACCGGGTCGCGGCCGGTGGCGAGCAGGGCGTGGGCGCGGGCGGCGGCGTCGGTGGCCAGCTGGTCCAGGGCGAAGGGGTCGGGGCCGCCCGGCGACGCGGGATAGGCCGGAGGCTGCTCCGGGTGCGCAGGGACGGGCAACGGGGCCGGAAGCGGAGGCAGTCGGCGGGGAGCGAGCGCTTCGCCGGCCCGTACGCCGGGCAGCGGCGCCGGTTCCTGTCCCTGGGCGGCACGGGCCGCGCGGGTGGCGCTCAGCCGGGACAGGGCGTCGAGCAGCTCGCGTTCGCCCCGGCCGCGCAGCAGGAGCAGGACGAAGGGGTCGGCGTCGAGCAGACGTGCCGTCTGGTAGCAGAGGGCGGCGGCGTGCTTGCAGGGGTGACCGCGGTCGGGGCAGCTGCACTGCGGTTCGAGATCGCCGGGGCCGGGCAGCAACGGCACTCCGCACTCGGCCAGCGCCTCGGGCATCTCCCTGTCGAGCAGTGCGGCGATGTGTCCGGTGCGGTCGGCGGCACGGTCCAGGAACCGGTCCCAGTCCGCGTCGCCCAGCGTCCGCAACCGCACCTGGACGCGGTACGGCCGGGCACGGCTTCCCTGCACATAGGCGAGCACGAGCCCGGGCGTCACGGTGATCGCGTCCACATTCCCCTGCTCGGCGTAACCACGGCCCCGCGCCAGCCGCTTGGCGTCCAGCGCGCCCTCCTCCAAGGCGGTGACCCAGGCGTTGCCCCACCAGGTGGCGGCGAACCGGGCGTCCTCGGAAGCGTGGGGCGGGAAGGCGGGGAAGGTGCGACGCAGGTCGTTGTCCCGGTTGGGGGCGGCCATGGAGTGGGGGTGTCGGGGTGAGGACGGGGTGGAGGCGTCGGGAAGCGAACTGCCTTGCTGCGTAAGGTCCTTGCTTCCCTGAGGCTCCTCCGCCCCTCTCCTCTCTACGCCCTCGTTCTCGTGCTCCTCTCCCGGCTCCAGCAGGTCGTCGGGCATGCGGAAGGCGTCGGCCAGCAACTCCCGTACGTCACGCGCCCGGACGCCGGCGGCTGGACCCGGCGTACGACTCCGGTCCCGGGGCGCGGTCGGGGTGGTCCTGCGCGGCCGACGGGCGAGACCGGCCTCGGCTTCAGCCGCCTCGGCATCCGCCCGCCTCTTGCGTGCCGCGCGCAGCGCTTCGCGTGCCGCGTCAGCGGGGCGGGCGCCGGGGTGCTCCGCGGGCGCGGCATCGCGGGCGCCCGCCGTCGACGGAGCTGTCTCGGCCGGGCGAGCCGTTTCATTGCCGGGGGACTCGACGGAGGCCGCGGGGGCGTCGGCCGCGTCGGACTCCCCGCTCAAGTCGTGCCGGACCTCGACGGCTTCCGGTCGGGGTGCGTGGGGCTGCGTGGGGTCGGCGGCGGGGTGGGTGGACGCAGCACGCCGATCCGCAGCGGCTTCCGGTCCAGATGCTTGAGGCTGCGGGGCGTCCGCGGGCTGGGCGGAGGCAGCACGCCGAGCCGCGACGGCTTCCCGCAGGGCCGCGCGAGCCGCGTCACCTGGCCGGGGCTCGGCCGGGGCGGGGTCGGTCACGGTGCCCTCGCTGTCCTGCCCGTCCTCGGTACCCGGCACGTCGGTGTCCGCGGGCACCGGGTAAGCCGCACGCTGCGCACCCTGCGCCGCAGAGCCGGTCTCCTCCCGGCCCGCGAGGCTCCCGCTCCCCTCGACGTCAACGCCCTCTGCGCCCTGCGCCGTTCCGTGCGCCGCGTAGCTCCCGCTTCCCGCGGCTGTACGACTCTCCGAAGCCTGCGCCTCGTCGTGCCCCGTCCCCTGCACCGACGGGTCACCGACCTCCTCAGCCGCACGGAACTCCGCCCCACACACCCGACCGTGGCCCGACCCCGTCGACGCAGAACTCCCGAGCCCCGCAACCGCGCCGCTCTCCGCACCCTGCACGCGCCCCTGGCCGGCCCCCGCACCCGCACCCGCACCCGTCGCCGCAGCCGAGTCACCTGCCCCCTCAGCCGCACGGCCTGCCTTGTGCCCCGTCCCCTCAGCCGCGGAGCTCCCCGCATCGGACTCCGTCGAGGCGCCGGCCTCCGCCACCGCCGAGGCACCCTCGCCCTCAGCCTCAGCCGCAAAGCTCCCCGCACCCGACGCCGCGGAGCGTGCCCCCAGCGCTTCCCCGTCGCTCGTCCCGGTGTCCGGCCCCCCGTCCGGGCCCGCCGTCGTCTCCCTGGCCGCCCGCTCCCGTGCCGCCCGCAGGGCCCGGCGGGCCTCGTCGGCGGGGCCCGGGGTCATGAGGGCCTCCGGAGGGAGACCAGGTCGGTCAGTTCGCGGTCGGTGAGTTCCGTGAGGGCGGACTCGCCGGAGCCGAGGATCGCGTCGGCGAGGGCGCGCTTGGATTCGAGCATCTCGGCGATGCGGTCCTCCACGGTGCCCTCGGTGATGAGCCGGTGGACCTGGACGGGCTGGGTCTGGCCGATGCGGTAGGCACGGTCGGTTGCCTGCTCCTCGACGGCCGGGTTCCACCAGCGGTCGAAGTGGACGACATGACCGGCACGGGTGAGGTTGAGCCCGGTACCCGCCGCCTTCAACGACAGGACGAGCACCGGGACCGCGCCGCTCTGGAAGCGGTCCACCATGCGCTCGCGCTCCGGCACCGGCGTCCCGCCGTGCAGCAGGTCCACCGGGACGGCGCGGGCGGCGAGGTGGGCGGTGATCAGGCGGGCCATTCCCACGTACTGGGTGAAGACGAGGGCCGAGCCGTCCTCCGCGAGCAGGGTGTCCAACAGCTCGTCCAGCAGGGCCAGTTTGCCGGAGCGGGCGACCAAGCGCTCGCCGGCGGTCGGCGGGACCTCCTCCTTCAGGTACAGCGCGGGGTGGTCGCAGATCTGCTTCAGCGCGCCCAGCAGCTTCAGCACCAGGCCCCTGCGCGCGATGCCCTGCGCCGTCTCGATCGCCAGCAGCGACTCGCGCACCACCGCCTCGTACAGGGATGCCTGCTCGCGGGTGAGCGGGACGGGGTGGTCGGTCTCGGTCTTGGGCGGCAGCTCGGGGACGATCCCGGGGTCGGACTTCTTGCGGCGCAGCAGGAACGGCCGGACCAGGCGGGCCAGCCTGGTCACCGCCTCCTCGTCCTCGCCGTTCTCCACCGCGCGCGCGTGCCGGGCGCGGAAGGACTTGAGCGGGCCGAGGAGTCCGGGGGTGGTCCAGTCGAGCAGGGCCCACAGCTCCGAGAGGTTGTTCTCGACGGGGGTGCCGGTCAACGCCACGCGCGCGGGCGACGGGATGGTGCGCAGGGCCTTCGCGGTGGCCGAGTACGGGTTCTTCACATGCTGGGCCTCGTCCGCCACGACCATGCCCCAGCGCTGCTCGGCCAGCCTCGCCGCCGCCGCCCGCATGGTGCCGTACGTGGTGAGGACGAAGCCGCCGTCGAGGCCGTCCAGGCTGCGCTCGGTGCCGTGGAAGCGGCGGACGGGGACGCCCGGCGCGAACCGGGTGATCTCCCGCTGCCAGTTGCCCAGGAGCGAGGCGGGGCAGACGACAAGGGTCGGTTCGCGGCGCGCCCGGCGCAGGTGCAGGGCGATGAGGGTGATCGTCTTGCCGAGTCCCATGTCGTCGGCGAGACAGCCGCCGAGGCCGAGGGAGGTCATGAGGTCCAGCCAGGCCAGGCCCCGGAGTTGGTAGTCGCGGAGGGTGGCGTGCAGGCCCGGGGGCGGTTCGGCGGGGTGCACCCCGGTGGTCAGGCGGTCGCGCAGGGCGGCGAGCGCGCCGACCGGCACCGCTTCCACCGTCTCGCCGTCGACCTCCGCGGTGCCGGTGAGGGCCACGGAGAGCGCGTCGACCGGGTCGAGCAGGCCCAGTTCGCGCTTGCGGGCCTTGCGGACGAGGGCGGGGTCGACCAGCACCCACTGGTCCCTCAGGCGGACGACCGGGCGGTGGGCCTCGGCCAGCGCGTCCATCTCGGCCTCGCTGAGCGGGTCGCCGCCGATCGCCAACTGCCAGCGGAACTGGAGGAGTTCCTCGCTCTCGAAGAATCCGGTGCCGTCGGTCGCCGAGCCCGGCGCGGGACGTACGACCGCTGCCGCGGTGAGGTCCTGGGCCAGGTCCCGCGGCCAGTGCACGGCCACCCCGGCCGCCGCGAGCCGGGTCGCGGCCACGCCGAGCAGGTCACCCAACTCCTCGTCGGACAGGGCCAGTACGTCGGGTGCGTCCTGCTCGGAGAGCCGGTCCAGGGGCGGCCAGACGCGTGCGGCTCGCCGCACGGCGAGGGCCGCGTCCACGCGGGCGCGTGGCCCGAAGACGGCGTCGGCGTCCCCCGCCCACAGGGCCGCCGCGTCGGTCACCAGGGTGGGGTCGGCGAGGCTGTGCACCTGGACGATCGCGGCGCCCGCACTGCGCACGCCGTCCGCCTCGGCGTTGAACAGGTGATACGCCGACAGGTCCAGGCGGAGCGAGATCCGCACGCCCGCGTCCATGCCGGCGGCGACCTCGGCGGCCCAGTCCCGCGCGTGCGGCAGCCGCTGCGGTGCCCGGGCGGCGAAGGGCTTGCCGGAGGCGTGGGGGGCCGCGGGGGTGCGGGGCAGGGTGTCGGCGACCGCGTCCAGGAAGGAACGCATCAGGGCTTCCGGTTCCGGCAGCCGGAGCGGGCCGGGGCCGGGCAGCGGGACCGCGTGGCCCTCGTGGGGCAGGGCGGCGGCGACCGCGCGCAGGTGGGCGATGTCGTCGGGGTCCAGGGGCCCGGCGCGCCAGGCGTCGTGGCCGGTGGCGGTGAGGCCGGGCAGCAGGCGGCCGCGGGCGGTGAGCCGCAGCGCGTGCAGGGCGGCCGCGCCCCAGCAGGCGGTGGCGGGATGGGCGGCGGGGTCGCGCCGGGCCCGGACGAGCAGCGGCAGGGCCTCGGCGACCGGGAGCGAGAGGGCCGGGGTGGTGCGGCGCCGGATGCCGGCTCCGTGCGGTCGTACGACGGTGAGCTCGGTGTGCTCGGGGCCCGTGGCGTCGGCGTCGGGGCTCTCGGGCGGCAGGGGTGCGCCCTCGGGGTCCCAGAACGCGATCCGGCCCTCGCGGGGAAGGGGCGCGGGCAGGAAGACGGCGGCGAGCCGGACGGGGACGGCCGCCCCCTGCCGCTCGCCGCGGTGCTCGGCCCCGCGCTCGGCCACCACGGCCCTGTCGCCCATACGTCCTGTCACCTCCCGCCCGCATGCCGGATCAGTCGTCTTCGACTCTACGGGCGGGGTCTGACAATCGGCTCCGGCGACCGGCCCGGGCCGTTCGTCCGACGGTCCGGGTCAGGGAACCGTGCGCGAGACGACGTACACCTTCGGGGCGTTCGGGACGGTCAGGTTGACCATGACGTCCTGGGTGGGCGCCGGATCCTTCTGCGCGTGGGTCAGGCCCCACCAGGAGCGCGGGCCGTCGAACTTCCAGCCGCTGATCTTCTGGTCGCGCTCGCTGATGGAGATCTCGCCCTTCTTCAGCTCGGCGCGGCTGACGCCCATGCCGGTGAGGAAGGCGGCGAGGCCCGCGTCGGTGGTCCGGAACTGGACGTAGAGGCGGCTGGTCTTCCAGTTGTTGGTCTCGTAGGAGGCGACCAGGTCGGCGGGGTGCGGCACGGGTACCTGGTAGAGGCGGCGCTGGACCTTGGACGGCCAGTCGGGCGTGAGGCCCGTCGCCGAGTACTTCGCCTCCTTGTCCTTGCCGCTGTCGCGGCTCTGGTTGGCGGAGATCACCAGATAGCCGGCCGGGACGCCGATGAGCAGGCCGATGATGAGCAGCGTGATCGCCCTGCGGCGGTTCCGGTGCCGGCGGTCCTCGGCGGGACGCCCCGGTTCGTCCGGGGGCGCCGAGGCCTGGCGCGGCAGGGAGGCCGTCATGCGGTGTCCCGGGACGTACGACGGGCCTCCACGTACCGCTCGTAGCGCTCGTGCCGCTCCACCCGGCGCCGGTTGGCGCGCCGGAAGCGGCGGGCGACCAGGCGGGCGAGGTCGGCGGCGCCGACCATGCCGGCCTCGGGGCCGAGCTGGGCGCGGGCGATACGGGCCTCGGGGCGGTAGCCGCGGCCGGTGAGCTGGCGCTTGAACGCGTCCCGCGCGGGGCCGATCAGCAGGTCGTCGGCGGCGCTGACGCCACCGCCGATGACGAAGCACGACGGGTCGAGGGCGGCCGCCAGGTTCGCGATGCCGACCCCGAGCCACTGTCCGATGTCCTGGAGCAGTTCGATGCACATCGCGTCGCCGTCGCGGGCCAGCTCGGTGATCATCGGACCGGTGATGTCGGCGATGTTGCCCTTGACGTGCTCGATGATCCCGTACGCCACCGGGGAGTCGGCGGCGGCCAGCTCCCTGGCCTCCCTGACCAGCGCGTTTCCTGAGCTGTACTGCTCCCAGCAGCCGCGGTTGCCGCACGGGCAGCGGTGGCCGCCGGGGACGACCTGCATGTGGCCGAACTCGCCGGCGACACCGTACTTGCCGCGCTTGACCTGGCCGTCCTCCAGGATCGCGCCGCCGATGCCGGTGCCGAGCGTGATCATGACGAGGTGGTCCTCGCCGCGGCCCGCGCCGAAGCGCCACTCGGCCCAGGCGGCGGTGTTGGCGTCGTTGTCCACGAGGACGGGGACCGCGAGGCGGCCGGCGATGCGGTCGCGCAGCGGCTCGTTGCGCCAGGACAGGTGGGGGGCGAACAGCACGCGGTTGCGGTCGGCGTCGACCCAGCCGGCCGCGCCGATGCCGACCGCGTGCACGTCGTGGCGGTCGGACAGGTCCAGGACCAGTTCGACGATGGTGTCCTCGACGACCTTGGGACTCTTGGACTTGTCCGGGGTCTCGGTGCGGACCTTCTCCAGGATGTTGCCGTCGGCGTCGACGACACCCGCCATGACCTTGGTGCCGCCGATGTCGATGC
Organism: Streptomyces pseudovenezuelae; assembly: GCF_001513955.1. Lineage (GTDB taxonomy): Bacteria > Actinomycetota > Actinomycetes > Streptomycetales > Streptomycetaceae > Streptomyces > Streptomyces pseudovenezuelae. The sequence goes on along the minus strand of NZ_KQ948149.1, from coordinate 628,219 downwards.
CCACTGTCGGCACGCGGGGTGCGGTCAGGTGTGAGCGGCGTTCCCGCGTGCCGACGGTCCGCAGGGCGGGGGCGCGGCGGGAGCCTATGGGGGCGCTGAAGTTGCCGTAGGTGCTCATCGGCCCCGATTCTGCCGCACGCTCACGCGAGGTGCCGAACACGGGGCAGCAAAGGGGGGTGTGCGATTCGTTACCGCATGCGGGTGTGTGGGGGCTGAGCGCGCCCACGCGCCGGAGCCGCACGTCGATGCAGCCCCGCGCCCCTAAGGCCGGACCAGAAGCTGGAATTCGAATGAGTAGCGAGTGGGGCGATAGGTGTGGGTGCCGTATTCGACCGCTCTGCCCGTGTCGTCGAAGGTGACGCGTTGCATGGTGAGGAGGGGCGCGCCCGCCTCCTCGGCCAGGCGTTCCGCCTCCTCCGACGTGGCCGCTCGCGCGCCGATGGACTGGCGGGCGCTGTGCAGGGTGATGCCCGCCGCGCGCATCATCCGGTACAGGCCGGTGGCCTCCAGCTGGGCGGTGTCCAGGTCGAGGAGGGCCGGGGGGAGGTAGTTGCACAGGTACGCCATCGGCTCGCCGTGGGCCAGGCGCAGCCGTTCGACCTGGTGCACGTCGCTGCCCTCGGCGACGCCGAGCGCGGCGGCGATCTCGGCCGTGGCGGAGACGACGGTGTTGACGAGGACCTTCGTCGCGGGGCGCTGACCGGCCGCCTCCAGGTCGTCGTAGAGGCTGCTGAGCTCCAGCGGGCGCTTGACCTGGCTGTGCACGACCTGGGTGCCGACTCCACGGCGGCGCACGAGCAGGCCCTTGTCGACGAGCGACTGGATGGCCTGGCGGACGGTGGGCCGGGACAGGCCGAGCCGGGCGGCGAGCTCGATCTCGTTGCCCAGCAGGCTGCCGGGGGTGAGCGTGCCGTGTTCGATCGCGGCCTCCAGCTGCTGGGACAGCTGGAAGTACAACGGCACCGGGCTGCCGCGGTCCACACTGAGCTCGAGCGTCACGGTCGGGTCCACTCCTGGTTTCGGCACGGGCCCGAGCGTAGCTCCGTGGGCTGTTGACGGGAAGTCGTGTAGTCAGATTGTCCGGACATACGCATTGACAGCACGGGGTTCGCGACCACACTTTGTTCACATGCGCATCGGGGTCATAGGGACGGGCCGCATCGGCACCATTCATGCGAACACGCTCAGCCGCCACCGGGAGGTCGGTTCCTTAATTCTCACGGACGCGGACGGCGCACGGGCCCAGGAGCTCGCGCACCGGCTGGGCGAGACCGCTGCCCCCGGCGTCGACGAGATCTTCAAGTGGGGCGTGGACGCGGTGGTGATCACCACCGCGACCTCGGCCCACGCGGAGCTGATCGGCCGGGCGGCGCGCTCGGGCCTGCCGGTGTTCTGCGAGAAGCCCATCGCGCTCGACCTGCCCGGCACCCTGCAGGCCATCGCCGAGGTGGAGACCGCCGGGACGATTCTCCAGATGGGTTTCCAGCGCCGCTTCGACGCGGGCTACACCGGCGCGCGGGAGGCCGTGCGCTCGGGGCGGCTCGGACGGCTGCACACCGTGCGGGCGCTCACCTCCGACCAGGCGCCGCCGCCGGCGGAGTGGCTGCCGCTGTCCGGCGGGCTGTACCGGGACACCCTGATCCACGACTTCGACATCCTGCGCTGGGTGACCGGGCACGAGGTCGTCGACGTGTACGCGGCCGGGTCCGACGCCGGTCCGCCGATGTTCCGGGCCGCCGGGGACGTCGACACCGCGGCGGCGGTGCTCACCCTCGACGACGGGACCCTCGCGACGGCCACGGCCACGCGGCTGAACGGCGCCGGGTACGACGTGCGCATGGAGCTCGCCGGCGAGCTGGACCAGGTCGTGGTGGGCCTGGACGACCGCACGCCGATCGCGTCCACGGAACCCACCGGGCCACCCGCGGCGGACAAGCCGTGGACGGGGTTCCTGGAGCGGTTCGGACCGGCGTACGAGGCCGAACTGGCCGCGTTCATCGAAGTGGTCCGGGGCGAGCGGGCGAACCCCTGCGACGGGCGCGAGGCATTGCAGGCGCTAAGGATCGCCGAGGCGTGCGAGCTGTCCCGGCGCGAGCGCAGGGCCGTGCGGCTGGCGGAGCTCCCGGGCAGCACGAGCGCGGCCGCGCTCTGAACCCGGTCCGCCCGGTGGCGCACGGCGGGCCCCGAGATCTCCCCGTCCCGCCGTGCTGTTATCACCCCGCCGAGCCCTGCCACCGGACCGGCAGGCTCCGCACTCCTCTGATCAGCATCCCCGGCAGCCACTCCCCCGGCGGTCCGTCGAGCGCCAGGACGGGGGCACGCTCCAGCAGGGTCCTGATCGCCGTGCGGGCCTCCAGGCGGGCCAGCGGGGCGCCCAGGCAGTAGTGGACGCCGTGGCCGAACGCGAGGTGCCCGCGGGGGTCGCGGCGGATGTCGAAGCGGTCCGGGGCCGGGTAGCGGGAGTCGTCGCGGTCGGCCGCGCTCAGGCAGATCATCACCGGGTCGCCCTTGGCTATGGCCCGGCCCGCTATCTCCAGGGGCTCGGCGGCGTACCGGAAGGTCGCGTTCTCCACCGGGCCCTCGTAGCGCAGCGCCTCCTCGACGGCGCCGTCGACCAGGCTCGTGTCGGCGCGCAGGGCCGCGAGTTGGCCGGGGTGGGTGAGCAGGGCGTGCACGCAGTTGGTGATGAGGTTGACCGTGGTCTCGTGGCCAGCGATCAGCAGCAGGAAGGCCATGCCGCGCAGTTCCGAGGGGGAGAGCCGGTCGCCGTCCTCGGCGGTGGTGCGGATGAGGTCGCCGAGCAGGTCGTCACCCGGTCCGGCGCACCGCTTGTCCTCGATGAGCTCCGTCAGGTACACGCCGAGGCGCCGGACGGCGTCGTACGAGCTCTCCGGGCTGGTGGGAGCCACGACCTCGGTGGACAGCTTGCGGAACTCGGTGCGGTCCATCTCGGGCACGCCGAGGAGTTCGCAGATCACGGTGATCGGCAGCGGGTAGGCGAGGTATTGCACCAGGTCGGCGCGGCCGTGCGGCAGCATCGCGTCGAGGAGGTCGTCGGTGATCTGCTGGATCCTGGGCCGCAGCCGCTCGACCCGGCGCAGGGTGAAGGCGCGGGACACCAGGCCGCGCAGCCGGGTGTGCTCGGGCGGGTCACTGGCGAGCAGATGGCGGCCGATCAGTCCCTCGTCGTCGAACACCACGCCGATCCTGCGGCCGTCCTTGGACAGTCGCGGATCGGCGAGGGCCGCGCGTGCCTCCGCGCGCCCTACGACGAGCCAGGTCGAGTAGTCGGCGTCGGAGCCGGGCGGTCGCACCCGGTGCACGGGACCGAGGGCGCGCAACCGGGCGTACACGGGGTGCGGATCGGCTCGGAACGCGTCGCCGTACTCCCCCAGATCGATCACTGCTTCGGGCATGGGCTCCCCCTTCGTCCCGTCGACGCCCCGCTCGTCCCGTCAACGCCCCGCGACCGCGTCTAGTGCCCGTCCGGCCCCGGTTCCTCGGTCGGCTCCAGCAGTCCCGCGTCGTGGACCGACAACGCGATCTGCACCCGGTTGTTGAGATCGAGCTTGGCCAGGACACGGGACACATGCGTCTTGACGGTGGCGACGCTCATGTAGAGGGCGGCGGCGATCTCGGCGTTGGACAGGCCCCGGCCGACGGCGACGGCGACCTCGCGCTCACGGTCGTTGAGGGCGGCGAGGCGCTCACGCGCGCGTGCCCGTCGGGTGCCGGCGCCGCCGGCCGCGTGCGCCATCAGCTGCCGGGTGACGGTCGGCGACAGGACGGGGTCGCCGGCCGCGACCCGGCGGACGGCGGCGAGGATCTCGGCGGGCGGGGTGTCCTTGAGGACGAATCCGGCGGCGCCCGCGCGCAGCGCGCGCAGGACCTGCTCGTCGGCGTGGAAGGTGGTCAGGACGACGACCTGCGGGGCGTCGGGGAGGCCGCGCAGCCGTTCGGTGGCCGTGAGGCCGTCCACCGCAGGCATCCTGATGTCCATGAGGACGACGTCCGGGCGGGTCCGGTCGACGGCGGCCTCGACCTCGGTGCCGTCCGCCGCCTCTCCGACGATCTCGATGTCCTCGGCTCCGCCCATCATCAGGGACAGACCGGCCCGCACCAGGGGGTCGTCGTCGACGAGGAGCAGTCTGATCACAGTCATGGGCCCCACGTAACCACGCGAGGGCGGGGTGCGATCACCCTTGCGGGCGGGCGAGTTGGTCCACCGCCGACACCCCGGGCCGTCACCCCCACGGCAGCCACGCCCGCACCGCGAACGCCCCGTCCGTCTCCACGCCGTGCTCCAGCCGGCCCCCGGCGAGCGTGGCGCGCTCGGTGAGGCCGATCAGACCCTGGCCCGAGCCGGGGACGTGCGGCACCTCGCCCTCGGGCGGGGGGTTCCGGACGGTCACGCAGAGGCCCTCGCCCGGGCCGCCGGTGACGGTGACCGTGACCTCCGTGCCGGGGGCGTGCTTGCGGGCGTTGGTGAGGCTCTCCTGGGCGATGCGGTAGGCGGTGCGGCCCACGGAGGCGGGCACGGCGGCGGGATCGGCGATCCGGCTGTCGAGGATGACCTTCATGCCGGCCTCACGGGACTCGGCGACCAGGGTGTCGAGCGCGGCGAGGGTCGGCTGCGGGCGGCCCATGTCGTCGTGGTCCGCGGCCCGCAGCACGCCGATGATCTCCCGCAGGTCCTGGAGCGCCTCGTGCGCGCTCTCCCGGATGACGCCGGCCGCCCGCGCGACCTCCTCCTGGGGCGCGTCCGGCCGGAACTCCAGGGCGCCCGCGTGGACGCTGAGCAGCGTCAGCCGGTGCGCGAGGACGTCGTGCATCTCGCGGGCGATGGCCTCGCGGGCGAGCCGCTGTGCCTGCTCGGCCCGCAGCCGCGCCTCCGTCTCGGCGCGCCGGGCGCGGTCGCGCAGGCTGAACATGAGCTGCCGTTTGGCCCGTACGAGCAGGCCCCAGCCGACGGCAGAGACGATCAGGACCACCGAGAGGACGACCGAGACGAGGTACGGCAGGTCCGCGTCGGGCCGCAGCCGGAAGGTGAGGGGGACCGCGGCGATGTCGACGGCGGTCACCCAGGCGACGTACCGGAACGGGCGGTGCACGGCGAGGGTGAAGACGGCGATCGCGCAGGCGCCGCCGGCGGTGTCCGAGAGCACGCCGAGCGGGATCGTGGCCAGGGCCAGGCCGAGGGGCCAGCGGCGGCGCAGCCACACGGCCGCGCAGGCGAGCGCGCCGAGCAGCTGGTCGAGCTCGGCCGCGGTCTGCGAGACATGCGGGTTGTCGCCCACGGCGTCCGCCGCGAGCAGGCCGACGAAGACGGCCAGGAGGAAGCAGGAGAAGTCGACGAGCCAGTCGCGCGCGGTGCGCCGGGGCCGCCGTCCGGGCCGCGCGCCGGCGGGGTCGAACTCGTGGATCACGGCGGACGGCAGCAGCCAGCGCCGGCCGGGGAAGGCCGGGGGTTCGGGAACCGTCTCGTCAACGCTCACGGTCGACAAATCTACGCAGTGAGGTCCGGGCGCACCTCTCCATGACCGGGATCGGCGACGAAAGTCGCGGCACCGCAGACTTTCGTCGCGGACGGCCGCGCGGGGCCGATGCTTCGGTGGAACGGGGATCGCCCCGCGGCCGATGTTCGTGGGGGTGGCCGCGGGGCGAGGGTCTTCCCATGAAGCACCTGCTGGAACTGCTCGGCTTCCTCGCCCTGGTGCAGGGCGGGATGGGCCTGCTGCACGAGTTCACCGACTGGCACATCGGACTCGTCCAGCGGATCGGTGTCCTCGACGGCTACGAGATCTACGCGAGCGTTGCCCTGATCGTGCTGGCGTTCGCGCTGTTCGCCGCCGCGGAGAGCCGGGGTTCAGGCTGAACGCGGACCACCGCGCCGCGCTCTCCCGGCTGTTGCGCCCCTGTCAGCAGCCGTAGTTGACCAGGTTGAAGGTGGCGTAGTGGTCCGCGGTGTAGTAGTCCTCCTGGGTCTTCTCACCGGTGACGATCCGGCGTGCTCCGCGCGTGGAGGAGCCGGGCGTGATCACCGTGTACTCGTGGTAGTACCCGGTCGACCGGCTCGGCAGGACGCCTTCGCGGTTCTGGAAGACGACCCCGTCCTGCGAGTAGGGGTAGGGGCCGCCCTGCTCGATCAGGTCCAGGGTGTCGTACGCCTGGGAGGGCAGCTTGGAGTAGCAGATGCTGCCGACGGCCGCGGCCGCCGGGGTGGCCGTGGTGACGGTACCGCCGACGAGGAGGGCGGACAGGACGGCGACAGCGGCGCCGGTGCGAGTGATCCGTGGGGGGAATCTCATGCCTTCATGATGACGCGCGTAGACCGTGGCATGTCAATGACAACTCCGTGGTTTTTCCCGTCAAGTCCGATGAGTTTTCAGGGAGTTAACCTGCCGCCCGAGGTCTTCACGAACCCCCGGCGGCGGCCGGGCCGCACACGTCCCACCAGGGGCGAGGTCCTTGTCCGTTCACCGCCAGCGGTTCGGGGGCCGCACCGGTGGGATGGGTGTCATGACAACGACTCACGGAACTCTGAACGGCAAGGTCGCGCTCGTCACCGGGGGCAGCCGGGGAATCGGTGCGGCCACGGCGGTGCGGCTGGCGCGGGAGGGCGCGGACGTGGCCGTGACGTACGTGGACGGCAAGGAGGCGGCCTCGGACGTCGTACGGCGGGTCGAGGCGCTGGGGCGGCGGGCCCTCGCCCTGCGGGCCGACTCCGCGGATCCGCGGGAGGCGGCGGGGGCGGTGCTGCGTACGGCGGAGGTGTACGGCGGGCTGGACGTCCTCGTGAACAACGCGGGGGTGGGGGCGCTCGGTCCGTTGGACGATCTGTCGCTCGCTCAGGTCGACCGGGTGCTGGCCGTCAACGTGCGCGGGGTGTTCCTGGCCTCGCAGGCGGCGGCTGCCCGGATGCGGGACGGCGGCCGGATCATCACGATCGGCAGCTGTATGACCCAGCGGGTGCCCGGCCCCGGCGGGACCCTGTACGCGACGAGCAAGTCGGCGCTGATCGGGCTGACCAAGGCTCTCGCGCGTGAGCTGGGGTCACGGGGGATCACGGCGAACATCGTGCATCCCGGGCCCATCGACACGGACATGAATCCGGGGGACGGGCCGCACGCGGCGGGGCAGGCCGCGGCGACGGCGGCGGGGCGGTTCGGGACGCCGGAGGAGGTGGCGTCGATGGTGGCGTACCTGGCGGACGCGGAGTACGTCACCGGTGCGGAGTTCTCGGTGGACGGGGGGTACACGGCGTGAGGCAGAGGCTCCTTCTCCCGCCCCCACCGTCCTGCCCGCGCTGTCCCAGGGGGCGTTGCTCCCTGGGACAGGGCTGACACCTGTCTCAGCCGCCCAGTTCCTGGTGCCTCGCCGACAGTGCGGCCGAACCCGCCTCCGTCAGCGAACCGAACAGCCGCAGGCGCGAGATGCCGCCGTCCGGGAAGATGTCCACGCGTGCGTGCGTGCCCACCGCCGGGGCCGGCAGGACGAATCGGTGGTTCGTGTCCGGCTGCAGACGGGTGCGCGGGAGGATCTCCCGCCAGTCGCCGTCCTCGCCGTCCCGGACCGACACCGACGCCCAGCCCGCGCTGTTGCCCTTCAGATACGCCGTGTCGATCTCGATCGCCCGGATCCGGGACTGGGCCACCAGCCGGTAGCGGATCCAGTCGTTCCCCTGATCGCGGCGGCGCCGGGTCTCCCAGCCGTCGTCCATCTTGCGGGAGCGGCCCGGCTGGATGGTGTTCGACGCGGGCGAGTAGAAGAGGTTCGACGCGTCCTCCGCGCGGCCGCCGTTCTCCAGGGCGACCACGTCGAAGGCGCCGAGGACCTCAAGCCACGCCGGGTCCGGGACGACCTCGCCGTACACGCGCAGGCGGGCGATGCCGCCGTCGGGGTGCTGGTTGACCCGCAGGTGGGTGAAGCACTGTTCCAGGGACACGGAGAAGCCGTTCGCCGCGTGGCCGCCGACCGGTGTCCGCGGGACGAGCGTCGTCCACTTCACGTCGTCGCCCAGCAGTTCCTCCGGGGACGGGGAGCCCGCCACGGACGTGCCTTCGACCGACACCGCCTGCGGGTAGTTCCCACGGAAGTGCGCCGTGTCGACCACGATCCCCCGGACCACGCCGGGTGCGCCGAGGCGCACCAGCGCCCAGTCGTGGTCCTCGGCCGTCGGCCAGGGGTGCTCGGCCGATGCGCCCCGGCGGCGGCGCGTCTCCCAGCCGTCCATGATCTTGCCCTTGTGCCCGAAGTGCTCGGGGTCGAACTCGGCCCGCCCGGGAAGCAGCAGGTTCTCCCGCTGGGCGAAGAACTCGTCGTTGGCGGCGATGACCGCGGCGCCGAGGGTCCGCGCGGCGAGGTCGGCGTACTGGGTGAAGGGGAAGTCTGCGGTGCGGTAGTCCGCGTAGGGGTCACCGCCGCCGTACGGGTTCGCGTCGCCGGTGAAGCTGGGAATCGCCGTCACGTACATGGGCCTTTCTGGAGTTGCCGGTGCGGGTGGATGGCGGATCAGGGCGTACGGGTGAGCAGTCGGCCCTTCGGAGCGGTGAACTCGCCGTCCGCCACGATGCGTTCGCCGCGCAGCCAGGTCGACTTCACCACCCCGTACAGGGTCTTGCCCGCGTAGGCCGTCACACGGTTGCGGTGCTGGAGGGCCGCGGGGTCCACGGTGAAGGTCTCGTCGGGCGCGAGGACCGCGAAGTCGGCGTCGCGGCCGGCCTCGATGGCGCCCTTGCGCGCGTCCAGGCCCACCAACTCGGCCGTGCGCGCGGACATCCAGCGGACCACGTCCTCCAGCGAGTGACCGCGTCTGCGGGCCTCGGTCCAGACCGCCGCCAGGCTCAGCTGGAGACCCGAGATGCCGCCCCAGGCCGTGGCGAAGTCGTCCGTCTTAAGGTCGGCCGTGGACGGGGAGTGGTCGGTGACCACGCAGTCGACGGTGCCGTCGGCCAGCGCCTGCCACAGCAGGTCCTGGTTGGCGGACTCCCGGATGGGCGGGCAGCACTTGAACTCGCTGGCGCCGTCCGGGACTTCCTCGGCGGTGAGGGTGAGGTAGTGCGGGCAGGTCTCCACGGTGACGCGGACACCGTCCGCCTTCGCCCGGGCGATCAGCGGGAGCGCGTCGCTCGACGACAGGTGCAGGACGTGCACGCGCGCGTTCAACCGCTTCGCCTGGGCGATGAGTTGGGCGATCGCGGTGTCCTCGGCGTCGCGCGGACGGGACGCCAGGAAGTCGGCGTACCGGGGGCCGGGCTGCTGCGGGGCGGCCTCCAGGTGGTGCGGGTCCTCGGCGTGCACGATCAGCAGCCCGTCGAAGGAGGCGATCTCGGCCAGGGACCGGGCGAGGCCGTCCTGGTCGAGATGCGGGAACTCGTCCACCCCGGACGGCGACAGGAACGCCTTGAAGCCGAAGACACCCGACTCGTGCAGCGGACGCAGGTCCTTGACGTTGTCGGGCAGGGCGCCGCCCCAGAAGCCGACGTCGATGTGGGCCTTGTCGGCGGCGACCTCCTGCTTCGTGCGCAGGTGGTCGACCGTCGTCGTGGGCGGGAGGGAGTTGAGCGGCATGTCGACGAGGGTGGTGATGCCGCCGGCCGCCGCCGCGCGCGTGGCGGTCCAGAAGCCCTCCCACTCGGTGCGGCCCGGGTCGTTGACGTGCACATGGGTGTCGACCAGACCGGGCAGCAGGACGTCGTCCCCGAGATCCTCCAGGCGGACGCCCGACGGTACGTCCGCGTCGTACGGCAGTACGGCCGCGATCTTTCCGTCGGCGACCGCGACGGACGCGGGCCGCGTCCCCTCGGGCGTGATGACGCGCGTCGAGCGCAGCACCAGTTCAGCGTCGGACACCCGGACCCCTCTCTGCCGCCGTTAACTTCCGCGTAACGGAATTCAACTTTCTGTTGAAGGAGTCTTCACTCCCGGTCGAGCGCCGTCAAGGGCACACTTCTCCAGGGTGCGCCCCACGTCGACACTCTGGACGTTTCCACAAAGTGGAATTAGGATTCCATAAAGCAGAACGTAGCTATGCACCAGCGGGGAGTCAACCGACTGCCGGGTAGGCTTCTGCCCTCCTGCCCAGACCCGACAGGCAGCCCCGAAAGGAACGCGCCGTGCCGACGTCCAGCGCCAGCACCACCGACTCCGCCAAGTCCGCCGGTGGCGGGGTCCAGTCCCTTGAGCGCGCCTTCGATCTGCTGGAGCGGATGGCGGACGCGGGCGGGGAAGTCGGACTGAGCGAGCTGTCCGCGACCAGCGGGCTGCCCCTGCCGACCATTCACCGCCTGATGCGGACACTGGTGACCTGCGGATACGTCCGCCAGCAGCCCAACCGGCGCTACGCCCTCGGCCCGCGCCTGATCCGCCTCGGCGAGTCGGCCTCCCGGCTGCTCGGCACCTGGGCCCGCCCGTACCTCGCCCGCCTGGTCGAGGAGACCGGCGAGACGGCCAACATGGCCCTGCTCGACGGGGACGAGATCGTCTACGTCGCCCAGGTGCCCTCCAAGCACTCGATGCGGATGTTCACCGAGGTCGGCCGGCGGGTCCTGCCGCACTCCACGGGTGTCGGCAAGGCCCTGCTCGCCCACACCCCCGACGACGAGGTGCGCGCCCTGCTCGCCCGGACCGGCATGCCGGCCGCGACGGAGAAGACGATCACCACGCCGGACGGCTTCCTCGCGGCCCTGGCGGACGTGCGCGGCAAGGGCTACGCGGTCGACGACAACGAACAGGAGATCGGCGTCCGCTGCCTCGCGGTGTCGGTGCCCAACTCCCCCACCGCCGCCGCCATTTCGATCTCCGGCCCGGCCGGACGGGTCACCGAGGCGGCCACCGAGAAGATCGTGCCGGTGCTGCAGCAGGTGGCCGGGGAACTGTCGGAGGCACTGGCCAGCCAGAACCCGGCCTGACCGACTCGTTCGCCCACCCCCCGGAGCGGGCGCGGACCGGCCGTGCGCGGCCGGACCCGGCCTAGCGGCGCGGCTCCCCGAACAGCTCCACCGCGTCACGCACCGCCGTCAGCCCTCGTGACAGCGCGCTCACCGACCCGATCGCCCCGGCGATCAGGAGCAACGACCGCCGCAGGCGCGGGACTTCGGGCGCGCCGTCGATCGTCATGGCGGCCAGCGCGGCCAGTTCGTCCTCGGCGATGCCCCGGTCGGGGAACTCGGCCGGGTGCGCGGCGAGCTGGCGGCGGAGCCGGGACACCGCGGTCCGCAGTTCCGCCACTCTCGGATCGTTGTCGCTGCCGGTCACTGGCCTCTGCCCCACGCTCCGCAACACAGCTCTCCCCCCGCACACCTTCGTGCGCCCCAGCGTCGTGAAGGCCCTTCGGTGTCGGTCAGCCCCGAGGGACGCGGGTCAGTAAACGCCACGCAGGGCGCCAGGCGCCACCGTACGGACCGAAATTCAGCCCGTGGAAACCCGGCGCACACCGGCGCGTCAGGTATGCAGGACGCATGACGGAGAACGAACGGCAGGTGGCCGGACTGCTTCTGGCCGCGGGCGGCGGCCGACGGCTCGGCGGGCGGCCCAAGGCGCTGCTCGCGCACCGGGGCCGCCCGCTGGTCGAACACGGGGTCGGCGTTCTGCGGGCAGCCGGCTGCACCCGTGTGCACGTGGTCCTGGGGGCGTCCGCGGCGGTCGTACGGGAGCGGGCCGAGCTCGGTGGCTGTGTGCTCGTGGAGAACCCGGAGTGGGCCGGCGGCATGGGGTCGTCGCTGCGGGCCGGGCTCGACTCGCTCGCGGGAACGGACGCGCGGGCCGCGCTGGTCTCGCTCGTCGACCAGCCCGGCATCGGGGCGGCGGCCGTGCGCCGGGTGCTCGCCGCCTACGAGGACGAGACCTCGCTCGTCTCGGCGGCCTATGACGGCGTGCGGGGTCACCCCGTCCTGCTCGGCGCCGCGCACTGGAGCGAGATCGCGGCGACTGCGACCGGTGACCGGGGGGCACGCGCCTATCTGAAGGAGCACCACGGCTCGATCACGCTCGTCGAGTGCGGGGACGTGGCCGAGCCGTACGACATCGACACGCCCGCCGATCTGACCCACCTTGAGTGAACGGGGTGGCACGCAGAGCCACTCTTGCTCGACTCGGAGAATCTCGACATCAACAAACCATTGAACTTCCACGATGAGGAAACTAGTATCCACTGCTCAGAAGCGCCCTGCCTCTGCGAGGGGCGCCGCTCGCGTACCCGGTTCGACTGGCACCCGGTGCCACCGCTGAAGGAAGTGACCGCTCATGTCCGCACCAGCGCCGTCCCCGCTGGCCATCGTCGACGCCGAGCCCCTGCCGCGGCAGGAGGAGGTCCTCACCGAGGCGGCCCTCGCCTTCGTGGCCGAGCTGCACCGCCGGTTCACGCCCCGGCGTGACGAGCTCCTCGCCCGCCGCGCCGAGCGCCGCGCCGAGATCGCCCGCACCTCCACGCTCGACTTCCTCCCGGAGACCGCCGCGATCCGCGCGGACGACTCCTGGAAGGTGGCCCCCTCCCCCGCGGCCCTGGACGACCGCCGGGTCGAGATCACCGGTCCCACCGACCGCAAGATGACGATCAACGCCCTGAACTCCGGGGCGAAGGTGTGGCTCGCGGACTTCGAGGACGCCTCGGCGCCGACGTGGGAGAACGTCGTCCTGGGGCAGGTAAACCTCGCGGACGCGTACACCCGGAACATCGACTTCACGGACGAGAGGTCCGGCAAGTCGTACGCCCTCAAGGCCGACGAGGAGCTCGCCACCGTCGTCATGCGCCCGCGCGGCTGGCACCTGAACGAGCGGCACCTGGTCGACGCGGACGGTGCCCAGGTCCCGGGCGCGCTCGTCGACTTCGGCCTGTACTTCTTCCACAACGCCCAGCGGCTGCTCGACCTCGGCAAGGGGCCGTACTTCTACCTCCCGAAGACCGAGTCGCACCTTGAGGCGCGGCTGTGGAACGACGTGTTCGTCTTCGCTCAGGAGTACTGCGGCATCCCGCAGGGCACCGTCCGGGCCACCGTGCTGATCGAGACGATCACGGCGGCGTACGAGATGGAGGAGATCCTCTACGAACTCCGCGACCACGCCTCCGGGTTGAACGCGGGCCGCTGGGACTACCTGTTCTCCATCGTCAAGAACTTCCGTGACGGCGGCGCCAAGTTCGTCCTGCCGGACCGCAACGCGGTCACGATGACGGCTCCGTTCATGCGCGCGTACACCGAACTCCTCGTCCGCACCTGCCACAAGCGCGGGGCGCACGCGATCGGCGGCATGGCGGCGTTCATCCCGTCGCGCCGGGACGCCGAGGTCAACAAGGTGGCCTTCGAGAAGGTCCGCGCCGACAAGGACCGCGAGGCCGGCGACGGCTTCGACGGCTCCTGGGTCGCCCACCCCGACCTGGTCCCGATCGCCATGGAGTCCTTCGACAAGGTCCTCGGCGACCGGCCGAACCAGAAGGACCGGCTGCGCGAGGACGTGCACGTCGAGGCGGCCGACCTGATCGCGATCGACTCGCTGAAGGCCAGGCCGACGTACGACGGCCTGGTCAACGCCGTGCAGGTCGGCATCCGTTACATCGAGGCCTGGCTGCGCGGACTCGGCGCGGTGGCCATCTTCAACCTCATGGAAGACGCGGCCACCGCCGAGATCTCCCGCTCGCAGATCTGGCAGTGGATCAACGCGGGCGTCGAGTTCGAGCACGCCGGACAGACCGTGAAGGCCACCCCGGAGCTGGCCCGCGAGGTCGCCGCCGAGGAGCTCGCGAACATCCGCCGGGAGATCGGCGAGGAGGCCTTCGCGGCCGGACACTGGCAGCAGGCCCACGATCTGCTGCTCCAGGTCTCCCTCGACGACGACTACGCGGACTTCCTGACCCTCCCGGCGTACGAGCAGCTGCGCGGCTGATCTTCCGCAGGCTCACCTGTCCGAGTGGCCCAGGGACTTCCCCGGGGCCACTCGGTCGCGTACGGCCTGCTTCACCGCCGTCGGCTCGGGGAAGCCCTGCTCCCGCCGGTCCCAGACGATCTCGCCGTCGACGCGGACGACGAAGACGCCGCCCGTGCCGGGCTTCAGGGCGAGCTCGGAGAGTTCCGACTCGAAGGTCGTGAGCAGCTCCTGCGCCAGCCAGGCCGCGCGCGGCAGCCAGCGGCACTGAGTGCAGTACTCGATCTCGACCCGCCGGGCGGGTGTGGGGATGTCCGTCATCCGAGGTGCACCGACCAATCCTGTTCCGCGGCCGGTTTGCCGTGCAGGTCGGGGACCCGCTTCAGCCACTGGGGCCGGCCTTCCTGTGTGCGCGCCGCGCGGAGGGCCTCCTCGGCGGCGAGTTCGTCCCGGGAGGGGAAGTCGGTGGGCAGCCACGCGGCGGAGGCCCGCACGCGCGCGTGGAGGTAGGTCACATAGGCCTCGCGGGCCTCGGCAGGCGTCGCGAAGTCGGTGAGCCAGGCGTCGGGGACGGCCGAGGTGACCTCGCGCAGGAGGTCGAGGGTGACCCTGGGCGCCAGTTCCGCGTCGGCGGCGCGGACGTCCGGGCCGTAGTGGCCGAGGGCGTGGTGGCGGAAGTCGTAGGACTTCGAGGGGTCCGTGCCCTCCCAGCGGTGGTGGAAGACGAGGGCGGCGCCGTGGTCGATCAGCCACAGCCGCGGGGGCGCGATGCCGAGGGTCGGCCAGACCATCAGGTTCGAGCTGTGGACCGTGCGGTCGACGTTGACGGTGAGCGCGTCGAGCCAGACGATGCGGCCGGCCTCCAGCGGGTCCACGGGGAAGGTCCTGGCGATCTCGGGGGTGAAGTCGCGCGCACCCGGCAGGTGGTCCATGCCGAGGTTCACTCCGGCGCTCGCCGCGTGGAGGTCCCGGACCTCCTGGTGCGGCTCGCTGTCGGCGATCGCGGGGTCGAAGTGCACGAGGACCAGCTCGGGGAAGCGCAGTCCCAGCGCCCGCGCCAGCTCACCGACGATCACCTCGGCGACCAGCGCCTTGCGGCCCTGGGCGGAGCCGGTGAACTTCACGACGTAGGTGCCGAGGTCGTCGGCCTCGACCACTGCGGGGACGGAGCCACCGGAGCGCAGGGGTTCCACGTAGCGGGTGGCGGTGACCTCTCTCAGCATTTCCCTCAGGTCACCCATCCTTCAGTCCTGTGATCCACGGCCGGCTCCGGAGGATTCGGGAAGCGGGAATCGTCCGCCGTCGGCTCCGGGGAGAATTCCGGGGACTTTCTCCGTCGACAGCCGCATCGCCGCGGCTCCTGGGCTCCCGGGCTCCCGGGCTCCCGGGACGAAGTGACCATAGTAACCGGGTGATCGGCGGCGGCCCGAGCCTGCCATCCGGCCTTCCGAAGCACCGAGGACGCAGTGCGCCTTGCCCGGCTCCCTCCCGCGCGTCCCCCGGCTCAGCCCGCCACGACCGGTTGCCGGACCGCCCCGGTGTGCTAGACAGGAAGCAATCAAAGGGGAATTTTGCAGCAGCTCAAGCTCGGAATCATGTCGCAGACCCGCAAGGAAAACGAGCATCGTCTGCCCGTTCACCCCGCTCATTTCGACCGTGTCGATTCCGGTCTCCGCAGGCGCATCTACCTCCAGGAAAACTACGGAGAGCATTTCGGCGTGCCCGACAGCCTGCTCGCCCCGCTTGTCGCGGGTTTTCGTACTCGCGCGGAACTCATCGCCGAGTGCGATGTGATCCTGCTGGCCAAGCCGCTCCACGAAGACCTGGCGGAGCTGCGGGAGGGGCAGGTCCTGTGGGGCTGGCCGCACTGTGTCCAGGACGAGCGACTCACCCAGACCGCCATCGACCGGCGGCTCACCCTGATCGCCTTCGAAGCGATGAACCACTGGACCCGCGGCGGCGCCTTCAACCTGCACGTCTTCCACAAGAACAACGAGCTGGCCGGGTACTCCTCGGTCCTGCACGCCATGCAGCTGACCGGTGTGACCGGCGACTACGGGCGGCGGCAGCGCGCCGTCGTGATCGGCTTCGGCGCGACCGCCCGCGGCGCGGTGACCGCGCTCAGCGCCCTGGGCGTGCACGACGTCGACGTGCTCACCGCGCGTGGCGTCACGGCCGTCAGCTCCCCGATCCACTCCGCGCGGATCGTCCACTTCGACCACGACGAAGCCGACGACACCCGCGACCCGCGTCGCAGTGTCGCCCTGACCGAGGACGGCCCGGTGCCGCTGGCCGATTTCCTCGCCGGGCACGACATCATCGTCAACTGCGTGCTCCAGGACACCGACGCGCCGCTGATGTTCCTGATCGACGAGGACCTGCCCAAACTGGCCCCCGGCACCCTGGTCATCGACGTCTCCTGCGACGAGGGCATGGGCTTCGACTGGGCCCGGCCCACCACCTTCGCCGACCCGATGTTCACCGTCGGCGACCACGTCAGGTACTACGGGGTGGACCACAGCCCCTCCTACCTGTGGAACTCCGCGACCTGGGAGAACAGCGAGGCCCTGCTGCCGTATCTGGACGTCGTGCTCCGGGGCCCCGAGGGCTGGGACGCCGACGACACGATCCGGCACGCCATCGAGATCCGGCGCGGTGTCGTCCAGAACCCCAAGGTGCTCGCCTTCCAGCACCGCTCCGCGGAGTACCCGCACGCCCGCGAGGAGGCCGGGGCGGCGTCGCGGGCCTAGTGGCTCGGCGGTGGCGGCGCGGTGGTCGCTGCCTCCCCTCTGCCCGGGCCCGCCTCAGGAAAGAGAGGGCGTCGGGGCCGTCACGGTGTGACGGCCGCCGTAGCGCGCCCCGATGTCGCGGTGTCCGCCGAAAAGTGGCTGGGCGAGGGCGCTTGAACGGCCGGTCCGGCAGCCCGTGTTCGCGTGCAGGCCGGTCGGGTGCGGGACACGCGAGAACCCGGCCTGTCCTGTGCGGTGCCGCGGCCGGGGTTCCGGACTGCGGGCTGTGCTGTCGCTGGGGTCCTGGTCGGCGCTGTGACGGTCCGTACAGTCGGCGCTGTGCCTCCTCCCGCTCCCTGACAGGTGCGGAGCCGCCCGCGTGACCAGCGCCTCCCGCCTCGCCCGGCCGCTTTTCCCGGGCCGACCCGACGGTGCCGGTCCTGGCACTGGCATACCTCAGTGATCGGGGGGTTCACATTCCGCCACCCGGCCGGTGGAACAGCGGCTCAAGGTCCTGCCCCCTTCGCCCTCCATCTCGTCAGGAACCGACCGGCGACGACAATTTCGACCACCTCACGCAATCTGGGAGAAGAGGCGGGTCCGATCACCCCACGACGATAGGCTCGCCGTACGGCCGCCCGGGTCCCCGGCCCTCTCCGTGTAGTTCCGTTCCGCGCAACTGAGGCTCTGCGCAAGGCGAAAGCCACTTCACCGACGGAGGAGATGGGGCGCATGGGCCCGCATCCCGACCTGTTCGACGAATTGCGTTTGGTCACGGCGGGCGGCGAGTTGGATCTGACGACCGTGTCGGCCTTCACACGCGACCTGGAAGACGCCCGGCACGGCAGCGGGCGGCTGTTCGTCATCGTCGATCTGCGCGATGTCACATTCATGGACGGCTGCGTCCTGGCCCCGCTGTGCGCGATGTGGAAGGACTGTCATGAGCGGCTCGGATGGGTGCGGGTCGTGCACCACCGGCCAGGCACAGGTCTCGTGTTCCGAGCCGCCGGTCTGCTTGAGCGTTTCCCGCGGTACGCCACTGCCCAGGACGCGTGGCAGGACATACCCGCGGTCCGCGCGACGGCACACCGGGCCACGTAATGCACGGCGCGGGCCGGGCGGCGCCCCACACCCGAGTGCCACGGCCGCAGCAGGCGCGGAACGCGGGACGGTGATCAGCGACGGCATGGCCGAGGTCCTGCGGTCGCTACGGCTGGGCGAACTCCGCGCCCCGGCCCGGGCGTGCACGCGGGCGCTGGGCGCCGCGGGTGTCACGCTGTCGCTGCTGGTCGGCCCCGAGCGGTCGGCCGAGCCCCTGTGGTCCCATCCCGGACTGAGCGGGCGGTTCGAGGAGCTCCAGTTCACGCTCGGCGAGGGGCCCGGACCCGATGCCGTCCGTACCGGTTCACCCGTCGTGGAGCCGGACCTGGACCGGGTGCGCCCCGCGCGGTGGCCCGCGCTGCTGCCGGCCGCGCGCGAGCTGGGCGTGCACGGGGTGTGCTGCTTCCCGCTGGGCATCGGCGCCATCCGCATCGGGGTGCTGACCGTGCTGTGCGGCGGGGACCGGCACCTGAGCCGGCAGCAGTACGCGGACGCCGTCGCCCTGTCGGCCGTGCTGACCAGCACCTTCCTGAGCGGGGAACCTCGCGGTGAGGTCGAGGGCGTGCAGGGCTTCGATCCGGGGGTGCGGCAGCCGTCGGGACTGCGCCGGGCGGTCGTGCACCAGGCCACCGGGATGGTCAGCGTGCAGTTGGGCGTGGCCATGGAGGAGGCCCTGCTGCGTCTGCGGGCCCACGCCTGGGGCAGCGCGCGTTCCCTCGGGGAGGTGGCGGAGGACGTGGTCGCCCGCAGGCTCCGCTTCAGCGACGCATTCGACGACGGAAGCGGGCCGCATTCGCCCGACGGTGGAAAGGGATGATCGGCATGACCCGCGAACGACGTCTGGCCGAGATCTTCGTCGAGGTGGCGGACTCCCTCGTCGAGGACTTCGACGTCATCGACCTGCTCCAGCGGCTGTCGGCGCGGTGCGTCGAACTGCTCGACGTGTCGGCGGCCGGGATCCTGCTCGCCGACGCACACGGCGAGCTGCAGGTCATCGCCGCCTCCGACGAACGCACCCGGCTGCTGGAGCTCTTCGCCCTCCAGCACGACCAGGGCCCGTGCGTGGAGTGCTACCGCACCGGCACCGCCCGCACCGACATCGACCTGCCGCGCCCGGAGCCGGCCATGGGCTGGTCGCGCTTCGCGGCACGAGCCCGGGAGACGGGATATGTGAGCACACACGCCATACCGCTGCGCCTGCGCCGCCGGGTCGTGGGCGCGCTCAACCTCTTCCAGACCACCGCGCACCGCCTCGGCGACGACGACATCGCGCTCGCCCAGGCCCTCGCCGACGTGGCCACCATCGCGATCCTCCAGCAGCGCACCCTGGAACGGTCGCATCTCGAGAACAGCCAGCTGGAGAGCGCGCTGACCAGCCGGATCCTGATCGAGCAGGTCAAGGGGGTGCTGGCGGAGCGCTGGAACACCTCCGTCGACGACGCCTTCGAGGCGTTCCGCTCGTACGCCCGCGCCCGTCACCTTCGCCTGTCCGAGCTGGCGGAACAGATCATCTCCGGCGGCTTCGACAGCACGGCCATCCCGGCACCGGCACCGGCACCGGCACCACCGGATTCACGCGACGACCGCCTCGGCTGACCGGCGTCCCGTCTCGGGGAAGGCGACGTCACGCAGGACGAGGTCGCCATGCAGCCCACCGGAACTCCCCCGCACGGACAGGCCGACGTGCGTATCGGCGCCGCCTCCCCCGAGGTCGAGGGAGGGACCCGCCTCCAGCTCACCGTGGACATCACCAGCGCCGCCGAACCGGCGCGGTCCTGGCTGGAGAGCAGTCGCTCCACGGGGCAGGACGGCCGTCGGACCTGAGGGGATCTCCCGGAGCCGTACGTTCCGCCTCTTCGGGGAGTAGCGTGACCTCATCGGGAGCACTTCGCGCACCGGCCTCGATACCGGTGCCGTTCCTGGTGAGCGACGGCACCGGACAACTGTTCATGCGCAGCGGTTCGGAGACGGGTTCGCACGATGTCCGCGATCACCCACCATCCCTCCCCGCGCGCGGTGCCCTTCAGGGCCTCGACCGCACGCCTCGCCCTCAAACCCGTAGCCCTCTCCCCCGGACAGGTAGAGCTGGACGGCGCCTGGTGGCCTCGCTCCCGTGACCTGAGCCAGGAGCTCCCCGGACTGGCCGACGTACTGGACCCGTTGTGGGGACGGATCACCCGTATCGCCGTCAACCCCCGCTACTGGCCGGTCATCCCGCACCGGATCTTCGTCAACGGCCATGTGGTGAAGGTCGGTTGGTTCACCTCGGAGCTGGATCCGCACAAGATCCTGCTGCTGTCCGGAACGTCGGGCCGCTGGGACCTCCTGGTGGTCCCCCCGGAGACCACCGCCCCCTCGGCCGCCCGGCTGATGGCCGCCGCGAGCGCGAGCACGTCCCCGGTGTCGACCGCGACCGCTCTCATGACCGCGGAACAGATCGACGCCTCCGGCGGAGCCCAAGACGCCCCCGTCAGGTCCTACGACGCCGACACCGGGTTCCGCGGCGCCGGCACCGTTCCCTACGAGCTGTGACGAAGCCACCGCCCGGCTCGTGAACGCCCTCGCGGAACGACGGTTCCTCCTTCGCGCCGGCCGGCAGGGCGAAAAGCCCGACGCACCGTCCGCGGAACTCGGGCACGCGCTGAGGCGGTACCGGGAGATCACCCGGGGGCTGCTGCCCATCCGAGCGGCCGCGACCCCCGCGCCGCGGCCGTGTGCGGAGTAGTGTCGACAGCACCGAGGGCACTTCGCACACCGGCTTCCTCGCCGGGTCGTTCTCGGTGAGAGATGAAACCCGGGCCGCCGCAGTGGCGGCCCGAGACGGGTCCGCGTCATGTCGGCGATCTTGACCCCCACCCTGCCGCACCCCGAGCCCGTAGCAGCCCCGGCGGCGCGTCTCACCCTGAAGACGGACGGCGCCTCCCGCGGGCTCCTGGACGGCGCCTGGTGGCCCCGTTCCCGGGATCTGCTGCGCGAACTGCCCGCCTTGACCGACGCGTTGGACTCCCTGTGGGGCCGCATCACGCGCATCGCCGTCAACCCCGAGCACTGGCCCGTCATCCCGCGCAAGGTTCCCGTGCACGGCCACGTCGTCAAGGCCGGCTGGTTCACCCCGGAGATCGACCCGCACGCACTGCTCCTGCTCTCCTACGGCACCGGCCGCTGGGATCTGCTGGTCATCCCGCCCGAAACCGGAGCCGAGTCGGCGGCCCGGCTGATGGCCGCCGCGTCCGACCACGACGGCCCGCCCCTGACCGCGAGCGCGCTCATCGCCGCGGTCACCGGGCACGACGCCACCCCGGACACCCGGCACGACCTCGCCGCCACCGCGGTGCCCGCGACCGTCCCGCACCGGCCCGGTTCACCCGGCCGGGCCGATCACCCGGTCCGGCTTCAGGTCACGGGCCGGCCAGGGGGTTGAGCAACGGCAGATACCGGGCGTCCGCGCCGTCCGCGCCTGTCCAGCGCAGCAGCAGGTTCGTCTTGCCGGGCAGGGTGGGCGCGGTGAGCAGGGCGGCGGCCTCGGGCAGGTCGTGGCGGGACAGCTCGCGGCGGACGGCCGGCCAGGGATCGAGGCCGGGCCGGCGTTCGGCGAGGGCGGCGGCGACCTCGCACAGGTGGTTCACGACCAGGCAGTACACCAGCCGCTCCCACCCGGCCGCGCGTGGGACGTCCGGCAGCAGCTTCACGCCCTCGGCGTCCCGGAACAGCGCCTGCACGGGCATGCCGTCGGCGTCCACGGCGACCAGGGTGTTCTGCAGGTGTGCCTCAAGGACGACGCCGTGGTCGGCGAAGGCCGTGAGGACGGGCGGGACGACCGCGCGCAGATACGCCTCCCACCAGGCCGCCGGGTCCCCGGTGCCATCGAGCGGGCTGCCCTCGAAGCCCTCCACGAGGGCCGCGGCGAGCAGCGGGGTCGCCCCGGGCAGCACATGGTCGCGCAGGCCGTCACGGACCAGCACGGCGAGTTCCTCGAAGGCGAAGTCGGCGGTGCGGTAGCCGCGGTCGCTGAGCCAGGCCGCCGAACCGGGGCTCGCGGCGAAGGCGTTCGCGACGGCTTCATCCGTACGGCGGAGTTTGAGCAGGTCGTGACGCCAGAGCCGCCGGATGTCGTTGGTGATGCGGACGTCGAGGCTGAACTTGAGGAACAGGTCCCGGGAGGGGGCGTACACCGTGCGGATCGCGGCCGTCGGCCAGGTCTCGAAGGCGGTCGTGCCGAGCCGGACCAGGCGGCCGTCCTCGAAGGCCGCCGCGCAGTTCACCAGGTCCAGCTGCCAGGGATGGGCGGGCAGCAGCCGGTAGCCGGGCGGGGCCTCGCCGAGTGTGTCGAGGGCCGAGGTGTCGCCCTCCTCGACGACGGCGTCCTCGCGCACCCCGAGCAGCACGAGCGGGAACCGGGCATGGGCCTCGGGGGCGTACGGCAGCCAGGCGGCGACGGGGCCGCCGCCGCGGGCCTTGGGAGCGGGGTGGTGGGGGTGGCCGGTGACGAGGCACTGCTCGGAGCGCCGGTACGGGTCGCCGGGGGCCGTCGCCCGGTCCCGGGCCGTGAGCAGGGCGGCCACCGCGTCCCGGCTGTCGGTCATCTCGGCGGGCAGCTCGTGGTTGGACACCCCGGTGTGCCGGGTCAGCTCCTCGGCGACGAGCTTCACGAGTTCGCTGTGCCCCACCCGCCGCCAGCCGGCCGCCGTGCGCACCTCGGGCTCGGCGGGCCGCCGAGTGCCCCGCACCCTGAGCAGCCGCCCGCCGGGCAGCCGGTACACCGGGCGCTCACCGGGGTCCGGGAGCGGCACGGCGACCTCGCGCAGCAGGCAGTTCAGCAGGGGCGCCGCCGCGTACGCGTCGGCGCGGTGTGCGACGGCGGTGCCGGCCGGCGGGGGCAGGAGATCCACGCGGTTCACTCGTTCTCTACGGTTCATCTGGGGCGATGACGATCAGTATGTCTGCCGTCACCGCCCCGCCGTGACACCAGTCGTACCCGAGGAGTCCGCCCGTGCACCGTCCCCCCGCCGCCGAGGCCCGGTTCGCCGAAGAGCTGGCCGTGCTGCGCCCCGACCTCGTGGCGCGGTACGCGGCCGAGCTGCCCGGCGCCCGTGCGGCCGTACTGTCCCGGCTGTGGCGGGGGCTCACGCACGAGCCGCTGCCCTGGATCACTTCGCGACGGGCCGGCCGGGAGGGGCTGACCCTGCGCCTCGCGGACGGGCGCCGGCTGCACGGCCCGCACCTGGATCCGTTCGCCACCGCCGCCCGGGTCACGGCCGTACGGCTCGACGGGACGGCGTACGACGACCCGGCGCGCCTGACGACCGGCCTCGGTGTACCGCACGGGGTGGAGTTCGCCGCCGAACTCGCCGACAGCGTGGCATCGTTGGCGCTGTCGAGGGCTGGACAGCCGCCCCGCTCGACGCAGTGGCCGGCGCGCGACTGGGAGTGGGAGCAGCGGATCGTCGACGGGCATCCGTACCACCCCAACTGCCGTTCCCGGCCCGGTTTCTCGGTGGCCGAGCAGCTGGCCTACGGGCCCGAGCACCGGCCGCTGGTCCGGTTGGGGCTGGTGCCCGTGCCGGCCGGTGAGTGCCTGCTGACGGGCGCGTGGCCGGCGGAGATGCGGGACGGGGACCGTCTGTTGCTGCCCGTGCATCCGTGGCAGGCGGAGCATGTGCTGAAGCGGCGCGTCACAGAGGGTGTCGCGGCACACCCGTTGATGTCCCTGCGCACCCTGGCCCTGACCGGCGGCGGACCGCATGTGAAGACCGCGCTCAGCGCACGGCTGACGTCCTCGGTGCGGGACATCTCCGTCTACTCGATCGGCATGTCGGCGGCCCTCTCGCAGTTCGCGGAGACATTGACCGCACGGATGCATGGGCTCCTGCACTTCACGCGCACGCTGGGGGCGGTGACGGCCGGCTCCCCCGATCTGGCGGCCGTGTTGCGCGAGTCCCCTCAGGTGTACGGCGACCGGGTGCTGCCCGTCGCGGCCCTCGCCACCACGGAACTGCCCGAATCCCCGGCGTGGCTGGCGGAGTTCGCCCGGCTGGCTCTCACGGCCGGGCTGCGGCTCCTGGAGCTCGGCGTCGCCCTGGAGGCCCACGGCCAGAACCTCCTGGTGGTCCTGTCCGAGTCGGGCGCGCCGCTCCGGCTGGTCTACCGGGATCTCGCCGACATCCGGGTCAGCCCGGCGAGGCTCGCGCGGCACGGCATCCCGGTCCCGGCCCTGTCCGGGCGGGTCGTCACGGACGACGTGACGACCCTGCGGCGCAAGCTGTTCGGCTCCCTGGTGGCCGGGGCCCTCGCGGGTACGGCGGGTTCGGCGGCCGCGTTGCGAGGGGCTCTGGAGACGGCCGTACGGGAGCTGCCGCGCACCCCCGATCTGGCCGCGCTGCTCGAACAGCCGCTGCCCGCCAAGGCATTGACGCTGATGCGGCTCTCGCCGGGGACACCGGGCGACCAGTGGACCGCGCTGCCCAACCCCCTGCTGTGAGCGGCCGTTTTGGAGCCCGGCGCACCTGATCAATAGGATCCGGCGATGATCACAAGAAAACGGCTGGCGGCAGGAGTGTGCGCCCTGCTCGCCGCCCTGACGGCCGGGATCGCCTTCCCGGTCGCGGCGGCAGCCGGTGAACCCACCGGCGGCACCGCGCCCCAGGTCGATCTCGTCCTCGACGTGAGCGGCTCGATGCGGACGGCGGACATCGACGGCGGCACCCGGATGGCGGCGGCGAAGCGGGCCTTCAACGAGGTGCTGGACGCGACGCCCGAGGAGGTCCAGCTCGGTATCCGGACCCTCGGGGCCAACTACCCGGGCGACAACCAGAAGACAGGCTGCAAGGACACCGCGCAGCTCTACCCGGTCAGCACCCTGGACCGCACCGAGGCCAAGACGCAGGTGGCGACCCTCTCGCCCACCGGCTGGACGCCGATCGGACCGGCCCTGCTGAAGTCGGCCGGCGACTTCACCGACAGCGCCTCCTCCAAGCGGATCGTGCTGATCAGCGACGGCGAGGACACCTGCGCCCCGCTCGACCCGTGCGAGGTGGCCCGCGAGATCGCCGCCAAGGGCATCGGGCTGACCATCGACACCCTCGGCCTGGTCCCCAACACCAAGATGCGGCAGCAGCTGAGCTGCATCGCGGAGGCGACCGGCGGTACCTACACCTCCGTCGAGCACGCCGACGAACTCACCGACAAGGTGAACCAGTTGGTGGACCGCGCGGCCGACCCGGTGGTGACGCCGGTGGCCACCGAGGGCGCCTCCACCTGTGCCGCGGCACCCACGCTGAAGTCCGGGCTGTACACCGACCGCGAGGAGTTCACCCAGCAGCGCTGGTACCGGGTGGACGTCGACCCGGGCCAGGAGCTGCGGGCCTCGGTGAGCGTGGGCGCGGACCGGGCCGTGAATCCGTCGTACGGGGTGCTGCTGCGGGCGGTGACCGCGCACGGCCGGGAGATCGTGCGCGGGGAGGGTGCGGGCAACGGCCGTACCGATGTGATCTCCACGGGGCTCAGGTACCCGAAGGCCGACAGCGACGACGAGGACGCCCCCGCCGAGACCGTCTGCCTCCAGATCACCAACTCCTTCTCGGCCGCCTCCGGGGTGAAGACCACCCCGGGTCTGCCTCTCGAACTGACCGTCGACGTCGTGGACGGTCCGTCCCCGGCGAGCGACGTGGCCTCCTTCGGCCTCGGGCGCGGCTGGTGGCTGCTCGGCGTGCTGATCCTCGCCGGCTTCGTCGCCGGTCTGCTGTGGGGCTGGCTGTCACGCTGGCGGGTCGCGGTCTGGAGGACCAACTGATGCGGATCACACGCGCGCTGAGTGTTTCCCTGCTGATGCTCGGGCTGGCCGTCGCACCGGCCGCGGCCGACTCCTCCCCGACGCCGACGGATTCGGCCTCGGCGGACGGTGACGCGCCCACCCAGGCGGGCACCTCCTTCCGTACGGCGACCGAGGTCGAGCAGGGGCAGACGGCCACGGCGAGCGGCTCCACGGGCGACTACCTGTACTGGTCGTTCCCCGCGGACGCCGGACAGCGCCCCACCGTGAAGGCGACGGTGAAGCTGCCCGAGACGCACGCCGCGCAGAGCTGGCAGGTCGACGTGTACGACGGACTGCGCCGCCGCCAGGCCTGCCAGTACGGCGCCCAGACCCGCACCGCCGCCGCCGACGCCCCCTCGGTGGAGCTGGCCTGCACCCTGCGCACGGTCCGCGCCTGGTCGGAGACCTGGGCCGACGACCCGCTGCCGGGCACGTACTACGTGCGGCTGACGGCCGTCGGTCTCACCACCGCCGACCTGGGTCTCCCGGTCGGCACCGAGGTCCGGGTCGACTCCAAGGACATCGGCGGTTCGGCCGCGGTGGACGGCTCACTGGCCGAGCCGCTGGTGCCGGGCATCGCGGTGAAGTCCCAGGCGGAGAGCGACGGTTCCGAGGATTCCCCGGCCGTCCTGTCGGCCATCGAACCCGAGGACGGCTGGTCCTCCGGCTGGTGGTCCGACCGGTGGGTGTGGACCGCGATCGGCGGTGTGCTCGCGGCCCTGGCCGGGGTCGGCGGGTACGCGCTGACCCGTGGCGCGGGGCGGCCCTCCCGGGTGCCGCCGGGAGCCTGACGGTTCGTCGTTCGTCGAGAAGGCCCGCTCCGGCGGGCCTTCTTCGTTCACCCCGCGCGCAACTGCTTGGCGATCGTGCCGTCCCCGGTCACCTCGACCCGACCGCCGCGGACCGCGGCCGGCAGGTCCAACTCCCCCCGGCTGAGGGCCTCGCAGGTCCGCGCGTCCAGGACCAGCCGGGCGTCGGGCTCGCGCGGGGCCGGCCCGTGGCCGTACGCGGGACCGTCCTGCGCGCCGACGTACAGATGGAAGTCCCCCTCCTCCAACCGCACTTCGACGAGCCCTTCGCCCTCCAGCGAGCGCAGCAGGGGCAGCGCGAACCAGTGCGCGCGTACGGCGTCGGTGGGCCGGCGGTCACCGAGGTCGGGCCCGCCCCAGGCACCGAGGGCCTGGAGCACGGGCAGCAACTCGCTTCCGCGCGGGGTGAGTTCGTAGACGTAGGCCGCGCCGGGCGGCGGCAGCCGGCGCCGTGTGGTCAGGCCGTCGCGCTCCATGTCCTTCAGCCGGGAGGCGAGTACGTCCGTGCTCACGCCGGGCAGGTCGGCGTGCAGGTCCGTGTAGCGGCGCGGCCCTGACAGCAGTTCCCGGACGATCAGCAGGGTCCAGCGGTCGCCCACGGCGTCGAGCGCGCGGGCCGCGGAACAGTACTGGTCGTAGCTTCGGCGTGGTGACATGCGACGCAGTCTAGACAAGTTGTTGGACTTTCCAAGCTCCCACTTGGTAAAACCAAGCAACACCAGAAACCGGAGAGGCAGCAGCGCATGGAGTTCCGGCAGTCGAGCAAGCTCAGCGAGGTCTGTTACGAGATCCGGGGCCCGGTGATCGAGCACGCCGACGCACTGGAGGCGGCGGGCCACAGCGTGCTGCGCCTCAACACCGGCAACCCCGCGCTGTTCGGCTTCGAGGCGCCGGAGGAGATCCTCCAGGACATGATCCGGATGCTCCCGCAGGCGCACGGCTACACCGACTCGCGCGGTGTCCTCTCCGCCCGCCGGGCCGTGGCGGGGCGCTACCAGACCCTGGGCCTGGAGGTCGGCGTCGACGACGTCTTCCTCGGCAACGGCATCTCCGAACTGATCTCCATGGCCGTACAGGCGCTGGTCGAGGACGGCGACGAAATCCTCATCCCCGCCCCCGACTTCCCCCTCTGGACGGCGGTCACCACGCTCGCCGGCGGCAAGGCGGTCCACTACCTCTGCGACGAACAGGCCGACTGGTACCCGGACCTGGACGACATGGCCTCGAAGATCACCGACCGCACCAAGGCCGTCGTCATCATCAACCCGAACAACCCCACCGGCGCGGTCTACCCGAAGGAGATCATCGAGGGCATCCTCGACCTCGCCCGCCGGCACGGCCTGATGGTCTTCGCCGACGAGATCTACGACCAGATCCTGTACGACGACGCCGTGCACCACTCGGTCGCCGCCCTCGCCCCCGATCTGGTCGTCCTGACGTTCTGCGGCCTGTCGAAGACGTACCGGGTGGCGGGCTTCCGCTCGGGCTGGCTGGTGATCACCGGTCCGAAGCAGCACGCCAAAAACTATGTGGAGGGCCTGACCATGCTGGCCTCCATGCGGCTGTGCGCCAACGCGCCGGCGCAGTACGCCATCCAGGCCGCGCTCGGCGGCCGCCAGTCCATCCACGAGCTGACCGCGCCCGGCGGCCGGCTCTACGAACAGCGCACCATGGCCTGGGAGAAGCTCAACGAGATCCCCGGCGTGTCGTGCGTGAAGCCGAAGGGCTCGCTGTACGCGTTCCCGCGACTCGACCCCAAGGTCCACCGGATCCACGACGACGAGAGGTTCGTCCTGGACCTGCTGCTGCGGGAGAAGATCCAGGTCGTCCAGGGCACCGGCTTCAACTGGCCGGCCCCGGACCACTTCCGCATCCTGACGCTGCCTCACGCCCTGGACCTGGAGGCGGCCATCGGTCGGATCGGGCGGTTCCTGAGCGGGTACCGGCAGTAGCTGGTGGTGTGTATGGGATTCACGGTCGGTGAGAGCGGGGATGCCATAGAGTGCGGCCACTGATCCCGGGGGCCGGGGGGATCGGGGGATGGGGGAACCCCAGATGTTGCTGTCTCGCAGGCGTGCTTCCGGCACGCCCTCTGCCTTACGCGGCCGTCTCGCGCTGCTCACCCTGCTCGTGGTCCTCGCGGGCAGCCCGTGGGTTCAGCGACCGCTCTCGGACTACTACACCGAGAAGTTCTACATAGAGCTGTCCGACAACAAGATCCTGCGCTGGCTCGTGGAGGCCGCGTTCCTGCCCAGCTGGGAGGTGTCCGCCGATCGCTACGGCGGCACGTCCTCGCTGGTCGCCAACGATCTCGCCGTCCTGGTCCTGCTCGGGGCGCTCGTGTTCCTCGCCCGGCGGATGTGGGCCCGCGGGGCGTCGGGCCCGCTGCGCTGCCTGGTCGCCGGGGTGCTGGCCGCGGCGCTGGCCAACCTCGCCTGGTGGGGCCTGCACGAGGTGTTCGCCGACGACGTGCCGCTGCCACCGACCGACATCCTGGTGAAGGAACTGCTGCGCGGCGCGCTCCTCTTCGGCCTCGCGGCCGGCACCCTGCTCGCGCTCCTGACCGTCGGTCCGCCGAGAACAGTCAAGGGCGCCGTGACGGCGCCGCCGCGTCGCTGGAGAGAGGGAGGGCTCGCCATGACGACCGCGCCGGTCCACATGCCGGTCGGGAGCGCGCCGGGTGACGTCACCCGCTATCTGTGCGCCGCGGCCTACGTGGACGAGGGATTCGCCGACCGCGTGGTGGAGGACGTCCTGGCCGACGAGGCCGGCGCGGTGGCGGCCTCGCCCGACGTCGACCTGGTGACGGTCGTACGGCACTGTCTGACGGCACGCGAGATGCGGCACGGCCGGGACCAGCGGCTGACGGCGGCGTTCGCCCTCGTGGCCGTGTTCGCGCCGCTGTGGCTGCTGTTCGTCTCGCTGTTCCTGTCGATCACCCGGCAGGCGGGCGGGCGGCCCAGCCTGGCCACCCGCGGCCGGCACCAGCCCGGGGGCAGAGAGCTGGTGGGCACGGCGGTCGCGGCGGGCGTCGCGGTGCTCTTCGCGTTCTCCTTCGGGATCGCCCTCTCGGCCCTGCCCGCCCCCGCGTTCGTGAGCTGGCTGCTGGGCTCCTACCTGGCCGGGGTGCCGGCCGCGCTGTTGTCCGTCGCGGCGATGGCGCTCGCGTACCTGACGGTCGTACGCCATGAGCTCGCCGTCGACCGGCTGCTGCGCACGACCATGACCCGTGAGGCGTTCGCCCGTCAGCCGCGCCCGACCGTGCCGCCGCGCAAGTGGATGGCCGCGCGGCTGGCGGCCATCCGGGAGGCGCAGGACGGGAACGTCACGGTGTACAGCGGCTACACGCCCTTCCTCGGTTATGCCTCGGCCGCCTCGCAGTGGTCGATCGCCGTGCCGCTGCTGCCCGCCGACGACCATGCGGGGACGGGCGCGCGTCCCGCCGGGCCGGAGCCCTTCACCGTCACCGAACTCGTCGACCACGTACGCGCGCGGCTGCGGGCCACGGCCGTCCCGGACGTGACCGACGCGGCGAGGGACGGCGAGGCGGCCCCCGGGTCCCTCGTCGTCACGGACCGGGTCTTCGCGAGCGGTACGGCCGTCGGCGACGACGAGCGGTTCGTCAAGGCCACCAGCCTCGCCCCGGTGTCCCGGCTGTCGGCCGACCAGGTCGAGCGGATCATCGAGCGTCCCACCGGTGCGGTACGGCACTGCCTGGCGATCCATGTGCCGCTGTGGGGCGGCGACGTGGTGCCGGCCGTGTTCCTGCACTTCTCCACCGAGGGCAAAACGCTCCATCTGCACTGCAGCAACCATGTGCTCGGCCCGGTGAGAGCCGCCTTCCACGTCGTGGACCGGCTGGACGGCCCCCTGTCCCCCGAGGCGCGGCGGGGGCTGCTGCTGGAGGCCGTCCCCGGCACCGGCGGGGCCTTCTTCGCCGCCCCGTTCCGGGCGCTGCGTCAGGCCCGCTTCGAGGAACGGCACCGCAGACGGATGGTGGACGAGCTCAGAGCACTGCAGCAGGACCCGGTGTACGACTTCGGGGCCCGGCTCAGCGTCCGGGAGCTGGCGGTGAGCCCGAACTACCAGAACTACTTCCAGGTCGTGGACGCCGCGCGGATCACGGCCCTGGTGGAGCGCCACACCCTCGCCGCGATCCGCACCTTCCTCGACACCCGCGGCTACGACATCGCCGACTTCCGCGCCCAGCAGCAGACCATCCTCAACCAGGGACTCATCCAGCAGGGCGGCATGAGCATCATCGGCAACCAGGCGATCGGCGCGGGCGCGACCGCGAACCAGCAGGTCCCGCAGCAGTCCGGCGCGACCGCGCCCGTCGCCGGCTCCGGCAAGTAGGAGGTCCCCATGACGGGCG
Source organism: Streptomyces pseudovenezuelae (assembly GCF_001513955.1). Classification (GTDB taxonomy): domain Bacteria; phylum Actinomycetota; class Actinomycetes; order Streptomycetales; family Streptomycetaceae; genus Streptomyces; species Streptomyces pseudovenezuelae. Next base: position 597,538 of record NZ_KQ948149.1, on the reverse strand, counting down.
ACGACGACAGCAGGCAGGACCCTCCGGTCAACAACGGCGTCATGATCAGCGGCGGCACCCACTACGTCGGCAACCAGGCCGTGGGACACGGCGCCCAGGCGTTCTCCGGCTCGGTCTCCTTCCAGCCGCAGGACGCCGAGCGTACGGCCGAACTCCTCGCGTATGTCGAGCGGTTGCTGGAGGAGCACCGGGCGGCACTCGCCGACCCCGACGCCACGACCAGGGAGCTGCGCCGCCTCCGGGAGGAGCTCGACGAGCCAGACCCCCAGCCGACGGTCCTGCGACGGGCCCTGAACCGCCTCAACGAGTTCGTGCAGCCGGTGACACCGCTGGTCGTCGCGGTGGGACAACTCGCGCAGTCGGTGCAGGGGTTGCCGGGGGTCTGAGGGCCCGGCGGACACCGGTGGCCCGGGCGGACGGGACCTGGTCGAGCCGGACGCACTGAGCCCGGTCGGTCCACGACCGAGCGCGTGAGCCCGTCCAGGCCCCCGCCCCGAACCCGACCCATCCTGGTCACTCGGCCCAGTCCGGCCTGCGAGGGCAGGGGGTCGTGTGGGACGGTGCTGGGAGGCGAGCGGGAAGGGCGGGCGCATGGGTGATCTCTTTCTGGTCCGGCACGGTGAGACCGAGTGGTCGCGGTCCGGGCGGCACACCGGCTGGACGGATGTGCCGCTGACCGAGCGCGGCCGGGAGGAGGCGCGCCGCCTGGTGCCGCTGATCCGCTCCCACCGCATCGGCGCGGCCTTCGTCAGTCCCCTCCAGCGGGCCCGGGAGACCGCGGAACTGATCGGGCTGCACGAGCTGCGGGTCGACGTCGACCTGCGGGAGTGGGACTACGGCGGCTACGAGGGCGTCACCACCGTGGAGATCCAGCGGGAGCGTCCGGACTGGTTCCTGTTCACGGACGGCGTGGCCCCCGGGCCGCCCGACCACCCCGGGGAGAGCCCGGAGCAGGTCGGCGCGCGGGCCGACCGGGTGCTGGCCAAGGTGGACGCGGCCCACGCGAACACCGAGGGGTGCGTGGTCGTGGTGGCGCACGGTCACTTCCTGCGCGTGCTCACCGCCCGCCGGCTCGGTCTGCCCGCGTCGGCCGGGGCGCTGTTCCAGCTGGCCACGGGGACGCTGTGCCGGCTGGGGACCGAGCACGGCCGGCCGGTGATCGCCGGGTGGAATGTCAGACCCCCGTCGTAGCCTTCGAAGCGGAGGGGTCGGTGATCCGTACGGCCCGTCGTGCGGCCCCTCCCGTGGAAGGAGCACGCCGTGACGCGACCGCCCACCGCCGCGCAGCGGCGTGTCATCGACGCCGCCGATCCCGTCACCGGGCGGATCAAGGGCAGCGAGGCCCAGCTGGAGGCACTGGTGAAGCGCGGGATGGCCTTCCGGCACCCGCGGCCGCCGCACGATCATTTCCTGACCCCGGCCGGGCACCGCGTACGGGAGACGGTCGAGGCGGAGCCCGAGCCGCCCGCCACCCAGGCCACCGGTGTGTTCGCCGCGCACATCGGCAGCACGGAGGAGGCCGCCGACACCGGTCCGGCCCGGACGCGTGAGGTGCACAGCGCCTGGCAGGGGCTGCTGGAGCTGCGCCGGATGACCAACCCGGACGGGGCCGCCGACCGGCCCTGCGGCTGGGAGCGCACTCATCTGGTGCAGGCGGCCGCGCTGGCTCTGGAGGCGGCCGGGCACCCGCCGGAAGCGGGGGGCTCACCCGGCTACCGGGTGCGTGCGACCCCGCAGCCCGAGGCCGTGGCGGTGCACGCGCCGGACGGCGAGACGCTGCGGGCCTGCGCGATCACCCTGGAGCGGGCCGGCTGGCAGGCCGGCGAGTACACCGAACCACGGACCAGGGCCCGGTACCTGCTGGCCTCGCCGCGCCGCGTGTAGCGGGCACATGTCAGGATCGGGACAGCAACTGCCGTGGCGTGAGAGGGGATTGACGTGAGTGAGCCGTTTTCCGTGCCGGTGACCGTCCGCGGGTACGAGACGGACGTACAGGGTCATCTCAACCAGAGCGTGTATCTCAACTACGCGGAGCACGCCCGCTGGTCGCTGCTCGATGCCGCCGGGATCACCCAGGCCGCCCTGATCGGCAGCGGGGTGGGCCCGGTGGCGCTGGAGACCACCATCCGCTACCGGAGGGAGCTGCTGGCGGGCGACGAGGTGGAGGTGACCTGCGGATTCGAGTGGGGCGAGGGCAAGACGTTCCGCATCCGGCAGACGATCCGCAAGAAGGACGGCACCGTGGCCGCCGAGATCACCGCGGTGGGCGGGCTGATGGACCTCAAGGAGCGGCGCCTGGTCGCGCACGCGGGCGAGGTGCTCAAGGGCCTGGCCAAGGACCCGGGCCTGCTGTAGCTCAGGCCGGCTCCGGTTCCCGCTCGGCGTCGTAGCTCGCCCGTGCCTCGGCGATGTAGACCCTGTTGCGCTCGGCCCAGTCGGTCAGGCGTTGCAGGGTCTCGTGCAACTCACGTGCGACGGGGGTGAGTTCGTAGTCCACCCGGGGCGGCACCGTCGGATGGACGGTGCGGGTGACGAGGCCGTCGCGCTCCAGATTGCGCAGGGTCAGGGTCAGCATGCGGCGGCTGATGCCCTCGATGCTGCGCTCCAACTCGGTGAAGCGGATGGGCCCGTGGGCGGCCGCGACGAGGATCTGCACGCTCCATTTGCCGGAGACCCTGTCAAGAACTTCCCGCACCGGGCACGCGTGCGCGTTCACGACCTGGACGGTTACACCGGTGTTCCTCTGGGACATCGAACTGCCTCCTTACGCCGCTCCCCATGGTCACTGACGATGTTCCCCGTTACAAGTCGTGCACCAAGGCCATTTGCCGGAACCCACGGAGAATGCGGAGGCCACACCGCCATGACAGCCGTCGTCGAAACCCCTGCGCGAGCGCTGCGACGAACTTACTCCCGCTGGACGGCCCTGGTCGTCCTGTGCGCGGGGACGCTCATGACGATTCTGGACGGCAACATCGTCACTGTCGCCCTGCCGGCCGTCCAGAGCGACCTCGGCTTCTCGGGGCCGGGCCTCGCGTGGGTGGTCAACGCCTATCTGATCCCGTTCGGCGGACTGCTGTTGCTGGTGGGCCGGCTCGGCGACCTGGTCGGCCGCAAGCGGATGTTCGCGGCCGGGCTGGCCGTGTTCACGGCGGCGTCCGTGCTGTGCGGGGTGGCCACGAGCCAGGGCATGCTGATCGCGGCGCGTGCCCTTCAGGGCGTGGGCGGCGCGATGACCGCGGCGGTGGTGCTCGGCATGCTGGTCGCGCTGTTCCCCGAGCCGCGTGAACAGGCCCGCGCGATCGCAGTGTTCAGCGCGGTGGGTGCGGCTGGCGGTGCCCTGGGCACGTTCCTCGGCGGGGCGCTGACGCAGGCACTGAACTGGCACTGGATCTTTCTGATCAACCTGCCGATCGGGATCGTCGCCCTGCTGGCGGCGATCCGGGTGCTGGACGCGGAGGAGGGCGAAGGTCTGGGCCGGGGCGCGGACTATCCGGGGGCCGCGCTGGTGACGGGGGCGCTGATGCTGACGGTGTACGTGATCGTCGGGTCCGGCGACCGCGAGCCGGCGACCACGTTCCTCCTGGCCCTGGCGGCCCTCGCCCTGTTCACGGCGTTCACCGTGCGCCAGGCCCGTGCGGCCCGCCCGTTGCTGCGGCTCCGGCTGTTCGGCTCCCGACTGCTCTCCGGCGCGAACGCCGTGCAGATCCTGATGATCGCCACGATGTACGGCTTCCAGTTCCTCGGGGCGCTGTACGTCCAACGGGTTCTGGGGTTCGGTGAGCTGCTCACCGGCACGGCCTTCCTGCCGGCGCCGGTCGCGATCGGGGTGCTGATGCTGGGGCTGTCGGCGCGGACCATCGGGCGGTTCGGCCCGTACCGGGTGCTGCTGGCCGGGCTCGTCCTCATCGTCGCCGGAATGGCCCTGCTGAGTCGTGCGCCGGCCGACGGCTCGTACGTCGCGGACGTCCTGCCGCCGCTGCTGTCGCTGTCGGTCGGCTTCGCCGCGGCCATGCCGGCGCTGACCGGTCTCGCCATGTCGGGTGCCCGGCAGGAGGACGCGGGCCTGGCGTCCGGGGTGTTCAACACCACGCAGGTGGTAGGGGGTTCGCTGGGGCTGGCGGTGTTGTCGGTGGTGGCGGCGGGCCGGACGGAGAGGTTGCTGGAGGGCGGGGCGGGCCTGGTCGCGGCCACGGCGGAGGGGTACCAGTCGGCGTTCCGGGTGGGGACGGCGATCGCGGTGGGGGCGCTGGTGCTGGCCGCGGTGGTGCTGCGGCCGCGGGCGGGTGCGGGCAGCTGAGGGCTTGCGGATGGCCACGCCGTGCCGTCCGGCGGGCGCGTGCGGGTCGTGGCCGGTCGCGCGGTTCCCCGCGCCCTGCGGGGCAGGGTGACTGCACCCACCCAGGGGCGCGGAGAACTGCGCGACCAGCCCCCACCGACCCGCGGCCGAACCCCGCCCTCAGCCCCTCACTCAGCGCCGAACGCCCCCGCGTGGTCCCGCACCCACTCCCGATACGTCCGCGCCGGGCGCCCCAGCACCTCCGCCGCGTCCCCCGTGACCACCGCGTTGCCACCCTCGGCCACGAAGCGGACGCTCCGCAGCATCCCCTCCGCGGCCTCCTCGCTCCACCCGGAGGCGACCAGCAGTTCACGCGTCTGGGGCGGGGTCAGATCGCGGAGTTCCACCCGGCGGCCGAGCACCTCGCCGAGCGTGGCCGCCTGGTCCCGGGGACTGAGCGTCTCGGGTCCGGTGAGGGTGTACGTCCGCCCCGCGTGCCCCGGACCGGTCAGTGCCGCGACCGCGATCTCCGCGACGTCCCGCGGGTCGACGACCCCCTGCCGGCCCGAGCCCAGCATGTTCGGCACCGGCTCACCCGAGCGGAGTGCCTGCGCCCAGCGCAAGGTGTTCGACGCGAACGCCGAGGGCCGGAGGATCACCCACTCCAGGCCGCTCTCCCGGACCGCCCGCTCACCGTGGCCGTGCGCGATGCCGCCCAGTCCCGTCCTGGGGTCCCCCGCGCTGATCGCGGACAGCTTCACCAGCCGCCGTACGCCCGCCGCCCGGGCCGCCGCCGCCATCCCACGGTCGCTGTCGGCGTCCTCCGGGCCGAAGACGCCGACCAGGAAGGCGGCGTCGGCTCCCGCCATGGCCGACGCCACGGCGCCCAGGTCGCGAGGGTGCCCGCGGGCCGCCTCCACTCCCGGCGGCAGCGGGGCCCTGTCCGGGTCCCGCGTGAGGGCGCGCACCTTCTCGCCGCGCGCCACCAGTCGTCGTACGACATCACTTCCGATGGTGCCCGTGGCACCCGTGACCAGGATCATGAGCACCACGGTCGGTCCCGCACCGCCCCGGCCGATAGGAAATTCCGGCACGTTTCGCGCGCCCGAACCCCCCAGTCCCCCGCTTACCGTGGATGCGTGACCAAGTCCGTTTCCGAGCGGGCCCCGCGCGGCCCCGACGCGCCGGGCCCGTGGCTCGCGGGGATCGGGGTCCTGGCCGTGGAGGCGGATCCCCGGGAACCGTTCGTCCGGCTGCCGGACCCCACGACCAAGGTGATCGTCCGCAGCGAGGGGCGGGGCCGGCCCACCCTGCTGGTGTCGGGGCCCCACGTCCGGGCCACCTATCACGAGGGCAAGAGGGACGTGTCCTGCGTGGAGGTACGGCTCGCGCCCGGCGCGACCCGCCCGCTGCTGGGCGTCCCCGCGGTCGATCTCGTCGGACGGATCGTTCCGCTGGGCGCACTGCCCGGTCCGGCCGCGCGGCGACTGGCGTACGAGCTCGGGCGGCTGGAGCCCGAGGAGGTGGCGGGCAGGCTCGCGGACGTCCTCCCGGACCGGCTGCCCACGGCGGCCGACGGGGCACGCGCCGCGCTGCTGCGCGCCGCGGTCACCGCGCTGTCCGTCCGCTCGGGTCGCACACCCGGTCATGTCGGCAAGGTGGCACGTGAACTCGCCGTCAGCGAGCGCGAGTTGCGCAAACTGTTCAGCGACGGGGTCGGGCTGTCGCCCAAGCACTACGCCCGCATCGACCGCGTCCGCGCCGTGCTCGCCCACGCCACCGAGCTGGCCCCGGCCGAACTGGCCGCCGTCACCGGCTACTACGACCAGTCCCACATGACGTCCGACTTCCGCAATCCCAAGTCGGCGCGCGACCCTCGACTCCCCTTCACAGCGCCTTACCTGGAGACGACGTGGCCCTCCTGTCCAGAACAGCCGCCCGCCGCACCCTGCTCGCCGCGCTCGGAGCCGGGGTGCTGAGCTCCCGCTGGCCGTCCGCCGAGGCCGCGGACCCGACCGGGCTCGACGACCCGGTCAAGAAGGACCTCGCGATGCGGTTGGTGTCCAGCGCGGAGAACTCCTCGCTGGACTGGCAGGCGCAGTACCCGTACATCGAGGACATCGGGGACGGCCGCGGGTACACGGCCGGCATCATCGGTTTCTGCTCCGGCACGAGCGACATGCTGGCCCTGGTCGAGCTCTACACCGGACGGGTCCCCGGCAATCCCCTGGCCCCCTATCTGCCCGCCCTGCACGCGGTGGACGGCACCGACTCGCACGACGGTCTGGACCCGGGCTTCCCGGCGGCCTGGCGGACCGCGGCGAGGACCTCCGCGTTCCGCACGGCACAGCGGGACGAGCGGGACCGCGGCTACTTCGACCCGGCGGTCGCGCGCGCCAGGCAGGACGGTCTCGGCACGCTCGGCCAGTTCGTCTACTACGACGCGATGGTCATGCACGGGCCCGGCACCGACGCCCTGAGCTTCGGCGGCATCCGCGGCCGGGCCCGGCAGGGCGCGGACACCCCGGCGGACGGCGGTGACCAGACCGCCTACCTGCACGCCTTCCTGGACGCCCGGGTGTGGGCGATGCGCCAGGAGGCGGCCCACCATGACGTGAGCCGGGTCGAGACGGCCCAGCGGGTCTTCCTGGAGCAGGGCAATCTCGACCTGGACACACCCCTCAAGTGGAAGGTGTACGGGGACAGTTACGAGATCGGCTGAGCGGGGACGGCCTCCATGGGATGGGTGACCTCCTGGGCGTCCCCGCCCCGGCCGAGGTGGTTGAAGACCAGGTTCAGCGCCACCGCGGCGACACAGCCCGTGGAGATCCCCGAGTCCAGGACGATCTTCGCGGTCTCGGGGAAGGCGTGGTAGAACTCCGGCGCGGTGATCGGGATGATGCCGACGGCCAGTGACACGGCGACGATCAGGACGTTGTTGTCCTTGTCCAGGCCCGCCTTGACCAGGGTCTGGATGCCGCTGGCGGCCACCGACCCGAACAGGACGACTCCGGCGCCGCCGAGCACCGGGCGCGGGACGACGGCGATGAGCGAGGCGGCCATGGGGCACAGGCCCATCAGCACCAGGAAGGCTCCGCCGGTGGCGACGACGTACCGGCTGCGGATCCGCGTCATCGCGACCAGGCCGATGTTCTGGGCGAAGGCGCTGCACATGAACCCGTTGAAGAGGGGGCTGATGGCCGAGCCGAGGGTGTCGGCGCGCAGGCCGGCGGCGATGGTCCGCTCGTCGGCCGGGCGCTCGACGATCTCGCCCAGCGCCAGCATGTCCGCGGTCGACTCGGTCATCGAGACCACCATCACCACGCACAGCGAGAGGATCGCGGCGAGCTGGAACTGCGGGGCGCCGAAGTAGAACGGGGTGGGGAAGCCGACGACCGCCGCGTCGGTGACGGGTGCGAAGTCCGTGGCGCCGAAGGGGATCGCGAGGAGCGTGCCGGCCACCAGGCCGAGGAGCACGGCGATCTGCTTGACGAAGCCTCGCGTGAAACGCCGCAGGACGAGCACGATCAGGAGGGTCGCCGCGGCCAGGCCCAGATTTGTCGTCGAGCCGTAGTCCTTGGCGGCCGGATCGGGTCCCTGCGCCCAGCCGAAGGCGACCGGCAGGAGCGAGACGCCTATCAGGGTGATGACGGTCCCGGTGACGACCGGTGGGAAGAAGCGGATCGCCTTGCTGAAGAAGGGGGCGGCGAGGAAGCCGAGGAGGCCTGCCACGATCACCGCGCCGAAGATGACCGGCAGGGCGTCGGACTTGTCGTCCGTGGAGGCGACGACCGCGGTCATGGGGGCGACACCGGCGAAGGTGACGCCGTTGACGAAGGGCAGCCGGGCGCCGATCTTCCAGACGCCGAGGGTCTGCAGGAAGGTGGCGAGGCCCGCGGTGAACAGGCAGGCGCCGGTGAGGAAGGTGAGGTCGGTGGCGGAGAGGCCGATGGCCGCGCCGACGATCAGGGGCGGGGCGACGACTCCGGCGTACATGGCGGCCACGTGCTGCAGGCCGGTGGTCGCCATCTTGAGAGCGGGGAGCTTTTCGTCGACGGGGTGGACTGACACTGCGGCTCGCCTCCGGGCGGTTACACGTCGGCACTGACGTGGGTTTCATGGAGGTGGTGCGAGTGGTCGTGCGGGACCGGGACGGGGACCGTTCCGGGGCGCGTGCGTCCAACACGCGCCCCGGGCACGGCCGCCGTGGAGCCCGGGACCGGGATCCACGGCCGCCGGTCGGGAGCCGTCCCTCCCGACCGGAGTTCTTGTGAAGTGGTCAGCCCTGCGCGGCGATGCGCGCGAGACGCTGGGCCTGCTCCCGCGTGGAGCGCGCGACGGCGTCCTCGTCGACGTGCAACAGGCGGCCGTTCTCGACGATCTGACGGCCGTTCACGAAGGAGGCCGTGACGGGCGCCGCCGCGCCGAAGACCAGTGCGGTCACCGGGTCGGCGATCGAGGCGTGCGCGAGGGTGTCGAGCTTCCACAGCACCAGGTCGGCGAGCTTTCCCGCCTCCAGGGAGCCGGTCTCGGCCGCGCGGCCCAGCACCTGGGCACCGCCGTACGTGCCGAGGCGCAGGGCCTGACGGGCGTTCAGGGCGGCCTCGCGGTGGGCGCCGAGGCGGTTGATGAGCAGGGCGTTGCGCAGCTCGGTGTGGAGTTCGCCGGACTCGTTGGACGCCGTGCCGTCGACACCGAGGCCGACCGGGACGCCGGCCGCGAGCATGTCCGGGACCCGCGCGATGCCCGCGGCCAGACGGGCGTTGGACGAGGGGCAGTGGGCCACACCCGTCTTCGTACGGGCGAACGCGGCGATGTCGGAGTCGTTCATGTGGACGCAGTGCGCCATCCACACGTCCTCGCCGAGCCAGCCGGTGGACTCGAAGTAGTCGGTGGGGCCCATGCCGAACAGTTCCTTGCAGAACTGCTCCTCCTCGACGGTCTCCGAGCCGTGGGTGTGCAGCCGTACGCCGAGGCGGCGGGCCAACTCGGCCCCCTCCCGCAGGAGTTCGGTGGAGACGGAGAAAGGCGAGCAGGGCGCGACAGCGACCTGGGTCATCGCGTCGAAGGAGGAGTCGTGGTGCTCCTTGACGGTCGCCTCGGTCGCGGCGAGAGCGCCGTCCAGGGTCTCCACGGCGAAGTCCGGGGGCAGGCCGCCGTCCTTCTCGCTGCGGTCCATGGAGCCGCGGGCGAGGGTGAAGCGGACGCCCGTCTCGCGGGCGGCGCGGATGATCGCGCCGGACAGGTCGCCGGAACCGGCGGGGAAGACGTAGTGGTGGTCCATGGCGGTGGTGACGCCGCCGCGGGCCATCATCGCGAGCGAGCCCTGGGCGGCCGCGTAGACCATCTGCTCGTCGATGCGCGCCCAGGTCGGGTAGAGGGCGACGAGCCAGTTGAAGAGGTTGTGGTCGGCGGCCAGGCCCCGGGTGATCCACTGGTAGTAGTGGTGGTGGGTGTTGACCAGGCCGGGGGTCACCAGGTGGCCGGTGGCGTCGATACGGCGGTCGACGTTCTCCAGTCCCTCGGGGGCCCTGCCCGCGCCGAGCGACTCGATGCGGTTGCCGGCGAGGACGACGTACCCGCTGGGGTACTCGGTGTCGTGCGCGTCCACGGTCGCGATCGAACAGTTCTCGATGACGATGCGCCGGTCTGCTGCCATGGTTCGTCCTTTTCGCTGAGGTGGAGAGGGCACGGCAGGACCCCGGGAGTTTGAGTGCCGCGGCCGGAGGGCCTTTCCGGAGCCCTTGCCCGGCCGCGGGTGCCGCGATGGAGTTGCTAGAGGTTGGTGAGGTCCACCGGGATCCTCGGCTCGACGCCGTCCCGCAGGACGGTCGCCTCGATCAGGCCGTAGGGGCGGTCGGCGGCGAAGTACACCTCGTTGTCGTTCTTGAGGCCGAAGGGCTCCAGGTCCACCAGGAAGTGGTGCTTGTTGGGCAGCGAGAAGCGGACCTCGTCGATCTCGTCGCGGTTCTCGATGATCCGGGAGCCCATCTGGTACAGGGTCTGCTGGAGCGAGAGCGAGTACGTCTCGGCGAAGGCCTGGAGCATGTGCTTCTTCACCTGCGCGTAGGACGTCTCCCAGTCGGGCGTCTCCTGCTCGTCGTCCGACCAGTTGAAGCGCCAGCGGGCGGAGACCTCGGTGGCCAGGATGCGGTCGTACGCCTCGGGCAGGGTCGTGTACTTGTCCTTGACGTAGCCCCAGAACTCGGAGTTGGTCGAGTTCATGACGGTCAGGTCCTTGAGCCCGGAGACGACCTCCCAGGAGGAGCCGTCGTAGGTGATCTGGGTCAGGCGGGTCTCCTGGCCCTGGCGGACGAAGGAGTGCTCGTCCTCGCCGGCCGTCCCGATCCGCTCCCAGGTGTACTCCTCGACGCGGATCCGCGCGGTCCTGATGGGCTCCTGCGAGGTGACGAAGTGCCGGGCCAGGTGGATGCCGAACTGCTCGGCGGACTCGATGCCGTGTTCCTTGGCGAACGCGTACACCGTGTTCTTGGTGGTGTCGGTCGGCAGGACGTGCGCGTTGGAGCCGGAGTAGTGGACCTCGTCCATGTCACCGCTGAGCGACACCGAGACGTTCAGGTCCTTGATGTGGTGGGTGGCGCCGTCCCGCGTGATCCTGACGACTCGGTTCTCGGCCTTGCCGTACTGGTTCTGTCCAAGAATCGTGGGCATGTCTGCTAGCTCCCTCGGTAAACGGAGTAGCCGAACGGGTTGAGCAGCAGCGGTACGTGGTAGTGCTCGCCCGGCTCGACGGCGAACGTGATCGCCACCTCCGGGAAGAACACACCGGCACCGCTGTCCCGATTCGCGGGGGCGTCCTGCTGCGCATCGGCTTGCTTCTTCAAGAAATACGGCTCCACGGCGAAGTCGAGCCGTACGTGGGTGGTTCCCTCCGGCAGTGCCGGCAGGTCCTTGCACCGGCCGTCCGCGTCGGTCGCGGAGCCGCCGAGCGCCTCCCAGTCCGCCTGGCGGCCGGCGCGGGCCGCGAGCTGGACGGGGACGCCCTCGGCGGGGCGGCCGACGCTGGTGTCCAGCATGTGCGTGGACACGGAGGCGGTGGTGCTGGTGCTCATGGTCAGGCGTCCTCTTCGACGATACGGGCCAGCCGGATGCGGTTGATCTTGCCCAGCTCGGTGCGGACGATCTCGCGTTCCCGCTCCGGCGCGTTGCCGATCCGCTCCTTGACCGCGTCACGCATCTGCTCACCCGTACGGCCGGTCGCGCAGATCAGGAAGACATGGCCGAACCTCTCCTGGTACGCCAGGTTCAGTTCCAGCATCTCCGCCTTGAGCTCGTCGGAGGCTCCGGCCATACCGCGCTGCTCGCGGGCGGAGGCCGGGTCGCCCGGCTTGGGGCGGCCGATCGGCGGGTGGCCGGCCATGGCCTCGGCGAGGTCGTCGGGGGTCAGCCCGGCCATGGCGGCGTCGCTGGTGGCGTAGAGGTCCTCCGCGGTCGCGTAGGGGCGGGCGGCGAGCAGACGCCGAGCCCACGCCGTCGAGGCGCACGCCTCAAGGAGGACCGCGAGGGCCGCGTGCTCCTCCAGGACGTTGAACCGGGCCAGGCCGGGGGACGTGGAAGTCGAAGTCACGGGAGTCAGCTAACGCCCCCACGCGACATCACGTCAACACTTTGTTGAAAATTCGGGGTTACGAAACCCGGCGGGGTCCGCTGGCTACGTTTTGTCCCGGTTCAGGTAGTTGTACACCGTGAAGCGGCTCACCCCGAGCGCGCTCGCCACGGTCTCCACGCCGTGCCGCACGGAGAAGGCGCCGCGCGCCTCCAGTATCCGTACGACCTCCTGCTTGGCCTTGCGGTCCAGGTCCGCGAGCGGCTTGCCCCGCTTGCGCTCCATGGCGGCCAGGATGTGGTCGAGCGAGTCCGCGAGCTGCGGCAGCCGTACGGCGACCACGTCGGCACCCTCCCAGGCGAGCACGACGTCCTCGGGTCCGGCCTCGTCCGGCGGGAGCATCTCGCCGCCCATGGCGTCGACCAGCGGCTTGACCGCCGAGATGAACGGCTCGTCGGCGCTCACGCGTCACCCTCCCCCAGCACGTTGACCTGGAGGGAGATCCGGGTGGCGCCGGAGGCCAGGGCCCTGCGCAGCAGGGTGTCCACGGCGGTGAGCACCTCGTCGGCACCACCCTCGGCCGTGTTGCCGAACGGGCCGACGTCCACCGCGTCCAGTTCGGCCGCCTCGATGACCTCACGGGCCACGAGCGCGTGCGCCGGGGCCTCGTCGAGGTCGAACGGCTCGGTCGTGAACTCCACTCTCAATCGCACGCGCACAACCTAACCCGAGGTGCCGTTTTTCCGTCGGGCCCTCTTGACAACGCCTTCGACCCGACGGCAATCTTCCAATAAGCAGAAACTAACTTCCGCATTACGGAAACTCGACTCGGAAGGGAGCGCCGAACCCGATGGGATTCGCCGACCAGCGCTTCAACGTCAATCTGTCGATCCTCTTCACGGAACTCCCGCTCCTGGAGCGCCCCGCGGCCGCCGCCGCGGCCGGCTTCACCGCGGTCGAGCTGTGGTGGCCCTGGATCGACACCCCCACCCCCGCGCGCTCGGAGCTCGACGCCCTGAGGAGCGCGATCGAGGACGCGGGCGTCCGGCTCACGGGCCTGAACTTCTACGCCGGCGAGCTGCCCGGTCCGGACCGGGGCGCACTGTCGATCCCCGGCGAGGAGTCGGAGCGGTTCCGCGCCAACATCGACGTGGCCGCCGACTTCGCCGGTTCGCTCGGCGCGACGGCGCTCAACGCCCTGTACGGCAACCGTGTCGACGGCGTGGACCCGGCCGAGCAGGACGCGCTCGCGCTGGAGAACCTGGTCCTCGCGGCCCGCGCGGCCGACCGGATCGGCGCGATCCTCCTGATCGAGGCCCTCAACAGGCCCGAGTCGCCGCTGTACCCGCTGGTGAGCGCGCCCGCGGCGGTGGGGATCGTCGACAAGGTCAACGCGGCGACCGGCCTCGGCAACGCGAAGTTCCTGATGGACCTCTACCACCTGTCCATGAACGGCGAGGACCTGCCGGCGGTGATCGAGGAGTTCACCCCGAAGACCGGCCATGTGCAGATCGCCGACAACCCGGGCCGCGGCGCCCCGGGAACGGGCTCGCTCCCCCTCGACGACCTTCTCGACCAGCTGAAGAAGGCGGGCTACGACGGCTGGGTCGGCCTCGAGTACAAGCCGGGCGACCGCCCGAGCGCCGAGGCCTTCGACTGGCTGCCCCGCTGACCCCCCTTTCCTGAGAGGCACCCCATCATGAGCAACCTCGCGCATTCTTCCCACCCAGCCCGCCCGGCGATTGCCTGGATCGGCCTCGGCATCATGGGCTCCCCCATGTCCGAGAACCTGGTCAAGGCGGGTTACGACGTCACCGGCTTCACCCTCGAACAGGACAAGCTGGACCGGCTGGCCGCCGCCGGTGGCACCGCCGCCGGTTCGATCGCCGAGGCTGTGCGGGACGCCGACGTGATCATCACGATGGTGCCCGCCTCCCCGCAGGTGGAGGCCATCGCGTACGGCCCCGAGGGCATCCTGGACAACGCCCGCTCCGGCGCCCTGCTGATCGACATGTCCTCGATCACCCCGCAGACCTCCGTCGACCTCGCGAAGGCGGCGAAGGACAAGGGCATCCGTGTGCTGGACGCGCCCGTGTCCGGCGGTGAGGCCGGTGCGATCGAGGCCGTGCTGTCCATCATGGTCGGCGGCGAGCAGGCCGACTTCGACGAGGCCGAGCCGATCTTCGAGGCGCTCGGGAAGACCATCGTGCTGTGCGGTCCGCACGGCTCGGGCCAGACCGTGAAGGCCGCCAACCAGCTGATCGTCGCCGTGAACATCCAGGCGTGCGCCGAGGCCGTGGTCTTCCTGGAGAAGTCCGGCGTGGACCTGAAGGCCGCGCTGGACGTCCTCAACGGCGGGCTGGCCGGCTCGACCGTGCTGACCCGCAAGAAGGACAACTTCCTGCAGCGCGACTTCACGCCGGGCTTCCGGATCGACCTGCACCACAAGGACATGGGCATCGTCACCGACGCCGCCCGCAACGTCGGCGCGGCCCTGCCCGTCGGTGCCGTGGTCGCCCAGCTGGTCGCCAGCCTGCGTGCGCAGGGCGACGGGGGACTGGACCACTCGGCACTGCTGCGGGCGGTGGAGCGCCTGTCCGGCGCCGAGGTCTGACGCCCGCTCCGGGCCCATCGAGGCCCGGCCCCGACTTCCGGTCCGTGGCGGCGCTGACATATGTCCTGTCGCGCCCAGGTGCCGCCGCGGACCGGAAACCCGTTCCTCCCACCGACCCCGAACGGGGCCGGTGGGAGGAGGAAGCGGTCCGCGCCCTGTGCGAGGACCGAGACTCCCTGACCGCGCCCGACGCGCCGGGCGACCCGGATGAGGGGTGGTCGCCCGGTACCGGGCGCGGCCAGGGGAGGACCGCGGCGGCGTGCGAGCCAGTGCGGTGGTGAAGGTCCCGGGCCCTCCTTCTTCGACCTGAGGGAAGGAGCGCGTTCCCGGTTCCGTCGCGGCCGCCGCGGTCCCGGCAAGACCGGCAGGAACCAGAGCGCCGGATACGGACGGTCCCGTATCCGGCGCTCCGCCGTGCCGCGTGCACCTCACCGGGGTGCGGATTCCGCCGGATCGCAGGACGCTGAAGGCATGGCAGCACATCCGGCACAGCATCCGCATGTCGTGGTGCACGCCCCGGCCCTGGACGGGTCCCGGCGGGTCACCGCGAACGACGAGAACCTCGGCGTCGCCTCGCACCTGGACGATGTCGTCGAGCTGCTCCGGCTCGCCGACCTGGACCGGATCGAGGTCGAGGACGACGACATCGTGGAGTGGCAGGGGGGCGGTCCCGAGGACTGGCCGGGACTGTCCGAGCACCACGAGCGGTGAGCGGGAGTACGGCAGCGGTCGTAGGCCGACTACGGAATCCTCAAATCAACCTCTGAACATGATTCAGGGACTTCTGCCGGACCCCGTCCGGGGCGCATTCTCATCAGGCGAGGTCCGTCGGCACGGGGGCGGCGGACATCGCGACGGGGGACGGCTTCGGGGGAGCCGGGCACAGGAAAGGGCGGTCCGACCTTCACGGTGGGACCGCCCTTCACGTGTGCGCGGTGTCAGACCTTCAGCGGTTTGACCGACGTCGGCGCGTGGGCCGGCTCCGTCGCGATCTCCTCGAACTCGACCACGTTGCCGATGTCGTTCGTCGTGGACATCGAGATGTTGGTGACCCGCTCCAGGATGGCCTCGACGACGACCGGGACCTGGAACTCGGCCGCGAGCTTCTTCGCCTGCTCCAGGGCCGCGCCCAGCTCCGCCGGGTCGGTCACCCGGATCGCCTTGCAGCCGAGGCCCTCGGCGACCTTGACGTGGTCGACGCCGTAGACGCCCAGTTCCGGGGAGTTGACGTTCTCGAACTCCAGGTTGACCTGGAAGTCGATGTCGAAGGCACGCTGGGCCTGGCGGATCAGGCCCAGGTAGGAGTTGTTCACGAGGACGTGGATGTACGGGATCCGGTGCTGGGCTCCGACGGCCAACTCCTCGATCATGAACTGGAAGTCGTAGTCGCCGGAGAGGGCCACGACCTGTGCCTCCGGGTCGGCCTTGGCGACGCCCAGCGCGGCCGGGATCGTCCAGCCGAGCGGGCCCGCCTGGCCGCAGTTGATCCAGTGCCGCGGCCTGAAGACGTGCAGCATCTGGGCGCCGGCGATCTGGGAGAGACCGATCGTGGAGACGTACCGGGTCTCCGGGCCGAAGGCCTTGTTCATCTCCTCGTAGACCCGCTGGGGCTTGATGGGGATGTCGTCGAAGTGCGTACGGCGCTGGAGGGTCGCCTTCTTCTCCTGCGCGGAGGCCGCCCACGCCGAGCGGTCGGGGAGCCGGCCCGCCGCCTTCAACTCCCCTGCCACCTCGACGAAGAGCTCCAGGGCGGCTTTCGCGTCCGAGGCGATGCCGTAGTCCGGTGCGAAGATCCTGCCGATCTGGGTCGGCTCGACGTCGACGTGGACGAACGTCCGGCCCGCCGTGTAGACGTCCAGCTTGCCGGTGTGGCGGTTGGCCCAGCGGTTGCCGATGCCGAGGACGAAGTCGGACTCCAGGAAGGTGGCGTTGCCGTAGCGGTGCGAGGTCTGCAGGCCCACCATGCCGGCGTTCAGCTCGTGGTCGTCGGGCAGGACGCCCCAGCCCATGAGGGTCGGGACGACCGGGACGCCGGTCAACTCGGCGAACTCGACGAGGAGTTCGGCGGCGTCGGCGTTGATGACACCGCCGCCGGCGACGATCAGCGGGCGCTCAGACTCGCCGAGGAGGGCGAGCGCCTTCTCGATCTGCGCGCGGCTCGCGAGCGGCTTGTAGACCGGGAGCGGCTGGTACGTGTCCGGGTCGAACTCGATCTCGGTGAGCTGGACGTCGATCGGCAGGTCGATGAGGACCGGCCCCGGACGGCCGGAGCGCATGAGGTGGAAGGCCTGCTGGAAGACGCCGGGGACCTGGGCCGCCTCCAGGACGGTGACCGCCATCTTCGTCACCGGCCCCGCGATGGAGGCGATGTCGACGGCCTGGAAGTCCTCCTTGTGGATCACGGCGGTCGGGGCCTGGCCCGTGATGCACAGGATCGGGACGGAGTCGCCGGTCGCCGAGTACAGACCGGTGATCATGTCGGTGCCGGCCGGCCCCGACGTGCCGATGCAGACTCCGATGTTGCCCGCGTGAGTGCGGGTGTAGCCCTCCGCCATGTGGGACGCGCCTTCGACATGGCGGGCGAGGGTGTGGTGGATTCCCCCGGAGGCCTTGAGCGCGGCATAGAAGGGATTGATCGCCGCGCCGGGGACACCGAACGCGTCCGTGACACCTTCGCGCTTGAGGATCTCAACTGCCGCGCGGGCAGCGGTCATTCGAGCCATCGAGTACTCCTGCTTCGACTGCTTCTACTGCTTCGGCTGTCGGATGCGTACTCCCGTCGCGCCCCGCGGCGAGCACTTCCGTATTGCGGAATTACTTTTCTACTATCTGGAAGCAATGTAAGTGGAGGTGTCAGGGCCGTCAAGAGACGAAGGTGGCCAAGAGACGGACAGACGGCCGCCTTCTGGAGGACGATGAGGCCATGTCCGAGAGCGTGTCGGTGCGCTGTCCGGTCTGCCGGCGCGAGCACCTCTATGCGGCGCCGTCGTACCCGTGCGAGTGCGGCGCCCCCGTCTGTCTGCCCCTGGACCGGCACGGCGTGCCCACGGCCGTCGCCCACCAGGTCTGGGACGAGGCGTGGGTCGCCCTGGAGTGCGCGGTCTGCGGCCGCAAGGCCGAGTGGCCCCAGCCGGAGCTGGGCTGTGGCTGCGGGACAGTCCTGCGGATTCCGGTGGCCGGGGACACCTGCCCGCGGGCGGAGCCGGACATCGACACCGCCGCTCCCCCGCGGCGCGCCTTCCAGCCGATCACGATCCGCACCGCGCGGGACGCGGTCACCGTGGCCGCGCTGTATCTGCGCTGGCTCGGCTACGAGGACATCCGGCGCGCGGACCAGCGGCCGCCGTCCGGCATCGGTCTCGCGGCCCGCGGCGTACTGGCCCAGGTGGACCCGACCGTGCGGCCGGCCTCACCGCGGGACGTGGAGTGCCTGTGGCTGACGGCCATGACGGAGTCCGCGCACTGCGTGTACTTCTCCCTGGCCGGCTACACCACCGAGGCCCGCACCCGCGCGGACACCCTCGGTGTCCCGCTGTTCGTCCTGGACCTGACCGGGACACCACAGCCGGTGAACAGCCTGGCGGACGAGCTGGGCGGCGGGTAGGGCGGGCAGGGCCCCCGGGAGGGATCGACTGAGGCGCGACGAGTCCGGGGCGGGCCAGGCCCCAGCCCTCGCCCGCCCCCTCAGCCTGTCAGGCCTCAGCTCTCAGCTCTCCGCGTACGTCTCCCGCAGCTCCACCTTCCGCACCTTCCCGGAGACCGTCATCGGGAAGGCGTCGAGGATCGCCAGCCGGCTCGGGATCTTGTAGTGCGCCAGCCGCCCCTCGCAGAAGCCGCGCAGTTCCTCAAGGGTCAAGGGGTCCGCCGGGTCCCGCGCGATGACACAGGCCAGCACCTCCTCGCCGTAGCGCTCATGAGGGACGCCGACCACCTGGACGTCCGCGATCTTCGGGTGGGCGTAGAGGAACTCCTCGATCTCGCGGGGGTAGATGTTCTCGCCGCCCCGGATGATCATGTCCTTGATGCGGCCGACGATCTCGACATACCCGTCCTCGCGCATCGTCGCCAGGTCGCCGGTGTGCATCCAGCGCCCCGGGTCGACCGCCTCCGCCGTCTTCTCGGGCTCGTTCCAGTAGCCGAGCATCACGCTGTAGCCGCGGGTGCACAACTCCCCCGCCGTGCCCCGGGGTTGGGTGACCCCGGTGGCCGGGTCGACGACCTTGACCTCGATGTGCGGCATGACGCGGCCGACCGTGCCGGTGCGGTGCTCCAGGTCGTCGTCCCTGCGGGTCTGCAGGGAGACCGGGGACGTCTCCGTCATGCCGTAGCAGATGGACACCTCCGCCATGTGCATCTCGGCGACCACCCGCTTCATCACCTCCACCGGGCAGGGCGAGCCCGCCATGATGCCGGTGCGCAGGGAGGAGAGGTCGTAGCTCGCGAAGTCGGGGAGGTTGAGCTCCGCGATGAACATCGTGGGGACGCCGTAGAGCGAGGTGCAGCGCTCCTGCTGGACGGCCCGCAGGGTCGCCGCCGGCTCGAAGGAGGGGGCCGGGATCACGATGCAGGCACCGTGGGACGTGGCGGCCAGGTTCCCCATCACCATGCCGAAGCAGTGGTAGAAGGGCACCGGGACGCAGATCCGGTCCTGCTCGCTGTAGGAGATCAACTCCCCGACGAAGTAACCGTTGTTGAGGATGTTGTGGTGGGAGAGGGTCGCCCCCTTGGGGAAGCCCGTGGTGCCCGAGGTGTACTGGATGTTGATCGGGTCGTCGCAGGACAGCTCCGGGTGCACCGCGTCCGGCACGGCCCGCCCCAGCAGCGCCTGCCAGCTCGGGTCGCCGATGTGGACGACCTCCCGCAACTCCCGGCACCTGCCCCGCACTTCGTCGACCATGGCCCGGTAGTCGCTGCCCTTGTGGCTGAGCGAGGCGAACAGGACGGAGATTCCTGCCTGGTTGAGGACGTACTCGACCTCGTGGGTGCGGTACGCCGGGTTGATGTTCACCATGATCGCGCCGATGCGGGCGGTGGCGTACTGGACGAGCACCCACTCGGGGCAGTTGACCGCCCAGATGCCCACCCGGTCACCCTTGGCGACCCCGGAGGCGAGCAGCGCGGACGCCAACTCGTCGACGTCGGCGCCGAACTGCGCGTACGTCCACCGCCGTCCCGACGGCACGTCGACGAGCGCCTCGCGCTCCGGCCAGGTGGCCACGGCACGGTCCAGATTGGCTCCGATGGTGTCGCCGAGCAGCTCGGTCGCGCTCACCCCGTGCGTGTACGAGTTCACCGGAAGTCCTCCTCGCGGTACTCCGCGTCCGAGCCCGCCGCCGTGGCCTCACGCAGCTCGATCCGCCGGATCTTGCCCGACACCGTCTTGGGCAGCTCCGCGAACTCCAGCCGGCGGATCCGCTTGTAGGGGGCCAGCGCCTGCCGGGAGTGCTCGAAGAGCACCTTGGCCGTGTCGGGGCCGGGCTCCCAGCCCTCCGCCAGCACGACGTACGCCTTCGGGACCGCGAGCCGCAGCTCGTCCGGCGCGGGCACGACGGCCGCCTCGGCCACCGCCTCGTGTTCGAGGAGCGCGCTCTCCAGCTCGAAGGGGCTGATCTTGTAGTCGGATGCCTTGAAGACGTCGTCGCTGCGGCCGATGTAGGTCAGGTACCCCTCCTCGTCCCTCGACGCCACGTCGCCGGTCCGGTAGTAGCCGCCCGCCATCGCCTCGGCGGTGCGGTCCGGGTCACCGTGGTAGCCGGTCATCAGGCCGACCGGCCGGGCCGACAGGTCCAGGGCGATCTCGCCCTCGGCCGCGCCGGGCGCCCCGGACACCGGGTCGAGGAGCTCCACCTTGTAGCCGGGGCTCGGACGGCCCATGGAGCCGGTCTTCAGCACCTGTCCGGGGCTGTTGGAGACCTGCACCGCGGTCTCGGTCTGGCCGAAGCCGTCCCGGATGGTGATGCCCCAGGCGCGCCGGACCTGCTCGATGACCTCGGGGTTCAGTGGCTCGCCCGCGGCCACCACCTCGCGCGGCTTCCGGCGCAGCCGGGTCAGGTCCGCCTGGATGAGCATGCGCCACACCGTCGGCGGTGCGCAGAAGGTCGTCACGCCCGCGCGGTCCATCTCCGCCAGCAGCCGGCCCGCGTCGAAGCGCGTGTAGTTGTGGATGAAGACGGTCGCCTCCGCGTTCCACGGGGCGAACAGGTTGGACCAGGCGTGCTTGGCCCAGCCGGGCGAGGAGATGTTGAGGTGCACGTCACCGGGCCTGAGCCCGATCCAGTACATGGTCGCCAGGTGCCCGATCGGGTACGAGGTGTGCGTGTGCTCGACGAGCTTGGGCCGGGCCGTCGTCCCGGAGGTGAAGTACAGCATCAGCGGGTCGTCGGCCAGCGTGGGCCCGTCGGGCAGGAACCTCTCGGAGGCGCTGTACGCGTCCTCGTACGGCTGCCAGCCCTCCGGTACGCCGCCGACCGCGATGCGCGTGTAGTCGCCGGGCACCTCGTCGAACTTGGCGGCGTCCTCGGCCCGCACCAGGACGTGCCGCACCCGGCCGCGCTCGACGCGGTCGCGCAGGTCGGCGGGGCCGAGCAGGGGGGTGGCCGGGATGACGACGGCCCGCAGCTTCATGGCGGCCAGGGCCGTCTCCCACAGCTCGGCCTGGTTGCCCAGCATGACGAGGATGCGGTCCTCGGCCTGCACCCCGCGCTCGCGCAGCAGGTTGGCGACCCGGTTCGAGCGTTCGGCCATCTCGGCGAAGGACAGCCGGACCTCGCCGCCGTCCTCCTCGACGATGTGCAACGCGAGGCGGTCGTTGTCCCGGGCGATGACGTCGAACCAGTCGAGCGCCCAGTTGAAGTGGCGCGGGCGGGGCCAGGCGAAGCCCTCGTACGCCGTGGTGTAGTCCTCGCGGTGCTGGAGCAGGAAGTCCCGCGCCCCGCGGAAGTCCTCCGTGGCCGTCATCTTGCGTCCTCCTCGTACCGGACCATTGCCGGGCGGCTCTCTGCCATCGTGTAATCCGTGATGCAGGTCTCACTACCCCCGAACGGGGGTGTGTGCCGCGGTGAGGGGACGAACAGGTGACAGTGGACGCGGCCGGCGCGGTGGAGATCCGGCGGGCGCTCGTGCGGCTGCGGCGCACCACGGGCCTCCCGGTCGCCTTCGGCGGTCTGGTCGAGTCCGGGCGCCCGCAGATACGGATCAGCGAACTGAGCGGTACGGCCACCACCTCGCTCCTCGCGCTCGCGGTGACCTCGGGCAACGGCCTCGGCGGCCGGACCGTCGCCCTGGCCCGCCCGTGCGCCGTGGCGGACTACCCCCAGTCCCGGCAGATCAGCCACGAGTACGACGCCGCCGTCGCCGCGGAGGGGCTGCGCTCGGTGCTGGCCGTGCCCGTGGTCGTACGGCGCCGGGTGCGGGGCGTGCTGTACGGGGCCCTGCGCGACGCCCGGCCGCTGGGCGACCGCACGCTGACGGCGGCGGTGGACGCGGCCCGGGACGTGGAGCAGGCACTGGTCGTCGGCGACGAGGTACGGGACGTGCTGGTGGCGGCGCGCGCCGAGCCCGGTCCCGGCGACGCCTCGGCGTGGGAGCAGGTCCGGGAGGCCCACACGGCGTTGCGGGCGCTGGCCCCGCGGATCGGCGACCCCGCGCTGCGCGCCGAGCTGCTGGACGCGTGCGCGCTGCTGACCGGCGAGTCCGCGTCCGCGAAGGAGGTCGCGCTGACCCCTCGCGAGCTGGACGTCCTGGCCTGGGTGGCGGCCGGGGCGACGAACGCCGTGACGGCGGACCGGCTGGGCGTGAGCGCCGAGACGGTCAAGGCGTATCTGCGCTCGGCCATGCGCAAGCTCGGTGCCGGGACACGGGGCGAGGCGGTGGTCGCCGCACGCCGGGCGGGACTGCTCCCGTGACAACCCGGCCCCTCCCGTACCATTCGTAGACATCTCATTCATTCGCGGACGCTTTGAATTTCTCCATGCGGAACCGGTTGTTATTTCCCTCACCACAACTTCCGGCCGAATTTCAAAGCACCTTGCCTAATATTGGCCAGGACACGACACAGGGAGGGGAGCGGTGACCGTGCCACGCGACTTCCAGGAGCCTGCGAGATGTCACTCCGACCTGGTCATCGGACGGGACGAGCTGTTCGATCAGGCCCGTGACCAGCTGGTCCGCGGCGGCAGCGTGCTCCTGCACGGTCCGGCCGGAATAGGAAAGTCGACCGTCCTGCGGGCCCTGACCACAGAATGCGGCGCGGCCCACACCGTGTTGCGCTGCTCGGCCACCGAGTCCGAATCCCACCTCCCCTTCCTGGCCCTGGCCGACCTCTTCGGCCTGGTCCTCGACGACGTCTCCGACAAGCTGCCCGCCGCCCAGCGCACCGCGCTCGAATCGGCGCTCACGGGCCGGGGCGAGTCCACCCTCCAGCGCGACGGCCTCGCCCTGCGCCTGGCGGTGCTGTCGGTGCTGCGCGCCCTCGCCGCCGAGGGGCCGGTCCTGGTCGTCGCCGACGACGTGCAGTGGCTGGATCCGGCGAGCCTGGAACTGCTCGGCTTCGCCGCCCGCCGGCTCGGCGACATCCCCGTCCGGATGCTGTGCGCGGTCCGGACCGACGGCCCCGAGTACGACCGCCATCTACGCGTGTTGCCCCCGGACAGCCTCGCCGTCCGCTTCAACCCGCTCACCCGCGCCCACGTGGCCGCGCTGCTCGACCACCGCGGCTACACCGGCCTTCAGCGCTCCACCGTCCGGGACATCCACCGCACCAGCGGCGGCAACCCCTTCTACGCCCTGGAACTGGGCCGCGCGCTCAGCGAGAACCCGACCCCGCCCCGCCCCGGCGAGCCGCTGCCGGTGCCCACCTCGCTGCGGGCCCTGGTGCTCAGCCGCCTGGAGATGCTGTCCGACGAGGCCCGGCGCACCCTCCTGGTGGCGAGCGCGGGCGCCCGTCCCACCCCGGCCCTGCTGCACGCGGCCGGCCGCGGGGACGCCGAGGCCGAGATGGCCCAGGCGGCCGCACTGGGCCTGCTGGCGACGGAGGCCGAGGGGCCCGCCGTACGCTTCGCGCATCCGCTGATCTCGGCCGCGCTGTACGCGGAGGCGCCCGCGCAGGAACGGCGGGACGCGCACCGGGCGCTGTCCACGGCCGCCTCCGACCCGATCGAACGGGCCCGCCATCTGGCCCTCGCGACCACCGGCGCCGACCCCGAGGTGGCCGCCCGGCTCGCCGAGGCCGCGGCCCTGGCCCGGGACCGGGGCGCGCCCTCGATGGCCGCCTCCCTCGGGCTGCTCTCCGCCCGGCACACCCCCGCCGACACCGTGCCCGCACCGGACGTACGGCGACTCGCGGCGGCCGAGGACGCGATCACCGCCGGTGAACTGGATCTCGCCCGGGACATCGCCCGGGACGTGCTCACCCGGGCCACCGTGCCCGCGGACCGGGTGCGGGCCTGGATCATCGTGATCGACACCGCGGGCCACGCCATGACGGAGGTCGACGCGGTCTTCCCACAGGCGCTGGCCGACGCGGGCGACGACCCCGAGCTGCTCGCCCTGATCCGCTACCAGCTGGCCTGGCGGGCGCTGCTCGTCGAGGGCGACTTCGACGAGGCGCGCGGGGAGGCCGCGCACTCGGCTGCCCTGGCCGCGCGGGCGGGCGACCGCTACAACGAACTGATGGCGCTGTCCTTCCAGGCCCAGCTGGAGACCCTCATGGGCCATCCGGACGCCCCCGCGACCATCAAGCGGGCCCTGAAGGAGCCCCAGGACCCACGGGTGTCCTGCCATCACAACGGAGCGGGCTACTCCCGGTTCCGCTGGCTGATCATGAGCGACCAGCTCCCCGAGGCCCGCGCCACGGTCACCGCGCTGCTGCGCGAGGTGCGCCGGCGCGGCTCGGTCGAGAGCGAGGTGCACTTCCTGCGCGGTGTGGCCGAGACCGAGCTGCGCTCCGGGCACTGCGGACGGGCCCTCGACCTGGCCCGGGAGAGCCTGATGATGGCCCGGGACACCGGGATCGGCGAGGTGGCCTCGGCCGTGCTCGCCTCCCTCGCCGAGGCCTCGGGCGGCAATGTCGAGCGGGCGCTGGAGCTGGCCCGGGAGGCGGTCGACCACGCCGAGGAGAACGGCGACCAGATGTACGAGTCCCGGGGCCTGACCGCCCTCGGGTACGCGCAGCTCGTCGCCGGGGACGCGCAGGGCGCGGTGCGTTCGCTGCGCCGGGTGCGCGAACTGGAGCACGGCCTCGGCATCACCGACCCGGCGCGCGGCCGCTGGCAGGGCGACCTCGCCGAGGCCCTAGTACGCATCGGGGAGAGCGGCGAGGCGCAGGACGTCATCGACGTCACGCGGGTGAACGCGCTGCGGCTCGGCCGGGAGAGCGTGCTGGCCGTACTGGACCGGGCCGAGGCGCTGGTGCGGGCGGCACGGGGTGAACACGACGCGGCGCTGGTCCAGTTGACGTCGGTCCAGGATCGCCTCGCCAAGCTCGGCCACGGCCTGGAGGAGGCCCGCGCCGCCTTCACCCTGGCCCAGTTGCGCACCCGGCGGCCCGGTCCGACCTCGTACGACGAGGCGGCCCGGCTCTTCAGGCGCTGCCGGGCGCTGCCGTGGCTGCGTCAGGTGGAGGCGGCCGCGCTGGCCCGGCCGGTGCAGCCGGAGCCCGTGCACACCGTCGCCCCGGACGGACTGGACAGTCTGGAGGGGCTCGCCTCGATGGAGCGTCAGGTGGCCGCGCTCGTCATGGAGGGGGCCACCAACCGGGAGATAGCCGCGCGGCTGTTCATCAGCGTGAAGACGGTCGAGGCGACGCTCACCCGTGTCTACCGCAAGCTCGGGATCCGCTCCCGGGTGGACATCGTCCGGCTGGCGGCGGGCCGCCGGCCGTAGCCGAGGGGCCGTCAGAACAGCGTCCCCCAGGGCCGGCCGCAGAGCCGACCGAGGGTTTTCCCTCCCCAACTCCCTTAGGGGGTTCCCTCATTGGGACGGGGAACTTCCGCGTTCTAGCTTATGAACATGCCGCTCGCCCGGGCATACGGGGGTCGGTCCCGCGACCCCCGTGTACCACCCCCCACACCCGCGCGACCCCCCACCGGCAATCCCTGAGGAGACTCACCGATGTTCGGTCTCACCCGTGCGAAGAAGGCCGGCGCCGTGGCCCTGGCGACCACCGCTGCCGCCGCCACCGCGTTGCTCGGCGCCCCCACCGCCGTCGCCGCTCCCCAGCCCATCGTCGGCGGTACGACGACGACCACGACCGCGTACCCGTTCATGATGCAGATCACGGACGCCTCGCAGAACCAGTTCTGCGGCGGCACCCTGGTCTCCGCGACCAAGGTCGTCACCGCGGCCCACTGCATGGTCGGCGAGACCACCAGCAGTGTGAGAGTCGTCGGCGGCCGCACCTACCTCAACGGCACCAACGGCACGGTCAGCAGAGTCAGCAAGATCTGGATCAACCCGGACTACACGGACGCCACCAACGGCGACGACGTGGCCGTGCTGACCCTGTCGACGTCGATGCCGTACACCAAGGCGTCGTACGTCTCCTCGTCCCAGACCAGCGTGTACGCGGCCGGCACCACGGCCCGCATCGTCGGCTGGGGCACCACCTCGGAGAACGGCAGCTCCTCCAACCAGCTGCGGACCGCGACCGTCCCGATCGTGTCCGACTCCAGCTGCAAGAGCTCCTACGGTTCGGACTACGTCCAGACCGACATGGTTTGCGCCGGATACACCTCCGGCGGCACAGACACCTGCCAGGGCGACAGCGGCGGTCCCCTGCTCATCGGGGGCGTCCTGGCAGGGATCACTTCATGGGGAGAGGGCTGCGCGCAGGCGGGTTACCCGGGTGTCTACACCCGGCTGACCACCTTCTCCAGCCTCGTGACCGCGCAGGTCAACTCGTAGGTCCCCAGCGGTTCTCCTGAGCATCCCTCAGGTGCCAGACCGGGGGCGTTGCGGGCCACCACGAGCGGCCCGCAGCGCCCCCTATCCACGGGCGCGATCCGTGTTTGAATAGCCGCCATGGTGTCATCGGACCGCGTCCTCGCCTTCGCCGTGATGTCCCTGCTCGTGATCGTCATCCCGGGCCCCAGCGTGCTGTTCGTCATCGGCCGGGCCCTCGCCCACGGCCGGCGCACCGCGGTGGCGACGGCGGTCGGCAACGTCTTCGGTTCCTATCTGCTCGTCGTGGCGGTCGCGGTCGGCATCGGTTCCCTGGTGGAGCGGTCGGCGGCCGTCTACCTGGCGGTGAAACTGGCGGGCGCCGCGTATCTGGTCCTCCTCGGGGTCCAGGCGTTCCGGCACCGCAGGGAGCTGACGGCGGCGGCGATCACCAGGCAGCCCACCGGACCGGCGCGCGGGGACCTGCGGACCGTCCTGGACGGCGCTCTCGTCGGCGTCACCAACCCGAAGGGCGTCGTCTTCTTCGCCGCCGTGCTCCCCCAGTTCGTGGACCACGCGGCGGGCCACGTCCCGGCGCAGATGCTGCTCCTCGGTCTGGTCCCGATCACCATCGGCCTGGTCACGGACACCCTGTGGGGCCTGACCGCGTCGGCCGCCCGCACCTGGTTCGCCCGCTCCGACCGCCGCCTGTCGATGATCGGGGGCGCGGGCGGGTTCACGATGATCGGTCTGGGCCTGACGGTGGCGGTGACGGGCCGCGCGGACTGAGAGCCTCTCCCCCGGGTCCTGGCGTCACTTTCCTACGACGGTCCCGAACCGGATGTCGTACGGCGTCCCCGGGTGCAGCGTGCCGAGCATCCGCTCCCCCTCGGCGGTGACGTCCTCCCGCTGCGCCCTGGTGAGCCGGCCGAAGGGCTCGACGACCAGGGCGTCCGCGGTGAGCCGCCACACGCCCGCGAGGAAGCCGTCGACGAGGAGCGTGCAGTAGGCCTGGTTGCCCTGCCAGCTGCGGCCCCAGTACTCCTTCGGCACCACGCGGGTGCGGTCGGCGTGGGAGAGCAGCAGGTTGTCGAACTCCGGCAGGAGGCGCGGCGGGGCCGGGGTGTCCTCGGCGGGGCGGGGCGCGTCGGGCAGGTCGAACAGTTCGACGCCGTTCTCGTCGCGGAAGGTCAGCAGCTGGGGGCGGAGCCGTTCGAAGGCCTCACGGAGGCGGGTGAGGCCGGCCCAGGTCTGCATGTCCTTGACGGAGGCGGGGCCGAAGGCGGCGAGGTAGCGCAGGACGGTGGCGTCGGGGGCGGGGACGGGCTCGGCCGGGCGGCCCAGCCAGTGCTCGGCCGTGGTCAGCGCGACCTGGCCGCTGCTGCCCCACAGCCCGCGCGGGGTGACCTGGACGAGGGGCAGCTTGCAGCGGGCGGCGATGGCCAGGGACTGCGGGTCGGCGTCCGGCCACTCGGCGAGGAGGGCCTCGCGCAGCTGCTTCATGGTGCGCGGCTCGGCCTCCACGAGTTCCCTCGCGAGGACGGCGAGGCGGTCGAGGTCGACGCCGTCGAGTCCCTTGCGGAAGTTGGTGAGTTCGCGGTCGCGGGCGGGCTGCACCAGCGGGCGCAGGGTGAGGCAGTCCTCGGCGGTGTGGGTGTGGATGGTCGAGCGCATGGTGACGATCCGGACGACCTCACGGGCGGCCATCAGCCGCGACAGCGCCTCGGGCGTGAACCCGTCGAGGCGGGCGGCGAGCGCGTGGTACGGCGGCTTGACGTTCTGGGCCTGCAGGCCGAGCAGATGTCCGACGGCGGCCTTCGCGGACAGACCGGACCGGCGCAGGAGCAGCTGCCGGTCGAGGGTCGCGCGGTTCAGGGCGCGGATGCCGAGCACGGGGGCCGACGTGGTCGTCTTCGTCATGGGGAACACGCTAGACGCGCTTGCGGACAGGTTCTGTCCGCAACTCTCACCGCGTCCTCGCGCGGCCCTCCCCAGGATGTAATTTGCCCCGTATACCCTGCTCCGTGATCACGCCGACGTTGATCACGCCGACATCGGCCGACCCGAGAGCGAGAGGCAGTCACGATGTCCGAGCGACGCGCGCGCCCCGCCCCGAAGAACTCCGGCGACAAGGGCTCCAGGAAGTCCGTCTGGCGCCGCGCCCTGACCCCGCCCTCCGGGCCGTCCGGCGCTCCGGCACCCGCCGAGCGGCCACCCGCCTCCGAGTCGGCCGAGCCGCCGAGCATCGTCCAGGCGGCCCTGTACCGGGACGGCGTACGCGTGTCCTCCCCCGCGACCCTCGCCGACACCTTCCGTGAACTGCGCGAACAGCCCTCCGGCATGGCCTGGATCGGTCTGGCCCGCCCCCCGGAGAGCGAACTCCTCTCCCTGGCCGAGGAGTTCGACCTGCACCCGCTGTCCGTCGAGGACGCGATGGAGGCACATCAGCGGCCGAAGCTGGAGCGCTACGGCGACACGCTCTTCGTGGTCCTGCGGGCCGCCCGCTATCTCGACGCCCCCGAGGAGGTCGACTTCGGCGAGCTCCACGTGTTCGTGGGCCCGGACTTCGTGATCACGGTCCGGCACGGGGCGGCCCCCGACCTCTCGGCGGTCCGCCACCGCATGGAGCAGACACCGGAGTTGCTGAAGCTGGGCCCCGAGGCCGTCCTCTACGCCATCCTGGACGCGGTGGTCGACGGCTACGCGCCGGTCGTCTCGGGCGTCCAGAACGACATCGACGAGATCGAGACGGAGGTCTTCCGCGGCGACCCGGAGGTCTCCCGCCGCATCTACGAACTCTCCCGCGAGATGGTCGAGTTCCAGCGCGCGACCCGGCCCCTGGTCAGCATGCTGCACGCCCTGATGGCCGGCTTCACCAAGTACGGCACGGACGAGGAACTGCAGCGCTATCTGCGGGACGTCGCCGACCACGTCACCCACACCAGCGAACGAGTCGACGGCTTCCGCCAGGCCCTCGCCGACATCCTCACGGTCAACGCGACCCTGGTCACCCAGGAGCAGAACGCGGAGATGCGGGCGCTGGCGGAGGCGGGGTTCGAGCAGAACGAGGAGATCAAGAAGATTTCCTCTTGGGCGGCGATTCTGTTTGCTCCGACGCTGGTCGGGACGATCTACGGGATGAACTTCGACCACATGCCGGAGTTGGGCTGGAGGTTCGGGTACCCGTTCGCGATCGGGCTGATGGGGATCGTCTGCGTGAGTCTGTATGTGATTTTCAAGCGCCGGGACTGGCTCTGAGGTCCTCTCGCCCGACGAGCCCCAGCCGCCCTCGTCTATGACGCGGAAGTCGACCCACCAGGCGGTGACGGCTTCTCCAGCCCGCAGGCCGCCGCGAGCGCGGACAGGACCCGCTCGATCACCTCGGCCCGTACGTCCCGCTGCCAGGCGGCGTCCATGACCGCGACGTCGATCACCATGACGTCGAGGTCGGGAGCGGCGTCGGCCAGCAGGCGCCCGCCGATGGCCGTCATGTCCCGCTCCCGCTCGACGAAGTGCACCTGGACCCCGGCCCTGGCGGACGGGGCGTACTGCCCGACCTCGGGCACCAGGACCGCGTCGGTCAGCGTCTCGGCCGGCTCGCGGCGCTGGTCGGGACCCAGGGAAGGCCCGTCCAGCCGCTGTGTGCGTCACCAGGCCACGTCACCGTGACGGTCACGGAAGGTTCCCGTCGGCCCGTCGGGACCGATGGTGGCGAGCGCGACGATCGCGTCGGTGCCCTCCGTCACCGTCTGCGGGCCGCTGTGTCCGTTGAAGTCGGTCGCGGTGTAGCCGGGGTCGGCCGCGTTCACCCTCACGCCCGGCCAGGACTTCGCGTACTGCGTGGTCAGCATGGTCACGGCGGCCTTCGACGCGGTGTAGAGCGGTGCCACGACCCGGCCCTCGGCGCGCGTGGTGTCGTGGGTCAGCTCGAACGACCCCATGCCGCTGGACACGTTGACGACGACCGGGTTGGCGGACTTGCGCAGCAGGGGCAGGAACGCGTGCGTCACCCGGACGATCCCCACGACATTGACGTCGAGCACCGCGCTCGCGTCGGCGGCCGTGAGCTGGTCGGCGGGATGGTGCGGCCCGAGGACACCCGCGTTGTTGATCAGGACGTCGATGCCGCCCTCCCGCGCCTCGACGTCGGCGGCGGCCGCGGCGACCGACGCGTCGTCGGTCACGTCGATCTGGACGAAACGGGCACCGAGGGCGTCGGCGGCGGCCTGGCCGCGCCCGGTGTCGCGGGCGCCGAGGAGGACGGTGTGGCCCGCCTCGATCAGGCGGCGGGCGGTCTCGTACCCGAGGGACTTGTTGGCTCCGGTGATGAAGGTTGTGGTCATGCGTTCACCCTCGGCCCGTGACGAGGGGACAACCAGTGCCTCCTGCGACGGTAGGACTGCCAGTACCAGGCACGACGGCCGCGGGGCGGCCACAATGGCCGAGTGGACGAGACCCTTGGCACGGCACTGCGCCGCTGGCGCGACCGGCTTTCTCCCACCGACATCGGACGGCCCTCGCGACCCGGTCGACGGGCGGCGGGGCTGCGCCGCGAGGAACTCGCCGACCTCGCGGGGCTGTCGGTCGACTACGTGGTGCGGCTGGAGCAGGGACGCGCGACGAGCCCTTCGGCGCAGGTCGTCGCGAGCCTGGCCAGGGCCCTGCAGCTGCAGCCCGTGGAGCGCGACTACGCCTACCGGCTGGCCGGCCTGCTGCCCCCGCAGGAGGGGACGATCTCCACACATGTCCCGGCGGGGGTCCAGCGCATGCTGGCACGGCTCGGGGAGTTCCCCGTGGGCGTGTTCAGCGCCGACTGGACCCTGTTGTCCTGGACCCCCTCCTGGGCGGCGCTCCTGGGCGACCCCGGCGCGCGGCCGCCCGCCGAGCGGAACCTCGTGCGGGCGGTCTTCGCCACCGGGCCCTCGGGGCTCGCGGCCTGGCCCGTGCTGCAGGAGGGCGACGCGCTGCGTCCCGCCCTCGTCGCCGACCTGCGCACGGCTCTCGTCACCTATCCGCGGGACCGTGACCTGGTCGGGCTGGTGGAGGAACTGCGGTCCGCCAGCGCGGAGTTCGCCCGGCTGTGGGCCGAGGGCGCGGTCGGTCCGCACGTCTCGGCCCGTAAGACCGTCCTGCACCCCCAGGTCGGCGAGGTGACCTGCGACTGCGACGTACTCACCGTCCCGGGCTGCGACATCCGCCTCGTCGTCTACACGGTGGCCGCGGGTTCCGCCGACGCGGAGAAGCTGGAGTTCCTCCGCGTCACGAGCGGCGTACGCACGGACGGGCCCTCGTCCCCGGGGCCCGGTCTGTTCTCCGCTCCGTGACGCCCGCCGGCAACCCGCACGGCCGGCGACTACCGGCCGACCGGTCCACCGGTCCACCAGTCGAGCCGGAGAGGATCGCCAGGGCCCCACGACGCCCCTTCCGGCTCGGGGGAGACCGGGGTCACAGTCTCGTTGCGGGCAAGGTCACAGCCGTGCCCTCTGCTGCTCGTTCGGCGATCTGGCCTAGCATCCGAGCATGACGGTCCTGCCTGACGACGGGCTCTCGCTGGCCGCCGAGTTCCCTGACGCGAACCTTGATCAGTGGCACAGCCTGGTGGCGGGTGTCCTGCGCAAGTCGGGCAAGGAAGTCTCCGGCGCGGCAGCGGAGGACGCCCTGTCCACCGCGCTCGAGGACGGGTTGCGCACCCGTCCCCTGTACACCGCGCACGATGCCGCGCCCGATCCCGGTTTCCCCGGTTTCGCGCCCTTCGTGCGGGGCGCCCGCGCCGAGGGGAACACCACCGGCGGCTGGGACGTACGGCAGCGGCACGCGGTCGCCGACAACACCGCGGTGCTCACGGACCTGGAGAACGGCGTCACCTCGCTGTGGCTCGTCGCGGGCGACGGCGGCATCCCGGTCGGGTCGCTGGACAAGGTCCTCGACGGCGTCTACCTCGACCTGGCGCCGGTCGTCCTGGACGCGGGAGACCGGTTCGAGCCCGCCGCACAGGAGTTGCTGCGGATCTACGGCGAGCGCGGCATCGACGCCAAGGCCGTGCGCGGCAACCTCGGCGCCGACCCGCTGGGCCACGAGGCCCGTACCGGCGAGGCGTCGGACTTCGCCCCGGTCGTGCCGCTCGCCCGCCGCTGCGCCGAGCAGTACCCGGGGCTGCGGGCGCTGACCGTGGACGCGCTGCCGTACCACGAGGCCGGCGGTTCGGCCGCACAGGAGCTCGGTGCCTCGATCGCCACCGGTGTCACGTATCTGCGCGGGCTGACCGAGGCCGGGCTGAGCGTCGAACAGGCCTGCGCGCAGCTGGAGTTCCGGTACGCGGCGACGGCCGACCAGTTCCTGACGATCGCCAAGCTGCGGGCCGCGCGCCGGCTGTGGGCGCGGGTCGCCGAGGTGTGCGGGGCGCCCGGCGCCGGTGCGCAGGCGCAGCACGCCGTGGTGTCGCCGGTGATGATGACCCGCCGCGATCCGTGGGTGAACATGCTGCGCGCGACGATCGCCACCCTGGCCGCCGGGGTGGGCGGCGCGGAGGCCGTCACCGTGCTGCCCTTCGACCACGCGCTCGGCCTGCCGGACGCGTTCGCGCGCCGCGTCGCGCGCAACACCTCGACGATCCTGGTCGAGGAGTCCCATCTGTCCCGGGTGATCGATCCGGCGGGCGGCTCCTGGTACGTGGAGCGGTTGACCGACGAACTCGCCGAGGCGGCCTGGTCGTTCTTCCGGACCATCGAACGCGACGGCGGCCAGGCGGCCGTCCTGCGCTCCGGCCGCCTTCGCACCGACCTCGCCACGACATGGGCGCTGCGTTCCAAGAAGCTCGCCACCCGGCGCGAACCCGTCACCGGTGTCAGCGAGTTCCCGCACCTCGGCGAGAAGCCCGTCGAGCGCGCCCCGGCACCCGAGTCACGGACCGGCGGCCTGCCCCGCGTGCGGCGCGACGAGGCGTACGAGGAACTGCGCGCCCGCTCCGACGCCCACCTCGCGGCGACCGGGTCCCGGCCCCGCGTCTTCCTCGCCGCCCTCGGCCCCGCCGCCGCCCACACCGCGCGTCTGACCTTCGCCGCCAACCTCTTCCAGGCCGGCGGCATCGAGCCCGTCACCGAGGGCACCTTCGAGGAGAGCGGCGCCACCGAGGTCTGCCTGTGCTCCAGTGACGCGCTGTACGAGGAGCAGGCCGACGACGTCGTGAAGACCCTCAAGTCGGCAGGCGCGCGGCACGTGTTCCTCGCCGGGCGGCCCGGCGAGTACGCGGGCGTGGACTCCTACGTCTTCGCGGGCTGCGACGCCGTCGCCGTGCTCACCGCCACCCTCGACCGCATGGGAGTGTCCTGATGACCGCCCCCGCCGGCCCTTCCGTCCCCGACTTCACCGGGATCGAGCTGGGGACCCCCGCCTCCGAAGGCGGCGCCGACGCATGGCGTACGGCCGTGAAGCAGGCCACCGAGGGCGCCGAGCCGGTCTGGGAGACGCCGGAGGGCATCGCGGTCAAGCCGCTCTACACCGGTGCCGACCTGGAGGGCCTGGACTTCCTGGAGACGTACCCGGGAGCTGCCCCGTACCTGCGCGGGCCGTACCCGACGATGTACGTCAACCAGCCGTGGACGATCCGGCAGTACGCGGGCTTCTCCACCGCCGAGGAGTCCAACGCCTTCTACCGGCGCAATCTCGCGGCCGGCCAGAAGGGTCTGTCGGTCGCCTTCGACCTGCCCACGCACCGCGGCTACGACAGCGACCACCCGCGGGTGACCGGTGACGTCGGCATGGCGGGCGTGGCGATCGACTCGATCTACGACATGCGGCAGCTGTTCGACGGCATCCCGCTGGACAGGATGTCCGTGTCGATGACGATGAACGGCGCCGTGCTGCCGGTGCTGGCGCTGTACATCGTGGCGGCGGAGGAACAGGGCGTGCCGCCCGAGAAGTTGGCCGGGACCATCCAGAACGACATCCTCAAGGAGTTCATGGTCCGCAACACCTACATCTATCCGCCGAAGCCGTCGATGCGGATCATCTCCGACATCTTCGCGTACACCTCGCAGCGGATGCCCCGCTACAACTCCATCTCCATCTCCGGCTACCACATCCAGGAAGCGGGTGCGACGGCCGACCTGGAGCTGGCGTACACGCTGGCGGACGGTGTCGAGTACATCCGCGCCGGACGCGAAGTCGGCCTGGACGTGGACGCGTTCGCGCCCCGCCTCTCCTTCTTCTGGGCGATCGGCATGAACTTCTTCATGGAGATCGCCAAGCTGCGGGCGGCGCGCCTGCTGTGGGCGAAGCTGGTCAGGCAGTTCGACCCGCAGAACCCCAAGTCCCTTTCTCTGCGCACCCATTCGCAGACCTCCGGCTGGTCGCTGACCGCGCAGGACGTGTTCAACAACGTCACCCGCACCTGTGTCGAGGCGATGGCGGCGACCCAGGGCCACACGCAGTCGCTGCACACCAACGCCCTCGACGAGGCACTGGCGTTGCCCACCGACTTCTCGGCGCGCATCGCCCGCAACACCCAGCTGCTGATCCAGCAGGAGTCCGGCACCACCCGGGTCATCGACCCGTGGGGCGGCAGCGCGTACGTGGAGAAGCTGACGTACGACCTCGCCCGCCGGGCCTGGCAGCACATCCAGGAGGTGGAGGCGGCCGGTGGCATGGCCAAGGCGATCGACGCCGGCATCCCCAAGCTGCGCATCGAGGAGGCCGCGGCCCGCACCCAGGCCCGCATCGACTCCGGCCGCCAGCCCGTCATCGGCGTCAACAAGTACCGCGTGGAGACCGACCAGGCGATCGACGTCCTCAAGGTCGACAACTCCTCCGTCCGCACCCAGCAGATCGAGAAGCTGCGGCGGCTGCGGGCGGAGCGGGACGAGACCGCCTGCCGGGACGCGCTCGACGCGCTGACCCGGGCCGCCGACGGCGAGGGCAACCTGCTGGAGCTGGCCGTGCGCGCGGCCCGCGCCAAGGCCACCGTCGGCGAGATCTCCGACGCCCTGGAGAAGGTGTACGGCCGGCACGCGAGCCAGATCCGTACGATCTCCGGCGTGTACCGCAACGAGGCAGGGGAGTCGGAGAACGTGGACCGCACCCGTGCGCTGGTGGACTCCTTCGAGGAGGCCGAGGGCCGCCGGCCGCGCATCCTGGTCGCCAAGATGGGCCAGGACGGCCACGACCGCGGCCAGAAGGTGATCGCGACCGCCTTCGCCGACCTCGGCTTCGACGTCGACGTCGGCCCGCTGTTCCAGACCCCGGGCGAGGTCGCCCGCCAGGCCGTCGAGGCGGACGTGCACATCGTCGGCGTCTCGTCGCTGGCCGCCGGTCACCTCACCCTCGTACCGGCGCTGCGCGAGGCGCTCGCCGAGGAGGGCCGGGAGGACATCATGATCGTGGTGGGCGGGGTGATCCCGCCGCAGGACGTGCCGACCCTCCTGGAGATGGGCGCGGCGGCCGTGTTCCCGCCGGGGACCGTGATCCCGGACGCGGCGTACGACCTGGTGGAGCGTCTGTCGGCCGACCTCGGGCACAGGCAGTGATCGATCTCGACACGTATGTGAAGGGCGTCCTCGACGGGAAGCGGGCGATCGTCGCCCGCGCCATCACCCTCGTCGAGTCCACCCACCCGCGGCACCGGTCACTGGCCCAGGAGTTGCTCACCGAGCTGCTCCCGCACAGCGGCCGGGCCCGGCGGATCGGGGTCAGCGGGGTGCCGGGCGTGGGCAAGTCGACGTTCATCGACGCGTTCGGCACGATGCTCACCTCGCTGGGGCACCGGGTGGCAGTGCTCGCGGTCGACCCGTCCTCCACGCGTACGGGCGGCTCGATCCTGGGCGACAAGACCCGGATGGAGCGCCTGGCGGTCGACCCGGCCGCCTTCGTACGGCCCTCCCCGAGCGCGGGCACGCTCGGCGGGGTGGCCAAGGCGACCCGGGAGTCGATGGTCGTGATGGAGGCCGCGGGCTACGACGTGATCCTCGTCGAGACCGTCGGCGTCGGGCAGTCGGAGACCGCGGTGGCCGACATGGTCGACTCCTTCCTGCTGCTGAGCCTGGCCCGCACCGGCGACCAGCTCCAGGGCATCAAGAAGGGTGTGCTGGAGCTGGCCGACGTGATCGCGGTCAACAAGGCGGACGGCCCGCACGAGCGCGACGCCCGCGCGGCAGCGCGTGAACTGGCGGGCGCCCTGCGGCTCATGCACGGCAAGGACGCCTTCTGGACTCCCCCGGTGCTCAGTTGCAGCGCCCGCGAGGCGACCGGCCTCGACGTGGTGTGGGAGCGCCTCGAACAGCACCGGACGCTCCTCGACTCCACCGGTCGGCTCACCGCCAAGCGCCGGGACCAGCAGGTGGGCTGGGCCTGGGCGATGGTCCGGGACGAACTGCTCGGCCGGCTGCACGCCGACCCGGCCGTCCAGTCCCTCGCCCCCGACCTCGAACAAGAGGTCCGCGAGGGCCGGTTGACGGCCACGCTGGCCGCCGAGCGCATCCTCGACGCGTTCGGCGGCATCACGAGGGACTGACGGCCCGCCCCCGCCTGACGGCCCGCCCCCGCCGCCCCAGCCCTCTCGACGGCACCCGTCAGCCGCTCAGGCGTCCGCGGCCCTCAGCCCTCAGCCCTCAGCCGGAAGCAGCTCACGACGATCCCGCGGGCTGCGGCTTTTCCTCCACGGCGGGGGCGGGGGCGGGGACAGCTCCGAGGACGGCTCCGGCGGCCAGGGCCCGCGCGTCTTCGGGACGCCCGGGATGTTCGGTCACGAACAGCTCCCGCGCCCCGGTCAGCTCAAGCAGGCGTTCGACGGTGGGACTGTACGTCCGGACGGTGACCGTCTTGCCCTGGCCAAGGGCCTCCCGGCGCAGACCCAACAGGACGTTGAGGCCACCGCAGTCGCAGAACCCGACCTCGTCGAGCTCCAGGTCCACCCCGGTGGCAGAGCGGTCGAGGACGGCCCAGAGCTCGGACTGCAGCTCCCGGGCACCGATGTCGAACGCGCCACGACAGGTGACAACCGTTCGTTCCCCGATCGGCACAGCCTCGATCGTGGCCAGACACGGCGGGCGCGTGTCCGGCATGGCGAGGGGCTGCGCCGAGTGCGCAGGTTCCGGCATGACCCTCTCCCTCATGTGTTCGGCTGCCTCTGCCCTCAGGTTCGCTTTCGCCGCCAACATACGTCAACCAATACACGAAATAAAGTTCATGTTTTTGAATACGTGAATGCCGGGTCGCTACACTGCCGCCATGGATGGAGTGCCCGAGTCACACACCGGATGGACGTTCGTCACCAATCACGCGAGGGTGCTGGCCGCGATCGCCGACAACCCCAGCACCCGGATCCGCGACATCGCCGCGCACTGCCGGCTCACGGAACGCTCCGTGCAGAAGATCATTTCCGATCTCGAAGAGGACGGGTACCTCTCGCACGTGCGGGAGGGGCGCACGAACATCTATCGCATCGACCCGGGCAAGGTCCTGCGCCATCCCGCCGAGGCCGGCCTGACGGTGGCGTCACTGCTCTCCCTGCTCGTCCAGGACGAGGCGGACCGCGGCCCGCTGCCCGGCACACGGCGGCACACCCCGGCCTGACACCGCGGCGCACGCACCCCGCCCGGGCCCGCACCGGACCGCACCGCCTCACCCCGGATCACGCCGGACCACGCCGGATGACGCTGCGTAGCGACACCGATCAACCACGGTGAGAATCCAGAAACGTCGCGTTCATGACACCCGCCCCACATCGGTAACAACCGCTACCTAGCGTGACGGACCGTGGGAAGCGAGTCGTATACAGGGCCCTGAACCGCTCACGCCGGCCCGGCGACTCCCCCGGACCGGCGACGGCGCCGCGCGGGGCTCCCACGCATCCCCCCATCGCCCGCTCGAGCACCACCGGGAGGCGTGACATGAGCACCACAGAGTCGCGGCCGGCAACGGCAGACCCGTCGGCATCCGCCGACCAGGCGGTCAAGGAGACCCTGGAGGACTACACCCTCCGCTTCGCGCCCCGTAGTTACCGCCGCTGGACCCCCATGGTCGTGGCCACCACCGCCCTCGGCGGCATCGCCTACATGGCCGACTTCTCCATCGGCGCCGGCATCGGACTGGCCCACGGCACCGGCAACGCGCTCGTGGCGATCGCGGTCGCCGCCGTCGTCATCTTCGTCACCGGCTTCCCCCTCGCCTACTACGGCGCCCGCTACAACATCGACCTCGATCTGATCACCCGCGGCTCCGGCTTCGGCTACTACGGCTCGGTGCTCACCAGCGTCATCTTCGCCAGCTTCACCTTCATCTTCTTCGCCCTCGAAGGCTCGATCATGGCCCAGGGCCTCAAACTCGGCCTCGGACTGCCCCTGTGGCTGGGCTACCTGGTCTCCACGCTCATGGTCATCCCCCTGGTGATCTACGGCATGACGGCGCTGAGCAAGCTCCAGGTGTGGACGACCCCGATCTGGCTGCTGCTGATGGTGGGCCCGCTGGTCTACCTCGTCTCCACCGACCCGGGCACCGTCGACCGCTTCCTCGCCTACGCGGGCACCGACGGCGACGGCGGCGTCAACACCGCGTCCGTGCTGCTCGGCGCGGGCGTGTGTCTCTCGCTCATCGCGCAGATCGGCGAGCAGATCGACTACCTGCGCTTCATGCCGCCCAAGACCGAGGCGAACAAGCGCACCTGGTGGACCGCGGTGGTCATGGCCGGCCCCGGCTGGGTGGTGCTCGGCGCGCTCAAGCAGGCCATCGGCGTCTTCCTCGCGGTGTACATCCTCGCCGAGGTGGGAGCGGACGCGGCCCCCGAGCCGATCCAGCAGTTCAAGGGCGCCTTCGACGCGATGATGCCGTCCTGGCTGGTGCTCCCGCTGGCGGTGGCCCTCGTCGTGATCAGCCAGATCAAGATCAACGTGACGAACGCCTACTCCGGCTCGCTCGCCTGGACCAACTCGTTCACCCGGCTCACCCGGCACTACCCCGGCCGTCTGGTCTTCGTCCTGGTCAACCTGGGCTTCGCGCTGGCCCTGATGGAAGCGGACATGTTCAGCTTCCTCAACGACATCCTGGGCTTCTACTCGAACTGCGCCATCGCCTGGGTCGTCACCGTCGCCACCGACATCGGCATCAACAAGTACCTGCTCAAACTCTCCCCGCACGCCCCCGAGTTCCGCCGCGGCATGCTCTACGCGGTCAACCCGGTGGGGGTGGTGGCCTTCGTCGCCGCGTCCGGTCTGTCCATCGCCATGTACTTCCACGGCCTCGGCGACACCCTCCAGCCGTACTCCCCCGTCGCCGCCGCCGTGATCGCGTTCGCCCTCACCCCGCTGATGGCGATCGTCACCAGGGGCAGGTACTACCTGCGCCGCACCGACGACGGCATCGACGAGCCGATGCTGGACGCGGACGGCAACCCGAGCGCGACGACCTACGACTGCCACGTCTGCCGGCAGCCCTACGAGCGCCCCGACCTGGCCGCCTGCGCCACCCACGACGCGGTGGTCTGCTCCCTGTGCCTGAGCACGGACAAGACCGGCGACCACGTCCTGCCCGCCACCGCCTGACGCACGGGGCGTCCGACGGCGGCTGCCCCCAGGGGCGTACGTCGGGACGCCCCGCCTCGTCGAGCAGTCGGCGGGTGCGGCCGGCGCCGCGGTGGGATCGGTGCGGCGGAACACGGGGGCGAACCGGACGCCTGCCTCCGCCGCACGTGGATCGGCCCGCCGCCCCCGTCCGGATCCGAACGCGCACCCGTACGCGGCCGCCGCCGGGCGGGCCGGCACCTGGACGCCGGCGTGCTCCCGCCCGGCGTCCGCAGCCACCCCACCTCGCGTCCGCCGCCACGGGACACCGGGCGCGGTCAAGTCGGAGTCGCGGCTCCCGTCGAGCGCACGCTCAGCCCGCCGCGCCGAACCACCTGGACAGCCGGTCGCGCAGTTCGTGCCCGTCCTCGCCGGCCCATGCCACATGGCCGTCGGGGCGCAGCAGTACCGCGGGGGCGTCGAGTTCGCCGCCGGTGTCGACGACGTGGTCGACGCGGTCCGCCCAGCCCGCCACCGACAGGCGTCCGGTCCCGTCGAGCAGCAGTCCGCGGCCGCCGCGCATCAGCTCGTAGAGGCGCCCGCGCCCGAGCGTGAGGTCCCGCAGGCGTCGCCCGAGCAGCTCATGGCCCGCACCGAAGTCGTAGCGGACGCCGATCGCGGTGATCCTCTCGATCAGGTACCGGTTCACCTCGTCGAAGTCCATCAGCCGGGACAGCAGCCGCCGTACCGCCTGCGGGCCGGGCTCGGTCGACAGCAGCTCCATCTGCGCACGGGTGTTGTCGAGTACCTCGGCGGCCACCGGGTGCCGTTCGGCGTGATAGGTGTCCAGCAGGTCCTCGGGTGCCCAGCCGGCCACCTCGGCGGCCAGTTTCCAGCCCAGGTTGAAGGCGTCCTGGATGCCGAGGTTGAGCCCCTGTCCGCCCACCGGCGGATGGACGTGGGCCGCGTCGCCGGCCAGCAGCACCCGGCCGACCCGGTAGCGGTCGGCCTGCCGGGTGGCGTCGCCGAAGCGGGAGAGCCAGCGCGGCGAGTGCACGCCGAAGTCGGTGCCGGCGACCGCCCGGAGCCGTCGTCTGAACTCCTCCAGGGTCGGCGGCACCGAGCGGTCCCCGCTCACCCCCTCGGCGGGCACGACCACGCGGTACAGCCCGTCCCCGACGGGACCGAGACCGAACAGTTTCTGGGTCCGCCGGATGTCGGTCACCACGGCGGTGACCGTCTCCGGCTCCACGCCCACCTCCATCGCGCCGAGCAGCGTCTCGGTCCTGGCGGGTGCGCCGGGGAAGCCGACACCGAGAAGCTTGCGCACGGTGCTGCGGCCGCCGTCGCAGCCGACGAGATGACGCGCGCGCAGCCGCGTGCCGTCGGCGAGTTCCACGCTCACCCCGGCGCCGGCCCCGTCGACGTACTGGCTCAGCCCGACCAGTTCGCAGCCGCGCCGGATCTCGGCTCCGAGTTCGACGGCACGCTCGGCCAGCAGGCGGTCGGTGACGGGCTGCGGGATGGCGAGGATGTAGGCGTGCGCGGTGTCCAGCCCGTCCGGCCAGGGCTTGTCGATGCCGGCGAAGTAGCCGCCCGCCGTGAACCGCCTCCCGTGCGCGAGGAACCGCTCCAGCAGCCCGCGCTGGTCCATCACCTCGATGGTGCGCACATGCAGGCCGAGCGAGCGGACGATCTCGGTCGGCTCCGCCGCCTTCTCCAGGACGACCACGCGCACCCCGTGCAGCCGCAGTTCGGCGGCGAGCATCAGGCCGGTCGGACCGCCACCGGCGATGATCACGTCGTACACCGGATTCCCCCTCCGTGAGCGATGGCCGGGCACTGAGCGGTTCACGTGTTTGCGCAGGTACCGGCCTCGGACGGAGATTGTGCGGCAGCACCGGGGCCTTGCCGCAAGGCCCCCCGTGAGCTATACGTTGAAGAGGGCAAGGAGGTGCTGACCTCCTTGCCTTCGTTCATGCGGCCGCGCGGAAGCCGGTTCAGGCCGACTGCGGCTGCAGGTACCGCGCCAGCAGGTCGTCCAGCGTCACCATGCCCGTCAGCGTGCCCGTCCCGTCCCGGACGACCGCCAGGGACGCCCGGTTGCGGCGGAGCAGGTCGATCGCGTCGGCGACCTTGGTGTCCTCCGTCAGCTCCGGGACCGGGCGGGCCAGGGTGCGGGCGGTGCCGGTGCGGCCCCGGGCGCGGGCCACCAGGGCGTCGCGGGCGTGCAGCGAGCCGAGCACGAGGTCGCCCTCGCGGACCAGCATGCGGGTGCGGTCGTGGTCGGCGGCTGTGCGAAGAATGGTGTCGAGGTCCGCGTCGCCGGCCACCGAGGTGATCTCCGCGGCCGGGATCGTGAGGTCGGCGACCGGGGTGTCGGGCTCGGTGAGCGAGCGGGTGAGCAGGTCCGAGTCGGCCTCGCTGATCAGTCCCAGCCGCTCCGACTCCTCGACCAGGTGGGTGAGTTGCTCACGGTTGTGCACGGCGGCCAGCTCGTCGCGCGGGGTGACCCGGCACAGCCGTACCAGCGCGTTGCTCATCCTGTTCAGGACCGAGATCAGCGGCCGCACGGCCTTGACCACGGCTCGGAAGGGCGGCGAGAGCAGCATCGCGGAGCGCTCGGGGTGGGCGATCGCCCAGGACTTGGGGGCCATCTCGCCGAGCACCATGTGCAGGAACACCACGACGACCATGGCGAACACGAAGGCGACGCCGTAGCTGAGCGCGCCGGGCAGGCCCAGGTCGCGCAGCAGCGGGTCGAGTTCGTGGGAGATCGCGGGCTTGGAGACCGAGCCGAGGCCCAGGGTGCAGACGGTGATGCCGAGTTGGGCGCCGGCCAGCATCAGCGACAGTTCCCGCATCCCGGCCAGGGCCGCCTTCGCCCCGCGCCGTCCCTCGGCCGCGGCCTTCTCCATGCGGTGCCGCTTGGCGGCGACCAGCGCGAACTCGGCGGCGACGAAGAAGCCGCTGCCGATCAGCAGCAGGACGGTGACGAAGAGCGCCATCGGGAAACTCATGCCGGCCCCACCCTCTCCACGCGCACCCGTTCCGGTACGTGCCGGTCCAAGGTCCGTACGTCGATCACCGCGCGGCCGCCGCCGAGCAGGTCCACGGTGACCCGGTCCCCGATCGCCGGGAAGCGGCCGAGGCGGTCCACGACCAGCCCGGCGACGGTGTCGTAGTCCTCCTCCTCGGGCAGTGCGATGCCGGTGGCGTCGGCGATCTCGTCGAGGCGGCGGCCCGCGTCGACCAGCCAGCCCGCCCCGTCGGGCACGGCGAGTTCGGTGACGGTGTCGGTCTCGTCGGCGATGTCGCCGACCAGTTCCTCGGCGATGTCCTCGTAGGTGACGATGCCGGCGACTCCGCCGTGCTCGTCCAGGACGACCGCGAACTCCTCGTCCCGCTCCCGCATCTGGGCGACCGCCTCCGGCAGCGGGAGGGTGTCGGGCAGCAGCAGCGGGGTGCGGGCGAGGGCGCCCGCGGTGGCCCGGGTCAGCTCATGGGCCGGCAGCCGCATCAGCTCCCGTACCCCCAGGACGCCGGGGACGTCGTCGGGGTGGTCGCCGAGCAGGGGATAGGTGGAGTGGCCGTGCCGGGCGATCAGGTCGACGGCCTCGGCGGCGGTGGCGTCCTTGCGGACGAAGACGGCGTCGACGCGCGGCACCATCACCTCGTCGAGGGTGCGCTCGGAGAACTCCAGGGCGTGGTCGAGGAGTTCGGCGGTGTCCCGGGGCAGCTCACCGCGTTCGTGGGACTCGCCGATGAGGTGGCCGAGCTCTTCCAGGGTGGCGCCGTGGTGCAGTTCCTCGACGGGTTCGATGCCGACCCTGCGCAGCAGTCGGTTGGCCGCGCCGTCGAAGACGTGCACCAGCGGGCCGACGACCTTGAGGTAGCCGAGCGTGGAGGGCGCGAGGGCCTTCGCCAGCCGCTCCGGGACGGCGATGGCGAGGTTCTTCGGGGC
This sequence comes from Streptomyces pseudovenezuelae, assembly GCF_001513955.1. GTDB lineage: Bacteria > Actinomycetota > Actinomycetes > Streptomycetales > Streptomycetaceae > Streptomyces > Streptomyces pseudovenezuelae. Next base: position 553,750 of record NZ_KQ948149.1, on the reverse strand, counting down.
CAGTTCGCCCAGGACCATCTGGACGACGGTGGCCAGGACGAAGGCCAGCACCACGGAGATCCCGCCGACGGCCCCCTCGGGAACGCCCAGGCCGGTCAGGGCGGGCTTGAGCAGAGCGGAGACCGAGGGTTCGGCGACGAAGCCGACGACGAGACCGGTGACGGTGATGCCCAGCTGAGCGCCGGAGAGCATGAAGGACAGCCGCTCCAGCACCGTCAGCGCACGGGCGGCCTTGCGGTCGCCGGCCTCCGCCGCGCGGGAGAGGGCCAGCCGGTCCGCGGAGACGTACGCGAACTCCTGGGCGACGAAGTAGCCGGTGCCGGCGGTCAGCAGGAACACGGCCAGCAGGCCGAGGACAGCACTGGTGGTACTCAACAGCGGGTCGATCGCGCGGGGTGGGAGTCCGTCGGTGTGGCGGACACGGGCTTGCTCCTTCGGTAGTGATGTGCGCTGTGTGAACGGCTGGGGCGAAGTCGGCGTTCCCCGGATCTACCAGCCGGGTGGCGGGACCGCCCGGCGGTCATACGGCGGCCGGTGTCGGCCCGACCAGCTCGGTGAGCACGTCCTCCATGGTCACGAATCCGAGGACGGCTCCCGTCTCCCCCGTCACCGCCGCCAGATGGCTCCCGTCGGCGCGCAGCGCGGTGAGGGTGTCGTCCAGCGGGGTGTCGATGCGGACCCGGGTGACCGGGTGCAGGGTGGCGCGCGGGAAGGGCCGGTCGCGGTCGGTGACGCCCAGGGTGTCCTTGATGTGCAGATAGCCCAGCAGGGTGCCGTCCGGGCCGGTGACGGGGAAGCGGGAGTAACCCGCGTCGGCCGCCACCCGCTCCAGGCGGGCCGGGGTGACCGAGGCGTCGACGGTCCGCATGGTCGGCACCGGGACCAGGATCTCGCCGACCGGCCGGGTGCCCAGCTCCAGGGCGTCCCGCAGCCGCTCGCCGTCGGCGGGCGAGAGCAGCCCCGCCTCGCTGGCGTCGACGACCATGCGGGCGAGCTGGTCGTCGGTGAACGCCGACTCGACCTCGTCCTTGGGTTCGACGCGCAGCAGCTTCAGCAGGGCGTTGGCGAAGGCGTTGATGCCGAACACGAAGGGCTTCAGCGCGCGCGTGAGGGCCACGAGCGGCGGGCCGAGCAGCAGCGCGGTCGGCACGGGGGCCGCGAGCGCGATGTTCTTCGGCACCATCTCGCCGATCAGCATGTGCAGATACGTGGCCAGCGAGAGGGCGATCACGAACGCGATCGGGTGGACCAGGCCGTCCGGGATGCGGGCCGCCTCGAAGCCGGGCTCCAGCAGGTGCGCGATGGCCGGTTCGGCGACCGCGCCGAGCACCAGCGAGGAGACGGTGATGCCGAGCTGGGCGGTGGCCATCATCGCGGAAAGGTGTTCGAGTCCCCACAGGGTCATGCGGGCCCGCTTGTGGCCAGCACGCGCGCGTGGCTCGATCTGGCTGCGGCGCACGGAGATCAGGGCGAACTCGCCGCCCACGAAGAAGGCGTTGGTCAGCAGCGTCAGTGCGCCGACGAGCAGCTGGACGGTGGTCATCGGGCCTCCTCCCCCGTCTGGGCCAGGGCCCGGGCGGGCTCGGGCGCGGTGATGCGGACGCGGTCGGCGCGGTGGTGCTCGACGTCCAGGACCTCCAGGCGCCAGCCGTCCAGGTCGAGCGCGTCGCCCTTGGCGGGTATGCGCGCGAGGCGGGTGGCGACCAGTCCGGCCACGGTCTCGTACGGCCCCTCGGGCGCGGTGAGGCCGGTCGCGCCGAGCCGGTCGACGCGGACGGACCCTTCGGCCTCCCATGTCCCGTCACCGGCGGGCCGCAGATCGGGGGTCTCGACGGGGTCGTGTTCGTCACGGACCTCGCCGACCACCTCCTCGACGATGTCCTCGACGGTCGCCACGCCCGCCGTACCGCCGTACTCGTCGATGACGACGGCCATGGTGCGGCCGGCCCGCATCCGCTCCAGGAGCCGGTCGGCGCTGAGGCTGTCCGGGACCAGAAGGGGCGCGGTGGCCAGCTCGGTGACCGGGGTGGTGGCCCGCTTGCCGGGTTCCAGCGCGAGCACGTCACGGATGTGCACGGTGCCGACGACCTCGTCCAGGCTGTCCCGGTAGACCGGGAAGCGGGACAGGCCGGTGGCGTGGGTGAGGTTGGCGGCGTCGGCGGCGGTCGCGTGGACTTCGAGGGCCTTGACGTCGACGCGCGGGGTCATGACGTTCTCCGCGGTCAGCTCGCCCAGGTGCAGGGTGCGCACGAACAGTTCGGCGGAGTCGGCCTCCAGGGCGCCCTCGGCGGCGGAGTGCTCGGCGAGCGCGACGAGCTCCTCGGGGCCGCGGGCGGAGACCAGTTCCTCCGCGGGCTCCAGGCCGAAGCGCCGTACGAAACGGTTCGCGGTGTTGTTGAGATGGCGGATGAACGGGCCGAACACGGCGGTGAAGGCGCTCTGCGGTCCGGCGACGACCTCGGCGACGGCGAGCGGGCGGGAGATCGCCCAGTTCTTCGGCACCAGCTCGCCGACGACCATCAGCACGACGGTGGACAGGGCCACGCCCAGCGCGGTCGCCACCGGAGCGGCGGCACCGCCCAGGCCGGCGGCCCGCAGCGGGCCCCTGAGGAGCGCCGCGAGGGAGGGCTCGGCGAGCATGCCGATCACCAGCGAGGTGACCGTGATGCCGAGCTGGGCGCCGGAGAGTTCGAGGGTGAGCCGGCGTACGGCCTTCAGCGCGCCCTCGGCGCCGCGCTCACCCGCCTCGGCGGCCCGCTCCAGGTCACCGCGCTCGACGGTGGTCAGGGAGAACTCGGCCGCGACGAACACGGCACAGGCCAGGGTGAGGAGCAGGGCCGCCACGAGCAGCAGGATCTCGGTCACCGGGTCACACCCGCCCGTCGGTCCGTGGGGGACGCGGCGCGGCCGGTACTGGGAGGTTCACCCATCGCGGAACCGTGGCTCCTTCGTGTCGGGGGCAGGTCGTACCCAATAGTAAAGGACAGGCAAAGCAACCTGTTCCGGGGAGTGCGGGGTACGCTGCCGGTCCGGCGGGCATCTCGTCCGACTTCGGCGTCACCCTGACGGAGGCCCCCTCATGTTCGGACTCAGCGAGCTCGCGATCATCCTCATCGTCGTCATAGCGATCGTCGCCGTCAGGAAGGGCCCGGAACTGACCCGCACGGCGGGCAGGTCGGCCCGCATCCTCAAGGCGGAGGCCCGCGCGGGGCGGGAGGACCGTCCGGAACCCCAGGTCGTCCAGGGTGAGGTCCTCCGGCCCGGAACCACCGCGGGCACCGAGCAGGGGCCCGGCACCCGCTGAGCCGGCGTCATCCGCGGGCGGTCCAGCGGTTTCCCTGCCGGCCGGCTCCGCGATGATCCATGATGAGCGGGCCATGCACCCACCCGCCACGACGACCCGCGCTCCGCTGCCCGTAATGCGGGCCGCGGTCTTCGCCGTCGTCGGCACGGTGCTCGGGGTCAGCGCCCATCATCTGCTCGCCGAGGGCCCGGTGCCCTGGGGGCGGGGGGCCGCCGCGACGGCCGTGCTCTTCGCGGTGGGGCTCATCGGGGTGCAGCGGCCCCGCAGCCTGGCGACCGTCGTCGCGTGCAGTGTGGCGGGACAGTCCGGGCTGCATCTGTGGCTGACGCTCACCGCCACCGCGCACCACCCCGCCGGACACGTGCACGCCGGCCGCCCGGCATGGCACGAGCGGCTGCACGGCTCCCTGGCCATGACGGCGGCCCACTCCCTGGTCGCCGCGCTCGTCGCCGTCCTGCTGCACCGCGCGGACACGGCCTGCTGGACGGTCGCCCGCGGGGTGACGGCGGCGCTCGACGCGGTACGGGACCGACTGGCCGCCGCCCGGCCGCTGTTCACCCGGCCCACGTCCCCCGCACCGACCGCCTCGGTGACGATCGTGCCGGCGTACGGCGAACGGCCGCCCACGGCACGGCCGTTGCTGGCGCACGCGGTGGTACGACGGGGTCCTCCCGCGGCGGGCGCAGCTCTCGCCCACTGACCCCACGGACGCCGTCGCGGCCCATGCCGGACGGCCGTCCAGCCGTACCACCACGCCTGGAGACCTGCATGTCCCGTATCCCCCTGTCCCGTAACCCTTTGTCCCGTCTGCCCCTCGCGGCCGCCGGAGCGGCGGCCGCCGTACTCCTGACGGCTGTTCCGGCCGCCGCCCACACCGAGGTCGAGGCCGACAAGGCGCAGGCCCTCGCCGAGAACGTCACCGTCTCCTTCCACGCCGAGGCCGAGTCCGACACCTCCGGGATCAAGGAGGTACGGGTGGTCCTGCCCGAGGGCATCGCCCCGGCCGACGTGAAGTACGGCGAGGGCCCCGCGGGCTGGAGGTTCAGCGCGACCGACGACGGCTACACCGTCGGGGGCGCGGAGCTGAAGACCGGGAAGAGCGCCGAGTACTCGGTCGTCGTACGGCAGTTGCCCGACGCGGCGGAGGTGCCCTTCAAGACCCTCCAGACCTACGGCGACGGGCACGTCGACCGCTGGATCGAGCTGGACGAGAACGGGGAGAACCCGGCGCCGACACTGAAGCTGAAGGCGGCGGCGCCGGACGCGAAGCCGCTCAGTCCCTCCCCGAGCGTCTCCGGGAGCCCGGCCCCGACAGCGGTGGAGTCGACGCCGGCGCCCTCCCCGCAGGCCGCCGACACCGGGAAGGACGACGAGGGCGGGCTGTCCGCGGGTGCCTGGACCGGGATCGGCGCGGGGCTCCTCGTGGCGGTCGCCGCGGTGGTCCTCGCGGTCCGGCGACGCGGCGGCGCCGGAGAATAGGCGCACTCCGTCCGGGGGTTTTCCGCGGGGCCCTGGATGAAACCCGCGCCTCCGGGTAGGCCAGCCCCACGGCGTACCCGGAGATGGAGTGCCATGACCTGCGCGAACTCCCCTGCACGGCACCGGCCCTGGGCGGTGGCCCTGGCTGTCACCGCCCTCGTCCTCACCGGAGCGTGCGACGCCGGCGACGGCGGTGACGAGGGCGCCTCCCGTACGGGCCGGCCTTCCGTCACCGGTTCCCCGGGCCCGACCACGGCCGGCGGCTCCCCCTCGCTCTCCGCCTCCCCCGTACCGACGGCGACCGCGCCCTCGGACCCGGAGCGGGCGGAGCAGGAGATCCGGGAGGCGTGGACGGTGCTCTTCGACCCGAAGTCCACCCTGGACCAGCGCAGTGACGCCGTCGAGGACGGCGACGAGAACGCCCTGATGATCGACAACCTCTTCCGCGACCCGAGCGGCAGCAAACTGCGCGCCGAGGTGACCTCCGTGGCGTACACCTCGGACGCGCACGCCGAGGTGGCCTATGAGCTCACGCGAGAGGACCGCCGACTGGACACCGGCGGTCCGGGGGCGGCCGTACTCCAGGAGGGCGGCTGGAAGGTCGCCCTGCGCACGGTCTGCGCGCTGACGCGGCACGCCGAGGACGCCCCCGAGGCGCCGAGCTGTGCGCAGGCGTCCTCCAGCCCCGCCACCGGTCCCGCTACCGGCCCCGCTTCCGGTCCCGCCGGAACAGGTCGTTGAGTTCCGTCTGGGAGAGCTGGTCGGCGGCGTACGAGAAGGTGCCGCGGTCGGCCAACTCCCGTGCCGCGTCGAGCAGGCGGCGGTACATGGCACGGGCGATGCTGCCGCCGACCGTGACCCGCCGGACGCCGAGTGCGCGCAGGTCGTCCAGGGAGAGCGCGTTGCCGGTCAGGCCCATGACCACGTTGAGCGGGCCGTCGATCTCGCGGACCAGCCTGCCGATGGTCGCGGCGTCGGCGGCGCCGGGCACGAACGCGCAGTCGGCGCCGGCCTCCAGATAGGCGTTGGCCCGGCGTACGGCCTCGTCGAGCGTGCCGCCCACCAGGAGCGCGTCGGTGCGGCCGACCAGGACGAAGGGCTCCCCTTCGGCCGCCAGGGTCTCGCGGGCGGCCCGGACGCGCTCCACGGAGAGCTGGGGGTCGTACAGCGGACGGGTGCGCTCGCCGGTGAAGTCCTCGATGTTGCCGCCCGCGGCTCCGGCGGCGAGGGCCTTCGCGACGGTGGTGGCGACGGTCTCGGGCGACTCGCCGTAGCCGTCCTCCAGGTCCGCGCTCAGCGGTACGGCGATCCCGCCCGCGATCTCGCGGACCCGGCCCAGCGCGGTCTCACGGTCGACGCGGTCCTCGGGCGGCTGTTCGGCGAAGAAGTCGTGGTCGGGCCGTCCGAGCGAGAACGCGACGCCCGCGCTCGTGGTCGCCACGGCCGGGAACCCGGCCGCCTCCAGGATCCGGGCACTGCCCACGTCCCACGCGTTGGGGAGCAGAAAGCAGCCCTCCCGGTGCAGCTCGGCGAAGCGCTGTGCCTTGGCTCGGCTGTCGGTGTCCACACGGTCCTTCCCGGCCCGCCGCCCCTCGACGGGCTCCCGGAGAACGTACGCGGGAGGCCCCCGCCGGGCGGACTCCTTTTACGGCCGCGCGCCCGGCGGGGCCCGTTCTCCGGCGGCGCTGAACAAAGGGCGGCGCAGGGCCGTACGTAGGACGGACGGCGTCGATGCACAGCCGTGCCACAGCCGCCCTCTAGGATGAGCCCGATGACCAGCTCCGAACAGCGCACCGCGCGTCCGCCCCTGTGGCGGGCGCTGCTCCTGCTCGGGCTGCTCGTCGGAATTCTGGGCATGCACGCCCTGGCTCCCGGTGGCGGCATGGCCGGCCACGAGGGCGGGTCCGCACACATGACGACGGCCTCCGCCGTGATCGACACCGTCTGTCACGACGGCTGCGGCTCGGGCCATCTCCACCACGCCGATGCGACCTGTACGTCGGGGGCCCTGAGCGGTGCGCCGGCCCTGCCCGCGCTCGTTCCCGATCCCTCGGGAAGCACCCCGGGCGCGGTCGGTCTGCGTGACCGGAGGGCAACGGCCCAGGAAGGTGCCCGCGCCCCGCCCTCCCTCGCGGAACTCCAGCTCCTGCGGATCTAGACACGGCGTGTTCCGCCACGTCCAGATCCCTTTCACCGCAACGGAGTTCCAGCATGCGCACCACCCGTACCCTGATCCGCCGTGCCTGTCTCACGGCGGTCGCCGTGAGCGCCGCCCTCACCCTCACCGCCTGCGGCGGCGACAGCGGCGACAGCGGCTCGGCCGCCTCCTCGCCCTCGGTGTCCGCCGAGACCTCGGCCGGCACCCACAACGCCCAGGACGTGTCCTTCGCCCAGGGCATGATCCCGCACCACCAGCAGGCCGTGGAGATGGCCGGCCTGGCCGCCGACCGGGCCTCCTCCGCCCAGGTCAAGGACCTCGCCGCCCGGATCGAGAAGGCGCAGGACCCGGAGATCGAGACCATGACCGGCTGGCTGAAGAGCTGGGACGAGAAGGTCCCCGAGGCGATGCCCGGCATGGACCACTCGGGGCACTCCGGCATGGCGGGGATGATGGACAGCGCCGACATGGAGAAGCTGGGGAAGGCGTCCGGCAAGGACTTCGACTCCATGTTCCTGACCATGATGGTCGAGCACCACGAGGGCGCCGTCGAGATGGCCACCACCGAGAAGGCCAAGGGCGCGGACCAGGCCGCCACGGCCATGGCCGGTGACATCATCACCGCGCAGAACGCCGAGATCAGCGAGATGAAGAAGCTCCTCGGCGAGAACTGACCCGTCCGCGTGCCCCGGGTGCCCGCGCCGTCGTCCGGCGCGGGCACCCGGGGCGTCACCGGACACCGCGCGGCACGGCGCGGCACCGGGCGGTGACGGAAGCGTTGACGAGGGCATGACCCACCCTTATCTTCTGACCGAAGTTACGAACTCTGTTCGATATTCCGGACAGGGTGGCGACGACTCGATCTGGAGAACTCCCTTGGGGCGCACCGCAGTCCGGCTGCTCATGGCCGTCCTCATCGGCCTTGCCGCCGCATTGGCCGGACCCGGAGGCACGGCGCACGCCGCCGTGCCCGACTCCCCCGCCGTGACCTACACCAACCCGGTCGCCGAGAAGCGGGCCGACCCGCACATCTTCAAACACACCGACGGCTACTACTACTTCACCGCGACCGTGCCCGAGTACGACCGGATCGTGCTGCGCCGGGCGACCACCATCCAGGGGCTGTCGACGGCCCCCGAGACCACGATCTGGACCAAGCACGCCGCCGGGGTCATGGGCGCGCACATCTGGGCCCCGGAGATCCACTTCATCGACGGCAAGTGGTACGTGTACTTCGCCGCCGGATCGACGAGTGACGTGTGGGCGATCCGCATGTACGTCCTCGAAGGCACCGGGGCCAACCCGCTCACCGCGACCTGGACCGAGAAGGGCCAGATCAGGACCACCTGGGAGAGCTTCTCGCTGGACGCGACGACCTTCGTCGTCAACGGTGTGCGCTACCTGGCGTGGGCGCAGCGCAACCCGTCCGAGGACAACAACACCAGCATCTTCATCGCCAAGTTGGCCAACCCCTGGACCATCAGCGGGACTCCGGCCGAGCTGTCCCGGCCGACGCTGTCCTGGGAGACGGTCGGCTACAAGGTCAACGAGGGCCCGGCGCTGATCCAGCACGGCGGCAAGGTGTTCCTGACGTACTCCGCGTCCGCCACCGACGCCAACTACTGCCTGGGCATGCTGACCGCGTCCGCCACGGCCGACCTGACGAACCCGGCGTCCTGGACGAAGAGCCAGAGTCCGGTGTTCCGGTCCAGCGCCGCCACCTCGCAGTACGGCCCGGGGCACAACTCCTTCACCACGTCCGAGGACGGCAGGTCGGACATCCTCGTCTACCACGACCGCGGCTACAAGGACATCAGCGGCGACCCCCTGAACGACCCCAACCGCCGTACCCGCGTGCAGAAGGTCTACTGGAAGGCCGACGGCACCCCGGACTTCGGCATCCCGGTCGCCGACGGCGTCACCCCGAAGCGCTTCTCGTCGTACAACTTCGCGGACCGGTTCGTGCGGCACTGGGAGTACCGCGCGAGGATCGAGGCGAACGTCTCGCCGCTCGCCGACTCGCAGTTCCGGGTCGTCACCGGTCTCGCCGGCGGCGGCACGGTCTCCCTGGAGTCCGCCAACCTTCCCGGCTACTACCTGCGGCACAAGAACTTCGAGGTGTGGCTGGAGAAGAACGACGGGACGACGGCCTTCGCCTCCGACGCCTCCTTCCACCAGCGGGCCGGGCTCGCGGACGCGGCGGGAGTCTCGTACGAGTCCGTCAACTACCCGGGCCGCTACCTGCGGCACTACGACTACCTGCTGTACGTGCAGACCCCGGGCACGGCCACCGACCAGGCGGACGCGACCTTCCACGCCCAGTGACCGGACGGTTCGCGGGTCCTTCTGCGGGCACTGGTAGAGGGAGGCTGCGGATTCACGAGGAGCGACAGTGACGACAGGGCGACTCCCCGATCACGAACAGCACATCCTGGACGAGATGGAACGCGCCCTGCGCCGCGACCGCCGTCTGGCCCGCCGGATGCGCACAGCGCGGTCGCGCCGAGGGCCGGACCTGTCCCGGGTGGCCAGGTACCGGCCGCACGTCCTGACCGTGAGCCTGCTGCTCGCGATGTCGATCGGACTGATGGTGACGGGGATCGTCACCTCGCGGCCCGCGGTGATCTGGGCCTTCGCGGCCGTCTGGCCGCTGGCCCTGTTCGCGGTGTTCCGACTGCTGTACCGCTGGACCGAACGCTGAGCCTCAGGCCTCGCCGGTCTCGAAGGCCGACTCGATCGGCCGCTCGTCGACCAGGACCCGCCCCCGTGGCGGCCCGGTGAGCAGCGCGCGTACGGCGGTCAGCACGTCCGGCGCCACATGACCGGCCCGTGCCGTCTCCTCCGGCAGGGTCCGCTCGTCGGGTACGAGGATCCCGTGGGCGCCCACCCGGGCCGCTGCCTCGGCGTCCGCGGCGGTGCCGACGACCGCGCAGTCGGCCGGCGCGGTGCACACCCGGCCCGCCGCCCACAGGAGCAGGCCCGGTTCGGGCGGACGGCAGTGGCAGCCCTCGTCGGGCCCGTGCGGGCACACTCCCCAGACGTCGAAGGGGCCGAGCAGTTCGTCGACGCGGTGGTTGACGGCCCGTACGTCGGCGTCGCCGAGTCGCCCGTGTCCGATGCCCGGTTGCAGGGCCACGAACCCGGTGCGGACGCCGTGCAGGCGCAGCAGGCCGAGCGCCTCACCGGCACCGGGCGCGGCGCGCAGCCGGCCGGGCTCGGGCGGGTCTCCGGCGAGGATGCTGTCCCGGTCGAACAGCACCGTACGCACGCGCGTCATGCGGTCACCTCCCGGCTCTCACGGCACTTCTTCCCCTCAACGGGTAACCGTGCGGGGCCGGTCCATGCGGCGGCCCGTCCCGCGGTTCGCCGGCCACGGGGCCTCCCGTGCGGCCGCGCTCTTCCTGAAATCCCCGCTGAACAGGACTGATTCCCTAGGATCAGCTCGTGGTCACCTTCCTCCTCGAACGTACGGCCCCGCTCTCCCAGGACGAGGCCTGGCGCCGCCTCACGGAGTGGCCCCGCCACGGCGAGGTCGTCCCCCTGACGCGCGTCACCGTCGTGCCGCCGGGGCCGACGGCCGAGGGCACGCTCGTCGTCGCCCGTTCGGGGGTCGGCCCGCTCGGCTTCGACGACCCCATGGAGGTCACGGTCTGGCGCCCGCCGGCGGAGGGCGTCTCCGGCCTGTGCCGACTGGAGAAGCGCGGCCGGGTGGTGCGGGGCTGGGCCGAACTGGAGGTGCACCCGGGCCCGGGCGGCCGGGCGCGCGTGATCTGGCGGGAGACGCTGCGGTGTCCCCTGGTCCCCGAACCCTTGCTGGGCGTGGCCGCCCGGTCGATGTTCGGACGAGCGCTGAACCGGCTGCTGCGGGGGTCATGACGGGCGGTTGCCGGTACGTCCGTGCGAGTGGGCGGCGGACTCGCCCGGCGGTGCGGTGCTCAGGCCACCGACCCGATCCGCCGGGCCGGGACCGACGTCACGTCGTGATGGATCGGCGTGTGCGCGCCGGTCAGGGAGACCCCGCTGCCGCCCCGCCGGGCCGCCACGATCTCCGCGGCGATCGACAGGGCCGTCTCCTCGGGCGTACGGGCGCCGAGATCGAGGCCGATGGGTGACCGCAGCCGCGCCAACTCCAGCTCGCTCACGCCGACTTCGCGGAGGCGTTCGTTGCGGTCCAGGTGGGTGCGGCGGGAGCCCATGGCGCCCACGTAGGCGACCGGGAGCCTGAGGGCCAGTCGCAGCAGGGGGACGTCGAACTTGGCGTCGTGGGTGAGGACGCACAGGACGGTCCGGGTGTCGACCTCGGTGTGCTCCAGGTACCGGTGCGGCCACTCGACGACTATCTCGTCGGCGTCCGGGAAGCGCGCCTCGGTCGCGAACACGGGACGCGCGTCGCACACGGTGACCCGGTAGCCGAGGAACTTGCCGACCCGCACCAGCGCCGACGCGAAGTCGATCGCGCCGAACACGATCATCCGGGGCGGCGGTACCGAGGACTCGATCAGCACGGTGAGCGGGGCCCCGCAGCGGGAGCCCTGTTCGCCGATCTCCAGGGTGCCGGTGCGGCCCGCGTCCAGGAAGGCGCCGGCCTCGGCGGCGACGGTGCGGTCCAGTTCGGGGTGGGCGCCGAAACCGCCGTAGGACCTCTCCGGCCGTACGACGAGTGTGCGGCCGACGAGTTCTGCCGAGCCGGAGACGATCCGCGCCAGCGCTGCCGCCCGGCCCCGCGCCGCGGCTTCCAGGGCGGCCGCGACCACCGGGCGGTCACGGTCGCGGGCCCTGACCGGGGTGACGAGGATGTCGATGACGCCCCCGCAGGTCAGGCCGACGGCGAAGGCGTCCTCGTCGCTGTAGCCGAAGCGTTCGAGGACCGACTCCCCGTCCTTGAGCGCCTGTTGGCACAGCTCGTACACCGCCCCCTCCACACAGCCGCCGGAGACCGAGCCGATAGCCGTGCCCTCGGCGTCCACCGCGAGGGCGGCGCCGGGCTGGCGGGGCGCGCTGCCGCCGACGGCCACCACGGTGGCCACGGCGAAGTCACGTCCCTGCTCGACCCACCGGTGCAGCTCGTCGGCGATGTCCAGCATGTCTCGGTCTCCTTCACAGCGGTTGCGTACAGGTGCGTTCGGGCGGCTAGTGCACGCCCATCCAGCTCTCGATCGGGTTGAGGGCGTAGTACACCAGGAAGATCGCCGTCAGTCCCCACATGAAGGCGCCGATCTCGCGCGCCTTGCCCTGCGCGACCTTGATCGCGACATAGGAGATGACGCCCGCGGCGACGCCCGCGGTGATCGAGTAGGTGAACGGCATGATCACGACGGTCAGGAAGACCGGGATCGCGGTGGCGCGGTCGGCCCAGTCGACGTGGCGGGCGTTCATCATCATCATGGCGCCGATCACCACGAGGGCGGCGGCCGCGACCTCGCCGGGCACGATCGCCGTGAGCGGGGTGAAGAAGAGACAGGCCGCGAAGAACAGGCCGGTGACGACGGAGGACAGGCCGGTGCGGGCGCCTTCCCCGACCCCGGTGGCCGACTCGACGAAGACCGTCTGCCCGGAGGCACCGGCCACCCCGCCGATCGCGCCGCCCGCGCCGTCGATGAACAGCGCCTTGGACAGGCCCGGCATGCGGCCCTGCGCATCGGCGAGCTTCGCCTCGGTGCCGACGCCGATGATGGTGGCCATCGCGTCGAAGAACCCGGCGAGCACCAGCGTGAACACGATCATGCCGACCGTCATCGCGCCGACCTCGCCCCAGCCGCCGAACTCCACCTTCCCGAAGATCGAGAAGTCCGGCATGGAGACCGCGCTGCCGTGCAGTTCGGGAGCGCCGCTCGCCCACTGCTTCGGGGCGACGGCCCCGGCGGCGTTGAGGACGACGGCCAGTACGGTCCCGCCGAGGATGCCGATCAGGATCGCGCCGGGGACGCCGCGCGCCTGGAGCATGAAGATGGCGAGGAGGGTGACGGCGAACAACAGGACGGGCCAGCCCGCGAGTTCACCCGTGGGGCCGAGGGTCACCGGGGTGGCCTTGCCCTGGTGGACGAAGCCGGCCTTGTAGAAGCCGATCAGGGCGACGAACAGGCCGATGCCCATGGTGATGGCGTGCTTGAGGGCCAGCGGGATAGCGTTCATGATCATCTCGCGCAGGCCGGTGACGACCAGCAGCATGATGACCACGCCGTACATCACGCACATGCCCATGGCCTGCGGCCAGGTCATGACGGGGACGACCTGCGAGGACAGCACGCCGGAGACGGAGAGGCCGGCGGCGAGCGCGAGGGGCACCTTGCCGAAGAAGCCCATCAGCAGTGTGGTGAGGGCCGCCGCGAACGCGGTCGCGGTGATGAGCGCCTTCTGGCCGAGCGTGTCCCCCGCCGCGTCCTTGCCGGACAGGATCAGGGGGTTGAGCAGGAGGATGTACGCCATCGCCATGAAGGTGGTGACGCCGCCGCGGAGTTCACGCGCGACGGTGGATCCTCGCCGGGATATGTGGAAGTACCGGTCGAGCCAGGACCTGCCGGCCGGGACGCGGGTGCCTTCTCCCGCGTCGTCGGCGGTGGTCGCCGGCTCCAGTTGCTGCTGGGTCATGTGGGCCTACTCCCAAGGTTCACAGGGGCACCCGTCAACCGCCTCTGCGGCTGCGGGATTTGGGAAGGTGCTTCGGCCGCACGACCCGGGGGACGGCCCGAGACGAACGATCTGGGTACTCCGGGCGGCGCGGCGAGGTGTGACGTTCCCGGTGCCGCCCGGAGGGACTTGCTAGGCCGTGCCCGTGAGGTGTTCCGGGCGTACCGGCGTCCTGTTCAGCTCCAGCCCCGTCGCGTTGCGGATCGCCGCGAGGACGGCCGGGGTGGAGGACAGGGTGGGTGCCTCGCCGATGCCGCGCAGCCCGTACGGCGCGTGGTCGTCGGCGAGTTCGAGCACGTCGACGGGGATGGTCGGCGTGTCGAGGATCGTGGGGATCAGGTAGTCCGTGAAGGAGGGGTTCCTGACCTTCGCCGTCTTCGGGTCGACGATGATCTCCTCCATCACCGCGATGCCCAGGCCCTGGGTCGTGCCGCCCTGGATCTGGCCGATGACGGACAGCGGGTTGAGGGCCTTGCCGACGTCCTGCGCACAGGCCAGCTCGATGACCTTGACCAGCCCGAGCTCGGTGTCGACCTCGACGACCGCGCGGTGGGCGGCGAAGGAGTACTGGACGTGTCCGAAGCCCTGCCCGGTGCGCAGGTCGAAGGCCTCGGTCGGCCGGTGCCGCCACTCGGCCTCGACCTCGACGGACTCGCCCTCCAGCACGTCGGCCAGGTCCGCGAGGACCTCACCGCCGTCGGTGACGACCTTGCCGCCCTCCAGGAGCAGCTCGGCGGTGGCCCAGGCGGGGTGGTAGGAGCCGAACTTGCGGCGCCCGAGCTCCAGGACCTTCTCCCTGACCAGCTCGCAGGAGTTCTTGACGGCGCCACCGGTGACGTACGTCTGACGCGAGGCCGAGGTCGAACCCGCCGAGCCCACCTGGGTGTCCGCGGGGTGGATGGTCACCTGGGTGACGCCGAGCTCGGTGCGGGCGATCTGCGCGTGGACGGTGACCCCGCCCTGCCCGACCTCCGCCATCGCGGTGTGGACGGTGGCGACGGGCTCGCCGCCGACGACCTCCATGCGCACCTTGGCGGTGGAGTAGTCGTCGAAGCCCTCGGAGAAGCCGACGTTCTTGATGCCGACCGCGTAGCCGATGCCGCGGACCACGCCTTCGCCGTGGGTGGTGTTGGACAGACCGCCCGGCAGCTGGCGTACGTCCGCCTGCTCGCCGGCCGCGAGCCACTGCTGCTCCGGAGGAAGCGGCATCGCCTTGACGCGGCGCAGGAGTTCGGCGACGGGGGCCGGCGAGTCGACGGGCTGGCCGGTCGGCATGATCGTGCCCTGTTCCATGGCGTTCAGCTGCCGGAACTCCACCCGGTCCATGCCCACCGCGTCGGCGAGCTTGTCCATCTGCGCCTCGTAGGCGAAGCACGCCTGGACCGCGCCGAAGCCGCGCATCGCGCCGCAGGGCGGGTTGTTGGTGTAGAGCGCGATGGCCTCGATGTCCACGTCGTCGACGACGTACGGGCCGATCGACAGCGAGGAGGCGTTGCCGACCACGGCCGGGGAGGCGGAGGCGTACGCGCCGCCGTCCAGGACGATCCGGCACTTGACGTGGGTCAACTTGCCCTCGCGGGTGGCCCCGTGCTCGTAGTAGAGCTTGGCGGGGTGCCGGTGGACGTGTCCGAAGAAGGACTCGAAGCGGTTGTAGACGATCTTCACGGGCTTGCCGGTGCGCAGCGCCAGCAGACAGGCGTGGATCTGCATCGACAGGTCCTCGCGGCCGCCGAAGGCACCGCCGACACCGGACAGCGTCATCCGGACCTTGCGCTCGGGCAGCCCGAGCACGGGAGCGATCTGCCGAAGGTCGGAGTGCAGCCACTGGGTGGCGATGTAGAGGTGGACGCCGCCGTCCTCGTCCGGTACGGCCAGCCCCGATTCGGGGCCGAGGAAGGCCTGGTCCTGCATGCCGAAGGTGTACTCGCCCTTGACGACGAAGTCGGCGCGCTCGGCGGCCTGTCGGGCGTCGCCGCGGAGGATCGGCTGGCGGTGCACGATGTTGGGGTGCGGGACGTGCCCGATGTGGTGGTCGTCGCGGTTCTCGTGGACGAGGATCGCGTCGGGGGCGGTCGCGGAGGCCTCGTCGGTGATGACGGGCAGTTCGCGGTACTCGACCTTGATCTTGGCGGCCGCGCGGCGGGCGGTCTCCGGGTGGTCGGCGGCGACGATCGCGACCGGCTCGCCGTGGTGACGGACCTTGCCGTGGGCGAGCACGGGGGTGTCCTGGATCTCCAGACCGTAGTTCTTCACCTCGGTCGGCAGGTCGTCGTACGTCATGACGGCGTACACGCCCGGCAGGGCCAGGGCCTCGCTGGTGTCGATGGAGACGATCTCGGCGTGCGCGACGGTCGAGCGCAGGATCTGTCCCCAGAGCATGTCCTCGTGCCACATGTCGGACGAGTACGCGAACTCGCCGGTGACCTTGAGGGTGCCGTCCGGGCGGAGCGTGGACTCGCCGATGCCGCCCTTGGTCTTCGAACCCTGGGTGATCTTGGTGGGGGTGCCGTTGGGAGTGGACATCTCAGACCGCCTCTCCCTGTCGGGCGGCCGCGAGGCGGACCGCGTCCATGATCTTCTCGTAGCCGGTGCAGCGGCACAGGTTGCCCGACAGCGCCTCGCGGATGTCCGCGTCGCTCGGGTTGGGGTTGCGCTCCAGCATCTCGTCGGCCGCGACCAGCAGCCCCGGGGTGCAGAAGCCGCACTGGACGGCACCGGCGTCGATGAACGCCTGCTGGATTGGTGCGAGTTCGGTGCCCTCGCCGGTCTGCGAGTCCTGGCCCTTGGCGGCCCAGTCCTGGGCGTCCTGGAGCGAGGTCCCGCACGAGGAACCGCAGGAGCGCTGCTTCGCGTAGTCGGCGAGCCCCTCGACGGTGACGACCTCGCGGCCCTCGACCTGGCCGGCGGCGACCAGGCAGGAACACACCGGGACGCCGTCGAGACGGACCGTGCAGGACCCGCACTCGCCCTGCTCGCAGGCGTTCTTCGAGCCGGGCAGCCCGAGCCGCTCGCGCAGCACGTACAGCAGGGACTCGCCCTCCCACACGTCGTCGGCTTCCTGCGGACGTCCGTTGACAGTGAAGTTGACGCGCATTACGCAGCTCCCTCCGTGGCGGCGGCGGTGCCGCGGTACGACTCCCAGGCCCAGGTCAGCGTGCGGCGGGCCATGATGCCGACCGCGTGGCGGCGGTAGCTCGCCGTGCCCCGGACGTCGTCGATCGGGTTGCAGGAGGCGGCGCACAGGTCCGCGAACTGCTTGGCGACCGACGGGGTGATGATCTTGCCGTTGTCCCAGAACCCGCCCTCGTCGAGAGCGGCGTTCAGGAATTCCTCGGCGGCCTTGGCCCGAACGGGTGTGGGAGCCGCGGAGCCGATGCCCGTCCGCACGGTCCGCGTCTCGGGGTGCAGCGCGAGCCCGAAGGCGCACACGGCGATGACCATGGCGTTGCGGGTGCCGACCTTGGAGTACTGCTGGGGCCCGTCCGCCTTCTTGATGTGCACGGCGCGGATGAGCTCGTCGGCCGCCAGCGCGTTGCGCTTCACGCCGGTGTAGAACGCGTCGATCGGGATGAGCCGCGATCCGCGCACCGACTCGACCTCGACCTCGGCGCCGGCCGCGAGGAGGGCGGGGTGGGCGTCACCGGCCGGGGAGGCGGTGCCGAGGTTGCCGCCGACGCCGCCGCGGTTGCGGATCTGCGGGGAGGCCACGGTGTGCGAGGCGAGGGCCAGGCCCGGGAGCTCGCCGCGCAGGCTCTCCATGATCCGGGTGTACGGCACGGAGGCGCCGAGCCGCACGGTGTCCTCGCCGACCTCCCACTCGGTGAGGTCGGCGATGCGGTTCAGGTCGAGCAGGTACTCGGGCCGCCGATGGTCGAAGTTGATCTCGACCATCACGTCGGTGCCGCCCGCGATGGGCACAGCGGTGGGGTGCTCGGCCTTGGCGGCGAGCGCCTCCTCCCAGCTGGCGGGGCGAAGGAAGTCCATGACCGGCTCTCTTCTTCGTCTTGGGGGTCGTACGGATCGAGCCAGATCGTGTGCGGCGGGCCCGGCTCGTTCATGTGGTGTTCACGTGGCGTGGAGTCAGTACACAGCGGCGTGCTCCGACGGGGTCAGTCACGGAAACCATGAAGGAGTTGGCTGGTCGCGACCGTCATCTTGTAGATTCGTATGAACGGAGGGACTCAGTAACCTCTATGTTTTCCTGCGGAAACGTGCGACACGGCCCACGTGACCTGGGACACAGCACCGGAGGCGGCAGCGGCCGTTCCTCCCTCCACCGGACCCCTTCTCCATCGTAGATTTCGAGACAAAGAACGGCGGCGACGAGAATGCGGCTGCGCGCACTGCTGGACACCGACGCGCTGGGCCTGCGGCTGCTCGGCGGCGAGGACGAACTGGACCGCACCGTGCGCGGTGTGATGACCACGGACCTGCGCGACCCCAGCCGCTACCTCTCCGGCGGGGAACTGGTCCTGACGGGCCTCGCCTGGCGCCGGGACGCCGCCGACTCGGAGCCTTTCGTACGACTCCTGGTGCAGGCCGGAGTCGTGGCGCTGGCGGCCGGCGAGGCGGAGCTGGGCGATGTCCCGGAGGACCTGGTCGTCGCCTGCGCCAGGCACCGTCTGCCCTTGTTCGCGGTGCACGAGTCGGTGGCCTTCGCGACGATCACCGAGCATGTCGTACGGCAGGTCTCGGGCGAGCGCGCGGGCGACCTGGCGGCCGTGGTGGACCGCCACCGCCGCATGATGACCTCGGGTCCGGCGGGCGGCGGCCCGGACGTGGTCCTCGACCTCCTCGGCTCGGACCTGGACCTGCGCGCCTGGGTCCTCTCCCCGACCGGCCGGCTGATCGCGGGCCCGAAGGTGGCGGGCCCCGGCCTGCCCGCGGACACCTGCGCGAAGCTCGCGGCGGAGCACCTGGCCGCGGCCCGCACCGGCCGCCGCGGCCCCCACAGAGTCACGCTCGGCCCGTCGGTGTACTCCCTCTTCCCGGTCCGCAGCAGCGGCGGCCGCTCCTCCCGCGCCTCCAGGGACGTGCGCGAGACCGTCCTGTCCGACTGGCTGCTGGCGGTGGAGGCGGACGCCGGTGACTGGCCGGAGGAGCGCCTGGACCTCCTGCAGGGCGTCACCCAGCTGATCGCCGTCGAGCGGGACCGCAGGGACGCGGCCCGCACGGTCCGCCGCCGGCTGGCCCAGGAGGTCCTGGAACTGGTCCAGACCGGAGCGGCACCGGCCGAGATCGCCGCCCGTCTGCGGGTCGCCGCCCCGGTCCTCCTCCCCGGCCTGGGAGCGGCCCCGCACTGGCAGGTCGTGGTGGCGAGGGTCGAGTGGCAGGACGGCGAGCTGGAGGGCGGCCCGATGGCGCAGTCCCTCCTGGAGGAGATCCTGGTGGACCCGTCGGCCACCGGCCCCGAACCCTCCGACCGCATCGCGGTGGCCCACACCGGCGACGAGGCGATCGCGCTGGTCCCCCTCCCCGCGGTCTCGACCGAGCACGACGGCTCGGAGTCGGGCATCCTCGCGGACGCGCTGCTGGAATCGGTCCGCGAACCCCTGTCGGCCGGCCTGGACGACGACGGCAGGGTCACCCTGGGCGTCAGCGCCTCGGTGCACTCGGCGGAGGGCCTGCGCGGCGCGCTGGAGGAGGCCCGGCACGCCCGCAGGGTGGCGGCCGCCCGCGCCGGCAGAGTCTGCGCGGCAGGACACCAGGAGCTGGCCTCGCACGTCCTGCTGCTGCCCTTCGTGCCGGACGACGTACGCCGCGCCTTCACGGCCCGCCTCCTCGACCCGCTCCGGGACTACGACCGCCGCCACCGGGCCGAGCTGATCCCCACCCTGGAGGCCTTCCTGGACTGCGACGGCTCCTGGACCCGCTGCGCGACCCGCCTCCACCTGCACGTCAACACGCTGCGCTACCGCGTCGGGCGGATCGAGCAGTTGACGAGCCGCGACCTCTCACGCCTTGAGGACAAGCTGGATTTCTTCCTGGCACTGCGGATGAGCTGAGACCTCGGGGACCCCGGAGTCCCACGACTTTGTGAATTCCTTCACCCACCCCCTTGGCCAGGCCCGTCGTTTCGTGCTGAGATGCCGCCACCACTCAAAGCTCGACGGCGCGCTCGGGGAGGGCAACGTGGCGTATACCGCCATGTCTGGTAACGGAACGACCGCCGGTGACGATCCACTCCAGACCGCGGTATGGCGGCTGCGCTCCCGGGCCTGCTGGGCCGACGCGGCCGCCCTGCTCCAACCGGTCACGGCGCCCGCGGCCCTGCAGAGAGCGGGCCTGCTGGTGGAACGCTGCCTGTACACGGAGCAGGGCTGGCCGGAGGCGGAGGACGCGCTGCGCACCGCCGAGGCGCTGGCCCACAGCGACGACGAACGGGGAGCGGCCGCTTGTGAACGAGGGCAGCTTGCGTACGCCTCGACGCTCCACGGGGTCCGTGACCGCGCGGACGAGGCGAGGGCGGCGCTGGGCCGGGCGGCTGCGCTGATCGCCCCGGGGGCGCGGGGAAGGGCTCTGCTGGACTTCCGCCGGGGCCTGTTGGCGGAGAACCTGTCCCAGGCCCCCCAGGCGGCCCGGGCGGCCTACCGCCGGGCCCACGCGGGCGCCACGGCGCACTCCGACCCTCTGCTGCTGTCCTTCACCTGGCGCCATCTCGCCGGACTCGCCCTGCGGGAGGGTGAGTTGGCCGAGGCGCGGCACGGGTTCGCCGAATCGCTCAGGATCCGCGAGGAGTTGGGCTATCTGGTGGGCACGGCACCGGCGCTGGCCTCGCTGGCGGACGCGGAGGTGGAACCGGAGGCGTCCCGGCTGCGCGAGGAGGCGCGGCGGCTGTACCAACTGCTGGGAGGCGTACCCACGTGGCTGGCACGGCAGTTGACGCCACCGGCGGCCACGGCGTAGGGGCGGGTCACTTCGGGTCGCCCAGGGGGTGCCGGGTCCGGTTGTCGGGCGGGTGCGGGTTCGATGGGGCCGGGCGCGCAGTTCCCCGCGCCCCTGGGGGGTGCAGTGACCCCCGCTCTGAACCGGACCGTGGCTCGCCGCAGGTGGCAGGGGTGCGGGGAACTGCGCGACCAGCCCCCACCGGGGCGCAGGTCTCCGCCCCTCAGGTTCCGCCCGCGAAATGCCCGGCCACCAGTCGCCGCACCACATCCAGGTCCCGGGCGATCAACGCGTCCAGCAGTGTGGTGTGTTCCGCCGCGTCCGCGATCAGGTCCGCCCGCCCGCGCGTGGCGGATCCGCCCACCAGCGGCCACTGCGACCGCCGGTGCAGGTCCTCGGAGATCTGCACCAGTTGCTCGTTCCCCGACAGCAGCAGCACCGCACGGTGGAACGCCCGGTCGGCCTTGGCGTACGTGGCCCGGCACCCCGAGGACGCGGCCCGCACCGTCGCCTCCGCCATCGGCCGCAGCTCCGCCCAGCGATCCACCGGCACGCTCCGCGCCAGCCGCAGCACCACCGGCACCTCGATCAGCGCCCGCACCTCGGCCAGTTCGGCCAGCTCGCGAGCACCCCGCTCGACCACCCGGAACCCACGGTTGGGAACGACCTCGACGGCCCCCTCCAGCGCGAGCTGCTGCATGGCCTCGCGCACGGGCGTCGCCGACACCCCGAACCGCTCTCCGAGCGCGGGCGCCGAGTAGACCTCTCCGGGCCGCAATTCCCCCGCGAGCAGCGCGGTGCGCAGGGCGTCGAGGATCTGGCCCCGCACCGAGGCCCGCTGCACGACCGGCCGGGGAATCGGCACCTCGCTGTGGGTGTGCTCGCCCCGGGCCCCGGAGTCCGCCTCGCCCCGGGCCCGCAACATGTCGGAGGCCCGCAGCTGCGGCGGCACCCGTACCGATCCCGCGCCAAGGTCCACGACCCGCTCCGCACCGCCCGTCTCGGCGGAGCTCTGCGCACCCTGCTTCACGGGCCCTCCTCCGGACGTGTCGGTACTTGGGGTCATTAACGGCAGGTTGTTACTCACCCGTCAAGCACCTTAGGCGCAGAAGGCTCCAGTTCAAATCCCGAACAACTTGGTAAGGTAAGGCTTACCTCCAGACGACTGTGAAAACGACTGCGAATCGGTGGCCCCGCATGCTCACACCGCTGCCCGCCCCCCGTTCGGCCCCCGCCGTCCGCTCGGCCGTCACCGATGCCTATGCGCGCCTGACCGAGGCCCTCCCGGTACTGACGGTCACGGAGCTGTCCGAGGACACCCCGCTCCCCGCCACCGACGGCTGGGTCACCGCCGAAGCCCTCGCGGAGAACACGGCCGCCCTGGACGCCTTCCTCGCGTGGGACGACGAGCAGGTCCTCCGGGACAACGCGAAGAAGGGCCGCCCGGACGTGATAGCCGGCTTCGGTCTGCACCGCTACGCCTGGCCGGCCTGTCTCCTCTTCACGGCACCGTGGTTCCTGCACCGCCGGGTCCCCCGCTACCCCGTGTCGCACGTCTCCTACGACCGCACCCGGGGCCCGATGTCCCTCGCGGTCCGTCCCGGCTCCTTCGCCTGCCTCCCGGGCGACCCGGCGGCAGCGCTCCCCGGGGCGTACACGGTCCCCGACGAGGAGGCCCTGCGCGCCGAGCTGCGGGACGCGGTCGCCGAGCACATGGAGCCGTTGCTGGCTTCCTTCGGCCCTCGCATGCGCCGCCGCGGCCGGGCCCTGTGGGGGATGGTGACGGACGAGATCGTCGAGGGGATCTGGTACGTCGCCGGGCTCCTCGGCGAGCACGAGAAGCGCCGGGCCGAGCACGCCCTGGAGCTGCTGCTGCCCGGGACGACGAAGCCGTACGCCGGCTCTCCGGCCTTCCGGGTGCTGACCGGTCCGGACGGCGGATCCCTGCTCACCCGGGACCGGGTGAGCTGCTGCATGTACTACACCCTGGATCCCGACGACACCTGCACCACCTGTCCGCGCACCTGCGACACGGCCCGGATCGCCAAGCTCACCACGGTCGCCGCGAGTTGAGGGACCCTCAGGGGACCCCCGCCGCGGACGCCGCTGCGGGGTCCCGTAAGATCAACGCCGACTGGGACGCCCGTTCGGTTACAGGTACTTCACAACTTCCTCACTCGGCGCAGGAACTTTCCGTGGAACCACCCGTACGGGTAGTCTTATTCGAACTCAACTCCCGCCCCTCACGCGGCAGTTCGAGCAGAACGCCGCCCTGGGCAACCCCTTGCACTTCCTTGGCGGCCTCTTGCCCCGAAAACGCCTGAGGGCCGTTGGGATTGGGCCACTATGGCGGGCGTTACGCCCTATCCCAATGCAAGGGACCCCAGATGAGACTGACCGACATATCGCTGAACTGGTTGCTTCCGGGCGCCGTACTGCTCCTGGGCATGCTGGCGGCGGTGGCGGTGCTCGCGCGGAGCAAGCGGTCCGGCGGGGAGCACGCGAAAGACGACTCGTGGGAGCGGAGCGAGGAGCGCCGCAGGCGCAAGGAAGCCATATACGGCACCGCGTCCTATGTCCTCCTGTTCTGCTGTGCGGCGGTGGCGGCCGCCCTCTCCTTCCACGGCCTGGTCGGCTTCGGCCAGGAGAACCTCGGCCTCTCCAACGGCTGGGAGTACCTGGTCCCGTTCGGCCTGGACGGCGCGGCCATGTTCTGCTCCGTCCTCGCGGTGCGCGAGGCCAGCCACGGTGACGCGGCCCTCGGCTCCCGGATACTGGTGTGGACGTTCGCGGGCGCCGCGGCCTGGTTCAACTGGGTGCACGCGCCCAGGGGGTTCGGCCACGACGGCGCGCCGCAGTTCTTCTCCGGCATGTCCCTCTCGGCGGCCGTGCTGTTCGACCGCGCACTGAAGCAGACCCGCCGGGCCGCGCTGCGCGAGCAGGGTCTGGTGCCGCGTCCGCTGCCCCAGATCCGGATCGTCCGCTGGCTGAGGGCGCCGCGTGAGACGTACAAGGCCTGGTCGCTGATGCTGCTGGAGAACGTGCGCAGCCTCGACGAGGCGGTCGACGAGGTCCGCGAGGACCAGCGTCAGAAGGAGGCGGCCCGCCTCATGCGCCGCGACAAGGAGCGCGTGGAGCGGGCGCAGCTCAAGGCGATCAGCCGGGGCCACCGCGGCTTCGTCGGCCGGGGCGGCGCACGCCAGTTGGAGCAGCCGCAGGCCGCCCTGGAGCGGGCTTCCGCGGAGCCTGCGATATCCGCCCCGGAGCCGCTGCCCGTACGCCAGCGTCCCTCCCTGCAGCCGGTCCGCGGCGCGTCCGAGTCCTCCTCGGTCGACCTCACCGCGGAGGACGACACAATGGCTCTGCCGCGTCTCGACTCGCTGGAGCGCAAACTCAAGGATCTTGAGCAGCAGTTCGGCTGAGGCGAAGGCCGAGGCCTGAAGGGCGCGGCCGACAGGCCGAAGCACCACGGGAGGGGGGCGTGACCGACGCGGTCACGCCCCCCTCCCGTGGTTCACGCCGCTCCGGCGTCCAGTTCGAACCAGACGGCCTTGCCCACGCCGTGTGCCCGTACGCCCCAGGCGTCCGCGAGGGACTGCACCAGGGCCAGGCCCCTGCCGTGCGTACCGTCGTCGGCGTTGGGTACCCGCACCCGGGGTATGCGGGCGACGAAGTCCCGCACCTCCACCCTCAGGGCCCGCGGGCCGACCGTGGCCGTGACGACCGCGTCGTGGTCGGTGTGCACGAGCGCGTTGGTGACGAGCTCGCTGGTGAGCAGTTCGGCTATCTCGGATCGTCCGGGCCTCCCCCAGTGCCGTAAGAGCTCGCGCAGGGCCCTGCGTGTCTCGGGTACGGCCCCCAGGTCCGCCCGCTCCAGTCTGCGCCGGAGCTGAGGCGACTGCGCCTGCTCCAGGGCGCTGTCGGCCTTCTCCTCCATGGTCTGTGCCGAGAAGGCCCCTACTGCCGTGGGACCGCCTCCTCGTGCCTGCCTCTTCATGACCCCCGCCCGCGTGCCGATGTCGGTTTCCCTCCTGCTCGAACACGTTCACGGGGATCCATGCCCCATAGTTCATGCGCCAGTCATGTCGAATCATCAACGACCAGGTGTTCGGCCACGTTTGCGGAGGCGACCGCGGCCATGGCGACGGAGCGGACGATTCCCGGTCGGCGCCCCGCGAACCCCCGCGTACGACGGCGCGGTTGCGAGCCAACGGCGCCGCTCGGCGGTCCGAACGGGCCGCCTGCCGCGCGGCGCCCGTGCCGCTGGTCCCCTCCGGACGGCATGTGCCGCGCGCCCGGTCCTCCGCCTGCCGGACCCCACGGGCGGCGCGCGAGCCGTTCACGAGCGGGAAGGCCGGCGAAAGTGCCTGTTCGGCGGGGTGGTTCAGGGGTCCGGGAGGAGCGGGCGGACCAGGTCCGGCTGGCGGGGACCGGCCCCGGCCGCTCCCGGGCCCAGGGTCGGCCGCCGGGTGAGAGGCCTTTCGTACGACGGCACGCGCGCCCCTGAACGGAGTGCGCCCCCGCTCGCCGGGACCCGAGGATCGGGTCCCGGCGAGCGGGGGTGAACCGGTGTCCGTGGCACCCCGGGACGGCCTCCGGTCCCCCGGTGCCGTGGGACTCCTGGCCCACCTGGCTCCGGGACGCCGGGACCGCCCGGCATGGGCCGATCCACCGATTCGGTGCTGCCGAACTCGTCGTATCCGGCGTGGAGTTGAGGCGGCAGCGAAACTGGCCTGAATCCGCCGCTACTTGCTCCCGACGCCCTTGGCGCCGATGTGGAGGATCTTGTGGCTGTCGCGGGTCATGTCGACCACGAGGGTGCTGGTCTGACCGGCGCTCCAGGTGAGGGTGACGGTGGCCTCGGTGCGGGCGGAGGTGCTGCCGTTGTCGGTGACCTTCCACGCGAGGGGCACGTTCTGGGCGCGCAGGACGCCGTCGGCGTGCTCCTTCTCCTCCCAGGCGTTCAGTTCCTTCTGGAAGGCGGGCGTCAGGTAGTGGGCGCGCAGGGCGTCCCGGAGTTCGCCGCTGCCCTCGTCGGTCACCGCGTCGATGTAGGCGCCGTAGAAGTCGGCGATGCGCGTGATGTTGTCGGAGGGCTTCCCGCTGACGCTGCGCGGTGCTCCGGCGGAGGCCTGGGCCGTGACACCGAGGCCGAGGGCCAGGGCGAGGCCGAGGGCCAGGGTGGTGCGGCGGGTCGCCTTGGTCGTGTTCATTCGTGTTCCCCGTTTTCTTTCGTTTCTGCTGCTGGTCGTGTGGTCCGTGCGGGGCCGCCCGCCCGGCCCCCGTGCGGGAGGGCGGCCCCGGCTTCAGTGGAGCTTGTTCACCGCGGTGGCGGTCGTCTTCTTGAAGGCCTTCACCGGGGCGTCGCCGAAGTCGCCCATCTGGGACCACTCCACGACGGTGACGGTCCGGTCGTCCCGGCCCACGGACAGCAGGCGGATGTCGGTGGCACCGTAGGAGTACTCCGTGTGCAGGCCGTGCACCCGGGCGCCCTCCTCGACCGCGACCTTGCCGTAGTCCTTGTACGTCGCCTCCAGTTCCGGGTCGCCCTGTTCGAGGCGGTCCGCGCAGGTGCGGATCTCCTTGTTCATGCGGGTGGCGAGAGCCGCGGCCTTGGCCTTGGTGCCGACCTCGATCGTCAGCTGCCGGGCGCTGGTGTCCAGGTCGGTGCGGAAGTCGCGGTACCGGGAGTCGTAGCCCGGCAGCGCGTCCTTCAGGCAGAGCAGCAGTTCGTCCGGGACGCCGTCGGTCACCTTGCCCGCCGTCCACGCCGACGAGGGGTGCGGCGGGAGGTCCCCGGCCGAGAGGAACTTCGGCGCGGCCGGCGCGGCTCCGGCCTGCACGGCCAGGGTGACGCCGAGCATGAGGCCGGTGAGAGAGAGTACGGTGAGCCCGCCTGCTCGACTGTGCTTGGGCATGAGTGTCCCCCGTGAGATACGTACCTGAATGTGGGATGCCACGACGACACCGGATGGTCGGTCCGGCCCGGTCGGTGTGACACCAAGAGCATCAGCGGTCACTCGGGGCGGACGCAACACGGGACACGGGATCCGTCGGCATGGAACCATCCCAGGCCGTCTGACGTGCAGGTATAGGGAGTGCCTGGGATGCGGGATCTAGGGGGAATCGTTGTCGGCACCGGAACCACAGGACGAGGTCCAGGAGTTCGCGGCCCTGCTGCGGCGGCTGAAGGAGCGCACGGACCGCAGTTACGGTTCGCTGGCCCGGCGGCTGAGCATGAACACCTCGACGCTGCACCGGTACTGCGCGGGGGACGCCGTGCCGGTCGACTTCGCACCGGCGGAGCGGTTCGCCGCCCTGTGCGGGGCATCGGCCGAGGAGCGGATGGAGCTGCACCGGCTGTGGCTGGCGGCGGTGGCGGCGAGGCAGCGGCCGCGGACCGCGGAAGCGGCGGAGTCATCGGAGCCGACAGAGCCGTCGTCGGCGACGGAGGCGGCGGAGGCGCCCGTCGTGCCGGCCGGGTCCGGGCGGGATCCGCGCGCCGAGGCGACCGGTGGGCCGGGCCCGCGGAGCGCGGACGAGGGACCGGGCGACGACGAGCACGCGGGTGCGCCGGACACCGTGCGGGTGACGGCGTCCGCTCCGCCACCCCGCCCCTGGTACCGCCGCCGGCGTTTCCTCGGCACCGCGGCCGCCGTCGTGGTCGCGCTGGCCACCCTGGGCAGCCTTTCGGCGCTGCCGTCCGGCCGTCCCGCCTCGGACAAGGTGGCCCAGGCTCCTGACCCGTCGTCGCGGACGACCGCGTCGGGCCTGCCCGGCCGTTCCGGATCGCCGTCACCGAGTCCCGACGCCACGTCCGCATCCCCCTCCGCCGAGGCCACCCGCACCCGTCCGTCCGCTTCGGCGTCCCACGGCCGCGGCACCGCGAAGGAGAGCGCAGGGGCCGGCCGGCAGGGGACCTCCGTCGGCACTCCCCTGACCTGGAGCGCGAACTCCCAGATCTGGGAGGGAAGCTGCGGTCACGACTACGTCATCGACAAGCCGCCCTCCCAGGTTCCCCCGCCCCCGCTCGTGCAGGACGCCGGGATCTGGGCGGCGACCCAGGGCGCGATCCACGGGCGGGAGACGAAGGTGCAGATCTCCGTGCAGGGGCGGTCGTCCACGGCCGTCGTCCTGGAGGCGCTCCGCGTCCGGATCACCGGCCGAAGCTCCCCGGCGCCCGGTACCGCGTACGCCATGGACCAGGGCTGCGGCGGCGGGATCACTCCCCGCGGCTTCGACGTGAACCTGGACATCGACCGCCCCGTCGCCCACGCGGTCGCCGGCAACGACACCGGGCAGACCGTCCCCGCGGTGGAGTTCCCCTACCGGGTCTCCGCCACGGACCCGGAGGTACTGCTGGTCACCGCGACGACGCAGACGTACGACTGCAGCTGGTACCTCGAACTCGACTGGTCCTCCCAGGGCCGCACCGGCACGGTCCGCATCGACGACCACGGCCGCCCGTTCCGCACGACCAGCATCAAGGGCCTGACCCGGCTCTGGTACGGCACGAACGCCGCGGGCGAGCGGGCGTGGGTGAAGTCCGAGGGCTAGGAGCCGGCCGGGGACCCGACCCGGTGAGCCGTGCCGTCGGCGTCCACGTAGGTGAACTCACGCAGCCCGTAAGGGGTGTCGGACGGCTCGACGAAGCGGCCCTCGACGCCGGACGCCGCCCACTCGGCGTGGACGGCGTCGGCGTCGCTCACATAGAGGTAGACGACGGCCCCGGTGCGCAGCGGGTCGTGCTCGGACCACTCGCTGAGGTGGATCGAGACCGACCCCCGCTCGACGAAGCCGTACGCCTGCGGACCGTCATGGGCACGAGCCGTGAAGCCCAGCCGTCGGTACCGCTCCAGGGCCGCGTCGAGGTCGCGGACCGGGACGACGGGCGCGACGTCGGTGAAGGCGATGTCCGGCATGCGCCCAGTCTGGCATCCACGGGCTCCTCAGGGCCGCGGCATGTTGCGGAGGTTGGAGCGGGCCATCTGGAGCATGCGGCCGACTCCGCCGTCCAGGACGATCTTCGAGGCGGACAGCGCGAAGCCGGTGACCATCTCGGCGCTGATCTTCGGCGGGATGGACAGGGCGTTGGGGTCGGTGACGATGTCGACGAGGGCCGGCCCCTTGTGCCTGAACGCCGACTTCAGCGCCCCGGCGAGGTCCTTGGGCTTCTCGACGCGCACGCCGTAGGCCCCGCAGGCCTGCGCCACGGCGGCGAAGTCGGGGTTCTTGTTGGCGGTGCCGTAGGAGGGCAGCCCGGCGACCAGCATCTCCAACTCGACCATGCCGAGGGAGGAGTTGTTGAACAGGACGACCTTCACGGGGAGGTCGTACTGCACGAGCGTCAGGAAGTCCCCCATCAGCATGGAGAATCCGCCGTCCCCGGACATCGACACGACCTGTCGCTTCCGGTCGGTGAACTGCGCGCCGATCGCCATGGGCAACGCGTTCGCCATGGACCCGTGCGAGAACGAACCGATCACACGGCGGCGGCCGTTGGGCGAGATGTAGCGGGCGGCCCACACATTGCACATACCGGTGTCGACGGTGAACACCGCGTCGTCGTCGGCGAGTTCGTCCAGTACCGAGGCCACGTACTCGGGATGGATCGGAACGTGCTTCTCGACCTTGCGGGTGTACGCCTTGACGACCCCTTCGAGCGCGTCGGCGTGCTTCTTGAGCATCCTGTCCAGGAAGCGCCGGTTCGTCTTCTCCTTCACCCGGGGCGTCAGACAGCGCAGGGTCTCCTTCACATCGCCCCAGACGGCGAGGTCCAGCTTGGAGCGGCGGCCGAGGTGTTCGGGCCGTACGTCGACCTGGGCGATCTGGACGTCGTCGGGGAGGAAGGCGTTGTACGGGAAGTCGGTGCCGAGCAGGATCAGCAGGTCGCACTCGTGGGTGGCCTCGTAGGCGGCGCCGTAGCCGAGCAGTCCGCTCATGCCGACGTCGAAGGGATTGTCGTACTGGATCCACTCCTTGCCCCTGAGGGCGTGCCCCACGGGCGACTTGACCTTCTCCGCGAACTCCATGACCTCGGCGTGCGCGCCGGCGGTGCCGCTGCCGCAGAAGAGGGTGACCTTCCGGGCCTTGTCGATCATCTCGACGAGCTTGTCGATCTCCGCGTCGCCGGGGCGGACGGAGGGCCGCGAGGTGACGAGGGCGGTCTCGGCGGACTTCTCCGGTGCGGGCTGGTCGGCGATGTCGCCGGGGAGGGAGACGACGCTGACGCCGGAGCGGCCGACGGCGTTCTGGATGGCGGTCTGGAGCAGCCGCGGCATCTGCTGCGGGCTGGAGATCAGCTCGCTGTAGTGGCTGCACTCCTGGAAGAGACGGTCGGGGTGGGTCTCCTGGAAGAAACCGAGGCCGATCTCGCTGGAGGGGATGTGCGAGGCGAGGGCGAGAACCGGGGCCATGGAGCGGTGGGCGTCGTAGAGCCCGTTGATGAGGTGCAGGTTGCCGGGCCCGCAGGAACCGGCGCACGCGGCCAGCTTCCCGGTGATCTGGGCCTCGGCGCCCGCGGCGAAGGCGGCGGTCTCTTCGTGCCGCACGTGCACCCAGTCGATGGCGGCGTTGCGGCGGACCGCGTCCACGACCGGGTTGAGGCTGTCGCCGACGACGCCGTAGAGGCGCTTCACCCCGGCCTTGACGAGGATGTCAACGAACTGTTCGGCGACGTTCTGTTTGGCCATGGATCCATGCACCCCTTCGGTCTCCTTGGGTCCATCAATCCACAATGACCGCGATCACGCCTCCCAAACAGCGGCGGCGGTACGGTCGTCGGCGTATCCCTTGACCCGGACCTGGGAGTCGGCGAAGAACGCGGCGAGTCCGGGCGGGGTGGGGTCCGACCACCGTCCCGTGAGGTACTCGCGCAGTTCGGCCTCGCCGCGCAGGGGCTCGGCGAGGCCGCTGGTGCACATCAGAAGGGCATCACCCGGGCGGGCGACGGAGGCGCGGAAGCGGAAGGCCTCGCGGGGTGGTTCGGGTGCGGGTTCGTAGGGGCTCGGGGGTGTGGGGATGCCGAGGTCCATGGTGAGGCGGTCGCCGTCGGGGGTCTCCGGGGGCAGCGAGCCGAAGCCGACGACCGGTTCGCCGGTGAGGTCGGTGACCTGGGGTTCGATGTCGTGCCACGCGCCGTCGCGGAGGCGGAAGAGGCCGCCCGCGCCGACGCCGAAGAAGACGCGGACACGGCAGTCGGGGTCGGCGGGCAGGAGCAGACAGCGCAGGCTGGCGGCGTACTCCTCCGGGTCGATGCCCTGCTCGACGGCGCTGGCGCGGAGCTTGCCGAGACTGCGGTCGGTGAGCCGGTGCAGCCCTGACTTGAGGTCGCCCCGGCGGGCGGCGCCGATGTCCTGCGCGAGCCGGGCGTGACTGCGTCCCACGGCCCGCCCGATCCAGTGACACGCCTCGGCGGCTGCACGGTGGGCACCGGGGGTGGCGCGGGCGCCGGTGGCCATGGCGACCAGGATCAACGCCTGGTCGCCGGTGCCGAAGCGGGCGGTGAGCAGGGAGTCCCGCCGGGGCTCGCCCCGGAACCTGGCCGAGTCCCCGCGCACGGACACCGCCCGCAGCGTGCAGGCCCCGTACCTGGCCCCGTCCAGCACAGTGTCCGCCACCAGGTCGTCGAGTTCGTCGGGGTCGGCGGGCGGGAGGGCGGTGGGTTCGGCGTCGTAGGTGGGCGGCCCGGACCCGACGAAACCGACGGGAGCGGGCGGGAGGGTGGGCAGGTCCACGCGGGTGGCGGTACGGAGCGCCTGCGGGGCGGGGTGGGTTGCGTCCCGGTGGGGGGCGCTGTCCTGATCCTGCGCGGGGGGCGGGGGTGGGGGCGTGGGGTTGGGCTGGGTGGAGCCGGGGCCGGTGGGGGGTGGGGGTGCCGTGGGGGGCTTTTGGGTGGGAGTGGCGCCGGGGGTGGGGGTAGGGGCGGGGGCGGGGTTCAGGCCTGGGGCGGAGACGGGGTCGGGGTCGGGGCCTGAGACGGAGCCCGAGTCCGAGACGGGGCCGGAGCCGGAGCCCGAGGCCGAGCCCGAGGCCGAGCCGGAGCCAGGCCTAGGGGCCGGGTCGAAACCGGAGTCGGGACCGGGGGCCGGGACGAAGCGCGGGTCGGGGCCGGGGGCCGGGGCGAAACCCGGGGCTGGTGGTGCGGCCCACCAGTCGCCTTCGCTTCGCTGGGTGCCGGCTGCAGGTCGCTCTGCGGGCCTCGGAAGGCTTTCGGGGCGGCCAGGAGCCGGCACGTCCTCGTCACCGCCGACGGGGGCGGGCCCACCGGAGGCCCCCTCAGGCCAACCGGCACCGCCCGGCCCACCTTCACCCGGGCCGCCTCCGCGAAAGCCGGGCCCACGGGCGTCGCCGCGGTCCGGCGAGACGGGCCGGTCGGGGACGGCGTCCCGGGCCGGACCGGCAGCGGGGTCGCCCGGCGGGACCGGCCCGCCGAAACCACCGCCGCCCGCGTCATCGGTGCCGGCCGGCGCGGCCCGGTCGTCGGCGTGCTGTGGGGGTGGGGCCGCGGGGCGAGGCGGGGCGGAAGGGGGTGGGGGCGGCGCGGTCGGGGGCCTCGGGGGCTCGGTCGGCACGCGCGAGGCCGGGACGGTCGTGGCCGGAGGGGTCTCCGTGGACGCACGACCACTCGCGGGCCGGTCCTCGGGCGCGCGCTCGGCGAATCCGGGTGGGTAGGAGGCGGGTGCGTCAGAGGGCGCTTCCGGTCCCCAGGGGGCGCGGTGCCGGTCGGCTGGAGGGGCCGTCGCGTCGGGGTCGCCAGTTCGCGGCGCGGGGACCCCGGTACCGGGCCGAGGGCTCCCCACTCCGGAGTCGGTGCCTCCCCCACCACCCCTCTCGCGGGGCACCGCGGCTTCGTCGGCCGTGCTCACCCTGGCCCCGGACCCGTCCCGTACCGCCCCCGCCGCCGAGGCGAAGCGGTCGTCGAGGGTGTCGGGGGCCGGTGCGGGGCCCGTGTCGTCGGCGGAGTCGTACAGCTGCCCCCACCAGTCGTCCTCTTGACCGGTGGGCCTTCCCCCCTGCTGGCTCATGCCCCCAATTGTCCACCGTGCGGGCCGTATGAAAACGGGGCATCCCGAAAATCAAGTGCCGCCGCACCCGCCGAACGGCGTGTCGAGTGACCTGTCGAACGCGTGTTGCCCAGCAGGCCGGCCGGCCTCCTACGACCCGCTCGCACCCGCCGGTCAGGCCGCCGAGAACCTCTGATCTGCGCTTGCGTCCGTCCTCCGGCACCCTGGACGAATGGGAGTGTGGGACCTCCTGCTGGTCGGCCTGGTCATGCTGTTCGGCCTGGTCGGGGTTCTGGTGCCCGGCGTACCGGGGTCGTGGCTCGTGTGGGCCGCGGTCCTGTGGTGGGCGCTGAAGGACCCGCAGCCGGTCGCGTGGGGCGTGCTCGTGGGGGCCACGGTCGCCCTGTTCCTCTCCCAGGTGGTGCGCTGGGCGCTGCCGCCGCGCCGGCTGCGGGAGAGCGGGGCCACCCCACGCATGGCCGTGTACGCCGGGGTGGGCGCGTTCCTCGGCTTCTTCCTGATCCCCGTGCTCGGCGCGATCCCCGGGTTCATGGGCGGCATCTACGTCTCCGAACGCCTCCGGCTCGGCGGCCACCGGGAGGCGAGGACCGCCCTGCGCACGGCGATGCGCTCGGGCGGCTCCAGCGTCCTGGCGGAACTGTTCACCTGCCTGCTGATCACGGGCGCGTGGCTGGGGGCGGTGCTGTGGGGATGAGACGGATCGCAGCCCCACGCGGCCCCACGCAGTCCTGGGCAGGCCTGAGCGGTCTGGGCAGAGTTGGGACCAGATACCGATGTGCGGGCCGCGCGCACGTGTTTGGGTGGCTGGCATGACCGAATTCAGCGAGGCCGAGCGCGCGTACCTGAAGTCCCAGCGGCTGGGGCGGCTCGCCACCGTCGACCCGCACGGACAGCCGCAGGCGAACCCGGTCGGTTTCTTCCCGCAGGACGACGGCACCATCCTGATCGGCGGTCACGCGATGGGCCGTACGAAGAAGTGGCGCAACCTCCAGAAGAACCCGAAGGTCGCCCTGGTCGTCGACGACATCGTCAGCCTCGACCCGTGGACGGTACGCGGCATCGACATCCGCGGGGAGGCGGAACTCCTCACGGGCCCGCACGAGTTGGGCCCGCACTTCAGCGAGGAGCTGATCCGCATCCATCCGCGACGGATCCACAGCTGGGGACTGGAGGAGTCCTAGGGCCCCGAGGCCTGGAGGACCTGGAGGACCTAGAGGGCGCCTTCGAGGGTGAGCAGGGCCGTCTTGCGCTCCAGGCCGCCCGCGTACCCGGTGAGCAGGCCGTTCGCGCCGATCACCCGGTGGCACGGGCGGAGGATGAGCAGGGGGTTCGCGCCGATCGCGCCGCCCACGGCCCGGACGGCGACGCGCGAGGCACCGACGCGGGCGGCGATCTCGCCGTACGTCGTCGTCGCGCCGTACGGCACGTCGTCGAGGGCGTCCCAGACGCGGGTCCGGAAGTCGGTGCCTGTGGGGCGCAACTCCAGCCGGAACTCCTTGAGTTCACCGGCGAAGTAGGCGGCGAGCTGCTCCTCGGCCTCCCGGAAGGGGGCAGGGTCGTGGACCCAACCCTCCTGGACGGTACGGCCGTTCTTCTGACCGGGGACGGACAGCGAGGTCAGCGCACCGGTCTCGTCGGCGGTGAGGAGCAGGGCCCCGACGGGGCTGTCGACGTGGGTCCAGCGGATGGCCATGATTACTCCAACTCTCCTGCTGTGCGCAGGTGTTGCC
The DNA here is from genome assembly GCF_001513955.1 of Streptomyces pseudovenezuelae. Lineage (GTDB taxonomy): Bacteria > Actinomycetota > Actinomycetes > Streptomycetales > Streptomycetaceae > Streptomyces > Streptomyces pseudovenezuelae. The sequence goes on along the minus strand of NZ_KQ948149.1, from coordinate 519,541 downwards.
AGGCGTAGGAGCGCCAGGGGCGCCAGGTGTCGGGGGTGTCGAGGCCCGGTGGGGCGACATCGGGGTCGCCGAGGGCGCGGGCGCGGATGACGGCGACGGTCCGGTCGTCCAGGCCGGGCAGCGCGCGCAGGGCGTGCTGCGCCTCGTCGCGGTCGGCGCCGGGATCGAGTCGTACGGTTTTGTCGGCGAGGGCGGTGGCGAGCGTGCCGACGGCGCCGCCCGCGTCGCAGAGGGCCGCGGGCTCGGGGAAGAGATGGGTGAGGCTGCCGCAGGGCGCGTCGAGGGTCTTGCCGTAGCGCCGCACGAGCCGTTCGGCTTCCGCACGGCCGACCAGGCTGCGTACGGCGTACTCCTCGGGGTCGGCGGCGCCGGGCGACCGGAGTCCGGGGCGGGCGGCGACCAGCGGGGCGAGCCGGGTGTCCTCGCCGAGCCGCTCGTCGACGGCGTAGGGGTCGGCGTCGAGGTCGAGGAGCCGCCGCAGCCGTCCGACGGCGGTGGTCAGATCGCGGGGGTCGGTCAGGTGCAGACGGGCGTCCAGCCAGCCGCCGGGATGCGCGCCGGAGGTGGTCCTGGGCGCGCCGGGGCGTTCTTGGACGGCGACGATGCCGGTGCCGTGCGGGAGGCGGAGGGTACGGCGGTAGGTGCGCCGGCCGGATGCCCCGCTCACCTCCTCGACGCCGGGCACGGCCTCGATCTCCAGCAGGTCGAAGACGGCATCGGACCGGTAGGGGCCGCGGTGGGCGAGCCGCAGCGGGATGCCCGCCGTGGGGGTGGCGGCGCGGCGGGTGGTCCGGGCCGCGGCCCGCAGGGCGCTGGGCGTGGCGGCGTAGATCTCCCGGACCGTGTCGTTGAACTGCCGCACGCTGGCGAAGCCCGACGCGAACGCGATCTCCGTGACCGGCAGGCCGGTGGTCTGGAGCAGGACGCGCGCGGTGTGGGCCCGTTGGGCACGGGCCAGGGCGACGGGTCCCGCGCCGAGTTCGGCGGTGAGCTGGCGCTGGACCTGGCGGGCGCTGTAGCCGAGGCGGTCGGCGAGCCCGGCGACGCCTTCCCGGTCGACGACACCGTCGCCGATCAGGCGCATCGCCCGGCCCACCACGTCCGCCCGGGCGTTCCAGTCCGCGGAGCCGGGCACCGCGTCCGGGCGGCACCGCCGGCAGGCCCGGAAACCGGAGCCCTGCGCGGCGGCCGCCGTCGCGTAGAAGCGGACGTTGTGACGCTTGGGGGTCACCGCAGGACAGCTCGGCCGGCAGTAGATCCCGGTCGTCTCGACGGCGAAGAAGAACTCGCCGTCGAACCGGGCGTCCCGGCTGCGCACGGCCTCGTACCTGGTGTCTTCGTCCATCACGCCCTCCAGTCTCCGCCCTCGGCGAGGGTGCCGCTGGCGGAAATCGGACAGCGCGGTGCGCGGGGCGCGGGGCCGCGGTGCGCGGGGACGGAGCGACAGGTTCGTGGACGGGTGCGGGTCCGTCGTGGCCGGTCCGGTTCCCCGCGCCCCTGACCCGGCCGCCGGACCGCTACGCCCAGCGTCCCCGCTTCGCCTCCATCGCCGCCTTGCCCTGCGCGCCCCGCTTCTTCCACTCCTTCCGGATCTCCGAACGGAGCCTGGCGTCCGTCTTCGCGACGATCCGCTGGTTCTCGCGGATCAGCTTCCGGTAGCTGTCCAGCCGCCGCTCGGGCAGTTCACCGGAGTCGAGTGCGGCCAGCACCGCGCACCCGGGCTCGCTCTCGTGCGCGCAGTCGTGGAAGCGGCACCGCCGGCCCAGTGCCTCGATCTCGGAGAAGACCTGTCCGACACCGCTCTCGGCGTCCCACAGGCCCACCCCCCTGAGGCCGGGCGTGTCGATGAGGACACCCCCGCCGGGCAGGGCGAGGAGGTTACGGGTCGTGGTCGTGTGGCGGCCCTTGCCGTCCGCGTCCCGGGCGGCCTGGACGTCCATCACGTCCTCGCCGACGAGCACGTTCGCCAGCGTGGACTTCCCGGCACCGGACTGCCCGAGCAGCACGGTCGTACCCCCGGAGACGAGCGCGACGAGCACATCGAGCCCCTCCCCGTCCAGCGCGCTGACGGTCAGCACCGGAACACCCGGCGCCGTGGTCTCCACGTCCTCCACGAGATGCGCGAGCGTGGCCGCGTCCGGCACGAGGTCGGCCTTGGTGAGCACGACCAGCGGCTGGGCGCCGGACTCCCAGGCCAGGGCCAGGAAGCGTTCGATACGGCCGAGGTCGAGTTCGACGGCGAGCGACACGGCGACGACCGCGTGGTCGACGTTGGCGGCGAGGATCTGCCCCTCGGACCGCTTGGAGGAGGTGGAGCGCACGAACGCGGTACGGCGCGGCAGATACGTCCGTACGTACTGCGGATTGCCCGCGGGCTCGACGACGGCCCAGTCGCCGGTGCACAGGACGCGCATCGGGTCGTTCGGGGTGACGAAGGCGGTGTCCGCCCGCAGCATCCCGTCGGCGGTGACGATGTCGCACTGCCCGCGGTCGACCCGGACCACACGTCCGGGCAGGAGCCCCTCGGGCACGTAGGGGGCGAACGCGTCCGCCCATGCCTCGTCCCAGCCGTAGGGAGCGAGAGCGGAGAAAACTGAGGTGGAAGTCAAGGGAGACCCTTCACAGGGTGGCCCCGGCACCAGGAGTCGGTGTCAGCCGAGGGCCACGGAGGTGGACTTGATGATCTGGATGCGGGCAGCACTCGTCGCAAAGACAGTCATCGGTCGACACCTCCTTCATTCCTCGCTCGTGGGGCGCGGCAGCCGTGAGCCGCCGTGCGAAGTGATCTCACTTTAGGGGCGTCGGCGTAGCGGGCGCCACCGGTTTTCCGGACCCGTCCCGAGCGTCCCGCTCACTCGAACAGCCCGGTGCGCTGGTCGTCCGGAGGAAGCGGTTGTGGCATGGAAGCCGACCCCCAGCTCCAGGAGACCCCGTGATGAGCCATCGCCCGCCCCGCCCCCTCCGTGTCCTCGCCCCCGCCCTGGCCGCCGGAGTCCTGTTGACGACCGCCGGGTGCTCGGACGGGGAGGACAGCGGGCCGGACCGCGCGGACACCACGCGGATCTCCTCCTCGCCTCTCGCGCAGGCCTCCGCGGCCCCGCTCACCGCGGCCGGGGCGCGGGCCGCGCTGGTGACCGAGGCGGATCTGGAGGACGACTGGACCCAGGTCAAGAACGCGGCCACCTGGCACGACAGTCTGCTGGTCGGCAAGGTGGACGTCGCCGACTTCATCACCGGCAAGGCGGACGCCGCCGACTGCCAGAAGCTCCTCGACCGGCTCTACGACGACGATCTCCTGGGCAAGCCGTCCGGGGCGTCCGCGCTCACCGGCTTCGTGGAGGGCGACTCCCGGCTGCTCTACCAGGTGGCGGCCTATGACCGGGCGGGGCTGGACAAGACCTTCGCCTGGCTGAAGAGCCTGCCGGTCAAGTGCGACCAGTTCACGGTGAAGGACACCTCCGGCGCTCAGCGCACGGTTCAGGTGACGGAGCGCTCCCTGCCCAAGGAGGGCGACGCCCGGCAGGGGCTGCGGGTCATGATGCAGGGCACCTCGGGCGGCTCGCCCACCACCCTCACCCTGGATGTCGCGGCGCTGCGGGTCGGCACGGACGCGATCAGCCTCACCAACGGCGGGCTCGACGGGGTCGACGGCGACACCACCGAGCAGGCGGCGAAGCTCGGTACGGCCCGGCTGGAGGACGTCCACGCGGGCCGTACCCCGGCCGCCGACCCGAGCGAGGTCGACTGAGGGTCCGGTGAGGGGCGTCCGTCCCGGAGCCCTCACTCGCTCCGCCCCGCCGCCGCCCTCCGGTGTCGAGGTGTTCCCGCACTCAGCGTCATGTGACATAGTACTGGCGTGAGCAAGCGACTGACCTGCGATGTCGTGGTCGTCGGAGCCGGGATGGTGGGCGCGGCCTGTGCCCTGTACGCCGCCCGGGCAGGTCTCGACGTGATCGTCGTCGACCGCGGCCCGATGGCCGGCGGCACCACCGGCGCCGGTGAGGGCAATCTCCTGGTCTCCGACAAGGAGCCGGGCCCCGAACTCGAACTCGCCCTGCTGTCCGGCCGGTTGTGGGCCGACCTGGCGGAGGAGGTCGGCGACGCCATCGAGTACGAGCGCAAGGGCGGCCTGGTCGTCGCCGCCGGCCCCGACGGCCTCGAAGCCCTGGAGAAGTTCGCGACCGGACAGCGGGCCGCGGGCGTCGAGGCGGTACGGGTGGACGCGGACCGGCTCCGGGAGCTGGAGCCCCGGCTGGCGCCCGGGCTCGCCGGCGGTGTGCTGTATCCCCAGGACGCGCAGGTCATGCCCACGCTGGCCGCCGCCCGTCTCGTACGGGCCTCGGGTGCCCGCCTGGTCACCGGCGCGGCGGTGACCGGGGTGCTGCGCGGTGGCGGCGGTGCCGTACGCGGGGTGCGGACCGGCCTCGGTGAGATCCACGCGCCGTATGTCGTCAACGCCGCCGGGACCTGGGGCGGTGAGCTGGCCGCGCTCGCGGGAGTGCACCTCCCCGTGCTCCCCCGGCGCGGTTTCGTCCTGGTCACCGAGCCGCTCCCCCGCATGGTCCGCCACAAGGTGTACGCCGCCGACTACGTGGCGGACGTGGCCAGCGACTCGGCGGCCCTGCAGACCTCGCCGGTCGTCGAGGGGACGGCGGCGGGGCCCGTCCTGATCGGTGCGACCCGTGAACGGGTGGGCTTCGACCGCTCGTTGTCGCTGCCCGCGCTGCGGGCACTGGCGGCGGGCGCGACCCGGCTGTTCCCGTTCCTGGAACGGGTGCGCGCGATGCGGACGTACTTCGGCTTCCGGCCGTACCTGCCCGATCACCTGCCCGCGATCGGCCCCGATCCGCGGGTGCCCGGCCTGTTCCACGCGTGCGGGCACGAGGGCGCGGGGATCGGACTGTCCACCGGCACCGGGCAGTTGATCGCTCAGATGCTGGCCCGGGAGGCTCCGGCTCTGGAGCCGGCACCCTTCCGGCCCGACCGCTTCCCCGCCCCCGGCTCCCCGCCCGACTCCGAGGAGGCCACGTGAACCCGCTGGAACTGGCGCGCGCCGAACCCGGTCCCGCCTTCACCGTCACCCTCGACGGACGGGAGATCGAGGCCCTGCCCGGCCAGACCGTCGCCGCCGCGCTGTGGACGGCGGGGGTCACCTCCTGGCGCAGCACCCGGGGCGAGGGCCGCCCGCGCGGGATCTTCTGCGGCATCGGCGTCTGCTTCGACTGCCTGGTGACCGTCAACGACCGCCCGAACCAACGGGCTTGCCTGGCCCCGCTCCGGCCGGGCGACGCGATCCGGACGCAGGAGGGGACGGGCCACCATGGGTGAACCGGGACTGGCGGTGATCGGCGCGGGTCCGGCCGGGCTCGCCGCCACCCTCGCGGCCGCCGCCCGCGGCGTCCACGTCACGCTGATCGACTCGGGGGCGCAGGCGGGCGGGCAGTTCTACCGGCAGCCCGCCCCGGGGTTCCGGGCCCGTCGCCCGCAGGCACTGCATCATCAGTGGCGGACCTGGGAGAGGCTGCGGGACGGACTCGACACGCATGTACGGGCGGGCCGCGTACGCCACTTGACGGACCATCACGTCTGGTTCGTCGAGCGCCGGGGTGCCGCCGGGCTCACCGTGCACGCGCTCGTCGGCCCGGAGCAGGAGGAGCCGGCCGAGGTGCACGCCGACGCGGTTCTCCTCGCCACCGGCGGTCACGAGAAGGTGCTGCCCTTCCCCGGCTGGACCCTGCCCGGTGTCGTCACCGCGGGCGGGGCGCAGGCCATGCTCAAGGGCGGGCTCGTCCTGCCCGGCCGTACCGCCGTCGTCGCCGGGACCGGGCCGCTGCTGCTGCCCGTCGCCACCGGGCTCGCCGCGGCGGGCACGACGGTCGCCGCGCTGGTGGAATCGGCCGACCCGGCCGCGTTCGTACGGCGGTCCCGGGCGCTGGCGGGCCGGCCGGACAAGGTGGCCGAAGGCGCCCGGTACGCGGGCCTGTTGCTCCGGCACCGGGTGCGCACTCTCCTTGGCCACACCGTCGTCCAGGCGCACGGCGCCGAGCGGCTGGAGGCGGTGACGATCGCCGCCCTCGACCGGCACGGGCGGGTGCGGCCGGCCACCCGGCGACGCCTCGTCTGCGAGGTTCTCGCCGTGGGCCACGGCATGCTGCCGCACACCGACCTCGCCGACGCGCTGGGCTGCCGGATCGACGGGACGGACGTGTACGCCGACGACGAGCAGCGCACCGACGTGCCGGGGGTGTGGGCGGCGGGCGAGACCACCGGCATCGGCGGCTCCGCCCTGTCGCTCGCCGAGGGGCACATCGCCGGGCGGTCGATCGCGGCACGGCTGGCCGGGCGGGTGCCGGATCCGGGTGAGTGGGCGGCCGCCGCGCGCACCCGGGAGAAGCTGCGCGCCTTCTTCGCCGCCGTCGACTCCGTGTACGCGCCGCCCGCGCACTGGGCCGAGCAGGTCACCGACGAGACCGTGGTGTGCCGCTGCGAGGAGGTGTCGTCCGGTGCCGTGCGGGAGGCGGTGCGGGAGCTGGGAGCCGGTGATCTGCGGACCGTGAAACTGCTCACGCGGGCCGGGATGGGCTGGTGCCAGGGCCGGGTGTGCGGGCCCGGGGTGGCCGGAGTCGCCGGGTGCGCGCAGGCGGCGGGGCGCACGCCCTTCGCGCGACCGGTACCGCTGGGCGTGCTGGCGCGAGCCGGAGAGACCCGTGAGCCGCAGGCCGGAGAGTCCGGTGAGCCGCAGGCCGGAGCGGAGCGGGCCGCGCAGGAGCGGCATCAGTGACATGTCACACGCTATGAAGAGGGAACCCCATATGACCACCACCATGACCACCACCGAGCCGACCACCACCGACCCCCGTCCCTGGCGCGGTGTCCTCGTCGCCACCGCCCTGCCGCTGAACGACGACCTGTCCGTGAACTTCGACCGGTACGCCGAGCACTGCTCGTGGCTGGTCGAGAACGGCTGCGACGGCGTCGTCCCGAACGGCTCGCTCGGCGAGTACCAGGTGCTCACGCCCGAGGAGCGGGCCAGGGTCGTGGAGACGGCCGTGGCAGCGATCGGCGGTGAGCGGGTGATGCCGGGGGTCGCCGCGTACGGCTCGGCGGAGTCCCGGCGCTGGGCCGAACAGGCGCGCGACGCGGGCTGCGGGTCCGTGATGCTGCTGCCGCCCAACGCCTACCGCGCCGACAGGCGGTCGGTGCTCGCGCACTACGCCGAGGTCGCGAAGGCGGGCGTGCCGATCGTGGCGTACAACAACCCCATCGACACCAAGGTCGACCTGGTGCCCGAGCTGCTGGCGGAGCTGCACGCCGAGGGGTGCATCCAGGCCGTCAAGGAGTTCTCCGGTGATGTCCGGCGGGCCTATCAGCTGGCCGAACTCGCCCCGGAACTCGACCTGTTGATCGGTGCCGACGACGTCCTGCTGGAGCTGGCGCTCGCCGGGGCGAAGGGCTGGGTGGCCGGATACCCGAACGCGCTGCCCAGGTCGTCGGTCGAGCTGTACCGGGCCGCCGTGGGCGGCGACCTCGCCACCGCGAAGAAGCTGTACGAGCAGCTGCACCCGCTGCTGCGGTGGGACTCCAAGGTCGAGTTCGTGCAGGCGATCAAGTTGTCGATGGACCTCGTGGGCCGTCACGGCGGAGCGTGCCGTCCGCCGCGGGTCCCGCTGCTGCCCGAGCAGGAGGCCGTGGTGCGGGCCGCCACCGAGAGGGCGGTCGCGGCCGGGCTCGTGTGAGTCTCGAATCGTCCCTCCGACCATCAGGAGCGTCATGCGCAGCAAACTCGTCCTGCACGCCGTCGACTCGCACACCGAGGGCATGCCCACCCGGGTGATCACCGGCGGGATCGGCACGATCCCCGGCGCCACCATGAACGAGCGGCGGCTGTACTTCCGTGAGCACCGCGACGACGTCAAGCAGCTCCTGATGAACGAACCGCGCGGGCACGCGGCGATGAGCGGCGCGATCCTCCAGCCGCCGACCCGCCCGGACTGTGACTGGGGGGTCGTCTACATCGAGGTCTCGGGCTATCTGCCGATGTGCGGGCACGGCACGATCGGGGTGGCGACCGTGCTGGTGGAGACCGGGATGGTCGAGGTCGTCGAGCCGGTCACCACGATCCGGCTGGACACCCCGGCGGGCCTGGTCGTGGCCGAGGTCGCGGTGGAGGACGGCAGGGCGAAGAACGTCACGCTGCAGAACGTGCCGTCCTTCTCCGTCGCCCTGGACCGCAAGATCGCACTGGCCGACGGCCGGACGGTGACATACGACCTGGCGTACGGCGGCAACTTCTACGCCATCCTGCCGCTGGAGCAGTTCGGGCTGCCCTTCGACCGGGCCCGCAAGGACGACATCCTGAAGGCGGGGCTGTCCCTCATGGCGGCGATCGACGCCGAGGAGGAGCCCGTCCACCCGGAGGATCCGTCCATCCGCGGCTGTCACCACGTCCATCTGATCGCGCCCGGTGCCACCGCCCGGCATTCCCGGCACGCGATGGCCATCCATCCCGGCTGGTTCGACCGCTCCCCCTGCGGCACCGGCACCAGTGCGCGGATGGCCCAGTTGCACGCGCGCGGTGAACTCCCGCTGCACACCGAGTTCGTGAACGAGTCCTTCATCGGCACGCGGTTCACGGGCCGGCTGCTCGGCACCACCGAGGTGGCGGGCCGTCCGGCCGTGCTGCCCAGCTTCACCGGGCGGGCGTGGATCACCGGCACCGCCCAGTACCTGCTCGACCCGACCGACCCGTTCCCGGCGGGATTCGTCCTCTAGGCCTGGCCCGGACCTCGGGTCGGCCCCGCGCGCTTGGACGATAATGCCGGTGTCGCGTGACATTGCACCACTAGGAGATGCCCCTCATGGCCGCCCAGCGATCCAGCGTTCCCGCCGTCGGTGCCCCCGCCGCCGCTCCCTCCCTGCCCGTCCTCGGCGGAAAGAAGAGCAGCTACCGGGAGCGGGTCGCCGACGCCCTGCGGGCCGCGCTGATCGCGGGCGAGCTGCTTCCGGGGCAGGTGTACTCGGCGCCCGCGCTCGCCGCCCGCTTCGGGGTGTCGGCCACGCCCGTGCGCGAGGCCATGCTCGACCTCGCCAAGGAGGGCCTGGTCGACACCGTCCCCAACAAGGGGTTCCGGGTCACCGCGGTCTCCGAGAAGCAGCTCGACGAGTACACCCACATCCGCTCGCTCATCGAGATCCCCACCGTGGTGGAGCTGGCCTCGACCGCCGACCCGGTCTCCCTGGAGGCGCTGCGTCCGGCCGCTCGGGAGATCGTCCAGGCTGCGGTGTCCGGCGACCTGATCGCGTACGTCGAGGCCGACACCCGCTTCCACCTCGGCCTGCTCGCCCTCGCGGGCAACGCCCACCTGGTCGAGGTGGTCGGCGACCTCCGCAAGCGGTCGCGCCTCTACGGCCTCACACCGCTGGTGAAGTCCGGCCGCCTGCTGGCCTCCGCCGAGGAGCACCTCGAACTCCTCGACGCGCTGATCGCCCGCGACGAGAGGGCGGTCCACGGTGTCATGACCCGGCACATCGGGCACGTCCGGGGGTTGTGGGCGGCGAAGTAACCACGGGGACAGCCACCTGATGTGCCGTCAGGACTTGGCGCACGCCTTGCCGTTGAGGGCGAAGTCGTACGCCGGGGCGTTCTTGCTCTGCCAGGAGGCGAGGAAGCCGAGGGAGAGCGAACCGTCCGCGGCGACCGACTTGTTGTAGGCGGCGGCGGTCGCGGTGACCTTCGAGCCGCTCTGGGTGAAGTCGGCGTCCCACATCTGCGTCACCTTCTGGCCGTCCTTGAAGGACCAGGTGACCCGCCAGTCGTCGAGCGCCTCGGCGGTGGTGACGGTGATCTCGGCCTGGAAGCCGTCGGGCCACTGGTTGACGAGGGAGTACTCGACGCTGCAGGTGGGCGTGGCGCTCTCGCTGGGTTCCGGGTCCTCGACGCCCGCGGAGGAGGTGCCCTGGGGTTCCGGGTCCGAGTTCTTCGCGCCCGTGGACTCCGAGGGGTTCCCCGTGGGCGCCTTGGAGGTCTGCGCCGAGCCGGGCGCCCGCGAGGTGGCCACGGGGACGGGGAAGGTGGGGTTGGACACCGGCTGGCCCTCGGCGGTGGTGCCGGGCCCCGCGGCGCCGTTCTTCATGTCGTCGCCCGGCATCATCGAGACCGCGAGGGCGAGCAGGGAGACGAGGACAGCGGCGACGAGCAGCCCGTTGCGGGCCACCTTCGCCTTGTGCGCGCCGGGGTTCGGGGGCCCGCTCTCCAGTGCCGGCGGACGCCCGGCACCGAGACGCACCTCGGCGGCCCGGCGGCGGCGCTCCAGATAGGCGAGCCCGCCCCAGCCGATCACCCCGCCCGCGAGGGCCGCGGGCAGCCCTCCACCGTGCAACCGAAGACAGGCGGCGGCCTCCGCGCACTGCTGGCATCGCGCGAGATGGCGGGAGAGGTCGGCCGGGGTCTCACCGGAGGTGGAGCGGGTGACGGCGTCCAGCAGCCGTGCGTAACTGCGGCACTGCGCGTCCATCGGCATGTCGAGGTGGTTGCGGTGGCTGCGGTCCCGGAACAGGCCGCGCACCTGGGCGAGTTCCTCGCCCACGGTGGACGGGTCGAGGCCGAGCCGGCGGGCCACCACGGGCAGCGGCAGCGCCTCCACCTCGGCGAGCCACAGCAGTTCGGCGTCCGCCGCCTGCAGATCGCGCAGTCCGCGCAGGGCGATGGGGCGTTGCAGCGGCGGGCCGGTGTAGCGGGCCGCCTTCTCGGAGTTGAGCCACAGCCGCAGATCGGGGTCGAGGCGGTGGCCGAGGCCCTGCCTCTCCCACTCCGCCGCGGTGGTACGAACGGCGGTGAGCAGCAGGGGTATCCGGGGCAGCCGGGCCGGACGGCGGCCGGCACCGCGGACGGCGGCCTCCGCGTCCCGGGCCTCGCGCATACCGAGGGAGAACGCCTCCGCGGCCAGTTCGGTGGCGGCGGTGGAGCCGGCCGTGCACAGATCGGCGTACGACAGCACGGCATCCCAGCACTCGGAGAACAGCGCGGCCTCGGCGGCGTCCTGGGGGGTCGGCAGGTCGGGCATGGGTCTCCTGCATCGAAAGCGAGGTCAACTCGCCATACTGGCAAAGGAGTTGGGGGGAACCTCGCGGCAGGACAGGAGCCTTTCACGTCTCCCACACAACTGACAAGCAGGCTATTCAATTCGGTTACCGAGGGTTCGGTCCACTCCCCCACGGCATCTTGCCGCGCGACGGCACGTCCTTGTGTACGGGCCAGAAGCGGGAACGTATCAATCCCGCCACACAGGAACCAGCCGTAACGGAGAATCAGTTGTGGGCCCGCGGCAAGCCGGGGGCGGTACGACCGGCGCGGAGGGGGATCATGGCACGGTTTCTGGGACCGCTGGAGCTGGTCGGGGACCGATGGGTCATCGGGGATCCGAAGCGCGGTGAGGGGTCGTGCGTGGTGCTCACGCGGGACGGCATGGAGCACCATGTGCGCGGGGTGCCCGAGGCGCGCTCCGCGGTGCCGTGGTCCAGGGTCGAGGTCCTGACGGTGAAGGCGGCCGCCCGGACCTGGCAGGCCACCCGCGCCGGGGGCGTGGTGAACACGCTGGGCGGAGGATACGGGGAAGCGGGGCCCGATGCCTGCGTCGTGGGCGCGTACCTGCGGTATCCGCGGGAGGGCTGGACGGTGGTCTACGGCCACCACGAGCGCCCCTACACCTACCAGCACATGTTCCTGCTCGGTGACCTGTTCCGGAAGACCGCCGAGGCGCGGGCCGCGCACCTTCTGGGCGACCCGGAGTGGCTGGCCCGGGTGGTCGCCGAACTGGCCCCCACCCCCAGGTGGACCCCCCTGCCGGGCCGCCGCGTCACCGAACTCCTCAGGGAGCTCGGCGTCACCTGACACCGCGGGGCACGGGCGCCGTGCCGGGCCCCGCTCCCCGCGTGTGCCCTGCGCCGCCTCAGACCTCGGCCGGTTCCGGGGCTTCCGGGAGGCTGTCCATGAAGGAGCTCACCGAGAACACGGCGCGGCCGGGTCCGGGCGGGCCGTAGCCGGGGGGCGAGGAGAGGCCGAAGTCGTCCATGGTCTGGCGGTAGGCCTGGAGCAGCCGGATGTGGTACTCCAGCGGCGCGCCCTGCGGGTTGGCCTTGCCGAGCGGGGTCGTCGGCTCGGGGCACCAGGTGGTGAAGCGGGGCGTGATGCCGTGCGACATGAAGAACCGCAGGCCCTCGGTGGTGGACGCGATGGCCTCGTCGACCGTCTTGAAGCCGAAGGGCTCCGCCATCTCGACGCCCGCGACGAAGTTGGGGATCACATTGCGCGCCCCGAACACGTCCGCCGAGTCGAGGATCCGCTTGTGCCACTCGTCCCGGCCGACGTACCGCTCCTTGCCCGGGCAGTACATCTTGAAGAGGTACTCGTCCCACACCTCGTAGTTGGGGTGGTAGATCTGCACGCCGTAGTCCTTGAACCGCTGCACGTCGTCCTTCGGCAGCGCCTGCGCGACGACCTTGCCGATCCAGCGGCCGGGGAAGTGCTCCTCGATGGCCTTCGCGTACATGCCGTAGAAGTCGGCCTCGTCGCGCCCCTGGAGCTTCGAGGTGATCGCGCCGCCGGTGAGCGTGTAGGCGGTGGACGCCTTGGCGGTGTCGTACCGGTTGATGATGTCGAGCGCCTCAAGGACCTCGTCGACGTCCTTCACACCGGTGTACGGCCGCCCGGCCGCCTTGTGCTGGCGCCAGTTGTGGTTGATGTCGCAGTACTGGCACTCCTCCTTGGCGCCGAAGTACTGGCACACCCGGAAGACGGTCAGGTAGATCAGGTAGCCCCACTGGATGGTGGGGGCGACCTCCATGACGGACTTCCCGCTGGAGAGCTTGTGCCGGTAGTACTCCGGCATCGGCGGCACACCGACGTCGGAGATGCGCTTGCCGTCGAGGTAGAGCCCGAGCACGCCCTGGTCGTCGGCGGCGACGCGGTAGGGCGAGGACGGGTTCACCCGCACCGAGACGACGGTCCTGCGCAGGTCGTACGGCCCGCCGGTGAGGATGATCTCCTCCGGCGGCCGACGCAGCGCGGCCTCGCCCAGTTCCGGCAGGGTGCCGTGGTCGAAGGAGAAGATGAAGTACGACTTCGGCTTCACCTCACCCGACTCGTTGTCACTGAGGGCGGACGGGTCGAAGGCCACACCGCCTCGCAGCAGGTCCTCCTTGAAGACGGCTTCCCGCGGTACCTGCGGAAACCTCTCCATCAGATCCTCGACCAGCGCGGTACGGCTGCCCATCCCGTGTCTCCTCCCGGCTCAGACGTACGACCGACTCCTCACGGTATGCCCTCGCACCGACATCACCCGTGCCGGGTCCCCTCTCGGCGTGCGATGTGGGCCGGTATGGGCGTTTGCGGAGGCAGTGACGGGTCCGGAACCGGCGCGCCCCAGGCCCAGGTGAGCGGAAGCACACCGGCCCACAGCCCCAGCTCGGCGTCGGGTCCGTCCCCGTCGTCGGGAGCGCCGGTACGGATCTTGACGGAGGCCTCGTCGAGGGGAAGGACGAGCAGGGTGGTGGCCGCGAGTTCCTTGCGGCTGGGCCGGCGGGCGTACGACCACTGCCCGGGCGTCGCGTGTTCTGTCAGCCGGCGCAGACCCGCCAGTTTCTCCTCGGGGTCGGTCACCTTGCGGGCCTCGCCGTGGATCATGGCGCTGCGGTAGTTGACGCCGTGTTCGAAGACGGACCGCGCGAGGACCAGCCCGTCGACGTGCGTGACCGTGACACAGACCGGCGTACCGCCCGCGAGACTGCGGCTGGCCACCGAGCCGTGCAGATAGAGCCGGCGCTCGTCGCGGCCGTACACCGTGGGCACGACCAGCGGGCGCCCCTCGACCACGACCCCGAGATGGCAGACGAAGCCCGCGTCGAGGATCGCGTCCAGGGCGGCCCGGTCCAGACTGCCCTGGTCGCGCAGTCGCCGGTGGCGGGTGAGGTCGGTCTCGGGAAGCTGATCAGGAGCCATGAAGCAGGACGCTACTGATTCAGCGGTTCCGAGACCAGTCCTCTGCCCTGATGAACCTTGCGGCAGGCCGAGAACAACGAAATCCGCAGATCAGGCCGTTCGCTCCAGCCCGGCGTAGTCCACCGGACACGCGAGCCCGGCCCCGGACACGACCCGCCGCGCCTCTTCGGCGACCGCCAGGCCCAGCCGCGCCAGCTCGTTCCCCTGCGATCCCGCGAGGTGGGGGGTGACGAAGGCGCCCGGAAGGTCGTGCAGGGGCGAGTCGGCGGGCAGGGGCTCGGGGTCGGTGACGTCGAGGACCGCGGACAGGCGGCCGGTGCGCAGCTCGTCCACGAGGGCGTCGGTGTCGACCAGGCTGCCCCGCGCGGTGTTGATCAGGACCGCGCCGTCCGGCATCAGAGCCAGTTCGCGGCGGCCGATCAGATGCCGGGTCTCGGGGGTCTCCGGGGCGTGGACGGTTACGATCTCCGAGGTGCGCAGGAGGTCGTCCAGCCCCGTCAGGGGCACGCCCAGCTCCGCGGCCCCCGCCTCGTCGACGTACGGGTCGCTCAGGCTCACCACGAGGCCGAACGGCCGCAGCAGCTCGATCACCTTCCGCCCGATCCGGGACGCCCCGATCACCCCGACCCGCCGCCCGTGGTTGCCGATGCCGGGCACGACACCCCAGCCGGGAGACGACCGCTCGGCGCGCATCCGCTCGCGGCGCACGAACACGTCCTTGCCGGCGAGCAGGATCACGGCGAGCGTGTACTCGGCGACGGGCAGCGCGTTGGCCTCGGCCGCCGAGGAGACGACGATCCCGCGCCGCCAGATCTCGGGGGTGGCGAAGCCCTTGACCGAGCCGGCCGAGTGCAGGACGGCCCGGAGCTTGGGGGCCGCGTCGAGGACGGCCGCGTCCAGACGGGGACATCCCCAGCCGGTCACGAGGATCTCGGTGCGGGCCAGCACGTCCGCGAACACCGGGTCGGTGAGGTCCTCGGCCACCAGCGCGGGATCGATGTCCACGGACTCCCGCAGCCGCGCCAGCACCTCGGGCGGAAAGACGAGCGGCATGTTCTCGGCGGTCATGGCGAACAGCGCCTGGGGTCGTTCCGGCAAGGTGGGGATCCTCCATACCTGCGGAAAGGCGTACGGAAAGGTTGTAGAAAACGCTCTCTACGGTAGGCCCCGACAAATGAGAGGGTCAACGCATACACACTTCCGGGAGGAACGACGGACATGTCGGAGACGATCACCAACTGGGCGGGGAACATCACCTACTCCGCCGAGAAGCTGCACCGGTCCTCCTCGCTCGACGGGCTCGCCGCCCTGGTGGCGGGCAGCGCGCGGGTGCGGGTGCTGGGCAGCGGGCACTCCTTCAACGAGATCGCCGAGCCGGGCCCTGAGGGCGTCCTGCTGTCGATCGCCGACCTGCCGCCGGTGATCGACGTGGACACCGAGGCCCGTACGGTACGGGTCTCGGGCGGCGTCCGGTACGCCGAACTGGCCCGCACGGTCCACGCCCACGGCCTCGCGCTGCCCAACATGGCCTCGCTGCCGCACATCTCGGTGGCCGGCTCGGTGGCGACCGGCACCCACGGCTCGGGGGTCGGCAACGGTCCGCTCTCGTCGGCCGTGCGCGAGGTGGAGCTGGTCACCGCGGACGGCTCGGCGCTGACCATCGCCCGGGACGACCCGCGTTTCGGCGGCGCGGTCACCTCGCTGGGCGCGCTCGGTGTCGTCACCGCGCTCACCCTGGACCTCGTGCCGTCCTTCGACGTGGAGCAGTACGTCTTCACCGAACTCCCCCTCACCGGGCTGGACTCGGCGGCCTTCGGGACGGTCATGTCGACGGCGTACAGCGTCAGCCTCTTCACCGACTGGCGTGCCCCGGGCTTCCGGCAGGTCTGGGTCAAGCGGCGGACGGACCAGCCGCTCGCCGACTTCCCGTGGGCCGCGCCCGCCGGCGAGAAGATGCACCCGGTGCCGGGGATGCCCGCGGTCAACTGCACCGAGCAGTTCGGGGTGCCGGGGCCCTGGCACGACCGACTGCCGCATTTCCGGGCCGAGTTCACGCCGAGCAGCGGGGCGGAGCTCCAGTCGGAGTACCTGCTGCCGCGCGTGGACGCCGTCGCGACACTGCACGCGGTGGACGGCATCCGGGAGACGGTCGCCGGGGTGCTCCAGACCTGCGAGGTGCGGACCGTGGCCGCCGACGAGCAGTGGCTGAGCCCTTCCTACGGCCGGGACACCGTCGCCCTGCACTTCACCTGGATCGCGGACACGGCGGCGGTCCTGCCGGTGGTGCGGCGACTGGAGGAGGCACTGGACCCCTTCGACGCGCGGCCGCACTGGGGCAAGGTCTTCACCACGCCCGCGGCGGTACTGCGCGAGCGCCACCCGCGACTCGGCGACTTCCGGAAGCTGGCGCGCGAGCTGGACCCCGAGGCAAAATTCGCCAACGACTTCGTCCGGGCCGTACTCGCCGACTGACTTTATAAAGCCCCTTTCCTAACCCCTTGTACAAAGTCCCTCGCAGCCCATAGCCTTGCGCCGCGCCGGTGCCACTGTCGTCCCGGCATGAGCGAAGGGATGGGGCAGGCCCGGTGAAGCGCACATCACGCGACATCCGCACCGCGAACCGCTACGAGGTGTTGCGCCAGATCATCGCCGAGTCGCCCACCTCCCGGCAGGAGCTGGCGGCGGCCACCGGGCTGAGCCTGGCCACCGTCGCCACGCTCGTGGGCGAGCTGCTCGATCTCCGGATGATCACGGAGGTCGGGTTCGAGGAGTCGGCCGGCGGGCGCCCGAGGGGGCTCGTGGCCGTCAACGCGTCGGGGGGCGCGTTGATCGGCGTGGACATCGCGGAGACCTACGTCCACGTCGAGCTGTTCGACCTCGCGCTGAACGTCCTGGCCCGCGCCGAGGAGGACGTCCGCCCCGGCGAGAGCCTCCCCGAGCAATTGGTCGGCCATGTGGCCGCCGCCGTCGGCTCGGTGGTCACGCAGGCCGGGATCGAGGGCGCCCGGGTGCTCGGCGTGGGCGTGAGCGTGCCGGGGCAGGTGGACCGCGCGACCGGCATCTCGGAGTACGCGCCCAACTGGGACTGGCACGACGTG
Organism: Streptomyces pseudovenezuelae; assembly: GCF_001513955.1. GTDB lineage: Bacteria > Actinomycetota > Actinomycetes > Streptomycetales > Streptomycetaceae > Streptomyces > Streptomyces pseudovenezuelae. The sequence continues at coordinate 502,447 of NZ_KQ948149.1, read as the reverse complement.
CCGCTGGTCGACCTGCTCTCCGAGTACATCGCCTACCCCCTCTACCTGGACAATCCGCTGCGTGCCGTCGCCGTGGCCGAGCTGTGGTTCGGGGCCGCGCGCGGCAGCGGGAACGCCGTGGTGGTCACCCTCGGGACCGGCGTGGGCGCCGGGCTCGTCCTGGGCGGCGGACTGCACCGGGGTGTGTCCAACAGCGCCGGCGAGTGGGGCCACAACACGATCGTCCTGGACGGACGCCTGTGCCGCTGTGGCAACCACGGCTGTGTGGAGACGTACGTGGGCGCGCCCGGGATCATGTTGAACCTGCGGGAGCTGAGCCCCGACAGCGAGCTGCTGCACCCGGGCGACCAGACCGCGACCATCGCCGCACTGGCCAGGGGGATGCGCACCGGGGACCCGGTGGCGATCGAGGTCGTCCGGCACACCGCCCGCTACCTGGGCGCCTCCATCGCCCACCTGGTCAACCTGTTCAACCCCGAGGTGGTGGTGCTCAGCAGCTGGGTCGCGGCCGCCCTCGGCGAGCCCCTGGTCGCGGAGGTGCGCGAGGCCGTCGCCCGGCACGCGCTGCCCCGGCCGATGGCCGCCACCGAGATCGTCCTCTCCCCGATCCCGACGGACCCGGCGTGCCTGGGCGCGGCGACGTTCGCGCTCGAAGGGGCGCTCCAGTCGGTCGGGCAGAGGTCCGCCAAACGCACCACCCCGGCCCGCACCAAGATGCACGACCCCCGCTAGGAGCCGTACCGCACCACCTTCATGACGACGGAAGGGATGCACGTGTCTCACCCCCACCGCAAGAGATCGGCCCTGCTGACAGCCGCAGCCGCGTTCGCTGTCGCGGGACCGCTGATATCCGCTCCGCCCGCGTCGGCCGCCACCCCCACGGTGGCCGAAGTCTCCCCGCACGCCGCCCAGACCATCGACAACATCGGCGCCTCGGGTGCCTGGTGGGTCAACGACCTGAAGAACTTCGACCCGAAGGTCCAGGCCCGGGTGTCCCGGCTGCTGTTCTCCAAGGACGGCCTGGCGCTCAGCAGTTACCGCTACAACATCGGCGGTGGCGGCACCGGCGTGACCTACGCGCCGCGTGCCCCCGAGACCTTCGTCAAGGACGACGGGTCGTACGACTGGAGCAAGGACAAGGCGGGCCGTACGTTCCTGTACGCGGCCGCCAGGTACGGCGTGAAGGACCTGATCGCCTTCGTCAACAGCGCGCCCGCGCAGTGGAAGACCAACACCAAGAGCTGCGGCGGCTATCTGAAGGCGGAGAACACCCAGGACTACGCGAAGTACGTCGCCGACGTCACCGACCACTTCGCGAAGCAGGGCGTGCGGTTCGACTACATCAGTCCCTTCAACGAGCCGACCAACAGCTTCGACGACTGCGGCCAGGAGGGCATGCTGGTACCGGTCGACCAACGCGACGACATCGTGCGGGCGTTGGGCGCCGAGCAGCAGGCACGCGGCCGGCGGACCGGCATCATCGCGGACGAGTCCAGCAGCACGGTCAGCTTCAACACCGAGGTCCCGCAGTGGATCTCGCAGCCGGACACCGCCCAGTACGTCGACAAGCTCGCCCACCACACGTACAACAACCCGGGCGACGACCAGCGGGCGAAGATCTACGAGACGTCCAGGTCGGTCGGCAAGCAGTCCTGGTCCACGGAGATCTGCTGCTTCGGCAACGGCGGCACCGGCTGGGCCCAGGAGTACGACCCCACGATCGACGGCGGTCTGAACCTCTCCCGGATCATCTACAAGGACTTCGCGACCGCGCACGACTCGGCGTTCCAGTGGTGGGTCGCCCTGTCGGAGATGATCGGCTCCGACCCCCTCGCGAAGAACTCCGAGGGCTGGAACGACGGCCTGATCTACTACGACCCGGACTATGCCACCAACGGCAACCAGACCCTGTACTACACCAAGCGCTACTACGCGCTCGGCCAGTACAGCAAGTTCGTCCGGCCGGGCGCGGTCGCCCACAACGTGACCGGCGTCCCGGACGGCGTCGAGGTGTCGACCTACGACGACCACGGCAAGTGGGTCGCCGTGGTCAACAACCACAACACCACCGACACCGCGGTGAAGCTGCACTTCAACAGCAAGGCGCCGGTGCGCGCGAGCAAGGCCGTGCGGACCTCCGCGACGGAGAGCTGGGCGAACGTCGCCAAGCCCTCGGTCAAGGGCGGCACGGCCTCGGCGACCCTGCCGGCCCGGTCCATCACGACGTACGTCCTCGACCAGAAGGGCCACGGCACTTCGGCGGTCACGGGCGCGCTGGCGGGCAAGCAGTCCGGCAAGTGCCTGACCGCGGGCGCCTCGGGTGCGGCGATCACCACCTGCACGGGCGGGGCCGAGCAGGTGTGGTCGTACGACGCGAAGGGCCGCCTGAAGGGCGTGAACGGTTATCTGACCGCGGGGAGTTCGGGGCTCACCACGAGCCCCGAGACGACCCGTGACGGCAGCCAGCAATGGTTGCTGAACTCCAACGGCCAAGTCGTCAGCGAGGCGTCCGGCACCTGCCTGGACGTCGGCGGACAGGCGACGGCCGACGGCAGCAAGGTCGGCCTGTGGACCTGCAACGGCGGGACCAACCAGGCCTGGTTCAGGCAGTAACACAGCACATCCGCAGGGGGGTTGCGGGCCGCGGTGCGGCGGCCCGCAACCCCGGGACGTCCGGTATCCCGAACACTGCACAACGCTTCGAGCAGACTTCGTCCAACCCCTTGCCGAAGCCTTAGCCGAAGGTTAACGTCCCGCACCGCAGGTCCATTTGAGCCACCTGGCACTGAGCCGCAGAGCCGTGGCGCAGAGCCGTAGCCGTATTCGAGACAAGGACGTCAGCATGTCGGCATTGAGCAACAGCAACTGGGACCGTCGAAACGTTCTGCGGGCCGCGATGGGCCTGGCCGCCGCCGGCGGGCTGGCCGCGTGCGGCAGCAACAACGGCCGGGGCGGGAGCGGGGGGTCGGGCACGCAGCTCACCCAGATGTTCCACGCCTACGGCGAGGCGGGGACGGAGCAGGCGATCAAGCGGTACGCGGCTGCGTACAAGGACGCCAACGTGACCACCAACTGGATCACCGGCAACACCTTCGAGGCCAAGCTCTTCTCGTCGCTGCTCACCAAGCAGGCGCCCGACGTCTTCGAGTTCCACCCGCAGATCCAGATGGTCAAGAGCGGCCAGGTCGCGGACCTGACCGACATCATCGGCCCGGTCAAGGACGACTTCAACCCGGCCGACATCAAGTCGCACACGGTGGACGGGAAGATATACGGCGTCCGCATGATCGACGACCCGCAGTTCTTCTTCTACCGCAAGTCGATGCTGGAGAAGGCCAAGGTCGACGTGCCGACCACCCTCGACGAGCTGCTCGAAGCCGCGGAGAAGCTCACCACCAACAAGGTCAAGGGCGTCTTCCTCGGCAACGACCTCACCCCGGCCATCAACCCGCTCCTGTGGTCGGCCGGCGCGGACACCCTCACCCCCGACAACAAGCCCGCCTTCCACACGGACGCGGTGGCCGCCGGCATGAAGCAGCTGCGCCAGCTGTTCACCAGCGGCAACCTGCTGCTCGACGCCCCGGCCGACTACTGGGACCCGTCCGCGATCAACCAGGGCCTGTGCGCCATCCAGTTCTGCGGCATGTGGGCGATGCCCGCCATGCAGAAGGCGCTCGGCGACGACCTCGGTGTCTTCCCCTTCCCCAAGGTCGGCGACAACGGCAAGCAGTCGGTCTACAACGGCGGCTGGTCGATGTTCGTCAACGCCAAGGGCAAGAACGTGGACGCGGCCAAGGAATACGTCAAGTGGCTGTGGATCGACCAGAAGCAGTACCAGGAGGACTGGGCCACCTCGTACGGCTTCCACATCCCGCCGCGCACCTCCATCGCCCAGTCCGCCACCAAGCTGAAGTCGGGTCTGCCGGCCGAGGGCGTCAAGCTCTTCAACGAGTTCGGGCACTTCGACAACATCGGCTGGACCCAGGCGATGATCACCGCCCTCACCGACGCGTTCGCCAACAGCGTCCGTAAGAACGGCGACCCGAACGCCGCGCTCGCCACGGCGGAGAAGAAGGTCAACGCCGAGCTCAAGAAGCTCTTCGGATAGGTCGACGGAGAAACCACGACATGTCGACCACCACCACGCGCGGGGTCGCCCAGCCCGCCCCGGCCAAGGCCTCACCGGCCCGGCCGCGGCGGGGCCTGAGGGGCAACCCGACCTTCAACTTCTGGCTCTTCACCGGGCCGTTCCTCGTCGGCCTGGCGATCTTCGTCTTCGTGCCGATCTTCTGGAGCATCTGGCTCAGCTTCTTCGACGCGCGCTTCACCGTCACGCCGAGCAAGTTCATCGGCTTCGACAACTACAAGAGCATGCTGACGAACTCCAACTTCACCGGTTCCCTGGTGACGTTCACGGTGTTCGCCGCGCTCATCGTGCCCCTCACCTGGGCCCTGTCCCTGGGCCTGGCCCTGCTGGTGCACCGGCTGCGCTTCATGCGGGCGTTCTTCCGGTCGGTGTTCTTCCTGCCGACCGCCGTGTCCTACGTCGCCGCCGCGCTGATCTGGAAGATGTCCATCTTCACGGGTGTCCGCTTCGGCCTGATGAACACGGTGCTCGGCTGGTTCGGCGTCGAGAACATCGCCTACCTGTCCGACCCGAACCCGCCCTGGTACTGGCTGGTCATCGTGACCGTACGTCTGTGGCTGCAGGCCGGCTTCTACATGATCCTGTTCCTGGCCGCCCTGCAGAACATCCCGGCGGAGCTGTACGAGGCAGCCGCGATCGACGGTGCCAAGCCCGGCTGGCAGACCTTCCGGTACATCACGCTGCCCCAGCTGCGCGCCACCTCGACCGCGGTGATCCTGCTGCTGCTCGTCGCCGCCTACCAGGCGTTCGACGAGTTCTTCAACATCATCTCGATCAAGGCGACCTGGGGTCAGACCCCGCTCATGGTCCTGTACAAGACAGCCCTCGGCGACAACCAGGACTACGGCGCCGGCAGCGCGGGCGCCGTCATCCTCACGGTGCTGATCTGCGCCGTCACGCTCCTTCAGGGCAAGTTCATGGGCTTCGGAAGGGGGGAGGACTCCAAGTGACCACCACCGCACCTCAGGTGGGCAAGGAACCCGGCAAGAAGCGCGGAGACGTCCTCGGCAACGCCGGCCTGTACATCGCCGTCAGCGTCGCCGCCCTCCTCTTCCTGCTCCCCTTCTACCTGATCCTCCGCAACTCCCTCTCCACGGACCCGGAGATCACCGGCGAGAACTGGAAGCTGCTCCCCTCCTTCCAGTGGGGCAACATCAGCGAGCTGTTCGACGACCCGACGGTCGACTTCGCCAGGTCCATGTGGAACTCGATGGTGATCGCCGTCTCCATGACCGTCGGCACCCTGCTGATCTGCTCCCTGGCCGGCTACGGCCTGGCCCGCATCCCCTACAAGCACGCCAACAAGGTCTTCTACGCCGTCCTCGCGACCCTGATGGTCCCCACCGCCGTCACCTTCGTGCCCAGCTTCGTGCTGGTCTCGTCCCTCGGCTGGATCGACACCTACCGCGGTCTGATCATCCCGGGCCTGTTCAGCGGTTTCACCTGCTTCCTGTTCCGGCAGTACTTCCTCGGGTTCCCGAAGGAGCTGGAGGAGGCGGCCCGCGTGGACGGACTCGGATACTGGGGCGCATACTGGCGCATCGTGGTACCCAACTCGTTGAACTTCTTCGCGGCGATGGCCACGATCACGTTCATCAGCGGGTGGAACGCCTTCCTGTGGCCGTTGGTCATCGGCCAGGACCCGAGCTCCTGGACCGTCCAGGTCGCCCTGTCCTCCTTCATGACCAACCAGACCGTCAACTTCCACCTGATCTTCATGGCCACCGCCATTTCCATCCTGCCCCTGGTGTTCGTGTTCCTCTTCCTCCAGCGCTGGCTGGTCCAGGGAATCGCGCAGACCGGCATCAAGGGCTGACACCTTCTCTCAGGACCTGGAGACCGATGTCTTTCCGCACCACCAGCAGCGCCTTCGACTACGTCGAGGACGTGTCCCCGGGCAGCGGGGCCCTCCCGCCCCGCGCCTGGTACGCGTCCTCCGACGCGAAGGCCCTGCCCCTCGACGGCGCCTGGCGCTTCCGGCTGTCCGCGACCGCCGACGCCGAGGACGACTCCTTCGCCGAGGAGGGATACGACGCCGCCGGCTGGGCGGAGGTCACGGTCCCCGGGCACTGGGTCCTCCAGGGCGACGGCGCCTTCGGGCTGCCCATCTACACCAACCACCTCTACCCCTTCCCGGTGGACCCCCCGCACGTCCCCACCGAGAACCCGACCGGCGACCACCTGCGCGTCTTCGACCTGCCGGCGGACTGGCCCGCCGACGGCGGCGCGGTCATCCGGTTCGACGGTGTCGAGTCCTGCGCCCGGGTCTGGCTCAACGGCACGGACATCGGCGAGTTCAAGGGCTCCCGGCTCGCGCATGAGTTCGCCGTCGGCCATCTGCTGAAGCCGAAGGGCAACGTCCTCGCGGTCCGGGTGCACCAGTGGTCGGCCGGGTCCTACCTGGAGGACCAGGACCAGTGGTGGCTGCCGGGCATCTTCCGTGAGGTGACCCTGCTGCACCGCCCAGCGGGAAGCGCGCTCGACTTCTTCGTGCACGCCTCCTACGACCACCTAACGGGCGAGGGGACGCTGCGTGTCGACTCCGACGTCGACGGGCGGGTGCTCGTGCCCGCCCTGGACATCGATGTCGCGACCGGTGAGTCCGTGACGGCCCTGGTCGCCCCGTGGAGCGCCGAGAGCCCCCGGCTCTACGACGGCGAGCTGGTCACCGAGGGCGAGCGGATCCCGCTCAGGATCGGCTTCCGTACGGTCGCCCTCGAAGACGGCCTGATCAAGGTCAACGGCAAGCCGATCCTGTTCAAGGGCGTCAACCGGCACGAGTGGCACCCCGAGAAGGGCCGCACCCTCGACGTCGAGACCATGCGCGAGGACGTGCTGCTGATGAAGCGGCACAACATCAACGCGGTGCGCACCTCGCACTACCCGCCACACCCGGCCTTCCTGGACCTGTGCGACGAGTACGGCCTGTGGGTCATCGACGAGTGCGACCTGGAGACCCACGGCTTCACCGAGCAGAACTGGCGGGACAACCCCGTCGACGACGACCGCTGGACCCCGGCCCTGCTGGACCGCGCGGCCCGCATGGTCGAGCGCGACAAGAACCACCCCTCGATCGTCTTCTGGTCGCTGGGCAACGAGGCCGGCACCGGCCGCGGCCTGACCGCGATGGCCGAGTGGATCCACGGCCGCGACTCCTCACGCCTGGTGCACTACGAGGGTGACTGGAACTGCCGGGACACCGACGTGTACTCGCGGATGTACGCGAACCACGCCGAGGTCGAGCAGATCGGCAAGGAGCTCGACGGCGGCACGCTGGGCCGCCGTGCACTCCCCTTCATCCAGTGCGAGTACGCCCACGCCATGGGCAACGGCCCCGGCGGCCTCGCCGACTACCAGGACCTGTTCGAGAAGTACGACCGGCTCCAGGGCGGCTTCATCTGGGAGTGGATCGACCACGGCGTCAAGCACGCCGAGCTGGGCTACGCCTACGGCGGTGACTTCGGCGAGGAGCTGCACGACGGCAACTTCGTCTGCGACGGCCTGATCTTCCCTGACCGCACGCCCTCCCCCGGCCTGATCGAGTACAAGAAGGTCGTCGAGCCCGTCCGCATCGAGGGCGCCGAGGGCACCGTACGCGTCACCAACAAGTACGACTTCGCCGACCTCTCGGGGCTCGCGTTCGAGTGGTCGTACGACGTGGAGGGCGAGACGGTCGAGGCCGGGACACTGTCGGTGCCCGCGCTGGCACCCGGCGAGTCGGCGGACCTGAAGCTGCCGGAACCGCCCGCCCACGAAGGCGCCGAGGCGCAGTGGACCGTGCGCGCCCTGCTGGCGTCCGACACGGCCTGGGCGCCGAAGGGACACGTCGTGGCGTGGGGCCAGCTCCCGGCCTCCTCCGGCGTACGGCCCTCCGTCGCGCCCACCGAGCGGCCCGTGCGCGGCGAGAAGCTGATCACCCTGGGCCCGGCGTCCTTCGACGGCCGGACCGGCGCCCTCACGGCGGTCGGCGGGGTCACGGTCGAGAACCCGCGCCTGGACGTGTGGCGGGCGACGACCGACAACGACGAGGGCACGGTGTGGAGCTCCGGCATCCAGTACAGCGCGCTGTGGCGCACGCTGGGCCTGCACCGGATGCGGCACCGGCTGGACTCGGTGGAGGTCGGCGAGGACGCGCTGACCGTCCGGACCCGGGTGGCGCCCGCCGCCCGCGAGGTGGGCCTCACGGCGGTCTACCGCTGGACCTCGGACGGCTCGAAGCTGCGTCTGACGGTGTCCGTCGGCCCCGAGGGCGAGTGGACGCAGCCGCTGCCCCGGCTCGGCATCCGGCTCGGACTCCCCGAGGCCGATCAGGTCCGCTGGTTCGGCGGTGGCCCCGGCGAGGCCTACCCGGACACCAGGAAGGCGTCCATGGTCGGGCGCTGGCAGGCGAACGTGGACGAGCTCCAGACGCCGTATCTGCGCCCGCAGGAGAACGGTGCCCGCGCCGACGTCCGCTGGGTGGAGCTCGGCGGGCTGCGCATCGAGGGGGACCCGGAGTTCTCCTTCACCGCCCGGCGCTGGACGACCGAGCAGCTGGACGCGGCGGCGCATCTGACGGATCTGCGGGCCGGTGACACGGTGTGGGTGAACCTCGACCACGGCCACCACGGAGTCGGCTCGCAGTCCTGCGGTCCCGGCCCCCTCCCGCAGTACCACCTGCGGGCCGAGCCGGCGGAGTTCTCGTTCGTGTTCTCCGCGCTCTCCCGGTGATCGATTAGTCCAATTCACAGGTGGATTAATCCATTGCCAGTGTGATCGGGATTCTGCGACGGTCATGGTGTACCCGCGGCCGGTCGGCCTTCCAAGCCGACCGGCCGCAACTCTTGTTCCTGACAAGGGAGTTCACAGCGTGCCCGGAAGCATCGAGGTTCGCGGCCTGTCCCGCACCTTTCACACCACCGTCCGTCGCCCCGGCCTCGCCGGCACCCTTCGCTCCCTGGTCAATCCGGAGCGGGTCGCCAAGCACGCCGTCTCGGACATCACCTTCGACGTGGCGCCCGGGGAGCTCCTCGCCCTGCTGGGCCCGAACGGCGCCGGCAAGTCCACCACCATCAAGATGCTCACCGGCATCCTCACGCCCACCTCCGGCGAGGCCCGGGTGGCGGGCGTGGTGCCGTACCAGGATCGCGAACGCAACGCCCGTAACATCGGCGCGGTGTTCGGACAGCGCACCCAGCTGTGGTGGGACCTGCCGGTGCGCGAGTCGTTCTCGATCCTCCGGGACATCTACGAGGTGCCGAAGGCCGAACACGCGGCCCGGCTCGCGGAGTTCGACGACATCCTGGAGCTGTCCACGTTCTGGGACACCCGGGTCCGCCATCTCTCCCTCGGCCAGCGGGTGCGCTGCGACCTGGCGGCCGCGCTGCTGCACGACCCGCCGGTCGTCTTCCTCGACGAGCCGACCATCGGCATGGACGTGGTGGTCAAGGAGCAGGTGCGGGAGTTCCTGCGCCACCAGGTGGAGGAGCGCGGCCGTACGGTCCTGCTGACCACGCACGACATGACCGAGGTCGAGCGGCTCGCCGAGCGGGTCGTCCTGATCAACCACGGCCGGCTCGTCCTTGACGGCAGCCTCGACGAGATCCGCCGCAGGTTCGGCTCCACCTGGCAGGTCCGCGCGACCCTCGCCGACGCCCACACGGACGTCGTCCCGCTGCCCGGGATCGCGGTGCTGCGCAAGGAGGGCCCGCAGGTCGTCTTCGGCCCCGAGAGCCCCGACGGACCGGACTCCCCCACCGTGCACCAGGCCCTGAAGGCGGTCATCGAACGGTACGAGGTGACGGGCGTCGCCATCGACGAGGCCGACCTCGAAGACGTGATGCGGGCGGCCTACGTCCACGCGGAACCCGCGACCGAGGCGGTCTGAGATGGCCGTCCTGCACGCCTGGCGCGCCGCCCGGGTCACCCCGCTCGGCGAACTGCACGCACCGCCCCGGATGACGGCCGTGCTGGTCCGGCTGGCCGTCCAGGTGGTCCTGGTGGCCTCCCTGTGGCACGGTCTGTACGCGCACACCGGCACCACCGCGGGCCTCTCCGAGGGCCAGGCGGTGTCGTACGCCGTACTGGCCGTACTCGCCTCCCGGCTCAGGGAGTTGGACCAGTACGCGGGCCGCGACACCGTGCTGCAGCACATGCACTTCGGCACGATCGTCTACTGGTATCTGCGCCCGCTGCCGCCCCAGCGCTACCACGCCCTGCGCGCGCTGGGCGAGCAGCTGTACGGCTTCACATGGGCGCTCGGCGGCTACCTGGTCTGTCTCGTGGCCGGGGTGGTGGACCCACCCAGGTCGGCCGCGGTGGCGGGAGTGTTCGCGCTGAGTCTGCTGCTCGGCCAGTGCGTCCTGTACTTCGTACTGCTCACGCTGGACCAGCTGTGCTTCTGGACGGTCCGCAACAACGCGGCGATGCTGATCCTGATCTTCGCGCAGAACCTGCTGTCCGGGGTGTACGCGCCGCTGTGGTTCTTCCCGGACTGGTTCATCACGCTGAGCGGATTCCTGCCGTTCCAGGCCACGTTGAGCGTGCCGCTGTCCCTCTACATCGGACGCATCCCGCTCTCCGACGCCCTCGGGCAGCTGGCGGTCCAGGCGTTCTGGGTGGTGGCGCTCTTCCTGTTCACCCGTTTCCTGTGGCGGCGGGCCGCCCGCCGCGTCATCTCCCAAGGAGGCTGAGGCCTGTGAACGGCATGCGGATCGCGTGGCGCGTCACGCGTCTCAACTTCCGTGCGCAGCTGGAGTACCGCACCGAGTTCCTGCTGATGATCGCGATCGGTGCGATCTGGCAGGTGTCGGTGATCGTGTTCGCCACGGTGCTGCTGACCCGGTTCACCGGGATGGGCGGCTGGGACAGCTCGGAGGTCCTGCTGATCCCGGCGACGCGGATGCTCGCGCACGGACTGTTCGTCCTGCTGCTGGGCCGGGTGCACGGCGCGGGCCGGCAGATCCAGGAGGGCAGGATCGACATCTACCTGACCCGCCCGATGCCGGTGTACCGCCAGCTCCAGCTGGCCTTCTTCCCCACCAACGCGATCGGCGACCTGACGGTCGCGGTGGGCCTGATGGTCGGCGCGCTGAGCCGCAGCCAGCTGGACTGGACGCCGGGCCGGATCTCCTACCTGATCGCCGCGGTCATCGGCGGAATGTTCCTGGAGGCGGCCCTCTTCACGGCGATCACCTGCGCGGCGCTGCGCTTCCCGGCCGCCGACTACTGGAGCCGCTGGCTGGAGGAACTCCTCGGCACCTTCGGCAGCTACCCCCTCAACGTCCTCCCGAAGGCGGTCGGCGGCCTCCTCACCTACGGCCTCCCGCTCGCCTTCGTCGCCTACTTCCCGGCAGCGATCCTGACGGGCCACGGCCACGACACGGGCGTCCCGTACTGGCTGGCGGCGATATCGCCGCTGCTGGGCGTGGTCGCGTATCTCGGGTCGCGGGTGCTGTGGAGGTGGAGCCTTCGGCATTATGCGGGGGTCAACGGGTGAATAGAGCCTCGTGCCCGTCCGTCTCGCCGGAAAAGGTGAAGACACGGTGACCAATTCGAGGTCCACCCGAACGGAACCCCCACACCGCGACTCCCGGTCCGACTGGGTGTGACAGCCCCCTTGCCAGGAGTCGATAGGGTGTTGACGATCTCGGGGAGCCGCGGAGACAGGGCACGCCGAGCTTGTCATCAGATCTACCAGATACATCGCAAGGAAAGAGTTCATGGGGGAGCAGTTCACAACAGATCTGCAGCAACTGGACACGTTCATCAGGGCACTTGAAGGATGTGTCCAGGAGCTCAACGAGGCACGAACTGCGCTGGCTCATGTCCGCGCCGATCAAATCGGAACGCAGCGGCTCGACGAATCATGTGACGGCTTCCAGGAACGCTGGAAGTACGGAGCCGAGCAGACCAAGAAGATGATTGACGCCGTCAGCGAGGGCGTGAAGACCAACAAGAGGGCATACGAAGAGGTCGAGGAAGCCCTGGACAAGGCTTTCAAGGACATCGGAAAAGCCTCGACGGGCGGCGGTAACGGAGGAGCCAGGTAGATGGCGACCAATCCGTACCGCAGCCTCGGCTGGAACCCGGTTCCGGGGATCCCCGGCGAAGTGCATGCTCTGCAGCAGAAGGTCTCACAGGCGGCGACATCACTGCGCAACTGTCACCACCAGCTCCAGAGGCTGAGCGGCGAGAGCAGCTACTGGCAGGGGGACGCGGCAAAGAACTTCCGCGAAGCGCTGGACGGCGACCTGTCGACCTACGTCAAAAACGCCGCACGCTCCCTGGAGAAGGCGGCCGCACAGCTGCAGACCTGGGATGACGATCTGACGTCCAACCGCGACCTGGCGCGGAGGTACGACGAGGAAGCCGGCGAGCGGAAAGCCGCCGCGGAAAAAGCCAGACAGCGATACGGCCAGGCCAAGGAACACCCGGATCTCACACTCGCGAACCAGCAGTTCCCCACCCAGGCGGAGGCCGACGCTGCGGAGCAGCGGCTCCGAACCGCCGAGCGCAGCCTCAACGAAGCGACCACTGCGCTCAACAGCGCGAACGACGCATACAGCGATGTCATCCGCAAGGCCGAAACGCTGGAGCACGCGCACACGGACCAGGCGGACCTGGTCGCCAAATCACTCGACGAAGCCACCGACAAGCTGGCTCCGCGTGAGCCGGGCTGGCTCAGCAAGGCCGTCAACGGTATCTGGGAAGCGATCAAGGCCGTTGGCCAGTTCCTCTACGACCACGCCGGCACCATCGGAGCAATTGCCGGCCTATTGGCGCTCATCCCTGGCCCATGGTCCCCCGTGTTCGCGGGCATCGCTCTGGTGGCGAGCATGGTCTCCATGACTCACAACCTCGCGGATCCGGAGTTCAGATCCGCCCTGTGGGGTGACAAGTTCGGATGGAACATGGACACCTTCTCGGCCTACGGCTCCCTCGCAGGTGACACCTTGGGAATGGTGCCGGGCGTCGGCGCACTGGGTAGGGCCGGGAAAGAGGTTGCCGAAGCCGCCAGAATGGCCGAAGGGTTCGGTGAGACCGTATCGACCGGCGCCAAGGTGACCGAGTTCGCCAAGGACATCGTGCCTGCCTTCACGAGGAGCCACACGGACGATCTTGCGGCGGCTGTGGCTGACGCCGCGGCGGGCGGAGCAGCCAGGGTGAAGCGGGTCACCGATTTCGGCATGAACTCCGTCAACGTCGTAGCGAATCTCGCCTCTTCCGCGGAAACATTCGGCTGGCTTCCCGAAGACGGTGCCGGGCACAACACCGCGGAAACCACCAAGGCGGCCGCGACGCTGCACGGGATCGCCGGGCTGGTGGGGCTCGCGTGACACAGACAAAGCCCGCCTTTTGGTACGGAATTCCGCGTGGCTATCTGCAACTGGACCTGGCTCCGTCGTCCGAGCATTTCGAGCTGCTCGCGGAGCAGGTGCTCGGTTTGCCTGCGGAACTACGAGAGAAGGCCGATCAGGTCTTCAGGTTCTACGCCGGTGTCCTGATGCTGCTGAATCAGCAGCAAGTGCAGGGATGCGCAATGGGGTTGCACCCCGACGGCTGTGGCGGGATCCTGTCGTCCGTCATCACCGTCTCGAGCATGTCGGCATCCGGAGTCGATCCGAAATTGGTGATCGCCGGATTGGTGAAATCGGCGGATCAGACCCCGGAGAAGCATATCCAACCGCTTGAACTGCCCTGCGGCACCGGATTCCTCTTTGAGGAGGAGCGCATCACGACGGCTCCGGGCAAACCTTCGGACGGAACCGATGAGCTTCTGGAGGGAACCATCTGGCAGGGCACTGTGGCCGTACCCGCCGTCGCCTCGTCAGAGATCGTCATGATGCAGTTGGTCACGTCCGAGGTTGATTTCGTGGACGACTACCGCAATGTACTGCTCGGCTTCGCGTCCACACTGACATTCACTGACCCATCGCTTGTCGAGACGGAGAGCAGAATCGGCGACTCCGCTGCTCACGTGAGGAGCCCCTTCGGATGAATCCGCCCAACGCCGTGGAAGTGAACCGGCTACTGAAGCGCAACTATTCCCTCCTCATCAAGGGAATCCTTCTGCGGCTCGTGATCTTCGGTGTGCTGTGCGCGACACCGGTGGTCCTGGCGAAGACGGGCACCTGGGACTCGCCTGTTCTGGCACTGCTGAGTGTGGCGGGAGTCCTGGGGTTTGTGCTGATGGCCTACAGATTCCCCTTCGCCCTTCTCTCGTTGCGTAGGTGCGGGAAGGTTCTGCAGGAGTACCCGCTCGAGTTCCGTCGGGGCATGTCCAGGAAGAGCGAGAGCCGGACCAAGTACGGCACGGTCTTCACCGTGAGGGTCAAAGCTGACGAGCCGGGGGGATCCCCGCTCCTGCGAGCGGTGGACGCTCTGGAGCGCCATCGCTGGCCCGAGGGCACCGAGGACGGTGTCTGGTTCGCGGGGGATTTGCCGTTCGGAGGAGTGGTCGTCGTACCCGGCAGCGACACGCTCCTGGTGGTGCGGCCGCAGGACTGGGACAAGTTCGCACGGGAGCGGGAGCAGGCCGACGCCGCCCGCGTGGAAAGGGCGAAGCGGACCCTTCTCGCACAGCGGGTGCGCTAGGTCGACCGGGGGCGGGCTCCGGTACAGACGGGTGTGCAGGCCGGGCGGGCTCAGGAGCGCCGGATCGGGGTCAGCAGGGCCGCGCCCGCGATGAGTACGCACGTCATGCCCGCCAGGAGGCCCACCGGGGCCGTTCCGTGGTGTTGTGCCGCCCAGGTCAGTACGGCAGCGCCGATCGGGGCCGCCGAGTAGTGCAGGGTCCAGAAGGCGGAGGTGACGCGGCCCAGGAGGGGCTCGGGCGTCACCTCCTGGCGCAGGGACATGGAGCAGGTGCCCGCCATGCCGCCGCAGGCGAGGAAGACCGCGCACAGGGCCGCGACGGCCGGTACGTCGCGGGCCCAGCCGATGCCGGCGAAGGCGAGCCCGCACAGCGCGACCGAGCCGGTCCAGACCGCGCCGAAGCCGAGCCGTCGGCGTACCCGCGCCACCAGCAGGGCGCCGGTGATGGTGCCGAGCGCGCCGACGGCCATGACGGTGCCGACCGTGTCGTCGTCGTGGCCGAGGTCGTGCTTGAGGTGGTAGATCACCAGGTCGTTCAGGCCGAGGGTGAGGAAGCTGAACACGAACAGCAGCAGGGTGAGCGATCGCAGCACCGGGTGCCCGCGCAGGAAGGCCACCCCGGTGCGCAGGTCCCGCCACAGGCCGGTGCGTTCGGGAGCCTCGTCGGGACGGGCGCGGAACCGCACGAAGAGCGTGCACAGCGCCGACACCCCGAAGCTGGCCGCGTCCACGCCGACCGCCGTGGCGGGGCCGGTCCAGGCCGCCACCACGCCCGCGCACACCGGTCCCAGCACCCCGGCCGCGGCGGCGGTCGCGTTCAACCGCCCGTTGGCCTCCGTCAGTTGCCCCGTCCCGACGAGACTCCGTACGACGGTGACGTACCCGACGGCGAACAGCATGCCGACCGCCTCGCACACCGGCAGCACCGCGTACAGCAGCCAGACCCGCGGCCCCAGCAGCCACACCAGGGGGATCACCCCGTACAGCACCATGCGCACGAGGTCGCAGCCGATGAGCAGGCGGCGCCGGTCGACCCGGTCCACGACCACGCCCGCGAACACGGCGGCGACGACCGAGGCCGCACCGCCGACCGCCGTCAGCAGTCCCATCCGGGCGAGGGAGCCCGTCGTCTCAAGTACCAGCAGAGGCAGGGCGATCAGCGCGAAGGAGTCACCGAGGACGGAGAGGGTCTGGGCGGCCCAGAAGACGGCGAAGTCGCGTTGGCGCCAGAGGGGAAGTGAACGAGGCCGCGCAGAAGGGGACTTGTCGGTCTCGTCGCTTCGCTGAGCTTCGTACGCCATGATCCTCCCCCGATGCCCCGGCAACCCTAAGACCAGCGGTGACGGCTGCCCACCGAATTAGTGAGCGCCGGTCACCGGCCGAGTGTCCAGCGGTGGTCGAGCAGCCGCGCACGGGTCACGGACGCCGGTGTCCAATAATCCGGGGTCTTTTCCTGTGGTCTCCAGTATCTTGCCTAGGAGCCCTAGGTTATGGAGTGCGCATGGTCCCCAGAGCCGGCCTGACCGCCGACCGCCTCACCGAGGCCGCCGCCGATCTCGCCGATGAGATCGGCTTCGAGAACATCACCCTGGCCGCCCTGGCCAAGCGCTTCGGCGTGAAGGACGCGAGCCTGTACTCGCATGTCAGGAACCTCCAGGACCTGCGCACCCGGGTGGCCCTGCTCGCCGGTGGCGAGTTGATCGACCGGATCGCCGTCGCGGTGGCGGGGCGGGCCGGGAAGGACGCGCTGGCCGCCTTCGCCGGCGCCTACCGGGCGTACGCGCTGGAGCGGCCGGGACGGTACGCGGCCACCCAGATCCGGATCGACCAGTCGCTGATCGCCGGCACGTCCGCGCTCCGGCGCACCACCGAGATCACCTACGGCATGCTCCGCGCCTACGGCCTCGCCGAACCCGATCTCACCGACGCGGTACGCCTGTTGCGCGCCACCTTCCACGGTTACTGCGCCCTGGAGTCGGCGGGCGGCTTCGGCGCGCCCCGCGACGTACAGAAGTCCTGGGACAGGGCGGTCGACGCCCTGCACGTAGCTCTCACCCACTGGCCCCATGAGGAGAAGCCCGATGACTGACCCGTACTACGACATCACCGGCCACGGCCCGGTCCTGCTGATCGTCCCCGGCGGCGCGGGCCACCCCATGGGCCTCGGCCCGGTGACGGACGCGCTCTCCGGGCACTTCACCGTCGTCACCTACGACCCCCTCGGCCTCGCCCACGGCCGCCTCGGCGAACCCGTGGAGGACCAGCGGGTCCAGGACTGGAGCGACGGGGCGCGGCGCGTGCTGGACGAGGTGCTTGCGGAGGGCGAGTCGGCGTACGTCTTCGGCACCAGCGCCGGCGCCATCGCCGCCCTCGACCTGCACGCCCGGCACGCGGACCGGCTGCGGCATGTCGTCGCGCACGAGCCGCCGTGCGTGGGGGTGCTGCCGGACGGGGCACGGCAGCAAGCCGCGTTCCGGGAAGTCTGCGAGGTCTACCGGAGCAAGGGGCTCGCGGCGGCGGGCGCCCTGATGACCGCCGTACTGGAGGAGCGGGAGGCGGGTGCGCTTCCGGAGGGGCGACCCCTCAGTCGCGAGGAGGAGTTGGCGAGTCCGATGGCGCTCCAGATGGCGCACGTCATCGGGCCCTTCACGTCGTACGTGCCGGAGGCCGGCCCGTCACGGGCCCGCCTCACCGTCGCCGCGGGGACCGACTCGCGTGGTCAACTCCTCTATCGCACCGCCGAGTTCCTGGCGAAGGCGCAACAGGCCGACTTCGTCGAGTTTCCCGGCGGTCATATCGGCATCCTCCAGCACGCCTCGGCCTACGCCGACCTGCTCACGCGGACGTTCATCGGAACCGACTCGCCGTCATGACAGGTCGCCGAGCGCGTCGGCGTAGTACGTGGATTCCTTGAGGTGCAGGGCCAGTTCACGGAAGCTCCAGCCCTCACCGGGCGAATGGTCGAGCTGGTGCTCGGTGAGGGCGTCGAGGCGGTTGGCCCAGACGCGGGCGAGGCGGGTGAGACGGCTGCGGGCCTCGTCCAGGTCGTCCTGGGTGAAGGGGGCGAGGTCGGCCTCGGTGGTCGTCGCGGACGCGTGCCAGTGGTCGGGCAGCGGGGCCTCACCCGCGAGCCGCGCCTCCAACTCGGCCAGGTGGTCGATCAGATGGTCGGCGACCCGGCGGACCGCCTTGTGCGGGGTGTAGACACGGTCGTCCACGTGCACGGGCTTGCCGTCCCAGTCGGTCCATGTGCCGGCCAGGGCGAGCACGTGCTCGACCATCCCGGTCACGGCCGACGCCGGGGTCTCCTGCGGGTGTTCGGTCATACCGGCACGCTAGACGGGCGTCGCTTCGGCGGCGGCCGAAGTGTGGGGGCAGGCGTGGGGGGGGCGGCGTGGGGGGGGCTTGTGTGGGGGCTGGCAGGTGGGAGGCGACGTGTGGTGGCCGACGCCGGACAGGCGACGTAAGGCGGCCGCAATCCGACCACTGGCGTGATGATGCGGCCGAGGACGAAGTGCTCCGGCCCGGCCGGACGCCCAGCCCCGCCATTACCCCTCCCGTTCCGCCGCGCTGCGCTCCACGCAGAACTCGTTGCCCTCCGGGTCGGTGAGGACCACCCAGCCCATGCCGTCACCCGTGCGCTGGTCGTCGAGGAGTGTGGCGCCCAGGGCGAGGAGGCGCGTGACCTCCTCGTCGCGGGTGCGGTCCTGGGGCTGGAGGTCGAAGTGCAGGCGGTTCTTGCCCCTCTTGACCTCCGGGACGGTGACGAAGAGCAGGCGCGCGGCCTCGATCTGCGCCTCCTCGTCACCCGGCCGGTCCTCCTCGTGCAGCGGCAGGCCGAGGACCTGGGACCAGAAGTCGGCGAGCGCGTACGCGTCGGCGCAGTCGATCGTCACGTGGCGGATGGCGGAGGTCATGGGCGGATTCTCAGGGACAGGGTCGGGGACGGCAAGGTCACGGCGACGCCCCGTCCGCACCACGGCAACCTCCGCGGTGCCGTGGTCACACAGCCAGGCCGCGGCGCGCTGCCGTACGGCAGGCGTAACCGCCACCGCGACGCATCGGCTCGGCTCGTCTCGGCCTACCGCTCCCCCCACCACCTCCAGCCAGACCCGGCCAGCGATCCTCACAGTGCCCGAGTCGGTTCAGTGCCCGAGTCGCTTCAGGGCCCGGCGCCGATCTCCACCCCGGAACCCACCAGCCGGACCCGCGCCCCGGGACCTCCGCTCCACACCACCGTCAACTCCCGCTCTCCCGAGGCCCGTACGGTCGCCGTCTCCCCCAGCGGTACGGCGTCGGCGTCAGCGGTGAGCCGGGCCAGCGCGACGAACAGCGTGTCTTCCTCGCCCGTCACCCCGCTCAGCTCGTCGTCGAGGCCCACGGCGGGCAGCAGTTCGGTCCGGACGCCGTCGCGCGCGGCCCACCCCGTCACCCGCACCGGTGTCCCGGGCTCGGCCCCGGACACGAGGAAGGCGCGCACCTCCACGGCTCCCCGCGCGAGCACCACACTGGATACCCGCACACCCCCCGCCGCCGTGTGCCGCGAGGCCGCCCACCCCTCACCGACCCCCAGCGGCTCGATCTCCGTACGGCTCGGATCGCCGTCCACGATCAGGCTGTTGTCGTACGACGCCGAGGGCTCGGTCACCGTCGAGTAGGCCAGGCGGGTGTAGTACGGGTCATAGCGGACGTCCTCGCTGCCGTGGTTGTGGAGGCGGACGAGACCGTCCGAACTGGTCGACTGCAGGAGCCAGTTGGGGGCGGTGATCGAGGTGAGCGCGTCGGCGCGTTCGGCCGGGCCCGGCTCCTCCACCGCCGTCCACACCTCGTGGTCCGCCGGGAGCAGCAGGCCGAGGAAGCCCTTGCTGGCCCAGTACGGGGACGCGGGGCCCGAATAGCCTTGCAGGACAGCGGGGTCGGGGCCGTGCCAGCCGAGGGTGAGCAGGTCCCGGGAGTCCACTGCGCCCCGGTCCAGGAAGTACTTGAGGGCTCCGGAGGCAAGGCGCCGGGTCTCGCCCGGGGACAGCGGGGTGCGGCCGGTCAGCGCGCCCAGCCAGAGCGGGGCCGTGGTCGCGAAGCGGTACGTCAGGGAGCGGCCCTGGTGCATGGGGGCGCCGTCGGCGCCGAACAGGCGGGCGTAGTCGTCGAGATGGCGGGACAGGCGGCCGCCGTACAGGTCCAGCAAACGGTCGTCCTCGGCCAGCCAGGCGTGCAGCACCGGGTAGAGGTGCATGGCCCAGCCGTTGTAGTAGTCGAACTTGCGGCCGTCGCCGTCGGTGTACCAGCCCTCGCCGACGTACCACTGCTCGATGCGCTCCAGGCCGCGGTCGATCGCCTTGCGGGAGGCATCCGGCTCGTACCCGAGCGAGGACAGGAAGCCGGCCACCGTGACCGGGAAGAGCTCCCAGTTGCAGGGCCAGGCCTCGGCGGTGAGCGCGTCACCGAGCCAGGCCGCGGCGCGCTGCCGTACGGCGTCGTCCAGGCGGTCCCAGAGCAGCGGCTTGGTGATCCGCAGGGCGAACGCGATCGACGCCGCCTCCACCAACGGCTGGCTGCGGTCCTCGATCCGGGGCCAGATCCCCGAGACTCCGGCGGCGAGACCTTCGGCGTACCGCTCCAGCGCGGTCGCGTCCTGGCGGAGGGCCGCCAGCAGGAGCGTACGGGCGTAGCCCTCCAGGCCGTCGGAGAGGCGGCCGGACCAGCTCTGCCGGTCGCCGGGGAGGTGGTAGAGGGCGCGGTCCTCGGTGGCGTACGGCTCGACCGCGGCGAGCAGGGCGTCGGCCGCGGCCTCCCAGTGGGCGCGCGTGTAGCCGGTGTGCGGACTGAGGGTGCGGTCCTCGGGGGGCAGTTGCATCGGTTCTCTCTTTTTCGACTCAGAGGCTCACGGGCTCACAGGCTCACAGGCCAACCGAACCACGGGCCAACCGGCTCACGGGCCCGCCGGCTCACGGCCTGACAGGCTCACGGGCCCGCCGGCTCGCACCACAGACCTGGGGCGCCCCGGTTCCGGTCGGGACGCCCCAGGCGTCTATCCCACCCGCACCAGGCCTGCGGGCACCAGTCCCTGTGCGACGAGTTCGTCGCGGACCAGGCCCGCGTACACGGTGGCGCCGTGCACGGAGGTGTGGGTGTTGTCCCTTTTCTCGTTGTAGAGGTAGATCGCCTTGGAGCCCTCCACTCCCAGGGACTCCACGAGCGACTTCGTCCTCGCCGTCAGGTCGATGAGCGGGACGCCCTCGGCCGCGGCGACCGAGCGGATCACCGCGGGATGGTCCACCCCGAGGCCGTTGACCAGCAGGGCCGTCCCGTTGTTCAGCGTGCCGTCCGAGTTGAACCAGCGTCGCACGATGGGCGTCACGAGGACAGGGTTCCCGCCTTTCTCCCTCACACCCGCGACCAATGTCTCCAGGTTCGCCCGGTACGTCGCCTCGTCCGTCGTCTTGTCGTTGTGGGCGAGCTGGACGAGGACGAGGTCGCCGGGGCGGATCAGCGGCTGGACCGTGGCCCACAGCCGAGGCTCGGACAGATAGGTGACCGTACTCTCGCCGGAGTCGGCGTAGTTGGCCACGGACACGCCCTTGCGCAGGTACTGGGGCAGTTGCTGGCCCCAGCCGGAGTAGGGATCGCCTGGCTGGTCGCATACCGTGGAGTCGCCGACCAGGAAGATCTGGCGGGTGTGCCGGGCGCGGGTGACCTTGATGTCGGCGAGCGCGGGGGCCGAGCCGCCCAGCACCAGGTCCAGGCCCGGCGTGCCGTCGGGGCCGGTCGGTTCGCCCTCCGGAGTGCGGACGTTCACGGTGAAGCCGCGGGAGACCCGCCCGCCGGCCGCGGCCGGCGTCTCCGACAGCAGGGAACGCCGGGTCTCCCCACTGATCGACGTGCTCGACGCGGCGTCGCCGCCGAGGAGGACCTTCACGTCGTACGTGCCCGGCGGGACGTCGAAGTGACAGCCGGCGGTGGTGCAGTTCTCGATGCCGAGGGGACGGCCGGAGTGCGCCTGTGCCGGTACGGCGGTCAGTCCCGTGCTCAGTGTGACCGCCGCCAGCACGGCGAGGTTGAAACGTCTCATTCGAGGCTCCTCAGACGGACGACAAGGCCTGGCGGCTGGACCGTACCCCCATTGGCAAGCGCTTTCTAGCCCTCGGGCGGATTTCACAAGATTGCCAACTTCCAGGCAGCGAAAGCCCTTTCGCGAAATCGATTCAACTGTCACTCTCCAAAGCACCCGCACCACCCCCACACGTCTCGAAGGAGGCACCCCCATGTCCGAATCCACGGTGAACAGACCGGTCGGACGCCGCACCTTCGTCCTCGGCACCGCGGCCGCAGCAGGGTCCGCCGCGCTCGCCGGGCCGCTTGCCCAGGGCGCGTCCGCCGCGGGCTTCGGCTGGAGCGACGACGGCTCCAACTACGTCGTCGACACCGGCGCGAGCCTCGTCTTCAAGGTCAGCAAGACCAACGGCGATCTGACCTCGCTGGTCTACAAGGGCACGCAGTACCAGGGCTACGGCGGCAAGAACTCGCACATCGAGTCCGGCCTCGGCACGTCCACGGTGAGCATCAAGCAGTCCGGTACGACGATCCTGATCTCGGTCGCGTACGGCACGCTGAAGCACTACTACGCGGCCCGCAGCGGCGAGAACAACGTCTACCTGTGGACCAACAAGGCCGACGACTCGGTCTCGGCGACCCGCTACATCCTGCGCGTCAACGCGGGCAAGTTCCTCAACGACGAGCCCGACTCGTACACCTACGCGCCCACCACCATCGAGGCCTCCGACGTCTTCAAGAAGTCCGACGGCCAGACCCGCTCCAAGCACTACGCGAAGGCGCGGGTCATCGACTACAACTACGTCGGCTGGACCACCGGCAGCGTCGGCCTGTACATCGTGCGCTCCAACCACGAGAAGGCCTCCGGCGGCCCGTTCTACCGCTCCCTGCTGCGCCACCAGAGCGCGGACGGCGGCGGCCTGTACGAGATCCTGTACTACGGCGAGAACCAGACGGAGGCCCAGCGCTTCGGCCTCCAGGGCCCCTATGTCATCGCCTTCACCGACGGCGGCGCCCCCTCCTCCGCGCTGTACCCGGGGACGCTCACCACCTCGTGGGCGGACTCGCTCGGCATCTCCGGCTACGTCCCCGCGAGCGGCCGGGGCAAGGTCGCCGGCGTCGGCATCACCGGCCGGAACACGGCGTACGCCTATACGGTCGGGCTCGCCAACTCCGCCGCCCAGTACTGGGGTTCGGCGCGGTCGTCGGACGGATACTTCTCCATCGGGGGTGTGCTGCCGGGGACGTACACGCTGACCGTCTTCAAGGGTGAACTCGCGGTCTACACCGGCTCGGTGAGCGTCAGCGCGGGCGGCACGACCACCCTCAACAGCATCGCGATCCCGTCCTCGAACGATCCGGGCAACGCGAGCGCGATCTGGCGCATCAACAACTGGGACGGCACACCCGGCGGCTTCAAGAACGCCGACCTGATGACGTACGCCCACCCCTCCGACGTCCGCGCCTCCTCCTGGACCGGCAACGTGGTCATCGGCAGCGGCACCGAGACCTCGGCCTTCCCCTGCTACCTGTGGAAGGACGTCAACAGCGGGATCATCGTCTACTTCAAGCTGACGGCCGCGCAGGCCGCCGCCGCGCACACCCTGCGCATCGGGGTGACGACGGCCTACGCCAACGGCCGCCCGCAGGTCGTCGTCAACGACACCTGGACCTCCGCCGTCCCCTCCCCGCCCACCCAGCCGAGCACCCGGTCGCTGACCGTGGGCTCGTACCGGGGCAACAACTACACGTTCACCTACAGCGTGCCGGCGTCCGCCTGGCTGACGGACACCAGCGCCTACAACACGCTGAAGATCTACGTGGCGAGCGGTTCGGGGTCGACGTCCTTCCTCAGCGCGGGCACGTCGATCGACGCGATCGACCTGCTGGCCTGACGTCAGGTTCCGCGCGTCCACTGCTGGTTGGCCGCTCCGTTGCACGTGTACGTGATGATCGCGGCGGAGTTGGCGGTGGACGCGCCGTTCACGTCCAGGCACTCACCGGAGGCCCTGGCCTTGATGTTCACGTACGAGCCCGAAGTGACCACCGACCACTGCTGGGTGGTCGCACTCCCGCAGTTCTCCTGGGTCACGTTCGTGGCGTTCTCCTGGAGGCACAGGGAGCTGCCGCGGCCGACCAGCTGGTAGTAGCCGGTGCCGAGGTCCTTGAACCACCACTTCTGGTTGGCCCCGCTGTTGCAGGTGTACTGGCTGATCGCGACGCCCTGCCACAGCGACTGGTTGGCGACGTCCGCGCACTTGCCGCTGTTGCGGGACACCAGCGTGTTGTACGTGGCGCTGGTACCGCTGATCGTCCCGGCCGCCGCGTCGATCGTGATCTGGGGGTACCAGGACATGGACATCGTGGTGGACGTCGGGAAGGTCAACGGCAGCCACACGTACCGGGAGTCGTTGACGGTCCCGCCGAAGGAGTTGCCCCAGCGGTCGCCCATGTAGAGGTAGGAGGTGCCCGAAGTGCCCTGCACCGGAAGGACGTAGGCGGTCTGCGAGTTGTAGGTCGTGGAGTCGCCGACGTTCGCCATCGAGGTCCACGGTCCGGCGAGGGAGGTGGCGGTGGCGTACTGCTGCTGGTTGGCGCTCCAGCCGGTGGCGCCCGAGGTCAGCATGAAGTAGACGCCGCCCCGCTTGAACAGGGCCGGGGCCTCGCGGTGTCCGCCCACCCACGGGTTGGCGACAAGGCTCGCGATGCCGGTGTAGTCGGCGGTGAGCTTGTAGATGTGCAGGTCGTAGTTCTCGTTGGCGGCCGAGACCATGTAGCCGGTGCCGTCGGTGTCGACGAACGTCGTGATGTCCCGGGACATGTTGTCGCCGAGCGGGCGGAAGCTGCCCTGGTAGGTGTAGGTGCCGTCGACGGTGGACGACACGGCGACGGCCGCGCGGGCCTCGCTGTAGTCGGTGCCGTTCTCCTTGTGCATCCACATCACGAACTTGCCGGTGGAGGCGTTGTAGACGACCTTGGGCCGCTCGATGTAGGCGGTGGCGAGCTCGGAGGCACTGGACTGGGTGAGGACGTGGTTCCTGAACTCCCAGTTCTTCAGGTCGGTGGAGCGGTAGGCGTCCACGTACCGGAAGGTGTTGTCGGCGTTGCGGTCCTCGCCGAACCAGTAGTAGTAGGAGCCGACCTTGATGACCCCGCCGCCGTGGGCGTGCAGGGCGTTGCCCGAAGTGTCGGTGAACTGCACGCCGTTGGGGATCGTCAGCGGGGCGGCCTGGGCCGGACCGGCGGTCACCAGGGCGCCGGCCAGGGCCAGACACAGGGCGAGCAGCACCGCGTACGCACGTCTCATGACGCAACCTCCGTGTCCGTGGCGGTGTCCGCCACCGGTATGCCGAAGTCCGGCGTGCCGTCCGCGTGCCAGCCGAGCTTCTGGACGCGGGTGTGGCGGTTGGGGTCGTTCAGCGGGTCGCCGACGATCTCCTTGTACTGGCGGGCGTGGTAGACGAGGACGTCACTGCGGCCGTCCTCGGCCACCGTGAAGCAGTTGTGGCCCGGGCCGTACTGCCTGGTGGTGTCGTTGCTGGTGAAGACGGGGGTCGGCGACTTGGACCAGCTCGCCGGGTTCATGAGATCGGCGTTCGCGTCGGCCGTGAGCAGGCCCATGCAGTAGTGCCAGTCGGTGGCGCTGGCCGAGTAGGACAGGAACAGTCGGCCGTTGCGGGCGATCACCGACGGTCCTTCGTTGACCTTGTAACCGACGCACTCCCAGTCGAACTCGGGTGTGGAGAGCCGGATCTGAGGTCCCGTCAGGGTCCAGGGGTTCGCCATCCTGGACAGGAAGATGCCGGTGTTGTTGTCCAGGCCGGGCTCGTGCTGGGCCCAGGCGAGGTAGCGGCTGCCCCGGTGGGTGAAGGTGGTGGCGTCCAGGGAGAAGGTCTCCCAGGCGGTCCTGATCTGGCCCCGCTCCACCCAAGTGCCCTTGAAGGGATTGGGGTTGGCGTTCTCCAGGACCCAGATGCGGATGTCCCACACGCTCTCGGCGGGCGCGGAGGCGAAGTAGATGTACCACTTGCCGCCCACGCGGTGGATCTCCGGCGCCCAGATGTGAGCGCCCATGGCACCGGTCGGGTGCTTGGTCCACAGCACGGACTCGTCGGCGGTCGCGAGGCCGCCCAGGGTGCGGGAGCGGCGCAGCACGATCCGGTCGTACTCGGGCACGGTGGCGGTGAAGTAGTAGTAGCCGTCGGTGTGCCGGTGGATGTACGGGTCGGCACGGTTGCGGACGAGCGGGTTCACGAAGGGAGGGGCCTTCTTCGGGCGCGGCGCGGCTTCGGTGACGGTGGGGGTCGCGGCCAGGGCGCCCGCGGCCAGGGCGCCCTTCAGCAGCAGTCGTCGGTGGGGGACGTCGGGGGCGCGGCTCATGCGGACTGCCTCTCGGATGGGGGTGTCCTGAGAGAGATGTTCGATATTGAGAACATCTGTTGTTATTGCGAACAGCCGAAAGGTACGGCTGGGGAACCAGGAGGTCAACGGGTCGGACGCGACCAAAAGAAGGCGCTTTCTGCTTCGGATTTCTGTTATCGGCCGCCGCCTGGCCCGTCTCCGGTCATGTGTGCAGCCATTTCCACAGAACAGCAGCGGCCGCCGGCGCCCTGGCGGCGGTGGCCCTCATGGTCACCGCTCCCCCGGCGTCGGCCGCCGGACCCCGGGACGCCACCGCCGACGTCCTCGCGGACCGGGACGTCACCCTGAGCGGTGACACGGTCGTCACCGTGCCCGCGGGGACGACGACGTACGACGGGGTGTTCCGCGGCGAGGGCACGCTCACCGTGCGCGGCAGCGGGACGCTGGTCCTCACCAAGGACAGCGACTTCACCCTGCCCAGGTCCCGGCAGCGGCAGTCCGTGCGGACCCAGGGCGGCAACCACCCGTACGTCACCACGACCCGGCCCGACCCGCCCGCGATCACGGTCGAGCGCGGGGCGACCCTGCAGTACGGCACCGGCGGGACGACAGGACTGATCGGCCACTTCCCCTACAACACCCCGGCGTTCCGGCTGAACCAGGACAACATCAGGGTCGACGGCACCCTGCGGCTGTCCCTGACGAGCGCCTACAACCTGGGCACCGTCAGCGGCTCCGGCCTGATCACCCAGCCGCGCTCCCTCTGGGGCACCTGGGACCTGACGTCCGGCCCGTTCTCCGGGGTCGTCGACAACGGCACGCAGACCAACGCGGGGCGGCCCGAGTACGCGACCGCGTTGCCGAACATGCGCAAGGTGCTGAACCAGGGCACCTGGACCGTGGACACCCCGCTGGGGCAGACCGTCACCGAGCGGATGGACTTCTACCAGCGCGAGTACGGCAGCGACATCAACGTCCAGTCCCGGCCGGGCAGCAAGGTGGTCCTCACGGGCCAGTACAGCTGGTCGAACCAGGGCGGCGACACCGATCCCTCCCTCAGCGACCCCGCCCTGAACTGGACTCCGGCCGCCAAGAACGTCAACAAGCGCGGCACCAACATCAAGGGCGCCAACGTCCAGTGGGGCGACGGGACGACCAGCAGGATCTTCATGCCGGGCACGGCGAAGACGGTGTACATCAACCTCCTCGCGGCGCGCTCCCGTTCCCTGCTGACCTTCGACTACAACGGGCCGGTCACCCTGGGCGCCCCGATCGGCGGCGGCCGCTTCCACGACACCCTGTCCGCGCCCGGCGCGGGTGACATCGTCATCAAGGGGACGAAGGGCAACGATGTCACCTTCGCGGCCGTCCAGTACTACGACGGCTCCACCACCGTCGAGAAGGGCGCCGTACTGCGCCTCGGCAGCGGCCGGCCGGGAGGCGACGGAGGGCTCTACACCGCGGGCAGCCGCTACAAGGTCGTGAACGACGGCTCGCTGGTCCTCGGGAACACGACCAGGCCCCTGACCCTGTCCCGGATCAGCGGCAGCGGCTCCCTCACCCAGACGGGCAGGGCGACGACGACCCTGGCCGGCGGTGCGGTGTCGTACACGGGGACGACGACGGTCCGCAAGGGCACGCTCGCGCTGCGCGGCGAGGCAACTCTCGCCCGCAGCAAGGGAATCCGGCTCACCTCGGCGGCCGCGCGGCTCGACGCCGGCACCGCCGGGCTGAGGGTCGTGTCCTCTCTGACCGGCAGGGGCACGGTGCAAGGCGCGGTCACCAACGACGGGGTGGTCGCGAGCGGGCTCACGGTCTCCGGCGGGTACACCCAGAGCGCGAAGGGCGAACTGGTGCTCGGGAAGGACTCGTTGAAGGTGACGGGCCCGGTACGACTGTCCGGCGCCCTCGACCTCTCGGCGGCGGGCACCGCCCCGGCCCGCAGTGTCACCGTACTGGACCACAAGGGCCGTGCGAAGACCTCGGGCGCCTTCCGGGGCCTGAAGGAGGGCACGCGCCTCAAGCTGGCCGACACGACGTACCGGATCACCTATCGGGGCGGCGACGGCAACGACGTCGTACTCACCGCGGTCACCGAGAGCGCCTCGCCCGGCGGGCGCGCGGACACGTCGTCGGCGACGCCCTTGGCGACGCCCCGTACGACGGCGGCGGCCGAGGGCTTGGGGTGGTGGCCGTACATCCTGGCGCTCGGACTGCTCGGCGGACTGGTGGTGCCTCCCACGCTGAGAAAGCGGGGCAGGCGCCGGCCCGCCCGGCGGCACGCGGCGCCCTGAGGAGTGCCGCCTCACGTCGAGGTCGGTGACGCGCGAGAGCGTGGTCGCGCGTGTCGGCCCCGGTGTTCGCGGACCGGACAGCCGGGGCCGTCCGGCGGCGCTTCGGTTAGCGTCGAGGCATGACCAGCGACACCCCGGAAGTCCCCGACGCCCCCTCCCGCCCCTTCGCCGAGGCCCTCGCGGCCGGCCCCGTCGTGCTCGACGGCGGTATGTCCAACCAGCTGGAGTCCGCCGGGCACGACCTGAGCGACGAGCTGTGGTCGGCCCGGCTGCTCGCGGAGCGGCCCGAGGCGATCACCGAGGCGCATCTCGCGTACTACGAGGCGGGCGCGGACGTGGCGATCACGTCCAGCTACCAGGCCACCTTCGAGGGGTTCGCCAAACGCGGCATCGGGCCCGAGCGGGCCGCCGAACTGCTCGCCCTGAGCGTCGGGTCGGCGCAGGAGGCGGCACGGCAGGCGACGGCGAAGGGGGCACGGCGCCCGCTGTACGTGGCGGCCTCGGTCGGGCCCTACGGCGCGATGCTCGCGGACGGCTCGGAGTACCGCGGCCGGTACGGCCTGAGCGTGGCCGAGCTGGAGGCGTTCCACCGGCCGCGGCTCGACGTGCTGGCGGCGGCCGGACCCGACGTCCTGGCGCTGGAGACGATCCCGGACAGCGACGAGGCGCAGGCACTGCTGCGGGCGATCCGCGGTCTCGGGGTGCCGGCCTGGCTGTCCTACTCCGTCGCGGGCGGCCGTACCCGGGCCGGCCAGCCCCTGGAAGAGGCGTTCGCTCTCGCCGCCGACGCGGACGAGGTCATCGCGGTGGGCGTCAACTGCTGTGTCCCCGAGGACGTGGACACCGCGATCGAGACCGCCGCGCGGGTCACCGGCAAGCCGGTCGTCGTCTACCCCAACAGCGGGGAGACGTGGAACGCGCGGGCACGCGCGTGGGAGGGCAGCTCGTCGTTCTCCCCGCAGGAGGTACAGGGCTGGCTGGCCGCCGGCGCCCGGCTCGTCGGGGGGTGCTGCCGGGTGGGGCCGGGAGCGATCACGGGGATCGCGACGACTCTCGCAGACGGGTGACACCGGGTCTCCGCGGAGGGCTGCGCCCGGACCTGATCAGGTGAGGCTCAGCAGCGCCTCCGCGGAGAACGGGCGCAGTTCGGAGCGGCGGCCGTCGCGGATCCTGGCCACCCACGCGGGATCGGACAGCAGCAGGCGCCCCACGGCGAGCAGGTCGAAGTCGTCCCGTTCCATGAGGCCCACCAGCCGGTCCCGGGAGGCGTTCGCCGCGCCCCGGCCCTCCATGAGCGCGCTCAGGAACTCGCTGTCGTCGAGCCCGACCGATCCGACGGCGACTGTGGGCAGGCCGGTCAGCTTCTTCACCCAGCCCGCGAGACCCAGGTCGGAGCCGGGGAACTCCGGCAGCCAGAAGCGCCGGG
Source organism: Streptomyces pseudovenezuelae (assembly GCF_001513955.1). Classification (GTDB taxonomy): domain Bacteria; phylum Actinomycetota; class Actinomycetes; order Streptomycetales; family Streptomycetaceae; genus Streptomyces; species Streptomyces pseudovenezuelae. Next base: position 472,593 of record NZ_KQ948149.1, on the reverse strand, counting down.
TCGAGCAGTCGAGGACATCGACGCCCGCCTCGGTCAGCGGTGCCAGGAGCAGGTAGAGCTCGTCGGGCGTGGCCGCCGCCACCACCTCGGCGGCGAACCGGGTGCGGCCGCCCAGGTCACCGCCGTACCCGTCGGTGCGCGGGTTGGACTCGGGCCGCAGGAACAGGTCGATCAGGTAGCCGTGTCCGCCGTGCAGTTCGAGTCCGTCGAAGCCGAGGCGCCGGGCGCGTTCCCCGTGCGGGGCGCGGGCAGGGCCGTGGTCGCGGCGGTGGCCGTGATGGCCCCCGCGGACACGTTCCAGCCCGCGAAACTGGCCCCTCCGGTCTCCGCCGCCGTGGACGCCGTCTCCCAGCAGGCCCGGTCCGCCACCTCGCGGCCCCGCAGGGCTCTGTGACGCCGAGCGGCCCGCCCCGCACGTCCCGGCAGCTCCCTTCGAACCGTCCCCGCCGTTCTCTCGTCCGCTCCCCTTCGCCACTGCTAGCCTCCGCATCGGGAACCGGTTTCCACGGGTGTTGCCGCTGTTCCCGAGGGGTGCGTCGGGGAGAGGGGCGAGGCGGGGATGACCAGGAAGAGCGAGGACGCGAGCCGGAGCACGATCCGGGACGTGGCGGCGCGGGCCGGGGTGTCGGCGTCGACCGTGTCACGGGTGCTCGGCGGGGTGTACCCGGTCAGCGCGGCCACCCGCACCCGCGTGATGCGTGCCGTGCGGGACATGGACTACGTCGCCGACGCGCGCGCGAAGGCCGTCGCCGGCGTCGGCACACCCACGCTGGCCTTCGTGCTGGAGGACATCACCGGCCCCTCGTTCGCCCTGATGGCGCACGGGGTGGAGCGCGAGGCGACCCGGCTCGGCCACCTGTGCCTGGTGTGCAGCACGGAGGGCGACGTCGAGCACGAACTGGAGTTCGTGGAGATGATGCGGGCCCAGCGGGCCGCCGCCGTGATCCTGGTGGGCGGCGCCGCCGACACCGTCGAGTACCGCGAGCGCACCCGCCGGATGGCCGACTCGCTGGCCTCGGCGGGGTCACGGCTGGTGCTGTGCGGGAGACCGCCGCTCGGCCCGGGGGCACCGGTCACGGTCATCGAGTACGACAACGAGGGCGGCGCCTACGCGCTGGTCGCCCACGTCCTGTCCCAGGGCCACCGCCGGGTCCTGTTCCTCGGCGGCAAGGCCGACCACACCACCGCGCAGGGCCGTGAGCGCGGCTATCTCGCGGCGCACCGCGCCCGCGGCCTGGACCCCGATCCGGCGCTGGTCCTGAACGGCGACTTCACCCGCGACTCCGGTCACCGCCTGATGCGCCGGGCCCTGAAGGAGGGCCTGGACTTCACGGCCGTGGTCGCCACCACCGACATGGTCGCGGCGGGCGCCCTGACCGCCCTCCACGAGGCCGGCCTCGACGTCCCCGGGGACGTCTCCCTGGCCGGCTACGACGACATCCCCTTCGCCCGCGACCTGCACCCGGCGCTCACCACCGTCCACGTCCCCTACGAGGAACTGGGCCGGCTCGCCGTGCGCACCGCGCTCGGCCGTACCGCGGAGGACCCGGCCGAGCACCTGCTGCTGGGCACCCATGTGGTGGTCAGGGACTCGGTCGGGGCGGCCGGGACCTGAGGACCGGGCGGGCGGCGGGGCCGCCCTCAGTGCCGCCGCGCGAGCCCCGAGCGCCGCAGCCGTCGTACGACCGAGCGCAGTTCCGCGGTCCGCGCGGGCCAGCCCTCCGCCGGTTCCGACACCGGAGCCGTCTCCTCGGTGGTCGGGTCCGCCGTCCACACCGCGAAATCGCCGTCCCGAGGGCCGGACGCGAGGTAGGGGTCGCCCTTGCCGAAGATCTGGACCGGGTGGGTGGCGTCCCAGGGCTGCCAGCCGGGTTCGCCGTCGGCGGCGAACCGCACCCAGGCCCCGTGCATGGCGTCGGCGAGCTCGGCCGGGGCGCCCTCGCCGGCGAGCCTGGCCGACTCGGGGGTGTCTCCGGTGTCGAAGACGAAGCCCAGTTCCAGGGCGTGGCAGGCACCGAGCTGCGGCAACTGGGAGGGCCACGCGAACTCGTAGACGTACGACGAGCCGGGGCGGGCCTCGGCCAGGCGGTGCAGGGGGATGCGGAGCAGGTGGTCGGTGACCATCTGGCCGACGGTCTCGGCGGTGCCCGCCTCGGGGTGCAGGGCACGGTAGCCGCGGACCACCTCGGAGCCGCAGTGGCAGCGGGCCATGGCTCCGGCGAGGGCGACCGGGCCGAGCCGGTCGACCCGCTCCAGGAGGCCGCCGGGGACGAGCCAGAGGCGGTACTCGTCGCTGGTCCAGCCCAGCATCAGGTCGACGTCCTTCGCGACCCCGCCACCCGGATCGGTGAGGGCCTCCAGGGGGTCGCGGGGCACGAGGTCGCCGTCGACCACGATCCCGAAGGCGGGGCCGCCGAGGACCGGGCTGCTGAGTCTGCCCACCTCGGCCTGGGTGCGCAGCAGCAGGTCACGGTCGACCTCGGCGAAGGCCGCGGCGGTGGCGGGGACCTTCAGCCGGGTGGCCATCCGGCGCACCATCCGCCGTACCTTGTCGCGGTCGCCGGCCTCGGGCGGCCCGCTCTGCAGGACCGCCCGCCGGAGCAGCCCCTGGGCCTGCGGGGCGGCCAGCAGGGCGCCGGTGCTGATCGCGCCGGCCGACTGTCCGGCCAGCGTCACCCGCCCGGGGTCGCCGCCGAAGGCCCCGATCGCCTGGTGGACCCATTGCAGGGCGGCGAACTGGTCGCGCAGGCCGGGGTTGGCGGGGGCGTCGGGGAACAGGCCGTAGCCCTCCACGCCGAGCCGGTAGTTCACCGAGACGAACACGACACCGTCCCGGGCGAAGGCATGCCCGTCGTACACCGGGACCGCCGAGGATCCCCTGGTCAGGGCGCCGCCGTGCAGCCAGACCAGCACCGGGAGCCGGGCCCCGGGGCCGGGCTCGGGGGTCCACACGTTGAGGTTGAGGCAGTCGTCGCCCGGCACGAGCGGGTCGGAGAGGTACTGCGCGAAGGCCTCGGAGTACGGCGGTTTCGGTGCCGTCGGCCCGAAGTCGACCGTGTCGCGCACGCCGTCCCAGGGCTCGGGCGGCTCCGGCGGCCGGAAGCGGCGGGGGCCGAAGGGCGGGGCCGCGTAGGGGATGCCGCGAAAGACCGCGACGCCGTTCTCACGCCGGCCGCGTACGGCTCCGTACGGCGTGCTGACCACGGGGTTCGTCCGGACTGCCGTCATGCACCAGCCTCCTCACCGCGCTACTGCACCATGAACACCAGAGCACCACATTTCGGCGCGGTATTCCGGTGCAGAGCGCGGTCCGGCGGCTACTTGGCGTACATCAGGGTGCCGAAGCCCAGCTGGTCGAAGCCGCCGCTGGTGGTGCCGTAGTCGCCGCCGCCTCCCTCGGGGGCGACGAGGTCGTAGTACATCTGCGAGATGTACTTGTCGTCGAGGCCCAGGCGCCGGTTGTAGTGGAAGTGGAGCATCGCCCAGACCGGGCGGACCTGGCCGCGGGAGTCGGCGGAGACGACGGTCTGGGAGGAGGCGGCGCAGTTCTGCCCGGTGCCCCAGTTGTAGGTGGTGAAGGGGACGTCCTGGCCGAGGTTGTACTTGGCCACGTACTGGGCGGCCTTCATGAAGCGGCGGCTGTCGTAGGAGTAGAGGTCGTCGCCCTGGTTCCAGGCCATCTCGCAGAGGGCGCCCATCTGGCCCATGCCCATGACGGTGTGGCCCTGGTCGCGGCCGGACTCCTGCCACTGACCCAGCGCGTACCCGTCGGAGTCGGTGTACAGGTACGGCACGGCGTGGGCGAGGGAGCCGTTGCCCGCGCCGGACTTGAAGTAGGTGACAGCCTGGTCGTACTTGGCGCTGTCCTCGTTGAGGATGCCGATGGCCAGGATCGAGGCCGTGTTGCACAGGTCCCAGTTGGCCCAGTAGTTGGTGATGCAGGCGTCGTTGTGGTTGGTCAGGAAGCTGTTGTTGAGCGGGTAGAAGACCTTGGCCAGCATCTCCTGGGCGGCGGACAGGTCGAAGTCGCCGTAGCCGCGCATGAGTTCGCAGGCGTTGGCGAACTGCCAGCCGTAGATGCCGGCGGCGAGGAAGCGGTCGGCGTTGCCGGTGACCGAAGTGAGCGTCCTCGACCAGGCGTTGAGGATGTTCGCGGCACAGACGGCGTTGGCCTCGGTGCCGCCGACCTGCCAGCGCAGGGCGTTCTGGTAGGCGGCGGCGATGTCGTTGAACAGCAGGGAGTAGTTCTCGCCGGTTCCGCCGCGGATGATCGTGTCGGTGGCGCGGTCGGTCCAGGTGGACTGGGAGTGGGAGTTGGCGACCAGCCTGTTCCAGCCGGAGAGCCAGGGGTCGGTGCCCGCGGCGACCCTGACCTTGGCCCGGTTGATGTCGCCGGCGTTGTGCAGCATGCCGGGGTGGGTCCAGGTGGCGGGCGCCGCGTCGGCCGTGGTGGCCAGGCCGGTGGCGAGGGTGCCACCGCCCAGGGCGAGAGCGGCGCCGAGACCGCCCGCGGTCCTCAGCAGACCACGGCGGCTCAACTCGGTTTGCGGGAGGTGCTGGTGGGGGGAAGTGCGGCTCATGGGGTGCCTCTCCGTTCCGTGGGGGGAATCAGATGGGGATGACGCTCACCTCGTCGAACTCGGAGGTGACGAGGGCCAGCGGGCTGCGGGAGCAGGCCACCGGGCCGACGTGGAAGGGGGCGTCGCCGAAGCCGGGGATCTCGCCGGAGGCGAGGTCGGTCCAGGTGGCGCCGTCATCGCCGGAGACGGACGCGGTGAAGACGGTCCCGGTGCGCCTCAGCCGCAGCAGTGTGGGGAGCCGGACGGTGCCGTTGCCCGTGAAGGCGGAGGCACCGGCGACGGTCTTGCGCAGCATGAGCTGCGCGGTGCTGCCGCCGGTGACGATCACTCCGGCGGCCTGGTCGAACGGCGAGAGCGACTTGGCCATCAGCAGTCCGACCCGGTCGGTGGTGGCCCCGGTGCGGGAGACCAGCCGGGCGGTGACCTGACAGTCACCGGTGACGGGCCGCCGGGCGAACTGCCCCGTCATTCCCTGGTTGTTGACGGTGAGGTCCACGCCCGCGCCCCGCACCACGAAGGTCCCGTTCTCGTGGGCGGCGCTGCCGGGGGTGAGGATCGCGGCCACACCGAGTGTCCCGAAGTCGCGGTCGTCGAGGACCACGTCACCGAGGTCGCCGTACGTCCACGGGGCCGGCGGTGGCGTACCGACGGTGAGGGCGAGGGTTCCGGTGCCGTCGCCCGCCGCGTTGCCGGCGGTGGTGGTGACGGTGAACTCGCCTCTCTCACGGGGCGTTCCGTGGATCAGTCCGGTGCGCCTGTCGACGCGCAGCCCGTCGGGGAGACCGGTGGCGGTGAACCGTACGGGTGCGTGGGAGGCCCGCAGGAGGTGCCGGAAGGCGATCCCCTGGTTCGCGAACGCCGCTTCGGAGGAGGTGAGTTCGGGAACGGACGGGGTCGGCATCACCGCGGCGCAGGGTTCCGTGAGGGGGCCGCGTCCTGACGTGTTGGTCTTCGCGACGGTGTAGTGGTACGTCGTCCCGGGGGTGCCGTCGGCGTCGGCGTACCGGAGGCGGGTGCCGGACCCGACCGGGCCGACGCCGGTGGCGAGGGTGCGGTAAGGGCCGTCGGGGTGAGCCGCGCGCAGGACCTGGTAGCGGGCGGAGAGGTCCGGGTCGGTCCAGGCCAGCTCGACGGTGTCGGTGCCCGTGGTGGCCCTCAGGTCCCCCGGGGCGCTGGCGGGTCGGGGCACGGACCAGATCTCGCCCGCGGCGGCGGAGGTCACGGTGACGTTGTCGAAGGCGCCGGTGCCGGTCTCGGCGTAGTCCGCGTCGACTCCGAGGCAGGAGGTGAGGAGCAGGCCCGCGTACGCGGTGCGGCCCAACGCGACCTCGGTGGAGCCGACTTCGGTCCAGTGGATGCCGTCCGGGGAGATGGCTCCGGTGCAGCGGCGGCCCTCGCGGGTGACGCGGACCCAGTAGGGCTTCCGCAGCCGGTAGCCGTCGCCCGCCGCCTCGACGTGGGGGGCTTCGAGCGGGGTCGCCGACTCGGGCAGGGTGCCGAGAGCGGAGATCGGGAAGGCGGCGCTCGTGGTGATCGCCGTCAGCTGCGAGGGCGGCACCGGTGTGCTGCCGGTCGCGGAGACGGTGGCCCCCTTCGACGGCCGCACCGTCCACACCCCGCTCCAGGTGTGCAGCGGCAGTCCCTGGACGACCATGGCGGCATGGGCCGCGTCCGCGTCGAGGGAGTCCCGGAGGCCGACGCCGATCCTGGAGTACTGCGAGCTCAGCGGCCACACGATCCGTGCGGTGACGGTGCCGTCGCCGCGCAGGGGCAGATGCACGAGCCGGTGGGTGTCGGCGGTGCCGCTCGCCTCCAGTACGAACCGCTCACCGTCGAAGGCGGCCGCGCCGGCGATCGTGACGTCCCCGATGTCCCGCGTCGACCAGGGGTCCGGGAGACCGGCGGTGGCCGGGACGGGGGCCGAATCAGCGCTGGTTCCGTGGGAGTTGGCGGCGACGACGGCGTAGTGGTAGGTCCGCCCCGCGCGCACCCGGTCGTCCGTGTACGTCGGCTCGCCGACTCCGGTGGCGATCTTCGCGTAGGGCCCCTGGGGGCGGGTGGCGCGCAGCACGGTGTAGGTCGTGGCCCACGTCGAGGGCAGCCAGCTCACCGTGATCCCGGCCCGCTCCCCCACCGCCGTCACCCCCGCCGGTGCGGCCGGGACGGTGGGTGCGGGGGCCGTGGCTCCCGCGTAGGCGAAGGTCCCCCAGCCGGGCAGGTCGTCGTTGCCGCCCTCGACGAGACGGGCGCCGCCGCTGCCCCGGAAGACGGCCGCCCGGGTGTACGGGGTGTCGAGGCCGCGGACGCCGGCGTAGTGGGCGTAGGCCATCTCGTAGATCGGGGGCAGGGTGCCGCGGCCGGTCGCGGAGACGGCCTGCTTGATGTACTTCCCGGTGCGGTCGAGGTCGGGGGTGAAGGGGACGTCGCCGCCGAGGTTGTAGCGGGCCGCGTACTCGAAGTTGGCGAGGATGCGGTGGTCGTCGTACCCCCACAGGTCGACGCCCTGGTTCCACGCGACCTGGGCGAGGTCGCCGGTCAGGCCGACCGCGAGCTGTTCGTGGCCCTGGTCGCGGCCGGCCTCCTGGCCCTGCCCCGCGTCGGTGACGATGCGGTGGGTGATGGAGCCGTTGCCCGCGCCGGCCGCGGCGAAGCGCAGGGCGTCCTCGAAGAGGGTGGGCTCCTCGCAGAACACTCCGATGGCCAGGATGGTCTGCAGGGCCGTCAGGTCCCAGTTGCCGTTGGCGTAGAGCATGTAGCCGGAGACGGCCGGATACCAGACGTCCAGGAAGGAGCGCTCGCAGCGGGCGATGTCGGCGTCCGTCCAGCCGTCGTAGCCGGTGTGGCGCAGCAGTTCGGCCGCGTTGACGAACTTGAAGGCCTGGAGTCCGGCGCCCAGCGGGCCGTCGGCGCCGGTGATCGTCGTGAGGGACGCCGACCAGGCGTTGAGGAGGTCGCGGGCCTTGTCGGCGTTGGCTCGGTCGCCCGTGACGGCCCACATGAGGGCGTTCTGGTAGGCGGCGGCCGAGTCGGCGACCGCCTGGTTCTGGAAGTTGGTGGGGCCGCGGCCCCAGGAGGTGATCTGGCCGGTGTTCTGGACGGTGTACGTCGCCTGGGAGCGCGGGTGGGCGGCGAACGCCAGGTAGCCGTCGTGGACCGGGGACTGCTGGGCGGCGATCGCGGCCTTCATACGGGCGAGGTCGTCGGCGGTGTGCAGGAGACCCGGGTGCGTGAACGTGCGGGAGCCGTCGGTGCGTTCGGCGGCCCGGGCGGTGGCGGGCGTGAGCAGGCCGTCGGCACCGGCCACCAGTAGGAGGGCGGCCGTGCCGCCGAGGAAACCGCGGCGGCTCGGGGCGGGGCCGGTTCCGGGAAGGCTGGTGCTCATGACGCGGCGGCCGCCTCGGCCTCGGCGGTGGTGAGGAACTTCAGGTTCGTCACGTGCTCGTTGGAGAACCACTGGACCGTGTCCGTGGTGTAGTACCAGCTCGGCTTCTTCATCGAGTCGGCGACGACCAGCCCGTTGATCACCAGGTTCTCGAAGGTGACGTCCTTGATGGCGTGCTTGGCGTCGTAGCCGAGGAAGAGCGAGGGCTTGGCGTTCGTGCCCGTGTAGCTGAGGTTCTTGACGTAGACGTTCTCGATGCCGCGGCCGACCGAGGTGTTGTACTTCGTGTTGTACATGACCTTCATGTAGATGACCTGGCCCCAGCGGAAGTCCTCGATCCTGATGTCCTCGATGCGGACGTTCTTGATCAGGTTGGAGTCGCCGGGGTTGAGGGCGATGCAGCCCTGGTAGTTCATCTGCGGTTCGCGGTGGTCGAGGATGTCGATGTTCTTGAAGCGGAGGTTCTTCAGGACCTCGGGGTTGTCGGTGTTGCCGTGCGTCCCGACGTTGATGGGGTGGGCGACGTCCGCCCAGAGGGTGGAGTTGCGGACCGTGATGTCCGTGGTGTCGCCGTAGTATTCCCAGCGGTGGGTGTATATGGCGATGCAGTCGTCGGAGTTGCGCATGAAGACGCCGTCGATGACGACGTTGCTGGAGCAGAAGACGTCGATGCCGTCGCCCCAGCCCTTGGAGCTGAAGGAGCCGAGTCCCTTGATGGTGACGCCGGTGGCTTCGCCCAACTGGACCGCGTAGCCGTTGGGGTTGAGCACGGTGACGGCACCGATGGAGATGTTCCGCGAATTCTCCACCAGGGCCCCGCCGCCCGCGGTCCCGGCGAGCACACCGCGGCCGGCGATCCCGGCGTGCTCCACGTTCCGGAAGATCACGGTCGCCTTGAGGACGGCGCCGCCGTCGAGGTACACGGTCTTGCCGGAGGGGACGAGCAGGGTGCCGTCGGCGGTGGTGTGCACACCGGGTCCGTAGTAGAGGACGTCGGGGTCGTCCTGGGCGGGCCGCTTCTTCTCCACCGCGCGGGCGAACAGATGGAGGCAGTCGAAGATGTCGTCGTTGATCTGGACAACCAGGTTGCGCGGCTGGTCGAGCGTGAAGCGCAGGGTGTCGCCGAGCACCTCGGGTTTGATGCCGTAGGAGTCCGGTCTCACCCGGACCTTGGTGGTGCCGCCCTTGAGGCAGGTGACCTCGACCTCGACGGAGCCCTGGAAGTCGAAGTACGCCAGTGAGGAGTTGTAGGTCTTGCTGGATCCGGTGGTGGGGTTGATCTCGCCCAGCTGGGGCCGCCAGATGTCGAGGGTCTGCCAGTCGCCGTCGGGGGCGGTCCGCACCCGCACCTTGAAGCTGGTGTTGGTCGGCATCGCGGCCGGGCGGGGGTAGGTCACCAGCTTCGGCGTGACCTCGGCGGTGTCGTCGGCCCGGGCCGCCGTGGCCGTCAGGTGGGTGAGGCCGGCGGCGAGCACGGTGGCACCGGCCGCCTGGAGGGCGGTACGGCGGGACAACGGCGTGTTCATGCGGGGCTCCTTGCGAACAGGGTTGCGGGTACGCCTACTTGAGGCCGGTCGTCGACATGCCGGCGACGAAGCCGCGCTGGGCGACGAGGAAGATCAGCAGGATCGGGACGACGTACATCACCGAGGCCGCGGCCTGGAGGTTGGTGACCGGGGTGCCGGCGGTGGTGACGTAGGTGGACATGACGGCGACCGCGAGGGTGGTGCGGTCCGTGGACAGCAGGAGCTGCGGGGCGATGTAGTCGCCCCAGGTCCAGGTGAAGGCGATGACGAAACTCGCGGACAGGACCGGCCAGGACTGCGGGAGGAAGATCCGCCAGAAGATGCCCGGGTAGCCGCAGCCGTCGACGATCGCCGCCTCCTCCAGCTCGCGGGGCAGGCCCGCGAAGAACTGCCGGAAGAGAAAGACCAGATAGGGGGCGGACGACAGGCCCCACAGCACCCACGGCCAGTAGGTGTCGACCATGCCGAGCTTGGCGAAGATCAGGTAGGTCGGCAGCAGGGTGATCATCTGCGGAAGCATCATCGAGCCGAGCAGGATGCCGAACAGGGTCTTCTTCCCGGGGGCTTCGAGGCGGGCGAAGCCGAAGCCGACCCACGCGGAGCTCAGGGTGACGAGGGTGGCGTAGATGAGCGCGATGACCAGGGAGTTGCGGGCGTAGCCGAGGAAGTCGATGAGGTTGAAGGCGTCGGCGATGTTGTGCCACTGGACGTGGTCGGGCAGCCAGTGCACGGGGGAGGCCGCGAGCTCGGCCGGCGTCTTGAGGCCGGAGACGACCAGCCAGCCGAAGGGGCCCAGGAAGAGGCCCGTGATCGTGACGAGGACCGTGTAGAGGACGAGGCGGTTGACGCGCAGGCGGGGGCCGGTCCTGCGGGTCGGGCCCACCGGGGTCGGGTTGGTGGCGGTCACTTCTTCGCCTCCGGGTCGACGTTGTAGAACACCACGCCGGACGTGGCCTTGAAGATCACTCCGGTCGCGACGAGGATCAGGACGAAGAGCACCCACAGCAGCGCCGAGGCGTAGCCGTAGCGGCCGAACGCGAAGTACTCCGCGAACACGTGCATCATGTAGAGGTAGGTGGACTGCGGGAGCGCGGTGATGCCGGCCGGGGTCGGGTCGGGGGCCAGCAGCAGCGGCATGATGGTCTGCACCGAGGCGATCACCCCGGTCACGGTCTGGAAGAGCAGCACCGGCGACAGCAGCGGCACCGTGATGCTGCGAAAGCTCCGCCAGGCGCTCGCGCCGTCGATGCGGGCCGCTTCGAGGAGTTCGCGGGGGATGTCCTGGAGCCCCGCCAGCGAGATGATCATGATGTTTCCGGCCGTCCAGAGCACCGTCATGATCAGTACGTAGCGGGCGTAGGGGTCGGCGAGCCAGCCGAGGGCGTCGATGCCGAAGAGGTTCAACACCCCGTTCGCGGCACCGGAGTTCTGGTCGAAGAGCTGCTTGAACGCGATGCCCGCGCCCACCGGGGGCACCACCGCGGGCAGATAGAGCAGGGTACGGAACAGCCCGCGCGCCTTGAGCGGCCGGTTCACCAGTACGGCGAGCCCGAGCCCGGCGACGATCGACAGCGGCACCGAGGTGATCGCGAACAGGCCGGTGCGGCCCAGCGACCGCCAGGTCTGCGTGTCGGAGAACAGCTCGCGGTAGTTGCCGAACCCGACGTAGTGCCAGTTCGGCGAGATGCCGTCAAAGGTGGTGAAGCTCAGCCACAGCGCGTACGCCATCGGCGCGACGGTCAGCAGCGCGAAGCCGATGATCCAGGGTGAGGCGAACATGTAGAACGCCCGGTGCCTGCGGGCGGCGATGGAGGTGCGCGGCCGGGGGACGGCCGGACCCGCCGCCGGGGCGGGGTCGTGTCGCCCGGCGACCGAGGTGATCTGACCGACCGTCATCCGACCTGCTCCTTACCGCGCTTGAGCTGCTCGTTCATCGCCGCGTTCAGACGTCCCGCGAGGGTGTCGACGGACATCCCACCGGTCATGGCGGCCGGGGCGATCTGGTTGAAGAGGGCGAGGAGCGAGTCCGCGGTGGCGTACGGCGTGAAGGCGATCACCGAGTAGTGCTTCAGCTCGGCCTCCTGCACGCTCAACACCCGCTTCTGGTAGTTCTCCTGAGCGGGCATCAGCGGTCGCAGCGACTTCAGGGTCGGGATGCCCCAGCCTCCGGAGGCGCGCGCCCTGGCCGGTGCCTCGCCGAAGAACCACTCGAAGACGCGCCAGGCGGCGTCCTTGTGGTGCGACGCGCTCGGGATCCAGAAACCGGTGCCGGCCTGGCAGGGACTGACCCGCCGGCCGCCCTCGAAGTACGGGGCCGGAGCGAGCCTGGACAGTGGCGCGAGTCTCTTGTCCGCGTTGATCAGGCCGCCGAGCCAGTAGCCGGAGTTCGACATGGCGAGCCGGTTCGCCTGGAAGGTGGGCCCGTCCCAGGTGTTGGGGTCGGGCTGGACGATGCTGGGACCGACCTTGGTCCGGCAGTAGTCGATGTACCAGCCGAGCGCCTTGCGGGCCTCGGGGGTGGTGAAGTCGACCCGGGAGTAGTCCTCGGTGAAGAGGTTCCCGCCGGCGGCCACGGTGAGGCTCGCCAGGAGGCTGGGGGTGAGCACGCCGTTGTAGCTGCCGCCGAACACGGTCGTCTGGCCGTGCCTGCGGCGGGTGAGCCGCTCGGCCTTGTCCAGCCATTCCTCGTAGGTGACGGGGTCCAGCTCAGGCGGGTAGTCGACGTCCGCCCGGTCGAACAGCTCGGTGTTGTACCAGAACATCGAGTCCTGGGAGAAGTCCTTCGCCATGCCGTAGCGCGGGCCCCTGCCCTGGGTGCGGCCGTCGTAGCGCCACAGGTCGTTGACCGGGTCCAGGTCGTCCGGCCTGAGGACGCCGCTCTTCGCGAAGTACGGGTCCAGGTCCTCCATCACGCCCCGGGCCGCGTAGTAGGGGGCGTCCACCGCACCCACACCCCGCACCAGATCCGGCGCGTTGCCGTTGGTCATCATCGCGATCAGCTTGCTGGTGCTGTGCAGCACCGTGTTGATCCGGACGCCTGTGTCCTTCTGGGCCTGCCGGATCAGCTCCGGCGAGAAGTCGTCCGCCTTGGCCATCACCGTGACGGTCTCGCCGGAGCCACCGACCGCGCTCGACACCCGCATCGCACAGCCGCTCAGAGCGGTCGTCCCCGCCACGGCACCACCCGCGGAGAGGGAGAGAAATCGGCGGCGGCTCAACGCGGCACCGGCATGTGGGCGCACCACGCCCCACCTCCTGCTCTGTCCGTTCATGGGAGCGCGGCAAGGCTAGACAACCGGTTGCCGCGTTGGAGCAGAGCTTCAGCCCTGGCCGGAAACGGCGTCAAGAGGCTGGACGAACTTTCGAAAAGACTGCGCAACCTCGCGGACACCCGCCCCGGATGGAAACCGGTTGTCATCCAGCCGTGCTCAGCGATTGACCACCGCTCGACGACAGACCTACGGTAGATCTGTCGTAGAAGACGTTTTCAGAAACTGTTTCCGCCCAGTGTGTCAGGAGTGACATGCCCAGCCCTCAGCCACCCAGGGCCGTGTTCGCGATGGATCCCGTACACCTCCCCCTGCTGTTCCCCCCACCCCTGATGACCCGGCTGGGCGCGGCGGCCGAGCTCGACCCCGCGCTCGTCGTCCAGGACTTCGCCGACCCGCTCGCGGCGGCCGCCCTGACCCGGGCCGACGTGCTGATCACCGGCTGGGGCTGCCCCCGCCTCGACGCCGTCGCCCTCACCGCGGCACCCCGTGTGCGCCATGTCCTGCACGCGGCGGGCTCGGTCCGCTCCCTCGTCGGCGACGCCGTGTGGCAACGCGGCATCGCCGTCTCCAGCGCGGTCACCGGCAACGCCCTGCCGGTCGCGGAGTACACCCTCGCGATGATCCTGCTGTGCGGGAAGGACACCTTCGACCACCGCGAGCGGTTCCGGGTCAGCCACACCTATCCGCCGCCCGCTCGGACCGCGGCCACCGGGAACATGGGGCGGCGGGTAGGCGTCATCGGGGCGTCCCGGGTGGGGCGGCGGCTGCTGGAGCTGCTGAGGCCCTTCGACTTCACGGTGCTGTTGCACGACCCGTACGTCAGCCCCTCGGAGGCCGGCGCGCTGGGGGCCGAACTCGTGTCGCTGGAAGACCTGTTGAGGCGCAGCGACATCGTCTCGCTGCACGCGCCCGACATCCCGGAGACGTACCGGATGCTGGACGGTGCCCGGCTCGGGCTGATCCGGGACGGAGGGGTGCTGATCAACACCTCCCGCGGGGCGCTGGTCGATCCCGACGCGCTGACCGGCGAGCTGGTCTCCGGTCGGCTGCGCGCGGTCCTCGACGTCACCGAACCCGAACCGCTGCCCGCGACCTCGCCCCTGTACCGGCTGCCCAACGTGTTCCTCACCCCGCACATCGCGGGCTCGCTCGGGAACGAACTGGAGCGGCTGGGACGGATCGTGGTGGAGGAACTGGAACGGCTGGTGGCGGGGGCGGGGCTGGAGCACGAGGTGCGGTTCGCGGACATGGGACGGGTGGCTTGAGCGGGGTCCGCCGGTCACCCTCGCCGTCGAAATCGTGCCGGAGCAACAATGGGATACGGTTTCCGGACCCTGGGTCCCGCGGGGCCGGGTCACTATCGCGAAGGAGCCGCAAGGGTGAGTCAGCGCAGGGCGTCGGGGGACGTCGGACGGGCCACCATCCGGGACGTGGCCGAGCGGGCCGGGGTGTCCGTGGCCAGCGTGTCGCGCGTGCTGTCCGGGAACTACCCGGTCTCCGAGGACCTGCGCCGCAAGGTGATGAAGGTCGTGCGCGATCTGGACTACGTCACCAACGCGCACGCCCGGTCGCTCGCCGGGGGCGGCACACCCACCGTCGCGATCCTCATCAACAACATCACCGGTGCCGCGTTCGCCCATGTGGCCAAAGGGGTGGAGGGGGCCGCCACGCTGCGGGGATGGCTGTCGCTGGTCGGGACGACCGGGGACGACCCCGAGCGCGAGCTCGCCCTGGTCAACCTCATGCGTCAGCAGGGGGTCGCGGCCGTGGTGCTGCTCGGCGGCGCCTACGACTACGACGAGTACCAGCTGCGCATGGCCCGTTTCGCGCGTTCCCTGGACGCCGCCGGATCCCATCTGGTGCTGGTGGGGCGGCCGCCGCTGGAAGGTGACGTACCGGCCACGACCGTCGACTACGACAACGAGGGCGGCGCCTACGCCATGGCCAGCCATCTGCTCTCGGCCGGCCACCGGAAGGTCCTCGTGCTGCCGGGACACTCCGAACTCACCACCGCACAGGGGCGGTTGAGAGGCGCCCGGCGCGCCTTCGAGGCGTACGGCGTGCCGTTCGAGGCCGGCATGGTGCGACACGGGGCCTACGACTACGAGCACGGGTACGAGGCCGTCGAACAGGGCCTGCGCGACGGCCTGGAGTTCACCGCCGTCCTCGCCGGGACCGATGTCGTCGCCGCCGGGGCCATGCAGGCCCTGCGTGCGGCCGGCCTGCGGGTGCCCGAGGACGTGTCGATCGTCGGGTACGACGACATCCCGCTCGCCTCCCAGCTCACCCCGCAGCTCACCACCGTCCATGTGCCCTACGAGGAGATGGGCCGGGTCGCCCTGCGTGCGGTCGCGGACCGGCGCGAGGGCGGTGGTGCGCGGCGCCGGGGGGCCGACGGGGACCATCTGGTGCTGGGCACCCATGTCGTCGTACGGAACTCGGTACGGCCACCCGCACAGCCTCGATAGCACCGGAAGAAGAGATCGTTTCGTAAACGGTTTCCGTCCTTGGCCCAGTGTGGTTCCGCTCAGACTTCCGGCCGTGCGGCTTGCACTGCCGTACGCCCATGAGCTGGCAGTTCTCTGGGGATCACCCGGGCATCCCGGTGCGCCCGGACCTCACGTCAGGGACGGATCGGCGTAACAAGTTGCCGTCCACCTCTTGCTAACCACCGGAGCCTCGGCCTACCGTCCCAGCAACCGGTTACTACAGCTTCTGCTGGGCCGCTCCCCCGCAACCGCGAGCCGATGAACCTCCGGCCGCCGTTTCCGGCCGGCACCGAGCCGTCGATCCCCCTCTCTCCTCTCCGAGACGCCCTACTTTCCGAAGGAACACGGTCAGATGAACTTCAGCAGCCCCCGGAGAAGGTTCGCCCGCGCCGCCGTTGCGGGACTCGCGCTGTCAGGTCTGCTCACCGCGTGCGGCGGGTCGGACGATTCCGGCGACTCGCAGGCGTCGGGGCCGGTCACCCTCCCTTTCTGGGGCTGGGCCAACGGCCAGGACGCCGTCGTCAAGGCGTTCAACGCCTCGCACAAGGACATCCGGCTGAAGTACACGAAGGTCACCGACCAGTTGACCATGCAGAAGCAGCTGACCAACGCGGTGAAGGCGGGCAACGCGCCCTGTCTCGTGCAGAACACCGCCGAGTACGTGACCAGTTGGGTCGCGCAGGGCGCGCTCGCCGACATCACGCAGTACGTCGAGGGCGAGAAGGACAAGTTCAACACCGGGTCGTGGGCCAGTGCGCAGGTGCAGGGGAAGTCGTACGGCGTTCCCACCAGCTCCTCGCCGAACTTCACCATCTACCGCACCGACCTCTTCAAGAAGTACGGCATCAAGCCGCCGGCGACCTGGGACGAGTTCATCGCCGCGGGCAAGGTGCTGAAGAAGCACGGCATCAAGATCACCAACTATGCCGGTGAGGACCCCAGCACGCTGGAGGTGCTCGCCATGCAGGCCGGGGCGCACTGGTACGCGATCGACGGCAACTCCTGGAAGGTGGACTTCCAGGACGCGGGCACCCGGAAGGCCGCCGAGGTGATCCAGCAGATCATCGACAACGACCTCAACAGCAAGCTGTCCTTCGCCGACTACGCGGCCGTGCAGCGCAATTACGACAACGGCGGCACCGCGACCCGGCAGATCTCCACCTGGCAGATGGCCGGCATGGTGCAGAACTTCACCAAGTCCTTCGGCGACTGGGGGCTTTCGCCCTGGCCGACGTTCACCGGTGAGGCCGCCAAGACCCCGGCCGGCACCAACCTCACGGGCAGCGTGACCCTGGTGACCAAGGGGTGCGAGAACCAGAAGCAGGCCGCCGAGGCCGCGCTGTGGATGTCCACGAACACCGGCGCGGTGAAGATCATGGCGAGTCCGACCACCGGCAACGGTGTGATGCCGGCGCTGGCCGACAGCGACACCTATGTGCCCGAGGCGGTCTCCGAGAAGCTGCTCGGCTCCAACTACCAGGCCGGTCAGCAGATCGTGAAGGACAGTCTGAAGACCGTCACCACCGACTGGACCTTCGGGCCCGACTGGACCGCGATGTTCACGGAGATGCAGGCCGGCTGGGCCAAGGTGGTCAGCAAGGAGCAGACGGTGACCGAACTCCTCGCCCATATGCAGGAGTGGACGGTCAAGGACCTGAAGTCCCGCGGCATCAGCGTCAAGGGCTAGAGGCTTCCAGAGGCTTAAGGGCTGCTACTGATGATTCGCTCTCTGCGCTGGAAGGGTGCCGCCTTCACGGTGCCCTTCCAGCTCGGCTTCGTCTTCCTGTACCTGCTGCCGATCGGGTACGCCGTCCACCAGTCGCTGTACCGCTCACAGTCCTCCGGGCTGGGGCTCGGTGGCACGACCGACGAGTTCTCCGGTCTCGACAACTACCGCCAGGGGCTCACCGACTCGGCGTTCATGGGATCCGTGCTGCGGGTGGTGCTGTTCGCCTGTGTGCAGATCCCGGTCATGCTGCTGGTCAGTCTGGTGCTGGCGCTGCTCCTGGACGCCCTCCGGTCGAGGACGGCCGGGCGGTTCCGGATCCTGCTGCTGGTGCCGTACATGATCCCCGGTGTGGTCGCCGCGATCATGTGGCTGAACCTCTACAGCCCGGACGTGGGCCCGCTCACCCCGCTCGGCAAGATCTTCGGGTTCTCCTGGAACTTCTTCGCGCCGTCGATGGTGTGGCCGTCCATCGGCAACCTGCTGACCTGGCACGGCATCGGCTACAACATGGTCATCATCTACTCGGCGCTCCAGGGCGTGCCCCGCGACCTGTTCGAGGCCGCTCGGCTCGACGGGGCCTCCGAGCTGCGGATCGCGCGCAGCATCAAGATCCCGTTCGTACGGGGGGCGTTGGTGCTGACCGGGATGCTCTCCATCATCCAGATGCTCCAGATCTTCAACGAGCCCGCGCTGTTCCGGAACGTCACCCCGCAGACGGTCAGTGACTCCTTCACCCCGATCATGATCATCTACAACCAGGCGTTCAACGCCGGCAACTACCACTACGCGGCGGCTCTGTCGGTGCTGCTCGCCCTGATCCTCGGCGTCGCCTCCTTCCTGTTCTACCGGTTGACCTCGAAGGAGACCGACTGATGACGCTCACCGAGGAACCCACGAGGACCTCACCGGTCCGACGGTTCAACGCCCCCGATCCCGCGGGCCGTTCGCGCGGCGGGCAGCGGTTCCTGCTCGTCGGGTTGTCCCTGGCGAGCGTCTACAGCCTCTTCCCGGTGTGGTGGCTGATCGTCGCCGCCACCAAGGACCGCACCGGGCTCTACCAGTCCAACGGCCTGTGGTTCTCCGGCTGGCACCTGTGGGACAACCTGCGTCAGCTGTTCACCTACGAGCACGGCATCTTCCTGCGCTGGACCGCGAACTCGCTGCTCTACGCCGGTGTCGGCTCGCTGGGCGGCACGCTGCTGGCACTCGCCACCGGTTACGGCCTCGCCCGCTTCGACTTCCCTGGCCGCAACCTCGTCTTCGCGTGCGTGGTGGGGTCCTTCCTGATCCCGATCGCGCTGCTGACGCTGCCGCTGTATCTGCTGTTCTCGGAGATCGGACTGGTCGACACGCCCTGGGCGATGCTCGTCCCCTGTCTGATCAACCCGTTCAGCGTGTACCTCGCCAAGGTGTACACCGAGGCCACGATCCCCTTCGAACTGCTCGAAGCGGCCCGGATCGACGGCGCCGGCGAGCTGCGGATCTTCTTCAGCATCGTGCTGCGGATGATGACCACGGGCGGCGCGACGGTGTTCCTGCTGGCCTTCGTGAACACCTGGAACGCCTTCTTCCTGCCGTTGACCGTACTGCGCGGCGAGAACAACTGGACGCTCAACATCGGCCTCTACAACTGGTCCGGCAAGCGCCTGGAGTCCGGCGTCGACCTCACCAGCCTGGTCCTGACCGGTGCCCTGCTGTCCATCGTCCCGATGGCGATCATGATGGTCGCGATGCGCCGGTACTGGCGTACCGGAGTCACCCTCGGGGCGCTCAAGTGACCCTGCTGCGCAACCCGGTGATCCGCGGCTTCGCGCCCGACCCGTCCATGGTCCGCGTCGGTGACTGGTTCTACGCGGCGACCAGTTCCTTCGAGTGGTTCCCGACGATTCCGCTGCACCGCTCCCGCGACCTCGCGCACTGGTCGTACGCGGGCCATGTCGAGGGTGCCGTCCCGGGCGGCTCCCTGGCGGGTGTGCCGGATTCGGGCGGTATCTGGGCGCCCTCCCTGAGCTGGGACGGCGAGCGCTTCTGGGTGGTCTACGCGATCGTCCGCTCGGTCGGGACGCCGTACTTCGACGCGGACACGTACGTCTCCACGGCGACGGAGGCGGGCGGCGCGTGGTCGGCACCTCGGCGGATCGCCGGCCATGGCTTCGACCCCGCGCTCTTCCACGACGGCGAGGGCCGGCTGTGGCTGCTCAACCTCCAGAACGACCACCGGTCCGGAGGCCGGCGCTTCGCGGGGATCGTGCTGACCGAACTGGACCGGGAGACGCTGACACCCGTAGGGGGCACGCATCTGCTGCTCCAGCACGAACGGCTCGTCGAGGGACCGAAGCTGGTCCGCAAGGACGGCTGGTACTACCTCGTCCTCGCCGAGGGCGGCACCGGTTTCGAGCACGGGGTCCTGGTCGCCCGGAGCCGGGAGATCACCGGCCCCTACGAGCTGGACGACCGGCCGCTGCTGACGTCCCGGGACGATCCCTCGCTGCCGCTGCAGAAGGCGGGACACGGTGAGCTGGTCCAACTCCCCGACAACGGCTGGGTGTTGAGCCACCTCGCGGCTCGCCCGCTGAACACCCCGGCCGGCCCGCGCTGCCCGCTGGGCCGCGAGACGGCGATCCAGGCGGTGACATGGGACGCGGACGGCTGGCCGAGGCTGCGGCACGGGGGCACGCATCCGGAGGTCGAGGTCGAGGTGCCGACGCTTCGGGAGGCGGGGACGGAGACGCAGACGCAGAAGGGCGGACCTCCGCATATCCACCCGGATGCCGAAGCGGACGCACCGACGACTGCGGCCCCGGAACCAGGGGCCGAGTCCGGCACACCGACGCCTCCGCAGCCAGGCGCCGAGCCCGGCCCGACACCTCCACGACCAGGGCGCTGCACCGGCACCCCCGCACCCCCGCAACCGTGCACTCCCGACGCCCCGGAGGCCGGCCGGGCGACCGAAAGCGGCACGCCCGCCCCTGCGGAAACGGGGACGAAGGCCAGCACCCCGGCACCTCCGTTGCCAGGAACCGAGGCCGACGCACTCCCACCCCCGCAGCCGGCAGCCGCACCTCCGCAGCCCCGGCCCACCCTCCCCCACACCCCCCTGACCTGGCCCTGGAGCACCCTGCGTGCCGCGCCCGATCCGTCCTGGGTGGACACCGGTGTGCGGGCCGGGTGGATTCGGCTGCGGGGGCGGCACGGGCCGGAGTCGTGGTGGGCGCACAGTCTTGTCGCCCGGCGGATCACCGAGCACCGGGCGGAGGCGGAGGTCACCGTGGAGGCGCGGCCGAGCACGTTCACGCAGGCCGCCGGTCTGGTGCTCTGGTACAACACCGAGTCCTATCTGGCCCTCGACCTGACCTGGGCGGAGCCCGAGGGTGAGGGACAGTGCGGACAGCAGTGGCGGGGCGGCGGGCGGACCGTGCTCAGCCTGGTCGAGCGGGACGAGGGCGGCACGCGGCAGGTGGCCGTGGTCGACGTCGGTACGGAAAGCGCCTTCACGCTGGGGGTCACCGTGGAGGAGGGAGTGGCCTGTTTTCGGTTCGTGGGCGCCGACGGGAGGTGGACGCCCATCGGTCCGGGGCTGGACTTCACCCGGCTGTCCGACGACTACGGGTCCAGGCTCCGGTTCACCGGCGCGATGGCCGGAATCCATGCCGTGGACCTGGTCGACGCGGCCTTCACAGCCGACTTCACCGGGTTCCGTCTGCGCTGCGGGTAGCGTTCGAGGTTTCGAAAGTCACGGGAACACCAAGACCTGCGCAGCCCGACCTCTTCCCGACGCCACCGGGCGAACCTAGGGTAGGAAGCGCTTACTGTTTCTGCGCTGGTCGAAACTTTCATGGCCCTCGGGCGGGCCGGAGAGGTGGTTCCCGATGGTCCGCACGGGGAGTGCGAGCGTGGCGGCCGGTCCCACGCTGGCGGTCGTGGCCCGGGAGGCGGGCGTGTCGGTGCCGACCGCCTCCAAGGTGGTCAACGGCCGGGAGGACGTGGCCCCCGAGACCCGCCGCCGGGTCACCGAGGCACTGGACCGGCTCGGCTATGTCCGCAGACCGAGATTCGACGCGGCGAAGGCGTCGGGCATGGTCGACCTGGTCGTGCACTCGCTGGAGACCTCCTGGTCGGGCGCGGTGCTGCACGGCGTCGAGGCGGCCGCCCACGACGCGGGCCTGGAGGTCGTGGTCTCCGCCGGGCTGACCCGGAACCGGGCGGGGCGCCCGGACCGCGGCTGGATGGACAAGCTCACCGCGCGCGGCTCCTCCGGGGTGCTGTTCAACCTGGCCGAGCTGACGTCGTCGCAGTACGGCTGGCTGGACCAGCACCGCATCCCGTACGTCCTGATCGACCCGGTCCTGGAGCCGCCGCCGGGCGTCGTCTCGGTGGGCGCGGCGAACTGGCAGGGCGGGATGACGGCGACCGAGCACCTGCTGGCGCTGGGACACGAACGCATCGGGGTCGTCGCCGGCCATCAGCGCAAGATGTGCAGCAGCGCCCGGGTGGCGGGCTACCGTTCCGCGCTCGCGGCGGCGGGGATACGGCAGCGCCCCGAGTACGTGCGGCACGCCGGCTTCGACGAGAGCGCCGCCCACCGCCGCACGCTGGAACTCCTCGATCTGCCCGAACCGCCCACCGCGGTCTTCGTCTGCTCCGACCACATGGCCCTCGGGGTGTACGAGGCCCTGGCCGAACGGGGCCTGCGCGTCCCCGACGACATCAGCGTCGTGGGGTTCGACGACCTGCCCGAGGCCCGCTGGACCACTCCGGCCCTCACCACGGTCCGCCAGCCCTTGTCGGAGATGGCGGCGACGGCCCTGCGTCTGCTGGTCCGCATGATGGAGGGCGACCGCCCGGAGAGCACCCGGACCGAGCTGTCGACGCGGCTGGTCCAGCGCGCGAGCACGGCCCCGCCACGCGACTGACCGCCGATCGGCTGCAGGGGCCACCCACCGCCGGATTCGTTCACCTTCGGTCACCTGCGGGCGAGGGGAACCGGCCGGCTCGCTTCGCTTGGCACGGCAGAGACTCACAGTCCGGGAGCGCGGGCCGATCGGGGACCGGCGGGGACGGGGTGGGACGGGCTCAGGCCCCGCTTCGCTCCAGCCGTGCCGCCCAGGTGATCCCGCCGCGCGGATGGGTCCGGAAGTCGGCGCCCGTGCCGCCGCCCTCGTACGACGACGACTCGTCGGCGCACGCCGGCACCCGCACGGAGTCACGGGGGGCGGTCCGGACGTCGTACCGCTCGTCCACGGTGGACACCCCCGCGGGGACCGGTGACCTTCGGCTGACGTGTCCGATTCCTTCAAGACCGGGCGCCGAGGCGCTGGCTACGGTGGCGGCATGACTCCACGATTCGACGCCATCGGGCTGGTGGTCTCCGACCTGGCCGCCTCCGTCGCCTTCTACCGGCGGCTCGGGTTCCCGTTCCCGGAAGGGGCGCAGACCCAGCCGCACGCGGAGGCCGAACTGCCGGGCGGGGTGCGGCTGATGCTCGACACCGAGGACACGGTCCGCTCCTTCCACCCCGGATGGCGGGCACCGTCCGGCGGCAGCCGCACCGGGCTCGCGCTGCGGTGCGACAGCCCGGCCGAGGTCGACGCGGTGTACGAGGAGCTGGTGGGCGAGGGTTTCCACGGGGAGCTCAAGCCGTGGAACGCCGACTGGGGCCAGCGGTACGCGTCCCTGCATGACCCGGACGGCAACAGCGTCGACCTGTACGCCCCGCTAGCCGGCGGCGAGTAGCCGCCCGAGCGGGACGCCCGCCAACTCCCTTACGTCCCGGGCGAGATGGGCCTGGTCGGCGAAACCGCACCGCGCCGCCGTCTCCGCGAACGGCACTCCGGCACCGGCCAGCGCGAGGGCCCGCCGCAGCCGCAGGATCCGGGCCAGGGTCTTCGGCCCGTACCCGAACGCCACGAGCGACCTGCGGTGCAACTGCCGTGCTCCGAGGCCGATCTCGTCGGCGGTCGCGGCGACGGGCCGGCCCGCGTCGAGGGCGGTGACGAGGGCTCGCAGGGCGGGGTCGGGAGGGGCCGCGCGCTCCAGGGCGATGTCCTCCAGTGCCGTGGCGGGGGCGGCGGCCGCAGCGACACGGCTCCGCAGCCGTCGCACCTCCGACAGGGGCCAGAGATCGGCCAACTCCACCCGCCGGTCCCGCAGTTCATGGGCGGGCACGCCGAGGAAGGCGGGCGCGGAGCCGGGAGAGAAGCGCAGGCCGGTCCAGGTGCTGGGGGCACCTGCGGTGACGTACGCACGGGTGTCGGGTCCGGCGACGAGCAGTCGCCCCTCGTGCCACAGCAGGTCCATGCACCCGTCGGGCAGGACGCGTCCGGACCCGTCACCGGTCCAGATGACGGCACCGGCGAGCCGGGACGGCCGTTCCGTGTACACCTCCCCAGGCTACGACGGGCCGGTGCGCAGCCGGAACTCCTGCGGACTGACCCCGTAGCCCCTCTTGAACGCGCTGGACAGCGCGAACGCGCTCCCGTACCCCACCTGCCGGGCGATCGCGTCCAGCGTCGCGTCCCCCTCCCGCAGCCGGTCCGCCGCCAACGCCAGCCGCCACCCGGTCAGATACGTCATCACCGGCTCCCCCACCAGCTCAGGGAACCGCCGGGCCAGCGCGGCACGCGACACCCCCGCCTTGGCGGCCAGGGAGGCGACCGTCCAGGGGTGCGCGGGGTCGTCCTGCATCAGCCGCAGCACCCGTCCCACCACCGGGTCCGCCAGGGCCGCGTACCAGGCGGGCGCCTCCGCCTCGGGCCGGGAGAACCAGGCCCGGAGCGCCGCGATGACCAGCAGGTCCAGCATCCGGTCCAGGACGACCTCCTGCCCCGGCTCGTCGCGCACGATCTCCTCCATGAGGAGGGGGGTCAGCGGGCACTCCCACACGTCGGTGGTGAGCGACAGCAGCGGCGGCAGCGCGTCCAGGAGCCGGTTGCTGATCTCGCCTTCCATCAGATACGTCCCGATGAGGACCACGGTGCCGCCGTCGAGCCGGTCGCCCCAGGTGCGCACGCCGAGGTCCATGGAGCCGTTCAGGGACCGTCCGTCGGGGTAGCTGCACTCCGCGCCGGGCAGGATCAGCGCCTGCGGGGCCGTACCGGGGTCGTCGGCACAGGTGTAGGGGGCGGGGCCGCGGGCGATGGCGAGGTCACCGGGGCGCAGCCGGACCGGCTCTCCCGCGTCGGGCAGGACCACGGCTTCGCCGCGGACCATCAGCATGACCGTCAGCGGCGCCCGGTCCTCCACCCGCACCGCCCAGGGCGGGTCGAAACACGCGCGGATCATGAAGGCGCCACGTGCCCGCGGTCCTTCCAGCAGACCTGCCAGAGCGTCCATGCGGCCAGCGTAGACGCGTACGCATGGGAATGAGCCGTTCACCGATGGTCCCTTGCCGGGCACGGGAGTTGACTCGACGGCATGACACAGAACACGCGGAACACGACGGTGGTGGTGACCGGTGCCTCGGGTCGTACGGGCAGCCGGGTGGCGCGGTCCGCGCAGGCCGCGGGGCTGACGGTGCGGGCCGCCTCACGGGCCCAGGGGTTCGACTGGCAGGACCGCTCCACCTGGGCGCGGGTGCTGCGCGGAGCGGACGCGGCCTATCTGGTCCATCCCTCGGACATCGGCGCCCCAGGGGCGGCCGAGGCGGTCGGGGCGTTCGCGCGGGAGGCGGTGGGGACCGGCGTACGGCGGCTGGTGCTGCTCTCGTCGCGGGGGCAGGACCGGGCGCGGGACGCGGAGGAGGCGCTGTGTGCGTCGGGGGCCGACTGGACGGTCGTACGGGCCGCGTGGTTCGCGCAGAACTTCAGTGAGGGGCCGCTGGTCGAGGAGCTGCGGCTGAGCGGGGAGCTGGTGTTCCCGGCGGGCGAGGTGCGGGAGCCGTTCGTGGATGTGCGGGACATCGGGGACGTGGTGGTGGCCGCGCTGTCGGCGGGCGAGCGGTACGTCGGGGAGACGGTCAGCGTGTCGGGGCCCCGGCTGCTCACCTTCGGCGAGGCGGTCGCGGAGATCGCGAAGGCGACCGGGCGGGAGCTGTCGTACCGGGCGGTGTCGCCGAAGCGGTACGGGGAGAGGCTGCTCGGGTTCGGGGTGCCGGCGCCGGAGGCGGACGCGCTGGTTGAGGCGTTCACGCAGTTGCTGGACGGGCGCAACGCGTATCTGTCGGACGGGGTGCGGCAGGTGCTCGGGCGTGAGGCGCGGGACTTCACGGAGTTCGCGCGCGAGGCGGCGGCCGCGGGGACCTGGAAGGTCTGACCCGGGGTGCGGGCACCCGCTCCGCACCGGCTCGCGGCCGGTGACACCTCCCCCTCAGGAACCGTCGGGCTTCTGCGGGGGATGTGTCGTCTTCGCGTGCGTCCGCAGGCGGGAGGTGACGTCCTCCGGGGGCAGGAAGCGGGACCAGCGCTCCGGGAACTCCGAGGGCATGTCGGGGTCGTCGGGGTCGGGGTGGGTGTCGTGGAGTGCGGCGGCGCGGGCCACGTACTCCGCGACCTGTGCCTCCCGCAGCCGCTCCTGGGCCGCGCGCGCCGCCGCCGTGGCGGCCGCCGGCCACACGCGGTCGATCGCGGCGTTGACCGCGGCGCCCACCAGGACCGCGAAGGCCGAGACGCCGATCCACAGCAGCACCGCCACCGCGGCGGCGAGCGAGCCGTAGATCGTCGCGCCCTCGATCGTGCTCTGGAGGTAGATCCGGAGCAGGAAGCTCCCCAGCACCCACATCGCCAGGGCCACCAGCGCGCCCGGGACGTCCTCGATCCACGGTGAGCGCACCGGTACCGACACGTGGTACAGGGTCGTCAGGAAGGCGATGGACAGGATGATCACCACGGGCCAGTACAGGACCTGGACGACCGTCGTCGACCACGGCACGATCCGCACCACGGCGTCCGGGCCCGCCACCATCAGCGGCAGCGCAACCGAGCCGATCAGCAGCGCCGCCACGAACAGCGCGAACGCCACGAGCCGGGTCTTGACGATGCCGCGGACCCCGTCGAGGCCGTACATGACGGTGATGGTGTCGATGAAGACGTTGACCGCGCGCGACCCGGACCACAGGGCGAACAGGAAGCCGACCGAGATGACGTCGGGACGGCCGCCCTTCATCACGTCGTCGAGGATCGGCTGCGCGATCTGCCGTACCCCCTTGTCGGACAGGACCGTGCGCGCGGCGTCCAGGAGGTTGGCCTCCAGGCTGCTGATGCTGTCGGTGCCGGTCCAGTCGTCGACGTAGCCGAGCAGGCCGATGAGGCTGAGCAGCAGCGGCGGCACGGACAGCAGCGAGAAGAACGCGGCCTCGGCGGCGAGCCCCAGGATGCGGTACTCGATGCACGAGTTGACGGTGTCCTTGAGCAGCAGCCACGCGGTCCTGCGCTTCGACACGTTCCGGTAGAGGGCACGGGCCCGGTGGAGCCGGCCGGAGGGCCGCTGAGGGGATTCGCTTGCTGCCTGCACGTCCTAAAGGTATCCGCCACGGGAGCGTGCACTCATCCCCCCGTCCCGGTCCTGGGCACGCCCGTGCGGGGAACGCCCGCTCGCGTTCGGTTCCGTCATCCGGCGGAAAACGCCGGGCAATCCCTCGGAAATGGCGAAGGAAATCGAACCCCTTTTCTGTCATGAACCCGCTGGCCGGTTTTCGCGGCCCGCTCGACCGGAATGCCGGACGACATGTGCACCGTCCATGAAGTGAGTTCCCCGGTGACGCCACCGAACGGCATGGTCGAGCTATATCGGCAGCGCACGTCCGACCGGCAGGAAATGGCCATTGACTGAAACGCGCTTGACCCGTTCATGAGCACCTCGAAACAATTCGGATTGCATTCTCAGGGCTCTGACCAAGGCCCGAGCCAGGCCACCCCGTCCCCCTCGCGTGGTCACTCCAGGCGCATACCGAACCGCTCCTTCTCTTATTCCATTCCGTGCCTCACGGCACTTCCTTTTCTTCCGGAACACCGGAAACACGGGGGTCCCTCTTCACGATTTTCCGCTGCGCGGTGAACAGCGGGCGATATTCCGCCGTATCCCACTCTGGAGAATTCGCATGCCTGCTCCGTACGGACCGAAGCAAACCGCGCCGCGCATCGTGGGGGTCGATGTGGCACGGGGGCTCGCCCTGCTCGGAATGTTCTCCGTTCACGTGTTCGGCGCGTTCGACGAGGCCGGATCACCCACACCCGCCTGGATGTTCGCGGGCGGCCGTTCCTCGGCGACCTTCGCCGTGACGGCCGGGATCGGTCTGGCCTTCACGACCGGCGGTCGCCGGCCGGCGACCGGTCGGCCCGCGGCCGTCGCGGTGGCCGCGCGGGCCGGCGTCATCGCGTTGATCGGACTGCTGCTCGGCTACGCCTCACGCGCGGCGGACCTGGACGTGGACGTGATCCTGGTGTTCTACGCCCTGCTGTTCCTGATCGCGATCCCGTTGCTGGGCCTCGGCCCGCGGACCCTGGCGGCTCTGTCCCTGTCCCTGGCCGTGGGGGCGCCGTTCGCCGTCCACGCGCTGCGGGGCTCGCTGCCCCGGCCCGCGTTCGACGGCGACCCGACCCTCCAGGACGTGGTCACCGATCCGCTCGGCCTGCTGTCGGACCTGCTCGTGCACGGCGACTACCCGGTGCTCGCCTGGACCGCCTACCTGTGCGCCGGACTCGCCCTCGGCCGTCTCGATCTGACGTCACGCGGGCTCGCGCCCCGGCTCCTCGGGGGCGGCCTCGCCCTCGTGGCCGGGATCTGGCTGGTGTCGTCCCTGGTGCTGTTCCGGTTCGACGGACTGCGGCAGCTGTGGCGCGCGGAGTTCCCCGGCGCCTCCCGCGCCGAGGCCCTGTGGGACAGCCCGGACGGCGTGACCTGGTGGGCGCTGCTCTCCCGCGCGCCGCACACGACCACCCCCTTCGACCTGCTCCTGACCCTGGGCTCGGCGACGGCGATCCTCGGCGGCGCCCTGCTGCTGACCAGGAGTGCCCTGCTCACGCGGGCACTCACCCCCCTCGCGGCGGCGGGCAGCATGCCACTGACCCTGTACGCCGCCCACGTGCTCCTTCTCACCACCGGCGCGCTCTCCGGCTCCCCCGAGCTCCTCTACGCCGTCATGACCACCGGAGCGCTCCTGTTCGCCCTCTCGTGGCGGCACGTCGGGCGTGGCCCGCTGGAAACGGTCGTCGCAGGCGCGGCCCGGCGGTGTCGCGAGGCCGTAACACCACCCCGGCCCCCGGAACCGGTGGCGGACCCGGTCCGACTTAGCAAGCACACGGAATGACCCATAAGGCCAAAAGTAATGATCTAGGAGATCAAGTGGTGGTAAATCCCGGCGAGATCACGACAGTCGCCCCGGTGGACGGCACCGCCCAGGTCCTCGCCGAGGTGCTGGCCGGGGTCGTGAAGACGGATCAAGTCCCTCTCGACAGTCACTTCTTCGACGACCTGGGTGCCAACTCCCTCGTCATGGCGCAGTTCTGCGCCCGGGTGCGGAAGCGGGACGATCTGCCGCAGGTCTCGATGCGGGACGTCTACGGCCACCCGACGATCCGCGGTCTGGCGACCGCGCTCGCCGAGGTCCCGGCCACCGGGCCGGTCCCCGCCCGGCCGGCCGAGCCGCCCCCGCCATCGGGCAGCACCGCCCGCTACGTGCTGTGCGGGGTGCTGCAGTTCCTGGCCTTCGCCGCGTACTGCCTCGGAGCCGGCGTCGCCACCGCCGAGGGGTACTCCTGGATATCGGGCGCCGACGGCCCGCTCCATGTCTATCTGCGCTCACTGGCCGTCGGCGGCGCCCTGTTCCTCGCCCTGTGCACCCTGCCCGTGGTGGCGAAGTGGGTGCTGATCGGCCGGTGGAAGGAGACGGAGTTCCCGGTGTGGAGCCTCGCCTACGTCCGCTTCTGGCTGGTCAAGGCGCTGCTGCACGCCAGCCCGATGGTCCTGTTCACGGGCAACCCGCTCTACGTCCTCTACCTGCGCGCCCTCGGCGCCCGCATCGGCCCGGGCGTCACGGTCCTGTCCCACTCGATGCCGGTCTGCACCGACCTGCTGACCGTCGGCGCCGGCACGGTGATCCGCAAGGACGCCCTGCTCCTCGGCTACCGGGCGCACGCGGGCCGGATCCGCACCGGCCCGGTCACCCTCGGCCGGGACGTCTTCGTCGGCGAGAAGACCGTCCTCGACATCGGCACGTCCATCGGCGACGGCGGCCAGCTGGGCCACTCCTCCGCGCTGTACGACGGTGCCGCGATCCCCGCCGGCGAGCGCTGGCACGGCTCCCCGGCCCGCCCCACCGACGTCGACCACATCCGCGTCCCGGCGACCCGCTGCACCACCGCGCGCCGGGCCGGCTACGCCCTCGTGACGCTGCTGCAGACGCTGCTGGTGTACGTCCCGCTCGGTATCGGCGGTGTGTTCCTCGTGATGGACCTCGTACCGGCGCTGGACCCGCTGCTCGAACCGAACGCGAAGGAACTGGCGTCGACGGCCTTCTACGCCGAGGCGCTCGCCCTGTCCGTCGCCCTCTACGTCGGTTTCGTGGCCCTGGGCCTCGTCACCGTGACGGTGCTGCCGCGGCTGCTGAACCTGACCCTGAAGGCGGACCGGGTCTATCCGCTGTACGGCTTCCACTACTCGGCGCAGCGCGCGATCGCCCGCATGACCAACATCAAGTTCTTCAAGTGGCTGTGCGGCGACAGCTCCTACATCGTCCCCTACCTGCGGTGCATCGGCTACGACCTCTGCCGCGTCGAGCAGACCGGCTCGAACTTCGGGACCGAGGTCGCGCACGAGACGCCGTATCTGGCCACCGTCGGCAGCGGCACGATGGTCGCCGACGGGCTGTCGATCCTCAACGCCGAGTACTCCGGCACCTCGTTCCGGCTCTCGCGGGTCACGATCGGCGGACAGAACTTCCTCGGCAACCACATCGCCTATCCCGTCGGCGGCCGCACCGGGGACAACTGCCTGCTGGCCACCAAGGTGCTCGTGCCGCTGGACGGTGAACTCCGCGAGGGTGTCGGCCTGTTGGGCTCGCCGCCGTTCGAGATCCCGCGCACGGTGGAGCGCGACACCCGCTTCGACCACTTCCGCGAGGGCGACGAGCTGCGCCGCCGTCTGGCCGGCAAGAACCGCTGCAACGCCCGCTCGATGGGCCTGTTCCTGTTCCTGCGCTGGCTGCACTGGTTCCTGCTGACACTGCTCGGCTTCGCGGCCGTCGACCTGCAGGGAGGCCGGGGCGCCCTGGGCGGGCTGCTGATCGGCGCCTACCTGATGACCGGCCTCGCCGTGACCGTCGGTTACTGGGCCCTGGTGGAGCGTGTGATCACCCGCTTCCGGCCGCTGGAACCGCGGCTGTGCTCGATCTACGACCCGTACTTCTGGTGGCACGAGCGGCTGTGGAAGGTGCCCGACCACCATCTCGTGGTGTTCAACGGCACGCCGTTCAAGAACCTGGTCTGGCGGCTGCTGGGGGTGCGGATCGGCCGGCGGGTCTTCGACGACGGCTGCTACCTCACCGAGCGGACGCTGGTCGCGATCGGCAGCGACACCACACTCGGCCACCACTCCAAGGTGCAGGCGCACTCCCAGGAGGACGGCACCTTCAAGTCCGACCACATCGTCATCGGCGACGGCTGCACCCTCGGTGCGGGCGCGCTGGTCCACTACGGCGTCGCGATGGGCGACGGCGCCGTGCTCGGTGCCGACGCCTTCCTGATGAAGGGCGAGGAGATGCCGGCGGGGGCGCACTGGGGCGGGAATCCGGCGGCGGCACGTGTCTGAGGCGCCCGAAGCCGCACGAGCTGCCCGAACTGCCTGAACGAAGCACACACAGGGGGAAGAACGTCATGGAAACAGCTCCGCACCGCACACCCGGTCCGCTGCCGGACATCGGGGAGTACGCGATCCCGCTGCCCGCGGGCACGCCGACCGATCCCGCCGCGCTGCTCGCGGCCCACACGAGGGTCCGCGCCGCCCTCTCGGACGAGACGGCGGGCGCTTCCGACGCCGACCTGCGCGTCACCGTCACCGACGGCACGCTGCGGCTGCGCTACCGCGCCGGTGCCCTCGACGCCGACACCGCCGCCCGCATCGCCGGCTACCACCTCACCGCGCTCACCCACCCGGACCGCCGGAGCCTGCTGTCGGAGGACGAACTGCGCTACCAGCTGGAGGAGTTGGCGGGCCCGGTCCGTGAACTCCCCGACCGGCGGGTGCACGAGCTGTTCGAGGAGCGGGTCGGGAAGCACCCGGACGCCGTGGCCGCCGTACAGGACGACCGGCGGTGGACGTACGCCGAGCTCAACTCCCGCGCCAACCGGATCGGCCGGGCACTGCTGGCCCGCGGTCTCACGGCCGAGGACGTCGTCGCCGTGGTCATGGAACGGAACCTGGACTGGATGGCGGCCGTCCTCGGCGTGCTCAAGGCGGGCGGGGTGTATCTGCCGATCGAGCCGCACTTCCCGGCCGAGCGGGTGGCGAGGACGCTGTTCCGGGCGGGCTGCGCCTTCGTCGTCACCGAGGAGAGCAGCACCGGATCGCTCTCCGGTACGTCCGCCGAGACACTGTTCGTGGACACCGCGTACGCCGAGGGCCACGCGGGCGACGATCTCGGGATCCCGGTCCGGGCGGATCAACTCGCCTACATCTACTTCACGTCCGGCTCCACCGGCGAGCCCAAGGGCGCGATGTGCGAGCACGCCGGTTTCGTCAACCATGTGCTCGCCAAGGTCGAGGACCTGGGGATCGGCGAGGACGTCGTGGTCGCACAGACCGCGCCGCAGTGCTTCGACATCTCCCTGTGGCAGCTGCTCGCCGCCACCCTGGTGGGCGGACGGACTCTGATCATCGGCCAGGAGACCGTCCTGGACGTCCCGCGGTTCGTGGACACGGTGGTGCGGGGGCGGGTCGACGTGCTCCAGGTCGTGCCGTCGTATCTGGAGGCCGTGCTCGCCGAGCTGGGGAGGCGGCCGCGTGAACTCGCCGACCTGCGCTGTGTGTCGGTGACCGGCGAGGCGGTGAAGCGGGAGCTCGTACAGCGCTGGTTCGCCGTCGCGCCCGGCATCCGCCTCGCCAATGCCTACGGGCTGACCGAGACCTCCGACGACACCAACCACGAGGTGATGGACCGGGTGCCGAACGGCGACCGGGTCCCGCTCGGGCGGCCGGTGCGCAACGTACGGGTGTACGTCGTCGACGAGGACCTGGTGCCCGTACCGCTGGGCGCGCCCGGCGAGATCGTCTTCTCCGGGGTGTGCGTGGGGCGCGGGTACGTCAACGACCCCGAACGCACCGCGGCCGCCTTCACCACGGACCCGTACCGGCCCGGCGAGCGGCTGTACCGCAGCGGTGACGTGGGGCGCTGGCGGGCCGACGGCAAACTGGAGTTCCTCGGCCGCCGGGACACCCAGGTCAAGATCCGCGGGTTCCGCGTCGAGATCGGCGAGATCGAGAACGCGCTGCTGCGGGTGGACGGGGTGCGCGACGGAGCCGTCGTGGTCGTCCGGGGCACCCAGCTCGCCGCGTTCTGCGCCGGACCCGAGCCGGTGGCCGCGGACACGGTACGGGAACGGCTGGCCGTGTCGCTGCCGTCGTACATGGTCCCCGCCGTCGTGCACTGGCGGCAGCGGCTGCCGCTGACCGCGAACGGCAAGACCGACCGCCGGGCGCTCACCGCGCTCGCCGAGGACCTCGACGCCGGTGCGGCGGGCGGGCCCGTGACGGCCGGCGAGCGGCGGCTGGCGGACGCCTGGGCCGAGGTGCTCGGCGTGCCCGCCGACCGGATCGGCCGGCTCGACCACTTCTTCGACCGCGGCGGCAGCTCACTGTCCGCCGTGCGTCTCGCGATCGCCCTGGACCGGGCGGTCACCCTCCAGGACGTCGTCCGTCACCCGGTCCTCGCGGACCTGGCGGACCTGCTCGACCGGCGCAGCTGAAAGGAACACCGAGATGTCATCCACGAGTCTCCTTCCGAACCTGGACCTGGCGCCCGGCACTCCGCCGATCCTGCGCGCCAAGTCCGGTGGTGACCCGGCGAGTTGGGCCGCGGAGCACCGTGACCCGCTGCATGCCCTGGTCCTTGAGCACGGCTCCGTCCTGGTGCGGGGTCTGGGTCTCGCCGACCCCGCGACCAGCGAGGCCGTCTTCCGGCGGCTGACCGACGGTCTGATGCCCGACCGCGAGCCCTTCGCGCCGCGGCGCCGCTACGCGGACGGCGTGTACTCGTCCACCAAGTGGCCGCCGAACCAGCAGATGTGCATGCACCACGAACTCAGCTACGGCCTGGAGTTCCCGAGCCTGCTGCTGTACGCGTGCCTGGAGGCGCCCGGGTCGGGAGGCGCGACCGCGCTCGCCGACGCGTCGGCGGTGCTGCGGGCCCTGCCCCGCGAACTGGTCTCCCGCTTCGAACGGGAGGGCTGGCTGCTGACCCGGGCGTACCACGAGGAGATCGGCGCGTCGGTCGAGGAGGCCTTCGGCACCGACGACCGTGAAGCCGTCGAACGCTACTGCCGCCGGCACGCCATCGAGTTCGCCTGGCAGGGCGACGGCTCCCTGCACACCCGGCAGCGGCGCGGCGCGGTGCTGCGGCACCCGCGCTCCGGCCTGCCCTGCTGGTTCAACCAGATCGCGTTCCTCAACGAGTGGACCATGGAGCCCGAGGTGCACGAGTACCTGGTGGAGATGTACGGCGCCGACGGGCTGCCCTTCAACACCCGCTTCGGGGACGGGAGTCCGATCGACGAGGACGTCGTCCGGACCATCAACGAGGTCTATGACGCCCACACCGTGCGCGAACCCTGGCAGGACGGCGACCTCCTGCTGGTCGACAACATCCGTACGGCGCACAGCCGTGAGCCCTTCGAGGGGCCGCGCGAGGTGCTGGCCGCGCTCGGCGACCCGGTGCTGCGCGCCGACGGCGAGGTGAGTGGCGTATGAGCACCCTCGGCGCCCCGTCCTTCGCGCTGGTCACCGGCGCCCAGGTCCAACAGGCCCTGCACGGCCGGGAACCGGAGATCGCGGACCTCGTCGAGGCCGTGTACCGGCTGCACGGCGCGGGTGACTCGGTGAACCCGCCGTCGTACTTCCTGAGGTTCCCGGACCGCCCGTCGTCCCGGATCATCGCGCTGCCCGCCTCCCTGGGCGGACCGCTCCGGGTGGACGGCCTGAAGTGGGTCTCCAGCTTCCCGGAGAACATCAGGTCCGGGCTGCCGCGCGCCTCGGCGGTGCTGATCCTCAACGACCCGGAGACCGGCTACCCGTTCGCGTGCCTGGAGAGTTCGGTCAT
The DNA here is from genome assembly GCF_001513955.1 of Streptomyces pseudovenezuelae. Lineage (GTDB taxonomy): Bacteria > Actinomycetota > Actinomycetes > Streptomycetales > Streptomycetaceae > Streptomyces > Streptomyces pseudovenezuelae. The sequence goes on along the minus strand of NZ_KQ948149.1, from coordinate 438,373 downwards.
CAGCGCCACGCGCACCGCGTCGTCGGCGGCGCTGGCGGCCGGGAAGCTCAGCGCGGGCCGGGTCCGCCCGACCCGGGTCGGGTTCATCGGCACCGGGCTGATCGCCCGCTACATCCACACCCATCTCACGGCCACCGGCTGGGAGTTCGAGGAGACGGGCGTGCACGACCTGTCCGCCGAGAGCGCCGCCGGGTTCCGCGGCTATCTGGAGCGGTCCGGGGCGCCCGGGAAGGTGGCCGTGCACGACTCGGCCGAATCCCTCATCCGCGCAAGCGACTTGGTGGTCTTCGCCACGGTCGCCGGCGAGCCGCACGTCCACGATCCGTCGTGGTTCGGCCACCACCCCCTGGTCCTGCACGTCTCCCTGCGCGATCTCGCCCCGGAGATCCTGCTCGCGTCCGCCAACTTCGTCGACGACGTCGAGCACTGTCTCAAGGCCGAGACCTCCCCGCATCTGGCCGAACGGCTCACGGGGAGCAGGGACTTCATCGACGGCACGCTCGACGACGTGCTGAGCGGACGGGTGACCGTCCCGACGGACCGGACGGTGGTGTTCTCCCCCTTCGGCCTGGGGGTGCTCGACCTCGCCGTCGGCCGGTACGTCCACGACGAACTGGCCCGGCGCGGCGAACTGCACGTCGTCGACGGGTTCTTCAACGAGCTGCGCCGGTACGGCTGAACGACCCGTGCGCATGAGGAGGGGGGCGTCATGCCCGTCATATCCGATCCTTCGGAGTTCAACGAGTCAGACCTCTACGTCGACCTGAGGGCCGCGCTGGAGCTTCCGCTGTACCTGAAGTGCGAGGGCTTCAACTTCGCCGGGTCGATCAAGCTGAAGGCGGCCCGGGAGATGGTGAACGCCGCCGAGCGCGACGGCACCCTGCGGCCGGGGTCGGTCCTGGTCGAGTCGTCGTCAGGGAACCTGGGGGTGGCCCTGAGCATGATCGCCGCGAGCCGGGGCTACCGGTTCCTGTGCGTGACCGACTCACGGTGCAACCTGGCGACGATCCGGCTGATGGAGTCGCTCGGCACCCGGGTGCACGTGGTCAGGGAGCCGGACCTGCACGACGGCTACCTGGGCGCGCGGCTCGCGTACGTGCGAGCGCTGTGCGCGTCGGACGAGCGGTACGTGTGGCTCAACCAGTACAGCAACCAGGGGAACTGGCGGGCGCACTACCGCACCACGGCCCCGGAGATCGCGCGGCGCTTCCCGGACCTGGACGTGCTGTTCGTCGGGGCCGGCACCACCGGGACCCTGATGGGCTGCGCCCGCTGGTTCTGGCAGTGGCGGCGCCCGGTGCGGATCGTCGCCGTCGACAGCGTCGGCTCGGTCACCTTCGGGGGCCCGCCCGGCGTCCGGATGATCCCGGGGCTCGGCACGAGCGTGCCGCCGCAGCTGCTCGACAAGTCGTACATCGACGACGTGGTCCTCGTGGAGGAGCCGGACACCCTCCAGGTGTGCCGCAGGATGGCCGCCCGGGGCTTCCTGTTCGGCGGCTCCACCGGCACGGTCGTCAGCGGCGCCCACCAGTGGCTGTCCGCCCACGGCCGCCGCGGCCTCACCGCGGTGGCGATCGCCCCGGACCTCGGCGAACGCTACCTCGACACCGTGTACCGGGCGGGCTGGCCCCACGGCACCCCCGACACGGACCCGATGCACCACCCGGCGGAGGTGATGGCCCACCTGTCCTGACCGCCTCCCCACGGCACCCGCCCCGCCCACCAGCGGGAACGGGCGCCGTGATCGCGTCCGCGAGACACCGGTGCCCGGTGGTCGGGGGCAGCCGGAGACCCTGCCCCCGAACAGCCACGCGCACGGGGTCCGCCCCTCCACCGGCCCGCCGGGCACCGCGTCGACGAGACGCCGATCCCCCTACTCGCCACGACCGAAGACCGCGCCCCGAGCAGCCGCACACACCGACCCTCGCCCCCCCAACCACCGGGTACCGCGTCGATGAGCCGCCGATCCCCCCGCTAGTCACGACCGGAGACCCTGACCCCGAGCAGCCGTTGTGCAGGTCCGGCTCCGTGACTACGTGCACCCGGGCACCGCGTCGACGAGACGCCGCCCCCCTAGTCGCCTAGTCGCCGCGACCGGAGACCGCGCCCCGAGCAGCCGCACACACCGACCCTCCCCGCCCCGGAGCCACCGGGCACCACGTCGGCAAGACGCCGATCCTCCCACTCGCCACGACGGAGACCCTGCCCCGAGCAGCCGCGCACGCGGACCCACACCCCCACAGCCACCGGGCGCCGCGTCGATTGAGACGCCGATCCCCCTACTCGCCACGACCGGAGACCCCGCCCCCGAGAACCGCCTACACCAGCCCGCGCGCATCAGGCACCGCAACCATCAGCCGCCCACCGCACCCTCACCCGCACCCCCGAGGCCCACCCGCACGAAGCGAGCGGCACGGATGCCCGCAACGACCCGCCGCCCCGGCCACCAGCCCCCGGCACGCACACACCCCCCACCAGGCCCCCGCCGCGGAGCGCCCCGCACACCCACCACCCCACCCCCGTGTCCGTGAGGTGACCCTCCCCCGCCCCGGGGTACTTTCGCTGGCATGGCAGGCACCACGCACACCGTGACCAACCAGCCCCCACCCCTGACCGGCTACGACGTCTACGGCGCCGACCGCGCCCTGAAGGCCGCCGTCGAGCGGCACCTCGACCCGGTCCTGCTCGACGAGGTCCACGGCGAGCTGGCCGCGCTCGGCCGGGCCTGTGGCTCGGCGCAGGTGCAGGAGTGGGGACTCCAGGCCAACGAGAACCCGCCCCGGCTGCGCACCCACGACCGCCACGGCCACCGGGTCGACGAGGTCGAGTTCCATCCGGCCTGGCACCGGGTGCTCGGCAAGGGCGTCTCGGCGGGCCTGACCGCCGCCTGGGCCCGCCCCGGCGGACACGTACGGCGGGCGGCGGCCTTCGTCCTGTGGACGCAGGTCGACGCGGGCAACTGCTGCCCCCTGTCGATGACCCACGCCGCGGTCCCCGCCCTGCGCACCGACCCGGACCTGGCGGCCGAGTGGGAGCCGCGTCTGACGTCGATGGTCTACGACCGCGAGCTGCGGCCCGCCCACCTCAAGGCGGGGGCGCTGTTCGGGATGGGGATGACGGAGAAGCAGGGCGGCAGCGACGTACGGGCGAACACGACGTCCGCGCGGCCCCTGCCCGACGGCGAGACCTACGAGCTCACCGGCCACAAGTGGTTCTGCTCGGCCCCCATGTCGGACGGCTTCCTGGTCCTCGCCCAGGCCCCGGGCGGGCTGACCTGCTTCCTCGTCCCCCGGGTCCTGGAGGACGGCACCCGCAACACGTTTCTCCTCCAGCGGCTCAAGGACAAGCTCGGCAACCGCTCCAACGCGTCCGCCGAGGTCGAGTTCGACCGGACCTGGGGCCGCCGCGTCGGCGACGAGGGGCGCGGGGTCCGCACCATCATCGAGATGGTGGCGGCGACCCGGCTGGACTGCGTCCTCGGCTCGGCGGGCCTGATGCGCCAGGCCGTCGCCCAGGCGATCCACCACTGCACCCACCGCGAGGCCTTCGGCGGCAAGCTCGTCGACAAGCCGCTGATGCGCAACGTCCTGGCCGACCTCGCCCTGGAGTCCGAGGCCGCGACGACCCTCGCCCTGCGCCTCGCGGCCGCCTACGACAAGGACGACGAGCAGGAGCGGGCCTTCCTCAGGATCGCGGTGCCGGCGGCCAAGTACTGGGTCACCAAGCGCTGCACCCCGCTGACGGTGGAGGCCGCCGAGTGCCTGGGCGGCAACGGTTACGTGGAGGAGTCGGGCCTGCCCCGCCTGGTCCGCGAGTCACCGCTGAACTCCGTCTGGGAGGGCGCGGGCAACATCCAGGCCCTGGACGTCCTGAGGGTCCTGCAGGGCGAGCCCCGGGCCCTGAATGCCTACCTCCTGGAGATCGGCGTGACCCGCGGCGCCGACCACCGCCTGGACGCGGCGACCAAGAGTCTCTTCACCGAACTGGCCGATCTGGAGGGCATCGAGGGGCGGGCCCGCCATCTGACGGAACGGCTCGCGCTCGTCCTTCAGGGCTCCCTGCTGGTCCGCCACGCGCCCGCGGAGGTGGCCGACGCCTTCTGCGCGTCCCGCCTGGGCGGCGACGGCGGCACGGCCTTCGGCACCCTGCCCACCACCCTGGACCTGGCGTCGGTGGTGGACCGGGCCCGGCCCGTGGAGTGACCCGCCGCCGCAGACGCGAGTGAACGGGGGTGGTGCTGCGCCGACACGGCACCACCCCCGTTACGGCCCTCAGAGGCCGGAGCACGCCGCTGCGAGACGGCGTTCGCCCAAGTTTCAATCAAGCCGGAGCCCACCACCAGGGTTGCAGGGGGTTGCAACTTCCTGGCGACTGTGGGCGGACCGTCCACTTCCCCGAGCCGCGACCGGCACTATGAGACGGACAGTCAATGGATCCGGGACCGGGAGGACCAGTGCCGCTCTCGCCGACGCATGTGAGCCACCTAGCCACCGTGGACACGGCACGCGCAGCCCGGGTACTGAACGACATCCGCTCCGCGACCCTGTCCGGCCGGCGCACGCCCGTGGCCCCGCGCCCGGTGATCGAGGAGTCCTGGGGCCGTATGCTGCGCGGCGGCGTCGACCCGGACCACGACTTCCGGTCAGGTCTGCTGCCCCCCGAGGAGGTGCAGCGGCGCCGGGAGTCGACGCGCCTGAGGCACGTCCTGCCGGTGCTCAGGGAGGGGCTGCTGTCGGTCGCGGACGTCGCCCACCACATCATGGTGGTCGCCGACGACGACGGCCGGGTGCTGTGGCGGGAGGGCAGCTCCCCCGTGCTGCGCAAGGCCGACGGCACCGGCTTCGAACTCGGCGCCGACTGGCGGGAGAACGTCGTCGGCACGAACGGCATCGGCACCCCGGTGGTGGTGCGCCGGCCGGTCCAGGTCTTCGCCTCCGAGCACTTCGTGCGCTCCCAGACCTCCTGGACCTGCACCGGCGCCCCCATCAAGGACCCGCGCGACGGCCGGCTGATCGGTGTGGTCGATGTGAGCGGGCCGTTGGACACCATGCACCCGGCGACCCTCGCCTGGGTCGACTCGGTGGCCAAGCTCGCCGAGTCACGGCTGCGCGAGCTGCATCTGGTCTCGCTGGAGCAGCTGCGGGCCGTGGCGGCGCCGGTGCTCGCCCGGCTCACCGGCCGGGCGCTGGTGGTGGACCGGGACGGCTGGACGGCGGCGGTGACCGGAATGCCGTATGCGAACCGGATCGCGCTGCCCAAGTCGCCCGCGCCGGGACGCCGATGGCTGCCGGCGCTCGGTCTGTGCACCCTGGAACCGCTGGCGGACGGCTGGTTGGTCCGCGCCACCGACGAGCCGGAGCCCGAGGGCGCCACCCGGATCGTGCTGGACCTGGCGCAGCCGCGGCGCTGGACGGTGACGGTGTCGGGCGGCGCGGGCACCTGGAGTCACGAACTCAGCCCCCGGCACGCCGAATTGCTCTACCTGCTGGCCCTGCACCGCTCGGGCCGCAGCGCGGCGGGCCTGGCGGAGGACATGTTCGGCGATCCGGGCCGCACGGTGACCGTACGTGCGGAGATGTCCCGGGTGCGGCGCTATCTCGGGGCGTTCCTGGAACACCGGCCGTATCGTTTCTGCGAGGACGCCGAGGTCGAGGTGCTGCTGCCGGGCAACCCGGTCGACCTGCTGCCGCACTCGACGGCCCCGGCCGTGCTGGGGGCCCGCGCAGGCGCCGAGACCGGGTGAAAACCCTCGCTCATGGTGCATCTTCCGCATAATTGCAGCATCTTCGTCCCCAGCGGAGCCGCACTGCCGTAGCATCCTGTGCGGGCCACCCCACCTGCTCCTCGGTCAACGTACGGATCATCAGGCGCAGTTGGCCCGCCTCGGGAGGACGTATGAAGCAACGTGGCAGACACCGCAGGCGCAAGCGGGGCCAAGCGCTGCGCGCCTTCCTGGCCGGGACCGCCCTCGCGCTGACCGCCGCCGCCACCATGATCAGCGCCTCGCAGGCCACGGTGGCCGCCAATCCCGGGACACTGAAGCCGCTCACCTCGGCCGGCGAGACCGCCCCGCTGCGCCTCAAGGAATCCCAGGTCCCCAAGAGCTCCCTCGACCGGCTCTCCGCCGCGATGGGGCGTCCGGTCGGTGTCTCCGCCGTCCTGGGCTCCGCCGACCGGCTCCTGCGCGACGCGATCGACTGCACGGCCGGTGAGCGCACGGCGCTGCCCGTGGAGCCGACAGCCACGGCCGCCTACTGCTGGGACGCCGCCGACACCCGCTCCTGGCGGGCCGGGGCGGTCACCACCTCCGGGGACGCCGACGACGACGGCCTGTGGGGCGCGAACCGGGTGATCCTCTCCGCGTGGAGCCGCACCGGCACCGCGGCGGAGGGCGGGGGCCTGGCCCGGGTCGCCTTCGTCGACGCCAACGACCTGAACCGGCCGACCTACTCCTGGGCCCTCCTCGCCGTCCCGGTCGACGACGGACGCGACTTCCGCGGCCTCGTCTCCCAGGTCTCCGGGATGGTCTGGTACCAGAACAAGCTGCTGGTCACCGCGAGCGGCGACGGCGGCGACGCGCTGTACGTCTACGACATGAACCGCGTCCAGCGGGCCACCGTCGACAGCAGCGCGGTCGGCAGGGTCCGCGGCGGCTGGTCGGCGCACGGCGCCCAGTGGGTCCTGCCCGCGGTCGCCTCCTACCGCCCGGCCGCAGGCACCGGCGCCGCCCGCCCCGACTACCTCTCCCTGGACCGCAGCACCGCCCCGGACAGCCTGGTCGCGAGCGAGTGGCTCTCCGGGGACGACGACACGGCCGGCCGCCTGTGGCGCTACGACTTCAGCGGCGCTCCCGGCCGCTCCGGCCTCCTGGCCACCGACACCGGCGGCTACGCGCGCGTGGCCGAGGCGTACGTCACGAAGGCGTCCGGCTCCGGCCCCGTCCTGTCCCGTGACTCGCAGTGGTACCTGGGCCGCGCGGCGCACACCGAGGGCGACCACGGCACCCTGTGGCGCCAGAACCCGAAGGACCCCGCGAAGGCCACCCGCTGCGGAGCGGACGAGACCCGCAGCTGCTGGAGCGGGGAGTCGGAGTCCCTGTCGTACTGGGAACAGACGGGCGAGGTGTGGTCCCAGTCGGGGCGGATGCTGTTCGCGCTGCCGCTGGCCTCGATCGACAGATCTCTGGGATAGATGATTCCCTGACCCGCATGCCGAACATCCCCGTGACCACCTGGTCCCTGGAACAGACCGCCCCGACCGACCTCCTCCCGGCCGAGCCCCCGGAGGGCGAGGTCCGCGTGCACCGCGCGGAAGTCCCCTCCCCCGAGTTCAGCCGCTTCCTGTACGCCTCCGTGGGCGGCGACATCCGCTGGACCGACCGGCTCTCCTGGACGTACGCCCGGTGGCGGGAGCACCTGGAGCGGCCGGGCGTGGAGACCTGGGTGGCGTACGACCGGGGCACACCGGCCGGATACGTCGAGCTGGAGCCCCAGGACGACGGGGTCGTGGAGATCGTCTACTTCGGCCTGATCCCGGCGTTCCGCGGCCGGCGGATCGGCGGCCACCTCCTGTCGTACGGCACCGCCCGCGCCTGGGACCTCGCGGACCGCTGGCCGGGGCTGACCGACACCAAGCGGGTCTGGCTGCACACCTGCTCCAAGGACGGCGAGCACGCGATGGCCAATTACCAGCGCCGTGGCTTCCAGCTCTTCGACACCAAGGTCGAGGAGGAGGCGGAGGTGCCCGCGCCCGGCCCCTGGCCTGGGGCGTACCCGGCCTGACCTGCGGGAACAAGAGGTCCCGCGATCTTTGTGACCAACGACACCCTGGTCTCACCTGTCGAGACAAGGGTGTCCACATGGCGGATAAAGCTGGACTGTGTCCAGATCGCCGTGACACGCTTCCGTCATGTCTGGAACTGGAATTGCCTTGGTGAGTCGGCGGCACGTCGACCTCGGCCGCATGTCCAGCGCCATCTGTCCGGTGCGCTGACGAGCCGCAGCGTCACCCGACACATCCTCTCGTTCTCCTCCCCGCGCAAAGCCGCGCATGCACTCCCATGCGCCCGCACTCGCAGGTAAGAGCCGCTTTCCGCCTGTCCCGAAGGACGTAACAACCATGGCCGCCACCCCGCAGAACCCTGCTGCCGCAGCGCCCCGCCGCAAGGTGAGCCGTCACCGCGGTGAGGGTCAGTGGGCCGCGGGGCACCACACCCCGCTGAACGGCAACGAGCAGTTCAAGAAGGACGACGACGGTCTCAATGTGCGGACACGCATTGAGACGATCTACTCGAAGCGCGGCTTCGACTCGATCGACCCCAACGACCTGCGCGGCCGGATGCGCTGGTGGGGTCTGTACACCCAGCGCAAGCCCGGGATCGACGGCGGCAAGACCGCGATCCTGGAGCCCGAGGAGCTGGACGACAAGTACTTCATGCTGCGGGTGCGGATCGACGGCGGACGCCTCACCACCCAGCAGCTGCGCGTGATCGGCGAGATCTCCGAGGAGTTCGCCCGCGGCAGCGCGGACGTCACCGACCGGCAGAACATCCAGCTGCACTGGATCCGCATCGAGGACGTCCCGGAGATCTGGAACCGCCTGGAGGCGGTCGGTCTCTCCACCACCGAGGCCTGCGGCGACTGCCCGCGTGTCGTGATCGGCTCGCCGGTCGCCGGCATCGCCGAGGACGAGATCATCGACGGCTCCTGGGCGATCGACGAGATCCACGAGCGGTACATCGGCAGCCACGAGTACTCCAACCTGCCCCGCAAGTTCAAGACGGCGATCTCCGGCTCCCCGCTCCTGGACGTGGTCCACGAGATCAACGACATCGCCTTCGTCGGTGTCGAGCACCCCGAGCACGGCCCCGGTTTCGACCTGTGGGTCGGCGGCGGCCTGTCCACCAACCCGAAGCTCGGCGTCCGGCTCGGCGCCTGGGTGCCGCTGGCCGAGGTGCCCGAGGTGTGGGCCGGTGTGGTCGGCATCTTCCGTGACTGGGGCTACCGCCGGCTGCGCACCCGTGCCCGTCTGAAGTTCCTCGTCGCCGACTGGGGCCCGGAGAAGTTCCGCCAGGTCCTGGAGGACGACTACCTGGAGCGCAAGCTGGTCGACGGCCCCGCGCCCGCCGAGCCCTCGGGCCGCTGGCGCGACCACGTCGGCGTGCACCGCCAGAAGGACGGCCTGTTCTACGTCGGGTTCGCCCCGCGGGTCGGCCGCGTCGACGGCGCCACGCTGACGAAGATCGCCGAGGTCGCGGAGGCGCACGGCTCAGGCCGGGTCCGGACCACCGTCGAGCAGAAGATGATCATCCTCGATGTCGAGGAGGCGCAGGTCCAGCCGCTGGTCGAGGCCCTGGAGGCGCTCGACCTCACCGCCAAGCCGTCCCCGTTCCGGCGCGGCACCATGGCCTGCACCGGCATCGAGTACTGCAAGCTCGCCATCGTCGAGACCAAGGCGCGCGGCTCCCAGCTGATCGACGAGCTGGAGCGCCGGATCCCGGACTTCGACGAGCCGCTCACCATCAACCTCAACGGCTGCCCGAACGCCTGCGCCCGTATCCAGGTGGCGGACATCGGTCTCAAGGGCCAGCTGGTCCTCAACGACAAGGGCGAGCAGGTCGAGGGCTACCAGGTGCACCTGGGCGGCGCCCTCGGTCTGGAGGCCGGGTTCGGCCGCAAGGTACGTGGTCTGAAGGTCACCTCCGAGGAGCTGCCCGACTACGTCGAGCGGGTCCTGAAGCGGTTCCAGGCCGAGCGCGAGGAGGGCGAGACCTTCGCCGCCTGGGCCTCGCGTGCCCCCGAGGAGGCCCTGTCGTGAGCGAGCGGGCCGCCCCCTTCTACTGCCCCTACTGCGGCGACGAGGACCTGCGTCCGAGCGAGCAGTCGCACGGCGCGTGGGAATGCGCGGCGTGCAACCGCGCATTCCAGTTGAAGTTCCTCGGGCTGCTCGCCCGGGGCCTTCAGCCCACCGACGCAGGGGGAGACCAGATATGACCGCGATTCAGGAAGAGCGCACGACCGACGATCTCAGGGCGCTCGCCGAGCAGGCGGGCCGCGACCTGGAGGACGCCTCCGCGCTGGAGATCCTGCAGTGGGCGGTCGACACCTTCGGCAAGCGCTTCTGCGTGACCTCCTCGATGGAGGACGCGGTGGTGGCGCATCTGGCGTCCCGCGTCCTCAAGGGCGTCGACGTCGTCTTCCTCGACACCGGCTACCACTTCGAGGAGACCATCGGCACCCGGGACGCGGTCGAGGCCGTGATGGACGTCAACGTCATCACGCTGTCGCCGACGCGGACGGTCGCCGAGCAGGACGCGGAGTTCGGCCCGAAGCTGCACGACCGCGACCCGGACCTGTGCTGCAAGATGCGCAAGGTCGAGCCGCTGGAGCGGGGCCTGAAGGACTACCTGGCCTGGGCGACCGGGCTGCGCCGCGACGAGTCCCCGACCCGGGCGAACACCCCGGTCGTCGGCTGGGACGAGAAGCGCCAGAAGGTCAAGGTCTCCCCGATCGCCCGCTGGACCCAGGACGACGTGGACGCGTACGTCACCGAGCACGGCGTCCTGACGAACCCGCTGCTGATGGACGGCTACGCGTCCGTCGGCTGCGCCCCCTGCACCCGCCGTGTCCTGGAGGGCGAGGACGCGCGCGCCGGCCGCTGGGCCGGGCGTTCCAAGACCGAGTGCGGGCTGCACGGATGACGACATCTACCAAGGAGTTGCACGTGACGACCGGAGCCACCGTCTGGCTCACGGGTCTGCCGAGTGCCGGCAAGACCACCATCGCGTACGAGCTGGCCGGCCGGCTGCGCGAGGAGGGCCACCTCGTCGAGGTGCTCGACGGCGACGAGATCCGCGAGTTCATCTCCGCGGGCCTCGGCTTCAGCCGCGAGGACCGGCACACCAACGTGCAGCGCATCGGCTTCCTCGCCGAACTGCTCGCCCGCAACGGCGTCAAGGCGCTGGTCCCGGTCATCGCGCCCTACGCCGACAGCCGTGACGCGGTGCGCAAGCGCCACCAGGAGAGCGGCGCCGCCTACGTGGAGATCCATGTGGCGACTCCGGTCGAGGTGTGCTCCGTACGCGATGTGAAGGGCCTGTACGCCAAGCAGGCGGCGGGCGAACTGTCCGGGCTCACCGGGGTGGACGACCCGTACGAGGAGCCCGAGACGCCCGATCTGCGGATCGAGTCGCAGAACCAGACCGTCCAGGAGTCCGCGGCCGCGGTTCACGCGCTGCTCACCGAGAGGGGACTGGCATGACGACGACCGTTGCCAAGGTGGACGAGGGCACGGAGGCTCCGTACGCCCTGTCCCATCTGGACGCGCTGGAGTCCGAGGCGGTGCACATCTTCCGTGAGGTGGCGGGTGAGTTCGAGCGGCCGGTGATCCTGTTCTCCGGCGGCAAGGACTCCATCGTCATGCTGCACCTGGCACTGAAGGCGTTCGCCCCCGCGGCGATCCCCTTCTCGCTGCTGCACGTGGACACCGGGCACAACTTCCCCGAGGTCCTGGAGTACCGCGACCGTACGGTCGACCGGCACGGTCTGCGGCTGCATGTCGCCTCCGTGCAGGACTACATCGACCGGGGTGTCCTCAAGGAGCGCCCGGACGGCACCCGCAACCCGCTCCAGACGCTGCCGCTGACCGAGAAGATCCAGGCGGAGAAGTTCGACGCCGTCTTCGGCGGTGGGCGCAGGGACGAGGAGAAGGCCCGCGCCAAGGAGCGCGTGTTCTCGCTGCGGGACGAGTTCTCCCAGTGGGACCCGCGCCGCCAGCGCCCCGAACTGTGGAACCTGTACAACGGCCGCCACGCACCCGGCGAACACGTCCGCGTCTTCCCGCTGTCCAACTGGACCGAGCTGGACGTCTGGCAGTACATCGCCCGCGAGGGCATCGAGCTCCCGGAGATCTACTTCGCCCACGAGCGTGAGGTGTTCTCGCGCAGCGGCATGTGGCTGACGGCGGGCGAGTGGGGCGGCCCCAAGGACGGCGAGACCGTCGAGAAGCGCCTGGTGCGCTACCGGACCGTCGGTGACATGTCCTGCACGGGTGCCGTCGACTCCGACGCCGTGACGCTGGAGCAGGTCATCACGGAGATCGCCGCCTCCCGGCTCACCGAGCGCGGCGCCACCCGCGCCGACGACAAGATGTCCGAGGCCGCGATGGAAGACCGCAAGCGCGAGGGGTACTTCTAAGCATGACCACCACCACGGAACTCACCGAGACGACCCTTCTGCGGTTCGCGACCGCCGGTTCGGTCGACGACGGCAAGTCGACCCTCGTCGGCCGGCTGCTGCACGACTCCAAGTCGATCCTCACGGACCAGCTGGAGGCCGTGGAGCGCGCGTCGGCGAGCCGGGGCGCCGAGGGCCCCGACCTCGCGCTGCTCACCGACGGCCTGCGCGCCGAGCGCGAGCAGGGCATCACCATCGACGTCGCCTACCGCTACTTCGCGACGCCGAGGCGCCGGTTCATCCTCGCCGACACCCCCGGCCACGTGCAGTACACCCGCAACATGGTGACGGGTGCCTCCACGGCCGAGCTGACGGTGATCCTCATCGACGCCCGCAACGGAGTCGTCGAGCAGACCCGCCGGCACGCGGCCCTCGCGGCGCTGCTGCGGGTGCCGCACGTGGTGCTCGCCGTCAACAAGATGGACCTGGTCGACTACCAGGAGCCCGTCTTCGCCGCGATCGCCGAGGAGTTCACGGCGTACGCGCTCGAACTGGGCGTCCCCGAGGTCACCGCGATCCCGATCTCGGCGCTCGCCGGGGACAACGTGGTGGAGCCGTCCGCGAACATGGACTGGTACGGCGGCCCGACCGTCCTGGAGCACCTGGAGACGGTCCCGGTCACCCACGACCTGAGCCACTGCCACGCCCGCCTTCCCGTGCAGTACGTGATCCGGCCACAGACCGCCGAGCACCCCGACTACCGGGGCTACGCCGGTCAGATCGCCGCCGGTTCCTTCCACGTCGGCGAGCAGATCACCGTGCTGCCCTCGGGGCGCTCCACGAAGATCGCCGGCATCGACCTGCTCGGTGAGCCGGTCGACGTGGCCTGGACGACCCAGTCGGTGACGATCCTCCTGGAGGACGACATCGACATCTCGCGCGGCGACCTGCTGGTGCCCAGCAAGGACGCCCCGCCGACCACGCAGGACATCGAGGCGACCGTCTGCCATGTGGCCGACGCCCCGCTGACCGTCGGCCACCGTGTGCTGCTCAAGCACGGCACCCGCACGGTCAAGGCGATCGTCAAGGACATCCCGTCCCGGCTCACGCTCGCCGACCTGTCCCTGCACCCGCACCCGGGACAGCTCGTCGCCAACGACATCGGCCGCGTGAAGATCCGTACCGCGGAGCCGCTGCCCGTGGACTCCTACTCGGACTCCCGGCGCACCGGTTCGTTCATCCTCATCGACCCGAACGACGGCACCACGCTCACCGCGGGCATGGTCGGCGAGTCGTTCGCGTCCCCGGAGCCCGTCAAGGACGAGTCCGAGGACGACGGGTGGGACTTCTGACATGAACCCCACCGACTACTGGTCCACGTTCGCGAAGGAGGGCGGCCGCGTAGGCAGCGGCGCGCTCGGCAGCGGGCAGGGCGGGGTGGCGCGATGTGTGTGCTGACGTACGCGCACCGCTCGCGCGCCCTCACCCCCCACCGCCGTAGACGCAGACCTGCCGACCTCCCGGCCACGACCTGAAAGACCGTGACCGCCGGGCCTCCGAGAGGAACACCTCCCGTGCCTGCTACATCAGTTCTTCGCCGCTCTTTCGCGGTCATCGCCGCGCTCCCGCTTCTCACCCTCGCCGCCTGCGGTTACGGCTCCGAGGCGAAGGACAACGACACCGCCAAGGTCGCCGCCGGGGCGAAGAAGATCGACGGGCTCGACTCCGTCAAGATCGGCTACTTCGGCAACCTGACCCACGGCACCGCGCTCGTCGGGGTGAACAAGGGCTTCTTCCAGAAGGAGCTCGGGGCCACCAAGGCCTCGTACGCCACCTTCAACGCCGGCCCGTCCGAGATCGAGGCCCTCAACTCCAAGTCGATCGACATCGGCTGGATCGGCCCCTCTCCCGCGATCAACGGCTACGTCAAGTCGGGCGGCAAGAGCCTGAAGATCATCGGCGGTTCGGCCTCCGGCGGGGTGAAGCTGGTCGTCAACCCCGACAAGATCAAGTCGCTGAAGGACGTCGAGGGCAAGAAGATCGCGACGCCGCAGCTCGGCAACACGCAGGACGTGGCGTTCCTCAACTGGATCGCGGACCAGGGCTGGAAGGTCGACGCGCAGAGCGGCAAGGGTGACGTCACCGTCGTCCGCACCGACAACAAGATCACGCCGGACGCCTACAAGTCCGGTTCCATCGACGGCGCCTGGGTGCCGGAGCCGACCGCGTCGAAGCTGGTCGCCGAGGGCGGCAAGGTGCTGCTCGACGAGGCGTCGCTGTGGCCGGACAAGAAGTTCGTGATCACGAACATCATCGTGCGGCAGGACTTCCTCAAGGAGCACCCGAAGGCGGTCGAGGCCGTCCTGAAGGCGTCGGTGGAAGCCAACAAGTGGATCAACGCCAATCCGGACGCGGCGAAGGCGGCGGCGAACAAGCAGTTGGAGGCGGACTCCGGCAAGGCGCTCAAGCCCGAGGTCCTGGACCCGGCCTGGACGTCGATCCAGTTCACCAACGACCCGCTGGCCGCCACCCTCAACACCGAGGCGGAGCACGCGGTCAAGGCCGGTCTGCTGAAGAAGCCCGACCTGAACGGGATCTACGACCTCACGATCCTCAACAAGGTCCTCAAGGCCGACGGCGAGTCCACGGTCGACGCCGCCGGTCTCGGCACCAGCTGACCCCGGTCCCCGAAGAGTTCCCAGGAGGTGACGACCATGGCCACGACCACGACGCTCGCCAAGGCCGACGAGTCCGTCGAGTACGCCGCACGCCTTGAGCACGTCTCGAAGTCGTTCGCGGGACCGGGCGGACAGCAGCTCGTCCTGGACGACGTCAGCATCGATGTCGCGCCCGGCGAGTTCGTCACCCTCCTGGGGGCCTCGGGCTGCGGCAAGTCCACGCTGCTCAACCTGGTGGCGGGCCTGGACCGGCCCAGCACCGGTGACATCATCACGGACGGCCGCCCCGCCCTGATGTTCCAGGAGCACGCCCTCTTCCCGTGGCTGACGGCGGGCAAGAACATCGAACTCGCCCTGAAGCTCAGGGGCGTTCCCAAGCCCGACCGGCGCGCCAAGGCCGAGGAACTGCTCGAACTGGTCCGTCTGAAGGGCGCGTACGGCAAGCGCGTGCACGAGCTGTCGGGCGGTATGCGCCAGCGGGTGGCACTGGCCCGCGCGCTCGCCCAGGAGAGCAACCTGCTGCTGATGGACGAGCCGTTCGCGGCCCTCGACGCCATCACCCGGGACGTGCTGCACGACGAGATCACCCGGATCTGGGCGGAGACCGGCGTGTCCGTCCTGTTCGTCACGCACAACGTGCGGGAGGCGGTCCGGCTCGCGCAGCGCGTGATCCTGCTGTCCTCGCGCCCCGGCCGGATCGCGCGCGAGTGGACGGTCGGCATTCCGCAGCCGCGCCGCATCGAGGACGCGCCCGTGGCCGAACTGGCCCGTGAGATCACCGAAGAACTGCGTGGGGAGATCCGCCGTCATGGCCAGCACTGACACGACACCGGCCCAGGACGCCGGGAGCGTAGAGGCGGGCCTCGACGCGCTGGAGACCCGGACCACCGGCCGTCCGACCTTCCGCCAGACGTTCGTCAACAAGATCCTGCCGCCGGTCATCGCGCTCGCGGTGGTCCTCGCGGTCTGGGCGCTGCTCTACCCGGTCGTCGACGACCCGTCCAAGCTGCCCTCCCCGGCGGCCGTGGGCTCCACGTTCAAGGAGGCCTGGCTCCAGGGCGATCTGCTCGGCTACATCTGGACCAGCGTCTCGCGCGGTCTGCTGGGCTTCTTCTTCGCCCTGCTCATCGGCACCCCGCTGGGTCTGATCGTGGCCCGGGTGAAGTTCATCCGCGCGGCCATCGGCCCGATCCTGTCCGGCCTGCAGTCGCTGCCCTCGGTGGCGTGGGTGCCGCCGGCCGTGATCTGGCTGGGCCTGAACAACTCCATGATGTACGCGGTGATCCTGCTCGGCGCGGTCCCCTCCATCGCCAACGGCCTGGTGTCCGGCGTGGACCAGGTGCCGCCGCTGTTCCTGCGGGCCGGCCGCACGATGGGGGCGACGGGCGTCAAGGGGATCTGGCACGTCACGCTGCCGGCCGCGCTGCCCGGCTATGTGGCGGGTCTCAAGCAGGGCTGGGCGTTCTCGTGGCGTTCGCTGATGGCCGCGGAGATCATCGCCCAGTTCCCCGACCTGGGCGTGGGCCTGGGCCAGTTGCTGGAGAACGGCCGCACCAACAGCGACATGGCCATGGTGTTCGAGGCGATCCTGCTCATCCTGTTCGTCGGCATCGCGATCGACCTGCTGATCTTCAGCCCGCTGG
The DNA here is from genome assembly GCF_001513955.1 of Streptomyces pseudovenezuelae. Taxonomy (GTDB): domain Bacteria; phylum Actinomycetota; class Actinomycetes; order Streptomycetales; family Streptomycetaceae; genus Streptomyces; species Streptomyces pseudovenezuelae. The sequence goes on along the minus strand of NZ_KQ948149.1, from coordinate 421,879 downwards.
AGCGGTGGGTGCTGCGCAGCCGCGGTCTGCTGGTGAAGGGCTGAGTCCCATGAAGCCTGTCCTCCTGGTCATCGCCCACGGCAGCCGCGACCCGCGGCACGCCGCGACGGTGCACGCCCTTGTCCGCCGGGTGCGCTCGCTGCGCCCCGACGTACGGGTGGAGACGGGCTTCCTGGACTTCAACATCCCTTCCGTGCCCGGGGTGTTGGAGTCCCTGGCGGCGGAGGGCGTCCGTGACGTCGTAGCGCTGCCGCTGCTGTTGACGCGAGCGTTCCACGCGAAGGCGGACATCCCCGCGGTCCTCAGGGACGCGCCGCCGCAGCTGCGCATCCGGCAGGCGGAGGTGCTGGGCCCGTCCCCGCTGTTGCTGTCGGCGCTCGAACGGCGGCTGTACGAGGCGGGGTTGACGCCCGCCGACAAGTCCTCGACCGGGGTCGTGCTGGCCTCGGCGGGGTCCACCGACCCGGAGGCGATCGCAGTGATCGCTGATATCGCGCGGGAGTGGCGGCACACCGGTTGGTGCGCCGTGCGGCCTGCGTTCGCCTCCGCGGCCCTCCCCCGCACCGAGGACGCGGTACGCGAACTGCGGGCGCTGGGCTGCGCGAAGGTGGCCGTGGCGCCGTACGTCCTCGCCCCCGGCTTCCTGCCCGACCGCATCGCGCGGGGCGCGGCCGAGGCGGACGTGCTGGCCGAGGTGCTGGGGCCCGCGCCGGAGGTGGCGCGGGTGCTGCTGCGGCGGTACGAGAGCGCGTCGGCGCGATCGCTGCTGCGGGTGAGCGCGTGAGCCCCCGCCGGTAGGGCGACCCTGCTCCGCTACGGCTGTGCCGGCTTCCCTGCGGCGGCCTCGGACTCGTCGGCCAGCCGGACCAGCTCCTCCGGCGGCATCGAGCCGGCCTCCCGGCGTTCGCGGGCGTAGGTGTTGGCGAGCCGCTGGAGGAGGTCGTTCAGCGGGGTCGGTACGCCGTGCAGGCGGCCCAGGAGGGCGATCTCGCCGTTGAGGTAGTCGGCCTCGATGCTGCCGGTGCCGCGGGTGAGGGACTGCCAGGAGGAACCGCCGCCGCGCGGGGCGTCCTGGAGGGGCAGCAGAGTGACCTTGTCGCCGCGCAGCGCGCGCTGTTCCGCCACGCTCGCGTACCCGATCCCGGCCGCGTCGAGGACGGCCACGCCCTCGGCCCGTACCCGGTCGACGAGCGCCAGGGCCGCCTCGCTCTCGACGGGCCCGGTGACCGCCTCGACCGCGTTGGCGAGGTTGGACAGCAGTTTGGCGTACTGCCAGCGGGCGAGGTCCGGCACCACCGGTGCCTCGAACCGCGCCTTCTCCAGGTCGGCGGCGATCCGGCGGGCCGTCCCGTCCGTGCCGTGCGGATACCGGCCCAGGTGCAGGATGCCGGTGAGCGGACTGCCCGCGGCGGAGACGGCCCCGGGTTCGACGAAGGTCGCCGGCAGCCAGACGCAGACTCCGTACACGTGCCGGAAGCGGCGCAGGGCCATGCGCTGCCCCTCCACGCCGTTCTGCGCGCACAGCAGCGGCAGCCGCTCGGCCGCCGTGCCGCCGCCCTCGACCGGGGCCGGGCCCCAGGCGTCCAGGGCGCGTTCGGTGTCCTGGGTCTTCACGGCGAGGACGAGCACGTCGTCGGCGCGCAGGGCACCGAGTCCGGCCGGCCCGTCCACCACCGGGAGCCGGTACGTGAACTCGCCGTCCGGCACTCTCAGCCGCAGTCCGCCGTCCCTGAGCGCCGCGTGGTGCGCGCCCCGCGCGACCAGGACGACCTCGTGCCCGGCTCCCGCGAGCCGCCCGCCGACGGCCCCGCCGACCGCCCCTGCCCCGATGATGATGTAGCGCATGCAAGGAGCCTCGCACAGCGTCACCGCGCGAACGGCGTCGCCTGGTGGAAGTACAGCAGCCACCCGCCCGGGGTGCGCCGCCACAGCGAACTGCGGTGCGCGCGGCTGCCGTTGCGCTCGGTGTCGAAGGTGAGGTGAACGAGGTCCGGCGCGAGCCTGACCCCCTTCATCCCGGTCACCGTGACCGGTCCGGCGTCCTGGTCCGTGGTCCCGGCGAGGGCGGCGATGATCGACGTGCGGTCCCACCGCCGCCCGGACGCGCCGAACTCGTGGAACCCGGGGTGCAGCAGCGCGCCCACCTGCTCGGGCGAGGCCCGGACCTCGGGGTCGAGGAGCCGCAGCTCGCCCCGGACGGCGGCCTCCACGTCGGGGTCGCGGTCACTCACCGGTCATCTCCACCAGCTTGACGACCGTGTTCCAGTTGCGGCTGGTGGCGATCACGCCCTTGTTCAGCCGTGGCCTGGACAGGTACTCCGCGAGCTTGGAGCGCCCGAGGCCGTCCGGGACGTACAGGTACAGGGCGCGGTCGCCGAGGCGGAACTCCTCGGGGAGGTGGGCGGCCCGGTCGATCTCCGCGAAGCGGGCCGCGTCCACGGGGGCGGAGAAGTAGGTGACGTGGAGCTGCCTGCCCTCCAGTTCGGCGGCCGGGAAGGGGCAGTCGTCGACGATCGCCTTCAGATAGGCGTGGTCGCGGACGATCACGTCGACCGGGAAGCCGAACCGCTTCTCGATCGCCGCCGCGAGCTCGGCGGCCAAGGACTCCTCGTCGCCGTGGTCGGCGGTGAACACGGCCTGGCCGCTCTGGAGGTAGCTGCGTACACCGTCGTGGCCGAGGCCTTCCATCAGCGTGCGCAGGTCGGCCATGGGGACCTTCCTGCTGCCGCCGACGTTGATCCCCCGCAGCAGCGCCGCGTATGTCGTGGTCATGCGCACACCCTAGGACGGCGTTCGCCCGGACCCCGATCACCGCCCCGCACAAGGGTCGTTAGATGTAAGGGTCACGATCCTCCCCAGTGCGGAGGGCGCGCGGTCCCTTGGGAGGAGCCGGTGGTGCCCGCACTTCACCGGACAGCAGGACGAGACGCGTTTATCCAGCTCATACCTTCGAAGCGAAAGGTGACGGCAGGGGGCTGTCACCGCTCACGAGGGGGCAAGCCCGTCATGCGGAACGGAGACACAAGGGTGCGTGGCCTGGCCGCCCGGGCCGGCGGCTGGAGCGCACGGCACCGATGGGCTGCCGTCGGTATCTGGGTGCTGTTCGTCGTCCTGGCGATGGGACTCGGCTCGGCAGCGGGCCGGGTCGACGTCAAGGACAGCGACCAGCTCAAGGGGGAGACCCACACCGCCGCGAAGATCATCGAGGATGCCGGGATCGACGAGCCGGCCAGTGAGTCGGTGCTGATCCAGGCCAGGGACGCCGGTGGCAAGGCGACCGACGCCGACTTCAGGGCGGCCGTCTCCGCGGTCGTCAAGGCGGTCGAGGGCACCGGCAAGGCCACCGACGTGACCTCGCCGTACGACACGAGGACGATCTCGAAGGACGGCCGCAGCGCGCTCGTGCAGTTCGACATGCGCGGCGAGGCGGACACCGCCGGGGAGCGGGTCGAGCCGGTGCTGAAGGCCGTCGAGGGGGTGCAGAAGGAGCACGGGTCGCTGCGGATCGAGGAGATCGGCGGCGCCAGCATGATGAAGACGTTCGACGACGCGTTCGGCGACGACTTCGAGAAGGCCGAGCTCTCCGCGGTGCCGGTGGCCCTCGGCATCCTGCTCATCGCGTTCGGCGCGCTGGTGGCGGCGCTGCTGCCGGTGGCCCTGGCGGTCACCGCGATCATGGCGACGATGGGCCTGATGGGCGTCGTCAGCCATGTGATGCCGATGAGCGACACCGCCAACTCGGTGATGCTGCTGGTCGGTCTGGCCGTGGGCGTCGACTACTGCCTGTTCTATCTGCGCCGTGAGCGCGAGGAGCGGCAGGCCGGGCGGGACGCGCAGACCGCCCTGCGGATCGCCGCCGCCACCAGTGGCCGCGCGATCATCGTCTCGGGTGTCACGGTGTGCGTGGCGATGGCGGGCATGCTGTTCACCGGGCTCGCCGAGTTCGAGGCGATGGGCCTGGCCTCGCTGATGGTCGTGGCGGTCGCCATGGTCGGTTCCGTGACCGTGCTGCCCGCGCTGCTCTCCCTGCTGGGCGGGCGGGTCGAGAAGGGCAAGATCCCCTTCCTGCACCCGGAGAGCCGGCTGCGCCGCAAGCGGGGCGGCAACCGGGAGAGCCGCTTCTGGACCGCCGTGCTGAAGGGCGTGCTCGCGAAGCCGGTCGTCTCGGTCGTGGTCGCGGCCGGCGCGCTGCTCGCCATCGCGGCACCCGCGCTCGGCATGAAGACCCAGAACCTCACCCTGGACCAGGAGTTCGGCGACTCACTGCCGATCGTGCAGACGTACAACCGGGTCAACGACGCCTTCCCCGGCGGCTCCGAGCCGGCCGAGGTGGTCGTCAAGGCGGCCGACATCAACTCCCCCGAAGTCACCGGCGCGCTGGCCGACTTCAAGGCGAAGGCGATCTCCTCGGGCGCCTCGCGCGGGCCGGTCGAGATCAAGCTGCACGACGCGCAGAACCTCGCCTTCGTGTACGTCCCGCTGGTGGGCGGCTCCGACCTCGACAAGGCCGGACAGAGCCTGGACAAGCTGCGTGACGAGGTGCGTCCGGCCACCCTCGGCAAGGTCGACGGCATCGAGGCGCCGATCACCGGGCAGGTCGCCGGCTCCAAGGACTTCAACGACCAGCTGGCCGGAGCGGTCGTCCCGGTCTTCGCGTTCGTCGTGGTCTTCGCCTTCGTGCTGATGCTCCTGTCGTTCCGCTCGCTGACGGTCGCGATCACCTCGATCGTGCTCAACCTGCTGTCGGTGGGCGCCGCCTACGGCATCCTCGTCGCGGTCTTCCAGCACGGCTGGGGCGCGTCCCTGGTGGGCGCGGAGGGCGTCGGCGCCATCATCACCTGGCTGCCGCTGTTCCTCTTCGTGATCCTGTTCGGCCTGTCGATGGACTACCACGTGTTCGTGGTCTCCAGGATCCGCGAGGCACACCTGCGGGGCCGCAGCACCAAGGACGCGATCCAGCACGGCGTGGTCACCACGGCCGGTGTCGTCACCAGCGCCGCCGTCATCATGGTCGCGGTGTTCGCGATCTTCGGGACGCTGTCCATGCAGTCCATGAAGCAGATGGGCGTGGGCCTCGCGGCCGCCGTGCTCATCGACGCGACGATCATCCGGGGCGTGCTGCTCCCGGCGGTCATGGCGCTGCTCGGCGAGCGCAACTGGTACCTGCCGAAGTGGCTGCACCGGCTGCCGGACCTGACGCACGACGAGGCCGCGGACGCGGTGGCCGCGCCCGCGGCACGGGACGACGAGGGTGAGCCGCTGAGGGTCTGAGCCCTCCGCGGCGAGTCCGAACCCCCCTTGTACTGAGGGCCCGTTGGCAACCGGGGAGCCAGCGGGCCCTCTCTCATGCGCGCAGGTGCGCCTCGATGAGGTCGGCGGCCCTGCGCGTGCCGCCCTCCTGAGCCATCTCCGTCTGGACCGTCTTGAGCCGGCGGGCGGCCTCGGGGTCGTCGACGAGCGCGAGGGCGGCCTCGCGCAGCGCCCCTGCGGTCGCCTCCTCCGTGTCGATCCGGCGGGCGACCCCGAGGCCCTGGAGCATGTCCGCGTTGCCGAACTGGTCCACGGCCTGCGGTACGGCGATCATCGGGGTGGCGGTCGCCAGTCCCTCCTGGCTGCCGCCCGCGCCGGCGTGCGTGACGAACAGGTCGGCCTGCCTCAGGATCGCCAACTGCGGTACCCAGGAGCGCACTTCCACGTTCTCCGGTACGGGACCCAGCTCGGCCGGGTCCACGTGCCTGCCGATCTGGAGCACGAGGTGCCAGCCCGGGAGGTCTCCGAAGGCCCTGAGGCACTCCCGGTAGAAGCCGGGCCGCTTGGTGAAGGAGGAGCCCAGGGAGACGAGAGCCACCTTCTCGGCCCCGGCCGGACGCCGCCACTCCCCTTGCCCGCCGCGGTCCCCCTGGCAGGCGCCGACGAAGGTGTACACGCTCTCGTCGACCCGGTCGGCGTTCGGCTGCAGCGCCCTGGGGATCAGGACGAGGGAGCGGTCGGGGCGGCCGACGAAGGAGTCGGGGTGCAGGTCGATCCCGTTCTCCCGCAGCCAGTTCTGGAAGCGGGCGTAGTAGGCCTGCCCCCGTGCGGTGCTCCTCGGCTCGGCCCACATCGGCTCGGCGACCTCCTCCTCGTAGCCCTGCCAGGCGACGAGGTTCGGCGAGAGCGAGATCGCGGGCACCCCCCAGCGGTGGGCGAGGACGCGGGCCGGGTAGGCGGTGATGTCGTGCAGGACGAGATCCGGTTCGTCGCCCTCGTAGGCCTCGGCGAGCTGCGGCAGGGCCTGGATCGCGTCGCCGAGGAAGAGCTCCACGTGGTCGAGGAGTTCGCTGCCCCAGGCGGCCGGGTCGTCGTCGGGGCCGGGCAGGGTCGAGTGCCAGGGCTTCACCTCGGCCCCGGTCTCGGCGACCTTCTCGGCGAACAGGGGCGGGACGGCGTACGTGACCCGGTGCCCGCGCGCCACGAGCTCGCGGATCACCTCAAGGCTGGGGTTCACGTGGCCGTGGGCGGCGATGGAGAACATGGCGATGTGTAAGGTCATGAACCTCAGGCTGCACGAGACGAGACGTCTCGTGCAAGTTGTTTTGCCGGTGCCCGGTGCGACGCTCACGCCACCAGCACCTCATGAAGCCGCAGCCACCGTTCCGGCGCCACCTCACCCACGAGTACGCCGCGGTCGAGTCCGGCGGCACGAAACCCCGCGTCCACCCGGCGCCTGGGATGCGCCCGGCACAGGGACGCGTGCAGCGAGCCCCCCACCCCCGAGAAGCCCAGCTCCACCAGGGGCCGCCAGCCGGACAGGGCCTCGGGAGCGAGCAGGGGCGCACGACGCCGCTCGATCCGGAGGATCCCCGCGTCCACACGCGGAACGGGCCGGAAACCGCGCCGCCCGACCCGCCCCGCCAGCCGCCACTCGTACCGGGGCCAGCTCAGCACCGTCAGCAGAGTCCACCTCCCGTAGTCCCCGGTGCGTTTGCGGGCGTACTCCAGCTGGGTGAGCAGCGTCGCCTCGGTGAGGGCGGGGGCGCGCAGACACCAGTCGACGATCGCGGCCGTCCGGGAGAAGGGCACGTTCCCGGCGACCGAGAAGGCCGTACCGGGCGGGCGCGCCGCGAGGAAGTTCCCGCCGATCACCCGGACGTGCGGGGTGCGCGAGAAACGGGCGTCGAGCTCCGGGAGGAGCCGTTCATCGATCTCGTACGCGAGCAGCCGGCGGCAGCGCGGGGCGAGGAGTTCCGTCAACGCGCCTTTTCCCGCGCCGACTTCGAGAAGGAGCGGGGCTTGCGGGTGCGGTACGGCGACTGCCGCGAAGCGCGCTGCGGCCGCTCGGTCGGCGAGGAAGTTCTGCGAGAGTGCGCGGGAGACGCGCGAGGGGCGGGCCATGGCCTGCGGTCCTTGTCTTCCGGAAGTGGGAAAAGGGCAGACGAGGGCCCTGACCGGAAGACAGGAGAAAGGCGTACGGGACGAACCTGGCCGCGGGTGATCAGCGGCGGACGGGGCTCCCCGGACCGGTCAGGGCTCCGGGGCCGCGACGCATCCGTACGGAGTGCGTGAAGCCCCGGCCGAGACCGGTGAAGGGAATCGCGTTGTTCGCTGCCACGGCCGGAACGCTAGGGTGCCGTGCGGGCGGCGACAACCGGTTTTTCACCGCTGGTAGCGGGCCAGCACCAGGTTCCCGTCCTGCTCCAGCCGTTCACGCAGCTCACCGAGGCCGATCGCACCGCTGTAGTACTCCTGGAAGGCGGGCGTGGCGACCTTGTCCTTCCACTCCGGGTAGCCGCGGACGGACTGCGCGGGGGCCGTGGTGAGGCGGGAGGCCAGGGCGGTTCCGGTGGCCCAGCCGTCCTTCGTGACGTGCAGGGCCGGATCGGCGAGCGCCCGCGTCCCCGTGGGCAGCATCCAGTCCCCCAGCGCCAGCCGGACCATGTTCTTCGGCCGGAGCAGGAAGTCGATGAACTCGGCGGCCTGCTTCTTGTGCGGGCAGTCCTCGGCGACGGACAGGGTCTGCGGGCTGACGCCCTGGGTCAGCCCGTCGGCGCCGGCCGGGGCGGGCAGCACCTGCCATGCGAAACCCTTGGGCGCCTGCTGCGCGATCTGCTGACGGTAGGAGAACCCGAGCGGGACCATCGCGTACTTGCCGCCGAAGAAGCCGGACAGGGTGTCGGAGCCGCCGCTGCCGAGCGTGGTCGGCGAGGCGCTGCGGTCGGTGTTCGCCTGGTCGTGGATGGTGCGGGGCACGGTCTCGTCGGCCTTCTCGAAGCGGACGGTGACCTTTCCGTCGGCGCCCCGGTGGAAGAGTCGGCCGCCTGCCGACAACGACAGGTTGAGGGTCGCGGAGACGGGTTCCTTGAGCGGCCAGGCCACGCCGTACTTGCCGTCGCCGCTGAGCTGCCCGGTGATGCTCCTGAACTCCGCCCAGCTCCACGGGTGTTCGGGGGTGGGGATGCGTACGCCGGACTTCTTCAGCCACTCGGCGTTGGCGACGAGGACACGCGGCTCCTGGAGGAAGGGCACGCCGTAGACCCCGTCGCCGAAGGTGGCGGTCTTCCAACTCCGTTGCGGGATGTCCGACTTCAGTCGCCCGGGCAGCAGGTCCCGGAGGTCCGCGAGATAGCCGCCGTAGGCGAAGTCCGCGAGATCGTCGGAGGCGTCGTGGATGATGTCGGGCGCCTCGCCGCCCTCGAACGAGGTGAGCAGCTGGTCGTGGACGCTGTCCCAACTCCCCTGCACGTACTCGACCTTGACGCCGGGGTGGGTCGCGTTCCACTCCTTCACGAGTTCCTGGTTGGCCGCCACGGACTCCTCCTGCCAGGCGAGGGACTGGAAGCGGAGGGTGATCCGGCCGTCCCCGGACGTGCTCGGGCCGGTGCACCCGGCCAGGAGCAGGAGCAGGACTCCCACGAACCATCGTGTGCGCATCAGCTCTTCACCGCCCCGGTCAACATGCCTCCCGTGATACGGCGTTGGATGATGGCGAAGATGACCAGCGAGGGCAGGGTGGCGAGGAAGGCGGCCGCCGCCAGCGGGCCGAGGTCGGCGACCCCCTCCGCGCCGATGAAGTGGGTGAGGACGACCGGCAGGGTCTGTTTGTCGGCGGTCTTCAGCAGCACCAGGGCGAAGAAGAACTCGTTCCACGCGGTGATGAACGCGAACAGGGCCGTGGCCACGATCCCCGGCGCGAGCAGCGGCGCGGTCACCGACACCAGGGTCCGCAGGCGCCCGGCCCCGTCGACGGCCGCCGCCTCCTCCAGCTCGGTCGGCACGGCACGGACGTATCCGACGAGCATCCACAGCGCGAAGGGCAGCGCCCAGACGACGTACACCATGACCAGACCCACCAGGGAGTTGATCAGCCGCAGGTTCTTCAGCACCAGGAACAGCGGGATGATCACGAGCACGAGCGGGAACGCCTGGCTGACCACCACCCAGCCGGTGGCCGCCTTCGCGAGCCGGGTGCGGTGGCGGGCCATGACGTAGGCGAGCGGGGTCGCGATCAGGACGGCGATCACGGCGGCGGCCAGCGCGGCGAGCAGGGAGTTCCCGGCGGCGCGCAGCAGGGGCTGTTCGTCGAAGGCCTGCCGGAAGTTGTCGAGCGTGGGGTCCCTGGGGATCCAGGTGGGGTGCAGACTGCCCAGTTCCCGCGGGGACTTGAAGGCGGTGGAGACCAGCCAGAGGAAGGGAAAGGCGAGGAAGACGAGATAGGCGAGCAGGGCGGCGTACTGGCCGACGCGGCCGGAGGTGCTGGTCCTCATGCCTCGTCACCTCCCTTGAGCCGGCCGACGAGGAAGAGGGCGAGGAGGAGGGAGACGACGGCGACCATCACACAGCCCATCGCGGCCGCGTAGCCGAACTGGCCGTAGCGGAAGGCCTCTTCGTAGGCGAAGAGCATGGGCAGACGGGTGCGGCCGCCGGGTCCTCCGCTGGTCAGGACGTACACGAGGGCGAACGAGTTGAAGTTCCAGATGAAGTTGAGCGCGGTGATCGCGAGGGCGACCGGTCTGAGGGCGGGCCAGGTGACCGTGCGGAATCTGCGCCAGGCGCCCGCCCCGTCCATCGCGGCCGCCTCGTGGAGCTCGCGCGGGGTGTTCTGGAGGCCGGCGAGCAGGGTCACCGTCGTCTGGGGCATCCCGGCCCAGACGCCGACGACGATCACGGCGGGCAGCGCGGTGGACAGGCCACTGAGCCAGTCCCGGCCGTCTCCCAGGCCGAGGGTGCGGAGGGTCTCGTTGAGGACACCGGCGTCCGGGTTGTAGACGAGGCGCCACATGACTCCGACGACCACCTCGGGCATGGCCCAGGGGATGATCGCGAGGGCGCGGGCGAGCCAGCGCAGCTTGAGGTCCTGGTCGAGGAGCAGGGCGAGGCCGAGCGCCAGCAGGAACTGCGGCACGGTCACCCCGACCGCCCACACCAGGCCGATCCGGAACGACTCCCAGAACAGGGTGTCGTGCAGCAGGTCCCGGAAGTTGAGGCCGCCGATCCACTGGGTGGCCCGGGTCCGGCCCGACTGCGCGTCGGTGAAGGCCAGCGAGATCCCGTACAGCAGGGGGCCCACGCTCAGCACCAGGATCGGGATCAGCGCGGGCAGCACCAGGAACCAGGTTCCGTGGCCGGAAGGGCGCCGGCCGCCCTCGGCGCGCGGTGCGCCCCGCGCCGGCCGCTCCGTCGCGGTCACCAAGGTCACGTCATCGGCTCCTTCACGCGGCTCGTGACGATCCGGCCCTCCCGGCCTGGGCCTGAGTCATGGTCGTGAAGGGGGTATGCGCCGTCAAGGGCGCGGGCACACCGGCTCACCTGTGGGAATGCGAGACTGGCCGGGTGATGGCGTGAACTCGACGCCGTACGCGGTGGCACTGCACAGGCATGCGGAACAGGTCAGGACCGGGAGGCCGGACGATGGACGAGGCACGGGCGCGGGACGTACTGGCCGCGGCGGGACTGCCGGCGGGGACGGCGCGGTTGCTCGCCCTCGGCGAGAACGCCGTGTTCGCCGCCGGTGACCTGGTCGTCAAGGTGGGGCGCGACGCCGAACTCCTCGACCGGGCGCGCCGGGAACTGGACATCGCGGGATGGCTGGCGGAGGCGGGGGTGCCGGCCGTCCGGGCGGCCGAGCCGAAGGCACGGTCGGTCGAGGGGCACCCGGTGACCGTGTGGCACCGGCTTCCCGAGGCCGTACGGCCCGCCGAGCCGCGGGATTTGGCCGAACTCCTGCGGGTGGTGCACGCGCTGCCCGCGCCGCCCTTCGCGCTGCCTCCCCGGGAGCTGCTGGGCGGTGTCGAGCGGTGGCTGCGGCTCGCGGGCGACGCGATCGACCCCGCTGACGCGGCGTACCTGCGTGAGCGGCGGGACGGTTTCGCGGCGGCCGCGGCCGCGGTGACGCCTCATCTGCCGCCGGGGCCGATCCACGGGGACGCCCTCCCCCGCAATGTGCACGTCGGGCCGGACGGGCCGGTTCTCGTCGACCTGGAGACGTTCTCCTCGGACCTGCGGGAGCACGATCTGGTGGTCATGGCGCTGTCCCGGGACCGGTACGGGGTGCCCGCGGCGGCCTACGACTCCTTCACCGCCGCTTACGGGTGGGACGTACGGGAGTGGGAGGGGTGTTCGGTGCTGCGGGGAGCCCGGGAGACGGCCAGCTGTGCGTGGGTGGCTCAGCACGCGCCGGTCGATCCCAAGGCGCTGGCCGAGTTCGAGCGCAGGGTGACGTCCTTGCGGGACGGCGACGAGACGGTGCGCTGGTACCCGTTCTGACCCGTGGCGCGCCCCCGGGTCAGTCGTCCGCACCCCGGATGGTCCGTGCCGCCGACCTGAGCTCCGTGAGAACCGTACGGACCGCCCTCCTCGCCGTCCTCTCGGGGCGGTACAGGGCGTCGATGTGGCGTCTCGCCCGCACGCCGCTCAGGGGTCTCAGGACCAGCGCCGGATGCCGGGGCATGGTCCAGCGGGGCATCAGCGCCAGGCCGCCGCCCGCCGCCACGGCCTCCGCCGCCACCGCGAACTCGTTGATGCGGTGGGCCAGATGAAGGCGGCGGCCCGCTGCCGCCGCGATCGCCTCGATGGTCGCCATGACCGGGAAGCCGTCGTGGACGGTGATCCAGGGCTCGTCGGCCACGTCTGCCGGGGTCACCCGGCGTCCGGCCGCCAGCGGGTGGTCGGCGGGCATGGCCACGTCCAGGGGTTCGCGCAGCAGCGTGGTGGCCGTCACCGTGGGCGGCCAGGCGGGGGCGTGGTCGAGGCGGTGGGCCAGGACGATGTCGTACTCGCGGGTCAGGCGCGGGAAGTCCTCCTGCGGTACGTCCTCGTCGGCCAGCCTCGGCACGGGGGCGCCGGGACCGGCGAGGGCGCGCAGCAGCAGGGGGAAGAAGGCCGCGCCCGCGCTGTGGAAGGCCGCCACCGAGACCTCGCCGCCGGGCCGGTCCACGAACTCCTCGACCGTGTGGCGGGCGCGGGCCAGCGCCGTCTCCACCTCGATGGCCGCGCCCGCCAGCGCCTGACCGGCGTCCGTGAGCACCAGCCGTCTGCCGTCGCGTTCGGTCAGCGGCACCCTGACCGAGCGCTGCAACAGCCGCAGCTGCTGCGAGATCGCCGACGGGGTCACGAGGAGCGCCTCGGCGACCGCGGTGACGCTGCCCAGTTCGCCGAGCTCCCGCAGGATCCGCAGCTGTCGTTCGTCCACCACGACAGTGTAGGAGCACTAAAAGATCGTTGAAGAAACTGGCTCTGGGCTTCAGAGACCGAGCGGTGCAGGGTGGGCGGGTGTCCGACGCCCGCCGTACCGACGCGGTACTCCTGCTGGTCGCGATCGTCTGGGGTTCGAGCTATCTCTCCGCCCAGACGGCGACGTCCGCCCTCCCTGTCCTGCTGGTGCTCCTCGCCCGCTACGCCCTGTCCGCGCTCGCCTGCCTGGGAGTCGTCGCCGCCCCCGGGCGGGGACCGCGCCGCTGGACCCGCGAGGAGCTGCGGGCGGGAGTGCCCCTGGGCCTCACCCAGGCCGCCGTGCTGCTCGTCGAGACCTACGGCGTCGCCCACACCAGTGCCGCCAACGCGGGCCTCATCATCAGCCTGACCATCGTCCTCACCCCCCTCCTCGACCGCACCGGTCACCCGGGCGGTCTGCCACCCGCCTTCTACGCGGCCGCCGGGGTGTGCGTCCTGGCCGTCGGCCTCCTCATGGCGGGCAACGGCTTCCACGCGCCCCGCCTCGGCGACCTCCTGATGCTCGGCGCCGCGGTCGTCCGGGCCGGTCATGTCGCGCTCGTCGGCCGGCTCACCGCGGGCCGGACGATACGGCCGCTGCACCTCACGACCGTGCAGACCCTCCTCGGCACGGTCCTGTTCCTCCCCCTGGCCGCGCCCGATCTTCCGGCCCTGGCCCACGCGGACCCGGCCACCTGGACGCAACTGCTCTATCTCGCCCTGTTCTGCAGTGTGTTCGCCTTCCTCGCCCAGACCTGGGCCGTGCAGCGCACCTCGGCCAGCCGGGCCAGTCTGCTGCTGGGCACCGAGCCGATCTGGGCCGCGGCGGCGGGGGTCGCCCTGGGGGGCGAGCACCTCACCGCACTGGCCGGGCTCGGCGCGGTGATGATGATCACCGGCACCTACTGGGGGCAGTCCGTGGAGCGCGCCCGTCGCACCACCGCCCCGCCCCACCCCGCGGTTCATCCCACCGGAGAGGACACCCGATGCCCGGCGCCGACGCCTAGGACACCTACGACCGTCTGATCTCCCTTCTCGACGCCTCCCGCGTCGAGCACCGGCTGATCGACCACGCCCCCGAAGGCACCACGGACGCCGTGTGCGCGCTGCGCGGGCACCCCGCCTCCGAGGCCGCGAAGTGCATCGTGCTGCGGGTCAAGGTGGACCGGCGGACCACCCGGCATGTCCTCGCGGTCGTCCCCGGGGACCGGCGCGTGGACCTGGACGCGGTCCGGGCGCTGTACGCCGCGCGCTATGTCGGGTTCAGCGACGCGGAGACCGCCGAGCGGCTGGCCCGCGCGATCCCCGGCACGGTGCTGCCGTTCAGTTTCGATCCCGAGCTGGAGGTCGTCGCCGATCCGGAGGTCGTGAAGCAGCCCCGGCTGTACTTCAACGCAGCCCGGCTGGACCGGTCGCTGTGCATGTCGGGGGCCGACTTCCAGCGGGTGGCGAAGCCGCGGGTGGAGCCGGTCGCGACTCCTGCGCACGCGGACACGCCGACGGGGTGACGCCCGCTCACACCGTCTCGTCGGCCAGCTCGCGCAGCGGCCAGACGCCGTCGACCACGGCCGTCGCGTCGCCCTTGCGGCGCAGGAAGCTCTGGAAGTCCGCCGCCCACTCGGCATACCACTCGATCTGACGGTGGTGCAGCTCCACCGGGCCGAGGGCCGCGACCTTCGGGTGACGCACGGCTATCGCGCAGGCAAGCCGGGCCGCGGCGAGCGCGTCGGCACAGGCGTCGTGGGCGGTGTCGAGCGCGACGCCGTACTCCGTGCAGACCGCTTCGAGGTTGCGCTTGCCACGGCGGTAGCGGTCCACCGAGCGGTCGATGGTGTACGGGTCGATGACCGGGGCCGGGTCGAGGCCGCCGAGGCGCTCACGCAGGGACGGCAGGCCGTACCGGCGCAGTTCGGCGGAGAGCAGGCTCAGGTCGAAGGCGGCGTTGTAGGCGACGACCGGGACGCCCGTCTTCCAGTAGGTCGCGAGGACGTCCGCGATGGCGTCGGCGACCTGGTCGGCGGGACGGCCCTCCGCGGCCGCCCGCTCGTTGCTGATCCCGTGGACCGCCACCGCGTCCGCCGGGATCTCCACGCCCGGGTCCGCCAGCCACTCCCGGCGCCCCAGGGGCTGTCCGTCCCTGAGCTCGATCACGGCTCCGGTGACGATGCGCGCCTCGCGCGGGTCGGTGCCGGTGGTTTCCAGGTCGAAGCCGATCAGCAGCTCTCGGTGCCAGCCCATGGGCGGTCCCCCTTCTTGGTGGTGCTTTCCCCCAGTGGTCTCCACCTTCCCATGCGCCACTGACAGTCAGAGGGCCGCATTCCGCTTGGCATCGCCGACGCCCGGGAAAGCGGGGACACTTCAGGACACCGGACGCGAATCCACCCAGTTCGTCTCGAACTCCTCGCGGTAGGTCGGGAAGAGACCGCTGTCGTCCACATCGCCCGCCTTGACCACCCGGTTTCCGTTGCGCAGCACGAGGACCGGTGCCTCCATGCCCCGCGACCGGCGCAGATAGGACTGCACGACCGCGATGCCGTCGGAGCCGTCGCCGTCCACGAGGTAGGCCGTGAAGCGCGGGGTGTCGTCGTAGACCTGGATCTCGAAGGCGCCCGGGTCGCGCAGCCTGGAGCGCACCCGGCGCATGTGCAGGATGTTCATCTCGACGGCCCGGCTCAACTCGCCCCTCTTGAGACCCAGTTCCCGCTCGCGCCGCTTGACCGCGCTGGAGGCCGGGTTCAGGAACAGCAGCCGCACCCGGCAGCCGCCCTCGGCCAGACGCACCAGCCGGCGGCCGGAGAAGTTCTGCACGAGGAGGTTGAGGCCGATACCGACGGCGTCGAGGCGCCGGGCGCCGCCGAAGATGTCCTCGGCGGGAAACTGGCGCAGCAGCCGCACCCGGTCGGAGTGCACGGCGACCACGTCGGCGTACCGGTCGCCGACCAGGTCCTCGACCGCGTCGACGGGCAGCCGGCGGGCGGACGGCACGTCGCCGCCGGCGCCGAGTATCTCCAGGAGCTTGGCGGCGGCGCGCTCGGCCTGGCCGAGGACCGCCTCGGACAGGGCCCGGTTGCGGGAGACGACGTTGCGCGTCACCTCCAGCTCGTCCAGGGCCAGTTCGACGTCCCTGCGGTCGTCGAAGTAGGGCTCGAAGCACGGCCAGTGCTGCACCATCAGCTCGCGCAGCTGGGGCAGGGTGAGGAAGCTGAGGACGTTGTCGTCGGCGGGGTCGAGCAGATAGCCCTTGCGGCGGCTGACCTCACGGACCGCGACCGCGCGCTGGACCCACTCCTGTCCGGCGGGTCCGGCGGCCGCGACCACCCAGTCGTCGTGGCCGTGCACGGGTTCGTAGATGGGACGCAGAACAGCGGCCACGACAGCCCGTAGCCGCTGTTCGACGAGGTTCAGCCAGATGTAGGCACGGCCCGCCCGCTGCGCGCGCGTACGCACCTCGCGCCAGGCGTCGGCGTCCCAGTCCAGCTCCGGCCCGATCGTCGCTCCCGCGTCCATCGGCCGTGCCAGGGACACCGTGCCGGGCGGGGCGTCTTGGGAGTTCCCCTCGTGACCCTCGTCACCAGGGGGCAACTCCAGCCCTCCCGAGCCCACCCGCGCACCGCCTTCCGCTCCCCCGAGCACTCCCGGGGGCATGGCCCCACCCAACGATCAAGGAAGGGTACTCCGGGAGCGGTCGGCGGTGCAGCCGGATGGACAGGGTCAATCTCAACTACCGGGCTCCCAGTGCCCGTTCTGCCCGGCGAGCTCGGCCGGAGTGAGCGGATTCATAGCCGTGACGTCCCTGGGGGCGATGGAGAATCCCTGCCAGTGGACCGGCATGGGCTGCTGGTCCTCGTCGCGCGCGATGTGGTGGAAGCCCACGTTCATCCAGACCACCGGGTGGGTGAGGTCCTGGCCGTTGACCCACTTGTCGACGGACGTGCCCGCCCCGGCGGCGCAGCTGCCGGTGTTGTTGCTGGCGAACTGCTCGCACGGGTTGTACTCGGTGAAGTACACGTCGTGCTTGGTGAAGGCGCGGCCCGGGTACTTGGTGCTCGGGCCGGGGACGATCTCGTAGGACCGCGGGTGCCAGTCCTTGTTCTTGCCGACCGCGCTCACCATGCGCCACCAGCGGTAGCTCTTGGCGTCGCCCGCGAGTTCCTTGGTGACCGGGGTGCGGGTGGTCTTGACGGTCGCGGTCTGCTGGCCCTGGGCGGCCGCGGTGACCGTCGAGTCGTACTGCTCGACCCGGTTCTTGGAGGAACCGTCGAGGGCGAAGTCCAGGCGCCAGAAGGCGTTGTGGCTGTGGCTGGTGGCCTGGGCGCGGGGGCCCTTGCCGATGGGCCAGCCACGGCCGTCGCCGGCGTCGTAGTCCTCGTAGGAGAGGCTGCCGGTCGCGCCGAGGTTCATGGTGATGGTGCCGTCGTCCTGGAAGCGCCACTCGGTCATGTACTCGTACCAGCCGACCTGGTTGACCGAGTAGACGAGCAGGTCCTTGCCCTGGGCCTGGTAGACCTTGTTCGCGCTGTCGCCCTGCATGCGGTAGGCGTGACCGCGCGAACGGGTCGTGGTGCACAGGCCGTTGACGTCCGAGTGGTCCGGGTCCCAGGAGTCGGGGACCTTGACGCTCTTGATGGTGCCGCCGGGACACTCGCCCGGGTCCAGGTTCATCAGGCCCTGGGCGAAGCCGAAGCCCGTCAGGTCGTCGTACTCGACGCTGCCGTCGTCGTAGGGGACGTGGATCTGCCCGAGCCGGGCGCTGTTGAGGACCTTGATCGGCGCGGCCTCGCCCTTGGGCTGGTAGGAGATGTCCTCCAGGACCATTCCGGCCTTGCTGTCGTAGCGCCAGCACATCCGCCAGGTGGTACCGCTGGCGAGCTTCTGCTCGATCTTGTAGGCGCTGCTGCACTCCGCGGCGGCCGCGGCGGCGACCCCGGGCTGGGCGGCGGCCGGTCCCGCGCCGGTCGTGACACCGGCGGCCAGCGCGGCCACGGACACGCCGAGGGCCGCGTGCCTGCGCGCGCGGCTGATTCTGTTACGCATGAAGAGATGACTCCCTTGCGAAGGAGCAGGTGGGAAAAGTGGACGGAGAAAGGCGGATCAGCTCTCGAGCTTGGCGACCTTGCGGGCGCTCAGATCGATCACGAAGGCCCTGGCGTCGATCCAGGGGCCGTTCTTCACCTTGGGGAACAGCCGCACGCAGCGGTGCTCGCCGCACTTGTCGAGCGCGGCGGGCTGCCCGCCCGGGACGGCCCGGTACACGGCGCCGGTGAGCAGCAGCTGGTCGGCGTTGGTGAGGTCCTTGTCGGTGGCGTCCTTGTAGTCGGCCTTCAGGTCCGCACCGAGCGGGTCGGCGATCAGCAGGCTCGCGGCCTCCGCGTACTCGGCGCTGCTCAGCGGCGGCTGGACGCCGTGCTGGGAGCCGGTCGCGACGACCTTTCCGCTGTCGAGGTCGACGGTCCGGGTGACGAGGGTGTCGTCCCGGTAGTCGTAGAACGTCACGTTCGCGCGCCGGGGCGCGTTCGGGTCGTCCAGTTCGCCGGCCTTCGGGTCGGCGAGGTCCACGGTGAGGCGCTCGGGACCGCGATCGCCCTCGACGTCCTCGCTGGAGTTCATCATCTGCGGGTTCACGGCGAGCTGCTCGACCCGCTTGATCTCGTCGTCGGTGAGCGGGTCGCGACCCTTGCCCTTCTCACCCTCGGCGGCCGGCGCCTTTTCGACGACCCCGGGCGCCACGGCCCCGTCTGCGCCCTGCCCCGCCTGCGCCGCGGGCTGCCCGGAGGCCGTCTTGCCGCCCCCGGTGTCGTCCGCCCCCGCCGTGCCCGGCAGGGTGATCCCGACCATCACGGCGGTCCCCGCCACCGCGATGGCCGCACCTGCCACCACCTTCCCGAGGTGGCGGTGCACTATCTTGCGCACATCTTCCCCCTACTCCCCGGGCATCTCCGGGAGTATGTGTATGCCCCGATATTTCGGCAAAGAACAGTTCTGTGACCGCCCTGTGCACTGGTCGATCGGTAAGAGGGACGTAAGTCATAGGTGGTTCCATCACTTTCGGGGACACTCGGGGCCAAGGCGCCACACGCGGCGCGGGAGAGCTGAAAGAGTCGTTTCATGCAGGTCTGGCCTGGAGAGGCGTATCCACTCGGTGCCACGTACGACGGCGCCGGTACCAACTTCGCGGTCTTCACCGAGGCCGCGAACCGAGTAGAGCTGTGTCTGTTGCACGACGACGGCTCGGAAACGGCGGTGGAACTGCGCGAGAGCGACGCGTTCGTCCGGCACGCGTATCTGCCGGGCGTGATGCCCGGACAGCGCTACGGCTTCCGGGCGCACGGCCCGTACGCTCCCGATCGCGGCCTGCGCTGCAACTCCTCGAAGCTGCTGCTCGACCCCTACGCGCGCGCGATCAGCGGATCGATCCGCTGGGGCGAGGAGGTCTACGGCTACCACTTCGACTCGCCCGACAAGCGCAACGATCTCGACTCGGCGCCGCACACCATGACCTCGGTCGTGGTCAACCCGTACTTCGACTGGGGCGACGACCGGCGGCCGCGGATCGGCTACCACGAGACGGTGATCTACGAGGCGCACGTCAAGGGCCTCACCATGCGGCACCCGGGGCTGCCCGAGGAGCTCCGCGGCACCTACGCCGCGCTCGCGCACCCCGCGATCATCGAGCACCTGGTGGAGCTCGGCGTCACCACCCTGGAGCTGATGCCGGTCCACCAGTTCGTGAACGACCACCGCCTGGTCGACATGGGCCTGAACAATTACTGGGGCTACAACACCATCGGTTTCTTCGCCCCGCACAACGCGTACGCCTCCTGGGGCGACCGCGGCCAGCAGGTCCTGGAGTTCAAGTCGGCGGTCAGGGCGCTGCACGAGGCCGGGATCGAGGTCATCCTGGATGTCGTCTACAACCACACCGCCGAGGGCAACCACCTGGGCCCGACGCTGTCCTTCAAGGGCCTCGACAACCCGCAGTACTACCGCCTGACCGACGACCAGCGGTACTACATGGACACCACGGGCACCGGGAACTCCCTGCTCATGCGGTCCCCGCACGTGCTCCAGCTGATCATGGACTCGCTGCGGTACTGGGTGACCGAGATGCACGTGGACGGCTTCCGCTTCGACCTCGCGGCGACCCTGGCCCGGCAGTTCCACGAGGTGGACCGGCTGTCGTCGTTCTTCGACCTGGTCCAGCAGGACCCGGTGGTCTCCCAGGTGAAGCTGATCGCCGAGCCGTGGGACGTCGGCGAGGGCGGCTACCAGGTGGGCAACTTCCCGCCGCTGTGGACCGAGTGGAACGGCAAGTACCGCGACACCGTACGGGACCTGTGGCGGGGCGAGCCGCGCGCGCTGGCGGAGTTCGCGTCCCGGCTGACCGGTTCCTCCGACCTCTACCAGGACGACGGCCGGCGTCCGCTGGCCTCGATCAACTTCGTCACCTGCCACGACGGGTTCACCCTCCACGACCTCGTCTCGTACAACGACAAGCACAACGACGCCAACGGCGAGGACAACCGCGACGGCGAGAGCCACAACCGGTCCTGGAACTGCGGGGCGGAGGGGGAGACCAACGACCCCGCGGTACGGGAGTTGCGCGCCCGCCAGATGCGCAACTTCATCGCCACCCTCATGCTGTCCCAGGGCGTGCCGATGATCAGCCACGGCGACGAGGTGGCGCGCACCCAGCGCGGCAACAACAACGCCTACTGCCAGGACAGCGAGCTGGCCTGGGTGCGCTGGCCGGAGGAGGCCGGGGACGGGGCGGCGGGGCTCGGCGCCGAGTTGCTGGCCTTCACGCGCGCGATGGTGTGGCTGCGCAAGGACCATCCGGTCTTCCGGCGCCGCCGCTTCTTCCACGGGCGGCCCGTGGAGGGGACCCACGACGAGCTGTCGGACATCGCCTGGTTCACGCCCGAGGGCAAGGAGATGACCCAGCGGGACTGGGACCGGGCGCAGGCCTCGGCGCTGACGGTCTTCCTCAACGGCAACGCGATCTCCGAGCCCGGAGCCCGCGGGGAACGGATCACCGACGACTCGTTCCTGCTGATGTTCAACGCCTCGCCCAAGGCGCTGGACTTCGTGGTGCCGGTCAACCACGGCCGGCAGTGGGAGGTCGTGGTCGACACCGCCCGCACGGACGGGGTGCCGCCGGGCACGGAGGCGAAGGTGCAGGCCGGGGACGGGCTGACGCTGGTGGACCGCAGCATGGTGGTGCTACGACGGCCCGTCTAGCGGAACGAACCGGTGGCGTCGGGACGGCAGCGTCCCGACGCCACCGGCCCGCGCACATGGAGCATGCGATGACACGAAAGGCCGCAGGGCGGGTACGTAGGTCTGCATGACACCTGAGCGACCCGACCCGTCGGTGCCGACGGCCACGTACCGGCTGCAGCTGCAGCGCGAGTTCCCGTTCGCGGCCGCGGCGGCGGCCGTGCCGTATCTGGCCTCGCTGGGCGTCTCGCACCTGCATCTGTCCCCCGTCCTGGAGTCCGTCCCCGGTTCGACGCACGGCTACGACGTCGTGGACCACGCCCGCGTGCGCGAGGAGCTGGGCGGCGAGGCGGGGCTGCGGGCCCTGTCGCGCACCGCGCGGGAGCACGGGCTCGGCCTGGTGGCGGACATCGTGCCGAACCACATGGCGATGGACCCGCGCCACAACCACGCCCTGTGGGAGGTGCTGCGGGAGGGCCCGAAGTCGCCGTACGCCCGCTGGTTCGACATCGACTGGGAGGCGCAGGGCGGCCAGGTGCTGCTGCCGGTGCTGGGGCATCCGGTCGGCGAGGAGCTCGGCAACCTCACGGTGGACGGGGAGGTCCTGCGCTACTACGACCATGTGTTCCCGCTGCGCGAGGGCACCGGGGAGCTTCCCCTGCCGCAGCTCCTGGACGCGCAGTGGTACCGCCCGGTGTGGTGGCGGCTGGCCCGCACCGAGCTCAACTACCGGCGTTTCTTCAGCATCTCGGAGCTGATCGGGGTGCGGGTCGAGGACCCCGAGGTGTTCGAGGCCACCCACGCCAAGATCCTCCAGCTGCTGCACGAGGGCGTGCTCGACGGGCTGCGGATCGACCACCCCGACGGCCTCGCCGACCCCGACGCCTACCTCCAGCGGCTCCACGAGGCGACCGGCGGGCGCTGGACGGTGGTGGAGAAGATCCTGGCGGACGGGGAGCGGCTGCCGGCCTCCTGGCCCGTGGCGGGGACGACGGGGTACGACGCCCTGCGGCACATCGACGGGCTGTTCACGGACCCGGCCGGCTTCGGGGAACTCCTCGGCCAGTACCGGAGGTTCGCCGCGCCGCAGACCGACCGCGGCGGCGACTGGGACGCGACGGCACGCCGGGCGGCGTACAAGGTGATCACGCACGAGCTGGCCACCGAGACCGACCGTCTGACCCGGGTGGCGGCACGCGTGTGTGCCGCGTCCCCGGAGCCCGCGCTGCGCGACCGGGCGCCCTGGGCGCTGCGCACCGCGCTCCAGGAGCTGCTGGTGCGCATGGAGGTCTACCGGCCCTACGGTTCCTCGGACGCCGCCCGTGTCGTCACCGAGGAGGCCGCGGCCGAGGCCCGGCTGGCCTTCGTGGTCCCCGAGGAGGCGGGTGCCGTGGACGTCGTACGGGATCTGGTGCTGGGGCGGGCCGGTGACGGCCCGGACCAGGTGGAGTTCCGGACCCGGTTCGCGCAGACGGCGTCGGCGCTGCGGGCCAAGTCCGTGGAGGACACGGCGTTCTACCGGTACGTGCCGCTGCTGTCGGCGACCGAAGTGGGCGGGAACCCCGGCAGCCCGGCCGTCGCGCCCGAGGAGTTCCACGCCTACTGCACGCGCGTGCAGCGCGACTGGCCGCTGACGGGGACCGTGGTGTCGACGCACGACACCAAGCGCAGTGCGGATGTCCGGGCGGCCCTCGCCGTGCTCACCGAGTGCCCAGGGTGGTGGGCGGACACGCTGGCCGAGGTGACCCGCACCGGCGAGGGCGTGCCGGACGCGCAGCTGGCGTGGGCGGCCTGGCAGACGGTGTTCGGGCTCGGCCCCGCGGCCCCGGAGCGGGTGCGGGAGGCGCTGCTGAAGCATGTGCGCGAGGCGGGCCTGTACACGAGCTGGACGGAGCAGGAGCCGGCGTACGAGGAGGCGGTGACGGAGTTCGTCACGGCCGGGCCGTGCGGGGCGCAGGGCGAGCAGGTGGCCGCGTTGCGCACGCGCCTCGATCCGCACATCCGGGCGAACGAGCTGGGCGCGGCCCTGGTGCAGCTGACGATGCCCGGGGTGCCCGACGTGTACCAGGGCACGGAGAGCAGGTACCTGGCGCTGGTGGACCCGGACAACCGGCGGCCGGTGCGGTTCCCGCCGGAGGACTCCGGTGACAAGGGCGCGCTCACGGCCGCGGCCCTGCGGCTGCGCCGGCGCAGGCCGGACGTCTTCGGGGACGCGGCGACGTACACGCCGCTGGCCGCGGAGGGGCCCTCGGCGGCGCACTGCGTGGCGTTCGCGCGCTCCGGGGAGGTGATCACCGCGGTGACCCGGCTGTCGCTGCGGCTGGCGGAGGCGGGCGGCTGGGGGGAGACGGTGCTGCCGCTGCCGCCGGGCGTCTGGCGCGACGTACTGGTTCCGGAGCGGGAGTTCTCCGGGCACGCGCGGGTGGCGGAGCTCCTGGGCGAGTCGCCGGTGGCGCTGCTGGAGCGGGTCGCCGCGGACTGACCGGGCGCGGCCGACTGCGGCCAGGTCCCGTCGCGCGAGGACCACGCAGTCCTCACCCCGGTCGGCGAGGCGTTCCTGACGCCGGCTGGGCGCGGCCTGCACCGGCAGTGACACCGGGCGGCCGGTGTGGGCGACTGCGGCCAGGTCCCGCAGGAGGTCCACGAAGGCCTCGGCAGCGCCGGTGAGCGGCACGCGCGCGAGGACGGTCATGGGGCGCTTGCGGACCGGGGCGCGCGCGAGGACCACGCGGTCCTCACCCCCGGTCGGCGAGGCGTTCCTGACGCCGGCTGGGCGCGGCCTGCACCGGCAGTGACGCCGGGCCGCCGGTGCGGGCGCGGGGGCGTGGGCAACCCCGCTGGCACGTACGGCTCTACCGGCTGCCGGTAAATGCATCTGGGCGCCCCCTGGAGGCTCCCCCACGGCGTCCTTGACACCTCAACCAGACCGTGGGGTACTGCGGATTGCGAGGCCGGTCGGACGTGTCGGGGGTGAGTCTCCTGCCGGAGCTGCGCTACCCCACGGTGACCGAACTGGTCCGGTCCGCGCGGGCGTTGGCCGCACAGCGGCCCGGCGACTGCCGGCTGAGGCGGGTGGGTGTCTCGCGCGCGGGCAGACCCCTCCAGGTGCTGTCGATCGGCCGGGCCCGGCGAGCCGTCCTGGTGGTCGCGGGCGCCCACGCCAACGAACCGGCCGGCGGCCCCGCGGCTCTGGCGGTGGCCCGGCGGGTGCTGGCCGAGCCGGAGTTGCGGGCGGACACGTCCTGGCACTTCCTGCTGTGCGCCGATCCCGACGGGGCGAGTCTGCATGTGACCCCGGCGCCGCGCAGTCTCTTCGACTACCACCTCGGCTTCTTCCGGCCCGCCGGGGCGGAGCAGCCGGAGTGGGCGCCCGCGATGCTGCCGCCGGACCGGCTGCCGCCCGAGACCCGCGCCCTGACCGGGCTGATCGACGAACTGCGGCCCTACGTCCAGGTGACCCTGCACGGCACCGATCTGGGCGGCAGCTGGGTGCAGCTGACGAAGGACGTGCCGGGGATCGCCGAGCCGTTCGCCAAGTCCGCGGCGGAGCTGCGCATACCGGTGGAGACCGGTGCCTCGGACGCGGCGGGCTGGCCCGCGGCCGGACCGGGGGTGCATGTGATGCCGGCGCCGGGCGCCGGGGCGGCGTACCCGAGCATGCCGGACGACGCGCGGCGCAGCACCTGGTACCACGCGCACCGCCACGGCGGTCTGACCGCGGTGGTCGAGGTACCGATGTGGGCGAGCGACCAGGTGGACGATCCGGCGCCGCATCCGGCGCCGACGGCGGCGATGGGGCGGCTGGCGGGCCGGCTGCTGCGGCAGTCGCGCGCGGTGGACCAGGTACTGGCGGACGCGCTGCCGCGCCTCGACGCTGCCGGCGGGCCACTGCTGCGGGCCGCAACCTGGGGTCTGGGGCTGGTGCCGGGGCTGGCCGCGGACTGGATCCACACGCGGCCGGCCGACGACACGAGGGCGTACATCGGCAGTGTGGACGCGTTCTCCCGCCGGCTGCCGCTGCGGGCCGCGGCGATGCTGCTGCGGGTCCTGCGGGAGACCGACGACCGCGCGGCACCGCGTCTCGAACGGCTCGTGGAGGCGTGGAGCGATTCCTTCGCGGAGCGGTTCGGTGCCCGCTGGGTGCCGCTGGAACACCAGATCGAGCACCAGGCCCGCACGGTCGTGGCGGTGGCGCTGCACGCGCGCGTACGGGCGGACTGACCCGGCCTCGCCCCCCGCCCCCGGGCGTCAGTCGTCCAGTGCGAAGACCGCCCCTGTCCGCGCCCCCATCAGACAGCCGTTCGAGAAGGTCTGCCGGTACTCGACAGGGCGGCCGTTCCACTGCCCGTCGGCCCGGACAGTGACCGGAGCGTAGAGCATCGGGCAGACGACGTCCGCGGCCGGAAGGGCGTCGATGTCACCCCCGACGGAGTCCAGTTGGGCGCAGGCCTCGGCGGCGCGAGCGTGGCCCTGGGGCGGGTCGCACAGCAGGAGCGTGCCGCGGGTGTCGCTGGAGCGGCCGTCCCCCGTGGTCACCATGAGGTAGAGGTGGTCGCCACCGGCTCCGGACCCTGCCGTCGCGGGGGCCGCGGCGGCGAGAAGCAGGGCGGCGGACACCGCCAGAGCCAGGTGTGCCGCTCGCCGTACCGCTGTCGTTGTCGCTGTGATCGTGGACGTCATTCCCGATGCATCGGCACGGCGGCCTCGGATCCCCACCCCGGCTCACCCGAACGGGAGCGCGCGGGCGCGTCCCGCACGGCGAGTTCGAAGGCGGAGAGCACGACCCGGGACTGGTACTCGATCTGGCGCGGCACCGGGATCCAACGGGCCCCGCACCCGTCGCGGTAGTCGGCGCACCAGAGGTCGATGAGCCGGTCCAGTTCCGGCAGCGCGCCGGCCGGGTCGGTGCCCGCGCGGATCACGAGCTGGTGCAGGAGTCCGGCTGTGCGCAGGGCGAGGCGCCGCCCGGCGATGCGCAGCGCGGTCAGGTGACCGGTGCTGAGCGGGGGCATCGGGCGGCCGCCGTCGGGGACGTCGGGGTCCCAGGCGTCGGCGAGTCCGGGGCAGACCAGTAAATAGTCCTCGACCGGGGCGAGCAGTCGCGCCGCGTCCGGGGCGGCCGAGACATACGGGCGGATCCGCGCCAGGACGTCCTCCAGGAGCCGCGCGTCGCGGCGCAGCGTGTGGCTGACGGTGCGCAGCACGGCGGCCGCGTCGGCGGGTGCGCCGGCGTCCTCGACGGCGGCCACGCCCCACATGGGTGACTCGACGACGGCGGTCACGGTGCCGTACCGGTGCGGGTGGTACCAGGTCGACTCGACGGCGGCCTCGGTGATGGCGGCGGCCAGGTCGCCGCGGCGGGGCGGCGGGATCCGGTAGACGGCGGGGCCCAGACACGGCCAGTACAGGGTGTCGTACGGGCCGACCTCGCGCGGGATGCGCAGCCGGGCCGCGGTGTCGGCGACCCGCCGGGCGAGGCCGGGCAGGTCCCGGGTGAGTTCCACGAAGCCGCCGCCGACGTCGACCCCGTGCAGGGAGCACTGGAGGATGGGCCGCAGTTCGTCCTGGAGGGCGAGCAGGGTGCGGGTCTCCGGCAGTGCGGCGGCGTCCGCGCCGTCGGGCAGCCATTCGGGCTGTTCGCCGAAGCCGGGCCGGAAGAAATTGCGGAAGTAGCGGCCGAGGGAGTACGGGCCGCGCAGCCAGCCCTCGTTGCGGCGCAGGCCGTCGGGGTCGAGGCAGAGCAGCAGGTTCCAGGTGGCGTCGGCCCCGACGGTGAGCCGGGGGTCGGCCAGGGCGCGCTCGGCCAGCCGGAGCACGGTGCCGCCGCCCACCGGCTCGTTGGCGTGCGGGCCGGCCACGACGAGGGCCTGGCGGCTGCCGTGGCCGACGGAGAGCAGCCACAGGGGGTTTCCCGCGCGGGAGGTGCCGGCGCGGCGCAGTCGGGCGTCCGTGGGATGGCGGGCGACGAGCGCCGCGGCCCGTGCGCCCAGCTCGTCGACGGTCGGATAGCGCAGGAGGGGCGGCAGGGCACACCTCCACAATGTGGTGCCGTCGGTTCACCTGGTGTGCAAGGTGTACGCACAGTCAGTCACGACTTGAGAGGTACGTCAACACCGTGCGGCGGAAAGGGTTTTGGGCCGCGACCGCACGTAAAGCCCAGGCCAGAGGTGAGGTTGGGCTCAGTTGACCGCGAGCCGGAAGGCCATCCGGCCGAACCCGACCTGATCGCCCTCGCGGACGACGGCGGCGCCGATGACCCGCCGGCCGTTGACCGTGGTGCCGTTGGTGGAGCCGAGATCGCGCAGCACCCACATGCCGCCCTGACGGCTGAGTTCGGCGTGGACCCGGGAGACCGTCTCGTGGGTCAGCCGCAGACCGTTGGCCGGGTCGCGGCCGATGCGCAGCGCGTGGCCGCTGCCCGGGTGCGGCAGCAGCAGCTTGGGCAGGCGCTCGGCCTGCCATGCCCTGCGCAGCCGCACGGTGAAGCCGGAGACGGCCTCGACGGTGCCGAACACCAGGCGGGAGACGCGGCTCTCCTGGGGCAGGTCCGCGGTGAGCACGGCGAGTTCGTCGGACCGGCGCGCGATGAGGGCCAGTTCCATGCGGCGCACGAACGTGTCGTGCGACAGGCGGCCCATGGCGACGCCGTCACGGAGCACCTTCAGCACCTTGTCGCGCTCCGCGTCGGACAGCCGCGCGGGGTACGTGTTGAACTCGAAGGACGACGTCACGTTGGTGATTGTCGGGCAGTGAACCCCGGGTGTCCAGAAAACGAGACAACGGCCGCCCCCCGCGCGTCCCTGACGACACCTGCCGCAAAGGGGAGGATTCCCCGGCGGATTGATCTCGTTTGAAGCACCATGGACGGGCTACATCACGGTGAACAGACGAAGGGGAACCGTCCGTGCAGTTCGAGGTGTGGGCACCGCAGGCCGACCGTGTGACGCTCCATTGCGAGGGCGCCGCGCGCGCGTTGGAGCGCGATCCGGAGCGCTCGGGATGGTGGTGGGGTGAGGCGGAGGCCGGGGACGGCACCCGGTACGGCTTCGCGCTGGACGACGGCCCGGTGCTTCCCGACCCGCGCTCGCGCCGTCAGCCGGACGGGCCGGACGGACTCAGCGCCGTCGTCGAGCACGAGCGCTACACCTGGCGTACGCAGTGGGCGGGCCGCCCGCTACCGGGAGCGGTCCTCTACGAGCTGCACGTGGGCACCTACACGCCCGAGGGCACCCTGGACGCGGCCGCCGCCCGACTCGACCACCTGGTCGAACTCGGCATCACCCACGTCGAGTTGATGCCGCTGTGCCCCTTCCCTGGGCGGCACGGCTGGGGCTACGAGGGCGTCTCCCTGTGGGCCGTGCACGAGCCCTACGGCGGCCCCGAGGCCCTGAAGCGCTTCGTCGACCGGGCCCACGAACTGGGCCTCGGGGTGGTCCTGGACGTGGTGCACAACCACCTGGGCCCCTCGGGCAACTACCTGCCCGCCT
This sequence comes from Streptomyces pseudovenezuelae, assembly GCF_001513955.1. Classification (GTDB taxonomy): domain Bacteria; phylum Actinomycetota; class Actinomycetes; order Streptomycetales; family Streptomycetaceae; genus Streptomyces; species Streptomyces pseudovenezuelae. Next base: position 393,488 of record NZ_KQ948149.1, on the reverse strand, counting down.
TCGGACCGTACTTCACCGACACGCACCACACGCCCTGGGGTTCCGCGATCAACCTGGACGCCCCCGGCTCCGACGAGGTGCGCACGTATCTGCTGGGCAGCGCGCTCTCCTGGCTGCGGGACTACCGGATCGACGGACTGCGCCTGGACGCCGTGCACGCGCTCGCCGACACGCGCGCGTGCCACTTCCTGGAGGAGCTGTCGACGGCTGTCGACACGCTCGCCGCCGACCTGGGACGGCCGCTGTTCCTCGTCGCCGAGTCCGACCTCAACGACCCGCGGCTCATCACGCCCCGCGCCGAGGGCGGTCTCGGGCTGCACGCGCAGTGGAACGACGACTTCCATCACGCCCTGCACACCGCGCTGACCGGCGAGTCCCAGGGCTACTACGCCGACTTCGCCCGCGCTCCCCTGGCCTCGCTCGCCAAGACCCTCACCGGCGGCTACTTCCACGACGGCACCTACTCCAGCTTCCGCGGCCGCGGCCACGGGCGCCCACTGGACCGCACGCGCGTGGCCGCGCACCGGCTGCTCGGCTACTCCCAGACCCACGACCAGGTCGGCAACCGCGCCCAGGGCGACCGGCTGGCGGCGTCCCTCTCCCCCGGCCTGGTGGCCTGTGCGGCGGCCCTCGTGCTGACCGCGCCCTTCACCCCCATGCTGTTCATGGGCGAGGAGTGGGCGGCGAGCACGCCCTGGCAGTTCTTCACCGACCACACCGATCCCGAGCTCGCCGAGGCCGTACGCCGGGGCAGGCGTCGGGAGTTCGCGGAGCACGGCTGGGCCGAGGAGGACGTGCCCGACCCGCAGGACCCGGCGACCCGCGAGCGCTCCTGCCTCGACTGGTCCGAGCCCGACCGCGAGCCGCACGCGCGTGTGCTGGCCTGGTACCGCCGGCTCCTCGCGTTGCGGCACGAGCAGCCGGACCTCACCGATCCCGATCTCGCCGACACCAAGGTCGCCTACGACGCGGACCAGCGCTGGCTCGCCTTCCGCCGCGGGGATGTCCGGGTGGCGGTGAACCTGGCGAAGTCGCCGGCGGCCATCCCGCTGGGGCCCCGCGAGGCCCGCGTCCTGGCGGCCTGGGAGCCGGTGGAGGCGCCGGGCGCGGACGGGGTGCTGCATGTGCCCGGGGAGTCGTGCGTGGTGCTGCTCCAGGCGTGAGCTCACGGGGCTGCTCCGGTTCATGGGGTGACCGGCAGGGCGTTGCGCCCCTGCCGGCCGAGGCGCGCCCGCAGGATGCTGCCGCGCACGACGATGAGCGCAAGACGGACGACGACCTCGCCGAAGGCCATGAGGACCAGGGCGGCGACCCACGCCTGCTCGCCGGTGATGTCGTGGTCGACGGAGAAACGGGCCATGTGCGCGGCGCCCGAGGGGTGTGAGGACCAGACGGCGAAACCGAGGCGGAAGCCCATGCTGATCACCCACAGCGCCGCCGCGACCGGGGTGGCCCTGACCCGTATGTGCCCGTCCGCGTGCCGGACCCGGGTGACCAGGCCGCCGGCCAGACCGAAGGCGACGCCGGTCGCGGCGAACGCGCCGATCAGCACGAGGTCGTTGCCCGCCGTGGGGATGTCGTGCAGGTAGGCGGTCGCCGCCCAGCCGATCAGCGCCAGGGGCAGCAGGACCGTGCGCGGCGTCAGCCTCTCCTCCCGCAGCTGCCGGAGGACCACGAGGACAAGCGCCACGTCGATGAGCCAGTCGGAGATCGTCATGCCTCGACTGTCCGGCTCCGGCACGGTCCCGCGCCTCGACCCGGGGGTGGAAGCAGGGTGGAAAAGACCGGGTGGGGACGCCTACGACCCCGCGTCTACAACTCCGCGTCGTCCGTCTCCTCGTCCCGCAGCTCGGTGACGCGTTCCAGCAGGATCGCCTCCCAGGCCCGCCGCAGCCGGGTGCGCAGGAGAGGCAGGGGTTCGGCGGCCCGTCCGTCCAGGCCCGCCGCGAGGCGGATCATGGTGTCGCAGCGGGCCAGCCACAGTCCGCGCAGGCACGGCCGGGCCCCGTACCCGGCGAGGGTGGCGGCACGGACGGCGGCGGGCGACCCCACGGCCAGCGCGAGGCCCGCGATGTCCTCGGCGGGGTCGCCGACGACCGTGCCGGTCCAGTCGAGGACGCCGCGCACCCGGCCGTCGGCGCTGATCACCAGGTGGTCGCCGGTCAGGGCGTGGTGCACGAGGACCGCGCTGCCGGGCTGCGCGGCGAGCTGGACCGCCGCGGCCGAGGTGAGCTGCTGGAGCGGGACCGGGTCGAACTCGTCGGCCGCGCGGAGGAGTTCGGCGGCCCGGCCGGCCTCCCGGCGCAGCGCCTCCAGGGAGCGCGGGGCGACGCGGGGGACGCCGAGCGCCTCGGCCTGCCGTACCGGCACCTCGCGCAGCCCGGTGAGCAGGCCGGCCAGGTCGGCCTCGCCGACGGCGGACACGTCGTGCTCCTCCGCCGAGCCGCCGGGCACCAGGGTGTCGAGGGTGTAGGCCAGCCCGGGCGCCCACTCGCCCTGTGCCACGCCGGTCGGCACCGCGACGGGCAGGTGCGGGCGGACCAGGTCGCGCAGCCGGAGTTCACGGCGTCCGCGGAGGGAGGCCTCGCGGTCGCCGGCCAGGCGCAGGACATGGCGGGTGCCGATCCACCAGGTGAAGTGCCCGCCCTCGGCGACGGGCCGGACCTCGGGCCCGCCGGAGTCGGGCGTGGGGTCCTTGAGCAGGGAACGGACCAGTCTGCGGACCGTGTCCGCGGTGGGTGTCGGTGCCTGGGTCATGTCGCGCCGTAGTCGTTCGAGGGGTGGAGGGCTCCTGGGTGCTCGGTCAGTCCACTATGACCATCTCGCGGGTCGTGTCGTTCAGCCTGCGGCCGCCGACCTCGGTGACCGTGACGATGTCCTCGATGCGTACCCCGAAACGGCCCGGCAGATAGACGCCGGGTTCCACGGAGAAGCACATGCCCGGGACGAGGGGCTGCTCCTCGCCCTCGATCATGTACGGCGGTTCGTGGGTGGTGACGCCGATGCCGTGCCCGGTGCGGTGGATGAAGTACTCGCCGTACCCGGCGTCGGCGATGACCGCGCGGGCGGCCCGGTCGACCTCCTGGCAGGGCACGCCGGGGCGCACCGCCCGGAAACCCGCCTCCTGCGCCGCGCGTACGAGGTCGTGCACCCGGCGTTCCTCGTCGGTGGGTTCGCCGACGTGGACCGTGCGGGAGGTGTCGGAGCCGTAGCCGTCCTTGAGGCCGCCGAAGTCGAGGACGACCATGTCGCCGCGTTCGATGACACGGTCCCCGACCTCGTGGTGCGGGTTGGCGCCGTTCGGTCCGGAGGCGACGATGGTGAAGTCGACCTGGGAGTGACCGAAGCGACGCAGCAGACCGGCCAGGTCGGCGGCCACCTCCGACTCCCTGCGGCCGCCGAAGGGGACCTTGCGGATCTCTTCGAACGTCGCGTCGGCGGCCGCTCCGGCGGCCGCCAGCAGCTCCAGCTCCGCCGCGTCCTTGACGGCGCGGAGCATCGGCAGGGCGTCGGTGAGGGAGGCGTACGAGGTGCCGGGCAGAGCCTTCTGGAGGCCCAGCAGGTGCATCGCCCAGGCGTTGTCACTGATGCCGAACCGGCCGCCGGCGTCCAGGAGGGCGGCGGTGGCGGCGTAGGGGTCCTTGCCGTCGGTCCAGTCCCGCAGGGTCAGGGCGTCGGCGCCGGTGGCCTTGGCGGCGTCCGGGGCCTCCAGGGTGGGCACGACGAGGACGGGGTCCTGTCCGGGGGCGAGGACCAGCAGCGTGAGCCGCTCGGTGACGGCGGTGGGCGCGTAGCCGGTGAGCCACACCAGGTCCGGGCCGGGGGCCACGAGGAGTCCGGCGAGCCCGGCCTCGGCGGCCGACCGTGCCGCGCGCTCCATGCGGGCCCTGTAGTCGTCGGCGGCGAAGGGCGCTGCGGTGCCGGTCATCGGGGCCTCCCTGGACGGTGACGGTCTTGGGCAGCATCCTGCCCGGACGGCGAGGGGCGCGCGAGCCGGTCGACACGTCTTTCGCACGGACCGGTCGGGGCGCCGGGCGGGCACCGGCTGTCCGCGTGCCATGCGGACGCCCGGCAGGAGCGGCACACCGCCGGAGAGGAGACCTGGTTTTCCGTCCTGGCCGACGAGAACATCTTGATCGGATCCGATTCTTAATGCTTGGATCGACCTCAACCATTAGATGACGGGGGTACGGCGTGCTTGTGCTCGCACACATCAGCGATCTGCATCTCGACGGGACCGCACGGGCGACGGAGCGCGCCGAGCGGGTGCGCGACCGGCTGTGGCGGTTGCCCGGGCCGGTGGACGCCCTGCTGGTGACGGGGGACATCGCCGATCACGGCGCCGAGGCGGAGTACGAGGAGGCGGCGCGGATCCTGGGACTGCACGAGGAGGACCGGCCGTTCCCGGTGCTCACCTGCCCCGGCAACCACGACAGCCGCGCCCCGTACCGCAAGGCCCTGTTGCGGCGGCCCGCGGCCGACGGGCCGGTGAACGAGGTGCGGGTCCTCGACGGCGGTGCGGTACTGATGTGCGATTCCAGCATTCCGGGAAGCGACGAAGGGGCGCTGGACGAGGAGACGTACGACTGGATCGAGGCGACGCTCGACGAACTGGGCGGGAATCTTCCGGTGCTGCTGGCCTTCCACCATCCACCGGTGGCGCTGCACCACCCGCTGCCCGACTCCTACCGGCTGGACGGGCCCGGGCGGCTGGCCGCGCTGCTGGAGCGGCGGCCCGAGATCGCCGGTCTGATCACCGGTCACGCGCACACGCCCGCGGCGACCGTGTTCGCCGGGCGGCCCCTGGTCGTCGGACCCGGGGTGACCTGGACGCTGCGGCTGCCCTGGGAGGGCGAACAGATCGCCGACCGGGACGCGCCGGTGGGGCTGGCCTTCCACATCCTGGACGACGAGGGACGGCTCACCACACACTTCCGGGTGGTCACCTGAGCACCGGCCCCCGCGCATCGCTCAGGTGACGACTCCCGGCACGGCCGTCAGCTGCTGGTAGCCGCCGCTGCGGTGCCGGACCGTCAGTACGACCTCGCGGCCGGCTCGGGCGTCCGCGACGGCCCGCGCGAGGTCGCCGGCCGTGTCGACGCGGGTCCGGCCGAAGGCGAGGAGTACGTCACCGCGGACCAGGCCCGCCGTGCAGCCCGGGCCGGGTACGTGGACACCGACCACCAGCGCGCCCGCCTTCTCGGCGTCCACGACCTCCAGGCCGAGGGTCGCGACGACGGGCACGGGCGAGGGGGTGATCGTCGGCCCCGCGGACGACGGGGCGGTGCCCTGGTGCGCCGAGGCGGACGGGCCGCCCAGGTGAGGCAGCGCCTGCCGGCGGAGTTCGGCCAGTCTGCTCATGCCGATCACCGTGGCGCCCATCGTCCCGAGACCCACCCCCGACAGCACCAGGACGGCCGCGACGAACAGGCCGAACAGGAGGGTCGTGAGCCGTCGCCCGCGCCGGCGCGCGGCGTGCGGGCGCCGGGCGGGCCCGGTCCTCCTGCCGCCGCCGGGCTCCTGACCTGGCATCGGCTTGGGACGCAACGCTGTCTGTTCCATGGTTCGCCTCCGGCTGGATCACCACCGGCTGGTGTCTACCCGGCACATGGGCGCGCGACGAGCCACGAACGAGTGAGACTGACGGGGGGTCAGGAACGGGCAGGGTCACGCTCGGCAGAGACGGTGGAGCAGGGCGGGCGCGGGGCGCGTCAGGTCGTACGACGCACCCCGCGCGGAGCGTGTCAGCCGGTGTGGCCACCGGTCACGGTCCGGGCTGCTCCTCCGGCCCGGAGCGGACACGGCGGAGCCGCTGCCGCGGGCACGCCGCACGGCCGCGCGGAACCAAGCGTTCCCCGCGCCGGGCCCCGCGCAGAGCACGCCTTCCTGGCCCGCCGGACGGCGGTGTCTCGGCCGTCGGGTCAGACCGCCAGGGGAAAGGCGGGCGGACGGTCCGGGAGGAAGCCGTGGGTGCGGCGGGCCAGGTGCTCGGCCTTGTAGCGGTCGACCGTGCGATGCCAGTGCAGGATGCCCGCCATCCAGTGCTGGAGGTCGGTCACATAGCCCCGCATGACCTCGCGCGCCTCCTCCGAGAGCTCGAAGTCGTCGTAGACGACGGGCAGTTCGTGCGCGGCGACATGCTCGAACTGCTGCATGCGCTGGGTCATCAGGTCGTGGACGACACGCAGCGCGGCCGGGTAGTCGATGCCGAAGAAGTTCTGCACGACGAGGATCGAGTTGTGGACCTCGCCCTCGTACTCGATCTCCTTCTGGTAGGAGAAGACGTCGTTGAGCAGGCAGGCGTAGTCGACCGCTGCGTTCTCCAGGGAGCGCACGGGTCCGCTGCGGTAGACCTCCGGCGGGACGGCGGGGCCGTGGCCCATACGGCACATGCTCATGGTGAGGTCGGAGCCGAAGGTGGCGCGCCGCATCTCCAGGTAGTCGACCGGGTCGGGGACGCGGTGCTGGATCTGGTTGGCCAGCTCCCAGAGCCAGCTCTCGGTCATCACGTTCACGGAGTCCTTGAGCGTGCGCCGCTGGTCGGGGGTCATCTCCGCCGTGGTGCGGGTCCACAGGTCGATCAGGCCGCGTTCCATGGCGTTGACGGGGACGAGGGTCTGCTCGCCGTCCAGGGGCATGCAGTCCGACAGCCGCTGTGTGGTCACGCGGGCGGCGGCGAGGTCGCGGCGGCCTCCGTAGACGAGAGGGTAGTAGTCGTCGCCGTACGTCCCCCAGGCCAGCCAGTGCGCGCTCAGGTCCAGGGCCTCGGGGCTCGCGTCCGGGTCGATGCCCGCCGAGCACAGCGGGAGGTCGGCCGCGGCGAGCTTGTCCTCGTCCCAGACGCCCTCCTGGAGCATGCCCATGCGGTGCGCCCACTCGGCCAGGCGGGGGCGGGCACCCGGCAGGTGCGGGCTGAGTTCGTTCGGGAACGGCATGTAGAAGTCGGGCAGCAGGGACGGCCCGACCTTCTGGAACGGCACATGGGTGTGGGCGCGCAGCCGCTCGGCGCCGGCCGAGGCGAGCAGGGCGCCGACATCGGCGGCCGAGGTGCCACGACCGGTCAGGGCCTGCCAGGGGGAGGTGGTGTCGGCGCGGGCGTTCATGTAGCGGCTGGAGCGCATGTGCCATTCGTGGCCGCCGGACTGCCAGTCCTGGAGGCCCTGTGTGTACCGGGCGACGGCGGTCACCTCGGCCGGGGACAGCGCGTGCTCCAGGGCGATCGCGGGGACCTCGGTGAGGGCGGTGTGCTCGAACTGGTGGAGGCGGGAGGTGAGGACGTCGTTGACGGTGTCGGCGGCCTCCTGGGTGGTGCAGCCGAAGAAGGTCTCCAGGACCAGGACGCCGTTGCTGAGTTCGCCCTCGTCCTCGACCTCGCGCTGGTAGGAGAACAGGTCGTTGCGCAGGTGGACGGCGTCGGAGAAGGTCTCCATCAGGACGCGCAGCGGTCGTGACCCGGCGACCGCCGCCGGCACTTCGGCCGTCGCGTACTCCACCAGGCCGGCCGACCAGGGGGCGCCGCCGACCTTGCGGCGCATCTCGATGTACTCGACGGGGTTGGCGATCCGCCCCTCGTTGATGTTGGACAGCTCCCACAGGGACTCGTTGAGCAGATGCTCGGTGGCGACGGCGAAACGGCGGCGCCAGTCGACGGACATCGACGGCACGGTCCGCGTCCACAGATCGGCGAGGCCCGCCTCGACCGGGTTCTCCGGCTCGGGCATCGGGGTCGACAGGTCCATCGGCATGAACAGGGGCAACCGGTCGAGATAGGCCTTGCCGCCCGCGCGGTCCTGCGTGCGCTTGAAGGTCTCCAGGAAGTGGTCGTCGAAGAAGAACACCCACACGTACCAGTCGGTGATGAGCGAGAGGGCGGGGCCATCGCAGTCGGGGTGTGTGTAGGCGCAGAGCAGGCCGTAGTCGTGCGCGTCGAGGTCGGACTGCTCCCAGATCCCGGACCCCTCCAGCATGCCCATCTCGCGCGCCCACACGGTCGAGTGGGCGCGCGCCTCGTCGACGTGCGGGTTGAGCCGCGCGGGATACGGCATGTAGAAGTGCGGGAGTTCGAAGGGCTGCTGCGTCATGAGCCGGGCCCTACCCAGGGCACTCCGCAGGCATCCGCCCCGGCACACATGATCACACCATCGCGTGAACTCCGGGCTGAACGCGGGAGTTCGCGGGCGGACTTGTGACGTCCGGTTGGCGGGGCCGGAGTTCGGGCGCCCGGAGCTCAGCGGCGGCTGTCACGAACACCATGAGGATGAGGGAGAGCGAAAGGCTCAGCCGCAGCCCGGCGAAGATGCGGGGCAGGGCGGAGGGCAGGACGAGGAACCACAGGCGTTCGGCGGTGTTCAGGCGCAGGACCGCGGCGACGTCGAGGCGCAGCGGGTCGGTGTTGCGGACACCGGCCGCGGTGTTGATCAGCACCGGCCACACGGCGCTGAAGGCGATCGAGGCGATCTGCATCGGGGTGCCGAAGGCGAAGACCACGACGAAGACGGGGACCAGGGCGGGAGGCGGCACGGCCCGGGCGAACTGGAGGACGGGGTCGGCCAGCGCGTACACCCACCGCGACCGGCCCACCACGACACCCAGCACGATCCCGGCGACGGCCGCCAGCGTGAACCCGGCCGCCATCCGGCCGAGGCTGGGCAGGATGTCGTCCACGGCGGCCCGGCTGAGGAAGAGATGCCGGACGGGCCCGTCGTACCACAGCTCGTGGACATGGCGCGCGATGCGGTCCGGGGGCGGGAAGTAGACGCTGCCGCGAGCCCGGGTGGCCACCTCCCCTGGGTGACTGCTCGGCACGGCTCAGCTGCGGGTCCTCCGACGTGCGGCACCGTGCACACCGCGCGCGCCGCGGGTCGCCGGGGCGCCCGGGCGGCCCGTGCCGGACTTCGCGACCGGATCAAGTCCCTTCGAGGCCACATGACATGAGAACCTGAAGACGGGAGAGGGGTTCGGACGTAGCCGTCGAGGTGTGTGCCGACAGGGGGTCCTCGATGTTCGGGGCAGAGTTGTTCACCCAGACCGCCGCAGCCGCCGCGGGCACCATGGTCGGGCTGATGACCACGGATGCCTGGCAGGCGGCCCGGCAGCGGATGGCGCGGTTCTTACGGCGGGAGGACGTCGAGCGGCTGGACCGGGCACGGGCGGCGCTCGACGCGGCACCGCCGGCCCGGCAGGAGATCATGCTGCGGGAGCAGCGCCAGGAGTGGGACACCACCCTGCGCGGTCTGCTGGCCCGCAATCCCGATCTGTCCGGTCTGCTGGCCGAGTTCGTCCAGGAGTTCTCCGGCCTCGCGCGCCCGGTCCTCATCCAGGTCCAGCAGGCCCCGGCGGCGCTGGAGCCGGTCCGTGCCCCGGGTGCGCTGACCGTGGCGCCTCCGCTGGGCCGGCTCGACCGCCGGGTGCGGGGCCGTGAGTCGCTCCTGGACACGCTCAAACAGCTGGTGGGCAAGCCGACTTCGGGTGTGCAGGTGCTGCACGGCATGGGCGGCAGCGGGAAGACGACGGTCGCCCTGGAGATCGCCGCCTACGCCGCCGCGCTGAACGTCGACGTGTGGTGGGTGACGGCGAAGAACCCTGCCACGCTGAGCGAGGGGATGCGCGAGGTGGTGGCGGCGCTGGGCACGCCCGCGGACCTCATCGACCGTGCGTGGTCGGGGCGTTCGAGTGCGACCGACCTGCTGTGGCGGCGGCTGTGCGACACCGCGAGCCCGTGGCTGCTGGTGGTGGACAACGCCGACGAGCCCGAACACCTGGCGCCCTACGGCCGGTTGGCGGAGGGCAGGGGCTGGATCCGGCCCGCCGCGGAGCTGCCCGGCCTGGTGCTGATCACCAGCCGGGACAGCAGCCCGAGGACCTGGGGGCCGTGGGCCACGCTGCACTCGGTCGACGCCCTGGAGGAGGACGACGCCACCGAGGTGCTGTGGGACCTCGCCGGGGAGCGGGCCGGTTCCCGTGAGGACGCGCGGCTGCTGACCCGGCGGCTCGGCGGGCTGCCGCTGGCACTGCGCATCGCGGGCTCGCATCTCGCGGCGGCCTCGGCGTTCCCCGCCTGGCCGGGCACGACGACCGTACGGACGTACGCCGACTACCGCGTGGCCCTCGACGAGCGTTTCACCGAACTCCTCGACGAGCGCCCGCCCGGGCGGCAGGGCAGCAACTACTCGGTCCCGGTGACCGGCACCTGGGAGCTGTCGCTGGACCTCCTGGAGCGGCGGGGCATCGTCCAGGCCCGGCCGCTGATGCGGCTGTTGTGCTGTCTGGGCGAGGCCCCGGTGCCGTTGGTCGGCCTGTTGCGCCCCGACCGGCTGGCGGACTCCTCGGTGCTGCCCGGTGTCACACCCCAGGAGCTGTACACCGCGCTCACCTCGCTCGCCGACTTCGGCCTGGTCGAGCTGCACACCCCGCGCGGCGGCGACGACCACACGCGCACCCTGCTGATGCACCCCCTGGTCCGGGACGCCGGCCGGCTCCAGCGGGACCTCGCCGAGCACATGAAGGAGTACGCGGCCGTCGTCGCCGACCTGGTCGTCTGCGCCACCGCCGAGCTCAGCGAGGACGACCCGTGCGACTGGCCGCGCTGGCGGCTGCTGCTCCCGCACTGCGACGCCCCGCTGGCCCTGATCGGCGACCCGTACGAGGCGGAGGACGACCTGGTCTCCAGGGCGCTGCGGGCGGCGGCGGCCGGGGCCCGGCATCTGATCCGGCGGGGTTGGCTGGACCGGGCCGAGGAGGTCCTCGGGGCGTGCGAGCCGGTGGTGCTCGCGTGCGGTCCACGCGACCCCGACGCGCTAGAAGTACGCTCCGCGGCCGCCCACTTGCTCCAGTTGCGGGGCCGGCTCGCCGCCGCCGAGACGCTGGTGCGTTCCGTTCTGGAGGACACCCGGGCGCTGTTCGGCGACGGCTCCGGTGAGAGCGCCGACGCCCGGTACGCCCTCGCGGAGCTGCTCTGCGACCGGGGCCGGCCCGCGGAGGCGGAGGCGGAGTACCGCTCGGTGTACGCCACCTTGCGCACCCTGCTCGGTGAGCGGGCCCCGCAGACGCTGGCCGCCCGCAAGGGCATAGCCCGGATGTCCCAGCAGCGCGGGCTGCTCGCGGAGGCCGAGGAGGAGTACCGCCTGCTGCTCGGCGCCTACCGGGAAGCCCTCGGGGACCGCCACCCCGACACCCTGGCCGCCCGGTTCGACGCCGCCCAGGTGCGGCACGAACTCGGCATGTTCCGGCAGGCCGAGGAGGAGCTGCGGGACACGCTGCGGATGTGCCTGGAGGTGCTGGGCGAGCGCCACCCGCTCACCCTCAGCGTCCGTCACCGCTTCGCCGACGTGCTGCGCGACCGGGGCCTCCTGGCCGAGGCCGAGCACGAGTTCCGTACCGTGCTCGGCCTGCGCGCCGACGCCTACGGCGAGGACCATCCCGAGACCGTGGCCGCCCGGCACGGCCTGGCCACCGTGCTGCGCGACCGCGGCTGGCCCGGTGACGCGGAGACCGAGTTCCGGGAGGTCTTCGAGGTCCGGCGCAGGCTGCTCGGCGACATGCACCCGCACACCCTGGTGGTCCGGCACAACCTGGCCGACCTGCTGATGGAGCGGGGCCAGCTGGAGGCGGCCGAGACGGAGTTCAGGGAGGTGTACGCGGCACGCCGGGAAGTGCTCGGCGAACAGCACCTGCTCACCCTCTCGGTACGGCACGGTGCCGCGCACGTCCTGCATCTGCGGGGGCGTACCGACCGGGCCGAGACCGAGTACCGCACGGTCCTCGCGGACTGCGTGGAGACCCTGGGCCCCCGTCACCCGGGCACGCTCGCGGTCCGCCACAATCTCGCCGACCTGCTCAAGGACCAGGGCCGACTCGCCGCCGCGGAGCAGGAGTTCAGGGAGGTCTACGAGGCCCGGCGGACCGTACTGGGCGAGCAGCATCTGCTGACACTGTCCGTACGGCACGGTGCCGCGCACGTCCTGCATCTGCGCGGGCACGTCGAGCAGGCGGAGGCGGAGTACCGCACGGTGCTCGCGGACTGTGTGGAGACGCTGGGGCCGAGGCACCCGGGCACCGTGTCGGTCCGGCACAACCTGGCCGGACTGCTCTGCCTCAAGGGTGAACTCGGTGCGGCCGAGGCGGAGTTCACCGAGGTGCGGGCGGCCTGCGAGGAGGTGCTGGGGCTACGGCATCCACGGACCCTGGCCGCCCGGGAGGCGCTGGCCCGGCTGCGGTCCGAGGATCAGGCGCCCAGGGATCCCGACTCGGCGGCCACCGGCTCGTAGCCCGGGAAGCTCGCCGGGATCTGCGCGAGGTCCCACAGGGCGAGCGTCTTGTCGTCGTAGAAGTCGTCGGACTCGTCGTCGCCGATGACCTGCAGCGGTTCGGGCAGCCCGAAGGGGGCCAGCCGGAGGTTGATCGGCCGCCACCAGCCCGTGACGATGTCGGTGTTGGCGGCGGTCCGGGAGAAGGTCGTGGTGAGCAGATAGCGCGAGCCGCTCTCCCGGAACCGGGTCAGCGCCTCCACCACGTGCTGGTAGGAGAAGTGCACGAGGGCGTCCCGGCACACGATGAGATCGACCCGCGGCACCGGCTGGGCGGTGAAGTCGAGCAGCTGGAACTCCCGCCCCGGGCCGGGGTGGTGGGCGCGGTTGGCCGCGACGAGCTCCGCGACGACGTCCCCGCCGAGGTAGGAGGCCCCGTGCAGTTCGACGTGCTGCATCCAGTTCAGGTCCCCGCACGGGGCGTCCAGCACCGAGCGGACGCCCAAGTCGGCGATGAGCGCGCCGAGTCGGCCGATCACCCGCTTCATGCGCTGGAGCTCGGAGCCCGGTCCGGAGCGGGTCTCGTCGGAGCCCCAGCGGTTGGTGCGGTAGATGTCCGTGAACACGTCGTGCAGGTCGGCCTCGTCACGGGCGTCCGTGACGTCGACGTAGCGCCGTGCGTCCACGTCGTAGACGGGCTCCCCAGGATTGCTCACGTACCGCGGGGTCAATGACGTCCTCTTTCGCTGCCCGTCGGCGGGACGTAGGGCAGCCCACCGGTGCACGTCGGCAGCATAACGCTCCTCAGGGCCGGACCTGGATGAGCGCGTGGGTCCCGCCGGTCCGCCAGCGCCGTCCCTCCGCCGCGACCAGCGCGGCTTCCGTACGCTCGTCGAGACCGGTGATCACGTCGGACTTCAGGGTGCGCAGGGCGGCGACCGGACCCGGGAAGTACCCGGTCGCGTCGGCGAACGGCGTGGTCGGCGCCCACCACCGGTCGCCCACCAGACGGCGGTAGTTGAGGTCGCCCTTCAGGACGGTGAGCGCGGCGCCGCCGATCTCCGCGCTCAGGTCGTCCGGCATGTCGGCGTACGGCAGCGGAGCGCAGGAGAACGCGTGCGCGCGCACCCCGAGCCGCCCGTCTGCCATGGCCTCCCACAGCCGGCGCCCGTACCCGGCGGCCTCCCCCGGCGCCCGCACGAGCCGGCGCATGGCGTCGACCACGTCGGCGGTGGTCGCGTCGGAGACGTAGTAGGGGTACGGCTTCACGTGCAGCACGGCCCGCTCGATCCGGCCGTGTTCGAGGAGGTGGGTGAGGAGCAGCAGATCGGGGATGAGCTCGCGTCCGGCGTTGTCGGCGATCAGACACAGGGTGCCGTGGCCGTCGAGCAGCGCCCACAGCCGGTGGCTGTCGTCGGCGACCAGATCCGGTACGGCGTCCCGCCCTTCGGCCTCCCCGTCCGAGAGCCGGAACCCGAGGTCGGCGCGGTTCCCCCACAACGACCCGTGCAACAGGGCCGCGCCCTGTTCCTCGGCCGGCAGGGCGGCGAGTTCGTCCAGGGCCGCGAGCTCCTGGTCCGTCTCCGGGGAGTCGAGTTCGGCGAGCTTGGAGGGCCGGAAGGGGTCGATGCCGTGCCAGGGCCCGTCCCCGAAGTAGCCGACGGCGTCGAGGAGCCGCCGGTAGAAGTAGCTCTCGGACCACAGCCACGGCACGTCGAACCAGGAGCGCCCCAGGTAGGCGTCGATCCCCCACTCGCCCCAGGCGCCGCCGGGCAGCGGCTCGATCACACCCTTCGTGCAGCTGTCGTGCAGCGCGTCGAGTGCGCGGTGCTGCTCGGGCCCGTAGGGGAACGCCTCCCGCACCTGCCCGATGATGGCGGGATGCCGTTCGGCGAGCACGCTGTGCGGAAAGGAACCGGGGTCGTTGCCGAGGATGACGGCGGCGCCGATAGACATGGACCGACCTTAACCACTGCGGGGGCACGGGGCTGTGTCAGACCGCGCGGGCGCGACCAGCCGCGGCGTACCGCCCCCCGGTGACGGCCGAAGGCAGGAACGCGCTCACCCCCCGCCGCGGGACTCCTGCTCCAGCTGACTGACCAGCGTCAGGTACCGCGCCCGTCGAGGCACCGGCACCAGCCCCCGGATCATGACGTGCCACATCTCGGCGAGCCGGCGCGGCTGACGTCCCACCGGCTCCAGATGCCGTCCCACCACGCGTGTCCCGACGAAGAAGCAGACCAGCGAGTGCGCCACGGCGTCGACGTCGGTGTCCGGGTGGAGATCGGACTCCTTGACCGCTCCCAGCAGCTTGCCCGTGGCCAGGTCCAGCCACTCCGTGAACGGGTGCCGCAGCGGCGGCCGCACCTCGACGCCCCCGGTGGCGAGCCGGAGCCCGGCCCGGAGCACCGGCCCCTCGACCGACAGGCGGGCTATCCCGAAGGTGACGCGGACCAGTGCCTCCAGCGAGGTGTAGCCGCGGGCGTCCACGTCCCCCGCCAGCTGCCGCGAGGCCCGTGACTGGATCTCCATGATCGCGTGCGCCAGGTCGTCCTTCGCCGCGAAGTGGAAGTAGAGCGCGCCTTTGGTGACTTGGGCGTGCGCGACGATGTCGCTGAGACTGGTCGATTCATAGCCGCGACGGTCGAACAGATCGGCGGCGGCGGTGATGATCGTCGCTCGGGTCTGTTCAGCGCGTAACTGCCTCGGCATCGACTGCACACTCCTGGTACGGAAAAGAACGGGTCATGCCGTTTGTTTCTTACTCCCTGTACACGATATCTCACCCTGCGACGGCGCCCACCAAGCACTCGAAGACCATCGACTCCCCTTGCAGCGCGATGACTTGTACGTCGGTGCCGTCCTGCCCGCTCACTTCCGTCCAGACCGGTCTGTCGAGCTCCGCGTACTGGTGAAACGTGGCATGGAACGACACCGGCACCAGCCGCTCCTGCCCTCCGTGCGCCCGTACGGTCTGGCGGGCGGCCTCCAGCAGGAGCATGCCGGGGATGTGGTCCAGGGGATGGTCGAAGAAAACAGGATGAGCGGTATCGACGCGGAGCCGCCAGCGGCCGGGGCGGGCGTCGGGCGAGAGCAGGACGTCGGCGGCGAGGGCCCGGCCGACCGTGTCGGCGGGAAGCGGCGGCAGCGGACGCGGCAGTCGCAGGGCACCGACGTCGGCGGTGCGCCCCCCGCGCAGTCGGCGGTAGACGGACTCGTTCGTCCAGCTCACGGCTATGCGGCCGGTCGCGACCCGCTCGCCGCCCAGCCGTACGGCGGCGTCGTAGCGCAGTGCCGTCGGGCGGCCGGCGCGGCGGCGGACCTCCGCCACGGTGATGTCGATGACGGGTTCGGCGGGCGCGGCGCCGACGGCCAGATGCTCCGGGCGGGTGTCGACGCTCAGCTCCTGGAGGACGAACTGGTGGCCGAGCGGGACCTCGTACTCCGCGTGGGCGAGCAGCGCCCCGCACTGACGGACCGTTTCTGCAACCAGTAGCGGCTCGTACGCCGAGCGGTCCGGGGACACGTGTAACTGATGGGCGCGCGGCCACTGGGCGGTGATGGTGAACCGGTCCGCGCCGGTCCTGGACCAGCCGGTGAGGAGGATCTCCGCGACCGCCACCCGGTGCACGTACTCCCGGGGTACGGTCGCCGTCAGGGGCCCGGAACCGGGCCGGGCCTGCGCGAACTGCCGTAACTCTGGCATGTCTCCCCCTCGTTCCTCCGAAGCGATGACGGACGGTGAGGTGCCCGTGCCGGTGAGCGATAGAGTACGAGGGATTCCGGTCTGTTTTCAATGTGACCTGATCGAGACCGGACGAGATCCGAACTCGGCGCATGGGAGGGGTTCTTATGGCGAGACAGGAGCGCGCCATCAGGACACGCAGGACGATCGTGGAGGCCGCGGGCGCCGTCTTCGACGAGCACGGGTACGCCGCGAGCACCATCGCGATGGTGCTGGAGCGGGCCGAAGTCACCAAAGGTGCCCTGTACTTCCACTTCCCCTCCAAGGAGTGCCTGGCCCAGGCGGTGCTCGACGAGCAGTTGTCGCTGGGGGCCGTGCCGCCGCATCCGTGCAAGCTGCAGGAGATCGTCGACATGACGTTCGTCTTCGGGCAGCGGCTGCGGACCAACTCCCTGCTGAAGGGGAGCGTGCGGCTGACGGTGGACCAGTGCGCGCCGCCCGGTGTGGATCACACGGGACCGTTCCGGCAGTGGAGCGAGCATCTGGCGGCACTGCTGCAAGAGGCCCGGGAGCAGGGCGAGTTGTTGCCGACGGTCGAGCCGCGGGACACGGCGGATCTGCTGGTCGGGGCGTTCGCCGGGGTGCAGTTGATGTCACGGGCGCTGCACGGGCGGGAGGATCTCGGACACCGGATCTCCGTGATGTGGGCCCATATGCTGCCGAGCGTCGCGGTGCCGGGGGTGCTGGTCGGCCTCGACAGCCGGCCCGACCGCGGGACCCGGGTGCTGGCGTCCGTCGAGAGCGGTGAGCTGGTGGGCGCGGAGGCGTGATCGGGGGCGGGCCGGGTCACGGACCGCACGCGGATGGGCCGGCCGGTGCCCCATCCGCACCGGCCGGCCCATCTGTTCGCAGGAGCTCGCTCAGAAGGTGAGCTTCCAGCCGTTGAGCGTGCCGGTGTCCTGCGACGCCGTGTCCTGGACGCGGAGCTTCCAGGTGCCGTTGGCCGTCTCGGAGGAGGCGTTGACGGTGTAGGTGGTGTTGACGTTGTCCGCGGAGTCGGAGGAGCTCGCTGCCTTCAGGCTGTACACCGTGCCGTCCGGGGCGACGAGGCCGATCACCAGGTCACCGCGGTAGGTGTGGGTGATGTCGACGCCGACCTGGAGGGCCGAGGGGGCGTTGCCGCTGCGGCCGCTGACCGCGAGGGAGGACTCGATCGCGGAGCCGTTGTCCGGGATGGCGACGGCGGTGCTGCTGGAGAAGGTCGTCCCCGTCGTCGTACCGCCGCCGCTCACGGCCGCCACGGTCTTCGCCGCGTCCGCGAGGCCCGCGCCGCAGCCGCCGGAGCAGGCGCCCGGCAGCGGACGGGCGTTGTTCTTGATGGCGGTCTCGATCTGCCCCGGGGTCAGCGCCGGGTTCGCCGACTTCACCAGCGCGACCAGGCCCGCGATGTGCGGGGTGGCCATGCTGGTGCCCTGGTAGTAGGCGTACGACTCCGAAGACGGCGTCGAGGCACCGGAGTTGAGCGTGGACAGGATGCCGTTGGCGGTACCGGTGCTGGTCTGGCCGCCGGGCGCCGAGATGTCCACGAGGGAGCCGTAGTTGGAGTACGAGGCCTTGGCGCCGGAGCGGTTGGTCGCGGCGACCGAGATGATGTTGTTGCAGTTGCCGGGCGAGTGGCCGGAGACGTTCTCGTTGTCGTTGCCGGCGGCCACGACGACGGTCGTACCGCGGCCGACGGCGTTGTTGATGGCGGTCTGGGTCGCCGAGGTGCAGGCGCCGTCGCCGCCGAGGCTCATGTTGATGACCTTGGCGACGTTGGTGTTGGCGGGCACGCCGGAGACGGTGCCGCCGGACGCCCAGGTGATGGCGTCGATGATGTCGGAGTCGTAGCCGCCGCACTTGCCGAGGACGCGCACCGGGGAGATCTTCGCGCCGTACGCGATGCCCGCGACGCCCTTGCCGTTGTTCGTGACCGCGGCGATGGTGCCGGCGACGTGCGTGCCGTGCCAGGAGGAGCTGGAGGCGGGGATGCCCGAGCCGCACTCGTTGGCCGCGTAGTAGTCGCCGGGGTCGGCCGGGTTGCTGTCACGGCCGTCGCCGTCGACGGAGACCGCGGTGTCGGAGATGAAGTCGTAGCCGCCGACGATGTTCGCGGCGAGGTCGGAGTGGGTGACGTAGCCGGTGTCGATGACGGCGACGGTGACACCGCTGCCGGTCGACGTCGGCCAGGCGCCCGGCACGTTCATGCCGGCCGTGGACTCGTACAGGTCCCACTGCTTGGCGTACTCGGTGTCGTTCGGGTCGGCCTGCGGCTTGTTGAGGCGGTCCGGCACGACGTAGGCGACCTGCGGGTCCGCCTTGAACTCGGCCACGGCGTCGGCGACTTCGGCCTTGCTGGGGGCCGCGCCCAGGTCGACGAGGGCGGCCCCGGTGCCGAGTCTGCGCTGGAAGTCGGCGTCCTTGGCCGCGGCGTCGGCCTCGGCGGCCTTGTTCGACGTGGCCTCGGCGGCGCCCGACTTGTAGCCGACGATGAGGCGCTCGGCCTGGACGCCGGGAGCGGCCTCGGTGAGCGCGGCCGGGACGGCGGCCTGCTGGGCGGGGGTGTCCTGGGCGACGGCGACGGAGGCCGTTCCGACGGAGAGAAGGGCCGCGGAGACGGCGGCGGCGGATATCAGCTTCCGCCGCAGGGAGGGGGAGGTACGCAAGGGGCTTGCCTTTCGGGGCCGTGCTCCGGGCAGCGCGGAGCAGCAGTCGAATCGCTTCGTCGATGAAGCGGCGGGGGGGTGAAGCCAGGAGCGCGGCGGCCGGCCATACGTGGGGCGCGTGACCCGTTCGGGGTTACCTGTGGGTCAGCTGTGGTCGAACGATAGGCAAAGAGCAGGTCATGCGGATACAGGGGAAACCCTTGATCGGGCCGGAAACACCCCCTGTCCGATGGCCGGTTGAGCGGGGGTGGCCGCTTTGCCCGCGTCTGCGCGGGGCGGACGACCCGGGCCGCCGGTGAACGCGCGGGGCCCGCGCCCCGTACTGCACGGAAGCCCGTCGTTCCCGCGCCGCCCGAGGAGGCGTTCCGGATGTTCCGGATGCCCTGGACCACCGCCCGCCGTACCAGTGCGGCGGCCGCCACCGCCCTGACCCCGCTCCTGCTGACCGTGTTCGCGGCGGCGCCCGCGCAGGCCCACGGCGCTCCCACCGACCCGGTCAGCCGGGTCTTCGCCTGCTCCCCCGACGGCGACTCCTCGGGCACGTCCGCGTGCCGGGCCGCCGTGGCGGCGAACGGCTCGCCCTTCACGGCCTGGGACAACCTGCGGGTCGCGAACGTGAACGGCCGGGACCGGCAGACGATTCCCGACGGGAAGCTGTGCAGCGGCGGCCTGCCCGCCTACCGGGGCCTCGATCTGGCCCGCTCCGACTGGCCGGCCACCCGTCTGTCCCCCGGGGCGACCCTGACCATGAAATACGTCTCGACGATCCCGCACACCGGCACGTTCCGCATGTATCTCACCGAGCCCGGCTACGACCCGTCGAAGCCCTTGAAGTGGTCCGATCTGCCGGAGCAGCCGTTCGCCCAGGTGAAGGACCCGGCACTGACGGACGGCGCGTACCGGATCCGGATGACGTTGCCGAAGGACCGCACGGGCCGGCAGGTGCTGTACACGATCTGGCAGAACAGCAGTACGGCGGACACGTACTACTCGTGCTCGGACGTGGTGTTCCCGGCGGCGGCCGGCGGGGACGGGGACAGGGCGAGCGCCGCCGCGTCGCCGACCCGCTCCAAGGCGGCGGAGGAGAAGCCCGCGCAGAGCCCGACGCCGACCACTCCCGCCGTCACTGCCTCGCCGACACCGTCCGTGGCACGTTCGGCGGGTGCCGCCGTACCCGACTCCACTCCGGTGGCGGCCGACGCCGATCCCGCCTCCGGGCCGTCCGCGCCCATGATGGCGGGCGGCGCCGCCGCGGTGCTGGTGCTCACCGGGGGCGCCGCCCTGGCGCTTCGTCTGCGCCGACGCTGAACTACGCGGTTACGGAGTTCAGTTGACGTAGACCGGCTCGCCGCCCGCGGTCACCGGGCTGTACTTGGCGGTCCAGAAGCCGCTGGCGGGGCACAGCGAGGAACCGGACGTCCGGCTGAACTGCTGGTTGGCGAACTTGATGCTGTTGTCGGTGTTGTCGGCCGTGCCGGCCAGGCCGGACGCCGCCTGGTAGACACAGCTGACGCTGCCCAGCAGGGTGCGCAGCACGACGGTGGTCTGGATGGAGGAACCGCTCGCCGGGGTCACGGCGACGGAGCCGTCGGAGGACACGTCGGTGGTGTAGGGCAGGTTGTTCACCGTGATGCTGGTGACGCCGAGGACACCGACCACGTTCGAGGTGCAGCCGCTGAAGGTCTGCCCGGTCAGGGACTCGGTGGCGGTGCCCGGCGCGGTCGGGTTGCTGCCGACCGTGGCGGTGAAGGTGGAGGCCGTGCAGGTGATCCCGCTGGT
The DNA here is from genome assembly GCF_001513955.1 of Streptomyces pseudovenezuelae. Taxonomy (GTDB): domain Bacteria; phylum Actinomycetota; class Actinomycetes; order Streptomycetales; family Streptomycetaceae; genus Streptomyces; species Streptomyces pseudovenezuelae. The sequence goes on along the minus strand of NZ_KQ948149.1, from coordinate 373,074 downwards.
GCCCGTCGAGCTGGAGTAGAGGGTCGCGGTGGTCCCGCTCGCCAGGGACGCACTGATGGTCGTGCCCTCGGCGACGTTGGTGCCGCCGACCGAGCCGGTGGTGAGGACCGCGACGTCGGCCGCCGCGGCGGGGGCGGAGGCGGCCACGGCCACGGGCAGCGCGAAGGCGGCGGCAGCGGCGGTGAGGGAGAGCAGGGAACGCATACGCATGGGGGATTGCCTCTTTCATGAGGTGAGGGTGGGTGTGGGGGGGCGCGGACGCGCGTCGGCGCCCGCCGTTGCCGGTCCGTCACGCCTTCTCCGTACGTGACGGACCGGCAACGGCATCAGACCGGTGACCGGCCGGGTGCCCCATGGGGGAGGGTCCGGCCGGGCCGGGTGAGAGAGGGCGAGCCCGGAGCGGCCCAGGGGGGAATCGGCCGGTTCGGGTGCCATGGAGGGGCGGACTCGGGCGGTGAAGAGCCCGTGAGGGACAGCTGGTCCGGGAACGCGGGCAGGTGCCGCCCGACGGCTTGGATCCGGCGCCACGGATCCAGGGAAGCCAGGGAGAGTTGTAGACCTGATCATCCGTCAACGTCAAGGTGTTACAGGGGAGTTGATCATCGATCAGCGTCTTTTGCCGTCGTCGGAGGCGTTGTTGATCACCGGTGCCACATAATCGACACCCTTTACTCACAACTTGCTTGACCCACGGGCGTAACCGCCGGTAACTTCCGTGGCATTACTGCGGAGTACGAGAAAGCCCTTGCAGCCGCCGGGGGTTGGAAGAACACGTGCGCCGCAGCCGCCGTCCGCGCCAGGACGACAAGCCACTGAAGCCGAAACATCCGCACGTGAGCCCCACTTGCGTTGACTATGCCCCTGGGAGCAGCACATGGCCTCGTCCGTCGGCACCACCCCCGAGACCCCCGAAAGCGGTTCCGCACCCGAAGCCCCCGGCAGCACCGCGAGACGCGGGCGGGTCCGGGGCCGCCGGGCCGCGATCATGGCCGTGCCGGCCGTCGTGATCACCGCGGGTCTCGCGATCATGACCGCCGAGGGTGCGCTGGGTGTCCAGTTCGCCATCTCCGGCATGCCGTTCACAGTCACCGCGGACAACCTCGACGGCACCGGCTTCGAGCAGTTCGGCGGCCTCGACAACATGGCGGACAACAGCCCGAACGCCGGCGACACCGGCGGACAGGTGCTGGTCGTGACCTCCGCCATCAAGAGCGCGACCCTGAGCAAGCTGTGCCAGAGCGTCGACCTGGGCGGCACCAACCTGCGGATCGAGGCGGGCAAGGGAGAGAAGAAGGTCGAGGCGACCGACCTGACCACGGACTCGACCGTGCTGACCGGTGACGCCTCCTTCGACAACATCGAGATCGGCAACGACGCCAGCACCCTCACCAAGGCGGGCGTGAAGGGCCCCCTCGGGGTCTTCAGCCAGCAGGCCGACACCGTGCACATCGCCAACCTGCGACAGACCAACTACGCCACCACGGCAGGCGTGTTCAAGCTGCCCGGCCTCAAGCTCAGCTTCAGCAGCAAGGCCTGCTGATGGAAGGTCAGGAGCCGGTGAGCGGGCCCGGGCCGGCGGGCGTAGCGCAGCCCGTGGCCGAGCAGGACGCGTTCACCCGCTGGGTGTACGGACGCCCCTTCTTCGGCGGGCTGTGGCTCACCCTGGGCGGGCTCTGGATCCTGGTCACAATGAAGGCCTCGGTGAAGGTCGTCCTGCACGTCGGGATGCAGGGCGTGGCGGGCTACCTCCTGCCGACCCTGATGGTGCTGCTGGGACTGCTGATCCTCTTCAGCCCCGCCCAGCGCCTCTTCTACTCGATCACCGGCGTCCTGATCTCCATGGGTACCTGGGTCACCTCGAACCTGGGCGGCTTCATGGTCGGCCTCCTGCTGGGAGTCGCGGGAAGCATCCTGACCTTCGGCTGGCTGCCCGACCAGGACCCGCGGGTGAGCCGCCGCGAGCGGCGCGGGTCGGCACAGCGGGCGACCCAGGACGGGCCGGCGGCCGACGCCGGCCGGAACGGCACCGACACCCCTACGGCCCAGGCCGTGACGGCCACCGCCCAGTAACCCGGACGAGCGGACCGTTCCGGCATCGGCTCGCGCATCCGCCTTCCCCCTCCCGGGGCCCGGACCGCGCAGGCACACCCGTCACACAGCGGGCAGCCTGCGCGGTCCGACGCGGTCCTCGACCCGGTGCCGTACGGCGTAGAGCCCAACGGGGTTCCAGGAGTCGGCGGTGCGACCCGCGACCTCGCCTTGATCAGGCCGGTGGCCCGAGGGACGAACACTGCCGCCGCGGCTCCCCTCACGCCCGGAAGGCGATCAGGTCCCCTACGGCGGGCGCCAGGACGCAGGCAAGCGTGAAGCCCGCGACACCGGAAGCGTCCGCGCGCCCGCGACGAACAGCTGCTCGCGGCCGAGGACGTCGCCGAGCCGTCCGCAGGCAACGAGCAGCACCGCGACACCGCCCCGCCCAGGCCGGCGTGGACGGCGGGCGCGGCGACCTCGACGACGGTCGCGTCCAGCAGGTTCATGGGCTCGCCGAGCAGCAGCACGACGCGCGCGAGCCATCGGAAGGCGGCCGGCCGCGGACGCCCGTACCGAGGATTACCTCCGCCCCGGTGACACGGGCGCGGCGACCTCGACGACAGTCGCGTCCAGCAGGTTCATGGGCTCGCCGAGCAGCAGCACGACGCGCGCGAGCCATCGGGAGGCGGGGGCCGGCGACGCCGTACCGAGGAATTCCTCCGCCGCCGGGGACCGGTACGGGGGATACGAGCACCGGTCGGGGTCGGCCGGGAGACGGACTGGGCGCTCGGCCTTCTGCCGTACATCCACGTGAAGATCATTACGATGCGGAACCGAGAAGTCACTACAAGGGGCTGATCACTTGACTACCGGCGGTCACACGCGGTTGGCTCCTGGCCAGTGAAAGTTCAACCGGCCGACGCGCCCGCGATCCGGCCGCCCTTTCGCGTTCCGCCTGCCAGGCCGCACAGCGAGGTGCCGCACCCCATGAACACTCCTCCCCCACCTCGGACTTCCTTGAGATCCCTGCGCGTGGCCGCCCTCACCTCCGTCACCCTGCTGCTGCTCGCCGGCTGCTCCGGCGCCGGCGACGACTCCCGCCTCGGCACGGACGCGGCGAAGGGGGCGGACACCTCGGGGCTGAAGATCGCCCTGATCACCCACGGCGGCGAGGGCGACGCCTTCTGGGAACGCGTCCAGAAGGGGGCCGAGGCCGCCGCCGCGAAGGACGGCGTCGACCTGACGTACGCCAACGACTCCGATCCCGCCGGGCAGGCCCAGTTGGTGCGCGACGCGATCAGTGACCGCGTCGACGGCATCGCGGTGACCCTGGCCAAGCCGGCCGCGATGAAGGCCCCGGTGGCCGCGGCACGGGCGGCCGGCATCCCGGTGGTGGGCCTCAACTCCGGTATCGACGCCTGGAAGTCGCAGGGGCTGCTGGAGTACTTCGGCCAGGACGAGATCGTGGCCGGCGCGGCCGTGGGCGACAAGCTGAACGGTCTGAAGGTCAAGCACGCGCTGTGCGTCATCCACGAGCGGGGCAATGTCGCCCTGGAGGCGCGCTGCGCCGGAGTGAAGAAGACGTTCGGCGGTGAGACCGAGAACCTGTACGTGGAGGGCACCGACCCCGAGGCCGTGGACACCGTTCTCACGGCCAGGCTGCGACAGAACCCCGGCATCGACGAAGTCGTCACCCTCGGCGCGCAGTTCGCGCTGGACGCCGTGGACTCGGTGAAGGCCGCCGGCAGCAGAGCGCACGTCGCCACCTTCGACCTCAACGACGACCTGGTCCAGGCGGTCCGCGCCGGGGACGTGCAGTTCGCGGTGGACCAGCAGCCGTATCTGCAGGGCTACCTCGCCGTGGACTCGCTGTGGCTGTACCGGACCAACGGCAACATCAGCGGGGGCGGCGTGGCTCCCGTGCTCACCGGGCCAGCGTTCGTCACCCGGACGAACGTCGCCGCGGTCGCGGGGTTCGCCGCCGCCGGCACGCGGTGATCCCCCCTCCCGACAACCGCTTCCCCCCGCACCGCCCACTCCGCTCTCCCTGACCGCCCAAGGACGACCATGCCCGACCGGAAAGGCGCCCGCCGCCGCCTCGGCTCCATACGTCTCTCCCTCATCATGCTGGCGCTGGTGCCGAGCGTCACGCTCGCCGCGATGTGGGGTGTGACGACCACGCAGTTGTTCTCGGAAGGCCTGCGGCTGCGCTCGCAGACCGAGCTGAGCAGGTCGACCGGCGCGATGGGCACCGAGACCACGCTCGCGCTGCAGGGGGAACGCGCGGTGTCCGCCGCCTGGCTGGCCAAGGTGCCCGGTTCCCGGACCGCCCTGGACGAGAAGCGGGCGGCCACGGACGCGGCGGTCGCCAAGCTCGTGCAGCGGTCCGAGGAGATCCAGCGGGCGCCCGCGCGCATCGCCGACCAGCTGTACTCGGTCCTCGGCTCGGTGGGCAGCCTGGAGTACTACCGCGACCAGGTGGACCACCCCACCGACATCACCGCCGAGCAGGCCCTCGGCCAGTACACGTCGATCATCGACGACCAGGTCCACGCCTTCCAGCAGCTCTCCCAGGTCGACGACGGCGACCTCACCTCGCAGGCCGGGCCGCTCGTCGCCATCGAACACGCGGCGGAGCTGACCTCGCAGGAGGACGTGGCGCTCACCCTGGCCTGGCCGTCCGGGCATCTCGACGAGAAGGCCTGGGAGCACTTCGTCCAGCTGGTCAACACGCGCCGGTGGCTGGTCGAGGACCAGATCGTGCCCGCCCTGAGCGGCGGCGCGAAGACGCAGACGGAGCGGATCCTGGCGAGCGCGGACTGGCGGACCCTCACGGCGGTCGAGGACCGGATCCTCGCCGCGCGGCCGGCCGGTGGCACCGGTCGGGTGGCCCTGCCGGACGCGGGCAAGCAGTGGACGGCCGCGATGGCGAAGGTCTCCGTCAGCTACACCGACCTGATCCGGCAGCAGACCTCGGGACTGCTGACGCGGAGCGCGGACAAGGCGCGCGAACAGTTGGTGACGGCGGGCTCCCTCAGCGCGGGCGGGCTGATCGCGCTGCTGATCTGCCTGGTCATGTCCTGGCGAATCACCCGTTCGCTGTCCCGGCGGCTGCGGGGCCTGCGGGAGGCCACCCTGGGCCTCGCACAGGAACGGCTGCCGGACGTGGTCGCGCGCCTGGAGCGGGGCGAGAAGGTCGATGTGGACCGGGCCGCACCGGAGCTGGACTACGGCTCGGACGAACTGGGGCAGGTGGCCCAGGCGTTCAACACGGCACAGCGGACGGCCGTGGAGACGGCCGTCGAACTCGCCGACACCCGGCGGGGGTTCCAGAAGGTGATCCTAGGGATCGCCCGGCAGAGCCAGAACCTGGTCAACCTCCAGCTCAGCCGGCTGGACACCCTGGAGCGCGAGCACCAGGACCCGGACGTCCTGTCGGGGCTGTACGAACTCGACTCCACGGCCAGCCAGTTGCGGCGGTACGAGGAGAACCTGGTCATCATCAGCGGCGGGCAGCCGCGGCGCAGCTGGACCGAGCCGGTCGCGCTGATCGACATCCTGCGCAGTGCGGTGGGCGAGGTCGCCGAGTACCAGCGGGTGGAGGTGCGCACCGAGGAGGAGGTCTGTGTGGCCCCGCCCGCGGTCGCGGACGTGATCCACCTGCTGGCCGAGCTGATCGAGAACGCCACGCTGTACTCGCCCGCGCCGAGTCCGGTCGGGGTGCGGGCCGGGCTGGTGGCCAAGGGTCTCGCCATCGAGGTCGAGGACCGGGGTCTCGGCATGTCGGAGGACGAGTACGCCGCCTTCAACGCCCACTTGGCCGAGGCCCCCAAGTTCGACGTGGTCGCCCTCGCCGACGATCTGCGGCTCGGCATGTTCGTCGTCGCCCGCCTCGCCACCCGCCACGGCATCCAGGTGACCCTGCGCTCCTCGCCGTACGGCGGAACGACGGCGATCGTGCTGATCCCGCACGAGATCGTCGTGCGGGAGGAGCGGGAGGAGCGGGAGGAGAACGAGCCGGAGGCCCGGGACGGGGGCAAGGCCACCGCGGGGGCGACGGCCGGGAAGGCGGCCTCGGCCACTGCCCGGGCGGGCGCCGGACGCGGAGAGGGGCCGGCAGCGGTCGGGGCCGCGACCGGTACGGACCGTACGGCGGAAGCGGCCGGGTCGGCCGACCCGGCTGACCCGGCTGACGCCCCGAGTCCTGGGGACCGGACGGGCGCAGAGGGTTCCGGGGAGCCGGATGTGCCACCGGGTGCGTCGGACCCGGAGCCGGAGCCGGCGGCCGGAGCGGTACCGGCTCGGGCGGAGTCCCGGCCGCGCCCCGCGGCGAGCGACACCGCCGCTTCCCGCCCCGACGGTCTCACCCCGCTCCCCCGGCGGGTGCCGCAGACCAGTCTCGCCGTCGAACTGCGCGAGGAGGCCCCGGCCACCTGCCCGGAGGAGGACACCGAGGAGTTCACCGCGGACCACGCGGCCTCCTCGCTCGCCGGATTCCAGCGCGGCACGCTCCGCGCCCGGGACGAGGACGGCCTCCTCGACACCCCTCGGGACGCGCTCGCGGGGCCCGCCCCCGAGGACGTGACCACCGCCGACACCAACGGCCGGCCCGGCGCCGTGGAGGCCCCGTCCGTCGCCGCCCGTACTCCCGACCCCGATCGCTCGTGAAGGACACGCCATGACACGCCCCACCCCCGCCACGCACACCCAGCTGGACCAGCTGCTCACCGGACTCGTGGAGCGGGTCGCCGACGTGACGCAGGCTGTCGTGCTCTCGGAGGACGGGCTGGTCGTCAGCAAGTCCACCGGGTTCCTGCGCGACGACGCCGAGCGGCTGGCGGCGACCGCGTCCGGTCTGATGAGCCTGAGCAAGGGCGTCAGCATGGACTTCCGGGGCGGCCCGGTGCGCCAGGCGCTCATCGAGATGGCCAACAGCTTCCTGATCCTCACCTCCGCGGGACCCGGCGCCCACCTCGTCGTCCTCACCGGGCCGAACGCCGATGTCGGAGTGGTGGCGTACCAGATGAACATGCTGGTGAAGAAGATCGGCGAGCACCTCAGCGCGGCACCACGGGCCGGCATCGGCCCCACCGGCGGGTGAGGTGACCGACAGTGACGCGTCGGGCCGGCTGGTACGTCCGTTCGCCCTGACCGGCGGACGGACCCGGCCCAGCCGCGCCGACTTCACCCTCATCACGACGGTGACCGCGGTGGACCCGCCGCCGGAAGGCGCCCCGCGACCGCAGGCCGAGCAGACCCGCATCCTGCGCAGGTGCGCTCGCCCGGTCGCCGTGGCGGAGCTGGCCGCGCTGCTGGACCTCCCGGTCAGCGTGGTCGTGATCATGCTGTGCGACCTCCTGGAGGAGGGTCTGATCACCGCGCGCCCGCCGCGCCCCGTCCTGCCCCGCTCCCCGGACCTGGACCTGTTGCAGAAAGTGAGGGAAGGCCTTGGCCGGCTCTGACGCACTCGCCACCGGGACAGCCGGTGTCCCCGCCGCACCCGACACCGTCAAGATCCTCATCGCCGGGGGCTTCGGTGTCGGCAAGACCACCATGGTCGGGTCGGTCAGCGAGATCACTCCGCTGCGCACGGAGGAACCCCTCACCGTCGCCGGTCTGGGCGTCGACGATCTCGCGGGGATCGAGGAGAAGCGGGCCACCACCGTGGCCATGGACTTCGGCCGGATCACCATCAGCGACGAACTCGTGCTCTACCTCTTCGGCACCCCGGGCCAGCAGCGGTTCTGGTTCATGTGGAACGACCTGGCCGTCGGGGCCCTCGGCGCGGTCGTCCTCATCGACGTGCGCCGCCCGGAGTCGAGCTTCGCGGCCGTGGACTTCTTCGAGCGGCGGCACATCCCCTTCGTCGTCGCCGTGAACGGCTTCGACGGCCGGCACCCGTACCCGGCCGAGGACATCAGGGAGTCCCTCGCCCTCCCGCCGGACGTCCCGGTGGTGCTGTGCGACGCACGGCGACGCGAGTCCTCCCGGGACGTGCTGATCGCCCTTCTGGACCTGCTGATCGCCGCCGCGGTCGACTAGGTCGACTCCCCCTCGGTCATCCCCCGGTCGAAGCGGACCATCGGCCGTCGAACGCGGCGGTGCCGTAGGCGCGGCAGATCCTGATCGGCGCCGCCCGGCGTGCGGGCCATCTGCCGGCCGGCCGCCCTCGCGAACGGCCCGGGCTCCGGACACCCGATCTCGACGAGGACGAGGCCCGTCTCGCGCGGCGCCAACTCCGTTTCGGCGAAGTCGTGTTCAGAGCGGTACGACTCCCTGAGCCGGGCCAGGACCACGTACCCGCTCCCCACCCGCGACACCGCCCCGCTCACCGCGCGCTCGCCACCGTGCCGGATCGCGTGCACCACACCGGTCAGCGTCATCGAGCCCGCGTGCCGGCCGTCGGCCACGGCACCCGACCGCTGACGGTGGCGCGGTGACGTGGGCCGCGCCCAGCCCCTCCTCGGACCCTCGGTCCTGCGGGCGCTGACCGCCGCCGCCGATCAGCAGGCATCCGGTGCATGCACCGCACCGGTCAGCGTCAGCGAGCCCGCGTGCCGGCCGTCGGCCACGGCACCCGACCGCTGACAGTGACGCGGTGACGTGGGCCGCGCCCAGACCGTTCGCGGACTCTCGGTCTGCGGGGCCCGGCCGCCGCCGAACCGCCGGTCAGCGGGCATCCGGTACGAGTGCTCCGCTCGCGGCTCGGCGTGGACGGTGTCGGTGGGAGCCGCGGCCCGGGCGGAATTCGGACGGTGACCTGCCCGGGCCGTGCTCCGCGACCGCGACCGTCAGCCGAGGCCGTTCGACTTCAGCCAGGCCTTCGCCACGTCCAGCGGGTCCCCGTTCTCCAGCTGGACCTGGGAGTCCATGGCGAGGAGCGCCTTCGTGTCCAGCTTGGCCGAGACCGCGTTCAGGGCGGCCACGCCCTCCTGGCTGAGGCCGGACTTGTAGACCAGCGGGGTCACGTTAGCGAAGCCGAAGAGGTTCTTCGGGTCCTGGAGGACGACGAACTTCTCCTTGACGATGGTCGGGTCGGTCGTGAAGATGTCCGCGGCCTGCACGGTGTTCTTCTTCAGCGCCGCCTGGGTCAGCGGGCCGCCCGCGTCGAGGGCCTTGAAGGACTTGAACTTCAGGCCGTACTGGGACTCCAGGCCGAGCAGGCCCTGCTGCCGGGTCTGGAACTCCGGCGAGCCGCCGATGACCAGGTCAGGGGCGATGTCCTTGAGGTCGGCGAGGGTGGACTCGGAGGTCAGGTTGTACTTCTTCGCGGTGTCCGCGTTGACGGTGACCGAGTCCTTGTCCTCCGCGGGCGCCGAGTCCAGCAGCGTCAGCTTGGAGTCGAGCTTCGCCTTGACGGCCGTGTCCACGCCCTCCGCGGACTCCTGCTTCGCGTCCTTGTCCAGGTAGGCCAGCAGCGAGCCGTTGTACTCGGGCAGGACGGTGATGGAGCCGTTCTTCAGCAGGCCGTAGGTGGTCTCGCGGCTGCCGATGTTGGGCTTGTAGGTGACCTTGATGCCCTTGGCCTTGAGGGCCTCGCCGTAGATGTCGGCGAGCAGGATGCTCTCGGCGAAGTTGTTCGAGCCGACGACGACGGTGTCACCGCCGGCGGCGCCCCCCGTGTCCTCGCTCAGCGGGTCGGAGCCGTCGTCGGAGGACCCGCATCCCGCCAGCAGGACCGTGGCGGCGGCGAGCGCGACGGCGGCCACGCCGGGGTTCTTCCTGATGGACCTGCGGTGTGCGGCGGTAGAAGTCACGATTCCCGTTCCGGAACTCGGTGGATGCAAGGTGGTCCAGGGCGTCGGAGAAGGGAAGCCCTTGCACTGATCCAATCCAGCCTGTTCTCACTCAGTCAAGACCCGCCTGGTCACAATTGACGACACCCGGTGATCGGTTGTGAAGGAAACGCGAAACCGGCACGCGGGGTACGACTCGGGTTGTAACGGATTCTTGACTCAGGGCGGCAACAAGCGCTGTCCGAAGAGGCTGTAGTCTCGCCGCAGTTGGCGCCGGTCACACAGGCGTGCAGGAGCCACTCAGGTGTCCCTACGCACCGTCCCGTAGCGATCCGAATCGGTCAGGTCCGCTCTTCCGCGCCGACCGAGACACCCACGAAGGAGGGCTGGTGTCCACGAACGAGGTGGACGTGTCCACCCGGTCGGCACCGCCGCCGGACCGGAACGGCGGACGCGGCAACCGGGGCCTGCGGGACTTCGCCGAGCGCTGGCCCTTCCGACGCAAGCTGAACATCCTGGTGGGTGTGCCGCTGGCGGTGGTCGCCGCGCTGCTGGCCTATCTCTTCGCCGACCAGGTCGGCCAGTCCCAGGACGCCTCGGACGCGGCCCAGCTGGTGCGGGACAGCGCCCAGGTGGCCAAGCTGGTGGGGCAGTTGGAGGCCGAGCACCAGCAGGCCGTCCTGCTCTCGGTGCGCCACCAGTCCAGCTGGGACGGCGCCATCCCCTCGCGGTCCGCCTACCGCGAGGCCCAGATCCGCGTGAACAACCAGGTCGAGAAGGTCCACGCGATCTTCGGCGACCGGCTGCCCGAGGAGGAGGCCCAGGCCCTTCGCGAGGTCGAGGGCCTGGATGAACTGCGCGCGACCATCGAGAAGTCCTACCTGCCGGCCGACAACATCGACCCGGCCTACAGCGACGCCGCCAAGGGCCTGATCGACGGCCTCGGGCTCGACCGCGACCCGGCCCTCGCCGCTACCTTCACCGGCAACCTGCTCGACTCGCTGCTGCGCGCCGACGCCGCGCACGGCTCCTTCGAGACCGGTGTCTTCTCCGCGACGACCGGCGACTCCAACGCCCTCATCGAGCTGATCGGCGCGATCGGCTCCTACGACGAGTACACCCACCAGGTGGAACGATTCGGCCGGTTCGCCACCGCGGGGCAGGCCGAGGAACTCGGCGACATCGAGCACAACACCGCCCAGGCTACGATCGCCCGGCAGTACGCCGAGCTCCAGATCGACCCCGGCGCGCTCCAGGCGGAGACCCCGGCCGAGATCAAGAAGGCCTTCCAGACGGCGCTCGACTCCTACCCGGACTACCGCTCGCAGGCCCGGACCCGGCTGAACACCACCACCTCGCTCATCGACCAGATCGCCGACCGCGCCGACACCGCCTCCCGGGACGCGCGCTCGAACGCGGCCTGGCTGCTGGGCTCGGCCCTGCTCGGCTTCGTGCTCTGGCTCGCCTTCTCGGTCGCCGTCCGGCGTTCGGTGGTGCGGCCGGTGCAGGCGCTCACCGGTGCCGCCAAGCAGGTCGCCGAGGTGGCGGGCCGTGAGCTGGCCCGGGTGGCCGACGACGACACCGAGGACACCGGGACACCGCGGCTGCAGGAGATGCCGGTCACCGCGAAGGACGAGATCGGCGATCTCGCCGACGTGTTCAACCAGGTGCAGACCACCGCGGTCGCGCTTCTCGAACGCCAGGTGCTCAGCCGCCGCAACGTCGCCGAGATGTTCGGCAACGTGGGCCGCCGGGTCAGCAACCTGACCACCCGCCAGCTGGCCCTGATCGACGCGGTCGAGCGCGGCGAGACCGACCCGGCGCTGCTGGAACGCCTCTACAGCATCGACCACATCGCGGTCCGCCTGCGCCGCAACGCCGACAGCCTGATGCTGCTCGCCGGCATCCGCGAGACGGTCCTCGACTCCGGGCCGCTCGCCCTCACCAACGTGGTCCGCGCGGCGCTCGGCCAGATCGAGGGGTTCCAGCGGGTGTCCCTGCAGGCCGGCACCGAGGTCATGGTCGAGCCGGACATCATCGGCGACCTCACCCTGATGGTGGCCGAACTCGTCGAGAACGCCGTGTCGTTCTCGCCCGCCGGCAGCCCCGTCGAGGTGATCGTCAAGGACAGCCACGAGGGCGCGCTCGTCGTGATCTCCGACCACGGTCTCGGCATGAGCCCCGAGCGCCTGGAGGAGGAGAACGCCCGCCTTATCCGCCGCGAACGCCTCGACCTCGTCCCGACGAAGGTGCTCGGTCTGTTCGTGGTCGGCACCCTGGCCCGCCGCTGGGAGGTGAGCGTGGTCCTCTCCCGCACACCGGGCGGCGGCGTGACGGCCGAGGTGACCATCCCCTCCGCCCTGCTGCTGACGATGAGCCCGATGGCGCTCGCCACCGGCGGTCCGACGGCGGCCGAAGCGCTGCCGGAAGCGGCGGCGGCTCCTCGTACGGCCGCACACACCGTCCCGGCCACCGGCGCGGGCACGCCCCCGGCCCCGGAACCCGCCCGGGCGACAGGCCCTTCGGGTCCTACGGCCGTACGGCCCGACTCCGGCCAGGAGGAACCCGCGGGCCCGACGCCCCGGGGTACCGCTGACCCGGAGCCCGGCGTCACGGGCACCGCCGACGCCGGCGATCCGGCCCCCCTCCCCCGCCGGGTCCCGCACCGCGACCCGGCCCCCACCGCCCCGGACCCCGAACCCTCCTCTCCCGCAGCCCCGTTCATCCCGAAGGCCCGCACCGGCGAGGTGCCCGGGGACGGTGACGCAGACGACGGCCCGCGTCCCCTGCGCCGCCGGGTCCGCGGCGCCACGCTGCGCACCACCGTCGGTGCCGACCCGGTGCAGAAGACCGCTCCGCTCCAGCCCGCCGACGCGGAGGCCGTACGGGACGCGCTCGACGAGTTCGAGGCGGCCGTGGAGCGCGCCCACCGGGAGAGCGAGACCGGCAGCCACGCCAGACCCGTACTGAGCCGCGACGTGGAAACCCACCAGACCGCATCCAACCCCCCGCACGAACAGAACCACTCCCCGGAAGGAGCGGAGCAGTGAGCACGTCCACAGGTGACACGCCTACGGAAGGCACCACGCCCGCCGACCTGCAGGCCGCCGCAGCCGACTTCACCTGGCTGCTGAACCGTTTCGCGACGGAGACCGCGGGCGTCGTCGACGCCATCGCCGTGTCCTCGGACGGGCTGCTCATCGCCGTGTCGGAGCTGCGCGAGCACGCGGACTCCGAACGCCTCGCCGCGATCGTCTCCGGCATCACGAGCCTGGCCGCCGGAGCCTCCGGCAACTACGGGCTCGGCGGCCTCAACAAGGTCATCATCGACCTGGAGGGCGGCCATGTCCTGGTCTCCGCGATCGGCAGCGGCGCCGTGCTCGGCGTCGTCACCGACAAGGAGGCCAAGCTCGGCAACATCGCGTACGAGATGACGCTGTTCGCGAACCGTGCCGGCAGCGCGCTCAGCCCCCAACTCGTACTCGAACTGAAGAACAGCGTCGGCACCGCGTCGAAGCGCTGACCGAGGAGGAAGCGCAGTCATGGCGGACGGCAGCACGCCTCCGGACCCGGAGCCGGGCGGTCCCGTGCCCGCCGTACGGCCGTTCCTCGTCACCGCCGGCCGGGTGGCACCCGATCCGTCCGGCCGGACGATGCCCGTCGAGACCCAGGTGGTGGCCACCGCCGAGGGACTCGCCGTGCTCGACCGGCTCGCCTTCGAACAGCACGACATCGTCGCCGCGTGCCGGATCCCGCAGTCCATCGCGGAGATCGCGGCCCGGCTGCGGCTGCACCTGAACGTGGTGCGGATCCTCGCCGAGGACCTGCGCACGGCGGGGCAGCTGACGGTGCACGTGCCCGACACCGGCGTCACCCACGACGCGTCCGTCCTGCGCAGGCTCATCGACGGCCTGCGCGCCATCCCCGACTCCCGAGGGGTACTCCGTGACACCGACTGAACCGGCCACCCGGCCCTCGGCCGCGCCCTCCGCCGCCGTACGACCGCCGCTGCCGGTCAAAATGGTGATCGCGGGCGGTTTCGGGGTGGGCAAGACCACCGCGGTCGGCTCGATCTCCGAGATCGAGCCGCTGACCACCGAGGCCGCCATCACCGAGGTCGCCGCCGGGGTGGACGACCTCAGCCACACCCCGCGCAAGACCACGACCACGGTCGCGATGGACTTCGGCTGCATCACCGTCGACCCGACCCTGAAGCTGTACCTGTTCGGCACGCCGGGCCAGGAGCGCTTCGGCTTCATGTGGGACGACATCGTCGAGGGCGCGCTCGGCGGCCTGGTCATCGTGGACACCCGCCGCCTCGACGACTGCTACGCCGCGGTCGACTACTTCGAGCACAAGCAGATCCCGTTCGCCGTCGCCGTCAACGCCTTCGACGGCAGGGTCCAGCACACCCTGGACGAGGTCCGCTGGGCCCTGGACGTCAACGACCGGGTCCCGGTGATCGTCTTCGACGCGCGGGAGCGGGGTTCGGTGCGCGACGCGCTGCTGGTCGTCCTGGAACAGGCCCTGGCGCGTACCGAGGGGTGACCGCAGCGCGACCGGCCACGAGGGTGCCGCGGCCGCCGTACGACGGACCGCGGCATCCCGTCAGGCGCTTCTGCGCACCCCGCGGGAGACGGTGAGCCGGGTGATCCCCCAGAACAGGCCGAGGGTGACCAGCGCCAGCGCGGCGACCAGCGTCGCGCCGCCCACGACCTTCTCGTAGTTGCGCTGGTAGAGCCCGTCCACGATGTACCGCCCGAGCCCGCCCAGGGAGACGTACGCGGCGATCGTGGCCGTCGAGACGATCTGGATGGCCGCCGAGCGCAGCCCGCCGAGGATCAGCGGCAGGGCGACCGGGAGCTCGACCCGGAACAGCACCTCCACCTCGTGCATGCCCATCCCGCGGGCCGCGTCCACCGGGGCGGGGTCCACCGACCGCATCGCCTCGTAGCTGGTGACCAGGATCGGCGGCACGGCGAGCACGACCAGCGGGATCATCACGTTGATCAGCCCGAACCCGAGCGACAGGGTCATCAGCACCAGCAGACCGAAGGTGGGCACGGCCCGCCCGGCCACGGCGATGAAGGCCAGCGCGTTGCCGCCCCGCCCGAAGTGCCCGGTGACGAGGCCGACCGGCAGTCCGATCGCCGCGGCGATCGCGAGCGCCTCCAGGGTGTACTGGACGTGCTCCGCCAGCCTCGTGGGAATGCCGTCGTAGCCCTGCCAGTGCGCGCTGTCGCTGAAGAAGGCGTTGATGAAGTTGAGGACGTTCACCGGGCGGCGACCTCCGGTTCGGGCCGCGGCGCGCGCCGCGCACGTGCGCCGCTCGGCATCCACGGCGTCAGAAGCAGGCGTACGGCGACCAGCAGCCCGTCGGCGAGGATCGCGAGGACGGCCATGGTCACCACGGCGTTCACGGCGAGTTCGGGCCGGTTGTAGATGTTGGCGTCGTTGATGAGGTTGCCGAGCGCGCCCTGGTTGCCGATGAGCGCGCCGACGCTGACGAGGGAGATGCTCGACACGGTCGCCACCCGCAGCCCGGCGATGATGGCGGGCACGGCGATCGGCAACTGGACCTGGACGTACCGGCGTACGGGTCCGAAGCCCATCGCCGTCGCGGCCGCGAGGGTCTCCTGCGGCACCGAACGGACGCCGTCGACGATCGCCGGGACCAGGATGACGAGCGTGTAGACGGTGAGCGGGATCATCACCGTGAGTTCGGTCTGGCCGGTGTAGTCGATGAGGACCACGAAGAAGGCCAGCGACGGGATCGCGTACAGCACGGTCGTCACCCACAGCACGGGCGGGTACAGCCACCGGAAGCGCACGCACAGCTGGGACAGCGGCAGGGCGACCAGCAGCCCGGCCAGGACCGGCAGCAGGGCTTCCCTGAGGTGCAGTCCGATCAGCCCGAGCCAGCTGTGCTGGAGGTCGCTCGGGATGTCGAAGAAGCCGTTCACCGGGCGGCCTCTGCGTCCGTGCGGCCCTTCGCGTGCGCTCCGCGGATCGCCTCGCCGATGGTCTGCTGGGAGACCACCCCGGTCACCCGCCCCTCGGCGTCGACGCCGACGGCCCACCCGGTGGGCGAGAGCACGGCGCAGTCCAGGGCGGCGCGCAGCGAGTCGGTACCGGCGACGAAGGGCCGCCCGTACGGCAGCAGCCGGGCCGGGTCGACACCGCCCGCGGTGAGGTCCCCCGGCTCGCTCCAGCCCAGGGGCCTGCCGTCCATGTCCGTGACGAGGAGGTAGGGAGCCTCGGCCGTGGCGCGGGCGGCGATCTGCTCCGCGGTGGCGTCGACGGCGACGACCGGCGTGGTGAGCAGCCGGAGTCCCGCGGAGGGGAAGAAGGAGAGCCGCCGGATGCCCCGGTCGGTGCCGAGAAAGTCCTCGACGAACGCGTCGGCCGGGTTCGACAGGAGTTCGGCGGGCGGCGCGTACTGGGCGAGCTTGCCGCCGGTGCGCATCACGGCGACCATCGTGCCGATCTTGACGGCCTCGTCGATGTCATGGGTGACGAAGACGATGGTCTTGCCCAACTCGTCCTGGATGCGCAGGAGTTCGTCCTGCAGTCCCTTGCGGACGATGGGGTCGACGGCGGAGAACGGCTCGTCCATCAGCAGCACCGGCGGATCGGCGGCGAGCGCCCGCGCCACCCCGACGCGCTGCTGCTGGCCGCCGGACAGCTGGTAGGGGTACCGCTTGGCGAGCGAGCCGTCGAGCCCGACCCGCTCCATCAGCTCCCGGGCCCGCGCCCGCGCCTTCTCCTTGCCCCAGCCCAGCATCCGGGGCACGGTCGCGATGTTGTCGACGATCGTGCGGTGCTGGAAGAGGCCGGCGTTCTGGATGACGTACCCCATGGACCGGCGCAGCGTGTTGACCGGCTGCTGCCGGCTGTCCTTGCCGTCGATCAGGATGGTCCCCTCGCTGGGCTCGACCATCCGGTTGATCATGCGCAGAGTCGTGGTCTTGCCGCAGCCCGAGGGGCCGACGAGCACCGTGATCGACCGGTCGGGGATCTCCAACGAGAGTCGGTCGACCGCCACCGTGCCGTCCGGGTACCGCTTGGTGACTGAATCTATCCGTATCAAAGCGCCGAATACCCTTCGGGTCTGCCAGAAGTTGTCCGCATTCGGCCGGTCCAGCAGGCCGTCCGGCAGAGTCTAGACCGGTTGTGTGACGTCACCGTGGCCGGTCCCGGGCCGCTGTGGGCTTCCTGTGAGTCCCCTGATTCTCATCCTTCGTTCAGTGCAGCCACAGGGTTCGCCCAGGACCGGGCCCGAGGGTCGGGGCAACCACCGCTCGGAGACCTGGAGTGCCTGCCATGACGACCCTCGCCCCACCGCCCGCGCCGACCGCCCAGGACGGCGGGCACCGGGCCGCGCCGCCCGCCGCGGGCAGCCGGCTGCGCAGACTGTTCACCGGTGCCCCGGAGGACCCGCGCTGGGCCCGCCCCGCGCTCTGGGCGATCCTGGTGCTGGCCACGGCGCTGTACGCCTGGAACCTGTCGTCCGTCACCGGCAACACCTTCTACGACGCGGCCGTCTACTCCGGCACCAGGAGCTGGAAGGCGTTCTTCTTCGGCGCCCTGGACTCCGGCAGCTTCATCACGGTCGACAAGCCGCCCTTCGCCCTGTGGGTGATGGGCCTGTCCGCCCGGGCCTTCGGTTACGGCACCTGGCAGTTGATGCTGCCGATGGTCGCGGCCGGCACCGGCTCGGTGGCCCTGCTGTACCGCGTGGTCAAGCGGGACTTCGGCGCCGTCGCGGCCACGATCGCGGGGCTCGCGCTCACCCTCACGCCCATCACCGTCGCCATCACCCGGGACACCAATCCCGACCCGGTCCTGGTCTTCCTGATGCTGCTCGGCGCGGCCGCGCTGATGAAGGCCGTGCGCACCGGACGCCTCATGCCGCTGGTGTGGTCCGGGGTCGCGATCGGCTTCGCGTTCAACACCAAGATGATGCAGGCGTACGTCGTCCTGCCGGTCTTCTTCCTCGTCTACCTCTGGGCCACGCGGCTCGGCCTGGGCAGGCGGATCCGCAACCTCGCCGTGGGCACCGTCGCGCTGGTCGTCTCCAGCGCCTGGTGGATGGTGGTCGTCGATCTCGTCCCCGCCTCCTCCCGGCCGTACATCGGCGGCTCCACGGACAACACCGTGTGGGACCTGGTCATCGGGTACAACGGCTTCGGCCGGATCTTCGGGGCGAGTTCCTCGGTCGGGTCGCAGGGCAACGGCGCGAGCTTCGGCGGCGAGGCGGGCCTGTACCGGCTGTTCAACAGCATCATGGGCGGCCAGATCTCCTGGCTGATCCCCTTCGCCCTCGTCGCGCTGATCGGCGGCCTGGTGCTGCGCGGCCGGGCGCCGCGCACGGACCCGAAGCGGGCGGCGCTGCTGCTGTGGGGCGGCTGGTTCGTCCTGCACTACCTGACCTTCGCCCTCGCCGAGGGCACCTTCCACCCCTACTACGTCACGGCGATGGCGCCGGGCGTGGCGGCCCTGGCCGGCATCGGCGGGGTGATGCTGTACCGCGCCTTCCGGGAGGGCTCGTTCGCCCGGTGGGGCTGGGTGCTGCCGGGCGCGATCGCGGTCAGCGCGGTGTGGGCGGTGGTCCTGCTCCAGCGGGTCTCCGGCTCCGGGACGCCGTACACGGTGGCCGAGGTCGTGGCCGGGGTCGCGGGTGCGGTCGCGGTGACCGGGCTGCTGCTCGGCCGGTTCACCGGACGGCAGCGGCTGACCGGCATCGCGGCCCTCGCGGCGGTCGTCGCCCTGCTCGCGGGTCCCGCCGCGTACTCGGCGTCGGCGGCTTCCTCCAGCACCAACGGCACGAACCCGACGGCCGGTCCGAGCACGGGCGGGATGGGCGGGGGCGGCATGGGCGGTCAGCGACCGAGCGGCAGCGGTGGCCCGAGCGGCGGTACCAGCGGTGCCACCGGCTCCGGCACCTCCGGCGCCCCGTCCCAGGGACAGCCCCCGACCGGTACGGGAAGCACCGGTAAGGGAAGCACCGGTACGGGTGGCACCGGCACCCAGGTCTCCTCCGCGATGGTCTCGTACCTGAAGAAGAACCAGGACGGTGCCACCTGGCTGGTCGCGGTCGCCACCGACCAGACCGCCTCCTCGCTCATCCTGGAGTCCGGTCAGCCGGTGATCTCCATGGGCGGCTGGTCCGGCTCCGACGACGCGATGACCCTCGCCAAGCTCAAGAGCCTGGTGAAGTCCGGCAAGCTGCACTACATCGTCGTCAGCAGCGAGGGCGGCCAGTCCACGAACTCCGAGATCTCCACCTGGGTCAAGAAGAACGGCACCGCGGTGAGCGCCTACAGCGGCCTGTACCGCCTGGACGCCTCCGACGTCGGCTGACCGACACGGACAGCGGGCGGCCGCCGGTGGGTTCACCGGCGGCCCGCCCTCGTGGTGTCCGTTCAGGCGGCCGCGGGAAAGCCCGGCGTACGCAGCACCCGCCGCCCGGCGTCCACCGCGAACACCTCGCAGCCCTCCAGGGAGGCCGCCCAGTCGACGCCCTCGGGGCCCATCGCGAAGGCCGCCGTGGCGACCGAGTCGGCCTCGGTGAGGGTGGGGGCCACGACGGTGAGGCTGAGGAGGCCCGTCGCCGCGTCTCCGGTGCGGCCGTCGACGATGTGGTCGCCCCGCTCGTAGCGCGCGGAGGTCGCGACCGCCCCGCCGTCGAGCGAGAGGACCGTGCAGAGCTTGTCGGCGTGTTCCGGATGCCGTACGCCCACCCGCCAGGGGCCGCCCGCGGCGACCACGTCACCTCCGGCGTTGAGGACGAACCGGGTCGCGCCCGCCGCGGCCAACAGCTCCGCCGCCCGCTGCACCGACCAGCCCTTGACCACCGCGCAGGGGTCGAGACGGCGGCCGGGCAGCCGTACGTCGAAGGCGCCGCCGGTGGCGATCCGGTAGTGCTCGCACAGGTCGAGGATCTCGCGCAGGTCCGCGCTCAGGTCGGCGGCGGACAGCTCGCCCCGGTCGTACCGCGAGACCTCGCTGTCCTCCTTGAAGGGGCTGAACCGGGCGTCGACCTCGCGCAGCCAGGCGAACACCGCGTCCGCCGCGGACTCGGGGACGTGCTCGTCGTCGACCCGGAGCGAGACCGGGAACCCCATGACGTGTTCGACGCGGTGCAGCATGCCCGGTGCCTCAGCCCTTCGCGTCGATCGCGGCCTGGAGGGACTCCTTGTAGCCCTCACTGGTGATGGTCGCACCGGACACCGTGTCGATGTCCGCGCTCTGCGCCTGCAGCGTCTCCGCGACGAGCTTCGGCACGGCCGCGGTGGTCTGCGGGTGGTTCGGCTGCTGGAGCATCCGCACGGCGCCGATCTTGTCGCCCTCGAAGGTCACCTGGACCTGGACGGTGCCCTTCTCCGTGTCGACCGCCGTGCCGTCGACGGTCCGGGAGGCCGAAGCGGCGGAGGCAGAGGCGGCGGGAGACGAGGACGCCGTCTTCGCGTTGTCGTCGATCGCGGCCTGGAGGGACTTCTTGTAGGCCTCGCTGGTGATCGTGGCACCGGAGACGGTGTCGATGTCCGCGCTCTGCGCCTGCAGCGTCTCCGCGACGAGCTTCGGCACGGCGGCCTCGGTCTGCGGGTGGTCGGGCTGCTGGAGCATCTTCACGGCGGTGATCTTCGTGCCGGCGAAGGTCACCTGGAGCTGTACAGGGCCCTTCTCCGTGTCGATCGTCGTGGTCGTGACCACGTGCGTACCGGACGTCCCGGAGGAGGACGTCGACGGCGCGGGCGTCGTGGCCTGGTCGGTGGAGGTGCCGCTCGACGGCTGGTAGAGCCACACGGGGACCAGGCCCGCGATGCTCAGGACGACGACGGGTATGGCTCGTTTCACGGTCTGTTCCTCATCCCGCCAGGCTGAAGCGTTCGAAGTGGATCTGCGGCTTGGGCACGTCCAGCTCGCGCAGGCTGCCCAGGACCGCGTTCATCATCGGGGGCGGTCCGCACAGGAAGACGTCCCGCTCGGCGATGTCGGGCACCAGCCGCGCCAGCTCGCCGGCCGCGAGTTTGTCGGGCACCGGCGGGCCGGTGACCAGGTGGAGTTCGGCGCCCTTGGCGAGCGCGAGGTCGCGCAGCTCGTCGTAGAGGACGGCGTCCCGGTCGGAGCCGACCCGGTAGATGACGACGGCGTGGCCCTGCACCTCCTCCAGGAGGGCCCGGATGGGGGTGACGCCGACACCTCCGGCGATCAGGACGGACTCGGGGCGGGTGCGGTGCAGGGCGGTGAAGGCGCCGTAGGGGCCCTCGGCGAAGACGCGGGTGCCGACCTTGACGTGCCGCAGGGCGGCGCTGCCCTCGCCGGCGGCCTTGGCCGTCAGGCGCAGGGTCCGGCCGTCGGGGGCGGCGGAGAGGGAGAAGGGGTTGGCCTGCCACCAGCGGTCGGCGGTCAGGAAGCGCCACAGGAAGAACTGGCCCGCACGGGCGGGGAGTTGGTCGAGGTCCTTGCCGCTGATGTAGATCGAGACGACGTTGTCGCTCTCGGGGACGACGGCGGTGACGCGGAACTGGTGGCGCCAGTTGCGCCACAGCGGGAGCACCGCGCGGCCCAGGACGACCGAGCCGAGGGCCACGCCCCAGACGACGTACCAGTAGGCGGTGGCGACGGAGGAGGAGGCGAAGGTGGTGCCGACGGCGACCTGGTGGGTGAAGGCGAGCACCACGGCGACGTAGGTGTACAGGTGGATGAAGTGCCAGGTCTCGTAGGCGAGCCGGCGCCGGGCGTAGCGGGCGGAGACCGCGCCGACCACGAGGATCAGGCAGAACGCGACGACCGCGCGCAACACACCCTCGGTGGTCTCGGCGAGGTCGACGATCTCACCGATCGGGCCGGTGTCGGTGCCCTCGGCGTAGCCGAAGCTGATGAAGACGACGTGCGCGAGGAGCGTCCACAGGATGCCGAAGCCGGTCCAGCGGTGCCAGGAGGTCAGCCGGTCCATGCCGATGCGGCGGTCGAGCCAGGGCAGCCGGGCCACCAGGACCAGCTGGAAGGCCATGATGAGCGCGGCGTACAGGCCGGTGAGGCGGCCGAGCACGATGAGCGCGTTGGAGGCGAAGCCGGCCTGGGCGAAGAAGAAGGCGACCACGGCCGCGTTGGCGGCCAGCACGGCGTAGAGCCCGGTGCGGGCCACCACCCGGGGGCGTTTGATCGCCGTGGGGGGCGCGGGGGGCGATTGGACGGTCGTCACGGGTCGTAGCTCCTTGGTCGGGGCCTCTGGATAACCGAGTGGACAACCGAGCTTGTCCGGCGGGAGCTGTCGATCAGCTGTCGTACAACTTTCAAGAGCTTATCGATCTGCTCACGGGCGCCACCCCGCTCTGGCTTTCCGGCCGCTGTGAAGCACTATGAGCGGGTGGAAAAAGTACGACTCCTCGTCGTGGACGACGACCCGCCGATCGCCGATCTCGTGGCGACGGTCGCCCGCTACGAGGGCTGGGAGGCGGTCACCGCCAACTCCGGTGAGGAGGCGCTCAGCCGCGCCGCCGAGTTCCGTCCCGACATCGTGGTGCTCGATCTGATGCTGCCCGACCTCGACGGCTTCGGTGTCCTGGACCGGTTGCGGCGCTCGGGCACGATGGTGCCCGTGGTGTTCCTCACGGCGCGGGACGCGGTCGCCGACCGGGTGGCGGGGCTGACCCGGGGCGGCGACGACTACCTGGTCAAGCCGTTCGCGGTGGAGGAGCTGATGGCCCGGCTGCGGACCGTGCTGCGGCGCAGCGCCGGGCCCGGCTTCCAGCGCTCGGTGCTGCGGGTCGCGGACCTCACGATGGACGAGGACACCCGCGAGGTGCGCCGCGGCGACAAACTGCTCACGCTCACCCCGACCGAGTACGAGGTGCTCCGGTACCTGATGCGCAAGTCGCCGACCGTGCTCACCAAGGCGCAGATCCTCGACCATGTGTGGGAGTACGGCTTCGGCGGGCGCTCCAACGTCGTCGAGCTGGTCGTCAGCCGGCTGCGCCGCAAGCTGGACGACGCGGGTGAACCGCTGATCCACACCGTGCGGGGCTTCGGGTACGTCATCCGGCAGGCCGCCGAGTGAGGTCCCTCCCCGGCCGGGTGCGGTCGGCGTACCGGAGGATGCGGCTGGGGACCCGGCTGGCGCTGGGGCTCGGGGCGCTCGCCCTGGTGGTGTTCGCGGTCGTGGGCACCGCGCTGACGACGTACATGCGGGACTATCTGTCGGCCCAGCTCAACGAGCAGCTGTCGCTCGCCCAGGTCGCCCAGTCGAAGAGCATCGCCGAGTCCGGCACCCTCGCGGGCAAGAAGTACTGGGCCTGGTACTACGCCGTGTACGACGTCAAGGACGGCACCCCGCGGCTGCGCAGGCCGGAGGACCCCTCCGACCTGCCGGAGGACGTCGAGGAGTTCACCGGCGTCGCGAAGGCGCAGACCGTCGCGCACACCGAGGTCCTGGCCACCGAGCACCTGAAGGGCCAGGGCGAGTACCGGCTGCGCGCCTGCGAGGTCGAGCCCGGGGTGGTCCTGGTCAGCGCGGCTCCGATGGCCGACATCGACGCCACGGTACGGCGGTTGATCACGGTCCAGGTCGTCGCCTTCGGGCTCGCCCTGCTGGCGCTCGTGGTGGTCGGCCGCAAGCTGCTGCGCCGGGGCATGAAGCCGCTGAGCGACATGGCGCACACCGCGCACGGCATCGCCCTGCACGACCTGACCGAGTCGGCGTCCCGGCTGCCGCTGCGCGCCGACAAGCGGGGCGGCGGGCCGGAGGTCGAGGAGCTGCGGACGGCGTTCAACACCATGCTGGAGCACATCGACGACTCGCTCGCGGTCCGCGCGGCGGCCGAGCAGCGGCTGCGCCGGTTCGTCGCGGACGCCTCGCACGAGCTGCGCACGCCCCTGATGTCGGTGCGGGGCTACGCGGACCTCTTCCAGTACGCCGCCGCCAACGCCCCCGAGGAGCGCGACAAGCACCTGGCCCGGCTGCGCGCCGAGGCCGCCCGCATGGGCTTCCTGCTGGACGACCTGCTGCTGCTCGCCCGCCTGGACGCGGCGGAGGTGGAGACCCCGCTCAGGCCCGTCGAGGTGGATCTGGTGGAGCTGGTGGAGCACGCGGCCGACGCCTTCCGCGCGAGCCACCCGGACCATCCGCTGTCCTTCGAGGAGGGCCCGCAGGCACTGAAGCTGCGCCTCGACCCGCAGCGGGTGCGCCAGGTCGTCGACAACCTCCTCACCAACGCGGCCGTGCACACCCCGGCCGGCACGGCGGTGTCGGTCGGCGTGCGGGTGCGGGACGGGCACGCCCAGGTGCGGATCGCGGACGCCGGGCCCGGTGTCCCGGCCGCCGACCAGGAGCGGGTCTTCGACCGCTTCTACCGCGTCGACAAGGCCCGCAGCCGGGACCGGGGCGGCAGCGGCCTCGGCCTCGCGGTGGCGAGCTCCCTGGTGCGGGCGCACGGCGGCACGATCGAGCTGGCCAGCGTGCCCGGCTCGACGGTGTTCACGGTGTCGCTGCCGCTGAGTCTTACGAAGCCGTGACGTGCGGGCGCGGCCCGGCCTTCCGGGCGCGTCACGGCCCTAGCGTGAGGGCATGCGCGTACTGGTCACCGGCGGTGCCGGTTTCATCGGGTCCCAGATCGTCGAGGCGCTCGCGGCACACGGCCACGAGCCCCTCCTGTACGACGTCCGGTCCGACCCGGCGTCCGACGTGCGGGACCCCGACGCCGTCCGCCGCGCCCTGAGCGGCGTGGACGCGGTGTGCCATCAGGCGGCCATGGTCGGCCTGGGCGTGGACTTCGCCGACGCCCCGCGGTACGTCTCCCACAACGACACGGGTACGGCGGTCCTGCTGGCCGCCATGGCCGAGCTGGGGGTACGGCGGCTGGTGCTCGCCGGGTCGATGGTCGTGTACGGCGAGGGCCGCTACGCCTGCCCCCGGCACGGGACCGTGCGGCCGGGTCCACGGGCCGTCGCCGATCTGGACGCGGGGCGCTTCGAGCCGCCGTGCCCGCGGTGCGGCGCGGACCTCTCCCCGGATCTGGTCGGCGAGGACGCCCCGGTCGACCCGCGGAACGTGTACGCGACGACCAAGCTCGCCCAGGAGCATCTGGCGGCGTCCTGGGCCCGGGCCACGGGCGGTACGGCGGTGGCCCTGCGCTACCACAACGTGTACGGGCCGGGCATGCCCCGCGACACCCCGTACGCCGGCGTCGCCTCCTTCTTCCGGTCCGCGCTCGCCCGCGGTGCGGCCCCGCGCGTCTTCGAGGACGGCGGTCAGCGCGCCGGGACTTCGTGCATGTGCGGGATGTGGCCGCGGCCAACGTGGCCGCGCTGGAGGCGGGTTCGCGGGACGGCGCGCTCACGTCGTACAACACCGGTAGCGGCGAGCCGCACACCGTGGGCGAGATGGCCCGCGCGCTCGCGGAGGCGTACGGCGGTCCCGAGCCCGTGGTCACCGGGGAGTACCGCCTCGGCGACGTCCGGCACATCACGGCGGACTCGGCGCGGCTGCGGGCGGAGCTGGGGTGGAAGGCGGAGGTCGGATTCGCCGAGGGAATGCGGGAGTTCGCGGGCGCGGGGATGCGGGACGCGTAGCCGCGGTGGACCGGTGGTGCCGCCCGTGAAAGAAAGCGGCCGCGGGCGGCACCACCATTGCTCAGGAAGCCGCCGACGGCAGCACCACCTCGAAGCGACAGCCGCCCGGGACATTGCGTACGGTGGCCCGGCCCGCGTGGGCCTCGACGATGCCCCGGACGATCGCGAGGCCGAGTCCCGCCCCGGCAGGTGGTGTGCGGGCGTGGGTGCCGCGCCAGCCGGTGTCGAAGACACGCGGCAGATCCTCCTCGGGGATGCCGCCGCAGCCGTCCGTGACGGACACGACGACCCCCTCCGCGCGGTGCTCGGCGGCCACCGCGACCGTGCCGTCGGCGGGAGTGCGGCGGATGGCGTTGACGAGCAGGTTGCCGAGCACTCGGCTCATCTCCTTGCCGTCCACCTCCACCGGCACGGCCGCCACCCGGTCGCCGACGAGCCGTACACCGTGCGCGCGGGCCAGCGGGTCGGCACCCGCGAGCGCGTCCGAGACGAGGTCGTACAGGGAGATCCGGCTCGGGCTCAGCGCCAGCGCCCCCGCGTGGATGCGGGAGAGTTCGAAGAGGTCGCCGACCATGTCGTTGAGGCGTTCGACCTCGGTGCGGATCTGCCGCAGATAGCGGGCGGGGTCGGCGGCGACGCCGTCCTCCAGGGCCTCGGACATGGCGCGCAGGCCGGCGAGCGGGGTGCGCAGGTCGTGGGAGATCCAGGCGACGAGTTCGCGCCGGGAGGACTCCAGGGCGCGCTCCCGCTCCCTGGACTCGGCGAGTTTGGCACTGGTGAGTTCCAACTCGCGGCTGAGGTCGGTGAGTTCGGCGGTCGTGGGGCCGCCGGGCGAGGTGAAGTCGCCGCCGTCGCCGAAGGAGCGGGCGGCGAGCGCGAGGGCCCGGCTGCGGGCGGTGACCCAGCGGCCGAGCAGCAGGGCGGTGGCCAGCGAGACCACGGCGGCCATCAGGACGACGGTGGTGACGACCCTCAGGTCGTGTCCGGACAGGAACATGGCCTGGGCGACCGCGAGGGTGCCGGCCAGCATCGCGGTGACGCCGACGGCGGCCACCACGGTGAGGTGCAGGGAGAGCGAGCGGCTGCGGATCAGCAGCAGCACCCAGGCGCCGAGGAGCCCGGCGGCGACGGCACCGAGGAAGGCGTAGAGGGCGATGAGGAGCATGTCGCTCATGACCGGGCCTCGCTCTCCGCGGCGTCTTCGAAGCGGTATCCGACGCCCCACACGGTCTGGATGAGCCGCGGGCGCGCCGGGTCGTCCTCGACCTTTCCGCGCAGCCGGCGGACGTGGACGGTGACCGTGGACAGGTCGCCGAAGTCCCACCCCCACACCTCCCGCATCAGGTCCTCGCGGCCGAAGACCCGGCCGGGATGCCGCAGGAAGAACGCGAGGAGGTCGAACTCGCGGATGGTGAGGGCGAGTTCGGTGCCGTTCTTCACGGCGCGGCGGGCCTGTGGATCGAGGCTCAGCCCCGCCGCGCGGAGGGCGCCGGACTGCTGGGCGGGCCGCGCGCGGCGCAGCACGGACTCGACGCGCAGCACCAGTTCGCGGGGGCTGAAGGGCTTGGTGACGTAGTCGTCGGCGCCGACCTCCAGGCCCAGGATCCGGTCGTCCTCGTCGCCGCGGGCGGTGAGCATGATGACCGGCACCGGCCCGCGCCCCCGCATCCGGCGGCACACCTCCAGGCCGTCCATGCCGGGCAGCATCAGGTCGAGGACGACGAGGTCGGGGCGGTGCGCGGCGGCGCGGTCGAGCGCCTCGGGTCCGTCGGCGGCCCGGTCCACGAGGTATCCGGCCCGGTCGAGGTAGCCGGAGACCACCTCGGCGACGGTGGGGTCGTCGTCGACGACGAGCACCCGGGGCCGGGTCTGTGCGTACTGCTGCTGCTCCATGCCGCCAGCCTCGCACCGCGCGCGCGAATGTGCCGCAGGCGGCCGCCGACGTCCTTGTTTCGTAAGGAGCCGTAGCCCGGTTTGTCCGGTTCATGTTCGTAGGGTGAATCTCGTGACGACCCCCTCAGTGAACGAACCCGCGGCGTCCGTGGACGTCGTGCTGCCCTGTCTGGACGAGGCCGGGGCCCTGCCGTGGGTGCTGGAACGCATCCCGCCGGGCTGGCGCGCGCTTGTCGTCGACAACGGCTCCACGGACGGCTCCGCCAGCATCGCCCACGCCCTCGGCGCGACCGTCGTCCGCGAGGAGCGGCGCGGCTTCGGCGCCGCCTGCCATGCGGGGCTGACCGCGGCCACGGCCGACATCGTGTGCTTCTGCGACTGCGACGCCTCCCTGGACCCTTCGGACCTGGTGCCGTTCGTGGCCGAGGTGCTGGCCGGTCAGGCGGACCTCGTGCTCGGCCGGCGCCGCCCGCAGGCCCGTGGCGCCTGGCCGCCGCACGCCAGGGCGGGCAACCTCGCGCTCGCCCGGCTGCTGCGCCGCCGCACCGGTCTGCGGCTGCGGGACCTGGGCCCGCTGCGGGCAGCCCGGCGCGAACCGCTGCTCGCCCTCGGCCTGACGGACCGGCGCAGCGGCTATCCCCTGCAGATGGTGGTGCGGGCGGCCGACGCGGGCTGGCGGATCACCGAGCACGACGTGCCGTACCACCCGCGCACCGGCGCCTCCAAGGTGACGGGCACCTGGCGGGGCACCTGGCAGGCGGTGCGGGACATGAGTCAGGTCCTGAACGAGACGGGGGTGCGCGCGTGACCACGCTGCTCGTCATCGCCAAGGAGCCGCGGCCGGGGCGGGTCAAGACCCGGCTCACCCCGCCGTTCACGCCCGAACAGGCGGCCGCGCTGGCCGAGGCGTCCCTCGCGGACACCCTCGACGTCGTGGCCCGCACCCCGGCCCGGCGCCGGGTGCTGGTCCTGGAGGGCACGCCGGGCCCCTGGATGCCGCCGGGTTTCGAGGTCGTACGGCAGTGCGCGGGCGGCCTCGACGAACGGCTGGCCGCGGCCTTCGCGGGCTGCGAAGGACCGGCCCTGCTCATCGGCATGGACACGCCCCAGGTGACTCCTGAGCTGCTCACGGTGGACTTCGCCGACTGCGACGCGTACTTCGGGCCGGCCGAGGACGGCGGCTTCTGGGCCCTGGGACTTGCCGAACCCGACCCGGCCCGGCTGCGCGGGGTCCCCATGTCGACGCCCCGCACCGGCGCGGCCCAGCGGGCCCGGCTGAGCGGGCTGCGGGTGCGGGAACTGCCGCCGCTGCGGGACGTGGACACGGCGTTCGACGCGGAACTGGTCGCACGGGCGGCGCCGGACGGACGGTTCGCGGCGCAGCTGACCCGGCTCGCCGGGGTGTCGCGGTGAGGGGGCCACAGGCCGGCGTGGCGACACGGCCCGCCGCGGACACGGCACCCGTACGGCCCGACGCAGCGGACGCGGAACCGGTCACGGCGGCGGCATCGTCGGCGCCTGGTACCCTTCCCGGTCCCCGGCCGGCACTGCCGGGCGTCGATGTCCGGCCGTACGACATTCCCTCCGGTGACGACGGCACCTGGTCCGCCGACCCCTATGCGCGGGCCCTGCGCACCGGCCGCGGGCCGCTCTTCCTGCGCCGCTCCGACGGCTGGCTGCTCCCGCTCGAACTGGAGCGCTGGTGCGCCGCCGCGGATGCCGCGGACCTGGAGGTGCTGCGGCGCTGCGAGGGTGCGGTGCTGGACGTCGGCTGCGGTCCGGGGCGGCTCGTCGCCGCGCTCGGGGCCCGTGGCCGGCGGGTGCTCGGCATCGACGTGAGCGAGGCGGCGGTGGAACGGACCATCGCGCTCGGCGGGCAGGCCCTGCGGCGGTCCGTCTTCGAGTCCCTTCCCGGCGAGGGCCGTTGGGGCACCGCGCTGCTGATCGACGGCAACGTCGGCATCGGCGGCGACCCGCGGGCCCTGCTCGACCGGACCGCCCAACTCCTGCGGCCGGGGGGCCTGTTGATGGCCGAGACGGTCACCGACCCGGAGCTCGACGAGCGGGTCCAGGTGCATGTCACCGACGCCCGGGGCGCGGCCGGCGACCCGTTCCCCTGGGCCCGGCTCGGCACCCCCGCCCTGCTGCGGCACGCCGCCCGCTCCGGCTGGGTGTCCGTGGATCAGTGGACGGCGGGCGGCCGTTGCTTCGTCGCCCTGCGCCGCCGGACGACGAAGACCACCGCCGAACCGCCGAAGAGCACGGCCGTCACCAGCAGCCAGCGGGCCAGGAAGCCGTCCGGGGACAGGCCGGTCGCCCGGGCGTAACGGTCCGCGACCTGCCCGCTGATCAGCGGGAACCACACCAGCAGGAGCAGCAGGGAGAAGGCGGCGGGGACCCGCACGTACAGGACGTGCCGCCCCGCCGTCTTCACCAGCGCCCGGTCCGCCGCCGCGTACAGCGGCAGCAGTACCAGGTCGTGCAGGACGGCCGCCCCGACGAACCACAGCGCGACCCCGAACCAGTCCCCTGCCAGCAGCCGCACCCCCGCATATCCCGCGAGGGCGAACGAGCAGACGAGCAGGAGCAGTTGGAGGGGGCTGCCGAGAGGGATGCGCATCACAGGTCTCCGAAGGTCAGCCGCGCCACCCACTTGGTGTTGAGCACACCGGGCGCCGCGGGCACGATGATCCGGGCCGGGTGGCCGTGGTCGGGGGTCAGGTCCTCCCCGTTGACGAACAGGGCGAGCAGGGACCGCGGGTCGGCGACCTGGTTGGAGCGCAGGGCCGCCCGCCGGAAGGCACCGTGCCGTTGCAGCGACTCCACGAAGACGTCCGGCGGATCGTCCTCGTAGCCGACGAGCGCCGCGAGGTCCCGCAGCCGTACCCCGCGCCACCACTGGTCGGAGGTCGACCAGCCCTCCACACAGGCGATGGGCAGCGCCGAGCTGTGCAGCGGCAGCCTGAGGAGTTCGGCGCGGCCGAGGCGGACCGTGCGGCCGTCGCGGCCCGTGACGACCAGCCGCCAGGCCTCCTCACCGGTCTCGGCCGGGTCGATCCCCGCGTACGCGGCGGTCTTGTTGATCTGGAAGCCGCCCGGCCCGGACCCCGGCTCGGCGCCGCCGTGCGGGGCGAGGAGGGCCGTTCTGCGCAGGAAGCCGTCGAAGCTCTGCCCGGCCGTGGTGAGGAACAGCAGCAGCGAACCGCCTCCGACGAACCAGAGCGCCCCGCGCCGCGAGACGGTCGGCTCGGCCGGGTCCGGGGACACCAACTCGCTCTGCTCCTCGCGCGGTTCCCGAAGCCGGCGGAGGTTGCGCAGCGCGAGCGGCGTCTTCAGCACGGCATGGGCGACGAACGCGGTGAAGAACACCCACGCCCCGTAGAAGTGCAACGGGTAGAAGGAGCCCGGGAAGAGGTAGTCCAGCTGGACGTTGAGCACCCCGGTCACGAACTCGAACAGGGCACCGCCGACCAGCAGCAGCAGCGAGATCCGCTCCAGGGCGTGGGCGAGCGAGCGCGCGGGCGGCAGCGTGAACAGCTTCGGCACCACCGACCACAGCTTGGCCAGCAGGACGGGGATCAGGGTGATGCCCAGGGTGACGTGGACCCCCTGGTCCAGCCGGTAGAGCCAGTGCGGGTCGGTCGGCCAGGAGAAGAGGTAGAAGCCGAGGACGCCCTTGTCCGGGGTCTTGTCGTTCACCGGCGCGAGGTCCGGGTTGTAGGCCGCGTACGACAGCAGGCCCGTCACGAACAGCAGGGTGATGCCGCCGAGGAGGACGATCCCGAGGACCGAGGTGAGCCAGGGGCCGCGCAGTGGGCTGCGCCAGAAGGAGGGTGCGAAGGGAGACCGTGCCATGTCCCGACGGTAGGCCCGCGCCACCCCGTCAACGGGCCCGCGAACCATGACGAAACTCTGACGTCCTCGCATGTCAGCCGTCCGGCGGTGGACGTGCGGCCTAGCGTCGTCCGGGTGAACCGGGACCTCCTTCGTGACCTGTACGCGGCCGTGTGCGCCGCGCTCCTCGTGCTGACCGCCGTCCTGGTCGGCACGGCGATCCAGCACCGCAACGGCTCGCTGCGGGTCGGCTGGCCGCCCCTGCTGGCGAGCTGGGACCCTCACCTCGGCCCCGGCACCCCGGCCGCGCTGGTCGTCGCGGCCGCCGTGGTGGTCCACGGCCCCTCGCTCGCCGCCCGGCTCCCCTGGCGACCCCTGCTGCTCGCCGTCTGGGGCGCGGGCATGGCCTGGACGTGGTCCCTGGCCCTCGTGGACGGCTGGCACCGGGGCGTCGCCGAGCAGCTCACCACGAGGAACGAGTACCTGCGGGCCGTCGGTCGCTTCCACGACATCCCGGCGGCCCTGCGGGACTTCACCGGGCACATCCTGATCGACTCGCCGGACAACTGGGGCGCCCATGTCGCCGGGCATCCCCCGGGCGCGACCCTCACCTTCGTCCTGCTCGACCGGGCCGGGCTCGGCGGCGGGGGCTGGGCGGGGACCTGGTGCATCACCGTCGGCACGACCGCGGCGGTCGCGGTCCTGATCGCCGTACGGACCCTCACCGACGAGTCGCTCGCCCGCCGCGCCGCGCCCTTCCTGGTGCTGGCCCCGGCCGCGGTGTGGGTGGGCACGTCGGCCGACGGGTACTTCGCGGCGGTGGCCGCGTGGGCGGTGACCCTGCTCGCCCTCGCGGTGCGGGGGTTCCGGCCGGGACCGTACGGCTTCTGCTCCGGGCTGCTGTTCGGTCTGACCGTGTACCTGTCGTACGGCCTGACCCTCCTGGCCGTCGTCGCGGGGGCGGTGCTGCTGCTGGGCTCCGCCCGTCGCCCGCTGCTGTTCGCCCTGGCCGGTTTCGTGGTCGTGCCGGTGCTGTTCACCGTGTCGGGGTTCGCCTGGTGGGAGGGGTACCGGCTGCTGGTGACGCGGTACTACCAGGGGGCGGGCGGGGTCCGGCCGTACGGGTACTGGGTGTGGGCGAACCTGGCGTGCACGGTGCTGATCGTGGGGCCGGCGACGGTGGCGGGGGTGCGGCGGACCGTCGTTCGGCTGTGGCACGGCGGGCGCTGGTCGCGCGGTGCCCCGCGCCCCTGGACCAGGTGGTCGGAGCGTGGCGATCTCCGGCTCTGTCTGCTGGTGCTGAGCGCGCTCCTGGCGCTGCTCGTCGCCGACCTGTCCGGGATGAGCAAGGCGGAGACCGAGCGGATCTGGCTGCCGTTCGCCGCGTGGCTGCTGCCCGCGTGCGCCTTTCTGACGGGGGCGCGCGGCTGGCTCGCCGGGCAGGCCGTGCTGGCGCTGCTCCTCAACCACCTGTTGCTCACGGGGTGGTGAGGACCCCGTCCGGGCCGGCCGTGCGCGGCCGGCCCGGACAGGTGGGGGTGGGGGGTGGGGTCAGCAGGTGGCCACGCCGTCCAGCCAGGCCGGGCCCTTGATGTAGATGTTGGTCACCCACGAGCCGTCGGTCAGCTTCGACCAGGCGTCGTTGGTGTAGCCCTCGGCCGTGACCTCCTGGGCGTGCTTCTGGCAGACCACGTTGACCGTGGTCGGCTGGGCGAAGTAGTCGACCACGCCGGCGTTGACGTTGGGCTCGCTGTGGGTGCGCACCCCGGTGCCCCAGGTCTGGAACGCCTTGCTGCCGCCGGACGGCGGCGGGGTGCTGCTGCCGCCGCAGTCCGGGATGCCGGGCAGCCAGGCCGGGCCCTTGATGTAGATGTTGGTCACCCACGAGCCGTCGGCGAGCTTGGCCCAGGCGTCGTTGGTGTAGCCCTCGGCGGTCACGGTCTCCGCGTGCTGCTGGCACTGGACGGACACCTGGGTCGGCCCGGCGAAGGTGTCGACGACGGCGGAGCCCACGCTCGGCGACCGGTGCGTGCGCACGCCGGTGCCCCAGGTCTCGAAGACCGTGCCGCCGTTCGCGGGCGGCGGGACGGGGGTGCCGGAGCCGTTGATCCGGACCGCGCCCGCGTAGTCGCCGCCGGTGCGCACGGAGGTGACCCTGATGTGGGTGCCCGACTCGTAGGCCTCGACCATCTGGCCGCCGCCCAGGTACATGGCGACATGGTGGATGTGCCCGCTGCCCCAGAACATCAGGTCGCCCGGCACCAGCGGGGCGGTGCCCTGCCCGGCGGAGAACCGGGCGGAGGCCTGAGAGGTGTGGAACTGGTCGTCGGCCGTGCCGTTGAGCAGGTCCTTGCCGGTCGCCCGGTAGTAGGCGTACCGCATCAGGCCCGAGCAGTCGAAGCCCTTGCGCTCGCCGTCGTGGAGGCTGTCCGGGTCGGAGCCGTCGTAGAAGCCGTAGCTGGCGCCGGGGGTGGCCGCGTGGCCGCCGCCCCAGCTGTACCAGACGCCGATCTGCGAACAGGCGGCGTCGACGGCGGCCTGCGCGGTGGCCGAGGCGCCGGACGCGAGGACACCGCAGTCGGCGTCCGCGGCGGCCGGGGCGGCGTGGGCCGGGGCGGAGAAGAACGCGGTGAGCGCCAGGGCCGAGGCGCCCAGGATCGCGCCGCTGGTCCGGCGGCGCGTGCAGGTGGTCTGCAAGGGACTCTTCCTTCGTCGAGGTGGCGTCGGCGGGATGCCGGTGACGCCGGTGGGAGACACGGTGGGAGACACGGTGGGAGACACGGATGGCACACCCCACCCCCGTGGGGGTGTGCCATCCGGGCTAGTGGTGGAGGGCGGCACGCATCTTGGCGAGGCCGCGCAGACGGTTGCGCTGGACCGTGCCGCGGTGGGCGCCGAGCCGCTCCCCTGCCGTGTCGTGGGTGAGTCCCTCCAGATCGACGAGGATCACCGCGGCGGCCTCCTTCTCGGAGAGCATGCCGAGCAGCGCGAGCGCCGTCGCGGAGGCCTCGTAGGAGTCGAGTCCGCCGTCCCAGCCGGCTTCGGGCAGCTGGTCCGTGGTGCGCTCGCGACGGGAGGGGTGCTGCCAGGAGTCGCGCAGCAGGTTGAGGGCGACCGCGCAGGTGTAGGCGTACGGGTGCTGCTGCTGTGCCAGGCTCTGGGAGCGGGCCCGCCGGGAGAGCCGCAGATAGGTCTCCTGGAGCAGGTCGTCGGCGTCGTACGGATTGCCCGTCAGGGCCAGCAGCCGTCGTCGCAGGCGTGGCATGTCGGCCGTGAAGGACGCGTCGAAGTCCCCCGGGCTCATCCGGTCGTCGGCCTCGCGCGGTGGTGGTGGACAGGTGGCGTGGCTGTGCTGCATCTCTTTCCCCCTTGCGGTGATCCCTTGCGGTGATCCCTCGCGGCGTCTTCTCACTGCGGTCGTCGTGCGCCGCCCCGCTCCGGTGGTCAGGCCGGAGGGCGGGGCGGGTCCGCGGGGCCGTAGCGGGCGGCCGGTACCCGGCGCAGCAGGGCCCAGTACCGGTCGCCGTACGACCAGTGCCACCACTCCGTCGGGTAGTTGACGAACCCGGTCGCGCTCAGCACCCGGCCCAGCAGGGCCCGGTACTCGCGTGCCTCGGGGCCGATGCCGGGCGCGTCGGTGCGGCAGGCGCCCGCGCTCTCCTCCGGGGTGGCGTTGACCTCGGTGCCGAGCGGCAGTTCGCGGCCGGCGTGGTCGCACAGGGTCAGGTCGACCGCGCCGCCGCTGACGTGCGGGGCGACCTCCGGCGGCGAGATGTACGCGCTCGCCAGCTCGCGGATCCGCTCGGGAGCCGCGTCCGGGTGGTCCCGCCGCATGGTCGCCGCGTACTGCTCGAAGTACCGGCGCTGGAGGTCGGGCGGCCGGTACCCCTCGACGACCAGCAACCGGATCCCCGCGGGCAGCAGCCGCTGCGCCCGCAGGAGCCGCTGCAGCGCACCGGCCCTCAGATGGGCGTAGCTCCCGTCGTCGTCGGCCTGCCGGGTGTCGAGGAGCAACTGCCCCTCCTCCCGCAGGTCGACGAGCGGTTCGCCGCACTCGTCGTG
Source organism: Streptomyces pseudovenezuelae (assembly GCF_001513955.1). Taxonomy (GTDB): domain Bacteria; phylum Actinomycetota; class Actinomycetes; order Streptomycetales; family Streptomycetaceae; genus Streptomyces; species Streptomyces pseudovenezuelae. The sequence goes on along the minus strand of NZ_KQ948149.1, from coordinate 337,942 downwards.
CGTCACCGCGGCAACCCTGGGGTCCGCGAGCGTGATGATGTCGGTCACGGGAAGAGCTTCCCGGGGGGCTCTGCAATTGCTCTGCAGATCGCCTGCAAGCGCCGGACCAGGGGTTCCGCGGCGTCCTCGTGGCGCCCTCCGTCCCGTCTAGGGCCGCTCCCGTGCCTCCCCTGTCTCTCCCGCCTCTCTCGCCTCCCGCGCCCCCGACTCCCGGAAGAAGCGCGTCGCCTCGGCCCGGGCTCCGGAGGCCGCGTCCCTCTCCCCGGTGGCCTCCCACACCTCCGCCAGGTTCCACAGCGTCCGCGCCCGCCACAGCGGCAGCCGCAGCGCCTCCCAGAGCGACAGCGCCCGCTCCAACGGGTCCCGGGCGCTCGCGGCGTCACCGGCGGCCAGCTGCCACTCGCCCAGCGTCCGCAGCACCAGCGCCTCGCCGAACCGGTCCTGCCGCTCCCGGGCCAGCTCCAGGCACCGTCCGAGGCGTTCGCGCGACACGTCCAGGCGCCCGAGCCGCAGCTCCACCTTCGCCAGCGACTGCTCCGTGTACATCACGCCGAACGAGTCGTGGAGGTCGGTGAAGGCCCGCAGCACGCCCCGCAGCAGCCGCTCGGCGTCCGCGTACTCCCCTTCCGCACGGTGGCACAGGGCCACCGCGCGCAGCACCAGCGCCTCGCCGTGCCTGTCGTCCTCCGCGCGGTACAGCTCCAGGGCCTGCGCGAAGGCCTCGCGGGCGGCGGGGTCCTCGCCCAGTTCCCGGTAGACGTAGCCGAGGCCGTAGAGCACCCGGGCCCGGGCACCGCGGTCGTCGAGCCGCCCGTACCCCTCCAGGGCCCGGCCGAGCAGCTCCAACGCCTCCGGATAGCAGGCCTGTTCACGCCGGGCCGTGGCCATGCCGAGCAGGGCCTGGGCCGCGCCCTGGACGTCGTCATGGCCCTCGAACAGCCGTAGCGCGTCCCGGAAGTAGGCGTACGACTCCTCGAACTCGTCCTGTTCGTAGCGCAGTTGACCGAGGCCGGTGAGGAGCCACGCCTCGCCCTCGCCGTCTCCGCTGCGCCGCACCGCCGCCATGGCCGCGGTGTGCGAGCGGGACCAGGCGTCGAACTGGTTGTACAGCGCGACCGAGCTCGCGATCAGCGCGCCGGCGAGGTCCCGGGCCGCGCGGTCCATCCCGTGGTCGGCGCAGTACTCCACCGCCGCCAGCAGACCGGCCTGTTCGGCGGCGAACCAGGCCGTGGGCCGGGTGAGCAGCTCCTCCTCGGCCCGCGGATCGGCCGGGTCCAGGGGCCGTACGGCGGCCGGTTCGGGGAAGTACCGCGCCGCGCCGCCGGGGCCCCGCGCGGCGGCCTTCTCGGCCAGCCCCAGCCAGCACTCCACGAGGCGCCGCACGGCCGCCGCCCGCTCCTCGGCGCTCTCCTCCGACAGACAGCGCTCGCGGGCGTGTTCACGGGCCAGGTCGTGGATGCGGTAGCGGCCGCGGCCCGTGCCGTCCACGCCGATCACATCGATGAAGTGGCAGTCCACGAGCCGCTCGACGGCCTCCTCGGCCTCCTCCGTGCCGATGTCCAGCAGGGGTGCGGCGATCCAGGCCGCGAAGTCGGGCAGGTCGAGCAGAGCCAGCCGGCGCAGGGCGCGCTGTTCCTGCGGGTCGAGGTCGGCGTAGCCCAGTTCGAGGCTGGTGCGCAACTCCAGGTCCCCGGCGCGCAGTTCGTTGAGCCGCAGCCGCTCGTCCCGCAGCCGGGCGGCGAGCCGGCCGGGCACCCAGTGCGGCCGGGCGGCGAGCCGTGCCCCGGCGATGCGCACGGCGAGCGGCAACCGTCCGCACAGGGCGACGATCTCGGCGGTCTGTTCCGGCTCCGCGCGGACCCGGTCCGGGCCGGCGACCCGGCGCAGGAGTTCCAGCGCCTCCTCCTCGTCCGGAACGGTCAGATCCAGGTGCGCCGCGCCCTCCAGCGCCACCAGCCGTCGCCTGCTCGTGACGAGCACGGCGGAGCCGGGACCCGGCGGCAGCAGCGGCCGCACGTGGGCCTCACCGGCGGCGTTGTCGAGGATCAGCAGAATGCGGCGGTGCCCGGTGTACGTGCGGTACAGCCCCGTCAGTTCCTCGACGGAGCTGGGCAGCGTCTCCGGTTCCGCGCCCATGGCGCGCAGCAGCCGGGCGAGGGCGTCGGCCGGCTGCAGGGGGGCGGTGTCGGCGGCCCGCAGGTCCACGAACAGGCGGCCGTCCGGGAAGCGTTCCGCGGTGCGATGGCCGACGTGCACGGCGAGCGCGGTCTTGCCCGTGCCGGAGCGCCCGGAGATGACCCCGATCGGCGGGGCGGTGCGGCCGGGCTCGTCGACGCGGCCCAGCAGGGTGACGGCCCAGTCGATCTGGTCCGACCGGCCGACGAAGTCGGCTATGTCCGGGGGGAGATGGGAGGGGGCGGGTCTCGGAGCCGGCGCGGCGGGTGCACCGCCGGTCGAGGCCGTACGGTCCGGGGTCCGCGGCCGGGCCTTCGATGCGGCGGCGGTCTCCCGGGAGGACGGGCCGGAGCCGGGGCCGGGCAGCGAGGGGTCGTGGGAGCGTGCGCCGGAGCCGGACGGATCGTGGGAGCGCGCGTCCGTGCCGAGCCGTGCCGAGCCGTGCGGCGGGGAGCCGGGGCCCAGCAGGGCGGGGTCGTTGGTGAGGACGGCCTTGTGCAGCGCCCGCAGTTGCGGCCCGGCGTCGATGCCCAGCTCCTCGCGCAGGACCTCGCGGCCCTCCTGGTAGGCGCGCAGGGCGTCGGAGACCCGTCCGGTGCGGAACAGGGCGGTCATCAGCTGGCCGCGCGGCCGTTCCCGGAGGGGGTGGGCGGCGACGTGCGCGAGCAGGGGCGCGATGGTGCGGTCCGCGCGGCCGAGCTCCAGCTGGAGCCCGAAGGACTCCTCCTGGGCGACCAGCCGCAGTTCGGCCAGCCGGGCCGCCTCGATCCGGGCGAACGACTGACCCAGCCCTTCGAGGGCCTCCTGCCCCCGCCACAGCCCCAGCGCCTCGGACAGCAGCTCGGCGGCCTCGTCCGCGCGGGCCTCGGCGGCCCGGGTCCGGGCGGAGGTGAGCAGGTCCTCGAAGCGGCGGGCGTCGACCTGGGAGGCGTCGAGATCGGCGACGTATCCGGGGGGCCGGGTGCGGATCACCTCCGCCTCGCCGACACCGGCCAGGGCGCGGCGCACCGCGGAGACATGGGTGGCGACGAGGGCGCTGGCGGTGGCGGGCGCCTGCTCGTCCCAGACACAGTCCACGAGCCGTTCGGTGGAGAGCACCTCGCCGAGGTGGACGACGAGTGCGGACAGCACCGCCAGGGGTCTGACCCCGCCCAGCGGGGCCCGTCGGTTCCCTTCCCAGACCTCCACCGGACCGAGAAGACGTACCTGGAGCATCGTTCCCCGATCGCCGTACCGTCCGCCCCACGGATGCGTGTTCGACGATATCGACGGGCGGTGTCCACGGACGAAGCAGTCGGCGCTTTCCTGGCCGGATCCGGCCAGTCGGTCGCCGTGCTCAGGCCTAGGGCCTGTCGTTTGGATCAGCCCGGCGTCGCGGGGTTGGGCACGCCCATCTGCGGCGTTGTCGTCGGTCGCCGACGCTCCGCGTCGACTCCCTCCTCCGCCTTGCGGCTGCACGCACCAGACCCCGCTCGCGTCGGCAGAAAAGCACCGCACCTCACGGCCGGCCTGATCCAAACGAAAGGCCCTGGCGGCGGGGCCTGACTCCGGTGCGAGGGGGCTGATTCCGCGACTCCCTCTCCGGACGGCGGTTGACTGGATTTCGACGGTGCCCACAGCCGCCCCTCACCTGAGGGACGGCTGACCGGAGGCGCTCGTATGAGGGCTCTCCGACATTTCCCGCGCCGGCGGACCTGTGCACCCGCACCGGCGGCGCGCCCGCCCGCGTCGGTCCCTCGCCCGGGAGGCCGCCCCACCCCGTGTCGCCCACCCGCCCGCACTCCTTCGGCTGCCGGACATTTGAACGTCACACCGAGAGGGAACGTTTCCCTCGTCCCCTCTGCATCGCCTTGCCTCCGTCATGCCCCCTGTCCCGCACGGGGCATGACGCGAAAGGACGACGTGCGCCGTGTCCCTGCTTCCGCTCGAAGGTCCCCCGGGTCCGCTCCCCGCCGCCGCCCCGGCCCCGCTCCCGATCAGCCCCCCGGCCCCCGCTCCCGCCGGTTCCCGCCGCCCCCTGACCCGGCTCACCCGCCGCCTGGTCACCGTGCTCCCCCTGCTGCTCATCGGCATATGGGCCGCGCTGGACTGGCGTGCCCTGTACGACGGCACCGCGCGGCTGGCCTCGGCCGATCCCGGCTGGCTGCTCGTCGGGCTCTTCTACACCGGCCTGGGCTGGATCTCCGCCTCCGTCGTCCGCCAGGGCGCGCTGCCCGAGCGGCTGCCGCCGGGCCTCCTGGTCTCCTCGCAGTTCGCCGCCGGCGCCGCCAACCACGTGCTGCCGGCGAGCCTCGGCGCCCACGCGGTCACCCTGCGCTTCCTCCAGGGGCAGGGCATTCCGCTGGCCCGCGCCACCGCCTCGCTCGCCCTGTACGCGCTGGTCAGACCGATCGCCAAGACCCTGGTCCTGATCGGTTTCCTGGTCGCCCTGCCCGGTCTGCTGCGGCTCGGTGATCTCGTCCCGGACCGGCGCATGCTGTTCCTGCCGCTGGTGGCCGCGGGGCTCGGACTCGGCGCCACGCTCCTGCTGTTGACCCTCGTCCGCCCGCTTCGCCGTCCCGCGGTCACGTTCGTGCGCACCGCCCTGACCGACGCCCGCCGGCTGCACACCATGCCCAGCCGGGTCCTCGCCCTGTGGGGCGGCGCGGCCGCGGCGCCCCTGCTCCAGGCGAGCGTGATCCACGCGGTCGGCGCCTCGCTCGGGGTGACGTTGTCCTGGGCGCAGGTCGCGTTCGCGTATCTCGCCGCGAGCAGTGCGGTCGGGTCCGTGCCCGCGCCCGGCGGCATCGGCCCGGTGGACGCCGCCATGGTCTTCACCCTCGCCGTCTACGGCGTCCCGGTCAGCGTCGGCACGGCGACCCTCATCGGCTACCGCGTCCTGACGGTGTGGCTGCCCCTGCTGCCCGGGGTGCTCTGCATGTCGGCGCTCGTGCACCGGAAGGTCCTGTGAACACCGGGCGACACCCGCCCCATTGAATGATACATTCAACACTCTTAGCATTCTCAGGTGGATTCATTCATCAATCTCAGATGTATGGCCGCCGCCCTGCTGCTGGCGTTCGGTCTCGCGGCCCCCGCGGCCCCCGCCTCGGCCGAGCCCCGGCAGCCCGTGCCGGAGATCTGGCCGACGCCCCAGCGGACGACCGTCGGCCCCGGCCGGCTCCCCGTCCCCGACCGGGTGGTCGAGGTCGTCGGCCCCGGCACCGATCCCTCCGCCCGAAGGGTCGTCGAGGCGGCTCTCGAAGCGGCCGGGGCGGAGCACATCACGAAGGTCGACGCCGGTGACCGGCCGCCCCCGTCGGGCCTGACCGTCTACCTCGGCGGCCCCGGCGAGAACCCCGCCACCGCCCGGGCCCTGACCCGCCTGGGCGCCGCCTCCCCGTCCGGCCTCGCCTCCGGCGGCTATGTCCTGGCCTCCGGCCGCAGCCACGGCCAGGCCCTCCTCGCCCTCTCCGGTGTCGACCCCACCGGCACCTTCTACGCCGCCCAGACCCTGCGCCAACTCCTCGACGGCCGACGCGGGTTGCCCGTGGTTACGGTCCGCGACTGGCCCACCGCCGCCCTCCGGGGAGTCATCGAGGGGTTCTACGGCACCCCCTGGACGCACGCCGAGCGGCTCGCCCAGCTCGACTTCTACGGCCGTACGAAGCAGAACGTCTACGTCTACTCCCCCAAGGACGACGACTACCTGCGCGCCCGCTGGCGGGACGAGTACCCGGCAGCGGCGCTGGCGCAGCTGAAGGAACTGGTCGACCGGGCCGACGCCGACCACGTCCGCTTCACCTACGCCCTCTCCCCCGGCCTGTCGGTGTGCTACTCCTCCGCCGCCGACGTCAGGGCGCTCACCGCCAAGTTCGACTCGCTGTACGCGATCGGTGTCCGCTCGTTCGCGATCCCGCTGGACGACATCAGTTACACGAAGTGGAACTGCCCCGAGGACGAGCGGGAGTTCGGCACGGGCGGCGGTGCGGCCGGGACCGCGCAGGCCCGTCTGCTCAACACCGTCTGGAAGGACTTCTCCGCCACGCACCCGGACCTCCAGCCGCTGGAGACGGTCCCCACCGAGTACTCCGACCTCGCCGACTCCCCGTACAAGAAGGCCCTCAGGGAGAAGCTGGACCCGTCCGTGGTCGTGGAGTGGACCGGAGTGGGTGTCATCGCGCCCACCCTCACCACCGAGCAACTGCAGCAGGCCCGCGAGGTCTACGGCCACCCGATCCTGGTCTGGGACAACTACCCGGTCAACGACTACGTCACCAGCCGCCTCCTCCTCGGCCCCTACACGGGCCGCGAGCCGGGCGTGGCCGCGGCGGCGACCGGAGTGACCGCCAACCCGATGGTCCAGGGCGAGGCGAGCCGACTGGCCCTCTTCACCTCGGCCGCCTACCTCTGGAACCCGCACGCCTACGACCCGCGCAAGGCGTTCCTCGCCTCGGTCGAGGACCTGGCGGGCCCCAAGGCCGCCAAGTGGCTGCGGATCTTCGCCGAGAACAACTACTCCTCCCAGCTGGACGCGACCGAGTCCCCCACTCTCACCCGGCTGATCGCCGCCTTCCGCAAGGCCTACGAACAAGGCAGCGGGCTCGACCGGGCCGCGACGGCCCTCACGAGCTACTTCGCCGACATGGCGGCCACCCCCGCCGAGCTGCGCGCGCACCTCGGCAACCCGGGCTTCCTGGACGAGACCTCCGCCTGGCTCGACAAGCTCGGCCGCTACGGCGGCGCGGGCGAAACGGCCGTGCGGCTGCTGCTGGCCCACAAGGCCGGTGACACGGACGCGGTCTCGACGTACTGGACGCAACTCCAGCGGGAACGCAAGGAGTTGGACGCCATACCGCAGCAGGTCTCGCCCGGCGTGATGGACCAGTTCCTGTACACGACGATGCTGGAGAACGCCCCCGACCCCGGAGTGGACGCCTCCTTCTCCCCCGCATCCCTCTCCCTGAAGCCCGGAGCCTCCGCCACGGTCACCCTCGACCTCTCGGACACCCGGGGAAAGACGGTCAGGTGGAAGCTCGACGTGCCGGACGGCGTCACCGCCACGCCCTCGGAAGGCACCGACACCAAGGCCACCATCACCCTCACGGGCAGGACGGAGGGCGTGCACTCGGTCGTCGTCGAAGGCACCGGCATCCTCGACCGGGCCCTGCCGGTCCGGGTCACGGACGGCACCGGGACACCCCGAGCCCTGACGGCGAACTTCAGTGGCGCGTCGGTGAGTTCGATCGACCTGGCCTCCGGAACCATGACGGACATCGCCGTCGGCGCCAACCCCGGCGAGGTCGTGGTGAGCGCGGACGGCCGTACCGCGTACGCGGCGAACCAGGGCAGCAACACGGTCAGCGTGATCGACGTGGCGAGCGGCAAGGTCACCGCCACGGTCGCCGTGGGCAAGGTCCCCGCGGGCCTGGCACTCACCCCGGACGGTGACACTCTCTGGGTCGCCAACTACACGGACGGCACCGTGCAGTCGATCGACACGGCCACCCTGAGCACCGGGACACCGGTCACGGTCGGCGACGGCCCCGAGAACATGGCGGTCACCCCCGACGGCAGGACCCTCTACGTGGCGAACATCCACGACGACACGGTCACCCCGGTCGACCTCGCCACCGACAAGGCGGGTACGGCGATCCCGGTCGGCCCCAGCCCCTTCGACGTCGTGGCCGCCCCCGACTCGAAGACCGTCTACGTCTCCGACTCCGGCGGCTCCACGGTGACCCCGATCGACACGGCGACGAACGACACCGAGCCGACCTTCCTGGTCACCGGCCAGGCCTACGGTCTCGGTCTGTCCCCGGACGGCCGCACCCTGTGGGTCAGCCCGAGCAACGGCGACACGATCACCCCGGTGAACACGGTGACCGGCGCCCTCGGCACCACGGTCGAGGTCGGCAGGTCGGCCTTCGACGTATCCCTCGACTGGAACGGCGCCACGGCCTACGTCACGACGGCCGACGGCAACACCCTGGTACCGGTGGACACGGCGACCGGCACCGTCAAGTCACCACTGGCAACCGGTGCGTACCCATTGGCCGTTGCCCTGACTCCACTGCCTGTGAACTGAGGGTCGGGCAACCCACCCAGGGGCGCGGGGAACTGCGCGACCGGCCCCCGCCGGCCGCAGGTTCCCCGCGATACCCCCCGAAAAAACCTACGTGGCCGTACGCCGGACCCGCCCCGCGTACCGTTTCTCCAACTCCAGGTTCCCCTCGAACCCACCCGGCACGTTGGCCGACACGTACACCGGCGGACGCTCCCCCGCGGCGAGCAGCGCGGCGCACGCCTCGGCCACCGCCATCTGCACCAGCATCACCCCGGTCAGCGTGGACAGTGCCCCCACCGCCCCGCCCCCGGGCAACGCCAGCAGGGCGTCGCCGACGGGAGCCGCGTTGTCCAGCACCACGTCCGCCAGGTCCACGAGCTTCTTCCCGCTCTCGTGCCCCGCGGGCACCGCCGCCGTGTGCGTGCGGGAGGTGATCGCGAGGATCCTGTGCCCCTGCTCCTTGGCATGCAGCGCCATCTCCACGATGACGTTGTTGACCCCGGAGTTGGAGATGATCACGAACAGGTCCTGGGCCCGGGGAGCGGCCAGGTCGTAGAGGCGCACCGCCACTCCGGGCTCGCGCTCCAGAAGCGGGTCGTCGAGCACGCTCGGCGCGTCGCCGCCGTAGAGGACCAGGTCGGACATCTGGAGCCGGTTCGTGGGCACCAGACCGCCCGCGCGGCCCGCGACCTCCAGGACCATCGCCTGGGAGTGGCCGGTGCCGAAGGCGTGGATCACACCGTCGGCGCGGATGCAGTCGGCGATCAGTTCGGCGGCTCGGCGCACGTCCTCGCGGGCGGACTCGACGACGTGATGGAGGACGTCCAGGCTCTGTTCGGCGAAGCCCTGGGCGCTGACTGAATCGACGGACACGCGACACTCCCCACTGATGGATTGAACCACCATACAATCAGCCATCGGTGAATCAATAAACCATACTGCGGTCCTGGTATTCAATCAGTGGCCCTAAGGGTGGCTGATACCTTCTTTCCATGCCTCCGACCGACGTCACCACACTGATCCGCACCGAACTGCCCCGGCTGGCCGGTTCACTGCGGAAGGTCGGCGAGCTGATCCTGGAGGATCCGGCCGCCGTCACCCACTGCTCGGCCGCCGAACTGGGCCGCCGCACCGGAACCTCGCAGGCCACGGTGACCCGGTTCTGCCGCGCCATCGGGCTGGAGTCCTACCAGCATCTGCTGATCGAGCTGGCCCAGGAGCGCGGCCGCGGCGAGGTCTCCGACTGGGGCTCGGCCGAGATCGGTCCGGACATCTCCCCGGACGACAGCCTGGAGCGGGTCGTCCAGGTGGTCGGCAGCGCGGATCTGCGCGCGATCCAGCAGACCATCGAGCGCATCGACCTCGACGCCCTGGAGCGCGCGGCCCAGGCGCTGGCCAAGGCCCGCCGCATCGACGTGTACGGCGTCGGGGGCAGCGGCGCGGTCGCCCAGGAGACCGAGACGCGGCTGTTCCGCATCGGCTGCCAGGTCCGCGGCTGGACCGAGGTGCACGGCGCCGCCACCTCCGCGGCCCTGCTCACGCCGGCCGACGTGGCCATAGGGATCTCCCACTCGGGCGCCACCCGCGAGACCCTCGAACCCTTCGAGATGGCCAAGGAGCGGGGCGCGACCACGATCGCCATCACCACCGACCCGCGTTCCCCGCTGGCCAAGGCCGCCGACATCCGGCTCGTCTCCGCGACCTCCGAGACCAGCTTCCGCACCGGCAGCATCGGCGGCCGGCACTCCGTCCTGATGATCGTCGACTGCCTCTACGTCCGGGTCGGCCAGGTCGCCTACCAGCGGGCCAGCGCCTCCCTCGCGCTCACCGACCACATCACCCCGCAGCACGCGGTGAAGGCCCGCCGTGCGCGGTGACGTGACTGATCTTGCATGGATGAACCACCGAGATAACACGAAGATGGTTGTTTGAATCATCCTCTCGATGCCAGGATGGGGCTCCCCCGAGTCATCTCGTAGGAGCCCCATGCGCGTCACCTCTGTTGAGTCGACCGAGTTGTTCGTCGGTACCCCCGAGCAACCGCTCCAGGTGGTGTCGGCCGGGATCGAGCACCTCCCGGGCCGCACGGTCCACGTGCGGGTCGAGGGGCGCGGCACCGGCGAGAGCGTCGTCACCGTCGGCGAGGACGGCACCGTACGCGCCGAGATACCCGTGACCGGCGCCGGCGGACCGATCACCGTCACCGCGACCGACGGGGACGAGAGCGCGAGCGGCACCGGCGAGTTCACGGTCGCCGAGCCCGGCTGGACCATGTTCATGGTCAGCCACTTCCACTACGACCCCGTCTGGTGGAACACCCAGGGCGCCTACACCGAGACCTGGGACGTCGCCGACGCCCCCGCCACCACCGGCCTGCCCGCCCGCACCTTCGACTCGCGCGGCCAGTCCGGGATGAGCCTGGTCCGGGCCCACTCCGATCTGGCCCGGCGCGATCCGGCGTACACCTTCGTGCTGGCCGAGGTCGACTACCTCAAGCCGTACTGGAACGCCTTCCCGGAGGAGCGCGGCTTCCTGCGCGAGCTGATCCGCACCGGCCGCGTCGAGATCATGGGCGGCACGTACAACGAGCCGAACACCAACCTCACCGGCGCCGAGGCGACCGTACGCAACGCGCTGTACGGCGACGGATACCAGCGGGCGATCCTCGGGGCGTCCCCGGAGACCGCCTGGCAGCTGGACGCGTTCGGGCACGACCCGCAGTTCCCGGGGATCATGGCCGACGCGGGGGTCTCCTCCAGCTCCTGGGCGCGCGGGCCCTTCCACCAGTGGGGGCCGACCCTCTCCGTGTTCGGCGAGGAGCCGCGGGACCCGAACCGGATGCAGTTCCCGGCCGAGTTCGACTGGATCGCCCCCTCGGGGCGCGGGATCCTCACCGCGTACATGGTCAACCACTACGGCGCCGGCTGGCGGATCGACAACGCGCCGACGCTGCCCGAGGCCGAGGCCGAGGCGTTCAAGCTGTTCCAGGGGCTGAAGAAGGTCGCCCTCACGCGCAACGTGCTGCTCCCGGTCGGCGGGGACTACGCGCCGCCGTGCCGCTGGGTGATGGACATCCACCGGGACTGGAACGCCCGGTACGTCTGGCCCCGGTTCGTCTCCGGGGTCCCCCGGGACTTCTTCGCCGCCGTGCGCGCGGAGCTGGACGCCGAGGGCCGTAAGGCCTCACCGCAGACGCGGGACATGAACCCGGTCTACACCGGCAAGGACGTCTCCTACATCGACACCAAGCAGGCCCAGCGGTACGGCGAGACGCTGCTCGCCGACGCGGAGGCCTGGGCGACCCTCGCCTCCTTGGTCACCGGCCACCCCTATCCGGACGCGGCCCTCGACAAGGCGTGGCGGCAACTGGTCTACGGCGCCCACCACGACGCCATCACCGGCTCGGAGTCGGACCAGGTGTACATCGATCTCCTCACCGGCTGGCGGGAGCTGGCCGACCTCGCCGAGACCGTGCACGCCGACGCGACGAAGGCGCTGGCCGACCGGGTCGAGCCGGGCACCGGACCCGACCTGGTGGTCTTCAACCCGGTCACCTGGGAACGGCGGGACGTGCTGAGCCTCGACGACCCCGGCCTGGTGCCGGTCGGCGACGACTTCCAGCCGCTGCCCGCCGTACGCGAGCAGGACGGCACCCTGCGGGTCGTCGTCCCGCGGGTGCCCGGCATGGGTCTCAAGGCGCTGCCCCTGGCGGCCGGTTCGCTTCCCGGGTGGGCCTCCGGCGCGGGCACGACCATCCGTAACGAGTTCTACGAGGTGACGGTCGACCCGGCGCGCGGCGGCGCCGTGAGCAGCCTGCGGGCCCTCGCCGGGGACGGCCGCGAACTGCTGCCCGCCGGCGACATCGGCAACGAACTGGTCGTCCAGGAGGAGTATTCGAGGCACCCGCGCTTCGGCGAGGGCCCCTGGCACCTCACCCCGACCGGTACGACCGCCGCCCGCAGCCGGGACGTCACGGCGGACGTCGCCGTCGAGCACTCCCCCGCCGGGTCCCGCCTCACCGTCCGCGCCGACCTCGGACTGTTCACGTACACCCAGACGCTGACCCTCTGGACCGGCGTCGACCGGCTCGACGTCTCCACGACGATCGACGGCTACGACGGCGAGGACCGCCTCATCCGGGTCCGCTGGCCCTCCGACGTGCGCGGCGGACTGCCCGTGCACGAGGTCGCCGACGCGGTGATCGGGCGGGGGTTCGGGTTCGTGGAGGTGAACAGCGAGCAGTTCCCGTGGACTTTGGACAACCCGGCCCACACCTGGTTCGGGCTGGCGTCCACGGCACGGGTGGCGCTGCGCGACGACTCCGGCGCACTGCTGGGGCAACGGGCCTTCGGAGTCGCCGAGTTGGTGTACGCCGACTGGGACGAGGCGGGCGAGCTGGGCGCCCCGCTCGCGGCGGCCCTGGTCCGCGCGGGTGTCACGGCGACCTCGACCATCGCCTGCGGTCCCCGCTACGGCGACCTCGAAGTCGACTCCAACCTTCCCGACATCCGGATCGCGGTGGGCGGCCCCGAGCGCAACTGTCTGGTCGCCGAGGCCCTCGCCATGGACCCGGCGGCCGACCGCGAGCTGCGCCGCCAGGTCGCCGCACAGGGCGTGGCGGCCGTCTGGGTCGCGCCGCGTGCCTCCCTGCGCGAGGAGTGGGTGCCCGGCGCCGACCTGCGCGACCTGGAACGGCTGCCGCTGCTGGTGATCGCCGGCGCCGACCCCTCGGGGGACGCGAAGGCCGTCGACGCGCTGATCACGGACCTGGAGGACTTCACCGTCACCGCCACCGCGGCGGGCGGCGGCGAGGCCCTCCCGCCCGGTGACGCCTGGGACGGGCGCGGCTTCGCCGTCCTGAACCGGGGCACGCCCGGTTGTGTCGTCACCACCTCCGGCGACCTCTACATGTCCCTGATGCGCTCCTGCACGGGCTGGCCCTCCGGCATCTGGGTCGACCCACCCCGCCGCACGACTCCCGACGGCTCGGGCTTCCAGCTCCAGCGCTGGTCGCACACCTTCCAGTACGCGGTCGTCGCGGGCGACGGCGACTGGCGGGACCTCCGACTGCCCGCGCGGGGACACGAGTTCAACCATCCCCTCACCGCCCGCGTGCGCGGCGAGGGCGGGTCCGCGCTGCTGCCCCGCGAGACCTCCCTGCTGGAGGTGGAGCCGGCCCGCGAGGTACTCCTCGACGCCCTCAAGCCGCTGGGCTCCCCGCTGGCCCGGGGCAGCGCGGCGCCCGCGGATCCGGGGCGCGGGGTCGTCGTGCGCGTGCACGAGGTCAACGGACGGCCGGTGCGGGCCCGGGTGCGCGGGCCGGTCGCCTGGACCGAGGGCGCCCTGGCGGACGTACTGGAAAGGCCCGGTGAGTCGCTGCTCCCGGACGGCGAGGGGGCCCTGGAGGCCGGGCTCACCGGCTTCGAGGTGGCCACCTTCCTCGCCACGCCCCCGCAGGCGCCGGAGCCCCGGACCGACCCCGGGGTCGCCGCCCACGAGCCCGCCCAGCCCGTCCACACGCGCTACTGGCTGCACAACTCCGGGCCCGCCCCGCGCGGCAACATGCCGGTGTCCGTCTATCTCTCCCCGACCGCGCTCACCGCGACCGGCCCCGTCACCGCGACCGTGCGGATCGGCTCCGAGCTCACGGACACCTCGGCGAAGGGCACCGTGGTCCTCGACGTGCCGCCCGGCTGGACCGCCGAGCCTCCCGAGCTGCCGTACGCGCTCGGGCCCGGCGGCTTCTCGCTGGCCGAGGTGACGGTGACCCCGCCACCGGACGCCGCGCCCGGCCGGCACTGGCTCACGGCCCGGCTGTCGTACGGCGGCCAGATCTACGAGGACGTCGTGGGCCTCGACGTACCAGGCGGACCGCCCCCGGGGCAGGGCCTGGTGTGCGACCTGGCCGCCGACCGGGTCACCGTGCGCAGGGGTGAGCGGGCTCAGGTTCCGGTGAGCCTGCGCAACTCCACCCGGGGCCCGGTCGGCGGTCAGCTGTGGGCGGTGTCGTCCTGGGGCACCTGGCAGGGCGTCACGCCGGGCCTCCAGGGCTTCAAGGTGCCGGGAGGGGAGCGGCTGGACGCCGTCATCGAGGTGGACGGCTCACTGATCCCCCCGGGTGCGTACTGGCTGATGGCGAAGGCGGCGTGGAACGGTCACGTGGCCTACACGAGGGCGATCCCCCTGGAGGTGACCCCGTGACCCCGGAACACGCGGCACTGATAGACGGCGAACCGCTACCGAGGGACCGGGTGGACTCGTTCCTGGAAAGGCGCCCCTTCAGGGGCGCGGGGAACGGCGCGATCAGCCACGACGCACCCGCACCCGCCGGACGACAGCCGGAGGCACCCTCCGTCGCGAGACAAAGACGCCGCTGGGCCACCCAAGTCGTGGTCACCGACGAACTGGCCCGAAGAGCCTGCACGGACCGCGGCCTGAAGGTCCCGGAAGAGGTGTCCCCCGCCTCCGTCCTGGCCGTCGCCGAGACAGACGTGGCGGACCTCGGCAGCATCGTCGCCGCGGCCCTCGCCCACTCCCCGGCCGCCCGTGCCCTCCTCACCGCGCTGGAAGCCGAGCAGACGGTCCCCGAGACGGCCGTACGGGACTACTACGACCGCAACCAGGACCGCTTCCTCACCCCGGCGGCGCTGAGGCGGGGCGTCACGCCCTTCGACGGGGCGGCCCCGGAAGATCTGCTGCCGTACGACGAGGTCCGCGAGGGCATCGCGCGCGAGCTCCGCAGGGCAGCCGGCCGCCAGGCGTTCTTCGGTTGGCTGGACCAGGCGCGCGGCGGAGTGACCTACTCCCACGGGCACGAACACCCCGGCGACCCCTCGCACCCGGACCATGAACACCGTCACTGATCTCGTACGGAACCTAAACGCAACACAGCAAACCATTGACCTCCGATGAATTCTGGTCCACCTTTTCATCAATCGGAGTCGGAGTTGGTTCATTGAACCAGCCGTGGAGGGCATCACATGCGAGCAAAGAGACTGACCCGCACCCTGACCTGTATCGCCGTTCTGTCACTCGCTGCCACCGGCTGCGGTCTCAGTGGCGGCTCCGACAGCGGTGACGCCACCGCCGGCGGCTGCAAGGTCGACAAGGGCAACGTCGGGTCGGGGAAGCTGACCGGAGACGTCAAGGGCACGATCACCTTCCAGACGACGAACCTGAAGAAAGACTTCGGGGACTTCTTCAACGGTGTGATCGCGGACTTCCAGAAGGCCCACCCCGGCACCAAGGTCAAGTGGATCGACGACCCGGGCGACAACACCTTCACGAGCCGGACCGTCGCCGACGCCCAGGCCTGCACGATGGCCGACGTCATCAACGTCAACGCGCCGACGGCGACCGCCCTCACCAAGGCCGGCTACCTGCTCGACATCGGCACCAAGGACCCGGACGCCGCCAAGCCCTTCGTCCCGTCGTTCTGGAAGACCGCCACCTTCGCGAACGCCTCGGGCAAGGCGATCCACACCACGCTGCCCTGGTACACCGGCGGTGTCCTGCTGACGTACAACAAGGACCTGCTGGCCAGGTCCGGCGTCGACGCGGCGAAGCCGCCGACGAGCATCTTCGGGCTCTTCGCCGACTACGAGAAGGTCGCCAAGGCCGCCGACGGCAAGTACTTCGCGACGATGGCCAACCCGATCTGGCGCATCCCCGCCGACTTCGACCAGATGGGCATCAAGGTGCTCTCCGCCGACGGCAAGTCCGCCGTCTTCGGCGACGACCCGCGCACCACCCAGTGGGTCGCCTGGATGGCGAAGCTGTACAAGGAGGGCGCGATGCCGAAGGACTCGCTGTCCTCCAGCAACGACCCGTCCACGCTCTACAGCCAGGGCAAGGTCGCCTACGGCTCGACCAACCCGAGCTTCGTGCGGTTCGTGAAGCAGAACAGCCCGTCGGTCTACGACAAGACGGCCGTCGGCCAGCAGCCCTACGACGCGCTCGGCGTCGCCTCCGCCGGCGCCCCGCAGTACATCTCGGTCGCCGCGACCAGCAAGCACGCACCGGTGGCGCTGTCGTTCGCGGAGTTCCTCACCAACGCCGAGAACCAGACGGCCTGGTGCAAGGACCCCGACGTGGTGATCTTCCCGACCACCACCCAGTCGCTCGACGACCCGTTCTTCCAGAACGTCACCGGCAGCGACCCGTTCTCGCAGGCCCGCAAGCTCGTCGCCGACCAGCTCAAGACGGCCTCCACCAACCAGACCAACCTCTCCCCGGCCGTGCAGAACGCCATCGTGTCCCAGGTGCAGCTGGCCATGCAGGGCAAGAAGAGCCCCGCGGACGCCGTCAAGGACGCCCAGGAGAAGGCGAACGAGCTGCTGAAGCAGGGCAGCTGACGGTGACGGCACAGATCACGCATCCGGTGTCCGGCGTGGAGTCCCCGACCCCCGCGCCGGGCCCGGCCCCGTCCCGCCTCCGCCGACTCACCAGGGCCGTGCTGCCGGGTCCCGCTCCCGGCGCCAACGGCGCTGCCATGTACCGCCGTTGGTGGCTGCCCTGGCTGTGGACCGCCCCGGCGATCGGGTGCGCGGTGGTCTTCGGGGTGTTCCCGTTCCTCAACACGCTCCTGCTGTCGTTCACCAACGCCAAGCCGCTGGGCGGCGCCGCGGGGTTCGTCGGACTCGACAACTACACGCGGATGATCCAGGACGACGACTTCTGGCTCGCCACCCGCAACAGCATCCTCTACGCGGTGATCGTCGTACCGCTGATGGTGCTGCTGCCGCTGATGCTGGCCGTCCTGGTGGAGAAGAACCTCCCCGGCATCGGCTTCTTCCGCTCCGCCTTCTACACACCGGTGCTCGCCTCCAGCGTGGTCGTCGGTCTGAGCTGGCAGTGGCTGCTCGCCGACGACGGGCTGGTCAACACCTGGCTGGAGAAGGCCCACCTGATCAAGTCGGCCGTCCCCTTCCTCTCCGACTCCTGGCTGATCCTGCTCTCCGCGATGGGCCTGACCCTGTGGAAGGGCCTCGGCTGGTACATGGTCTTCTACCTGGCCGCCCTCGGGAACGTGCCGAGGGAACTGCACGAGGCCGCGCAGATGGACGGCGCCGGTGCCGTGCGCCGCTTCTGGCACATCACGGTCCCCGGTGTCCGGCAGGCCATGATGCTCGTCGGCACCCTCACCGGCATCGGCTCGCTCAGGGTGTTCACCGAGATCTACATGCTCGGCAGCTCCACCGGCGGCCCCGGCGGCGCCGACCGCACCCTGCCGTTCTACATCCGGGACGTCGGCCTGGACCCGATCACCGGCAACGCGGGATACGGCTCGGCCGTCAGCGTGGCCCTGTTCGCGCTGACGCTGGGGCTGACCCTGCTGGCGCAGCGTCTGACCAAGGAGGACGAGTCATGACGGCGAGCGTCGTCGAGACCACCGTCGGGACCACCGTCGGGACCAAGCGCCGTCGCCTGATGCCGCGTTGGCGGGACTACGGCCGCCCCCGCGAGCTGGTCGTCCGCTATCTGCTCCTCCTGCTGGTGCTCGGCCTCACCGTGGGCCCGCTGCTGTGGCAGCTCCTCGCCTCCCTGAAGGGCACGAGCGAGGACGTCTTCGGCGCGGACGCCACCCTGCTGCCGCACCATCCGACGCTGCGCGCCTACCGGACGGTCTTCGACCAGGTGCCGGTGTGGTCGTACATCAGGAACAGCCTGATCGTGGTCGCCCTGTCGGTCACCAGCCAGCTGGTCTTCTCCACGACGGCCGGCTACATGCTCTCCAAGCCCGCCTGGAAGGGCCGCAAGGCGGTCTGGGTGGTGCTGGTCGCCTCGATGATGTTCCCCTTCGAGTCGATCATGGTGTCGCTGTTCATCAGCATCCGCGACCTGGGCCTGGTCGACAGCCTGGCGGGCGTGTGGCTGCCCGGCTTCGTCGGCGCCATCAACGTCCTGCTCATGCGCGGCGCCTTCCTCGCGGTCCCGCGCGAGATCGAGGACTCGGCGATGCTCGACGGCGCGAACGAGTGGCAGCGCTTCCGGTACCTGTATCTGCCGTCCGCGTGGGGCGCGATCATGGTGGTCGTCATCAACACGTTCATCAGCGCCTGGGATGACTTCCTGTGGCCGCTGATCGTGCTGCGCTCGGAGAGCAACATGACGCTCACACTGGGACTCTCCCGCCTCCAGAGCTCCTCGTTCGGCTACGACCAGCGGATGGTCATGGCCGGTTCGGTGATCTCGGTGGTCCCGGTGCTGGTGCTGTTCGTGATCACCCAGCGGTGGTTCTACAAGGGCGTGTCGTCGGGGGCCGTCAAGCTGTGACCCTTCGCGGTGAGCGCCTCCCGGGCTGACGCGGCGACCCTGATCTCGACGGTGCCGCTGATGCCCTCCAGGGGCAGGGTCACCGTACGGCGCTCGCCCGGCGCCAGGCCGACACCCTCGAACGCGCACAGTTCGAGGGTGCGCGGCCAGGTGGGGGCGATCAGCCGGCGCAGGTAGACCTGGACGACCGAACGCCCGTACCGCTGACCGGTGTTGGTGACATCCACCTCGACCGCCGATCCCGTGAGGCGTGGCTCGCCGTACGCGAAGCTCGTGTACGACAGCCCGTGCCCGAAGGAGTACCGCGGCTCGGCGCTCTCGTCGGCGTATCCGCCGTACTCGGTGTCCTTGTGGTTGTAGTAGACGGGGAGCTGGGCCGCCGAGCGGGGCACGGAGACGGGCAGTCGGCCCGCGGGTTCCACGAGTCCGAGCAGCACCTCGGCGATCGCCTCGCCGCCCCAGGGGCCGGGATACCAGGCCGAGAGCAGGGCGGGCGCGGTGTCCGGCACGAGATGCGGGCGCCCCTGGACCAGCACGACCGCGGTCGGCGTGCCCGTCGCCACCACGGCGTCCAGCAGCGCGTACTGGGCGTCGCCCAGCCGGAGCCCGGCGAGGTCGACGCCCTCGCCGCAGGTCATCTCGGAGACCGCCGTGAGCGCGGCCCCGTTGGCGTCGAACACGGTCTCGGGGGTCCGGGCGCTGCTGCCGCCCAGCACCAGCACGGCGAGGTCGGACGCGGCGGCCTGGGCGATCGCCTCGGGGATGCCGGAGAGGTCGTCGCCGGTGAGCGAGCAGCCTGCGGCGTGGCGGATGTCGAGGCCGGGCGGGGCGAGCCTGCGCAGGCCGTCCAGGACGCTGCTGCCGGTGCCGGGGCGCTGCGGGGCCGTGTAGTCGCCCGACTGGTGGGCGGTGGTGGCGGCCTGGGGACCGAGCACGGCGATCCGCGAGACGTGCGCGCCGACGGGGAGCACCCCGTCGTTGCGCAGGAGGGTGACGGCGGCCCGGGCGACGTCCTTGCTGAGCTCCGCTCCGCCGGCCGGAGCGGGGCACGTCGTGCGCTGCGGCTCGAACAGCCCCAGCCGGAACTTGAGGCGCAGCACCCGGGCGACGGCGGCGTCGAGGACGCTCTCCTCGACGAGTCCGCGCTCGACCGCCTCCTCCAGGTGGGTGAAGCCCTCATCCCAAAGGCTCAGATCGACACCGGAGTTGAGGGCGAGAGCGCCCGCCGAGGTCTTGTCACCGGTGATCCGGGCCAGCCGGTCGACGGCGAGGCCGTCCGCCATGACGAGTCCGTCGAAGCCCCACTCCTCGCGCAACAGGCCGGTGAGCAGGGCGCGGTTGCCGGAGCAGGGCATCCCGTCGACCTCGTTGTACGCGGCCATGACGGCGGCGGCGCCCGCGCGGACACCGGCCCGGGCGGCGGGGAGGTGGATCTCGTGCAGCTCACGCCAACCCAGCTCCGACTCCGCGGAGTTGCGTCCGCCGACGGTGGCTCCCTGCCCGGCGAAGTGCTTGAGGACGACGGGTGCCTTGTCGGGCGCGAAGTCCTCACCCGGGCCCTGCGCTCCCCTGACCAGTGCTTCCGTCAGCCGGGCGGCCAGGTACGGGTCCTCGCCGAAGCACTCCTCGGTACGGCCCCAGCGCGGGTCGCGCGCGATGTCCAGCGCGGAGACGAGGGCCACGTGGCCGCCCCGGGCCCGCAGCTCGGCGGCGGCGTGGGCGGCGGCTCGCTCGTACAGTGCGGGGTCCCAGCCGGCGCCGACCGCGAGGTTGACCGGCAGGACCGTGCCGTCCAGGGCCATGAGGCCGTGCGGGACCTCCTCCACGAACAGCGCCGGGATGCCGAGCCGGCTGCGGCCCACGACGTGCCGCTGCACCAGTTCGGCGAGGGCGGCACCGTCCTGCGCGCCCGGTCCGTTCCCGTGGTCCACGCCGGACCACGCGTCGGCGCGCTGCAGGCCGTAGAGGGCGCCCAGGCCCTCGAAACGGTCGGTCTCGGCGTGGAGGGCCTCGGTGAGCTCGAAGCCGCCGTCGGGGGTGCGGCGGTAGGCGTCCCAGCCGTACATCCGCTGGTTGAGCTGGCCGACCTTCTCCCGCAGGGTCATCCGGGCGAGGAGGTCGCGGACGCGGGCCTCGGTCGGGGCGGTGGGGTCGCGGTAGACGGCGTCGCTCATGACGGGTGCGCCAGCCGGGCGAGGGCGACCGCGCCGGGGCGGCCGTCGGCCACCCAGTCCAGGCTCAGGCCGTGCGTGTGGAGGCGGGCGGCGAGCGGGGCGGTCAGCGGCCCCTCGGGACCGAGGAGCCCGCCCGTGGCGACGATCCGCTCCCCGGGACGCGGTTCCAGCGCCCGTACGGCCGCCAGCAGGTGGTCCGCCGCCTCGCTCAGGATGGTCTCGGCCACGGCGTCCCGCTCGGCGGCCGCCTCGGCGACCAGCGGGGCGAAGCGGGCCAGCCGGATCGGCGGATCGGCCATGACGGCGGGCAGCAGATGGCGGCGGAAGTCCTCACGCCGGGCGCGTTCCCAGCCGGGGACGCCGGTGGGGTGGGGCGCGGTACCGCTCGGCGGGACGGCGCCGCCACGGTCGTACGAGGGGATTCCACCCTTGGGGAGGACGTCGACCGGCAGGCCCAGGGTGCGGCCGACCCAGCCGGCCAGGACGGTCGGACGGCCGCGGCCGTCGGCCATGCGCAGGGCGGCGCGGACCGCGCTGCGGCCGATCCAGAAGCCGCTGCCCTCGTCGCCGAGGAGCCAGCCGTCGCCGTCCACGGTGGTCGTGGCGTGCCGGCCGGTGATGCGCATGGCGACCGCGCCCGTGCCCGCCACCAGGGCCAGGCCCTCGGAGGGGGTGCCCGGGGCGGCGGCGAAGGCGGCCTCGATGTCGCTGCACACCCCGACCCGGCCGGCCGGGATGCCCAGGCGGCGCAGGGCCTCGGTGAGGGCGGTGCGGGCCCTGCCGGTGCCGGGGTCGTCCTCGGAGGCCGCCGTGGCGCCCGCGAAACCGCCGGTCACGGACACGACACGGGCGCGCGCCTCCTCGGGGACCACCCGGGCGAGCGCTTCGGTGAGGTGGTCGGTGAGCTGGGGGACGGGGACGGTCATGGCGTTGCCCGGCCCGCCGGTGCTCTCGCCCAGCACATGGCCGTCGTCGGCGGCGGCGAGGACCGCACGGGTGCGGGTGCCGCCGGCGTCGAGGCCGATGACCAGAGCGCGACCGTCGCGCGGTGTGTGGTTCAAATCATTACCCATCGATGACTATGGTGATTGATACATTCGCGCAGGACAAGAGCAGAACCCGAGCAGAACACGAGCCGGACCGAGGTCGGACCGGGCCCGAACCCGAGGAGGATCCCATTCCCACGCTCCGCTTCGGCGTCAACTACACGCCCCGCCGCGGCTGGTTCCACGCCTGGCACGACTTCGATCCGGCCCGCACCCGCGAGGACCTCGCCCAGATAGCCGGGCTCGGCCTCGACCACGTCCGGGTCTTCCACCTCTGGCCGCTGCTCCAGCCCAACCGCACCCTGATCCGCACCGCCGCCCTGGACCAGCTGGCACAGCTGGTCGACCTGGCCGCCGAGGCGGGCCTCGACGTGCTGGTGGACGGGGTGCAGGGCCATCTGTCGAGCTTCGACTTCTACCCGGAGTGGACCCGCAGCTGGCACCACCGCAACGTCTTCACCGACCCGGACGCCGTCGCCGCCCAGGCGGACCTGCTCCGCGCCCTCGGCCGCGCCCTCGCCGGCCGCCCCAACCTCATCGGCCTCCAGCTGGGCAACGAGCTCAACAACCTGATCGAGCACAACCCGGCGACCATGGCGGAGGTCGACCACTACCTGGACACGCTGCTGGCGGCCGCCCGGGACGGCCTCGGCACCGACGGCGGCCTGGTCACGCACTCCGCGTACGACGCCGCCTGGTACGGCGACGACCACCCCTTCACCCCGCAGGCCTCGGCCCGCAAGGGCGATGTCACCACGGTCCACCCCTGGGTCTTCTCCGGCGGGTGCGCGAACCGGTACGGCCCCCGCTCCCCCGAGGCCCTGCACCTCGCCGAGTACGGCACGGAACTGGCCAAGGCCTACGCCGAGGACCCGGCCCGCCCGGTCTGGATCCAGGAGACGGGCGCCCCCGAACCCCACATCCCGGCCGCCGACGCCCCGCACTTCGCCCGCGAGACGATCCTGAACGCCTCGGGGTGCGCGGACCTGTGGGGCGTGACCTGGTGGTGCTCCCACGACGTGGACCGGTCACTGGCGGACTTCCCGGAACTGGAGTACACGCTGGGGCTGTTCGACTCGGGGGGCCACGCCAAGCCGATAGCGCGGGCCCTGGCGGAGACGGTCGCCGAACTGCGGGCGGCTTCCCTGCCGGTCGAGCCACGTGACACGGCCCTGGTCCTGGACTGTACGCCGTCCACGCGCTCGGTGTCGGGGCCGGGCGGGGCGTACTTCGAGGAGTGGATGCGGCTGCGGCAGGAGGGGGTGCGGCCGGCGGTGGTACTGGCGGAACGGACGGGGGACGAGGGCTACTTGGCGGCCAGGGGGATCAAGGAGCTCGTCCGAGTTCGGTAGAGGTTCGGGCTGTCGGGGGCGCGGGGAACTGCGCGACCCGCCCCCGCGAACCCCGCGCTCACCGCGCAGCGCCGAGCACTTCGGCGACCGCCCGCAGGTTGACCTTCCCGCGCCCGTAGGAACACAGCGCGCCGTCCTCCGGAAGCCCCGTGGCGACCCGCACCGCCCCGGGCCTCCGGACCAGCAGCTCGTCCCGCACGCGGGCCTGCCACGGGTGCAGGCCCGCGTCGCACGTGGCCACGACCAGCGGCGCGCTCCCGGCCCTGGCCAGAATCACGTCGACGAGGGTGGAGGGATCGACCGGCTCCCCGGCCACCGCCGTCCCCGTGGCCGTCGGATCACCGGCCAGCACCTCGGTCAGCAGATCCTCCCCACCCCAGTTCAGGGCGGGATGCGGGGCCGGGAACAGGTCCACGACATGCGCCCCGGACACCGAACCCGGCGTCGCCTGCCCCCGCACGGCCCGTCGAGCCGCCTCAAGGCCGGCCTCCGCGTCCCAGGCAGTGATCTCGTCGGCCGGCGTCGCGTACCGCTCGACCAGTCGCTGCACCCGCCCCGCCGCCTCCCGGACCCGTTCCTCGCCCAGCACCCCGTCCCGCAAGGCCTCCAGCACCGCGTCCCGGCACTCCAGGGTGACCTCCAGATCCGGCACGGCGACGATGACCTGGTCGGCACCGGCGGCGAGCGCGATCCGCGCCCCGGCCGCCTCCCCGTACCGGTCGGCGATCGCCTTCATCTCCAGCGCGTCGCTGACCAGCACCCCGTCGAACTCGAACTCGTGGCGCAGCAGGTCCCCGAGGATGCGCCGGCTGAGCGTGGCCGGCCGATTGGGGTCCAGTGCCGGGAAGACGACGTGCGCGCTCATGAGCATCGGCACGCCCGCGGCGATCGCGGCCCGGAAGGGGGCGAGGTCGAGTTCGTCGTACGGCCGCGGGTCGACGGCGAGCTCGTGGTGGCTGTCGGTGAGCGTGCCGCCGTGGCCCGGGAAGTGCTTGGCGCAGGAGGCGATGCCGCGGGCCTCGGTGGCCGTGATCCAGGCGCCGAGGTGGCGGGAGACCAGCGCGCTGTCCTCGCCGAAGGCCCGTGTGCGCACGATCGGGTTGCCGGCCTGTCGCTGGACGTCGGCGACGGGGGCGTAGGAGGCGGTGATGCCGAGGGTGGCCAGGTGCCCCGCGAGGGCGTCGGCGCAGCGGGCGGTGAGGTCCGGGTCGTCGACGACACCGAGGGCGTAGGAGCCGGGGACCTCCGGGGCGCCCGCGGCGACGAGGTGCCCGATGCCGCCGCCCTCGTTGTCGATGGCGACCAGCAGATCGGGGCGCAGGGCCCGCAGGGTGTCGGTGAGCCGGCGCACCTGTTCCGCGTCCCGCACGTTGCGGGTGAACAGGATGACCCCGCCGAGACCGCGGTCGATGAGCCGCTTCAGGGTGTCGGGGACGGCCGTGGTGCCTTCGAACCCGGCGACGAGACAGCGGTGGGCGGCCTCGTCGAGGTCGACGGGGAGGGCGGTGCGGGCGGACGGGCGCTCGGAGTGGGTCACCCCCGGAATCCTCTGGCTCGCTCAGCCGAAAGTCAACATACCAGTGGTTCTGCCATTCATCCCCGCCGCTCTCCTCCTGCCGCCCTCCCCCCGCTGCCCCTGGCGGCGGGCGCGGTCTCGGCCGGCGGGCCGCCGTAGCGCGCCTGCTCCTGGAGGTCGCTGCCGGTCCGGACGGTCTCGCCCACGACCCGCGTGGACAGCAGCGGGTCGGTCCGGTCGTCCGAAGCGGCCAACCGGCCCATCGTGCCGTCCAGTTCGGCCGCCGCGGCACTCCCCCGGTCCCCGAGCCGCTCCGGTCCCGGCACCGCCGTGTCGCCGTGTCGCCGGGACCAGGCCGCCCGCCGGCTCGGCGAAGGCCGCCGCGGCCGATCGTCCGGCCGGCCCCCCGCCGACGGCGATCAGGTCGTACTCGGGGTCAGCCAGGCCCGGATCGCCGCGGCCGTGGAGTCGGCGTCCTGGTGGACGACGGAGTAGTGGTCGCCGGGGACGTCCGCGATGTCGTGGGGCAACGGCCAGTGCGGCAGCCAGTCCCCGTCGGGGTCGCTCCGCCGCATCTCGGCGGTCGGCCGGCCGCGCAGCAGCAGCGTCGGCACGGGCGGGGGTCCGGGGGCCGGCTCGGGATGCCATCCCTCCAGCACGCGCGCGTAGCCACCGCCCGCGATCAGCAGCGAGTCGTCGAACTCCGCGACCACGTCCTCCGGCAGGGCTGCACCGGCGGCCATCAGGGCGAGTGCGCGTGCGTCCCCGCGCTGGAGCAGGCCCGCGTGGGAGTCGACCAGGACGACACCGGCCGGCGGCTCTCCGGCGCTCGCGAGACGGCGTGCCACCTCGTGGGCGATCACTCCGCCGGCGCAGTAGCCGACCAGGACGACCGGGCCGCCGCGGGCGAGCTCGCGCACCGTGTCGGCGTGCGCCAGGGCCAGGGTCTCCATCGAGTCCGGCACCGCCCTGCGGGAACCGAGTCCTGGGTGCTCCAGCAGGTGGACGTCCCGCTCCCCGGCGAACCGTTCGGCCAGGCCGGTGGGGACCCGGTGGAAGGGTGCCAGGTAGTCGGGGAGGTAGGCGAGCGCCGCGCCCCTTCCGCCCCGGGCGAGCTGGACGGGTTCGACGGTGTGCCGGGCCCGGTCGGCCGTGGTGAAGGACGGCAGGGCGTACGAGGCGACGTACCGCAGGGTCATCGCCTCCAGCGGGCCCCGCTCGCGCAGTACGCGGTGGTAGAGGGTGCTGAACGGGTAAGCGGGCGGCGGCGCTTGAGCCGGGAGTTCCGTGGCCGGGGCCCCTGGGGTGTCCTGGGTGTCCGGGGTCCCCGGGGTGTCCGTCGGCCCCGGAAACGCACCCCCCTCGTCCAACGCGGCGAGCAGGTGCTCCGACAGCCCTTCCAGGGTGGGGTGTTCGAGGACGACCGCAGGCGCCAGCCGGACCCGGGTGAACGCGCTGAGCCGGTTGCGGAACTGAAGGGCCGTCAGCGAGTCGAAGCCGAGCTGTCCGAACTCGCGGTCGGCGGGGAAGGAGTCCGCGTCCGGGAAGCCCAGCACGGCCGCCAGTTCGGCGCGGAGCAGACCGGCCAGCACACCCGCGCGGTCGGCCTCGGGAGCGGCGGCGAGTTGCTCGCGCCAGGCACCGGGGGCCTGCCCGGCCGGCGGTGCCGCGGCGGCCGGGGCCGACCGCGCCGGACGCAGGTCCGCGAGCAGCGGCAGGGGCGAGCCGCTCAGCGTGGCGCGGGCGAACGGGACGGGCACCAGCACCGGTGCCGCCGTGCGCAGCGCGCAGTCCAGCAGTCCGACGCCCGCCCACTCGGTGATCGCGGGCACGTCGTCCTCGGCCGGCGGGTGCGGCGCCACCCGGCCCGCCATGCCGTCGTGGTGCGCGGTGGTCCAGGGGCCCCAGGCGAGCGACCGGGCGGGCAGCCCACGGGCGGCCCGGTACGCGGCGAGCGCGTCGAGGAAGCCGTTGGCGGCCGCGTAGTTGGACTGCCCCGGCCTGCCCAGCACCCCGGCGGCCGAGGAGTACAGCACGAACGCGGCCAGGTCCAGTCCCGCGGTCGCCTCGTGGAGGTACCAGGCGGCGTCCGCCTTGGGCGCCAGCACGTCGGCCACCCGCTCCGGCGTCATGCCGTCCACCACCCCGTCGGCCACCACTCCGGCGAGATGGAACACGCCGGTCAGGGGCGGCCGGCAGGACCCGACCAGCGCCTCGACGGCGGACCGGTCGCTCACGTCACAGGCCACCACCCGTACGTCCGCGTCCAGTTCGGCCGCCCAGTCGGGTGTACGGCCGCCTCGGCTCGCCAACAGCAGGTGCCGGGCTCCGCGTTCGGCCACCAGGTACCGCGCGAGGCTCGCACCGAGCGCTCCGGTGCCGCCGGTGATGAGCACGGTGCCGTCGGGGTCGAGGGCGGGCGGCGCGGCATGCGCGGGTTCCGCGGTGACCAGCCTGGGCACCAGGACCGTGCCGTCATGCAGGGCGAGTTGGGGTTCGCCGGTGCGCAGCGCCGCGTCCCGTGCGGCGGGCGTGAGGGTGCCGCCGCGCAGGTCGACCTGCACGATCCGGCCGGGGTGCTCGGACTGGGCGCTGCGCACGAACCCGGCCACCGCGGCCTGTGCCGGGTCCGGGTCGTCCCCGGTGGCGTGGTGGGTGAGCACCAGCAGACGGCCCGCACGGGTGCCGGCGACCCGTTCGCGCACCCGGGCGAGGACGGCCGTGACGAGGTCCCGGGCCCGGCCCGGCATGTCCTCGCGGGCCCGGCTCGACAGGTGTGCCGTATCGAGGAGTTCGTGCCCGGTGTCGGCGTGCCCGGTCTCCGTGGCGGGCCGCCAGGCCACCCGGTACAGCTCTGTCGGCCGGACCTTCGTCACCCGGGTGACGAGGGAATCGACGGTGGCCAGCGGCCGCCCGTCCCCTCCGGTCAGCGTCACCCGTGCCTCGTCGGCCCCGAGCCGCTCCAGACGGACCCGCGCGGCGGTGGCGCCGGTCGCGTGCAGGGTCACGCCGGTGCAGGCGAGCGGGATCCGTGTCTCGCCGGGTCCCTCGGCCAGCAGGGCGGCGTGCAGTGCGGCGTCGAACAGCGCGGGGTGCAGGGTGTACGAGCCGGCCTCCGCCGCCTCCGGAGACCGCAGCGCCACCTCGGCGAAGGTCTCGGCACCGCGCCGCCAGAGCCGGGTGACCGCGCGGAAGGCCGGCCCGTAGTGGTGTCCGTACGCGGCGAGCCGCTGATAGTCGACAGCGACCTCCTCGGCGCCGACGGGTGGCCATGACATGTCCTGGGCGGCCGCGGGAGGTGTGCCGCCGGGGGCGACCGACGCTCCGGCATGGCGCGTCCAGGTCCCGCCCGTCCGCGCCCACACGGTGACCGGACGGTTCCCCTCCTGGTCCGGGGCGTCCGCGACCACCTGGATCCGCAGCTGGTCCGACGCGGGCAGCGCCAGCGGCTCGTGGAGGACCAGCTCGGACAGCCGCAGCGGTCCCCGCGTCACGTCCGCCCCCGCCGCCCGGAAGGCCAGCTCGGCGAAGACCGTCGCGGGCACCAGCACCCGGTCGCCGATCACATGGTCCGCGAGCCAGGGCTGCCGCGCGGTGGACAGCACCCCGCTGTACCGGGTCCCGGGCCCGTCGGCGTCCGGCTGCGCCTCGCCGACCAGCGTCCTGGCGGCACGGCCGCCCTGGTCACGGACGTCGAGCCAGTAGCGCTGCCGCTGGAAGGGGTAGGTCGGCAACGGCCGGCGCCGGGCGCCGGTTCCCGCGTACACGGACCGCCAGTCGACCGGTACTCCGTGGACGTGCAGCTCCGCCAGGGCCACGGCTGTGTCGGCACCGGACGTGAACAGGGCTGCGGAGTCCGGCTCGACGCACTCCTCGGCCGCCGCGGTCAACGCCGCCGAGGGCCCGGCCTCCACGTACGCCGTCACCCCCGCCCGGTCCAGCCAGTGCAGCGCGTCGGCGAACAGGACGGTCTCCCGCGCCTGCCGCACCCAGTACTCGGCGGTCCGGATCGCGTCCGGCTCCGGGCGGCCGGTCAGCGTCGACACCACCGGCACGGTGGGCCGGTGGTAGGTGACCGACTCCGCGACCTCCCGGAACCGGTCCAGCATCGGGTCGAGCAGCGGCGAGTGGAAGGCGTGGCTGACCTTCAACCGGGTCGCCGTACGCCCGAGTCGGGCGGCCAGCGCGGACACCGCCTCCTCGTCGCCGGACAGCACCACGGACTCGGGTCCGTTGACGGCGGCGACGGCGACCCGCGCGCCGGGCTCCTCGTCGAGCTGTTTCACCACGTCCGCCGGTGCCGCCCGTACGGCGAACATGGCTCCGTCCGCGGGTAGTTCGGCCATCAGTCGGCCACGCGCGGCCACCAGCCGTACCGCGTCGGCCCGCGAGAACACGCCCGCGATGTGCGCGGCGGCCAGTTCGCCGATCGAGTGGCCGACGACGAAGTCGGGGCGCACTCCGCAGTCGGCGAGGAGGGCGTGCAGCGCGACCTCGTAGGCGAACAGGGCGGGTTGGG
The DNA here is from genome assembly GCF_001513955.1 of Streptomyces pseudovenezuelae. Classification (GTDB taxonomy): domain Bacteria; phylum Actinomycetota; class Actinomycetes; order Streptomycetales; family Streptomycetaceae; genus Streptomyces; species Streptomyces pseudovenezuelae. Next base: position 308,839 of record NZ_KQ948149.1, on the reverse strand, counting down.
CGTAGTCGGTGCGGTGCAGGAGGTCGCCGTCGGGGTCGTCGATCACCTCGCGCAGGGGCCGGTCGAGCAACGGGGTGAAGGCGTCGCACAGTTCACCGAAGACGGTGGCGAAAGCGGGGAAGCGGGCCGCCTGTTCACGGCCCATGCCGGTGCGCTGGGCGCCCTGGCCCGTGCAGAGCAGCGCCACCTTGGTGGTGCCGCGCGCGGTGCCCCTGCGCAGTGCGGGGCTGTCCGCGCCCTCGGCCAACTCCCTTAATCCGGCGAGGAGTTTGTCGGTGTCGGTGGCCAGCACGGCGGCCCGGCGCTGGAGCGGGGCGCGGGTCGTCGCGAGCGAGTAGGCGACGTCCAGGGCGGCCTCCGCCCCGTCGGCGTCGGCCAGCGCGGCCGCCAGCTCCCGGGCGTGGGCGCGGAGTCCGGCCTCGTCGCTGCCGCCGACGAGCCAGCAGGTGACGGTGCCCGGGCCGGAGTGGACGTGCCGCGATTCCGGCCCGGCCTCCTCGGCCTTCCCCGGCTCCTCGATGATCACGTGCGCGTTGGTCCCGCCGATCCCGAACGACGAGACCGCCGCCCGGCGCGGCCGGTCGCGTTCCGGCCAGGGCCGGGCCCGGTCCAGCAGCCGTACCGCCCCGTCGGACCAGTCGACGTGCGACGAGGGCTGTTCCGCGTACAGCGACCTGGGCAGTTCGCCGTGGCGCATCGCCTCGATCATCTTGATGACGCCGCCCACCCCGGCCGCGGCCTGGGTGTGCCCGAGGTTCGACTTGAGCGAGCCGAGCCACACCGGGTCCTCGGGGTCGCGGCCCCGGCCGTACGTGGCCAGCAGGGCGCCCGCCTCGATCGGGTCGCCGAGCGCGGTCCCGGTGCCGTGGCCCTCCACGACGTCGACGTCGGCCGTGTCCAGTCCGGCGTCGGCCAGGGCCAGCCGGATCAGCTCACGTTGGGCCTGGCCGCTCGGGGCGGTGAGGCCGTTGGACGCGCCGTCCTGGTTCACGGCGGAGCCGCGCAGCACGGCCAGGACCGGATGGCCGTTGCGCCGGGCGTCCGACAGCTTCTCCAGCAGCACCAGGCCGACACCCTCGGCCCAGGCGGTGCCGTCGGCGCCGTCCGCGAAGGACCGGCAGCGGCCGTCCGCCGACAGCCCGCGCTGCCGGCTGAACGCCACGAACGGCTTCGGACTGGCCAGCACGGTCACCCCGCCGGCCAGCGCGAGGGTGCACTCGCCCGCGCGCAGGGCGGCGGCGGCCAGGTCCATGGTGACGAGGGAGGACGAGCAGGCCGTGTCGACAGTCAGGGCGGGACCGCGCAGGCCCAGCACGTAGGAGATCCGCCCGGAGGCCACGCTGCCCGCCGACCCGACGCCGATGTGCGACTCCAGCGCGTGCGCCTCGGCGTCGGCGCCGTATCCGCCGTGCATCAGGCCGACGTAGACTCCGGTGGCGCTGCCGCGCAGCGCGGGCGCGGGGATGCCGGCGCGCTCCAGCGTCTCCCAGGCGACTTCGAGCAGCAGCCGGTGCTGCGGGTCCGTGGCCGTGGCCTCGCGCGGCGAGATGCCGAAGAACAGCGGGTCGAAGTCGGCCGCGTCGGTGAGGAAGCCGCCGCGTCGGGTGTACGTCGTCCCGAGCCGGTCGGGGTCGGGGTGGTACAGGGCGTCGACGTCCCAGCCCCGGTCGGCCGGGAACTCGCCGGTGGCGTCCACGCCCTCGGACACCAGCCGCCAGAGGTCCTCGGGCGAGCGCACCCCGCCCGGGTAACGGCAGCCGGCGGCCACGATCGCGATCGGCTCGGCGGCGGGGCCGCGGCGCGGGGCGGTGGTCGCGGGGCCGCCGCCGTGCAGCCTCTCGTCCAGGTGGGCGGCGACCGCGGCGGGCGTCGGGTGGTCCCAGACCAGGGTGGCGGGCAGCCGCAGCCCGGTGCGCAGGCCGAGCCGCTGCCACAGGGTCATCGCGCCCATGGAGGTGAGACCGAGGTCGGCGAAGGCGGTGTGGGGGTCGATCGCGGCGGCGTCGGTGACGGGCGCCTCGTCACGGCCGGCCGCCGGGGTGCTCGCGGATCCGCCCGGTACCGGCGAGACGCCGGCCGCGTCCGGCTCGCCGGGACCGCCCGCCCCGGCGACGGCGGCCGTCTCCGCGCACACCAGCTCGGTCAGCATCGCCCGGCGCTCGGCCGGGGTCCGGTCGGCGAGTCCCGCGAGGGCCTCCTCGGCCGGGCGGGCGGCGAGGCCCTCCCTGAGGACCGCCCGCCGGGGCTTGCCGGCCGCGGTGCGGGGGATGGCCGGGGTGAACAGCACGTCCTCGGGGACCTTGTGCGCGGAGAGCACTTCGGCGCAGGCCCGCAGCAGCGCGCCCGTGTCGACGGCCTGTTCCTCCGGTACGACGAACGCGACCGGGACCTCGCCGAGCAGCGGATGCGGCCGCGCCACCACGGCCGCGTCCAGCACCCCGGGCAGTGCGCGCAGCACCTGCTCGACCTCGACGGGGTCGACGTTCTCCCCGCCCCGCACGATCCGGTCGTTCGCGCGCCCGGTGACGGTCAGGTAGCCGTGCTCACCGAGCCGCCCCAGGTCGCCGGTGCGGTACCAGCCCTCGCCGTCCACCCCCGCCCCGTCGCGGTAGCCCAGCATGACGCCGGGCCCGCGCACCCAGATCTCCCCCTCGGCGCCCACGACCTCCGCGCCGGTGCCGGGCTCGACGAGCCGTACCTCCATGCCGGGGAGCACGGCCCCGCTGCTGCCCGGCACCCGCGGCCCCGCCGGCGACTCCATCGCGATCTTGCCGCAGGTCTCGGTGCTGCCGTAGCCGTCGAGCAACGGCGCCCCGAACCGCGCCTCGACCCGCTCCCGCAGCTGAGGATCGCTCGGTGCCCCGGCGGTGACGCAGACCCGCAGCGAGGGCACCTCGCCCAGTCCGGCGTCCAGCAACTGCTGGTAGGTGAGCGGTACTCCGCCCAGTACGGTCGGCGCGAACTCCTCGACCAGCCGTACCAGCGCGGCCGGTTCCCGCACCGCGGTGATCCGCGCGCTGCCGCCCGCCACGGTCGTGCCGAGGACGCAGAGCGAGTGGGCGTAGGTGTGCGCCAGCGGCAACGGCCACAGCAGCCGGTCGTCCGCCGAGAGGCCCAGCCGGGGCACATAGCAGGCGACCGGGGACCAGAGCGCGGACCGCTGGCTGGCGACGGCGGCCCTGGGGGTGCCCGAGGTGCCGGAGGAGTACAGCAGCCAGGCGGGCTCGTCCAGAGCGAGGTCGTCACGCGGCCCGGGTGAACGGCCGTCCGCCACGAGGTCGTCGAAGTGCACGACCCCTTCGGGCACCGGCCCCTCCCCGGTCACCACCAGTCGCGCCGACCGCTCCCCCACCACACTGGCGATCCGCGCCAACTGCCGCCGGTCGACGACCAGTACGTCCGGATCGCAGTCGGCGAGCAGCGCCGCGAGCTCGGCATGGGTGCCCCGCGGACTCAACGGGACCCCGACGGCGGCGGCCCGGACGGTGGCGAGCAGTCCCTCCACCAACTCGACGCTGTTGTCGAGACAGAACGCCACCCTGGCACCCCGCCGCACCCCGAGCGCGCCGGCCAACCGCCGTGTCCGCAGCTCCAGTTCGGCCCAGTTCACCGCCCGCCGGTCGTCGGCGAACGCGAGCTTCGCGCCGTACCGCGAGGCGTTCTCGACCAGCATCTGCGCCACGGGCCGGACCGCGGACTGTGCCCCGACGCGCATCGGGCCTCCCTCTGGATCACCGAGTCCGCACCGTATCCCGCCCGCGCGCCCGTCACCGCATCACAAAGGGGCGCCGGGCGGGCGCAGTTGGCGAAACCGGCCACCGAACTCGGCGAGGAGGCCCCGGTGTCAGCCCTCGTCCTCCGTCAACCGCAGCGAGATGCTGTTGATGCAGTACCGCTGGTCGGTCGGCGTCGGATACCCCTCGCCCTCGAACACGTGCCCGAGGTGCGAGCCGCAGCGGGCGCAGCGCACCTCCGTGCGCACCATCCCGTGCGAGCGGTCCTGGATCAGTTCGACCGCGTCGCTGTCCTTCGGGTCGTAGAAGGACGGCCAGCCGCAGTGGGACTCGAACTTCGTGGTGGAGGTGAAGAGTTCGGCACCGCAGGCGCGACAGGAGTACACGCCGGTGGTCTTGGTGTTGGTGTACTCACCGGTGAAGGCGGGTTCCGTGCCGGCCTGGCGGAGTACGGCGTACTCGGCCGGGGTCAGCTCCGCACGCCACTGCTCGTCCGGCTTGTCGACGTCGTACGACATGAAGCTCAGCCCCTTACTTCGCGAGACGGTCCAGGATCAGCGGGCCGAGGTCCGTCACGTCACCCGCGCCCATGGTGAGAACGAGATCACCGGCCTTCGCCATTCCCGCGACCTGCTCGGGCACGTCCGCCTTGTCGGGGACCGGTGTCACGTCCGCGCCCGCGGCCCGCGCCGCCTCGATGATCAGCTCGCTCGTGACCCCGGGGATCGGGTCCTCGCGGGCCGGGTAGATCTCCAGGACCAGTGACCCGTCCGCGAGCGCGAGGGCCTCGCCCATCTCCTTGCCGAGTTCCTGCGTCCGCGAGAACAGATGGGGCTGGAAGACGACGAGGATGCGGGCGTCACCGGCGGCCGCGCGCATGGCCTCCAGGTCCGCGGTCATCTCGGTGGGGTGGTGGGCGTAGGAGTCGATGACCTGCACCCCGGCGGCCTCGCCCTTGAGCTGGAGGCGCCGCTTGACGCCGGTGTACGCGCCGAGGGCCGGCGCCAGGTCGGCGGCGGGGATCCCGAGGGCCACCCCGGCGGCGAGGGCGGCCACCGCGTTGTGCGCGTAGTGGCGGCCGGGCACGGAGACGGTGAAGGTGAGCGGGGAGCCGTCCAGCTCGACGGTGACCTCGCTCTTGAGGCCCTGCGGGACGACCGAGAGCACCCGTACGTCGGCGTCCTCGGCGTCGCCGTACGTCACCACGCGCACGCCCGTCGTCGTGACGCGGCGGGTCAGCTCCCGCGCTCCCTCGTGGTCCGCGTTGACGACCAGCGTGCCGCCCTTGGCGACGCGGTCCACGAAGGTCTCGAAGGACTCGTAGATCTCGTCCATCGACGCGTAGTTGGCGTGGTGGTCGAGCTCGACGTTGAGGACGATCGCGACCTCGGGGGCGTACTTGTGGAAGCTGCGGTCCGATTCGTCCGCCTCGGCGACGAAGATCTCGCCCTCGCCGTGCAGCGCGTTGGAGCCGGGGGCGTCCAGGTCGCCGCCGATCGCGTACGAGGGCTTCAGGCCCAGCTCGGACAGGGAGACCGCGAGCATCGAGGTCGTGGTCGTCTTGCCGTGGGTGCCCGCGACCGCGATCGGCCGCAGGCCGTCCATCAGCGAGGCGAGGGCGTCGGACCGGTGCACGACGGGGATGCCGAGCTCGGCGGCGCGGGCCAGCTCGGGGTTGTCGGCCCGGATCGCCGACGAGACGACGACACAGGTGGCGTCACTCGCCAGGTGCTCGGCCGTGTGCCCGATGTGCACGGTCGCGCCGAGCGCGCGCAGCGCCTCGGCGGTCGCCGACTCCTTGGCGTCACTGCCGGCCACCTTCGCCCCGCGCTGCGCGAGGATCTTCGCGATGCCCGACATCCCGGCCCCACCGATCCCGATGAAGTGCGGTCGGTCCATGGCGGTAGGAAGGCCGGGTGCCATGCGTGTGTCTCCCCAAAGTGGTGCGGTACGGATGCGGGATCAGCCTATGCCTTGCTGTGCGAGAACAGCTTCAGCACCGGGACGCCCACCTTGTGACGGGCCCGGGACGCCCAGTCGCGGTGGAAGAACTCCTCCACGTAGTGGGGGTCGGTCAGCACGATCACCTCGTCCGCGCCGATCTCGCCGACCAGGGCCTTGAGCGCGTCCAGGGGGTGGTCCTCGATGAGCCGCCCCTCCGCCTCGCTCCCGGAGGCCCTGAGCGCCTGCAGGGACACCTCAAGGGCCCGCTCCCCCACGCCCTTGGCGTCCTCGCCCTCGGGCGTCTCGCGCTCCCGGACGGCCTCGTCCAGCTCGCCCAGCGCCACGTCGTCGATGGCCCGCAGCAGCCGGTCGGCCTGGTCCCCCCGCGGCTGGAGGAGCACATGGAACGCGACCGCCTCGTCGCCGTGCAAAGTGGTGACGAACTCCACGTCGGCGGACGTCAGGGCCTTCTCGATCATCAAAACGCTTGTGAACACCGGGCGTCCCCTTCTCTGCTCGCTGCGGAAACCATCCTGCCCCGTGATCGCACGGGTACTGCCGGATTCAGTGTGCCCGCCGGAAACTAAACGGAACGACAGATTCCGCCGATGTCGGCCTCAGCGGTACCGATCGAACCCCCGTCCGGGCGGTCAGTGCCTGCGATACCTGCTGAAGAGGAATCCGTCCTCCTCCAGCAGGGAGTCCAGTGCGAACCGCGCCGGTACGGCCACCGACGGCCCCCCGGCGATCCGCTGCGCGTCGCCCGCGGTGAGCATCGGCGACACGGTCAGACAGAGCTCGTCGAGCACTCCGGCGGCCACCAGCTGCCCGAGCAGCCTCGGGCCGCCCTCGGTCAGCAGCCGGGTGTGTCCCAGTTCGGCGAGCGCCCGTACGGCCCGGGCGGGGTCCACGCCGACACCGTCCCCGGCGATCACCACCCGCGCGCCCGCCTTCTCGGCCGCGGCGATCCGGTCCGGGGCCGCCGCGGCGCCGGTGAGGATCAGCGTGGGCACCAGGGGCGAGGTGTAGAGCGGGAGCGAGAAGTCCAGGTCCAGGCTCGCGGTGACCACCGCGATCGCCGGGACCGGCCCCTGCCCGGCCGCCTCCCGCATCGCCGCGAACTCGTCCCGCACCCGTGCCGGCCGGTACCCCTCCTGCCGGACCGTTTCCGCACCGGCGATCACGACGTCCGCCAGGGCCCGCAGCGTCCCGAAGATCCGCATGTCGGTCGCGGTGGAGATGGGCTGCGACCGGCCGTCGTGCTGGGCTGCCCCGTCCAGCGTGGAGACCATGTTGGCGCGCAGCCACACCCCGGGGGTCCCGGGTCCGGGACCGAGCTCGGGGTACGCGTAGGCGGCGGCCAGCTCGTCGAGGCTCCAGTCATGACCGTTCCCCCCCTCGGGGCTCCGGATCGCTGTCTCGTCGGTCACAGGGAACAGGCGTCGCATGTCGTGCAGTGTGGCACGGCGCTTAGCATGGTGAACCGTGTCTACTTCCCCTGCCGCGTCCGGGTCCGGTTCGATGACCGACACCGCCCCGCCCTCCCTGTGCGACCGTGCGCCGCACGTCCCCGCGGACCGGCTGGTCGCCGAGATGGTGCCGCCGCCGCGGTTCGACTCGGTGCGTTTCGACACGTACATCCCGGACCCGAACCAGCCGAGCCAGACCGAGGCCGTCCGGGTCCTTGAGGGCTTCACGGCGGGCCTCGGCGGCGCGCACGCGGTCGGCGGCGGCAGGCGCGGCTTCCTCGGGTTCGGCAGGGCCAGGGCGCCGAAGACCCCGGCGGGCCCCCGCGGCGTCTACCTCGACGGCGGCTACGGCGTCGGCAAGACCCACCTGCTGGCCTCCCTCTGGCACGCCACACCCGCCGAACCCTCCCTCAAGGCCTTCGGCACCTTCGTCGAGCTGACCAACCTGGTCGGCGCCCTCGGCTTCCAGAAGACGGTCCAGACGCTCTCCGGGCACCGCCTCCTGTGCATCGACGAGTTCGAGCTGGACGACCCGGGCGACACCGTCCTGGTCTCCACCCTGCTCGGCAAGCTGGTGGACGCGGGTGTGGCGCTCGCCGCCACCTCCAACACCCTGCCGGGCAAGCTCGGCGAGGGCCGGTTCGCGGCCGTCGACTTCCTGCGCGAGATCCAGGGCCTGTCGGCGCACTTCCGTCCGCTGCGCATCGACGGCGAGGACTACCGCCACCGCGGGCTGCCCGAGGCCCCCGCGCCGTTCACCGACGAGCAGGTCACCAGGGCGGCGCACGCCACCGAGGGCGCCTCGCTCGACGACTTCCCGAGCCTGCTGGCGCACCTCGCCCGGGTCCACCCCAGCCGGTACGGCGCCCTGACCGACGGCCTCGCGGCGGTCTGCCTCACCGACGTGCAGCCGGTGCCGGACCAGTCGACGGCGCTTCGGCTCGTGGTGCTCGCCGACCGGCTCTACGACCGCGAGGTCCCGGTACTGGCCTCCGGACTGCCCTTCGACCGCCTCTTCAGCGAGGAGATGCTGAACGGCGGCTACCGCAAGAAGTACTTCCGCGCGATATCCCGGCTGACCGCGCTGGCACGCGACGCCAAGGGCCTGGTCGCTTAATCACAGCGAAACCTCGCACGTCAAGGGCCAGTTCGCGTCAGCGACCCGGCACGCTTCAGCCTCTCTTCAGCCGGAAACGTTAAGTTAACCCAGCAAACAACTTTGCCGAGCTAAGGTGTTTCTTGACCACTCGTTGACCAACGTTTGGTCTGGACTAGAAGTGTGGACTGCCGAGAGGGGGGCGCATGTTCCGAGGTAGGACGGTACGGACCGTGGTAGCGGTTCTCACCGCCGTGCTTCTGGCGCTCCCGTTCTTCGCCTCCACCGAGGGATTCGCAACCGCGCACACAGGCCGTAAAGCTGAGGCCAAAGCTCAGACCGGAAGCAAGCTCCCCGGCACGGCGTCCCGTGCCGAGACCTCCGGCAAGCGCCACTGCAACCACCTCGGGGACCCGACCGGTCCCCTGCGCACCCGCGACCGGCACCGCGCCGTCGACTTCGCCCCCGAGGGGCCCGAGCGCCCCCTGTCGGCCGAGCAGCCGGCCGCCGCGCCCGAGCGGGTCGCATCAGGCGAGTTCCCCCTGTCGAGACCCTCGACAGCCCACGCTCCGGCGGCACTTCAAGTTTTCCGCTGCTGACAGCAGAGCAGTCCCCCACCTCTGTTCCCCCACCTGTCATGTCAACCGACGCGCCCTTCGGCGCGCCTGGTAAGCCCGACGCGCCCCCACGGCGCGCCAGGAGGAGTCACCACATGCAGCCCCTCATCGACAACGCCCGTACGTTCGGACAGCGCCCTGAGGAGTTCGCCAAGCTGGCCGAAGGCCAGTCCCCCCAGGTTCTGTTCATCACCTGCTCGGACTCCAGGGTCGTCCCGGCCCTGATCACGGGCGCCCGTCCGGGCGAGCTCTTCGAGCTGCGCACCGCGGGCAACATCGTTCCCCCCTACGCCTCGCAGCACCCCACCAGCGAGGCGGCCACCATCGAGTACGCCGTGGAGGTGCTGGGCGTCCGCGACATCGTGGTCTGCGGGCACTCGCACTGCGGCGCCGTCGGCGCCCTGGTCCGCGGCGACGACCTGGACGCCGTCCCGGCGGTGCGCGACTGGCTCAACCACGCCACCCCGCGCCCGGCCGGCACCGTCGAGGACCCGGAGGTGGCCGAGGGCGTGCAGAGCCACGTCCTGGCCCAGGTGCTGCGCCTGCGGTCGTACCCGTTCATCGACAAGAAGCTCGCGGAGGACCAACTGACCCTGCACGCCTGGTACTACGAGGTGCACACGGGCGCGGTGCGCGTCCACCGCGCCGAGACCGACGCGTTCGAGGGTCTGTGATCGGCATGATGACCAAATACCCTCACCTGCGGCAGGACTTCGCCGCCTCCCTGGTCGTCTTCCTGGTCGCGCTCCCGCTCTGCGTGGGCGTGGCCGTCGCCTCCGGTGTCCCGGCGGAGCTCGGTCTGATCACCGGCATAGTCGGCGGCATCGTCACCGGTCTGATGCGAGGCAGCAGCCTCCAGGTCTCCGGGCCCGCGGCCGGCCTGACCGTCCTCGTCTTCGAGGCGGTGAACGAGTTCGGGCTGCCCGCGCTCGGAGTGATCGTGCTGGCCGCCGGACTGATCCAGCTCGCCATGGGCGCCCTGAAGCTGGGCCGCTGGTTCCGGGCGATATCCGTCTCGGTCGTCGAGGGCATGCTGGCCGGTATCGGCCTCGTGATCATCGCGGGCCAGCTGTACTCGGCGGCCGGCCTGAAGGCCCCCTCCTCCGGGCTCGACAAGATCCTGGGCCTGCCCGGCGCCGCCGTCGACGCGCTCGGCAGCACCACGGCCCTCGCCTCGCTCGCCGTCGGCGCGGGCACGATCGCGGTGCTCGTGCTGTGGAAGAAGCTGCCGAAGAAGGCACAGACCGTGCCCGGCGCGCTCGCCGCGGTCCTGCTGGCCACCCTGGTCACCCAGGCCTTCGGCCTGTCCATCGCCACCGTCGAGGTGAACGGCCTGCTGGCCTCCGTCCAGCCGCCCGGCATGGACGCCTTCGGAGAACTGGCCAGCCCCGCCATCTTCGGCACGATCATCGCCTTCACCCTGATCGCCTCCGCCGAGAGCCTGTTCAGCGCCGCCGCGGTGGACCGGCTGCACGACGGTCCGCGCACCGAGTACGACAAGGAGCTCATGGCCCAGGGCGTGGGCAACACGGTGTGCGGCGCGCTCGGCGCGCTGCCCATGACCGCGGTCATCGTGCGCAGCTCCGCCAATGTCCAGGCAGGCGCGAAGACCAAGGCGTCCCGGGTCCTGCACGGCGTGTGGCTGCTGCTGTTCGCGGCCCTGCTGCCCTCCACGCTGGCGCTGATCCCGCTGCCCGCGCTCGCCGGCATCCTGGTCCACGCGGGCTTCAAGCTGATCCCCTTCCGGGAGATCGTGTCGCTGTGGCGCGGCCACCGCGGCGAGGCGCTGATCCTGGTCGCCACGGCCGTCTCGATCGTCGCGGTGAACATGTTCGAGGGCGTGCTGATCGGTCTGGCCCTGTCGGTCGTCAAGACCGCCTGGGAGGCCTCGCACCTCAGGCTGGAGATCGTCGACAAGGGCGCGGGCCCGATCCAGGCGCACCTGTCGGGCAACGCGACCTTCCTCAGGCTGCCCAAGATCCTCGACAGCCTGGAGTCTTTGCCCCAGGACCGGCCCGTGGAGCTGGACCTCTCCGGTCTGCACCACCTGGACCACGCCTGCCGTACGGCCCTGGAGAACTGGGCCGAGCGGCACAGCGCGGTCGGCACGGAACCCGTGCGGGTCACGGAACCGGAGCTGGCGAAGGCCACCACCCCGTAGTGCCCTCCCGCCCGGTCCGGGGCCCGTCGTGGCCCCGGACCGGGCACCGGGCATATCGTGGCAGGAGCAGACATACGGACCTCTGGACGAGGAGGCCGGAATGCTCCAGGAACTGGTGACGGCGGCCGTGGCGGTCGGTACCGCGGGCGTCGTCTACATCGCGGCGGCGGCCCGGGTCGTCAAGCAGTACGAACGCGGGGTCGTCTTCCGCCTCGGACGCCTCGCGGGCGAGGTGCGCGATCCGGGGTTCACGGCGATCGTGCCGTTCGTGGACCGGCTGCACAAGGTGAACATGCAGATCGTCACCATGCCGGTGCCCGCCCAGGAGGGCATCACCCGGGACAACGTGACCGTGCGCGTGGACGCCGTCGTCTACTTCCGGGTCGTCGACGCGGCGAGCGCCCTGGTCAAGGTCGAGGACTACAAGTTCGCCGTCTCCCAGATGGCCCAGACCTCGCTGCGCTCGATCATCGGCAAGAGCGAGCTGGACGACCTGCTGTCCAACCGCGAGAAACTCAACGAGGGCCTGGAGCTGATGATCGACAGCCCGGCCGTCGGCTGGGGCGTGCAGGTGGACCGCGTCGAGATCAAGGACGTGTCGCTGCCGGACGCGATGAAGCGGTCGATGGCCCGGCAGGCCGAGGCCGACCGTGAGCGCCGGGCCAGGATCATCAACGCCGACGCCGAACTCCAGGCCTCGAAGAAGCTCGCCGAGGCCGCCGAGCAGATGTCCGAGCAGCCCGCCGCGCTCCAGCTCAGGCTGCTCCAGACGGTCGTGGCCGTGGCCGCCGAGAAGAACTCGACGCTCGTCCTGCCCTTCCCGGTGGAGCTGCTGCGCTTCCTGGAGCGGGCGCAGGAGCATCCGACCGGGAGCTGACGGGCGGGGACACGCTCCGCGCGTGGTTCCCGCGGGCCGACCCAGGTGATAGACACAGCGAGGTCACAGTCCTGTCCGCCAGCAGGAAGGTTGCTTCGCCATGTCTTTGTCCGGTCTTCCAGCGACACGACGTCAGGTCCTGGCCCGTTCCGGCGCCCTGGGCGTGGGCATCGCCTTCACCGGCGCCCTCTCCGAACTCTTCGCCGGCACCGCCGCCGCCCAGTCCCTCGGCCACACCGGCTACGGCCCCCTCGTCCCCGACCCGAAGGGCCTGCTGGACCTGCCGAAGGGCTTCCGCTACCAGGTCCTGTCCCGCGAGGGCGACGAGCTCCGCTCCGGCGAGGGCAAGGTCCCCTCCAACCACGACGGCATGACCGCGCTGCCCGGCAGACACGGTCGCGTCCACCTGGTCCGCAACCACGAGAACCGGCCCACCGCCCCCATCGCCGTCCCCACCGTCGCGGGTCTGACCTACGACCCGGCGGGCAAGGGCGGCTGTACGGCCCTCACGCTGGACTCCCGCAACAACGTGCTGTCGGAGCGGGTCGCCATCGCCGGCACCGCCGTCAACTGCGCGGGCGGGCCCACGCCTTGGGGCACCTGGCTGACCTGCGAGGAGACCGAGGACAGGGCCGGCACCAACGGCTACACCAAGGACCACGGCTTCATCTTCGAGGTCGACCCGGTCGACCCGCACCGCTCCGGGGCCGTACCGCTGACCGCGATGGGCCGCTTCCAGCACGAGGCCATCGCGATCGACCCGAAGCGCGGCATCGTCTACGAGACCGAGGACGCCTTCCTCAAGCCCTTCGGCCTCTTCTACCGCTTCCTGCCCAACCGGCCCGAGGGCGGCCTCGGTTCACTGCGCGCGGGTGGCCGGCTCCAGGCGATGCGGGTGCCGGGCGTACCGGACCTGTCCCTGATCCAGGAGACCGGTGCCTGCTTCGAGGGCATCGAGTGGGTCGACGTACCGGACCCGCTGGCCACCGAAACCCCCGTGCGGCTCCAGGACTTCGGGCCCAAGGGCATCACGCACGCCCAGAAGCTGGAGGGCTGCTACTGGGGCGGGAAGTCCGTCTACTTCGTCTCCTCGTTCGCGCACAGCGCCGACGGTTCGGCCGCCGACCACTACGGGCAGATCTGGCGCTACGACCCCTCGGCCCGCCGCCTCACCCTGGTGATCGTCTTCGGTCCGGACACCGACATCCAGCTGCCCGGCGAGTCCCCCGACAACATCTGCCTCGCGCCCAGCGGCGGCCTGATGGTGTGCGAGGACGGCAGCGGCGCCCAGCACGTCTTCGGTGTGACCCGGCACGGCGAGGTCTACGCGATGGCCCGCGGCCGGCAGAACATCGGCACGCCCGAGGCGCCGGAATGGGGCGAGTTCGCGGGCGTCACCTTCTCCCCCGACGGGCAGACGATGTACGTCAACTGCTACACGCCCGGGACGACCTTCGCGGTGACGGGACCCTGGCGCAGGTAGCCGCCCCCCGCGACGACCGACGCGCCCCCGGCCCCCCGGAGCACGATCGAGGGGGCCGGATCCGGGCCGGAAGGGGGGAACGCCTTCTGAGCTGGACCCGCGCTGTCCGGAGCCGGACCTCGACGTGGAAGAGGCCCGTGGGCGGCTGCTGGAACAGTGAATCCGGGGGTACTCGGGGCCCATGACCGAGAACCGGCACGTCAAGGGCTCGTACTGGCTGGAGACTGCACCCGGTGGACCCCGGCCGCCGCTGACCGAGGACCTCGACGTCGACGTGGCCGTCATCGGCGCCGGCATCGCCGGACTGAGCACCGCGTGGGAGCTGACGCAGGCGGGGCGGCGGGTGGCGGTGCTGGAGGCCGGGCAGGTGGCCGCCGGCGTCACCGGGCACACCACCGCCAAGCTGACCGCCCTGCACACCCTGATCTACGACAAGCTGCGCCGCACCCGCGGCCCCGAGGGCGCCCGGCTGTACGCCCGCTCGCAGAGCGAGGCGATCGAACGGGCCGCGGAGATCGCGGACGAGCTGGGCGTCGACTGCGACTGGGAGCAGCGCAGCGCCTACACCTACGTCCAGGACGAGAGCCGGGTCGAGGAGCTGCGGGCCGAGGCGGCGGCCGCCCGGGACGCGGGGCTGCCGGCGTCGTTCGTGACGGAGACCGGACTGCCCTTCCCGGTGGCGGGCGCGGTACGGGTGACCGGGCAGGCGCAGTTCCATCCCCGCAAGTACCTGCTGGCCCTGGCCGAGGACCTGGTCGCCTCCGGGGCGGCCGTGCACGAGCACACCGCGGTCCTCGGACTCGACGAGGGCGAGCCGTGCCGGCTGTCGACCGACACGCGGGCCACGGTGACGGCCCGGGACGTCGTGGTCGCCACCCACTACCCGATCTTCGACCGGGCCCTCCTGTTCGCCCGGCTCTCCCCCCGCCGCGAACTGGTCGTCGCCGGGACGATCGAGCGGGAGCGGGACCCGGACGGCATGTACATCACGCCGGACGAGGGCACCCGCTCGGTCCGCACGGCACCCTGGGACGCCGACCGGCGGCTGCTCATCGTCACCGGCGAGCACTTCACCCCCGGCACCGGCGACACCCGCGCCCGGTTCGACGATCTCTCCGCCTGGGCCGCCCGGCACTTCCCGGGCGTCGAGCTCAGCCACGCCTGGGCCACCCAGGACAACGACCCCACCGACACCGTGCCGCTCGTCGGCCCGCTGCACCCGGGGTCCCGGCACGCCTACGTCGCCACGGGGTTCGGCGGCTGGGGCATGAGCGGCGGCGTCATGGCGGGCCGTCTGCTCGCGGCCCAGATCACCGGCGAGCAGTGCGCGTGGAGCGAGCTGTACGACCCGCGGCGCCTGCGCTCGACGGTCCGCGAGGCCCCGGCCTTCCTCAAGACCCAGGCCCAGGTGGCCCGCCACTTCGTCGGCGACCGGCTGCGTCCCGCACCCCCGCTGGAGTCCCTGCCGCCGGGCGAGGGCGCCGTGGTCCGCGTGAACGGCGAGCGTCTGGCCGTCCACCGCGACGACGAGGGCAACCTCCACGCCGTCTCCCCCCGCTGCACCCACCTGGGCTGCCTGGTCTCCTTCAACGGGGCCGAGGACGCCTGGGAGTGCCCGTGCCACGGCTCCCGCTTCGCCACGGACGGCAAGGTGATCCAGGGGCCGGCGACCAAGCCGCTGGAGCAGCGGGACATCTGAGCGGGTGACGTCACGGCCGGGGTGAGCGGCGAAGAGGACAGTTCGCCATATTTTCATACGGTGATCACTCTTGTACGACGCGTCACCGCCGCCTGTGTCCTCGGCGCCGCCCTCACGGCCTGCGCCGCGGCTCCCCACCCTGTCCCCCGGGTGGCCCGACCGGCTCCCTCCGCGACCTCGGCGCCCCCCACCCTCGCGCCGGGCCCCGGGGGCCTGACACCCGTCTTCAAGAACGGCTCCCGCACCCACGGCAGATCGGTCGCGCTCACCTTCGACGCCGACATGACCGCGGACCAGGGGGCCCGGGCGGCGGCCGGCGAGCACTTCGACAACCCCGGGCTGATCGCGGCCCTGCGCGAACTGAAGGTGCCGGCCACCGTGTTCATGACCGGGCGGTGGGCCGAGGAGTATCCGGACCAGGCCCGTTCCCTCGGGCGGGACCCGCTCTTCGAGGTCGCCAACCACTCCTACAGCCACTACGCCTTCACCGACGACTGCTACGGGCTGCCGACGGTCTCCGGCGACCGGATGCGGGCGGACGTGGAGCGGGCGTACGCGGCGTTCCGGAGAGTGGGGGTGCCGGACGCGCGGCCGTACTTCCGCTTTCCCGGCGGGTGCTACGACCGGCGGGCGCTGAGGGCGCTGACCCCGGCCGGCGTGACCGCCGTGCAGTGGGACGTGGTGAGCGGGGACGCGTTCGCCACGGACGCGGAGGCGGTGTCCCGGCAGGTGCTGGAGGGGGTGCGGCCGGGGTCGGTCGTGGTCATGCACTGCACGCGCAGTGCCGCGCCGACGACGGAGCGGGTGGTGCGGACAGTGGTGCCCGCACTGCGGGCGCGGGGGTTCCGGTTCGTGAGGGTCTCCGAACTGATCGGGTCCTAGGCTGGAGGCATGAGCGAGGACCACTGCACGACCGGCGACGGACCGAAGCCTCCGGTCGCCGACGGGCCGCCTTACGCGGAGTGCGTGCTGTGCCGGAAGCCGACCGAGTACCCGGAGTCGTACAAGGGGATCACGCTGTGCCCGGTGTGCGAGTGGCAGGAGGCTCAGCGGACGGCCTGCTCCGGGTGACCTTAGGGTGGTCCGGGTGAGCCACGACGTGACGCCCTCGACCGACAGCCCCTTCCGTTCCGAGCCGACCGCACGCGACCAGGCGCCCCAGTTCGTGCTGCCCCTGGTCGTCCGGATGGAGAAGGCCGCTCCGCCCGCCCGTACCGACGCCCTGGAGACCGCCGCCCGGGCCGTGCTCGTCCTGCTCAGCGACGAGCGTTCGGTGGGGGACGGGGAGTGGGCCGAGGTCGTGCGGGACTGGCAGGACGCCCGGATCCGCAAGGTCGTACGGCGGGCCCGGGGGGCCGAGTGGCGGCGTGCCGAGGCCCTGCCCGGGATCACCGTCACGGGGAAGGCGGCCGAGGTGCGGGTGTTCCCGCCGGTGCCGCTCGACGGGTGGCCCAAGGAGCTGGCCAAGCTGCAGGTCTCCGGTACCGACCTCGACGACCCCGAACCGCCCGCCGCGGCGGATGCGAGCGCTCCCGTCCTGTGGCTCAGCCCGGACCTCGACATGTCGGCCGGCAAGGCGATGGCCCAGGCCGGTCACGGCGCCCAACTGGCGTGGTGGGAACTGTCGGCCGAGGAGCGGGCCGCCTGGCGGGACGCCGGTTACCCGCTCGCCGTACGGACCGCGCCCCCCGGGCGCTGGGCCGAACTCACCGCCAGTGGGCTGCCGCTGGTCCGGGACGCCGGTTTCACCGAGATCGCGCCCGGCTCCTGCACGGTCGTCGCGGACCATCCGGCACTGCGGTGACCAGGGTCGACGGGCGCGTCGAGCGGGGCAACCGCACCCGGCGGACCGTGCTGCGGCGGGCCGTCGACATCGCCTCGGTCGAGGGGCTGGAGGCGTTGTCGGTGGGGCGGCTGGCCGGGGAACTGGAGCTGAGCAAGAGCGGGGTGTTCGCGCTGTTCGGGTCCAAACTGGAGTTGCAGCTGGCGACCGTGCGGGAGGCCTCGCGGATCTTCGTCGCCGAGGTGCTGGAGCCGGCCTCTGCTGGCGCCGAGGGGCTGGCCCGGCTGCGGGACCTGTGCGAGGGCTGGCTCCGGTACTCGGAGCGGCGGGTCTTCCCGGGGGGCTGTTTCTTCTACGGCGTCATGGCCGAGTTCGACGCCCGCGAGGGAGCGGTTCATGACGCTCTCGTGGCGGCCCAGCGCGCCTGGCTCGCGGAGTTGGAGCGGTGCGCCGAGCAGGCGCGGGTCGCGGGCGAGCTGGGCGCGGACACCGATCCGGCGCAACTCGCCTTCGAGGTCGTCGCGTTGATGGAGGCGGCGAACGCGATGTCGGTACTGCACGGCGAACCCGGGCCGTATGTCAGGGCCCGGCGGGGCATCGTCGCGCGGTTGGGCGCCTGAGGCTCGGCCAACCGGTCGGTGGGAGAGTTCTGCGGTCGGACAAGGCACTTCGGCAAACAAGTAGCACGATCGTTCGTTTATATTTAGGGTCGGGTGATCCTGGACCTGAGGGCGGAGGAGCGCTGATGGATGTCGTCGAGCTGGACCGGATCGCCGTACTGGAGGCCGCGCGGGTGGTGGAGCTGGCCCGGGGCGGTGACCACTGGGCGCGGGACACCCCCTGTGCGGGGTGGGACCTGCGGCGGCTGGTGGCGCACATGACCGCGCAGCACCACGGGTTCGCCGCCGCCGCACGGGGCGTGGGCGGCGAGCGGGAGCACTGGCGGGAGCGGGTGGAGGTGGACGAGCCCGCTCGGGCGCATCGCGCGGCCGCGGACGCGGTGCTCTCGGCGTTCGCGGCACCGGGCGTGACGGAACGGGAGTTCGTGCTGCCGGAGCTGGGCGGAGGGTTCGCCGGCCGTACGGCGATCGGCTTCCACTTCGTCGACTACGTCGTGCACGCGTGGGACGTGGCGGCCGCGCTCGGGGTGCGGCTCCGGCTGGCGGACGAGGTGCTCGGCGCGGCCCTGGCCGTGGCCCGGCGCGTGCCCACGGATCCGGCCGGCCGGGGCCCGGGATTCGCGTTCGCGCCCGCGTTGCCGGTGGCGGAGGGGTCCGGGCCGCTGGAGGAGGCACTGCGGCTGCTGGGCCGCGAACCGCGGGCATGGCCCGCGACGGGCGGGTGATCGCACCGCCCCGAACCTCAAATGTTGCTCTGAAGGTCCCCCCGGCGCGGTTCGGGCCCGGACTCCGGGGCCATACCTCCGTCACGTCGGGCGGGCGGGCGACGACCGGAGCGGATGCGGGACTGGCCGAGGGAGGGGACGGACCATGGAGCGACTGGGCACGGGGATCGGATGGCGGCCGGAGATCGCGGACGCCGTGGAGAACATGCCGGGCATCGACTGGGTCGAGGCCGTGGCCGAGAACGTCTGCCCCGGGCACCTGCCCGGGTCGCTGCGACGGCTGCGCGAGCGCGGGGTGACCGTGGTGCCGCACGGTGTCTCGCTCGGCCTCGGCGGGGCGGACCGGCCCGACGCCGGGCGGCTGCTGGCTCTCGCCGAGCGGGCCGAGGCACTGGGCTCGCCGCTGGTCACCGAGCACATCGCGTTCGTCCGGGCGGGCGGCCCGCTGACCGCCTCCGCGCGCCTGGAGGCCGGGCATCTGCTGCCCGTGCCGCGCACCCGGGACGCCCTGGACGTCCTGTGCGAGAACATCCGCATCGCGCAGGACGCGCTGCCTGTGCCGCTCGCCGTGGAGAACATCGCCGCACTGATCGCGTGGCCGGGCGAGGAGATGACCGAGGGGCAGTTCCTCTACGAGCTGGCCGACCGGACCGGGGTGCGGCTGCTGATCGACGTGGCCAACCTGCACACCAACCACGTCAACCGCGGCGAGGACCCGGCCGAGGCGCTCGCCGAACTCCCCCTGGAGGCCATCGCGTACGTCCATGTCGCGGGCGGCTTCGAGCGGGACGGGGTGTGGCACGACAGCCACGCCCACCCGGTGCCGCGGCCGGTCCTCGACATCCTCACCGAGCTCGCGTCCCGGGTGTCACCGCCGGGGGTGCTGCTGGAGCGGGACGAGAACTTCCCCGAACCGGCCGAGCTGGAGGGGGAGTTGGCGGCGATCCGGGAAGCGGTGGAGAAGGGGGGCGGTGCGCGGGCCACCGGTGCGTGGCGCGCTGCCGCGGAGCCGTCGAGCGTCTCGACCGAGCCCGCCCGGCAGCGGGTCGCGCTCGCCCAGACCGCGCTGCTGTCCGCGCTCGTGGCCGGGACACCGGCGCCCGAGGGGTTCGACCGGGTGCGACTGGGGGTGCAGGCGCGGGCGCTCGCGGCGAAGCGGGCGGACGTGGTGGCGAAGGTGGCGCCCGAGCTGCCGGTGATCCTCGGGGCGGGTTACCGGGCGGCGTTCCTGGCGTACGCGCAGGGGGCACCGATGACGGACGGGTATCGGCGGGACGCGCTGGACTTCGCCGAACACCTCCTGCTGGGCGGGGAGCTGGAGGGCGCGCGGGTGCGGCGGGAACTGCGGGAGTGGTGGCTGGAGCGTTCCGGCCCGGCACCGAGGTCCCGGAGGCCGGGAGTCCGGCTGGCCCGGGCGACGCGGAGGGCGCTGCGGCGGTGAGAGTCCGCGTGCGGGGGCGGGCCGCCGTGTCCGGGCGAACACGGCGGAAGTGGATATTGACGCGGCAGTAATATGTCAATCCCGCACCTGAGACCCCCTAGCGTGCGGTGCCGCACCAGGAGGCACCATGCGACCGCGACCGCCCGTCAAGGGACGAGGCATCTTCACCGGCACCGGCGTCATCATCGTCGGGCTGACGGCGACCCTCGTGGCCCTGCTCGTCCCGATGTGGTCGTACGCCGACCGCTCCGGCACGGGACTGAGCGTGCTCAACGCCGAGACCGTGACGACGCCCTACGGACCGCTCTCCGCGCTGGACCGGGAGTTCGTCACGAAGGTGCGGCTGGCGGGGCTGTGGGAGCTGCCCGCGGGTCAGCAGGCGCAGCGGAAGGGCACGACGCAGGCCGTACGGACGGCGGGGCAGCACCTCGTGGAGGGGCACACCTTCCTCGACGCGCGCGTGCGGGACGTGGCGTCCAAGCTCGGACTGGCCCTGCCCAACGAGCCCAACGAGCAGCAGAAGCAGTGGCTCGCCACCCTGGAC
Source organism: Streptomyces pseudovenezuelae (assembly GCF_001513955.1). Classification (GTDB taxonomy): domain Bacteria; phylum Actinomycetota; class Actinomycetes; order Streptomycetales; family Streptomycetaceae; genus Streptomyces; species Streptomyces pseudovenezuelae. Next base: position 288,646 of record NZ_KQ948149.1, on the reverse strand, counting down.
CAGGCCCAGGGCGTCGACTTCGACAGCCAGTTCGCCAACATCCTGCGCCTCGCCCACGGCAGGGTGTTCTCCGTCGTCGCCGAGGTCCGCGCGAGCACCCAGAACTCCCTGGTCCGCGCGCTGGCCGACGACGCCAACAGCACCGTGCTGGACCACATCAAGGTCCTTGAGGCCACCGGGTACGTCGACTTCGGCGCCCTGGCCCGGGACATGGCCATGGGCAGCACCCCGCCCATCACCAACTCCCCGGCACCGCCCGGCCCGACGACCGACCCGGGCCAGGTCGTCCCGGTCACCCCGTCGCCGTACGTCACGACCTTCACCCTTCCCCCGGCCGCCTCCAGCCCGCCCCCGTTGCCCGAGCCGTCGTAGTCCGCTTCCGGACAAACGGAACGTCACACACCGACAACACTCCGTCCGGATCCTGAACAGCCCATGGCGCCGCCAGGAGCCTTTGGCATAGAAACGCGGCATGTTCTGGGTTCTTCTTCTGCTGCTGGCCTGGGCCGCCGCCGGCACCGCGTGCACGCGACTGTGCCTGGCCGCCGTACACGCGGCGGCCGCCGACGCGGATGCCCGGGGACACGATCTGACGCTCTACGAGGCCGCGTTCCTGTCCGGCGGCCCGCGGCGGGTCGCCGATCTGACACTCGTCTCCATGGCCCGCCAGCGCCGGCTGCTGCTGGCCCACACCGGCTGGGCGACCGTCGTGGATCCGCGCGGCCGCGACGAGATGGAGCGCACGGTCATCGGGGCCATCGGGCCCGAGGGACAGTCCCGGATCGCTCCGGTGCGGGCGGACGCGGCCTCGGCGGAGGCGGTGCGCAGCCTCGCCGACCGGCTCGTGGACGCGGGGCTCGCCGTGCCCGCCGGCACCTGTTCCGGTATCGCGGTGGCGGTCCGCCAGGTGCGGCTGGCCTCGGTGGCCGTCGTCGCGCTGGGCGCGATCGCGCTGCTGGCGCCGGCCCCGTCCCAGATGCCGCGGCAGCTGGTCGCCCTCTGGTTCGCGCTGCCGCTGGCACTGACCGTGAGCTGTCTGGCCATCGCGCGGATGGAGGTCCACCCGTACTCGCGCTGGGCCTCCCCGGCGGGCCAGCGGCTCCTGGGCACCCTGACCCGGCGCCCGGCCGGCACGGACGAGCGGACGTATCTCACCTCCGTCGCCGTGCGCGGCATCAGCGCGGTCGGCGAACCGGACCTGCGCGCGGCCTTCGCCCACCGCGAGCAGCACCACGGCCCGCACCGCGAGGTAAGGCGGGCGGAGCGACCCGGCGGACACGGCGAGGAGCACCGCCGTCCGCACCGGCGCGACTGAGCCCACCCGGGGGCGCACGGAGGCATTGGGGCCGACACCGGCGAGGCGGTGCTTGCCTTCCCCCACGGCCGAACCAAACATCCCTTTTGTCGCTGCCGCGCACCGAAGGGACACCGATGAGAGCTCCCGCCCTCCACACGGTCGCCGGAGCCCTGCTCCTGACCACGCTCGCCGCCGCACCCGCCGGGGGCGCCCCGGCCGCCCCGGGGGCGGCCGAGCGGCACGGCACAGCGGTCGCCGCCGCGCGCGCCGGGACGGCCGGCGTCCGCTTCGGCGCCTGCCCCGCCGCGGAGGACCTGCCCGGCGGCGTCCAGTGCGGCACGGTGTCCGTCCCGCTCGACTACGCCCACCCCGACGGCCGGCAGATCGCACTGACCGTCAGCCGGGTGCGGGCCACCCAGAAGGACCCGCACAACAGCAAGCGCCGGGTGCCCCGGCAGGGCGCCCTGGTCTACAACCCCGGCGGGCCCGGCGCCTCCGGCATGTACTTCCCGCTGATCGGCGCGCTGCCCGAGTGGAAGGGGCTCGCCGCGGCCTACGACCTGGTCGGCTACGCCCCGCGCGGGGTGGGCCGTTCGGCGCCGCTGTCCTGCACGGACCCGAAGCGGTACTTCAAGGCGCCCACCCAGGCGCCGACGCATCCCTCGCCGTCGTACAAGAAGGAACGCGTCGCGCAGGCGAAGACGTACGCGCGCGAGTGCGCGCGGAAGGCGGGCGCGGTCCTGCCGTTCTACAACTCCCTGAACAACGCCCGGGACCTCGACGTCCTGCGGGCCGCGCTGGGCGAGCAGCGACTGACGTTCATGGGGGCGTCGTACGGGACCTACTTCGGCGCGCTGTACGCGACGCTCTTCCCCTCGCACGTACGGCGGATGGTGTTCGACGCGGCCGTGAACCCGGCCCCGGAGCAGGTCTGGTACCGCAACAACCTGGACCAGTCGGCCGCCTTCGAGGAGCGCTGGTCCGACTTCCGGGAATGGGTGGCCCGGCACGACGACGTGTACGGCCTCGGAGCCACGTCCGAGGAGGTGCTGCGCAGCTACGACAGGGCGGCGGCGCGGCTGGCCGCCGAGCCGGCCGGCGGGAAGGTCGGGCCGGGGCAGCTCCAGGGGGCGTTCCTGTCGGCGGGTTACTACGACGACTTCTGGCCGCACCGGGCGCAGGCCCTGTCGGCGTACCTCAAGGGCGATCCGAAGCCGCTGATCCAGCAGGCGGCGCCGCATCAGGAGGCGGCGCGGGAGGCGGAGAACGCGAACGCGGTCTACACCGCCGTCGAGTGCAACGACGCGCCCTGGCCGACGGACTGGAAGGTGTGGGACCGGGACAACACCCGGCTGGCGCGGGTGGCGCCGTTCGAGACGTGGGACAACGTGTGGATGAACCTGCCCTGCGCGTACTGGCCCACGGCCCGGCAGGAGCCCCTGGACGTGCGGACCGGACCCGGTGAGCTGCCCGCGACCCTGATCCTGGCCGCCGAGCGGGACGCGGCGGCGCCGTACGACGGCGCCCTGGAGCTGCACCGGCGGCTGTCCGGTTCGGTGCTGGTGACCGAGCGGGACGCGGGCACGCACGGCATCGCGGGCGGCCCGAACCCCTGCGTCAACGGATACCTGGACGCCTACCTGCTGGAGGGCAGCCTCCCGGTGCGGCGCGCCGCGTGCGCCCCGCACCCCGAGCCGCAGCCGAAGGCGAAGCCGACGGCCGGCTCCCGGAAGGCGACCGGCGAACCGACTCGCTGATCAGGCGAGACCCGCCACGAGGTCGCCGATGTCCTTGCGGCGGCCCGTGTAGAACGGGACCTCCTCACGGACATGCATCCGGGCCTCCGAGGCGCGCAGGTGGCGCATGAGGTCGACGATGCGGTAGAGCTCGTCGGCCTCGAACGCCAGGATCCACTCGTAGTCGCCGAGGGAGAAGGAGGCGACCGTGTTGGCGCGGACGTCCGGGTAGCCGCGGGCCATCTTGCCGTGGTCGGCGAGCATGCGGCGCCGGTCCTCGTCGGGCAGGAGGTACCAGTCGTAGGAGCGGACGAACGGGTACACGCTCACGTAGTCGCGCGCGTGCTCGTCCGCCAGGAACGCCGGGATGTGCGAGCGGTTGAACTCGGCGGGGCGGTGCAGCGCCATGTTCGACCAGACCGGCTCCAGCGCGCGGCCCAGCTTCGTGCGGCGGAAGAGGTTGTACGCCTCCTGGAGCTGGTCGCTGGTCTCCGCGTGCCACCAGATCATGACGTCGGCGTCGGCGCGCAGCCCGGACACGTCGTAGGTGCCGCGGATCGTGACGTCCTTGGCGGCGAGCTGGTCGAACAGCTCCTGGACCTCGTCGGCGTACCCGGTGCGGTCCTCGGGGAGCACGTCCTTCAGCTTGAAGACGGACCAGAGCGTGTAACGGATGACCTCGTTGAGGTCCTTGGCCAGCTTGCCCTTGTTCGGGACCCTGCCGGACTCGGGGGTGGGGGCGTCGTTGCTCATGACCGCTATTCTCCCGCGCCGCCGTGCAGACTCTGCACCGGGTTGGCCGTGAGCTCCCGCACCGCGGTGAGGTCGCCCTGGATCTGGTCCACGGCCGCGTGGGCGCTCGCGACGCAGGCCGGGATGCCGACGCCGTCGTACTGCGCGCCGCACACCGCGAGGCCCGGAAGCTTGCCGACGTGCTCGCGGATGCGGGCCACGCGCGCGTGATGGCCGACGGGGTACTGGGGCAGGCCGTCGGTCCAGCGGGTGACCCGGGTCTCGACCGGGGTGGCGACCAGGCCGGTGGCCGCTTCGAGGTCGCGGCGGGAGACGTCCACCAGGGCGGGGTCGTCGCGCTCCAGGATCTCCGTCTCGCCGAAGCGGCCCACGGAGGTGCGCAGGACCGCCAGTTCCGGGTTCTCCTCGGCGATCCAGCCCCACTTCTGGGAGGCGAAGGTGGCGGCCTTGATGGTGCGGCCGTCCACCGGCGGGACGAGGAAGCCGCTGCCCGCGGGCAGGGCCGTGTCGGAGCGGCGGTAGGCGAGGGTGACCAGGGCCATGGAGGCGTACTCCACGGTGTCGAGCTCGGTGGCGGCCTCGGGGGCCTCGGCGCGCAGCAGGCCGGCGGCGGCCGGGGCGGGGACGGCGACGATCACGGCGTCCGCGTGCAGGGGGCGGTCCGCGGTGACGATCTTCCAGCCGCCGGAGGGTTCGCGGCGCAGCTCGCTCACCGGGGCGCCGGTGACGATCTCGCCGCCCCCCGCGCGGACCGCGTCGGCGACGGCGAGCGGGAGGGTGCCGACACCGCCCTCGATGCCCATGAAGACAGGCCCGGTCTGCCGGCCGGCGGCCATCCGGGCCTGGATCTCGCGGACGCCCTCGGTGAGCGAGGTGTGGGTCCGGGCGACCTGGAAGAGCTGCGGGACCGCCGAGCGCATCGAGATGCGGTACGCGTCGCCCGCGTACACCCCGCCCAGCAGGGGCTCGATGAGGCGGTCGACGACCTCGCGGCCCAGACGCGCCGCGACGAACTCCCCCACCGCCACGTCGTCGCCGACCTCCGTGCGGGGCAGCTCGGCGTCCTGCGCGATGCGGGCGAGGCCCTCCTCGGACAGCACTCCGGCGAGAGCCTCGGCGCTGCCGGGGACGCCCATGACGTGGCCCTTGGGCATCGGGCGCAGGGCGCCGCGGGTCCAGATCGAGGCGGTCGCGGTGGCCGGCGCCCGGAGGCGCTCGTGCAGGCCCACCTCACGCGCCAGGGCCACCGCCTCCGGCCTGCGGGCCAGCATCGACTCGGCGCCGAAGTCCACGCGCGCGCCCGCGATCTCGCCGGGCAGCAGCTTGCCGCCGACACGGTCCGACGCCTCCAGGACGGTGACGCGCGCGCCGCGCTGCGTCAGCCGGTGGGCCGCGGCCAGTCCCGCGATGCCGGCTCCGATGACGACGACATGTGATCCGCTCATGGATCCAGCCTCTCAGACCCCGCCGACAGTCCACCGGCGGCCCGGTGTCCTTCACGAGTCCTGACCGTGACCGCATCGGGACCGCCCGGGTCCAACGTTCGCGCCCCCCGCGGCGTCGAAGAAGCGTCAGTTGTTCACGACCCTCGGGGGGACGCTCATGCGCGCACCACGTTCACGCCGTTCACGAAGCTCCGTGCGGCCCGTCCAGGCCCTGGCCGGGCTGCTGCTGGCCGCGGCCCTGGCGCTGACCGGGTGCAGCGGCGCCGGTGACGACGACGGCAGCGGCGCCCTCAAGGACGACCGGGCGGCCGCCTCCCAGGCTCCCGAGGGCGCGGCAGGCGCCGAGAGCGGCGCGGGCGGCAAGCAGGCCACCGCCGCGCCGAACCCCGCCGCGAACCACATCATCCGCACCGCCACGCTGACCGTGCAGGTCAAGAACGTGCCCAAGGCGCTCGCGGCGGCCCGCACCACCACCGAGAACTCGGGCGGGTTCGTCGGCAAGGAGTCCACCTCCCGCGACGAGGAGGGCCGCGAGCAGACGGAGGTGGTGCTGCGGGTGCCCGTCGAGAAGTACGACGAGGTCCTCGTCGACCTGGAGGGCGCGGGCAAGCTCCTGGAGCGCACCGCGAACGCGCAGGACGTCACCGACCAGGTCGTCGACGTGCAGAGCCGGATCGCGACGCAGCGCGCGAGCGTGGCGCGGATCCGGGAGCTGATGGACAAGGCGACCCAGCTGAGCGACGTGGTCACCCTGGAGGGTGAACTGAGCACCCGTCAGGCCGACCTGGAGTCGCTGCTGGCCCGCCAAGCGTCCCTGAAGGACCGCACGAGTCTGGCCACCATCACGCTGTCCCTGTCCGAGTCCCCTGTCGTCAAGGCCGCGGCGGACGACGACCCCGGCGTCGTGGACGCGCTGGCGGGCGGCTGGGACGCGTTCGTGACCATGCTGCGCTGGATCGTGGTGGCGCTGGCCGCGGTGCTGCCGTTCCTGGCCGGGATCGCGCTGCTCGTGCTGGTGTGGCTGCGGCTCGTCCGGCCCCGGCTGCCGCGCCGGCCGGCCTCCACGGGCGCCTCGACCGCCCTGGGCCCGCTGCCCGCGGCGCGTCCCGTCCCGGACCCGGAGCGCGCGCAGGACCCGGCAGGCACGCGGGAGCGGGGCGAGCGGGGCTGAAATGCCCCGCCCTCGTAGCGTGTTCGCATGAACATGAGCCGTACGCGGGACACGAGGGAACGTCTGGTGGTGATCGGCGGCGACGCCGCGGGGATGTCCGCGGCGTCGCAGGCCCGCCGGATGAGAGGCCCCGACGAGCTGGAGATCGTGGCGTTCGAGCGGGGTCACTTCACCTCCTACTCGGCGTGCGGGATCCCGTACTGGGTGGGCGGGGACGTCGCCGGGCCGGACGAGTTGATCGCCCGTACGCCCGAGGAGCACCGGGAGCGCGGCATCGACCTGCGCATGCGCACCGAGGTCACGGAGATCGACGTCGGCGGGCAGCGGGTACGCGCGCGTGAGCTCGATTCGGGGGCCGAGTCCTGGACCTCGTACGACAAGCTCGTGATCGCGACCGGCGCCCGCCCGATCCGCCCGGACATGCCGGGCGCCGACGCCCCCGGTGTGCACGGGGTGCAGACGCTCGACGACGGCCGGGCGCTCATCGAGACGCTGGCCCGCACGCGTGGCCGCAAGGCGGTGGTCGTCGGTGCCGGGTACATCGGCGTGGAGATGGCCGAGGCGCTGATCAACCGCGGCTACGAGGTGACGGTCGTCAACCGGGGCAGCGAGCCCATGTCGACGCTCGACCCGGACATGGGCCGCCTGGTGCACGAGGCCATGGAGGGCCTGGGCATCACCATGGTCAACGACACCGAGGTGGCCAAGGTGCTCACCGGCGAGGACGGCCGGGTGCGGGCGGTGGTCACGCAGGACGCGGAGTATCCGGCGGACGTGGTGGTGCTCGGTATCGGCGTGCGCCCGGAGACGACGCTCGCGAAGGCGGCCGGCCTGCCCCTGGGCGATCACGGCGGCCTGCTGACGGACCTCGCGATGCGGGTGCGCGGCCACGAGAACATCTGGGCGGGCGGTGACTGCGTGGAGGTCCTCGACCTGGTGTCGGGGCAGGAGCGGCACATCGCGCTCGGTACCCACGCCAACAAGCACGGCCAGGTCATCGGCACGGGCGTCGGCGGCGGCTACGCCACCTTCCCGGGGGTCGTCGGCACGGCCGTCAGCAAGGTCTGCGACCTGGAGATCGCCCGGACCGGGCTGCGCGAGAAGGACGCGCGGCGGGTGGGCCTGCAGTTCGTGTCGGTCACGATCGAGTCCACCAGCCGGGCCGGCTACTACCCGGGCGCCTCCCCCATGACGGTGAAGATGCTCGCCGAGCGCCGCACGGGGCGGCTGCTCGGCGTGCAGATCGTCGGGAGGGAGGGGGCGGGCAAGCGGGTCGACATCGCCGTGGTGGCCCTGACGGCGGGGATGACGGTGGAGCGGATGACGGCCCTGGACCTGGGGTACGCGCCGCCGTTCAGCCCGGTGTGGGACCCGGTGCTGGTGGCGGCCAGGAAGGCCGTCGCGAAGGTGCGGGGCTCCTGATCAATACACCTAGGCCGTTCCGTTGATCCGCTCGATGGCCTGGCGGGCCTGGTCGGCGGGCGGCCGGGGCGGCAGCGCCGAGACGGAGGCGCTGGTGCTTGCGGGCATCGCGGTGGGCTGCTCACCGGCCGGTTTCGCGTGCGCCGCGGACCGGGTGGACCGGAGCCGGTTGCTCACCGCCTCGTCGAGCGTCACCGGCCGCTGCATCTGGGACGCGAGCCGCCCGGCCTCCTGGCCCAGCCTGGCCACGTCCTCCCACGGCAGTCGCACCACCAGGGAGAGTTCGGCCTCACCGTCGGGAAGAGCGTGCATCGGCGGAGTAATACGGTCGTTCATCGCTGTTCCTCACGTCGTCCCCGCGGCCCGCCTTCCCCGTGCCGCGGGCGGTTGAGGAGACATACGCACGCGTGCGTGCGGGTGTTCACCGAGGCGCCACCGATTCGCCGGGCCCATCGCGGGCAGTACTTCCTTGTGGTCATCCCCGTCCATGACGTGAACCCTGTGCGCCGCACCCCCGTGGTGACGTATGCGCTCATCGCCGCGAACGTCCTCGTGTTCCTGTACACGCCCGGCCTGGCCGGCTCCGTGGCGGGCGACAGCAGCGTGTCGCAGCTGTGCCACCTCCAGGCGTTCCTGGACCACTGGGCGGCGATCCCGCAGGAGTTGATCCACCATCAGCTGCCGAAGCTCGTCCCCACGGGCGACGTCGGCACGAACGCGCAGGGCGCGACGGGCTGTGTGGTGGCCCCGCCTGACTACGACAAGTCCCCCGCGCTGTCGGTCCTGACGGCGATGTTCCTGCACGGCGGCTGGCTGCACCTGCTGGGCAACATGCTGTTCCTGCTGATCTTCGGCAACAACGTCGAGGACCGCATGGGCCATGTGCGCTTCGCGCTGTTCTACGTCGTCTGCGGCTACGCGGCGTCGTACGGCTTCGCGCTGCTCAACGCCGACTCGTCCGACCCGCTGATCGGCGCCTCGGGAGCCATCGCCGGCGTTCTGGGCGCCTATCTGGTGCTGTATCCGAAGGCCAGGGTGTGGGTCCTGGTGCCCTTCCTGGTCTTCCTGCCGCTGAGACTGCCCGCGTGGCTGGTGCTGGGCTTCTGGTTCGTGCTGCAGGCGTTCTACTCGTCCGGCGAGGGCGTCTCCGCGGCGGGCACGGTCGCGTACGCGGCGCACGTCGTCGGCTTCCTCGCCGGGATGCTGCTGGCCTGGCCGCTCAAGGCCGGCACTCCCCCGCCGCCGGAACCGCGCGGCCTGCTGTTCGGCAGGAAGGCGCGGCCCCGGCACTCGTGGTGAGGGGGCCTATCGAGCCGTCTGCGTGTGGACGTACTCGACGAGGTGGGTCAGCGCGTCCGGGTCGGTGGACGGCATGACGCCGTGGCCGAGGTTGAAGACGTGGCCCTCCAGCGCCTCGGCGGAGTCCAGGACCTCGCGGGTCTTGGCCTCGACGGCCTCCGTGGACGCGAACAGGACCGTCGGGTCGAGGTTGCCCTGGAGCGCCTTGCCGGGACCGACGCGGCGGGCGGCCTCGTCGAGCGGGACACGCCAGTCGACGCCGACGACGTCCGCGCCGGCCTCTCCCATCAGCTGCAGCAGCTCACCGGTGCCGACGCCGAAGTGGATGCGGGGGACTCCGTAGCCCTCGACCGCCTCGAAGACCTTCGCGGAGGCGGGCAGCACGGAGCGGCGGTAGTCGGCGGGGGCGAGGGCGCCGGCCCAGGAGTCGAAGAGCTGGACCGCGGAGGCGCCGGCCTCGATCTGGACCTTCAGGAAGGCGGCGGTGATCTCGGCGAGGCGGTCGAGGAGGTCGGCCCACAGCTCGGGGTCGCCGTACATCATCGACTTGGCGTTCTCGTACGTGCGGGACGGGCCGCCCTCGACGAGGTAACTCGCGAGGGTGAAAGGCGCGCCCGCGAAACCGATGAGGGGGGTCGGGCCGAGCTCGCGGGTCAGCAGGCCGATGGCCTCGGTGACGTAGGAGACGTCCTCGGGGGTGAGGTCGCGCAGCTGGGCCAGGTCGGCGCGGGTGCGGATCGGGCGCTCGACGACCGGCCCGACGCCGGGCTTGATGTCGAGGTCGATGCCGATGGCCTTGAGCGGGACGACGATGTCGCTGTAGTAGATCGCCGCGTCCACGCCGTGCCGGCGCACCGGCTGCAGCGTGATCTCGGCGACCAGTTCGGGCCGCGCGCAGGACTCGAGCATGGGGATGCCCTCGCGCACCTTGCGGTACTCGGGCAGCGAGCGCCCGGCCTGGCGCATGAACCACACGGGGGTGTGCGGCACGGGTTCGCGCCGGCAGGCCTTGAGGAAGGCGGATTCGTACGTGGCTGACGGCGGCGTCTGGTGTGCACTCACGTCGGAAAGTCTCGCACGGTGCGATGCGTGCCCGGTGCGCGGTGTCTGTGTGGGCATGGAGCCGAGTCAGGGTGTCTAGGCCCGCACCAGGCCCCGGTTCCCCTTAACCTTCCCGCATGGCTGCGGCACAGGGACGACTGTCGGACGACACGGGCGGAATGGACGACGCGAAGGGGAGTGACCGGGATGGGAGCGGTGCGGCTCCGCCGGCCTTCCAGGCCGCGGTTCAAGCCCTGCGCGGCAGTCGGCTGCGGCCGCAGATCGAGATCGAGGCGACCCGGGCCCCCCAGCGGCTCGCCCCGCACGCGTACGCGTTGGAGGCGGCGGTCGTCGACGGCGACCAGGATCTCGCCGACGGACGGCTCGTGCTGCTGCACGACCCGGACGGCCACGACGCCTGGCGGGGCACCTTCCGCCTGGTGACGCTGGTGCGCGCGGAGCTGGAGCCGGAGATGGCCGCCGACCCGCTGCTGCCCGAGGTGTGCTGGTCCTGGCTGACCGGCGCGCTCTCCGCGCGCGGGCTGTCGTACGGCGAACCGAGCGGCACCGTCACGCGCGCGAGTTCGCACTACTTCGGCGGTCTGTCCGAACGCCCCGCGGCCTCGCAGATCGAGATCCGGGCCTCCTGGACGCCCCGGGAGGGCCTGGGCGGGGTGCCGGACACGGCGGGGCACCTGGCCTCCTGGTGCGACCTGCTGGCCCAGGTCGCGGGCCTGCCGCCGGCCGGTCCCGGCGACGCGTCGGTGGTCACCCTGCCCCAGCGACGGGATCCGCAGGCGCGCTGACCGAACACGGCGGCCACCCACACGGAGCATCAATTTGTCGATACGGCCACTTTCAGTCAGGAGTGGGCCCTCGAACGAACCGATGTGTTCACCGAACGATCGACCGTACGTCCGAATTGCACTAATTGTTACTCACTAGATCGTGATCATTCTCTAAAGGACGCCGGGTTCGGTGCCGAAGACGTCTGTGACCTTCCAAGCCGTCCCGCACCCCAGGAGGCCCGGTGTCCGTTCTCCTCGAGCAGCCCGCAAGCCTGGTCGCCTACCGCCCGAACAAGCCCACCGCCATGGTGGTCGTGGCCGACCCGCGCGTCCGATCCACCGTCACCCGTCATCTCTGGGCGCTCGGTGTGCGCGATGTCATCGAGGCCTCTTCCGTGGCGGAGGCCCGTCCCCGTATCGGCAGTCCCAGAGACATCTGCGTCGCCGAGGTCCATCTCCCCGACGGCTCCGGCCTGACCCTGCTGTCGGAAACCCGCGCCGCGGGCTGGCCCAACGGGCTCGCCCTCTCCGCGGCCGACGACATCGGCGCCGTACGCAACGCCCTCGCGGGCGGAGTCAAGGGCTATGTCGTCACCGGCACCCGGACCAACCTCGGGCTCCCCACCCGACCGGGAGCCGCCCCCATCGGCGCCGCCGCCGCCCGTATGCACCGCCGCCCCCCGGGTGCCCCGAGCCACCCGGGCGGCTACCGCGAGCTCTCCGGCCGTGAGGTCGAGGTGCTGCGGCTGGTGGCCGAAGGGCAGTCCAACAAGGCGATCGGCGTCTCGATGGGCCTGTCCGCACTGACCGTCAAGAGCCACCTCGCCCGGATCGCCCGCAAGCTCGGCACGGGAGACCGCGCCGGCATGGTGGCGGTGGCTCTCCGTACCGGCATCATCCACTGAGGTTCTGTTCGCACCTCACTGTTCACGGACGTGAACCGAAGCTCTCGCCGAGCTGACTGGTTTACGACCCCCAGGCGCCTGCCGACGGAACGTTCCGTCGGCAGGCGCTGTCCATACACAGATACCCTTGACATGTGACCGACGCCCAAGAGACCGCAGCAGACATTTCACTGCGAACCACCGGAGGCGCCCCTCCGGACGATGGCGGATCTTCTGTCGCGGAGGCTCCGATCCCTCTGCTGGAGCCGCGCGAGGGCATTCCGCCCGTGATCGCCGACGAGGACGCGCTCGCCGGGATGATCGCCGCGTTCGCCGCCGGCTCCGGCCCCGTCGCCGTCGACGCCGAGCGGGCGTCCGGCTACCGCTACGGACAGCGCGCCTATCTCGTGCAGCTGCGCCGCGAGGGAGCGGGGACCGCCCTGATCGACCCCGTGGCCTGTCCCGACCTCTCCGGTCTCGGCGAGGCGCTCTCCGGGGTGGAGTGGGTGCTGCACGCCGCCACCCAGGATCTTCCGTGTCTGCGCGAGATAGGCATGATCCCCTCGCGCCTCTTCGACACCGAGCTGGCCGGGCGGATCGCCGGGTTCCCCCGGGTCGGGCTCGGCGCGATGGTCGAGGGAGTGCTCGGCTTCGTCCTGGAGAAGGGGCACTCGGCCGTCGACTGGTCGACCCGTCCGCTGCCCGAGCCATGGCTGCGCTACGCCGCCCTCGACGTGGAACTCCTCGTCGACCTGCGGGACGCGCTGGAGAAGGAGCTCGACCGGCAGGGGAAGCTGGAGTGGGCCCTTCAGGAGTTCGACGCGATCGCCTCCGCCCCGCCGGCCGAGCCGCGCAAGGACCCCTGGCGCCGGACCTCCGGGATGCACAAGGTACGGCGGCGCCGACAGCTGGCCGTCGTGCGCGAGCTGTGGGAGGCCCGGGACCGGATCGCCCAGCGCCGGGACGTGTCGCCGGGCAAGGTGCTGTCCGACGCGGCGATCGTCGAGGCCGCGCTGTCCCTGCCGGTCAACGTGCACGCGCTGGCCGCGCTGAACGGGTTCGGGCACCGGACGGGACGGCGGCAGCTGGAACAGTGGCAGGCCGCCGTCGACCGGGCCAGGGCCCTTCCCGAGGCCCAGCTGCCGCAGCCCGGGCAGTCGGTGACGGGACCGCCGCCGCCGCGCGCCTGGGCCGACAAGGATCCCGAGGCCGCGGCTCGGCTGTCCGCGGCTCGGGCGGCGGTGTCCGCGTTGGCCGAGACGCTGAACATGCCTCAGGAGAACCTGATCACTCCGGACACGGTGCGGCGGGTTTGCTGGGAGCCGCCGGGTGTGGTCAGTGCGGAGTCGGTGGGAGCGGCGTTGGCCGGGTACGGGGCTCGGGCGTGGCAGGTGGAGCAGGTCACGCCGGTGCTGGTCGCCGCGCTGTCCGCCTAGTCGCCGCGGGCTGCGTGCGGCACGGCGACTGCGGGTCGGTCGTCGTGACTGGTCGCGCCCTGGGGGGGGTCACCTGGTCGCGCCTCTCATGAAGCCGTTGTAGATGAAGCGCTGCAAGGACAGGAACACGATCAAGGTCGGAAGGATGACCAGGACCGCTCCCGCCGAGATCACCTCCCAGTGGGCCGCGTACGGGCCCTTGAAGCGGAACAGCGACGTCGAGATCACGCCAAGATCTTCCGAGGGCATGTAGAGGAAGGGAATGTAGAAGTCGTTGTAGACCGTGATGCCCTTCACGATCACCACGGTCGCCGTCGCCGGCTTCAGCAGCGGGAAAATGATCTTCCGGTAGATCGTGAAGGCGTTGGCGCCGTCCAGGCGGGCCGATTCGTCCAGGGAGATCGGGATCGAGCGGACGAACTGCAGGAAGATGTAGATCGAGACGATGTCCGTGCCCATGTAGAGGACGATCGGCGCCCACAGGGAGTCGAACATGCCGAAGCTGTTGACGATCTGGAAGGTCGCCACCTGGGTGGTGACGCCGGGGACCAGCGCGGCCGTCAGGAAGAGTGCCACCACCAGCTTCTTGAAGCGGAAGGTGAAGCGGTCGATGGCGTAGGCGGTCATCGAGCCGATGAGGACCGTGCCGCCCACCGACACCAGCAGGATGATCGCCGTGTTGGTGAAGGCGGAGAGCATCCCGCCGTCCTGGAAGGCCGCCACGTAGTTGTGGAGGTTCAGCGGGTCGTCCGGGAGGTCCAGGGCCCCGCTCGTGTTCGCCATCTCCTTCTCCGACTTGAGGGAGGTGAGCAGGACGACGACGAGCGGCAGCAGGACGACCGCGGTCGCGGCGACCAGCGACAGGTGGACCAGGGCGCGGGAGATCGTACGGCGGGTCATACGAGGTCCACCTTGTCGTCGGGGACCAGGCGGCGCTGCACCCAGGTCACCAGCAGGATGATCAGCAGGAGGACGACGGCGGCCGCCGAGGCCAGGCCCGTCTTGTTGAAGCGGAAGGCCAGGTTGACCGTCTGGATCACGAAGGTCTCGGTGCCGGTCGCGCCGCCGGTCATGATGTACGGGATCTCGAAGACCGAGAGCGAGCCGGAGATCGAGAGGATCACCGTCAGCGTCAGGACCGGTTTGATGCCCGGCGCGATGATGTAGCGGAACTGGTTCCAGCGGCCCGCGCCGTCCAGCTCCGCGGCCTCGTACAGCTCCCCCGGGATGGACTGGATCGCGCCCAGGAAGAGCACGAAGTTCAGGCCCAGGTAGCGCCAGACGGAGACGCCGGCCAGCGAGGTGTTCGCGGAGGCCGGGGTGCCGAGCCAGGCGTGGTCGGTGTGCACGCCGAACAGACTCAGCACCGAGTCGAGGGTGCCGCCGTCCTGGAAGAAGTAGAGGAACACGAACCCGATGGCGACCCCGTTGATCAGGTACGGGAAGAAGAGCACGCCCTTGAAGAAGTTCCGGAAGCGGACGTCGAAGCTCAGGACCGTGGCGAAGTAGAGCGCGAGGACGATCTGGACCGCGGAGGCCGCGAGGTAGTAGCCGCTGACCCAGAAGACCTCGAAGAGGTCGGGGCGGGTGAAGACCTCCTGGTAGTTCTCGGCGCCCGTGTAGTGCAGCACCGGGCTGACGCCGTCCCAGTCGGTGAAGCTGTACGCGAGCATGTTGACGATCGGCGCGTAGGTGAAGGTGATCAGCAGGGCGAGCGGGGCGATCAGGAACAGCCAGGGGGTGACGCCCCGCCACGTACGGGTCCGGCGCGAGGCGGGCGCCGGGACGGGGGCGGCCGGGGTCACCTCCACGGCCGCCTTCTGTGTGGTGTCCGTCATCAGGACCCCAGGTTCTTCTGGGCTTCCGTCCAGCGCTTGCCGAGGTCGTCGAGGAAGCCTTCGAGGTTGCCCTTGCGGGCTCCGCGGGCGAGGTCGACGAGGTTCTGGCGGTACTCGGGGGCGTAGATGCCCACCTCCGAGTCGCTGTCGATCTGCTTGACCCGGGCGCCCTTGGCGTCGTCGACCTCGATGAGCTTCACGCCCTGCTCCTCGTACGGCTTGAGGACCTCGGGCATGGCGGCGTTCTTCAGCGGTGAGATCGCCAGGTTGTCCTGCCCGTACGTCGACTTGTCGGTGAACCAGTCGATCCAGGCGCGGGCGGCCTCCTTGTACTGGGAGTGGACGTTGACGGCCTGGTTGTAGTCGGGGGCGACGGTCGCGCAGAACTTGCCGTCCGTCTGGGACGGGAAGGGCATGAAGCCGATGTCGTCCGGGTTCACGCCGGCCTTCTTGGCCGCGTCCCGGAACTGCACGATCGCCCAGGTGCCGAGCCACTGCGTGGCGATCTCGCCCTTGGCGGTACGGGGCTTGGACTCCTCCCAGTTGCTGGTCGTGGGGTCCTTCTCGACCAGGCCGGCCTTCACGATGTCGTGGAGCAGGGTGTCGCCGACGCGCAGGTCGGCGCCGTTCGCCCACGGGTCGCCCTCGGCCAGCTTCGTGGTGGCCTGCGGGTCGCAGTGGACGGCGCCGTCGACGTACGTCCACGAGGTGAGCGTCCAGCCGGCCGCGAAGTTCGTGTAGTACGGGATCGCGTCGGTCCTCGCCTTGATGGCCTTGAGGTCGGCGATGAACTCGGCCGGGGTGGTGGGCCATTCGGTGACCCCGGCCTCCTTCCAGATCCGCTTGTTGTAGACGAACCCCGGGGCCACGCCGATCGGGCTCTGGCCGTAGACCTTGCCGTCGACGGTGGTGTAGTCGGTGAACCGGTACTTCTTGCCGCGCTCGGCCGCGGTACCCAGCGAGGCGAAGAACCGGGGGTAGTCGGCCTTCTTGATGACCGCGGGGATCAGCAGGACGTCACCGTAGTTCTCGGTGTTCATCCGGATCTTGACCTCGGCCTCGTAGTTCGTGAGGGCCTCGAACTCGACCTTGACCTTGGGATAGGTCTTGTTGAACTCGGCGGCGTACTTCTTCATCGTGCCGTCCTGCACGAGGTCGGTGCGGACGGTGAGGACCTTGATGGTCCCGGTGACCTTCGACGGGTCGTCAGGAGCCTTGGCGTCGGCCCCCTTCGACGAGCCTCCGGTGCCGGTGCACCCCGGGATCAGCAGGGCGGCTCCCACGGTCAGGGCCAGGACTGTACGGCGGTTCATGTGCATCAGCTCCGTTCACGGGACGGACGAGCACGAGCGGGTTGGCTGGTTCGGTACTCTGACAACGTTTTCTTAACCGGTAAAGTCCCTATCGCGCCAACGATGCCGAAAAGCTTTCGAAACACTGGACTTGATCGGTTTAGGGAGTGCGTACATGCTTCAGGCCACACCGCTCACCGACGGATGGATCCTGCGGCACGAGGGGGGCGCGCTGCCGGCCGTGGTGCCGGGCTGTGTGCACACCGACCTGCTGGCGGCGGGGCTGATCCCGGATCCCTTCCTCGGGCGCAACGAGAGCGACCTCGCGTGGGTGGGGCGGCGGGAGTGGACCTACGAGAGAGACCTCGCGCCCGTGAACGGGCATGAGCAGACCGACCTCGTCTTCGACGGTCTGGACACCGTGGCCGAGGTCCTGCTCGACGGCCGGCTCCTGGGCCGGACAAGGAACATGCACCGCTCGTACCGCTTCGACGTGACCGGGATGTCCGGGCGGCTCACGGTGCGGTTCGTGTCCGCGTACGCCGAGGCCGAGGCGGTGCGGGGGAAGCTGGGCGAGCGGCCCGCCGCGTATGCCGAGCCGTACCAGTACCTCCGCAAGATGGCCTGCTCGTTCGGCTGGGACTGGGGGCCCACGCTGGTGACGGCCGGGATCTGGCGGCCGGTCCGTCTGGAGCGGTGGTCGACGGCCCGGATCGCCTGGGTGCGGCCGCTGGTGACCGTCGAACAGGGCGTGGGCGTCGTCGAGTTGGCGGTCGAGGTGGAGCGGGCCAGGGTCGAGGCGCCGCTGACGGTGGAGGCCACCGTGGGCGGAGTGCGGGTGCGCGCCGCGCTCGACGGCACCTCGGGGACGGTACGGCTGCGGGTGCCGGACGTGCGGCTGTGGTGGCCGCGCGGGTACGGCGAACAGCCGCTGTACGAGGTGGAGTTGACGCTGCTGCACGAGGACCGCCCGCTGGACGTGTGGCGGCGCAGGGTGGGGTTCAGGACCGTCGAGCTGGACCGGTCGGCCGATGAGCACGGCTCGGGGTTCACGTTCGTCCTCAACGGCGAACGGCTCTTCGCGCGGGGCGTGAACTGGATCCCGGACGATGTGTTCCCCTCCCGGATCACCCGTGAGCGGTACCGGGAGCGGCTCGGGCAGGCGGCCGAGGCCGGCGTCGACCTCGTACGGATCTGGGGCGGGGGAATCTACGAGAGCGAGGACTTCTACGACGCCTGCGACGAGTTGGGGCTGCTGGTCTGGCAGGACTTCCCGTTCGCGTGCGCGGCCTATCCGGAGGAGCAGCCCCTCAGGGGCGAGGTGGAGGCGGAGGCCCGGGAGAACGTCGTACGGCTGATGCCGCATCCCTCGCTCGTGCTGTGGAACGGCAACAACGAGAACCTGTGGGGTTTCCGGGACTGGGACTGGGAGGCGCGGCTGGCCGGGGACTCCTGGGGCGAGGGGTACTACCTGGGCGTACTGCCGCGGGTGGTGGCCGAGTCGGACCCCACGAGGCCGTACACGGCGGGCAGTCCCTGGTCCGGGTCGTGGGCGCATCACCCGAACGACCCGGCGCACGGGACGCACCACTCGTGGGAGGTGTGGAACCGTCTCGACTACGCCGGGTACCGCGACGACGTCCCGCGGTTCGTGGCCGAGTTCGGCTGGCAGGCACCGCCCGCGTACGCCACGCTCGCGCGTGCGCTGCCCGGGGAGGAACTCGCGGCGGACTCGCCCGGGGTGCTGCACCACCAGAAGGCGGACGACGGGAACGGCAAGCTGCGGCGGGGCCTGGAACGTCATTTCGCCTTTCCCGAGGGGGACTTCGACCGCTGGCACTACCTCATGCAGGTCAACCAGGCGCGGGCGGTGGCCGCCGGGATCGAGCACTGGCGCTCGCGCTGGCCGGTGTGCGCGGGGACGGTGCTGTGGCAGCTCAACGACTGCTGGCCGGTGACGAGTTGGGCGGCGGTGGACGGGGACGGGCGGGAGAAGCCGCTGTACCACGAGCTGCGGCGGCTGTACGCGGACCGGTTGCTGACGGTTCAGGAGCGTGCGCAGGGGCTGGTGCTGGCGGCCGTCAACCAGGCGGGTGACCCGTGGGCCGGGGTGCTGCGGCTGCGGCGGATGTCGGTGGACGGCGAGGTGCTCGGCGAGACCGGGGTGGACTTCGGCACCGAGAGGCGCGCGGTGGCCCACGTCGACGTACCGAGGGAGCTGGAGCCGGTCGGGCCCAAGGAGTTCCTCGTCGTGGACGTCGACGGCCTGCGCGCCCTGCACTTTCCCGCACCCGATCGTGAAATCCCGTACCCCCGAGCGGAGTTCGACGTCACCGTGGCGCCGGGTGCCGTCACCGTGACGGCTCGCACCCTCGTACGGGATCTGCTGTTGCAGGCCGACCGTCTGCACCCGGACGCGAGGGCGGATCGCGGGCTCCTCACCCTGCTGCCCGGGGAGCGGGTGACCATCGGGGTGCGGGGCTGGGAGACTCCTGACGCGGACGCCGCCCGGTCCGCCCTGTACTTCCTGGAGCCCAGCCGATGACAGCCCAGCCGGCCCCCCGCGTCACCATCAAGGACGTCGCCGCGCGCGCCGGGGTGTCCAAGGGGGCCGTGTCGCTCGCCTTCAACCACAAGCCGGGGCTGTCGGAGACGACCCGGGACCGGATCTTCCGGGCCGCGCGGGAACTGGGCTGGGCGCCGAACCTCACGGCACGGACCCTGGCCGGGTCGCGGGTGGACGTGGTGGGGCTCGCGATCTGCCGGCCGGCCCGGCTGCTGGGGCTCGAACCCTTCTACATGGAGTTCGTCTCGGGCGTGGAGAGCGTGCTGATCGAGCGCAGCTGCTCGCTGCTGCTGCGGCTCGTGCGGAACGTGGAGGAGGAGGTCGGGCTCCAGGAGTCGTGGTGGCGGGGCCGGCAGGTCGGGGGCTCGATCCTGGTCGACTTCCGGGCCGACGATCCGCGCGTCGCGGCGGCCGAGCGGCTGGGGCTGCCGGTGGTGGCCGTGGGGCATCCGTCCTTCACCGGCGGCCTGCCCTCCGTGTGGACCGACGACGCCACCGCCGTGACGGAGGCCGTGCGGTACCTGGCGGCGCTGGGACACCGGCGGATCGCCCGGGTGGGGGGTGCGGCGGCGCTCGGGCACACCGCGATGCGGACGGCCGCGTTCGACGACGCGGCGCGGGCGCTCGGTCTCGCGGGGGCCTGGCAGGTGACCACCGACTACTCGGGAGAGGCCGGGGGGCGGGCCACCCGGTCCCTGCTGACCGCCCCGCCGAGCGACCGGCCGACCGCGATCGTCTACGACAACGACATCATGGCGGTGGCCGGGCTGTCGGTCGCGGCGGAGATGGGGCTGCACGTCCCGCGCGATGTCTCGCTGCTCGCCTGGGACGACTCGCAGCTGTGCCGGCTCACCCACCCCACGCTCTCCGCGATGAGCCATGACGTGCACGGATTCGGCGCCGAAGCGGCTCGTACGCTGTTCGGAGTAATCACCGGGGAGGGCCCGGGGTCGCACCCCGTGCCCACTCCGGTGCTGACACCCAGGGGCTCCACGGCGCCTCCCGCGATGTGACCTTCGCCGCTCCCGCCTCCAGGGGTGTGCAGTCACGTTACTCATAAGTAGCATGGGTTCTGAGCGCGCGCTCAGCGCATCGCAGCAGTGCAGATCCCGCATCTGGAGGAGAGCCATCGTGCCTCGTACCGTCAGGGACGTCGTCTTCGTCGACGGCGTCCGCACCCCGTTCGGCAAGGCGGGCCCGAAGGGCATCTACCACGAGACCCGCGCCGACGACCTCGTCGTGAAGGCGATCCGGGAGCTGCTGCGCCGCAACCCGGGTCTGGACCCGAAGAAGATCGACGAGGTCGCCATCGCCGCGACCACGCAGATCGGTGACCAGGGGCTCACCATCGGCCGTACGGCCGGGATCCTCGCCGGTCTCCCGCAGTCCGTCCCGGGCTACTCCATCGACCGCATGTGCGCCGGCGCGCTGACCGCCGTCACCTCGGTGGCCGGTTCGGTCGCCTTCGGTGCCTACGACATCGCCGTCGCCGGTGGTGTCGAGCACATGGGCCGCCACCCCATGGGCGAGGGCGTGGACCCGAACCCGCGGTTCGTGAGCGAGAAGCTCGTCGACGAGTCCGCCCTGTTCATGGGCATGACCGCCGAGAACCTGCACGACCGGTACCCGACGATCACCAAGCAGCGCGCCGACGAGTACGCCGTGCGCTCCCAGGAGAAGGCCGCCAAGGCGTACGCCAACGGCAAGATCCAGGCCGACCTGGTCCCGATCTCGGTGCGCCGCACCAACCCGGAGGCCGGTGAGACGGGCTGGGGCCTGGTCACCGCCGACGAGCCGATGCGCCCGGGCACCACGCTGGAGAACCTCTCCGGCCTCAAGACCCCGTTCCGCGTGCACGGCCGGGTCACCGCCGGTAACGCGGCCGGTCTGAACGAC
Source organism: Streptomyces pseudovenezuelae (assembly GCF_001513955.1). Classification (GTDB taxonomy): domain Bacteria; phylum Actinomycetota; class Actinomycetes; order Streptomycetales; family Streptomycetaceae; genus Streptomyces; species Streptomyces pseudovenezuelae. The sequence continues at coordinate 267,782 of NZ_KQ948149.1, read as the reverse complement.
GGCGCCACCGCCTCGCTGATCGCCTCCGAGGACTTCGCGCGGGAGAACGACCTCCCCGTCAAGATGCGACTGGTCTCCTACTCCTTCGCGGGCGTGGAGCCGGAGGTCATGGGCTACGGCCCGATCCCGGCCACCGAGAAGGCGCTCGCGCAGGCGGGTCTGTCGATCTCCGACATCGGCCTGTTCGAGGTCAACGAGGCCTTCGCGGTCCAGGTCCTGGCGTTCCTGGAGCACTACGGCATCGCGGACGACGACGAGCGCGTCAACCAGTACGGCGGCGCCATCGCCTTCGGCCACCCGCTGGCCTCCTCGGGTGTGCGTCTGATGACGCAGCTGGCCCGTCAGTTCGAGGAGCAGCCCGAGGTCCGCTACGGCCTGACCACCATGTGCGTCGGCTTCGGCATGGGCGCGACGGTCATCTGGGAGAACCCGAACCACAAGGACGCCGGAGGCAGCAAGTGAGCACCACGGAGCTTTTGAAGGGTGCGGCCGAGCTGTTCCCGGACGAGGTCGTCACCCAGGCGCACGTACGTCACCTGGACCTGCCGTTCAACGCGGGCCGTTTCGCGCTCATCACGCTGGACAACGGCTTCGACCACACCAAGCCGACCACCTTCGGCCCGGCCTCGCTGGCGAACCTGAACACCGCCATCGACCAGGTCGAGAAGGAGGCGTCGGCCGGCGAGATCGTCGGTGTGGGCATCACCGGCAAGCCGTTCATCTTCGCCGTCGGCGCCGACCTCAAGGGCGTCGAGCTGCTCAAGGAGCACAAGGACGCGCTGGCCATCGGCAAGGGCGGCCACGAGGTCTTCAAGCGTCTCGCGGGCATCGCGGTGCCGACCTTCGCGTACTACAACGGCGCGGCGATGGGCGGTGGCGTCGAGGTCGGTCTGCACTGCCAGTACCGCACGGTCTCCGCGGCCCTGCCCGCCTTCTCGCTCCCCGAGGTCTTCCTCGGTCTGGTCCCCGGCTGGGGCGGCTGCACGCTGCTGCCGAACCTGATCGGCGCCGAGAAGGCCGTCTCGGTCATCATCGAGAACAGCCTCAACCAGAACAAGCAGCTCAAGGGCGCCCAGGTCTACGAACTGGGCATCGCCGACGCGCTGTTCGAGGGCGCGGACTTCCTGGAGCAGTCCCTGCTGTGGACGGCGTCCGTCCTCAAGGGCGAGATCGTCATCGAGCGCCCGGCGATCGACCGCGGTGAGGCCTGGGACCAGGCCGTCGCCAAGGGCCGCTTCGTCGCGGACTCCAAGGTGCACGGGGCCGCTCCGGCCGCCTACCGCGCCCTGGACATCATCGAGGCCGCCAAGAACGGCGACCTCCAGCAGGGCTACGACGCCGAGGACCAGGCCCTCGCCGACCTGATCATGGGTGGCGAACTGCGCTCCGGCATCTACGCGTTCAACCTGGTGCAGAAGCGCGGCAAGCGTCCCGCGGGCGCCCCGGACAAGAACCTGGCCCGTCCGGTCACCAAGGTCGGTGTCGTCGGCGCCGGTCTGATGGCCTCCCAGCTCGCGCTGCTCTTCCTGCGCCGCCTGGAGGTCCCGGTCGTCCTCACGGACATCGACCAGGAGCGCGTCGACAAGGGTGTGGGCTACGTCCACGCCGAGATCGAGAAGCTGCTCGGCAAGGGCCGTATCAACCAGGACAAGGCCAACCGCCTCAAGGCCCTGGTCACCGGTGTGCTGGACAAGGCGGAGGGCTTCTCCGACGCGGACTTCATCATCGAGGCCGTGTTCGAGGAGATCGGCGTCAAGCAGCAGGTGTTCGCGGAGGTCGAGGCGGTCGCCCCGGCGCACGCGATCCTCGCCACCAACACCTCCTCGCTCTCCGTCTCGGAGATGGCGTCGAAGCTGAAGAACCCCGAGCGGGTCGTCGGCTTCCACTTCTTCAACCCGGTCGCGATCCTGCCGCTGCTGGAGATCGTCCGCGGCGAGCAGACCGACGACGCCTCGCTCGCGACCGCCTTCGCGGTGGCCAAGAAGCTGAAGAAGACCGCGGTGCTCGTGAAGGACGCCCCGGCGTTCGTCGTGAACCGCATCCTCACCCGCTTCATGGGCGAGATCCAGAACGTCATCGACGAGGGCACCCCGGTGGCCGTGGCGGAGAAGGCGGTGGAGCCCCTGGGCCTGCCGATGTCCCCGCTGGTCCTCCTGGAGCTGGTCGGTCCCGCGATCGGTCTGCACGTCTCGGAGACCCTCAACCGGGCCTTCCCGGACCGCTTCACGGTCTCCCCGAACCTCGCGGCCGTCGTCAAGGCGGGCAAGCGCGGCTTCTACGTCTACGACTCCGGCAAGCCGGAGCTGGACCCCGAGGTCGCCGCGCTCCTCAAGCAGGGCGATGTCGTCCTGTCCGAGGAGCAGGTCCGTGACCGCGTCCTGGACGCCGTCGCCCAGGAGATCGGGCTCATGCTCGACGAGGGTGTCGTCGCCGAGGCCCAGGACATCGACCTCTGCCTGATCACGGGCGCCGGCTGGCCCTTCCACCTGGGCGGCATCACGCCTTACCTGGACCGCGAGGGTGTCTCCGAGCGCGTGAACGGCAAGAAGTTCCTGGCTCCGGGCCTGGCGTCGGTTCCGGCGTAACCCCCCGGCAGGTGACGAGGGCCTCCGCTGCGGCGGGGGCCCTCCGTCGTTCACCGTGGACCGGACGGGTGGGCGCTCAGACCTCCCGCCAGGCCGCCAGGGCCAGTCCCGGCTCGTCCTTCTGCCGGGCGACCCTCAGCTCCCCGTCGGGGGTCACCGTCGCGGCGACGACACGGCCGTCCGCGTCCTCGGCGAGGGCGACGGCCGTGTCCGCCGGCAGCTGCGGTCCGGACTCCGTCCACCACAGGCCCGCCGACTCCTGCTCCGCCGGACAGGCGGCGAAGGCGACCCGGCCGGACGCCGAACGCTGGGCGAGCAGCGTGCAGTCGTGGCCCTCCAGGGTGCAGCGCAGCAGGGCCGCGGGGCCGGGCCCGGCCGCCGCCAGCAAAGGGGTGGGCTCGGTGTCCGGACGCCAGGCATAGAGCATGCCCTCGGGGTCCGCGAAGAACAGGGTGATGTGTTCCTTGGAGGTGGGCAGCGCGCTGAGCGTGCCCGGCTCGACGGGCACCGGCAGCGGGTCGGCCGGGACGGGAGGCACGCCCGCCTCCGTCTGGAGCCAGCGCAGAACGCCGTCGGCATCGGTACCGAACAGCTCGATGCGGCCCGACTCCCCTGTCACCGCCGTCAGTTGCTCGTGCACGCCGGTCCCGCCGAGGTCGGCCCAGGCGTTCCAGCCGCCGCGCTCCTTCTGGATGAGCGCGCGCACGCTGTCACCACGGTCGCGGACGAAGACATGGGCCCGGCCCTCCGCGTCGACGGCCACGGCGGGTGGGCCGGTGCGCGCGCCGGCCTTGTCCGGGTGGCCGACCGGGGCCCAGTCGAGGGCGGCGAGATGGGCGCGGAAGTGCGTGGAGTGCACCAGGCCGGCCTCCTGGGCCTTGGTGGGCCGCCAGGAGACGAGGTGTGCGTAGCCGTCGGCGCCGTGTCCCACCCCGAGTCCGGGGTGCAGACGCTGGTCACCGCCGACCTTGCGCCAGGGCAGCCAGGTGTCGCCGCCAGGGCGGCGCTCCGCCCGGCACCACACGGCGTCGTCGCGAGTGGCGTAGACGCCGAGTCGGCCGTCGCGGGCGCGGATGAGCCAGTCGCCGTTCACTGTACGGACCATTGACACGGGTCCACTTTAATCTGGCGGTCAACGCCGTCCTCGGGTGGGCCGGGCGTGGGACGCTGAGGGCATGAGTGACGTGCTCTTGGTCGTCGTGGATGCCGCGAACGTCGTCGGCTCGGTGCCGGACGGGTGGTGGCGGGACCGACGGGGAGCGGCGGAGCGGCTGCGGGACCGACTGGCCGCGGACGGCGTGCCGGGGCGGGACGACCCTGTGGAGATCGTGCTGGTGGTGGAGGGGGCGGCGCGAGGGGTGTCCTCCGTGCCGGGGGTGCGGGTGGAGTCGGCTCCGGGGAGCGGGGACGACCACATGGTGGAGCTGGTCGCGGGGGCGGGTGAGCGGCCGGTGCTGGTGGTGACCGCGGATCGCGAACTTCGGCGCAGAGTCGGGGAGTTGGGGGCGGAGGTGGCGGGGCCTCGCACGGTTCGTCCGTGAGATGTGCTGCCGCCTGCCGGTGAGCGCCTACGGGTTCGTCGTGGCTGGTCGCCAAGCGGGTGGGTGCATCCCAGGCGGGCCTCAACTGCACCCACCCAGGGGCGCGGGGAACTGCGCGACCAGCCCCCACCGGCCCGCGCCCGACAACGCACCCCTACCCCCGCCGCACGTACAGCACAGCCCCATCCACCGTCCCCACCGCCTCGTACCCCGCCGAAAGCAACCGCCGTAGGCCCCGCACCCGTTCCGGCCCGTACGGCTTGCCCCGGGAGTCGTCCACCACCAGTGCCGCCGAGACCGCCTCCCGCCGGAACACCGTCCAGGCACCCCGTACCGCGTACCTCTCCCCCACCCGCCCCCCGTCCCGGCCCCCGCTGTAGTTCGTGAGGAGACCCGCCGTCAGATAGCGGGTCGCCGGCGCGCGGTCGGCGAGCCAGTACGTCTCCGGGTGTATCCCCCAGACCAGTACCGCATCGCCCGGCGCCGTGCGGGACGACACGGCCTGCGCGACCCGGCGGGCGTGATCGAGGTCCGTTCGCGGGGCCAGCACACCCCACGTCAGGAACAGCACGCACGCGCAGGCCGACGTGAACACCGCCGTGACCGTGCGGTCGTACGGCAGCACGCGGAGCGCCGCCGTGGCCAGGAGCGCGACCGGCGGCAGGAGGGGGAGGTAGTAGTGGCCGAAGAAGTGCAGGCCGAGCAGGACCCCTCCCGCCGATGCGAGCAGCCACAGCCACAGGTCGGCCGTCGGTGCGCGCCGGGCCCTGGCGACCGGGGCGATCAGGCCCGCGCAGGCCACCGACACGATCGCGGTGTTGACCGATCCCCTTGCCAGCACGTGGAGTTCGGAGCCGGTCAGGGTCGCGTACGCGCCCGAGCCCGTCACCGTCCAGAACACGAAGCCGACCGGATCCGTGGCCAGCGCGGCGCCCAGCACCGGCAGCACCGCCCCCGCGACCAGCCGCCCGAGGCCGCCACGCCGGGCGCCCGAGGCGACGTACAGCCACAGCACCGGCAGCAGCACCGCCCCGCCCGTCTGCTTGGTGAGGAAGGCGCACGCGACCGCCGTGCCCGCCGCGCCCCAGCGCCGTCGGTCCGCGCACCACATCGCCGCCGCCGTGCAGGGCAGCACGAAGGCCTCGAAGGTCGCGGCCTGCGCGTCCTCGGGGTTCAGGCCCACGGAGATCAGCAGATACAGCACACCGGCGGTGGTGCCGGACCGGTCGCCCCAGCGGTGGCGGGCCAGGGAGGCCAGCAGGGCCGCGGTGAGGAGGTGGGCCAGGAGGGCCAGGACCCGCACGCCGGCCAGCGTGCCGGAGCCGGTCACCGCGAACGTGGCCTCGTACAGCCACGGTACGAGCGGCGGCTTGCGGTCGACGACCGTCTCGTAGAGCTCGCCGCCCTGCGCCAGCAGCCGTGCCTGCACGGCGAGATAACCCTCGTCCGGGTTCCACAGGGGGCGGGTGAAGGACGGGATCCGCGTCACGCAGGCCAGGGCCGCGAGCGGGGGCAGCAGCCGGCTCCAGTACGCCGTACGGGAACCGGGTACGGAGGGTGACGGGAGCAGCAGCTCTGCGGGCATGAGCGGCACGCTATCCGGCCCCGTATCTCCCGGGTGAGCAGGACATACGGGGCCGGAGAGGTGGAACGTTTGTGTTACTCCCTGTTGCCGGCGCTGCCGCCGCTGTCGGCCGTCGCTGCCATGCGCTGTCCGAGACGGCTGTGGCCACGGCCGTAGAGGAAGTACACGGCGAAGCCGATGACCATCCAGATCGCGAACCGCAGCCAGGTCTCGGCCGGCAGGTTGAGCATCAGCCAGAGAGAGGCCGCCACCGACAGGATCGGGATGAACGGCACCCAGGGGGTGCGGAAGGCCCGCGGCAGGTCGGGGCGGGACTTGCGGAGGATGATCACGCCGATGGCGACGACCACGAAGGCGAACAGGGTGCCGATGTTGACCAGTTCGGCGAGTTCGCTCAGGGGCGTGAAGCCGGCGACGATCGCGATGATCACGCCGAGCAGGATGGTCGGGCGGTGCGGGGTCCGGAACTTCGGGTGGACGTGGGAGAAGAACGTGGGCAGCAGTCCGTCACGGCTCATCGCGAAGAACACCCGGGTCTGGCCCAGCAGCAGGATCATGCAGACGGTCGTCAGGCCGACCGCGGCGCCGAAGCTGATGAAGCCCGCGAACCAGGGGTGGCCGGTCGCCTTGAAGGCGTCCGCGAGCGGGGCCGTGATGGACAGGTCCGTGTACTTCTGCATGCCCGTCACGACGATCGACACGGCCACGTAGAGGGTCGTGCAGATGAGGAGGGAGCCGAGGATGCCGCGGGGCATGTCGCGCTGCGGGTTCCTGGTCTCCTCGGCGGCCGTGGCGACGACGTCGAAGCCGATGAAGGCGAAGAAGACGACGGAGGCGGCGGTGAAGATGCCCATCACGCCGAAGTTGGAGGGCGCCCAGCCGAACATCAGCTGGATCAGCGGCGACTGGAGACTGTCACCTGCCGGTACCTCCTGCGCCTTCGGGATGAACGGGTCGTAGTGGTCGCCGTTGACGAAGAAGGCGCCCGCGATGATCACGGTCAGCACGACCGTCACCTTGATGGCGACGACGACCGAGGTCACGCGCGCGGAGAGCTTGGTGCCGAGCACGAGGATGGCGGTCAGCACCAGGACGAGCGCGGCGGCGAGGATGTCGAAGCCGAAGCCGTCGGCCCCGTCGCGGCTGCCCAGCGCGGCCGGCAGATGCCAGCCCGCGTTGTCCAGCAGCGAGGCGATGTAGCCGGACCAGCCGACGGACACCACCGCCGTGCCCAGCGCGAACTCCAGGACCAGGTCCCAGCCGATGATCCAGGCGGGCAGTTCGCCGAGTGAGGCGTACGCGAAGGTGTAGGCCGATCCGGCCACCGGGACGGTGGAGGCGAACTCGGCGTAGCAGAGCGCGGCGAGCGCGCAGACGACGCCGGCCACGACGAAGGCCAGGGCGACCGCCGGGCCGGCGTTGTTCTTGGCGACGGTGCCGGTCAGGACGAAGATGCCGGTGCCGATGATGACACCGACGCCGAAGACGGTCAGATCCAGCGCGGACAAGGACTTCTTGAGCGCGTGCTCTGGCTCCTCGGTATCGAGGATGGACTGCTCGACCTTCTTCGTCCGGAAGAGGGTGCTGCTCACGGGTACCTCCCACGCTGTGTCGTCCTCGACATGATCGAGAGGGGGCGTAGGTCGTATGCCCCGGCGCGGGGGGATTCACGCGAACGGGCCGGTCACACCACTGTCAAGAGTGGTGCGACCGGCCCGTTCGGCCGAGTCCGCAGGCGTCAGTCGCGGGCGGGCTGCGCCTCGGCCGGGGCGCTGTCGTAGCGGCCGTCGAGCTTCGAGACGAGGCCTGTGACCTGGCGGGCGATGTCGGGCGCGGTCAGCCCGATCTCCGCCATGATCTCGGCGCGCGAGGCGTGGTCGAGGAAGCGCGGCGGGATGCCGAAGTCGCGCAGCGGGACGTCCACGCCCGCGTCGCGCAGGGCCTGCGCGATCGCCGAGCCGACGCCGCCGACGCGGCTGTTGTCCTCGACGGTGACGACCACGCGGTGCCGCTCCGCGAGCGGGGCCATGGCCTCGTCGACGGGCTTGACCCAGCGCGGGTCGACGACGGTGGTGGAGATGCCCTGCTTGTTCAGCAGACCGGCGATCTCCAGGCACATGGGGGCCAGGGCGCCGACGGAGACGAGGAGCACGTCGGGCGTGTCCGTCTCCGGCTCGCGCAGGACGTCCATGCCTCCCACGGTGCCCACGGCGGGTACGGCGGGGCCGACCACGCCCTTGGAGTAGCGCAGCACGGTCGGCGCGTCGTCGACCTGGACGGCCTCGCGGAGCTGGGCGCGCAGCTGCTCGGCGTCGCGCGGGGCGGCGAGCCGGAGCGTCGGGATGACCTGGAGCATCGACATGTCCCACATGCCGTTGTGCGAGGCCCCGTCGTCACCGGTGACGCCGGCCCGGTCGAGCACGAAGGTCACGCCGCACTTGTGCAGGGCGACGTCCATGAGGACCTGGTCGAAGGCGCGGTTGAGGAAGGTGGCGTAGACGGCGAAGACGGGGTGCAGCCCGCCGGTCGCGAGGCCGGCGGCGGACACGGCCGCGTGCTGCTCGGCGATGCCGACGTCGTAGATCCGCTCCGGGAAGGTGTCCGCGAACTTCTTCAGGCCGACCGGCTGGAGCATGGCCGCGGTGATGGCGACGATGTCCTTGCGCTCGCGGCCCAGCTTGACCATCTCGTCGCCGAAGACGGAGGTCCAGCTGGCGGCGGAGGCCTTGATGGGCAGGCCGGTGTCCGGGTGGATGGGGCCGATGCCGTGGAAGCGGTCGGCCTCGTCCTGCTCGGCGGGCTCGTAGCCGCGGCCCTTCTCGGTGAGGCAGTGCACGATGACCGGGCCGCCGAAGCGCTTGGCGCGGGCCAGCGCCGACTCCAGGGCCTCGATGTCGTGGCCGTCGATGGGGCCGACGTACTTCAGGCCGAGGTCCTCGAACATGCCCTGGGGCGCGATGAAGTCCTTGAGGCCCTTCTTGGCGCCGTGCAGGGTCTCGTAGAGGGGCCGGCCGACGACCGGGGTGCGCTCCAGGAGGTCCTTGCCGCGGGCCAGGAAGCGCTCGTAGCCGTCGGTGGTGCGCAGGGTCGCCAGGTGGTTGGCGAGGCCGCCGATGGTCGGCGCGTAGGAGCGCTCGTTGTCGTTGACGACGATGACCAGCGGCCGGTCCTTGGCGTCGGCGATGTTGTTCAGCGCCTCCCAGGCCATACCGCCGGTCAGGGCACCGTCACCGATCACGGCGACGACGTGGTCGTCGCGTTCGAGCACCTGGTTGGCCTTCGCGAGTCCGTCGGCCCAGCCGAGCACCGTGGAGGCGTGGCTGTTCTCGATGACGTCGTGCTCGGACTCGGCGCGCGAGGGGTAGCCGGACAGGCCGCCCTTGGAGCGCAGCTTCGAGAAGTCCTGCCGCCCGGTGAGCAGCTTGTGCACATAGGACTGGTGGCCGGTGTCGAAGAGCACCCGGTCCTTGGGCGAGTCGAAGACCCGGTGCAGCGCGATGGTCAGCTCGACCACACCGAGGTTGGGGCCGAGGTGGCCGCCGGTCTTGGAGACTGCGCCGACGAGGAAGCTCCTGATCTCCTCCGCCAGCTGGTCCAGCTCCTCGAGGCTGAGCCGGTCCAGATCGCGCGGTCCCCTGATACGGGTCAGCAGCGGCACCCGTGCCTCCTTGCGTTAGAGCTGATCGAGCTTGCCGGGTGAGTCGAGTCTAATGTTCTACGACAACGGTCCTGCCCGGCACCTTGTGGGTGCCGGGCAGGACCGTCGACCGGGAGGGGCGCTCCCCTGCGGTGTTATCCGCGACCCGCGGCCTTCTGAGACTTACGGGACACCGAGTCGATGACGACCGCGCCGAGCAGAACACCACCGGTGATCATGTACTGGATCGACTGGTTCATGTTCAGCAGGTCCAGACCCGTCTGGATCGACTGGATCACCAGCATGCCCAGCAGCGCCGACCACACCGAGCCGCGTCCGCCGAACAGCGAGGTACCACCGATGACGGCCGCCGCGATGGCGAGCATCAGCGTGTTGCCGCCGCCGGCGCTCAGCGTGGCGCTGGCGGTCTGACCGGCGAAGAACATACCGCCGATCGCCGCGAAGCCGCCGGAGATGGCGAAGACGGTGATCCGGATGATCGGCACGTTGATACCGGCACGACGGGCCGCCTCGATGCCGCCGCCGACCGCGAAGACCTTGCGGCCGTACGTCGTACGGCGCAGCACGAAGTCCACGATCACCAGCGCCGCCAGGAAGATGACCAGCGCGTTGGAGACACCGGCGGCGTCGTTCAGCACGGCGGCCGTCAGGAAGGACGCCACCGCGAGGGCGCCGACGCGCACCAGGATCTCGCCGGTCGGCCGGAAGGGGACACCGGCGGCCTTGCGGCGCCGCTGCTCCCCGAAGTTGCCCACGAGGGTCAGGACGACACCGAGACCGGCCAGCAGGTAGGCGCCGATGATGGCCTGGTCCATGAAGAACGAGTTCTGGCCGAGCAGGTGGACCGGACCCGAGTCGGACGGGATGTTGATGGTGCCGCTGGAGCCCAGCAGCCACAGCATCAGACCGTTCCAGCCGAGGAAGCCGGCCAGGGTGACGACGAACGCCGGCACTCCGATCTTGGCGAAGAACCAGCCCTGCAGCGCACCGACGGCGATACCGGTGATGACCGCCAGGAGCAACGCCAGCCAGGCGTTCATGCCGTGTTCCACGACGTAGACCGCGAACAGGGTCGACGCCAGACCGCTGACCGAACCGACCGACAGGTCGATCTCGCCGAGCAGCAGGACGAACACCAGGCCGATGGCGAGCATGCCGGTGGCCGAGAGGTAGTAGCTGATGTTCGAGAGGTTGTCGGCGCTCAGGAAGCGGTCGTTCTGGAGCTGGAAGATCGTCCAGATGATGATCAGGCCGATCACCACCGGCAGCGAGCCCAGCTCACCGCCCTTGACCTTGCGCGTGAACTCGGTCCAGTAGCCCTTGAGGCCTTCCTCGCGGACCAGCAGCCGGGGGTCGACGACGGCGATCGACGCGGCGGTGGGGTCGTCGGCGGGGGCCACGGTGGCCTGTCCCTCGGACGCGGCGTCCGCCTTGGAAACCTTGGATGTGTCGCTCACTTCGCGGCCTCCGTGCTGCGACGCCCCGCACGACGGGTCACGGCATTGTCCGTGGCACCCGTGATCGCGGAGATGATCTCTTCCTGACTGGTGTCCTTCACCGAGAAGGAACCGTTGTTCCTGCCCAGACGCAGCACGGCGACGGTGTCGGCGACGGCCTTCACGTCGGCCATGTTGTGGCTGATGAGGATGACGCCGAGGTTGCGCTCGCGCAGTCGCTCGACGAGGTCGAGGACCTGCGCGGTCTGCTCGACACCGAGGGCGGCCGTGGGCTCGTCCAGGATGACGACCTTGGGGTCGCCGATCAGGGCGCGCGCGATGGCGACGACCTGGCGCTGACCGCCGGACAGACTCGCGATCGGGATGCGCACACTCGGGATGCGGATGGAGAGCGTGCTCAGCAGCTCGCGGGCCTTCTGCTCCATCGAGACCTCGTCGATGATGCCGCGGCGCAGCAGCTCACGTCCGAGGTAGAGGTTGCCTACCACGTCGAGGTTGTCGCACAGGGCGAGGTCCTGGTAGACCGTCGCGACGCCGAGTCCCTGGGCGTCGTGCGGCTTGTTGATGCTGACCGGCTTGCCGTCCCACTCGATGACGCCCTCATCGATGGGGTGAACACCGGCGATCGTCTTGACCAGCGTGGACTTTCCGGCGCCGTTGTCGCCGACCAGGGCGACCACTTCTCCGGCGTGGACCTCCAGTTCGACATCGGTGAGGGCCTGCACCGCACCGAATCGCTTGGAGACTCCGCGCAACGCCAGCACGGGCGTAGCGGACACGTGAACCATCTCCTTCGCCGCCTGACCGGCGGGGATGCCGCGCTTGGGGTAAGGCGCGGAGGGGTTGCGCTCGTGGCACTCAGGCTCGTAGCACTCGACTGACGAGTTGTGCCGTAAGCACGGATTTACTAGTCGAACATGCGCGCGGCCGATGCCTCTTGGCAACGGCTGCGTCCGCCATGCTTCCGTCCGGCGCCCGCCCCGCAGCGGGGTATGAAGGCGGTGCGGGCGCCGGACAGGCTTGGTGCCTGCCTCGGGGCGGATCCGTCGAAGGACGCGCCCCGGGGCTCAGCGGCTCTTACTGAAGGCCGGCCTTCTTGCACGCGGCGGCGTAGTCGGCGGTGCAGATCTGGGCGACGGTGTAGAGACCGTCCTTGACGACCGTGTCCTTGATGTTCTTCACGGTGACCGAGACCGGGGTCAGGAGCTTCGCCTGGACCTTGTCGCCGGAACCGCTGGTGACCTCGGTGTCGGCGAGGGACTTGATGTCCTTGCCCTGGAGCAGGTTGACCGCGAGCTCGGCGGCGGTGTCGGCCTCCGGCTTGTAGGCCTTGTAGACCGTGGCGGACTGGGTGCCGGCGACGATCCGCTGGATGGCGGCGAGCTCGGCGTCCTGACCGGTCAGCGGGATGGTGCTGATGCCCGCACCCTTGAGGGTGTTGGCGATACCACCGGCCATGCCGTCGTTGGCGGCGTAGACGCCCGCGATCTTCTTGGCGCCCAGCTGGGTGATGGCCGCGGACATCTTCTGCGCGGCGACGGTGTCCTTCCACAGGCCGGACTGCTCGTAGGCGATCTTGACCTTGCCGTCGAGGACCTTGTGCGCGCCCTCCTTGAACTGACCGGCGTTCGGGTCGGCGTCGTCACCGTTGATCATGACGACGTTCGCGCTGGGGGTCGCCTTGGAGCCGAGGGCGTCGAGCAGGGCCTGACCCTGGAGCTCGCCGACCTTGACGTTGTCGAAGGAGACGTACGCGGAGACCGGGCCCTGGGCCAGACGGTCGTACGCGACGACCTTGACGCCCTTGCTCACCGCGGAGGCGATGGAGGACTTGATGGCGGCGGAGTCCTGCGCCGACACCACGATCACCTTGACGCCCTTGGTGACCATGCTGCTCATCTGCTGGGCCTGCTTGGCCGGGTCGGCCGCGGCGTTGGCGTAGGACACGGTGCAGTCGCTGCACAGCTCCTTGACCTTGTCCTCGAAGTACGGCTTGTCGAACTTCTCGTACCGCGCGGTGACGTTGTCGGGCAGGAGCAGGCCGATCGACTTGCCGCCGGAGCCGGAGCTGCTGCTGTCACTGCCGTTGTCGTCGTCGCCGGCCTTGCCACAGGCCGCGGCCGAGACGGCGAGCGCCGAGATCGCGACGGATACGGCCACACGACGCATGAGCGTGTTCACTTGAGAAACCTCCCTGACGAGGCCGCGTCGTTGCGGCCGAGGTGGCTGGAAGTCAACTCGGCCGCACGTGCGACGTCAAGAAGTAAATACTTAACGAGATGGCAACGACGTCTTGCGTTCTCTAAGTGAAGGCAGGTGTCGCTGCGTGCAGCGTGCTGTCCAAAAGGGTCGAATCACCCATCTCGCTGAGGGCGAGAGCAAGTGCTCCGAGCACCTCGGCACGACCGCCAAGTGCCCCCGGAAGTACGGACAGTTGACGAGCCGCACTGGGGATCGCATAGCGACCGACGGACTCCCTGATCGGACCGAGCACCAGCTCACCGGCCTCGGCGAGATCACCGCCCAGGACGACTCGGCTCGGGTTCAGCAAGTTGCAGAGATTGGCGACTCCACTGCCGATGTGTCGGCCGACGTCGGCGATCACCCGACGGCAGCCAGGGTCTCCGTCCCGTGCGAGTCGAACAACGCCTTCCATGGTGAGATCGGTGCCGTGGCTGGACTGGAGCAGCGGGAGCACATAGCGCGCGGCCGCAAAGGTCTCCAGGCAGCCACGGTTGCCGCAACGGCAGACGGGGCCGGACTCATCAAGAGTAATATGCCCGATTTCTCCCGCTGTGCCACCCGGGCCCCGGTAGATCTTGCCGCTGATCACCAGTCCGGCGCCCACACCGCTCGCGACCTTGATGTACGCCAGGTCGCGAACCCCCCGGCCACTGCCCCAGACGAGTTCGCCGAGGGCACCGAGGTTCGCGTCGTTGTCCACGTGCACAGGCACGCCGAGGCGCCCCTGGAGCTCCTCCGCGGGCTTGGTGCCGATCCAGCCCGGCAGGATGGCCGAGGAGCCCAGGGAGCCGGATTCCAGGTCGATCGGGCCAGGGACGCCGAGGCCCACCCCGGCGATCTTCGTACGGTCCACACCGGTCGCCTCGATCAGCCGGTTGACCAGCTGTTCCGCCCGGTCGAAGCCTTGAGTGGAGGAGGCGTCCACGTCCAGCGGCTCGGACTCCTCGGCGAGCACCTGATGGGCGAGGTTCCCGACTGCGACGCGCAAATGGGTGTGCCCGAAGTCCACCCCTATGACGATGCCGGCGTCTCCGCTCAGGGAGACCGCGCGGGCCCGCCGGCCACCCGCCGACGTGGGCGTGACCTCGACGGTTCCGCCGTCCTTGAGCTCGCGGACGATGTTGGAGACGGTCGCGGCGGACAGACCCGTGGTCCGCGCGATCTCCGCCTGCGTGAGCGACCCGGCCAGCCGGACGGCCCGGACGACCCGCTCCAGGTTGGCTCGGTGCAGCGACGACTGCGACCCCGGAGTCTCCACGACGACCTCCTGCGCGCGGGACCGCAGCGATGAGGCCCCGTCTATGTCCAACTAGTGAACTCTAAGCTGAGCCGTTAGGGTCGCCTCCCGTCAAGAGGTTGAACAGTATCCGGGGTGTAGCGCACACCTCAGCGCACCGTCACCGGAACCGGGGACAGTGCGCTTCCGTGCGATCGCCGAGAGCTACTTCAAGGTCGCCGACGTCAGGCCCGCCTGCACCTGGCGCTGGAACGACAGGTACACCACCAGCATGGGGATCATCGCGATGGTCACCCCGGCGAAGAGCACCGGCAGGTCCGAGGCGTACCCCATCTGCTGCTGGAGCTGGATCAGGCCCTGGGTGAGCACATAGCGCTCCGGATCGTCACCGCTCTGCGGCTGCATCAGCACCGTGGGCAGGATGAACTGGTTCCACTGGCCGAGCGTGTTGAAGATGCCGACACTGATCAGCCCCGGCTTCGCCATCGGCAGCATGACCTGGAAGAAGGTCCGGGTGTGCGAGGCGCCGTCGAGCACCGCGGCCTCGAACACGGCCGTGGGCAGCGTCCGGAAGAACGCGTGCATGAAGAACACCGTGAACGGCATCGAGTAGGCGACGTACACCAGGATCAGCCCCTGGTAGGTGTTCAGCATGTCCAGCCGCTTGACCATGAAGAACAGCGGGACCAGGGCCAGGAACACCGGGAACATCGCGCCCGCGACGAAGAAGAAGTACAGGAACCTGTTGCCCCAGAACTGGTAGCGGGCCAGGACGTAGGCGGCCATGGAACCCAGCAGCATCGTCAACGGCACCGAGAAGACCAGCACGATGACGGTGTTCAGGAAGTAGTCGCCGATGCCCTTGTCCCAGGCCCGTCCGAAGACACCGAGGGACCAGTGCTGAGGCCAGCCGAAGGCCGAACCGCCGATCTGGGCGTCGGTCTTGAAGGAGCTCAGCACCAGCCACAGCAGGGGCAGCACGATCAGCAGGGCCCACAGCGCGAGGAAGCCGTGCGAGAAGGCGTTCAGGACGACGCCCTCGCTGCGCTCGCTGCCGGGGCGGGCCGGGGCCGTGCCCGTGGTCCGCTGCGCCGGGACGGCGGCGGTCTCCTTGATGGGTGCGCTCATCGTCGTATCTCTCCCGCTCAGAACTCGACGCGGTCGCGGCGGGTGGCACGCAGCATGACCACGGACAGGACCAGGGTGAGCAGCAGCATGACGACGCCCATCGCGCAGGCGTATCCGCTCTTGCCGAAGTACTGGAAGTTGCGCATCATCACCGTCGACATCACATCGCTGTGATGGTCGGGACCGCCGCCGTAGGCGCCCATGTTCTGGGTCATCGACGACACCAGCACGAACATGTCCATCGCGACGATGCCCAGATAGACCCAGGCGGTCTGCACGGTGTCCCACAGCAGCGGCAGGGTGATGCGGAAGAAGGACTGGTTGCGGCCCGCGCCGTCGATGAGCGCGGCCTCGTAGATGTCCCTCGGGATGGACTGCATGGCAGCCGAGAACAGCACGAGGTAGAAGCCGACCCCGTGCCACACCACGGCGATGACCAGCATCCACAGCACCAGGTTGGGCTCGTTGAGCCATTCCATCGGATTCTCGGCGTCGACCAGGCCGAGTTTGATCAGGAATCCGTTGAGGAGACCGCCGCCGTCACTGCGGTACACCGCGTTGAACAGCACGGCGACGATGGCCAGCGACAGCACCTGGGGAAAGAAGTAGACGATTTTGTAGACCTGCGATCCGGCGACTCCCCGCACCCCGCCGGCCCTGCTGCGGCCTCCCGCGTTCAGCATGAACGCGAAGAACAGCGCGAGCAGAATGGTGATCACCGGGATGAAGATCAGGAACAGGATGTTGTGCCAGATGGCCTGCATGAAGACGTCGTCCTGGAACAGCGCCTTGTAGTTGTCCAGGCCGATGAACTTGAACGTCTGCGACTGCCCCTTCCAGTCGGTCAGCGAATAGCCGATCGTCTGGATGTAAGGCCAGATCACGAAGATCAGGTAGAGCGACACGGGTGCGAGGAGAAATCCCGCGACGAACCTGTACTGCCCTTTGTGCATTGGCGATTCCTGCCCCTGGGGTCCTTTCCCGGGCCGGAGTGCTCCGGCCCGGGAAACGGCGGTGCGGTCAGTCCCGGTGGTTCTTCTTGGAGGCCGGGTCCTTGGCCTGCTTGTCGACCGCGGCCTGGGCCCGCTTGAGCCACTCCTTCGGCTGGATGCGCTTGGCCATCAGCTCGTTGGACGCGGCCTCGATGGCCGCTCCCATCTCGCTGTACCACTCGGTGTACAGGTAACGGAAGGTGTCGTCGCCGGCTGCCTTCGAGGCCTCGACGGTGGACTGGGTGCCGGGGCGCAGCTTCACGCTCGGGTCGACACCGTCCTTGAGGATGGTGAGGGAGTTGGCCTCCTTGGCGAAGAGCGTCGACCACTCCTTGGAGAGCATGTGCCGCATGAACTCCTTCGCGCCCGCCAGGTTCTTGGCCTTGGCCGGGATGATGAAGGGCTCGCCGGAGCCGGCCCGGATCGCCGTGAAGGGCAGCGCGCTGTCGGGCAGCAGCGGCATCGGCATGAACTTCATGTCGAAGTCCGCCGGGGTCTGCTTGAGCTGCTCGTTCTCCAGCCAGGAACCGCAGGTGATGAAGGCGGCCTTGTACTGGTTCCAGCGGGTCTGGGACTCGGTGTGGGTCAGGCCGTTGGTGCCGGGCATCAACAGGCCCTTCTCCACCACCTCGTAGATCGCCTCGACACCGGCCTGGGCCGCGTCCGAGCCGACGAAGGCCTTCGGGTCGAGGTTGTCGATCGCCTTCATGGCGTCCAGACCGCCCTTCTTGGCGATCAGGTCCATGATGGCGACGTTGATGTAGTACGGGTACTTGCCCTGGTGGGCGAGGCCGCCGATGCCCTGCTTCTTGGCGTCCTGGCAGACGGCGAGGAAGTCGTCCCAGGTCTTGGGCTCCTCCCAGCCCTTCTCCTTGAAGAGCTTGCCGGAGTACCACAGGCCCCAGACGGTGTAGATGTAGTTGAGGGCGACGACCTTGCCGCCCTGGAGACCCGCGTCGAGGGTCCCCGGGATGATCAGGTCGCTGACCTTCTTGCTCGGGTCGTCGATCGCGGGCGCGTCCAGGACCTCGGCGAGGTCGAGCAGCTGACCGTTCTTGTAGAGGACGTCGACCTTGATCTGCTGGGCGCCGGAGTCGTCCACGATGTCCGGCGGGTTGCCCGCGTTGAAGCGCGGCTGGAGCTTTCCGGTGATCTCCTGGGTGCCGGTGTGGGTGGAGGTGATGCCGAGCTTCTTCTGGAAGTCGGCCTCCCACGCCTTGGCGTAGTCGTCGCCGTAGCCGCCCTTGAAGATCACGACGTCGAGCTTGCTGCCCTTCGCCGCGCCGAACGGGTTCTCCTTCGAGGTGGCGCCCTTGGTGCCGTCGTCACTCGAATCGTCGCCGCCGCCGCTCGCGCAGGCGGACAGAAAACCGGTCGCGGGAACGGCGGCCAGTCCGAGCGCGGCGGACCGCTTGATCAGATCGCGGCGTCCGACACCGTCGTCACCATGGCTGTCTGCGGAAGTGGATCCCATGCTCAAGTCCTCGCCTTCTCCAGGACTCAGGCGGTGAACCGGATCCTCCCCGGCACCGCGGTCAGGTCAAGCAGGTTCGTGCAAGAGGTTCGTGCGAGTGGGGTGAATTGCCGACAGGTATAGTCCACTTCCGGTCGGCGGAGCAAGATCGAACGCAATGTTGGCCTTGGGTGTTTTCGAGTTGAGACCTCGCGGAAATATGAGCGCCCTGTGCGAGGCTTGCCGGAAAAATTCGCGACATACGCCTCGAATGCCACAGCCAACACCCTTGACATCACCGTCCACTTGGGCCCCTACTGATCCTTGCACGGATTGTGTGACAACGTTGTCCGTCCTTGTGCAGGGAGGGTACTCGCCGATGGATCGGTACAGAACTCGGCTCAGACGGAGTACGGCGGTCGTCTTCACGGCCGCCTTTGTCATGACGGTGGGCTCCCAGGGCGCGGCGGTCGCCCTGCCCGAGGCCCCCACCCCGGCGGATCGGGGGTTCACCTCCTCCTTCGAGGCGGACGAACCGGCCCCCGACTGGACCAGCACCGTCGACAGCGGCCGGGCCTCCGGCGTCGACGGCGGCTACCGCACCGGCATCCCGGGCAATGTCACCGACCATGTCACCGACGTCCGGGCGAGCGCCGAGAACGCCTCCGGCGGCGAGGTGAAGGAGAACCTCGCCGACAGCGAACCGGGCACCAAGTGGCTGGCCTTCGCCTCCACCGGCTGGGCGGAGTTCGACCTGGACCAGCCGGTCAAGGCGGTCACCTACGCGCTCACCTCGGCCAACGACGCCGCCGAGCGCGACCCGAGGGACTGGACGCTCAAGGGCTCCACGGACGGCAAGGACTGGAAGGCCCTCGACACCCGTGCCGGGGAGACCTTCGCCGAACGGTTCCAGACGAACTCGTACGACATCCCCGCGGACGCCGTCGCCGAGTACCGGCACTTCCGGCTCGACATCACCGCGAACAACGGCGCCTCCGGCATCGTCCAGCTCGCCGACGTGCAGTTCTCGACCGGGGCGAGCGACGGGCCGGTTCCGCCGGACATGCTCTCGCTCGTCGACCGCGGCCCGACCGGCTCGCCCACCGCGAAGGCGGGCGCCGGATTCACCGGAAAGAAGTCCCTGCGCTACGCCGGACGGCACACCGCGCAGGGACGGGCGTACTCGTACAACAAGATCTTCGACGTGAACGTGCGGGTCGACCGGCTGACCCGGCTGTCGTACCGGATCTACCCGTCGATGGTCGACGGCGACCGGGACTACGACTCGACCAACGTCTCCGTGGACCTGGCCTTCACCGACGGCACCTTCCTCAGTGACCTCGGGGCACGCGACCAGCACGGGTTCACGCTCTCCCCGCAGGGACAGGGCGCCTCGAAGGCGCTCTACGTCAACCAGTGGAACAACGTGGTCGCGCGGATCGGGCCGGTCGCGGCCGGGAAGACCGTCGACCGCATCCTCGTCGCCTACGACTCCCCGGGCGGGCCGGCGAAGTTCCGGGGCTGGCTGGACGACGTGACGCTGGAGCGGGCCGCGCCCGAGGAGCCCCGGGCGCATGTGTCCGACTACGCGCTCACCACCCGCGGCACCCAGTCCAGCGGCGGTTTCTCGCGCGGCAACAACTTCCCGGCGACGGCCGTGCCGCACGGCTTCAACTTCTGGACGCCGGTGACCAACGCGTCCTCGCTGAGCTGGCTGTACGACTACGCACGTGCGAACAACGCCGACAATCTGCCGACGATCCAGGCGTTCAGCGCGAGCCACGAGCCGAGCCCGTGGATGGGCGACCGGCAGACCTTCCAGGTGATGCCGTCGGCCGCGTCCGGCACCCCGGACACCGGCCGTGGGGCGCGGGAGCTGGCCTTCCGGCACGAGAACGAGACCGCGCGGCCGTACTACTACGGGGTGCGGTTCGAGAACGGGCTGAAGACGGAGATGGCGCCGACGGACCACGCGGCGGCCCTGCGCTTCAGCTACCCGGGCGACGACGCGAGTGTGCTGTTCGACAACGTGACGGACCAGGCGGGGCTGACGCTCGACAAGGACGCCGGTGTGATCACCGGGTACTCGGACGTGAAGTCCGGGCTGTCGACCGGCGCCACCCGGCTCTTCGTCTACGGCGTCTTCGACCGGCCGGTGACGGAGGGCTCGTCGAGCGGGGTCAAGGGCTATCTGCGCTTCGACGCGGGCAGCGACCGGACCGTCACGCTGCGGCTGGCCACCTCGCTGATCAGCCTCGACCAGGCGAAGGACAACCTGCGCCAGGAGATCCCGGACGGCACCTCCTTCGAGCAGGTCCGCGACCGGGCCCGGGGGCAGTGGGACCGGCTGCTCGGCAAGGTCGAGGTCGAGGGCGCCACCCAGGACCAGCTGACCACGCTGTACTCCAGCCTGTACCGGCTGTACCTGTACCCCAACTCCGGTTTCGAGAAGGTGGGTTCGAAGTACCAGTACGCGTCCCCGTTCTCCCCGATGCCCTCTCCCGACACCCCGACGCACACCGGGGCGAAGATCGTGGACGGCAAGGTGTACGTCAACAACGGTTTCTGGGACACCTATCGGACCACCTGGCCGGCCTACTCGCTCCTGACGCCCTCTCAGGCGGGTGAGATGGTCGACGGGTTCGTCCAGCAGTACAAGGACGGCGGCTGGACCTCGCGCTGGTCCTCGCCCGGCTACGCGGACCTGATGACGGGCACCTCCTCGGACGTCGCGTTCGCGGACGCGTACGTCAAGGGAGTCGACTTCGACGCGAGGTCGGCCTACGACGCGGCCCTGAAGAACGCCACGGTCGCACCCCCGTCCTCCGGTGTGGGCCGCAAGGGCATGGCGACCTCGCCCTTCCTCGGCTACACCAGCACGGACACCCACGAGGGCCTGTCCTGGGCGCTGGAGGGCTATCTCAACGACTACGGGATCGCCCGGATGGGCCAGGCGCTGTACGCGAAGACCGGCGAGAAGCGCTACCAGGAGGAGTCGGCGTACTTCCTGAACCGGGCGCGGGACTACGTGAACCTCTTCGACCAGAAGGCGGGCTTCTTCCAGGGCCGGGACGACAAGGGCAAGTGGCGTGTGGACTCGTCGAGTTACGACCCCCGGGTGTGGGGCTACGACTACACCGAGACCAACGGCTGGGGGTACGCCTTCACCGCCCCGCAGGACAGCCGGGGCCTCGCCAACCTGTACGGCGGCCGCTCGGGTCTCGCCGACAAACTGGACCGGTACTTCGCGACGCCGGAGACGGCCTCGCCGGAGTTCGTCGGCTCCTACGACGGTGTCATCCACGAGATGACGGAGGCCCGGGACGTCCGGATGGGCATGTACGGCCACTCCAACCAGGTCGCCCACCACGTCACCTACATGTACGACGCGGCCGGTCAGCCCTGGAAGACGCAGAAGAACGTCCGTGAGGTGCTGTCGCGGCTGTACGTCGGCAGCGAGATCGGGCAGGGCTACCACGGGGACGAGGACAACGGCGAGCAGTCGGCCTGGTTCCTGTTCTCGGCGCTGGGCTTCTACCCGCTGGTGATGGGCAGCGGCGAATACGCCGTCGGCTCACCGCTGTTCACCAAGGCCACGGTCCATCTGGAGAACGGCCGGGACCTGGTGGTCAGGGCACCGAAGAACAGCGCGCGGAACGTGTACGTGCGGGGCCTGAGGGTCAACGGCAAGCCCTGGACCTCCACTTCGCTCCCCCACTCGGTCCTGTCCAGGGGTGCCGTGCTGGACTTCGACATGGGTCCGCGGCCGTCCAAGTGGGGCACCGGGAAGAACGCCGCCCCGGTGTCGATCACCCAGGACGACGAGGTGCCGACGCCGCGTGCGGACGTGCTCGCCGGGGACGGGGCGCTGTTCGACAACACCTCGGCCACCGACGCGACCGTGACCTCGGTGGACCTTCCGGTCTCCGGTGCGGTCAACGGGGTCCAGTACACGGTGACCTCGTCGTCGGACCACGCGAAGGCGCCGACCGGCTGGACGCTCCAGGGCTCGGACGACGGGACCGGGTGGAAGACCCTCGACCGGCGGTCCGGTGAGTCCTTCGCATGGGACAGGCAGACACGCGCGTTCTCGGTGAGGTCTCCGGGTACGTACGGGAAGTACCGTCTCGTGCTCGACGGCGAGGCGGTGGTCTCGGAACTCGAACTGCTCGCCTGAGCAGGAGCGTTGGGGGTCATATGCGGGGTGCCGATCACGCCTGGCTGCCGGACGGGGTGTTCCGGCCGATCGGCACCCGGCGGACCCTGATCCGCGGCTCGGGTCCGCTGGTGGACACGGTCCACGGTGAGGTGGCGCGGGCCTGCGCGCGGTTCGGCGGGAGTGTCACGCGTGAACCGGGTCCCTGCGACCTGGTGTTGGAGCTGAACGGCGAGGACGGCTCCGAGGGGTTCGCGTACGGACGCCGTGACGGTTCCACGACCGTCACGGCGTCCGGTGCGCGCGGGCTGCTGTACGGGCTGTTCCATGTCGTGCGGCTCGGGGAGGCGGCTTTCCTCGAAGAGGCCCAACCCGTCCGCCATGAACCGCGGTTGGCGCTGCGCATGCTCGACCACTGGGACAACCTGACCGTGCACCCGGTCATGGGCCAGGTGGAGCGCGGATACGCCGGCGGGTCGCTGTTCTGGGAGGACGGGCGGGCGCGCGGAGACCTGGAGCGGGTGCGGGCGTACGGCAGACTGCTCGCGGCCTGCGGGATCAACGCTGTGGCCGTCAACAACGTCAACGTGCACGCGGCCGAGGCGCGGCTGCTGACCGGGCGGCTCGGTGAAGTGGCCGACATCGCGGGTGCGTTGCGGCCGTACGGGATTCGTGTCCATCTGTCGGTGACCTTCGCCGCGCCGATGGTCCTGGGCGGTCTGCCGACGGCCGATCCGCTCGATCCGGGAGTGTCGGCGTGGTGGGCCGAGGCGACCGCCCGGGTGTACGCGGCGATCCCCGACTTCGGCGGGTTCGTGGTGAAGGCCGACTCCGAGGGACAGCCGGGCCCGTTCGCGTACGGGCGCACGCATGCCGACGGCGCCAACATGCTGGCCGCCACGGTGGAGCCGTACGGCGGCACGGTGCACTGGCGGGCCTTCGTCTACGACCACCGTCAGGACTGGCGGGACCGCTCGACCGACCGGGCGCGGGCCGCGTACGACCATTTCGTGCCGCTGGACGGCGAGTTCGCGGGCAACGCCGTCCTCCAGGTCAAGCACGGGCCGATGGACTTCCAGGTGCGCGAGCCGGTGTCCCCGCTGATCGGGGCGATGCCGGGCACGCGCCTTGCGGTGGAGCTCCAGGCGACGCAGGAGTACACCGGGCAGCAGCGGCATGTGTGCTGGCTGGGGCCGATGTGGAGCGAGGTGCTGCGCTTCGGGATCGACGGCGAGTCCACGGTCGGCGAGCTGGCGCGCGGTGGGCTGGTCGCCGTGTCCAACATCGGGGACGACCCGTTCTGGACCGGGCATCCGCTGGCCCAGGCGAACCTGTACACCTTCGGGCGGCTGGCCTGGGAGCCGGGCGGCGATCCGCATCGATTCCTCGACGAATGGATCCGGCTCACCTTCGGGAGCGCCCCCGGGCTCGCGGCGGGGCTGCGCTCGATTCTGGACGGTTCGTGGCGGACGTACGAGAAGTACACCGCTCCCCTCGGTGTCGGGTTCATGGTCCAGCCGGGGCACCACTACGGGCCGAGCGTCGACGGCTACGAGTACAGCCCGTGGGGCACCTACCACTTCGCCGACCGCGACGGCGTCGGTGTGGACCGGAGCGTGGCGACCGGGACCGGGTACGCGGGGCAGTACGCGAAGCCCTGGGCCGAGGTGTACGAGTCGGCGGAGACCTGTCCGGACGAGCTGCTGCTGTTCTTCCACCACGTGTCGTACGAGCACATGCTGCACAGCGGGAAGACGGTGATCCAGCACATCTACGACACGCACTTCGAGGGCGTGGCGGAGGTGGAGGTGGCCCGGGAGCTGTGGTCCTCGCTGGCGGGCCTCGTGGATCCGGAGCGTCACGCGCGGGTGGCGGAGCGGTTCGAGGAGCAGCTGCGGAGTGCCCGTGAGTGGCGCGATCAGGTCAACAGCTACTTCTTCCGGAAGTCGGGGGTGCCGGACGGGCGGGGGCGGACGATCTACTGAAGCCGGAGCACCGCCACGCCCCTCGGGTCGAGGGCGAAGGGGGCCCCGGCCTCCGTCCGTCTGCCGGTGAGCAGGTCGGTGGCGCCGGTGTGGGCCTTCAACTCGGCCGTCTCGTCGGTGTGGTTGAGGAGGAAGAGCAGGCGGGTGCCGTCGGCGGCCGTCCGGTTCGCGGTCTCCACACCGGCGTGGCCGGCGTACGGGCCGACGAGGTCGTGGCGGGACAACACGCGGCGCACCACCACGTCCACGCCCGGCTGGTCGAGGGCGGTGGCGACGTACCAGCCCTCGCCCCGCCCGTAGGTGTTGCGGGTGACGGCGGCGGTCCCGGCGTAGAAGTCGGAGCCGTAGGTGGCGACCGTCTCCGCGCCCCGGGGCTGCACGAGCTCGAAGACGAGCCGTCCGTGCGAGGCCAGTTCGGGAACGGGCTGGGCGAAGTCCGCCCGGCGGGCGTCCCATTCGTCGATCCGGATGCCCATCAGGGGCGCGAGGGGGCCGGGGACGTCGGTGAGGAAGGCCCGGTCGTGTTCGTCGACGCGGCCGGAGAGGAAGGTGGCGAGGACGGTGCCGCCGCGTTCCGCGACCGCTTCGAGGCGGGTGGCGAGGTCGCCCTTGACCATGTGCAGGGCGGGGGCGAGAACCACGTCGTACGGGGTGAGGTCGGTGGTGTGCGGGACGACGTCCACGTCGGCGCCCGCCTCGCGGGCGGCCCGGTAGTAGGCGTGGACCACCTCCTGGTACCTGACCAGCCGGGAGGGGCCGTCGGAGATCTCCAGGGCCCACCAGCTGTCCCAGTCGAAGAGCAGGGCGGTGCGGGCCGGAGTGCGGGCGCCGAGGGAGGCGTCGCCGAGCCGCTGCAACTCCGCTCCCAGTGCGGCCACTTCGCGGAACACGCGGGTGTCGTCGCGGCCCGCGTGGCCGATGACCGCTCCGTGGTACTTCTCGCAGGCTCCCCGGGAGGCGCGCAGCTGGAAGTAGAGGGCCGCATCGGCGCCGTGGGCGATCGCCTGGAAGGTGGCCAGGCGCAACTCCCCCGGCCTGCGCAGGGGGTTGACATCACGGCAGGCCGTCGTGGACGGGGTCTGCTCCATCAGCCAGAAGGGGGCGCCGCCCTTGAGGCCGCGCATCAGGTCATGGGCCAGGGCGGCCCAGGTCGGCGGGGCGTCCAGGGGCGGGTAGCTGTCCCAGGACGCGAAGTCGAGGTGGGGTGCCCAGCGGTGGTAGTCGAGGGGGCGGAACATGCCCATGAAGTTGGTGGTGACGGGGGTGACCGGATCGTGGGCGCGGATCACCTCCTTCTCGGCGAGGAAGCAGCCGAGCAGCGCGTCGGTGGTGAAGCGGAAGTAGTCGAGCGTGATGCCCTGGAAGGCGGTGTGGTCGGGGCCCCGCCAGTGCTCGGTGAGGGCACTGGGCGGCTCGATCTGGGCGAAGTCGGTGTAGCGGTGCGACCAGAACGTCGTCCACCAGGCGTCGTTGAGGGCGTCGAGGGTGCCGTACCGCTCCCGCAGCCAGTCCCGGAAGGCGTCGGCGCACAGGTCGCAGTAACAGACGCCGCCGTACTCGTTGTTGATGTGCCAGGCGAGCAGCGCCGGGTGGTCCGCGTACCGTTCCGCGAGCCGTGCCGCCATCCCCGTGGCCAGTCTGCGGTACGCCGGTGAGCTGGGGCAGAAGGAGTGGCGCTGTCCGTAGCGGTGCCGGCGGCCCTCGAAGTCGGTGCGGTTGACCTCGGGGTACGTGTGCGCGAGCCAGGGCGGCACGGCGGCCGTACCCGTGGCCAGACAGACCTGTCGGCCCTCGGCCGCCGCCCGGTCCAGGACCTGGTCGAGGACCGTGAAGTCGTAGGTTTCCTCGGCGGGTTGGGTGAGCGACCAGGAGAAGACGCCGACGGTGAGGGTGTCGATGCCGGCCCGGGTGAACAGCCGGTGGTCCGCGTCCCAGACCTGTGCCGGCCACTGCTCGGGGTTGTAGTCGCCGCCGTAGGGGATCTTGGAGCTCGACGGCGTCATGCGGTGAAGTCCTCCTGGGTCTCGGCGATCACCCAACGGCTGCTGTGCAGCAGGGACAGCAGCAGCGGGGCCGCGAGCAGGGCGGGCAGGGCCTCGGTGAGCACGGCGGTCCCGGCGGCCGTCAGGACGAGCAGCGAGGCGGCGCCGAGGGTGGCGCGGCCGTGCCGGAACAGGAAGTAACCGGCGAGGCGTGCGGTGTCCCTGGCCCGGAAGGCGAACAGGGCGGTGAGGACGAGCGCGTGCGCGCCCCACAGGAGGGAGCCGACACCGATCGCCGCGAGCAGCCCGGCCCACCAGCCGGGCAGGCCGGTGGCGGTGAAGTGGGTGAGCGTGAACGCGATGACCGTGAGCCAGGCCAGCAGGGGCGCCCACAGTTTCAGGGCGGGCACGGCGTTGAGCCGCCAGCCCCGCCAGTAGGAGCGGGCCGGGTGGAGGTCGGTGAGGTCGCGGTCGCGGTGGCCGAGGGCGAACAGGGCGGCGGCCGTCGCCGGGCCGAGGGGCAGCAGGCATACGGCGGCGAGCGGGAGGCCGGCCGGGGCGGGGCCCAGCAGGAACAGGGCGGCGAGGCCCGGCGATGCGGCGACCAGGAGCAGGGCCTCGACGGTGACGAGCGTGTGGATCAGGGCCGCGGCGCGGGAGAGGGAGCCGGTGCCGAAGGAGGGGGCGGGGGGTTCACGGTCCTCCGGCGGGCGCTGTCCTGCGGGCGGGTGCTGCGGGGCGGCGCCGGATCGGTCGGCGGACGGGGTGTCGCGGGACTCCGCCCTGGTGCGACCGGTCGCCGCCCGTACCCGGCCGGTACGGCCCGGCTCGGCGGGGACGCGGAGGATCACCCGTTCTCCTTCTTGAACCGCTCGTGAGCCTTGTTGTGCAGGTCGACGAGTTGCTGCATGTTCTTCGCCTTCAGTTCGGACACGTACGCGTCCCACTCGGACATGGGGCGCTTGCCGAGCACGAACTGGAGGGTGTTCTGGATGGCGTGGTCCTTGAGCGGGGTGTCCCAGAGCGTCGCCTGCTCCTGCTCGAAGGACTGCAGGGGGTGGGCCGGGTCGACGGGCAGTTCCTTGCGCTGGGACATGGCGTCCTGGAACTTCTTCTCGTCCGGGCCGAAGTTGGAGGAGACCAGCTCCCAGCTGCCGCCGTAGGTGAACACGCCGTTGAAGAAGCCGTAGTCCTTCTGGAGATCCTTCGGGGCGTCGGGATCGGAGCCCATCAGCGAAATGCCGGGCTTCAGCGTGTACTTGCCGCCGGACCCGGTGTACGTGACGCCTTCCACACCCCACTTGCAGAACTTCTGGCCCTCGTCGGAGTACCAGAGCCAGTCCACGAACTGCATCATCGCGACGAAGTCTGCGCTCTTGAGGGCCTTGCTGGAGATCATGACGCCGTTCTCCAGCCGGACGCCGCTCAGCAGGATCGGGCCGGCCGGGCCGAGCGGCACCGGGACCATCTCGATCTTCGAGCCCTTGACCTGCTTGCCCAGGTTGTAGCGGTAGTTCTGCACCAGCTCCTGGGGGTTCGCGCTGATCGCGTAGGACTTCTCGGCCAGCAGCTTCTGCACGGCCTGGTCGTCCTGCTGGGTGAAGCTCTCGGGGTCGAGGAGCTTCTCGGCGACGATCTTCCTGAGGAACTCGACCATCTGCCGGTAGGCGTCCTGGGCGGCGGTGAAGACGAACTTCTGCGCCTTGGTGTCGAAGCTGATGTTGTCGTACGTCCAGCCGGCCTTCACCCCGTAGGCCTGGCCCAGGTACTGGAACAACGCCCCGCACGGGAAGGGGGTGTTGGTGCTCCAGCGGTCGGTCCAGGGGTACTTGCCGGGGTACTCGGCCTTGAGTGCCTTGAGGACGTCGTACACCTCGTCCCAGGTCGTGGGCAGGGCCAGTCCGTGGCGGTCGAGGACGTCCGTGCGGAAGGACAGCGAGTAGCCGGACTTCGGCTTCTCGTGCAGACCGGGCAGCAGGTAGTACTTGCCGTCGGACTGGCGGATGGAGTCGAGCTCGGGTTCGAGCTTCCACCTCTTCACCTTGTCCCGGAAGTTGGGCATCAGGTCGACGTACTCGCTGACCGGGAGGATCGCGCCCGAGGACACGAAGGCCACCTCCCCGGGGTGGTACGTCTTCGGGATGATGAAGGGGGCGTCGCCCGCGCCGATGAGGACGCTGCGCTTCTTCTCGTAGTCGGCCAGGGGCACGTCGAGGGGCTTGATGGTGATACCGGTGCGCCGGGTGACCTCCTTCCAGAACAGCCAGTTCTTCTTCAGGGGGTAAACCGGGTTGTCGTTGTGCAGCATCGAGAAGGACAGTGCCCTGGACGCCTTGAACTGCTGGCCGGCCCGGTACTCCTTCATCGCTCCGTTCTGCTTCTTGGAAAGGTCCTTGGAGTCGCCGCCGTCGTCGCCGCTGCCGCAGCCGGTGAGGGTGGCGAGGCCGACGAACCCCGCTGCGGCCAGGATCTGACGTCGCGACAGCTGTCCTGCGTTCTCCACGGATACTCCCTTGTTCCGTAAGTGAGGTGACGGACTGTCAGCCCTTGACCGCGCCGAGCATCACGCCCGAGACGAAGAAGCGCTGGACGAACGGGTACACGCAGATGATCGGCAGCGCGGTGAGCACGATCGTGACGGCCTGGATGCTCGCGCCGACCTGGCTGAGCTCGGCGGTGCCGGCACCGGCGTTGCCGCCGCCGGTGGCACCCGCGATGAGGTTGCGCAGGTAGACGGTGACCGGCATCAGGTCGGAGTGGTCCATGTAGAGGAACGCGCTGAACCAGGAGTTCCAGAAGGACACCGTGTAGAAGAGCACCATGGTCGCGACGACCGCCTTGGACAGCGGCAGCACGACCCGGAAGAGGATGCCGTAGGTGCTCAGGCCGTCGATCTGCGCGGCCTCCTCCAGCTCGGTCGGCAGGCTCTCGAAGAAGGCCTTCATCACCAGCAGGTTGAAGACGCTGATCGCGTTGGGCAGCGCGATCGCCCAGACGCTGTTCTTCAGTCCGAGCTCGGTGACCAGGATGTAGTTCGGGATCAGGCCGCCGGTGAAGAACATCGTGAACACGGCGATGCCGACCAGCACCCCGCGCCCCTTGAGGTTCTTCTTCGACAGGACGTAGGCGTAACAGGTCGTCAGAACCATGGCCACGACGGTGGACGCGACCGTGTAGAAGACGGTGTTGCCGTAGTTCCGCCAGAACATCGAGTCCTGGAAGACGATCCGGTACGTGGTGAGGTTGAACCCCTTGGGCCACAGGGTCACTTCACCGGCACGGATCTGCCGTTCCCCGCTGAAGGAGCGCGCGACGATGTTGGCGAAGGGGTACAGGGTCACCAGCACGACGAAGGTGAGGACCACCCCGTTGACGCCTTGGAAGACCCGGTAGGAGCGGCTCGGCTTCACCACAGGCTGGTCCCCACCGTGCGGCGCGAGAGCGTGTTGGCGGTCGTGATCAGGACCAGGCCGATGACCGCCTCGAACAGGCCGATCGCGGCCGCGTAGCTGAAGCTGTTGGACTCGACGCCGGCCCGGTAGACGTAGGTCGAGATCACGTCGGCACTCGGGTAGGTGAGCGGGTTGTACAGCAGCAGGACCTTCTCGAAGCCGACCGCCATGAACGTGCCGACGTTGAGGATCAGCAGCGTGACCATGGTGGGGCGGATACCGGGCAGGGTGACGTGCCAGATCTGCCGCCAGCGGTTGGCGCCGTCGATCCGGGCGGCCTCGTACAGGTCCTCGTCGATGGTGGTGAGTGCGGCGAGGTAGAGGATCGTGCCCCAGCCGGCGGTCTGCCAGATCTCCGAGCCGACGTAGATCGTGCGGAACCAGTCGGGTTCCTGGATGAAGCGGATCTCGTCGTGGCCGAACCAGCCGAGGGCGTGGTTGACCGGTCCGTCGGTGGCGAGCATCTGCATCGTGAGGCCCGCGACGATCACGATCGACAGGAAGTGCGGGAGGTACGAGACCGACTGCACGAACCGCTTCAGGGAGCGCCGGCGCACCTCGTTGAGCAGGAGGGCGAGCACGATCGGGATCGGGAAGCAGAACACCAGCGTGAGCCCGCCGAGCCACAGGGTGTTGCGGAACACCTGCCAGAAGGTCGGGTCGCTGAGGAACATGCGCACATAGCGCAGGCCCACCCAGTCCTCGCCGAACATCGAGCCGCCGGGCTCGAAGCGCCGGAACGCGATCACGTTGCCGATCATCGGCAGATAGCGGAACACCAGGAAGAACAGCAGCGGCAGGACGGCCAGCGAGTAGAGCTGCCAGTCGCGGCGCAGGGCCCGGCGCCAGCCGCCGCGCGGGACGGGGCGGGCGACGGCTCCCGGCAGGTTTTCGAGGCTGGGGGGTGGAGAGGCCGACTTGACGGATGTGCTCATGCTCGGTCCTCTCAGAAGGAGGCATGGAACCGAAACTTTCGAGCTCTTACCGGTAACTTCGCGGCAACTTAGAGGGCTGGAGAAAGCGCTGTCAATGGGGCGAGCGAGAGATGGCTGGGACGGGAGTGGGGTAGAACAGGGAGGCCAAATCCCTTCGCTCGCCGCAAGTTTCACTACTTGGACCGACTCATGCGAGGTGCCCCGTGCCTGCGTTCGACCTGCCGCCTGCGGAGCTGGAGCACTACCGTCCCGATGTGCAGGAACCCCCGGATTTCGACGAGTTCTGGCGTGACACCCTGAAAGAAGCGGCGCAGCAGGACGTGTTGGTCTCGATGCGCCCGGCCGAGAGCGGACTGCGGCTGACCGAGACCTGGGACGTCACCTTCCGGGGCTTCGCGGGCGACCCGGTACGCGCCTGGTACAGCAGACCCGCCGGGGTGCGCGACCCGCTGCCCGCGGTCGTCGAGTACGCCGGCTACGGCCGGGGCCGCGGCCTCCCGCACGAGCGACTGACCTGGGTGAACGCCGGATACGCGCATCTGCTGATGGACAACCGCGGCCAGGGCGACCAGTACGGCAACGGCGGCGCGACCCCCGACCCGCACGCCTCGGCACCGGGCGGCCCGGGTCCCGCGGCACGGGGCCTGCCCGACCCGCGCGCCTACCACTACCGACGGCTGATCACGGACGCGGTACGGGCGGTGACGGCGGTGCGGGCGCTGCCCGAGGTGGACGGGGGGCGCGTCGCGGCCGTCGGCAACAGCCAGGGCGGCGGGCTGGCGCTGGCGGTCGCGGGACTGGTGCCGGATCTGGCGGCGGTCCTGGTCACCGCGCCCTTCCTGTGCGGCATCCGGCGCGCCCTGGAACTGACCGACGCGAGTCCGTACGGCGAGATCAGCGCGTACCTCTCCGTGCACCGGGACGTGGAGGAGGCCGCGTACCGCACGCTCGCGTATGTGGAGGGCGTCTCCTTCGCGCGGCGTGCCGCGGCCCCGGCCCATTTCGGGACCGGCCTGCGGGACACGGTGTGCCCGCCGAGCGGGGCGTACGCGGCCTTCAACCGCTACGGCGAGCTGACCGGCGTGGACCCCCGCAAGGAGATCCACGCCTATCCGTACAACGGCCACGAGGGGGGCGACGCGGTCCAGGTGCGGCGCCAACTCGAATGGCTGGCCAGGGAGTTGTTGGTCAGCCGGTAGCCAGCGTGAACACGTGCAGGTCCGTGTTCCGCGGCAGCCGCACGCTCGCGATCCGCTTGCCGTCCGGTGCGGTGAACGGCTTGGTGGCGAAGACGTACGTGGCCACCGGGTCCCGGTCCGCGCCCGCCACGTTGCGGTACGCGGTGTGGGCGACGATCTCGTTGCCGTACTGGACGGTGCCGCCGCCTCCCCCGACGGTCCAGTCGGTGAAGGCGAGTTCGACCGTGCCGGTGCTGCCGTCGGTGTAGGTGACGGTGGCCTGGGACTGCTGGTTGCCGTTGACCGCGCTGCCGACGAAGGACAACCTGTCGGTTGGTGCGCCCAGTTGGATGGCCTGACCGGTCGCGGTCGCGTTGTCGGGCCGCCCGTTCGGCGAGTCCGGCCAGGTGAAGGCCAGGCCGTCGACCGTGCCCTGCCCGCCCGGGGTGAGACCGGCCGCGGTCAGCGCCTGGCGGGAGTAGCTCCAGCCACCGCCGTCGTAGTCGGCCTCGTCGTGGTCACCGGAGTCGTCCGAGACCCCGGTGTTGTCGTAGGCGGCGAGGAGGGTGCCGGGTGCGGCGACCGTGAGCGACACAGGCTGTTCGTACGCGGTGCCGTCCGAGGTGACGGCGATCGTGACGTCGTAGAAGCCCTGCGGGGTGCCCTCGGTGGTGCTCAGGGTGATCTCCTGGGAGCCGTCGGCCACCGTGCCCTCGGCGGGGCTCGCCGTGATGCCTTCCGGAGTCTGGACGCGGAAGCGGACCTCGGGCCCGGTGCCGTCGCCGCTCAGCGACAGCGCGCGGACACCCACCTTGGTGCTGCCGCCCGGTGCGATCGTCGCCGTGGTCGGGCCGACGCCGATCTGGTACGGCTGCTCGCCCGCGCGGAAGGACGGCGGGGCCGCGTCCGCTCCCCAGGCCGGGTCGGCCTCGGTGGACAGGGTGTAGTCCAGCCGGCCGCCGTCCCGCACGAAGGAGGCGGGCAGCCAGGGTGCCTGGCTGGTACGGCCGTTGACCTTCAGCGAGTGGACGTACGGGGCGTCTGCGGCCGCTCCCTGCGCGCGCACGGAGATGTCGTTGCCGAAGGGGCGGTCGATCTCGATGCGCGGGAACAGCGGTGAGGCGAGGACCAGTTCGGACCGGGACGGCACCTGGGGGTACATGCCGAGCGCGGAGAAGACGTACCAGGCCGACATGGCGCCGAGGTCGTCGTTGCCGGGGATGCCGCCCGGCTCGGTCGACCAGAGCTGCCGCATGGCGGCGCGGACGGTCTCCTGGGTCCTGTGGGGAACGCCCGCGTAGGCGTACAGGTAGGGGACGTTGATCGACGGCTCGTTGTCCAGCTCGGACTTCTCGCCGCCGTTGCCGGTGAAGGCCCAGTCGCCGTTGTCGTCGTGGAAGAAGGAGTCGAGCCGGTCGAGGGCCTTGTCACGGCCGCCCATCGCGGCGAACAGGCCCGCCGGGTCGTGCTGGACCATCCAGGTGTACTGGGCCGCCGTCCCCTCGACGAACCCGTTGCCGGTGGCCGGGGTGAAGCCGGTGACCCAACTGCCGTCCGCCTTGCGGTGGGCGATGTACCCGCCGCTCGGGTCGGCGGCGATGTTGAAGGTGTTCTGCCACCACTGGGATCTCTTGGCGAAGGCCGCCGCGGTGCCCTTCTCCCCCGCCGCGCCGGCGAGTTGGGAGAGCGCGAAGTCGGCGCCGGACATCTCCAGGGTCTCGGCGGCACCGCCCCAGGCGTTGGAGACGGACGGCATGTAGTGCAGCTTCAGGTACTTGTCGAGGGAGGGCCGCTGGCCGACGGACAGCACGGGCTTGCCCGCCGGCGACAGGTCCCCTTCCGTGGGGACCGTGGCCGCCCGGACGAGCGAGTCCAGCGCGCCGCGCAGGTCGAAGGCGGTGCCACCGAAGGCGCGGATGCCGGCCAGGGCGATGGGCGAGGGATCGCCGTTCATGACGTGGGTGCCGCTCGCCCCGTGCAGCCAGCGGTCCCAGACGCCGCCGTTCTGCCGGGCCAGTTCGTACAGCGACTGCGCCACGTCCGAGCCGGTGCGCGCGTCGAGCAGGGTCAGCAGCTGCACCTGGCCGCGGTAGACGTCCCAGCCGGAGAAGGTGCCGTACTGGGCCCGGTGGCCGCGGGCCACGCGGTGCACCTCGTCGTCGCTCCCCCGGTATCTGCCGTCGGCGTCGCTGATGACGTTGGGGTGCAGGAGGGCGTGGTAGAGCGCGGTGTAGAAGGTGGTGCGTTCGTCGTCGGTGCCGCCGCCGACGCGGATCGCCCGCAGCCGGTCGCGCCAGGCGCGACGGGCCGCGTCGCGCACGGCGTCGAAGGAACGCCGGGGCGGGTTCTCCGCGGCGAGGTTGGCCTCCGCGCCCGCCCGGCTGACGTACGAGATCCCGATCCTGACGCCCACCTGCTCGGTGCCGGGCGCGAACCGGACGTATCCGCCCGCCCCCTTGCCCGCGACGGGCCGCCCGTCCTGGGAGAACCCGCCGGTGCCGCCGGAGGCCTTCACGGACCCGGGGGCGAGCTTGTCGTCCTGCCAGGTGCCGGTGGCGGCGAAGGGACGGTCGAAATGGGCGGTGAAGTGGAGGGTGTAGTAGGCGCGTCGGCCCTCCGGGTCGAGGTAGCCGCAGAAGTTGCCGGAGGTGACCGAACCGGAGACCGTCCGGGTCTCCGGGTCGATCTCGACCGTCGAATCGGTCGAGCCCACCTCGGAGTTGGCGGTCCTGAACAGCAGGGAGGCGGGCTTGTCGGCCGGGTAGGTGAAGCGGGCCGAGCCGGTGCGGGCGGTGGCGGCGAGGTCGGCGCCGACGCCGGAGTCGAGGCCCACCCTGTAGTGGCCGGGCTCCGCGGTCTCGTCGGTGTGACGGAAACCGGCCGCGTACACCGCGTCCTTGGTGTCGCTCGCCGGGGACGAGGTGACCTCGCCGGCGAAGGGGAAGAGCGGGATGTCACCGCTGCCGCCCGCGCAGCCCGTGCCGGACATGTGGGTGAGGCTGAAGCCACGGATGCGGGTGGCGCCGTACAGGTAACCGCCTGGTGCGGCGGTGCGGGTGGCGTCGCCGCGGGTGTTCTCGGGGCTGAAGGAGAACATGCCGAACGGGGTGACGGCACCGGGGAAGACGTTGCCGCCGTTCTCCGTGCCGATGAGCGGGTTCACGTAGGCTGTCGGGTCGTCGACGAGGCCGGGTGGCGCGGCGGGGGCCGCGAGGGCGGGGGTGGCTCCGGTGGCCGCGAGAACGGCCGCCAGCAGCAAGGACGTAGGACGGAAACGCATGACGCGGCCCCTCCTCCTTCGGACGGGTCGCGCACCACAGGTCGCACAAGCCGCAGGGACAGTAACGTGCGCCACGCGTATCACGAAAGGGTTCGTGCGCTGGAAGGGACGCGCGGGGGCGTCGCCCGGGTGGCCGGTCCCGGCCAATTCCCCAACTTATTTGACATCGTTGTCCGTTGGCGCGGTAGAGTCATGTATAGACCACTCGACAACGTTGTCGCGCGTCGGGTCGTCACAAGCCATGCACCATCCGCGTCGGCCATCACCCCCCTCGTGCCGGCACGGCTCGCGGACCCGGTGGCGCACAGCCCCACCGGGTCCGCCCTGAGCGGAGGGTTCGAACGCGTCCTGACGGTTGCTCAGCCGACCCGGCAGGGAAGGGTCGTGGCCGTGTCGCCGCCGGAGCCGGTGACGACGTAGCCGAACGTCGTGCTCTGCCCCGGACTGAGTGAGCCGTTCCAGTTGGCGTTGTGGACCATCACGTCC
Organism: Streptomyces pseudovenezuelae; assembly: GCF_001513955.1. Lineage (GTDB taxonomy): Bacteria > Actinomycetota > Actinomycetes > Streptomycetales > Streptomycetaceae > Streptomyces > Streptomyces pseudovenezuelae. The sequence goes on along the minus strand of NZ_KQ948149.1, from coordinate 232,448 downwards.
TGGCCGGTGTACGTGGCGTTGCCGTTCCAGAGACTGTCGACCTTCTGTCCGGCCGGCAGGCTCCAGTCGACCATCCAGCCCAGCATCGGGACGTCGCCGGAGTTGGTGACGGTCACCTCGGACTGGTAGCCGCCGCTCCAACTGCCCGTGGTCTTACGGGTGGCCGTGCAGGTGCCCGGTACCGGTTCGGTCGGGTTGCCCGGCTCATGGATGCCGGTGACCTCGCCGTTGCCGCCGTCGAAGACGACGTCGGAGCAGGAGTAGAAGGTCTCCGCGCTGTCCGAACGCTGCCAGACCATGTAGATGATGTGGCGGCCGGACTTGTTCGCCGGAAGCTGGCCGGTCCAGGAGTAGTTGGCCTCGACCGTGCCCGGGCTGCCGTTGAGCGGCGGGTGGTCGACACTGAGGAACGGCTGGGACTCCATGTCGTCCCAGGTGAGGGTCTTCTTCGGGTCGAAGCCGTCCTTGGTGACGTAGACGTAGAACCAACCCGGGTGCGCGGCCCAGGCGTTGTAGGAGAAGTCGACCGTCTTGCCCGCGGTGAGGTGGGTGAGCGGCCAGTCGTCGCGGGCGGCGTTGAAGCCGGTGAAGTTGGTGTTGCCGCCGCTGCACAGCTGGCCGTCCGGGACGAAGCCGCGGGTGCGGCCGGCGCCGTCCGAGCGGAGCACGGAGAACCAGTTGTAGAACGGGGTGGTGCCGCTGACCGCCTGCGCGTTCTTGCAGGCCGGGTTGACCGGTTTGATCTCACCGGTGTCGGTCAGCGCGTCCTGCCAGCACAGGAAGGTACGGCTGGCGGGCTTCATCGGGGTGCCGTGGGCCTCGGCCTTGGTGCCGGCCGTGAGGACCAGGCTGAGGGCGGGAATGGTGGCCAGGAGGGAGACGAGGACCAGGAAGAGGGCTTTGCGACGGGTCACCCTCGATAACTTTGTCAGGATCATGACAATCCAGTCCGTTCCTTGAGGTACGGGCCGTGCGGGGTGTGTGTGATTGCCGTGGGGTGAGAGCTTCACGCGGGCGGGTTCCGGTCCGTCCGCATGGGAGCGCTCCCACCCCACGTGTTGCGGAAGGTAGCGCGAAGTGGGGCGACTGTAAACAGGTGGCGGGGGGATTGGGGTGGGCGGGGTGTATCAGGGGGTGACTGCGTGGGGTGCGGGGTGGGAGGGCCGGGGTGGGGTGCGCGAGGAGGATCCGCGGCTGTAGTGGGTGAGTTGTCGGGGGGGATGCGTGGGGATGCGCGACCGCAGGGGTGGGTTGGCTGGCGGGCTCAGCCGTTCGGGCATGCCGGGGCGTCTGAGGAGTGGGGCGAAGGAGCGCACCGCGGTGGGCTGTTGGGGAGTCCGGTTGAGCGGTCTCAGCGGGTGGGCCGTCTCGGAGTCCGGTCGGGTGCTCGTATCCGGTGGGTCGTCTCGGAGTTCCGCTGACTGTCGCAGGGGTCGGTTGGCTGGAGGCGTCGGCCGCGGGGCCCTGGTCGGGCTTCCGGAAGGTCGGCCGAGTGAACGCACTGGGTGGGGCATTGGGGTATCCCGGAAGCCCACCGAACGGTCACACCAGATGAACCAGCCCGGAGTCGTTCGGCCGGGCACCCCGGGGCCGCCTCGAAGCCACGCCGACCCACCAGACCAAGCGGACCCCTCCAGGGGCCCACCGACTGGTCACACCGACTGGTTGCCCGGAGGCCTCGCCCCCGGGGCCCCTGCCGGGTCTCCGGAAGGTCGGCGAGCGGCCACACCGGGCGGGGCATCCCGGAAGCCCACCGAACGGTCACACCAGGTGAACCAGCCCGGAGTCGTTCGGCCGGGCACCCCGGGGCCGCCTCGAAGTCACGCCGACCCACCAGACCAAGCGGACCCCTCCAGGGGCCCACCGACTGATTGCCCGGAGGCCTCATCTCCGGGGCCATGGCTGGGCCTCCGGAAAGTCGGTCGAGCAGCCACACCGAGCGGGGGCGTGGCGGAATTTCGCCAACTCACCACACCAGGCGGACCGTTATCGGAGTCAAGCCGAGCCCCGGAAGACGGGGCGAGCAGCCCCGCCGGAGAGGCCGGTGCGGATGCGGAACCCTGCCAACTCACCACACCAGGCCGACCGTTATCGGAGTCAAGCCGAGCCCCGGAAGACGGGGCGAGCAGCCCCGCCGGAGAGGCCGGTGCGGATGCGGAACCCTGTCAACTCACCACACCAGGTGGACCGTTGTCGGAGCCGTGCCGGTCGCCACCCCGGGTGATCCGTATCGAAATCCCGCCCACCGGCCACACCGTCCCGTTGTCCGGAGATCTCAGCCGCAGGGGGCCACGGCCGGGCCTCCGGGACGTGGGTCGAGCCGCCGCACCGGGCGGGGCATCCGGGGTCGCGCCGACCGGGCACACCGAGTGGACCGTCTCGGAGACGTGCCGCCCGGCCACACCCCGTGCCCGCAGTCGGAATACCCCGACCGGCAGCCGCACCGGGGTCGGACGTCCCGCGGTGCCAACCCACCCCTCACACCGGGTGGGCGGTCTGGAAGGCCAGTCGCTCCTCCGCTCGCTCTCCTACGGCCGTCAGCGTGTCGTCGAGGGCCAGGAACTCCTCCCACACCGTGCGGCCGCTCGCCTCGGCCAGCCTCCTGACCACGAGGTCCTCCAGTTCCGGCACCCGCTTGTTCTTCCAGATCTTGTCGGCGACGCTGACGAGCAGGTCTTCGAGTCCGATGTCCGGGAGGGTCCAGGCCGCGTGCGTGGCGGCGAAGCGGGCGCGGTCGGGGGTGACGCCGTGGGCCAGGAGGAGTTCACGGCCGGTCTCCTCGTGTGCGGAGCCCGGGCCGGAGAGTTCGCGGACGTGTGCGGTCTTTCCCACGTCGTGCGTCGCGGCGCCGAACAGGACTGCCTCACGGTCCAGTTGGAGCCCCGGACAGCGCGCCGCGAGCCACTCGACAAGCTCGTACGCCACGTCGTGCACGAGTCTCAGGTGGGCCGCCAGGCGGGGTGGCGCGTCCAGCGTTCGCAGGAGCCTGGCGGCCTCGTCGGGGAGGGGGCGGGGGCCGGGTGCGTGGAGAGCCCGGTGCAGGGGGTCGGGGGTGGTCACTCGGTAAGGGTAGGGATGAGGGCGGGAGTTGGGGGCTCGTCGTCGGTCCTGCGCCGTCCCGTCGTACGCCGACACACCGCGCTCCTGATGCGGCGCCCGGGGCCCGGCCGGCCGGGCCCCGGGCGCCGACAAGGGCTCAGCGCTTGAGCGTGAAGGTGAAGTCGCCGGAGAGTCTGGCGTTCAGCCGGGCCACGGAGACCAGATTCCCCTCCGTGATCAGCCGTTCCACCTCCGCCCGGGACAGGCCGCAGCCTTCGGCGATCAGCCGCACCGGACGGACGGGGATCCGAGCCACGAAGCGGACCGAGACGTCGATCACCTCGCGGTCCAGGTGAGCCGATCCGCCGGTGTCGAGACGCCAGGCGTCGTTCCAGTCCAGGGCTATGCGGTTACGGCGCCGCACGACCGGGTCCTGCAGCAACTCGGCTGCGAGAGCAGGGTCGTTGTCGTGCAGCCGGTCCAGCAGTCCAGGTCGGACGGAACGCACATGCGTCCGCTCCAGGACCGTGAGTTTCGCTGTTTCCCCGCAGGTGGTGCAGAGCACGAGAAGCCAGATGTCGAGGAGCTTGTGGTTCGCGTTGACCCGGAACCTGCCGTCGGCCCGGAAGCGGTCCGACGCGCACGTGTGGCAACGGCGGAGGACGAGCGGAAGGCAGGTGGGCATGACCACCCAGTTGGTGAGCACGTAGGTACACCGGTTTCAGTGAGAAGTCCGCAGCAAGAAGCAGCGCGGCGCACAGGTGCGACGCGCGACCGATCAGCGCTTGGGGGTTCTCACAGGGTGTACAACGGCACGTCCTTGCCTCGGCGATTCAAGTCGAGTCGATTCGGCAGCACGGTAGCGACGACCGGTGGTGCTGATCCACTGGTTTTCGATCGGGGCGGGTGCGCGCCCTCACTCGACGGCCGCCCCCGCCTGCCACGCACCCGGCCGCATACCCGTCGCCTTCAGGAAGAACACCGAGAAGTTGGACGCGTCGGGGAAGCCGAGTGCCTCGGCGCAGCCTGCCGCGGTGAGACGGTCGTGGGCGAGGAGCCGTTTGGCTTCCAGGACGAGCCGGTCGACGATGTACGCCTTCGCGGTGCGGCCGGTGGCCTGCTGCACCGCTCGTGAGAGGGTCCGAGGGGCGTATCCCAGTGCCCGGGCGTAGTGGCCGGCGTCGTGATGTTCGCGGAAGTGCGCTTCGACGCCGGACCGGAAGAGCCGGAACACCGGGTGCGCGGACGTCTCCTCGGCGCGCGGTGGCCGGAGCCGGGCGATGAGCGCGGAGAGCAGGATCCCGGGTAGCTCCGCCGAGGCGTCCCCGGGTGGAGCGGATGCCTCCAGGAGGAGATGGTCGCGGGCGGTGTCGACGTACGGCCAGTCGGCGGCGGGGATGTTCCAGTGCGCGAGCGGGTCCGGGGACGCGACGAGTTCTCGGGTGACGTGGGTGACCGGTGCGGTGGGGACGAACAGCACCAGGTGCCCTGTCACGTCCGCGATGTCGTCCCATCGGTGCACCGCTCCCGGGGCGACCCACACCGCGGACCGCTTCTCGATCCGGTGCCGGAGGAAGTCCACCGTGACGGATCCGTGCCCGGCGTCGACGACGGCCAGGACGTGGAAGTCGGCACGCTGTGTCCCGCCGTCGTTCAGTTGCCGAAGCCGGTCGAACGTCATCGTCTCCACGGCGGCCGCCCGGCCTCCGACGGGCTGGTAGGTCATCTGCCGGATCACGGTCATGTGTCCAGTTTCCACCATGCCCCGTCCAGTCGTGCCGATGCCTCGGAGCGGGCGGGAGGGTGCAATGGAAAGCAGGAAACGCTAGCCCTGCGTACCGAGCGAAAGAGTCATCATGAACACGACCCAGCAGTCGCTGCTGCCCACTTATGACCACCGTCCGGGGACCGGACCGACCCTGGTGTTCCTCCACTACTGGGGTGGTTCGGCCCGCACCTGGGACCTTGTCGTCGACCGCCTCGCGGGTCGCGCCGCGCTCACCGTCGACTTCCGCGGGTGGAGCCGCTCGCGCGGTCTGGACGGCCCCTGCACGCTCCGCCGGCTCGCGGACGACACGCTCGCCGTGCTCGCCGACGCGGGGGTCACCGACTTCGTCCTCGTCGGACACTCCATGGGCGGCAAGGTCGCTCAGCTGGTCGCGGCGACCCGGCCCGTCGGCCTCCGCGGGATCGTCCTCGTCGGTTCCGCTCCGGCGAAGCCCGCCCCGACGGTCACCGCCGAACACCGCGAAGGGCTCTCCCACGCCTACGACTCCGAGGAGTCCGTCGCCGGCGCACGGGACCACGTCCTGACCGCGACCGAGCTGCCCGAACCGATCAAGTCGCAGATCCTGGCCGATTCGCTGGCCGGGACCGACGCGGCCCGGCTGGAGTGGCCGTTGCGCGGCATCGCGGAGGACGTCTGCGAGCACACCCGGATGATCGACGTCCCCGCTCTCGTCGTCGCCGGAGAGCACGACCGGGTCGAGCCCGTCGACGTGCTCCGCGACCACCTGATGCCCTACCTCTCCGTGGCCGACCTCGTGGTGATCCCGGACTCGGGCCACCTGATCCCGCTGGAGGCACCGGCCCGGCTCGCCGACGCGATCAGCGCGTTCGCACCGGCGAGCTGACACCGGACCCGGCCGTCGTCACCATCCATGAACATCCCGTCACCGTCCACGAGCACCCGTCGCCGTTCATAAGCCCTCGTCCGACTCCGGTTCCTCGTAAGGGAGTTACACCGACGCGCCGTTGCCGGACACCGCTCGCGTCTCCGTCCCCCTCTCCACGGCCGCCGGGAGGTCGATCGTGAACTCGGTGCGTCCGGGGACGCTGTTCACCTGGATGCGGCCACCGTGTGCCGCCGAGACCGCCGCCGCGATGGCCAGCCCCAGACCCGATCCGCCGGAATGGGCGTCGGCGCGCGAGCGGGAGGTGTCCGCGCGGGTGAAGCGTTCGAAGACCGTGGGAAGGAGGGCCGGAGCGATGCCGGGGCCGTTGTCGCGGACGCGGATCACACATCGCCCGTCCGCGGCCTCCACCGAGGCCGTCACCCTCGTGCCGGACGGGGTGTGCAGCCTCGCGTTGGACAGGAGGCCGGCCACCACCTGGTGCAGCCGGACCTCGTCGCCGATCACCGACACCGGTGCTTCCAGGTTCAGTTCGAGCTGCCAGTCGTGGCCGGGGCCCGCCGACCGCGCGTCCCACACCGCCTCCGCGACCAGGGCCGCCAGGTCCACCTCCCCGGACTGGAGGGGGCGGCCCTCGTCGAGGCGGGCGAGCAGGAGCAGGTCCTCCACGAGGCCCGTCATCCGGGCCGACTCCGCCGAGACCCGGCGCCAGGCCAGTACGGGTTCGACGCGGCCGGTGCCGCGGTTCATCAGCTCGGCGTACCCGGCGATCGAGGCGAGCGGTGTCCGCAGTTCGTGGCTGGCGTCGGCCAGGAAGCGCCGCATGCGTTCCTCGCTGCTCCGCATCCGCTCCTCGTCGCGTTGCCGCTCGGCGAGCGAGGACTCCACATGGTCGAGAAGGTGGTTGAGCGCGGCCCCGACCTGGCCGGCCTCGCTGCCGGGGTCGGTGTCCCGTGCGGGCACCCGGGTCAGTGCGGTGACCTCGCCGTGTCCGAGCGGGGCGCGGGAGACCTCGGCGGCGGTGGCGGCGACCCGGCCGAGGGGGCGCAGTTGCCGTCGTATGACCACCGCGCAGACGCAGCCGGCGGCGGCGAGCCCGGCCACGGCGACGCCCGCCTCGATCATCACCAGTCCGCTGATCATGTCCTGGACGTCGTCCATCGGCAGGCCGGCGAGGACCCGGACGTCTCCGCTCCCGAGGGCAGTGACCCGGTAGGTGCCGAGGCCGGGCACGGTGCGGGTGTGCGTCGCACCGTCCGCCCGGATCCCGGACAGGGCGGTGCGCTGGCCGGTGCTGAGGTGGCGGGTCGGGGCGTCCGGGGCTACGACGGCCGCGGAGACGAGGGCACCGTCCTCGTCCAGCCGGGCGGCGAGCATCCCGGCGGGCTGCCCGGACTCCCGCAGAAAGGCCAGGTCGTCCTCGGTGTTCTGGTGCAACGAGGCTCCCTCCAGGGCCCGTTCGGCGGTGTCGCGGACCCGGTCGTCCAAGTCGCCCATCAGATAGGCACGTTGAAAGAGGTTCGTGATCAGTCCCATCGCGACGCAGACGACGACCAGCGTGGCGCTGACGAACACGAGCAGGCGGGTGCGGAGGGACCGGGCGCGCGTCCTCGTGTTCGTGGGCCGGGTGCGCGTCCCCGTGTTCGGTCGCCGGCTCATCTCCCGTCCTCCGCTGCCCTGATGGCGTCCGGGCACGGGTGTGCGAGCAGCGGACCGAGCCGGTCGTGCTCCTTCGCGGTGAGCCGGACGGGCACGCCCGCGCGGCGCACTTCGCGGGTGTCCTCGCCCATGACCAGGTCGCCGAGCACCTGGACGGAGTCGTAGGCGCCGGCCTCCGGTCCGTCGAGCCGGTGCTCCAGAGCGTCGCGGGCGGTCCGCGGCGCGCTCCGTCCGTCGAGGGCCGGGCAGTCGAGCGCCGGGCAGGGGCGCCGGCCCGCCTCGGTGAACGTGAAGGCGACGGCGACGGCGACGGCGACGGACAGCACTTCGTCGAGTGCCGGCTCGTCGTCGACGATGAGCACGCGTACGCGGCCGGTGCGCGGCCCGGATGTGCCAGTCATGTACCGATCGTGTCCCCGCCCGCTGAGGGAATCCTGTGTTCCACCTGAGGGTGGGTGATGACCCGCGTGGACGGGGGTACGGCGAAGGGCCGCACCCCCGTCACGGGAGTGCGGCCCTCAGGCGCCCGAAAGGACTTACTTGCGGATCAGGGACCGCAGCACGTACTGCATGATGCCGCCGTTGCGGTAGTAGTCGGCCTCACCGGGGGTGTCGATGCGGACGACCGCGTCGAACTCGACGCCCGTGTCGGTGGTGACCTTGACCGTGCGCGGCGTGGTGCCGTTGTTGAGCTCCTCGACGCCGGTGAAGGAGAAGGTCTCCTCGCCGGTCAGACCGAGGGTCGCGGCGGACTGGCCCTCGGGGAACTGGAGCGGCAGGACGCCCATGCCGATGAGGTTCGAGCGGTGGATGCGCTCGTACGACTCGGCGATGACGGCCTTGACGCCGAGGAGCGCGGTGCCCTTGGCGGCCCAGTCGCGGGACGAGCCGGAGCCGTACTCCTTGCCGGCCAGGATGGCCAGCGGGATGCCCTGCTCGATGTAGTTGCGGGAGGCGTCGTAGATGAACGACACCGGACCGCCGTCCTGGGTGAAGTCGCGGGTGTAGCCGCCCTCGGTGCCCGGCGCGATCTGGTTGCGCAGGCGGATGTTGGCGAACGTGCCGCGGATCATGACCTCGTGGTTGCCTCGGCGGGAGCCGTAGGAGTTGAAGTCACGACGCTCCACACCGTGCTCGGTGAGGTACTTGCCGGCCGGGGTGTCGGCCTTGATGGCACCGGCGGGCGAGATGTGGTCGGTCGTCACCGAGTCGCCGAGCTTGGCGAGCACGCGGGCGCCGGTGATGTCGGAGACCGGGGTGGTCTCCATCGTCATGCCCTCGAAGTACGGGGGCTTGCGGACGTAGGTCGACTCGGCGTCCCACTCGAAGGTGTTGCCGGTCGGGATCGGCAGCGCCTGCCACTGGGCGTCGCCCGCGAAGACGTCGGAGTAGGACTTGTTGAACATGTCCTCGCCGATGGCGTTCGCCACGACGTCGTTGACCTCGGCCTCGGAGGGCCAGATGTCCTTCAGGTAGACGGCGTTGCCGTCCTGGTCGACACCGAGCGCGTCCTTGGTGATGTCCACCTTCATGGAACCCGCGAGGGCGTACGCGACGACCAGTGGCGGGGAGGCCAGGTAGTTCATCTTGACGTCGGGGTTGATACGGCCCTCGAAGTTCCGGTTGCCGGAGAGGACTGAGGTCACCGCGAGGTCGTGGTCGTTGACGGCCTTGGAGACCTCCTCCGGCAGCGGGCCGGAGTTGCCGATGCAGGTGGTGCAGCCGTAGCCGACGAGGTTGAAGCCGACCTTGTCGAGGTAGGGGGTGAGCCCCGCCTTGTCGAAGTAGTCGGTGACGACCTTGGAACCCGGGGCGAGGGTGGTCTTGACCCACGGCTTGCGGGTCAGGCCCTTCTCCACGGCCTTCTTCGCGACCAGCGCGGCGGCGACCATGACGTACGGGTTCGAGGTGTTGGTGCAGGAGGTGATGGCCGCGACCGTCACCGCGCCGTGGTCGATCTCGTACGTCGAGCCGTCGGGGGCGGTCACGGTGACCGGGTTGGACGGGGCGCCGTTCGGGGCCACGGCCGGGGCGTCGGAGGCCGGGAAGGACTCCTTGCCGGACTCGTCGACGTCGTCGACGTAGTTGCGGACGTCCTGCTTGAACTGCTCGGCGGCGTTCGCGAGGACGATGCGGTCCTGCGGGCGCTTCGGGCCGGCGATGGAGGGGACGACCGTGGAGAGGTCGAGCTCCAGCTTCTCGGAGAAGTCCGGCTCGGCCTTCGGGTCCAGCCAGAGGCCCTGCTCCTTGGCGTACGCCTCGACGAGCGCGAGCTGCTGCTCGGTGCGGCCGGTGAGCTTGAGGTACTTGATCGTCTCGTCGTCGATCGGGAAGATCGCGGCGGTCGAGCCGAACTCCGGCGACATGTTGCCGATGGTGGCGCGGTTCGCGAGGGAGGTGGCGGCGACGCCCTCGCCGTAGAACTCGACGAACTTGCCGACCACGCCGTGCTTGCGGAGCATCTCGGTGATGGTCAGCACGAGGTCGGTGGCGGTGGTGCCGGGCTTGAGCTCACCGGTCAGCTTGAAGCCGACGACGCGCGGGATGAGCATGGAGACCGGCTGGCCGAGCATCGCGGCCTCGGCCTCGATGCCGCCGACGCCCCAGCCCAGCACGCCGAGGCCGTTGACCATGGTGGTGTGCGAGTCGGTGCCGACGAGGGTGTCGGGGTACGCCTGACCGTTCCGGACCATGACCGTGCGGGCCAGGTGCTCGATGTTCACCTGGTGGACGATGCCGGTGCCCGGCGGGACGACCTTGAAGTCGTCGAACGCGGTCTGGCCCCAGCGCAGGAACTGGTAGCGCTCGCGGTTGCGGCCGTACTCCAGCTCGACGTTCTGCGCGAACGCGTCGTGGGTGCCGAACTTGTCGGCGATGACGGAGTGGTCGATGACCAGCTCGGCCGGGGAGAGCGGGTTGACCTTCGCGGGGTCGCCGCCGAGCTCCTTGACGGCCTCACGCATGGTGGCGAGGTCGACGACACAGGGCACGCCGGTGAAGTCCTGCATGATCACGCGGGCCGGCGTGAACTGGATCTCCTGCGACGGCTGGGCCTGGGAGTCCCAGCTGCCGAGGGCGCGGATGTGGTCGGCGGTGATGTTCGCGCCGTCCTCGGTACGGAGCAGGTTCTCCAGGAGAACCTTGAGGCTGTACGGCAGGCGGGCCGAGCCCTCCACCTTGTCCAGCCGGAAGATCTCGTACGACTCGTCGCCCACGCTCAGCGTGGCGCGGGCGTCGAAGCTGTTCGCCGACACGACAGTCTCCTTCATTTTTGTGCGCTTACCACCGCATCCTGCCGCCACGCCGTCTTGGCCGATCCGCTAAGGTAAGGCTAAGTTAGGTATGCCTTACTGCCAGACCCAGCGAAAGCGTGCGACTGCGGTACGCCTCGGCAGATATCTCGATGTCGAGATAACTCTAGTACATGAGGCCCGGATGGTCATGCCCGGCCTCGCGGCGATGTCCGGGCAACCCCGAATCCGCCATGAGCAGGCGCCGGCACAGGCGGCCGTCCCCGCACGCGCCCCATCACTGCCGTACCGCCCCCCACCTCCCCAACTCGCCCACGACAACGGGGCGGTGCGAAGCCGGCAGCCATCTCTTCACCGAGCCGGGGTATGCGAACGAAGTCGAAAGCACGCGACCGACCTTCAAGGGGAGGCCCCCATGCCGCTCACGTTCCGCAAGAGTTTCCGGATCCTTCCCGGAGTGCGGCTGAACATCAACCGCCGCTCCTGGTCCATCACGACCGGCGGCGGAAGCCACGGCCCGAAGCACACGCACAGCAGCACGGGACGTCGTACGACATCGATGGATCTGCCCGGACCTTTCGGATGGCGTCGCACCCGTACCGCCAAGCGCCGCTGAGGCTCCTTCAGGCCCGCGGAGGCCCCTCACCCGGACGGACCCCCCGGAATGTGCCATCTCATATCTGAGATAGCCTCAACCCCATGGCAGACGACTACCTCGTACGTATCGGCAGGCTCATCCGTGACGCCCGGCAGCACCGGGGCTGGACACAGTCGCAGCTTGCCGAGGCGCTCGGCACGAGTCAGAGCGCCGTCAATCGCATCGAGCGCGGCAACCAAAACATCAGCCTTGAGATGATCGCCCGTATCGGTGAAGCACTGGACAGCGAAATCGTCTCTTTGGGCTACGCGGGCCCGATGCATCTGCGGGTGGTCGGCGGCCGTCGGCTGTCCGGCGCGATCGACGTCAAGACGAGCAAGAACGCGTGCGTGGCCCTGCTCTGCGCCTCGCTCCTCAACAAGGGGCGCACGGTGCTGCGCAGGGTCGCCCGCATCGAGGAGGTCTACCGCCTTCTGGAGGTGCTGAGCTCCATCGGGGTGCGCACCCGGTGGATCAACGGCGGTGTCGACCTCGAACTGGTGCCGCCGGCCGAGCTGGACATGGGCGCCATCGACGCCGAGGCCGCCGTGCGCACGCGCTCGATCATCATGTTCCTGGGCCCGCTGCTGCACCGCATGGACAGCTTCCGGCTGCCCTACGCCGGCGGCTGCGACCTCGGCACCCGGACCATCGAGCCGCACATGATCGCGCTGCGCCGGTTCGGTCTGGACGTCGCCGCCACCGAGGGCCAGTACCACGCCCGGGTCGACCGGGAGGTCCGTCCCGACCGTCCGATCGTGCTGACCGAGCGCGGCGACACCGTGACGGAGAACGCGCTGCTCGCGGCCGCCCGCCACGACGGCGTCACCGTCATCCGCAACGCCTCCTCCAACTACATGGTCCAGGACCTCTGCTTCTTCCTGGAGGCCCTGGGCGTCAGGGTCGAGGGCATCGGCACCACCACCCTCACCGTGCACGGCGTGCCGCACATCGACGTGGACGTCGACTACTCCCCCTCCGAGGACCCGGTCGAGGCCATGAGCCTGCTGGCCGCGGCCGTGGTGACGGAGTCGGAGCTGACCGTGCGCCGGGTGCCCATCGAGTTCCTGGAGATCGAGCTCGCGGTCCTGGAGGAGATGGGCCTCGACCACGACCGCACGCCGGAGTACTTCGCCGACAACGGCCGCACCCGCCTGATCGACCTCACGGTCCGCCCCTCCAAGCTGGAGGCGCCGATCGACAAGATCCACCCGATGCCGTTCCCCGGCCTGAACATCGACAACGTCCCCTTCTTCGCCGCCATCGCGGCCGTCGCACAGGGCCAGACCCTCATCCACGACTGGGTCTACGACAACCGGGCCATCTACCTGACGGATCTCAACCGCCTGGGCGGACGCCTCCAACTCCTCGACCCGCACCGGGTGCTGGTGGAGGGCCCGACCCGCTGGCGTGCCGCCGAGATGATGTGCCCGCCGGCCCTGCGCCCCGCGGTGGTCGTCCTGCTGGCGATGATGGCGGCCGACGGCACGTCGGTGCTGCGCAACGTCTACGTCATCAACCGCGGTTACGAGGACCTGGCCGAGCGGCTCAACTCGGTGGGGGCGCAGATCGAGATCTTCCGGGACATCTGAGGGAGGTGTTCCCTCTGCACACGGCCGGCGCGCGGGATTCGGGGCGAGGTCTAGTCGCCGGTCGTGCCGTCGAGCAGCTCGCGCAGGATGTCCAGGTGGCCGTTGTGGCGGGCCGTCTCCTCGGTGAGGTGGAGGATGATCCAGCGGAGGTCGACGTGGAGACCGCTGCGGGTGGCTCGCTGGGCCTTCTTGTCCAGGTCGGTCCCGGCGACCAGTTCTCGGTAGCGGGCGCTCTGTTCGGCGTATTCGTCGAGCAACTGCGGCAGCGGAAAGTCGACGGCGATACGCATCTCGCGGTCGGGGTCCTCATCGGTCCAGGGGCCCTGGTCCTCCTCGCCGAGGAAGACCACCTGGAACCAGTAGTACTCGACCCAGCGGAGGTGGTTGACCACTCCGCTCATGGTCATCAGCGGCGAGCCCGGCAGGAGCGACTTGCGTGCGTTCTCCGCGGAGACGCCCTCGCACTTGGTGCGGACGGTGTCCCGTGCGTAGTCGAGAAACGTGGTGAGCTGGGTGCGCTCGTCCCACGCGGGCGGCGTGTCATCGATTCTTGTCATCGCGCGAAGCGTCCCCGATCGCGCCACCCGGTGTCGAGGCATTTATCGACGGCCCGGACCCCGGTCCCGAACGGTGGCGGCGTACTCGCCGGGCTTCCGGGCGGGGGCGTCGTGTGCGGGCGCACGGCGTCCCGCGACCACGGCCGGGAACGCCGATCGCCTATCTTGGCGCGTATGCAGTCCTACACGATCGGCCAGGCCGCACGGCTGCTCGGCGTGAGCCCGGACACCGCGCGGCGGTGGGCGGACGCCGGGCGGGTGCCCACTCACCGGGACGAGGGCGGGCGGCGCCTTGTCGACGGCAAGGATCTGGCCGCCTTCTCGGTGGAACTGGCCAAGGGGGAGGGTGGTGAGGAGGGTGTGTCCCGCACGTCCGTCCGCAATGCCTTCCCCGGCATCGTCACCGCCGTGAAGCTCGGCGACGTCGCGGCCCAGGTGGAGATCCAGGCGGGCCCGCACCGGCTGGTGTCGCTGCTGACACGGGAGGCCGTGGAGGAGCTCGGCCTGGAGGTCGGGGTGGAGGCCACCGCCCGCGTGAAGTCGACGAACGTGCACATCGACCGCACCTGAGCGGGGCCGTCACCCGGATCAGAGGGTGAGCAGCTCCTCGTGGAAGCCGCCGAACTCCCGCTCGGTGTCGACGAGATGGATCTCCAGGATCCAGTGGCAGCGGCGTCCGGCCTTGTCCGTGCGGCGCAGTGGGGTGTCGTTGGCGGGGGTGATGTACGACTCCACGTCGGCGCCGTCGATCCACTCGTGCGGGAACTCGCCGACGAGGTGCCCGGCGTGCCAACCGCCCAGTTCCCAGCCGGACTCGGCGGCGAGCCGTTCGACCTCGGCGTACAGCCGCGCGCCGGTGATGTCCGGGTCGGCCTCGAAAACGCTTCGGCCCGCCGCGAAGATCGTCGGCAGGTCGTCGCGGAGGCGGTGCTTGACCGGGTCGTCGCCGAGGACGAAGGTGCGCCCGAAGTCGGCCTCGTACTCCTCGAAGATCGGGCCGAAGTCGGCGAAGACGATGTCGTCCGCGCCGATCACGCGGTCCGGCGGGTTCTCCCGGTACGGCCGGAGGGTGTTCGGTCCGCAGCGGACGATCCGCTTGTGCCAGTGCCGGGTGGTTCCGAACAGGTCGTTCGCCAGGTCCCGGATGCGGTCGCTGACCACCCGCTCCCCCTGGCCTGGCGCGACCAGTCCGCGCGCCTCGATCTCCGCGAAGAGACGTGCCGCCTTCGCCTGGGCGTCCAGCAGCCTTGCCGCGCGGGTGGGTTCGTCGTCCGCCATGGGCCCGACCGTATGCACCTCGGTTCGTGGCCGGCAACGGAATTCCTTCGTGCCGCTCGGACCAGGGGCACCGCCACCGTCCGTACGAACGCACATGCCAACCTCAAGGATCAGGTTTCCGGCTCATGCGATGCGACAGGAGACTTTTGCCTGGCATCTGCGCCAGTATGATCGACGTACACGCGGATCGCCGACGAGCGGGACCGCCGGGACGCAGGTGATCGTGTCCGTGAGGACCAGAGGGAGTGGACCCGTGATGACCCCTACCGCGCGCCGGAGCCAACGGGCCCTGCGGACGGCCGGCCTCGGTGCCGCCGCGCTGCTGGCCCTGAGCGCCTGCTCGTCGTCCGGCTCGGACTCCTCGTCGGCGAAGCCGGACTCCTCCGCCTCGGGCCGGCTCTCCGGCACGGTGACCGTCTTCGCCGCCGCCTCCCTCCAGGAGAGCTTCACGACGCTGGGCAAGCAGTTCGAGCAGGCCCACCCGGGCACGAAGGTCACTTTCAGTTTCGGCGGCAGCGACTCGCTGGCCGCGAGCATCACCGGCGGCGCCCCGGCGGACGTGTTCGCCTCGGCCAGCCCCAAGACGATGAAGATCGTCACGGACGCGGGGGGCGCCTCCGGCACGCCCGTCACCTTCGCGCGCAACCAGCTGGAGATCGCCACCCTGCCCGGAAATCCGGACAAGGTCGGCTCGCTGAAGGACCTCACCGACAAGAGCCTGAAGGTCGTGCTGTGCGACAAGGAGGTGCCCTGCGGCGCCGCCGCGCAGAAGGCCCTCGATGCGAGCAAGCTGAAGCTCACGCCGGTCTCCTACGAGCAGGACGTCAAGTCCGCGCTGACGAAGGTCGAACTGAAGGAGGCCGACGCGGCCGTCGTCTACAAGACCGATGTGCACGCGGCGGGTGACAAGGTGGAGGGCGTGGAGTTCCCCGAGTCCGCCGACGCCGTCAACGACTACCCGATCACCCTGCTCAAGGGCACACAGCACGCGGAGACCGCGAAGGCGTTCATCGCGCTCGTGCGGTCCGCCGAGGGCCAGAAGGTGCTGACCGGGGCCGGGTTCCTGAAACCGTGAGCCCCACCGGCAAGGCCGCTGCCGCGTCCGAGCCCCTGCGGGGTGGGCCGCGGCGCCGCCGTGTCCGGACGCCCGGCGGGCGCCGCGGTGTGCCTCTGCCGCTGCTCGTGCCCGCGCTGATCGGCGTGGCGTTCCTGACCGTGCCGCTGGTCGCCCTGCTCGTACGGGCCCCCTGGCGCGCCATGCCCGAACAGCTGACCGGCACAGCCGTGTGGCAGGCGCTCCAGCTGTCCCTGGTCTGCGCCACGGCCGCGACCGCGGTGAGCCTGGTGCTCGGGGTCCCGCTGGCCTGGCTGCTGGCCCGTGTCGAGTTCCCCGGCCGGGGTCTGGTCCGTGCCCTGGTCACCCTGCCGCTGGTCCTCCCGCCGGTCGTCGGCGGTGTCGCCCTGCTCATGGCGCTGGGGCGCAACGGGGTCGTCGGGAAGTGGCTGGACGCCTGGTTCGGGATCACGCTGCCGTTCACCACCGCCGGGGTCGTGGTCGCCGAGGCGTTCGTCGCGATGCCCTTCCTCGTCATCAGCGTCGAGGGCACGCTGCGGGCCGCCGACCCGCGCTACGAGGAGGCGGCGACCACCCTGGGCGCCTCCCGCTTCACCGCGTTCCGGCGGGTCACGCTGCCGCTGATCGCGCCGGGTGTGGCGGCGGGGGCCGTACTGGCCTGGGCACGGGCGCTCGGCGAGTTCGGCGCGACGATCACTTTCGCCGGCAACTTCCCGGGCCGTACCCAGACCATGCCGCTCGCCGTCTACCTCGCCCTCCAGAGCGACCCGGAGGCGGCCATCGCCCTCAGCCTGGTGCTGCTGGCCGTGTCGGTGGCGGTGCTGGCGGGGCTGCGCGACCGTTGGATGGCGACGGGATGACAAGGATCGACGGCGGAGGGCCGGCCGGGAGCGTGGATCACGGGAGGCGCGACTGGCACGTCTGGCGCGACATGCGCGACATGCGCGACTGCGGCGACACCGGGACCGCCCGGACCGCCGACCACCGCACGACACGGACCGGCCCCCTTCCAGCCGCCGCGACCGACGCCGCCGTCGCGCACCACACAGCAGGCGGTCGTGCGGCCGGCACTGGGGACGGGCGGACGACGCGGACTGGTGGCGGGTGGCCGACCTCGATCGGTGACGGGCGGACGATGCGGACTGGTGGCGCATGGCAGACACCGACCGGTGACGGGCAGACGACACCGACCGGTATACGGCGGCCGACACCCACCGATGACGGGCGGACGACGCGAACCGGCAGCGCTTGGCCGACACCAACCGGTGACCGACAGACGGCACCGACCCGCAGCGCTTGGCAGACACCAACCGGTGACGGGCAGACGACACCGACCGGTAGATGGCGGCCAACACCCACCGATGACGGGCGGACGACACTGACCGGCAGCGCGGGGCAGACACCAGCCGGAGACAAGCGAACCGCACCGACCGTTCCGGCGGGACGACGGACGGGTCCGGTGACCGCCCCATGACCGGCGGAGTCCGAATCACCGCCCCGGGCGCCCCTCAGGACGGTCTCGACGCCCGACTGGTCGTGGAGCGCGGCGCCTTCCGCCTCGACGTCTCCCTGTCCGTCGCCCCCGGCGAGGTCGTCGCCCTGCTGGGTCCGAACGGCGCCGGAAAGACCACCGCCCTGCGCGCCCTCGCCGGGCTCACCCCGCTCACCGACGGCCATCTACGGCTGGACGGCGCCGCGTTGGAGGGGACGCCCGCGGAGTCCCGCCCGGTCGGTGTCGTCTTCCAGGACTATCTGCTCTTCCCGCACCTCACCGCACTCGACAACGTCGCCTTCGGCCCGCGCTGCCAGGGCGCGAGCAAGGCGCAGGCACGGGCACGCGCCGCCGAGTGGCTCGACCGTATGGGTCTCGCTGCCCACGCGGGCGCCAAGCCCCGCAAACTGTCCGGTGGTCAGGCCCAACGCGTCGCCCTGGCCCGCGCGTTGGCCACCCGCCCCCGGCTGCTGCTCCTCGACGAGCCCCTGGCCGCCCTCGACGCCCGCACCCGTCTGGAGGTCCGCGCCCAACTCCGGCGCCACCTGGCCGAGTTCGAGGCCGTCGCCGTACTCGTCACGCACGATCCGCTGGACGCCATGGTCCTCGCCGACCGTCTCGTGGTCGTCGAACACGGCGAGGTCGTCCAGGAGGGCGCCCCCTCCCACATCGCCCGCCATCCGCGCACCGACTACATCGCCCAGCTGGTCGGCCTGAACCTCTACCGGGGGGAGGCCGACGGGCACACGGTCCGCCTCGACACCGGGCCCGCGCTCACGACCACGGAAGACCTCACGGGGCCCGTGTTCGTCGCGTTCCCGCCGAGTGCCGTGACGCTCTACCGCGAACCCCCCGCCGGTTCGAGCGCCCGCAACCACTGGCGCTGCGAAGTGGCCGGCCTGGAGACCCACGGCGACCAGATCCGTGCCGCCCTCACCGGCGAGCTCCCTCTCGCGGCGGACCTCACGACGGTGGCCGCTGCCGAACTGGACCTGCATCCGGGCGCGGAGGTCTGGGCCGCGGTCAAGGCGACGCAGACGCACGCGTATCCCGTCTGAGGAAGGGGCCGCCCCCAGGGCCGAGCCGACGGCTCACTGGTGAGCACTGCTCTCGGACCTCACCCGAACGGCCGTCCGGACAGGCTGCCCGCCCCGCCCCTTCCTAGCGTGAACACATGCGGGGTGCGTCGACCCGGCCCCTCACCAAGGGCACCCCCGTCAAAGCGCCGGATCGCCGGATCGCCGGATCGCCGAAGGAGGAGACCATGACTCTGACCGTCCTCGAACATGTCTCCGACGCGAAGGCGGACGTCCGGTGACGGCCGCGCACACCCCGCCCGCACGGCGGTGCGTCAGCCGGCACTCCGGTCCGCGGGACGGGGAGGAGTGCGGCGCCCGCGCTCGCTTCGAGATCGCCTGCCACGCCCGGCCACCCCTGGTCGTGTGCCCCCAGCATCTCGGCCCTGCGCTGCTGTTGGCCGACGGGGTGCTGTGGCCTCCGGAGATCGCGCTCGTGCGATGACCGCCCGGTGACGGGCGGCCACCGCCGCCCGGGAGCCGGGCTCAGCCCTTCGTCAGGGTGATGTCCCGCTGCTCGGCCGCGTGGAAGCGGGGCAGCGGCAGGCCGCCCTGGAGGCTGAGTTCCATGAGGGTGGCCTCGACGTGCGCCGCACCCGGTTCGAGGGCGCCCTGGGTGGGCTTGCCCGTGTTCTCCCAGCTGTGCTCCACGCCGTCGCACAGCGCGCGGGTCCCGCCGATGCCGTACCGGCTCGACGAGGAGCGCCCGCTCACGGAGGAGCTCACGAACACGGGGCCCGAACCGGCGGTGCAGCGGTAGGTGCCGGACAGGGTCACGGTGCCGTCCTCGGCGATACGGCCGACGGGGTCGACGGTGACGGTCTCGTACGGGGCGGCGCTCGCCGGCAGCGCGGGGGCGACCAGCAGGAACAGCGCGGCACCGGCAGCGGCGGCGGCGGCGAGAGCGGGGCGAACGGACACGGGGTACCTCCCGGATGAGTGGAACGGGGGCCTCCACTGCTACCGGGAACCCGCCCGGACAGCCGTGACCGTCACTCATTCGGTGGCGAGTCCGCACCGAGCGTCGTGGAACCGTCCGAGAGTTGTCCGCGTGTTGTCACGCTTCATGTCGGGCCGTTCCGATGAGTTCGCGACGGGAGCATGGTCTACCCATACGGATACGGACCCCATAGGGACGGTCCGCCCACTGTGGAGGTGCGCCATGTGTTCTCACCGGTCTTCGTGCGCTTCGTCCGACGACATCACTCCGCACATCGTCGCCGCCCACCCCGAGCAGGGCTGGAACCTGCTGTGCGACGGCGCGATCGTCTTCGACGACACCGGCGAGCTGCTGCCCGACGGCCGCGTCGTCGCCCCGCACCGGGTGCCGACCGGTGCGCTGGCCGTCGCCGCCTGATCACTCGCGCGGCCCTGCAGCCGTGCGGCCGTCAGACCTGCGGCCGTGCAGCCCTGCGGCCTCAGGAAGACCGCCACGCCGGTCACCCGGCTGACCACACCGCTCGCCTCCGCCGTCAGCACCGCGGCTAAGACAGCACGGCGAATCCGTCCAGCTCCACCGCCGCCTGGTCGTCCCACAGCCGTACGACCTCCACGACGGCCATCGCCGGATAGTCACGGCCCGCCAACGTCCGCCAGATGCGGCCGAGTTCGCCGACATGGGTGCGATAGGCCGCGATGTCGGTGGCGTAGACGGTGACCCGGGCGAGGTCGGCGGGCGTGCCGCCGGCCGCTCGCAGAGCCGTCAGCAGGTTCGTGAGCGCGCGTTCGAACTGCTCGGGGAGGGTCTCCCCCACCACCTTGCCGTCGGCGTCGAGTGCGGTCTGCCCCGCGAGGAAGACCACCCGGGACCCGGTGGCGACGACCGCGTGGGAGAAGCCGGTGGGCGGGGACAGTTCGGGCGGGTTGATGCGCTCGGCGCTCACGGCACCTCCAGGTCGGCGTACAACTCCTTGGCGATGATGCCCCGTTGGACCTCGCTCGCCCCTTCGTAGATGCGCGGGGCGCGCACCTCCCGGTACAGGTGCTCCAGCAGGTGACCGCGCTCCAGGGCACGGGCGCCGTGGAGTTGGACGGCGGTGTCGACGACGTACTGCGCGGTCTCGGTGGCGAGCAGCTTCGCCATCGCCGCGCGCTTGGGCACGTCCGGGGCGCCTTCGTCGTACGCCGTCGCCGCCGCGTACACCATGAGGCGGGCCGCGTCCGTGCGCAGGGCCATCTCGGCGACCGTGTGGGCGACGCTCTGGAGGTCCCGCAGCTTGCCGCCGAAGGCGTCCCGTCGGGAGGTGTGCGCGAGGGTGGCGTCCAGTGCCGCCTGCGCCATGCCGAGCGCGAAGGCGCCGACGCTGGGCCGGAAGAGGTTGAGGGTGCCCATGGCGACCCGGAAGCCCCGGTCGACCTCCCCGAGGACGTCGTCGGCGCTCACCGGCACG
The DNA here is from genome assembly GCF_001513955.1 of Streptomyces pseudovenezuelae. Classification (GTDB taxonomy): domain Bacteria; phylum Actinomycetota; class Actinomycetes; order Streptomycetales; family Streptomycetaceae; genus Streptomyces; species Streptomyces pseudovenezuelae. Next base: position 211,769 of record NZ_KQ948149.1, on the reverse strand, counting down.
GCGTCGAAGGCGAGGGCGCCGATGGGGTGCGGGGAGAGCATGTCGAGGGCGGTGCCGGTGAGTCCGGGACGGTCGGCGGGTACGAGGAACGCGGTGACTCCGCGGGCCCCGGCGCCGGGGGTGGTGCGGGCGAAGACGGTGTAGAAGTCGGCCTCGGGGGCGTTGGAGATCCAGCACTTCTCCCCGGTGAGCCGCCAGCGGGAGGGGCCGTCGGGGGCGGCGACGGGCTGGTCCGCCCCCGAGCCGGCGGGCGTGGCGGCTTCCGGCTCGGCCCGCAGCGACAGCGCCGCCGCGTCCGATCCGGCCCCGGGCTCGCTCAGCGCGAACGCGGCCACCGCACTGCCCTCGCCGACCGCCGGCAGCCAGCGCTCCCGCTGGGCCGGGGTGCCGTGGGCGTGGACGGGGTGGGCACCTAGGCCCTGGAGGGCGAGGGCCGTCTCCGCCTCCGTGCAGGCGTGGGCGAGGGACTCCCGCATCAGGCAGAGGTCGAGGGCGCCGGCGGTGAACAGCCGTTCCAGCAGGCCCAGTCGACCGAGTTCCGCGACCAGCGGACGGTTCACATGCCCCGGCTCGGCCTTCTCCGCGAGCGGGCGCAGCCGTTCCGCGGCCAGGGCACGCAGCTCCGCACAGCGGGCGGTCTGTGACGGTTCGAGCGAGAATGCGGGCATCGCCGGTCCCCTCTCGTCGACAGGACCCTACGACAGTATCGCGTGCCGTTGACTGTCGTCACCAACACGATACGCTCCTCGTACGAGCCCACCATCGACGCCCACAAGGCGGCCCACGCGGCCATGCGGTCACGCGGCCCACAAGGCAAGGGGGCGACCCGCCATGAACGTCTCGGCCCACGTCGACACTTTCGCGCGCGACCACCTCCCGCCCCCCGACCAGTGGCCGGAGCTCCGCTTCGACCTGCCGGAGCTGCGGTACCCCGATCGGCTGAACTGTGCCGCCGAGCTCCTGACGGGCCCGCCCGACGACGCCCCGGTCTTCCACACCCCGGCCGGGGACACATGGACGTACGCCACACTCCGCGCCCGGGTGGACCGGCTCGCGCATCTCCTCAGCGGCGACCTCGGGGTCGTTCCCGGCAACCGTGTCCTGCTGCGCGGCCCGACCACCCCCTGGCTCGCGGCCTGCTGGCTGGCGGTGCTGAAGGCGGGCGCGGTCGCCGTGACCGTGCTGGCCCAGCAGCGCCCGCACGAGCTGGCCACCATGTGCGAGATCGCGCGCATCGAACACGCCCTGTGCGACATACGCGCCGTGGACGACCTCGCCAAGGCCGAGATACCGGGCCTGAGGATCACGACGTACGGCGGCGACGCCCCCGACGACCTCCTGAACCGCGAGGCGCCCGGGACGCCGTACCCCGCCGTGGAGACCGCGGCCGACGACGTGGCGCTGATCGCCTTCACCTCCGGGACCACCGGGCGCCCCAAGGGCTGTATGCACTTTCACCGGGATGTGCTCGCGATAGCCGACACCTTCTCCAAGCATGTGCTCAAACCACATGGGGACGATGTCTTCGCCGGCAGCCCCCCGCTTGGATTCACCTTCGGGCTCGGCGGACTGGTGATCTTCCCGATGCGCGCGGGCGCCAGCTCCCTTCTCCTCGAACAGGCCCATCCGAAGCAGTTGCTGCCGGCGATCGCCGAGCATCGCGTCTCCGTCCTGTTCACCGCCCCCACCGCCTACCGCGCGATGCTCGACGAGCTCGACGCGTACGACCTCTCGTCCCTGCGCCGCTGCGTCTCCGCCGGGGAGAACCTGCCCGCGGCCACCTGGCGGGCCTGGCGGGAGCGGACCGGGCTGCGGATCGTCAACGGCATCGGCGCCACCGAACTGCTGCACATCTTCGTCTCCGCGGCCGACGAGCACATCCGGCCCGGGACGACCGGGGTGCCGGTGCCCGGCTGGCACGCGCGCGTGGTCGACGAGACGGGTCACGAGCAGCCCGACGGCGAGCCCGGGCTGCTCGCCGTGCGCGGCCCCGTCGGCTGCCGCTATCTCGCCGACCCCCGTCAGCGCGACTACGTGCGCGACGGGTGGAACATCACCGGCGACACATACATCCGCGAGAACGACGGGTACTTCCGCTATGTGGCCCGCGCGGACGACATGATCATCTCCGCCGGGTACAACATCGCCGGACCGGAGGTCGAGGATGCCCTGCTGCGGCATCCGGACGTGGTCGAGGCGGCGGTCGTGGGAAGGGCCGACGAGGCTCGCGGCCAGGTCGTCGTCGCCTTCACCGTCCTCAAGGAGGGCGCCGGGCGCGACGCGGAAGCCCTGCGCGCCTTCGTCAAGGCCGAACTGGCGCCCTACAAATGCCCGCGCGAGATCGTCTTCCTGGACGCGCTGCCGCGCACGGCGACCGGCAAACTCCAGCGGTTCCGATTGCGCACCCATGGTGACCAGCAGTGATCCACACGACCTAAGATGATCAACGTGTCCGACCAGCATGCACCACGGTCTCTCATCGTCACGCTCTACGGAGCCTACGGCCGCTTCATGCCGGGCCCCGTGCCCGTCGCCGAGCTGATCCGGCTGCTGGCCGCGGTCGGCGTGGACGCCCCCTCCGTACGGTCCTCGGTGTCCCGCCTCAAACGGCGCGGCCTGCTGCTGCCGGCCCGCACGGCCCGCGGCGCCGCCGGGTACGAACTGTCACCGGACGCCCGCCAGTTGCTCGACGACGGCGACCGGCGCATCTACCCGGTGACTCCGCCCGAGGACGAGGGCTGGGTGCTCGCCGTGTTCTCGGTGCCCGAGTCGGAACGGCAGAAGCGGCATGTGCTGCGCTCACGGCTGGCCGGCCTCGGCTTCGGCACGGCGGCCCCCGGGGTGTGGATCGCCCCCGCACGGCTGTACGAGGAGGCCCGGCACACCCTCCAGCGGCTGCGGCTCGACCCGTACGTGGACTTCTTCCGCGGCGAGCACCTCGGTTTCGCGGCGACCGTCGAGGCGGTGGGCCGCTGGTGGGACCTGGCCGCGATCGCCAAGGAGCACGAGGCCTTCCTCGACCGCCACGCGCGCGTGCTGCGCGACTGGGAGGAGCGGGCCGACACACCGCCGGATGAGGCCTACCGCGACTACCTCCTCGCGCTCGACTCCTGGCGGCATCTCCCCTACACCGATCCCGGCCTGCCCGCCCCCCTGCTCCCGGAGGACTGGCCGGGCCAGCGGGCGGCGGCGGTGTTCCGAGGCCTGCACGAGCGGCTGCGGGACGCGGGGGCCACGTTCGCCGGCTTGTGATCCCGGACACATCACGGTCCCCTAAGACAACCCTCAGGCTCCTCTGCCCCTCTTCTCAAGTTTCTTACCTAGCGTCCCCCGGGTCGTCGTGAGAAAGAAGAGGACCGTTGCGCATGACCACCACGGCAAGGGCTCGGGGAGCCACCGTCTGGCTCACGGGACTGCCGAGCGCGGGCAAGACGACCATCGCCCGCCTGCTCGCCGACCGGCTGCGGACCGAGGGACGTCGGGTGGAGGTCCTGGACGGCGACGAGATACGCCGCTTCCTCTCCGCCGGCCTCGGCTTCTCCCGCGAGGACCGCAACACCAACGTCCAGCGGATCGGCCTGGTCTCCGAGGTCCTCGCGCGCAACGGCGTCCTGTCCCTCGTGCCGGTGATCGCGCCCTACGCCGACAGCCGTGAGGCGGTGCGCGAGCGGCACGACGCGAGCCGGACGCCGTATGTCGAGGTGCATGTGGCGACGCCGGTCGAAGTGTGCGGCGAACGGGACGTGAAGGGGCTCTACGCCCGGCAGGCGGCGGGCCGGCTGACCGGACTGACCGGGGTGGACGACCCGTACGAGCCGCCCGCGGCCCCCTCGCTGGTGCTCAGGACGCAGGACCAGACGCCCCAGGAGTCGGCCGACGCCGTGTACGCGGTGCTGGCGGAGCGGGGGCTGGTGTGAGCGGCTCGGGTCCGTCCCGTCTGGGGCGACGCTGACCGCCGGCATGGTCGGCCTTGCCTGACGGGCGGTGCCCTCAAGTCCCCAGCGTGAGCCGGGGCTTGGGGGCGTCCGTGCGTCCGGTCTGCGGCCGTCGGCTGCCCGCGCGGTACGGATCGGGCCAGACCACGCCGGGACCGTCGTACCCCTGCTCGGCTGCCGCGTGCAGGGTCCAGTGCGGGTCGTACAGGTGCGGGCGGGCCAGCGCGCACAGGTCCGCCCGGCCGGCCAGGATCAGTGAGTTGACGTCGTCCCAGGAGGAGATGGCGCCGACCGCGATCACCGGGAGGCCGGTCTCGTGGCGGATCCGGTCGGCGTACGGCGTCTGGTACGAGCGGCCGTACTCCGGGTGCTCCTCGGCCACGACCTGTCCGGTGGACACGTCTATGGCGTCGGCGCCGTGCGCGGCGAAGGCGCGGGCGATCTCCACGGCGTCCTCGGCCGTGTTGCCGCCCTCGGCCCAGTCGGTGGCGGAGATGCGGACGGTCATGGGCCGTTCCTGCGGCCACACTCCCCGGACCGCGTCGAAGACTTCGAGCGGGAAGCGCAGGCGCTTGGCGAACGAGCCGCCGTAGGCGTCGGTGCGCCGGTTGGTCAGCGGGGAGAGGAAGCCGGAGAGCAGGTAGCCGTGGGCGCAGTGCAGTTCGAGAAGGTCGAAGCCGGCCCGGGCGGCACGCCAGGCGGCCGCCGTGAACTGCTCGCGGATATCGGTCAGTTGGGCGCGGCCGAGCTCGCGCGGGGTCTGGTTGAAGGGCTTGTGGGGGATCGGGGAAGGCGCCACGACGGGCCAGTTGCCCTCCGGCAGGGGTTCGTCGATGCCCTCCCACATCAGCTTGGTCGAGCCCTTGCGGCCGCTGTGGCCGAGCTGCAGGCCGATCGCGGTGCCCGGTGACCGCGCGTGCACGAAGTCCGTGATCCGCTTCCAGGCCTCGGCCTGTCTGCCGCTGTAGAGACCGGTGCAGCCGGGTGTGATGCGCCCCTCGGGCGAGACGCACACCATCTCGGTCATCACCAGCCCGGCGCCGCCGAGGGCCCGGGCGCCCAGGTGGACCAGGTGGAAGTCGCCGGGGACGCCGTCGGTGGCGGAGTACATGTCCATCGGCGAGACCACGACCCGGTTGCGCAGGGTCAGACCGCGCAGCCGGAACGGCGTGAACATCGGGGGCGTGCCGGGCGGGCAGCCGAACTCGCGCTCCACGGCGCCGGTGAAACGCGGGTCGCGCAGGCGCAGGTTGTCGTGGGTGACGCGGCGGCTGCGGGTTAGCAGGTTGAAGGCGAACTGGCGGGGCGGCTGGTCGAGGTACAGGCCGAGGTTCTCGAACCACTCCAGGCTGGCGCGGGCGGCGCGTTGCGTGGAGGCGACGACGGGTTTGCGCTCCGCCTCGTAGGCCGCCAACGCCCCCTCCAGCGACGGCTGTTCCTCAAGGCAGGCGGCCAGGGCGAGGGCGTCCTCCACGGCGAGCTTGGTGCCGGAGCCGATGGAGAAGTGGGCGGTGTGGGCCGCGTCGCCGAGCAGCACGGTGTTGCCGTGCGACCAGTGTGCGTTGACCACCGTGCGGAAGGTGGTCCAGGTGGAGTTGTTGGAGCGCAGGGGGCGACCGCGGAGGGCTTCGGCGAAGATCTTGGCGCAGCTCTCCGTCGACTCCTGCGCGGGGACCTCGTCGAAGCCGGCGGCCTTCCAGACCTCCTCGCGCATCTCGATGATCACGGTGGAGGAGTCGGGGGCGTAGGGGTAGCCGTGGAGCTGCATCACGCCGTGCTCGGTCTCGGCGATCTCGAACCGGAAGGCGTCGAAGGGGAAGTCGGCGGCGAGCCAGATGTAGCGGCAGTGGTGCGGGGTCACATGGGGGCGGAACACATGGCCGAGGCGTTGGCGAGTGGTGCTGTTGACTCCGTCGGCTGCGACGACCAGGTCGTGGGTCCGGGCCAGGTCGGCCGGGGCCTCGGTGCCGAAGCGCAGGTCGACGCCGAGAGCGCGGCAGCGGGTGTGCAGTATGGCGAGGAGTCGCCTGCGGCCCAGTGCGGCGAAGCCGTGACCTCCGGAGGTGTGCCGCAGGCCCCGGTGCACGATGTCGATGTCGTCCCAGCGGACGAAGTCCTCGCACAGTGCCGCGTAGACCTCGGGGTCCGCGTGCTCGATGCCTCCCAGGGTCTCGTCGGACAGCACCACGCCGAAGCCGAAGGTGTCGTCGGGGGCGTTGCGTTCCCACACGGTGATGTCCCGCCCGGGGTCGAGCCGTTTCAGCAGGGCCGCCGCGTACAGGCCACCGGGGCCGCCGCCGATGATCGCGATGCGCCGGACGGGAGTGGGCATGATCACCGCCCCTTCCATTTCGGCGGGCGCTTCTCCGTGAATGCCGCGTGGAACTCCCGGTAGTCCTCGCCGTTCATCAGCAGGGCCTGGGTCGCGGCGTCCAGTTCCACCGAGGCCGCGAGCGGCATGTCCAGCTCCGCCGTCAGCAGTGCCTTCGTCTGGGCGTACGCGAGTGCCGGACCCTCGGCCAGGCGACGGGCCAGGGTCTGCGCGGCCTCGTCCGCGCCGCCCTCCGCCGTCAGTTCGCTGATCAGGCCGATGCGCTCGGCCTCGGGGGCGCGGACCGGCTCGCCGAGCATGAGGAGACGGGTGGCGTGGCCGAGGCCGACCACGCGGGGCAGCAGGTAGGCCGCGCCCATGTCGCCGCCGGACAGGCCGACCCGGGTGAACAGGAAGGCGAAGCGGGCCGAGGGGTCCGCCACCCGGAAGTCGGCCGCCAGGGCGAGGACGGCCCCCGCACCCGCCGCCACCCCGTGCACGGCCGCGATCACCGGGAAGGGGCACTCCCGTACGGCCCTCACGACCTGGCCCGTCATCCGGTTGAAGTCGAGGAGCTGGGCGGTGTCCAGGGCGAGGGTGGCGCCGATGATCTCGTCGACGTCACCGCCGGAGCAGAAGCCGCGGCCCTCCCCGGCCAGGACCAGGGCCCGGACGGAACGCTCGCGGGACAGCTCGGCGAGCAGGTCGCGCAGGTCGGCGTAGGCGCCGAAGGTGAGCGCGTTGAGTTTGTCGGGACGGGCGAGGGTGACCGTGGCGACCCCGTCGGCGAGGTCGACGCGCAGGTGCTGCCAGTGGGGGGTGCGGGCGGCGGAGCCGGTGAAGGGGCTCATGTCCGTGCGGCCTCCTCGTGCTCGGGCTGGGTGCGAGGTTCGAGGTGCGCTCTTCCCTTCGAAGCTATCACTCATCTTTGACTGTCGTCACGAGTGCGCGATAGGAGCATCCCGATGTGACCTGGCCGCGTCACATCCGTCACGGCTCGTCGACAGACCGGCAACGGCGGGATCAGCCGTGCGAGGCAAGCCGTTGCTACGGGTAAGCCGCCTGCCAACGGGGCCGAAGGTCCCGTGCGGCGCCCGCCGGACGACACCGCCGACGGCGCCGTACCATTCATACGGTTGAAAGCAGGACAGCCTGCTCATGAACGGAACCGCCTTGCAAGATCGCCCCCCAGCCTCCGCCTCCTGGCGCATCGCGCTGCCGCATTCCGCCGCGGCCGTGCCCGTGGCGCGCGCTCTGGTCCGCACCGCGCTGGCGGAGCTGAAGCACGGGGCGGACTGCGACACCGCGGAGCTGCTGACGGCCGAGCTGGTGGCGAACGCCGTGGAGCACACGGCCGGCGACACCCCGATAGAGCTGGTCGTGGAGCTGCTGCCGACCGGCTGCCAGGTGGAGGTGCACGACCCCGACCCGGCACCCCCGGGCCACCTGACCCACCCGGACACCAGGGACCCGGACCCCTGGCAGGAACACGGCCGGGGACTGCTCCTGATCAGGGCGCTCAGCTCGTCGTGCGGGCACCGCCCGACCGAGACCGGCAAGGCGGTGTGGTTCCGGCTGCCGGTGGTGCCGCCGCAGTGGCACCCGGCGTGACGCTCAGGCCAGCGTCGCGACCAGCACGGCCTTGATCGTGTGCAGACGGTTCTCCGCCTCGTCGAACACGACCGAGTGCGCCGACTCGAACACCTCGTCCGTGACCTCCAGGGACTCCAGCCCGTGGGTCTCGAAGATCTCCTGCCCCACCTTCGTACCGAGGTCGTGGAAGGCGGGCAGGCAGTGCAGGAACCTGACGTCCGCGTTCTCCGTGGCCCGCAGCACGTCCATGGTCACCGCGTACGGCGACAGCGCGGCGATCCGCTCGTCCCACACGTCCTTCGGCTCCCCCATGGAGACCCAGACGTCGGTGGCGACGAAGTCCGCCCCGCGCACGCCCTCCTCCAGCGACTCCGTGAGGGTGATCCGCGCCCCGCTGTCCACGGCGAGCGCCCGCGCCCGCTCGACGACGTCCGGAGCGGGCCAGTAGGTCTTCGGCGCGACGATCCGCACGTCCATCCCGAGCAGCGCGCCGGTGACCAGGTACGAGTTGCCCATGTTGAACCGCGCGTCCCCGAGGTAGGCGAACGCGATCTCCCGGACCGGCTTCGCGGTGTGCTCGGTCATCGTCAGCACGTCGGCCAGCATCTGGGTGGGGTGCCAGTCGTCGGTGAGCCCGTTGTACACCGGCACCCCGGCGTACCCGGCCAGCTCCTCCACCTTCTGCTGGCTGTCCCCGCGGTACTCGATCCCGTCGTACATACGACCGAGCACGCGCGCGGTGTCCCGTACGGACTCCTTGTGGCCGATCTGCGAGCCGGAGGGGTCCAGGTACGTCGTCGAGGCACCCTGGTCCGCCGCCGCGACCTCGAACGCGCAGCGGGTGCGGGTCGAGGTCTTCTCGAAGATCAGCGCGATGTTCTTCCCGCTCAGGTACCGCGTCTCGGCCCCCGCCTTCTTGGCGGCCTTCAGCTCGGCCGCCAGCTCGACCAGGCCGAGGAACTCCTCGGCCGTGAAGTCGAGCTCCTTGAGGAAGTGGCGCCCGGCGAGGGCGGTGGGAACGGTCGCCATGGGGGCGCTCCAGAGGGACGGACGAGAACAGGACCCTGGAAGTCTATACGATGTTCAGCATTTCTATACAGCCGCCCTTTCTATACGGCCGCCCTCTCCACCGGACAGCTCATGCAGCGCGGTCCGCCCCTCCCCCGGCCCAGCTCGCTGCCCGGGATCTCGATGACCTCGATGCCCTGCTTGCGCAGATGGGTGTTGGTGGTGGCGTTGCGCTCGTAGGCGACGACGACACCGGGCTCGACGGCGAGGACGTTGCAGCCGTCGTCCCACTGCTCGCGCTCGGCCGCGTGCACGTCCTGGGTGGCGGTCAGGACCCGGATCTCGCTGAGCCCGAGCGCGGCGGCGATCGCGCGGTGCATGTGCTCCGGCGGGTGGTCGGTGACCTTGAGCTCCTTGTCGCCGACGCCCGGTTCGATGGTGTACGAGCGGAGCATGCCGAGCCCGGCGTACTGGGTGAAGGTGTCGCCGTCGACCATCGTCATCACGGTGTCCAGATGCATGAAGGCCCGCCGTTTCGGCATGTCGAGGGCCACGATCGACTGCGCGGAGCCCTCGGCGAACAGCTTGTGCGCGAGCATCTCGACGGCCTGGGGCGTGGTCCGCTCGCTCATACCGATCAGGACGGCGCCGTTGCCGATGACGAGGACGTCGCCGCCCTCGATGGTGGACGGGTAGTCGGCCTGCCCCTGCGACCAGAGGTGGAACGTCTCGTCGCGGAAGAGCGGGTGATGGCGGTAGATCGCCTCGAAGTGGACCGTCTCGCGCTGCCGGGCCGGCCACTTCATGGCGTTGACGGAGACCCCGTCGTATATCCAGGCGGAGGTGTCCCGGGTGAACAGGTGGTTGGGCAGCGGGGCGAGGAGGAAGTCGTCGAGGTCCATGACGTGGAAGCGCACGGAGGTCGGCTCCGGGTGCGCGTCCAGGAACTCCCGCTTGGTCATCCCGCCCACGAGGGCCTCCGCGAGTTCCGCGGCGGGCAGCGCCTCGAAGGAGGCCCTGAGGTGGTCGGTGGCCAGCGGGCCGTACTCCTTCTCGTCGAAGACGCGGTCGAGCACGAGCGACCGGGCCGCCGGGACCTCCAGGGCCTCGGTGAGCAGGTCGCCGAAGAGGTGCACGGCGACCCCGCGGTCGCGCAGCACGTCGGCGAACCCGTCGTGCTCGGCGCGCGCCCGGCGCACCCAGAGCACGTCGTCGAAGAGCAGTGCGTCCTTGTTGCTGGGGGTGAGCCTTTTGAGCTCGAGATCCGGCCGGTGCAGGATGACGCGGCTGAGCCGCCCGGCTTCGGAGTCGACATGGAATCCCATGCCTCCATCCTGACCACCGAGGAGCCTGTTGACCCCTGGGTCCGCCCGGATTTCTCTTCTCGTCCCGTTGACGACAACCCTTCACGCGAGTTATCGTCCACTAGACGAAAAGAGGGGTTTCGATGGCCGACATCACCCGGCGCCTCGGCTGGCGCCATCTGCGCGGCGCGCCCACCGCGCACATCCGCCACCACCGCGGCGGCACGCTGCTGCACGACGGTCCGGGGCTCAGCTTCTGGTTCCGCGCCCTGACGGCCGCGCTCTCCGAAGTGCCGGTGGACGACCGCGAGTTGGCCATGACCTTCCACGCCCGTACGTCCGACTTCCAGGACGTGGCGGTGCAGGCGACCGTGACCTACCGGATCGGCGACCCGGCACTGGCCGCCGCTCGTATGGACTTCTCGATCGACCCGGACACCGGGGTCTGGCGGGGGGCGCCGCTGGAGCAACTGGGCACGCTGCTCACGGAGACGGCCCAGCAGCACGCGCTCGACGTACTGGCCCGGACCCCCCTGTCCTCCGCCCTGGTCGACGGTGTGGCGGCGGTGCGCGAGCGGGTCGCGGCGGGCCTGGACGCCGAGCCACGGCTGCCCGCCACCGGCATCGAGGTGGTCGCCGTCCGCGTGATGGCACTGAGACCCGAGCCGGAGGTGGAGCGGGCCCTGCGCACCCCGGCCCGCGAACAGATCCAGCAGGAGGCCGACCGCGCGACCTACGAACGCCGGGCCGTGGCCGTGGAGCGCGAGCGGGCCATCGCCGAGAACGAACTGGCCAGCCAGATCGAACTCGCCCGCCGCGAGGAGCAGTTGGTCGAGCAGCGCGGCACGAACGCGCGCCGGGAGGCGGAGGAGCACGCGGCGGCGGACGCGGTACGGGCCGAGGCGGAGGCGACGCGTTCGGTACGGCTGGCGCGCGCGGAGGCCGAAGGAGCGCGCGCGGTCGGCGACGCGAAGGCACAGGCGCAGGCCGCCTGGTTGCAGGTGCACGCGGATGTCGAGGTCGCCACCCTGCACGCCCTGGCCGGGACCCGGCTCGCGGAGAACCTGCCGCACATCGACAGCCTGACGATCTCCCCGGACGTGCTGACGGGCCTCCTGGCCAAGCTGGGCGCACGGGAGCCGGAGTGAGTCTCGCGCCACGGGCCGTCCTGGTCCATCGCACCACGGAGTACGCGGAGTTGGTGGCCCACCACGGCACCCACGGCCAGGCCGCCTTCTTCCTCGCCTCCCGGGGCCGGGACATCGCGGAGGTCGCCGAACGCCATGAGCGCACCCGGCGCGCACTCGCCGAGGTGACCGCCGCGATTCCGCTGACCTGGCGTCAGGCCCGGGTGGAGCGGGCGGACCTGGACCGTTTCCTGTTCGCTCCCGAGGACGTCGTGCTCGTGGTCGGCCAGGACGGACTGGTGGCGAACGTGGCCAAGTACCTGTCCGGCCAGCCGGTGCTGGGCATCGACACCGAGCCCGGCCGCAACCCCGGCGTCCTGGTACGGCACCGCCCGCGGGACACGGCGGAGCTGCTGGCGGTGGCCGGTGCGAGTGTCCAGGAGCTGACGATGGTCGAGGCCGTCGCGGACGACACCCAGCGGCTCGTCGCGCTGAACGAGATCTACCTGGGTGCCGCCGGTCACCAGACCGCCCGATACCGCCTGGGCCTGGAGGGCGACGGGGGTGTCGTCGAGGCCCAGGCTTCGTCCGGGGTGCTGGTGGGGACGGGGACCGGGGCCACGGGCTGGCTCCGGTCCGTGTGGCAGGAGCGGGGCGCCGCCCTACGGCTGCCCGCCCCGACGGAGACCCGCCTGGTCTGGTTCGTCCGCGAGGCCTGGCCCTCCCCGGCCACCGGCACCTCGCTGACCGCCGGCGAGCTCCCCGCCCCGGCCCGCCTGCGCCTCACCGTCGAGTCCGAGCGCCTGATCGCCTTCGGGGACGGGATGGAGGGCGACTCCCTGGAGCTGACCTGGGGGCAGACCGTGGAGGTGGGCGTGTGCGGGGAGCGGTTGCGGTTGGTGGGGTGAGGGGTGGGGGGTGACGACAGGTCACCCCCCACCACGCCCGGACCCGCGGCTCACAGTCGCGGGTCGACCGGCTCCGACTCCAGCGCCAGCACCCCGAACACCGCCTCGTGGACCCGCCACAGCGGCTCGCCCTCCGCCAGCCGGTCCAGGGCCTCAAGGCCCAGCGCGTACTCGCGGATCGCGAGGGAGCGCTTGTGGTTCAGGAACCTCTTGCGCAGCCGGTCGAGGTTCTCCGGACGGGTGTACTCGGGGCCGTAGATGATCCGCAGGTACTCCCGGCCGCGGCACTTGATGCCGGGCTGCACCAGGCGACCCTCCGTGCTGCGGACCACCGCCCCGAGCGGCTTGACGACCATGCCCTCGCCGCCGCGGCCGGTCATCTCCAGCCACCAGTCCACGCCCGCCCGCACCGACTCCGGGTCACCGGTGTCGACGTAGAGGCGTCGCGTGGTCTGGAGCAGGCCCGTGCTGTCGTGCTCCACCATGCGGTCCAGCAGGGCCAGCTGCTCGTCGTGCGGGAGCCCGGCGAGGCTGCGGCCCTGGACGGCGAGGATCTGGAACGGTGCCAGGCGGACGCCGTCCAGGCCCTCGGTGGTCCAGCAGTAGCGGCGGTACGCGTCGGTGAACGCGGCGGCGTGCACGGCGCGTTCCCGCTGGCGGGCCAGCAGGTCGGCGACCTCGACACCGCGCGCCGCGGCACCCTCCAGCGCGGCCAGCGCGCCCGGGAACACCGCCCCGGACGCGGCACCGACCGCCGCGTACTGCGAGCGCAGCAGGCCCGAGGCCTTCAGCGACCACGGCATCAGCTCGGCGTCCAACAGCAGCCAGTCCGTGTCGAGTTCGTCCCACAGTCCCGCCTCGGCGACCGCCGCCCGCAGCCGGTCCAGGATCGATTCCGTGACCGACTCGTCGTCGAAGAACGGGCGGCCGGTACGGGTGTAGAGGGAACCCGTCGGACCCTCCACGCCGAAGCGCCTGCGGGCCGTCTCCGCATCCCGGCACACCAGGGCCACGGCCCGCGAGCCCATGTGCTTCTCCTCGCACACGACCCGCTCGACCCCGTCCCCGGCGTACTGCGCGAACGCCTCCGCCGGGTGCTCCAGATAGCCCTCGACCCGCGAGGTCGCCGTGGGCGCCATGGTCGGCGGCAGGTAAGGCAGCAGCCGCGGGTCCACCGCGAAGCGGCTCATGACCTCCAGGGCCGCTGCCGCGTTCTCCTCCCGGACGGCGACCCGGCCCTGGTGCCGGGTCTCGACGGCCCTGCGGCCGTGCACGTCGGCGAGGTCGAGCGGCCGGCCGTCGTGCCCGCCCGGGGCCTCGGACCTCAGCGGCTTCGTCGGCTCGTACCAGACCCGCTCCGCCGGTACGTCGACCAGCTCCCGCTCCGGCCAGCGCAGTGCCGTGAGCTTGCCGCCGAAGACCGCGCCGGTGTCCAGGCAGATGGTGTTGTTGAGCCAGGTCGCCTCCGGGACCGGGGTGTGGCCGTAGACCACGGCCGCCCGGCCGCGGTAGTCCTCCGCCCACGGGTAGCGCACCGGCAGCCCGAACTCGTCGGTCTCACCGGTGGTGTCGCCGTACAGCGCGTGCGAGCGGACCCGGCCGGAGGTGCGGCCGTGGTACTTCTCCGGCAGACCGGCGTGACAGACCACCAGCCGGCCGCCGTCGAGGACGTAGTGGCTGACGAGGCCGTCGATGAACTCCCGCACCTCGGCCCGGAACTCGTCGGAGACGCTCTCCATCTGCTCGATGGTCTCCGCGAGGCCATGGGTGTGCTGGACCTTGCGACCCTTCAGGTAACGGCCGTACTTGTTCTCGTGGTTGCCCGGCACACACAGCGCGTTGCCCGACCTGACCATCGACATCACGCGCCGCAGCACACCAGGGCTGTCCGGTCCGCGGTCGACGAGGTCACCGACGAAGACCGCGGTACGGCCCTCGGGGTGGACGCCGTCGGTGTAGCCCAACTTGCCGAGCAGCGACTCCAGTTCGGCGGCGCAGCCGTGGATGTCGCCGACGATGTCGAAGGGGCCGGTGAGGTGGGTCAGGTCGTTGAAGCGCTTCTCGGTGACGACGGTGGCCTGCTCGATGTCGGCCACCCCGCGCAGGACGTGCACCTTGCGGAAGCCCTCGCGCTCCAACTGCCTTACCGAGCGCCGAAGTTCGCGGATGTGGCGCTTGATGACCCGGACCGGCATGTCGACCCGGTCGGTGCGGCCCGCGTTGCGCTCGGCACACACCTCCTCGGGGACGTCGAGCACGATGGCGATCGGCAGGACGTCGTACTGCTTGGCCAGGTCGATCAACTGCCGTCGGGAGTCCGACTGCACGCTGGTCGCGTCGACGACCGTGCGGCGGCCGGCGGCCAGGCGCTTGCCCGCGATGTAGTGCAGGACGTCGAAGGCGTCCTTCGTGGCGCCCTGGTCGTTCTCGTCGTCGGAGACCAGACCACGGCAGAAGTCGGAGGAGATCACCTCGGTCGGCTTGAAGTGCCGGCGCGCGAAGGTGGACTTGCCGGAGCCGGAGGCGCCGACGAGGACGACGAGGGAGAGGTCGGTGACGGGGAGCACCCGTCCCCTGGTCTGTGTCTCGCTCATGCGGCCTTCGCCTCCTTCTCGGTCCTGATCACGGCTGTGCCCAAGGTGAAAACGGCCATCTGCGTGGGCGGTCCCACTTCCGGGTCGTCCGGCCCCACGGGCACGAACTCCACGTCGTAGCCGTGCCGTTCGGCCACCGCCGACGCCCAGGCCCGGAACTCCTGCCGGGTCCACTCGAAGCGGTGGTCGCCGTGCCGGACGTGCCCGGCCGGGAGCGACTCCCAGCGGACGTTGTACTCGACGTTCGGGGTCGTCACGAGGACGGTCCGCGGGCGGGCCGCGCCGAACACCGCGTACTCCAGGGCGGGCAGCCGCGGCAGGTCGAGGTGCTCGATCACCTCGCTGAGCACGGCGGCGTCGTACCCCTTGAGCCGCTTGTCGGTGTACGCCAGCGAGCCCTGGAAGAGCTGGACGCGGGAGGCCATCCGCTCGCCCATGCGGTCCAGCTTCAGCCGCCGGGAGGCGATGGTCAGCGCCCGCACCGACACGTCGACGCCGACGATCTCGGTGAACTTCGGGTCCTTGAGCAGTGCCTGCACCAACTGGCCCTGTCCGCAGCCGAGGTCGAGGACGCGGGCGGCACCGGCGGCGCGCAGCGCCTCCAGGATGGCCTCGCGGCGTTGCACGGCGAGCGGGGTCGGCTTCTCCTCGGTCTCCGTCTCCGCCTCGACGGCGTTGTCGATGTCCTCGACCTCGCTGTCGTCGGCCTCGGCGAGCCGCACCAGTTCCAGGCGTTCCATCGCCTCGCGCGTCAGCGACCAGCGACGGGACAGGTAGCGGCTGGTGATCAGCTTCTGCTCCGGGTGCCCGGGCAGCCAGCCCTCACCGGCCCTGAGCAGCTTGTCGACCTCGTCGGAGGCCACCCAGTAGTGCTTGGCGTCGTCGAGGACGGGGAGCAGGACGTACAGGTGACGCAGGGCCTCGGCGACGGTGAGCTGCGTGGACTCCAGTTCGAGGCGGACGTAGCGCGAGTCGCCCCACTCGGGGAACTCGCTGTCCAGGGCCACCGGTTCGACGGTCACGGTCCAGCCGAGCGGCTCGAAGAGACGCCGTACGAGCTCGGGACCGCCGCGGGCCGGAAGCGCCGGTACCTCGATGCGCAACGGCCGGGGCTGCGAGGGCAGTTCGGGCTTGGCGGCGCACACCGCGCGCATGGCGCTGGAGAAGACCGCGCTCAGCGCCACCGCGAGCAGCGAGGAGGCCGCGTAGGGGCGGTCGTTGACGTACTGCGCGAGGGCCGAGTCCGGGGCGCCGCCGCGTCCCTTGCCCTTGCCGCGCCTGACCAGCGCCACCGCGTCGACCTCCAGCAACAGCGCCGCCGTGCAGCGCTGATCGTCCGCCTCGGGATACAGGACGTGCGCCCTGCCGTAGGAGGTGGAGAACGCCTGCGCCTTCTCGGGATGCTTGTGCAGCAGGTAGCCGAGGTCGGTGGCGGGGCGCTCGGGAGTGCCGGTGGTACTGATCGTCAGAAACATGCGAGTGGCCTCTCCGGCCGGTGGAAGGGACTGGGTGCCGTACGCGCGAGAGCCCCCGAGGACGGTGATCCCGGGGGCTCGGCAGGACGACGGCCTCAGCTTCCCACAGTCCGTCCCACCTGCGCCTTCGATTAACGGCGCCGGCTACGACAGCTGCGCCTGGACCTGCGCGGAGATCAGCTCCAGGTGGTCGAGGTCGTCGAGGTCGAGGACCTGGAGGTAGATCCGGCGGGAGCCCACGGCGGCGTAGCGGCCGATCCTGTCGACGACCTCGGCGGGGGTGCCGGCCAGGCCGTTGGTCTTGAGCTCCCCGACCTCACGGCCGATGGCCGCGGCGCGACGGGCGACCTCCCGGTCGTCCTTGCCGACGCAGACGACGAGCGCGTTGGAGAAGGTGATCGCGTCGGCCGCGCGGCCCGCCTCCTGGGCGGCGGCCCGGACCCGGCCGAACTGCGCCTCGCTGTCCTCGGCCGAGGCGAACGGCATGTTGAACTCGTCGGCGTACCGGGCGGCGAGGCGCGGGGTGCGGGTGGTGCCGTGGCCGCCGATCAGCACGGGGATCTTGTCCTGGGCGGGCTTGGGCAGCGCGGGCGACTTCGTGAGCTGGTAGTGCTTGCCCTGGAAGTCGAAGGTCTCGCCGGGCTCGGTGGCCCACAGGCCGGTGACGATCTCCAGCTGTTCCTCCAGGCGGGGGAACTTCTCCTTCGGGAACGGGATGCCGTACGCCGTGTGCTCCTCCTCGAACCACCCGGCGCCCAGGCCCAGTTCGACACGCCCGCCGGACATCTGGTCGACCTGGGCGACCTGGATCGCGAGGACGCCGGGGAGCCGGAAGGTGGCGGCGGTCATCAGCGTGCCGAGACGGATCCGCTTGGTCTCGCGGGCCAGGCCGGCGAGGGTGATCCAGGCGTCGGTGGGCCCGGGGAGGCCGTCGCCGTCGCCCATCCTGAGGTAGTGATCGGAGCGGAAAAAGGCGTCGAACCCGAGGTCCTCGGTGGCCTTGGCGACGGTGAGGAGGGTGTCGTAGCTCGCGCCCTGCTGGGGCTCGGTGAAGATGCGGAGGTCCATGACTCCATCCTGCACGCAGGAGTTCGCCCTGGCCCCATCGGTCCCGCGCTCCCCCTCGTCCCCGGGCGGGTGAAAATCCGGCAACGGGGTGCGCGAGGGCTGACCGTGCCAGTGACCGGGCCCTTTGGTGATCGTTGGCTCGGGCGGAACCGGCTTGTCGTCGCCGGTGCGTGATCCGTTACCCGCGTCGGCCCCTCCGCCGGGGTCCTGGGGCCGAGGAGGCCGTCATGTCCGAAGAAACCGTGCCGCTGACTGCGGGGGCTGGGCAGCCGAAGGGCCTGCTGCAGCAGATGGAGGAGCTGATGGCGGCGCTCAACGCGGACCTGTCGGCACTCAAGATCGAAACGGGTTTTCCGCCCGATGAATCACAGGGCGTCTGAACTGGGGCGATGGCAATGTACGGTCGCTAATCCGGCCAACTCGTCGATCATGCTCGGGGCTAGGAATCGATGGCGCACCGTGCAGGGCGCCATCGGTCCACAGACGGCTAGGTCGGAGCGGGTGCCGAGAGGTCCGGCGGCCCATAGCGGAGCGTAACCGACCAATGAATCAAGGATTTGCGGCGTCAACTCGCTCCCGAGTTAGGTGGTCGGCATGACGCAGAACAACCCGGCCGCGACGGAAAACCGGCCCACCATCAGCATTGACCAGTTCAACCAGCTCAGCGAGACCATGTACAGAGCGCAGCTCGGCGTCTCGGCCTCGCAGGAACTCCGCCCTGGTCAGGAGCCCCGGCAGCCGCACCGTGATCTGGCCCTTCAGGTGCTCCAGACACTTGGGCTCAGTCTCCGGGTGGAGGACCCCGAGGAGTTCAAGAAGGCCCTCGGTCACGGCAACTGGTAGTGAGCATGGAGCCCCGCCAGGGCAGGATCTGCCGGGTCAGGGCGCGATCGTGCAGCCAGGAGCGCAGCTCGGGCGGCCAGGTCTCCACGGCGGCCCGGTCGGCCTCGGTCAGGCCCTCGGGCAGGAGGGTGTCGGCCACATCCTTGGAGGACGGGTCGGCCGACAGGTTGACCATCTTCCCCCGCAGATGGGCGGCGGTGAACTTGTCGTAGGCGAGCTGGTGCAGGTCGACGGCCGAGCAGTTGGTCTCACCTGCGATCTGCTTGATGGTCCGCAGAAAGGTCGACTTGCCGGACCGGGGCGGCCCGAACAGGAACGCGGCCTTGGTCGGGGTGCGTGACTGATCGAGCATCAGCGAGACGATGTCTTCCAGCTCGGCCGCCCGGGCCGGGCACACCTGCCATCACGTCCTGCTGACCACTTGCCGGCCGAATAACCGAATCGACTAAATCAGCTCCGCAGACGGGTTCCCCGCCGCAGAATCCTCGACATGACTGCTGCTGACTGGATCAAGTTCACACCTGGATGGCTCGCCTTCGTCATCTCCGTCGGGACCTTGGTCCACAAATGGTGGCGGGGACGCCATGTGCGCGCCCTCGGGCCCGACAGCGACGCCCTGCGCACGCTGCTGGCGGACTTTCGGACGTGGTTCGCCATGACCCTGGACGAGCCCGTGACGCAGACGCAGCTACAAAACACGGACGGGACCACGAGCGCCCATCAACGTCTCAACGATCTCATCGGGCGCCGTTCGGACAAGGAACTGATCAAGCACCTCGAACGGGTCGGCGAGCACTGGGCGCAGTTCTCGGCCTACCTGATGCCGGGGAGCCCCTACATGCAGCCCGGCACGTCGCAGCGGGCCGAGTGGGAAGCCGAGAGGGAACGGCTCTGGGACGAGCAGCGCCGCATATCGGAGGAGGGGCGCAACGAGGTCGAGGCGGCTCTTGGGCGCCTGAACAAGCTGGAGCGAAAGAACCTCAAAGTGTCGTGATCACATTCCTGCCCCCTGGTACGTACCCGCAAGGACAGCTGGGACATGCGGCAGGGATATTGAGACAAGGCTCGGGACAGAGAGCGGGGGCAGGGGGACAGCCGACAAGGACAGGGACAGGGCGGGGACACGAGGCGGCACAGCCGACAGGGACATGTCCCGCCCGTGTCCCCGGGTCCGGGCCGAGCGGGAACAGCGGAGCCGCCTCCGGCGCTCCCGCTGCAAGGGAGCAGGACGGCCACGGGCCGAGCCGTCAGACCGCTGACGGCGATCTTCGTCAGGGTCTGATCAGGATGGCCGTCAGGTGCTGATCAGCACATTGACCAGATACCTGACGACCGTTTTGGCCTGGGTATGTTCTCTGGCCTCGCAGCCCTGACGCGTCAGGGGTGCTCAGACGTTGAGGTCGCTGCGTGCGGCAGCGATGACCTGGTGAGCATCGGAGCCGTAGACGGCGGACTCCCGCAGGGTGTTCCAGGTGCGCAGGTACGTGTTCACGCTGGCGTCGTCCTCGACCCACAGCTCGCTGTGCCAGGTCTCGACGATCACTCGGCTGTCGTCGTAGATCCAGAAGGCCGTGGCGGGCGGGATCTTGAGCGAGGAGCTGAACGGGATGATCCCCAACTCGACCGTGTCCAGGCCGACGGCGCCGGACAGCCGGTCGAGCTGCGCGGCCAGGACCGACGGCGGACACACCAGGGCGCGCAGCGCGGCCTCCCACAGGATCAGGTGGAAGCGCTTGGTGGGGTCGTACAGGGCTTCCTGGCGCTTCATGCGGGAGCGGACGGCGTCCTCGGTGTCCCGGGGCGACTGCTGGAGTTCGGCGTACCGGGTGAAGATCGACCGGGCGTAGTCGGGGGTCTGGAGGATGCCGAAGACCATGGAGGACTCCCAGCCCCGGAACACCGAGGCGTCGGTGTGTGCGCTCAGGTGGGTGTCCTGGACGGGCTTGTGCCCCGAGGCGAGCTGCCGCCGCCAAGAGCGGATGTGCGACTCGAACCCCCGTAGCCGGGCGAGTAGTTCGTCGTACGTGTCGGGGTGGCCGGTCCCGTCGGCCCACGCGCGGAGGTCGTCCGGCGTGGCGGTCTGACGGCCGTTCTCCAGCTTGGAGACCTTGGGCTGCGGCCAGCCGAGCCGCCGGGCGAGTGCGGAACCGGTGAGCCGACCGTCCGGGGCCGACAGCCGTAGCTCGCGCAGCCGTACCCCGAGCGCTTCGCGCGCCTGCTGGTAGTCGGTGGTCACCGGTCCCGCTCCCTGGTCGTGCCCTACTTCGCGGACAGGTTCGCCGCGAACTCGTCGTACGGCACGGCGTAGTGCGTGGCGGCGTCGCGCGCCTGGGCGTACCGGTTGACCTCCACCGGCTCCGTGATCAGCTCCACGCCGGTCAGCTCGTCGGCGTCGGTGAAGTTGAGCCGGGCCACCAGCCGGGAGTCGAACAGCCAGAAGTCCTCTTCGGGGAGCTGGAGGCGCTCGGCGTCGGCCCGCCAGAGCTGCCGGATGTCCTCACCGACGGAGCTGTTCCGCCGGGCGTTGTCGAGCAGGTAGAGCTGGCCCGGCGTGGGTGGGTTGTCGACGACGCGCACGCGCTCGAACCGCTTGCCGAGGGCGGTCTGTTCGCGGCGCTCGGCGCACCACTCCTCATCCCTGCCCGCCCAGTCGAGGGGCTCGCCCCGGAGGAACTGCGCGTAGGTGTCGGTGACCTCGTCGGAGGCATACCGGCGGCGGGTCTCCAGCCGCCAGGCCGTGTGCTTGAAAGCGGTGAACAGCCGGTCGAACTCGTCCAGGCCGATGATGTTCGGCACGCGGTTGACCTCCTTGGGGCCGAAGTCGACGAGCAGTTCGCGCGGGACCACGATGGGCACCTCACCCTCCCCCAGGTGCCGCAGGCGGGCGATGTCGTCGGGGTCGGTGAGGGCGGGTCCGTGAATGATCACTTCACCGGTGTCGAGGTCTTCGTGCACGGCCGGGCAGCCGTTCACGCCGCTGCCCGTGCCGTTGAAGCGCAGCCGTCGCGCCATGATCAGTTCCTTTCGCCGGGTACTGATGACCTCATGATCACCGTGCCCGGGAGGGGACGGTACAGATTCGCCGGGGCCCCGTGGACATAAACGGCTATAGGCAGTCCCTACCCGAGAATAATTGGGTCTAGGCGCTAGGCCTCTCAACTGGCTCACCAGAACGCTGAGTTCATGGTCACAGCGCAGCAAGAGCCGGGCACCTCGGATGTCACAGCGGCGGTCGAAACTCTGCGGGAAGCACTGACGGCGGCGGGGCTCGTCCTGCCGTCCCTGGGGGCGGATACGGCGTCGCCCTCACTGAACCTGATCACCCTCGGCCGGGTACGCGCTGACGTCGCGCTACGGCTGGCCGACGTGATCCAGCGGGGGTGCGCATGAACACGTACGAGCCGGAGCCCGGCGACCTGGTGTACGACGAGGCAACGCGCAAGGTCGGCCGAGTGATGGGGCATGAGGGGCCGTACGTTCAGCTCCGGCCGCCCGGCGGCGGACGGGAATGGGACGCGCGCGGCCCCCTTCGGCCCGCTACGGCGGCGGACAGGCTGTCGGCGGGCGTGGCCCTGGCGAACGCCCGGAGCCGAGGAGAGGCACCGTGAGCGCGCCTTCTGTGGACACCTCGGCCCTGTCTGCTGAGTGCGCGGTCGCCCAGCAGGCCGGGTACAAGGATCTGCACGGCGAGTGCAGGCAGACCCAGGACGTGCCCCTGCCCCACGGTGGCGGCCTCCTGCTCGCACGGCGGTGCGGGTGCACCTGTCACCGAGGGCGCCCCGAGGCGTAGCCCCAACAGCACGACACCCGGCCGGGGATGCTGCCCGGCCGGGCGTCGTCGTGCAGCAGCTCGGGCCTCAACCCCATTGCCGGCTGGCCACGTTGACGGGGCTCCCTCGTCTTCCGGCGCCCTTCCGTTGTCTGTGGTGGCTGCCACAATTCTCTGCATGAGTGATGAGCTGGCGTCACCCGACATGTCCTTGGCCCTCGACGCCCCGCAGAACGCCCCTTTGGTGAGTGAGTGGCTGCTCGGCACGAGCGCCGTACTCGCATATCACCTCGGGAAGACCGACACGGCACGGATGATCGCCGACGTGTCATCGGCTGAGGTCCGGCTCTGGAATACCGAGTACAACCAGGAGGGCTACAGGGTCGTGCTGGTCGTTGAGCCAGGCCTGTACCCGACGTATGACGAAGAGGCGCTGGATGGCATCGCTGAGGTGATGCGAGAGGTGATGTGGGGGTCGGCGAAGCAGGTCGACACCCTCGTCGCCCGGCCGTCGATCCCTCGCCTCGGCCCGGACTGGCGCAGGCAGATCAAGACAGCCGACGGCCCCAAGCCGAGCAACCAGGGGCGCAAGGTGCAGCTCGAACCCAGCCATCCAGTCGAGGACCAGCTCCGGTTCACCAACGAGTGGGAGCTGGACGTGTACCGGGTGCTTCGGGAACGGCAGGAGTCCCTGCCGGACGACGAAACGATCGGGATTGTGCCTCTGGGCGGCATGCGGGTACGAGGTTGGACCTTCGAGCCCGACCTACTGATCACGTATCGCGGGTACGCCGGAGTGATCGAGATCGACGGGCCACACCACAAAGGCCATGCCGGGCGGGACCACAGCCGAAGCCGTCTGCTCCTGAACGCAGGGGTGAGGTACGTCGACCGCCTGAACGTCGAGGAAGTGAAGAGCCGGGCCGAGGTTGAGAAGTTCGTGGACAGCTTCCTGTCCCGGCTCACGCGGTAGACAGCACGAAGCCCCCACCAGTCGGCAGGGGCTCCAGCGCGCGGGCGGGGGGTCAGCAGTTTCCCTTCCAGTCGATGCGGACGGAGGCGGGGTCAAGGCCACCGGCGGCGACACCCAACGGACGACCTCGCCGACCAGGCATAAGGGTCACCTCGGCGAGCAGCGTGAGGATCTTGCGGCGCCGCTCCAGCGGGTACCTCTGACGCCACCACACGAGGGCGTCATCCGAATCGGCCTCGTGCCGTCGGACCAACTCCGGTAGGTCAATGCTGTCGAGCGGACCCGGCGCCGCTGCGGAGGCAGCGGCGGCAGCGGCCTCGGTGATCTCCTGCTCGACGGCAGCGATCCGTTCCTTGATCTTGCGGGAGGCGGTCCGGTACTCCATCGGGTCCGCCTCATCGTCCTCTGCGAAGGTCTCCGCGAGTGCCTCCAGCCGGGCCGTCAGGGTCGCATGACGAGCGTTCAGGTCCTCGGCGGACACCCCAGCCTGGGGCGCCTCGACGGGCGCGGAGAAGGCCGCTCGGGCGTCCTCGCGGCACAGCCGGGCGACGATCACGCGCTCCACGAAGTCGTCGACCGGCTCGGCAGTGCGGATCAGATGCGCGCTGGAGGTGCAGCGGTACTGCTGGCGCTGCCCGGCCCTCGCTCCGCCCGGGCGGACCACAGCGCCGCAGCCGTCCCGGCCGCACCGGTACAGGCCCGAGCCGAGGTACTTGGGCTGACGGTCGTCGTCACCCCCAGAACCCCGGCGCCGGGAGGGGTCTTTGAGCACGTTGCGCAGGGCCAGCCACACGTCGTAGTCGACGATGGCGTCCCACTGTGCCGGGCCAGCGTCCTCACCCTTGTGCGCGATGCGTCCGGCGATCCGGGGCGAGAGCAAGACTCCACGCAGGGACTGGATGGTCCACGCCTTCCCACGCGGGGTGGGGATCTTGCGTTCGTTCCAGTCGCGGCAGATGCCGGTCAGCGTGCGGCCGGTCGCAGGATCAGCAGCGTAGGCGAGCACCGCGTTGGCGGCCTCACGGATCAGTGCGGCTTCCCTCGGGTCCACCTTCGGGACTTGGGGGGCTTGGTCCTTGACGGCCTTGGGCTTCACGGCGCGGAATCCGAAGGTGCGCGGGCCGCCGTGGTTGATCCCGGCCCGGCGGTTCGCCTCATGCTTGGCCTTCATGCGCTCGACGGCGTGCTCCACCTCGTGCGTGCTCACGCTGGCGAGGATACGGGCGACCATCCGCCCGGACGCCGTGGCAAGGTCCAGCTCACCCTGCTTGACCGGTCGGATCACGACGTGCGTGCGTTCCACGATGTCGATGAGCGGTTCGAGGTCACGTGCCTGCCGGTACAGGCGGTCCGTGTGCCAGACGAGCACGGCGTCGACCTCACGGGCGGACAGCATGTCGAGTAGTTCCGCATAGGCCGGGCGCCGGGCACGGTCACCGCTCTTGCCGATGGCTGTGCGGTCGTCGTCGGTCTTTACACCGACGATCCGCCAGCCGAGTTCGGCGGCGAGCTTACGGCAGGCTTCCTGCTGCCGAGTGACGCCCTCGGCCTTGCCGGAGGGGTCGTGACTGATGCGTGTGTAGATGACGGCTCGGAGCTGCCGCTCTGTCTGGTTCGTGGCCATACTTCAAAAATACGCTCTTAGACGCAAGTTGGACCTGTCGGCGCTGGACGCGGATCTTCAGGGGGCCGGGGGTCCGGGGCGCGGGGTCGGTGAGGAGGAGGCCGACTGAGGACTGTTCTTCGGCAGTTGCCGCGCCCGTGATTCCGCCGCCGGCATCGCGGGCGCCCTGTGGGTGCGCTGGTCCCTGCGCCCGCTCAGCCGGGTCGCCGCGGCCGGAGCCGGCGCCATCTCCTGCCCGGACGTGGCCTCGCAGCTACCCGCGATCCCGGCGGAGGTGGGCACTGCCGGGCACGCTTCGGCCGCAACCACGCAGGGGCGCGGGGAACCGCGCGGTCGGCCACGACGCACCCACGGCCGAAGAGCTCACCCCGCCTCGGGCAATTCCTCCCCCCGGTCCGCCAGTCTTCGCAGCATCTGCAGCACCCGGTCCCGGGACTCGTCCGCCGCGTCAATCGCTTCCATGCACTGCCAGTACGTCATCTCGTCGTCCGCCGCGCAGGCGAGGCCGACCAGGGCGATGCCCACCTCGCCGAGGAGGCCGCCGAGGTAGAGGAGGGCCTGGCGGGCATCGCCGAGTTCGGTGAGCTGCGCGGCCCGCAACTCCGCCAGGGCGATGTCGGGACGCTCCAGGACCCCGCAGCCCCGGCCCGCCAGCTCGGTCAACCCCAGGGCCTCACCCCGGAGTTCCGGTGGCCCGGCGACCGCGAGGCGGCTTCCTATCGCCTGGGCCAGGGCCTGCGCCTGCCACACCTCCGCCATGACCTGGGGCGCCTCACCGCCCCCGGCCAGGGCACGCCTGCTCGTCACGATGAGCCGCACCGCGTCCATCGGCTGCCCCCGTCTGTCGCGACGTACCCCGGGCACGTCCGCCCGAACTCCCTTGTCCACTACCCAGAGTGAGGGCGCCCGGAACGAAAAACCAGAGGTAGACGGAAATCTGTGGACAACAAATCGGTTTCGGTGCGGATTTTCGTCACGGAGAGTGAAAGAGGACGGAATCCTTCCTCAGGGCGCCGGAAACCTCCGCTCGTTGCGGTCGATCTTCGCGTCCAGCGCGGTCAGCGGATCGACGCCGAGCACCTCGCACAGCTGCAGCAGATACGCGAGCACATCGGCGATCTCGTCCATGACGCGGTGCGCGCTGTCGGGGTCGTCCATGACCCGGGTCGACTCCTCGGGGGTCAACCACTGGAAGATCTCGACCAGTTCGGAGGCCTCCACGCTGAGCGCGGCGACGAGGTTCTTGGGGGTGTGGTACTGCTGCCAGTCGCGCGCCGCCGCGAAGTCGGCCAGCCGGCGCTGCAGTTTCGCCACGTCGAGAGGTTCGGTCACGGCTCCAGGTGTACCACCGTGACGCCGTCCACCCCCGCGGCCCACGAGGCGTCGCTGACCGCGCCGACGAGCCTGATGTGCCCGCGCTCGCACATCCGCACGGCCAGCCCCAGCAGTTCGGTCCGCTGCCGCTGGTCCAGGCTCCGGTCGAGGTTGTCGGCGAGCACGGTGAGCGTCTGCATCGCCGCGGGCACCTCCCCTGCCGGGTCGACCTCCAGCACCCCCGGCCCGGTGAGCAGCACCAGGGCGAGGGCGAGGTACCTCAACTCGCCGTCGCCCAGCCGCGAGAGCTCCGTCCGGCCGCCGTCCCCGCGGTCGAGCAGGGCCCGGACCCTCCCGGCGGGCAGGGGTTCGGCGAGCACGTCGGCGACGGGGCCCGCGCATCCGGCGCGCACCGCGGCGACCAGTTGGGCGTGGCGTCGGCCGCACTCCGAGCGGGTGCGCCACAGCACGTCGGCGAGGTTGTCGCAGCCGCCGAGCAGCCGCCCCGAACCGGTCGGGACGGGCAGGCGCATGCGTCCGGGCCGCGGGTCGCAGCCGAAGACGGAGCGCAGGGCGACGACCATCTGCTCGGCGGCGGCGAGGACCCGCCGCTGTCCGTCCGTCTTGCCGGCCACGCGCAGCGGCAGCAGGGAGGTGCCGAGCCGGTCGTCCGGGAGCGGGGCGCGGGTGACGGGTGCGTTTCCGGCGGTGTGCCAGGCGGCCTGCACGGTCCGGCGGGAGGGGTCGCGCAGGGCGGTCTCCAGCAGGACGAGCCCACCGGAGGTCAACCGCTCCCCCACGATGCGCAGTTCGGGCTCGGCCTGGACGGCGATGTCGAGCCGCACCGGGCCCTCGGGTCCGTCGGCCGTGCAGCCGATCCGGAAGCCGCGGCGGCGCTGTGCGTCCGGGCGGGCCCGGTCGGGGACACAGGAGACGGGCCGGGGGAACGCCTCGTCGAGGCTCGCGCCGCCGCCGAGCCGCGCGAGCGCGTCGTACGCCCTGAGCGCGCTCGTCTTGCCGCTGCCGCTGGGGCCGGCGAACAGGGTCAGCGGCCCGAGCGGGAGCCCGGCCCGCCGGTGCACGGCGTACGCGGAGAGCCGCAGCTCGGTGAGGCAGGGCCGGTCGGGGCGGCGCTCGGCACCCTGCGCCGGCTCCGCGAGCGGGGAAGCCGACTGAGCCGGCACTACGGAGGAGGTGGGGGACACACGCATATCCGGACCGTAGGACTCCGCCACCGGGCGAACCGTTCCTCCGCCGCGGCCTTCCCACGAACGGGCTAACCTCCCCGGGGCTCAGGCCCCCGGCATCCCCGCGCTCTCCATCAGGCCCGTCACCTCGGTGCCGGCCGGGGTGAGCAGGAACA
Source organism: Streptomyces pseudovenezuelae (assembly GCF_001513955.1). Classification (GTDB taxonomy): domain Bacteria; phylum Actinomycetota; class Actinomycetes; order Streptomycetales; family Streptomycetaceae; genus Streptomyces; species Streptomyces pseudovenezuelae. Next base: position 184,560 of record NZ_KQ948149.1, on the reverse strand, counting down.
CGTTCCGGTCGACCCGGTGCATCCCGCTGGCCAGCCCGAACACGACTCCCGTACTGAAGTCGAGGACGCGCTTGGCGACCTCGGTCTCCGCACTGGTGAGGTCGAGCAGGACGGGGATGCCCGCCATCAGGGTCTCGGCGACCTCGCGGGCGTCCGCGAAGACGTTGATCCGCAGGACCACGAAACGGCGCCTGGCCTCGGTCTCGGCCTCGGGCATTGCCCGGTGTCCGACCGCGGACGGCCACGCGTCCCGTCCGCGCAACGGAACGACCTGGGCGAGCCCCTCCCACTGTTCATCGGTGACGTCGTACCTGTTCACCGGCTCCCCCCGATCCGACTCGCCTTCGTTGCCTGCACCAGCCAATTCTTACGCCAAGTCACCCGTTCGGCCCAACAGCGACACGATCCGCGACCGTCTCGGAGGTCACATCACACCCCATTCGCCGCGGACGAAAGGGTCTTACCCGCCTCACACCGGACTCTTGGCCTCCGGCGCAGGGCCCCTCACCAGGCCCGATTAGCGTCCGATGCCGTGCTCCTGGCAGATACTCAGCTGTCGGCACCCGGCCGGCCGACCCAGCCGGCGGTGTCCGCCGCCCCGGAACCCCCTACGCAGTGGCATCGCGTCCTGACACTGCTCGCGGACGTCAGCCTTTTCATCGGCACGCGCGAGGTGTGGACGCAGGCGGCCACCCACCGGCCCGCCGTGGCCGCGGTCATCTCGGTCTGCTACGCCTCGATCCTCGTCTGCGGCGTCCTGGCCCTGGTCGTGCGCGACCGGCGCTCGCTCGCGCGCGTGGACGCGTGCGTACTGGTGACCGGACTGGCGCTGGCCCTGTGCGCGTTCGTCCTGTTCCACCGCGGCTCCGACGAGTCCGTCCTCACCGCCCAGGCGGCCCGCGACCTGGCCGCGGGGCACGGGGTCTACGGCCGTCCCTGGCCCTGGCTCTTCGGCGGCAACGGCATCGCGCTCACCCCGACCGTCACGGGCGGCTACGACTACACGTACGGCTATCCCCCGCTGGCCCCGCTGCTGACCGCGCCGCTGCTGTGGCTCGGCCACGGCGGCCTGCCGGCCATAGCGATGAGCACGGGCGCACTGCTCGTGGGCACGGTCGCGCTGTGGTGGCTGCTGCCCCCGCCGTGGCGGTCGGCGGCGACCATGACGTGCCTGGGATTCTCGATGATCCCCATGTACGGCCGTCTCGGCTACCCGGCGATCCTGGCGCTGGCCCTGCTGGTGCCGGTGGTGGTGCGCTGGCCCCGGATCGGCCGGGGCGGCCGGCTGGGGCCGGCCGGGGTGGCGCAGGCCGCCTGCCTCGGCGCGGCGTGCGCGGCTCAGCAACTCCCGTGGTTCCTCACGCCGTTCCTGCTCGCCGGGATCTACGCGGTACGGCGCGGGGAGCTCGGGGCGCGAGAGGCGGGCCGGGTGGTGCTGCGGCTCGCCGGGATCGCTGCCGCCGTATGGCTGCTGATCAACCTGTACTTCGTCGTGAGCCAGCCGGGCGCGTGGCTGAAGGGGATCGCGCTGCCGCTGGTCCAGGGCGCGGTGCTGCACGGCCAGGGACTGGTGGGCGTGTCGCTGTACCTCACGGACGGCAGCGACCGGCTCGACTGGTACGGGTACGCGAGTCTGCTGCTGCTCGCCGGACTGCTGGCGTTGTTCGTGCTGTTCGTGCGCCGCCTCGGCCCGGCGGCGACCGTGCTGCCGTGGCTGGCCTTCTGGCTGGCGACACGTTCGCAGGACGGCTACTACCTGATGATGACCCCGCTGTGGCTGGCGGCGGCGGTCACCGCGCCCGCGTCGGAGTTCGCGGGGGCCTGGCAGCCGTTCAGGCGCCGGCTCACCGGCCCGCACCGGCGTCCGGTGCGGATCGCCGCGGCCGTCGTACTGCTGAGTCCCGCCTTGGTCGGCGGGACACTGGCGGCCACCGGGTCGCCGCCCCTGCGCATGGAGCTCACCTCGGTGCACCACGGTGTGCGCACGCTCTCCGGGCTGACCCTCCGGGTCACCAACACGGACGACGACGCCCTGACGCCGCACTTCACCCTCACCCGGGGCCAGGGCATGTACCCGTACTTCTCGGTGCTGCGCGGTCCGGTCACGCTGCCCGCGCACACGACGGCGACCTATGAACTGCGGCCGCCCGGGGGGACGTACGCCCTCCCGAAGCCCGGTCAGCGGATCCGGCTCCGGGTGTTCACGTCCTCGCCGCAGACGCTGTCGAGCACCTACGTCACACTGCCGACCGCTTGAAGCGGAGCGCGGCGGTGACCGTGGTCAGGCCGCGGATCATGCCCAGCTGGTTCCAGCCCAGGCCGAAGTGCTCGCGGTCCACCGAGAACTCGGCGTGCACCGTGACCGCGTCGGCGCTCGCGTCGCCGAGCCGTGCGGTGAAGGACAGGGGGCGGCTGATGCCGCGCGCGGTGAGCTGGCCGATCACCTGCACCTGGTCGCCGTCGCGCAGTTCGGCGCTGCGCACGGCGAAGGTGATCTCGGGGTGGTTGGCCACGTCGAAGAAGTCGGACCCGCGCAGGTGCTCGTCCCGCTTGGCGTTCTTGGTGTCGAGGGAGGCGGCGTCGAGGGTCACGGTACCGACGGCGGAACCGTCGGCCCGCACCTCGCCCTGACCGTCCACGGTGGCGAAGGCGCCCTTCACGGTGACCAGGCCCCACATCGTCTTGTGCTTCAGGGCGACGGTGGTGGCGGTCCGGTCGAGCTGCCAGGTTCCGGTTTCGACGGCGACGGTCATGGTCCCTCACTTCTATAGTCCAAATTTGGATGACAGCACACTAGCCCATACTCCAAATTTGAACAACAGCTACACTCGACCCATGGCCGATCCGTCCGAATGCCCCGCCGCCTCCGGCGGGCTCCTGCCCCCTGAGCTGCACGCCTGGATGCTGATGCGGGCCGTGACCGGAGCCGTCGAGCAGGAGCTGCGTTCCGTCGTCAAGGAACGGCTGGACGTCTCGCACGACGAGTTCCTGGTCCTTTCCCTGCTCGCCGCGCACCCCGGTCAGGCTCTGCGCATGACGCAGATCGCCGAACTCCTGGGCCGTCCCAAGACCCGCCTCACCTACCAGATCGCCTGCCTCCAGCACGTCGGTCTGGTCAACCGCAGGTCGGTCTGCGGCGACAAACGGGGCATCGAGGTCGCCCTCACCGAGAAGGCACGGCGACTGCTCGAAGAGGCCTCCGAGGCACTGGCCGAGACGGTCAAGGAGGCACTCGGGCGCTCCATGGGCCCCGCACAGTGCAAGGCGGTGTCCGCGCTGATGCCCGACTTGGCCGCCGAGAAGGCACCGGAGTAGCACCGGAGCAGCCATCCAGGGGGACGCGGACGGCGGCCAGGGGGTCGTCGGTCGGTCGTCGGCGGGTCCGGACGGCACCGACAGGCGCTGTCAGACCACCAGTTCCATCAGCACGCCCCTGGCCCGTGCCACCCGGGACCGCACGGTCCCCACGGGACAGCCGCTCACCACGGCGGCCTCCTCGTACGACAGGCCCAGCAGCTGGGTGAGCACGAAGGCCTCCCGCCGCTCGTCGGACAACGCCCCCAGCAGGTCCAGCAGCGCTATCCCGTCGTCGAAGCCGGGCAGATCCCGCGGCTGGGCGCGCTCCACCGCGCCCTGCCAGTCCGCACCGTCGTACCGGCGGGGCCGAGCCGCCGCATGCCGGAAACCGTCGATCACCGCACGGCGGGCGATGGACAGCAGCCAGGCCCGCGCCGAGGACCGCCCCTCGAACCGGTGCAGACTGCCGAGCGCCCGCAGGAAGGTGTCCTGGGCCAGGTCGTCCACGGCCTGGGGGTCGGCGCAGAGGTAGGAGACATAACGCAGGACGTCATGGTGCAGCGCGCGGACGAAACGGTCGACGGCGTCGGTGTCACCGGCACGGGCGGCGAGGGCCCATGCGGTGGCCAGGGCGTCGGCGGACTCCCGTTGAGCACGGAGGTCGGCCGGGGCGGGCGGGGCGGTCGGGGCGGTCGGGGCGGAAGTGATCACCAGGTGTCCTTCTCGGGTCAGCCGTGATCCGGGCCGCTCCGGTGCACAGGGGTGCACACGGGTGCATACGGGTGCACAGCGGTCCGGTGAGGAGATTCGGCCGTGCGGCGACCACATGTGCAGTGAGCACAGGTGCTGAGACCACATGTGCGGTGAGCACAGAGGCAGATGCACGACCGAGCCCGAGGCGCGCAGGGGCTGCCTCGGGGAACCGTCTGTCGTCAGGCGACAGCGGTCCCCGCGGGCGGGCCCCGATGGGTGATCGCGTGGACGAGAAGGAGAAGCCGCGGCGCGCGCCGCGAGCGGGCCCGGCGTGTCCGCGGACGCGGGCGGTGCGGGGTGGCGGGCAGGGCGAGCAGCAGGCGCAGCGGGCCGACCAGCCGGGCCGCGACGGCCCGCAGGACGCGGAACGCGGCCCGCTCGCCGTACGCCAGCCAGAGCCCGGTGAGGAGCGCGGCGAGCAGGTGGGCGGCGTACATCCCGAACGGCACGAGGAACGAGAGTGCGCCGACACCCGACGAGGTCCCCACCGCCGCGTCGAGGGAGTCCATGCCGCCCATATGCATGGACTCCATGTGCATCCCGCCCATGTCCCGCGCCGCCGCTGTGGGTTGCGTGAGGGAGAACGTCGAGTGGAGGGCCGTCTGGGCAGCGACCACGACGGCCACGATCAGCGGCAGCCCGCGTTCACGGCCGGCCAGGCACCAGCCCGCGCCCCCGGTCACCGCCAGGCCCGCGGCCAGTGTCCGGCCCGGCACGGGGGCGCCGGACATGAGGACGTGGCCCAGGGCGGCGAGCAGCACACAGACGGCCGCGAACACCGCGGCCCGAACTGTGCGTGCACACCACCCTGCTGTCATGGCGCCTCATCCTCCCATCCGGGCACCCGTCGTCACCTGGGAGTACGGAAACCCACAGGTCCCGGCTCACCGCGCACGGCGACTCCGTACGACCGCGAACGCGCCCGCCGCAAGCCCCAGAACGCCCACGACCAGCCCGGCGACGCCGAGGCCGCGGGCGGTCGAGTCGCTCGCGGAGTCCCCGGAGGTGGTCGCCGACGCCTTCGCGGCGGCGGACGGGCCGGTGCCCGAGGTCAGCTTCAGGACGGGCGCCGGGTTCTCCGGCTCCTCGTCGCCCCCGGCGGCCTCCTCGATCCAGCGCACGACCTTCCCGTCGGAGTAGGTCTGCAGGGTCTTGAAGGTCAGCCGGGCGGTGTCGTCGGGCAGTTGGCCGAAGGCGACGTCGAAGTCCTCGTACTGGCCGGGGCCGATCCTCCCGCCGGTCCAGGTGATCTCGGAGACCGCGTCGGTGATCGTGCCGTCGTCCGTCTTGACCGGTGTCTTCAGCCTGGTGTTCGCCACCTTGGCGGTCCAGCCGTCGTGCGGGGAGACGAGCACGCCGAGCAGGGGGTGGTCGGTGGGCAGGAACAGCTGGACCTTCGCGGTGCTCGCGGTCTCGCTCTCGTCGGGCACACGGAAGGTGAGGGCGCCGTCGGTGGCGCCCTTGGCGTAACGGTCGGGGTGGACGGTGACATGGGCGGAGGCGACGCCCGCGGCGGTGAGGACGGCGGAGGCGGCGAGGGCGCTGCCGAGGCCGGCGCGGCGCAGGGCGGTGCGTGCTGAGGACATGGGTGAGGGATCTCCGTACTGACGGGAAGGGGTGCGGGGGTCAGTTCGCGTACGGGATCCGGGTGGGCGGTCCGCGCCGGTGGACCGTGTGGCGGAGCAGGAGGGGCCGCGGCGCGTGGAGTCCGCTCGCGGTGACCTGCCGCACCGGCGCCGGGGTGCGGGGCTCGCCGTACCCCTGGAACCAGGCCGCGAGGCCCGGCAGGAGCGTGACCGCCCGGCGCAGGAGGGACCACAGGGCGGCCTCGCCGCGTCGGAGCCACCAGGTCAGCAGGAGGGCCGCCGAGACATGTGCGGCGGTGGCGTGCGGGGTGAGGGCGTGGGAGTGCGGTGCCGCCATGTGGGCCATGCGCATTCCGTGCAGGGCCATGGGGTGCGTCGCCGACATGTGCTGCATGGACACACCGTGCGCTGTCCCCGTGGGGCGTGAGTGGGCCGCGGCGAAGGCCAGATGCAGGCCGCCCTGGGAGCCGAGGGTCGCCCCGCCGATGGCCGCGAGCGAGCGTTCGCGGCCGCCGAGCAGCCACCCGGCCGCGAACACCGGCACGAACCCCGTCGCCTGCGTCCACACCGGCGGTGCCATGCCGGTCGCCAGCGCGTGTCCCCCGGCGGCCAGCAGCACGCAGAGCGCGGCGAACACCGCCGCGCGCAGGCTCCGGACCGCAGGGGGCGCCCTCATGGCGACCGATACTCCCACGTGTGGCCCGAGCCCCGGGCACGGGTTCGGTCAGTAGATGTCACGCACATAGCGCTTGTCGGTGGCGAGTTGCTTCACATAGGCCGCCGCGGCCGCCTCGTCCATGCCGCCGTGCAGGACCGCGATGTCCCGGAGCGCCCGGTCGACGTCCTTCGCCATGCGGGAGGCGTCCCCGCACACGTAGAAGTGGGCGCCTTCCTGGAGCCAGGACCACAGCAGCGGGCCGTGTTCGCGCATCCGGTCCTGGACGTACACCTTGGCGCGCTGGTCGCGGGAGAAGGCGGTGTCCAGGCGGGCGAGGGTGCCGTCCGCCAGGAAGCCGGTCAGCTCGTCCTCGTAGTAGAAGTCGCTCGCCCTGTGCTGTTCACCGAAGAACAGCCAGTTCGGGCCCCGGTGGCCGAGGGCGCGGCGCTGCTCCAGGAAGCCGATGAAGGGGGCGACACCGGTGCCGGGGCCGACCATGACCATGGGGGTGCCGGAGTCGGCCGGCGGGCGGAAGTGCGGGGAGCGCTGGACGTGGACGGGCACCGGGGTGTCCGCGGCGTCGTCCGCGAGGAAGGGCGAGCAGACGCCCTGGCGGGACCTGCCGTTCAGGTTCTCGTAGCGCACCACGGACACGGTCAGCGAGACGAGGTGCGGGTCGGTCAGCGGGCTGGACGAGATGGAGTACAGGCGCGGCTGGAGGCGTCCGAGGATCCGCGCCCATTCCTGCGGGGCGGCCTGCACGGCGTACTCCGTGATCACGTCCACGGCCTGCCGGCCCCAGCCCCACTTGGCGAGCTCGTCCCTGTTGTCAGGACGCAGGAGCTTCTTCAACTCCCTCGGGTCCCGGGTGCGTTCGGACACGAACCGGAGCAGGCCCGGGGTGATCCTGGTGATGTCGAGGTGGCGCAGGAACGCCTCACCGAGCGCGACCTCGCCCACGCCGTCGACGTCCACGGCGGCCCCGGCGTCCAGGCCCGTGACCGCGAGCCATTCCTCGACCAGGTCGGCCGAGTTGAGCGGCCGGATGCCGAGCGCGTCGCCCGCCTCGTAGAGCAGCGGGCTCGCGGCGTCCCGGGTGTCGAAGGTGAACCTGCGCACCTCCTTGCCGGCGCCGGGCAGGCTCAGGAGGCGGTTGCCGGTGAGGCGGGCGAGGACGGGAGCGGGCTTCTTCGAGCGGGGCGGGGCGGCGGGGAGGGCCGAGGGGTCAGGGAGGGCCGGGGCCGGCCGGGCCTCGACGGGGGTCGACCCGCCCACGCCGTACCCCGGCGTGTCGGACAGCGCCGTCAGGATCTCGTCCAGCCATCCGTGCGCCGCGTCCTCGAAGTCCGGCTCGCAGTCCCGGCGCGGGGCGAGGCGCAGCGCGCCCAGTTCGTCGAGGCGCTGGTCGAGACGGCGGCCGTGGCCGCAGAAGTCGTCGTACGACGAGTCGCCGAAGGCCAGCACCGCGTACCGCCGGCCCTCCAGGCGAGGGGTGCCGGGATCGGCCAGGGTCTCCCAGAAGCCGCTGCCGTTGTCGGGGGCGTCGCCGTCGCCGAAGGTACTGGTGATGAGCAACAGGTCGGCGCCGGAGGGCAGTTCACCGAGGTCGGCCTGGTCCATGCCGACCAGGGAGGTGCTGTGGCCGACAGTGGTGAGCCGTTCGGCGGTGGCGGCGGCGAACTCCTCGGCGGTGCCGGTCTGCGAGGCCCACAGGATGACGACCTCACGGCGCAGGACGGTGACCATGGAGGGTGTGGTCAGGGACGGTGTGGCCACCGGGTGCGGGGTCGCCGACTGTGTGGTGGCGGCCCATGTCGTGGCGGGCTGTGTCGTCGAGGGCTGTGTGGCTGTCGCCCGTGAGTACATCCCGGCGAGTGTGCCGTTCACCCACAGAGCGTGCTCGGGGCTGAAGGGCGCGTCGGGCGGCAGCACCGGCACGCCGGGCGCACCGGCGGGAATCCCGGCGAGGAAGCCGACCAGGTACTGGCGTTCCCGGGCGGTGAGGACGGGTGGCGGGGCCGGGTCGAGGCCGAAGACGGACGCGGCCGTGGACGCGGCGGGAGCGATCTCGGCGTGCTCGGCGTGCTCGGCGTGCTCGGCGTGCTCGGGCGCTGCCGCCGGAAGCGGAACCACCGCGGTCCCGGGAGTCCGCAGGGTCACCGGCGTGGGCACCTTCGTCAGCGACACCGCGCACGCCTTGAACTCCGGCTGGAACGACAGCGGATCGACGGCGTCGCTCGTCACCGCGTTGACGCTCAGGTACTCCCCGAACAGGTCGTTCCAGTGGAAGGGCGCGAAGCAGCACCCCGGCCGCACCCGGTCCGTCACCACGGCCGGCAGCACGGCCCGCCCGCGCCGCGAGGCCACCTCGACGGAGTCACCGTCGGCCACCCCGAGGGCCGAGGCGTCCTCAGGGTGCAGCTCCACGAAGGGCCCGGGGTTCAGCTTGTTGAGCTTCGCCACCTTCGCCGTCTTGGTGAGCGTGTGCCACTGGTGCTGGAGCCGCCCGGTGTTGAGGACGAAGGGGTAGTCGTCGTCCGGCATCTCGGCCGGCGGAAGGTGCGGCCGGGCGTGGAAGACACCCCGCCCGCTCGCCGTGGGGAAGCGGAGCGTCCCGTCCTCCCCCACGTACCGGATCGGATTCCGGTCCGGGCCGTCCTCGCTCGCCGCCGGCCACTGCACCGGCGTCCGCCGGAGCCGCTCGTAGGTGACCCCGCGCAGGTCCCATCCCGTCTTCGGGTTCCAGGCCCGCCTGATCTCCTCGAAGACGTCCTCGGCACTGTCGTACGAGAACCCCTTCTCGTACCCCATCTCGCGGGCGACGGCGGCGATGATCCGCCAGTCGGCCATCGCCTCGCCGGGCGGGTCGGCCACGGCGGGTGTCAGGGTGAGGTTGCGCTCGCTGTTGACGAAGACGCCCTCTCCCTCCGTCCACAGCGCGCCCGGGAGCACGACGTCGGCGTAGGCGTTGGTCTCGGTGTCGGCGAAGACGTCCTGGGTGACGACGAACTCGGCGGCTTCCAGGCCCTCGATGACCGTGCGGCGGTTGGCGACGGAGGCGACCGGGTTGGTGCAGATGATCCAGCAGGCCTTGATCTCGCCGTCCGCCATCTTCTGGAACATCTCGACCGTGCCCCTGCCGACGCCGTCGGCGCGCAGGGTGTCCGGGGGCAGCTCCCAGAGGTCCTCGATGAAGGCCCGCTCGTCGTCGACGAGGACGGACCGCTGGCCGGGCAGGCCCGGACCCATGTACCCCATCTCGCGGCCGCCCATGGCGTTGGGCTGGCCGGTGAGGGAGAAGGGGCCGCTGCCGGGGCGGCAGAGGGCGCCCGTGGCGAGGTGGAGGTTGACCAGGGCATTGGTGTTCCAGGTGCCGTGGGTGGACTGGTTGAGCCCCATGGTCCACAGGCTCATCCACTCACCGGCCTCGCCGATCAGCCGGGCCGCCTCCCGGATGTCCTCCTCGGCGAGGCCCGTCGTCTCGGCCACCGCGGCGGGCGGGTAGTCCGCGAGGAACTCCGGCATCGCCTCCCAGCCCTCGGTATGGGCTGCGATGAAGTCGGGGTCGGTGCGGCCCTCGGCGTGCAGCAGGTGCAGCAGGCCGTTGAGCAGCGCGAGGTCGGTGCCCGGCTTGATCTGCAGGAACAGGTCGGCCTTCGCGGCGGTGGCGGTGCGCCGCGGATCCACGACGATCACCTTGGCGCCCGCCGACTTCACCCGCTCCATCATCCTGAGGAACAGGATCGGGTGGCAGTCGGCCACGTTGGAGCCGATGACGAAGAACAGGTCGGCCCTCTCGAAGTCCTGGTACGAGCCGGGCGGGCCGTCCGCGCCGAGGGACAGCTTGTAGCCGGTGCCGGCGCTGGCCATGCACAGCCGGGAGTTCGACTCGATCTGGTTGGTGCGCAGGAATCCCTTGGCGAGCTTGTTCGCCAGGTACTGGGCCTCCAGGCTCATCTGCCCGGACACATAGAGCGAGACCGCGTCGGGGCCGTGCTCGTCGATGATCTCCCGCAGCCGCCGGGCGGTCTCGGTGATCGCCACGCCGACGGCTTCCGGTACCGGCTCCTCGCCGCGCTCGGGCCGCACCAGCGCCGTGGCCAGCCGTCCGGGCGCGGCGAGCAGGTCGGCGGTGGTCGCGCCCTTGGTGCAGAGCTTGCCGAAGTTGGCGGGGTGCTCCTTGTCGCCGGACGCCTTCAGGACCGTACGCCGTCCGTCGGGGCCCATCCCGATGTCGAGGACCAGGCCGCAGCCCACACCGCAGTACGAGCAGACCGTCCGCACCACGGGCGCTCCTCCTGACCTCAGCCGATTCGATCTCGTCGACCGTACGAAATGCCCATTACACAGATGTCTCCCGAGCCGTTCATCAGGGGTTACACCGCCCGCACACCTGACAGGGGACCCTTGTGAGCGCCTGCGGGGCCGCGATCCGACGCGACACAGACTTGGATCGGTTCCATTTCTTGAACCATTCAGGTTTATGGGGGTAGGTTGGTCCCCATGACCGCCCCCCAGCCTCCGAACACCGCCGATGAGCTGCGCGGTGCCGGCCTGCGGGTGACGGCCGCGCGCGTCGCGCTGCTCGAGACCGTCCGGGCCGGTGACCACCTCCCGGTCGACGCGATCGCCACGGGAGTGCGCGACCGTCTCGGCCACATATCCCTCCAGGCCGTGTACGAGGCCCTGCACTCGCTCACCGCGGCGGGCCTCGTGCGCCGCATCGAGCCGCCCGGCAGCCCGGCCCGGTTCGAGGGACGGGTCGGCGACAACCACCACCACCTGGTCTGCCGGTCGTGCGGGACCGTCGTCGACGTCGACTGTGCCGTCGGTCACGCGCCCTGTCTGACAGCTTCCGACGACCGCGGCTTCTCGATCGACGAGGCCGAGGTCATCTACTGGGGCCTGTGCCCCGACTGTTCCCCCCAAGCCGTTACTTCAGCAGTTACTTCAGCACCGTGATCCGCCCCGTTCGGAAGGACCCCCATGTCTGAGAATCCCGACGCAATCGTCACCGACGCCAAGACCGAGGGCAGCGGAGGCTGCCCGGTCGCGCACGGGCGTGCCCCGCACCCGACCCAGGGCGGCGGCAACCGCCAGTGGTGGCCGGAGCGCCTGAACCTGAAGATCCTCGCCAAGGACCCGGTGGTGGCGAACCCGCTCGGTGCGGACTTCGACTACGCCGAGGCCTTCCAGGCCCTCGACCTGGACGCCGTCAAGCGCGACATCGCCGAGGTGCTGACCACCTCGCAGGACTGGTGGCCCGCGGACTTCGGCAACTACGGCCCGCTGATGATCCGGATGGCCTGGCACAGCGCCGGCACCTACCGCATCAGCGACGGCCGCGGCGGTGGCGGCCGCGGCCAGCAGCGCTTCGCGCCGCTGAACAGCTGGCCGGACAACGGCAACCTGGACAAGGCCCGCCGTCTGCTGTGGCCGGTCAAGAAGAAGTACGGCCAGTCCATCTCCTGGGCCGACCTCATGATCCTCACCGGCAATGTCGCCCTGGAGACGATGGGCTTCGAGACCTTCGGCTTCGCCGGCGGCCGTGCCGACGTCTGGGAGGCCGACGAGGACGTCTACTGGGGTCCCGAGACCACCTGGCTCGACGACCAGCGCTACACCGGCGACCGCGAGCTGGAGAACCCGCTCGGCGCCGTCCAGATGGGCCTCATCTACGTCAACCCCGAGGGCCCCAACGGCAACCCGGACCCGCTGGCCGCGGCCCGCGACATCCGTGAGACCTTCCGCCGGATGGCGATGAACGACGAGGAGACCGTCGCCCTCATCGCCGGTGGCCACACCTTCGGCAAGACCCACGGCGCCGGCCCGGCCGACGCGGTCGGCAACGACCCCGAGGCCGCCGACATGGCGGACCAGGGCCTGGGCTGGAAGTCCACCCACGGCACCGGCAAGGGCGGCGACGCCATCACCTCCGGCCTTGAGGTCACCTGGACCACCAAGCCCACCCAGTGGAGCAACGACTTCTTCGACATCCTCTTCGGCTACGAGTGGGAGCTCACCCAGAGCCCCGCGGGCGCCAACCAGTGGGTGGCCAAGGACGCGCAGGCGATCATCCCCGACGCCCACAGCGACTCCAAGAAGCTGCCCACCATGCTCACCACGGACCTCTCGCTGCGCTTCGACCCGATCTACGGCGAGATCTCCAAGCGCTTCCACGAGAACCCGGACCAGTTCGCGGACGCCTTCGCCCGCGCCTGGTACAAGCTGACCCACCGTGACCTGGGCCCGAAGTCCCTGTACCTCGGCCCGGAGGTCCCCGCCGAGACGCTGCTGTGGCAGGACCCGCTGCCGCAGGCCGAGGGCGAGGCCATCGACGCCGCCGACGTGGCGGCCCTGAAGGCCAAGGTCCTGGAGACCGGCCTCACGGTCTCGCAGCTGGTGTCGACCGCGTGGGCCTCGGCGTCCACCTTCCGCGGCAGCGACAAGCGCGGCGGTGCCAACGGCGCCCGTATCCGCCTGGAGCCGCAGCGCGGCTGGGAGGTCAACGACCCCGAGCAGCTCGCCCAGGTCCTGCGCGCCCTGGAGGGCGTCCAGGCCGAGTTCAACACCGGCGCCAAGAAGGTCTCGCTGGCCGACCTGATCGTCCTCGCGGGTGCCGCGGCGGTCGAGAAGGCCGCGGGGGACGCCGGCGTCGCCGTGGAGGTCCCCTTCACGCCGGGCCGCGTGGACGCGACCGAGGAGCACACCGACGTCGAGTCCTTCGCCGCCCTTGAGCCGGTCGCGGACGGCTTCCGCAACTACCTCGGCAAGGGCAACCGCCTGCCGGCCGAGTACCTGCTGCTCGACCGCGCCAACCTGCTCACCCTGAGCGCCCCCGAGATGACCGTCCTCGTCGGTGGTCTGCGCGTCCTGGGCGCCAACCAGGGCGGCACCACGCACGGCGTCCTCACCGAGCGTCCGGGCGTCCTGACCAACGACTTCTTCGTCAACCTGCTCGACCTGGGCACGACGTGGAAGTCCACCTCCGAGGACCAGACGGCGTTCGAGGGCCGTGACGCGCAGACGGGCGAGCTGAAGTGGACCGGCACCCGTGCCGACCTGGTCTTCGGCTCCAACTCCGAGCTGCGCGCGCTCGCCGAGGTCTACGCGAGCGACGACGCGAAGGAGAAGTTCGTGAAGGACTTCGTCGACGCGTGGGTCAAGGTCTCGAACCTGGACCGCTTCGACCTGGTCTGAGCAGCTGAATGAGGCGGGGGCCGGTCCTGGTGGACCGGCCCCCGTGTCATGCCTGGGAGAGCGTGGCGACGAACTTCCCGAGCCGCGCGATCCCCTCCCGCAGCTCCTCCGCCGAGGCCGCGTAGGACAGCCGTACATGCGTGTCGGCGGTGGCCACCCCGAAGTCCCGCCCCGGCGTGAGCGCGACCCGCGCCTCCCGCAGCGCCCGTCCACAGAACTCCCACGAGGTGAGCCCGGTGCCGCTGACGTCGAAGTAGACGTAGAACGCCCCGTCGGGCGGCACGGGCACCGGCAGCCCGATCTGCGCGAGACCGTCGAGGACCAGGGCCCGCCGGCGCCCGAACTCGGCCCGCCGCTCCTCGCACACGGCGAGCGACTCGGGCGTGAAGCAGGCGAGCGCGGCGTACTGGGCGGGCGTGGAGGCGCAGATCATGTAGTTCTGGGCCAGCCGCTCCAGCGCGGGCACCAGTGCCTCGGGCACCACACACCAGCCCAGCCGCCAGCCGGTCATCCCGAAGTACTTCGAGAAGCTGTTGATGACCACGGCGTCCTCGTCGTACGACAGCACACTGCGCGGCGGCCGCCCGTGATCGTCGTGATCGCCCAGGTCGAGGTAGATCTCGTCGACGATCCGCCAGGCGTCCCGCTCCCGGGCGAGCTCGCAGACTGCGGCCAGTTCGTCGGCCGGGACGGAGGTGCCCGTCGGGTTGGAGGGACTCGCGACCATGATCCCGCGGGTGCGGTCCGTCCAGTGCGACCGCACCGAGGCCGCGTCCAGCTGGTAGCGCGACCCGGCACTGGTGGGCACGAGGGTGACCCGCGCCCCGAAGCTCTCGGCGATCTGCCGGTTGCAGGGGTACGAGGGGTCGGCGATGAGCACCTCGTCCCCGGGATCGACGAGCGCGGCGGCACCGAGCACCAGCGCGGCCGACGCCCCCGCGGTCACGACGACCCGGCCCGGATCGACGTCGACGCCGTGCCGCTCGCGGTAGAACCGCGCCACGGCCAGCCGCAGTTCGGGCAGCCCGAGCGCTCCCGTGTAGCTCAGGGGCCTGCTCCCCACGGCCTCGCGCAGCGCGTCCAGCACGGCCGGCGGCGCCCCGAAGTCCGGTTCCCCCAGACTGAGCTTGACGACGTGCTGCCCCTCCGCCTCCAGCGCCGCGGCATGCTTGCCGAACTCCATGGCGTAGAACGGCGCGACGGACTGGGCGCGTTGCGAGATCCTCATACGGCGGGCCTCCGGGGGTCACGTGGTCGGGGGCTCCAGAAGGGCCGCGCGCTCATGTGGTGGGTCATCGCAAAGATGCCACGGAGAAGCCGAATGGGAAAACGTGGAGGTCCGGCGGCGCCCCTCCCGCCTCACAGAGAGGTACGGCAACCCCGCCGGGGCGTCACGGCCGGAAGCCCTGCCCTCACGCCACCGCGTTCAGCAGGTCGGCCAGGACGTCGGGGCGTTCCAGGGCGATGAAGTGGCCCGCCCCCGGGACCTGGACGAAGTCGGCGGCGGGCAGCAACTCCTTGTCGGCCGCCCGGTCCGAGGGGCGGGACCAGTCCTTCTCCCCGTAGACGAGGTGGACGGGCGCCTTGATCCCGGGATAGCGCGAACGGGCCGCGACGAGACTGGGCAGGCTCTGGTACACGGCCCGGGCGACGGTCGCATAGCCGGGGCGGCCGCCCACCTGGAGCAGTTCGTCCACGTAGTCCGCCCGCAGCGCGCTCTTGTCGCCGAGGCCGCCTCGCAGGATCCGGCCGAGGACCGGCCTGGGCTCCACTCCGGCGACCACCGGACCCACGCCCGGCGCGAGAACAGCACCGACGACCAGGCGGGCGAGGAGGCTGGAGCGGGCGATTCCGCCGGGGAAGTCGTACGTGTTGACCGCGATCACGCGCCGGACCCGTTCCGGCAGTTCGGCGGCGGTGGTCAGGGCGAGAACCGCCCCCATGGACTCCCCGACCAACGTCACGTCGTCGAGGTCGAGTTCGGTGAGGAGCCGTACGACACCGGCACGCATCGCCGGCTCGTCGTACGAGGCGCCGGGCACGATCTCGGAGTAGCCCATCCCCGGCAGATCGAGGGCGTACACCGTGTACCGGTCGGAGATCAGCGGGATGAGCGAGCGGAAGTGCTCGGCCTGGGTGCGCACGGTGTGCAGCAGGACCAGGGGGGCACCGGTGCCCGCCTTGAGGTAGCGCAGCGTCCCCTCGCGGGGGTGGCCTCCGGTGCGCGGGGCGATGGTGTGGCTCGTGGTCCCGGGAATGTGGATCGTGGGACGCGCCTCGTGGCTGGGCATCTCGGTCACTCCTTGTCTTCGACCAGGGCCGAGTGCCTCCTCATTGAGAAACCGACCGGTTTCCAGCAGCGTAAACCGATCAGTTTCCACACGCAACCCCTGGCGCGCCGCCCGCGCGACACCCACGACACCCCTTGGCTTGCGCCACGGAAACCGATCTGTTTTTCTAAGGTGAAACAGATCGGTTTCCAGCATCGCCGACCGGTCCACGCCCAGTAATCAAGGGGAAAAGTGAGTACCACCTTCGACCGCGGGGCTCCCGCCTCCGGCACCACAGACCCGGGCCGTCGCGGCTCCCACGCCGTGCGCTGGTGGGTGCTCGTCGTGCTGGGCACGGCGCAGCTCATGGTCACGCTCGACGCCACCGTCGTGAACATCGCGCTGCCCGCGGCCCAGCACGACCTCGGCTTCAGCGACGGCAGCAGGCAGTGGGTCATCACGGGGTACGCCCTGGCATTCGGCAGCCTGCTGCTGCTCGGCGGCCGGCTCGGCGACCTGTTCGGCCGGCGCACCACCTTCGTGACCGGGCTGATCGGTTTCGCGGGCGCGTCCGTCCTCGGCGGCGCGGCCGGCAGCTTCGACGTTCTCGTCACGGCACGTGTGGCCCAGGGACTGTTCGCCGCGCTGCTCGCGCCCGCGGCACTCTCACTGCTCAGCGTGACCTTCACCGACCCCGCCGAGAGGCCGAAGGCCTTCGGCATCTTCAGCGCGCTGGCCGGTGCCGGCGGCGCGGTCGGCCTGCTGCTAGGCGGCATGCTCACCGAATGGGCGTCGTGGCGCTGGGTGATGTACGTGAACGTCGTCTTCGCGGCGGTCGCCCTTGTCGGTGCCCTGCTGCTCCTTGCCAGGCCCGCCGTCACCGAACGTCCGAAGCTCGACATCCCCGGTACGACCCTGGCGAGCGCCGCCCTGTTCGCCATCGTCTACGGGTTCGCACACGTCGAATCGACCAGTTGGACCGACCCGGTCACCCTCGGCTCGATGATCGCCGGCGTGGTGCTGCTTGCGGCGTTCGTACGGCTGGAATCCAGGGTCGCGCATCCGCTGCTGCCGCTGCGACTCGTGCTGGACCGGACCCGCGGTGGTTCGTTCCTGGTGGTGTTCGTCATCGGCATGGGAATGTTCTCGATCTTCCTCTTCCTGACCTACTACCTGGAGGCCGGCATCGGCTACTCGCCGATCAAGACGGGGCTGGCGTTCCTGCCGATGGTCGCGGGAATCGTCGCCGCGTCGACCACGGCGCCATCGCTGCTGCTGCCCAGGGTCGGCCCCAAGGTCGTGATCAGCGCCGGCTTCCTGGTCGCCGCAACCGGCATGGCCCTGCTGACCCGGCTCGGACTGGACAGCACCTACGCCGCCCACATCATGCCCGGCCTGATCCTGCTGGGCCTCGGTCTCGGCGGCGTGATGGCCACCGCGTTCCAGGGGGCGACCGCGGGAGTGCACCACGAGGACACCGGCGTCGCCTCGGCACTGATCAACACGGGCCAGCAGGTGGGTGGTTCGATCAGCACGGCACTGCTGACCACCGTCGCCTCGTCGGCCACGAGCGACTACCTGTCCTCGCACAAGCCGAGCGCGCTGACCGTGGCGCAGGCCGGGGTCGAGGGCTACACGGCCACCCTGGCGTGGGGCGCCGGGTTCTTCGTGGTCGGTGCCGTCCTGTCGGCCCTCCTGATACCGAACGCGCCGCTGGCCCCGTCGGAGGGCGAGCCCGTGATCGCCCACTGAGGCCACGTCCCCCGATGCCGTGAGGCCCGAAGCAGCGAAGGATCATCGCGGGCGGCGGGCGCTCACGGCGGGGGACGACCCCCGTAAACCGATCGGTTTTCAATCGGCTGGAGAGGAGTTAACCTCGCACTATGACGACCGAGGCGAAAACAAGCTCCCGAGAGCGGCTGCTGGAGGCCGCGGCCACGCTCACCTACCGCGACGGAGTCGGCATCGGCGTCGACGCGCTGTGCAAGGCGGCGGGTGTGTCGAAGCGCTCCATGTACCAGCTGTTCGAGAGCAAGGACGAACTGCTGGCGGCGAGCCTGGAGGAACGGGCCGCCGCCTACGTGGCGGCGCTCCTGCCCCCGGCGGACGGCGACCGCTCACCCCGCGAACGGATCCTGCACGTCTTCGCCCAGGTGGAACTGCTCGCGAGGGCACCCGAGTTCCGGGGCTGCCCGTACCTGGCCGTGCAGATCGAGCTCAAGGACCAGAACCACCCCGCGAGCCGGGTGGCCCACCGGATCAAGAGCAACCTGACGAGCTTCTTCCGCACCGAGGCCGAACAGGGCGGCGCGAGCGACCCGGACCTGCTGGCCCGGCAGCTCAGCCTGGTCTTCGACGGCGCCAGCGCCCGCGCGGGAATCCAGGCCGACACCCTGACGGGGCTCATCGCCCCCACGGTGACGACACTGCTCGACGTGGCGGACATGCGCTGACGCGAGGGCCTGCCCGCGGAGGGTCGGACGCGGGTCACGAACCCTTCGAAGCCGGCTCCAGAATCGCCACGCACTCCACGTGATGCGTCATCGGAAACAGGTCGAACACCCGAAGCGTCCGCACCCGGTACCCCCCGTCCCGGAAGTACCCCAGGTCCCGCGCCAGCGCGGCAGGATCGCAGGCGACGTACGCGATGCGGCGGGCCCCCAGCGAGGACAGGTGCTGCACCGTCTTGCGGCCCGCTCCGGCGCGCGGGGGGTCGAGGACGATCAGGTCGACCTCGGTGATGCCGGTGCGGGGCAGTACCGCCTCGACCTTGCCCTGCTCGATGCGGACCCGGTCGAAGGCGGCGAGGTTGTGCCGGGCGTCCTCGACCGCGCGCTTGCCGGACTCGATACCGAGGACCGCGCCCTGGTCGCCGAGGCGGTCGGCCAGCGCGCCGGCGAACAGGCCGACACCGCAGTACAGGTCGAGCGCCATCTCGCCCTTGCGCGGCAGCAGGCCCTGCATGACCGCCTTCACCAGGGTGTCGGCCGCCTGCGGGTGGACCTGCCAGAAGCCGCCGCTGCCCACCCGGTGGGTGCGGCCGTCGGCCCGCTCGCGCACGAAGGCGCGGCCGTGCACACGGTGGATGCCGCCGTCCTTCTCCTCGACGCGCATCACGGAGACCGGCTTGTCGAGTTCCACGAGAGGAAGGCGAGCGCCGGGGCGGGGCTCCAGGATGACCATGCGGTCCTGGGAGCCGGTCGCCGCGATCGCCTCCACGGACGCCATCCCGGACCAGTCCCGCTCCTCGATGCCCAGCTCACTCACGCCCGGTGCCGCGATCATGCAGTGCTCGACCGGCTCGACCTCGTGCGAACGGTGGCGGCGCAGACCGGCGTTGCCGTCGGCGTCCACCGCGTACTGCACGCGGGTCCGCCAGGCAGGCACCTCTCCGGCGGGCAGCTTGTCGCCCTCGGCCGGCATCACCGTGCCGTCCCAGCCGGCCTCCTCGGGGGTGAGGCCGGCGAGCCGCTGCAGCTGCTCGGCGACGACCTCGCCCTTCAGGCGGCGCTGCGCGCCCGGCTTCGCGTGCTGCCAGTCGCAGCCGCCGCAGCGGCCGGGGCCGGCGTAGGGGCAGGGCGCCTCGATACGGTCCTTGGAGGCCGAGAGGATCTCCACGGCATCGGCACGCAGGAAGCGCGCGCCCTCCTCGCCCTCGGTGACCCGGGCCACGACCCGCTCACCGGGCAGCGTGTGCCGGACGAACAGCACCTGGCCGTCGTCCGTGCGGGCGATGCAGTGTCCGCCGTGGGCGACGGGGCCGACCTCGACTTCGAACTCCAGCCCCACCAGCGATTTCTTCGGTTCTGCCTGCATGGCGGGGTGACTCCACAACGTCAAGGGAAGAGGCGGGACGACAGCCCGCCAGGACAACAGCCGACCAGTCTACTTCGGCGCCGACGACTCCTTCGCCCGCTCGGCCGGACCGCGCCGCACCGAGCCCGGCGCGTTCCACTCCTGCCGCCTGCGGGCCCGCAGCTTCGCCGCCTCCGAGGACTGCAGCTGGTAGGGCACCGAGGTCACCATGACCCCCGGCGTGAACAGCAGCCGGCCCTTGAGCCGCAGCGCGCTCTGGTTGTGCAGCAGATGCTCGTACCAGTGGCCGACCACGTACTCGGGGATGATCACGGAGACCGCGTCGCGCGGCGACTCCTTCCGGAGCCCCTTGACGTAGTCGATGATCGGCCGGGTGATCTCGCGGTACGGCGAGTCCAGCACCTTCAGCGGTACGTCGATCCCGCGCCGCTCCCACTCGGCGCGCAGTGCCTTGGTCTCGGCCGGGTCGACGTTGACGCTCAGGGCCTCCAGGGAGTCCGAGCGCATCAGCTTGGCGTACGCCAGTGCCCGCAGCGCCGGGCGGTGGATCTTGGAGATCAGGACGACGGAGTGGACGCGGGACGGCCGCAGGCTGTCGTCGCTGGGGCCCTCGGGCGCCGCGAGCTCCTCGGAGACCCGGTCGTAGTGCTTGCGGATCGCCGTCATCGTCGCGTAGAAGATGCACATCCCGAGCAGGGCCACCCAGGCGCCGTGGGTGAACTTGGTGACCAGGACGACGACCAGGACGAGCCCGGTGAAGAAGGCGCCGAAGGCGTTGATCGCGCGCGAGCGGACCATGTGGCTGCGCTTGGCGGCGTCCTTCTCGGTGGCCAGGTGGCGGTTCCAGTGCCGGACCATGCCGGTCTGGCTGAGCGTGAAGGACACGAACACACCGACGATGTAGAGCTGGATCAGCCGGGTCGAGTCGGCGCCGTAGATCCACACCAGCATTGCGGCCGCGCCCGCCAGCAGCACGATGCCGTTGGAGAAGGCGAGGCGGTCGCCGCGGGTGTGCAGCTGGCGCGGGAGGTAGCGGTCCTGGGCGAGGATCGAGCCGAGCAGCGGGAAGCCGTTGTAGGCGGTGTTCGCGGCGAGGAACAGCACCAGCGCGGTGGCCGCGGCCAGCACGATGAACAGGAAGCTTCCCTTGCCAAAGACGGCCTCGGCGACCTGGGAGATCACCGGGTTCTGCACGTAGTCGGAGCCGAGGGCGACGCCGTTGTGGATCAGGTCGACGGCCGGGTTCTCGGCCATGCGCACGTTGGTGGCCATGGCCAGCGCGATGATCCCGCAGAACATGGTGACGGCCAGCAGGCCCATGGCCGCGAGGGTGGTCGCCGCGTTCTTCGACTTGGGCTTGCGGAAGGCCGGCACACCGTTGGAGATCGCCTCGACACCGGTGAGCGCGGCACAGCCGGAGGAGAAGGCGCGCAGCATCAGGAAGACCAGCGCGAATCCGGCCAGACCCTGGTGTTCGGCCTTGATGTGGTAGTCCGCCGTCGGTGCCTTCATGGTGTCGCCGAGCACCAGCCCGCGGAACGCACCCCACGCGATCATCACGAAGACGCCCGCGACGAAGACGTAGGTCGGGATCGCGAAGAGCGAGCCGGACTCCTTGACCCCGCGCAGGTTCATCAGGGTCAGCAGGACGATCACGGCGATCGCGCACAACACCTTGTGCTGGACGACGAACGGGATCGCGGAGCCGAGGTTCTCGATGCCGGAGGCGATGGAGACGGCGACCGTGAGGACGTAGTCGACGAGCAGGGCGCTGGCGACCGTGAGGCCGGCCTTCGGGCCGAGGTTGGTGGTGGCCACCTCGTAGTCGCCGCCACCGCTCGGGTACGCGTGCACGTTCTGCCGATAGGAGGCGACCACGGTGAACATCAGCACGACGACCGCCACGGCGATCCAGGGGCTGAAGTGGTACGCCGACACGCCCGCGATGGACAGGACCAGCAGCACCTCGCCGGGCGCGTACGCCACGGAGGACAGCGGGTCGGAGGCGAACACGGGAAGGGCGATGCGCTTCGGCAGGAGCGTTTCCCCCAGCCGGTCACTGCGCAGTGCGCGCCCGATCAGGATCCGTTTGGGCACGTCGGTCAGTTTGGACACAACAGTGAAGCGTAAGCGTTCGAACGGGCGCACAACCACCCGGCACCCCGCATCTGCCCTCCGGGTGAAATCCGGACGCACTCCGGCTACGGATTCCGCAGGTGAGCGAGGTGGCATGCCTATATGACAGGACCCCGCCCGTTACTGCTCCCGGAGGTCCCATGCACGCGACCGCAGAGCTCGTCGGTGCCACGGTCACCCTTGTCGGCCTCGGAATCCTCACACTCGCGAGCGTCCGCAGCATCAGCCGCCGCTGACCGACCCCGAGTCGGGGCAACCGTGCACAGGGGTGCCGTCGTCCTACCGCGCGTGTGTAGCTTGGGCCTCGGTCTGAGACCCTGATGTGGCTGAGCAGTACTTATTGACACCGGAAGGACGGTCGTGCACATCGTCATCATGGGCTGCGGGAGAGTGGGTTCCGCTCTCGCCCAGACCCTGGAGCAACAGGGGCACACGGTCGCCGTGATCGACCAGGACCCCACCGCCTTCCGACGACTGGGCTCCGGCTTCGGCGGTCGTCGCGTCACCGGAGTCGGCTTCGACCAGGACACCCTGCGCGAGGCGGGCATCGAGGAGGCCGGCGCCTTCGCCGCGGTCTCCAGCGGCGACAACTCCAACATCATCGCGGCGCGTGTGGCCCGCGAGATGTTCGGCATCGAGAACGTCGCGGCCCGTATCTACGACCCCCGGCGCGCCGAGGTCTACCAGCGCCTGGGCATCCCGACGGTGGCCACGGTCCGCTGGACGGCGGACCAGATGCTGCGCCGACTGCTGCCTTCGGGCGCGGAGCCGCTGTGGCGCGATCCCACCGGTGGGGTGCAGCTGGCCGAGGTGCACGCCTCGACCGCCTGGGTCGGCCACAAGATCAGCAAGATGCAGGAGGAGACGGGCGTCCGGGTGGCGTTCCTGACCCGCCTCGGCGAGGCGATCCTGCCCACCTCGCAGACGGTGCTGCAGGAGGGCGACCTGGTGCACGTGATGATGCGCACGGACGACATCGAGAAGGTCGAGGCGTCGTTCGCCGAGGGCCCCGAAGAGGAGGGCGGTCACTGATGAGGGTCGCCATTGCCGGTGCCGGCGCGGTCGGTCGCTCGATCGCGGGCGAACTGCTGGAGAACGGCCACGAGGTCCTTCTCATCGACAAGGCGCCGACGGCCATCTCGGTCGAGCGCGTCCCGCAGGCGGAGTGGCTGCTCGCCGACGCCTGCGAGATCACCTCCCTGGACGAGGCCGCGCTCCAGCGCTGCAACGTCGTGATCGCCGCGACCGGCGACGACAAGGTCAACCTGGTCGTCTCCCTGCTGGCGAAGACGGAGTACGGCGTCCCGCGGGTCGTGGCCCGGGTGAACAACCCGAAGAACGAATGGCTGTTCAACGAGTCCTGGGGCGTGGACGTCGCCGTCTCCACCCCGCGTCTGATGTCCGCCCTGGTCGAGGAGGCGGTGAGCGTCGGCGACCTGGTCCGGCTGCTGCGCTTCAGCCACGGCGACGCGAACCTGGTCGAGCTGACCCTGCCCGAGGAGTCGGCCCTGGCCGGCACGACGGTGGGCGACGTGGAGTGGCCCGAGGACACCTCCCTGGTCACCATCATCCGCGGCACCCGCGTCCTGACTCCCTCCCGGGAGGACTCCCTGGAGGCGGGCGACGAACTCCTGTTCGTGGCCGCCCAGGCCCGCGAGGAACAGCTGGAGGATCTGCTGTCGGTCCGCAAGGAAGAAGCCTCTTAGGCGGTACGACGACGGAGGGCGCCCTGCGTGTGCAGGGCGCCCTCCGTCGTCGTGGAGCTGTCTAGGCCTCGCGCCGGTGCCGCCCGCCCGCGGCCTCCGTGTCCCCACGCTCCGCGGCCTGTGCCGCCTTGCGCTCCTCCTCGGCCTTCTCCTCCGCCTCCATCTCCGCGAACACGTCGATGGGAGCCGGCGCCTTCGCGAGGAAGACCCAGGTCAGCCACACGGCCAGCAGGAACGGCGGGATCTTCAGGGCGACCAGGACCCAGCCGAGCTGGGCGGTGTCGGCCCACCAGTACAGCGGGAAGAGGATCGCGCACTTGGCGAGCAGGATGCCGCCCCAGGCGTAACTCGCCTTGGCGTACGCCTTCTTGCGGCCGGGGTTGCGGGTCCGCCAGGAGAGGTTCTCCTTGAAGACCGGGCCGAGGATGAGCCCCATCAGCGGCACACCCGCGAGCGTGGTGATGACGTACGCCAGGCCGAGGCCGAGCGTGTACAGCATGCCCGGCAGGTAGAAGTTCTTGGCGTTGCCCGTCATCATCGCGAAGACGACACCGAAGGCGACGCCGAAGACCCCGCTGAAGGCGTGCTTGACGGTGTCCCGCATGACCAGGCGGACCACGACCAGCAGCAGCGACACCGCGAGCGCGGCGATCGCCGACAGGTGCAGGTCCTTGTTGATCGTGAAGATCGTGACGAAGAGCAGGCCAGGCAGAACCGTCTCGACCATGCCGCGGACGCCGCCGAACGCCTCGAACAGGGCGGCCTCGGTCACCGCCCGTGCGTCGTCGGCCTGAGTGTCTTCGGTCGGCTTGTCGAGAGACGTCACCGGCTACTCCCGTCCGAGGGGTCGGAGTTCGTATTTCGGATTGAACAGCACCCGGCGGCCCCGGCTCATCGAGATCCGCCCGGAGGCGATCAGCTTGCGCCCGGGCTCTATCCCGACGATGGAGCGCCGGCCGAGCCACACCACGTCCAGGGCGGCGGAGCCGTCGAACAGCTCGGCCTCCAGGGCCGGGACGCCCGCGCGCGGCCGCAGGGTGACCGTGCGCAAGGTACCAGTAACGGTCACGATCTGGCGGTCGTGGCAGTCGCCGATCCGGGTGCATCCGGTGGTCGCGGTGTCCTCCCGCAGCTCCTCCGACTCCAGATCCTCCTGCGACGAGGAGAGCCGGTCGAGCATGCGCCGGAACCGGCCCACCGGCTTCTCGGAACGAGGAACAGCACTCATATCCGAAAGCGTACCGGGGTACGCCGACAGCGTTGTACCCGCAGCACTAGCGTTCGAACCGGTATCCCATGCCCGGTTCGGTGACGAAGTGCTTCGGATGCGAGGGGTCCGCCTCCAGCTTCCGCCGCAGCTGGGCCATGTAGACCCGCAGGTAGTTCGTCTCCGTCCCGTACGACGGCCCCCAGACCTCCTGGAGGAGCTGCTTCTGGCCGACGAGCCGGCCGGTGTTGCGGACCAGTACCTCCAGCAGGTGCCACTCGGTGGGGGTGAGACGCACGTCTCTGCCGTGCTTCTGGACCTTCTTGGCGGCCAGGTCGACGGTGAACTCGTCGGTCTCCACCAGGACGTCCTCCTCGCCTCCCCCGGTGGGCTCGGCGCGGCGCACGGCGGCCCGCAGGCGGGCCAGCAGCTCGTCCATGCCGAACGGCTTGGTGACGTAGTCGTCGGCGCCCGCGTCCAGTGCCTCGACCTTCTCGTCGGAGGAGTGCCGGGCGGACAGCACGAGGATCGGCACCCGGGTCCAGCCGCGCAGCCCCCTGATCACCTCGACGCCGTCCATGTCGGGCAGGCCCAGGTCCAGGACGACCACGTCGGGGTGGCGGGCGGCGGCGAGCCGGAGCGCGCCGGCCCCGTCGTGCGCCGTGTCGACCTCGTACTTGCGCGCCCTGAGGTTGATCACGAGGGCGCGCACGATCTGCGGCTCGTCCTCGATGACCAGCACTCTGGTCATGTGGCCTGCCTTTCTGGTTCTGCCTCGTCGAAGGGGTCCGCGAGGAGCTGTGCGTGCGCGTCCGCCGCGCGGAGCGTCAGCACCATGGTGAGGCCGCCGCCGGGCGTGTCCTCGGCGTTGAGGGTGCCGTGCATGGCCTCCGCGAAACCACGGGCCACCGCGAGCCCGAGCCCCACCCCGGCGCCGCGCGGGGCGTCGCCGTAGCGCTGGAAGGGCGCGAAGATGCGCTCCTTGGCCTCGTCGGGGACGCCGGGGCCGCGATCCACGACCCGGACCTCGACGCGGTCGGCGATGGCGCTCGCGGAGACCCGGACCGGGATGCCGGGCGGGCTGTACTTGACGGCGTTCTCGACCAGGTTGGCCACCGACCGCTCCAGCAGCCCCGGGTCGACGGCGACCATCGGCAGGGTCTCCGGGACGTCCAGTTCCACGCTCCCGTCGGGCACCCCGCCGAGCGCCATCGGCACCACCTCGTCGAGGTCGATCTCCCGGACGATCGCGGTGACCGTGCCGGTCTGGAGGCGGGACATGTCGAGCAGGTTGCCCACGAGGTGGTCCAGCCGGTCGGCGCCCTCCTCGATGCCCTCCAGGAGTTCGGCCTGGTCCTCCTCGGACCATGCCACGTCGTCGGACCTGAGCGAGGAGACGGCCGCCTTGATCCCGGCGAGCGGGGTCCGCAGATCGTGCGAGACGGCTGCCAGGAGCGCCGTACGGATGCGGTTGCCCTCGGCCAGCGTGCGGGCCTGGTCCGCCTCCTCCTGGAGCCTGCGGCGGTCCAGCACGACGGCGGCCTGGGCGGCGAAGGCGGCGAGCACCCGGCGGTCCTCGGCGGGCAGCACCCGGCCGGTGAGCGCGAGTGAAATGTGGTCCCCCACCGGCATGTCGACGTCGGCGTCCTCCGGCCGCTCCACGGGCGGTCCGAGTCCGGCCCGGCCGGCGCAGGTCCACGGCTCGACGTCGCTCTCCCGTTCCAGCAGGGCCGCCGACTCCATGCCGAAGGTCTCCCGGACGCGTTCCAGCAGCTCCTCCAGGCGGGTCTCGCCGCGCAGCACGTTCCCGGCGAGGAAGGACAGGATCTCCGACTCGGCGCGAAGCCGGGCGGCCTGATGGGTCCTCCTGGCCGCCAGGTCGACGACGGAGGCCACCGAGATGCCGACGCCCACGAAGATCACGATGGCGACGATGTTCTTAGGGTCGGCGATGGTCCAGCGGTGCAGGGGCGGTGTGTAGAAGTAGTTCAGCAGCAGCGAGCCGACCGCGGCCGACGCGAGCGCGGGGAAGAGGCCGCCGAGCAGGGCCGCCGCGACGACGACCGCCAGGAACAGCAGCATGTCGTTGGCGAGGCCGAGGTCGACGGTGGTGAGCAGGACCGTCAGGAGCGCCGGGCCGGTCAGGCCGACCAGCCAGCCCCACAGGATCCGGGCCCGTCCGAGCCGCGCGCTGCGGGCGACGGGCAGTCCGCGCCCCTTGGCGACCTCGTCGTGGGTGACGATGTGCACGTCCAGGTCGGGCCCGGACTCGCGGGCCACGGTCGCGCCGACGCCGGGGCCGAAGACGTACTGCCAGGTCTTGCGGCGGGACGACCCGAGGACGATCTGGGTGGCGTTGAACCCGCGCGCGAAGTCGAGCAGCGCGGCCGGTATGTCGTCGCCGACCACGTGGTGAAAGGTTCCGCCAAGGTCCTCGACGAGGGTCCTCTGGACGGCGAGTTCCTTGGGCGAGGCGGAGGTCAGGCCGTCGCTGCGGGCTATGTAGACGGCGAGCACCTCACCGCCGGCCCCCTTCTCGGCCAGCCGCGCGCCCCGCCTTATCAGCGTCCGCCCCTCCGGCCCGCCGGTCAGCCCTACGACGATCCGTTCCCTGGAGCCCCAGATCTTCGAGACCCGGTGCTCGCTGCGGTACTGCTTGAGGTACTCGTCGACCCGGTCGGCCACCCACAGCAGCGCGAGCTCGCGCAGGGCGGTGAGGTTGCCGGGCCGGAAGTAGTTCGACAGGGCCGCGTCGACCTTGTCCGGCTGGTAGATGTTGCCGTGCGCCATCCGCCGCCGCAGCGCCTCGGGCGACATGTCGACCAGCTCGATCTGATCGGCCCGGCGTACGACCTCGTCGGGCACGGTCTCGCGCTGCCGCACCCCGGTGATCGCCTCGACGACGTCGCCGAGCGACTCCAGATGCTGGATGTTCACGGTCGAGACCACGTCGATCCCGGCCGCGAGCAGTTCCTCGACGTCCTGCCAGCGCCGGGCGTTGCGCGAGCCCGGAATGTTGGTGTGGGCCAGCTCGTCCACCAGGGCTACGGCGGGGGCCCGGCGCAGTACCGCATCGACATCCATCTCGGTGAAGACGGCGTCCCGGTACTCGATCTCCCGGCGCGGAACCTCCTCCAGCCCGTGCAGCATCACCTCGGTGCGCGGGCGCCCGTGATGCTCCACGAAGCCCACGACACAGTCGGTGCCCCGCTCGATCCTGCGGTGCGCCTCGGAGAGCATCGCGTACGTCTTGCCGACGCCCGGTGCCGCACCGAGGTAGATCCGAAGCCTGCCGCGTCCCATGAGCCCATTGTCTTCCGGTCAATCCTGCCTGCGCAGCGTCGACCTTACGTCCGGCGATCCCGCCGACGGGGCCGGAGAGCAGGCCGGGGCCGCTCTTTGACACAACTCTGACGCGAGGACGGCCGGGCCCCGTGACGAGGATCTCGGCAACGGGCCCCGCTCAGCACCCCGACCGTCACGGCGACGGCCCGACGCCGCCCGCACCGACCCACCGCCCACGACGGGAGCGCGACTCGGCACCCCTGGCGGCTGAGACGACTGCGCGGCCCTACGCATCACGCACGAAGGACCCCTGGCAACCTCGCCGGGGCCGTGCAGAGGCCCTCAGGCACGGGTTTGCCGCCCGGACGCCCTGGCACGGCGGTCCGGCGACACGCCTGGCAGCCCCACTCGCCCCGGCCGGCAAGACACCGGTCTCGGACAGAGGCTCGGCGGCACCGAGACCGCGGCCCGGTGCCCCCGAAACTTGGAAGCACGCGCCGATACGGCATCACGTCATGGCCAAGGGCCCTCAGGCACGGGCTTGCCACCCTGACACCCCGGACGACGGTCCGGCGACACGCCTGGCAGACCGCCCCGACGGCAATCCCGGACACAGGCTCGGTGGCCCCATCCGGCTCGGCGGCATCGGGACGGCACCCCGACGCACCCCGGGAAACCCAGCCCACGTCGTCACGGAAGCCGCCGGTACAGCCTCGGGCTCCTGGGCCTCACTGCAGCGGCCCGCGCAACGGACTCGACAACACCCGGGAAGCACGCGCCGATACGGCATCACGTCATGGCCAAGGGCCCTCCGGCACGAGCTTGCCGCCCTGACACCCCGGACGACGGTCCGGCGACACGCCTGGCAGACCGCCCCGTCCCCCACGGCACCGGGACCGCACTACGGCGCCCGGGCGCTGGCAAGACGCCAGGCTCGTCGGCACCGAGACCGCGGCCCGGCTCACCCCGGAAACTCCGCCCCGGCCGTCACGGAAGTCGCCGACACAGCCCCGGGTCCCTGGGCCTCATGGCAGCGGCCCGCGCAACGGACTCAACGGCCCCCGGAAGCACGCGCCGACACGGCATCACGTCATGGCCAAGGCCCTCCGGCACGAGCTTGCCGGCCTGACACCCCAGACGACGGTCCGGAGACACGCCTGGCAGACCGCCCCGACGGTAATCCCGGACACAGGCTCGGTAGCCCCATCCGGCTCGGCGGCATCGTGACCGCACCCCGACGCACCCCGGGAAACCCCGCCCACGTCGTCACGGAAGCCGCCGGCACAGCCTCAGGCCCCTGAGCCTCACGGCGGCCGCCCGGAAACGGCTCGACGGCACCCGGGACGTCATGGCCCAGGTCCCCAAGTCCCGTCGCCGGCGCCAGGCATTCCCCCGCCCCGGCCGTACAGCGAATGTCCAGGCGCCCCAGCCGCCTCCCCCACCGTCCCCGCTGACCCAGCACCCAGCACCCACCTGAGCCGCCCCGGACATACCGGAGCGCCCTCGGCTCACTCCCCCGCGGCCACGTACGTCGGCCCAAAGCGGCACCAAAGCTCGCTCGAACCCCTGCACGGGTCGAAGCCCCACAGGGACCCGCCACCCGACCCCAGGACTTCCCTCAGTGCCCCACGATCTCCCCGTCCCCCAGCTCCAGCACCCGGTCCGCCAAGTCCAGGAGGGTCGCGTCGTGGGTGGCCACCAGCGCGGTGACGTTCTCGCTGCGTACGACCGCTCGCAGCAGCTCCATCACCGCGTGGCCGGTCTCCGCGTCCAGTTGGCCGGTCGGCTCGTCGGCGACGAGGAGGGAGGGGTTGTTGGCGAGGGCGCGGGCGATGGCGACACGCTGCTGCTGGCCGCCGGAGAGCTCACCGGGCCGCTGCTTGGCGTGGTCCGCGAGGCCGACCAGGGCCAACAACAGCTCGACGCGCTCCTCACGCGCGCGTGCGTCCATCCGGCGCAGCCGCATCGGCACGCCGACGTTCTCGGCGGCGGTGAGGATCGGGATGAGCCCGAAGGACTGGAACACGAAGCCGATACGGTCCCGGCGCAGAGCCAGCAGCCCGTCCTCGTCGAGGCCCGCGATGTCGACCCCGTCGAGCTCCACCCGTCCCCGGTCGGGCCGGTCGAGCCCGCCGACGATGTTGAGCAATGTGGTCTTCCCGGAGCCCGAGCGTCCCTTGAGGGCGACCAGCTCACCGCGCGGCACCTCGAAGGAGACCCCGCGCAGCGCGTACACCGCGGCGGCGCCCTCACCGAACGACCTGTGGATGTCCTCGACCCGCACCATGGTCTCGGTGACCACCTGAGTCATGCGTCCTCCCCCGTGAAACCGTGAACCGTGGAACCGGGCGCCAGTATCACCGCCCGGCGCCCGGCCCTACAACGGTTTCAGCTCGGGTTGTCCCCGTGGGTGAGCGTCTCCCACGCCACGAAGAGGTTGTTGCTGCCGGCCGGACGGTTCCGCTCGGTCAGGGCCTGCGTGTTAGTCATGCCCATGCCAAGCCGATTGTGCAGCGCGTTGTACCCGACCTCGGTGACCGGCCCGAGCCCGAGCTTCAGCGACCCGCCGCACAGCCAGCTCGGCACGGCCGCCCCCAGCTCGTACTTGGCCTGGAAGCCCAGCGCCTGGCGCAGCCGCTCGCCCACGTCCGTGCCGTACAGGTCCTGTCCCTGGATCCGGCTCGTCTCGGCGACATGCGAGATCGCGGAGATGCCGTACCCGGTGTGCGTGAGGTCCCGGCAGGTCTCCTGGGTGAGTCCGGTGACGAAGGTGGACTGCCCCTGCCAGTAACCGACGATCTTGTCCCGGGTGTTGAGGTTCTGGCTCGGCACGGTCTTCGGGAGCTCGCCGTCGGAGTCGAGGTACACATAGGCCGCGGCACGGGTGCGGAACTTCGCCAGCGCCTTGTCGTACGACGTCTTGTCCTCCAGGAAGACGGAGATGCCGACGGCCGCCTCCATCATCGACAGCTCCCAGTTCCCGTTGGAGTTGGAGCCGTTGCTGGTCTCCGGCAGATAGACGGTGCGGAGCATGGTGGCGAAGCGCCCGGAGTTCGCCCACCCGCCGCTGTACGTGTACTTGATGATCTCGGCGGCCCTGGGCCACGAGGAGCCGGCCCAGCCGGTCTGGAGGGGCGCGTTGCTGTTGGTGTGGTCCGTGATCACCGCCGACCAGGCGTCCATGAGCTGGATGGCCTTCCTGGCGTAGCGCTCGTCCCGGGTGATGTACCAGGCGAGGGCGTCGGTGTAGGCGGCGATCGCGTCCTCGCGCTCGTCGGTGCAGCCGTAGTTGGGGTTCGAGTACGAGCCGCATTCGACGACCGCTCGCGGCTTGGGCGTGCGGTTCAGGTCGGCGTACTTGCTCGCCAGCATCTGGTCGAAGGCGCCCTTCCAGGGCTGGGCACCCGCGTTGACCTTGCTGCGGGTGAAGTCCAACTGCCCCTGGGAGACGGTGACTCCGGGATGGACGAAGGTGGCGGGCGCGGCGTCGGCGGGCACGGCGAGAGCACCGGCGGCGAGGGCCACGACAGCGGCCGGAAGAGCGGTTCTGCGCATACGTGGAGGGCCTTCCGTTCTCGTATATGAACGTGAAGCGCCTTTGTGAACAGGCGCGCTGAGCCGAGAAGGTAGGTACAGACCAATCCTGCGTCAAGGTCCCGCGCACGAGAACGCACGAAAAAGGGCCGCACCCCTGACGGGGTACGGCCCTCGACGTCGTACGACTACCGGACCTCGGTGATCTCCGGTCCGCGCTGCAGCTGGCCCATCCCGCCGGAGAAGCGGGAGCCCTCCTCCTGCTGCTGGACGCCCTCGGGGACCATCTGGGCGTCGTTCGGCAGCTTGAGGACGATCGGGTCGCGGGGTGCCATCGGGCCCTCGCCGCGGACCACGACCGTGTCCCGGAAGATCTGCTCCAGGAGTCCGGCCGCCTGCGGCTGCACCGCGCCCTGGCCGGAGATCACACCACGCAGGAACCAGCGCGGGCCGTCCACACCCACGAACCGCACGACCTGGAAGCCGCCCGTCCCGTCCGGCAGCTGCACCGGCACCTGGGCCCGCAGCTCCCAGCCCAGCGGACCCTCGACCTCGTCGATGATGCCGCCCTGCTGGGTGATGCCGGAGCCGATCTCCTCGCGCACCTCGCCCCAGATGCCCTCGCGCTTGGGAGCGGCGAAGGCCTGCAGCTGGATGGCGCTGTCGCGCAGCACGACGGTGGCCGCGACGATCGCGTCGCCCGCGACCTCGACCCGCAGCTCCATGCCGTCGACACCCGGTACGAACAGACCGCCCAGGTCCACGCGGCCCTCGGCGGGGTCGCGGACCTCGGTGTCGTCCCAGGGCCCGTCGGGGCGCGGCTCCGGCTCCAGCCTTACGCGCTCACGCTCCACGTCGTCCGCCTCAGTGTCGACGCTGTCGACGACCTGCTCGGCCTCGCCGGCCGCGTCCTCGGCGGCACCCTTCTTGTTGCGACGTCCGAACACGTCACTGTCCTTCCCGGTCGGATACGACCGATGCGTATCGATTCCCACCCGTTGTGCCGCCCGAAGCGGCCTCAGCGCTTGTATCGCCCCCGTCGCCCACGGCGGCGTGACCGCCGGTGGACCCGAAGCCCCCCTCGGCCCGCGCCGACTCGGGAAGCTCCGCGACCTCCTGGAAGCGGACCCTCTCGACCTGCTGGACGACGAGTTGGGCGATCCGGTCGAAACGCTCGAACCGCACCGACTCGTGCGGGTCGAGATTCACCACGATCACCTTGATCTCCCCACGGTACCCGGCATCAACCGTCCCCGGGGCATTCACGAGAGCGACACCGCAGCGGGCGGCGAGACCGGATCGTGGGTGCACGAAGGCCGCGTACCCCTCCGGAAGCGCCACAGACACCCCCGTGGGCAGCACGGCCCGCTCTCCCGGCTTCAGTTCACGACTCTCGGTGGTCCGCAGATCGGCTCCCGCGTCACCCGGGTGCGCGTACGACGGAAGCGGTACGTCGGGGTCGACGCGCCGGATCAGCACGTTCAGGGGGGTACGGCTCACGGGTTCACCTCGAAGGCACGGGCACGCCGGACCTGGTCCGGGTCGTCCATGGCGGCCCGGATCTCCTCCGGGCGGCCGTTGTCGATGAAGTGGTCGACCTTGACCTCGATGAACAGGGCGTCGGCGCGGACCGCGACCGGCCCCTCGGGCCCGCCGATCCGGCCGGTGGCGGTCGAGTAGATCTTCCGCCCCGCCACCGCCGTCACCTCGGCCTCCAGGTGCAGCACGGTGCCGACCTGCACGGGCCGCACGAAGTCGGTCTCCAGGCGTCCGGTCACGGCGATCGTGCGCAGCAGCCAGTTGAGCGAGCCCAGGGTCTCGTCGAGGGCGGTCGCGAGCACTCCGCCGTGCGCGAGGCCCGGAGCGCCCTGGTGGGCGGGGCGCACGGTGAACTCGGCGGTGACCGAGACCCCCTCGCCGGCCCGCGCCTCCAGGTGCAGTCCGTGGGGCTGCTCGCCGCCGCAGCCGAAGCACCGGCCGTAGTGCGCACCGAGCAGCTCACCGGGCGCGGGGGCGTCCGGGTGGCGCACAGGTCGCGTCGCGTCGGCGGGAGGCTGGAGAGCCGGGGAAGTACCACTCACAGGCGCAGACCTTACCCGCCCGCCCGTCACCCACCGCCACCCTGCCGGACGGCGCTTCGCGCCGGCTCCCCCTGACAGTGGAGGTATCAGGACCCCGTGCCAAGCTTGGTTTCATGCAGCCCTCCGCCGTCCCGTACGACGAACGCCTCACCGCCCCCCGCTCCTGGTGGCTCATCTCCTTCCTGGTCGGGGTCGCCTTCGCGCTGATCCTGCTTCCCTTCGGGACGCTTCCGCTGCTCGGCGGTCTGGTCGGCGGCACCGCCGCGGCGGCGGTCGTCGCCAGTTCCTACGGCTCGCTGCGCATCCGGATCGTGGGTGACTCGCTGATCGCGGGCGAGGCGAAGATCCCGGTGTCGGCGCTGGGCGAGGCGGAGATCCTGGACCCGGAGGAGGCCCGCGCCTGGCGGACCTACAAGGCCGACACCCGCGCCTTCCTGCTGTTGCGCGCCTACATTCCGAGGGCGCTGAAGGTCGAGGTCACCGATCCGCAGGACCCGACGCCGTATCTGTACCTGTCGACGCGCGAGCCGGAGCGGCTGGCCGAGGCGCTGAAGACGGCCCGCACGACCGCCGCCTAGAACGTTCGTGCAGGGCTTCACCCGACCGCGAGGACGGTGAGGCCCTGCCACTTCTCACGGAAGTCTTACTTCTCCAGTTCCAGCGGGTTCGCCGGCACCTCCAGGGCCGGCAGCGCGGGAAGATCGCCCCAGGGCACCTGGGTCCTGCGCAGGTCCTTGCGGATCCGTTCGGCGAGCTTTCTGGTGTCCCGGCGGTTCATGACGGCACCCACGGCCGCGCCGACCAGGAACGGCATGAGGTTCGGCAGGTCGCGGATCATCCGCTTCATGATCTGCTGCCGCAGCTGCTGCTTCATCTGGGTGTTGAGCGCACCGCTCACGGTCGACGGCTTCTTCACGTCGATCCCGCGCTCTCCTGACCAGGAGTTCAGATACGCGGTGCTGCGCTCCTTGAGGTTGCCGGGCGGCCGTGCGCCGTAGACCTCGTGGAGTTCGGCGATCAGCTTCAGCTCGATCGCGGCGACGCCGGTGATCTCGGCGGCCAGTTCGGTCGGCATCGCCGGCGGCACGGGAAGCATCGCCGCCGCACCGACCCCCGCTCCGACCGTCGCCGTGGCGCTCGCGGCTCCCGCGACGAGCTTGTCCGCGATCTCCTCCGGTCCGAGACCGGGGAACTGGCGGCGGAGGGTCGCGAGGTCCCGTACGGGGACACGCGGGGCTATCTCGATGATCCGGTCGGCCAGGTACGCCAGCCCCGCCCTGGCGCGGCTGCCGCCCTTGCGGACCCCTTCCCGGGTCCTTTCCCGGATCGCCGCCACCCGTCGTCTGGCGACGGGCGCGGGCGTCCTGGTCGAATCGGTCGGCGCCGGGTGGTCGGCCCGGTCGGCCACCGGTTCGAGCGAGGCTCCCGGGTCGAAAGAGCCCCGCTCGTCGTCACGCGCGCGGTGGGGGCCGTCGGACGGCCCCTGCCCCGCTCCCTGCCGGAGGGAGCGGCGCTTCCAAGGAGGGGTCGAGCCAGTCATGCCCGACCCGCCCTCAGTCGCAGTCGCGGCAGATCGGCTGGCCGTTCTTCTCCCGGGCCAGCTGGCTGCGGTGGTGCACCAGGAAGCAGCTCATGCAAGTGAACTCGTCCTGCTGCTTGGGCAGCACCCGGACGGCCAGCTCCTCGTTCGAGAGGTCCGCTCCGGGCAGTTCCAGGCCTTCGGCGGCCTCGAACTCGTCGACGTCCACTGCGGAGGTCGACTTGTCGTTCCTACGCGCCTTGAGCTCTTCAAGGCTGTCCGAGTCGACGTCGTCGTCGGTCTTGCGTGGGGTGTCGTAATCCGTTGCCATGTCGCTCTCCCCCTCTGGGTGTCTGCGGTGTCTCCAGCGCACGTAACGCGTGAGAGGCCGGACTTGTGCCCGACCCGAGGCGGAGATTTTGCCTCACATCAAGGTCTGTTACTCAATCGACACCCAACCGGACTCCTCTTGAGTGATCGGGTTGGATGGCGATCGGGACCGTACACGGTCCGAATCCCGCACTTCAAAGGCGTCTCACCGTGTACTTCCCGTGATCAGGACCCCTGAAAACCCGGAGTTTCCCGACTTTCCGACAGGGTGCATGATCACGGAGAGTTGATGGCGGGAAAATCTCCCTTGTGATCGATCACACATTCGGCAGTCCTCTCGCTGCCCAGAAAATTCCGCGCAAAGCGAACATCCCTGTGTATCGATCCCGGTGCGGGGGCCATGGTCTCAGACCGGAAGGGTGACTCGCATCACCAGTCCACCCCCTTCGCGTGGCTGAGCGGTGATGTGCCCGCCGTGCGCCCGTGCCACGGACCGCACGATGGACAGTCCGAGACCGACGCCCTTGTCGCTGCCGGTGCGGTCGGCGCCGCGCAGCCGCTTGAAGGGCTCGAAGAGATTGTCGACCTCGTACGCCGGCACGACCGGGCCCGTGTTGGAGACCGTGAGGACCGCGTGGCCGTGCTCGACCGCCGTGGTGACCTCGACCCAGCCGTCCTCCGGCACGTTGTAGCGCACGGCGTTCTGCACCAGGTTCAGGGCGACGCGCTCGAGCAGGACGCCGTTGCCCTGGACCATGGCCGACTTCTGTTCGCCGCGGATCGCCACGCCCTTGGCCGCCGCCTCACCGTGCACCTGGTCGACCGCCTGCTCGGCGACCTCGGCCAGGTCCACGGGCTTGCGCTCGACGATCTGGTTGTCGCTGCGGGCGAGCAGCAGCAGGCCCTCCACGAGCTGTTCACTGCGTTCGTTGGTGGCCAGCAGCGTCTTGCCCAGCTGCTGGAGCTCCACCGGGGCACCCGGGTCGGACAGGTGCACCTCCAGAAGCGTGCGGTTGATCGCCAGCGGTGTCCGCAGTTCGTGCGAGGCGTTGCCGACGAAGCGCTGCTGGGCCGTGAAGGCCCGCTCCAGGCGCTCCAGCATGTCGTCGAAGGTGTCGGCCAGTTCCTTGAGCTCGTCGTCCGGGCCGTCCAGCTCGATACGGCGGGAGAGGTCGGAGCCGGCCACCGCGCGCGCGGTGCGCAGGATCCGGCCGAGCGGCGACAGGACGCGGCCGGCCATCGCGTAGCCGAAGGCAAAGGCGATGATCGCGAGGCCGAGCAGGGCCAGCAGCGAGCGGCTGAGGAGGTTGTCCAGGGCGTGCTGGCGCTGGTCGTTGACGCAGCTGTCCATCGCCTTGTTCATGACGTCGGCCGGGACGTCCGTGGGCAGGTTGCAGACGTCGCTGGCGACCCTGCCCGTGGTGATCTTGAAGGGGAGCTCGCTGCCGACGTTCAGCGCCTGGGCGGCGACCAGGTAGATGATCGACAGCAGCAGGATGCCCGCGATCAGGAACATGCCGCCGTACAACAGCGTGAGCCTTATGCGGATGGTCGGGCGCAGCCACGGCAGCGGCGGCGCCGGCCTCCTGGGGTCCCAGGTGGGCTTCGGGGGCGCCTGGGGCGGCGCGGGAGTCGAGGCCACGGGATCAGATCCGGTAGCCCGAGCCGGGGACCGTGACGATGACCGGGGGTTCGCCCAGCTTGCGGCGCAGGGTCATGACGGTCACCCGCACGACGTTGGTGAAGGGGTCGGTGTTCTCGTCCCAGGCCTTCTCCAGGAGCTGCTCCGCGGAGACGACGGCGCCCTCGGAGCGCAGCAGCACCTCCAGGACGGCGAACTCCTTCGGAGCGAGCTGGACCTCCTTGCCGTCGCGGAACACCTCGCGGCGGTTGGGGTCGAGCTTGATCCCGGCGCGCTCCAGGACCGGCGGCAGCGGCACACTGGTGCGCCGGCCGAGCGCACGCACGCGTGCCGTCAGCTCACTGAACGCGAAGGGCTTGGGCAGATAGTCGTCGGCGCCGATCTCCAGGCCCTCGACGCGGTCGCTGACGTCACCGGAGGCCGTGAGCATCAGCACGCGCGTGGGCATGCCGAGTTCGACGATCTTGCGGCAGACGTCGTCCCCGTGGACCAGGGGGAGGTCACGGTCGAGGACGACCACGTCGTAGTCGTTGACGCCGATGCGCTCCAGGGCGGCCGCGCCGTCGTACACGACGTCGACGGCCATGGCCTCCCGGCGCAGTCCGGTGGCCACCGCATCGGCGAGCAGCTGCTCGTCCTCGACGACGAGTACGCGCACGTCGCTTGTCCTTCCTGTGTCCACCCGCGTAGCGCGCTTCGGGAACGCGCGGGCAGGGGGTCGGGTGAGTGTTGGCTCCATCCTGCCCTTTTCGGCCATAAGTCGGCTGTAAGGCGGGTGAGGGGCACCTGAAAGACGGGTGTGAGAGCGGGAATGCGGGATTTTCTCGCGCGGTTGAGGTTTCCGTCGGAGGGAGCGGGGGGAGGACGGCTTTACACCCCGCGATCACGCTCTGCATGTGCCGTACCACCATGCGGCACGGCACTGTCCGCTTCCGCAGAGCGGGCGTGGGTGTCCGGCACCGTCGCCGCCCGGCCTGGGCAGCGCTGGGCACCCGCACAAGACGTGATCGCCCCTTCCGAACGGCACACCCCCGTGCCACCGACCCACGACCCAGGACGAGGGGGCGCAGCATGGACGCATTCACCGCAGGACTTCTGCAGCGGATAAGGGCGACCGAGACCGACCTGACGCGGGCCCGCGACGAGGGCGACGACTTCCTCGTCGAGGTGGAGCAGGGCGAGCTCGACGACCTGCGCCGCCTCGCGGCCGAACACGGTGTGGAGGTCAGCGCCTAGCGTCTGATCGGCTTCGCGGCACTGCAGCGGGCCCCCGGCGAATCCAGCGCCGGGGGCCCGCTGCGTCGCTCCACGCCCCTGTTCACCTCGTGTTCGCCCGCAGTCGGCCGGTCAGTCGTGCCAGGCGCCGAAGTCCTCCAGGAGCTGCTGAAGGGGCTCGAAGACGCCCGGGGTGCCGGCCACGGTGAGGGCGGGGTTCGGGCGCTCTCCGGGGCGGCCACCGGTCAGGGCGCCCGCTTCTCGGGCGATGAGGTCGCCCGCCCCGTAGTCCCAGGCGTTCAGGCCCCGCTCGTAGTAGCCGTCCAGGCGGCCCGCGGCCAGGTCGCACAGGTCGACGGCCGCCGATCCGCCGCGGCGGATGTCGCGCAGGCGGGGGATCAGTCTGGCGGCGACCTCGGCCTGGTGGGTGCGGACCTCGGTGACGTAGTTGAAGCCGGTCGACACCAGGGCCTGCTCCAGGGGCGGCGCCGGGCGGCAGGTCAGCCTGCGCTCGCCCTCCCATGCGCCGGTGGCCCGGGCGCCCTCGCCGCGGACCGCGTGGTACGTCTCGCCGCGCATCGGTGCCGCGACGACCCCGACGACGGTTTCGCCGTCCTGCTCGGCGGCGATGGAGACGGACCAAGTCGGCAGCCCGTAAAGGTAGTTGACCGTGCCGTCGAGCGGGTCGATGACCCAGCGGACGCCGCTGGTGCCCTCGGTGGCGGCACCCTCCTCGCCGAGGAAGCCGTCGTCCGGGCGGTGCTCGGAGATCAGGTCGGTGATCAGCTTCTCGGCCGCGATGTCCATCTCGGTCACCACGTCGATGGGGCTGGACTTGGTCTTGGCGACCGCGAGGTCGGCCGGACGGCCGTCGCGCAGCAGGGTACCGGCGCGGTGGGCGGCCTCCTGGGCCAGCCGCAGCAGTTCCGCGTGCAGGGGGTCGGTCACGGGGCTCCTCACGCGTACGGGCTGTCGACGCCCGCGGCGGCGGGCTTGGGGGCGCGGGCCGGGCAGCAGCCGACCGGGCAGACGTCGTGGGCGGCCCCGAGCGCGCCGAGGGCGCAGGGCGTGACCTGCTGTCCGCGCTCCACCGCGGCCCGCTCCAGGACCAGGTCGCGGACGGCGGCGGCGAAGCGGGGATCGTCGCCGACGGTCGCCGAGCGGCGCATCGGCAGGCCGAGCTCCGCCGCCTTGGCCTTCGCCTCGGTGTCGAGGTCGTAGAGGACCTCCATGTGATCGGAGACGAAGCCGATGGGGGCGATCACGACCGCCGGGACGCCGGACCCGTGGCGCTCCTCCAGGTGGTCGCAGATGTCGGGCTCCAGCCACGGGATGTGCGGGGCGCCGGAGCGCGACTGGTAGACGAGCTGCCAGGGGTGGTCGACGCCGGTGCGCTCCCGGACGGCGTCGGCGATCAGCCGGGAGACCTCCAGGTGCTGCGCGACGTACGCGCCGCCCTCCCCGTGGCCCTCGACCGGCCCGGAGGTGTCCGCGGACGCGGTCGGGATCGAGTGGGTCGAGAAGGCGATGTGGGCGCCGTCGCGGACCTCTTCGGGGAGCTCGGCGAGGGACGCGAGCACCCCGTCGATCATGGGCTCCAGGAAGCCGGGGTGGTTGAAGTAGTGCCGCAGCTTGTCGATCCTCGGCACCTCCAGGCCCTCCGCCTCCAGCGCGGCCAGCGACTCGGCGAGGTTCTCGCGGTACTGGCGGCAGCCCGAGTAGGAGGCGTAGGCGCTGGTGGCCAGGACCAGGATGCGGCGGTGGCCGTCGGCGACCATCTCGCGCAGGGTGTCCGTGAGGTAGGGCGCCCAGTTGCGGTTGCCCCAGTAGATCGGCAGGCCCAGGCCGTGGTCCGCGAAGTCCTTGCGCAGGGCGTCCAGCAGGGCGCGGTTCTGGTCGTTGATGGGGCTGACCCCGCCGAACAGGAAGTAGTGCTGACCGACTTCCTTCAGGCGTTCCTTGGGGATGCCACGCCCGCGCGTCACGTTCTCCAGGAACGGGACCACGTCGTCCGGGCCCTCGGGGCCTCCGAACGAGAGCAGGAGCAGGGCGTCGTAGGGGGTGGCGTCGAGCGCGTCTCGCATGGGTCGATCCTGTCATCCGGTACTGACAGCCGGGAAACGGCGGGGTGGCCGGCCGGGTTCCCGCCGGTCCCGCCGGGTACGTCGGGGCCCCTCACCCGTAAGCTGTATGAGGCGCATTCGTGCCTTACCGCCACCCGAGCCGCTGCTCACCGGCCGACCGGAGACCCTGTGCCCAGCCCTTACCGCGCCCTGTTCGCCGCCCCCGGCTCCAAGGGTTTCTCCGCCGCGGGTTTCGTCGGCCGGATGCCGCTGTCGATGATGGGCATCGGCGTGGTCACGATGATCTCGCAGCTCACCGGCAGGTACGGCCTGGCGGGCTCGCTGTCGGCCACCATCGCGCTGGCCGCCGCGGTGATCGGCCCGCAGGTCTCCCGGCTGGTGGACCGGCACGGCCAGCGGCGGGTGCTGCGCCCGGCGACGCTGGTCGCCCTGGTGGCGTCCGCCGGGATGCTGCTGGCCGCGCACTTCGGCTGGCCGGACTGGGTGCTGTTCGTGTGCGCCGTCGGCATCGGCGCGGTGCCGAGCCTCGGCGCGATGATCCGCGCGCGGTGGGCGGCCCTGTACCGCGACACCCCGCAGCTGCACACCGCGTACTCCTTCGAGTCGGTGATCGACGAGGTCTGCTTCATCTTCGGGCCGATCATCTCCATCGGGCTGTCCACCGCCTGGTTCCCGGAGGCGGGTCCGCTGCTCGCCGCCTGCTTCCTGGCGGTCGGCGTGTTCTGGCTGACCACGCAGCGGGCCACCGAGCCGGCCCCGCACCCGCGCGAGCAGGACGGCGGCCGTACGGCACTGCGCGCGCCGGGCCTGCAGGTCCTGGTGGCCACCTTCGTGGCGACCGGGGCGATCTTCGGGGCGGTGGACGTGGTCACCGTGGCCTTCGCCGACGAGCAGGGCCACAAGGGCGCCGCCAGCCTCGTGCTCGCCCTCTACGCCGCGGGGTCCTGCGTGGCGGGCCTGGTGTTCGGGCTGTTGCACTTCGGGGGACGGCCCGAACGTCGCTGGCTGCTGGGCATATGCGCGATGGCCGTGAGTATGATCCCCCTCCTACTGGTCGGAAACTTGCCGTTTCTGGCCGTGGCGCTGTTCGTAGCGGGCCTGTCCATCGCTCCCACGATGATCACGACGATGTCCCTGATCGAACAGCACGTACCACGCGCGCAACTGACCGAGGGCATGACCTGGATCAGCACCGGACTCGCGGTGGGGGTCGCGCTCGGCTCCTCCGTGGCCGGCTGGGTGATCGACGCGGCCGGTGCGCGTGCCGGGTACGGGGTTCCGGCGGTGTCCGGGGCCGTCGCGGTCGCGGTCGGTTTCCTGGGGTACCGCCGGCTCAAGAGGCCGGATCCACGTCGGGGAGGCAGCGTTGAGCACGGCAGCGAGCGCGAAGAACGGCACGTGGCGTAACTGGGGCGGCAATGTCGCCGCGCGTCCCGCGCGGGAGGTCACGCCTGCCTCGGTCGACGAGCTGGCCGTCGCCGTGCGGAAGGCCGCCGAGGACGGTCTCAAGGTGAAGGCCGTCGGCACCGGCCACTCCTTCACGTCGATCGCCGCGACCGACGGTGTGTTGATCCGCCCTCAACTGTTGACCGGCATCCGCGACATCGACCGGGACGCCATGACCGTCACGGTGGAGGCCGGCACACCGCTCAAGAGGCTCAATGTGGCTCTCGCGCGTGAGGGCCTGTCGCTCACCAACATGGGCGACATCATGGAGCAGACGGTCTCGGGAGCCACCAGCACCGGCACCCACGGCACGGGCCGCGAGTCGGGCTCGATCGCCGCCCAGATCAAGGGCCTTGAGCTGGTCACGGCCGACGGCTCGGTGC
The DNA here is from genome assembly GCF_001513955.1 of Streptomyces pseudovenezuelae. Classification (GTDB taxonomy): domain Bacteria; phylum Actinomycetota; class Actinomycetes; order Streptomycetales; family Streptomycetaceae; genus Streptomyces; species Streptomyces pseudovenezuelae. The sequence goes on along the minus strand of NZ_KQ948149.1, from coordinate 142,412 downwards.
TCTCCTGCTCCGAGAAGGAGAACCCCGAGGTCTTCGCGGCCGCCCGGATCGGCCTGGGCGCGCTCGGCGTCGTCACCGCGCTCACCTTCGCCGTCGAGCCGATCTTCCTGCTCACGGCCCGCGAGGAGCCCATGAGCTTCGACAAGGTCACCAGCGCCTTCGACGAGCTCTGGGCCGAGAACGAGCACTTCGAGTTCTACTGGTTCCCGCACACCGGCAGCACCAACACCAAGCGCAACAACCGCAGCGCGGGCCCGGAGAAGCCGGTGCCGCAGATCCAGGGCTGGATCGAGGACGAGTTCCTCTCCAACGGCGTCTTCCAGGTGGCCCAGTGGGTGGGCCGCGCGGCGCCGGGCACGATCCCCTCGATCGCGCGGATCTCCAGCAAGGCGCTGTCGGCGCGGACCTACACCGACATCCCGTACAAGGTCTTCACCTCGCCCCGCCGGGTGCGGTTCGTGGAGATGGAGTACGCCGTCCCGCGCGAGGCCGTGGTCGAGACACTGCGCGAGCTGAGGACGATGGTCGAGCGCTCGGGGCTGAAGGTCAGCTTCCCCGTGGAGGTGCGCACCGCGCCCGCCGACGACATCACGCTGTCCACCGCCTCGGGCCGGGACAGCGCGTACATCGCCGTCCACATGGTCAAGGGGACGCCGTACCAGGCGTACTTCACGGCCGCGGAACGGATCTTCACGGCGCACGAGGGGCGCCCGCACTGGGGCAAGCTGCACACGCGCGACGCCGAGTACTTCGCCGGCGTCTACCCGCGCTTCGGCGAGTTCACCGCGCTCCGGGACCGCCTCGACCCCGACCGGCGCTTCCAGAACGACTACTTGCGCAGGGTGTTGGGCGCATAGGGGGACGGTTGCCGGACGTACGTCCGAAGCCAATAGTTCCGTTTCTGGTGATTCCGTGAACTACACCACGTCCAAGATCGCGGAAACCGCTCAACGAGCGGCCGGACAGCGATTCTTGAACGAAGTTGAGTGGCGCGCCAATCCACGCACGTGGCCCAAATGGAGTACTGTTGCGAGCCCTGGGTCCGGTCTCCCGCCAGGGCGTCCGTGGCCTTCAAGGGCGGCCGGGAGGGGGCTAGTTGCACAGGGTGACGGAGTTGGTCACTTAGCGTTGCGAATAGGTAACCGTGCCATAACGGCGATCCAGGGCCCGTGCCCGACACGCCGGGCAACTCGGCAAGGTTGTGGCAGGCTGCACCCGGGCAGGCCACACTCGACTAGCGGAAGCAGCGACGCACGTGACGTCGGCAGGCACCACCCGGGAGGTCCCCATGCCCGAACTGCGTGTCGTGGCCGTCTCCAATGACGGCACACGGCTGGTGCTGAAGGCTGCCGACTCAACGGAGTACACGCTTCCGATCGACGAGCGGCTGCGCGCAGCGGTGCGCGGCGACCGTCCCCGCCTCGGTCAGATCGAGATCGAGGTCGAAAGCCATCTCCGTCCCCGCGACATCCAGGCGCGTATACGCGCCGGTGCCACCGCGGAAGAGGTAGCCCAGCTCGCAGGTATCCCCGTAGACCGTGTACGGCGCTTCGAGGGCCCCGTGCTCGCCGAGCGCGCCTTCATGGCCGAACGAGCCCGCAAGACCCCGGTCCGCCGGCCCGGCGAGAACGCGGGGCCGCAGCTCGGCGAGGCCGTGCAGGAGCGGCTGTTGCTGCGCGGCGCCGAGAAGGACACCGTCCAGTGGGACTCCTGGCGCCGCGACGACGGCACCTGGGAGGTTCTGCTGGTCTACTGCGTCGCGGGCGAACCGCACTCGGCGAGCTGGACCTACGACCCGCCCCGGCGGCTCGTCCAGGCCGTCGACGAGGAGGCCCGCTCGCTGATCGGCGAGTCCGAGGACCTCGGCGCGCCGGAGCCCAGCTTCCCGTTCGTGCCGCGGATCGCACGGCTGCCGCGCGACCGTCCGCTGGACCGCGCCCTCGACCGGCCGAGCCTGCCCCCGGCCGAGCCCGTCGAGGAGACGGTCGCCGAACGGGACTCGCTGACCAGCCTGTTGGAGGCCGTACCGAGCTTCCGGGGCGACATGGTCGTACCGGAGCGGCCCTCCGAGACGGCGAGCATCGAGGAACCGCCTGCCCTCGAGGAGGAGCCCGAGGTGGAGGAGCCGCCCGCTCCCGCCGCCTCGGCCGGTTCCGCCTACGCGGACGTCCTCATGCCGCGTTCGGTGGCCAGCCACCGCGACCGCCTCATCGGCGCGACCGACCGCCAGGCCGAGGCCGACGGCGTCCGCCCGGGCCGCAGAGCGGCGGTCCCGAGCTGGGACGAGATCGTGTTCGGCACGCGCAGGAAGAAGCAGGAGTAGTCCGTCGTACGAGGATCAGGGCCGCGCTCGTCGAGTGCGGCCCTTTTCCGTCGTACGGCCCGGGGCTACTGGGGATCCGGGCCCACGGCGACCGGTCGCTCCGGGTCCGAGGACCACTCCGACCAGGAGCCGACGTACAGCGCCGCCGGGATGCCCGCGACCGCCAGGGCCAGGACCTCGTGGGCGCCGGAGACGCCCGAGCCGCAGTAGACACCGACCTCGGTGTCCTCGGTGGCTCCGAGGGCCTTGAAGCGGGCGTTCAGCTCCTCCGGGGGCAGGAAGCGGCCGTCCGGGCCGACATTGTCCGTGGTGGGCGCGGAGCGGGCGCCCGGGATGTGGCCGCCGACGCGGTCGATCGGCTCCACCTCACCGCGGTACCGCTCCCCCGCGCGCGCGTCCAGCAGCACTCCCGCACGGGCCAGCGCCGCGGCCGCGTCGGCGTCGAGCAGACCGGCCGCCGCGGGCACCGGCTCGAAGTCGCCCTCGGACGGTGCCGGACCCGGCACGGAGGACTGCAGCGGCCCCCGCCAGGCCGTCAACCCGCCGTCTAGGACTCGCACGTCCGGGTGACCTGTCCAGCGCAGCAGCCACCACGCGCGGGCGGCCGCCCAGCCCTGTCCGCCGTCGTAGACGACCACCGGCGTCCCCGAGGAGACGCCCGCACGGCGCATCGCGGCGCCGAACTCCGCGAGGTCGGGCAGCGGGTGCCGCCCAGCGCCGCCGGCCGGTCCGGCCAACTCCCGGTCCAGGTCGACGTAGTGCGCGCCCGGGATGTGCCCGGCCGCGTACTCGGCCCGGCCGTCGAAGGGCGGGGCACCGGCCGCCTTGGCCACGCTCAGCTGCCAGCGGACGTCGAGCAGGACGGGCGGGTTCGGGCCGGCCAGGTCGCTCGCGAGTTCGGATGCGGAGATGATGGCGTTCATGGCCACCATCCTCGCGCACGGGGTGGCCGCGTCGTCCAGGTCCGGCTACTCTGCTCCGCCGGACAGGCCCGGTCACCAGGCGTACGGGAACGGGCACATGCTGTACCGCCGATCGACATCCGTCGGCCATCGCGGGGCACGGGTCGGACAGCCGCGCGATCGCACCTCCCGGCACGGGAGGCCGTGCGGCGGCGCGCCCGGAGCGTGCCGTGCCGCGGGTGGTGCGAGCATCGGCACGGAGGTCCGGACAGCGGACACGAGACGGCCACCACGAGGGGCCGGGGAGAGAGTGACGATGACCGAGGCAAGGGGGTCGGCCGCCCCGCCCTCTCGGCACACGCCCGGTACGCCCTGCTGGGTGAGCCTGATGGTGCACGGGCCGGCCGCGACCCAGGAGTTCTACGGATCGCTGTTCGGCTGGGAGTTCGCGCCGGGCCCGCAGCAGCTCGGGCCCTATGTCCGGGCCCTGCTGGGCGGCCAGGAGGTCGCCGGGATCGGACAGCTGCCGCCCGACCGCCAGCTTCCGGTCGCCTGGACGCCGTACCTCGCCTCGGACGACATCGACCTGACGGCGGAGTCGGTACGGCTGTGCGGCGGGACGGTGGGGGTGGGACCGCTGGACGCCGGGGACGCCGGGCGGCTGGTCATCGGCTCGGACCCGTCCGGCGCCGTCTTCGGCGTGTGGCAGGCGGCGGCCCACCTGGGCACCTCCGTGGCGGGCGTACCGGGCACTCCCGCCTGGCACGAGCTGCTCACCGTCGAGACGGTGAGCGTCGCCAAGTTCTACGAGACGGTGTTCGGTTGCGAGGGTGAGCCGGTGGGCTCCGCCGGCCTCGACTACGTCACTCTCCACGCCGGCGGCCGTCCCGTGGCCGGTCTTCACGGCGTCGGCCACGCACTCCCCCGCGACCGCGGGCCGCACTGGATGACGTACTTCGAGGTGGCCGACGTGACCGCTTCCGCCCGCCTCGTCACCGACCTGGGCGGCCATGTGCTGCGCCCGCCGCACGACAGCGCGCACGGCCGTGTGGCGACGGTGGCGGATCCGGAGGGGGCGCGGTTCTCGTTGATCGAGAACCCGCACTGAGGCCCTGCCGGCCTCGGGTCAGAAGCGCGCCCCGGCCGACGGGACCGGCAGCACGTCCGGTGACAGCGCGGCCGCGCGTGCCGTGCCCGCGGTCATACGGCGACGGTGGTGGCGGCGGCACAGGACCTCGTAGCCGATGTCCTCGGCCTGGTTGACGTCGCCGACGACCACCTGGGCACCCTCGACGACCATCTCGCCGCCCACCGTGCGGGCGTTGTGGGTGGCCCGGGCTCCGCACCAGCACAGGGCCTCCACCTGGAGGACCTCGACGCGGTCGGCCAGTTCCACCAGGCGCTGGGAGCCGGGGAACAGCTTGGAGCGGAAGTCGGTGGTGATGCCGAAGGCGTAGACGTCGAGGTCCAGGTCGTCGACCACGCGGGCGAGTTGGTCGATCTGCTCCGGCGCGAGGAACTGCGCCTCGTCCGCGATCACGTAGTCCGCGCGGCCGCCCTGCGACAGGTGGTCCACGAGGTAGGCGTACAGGTCCTGGCCGTCCTCGACCTCGACCGCGTCGGTGACCAGGCCGAGGCGCGAGGACAGCTTGCCCTCGCCGGCCCGGTCGTCCCGGGTGAAGATGATGCCCGTCAGGCCACGCGCCGAACGGTTGTGCTCGATCTGGAGAGCCAGCGTGGACTTCCCGCAGTCCATGGTTCCGGAGAAGAACACCAGCTCGGGCATGGGTGGTCGAGCACCTTTCGATTTCTGCGGCGGACAGGGCCGGATCGGCTTCAGGAGCGTACTTCGAGCAGCGGGACGAGCTGCTCGGCGGGGGTCATCGAACCGTGGTTGCCGACCATCGCCGACTCCTTGGGCTCCCGCTCGGAGGCGATGAGGAGCACGTCGTCGCGGGCCGCGGCGACCACGTCCCCGATCCGCTCGTACACCCGCTCGTCGAACTGGTCCGGCGGCCCGAACCAGCCCGCCGCGATGGCCTCGTCCCGGGAGGCGACCCAGAACTGCTCGCCGAGAACCTCGCGCCAGCAGGTCAGCACATCGCCCGCGGCACCGGGTACCGCGTAGACGTGGCGGGCCCGGCCCTCGCCGCCGAGCAGGGCGACCCCGGCGCGCAGTTCCCAGTCCTCGTCGAAGTCGATGCGGTGCTGCTCGTCGAAGGGGATGTCGACCATGCCGTGGTCGGCGGTGACGTACAGCGCGCTGTGCGGCGGCAGTTGCTCGGCCAGGCGCTGGACCAGACGGTCGACGTACATCAACTGGCCGCGCCAGGTGTCGGAGTCGACGCCGAAGCGGTGTCCCGCGCCGTCGACCTCGGCGTAGTACGTGTAGACCAGCGAGCGGTCGGCTGCGGCGAGTTGCTCGGCCGCGAGGTCCATGCGCTCCTCGCCGGACAGCCGCCCGTGGAACGTCCCGCCGCTGAGCGCGACCTTGGTCAGCGGGGTGTTCTGGAAGGTGGGCGAGGAGACCTGGGCGGCGTGCACCCCGGCCCGGTCGGCGAGTTGGAAGACGGTGGGGTACGGCTGCCAGACCTGCGGCTTGGTCCACGGCTGCCAGCGCAGCTGGTTCATCAGCTCGCCGGTGGCCGGGTTGCGCACGGTGTAGCCCGGCAGGCCGTGGGCGCCGGGCGGCCGGCCGGTGCCGACGGAGGCGAGGGAGGTCGCGGTGGTCGCCGGGTAGCCGGTGGTCAGGGGGCGGCCGGTGCCGCCGCGCGAGCCGGCCAGCAGGGAGGTCATGAAGGGCGCCTCGTCCGGGTGCGCCTTCAGCTGCTCCCAGCCGAGACCGTCGATCAGGAACACGCAGTTCCGGTCGGCGGGGGTGAGCTCGGTGATCGTGGCGGTGGTGCCCGGTACGGCCATGCCGGCGGCCAGGGTGGGCAGCAGGTCGGAGAGGGAGCCGCTGCCGTACTCGGGGACGGGGGCGGTGTCGAGGGCGAGGGGTTCCGGGTGGTCCCAGGCTGCGGAACCAGCGGGGGTGGACGCGGAGCGTCCTCGATCATGGGCGGCGGAGAAGGACGCGTGGGCCATCAGTGGGGGAGGTCCGCGGTCGCCTCGGAGATGGACTGCGCGAAGGCGAGGGCCTGGCGCACGGTGTCCGGGCCGTCCCCGGCCTCGCTGACCCGCAGGCTGAGGTCGTCCGCCGTGGAGTTGCCGGTGTAGCCGTGGTCCGCCTCGCAGTTGGGGTCGCCGCAGGCGGCGGGCTCCAGGTCGATGCGGGAGACGGCTCCCCAGCCGATGGTCAGCACGACCTCGCGGGGCAGGGTGCCCGGCTGGTACTGCTCCGGGTTCGCGACGACCCGGCTGACCACGACCGACGAGATCCGGCCAAGCTTCACGGACTCCGTGGAGGTGGTGGCGTACGGCGTCGGGGACGTGGTGTCCGCGGCCTGTTCGTCGGTGTGGCTCACGATGAAGCGGTTGCCGGTGAGAACGAGCACGGTCACGTGCCGCCGCACCTCGTTCTGGTCGAACGTCGTCTCCTGGTGGACCAGGTACGACCGGATGGGCTCGCCGCCCACAGCGGCCTCCACCGCCTCGGCCACGAGGGCCGGGTAGTAGCCGCTGCGCTCGATCGCCGCACGCAGCCCCTGGGTCGTCGTACTGGTCTTGGCCATGACGTCCATCCTACGGTGGCGCGCTGGCTGCGAGGCACCGCTCGCCGCCGCTCAGTACGTGGGAAGGGTCCGCGGGCCGAGGTCGTCGCGGGCGGGCGGCGGCGCGAGCCGTACGGAGGCGCCGAGCACGCTCAGGCCGCGCGGGGCGACGACGACCGGCTCCAGGGTGACCGCGACGACCTCGGGATGGTCGTCGACCAGCCGGGACACCCGGAGCAGGAGTTCCTCCAGCGCGGGTGTGTCGACCGGGGTGGAACCGCGCCAGCCGAAGAGGAGGGGCGCGGTCCGGATCGAGCGGACCAGGGTCGCCGCTTCCCTGTCGGTGACCGGAATCAGCCGGTGCGCGGTGTCGTCGAGCAGTTGTGAGGCGGCCCCGGCGAGCCCGAAGGACAGCACCGCGCCGGCGGCGGGGTCGATGACGGCCCGGATCACGGTGTCGACCCCGCGCGGGGCCATCCCCTGCACCACCGGCCGCAGTTCCTCGGGCGTGCCGAACAGCTCGGTCAGCTCGGTGTACGCCCGCCTCAGCTGTTCCTCGTCCGCGAGATCGAGGCGTACGCCGCCGAGGTCGGCGCGGTGGCGCAGGTGCGGGGCGGTGGCCTTGAGGGCGACCGGGTAGCCGAGGGTGGCCGCGGCCCGCAGGGCGTCGTCGGCGGAGGCGGCGGGCAGGGCGCGGTGGACCTGGATGCCGTACCTGGCGAGCAGCTCACAGGTGTCCTCGGTGCCGAGGGTGAGGCCCTGCCCGCGCGTGAGCAGGCCGTCGATCAGGGCGGCGGCGCCCTTCGCGTCGATGTCCGCGTCGATGGACTCGGGCACCTTGCCGGGCTCGGCGGCCTCCCGGCGCCACTGGGCGTACTGCACGGCGTCGGCGAGGGCCCGCACCGCGCGCTCGGCGGCGGGGTAGGCGGGGATGAGGCGGTCGCTGTTCCCGGGCGCGGGCGGCTGCGCGGGGGCCGGTGTCGCGCGCAGCCGGTCCAGGGCGCGGAACGGGTGGTCGGCACGGATCTTCGGCGGGCCCGCGGTGGCCTGGGGCGCGGTGCTGGTCGCCGCAGACAGGGCCTCCGCGAGGCCTCCGAGCTCGACGTGGACCACGAGGACCGGCTTGCCGGGGACCTGCTCCGCCGCGGACCTGAGCGCCTCGGCCAGGGCGGCGTCGCCCGCGGTGCCCTCGCCGACCGCCGGGATGGCCGTCACGATCACCGCGTCGCAGGAGTCGTCGGCCAACGCGCGCGCGAGGGCCGCGTGGAAGTCCTCCGGCGTCGCCGCCGTCGTCAGGTCCAGCGGGGTCGACGGCCGCAGCCCCTCGGCCACGCACGCGTCGTAGGTGAGCAGGCCGAGCGACTCGGAGTTGCCGAGGATCGCCACCCTGGGGCCGGTGGGCAGCGGCTGGCGGGCCAGCAGGAGGCCGGTGTCCACGAGTTCGGTGATGGTGTCCACGCGGATCACCCCGGCCTGCCTGAGCAGCGCGGACACCGTCGCGTGCGGCAGCCGCGTGGCGCGGACGGCGTGGCCCTGCGGGGCGGTGCCCGAGCCCTGCACGACGACCAGGGGCTTCGCCGCCGCCGTACGCCTGGCGAGGCGGGTGAATTTGCGGGGGTTGCCGATGGACTCCAGGTACATGAGGACGACGTCGGTGTCCGGGTCGTCGTACCAGTACTGAAGGACGTCGTTGCCGGAGACGTCGGCGCGGTTGCCGGAGGAGACGAAGGTGGAGACGCCGGTCACGCCGGTGACGCCGGCGCCGCGCCGGTGCAGCCGGGAGAGCAGGGCGATGCCGATCGCGCCGGACTGGGCGAACAGGCCGATCCGGCCCGGGCGGGGGGTCTCGGGGGCCAGTGAGGCGTTCAGCCGGACGTCCGGGGAGGTGTTGATGATCCCGAAGGCGTTCGGGCCGATGATCCGCATGCCGTACGCACGCGCGTGCCGCACCAGTTCACGCTGGCGCTCGCGCCCGTCGGGGCCGCTCTCGGCGTACCCGGCGGAGAGCACGACGAGTCCCTGCACGCCGTGGGCCCCGCACTCGGCGACGACCTCGGGGACCTGCTCGGCCGGGACGGCGACGACCGCGAGGTCGACGGGGCCGTCGATGTCGCGCACCGAGCGGTGTGCGGGGATGCCGTCGAGGTCCTTCTGCTCCTCGGGGAAGGCCTTGTTCACGGCGTGCAGGCGGCCGGTGAAGCCGTACTCCTTGATGTTGCCGAGCACGCTGCGGCCCACACCGCCCGGGGCGCGTCCGACGCCGACGACGGCGACGGAGCCGGGGGTGAGCAGCCGCTGCACGGACCGCGACTCGGCGCGCTGTTCGCGCGCGTACTGCACGGCGAGCGAGCGGTCGGTGGGCTCCAGGTCGAACTCCAGGCGGACCACGCCGTCCTCGAAGCTGCGCTTCTGGGTGTACCCGGCGTCGGTGAACACCTTGATCATCTTGACGTTGGCCGGCAGCACCTCGGCGGCGAAGCGCCGGATGCCGCGCTCGCGGGCGACGGCCCCGATGTGTTCGAGGAGGGCGGAGGCCACGCCCCGGCCCTGGTGGGCGTCCTGCACGAGGAAGGCGACCTCGGCCTCGTCGGCGGGAGCGGAGGCGGGCATGCCGTCGGCGCCGATGCGGTCGTAGCGTACGGTGGCGATGAACTCGCCGCCGACCGTGGCGGCGAGACCCACCCGGTCCACAAAGTCGTGGTGCGTGAAGCGGTGGACGTCCTTGGCGGACAGGCGCGGGTAGGGCGCGAAGAAGCGGTAGTACTTCGACTCGTCCGAGACCTGCTCGTAGAAGCTGACCAGGCGATCGGCGTCGTCGACGGTGATGGGCCTGATGCGTGCGGTGCCGCCGTCGCGCAGCACCACGTCGGCTTCCCAGTGGGCGGGGTACTCGTGCCGGTCCGACGCGCTCTGCATGGGCCCCAGAGTACGGCTCGCGTACGACAACGGCGCGAGGCAGTCTGTGGAGAACGCGCGAGGACGGGCGTCGGGCCGAGGCCGCGGTCCGACGACTCACCCCGGGAGGGACCCCGGGTCCACTCCGGGGACACTTCACGTGTGGGAAACTGGTCTAGACAACCCTGAGAACCGAAGGGCAGCATCACATGGCTGAGCGCCGCGTCAACGTCGGCTGGGCCGAGGGCCTCCACGCCCGCCCCGCTTCCATCTTCGTCCGGGCCGCCACGGCCGCAGGTATCCCGGTGACGATCGCCAAGGCCGACGGCAACCCCGTCAACGCGGCCTCCATGCTGGCCGTTCTCGGCCTGGGCGCCCAGGGCGGCGAGGAGATCGTCCTCGCCTCCGACGCCGAGGGTGCGGACGCGGCCCTCGACCGGCTCGCGAAGCTGGTCGCCGAGGGACTCGAGGAGCTTCCCGAGACCGTCTGAGTTCGGGTGTCCTGAAAAGCACCGGAGGGCTCGTCCGAATTATCGGGCGGGCCCTTCGCTTTTCCCTTTTGCGGGCAGCATGAATACTCCCCCGCGAATTACTCTTCTTTGTATACGGCGCCCGTGTTAATGCCGGACACCCGTCACGTTTACAGGATGTTGCGAGGTCCTCACACGGTCCGCGCGGTCCTGTCCCGAGGGGGACCGCAGCCGGTGCGCCGCGCCCGAGCGTTCGGTGTGCAGCGCCGTGATCGCCCGCGCGCGCTCACCGTCCCCGCGTGCCACCGCGTCCACGATCGCGCCGTGCTCCGCCCAGGACTCCACCGGGTCGGCGGGCGCGTCCACGACGTACATCCAGGCGATCTTGTGCCGCAGCTGGGTCAGCATCGAGGTCAGCGCGGGGCTGCCGGAGGCCTGGGCGAGCGTCTCGTGGAACCAGCCCCCCAGGGAGCGCAGATCGTCGCTGTTGCCCCGCCTGGCCCGCTCCTGGCCCAGCCTGACCAGGCCGCGCAGCACTTTCAGATGGGCCTCGGTGCGCCGCTGGGCGGCCCGGGTGGCGCCGAGCGGTTCGAGGAGCATGCGCATCTCCAGGAGGTCGGCGCCCTCCTGCTCGGACGGTTCGGCCACGCACGCGCCCGCGTGCCGCCGCGTCACCACGAAGCCCTCGGCCTCCAGGGTGCGCAGGGCCTCGCGGACGGGGACACGGGAGACGCCGTAGCGACGGGCGAGCAGTTCCTCGGTGAGCCGGCTCCCGCGCTCGTGGACACCGGCGACGATGTCGTCCCGGATCGCCGTGCATACCGAGTGCGCCGGAATACGCATGTCCGACCTCCGTCTTAATCCCCGTGAAACGTCGCCGATTGACGTGTGTTCAGTGACTCTATTGCAATGAGCGGGAATTTCCGACGGCGGACCGGAATCCGGGGATATTTTTTGGACAACGGGCCGCTGGAAACGACGAAACCCCGGCTCGGGGAGCCGGGGCCTCGCGAAGCGTGCGCGACGGGTCGTCAGACGTTCACTCCGTGCGAGCGCAGGTAGGAGACGGGGTCGATGTCCGAGCCGTATTCCGGGCTGGTGCGCGCCTCGAAGTGCAGGTGCGGTCCGGTGACGTTGCCGGTCGCGCCGGACAGGCCGATCTGCTGGCCGGGGGTGACCGACTGGCCGACCGAGACGCCGATGGACGACAGGTGGCCGTACTGGGTGTACGTGCCGTCGGCCATCCTGATCACGATCTGGTTCCCGTACGACCCTCCCCAGCCCGTCTCCACGACGGTGCCGCGGCCGACCGCGTGCACGGAGGTGCCGCTGGCGGCGTGGAAGTCGACACCGGTGTGGCTCCCGGAGGACCACAGGGAGCCGCCGCTCTTGTAGCCGGTGGAGATGTAGGAGCCGGAGATCGGGGCGACGAAGGCGTTGAGGCGCTTGCGCTCGGCCTCGCGGGCGGCGCGCTCCTTGGCCTCGCGTATCTCCTTGGCGCGCGCCTCGGCCTTGCGCTTGGCCTCGGCGGCCGCCTTCTTCTGCGCGGCGGCCTGGGCCTGGGCCTCGGCCTGGGCGCCGAGCTGGTCCGCGAGGGAGTCCCCGACGGTGACGACGGGCATGAGGCCGGTCTGCTCGACGGAGTTGTCGGCGGCGAGCGCCGGGGCGGCGACGGCACCGATGACGCCGGTGGTGGCGAGGGCCGCGACGCTCGCGGCACGGGCGGTGGTGCGCTTCATGCGGCTGGGACGACGGTGCTTCCCGGTGGCGCAGGTGAACGCCATGTGGTGGCTGGTCCTTTCCTTCCTTCTCGCCTACCGGGTTAGCTGACGGGTTCGGAGCAGGAAGGTCTCCTACGGACCCCCTCGCGGTGCGCGGGCGTCCGATTCACCCCAGGGACGTGTGGTGTGGGTCCCCGGCTCCCCTGGCTCGCGCCATGCGGGGACTCGGCGATGACTGTCCGGTGCCGCGGGCGCGGCGCAGTGCCTGACGGACAGCCCAGAGGACGCTAAGCGGGCCTGCTTTCGATCCCCAAACCGAACAGGGCTTTTGTAGCGCATCCCACAGGGCAGACAGGCAACCTCCTGCCCAATCCGGACATCTGAGGGCCCTGGTGACGTTTGCGCCACCAGGGCCCTTGAAGCCGGGTTCCGCTACTCGGCCGTCACGACCTTGACTTCGCCGATGCCGAGGGCCTCGACGGGCTCCTTGATGGCGGCCGCGTCGCCGACCAGGATCGTCACCAGCCGGTCCACCGGGAAGGCGTTCACGACGGCGGCGGTGGCCTCGACCGTGCCGGTCGCGGCGAGCTGCTGGTACAGGGTCGCCTGGTAGTCGTCGGGCAGGTGCTGCTCGACCTGGTCGGCCAGCGTGCTCGCGACGGCCGCGGCCGTCTCGTACTTGAGCGGCGCCACCCCCACGAGGTTCTGTACGGCGACATCGCGCTCGGCGTCGGTGAGTCCGCCCTCGGCGAGCGTGCGCAGCACCTTCCACAGGTCGTCCAGCGCGGGACCGGTGTTCGGGGTGTCGACCGAGCCGCTGATGGCGAGCATCGCGGCGCCCGAGCCGTCCGGGGCGGACCTGAGGACCTGGCCGAACGACCGTACGCCGTAGGTGTAGCCCTTCTCCTCGCGCAGGACGCGGTCCAGGCGGGAGGTGAGGGTGCCGCCGAGGCAGTACGTGCCGAGCACCTGCGCGGGCCACACGCGTGCGTGCCGGTCGGCGCCGATACGGCCGATCAGCAACTGCGTCTGGACGGCGCCGGGTCGGTCCACGATGACGACCCGGCCGGTGTCGTCGGCGGTCACCGGCGGCACCGGGCGGGGCTGGGCCGTGGAGCCCGTCCAGGAGCCGAGGGTGTCGCCGAGCAGCGCGTCCAGGTCGATGTCGGTGAGGTCGCCGACGACCACGGCGGTCGCGGTGGCGGGGCGCACGTGCTTCTCGTAGAAGGCGCGCACGGCCGCGGAGTCGATGTTCTCGACCGTCTCCTCGGTGCCCTGGCGGGGTCGCGACATGCGCGCGTCCGCCGGGAAGAGCTCCCTGGAGAGCTCCTTGGCCGCGCGGCGGGACGGGTTGGCCAGCTCGTGCGGGATCTCGTCGAGGCGGTTGCGGACGAGCCGCTCGACCTCGCTGTCCGCGAACGCGGGCGCCCTGAGGGCGTCGGCCAGCAGACCGAGCGCCTTGGCCAGGCGGGAGGCGGGCACTTCGAGGCTGAGGCGGACGCCCGGGTGGTCGGCGTGCGCGTCGAGGGTGGCGCCGCAGCGCTCCAGCTCGGCGGCGAACTCCTCGGCGGAGTGCTTGTCGGTGCCCTCGGAGAACGCGCGCGCCATGATCGTGGCGACACCGTCCAGGCCGGCCGGCTCGGCGTCCAGGGGCGCGTCCAGGAGGACCTCGACGGCGACGACCTGCTGGCCGGGGCGGTGGCAGCGCAGGAGGGTCAGGCCGTTGTCGAGCGTCCCGCGCTCGGGGGCGGGGAAGGCCCAGACCTTGGGCTCGCCCGCCTGCGGCTGCGGGTGGAATTCCATCGTGGCGAGCTCGGTCACTTGGCCGCCTCCTCGTTCTCGTCGGTGGCTTCTACCGTCGCCGCGGACTCCGGGTCATCGGCGGCGTCCTCGGCGCTGTCGGCGATCTCTGCCGGGGCGGTGGGCTCGTAGACGAGCACCGCGCGGTTGTCGGGCCGCAGTTTGGCCGCAGCGACCGCCTGGACGTCCTCGGCGCTCACCTCCAGGACCCGCTGCACGGCGGTGAGGGCCAGCTGCGGGTCGCCGAACAGCACCGCGTACCGGCACAGTTCGTCGGCGCGGCCCGCGACGGTGCCGAGCCGGTCCAGCCACTCGCGCTCCAACTGGGCCTGGGCGCGCTCCATCTCCTCGGCCGTCGGGCCCTCCGCGGCGAACCGCGCGAGCTCCTCGTCGATGGCGGCCTCGATGACCGGCACCTCGACGTCACCGGAGGTCTTCACGTCGAGCCAGCCCAGCGAGGGCGCACCGGCCAGGCGCAGCAGGCCGAAGCCGGCCGCGACGGCCGTACGGTCGCGCCGCACGAGCCGGTTGTAGAGACGGGAGGACTCGCCGCCGCCCAGGACGGTCAGGGCGAGGTCGGCCGCGTCCGCCTCGTGGGTCCCGTCGTGCGGCAGCCGGTAGGCGGCCATCAACGCGCGCGCGGGGACCTCCTCCTCGACGACCTCACGCAACTGCTCGCCGATGATCTCGGGCAGGGAGCCGTCGCGAGGGGCGGGCTTGCCGTCGTGCGAGGGGATCGAGCCGAAGTACTTCTCCACCCAGGCGAGCGTCTGCTCGGGGTCGATGTCGCCGACGACCGACAGGACGGCGTTGTTGGGCGCGTAGTACGTACGGAAGAACGCGCGCGCGTCCTCCAGGGTGGCCGCGTCCAGGTCGGCCATCGAGCCGATCGGGGTGTGGTGGTAGGGGTGGCCCTCGGGGTAGGCGAGCGCGGTCAGCTTCTCGAAGGCGGTGCCGTAGGGGACGTTGTCGTAGCGCTGCCTGCGCTCGTTCTTGACGACGTCGCGCTGGTTCTCCATCGACTCGTCGTCGAGGGCGGCCAGCAGCGAGCCCATGCGGTCGGCCTCCAGCCAGAGGGCGAGCTCCAGCTGATGGGTCGGCATGGTCTCGAAGTAGTTGGTGCGCTCGAAGCTGGTGGTGCCGTTGAGCGAGCCGCCCGCGCCCTGGACGAGCTCGAAGTGACCGTTGCCCTTGACCTGGCCGGAGCCCTGGAACATCAAGTGCTCGAAAAGGTGAGCCAGGCCGGTACGCCCCTTGACCTCGTGGCGCGAGCCGACGTCGTACCAGAGGCACACCGCCGCGACCGGGGTCAGGTGGTCCTCGGAGAGCACCACGCGCAGCCCGTTGGCCAGGCGGTGCTCGGTCGCTGTCAGGCCCCCGGTGCCTGCCTGGTCTGTGGCCGTGTGACCCATGGGCATGTACGTCCCTTCGATCGCGGTCGCGGTCGTCAAAACCGCGTTTTTCCTGCCGGTCCTGCCACTGTATGCAAGCGTGCGGACCCTCGGCGAAGTTCCCGGAGCGCGTACGCCCACAGCGGATCGCGTAGCCTGCGGGCAACCGTGAGCAAGTCGCTGTGCGGACGTCGGTCCGGGCGGCCCGGCCGGGCCCCGGCCCGGACTGTCAGTGCCGCGGTCCACAATGGTCCGCGTCAGATCCCGTTCACGCTTCAGCAAGAGTGAGCCAAAGGGCCGACGTGAGCGACCCGTAGGCGAGCGACCAGAAAAGAGGAGCCGGCAGCGATGGCCCGCCGCAGCACGAAGACCCCGCCGCCCGACGACTCGTACGAGGAGCGGATCCTCGACATCGACGTCGTGGACGAGATGAAGGGCTCGTACCTCGAGTACGCGTACTCGGTCATCTACTCCCGCGCGCTCCCCGACGCCCGCGACGGACTCAAGCCGGTGCACCGGCGCATCGTCTACCAGATGAACGAGATGGGCCTGCGCCCCGACCGTGGCTATGTGAAGTGCGCCCGCGTGGTCGGCGACGTCATGGGCAAGTTGCACCCGCACGGCGACGCGTCGATCTACGACGCCCTGGTGCGCATGGCCCAGCCCTTCTCGATGAGCGTCCCGCTCATCGACGGTCACGGCAACTTCGGTTCGCTGGGCAACGACGACCCGCCGGCCGCCATGCGGTACACCGAGTGCCGCGCCGCCGAGGCCGCGAGCCTGATGACGGAGTCCATCGACGAGGACACCGTCGACTTCGCGCCCAACTACGACGGCCAGGAGCAGGAGCCGAGCGCGCTGCCCGCCGCCTTCCCGAACCTCCTGGTGAACGGCGCCTCCGGCATCGCGGTCGGCATGGCCACCAACATGGCGCCGCACAACCTCACCGAGGTCATCGCGGCCGCCCGCCACCTGATCCGCTACCCGAACGCGGATCTGGACGCCCTGATGAAGCACATCCCGGGCCCCGACCTGCCCACCGGCGGCCGGATCGTCGGTCTCTCCGGCATCCGGGACGCCTACGAGACGGGCCGCGGCACCTTCAAGATCCGCGCGACGGTCGCGGTGGAGACGGTGACGGCCCGCCGCAAGGGCCTGGTCGTCACCGAGCTGCCCTTCACGGTCGGCCCGGAGAAGGTGATCGCCAAGATCAAGGACCTGGTCGGTTCGAAGAAGCTCCAGGGCATCGCCGACGTCAAGGACCTCACCGACCGCGCGCACGGCCTGCGCCTGGTCATCGAGATCAAGAACGGCTTCGTGCCGGAGGCGGTCCTGGAGCAGCTCTACAAGCTGACGCCGATGGAGGAGTCCTTCGGCGTCAACAACGTGGCGCTGGTGGACGGACAGCCCCTCACCCTGGGCCTCAAGGAGCTCCTGGAGGTCTACCTCGACCACCGCTTCGAAGTGGTGCGCCGCCGCAGCGAGTTCCGTCGCACCAAGCGGCGCGACCGGCTGCACCTGGTCGAGGGCCTGCTGACCGCACTCGTCGACATCGACGAGGTCATCCGCATCATCCGCTCCAGCGACAACTCCGCGCAGGCCAAGGAGCGCCTGATCGAGCGCTTCTCGCTGAGCGAGATCCAGACGCAGTACATCCTGGACACGCCCCTGCGGCGCCTGACCAGGTTCGACCGCATCGAGCTGGAGTCGGAGCAGGACCGGCTCAACGCGGAGATCGCGGAGCTGACCCGGATCCTGGAGTCGGACGCCGAGCTGCGCAAGCTGGTCTCCGCCGAGCTGGCCGCGGTCGCCAAGAAGTTCGGCACCGAGCGGCGCACGGTCCTGCTGGAGGCCGGAGCGACGGCCCCCGTGGCCGCCGTACCGCTCCAGGTGGCGGACGACCCGTGCCGGGTGCTGCTGTCCTCGACGGGACTGCTGGCCCGTACGGCGAACGGCGAGCCGTTCCCGGAGGAGCCCGGCGGCAAGCGGGCCAAGCACGACGTGATCGTCTCCGTGGTGCCGGCCACCGCGCGCGGCGAGATCGGCGCGGTCACCTCGTCCGGCCGTCTGCTGCGGCTGAACGTCATCGACCTTCCGCAGCTCCCGGAGTCGGCCGCGAACCTCGCGGGCGGTGCCCCACTGGCGGAGTTCCTCTCCCTGGAGGACGACGAGACACTGATCTGCCTCACCACGCTGGACGAGTCCTCGCCCGGTCTGGCGCTCGGCACCGAACAGGGCGTCGTCAAGCGCGTGGTCCCCGACTATCCGTCCAACAAGGACGAGTTGGAGGTCATCACCCTCAAGGACGGCGACCGGATCGTGGGCGCGGTGGAACTGCGCACCGGCGACGAGGACCTGGTCTTCATCACCGACGACGCGCAACTCCTGCGCTACCAGGCCTCGCAGGTCCGTCCGCAGGGTCGTCCGGCGGGCGGTATGACGGGCATCAAGCTCACCGAGGGCGCGAAGGTCATCTCCTTCACGGCGGTGGACCCGGCGGTGGACGCGGTCGTCTTCACGGTCGCGGGCTCGCGCGGCACGCTCGACGACTCGGTCCAGACGACGGCCAAGCTGACCCCGTTCGACCAGTACCCGCGCAAGGGCCGTGCCACGGGCGGCGTCCGCTGCCAGCGGTTCCTCAAGGGCGAGGACTGCCTGTCCCTGGCCTGGGCGGGCGCCGTCCCGGCCCGCGCGGCGCAGAAGAACGGCACGCCGGCCGACCTCCCGGAGATCGACCCGCGCCGCGACGGATCGGGCGTGTCGCTGGCGAAGACGGTGTCGGTGGTGGCGGGGCCGGTCTAGGCCGGTTCCTCGGGGTCCTCTTCGGTGCCCTGCACGAATCGCAGGACGCCCCACATACCGGCCTCGTCGGCGGTGTGCGGGGCGTCTGTCGTATCCGCCCTGCACGCCTCCAGTTCCTTGCCGAGCGCCCGGGTGTCGATACCGGAGCCGATGAGGACGAGCTGGGTGAGCCGGTCGTCCCCGGCGTCCCAGGGCTCCGGGTAGAACCGCAGGAAGCTGCCGACGGCGTGGACGGCGTAACGGTTGCGGGCGTCGTACGGCCCGAAGTCGACGTACCCCTTGATCCGGTACAGCCCCTCCGGCCTGCTGTCGAGGAAGGCCATCAACCGACGGGGGTCCATGGGCACGTCGGAACGGAAGGCCACGCTGTCGTAGCCGGAGTGCAGGTGGTCCTCGTGGCCGTGCCCGTCAGTGTGGTCGTCGGTGTGGTCGTCGAGGTCGTCGAAGGAGAGCTGTCCGATGCGCTCCTCGCCGGGCCGGCAGTCGAAGAGGAACTCGGGGTCGATGCGGCCGTAGGTGGCCGGGACCACGGCCGCGCGGTCGACGAGGGACCGGACGACCGCCAGAACGCGCTCCGCGTCCTCGGGAGCCGCGCGGTCGAGTTTGTTGACCACGACGAGGTCGGCGAGGCCGAGATGCCGGTCCAGCTCGGGATGCCGGGCGCGGGTGTCGTCGAACTCGGCGGCGTCGACGACCTCGACGAGACCGCCGTAGACGATGTCCGGCTGCTCGCTGGCGAGCACCATGCGGACGAGTTCCTGCGGTTCGGCGAGTCCGCTGGCCTCGATGACGATGACGTCGATGCCGGTGTCCGGGTGGGCGAGCCGGGAGAGGTACTGGTCGAGCTCTCCGACGTCGACGGCACAGCACAGGCAGCCGTTCCCGAGGGAGACGGTCGAGTCGCCGAGCGCGCCGGCGACGGCCATGGCGTCGATCTCGATGGCACCGAAGTCGTTGACGACCGCTCCGATACGGCTGCCTCCGCTGCGGTGGAGGAGATGATTGAGGAGCGTGGTCTTGCCGGAACCCAGGAATCCGGCGAGCACGACGACCGGGATCTGCCGGGGACTCCCGCTCGGCTGACTCAACGTACGACCTCTTTCGCGCTGCTGCGTGCACCGGATCGCGGTCCCGGCGCACGTACGAGGTTTGAATGCCGGACCAGGATACGAGCCGGAACAATCACCGCGAAGTGAACGATTGTTAGCAGCACTTGCGGGGCAGACGTTGGGGAAGGCGCCGGTTCGTGCGACCCTCACTTCCCTCCGTGCGCCTCCTCTCCGCCTCCCCCGCCGATCAGAGCCGCTCGGCACCCTGGGAGACGGCAAGCGCCGCCCACCGCTCGCCGGTCCCCATCAGTCGACCCGCACCCCGACGACCGGCGGACGGCCGTTTGAATCAGGGGTTGACATGGCCACACAGAGCTCTGCGGTACGGAGGATCGGATCCGCTGTCAAAGCGGGGGTAGCAGCCGTGACCCACTCGATCGCAGCCCCAGGTCTGCGGCAGCACAGGCGGGCCACGCTCGCCGAGCAACACAGGCTTCACTTCGACCTGCTGTGCAAGGCGATGGACGATCCGGCCCTGGCTGCGGTTCTCGACACCTACGAGACCGACATCCCTCTTGAGAAGCAGCGCCAGTTCCTCTTCGCCAACGCGCTCTACATCAACGCCCTGTACTACTACCGCATCGGGGCACTCTCGAAGACGGAGTTGTACGGTCACCTGCGTGTGATGTGCCAGAACCAGGTGTTCCGTGACTACTGGGAAGCCACGCGCCATCACCGGAAGAGCCTGCCAGACACCTCGGAGGAGTCCGCCCTGGGCCGGATGACGGACGAACTCATCCAGGAGCTCGCCGAGGCCGAGACCGACCAGTGGTGGGTCGTCGGCGAACTGCCGGACGAGTAGCGGCGCGACGCCGGACGGGGGGTCTGACGCGATCGCCGCGTCAGACCCCCCGTCAGACGACAGACATCAGGCGCCAGACATCAGGCGTCAGGAATGTCCTGCTTGGCGCGAAGGAGCGTCTCGCGTGTAATGACCACGATCCGTTCATAGTCCGCTCGTGCGGCGTCGGACGGGAGCTCCGAATCGAGTTCCGCGGTGGCTTCGCGCCCGATGACGGCGAAGTCGCCGTTGCTGAGCTCGAAGATGTCGGGGCAGGTCGAGCCGGTAGCGCTGCCGCGCTCGCGAGGAGAAGCCCCGACACGTCGCACGATTTTCACGAAGAGATACCGCCTTCTTACGGGCTGGGAGAGGGGATGTGACCTCCCGGCCGGCGGCCTCCGGACAGATGTGTCGGAGCTGACTTTCTCCGAGCAAGGGGTGTTCGCCGGAGCGCGCCCGGCGAGGGGCCAGCGACAACCTACCGCTCTCCGGAGGGTCTGGTGCGCCAGTTGTCAGAGGCGTTGGGGTGAACTCTCACAGCGACTCTTGACCGCGTCCGTGGCTCCGCACCCGCCGCATCATCCCTCGCACCGCTCGCACAGCTCGCTGGGGCATCGAGTCCGACAGCGGCAAGACCGACCACTTCCTGGCCTTCGCCCAGGCCGCCACCCCCGTTCTGCTACCGCAGGATGGTGCGCCGGGCGGCCCGACCTGCGAGGACCGGCATGCAGAGCCGTCGGCATGGGACCGCCTCCACGCCGATCTCGGCATACGGCTACTGCCCCACCCCCGCGACCGAGCGCCGGAACCTCGCCCAGCGGATCCGGGAGGCCGTCCAGGCGTGGTCAGAAGTGCCCTGGGACGAGCTCGGCCGCGATGCGGAGGAGGACCCCCGTCAGCTCTTCGGGCCTGCGGAGTCGAGTTTCGGGACCCGCAACGGCCTGTGGCCGATCGCGAGCACATGGCTGTACCCGCTACCTGAACGGCGAAGCCCGAGCCTTGGTACGGCCCGGACCGGCGGCATGTGAGGTGCCGGCAGGGGACGACACGCACCGGCAGGAGACGGCCCCGCACGAGATGACACGGCTTCCGAGCCCGCTGATAGATTCCCGCGGTGAGCGAGCAACTGCCCAGTGGCGGCATCGAGCTGTCGCCGGATGAGATCGCAGACCTCCAAGCCAGGTGGTCGTCTTGCTGGACCCCGACTGAGGTCGCGCAGCGGTTGGCCGGGGTCGGAACACCCTGGTACGTGGCTGCGGGATGGGCGCTGGATCTGTTCCGCGGCAGGCGGACGCGCGCGCATGGAGATATCGAGATCGCGATTCCAGCCGCGCGTTTCCCCGAGATGCGCCACCTCTTCCCCGGATACGTCTTCGACGCGGCAGGCAGCGGCAGGATCTGGGAGAACGCCGCACCGGAGGTGCTGGCCGCCACGCATCAGACATGGCTCCGCGATCCGGCCACCGGCAACTACCTGCTCGACGTCTTCCGTGAACCGCACGACGGCGACACCTGGATCTGCCGACGTGACGAGAGGATCCGGCTTCCCTACAGCGACGTCATCCACCACACGCGAGACGGCATCCCGTATCTGGTGCCTGAACTGGTCCTGCTGTTCAAGGCCAAGCATCTCCGCGGCAAGGATCAAACGGACTTCGACGCGACCGTCCCGCACCTGACCCCGGATCAGCGCGAGACCCTGACCGAGCTGCTCACCCGCGTGCACCCGGGACATCCCTGGCTCGCAGCTCTCCAAGCCGGCCCTCGGCAGAGGGCGTACGGGCTGCGGGAGCAGCGGCTCGACAACGCGGCCGAGGAACTCAAGCCGCCGCCGGCACTACCGCCGGAGGTGGCGGGCCCACATACCGAGCCGCCGGGCGGATGATCTTCGAGTCCCGTGCCTGTTCGAGGATGTTGGCGCTCCAGCCCACCACCCGCGCCGCTGCGAAGGTGGGCGTGAACATCTCGCGGGGCAGGCCGCACAGTTCCATGACCACGCCCGCGTAGAACTCGACGTTGGTGTGGAGTTCGCGGCCGGGCTTGAGTTCGGCCAGGATCGCCTCCACGCGCTGCTCCACCTCGATCGCGAAGTCGACCAGCGGGCCGCCGAATTGCTGCGCTATGCCGCGCAGCATGCGGGAGCGCGGGTCTTCGGTGCGGTAGACGGGATGACCGAAGCCCATGATCCTCTCCCCGGCCAGGACGTGCTCGCGGATCCACGCATCGATCCGCTCGGGGCTACCGATCGCGTCCAGTGTGTCCAGCGCCCGGCTTGGAGCACCGCCGTGCAGCGGGCCTGACAGGGCGCCCACCGCACCGACCAGAGCGGCAGCGACGTCCGCGCCCGTGGAGGCGATCACCCGGGCCGTGAAGGTGGATGCGTTGAAGCCGTGATCAATGGTGGCGATCAGGTACTGCTCGATCGCCCGGGCCTGTTTCGCGCTCGGTTCGGAGCCGGTCAGCATGTAGAGGTAGTTCGCGGAATACGACAGATCGGTGCGCGGCTCGACCGGCTCCAGGCCCCGCCCGAGCCGGTACAGGGCCGCCAGCATGGTGGGCACGGCCGCCACGGCCGCCACCGTGTCCGCGCGACGCTGCTCGGCGTCGGTGTCGTACACCGGCCGGAACCCCTTCATCGCCCCGAACAGTGACAGCGCGCTGCGCAGGCCGGCCAGTGGACCGGAGGAGCCGCCGGCCGCGACAACGGCGGGCAGCGCGGCCCGCACCCCGTCGGGCAACCGACGCAGCTGCCCCGTGTACGCGGCGAAGGCGGCCTGCTGCGCGGAGTCGGGCAGGTCGCCGTGGATCATCAAGTGCCACACGTCCTCGAAGCTGCGGGTCTGCGCGAGGTCGACGGCGGAGTACTCCCGATAGTGATAGAAGCCTTCCCGCCCCCGGACATCTCCCAGCGCGGTGTCGGTGACGACGACCCCCGCGAGGCCTCGCGGCACGTCGACAGGGGCAGCGGCAGGTTGATCGATCTGCATGGTCTCCTCCTTCAACTTGATTCGACTGTCTATGCTGGACTCCATCAATGTCAATATTGATTGAATCAAGTTGAAGCGGTTGATCGGCCGAGGCATTCAACGCACAGACCCCTGACCGCCACGAGGCCGCCTTCGATGGGCGCCGCTCCCGCAAGTACCCTGCACGGAAAGGAAGTTCAACGCGCAACCAGTCGCCTGATAATTTCAGAGAGCCAGGATCCATCTGGTCGCGTCAGCAAGTCGGTGCCAGAATCGTGCATATGACAGCCCCTCAGGAGGTGTGGACGTGAACGACAGCCGCTCGGCTGCCGGCAGCAACAGCGCGCCCACCGTTCTCCGCATGATCCTGGGCCGACGTCTTCAGGAACGCCGTCAGGACGCGGGAGCCTCGCTGGAGGACGCGGCACGGACCCTGCGAGTGGGTCCCCTGACCATCCGCCGCCTGGAGAAGGCCGAGGTAGCCCTCAAGCCGCTCTACGTGGAAAAGCTCCTGGAGACCTACGGGGCCGACCGGCAGGAGATCGACGAGTTCGTCGAACTCGCCGAACGCGCCAACGAACCCGGCTGGTGGCACACCTACCGTGACGTCCTGCCGAACTGGTTCAGCGCCTACGTCAGCCTGGAGACCGGCGCCCGGACCCTGCGCACCTACGAGCCCCACTACGTCACCGGACTCCTCCAGACGCACGCCTACGCGCGCGCGGTGCTGCAGGGCGGCTTGCCGAGCGAGGCCGAGGAGGACCTGGCACGGCGGGTGGATCTGCGGCTGCGCCGCCAGAGCCTGCTGGACAGGTCCGACGCGCCCACGCTGTGGGTGGTGATGGAAGAGGCCGTACTGCACCGGGTGGTGGGCGGCCCCGAGGTCATGCGGGAGCAGCTCGAACGGCTCCTGGAGGTCTCGGAGCTGGATCATGTCAGCGTCGACGTCGTGCCGTTCACCGCCGGCGCCCATGTGGGCGCGTGTGCCCCGTTCACGTACTTCCGCTTCGAGGAGCCGGAGCTGCCGGACATCGTCTACACCGAGGTCCTCTCCGGCGCGATGTACCTGGACCAGCGCTCCGACGTGTCGGCGCACCTGGAGGCGCACAACCGGATGGCGCTGCTGACCTCGGACGCGGACAGCAGGGCACTCCTGAACCGCATGCGCAAGGAGTACTCATGACCGGCACCGGCTGTCAGGCACACAAGCGGGATGCCGGCCGCCGATCTGGGCGAGCAGGGCTGGGAGTCCTCGCGGAGGATCCACACCCCGCAGGAGATCGCCGTGTTCCTCGCGGGAATCAAGCAAGGCCAGGCCGACCATCTGGCCTCCAAGTGAACCCGGGCCAGGGGAACTGAGCCGTCCTTCCGGCGACTTCCCGCCCGACACCCCCACGTACAGCACCTGAAAGGCACAGGATGACCAGCTCGCACGCCGCGCGGGAGATCGACACCAGCCGGCCCCACTCCGCCCGGATGTACGACTACTACCTCGGCGGCAAGGACCACTTCGACATCGACAAGCAGGCGGCCGAGACCGTCGCGGCGGCCTACCCCGGCATCTTCACCTGCGCCCGGGAGAACCGGGCGTTCATGCACCGCGCCACCCGCGTCCTCGCCCGTGAGCACGGCATCCGGCAGTGGCTCGACATAGGCACCGGCATTCCCACCGAGCCGAACCTCCACCAGGTCGCCCAGTCGGTCGTCGCTGACGCCCGCGTGGTGTACGCCGACAACGACCCGCTGGTCCTCCGGTACGCCGAGCGTCTGATGCGCAGCACACCGCAGGGCCGCACCACGTACATCGAGGCCGACGTCAACAACGCGGACGCCCTGCTGAACGCGCCGGAGCTGGCCGAGGTGCTGGACACGGGCCGGCCGGTGGCACTGTCCCTCAACGCCCTCATGCACTTCGTCACGGACGCGCAGGACCCGTACGGCATCGTGAGCCGACTGCTGGCCGAGCTCCCCTCGGGCAGCGCCCTGGCCCTCAGCCACTGCACTCCCGACTTCGATCCGGACACCTGGCAGAAGGTCACCGACATCTACACCGGCGCTGGTACACCGGTGCAGTTCCGCAGCCGGCCCGAGGTCACCCGCTTCTTCGAGGGCCTCGACCTGCTCGACCCGGGCGTGACGGTCGGTCACCGCTGGCGTCCGGACGAGACGCCCACCGCTTCGGACGCCGAGGTCAGCCTGTGGACCGGGGTGGGCATCAAGCCCTGACGCCGTGGGCAGCCGCCGTGCCGTGCGAGCAACGTCCCTCGCACGGAGGGCGACCGGCTGCCGAGCCGCGTCGGCGCGGACGGCGGCGCCGGGGAGCCGGCCCGCGCCGTCGCCACCACTCCGATCCACCCACCCGGCTGCGGATACGGTGACCTCTTATGCGCGATCAAGACCCCCTCCCCGGTCCCGCCGAACACCGGCTCAGCACCAAGGAAGCCGCCGAACTGCTGGGCGTGAAGCCCGAGACCGTCTACGCCTACGTGAGCCGCGGCCAGCTCAGCAGCCGGCGCGTCCCCGGCGGCCGGGGCAGCACCTTCGACGCCACGGAGGTCGAGGCCCTCGCCCGGCGCAATCGCCGGGAGAGCGGCGGGAGTCCGGGCACCGGCGGCGACCTGTCCGTACGGACCCGCATCACGTTCATCGACCGGGACCGTTACTACTTCCGGGGGGTCGACGCGACCGAACTCGCCGCGCGTCACTCCTACGAAGAGATCGCGGAGTGGCTGTGGACCGGCCGGATGCAGCCCGGCGTCACCTTCACCGCCCCCGACGCCACCGTCGACACGGCCCGCCGCGTGGTGGACGCGCTGCCCGAGCACACCGGCCCCACCGACCGGTTGCGGGTCGCCGCGATCGCCGCCGCGGCGGCCGACCCGCTGCGTTTCGACCTGTCCGAGGAGGCGGTGCTCGGCACCGCGCGAACCCTCATCCCCACCCTTGTCGCCGCCCTGCCGCCCGTGCTCCACGACCGCCGCAGGGACGACGGCCGGCTGGCCCCCCGGCTGTGGACACGGCTGAGCGGACGCAAGCCCGACGAGGCGTCCCTGCGCGCCCTGGACACCGCACTCGGCCTTCTCGTCGACCACGACCTCGCCGCCTCGACCCTCGCGGTACGCGTCGCCGCCTCGGCACGCGCGCACGCCTACGCGGCCGTCTCCGCCGGACTCGGCGTCCTGGAAGGGCCCTTGCACGGCGCGGCCAGCGGGCTCGCCCACCGCTTGCTGCTCGACGTGCTCGACCGGGGCGACGCGGCCCCGGTGATCGCGGAGGAGCTGCGGGCCGGCCGCCGCATCCCGGGCCTCGGCCACCGGCTCTACCCGGGCGAGGACCCACGCGCGCGTGCCCTGTTCGCTCTCCTGGAGGAGATCCCGCGCGCCGAGCCCGCCCTCCTCGCGGCCCGCGACATCGTGGCCACCACCGCCCGCGACGTCCCCCTGCACGCCAATGTGGACCTGGCCCTCGCGGTACTCACCGCCTCCTCCGGGATGCCGTCGACGGCCGGAGAGACGATCTTCGCCGTCGCCCGTACGGCGGGCTGGATCGCCCACGCGCTGGAGGAGTACGGGGAACGCCCGCTCCGCATGCGCCCGAGCGGCACCTACGTGGGCCCGAAACCACCGCAGCCACTGCCGGAGCACTGACGGGAAGGCGGCCGGAAGCCGCCGTGCGCCGAGTCAGGTTAGGCTCACCTCTGTGAGTACCTGCTCAACGGTCTCGCACGACCTCGACGAGCCCGTTTCCGGAACCGCGGCCACCGCGCGGACCTGGCTGCTGCTGGAGCAGTCCGGCCCCTGGGGCGCCAAGGCGCTCACTTCGAGCCACCTCGACCCCGCGCTGGGCCGTGCCCTGGAGGCCGCCGCGAAGGACACGGGTGTGCGCATCGCGCTCATCCGCCGCCCCGGACGGCACGCCGACAGCAGAACACCCACCATCCGGCAGGTGTACGCCGCCCACACCGCGCCCGGCAACGTGTGGCTGCGCAGTGCGACGACCCGCGACCCGCGCGACCTGCTCGGCCTGGACCTCGCAGCGCTCGGCAGCGGCGATCACAGCGGGTTCGACGCGGTGCTCGGCGGTCGCCCCCACACCGGCGATCCGCTCGCCCTCGTCTGCACCAACGGCAAGCGGGACCGCTGCTGCGCGCTCCTGGGCCGTCCGCTCGCCGCGGAACTGGCCGCCTCGGGCGTCGAGGGCGCCTGGGAGGTCACCCATCTGGGTGGTCACCGGTTCTCCCCGACCCTGCTCGTCCTGCCGTACGGCTATGCCTACGGCCGCGCCGAGGCCCATGCCGTCAAGGAAGTCCTCCACAGCGTCCGGGAGGGCCGGATCGTGGTCAAGGGGTGTCGCGGCAACTCCGCCTGGGAGCGTCCCGGTCAGGCTGCCGAGCTGGCCGTCCGCACGGCGGCGGGCGAATACGCGGCCGAGGCCCTGACCGTCGTACGTACGGAAGGCACGGCCCCGCACTGGGAGGTGACCGTGGCGCACACCGACGGCCGCCACTGGCGCGTGCTCGTGGCCCAGACCGCGTCCCTGCCGCCCCGTCCCGAGAGCTGCGGGGCCTCGGTGCTCGGCTCGCCCGCGCGGATGGACGTGGTGGCGGTGCACGAGCTCAGGACGTCGACGGCACTGGCGAGCTGACCGGACGGCGGTCGGCCGCCCCGCAGGACCGTCCACGTGTTGATCAAGAGATCCATGCCACACCCCCTGCGGCGACTCCGGCGTCTCCCCGTACCGTTCATGGGTATGAGCCGCACTCCCCCCGCCCGCCGCCTGCGCCTCGGACTGCCCCGCCGGGTGTTCTCGCAGGTTCTTCTGATGCAGTTGGCGATCGCCGCGGGAGTCGTGGTGCTCGCGACCGGCCTGTTCCTCGCGCCTTTGAGCAACCAGCTGGACGACCAGGCGATGCGCCGGGCGCTGGCCATCGCCCAGACCACCGCCGCGGAGTCGCAGATCGCCGAGCAGGTCAAGGACACGCCCCCGCTGCCCGACGGCCCCGTCCAGCGGGAGGCCGAGCGGATCCGCAGGGCGACCGGGGCCGAGTACGTCGTGGTGATGGACTGGCGAGGCGTCCGCTGGTCGCACCCGACCCGCGGCGAGGTGGGCAGGACCGTCTCGACCGACCCGGGCCAGGCCCTGTCCGGCAAGGAGATCATGCAGATCGACAGCGGCACCCTGGGCCGCACGGCCCGCGGCAAGGTGCCGTTGTACGACAGCCGGCACAAGATCGTCGGGGCCGTCTCCGTCGGCATCGCCTACGACAGTGTGCGCGCCCGGCTGATCCACGCGATCCCGGGACTGTTCGCGTACGCCGGCGGGGCCCTCGCCGTCGGCGCGCTGGCCGCCTGGGTCATCTCCAGGAGGGTCCAGCGGCAGACCCGTGACCTGGCCTTCTCCGACATCTCCGCCCTCCTCGCCGAGCGCGAGGCCATGCTGCACGGCATCCGGGAAGGCGTCGTCGCGCTGGACCGCGCCGGACGCCTGCGCCTGCTCAACGACGAGGCCCGGCGGCTGCTGGGCATCGGCGACGAGGCGGTCGGGCGCACTCCCGACGAGGCGCTCGGGGACGGCCGTACGGCCGATGTCCTGGCCGGCCGTGTGACGGGCACCGATCTGGTCACCGTGCGGGGCCAGCGGGTGCTGGTCGCCAACCGGATGCCCACCGACGACGGCGGGGCCGTCGCGACCCTGCGCGACCGCACCGAGCTGGAGCAGCTCGGCCGCGAGCTCGACTCGACCCACGGTCTCATCGACGCCCTGCGCGCCCAGGACCACGAGCACGCCAACCGTATGCACACGCTCCTGGGGCTGCTGGAGCTGGAGATGTACGACGACGCCGTGGAGTTCGTCGGGGAGGTCGTCGGCGACCACCGGGCCACCGCGGAGCAGGTCACCGAGAAGATCGAGGACCCGCTGCTCGCCGCGCTGCTGGTGGGCAAGGCGACCGTCGCCGCCGAGCGCGGGGTCGCCCTGTGGGTCTCCGACCGGACCCGGCTGCCGGACCGGCTGGTCGATCCGAGCGGACTGGTCACGATCGTCGGCAACCTCGTGGACAACGCCCTGGACGCCGTCGCCGGCGACCTCCACGCGCGCGTGGAGGTCGAGCTGCGCACCGAGGGCCGTGCCGCCGTCCTGAGGGTGCGGGACACCGGACCCGGAATCCCGGTGGAACAGCGGGAACTCATTTTCACGGAGGGCTGGTCCACCAAGGAGCCCCCCGCGCACCGGGGGCGGGGCCTCGGGCTCTCCCTGGTACGCAAGCTCGCCGAGCGCCAGGGGGGCAGCGCGGCCGTGGCGGAGGCGGACGGCGGAGGCGCGGAGTTCACCGTCGTACTGCCCGACGCACTGGCAGAGCCGCAGCCGGCGCTCACCGCGTCGCCCAGCCGTCAGCCGGCCACCGAGGAGAAGTCGTGATGATCGAGGTCCTGGTCGTGGACGACGACACCCGCGTGGCGCGCGTCAACGCCGCCTACGTCGAGAAGGTTCCCGGCTTCCACGTGGCCGGCGAGGCCCACAGCGCCGCGGACGCGCTGCGGCAGCTGGAGGCGCTGCCCCACGTCGACCTGGTCCTCATGGACCACTACCTGCCCGACGAGACGGGCCTGGCGGTCGTCCAGGAGATGCGCCGGCGCGGCCACCAGACCGACGTGATCATGGTGACGGCGGCACGGGACGTGACGACCGTGCAGGCGGCGATGCGGCACGGCGCGCTGCAGTACCTGGTCAAGCCGTTCGCCTTCGCGGGCCTCAGGGCCAGGCTGGAGGCGTACGCCGAGCTGCGGCGCACTCTGGACGGCGGCGGCGAGGCGGAACAGGCGGAGGTCGACCGCATCTTCGGTGCCCTCTCCTCGCCGGCGGAGCCCGATCTGCCCAAGGGGCACTCCCCGACCACGGTGGAGCTGGTCCGCAGGTCTCTGATGAACGCCGAAGGGCCTCTGTCGGCGCAGGAGATCGCCGACCGGACCGGGGTGAGCCGGCAGACCGCCCAGCGCTATCTGAAGCTCCTGGAGCGCACGGGGCGGGCCAGACTCACCTTGAAGTACGGCGATGCGGGCCGCCCGGAACACCGTTACGTGTGGGCGACCCGCGCGTGAGGGGGCTCAGCCGGCGTTCTGCGCGGCCTTCTGGACGAACTCCGTCGTGTACGTCTTGTCGAGGTCGACGTCGGCGTTCTGGATGTTGGGGTTGAACGCCTTGAGGACCTTCTCGACGGTCTCGGGACCGTTCTGGGGCATCACGCCGTCCTTGGTGAACATCGGCAGCGTGTTCTTGATGGCCACCGCGTACAGCAGCTTGTTGCCCTGCGAGTAGTCGGCGGGCATCTTGTCGGCGATCTGGGTGGCGCTGTGGGTGGACATCCACTTGAGTGTCTTGACGAATGCATTGGCCAACTTCTGGACGGTCTCCTTGTGACCGTTGACCCAGTCCGTCTGCATGTACAGGCTCGACGACGGATAGGGACCGCCGAGTGCCTCGTCGGAGCCCTGAGGCGTGCGCATGTCCAGGAGGATCTTGCCGGCCTTCTTGTCCAGGATCGTCGCGACGGTCGGGTCGGTCGTCATGCCGCCGTCGATGGCGCCCTGCTGGAGCGCCGAGATGAACGTCGGTCCCGCGCCGACGGCGACCGGGGTGAAGTCGCTGACCTTCACGCCGTTCTTGACGCCGAGGTACTTGGTGAGGAAGTCGGTCGAGGAGCCGAGGCCCGTGACCCCGAGCTTCTTGCCCTTGAAGTCCTTGGCCGAAGTGATGTCGCCCGCCGCCTTGTTGGAGACGATCTCCACCTCGCCGGGCGCGTGCGAGAACTGCACGACCGACTCCACGTCCTTGCCCTTGACCTGCAGGTCGAGGGTGTGGTCGTAGAAGCCGACGGCCCCCTGGACCTGGCCGGAGACGAGCGCGGTCTCGGCCTGGACTCCGGCGGGCTCGCTCAGCAGCTCCACGTCGAGCCCCTCGGCGTCGAAGTAGCCGAGCCGCTGGGTGAGCATCGCGGGCAGGTAGATGACCTTGTCCAGGCCACCGACCATGATCTTGACCTTGGTTCCCTTGCCGTCGCCCTTGCTTCCGGAGTCGGCCGACGCCGTACTGGCGGCGTCGTTGGCACAGGCGGTGAGCGAGGAGAGGGCGAGCAGGCCGGCGGCGGCCAGGGAGGCGTGTCTGGCGATCTTGCGCATGGGGTTCACGTCCTTGTGAGGGGCGGTGCGGGAAGGGCTGAGACGGGGGTGGTTGCCGGGGACGGGGTCAGCTGTCGGACGTCGTCGGCTTCCAGCGGAAGATGCGGCGCTCGGCGAAGGTGAGCAGTCCTTCGGCGAGGAGCGCGACGACAGCGAGGATGACCATCGCGGCGTACACACCGGCCGCGTTGAAGGTGCCCTGCGACTGCGCGACGAGCAGGCCGATGCCCTTGGTCGCGCCTATGTACTCGCCGACGATCGCGCCGATGAGGGCGAAGCCGAAGCTGACGTGCAGGCTGGTGAAGATCCACGAGGTCGCGGACGGGATGACGACCTGAAGCGTCACCCTGCGGTCGCTCGCGCCGAGGATGCGGGCGTTGGCGACCAGGTTGCGGTCGACCTCCCGGGCGCCCTGGAAGGCGTTGAAGAAGACCGGGAAGAAGACCAGGACGACGGCCGAGGCGACCTTGGAGGCCGGTCCGAGTCCGAACCAGATCACGAAGATGGGCGCAAGGACGATCCTCGGTATGGAGTTGAGCACCTTGATGTATGGACCAAGGACGTCGGCGAGCAGGGTGATCCGCCCCAGCGCGATACCGAACACCACACCGGCCACCACGCCGACGACCCAGCCCAGCAGCGCCTCGTAGAGCGTGTACCAGATCTGTTCGCCCAACGAACCGAGTGCGGTCCCGTGCGTCACCCAGGTCCAGATCTGGTCCCAGATCTTCGAGGGCATGGAGAAGTTGAAGGGATCGATGACCTCGGCCCGCGAGAGCACTTCCCACAGACCGAGAACGGCCACCAAAAGCAGCACCCGGGACGCGGTGACGACGATCCGGCGTCTGCGGGCGGCACGCGCGCGTGAGTGCGCGCGACCGGTCTTGTCGGCGGGGTCGGCCAGGGCCGGTGCGGCCTGGGCCTCGGGAATGACGTCAGGCGACATGGGCGGCGCTCCTCTCGCGCGTGATGCGGACCTCTTCGCCGAGGGACTCCCAGATCTCGCGGTAGATCTCGATGAACCGCGGCTCCAGTCGCACCGACTCGACCTTGCGCGGCCGCGGCAGGTCGATGTCGAAGACCTGCTTGACGGTGGCGGGTCCGGCCGTCATCACGACGACCTTGTCGGCCAGCGCGATGGACTCCTCCAGGTCATGGGTGACGAAGACGACGGAGGCGCCCGTGCCCTCCCAGAGTTCGAGGAGTTCGTCGGACATCAGGGCCCGGGTCTGCACGTCGAGCGCGGAGAACGGCTCGTCCATCAGCAGGATCTCGGGATCGTTGACGAAGGTGGCGGCGAGCGCAACCCGCTTGCGCATGCCTCCGGAGAGCTGATGGGGGTAGCGGTCCTCGAAGGCCGCGAGCCCGACCCGGGCCAGCCATTCCCGCGCCTTCTGCCTGGCCTCCGCCTTGGGCACACCGCGGAAGCGCGGGCCGGCCATGACGTTCGACAGGACCGTGCGCCAGGGGAAGGTGGCGTCCTGCTGGAAGACGAATCCGACCTTGTCCCCGACTCCCCTGACCGGCTCCCCGACGACCAGAACCTCGCCCTCGGAGGGCTCCTCCAACCCGCTGACCAGCGTCAACGTGGTCGACTTGCCGCAGCCCGTGGGCCCGACGACCGCCACGAACTCCCCACGCCCCACCGTGAGGTCAAGGCCCCTGACGGCCGTGTGCAGACCCCCCGACGGGGTCCGGAATGTCTTGCTCGCGCCCCGCAGCTCGATGGCGGGGCTGGTGTCTGCGCTCATGGCCGGGGACGGTAGATGTGGCCTGCGCCACGGCATCAGTCTTCTGGGCACATGCCGTTCTTTTGCCTGCAACAGCCTGTTGTGCTCGTTTTGCGCGCGCTACAAACAGCGAAGCCGAAACACGGGCGTTACGCCCGCCAGGCCTTGAGGGAGAGAGGCCCGATGATTGACGTCCTGGTCGTGGACGACGACTTCCGCGTCGCCGAGATCAACGCGAAGTACGTGGGGAAGGTTCCCGGCTTCCGGGTCGCTGCCCGCGCCCACAGCGCCGCCCAGGCGCTGGCCAGCGTGCAGCGCGGGACCATCGACCTGGTCCTGCTCGACCACTACCTGCCCGACCAGACGGGCCTCGAACTCGTCCACCGCATGCGGGAACAGGGCCACGGCACCGACGTCATCATGGTCACGGCAGCAGGCGATGTGACGACCGTCCAGGCCGCTATGCGCCTGGGCGCCCTCCACTACCTGGTGAAACCCTTCACCTTCGCCGCGCTGCGCACCCGCCTGGACTCCTACGCCGCCCTGCGCCGCACCGTCGACCGGGTCGGCGGCCGCGGCATCGCCGGTCAGGAACAGGTCGACCGGATCTTCAGCGCGCTGCGCACCACACCGGTTCCGGTCTCCCCCGGCCTGCCCAGCGGCCACTCGGAGCCGACCACGGACCTCATCTGCCGTGTCCTGCACCACGCCGAGCACCCGCTGTCGGCCCACGAGGTCGCCGCCGAGACGGGACTGAGCCGCTCCACCGCGCAGCGCTACCTCCGCCACCTCGAACAGGCCGGCCGCCTCCGTCTCTCCCTCAGATACGGCGACACGGGCCGCCCGGAACACCGGTACGCGTGGGTGGCGCCCTAGCCGTACGACGACGAAGGCGCCGTACGGCTAGGGCGCCACCCCTACACGGCTCCGGCCCCCGTGAGCGACCGCACCTCGGTCTCCGCGTGCTTGGCCTCGTCGGCGACCTCCGCCGAGGTGACCGTTCCGAGCCAGCCCGCGACGAAGCCCAGCGGGATGGAGACCAGACCGGGGTTCTGCAGCGGGAAGTACTGGAAGTCGACGCCGGGGAAGAGGGACTCGGGGCTGCCGGACACCACGGGCGACAGCAGCACCAGGGCCATGGCCGGGATCAGTCCGCCGTAGACGGACCAGACGGCGCCACGGGTGGTGAAGCCGCGCCAGAACAGCGAGTAGAGCAGCACCGGCAGATTCGCGGACGCGGCGACGGCGAAGGCGAGGCCCACCAGGAAGGCGACGTTGAGATCGCGGGCCAGCAGGCCGAGGGCGATCGCGATGACACCGATCCCGACCGCGGCGGTCCTGGCCACGGCCACCTCGCTGTGCGGCTTGGCCCGTCGACGCCGGAGCGAGGCGTACAGGTCGTGGGCGACGGAGGCCGAGGAGGCGAGGGTGATGCCGGCGACCACGGCGAGGATCGTGGCGAAGGCGACGGCGGCGACGATGGCAAACAGAACCGTTCCTCCCGTGGAGTCGGCACCGCCGCCCAGGTCCAGGGCCAGGAGGGGAACCGCGGTGTTCCCCGCGGCGTTCGATCCCCGGACCGTCTGGGGCCCCACGATCGCCGCGGCACCGAACCCCAGGACGATCGTCATCAGGTAGAAGCCGCCGATCAGCCCGATCGACCAGACCACCGAACGCCGTGCGGCGCGTGCCGTGGGCACGGTGTAGAAGCGGGACAGGATGTGCGGCAGCCCTGCCGTGCCGAGCACGAGAGCGAGTCCCAGGCTGATGAAGTCGAGACGGGCGGTCCAGTCCACGCCGTACTTCAGACCGGGTGCCAGGAACGACCTGCCGTGGCCGCTGCGCTCCGCCGCCGTGAGCAGCAGCTGGTCGACGTCACCGTGGAACCGCACCAGCACGAGCACGGTCAGTGCGACGGTCCCGCCCAGCAGCAGGACCGCCTTGACGATCTGGATCCAGGTCGTCGCCCGCATCCCTCCCAGGGACACATAGATCACCATGAGCGCCCCGACGGCGATCACGGTCCAGGACTGCGCCGCCTCGCTGGTGCCTCCGAGCAGCAGCGCGACCAGGCTGCCCGCGCCCACCATCTGCGCCACCAGATACAGAACGGACACCGTGACCGAGGACGTCCCCGCCGCGATCCGCACCGGCCGCTCGCTCATCCGCGCGGCGACGACATCGGCGAGGGTGAACCGCCCGCAGTTGCGCACCAGTTCGGCGACGAGGAACAGCACCACCAGCCAGGCCACGAGGAAGCCCACCGAATAGAGCATCCCGTCGTACCCGAAGAGCGCGATGAGACCGGAGATACCGAGGAAGGACGCGGCCGACATGTAGTCGCCCGCGATGGCAAAACCATTCTCCATCGGGGAGAACAGCCGCCCGCCCGCGTAGAACTCCTCCGCCGAACCGTGCCGGTGGCGGCTCACCCAGGTCGTGATCCCGAGCGTGACCGCGACGAACGCGCTGAACAGCAGCAGCGCGAGGGTCTGGTGATTCCCCGTCACTATGACGCACCGCCCCGGGCCGTACGCGTCAGTTCCTGGGTGTCCCAACGCAGTTCGAGTGCGGCCCGGTCCCGGCGCAGCCTCGCGTGCCGCGCGTAGGCCCAGGTCAGCAGGAAGGTGGTGAGGAACTGCCCGAGTCCCGCGACCATCGCCACGTTCACCGCGCCGGCCACCGGCCGTGCCATCAGTCCCGGCGCGCTCGTCGCCGTCACGACGTAGGCCACGTACCAGGTGAAGAACCCGATGCCCGCCGGCACCACGAACCTCCGGTACCTGCTGCGCACCTCCTGGAAGGCCGCGCTGCGCTGCACCTCGAGGTAGACGTCGGCCGCCGCGGCGGCCCTGTCCTCGCGCTCCGCGCGTGCTGTCGCGACCTGGGCCACGGGGGTGCCGTCGCCGCTCGTCTCGCCCCAGCCGGAGGCGAGCTCGTCGTACCAGGGATCGTCGTACCGCACCCCGGCCGACGCATCGGCGCGGGCCGCATCGAGGCCGTCGTGGTTCTCGGCCGGGCTCTCGGCATCCCCCTCGCTTCCGCGGGGACGAGCGTTGCTTGACTGCATGCCCAAGGATGGACAGAACGGGAAGATCCCTGACTCTTCTTCCCCGCGCTCTTCACCCCATCAGGTGATTCCTCCCATCGGTGGCCGTACAAGCCCCTTCGCATAGGCGTAACGCACCGCCTGGGCACGGTCCTTGATGCCCGTCTTGGCGAAGAGGTTGTTGATGTGGGTCTTCACCGTGGCGGTCGAGACATGCAGTTCGCGGGCGATCTCCTGATTGGTCAGCCCTTCCGCGATCAGCGCCAGCACCTCGACCTCCCGGGCGGTGAGCCCGTCGGGCGCCTCCGCGGGCACCGGCTGCGGCGGCTCGGGGTCCGACAGCCGCTCCAGCAGCCGCCGTTGGACGCTCGGTGACAGTCCGGCGTCCCCGGAGAGCACGCTCTGCACGGCCCTTACGATCTCGTCGCCACCCGCGTCCTTGGTGAGATAACCGCGCGCCCCCGCCTTGAGCGCGGGAAACAGCGACTCGTCGTCGCCGAACGTCGTCAGCACCACGACCTGGGTCCCGGGGTACCCGGCCCGGATCCTCCGAGTCGCCTCCACCCCGTCACAACGGGGCATGCGCAGGTCCATCAGCACCACGTCCGGGGCGAGTTGAGCGACGAGCTCCACCGCCTCCTCCCCGTCCGCGGCCGCGCCCACGACCTCGACACCGGGCAGCAGACCGAGCAGCATCACGATGCCTTCGCGGACCACGGTCTGGTCGTCCGCGACCACCACCCGCGCGGGCCTCGCCTCCGCCCCCTCCGTCATACCGGCACCTTCAACGTCACCACGAACCCTTCGTCGTCCGGCCCGGCGTGCAGCGAACCGCCCAGCAGTTCGGCGCGCTCCCGCATCCCCAGCAGACCGTACCCGCCACCGGTGGCGGTGAGTTCACCCGGCGAACCACCCGAGTCCCGCACGACCAGCGTCACCTGCTCCGCGCCGTACTCCAGCCGCATCCGGACCTTGGCCCCCGGGGCGTGCTTGCGGACGTTGGTCAGGGCCTCCTGCGCGACTCTGCGCACAGCCTGCGACGCCTCGACCGGCAGCGGTCTGCGCTCACCCGAAATGGTGGTCTCGGCTCCGTCGCCCGTCCCGACGAGCTGGCTCAGGAAGTCCTCCAGCGGAGTCATGTCCCCGCGCAGGGCCGACAGCGCCTGCCGGGTCTCCTCAAGACCGTCGCGAGCCATGCCCCGGGCCGCCACCACCCTTTCGAGGACCTGACCCCGGTCCGCCCCCCTCTCGATCAGCAATCGGGCCGCCTCCAGGTGCACGAGCTGCGCGGAGAGACTGTGGGCCAGCACGTCATGGATCTCCCGAGCGATCCGGGCCCGCTCCGCGAGTGCCGCCGACTCCGCCTCGGCCGCCCGGGCGGCCCGCTCCTGGTTGAGCAGCCGCTGCGCGTTGCCGCGCGCCTCGGCGTCGAGTCGCAGGACATAGCCGGCCAGGGCGAGCCCCGCGGTCGTGGCCAGGGTCGTCAGCCACACGTCGTCGTTGACGGCGGCGTAGAGGGCGAGGGCGATCACGGTCACGGGCAGGGCGGCGGCGATGGGCAGCCGTTCCAGAGCGGTGACGGCGCAACCGCACCACAGCACGAGGGCGACGACCCCGAAGTCGGCGGCCTGGGCGAGGACCGCGATCGCCAGGAGTACACAGAAGAGTGCCAGGGAGGGCCAGAGCCGATGCGCCAGGGTCGTACGGAAGAGGGCCCAGGCGACGACGGCGGACAGGAGGATTCCTGTCACCGCCCCCACCACGCCCCAGCCCCGCACATGACTGCTGTTGAAAGCACCCCACAGGAGCATGGCGAGCACCAGCGACCGCGTGACCCAGCCGAGCAGCCGACGAGGACGTGTGGTCGCCTCGCGCCCGAGCGCCTCCCGGGATGGCCAGCGGGTCCAGACGTTGTCCGTCACACACGTTCCTTCCCCGAGGACCGGCCCATGGGCTGACCGTACGCCGGGACAGGGGCTACAGCAGCGCTCGCCGTGTTCAGGGAACGCGCACGCCAGTCGAGGGTCCCGGAACGCACGAGCAGGGTGGCCGCGAGGGCGAGCAGCAGCGCGGAGGAGTCCTGGTGGACACCGAGCACCGCACCGAGCGCGAAGAGGCCGACCCGCAGTCCGATGCCGACGGCCCAGACAGCCCCGCTCGCCCTGGTGCTCCGGCTCCACACCGAGCCGTCCGCTTCGGCCCATATCCGGCTCGTCCAGGCCCAGCCGGCCCCGATGGCGAGGCCGATGAGGAGTTCGGCGGTGAGCAGCGCGATCGATGCCGTGCGGTGCTGGGCGTCCAGCAGCCCCGGCTCGCGCAGTGCCACGACGGCCAGGACCACGGGCAGCAGCCACCAGCGCCGCCCGGTGTCGATCCGGCTCCCCCGGAACTGCCGGGCGAGCAGCACGACCACCGCGACCACGATCAGCAACGCGTCGACGAGCCCGGACATCACAGCCTCCGTGAGCGAGGAAGGGACTGCCGGCAGCGGATGCCGCCGACACCTTCGAAGCTACGGAAGTCCGCGGGTCGGGAGATCGGAGCAGGGGTGGATCACGGGTGGATTCCCGGGCTGTCGTGTTCTCCACCCAGGGGTGGAGAACACGGGCCGCGACGGATTCGACACTCCCCTCGCGCAAGGAGGCCTCAGTCCTGGGCCACCCAGGACTGAGGCCTTCCACGCTCAGCGCACCGCTACGCGTCGATGCGCGACCGGTCCAGCGTCGCCGCCGAACCCGAGATGAACTCCTTCCGCGGCGCCACGTCGTTGCCCATCAGCAGATCGAAGACCTGCTCGGCGGCCTCCAGATCGGCGAGGTTGATCCGCCGCAGAGTCCGGTGCCGCGGGTCCATCGTCGTCTCGGCCAGCTGGTCGGCGTCCATCTCGCCGAGACCCTTGTAGCGCTGGATGGAGTCCTTGTACCGGACCCCCTTGCTCTGGAACTCCAGCAGTTTCTCGCGCAGCTCACGGTCGGAGTACGTGTAGACGTACTTGTCCTGCCCCTTCTTCGGCTGGACCAGCTCGATGCGGTGCAGCGGCGGCACCGCGGCGAAGACCCGGCCCGCCTCGACCATGGGCCGCATGTAGCGCTGGAACAGCGTCAGCAGAAGGCAGCGGATGTGTGAGCCGTCGACGTCGGCGTCGGTCATCATGATGATCTTGCCGTAACGGGCCGCGTCGATGTCGAACGTCCGGCCGGACCCCGCTCCTATGACCTGGATGATCGCACCGCACTCGACGTTCTTGAGCATGTCGGTGACGGACGACTTCTGGACATTGAGGATCTTGCCCCGGATGGGCAGCAGCGCCTGGAACTCGGAGTTCCGGGCGAGCTTCGCGGTACCGAGCGCGGAGTCGCCCTCGACGATGAACAGCTCGCTGCGGTCGACGTCGTCGCTGCGGCAGTCGGCGAGCTTGGCGGGCAGCGAGGAGGTCTCCAGAGCCGTCTTGCGGCGCTGCGCGTCCTTGTGCTGGCGGGCCGCGATGCGGGTGCGCGCGGCGGCGACCGCCTTCTCCATGACGACCCGGGCCTGGGCCGCGGCATCCCGCTTCGTGGACGTCAGGAACGCCTTGAGCTCCTTGGAGATCACGGTGTTCACGATGCGGCGGGCCGCCGAGGTGCCGAGGACCTCCTTGGTCTGGCCCTCGAACTGCGGCTCGGCCAGGCGCACGGTGACGACCGCGGTCAGGCCCTCGAGAGCGTCGTCCTTGACGATGTCGTCCTCGGCGACACGCAGCAGTTTCTTGGCGCGCAGCACCTCGTTCATCGTCTTGGTGACGGCCTGCTCGAAGCCGGCGACATGGGTGCCGCCCTTGGGCGTGGCGATGATGTTGACGAACGACCTCAGGGTCGTGTCGTAGCCGGTCCCCCAGCGCATCGCGACGTCCACGCCGAGTTCGCGGGTGACCTCGGTGGGCGTCATCTGGCCGTGGTCGTCGAGGACCGGAACGGTCTCCTTGAAGCTGCCCTGGCCGGAGAAGCGAAGGACGTCGTTGACCGGCTTGTCAGCGGCCAGGTACTCGCAGAACTCGCTGATGCCTCCGTCGAAACGGAACGACTCCTCGCCCTTGCTGCCCCCTTCGCCCAGGCCGTACTCGTCACGGACGACGATGGTCAGGCCGGGCACCAGGAAGGCGGTCTGGCGAGCGCGCTGGTGGAGGTTCTCCAGGGAGAGCTTGGCGTCCTTGAGGAAGATCTGCCGGTCGGCCCAGTACCGCACGCGCGTGCCGGTCCGGGTCTTGGGGACCCTCTTGGTCTTGCGCAGGCCGCTGGTGGCGTCGAACTTGGCGTCGGGGCCGTTCGCCGCGAAGGCGCCCGGCACGCCGCGCCGGAAGCTGATCGCGTGGGTGTTGCCGGCCCGGTCGACCTCGACGTCGAGCCGCGCGGACAGCGCGTTCACCACGGAGGCGCCCACGCCGTGCAGGCCACCGGAGGCGGCGTACGAGCCGCCGCCGAACTTGCCTCCGGCGTGCAGCTTGGTCATGACGACCTCGACGCCGGACAGGCCCGTCTTGGGCTCGACGTCGACCGGGATACCCCGCCCGTTGTCCCGGACCTCCACGGAGGCGTCGTCGTGGAGGATCACGTCGATGTGGTCGCAGTATCCGCCCAGGGCCTCGTCGACGGAGTTGTCGATGATCTCCCACAGGCAGTGCATCAAGCCACGGCTGTCGGTTGATCCGATGTACATACCAGGGCGCTTGCGTACGGCCTCGAGCCCCTCGAGGACGAGCAGGTGCCGCGCGGTGTAGTTGGACCCGTCCCGGTCTGCTCCTGCCAGCAGAGCTGTGGACGGCACGGACGTCTCGGCGGTCACGCGGTTCGCTCCTCGCTGAATTTCAGGTGGGGCCCTTGTGGGTAAGGGCGCGGCTTCGGTCGCCGCCAAGAGGGTACCGAGGCCTGGTAGAGCCGTTGTAACGCCACCCTCGTGCGGAAACACAGAGTAGTCCAGGGTCGCATGCCTGTTCGATCCCTCGATGGGGTGAAGTACATATCACGTTCCCTTACAGGCATGAACCATTTAGGCTCCGGGCACGTCCTCATGAACAACCGGCAACCCAGCCGGGGGGACCGACCTTGACCGACAGCGCGAAACCGTAAGACACATAGACACGCAATACGGCACATTCGCCGCCAAACCGGCAGCAGCCAGCCGTCCGGAAAATTTCTCTCTGGGTGAAGCCCCGAGCGGGAACGTTTTGGGGCTGGTTGGATGTTGACCCTGGTACGACAGCTCGTCGAGCTAGAGAAGAGGCGACGTGACTACTGTTCTGACCCCCGCGAGCCCGCTGACGGCCGCTGACCGCTGCGACCGCTGCGGCGCCCAGGCGTACGTGCGCGTCGTGCTGCTCAGCGGTGGAGAGCTGCTCTTCTGCGCCCACCACGGTCGCAAGTTCGAGCCGGAACTCAAGAAGATCGCCGCTGAGATACAGGACGAGACGGAGCGACTCACGGCCGTTCCCGCATCCGTATCAGAAGAAGAGCGCTGACACTTCGCGTCCACGACGAGCCAGCTCCGGCACAGGCCGGCACAAGGGCGGCTGCCCCTGCTCCCAGGGGCAGCCGCCCTTGCTCATACCTTCACGAGGGCGCTCAGCACCCCCAAGGCGCCGTCACGCGGTCCCCTGGCGTCCGTCGGCCGCCTTGCGACCGTTCCGGTCCAGCGCCCGCATGAGGTCGGACACACGGGCGTAGACACCAGGCCGGCCCGCCCGCCCGCAGCCGCTCCCCCATGACACCAGCCCGATCAGCTTCCCCCGGGCGACGAGCGGCCCGCCGCTGTCCCCCTGGCAGGCGTCACGGCCGCCCCAGTCCTCCCCGGCGCACAGCATGCTGGCGGCGCTGTAGGTGCCCTCGGCACCGCCCGGATAGGCCTTCCCACAGTCCGCGTCGGACACTACGTGCACGTTTGCCCCCCGCAGACTGCGCGCGTAGTCGCCGCCGCCCGTGACGTCACCCCAGCCGTACACGGTGGCGCCGGTTCCCGGCTCGTACGCGGCGTCGCCGGCGGCCGCCATGGCGATGACCGCGCTCTGCGGCAGCGGTTCGGCGAGGGTGAGGACGGCGAAGTCCCCGACGCTGCTCTGCGGGTCGTAGCCGGGGTTCACCCAGGCTCCCCGTATGGCGATCTCCTTGCCCTGGTCCGAGAGCAGATCCGTACGGCCCGCGATGACACGGAAGTCGCTCACCTGCTCGGGCGGTGCCCCCAGGACGTTCTCGCCCATGCAGTGGGCCGCGGTGAGCACCGTGGTCCGGCCGACGGCGACACCGCCGCAGAACTGCCCGGCGCGCGTACCTCCGAACCGGTCACGGCTGGACAGGGCTACCGTCCAGGGCGCCTTGGACACATCGACCGGGAATCCCCCGACGACGACGCTGTCGGCGGCCACAGGGGCGGCCGACGCCAGCGGTATGGCCGCCGCCACGGCCGCCATGACCAGCGGCCGGGCCAGCGCCCGGGCAATGGGGTGACGCATGCATGCTCCTCACTCCGGGTGGTGATCGGAAACCCAGAGTCATGCAGTGCGCCCGTGCGCGCAGCACGAAGGCCCGGCCCCCGAAGAGGGACCGGGCCTTCGGTGTCGTACGACGACGACCTAGTCGAGGTAGTCGCGCAGCACCTGGGAACGCGACGGGTGGCGGAGCTTCGACAT
This sequence comes from Streptomyces pseudovenezuelae, assembly GCF_001513955.1. Classification (GTDB taxonomy): domain Bacteria; phylum Actinomycetota; class Actinomycetes; order Streptomycetales; family Streptomycetaceae; genus Streptomyces; species Streptomyces pseudovenezuelae. The sequence goes on along the minus strand of NZ_KQ948149.1, from coordinate 99,991 downwards.
GGTCTTCGACTCGATCTGGCGGATGCGCTCACGCGTGACGCCGTAGACCTTGCCGATCTCGTCGAGGGTCTTCGGCTGACCGTCCGTGAGGCCGAAGCGCATCGACACCACGCCCGCCTCGCGCTCGGAAAGGGTGTCGAGGACGGAGTGCAACTGCTCCTGCAGGAGTGTGAAGCTGACCGCGTCGGCCGGGACGACGGCCTCGGAGTCCTCGATGAGGTCACCGAACTCGCTGTCGCCGTCCTCGCCCAGGGGGGTGTGCAGGGAGATGGGCTCGCGGCCGTACTTCTGGACCTCGATGACCTTCTCGGGGGTCATGTCGAGTTCCTTGGCCAGCTCCTCCGGGGTGGGCTCGCGGCCCAGGTCCTGGAGCATCTGGCGCTGCACGCGCGCGAGCTTGTTGATGACCTCGACCATGTGCACCGGGATACGGATGGTGCGGGCCTGGTCGGCCATCGCGCGGGTGATCGCCTGACGAATCCACCAGGTGGCGTACGTGGAGAACTTGTAGCCCTTGGTGTAGTCGAACTTCTCGACCGCGCGGATCAGACCGAGGTTGCCCTCCTGGATTAGGTCCAGGAAGAGCATGCCGCGGCCGGTGTAGCGCTTGGCCAGGGAGACCACCAGACGGAGGTTGGCCTCCAGGAGGTGGTTCTTGGCGCGGCGGCCGTCCTCGGCGATGATCTCCAGCTCGCGCTTGAGCTTGGGGGCGAGCTTGTCGGCGTTGGCCAGCTTGTCCTCGGCGAACAGACCGGCCTCGATGCGCTTGGCGAGCTCGACCTCCTGCTCGGCGTTGAGCAGCGGGACCTTGCCGATCTGCTTGAGGTAGTCCTTGACCGGGTCGGCGGTGGCGCCGGCAACGGCGACCTGCTGGGCAGGCGCGTCGTCCTCGTCGTCGTCGGAGAGGACGAAGCCCTTGTTCTCGGCCCCCTCCTCTTCCTCTTCGCCGGGCTTGATCTCTTCGAGGACTTCTTCCTCGACGACCTCGGCGTCGTCCTTCTTGCCGGTCGTCTTCTTGGCCGTCGCCGTCTTCTTGGTGGCGACGGTCTTCTTCGCGGCCGCCTTCTTGGTGGCGACCGTCTTCTTCGCGGCGGGCTTCGTGGGCGCTTCGCCCTCGACTGCGGGCTCAGCGGCGGGAGCCGCCGGGGTGGCGGTGGCGGTGGCCTTCTTGGTGGTCACCGTCTTCGCCGCGACCGTCTTGGTGGCGGTGCGCTTGGCCGGACTCTTCGCTGCGACGCTCTTTCGGGTGCGCTTGGGCTCCGCGGCACTGACCATCAGCGTCACACCCTCTTCCTCGAGGATCTGGTTGAGGCTGCGCAGTACGTTCTTCCACTGAGTGGCCGGAATCTGGTCAGCTTCGAAGGCCCGACGCACGTCATCGCCGGCGATCTGCCCCTCAGCCTTTCCCCGCTCAATGAGAGCCATGACAGAGACGGACTCGGCGATCTCCGGCGGGAGCGTACGGGATGTGCTGGCCGACACGAACAACCTCTCGGAACGTTGGAAAACGGCTTCCGGCCCCGTCCACAGCGGACAGGAGCCGACCACCGGCCTGGGAGTGGCCGACGGCGCGGGCGGGGGGCCGGGAGGATGCACAGCGCCTGAAACGGCGTCTGTATTCCCTCCGCGGCTGTCACCTCTTAGGTCATCGCGCTGTTCCCGCGAGCGTTACGCCCAATCTGCGTGGCCCGAGTCACACCCCGTAAGCGGCCAAAAACGGTCAGACGCGGACAGACAAGGTCACCCATCCGTTCGGACCAGCGGAGCCCGGAATGCCGTCATCGCACCGTGGGACCCCGCAGGATCCCTGGGATCCTGCGGGGTCCCACGGAGGCGGCTCGGCGGCCGGACGATGCCGCAGGAGGGGAAGGACATCCTCGACCGCGCCACCCGCGGTGCGCGGTCAGTGCTCGCGCGGCGCCGGCACCACGCGCTCGACCTCGGGATGAACGGTGAGCAGTTGACGCATGGCCGCTTCGGCCGCAGCGGCATCGCCGGTGGCGAGGGCGTCGACGATCCGGCCATGGTGCGCCAAGGACGTCTCGTTCGGCCGGTCACAGCCGGTGACCGGGTTGCCGGAGACCTGGAGGGCGGCGGAGACGATCCCGGAGAGATGCTCCAGCATGCGGTTGCCCGCGAGCTGGATGAGCAGGGAGTGGAACTCGGCGTCGGCACGGGAGAAGGTGAGCGCGTCGCCCTGACCCATGGCGTGCCCCATGATCTCGACCATGTCACCGAGGCGCTGCTGGACGTCCTCCCGGCCATGGCCCGCGGCCAGACGCGCGGCGAGCGGCTCGATCGTCCAGCGCAGCTCGCTCAGCTCGCGGCGCTGATCGTCGCGCTGGGGTCCGAAAGCCCGCCATTCGATGATGTCCGGGTCCAGCAGGTTCCAGTCACTGACGGGACGCACGCGCGTGCCGACGTTCGGGCGGGCACTGACCAGCCCCTTGGCCTCCAGGACGCGGAGCGACTCACGAACGACGGTACGGGAGACCTCGAAACGCTGGCCGATCTCCTCGGGGACCAGCGGCCGGTCGGCCCCCAGGTCACCGGAGACGATCATCTGGCCCAGCTGCTGGACGAGTTGGCCGTGCAGTCCGCGCCCGCGGCTGCCGGCGGCCCGTCGGCCCACGCGGCCCAGCTCCGGGTCCGAGCCGTCCCAGGCGGAGGCTCCGACGCGGCCCGCGGCCGGGGCATCGGCGTAGGAGTAGCGGTCGAGATCGCCCGGGCCGGCCAGACCGGAGTCGGCGGAGCGGGCGGCGGTCATCATGGTGTGCGCAAGGGTACTCACGGATCCTTTGTCGGCGTCGTCTCCAACTCCCTTGAGGTCTTTGGTGAAAAGCACACGAAAGGGTGATCGCTCACCCCGTCGCAATTGACGCCTTATCGGAAAGAAATGCGCTTTCGTCGGGAAGTTGTGCGCAGGTCGGGACCGGAAGCGCACGGACGGTCGTCATCGGACCCTGCTGCGCAGGGTCGTGAGCAGATATGCGCACAGCAGGGCGGTCAGCGACAACGCCAGTGCTCCGCCCACCGGTTGGGCGATCACTCGCGCCGCTCCGACGAGATAGCGCTCTCCGCCGAAGGGCCACTGCAGCAGGAAGACCTCACGCAGCCTCGCCGGAAGGCCCGCCGCAGCTCGCACAGACTCCCCCTCCAGGGCTCTTTGTACGAGGGGTACAACGAGCACGGGGACGGCGACCACCGCGGCCAGCCCTGCCGTGGTGGACCGGAACACGCCCGCGGCCAGCACCCCGGCCCAGGCACACGCGACCACGAGCCCGAACCAACTCGCGCTCAGCGAGAACCAGTCCGCGGGAACTTCCGTGAGTTCCCGCCCGTAGACGAGATAGAGCACTTCGGCGTCGCAGCCCACCGTGAGGAAGGCCAGCGCGAGCGCGATGGCGGTCGAGACGACGAGTTTCGCGGTGAGCAGCCCCAGTCGGCGGGGGACGGTGCCGCGGTCCGCGGCCAGGGCGGGGTGGCGGAACTCGTCGCCGAACGCGAGTGCGCCGAGCAGTCCGGCCCCGAGCGCAGCCGGGGGCAGCGGCAGCTCCCTCGGCCATGCGGCCAACAGACGCGCCTGCGGGGTGTGACCGACACGCGCCAGGAGTACGGCGGTGAGGGCGGATGTGACAAGCACGGCAGCGGCGGTCAGGAACCCCGTGCCGATCCCTGCCGCGCGGCGCAGTTCGTAGCGCAGGGGGCGCAAGGGGCCGGGGGCGGACCTGACGGAGATGGGGGGCGGGAGGGGGGGTAGGGGGG
>NZ_KQ948149.1:0-96201 GCF_001513955.1 Streptomyces pseudovenezuelae | reverse complement strand
GGAGGCGATGGCAGGACCCAGAGCGGTGTCACCGCTTCCCACGGCCGGGCCGCTGCGGGCGTCTGGACTGCCGTGTGCCGCCTGGTCGCCGGGCACTGTCCGGTCGGCGGGCATCACCCGCTCACCGTGCGCGCACGAGCCACTTGACGATGCGGGGGTGTCGTGCGCCTGCCCTCCCCGCACTGCCACCCCGGCCACCCCGGCCTCCCCGACAACTTCCTTGCCGACGAGCTCGACGGGGTCCGCCCCTGTGCCGCCCGCCCGGGCGTCCTGTGCCGCTTCCGTGCTCTCTCCGGGGAACGGACCCGCACCGGGCCCCATGTCCCCGACCTCGTCGGCGAGTTGATGAACCAGGACGCCGTGCCGGAAGGCCGTCTCGCCGACGTCGGCACATGTACTGCCGTACACGGACAGGCGGTTGCCGCCTTCCCGGACGACTTCGACGGAACGGTGTGCCGTGCGGGCCTCTTTGCCGAGCAGGGCGGCGAGGCGGGCGGCATGGGGGGTGCGGACGGCGACCCGGGGACGGAGCCTGGTGCGGGCGAACTCCGCGGCCGCCTGGTCCGCGACGAGCCTGCCTTGCTCAAGTGTGATGACGTGATCTGCGGCGCGCGCGGCCTCTTTGGGCTCGGCCGTGGTGAAAAGGACCGTGCCGCCCTGGGCGGCGTGCGCGCGCAGCATGCCGTGCAGCCAGCGGCTCTCACGAGCGGAGAGTCCGTCGGCTGGAGCGTCCAGCACGAGTGTGTGCGGGTCGGGCAACAGGGCGCAGGCCAGGCCCAGGCGGCGGTCCATGCCACGCGACAGGGTGCCGAGCCGCTCGTCGCGCAGGCTGACCAGGCCCACCACTTCGAGCACTTCGTCCGCGCGCCGGACCGGGACGCCAGCCGCGGCGCACAGCATGCGCAGATGTCCGCGGACCGTGCGTGCGGGATGGCCGGGCACCTCGCCCATGAGTACGCCGACCTCGCGCGAGGGGTGTGCGATGCGATGCAGTGGGCGGCCCTTGAAGTAGGTCAGGCCACGGCCCTGTTGGAGTTCGAGCATCAGTCTGAGCGCCGTTGTCTTACCCGCGCCCGACGTTCCGAGGAGCGCGGTGACGCGGCCCGCTCGGGCTTCGAAGGACACGTCGTCGACCGCGGGCGGAAGGTCCTTGCGGGAATTGCTGGTCAGTCCGAAGGCCTGGATCACCCGTAGCAAGATAGCGCGTTATGTCCGGTTTTCGGGGCCGTCACACTTCGGGGCGCAACATCGGGGGGTTGAGAAGAGTGGCGCCGCCGGCCCGGAAGAGCTGGGCGGGGCGGCCACCCTGTCGCGTGGTGGTGCCGCCGGTGGGGACCAGGAATCCCGGTGTGCCCGTCACCTTGCGGTGGAAGTTGCGCGGGTCCAGTGCCACGCCCCACACGGCCTCGTAGACCCGGCGCAGCTCTCCGACGGTGAACTCGGGCGGGCAGAACGCGGTGGCCAGCGACGAGTACTCGATCTTCGAGCGCGCGCGCTCCACTCCGTCCGACAGGATCTGCGCATGGTCGAAGGCGAGCGGCGCGACCGGCTCACCGTCCCGGCCGTAGCCGCTCTGCTGCAACAGTTCCTCGACAGGCGCCCAGCGCGCGTTGCTGGCGTCACCGCCTGCCCTGGGGGCGGGCAGGTCGGGAGCGAGAGCGAGGTGGGCAACGCTCACCACGCGCATCCGGGGATCACGCTTGGGGTCGCCGTAGGTCGCGAGCTGTTCCAGGTGTGCTCCGTTGTCCTGGGCGGGAACGGCCGGGTCGTGGGCCCGCAGTCCCGTCTCCTCGGCCAGCTCGCGGGCAGCGGCCTGCGCCAGATCCTCATCGGCCCGTACGAAACCGCCGGGAAGCGCCCAACGCCCCTGGAACGGCGGCTCGCCCCTGCGTACCGCGAGCGCGCACAGGGCGTGACGGCGCACGGTCAGCACGACCAGGTCCACAGTGACGGCGAAGGGCGGAAAGGCTGACGGGTCGTAGGGCATGCGGCGATCATAGTCGTCTGCCTGACGATAAACACTCCCTTCGCGGGCGGCAGCGGCAACTGATCCACTGGCGTCCGACCAGTTCGCGACCTCCCTTGCCCGCTTCTGCCGGAAACGGCGTCGTTCGAGGTCACGTCCCCAGTTGCAACCCTTCGGCAGCCTCCTCGACCATGGCGAGCCCGAGTCTGCTGACCCGTACCGAGAACGGGGCCCCCGCGATCCTCAGCCCGGTCAGACCGAGCTCGCCGAGAGGTGCGCTGCGCACGGGGCGCAGTGTGACCGTCCCCGCCGGGACGTCGGGGCGGATTCCCGCGAGAGCGCTCAGCAGGAGGACCCCGGTGGCCGCCGCCGTGGCGGCCGGACGGCAGGCAGCCGGGTGGGGAACAGGAGCGCTCCCGTCGGTACGTTGCTCACCCGCGTACATCTCGGGGAGCCGGTGGCCGAAGGCCTCGGCCGCGGCCAACAGGCCCCGCAGGAGCGAGCCGGCCTCCTTCTCGTACCCGGCGGTGGCCAGGCCCGCGACGGCGACGGCCGTCTCGTGGACTCTGACGGCACCGGTGCGATGGCCGAACGGGTTGTATCCCGCCTCTTTCGTGCCCAGTCCGCGCAGCCCCCAGCCCGAGTCCATGGCCGGGCTCCCAAGCAGCCGGGCCAGCTGTTCGGTCTGCACCCTGTCCAGCAGGCCGGGCGCCTGTTCGCCCCCGCCCAGCAGTCCGGTGTCCAGGAGGTGGACCGTCGCGGCGCCGAGGTGCGGCACCAGGCGTCCGTCGGGGGCCCGAGCGGCCGCCGGTCGGCCACCGCTGCGGTCCTCGACCCAGAAGTCCTCTCGGAAGGCCGTGCGCAGTTCGCGGGCCCACTGCCGCAGCGCGGCTCCTCCGGGTCTGTCGAACGCGTCGAGCAGATCGGCGCCGAGGACGGCCGCGCGATGCGCGTGCGCCTGTGTCTCACAACGGACGGGGCCGCCGGGCTGTGGGTCGCACAGATACGTCCCCTCCCCTACGGCAGCCCGCAGCCAGCCCAGGCATCGTTCGGCCGCCGGGAGCAGCTGTTCCGTGTCCTGCGGCGAGAGCCCCCACCGGAAGGCCTCCGCGAGGAGAGCGGGGAAGAGCAGGGTTGCCTCGGTACCCGTACAACAGGCTGGGAGGTGGGCGCCCGCGTCCCGGCGCGGCCCGGGGATCATGCCGGACTGCGCTGTCTGCGCGGGGAGTTGGGTGCGCGCGAGGGTGCGGAGCGTGCCCGCGGCCAGCCGGGTGCCGAGCGGCAGCGTCATTCGGGCCGCGACGAGCGCGTCGGCCGGTGCCAGGCCACAGCGCCAGGGGGCCCCGGCCGCGAGGTGGCTGTCGGTGGGGTGGGCAGGGTCTCTCAGCAGTAGGGACTGGAGATCGTCGATGCTCGTGCGCAGGAGCGGCTGGACCGCGGGGTGGTCTCCCGTCGCGCGGGCGGGGGCCAGGGGGCTGGTCGCCGCTCGACCCACGGCCCGGACGGGGCCCGCTCCCTCCAGACGTACCCGCAGTTCCAGGCCGACGCTGCCGCCGGGAGGCAGGTCGAACTCCCAGCGCAGCAGGCCTGCCGACGCGAGGGCGTCGGCGGGTGGGGGGTCGGCCGTGACCGATGCCCCGCCGGCGGCGCAGGACCAGCGCAGGCCGGAGTCGTGGACGATGGCGGGCAGTTCGGGTCCCGTTCGACCCGCGGCGACAGCGCCCAGATCCGCCAGATCCGTACCGAGTGCCACCTCCACCGGCAGTCGCAGCGGGCGGGCGGCGGCGCTGTGCAGCATGATGCGTTCCGTCCCGTCCGCGTGGCGGGTGCGCTCCACGATGACGTCAGGGTCCGGGCCTGCGCCCTGGGAGCCGTGCGTGGTGGCCACGAAGCGTGCGCGATCCGCCGAGGTCGTCCGGGCCTGGACCGCCACTGGCTCACGGCCGGCGACACGGATCTGGCACCGGGAGAGCACGCGCCGGCCTGCGCGGTAGAAGCCCTCCAGCCCCTGACCGGTCAACTGCCCTTGGTCCGTGGAAATGGCGAGACCCGGGAGCGCCACGCAAATGATGACCGAGTGCGCGGGGGGAAGCACGGCCGGGCCGCGATGGGCCGGGGAGGGGGGCTGTGTCTGCCTGGCAGGCACGGGTGAAAGAGGGCGTGCAGGACGGTTCGCGGTCGGAGGCGGAGTCCGGCCCTGCCTCGTCGGCGTCGGCGTCAGTGTCTGCGGGCGTCGTACGGGCTCCGTGGGCGGAACCGGGTCCCGGTCCCACGACAGTGAGGGCGCGGTGTCCTTCGGCTCCTGTTCCGGAGTCGGCTTGCTGCGGTGTTCCGCCGCCCCCGAGGTGTGCCGGGTGCCGCTCGGAAACCTTGGTTCGGGCATGCCGGTGTCCATGGCCCGCAGCGGCGGACCGGCGCTTGCTTTCCAGACCGGCGTCGGCGCGCCGAGGGCGGCGCGGCCGTCGTCGGCGGAGGGCGGAGTCGGCTGATACAAGAGACGCTTCCTCTGCACTCTGCGCGGCCCGGGCGTGTTCGGCGCCCGGTGCTGGGCTGCTGAAGGGCATGGGCGATGCGGCGGTACGGTCCGGTAGGGGGTTCCGCCACTCAGGTGAACGGGACGGGCCTGTTCGGGGTCACGCCCACGGGCCCGGAAGCCGACCGAATGGCGGCAGGCCAGGGCCGTCACTCGACGGCACAGGTGTGACCATCCTCGTGCGGCACGCTTCGAGCGGCCACTCATCGCTTTTCCTCGGTGGCCTCGCCCTCGGGCCGCGTGCTCTCGGGGCCGTGGGCGTCGGCCTTGCCCGCGGTGCGGCGGACGGTGCCGGGACGGGTACCGCGGGCCGGCCGGGAGCGTGGGCGGGATTCCTCGACGCGGGGCTGTCGCCCCACCGACTCGACGGGACGGGGCAGGGCATCGGCGCGAGCGCCGGGACGCACCCGCTTGCGTCGGCGGGAGGCCGTAGGCGCTGGCGTGGGCGGATTCCGGTCGGCCCCGGACGGGCACGGCGGCAGTGTGCCTTCGGTGTGGGACGGAGACACGGCCAGCGCGTCCGCGGGGACCCCGGGCAGATCCATGGTCCCGTCGCCAGTGGGCGGGGATGACGGCTGGCTCCCGTCATCGCCGGACACGTTCAACTCCGTCATGTTCTCGGTCGGTTCCGCCAACGCCGTCACGTCCTCGGTCGGTTCCGCCAACGCCGTCATGTCCTCGTTCGGTTCCGCGTCGGCGGACTGAGCGGCCTCCGACCGCGCGCGTGCGTCGCGCCCCTCGCGCTCTGCCCGCAGGCAGCGACGGATGGATTCCGGGTCGAGTCCCTCGTTGCAGGCCTGGTGCAGGAGGCGGGCGAAGAGATAGCTGGGATCTGCGCCCAGTGCCATGGCCAGCGCCTCCCTGGCCTCGATCTCGTCGCCCGCGGACCAGGCCACCCATCCGGCGAGGGTGAGCGGTGCCGCCGCGTGCTCGCCATAGGGTCCGACGCACCGGCGGGCCAGTGCGCGCCACAGACGCAGAGCCGGTCCGGCTTCCTCCGCTTCCATCCATTCCGCCGCGCGGTCCCGGGTCGTGCGGTCCTGCAGACCGAGGATGAGTTCCGCCGCGTCTTCGTGCCCCAGCAGTTCGTCGTCGCGCAGGTCGGCCTGGAGCGGGCCCGACACCGGCGCTGCCTCGGCGAAGCGTGCCATGGTGCTGCGGGCCAGGCGCAGCGTCCTCTCGGCCACGTCCACCCGGCTCGCCTGGTCGAGCATCCTGGGGACCAGGGCCATGCCGGCGGTGTCCAGCGCGACCTCCTGTTCCAGCGCGGCCGCGGTCTCCCAGGGCTGCAGCCTGGCCCTCAGTTCGCGCAGCGTCCCGCGCACCTGCAGTCCGGCGTACGTGGCAGCGGCGGCGAGCACCGATGTGCCGGGCAGACCCATCGGGAGTCCCTGCGCAGGGCAGCAGTTTTCGCTCGGGCAGCAGTACGACCAGTAGCGGCCGTCGGAGATGCACAACGCCTCGATCACGGGAACGTCGAGCCGGCCGCACTCCGTGCGCAGCAGGCCTGCGAGCGGGGCGAGCCGTTCCGTGATCTGCCTGCCTGTCTCGCCGGCCCCCGGCTCCTGGCAGAGGTAGGCGACCATCTGCTCCGGGCGGGCGCCCCGGCGCTCGCTGCCGGTGATCAGCCCGTGGGCCAGCTGCCGGGCGACGGCCGGCCAGTCGTCCTTGTTGGCGGGAATGCCCAGCCGGGCCCGCCCTCCGAACCGGCCGCGGCCGCCCCGGTCGTGCAGGGCGACCAGAACGATGCTGTCCTCGGGCCGGTACCCGAGGAGGTAGGGCAGGGCGTCGGCCAGCTCGCCCGGGGTGCGCAGGGTGACCTGGTGTGCGGCGCCGTGTGCGTCGAACCCGACGCGGTCGCCGATCCCCGGGCCGTCGCTGTCCCGCCCGTTGCCCTTCCGGCCGATACCGCTCCGGCCGTCGCCGTTCCGTCCGGTGCTGTTTCGGCCGTTGCCGTTGCGTCCGTCGCTGTTGTGCCCGCGGTCGTTGCCGTTCGCCGCGGGTCCTGTCGTTTCGCTGTGGTTCGTCATGCGCCGACGATCTCGCGGATCTCGCGGTTCCGTTTGGGCCTGTGGATAAGTCCGATCAGGGGCACGACAAGCCCGTCCCAGTCATCCACAGCCGGGCCGCCGAGACGTCCCGCTGTCGGAGGCGTCCTGTTGTATGGGGGCATGACGCACACGAGCAAGACGGAGTTGCGCGAGGCCGCCGACCGGATCCTCGTCCGGCTCGTCGGGGACAGCACCGGATCGGCGCAGCTGCGAGAGGACCAGTGGCGGGCGATCGAGGCGCTGGTCGCCGACAAGCGCCGGGCCCTGGTCGTACAGCGCACGGGATGGGGCAAGTCCGCGGTGTACTTCGTGGCGACGGCCCTGCTGCGCGAGCGCGGCGCCGGTCCGACCGTGATCGTCTCTCCGCTGCTCGCGCTCATGCGCAACCAGGTCGAGGCCGCCGCCCGGGCCGGTATCCACGCCCGGACCATCAACTCCTCCAACCCCGAGGAGTGGGAGACCATCCGCGCCGAGGTCGCCGCGGGCACCGTGGACGTGCTGCTGGTGAGCCCCGAGCGGCTCAACAACCCGGACTTCCGCGACAACGTCCTGCCTGAACTCTCGGCCGCCACCGGCCTGCTCGTCGTCGACGAGGCGCACTGCATCTCCGACTGGGGCCACGACTTCCGCCCCGACTACCGGCGGCTGCGCACCATGCTCACCGACCTCCCGCACGGGGTGCCGGTGCTGGCCACCACGGCCACGGCCAATGCCCGGGTCACCGCAGACGTGGCGGAGCAGCTGGGCACCGGCACCAGTTCGGACGCACTGGTCCTGCGCGGTCCGCTCGACCGCGAGAGCCTGAGCCTCGGCGTGCTCCAACTGCCCGACGCCGCCCACCGGCTGGCCTGGCTCGCCGATCATCTCGACGACCTGCCGGGCTCCGGCATCATCTACACGTTGACGGTGGCCGCCGCCGAGGAGATCACCGCCTTCCTCCGGCAGTGCGGGCACACCGTCGCCTCGTACACGGGAAAGACCGAGAACGCCGAACGCCAGCAGGCCGAGGAAGCCCTCCTCGCGAACAAGGTCAAAGCGCTGGTCGCCACCTCCGCGCTCGGCATGGGGTTCGACAAGCCCGACCTGGGATTCGTCGTCCATGTCGGTTCGCCCTCCTCCCCCATCGCCTACTACCAGCAGGTCGGCCGCGCGGGACGTGGTGTCGAGCACGCGGAGGTGCTGCTCCTGCCCGGCCGTGAGGACGAGGCGATCTGGTCCTACTTCGCCTCCGTCGCGTTCCCGCCCGAGGAAGCCGTACGGCGCACCCTGGACGCCCTCGCCCGGGCGGACCGGCCACTGTCGCTGCCCGCGCTGGAACCGCTGGTGGAGCTCAATCGCACCCGCTTGGAGATCATGCTCAAGGTGCTGGACGTGGACGGCGCGGTCCACCGGGTCAAGGGCGGCTGGATCGCCACCGGAACACCCTGGTCGTACGACGCCGAGCGCTACGCCTGGGTCGCCAAGCAGCGCGCCACCGAACAGCAGGCCATGCGTGACTACGCCACCACCACGGGCTGCCGTATGGAGTTCCTGCGGCGGCAGTTGGACGACGAGCAGGCGGCTCCCTGCGGTCGCTGCGACAACTGCGCCGGACCCCGTTTCACCGCCGCCATCTCCGCTGACGCCCTGGACACGGCGGGCGGCTCGCTCTCCCGCGCCGGTGTCGTGGTGGACCCCCGCCGCATGTGGCCCACAGGCCTCCCGGCCATCGGTGTCGACCTCAAGGGCCGTATTCCGCCCGGCGAACAGGCCATGCCGGGCCGGGCGCTCGGACGACTGTCCGACATCGGCTGGGGCAACCGGCTCCGGCCGCTGCTCGCGCCCCAGACTCCGGACGCCCCCGTCCCCGACGACGTGGCCAACGCCGTCGTGACCGTCCTGGCCGATTGGGCCAAGTCGCCCGACGGCTGGGCCTCCGGCGCCCCCGACGCACCGGCCCGCCCTGTCGGGGTGGTCACCCTTCCCTCGCGCGGCCGGCCGCAGCTGGTGCACTCGCTGGGCAGCCGGATCTCCGCCGTCGGCCGCCTCCCGTTCCTGGGCTCCCTCGCCTACACGGACCACACGGCCGACCTGGCCCTGCCCCGCTCCAACAGCGCTCAGCGACTGCGGGCCCTGCACGGGGCGATCGTCGTACCTCCACCCTTGCGGGAAGCGCTGCAGGCAGCCGCAGGTCCCGTCCTGCTCGTCGACGACATGACCGAGACCGGCTGGACCCTCGCCGTCGCCGCCCGACTGCTGCTGCGGTCGGGCGCCCAGGGCGTGCTGCCTCTGGTGCTGGCCGTACGGGGCTGAGCAGGCACCGCAGCCGGCAGAACTCGAGGCCCGCGTGCGCACGCGGGCCTCGAAGGGCCGGACTCGGGGGCCCCCGGCGTCGCCCGCTAAAACACTGGGTAGGGATATAAGCCACGAACAGCCTGATTCGGGTCGGTGGACCCAATTGCTCGTTGCCGCAACCAAGTTCGACAGGAAGAATTGAGGTCCGCTCCCCGCACGGCTTGCCCGTAGACCGGTAGGGCTTTGCTGCGGTGCGCGCTCCCCCGAATCCGACCCCGCCCGCCGTATGGGCGCGTAGCCGAAGGGAGGACCGTGACCTTCGGATTCGCTCCGTCCTCCGCGGCGTCCACGTCGTCAGCCGACCTGTCCGCCGCATCCGCCAACCCTCTGGCCCGTCTGCTCGAACCCGCCGAGTGGGCCGAGGCCGGCATCCCGCTGCTGCGCAATCCGCGCGAGGTCGTCAGCGGGCTGCACTCACGGCACCGTCCCAAACCGGCGACCGCGATCGTGGCGGTCCTCGATCCGGACGAACGGCTGCGCGCGAGCGCCTCGTTCACCCGCCGCCCGGCACCGGCCGACGGCTGGATGTTCCGGAACACGCTGCTGGCCCAGCTGCGCCGGGTGATCCCGCACGACCTGCGACGCCGCACCCCCGTGCGCACCGCCGTGCTGCTCTACTGCCGTGAGGGCGACGCGCGTTGGACGGAGGAGGACGGCGCGTGGATGTGGGGGCTGCGGGACGCCTGCACCCTGCACGGGCTGCGCTGCGGGGCGTACATCACGCTGACGCGTGACGGATGGCAGGTGCTCGGCGAGGGACGCGGCGGACGCAGGCCCAACGCGGACTCGGCGCCGGAGCCCTTCGCCACGTCCGAGTCACCGCCTCTGCTCCCGCGCACCGGCGGCGCCGCCTCGGAGGTCCTGCGCCGCGCCGCGGCCCGCTGAAGCCGAGTCCGCCTCGATGTCGTTCTTCGGCCGTACGTCAGTGACGTACGGCCCACGACGTCGTGGCGCACCGGGTGCGCGTCCTGCTGACGCGGCGTGGGGCGGAGTTGGAGCCGGATCTCCGCCCACACGCGGGCATGCTTGAGGGCTCACCGTGCAGCTACCGCGCGGGACGGCACCTCTACTCGCCCCCGGTGCCCTTCCGAACGTGCCGAGACCGGCTCAGACGCCGGCGCCCAGTACCGAGTTGATCTGCTGCGGGTCCCCGCAGACGATCAGCAGGGCACCGGCCCGGGCGTGGGCCAGGGGCAGGGCCTCGGCGACAGCCGCGGCGGAGCCGCCGTTGACGGCGACCACGACGACCGGACGGGACGCGGCACGCGAGGCCGAGGTGGCCTCCGCGTAGAACACGTCGTCACCGGCGTCGTGCTGGGCCCAGTAGGCGGTGTCGCCGAAGGACAGCTCATGGGCGGCCCACGGATGCTGTTCACCGGTGGTGATCACCAGCACCTCACCGGGGGCACGACCGGACTCCAGCAGCAGGTCTACGGCTTCCTCGGCAGCGTCCAGCGCACCGGCGGCCGAGGCCGGGATGAGCTGGATCTGCGGGGCCGCCGAAGCCGCGACGGGAGCCGGGACCGGAGTCGGGGCGGAGGTGGCAGGGGCGACGGGGCCCGGCACAGCGGGCTTGGCCACGGCCACATCGTGCGGCGTCCGCTGCACCGGCGGCGCGGGCCGCAGCGGGCCGGGACGACCGGGGCGCGGCGGAGCCGCGGGGCGTGGACCGGGTACGGGACGGGGGGTCGGCGCGATACGGCCGCTGGCCGGAGTGGCGCGGGGACCCTGGGCACTCTCGTGAATCTGAGGCTCCTCGGGAATGAGAGGCATGGGCTGATATCTATCAAACGTTGGTGCGGCTCGCGTCAGCGGGTGGCACATCAGTGCGAGCGGAATCGTCAGAAATCGAAGCCGAGCTGGCCCTCGATCGCCGGAACGCTTCCGTCCGCCCAGGTGCGGGCCTTCTTGAGGTGCCGCCACTGAGGCAGCGCATCAAGATACGCCCACGACAACCGGTGGTACGGGGTGGGGCCCCGGACCTCCAGCGCGGCCTTGTGCACGGGTGAGGGATACCCGGCGTTGGCCGCAAAACCGAAGTCTGCATGGTCGATACCCAGTTCGGCCATCATTTTGTCGCGCTGAACCTTGGCGATCACCGAAGCCGCCGCGACCGCGACACAGGACTGGTCGCCCTTGATCACGGTCCGGACCTTCCAGGGCGTTCCGAGATAGTCGTGCTTCCCGTCGAGGATCACCGCGTCCGGCCGGACGGGAAGTGCCTCCAGGGCGCGCACGGCGGCGGTCCGGAGGGCGGCCGTCATCCCCATGTGGTCGATCTCCTCCGGAGACGCGTGACCCAGGGCGTACGACGTCACCCATGTCCGCAGTTCCTCGGCGAGTTCGGTGCGGCGTTTGACGCTGAGCAGCTTGGAGTCGGTGAGGCCTTGGGGCGGTCGGCGCAGTCCGGTGACCGCCGCGCAGACGGTGACAGGGCCGGCCCAGGCGCCTCGCCCCACCTCGTCGACACCGGCGATGATCTTCGCTCCGGTCGTGGCACGAAGAGAGCGCTCGACGGTGTGAGTAGGCGGTTCGTACGGCATGGCGCCCTTAGCGTACGCCGTTCGGATCACCCTGCGACACCCGGTTCCCCGTACGGAGTCGAGACGTCCACGCAGAGCGCTCACGGCCCGCTCGACCGCAGCAGCGGCAACATGAACTGGTCGATCATCTCTTCGACATCCTGGTCACCCCATTCGCTGCCGCGCATCTTGGAGCGGTACATCATCATGGCGGGCATGGCATCGAAGACATAGTCGTTCGCCGCGTCGGGGCGCACCTCTCCCCGCTCTATGCCACGGGTGATGATCTCGCGCAGGAGCTTGACGCTCGGCTCCACGACTCCGTTGAAGATCACGGCATGGAAGCGCTCCGCCTGAGCCTGGTCGCATTCGTGAATGACAGAGCGCAGCGCGAAGCCGGGGCGCGAGAACATCGCGGCGCGCGCCTGACGGCACAGCTCGAGCAGATCCTCGCGCACACCGCCGAGGTCGGGGGCCTCCTCGAACCGTGGCAGTCCGGCCCGAAGGGCGTCCGCGACGAGGTCCTCCTTGGACGGCCAGCGGCGATAGACCGCGGCCTTGCCGGTCTGAGCTCCGGCGGCGACACCCTCCATCGTGAGGCCGTTCCAGCCGACCGTGCTGAGCTGCTCCAGCGCGGCATCGAGAATCGCACGCTCCAGCACGGCGCCGCGCCGACGGAGGGAGGCCGTCTGAGCGGGGGCGGCCGTCCAGCGCGAGGTAACCATCTGAGTGTCTCCAGCGAACAGGGAAGCGGGGGTTTCGGGGAGGGACGGGACACCGCGCGGCGACACAGGGGGACACGCCACGCGCCAACAAACTTAAGTGAACGCTTGCGTTCACTACTGGGGACTCACTACCGTTGACGCAACAGTGAACGCGACCGTTCACTAACGCGCTTGTGGGGGACCCATAGTGACAACCTCTCAGTTGATCAACGATCAGAAACCAGGTGCGGCCCGCCGGGCAGGGCGACCGGGCATCGCACTCGCCGTCATCGCGGCCTGCCAACTCATGGTGGTACTCGACGCGACGATTGTGAACATCGCGCTGCCGCACATTCAAGACGCTCTCGAGTTCAGCACCACCGACCTCACCTGGGTCGTCAGCGCCTACACGCTCACCTTCGGCGGCCTGCTGCTTCTGGGCGGTCGCGCGGGTGACATCCTCGGGCGCCGCCGGGTCTTCATGACCGGCATCCTGCTGTTCACCTTCGCCTCGCTGCTCGGCGGCCTCGCCCAGGAACCCTGGCAGCTGCTGGCCGCCCGTGTTCTGCAGGGCGTGGGTGGCGCGATCGCGTCGCCGACCTCGCTGGCACTGATCACCACCACCTTTCCCGAAGGACCCGAGCGGAACCGGGCCTTCGGTGTCTTCGCCGCCGTCTCCGCGGGTGGCGGTGCCATAGGCCTGCTGGCGGGAGGCATGCTCACCGAGTGGCTCGACTGGCGATGGGTGCTCTTCGTCAACGTGCCGATCGGCGTGCTGATCGCCGTGCTCACCCCGCTGTACATCAGCGAGTCGCAACGGCACAGCGGCCGCTTCGACATCGCGGGCGCCCTGACCTCCACAGGAGGCATGGCCCTGCTGGTCTACGGCTTCATCCGCGCCGCCGACGAGGGCTGGCGGGACAACCTGACCATCGGGTCCTTCGGCGTCGCCGTGGTACTCCTGCTCGCCTTCGCGTTCATCGAGTCGCGCGCCAAGGAGCCGATCACCCCCTTGCGGATGTTCGCCGACCGCAACCGCTCGGGCACGTACGTGATCATGCTGAGTCTCGCCGCCGCGATGTTCGGCATGTTCTTCTACATCGTGCTCTTCGTCCAGAACGTCCTGGACTACACCCCGATCGAGGCCGGTCTCGCCTTCCTGCCCGTGACCGTCGTCATCGCGCTGGGAGCGGGCCTGTCGCAGCGATTCCTGCCGGTGCTCGGCCCCAAGCCGTTCATGCTCGCCGGTTCGGCGCTCGCGGTGACCGGACTCGCCTGGCAGGCCCTCATCAGCTCCGACAGCTCCTACGTCGGCGGAGTTCTCGGCCCCATGCTGATCTTCGGCTTCGGCATGGGCCTGAACTTCGTGACGCTGACGATCACCGCCGTCTCCGGCGTCGCCCAGCACGAGGCCGGCGCCGCCTCCGGGCTGCTCAACACCACGCAACAGGTGGGCGGTTCGCTCGGCTTGTCCATCCTGACGACGGTGTTCGGGTCGGCCAGCAAGGACGAGGCGGAGAAGCAGGTGCCGCACTTCATGGCCGACGGCTCGGCGGAACAGAAGGCGGAGTTCGCCAAGACGCACCAACTGCCCGCCCCGTGGGGACACGAGGTGCTCGCCCAGGGCATCTCGTCGGGCTTCGTCGCAGCCGCCTCGATGGCCGTACTCGCCCTGGTCACTGCCTGGTTCGTGATCAAGGTACGCAAGAGCGACCTGGAGGCGCTCGCCGGCACGGCGGGTCCGGGTCTCGGCTGAGGGGGCCGAGCTCGCGATG
This sequence comes from Streptomyces pseudovenezuelae, assembly GCF_001513955.1. Lineage (GTDB taxonomy): Bacteria > Actinomycetota > Actinomycetes > Streptomycetales > Streptomycetaceae > Streptomyces > Streptomyces pseudovenezuelae. Next base: position 82,316 of record NZ_KQ948149.1, on the reverse strand, counting down.
AGCCGCGGATGGCCGGACCGGGTCCGGCGGATCGACGGCGAGGACCACAGTCCGGCCATCCGCACCAGAAGAACCGTGCTCAACAGGGCGAACATCGACCACCACCCCATGGCTGCACCCCCGCCCCTGTCACGCGCCTGCACACCGGCCCACCCGTCGCACGGCAACTGTCATGACAACGCACGGCCGGTTACGCAGAGTTCCCAGAGAACACGGAGAGTTTCGACGATATGCCTCGGTCCGGCACCGGCCGCTACTCCGGCACCCGCAACCACTCCGGAAACGCCTCGGTCCGGTCCACCCACTCGGCGGGCGGCGTCCCGGCCTTCCCTGCGGCGATCACGCCGCCCACGATGGCGCAGGTGGTGTCCACGTCCCCGCCGACCTGGGCGGTCGTCCAGAACGCCTCTTCGTAGTCGCCCAAGGACCGGGCGGCGGACCAGACAGCGAACGGCACGGTGTCGTGGGCCGTCGTACGGCGCCCGCATCCCAGCACGGCCGCCACGGTGGAGGCGTCGCCGTAGTCGAGCATGTCGCGGGCCCGTCTGAGGCCCGCGCCGACGGCACTCTTCGGGACGAGCGAGATGACGCCGTCCAGAAGCGCGCCGGGGCTGGGCGGACCGCCGGGGGCAGCGGCCAGCGCGGCGGCCGCGGCGACGGCCATGGCGCCGACGACCGCTTCCCGGTGCTGATGCGTCGGGTAGGCCGAGATCTCCGCCTGGTGGGTTGCCTGCTCCGGGTCGTCGGCGTAGAAGGCGCCGAGAGGCGCGATGCGCATCGCGGCCCCGTTGCCCCAGGAGCCCTGCCCGTTGAAGAGGGCCGCGGCGAGTTCACGCCAGTCACCGCCCTCGCGGACCAGCCGCAGCAGTCGGTTGACGGCGGGACCGTACCCCCGGTCGAAGTCGTGGTGCGCGGCGAAGGACTGGGCCAGGGCGTCCTGGTCGATGCGGTGGTGGGCGGCCAGGACGGCCACCACCGAGCAGGCCATCTCGGTGTCGTCCGTCCACTGCCAGTCGCCGGGCGGCAGCTCGCGGTTCTTCAGCAGGGGGTAGTTCACCGGTACGAAGAACTGCGAGCCCAGCGCGTCCCCCACGGCAAGGCCACGCAGACTGGCGAGGGCGCGGCTCAGGCGCCCGTCGGATGAGGAGTCAGCGGTCATCGGCCTGCCACTCTAATCGGTGATCCCGTACGGTTCCGGCTCACGCCAGCGCTGGAAGGGCCGGTCAAGGGCGTACTTGCCGTCGTCCCCGAGAACGAGCATCCGCATCTCCGCGTTCCCGGGATTCGCGAGCGACTCGAATTCGGCGACCGTCCAGTGGAACCAGCGCATGCAGAACAGCCGCATCGCCAGGCCGTGCGTCACGATCAGGACGTTCGGCGGATGATCGGGCGCCTCGAAGCTGCGGAACAGGCTCTCCAGGAAGCCGCCGACCCGGTCGTACACATCGGCCCCGGACTCGCCCTGCGCGAACCGGTAGAAGAAGTGCCCGTAGGCGTCGCGGTACGCCTTCTGCAGGCGCACGTCGTCGCGGTCCTGCCAGTTGCCCCAGTCCTGCTCCCGCAGCCGGGGTTCCTCACGCACGCGTATCAGTTCGGGATCCAGATGGAAGGCGCGAAGGGTCTCGTGGGTGCGACGGTACGGAGAGACGTACACACTGACCTGTTCGCGGCCCAGCACCTCTCGCAGCCGTTTCCCGGTCTCCTCCGCCTGCCGCCAGCCCCGTTCCGTCAGGGCCAGCGCGTGATCGGGTTCGCGTTCATACACGGTGTCATCAACATTGCCCGTTGACTCCCCGTGCCGGACAAGGACGATTCGCCGTGGTCGTGCCATGCCAAGACCCTAGATCGAGTGAGGGCGTATCGAGCACTCGTATGGCCTCCATACGGCGTAGGTCACACATTTCCCGCACCCTCGGCCCCGCCGAGCCGCGTGTCCGGTGAGTTCGGACATCAAACCGTCCAGGCGGGTTCGAGGTCCAGGATGTCGCCCGTGAGCGCGGCTACGTCGGCCTCGGTCTGCGCCCTCAGGATGAGGCGTTCCACCCGTTCGGTGCGGTACTTGCCGTGCTCGGCGGCCGACCGCCACATCGAGAGCACCAGGAACTCGTTCCCCGGAGCCTCGCCGAACAGGCCGCGGATCATGCCGGGCGAGCCGGCCATCGCCGGATTCCAGACCTTCTCCTGCATGAGGGTGAAGTGCTCCGCACGCTCCTCGTGGACGCGGCAGTGGGCGAACCGCACCAGGTCGGCGTCGGTGAAGCGTGGCTCGAAGCCCGTCTTCACGTCGAAGCGGTAGTCGAACAGTTTGACCTGGATGTCCTTGAACGTGCCGGACTGGGCCGCCGCGAGCCGGTCATGGGAACGCGCCATGAAGGAGTCGTAGAAGGAACGGCTCTCCCAGAAGGAGAAGATGTGCGCCACGCCCTGCCGTCCCCGGCTCCAGCCCCCGCCCTGTCCCCGAAACCCCGGCTCTCCCAGAAGCCCCGCCCACTTTCGCTGCCCCCGCTCGAACCCGCGGCGGTCCACCACGGTGCAGCGAATCCACTTGACCAGCACCGCGCCATGGTAAGGCCACGGAGGGTGGCGCCGGTCACGCTCGGCTGCAGAGGTGACCCACGAGTGACACACGCGCGTGGCAGGATGGACAACCGGTCCTGCCTGACCGGCAGTTCGGACCGTGGCCACAGGGGGAAGGGGAGATCTGGTGAGCGGCATCAACAAGGGGATCCGCAAGGTCGAGGTCGCGCTCAAGTGGGATCCGAGTCCGGCGGGGCAGCCGGCCACCGACCTGGACATCGTCGCGGCGACCTACGTGGCGGGCGATCCGTACGGCGATCCCGCCTATGTGGTGCACTTCGACAGCCGTTCCCCCGACGGCACCATCTATCTCAACCGGGACAGCAAGGACGGCAAGGGCTTCGGCTGGGACGAGGTCATGACCCTCGAACTCGACCGGCTGGACGCCCGGTACACGCGTGTGGTCGTCGGCGCCGTCATCCAGCAGCGCTCCGCGCACCGCACCTTCGTCGGCGTGCTCAATCCGGGCCTGCGCATACGGGAGGGCTACACGGTCCTGGCCGAGGACGACTTCGGCGCCGTCCTCGGCGCCACGGCCGCGAAGGTCGGGGAGTTCGTACGCCAGGAATCCGGCACCTGGGACTTCCACCCGGGGATCAGCGGCTTCGACGACGACCCCGCGACGTTCACCCGGAGCATGGGCCGGGCGTGACGTGTCAGCCGGCGGTCCAGCCCGGGACCGTCGGCAGCACCGTCTCGGCGACGCGGAGCAGCGCGAGGTCATCGGGCAGGACGTCGTCCTGACGCCATATGGAGACCTCGTAGAAGCCGCCGCCGTCCTTGGTGTCCTTGGCCACCAGCAGGCTGCGGGCGATCCCGCCGGGGCCGGTGTCGACCTTGCCCCCGCCGAGGTTGAACTTGAGGGCGATGGTCCGGTCCGAGTAGAGGACCGCCGGGTGCCCGCCTATGGTCCTGTTCTCCACCGACCTCCCCAGGAAGCCGGCCATCTCGGCCACCGGGATGTCGTCGTCGGACGTCGAGAGGTTCACGGTGTAGGTGGACAGCTGGACCTCCGCCTCGGGCGTGACGGTCTTGGTGCCGTCGGCCCAGTCGCCCACACTCTCCTTGCCACTGGCCGTCATCGCGTACTCGGTCGGAGTGCCGAGCAGTGTCGGCAGGTCCGCCCGGTTCAGCGCCGAGCACAACTGCACCCCTGAGACGGGCTTCGACGGCCGGGCGTCGTCCGAGGTGTGGCACTCGGCCGGTTCGGGGTCGCTGGACTTCTGCTGAAAGGTCCCTGACAACAAAAGGGCCGCGAGACCCCCGACCACCACCAGTGCCGCTATGGCCTGGCCCCACTCGTTCGAACCCTTCTCCGGCTCTCCCGCACCCGCTGCGGCATCGGCAATCTGCTGCTCAGCCATGTTCCCCGTGTCCCCCACGTTCCCCGCCCTGCTGTTCGCGCCGGTCATGCGCGGGGGGAGCCTAACGTGTGATCGTCCTGTGGAGAAACGGAAAAAACCGAAGGCGGTGCAGTCGGCATCCGACTGCACCGCCCTGGACGGCCTAGCTCACATCAGCTGCAACCGCTGGTGGAGCCACAACCCTCGCAGATGTAGCAGGAACCGGCCCGCTGCATCTTCGTACCGCAGGAGAAGCACAGCGGGGCATCGGCCTGGATACCCAGCTGCATCTCCACCAACTCGGCGCTGGTGTGGGCCTGCTGCGGGGCGGGCTTGGCCGCCTCGACCTCGGCACGCGGCGTGGCCACGGCCTTCAGCTCCTGGGTGCGCGGCGCCGACTGGGCGAGCCCCTCGACGTCGACCTCCTCCTCGGTCGGCTCGTAGGAGCCGGTCTCGAGGTGGCGCTGACGCTCCTCGGCGGAGTGGATGCCGAGCGCGGAGCGGGTCTCGAAGGGCAGGAAGTCGAGCGCCAGGCGGCGGAAGATGTAGTCGACGATCGACTGCGCCATCCGCACGTCCGGGTCGTCCGTCATGCCGGCCGGCTCGAAGCGCATGTTGGTGAACTTCGAGACGTACGTCTCCAGCGGCACGCCGTACTGGAGTCCGACGGAGACCGCGATGGAGAAGGCGTCCATCATGCCCGCAAGGGTGGAGCCCTGCTTGGACATCTTCAGGAAGACCTCGCCGAGACCGTCGTCCGGGTAGGAGTTGGCGGTCATGTAGCCCTCGGCGCCGCCGACCGTGAAGGACGTCGTGATGCCGGGACGGCCCTTCGGGAGGCGCTTGCGGACCGGACGGTACTCGATGACCTTCTCGACCGTCTCGCGGATGGTCGCCTCGGCCTTCTCCGTGACCTCGGTCTTCTCCTTCTCCTTGGTCTTGGCGGAGAGGGGCTGGCCGACCTTGCAGTTGTCACGGTAGATGGCGAGCGCCTTCACGCCCATCTTCCAGGCCTCGAAGTAGACCTCCTCGACGTCCTCGACGGTCGCCGTCTCCGGCAGGTTGACCGTCTTGGACAGCGCGCCCGAGATCCACGGCTGGATCGCGGCCATCATGCGGACGTGACCCATCGCGGAGATGGAGCGCTCGCCCATGGCGCAGTCGAACACCTCGTAGTGCTCGTGCTTGAGGCCGGGGGCGTCGATCACATTGCCGTTCTCGGCGATGTGGGCGACGATCGCCTCGATCTGCTCCTCCTGGTAGCCCAGGCGGCGCAGGGCCTGCGGGACGGTGCCGTTGACGATCTGCATCGAGCCGCCGCCGACCAGCTTCTTGAACTTGACCAGCGCGAGGTCGGGCTCAAGACCGGTGGTGTCGCAGGACATCGCGAGACCGATGGTGCCGGTCGGGGCGATGACGGACGCCTGGGCGTTACGGAAACCGTTCTTCTCGCCGATGCGCAGCACGTCCTGCCAGGCCTCCGTGGCGGCGGCCCAGATCGGCGTGTCGAGGTCGTCCATGCGGACGGCCTTGCCGTTCTCGTCGGAGTGCTGCTTCATGACCCGCAGGTGCGGCTGGGCGTTGCGGGCGTAGCCGTCGTACGGGCCGACGACCGCGGCGAGTTCGGCGGAGCGCTTGTACGAGGTGCCGGTCATCAGAGAGGTGATGGACCCGGCGAGGGCGCGGCCGCCGTCCGAGTCGTACGCGTGGCCGGTCGCCATCAGCAGAGCGCCGAGGTTGGCGTAGCCGATGCCGAGCTGGCGGAACGCGCGCGTGTTCTCACCGATCTTCTGCGTCGGGAAGTCCGCGAAGCAGATGGAGATGTCCATCGCGGTGATGACGAGCTCGACGACCTTGGCGAAGCGCTCGACCTCGAAGGACTGGTGGCCCTTGCCGTCGTCCTTCAGGAACTTCATGAGGTTCAGCGAGGCGAGGTTGCAGGACGTGTTGTCCAGGTGCATGTACTCGCTGCAGGGGTTCGAGCCGTTGATACGGCCGGACTCCGGGCAGGTGTGCCAGTGGTTGATGGTGTCGTCGTACTGGATGCCCGGGTCGGCGCAGGCCCACGCGGCCTCGGCCATCTTGCGGAACAGCGACTTGGCGTCGACCTCTTCGATGACCTCGCCGGTCATACGGGACGTCAGGCCGAACTTGCCGCCCTGCTCGACGGCCTTCATGAACGTGTCGTTCACGCGGACCGAGTTGTTGGCGTTCTGGTACTGGACGGACGTGATGTCGTCGCCGCCCAGGTCCATGTCGAAGCCCGCGTCGCGCAGGGCGCGGATCTTCTCCTCCTCCTTCACCTTGGTCTCGATGAAGTCCTCGATGTCGGGGTGGTCGACGTCGAGGATGACCATCTTGGCGGCGCGACGCGTGGCGCCGCCCGACTTGATGGTTCCCGCGGAGGCGTCGGCACCGCGCATGAAGGAGACGGGACCCGAGGCGTTGCCGCCCGAGGACAGCAGTTCCTTGGAGGAGCGGATGCGGGAGAGGTTCAGGCCGGCGCCGGAGCCGCCCTTGAAGATCATGCCCTCTTCCTTGTACCAGTCGAGGATCGACTCCATGGAGTCGTCGACGGCCAGGATGAAGCAGGCCGAGACCTGCTGCGGCTGGGGCGTACCGACGTTGAACCACACCGGGCTGTTGAAGCTGAAGATCTGGTGCAGGAGGGCATACGCCAGCTCGTGCTCGAAGATCTCCGCGTCGGCGGGCGAGGCGAAGTACTTGTAGTCCTCGCCGGCCTTCCGGTACGTCTTCACGATGCGGTCGATGAGCTGCTTGAGGCTCACCTCGCGCTGGGGGGTGCCGACGGCACCGCGGAAGTATTTGCTGGTGACGATGTTGACCGCGTTCACCGACCAGAAGTCGGGGAACTCGACGCCACGCTGCTCGAAGTTGACCGAGCCGTCGCGCCAGTTGGTCATGACGACGTCACGATGCGCCCATTCCACCTCGTCGTACGGATGCACGCCGGGGGTGGTGTGGATGCGCTCGATACGCAGGCCCTTGTTCGCAGTCGCCTTGGTGCCCTTGGCGCGGGAACTCCGTGCCGGACCGCTCGCCGTCTCTGTCATGCCGCCTCCCTGTACGGGCGTAAACGCCCTGAAGTGCCCCGTTGTTCCCGTGGCACGGTGTTCTGTCTGGTATTGCGGGCACCCACTCGCTACCGCCCGCAACAGGTCCTGGTTCGCCGCCGTCCGGCCGGCCCGGGGTCCTCGCCCGACCCGGCCCGCCGATCAGTCGGCGGCGCGGGCGGGCTCGGGGACTTGAGCAGTCCCTCCGGGCCCGCGATCGTCTTCCTGGCTCCCCGGGACGACCTCGTCGCCGCCCCCAGCCTCTCCGCGGTCCTCGTCGTCCGCGGCGGGGGGTCCCGTGTCTTCCCTCAGTTCCGTGATCGCCGCCTCGAAGTCCTCGAGCGAGTCGAACGCCCGGTAGACGGAGGCGAATCGCAGATACGCGACGAGATCGAGCTCCTGCAACGGGCCGAGTATGGCCAGCCCCACGTCATGGGTGGTCAGCTCGGCACTTCCGGTGGCCCGCACCGCCTCCTCGACCCGCTGGCCCAGCTGGGCGAGCGCGTCCTCGGTGACAGGCCGCCCCTGGCATGCCTTGCGCACGCCGTTGATGACCTTGGTGCGACTGAAAGGCTCGGTGACTCCTGACCGCTTGACCACCATCAGCGAGCACGTCTCCACGGTCGTGAAACGACGGGAGCAGTCCGGACACTGGCGGCGCCTGCGGATCGACGTGCCGTCGTCGGTCGTACGACTGTCGACGACGCGGCTGTCGGGGTGCCTGCAGAAGGGGCAGTGCATGGGCTCCCAACCTCCTCACAGCAGACTCAATAGCCTCGCTGAGCCCCATGGGCCCCTCGAAGCAGCCCCCAGCATAGGCGATCGCAGCGGGCGTGAAGACCCGGGGGACCACAACTTCTGGGCTGCTGTAGCAATCCAAGCACTACATGTAGGGATTGGCACGGCATACACGCCGTATACGCGTGTCGCGCCCGTATGGGCCTGTGCCGTACGACCGTCCCGGCACCCGGCGAACACGACGCACAGCCGTATCGCTGCGCCGCATGCGGAGATACCGTGAGCGCCACAAGGAGGGGACGTGGGATTCCCGCACAGATGGGAGCCGCTACCCGGCCGAGGGGACACCTGATGGCAGACTGGGGCAACAACCCGCGAGGTCGCCATCCGGCGGTGAAGAGTACAGCAATGGGCCCTTTTGTTCGGCAGGCGGCGCGTTAGCCATACACCCAGACACATGATCGCGATAGCTGAACCGCGATTTTTCACTCGAACGTGTGTTTGGCGCAACCTTTCGAAAGCAACTACCGTTGTCCAGCAGGGAGACCATCGAGAGGGGCCGACGTGACCACGACCGCAGACAGTGCCACCATCACTGCCCAGGACCGTTCCCAGGGCCGACTCGAGCCGGTGCATGCGATGAACGAAGCCGCGAATCCGGAGGGGCAAAAGCGCTCCCTGCCGGGCCGACCTCCAGGCATCCGGGCCGACAGCTCGGGACTCACCGACAGGCAGCGCCGGGTGATCGAGGTCATCAGGGACTCCGTCCAGCGGCGCGGATACCCGCCGTCGATGCGGGAGATCGGCCAGGCGGTCGGCCTGTCCAGCACCTCGTCCGTCGCACACCAGCTGATGGCACTGGAGCGCAAGGGCTTCCTGCGCCGCGACCCGCACCGGCCGCGCGCGTACGAGGTGCGCGGCTCGGACCAGGGCGCCTCCGTGCAGCCCACGGACACCGCGGGCAAGCCGGCCGCGTCCTACGTCCCGCTGGTGGGCCGGATCGCCGCCGGTGGCCCGATCCTCGCCGAGGAATCCGTCGAGGACGTGTTCCCCCTCCCCCGCCAGCTCGTCGGTGACGGTGAGCTGTTCGTGCTGAAGGTCGTCGGTGACTCGATGATCGAAGCCGCGATCTGCGACGGCGACTGGGTCACCGTGCGCCGCCAGCCCGTCGCCGAGAACGGCGACATCGTGGCCGCGATGCTCGAAGGCGAGGCCACGGTCAAGCGCTTCAAGCGCGAGGACGGCCATGTCTGGCTGCTCCCCCACAACTCCGCGTACGAGCCGATCCCCGGCGACGACGCGACCATCCTCGGCAAGGTAGTTGCGGTTCTGCGGCGCGTCTGAGCCCCGCGACCGGCCTCGCCGATGCGACCGGGCCCCGGAACCCCTGCGCCGGTTCCGGGGCCCTGTGCTGTCCGACCCCGGTGACGGACGGCCCTTGATCGCGGTTGTCCCTGTCCCCTACCTGGGGGACAGGGACAACCGCGATCACTCCGCTTCCGCCTGCGCTTCCCCGGCCACGGCCGCGAGCTCGGCCGCTTCCGTCACCTTCGCCACAGCGTCGATGGCCGCCAGTGACTTCCTGACCTGGTTACGGTCCGTGGTGTACCAGAAGTCGGGCAGCGACGCCTTGAGATAGCTGCCGTACCGCGCCGTGGCAAGCCGCTGATCCAGTACGGCGACCACGCCACGGTCCCCCGACGCCCGTACGAGGCGACCGGCGCCCTGGGCCATGAGCAGGGCGGCATGCGTGGCCGCGACCGCCATGAAGCCGTTGCCACCCGCGTCCTCCACCGCCTTCTGGCGGGCGCTCATCAAGGGGTCGTCGGGGCGCGGGAACGGGATCTTGTCCATGACGACCAGCTGACAGCTGGGCCCGGGCACGTCGACGCCCTGCCAGAGGGACAGCGTGCCGAAGAGGCAGGTCTTCGGGTCGGCCGCGAAGTTCTTGATCAGTTCGCCGAGAGTCTCCTCGCCCTGGAGCAGGATCGGGAACTCCGGGACACGGGACCGCAGTTCCTCGGCAGCCAGCTGGGCCGCCCTCATGGAGGAGAACAGTCCCAGGGTGCGGCCGCCGGCCGCCTGGATGAGCTCCGTCAGCTCGTCCAGCATGTCCACTCGGTCGCCGTCCCGCGCGGGGCGCGAGAGGTGCTTGGCGACGTAGAGGATCCCCTGCCTGGGGTAGTCGAAGGGCGAACCGACGTCGAGGCCCTTCCACTTCGGCAGGTCCTCGCCCTCGGTTCCTTCCGGAGCGAGCCCCAGCGACGCCCCTACGCCGTTGAAGTCGCCGCCGAGCTTCAGGGTCGCCGAGGTCAGGACCACGGAGCGGTCCGCGAACAGCTTCTCCCTCAGCAGGCCGGACACGGACATGGGAGCCACACGCAGTGAGGCACCGAAGCGGTCATGACGCTCGTACCAGACGACGTCCCACTCCGAACCGTTCGTGATCCGCTCCGCCACGTCGTGCACCGACTCCACGGAGGCCAGCGCCTGCTTGCGGACCGCGTCCTCGTCCTGCACCGATTTGTCGCGCGTCGCCCCGATCGCGGAGATGACCGTGCGGGCAGCGTCACGCAGAGCCATCAGCGCGTAGCCGAGGTCCTCCGGGATCTCCTCCAGCCGGCCCGGCAGGGCGAGCTCCATCAGCCGCTCGAAGCCCTCGGCCGCGGTCTGGAGCTGGTCGGCCGCCTTTTCGTTGACGAGTTTCGCGGCGCGACGCACCGCGCGGTTGACCTGGCCCGGGGTGAGCTCGCCGGTGGCGACGCCGGTGACCCGGGACACCAGCTCGTGCGCCTCGTCGACGATCAGGACTTCATGCTGGGGAAGGACCGGGGCGCCTTCGATAGCGTCGATCGCGAGCAGCGCGTGGTTGGTGACGACGACCTCGGCGAGCTTGGCACGCTCGCGGGCCATCTCGGCGAAGCACTCGGCTCCGTAGGCACACTTCGTCGCGCCCAGGCATTCGCGGGAGGAGACGGAGATCTGCGCCCAGGCGCGGTCGGAGACGCCCGGCGTGAGGTCGTCGCGGTCACCGGTCTCGGTGTCCTGCGACCAGTCACGCAGCCGCAGCAGATCCTGACCGAGCTTGCTGCTGGGCGCGGCGGCCTCGAACTGGTCGAAGAGGCCCTCCTCCTCGTCCTGCGGAACGCCTTCGTGGAGGCGGTGCAGACACAGATAGTTCGACCGGCCCTTGAGCATCGCGAACTCCGGGCGGCGGCGCAGCAGTGGGTGCAGGGCATCGACGGTGCGCGGCAGATCGCGCTCGACGAGCTGTCTCTGCAGTGCCAGGGTGGCCGTCGCGACGACGACCCGCTCCCCGTGCGCGAGCGCGGGCACGAGATAGCCCAGTGACTTTCCGGTACCAGTGCCGGCCTGCACCAGCAGGTGGGAACCGTCGTCGATCGCGTCCGCGACGGATTCGGCCATGGTCACCTGGCCGGGGCGCTCCATACCGCCGACGGCAGTGACGGCAGCATGCAGGAGTTCGGGGAGTGAGGGCTTCGTCATAGCGCGACCACCCTACGGCCCGGCACTGACAAAGGGGCGATCAAGGCGGGGACCAGGGGTGGGATCAAGACCGGGAGCTCCTCGGGGACGTGGGTGTGGTGGGAGAAGTAGGAGGAGTGGGGGGTGGCGGGATGGCGGGCGGATCGGGGGGCCGATCCGGCTTCGGCGGGGACTGGTCCTTTCGGAACAGGCCGAGAGCGGCTTCGATCCGGAGGCGGCTGGGATGGATCTAGTCCGATGGACAGCCGGCAGCCGGTGGGTGGCGCGGGGGCCGGTGGGTGGCACGGGCGGCCGGTGGGTGATGCGGTGGAAGTAGTCCGATCTGAGCCCGTCGAAAAAGTCTGGCCGCGGGTGGGAACCGACTCGGCGCGAGCGGTGTACCAAAAGTGATTGCGTGATGACGTGCTGCTACATCAGTTCGCGCAGTGACCGGTCTCGGATCATGAGGGCCGCCCGCTTGGCGGGCAGGTCCACCTCGGCGGAGAAGCGGAATCCTGCGCTCAGAAAGGCGGTGACGGAGGGGATGTTGCGAAGGTCGGGTTCCGCGACGACACGGGCACAGGCGGGCCGCTTGTCGAGTGCGAGATTGGCGACGGCTCTGAGGAGAGCACTGCCGAGACCGCGCGCCCGATGGGTGACGGCACCGATGAGGAGATGGATACCGGTGTCGTGCGGTCGGGCCGGATAGTGGCGGGCCAAAGGATCCAGGTCAGCCCGGTAGATCTCCCAGTAGCTCATCGGGGTGCCCTCCAGCACCCCGAGGCAGGGAACGCTGCGTCCGTCGTGGGCCAGCTGGGAGCGTAGGTGGTCCTCCGTCACGTTCTGGGGCCCGGCCAGCTCCCAGAACGCGCTCACGGCGGGGTCGTTCATCCAGTGGCAGACGAGGGGAAGGTCCCGCTCGACGCGGACGGGCACGAGTTGGAACACGCCCACCGGAGTCGTGATCGGACCCCACCCGGCGATGCCGTCGAGCAGGTCGCTGTCGGCCGCCGAGGTGAGTGATGTGGGCGGTGAGGTGTTGTCACGCCGGATCTCTTGCTCGTGCCCGGCTCCGACATCGGTGTTGCCCGAGCGCGGCCGTCCTGTCTCGAAGAGCGCTAGGAGTTCGTCCGGCAGACGCAGGTCGAGTGTGTCCTCTTGGTCGGTGCTCCGGTCTGTGCTCCGGTCGGCGCCCTCGGCGGTGTCGTCCCCGGCCGGGGCGGGACAGGTACCAGTGCCGACGTCGGGCCCGGGGGCGGAAACGGCGTCGGTGGTCGCGTCGCTGCGAGACACGGGGGCGCTCCTCTCAGGAGGCGGGGTAGGTCATGTTCCTCAGGCGTGAAGGGGGTTGGCGATGGTGACGTAGACGGACTGGGTGTCGACGGGACCCACGAGTTCGTCAAGGCCGTGCACGCGGGTCAGCAGATTGGCCTTGCAGCGCAGGACGGGTGAGTCGAGCAGTCGACCGGGAAGCGTGGTCCGCAGTCGAGTGGGTCCGGAGGCCGCGTCGGCGAGGAAGCGGCGGAAGGCGGCGAGCAACAGCCGTTCGTCAGCAAGGTGCTGGGAGCCGAACGCACCAATGAGGCCGAGGACGTTGTTGATCGCGAGGTAGTAGGCGAAACGCTCGTCGGTGACCTCGTCGGAGACGAAGGTGTCGCTGAGTGTGCCGATGCCGGGCAGCCGGGCGTCGAGTTCCGCCCGCCGGGCCTCGCGGAAGTAGTAGCCCTGGTTGTCGCGGTAACGACCGCCGGCGGGCCAGCCGTCGCCGTCCAGGAGGACCAGGGTGTTCTGCTGGTGCGCCTCCAGCGCGATCCCCGCCTCCCCGTCGAGCCACAGCACCGGGCGGACGACGTGTTCCAGGTAGCGCAGGAACCACTCGGCGGCCACGGCTCCGCGGGGACGACCGGTTCGGGCGGCCAGGCGGGTGACGACCTCGGCCAGCCGGGACCGCCAGACCGACCGGCCCGCTTCCGGGCGGCCCTCGGCGGGGCCGGGGTGGGCGTAGGGGCGCGGTGAGACGAGTCCGGCGATGCAGGAGACATCGTGCGAGGGGGTGAACGGGTTGTGCCTGATCACCACGTCGATTCCGGGGGCGGGGCTGCCGTCGGGCCCGTCGACGGCGAGCCACGCCGGGTCGCGGACGATGTCGAATGCCGGGTGGGCAGCCTGCCACTCCTTGGACAGGCCGCTGCGCAGGAGCCGGTGCACCTCGACGCCGCGGTGGAGTTCCTTACGGAGGTTCTCACGGCGGGAGTTGGTGATGCGCAGACCCAGCGAGAGCTTGAGCATGGCGGGGGCACCAGAGCGATGGACAGTGCGTACGGAGGAGGTGGGGTGCCAGGGGGCGCCGTGGGCGCCCAGGTCCCGGAGCAGTCCGGTGGCGAAAAGAGGGGCGGTCTCGGGGCGGAGCTGTACCTCGCGGAGCTGCCACGGGTGCAGCGGCAGGGCCGTGTGTCCGTCGGGCAGTACCAGGGCGGGGCCGACGAGGCGCCGGGTGAGTTGGGCGGCGGCGACGGGGCGACCGCGTTCGGTCCAGGCAGAGTCGGTGGCAAGGAGAGAGGGATCGACCGCGAGCCAGTGCAGGGGGAAGGAGCCACGCAGTTCGGGTGAGTACAGAGCCGCTTCGGCTTCGGAGAGACCCTCGCGGCTCTTCGGGGCCGGGTGCAGAGGGTGGCCGAGGACGAGCGACTGCTCGGCGGTGAGGAAGAGGTCGGCGCGGTCGAGGACGGAGTCGGGGCCGTCAGCGGAGTCCTTGCGACGCCCTCGGACGAAGGTGGCGGTGCGACGGACGGAGTCGGCCACTCGGGCGATGAGTTCGACACCGCCGGAGGCGGCGGGGGTTTCTGTCGCCGACGACTCACGGGTGAGCAGTGCCGCGACGGTGACTGCGTCGGCCGGCGGGGCCTGATCGGGGGCGTCGGCGAGACGGGGGAGGCCGAAGCGGTGCCAGCCCGTCGGGGACCAGTAATGGACGGGGACGAGGAGGGATGTGCCGCTGGCCGGGAGCGGAACACGGAGGATGCCGTCCGCGGGGGCGGGCAGCCCGGTCTCGCGGACCCAGCAACGCAGCAGATTCTCCACGGTCGCGGCTTCGGCCGCGGTGTGTGGATCGGGGTGGGACAGGAGGTCGGTGGTGGCACCGCGCAGGCGTTCCCGTTCGGGCGGGCCGGCCTGGGACGGGGTGTGGGCAGGACGAGGTCCACGCTGCGAGGAGTTGGACGTGTCGGAGTCGTTGCGCGGGCGCGTGGGGGTGGGGCTGTGAGGGGTGGGGGTGGTGTTCAAGTTCGGTGGTCCTCGGTGGGTCTGCCTCGGCGGGGCTGCTGACTCGTGGGGAACGGGGTCGGCGCCGGGACCGAGTTGGTCCGGTGCCGGTGCCGGGGCGGCTGGTCGGGGCTTGGTGAGAGATGGGGCTGTCGAGTCGCTGGGAGGTGAATGGTGTTCGGGAGGGGATCGGTGAGCCATCGAGGTGATGGGGGCGGCCGCTCGGAGGTGCTGGCGCGCTGTGCGCGACTCGGCCTATGGCGCGCGGGAGGGTGGCGGCTGCGAGGTGGGGCGGCGCTCCGGCTTCTGATCTGGCCCCAATTCCGACCTCGGTTCCGGCTCCGGGCTGGTTTCGAACCCGAACCCCTGCCTCGGTCCGATCGCCGACCCCGGCCCCAGCTCCGACACCGACTGTGGCCGTCGCACCGGCCGAGGACGTGGCTGCGCTTCCTGTCCTCTGTGCCGTTCCAGCCAACACACCGGCCCCTGCCGCTCCATCCGCCACAGCCGCAGCATCAGCCGATCCACCGGCCCCACCCCCAGCCAACACACCAGCTCCCGCCGCCCCTCCGGCGTACATCGCCGCCCCGGCAACTAGCCCATCCCCTCACCCCGGTTCCGTCGCCGACGCTGCCGTTGCCTCTCGCCGGCGGGGCCGTGACTGCGGGCCACCGCTGCCACGGCGTCTGCCAGGCGGTCGAGGACCGCGGTCGTCTGTTCGTCGGTGATCGTCAGGGGCGGGAGCAGGCGGATGACACTCGCGTGACGGCCACCGAGCTCGACGATCAGCCCACGCCGGAGGCACTCCTGTTGGACGGCGGCGGCAAGCTCGGGAGAGGCAGGGCGAGGAGACGGGATGCTTTCGGGCACCACCGACGCGCTCGCACCACCGGAGCTACCGAATCCGACCGTGCCCAGCGGTCCAGCAGGCCCCTCCCCTTCCGCGCGCTCCCCCACTCCCTCCCCTTCCGCCTCCACCAGCTCGATCCCGATCATCAGTCCCCTGCCTCGCACGTCACCGATCACGGGAAACTCCCGTGCCAGCGACCGAAGTTGCTGCAGCATCCGGGCGCCGAGGGTTGCCGCGCGCGCTGTGAGGTCGTTCTCGCGGACGTAGGCCATCGTGGCCGTGCCCGCGGCCATGGCGAGTTGGTTGCCGCGGAAGGTGCCGGCGTGGGCGCCGGGCTCCCAGACATCGAGGTCGTCGCGGTAGACGACGACGGCGAGAGGGAGGCTGCCGCCGATGGCCTTGGAGAGGACCATGACGTCGGGGGAGATGCCGCTGTGCTCCACGGCCCAGAAGGCGCCGGTGCGACCGACCCCCGTCTGGACCTCGTCGGCGATGAGCGGGACCGACCGGTCGGCCGTGATCCGGCGCATGCGCCGCATCCACTCGTCCGGGGCCGGGAGGACCCCGCCCTCGCCCTGCACGGGTTCCAGAATCATCCCGGCGGGCAGCGGCACCCCGGATTTGGGGTCGTCGAGGAGGGATTGCGTCCAGCGGGCGGCGAGTTCGGCGCCGTGTGGGCCACCGACCCCGAACGGGCAGCGGTAGTCCTGCGGATAGGGCAGCCGGGCGACCCGTACGTCGAAGGCGTCACCGGCCGCTTCGAGCGCTCCGGAGGTCATGCCGTGGTAGGCACCGGCGAAGGCGAGGATGCCGTTGCGGCCGGTCGCGGCGCGTACGAGCTTGAAGGCGGCCTCCACCGCGTCGGTGCCGGCGGGGCCGCAGAACTGCACGCGAGCGTGGTCGGCGAGCCCACCAGGGAGGGTGCGGAACAATTCGGTGATGAAGGCGTCCTTGACGGGGGTCGCGAGGTCGAGGACGTGGAGGGGCGCGCCCGAATCGAGGACCTTTCGGATCGCTTCCAGGACGACGGGGTGGTTGTGGCCGAGGGCCAGGGTGCCGGCACCCGAGAGGCAGTCGAGGTAGCGGCGACCGTCGGCGCCCTCGATGGTCAGGCCACGTGCGCGTACCGGGACGATCGGGAGGGCGCGGGCGTAGGTGCGCGCGGCCGACTCACGGGCCGACTGGCGCCGGAGGATCCCCTCGTGCGCCGAGCGGGCCTGCGACGGTTCCGCGACGGCGGTGGGCCCCGCCATGGCCTCCCCGGATGCGGTGTCGGTCATGGCCATGGTGCTCCCGTCGTCGCGCTGCGCAGGGGCAAGCGGTTCCCTCGCGGACTCGCCCGCCCCGACATACGGAGCCCCGTATCCCTTTGCTCGACGTCTCGGCACATCGATGCCCCGACTGTCGGGAGAAATCCGGGGATGGGGGCGTGGAGGACCGAACCGTCCGCCGGCAGCAGGTCCCCACCGCTACCAACCCCGGACCGTTCGGCGGGTTACGGGTTGTCCGCAGATCTTTGACATGACGGAACCGTTGCGGTTCGACGGGAAGTCCCCCATAACGGGCGCATGGGGTGCGATGCCGGTCCGAGGCGTGGTGCCGGAGGGTGAACTCATGGGCGTCAGCGGGGAGTCCCGGGTTCCGGCACCGGGTTCGTCCGCACCAGGGGGAGGCAGAGCATGCGATCCGTACTGCTGTTGTTGACCGTTCGGGGTGGAGGTGAAGTGGGCGCGCGCCGCAGAGTCTCCCCCGTGCTGGCTGCCGTGGCCCTCGCGTCCTTGCTGGCGCTGACCGCCACCGGCTGCGGCTCGAACGACCCGGACGCGAACGCGCAGGCCTCCGCCTCAGCCGCGTCCGAGGGAGACGGCAAGATCACGATCCCGGACGACATCAGGGACAGGCTCAAGGAGCACGGGATCGATGTAGACAAGTGGAAGGACGGGGCCTGGAAGAACTGGGACCGGGACGACTGGCTGCGCAAGGCCCAGGACTACATCAACCCCGTCATCGAGGGTCTGTGGGACCCGGACCGGATGCAGGAGGCCGAGGATCCCGACCGTGGTGTCCGGGAGAGCGACCTCTCGGGTGACCAGGGTGTGACCGACCCGGAGCCGGCGCCGGTGGACGCGAAGGCCGTATCGCCTACGTACCACGACACCGTCCCCGAGGCGGGCAAGGTGTTCTTCGACTCCCCCGAAGGCACGATGGTCTGCTCGGCGACGGTCGTGGCCGACCCGGCCAACCCTGGCAGGTCCAACCTGGTGTGGACGGCGGGGCATTGTGTGCACGCGGGCAGGAGCGGCGGCTGGTACCGCAACATCGCGTTCGTGCCGTCGTACAACGACCAGGCGTTCTCGGCAGGGGAGTTGGCCGGTGCGACCGAGGACGAGCTCGCTCCTTACGGCGTCTGGTGGGCCGACTGGGCGGGGACCTCGGACCAGTGGATCGCTCAGGGCGGTCCGACCGGCGGGGCCGGTGCCCCGTACGACTTCGCCGTCATCCATGTGACACCGGAGAACGGGGGTAGCGGCAAGTCACTGGAGGAGACGGTCGGTTCGGCCCTGCCGGTGAACTTCGCGGCGCCGGCGGTGCCGCGGGTGGAGAGCATCACGGTCGACGGGTATCCGGCGGCGGCGCCCTTTGACGGGGAGACGCTGTACCAGTGCCAGGACAGGCCGGGACGGCTGTCCATCAACGCCTCGGATCCGACGATGTACCGGATCGGCTGCACCATGACGGGTGGTTCGTCCGGCGGCGGCTGGGTGGCGACGGGTGCGGACGGCGAGCCGGCGCTGGTGTCGAACACCTCGATCGGCCCGGTGAACGCGGGCTGGCTGGCCGGCCCCCGGCTGGGTGAGGTGGCCAAGGGGGTGTACGACACGGTCAGTCAGAAGTACGCCGGCCGGTGACAGCTCCTGCTCACGGTAGGCCCGAGTCCCCGAACGACCACGACCACCCACGCCGGTGTGCCGAAGACGCCGAAGGCCCGCCCCTTCTCGAAAAGGGCGGGCCTGTCAGACGAACTACAGCACTCGAACTACAGCACTCAGGCCACAACCGGGGCCGGCACGTACGGTGCGAACTCCGCGGCCAGTTCCTCGTGCACCCGCACCTTGAGCAGGGTGCCCTCCGCGGTGTGCTCCTCGGAGATCACCTCGCCCTCGTCATGGGCGCGGGCGACGAGCTTGCCGTGGGTGTACGGCACGAGCGCCTCGATCTCGACGGACGGCCTGGGCAGTTCGTTGTCGATCAGGGCGAGCAGCTCGGTGATGCCCTGGCCGGTACGGGCCGAGACCGCGATGGCGCGCTTCTCGATCCGCATCAGCCGCTGGAGCGTCAGCGGGTCCGCCGCGTCGGCCTTGTTGATCACGACGATCTCCGGCACGCCGGTGGCACCGACGTCCCTGATCACCTCGCGCACCGCGGCCAGTTGCTCCTCCGGGTTCGGGTGCGAGCCGTCCACCACGTGCAGGATCAGGTCGGACTCGCCGACCTCCTCCATGGTGGAGCGGAACGCCTCGACCAGGTGGTGCGGCAGGTGCCGTACAAAACCGACGGTGTCGGCCAGTGTGTACAGACGGCCGCTCGGGGTCTCCGCCCGGCGGACGGTGGGGTCCAGGGTCGCGAACAGGGCGTTCTCGACCAGGACGCCCGCGCCCGTGAGGCGGTTGAGCAGGGACGACTTGCCGGCGTTGGTGTAACCCGCGATGGCGACCGAGGGCACCTTGTGGCGCTTGCGTTCCTGGCGCTTGATCTCGCGGCCGGTCTTCATGTCCGCGATCTCCCGGCGCATCTTCGCCATCTTCTCGCGGATCCGACGCCGGTCCGTCTCGATCTTGGTCTCACCGGGACCACGGGTGGCGAGGCCGCCGCCCTTGCCGCCGCCCATCTGACGGGACAGCGACTGACCCCAGCCGCGCAGTCGCGGCAGCATGTACTGCATCTGCGCGAGCGCGACCTGCGCCTTGCCCTCACGGGACTTGGCGTGCTGGGCGAAGATGTCGAGGATCAGGGCCGTACGGTCGATGACCTTGACCTTGACGACGTCTTCGAGGGCGATGAGCTGGCCGGGGCTGAGTTCGCCGTCGCAGATGACGGTGTCCGCGCCGGACTCGACGACGATGTCACGCAGCTCCAGGGCCTTGCCGGAGCCGATGAAGGTGGCCGCGTCGGGCTTGTCGCGACGCTGGATCACGCCGTCGAGCACGAGTGCGCCTGCGGTCTCCGCGAGGGCGGCGAGCTCTGCGAGGGAGTTGTCGGCGTCCTGCGCGGTCCCCGTGGTCCAGACGCCGACGAGGACGACCCGCTCCAGACGGAGCTGGCGGTACTCGACCTCGGTGACGTCCTCGAGCTCGGTGGAGAGGCCGGCGACGCGGCGCAGGGCCGCGCGCTCGGATCGATCGAACTGCTCGCCGTCCCGCTCTCCGTCGATCTCGTGGCTCCAGGCGACGTCCTCTTCCATCAGGGCATCGGCCCGAAGACCTTCGGCGTAAGTGTGCGCGAGGCGCTGCGTGTCCTGGGAAGGGGATGAAGAGGAGGTCATTGGATCCTTACGTCGATGGGGATTCAGATTCGGCGGTCGTAGAAGTCAACGCACGAGCACTCCGGGAGATTCCCCCGCGCCCCGTGCCGCGCCGACCTGAAGATGGTCGCACGGCACGGGGCGTCTCGTCACCGCCTTATTTCACCGGTGCGGCGGTGGGTGCCACGGCCTTCCAGTCCGGGTGGCCGGGCATCGCCGGGGTCTTCTCGCCGTAGAGCCAGCCCTGGAGGAAGCCGCCGAGGTCGCGTCCGGAGATCTGGGAGGCGAGGCGCACGAAGTCGGCGGTCGACGCCGTGCCGTCCCGGTGTTCCTGGACCCAGGCCCGTTCCAGGCTCTCGAAGGACTTGCGGCCGATCTCCTGGCGCAGGGCGTAGAGCACCAGGGCAGCGCCGTCGTAGACGTTCGGCCGGAAGATGCTGATCTTCTGGCCGGGCTTGGGCGGCTTGGGCGCGGCGGGTGGTCCGCCGGCGGCGCGCCAGCGGTCCGAGGCGCCGTACGCGGCCTTCATGCGGGCCTCCAGGGTGCGGCCCGCCTTCTCCTCCGCGTACAGCGCCTCGTACCAGGTGGCGTGTCCTTCGTTGAGCCACAGGTCGGACCAGGTGCGGGGGCTGACGCTGTCGCCGAACCACTGGTGGGCGAGCTCATGGACCATGATCGACTCGACGTACCACTTGGGGTAGGCGGGCTCGGTGAAGAGATCCTTCTCGAAGAGGGAGAGGGTTTGGGTTTCCAACTCGAAGCCGGTGTCGGCGCCGGCCATGAGGAGGCCGTACGTCTCGAAGGGGTAGATCCCGACCCTTTTCTCCATCCAGGCGAGCTGGCCGGGGGTCTTCTTGAGCCACGGTTCGAGCGCGGCGCGGTCCTTTGTCGGCACGACGTCGCGGACGGGCAGTCCGTGCGGTCCCTCGCGGTGCAGCACGGTGGAACGTCCGATGGACACCTGGGCGAGCTCGGTGGCCATCGGGTGCTGGGTGCGGTACGTCCAGGTGGTCGCCCGGCCGACGCGGTCCACGTCCGTCGGGAGCCCGTTGGCGACGGCCGTGTAACCGTCGGGCGCGGTGACCCGGATGGTGAACATCGCCTTGTCGGAGGGGTGGTCGTTGCACGGGAACACCAGGTGGGCGACGTCGGCCTGGTTGGCCATGGCGAGCCCGTCCGCGGTGCGCACCCAGCCGCCGTCCCGGTCCGCGGCGGAGACGGGGTCGCTCGTGTGCCGGACGGTGATCCGCGTCCAGCTGCCGCGGGGCAGCGGATCGTCGGGGGTGATGACGAGATCCTCGCCCGCGCCGGTGAAGGCGGCGGGGCGTCCGTCGACCTGCACCGACCGGACCTCGCCGTGCGCGAAGTCGAGGTTGATGCGGTCGAGTTCGGTCGTCGTCCAGGCGTCGATCGTGGTGACGGCCGTGAGCGGCTTGCTGTTGCTGCCGGAGTAGTGGAAGGAGAGGTCGTACGACGCCACGTCGTAGCCGGGGTTGCCGAGGTGCGGGAACAGGCGGTCGCCGACGCCGAGCGGCTCGGCCGGAGCACCGGCGGCGAGCAGGCAGACGGAGACGGCGGAGGCGAGCAGCGCGACCGCCTTGCGCCGTCGGGTGCTTCCGGTACGGCAACGGGGGGCGTCGGGGCCGGGTCGGTCGGCGTGGGCAGGGCCCGGGCCGGTGCGGGGGTGGGGGGTGAGCGGCATGCACCACCGCTACCAGCGCGGGCGTGTGCCACGGCGGCGACGCGCGATCGGCCCACTCGAACGGGGTCCTCCGGTCCCGTTGAGGTGGACGCGTACGCTCCTGCGTCCCGCCACGCGCGCGTGAAGGCGTTTCGAGCGATCCTCACGCGTGAAGGTCTGGGGACCGGCGCCTGCGACAGGAAGGCTTGCGAACGGTCCCCACGCGCGCGGTGAGCCCTGTGGCGCAACGCAGGCCGGGTAGCAGCCCCCTGGAGTGTCGGCCCGCCCCCGTCCCGCACAGGAGAAGCCTCTACGGCGTCCCTCTTGATGAGCGGGTCCCTGAGGTGCCGGCGCCGCCCCAGGCGCAGCGGTCTGGGACACGGCCTCGCCCCAAGTCGGCCAACCCCCTGAGGGACATCGAATCCGGCGGCCTCAGCCCGTTGCGACGTAACCCAGCCCCCGACACCCTCCCCCATCACCCCCCAGGCGTCTGCGCCCTGCTCACGTCATAGACGCCCGGTACGTTCCGCATCGCCCTCATCAGTGCGGGGAGCAGGGCCGCGTCCGGCAGTTGGACCGTGTACGTGTGGCGAACGCGCTGCTGGCTGGGGGGCTCGACGGTCGCGGAGACGATTTCGGCGCCCTCGCCCGCCATGGCCTCGGTGAGGTCGGCGAGGAGGTGCGGGCGGCCGAACGATTCCGCGAACAGTGTGACCCGGCACTCGGCGGTGTCGCCCCAGCGCACGTCGACCTCCCCGCGCCCCACGCCCTTCATCCGGTCCACCGCGGCGCACTCGACGCGGTGCACGGTGACCACTCCCCCGCGTACGGCGAAGCCGGTGATCTCATCGGGCGGTACAGGGGTGCAGCAGCCGGCCAGCCGGACGGTCGCGCCGGGCTGGTCGACGAGGGCGACGGCGGCGCCCGGGCGGTCGGCGGTCTGGTCGTCGGAGGTCTGCGGCCCGCTCATGATCCGACCCGCGCTGTCGGGCGTGTCGGCGGCAGGCTGCTCCGCGACGGAGGCCCGGAAGGAGTCCGCGCCCTGAGTCGTCATGTCGGCCGTCACGTCGGCCGCCCTGAAGGCCGTCACGTCGCCCGTCGCATCGGCCTTCATGTCTGCCGTCCCGTCCCGGGCCTCGGCCCCCTCCGGCACCTCATGCGTGGGATGCGTCGCGATCCACCGCTGGATGGCGATCCGGGCGGCGGGCGTGTGCGCGTGCTCCAGCCACTCCTTGGAGGGCTCGGCGGCCGGGTCCTGACCCATGAGGAGCTGGACGGTGTCGCCGTCCTTCAGGACGGTGCTCAGGGTCGCCAGGCGGCCGTTGACACGAGCGCCTAGACACGCGTGCGCGTCCTCGCCGTACTGCGCGTACGCGGCGTCCACGCAGGTCGCCCCCTCGGGCAGGCCCAGGGTGCCGCCGTCGGGCCGGAAGACGGTGATCTCGCGGTCCTGGGCGAGGTCCTCGCGCAGAGTGGACCAGAAGGTGTCGGCGTCGGGCGCGGCCGCCTGCCAGTCGAGGAGGCGGGAGAGCCAGCCGGGCCGCGTCGGGTCCACCCGCTCCTCGTCGGCGCCGAGGCCGTGGGACGCGCTCTGCTCCTCCGAGGAGTCCGCCGGGGAGGCGTACGGATTGCCGAGCGCGACCACCCCCGCCTCGGCGACCTTGTGCATCTGGTGGGTGCGGATGAGGACCTCGACGACCTGTCCGTCGCCGCGCGCCACCGCCGTGTGCAGCGACTGGTACAGGTTGAACTTAGGTACGGCGATGAAGTCCTTGAACTCCGAGACGACCGGCGTCATACAGGTGTGCAGTTCGCCCAGGACGGCGTAGCAGTCGGCGTCCTCCCCGACCAGGACCAGCAGACGGCCGAAGTCCGCGCCGCGCAGTCTGCCGCGCTTGCGGGCCGTGCGGTGCACGGAGACGAAGTGGCGTGGCCGGATGACGACTTCGGCCTGGATCCCGGCCTCGCGCAGCACCCCCCGCACCTCGTCGGCGATCTCGGCGAGCGGGTCGTCCGCGCGGGAGGCGTTGTCGACGATCAGCTCGCGTGTGTGCTTGTACTCCTCCGGGTGGAGGATCGCGAAGACCAGGTCTTCCAGTTCGGTCTTGAGGGCCTGGACCCCCAGGCGCTCGGCGAGCGGGATGAGGACGTCGCGGGTGACCTTGGCGATGCGGGCCTGTTTCTCGGGGCGCATCACGCCGAGGGTGCGCATGTTGTGCAGCCGGTCGGCGAGTTTGATCGACATCACGCGGACGTCGTTGCCGGTGGCGACGAGCATCTTGCGGAAGGTCTCGGGCTCGGCGGCGGCGCCGTAGTCGACCTTCTCCAGCTTGGTGACGCCGTCGACGAGGAAGCGGACCTCCGCGCCGAACTCCTCGCCGACCTGATCGAGCGTCACCTCGGTGTCCTCGACGGTGTCGTGGAGCAGGGAGGCCGTCAAGGTCGTGGTCTCGGCGCCGAGTTCGGCGAGGATCAGGGTCACTGCGAGCGGGTGTGTGATGTACGGCTCACCGCTCTTGCGCATCTGGCCGCGGTGCGAGGACTCGGCCAGGACCCAGGCGCGGCGCAGGGGCTCGAGGTCGGCGTCGGGGTGGTGGGCGCGGTGGGCCTCGGCGACGTGGCCGATGGCGTCGGGCAGCCGGTCGCGGGCGGCCGGGCCGAGCAGCGCGGCACGGCCCAGGCGGCGCAGGTCGATCCGCGCCCGCCAACGGGCGGCCGGGCCTGCTACCGGACCTGGGGTCGCGGGGTTCGTCGCCTCCGCACTCATGGGCACCTCCGGCTGCGTGGACCGGCGGACGGGGTGCCCCATGGCGGACACGGCTCAGGGGATGGCATCTGTCCCCCGTCCGGGCCGGTGCTTGATGCTACCGAGCCCATCACGCTCGGCTGACCGCCTCTCGGCGAGCGTGAAACGGATCACCCATTCGAGCGAAGGTTTGTAGGTTTACGATTTCGCGCCACCTGACTTGCGACTGGCTGTGGTTCTGCATCGCACAAGAGGTAAGGGGCTGCGGTTCCACGCCTCCGGGGCTCTGATCTTTTAGATTCATATGGTCAACGAACCTCGTTTTCAAGCCAGTCGGCGTCGATCTCGCCCTCGGCGACGATCACCGCGGGACCGGTCATCTCGATCTCGCCGTCGACCTGTTCGGTGATCACCAGGGTGCCGCCGGGCACGTCCACGGTGTACGTCGCCGGGCTGCCGGTGGCCGCCGGGTCGACTCCGTCCCTGCGGGCCGCGGCCACGGCGACGGCGCACGCGCCCGTGCCGCAGGACCGGGTCTCGCCCGCCCCGCGCTCGTGCACGCGCATGGCGACGTGGCGGGGGCCCCGGTCGACCACGAACTCGACGTTGACCCCGCTCGGGTAGGCGGCGGCCGGGCTGAAGGGCGGCGGGGAGTACAGGTCGCCGGCGTGCGCGAGGTCGTCCACGAAGGCGACGGCGTGCGGGTTGCCCATGTTCACGTTCCGTGCGGGCCAGCTGCGGTCACCGACGCTCACCGTGACGTCTCCCTCGGGCAGCAGCGCCCTGCCCATGCCGACGGTGACGTCCCCGTCCTTCGCGATGTGCACGGCCTTCACGCCCCCGCGCGTGGCCACCGCGAGGTCGCCCTCGGTGACGTGACCGGCGTGCTGGAGATAGCGGGCGAAGACGCGTACGCCGTTGCCGCACATCTCCGCGACGGAGCCGTCGCCGTTGCGGTAGTCCATGAACCACTCCGCGTCCCCGGCCATGTGCGCGGCCTCGGGGTGCTCGGCGGACCGTACGACGTGGAGCAGGCCGTCACCGCCGATGCCGGCCCGGCGGTCGCACAGGGCGGCGACGGCGGCGGGGGGCAGGTCGAGGGCGTTCTCGGGGTCCGGGACGATCACGAAGTCGTTCTCGGTGCCGTGGCCCTTGAGAAAGAGGATCCGGGTGCTCATCTCTCGATCGTACGTGCAGGCCGGTGAAGGCTGCGTCCCGCGCCGGAGCCGGGCATTCCACGCGGCCCCGCACCCCGGAAGCCTCTAGCGGAGCCTCGCCACGCGCCAGACCGCGAGAACGACCACGACCGCCACCAGCAATACGTACCCGAGCACGACCCGCCAGTCCGCACGGCGGCCCGACCCCCGCTGCGGCAGTCCCGGCCACGTGTAACCAACCCGGCGCGCGGCCATCATGCCCCAGCCCGCCGCACAGGAGCAGATCAGCAGGCCCAGCATGGCGATCACCGCTCCGCTGTCGCCGAAGTCGAAGGCCAGCGGGAAGGCGAACATCAGGGAACCGACCGCGGCCAGCGAGACGATCGGGGCGAGCTGCCAGATCCGCAGGCGGCGCTGCGGGCGCAGTTCGACCTCGACCTCTTCCCCGCCCGGGAACATCTCCTCGGGCTCGGGACCGTCGGCGGTCACACCGCCCTGGGTGTCGTCGGGCCCGTCGGGGCTCAGACGCTCCGCGTCCTGCTCCGGCTCACCGCTCTCGACGGTGAGGGGCTCGGTGCCTTGTGCGGTGTCGCGAGGGCCGGCCTCCATCGCCACGCGCCCTCCCAACTCGGACTCCACTTGGTCGATCGAAGCTCGATGATGGCACGGCGCCGGAGGCCGGGATGACGGCCGGAGCGTCCCGATGCCAGGACGTGATCAGGCTGTGACCGGTCGTTCGACCAACGCCAGTGCGAGCTGCGGAAGTTCTGTGAGATGTGCCGCAGCCCCACTCAACCAGTGCACCCGCGGGTCGCGCCTGAACCATGAATCCTGACGGCGCGCGAAGCGTTTGGTGGCACGGACGGTCTCGGCCCGCGCGTCCTCCATCGTGCACTCCCCCGAGAGCGCCGCGAGCACCTGCTGGTATCCGAGCGCACGCGAGGCCGTGCGCCCCTCGCGCAACCCGCGCGCCTCCAGCTCCCGCACCTCGTCCACGAGACCCGCCTCCCACATCCGGTCGACCCGACGGGCGATGCGCTCGTCGAGTTCGGGCCGGGCGACGTCGACGCCGATCTGAACGGTGTCGTAGACCGAGTCATGGCCGGGGAGGTTGGCGGTGAAAGGCTTGCCGGTGATCTCGATCACTTCGAGGGCCCGGACGATACGGCGGCCGTTGCTGGGCAGGATCGCCTGCCCGGCTCCGGGGTCGGCGGCGGAGAGACGGGCGTGCAGCGCGCCGGAGCCGCGCAGCACGAGTTCCTCCTCCAGACGGGCCCTGACCTCGGGGTCGGTACCGGGGAACTCCAGGTTGTCGACCGCGCCGCGGACATACAGTCCGGATCCGCCGACGAGGATCGGCCAGCGGCCCTCGGCGAGCAGGGCGTCGATCCTGGCGCGGGCCAGCCGCTGGTACTCGGCGACGGAGGCGGTGACGGTCACGTCCCAGATGTCCAGGAGGTGGTGCGGGACACCGGCGCGTTCCGCGGGCGTCAGCTTGGCGGTGCCGATGTCCATCCCTCGGTAGAGCTGCATGGAGTCGGCGTTGACGACCTCGCCTCCCAGTCGCTGGGCGAGAAAGACGCCCAGATCGGACTTTCCGGCCGCAGTGGGGCCGACGACGGCGATGACGCGGGGGGCGGGGGGTGCGCTGCTCACCGCCCCAGTCTCGCAAACCTGGAGGCACCACCTCGAACGAGTTACGTGACGGCGCGGATCCGACGTCGTTGCCAGTTGCGTGGTGTCCGCCGCCCTGTTCATGGCGGCGATGTTCCGGACGGCGCGAACGGGCGCACCGGACGACGCGGGATTTCCCCCGCACACGTAACGTATGGAGTTGATATGGGCGTTTTCGCACGACTTCTTCGCAGGTCGAAGGCCACGGAGGAGGCGTCAACCGCCGAGACGCAGGCCGGCATCCCGACGGCCGAGTCCGCGGCGGAGGAGGCGGCACAAGCCGAGGGATCGACGGACGTCGAGGGAGGGGCCGGGACCGAGGTCGACTCCCCGGCAGAGGCCGAGGCCACCCACACCGCCACGGCCACGGCCACGGCCGAGGGCACGGACGGATCGACGGCGACGGAGGCCGGCGAGGACGCTGCCGCCGAGGGCGTCGAGATCCCCAAGCAGCAGTCCGCAGCGGCGGCGGCCGATCATGAGGCCGGCGAAGGCGCCCGCACGTAACTGTCCCTAGTGGGAAGGTGAACGATGGGTCTCCTGGACAATGTGAAGGCCAAGCTCAGCCCGGCCAAGGACAAGGTCTCCGGTCTCGCGCAGCAGCACGGGGACAAGATCCAGCACGGCATCGACAGGGCCGCGAAGGTCGTGGACGAGAAGACCAAGGGCAAGTACAGCGGCCGGATCCAGACGGGCACGGGCAAGGCCAAGGACGCCATGGAGCGCCTCGCGCACACCGACGGCACCAAGGGACCAGGGGACGGCAGCGCGCCGCCGGCCTCACCGCCGCCGGCTTCCTGAAGGGCAGTACGGCGCATCGACGGACGGCCGCGGGGCGGGACGCCCCCGGCCGTCCGCCGTTTCCCGGACTCCGCCCAGGACCCGCCGCGGAATCGGCGACGGCGACCGCGACAGCGACAGCGACCGCGGCTCTCGCTGCCGGCCCTCCCGCCGACGTCAGGACCAGGTCGCGACCACGTACCCCACGCCGTACGGCGCGTCCTCGTACAGCAGTGCGCCGCCGAGGTCGGCGCCCTCGGCGGCGCCCGCGAGGATCTGCCAGCCGGCCCGGCCGGACGCCTTCAGTTCGTACGCCAGCTCGGCGTCCAGCGCGCGCAGGGCCGCCACGTCGGCCGCGCCCAGCGCCCGCGCGACCTCCGCGTCGAAGGGCGCCGCGCGCTCGTCGAGGTAGCCCGGTGCCTTGAGCGTGCGACAGGCGCTGGCGTCACCCATCACCAGCATCGCCACCCGCTCGGCCCGGGCGGCGATGCCCCTTCCGGTCTGGATACACCGCTCGGGCTCCAGCGGTTCCCCCACACCGAGTCCCTCGATCGGGGCGCAGGACCAGCCGGTGCGCTCCAGCAGCCACGCGGCGACGGCCAGCGAGGCCGGGAGCGGACGCTGCGGGGCGGAGTCCCCCTCCGGCCCGAGCCGTACGTCCACATCGACACCGAAGCCGCGGAACGACCCCGGGGCGCCCTGCGGATGCGGGCCGCGTCCGCTCTCATCGGCGGGCCCCACGACGACGAGGCGGTCGGGCCGCGCCGCCGCGAGAACGCCCAGCGCGTCCGTGCAGGCGGCACGGGCCCCGTCGAGCTCGGGCGCCGCCCCGGCGGCGACCGGCGGCACGAGAACGGGCGGACAGGGACAGACAGCGGCTGCTACAAGCATGATCGGCAGCCTACTTCCAGGCCCACGGCCAGGACTCGGGATGCGTGCTCCAGGCCAGTTCGCCGAGCCGGTAGACCACGCAATGCGTGGACAACACGCCCTCGATGTGGGCGTAGTAGGCGTCCCCGTCGCCGATCCGGTAGACGTGCCGACGCTTCTGGCGCAGGGTGAGGCCCGGCCGGTGGGTGCAGGCGAGCTCGTACAGGCGCGCGCGTGCCTCTTCCCGGGTGCCCTCGAAGTGCGCCACCTCGTCCACGTCCTGCTGGTCTCCGTGACTTCGGTCGACCAGGACCACCCAGCGCCCCATGCCCCGCCCCTCCTGCGTGACCGGCGGCGGGCCGCTCAGTGCGCCGCGCAGCCGCCCGTGGCCGCCGGCAGCGGCTCGGGAACCCCGATCTTCGGGAGGCCCAGCATGACACCCGCGGGCCCGGCGGCCTCGGCCGCGTTCCGCTTCTCCCAGGCGTCCCCCGCGCGCGTGCGGCGCACGTCGAGGGCGGTGCCCTCGGCGAGAAGGTGGTGGGGGGCGGCGTAGGTGATCTCGACCGTGACCACGTCGCCGGGGCGGACCTCCTGGTCGGGCTTGGTGAAGTGGACCAGGCGGTTGTCGGGGGCGCGGCCGGAAAGGCGGTGGGTGGCGCCGTCCTTGCGGCCCTCGCCCTCGGCGACCATCAGCTCCAGGGTGCGGCCTACCTGCTTCTTGTTCTCCTCCCAGGAGATCTCCTCCTGGAGGGCGACGAGGCGCTCGTAGCGCGACTGCACGACCTCCTTGGGGATCTGCCCGTCCATGGTCGCCGCGGGGGTTCCGGGGCGCTTGGAGTACTGGAAGGTGAAGGCGTTCGTGAAGCGGGCCTGGCGGACCACGTGCATGGTCTGCTCGAAGTCCTCCTCGGTCTCGCCGGGGAAGCCCACGATGATGTCGGTCGAGATCGCCGCGTCCGGCATGGCGGCGCGGACCTTCTCGATGATCCCCAGGTAGCGCTCCTGGCGGTAAGAGCGGCGCATCGCCTTGAGGATCGTGTCGGAGCCGGACTGCAGGGGCATGTGCAGTTGCGGCATCACGTTCGGGGTCTCGGCCATCGCCTCGATCACGTCGTCCGTGAAGTCACGGGGGTGCGGGGAGGTGAAGCGGACCCGCTCCAGGCCCTCGATCGAGCCGCACGCGCGCAGCAGCTTGCTGAAGGCCTCGCGGTCGCCGATGTCCGAGCCGTACGCGTTGACGTTCTGGCCGAGCAGCGTGATCTCGGAGACTCCCTCGCCGACCAGCGCCTCGATCTCGGCGAGGATGTCGCCGGTGCGGCGGTCCTTCTCCTTGCCGCGCAGGGCCGGGACGATGCAGAAGGTGCAGGTGTTGTTGCAGCCGACGGAGATGGACACCCAGGCCGCGTAGGCGCTCTCGCGCCGGGTGGGCAGCGTGGACGGGAACGCCTCCAGCGACTCGGCGAACTCGACCTGCGCCTCCTCCTGCACGCGCGCGCGTTCCAGCAGGACCGGCAGCTTGCCGATGTTGTGGGTGCCGAAGACGACGTCGACCCAGGGGGCCTTGCGCACGATGGTGTCGCGGTCCTTCTGCGCGAGACAGCCGCCCACCGCGATCTGCATGCCGGGCCGCGAGGCCTTCCTGGGCGCGAGGCGGCCGAGGTTGCCGTAGAGCCGGTTGTCGGCGTTCTCCCGCACCGCGCAGGTGTTGAAGACGACGACGTCGGCGTCCCCGTCGGAGCCCTCGGGGGCGGGCACGTATCCCGCCTCCTCCAGCAGTCCGGACAATCGCTCGGAGTCATGGACGTTCATCTGGCACCCATAAGTGCGCACTTCGTACGTTTTCGGAGATGAAACGTCCACTGCCGGGCTCCGGTCGCTGCTGCTGGTCATGGCTCAAGGGTAGGCGCTCCGCGGAGGCCGCCGCCCCGGTGCTCAGCCGTGGCCGCTCACCCCCTCCGGGGCGCTCGCACCGACCATGGAGAGGCTCAGGCGCGCCGTCCCGCCCAAAGGTGAGAGGCGCCCATCGCGGATGACGTGAATCACGCGGGAGACGGAAGCCGGGGACTTTGCATGACCATACGTGGTGATGCATAATCTTCCTATGTCCAAGGTCCTCACGTCCCTCCCCGCCGGCGAACGCGTCGGCATCGCCTTCTCCGGTGGTCTCGACACCTCCGTCGCGGTCGCGTGGATGCGCGACAAGGGCGCCATCCCCTGCACCTACACCGCGCACATCGGCCAGTACGACGAGCCCGACATCGACTCGGTGCCCGGCCGCGCGAAGACCTACGGTGCCGAGATCGCGCGCCTGGTCGACTGCCGCGCCGCGCTCGTCGAGGAGGGCCTGGCCGCGCTCACCTGCGGGGCGTTCCACATCCGCTCCGGCGGACGGGCGTACTTCAACACCACGCCGCTGGGCCGTGCCGTCACCGGCACGCTGCTGGTGCGGGCGATGCTGGAGGACAACGTCCAGATCTGGGGCGACGGTTCGACCTTCAAGGGCAACGACATCGAGCGGTTCTACCGCTACGGCCTGCTCGCCAACCCGAACCTGCGGATCTACAAGCCGTGGCTGGACGCGGACTTCGTGACCGAGCTCGGCGGCCGCAAGGAGATGTCGGAGTGGCTGGTCGCGCACCAGCTGCCGTACCGGGACTCCACGGAGAAGGCCTACTCCACCGACGCCAACATCTGGGGCGCCACGCACGAGGCCAAGACCCTGGAGCACCTCAACACGGGCATCGAGACCGTCGAGCCGATCATGGGCGTCAGGTTCTGGGACCCGTCGGTCGAGATCGCGCCCGAGGACGTGACGATCGGCTTCGACCAGGGCCGCCCGGTGACGATCAACGGCAAGGAGTTCGGCTCCGCCGTCGACCTGGTCATGGAGGCCAACGCCATCGGCGGCCGGCACGGCCTGGGCATGTCCGACCAGATCGAGAACCGGATCATCGAGGCGAAGAGCCGCGGCATCTACGAGGCCCCGGGCATGGCCCTGCTGCACGCGGCCTACGAGCGTCTCGTCAACGCGATCCACAACGAGGACACCGTCGCCCAGTACCACAACGAGGGCCGGCGCCTGGGCCGTCTCATGTACGAGGGCCGCTGGCTGGACCCGCAGGCCCTGATGATCCGCGAGTCGCTCCAGCGGTGGGTCGGCGCGGCGATCACGGGCGAGGTCACCCTCCGCCTGCGGCGCGGCGAGGACTACTCGATCCTCGACACCATGGGCCCGGCGTTCTCGTACCACCCGGACAAGCTGTCGATGGAGCGGACCGAGGACTCGGCGTTCGGCCCGGTGGACCGGATCGGCCAGCTCACCATGCGCAACCTCGACATCGCCGACTCCCGCGCCAAGCTGGAGCAGTACGCGGGCCTCGGCCTGATCGGCACCGGCAGCCCCACCATCGGCGCCTCCCAGGCCGCCGCGACCGGGCTGATCGGCACCATGCCGGAACTCCCCGAGGGCGGCGCCGAGGCGATCGCCTCCCGCGGCGAGGTCTCCGAGGACGAGGCCCTGCTGGACCGGGCGGCGATGGAGTTCGGCACGGACTGACGCCCTGCGGGCGGAATCCATGATCGAGAGGCCGGTCCAGTGCCCGACAGCGGCACCGGGCCGGCCTCTCGGCCGTCCGGGCAGGCCTCCCGTTCGGACAGGCCTGCCCGAACGGGGAGCCGGCGCCACGACCGGCATCACGCGACGAAAGACACGCACCCCGCCCCCACTCAGGGGCGCGGGGAACTGCGCGACCAGCCCCCACTCACCGGCACCCGCACCCGCACCCGCACCCGCACCACAATCGGACCACAATCGGACCGAACCCGGCCCCGCCCCGTCAGCCCACCGACACGCGCCCCTCCCGCGACCGCATCAACGGTTGGATCCGCGTCCCGAACCGCTCGATCCCCTCGATGAAGTCGTCGAACACCAGCATGATCCCCTTGGTGCCTTCCACCCCGGCGATCTCGTCCAGCATGCGCGCGACACTCTCGTACGACCCGACGAGCGTGCCCATGTTGAAGTTCACGGCGCCCTCGGGCAGCACGATGGTGCGGGCCGTTGAGGAGTCGTCGGCGCTGGTGTCCGTGGCCGACTCCCCCGCCATGTAGGCCAGCGCGGCCAGGTCGGCGTTGTCGTGGTAGTCCTGCCACTTCGCGCGGGCGGCCTCGTCGCTCTCGTCGGCGATGACCATGAACAGGGACAGCGCACCGACGTCCCGGCCGGTCTCCCGCGCCGCCTCCACCAGCGTGGCCGCGCTGTCCGCGAAGGCGAGCGGGGTGTTCACGCCGCTGCCGAGGATGAAGTTGTAGTCGGCGTGCCCGGCGGCGAACCGCATCCCCGTGCCGCTCTGCCCGGCGGCCACGATGTCGATGTGCCCGTTCGCCGGACGCGGCGAGAGCACGCAGTCGTCCATCGCGTAGAACTCGCCCTTGAAGTTGCTGACGCCCTCGCTCCACAGCTCCTTCATCACCGTCACGTACTCGACGGCGCGCGCGTACCGGTTGCCGAAGTGCTCGTCGCCGGGCCACACGCCCATCTGTGCGTACTCGCCGGGCGCCCAGCCGGTGACGATGTTGACGCCGAACCGTCCGGGGGCGATGGAGTCGACGGTGACCGCCATGCGCGCGACGATGGCCGGCGGCAGGGCGAGGATCGGCGTGGAGGCGTACAGCCTGATCCGCTCGGTGACCGCGGCCAACCCCGCCATCAGCGTGAACGACTCCAGGCAGTGGTCCCAGAACTCGGTCTCGCCGCCGAAGCCCTTGAGCTTGATCATCGAGAGGGCGAAGTCGAACCCGTGCTCCTCGGCCTTCTGCACGACCGCCTTGTTGAGCTCGAAGGTCGGCAGGTACTGCGGGGAACTCTTCGAGATGAGCCAGCCGTTGTTGCCGATGGGGATGAAGACACCGATGTCCATGCCGTTCCTCATGATCGAAGACTGCCCGGTCCGTCGGCACGGTACACGGTGAGCCTTCGGCAACTTCCGCTGGAGCAAGGGTAGTTGAGGTAAGGGAATGGCGAGGAACAGCTCGTCGGAAACGGTGAATCAGGTTTCGACAGGAAACGGGAACGATAAGTTCCCTCCATGAACGCGCGGCTCGCTCTCCTCGGCACGGTCACCCCAGGTGCGACGGAGAGCGAGGTCTTCCGGCTGGCGCTCGGGCACGCGGTCGGTGAGCTGAGCGCGCTCGGCGGGACCGTGCACCTGCGCGGCCCGATGTCCGCCCTGCGCCTGGTGTCGTCCGTCGGCCTGCCGCCCGCCCTCACCCGCTCCTGGGAGATCGTCGACCAGGAGGGCCCCCTGGCCCCGGCCCGCGCGCTCCAGCAGGGCAGGGGAGTCTGGGTGCCGCTGCCCCAGGGCCCGCCGCAGGAGGACCCCTGGCCCGGCACCGGCCTCGCCGCCCTCCCGGTGTTCAGCGGCCGGCGCAGCATCGGCGCGCTGACCGTCCTGGCCGGCGAGGAGGGCGAACCCACCCCCGAGCACTGGGACTTCCTGCGGGACGTCGTCGCCTGGACCGAGGACCGGATGGCCCAGGCACCGCCGCCGTCGGGGCCCGCCCAGGCGGAGCCGAGCGGCGAGCGGCTGCGGCAGGCCCTGAAGGAGGTCCAGGTCGGCTCGTGGGACTGGGACATCCGCAACGGCGACCTGATCTGGGACGAGGCGGCCCTCGCGCTGTACGGCACCCGCCCCGCCGACTTCACCGGCCGGATCGACAACTGGATGCGGATCGTCCACCCCGACGACCTGGCCCCCACCCTGGCGGCGGCGCAGCGGGCGATCCTCGACCACTCCGTCTACGAGGCCGAGTACCGGGTACGGCGCCTGGACGGCACCTGGGGCTGGACGCAGGCCCGTGGCCGGGCGACCTACGACGAGCAGGGCGAGCCCCTGCGGATGATCGGGGTGGGCTGGGAGAGCAACGAGTCCCGCACCGCCCGGGACGCCCTCAGCAGGGCCCTGCGGCACATGAGCGACGGCTTCCTCGCGGTGGACGACGAGTGGCGGATCACCTTCGCCAACCTGGAGGCGGAACGCTTCCTCGGCTTCTCCGAGGAGGAGCTGTTCGGACGCCTGCTGTGGGACCTGCCGGCCACCCGCCAGGTCCCGGGCCTGAAGGAGAGCTGTCTGGCGGCCGGGGCCGAGGAGAAGCCCGCCGGGTTCGACGTGTACCTCGCGGACTGCCGGCGGCGGCTGCACGTACGGCTGGTGCCGGGACCCGACGGGCGCACCCTCTACTTCCAGGACGTCACGGAGAAGCGCCGGCTCGCCCAGGAACGGCACGCGGCGGAACGGGCCGCGGCCGAGCGGGCGGTGCGGATCGCCGAGCTGACCACCGAGCTCGCCAAGGCGACGACCTCCCGGGACGTGGTGGACGCCGTCGCCCGCCGGGTGCTGCCGCCGTTCGCCGCCTCCGGGCTGATGGTCCAGGTCAGCGAGGGCGACCGGCTCCATCACGTCGGCGCGGTCGGCTACCCCCGGGACTTCGTGGCCCTCCTCGACAGCCGCCGTCGGGCATCGACCGGCGACCCCGCCTGGGACACGATCGCCTCCGGCCTCCCGCTGTTCGTCTCCTCGGCGCGCGAGTACGCCACCCGCTATCCCGCACTGGCCGACTTCCCCACCCTCGGCGAAAAGAAGTCCTGGGCGTTCCTGCCGCTGACGGCGTCCGGGCGCACCTTCGGCGTCTGCGTGGTCTCCTTCGACCGGCCCCGGGTCCTCGACGACGAGGAACGCGCCCTGCTCACCACGATCACCGCCCTCGTCGCCCAGTCCCTGGAGCGGGCCCGGCTCTACGACGCCGAGCACACCCGGTCCCGGGAACTCCAGCGCAGCCTGCTCCCCCAGGCACTGCCCGACCTGCCCGCGTGCACGGCGGCCGCCCGCTACCTGCCGGCCGGCCAGGGCGCGGACGTGGGCGGCGACTGGTACGACATCATCCCGCTGTCCGGCGGACAGGTCGCGCTGGTCGTCGGGGACGTGATGGGCCACGGCCTGCCGGAGGCGGCCACCATGGGCCGGCTGCGCACCGCGGTGCACACCCTGGCCGACCTGGAGCTGCCGCCCGGCGAGATCCTCGGCCACCTCAACGACATCGTCGGCGGCATGGGCGAGACGTCGTACGCCACCTGTCTGTACGCGCTCTACGACCCGACGACCCGGGTCTGTTCCATCGCCCGGGCCGGCCATCCGCCGCCCGCGCTGGTACGGCCCGACGGAACCGTGCACTTCCCCGAACCGGAGGCCGATCCCCCGCTGGGCGCGGCCAAGCCGCCGTTCGAGACGGCCGAGTTGGAGGTGCCCGAGGGCAGTCTGCTCGTGCTGTACACCGACGGGCTGGTGGAGTCGGCGAAGCGGGAGATCGACGAGGGCATGGCCGAGCTGGCGCGACTGCTGGGCGCCGCCCACGCCGACGGGACCGCCGTGGACCTTGAGCGCCTGTGCGACAGACTGACGGCCGGGCTGCTGCCGGCGGACCAACAGGCGGCCGACGACGCGGCGTTCCTGGTGGCCCGGCTGCACGCGCTGCCGGCCGACCGGATGGCCGCCTGGTCCCTGCACGACGACCCCAAGGCGGCGAGCCAGGCCCGCCGGCATGTCCGCGAACAGCTCGCGGCCTGGGACCTGGACGACCTGTCCCCCACCACGGAACTCCTGGTCAGCGAACTGGTGGGCAATGTCGTCCGACACGCCCGCGGCCCGGTCCGGCTGCGCCTGCTGCACACCACCGTGCTGATCTGCGAGGTCTACGACGGCAGTCAGACCATGCCCCGTATCCGACACGCAGCGGACACCGACGAGGGCGGCCGGGGCCTCCAGCTCATCTCGGCGCTCTCCTCCCGCTGGGGCGCCCGTTACACGCCCACGGGCAAGTGCATCTGGACGGAACAGTCCCTGCGGGGCGCGGCCGAGCCGGCGGACGTGCTGTTCCTGAACCCCGCGGACTTCGACGAGGACTGGGACGCGCTCCTGTGACGGCGCGCCCGTTCGGCCCAGCTCCACGGGCCGGATGCCGGGCGCGTCCCTAGATTCGCGGTGACGGCTGTTCCGGCCCCGCCCGAAAGGCACGACCCATGGCAATACGCACCACGCTCACCGGCGCCGCGCTGGCCGTCCTGGCCACCGCCGGACCGCTGACCGGCATCGCCCACGCCCAAGGCGACCTGGACTGCGCCGACTTCGCCTACCAGGAGGACGCGCAGGCGCAGTTCGACCGCGACCGCAGCGACCCCAACCGGCTCGACGAGGACCAGGGTCCCGACGACGGCATCGCCTGTGAGGTGCTGCCGCGCAGGGACACCGCCGTCGTGAGCGCCGCCACGCCCCTCTCCACGCCCCTCTCGACGCCCGCCACTCCGCTCACCTCGCCGCTGCCGACGCTGGGTGTCCAGGGCGGGTCCGGCGGCAGCGTGGGCCCGGCGGGTTTCGAGCGGGCGATCGGGGTGGCCCTGGCAGTCGGCGGGGTCGGCCTCGCGGGCGCCTACGTGGTGCGGCGGCGTCGTGCCACGCACCCGCCCGCCCGTCTCAGGGATCGATGAGCCCGGCCCGTATCGCGTACCGGGTCAGCTCCAGCCGGTCCCGCATCCCCAGCTTGTGCAGCAGGTTCGCCCGGTGCCGCTCGACGGTCTTCGCGCTGATGAACAGCAGCTCGCCGATCTCCTTCGTGGTGTGCCCCTCGGCGACCAGCTTGAGGATCTCCTCCTCGCGCTCGGTGACGGCCCGCGTGGGCAGGTCGTCACCGCGGTGCAGCCGGTCGAGGTAGGAGCGGACGAGGGCCCGCTCCGCCCCGGGGTAGACGAAGGACTCGTCGCGCACGGCGGCCCGGCACGCCTCGACGAGATCGCGGTCCGCGACGGACTTGAGCACGTAGCCGCTGGCCCCGGCCTTGAGCGCCTCGAAGAAGTACTGCTCGTTGTCGTACATCGTCAGGATCAGGATCCGCAGGTCCGGAAGCCGCCGGGACAGCTCACGGGCCGCCTGCAGTCCCGTCATCCGGGGCATCGCGATGTCCAGCACGGCCAGATCGACCTCACGCGCGCGTGCCAGCTCGACCGCCTCGGCGCCGTCCCCCGCCTCGGCCACGACCGTGAGGTCCGGCTCCCCCTCCAGGATCAGCCGGACCCCTCGCCGTACGAGGGTGTGGTCGTCGGCCAGCAGGACACGGGTCGGCTCCGGCATCAGCGCACCCCCGCCGGGGCCGGTATCCGCAACCGCACATCCGTCCCCCGACCGGGCCCGGGCCCCACCGAGAAAACCGCCCCGACCAGCAGCGCCCGCTCCCGCATGCCCTGGATCCCGGCCCCGTCGGGCGCCCCGCCCAGCCCCTTGCCGTTGTCCCGCACGAGGAGCTCGACTCCCCCCTCGACCGGCTGGAGCCGGACTTCGGCGCGGTCGGCGGCAGAGTGCCGCGCGGTGTTCGTGAGCCCCTCCTGGGCCACCCGGTAGACCACCAGTTCCGACTCCTCGGTCAGCCGGGGCAGATCGCCGCCGACGTGATGGCGCACGGTCAGCCCGTGCGTCGTGAACTCGGCCGCGAGGGACCGCAGGGCGCTCGACAGCCCGAGCTCCTCCAGCACCCCCGGCCGCAGCCGCCGCGCGATCCGGCGGATCTCGTCGAGCCCGGCCCGGGTGGCCTCCTGTGCCTGTCCCACTTCCTCCCGCAGCTCCTGCGGTGCCCGGTCGGCGACCCTCTTGAGCTGCAACAGCACGGCGGTCAGCGTCTGGCCCACCTCGTCGTGCAGCTCGCGCGCGATGCGATGCCGTTCCCGTTCCTGCGCGGAGAGCGCGTGGGCCGCGCCGGTCGCCCGCTCGGCCTCCAGCCGGTCGAGCATGGTGTTGTACGTCGTGATCAGAGCGGCTGTCTCGGAGGGACCGGAGACGGGGGCCCGCACCCCGGGCCGCAGCAGATCGGCGGCGGCCATGGCCCGCCCCAGCCGCTGGAGCGGCACGAGTCCGACCCGCAGCACCAGGGCGTTGGCGACCAGCAGCAGCACCAGCCCGCCGAGAACGACGACGGCCTCTCCCCGCCGCACGGGAGTCGACACGGTGACCGGCCCCAGCAGCAGCGCGGCGGCGACGACGAGGCCCGCGGCGTTGAGCGAGAAGATCCGCCAGAACAGCGACACGGCCCTGCCCTCACTCCTCCCGTACGGCACCCGAGGCCCCAGCCTCGCCGGTCCCGGCCGCTCGCGTATATCCGTCACGTCACCCATATCGCCACCGTACGGGGGCCTGGCAGCATGCGAACCCGGCACCCGTGATCACTCGAACCACAAGGGGAAGAAACGTGTCTGCTCCACGCCTGAGGGCGACGCCGCTGCCGGGAATCGGGGTCCAGTACGACCTCATGACCCGCGAGGACCGCCATCTGTCCGTGGTGGCGCACCGCGACGGTGCCCGCACGGTGAGCGTGTACCGGGCCGACGACCCCGACTCCTGCGCGCAGTCGCTGCGTCTGACCGGCTCCGAGGCGGGCGCCCTGATCGACGCGCTGAAGCCCTCCCACCACAGCGCGAGCCTCCTCTACGCCTCCGACCTGGGCCTGGTGGCCGAGCGCATCGAGGTGGCGGCCGGCTCCCGCTGGAACGGCCGGGTCCTCGGCGACACGAGGATGCGCACCGACACGGGCGCCTCCGTCGTGGCGGCCCTGCGCCGGGCCGAGGCGATCCCGTCCCCCGCGCCGGACTTCCGCCTGGCGGGCGGCGACATCCTGATCGTCGTGGGCACCCGCGAGGGCGTGGACGCCGCCGCGGCCGTCCTCGGGCGGGAGTGAACGCGTGCACTCCGCGGTCCTCCTGATCGAGTTCGGCTCGATCATCCTCGGCCTGGGCCTCCTCGGCCGTTTCGCCGCCCGTTTCCGCCTCTCCCCCATCCCCCTCTACCTCCTGGCCGGCCTGGCCTTCGGCGAGGGCGGTCTGCTCCCCCTGGGCGCCAGCGAGGAGTTCGTCTCGATAGGCGCCGAGATAGGCGTCATCCTGCTCCTCCTGATGCTCGGCCTCGAGTACTCGGCCGGCGACCTGGTCACCAACCTCAAGGCCCACTACCCCTCGGGCCTGGTCGACGGCGCCCTCAACGCCCTCCCGGGAGCGGCGGCCGCCCTGCTGCTCGGCTGGGGCCCGGTGGCCGCGGTGGTCCTGGCGGGCGTCACCTGGATCTCCTCCTCGGGCGTCATAGCGAAGGTCCTCGGCGACCTGGGCCGGGTCGGCAACAGGGAGACCCCGGTCATCCTCAGCGTCCTGGTCCTGGAGGACCTGGCGATGGCGGTGTACCTGCCGATCGTCACCGCCCTCGTCGCCGGAGCGGGCCTGCTGGCCGGAAGCCTGACCCTGGCGATCGCCCTGGGCGCGGCCGGCCTGGTCCTCTTCACAGCGGTCCGCTACGGCCGCCTGATCTCCCGTTTCGTGTCGAGCGACGACCCGGAGAAGCTCCTGCTGGTCGTCCTCGGCCTGACGATCCTGGTGGCAGGCGTGGCCCAGCAACTCCAGGTATCGGCGGCCGTGGGCGCGTTCCTCGTCGGCATAGCCCTCTCGGGAGAGGTGGCCGAGGGCGCCCACACGCTCCTGAACCCCCTGCGCGACCTCTTCGCCGCGGTCTTCTTCGTCTTCTTCGGCCTCCACACCGACCCGGCGAGCATCCCCCCGGTCCTGCTCCCCGCCCTCGCACTGGCCCTGGTCACGGCAGCCACAAAGATCGCCACGGGCTACTGGGCGGCCCGCCGCGCCGGCATCTCCCCCAAGGGCCGCTGGCGCGCGGGCGGCGCACTGGTCGCCCGCGGCGAGTTCTCGATCGTTATCGCGGGCCTGGCCGTCTCGGCCGGCATAGAACCCTCCCTAGGCCCCCTGGCCACGGCCTACGTCCTCATCCTGGTCATCCTCGGCCCCCTCACGGCCCGCTACACAGAACCCCTGGCAACAAAACTCACGGCCCACCGCGATTCCCCAAGGCCCCCGGACACCAAGTCCCGCCTCCCGGAGGCCTCGGTAGACAGCGCGTGACGACTGCGCTGGGCTTGAGCAGGGCGCCTATGGGGGTACAGAGTTCGGTCGTGGTGCGGCTGCGCGTCCGTCGTGGCTGGTCGCGCAGTTCCCCGCGCCCCTGAGGAGCTACAGCCACCGGCGCTACTACGGACCGTGCGCCACCTGAGGTCGTGTTGCGAGTGCGGGCCGGTGGGGGCTGGTCGCGCAGTTCCCCGCGCCCCTAGCGGGTGCAGTCAGCGGCGCCAGGGCCGAGCCGTTCATTGGACCGTGCGCCACGACGGAACCGTTGGCCGCGTACGGCGGCAAGGGGACGGGGTGGGGGGTGTCCGCCCGCAGCGGCCGGCGTCCGTCACCGAGCCCCTTTTGCAATGGACCGAACCGCCGGACCGAGGACGGACACCCCCCACCCCGTCCCCGACCCACCACCCCACCCGCACGCGCTACACAAGCCCCCACCAAACCGAAACAGGCCGCCGCAGGCACCAGGGGCGCGGGGAACTGCGCGAAAACGCCAGCCCCCCTCCCCCGGAGCCAACCCACACTGGCCAGCCCCCCACACCCCCTGGCAGGATCACCGCCATGCCCCCGCCGTTCCCCCACCTCAGCCGCCGCCAGGCGCTCCAGACCGCGGTCGCCACCCTCGTGGCCCTCGGTCTGCTCCTGTGGTGGCTGCTCCCCCTGGGCGAGAGCCCCCCGACCGGCACGATCACCTTCAGCACGGGCACGAAGGCGGGCGTCTACCAGAAGTACGGCGAACTCCTCCGCGACGAGATCCACAAGGACATGCCGGACCTGAAGGTGGAGCTGGAGACCAGCGCGGGCTCCCAGGAGAACGTCAGACTCGTCGCGACCGGAAAGTCCGACTTCGCGATCGCCGCAGCCGACGCGGTGGAGACCTACCAGCACAACCGCGACCCCGGCGCCGACCAGCTCCGCGGCGTGGCCCGCCTCTACGACGACTACGTCCAGCTCGTCGTCCCCACCGACTCGGACATCCACACCGTGGCCGACCTGAAGGGCAAGCGCGTCTCCATCGGCGTCCCGAACTCCGGCGTACGACTGATAGCGGACCGCGTGCTCGACGCCGCCGGCATCGACCCCGCCAAGGACATCCGGCCGAGGGCCGAGGGCATCGACACCGGACCCAAACTCCTCGGCCACGGCCTGGACGCGTTCTTCTGGTCCGGCGGCCTGCCCACCGACGGTCTCAAGCAGCTGGCCGAGCGCTCCGCGTTCCGCTTCGTCCCGAT
This sequence comes from Streptomyces pseudovenezuelae, assembly GCF_001513955.1. Taxonomy (GTDB): domain Bacteria; phylum Actinomycetota; class Actinomycetes; order Streptomycetales; family Streptomycetaceae; genus Streptomyces; species Streptomyces pseudovenezuelae. The sequence goes on along the minus strand of NZ_KQ948149.1, from coordinate 40,330 downwards.
CGAACCGGCCCTCGTGGCGAAGCTGCACGCGGAGGGCGAGCCCACCCGCTACTACCGCGCCACCAACATGCCGGCGTCGGCGTACCCGTCCGTCCAGAACGGCAGGACCGTCCCGACCATGGCCGTCTCCAACGTGCTGATCACCCGCGAGGACATGGACCCCGAGCTCACCCAGTGGCTCACCCGGACCGTGATCAAGAGCAGGGACGGCATCGGCCGGCACGTCCACTCCGCCCAGCTGGTGGACGTACGCACGGCGATCTACACGGACCCGGTCGCGCTCCACGAGGGCGCCCGCCGCTACTACCGCTCGGTCAAGCCGTAGGGCGCGTACGGGGCACCGACACGGTGACCAGCAGGCCGTGCGGCTCGTGGTGGCCGTAGGAGATCGCCCCGCCGCCCGCGGCCAGGAGCGCCCGCGAGATGGACAGTCCGAGACCGGAGCCCTTGACGTTCTGATGCTGCCCGCTGCGCCAGAACCGGTCGCCGACACGCGCGAGTTCCTCGTCGGTGAGCCCGGGTCCGCGGTCGGCGACGACGACTGTGGAGGTGTCCCCGTCCGCGGCGACCGTGACCTCGACGGTCTCGTCCTGCGGCGTGAACTTGAGCGCGTTGTCGATGACCGCGTCGAGGGCGCTGGAGAGGGTGACGGGATCCGCCCAGGCGGTGGTGGCCGGACAACTCCCCACCAGTCGCACTCCCTTGGCCTCGGCGGTGGGGGTCCAGGCGGCGACCCGTTCGGCGGTGAGTGCGCCGATGTCGGTGATTCTCAGGTCCGCCTCGGTGTGCTCGGCGAGTGCGAGGTCGAGGAGGCCGTCGAGGACCTGGGCGAGGCGTTTGCCCTCGGTCTGCACGGAGGCGATCTCGGCGTTCCCCGGGGGAAGTTCGAAGGCGAGCAGCTCGATGCGCAGCAGCAGTGCGGCGAGCGGGTTCCTCAACTGGTGCGAGGCGTCGGCGACGAAGGCCCGCTGCTGCTCCAGCACGTCCTCGACGTTGTCCGCCATTTCGTTGAACGACCGTGCCAGGCGCCTGAGTTCGGGCGGCCCGCCGGCCACCGCGACCCGGGACTTGAGGCGCCCGGTGGCGATGTCGTGGGTGGTGGCGTCGAGCACCCGCACCGGCCTGAGCACCCAGCCGGTCAGCCGCAGGGCGGCACCGACGGCCAGCAGCATGGCGGCGAGTTCGCCCGCGAAGATGACGAGCCAGTCCTGCAGGATCCGTGAACGCATGGGTCCGGTGGGCGAGTCGGTGACGACGACCGCGACGACGTCACCGTCCCGGATCACCGGCGAGGCGACGACCAGTCGGCCCCGCTGCCAGGGCCACACCTGCTTGGGATCCTGGCTGCGGCGGCTGAGCAGGGCTTCGCCGAAGGCGTCACGTACCTCGCCCGTGCGGGGCAGGAACCACCCGCGGGGCGCCGTGGCCATCGGTACGTCGCCGTCGTAGAAGACGCCGACGCGGATGCCGTAGACCTTGTAGTAGCTGGCGAGTTCGCTCTCCAGGGTCTCCAGGCGCTCGTCGGAGGCGTCGGTGACGAACTGGGCGAGCGCGGCGAAGTGCGCGGTGTCGTCGATCCGGTCGACGACGACCTTCTGCTGCTGCGCGGAGGCCACACCGATGGCGAGCGGCACACCGAGGGCCAGCAGCACGGCGGCCATGAGGACGATGAGCAGCGGAAGCAGACGTGTACGCACGGCCCCGCCTACGCCCCGCCCCGACGCACGGCCCTCAGGCTCCCGCTCCAACCGAGCGGCTCACGGCCACCACCGGGCACACGGGCACCCTCACCGCCGCACTCACCCGCGCCCACAGCCACCGTCCCTCACTCGACGCAATTCCTCCCCCGAGCCTCGCACAGCTCTGCGCCCACGGTTTCACCGGATCTGGGCCTGCACCCGGACCCGGACCTGGACCCGGACCTGAATGTGAACTCACACCCCCGGCGCCACCAACCGATACCCGACCCCCCGCACCGTCTCGATCAGCGCCGGCATCCGCAACTTCGCGCGCAGGGACGCCACATGCACCTCCAGCGTGCGGCCGGTGCCTTCCCAGCTGGTGCGCCAGACCTCGCTGATGATCTGCTCGCGCCGGAAGACCACCCCGGGCCGCTGGGCGAGCAGTGCGAGGAGGTCGAACTCCTTGCGGGTGAGCTGGACGACCGTGCCGTCCACGGTGACCTGACGCGTCGGCAGTTCGATACGCACGGCGCCGAGTACCAGCGCGGTGTCCCCGCCGCCGGTCACGTCCTCATGGGCGGTGCGCCGGCTCACGGCATGGATGCGGGCGAGGAGCTCCCCCGTGTCGTACGGCTTGACCACGTAGTCGTCGGCGCCGAGGTTCAGCCCGTGGATGCGGGAGCGTACGTCGGACCGCGCGGTGACCATGATGACCGGCGTGCTGGTGCGCTTGCGGATCTTTCCGCACACCTCGTAGCCGTCCTGGTCGGGCAGCCCGAGGTCGAGGAGCACGACCCCGAAGCCGTCACTCTCCGGAACCAGCGCCTGGAGTGCCTCCTCGCCGCTGCGCGCGTGCGTGACGTCGAAACCGTGCCGCGCGAGCACCGCGGACAGCGCGGCGGCCACGTGGTTGTCGTCCTCGACGAGGAGAAGTCTCACCCCGGCCCCCTTTGGTCCATCGGACGTACTATCTGAATATGCAGTGAACGGGTACAACTGTGCGTACACACACGCGCGTGCGCACCGTGCAGTCATGCTGATGGATGAGGACGGCGTCAAGAGGGTTCCGGTTGCGCCGGGGTTCCGTTACCCGGCCGATATGCCCACTGGTGGCAAGTGCTACGACACGTGTCCGATTGCTATCGGATCGTGATGCTCAGATTCCCCTCAAGACTAATGACGCTGGTCGCATGGGGTTACTACTGTCCTCCGAAACCGAGGAGGACGGAGCCAGAGAGCGATGACCGAAGTATCGGTGGCCAAGGAAGATGTGGCCGCGACCGGCGAACTGGTCGTCCTGAAGAGCGTCAACAAGCACTTCGGCGCGTTGCACGTACTCCAGGACATCGACCTGACGATCGCCCGCGGCGAGGTCGTCGTGGTCATCGGACCCTCCGGGTCCGGGAAGTCCACCCTGTGCCGCACCATCAACCGCCTGGAGACGATCGACACGGGTTCGATCACCATCGACGGCAAGCCGCTGCCCCAGGAGGGCAAGGAACTGGCGCGGCTGCGCGCCGACGTCGGCATGGTCTTCCAGTCCTTCAACCTCTTCGCGCACAAGACCGTGCTCGAGAACGTGATGCTGGGCCAGATCAAGGTCCGCAAGGCCGACAAGAAGCAGGCCGAGGAGAAGGCGCGCGCCCTGCTCGACCGGGTCGGTGTCGCCACCCAGGCGGACAAGTACCCCGCTCAACTGTCCGGTGGTCAGCAGCAGCGGGTGGCCATCGCCCGGGCCCTGGCGATGGACCCCAAGGTCATGCTCTTCGACGAGCCCACGTCGGCGCTCGACCCCGAGATGATCAACGAGGTGCTGGAGGTCATGCAGCAGCTCGCCCGCGACGGCATGACAATGATCGTCGTCACGCACGAAATGGGTTTCGCACGATCGGCCGCAAACCGCGTGGTGTTCATGGCGGACGGACGGATCGTCGAGGAGGCTGCGCCCGACCAGTTCTTCAGCAATCCGCGCAGCGACCGCGCCAAGGACTTTCTGTCGAAGATCCTGCACCACTGACGTGCCACCCGGATCGACCACTGACGGCTCTCATCTCTTTACCACCCAAAGGATGTTCACCATGAAGCTCCGCAAGGTCACCGCCGCCTCGGCCGCCGTCCTCGCACTCGCTCTGTCCGCGACCGCCTGCGGCGGCGACAGCAAGGACGACAGCTCCGGCTCGGGTTCCAGCGGCGGCGGCAAGATCAAGATCGGTATCAAGTTCGACCAGCCCGGCCTCGGCCTGAAGCAGCCCGACGGTTCCTACGCCGGCTTCGACGTGGACGTGGCGACGTACGTGGCCAAGCAGCTCGGCTACAACGCGAACCAGATCGAGTGGGTCGAGACGAAGAGCGCCGACCGTGAGAACGCGCTCGCCCGTGGCGACGTGAAGATCATCGCGGCCACCTACTCGATCAACGACGAGCGCAAGAAGAAGGTCGACTTCGCCGGCCCGTACCTGCTGGCCCACCAGGACCTGCTGGTCAAGAAGGACTCCAAGATCAGCCAGGCCACGGACCTCAACGGCGAGAAGCTGTGTTCCGTGACCGGCTCGACCTCGGCGCAGAACGTCAAGGACGACTTCGCCCCCAAGGCCCAGCTGAAGCAGAACGCCGGCTACTCGGAGTGCATCGCCGCCCTCCAGAGCGGTGCCGTGGACGCGGTGACCACGGACGACTCGATCCTCGCGGGCTTCGCGGCCCAGGACAAGTACAAGGGTCAGTTCAAGCTCGCCGGCCTCAAGCTGAGCAACGAGAACTACGGCATCGGCGTGAAGAAGGGCGACACCGCCACCGTCAACAAGATCAACGCCGCCCTCGAGAAGATGGTCAGCGACGGCTCCTGGCAGAAGGCGGTCGACAAGAACTTCGGCCCGGCCGGCTACAAGAACGAGCCCGCCCCGAAGATCGGCGTCATCGTCAAGTAACGCAGGGCCCCACCGGCGCGCCGCCGCCCGCCGCGATCAGGGCGGCGGCGCGCCGCGCCCGTCCACGTACGCCACACACACGCCACACACCCGGAAGCGCGGGAGATCGTGTTCGACTTTCTAGAAGGTTATGACGTCCTCGGGGCGTTCTGGATGACGGTGAAACTCACTGCTCTCTCCGCCGTCGGCTCCCTGATCTGGGGCACCCTGCTGGCCGCGATGCGGGTCAGTCCGGTCCCGTTGATGCGCGGCTTCGGCACCGCCTACGTCAACATCGTCCGGAACATCCCCCTGACGGTCATCATCGTCTTCGCCTCGCTCGGCCTGGCCGACATCTTCGGGGTGACGATGGGCGCGGCGGACAACTTCGACGTCCAGGGCTTCCGGCTGGCGGTGCTCGGTTTCGTCGTCTACACCGCGTCGTTCGTCTGCGAGGCGATCCGCTCCGGCATCAACACGGTGCCGCTGGGCCAGGCCGAGGCGGCCCGCGCGATCGGGCTGAACTTCAGCCAGACGCTGCGTCTCATCGTGCTCCCGCAGGCCTTCCGCTCAGTCATCGGGCCGCTGGCCAACGTACTGATCGCGCTGACCAAGAACACCACCGTGGCTGCCGCGATCGGTGTGGCCGAGGCGGCCGCGCTGATGAAGACGATGATCGAGAACGAAGCCCAGACGCTCGCCATCGGTGCGGTCTTCGCGCTCGGCTTCGTGGTACTGACCCTGCCGACCGGCCTCCTCCTCGGCTGGCTCGCCAAGCGACTGGCGGTGAAGCGATGAGTTCGGTCCTCTACGACACTCCGGGACCCCGCGCCAAACGGCGCAACGTCCTCCTGTCCATCGTCTTCACCCTCCTCCTCGTCCTTCTGCTGTGGTGGGTGTGGCAGAAGATGGACGACAAGAACCAGCTGGAGTGGAAACTCTGGGAGCCCTTCACCACCGGTGAGGCCTGGACGACGTACCTGCTGCCCGGCCTCGGTGACACCCTCAAGGCGGCGGCGATCTCCATGGTGATCGCCCTTCCCCTGGGCGCGGTCTTCGGTATCGCCCGCATGTCGGACCACGCCTGGGTGCGGGGTGCGGCCGGCACGGTGGTCGAGTTCTTCCGGGCGATCCCGGTGCTGCTGCTGATGCTGTTCGCCAACGAGTTCTACGTCCGCTCCACGGACATCTCCAGCGAACAGCGACCCCTGTACGCCGTCGTCACCGGCCTGGTCCTCTACAACGCCTCGGTGCTCGCCGAGGTCGTCCGCGCCGGCATCCTCTCGCTGCCCCGCGGACAGACCGAGGCGGCCTACGCGGTCGGCCTGCGCAAGGGCCAGACGATGACCAGCATCCTGCTCCCGCAGGCGGTCACCGCGATGCTGCCGGCCATCGTCAGCCAGCTGGTCGTCATCGTGAAGGACACCGCGCTGGGCGGCGTGATGCTGGGCTTCACCGAGCTGCTCAACTCGCGCAGCACGCTGGCGGCCAACTACGCCAACGTCATCCCGAGCTTCATCGTCGTCGGCATCATCTACATCATCGTCAACTTCATCCTCACCAGCTTCGCGAGCTGGCTGGAGAAGAGGCTGCGCCGCAGCAAGAAGAGCACGGGCGCGGTGCTGGGTGAGGACACGGAGGTCAACCCGGCGGCGGTGGGCGGCACGTTCGGAACCGGCGGCGAGGGCGGCGGCCCGAGCGGATTCACTTTCAAAGACAAGCCGCCCCGATGATCTGATGCACAGTCAAGTGACCTGAGCAGTCTGCCCGGACGACACGGAGGCAGTGGCATGATCGCCACTGCCTCCGTCACTTGACGCAAGCACCGGCAATAGGTTGCATACGTTCTGTGATCGTGCACCCTGCCCCAACCTCCTGTTCACATACGTCTTCCGGTACTGCGCTGCGGGCAGGGGGCGCCGCGTCGTGGACCCGGTGATCATCGTCGGAGCGGGGCCCGTCGGGCTCACGCTCGCCCTGGCGCTGGCGCGTCAGGAGGTCCCCTCCGTGGTTCTCGACGAGGGCCCGGGCAAGGACGAACCCCGCCTGGCCCGCACCGCCGTACTGCACGAGGACACCGCCGCCCTCATGTCACGGCTGACCGGGGTGCCGGTCGCCGAGCTGGGTCTGCACTGGGCCGGATGGCGGTCGATGCGCCGCAAGCAGGTGATGCGCGAGGTCGACTTCGAGGAGGCCGGGGACGCCCCCCTGCACCTCGCCCAGCACGTCCTGACCGGCGCCCTGCGCCATGCCCTCGCCGAGGAGCGGCTGGTCAAGCTCGCCACCGACAGCCGTCTCGACACCATCGAGCAGGAGCCCTCGGGCGTCACCGCCCACACCCGCGGCCCCAAGGGCACGTGGTGGCGCGGCAGTTACCTGGTCGGCTGCGACGGCACGCGCTCCACCGTGCGCAAGCTCCAGGACATCCGCTTCCCGGGCCGTACGGCGGTGGAGCGCCACGCGGTCGCCGCCCTGCGCGCGGAACTCCCCTGGGAGGACCGGGCGTTGCTGCACAGGATGCCGCCGTGGCGGACCTCCGGGCCGTCGGCCGGGGAGATCACCGCCCGCCCTCTCCCCGAGGGCGTGTGGCGCCTGGACTGGCTGCTGCCGCCGGGCAAGGACCTGGTCACGCCCGAGCTCCTGGTGGCCCGCGTCCGGGAGACCCTCGCGGGCTGGACGGGCGGTGCGACACCGCCGTACGAACTCCTCGACACCGGGGTCCACACCGTGCACCACCGGCTGGCCCGGCGTTGGCGCGCCGGCCGGGTCTTTCTCGCCGGGGACGCGGCGCACTGTCTCGGTGCGCTCGGCACGCAGGGTCTCGACGAGGGCCTCAAGGACGCCGACAACCTCGCCTGGAAGCTCGCCCTCGCCTGGCACCACGGCTCGCACGAGGCGCTTCTCGACAGCTACCAGACCGAGCGGCGCGCGATCGTCGCCGGTCGGCTGCGCGCCGCCGACCAGGCGCTGCCGCTGCTCCGCGGCGGCGGGGGTCTGCGCTCGGTGGTCCCCGGCTCGGCTCGCGGTCACGACGCGTTGCTCACGGACGGCCACTTGGGGCGCGGCCCGCTCGGCGCGCCGGGGGCGTACGCCGACTCGCCCCTCGCGCCCCGGCATCTCGAAGGAGAGGTACCCGTCGACACACCCCCGGGGGCCTCGGTCACGGATGTACGGGTCACCGCCGAGGACGGCTCGTTCGTACGGCTGCGCGATCGCCTCGGCCGCGGCGCGCTGCTCGTCCTCCTGGTCGCACCGGGCACCGGGGTGTGGGAGCGCAAGCACTGGGTGACCGCCGGAATCATGCCCCGGCTGGCCGCGGCGGTGACCGCGCTGCCACACTCCGCCGAGCTCCTGGTCGCCGAGGAGTACCCGGGCGCGGCCCCGCACACGGTCCTTCTCGTACGGCCCGACGGTCACCTCGTCACGGCGCTGAGCGGGGTCCGCCCGGCCGACCTGTACTCGGCGGCCGAGACGGCGCTCGGCGGCCCTCCGGCGAAGACCGAGGCGAACGCGGGGGCCGCCTCACGTTGACGTGCTCACTGTCACTGTGCGTCCACATAGTGACAGTGAGTTGAAACGGTCTGCACCCCCATGGTGTACTCCGCATCGTGACCGACACCTGTGTGCGCCTGTGGCGGAGGGTCCATATGGACCTCGTCCGCTATGCGGGCTGCGTGTGTCGCCCGTCCTGCTGAATTCGCCTCTTCTCTTCCCCGCGTGCCGCGCCCGTGCGACGGCACGCTGTCGCGAACTCTTCTCAGGACGGTACCCGTGTCTGTCTCCCCCGCCCTTCCCTCGGTCTCCTCCGTCGCGCCGCCCACCCAGGCCGAACTCCTCGACTTCGTACGGCGCACCGCCGCCGACGCCGAGCTGATCGACTCGCTTCCGCTCGACCCGGAGGGCCGCACCTGGGTGCGCCTGGAGGGGCCCGGCGGCAGCGAGGCCTGGCTGATCGGCTGGCCCCCCGGCACCGGCACCGGGTGGCACGACCACGCCGAGTCGGTCGGCGCCTTCATCACCGCCGCGGGCGAGCTCAAGGAGAACTCCCTCGCCGCCCGGCTGCCCGCCGACGGCTGGAAGACCCTCGAACTCTCGGACGACGTGGACCGTGAGCGACGGCTGCCGGCCGGCAAGGGCCGTTCCTTCGGGCAGCATCACGTCCACGAGGTGCTGAACGAGTCCACCGAGGCCCACGCGATCTCCGTGCACGCCTACTACCCGCCGCTCCCCCAGATCCGCCGCTACAGCCGCACGGCCCAGATCCTGCGGCTGGAGCACGTGGAGCGGCCGGAGGACTGGCAGTGAGCGCCTGACTGCCGGTCGCGGACCGACTCCCCGTCTCAGAACCCCTCGTCGCCGAGGAACTCCGTCTCCTCCCCCTCCTCCTCCAACGCCTGCCGGACCACCCGCAGGGCCATGCCCTCGGAGTAGCCCTTGCGGGCGAGCATGCCCGCGAGGCGACGCAGCCGCTTGTCGCGATCGAGCCCACGCGTCGCGCGCAGCTTGCGGTCGACGAGCTCCCGGGCCGTCTCCTCCTCCTGCTCGGAGTCGAGCTGCGAGACGGCCGCGTCGATCAGTGTGGAGTCGACACCCTTGGTGCGCAGTTCCTGGGCGAGCGCCCGCCGGGCGAGCCCCCGGCCGTGGTGCCGGGACTCCACCCATGCGTCCGCGAACGCGCTGTCGTTGATCAGTCCGACCTCCTCGAACCGCGACAGCACCTCCTCGGCGGCGTCGTCCGGGATCTCCCGCTTGCGCAGGGCGTCGGCGAGCTGCTTCCGCGTCCGCGGGGTCCCGGTGAGCAGGCGCAGACAGATCGCCCGCGCCCGCTCCACCGGGTCCGCCGGAGGCTCCCCCTTCTCGGCCCTCGACAAGGAGGGGCCGCCTCCGTCCTCGCCGGGCGATTCCCCGAAGCCGCGCCGGCGCTGCCGACGCCCGCGGGAACCGCCCGCGTCAGGTGCTCCGCCACCTCGACGCGAACTCCGGCCGAACGCCCCGGAACCCCGGTCCGCCCCGTCACCGGACTCGTCGCCGCCCGGCCCACCGTCGCCGAACGTCCCACCGTCACTGTGGGAGCGCCCGCCGCGGTAGGACGGACCGGTGCCACGCGCGAAGCCGTCACCGAACGGCACCGAACGGCCGTGTCCCCCGTCCGTTCCCTGCCCCGTGCCGTCCCCGTGCCCGTCGCCGCCCGGCCCGGCAGAACCCCCGTCGCCTCTTTCGCCCCACCCTCGTGAAGCGTCCTCGTACTCGGCCCAGTCGGTTCGCCGTGTCACGGGATCAGCTCTTGGCGGCCGGAGCCTTGGCCTTCGTCGCCTTCGCGGCCGCCGGAGCCGGCACCTTCGCGGCGTCGTCCGCGGCAGCGGTCACCGCGGCGTCCGCACCCGGCTCCGCGGCAGGCTGCTCGGGCCGCACGCCGACGCCCAGCTTCTCCTTGATCTTCTTCTCGATCTCGTTGGCCAGGTCGGGGTTGTCCTTCAGGAAGTTGCGCGCGTTCTCCTTGCCCTGGCCGAGCTGGTCGCCCTCGTACGTGTACCAGGCGCCGGCCTTGCGGACGAAGCCGTTCTCCACGCCCATGTCGATCAGGCCGCCCTCGCGGCTGATGCCCTGGCCGTAGAGGATGTCGAACTCGGCCTGCTTGAAGGGCGGCGCGACCTTGTTCTTGACGACCTTGACCCGGGTGCGGTTGCCGACCGCGTCCGTGCCGTCCTTCAGGGTCTCGATGCGGCGGATGTCCATGCGCACCGAGGCGTAGAACTTCAGCGCCCGGCCACCGGTCGTGGTCTCCGGGGAGCCGAACATCACGCCGATCTTCTCGCGGAGCTGGTTGATGAAGATCGCGGTGGTCTTGGACTGGTTGAGCGCACTGGTGATCTTCCGCAGGGCCTGGCTCATCAGACGGGCCTGCAGACCGACGTGGCTGTCACCCATCTCGCCCTCGATCTCCGCGCGCGGGACGAGCGCCGCGACGGAGTCGATGACGATGAGGTCGAGGGCACCGGAGCGGACCAGCATGTCCACGATCTCCAGGGCCTGCTCGCCGTTGTCCGGCTGGGACAGGATCAGGTTGTCGATGTCGACGCCGAGCTTCTTCGCGTACTCGGGGTCGAGGGCGTGCTCCGCGTCGATGAAGGCGACCTGACCGCCGGCCTTCTGTGCGTTCGCCACCGCGTGCAGCGTCAGGGTCGTCTTGCCGGAGGACTCCGGGCCGTACACCTCCACCACGCGGCCGCGCGGGATGCCGCCGACGCCGAGCGCGACGTCGAGTGCGGTCGACCCGGTGGGGATGACTTCGATGGGCTCGTTCGGCCGCTCGCCCATGCGCATGACCGCGCCCTTGCCGAACTGCCGTTCAATCTGTGCGAGAGCGGCGTCCAGGGCCTTCTCGCGGTCGGTTCCTGCCATGGGTTCCACCCGATTTGCTTGAGTCGATCGCTTCACGTCAAAGACGCTAACGCCTGCCACTGACAATGCGCCCCGACGCCCGCCCGGCCTGTGGATAACTGGGGGACTTCTCCACGCGAACCGTATCGAAACGCCCGTCGTCGACTGCGCCGGAGCTTCCATATGAATGGATGTTCGATTTTCGTGTCAAGCGCACCACGCGGCACCCGGGACACTTCCTGTGCCCCCTCCCGCGGCCTCCACCGCCTACTTCCCGCGGCGTACTCCAGGTGCCTTCGACGGTACGACGACCGGACGGCCCGTTCCCCGCGAGTCTGGTGTCATGCCGACCACGACCAGCGCCGGGGAGACCGCCTCGGGAGACACCGCGCTCATCGACTCGACGGTCGCCGAACTCGTCGCCCCGGCCGTCCTCATGGCAGCCGGGGCCCCGGCCCGCCCCGCCCGGAAGGGAGCGCGGGCCTGATGGACCCGGTCCTGAGGAACACTCCCGCGGTGGCCCGCACACCCGTGCCGCAGGCCGTCGACGCACGCCGGACGGAGCGTCTGTGCCACGCCACCGGTCTTCTCCTGGTCCTCTCCGGGCTCGCGCACCTGGTGGTGTTCGCCGTGGACGGCGGCCCCTGGGACGGGCCGGTCTCCTGGCGCAAGCCGGTGACGTTCGGGGTGTCCTTCGGAGTGACCCTGATCGCGGTCACCTGGGTCACGTCGTATCTGCGGGTCGGCCCACGGCCCCGAGCCCTGCTCCTCGCGGTCTTCGCGGCGGACTGTGCGGTGGAGGTCGGCGGCATCACCCTCCAGGCGTGGCGCGGGGTGCCCTCGCACCTCGACATGGAGACGCCCTTCGACACGGCGGTGTCCATGACGCTCGCGGTGGGCGGTGGCGTCCTGGTGGTACTGCTGACGGTGTTCGCGGTCGCCTCCTTCCGCCACCGGCCCTCGGGCCCGGCGGGAATGGACCTCGCGGTGCGGTCGGGGTTCGCGATCCTGCTGGTCGCCCTCGCCTCGGGCGCCGCGATGATCGCGCGCGGTGTCGTCCTCACTCGCACCGGCCACCAGGAGGCGGCCTACCACTCGACCGCCCCGCTCAAGCCGCTGCACGGCGTGAGCCTGCACGCGGTCCTGGTCCTGCCCGCACTCACCTGGCTGCTGTCACGCACGCCCTGGAGCGAGCCGCTGAGGCGACGGCTCCTGTACGCGGCGATCGGCTCCTACGTCACGGCCGTCATCGGCGCCGCGGTGTGGGCCGCCCTCACCTACTGAACCCGGCCCCTCAGGACGAGCCGTCGCCGCCGCCGGACGTGCCCGACCGCCGCCGCTCCCACAGCGCACGCGCACGCGTGACCGGCGAGGGCCCCTCGCCCCGCTTGCGGTGCCCGTGGACACGCGGGTCGTCGGTGACGTCGTACCGCTTCACATAGGCCCCCAGGAACGCCTGCAGCGTGGCGACCGCAGGAATGGCGATCAGGGCGCCGACCGCGCCGAGGAGGGCGGTGCCCGCGATGACCGAGCCGAAGGCGACCGCGGGGTGGATGTCGACGGTCTTCGAGGTCAGCTTGGGCTGGAGCACGTAGTTCTCGAACTGCTGGTAGATCACCACGAAGATCAGCACCCACAGCGCGTACCAGGGGTCGACCGTGAAGGCGATCAGCATGGGCAGGGCGCCCGCGAGATAGGTGCCGATGGTCGGGATGAACTGCGAGACCAGGCCGACCCACACGGCGAGCACGGGCGCGTACGGCACGTCCAGGGCCTGGAGCAGGACGAAGTGCGCGACTCCGGAGACGAGCGCCATGAGACCGCGCGAGTAGAGGTAGCCGCCGGTCTTGTCCACGGCGATCTCCCACGCGCGCAGCACCTCGGCCTGCCGGGCGGGCGGCAGCACGGAGCAGATCGCACGCCGCAGCCGCGGGCCGTCCGCGGCGAAGTAGAAGGAGAACAGCCCGATCGTCAGCAGCTGGAAGAGCCCGCCGAGCACCTGGGCGGAGACGTCCAGGACGCCGGTGGCGCTGTTCTGCACGTAGTTGCGCAGCCAGTCGGAGCGCAGCAGCCCCTCCTGGACGTCCACCCGCTTCAGCTCGGTGTGGAAGTGTCCGTTGATCCAGGCGATGACGGAGTCGAGGTAGTCCGGGAAGTCCTCGACGATCTTGATGATCTGGCCCGCGAGCATCGAACCGAGCAGCGTGACGAAGCCCGCCGTCACGATCAGCACACCGAAGAAGACGAAGAAGGTGGCGAGCCCTCTGCGCATGCCGCGCGCGGCCATCTTGCTCACCGCGGGCTCGATGGCCAGGGCCAGGAAGAACGCGATGAGGATGTTGGTCAGCAGGCCGATCAGCTGGTGGAAGGCCCAACTGCCCAGCTGGAACACGGCGATGAGGGCGAGCGCGAGCACCATGGCACGCGGCAGCCAGCGCGGCATGCGGGCGCCCGGCCCGCCGTCGGCCGGGGGCCGGGTGGGGGGCGTAGTGCCTAGCGGAGATGCGTGCTGGGCTGCCTGCCCGGACTCGTCAGTGGGTGCCACGGAGCAAGTCTCGCCCACGCGACTGACAATGGCTGCCGTCCTGCGATCTTCGTGACCTGTAAGTGCCTCTTTCGTGAGATGTTCACACGAACTCGGCACTTCTCCCCGGAACGTCCACGCCGTTTCAGTGCCTCTCGCCCGGAACGCTCATCACGGTGCAGACCACGCGCCACACGTCCTTGGCGTCCCAGCCGGCGTCCAGCGCCTCGTGCACGGTGCGCCCACCGAGCTCCGCCATCACATGATCGCGCGCGAAGGTGTCGGCGTACCCCGGACCGAAGTGTTCCGCCATCCGCTGCCAGAAAACCGTCAACCGCATGACGCCAGTATCCCGCCCCTGGGGGTGGCCTCGTCCGGGACCGCCTGCCGAGACCGCTTTCCGCCCTACGGTCTGACCCATGCCCGAAACAGGAGCTTCCCCACTCCCCCAGACGCCACCGGCGCACTCCCCGCTCTTCCGCGCCGAGCACTTCGTCTGGCTCACCGCGCGTGTGCTGGAACAGCGTCTGTTCGCGTACCACTTCCTGAACGGCGGCCCCGACCCGGTGGAGACGGCCCTGGACGCCTACCGCAACGCCGACGGCGGTTACGGCCACGCCCTGGAGCCCGATCTGCGCGGCCCGGTCAGCCAGCCCCTGCACACCGCTCACGCCCTGCGCGTGCTGGACGCCGTGGGTCGCTGCGGCGGACAGCGGGTGGAACGGGTGTGCCGCTATCTCACCTCGGTGTCCACCCCGGACGGCGCCCTCCCGACGGTCACTCCCGCCCAGCGCGGCTACCCGACGGCCCCCTTCGTACCGGTCGTGGACGCCCCACCGAGCGAACTGCTGGCCACCGGTCCCGTGGTCGGCCTGCTGCACCGCAACGAGGTGTGGCACGCCTGGCTGTTCCGGGCCACGGACTTCTGCTGGCAGGTGGTGGAGTCCCTCCAGCTGTCCCGCCCGGACGAGATCCAGGCCGCCCTGACCTTCCTGGACTCCGCCCCCGACCGCCCGCGCGCACAGACCACCGCCGACCGCCTCGGCTGCCTGGTGCGCGACCAAGGTCTGGCCGTGCTGGACCCCTCGAACCGCGACGGCGACGCCCACCGCTTCCCGCACGACTACGCGAGGACGCCGAACTCCCTGGCGCGCGCATGGTTCACGGACGACGAGATGTCCCGCTCCCTGGACTTCCTCACCGCCGAACAGCAGGAGGACGGCGGCTGGCCGGCCCGCCGCCGCCAGTGGGCCCCCACCACCACCTTCGAAACCCGCCCCATGGCCACCATCGAGGCCCTGCAGACCTTGCGCGCCCACGGCCGCGAAGTGGGCTGAACCACCACGACGAACCGTCGGCCGCGGACGGCGGCAAGGGGACGGGGTGGGGGGTGTCCGCCCGCAGCGGCCGGCGTCCGTCACCGAGCACCCCTCAAGGGACCGAGCCGCCGGACCGAGGACGGACACCCCCCACCCCGGCCCCGACCCACAACCGAACCCCACGCGCTACACAAGCCCCCACCAAAGCCGAAACAGGCCGCCGCAGGCACCAGGGGCGCGGGGAACTGCGCAAAAACGCCCACCCCCACCGAACCCGCACCCACCGACAACCCCACCCAGCACCCAACCCAACCCAACCGCCACAGCCAACCCGCAGGTCAGAGCGGTTGTCAGTCCCCCGGGGCAAGATGGACGCATGGTCAGCCCAGCACACCGAGCCCTGAAGGGCTTCTCCCCCGCCACCCGCGGCTGGTTCACGGGAGCATTCGACGCACCCACCACCGCCCAGGCCGGTGCGTGGCAGGCCATCGCCGAGGGCTCGGACGTACTCGTCGTCGCCCCCACCGGCTCCGGCAAGACCCTGGCCGCCTTCCTCGCCGCTCTGGACCAGCTGGCCTCCACGCCCCCGCCCGCGGACCCCAAGAAGCGCTGCCGGGTCCTGTACGTCTCCCCCCTCAAGGCCCTCGCCGTCGACGTGGAGCGCAACCTCCGCAGCCCCCTCACCGGCATCCGTCAGGAATCCGTCCGCCTGGGCCTGCCCGAGCCCGAGGTCAAGGTGGGCATCCGCTCCGGCGACACCCCGCCGGCCGAGCGCCGGGCCCTGTCCACCCGCCCCCCGGACATCCTGATCACCACCCCGGAATCCCTGTTCCTGATGCTGACGTCGGCGACCCGGGACGCGCTCACCGGCATCGAGACAGTGATCCTCGACGAGGTCCATGCCGTGGCCGGCACCAAGCGCGGCGCCCACCTGGCCCTCTCCCTGGAGCGCCTGGACGAACTGCTCCCGAAGCCGGCCCGCCGCATCGGCCTGTCCGCCACGGTCCGCCCGGTCGACGAGATCGCCCGCTACCTCTCCCCCCAGCGCAAGGTGGAGATCGTCCAGCCGAAGTCCGGCAAGGAGTTCGACCTCTCGGTCGTGGTCCCGGTGGAAGACCTCGGTGAGCTGGGCGGCTCCCCGGTCGCCGAGGGCACCGAAGGCGCGGAGCGCCCCTCCATCTGGCCCCACGTGGAGGAGCGGATCACCGACCTCGTCCAGTCCCACCGCTCCACGATCGTCTTCGCGAACTCCCGCCGCCTCGCGGAACGCCTCTGCAACCGTCTCAACGAGATCGCCTACGAGCGGGCGACCGGCGAGCCCCTTGACGAACACCACGCCCCGGCCGAGCTCATGGGCGGCTCGGGCGCGGCCCAGGGCGCACCCCAGGTCATCGCCCGCGCCCACCACGGCTCGGTCTCCAAGGAACAGCGCGCCCTGGTCGAGGAGGACCTCAAAGCGGGCCGCCTCCCGGCCGTGGTGGCCACCTCCAGCCTCGAACTCGGCATCGACATGGGCGCGGTGGACCTGGTGATCCAGGTCGAGTCACCCCCGTCCGTCGCCTCCGGCCTGCAGCGCGTCGGTCGCGCGGGCCACCAGGTCGGCGCGGTCTCCACCGGTGTGGTCTTCCCGAAGTACCGGGGCGACCTGGTCCAGGCAGCGGTCGTCACGGAACGCATGCGGACGGGTTCCATCGAGTCCCTCAAGGTCCCCGCGAACCCCTTGGACGTCCTCGCCCAGCAGATCGTCGCGATGACCTCGATGGACACCTGGCAGCTCGACGACCTCCTCGCCACGGTCCGCAGGGCGGCCCCCTTCGCCTCCCTCCCCGAGTCCGCGTTCACCGCGGTCCTGGACATGCTCGCGGGCCGCTACCCCTCCGACGCCTTCGCGGAGCTGCGTCCGCGCGTGGTCTGGGACCGCATCGCCGGCACGATCACCGGCCGCCCGGGCGCCCAGCGCCTCGCCGTCACCTCCGGCGGCACCATCCCCGACCGCGGCCTCTTCGGTGTCTTCCTCGCCGGCTCCGACCCCAAGAAGGGCGGCGGACGGGTCGGCGAGCTCGACGAGGAGATGGTCTACGAGTCGCGCGTCGGGGACGTCTTCACGCTCGGCACCAGCTCCTGGCGCATCGAGGACATCACCCGCGACCGTGTCCTGGTCTCCCCCGCCCCCGGCGTCCCCGGCAGGCTCCCCTTCTGGAAGGGCGACCAGCTGGGCCGCCCGCTCGAACTCGGCCGCGCGGTGGGCGCGTTCCTCCGCGAGGTCGGCTCGCTGTCCAAGGAGGACGCCCGCCTGCGCCTGCTCACCGCGGGTCTGGACGCGTGGGCGGCGGACAACGTCCTGTCCTACCTGGACGAGCAGCGTGAGGCCTGCGGTCATGTCCCGGACGACCGCACCATCGTCGTGGAGCGCTTCCGGGACGAGCTCGGCGACTGGCGGGTCGTCGTCCACTCCCCCTTCGGCGCCCAGGTCCACGCCCCCTGGGCCCTGGCCCTCGGCGCCAAGCTCTCCGAGCGCTACGGCATGGACGCCCAGGTCATGCACGCCGACGACGGCATCGTCCTGCGCCTGCCCGACGCCGACCTGATGAGCCTGGACCTCCTCGACCGGGAACCGACCAGGGCCGGCACGGAGTACGACGCCGAGCAGGCTCCGGTGGGCGCCGCGGACGTCGTCTTCGACAAGGGCGAGGTCGACCAGGTCGTCACCGACCAGGTCGGCGGCTCGGCCCTGTTCGCCTCCCGCTTCCGGGAGTGCGCCGCCCGGGCGCTCCTGCTGCCGCGCCGCAACCCCGGCAAGCGCACACCCCTGTGGCAGCAGCGTCAGCGCGCCTCCCAACTGCTGCAGGTGGCGAGCGAGTTCGGTTCGTTCCCGATCGTCCTGGAGGCGGTCCGCGAGTGCCTCCAGGACGTCTTCGACGTTCCCGGTCTCGTCGAGCTGATGGGCGACCTGGAGTCCCGTCGGGTCCGCCTGGTCGAGGTCACCACCCCGGAGCCCTCCCCCTTCGCCCGCTCCCTCCTCTTCGGCTATGTCGCCCAGTTCCTCTACGAGGGCGACTCGCCCCTCGCCGAGCGGCGGGCGGCGGCCCTCTCGCTGGACTCGCGTCTGCTGGCCGAGCTGCTGGGCCAGGCGGAGCTGCGCGAGCTGCTCGACGCGGAGGTCCTGACCGAGCTGGAGCGGGAGCTCCAGTGGCTGACCGAGGACCGCCGGGTCAAGGACGCCGAGGGGGTCGCGGACATCCTGCGCGTCCTCGGCCCGCTCACGGACGCCGAGCTGGCCGAGCGCGGCGCCGAACCGCAGTGGGCGCAGGACCTCGCCGGTGCCCGCCGCACGATCAAGGTGCGGGTCGGCGGCGCCGAGCACTGGGCGTCGATCGAGGACGCGGGACGCCTGCGTGACGCCCTCGGCACAGCGCTGCCGGTCGGCGTCCCGGAGGCCTTCACCGAGCCGGTCAAGGACCCCCTCGGCGACCTCCTCGCGCGCTACGCCCGCACCCACGGTCCTTTCACCTCGGCGACGGCCGCGGCCCGTTTCGGCCTGGGCACGGCCGTCACCGAGGGCGCCTTGCAGCGGCTGGCCGCGAGCGGACGTGTCGTACAGGGAGAGTTCCATCCGGCGGGCATCGGCCAGGAGTGGTGCGACGCGACCGTGCTCCGCCGCCTGCGCCGCCGCTCCCTGGCAGCCCTGCGCCATGAACTGGAACCGGTGCCGCCACCGGCCCTCGCGCAGTTCCTCCCGCAGTGGCAGCACATCGGCAAGGGGCATTCCCTGCGCGGCATCGACGGACTGGTGCGCGCGGTGGAGCAGTTGCAGGGCGCTTCCGTGCCCGCCTCCGCCCTGGAGAAGCTAGTCCTGCCGTCACGGGTCACGAACTACACCCCGGCCCTGCTCGACGAGCTCACCGCCGCCGGGGAGATCGTCTGGGCCGGGGCGGGCGCCCTCCCCGGCAAGGACGGCTGGGTCTCCCTGTACCTGGCGGACGCTGCCCCCCTTCTCCTGCCCCCGCCCCACCCCCTGGAGCTGACGGCCCTCCACCAGTCGGTACTGGACGCGCTGACCGGCGGCTACGGCCTGTTCTTCCGCCAGATCGCCGACCAGGTCCGCGCCACCACCCACCCGGACGCCACCGACCCCCAACTGGCCGACGCCGTATGGGACCTGGCCTGGTCGGGGCGGCTCACCAATGACACCCTCACCCCGATGCGGTCCCTGCTGGGCTCCGGCCGCACCGCCGGTGCCACCGCCCACCGCGCCAAGCGCACCGTCCCCCGCGGCCGCTACGGCTCCCTCACCGCCGCCGCCCGCACCGCCTCCCGGACCGGCCCGCCGACCGTCGCCGGCCGCTGGTCCCTGCTGCCGCCGCGCGAGGCCGATCCGACCGTGCGCGCCCACGCCCTGGCCCGCACCCTCCTCGACCGGCACGGAGTGGTCACCCGGGGAGCCGTGTCGGCGGAGGGTGTGGAAGGCGGGTTCTCGGCGACGTACCGCATCCTCTCCGCCTTCGAGGACAGTGGCCAGGCCCGCCGCGGCTATGTCGTGGAGGGCCTCGGCGCCGCCCAGTTCGCCATGGACGGCGCGGTGGACCGCCTCCGCGCGGTGTCCAACGCCCGCGACCGCGGCGAGGCAATGCCGGACATCGGCGCTCCCGACCTCTGGAGTCCGGACTCGGTACTCGACGGACCCCACAGCCCCGCACAGGGCGATCCCTCGACCGAGGACTGGGACTGGACCCGCGCCTTCGACACCCCGGCCGGCCCCGACAGCGAAGCCGGCCCGCACTCCCAGCCCAGCGCCGCGTCCCCGGCCTCCCGTGACGAGTACATCTCACCGCGCGACTACCCACCCCAGCCCATGCCCCAGCACTGGCAGGGCACCCCCGCGTACGGTTCCGGCTTCGGCAACCGCAGGCAGAACGCCTCGGACGCCTCCCGAGCGGTGGTCCTGGCCGCCGCCGACCCCGCCAACGCCTACGGCGCCGCCCTGCCCTGGCCCGACCCCCCGACCGAAGCAGGCCACAAGCCGGGCCGCAAGGCGGGCTCCCTCGTGGTCCTCGTGGACGGCGAGCTCACGCTCTACATGGAGCGGGGTGGCAAGACCCTCCTGGCCTGGCCCTCCGCCCCCGACACCACCCCCTCCGACGACCCCCGCCTCCGCACGGCGTCCGAAGCCCTCGCGGCAGCCGCCAAGGCCGGCTCCCTGGGCACGGTCACGGTGGAACGCATCAACGGCACCTCAGCCCTGACCTCCCCCCTGGGCGCCCTCCTGGAGACAGCGGGCTTCATCGCCACCCCACGGGGCCTACGCCTACGCGCCTGACCCCCACACAGACATCACCGCACCCGCCCCGGCCGCCGACGAAGAGCAAGCCGCCAGACCGAGACGAAGCCGAGGCCAAGACCCCCAGAACGCCACCGCCCCACCGCACCCGCCGCGGCCCCGTCACCCGTGCCACCCTTGACCCATGCCCGAAGGAGACACCGTCTGGCAATCCGCGAAGCGCCTCCACCACGCCCTCGCGGACAGAGTGCTGACCCGCAGCGACCTGAGGGTGCCGAAATTCGCCACGGCCGACCTCACCGGCCGCGGGGTCCTGGACGTCACCGCGCGAGGCAAGCACCTCCTCACCCGCGTCGAGGGCGGCCTGACCCTGCACTCCCACCTCCGCATGGACGGCTCCTGGAAGGTCTACGCGGAGGACCAGCGCTGGACCGGCGGCCCCGCCCACCAGATCCGCGCGATCCTGGCCAACACCGACCGCGCTGCCGTCGGCTACCGGCTGCCCGTCCTCGAACTGCTCCGCACCGCGGACGAGCACAAGGCCGTCGGTCACCTCGGCCCCGACCTCCTCGGCCCGGACTGGGATCCCGAGCGTGCCCTCGCCAACGTGCTCCGGGACCCCGCCCGCTCCCTCGGCGAGGCCCTCCTCGACCAGCGCAATCTCGCCGGCATCGGCAACGTCTACAAGAGCGAGCTCTGCTTCCTGCTCGGCGTCACCCCCTGGCTGCCCGTCGGCGCCCTCCCCGCGGACCGCGCCGCACAGCTCCCCGTGCTCGCCAAGAAGCTCCTGGAGGCCAACCGCGACCGCCCGGTCCGCAACACGACCGGCCGCCGCGGCCAGGACCTGTTCGTCTACGGCCGCGCACCCCGGCCCTGCCTCCGCTGCCGCACCTCCCTCCGGGTCGCCGACCAGGGCGACGGCTCCCGCGAACGCCCCACGTACTGGTGCCCGACCTGCCAGATCGGCCCGGCCCCGAGCCCTCGCCGCCGGGCACCGGGTCGAACACACCCCAGAACCTCACGCCGTACGACCAATTGACGACCCGTCAGAAACGCTCGTACCGTCGCTCCATGGCCGTCAGCGCGTACGACCTCACCGGACGCGTCGCGTTCGTCACCGGCGCCGCGAGCGGCATCGGCCGCGCGACCGCCGTCCTGCTCGCCGAGGCGGGCGCCACCGTCCACTGCGCCGATCTCGACGCGGCCGGGCTGCACGAGACCGAGACTCTGATCAAGGACGCCGGCGGCACCGCCCGCACCCACCCTCTCGACGTCACCGACCGCGACCAGCTCCACCGGGCCGTCATCTCCTGCGAGCGTCTGGACGTGCTGGCCGCCGTCGCCGGGATCATGCACAGCAGCCCGGTCCTGGAGACGCGGGACGAGGACCTCGACCGCGTCCTGGACGTCAACTTCAAGGGCGTGCTCCACGCCTGCCAGGAGGCGGCCCGGCTGATGCTCGACCGGAAGACGAGGGGCAGCATCGTCACGATGGCCTCCGGCGCCGTGGACACGGGCGGCGCAGGCCTGCTCTGCTACGGCGCCGCCAAGGCAGCCGTCGTACAACTCACGAAGACCCTGGCCACCGAGGTCGGCCGGTACGGCATCCGGGTCAACGCCGTCGCACCCGGCTGGATCCGCACCCCCATGACCGACCGCCACGACGAGGGCGCCCAGGCCCACACCGAGGCGCTCATGTCCCGCATGTCACCGCTCCGGCGCGTGGGCGAACCGGAGGACATCGCGCACGCCGTGCTCTACCTGGCCTCCGACGCCTCGTCCTTCACGACGGGCCAGATCCTCCGCCCGAACGGCGGCGTGGCGATGCCGTGGTAGCCACCCCCGACTCCCCGGGCCTCCCGGCCGACGCAGCAGGCCCGGTCCCGGCAGGCTTCCCCGCCCGCCACGCCTGACCCCAGCGCCCAGCGGCCACGGCCCCCGCGGCCCGCGCCTTGGGCACACAGTGCACCGGCAGCAGGCTCAGCCCCCACCCGCCCGCCACGACCGCCCCTTCGAGCACTCCGGCGTCCGGCGCCAGCACCAGCCGCGCCATGGCACACCACCACAGTGCCCCGAGCCCGAGAGCCACCCCCCGGCGTACTGTCGGCCCCGCCATGCCGCCACCTCCAGCCCGGACGCTAGACGGCTGCCCGATCCGCGGGGAGGGCGCACCGAGGGCACACGGACGCACCGACGCGACCGTCGCTCCAAGATGCACGAAAACCCCGACCGGCGCCTCTCCAGACCAACTGGAGAAACCCGTCCGGGGCCTCGCAGAACTTCCTCGCGGTGAGCCGTCGGCTCACCGCGCACCGAGCACGAGCGTCACGCCGCTACGACGTCCACCGCTTCGCTCGGCGCCTTGATGGTCACTCGTTCCGGTGGCACACCCTTCACCGACACGGAACCCAGCATCGGGCGCACGGGCGCCGGTACGGGCTCGCTGGGGGTGGCCGCAGCAGACTGGGCCAGCTCGGCGAGGGCGAGCTCGTCGCTCACTTCTCGCATGAGCTCGGACATCCGTACGTCCAACGCGTCGCAGATCGCGGAGAGCAGTTCGGAGGAAGCCTCCTTCTGCCCCCGCTCCACCTCGGAGAGATAGCCGAGTGAGACTCGGGCGGAGGAGGAGACTTCGCGCAGAGTACGGCCCTGGCGCTGGCGCTGCCGACGCAGCACGTCACCCAGCAGGCGACGGAGCAGAATCATCGGTGGCTCCCTCCTCGGACCGCGTAGCCGCATCCTTCACGCCCCACCGTACCGCCTTGCGCCGCGGCCGTGCGGGGAGCGATGTCGTGTTCACTCAGGGCTGCAAACATCAAAACCCCCCGTTCCGTTCCGTATCCTGTGCCCGCTCATTCCCGGTCTGTTCGCTCGCCAGCTCCTCCAGGAGGAGGGCGAGTACGCTCCGTACACTCTCCATACGAATTTCCGCACGGTCGCCGTTCAACCGCAGCGCGGTCACTTTCCCGCCACTCACTGCCTCGGAAGCGCCCGTGAAGGGTCCGTCGACGGCCACGAAAACCGTTCCGACGGGCTTTCCGTCCTGTGGTTCCGGGCCCGCCACTCCGGTGGTCGCGATACCCCAGTCGGCACCGAGCGCCTTGCGTACTCCAGCCGCCATCTGGGCCGCGACCTGCGGATCCACCGCACCTCGCTGGTCCAGCAGGGTGGCGTCGACACCCAGCAGCTCATGCTTGAGCTCGGTGGCGTAGGCGGTCACCGAGCCCCGGAACGCCTGGGACGCGCCGGGAACCGCTGTGATTTCCGCCGCAACCAGTCCGCCGGTGAGCGACTCGGCGACCGCGAGCGTACGACCGCTCACGGTGAGTAGTCGCACCACTTGGGCGGCTGAGGAACTCACGCTTCCGTCTCCTCCAACGCCGCCTGACGCTCGGCGATTCCCTGCCTGCGCAGCACAATGGCCTGTCTCACATAGTCGAGCCCAGTCACGACGGTCAGCACGACCGCCACGGCCATCACCCAGAACCTCGCGGTGGCCAGCCATCCCGTCAGCGCCAGGATGTACATCCCTACGGCGATGCCCTGGCTGAGGGTCTTGAGCTTGCCACCCCGGCTCGCCGGGATCACGCCGTACCGGATGACGAGGAAACGCAGGAGGGTGATTCCGAGTTCCCTGCCGAGGATGACGATCGTCACCCACCAGGGCAGGTCGCCGAGCCCGGACAGACAGATCAGCGCCGCCCCCATGATCGCCTTGTCGGCGATGGGGTCGGCGATCTTCCCGAAGTCGGTGACGAGGTTGTAGGTGCGGGCCAGGTGCCCGTCGAACAGGTCGGTGATCATGGCGACCGCGAAGGCCGCCCAGGCGAACGAGCGCCACGCGGGGTCATACCCGCCGTCGGCCAGCATCAGGGCGACGAATCCGGGCACGAGGACCAGCCGGAGCATGGTCAGCAGGTTGGCGATGTTCCAGACACTGGCCTGGTTGACGGCCGCGGCCGCGATCTTCTTCCCGCGCGCGGGCTTCGTACCGGAGTCGACGCCGTCCTCCGAAGCCGCTGCGGATACGACCTCCACCACGGGGACGGCACCGGCGTGCACCGCGGCCGCCGTACCCGAGACCGCGTCCGAGGGAGCGCTCGGTGCCGCGCCGGACGGGGCGCCCGAGACCGCCGCCGCCGGTCCGCCCTTCGCGGCGGAGGGGCCACCCGCAGCGGACGCCGGAACTCCGGTCATCTGCCCGCCTCCTCACTACACGCGAGCGAGCCGTCCAGCGGCTCGGCCACCAGGTCGACACCTTCCGTACCGACCACCTTCGCCTCGACCATACGACCGACGCTCAGACCTTCGCCGCTCGTGAGCAGCACCTGACCGTCGGTCTCGGGCGCCTGGTGCGCGCCGCGGCCGTACACGCCCTCCTCGTCGACCGACTCGACCAGCACGTGCACGGTCTCGCCGACACGCTCCTCGGCGCGCTGCGAGACGAGCTCCTCGGCCAGCCGGGAGACGTGGGCCAGCCGCTCGGCGACGACGTCCTCGTCCAGCTTGTTCTCGTACGTCGCCGCTTCGGTGCCCTCCTCGTCGGAGTACCCGAAGACGCCGATGGCGTCCAGTCGCGCGCCGTTAAGGAAGCGCTCCAGCTCGGCGAGGTCGGCCTCGGTCTCGCCGGGGAAGCCCACGATGAAGTTGGAGCGCACGCCGGCCTCGGGGGCCTTACCGCGGATGGTGTCGAGGAGCTCCAGGAAGCGGTCGGTGTCGCCGAAGCGGCGCATCGCGCGCAGCACGCCGGGGGCGGAGTGCTGGAAGGACAGGTCGAAGTAGGGCACGACCTTGGGCGTGGAGGTGAGCACGTCGATCAGACCGGGCCGCATCTCGGCGGGCTGCAGGTAGCTGACGCGCACGCGTTCGAGGCCGGCCACCTCGGCGAGCTCGGGCAGCAGGGACTCCAACAGACGGATGTCGCCGAGGTCCTTGCCGTACGACGTGTTGTTCTCGGAGACCAGCATGATCTCCTTGACGCCCTGCTCGGCGAGCCAGCGCGTCTCGTTGAGGACGTCCGAGGGGCGGCGGGAGATGAAGGAGCCGCGGAAGGACGGGATGGCGCAGAAGGAGCAGCGCCGGTCGCAGCCGGAGGCGAGCTTGACCGAGGCGACCGGGGAGCCGTCCAGACGGCGGCGCAGGGGCGCGCGGGGGCCGGAGGCCGGAGCGAGGCCCTCCGGAAGGTCCGCGGGGGCCGGCTCGGGGGCCTCGGCGGCCGGACCGTGCCCGGGCAGCGCGACGGAGGCCGCCGAATCCTGCCGCTCGGCCGGGCTGATCGGCAGCAGCTTGCGCCGGTCACGCGGGGTGTGGGCGGCGTGGACGCCGCCGCTGAGGATCGTCTGGAGCCGGTCGGAGATGTCGGCGTAGTCGTCGAAGCCGAGCACCCCGTCCGCTTCCGGCAGCGCCTCGGCGAGGTCCTTGCCGTACCGCTCGGCCATGCAGCCCACCGCCACGACGGCCTGGGTTCTGCCGTGACCCTTGAGGTCGTTGGCCTCCAGGAGGGCGTCGACGGAGTCCTTCTTGGCGGCCTCGACGAAGCCACAGGTGTTGACGACGGCGACGTCCGCGTCCGCGGCGTCCTCCACGAGATCCCAGCCGTCCGCCTCCAAACGGCCTGCGAGCTCCTCCGAGTCCACCTCGTTGCGGGCGCAGCCAAGAGTGACAAGTGCGACGGTACGGCGTTCAGGCATGGGCTCAAGACTACTTCGTCCCGCTGACACCCCATGTCGAAGGGGTTGGCCGATCATGGCCAACCCCTTCACGACGGAGAACCGAGAGGTTCGAACAGGGAGCTATCCGACCTGCGGGTCGCCCTTCGTGTAGGTCAGGCGCTCCACGGCTCCGGGCTGCCAGTCGTCGTCGATCTTCTTGCCGTTCACGTACAGCTGGATCGCCCCGGCGTCACCGAGGACGAGGTTGATCTTGTCGCTGTCCTGGAAGGTCTTGGAGTCGCCCTGCTTGAGCAGCCCGTCGAAGAGGGTCCGGCCGTTGTGGTCCTTGGCGAGGATCCAGCTCTTTCCGTCGGCCGCGCTGACCTGCACGGTCACCTTGTCCTGCGGGGCGGCCGCGATGGCGCTGTCGGACGGCGTGGGCTTCGGGTTCTTGGGGGTCTTGTCGGACTTCGGCGTCGGAGACTTGCTGGCGGCGGGCGTGGTGCCGTCGGCGACCTGTGCCGTCCCGCCGTCGTCGCCGCCCTTGAAGGCGGTGAACCCGACGAAGCCGACCACGGCGACGATCGCGGCGACCATGGCCGCGGTCCAGTTGGGTCCGCGCCGCTCGGGACGGATGCGTTCCGCCTCGAAGAGCGGGGCGGCCGGGGTCGGGGCGGGACGCCCGCCGCCGTGATCGGCGGCGAACTGGTCCAGAAGGGGGGCCGGATCCAGATGGACGGCCTTGGCCAGGGTCCTGATGTGGCCCCGGGCGTACACATCGCCACCGCAGGGGGCGAAGTCGTCCGCCTCGATGGCGTGCACGATGGCGATGCGGACCCTGGTGGCGTTGCTGACGTCGTCGACGGTCAGCCCGGCCGCGATCCGCGCCTGTTTCAGGGCGTGACCGACGGAGAGGTGGGCTTCCTGCGGGTCGTCTTCGAACGGACGCTCGTCTTCAGGGGAGTTGCCGATGGACACGGGGGCGCCTTTCGAGCGTTTAAGCCACCTGTGCTGGAGGTTCAGTCTAGGGGGGGTGCGAAAGAGTGGGGCAACCGGGCGGTGGGACTTTGTACGCCATCGGAATGGCCGAACACGCCGATGGTGGGGCAGCAGCATTTTGCTTCCCTCAACTTGACGTACGTCGAAGGGAAACGGTTGCTCGATGATCCCTTACGGGTGAGTCACGATCGAACATCGGTGGCCGCACCCGCTCGGGGCTCCCTCTAAGCCTCCCCGCGGATCACCGCGAGCACTCCGTCCAGTTCGTCAGCCTTCACAAGAACGTCACGAGCCTTGGACCCCTCGCTGGGTCCCACGATGCCCCGGGACTCCATCAGGTCCATCAGCCGGCCCGCCTTCGCGAACCCGACGCGCAGCTTGCGCTGGAGCATCGAGGTCGACCCGAACTGCGTGGAGACGACCAGCTCGGCCGCCTGGCACAGCAGGTCGAGGTCGTCGCCGATCTCCTCGTCGATCTCCTTCTTCTGCTTGGTGCCCACGACGACGTCGTCCCGGAAGACCGGCGCCATCTGGTCCTTGCAGTGCTGGACGATCGCCGCGACCTCTTCCTCGGTCACGAAGGCGCCCTGCATACGGGTGGGCTTGTTGGCGCCCATCGGCAGGAAGAGACCGTCGCCCTTGCCGATCAGCTTCTCGGCGCCCGGCTGGTCGAGGATGACCCGGGAGTCGGCGAGCGAGGACGTGGCGAAGGCGAGCCGCGAGGGCACGTTCGCCTTGATCAGACCGGTGACGACGTCCACCGACGGCCGCTGGGTGGCGAGCACCAGGTGGATGCCGGCCGCGCGCGCGAGCTGCGTGATCCGCACGATGGCGTCCTCGACGTCCCGCGGGGCGACCATCATCAGGTCGGCGAGCTCGTCGACGATCACCAGCAGATAGGGGTACGGCTGGAGCTCGCGCTCACTGCCCTCGGGCAGTTTGACCTTGCCGTTCCTGATGGCCTCGTTGAAGTCGTCGATGTGCCGGAACCCGTACGCCGCCAGGTCGTCGTAGCGAAGGTCCATCTCCCGTACGACCCACTGGAGCGCCTCGGCGGCCCGCTTCGGGTTGGTGATGATCGGCGTGATCAGGTGCGGGATGCCCTCGTAGGCCGTCAGCTCCACGCGCTTGGGGTCGACGAGGACCATGCGCACGTCCTCGGGGGTCGCGCGGACCATGACCGAAGTGATCAAGCAGTTAATGCACGAGGACTTACCGGAACCGGTGGCTCCGGCCACGAGCACGTGCGGCATCTTCGCCAGGTTGGCCATCACATAGCCACCCTCGACGTCCTTGCCGAGCGCGACCAGCATGGGGTGCTCGTCCTCGGCCGCCGCCGCGAGCCGCAGCACGTCACCGAGGTTGACCATCTCCCGGTCGGTGTTGGGGATCTCGATGCCGACCGCGGACTTGCCGGGGATCGGGCTGATGATCCGCACGTCCGGGCTGGCGACGGCGTACGCGATGTTCTTGGCCAGCGCGGTGATCCGCTCGACCTTCACCGCGGGCCCGAGCTCGACCTCGTAGCGCGTGACCGTCGGCCCGCGCGTGAAGCCGGTGACGGCGGCGTCGACCTTGAACTCCGTGAAGACGGTCGTCAGCGAGGCGACCACGGCGTCGTTGGCCGCGCTGCGCGCCTTGCCCGGACCACCACGCTCCAGGAGGTCGAGGGAGGGCAGCGCGTAGGTGACGTCACCGGACAGCTGGAGCTGCTCCGCGCGCGGGGGCAGGTCGCTGGGAGCCTCGGGAGCGGGCTTGGTGAGGTCGGCGACCTCGACCTTGAGCTTCTCCTGCTTCGGACGCGACTCCTGCTTGGGCCGCGCGGCCGGGACCGGCGTGTGCACGGGGGTCGTCTCGACCCGGTCGCCCACGCCGACGCCCTGGGTGAGGTCGGCGACCAGCGGCGAGGGCGGCAGGCCGTGCATGACGACGCCGTCCAGATCGGCGGCGGCGGCCGCGGCGATGTCCACGGCGTCCATCTGCCGGTCCATCGCGGGCTGCGGCACCGCGGACCGCCTGGGGCGCCCGCGACGCTGCGAGAGGGCCTCCTGCTCGGCGCCGTCGGGGTCGTAGGCCTCGGGCGCCAGACCTCGCTTGCGCCCGCGCGCGGGCAGCGCCTCACGCCACTGCTCGTCGTAACGCTCGTCGTCCTCGCCGAACTCGTCCTCCACCGGGTCGGGGAGGATCCCGAGCCGCACGCCGAGCTCCCGCAGCCGCCGCGGAATGGCGTTGACCGGGGTGGCGGTGACGACGAGCAGCCCGAAGACCGTCAGCAGCACGAGCAGCGGTACGGCGAGGACCTCGCCCATGGTGTACGTCAGCGGGGTGGCCGCTCCCCAGCCGATGAGGCCGCCGGCGTCCCTTATCGCCTGCATGCCGTCGCTGCGGGCGGGGGCACCGCAGGCGATGTGGACCTGGCCGAGGACGCCGATGACGAGCGCCGACAGGCCGATCACGATCCGGCCGTTCGCCTCGGGCTGCTCGGGGTGCCGGATGAACCGTACGGCGATGACCGCGAGCAGTATCGGCACGAGCAGGTCGAGCCGACCGAAGGCACCGGTCACGATGATCTCGACGAGGTCGCCGACGGGCCCGCGCAGGTTCGACCAGGTACCGGCGGCCACGATCAGGCCGAGGCCGAGCAGCAGGAGTGCCACGCCGTCCTTCCGGTGCGCCGGGTCGAGGTTCTTCGCGCCCTGCCCTATCCCGCGGAACACGGCGCCCACGGCATGGGCAACGCCGAGCCAGAGGGCGCGGACGAGCCGGAGGACGCCTCCGGTCGGACTGGGCGCCGGCCTCGGCGGCACGGCCTTCTTCGCCGCTGCCTTCCTGGCGGGCGCCTTCTTGGCCGGTGCTTTCCTGGCAGCGGCCTTCTTCGCCGGACCCTTCGCGGGAGCGGCAGCCTTCTTGGCGGGCTGCTTCTTGGCGGCGGGGGGACGTGAGGCCATGAGTGTGAGGTTACCGGTGGAGACGACCGCGGACACGTGTGCCCACTGCTTCACCCGTTCGTGTCGCTTCTGATGGGGTGCCGAACTGACGCGGACTCAAGGGGTCTGTCGGCGAGCGTCAGTTCTGCGAGGACACCGACGGGGAACTCCCAGTACCCGGCTCCAGCGCGTCCAGCGCCCGCCGCAACCCCGTCAGTTTGCGTTCGAGATGGGCCGCGGTGGCGACCGCTGCCGCGTCCGCGGACTCGTCGTCCAGTTGCTTGGAGAGCGCCTCCGCCTGCTCCTCGACCGCCGCGAGTCGCGCGGACAGCTCGGCGAGCAGCCCCGCCGGCTCCTTCGCGTCCCCGATCGCCGCCTTGCCTCCGCCGCCGCCCTCCAACTGGAGCCGCAGCAGCGCCGCCTGCTCTCGCAGCTGGCAGTTCTTCATGTAGAGCTCGACGAACACCGAGACCTTCGCGCGCAGCACCCACGGGTCGAAGGGCTTGGAGATGTAGTCCACCGCTCCCGCCGCGTACCCACGGAAGGTGTGGTGCGGGCCGTGGTTGATCGCGGTGAGGAAGATGATCGGGATGTCCCGGGTCCGCTCCCGCCGCTTGATGTGCGCCGCGGTCTCGAAACCGTCCATGCCCGGCATCTGGACGTCCAGCAGAATCACCGCGAAGTCGTCCGTGAGCAGCGCCTTGAGCGCTTCCTCCCCGGACGATGCCCGCACCAGTGTCTGATCGAGCGCGGAGAGGATGGCCTCCAGCGCCAGCAGATTCTCCGGCCGGTCATCGACCAGGAGGATCTTGGCCTTCTGCACCATGGCCCGCCCTCCTCGCCCCGGATGTGCACCGGGTGCCGCCCCTGCAGACGACTCCCTTTCGCCGCCCGTCCTTGTGCCGGTCATCGTAGCCGCACCCTGTCTGTCGCCACACCCTGTCACCGTGATGTCACTGTGCACGTAGCAGAAACGTAGCGGGAGACCAGAAGGTTCCCCGAATCCCGTACTTCTACACGGCATCGGGCACCCTGAGTCAGCAACTCCGCGTGAACTCCGCAGATTCCCATCACTCTCCCCGCATCCACTGCTGCATCACCGACAGCAGATGATCGGGATCGACGGGCTTCGTCACATAGTCCGAGGCGCCCGACTCGATCGCCTTCTCCCGGTCGCCCTTCATCGCCTTGGCGGTCAGCGCGATGATCGGGAGCCCGGCGAACTGCGGCATCCTGCGGATCGCGTTGGTCGTCGCGTACCCGTCCATCTCGGGCATCATGATGTCCATCAGGACGACCGCCACGTCCTCGTGCTGTTCCAGCACCTCGATGCCCTCCCGGCCGTTCTCCGCGTAGAGCACCGACAGGCCGTGCTGTTCGAGGACACTGGTGAGCGCGAAGACATTGCGGATGTCGTCGTCGACGATCAGCACCTTCTCCCCGCCGAACCGGATGCCCCGGCGCGGCTGCGGCGCGGACTGGTGCTCCACCGCCGACCACTGGTCCGGCTGCCCGATCCGCTGCTCCAGGGACGGCGCGGTCCTGCGACGGCGCCGGAACAGCGCCGCGGCCCCGTTCTGCGTCTCCTGGTACGACCGCACCTCGGCCGGCGTCTCGACCTCGACGCCGCCCATCCCGTTCTCCGACGTGGACGCCACCAGGTCGCCGGCCTCCAGAGCGGGCATGGACTGCTGGTAACCCTGCGGAGGCAGTTCGCTCGGGTGCAGCGGCAAATACAGCGTGAACGTCGATCCGCGTCCCGGCTCGCTCTGCGCGTGGATCTCGCCGCCGAGCAGTTGCGCGATCTCCCGCGAGATCGACAGCCCGAGGCCCGTGCCGCCGTACTTGCGACTGGTCGTGCCGTCGGCCTGCTTGAACGCCTCGAAGATCACCCGCATCTTGCTGGCCGCGATGCCGATGCCGGTGTCGGTCACCGAGAACGCGATCAGGTCGGCGTCCGGGTCGCGCAGCGAACCGGCCTCCAGCAGCTGCTCCCGGATCGCCACCGGCACATCCCGCCCGGCGGGCCGGATGACCAGCTCGACGGCCCCGGAGTCGGTGAACTTCACCGCGTTCGAGAGCAGGTTCCGCAGCACCTGGAGCAGCCGCTGTTCGTCGGTGTGCAGTGTGGCGGGCAGCTCGGGCGAGACCCGTACGGACAGGTCCAGGCCCTTCTCCGCGGTCAGCGGCCGGAAGGTGGCCTCCACGTAGTCCACGAGCTGCACGAGGGCGATACGCGTCGGCGAGACGTCCATCTTGCCCGCCTCGACCTTCGACAGGTCGAGGATGTCGTTGATCAGCTGCAGCAGGTCGGAACCCGCGCCATGGATGGTCTCGGCGAACTCGACCTGCTTGGGGGTGAGGTTGGAGTCCGCGTTGTCGGCGAGCAGCTTGGCGAGGATCAGCAGCGAGTTCAGCGGGGTCCGCAGTTCGTGCGACATGTTCGCCAGGAACTCGCTCTTGTAGCGCATCGAGACGGCGAGTTGCTCGGCGCGCTCCTCCAGGACCTGCCGCGCCTCCTCGATCTCGGTGTTCTTGACCTCGATGTCACGGTTCTGCTGGGCCAGCAGCTCGGCCTTCTCCTCCAGCTCGGCGTTGGACGCCTGGAGGGCCTTCTGCCGGTTCTCCAACTCCGCCGACCGCTCCCGCAGTTGCTCGGTCAGCTCCTGCGACTGCTTCAGCAGCACCTCCGTCTTGGTGTTGACGGAGATGGTGTTGACGCTGGTCGCGATCATCTCGGCGATCTGGTTGAGGAAATCCTTCTGGATCTGCGTGAAGGGTGTGAAGGACGCGAGCTCGATGACACCGAGCACCTTGCCCTCGAACAGCACCGGGAGGACGATCACTTGCGCGGGCGGCGCCTCTCCGAGACCGGAGGAGATCTTCAGATAGCCGCTGGGCGCGTTCTCCACCAGGATCGTGCGCTTCTCCTCTGCGGCCGTCCCGATGAGCGCCTCCCCCGGCCGGAACGACGTCGGCATGGAGCCCATCGAGTAGCCGTACGACCCGAGCATGCGCAGTTCGTACTGCTCCTCCGCCTCGGCGCTCATGTCCTTGCCGTCCAGGAGCGGCATCGCGACGAAGAACGCGCCGTGCTGCGCGGTCACCACCGGCGTCAGCTCGCTCATGATCAGCGAGGCCACGTCCTCCAGGTCCCGGCGGCCCTGCATGAGCGCCGAGATACGGGCCAGGTTGCCCTTGAGCCAGTCCTGCTCCTTGTTGGCGATCGTGGTGTCGCGCAGGTTGGCGATCATCTTGTTGATGTAGTCCTGGAGCTCCTGGATCTCGCCCGACGCGTCCACGTCGATCTTCAGGTTCAGGTCGCCCCGGGTCACCGCGGTCGCCACGCGCGCGATGGCTCGCACCTGGCGGGTGAGGTTTCCTGCCATTTCATTCACGGACTCGGTCAGGTCGCGCCAGGTGCCGTCGACGTCCCGCACGCGTGCCTGGCCGCCGAGCTGTCCTTCGGTGCCCACCTCGCGGGCCACCCGGGTGACCTCCTCGGCGAAGGACGACAGCTGGTCGACCATCGTGTTGATGGTCGTCTTCAGCTCCAGGATCTCGCCTCGGGCGTCGATGTCGATCTTCTTGGTCAGGTCGCCCTTGGCGATGGCCGTGGTCACCATGGCGATGTTCCGCACCTGACCGGTCAGGTTGGACGCCATCTGGTTCACGGATTCGGTGAGGTCCTTCCAGGTACCGGCCACACCCGGCACCCGCGCCTGGCCGCCCAGGATGCCGTCCGTGCCCACCTCACGGGCCACCTTGGTGACCTGGTCCGCGAACGAACTCAGCGTCTTCACCATGGTGTTGAAGGTGTCGGCGAGCTGCGCGACCTCACCGCGCGCCTCGATCGTCACCGTCCGCGTGAGGTCACCATTGGCGACCGCGTTGGCGACCTGGGAGATGTTGCGCACCTGCATGGTCAGGTTGTTGGCCATCAGGTTCACGTTGTCGCTGAGGTCCTTCCAGATGCCCGTGACACCCGGAACCCGCGCCTGACCGCCCAGCTGTCCCTCGGTGCCCACCTCACGGGCCACCCGGGTCACCTGCTCGGCGAAGGACGACAGCTGGTCGACCATCGTGTTGACGGTGGTGACGAGCTCAAGGATCTCGCCCTTCGCGTCGACGGTGATCTTCTTCGAGAGATCGCCCTTGGCGACCGCCGTGGTGACCTCGGCGATGTTGCGCACCTGGATCGTCAGGTTGTTCGCCATGAAGTTCACGGACTGCGTGAGGTCCTTCCAGGTGCCGGAGACACCCTGCACCTCGGCCTGGCCGCCGAGGATGCCCTCGGTGCCCACCTCACGCGCCACCCGGGTCACCTGGTCGGCGAAGCTGGAGAGCTGATCCACCATCGTGTTGAGGGTGTTCTTCAGCTCAAGGATCTCGCCCCGTGCGTCCACGTCGATCTTCTGCGACAGGTCACCCCGGGCCACCGCGGTGGCCACCTGGGCGATGTTGCGCACCTGGGCAGTAAGGTTTCCTGCCATTCCGTTCACGGAGTCGGTCAGGTCCCGCCACACACCGGCGACGCCGGGCACCTGGGCCTGCCCGCCGAGGCGGCCCTCGGTGCCCACGTCGCGGGCCACCCGGGTCACTTGGTCGGCGAAGGCGGAGAGCTGGTCGACCATCGTGTTGATGGTGTTCTTCAGCTCCAGGATCTCGCCGCGCGCGTCCACGTCGATCTTCTGCGACAGGTCACCCCGGGCCACCGCCGTCGTCACCTGGGCGATCTGCCGCACCTGAGAGGTGAGGTTGCCACCCATGAAGTTGACGGAGTCGGTGAGCTCCTTCCACGTACCCGACACGCCCGGCACGACGGCCTGACCGCCCAGCCGGCCCTCGGTGCCCACG
Source organism: Streptomyces pseudovenezuelae (assembly GCF_001513955.1). Lineage (GTDB taxonomy): Bacteria > Actinomycetota > Actinomycetes > Streptomycetales > Streptomycetaceae > Streptomyces > Streptomyces pseudovenezuelae. The sequence continues at coordinate 5,809 of NZ_KQ948149.1, read as the reverse complement.
TCCCGGGCCATCCGCGTCACCTGGTCGGCGAAGGCGGAGAGCTGGTCCACCATCGTGTTCACGGTGTTCTTCAGCTGGAGCATCTCGCCGGAGACGTCCACGGTGACCTTCTGCGACAGGTCACCGTTGGCCACCGCCGTCGTCACCTGGGCGATGTTCCTCACCTGTCCGGTGAGGTTCCTGAACGCGGTGTTGACGGAGTCGGTCAGGTCCTTCCACGTACCGGCGGCGCCCGGCACCTGCGCCTGGCCGCCCAGCTCACCCTCGACACCGATCTCGCGCGCCACGCGCGTGACCTCGGCACCGAACGCGGACAGCTGGTCCACCATCCCGTTGACGGTGTTCTTCAGCTCCAGCATCTCGCCGGCCACGTCCACGGTGACCTTCTGCGACAGGTCACCGTTGGCCACCGCCGTCGTCACGGCGGCGATGTCCCGCACCTGGGTGGTGAGGTTCCGGAAGACCGTGTTCACCGAATCGGTGAGGTCCTTCCACGTCCCCGCCGCACCCGGCACGTTCGCCTGCCCGCCGAGCTGCCCCTCGGCACCGACCTCGTTGGCCACGCGGGTGACCTCGTCCGCGAAGATCCGCAGCGTCTCGGTCATCTGGTTGATCGTGTCGGCGAGCTGCGCGACCTCGCCGCGTGCGGACACCGTCACCTTCTGCGACAGGTCACCGCTCGCGACCGCCGTCGTCACCTGGGCGATCCCGCGCACCTGGGCCGTCAGGTTGCCGGCCATGAGGTTCACCGAATCGGTGAGGTCCTTCCACACCCCGGCCACACCCGGCACCTGCGCCTGGCCGCCGAGCTCGCCCTCGACACCCACCTCGCGCGCGACGCGGGTCACCTCGGAGGAGAAGGAGGAGAGCTGGTCCACCATCGTGTTGACGGTGTTCTTCAGCTCCAGCATCTCGCCGGCCACGTGAACCGTGACCTTCCGGGACAGATCGCCCTTGGCGACCGCCGTGGTCACCAGCGCGATGTCCCGCACCTGGGCCGTCAGCCGGTACGCCATCGTGTTGACGGACTCGGTCAGGTCCTTCCAGGAACCCGACATGCCACGCACGCGTGCCTGGCCGCCCAGCTTGCCCTCGGTACCGACCTCGCTGGCCACCCGAGTGACCTCGTCGGTGAACGTCGAGAGCTGATCGACAAGGTTGTTTACAGTCCGCCCGACCTTCAGGAACTCCCCGCGCAGCGGATGCCCCGTCCCGTCCGGCGCCTGCGTCCTGAGCTCCATACGGGGTGACAGATCACCCTCCGCCACCGCGGACAGCACCCGGCCGACCTCGGAGACGGGCCGTACGAGATCGTCCACGAGCGCGTTGGAGGCATCGATGGCCGACGCCCAGGAGCCCTCGCAGGCGCCTGTTTCCAGCCTTTCCGTGAGCTTGCCCTCACGACCCACCATGCGCCGCACGCGTGACAGCTCACCCGTCAGATGCAGATTGCGGTCGGCCACCTCGTTGAAGACGGCCGCGATCTCCGACATCACGCCGTCGCCGGACACCGTCAACCGCTTGCGGAAGTTCCCGTCACGCATCGAGACCAGCGCGGACAGCAGCCGGTCCAGGGCAGCCGTGTCCACCGCGGTGGTCCCGCCCCGCGGTTTGCGCTGGCCGCTCGCGGACTGTCCGCCCTTCGCGCGCGTCCTAGTGCCCCGCGTCGCTGCGCCAGACTCCACTGTGTCCCTCCCGCAGGGGTCGACCGTTACTGCTGTGCTCGGGTGGTACCGCGCGGCACACTGCTTGCTGCCGCACGCTTCTGCTTACTACAGCGATATTTCAACCAGGCGTGCGAAGCCGCACCACGGGCTGCTGCCCGCCCTGCGAGCAAGCCACTCGGCCTGCCCGAACCTTCTTCAGGAGCTTGCCCAGTGTTTCACCCTGGTTGAACCCGGCCATAACAGTTCGGCAGCTTCGCACATCGTCCGCACACCCTCCGGACGGAAACACTGCAGACCGGCATCCGCATGGCCGTCGAAGGTAAGTAACCTTGCATGCGGCTGTCCAGCCGAGCCGGTCCGTCCGGCCTGGGCGGTGGCACGAGCACGAGCGGGCATCGGAGGGCGGCCGCACACATGACCACCGGACTGATCCCCGGGGGACAGAACCCGGATCCCCGGCCGACGGGCGGTCTGCCGCAGCAGCGGCACGAGCCGGTCGGCCAGGCAGCCCTGCACGTCGACAACCGGTCGAGGAGTTCTGTGATCACCGCGCGCGCGGCCGCCAGCTTCGAGCCCGTCGGACGATCGGTCGCGACAGCCCGGTCCTTCGTCCGCGACACCCTCCAGGGCTGGGGCTTCGCCGACATCGTCGACGACGCGGTGGTCCTCACCAGCGAACTCGTCACCAACGCCGTGGTGCACGCCGGCACCTCGGCCGACGTTCTGTGCCTGCGCAGTGACGACGGTGTCCGCATCGAGGTGGCCGACCACTACCCCGAACGGGAGATCCCGCTCCAGGGCCAAGCCGTCAACATGGGCAACCTCGACCGCGAGGGCGGCCGCGGCCTCCAGCTCTGCGCCGCGCTCGCCGGCCGCTGGGGCGTCGACTACACGCCCACCCAGAAGCAGGTCTGGTTCCAACTCGACCTGCCCGAGCGCCCGGTGGGCACCCGCACGGCGGGCCCGTCACTGCCCGCGGACCTCCTCCCGCTCGCCGACGGCCGCGTCCGCGTCGCCGTCGTCCAGATCGACCGTACGTGCGCCATCACCTCGTGGAACGAGGACGCCGAGGAACTCTTCGGATACGCCGCCGAACAGGTCCTCGGCAAGCCTCTGACCGACCTCGCGGCCTGGCCGCACACCCCGGGCACCGGCACCGGCATCGCCGAGGCACTCCAGCTCTCGCGCTGGGAGGGCAGCTACGGCATAAGGGCCGCCAACGGCCGCGTCACCTCGGTCTACGCCTCCCACCTGCGCGTCCGCGACACCGGCGGCGAGCCCTCCACCGTCTGCCTCCTGGTGCGCGACCACGAACGGGCCGTACTCCAGACGCCGTTGCGCGGCCCCGCCTCCGACACGAACACCTCCGTCGACGGCCAGAGCACCGACCCCTTCGAGGTGTTCATCGGCTCCCCGGCCCCGGACGACCTCGACGGCCTGCTCCAGCGCACGGTCGAACGCGCGCGCGACATGCTCGACGGCGACTCCGCCTTCCTGCTCCTCGCGACCGATGACGAGACGGAGCTGGAGGTCCGCGCCTCCACCGGCCTGCCCTCCGCCCGTCAGCGCTTCGCGCGCGTGCCCGTCGAAGGGGGCCCCGGCCGCTACGGCTCCGCCCGCATGCCGGCCGTCCACGACGACCTGTCGGCCGTACCGGGCGCCGTACCGCTGCTGAGCGGCACCGGCATGCGCTCGGTCGTCACCGTCCCGCTGAAGGTCGAGGGACGCCTCACCGGCTCCCTGGGCGTGGCCGCGGAGGGACCCGGCAGATACTCGAACGAAGAGGCCCTGCGACTCCAGTTCGCCGCCGACCGCATCGCGTTGGCCGTCGAGTCGGCCCGCCTGGGTGAACTCGAACGCCTGCGCCGAGGCTCCCTGAGCTTCCTCGTCGAGGCCTCGGACCTCCTCGCCGGCACCCTGGACCGCGACCAGACGCTGGCCCTCATGGCCCAGATGACCGTCCCGACCCTGGCCACCTGGTGTGCCGTGTACACGATCGCCGACCAGGCCTCGGATCCCTATCTGTCGTACGTCCTGCACGAGGACGAGGAACTCATCGACGGCATCAAGTCGTTGCTGTCGAAGATCCAGCCCCCGGACCCGGTCCCCACTCCCGGTGCCCGCGTCTGGTCGGCCCCCGGCGAGGCGGCCCACCAGGCGGCCCTGCGCAGCTCCATGCGCAGCCTCGGCCTCACCGGCGGCCAGACCCACCAGCTCGCCTCCGGAATCGGCCCCACGCTCGCCACGGCCTCCGCGGTGGGCGGCGAGACCGTCGTCCTTCCCCTGGTCGCCCGCAACCGCGTCATCGGCATGCTGACCCTCGGCAAGCCCTCCGACGAACACTTCCGCCAGGAGATCCTGGAACTGGCCGAGGACCTGTCCCGCCGGGCCGCCCTCGCCCTCGACAACGCCCGCCTCTACTCCGAGCGCACGGCCATCAGCCAGTCCCTCCAGCGCAGCCTCCTGCCACCCGAGCTCCCCCAGATCGACGGCGTCGAGGTCGAGGTCATCTACCGCGCGGCGGGCGAGGGGAACGAGGTCGGCGGCGACTTCTACGACGTCTTCCCCATCAGCGACGGCGCGTACGGCTTCGCCATCGGCGACGTCTGCGGCACGGGCCCGAACGCCGCCGCGGTGACGGGCCTCGCCCGTCACGCCCTCCGCCTCCTGGCCAGGGAGGGCCTCAGCGGCCCGGCGGTCCTGGAGCGCCTGAACTCCGCGATCCTCGACGAGGGCGCCCGCAGCCGCTTCCTGACCCTGCTCTACGGCGAGCTGTGGCCGCAGGAGGACGGCAGCGCCCGTCTGAAGGTCGTCTGCGCCGGCCACCCGCTCCCGCTCCGCCTGCGCCAGGACGGCACCGTGGAACCGGCCGCCGAACCGCAGCCGCTCCTCGGCGTGATGGAGGACCTGGAGCTCTACGAGCAGACGGTCACCCTCGACCCGGGCGACGTCCTGCTCTGCGTCACGGACGGCGTCACCGAACGCCGGGAAGGCACCCGCATGCTGGGCGACGACGGTCTCGCCGACGTCCTCACCACCTGTACGGGCCTGACGGCCGGCGCGGTCGCGGCCCGCATCATGCGCGCGGTCGAACGCTTCGCCTCCGACGCCCCGTCCGACGACATGGCCATCCTGGCGATGCGCGTCCCGGGCCTGCACACGGACTGAGAGAGAGCACGAAAAAGGCCCCGCCCGAATGGGCGGGGCCTTTTGGCTGGAGCCCCCTAACGGAATCGAACCGTTGACCTTCTCCTTACCATGGAGACGCTCTGCCGACTGAGCTAAGGGGGCCTGTCGCCTTTCGAGGTTTCCCTCGCGGCAACGGAATAGATCATACCCCGAGCAGACCCGTGCTCCCAACTCGCTCAGAAAGCAGGCTGAAGCAGTCCGCCGAGGGCGTTGCACGCGGCCACCACCCGCTGCATGTCCCGCTTGGTCAGCGAGGCATCGACCGGCAGCGCAAGCGTCTCGTCGGCGGCCAGCTCGGTCTCCGGCAGCGACACGCAACGCCGGAACTCGGGAAGCCGGTGCACAGGCGTCTTCACCGGCACCCGGCACTCAACTCCCTTGCTCCGCAGGGCCCGCGCGAACGCGTCCCGGTCCGGCCGTCCGTTGCCGGGCACGCGCACGACGTACTGCTGGTAGGTGTGCCCGTCGCCTCCATCGGGCGTGCGCACCCCGCGCAGCTTCCCATCGAGATAGCAGGCCCGCTCCCGCCGTTGAGCGGTCTCGTCGTACGGCGCCTCGGACTCGCCCTCCTGGAGCACCAGCAGCCCGTGCCGCTCCCCGACCGCGAGCAGCCGCGCCATGTCGGCCGGCCGCCCGAATCGGTGGACGACAACGACGGCCGCCGTCCGCGGAGTTACGGCCGCTTCGACAGCGGACGCGTCAAGGCAGTAGCTGACCGGATGTATGTCCGCGAACACCGGAAGCGCACCCGTGAGTGTCACCGCTTCGGCGACCTCGACGTTCCCGAAGGCCGGTACGACGACCTCGTCACCGACTCCGACGCCGGCGGCCCTGAGCATTGCAGCAGTACCCATGCTGGGGATGGTGGTTGCGCAACGTGAACTTCAAGTGACGCCCAACAAAAAAGGGTTGGACCCTGAACCGAAGTTCAGGGTCCAACCCTTTGAATGATT
>NZ_KQ948148.1:487904-908089 GCF_001513955.1 Streptomyces pseudovenezuelae | reverse complement strand
GTTTCCGACTCTATCAGATCCTTTCGGGCCTGATTCCCAGTCAGCGGGGCTTGTCTTCCCGGCCGTTGGGCCGTTCCGACGTCTCAAACCTTAGCGGACTCTCGCTGCGGTCCCAAATCGAGGGGCCGCACCCAAATCGAATTGAATTCGGGCACGCCGAATTCATCCCGGCTGGGAGATCGTTCTGATGGTTTGAGTGGCCGCTCTCGCGGCGGAGGTGCCACCGCAGAACCGTTACGGCCCCGCGGCAACCCGAAGAACTTTACGGATCCGGCAGGGGGCTGTCAAGCACCCGCTGTCAAGATCTTTTCAGTCGAGGTCGCTCAGTCGCCCGCCGGCGTCCGGCTGTGCGTGCTCCACCCTACGCAGGAGCCGGGTGAGGACGTCCCCGAGGGTGTTGCGCTCCTCCGCGGACAGGTCCTGGAGCAGGTCCTCCTCGAAGACCGTGGCGAGGCGCATCGCCGCCAGCCACTTCTCGCGGCCCTCGGCGGTGAGCTCCACGATCACGCGGACGCGGTTGGACTCGTCCCGCTCCCGGGTCACCAGTCCTTCGGCGAGCATGCGGTCGATCCGGTGGGTCATCGCGGCCGGCGTGAGGCCGAGGCGCTTGGCGAGGTCACTGGGACCCATCCGGTAGGGGGCGCCGGAGAGCACGAGCGCCTTGAGGACCTCCCACTCGGCGTTGCTGATCCCGAGGTCGGCGGTCTGGCGGCCGTAGGCGACGTTCATACGGCGGTTCAGCCGGGACAGCGCCGAGACGATCTGCTCGACCTGGGGGTCGAGGTCCTGGAACTCGCGCTGGTAGGCGGCGATCTGTTCCTCGAGCGTCGGCTCGGGGACGCCGGGGGTCTCGGCCATGGCCGCAGTATGGCACGCACCTCCTTTGCCTTGAAGTCCTTTGGTATGTACTCTTTAGCTTCGAACTTTAGCTTTGAAGTCTTCACTCCTAACTAGTGAGAGAGGTGAACGTGACCAGGGCGAGGGGCGCAGAGATGCGTCGGATCCACGTGGGCAACGCACTCAGCGCGTTCGGGCTCGGTTTCACCGTCCCCTATCTGTACGTCTACGTGGCGCAGGTGCGGGGCCTTGGGGCCATGACAGCGGGGCTGGTCCTCGCTGTCTTCGCCGTGGCGGCGCTGGTCGTGCTGCCGTTCGCCGGGCGGGCGATCGTCCGGCGTGGTCCGCTGCCGGTGCTGCTCACCGCTCTGGTCATGGCCGCGCTCGGATCGCTGAGCCTCGGTCTGGCGGGCAGCGCGCCCACCGTGCTGCTGTCGGCGGCCGCGCTCGGTGCCGGTCAGGCCGTGATGCAGCCTGCGCTGGCCACGATGATCGTGGACTGTTCCACGTCGGAGACGCGGTCCCGGGCCTTCGCGACGCAGTTCTTCCTGCAGAACCTCGGCCTCGGTGTCGGCGGTCTCATCGGCGGCCATCTCGTCGACACGTCGAGCGCGGCGTCCTTCACTCTGCTGTTCGCGATCGAGGCGGCGATGTTCCTGCTGCTGGTGGTCGTGATGGCGACCCTGCGGCTGCCGCACGCCCCGCGCATCGAGGGCGCCCCGACGCGGTCCGCCAAGGGCAGCTGGAAGCAGTTGCTCGGCAACCGCGCCATGGTGCAGCTGTGCGTGCTGGGCTTCGTGCTGTTCTTCGCGTGCTACGGACAGTTCGAGTCCGGACTGAGTGCGTACGGCGTCGAGGCCGCCGGCATCTCCACCTCCGCGCTGGGCACGGCCCTGGCCGCCAACACCGCGATGATCGTGGTCGCGCAGTTCGCCGTGCTGAGGTTCGTCGAGCGCCGGCGGCGGTCCCGGGTGATCGCCCTGGTCGGACTCATCTGGGCCGTGGCCTGGGTCACCGCGGGCTACGCCGGGCTCGGCCACGGCAGCCAGGAGATGGCCACGGCCGCGTTCGTGTCGACGTACGCGCTCTTCGGGCTGGGCGAGGCGATGCTGTCGCCGACGGTGGCACCGCTGGTGGCCGATCTGGCGCCGGAGGGGATGGCGGGTCAGTACAACTCCGCCTTCGCCCTGGTGAAGCAGCTCGCCCTGGCGGTCGGCCCGGCGGTGGGCGGCCCGATGGGGGCCTCGCTGCACGCCCCGTACATCGTGACGTTCCTGCTGTTCTCGCTGGGCATCACCTACCTGGCCGTGCGCCTGGGCAGGCAGCTGACCCCGGTGCAGAACCAGCCGGCGCTGAGGAAGAGCCGAGTCGTGGCCCAGGGTGGAGCCACGGCGGAGTCCGTGGCGGCCTAGCCGCAACCCAGCGGGGGCGCGGGGAACTGCGCGACCAGGCGCAACGGACCGGCACCCGGCACCGACCAGGCACCGCTACGGCGCTACCCCTTCGGCAGCACGAACTCGCACCAGACCGCCTTCCCGCCCCCCGGCGTCCGCCGCGACCCCCAGTTCGACGCGATGGTCGCCACGATGGCGATCCCGCGGCCGGACTCGTCACCGGGTTCGGCTCTGCGGCGCCGGGGCAGGTGGTCGTCCCCGTCCGTCACCTCGACGATCAGCCGCCGGTCGGTGCGACGGAGCCGCAGCCGCATGGGGGGCATCCCGTGCTGAAGGGAATTGGCGACGAGTTCGCTCACCGCCAGCACGCCGAGGTCGTGCAGTTCGACCGGGAACCGCCAGCTCGTCAGCACGCCGGAGGCGAACGCACGCGCGCGTGGAGCCGCCTCGACGCCGCCCAGCAGTTCCAGCGCTGCGTTGCGGAAGAGATCGCTGTCGGGGCCGGTGTGGGCCGGGTGCTGGAGGACCATGACGGCCACGTCGTCGTCGTGTTCCGCGGTGACGCCGGCCGAGCGGACCAGACGGTCGCAGATCACCTGGGGAGTGCCGGTGGCGCCGGCCAGGGCGCGTTCGAGAGCCGCGATGCCCTCGTCCAGGTCCTCGTTGCGGCGCTCGACCAGGCCGTCGGTGTAGAGGACGGCTGTGGAACCGGGGCCGAGCGGGATGGAGCCCGAGGCGTGCATCCAGCCGCCGGTGCCCAGGGGCGGGCCGGTGGGTTCGTCGGCGCGCAGGACGACGCCGCTCTCGTCGCGGACCAGGATGGGCAGGTGGCCGGCCGAGGCGTAGACCAGCTTGCCCTCGTTCGGGTCGTGGATGGCGTACACGCAGGTGGCGATCTGGTTGGCGTCGATCTCCATGGCGAGGCCGTCGAGGAGCTGGAGGATCTCGTGCGGCGGGAGGTCCAGGCGGGCGTACGCCCTGACCGCTGTGCGGAGTTGGCCCATGACCGCCGCCGCGCGGACCCCGCGGCCCATGACGTCGCCGATGACCAGGGCCGTGCGGCCGCCGCCGAGCGTGATGACGTCGTACCAGTCGCCGCCGACCGCGGCCTCCGTGCCGCCCGGGTGGTAGGTGGCGGCGATGCGCAGGTCGTCGGGTTCTTCGAGTTCTTGGGGGAGCAGGCTGCGCTGGAGGGTGACGGCGGTCTCGCGCTGGCGGCGCTCGCTGGCTCTGAGGCGCTCGGCGGCCTCGGCGTGGTCGGTGACGTCGGTCGCGAAGACGAGAACACCCCCGCCGCCCCCGTCTCCTTGGGTCACCGGGGTGCAGGTGAAGGTGTAGGAACGGCCGTCGGGGGCCTTGCGGGACTTGACCGTGCGCGGCTTGCCGCTGCGCAGGACCTGGTCGAGGAGCGGGAGCAGGCCGATCTCCTCCAGCTCCGGGAGGGCCTGGCGGGCCGGTTCGCCCGTGGGGCGCAGGCCGAAGGCGACCACATAGGCGTCGTTGACGTAGGCGAGGCGGTGGTCGGGGCCGTGGACGAGGGCGACGAGGGCGGGGACACGGTCGAGGACTTCGCGGACGGGAAGTTCGTCGACGGCGGGGGCCGGCACGGTCAGTTGTTCGGCGCGGGCCGCGGGGACGGCTCCCTCGCTCAGGCGGTCCTCGGTGACCAGGTCGTCGGTCCGCGCTGCCGCGCGGCGCTGCGTTCCGGGGAGGCGGGCGCTCCAGCGCGTGAAGTTCACGAATCCTTGCCTCGTGTCGTCGTCTTCGGCGTCTTCGGGCCGGCTCCGGGCCCGGCCGGGGGGCTGGGGACGGCAGCCCGGGGGTGCAGCACGGTGGGAAAACCTCTTGGTTCGAGGGGCGGGCGGCTGCCCGTCCGAAGTCGGGCACCAGTCTGGCAGGGTGACCGACCGGGTCGACATTCGTCAGACGCCGGGGCGGTCCGTGGAGTTCCTCGGTCCGGTCAGGACGACCCCTTCGGGTCGTTCGTCGGGTCGTGAGGATGCTTTCCACCGGCCGCGAGTTCGAACTCCGCTCGGGGATGTTCGAGTGAGCCGAGGGAGACGATCTCCCTCTTGAAGAGCCCCGACAGGATCCATTCGGCCAGGACACGGGCCTTGCGGTTGAAGGTGGGGACCCTGCTGAGGTGGTAGACGCGGTGCATGAACCAGGCAGGGTAGCCCTTCAGTTTGCGTCCGTAGACGTACGCGACACCCTTGTGCAAGCCCAGTGAGGCGACCGAGCCGACGTACTTGTGGGAGTACGTCTCCAGGGGCTCGCCGCGCAGCGCGTGCGCGATGTTGTCGCCGAGGACCCTGGCCTGGCGGACGGCGTGCTGGGCGTTGGGGGCCGTCTCCCTGCCGGGCTCCTCGGCGGTGACGTCGGGAACGGCTGCCGCGTCCCCGGCCGCCCACGCGTGCGTGGTGCCCTCGACGGTGAGACGGGGGGTGCATTTCAGCCGACCTCGCTCATTGAGCGGGAGGTCGGTGGCGGCGAGGAGCGGGCTGGGTTTCACGCCGGCGGTCCACACGACCGTACGCGTGGGAAAGCGGTTGCCGTCACTGAGGACGGCGACGCGGTCCACACAGGACTCCAGGCGGGTGTTGAGCCGTACGTCGATGTTGCGGCGGCGCAGCTCGCTCACCGTGTAGCGGCCCATCTCCTCGCCGACCTCGGGAAGGATGCGGTCGGAGGCCTCGACGAGGATCCACTTCATGTCCTCGGGGAGGACGTTGTGGTAGTACCGCGCGGTGTAGCGGGCCATGTCCTCCAGCTCGCCGAGCGCCTCCACGCCCGCGTAGCCGCCGCCGACGAAGACGAAGGTGAGGGCCGCGTCGCGGATCGCGGGGTCGCGGGTGGAGGAGGCGATGTCCATCTGTTCGATGACGTGGTTGCGCAGGCCGATGGCCTCCTCGACCGTCTTGAACCCGATGCCGTGGTCGGCGAGCCCGGGGATCGGCAGCGTGCGCGCGATCGAACCCGGGGCGAGGACGAGTTCGTCGTACGACAACTGTTCGCCGCCGGTGTGCTCCTCCTCGGTGGCAAGGGTGGTGACGGAGGCCGTGCGCCGGGCGTGGTCGATCGCGGTGACCTCGCCGACGATGATGCGGCAGCGGTCGAGGACGCGGCGCAGCGGTACGACGACATGGCGCGGGGAGATGGATCCGGCGGCCGCCTCCGGCAGGAACGGCTGATAGGTCATGTAGGGGTCGGGTGTGACGATCGTGATCTCGACCCCACCCCCGTCGAGTTCCCGTTTCAGCTTCCGCTGCAGACGCAGAGCCGTGTACATCCCTACGTAGCCACCGCCGACAACCAGAATGCGCGCACGTTCCTTCACCATCCCATGACGCACCCGTCGCTTGAGTTTGTCCACAGCCTCGACAAATTGTGTGACCGGAAGTCGTCGGCGCGCCGGGGCGGGCGAATCGCCGGAGGGCGCGGAAGCTTCGCAGGTCAACAGGTGTGCGCCGGGCGGGCGCAGGGGGTGCAATCGGGGCGTTTGCCGCCCGTACTCCGATCGGGGGGCGCTCCGTGCGGAACCTGCCCCTTCTGAATTGACCCCCACTCAACTATGTTCGTGTGTCGACGGGGTGTAGGGGGATGCGCTCCGGGTCCGCGACGGGCGGACTCGCGAAACGGGCTCGTTCCGCACGCTCCGGCTATCGATGGCGGGGAGAGTCTCCGGGGGGAGACGTCATTACCGGGGGATCATTTATGCACATTCAGGACTCTCATTGGTCTACCGCGTCCGCCATCGCACCCGGTGGCGGGGCGATGGGCGGCGCGATGGGTTCGACGATGAGCGCGGCGGGCAATGGACGGGACGCATCGCGTTCGGCCCCGCTGCGCGTGGACGCACAGCGCAACCTGGAACACGTACTGCGCGCGGCGCGCGAGGTCTTCGGCGAGCTGGGTTACGGCGCGCCGATGGAGGACGTGGCGCGACGCGCCCGGGTCGGTGTCGGCACGGTGTACCGGCGCTTCCCGAGCAAGGACGTCCTGGTCCGGCGGATAGCCGAGGAGGAGACCTCCCGGCTGACCGACCAGGCGCGAGCGGCGCTCGGTCAGGAGGACGAGCCGTGGTCGGCGCTGTCGCGCTTCCTGCGCACGTCGGTCGCGTCCGGTGCCGGGCGGCTGCTGCCGCCGCAGGTGCTGCGGGTCGGGGTCGCCGACGAGGTGTCCGACGGTTACGACGGGGCGCGGGTGCCGCAGCAGCGGACGACCCCGGGCTCCGGAGAGCTGCGGCTGGTGCCGGAGGAGGACCCGATGGTCTCCGCCGACGACGCCGGGGCCGCGGCGCTGCTGGAGGTCGTGGGCCGGCTCGTGGACCGGGCGCGGGCGGCCGGTGAGCTGCGGACCGACGTGTCGGTGTCGGACGTCCTGCTGGTGATCGCGACCGCGGCGCCCTCGCTGCCGGACGCGGCGCAGCAGGCGGCGGCCTCGGCGCGGCTGCTGGACATCCTGCTGGAGGGGCTGCGGTCCCGGCCGGTGTGACTCGAAAGGGTGACAACGGGGTGCGGCCGGCTTCCGGTCGCACCCCGGAACATTCCGGCGTTTTTCGGATGTGTCGACCAACTCCTGCACCGGCCGTGACAGTTGGGTCTTCCCCATGTGGGTGATGCTCAGTACTGCCGTGCGGGAAGTCCCCACGGACGAGTGGAAGCGTCGTACCGCAGGGCACTGACCAAAAGCCAATATGGCACTCTGACCCGGTGTTCGGGACTGGTTGGGCCGGCGGCGGGGGCATTCCGCGATGAGCGTTGACGGGCGGGACGAACCCCTCGGTGAGGGCGACGGGGAAGCCGGGGGAACTCCGCAGGTGCCGGGTCAGGGGGGCCGCGCGGGCATCCCCCAGGGCGGCATCCCGGCTCAGGGCGGCGAACCCGTCGAGGGCAGCGTCCCGGCACAGCGCGACCGGCGCGAGGACGGCGGCGTCCTGCCGCCGCTCAGGGAGATGCCCCCGCCCGACGCCGACCTGATCGAGCGCATGCGCTCCGGCGACGACACGGCCTACGAGGCGCTCTACCGCCGCCACGCGGGCGCGGTCCGCCGCTACGCCCGCACCTGCTGCCGCGACGCTCACACCGCCGACGACCTCACCGCAGAGGTCTTCGCCCGCATGCTCCAGGCCGTACGCGGCGGCCACGGCCCCGAACACGCCGTACGCGCCTATCTGCTCACCAGCGTCCGCCGCGTCGCGGCCGGCTGGACGCAGTCGGCGAAGCGGGAGCAGCTCGTCGACGACTTCGCGGTGTTCGCCGCCCAGGCCGCGCGCACCTCCGAGGTGTCCGAGGACACTGCCTCCCTCGGCTCCTTCGGAGCGGGCCTGGACGTCGGCGCGGACGTGCGCGCGATGCACGACGCCGAGCAGTCCATGGCCATGCAGGCCTTCCGGTCGCTGCCGGAGCGCTGGCAGGCCGTGCTGTGGCACACCGAGGTCGAGGACGAGTCACCGAGCGAGGTCGCCACCCTCTTCGGGCTCGACGCCAACGGCACCCGCGTGCTGGCCAGCCGCGCCCGCGAGGGCCTCAAGCAGGCCTACCTCCAGGCCCACGTCAGCACGGCCCTGGCCACCGACGAGGAGTGCGCCCGCTACGCCGACCGGCTCGGCGCCTACGCCCGCGGCAGCCTGCGCACCCGTGCCGAACGGGGTCTGCGCAAGCACCTGGAGGAGTGCGCAAAGTGCCGGCTGGCCGCGGGCCAGATCAAGGAAGTCGCCGGCGGTATCCCCGCCGTCGTACCGCTCGCGGTCATCGGCTGGTTCGGGGCGGCGGGGTACGCCAAGGCCGTCGGACTCATCGCGGGCGGCGCCGGGGCGGGAGCGGCGGGTGCCGCGGGCGCGGCCGCCGCGGCGAGCGGGAGCTCCTCGGGCGGGGCGGGCGGCGCCGCGGCCTCGGAGGGGCTCGGCGCACCGGTGAAGGCGGGCATCGCGGCCGGGGTGGTCGCCGTGGCCGCCGCCGCGGTGGCGCTCGCGCTGATCGGAGACGACAGTCCGGCCAGAAAACCGGACGCCAAGCCCCCCGCGTCCGCACCCGTGGTCGACCCGGCCGACCCCGCCGACCCGACGCCCTCCCCGAAGACGCCCGATCCCGCGCCTCCGTGGATCCCCGTCGCGGCCGCCAAATCCCCGACACCGACCGCCACGCCCACCCCACGTCCCACCCCCACCCCGACTCCTACGCCGACCCCCACCCCGAAACCGACGCCACCCCCGAAGCCCGAGCCCACGCCCACCCCCACGCCCGAACCGACACCGCCGCCTCCTCCCCCTCCCCCGCCGGCCGTGTACCAGTGGAGCGAGCTGGCCTACGACATCTCCGGCGACGGCAGCGGGCCCGAGATGCGGATCGGCGAGAGCAGCTGGGTGTGGCAGCGCTACGGCGTCTCGGTCGCCGACCGGAAGTACGCGCACGGCGTGACCGTGCACGGCCGCTCCTCCGTCACGATCGACCTCAACCGCACCTGCTCCGCCTACGACGCGATGGTCGGCGTGGACGACATGACGCTGGGCCTCGGCAAGGTCTACTTCTCCGTCTACGCCGACGGGGTCCGGCTGTGGCGGTCCGGGCTCGTGGAGGGCGGCGACCCGGCCGTGCCCGTCCATGTGAACCTCGCCGGCCACAGGACCGTACGGCTGGTGGTCGAGCCGCACAGCCCCTTCGACGATCTGATGCTCGCGGACTGGGCGGAGTCGAAGTTCAGGTGTTCATGACGCGCGGGTTCGCGCCACCTCGTCGAGTTCGGCGAGGGCCTCGGCCGGGGTGAGGGCCGTGCCCCGGGTGTGTTCCGCCGCGTAGCGCACGGGGCCCAGGCCGGTGCGTGCCTCGGCCTCGGCGCGCTCCGCCTCCACGCGCTCGGGGTGAGAGCGCGGGTCGCCGCCGCGCCACCGCTCGGCGGCGGCGAGCAGCCGGACCGCGCGCGGGAGGTCGCCGAGGTCGCAGAGCAGGGCGGCCGCGCACTCCACGAGCGTGGCCACGACCATGTCGGAACACCGCTTCTCGATCGCCTCCCGGACGGTGTCCGCCAGCGGCGGCAAACCGTGCGCCGGGCCCGACTCGGCGGCCGTCACCATCGCGGCGATCGAGTTCAGCATCACCGTGAACTGGGGTGGTGGAGGCGCCTGGCCGATCTGCTCGCGCACGACGTCGACCAACTCGCGCGCGCGGGCGGTGTCCTTGTCCTCCAGGGCGATGTGGGCCCGCATCAGCCTGACGAACGCCCGGGTCTCCGGGACGCCGTACCGGTCGCCGGCGGCGCTCGCCTCGTCCAGGGTGGTCAGCGCGGTCGCGCGGTCACCTGTGCGGTAGGCGACCTCGGCGAGCCGGGCGATGAGGAACGGCGTCTCGGCGTACGCCCCCACCTCGTAGGCGAGGCGCAGTGACTCCTCGTACTCCTCCCTGGCCTGCGCGGGGCGGCCGCGGGCCATGGCCGCCTCGCCCGCCGCGCTGCTGACCTGGGCGCGGAGCCAGCGGTCGCCCGCACGGCGGCTGAGGACGCGGAGTTCCTCCAGATCCTCGTCGACGCCGGTCATGCCGCCCGGGGAGTCGACCACCATGTGGGTGCGGAACATCAGGGCGACGGCCACGGCCCACTCGTCGCCGTGGGCCCGGCAGTGGGCGACGGAGGTGTCCATCAGGGGGCGGATGTCCACCGGGTCCTTCAGCATGAGCCCGATCATGGGCCAGACGATGCCGGGGAAACGCGCGGCGTCGGGACCGCCCTGCTCGAAGTGGTTCCGGACGAGGGCCACATAGCGGCGCAGGCGGGGGTCCGGGTCGCCGTCCATGGGCTCGGTCTCGGCCATGAGGAAGAGATGGAGCATGCGCAGGTTCATGCGCCGGCGGTGTGCCGGGTGGTCCGCCGCGGTGTGGGCGGCCGCGAGGAAGGCGTCGACCGGGTCCAGTTCCTCCTCGTCGGACGGTGTGCGCGACCGCTCCGTCATGGCCGCCCTGTCCAGGGCCACCCCGAGTCGCAGAACCCTGCCCACCCAGCTCATGCCCTCGCGGCGGTAGTTGCGCAGCCACCAGAACCAGCCCACGCCGAGGACCAGGGCGGCGGCCTGCGTCTCGTCGGCCGCCAGGAGTGTGCGGTCGAAGGCCGCGCGGATGTTGTCCAGCTCGGTCTCCAGGCGGGAGATCCACGGCAGCTGCCCGGCCGAACGCAGCTGTGGTTCGGCCTCCTCGACGAGCGCGCGCACCCACGCGCGGTGCCGGAGCTCGGCGGCGGCGCACAGCTCGGGACATTCCGCGGCCCGCTCGACGGCGTATTCGTGGATGGTCTCCAGCATGCGGTAGCGCATGCGGTCGGAGCCGTCCCGCTCCCACGGGGTGGCCACGATCAGGGACTTGTCCACGAGCGCGCCGAGACATTCCGCGGCCGGCCCGGTGCACACCGCCTCCGCCGCCTCCAGCTCCCAGCCGCCCGCGAACACCGACACCTCCCGCAGCAGGGTCCGCTCCCGCTCGTCGAGCAGCTCCCAGGACCAGTCGACGACGGCCCGCAGGGTCTGCTGGCGGGGCAGGACGGTACGGCTTCCGGAGGTCAGGAGGCGGAAGCGGTCGTCGAGGCGGTCGGCGATCTGCCGAGGGGTGAGCAGGCGCAGACGGGCCGCGGCGAGCTCGATGGCGAGCGGCAGCCCGTCGAGACGGCGGCAGATCTCGCCGACGGCCTCCTTGTCGGCGAGTACGGCGTCCGCGTCGGGGCGGATGCCGGCGGCGCGCTCGGCGAAGAGGCGGTGGGCCTGGTCGGGGAGAAGGGGCTCGACCGGGCGGACGGACTCACCCGGCACCCCCAGGGGTTCACGGCTGGTGGCGAGGACGGTGAGCCCCGGGCAGCGGGTGAGGAGGGTCTCCGCGAGCCGGGCCGCCGCCTCGATGACATGTTCGCAGTTGTCAAGGATCAGGAGCTGGCTGCGCGATGCGCAGTACTCGACGAGCAGGGCGAGCGGGTCGTCCTGCGTGGCCGTCAGCTCGGTGGTCTTGAGCACGGTCTCGCGCAGACCGAGCGCGCTGACCACCGCGTCGGGCACCGCCTCCGGCCGGTCGAGCGGGGCCAGCTCGACGAGCCACGCCTGCGGGAGCCCGGCGGCGGCTTCCTCGGCGAGACGGGTCTTTCCGGATCCGCCCGGTCCGGTGAGGGTGACGAGGCGGGCCCTGTGCAATTCGGAACGGATGGCGTCGAGTTCGGGTTCCCGGCCCACGAAAGAGGTAAGGCGCGGACGGATGTTGCCGGTGCGCTCGGCACGGGGGCGACCGAGGGGAACGGTCAGCAGCTCGCCGTGCAGGTCCCGCAGCTCCGGGCCCGGATCGGTGCCGAGGCCGTCGGCGAGCGCGCGGCGGGCGGTGTCGTAGGCGGCGAGGGCATCGGCGCCCCGGCCGCTGTCCCGCAGGGCGCGGATGAGCAGCGCCTGCAGCGGCTCGTCGTACGGATGCGCCGCCGTCAGCTCCTTCAGTTCCGGTACGACGTCCTGGGCCCGGCCGAGCAGCAGATCCGCCTCGATCCGGGCCCGGGTGGCCTCCACGCGCAGTGCCTCGGGACGGGTCGCGGCGGTGCGGTCGGGGAGGTCGGCGAGGGCGTCACCGCGCCACAGGGCGAGTCCCGCGGAGAGTTCTCTGGCGGCCGTCGTCGCGTCACCGTGGGCCAGAGCCGCTGTTCCCCGCCGTACCGACTGCTCGAAGACATACAGATCCACATCGTCCTCGGCCGCGGCCAGCCGGTAGCCGCCCGGACCGGACACGATCGCGTCCTTGCCGACGGTACGACGGAGACGGCCGACGAGAGCCTGGAGAGCGGCCGGGGCGTCCTGCGGGGGTTCCTCCCCCCAGACCTCGTCGATCAGCGCCTCGGGGCTCGCGGTACGGCCGGGGCGCAGGGCGAGGGCGGCGAGCAGGGTCCGGAGGCGGGGCCCGCCGAGGGGTATGACGGCGCCGCCGTCGTCCGTTGCCTGGGTAACACCCAGAATCCTGTACCGCACCGCTTCATTGTCACCACCTTCCGGGTTCGGTCGAGTTGCGGCTGCGGCCCGGTGGGAGCTGATCGCGCAGTTCCCCGCGCCCCTGAGGAGCACGGACCGTGCCGGGTTCGGTCGTGTTGCGGGTGCGCGTCCGTCGTGGCTGGTCGCGCAGTTCCCCGCGCCCCTAGGGAGCTACGGTCACCGGCGCTGCTACGGACCGTGCCAGGTTCGGTCGTGGTGCGGGTGCGCGTCCGTCGTGGCTGATCGCGCAGTTCCCCGCGCCCCTAGGGGGGTGAGTCAGGCGCGCTACGACGAACCGTTGGCCGGGTGCGGCGCGCAGGGGGCGGGGTGGGGGGTGTCCGCCCGCAGTGGCCGGCGTCCGTTGCAGGGAACAGCTGAAGCAGCAGAAGCGCCGGACCGAGGACGGATACCCGCCACCCCGGCCCCGACCTCACCACCCACCCATCCCTCCAGGGGCGCGGGGAACTGCGCAAAAACGCCCGCCCCCACCGAACCGGCACCCGAACCCGAACCCCCTCAACCGCCGGAGGCCCCCGCTCCCAACGCCCCCCGCTGCGGCCGAATCCCCGCCGGCACCGCACGCGCGCGTGCCGGTGTTCCCGTCCAGCACGTCCCCCGCCGCGCCAGCAACCGCCCGAGCCACAGTTCCAGCGAGACCAGGTCCGCCAGCCCGTCCAACGGCAGCGGCTCGCCCTCCGCCGCCGCGCGGAGCGCCTTGCGGACGACCCGTGCCTCCACCAGCCCCGCCTGCGCGAGCAACGGCGTGCCGAACAGGGACATCAGGGAGTCCGCCGCCACCCGCAACCCCGTACGGGTCGCCGCGGCCGAGGAAGCGTGCGACGGGGCGCCCCAGCCCGGCGGGAGGTCGGAGACGCCGGCGCCCTCCAGAACCGTACGGAGGATCTCCGCGCGGGCCCCCGGCCGTACCCGCAGCGCCTCGGGGAGGGCACGGCAGGCACGCACCACCTGGTTGTCGAGGAACGGCGCGTGCAGCCGCTGGGAGCGGATCTCCACGGCCTGCTCCAGGACGCGCAGATCCGACGCGTGACGCGCGAGCGCCGCACGCGCGCGGAAGTCGCCGGGATGCTGACCGGGACCGACCCCGGAACGGTGCGTGGCCCCCTGGAGGCGAACCGATACTTCAGCCAGCGCCTCCCCGGTCAGCCAGCGCGCCGCGGGCCCCGGTCTGGCCCAGGTGAGCGCGGCGAGAGACGCCCCCACCGCGCCCCCGGGCTCGTCGAAACGCTGGTGCATGAGCCGGTCGGCCAGCATCTCCAGACCGACCCGGTACGGCGTACGGGCCAGTTTCCGCGCGGCGCCGTACACGCGCGCGGGGACGAGCACCGAACCGTCCGCCTTGGTCAGGGCGGCCACCGGCCGGACCAGATGGCGCCGTTTGCGGTCCATGAGGAGGTCCGCGAGGCGCGCCGGATGCGCGTCGAGCACCTGCCGGGCCCCGTACCCCGTGAAGTGGTCCGCGCTGCCCGCGGCGAGCCGCGCCCGATGGCGTGCCGCCGTCACCAGGCAGGGCCCGGGTTCGTCGGTCAGGGGCCCGTCCAGCTCGGCGTACGGCAGCGTTTCCTCGCCGCCGGTCACGACCACGTGGTGCAGCCGGGGATTGGCCGCGAGCGTCCCCGCCCGCTCCAGTTCGGCCTCCCGGCCGCCCACGGCGAGGTCGTTGAAGGTGACCGCGAGGAGCCGCTCACCGGCCCCGGTGCCATGTCCGAGAACCGTGCCCGGCATCCCGGGCAGCCCGGCGGCCAGGAGGGCGAGCGTGCCCGACGCGGGCCCCCCGGACAGGTCGGCGCCGATCCCGGGCACCGGCATCCCGCGTGCGGCACGCCGTTCGGCGGGTCCCATGCCGGGCACCGGGCCGGGATCGATGTCGGGCACATGGCGCGGCGCGGACAGACGCGCGCGTACGGCCTCCACCAGCGCGTCCCGTACCGCGTCGACCGCGCTGTCCGGGTCGGCGGAGGGCGCGGCGACCGCGAGGGAGGCGACGGGTTCGTAACCGGCGATCTCGCGGGCGCCGTTGCGCAGGATCAGCGCGTGCCCCGGCGGAATGCGCCGTACGCCCTCGTAGGGCGTGGAGTCGTGGAGCGCGGCCGGTACGTCGGGAGCGGCGAGCAGCGCGGCAAGGTGCCCGAAGTCGAGGTTGGCCTCGATGAGGTCGGCGAGGGGCAGGGCCGCGGTCGCGTAGGCCGTGCCGCCGGCCCAGGGCGTGTGGAACACCGGCCGGGCGCCCGCCAGATCGCCGCCCACGGTGATCCGGCGGCCCACCTGGACCACCGCCGTGTACGCCCCCGACCAGGCCGTCAGATGCCGAAGTGCCCCTCCGCGCGCGGCGAGCAGTCCGATCCGCAGCTGTTCGTCGGAGGCTCCGCAGGTGCCGAGGACCGCGATCCGGGTCTGCGCGTCGACCGTGATCACGCGCACCTCGTCGGGCCGCCAGTCGCCGACCGCCCACAGCGGATCCGGGTCGCCCCACAGGAGGTGGGAACCCACCGGGTGCACGGTCTCGCCGTCGCTTCCGGTCGCCCCCGCCGCCCCGATCTGGGACACGCCCGCGGCGGTGCTGCTCCATCCCACCAACCACCGCATCGACGCCTCCACAGGCTGTGGACAACCAGTGCACCGTTCGAACCGGTCACCATGCTGCCATGAAGGAAGCATGCCGGAGGGCCGGTGGAGCCTGTCGAGATGAGGGGAACGCGCCCCCGGGAACTCCCGCGTACGCCTGTGAACACCCGCGCGGGGCAAGGAGTGTGCGACGCGAATGCGCCCCCGGTACGCTCCCCAAAAACGCCTAACGCGCCCTCAACTGCCATGGTAGGAGGGCTGATCACCCGCGAGGGAGAGGGTCGGTTTTCGGCCAAATCGGCGTCATGGGGACAGGCTCGCGCACGCTCCGTGCACAGTCCGCGCGCCGCACGACAGGCGCGCAGCCCGGGAGACGCCACTTCGCCCCCCGGGCCCGTCCGCCGCCCGCGGGGATGTAGGCGGCGGTGTCCCCCAGCCCACTGGATCCAGTACAGCGGGCCGACCCACGCATCATCCATGGAAGCGCTCCCCCGGTGGCCGGAGAAGAGCGCACACACGGGCGCACGGCCACACAACAGGAGCACGACGCAACTGCGCGTATCGGACCCGCACTTCAGTACGGACCACAATCCCGCCATCCGGAACAATGCCCCTTAACGCTTGGGATGCGGCGAACTACGCTGGGTTTACGAATGCCGCGTGGTTATGCCAGCGCGGCAGCCGTCTGTGTCGAGGGGTGGCGCATGTCCAGGGAGCAACGCGGGCCGAACGAAAAACTCGGCGCCGTTCTCGCCCTCGCGGGAATCAGCAACGCAGGACTCGCGCGTCGCGTCAACGATCTTGGCGCTCAACGCGGGTTGACTCTTCGCTACGACAAGACGTCGGTGGCGCGCTGGGTGTCGAAGGGGATGGTGCCGCAGGGTGCGGCCCCACACCTCATCGCGGCCGCGATCGGCCAGAAGCTCGGCCGCCCGGTGCCGCTCCACGAGATCGGCCTGGCGGACGCGGATCCCGCGCCGGAGGTGGGCCTCGCCTTCCCCAGGGACGTCGGGCAGGCCGTCAGGTCGGCCACGGAGCTCTACCGCCTGGACCTCGCCGGCCGCCGGTCCGGCGCGGGGGGCATCTGGCAGTCCCTCGCCGGTTCGTTCGCAGTGAGCGCATACGCAACGCCCGCCTCACGGTGGCTGATAACCCCGGCCGACAGCTCGGTCGCGCGCGAGGTGAACCACTCCGACGGTTCCGGCGCACCGCTCAAAGTCGGCCACAGCGATGTGCAGAAGCTGCGGGAGGCCGCCGAGGACGCCAGGCGCTGGGACTCCAAGTACGGAGGCGGCGACTGGCGTTCGTCCATGGTGCCGGAGTGCTTAAGGGTGGAGGCCGCACCGCTGCTGCTCGGCGCGTACTCCGACGAGGTGGGCCGGGCACTGTTCGGCGCCTCCGCCGAACTCACCCGGCTCGCTGGCTGGATGGCCTTCGACACGGGCCAGCAGGAGGCGGCGCAGCGGTACTACATCCAGGCGCTGCGGCTGGCCCGCGCGGCGGCTGACGTCCCCCTCGGGGGTTATGTGCTGGCGTCCATGTCGTTGCAGGCGACCTACCGTGGCTTCGGCGACGAGGGCGTCGACCTCGCGCAGGCCGCGCTGGAGCGCAACCGGGGGCTGGCGACCGCCCGCACCATGAGCTTCTTCCGGCTCGTCGAGGCGCGGGCACACGCGCGTGCGGGTGACGCCGTCGCGGCCGGAGCGGCGCTCAAGGCGGCCGAGGGGTGGCTGGAGCGGTCCCGGGACGGGGACAACGACCCGTCCTGGCTCGGCTTCTACTCGTACGACCGCTTCGCCGCCGACGCGGCCGAGTGCTACCGCGACCTGAAGGCGCCGCGCCAGGTCCGCCGCTTCACGGAGCAGGCCCTGTCGAAGCCGACGGAGGAGTTCGTACGTTCGCACGGGCTGCGGCTCGTCGTCTCCGCGGTCGCCGAGCTCGAATCGGGCAATCTCGACGCGGCGTGCGAGCAGGGCGTGCGGGCGGTGGAGGTCGCGGGGCGCATCTCCTCGGCCCGTACCACCGAGTACGTGAAGGACCTTCTGCACCGGCTGGAGCCCTACGGGGACGAGCCCCGGGTGGTGGAGCTCAGGGAGCGGGCCCGGCCGCTGCTGATGGCTCCGGCTTGAGACCCGGACGGCGGCACCGCTCCCTGCGTTTGAAGTGACTGTCAGTGGTGCAGTGCACTATCGGGGGTGGGAGGTGGTGCAGGTGCTGTCCGGGATCGCTTACGACTGTGACGTGCTCGTGGTCGGTGGGGGCATTGTCGGGTTGTCCACGGCGTACGCGATCACGCGCGGCGCGCCCGGCACTCGGGTCGTCGTGCTGGAGAAGGAGGCCGGGCCCGCCCGGCATCAGACCGGGCGCAACAGCGGGGTGATCCACAGCGGCATCTATTACAAGCCGGGATCGCTGAAGGCGCGGTACGCGGTGCGGGGCGCCGCCGAGATGGTCAAGTTCTGCGCGGAGTACGGCATCGCTCACGCCGTCACCGGCAAGCTGATCGTCGCGACCGAGCGCAGTGAGCTGCCGCGGCTGCACGGCCTGGTCCAGCGCGGCCGGGAGAACGGCATTCCGGTGCGGGAACTGGGCGCCGCCCAGATCGCGGACTACGAGCCCGAGGTGGAGGGGCTCGCCGCCATACACGTCGGGACGACCGGCGTGTGCGACTTCGTGGGGGTCGCGCGGCAGCTGGCCGAGGCGTCGGGTGCGGAGATCCGCTACGGCGCGGAGGTACGCCGGATCGACCGCCGCCCGGAGCTCGGGGTCGCCGTGCAGACCGTCGCCGGGGACGTCGTACGGGCGCGGGTGCTGGTGAACTGCGCCGGGCTGCACTGCGACGAGATCGCCAGGATGACCGGTGACGACCCGGAGATGCGGATCGTGCCGTTCCGCGGGGAGTACTACACGCTGGCGCGGCCCGAGCTGGTGCGGGGGCTGGTGTATCCGGTGCCGGATCCGGCGTTCCCGTTCCTCGGGGTGCATCTCACGCGCGGGATCGACGGCGGGGTGCACATCGGGCCCAACGCGGTGCCGGCGCTGGCCCGGGAGGGGTACGACTGGAGAACCGTACGGCCTCGGGAGCTGGGGACCACGCTGGCCTGGCCGGGGTCCTGGCAGATAGCCCGCCGGCACTGGCGGTACGGCACGGGCGAGCTGCGGCGGTCGGTGTCCCGAAGAGCGTTCACGACGGCGGTACGGAGACTGCTGCCCGCCGTCACCCCGGACGACCTGGTGCCTTCGGCCGCCGGGGTGCGCGCGCAGGCCGTACTCCGGGACGGCACGCTGGTGGACGACTTCCTGATCCGCGAAGGTCCCCGGGCGGTGCACGTACTGAACGCGCCCTCCCCCGCGGCGACAGCTTCCCTGCCGATCGGACGAGAGGTGGCCCGACGGGCCCTGGAGGCCCTCCGCTCGGCATGACCCCTACCGACACCACACCCCGCCGATGACCAGGACGCGGCCGCCAGGGCGCGGCGGGCGCCAGGAAGCCCCCGCACACGCCCCTCGGGCGAGCCGACCCGGATCCGGCACCCCCTGACGCGGTGGACGCCCGGACGCGGCGGGCGCCCGGATGCGGCGGGCGCCCGGACGCGACGGGCGCGACTGCCCCAGAGCCCCGCGCCGGACAACGCCACTGCACGCCCCCCTCGGGCGACACGACCCGGCACCCCCTGGCGCGACGGACGCGACTGCCCCAGAGTGCCGCGCCGGACAACGCCACCGGACGCGCCCCCTCGGGCGAGCCGCCCCGGTCCGGCACCCCCGGACGCGGCGGACGCGGCGGACGCAGGGACGCAGGGACGCAACGGAAACGGCGGAGCCAGGGCGCGGGGAAACGATGGACGCGGCGGACGCCTGCACGCCCGCACCCCTGCCTGCACCCAGCAGACGCGCCCGCGGCGCACGCAGAGCACCGAAGCCGCCGGCCAGGGCGATCGTGCCCCAGACGCGGACGCCCCGACGCGGACGCCGAAACAAACCCCCGGCCGCCCCACCTGCGCCAGGATCGCGACGATCCGGCAAGGAGCCCGAACGCGACGGCCCCGGACAGGGGGCGCCCCAGCCGCATCCGCCCCGCACACGACGGACCGAGCCGCCCGGGCATGGCCCCCCGGCAGCCACCCCACCCACAGCGCCGAAGTCACCGTAAAATCGTTCCCACTGTGTCTGACTTCCTCAACGCTCCCGAAACCCCCCGCTCCCGGCCCGACCGGTCCGACCGGCCCGCCGCCCCCGGTGAGGGCGCTCGGCATGTGCCCGGTGTCCCGGTCCGGCACACCCGGGCCAAAGGGGAGCCGCGGTTTCCCGACGGGCCCAGCGCCGATCCGGCGGGCTCGCACTTCGAGCGGCGGATCCGGAGTTTCCAGCCCCGGCGCAGCCGGGTGACGGCGGGGCAGGCGGACGCGTTGCAGCGTCTGTGGCCCGCGTGGGGCCTCGACATCGACGGGCAGCGCACGATCGACCTCGGTGAGCTGTTCGGGAACGACAACCGCGTCGTGCTGGAGATCGGGTTCGGGATGGGTGAGGCCACCGCGCAGATGGCCGCCGCGGACCCCGGCACCAACATCCTCGCCGTCGACGTGCACACCCCCGGGCAGGGCAACCTGCTCAATCTCGCCGAGCAGCAGAAGCTCACCAACGTCCGGGTCGCCAACGGCGACGCCATCATCCTGCTGCGCGAGATGCTCACCCGGGACTCGCTCGACGGACTGCGCGTGTACTTCCCCGACCCCTGGCCCAAGAAGCGTCATCACAAGCGGCGGCTGATCCAGCCGGAGTTCCTGGACCTGGCCGCGACCCGCCTGAGGCCCGGCGCGCTGGTGCACTGCGCGACCGACTGGGAGCCGTACGCGGAACAGATGCTCGACGTGCTCACCGCGCACCCGGACTTCGAGAACACCCAGACGGGCGGCGGTTTCGCGGCGCGTCCCGACTTCCGGCCGCTGACCCGTTTCGAGGGTCAGGGACTGGAGAAGGGACATGTCGTGAACGACCTGCTGTTCCGCCGCGTACAGCACGGCGTCCGATCCGACCGATCCGACCAGTCCCCCACCGGCGCCTGAGCACTCGCTCCACCTGCGGGCGGCGCCTCTGTCTCGTTAAGGTCGATGCTGTGGCCACCTGTCCTCCGTATCCGACGTACTCCGGTGACCCCACCGGGGGCGGTGAGCTGCGGCATGCGCACTGGTGGCAGCGGAAGTGGGTGCGCTACGGCGCGCTGATCACGCTCCTGACGCTGTCCGGGCTCGTCATCCTCGCCCTGGTCCGCCAACAGACCGGCACCGAGGGGTTCCTGGTCGGGCTGGGGCTCGCCGTCCTGCCCGTACCGCTGCTCATAGCCGCGTTCCGCTGGCTCGACCGGGTCGAACCGGGCCCCTGGCGCAATCTGCTGTTCGCCTTCGCCTGGGGCGCCTGCGCGGCCGCCCTGATAGCGATCATCGCCAACAGCTTCGCGACGAAGTGGATCGCGACGGCGACCGCCGACCCCTCCGGCGCGGACACCCTGGGCGCGACCGTGATAGCGCCGATCGTCGAGGAATCGGCCAAGGCCGCCGCCGTACTGCTCGTCTTCCTGTTCCGCAGACGGGACTTCACCGGGATCGTCGACGGCGTGGTGATAGCGGGGGTCACCGCCACCGGTTTCGCCTTCACCGAGAACATCCTGTACCTCGGCACCGCCTTCGGCACCGACCAGCTCAACGGCGACCGCGGCATCGCCTCCGTCACCGCCGCGACCTTCTTCGTGCGCGTGGTGATGTCACCGTTCGCGCACCCCCTGTTCACCGTCCTCACCGGCATCGGCTTCGGCATCTCCGCGCTGTCGGCGGAACGCCAGCACATACGGCGGGTTCTGCTCCCGCTGTCCGGGCTGCTGCTCGCGATGGGCATGCACGCGATGTGGAACGGCTCGTCGACCTTCGGGGAGTACGGGTTCTTCGCGGTGTACGCGATGTTCATGGTGCCGGCGTTCGCGCTGCTGACCTGGCTGGTCGTCTGGACGCGGCAGCGGGAGCTGAAAACCGTGCGCGAGGAGCTGCCCGCGTACACCGTCGCCGGGTGGCTGACGCCGGTCGAGCCGTATGCGCTGGGCTCGATGCGGGCGCGGCGGATGGCGCGGGACTACGCGCGGCGGCAGTTCGGCGGACGGGCCGCGGCGCGGGCGGTCTCGCAGTACGAGGCGTACGCGACGTCCTTGGCGTTCCTGCGGCGCCGCGGGCGGCTCGGTCGGGCGAACGCGGACTTCGTCGTACGGGAGCGGGAGTTGCTGCACGAGCTGTGGCGGCGACGGGAGGTGGCCCGGCCGGCGCTGGACCACGCGGCACGGATGACGGCACCCCCGGTACCTGTGGCCGCACCGCCCTGGCCGGTGTACGGGGTGTACGGATACCCCCCGCACCCCCCGCACCCCCCGCACCCGGCCCACCCGGCGCACCAGTCCCAGCCGACGCACCCCGCCCACCCGGTGGTCCACCCGGTCCACCCGATGGCGCCGTACCCCGCCTACAACCCGTACCGGACGTAGATCCAGGCGGAGCTCCGCACCGCCGGACGGCCCACGGGCCGGAGAGTCAGGCCGACGCCTCCGTCAGGCGAGCCACTTCCTCCTCCGTCAGTGTCAGCTCCCCGACCCCCAGCAGCGCCGGCAGCTGTTCCACCGTGCGGGCGGAGGCGATCGGGGCCGCGACCGTCGGCTGGGCCGCGAGCCAGGCGAGGGCGACCGTGGCGACCGGGACCGTGTGGGCCTCGGCGATGTCGTCCAGGGCCGCGAGGACCTTCCGGCCGCGTTCGGTCTCCAGGTGCTTTCCGGCGCCCGCGGCCCGCGCACTGGCGACCGTCGCGCCCGGGCGGTACTTGCCGGTGAGGAACCCGGAGGCGAGGGCGTAGTACGGGACGGCGGCCAGGCCCGCGCCGGCGGCCACCGACTCCAGCTCGCCTTCGTAGGTGTCGCGGGAGACCAGGTTGTAGTGGGGCTGGAGGGCGACGTAGCGCGCCAGGCCCTCGCGGTCGGAGAAGGCGAGGGACTCCGAGAGCCGCGCGGCGGAGATGTTGGAGGCGCCGATCGCCCGCACCTTGCCCGCCTTCACCAGCTCGTCCAGCGCGCCGATGATCTCCTCGACCGGCACCTCGGGCTTGTCGAAGTGGGTGTAGTAGAGGTCGATGCGGTCGGTGCGCAGGCGCTGCAGCGAGGCGTCGGCGGCGGCCTTGATGTTGCCGGCGGTCAGGCCCGGATAGTCGGGGTGCTGGCTGACCTTCGTGGCGATGACGACGTCGTCGCGGTTGCCGCGGGCCGCCAGCCAGTTGCCGATGACCGTCTCGGACTCGCCGCCGGAGTTGCCTTCGACCCACGACGAGTACGTGTCGGCCGTGTCGACGAAGTTGCCGCCCGCCGCGGTGTAGGCGTCGAGGACGGCGAAGGAGGTGGCCTCGTCGGCGGTCCAGCCGAAGACGTTGCCACCGAGGGAGAGCGGGAAGACCTCGAGGTCGGAGGAGCCGAGCTTGCGAAGAGAAGTCATGTCGTACGTCAACGCAAGCGTCGGACACCGGTCTTCCGCTGTGGCCGCAAAGTCCTCGTAAACAAGCGGAGGCACCCGCTCCGCAACACCGGCAGAAGCCTCAGGGGGTGAGGCCCTTGCCGCGCAGCCACGCCATCGGGTCGATCCCGTCGGCCGAGCCGCCCGGGTGGACCTCCAGGTGCAGGTGCGCGCCGGTCACGTTGCCGGTGGCGCCCACGCGGCCGATGACGTCACCGGTACCGACCTTCTGGCCGACGCTGACGCTGATCGAGGACTGGTGGCAGAACCACAGCTCGGTGCCGTCGTCGAGGGTGAGGATCGTGCGGTAGCCGTAGGAACCGGCCCAGCCGGCCTCGGTGATGGTGCCGCTGTGGATCGCCTTGATGAGCGTGCCCGTGGGGGCGGCGAAGTCGAGGCCCGTGTGGTAGCCGGAGGACCACAGGGAACCGGCCTGACCGAAGGTGCCGGTGATGGTGTACGACGAGGTCGGCAGCGTGTACTGCTTGGCGAGCTCGGCGAGGCGCTCGGCCTCGGCCTTCTTCGCGGCCGCCTCCTCCGCCTTCTTCTTCGCGGCGGCGGCCTTCTCCTGGGCTTCCTTCTCCGCCTTGGCGGCGGCCGCGTCGGCCTCCTTCTCGGCGGCGGCCGCGACGGCCTGGGCGGCCTTGGTGTCGAGCTGGTCCTGCTGCAGCTCGGCCTGGGCCAGGATGCGCGAGCGCAGCGCCTCGCCGGCGTCCGAGGTGCCCGTGGCGGTGTCGGCGGTGGTGGCGCCGACGCTGCTGAAGGCGCTCGTGTCGTCCGCGGCGGGGCCGGAGTCGTCCGAGATGAGCGAGCTCACGGAGCCCAGGTCGGGCATGGAGATCGAGACCGGCGGCTTGCCGGTGTTGGCGCTGGCCATCCCGCCCGCGCTGACGGCGGCTATGACACCGACGCCCAGAACGGTGGAGCTACGGGCGAATCCTCCGCCACGCTGCTTGGCGACGCGGTGCCGGCCTCGTACGGGGGCGAGGGAGTCCGCGGTCGGGTTCCACTCGCCGAGCGGGGCCTCGTCGTCGGCGCGGTAACCGCCGTACACAAGGGTGTCGCTGGGTGCGTACGGCGCCTCGGGGGCAGGCGGGTTGGACGCCACGTGGGCGCGCTCCTTTCCTTCCTTCTCGCCTACCGGGTTAGCTGACGGGTTCGGAGCAGGAAGGTCTCCTACGCGCGTATACCCGCCGTGCTGCCACGGCGGACTACGAGCGATTCACCCCAAGTGGTGGTTCCCCGGTTCCCTTGCGGAATTCGGCGCGTGAGCACGGAGCCGTCTCTTGTGACGGCTGGGACGACCGCGCTGCGTTATCGAACGTTAATAGACCCGGGGGCCCGATTCCAAGCTGTTCCGCTTGATCATTAACGAAATCCCGTGGGACTTACGGCCCATGAACGGTGAAAAACGGGCGAGTTGACTCCGCCTCGGACGATCCACCGGTGTTGACGGTGCGTCAGTTGTTATGCGGAGGGCGGTCACTCGCTCACCCCGCGTCACGAAGGCCGCGGGGCGGCTTCCGACCGGGGAAAACACTCAGGGGCCGGATTCCAGTGAACTGGAATCCGGCCCCTGAGCCTTGAGTAGCGGGGACAGGATTTGAACCTGCGACCTCTGGGTTATGAGCCCAGCGAGCTACCGAGCTGCTCCACCCCGCGTCGTTGTGTGACCAGCATACGTCATCCGCGAGGTGGTTCGCGCCAGGGTTGTTCTGAGGGCCCGGTCGCCCCCCGAAGGTGTAGCGGGCTACACCGTGCGCCCGGGGCCCGTTCGTCTAGCGTGAGCCGCATGGGCGAGTCGGTGCGGCGTGCGGCGAGGGCGACGGGGCATCTGACCCTGGCCGCGGCGATGTGCTTCGGCATGTACCTCTTCGTCACCGTGCTGCTGATCGCCGCCGTCGGCACGCTCGCCGTGGTGGGCTGCTGGCTGCTGCCCGAGGTCGTGCTGCTGGTACGGCGGATCGCCGGCGCCAAGCGGAACCTGACCACCCGGTGGACGGGCCGGGAGATCCCCGAGGCGTACCCGCCGATGACCGGCACGCTCCGCGAGCGGCTGCGCGTCTCGGTGCGGGACCCCGGCTCCCTCAGGGACTTCCGCTGGATGCTCGCCTACTACCTCTACGGCGCCCTGCTCGCCCTCGCCCTCCCCCTGTGGCCCCTGGCCCTGGTGGTCGACGGCGCGTGGGCCGGGGTGCTGCGCCGCGACCCGGTCGTCCTGCCGCTGATCGTGCGGCTCGCGGACACCGAGGCCCGCTGGTCGACCGCGCTCCTCATGCCCTCCCCCGAGGCCGGGCTGGCCCGGCGGGTGGAGGAGCTGACGGAGACCCGGGCCGACGCCATCGCCGCGCACGAGGCCGAACTGCGCCGCATCGAAAGGGATCTGCACGACGGCGCGCAGGCCAACCTGGTGGCCCTGTCGATGCGGATCGGACTCGCCAAACGGGCCTACGACCATGACCCCGACGCCGCCCGCGGGCTGCTGGACGACGCCCAGGACCAGGCCGAGCAGGCGCTGACCGAGCTGCGGCACGTGGTGCGCGGCATCCACCCGCCGATCCTCACCGACCGGGGCCTGGTCGGCGCGGTACGGGCGCTCGCGGCGAGCAGCGGGCTGACGGTGACGGTGGACGACGGCGGCCTGGCCGCGGGCACCCGGGCGCCCGCGGCGGTGGAGGCGGCGGCCTATTTCGTGGTCGCCGAGTCGCTCACCAATGCGGCCAAGTACAGCGGGACGGACCTGGCCGGGGTCCGGCTGGCCCGGACCCGGCGCGGGCTGACCGTGCGGGTGCGGGACGAGGGCCGGGGCGGCGCCGACGAGTCCGCGGGCACGGGGCTGCTCGGGATGCGGCGCAGGGTCGCCGCGCTCGACGGGACCTTCGACGTGACCAGCCCCGCCGGGGGCCCGACCGTGATCGATGTGGAGCTGCCGTGCGTGTGGTGATCGCCGAGGACAACGCCCTGCTGAGAGAGGGGATCGTCCTCCTGCTGACGTCCTGCGGGCACGAGGTCGTGGCCGTCGTCGGCACCGGCCCCGAGATCCTGCCGGCCCTGCTCGCACACCGGCCGGACGTGGCCGTGCTCGACGTGCGGATGCCGCCCGGGTTCCGCGACGAGGGCCTGCGGGCCGCCCTGGAGGCAAGGGAGCGGATTCCCGGACTCCCGGTGCTGGTGCTCTCGCAGTACGTCGAGGAGTCGTACGCCGCCGAGCTGCTGGGCGGGGGCACCAGCGGGGTCGGCTATCTGCTCAAGGACCGGGTGGGCCGGGTCGACGAGTTCCTCGACGCTCTGGAACGGGTGGCGGCCGGCGGCACCGCGCTCGACCCCGAGGTCGTCGCCGAGCTTCTGACCCGTCGCCGGGGCAGCCCGCTGGACGCCCTCACCCCGCGCGAGCGCGAGGTGCTGAAGCTGATGGCGGAGGGCCACGACAACACGACCATCGCCAAGACCCTCGTCGTCACCGACCGCTCGGTCAGCAAGCACATCGGCAACGTCTTCCTCAAGCTGGGCCTGCCGCCGAGCGACAGCGGGCACCGGCGGGTCCTGGCCGTGCTGGCGTATCTGGCGCACAGGCCCAAGTGACGTTCAGCCGACACCGAGTTCGGTCAACTCGCCCAGCGGCAGCGTGTGCTGGGTCTGCAGGACCTTCGCGCGCAGGTAGCGGACGTTGTGCGCGGTGGTGAACACGCCGGTGGGGACACGGTCGTGGACCTGGATGCCCAGATCCCTCAACTGACCCGCCTTGTCGGGGTTGTTGGAGAGCAGGTCGATCTCGTCGAGCCCCAGGGCGGTCAGCATCTGCGCGGCCGCCGTGTAGTCGCGGGCGTCCTCGGGCAGGCCCAGCGCGGTGTTCGCGGCGTAGGTGTCGAGGCCCTGGTCCTGGAGGGCGTACGCGTCGAGCTTGTTGTAGAGGCCGATGCCGCGGCCCTCCTGGCGGAGGTAGAGCAGGACGCCGCCGCGCTCGGCTATGCGCTCGACCGCCTCGCGCAACTGGGGGCCGCAGTCGCAGCGCGCGGAGCCGAAGACGTCGCCGGTGAGGCACTCGGAGTGCAGCCGCACCAGCGGGACGGAGCCGGGGGCGGGGTCGCCGAGGACGACGGCGAGGTGCTCCTGCCCGTCGGTCAGGCCGTGGAAGGTGACGAGCTCGGCGTCGGTGCGGTAGCCGTCCCCGAAGCGCAGCGGGACGCGGACGCGGGAGCGCTGGGTGGCGGCGGGCAGGTCGGACATGCGGGTACTCCGGTCCGTAGGCACACCTGCTTCAGATTTGAAGCAGTTCTACTGATCGAGACCCTACCTCATGCTTTAAATTTGAATCAACGCTTTTATGGCCCTCGTCACACCACTCGTCACACGGCTCGCCACACGGGAGTCCCTCACGAGCAGGACGGGGACGACCGCCGGCGCCACGGGACCTCCTCGGCAGGCCCGCCCTCCCCCTGGAGCCCCGCGGTGACGCTGGTGAAGATCTCCTCCAGCTGGCCCACCTGCTCCGGGGTGAGCCGGTCGAAGAGCGCGGCGCGGACCGTCTCCACATGCCCCGGCGCCGCCCGCTCCAGCACGGCCACCCCCTCGTCCGTGAGGACCGCGACGCTGCCGCGCTTGTCCCACTGGCAGCTCTCGCGCCGCACCAGCCCGTCCTTCTCCAGCCGGGCGACGGCGTACGTCAGCCGGGGCCGGGTGATCTTCAGCCCCTCGGCGAGCTCGGTCATCCGCAGCCGCCGCTCCGGGGTCTCGGAGAGGTTGGCGAGGATGGAGTAGTACAGGTGGGGCATGCCGGCTTCCTGCTGGAGCTGCCGGTCGATGGTGTCCTCCAGGAGGAGCGAGGCGGCGATGTACGCACGCCAGGCTCGCTGCTCGTCGGGGCTGAGCCAGCGGGTCGTCATGCCCCCAGTGTAGGTTTGCTTCAAACTTGAACCAAGCCCGCCGTTCCTGAAGCCCCCGCACCCGTCTTCGAGAGGGACCGCCCGATGCCCCACCCCTACGTCCTCCTCTCCGCCGCGGTCTCCCTCGACGGCTACCTCGACGACACCGGCCCCGACCGGCTCCTCCTGTCCGGCCCGGCCGACTTCGACCGCGTCGACGAGGTCCGGGCGTCCGTGGACGCGATCCTGATCGGCGCGGGCACGATCCGCGCCGACAACCCCCGCCTGCTGGTGAACTCCGAGGCGCGCCGCGCGGCCCGGGTCGCCGCCGGGAAGCCGCCGTACCCCCTGAAGGTCACGGTCAGCGGCTCGGGCGAGCTGGACCCGGACGCGAACTTCTGGCACACCGGCGGCGAGAAGGTCGTCTACACGACGGACAAGGGCGCGGAGCGGGCCCGTGAGTCGGGTCTGGCCGCCGACGTGGTCCCCCTCGGCCCCGCGCTGGACTGGCGCCGGCTGCTGGAGCACCTGCGTTCGGTGTACGGCGTCGAACGGCTCATGGTCGAGGGCGGCGGCCGGATCCACACCCAGCTCCTCCAGCAGGGTCTGGCGGACGAGGTGCAGCTGGTGCTCGCCCCGCTGTTCGTCGGCGACCCGGACGCCCCGCGGCTCTTCGGCCCGGGTGCCTACCAGAGCGGCCGTCTGCGCCTCCTGGAGACCCGCCGTATCGAGGACGTGGTCCTGATGCGCTACGAACCCACGGCCCCCGGCACGGGCCTGACCGCCACCTCGGCGGACCACCACTGGCTCGCGCTGGCCTGCGAGTTGGCGGCCGAGTGCCCGCCCTCCCGGACGGCGTTCAGCGTGGGCGCGGTGGTGGTGGCCGCCGACGGCACGGAGCTGGCCCGCGGCCACTCCCGGGAGGGCGGCGACCCGGTCGTCCACGCGGAGGAGGCGGCCCTCGCGAAGATCGCCCCGGACGACCCGCGCCTCGCCACCGCCACCGTCTACACCAGCCTGGAACCCTGCACCCACCGCGCCTCCCGCCCCGCCCCGTGCGCCCGGTTGATCCTGGACGCGGGCGTGGAGCGGGTGGTGACCGCGTGGCGGGAGCCGGACACGTTCGTCGCGGGGGCCGACGGCACGGGGACGCTGACGGCGGCGGGAGTGGACGTCGTGGTGCTCGGCGAGTACGAGGAGCGGGCGACGGCCCCCAACCACCATCTGGCCTGACACACCCTCTGCAACTCCCCCTGGAATCCCCTGCGGGCCCACCCCGAAGGCGGTCGGTCCAGGCGTTGGCCGAAACCTCAACTCATCACACCTGAAACACAGTTGTCGCACATCCCCCGCGTTGGCAGACTCGCCTCGCCCACGAGGCCCGTCTCATCTCACCAGGGGGAACATCCATGCAACTCAGCCTGCCCGGACGCGTTCTGACCCGAGCCACCGCCACCCTCGCGCTGGCCCTGGCCATGGCCACCGGCACCACAGGACTGCTCTCCGGCACCGAGGCACACGCCCAGCCGGTCACCGAGGGCTCCTTCAGCTTCAGCGGCGACGAGGGCGACTGGATCAGCGGCGGCCAGTCCTACTCGTACACGGCGTCCCAGGACCGCCTGAACGTCTCCGGCAGCACCGGCAACGGGGTGGTCACCCTATCCGTCGACGGGGCGAACGGCGACTGGTGGACCCTGAACCTCGCGGCGCCGTCCGGCGAGGCGCTGACGGCCGGGACGTACACCGGAGCCACCCGCTACCCGTTCAACGAGGGCACCGAACCGGGGCTGTCGCTCAGCGGCAACGGCCGCGGCTGCAACCAGCTCACCGGCACCTTCACCGTCTCCGCGGTGGAGTTCGGCCCGCAGGGCTATGTGAAGAAGCTCGACGCCGCCTTCGAGCAGCACTGCGAGAGCGGCACCACGGCCGCGCGCGGCGAGGTCCACGTCGACAACCCGGCCCCGCCGGCCGAACTCGGCCTCGGTCTCGACATCGCCCTGGACGGCACCGCGAGCGCCCTCAACGGCAAGGCCACCTTCCACGGCACGGTGAGCTGCGACAAGCCGGTGCGGGTGACCGTGGCGGGCGATGTCACGCAGGTGAAGAGGCGGGACCTGATCCGCGGTTCCTTCTCCACGACGGTGTCCTGCACCCCGGGCGCCCCGGTCGCCTGGACCGGCACGGCCGTGCCCACCGGCTCGGTCCCCTTCCAGAAGGGGGACGTCGAGGTCGAGGGCCGCGCGACGGCGACGGACCCGGACTACGACCGCCCGGTCACGGTCGCCGAGACGGTGGCGGTCCGCCTGACCCGGGTCTGACCCCGCACAGCAAGCAGCGCCTGGGCCGGCCGAAGCCGGCACAGGCGCTGCACAGCAGGCCAGAGGGGGAACCCCCGCCCACCACCGGTAGGCCCTGTGGGACTCGAACCCACAACCAATGGATTAAAAGTCCACTGCTCTGCCAATTGAGCTAAGGGCCCAGGCGATGTTGCCTCCCCGAGCATAGCCGGACGTGGCCGTGTCTCCGATCGGGTATCCGGGACACGGCCGCGTCGGACGGACGGAACGGGCGGGAAGATCAGGGATCGACCGGTTCGGGCGCGTTCGCGCGGGCCGCCTCGCGGGCCTTGGTGCGCTCGTGCTCGGGGTTCAGGAACCAGTGCCGGGCCGAGGCGGCCCACCAGGTCCAGGCGAAGCCGAGGACGACCAGGACGGCGACCGGGGCGTAGTTGAAGGTCTCCCAGGTGACCGGGGAGACCTGCGGGAGCATGAACAGGACCGTGATGACGGCGACCCACGCCACCGAGACCACGCCGATCGCGCGGGACCAGCGGCCCAGGTGCCAGGGCCCCCGGTCGAAGGCGTCGCCCTTGCGCAGCCGCAGCAGGGTCGGGATGACGTAGGCGATGTAGAGGCCGATGACGGCGATGGAGGTCACCGCCGCGTAGGCGGTCACGTTGATCAGGTACGGCAGGCCCAGGACCAGCGCCGCGCCCGCCGCCAGCCACACCGCCGCGACCGGGGTCCGGGTGCGGGGGCTGACCGTGTGCCAGACGTGCGAGAACGGCAGCGCGCCGTCGCGTGAGAAGGCGTAGATCATGCGGCTGTTGGCGGTCACCGAGGCCATGCCGCAGAAGAGCTGGGCGCCGATCACGACCAGGAGGAGGAGCTTGCCGGCGGTGGCGCCGAGCGCGTCGAGGAGGATCTGCGCCGGCGGCGCGCCGGTCGGGGAGTTGAGGGCGCCGTCGTAGGACTGGATCGCGAAGGTGAAGCCCAGGAGCAGCACGAAGCCCGCTATCCACGACGTCCAGATCGACTGGACGATGCCCTTCGGGCCCGCCGTGGACGCGTCGTGCGTCTCCTCGGTCATGTGGGCCGAGGCGTCGTAGCCGGTGAAGGTGTACTGGGCCATCAGGAGGCCGATCAGGACGACGTAGACCCCGCTGCCCCAGCCGGTGTTGTTCACGAACTCGCCGAAGACGAAGGACGCCGACTGGTGCTTGTCGGGGGCGAAGGTCAGGGCGCCGACGATCACCGCCACGCCGATCACGTGCCACCACACGCTCACGCTGTTCAGCAGCGCGACGATGCGCACCCCGAAGGTGTTGAGGAGACCGTGCAGCACGAGGATGCCCGCGAACAGCAGGATCGTCCGGCCCGGGGTCACCTCGAAGTCGAACTGGAGGTTCAGATAGGCCCCGAGGAAGGACGCTGCGCCGAAGTCGATGCCCGCCGTCACCGCCACCTGGCCCAGCACGTTGAACCAGCCCGTGAACCACGCCCAGGCGGCCGCGGTCCGGGGCGGCGCCAGGCGGTGGGCCCAGAAGTACAGGCCCGCGGAGGTCGGGTACGCCGAGCAGATCTCGGCCATCGACAGGCCCACGAACAGCGTCATCAGGCCTACGGCGACCCAGCCCCAGGTGATCACGGCCGGACCGCCCGTGTTCATGCCGAAGAGGTAGAGGGTCAGACACCCCGACAGGACCGAGATGATCGTGAAGGAGACCGCGTAGTTGGAGAACGCCGACATGCGGCGGGCGAGGACCTGCGTGTAGCCGAGCTGGGCAAGCCGTTCTTCGTCGGACAGCCCACTCGCTATGTCGTCATCTGTCATGCCCCCAGCGATTCCCACACCGGGGGCGTGACACACGTCACAACTTGGCCGAGAAGTGCCCCTCTTCGCGGAAGTACCCCTCTAGAAAAGGCCCTTGTAACCCTGCCAGCCGGTGGCGATCTTCGTACGCGCCCCGAACGACCCCTTGCCGTTGCCGTCGTTGCGGTACAGGGCCCCGCCGGTGTCCCGGGAGACCAGGTCGGCCTTGCCGTCGCCGGTGATGTCGCCGACGCCGACGACCACGTTGTAGGAACCGCCCCAGTTCGAGAAGACCTTCGCCCGGGCACCGAACGTGCCGTTGCCGGTGCCGTAGTACCGGTACAGGTTGTTCGCCGTGTCCTGCGCGAGCAGGTCACCGATGCCGTCGCCGTTCAGATCGCCGGCCCCGACGACCTTCTTGTACGTCTTCCAGTTGGCGTAGAGCTGCACCCGCGCCGACAACGTGCCCGAGCTGGTGCCCTTGTAGAGGTACACGGCCCCGGTCGAGGCGTTCCGCGCGATCAGGTCCGGGCGCCCGTCCTTGGTCACGTCGCCGGGCGCGGTCAGCACGTCGTACTGGTTCCAGCCGGACGTGCCCAGCGAGGTGTACGGCGTCGACGGCTTCAGCGCGGCACCGCAGCCCGGCTTGTAGGCGCGCAGCGCCCCGCTGCTCAGCCGCACCAGGACGTCGTCGCAGCGGTCCCCGCTCAGGTCGCCGTACGAGACGAGGCGCGCGGTGGTGGGCCAGCCGGTGCCGGTGACCTTTCCGGAGAACGTGCCCTTGCCCGTGCCCGGTTGGAAGGCCAGCGCACCTGAGGAGTCGAGGGTGAGCAGGTCACCGGTTCCGTCCGAGCCCACGTGGTCGTGGCGCACGGCCGCACCGCCCGACAGTGCCGCCCTGCCGGTCGCGGTCAGGGGAGCGCCCTGGCCGTCGGCGGGCTGAGCGGTGAGCGTCCAGGTGTACGGGCCGTTGGGAGCCCAACCACCGGTCGTCGTACGGCCGTCCCACACGGCCGTGACGGAGCTGCGGGACTCGCCTCCGCCGAGAGTGCGCACCACCGTGCCGTCCGCCGCCTTCAGCGTCAGCTTCCACGAGGCGGCGGGCTTGGACAGCTGCCAGGACGCCTTCCAGGTGTCCGCCGCCTTGAAGCCGGCCGGCGTGACGGCCTGGGTGGCGGTCAGCGGCGAGGCGGGCACGCCGCTCGGCACGACGTGGACGAGGTTCTGCTTGTCCAGATAGGCGATGCCGCCGCCGAAGCGGTCCACGGCCCAGGTGCGGCGGCGGGTCTCGCTGCCGTCGGTCGACATCGGGATGCCGAAATCCCGGGTGACGGCGGTGCCGCCGCTCTGGAACTCGGTCAACCGCAGGTTGGAGCCGGTGTAGCGCTGGTTGACGAAGTAGCCGTCGCCGAGCAGACCGCCCCGGCCGGCGGGCAGCGCGATCTTCTCGCCGGTCTTCACGTTGACCACGCCGTGCTGCTGGAACTGCTCGCAGGTCCAGTACAGCCAGGGCCCGGCGCTCTGCAGCTCGACCGGTACGCAGGGCGCGCCCGTGTCGAGGTTTCCGGTGTCCTTGCCGGTGGCGAGGTCCTTGCGGGCGACCGTGCCGGCCGTGGTGGTGGCCGCGTAGAGCGTGCCGCCCCACACGGTCGCGCCGGTCTCCGGCCGCTGGTCGACGACCGACCCGGTGTCGAGGTCGACGACGATCGTCACCCCGTCCGGCACCGGGTACCCCGGGACCGTGGGCCGGCCGCTCTGGTAGACGGCGTACCGGCCGGTGGCCTCGGTGAGCCGGCCGTCGAAGTTCCCGGTCAGCGCACGGTCCGCCCGGTCGGGTCCGCGGCGGCCGACGATCTCGACCTGCGGGTTGTTCTGGTAGTTGCGGACCTGGTAGACCGTGCGCCCGTCACCGCTGTTGAGGAGCTGGGTGCAGGCCGTCTGCCCGCAGACCGTGTAGTCGTACGACCGTCCGCTCTCCCGTCCGACATAGACCGGGTCGGACGCGGAGGTGGGCGCCTGGGCGGGGCTCAGGGTGCGGTGGTAGAAGCCGGCGCCCTGCGGGCCCTCCTTCTCCACGGTGGACAGGGTGCCCGCGCTCAGCGCGATCGCGTCGACCCCGGCCGCGACCGGGTCCAGGCGCCGCACCTTCTCCAGCGCCGGCACGCCGTCCGCGCCGACCGTGGCCTTCTGCACGTACCAGTCGGCCGACGAGGTCCCGCCGATCACCGCGACCCCGCCGCCCCCGATCTGCACGGCCTCCTTGTCGGCCTTCTCCAGCAGGGTCCGGCGCCGCTGCCCGTCGAAGGAGAGCGCCACCAGGTTCCGCTTGAGTGCCGCGTCCGTGCCGTCGGTCCGGGTGAAGGCCAGCAGCCAGCCGTCGAGCAGGCCGATCTTGGAGAGATCCAGGTCGGTGGGGACCGGGAAGGTCCGCTCGGGTGCGGCCAGGTCGGTGCGGGACCGGACATGGGCGACCCGGTCGGGGTCGATCCACAGCAGGTCGTCCCCGGCGAGCGCGACATACGGACTCCAGCCCGTGTTCGCGTCGAGGGTGCGCAGCGCGCCGGTCCTCAGGTCGATCAGACCGAGCCGGTCGTAGCGGCCGCTCTCCGCGTCGGCGGCCGAGGTGGCGAACCGTACGACGGCCTCCCGGGCGTCGCCCGCGACCAGCCGGACCTGCTTGAGGTCGGTGCCCTCGGGCCAGCCCGTGACCGGGACCTTGGCGTCGATCACCGGGTTGTCG
Organism: Streptomyces pseudovenezuelae; assembly: GCF_001513955.1. Classification (GTDB taxonomy): domain Bacteria; phylum Actinomycetota; class Actinomycetes; order Streptomycetales; family Streptomycetaceae; genus Streptomyces; species Streptomyces pseudovenezuelae. Next base: position 874,073 of record NZ_KQ948148.1, on the reverse strand, counting down.
GCGGGCAACAGATACCAGCTGTCCACCGTCTGCAGGTCGCTGTCCGTGTAGTCCTCGACCACGACGGTGGAGCCGAGCAGGCCCTGGAAGAGGTCTCCGGAACCGTAGGGCACGGTGAACCGGTGCGTGGAGCCGTCCGCCATGTTCTGGATGTCGATCGAGCCCGGGTAGTGGTGGGCCACGTAGTCCGACTCGGCGCCGAACTCGGCGAAAGCGGCGTCCTCGTTGTTGCCGTAGCCGAGCAGGGTCGTGGTCTGGCCGGTGTCGAACCGGGTCCACTGGAACTCCTGCCCGAAGCTCGGGTCGGCGTCCTCGGGCGAGTGCACGAACCCGGTCGCGCCGAAGGAGCCCAGCGAGTCCTCGCGGGGCACCGCGCGCCAGTTGGGCGTGATGTCGAGCTGTCCGGGAGTGTCCGCGACGGCCGGCGCGGCGAGGGCCGGGACGAGCCCGGCGCCCAGTGCCAGGATGCCGGCCGTGGCCGCCGTTCTGATCAGGCGCCGCATCAGAAGATCCCCTTGTAGGCCTGCCAGCTGGTGGCGATCTTCGTACGGGCCCCGAACGACCCCTTGCCGTCGCCGTTGTTGCGGTAGAGGTTGCCCGCGGTGTCCCGGGAGACCAGGTCGTTCCTCCCGTCGCCGGTGATGTCCCCGACGCCGACGACCACGTTGTAGGAGGTCCCCCAGTTGGAGAAGACCTTCACCCGCTCCTTGACCTGGCCGGCGCCGGTGCCGTCGTAGCGCCACAGCGTCCCGGCCTTGTCCTGCACCAGGACGTCACCGAAGCCGTCGCCATTGAGGTCGCCGGCTCCGACGATCTTCTTGTACGTCGCCCAGCTGCGGATCTTCACGCCCGGCTTCAGCCTGCTCGCCCCGTCGTTGGCGAAGAGGTAGACGTCACCGGTCGAGGCCTTGCGGGCCAGCAGGTCGGTGCGGCCGTCGCCGGTCAGGTCGCCGGGGGCGGTCAGGACGTTGTACGCGTTCCAGCCGGTGCCGAGGGAGGTGTGGCTGCTCGCCGGGGCGTACGAACCCTCGCCGCACTTGCCCGCGTAGCGGCGCAGCTCGCCGTTCGGCATGCGGACCAGCATCTCGGCGCAGCGGTCCTTGCCCATGTCGCCGAAGGGAACGGCGACGGTCCCGGCGGGCCAGCCGGACCCGTTCTGCTTCCAGTCGAACTTTCCTCCGCCGTTGGTGTACTGGAGGGCCAGGCTGCCCGAGGAGTTGAGGGTGACCAGCTCCCCGTAGGCGTAGCCGCCCTGGTCGTGGTGGCCCTGGCGGCCGCCGCTGAGCGCGAGCTTGCCGCTCGTCGTGTACGTGCCCCCGCCGTCGGCGGCGGTGGCGGTCAGGGTCCAGGTCTTCGGACCGTTGTACGCGTAGGCACCCGACGCGGTCTTCCCGTCCCAGGCGACGGTGACCGCCGCCCCGCTGCCCTTGAGGGTGCGGTCGGTGCGGCCCTGGGCGTCCTTGACGGTGAAGGTCCAGTCGGCCGGCTTGTTCAGCTGGAAGGTGCTGTTCCACTCCATGTTGCCGCTGTTGCGGCCGGCGGCGTCGAAGAGGTTGTCGTCCAGGTCCGACTCGATCTTCCCGAGCGACTGGGTGGGCACTCCGCTCGGCACGATCCGGATCGTGTGGTCGGCGCCGACGTAGGCGACGCCCCCGCCGAGCTTGTCCACCGACCAGGTCAGCCGCCGCTGGTCGGCGGTGTTCCCGGCCGGCAGGTCGGCGATCGCGCGCGCGATGGCGGCCGTACCGGAGTGATAGTCCGTCAGCATCAGCTTGCCGGCGCTCCGGTCGTGCTGGACGAGATAGCCGTCACCGACGAGCGCGGGGCCCGAGGGCACCTTGATGTTCTTCTTCGCCGTACGGTCGTACACGCCCGCCGCGCCCGAGGGGCCGCAGTTCCAGTAGATCCAGCGGCCGACGACCTGGAGCTCCTTGACGGTGCAGGGGGCTCCGGTGGAGACGGTCGCGACCGTCTTCTTCCCCTCCAGGTCGTACTGCGTGACGACGCCGTTGCCCGAGCCCGGGGTCCACAGCGCCGAGCCCCAGACGGAGGCGGCGGTGACGGAACGGGTCAGGCGGTCGTCCTCGGCGCGGTACCGGTTCACGGCGTCGACGTACTGCTTGCCGGTGGAGGCGGCGTTGTAGACGTAGTAGCGGCCGGTGGCGTCCACGAAACGGCCGCCGGTGACGTCCGGTTCGTCCGAGCGGTAGGCGGTCGGCTCCACCCAGATCTGGGCGCGCTCCTTGTCGTACTCGTCGACCTGGAAGTAGCCGACGCTCTGCGTGCTCAGGGACCGCAGCGGCACGCATCCGCCCGCGTCGCACGGCACCCGCTGCAGATGGGTGCCGTCGGCGTAGGTGCCGGCGAACCCGCGGGTGGCCTGCTCCAGCACGGTGGAGCCGTCGGGCGAAAGCTGCCGGCCGACGACGTACTGCTCGCCGTCGGGCCGGTGTTCGACGCTGGTCAGATAGCCGCCCGCGTAGTCGATGCCCCACACGCCGTCCGTGGCGATCGGCGTCGGGGTGGTGTCCGCGGCCGCCGGGCCCGCGGACGTCAGGGTGCCGGCGCTCAGAGCGGCCAGCGAGGCAAGAGTGAGTGCGATCCGGGCACGCCGGGTCAAGGGTCCCTCCCCAGGGAAGTCAGAAAAGGCGCGTCGGCAGGCCTTGTCTTCCCCCTCGGCCACACTCCGCCACGCAATCCAACGGATGTTAACAACTGCCCCACAGGCTCCGGTAGTCGATTACGTATGCGAAAAGGGCCCGCACGACCGAAGTCGTGCGGGCCCTTCCGGATCCCTTGGGGGGTCAGCAGGCGTCAGCCGTTGCGCTTCCAGCGCGGCTTGTCGTCGCGGCGGCCGAACGAGGAGCCGGCCGGACGGTCGTCACGACGGCCGTGCGGGCGGTCGTGACCACCGGAGCGGAAACCTCCGCCGGTGGGGCGGTCGCCCTGGCGGTCACGGTTGAAGGGACGGTCGCTGCCCCGGTGGGTGGACGGACGCTCGTCGCGGCGGTCTCGGTTGAAACCGCCCGAGGGGCGGTCGTCGCGGCGGAAGCCGCCCGAGGGACGCTCGTCACGACGGTCACGGTTGAAGCCACCGCCGGAGCGGTCGTCGCGGCGGTCGCGGTTGAAGCCACCCGAGGGGCGGTCGTCGCGGCGGAAGCCGCCCGAGGGACGCTCGTCACGACGGTCACGGTTGAAGCCACCGCCGGAGCGGTCGTCACGACGGTCGCGGTTGAAGCCACCCGAGGGGCGGTCGTCACGGCGCTCGAAGGAACGGCCACCACGGTCGTCACGGCGGAACCCGCCCCGCTCGCCGTCCCGGCGGTCGCGGTTGAAGCCGCCACGGTCGTCACGACGCTCGAAGGAACGGCCACCACGGTCGTCACGACGCTCGTAGTTGCCCCGCTCGTCGCGGCGCTGACGCGGCTGCTCGTACGCGGGGCGCTCGGCGGGCTGCTCGGCGACCACGGCCTCAGCCGCCACCGCGGCCTCGGCCACCACGGCCTGCGCCTCGGCGACCGCAGTCTCCGGGTCCTCACCGCGCTCGCGGGCGGCCCGGGCGACCAGGCGGTCGGCCTCCTCGCGCAGCTCGGTCGCGCGCCGCTGCGCCCGCTCCAGCTCCTTGGTGAGCTGGGCGACCTCGCGCTCGGCCTGCTGAGCCGCGTTGGCCGCGGACTCGGACTGGACCTCGGTCATCGAACGGGCGCCCGTGATCTCGGCGACCTCGGGCTCGAAGGCCGTACCGGAGTTGATGATGTGACGCCCGGCGTCGACGCCCGCGTCCTCCATCAGCCGGAAGATCTGGCGGCGCTGGTGCGGCAGCGACAGGGAGACGACCGTGCCGGTGCGGCCGGCGCGAGCGGTACGGCCCGCGCGGTGCAGGTAGTCCTTGTGGTCACCGGCGGGGTCGACGTTCAGGACCAGGTCGATGCCGTCGACGTGGATGCCGCGGGCGGCGACGTCGGTCGCGACGAGCGCGTTGACGTAGCCGTCCTTGAAGTCGGCCAGCGTGCGGGTACGCGCGCCCTGGGTCATGCCGCCGTGCAGCGCGTCGGCCTTCACACCGGACTCGCGCAGCTGCTCGGCGATGCGGTCCGCGCCCAGCTGGGTGCGGACGAAGATGATGGTGCGGCCCTTGCGGGAGGCGATGGCCGCGGTGACCGGCGCCTTGTCCTTGGGCTTCACGATCAGGATGTGGTGCGACATGGTCGTGACGTTGCCCTGGGCGCTGTCGACCTCGTGCGTGACCGGGTCGGTCAGGTAGCGCTTGACCAGCGTGGAGATCTCGTTCTCCATCGTGGCCGAGAACAGCATCCGCTGGCCGCCGGCCGGGACCTGGTCGAGCAGTTCGGTGACCTCGGGCAGGAAGCCCAGGTCGGACATCTGGTCGGCCTCGTCGATGACGGCGACCTCGATGTCCTGCAGGGAGCAGGCGCCGCGGTTGATGAGGTCGCGCAGCCGGCCCGGAGTGGCGACGAGGACGTCGACACCGCGCTCCAGGGCGTAGATCTGGTTGCTCATGGACGTACCGCCGCAGACGACCTTCATCTTCAGGCCGAGCTGGTCGCCGTAGGGCTGCAGTGCGTCCGCGACCTGCATCGCGAGCTCACGGGTCGGGGTGAGGATGACGGCGCGCGGCCGGTGCTTCTCGGTGCGGCCGCCGGACAGGCGGGCCAGGGTCGGCAGACCGAAGGAGAGCGTCTTGCCGGAGCCGGTGCGGCCACGGCCGAGGATGTCCTTGCCGGCCAGGGCGTCCGGGATGGTCGCGGCCTGGATCGGGAAGGGGGTGGTCACGCCGTTCTGTGCGAGCTTGCGCACGACGGCCTCGGGGAGACCGAGGTCCGCGAAGGTGACCTCGGGAGCTTCCACGACGCCTTCGGTGCCCTCGTTCTCGGGCACGACGACGTGATCAGTACTGGAAATGGACATGCGTATGCGAAACCTTCCGGAGTCTCGTCGGCACGCGCCCGTCAACTCCGTGATTCGCAATACGACCGCCTCTATGCGGTCAGCCACGGTAAGGGAGAGAACGCGCCACACGGCGCTCTTCTGCTTTGGCGCCGGGCAAATGATCAAACGATCTATAACCATACGCACCCATCGACCCCGAAGGCAAACCGATGCCCGCGTATGTATCCGAGGTCACTCGGGGCCTCTCGCCGTCACACCGGCGACCCCGCCGTGGGCGCCGGCTCCCGCTGGCTCAGCTGCGGTCCCGTCTCCGGCTGCGCGGACGAGGACGGCTCGGCGGGCGGCGGCGACGGGGTGGGTGACGCGGGCGGCTCGCTGGGCACCGGCGGCTCCGGGTCGGGCGTACGGGTGGGCGCCGGATCGGTCTGCGTGGCCGAGGGCGCAGGCCGCACCGAACCCCCCGGCTTCGCCCCCGCCGAGGCCGACGCGCCGGCTCCCGCCGAGGCGGACGCCGACGGCGAGGCGGACCCCTTGCCGTCCTTCCCCTTGCCCCGCTTGCCGTGCTTGCCGTCCGAGCCCGTCCCGCCGAGCCCCACGGAACCGCCCGCGGCGGCGGACCCCCCGTCGGGTGCCTCGCCGGCCCGCTCACCGGCGGAGTGCGACGGCTTCGCGCCGCCGCCGCCGTCGTCCCCGCCCACGCTCATGCAGCCCGCGGTGGCGGCGACGGCCATGACCGTGGCGGCCAGACGGACGGGTACGTACAAGGGGCGCACGAGCAGCCACCTCCGAGGGCGGTCGTCAAAGAGTCAACCTGCCCAACTCCCGCCGCCCACAAGAGGACACGCGCCCCGTTCGAAACGGCCTCACCCGTACCCGAGTGCGTGCAGCCGCGCGTCGTCGATCCCGAAGTGATGGGCGATCTCGTGCACGACCGTCACCTCGGTCTCCGCGACGACGTCCTCGCGCGTCTCGCACATCCGCAGCGTCGGCCCCCGGTAGATCGTGATGCGGTCCGGCAGCACCCCGGCGTACCACTCGCCCCGGTCGGTCAGCGGCGTGCCCTCGTACAGCCCGAGCAGCTCGGGGTCGTCCTTCGGCGGTTCGTCCTCGACGAACACCGCGACGTTGTCCATCAGCCGCGTCAGCTCCGGCGGAATCCGGTCCAGCGCCTCGGACACCAGTTCCTCGAACTCCTCGCGCGTCATCTCCAGCACACACCCATTCTCCGGTACGACCCGGTCGGACGAGAGGGAGGAGCGCGCCCGCATATCCGCGGGCGGACTTGGGCATACGGGACCAATGGCCCGCGTCCCCGCCGCAGTCCTGAACCTCCGGAGCATCCTGAACGCCGTACGAAAGCCCTCGCGAGCCCTCGCCTCCCAGTACGGCAGGCGCCGCTCCCACCCGTCCGTCGAGCTCGTCCATCCGCCGCACCCCTGGGCCCGCGCCCTCGGCCTGGTCGCCGTCGTCCTGATGGGCGCCTGGCTCGGACTGCTGATCGTCGGCAACGTCCGGGTCCCGGTCGGCCCCATGAACACCACGATGACCCTGCGCCCGTCCCTGTCCGGCGGCACGAAGATCAACGTCTCCCCGCTCGGCGCGCTCCAACTGGACAGCCACCAGGCCCCGGTCCGCCTCGACGTCAACGTCGACCAGCTCGACCCGGAGCGCTCCCAGGCCCTCGTCGACCACCCCGAGCGCCTGTCCGGGCTCCAGGACGAGGTCGCCACGGACGTCGAGCACGGCACCCTCGACCTCGCCCTGCGCTCCTGCGCGGCCGTGGTGCTGGGCGCCACGACACTCGGCCTCGCGGTCTACCGCCGCCCCCGCCGGGCCCTCGCGGCCGGCGGACTGGCCCTGACCCTCCTGGCGGCCTGCGGCGGCACGGCGTACGCCACCTGGAACCCGGAGTCGGTCCTGGAGCCCAGGTTCTCGGGGCTGCTCTCCTCCGCCCCCTCCCTGGTCGGCAACGCGCGCAGCATCGTCACCGAGTTCGACGTCTACCAGAAGGAGTTGGCCCGCCTGGTGACGAACGTGACGAAGCTCTACGACGTCACGTCCACGCTCCCGGCCTACCAGCCGGACCCCACCACCATCCGGGTCCTGCACGTCTCCGACATCCATCTCAACCCGGCGAGCTGGAAGATCATCGCCTCGCTGGTGGAGCAGTACAAGGTGGACGTGATCGTCGACTCCGGCGACACCATGGACCACGGCACGGCGGCGGAGAACGGCTTCCTCGACCCGATCCCCGACCTCGGCGCGCCCTACGTCTGGGTCCGCGGCAACCACGACTCCCTCACCACCCAGCGCTACCTGGAGGGCCTCAAGGGCGTCCACGTCCTCGACAACGGCAAGGCCGAGACGATCGCCGGGCTGCGCTTCGCCGGCATGGGCGACCCCCAGTTCACCCCGGACCGCTCCACGAACCCCGGCGCCGACGAGTCCCAGGAGGCGGCGGGCGACCGCCTGGCCGCCGCGCTGCGCGCGCAGCGGGCCGCGGGCACGCCGGTCGACCTCGCGATCGCCCACGAACCCTCGGCGGCCCGCCGGGTCGACGGCGAGGTCCCGATGATCCTGTCGGGCCACCTCCACCACCAGGAGATGGAGGTCATGAAGAAGGGCACCCGGCTGCGCGTCGAGGGCTCCACGGGCGGCAGCGGGCTGCGGGCCGTCGAGGGCAAGTACCCCGACCCCATCGAGGCCTCGATCCTCTACATGGACCGCGACACCCGCCACCTGCAGGCCTGGGACGAGATCAAACTCGGCGGCCTCGGACTCACCACGGCGGAGGTCAGCCGCCACCTCCCCGAGGACAACCAGCCGGGAGCGACCCCCTCCCCCACCGGTTCACGCACGGGCTCGTCCAGCGCCTCGCCCACGGGCAGCCCCTAAACCGTTTTGGCGATACCTCCCGGCATCCCATATGCTTCTCACGTCCCCGACGCGCTGAGAAGCGCCCAGGCGGGCCGATAGCCCTCATCGTCTAGCGGCCTAGGACGCCGCCCTTTCAAGGCGGTAGCACGGGTTCGAATCCCGTTGGGGGCACAAGAGACCCGTATGCCCGCGCCCGATCGGCTTGCCGATCCGGTGCGGGCTTTGCGCGTTTCCCCCGTGACTGCGCACGGACCAGGGACATCAGCAACATCGGGGGCTCCCAAGACCTATCCTGATCGAGGTCGGGAACGAGCGAGGGGGCGGTTTCTGTGAGCAGATGGTGGTTTGTCCCTGGGCCGGACGCGGTGCGGCAGGCGGCCGTCCTCCTTCGCCCGCGCACCGTATGAGCGCCCCTTTACTGCCCGCCGACGAGACGGACGACAAGGGGCACCCCTCCGGATCATCCTTCGGAGAGCGGGGTCTGGTCTTCCTCAGCCACAGCTCAAGGATCAGGACGGAACGGGAACTCGGCGAGAACGACTCGCTCAGAGATCACCAGCACCGCAAGAACTACCTGATCAACCTGCTGACAACCCTCGACACCGGTCTGCCCCGTCTCGGCTTCCAGGCGTGGCTCGACAAGAAGAACCTTGAAGAGGGCGAAGGCTTCGACACCCTCATCTACGACGCACTGGCCCGCTGCCGGGCCGCCGTCATCCTGATCGACCGGGACGCCCTCGACTCCTCGTACGTCCTCGCCGAAGCGACCATCCTCAACTTCCGTCGCACGGTGGGCGATCCCATCCACATCCTGCCCGTTCTGCTGGGCGACGTCACGGACAACGACGTGAACGCAAGCAAACTGGGACGCATCCTTCGCCTGGACTCCCTGCTGCCGCTGCGCCCCACGGCCGGGAAGACCGACGACACGAGTGTGGAACCGACAGCCGACGAGATAGCCCAGGCACTGGACAGGAGTGTCACACGCTGCGACACGGCCGACTCGCCCACGCAGCGCTGGATCGACAATGTGTCGTCGTACCTCGCGGGGGCGTCGGAAGACGCGCTGCTCAGGGCGGCGAAGGCCATCGGTGTCGATCCCGACCTCTGGCTGACCACGCGTCGAAAGCCGCGAGCGCTGGCCGCCGCATTCCTCTCCTGCGGGCCGCGACCGGTCTACCGGGCCCTACAGGAACTGGTGCCGCAGCTGGAGCCGCACCGGGTCCAGCGTGCGGTTGCGCATGTCCAGCCCCTGTGGGTCGAACTGGACGCGGCCCAGGCGGTGATGGCGGCCACCAGCCTTTCGGCGCCGGACCATGTGGTCGGGTTACCGACCCGCGCAATCCGCCTGGGCGTGACCCTGGCCGAGCGGGCCACCATGGGCGACTTCCAGTACCCGGTGCGTTCCATCCCGGAGATCACCGGGGAGGACCCGATCAACGAACTCGTGACGCGCTGCGACCACTCCCTGCGGGACGAGCTGAACCTCTCGCACCATTACACCCGTGAACAACTGACGGCCCAACTCGACGATTTGAAGGGGGCCTTCGTCGTGCTGCGCTGTGACGGGGTGGACCCGGCGACGGCTCGAGCCGTCATGGACGGACTGCGTCGGATTTATCGTGGGATCGTCATCGTCGCCCTGGCGCCTACCGGTCACCGTCTGTGGCAGGCGGGAAACGTCAAACCAGCGTACGAATCATTCACACAGGCCAAGGAAGATGCAGCCCGCAAGTACGTCAGTGACACAGCCCAGTTGGCCAATGACCTGATTGAGGTGGACAGCGATGACTGAGGAGCCCTCATCCCTCGACGGCCTTCTGCAACTGGTCCGCGACATGTCGAGTGGACGGCCCGCGAACCCGCGCAAGGGCGACCAGCGGGACGGCTCCGTCTACGCGCCGACCCCGCAGATCCGCACCGCGGTCCAAGTCGCGCTCATCACAGGCCGGCCCCTGCTCCTGTCCGGGCCTCCCGGCTGCGGCAAATCGAGCCTCGCCAGTTTCGTGGCCCGCAGTCTGGGCTTCTCCTACTTCGAGTTCGTCGTCACCGACGATTCGGACTCCCAGGACCTGCTGTGGCGCGTCGACTCCATCCGTCGGTTGAACGACGCCCAGCTCTCCAAACTCACCGACGAGGAAACGGTCTTCACCAACTACCTGGAACCGGGTCCACTGTGGTGGTCCCTCAACCCCGTTACCGCCCGGCGTCGAGGGTCGGGCAGCGAGAAGACGAGGCCGGCCAACCCACCGAGGCATCTACGCGAGTACGAAGCGACCAGAAACGGCGCCGTCCTGCTGATCGACGAAATCGACAAGGCGGACAGCTCCTTCTGCAACGGACTGCTCGTCCCTCTGGGCAGCAGGCGGTTCTACGTCCCCGAGATCAACGACATGGTCGAAAACGGGCCGGACCAGCTGGAGGAAAGCCCCCTCATCATCATCACCACGAACAACGAACGTGACCTCCCGGAAGCCTTTGTCCGACGTTGCGTGGTCCTGCCCATCCTCGGCCCCGACGCGGATCGTCTTAAGGAGATCGCCCGTCTGCACTTCCCTGTGCTCGAGACCGACGAGGCTTTGATGAGCGGCGTGGCGAAACTGGCCCCCCGCTTCGAGGCCGACAACAGTGAGCACGCACACGCCAGTACCGCTGAGTTCCTCGACCTCGTCGAAGTCCTGATCACGCTCGACGTCGAACTCGACTCCACCGAGTGGCAACTGATCGAGAAACTCGTGGTGGAGAAATCGATCATGCGCCGGAACGCCTTCTCCCAATGGTGATCCCTCTTCGTGCGACGCGGAAGGACGAGGCATGACCATCGCCGACGCGGTACGAGTCATTGCCGCCCGGGACAACATCGTCGACCTGGAATTCGCCCTGAGCCTCCTGGGTTACCAGCTGTTACCTCTCGCCGGGAGCGAGAACGAGCAGGCCGTACCGGAGGGCGATCCGGAAGACATGGACGACCTCGACGACTTCGAGGACCGGGACCGCGGTTTCGGCCGCGTCATGGTGTCGACGCCCCCCGGCGACCTGTCCGAACACACCGACGGGGACTACCCCGGCTCCCAGGGGCTGCGCTGGTTCTGGGGTCTCGGCGACCCATCGGGCGACAGACCGCCGTCACGGGTGATCCCGTACGTTCTGGAAAGCGACACGGTCCTGTCCTCGGAGCACACACGTCAAAACGGCGCCATGTCTTTGGAGCACCCCCAAACACCTGTTGAGAGCGCCGCGCTGACGGTGGAACGCATCACCGGGTACGTCCAGACATGGGACCGCGAGCGCATGCACCGGCTCTTGCTGCGACGGGTCCCCGGTCGCAGGATCGACGTGGACAGGGTGGTCCGTATGCTGGCACAGGGCCAGGTGGTACGGCACTTGCCGGTGCTGCCGCGTTCGAAAGTGGCGCTGCCCATCCAGGTCGTCCATGACATCGGCCTCTACGGCGGCCCCTTCGGACTCGATCTGCGGGCCCTGCTCGACGTCGTCCAGCTGGCCGCCGTTCCCGGACTGGAGTTGCTGGCCTTCAAACACAGCGTCGCCCAGGGCTGCGGAACAGGGCCGGTATGGCGCTGGCAGCCGTACCGTGTTCCTTCACGGGCCTCCTGTGTCCTTCTGGTCTCGGGAGGCTACGGGCCCGACCCGCTCGGCCGTGCGCTGGAGTTTCATCACCTCATGGCGGCTCTCAACCGCCGCGGGCACCACGCCCGTGCCGTCTGGTTCGGCGACCTGCCAGGCAGCGGGGCACGATTTCGCCCGGAGCACTGGGTGGTCAGAAGCTGATGAGCGAGCAGTTCGCGGAGGCGGTCAGGACCCGGATCGGATTTCCCCGAGCCGACGAGGCCGAAGTGGCCCAACTGGCCGCGCTGGTCTGCACGACGCCCTTCGTGCCGTTTCCCCTGCTGCGCGATGTGCGCCTGCACGCGATGCCGCGCAGCACCCTCGCACTGGAGGCCCGGCTCTGTGAGTCCGGGATCGTGGAGAGCTCGGCCTCCGACGGTTTTGCGTTGCACCTGCGACCGCGGACCGTCCTGCGCGAAGTGCTGCGTGCGACGGTTCCGGGAGAGTCGACGGTGCTCGTGCCCGGGCTCCGGGAGGCCATGGCCCCGGGGCTGGCTTTCTTGTCTCCGCTGCTGCGCCTCGAGGAACGGATCGTGTGGTCGTACGTGACCACCGAGGACTTCCCCACGATGGCCGACGAGGAACTCGCCCTCGTCGTGCACAGCGTCGTACGACAGCGAAGGCTGCGGATACTCGAATGGGCGTCCGGTGCCTTCATGCGGCTGCCCAGGGAGGTACTGCTCGGTCCGTCGGCGTGGTTGCTGGCCCAACTGTGCCGGTCGGTCGGACTGCCGCACCCTGAACTCCCGTGGCCGGAGGGCGCCTTCGACCGGTCCCTCTTCAGAGACGCGATGGCGCTCGTACCGCAGACCGTCGTGGGGATCGCGCGCGACGGCTCACACCTCTTCGTCGGTCCGGTCTCCACCGAGCGGCGCATCGGCATCCGGGTTCCGGCCACCGCACCGGTCTCCGTGCGGGTCGTCTCGGAAACTCAGCCGCAGGGAGAGGAGCTGATCGACGTCGATCACGCCGTGCACACGGTCGCGTGCGGACGGAACGCCGTGGAAATCATCACCCTGGACGGCCGCGTGGTGCGGCTGGCGCAATTCGACGGGGAGCGTCCGCCAGAGGAGTGGGAACGCTCGGATCTCTACGATCGGCTCGAGGAGGCACGGGAGACCCAGCGGACCATGCAGGCCCAGGTCCTGTCCGTGAGCCGCGGCGCCACCGGATACGTGGTACGCCTGGTCGACGAACCCACCATCCATGCCTTCCTCCCACAGAGCAGGGCGGAGTTCCCCAAGCTGTCGCCCGAGGGACTGGGAGCCCTGCTGAACGGGGCGATCCTCGTCAAGATCGATGTGGTCGACCGGAACAGCCAGGCCGTGATGGTCAGACGGGTACGGGCGCTGCAGAGCCGAGGCAACCTGACGGTCGGACAGCGCTACCGGGGCCAGGTCGTGGCCAAGGACGTACAGGGTGTGCTGGTGTCTTTGAACGAGGCGGCCGGAGTCGCACAGCCCGAGTACGAACCGCTCCTGGGCAAGCTGTACACCCACCGCCTTCTTCCGGTCAGCGGCTGGGATTTCAAGCTGCGCAGCGCCCGGAGCTACCCACTGGACGTGGGCGACGAGATCGATGTGGTCGTACAGAGCATCGGCGCCAACAACCGGCAGATCAAGCTCAGGATGGCCGAACCGGAGGTACTGCCCGGCGCCGCCGTCCGAGGCGACGTCCGCCTCGGAGACCGGATGGTGGGCAGCGTACGACAGAAGCTGTACAACGGAATCCGATTCGATCTGCAGGACTGGGCCGCCGCTCCGGCCCCGGGCCGGGAACCGCTGCCACCGGGGCTCACGGCTCTTGTCCTCAACACGGAACTGTCCTGGGAAGGCAGATGGTTCTTCGGCGGTGGGGACGCTCGTGAGTACCCGCTGCAACAAGGGGACCGCTCGGAGCTCGTGGTGACGGGATTCCATCCAGTGACCGGCGAGGTCCTCGCCTCCGTCAAACGACTGACCGACGATCCCGGAGACGCGGCCGTCCGGCAGCTGCGCACGGGGACCGAGGCAATCGGCGTCGTCCTTCGCCGACGCGGGGAGACGTGGCGGGTACGCCTGGAGCCGTGGAGTGTCCCCGCCGTCCTGACGGCAAACAGGGGCGTGGAGGAACGGCTCCGCAAGGGCGTCCGCGTACGTCTGAGGATCGAGTTCGTGGATGGCAAGGAACGAAAGGTCCGGGCATCGCTTCTGTCGATCCTCGAAGTGACGTCGTCCGACGAGAACACCCCGCGCCAAGGGCTGTGAGACGGCTCTCGAACGCTCATGACCGCACTGTGGAGTCGCGTTGTCCGTGATCCCGGGACGCCCGGGGTGACCCGCCCGTAAGGTGTCACGGTGATAGTTCCGCTGTATGCCCCGGTGGTCGAGATCTACGTGGTCTGGCATCCACTCGACCATCAGGGGAAGGACATCGCCGAAGCGCTGCAGGCCCGTTTCCGCGGCGATCGCTTCACCGGCATGCTGGACGGGGTCGTCGACGTCTACGAACGCTCCGCCGGGCTGCACGGCGAGAGCAGCGCGCCACGATCGATTCCGCTCCCGGGCACCGGGAGCCCGGGAGCCGAGTACGTGGTGATCGTTCCGCTGCTCGGGGCCCAGTGGATGCGGGCCGCGGAGACCAGCGGGGACCCTTGGCACGACTACGCGCTGCACATCCGACAGGCGTGGGAGACAAGGCGCTCACAGTCCAAGGTCGGGGTGTTTCCCCTGCTCATGGCGGACGCCCCGCTCGTCGGCGAGCTGGAGCGGCTCATGGGCTGTATCCAGCGCTTCGGCGAGCCGGGAGGCCCTCAACCCGAGGACATCCAGGACACCCGACTGCGGGATCTCTCCCAAGCCATCGCCCAGCTGGTGCACGGAAACGACAGCCGGCTCACTGTGTTCATCAGCCACACCAGACATGGCGAACACGCGCCGAACGGCATCATCGACCGCGTCCGACGCAGCGTCCGCGACACCCGACTGGCCGAGTGGATCGATTACCACAGCCTCATGCCCGGGTCCGACTCCCTCCGGGAACTGGTGGACAGAGCGGCCGACGGCATCATGCTCGCGGTGCGCACCGACGAATACGCGAGCCGCCACTGGTGCCAGCGGGAGGTACTCACGGCCAAGCGAGCGGGGGTACCGGTCGTCGTTCTCGACGCGCTGAGCGTCGGCGACCGCAGAGGCTCCTTCCTCCTGGACCACGTCCCGCAGCTGTGCGTGGGCAGCGTTACGGATGACACGACCGAGCGAACGATCAGACGAGCACTGAACCTGCTCGTGGACGAGTATCTGAACCGTGTCCTGTGGCGCTCGCGTCTGCGGACACTCGCCGCACACCCCGGTCTGCAGGTCGACTGGTGGGCGCCCCAGCCTCCCGAGCCGGCCACTCTGACGACTTGGATCACCGGCTGGCTGGCGGACGCCCGGCGCAGCGGACACACCATCGCCGACTCCAGGCCCCGCATCGTGCACCCGGGTCCACCGTTGGGCAAAGACGAGATGCAAGTATTGGACGAAATCGCGATCATCGGAGGCATCCGCAGTGGGCTGGACATCACCACGGTCGAACTGCTCGCGGCCCGAGGCGGGTGAGCGGCGGCGATGAGTCTCCTGCCCCCCTGCGCGCTCAAGGGACAGACGGTCGCGGTGTCGGTCTCGAACAGCCCGGACCTCGCCCGGCTCGGGCTGATGGAGTCCCATGTGAACGTGATCCTCGGGGAGATCACCCGCACGGTCCTGGCGTCCGGCGGCACCCTGGCCTACGGCGGCCACCTGCGGCCGGACGGGTACACCACTTTTCTGCTCTCCGAGCTGCGACGGTACGAGCAGGGCTCTGAGCCCTTGCTGACCGTCTACCTCTCGTGGAGCGAACACCAGCACATGACCCACGACGAGTTGGCAGAACGGCTGTCCGTGGGCAGCTGGGCCCGCGTCCTGTGTCTCGACTCGGACGGCCAGGTGATTCCGGACCCCCTCGCCGGCCGAGGCACGCAACCGTCACCGGCCCTCGCCCCGGAAGCGGCGGCCCGAGCGCTGACGGCGATGCGGAAGGCCATGGCTCAGGGCACGAACGCCCGCATTCTGCTCGGCGGCAAGCGCTCCCACTTCTCCGGGACTGTGCCGGGCCTGATGGAAGAAGCCCTGCTGTCGCTCGAGTCCTCCACCCCCCTCTTCCTGGTGGGCGGCCTGGGCGGCGTCACGGTCGATGTCCTGCGCGCCCTCCGTGTGGACACCTGCGACTGGTTGCCCCCGGATCCGGGGGCAGAACCGGAGGACCCGCGCCTCGTCCAAGGCCGACGGCTGCTCATGGCCGCGCGTGAGGACTCACGCTGGGCCGGGCTGCGCAACGGACTCTCCGCAGAGGAGAACCGCCGGCTCGCCGCCACCCACCGGCCGGCAGAGATCGCGGCCCTCCTGGTCCTGGGCCTCAGCAGAATCGCGACCGCCCAGGAGTAGGCCTAGGAGCGGGTGTCACCCCCATCGTGTCCTGGCACGTCGATCCCGCCCAGCATCAGTTCCGGGTCAACTACTCCGGCCAGTCGGGCGAACCCCATCACGTACTCGCGGGTGTGGGCCTGTACAAGAGCCAGGTGTCGCCGGCACTCGGCAGCATCTGCCCACTCTGCCTCGGGGGCGTTGGGGAAGGCTGTTTCGTACTGCCGCAGCCTTGGATGCCATTTCGACAGGAAGGGGCGCAACTCACGGTTGAGGAGGTTCACCGCCAGGTATTCGACGGTGATGCCGTTGCCGCCTGCGGAGGGTCGAGCGGTCCTGCGGATGTCGCGTGTTGTCGCGAACAGGCCATACAGCGAGGTCAGCGCCTCCCTGATAAGGCCGTCGTCGTCATTGAGCCGCTGTGTCGAGATCCGTGTCACGGACTCCACAAAGAGCTGCCATGACACCTGACGTGTGTCGTCGTTGACCACGAAGGTGAGTTCACTCAGCTGCGGCACGCTCACCCGTATCTCCGTAAGCCTCACCGTACGCCTGTAGAAGTCGGCCGCTCCGGCGAGGAGAGCACCTACCACGACCCCGCCGAATGTGAAGGTGTACTCGCGACCGGCGGCATCCAGGAGACGCAGTGCCCACGCGGCAGCGCCTCCCACTGCGGCTCCCACAACCACGCGTGAAACCCGACGCATGGCACGGTTGGTGATCACTACGGGATCCTAACCGGCCACCGGCCCCGCTCACACGGGCTTCTCCGCAGCAAGTCACGCGGGGTGTGAGGCCTGCCGGGCACAGCCGGCTCCAAGATCGCTGGTGCAGACCCAGTCCCCAGATCTGC
Organism: Streptomyces pseudovenezuelae; assembly: GCF_001513955.1. Taxonomy (GTDB): domain Bacteria; phylum Actinomycetota; class Actinomycetes; order Streptomycetales; family Streptomycetaceae; genus Streptomyces; species Streptomyces pseudovenezuelae. The sequence goes on along the minus strand of NZ_KQ948148.1, from coordinate 857,381 downwards.
TACGCTGATCCAGCGACATAACGCCGCCGGAAACACGGGAAAAACCATTTTGGTAGCCCCCTCTCAGGTGTGCGAAACTGTCCAAGGCAAAGCTTGGTCCTGTGGAGCAGTTTGGAGTGCTCGCCACCCTGTCAAGGTGGAGGCCGCGGGTTCAAATCCCGTCAGGACCGCTGAGGTTTCCCCGGAAGCCTCGCGGCTGGGTAGCTCAGTTGGTACGAGCGACCGCCTGAAAAGCGGTAGGTCGCCGGTTCGACCCCGGCCCCAGCCACAGCACAGACCCCGATCCCCGGATCGGGGTCTTGTTGTATGTGCCGTGCGACCGGTGGGCCCACGGCGGCCGACAAAACCGTTCGCCACTATTTTCGCCGGGATGAGATCCTGGACCGCGTATGTCTACGCACCCTGCCCCCGCCCCCGGCTCCCCCGCCTTCGGGGAACTCGCCGCCCGCCTGACCGAGCTGTCCCTGCGTGACGCGCACCGGCTCGGGCGCAGGCTCGAAGGCGCGCGCAAGATCCGCAAGCCGGAGGCGCGGGCCGCCGTGCTCGCCGAGATCGAGACCGAGGTCGGCAAGGGCGAGGAGCGCGTGGGTGCGCGCCGCGCCCGCGTGCCCGCGGTGTCGTATCCCGAACAGCTTCCGGTCAGCCAGAAGAAGGACGACATCGCGGCCGCCATCCGTGATCACCAGGTCGTGATCGTGGCGGGTGAGACCGGGTCCGGCAAGACCACCCAGATCCCGAAGATCTGCCTGGAGCTCGGCCGTGGCGTCAAGGGCATGATCGGGCACACCCAGCCCCGCCGGATCGCCGCCCGCACGGTCGCCGAGCGGGTCGCCGAGGAGCTGGACACCCCGCTCGGCGAGGCCGTCGGCTGGAAGGTCAGGTTCACCGACCAGGTGAACCAGGACGCGACCTTCGTGAAGCTGATGACGGACGGCATCCTGCTCGCCGAGATCCAGACCGACCGCGAGCTGCGCGCCTACGACACGATCATCATCGACGAGGCCCACGAGCGGTCCCTCAACATCGACTTCCTGCTCGGGTACCTGGCCCAGCTGCTGCCGAAGCGTCCCGACCTCAAGGTCGTCATCACCTCGGCGACCATCGACCCCGAGCGGTTCTCCCGGCACTTCGGCGACGCACCGATCGTCGAGGTCAGCGGCCGTACGTACCCGGTGGAGGTGCGGTACCGGCCCCTGCTGGAGGACGACTCGGACGACTCCGACCGCGACCAGATCACCGCGATCTGCGACGCGGTGGAGGAGCTCCAGGGCGAGGGCAAGGGCGACATCCTGGTCTTCCTCTCCGGCGAGCGGGAGATCCGGGACACGGCGGACGCGCTGGTGAAGAAGAACTACCGCTTCACCGAGGTCCTGCCCCTGTACGCCCGGCTCTCGCACGCCGAGCAGCACCGCGTGTTCCAGCCGCACACCGGGCGCAGGATCGTTCTGGCGACCAACGTGGCCGAGACCTCCCTCACCGTCCCGGGCATCAAGTACGTCATCGACCCCGGCTTCGCCCGGATCTCCCGCTACAGCCACCGCACCAAGGTCCAGCGGCTGCCCATCGAGCCGGTCTCGCAGGCCAGCGCCAACCAGCGCAAGGGCCGCTGCGGCCGTACCTCCGACGGCATCTGCATCCGCCTGTACAGCGAAGAGGACTTCGACGCGCGCCCGGAGTTCACGGACGCCGAGATCCTGCGGACGAACCTCGCCTCCGTCATCCTGCAGATGACCGCGGCCGGCCTCGGCGACATCGAGAAGTTCCCCTTCATCGACCCGCCGGACCACCGCAACATCCGCGACGGCGTCCAACTCCTGCAGGAACTGGGCGCGTTGGACCCGGCGCAGAAGGACGTACGCAAGCGGCTCACCGACACCGGCCGCAAGCTCGCCCAGCTGCCCGTCGACCCGCGTCTGGCGCGCATGGTCCTGGAGGCCGACAAGAACGGCTGTGTCCGCGAGGTCATGGTCATAGCCGCCGCGCTGTCCATCCAGGACCCGCGCGAGCGGCCGGCCGACAAGCAGACCCAGGCCGACCAGCAGCACGCCCGCTTCAAGGACGAGACCAGCGACTTCCTCGCCTATCTGAATCTGTGGCGCTATGTCCGCGAGCAGCAGAAGGAGCGCGGCTCGTCGTCCTTCCGCCGGATGTGCAAGCAGGAGTACCTCAACTTCCTGCGCATCCGCGAATGGCAGGACATCTACACGCAGTTGCGGACCGTCGCCAGGCAGATGGGCATCCACCTCAACGAGGACGACGCGCCCGACCAGTCCGTCCACGTCTCCCTCCTCGCCGGGCTTCTCTCCCACATCGGGATGAAGGACGTGAAGGACGGCAACAAGAACGAGTACCTGGGCGCCCGCAGCGCCAAGTTCGCGATCTTCCCGGGCTCGGCGCTCTTCAAGAAGCAGCCGCGTTTCGTGATGTCGGCGGAGCTGGTGGAGACCTCCCGCCTGTGGGCCCGGGTCAACGCGAAGATCGAGCCGGAGTGGGTCGAGCCCCTGGCCGAACACCTGCTGAAGCGGACGTACTCCGAACCGCACTGGGAGAAGGACCAGGCCGCGGTGATGGCCTTCGAGAAGGTCACGCTGTACGGCGTGCCGATCGTTGCCCAGCGGAAGGTGAACTACGGCCGGATCGACCCGGAGTCCTCCCGCGAGCTTTTCATCCGCAACGCCCTGGTCGAGGGCGACTGGCGCACCCACCACAAGTTCTTCGCCGACAACCGCCGACTCCTCAGCGAGGTGGAGGAGTTGGAGCACCGGGCCCGGCGCCGGGACATCGTGGTCGACGACGACACCCTCTTCGACTTCTACGACCGGCGGGTGCCCGAACACGTCGTGTCCGGGGCGCACTTCGACTCGTGGTGGAAGCGGAAGCGGCACGAGGAGCCGGAGTTCCTGGACTTCGAGCGGGAGATGCTCATCCGGGAGTCGGCGGAGGCGGTCACCAAGGCCGACTATCCCGACTCCTGGCGGCAGGGCCCCCTGAAGTTCCGGGTGACGTACCAGTTCGAGCCGGGCGCGGACGCGGACGGTGTGACGGTCCACATCCCGCTCCAGGTCCTGAACCAGGTCAGGGACGAGGGCTTCGACTGGCAGATCCCGGGCCTGAGGGAGGAGCTGGTGACGGAGCTGATCCGTTCCCTCCCCAAGCCGATCCGCCGCAACTACGTACCGGCACCGAACTTCGCGAAGCGCTTCCTGGACACGGCCGTCCCGTTGCAGGAGCCCTTGACGACCACCTTGGCCCGCGAGCTCAAGCGCATGGTCGGGGTTCCCTTCGACGCCGAGGACTTCGACCAGTCGCGGATCCCGGACCATCTGCGGATCACCTTCCGGATCGTCGACGAGCGGCGGCGCAACCTGGCCGAGGACAAGGACCTGGAGGCGCTGCGCCTCAAGCTGAGGCCGAAGGCACGCCAGGCCCTCTCGCAGGCGGCGGCCGCGACCGCGTCCCGCGAGGGCGGGGAGTCCCTGGAGCGGGGCGGCCTGACCGACTGGACGATCGGCACGCTCACCCGGGTCTTCGAGACCCGTCGGGCCGGCCAGCCGGTCAAGGCCTACCCGGCCCTGGTCGACGACGGCGACACGGTCTCGGTGCGCCTCTTCGACACCGAGGCCGAGCAGGCCGAGGCGATGTGGAAGGGCACGCGACGGCTGATCGTGCGCAACATCGCGGTGAACCCGGCGAAGTTCGCCTCCGAGAAGCTGACGAACCCCCAGAAGCTGGCCCTGTCGGCGAACCCGCACGGCTCGATCCAGGCACTGTTCGAGGACTGCGCCACGGCGGCCGCGGACAAGCTGATCGGGGACTTCGGGGGGCCGGCCTGGGACGAGGAGTCGTACCGGAAGCTGTTCGACAAGGTGCGCGCCGAGATCGTCGACACGACGGTCCGTACGGTCGGTCAGGTGCAGCAGGTGCTCGCCGCCTGGCAGGCGTGCGAACGGCGCCTGAAGGCCGTACGGAGCCCCGTGCTGCTGGCGAACCTGACGGACGTGCGCAAGCAGTTGGACGCGCTCGTGAAGCCGGGTTTCGTGACCGAGACGGGCCTGCGCCGCCTGCCCGACCTGATGCGCTACCTGGTCGCGGCGGACCGGCGTCTCCAGCAGATGGCGACGAACGTCCAGCGGGACACGACCCGTATGGAGAAGGTCCACGAGATGCAGGACGAGTACGCCTGGCTCCTGGAGCAACTCCCCCAGGGGCGGCCCGTGCCCCAGCAGGTCCTGGACGTCCGCTGGATGATCGAGGAGCTCAGGGTCAGCTATTTCGCCCACGCGCTCGGCACGGCGTACCCGGTCTCCGACAAGCGGATCGTGAAGGCGATCGACGCACTGGCTCCGTGACGACACCTGCACACAGGGTGAGTTCGACCAGGACCCGCCAGCTCCTGTACAGTCCTTCTCGCAGCGCAACGCACCAGTAAGCGCCGCAAAACCTGGTCCTGTGGAGCAGTTTGGAGTGCTCGCCACCCTGTCAAGGTGGAGGCCGCGGGTTCAAATCCCGTCAGGACCGCATCAAGGAGTGAGGCCCGCATCCCCGCAACGGGGTGCGGGCCTTCTTCATGTGCGGGCGCCGGTTCCGGTATCCCAGCCCGTCCGGCGTTTGAGGACGAGGCCCCTTCAGGGCCGAAGCGGGGAGCTGGGGGGCGGCAGCCCCCAGAACGGCCGCAGCAGCGCCGGGTGCGGCACAGCGGGCGTTCCACGGCCCTACGGAGCACCACGCCATCTTGACGGCGTCTCAAAGCACGGGTACCCAGAAACCAGGCCCCCGTTCCAGCGGAGCCCGGAGGTGGCGGATGGCGGCAACGGTCAGGCACGAGACGCGGGCGCTGCTCCGCGCGCATCTGTCGGCCGCGTCGTCGTATCGGCATCTGACCCACCACTGCCCGATCTGCCACCGCCTGCTGCGGCTGGCGATGGACTCGGGCCCGACGGCCGACCCGGCCCTTCAGGAGTCGGTGGAGGACGAGAGCCCTTCCCCGGCATAACGCCCTTTAGCGCACCGGGCCCGACGGCAACAAGGACTCTGGCATGTGACGGGAGTCACCGCGTGAGTTTTTGAAACCGTGGAACTTACCCCTGTCCTACAACAGGTCAATTTAATATGTGCAATTGCACTCTCGATCGCACCTGACCCGGGACAGCCTCACAGGAGATCCGACACCCCTCCCCAGACTCCGACAAGCCCGCTCACAGGCTCGCCGGCCACCCACAGTCCGCGCACAAAAAAGATCGCGCTGGACTCGGCGGAGTCCAGCGCGATCGACGACGGGGTGGAGAATGGGCCCTGTTGGGGCAGGACCCGCGTCGCTTGGAGCCAGTGTTCGGACGCTGCGGCCAGCTGGGGGGCGAGCCGGTTTGTCCGGTTATTCAGTTGTTCAGGCCTCGCTGCGCTGCTGCGGGATACCCGCGAGCAGAGCGCGGACCTCAGCCTCGCGGTAACGGCGGTGCCCGCCGAGCGTGCGGATCGACGTGAGCTTGCCGGCCTTCGCCCACCGCGTCACCGTCTTCGGGTCCACGCGGAACATCGTGGCGACCTCAGCCGGGGTCAGCAGCGGCTCGGCATCAGGGGTGCGAGCGGTCATGAGCGGCCTCCTCGGGAGAACCGATCGTTCTCGGTTCTTTCCTCTAAATTCTGCACCTTGACCCGCGTTGCCCGAAATGGCGGATGCGGGTCGAGTCGGTTATAGGACGAACGGCTTGTCCTCGGCACTACAACTACACCATCTGTCCAGCCGCGTCGGCCAAACCGATGGAATTGCCCCCCAGGTGTTCATCGGCGACGGAAGCCGATGGACCATGCCATAGCGGACAGTCACGCCTCTGTGACGATCAGTCACACAGGCGATCAGGAGTCACCAGACCCCCCAAAGCGGAACCTCCCCCGGGCCCCTTGTCCTATTTTGGCATGAGGAGGGGCAAGAGATGCAAGAGCCGGGTACGTGCGGTCCGTCACGCTTGACACTCCGTGAGGTGTACGACCCGGATCGGGACCTACGTCCCTTGTCGGTGAGACTTCAGGGGAAGTTGAACACCTTGAGCGAGGACGAAACCCCAAAACGGGCGTCAGGTCAAACGCCTGTTCGTGACATGGGGCACATTCAGTTCGCCGAGCGACGGTCCCTGACGGCCCGCCAGCGCTCCACGAGCCGCCCGTAGGCCTCGCCCGCCGTCGCACCGTCACCGTGCCGGAGCGCCTCGATGCCCTCGGCCACGTCGGCCGCCGAGTGGTCGTCCTCCAGCTCGCCCGGCGGGAGCACATGCACCAGACCGCCGTAGTCGAGCTCGACCAGCGAGCGCGGGTGGAACTCCTCCAGCCAGCGCCCCACATCGATCAGGCCGTCGATGAGCGGACCTTCGTCGACGGCGTCCTTGAGGGCCCGCAGAGCCCGCGCCACCCGCCGCCGGGCCTCCACCATGGGCGTGCGGTAGCGCAGCATCGGCGGGATCTCGCCGGAGCCCTTGTCGAAGCGCCGCTCCTCGTCGGAGACGAGCACGAACCAGTTCAGCGGCACCTGCCAGGTCGCGGTGCGGATCCAGGGCCGGGCGTCCGGGTTGCGCGCCAGCCAGCGCTCGTAGTCCTGGGCGGTCTGGCGGCGTACGACCTCGGGCAGCACCGCGTCCAGGACCGGTCCCGGCAACTCCTCGCCGAGCTCCTCCAGGGCCAGCCAGCCGCGCAGCCGGGTGCGCCACGGGCACACGCACACCACGCCGTCCACATCGAGCACGAAGGCGTCGCTGCTCTCGTGCACCGGCACCGGGACGGGCGGGGTGGGCAGCAGGTCGGCCAGGGAGCGGCGCAGCTCGTCCTGGTACGAGGGACGGTCCGGGCGGCGGGCGTAGCGCGCCCAGTGGCCGCGCTCGGGCTCGGGGAAGGCGGCCAGCGGTTCGTACACGCGCAGATAGGTCGCGTACGGGACGATCACCGAGGACACCTTGGGCACGCCTGCTCTCTCCCCCGCCGCCTGCCGGGAAAACCTGCGAAACCCGCACACAAACGCGCGGGAAAACTATGCAAATCGTCGCACGCCCGTGCTTCCCGAGAAGGTGATCCTGAGCACTGCACGCTTACGGGCCGCCACAGGCCCTAATCTCGTGCTCACAGGCCCCGCCACCCGTACGGGAACCTGTGCCCCATCGCCGCAATTTACCCAGGAGTCACCACAGTGACCGACGTAACCGGCGCCGCTGCCGATGTGCTGCACACCCTGTTCCACTCGGACCAGGGCGGTCATGAGCAGGTCGTGCTCTGCCAGGACCGCAAGAGCGGCCTCAAGGCCGTCATCGCCCTCCACTCCACCGCGCTCGGCCCCGCCCTCGGCGGGACGCGCTTCTACCCGTACGCGAGCGAGCAGGAGGCCGTCGCCGACGCGCTGAACCTCGCGCGCGGGATGTCGTACAAGAACGCCATGGCCGGGCTCGACCACGGCGGCGGCAAGGCCGTGATCATCGGCGACCCGGAGCGCGACAAGAGCGAGGAACTGCTCCGCGCCTACGGCCGTTTCGTGGCCTCGCTCGGCGGCCGCTACGTGACCGCGTGCGACGTCGGCACCTATGTCGCCGACATGGACGTCGTCGCCCGCGAGTGCCGCTGGACGACCGGCCGCTCGCCCGAGAACGGCGGCGCCGGCGACTCCTCCGTCCTCACCGCCTACGGCGTCTACCAGGGCATGCGGGCCAGCGCCGCCCACCTGTGGGGCGACCCCTCGCTCACCGGCCGCAAGGTCGGCATCGCGGGCGTCGGGAAGGTCGGGCACCACCTGGTCGGGCATCTGCGCGGCGAGGGCGCCGAGGTCCTGATCACGGACGTGCGCGAGGAGGCGGTGGGACGCATCCTCGCGGCGCATCCGACGGGCGTGACGGCCGTCGCCGACACCGCCACCCTGATCCGCGCCGAGGGCCTGGACATCTACGCCCCCTGCGCGCTCGGCGGGGCCCTGAACGACGACACCGTGCCGGCGCTGACCGCGCGGATCGTCTGCGGCGCCGCCAACAACCAGCTCGCCCACCCGGGCGTCGAGAAGGACCTCGCCGACCGCGGGATCCTCTACGCGCCGGACTACGTGGTGAACGCGGGCGGGGTCATCCAGGTCGCCGACGAACTGCACGGGTTCGACTTCGAGCGGTGCCGGGCGAAGGCCTCGAAGATCTACGACACCACGCTCGCCATCTTCGCACGTGCGAAGGAGGACGGGATTCCGCCGGCCGCCGCGGCCGACCGGATCGCCGAGCAGCGTATGCACGAGGCGGCCATGAAACGGGCGCACTGACGTTTGACCGGTACCCGTCGGCGCACACTTGGAGAGAACTCTCACGTTCGTCGGCGGGTCGGCCGCGAAGAAGTGGTTAAAATCGCGGTTGACCAGCGAGGACGGGGCATTCCACGGGGCCTGGTGTCGGGCACGTGCTGCGGGCGACGTACCGTATGGGCGTGGGCTCAGGTACCGTGGAAGCCCTACGGACCGGTCTCTCTGCGGAGAGCCCGTTCCAGATCATGAACGCGTGTCAAGACTCTGGGGCCACCGAGCCCCGTATCCGAGGGGGTCGAGCCATGGGGCGCGGCCGGGCAAAGGCCAAGCAGACGAAGGTCGCCCGCCAGCTGAAGTACAGCAGCGGCGGGACAGATCTGTCGCGTCTGGCCAATGAGCTGGGCGCTTCGACTTCGAGCCAGCCGCCGAATGGCGAGCCGTTCGAGGACGACGACGAGGAAGACGACCCGTACGCCCAGTACGCGGATCTCTACAACGACGACGAGGACGAGGACGACGAGTCCGGTCCTGCGTCTCAACGCCGCGGAGCTTGACGACCTAGCTGTGCGTAACCCGGTCCGGGGTGGTCCACACCACCGGACCGGGTTTTGCGCTGCCTGTGCGTCCGGCGAGCGTGGTTCTAGGCGTAGTCACCGACGAGCTCGGCACCCGTGGCGTGCTCGCCGCGGTCCGTGATCTCGCCCGCGACCCAGGCCTCGACCCCGCGGTCGGCCAGGGTCTCCAGGGCGACGTCCGCGGACTCCTCGGGGACGATCGCGATCATGCCGACGCCCATGTTCAGGGTCTTCTCCAGCTCCAGGCGCTCGACCCGGCCCGTCGTGCCGACGAGGTCGAAGACCGGGGCCGGGGTCCACGTGGTGCGGTCCACGATCGCGTGCAGGCCGTCGGGGATGACACGGGCCAGGTTGGCCGCCAGTCCGCCGCCGGTGACGTGCGAGAAGGCGTGCACCTCGGCCGTGCGCATCAGGGCCAGGCAGTCCAGTGAGTAGATCTTGGTGGGCTCCAGGAGCTCCTCGCCGAGGGTGCGGCCGAGCTCCTCGATCCGGGCGTCCAGGGCGAGGCCCGCCTCGTTCAGGAGCACATGCCGCACGAGCGAGTACCCGTTCGAGTGAAGACCCGAGGCCGCCATGGCGATGACCGCGTCACCCTTCCGGATGCGATCCGCGCCGAGCAGCCGGTCGGCCTCCACGACGCCCGTCCCGGCGCCGGCGACATCGAAGTCGTCCGGGCCCAGCAGACCCGGGTGTTCGGCCGTCTCGCCGCCCACGAGGGCGCAGCCGGCGAGCACACAGCCCTCGGCGATGCCCTTGACGATCGCGGCGACCCGCTCGGGGTGGACCTTGCCGACACAGATGTAGTCGGTCATGAACAGCGGCTCGGCACCGCACACCACGATGTCGTCCATGACCATCGCGACCAGGTCGTGGCCGATCGTGTCGTAGACGCCCATCTGACGCGCGACGTCGACCTTGGTGCCGACGCCGTCGGTGGCGGAGGCGAGCAGGGGACGCTCGTAGCGCTTGAGGGCGGAGGCGTCGAAGAGGCCGGCGAAGCCGCCGAGGCCACCGAGGACCTCGGGGCGCTGCGTCTTCTTCACCCACTCCTTCATCAGCTCTACGGCGCGGTCGCCCGCCTCGATGTCGACGCCCGCGGCTGCGTAGCTGGCACCAGTTGTCTCAGACATGGCTAGTGAGAACCTTCGTGTCGTACTGCAGGTGGGACGGTCCGGCTACGGGCGACGGATCGCGTCGGCGGCGGCCGTGGCGGCCGGGCCGGCGGCCAGCTCCGTCTCCAGGAGCTGCTTGCCGAGCAGCTCGGGGTCCGGGAGGTCCATCGGGTACTCGCCGTCGAAGCAGGCGCGGCAGAGGTTCGGCTTGGCGATGGTGGTCGCCTCGATCATGCCGTCGATGGAGATGTAGGCGAGGGAGTCGGCGCCCAGGGAGGTGCCGATCTCGTCGATGGTCATGCCGTTGGCGATGAGCTCCGCGCGGGTGGCGAAGTCGATGCCGAAGAAGCAGGGCCACTTCACGGGGGGCGAGGAGATCCGGATGTGGACCTCGGCGGCGCCCGCCTCGCGGAGCATGCGGACCAGGGCGCGCTGGGTGTTGCCGCGCACGATCGAGTCGTCGACGACGACCAGGCGCTTGCCCTTGATGACTTCCTTGAGCGGGTTCAGCTTCAGACGGATGCCGAGCTGGCGAATGGTCTGTGAGGGCTGGATGAACGTACGGCCGACGTAGGCGTTCTTCACCAGGCCCGCACCGAAGGGGATGCCGGACGCCTCGGCGTAGCCGATGGCCGCCGGGGTGCCGGACTCCGGGGTCGCTATGACCAGGTCGGCGTCGACGGGCGCTTCCTTGGCAAGCTTGCGGCCCATCTCCACGCGGGAGAGGTAGACGTTCCGGCCGGCGATGTCGGTGTCGGGCCGCGCCAGATAGACGTACTCGAAGACACAGCCCTTGGGCTTCGCTTCCGCGAATCGGGAGGTGCGCAGGCCGTTCTCGTCGATGGCGACGAACTCGCCCGGCTCGATCTCGCGGACGTAGGCGGCACCGCAGATGTCGAGGGCGGCGGACTCGGAGGCGACCACCCAGCCGCGCTCCAGGCGGCCGAGGACCAGCGGGCGGATGCCCTGCGGGTCGCGGGCGGCGTAGAGGGTGTGCTCGTTCATGAAGACGAGCGAGAAGGCTCCCTGGACCTGAGGAAGGACCACGGGGGCCGCCTCCTCGATGGTCAGGGGCGTGCCGTCCTCGTGGACCTGGGCCGCCAGGAGCGCGGTGAGCAGGTCGGTGTCGTTGGTGGCGGCCACCCGCGGGCTGCGGCCCTCCTGCTTGGGGAGGTCGGCGACCATCTCGGCGAGCTGCGCCGTGTTGACCAGGTTGCCGTTGTGGCCGAGCGCGATGGAACCGTGCCCGGTGGCACGGAACGTCGGCTGGGCGTTCTCCCACACGGAGGCGCCGGTGGTCGAGTAGCGGGCGTGACCGACCGCGATGTGACCCTGGAGCGAACCGAGAGAGGTCTCGTCGAAGACCTGGGACACGAGGCCCATGTCCTTGAAGACGAGGATCTGGGAGCCGTTGCTGACCGCGATACCCGCGGATTCCTGGCCCCGATGCTGGAGGGCGTAGAGCCCGAAGTACGTGAGCTTGGCGACCTCTTCGCCCGGAGCCCAGACACCGAAGACGCCGCAAGCGTCCTGGGGGCCCTTCTCACCGGGGAGCAGGTCGTGGTTGAGTCGTCCGTCACCACGTGGCACGGCTCCGAGTGTAGGCGAGATCGACCACTGGTCCGAATGCGTGGAGAGTGGGCTTTCTTACTCCGCTCGTGCCGTAACGCTCTTCCCGGGGGCCTTGGTGATCTTCAGGGAATCGTGTTCCTGCTGGTAGGAGACCTTTCCGGAGAGGATTCCGGCGAGTTCGCGCTCGGTCTTCATCACCGGGCCCGCACACATCACGCGCGTGGTCGCCAGGCGCCCGAACTCGATGGTGCCGTCCTTGACGGTGGCCCTGCCGCGGAAGGTGTTGCAGCCGAGGCTGCCGGTGACGGTGTTGTTCTTGGTGAGGGTGAGGTGGGCGTCGCCGCCCAGCGACCAGCGGGTTCCCTTCAGGGCCGGGGGCTTCTTCTCGCGGAAGGTGATGGTGTCGCCGCCGGGGGTGGTCAGGGTCAGGGTGCTGACGCCGTCCCGTTCCGCGACCTCGGCCCTGTGGGTGCCTTGGAAGACGTCGACGAACCGCGCCTCGAACTCTCCGAGGGGGTCGGGGCAGCCGATCAGCGTCTGGACCAGGTCGGTGATCCGCACGGTGTCGCCGTTGATCTCGGCGTCGGCACCGATGCTGTTGCAGCCGACCGAGCCGCCGGACTCGCCGCCGTCGTCGCGGGAGGCGTCGGCGTCCGGCTTGAAGACGATGCGGGCGTCCCGGACGGTCTTGGCGTCCTTCGGCAGGACGTACTCCTTGCCGTTCACGGTCACCTTCTGCGGCAACCAGTCGACGTCCGCGATGCCGGCCGGCCGGGACGTCTTCCCGCGGTCGGTGACGCTGTCGTTCGCGGTGCCGGGTTCCGTGCCACAGGCGGCCGCCAGCAGTGTGGTGCCGACGGCGGCCAGGGCGGCGCATGTCACACGTGTCGTCCGCTTCATGCCCCTTGGACGCACGAGACCCGCGAAGGGTTCGGCCTCTCACCCGTCGATGTCAGGCCATCAACGGCAGCAGCCCGCCCAGGTCCGCCCGCTCCCCGCTCGCACTGACCTTCGCCGCGTCGAGCGCGCTGTTCCAGCTCAGCCGGCCGGTGGCGAGCCGGATCCAGGTCAGCGGGTCGGTCTCGACGACGTTCGGCGGGGTGCCCCGGGTGTGCCTGGGCCCCTCGACGCACTGCACGACGGCGTACGGCGGGATCCGCACCTCGGTCGAGCCGCCGGGCGCCTTGACCGCGAGGGCGTCGGCGAGCAGACGGGTGCAGGCGGCGAGTGCCTGACGGTCGTGGGGGATGTCCAGGCCGGGCACGGCGGCGCTCAGGTCGTCGGTGTGGACGACGAGTTCGACCGTGCGGGTGACGAGGTAGTCGGCGAGGGGCATCGCGCCGGCGTTCGTCTCCAGGAGCCGGGTGCCGGGGTGGCTGTCCAGCAGCTCGGTCAGGGTCCGGTCGATGTCACCGAGGTAGGCGTCGAGATCGGGGTGCCGCTCGGCGAGGTCCCGGGTGAACCCGGCGATGGCCGCGGAACTGGCGGCGGTGGCGAAGGGCCAGTCGAGGACCGTGGCGTCCTGCCGCGCGGGCGCGGGCCGCTCCAGGCCCCGGTGCACGGCGGTGACCGCCATCCCGATGTGCGCGACCAGCTCCCGTACGGTCCACTCCCCCAGCCGGGTGGGAAGCGCCAGTTGCTCGGGGGTCAGCGTGCGTACGGCCTCGCGTACGTTTCCGAGCTGGGCCTGCACGGCCTTGCGGATCTTGAGGGGGTCGTAGGTGCGGGCGCGCTTCCTGGCCGTGGGCATGGCGGTGAGCCTAGTCCTGCGTCCCCGTGACGAAGGCCCCGCCCGTCAGGGCGACGGGCGGGGCCTTCACGGTCGTACGACTGCCTGCTACTTGAGCAGCGCCGGAATCGTCTCCTCGTGAGCCGTGCGCAGTTCCTCCAGGGACAGCGCGAACTCGCCCTGGAGCTCGACCGAGTCGCCGTCGACGACACCGATGCGGGTGGCGGGCAGGCCCCGCGCTCCGCACATGTCGTTGAAGCGGAGCTCCTCGGAGCGCGGGACCGCCACCACCGCGCGGCCGGCCGACTCCGAGAACAGCAGCGTGAACGCGTCCAGACCGTCGGGGACGATCAGGCGGGCGCCCTTGCCGCCGAGCAGCGCCGACTCCACGACCGCCTGGATCAGGCCGCCGTCGGAGAGGTCGTGCGCGGAGTCGATCATGCCGTCGCGGGAGGCGGAGATCAGGATCTCGGCCAGCAGCCGCTCGCGCTCCAGGTCGACCTTGGGCGGCAGCCCGCCGAGGTGGTCGTGGACGACCTGGGACCAGGCCGAGCCGCCGAACTCCTCACGGGTGTCGCCGAGGAGGTACAGCAGCTGGCCCTCCTCCTGGAAGGCGACCGGGGTGCGGCGGGCCACGTCGTCGATCACACCGAGGACCGCGACCACGGGGGTGGGGTGGATGGCGACCTCGCCGGTCTGGTTGTACAGCGAGACGTTGCCGCCGGTCACCGGGGTGCCCAACTGCTGGCAGGCGTCGGCCAGTCCGCGGATGGCCTCGGCGAACTGCCACATGACGGCCGGGTCCTCGGGCGAGCCGAAGTTCAGGCAGTCGGAGACGGCGAGGGGCTTGGCGCCGGTCGTCGCCACGTTCCGGTAGGCCTCCGAGAGCGCCAGCTGGGCGCCCGCGTACGGGTCGAGCTTCGCGTACCGGCCGTTGCCGTCGGTCGCGATGGCGACACCGAGGCCGGTCTCCTCGTCGATGCGGATCATGCCGGAGTCCTCCGGCTGGGCCAGCACCGTGTTGCCTTGCACGAAGTGGTCGTACTGCGAGGTGATCCACTTCTTGGAGGCCTGGTTGGGCGAGCTCACCAGCTTCAGGACCTGGTCCTTCAGCTCGTCGCTCGACGAAGGCCGGGGCAGCTTGTTCGCGTCGTCCGCCTGGAGCTCGTCCTGCCAGGACGGGCGGGCGTACGGGCGCTCGTAGACCGGGCCGTCGTGCGCGACCGTGCGCGGGTCGACGTCGACGATCTTGCCGCCGTGCCAGTAGATCTCCAGCCGGTCGCCGTCGGTGACCTCACCGATGACGGTGGCGATGACGTCCCACTTGTCGCAGATCTCCAGGAACCGGTCGACCTTCTCCGGCTCCACGACGGCGCACATGCGTTCCTGCGACTCGCTCATGAGGATTTCCTCGGGCGAGAGCGTCGAGTCGCGCAGCGGTACGTCGTCCAGCGTCACGCGCATGCCGCCGGAGCCGTTGGAGGCGAGCTCGGAGGTGGCACAGGACAGACCGGCCGCGCCGAGGTCCTGGATGCCGACGACCAGCTTCTCCTTGAAGGCCTCCAGGGTGCACTCGATGAGGAGCTTCTCCTGGAAGGGGTCGCCGACCTGGACGGCCGGGCGCTTGGAGGGCTTGGCGTCGTCGAAGGTCTCGGAGGCCAGGATCGACGCGCCACCGATGCCGTCACCGCCGGTGCGGGCCCCGTACAGGATGACCTTGTTGCCTGCGCCGGACGCCTTCGCGAGGTGGATGTCCTCGTGCCGCATCACACCGATGGCACCGGCGTTGACCAGCGGGTTGCCCTGGTAGCAGGCGTCGAAGACGACCTCGCCGCCGATGTTCGGGAGGCCGAGGCAGTTGCCGTAGCCGCCGATGCCCGCCACCACGCCCGGCAGCACGCGCTTGGTGTCCGGGTGGTCGGCCGCGCCGAAGCGCAGGGGGTCGACCACGGCCACAGGCCGCGCGCCCATCGCGATGATGTCGCGGACGATGCCGCCGACACCGGTCGCCGCGCCCTGGTAGGGCTCGACGTACGAGGGGTGGTTGTGCGACTCGACCTTGAAGGTCACGGCGTAGCCCTGACCGACGTCCACCACGCCCGCGTTCTCGCCGATGCCGACGAGAAGGGCGTCCGACTGGGGCGCTTTCTCGCCGAACTGGCGCAGGTGCACCTTCGACGACTTGTACGAGCAGTGCTCGGACCACATGACCGAGTACATGGCGAGCTCGGCGCCGGTGGGCCGGCGCCCGAGGATCTCGACGACCCTCTCGTACTCGTCCTTCCTCAGTCCCAGTTCGGCCCAGGGCAGCTCGACGTCGGGGGTCGCGGCCGCGTGCTCGACCGTGTCCAGAGGCGTCCGGCTCATGCGCCCACCAGCTTCTTGAGGATCGAGGTGAAGAAGGGGAGGCCGTCGGTACGGCCGGAGCCGATGAGCGGCTCGACGGCGTGCTCCGGGTGCGGCATGAGGCCTACGACGTTCCCGGCCTCGTTGGTGATGCCGGCGATGTCACGGAGGGAGCCGTTGGGATTGAAGTCCAGGTAGCGGAAGACGACCCGCCCCTCGGCCTCCAGCTTGTCCAGCGTGTACTCGTCGGCGACGTACCGGCCGTCCATGTTCTTCAGCGGGATGTGGATCTCCTGGCCGGACGTGTAGTCGACGGTCCAGGCGGTGTCCGCGTTCTCCACCCGCAGCTTCTGGTCGCGGCAGATGAAGTGGAGGTGGTCGTTGCCCAGCATCCCGCCCGGGAGCAGGTGGGCCTCGGTGAGGATCTGGAAGCCGTTGCAGATGCCGAGGACCGGGAGTCCCGCCTTGGCCTGCTCGATGACCGTCTCCATCACCGGCGAGAAGCGGGAGATGGCACCGGCCCGCAGATAGTCGCCGTAGGAGAAACCACCGGGAAGGACGACCGCGTCGACCTGGTGGAGGTCCTTGTCCTTGTGCCAGAGGGCTACCGGTTCGGCGCCCGCGAGCCGGATCGCGCGCTGGGTGTCGCGGTCGTCGAGGCTGCCCGGGAAAGTGACGACGCCAATACGAGCGGTCACTTCGCGGCCTCCGCGACTTCCTCCACCTTGACGGTGAAGTCCTCGATCACGGTGTTGGCGAGGAAGGATTCCGCAAGATCGTGGATGCGGGCGAGCGCGGCCTCGTCGACCGGGCCGTCAACTTCCAGTTCGAATCGCTTTCCCTGACGTACGTCGGAGATGCCTTCGAAACCCAGACGCGGCAGTGCGCGCTGCACCGCCTGGCCCTGGGGGTCGAGGATCTCCGGCTTGAGCATGACGTCGACTACGACGCGTGCCACTGGCACTCCCGGTGGTGTGGTGCTGAGCAGGTTCCTTCAGACTACCCGCACAAAATTTCTACGCGCGTTGACTTGTAGGAATCTACGTGACGGCCATCACCACGCACGGCGTGCGGGGATGTTCGCGAAAATTTCCGGGAAAGATCTCAGATCGACACCCGATACCTATTGCGCTCGGACACGCGGAAGGATTTAGTCGAGCTTCACAATGCATTGTCGGGCACTGTACAAATGAATTGACAACGTGCCGTACGAAGGGACCGATATTCGTGGCGCAGAAGGTCGTGGTCACTCTCTTTGACGACATCGACGGCTCGGAAGCGGCGGAAACGATCGCCTTCGGACTCGACGGCAAGTCGTACGAGATCGACCTGAATCAAGCCAATGCCAAGAAACTGCGTAAGGCGCTCGAGCCCTACGTGGAGGCCGGCCGCAAGCGGTCCAGGTCGGGCAAGGCGTACAAGCAGACCGAGGTCGCTCCCGACCCGGCGGCGGTCCGGGCCTGGGCCCAGGCCAACAAGATGGACGTCCCCGCCCGCGGACGGATCCCCAAGAAGGTCTACGAGGCGTTCGCCGAGGCCCGCTGAGGGCCGGTCGACACCGGGTCACCCGCCCCTCGGGACAACCGACTTGCGTTGCACCCCACCTGGTCAGCTAGAGTCTGGAGCACGCCGAGGGGCGAGGCCGAAAAGGCCCAGCTCACGGAGTACATGCGGGTGTAGTTCAGTAGTAGAACATCCCCCTTCCAGGGGGAAGGCGCAGTGTGCAATTCCTGTCACCCGCTCTGCATCGCCGTACCTGCCCCTCCAGGGGACGATCAGGTACGCTGGTGCCCGCGCCGATCGGTGAGAGCCGGTCGGATGCAATGCGGACGTAGCTCAGTTGGTAGAGCGCAACCTTGCCAAGGTTGAGGTCGCGAGTTCGAGCCTCGTCGTCCGCTCTGAATCAAGCCCTCCGGTTTCTGCCGGGGGGCTTTTTCATGCCCGCGGCCGGCTGGTCGTCCGGGTGCCGGGACGTCTGACTGACATTTGTCATACGGAGTGGTGACAGCGCGCACTGCTGTCGCCTCCGGTCCGCCGGGACGCTGGCTTCATGAACACCGACGAACACGAACACGTGATTGAGGTCACCGGCCTACGGCGTGTGTACGGGGGCGGGTTCGAGGCGGTGCGGGGGATCGGTTTCTCTGTGCGCCGCGCGGAGGTCTTCGCCCTGCTCGGCACCAACGGCGCCGGCAAGACCTCCACGGTCGAACTCCTCGAAGGGCTCGCCCGGCCGAGCGACGGACGGATCCGCGTCCTCGGACACGATCCGTACACCGAGCGGGCCGCCGTCCGCCCGCGGACCGGGGTGATGCTCCAGGAGGGCGGCTTTCCCTCCGAGCTGACCGTGGAGGAGACCGCGCGGATGTGGGCCGGCTGCGTCAGCGGGGCCCGGCCGCCGCGGGAGGTGCTGGAACTCGTCGGGCTCGCCCGGCGGACCGGCGTACGGGTCAAGCAGCTGTCCGGGGGCGAACGACGGCGGCTCGACCTGGCGCTCGCGCTGCTCGGCGACCCCGAGGTGCTGTTCCTCGACGAGCCGACGACCGGCCTCGACGCCGAAGGACGCCGGGACACCTGGGAGTTGGTGCGGGCCCTGCGCGACGGGGGGACGACCGTGCTGCTCACCACGCACTACCTGGAGGAGGCCGAGGATCTCGCCGACCGGCTGGCGATCCTGCACGAGGGGCGGATCGCGGCCACGGGGACACCGGCCGAGGTGACCGCCGCCCAGCCGGCCAGGATCTCCTTCGAGCTGCCGCACGGGTACTTCGTGGGGGATCTGCCACCGCTCGCGGAACTGGGGGTCTGCGGGCACGAGGTCGCCGGGAGCGTCGTACGGCTGCGGACGCATGAGCTGCAGCGGGCGGCCACCGGGCTGCTGACCTGGGCCGAGCGCGCCGGGGTCGAGCTGCGGCGGCTCGATGTGCGGTCGGCCTCGCTGGAGGAGGCGTTCCTCGGGATCGCGGCCCGCGAAGAGGTGGCGGCATGAGCTCCCTCACCACCCCCACCGGGCGGCTGGGCGCGCTCGCCCGGGCCGAGCTCACACTGCTCGGGCGGAGCAAGGCCACGCTCCTCACGGCCGTTCTGATCCCGCTCGTGCTGCCGTTCAGCCTGCGGTCCTTCGTGGACGGCATGGACGTCGAGGAGTCCGGGCTGAGCGTCGGCCTGGTGCTGCTGCCCGCCGCGATCGGTTTCGCCCTGCTGTTCGGGGTCTACAGCGCCCTCGTCGGCGTCTACACCACCCGGCGCGAGGAACTCGTGCTGAAGCGGCTGCGCACCGGGGAGCTGCGGGACGGCGAGATCCTGGGCGGAACCGCGCTGCCGGTCGGCGCGACCGGGATCGTGCAGTCCCTGGTGCTGGTGGCCGGAAGCACGGTCCTGCTCGACCTGCCCGCGCCGCACGCGCCCCATCTCGCGGTCCTGGGACTGCTGTTGGGGCTGGTGATGTGCGCGGCCCTGGCGGCCGTGACGGCCGCCGTGACCCGGACCGTGGAGAGCGCGCAGGTCACCACGTTGCCGTTCGTCCTGGTCTCGATGACCCTCTCGGGCGTCACCGTGCCCCTGGAGCTGCTGCCCGACCGGCTCGCGTCGGTGTGCGAGCTGCTGCCCCTGTCCCCCGTGATCACCCTGATCCGCGGCGGCTGGACGGGCACCCTGTCGGTGTACGAGGCACTGGGCGCCCTCGCGACCGCGCTGGCCTGGACCGTCCTGGCGGTGTTTGCTGTGGGACGGTGGTTCCGGTGGGAGCCGAGGCGCTGACGTACGGGGAGAGCATGCGCGAGGCGGGGGGCTGGTGGCGGCGGAAGAGCACACCGGCGAAGGTCGAGACGTACACCCGGTGGTCGTTCCACTTCTTCGCGGTGGCCGAGGTCGCCGCGGTCGGGGTGCCGCTGTTCGGTGCGATGCCGGGCTGGCTGACCGCCTTGCTGCTGGTGATGCTGGGCGGGCACGCCGTGACCTGTGCGGTGGCCGCTTCCAGGGCGCTGGACTGGACGCGCGGCAGCCGTGAGCAGCCCGTCCACATGCTGTGGACACTCGGCGCGATCACCGCCGCGGTCGCCACGACGGCCATCGCGATCACGGAACACGGGCCGAGCGGTGAGGACGTCGACGCCGCGGCCGGCGGGATCTTCGCGGTCGTGCTGATCTTCGGCGCCGGAGCGATCGCGCTGGGGATACGGGACCGGAAACGGATCTTCGGCCTCGTGGCGGGCTTCGCGGCGGGCGCGGGGGGCATCGCCTTCCCGCTGGGGATGCCCGGTCCGGCGGCCCTGGCGACTGCGGTCGCCGTGCTTCTCGGTGCCGGGTTCTTCGCTTTCACCTCGGTCTTCTCGGTGTGGCTGCTCACCGCCGTCTACGAGCTCGACGAGGCCCGCGAGACCCGCGCCCGGCTCGCCGTCGCGGAGGAGCGGCTGCGGTTCGGGCGGGACCTGCACGACGTGATGGGGCGGAACCTCGCGGTGATCGCGCTGAAGAGCGAGCTGGCCGTGCAGCTCGCTCGGCGCGGCCGGGAGGAGGCCGTGGACCAGATGACCGAGGTGCAGCGGATCGCGCAGGAGACACAGCGGGAGGTGCGGGATGTCGTACGGGGCTACCGCGAGGCCAACCTCGGGGCCGAACTGGCGGGAGCGCGAGGGGTGCTGACCGCCGCGGGGATCGACTGCGAGGTCACCGGGGAGCCGGCCGGGCTGCCCGCCGAGGTGCAGTCGGCGCTGGGCTGGGTGGTGCGGGAGGCCACCACGAACGTCCTGCGGCACGGGGACGCCAAGCGGTGCACGGTGGCCGTACGGACGGAGGAGGAGCGAGTGGTGCTGACCGTGGAGAACGACGGGGTGCTGAGATCGTCGGGCGGTACCGGTGGATCCGGGCTGGCCGGGCTTCGGGAACGGCTCGCGGCGGTGGCCGGGACATTGGAGGCGGGACCGGTGCGGCAGGGTGCGTTCCGGCTGGTGGCTGAGGTGCCACTGGCGATGGAGGTGCCAAGGGTGGCGGAGATGCCGCTGGCGGCGGAGGGGAACGCGTGAGCGAGAGCGTGCGCATCCTGCTCGCCGACGACGAGCATCTGATCCGGGGCGCGCTCGCCGCGCTGCTCTCGCTGGAGGACGACCTGGCGGTCGTCGCGGAGGCGGCGACCGGCCCCGAGGCGCTGGCGATGGCCCGGGCGCACGGACCCGACGTCGCCGTACTGGATCTGCAGATGCCCGGCGCGGACGGTGTGAAGGTCGCCACATCCCTGCGGACCGAACTGCCCGCCTGCAAGGTCCTGATCGTCACCGGTCACGGACGGCCGGGGCACCTCAAGCGGGCTCTGGCGGCGGGTGTGCGGGGGTTCGTCCCGAAGACCGTGAGCGCGCAGCGGCTCGCGGAGATCATCCGCACGGTGCACGCGGGAAACCGTTACGTGGACCCCGAGTTGGCCGCCGACGCGATCTCCGCCGGGGACTCCCCGCTGACCGCGCGGGAGGCCGAGGTACTGGAACTCGCCGCCGACGGGGCGCCCGTCGCCGAGATCGCCGAACGGGCCGCGCTGTCCCAGGGAACCGTCCGGAACTACCTGTCGTCGGCCGTCTCCAAACTCGGCGCCGAGAACCGTCACGCGGCCGTGCGGCTCGCGCGGGAGCGAGGTTGGGTATAGTGGTTCTCGCGCCACGGCGCATGCGAACGTAGCTCAGTTGGTAGAGCGCAACCTTGCCAAGGTTGAGGTCGCGAGTTCGAACCTCGTCGTTCGCTCCGTTTCGGCAAAGGCCCCCGGTTCCCACCGGGGGCCTTTCGCGTTACGACCAGCTCGTGCCCGTCAGGCGCTCGTACGCCTCGATGTACTTGGCGCGGGTGCGGTCCACGACCTCCTGCGGCAGCGGCGGCGGAGGCTGCTCGCTCTTCCTGTCCCAGCCGGACTCCGCCGAGGTCAGCCAGTCGCGCACGAACTGCTTGTCGTACGACGGCTGCGGGTGCCCCGGCTCCCACTGCTCGGCCGGCCAGAAGCGGGAGGAGTCCGGGGTGAGGACCTCGTCCGCGATGACGAGGGTGTCCCCGTCGAAGCCGAACTCGAACTTGGTGTCCGCGAGGATGATCCCCCGGTCCCGGGCGATGTCCCGGCCCCGCGAGTACACCGCGAGGGTCGCCTGACGCAGCTCGGCGGCGGTGTCCGCGCCGACCTGGCGGGCGACCTCCTCGTAGGAGACGTTCTCGTCGTGCTCGCCGACGGCGGCCTTGGTGGCCGGGGTGAAGATCGGGGCAGGGAGTTCCGAGCCGTCTTCGAGCCCCTCGGGAAGGGCGAGGCCGCACACCGTGCGGGAGTCGTTGTACTCCACCAGGCCCGAGCCGGTGAGGTAGCCGCGGGCGACGGCCTCGACGGGGACCATCCGGAGCGACTTGCAGACCAGGGTGCGGCCGGCCCAGTCGGCGGGGGCGCCTTCCGGGACGTCCGTGCTCAGCACGTGGTTCGGCATCAGGTCGGCGAGCTGGTCGAACCACCACAGGGACAACTGGGTGAGCACCCGGCCCTTGTCGGGGATCTCGGTCGGCAGCACCCAGTCATAGGCGGACAGGCGGTCACTGGCGACCATCACGAGGTCGCCCGCCTCGTTCTGGTACAGCTCGCGCACCTTTCCGGTGTGCAGGTGCACCAGGCCCGGAACCTGGAGCGGCTCGGGCTTTTCTACGAATCCGGACACGGTTCCTCCCCGTGGCTATGTCCAACGCGTCGATTGTCCCGCACAGGCGGCTGACCTTGGACTTGGGGTGTGCTGCGGTCCTGGGCGAGTGCCTCGCGTGGGCTCAGTCACGCTTGCAGATGCGGTCCAGGAGGTTGGCGGTGGCGCGCTGGACACGGGTGTCGACATGGCCCGGGCGGTCCAGTGCCGGGGACCAGGCGAAGGTGCCGGCCGCGAAGACCAGCGCGCCGGAGGGGGCGCGGTACAGGGACGTCTCCTGGTGGCGCTGGGCGCCCTCGCTGTCGGCGTAGGGCGAGTGGGCGAGCAGGATGCGGTCGTCGTGCTCGGGCAGCGGGGTGCGCGGGAAGTACCGGTCGGCCTCACCCGCGACCAGCCCGTCGATCTCGTCTCCCTCGTGCGCGCCGGTCGCGTCCCACAGCCAGTGGTCGGCGTTGCGGACGATCAAGGGGTGGGGCTCGGGCACCCTTCCCGCGTACTGGATGCCGACCACCTGCTGTTCGGGCCGGTCGGCTTCGCGCCAGAGCGCCGGTTTTCCCGGCCCCCTGCGTTTTCGGCAGGTGAGCAGACGGTCGGGGACACCGGACGGCGAGGGGCCCAACTCGACCTGCCAGTACATGGTGTTGGCGGACAGGAAGACCAGCGAGGTGCCGCTGTCCCGGGCTCCCTCGACGGTGCGGCGCATGGCCGTCGACCAGTACTCGTCGTGGCCGGGGAAGACCAGGCCCCGGTAGCGGGTGGGGTCGAGATGGCCGGCGTGCAGGTCGCGGGCGTCGGCGTAGGCCAGGTCGTAGCCGTAGCGCTCGGCGAAGCGGATGAAGTCGTAGGCGTGGCCCACATGCATCGGCAGGCCCGCGCCCGCGTACGGCCGGTCGAAGGAGACCGTGGTCGCGGCGTCGGACTCGCCGAGGAGCCGGCCCTGTTCGTCCCAGGCGTGGTAGAGGCTGGCGCCGGTGCGGCCGTCCTCCGGGTAGAGGTTGTACGCCTGCCAGGTCACGTCGGGCAGCAGGAGCAGGAGGTCGGCGGGGTGGTTGTCGCGGACCGTGAAGGGGATGTGCGAGCGGTAGCCGTCGGCGGTGGTGAGGACGGCGACATACGCGCCGATGCTCCAGTACGACGGGATCTGCAGGCGCCAGGACAGCCACCAGTGGTGACAGGAGACCGTGCGGTCCGCGGTCAGCGGCGGGGGCTGGACGATGCCGGAGAGACGGGGGCTGGTGGTGACCTTCGCCGCTCCGTCGCCGCCGTAGTGGCCGATGCGGTAGATGTCGACACCGAACTCCTGCGGCGGGTCGACGGTGATGTGGAAGTCGACGGCCTCGCCGGGGGCCACCGCGCCGGTCGAGGCGAAGCCCTTGATCTGCCGGCGGACGTCGTCGGCCGAGCGGGGCCCTCCGCCGGGCGCGCTGCGGGGGGAGGGGAGGCGGACGCGCGGGGCGCCCTCCTTCGAGGTGTGGGCGGGGTCCGTCTCGACGTACCAGGGGACCACCTGGCCGGTGTCGTCGAAGTACGTCTCACTGCCGCGCAGCCAGGGGACGGGGCCCTGGCCGAAGGGGTCCGTCACGGCGTGCGCGAGTGCTCCCGACTCCCAGCGGCGGATCTGCTCCGGACCTGGCGCCATGGTCGCTCCCCTCCCTCGTGCCCCCGTCGTCGTCCCTGCGCGGTGCTGTGTACGCGTGCGGTGTCGTCGCGTGCCGGGCATGTGTCGTGCGCCTGTCCTATGGCGCGCGCCCTTGCCATGTGCGCGATCGGTCCCAGCACATCACATTCCGCACTCGGACTGTCACTATTCGTCGCGTATTGGCCGAAAGTGGAAGAGGGCATTCCGTCTCTTCAGACGAGACGGACCGGCTTCTCCGGGCGTATCCCCGACTTGACCAGCCAGGCACGCAGCGGGGCCGGGTCGCCGTCCTCCACGAGGCTCAGGACGCGGGGGGCGAGGTCGGCGGCGCGCTCGCCGTTGATGAGGAGCGAGGGGCCGTCGAGCCAGTCCAGGCCGGGGGTGGCACCGGCGGTGTCGATCGCTGCGCAGCAGACCATCGCGGTGACGTGGTCGGTCAGCAGCTCGCGGGCGCTGCGAGGGGGCTGCAGCGGGAAGAGGGGCAGGGCGGTGTCGTCCCAGGGGGCGAAGTCGGGAGCGGCGGTACGGGAGTGGGGGGCGGCGGCTTCCTCACGGGCGAGCTCGGCACTGAGAGCTGCGGCGAGGCTTTCGGCTTCTACGCCGGCGGCTTCGGTGAGGTTGTGGGTGTCGTGGGTGTCGTGGGTCTCGCCGGGGCGGGGTTCGTCGTCCTCGGTGCGAGTTTCGTCGTCGGGGGCGGGTGGGCCCTCGGGGGTGGCCTCGTCGTGGAGGGCTGCTTGGTTGGTCGGTGGGGTGGAGTCGTTGTGGGGGGTCCCGTGTTCGTCCAGCGGGATCGGGTCGTTGTGGGCGGCCGCGAGGTCGTCCGGCATGGCCGGGTTGCGGTTCGCCGCCATGCGGTCGTCCTGCGGAGCCGGTACGAGGTCTGCTGCGGCGGAGTCCCGGGTGGCCGGGTGGGTCGGGGCCGGGTGGACGGGCTCGTCGGCTGCCGTGGGGTGAGGCGCGGGACTTACGGGCCGGTCGGCGGGGGCGGACGCTGCCGCGGACTCCGCAGCCGAACCGGCAGGTCGATCGGCGGCGGACTCAGACGGTTGTTCGGCGTGGCTGGACGCTGCAGCGGGCTGCACGGACTGCACGGCAGATTGGTCGGCGTCCGCGGGCTGCGACGGCCGGTCGGCAGGGTCGGACGCTGGCGCGGACGGCATGGCCTGACCGGCAGGTCGATCGGCGGGCCGGGACCGTGCGGTCGGGTCGGCTGACTCCTCGACGGCCTCGGGCTCCGGGACCGGACCAGCGGACCCTGCGACAGCTGAGGACCGTGGCATCCGGGTCGCCGGCCCGTCGGCGGCCACGGGCCCGGACCCCGGACCGGTGGACCCCTCGGCAGCCGAGGACCGTGGCATCGAGTCGGCTGACCTGTCCACGGCCGGAGACTGAGGTGCGGACAAATGGGTCAGTACTCGGGAGAGGGTCGGGGCGTCGGAGTCCGGTGCGGTGGTCTCCGGGGGCCGACGCACGCCCTGTGCGTCGAGGACCCGGTGGAGCCGGGCCGCGTCCAGGCGCCACTTCCGGTCCACGACCTCTTCGGGGTACTCCTGCCAGTCCACCGGCGACCAGTCCGGGCCGGTCTCCGCGGGCCCGCCGTGGAAGAGGCGGGCGGCGAGCAGGGACGCGGCCTCGTCGATCGCGCCGGGCTCTTCGAGCAGGTCGCAGGCGGGGCGCTCGCCCAGCCGGGAGGCGAAGCCCTCGGCCAGGCGGTCGCGGCGGGACAGTTCGGTGAGGGCGGCCACCACGCCCGCGTCCAGCCGGGAGGGCCAGCGGCCCATCCGCCAGGCGGGGAGCGCGACCCGGGTCAGCAGCCGGTCCCAGCCCGCGTACGCCAGGCCCACCTGCTCCTGGGCCACGATCCTGAGGCCGTAGTCCACAGCCTGTGCGCGCTCGGCGGCCGCGGCGGCGACCCCGCGCTCCATCTGGGTCGCGTGCTCCCGGCAGCTGCGCAGCAGGAGGCGGGCCACCCAGGCGACGCCCGCGCACAGCACACGGGTGAGCCGACACCGGCCGGGAACGGAGCCAACGGCGACCGCCGCGTCCAGACCCCGTACGAAACGGCGGGCCGCAGCTATGTCCGGGTGGGCCGAGGGGCCCGTACCGGCGACGACCGGGGCGAGGACCGCGCGCAGTTCGCCGACGCGCATCCACCACAGGAACGGCGAACCGATCACCAGCACCGGTGCGGCCGGGACACCGCGGTGGGAGCCGCGGACGCCCGCGATCTCGTCCTCCCGGCCGGCCTGCGGGGGCGGCCCGTGGGCCGGGTGGGTGCGGTCCTCCAGCCAGCTGTCGCAGTCCGGGGTGAGCGCTATGGCGGAGGGGGCGGGGACGTCGAGGCGGTCGGCGAGGTCGCGCACCATGCGGTAAAGGTCGGGCGCGGACTCCTCGGCGATCGCGACGGTCGGGCTGACGGCGGGGCGGGCGCGGGCGACGACCAGGGCGACGGCCCCGGCGGCGAGCAGCACCACGGCCCCGAGAACGCACATGACCAGCCGGGCGGTGTCCCAGAACCCGCCCACGAGATGGCTGGTGGACCCTCCGGCGAGCAGCACCACGGCCACCGCCGCGGGCAGCAGCGCCACGGCCAGCGCACGGCTGCGGATCCGCAGCACGGCGAGGGCCCGGGAACGCGCGGCCTGCGCGCCCACCTCCACACCGATACTGGTCATGACCGGACCTCACCCCCTCCCTGCCGTCCTGGATGCCCAGCTGTCCTGGCGTTGCTCACTCCCCCACTGTGGCACTCACCACTGACACCGCAATGCCGGTGGGCCAAGTGCCGGACCGCTTGCGCGGCACCCTAGTTGGGGCCCGGGCCCCCGTCAGCCGTATGCGGCCCCGGTCACTCGATGGAATGGCTTTGGGGAAAGGTGGATGACGTACAGCAACGATCAGGCCCCGAATCCTTAGACGGATCCGGGGCCGGTCGGGTTGTTCGGGAGCGGGGGTTTCGCCCCGGTTTTCGGGCTTGTCAGGCCTCGGACGCCGCCTTCGCCGCGATGTCCGTCCGGTGCTGGGAACCGTCGAGCCGGATACGGCCCACGGCCCGGTACGCGCGCTCGCGGGCCTCGGTGAGGTCCTTGCCGGACGCCGTCACCGACAGGACGCGACCGCCGGCGCTGACGACGGCGTCGCCGTCCCGCTTGGTACCCGCGTGCAGGACCCACGCGTGCGGGGCGTCGAGCTCGGCCACCTCGTCGAGGCCGGTGATCGGGTCGCCGGTGCGCGGAGTGGCGGGGTAGTTGTGCGAGGCGACGACCACGGTGACCGCGGCGTCCTCGCTCCAGCGCAGGGGCGGCAGGTCCTCCAGGTTGCCGCTCGCGGCGGCGAGCAGGACACCGGCCAGCGGGGTCTTGAGGCGGGCCAGGACGACCTGGGTCTCGGGGTCGCCGAAGCGGGCGTTGAACTCGATGACCCGCACACCCCGGGACGTGATCGCGAGACCGGCGTACAGCAGGCCCGAGAAGGGGGTGCCGCGGCGGCGCATCTCGTCGACCGTCGGCTGCAGAACCGTCTGCAGGACCTCGTCCACCAGCTTCGGGTCGGCCCAGGGCAGCGGGGAGTACGCGCCCATGCCGCCGGTGTTGGGGCCCTCGTCGCCGTCGAGGGCGCGCTTGAAGTCCTGGGCGGGCTGGAGCGGGAGGACGGTGTCGCCGTCGGTGACGGCGAAGAGGGAGACCTCGGGGCCGTCGAGGAACTCCTCGATGACGACCCGCTCACAGGCGTTGGCGTGGGCCGTCGCGGCTTCGAGGTCGCTGGTCACGACCACGCCCTTGCCCGCGGCGAGACCGTCGTCCTTGACGACGTAGGGGGCGCCGAAGGCGTCGAGGGCCTCGGCGACCTCCTCGGGGGTCGTGCAGACGTAGGAACGCGCGGTGGGTACTCCGGCCGCGGCCATGACCTCCTTGGCGAAGGCCTTCGAGCCCTCCAGCTGCGCGGCCTCCCCGGACGGGCCGAAGACCGGGATGCCGACCTCGCGCACGGCGTCGGCGACCCCCGCGACGAGCGGGGCCTCCGGGCCTACGACGACCAGGTCGACGCCGAGTCGCTGCGCGAGCACGGCCACCGCCTCGCCGTCGAGGGCATCGACCGGGTGCAGCTCGGCGACCTCGGCGATGCCGGCGTTGCCGGGTGCGCAGTGCAGTGCGCTGACGTCGGGGTCGAGGGACAGGGAGCGGCACAGGGCGTGTTCGCGGGCGCCGTTACCGATGACGAGGACCTTCACGGGGGTCAGCCTAACGGGGTTTTTGTGCCAGGTTCCTAAGGGGTGGAGGCGCAGGAGTCGTAGGTTCCTCCAGGATGCGGGGGTCTGGCCGCCTCCTCCACCCGCCCGCTACTCGTTGGTGATCTCCTCCACGACGGTCGCCCCGAGCTCCCGCACGATCAGTTCGCGGCCCGAAAGCGCCGACTCGTTGAGGTCGGGGTCGTCGTCCTCGGGGATGTCGTCCTCGATGGAGACGGGCGGGGGTTCCGGCGCGGACCGCTGTGGGGCGGGGGCCGGTGCGGGGGCGGGCTCCGATGCGGGCCGGGCGGCCGGGGCGGGCGTCGGCCGGGGGGCCGGCGGGGCCTGGGAGGCCGGGGCGCCGTAGCCCCCCGTGTTCCCGGTGCCGTACCCACCGCCGGCACTGCCCCCTCCGCCGTAGCCACCGCCACCGCCACCGCCGCTGTTGAAGCCACCGGAGGCCGGGGGTGCCGCGCCGCCGCCCGACGGGTCGATGACGGCCTCGACCTTCCACTGCACGCTGAACTGCTCGGAGAGCGCCTGACGCAGCACGTCCTCGCTGCCGCTGCTCGCGAAGTTGTCGCGGGCACCGGCGTTGACGAAGCCGAGCTGGAGGGTGGTGCCGTCGAAGCCGGCCACGTGGGCGTTCTGGCTGAGCAGGATCCAGGTGAAGCGGCGGCGGTTCTTGACCGCTTCCAGGATGTTGGGCCAGAGCTGACGGGGGTCGAGGCCACCAGCCGGCGGAGCGTAGGCGGCCGGACCGGGTGCGGAGGCCGAGGCCGCCGCGGGGGCGGGCTGGGCCGGTGCCGAGGCGGCCGCGGGTCGGTGCGCCGCGGGCGTCTGGGACTGGCCGCCGCCGGCCGGGGCGGGGGTGGGCCACCCCCCGGGACGCCGCCCGCCACCGGCGGGTGCGGCGGTGGGCCAGGCGCCGGGAGCCGGGGCGGACGCTGCGGGGGCCGGGCCTTGGCCGGCCGGTGCACCGGCCGGAGCGCCGGGCGCCTGGCCGTCTGTGGGAGAGGGCGGGCCGTCGGGGGTGGGAGTGGGGGCCGGGGCGGCCGGAACGGCGGGGGGCGCCGAGTCGGCCGTAGCGCCGGGGAATCCGCCCGGGCCGCCTGCTCCGCCCGGGTGTCCGTCCGTTCCCGCGGCTCCCGCGGCCCGGACCGCCGCCCGGGCCGCGGCCGGACCGCCGCCGGGCGGAACCGGCACCGACGGGGAAAGCGGAGCCGACGGCGAAGCGGCGGACGGGGGCGGGACGGCGGCCGTGAAGGAGCCCGGAGCGGCTCCCCCGTGCGCCTCCGGCCCCGGCACGTACCCCATCGCGGGGGCGCCGGCGCCGGCGGCCGAGAAGTTCACGCCCCGCTCGATGCGGTCGAGGCGGGCCATGACCGAACGCTCGTCCCCGTAGGCCGCGGGGAGCAGCACACGCGCGCAGATGAGCTCCAGCTGGAGACGGGGCGAGTTGGCGCCGCGCATCTCCGTCAGGCCTTCGTTGACGAGGTCGGCGGCCCGGCTCAGTTCGGCGGGGCCGAAGGTGCCGGCCTGGGCCTGCATGCGCTCGATGACGTCGGCGGGGGCGTCGATGAGCCCCTTCTCGGCGGCGTCGGGAACGGCGGCGAGGATGACCAGGTCCCGCAGCCGCTCCAGCAGGTCGGCGACGAAACGGCGCGGGTCGTTGCCACCCTCGATGATCCGGTCGACAACCTCGAAGGCGGCGGCGCCGTCACCAGTGGCGAAGGCCTCGACGACGGAGTCGAGGAGGGAGCCGTCGGTGTAGCCGAGGAGGGAGGTGGCCATGGCATACGTCACACCGTCCTCCCGCGCTCCGGCGAGGAGCTGGTCCATGACGGACATGGAGTCACGCACGGAGCCCTGGCCGGCCCGCACGACGAGTGGCAGGACGCCCTCCTCGACGGGGATGTTCTCCTTGCCGCACACCTCGCCGAGGTACTCCCGCAGAGTGCCGGGCGGTACGAGCCGGAACGGGTAGTGATGGGTCCGCGACCGGATCGTCCCGATGACCTTCTCGGGCTCGGTGGTGGCGAAGATGAACTTGAGGTGCTCCGGGGGCTCCTCGACGACCTTGAGCAGCGCGTTGAAACCGGCCGACGTGACCATGTGGGCCTCGTCGATGATGTAGATCTTGTAGCGGCTGCTCGCCGGGCCGAAGAAGGCCTTCTCCCGCAGCTCACGGGCGTCGTCCACACCACCGTGGGAAGCTGCGTCGATCTCGATGACGTCGATGGACCCCGGGCCGTTCCTGGCCAGGTCCTGGCAGGACTGACAGGTGCCGCACGGGGTCGGCGTGGGCCCCTGCTCGCAGTTCAGGCACCTGGCGAGGATGCGCGCGCTGGTCGTCTTGCCGCATCCGCGCGGACCGCTGAACAGGTACGCGTGATTGACCCGGTTGTTCCGCAGCGCCTGCTGCAGCGGGTCGGTGACATGCTCCTGCCCGATGACCTCGGCGAAGGACTCCGGGCGGTAGCGGCGGTACAACGCGAGAGACGACACGCATACGAGGTTATAGGCGCCCACTGACAACCCGACCCCGCGCGGGCCCCCGGTCCGGGAACGCGAACGCCCCCCACGCACCCGCCAGAGCCAACCTACCCTTGCTGCCTTCCGGCCCTGGGGGAGTTCAGTCAGATAGCGCCGCGTGAGGGGCTGCCCAAACAGTACCCGATGGCAGGGGGTGGGAACGAGTTCGCGAGCACTCCTCAACGTCTTGTATTGTTTGCCGCGGAGGATTCGCCTAGAGGCCTAGGGCGCACGCTTGGAAAGCGTGTTGGGGGCAACCCCTCACGAGTTCGAATCTCGTATCCTCCGCCAGTGCCTCACCGGGCACGATGTCGAAGGGCCCCACCGCGAGGTGGGGCCCTTCGTCGTTGTCCTCAGCCCTCGTTGTCCTGGTTTTTGTCCACAGCGGGTGTCTCGGACGGTCCCCAGATGGCTTCGGCGATCTTCCGGGCGACGTCTTTGAGCATGGCGTCCGGCACGTGGAGGTACCGGGCCCGCATGCTCGCAGACGTGCCCGGCTCCCACCCCCCAGCGGAAGCCGTCAATGCACCGACAACCCCCCGTCCACGAAAACCGCCTGCCCCGTGACGTACGCCGCCGCCTCGCTCGCCAGGAAGACCGCGGGGCCGGCGAAGTCGTCGGGGAGGCCGTTGCGGCCGGTCATGGTGCGGGCGGCCAGGGTGGCGACCTGGGCGGGGTCGTCGGCGAGGCGGGCGTTGAGGGGGGTCAGTACGAAGCCGGGGACGAGGGTGTTGCAGGTGACGCCGTGCGGGGACCAGGCCTCGGCCTGGGAGCGGGCCAGGGACTCCAGGCCGCCCTTGGAGACGCCGTAGGCGCCGCTGTGGACGAAGGCGCGGTGGGCCTGCTGGGACGTGACGTGGATGATCCGGCCGAAGCCGCGCTCGGCCATGCCGGGGCCGAAGCGCTGGCCCAGGAGGTAGGGGGCCTCCAGGTTGACGGCCATGGTGGTGTCCCACACCTCGTCGGTGAGCTCGGTCATCGGTGGACGCAGGTTGATGCCCGCGGAGTTGACCAGGATGTCCGGCTCGCCGAACACGGCGGCGGCCGCCTCCGCCGCCGTACGGACGCCCTCCCGGGTGCTCAGGTCGCCGCTCACCCAGGCCGCCCGGCAGCCGTCGGTCGTCAACTCCGCAACCGTGGAGGACAGTTCGGGCTCCCTGCGGGCCACGATCACCACGCTCGCCCCGGCCCGCGCCAACGCCCCCGCGATCGCCCTGCCGATGCCCGAACTTCCGCCGGTCACCAGCGCCACCCGGCCGTCCAGCGAGAAGAGTGCGGAGAGATACGCCTGGGAAGTCATGCCGGAAGCCTAGGTCGGTACCCGGCACCCCATGACCCGCGTTCTCGTAGGCACGTGCTCCTGGACCGATCCCGCGCTCGTCCGCAGCGGCTGGTACCCGCCGGGGCGGCGGGACGCCGAGGGGCGGTTGCGGTACTACGCCGAGCGGCTCCCGGTGGTGGAGGTGGACGGCACGTTCTACGCGCTGCCCAGCGAGCGCAACAGCCGTCTGTGGGTGGAGCGCACGCCCGCCGGGTTCGTGTTCGACGTGAAGGCGTACGCGCCGCTCACCGGGCATCCGGTGAAGCAGTCCGCCCTCGCGGACGTCCCGTTGGCGGAGGTGTGGGCGCGGTTCGCCGCCGGGATCGAGCCGTTGCGGGAGGCCGGGCGGCTCGGTGGGGTGCTGTTCCAGTTCCCGCCGTGGCTGCGGCCGGGGGCGCGGGCCGAGCGGTTCCTGGAGGAGACCGCGGAGCGTACCGCCGGATGGCCCGTCCAGGTGGAGTTCCGGCACCCGTCGTGGTGGGAGGAGGGGCAGTACGACCTCACCTGCGCGCTGCTCGGCAAGTACGACTTCTCCGCCGTGGCCGTGGACATGCGCCAGGGACTGCCCGCCTCCCTGCCGCCGGTCACCCCCGTCACCGCGCCCCGGCTGTCCGTCGTGCGCTTCCACGGGCGCAGCTCCTCCTGGGGCCGCGGCAGCAAGGAGGAGCGTTTCCGGTACGACTACACGCGCGCCGAACTCGCCGAGTGGGTACCGCGGTTGCACGCGGCGGCCGAGCGGGTCGACGAGCTCCACGTCCTGTTCAACAACTGCTGCGGGGCGGCCGCCGTGCACGCCGCCGAACACATGGCGGACCTGCTCAGCCCAATCAGCCCGCTCAGCCCACGATCCGCACCGTCTTCGTGACGCTGATCTGGTCGACGTCGGAGACCCTGATGGTCGCCTTCATCCGCCAGTCGCCCGCGAGGGGCAGGGTCAGGTCGTTCGTGCCCCAGTAGCCGCCCTTGTTCTTCAGTCCGGCGTCGATCGGGCCGATCTCCTTCGCCGGGAGGGTGAAGGACAGCCGGAGTTCGGGGACCGTGGCGAGGCCTCCGTCGGCCGCGTAGACGATGGCCTGGACCGAGTTGTCGCCGGTGCGGCCCGGGTCGAGGGTGATCTGCACCTTGCCCGTGGCGCCGCCCACCGCGAAGGGGACGTCGGTCACGGACGCGGCGGGCAGCCCGCCCGTGGCCGGGCCCGCCTCGGCCGCGTCGGCCTGGGCCCGGCCGGGCAGCGTGCCGCTCAGCACGGTGCTCAGCACCAGGACCACGACCCCGACAGCCACTTCGGCGAGCACGGAACGGCGCAGACCGTGCCGGTAGGCCGGTGCGGCCGGCCCGGCGGTGACGGGCGCCGGTTCCGGAGCCGACGGCGGCCCGCCCACCCGCTCCGGCACCCTCTCCCGCACGGCCGGCTCGGGCACCTTCTCCCGTACGGCCGACTTCGACTCCGTCTTGGCCGCCACCGTCACCAGCCGTCCCGTCCACTGGCGCGACAGCCTCGCCGCCGCCAGCAGCAGCGTCACCGCGAGCAGCTTGAGGACGAGCAGATGGCCGTACGTCGTGCCGGTGACCGCCTCCCAGGAGCCGAGGCCGCGCCAGGACTGGTAGACGCCGGTGGCGACGAGGACGGTCACGGAGGCGAAGGCCAGCCGGGAGAAACGGGCGACGACCGCGGCCGGAAGCTGCGAGGGGGCCCGGTGCAGCAGGGTGAGCAGGGCCGCGAGACCGCCCAGCCAGACCGACATCGCCAGCACGTGCAGCACCGCGGACGTCATCGCCACCGGCACCTGGATCCCCGCGGACGCGTGCTCGGCGGCGGCCCAGGTCAGCGCGAGACCCACGGCGAGCGCACCGCCGGCCGCCTGCCACGCGCGGGACAGCCTCTCCTCGCCGAGCCGCAGCAGTCGTACGACGAAGAACCAGGCGACCAGCAGCAGTGCCAGGCGGACCAGGAGGGCCTCGCCGGGGCGGGTGCCCAGGGTGCGTTCGAAAGCCTTCAGGGAGAACGCGGCGGTCGGGCCCGCTCCCGACTCGTACGGCGCCCGCAGCACCAGCAGGAACACGGTCGAGCCGAGCAGGGTGCCCCAACCCGCCCACAGGAGACGGTTCAGGCGGAACGGCTCCGGGGGGCGGCAGGCGGTGCGGAAGACGGCGGTGCCGATGAGCAGGGCCACGGCGAGGTAGGCCAGGTAGCGGCCCATGTTGAAGAGGCTCTCCGTGGCCGGGTCCTCGGTCGGGCCGGTGTCCGGGATCACCGTGGCCGGGGAGGGTTTGCCGACGGAGAAGGTGAAGGCGCCGGAGACCGGGTGGCTGTCGGCGGAGACCACCCGCCAGGCCACCGTGTAGGTGCCCTGGGCGAGTTCGGCGGGCAGCGAGACGCGGGCCGTGTCCGAGCCGCCCGGCCCGTGCCCGGCGTCGGTGACCTTCAGGCGCTTGCCGTCGGGGGCGAGCACCCGGAAGGAGTCGTCGAGCAGGCCGACGGACTCGGTGAAGGTCAGGGTGATGTCACGGGGGGCGGACTTGAGGACGGTGCCGTCCCCGGGGTCGGTGGATCGGAGGGCCGCGTGGGCCGAAGCCGCTCCCGCGCCGCCGAAGAGGAGCAGGACCAGCACGGTGCCCAGCAGCACCAGCCCTTGAAGTCCTCGCCCTCGCCGGCCTGTGCTGCTGCGCGCACGTTCACACCTCACGTCACTGCTCCGTACCTGGGCTCGCGGTCTTCCCGACATGTACGGACGCGAACCCCGCAGCGCTCACCACGTCGGCCGGGCGGACACGCCGCCGTCCACCACCAGGTCGTGCCCGGTGACCCAGGACGCGAGCGGGGAGGCGAGGAACACGCACGCGTCGGCCACGTCCTCGGGCCTCCCGAGCCTGCCCAGGGGCGCTGCTCGCTCCCACCGCTCCACCCCCTCCGGCCAGGCCTCCGCCAGCCCCTCCCGGTCGATCAGCCCGGGCGAGACCGTGTTCACCCGGATGCCGCGGCGACCGTACTCCAGGGCCGCCGACCGCGCGTGCGTCACGATCGCGGCCTTGGAGGCGGCGTAGTGCGCGTGCTCGGGGGCGGGCTGACGCGCCTCGACGGACGCGATGTGGGTCACGGACCCGCCCGGGCGCATGAGTTCCGCGGCCGCCTGGGTGCACGCGAAGACGCCGGTGAGATTGGTGTCCACGACGGCCCGCCACTGCGCGGCCCTCATCCCGGGCAGGGGCTGGACGGGCTGCACGCCCGCGTTGTTGACCAGCGCGGTCAGTCCCCCGCCCCACGCGGCGGCCTCCCGTAGCAGCCGCCGGCACGCGTCCTCGTCCCGCAGATCCGCCTCCAGTACGACGGCCCGGGCGCCCGAGTCCTCGATGCGGGACGCCGTTTCACGGGCCGCCGCCACCGCCGTACGGCAGTGCAGGGCGACCGCCGCGCCCTGTTCCGCGAACCGCAGCGCGATCCCCCGCCCGATGCCGCCGCCCGCGCCCGTGACCAGGGCGACCTGTCCGTCCAGGAGTCTCATGGACGGCACAGTCGCGCGATCCGGGCGGCCTCGGACGGGTAACGCGCCGTCAGCTCGGCCGCGTCACCGTGCTCGTAGCCCTCGTAGGTGAAGCCGGGGGCCATGGTGCAGCCGAAGAAGGTCCAGGCGCCGCGGGTCGTGGCCCCCATCCAGGTGCCCGCGGGCACGGTCAGCTGGGGGTGCTGGCCGGCGCGTATGTCCGGTCCCAGGACGGCGTCGGCCGTCGTGCCGTCCGGGGCCAGGAGCAGGATCTCCAGCGGGTCGCCGAGGTAGTGGTGCCAGATCTCGTCGCTGGGCAGGCGGTGCAGGGCGGAGTAGTCGTCCGAGGTCAGGAGGGCGACGATCGCCGTGCCGTGCGGTCTTCCGTCGGCACGCTCCTCGCCCGCCCAGGTCTGCCGGAACAGTCCGCCCTCGCGGGGGATCGGTATCAGGCCGTAGTGGGCGACCAAGTCGTCAGGCGTCACCCGGGAAGGCTATATCCCTTGCCAGAAAGGCCAGTTGGGCGTGCTTCTCGGGCAGGTGCACGTCGGGGAGGTCGACCTCCGGCAGCACGACCACGTCTCCGGCCACGAAGCCCTGCTTCAGGAAGCGGGCGACGGCCTTCTCGTTGCGCACGTCGGGGTCGACCACGACCCGCCGCCTGTCCAGGCCCAGCAGCACGTACGAGGCCACGGCGGTCAGCAGCGCCGACGACCAGCCGGGGCGGGTGCCGTGCCGCCCCGGGGGCCGGAGCAGCAGGTGGAGGCCGATGTCACCGGCTTCGACGCGGTAGCACTCGCTGACCCGGTCGGCCTCCGGCTCGTAGGTCTGCAGCAGTCCGGCCGGTTCGCCGTCCTTCTCCAGCAGATAGGCGTGATGGGTGTCGAGGGTGTCCAAGTGGGCGTAGATCTCGGCCACTTGTTCTTGGGTGAGGCCGTTCATGCCCCAGAACGCGGCGCGTTCCTCGCGCACCCAGGCGTGGACGGTCGCGGCGTCGGCGTGCGGGTCCAGGCGCAGGATGCGGACGGTGCCGTAGCCGTCCACCGTCTGGGTGTGGACCGCTTCACGGGTGGGGGTGTCGGACATCGGTCTCCTCAGTCTTCCTTCGTCAGCTGCTGCCGGTCGGTGACTACCGGGACGAGATCTCCCCTGAGCCACAGGGGGAGCTGGTCACGGTGATGGGGCGAGCCGGGCGTGCCGGAGGCGCCCAGCGGGACGACCCAGAGGCTGTCCTCGCGGCGGGCCAGGTCCCAGACGTAACGGGCGGCCGGGCCGCGCGCGGCGAGGTCGGTGAGTCCGGGCACGGCGGAGGTGCACAGGACGCAGTCGTGGTCGCCGGAGAGACCGGGGGCCTCGCGCTCGCTCCCGCTCTCACCCCCGCTCCCGCTCCCGCTCTCGCTCTCGCTCTCGCTCTCGGGAAGCGCCCGCCAGGGGGCGAGGCGGTGGGTGTCGCCCCAGGCGCCCCGCTGCGGCTCGGCGGCCACCTCCTCCAGGGCGGCCCGCACGGCCTCGGCCCGGTCGATGCCGTACAACTCCTCGGCTTTCAGGAGGTGTTCGAGCGCGAAGGCGACACGGGGGACAAGGCCGAGCCAGGGGAGGAGGACGTCGGGGTAGGCGGGCGGGTCGGCCAGGGCCGCGAACGCGGGGTGGGCGGCGAGCCGTCGTACGACCGCGCCGCGCACGGCGGCGTACAGGGCTGCCTCCCCGCTGTTCGCGGCCATGCGGCGATCCCACTGGCGGATCGTTTCCCTGACGGCCGCGGCCTCGGGGCTCAGGTCGTCCAGGGCCTCGATGTGCTCCAACAGGGGCTGGGCCGAGGCGAGATGGGTGTCCATGTGGATCAGCGGCATGTCGGCGGCCGACCACCGCTCCTTCTCGTTCAGCAGGGCGGTGATGCGGTTCGCCCGGTGGGGCGGGGCGAACTCGACGCCGAGCGGGGTGGCGGGGCCGCGCTGGTTGGCCATCACGGCGACACCGTCGCGGAGACCGGCACGCGGGGTCTCGTGCCAGCCCCGCCACTCATGACCGGGCTCCCAGGCGGGCACGGGACGAAGCCGGTTGGCCTCCGTGCGCACGGGGACCCTGCCGGCGACCCGGTGCAGCAGCCCGCCCTCGGTGTCCGCAGCCTGCACCACGTTCACGGGCTCGACCCACTGGTCGAAGGCACGGTCCACGTCGGCGGTACGGCGGGCCCGCAGGAGGGGGAGCAGTGCGCTGAAGCCGAGGTCCCCGGTGACTCGGGGCGGGTAGCGGAGGGAGAGGGCGAGAGGCGTGGCGGCGGGAAGGGACGCCGAGGGGGGAGCGGGGAGGGCAGCGGACCGGGAGGCGTCCGCGGCCGGGGGCTCCTCCACCACCCCTCCCCCTTCCAGCCCCTCCGGGCCCCCCGCGATGACCGGGCCCCGGTCCGTCTCGATCACCTCGATCTCGACCGGCGCCTCGCCCGCCACCTCGACGGTCTCGGTGTGCCGGCCGGCGCGGTGCCAGGTGCCGTCCGGGCCGAGGGCCTCCACACCGGCCCCGGTGCGGCGCAGCCGTTCGCGGTAGAGGTCCTGGTAGTCGGCCATGGCGTTGGTGATGGACCAGGCGACCGTGCCGGTGTGACCGAAGTGGGCGATGCCGGGGACGCCGGGGACGGCGAAACCGATGACGTCGAACTCGGGGCAGACCAGGTGGATCTGCTGGTAGACACCGGGGTCCTCGATGTAGCGGTGCGGGTCGCCGGCGAGGACGGCGTGGCCGGTGGTGGTGCGGGCGCCGGCGACCAGCCAGCCGTTGCTGCCGGAGGTGCCGGGGCCGTCGGCGGCGAAGAGACCGACCGCCTCAGGGCCCAGGTGCCGTGTCGCCTCGTCCCGCCAGAGCTTGGCGGGGAAGCCGGCGAAGAGGATGTGCGTGGCGAGCCAGACGCCGAGCGGGGTCCAGAGCTCCCAGCGCCCGGGGGTGAGTGCGACGCGGGTGAACTCGGGGGCGGTGGTGGCCGGCAGTTCCTCGTTCACGCCGTCGACGTACGCCCGGACCCACTCGGCCGTCTCCGGGTCCCGTCTCTCCAGCGCCGCGAAGCAGCGTCTGGCCGTGTCGTCCAGGCGGGCCCGTCTCGCGAGGGTGTCCCAGGACAGGGCCCCGGCACCGAGGAAGGCGGCCGAGGTGCCCTGTGCGCGATGCCGTTCGACCTCCAGCTGCCAGGCGCGGTCGCGGGCGGTGACCCGGCCCTGGGCGCGGGCGAGTTCACGCGCGCTGTCCGCGCGGAGGTGGGGGATCCCCCAGGCGTCGCGGTGGATCTCGATACTCACCCTCGAACCCGTCCTTCTTTAAGTTAGGCTTACCTAAGTCAGCTGGTGGGGGAATCGTACGCGAAGGGTGAAAAGACCATGGGGCAGGGGCACGGCTGGGAGGGAGCGGTCCTGCGACTGCTGCGCGCGAAGGACTTCGTGTGCACCGTGACCGGCGCCGAGGACGTCACCGACGCGTACCGGCGGGTGCATCTCACCGACGGCGGGATGCTGGCGGCCACCGGCGTCCATCCGACGATGTGGGTGCGTCTGTGGTTCGCCGCCGCGGGCAAGCCGCACCAGCGGGCCTACACCCTGGTCGACCCGGACCCCGAGGCGGGCACCTTCACCATGGAGTTCGCGCTGCACGACGGGATCGCCAGCGACTGGGCCCGCGCCGCGAAGCCCGGCGACACCGTCGAGGCGACCGTCCACGGCACCGGCTTCGACCGCCCCGACCCCGAGCCCACCCATGTGTTCGCCTTCGGCGACCCGGCCTCCCTGCCCGCCCTCAACTCCCTCCTCGGCGCCCTGGACTCCTCCCCCGCGACCGTCTGGTTCGAGGGCGGCGACGAGGACCTCCCCTTCCGCACCGACCCGTCCCGCCACGAGGTCCGCCGGGTGCTCCGCCTCGACTCCGGGGCACACCTCGTCGCCCAGGCGAAGGCGGACCTGCCCGCCCTGCTGAGCAGCCACCCGGACGCGTACGTCTGGATCGCCTGCGACACGGCGACGACCCGGACCCTGTCGTCGTACGTCCGCAAGGAACTGGGCGTGCCGAAGCAGCGGGTGCACGCGCTCGGCTACTGGCGGGACCTGCCCGCCGGCTCCCGGTAGAGGCGCGCTGCCGGCGGGGGCATGATCGGGGACATGGACGTCACCCTTCACCTCGCCCAGGACCCCGAGGCCGACGAGCTCCTCGGCCGCTCCCCGCTCGCCGCGCTGGTCGGGATGCTGCTGGACCAGCAGGTCCCGATGGAGTGGGCGTTCAAGGGCCCCCGCACCATCGCGGACCGCCTCGGCGCGAGCGACCTCGACGCGCACGACATCGCGGCGCAGGACCCGGAGGCCTTCGTCGCGCTGCTGTCCGAGAAGCCGGCCGTGCACCGCTATCCGGGCTCGATGGCCAAGCGGATCCAGCAGCTGTGCCAGTACCTCGTCGAGCACTACGACGGCGAGGCCGAGCTGGTCTGGAAGGGCGTGGACGACGGCCGCGAGCTGCTGCGCCGCCTGGAGGAACTGCCGGGCTTCGGCAAGCAGAAGGCCCAGATCTTCCTGGCGCTGCTGGGCAAGCAGCTCGGCGTCCGGCCGCAGGGCTGGCGGGAGGCCGCGGGCGCCTACGGCGAGGCGAAGTCCTTCCGGTCCGTCGCCGACATCACCGGACCCGAGTCGCTGACGAAGGTCCGCGCGCACAAACAGGAGATGAAGGCGGCCGCGAAGGCGGCCAAGGCGGCCGGGAAGTCCTAGTCAGCCGGGTGGCCCGCCCCGGGTGGCCGCACGGTGCACGGCGGTCCCAGCATGGACCATGACCGAGTTCGACGACCGTTTCGACGACCGCAGGGTCCACGCGGGCCACCCGCCGGGCACCGCACCGCACGCGCCCGAACCGCCCTTCGAGGGCCCCCTGCACGCCCTCGCCCAGGCCGCCTGGCAGGTCGTCCTGGTCACGGGTGTCGCCTCCCTGATCCTGGGCGTCCTGGTCCTGGTCTGGCCCGGTGGCTCCCTGCTCGCGGTAGGCGTCCTCTTCGGCGTCTACCTCCTGGTCAGCGGCATCTTCCAGCTGGTCGCGGCCTTCGGTACGCACAAGACGACCGCCCTGCGCGTCCTCGCCTTCGTCAGCGGCACCCTGTCGATCCTGCTGGGCCTGTTCTGCCTGCGCGGCCCGATGCGGTCGATCCTGCTGCTCGCCCTGTGGATCGGCATCGGCTGGCTGATCCGCGGCATCACCCAGACCCTGGCGGCCGCGTCCGACCGCTCCATGCCGGCCCGCGGCTGGCAGATCCTCCTCGGCGCGCTCACCTTCATCGCCGGGATCGTGCTGATCGACTCCCCCTTCGAGTCGGTCGCCGTCCTCACCCTGGTCGGCGGCATCTGGCTGGTCGTCGTCGGAATCGTCGAGATCATCACCGCCCTCAGCATCCGCGGCCGAGCCCGACAGGTACCGCACACGGTGTGACACCACCGGATGCGCCTGCCGGCCCCCACAGCGCCGCGCCCTGCTGACACCGGGCCCCAGTCGCCCACCCTCACCACACCACCGCCTCACTGATGCTGCGCGCGGGCCGGAAATTGCGGGCACGTGGTGTGTGGGTGACGGTGAGGCGTGGCCCTGCCCGAAGCCGAAGGCGGGCCTGGGGTGCCGCCGACCGATCGCGTTCCGGCGGGCGGCGCCCATCGCCCCGGGCAGGGATCCGAACGACCGTGGCGGCGCGCCCACTGGTCACGCGCCGCCCTTCCCGGGGCCCGGCAACTCGCCCCCCCCACGGCTGTGTGACTGCCCGCGAGGCGGGGCCGCGGACCAAGGTGGGTGTCCCGGTCCGGGACTGGACGGTTGTGGCAGTCCCGGACCGGGCGGGCGGTGGGCCGTGCCGGGCCTTGCTCCGCCGCCGCACCTCAGCGACACCGCGCACCGGCCACCACACGAATCCCCGACCAGGACTGGTCGCCCCTGCTGCGCCCGGGTGAATTGCGGGGCCGAAGTGATGACGTGGGCGTGCCGGAGGGGGAGACGAGCTGTGTGAGTTCCGTACGACGTGCCCCGGGCAGCCGTGACTGGCTGCGGGTGCTCGTGCTGCTGCTCGCGCTGCTGGTTCCCGGCGCACAGGTGCAGGCGCACCCGATGCCGCCCGTCCCGGCCGGGGAACTCGTCGAGTACGACGTCCTCGACACGGTCCTGCGGCCACCGGCCCGGGCCGTGCACCGTGCGGCCGTACCTCTGCGGCCCGTTCCGCGGTCGCAGGCGGTGCCCGGTGTCCCGGCGGCCCGTCCCCTCCCGGCGGCCCAGCGACCGCCGTACGCGCTGCCCGCCCTGCGTTCCGTGGTCCTGCGCTGCTGACAGAGCCCGCTTCCCAGGCCTGCTCAGCACTCACGCGAGGAACACCGTCATGCCCGTCGACCCGTACGCGGTCCTGCGCGCCCTGCTGCGCGCGGAGGCCGCACGCAGTGCGCCGAAACCGCAGAACACGAACAAGCAGCCGCCGGTGCGAGAGGAGAAGCGCGGCTGATCCTCCGGAGGAGGCGGACTACCGCCTCCTCCGGGCCGTACCGAAGACCGAACGGGTGATCTCCCGACCGATCTGTGTGCCCAGTGACCGCGCGAGCGACTTGAACATGCCACTGCCGACGACCTGTTCGACGACGGAGGGGTCCTTCGCACGCGACCGGGGCGGGGCCTTCATCTCGTCCGGACCCTTGGCGCCGCGGGAGTCGAGCTTCTCGTACGCCGACTCCCTGTCCACAGCCTGTGCGTAACGCCCGTACAGCGAGGAGGCCCTGACCGCCGCGTCCAGCGCACCGGCGTCGAGGGGACCCATCAGGGACTCGGGAGCGCGCAGACGGGTCGCGGCGACGGGCGTGGGCGCCCCCTTCTCGCTCAGCACGGTCACCACGGCCTCCCCCGTCCCCAGACCGGTGAGCAGTTCCTCCAGGTCGTACGCGGAGTCGGGGAAGGTCTTCACGGTCGCCTTCAACGCCTTCTGGTCGTCCGGCGTGAAGGCCCGTAGCGCGTGCTGGACGCGGTTGCCGAGCTGCGCGAGAACGTCGGCGGGTACGTCCTTCGCGGTCTGCGTCACGAAGAAGACGCCGACTCCTTTCGAGCGAATCAGCCGGACGGTCTGTGTGAGGGAGTCGAGGAACGCCTTCGAGGCCCCGTTGAAGAGCAGATGCGCCTCGTCGAAGAAGAAGACGAGCTTCGGCCGGTCGACGTCCCCGACCTCCGGCAGATCGTGGAAGAGATCGGCGAGCAGCCACATCAGGAAGGTCGAGAAGAGCCGCGGCCGGTCCTGTACGGCGGCCAGCTCCAGGACGGACACCAGCCCGCGCCCGTCGTCCGCGGTCCGCAGCAGCTCGGCGGTGTCGAACTCCGGCTCCCCGAAGAAGTCGGCCATGCCCTCCGCCTCGAAGGCGGTGAGGGAGCGCAGGATCACTCCCGCGGTGGCCGTGCTCAGCCCGCCGATGCCCCTCAGCTCGCCCTTGCCCTCGTCGGAGGTGAGGAAGGCGACGACGGCCCGCAGGTCCTTGAGGTCGACCAGTTCCAGGCCCTTCCGGTCGGCGTAGTGGAAGATCAGGCCGAGAGACTGCTCCTGGGTCTGGTTGAGCTGGAGCACCTTTGACAGGAGCAGCGGCCCGAAGCTGGTGACGGTGGCCCGGACGGGGATGCCGTGCCCGATGCCGCCGAGGGCGTAGAACTCCGCGGGAAAGCCGCCGGCCTCCCACTGCTGATGCACTTCCGCAGCCCTGGCCTGCACCTTCTCGTTCCGCGTGCCCGGCGCGGAGATGCCCGACACATCGCCCTTGATGTCGGCGAGGAAGACGGGGACCCCCTGCGCCGACAACTGCTCGGCGATGAGCTGGAGCGTCTTGGTCTTGCCGGTGCCGGTGGCACCGGCGACGAGCCCGTGCCGGTTGAGCATCGGCAGGGGGATCCTGACCTGCGCGTCCGGGAGGCAGACCCCGTCCCACAGCAGCGCGCCCAGATCGAGCGCGGGCCCGCCGAACGCGTAGCCGGAGGCGATCTCCAGGGCCTCCTGGGGCAGCGCGGCCGAGACGGACTGTGCCTCCGGCATGGTTCGGTCGGCGGTTGCCGCGGCGGCCGCTGTCACGCCCTTCGGCGGGGTCTTTCGCTCGCTCATACCAAACCCCTGCTCCCGTTTAGCCCCTTTTCGCGGCTTTTTTCAAGCGTCGCACTCGGTCGCCATGGCTGCGCCCGGAAGGTCTTGACCGGTAGGCTTTCCGTGTGATCTTCAAGCGCATCGGAAACGGCCGGCCGTACCCCGACCACGGCCGGGAAAGCACCCGGCAGTGGGCGGACGTCGCACCGCGCCCGGTCCGCCTCGATCAGCTGGTGACGACCAAGGGCCAACTCGACCTGGAGACCCTGCTCGCCGAGGACTCGACGTTCTACGGCGACCTGTTCGCGCACGTCGTGAAGTGGCAGGGCGACCTGTACCTGGAGGACGGCCTGCACCGCGCGGTGCGGGCGGCGCTCCAGCAGCGACAGGTGCTGCACGCGCGCGTGCTCGAGCTGGACTGAGTGACCGCGCTGTAAAGGTTTGACCCTTTCGGGTTCTCCTGCGCGGTGGCCAATGATCATCTAGTAGGCATTGCCGCCCGGGCGCACTACGCTGCGCCCATGAGCATGCTGACGCCCCCCGGCATGGGCGGTAAGTACCGGATCACGGGCGACAAGTACCCCCGGATGCGTCGGTCCCGGCGGCGCGGCAGGCTCGTGCTGGGCGTGGTGGCCTCCGTCGCCGCGCTGAGCCTGGTCGGCTGGGGCACGCTCCAGCTGATCGACGTGTTCACGGGCGGCGGGGACCAGGCTTCCGCGGCCGGGTCCAGGACGAACTGCACGACGAAGGCCGGCGCGTCCCCGTCCGCCTCCGCGGCCCCTCTCCCCCGGCC
Source organism: Streptomyces pseudovenezuelae (assembly GCF_001513955.1). Lineage (GTDB taxonomy): Bacteria > Actinomycetota > Actinomycetes > Streptomycetales > Streptomycetaceae > Streptomyces > Streptomyces pseudovenezuelae. The sequence goes on along the minus strand of NZ_KQ948148.1, from coordinate 813,047 downwards.
GGGCCAGATCACCGTCAACGTCCTGAACGCCACCGCGCGCGGCGGGCTCGCCAAGAAGACGGCGGACGAGCTGAAGAAGCGGGGCTTCAAGATCGGCGACGTGGGCAACGCGACGGCGACCTACGACAAGAAGGTCAAGGGCACGGGGATACTGCTCGGTCCGTCCACGGCCCTCAAGACCTCGCTGCCGGTCCTCGGCACCCAGCTCGTCTCCGCGGAGACCCGCACGGACACCCGTAAGGGCACGGAGGTCGACCTGATCATCGGGAACGGCTTCAAGAGCCTGAACAGCAAGGCGGCCGCCGACAAGGCACTCACCGCACTGAGCGCGCCGACGCCTGCGGCCACAGGGGCGAAGAAGAGCTGCGGGTAGCTGCGCTGGGCTTGGCTCACCGGGCGAGTGCGGGCACGTCGTGGCCGGTCGCGCAGTTCCCCGCGCCCCTGACCGGATCAGGTGGGCAGGCGGGTGCGGGTCCGTCGTGGCTGGTCGCGCAGTTCCCCGCGCCCCTAGGGGGGTGCAGTCGCCGGCACCACGACGGAACCGTTGGCCGGGTACGGCGCGCAGGGGACGGGGTGGGGGGTGTCCGCCCGCAGCGGCCGGCGTCCGTTACAGAGCCCTTGTGGAGGGACCGAGCCGCCGGACCGAGGACGGACACCCCCCACCCCGGCCCCGACCCCACCACCCACCCACCCCTCCAGGGGCGCGGGGAACTGCGCAAAAACGCCCGCCCCCACCCACCCCGTCGGAGGACTACTCCGCCGCCCCGTACAGCCGGTCCCCCGCGTCACCGAGGCCCGGGACGATGTAGCCGTGTTCGTTGAGGTGGTCGTCGACCGCCGCCGTGACCACCGTGACCGGCGTACCCGCCAGCTCGCGCTCCATGATCTCCACGCCTTCCGGCGCGGCCAGCAGGACCACCGCCGTCACGTCGTCCGCGCCGCGCTTGATCAGCTCACGGATCGCCGCCACCAGCGTGCCTCCGGTCGCGAGCATCGGGTCGAGGACGTACACCTGGCGCCCCGAGAGATCCTCCGGCATCCGCGCCGCATACGTGGTGGCCTGCAGCGTCTCCTCGTTGCGGATCATGCCGAGGAACCCGACCTCGGCGGTCGGCAGCAGACGGACCATGCCGTCGAGCATGCCGAGCCCGGCCCGCAGGATCGGCACCACGAGGGGGCGCGGGTAGGAGAGCTTCACGCCGGTCGTGGCGGCGACCGGGGTGCGGATGTCGACCGCCTCGGTGCGCACGTCGCGGGTGGCTTCGTAGGCGAGCAGGGTGACCAGCTCGTCGGCGAGGCGGCGGAAGGTCGCGGAGTCGGTGCGCTGGTCGCGCAACGCGGTGAGCTTGTGGGCGACCAGAGGGTGGTCGACGACGTGGAGACGCATGTCCACAACAGTAGCCGGGACCATCGCCCCCCTCGCGCTGGCGTCAAACCGCCCGACCGGGGGAACGTGAGAGGGACGGACTGGGGTGATGAACCGATGCCTGACCTGCCTGAGCACGAACCGTCACAGGAGACCGACGCCGAACGCCGACGCCGTCGCGCGCAGTTCCTGCGCGATCTCGCGGAGGCCCGGGAACTGCGCGACCGGGTGCAGCCGCGTCGCGCGAAGGTGGCCCGGCTGCGGCACGCGATGCGCATGCGGACCTTCCGCTGGTAAGGAAGATCACGCCCCCGGCGCCCGGCGGCGCGCTCAGGGGTGCCGTGAAGGTGCGTCGAGGGACGTACTGCAGGGGCGCAGAAGGCGCGCTGAAGATGCGCTGAAGGCGCACTGAACAGGTGGCCGTGCGTGGGCCCTTGGGAAAGCCGCGTACGATCCCGCTCGTGGCGGCGACGAGTGCGCTGGTGAGTCCTTCACCGACGTGCCGACGCGCGTGCGATCAAAACCACCGGACACAGGGTGCCGAAGACGTCCCCTGAACGCCTTGTTTCTGCCACGATTCCGAGTGGGTGGGGCTCGGAGCCGAGCTCTCCCCGCCCGAACCTCCGCCGGGGGGACCCCCAACCGGCACGCCTATGACCAGTGGGAGAGTCACGGTGTACTTCGCCGCACTGCTCGCGCGCACCGAAGACGGGTGGGAAGCGAGCGACACGGAGCTCCTCGACAATGTGGAGACGCTGTCGGATCTGGCCGACCTCGCCCGGGAAGCCGCGGCCGAGGACGACACGGTGCTCGTGCTGATCGAGCAGGAGGACGCCTGGTTCGGCGTCGTCCGCATCGACGGCGAGGAAGACCCTCGTATCTACGTCTCGGACGCCGCCGCCGCTGCCCGCAGCTCGTACGGCGAGATCCTGCTCACCGACGAACTGCTCGGAAGGGAGCCCGACGACGACCCCGACCTCGACGCCCTCGACCTCGACGGCACCGAGGACGGTGACGACGAGGAGGACGACGACGACACCGTCGAAGTGGCCGGCTCCGGAGAGGCCGTGCCGCACGGCCCGGTCGGCGACCCGCAGGTCCTCGACGACCTGGGCATCGGCGAGAAGGAGCTGAAGGCCCTGTCGGAGGACGCCCTCACCGAGATCGCCGAGGCCCTGGGCGCCTCGGAGGTCCTGGAGACCGTCCGCTGACCGCGGGGACCGGGCACGAGGACACCCCGGACCCGGTACGCGACCGCTGGCGGGCCGCGATGCGGCTCGCCCTGGACGAGGCCGGCCGGGCGGGCCCGGACGTGCCGGTGGGCGCCGTCGTACTGTCCCCGGACGGTACGACGGTGCTGGCGGCCGGCCACAACGAACGCGAGGCGGTCGGCGATCCGACCGCACACGCGGAGGTCCTCGCGATCAGGCGGGCGGCGGCGGAGCTCGGCGAGTGGCGGCTGACCGGCTGCACGCTCGTCGTCACGTTGGAGCCCTGCACGATGTGCGCGGGCGCGATCGTGCAGTCCCGGGTGGACCGGGTCGTCTACGGCGCCCGGGACGAGAAGGCGGGCGCGGCCGGCTCCCTGTGGGACGTCGTCCGCGACCGGCGCCTCAACCACCGCCCCGAGGTGGTCGGCGGAGTCCTCGCGGACGAGTGCGCCGGCCTCCTCACGGGGTTCTTCCGGGACCGCTGAATACGGATTTCAAAGCACGCCCCACCTTGCTGTAAGGTCTCCCTCGGTAGCGTGTCCGAGCGGCCGAAGGAGCTCGCCTCGAAAGCGAGTGTGGCGCAAGTCACCGAGGGTTCAAATCCCTCCGCTACCGCTTGAGAAGGGCCCCGTCGTAAGACGGGGCCCTTCGTGCGTACTGATCACCCCGGTTACACTCGCGCCCCAGAAGGAACAGACGTACCAAGCGGGGGAGGCCGCGATGGCGGTGAACGGAAAGAAGCTCGCCGTCTATGTGCTCGTGGTCTTCGTGCTGTACGTGATCATCACGGACCCGGCCAAGGCCGCCGACTACGTGCAGATAGGGTTCCAGGGCATATCGGACGCCGCCAAGGCCGTGGGCGACTTCTTCACATGGCTGGCCGACGGCGCGCACTAGCTGGGAGTTCAGATGATCCGCCACCTCGTCCTCTTCAAGCTCAACGAGGGTGTCGAGCGGGACGACCCGCGCGTCGTCGAGGGCGTCGAGGCCTTCCGCGCGCTGGACGGCAAGATCCCCGAGATCCGCTTCTGGGAGCTGGGCTGGAACCTCAGCGACCGCCCCATCGCCTACGACTTCGCCATCAACTCCGGGTTCGAGGACGCGACCGCGCTGCGGACGTACGTCGAGCACCCGGAGCACCAGGCGGGCGTGGCGCTGTGGAAGGAGTTCGCCACCTGGGTGATCGCGGACTACGCGTACTGAGCCCGAGTGCACTGAGCCCGAGCGCTCCGAAGCCTCCTGCCGGGAACGGCGGGGGGCTTTTCTGCGTCCTTCACCCCAAGTTGCCCCTCAACACGGCGTAACCCAACGTTATGCGGTGCTTGCACACAGTGCACATGTCTTGTGATGCTATGACCGCTTTTGACGGATGAGTTGACCAACGAAGAGGTGGCGTTGACCGTGTCGGCCAGTACCGCGCCTCCCCAGGAGGCTCCCCAGGAGGCCGCCCCACGCAGTCGCGGCGCCGACACCCGGGCGCTCACCCAGGTGCTCTTCGGCCAGCTGAAGGAGCTCCAGCCGGGCACGCCGGAGCACAACCGGGTGCGGGCGGCGCTCATCGAGGCCAACCTCCCGCTCGTGCGCTACGCGGCAGCCCGCTTCCGCTCCCGCAACGAGCCGATGGAGGACGTGATCCAGGTCGGCACCATCGGGCTCATCAACGCCATCGACCGTTTCGACCCGGACCGGGGCGTGCAGTTCCCGACCTTCGCGATGCCGACCGTCGTGGGCGAGATCAAGCGGTACTTCCGCGACAACGTCCGCACCGTCCACGTACCGCGCCGGCTGCACGAGCTGTGGGTGCAGGTCAACGGGGCGACGGAGGACCTGACGACCGCCTTCGGGCGCACCCCCACGACCTCCGAGATCGCCGAGCGGCTGCGCATCACCGAGGACGAGGTGCTGTCCTGCATCGAGGCCGGACGGTCGTACCACGCCACCTCACTGGAGGCGGCCCAGGAGGGCGACGGGCTGCCGGGCCTGCTCGACCGGCTCGGCTACGAGGACCCGGCGCTGGACGGCGTGGAACACCGCGATCTGGTGCGCCATCTCCTGGTCCAACTCCCGGAACGCGAACAGCGAATCCTGCTGCTGCGCTACTACAGCAATCTCACCCAGTCCCAAATCAGCGCGGAACTCGGCGTCTCACAGATGCACGTTTCGAGGCTACTCGCGCGTAGCTTCCAGCGGCTGCGATCCGCCAATCGGATCGACGCATAGTCTTCGGCGGATTGCCGATGCATAAGGGGCGCACGGTCGCACGTTCCGGAACACCGCAGTTCGCAAGCGGGATCGAGAAGTAACCGGCGCGAGCGAATCGCTCACCGGCGCCGTTCCCGACACTTCTGTGCCGAAAAACCGTCAGACCCCCTTTATCCAGGGCGTATTCGAGTCTCACATGTCGACATGTCACTACAGCGTGTTGCCGACATGTGACATTCTGCGGGAAGCGCGTTTGCCGAGGCTTCGGCTCCGGTATTCAGGTGAAGGCTGACGTTCCACCACGGGGCGTTCGCCACGACCGTCCCGCGACCCAAAGGGGGTGGCATGTCCGCAGATCAGGGCAGCTCGAAGGTGCTCACGCTCACAAAGAGCGAGGCTGAGCCCGCACTCGACGACGTCACGGCTGTCGAGGCCGCGCCGGCCCCGGCCCTCCCGGCACCCCCCATGGTGTCCGGAGCCATCGACACCCGCACCCTGTCCCGCTCCCTCTTCCTGCGGCTTGCCGCACTCGACGAGAACAGCCCCGAGCGTGCGTACGTCCGGGACACCCTCATCGAGCTCAACCTCCCGCTGGTGCGCTACGCGGCGGCTCGCTTCCGCTCGCGCAACGAGCCGATGGAGGACATCGTCCAGGTCGGCACCATCGGCCTGATCAAGGCGATCGACCGCTTCGACTGCGAACGCGGCGTGGAGTTCCCGACGTTCGCGATGCCGACGGTGGTCGGCGAGATCAAGCGGTTCTTCCGCGACACCTCGTGGTCGGTCCGCGTCCCGCGCCGCCTTCAGGAGCTGCGGCTGGCCCTCACCAAGGCCAGCGACGAGCTCTCCCAGAAGCTGGACCGCTCTCCGACGGTGGCCGAACTCGCCTCCGTGCTGGGCGTGTCCGAGGAGGACGTCGTCGACGGCCTCGCGGTCGGCAACGCGTACACGGCCTCCTCGCTCGACTCCCCGGCCCCCGAGGACGACGGCGGCGAGGGCTCCCTCGCGGACCGCCTCGGCTACGAGGACACGGCTCTGGAGGGCGTCGAGTACCGGGAGTCCCTGAAGCCACTGCTGGCCAAACTCCCGCCCCGTGAGCGCCAGATCATCATGCTGCGCTTCTTCGCCAACATGACCCAGTCACAGATCGGCGAGGAGGTCGGCATCTCCCAGATGCACGTCTCCCGCCTCCTGACCCGCACGCTGGCCCAGCTGCGCGAGGGGCTCATCTCCGACTGAGGGTTCCTCGCCTGTCACCGGGCATCCGGAAGCGCCTTCGGGGGCCTGTGGATGCGCCGGGGCAGTGCGAGCTGGGCTTGAACCGGGCGCCCGTCGTGCCGAGTTCGCTCGTCGGGCGGGCGCGGGTCCGTCGTGGCTGGTCGCGCAGTTCCCCGCGCCCCTAAAGAGCTACGGGCTAGCTGCGCTGTTACGGGCCGTCACTCCTGCCACCGTCCCTCGCGGACAGCTGCGCCGGGCCTGAACCCGGCGCCCATCGTCGTGCCGAATTCGCTCGTCGAGCGAGCGCGGGTCCGTCGTGGCCGGTCGCGCAGTTCCCCGCGCCCCTGAGGAGCTGCAGGTGGGCTGCGCTGTTACGGGCCGTCACTCCTGCCACCGTCCCTCGCGGACAGCTGCGCCGGGCCTGAACCCGGCGCCCATCGTCGTGCCGAGTTCGCTCGTCGGGCGGGCGCGGGTCCGTCGTGGCCGGTCGCGCAGTTCCCCGCGCCCCTGAGGAGCTACGGGCCGTCGGCGGCGGTGTGGCGGGGGGCGGCCCCTGTCGTGGGGGCTACTTCAGTGCCAGCCAAGCCACCGCCGCCACGATCGCCACCGCGATCACCACGCCGATGATGAGGCCGATGCGGGGGCCGCCCGATGCGGCGGGTGCGGCCTGCCGGCGGCCGGTCTGCGGTGCCTCGTCGACGAACGCGCGGAACATCTGGGTGCTGCCGGCGGGGTCGTAGTTGCCCTGGGGGCCCTGGTTGTCAGCCATGCCCAGAGACCCTAGCGAATCCGGGAGTCGGGCCCAAGTGCGGGGCCGACCGGGGTGCCGACAGGCCCTACGTGCTGGTTTACGTTCGCGATACTTGCCTTTGCCAAGTTTTTATGCCGCACCTACGCCGTTTTATTTGCCTGTAGCAACCAAGCACGCCTATGGTTGCCCTAAGCAACGAATACGGGAGGTGTGATGGCCGAGCAGGCGCGATACGAGGAGCTGATCCGCCAGTTCAGCGCCTTCGGAGCCGTGAAGCGGGAGATGGGACGGATGATGCCGTCCGAGTGCCCCGCCGGTTCCGCCGCCGTGCTGACCCTGCTCGGGCGCTACGGGGACATGCGCATGAGCAGACTCTCCGAGCTGCTCGCCGTGGACATGTCGGTCACCAGCCGCCATGTGGCGCACGTCGCCGAGCGCGGCTGGATCGAGCGCTCCCCCGACCCGGCGGACAAGCGTTCCCGCATCCTGCGCCTGACGCCCGCCGGCCGGTCGCTCCTCGACCAGCTGTCCCGGCGGACCTGCCAGATGCTCGCGGAACGGATGAGCGACTGGAGCGACGACGAGGTGGCCCAGCTGACCGCGCTGATGGCGCGTCTGCGGGCGAGCTTCGACGACACCCGCTCCCATGACACCCGCACCCACGGCCCCGAACCCCGGCCGCCCGCACCCCCCGTACTCGAACAGACCACCCGTACACCCGCGATCACCCAGTAAGAGAAGGAAGTCCATGGCAACGACCACACCAGCCGGTGTGCGGGCTCACGCCAAGCACGGGGGAGGCTCCGGCGAGTACGCCCCGATGACGCACCGGCAGATCATGGAGGCCATCTCCGGCCTGCTGCTCGGCATGTTCGTGGCGATCCTGTCGTCCACGATCGTCACCAACGCGCTCCCGCACATCATCAGCGACCTCGGCGGCGGCCAGTCCGCCTACACCTGGGTCGTCACGGCCGCCCTGCTGTCGATGACCGCGGCCACCCCCCTGTGGGGCAAGCTCGCGGACCTGTACAGCAAGAAGGCGCTCGTCCAGATAGCCCTCGTCATCTATGTGCTGGGCTCCGCCGCCGCGGGTCTCTCGCAGAACGCCGGCATGCTCATCGCCTGCCGCGTCGTCCAGGGCATCGGCGTCGGCGGTCTGTCCGCCCTGGCGCAGATCGTCATGGCCGCGATGATCTCCCCGCGTGAGCGCGGCCGTTACTCCGGCTACCTCGGCGCGACCTTCGCCGTCGCCACCGTCGGCGGCCCGCTGCTCGGCGGTGTCATCACCGACACCTCGTGGCTGGGCTGGCGCTGGTGCTTCTACGTCGGTGTTCCCTTCGCCGTCATCGCGCTGATCGTGCTGCAGAAGACCCTCCACCTGCCCGTCGTGAAGCGGGACGTCAAGGTCGACTGGTCCGGCGCGTTCTTCATCGCCGCCGCCGTCTCCCTGCTGCTCGTCTGGGTCACCTTCGCCGGTGACAAGTACGACTGGGTGTCGTGGCAGACGTACGCCATGGTGGGCGGTTCGATCGTGCTCGGACTGCTGTTCGTGCTGATCGAGTCCAAGGCGAGCGAGCCGATCATCCCGCTGCGGCTGTTCCGGAACCGGACCATCACCCTGGCCTCGCTGGCCTCGCTGTTCGTCGGTGTCGCGATGTTCACCGGCACGGTCTTCTTCAGCCAGTACTTCCAGCTGGCCCGCGACAAGTCCCCCACGATGTCCGGCGTCATGACCATCCCGATGATCGGCGGACTGTTCATCTCCTCCACCGTCTCCGGGCAGTTCATCACCCGCACCGGGCGCTGGAAGGCGTGGCTGGTCAGCGGTGGCGTGCTGGTGACGGCCGGTCTCGGTCTGCTGGGCACCATCCGGTACGACACGGCCTACTGGAAGATGTCGATCTTCATGGCCCTGCTGGGTCTCGGCATCGGCATGATGATGCAGAACCTGGTGCTGTGCACGCAGAACCAGGTCGACGCGAGCGACCTCGGCGCGGCCAGCTCGACGGTCACCTTCTTCCGGTCCCTCGGTGGTGCGGTCGGCGTCTCCGCGCTCGGCGCGGTCATGGCCCACCGGATCACGCACTACGTCACGGACGGCGTCGCCGCTCTCGACCCCCAGTACCGTGCCGCCCTGACCGGTTCCGGCTCGTCCACCGACAGCATCCCGGACCTGGCCAAGCTCCCGGCCCCGGTGCGCACGCTCGTGGAGAGCGCCTACGGCCACGGCATCGCCGACGTGTTCCTGATCGCCGGCGCCCTCGCGGCCGTCGCGTTCCTGATCACCCTGTTCATCAAGGAGGTTCCGTTGCGGACCAAGGGCGCGCTGGCACAGGCCGCGGCGGAGCAGTCGCCGGCCGAGGCTCCCGCGGAGACGGCCGAGGCCTCGACCGCCGGGCACACCCCGAACCGGCCCACGGCCACCTCCGACACCGAGACCGCCCCCGAGGGCACGCAGCGGCTGTCCGCCGTGGCCACCCTCGCCCGCCCCGAGGAGGCCCCGGCCGGCTCCGGCGGCATCCCGGTCCGCGGCTTCGTGCGCGGCGCCGAGAGCGCGCCGGTCCCGCAGGCCGCGGTCACGCTGATCTCGCTCGCGGGACGGCAGCTGGGCCGGTCGGTCACGCAGGCGGACGGTTCCTACGCCGTCGAGGCGCCGAGCGTGGGGTCGTACGTCCTGATCGCCTCCGCGGACGGCTTCCAGCCGCAGGCGTCCACCGTGCTCGTGAACAGCGAGCCGGTCGCCTACGACATCCTCCTCAGCGGCACCAGCGGGCTGAACGGGCTCGTGCGGGCCGCGCAGAACGGGGAGCCGGTCAAGGACGCGATGGTGATCGTCACCGATGTGCGGGGCGACCTGCTGGCCACCGGGACGACCGGTGAGCAGGGCGAGTTCGCCTTCGGCGAGCTGGTGCCGGGTGCGGTGACCGTGGCGGTGAACGCCGCCGGGTTCCGGCCGCGCGCCCTGCCCGTCGAGGTCGGCGGCACCGGTGTCACCCGGATCGAGGTGGACCTCGACTCGGGCGCCCGCCTCCAGGGTGTCGTCCGGGCGCCGCACGGTCCGCTGGCCGACGCGCGGGTCACCCTCGTGGACGCGGCCGGCAACGTGGTCGGCACCGCCACCACCGGGTCGGACGGGGCGTACGCCTTCACCGACCTGGACGGCGGCGAGTACACGGTCATCGCCACCGGCTACCCGCCGCAGGCGACGGCCCTGACGCTGAACGGCCCCGGCGTCGACGGCCACGACATCGAACTCGCCCACCCCGGCGAGTAGTTCACCCGCTCCGGCCCGTGGCAGGGAGCGCGCGCTCTGAGCGGAGGCGCGCGCCCGCCACGGGCCGGTCTTCTTCGAGGAGGTACGTGACATGGGACTGACCGCGAGGATCCGAACCCGGGACGGCTGGGCCGTGTCGCACGCGGTCGTCACGGTGACCGACATGACCGGGACGCAGGTGCTGCGCGCGGAGGCGGACGCGGAGGGCGCCGTACGGGACGGGACTCCGCTGGAACCGGGGCCGTACACCGTCATCGTGACGGCCGTCGGCTACGCGCCCGCCGCGTCCAGCGCGATCGTCACCGCGAGCGGCCGGGCCGAGGTCGGCACGGTCACCCTGGCCCGCGTCGGCGGGGCGGAACTGCCGCCGCCGGGGCCCTGGACCGTCGACCCGGCCCACTCCAGCGTGGGCGCGGTCGCCCAGCACCTGGGCATCTCCAGCGTGCACGGCCGTTTCACCGACTTCACGGCGGCGATCGAGGTCGCCCCGGACGACGTGACCAAGTCCCGGGTGGAGGCGGTGATCCGGGCGGCCTCGATCGACACGGGCAACGCGATGCGGGACGAGCACCTGAGGTCGGCGGACTTCCTGGACGTCGAGCGGTACCCGGAGATCACCTACCGGTCGACCGGACTGGTCGTGGCCGGCACGGACCGCTGGACCGTACGGGGTGAGCTGGCCATGCGCGGTGTCGTACGGCCCGTCGATCTGGACCTCGCCTATCTGGGCACCGGCGCCGACCCCTGGGGCGGGACCCGCGCGGCCTTCCGGGCGACGACCCAGCTGCGGCGGGAGGACTTCGCGATGAACTACAACCAGGTCGTCCAGGCGGGGATCGCGGCCATCGGCACGACCCTGAAGGTCGAGCTCGACGTGCAGGCCGTGCAGGGGGAGTCGCTGCCCCAGGCGTGAGGCGGCGCTGCCGGATACGCCCCCGCGCGTGCTGGAAGTCGGTGCGGGGACCGCCGGGGCGCTCCAACTAGGCTGATTCCATGGCACCGAACATTGCGACCAACAAGTCCGTCTCCCTGGATGAGCTGCTGGACTTCGTACGGCCCCGGCACCGGGCGATCCTGCTGACGCGGCGGGCGGACGGGTCCCCGCAGGCCTCGCCGTTGACCTGCGGGGTCGACGACTCGGGGCGGATCGTCGTGTCGACGTATCCCGAGCGGGCGAAGACGCGGAACGCCAAGCGGGACTCCCGGGTCAGCGTGATCGTCCTGAGTGACGACTGGGACGGGCCGTGGGTGCAGGTCGACGGGACCGCCGAGGTCATCGACTCGCCGGAGTCCGTGGAGCCGCTCGTGGAGTACTTCCGGAACATCTCCGGGGAGCATCCCGACTGGGACGAGTACCGGGCGGCGATGGTGAAGCAGGGGAAGTCGATCATCCGGGTCACGCCGGAGCGGTGGGGGCCGGTGGCCACCGGTGGTTTCCCTGCGCGGCTGGCTTCGCCGGACGCCTAGGACCTGCTCACCATCGTCTCGATGCCTGCCACCAGTAGGTCGAGGGCGAACTCGAAGTCCCTGTCCCGCATCTCCTCGACCGTGTCGCCGCCGCGGGCCTTCATGATCTCCTCGTTCTCCTTGAGGATCTCGGCGGCGCCCGGGGACCGGGTGGCTGCGGTCATGGCATGCCGGAAGTAGGCCTCCTGCGTCATCCCGGCCTGGGCGGAGCGGGTGCTGAAGTGGCCCTCGATGGTGCCGAAGCCGTAGACGAACTGGAAGACGGCGGAGATCGCGCCGGTGATGCCGTGCGCGGGCAGGCCGGTCCTGCGCACGACCCGGTGCACGGTCCGGGACAGGGCCAGGGAGTGGGGGCCGATGTTGAGGAAGGTGCCGGCCAGCGGTGAGACCCAGGGATGCCGGACCAGCAGGCCCCGGTACTGCCCGGCCAGCGCGCGCAGCTGGTCCCGCCAGTCCTCGTCGGCGTCCGGGTCCGGCAGCTCCAGCTCGCCGAAGGCCGCGTCCAGGGCGAGTTCGAGGAGGTCGTCCTTGGTGTCGACGTACCAGTAGACGGACATCGCGGTCACGTTGAGTTCGGCGGCCAGCCGTCGCATGGAGAACTTGGCGAGCCCCTCGGCGTCCAGGAGCCGTACGGTCACCTCGGTGATCCGGTCCCGGTCCAGCCCGGACGGCTGCCCGCCCCCACGCCCACCTCGGCGCACCTTGCCTTCCAGCCAGACACTGGTCCGACCCGAGGTCCTCTGGCCCGCGTTAGCCATGGCGCACCTTTCAGAAACGTCCGTCCACCGGCAAAGATGCCGGCTGCCCTCCAACTTAAGGGGCGCGGGGAACCGCGCGACCAGCCACGACGCACCCGCGCCCGCCGACGGCCGGGAAGCCCCCGCCCTCAGGCGGCCTCCCCCCGCTCGGCCCGCCGCAACAGCACCCCCGCCACCACCCCGCCCAGCAGCACGGCCACCGCCCCCACCAACTGACTGCTCTCCAGGCCGGAGGCGAACGCCTGCGTGATCCGCGCCCGCTCCGGCGCCGACCCCGCCTCGGCCAGCGCCCCCGGCAGGGACACCGCGGCCACGGAAATCCCCGCCGCGAACCGGGCGTTCAGCACCGCGCCCAGGACGGCGACCCCGAGCCCCTGCCCGAACTCCGCCACCGTGCCGTTGATCCCGGCGCCGACCCCGGCCTTCTCCGGCGGGATCGCGCTCATGATCGCGTGGGCCATCGCGGGACTGGCGACGGCCGCCCCCGCGCCGATCAGCACCAGGCCCAGCAGGGTGCCCGGGTAGCCGTGGTCGGTGAGCGTGGCGATGGAGAGGAGGCCCGCGGCCATCACCGCCATGCCGAGGCCGATGGAGAGCGGCGTGCCGAGTCTCGTCGACCACTTCGCCGCGAGGCCCGTGAAGTTGAGGGCCACGATCATCAGCGCGAGCGGTGCCGTGCGCAGCCCCGCCTCCAGGGGGCCGTACCCGAGGACGAACTGCATGTGCTGGGTGAGCAGGAAGAGCGAGCCGCCCATGCCGAAGGTGATCAGGACCGCGCCCGCCACCGCTCCCGTGAACCGGCGGTCGCGGAAGAAGTGCATGTCGAGCATGGGGTGGGGGATGCGGCTCTCCCAGTACGCGAACCCGGCGAGGACCACGAGCGCCACGGCCGCCGGCGTCAGCACCCGGCCGGACGTCCAGCCGTGCTCGGGGCCGGAGATGATCGCGAAGACCAGGGAGGCCATGCCGATCGTGGAGAGCAACGCGCCGAGCAGGTCGGGGCGGTCGCCGCGCGGGTTTTTGGACTCGGGGACCAAGCCGATGACCGCGACCAGGGCGAGCGCGGCGACCGGCAAATTGATCAGGAAGATCGCGCCCCACCAGAAGTGGTTCAGCATGAAGCCGCCGAGGAGAGGGCCGGTGGCGAAGCCCAGGGAGTTGACCGCCGCCCAGATGCCGATCGCCTTCGGCTGTTCCTCCGGCGCGAAGATCTGCATCGCCACGGCGAGCGTGGTGGTCATCAGCAGTGCGCCGCCCACGCCCATGCCGGCCCGTGCCGCGATCAGTTGGGCGGTGGAGTCGGCGAGACCCGCGACCAGCGATCCGAGGCCGAACAGCACCAGTCCCGCGGCCAGCATCTTCTTGCGGCCGTAGCGGTCGGCCGCGCTGCCCGCGGTGAGCAGCAGCCCCGACTGCACCAGCGAGTACGCGTTGATCATCCACTGGATGTCGGAGGTGGCGGCGCCCAGTTCGGTGGTGAGGGAGGGGATGGCCACGTTCAGGATCGTGTTGTCGAGCAGCACGGTCAGCTGCGCGAGACAGATGACGCCGAGTATCAGCCAGCGCTGGGGATGGCCCTGGGAGACGGCGACGGGGGCCGGGGCGGAAGCGGTCATGCTGTACACCGTAGAACAGTTCTTATACGGCGTACAACGAACTTTCCGGCCGCGCTCCGCCGCCGTACGACGAGAAGGGCGGCGACCGAGGTCACCGCCCTTCCGCCGGGGAGAACCGTCAGCCGCTCGCCTTCTGGGTGAGGTCGTAGAAGGTGGCCGAACCGACCGTGATCTTCTTGAAGTTGGCCTCGACCCATGAGGTGATCTGCGAGGAGGTACCGCTGCTGCTGCCGCCCATGCCGCCGCCCGAGCCACTGGCGATGAAGTAGTGGATCTTGCCGTCCGCCACGTACTCCTTGAACTGGGCCAGCGTCGGGGACGGGTCGGTGCCGTTGAAGCCGCCGATCGCCATCACCGGGTCACCGGTGGAGAGCTGGTAACTCGCCGCGTTCTGGGCGCCGATGGCCGCCGCGGCCCAGGTGTACTTCGACGAGTCGGCCTCCAGCAGCTTCTTGGCCTCGGAGGTGACGCTCGCACCGTTCAGCAGGCCGCCGACGCCACCGCCGCCGCCCATGCCGCCGCCGTCGCCGGTCTGGCCGCCGGGGCCGCCCTGCTGACCCTGGGTGGTGCCGTTGCCGTTCTGCTGGTTCTGGCCGGGCATGCCGCCGCCGGGGAAGCCGCCCGTGCCGCCGTTGCCGTTCTGCTGGTTCTGGCCTTGCTGGTTCTGCCGGCCGTTCTGACCCGGCATGCCGCCGCCGAAGCCGCCCCGGCCACCGCCGGGACCGCCGCCGCCCATCATGGACGCGCCCGCCGGACCCGCCGTCACGATGGAACCGGTGTGACCCTCCTGGAGGGTGCTGATCGTGTACGCCGTCGGGCCGGCCAGGGAGGCCACCAGGCCCAGGGAGGCCGCGGCGAGGGCGAGTTGACGGCTGACGCGGCCCGCGAAGATCAGGCCGAGCGCGGCGACCAGGCCGCCGATCAGGACCAGGTACTTCAGCCAGGGCAGGTAGTCGGAGGTGCGGTTGAGCAGGACGTAGCTCCAGGACACCGCCGCCACGACCGAGGCCGCGAGGGTGATCGACGCCCACAGTTCGGTGCGCTTCTCCCACAGGATGCCCGCGCCCATGCCGATCACGGCCGCGATGTAGGGGGCGAGGGCCACCGTGTAGTACTGGTGGAAGATGCCCGCCATGTAGCTGAAGACGACCATGGTCATCAGCAGCGAGCCGCCCCAGACGAGGAACGAACCACGCCTGACGCTGGTCCTGCCGAGCTTGCGGGTCGCCACCAGGCCGGCGACGAGCAGGATCAGCGCGGCCGGCAGCAGCCAGGAGATCTGGCCGCCGATCTCGGAGTTGAACATCCGGTCCCAGCCGGTCTCGCCCCACTGGCCGGTGCCGCCTCCGCCGCCCCCGCCGCCGACCGAGCCGGTCTCGTCGCCGCTTAGTCGGCCGAAGCCGTTGTAGCCGAAGGTCAGTTCAAGGAACGAGTTGTTCTGGGAGCCGCCGATGTAGGGGCGGGAGGAGGCGGGCCACAGTTCGACGATCGCCACCCACCAGCCGCCGGAGACGACCAACGCGAGCGTGGCCGCGGCCAGTTGGCCCAGCCGCTTCTTCACGGAGACCGGCGCGCAGACGGCGTAGACGATCGCCAGCGGCGGCAGGATCAGGAAGGCCTGCAGGGTCTTGGCGAGGAACGCGAAACCGATCGCGGCACCGGCCCACAGCAGCCACTTCGTGCGGCCGTCCTCCAGGGCGCGGACCACGAAGTAGCAGGCCAGCGCCATCAGCAACGCCAGCATGGCGTCGGGGTTGTTGAACCGGAACATCAGCGCCGCGACGGGGGTGAGCGCGAGCACCGTGCCCGCGATCAGACCGGCCGCGGGGCTGAACCGGCGGCGCACGGAGGCGTGGACGACGGCGACCGAGCCGACACCCATCAGGACCTCGGGCGCGAGGATCGCCCAGGAGTTCAGGCCGAAGACCCGCACCGACAGCTCCATCGGCCACAGCGAGGCCGGGGGCTTGTCGACGGTGATGGCGTTGCCCGCGTCGAGCGAACCGAAGAAGAACGCCTTCCAGGACTGGCTGCCGGCCTGGACCGCCGCCGAGTAGAAGGAGTTGGCGTAGCCGGAGGAGCTCAGGTCGTACAGGTAGAGCAGGAGGGTCGCGGCCAGCAGGCCGAGGAAGGCCGGGCGCGCCCAGCGCGGGTCCTCGGGGCGGCCGCGCCACAGTCTGCGCACGAAGGGCTGCTGGGGTTCACCGGACTCGGGGGCCGGGGGAACGACCGGTGCCTCGGGGGGCACCGGCGCCGGACCCCATCCGGAACCCTGCTGGGTCGGACGGTCGGTCTGCGTGGTCATCAGGAGTTCCTCGGGTCGGTGTCGGTCGGGCGCACCGGGTCGAGCTGCATGGTGGCGTCCTTCCAGGAGCGCTGCTCCGCGGCTTCACCGGCGCGGAACTCGGTCGTGTCGTACGTCGTGTCGTACGTCGTGTCGTACGCCTTGTCGTACGTCGTGTCGTACGGGGACGGCGGGCTGTACGGCGTGGTCGTGGCGTACCGGGCGGCCGTCGGGCGCTGGGGCAGCGGCGCGGGCTGCTGCGGGAGCTGCCGGGTGGCACTGGCCGGCGCGGACGGGGTGTGGGTGGCGACGACGGTGGACCGGTCCCGGTCCTCACCGCGGTCCGGGAACACCCAGGCCCGGAAGAGCAGGAAGCGCAGCACGGTCGCCGCGAGGTTGGCGGCGATCAGCACCGCCAGCTCGGTGGAGTGCGCGGGGTCGCTGCTGGCCGTGTTGAGCGCGGCGAGCGAGCCACTGGTCAGCGCGAGGCCGATGCCGAAGACGACCAGGCCCTGCGCCTGGTGCCGCACCGCACCGCCCCGCCCGCGCACCCCGAAGGTCAGGCGCCGGTTGGCGGCGGTGTTGGCGACCGCGGAGACCAGCAGGGCCAGCGCGTTGGCGGTCTGGGAGCCGCCGAACTGCCGGAAGGCGCTGTAGAGGACGAGATAGAAGAGGGTCGACAGACCGCCGACGACACAGAACCCGACGAGCTGGCGGGCCAGCCCCTTCGGCACGTCCTGGATGTCGCGGTCGCGCGGGTCGTCGCCGAAGGGCCGGGTGATCCGGTCCAGCGGCAGCGATCCGCTGGCCAGGGCCTTGCCCACCCGCCACACCCCCTTGAGGTCCTCGGTCGCCGTCCTGACGATGTGGACGGTGGAGTCGGGGTCGTCGACCCAGTCGACGGGCACTTCGTGGATCCGCAGTCCCGCGCGCTCGGCGATGACCAGCATCTCGGTGTCGAAGAACCAGCCGGTGTCCTCGACGAGCGGCAGCAGGACCTGCGCCACGTCACGCCGGATGGCCTTGAAGCCGCACTGCGCGTCGGAGAAGCGGGCCTGGAGGGAGCCGCGCAGGATCAGGTTGTACGCGCGGCTGATGAACTCGCGCTTGGGACCGCGCACGACCCGGGAGCTGCGGGCGAGCCGGGAGCCGATCGCCAGGTCGGAGTGGCCCGAGATCAGCGGGGCCACCAGCGGCAGCAGGGCGTTGAGGTCGGTGGACAGGTCCACGTCCATGTAGGCGAGGACCGGGGCGTCCGAGGCGGACCAGACGGTCCGCAGCGCCCGGCCGCGGCCCTTCTGCTCCAGCCTGAAGGCCCTGACCTCCGGTATCTCCGCCTCCAGCCGCCGCGACACCAGGGGAGTGGTGTCCGTCGACGCGTTGTCCGCGATGGTGATGCGGAACGCGTACGGGAACGTGCGCTTGAGGTGCTCGTGCAGTCTCAGCACACACGGCTGGAGGTCCTTCTCCTCGTTGTAGACGGGGATCACTACGTCCAGGACAGGCGTACCGGCGTCGCCGGCCGGGAGGTGCTCCCGCGCCGGCAGGGTGCCGGGAGAAGAGTCGGTTCGCATGGGAACGACTCTGGTCAAGCCCCCTGTTGCACCCATATGGCGGCGCTGTGCTGTGCCTGTGAGTGCGATTGCCAGTTCGTTTCGGGCGCCGGATGGGGGGCCACGGGGCCGACCGCGGGCAGGTGCATGGTGAACACGGTCCGCCCCGGAACGCTGTCCACGGTCACCGCACCGCCGTGCGCGGTCGCGACGGCCTGCACGATGGCAAGGCCGAGGCCGGTGGATCCGGTGGCGCGGGAGCGCGCGGAGTCGCCGCGCGCGAACCGTTCGAAGACGTGCGGGAGCAGGTCGGACGGGATGCCCTGCCCGTTGTCCTCGACGTCCACGCACATCCACGGTCCGCGGCGCTGCACGCGCGCGGTGACCGTCGTACCCGGCGGGGTGTGTTTGCGGGCGTTGCCGAGCAGGTTGATGAGCACCTGCTGGAGGCGGGCCGCGTCGCCGGAGACGAGGGCGGGTTCGTCGGGCAGGTCGAGGCGCCAGTTGTGGTCCATGCCGGCCGCGCGGGCGTCGCTGATGGTGTCCACGACGAGCGGGATCAGGTCGGTCTGCTCGAACTGCAGCGGCCGCCCGGCGTCCAGGCGCGCGAGCAGCAGCAGGTCCTCCACGAGCAGGGTCATCCGGCCCGCCTCGGACTCGATACGGCCGAGGGCGTGCCGGGTGTCGGGGCCGACCTCCTCTCTGCCGCGCCGGGTGAGCTCGGCGTAGCCGCGGATGGAGGCGAGCGGTGTTCTGAGCTCATGGCTGGCGTCGGCGACGAACTGCCGCACCCGCATCTCGCTCTGCTGCCGTGCGTGCAGGGCGCCGTGGACGTGGTCCAGCATCCTGTTCAGCGCGGAGCCGACCTGGCCGACCTCGGTGTGCGGGTCGCACTCCGCCTCGGGCACCCGCTCGCTCAGGTTGACCTCCCCGGTGTGGAGAGGCAGTTCGGAGACCCGGGTGGCGGTGTTGGCGACCCTGCGCAGGGGGCGGGTGGCGAGCCCGACGAGGACGTAACCGGCGATGACGGCGGCGCCGAGGCCGGCGGCGGTGACGCTGATCTCGACGAGGATCAAGGTGTCGATGGTGGCGTCCACGTCCGTGGTGGGGAGGGCGACGTAATAGGCGGAGGTGTCGTTGCTGGAGTACCGGACGAGGTAGTCACCGATGCCGGGCAGCTCGACCTTGTGCTGCTTGCCGTCCTTGGGAACCGCGTTCAGCGCCTTGATCTGAGCCGCCGTGAGGTTCCGGGCGTTCATCGCGAAGTTCTGGTCGGAGTCGGACTTCACTCCGCGCTTGGCGTCGGTGATCTTGCCCTTCTCCACCTTGGCCGCGATCGTGCCGTCCGGGCCCGGTCCGGTGACGAACTTGGCGGGGGTGTTCTGCTGGTTGCCCTGCCCGCCGAGCTGGCCGTTCTGGTTGACGCCGTCACTGTTGTTGCGGTTGCCGTTGCCGAGCTTCCCGGGCGGGAAGTCGCGCGGCGCCACACGTGAGGATGCCTCGTTCAGCTTGCCGCTCAGCTGGTCGTAGAGATGCGACCGGAGCGCCACTGTCGTCACCGTGCCGATCACCGAGCAGACCACCGCGATCAGCACCACCGACGCGACGACGAGCCGCGTCCGCAGCGTGCGCGGCTTTCCTGGCCGCCCTGCCCGCTTCTGCGCCCGCGGCCGTCGTCGCCCGCTCATGAGGCGGCGGGCTTGATCAGGTAGCCGGCGCCGCGCCGGGTGTGGATCATCGGCTCCCGCCCCGCGTCTATCTTGCGGCGCAGGTAGGAGATGTAGAGCTCGACGACGTTGGCCTGGCCGCCGAAGTCGTACGACCACACCCGGTCGAGGATCTGCGCCTTGCTGAGGACCCGCCGGGGGTTGCGCATCAGGAACCGCAGGAGCTCGAACTCGGTCGCGGTGAGGTGGATGTTCTGCCCGGCCCGCGAGACCTCGTGGCTGTCCTCGTCGAGGGTGAGGTCACCGACGACCAGCACGGAGTCGGAACGGCGGTCGGCCGCTCCGGAGCGGCGGATGAGCCCGCGCAGCCGGGCCACGACCTCTTCGAGGCTGAAGGGCTTGGTGACGTAGTCGTCGCCACCGGCGGTGAGCCCGGCGATCCGGTCCTCCACAGCGTCCTTCGCCGTCAGGAACAGCACGGGCACGTCCGGCAGTTCGCGCCGCAGCCGCCCGAGGACGGTCAGCCCGTCCATGTCCGGCAGCATCATGTCCAGGACGACGGCGTCGGGCCGGAACTCCCGTGCGGTCTGGACGGCACCCGTGCCGTCGCCCGCGCTGCGGATCTGCCATCCCTCATAGCGCAGGGCCATGGACAGCAGTTCGGTGATCGACAGCTCGTCGTCCACCACAAGCACTCGGACGGGGCTCCCGTCCGGCCTCAGCAGTTCGGTGCGCCCCTGGGGCGAGGTCGTGGTCATGGTGAACACCATGTCGGGGACCCCTGAGAGCACCCTTTCGAGAGTCTGTGATTTTCCTGAGAAACACACAGGCGCCTCTCAGGCAACGCCTGGGGAACTGCTTGCCCGACGGGACGGACGAGGCATCCGTCCCGGGTTCGGGCCGCTAGCGGACCGGCCCCTGCTCGTCCACATGAACGGTCGGCGCCCCGAGGAACACCTCGGCGCCGACGGGGCCGTAGGCGATGTTGAAGGTGTCCAGCCAGTACGACCAGTCCCGCAGGCCGACGGCACTGCTGAAGCGGTAGTTGAGCTGCCACCGCACCCACTGCCCGGGCTCCAGCCGCACGCCCGGGCGCCGCCGCGGCCGGGGCGGCACCCCGAACATCGGTCTCACCCGGGGCAGCACCCGCAACCGCCCGTCGGCCTCCCGGAGTTGGACGTCGACGCCCTTGAGATGGTCGCCCTGGTGGTCGTGCGGCACGAAGTCGTCCCGCTCGTCCATCCGGACCGCGTGGACGAACGGCGCTGCGGCCCGCCCCACCGCGGACGGCGGCAGCGCGAAGCCGGCCGGCGCCGCGTTCCTCCGTGTCGCCGCCTCGCCGCCGCGGGACCGCTTCGTCCACGACGTGCGTATCCACTGAACGGTGATGTCCATCCCCGGTCCTCCCCCTCGTCGGACTCGTCAGAACAACCCGTCCTGAACCCCCGGCGCCTCCTTGAACTCTCTCACCGGCACGGTGATTTCCGCGCCGTCGGCCGGGACCAGTTCCCACCCCGTCATCAGCCGGGTGTCCAGTACGACGACTCCCCCGCCGTCCGTCTCCAGGTGCAGGTCGGGTCCGGCGGCCGCGAGGAGCCGCCCGCCGACCGACCCGCCCGCGACGAGCTCGCTCACCTCACCCGCGGCGGTGGGCAGCCCGGCGAGCCCGAACACCTCGACGTGGTCCACCGGTTCGTACGGCGCCTGCTCCAGGGAGTCCGGCCAGCCGGCCAGCCGCCCCGCCCGCGCGTGCAGCCCGGCGAGCTCTGCGGCCCGCTCGGCGGCCGACGCCGGCAGGGCGGACCGCACGGCCCGCTTGGCGCCGTAGGGAATCCGGTCCGGTACCGAGAGCGCCGCCCGCAGCAGCTCTTCGGTGCGCCGGGCGGCCATGAGCGGACCGGTGCCGAGCCAGCTGAAGCAGACGGCACCCTGCTCCCGCAGACGGGCGGAACCCCGCTGGTGCGCCGTGATGCCGACCTTGACCATGCCGGGCCCGAACCACGCCAGATACACCCGGTACGGCCGGGGGTCGTCCGCGAGGGTGTCGGCGGCCACGGAGTGCGCCCTGTCCAGCCGCGCGCACTCCTCGCAACGCGCCCCCGTGCTCCGCCCCGACACCGCGACCCGCGCCGCACACGCATGCCCCCGCGCTCCCACACATGTCCGCACACCCCCCTCCGCGACCCCGAAGGCCACCCGCTTCCCCCAGGTCAGCACACTGCGCCGACCGCCTTCCCACCGCAGCACGGGGCCGTCCTCCGGCCACGACAACCCCGAGCACTTCCATCCCTGTGCCATCCCTCACGAGAGTAGGCGCCACCACTGACAACGGGGCCGCACGGCAACCGCCGGGCCGGTCAGCCCACCGACTCCATGGAGGCCGGTTCCGCCGTCGCGGCGGGCCTCACCTCGACCGCCCTGGTCCGCGGGCCGCCCCGGCCCGCCATCCGGCACCCGACGCATCCGGGATGCCCTTGCCGTGCGCCCGTGTCCCGCACCCGCATGCCCCACTGCTCGCGCGGCCGGCGCCCCGGCGGCTTGCCCCAGCCGGTCAGGTGCAGGGCCCAGGTGACGAGGGCGGCCGCCGCGGTGATCACGAGGCCGACGGCGATCAGCGCGCCGGACACCCGGCACACCCCCAGTCCGAGCACGGACGTCCCCACGGTGGCGATGCCGACTCCGGTCCATCCCGCGACCGTGTGCCCCTCGTCATACTGATGTGCACTCACAGATCCTCCTCGACCCGTTCTCTCACGTCCTAAGAAATTTACCGCAGAAACCTCTCACGTACTAAGAGAATCAGGAATCCGATGCCCGCCGAGCCCCGCCCCACCGCCACTCCGGCCCAGGCACTGGAGGCGATGGACCTCTTCATCGCCACCGCCCACCTCGGCCAGCAGGAGATGGCCCAGCGGCTGGGCCTGAACGTCACCGACCTGCTGTGCTTCGCCTGCGTCCTGAAGGCCGGCGAGAACCTCCTCACGGCAGGCGACCTCGCCGAGCACGCCCACGTCACGACCGGCGCGGTCACCGGCATCCTCAACCGCCTCGAACGCGGCGGCTACGTCACCCGCGTCCCCGACCCCCACGACCGCCGCCGCGTCCGGGTCGCCGCGCTGCCCGACGCCGTGACCAAGGTCGTCGCCCTCTACCAGCCGTACTACGACCGCCTCGACACCGTCTTCGCGGGCTACTCCGCCGACGAGATCGCCGTACTCCACGACTGGTTCAGCCGCTCGACGAACCTCGCGCTCGCTTATATCGAGGAGCTGCGGGCGAAGGACGCGGAGGGTGAGTGACGGGGAGGCGGGTGCCGGGATCCGGGGGCTGGCGGGCGGACGCCGGGATCTGGGAACTGGCGGGCAGGCGCCGGACGACGGGTAACTGGCGCGCGGGCCGGGTCACTGACGGGCGGGCGCCGGGGCTGCCCCACCCCGGGGGTGGAGCCAGCCCTACCTTCGGTTCGGTAGAACACTCCATCGTTTCGGCGAGCCCGCCACGGCATCGTTGATCGCAGCTGGTCCACCCGGGATCCAGCGGATCGACCAGGCAGCGCCGAGCCGGAGGAAACCCATGGAGCCGCAGACGGCCGACCGGACCAAGTCCCCGTCCACGCCCGGCCCGCTCGCCTCCTTCGTGCGCTTCGTCGTCTGCGGCGGCGGGATCGGCGTCCTCTCCAGCTTCGCCGTACCGCTGGTCGCGATGACGATGCCGTGGGCGGTGGCCAACGCGGTGATCACCGTGGCCTCCACGCTCCTGTGCACCGAGCTGCACGCCCTGTTCACCTTCGGCACCGGCCGCCGCCCGGGCTGGCGCCGACACCTCCAGTCCTCCGGCTCGGCGGCCGCCGCGTACGCCGTCACCTGCGTCGCGATGATCCTCCTGCACTCCGTCCAGTCCTCGCCGGCCCTGCTCACGGAACAGGCGGTCTACCTGAGCGCCTCGGCCCTCGCCGGCATCGGCCGCTTCCTGGTCCTGCGCCTGTTCGTCTTCACCGGCACCCACACGTCCCGGCGCCCGTCCGGGACCGTGGTCGCCCTGCCCCGCCCGACCCTGCCGCGGACCGCGGTGAGCACCGCCTGCTGACCGGGAACCCGGCCCGACGCCGAGGCCCAGCCACGAACGCCCGCCGCCCGCCAGCACGCGCGGACCTCGCCGCGGCACGAAACCTGAAGTCAAGACACAGCCGCCACCCCGAACACCCATACCTTCTCGTCGAGTTCACGAGCAACCGCGTCCTCGTATGACTCCCCTCCCACCAACTGGTAGTTCTGCCCGGGGAAGCGGGAGTCGTTCGCCGGCCGCCGATGCAGGCGTATCCGCCCGCCCGGACCACGACAGACCGTGGTGCAGCCACCCTTTCTCGATGTCCGCACCGCCCGCGATGACCACGGTCGCAGAGGGCTACGACACTCCCGCGACGGGTGCCGGCAGCCCCCTGGGGGTACAGCTGCCCCCACCCCGTTTCGGGTGGACGGCTCCATGTCGCGGGCCGGGCATCGGCGGCATCGTAGAAGCCATCGGATCCGAACCACCGCACCCCGAAACCGAGTTCATCGCCACCTCCGGAAGGAACTCCCATGAGCCCGCAGCTGTCCGCCCCACCGGTCAAGACCTCCCCCGAGAACGAACTGGCCCCACTCCTCACCGCCTGGGACCTGGCCCACCCCACCAAGACCGACCCCGACTGGCGCCACCTGCTCGACGAACTCGCCCACCCCCACACCACCCAGGCCTTCCACGGCCTGGCCACGAGCAACGCGTGAGGTCATGCCCCACACCCCCACCGACCAGCCGGCCACCGCACGCCACACCAAAGCCCCCTCCGGGACGATCCCGAGGGGGCTTTGACTTGATCGACAGCCTTGAGGTCAGGGAAGAGAAGGCCGTTCAGGACATCTCCACACGGCCCCGGCAGCGGACGCGTACGCCGACGCGCCGTCGTACCAGTTCCCCGCACGCTGATCCCGTGGTCCCATGATCGGCAGGAGCATGACACTAGAGAGCGGACTGATCCGGATCCTCCGCGACCGGTGCGCCGAACATGGCGCCGATGTTGTCCCACGTGATGCCGCGCTGCCAGTCCGGCTCGTCCGCCGCCCAGCCGAGGAGCGCCTGGCTGACCTGCTCCTGAGAGGTGGTCAGTGTCTGGTAGTGCTCTGCGGGGACGCCGTTTCGGAACTCCAGTTGGTACGTGGTCTCGTCGCGGAACCAGACCTGGATGTACCAGTCGCCCTCACGGTCATGGTCCTGCCGCTCAAGGAGCACGTGGTCGCCAGGTCGCAGGTCGGCGAGCATCGCGCCTATCGCAGGCTTCGACGGGTGCTTCAGCACATGGCCTCGACTGTCGGTCGCAATCAGCATGGGCAGAGCATGCAGCACGGGTCTGACAACGGCCCCGCAACGGCTCGGCGCGCGAGGCTTCCCGATCTTCCAGATTCTCCAGATCCTTGCGATCCCACCCGGGAGATCGGGTTCGGAGAGTGTTGCTGCGCTGCGCTGCCGTACGCGCCTGAAACGCCAGAAGCCCCGGAGTGATCCGGGGCTTCTGAACTGTGTGCACTCGGCAGGATTCGAACCTGCAACCTTCTGATCCGTAGGATCGGGCAGCTTGCCGTGAGGGCTGCCGACGGCCTCCTACTCCGATTGCTCATGCCAGCGATTATGTGCGTCCGTGTGCCGTCGTTGCCGTCAGCGCTGCCGTCAACGCCGACCGGTCGCGCCGTCGTCATGACGATCTACCAGCCGACCCGCTACAGCTCCAACAAGATCGACTCTGGCCACCACCACTCCGGCAGTCGGCCCCCGCAGATCGGCTGAACTACAACTTTCTCTACGGGTTCAAGCCCCTGCTGCGCTCCGCTCCGCCAGGCGCGCTTCCCGGTTCCGCTGCGGGCGACGCTTCTGCCTTCGGCCCGCCCCGCGCTGCGCCGAGGCGCGCCCTGGTAAAGGTTGGCCGACGGCATGAGGTCAGAAGACGTCAAGCTAAAACCGTCTCACGTGCATGACCCAAGTTTCTCTATTGCTTCGTGCAGATGATCCAGCACCGCCCGCGCGACCCCGTACACCACGTCATACTCAGCGCGCCCGATAGTTGGCCAATACTCGCTACGGACGTACTTTCCCGGATGGGCAACGAAATTCCTCACCTCTTGGATGAACCGCACGGCATCGCCGACCTCACCGACAAGCCTCTCTGCTGGCTCGGTCGCAGAACCAGCCTCACCGGAGGTTGGCAGCCACTTCATCCTGACTGCTACCTGAATGAGGTCTTCAAGAGTCCACTTAAGTAGCGGTGTTTCTTCTTCGGGGCCCGTCTTCCGCTTGCGGTGCTTTCGCCAAAGATTTGCGGCGCGGACTTCCGATTGGAAGACGCAGACCTGAGCGATGAGCGCAGACTCAACGGCGGCACCGACCAACACGCACGCTGCCTCGAAGGCCCCGATCTCTGCACAGCGATCAGCCTCTCGGAGCTTTTCTACAGCCAGATCCACGGTCCGCTGGAATTGCGCCAGGGTGATAGGTTCTATCGACCCATCAGGTTCTGATTCATCTGCCTCAACGGTGTCTGCGGCCACATACAGACACTCACCACGTGCCAGTCGAACGACTGCCGCCTGGTCCGCAGTATCTATGTTCGAGACAAGCCGCAAGTCGGCCGATGCCAGGGCCTCAACAATGCGCGTTGCAAGGCCGATGTACACCAACTCCTCGACTCCAGGAGTTCGGTCCAGCGATACCCAGATGCTCAGATCATCACCGGGCGAGACCTTGAAGCCAGCATCAGGCACGCCGGATTGAATACCCCCAACCGTCAGGGCAGCAATCGTCTTTGCGCGCAGCTCTGCCGTATTCCTCTTATCCACCTCATGTGCTGCCATATAGATGGCATGAGCGAATTCATGAGCGGCCCGCTCTGCTGTATCAATACTGATGATGTAAGGGCCGAACGACACCGTGCCCGCGGTCGGGTTAAACCCGAAGCCCCAGAAGTGTCGTGCAACATCTCGCGGCAGGACACCATCATCCCGTTGCTTCTTCTGCGGACCGCGCCCCAGGCCGCGCGCCCACTCCTCGAAGTGCATGAGGCCGTCGCGCATCTCCTTGATACCAGGGAGCGCGTTCTCAAACCGCTGCCGCGCCTCGGTGAGTGCATCCCGCACGGCCTGGTCGATGCCGATCTCCTTGAGCGCGAACTGTTCAAGGTCTTCAGCGGAGATCAGTTGCCGTAGAGCGAAAACGAGCTGCCGCGCGTCGATCTGCTGGGTGCTGAACCAGCCGAAGCGGGCGTCATCATTTGGACGCATGCGCAGAACGGCAAGCCGAGCGGATTCCTTCCACCACCGCGCTTCGGAGACAGCGATGGCATAGGGGTTGTCGGCCGGTGACCAGCCGCCAGTCGGGGTGTTGTCCATGAAGGCAGTGTGGATGGTCCGCGAGTGCCGTTCCACCGGGTTTCCCGCGCTCACGGCATCGAGAGCTCTACATGGCCGCCACCTGTCAGCCGCCATCACGGATCACTACGCTTGCCGGCATTGCAACAGAGCAAGCCAACTGGTGCCATTGCCGTCCGATTCCAATAGGACCAGAACGCCCGCGTGGTCAGCGATCGAGTGAATAATCGATCATGAAAAGTATCTGAAAACATGACAAACTATCATCATGCGAGTCCACACGCCTGCGTTACGTTCCCCACAAGCGAGGCTCCCTCGGGGCGCGCTCGCGCTACGGTGTGGACGCGCGCCCACGCTTGAGAGCGTGGGCCATGGGTAGTAATTAGCCCATCGGAAGATACGCATAAGCGCACGGCGACATTCGACAGCTTCGGGGATTCATGCATAGGAGAGGGGGCAATCTTGCCTTACCGTAAATCTATGCTCTACGGAAAAAGGTGCCAGTTGAGCACGGGTGTCTATCGACACTACAAGGGAAACTTGTACCGAGTTTTGCACGTGGCACAACACACCGAGACATCCGAACAGCTCGTCGTTTACCAAGCACTCTACGGTGATCATGGTGTATGGGTTCGACCACTCACCATGTTCCAAGAAACCGTAGAAACCCAGACGGGGACACAACAGCGATTCGAGTTGGTGAAGGAAGAGGGGGAATGAAAGTATGACGGATACACCCTCTTCCGATAACGAGCTCACTGTGTTGTCCGAACAAGAAGTCAGGATCCTTTACATCAACTACCGGGGCGAAAAGGGCTGGCGACATATCCAGCCACTCAAGATCTGGTTTGGTTCAACCGATTGGCACCCTGGCAAGCAATGGCTAATGGATGCCATTGATCTCGACAAGCAGGTTGAGCGTAGCTTCGCACTAAAGGATATCCAGGCGTGGGATGAGGCGGAGGCGTAGTTGTACGCAGCGGACAAGACCATTAGAGATATCCTTCCAGACTTGGGGATTGAGGCTCGCTACCCGGACTACGGGTTCGATCCTGACAGGCAGATTCAGCCCTGCTCGATCGACCTGCGCCTCGATACTCATTTCTGGAAAGCTCGAAAGGTCCCGCGTCCGCCTGGTTGGCGATTTTGGCGCCGGCCTGTACTCGATCTCCGCAACAAGCAACTCCAAGAGTTAGCGCCTAGACGCCGCTGGAAGAAAGTGAAATATCGCCCCGGCGAGGCCATTGATCTCAAGCCCAATGAGGTCCTGCTCGGCCGAACCTACGAGAAGTTCACGGTGCCGCCGCTCTACGCTGGCAAGATCGAGGGGCGCAGTTCTTACGCCCGACTCGGCTTAATGATTCACTGCACTGGTGACTTCATCAATCCCGGCTGGCAGGGCCATATGCCTGTCGAGATCGTTAGCTTCGCGCACTCCCGCGTTCGCCTTGCGCCACTCATGCCCATTGCACAGCTGATCCTCATCAAGCTAACTGAGGAGCCTGAACGGCACTATGGACACCAAGGCTTGGAAAGCAAGTATCCCGGGGATGATGGTGGCCCCTCCTACTGGTGGAAAGACAAGCTCTTCAACCAGATCGCTCAGAGCATCGGCGGCCACAACCTCCATACTGACATCCGTGAAAGCATCGCCGAGCAGATCTCTCCGGATGCCAGCATCGAGTCCCTTGAACGATTGCACGCCTTCATCCTGAAGACACGCATCGGGGAAATCGACAGCGGTACAGACCTTATGGATGACTTCGCCAAGTCGGAAGACCGCCGCCGAACGTTAGGCAAAGGATTGCGTGCCGCCGCTCTCGCGGTCACGTCGCTACTTGGCAGCGGAACCATCGGGTCCTTCTTCGTACACCCCATCGGAGGAGGACATATAGCACTGTGGCTATGCACAGCAGTTGGTCTAATCGTCAGTAGTTTCGCCTTCCTTTATAAGGCTGATGGCTACTACGGAAGGGCAGAACTTGCGGCTCAACGAGCTACGCTTCCGCAGACATAGTCTGACTCTCAACAAGAGACCTGCCTCCGATTGCCACCTGTCGGCGCTTCTATAGCGCCCCAGATCGAGCGGGGAACCGCGGGAATCACGGTAAAGCCTCCGAGCCCAGCGAGGTCACGGTTAGTGAACGCGGCTGGCGAACTCGACTGGTCACGAGCCTGTGTGGACGGCTCACACATCCACACGAAAAAATGGGTGTGCCGACACACCGGTCCGTTGCCAGTCGACCGGCGCAAGACGGGTAGCAAACACCACCTGATCTGCGGCGGAAGCGGCACCCTGCTCAAGGTCATCACTCAGCTCTGCTGACGGTCCATCGGGGGGCGTCTGCCAGCCGTGGGCACGCGGCGCGTTAATCAAACCCTGCGCTGTGAGTCGAAGAAGTTGGGCACGCTTCTCCGCCAACAGGGGAGGTCCACGCCTCTAATAGGTCCGCCGTGGCTTGGTTAAGGCAACGCCCTCAGGGGCTGGTGTTGCGACCAGTGTGTGACGCGTTCGGCAGGCCTGGCGCCCTGCGTTGGTCACCCTCGCTGCTGTCGGCCTGGCACGGTTGAGATCACAGACAGTGGCTGAGACGTCAGGGGGGCGTATGTCCGAGCCCAGTGGGAACTCCGGCGCGCACGGACCGGTGTGGTGTAGTCGGCTTGAGCCCGAAGCGGACGGCATGTTCCAGGAGTTACAGCGCGCAGACATGAAAGCGGCAATCTTGTGCGGCCTGATCGGCGGTCTACTGACCGCCGACGCGGCGCTGTTGTCCACGATGCCGAAATCTGCATGGGTGCCTATGACCGCCTTGGTGGGTGTCGCTGGCCTTCTCGGTGCGGCACTCATGATGACGATGTGGGCCATACGCCCCGTCCTCCCGCCAGACGGCAAGTTGAGGATCTTCGCGTGTCTCACCGCTACTCCCGGGCGGGCGGAGACCGCCGAGGCGGACGCCGTGGCGCCGGAAGCGGACCGGCATCAGCTGTTGCAAGCCGAGCGGCTCGCGTTGTTCACGACACTGGCTCAACGGAAGTTCCGGATCCTCAGGTGTGCCGTGGACGTCACGATGGCGGCGCTCAGCGTATCGGGAGCAGCACTGTTGATCCTGTACATCACCATTTGAGAACATCACGGGGTGACAGCCATCACGACGGGGGTGGGTATGTACCGGTCACACAGCTCGGTCATCGGTCAGCATCTGTGGGCGCAACTGTGCGACCTGGCGCCGCTTCACGTGCGGCCGGCAAGGTCTGTACTGCTACGCCAAGGTGATCGCGGCACTCACGTCGTCCTACTGGCTTCCGGCTCCGTCCTGATCACGGTGACGGGAGCTCAAGGGGAGCAGACATTACTGTCAGTGCGCGGCTCGGGTGAAATTCTCGGAGAGCTGGCCGTCCTGGATAATCAGCCGCGTACGGCGTCTGTGACGGCTGCCGAGGTCTGCAGGGTTCACGTGGTACCCGCATCGGCTTTCCTGTCCTTCACCAACAGCAACAAACTTCTGGGCCCTTTGCTGCGTCACGCCATAGCACGAGTCCGCGAAGCGGAGGCGGTACGCCTGGAGATGGCCACTGCGCCAGTGCCTGTCCGGCTGGCCTCTACCCTCGGCCGCCTGCTCCAGGCGGCCTCGGCCCCGGGCACCCATCACGTCCTACGGCTGACGCAGACGGAGCTGTCACAGATGATCGGCGCATCTCGCAACGCCGTCGGATCAGCTCTCCGACCATGGCGAGTGCAGGGGTGGCTCGACACGGAGGCATCCGGTGGTCTCGTCGTACGGGACATCGCGTCGATCCAGACTCACGCAAACACCCGGGAGTGACGCAACACGCCTGTGTGCTGCCCACTCCTGGGCACCACACGACCGTGAGACCGAGGACCATCGCGTACGTCACATCTCACCCCTTCTCATGAGCCGGAAAGCTCTCATGAGCCAGAAAGGCCAGGTTCCATGCCCGCTCTCCCCGCGTCCGACGCAGCTGACGTGCCCCAAGAGCACGCGCTCCTGGTCATCGATATGAAGGGGTATAGCCAGATTCCCGAAATGCACATGGCGCCCACCCGCGCCCGCCTCGACGACATCGTCTCAACGTTGTTCACGCAGAGCGGTATCAGCGACGTCTCGACGCCAGAGGACGCGGTGAAAGACCGGGGGGACGGAGCCATCTACGTACTTCACGCGCGACACGCGGCCCGACTTGTCGACCCTTTTCTCGCAAACCTCAGCCGGGCGCTGGAGCAACATGCGCGAACCCGGCTAGCCGACGAACCGAAACTCATGCTGCGCGCGAGCGTGCATGTCGGCCCGCTGGAGCCACCCGCGCACCGGGGTGATGCGGTCAATGACGCGTGCCGGCTCATCGACAGCGAACCGGCTTATCAGGCCATGGCGGCGGCGGTCGACCACGGTCTTCCGCTGGCGGCCGTGGTGTCAGACCCGGTGTTCCGGCGAGCCGTCCGGGCAGGCCGCACACCCACGCTGCAACCACATCACTTCCTTCCGGCCACAGCCAGAGTCAACGGCAAGCCGGAATTTGAGGAGATGTGCTGGGTCTTCGTGCCGGGTCTGGTCACGGCAGTGATCAAACCCTATCTCTCTGTCAAGGCGGTGGAGCCCGGGCAAGGGGACCGCACTGCGAGGCAGCGGGACGCCAACTTTGACGCCAGACCCGCCGAACGCGGCACCTCGGTGCGCCTTCGGGGGCGGGCCAGCGGCAACGCCCGCCTTATCCAGGTCGGCCGCGACTACATCGTCGGCTCGGACCGGTCGAGGCCACAGGAGCCGTCGGAGTGAACGCTGAGACCGCGCCCTGCGGCTTTCCCGGTCGGTGCGCACCCGTTCGCAGGGACTTCAACCGCATGTAGCATTTGTCCACTATTGGTGAACCTGGGGGCTGCCATGGATCTCTTGCTGACGAGGATGGGAGCGACGCCGGACGTTCGGCGGACGAAGCTTGGCGAGGCAGGTCGCGACATCGCTCTGGACCGTCCTTGACCGAGTGGGACCGGCCCCTTTCCAGCATCGTCGCGTGGGCGGACGAAAACGCGACCGTCTATCAGGCGGGGCGCGACATGATCATCCCCCAGGTCACACCCCCCTGGCGGATCAACAAGCTGTTCCTGGAGAACCGCATTTCCCTTTCGGCTGCCGCACAGGGACGTCAGCAACCGAGCAAGCTCCTGCGCACGCGCGATGAGGTGGTGGACTTCTCCGGGCGGTCCGACGAGGAGGAGGACTTCGCCACATGGCGCGACCGTGACGAGGACGTACTCCTACGCCTTCTGCACGCCCCCGGCGGCGAGGGCAAGACCCGGTTCGCCCGGCACCTCGCCCGGACCTGGGGTGAAGCTGGCTGGATAGCTCTGGAAGCCCAGCACACGAAGAACTCAGCGCCGGACATGCGAAGCGCGCCCGTGGTGGGCGAAGACGCCACAGGTGTCCTGGTCATCGTCGACTACGCGGAGCGATGGCCCGAGCATGACCTGTCGGAGTTCATCCGTCAGTCCCTAGAACTCTGGAAGCTACCGCTTCGCATTCTCCTGCTCTCACGACCCGCCGGCGCCTGGTGGGAGCAGCTTGAGTACAGTCTCGACAGGGATCTGGACCTGGTCGCGGAAGCGGTCCGGCTACCCCCTCTGGGCGCCCGACTAGAAGACCGGGAGCGCGCCTTCCTCGAAGCACGCAACGCGTTCGCCGCGCGGCTCAAGGTCTCCGAGCTCGAAGCGGTCAACCCACCTCCGGGACTGCTCTCCGACCCCGCCTACTCCTTGATCCTCACAATCCACATGGCGGCGCTCGCCGCGGTCGACGCCTATCACCAGAAGACCTCGGCTCCTGTGGATCCCGCACGACTGTCCTCGTACCTTCTGAAACGGGAACGGGACCACTGGCAGAACCTGGAGCGCCGCAAGCGGCTCCGCACCGATGCCGAAGCGCTGGAAAGCGCGGTCTATGCAGCCTCGTTGTGCGGCCCCCTGCGACGGCGTGAGGCCTACGAGATCGCGGTCCTCATGGGCACCGCGAGCAATAACGAGCGCGCCCGCAAAATCGTCGAGGACCACGCCTTCTGCTATCCGTCTCCCTCCGTGCTCAGGGAGGAGGAGGATGTCCTGGAGCCTCTGCAACCCGATCGGCTGGCCGAGGACTTCGTCGCCCTGACGTTACCGGGTCACGGTGCGGAGTTCACGGGGCAGCGCTGGATGGCTGAGGCCACGGACCAGTTGCTGAAGTCGTCGAGTGAGGACGACAGCCGGAGCGTTCGCGCGGCCCTCACCACGCTCATCGAGATGGCACCCCGGTGGCGCCACATCTCCGTGGACTACCTCTCCCCCTTGCTCAAGGCCCGTCCTCGGATCGTCTTGGAATGCGGCAATGCCTCCTTGGCCACCTTAGCGAACAATCCACACATCGAACTCGGGACTCTGCGGATCGTGGCCGAGACGCTGCGTTCCCACCAACACAAGGGACTGGGTACGGGTGCGGCAGCGATCCTCGCCCGCGTCACCAAGGCCCGGTTGCAGGAGGTGGAGGACCCGGCGGAGCAAGCAACCCTGTGTCACGAACTCACCGCCATCTACCAGCTTGCCGGTTTGTTCGACCAGGCTGCCGAGACTGCACACCAAGAGATCGCCCTCCTGCGTCCTCTCGCCGAAGCGGGATCGGACAGCCACAGCGCCGCCTTGGCCGACGCGTTGTTTAGTCTGTGCGCCGCCCTAACCGAGCAGGGCAGCCACAAGGAGGCAGCGCAGGCTGGCGCGGAGGCGTTGAAGATCAAGGATTCCCTGTCAGTGGGCGGAGCGCCGGACGATTCCCGCCCGACTGCCCCCGAGAGGAGCGCGGGTACCTTCGGAACAGCGCTCTCCGCCTCCTTGGTACACCATGCCGAATGGCTCTTCTACGAATCGGGTGACCTGCGGGCCCTCATGATCTGCGACGAAGCTGTGAGCCGACTCCGGCGAGTGTCCGAATGGGGCCCGAATCGCCGTGTGTACCTGGCCCGTGCGCTGCACTCACAAGCCAGCTTCCTGCTGGGCATGGCGGATGTGGAAGCCGCCTGGCGCACGGCAGCGCAGAGTATCTCAGAATGGCGCAAGCTCTTCGCCGAGAAACGGTCCGTCCACTGTGCCGAGCGCCTTGTACAGGCTCTTGCCCTCATGAGCACGGTGCAGGTGAGGAAAGGACACACACGCGCCGCCATCGACTCGGCCAGCGAAGCGGTGTCGCTCGCACGGAAGGTGAGGGACGCGGACAAGAGGCGGACCGTTCCGCTGGCAGAGGCGCTCGCAGTCCTGGGCGACACCATGGCACACGAGAGCCCGATCAAGGCGCTGACCGTCTCGTCGGAGTCACTGCGTCTGTACCGGAGCCTGGCGAGAAAGGAACCCCGGCATCGTGAAGCGCTGGCGGTCGCCCTGGCGAAGCACACGACGATCCTCCTGAAGTGCGGACGGGTAACCACCGCGCTTCCGCTCTCCCTTGAGAGCGTTACCCTCACCGGCACAGAGGCGAACACCCGCGTCCCGGTTCCAGGGGACAAGACTGTCCTGGCACTGGTCCTTGGGGCGCGGGCCGATGCGCTCAAGATGGCCGGCGATCACGACCAAGCGCTCACCCTCGCGCGGCAGGCGGCGGAGGCGAGCGAAGAACTCGCGCAACGCCTCCCGTGGTTCGCACCGGACCTCGCGGAGCGCCAGAGCAGGATCGCCGACATCCTCCTGGCGAAAGGCGAGTTGAGCAATTCCGTGACGATGTCCCTGATCGCACTACGCACTTACGCGCACTTCCGCCAGATTTACGCTCCCCTACCCTGGCTGGACGTCCGGCTGACGACCTCGTACGTGCGTGCCTTGGTCGCCGTCGGCGACCTCAGAAGATCTGCGCGAGGCATCAGAAGGCTCGGCTCCACGCTGCGGGAAATCGGAGGAACGGAAGGGGTGGAGACAGCGGTCTTTCTCGCTCTGCTCGCCCTGCATCAGTGGGCGGCAAACCATCGGGAGGAAGCGGCGGCAAGCGCCCGGAATGCCGTTCGCCTCTACCAAGCCCGGGGCGCGGAGCGGCCCGGGGTGAGGCTGGAGCTGGCCACCGTCCTTGAAATGAAAGGGAAAATGTCCGTCGAACAGGGCCACAGTGAGTCCGGTCTGCGAGACCTCATCACAGCGAACACTCTGCTGACAGAGCTTCGGAAGAACGGCCACGAAAATCCTTCTCTGGTGCCGTTCCAGGTCCGTTGCCTGACCAGTCTCGGCTCGGCATACCACGCACTGGCACGCGACCAGGAGGCGCGGGCAGCCACGCGGGAGGCGGTTTCACTCATCCGGACGGATGAGCTGAGCGCAACACCCCTAGAGATCGCGGTAGACGCCCACATCACCTTCGCTCGCATACGCCTGGAAAGGCGAGCCCACCTGTCAGAAGTCGCCCCGGTGGTACGCGCGGCCCAGCACATGTGCACAGCCGCTGGGGCGACCAGTGGCTTGGCGAAGCAGGAAGCGGAGCTCACCGATCTGATGCGACGGCTGACGAAGTAGACCTCACCCCGCCTGACAAGCGCCCCTGTTCGAAAGGGCTGTGAACAGCGGCAATGCTGTTCACAGCCCCCTTGGCTGCTCCCGAGGCCCAACATCGATTGGCGGGGCGTGCCAGGTGACCGACATTGGGTGAATGGTTTTGGGAGACTGCCTTGGTGCCCGGTTCCGGGCATTTCGGGGGCTTTTCGTGAGTGTGGTTACTATTCGTCGGGTTTCGGGTGCGTGTGCGGTGGCTGCTCTAACGGTAGCCGCGCACATGATCCTCGTTCGTTCCCCAACACGGAACCAGCAAGACCCCACCTCCAAGACCGCAGCCGTGTGGTCACCTCCACTGACACCGCAGTGGCCGACAAGGGCGTGGTCGCCCTCGGCATCAATGACCTCCAGTGACCAGCCTCTGTTGCGCTAGGCCTCAGAGGTCGGCCTATCTGATCCAAAGACGCCGAAATCAACCGAGATAGGGCCGCTCACGTTGCTCCAAGAAGTGCCGGATTCGTAGCCGCTGCGTGTGATGCATGGGCAGTTGATCAATCTCCTCAGGCTGGACGAACTTCAGCTCCGTGGACTCGTCCGAGATCGCGAGTTGACCTCCGATCACACGCGCGGTGAAGCAGACGTTGAACTGTCGACGCACCTCACCATCCGTATAGGCGATGACGTGGCGAGGATCGGTGTAGGTCCCGACGAGGCCGGTGATCTCCACG
This sequence comes from Streptomyces pseudovenezuelae, assembly GCF_001513955.1. Taxonomy (GTDB): domain Bacteria; phylum Actinomycetota; class Actinomycetes; order Streptomycetales; family Streptomycetaceae; genus Streptomyces; species Streptomyces pseudovenezuelae. Next base: position 777,052 of record NZ_KQ948148.1, on the reverse strand, counting down.
TCCAGGCCCGTCTCCTCCTTCACTTCACGGACGGCGGTGCCTGGCAGGGAGTCCGTCATTTCCATGCCGCCGCCAGGCAGCGCCCAGAGATCGTTGTCCCGCCGGCGCTGTAGGAGGATGCGTCCCTCGTCGTCAGTGACCACTGCGGACGCGGCGACGACCAGACTGTTGGGCTTGGGGGCGTCCGGGTCGTCGTAGTACTCCGTGCGTGCCATGATCACTTCTCTCGTACTGGCTTGGCGGTCGCCCACACTGCATCGAAGCTGTCAGCGTAGGTCTCGAACATGCCGCCTTCCCCATTTCGGCGCAGGTGCCACACAGGGGCTCGGTAGGCGTTCACGCCCCAGACGTGGGCGTTGACCAGTGCTTGGTCGTCGGCCCGATAGATCGAGTTGTAGAGCGTCGTGGCATGGGTCCGTACCTCGATGCCCTGCGTCCCGATAAGCGGGCGGTAGTGCATCAGCGCGAGGCGGCAACGTGACTGGATGCCGTGGCCGAACTTCTCCTCCTCACCACGCTGTTGGACGTTCGAGCTCTCCGCGTCGCCGAGCGCGATGCGGACAGTGCAGCCCTCGGCCGCTCGCTCCTTCAAGAGCTCGTTGAGTCTCGGGTACGCCTCGTGCAGGAAGACAGCGGCGTACACCAACACGTCGATCTGCTCGCGCGCCTGGGTCAGGAGGTCCACGAAGGTGGATACGGGGATGTCCGCCCGCTGGTCGTAGAGGGCCACAAGTTCTGGGCTGACGGCGCGGGCGGGGCGTGCCTGCCTGAGTGATGGCCATAGAGCGTGCACGTCTTCTCCTAGCGTTTCTGCTGCCAACATGGCTGTGGCACGACGCGGCGTACGCCCCAGGTTGACCCATCGTTCGACGGACTTGGGATCGACTTCGACCCTGCCCGCGAGGGCGTTGTACGTCCAGCCACCGGCCGCCATGGCCGCACGTAGTCTCTCGTTTGCCATTTCAATCTCTCCTAACATCCGGGGACGGCACTAGGGACGTTCTACCCGACGCGGGACGTCCTGAAGTGGGGATTGTCGGTGGTTCCGACGTCCTGGTGGTCGGCACGAAGCTCGTGTGCATGGCGAGCAACCAGCAGACCAGGCCAGGCATCGGCGAACTGGCGAAGGACAGTGCCAGCAGACGCATCGGCGTCGTCATGGGTGAGATCGGCGGTCGCGTGCAGATGCGGCCAATCCCTGGAGGCAGGGAGTGGGATGCCATGCCGGACAACGTCGTCGCGCTCAGCGCTCGGGAAGAACTGAACGCCCGTCTGGCAACGAGGAACGGCAACAGTCGGGTCGGGCTGTGATGCGCGCCGTCGGCCGGTATGCCGGGGTCCTGTTCATCATCTGCATCAGCGGCTCGTGCGGCTTGGTGATCGGCATGGCCCTCGGCACCGGCCAGTACTAGACCGGCCGCCCCGAGCGGGTGCCACGTACGGCTCCCCGTCCCCGTTCGGGGCCGGCCTCCGATCCCGCTGGCGATCGCCTTCGAGTTGAACTCGGCGATCGAGGCGGCAGGTAAGTGCCCTGCACCACTTCACATGAGGAGACGGCACATGACAGCAACGGCGAGCGTGCAGAGGACCGGTCGCGCGGTCGCAGGTGAGGAGTTGTTCGAGAGCCTCGCCCACTTCGTGGTCACCCACAACAGCGAGTCGGCCGAGCGTGCCGAGCGGATCGCGGACCAGGCGGTGGCCTTCGTGGTCACGGCGGCAACTGCCACCGTTTCCATGGTCCCTTCGGACGATGTCGACCTCGGCCTTCACGCACTCATCCTGCACACCAAGGAGTACGCCCAGCTGTGTGAGCGGTACGCGGGCCGCTTCCTGCATCACAACCCGAAGCCGGGAGGCGGGGCCCGCGACCCGGAGAAGGTCGCGGGCTCGGCCCGTGCCATGAAGGCCGCTGGATTCGCGGTCTTCGACGACTTGTGGACCGTCGACGGCACGAACCTCGCACAGTGCGACTCGGACTGCGGCCGTCCCTACGGTGACGCGTAGCACCAGACAACAGCGGTGCGGTCGGCCCGGGTTGGTGGTCGGCCGCGTCGCCGGAAGGAGAGAGGACGTTGTCCGACTCAACCCCTGAAATGCCGATTGTGGTGCTCGACGCGCTCATGCCCACGGAACAGCGGCTGGTCCTGAGCCGTCGGGGCTCCACGGTCTGGGAGGTGGACGGCCCCCGTGGTCACTACGCCGTGAAACTCGGCTATCCGATCGAGGCCACTGGGGAGTGGCCGGCCCAACCCTGGACCGCGCTTGCGCCCGCACGCGAAGGGGCCGTGCTGCACCGTCTCGGCTCGGGTGAGGTCGCGTACGGCGAGTGGGAGCGTGGAACCTGGAACTTCCAGCCGTGGCACGAGGGGCCAGACCTGTACCGGATCTGGGAGCCCTGCCGCAGGCGGGGCTCATCCATCGCGCCGCACTACAGCGTGGCACTGGGCTGCGTCGAAGCGCTGGCAGAACTCCATGTACGGGGCTGGGCACACGGCGACGTGCAGCCTGCCCACTTCATCATCGGGCCGGTACGAACTCATCTCATCGACCTCGCGCTAGCTCGCGGCGGGCAGGTACCTGAGAGTTACGACTTCCCGTTCCGCGGCTGCCTCGTCCACTACGAGGCACCAGAGATCGCTCGCAGCGTGCTCGACATCGGAGAAGCCGAGCCGACGCAGGAGGCCGACATTTACGCCCTCGGGGCGTCCCTCCTGATCTCAGCCACCGGGTGGCGAGCGGTCGAGTACCCGGACGACGCTCCACGCGCCGTCCAGAGAGAAGCAGTGGCGAACGGAAGGCGCCGTGCTGTGAAGGCGCCCGGTGAGCTGGGCGATCTGGTCGACGCGATGCTCAGCCACGCTCCCGAAGATCGGCCAACGATCTACGAGGTGGGTAAAGCCCTGAGCTGATCCCACGGCCCGTTTCACCGAGCCTGCTCGCGCGGGCGGCCGACAGCAAGAGACCGGACCACCCTCAGCCTGGACAGCATTCCGGGTGGTCCGGTCATGGAAGTCCTGATCAGGACCCCGGTGCCGATGGTACCGGGGCAGTCGGCGTGCTCGGATTCGGGTGCGGCTGCAACCCCTGTCAGCTGGCGTTGCGTTGGGGAGGAGGGCGGATGAACGACGGTCATCGGGCGCACAGTTCTGACCTGGACCACCGAAAGTCAGCCACGACGGCGAGTCCGCCGAACAAGCACCCGTCATGTATGTCTCCAGCAACCCTGTTCCGGCATCAGCCACGTTTCCAGATTTCGGAACGAGGGTCACCAGGGCGGCGGGGTCGTGCCTGCTCGGCCTCGGCCTGGTCCTTGGTCTGGGTGAACCGCTTCCTGCCCTGGCTGTCTGACTCGGCGGTACTGCGCGCTGAGCGGCCGGGGGCCGGCGCAGCGGTGGCGGAGACAGGGAGCGGCGGCGGCCCGTGGCCGCCAGCGCGCGCGGTCCGCCGCAGGCGGGCCGCCTTGATCCAGTAAAGAAACTCTGAACAGCACCGCAGCGAAGTAGTCGATCGACCTGGGAGAGACACGGATGCGGCGGGCGGGCCCCGACGGAGCGAGCGAGTGCGGCACGCAACGACGGCACGGTGGCAAGCGAGGAACGATGACCGAGCACATACCGGACAACGAAATGGGGTCGACCAGCATTCACGGCGGGGACACGGATCAGGTGGTCGCACTGATCGAGGAGATGCGGGCCATGGTCGCTCGCCTCAGCAGAGAGACAAGGGAGTTGCGAGAGGAAGTGGCCCAGTTCAGGACTGCGGCTTCGGCTGCTGAGCTGCCTTCAGTTCCTCGACCTCACGCCGCAGTTCCTGATGATCGGCACTGAGAACACGGATCTCGTCACGTAGTGCGGTGAGTACCTCGGCAAGGGTGGTCCCGGCGACTTCGACTGCTTCGGCGTCGTCGGGCTCTCCCTCCCTCGCCCCTGACTGGCCAGCGCTCGCGTCCTTGTTCGCCAAATACCAGGCTGGAGCGTTGTAGTTCGCCGAGGGCTCCCCGCCGGCGTTGTGGTCAGCGACGAAGCTGCCCCGCCCGTGGATCGTGTAGATCAGGCCCTCATCGCGCAGCACGTTGAGCGCGGACCTGGCGGTCATGTTCGCCACGCCGAAGCGTTCTTGTAGCTCGCGGATGGACGGCATCTGCTCGCCCGGCTTGATCCGCCCCTGCAAGATGTCGCGCCGAATCTCGTCGGCAGCGTGCTGATAGGGCGGCCGGCGATCGTGCTTGCTCTCTGGCGCGGGGCTCATGGCCCAAGAGTAGCGATTCCTAGCAGCCCTAGCACACCCCACTGACATAGGTGGCCTACGTCAGTTGAAGCCTAGCTCACTCGATTCACTTGACTCTGCTAGGTCTGCTATGTTCAATGGAGAGCACGCCCCACCACTCCGGTGGAGCGCAATCGAAAGGACTCAACTCCCATGGCACGCATCCGCGTTGGCCTGCTCCCCACGTCCTCGTTCATGGTCGGCACCCTGCCGGTGCCGAAGTACGCGGACCAGGAGAAGACGCAGTTCGCCACCGACCGTGAGACCGGCGCGAAGCTCTACACGATCACCCTCTTCTTCATGGAAGAGGACCGTGCCGAGGCCCTGAAGATCACCGTCCCGGAAACCGGCCTCCCCAACGGCCTCCGGCCGGGTGTCCCGGTCATGCCGGTGGAGCTGTTCGCCACACCGTGGGCGCGCATCTTCAACGGCTCGCTCTCGGACGGCATCGCCTACCGCGCGGACCGCCTGGACCTGGTGGCCCCGGCCGCTGAGGCGGCGTGAGCGGCACCACTTCCCGGTCCGGCGCTGAGCGCAGCTACCCGCTGCCTCACGCCGGGCCGGATGCCCGGTTCACCGAATCACTCGTGACCTCGGTGGCGGCTGTGCTCGTCGGCTACGGCTACCCCCGCCTCGACCGCCCGGCGGATCGGGCGGCCCTCGAAACAGCCCTCGGGGCCTTCCTCTACAACCCGTTGGAGAAGCGCACATGAAGGATCCGAACCCCCCGGCGGAAGGCATCTTCGGTCACGTCCCGCTCGTCGTCGCCCTCGCGCTCGCCGTGCTTGTCGGATGGGCAGTCTGGTGGGTGGTCCGCTACGTTCGCGCCGATGCCATGACCCGGCAGTCCATACGGCAGGCCATTCGCGTGCGGTGGGGCTGGAAGCGGCTCGCACCCATGCTCAAGCTGTCCGCCACGGACAAGACCCCGACCGCGCTGGCGTCGCTGGCGAACACGAACGGCAAGCCCATCAAGCCGCGCGTCCTCATCCCCTCCCTGAAGGTGAAGCACGACGCGTACGGAGTGATCGCTCGGGCGCAGTGCCTGCCTGGCGTAGGGCTGCAGCAATTCCAGAAGGCGGGTCCACACCTAGCGGACGCCTGGCGGTGCACGCGAGTGGCGGTCACCCAGGACAGTCCTGGGCAGGTCCTCATCCGGGGTGTGCGACTGGATCCGCTGAAGTTTCCCACCGAGCACCACCCCACGGGTGAGCCACCGGAGGAGACAGCCCAGTGGGATCTGGGCCTGGACGAGTACGCACAGCCCGTGTCCGTGAACCTCACTCAGGTGCCCGGCGTGACCGTGGCCGGCCTACCCGGCTTCGGCAAGACCAGCCTGATCAACCGGCTCCTCTCCGACTGGGCGCCCTCGCCTGCGGTGCAGTTCGCCTGCGCGGACGGCAAGGTGTCGGCTGCCTATGAAGGCGACTACGCGGACTGGGTACAGCGCATGTTCGCCTTCGTGGGGGATGACCTGGAAGAGGCCAACAAGCTGTTCCGGCACCTGGTGGAGCTCCGCCGCGCCCGGTCGGCGTCGGTGCGCCACGTGCTCGGCGTGAAGTCCATGTGGGACATCGGCCCCTCCGAGAGCTGGCCCCTCGTCGTACTGATCATCGACGAAGCACACACCTACTTCCGCGACCACAAGGGCAGCGACCAGCAGACGAAGAAGCTGGCCGCGCTCGCCGCCGAGAACGCCCGGCTCGTGGAAGACCTGGTTAAAAAGGGCCGGTCCGTGGGACTACTCGTCATCCTCACCACTCAGAAGTCCACCGGCGACGCGATCCCCACCTTCATCCGCGACGTCTGCCCCGTAGGTCTGAGCTTCGCTCAGAAGACCGCCGAAGCCGCCGTGGCCGCTCTCGGCGACGAGATCCGGGAATGGCCGGACGCCAACCCGATCAACCTCCAGGACCCCACCTACGTCGGCGTCGCGTCGATGAACCACCAGTCGCAACCCGGCTTCACCCGCATCCGTACGCCCTACGTACCCGACACGGAAGCGGCTCGGATAGCCGAAGAAACGGCCGACCTGACCACCCACCCGTACGCCCTCCTGGAAGCCGTCCTCGGCCCTCGCATGGCGGATGTGGATCTTACGAAGCTCGACGCCTGACCAGCCCGACGTACGCCCTCGCACGTCCCTGATACCTCAGGAGAGGAGGTGAACACTCATGGCAGAAGACCGGATCACACAGCGCACCATCACCGCCGTCATGATCGTCATTGCCGCGCTGGCATTCGTCTTCTCCTTCGGCAACGTCTGGTCCCTCGCCCTGCGCCTCGGCGTGCCCCGCCCGATCGCACCGCTCATCGCCCCGATGGTGGACCTATCCGTGGTCGGCCTCCTGGTCGCACTCCGCTACCTCTCTCTACGCGGTCTCCCAGCAGAGCAGATGACGTCTGCCACGCGCCTCATGCACTTCTCCGGACTGCTGACCCTCGCCCTCAACGTCGCCGAACCGATCGTCGCCGGACACTACGGCCGTGCCGCCGTCGACGCGGTCGCCCCGCTGCTCCTCCTCGGCTGGGGCACCGTCGGCCCGCAGCTCCTGCGCGCCTTCCACACTGTTGCGCGCCCCGCCGCATCAACTCCCCTGCCGAACGCGATCGGGTCGGAGCCTGAGACGACTTCCGACGTCTCCCGTCCTGCGGTGCCGCTCACCGTTCCTGCCCCGGCCTCGGTCGCTCCTCAGATCGCCCCGGCTCCCGCTTCACCCGCAATCAAGGTTCCTGAGCCGCTGCTGACCGAAGCACGCTCCATCGCAACGTCTCACCACACCGAGCACGGTGAACCGATCACGGCAGCCCAGCTCAAAACGCGACTCGGGATCGGCCTGCCCATGGCCACCGCGTTGCACGCCGCTCTGTAGCGGCTGCTCCCCTTCGCCGGCCTCTCCGGCACTTCCCACCGCCGCCCACCCCTGGGCCCGACCTGCCATGCCTGCGGGCAGCAGCCCGAGCGCACTGAATCGCTGCTGCCCGCAGGCCCACCCTCGTGCCAGAAAGGACTCTCCGCCACTCATGCGCCGCCCCCTCGACCTGCGCCACGTCATCAGCCCCGGCCTGCGGCACCTGGTCGAACTGGCCAACACGGACGACTTCGACCGAGTCGCCGAACAGATCCGCGACCTTCGCGGCTGCACCAGTCCCGTCAACCTGCACGGCTGGACAGTCACCACCGACCAGACCACCAAGCAAGTGGTCCGCTCCTACCGCTCCGAGGACGAACCCTCCGGACGCCTCCTCACCACCTGCGGCAACCGCCGCGCCTCCCGCTGCCCCTCCTGCTCCCGCGTCTACGCGGCCGACACCTACCACCTGATCAAGGCCGGACTGTCCGGCGGCAAGAACGTCGCCGAAGCCGTCCGCGACCACCCTCGTGCATTCGTCACCCTCACCGCCCCGTCCTTCGGCCCCGTCCACAACCGTCCGACGACCGACGCGGGCAAGCCCCGCCCCTGCGCATGCGGCGAGAGCCACCTCCAGGACGCTCCCGAACTCGGCACCCCACTCCGTCCAACGAGCTACGACTATGCCGGGGCCGTGTTGTGGAACGCTCACGCCGGGGCTCTGTGGGCACGCTTCACCACCTACCTGCGCCGCGCCCTCGCCGAACACCTCAGCATGACGCAGAAGGCACTCAACGCGGCTCTCCGCGTCTCCTTCGCCAAGGTCGCCGAATACCAACAACGCGGCCTGGTCCACTTCCACGCGGTCGTCCGCTTCGACGGGCCCGATGGCCACACCACCTCGCCCCCGGCCTGGGCAACCTTCGATACCCTCCGGGTCGCCGTCGGCCTGGCGGTCGAGCGGGCCCGGCTCACGGTCGAGTCGGACGCGGTCGGCGAACGCATCATCCGGTGGGGCGACCGCTTCAAGGTGGACCAGATCTCCGCCTTGGGGGACGGCGAACTCACGGATGCCAAGGTCGCCGGATACGTGGCCAAGTACGCGACCAAGAACGCCGAAGGCGCGGGCACCGTGGACCGCACCCTCGTATGCCGCCCCTGCGTCGGACGCGGCTACGTACGCGGCCCGGACGGATTCCGCGACCTGTGCGCCGACTGCGACGGCACCGGCCAAGCCGAACCCCTCACAGACCTCCCCGTCCAGCAGCACGCCCGGCAGATGATCCGCACCGCCTGGGCCCTCGGCCACCTCCCCGAGTTCGCCCACCTCAAGCTCTGGAAGTGGGCTCACATGCTCGGCTTCCGCGGCCACTTCTCCAGCAAGTCGCGCGCCTACTCGACCACCCTGGGCGCACTCCGCGATGTACGCCGCGCCTGGCGAACGGCTCAGGCCGAAGCCGCCCGCATCCGGGCCGGCCTCCCCGTCGAGGACGAGAACACCACCCTCGTCACTGCTTCCTCCTGGACCTACCTCAGCAGTGGCTACAGCCCCGGCGAAGAACTCCTCGCTGCCCAGGTCCGCCACGACATCGCCCTCACCCAACGCGCCAAACAGGAAGGGCTGCTGCCTGCATGACGACGGCCGTGCTCACCGTGGACCAGGTCGCCGAGCGTCTCGGCATCAGCCGCTGGAAGGTCCACGACCTGATCCGCTCCCGCGAACTCGCCTCCTTCAAGATCGGCCGCTGCCGACGCATCAGCGAAGCCGCCGTGGACTCGTACATCTCCCTCCGTACCGAACAGGAAGCCGCCTGATGGCCCAGTCGAAGAAGAACGCCAACAACGAGGGCACCATCTACCTGCGCAAGGACGGTCGTTGGGAGGGAAGCGCGTACGTCCTCACGACAGACGGCACATACAAGCGGCGCAGCGTCTACGGCAAGACCTGGGATGACGCCCACGAGAAGCTCACCAAGCTCAAGGCGAACTCCCTCAGTGGGCTCCCGGTCGCCACCAACAAGATGACGATTGCCGAGTATCTGGCCTACTGGCTGACGAACGTTGCGCAGGGCAAGGTCCGCCGGACGACCTACGTCAACTACGAATCGCTCGTTCGCAACTACGTCACCACGGAGTTCGGCCGGAAGAAGCTGGTCCGGCTGACCGCCCGCGACATCCGCGCCTTCCTCGCGAAGACGGCCGTCACCTGCCAGTGCTGCGCGCAGGGCAAGGACAAGAAGCGTCCGGAGCACAAGCGGCGCTGCTGCGCCCTCGGTAAGTGCTGCAAGAAACTCCCCTCGGACCGTACTGTGCGCTTTCTGCTGGTGATCATGCGTGCCGCTCTCCAGCACGCCGTACGAGAAGACGAGTTGCCCCGCAACGTGGCTCGGAACGTGGAGCTGAGCATGGGAACGAAGCGCGAGATCGAACCACTGACGGTCAAGGAGGGCCGTCAGCTCCTGGCGGCGGCTCGTGACAACCGGCTTTGGGCCGCGTACGAGCTGGCGGTGCGCATCGGCCTGCGTCGCGGTGAGCTGCTGGGCCTGCGCTGGTCGGATCTCGACCTTCACGACGGCGTCCTCACCGTCCGACAGGCTCTACAGCGGGTCGGCGGTGAGCTGCTGATCGTGGCTCCGAAGACGCAGCGCTCGGCGCGACGCGTGGCCCTGCCGTCCGAGTGCGTGACGGCGCTCCGTGCTCAGCGCGCCCAGCAAGTCGCCGATCGGAAGAGTGCGGGCGACAACTGGAAGGGGACGGGGCACGGTCTGGTCTTCACGACGAAGAACGGGACCCCGATCGAGCCACGCAACCTGAACCGCTCCTTCGAGGCGCTGTCCCTACGGGCCGGCGTCCGCAAGGTCCGCTTCCACGACCTTCGACACACCTGCGCCTCGCTCCTCCACGAACAGGGCGCCGACGCCCGCATGATCATGGAAGTCCTCGGCCACAGTTCGATCCGCGTGACCATGGACATCTACACGTTCGTACGGCTCGATTCGCAGCGCTCCGCGTTCGATCGCGTCGGGGATGCTCTAAGGGGTGACGGCAACGACCCGGACGATGACGACGGCGCGGCCGGTGTCCCGGTAGCCGTCTGATCGACTTCCAAAGGCGGTTGCCGTCAAACACTGCCGTCAAGACATAAAGCAGAGGCCCTGTGGATCACTCCACAGGGCCTCTGACGTGCTGTGCACTCGGCAGGATTCGAACCTGCAACCTTCTGATCCGTAGTCAGATGCTCTATCCGTTAAGCTACGAGTGCTTGTTCTGTTTTCTCGCCGTTTCTTGCCCTTCCGGGCCGCTCGCGGCGACAGGAAGAACATTACATGACTGCCGCTCGCATGTGAAATCCGTTTGCCATACCCGTTGTGAGCTGCGGAAACGTACATCTGAGCGAGATCCGGAACGACCGGGAACGGCCGGGAACGACGAAGCCCCGGTCGCTCGGACCGGGGCTTCGGTGATCTTGCGCGGAGGCGGAGGGATTTGAACCCTCGATGGGATTGAAGTCCCAAACCGCATTAGCAGTGCGGCGCCATAGACCGGACTAGGCGACGCCTCCAGCACAGCCGCCCGCGCGAGCGCGAGTGGTGCGTGCAGATGATGACACAGCCGAAGGTCGCGCCACCAATCGGCTCCCACGGTACTAGGCAGGCGGGGCGCAGGGCAAAGTGCTTCCGCGCAACGTCCGGCCTCGTCCGCCGTTAGTCAGGGCATGTCATACGTCACCCCGTTCCGCCGGCTCGCCCGCTCGATCCCGCTCCCCCTGTTCCTCGCCGCCCTGGCGCCCGTCCCCGCCTCGGCGTACACCGAGGCCGGCGACCACCTCACCGTCACCGTCCGGGACGCGGGCAGCGGGGCCGACGGGACCTTCGAGGTCGACTGTCACCCCGCGCGCGGCACCCACCCCGACCCCGTGGGCGCGTGCGCCGGGCTGGACAAGAACACCCGGTGGGGGCGCGACACCTTCGCCCCCGTCCCCGAGGGCAGCGTCTGCACGATGCTCTACGGCGGTCCCGCCACCGCCCATGTCACGGGGACCTGGGCCGGTCGACCCGTGGACGCCCGGTTCGACCGGAGCAACGGATGCGAGACCGCCCGCTGGGACCGGTTCGTGCCGCTCCTCCCCGGCATGGGCACCTAGCCTCCGGGAGGCGGTCACACGTTCTACTTCACTTCGTCGTGCGACCTCCCTCTCATCCGGCACCCCCGCGCAGGCGCTGCGCTTAGACTCCCTCGCGTGACACGTCGCGGGCCCCTTGGCAAGATGGCCCGAGCGGTCGGCAAGGTGCGGTAACAGGGAGGAAGCGTCTCGTGAGCAGCAGGCCATCCCGAGGCGCTGCTCGCCTCGCAGCCATACTCGACGCGCTTCCCGACGCGTTGGTGCTGGTCAACGCCAATGGGACCGTCGTCAACGCCAACACCATCGCGCTGGAGGCCTTCGAGGCGCCGGGCACCGCGCTGGTCGGGCGCGGGCTGCTCGATCTGCTGCCCCACTTCGACTCACGGCTCATCCCGGGCTCCATGCGGCGGCCCGACCACATGGACCCGCGCGGGCGGACCAAGCCGACCCGGATGGTGGCGCGCAGGACCGACGGCAGCGAGTTCCCCGTCGAGGTCACCAGCGCCAACCTGGAGAACGGCCAGCAGGCCTACGACGGTTACGGCTACAGCGGCGACGAACTGCTCATGCTCGTCGTACGGGATCTGACGGGGACCGTCGACACCGAGGCCGAGCTGGCCCGTTCGCAGCGGCAGACCGAGATGATCCTGCGGGCCGCCTCGGAGGGTGTCGTGGGGACCGACACCGACGGGCGGATCGTGCTCGTCAACCCGGCGGCCGCTCAGATACTGGGTTACCGGGCCAGCGACCTCGGCGGCCGCGAGCTCCACGACCTCATCCTGCACGCACGCGCGGACGGCACCCCCTTCCCGTACGAGGAGTCCCCGCTCGCCGACACCCTGCGCTCCGGACGCAAGCACCGGGTGCGCGGGCAGGTGCTGTGGTCAAAGAAGGGCGACAAGGTCCCGGTCGACCTGACGACCGCGCCCGTGCGCGACGGCGACCAGCTCGTCGGCGCCGTGCTCACCTTCACCGACCGGCGGCCCTACGACGCTCTCGCCGACGAGAAGTCCACCGCGGAGAAGGCCCACGCGCAGGAGCTGGAGCGGCTGGAGGAGGAGCACGCCTCCGAGCTGACCGCGCTGCGCCAGAAGCACATCACCGAGCTGGAGGAGCTCCAGGAGCGCCACGACGAGGAGATCGCCGCGGGCGAGGAGCGCTACGCCGCTCTCGGGGAACGCGAGAAGGACCGCTACGAGGCCCTCGCCGGTCGGCACGACCAACTACTGACGCTGCTGGGACGCTCCTTGCGCGGGCCCCTCGACGAACTGCGGCGCGAACTGTCCGCGCTCGCCGCCGACGACGCCGGACAGCTGTGGCCCGAGGCCAACCAGGTCCTGCATCACCTCTCGGCCGGCTACTCCCGCATCACCAACCTCATCGACAACGTCCTCGGCTACCAGCGCCTCGACGCGGGCACCGACGTCGTCGTCCGTACGAACGTCATGCTCGACGCGGTCGTCGCCGCCGGTGTGGACGGCGCGGTCGAGCTCATCGGGCCGGGGCGCGTCCAGTTCGCCGTGCACGCGCCGCCCATCGAGGCCGAGGTCGACGCCCAGCGCCTCGCGACCGCGCTCGCGCATCTCATCGCGGACGTGGCCGGGGTCGACGCGACCGGGAACTCTCCCGTGTCCGCGGGCGGTTACATGGACAACACGGTCGTGGTCGCGGCCGCGCTGCGCGGCGAGAGCGTGCGCATCGAGGTGCGCGGGCCGTACGCCGGGGGAGACCCGGTGCACGAGCCGATCGTGCGGGGCATCGTGCGCGCTCACGGCGGTGTGCTCCAGACGCACGAGGTGCCCGGCATGAGCGGCAGCGCGTACGTCCTCGAAGTGCCCATCGGCGGTGGCGCGGGGGCCGTCGCGGTTCCCGGTCCGGCCGCGCTGGAGGCCGGGCCCCAGGAGGGCGCCCCCGTCGAGAGCGCCCCGGCCGAGGGCGGCGGACGGCGGCGGGCCCGGCGCTCCTCCACCGACTCCTTCCTGGACGCCGACGTCCCCTCCGGGACCGACGACTCCGTCGCGCCCACCGGGCGGCGCAGGCGGCGGGCGGCGGGCGAGCAGGACCAGCAGCAGGTGTCCGTACCGGCGCAGGCCTCCGGCGACGACGGGGACGGCTCCGGCGGTACCGGGCGGCGCCGCGGGCGGCCCGCCGAAGGTGCCGAGGGCGCCGAAGCCGGGGTGGCCGAGGGCGCCGTGGTGATGGCCTCCGAGCACGGCGCCGGTTCCGCGGCCGCGGGCACCGGCCTGGGCGGGACCGTGCCGCCGCAGGGCGTGCCCGTACCCGCCGGGCACCGGGCCCGGCAGGACGGTGGCGAACAGCACGCGCTGCCGGCGGCGTTGCCCGCGGGCGGCTCCGCCGAGGCGGGCCGGCCGCAGGGGCAGCTCCAGATCGCCGGGCAGGGCCCGTCCGGTGACGGCACACCGCAGCAGGACGGACGGCGGCGGCGCGCCCTCGCGGCCGCCTCCGAGCGCGCGGCGGCGCAGGAGGCCGCCCCCCGCTCGGTGTTCGCCCTCCCGCCCGCCGACGCGGACCGACCGGCCGACGGCACGGACCCGACGGGACCGGCTCAGGTGCAGGCTCAGGCGCAGGCTCCGGTCCCGGGACAGGGGCAGGGCCAAGTACAGGGACAGGCTGCGGTGCCGGGGCAGGTTCCGGGACAGGCCCACGGGCAGATCCCGGGCCAGGTCGCGGGACAGGGGCCGCTTCCTGGACAGGTGCCGGTGGCGAGTCAGGGACAGGTGCCGGTCCCCGGTCAAGGACTGCTGCCGGGTCAGATTCCGGCACCCGGTCAGGCCCAGGTCCCCGCGAACGCGCAGGTGCCCGGCCCGGTCCAGGCCCCGGGTCAGGCTCCGGCCCCCGTTCCCGCCAACGGCCTCGCGCAGCCCCACCCCGCCGACGTTCACGGTGACGAAGGCCGGCACGATGCCGTGCCGCACGACCAGGCCGACGACCACACCCCGCCGCAGCCGCACCCCACCAACGCGCCGACGGGCCGCCGTCGACGGGCCGTGGCCCAGCCCGCGGAGGCGACGGCCGGTACGCCCGCGCAGGGGGTCCAGGCTCAAGCCCAGGCCCAGGCCCAGGCCCAGGCTCAGTCCGGGCAGGGTGTCCCGGCAGCCGCCGCCGGTCGGCCCGTGCCCGTGGGAGTTCCTACGGCACCGGCCCAGCAGGTCCCCGGCGCGGTGCCGCCGGCCCAGTTCCCGGGCGTCGCCGTGCAGAACGCGACCGGACAGGCCGGCCTGATCCCGCAGGCCGCACCCGCCCCGGCCTCGCCGCTCCCCGCGGCCCCGGACCTTCCCGCACCGGCCCCCGGCATGCCGCTCCCCGCCGAGGCACCCCAGGCACAGGTGCCGGCACCGGCACCGGCACCGGCCGCTTCCCAGCCATGGCCCGGTGGCCACGACGCCTCCGGTGCCGGCGTCCCCGTACCGGCGAACGGCGCCGCCACCGCCGTACCCCCGAACCAGGCCGCGCCCCAGCCCGCGCAGGCTCCCGAAGCCGGTCAGGCCGCTCCGCCGCCCGGCACGCCGTCGGCGCAGCCGCTGCCCGCCGAAGCCGCGGTGGCACCCGCCGCGCCCGTCGACCCGAACTCCACCCAGGGCCGGGCGATCAGCGTGCGCACCCTCGGTCAGGGAGTTCCGTTCACCCGGCAGGCGGCCCAGGTGCAGCAGCCGGGGACGGCCACGCCTCCTCCGCACCAGTCCGGTGGGTCGGGGCGGCGGCGCAAGCTCGGCACCCGGCCCGACCCCGCTGCCGCCGCGACCCCGGAGACGGGAACGCGTCCGGCGGCCGAGCAAGCGGTGTCCGCACCGGCGCAGGCACCGCAGCCGTCGCTCGCCGGGCAGTCGCGGCTCGCGCACGCCACCGAGGCGGCCGGGCGGTCGTACGCCATAGGGGCACCGGACGAGAACGCCGCCGAGGGGCCCGAACCGCTGGACGGTCCCGGTGGGGCCGTCGAGATCCCGGACACCCCGCGGCCGCAGCCGATGGACGACGAACTGCCCCCGGAGCCGCTGGACAACCCGCGGCGGCTGCTGGTGTGGCCCGCGCCGGACGTGACGACCCAGCAGGCGCTCAGCGACCGTGGGTACCGGCCCGTCGTCGTGCAGTCGCGCGAGGAGGTCGACGCGCAGATCGCGGCGTTCCCGGCCGCGCTGTTCGTGGACCCGCTCACCGGGCCGATCACGCGGACCGCGCTCCAGTCGCTCAGGCAGGCGGCGGTGGCGTCCGAGGTGCCGATCATGGTGACCGCCGGGCTCGGCCAGGCCTCGCGGGAGGCGGCGTACGGCGCCGATCCCGCCGTCCTGCTGAAGGCGCTGGCGCCCCGGGACACCGAGCAGCACCCACCGCGGGTGCTGCTGATCGAGGAGCACGCGGAGATCGCGCTGGCGCTGACCGCGACGCTGGAGCGGCGGGGGATGCAGGTCGCCCGCGCGGCCAGCGACGCGGACGCGGTGACGTTGGCGGGGCAGCTCAGGCCGAACCTGGTCGTGATGGATCTCATGCAGGTGCATCGGCGCAGGGCGGGGATCGTGGACTGGTTGCGGGCGAACGGGCAGCTGAACCGGACGCCGTTGGTGGTGTACACGGCGGCTGTGGATCAGGCGGATCTGCCTCGGCTGGCGTCCGGGGAGACGGTTCTGTTCCTTGCCGAGCGGTCGACGAGTGCGGAGGTTCAGGCGCGGATCGTGGATCTGCTGGCCAGGATCGGGACGAACTGAGGGCGCCGTCGGTTCTTGAGGCGCCGTCCGAGGGGGCGTTGCGGGTCGTCCGGCGGCTGCGGCGCCGTCGTGGCTGGTCGCGCAGTTCCCCGCGCCCCTAACAGCCCCTACCCGCGCCCCCGAAAGCCCCTGCGCGCCCCCCTGAAAAGCCTTCCGCGCGCCCCCAAGTGGCCCCCAAATGGCCCTTCCGCCCGTCCCCAACGGCCCTTCCCCGCGCCCCGCAACACCTCTAATCGGCCACCAGCCGCCGTGCCGCCTCTCGCACCGACGCCCGTAGCCGTTCCCGGTCCGCGGGCTCCCCACCCACCAGGATCCGCTTCATCTGCGGGACCACCGCGGCCCAGTTGGCCACGGCGATCAGCAGGAACAGCAGGTCGCGGGGTGGGATGGCGTCGGTGACCACACCGCGGGCCTGGCCGTCCCGGAGGGTCTCGACCTTGAGGCGGTAGTGCTCCTGGCGCTCGGCCTCGTCGGGGAGTTCGGTGCCGGAGCCGTACTCCAGGCCCTCCCAGAAGAGCAGCCGCAGCACCTCGGGGTGGGCCTCGTGGTAGTCCATGAGGCGGTCGATCCAGTTCTCGATGTCGTCCGGGTCGACCGGGACGGCGACCGCGAGGTCGAGCATGGCCTTGCCCAGCACCTTCGTGAACAGTTCCGCCTTGTTGCCGAAGTAGGCGTAGATCAGCTGCTTGTTGGCCTTGGCCTGAGCCGCGATGCGGTCGATGCGGGCGCCCGCGATGCCGTGCCGGGCGAACTCGGCGACCGCCGCCTCGAAGATCCGGGCTCGGGTGGCCTCGGGGTCCCTGGTTGCTGCCATGGGGCCAGGGTAGGGGCACGCCAGGCAAGTAACCAACTATTTGGTTGACAGGGAATGGGAAGCCTTCCCAGACTGTTGAGCCGTTCGACCAACCAACCAGTTAGTTGTTAGACCTGACTCGAAGGGTCCCCCGGTCATGCCGACAGCAACCGTCACCACCGGACGGTCCACCCAGGCCCCCGCCCGGCGCGCGGATTCGCTCCTCCTCGTCCTCATCGCCGTCTGCACCGCCGTCACGGCCGCCAACATCTATCTCGCGGCCCCGCTGCTCCCCCTCATCGCCCGCGACTACGGCTCGACCCCCGCCGCGGTGGCCTGGGTCGCCTCGGTCGCGCAGTTCGGCTACGCCTTCGGCCTGCTCGTCTTCGCGCCGCTCGGCGACAGCGTGAACCGGCGGCGCCTGGTCGCCGCCCTCTCGCTCGTGACCACCGCGGCCCTGACCGCCGCCGCGCTCGCCACCGGCACCACCGCCCTCGCCGCCGCTGTCCTGGTCGCCTCCGCGGCCACCGTCGTCCCCCAGCTGCTGGTCCCGCTGGTCGCCCAGCGGGCCCCCGCCGACCGCCGGGCCCGCCATGTCGCTGCCGTCATCGCCGGCCTGTTCACCGGGGTCGTCGCGGCCCGGGTGCTCGGCGGGCTGATCGGACAGGCCTTCGGCTGGCGGGTGGTGTTCGTGGGCGCGGCCGCCCTGACGGCCGTCCTCGGGCTCGCGACGGCGTACGCCCTGCCGGCGGAACGGACGCGCCGCTCCGGCCCGCTCTTCTCGGGCCTGACCACCCTGCCGTCCGTCGTGCGCCGCTCGCCCGACCTGTGGCGCGCGTGCGTGCGGCAGGCAGGGATGTACGGCGCCTGGAGCGCGCTGTGGACCTCGCTGGCCCTCCTGCTGACCGGCCCTGGGTACGGCCTGTCGACCGCGACCGCCGGGCTCTTCGGCCTCTTCGGGCTGGCCGCGAGCGTCGTGGCGCCACTGGCCGGCGGGTTCGTGGACCGCTTCGGCGCCGCCAGGGTCGTACGGTCGGCGTATCTGCTCGCGGCCGTGTCCGTACCGCTGTTCTGGCTCGGCGGACACGTCATGTGGGCCCTGTTCGTCGCGGCGATCGCCGTCCACGCGGCCCTGGTCGCCTCCCACGTCGCCAACCAGACCCTCGCCCTGACGACGACCTCGACCCCGGCCACCGCCAACACGGCGTATGTCGTGGCCGGGTTCGCGGGCGGCGCGACGGCGTCCGCACTGGCGGGGTCGGCGTACGGATGGTGGGGCTGGGGCGGGGTGTGCGCGGTGGCGGGGGTCTGGCTCACGCTGGGCTGGATCGCCACTTCGGTACGGCGATGACAAATGCGGTACGGCGAGGACGGACACGGTACGGCGGTCAGGGCCCCCGGTTCTCGTTCAGGGCGCCCTGACCGCCATGTCCTCCGGGTCTCCCGGCGCTGTGGTCAGAGCTGGGTGATGTCCAGCTCCCCCTCCGCGTACCGCCTGCGCAGCACCTTCTTGTCGAACTTTCCGACGCTCGTCTTCGGGACGGCCTCGATGATCGACCAGCGCTCCGGGAGCTGCCACTTGGCGATCTTGCAGACATCGCTCGCCAGGAAGGCGCGCAGGGACTCGAAGTCGGCGGTGGAGCCCTCCTTGAGGACGACCGTGGCCAGGGGGCGCTCACCCCACTTGTCGTCGGGGACGGCGACGACGGCGGCCTCGGTGACGTCCGGGTGGGACATCAGGGCGTTCTCCAGCTCGACCGAGGAGATCCACTCGCCGCCGGACTTGATGACGTCCTTGGCGCGGTCGGTGAGGGTGAGGAAGCCGTCGGCCGAGATCGTGCCGACGTCGCCCGTCTTCAGCCAGCCGTCCTCGCTGAACTTGTCGGCGGGGCGCAGGGGTTCGGCGTCCGGGCCGTTGTAGTAGGCGCCGGCGATCCAGGGGCCGCGGACCTCCAGCTCGCCCGCGGACTCGCCGTCCCAGGGCAGGCGCTCGCCGCCGGGGCCGGTGAGGCGGGCCTCGACGCCGGCCGGGAAGCGGCCCTGGGTGAGGCGGTACGCGAACTCCTCGGGTGTGCCGACCACATGGGCCGGCGGGCGGGCGATGGTGCCGAGCGGCGAGGTCTCCGTCATGCCCCAGGCGTGGCAGACCCGCATGCCCAGCGCGTCGAAGGCCTCCATCAGGGAGGGCGGACAGGCCGAGCCGCCGATGGTGACCTGGGTGAGGGAGGAGACGTCACGGGGCTTGGCGGTGAGCTCGCCGAGCAGCCCCTGCCAGATGGTGGGGACGGCGGCCGCGTGGGTCGGCTTCTCGCGCTCGATCATCTCGGCGAGGGGGGCGGGCTGCAGGAAGCGGTCCGGCATCAGCATGTTGACGCCGGTCATGAAGGTGGCGTGCGGGAGGCCCCAGGCGTTGACGTGGAACTGGGGGACGACCACCAGCGAGGTGTCCTGGTCGGTCAGACCCATCGACTGCGCCATGTTGACCTGCATGGAGTGCAGATAGATCGAACGGTGGCTGTAGACCACGCCCTTGGGGTCGCCCGTGGTGCCGGAGGTGTAGCACATGGAGGCGGCCTGGCGCTCGTCCAGCTCGGGCCAGTCGTACGTGGTGGGCTTGCCGGCGATGAGGTCCTCGTACTCGTGCACGCGCGCGTGGGAGCCGTCGAGGGCCGTACGGTCGCCGGGGCCGCAGACCACCACGTGCTCGACCGTCTTGAGGTGCGGGAGCAGCGGGGCGAGCAGGGGGAGCAGCGAGCCGTTGGCGATGACGACCCGGTCGGCGGCGTGGCCCACGATGAAGGCCAGCTGGTCGGCCGGGAGGCGGAGGTTGAGGGTGTGCAGGACCGCGCCCATGGAGGGGATCGCGAAGTAGGCCTCGACGTGCTCGGCGTTGTTCCACATCAGGGTCGCCACCCGCTCGTCCCCGGCGACCTGGAGGTCCTCGCGCAGGGCGTGCGCCAGCTGGGCGGCCCGGGCGCCGATCTCGGCGAAGGAGCGGCGGTGGGGCTCGGGCTCGCCGGTCCAGGTGGTCACCTGTGAGGTGCCGTGGATCGACGACCCGTGGGTCAGGATCCTGGAGATCAGCAGCGGTACGTCCTGCATCGTGCTCAGCACGGCGTCCTCCCGGGGCGACATTGCCTACGCGGTAGTAAGGGTTGCGCCGATTCTGCGCACATACCGCGCGGTATGTCACTAGAGCCGGGCGATCGATCACGTCACGATGCCCTCACAACGGCCGGCCGTCACCCACGGTTCCCCGGTGTTCCTGGCTGTTCCCAGCTGTGCCTGGCTGCTCCTGACGGGGGCCGCGCCTGGCCGCTCCTAGCGGGCGAGCACCAGCTCGGGGTCCTCGCGGAGCTTGCCCAGCGCCCGCGACACCGCCGACTTCACGGTGCCGACGGAGACCCCGAGCACCTCGGCCGTCTGCACCTCGCTGAGGTCCTCGTAATACCTGAGGACGACCATGGCCCGCTGCCGGGCCGGCAGCTTCATGATCGCCCGCCACATGGCGTCGTGCAGCGCCTGCTGCTCGGCGGGGTCGTCGCCGCCGGGCACGGGTTCGGGCTCGGGGATCTCGTCGGTCGCGAACTCGTCGACCTTGCGCTTGCGCCACTGCGAGGTGCGGGTGTTCAGCAGGGCCCGGCGCACGTATCCGTCGAGGGCCCGGTGGTCCTCGATGCGCTCCCAGGCGACGTAGGTCTTGGTCAGGGCGGTCTGCAGCAGGTCCTCGGCGTCGCTCGGGTTCGCGGTCAGCGACCGGGCGGTACGCAGCAGCACCGGCTGGCGGGCCTTCACGTACGAGGCGAACGAGGGGTACGCGAGGGTCTGCGTCGCCGGTACGGCGGCCTTCGAAGCGCTGGTGCAGACGGGTGTGGTCATGGCTCCACGCTAGATTCGCGACCACCCCCCGCTCATCGGCCACAGGTCCCGAAGAGGACTCCCCCTCAGGTTGTAGAAGTGGGGCTGACTGCACCTCCTGAAGGTGGACGAGCAGGGCCCGTCTACTGCGGGATCACCCCTGGGGGCTACCCGTCTGAGGGCTACCCGTCCACGGTGAGCACCAGCCCGGACGTGGGTACCCCCGTCCCCGCCGTCACCAGCACCCGCCCCGCCTCCGGCACCTGGTTCACGGCCGTCCCCCGCAGTTGTCGTACGGCTTCCGCGATGCCGTTCATCCCGTGGAGGTAGGCCTCGCCCAGCTGGCCCCCGTGGGTGTTGAGGGGGAGCGCGGCCCGGCGTACGAAGTCCGCGGCCTCGCCACGCCCGCAGAAGCCGAACTCCTCCAGCTGCATCAGGACGAACGGGGTGAAGTGGTCGTACAGGATCGCCACGTCGATGTCCTCGGGGGCCAGGCCCGAGGTCCGCCACAGCTGGCGGGCGACGACGTTCATCTCGGGGAGACCGGTGAGGTCGTCGCGGTAGAAGCTGGTCATCTGCTCCTGGGCGCGGCCCGCGCCCTGGGCGGCGGCCGTGATGACGGCGGGCGGGTTCGGGAGGTCACGCGCGCGTGCGAGCGAGGTGACGATGATCGCCTGGCCGCCGTCGGTCTCCTGGCAGCAGTCCAGGAGCCTGAGCGGCTCGACGATCCAGCGGGAGGACGCGTGGTCGGCGAGGGTGATGGGGCGGCCGTGGAACCAGGCGGCCGGGTTGGTGGCGGCGTACGCGCGGCCGGTCACCGCCACCTGCCCGAAGGCCTCCGGACCGAGGCCGTGGGTGTGCAGATAGCGCTGGGCGGCCATCGCCACCCAGGAGGCGGGGGTGAGCAGGCCGAAGGGCAGGGGCCAGCCGAGGGCGGCTCCCTCGGCGGAGGGCTCGCGGTGCTGAACGCCGGAGCCGAAACGGCGGCCGGAGCGTTCGTTGAAGGCGCGGTAGCAGACCACGACCTCGGCCACGCCCGCCGCGATCGCGAGCGCCGCCTGCTGGACGGTCGCGCAGGCCGCGCCGCCGCCGTAGTGGACGCGGGAGAAGAAGGACAGCTCGCCGATCCCGCAGGCCTGGGCGACGGTGATCTCCGGGCTGGTGTCCATGGTGAAGGTGACCATGCCGTCCACGTCGGCCGCGGTGAGCCCGGCGTCGTCGAGCGCCGCGCGGACCGCCTCGGCGGCCAGGCGCAGTTCGCTGCGGCCGGAGTCCTTGGAGAACTCCGTGGCCCCGACGCCGGCGATCGCGGCCAGGCCGCCGAGCCGGTCACGCGCGCGTGTGCTCATTCGGCGTCCTTCAGGGAGAAGGTGACCGTCCCCGTCACGTGGTTGCCGATGCCGTTGGATCCGACGATCCGGACCGTCGCGGTGGTGCCTTCGACGGTCTCCACGGTCCCGCTCAGCACCATGGTGTCGCCGGGGTAGTTGGGCGCGCCCAGCCTGATGGCCACCTTCTTGAGCACGGTCCGCGGGCCGAAGTGGTCGGTGATGTAGCGCCCCACCAGGCCGTTCGTCGTCAGGATGTTCATGAAGATGTCCGGGGAGCCCTTCTGCCGGGCCGACTCCGGGTCGTGGTGCACGTCCTGGTAGTCCCGGGAGGCGATCGCGCCCGCGACGATCAGGGTGCGGGTGATCGGGATCTCCAGGGGTGGCAGCGCGTCGCCCGTTCTCATACGGCGGCCTCCTCGGCGACGTCCCTCTCGGCGGCGCGGAAGACCGGAAGGGTGAGGTCACCGTCGTACGACTGGAAGGCAAGCCGTACCGGCATCCCGATCCGCACCTTGTCGTACGGCGTCCCGACCACGTTGCTGATCATCCGCACGCCCTCCGCGAGTTCGACGAGCACGACGGCGTAGGGAGGGTCGAAGGCCGGGAAGGGCGGGTGGTGCATGACGACGTACGAGTAGACGGTCCCCTCTCCGCTCGCCTCGACCGTGTCCCAGTCGGGGCCGCCGCAGTGGGCGCAGCCAGGCAGCCACGGGAAGCGGAGGGCCGCGCAGGCGGTGCAGCGCTGGATGAGGAGCCGGTGCCGTTCGACGCCCTCCCAGAAGCCGGCGTTGTCGCGGTTGACGACGGGGCGGGGCCGGGGAGGGGTCTTCCTCGCTTGTGCGGGCGCGTACTTGAGGATGCGGAAACGGTGGGTGCCTACGAGGGTCTCGCCCACGCGGACGTCGGTACGGGTCGTGACGAAGTGGCCGGTACCGAGCCTGGTGGTCTTGCGCTCGGAGACCGACTCGATGACCGTGTCGAAGGTGATCTCGTCGCCGGGGCGCAACGGCTGGAGATACTCCTGCTCGCAGTCGGTGGCGACGACCGAGGTGCAGCCCGACGCGTCCAGGAGCGCGAGGAGTTCGTCGTACGCCTGGGCACGTCCGGTGTGTCCGCCGAGGCCGCCAGGGCCGCCCAGGCCGCTCATCGTCCAGGCCTGGAGCATGGTGGGCGGGGCGATGGCCTCCGGGCCGGTGTACGCCGGGTGGGCATCACCCAGGGCTTCGCACCAGTGGCGGATCATGGGCAGGTTGACGGGGTCCTTGCCGGTGGCGGAGACAGCGGCGGGGCGCCCTTCGTAGGACTTGAGGCGGGTCTGCAGATCGTGTGCCGGGGGGTGGTCCTCGGGCACGGCACCGTCGGTCCCTGCCTGGAGCGACGCGCCACCCACCGGGCGACGGGCCTCCGGGCCGACGAACGGACCGTGGGCCTCCCGGCTGACGAACGGACCGCGGTCCTCCCGCCCCACGACCGGACCGACCGCCTCCCCGGCCCCTGGCCCACCCGCCGATTCACTCGCGCCGAGGGCCTTCGACGGGGCCACCCCGCCATCCGGGCAGTGGGCCTCTCGCCCCGCGACCGGACCGACCGCTTCCCCGGCTCCGGACCCACCCGCCGGCTCACCCGCACCGCGGGACTTCGACCGGACCACCACGTCATCGCGGCCATGTGCCTCCGGGTCGGACGTCAGGTCGTGCGGATCGTCGGTCCCGGACTCACTCATCGACTCACTCGCACCGCGGGACGTCGAGCGGGCCACCACATCATCCTGGCCATGCGCCTCCGGGCCGCGGGGCTCCGGGCCCGGCGTCAGGCTGTGCGGATCGTCGGTCCCGGACTCACGCACCGGCGCACTCGCACCGCGGGACTTCAACGGGGCCGCCACGTCATCCGGGCCCTGCGCCTCCCGCCCGACGACCGGACCGACCGCCTCCCGGGCCCCCGGCCCACCCGCCGGCTCACCCGCACCGCGGGACTTCGACCGGACCACCACGTCATCCCGGCCGTAGGCCTGCGGGCCCTGGGCCTCCCGCCCGGACGTCAGGTCGTGCGGATCGTCGGTCATGGCGACAACCTCCTTGTCCGCAAGATTTCCTGACTGTCCGTCAGATCTGGTGCGGTGTCAAGGTCGCCGCAGGCGCCCGCGCACACGCCTGCGCGGCGGCGCCGAAGCGCCGCCGCGCGGTCGTGTCCCACCCCATGAAGCACACCCCCCGGCGAGGGCCGTCAGCCCTCGCGGATCACCACCACAAGGGGGTGAAGTTGACGGACGTGTTGTTGTTCCCCTGGTTGATGGCCGTGAACGCGGAGCCGTTGACCTGCGCCGTGTTGCTCTGGTTCGACGCCCCGGAGCCGACGGCACTCTGCTGTGTCGTGGACGAGTTGCCCTTGTTGTCGTGTCCGACACCGCTGCCCACGATGCTCGCGACTCCCGCGTTCGATCCGTCGTCCGCGAAGCCGCCGTTGTCCGCTGCCGCGACGCCGGTGAAGAGTGCGACGGCGAGCGGGAGGGCGGAGACGGCGGCGATGACGCGAGCGGTACGGATGCTTGCCATGGTGTTTCCTCCAGAACCCGGCCTGTGACCGGTAGTGCGTCAAGTAAGGCTGTTTCCAGGGAAGTTGGCCGACCGCCCCGGTGCTGTGCACGACGTCGCGAGATCAGAGTTGCCCACCGAATCCCCGGCGAACCAGAGCGGAAGCGGTTATTCCCCCTGAAGCGTGAGGACAAGTCGATAAACCCCTTTCGCGACTTCACGGAGAAGAGCGGGATGATCCGGACTCTTGATCGTCAAGCGGGACAACAGAGGAAGCGTTCCGGCACTTTTCCGGCCAATCCCAGGACCTCGGCGCGTCGCACCCGCCACCCCTTCCCTTTTTCGAACACACGTACGAACATGGAGACATGGCCACCACCGACCGGCAGGCCACGACGCTGGCCCTCGCCCACGCCCTGTCAGCCGCCGAGCGCGGGCTGGCCGTCATCCCCCTGTCCCGCACCAAGCTCCCCGCCCTGCGCTCCCCCCACCGCGACGACGGCCTCCTGGCCACCCCCTGCCACGGCGAGTGCGGCGCGTTCGGCCACGGGGTCTACGACGCCTCGACCGACCCCGTCCGCATCCGCGAGCTCTTCGCCGCGGCGCCCTGGGCCACGGGTTACGGCATCGCGTGCGGTCTGCCACCCCACCATCTGATCGGCGTGGACCTGGACACCAAGTCGGGCACGGACTCCTCGGCGGCCCTGCGCGAACTGGCCCTGCGCCACCTCTTCACGATCCCCGACACGGTCGTCGTCCTGACCCCGAGCGGCGGCCGCCACCTGTGGCTGACCGGCCCGCCCGACGCCGCCGTGCCCAACTCGGCGGGCCGACTCGCCCCCGGCATCGACATCCGGGGCGCCGGCGGCTACCTCGTCGGCCCCGGCTCCCGCACCGACCACGGCACCTACTCCACAGCCCCCGGCACCGCCCACCTCGCCCCCGCGGCCTGCCCGCCGGCCCTGCTGCACCTGCTGCTGCCCCCGCCCCGCCCCACCCACCCCGCCACCCATCCCTCGGCCGGCGACCGGGGCCAGGGGCTCGTGCAGTTCGTCCTCGCCGCCCACGAGGGCCAGCGCAACACCCGCCTCTTCTGGGCCGCCTGCCGCGCCTACGAGAACGGCATCGGATCGGCGCTGGTCGCCCCCTTGGTGGACGCGGCCCGCACCACGGGACTCACGGAACGCGAGGCACGGGCGACGATCGCGTCGGCGGCACGGATGACCGGCCGCCGGCCATAGAGCAGAGCCACCCGCACCACCAGAACCACCCGCACCATGGGAGCGCCACAGAGTGCCGATCATGACCCTGTCCCGGCTCGTCCTGACCTCCGGCCGCAGGGTCGACCTCGGGGAGCTGCGCCTGACGTCGACGTACGGCGGGATGCTGGACGGCTACCCGTGCAGACCGGTCAACGAGCTGCGGATCAAAGGCCTGCTGCGATCGGCCGAACACGACTACCCGACCGCCCCCGTGCACCTGATACCGCCGCCGCACGAGTACCCGGACCACTACCCGGGCGCCTTCGGTCCGGTCGAGATGCTGCCGGCGGTGGCCTGCGTCGGCGTCTTCCGCTCCACGGCCCTGACCCCGTCCCGCGACCCCGTCCTGCACGGCAGCCACCTCACGATCATCTGGTTCCAGCCCCACGCACGCGTGCCGTCGGAATGCGACGCGCAGGAGGGGCTGCGGGAGGTCGCGTGGGAGGAACTGGCGCGCGACTACGAGCTGTAGGCCGGGAAAAACCCGTTTCCGATCACCGCAATGGCGCGGCCCACGGTCAAGGCCGTGGCTCCGGCGGGGAATCGGCCGACACCGGGATGGAGGGGGCGCCGTTCCCGACTGCGAGTCCGTAGTGGCGTGCGCGGGGTGCTCCCATCCCGTCCACCATCGACCCAGGCAGAGCCGAGCAGACGCGGCCCATGGCGTCCAGGTCGTTCGTACAGTGGTGAGTTGAAGGGGGCTCGACGAGGCGCAAGCTGAAGATCAGTACGCCGTACCGTCGTCGCCAGTCACGGGCTTCGCGCAGTCGAGCATGTACTCAAGAAAGTCGCGGTCGTGCTGCGGGTAATCGGGGATACGTCGAGCCCGGAGGGAGCCGATCCGTGGCTGTGCGGTCATGCCGCGAGGCTGGCGTGCCCCTCACGTGCCCGATCGAGCGGGAAGTTACGGGGAACCACGGGCAATCGCGGTGCGACCATACGAGAACGGCCCCCGACCAAGTTGCCTGGTCAGGGGCCGTTCACCTGCGGTGGGTGTGGGATTTGAACCCACGGTGACATCGCTGCCACGACGGTTTTCAAGACCGTTCCCTTAGGCCGCTCGGGCAACCCACCTCGCCCCGTCCCACCTGGGGCGGGGCGGGTACAGCGTACCGGCCTCCGGTGGCGGGCGGAGCGCGTGGCCCACACAAGGTCCCGTGGCTCAGGCCGGCACCGGGCAAGGCTACTGGCGTCCGGCCGTTCCCCCTCTCCAGTGCCTACTTGAGGGCTGTGCCCCCGGCGTGGCGATAGGCGATCGTCTTGTTGATCGGGTTTCGGCCGTCGGTCTCGACCGAGGTCTGCTCCTGCTGCCCCGCGCAGAACAGCAGGCCGGCGATGTGCGCGTTCGCCACCTGGTCCATGTGCCCGAAGAACCAGTCGACCATGTGGTCCTTGTATAGAACTTCAGCGAGGCGGCGGCCTTCTGGTCGGTCCAGAAGTTGTCATGGCCGCCGTGGGCCGGCTGTGCGCACCAGCCCGCGTCGCGGTCCGACACGTCGGCGACCAGGAAGTCGGCGTTCTGCGCCCCGCGGTTCGCGTAGTCCTTGGCGCACTTCTGCATGTCATCGAGATGAGGCAGCGGGAGAGTCCGGCGGCGCTGTTCTCCTGCGCCCCGCAGTCCGTCGGATTCGCGGCCGACACCTGCGCGGCAGCATTGTGCGGATCACCGAGCGAGCGGACATAGCCCCTCTTTTTTTCTCCGCCCGGCCGGGCGGATGCCGGTTCTGCCCCGCCGTGGACGACGCAGAGGCCCCGGAGTGATCCGGGGCCTCTGCTAAGGCGCTCCCCTCGCCGCTGGTGGCCGCGGCGCGGGGAGCAGGGGGACAGGTGGGGACGGCCGCGTGTCGATCAGCTGTCGCCGGTGCGGGAGCTCAGGGTGAGGTCGACCGTGCGGGTCTTGCCGTCGCGTTCGTAGGTGATCTTGACCTTGTCGCCGGGCTTGTGGGTCCAGATCTCGCCGATCAGGGTGGGCCCGGAGTCGATGACGTGGTCGTCCAGCTTGGTGATGACGTCGCCGGGCTTGAGGCCGGCCTTCGCGGCGGGGCCGCCCGCCTCGACCGGGGCGGAGCCGCCGGCACCCTCGGTGGTGATCTTCGCGCCGCCCGTGGAGTCCTCCAGGGAGACGGAGGCCCCGATCTTGGCGTAGACCGGCTTGCCGGTCTTGATCAGCTGCTGGGCGACGTACTTGGCCTGGTTGATCGGGATGGCGAAGCCGAGGCCGATCGAGCCGGACTGGCTGGTGCCGCCGAGGCCGCCGCCGCTGGTGGACTGGATCGCGGAGTTGATGCCGATCACGTTGCCCTGAGCGTCGAGGAGGGGGCCTCCCGAGTTGCCCGGGTTGATCGACGCGTCCGTCTGCAGGGCGCTCATGTAGGAGGCGTTGCTGCCGCTGCCGTCGCTGGAGGCCACCGGGCGGTTCTTCGCGCTGATGATGCCCGTCGTGACGGTGTTGGACAGGCCGAAGGGGGCACCGATCGCGATCGTGGAGTCGCCGACCGCCACCTGGTCGGAGTTGCCCAGGGTGAGCGGCTTGAGGTCGCCCGGCGCGTTCTTGAGCTTGATGACGGCCACGTCGTAGCCCTGCGCGTGGCCGACCACCTCGGCGTCGTACTTCTTGCCGTTGGGGAAGGTGGCGGTCAGCTTGCCGCCGTCGACCGCGTCGGCGACCACGTGGTTGTTGGTGACGATGTGGCCCTGGGTGTCGAAGACGAAGCCGGTGCCGGTGCCGCCCTCGCCGTTGGTGGACTCGGCCTCGATGGTGACCGTGCTGGGCAGGGCCCGCTGCGCCACGCCCGCGACGGTACCGGCGTCCCGCTTGACGCTGCCGCCGCTGTCGGAGGCGGACAGGGTCGTGGAGGAGCCGTTGTCGTTGTTCTTGGCCAGGGTGTAGCCGAGACCACCGCCGAGGCCGCCGGCGACCAGCGCGGCCACCAGGATCGCGGCGACGAGACCACCGCGGCCGTTCTTCGGCTTCGGCGTCGGCTGCTGGTAGCCCGCGCCCCAGACACCCGTAGGACCGGCGCCGCCCGCACCGGCACCGCCCGCACCGCCGTCGGCGTACGACGGGGTGGCCGGAGGCTGTGGCGGCGGCCAGGCGCCCTCGGGACCGCCCGGGCCGCCGTGCGGCTGCCCCTGTGCCGAGGCGTACGCCGGAGCCGGTCCCGCGTGCACGAGTTCCGGACCCTGGGCGCCACCGGAGGGGTGCGGCGGGATCGGAGTGGTGGGGGCGCCCGCGTCGGGGGCCTGGGGTGCCGAAGCCGCGGGAGCGTCCACCGGCACGGGGGGTGCTGACGGGGCCGGGGGTACCGCGGTGCCCTCGTTCTCGGTGCTCACAGCTTCTCTCCTCGGTCCACGGCTGTCGGTTGTCGGTCGCACTCGGTCACGCTCGGCCAGTGCCGCTTCATGTCCGGCGTGCGTCAGCTGTGCATGTCCTTTTGTATGCCGTCAGCTTTTCCCACGGGCCGTCAGGGCACCATAAGCGGTGCCTGTGGGTCTGTGGCTGCTCTTTATATAGGCCATGCAAGACAAATGAGGCGCAATCCATATGCCTCCGTTCGCACGCGTACCCCCGAGCGGTGGCACCATGACGCGGTGACCCACGCACGGCAGCAGCTGACTCAAGTCGTCGCCCACCGCGGAGCCTCGGAAGACGCTCCCGAGCACACGCTCGCCGCGTACCGCAAGGCGATCGAGGACGGTGCGGACGCCCTCGAATGCGATGTACGCCTCACGGCCGACGGCCATCTCGTGTGCGTCCACGACCGACGGGTCAACCGTACGTCCAACGGCCGCGGAGCGGTCTCGGCCCTGGAGCTCGCCGACCTGGCCGCCCTGGACTTCGGCTCGCGCAGGACGCGGGAGTTCTGGCGCACCCGGGACGAGGAGCCGGACTGGGTGTTCCGGCCCGAGGACCGGGAGGACACCTCCGTCCTCACCCTGGAGCGGCTGCTCGAACTCGTCGCCGACGCGGGGCGGCGGGTGGAGATGGCCATCGAGACCAAGCACCCGACGCGCTGGGCGGGACAGGTCGAGGAGCGGCTGCTGGCGCTGCTGAAGCGGTTCGGCCTGGACGCGCCCGCCTCCGCCGCCGAGTCGCCGATCAGGGTCATGAGTTTCTCGGCCCGGTCACTGCATCGCGTGCGTGCCGCCTCGCCGACCCTGCCCACGGTCTATCTGCTGCAGTTCGTCTCGCCCCGGCTGCGGGACGGCCGGCTGCCCGCGGGGGTGCGCATCGCCGGACCCTCGATCCGGATCGTGCGCAACCACCCCGGATACATCGAGCGCCTGAAGCGGGCGGGCCACCAGGTGCACGTGTGGACCGTGAACGAGCCCGAGGACGTGGACCTCTGCGTAGAGCTCGGCGTCGACGCCATCATCACCAACCGCCCGCGCGCGGTGCTCGACCGACTGGGCCGCTGACGTCCCCTCCGTCACAGGGTGTGCCCCGGCGCGTTCGGTGCGTGTTCGACCGTTGCGAATGCGTCGGCGGAACGTGATTGGCCGGTTTCCGGTACAGGCCAATGGGGCATCCACACCGTGGCGTGGGGCGAAGGAGGTCTCGGGGGTGGCGTTGGTGGTGGCACAGGAGGTGCCCACGTCGTCGAGCATGGCCGTACCCCATGGCCCTGCGGGCGTGGGGGAAGCGAGACACCGTATGCGCGTGCAGCTGCGCAGGGGTGGCGTGGCGGAATCGGTCATCGACGACGCCGTACTGATTCTTTCCGAACTCTTGAGCAACGCGTGCAAGCACGGCCGGCCGCTGGGCGACGCCCTGGCCGGGGACGGCGACGTCCGCGCCGCCTGGCGGGTGGACGCGGGCGGCAGGCTCACGGTCGAGGTGACGGACGGCGGCGGACCCACCCGCCCGGCTCCGGCCACCCCCTCGGTCACCGCGCACGGCGGCCGCGGGCTCAACATCATCACCGCGCTGGCCGACGACTGGGGCGTCAGGGACGACGCCCGGGGCGAGGTCACGGTCTGGGTGATCGTCCACTCGGACGTTCACGATCCGGACGCCGGCCGCCGGCGGAGCGACTTCGCCGCGCGGGTCGTGGCCCCGTCGGTGGCGATACCCGACCTGGACTTCTCGGACGCGTTCGACGATCTCGGCTGAGGCGACCGGGCCCGGACGTCCGAGCAGGATGCCCGGGTGGTTGTCCACAGGCTCCCGTCGGCCAAGTCGCAAGCGGCTAGGCTCGCGCCCGTACGAGACGAGCCGTAACCGGGAGACAGCCACGATGGCCAAGAAGCGACCCCAGACGAAGGCCAAGCGCCCGCAGACCACGGATGGCGCCCGCGGCGCAGGCGCCGATGGTCGGATCCCGGTCGTCGGCGCGCGCGAACCCTGCCCGTGCGGCAGCGGCCGCCGCTACAAGGCCTGCCACGGCCGGGCCGCCGCACAGGCCGCGACCGAGCTGGTGCACCGCCCCTTCGAGGGCCTCGCCGGCGAGGGCGACTGGGTTGCCCTGCGCGAGCTGGTCCCCGCCGCCACGGTCGGGCTGACCCTCAGGAGCGGTCTCCCCGAGGGCGTCCCGTCGGTCACGCTGGCCACGGTCCTGCCGATGGCCTGGCCCGCCCTGCGCCGCGACGACGGCTCGGTACTGCTCGGCCTGCAGAACGACACGGCGTCGGGTGACATCAGCCGCGACCTCGCCGACACCCTCCAGCGCGCGCTCACCGCGGCCCCGGGCACCCCGGTCGAGGGCCGGCGCGCTCCCGCCGACGGTCCGCGACTGCAGGATCTGCTCGACCCCGAAGGCGCCTTCGAGCCAGTTGTGCACGAGGGCTTCGAGTTCTGGGTCCCGGACGCGGAGAACGCCACGCCTGAGGTGACCGCCTCCCTGGAGCGGGCCAACGCGGCGGCCATCCCGACCGTCCGGCTGACCGGCGTCGACGCCGCCTACTGGTGCGAAACGCCGGACAAGAACCACCTGCGCTGGGTCATGCCGCACCCCGAGGAGCAACTTCTGGACGCGCTCGCGCGACTGCACGCGGCCGGGAAGTCGAGCCTCGGCGAGGGCACCCGGCTCGTCGGTTCCTTCCGCGCCCACGGCCTGACCGTCCCGGTCTGGGACCTGCCGAGCGGGGTCACCGCGGAGGACATCGAGAAGCCGGCCGCCGAGTTCGCCGAGCGTCTCGCGGGCGCTCTGGCCACGGACGCACCGCTGACCCCCGACGAGCGCCGCGCCCGTGGCGGACTCACCAACCGCCAGGTGACGCTGAGTTGACGAAGCCGGTGCGGCTGACCGGCCGGTCAGTCGCACCGAGCCTCCGCGGAACGGCCACCTCCGTCCACAACTCCCCTCAGGAGTAGGCGAATCGGTGTCCGAATAAGCCAGGGAGCGGAGCGGTCGAATTTGCGAACGGCCGATCTCTTGTTACCGTTCCAATAGCCCGGTTGCTGGTGCATCCCCCGTCGCCAGCAACCGGGTCTTTCTGTGCCCGGGCAGCTTTACGGAACGGCAGCGCGCGTCAACTGCCCGTAGTTTCCCCGGAGTTGCTCCCGGTTCGCAGCAGCAGTGGTCCGCTGCCCCGCCGGGCGAACTCCGCGACCGCCGTGTAGTCGGTGGGCGCTCCCCGGGTGTGTTCCCGGGGTGTCTCACAGCTGTCCGGCTCGTCCCCGGCACTCACCGCGCAGTGCAGCTGCACCGTGCGCCCGCCGGGGCCCATGAAGCTGAGCGCGGCGTCCAGCACCGCGCCGGTCGCGTTGCGGTAGTAGGTCCGCGCCCAGGTCTCCTCGCCCTGCGTGAGCACACAGGTCTGCGCCTCGATGCCGTCGGGGGAGGTCAGTTCGGGACCGCAGCGCGCGGCGGTGGCGAGACCCAGGCCGAGCAGCAGCGGGGCGCGTCCGGCGCCGGCCCGGGGCGCCTTGTAGTCGTCGGCCGCCGACGACCGTACGGCCGAGGGGTCCGCGGACGGTCGTACGGCGGGGGGCTCCGCGGGGCGCACGAGATCGCGTACGACCGTGCGGCCTCCGTCGCCCACCTGTCCCGCGGAGGCCACGGCCAGGGGCAGCGCGATCGCGCACACCACGATGCCCGACAGGGCGAGCAGACGAACCCATCGGGGGTCTGGGGGTCGTCCCCCGGAATGTCGCAGCATGAAGCGGACGATAACGACCTGGCGCGGGCACCCGGTTCCGCCCGCGCCCGACACCCTTACAACTCGGGCGCGCTCACACCCGTACGAGTGAGGGCCTCGACCACGGCGTCCACCACGGCCTCGACATCGGGGACCCACGGGGAGGCGGAGCCCGGCAGCGGGGCCCGCTCCCAGGTGATGTCGCCGTGGCCGGTCTCGGACGGCGGCAGGGCGAGGTAGCCGCCCTCGCCGTGGAAGCGCAGGGAACCGGGGACGTGGTCCTGGGCGTACAGCAGCTCGCCCAGCTGCTCCATGGAGTACGGCTTGACGAGGAACGCCCAGCGGGTCGGCGCGGCGATCACCGGGCCGAGTCGCATGCCCTCGCGGTCGAGCGCGGCCAGGGCGCGGGCGGCCGGCAGGGCCGGCAGGCTGACCGCGCAGGGGGCGCTGCCGCCGGTGGCCAGGATGATCGGCGCGGCCGGGCGGTTGGTCCACCACCAGCGCACCATGCGCTCGTCCGTGGTGGCCGCGAGCAGCCCCGGGTCGAAGGGGTGGGCACCGGGGACCGTGCACTCCGGGTCGGGGCATCCGCAGCGGGCCCGGCCCTCCGGGTCCGGCGCCACGCCCGGGAGTACGGGCCACTGCCATTCCTTCGCGAAGGTCAGGGCCGCGCTGAACAATTCAGGCCTTCCGTCGCTGCGCTGGGACAGGAGCCTGCGTCGCCTTCCGAGGATCTCGCGCATGAGCGCTCGTTCCTTTCCGTTGCACCGCTGGCAACACCGTGGACCACATCACACCATGTGTCGATCACTTCACTGTGCGTACCTGTTGGCGCATCACACCCTTGTCCGAGACAAGGGGAACCCCATACTGCGTCTATCAAAAGCGCGGGCGTGGCGGGGGGTGGCGAAGTCTGGCGTTTTGCCGTCCCGCGTATTTCTCTCCGCCTCCGCCACGGGAGGATGGGGCTCGATCGTCGGTGGCTAAGACGCCCGGGTCGGTCACCAGGTTCCGGGTGACGGTCCACCACCCCTGGTCCTTACCGAGTACGTACCCATCACGACCGCTGTGACGCTCTGTGGAGCAAGGCCAGTCGACCTCAATACACCGTAACCCGAGGCAGTTTTTAGCCAACTTTACCCGTCAACCCACTCTCCACCGGTTACCCACGGACACCAGGAATCCCGGCAGGACAATGCTGGACATCCCCTTACGAGTGCGTGTACATGTGGAGACACTGCTAGCGGCGCAGAATGACATGGGGGTTTGCGATGCTTTTGAGCAATACGCACCGGTCGGAAAGCCGGACGCCATGAACGCCCCTCACCCTCCGAAAGTGGCCGGAATCGATTCCACGGTTCCCGCACCCGCACACACTGTCGCGCCCGCGCCCGCCGCCCCGGGCACCCCTTCGGTCCCCGCGCCGAACGCACCCGGCGCCCTGCTCCAGGACCGGCTCGCCGGCTGGGTCTCAGACCTGACGACCCTGCACGAACTCACCGAACGCCTCGCCCGCACGGACGCGCTGTCCGACGCCCTCCAGGAACTCCTGCGCGCCGGATCCGCCCTGGTGGGAGCCCGGCGCGCGCTGGTCGTCCTCGAACCGGACGACGGCCTCGGTCCCGACACCACGATCGGCCTCGGCCTCGCCCGCGCCGACCTCGGGCACATCGAGACCGTGCCGCGCAGCGCGATGTCGTACGGCCGCATCCTCGACGGGCTGCCGGGCGGCGACGGTGAGATCGCCCAGCCCGACCTGCTCGCCGAGGACGGCCTCGACCCGCGCCACCGCGAGGTGGCCGCCCGCCTCGGTTACGCGGCCTGCTACGCGCTCCCCCTCGCCACCAACGACGCCGGCCGCCTCGGTGCCGCCGTGTGGCTCTACGACGAGCCCGCCGAGCCGTCCGAGCGCCAGCGCCACCTCGTCGGCCTGTACGTCCGTTACGCCACCGAGCACCTGGCCCGGCTCCTTGAGGTCGAGCGCACCCGCGCGTGCATGGCGACGATGGCGGAGGAGCTGCTGCCGTCCCGGCTCCCCCGTGTCCCCGGCGTCCGGCTCGCCGCCCGGCACCGCACCGGCCCGCGCGGCGGCGGCGACTGGTACGACGCGCTGCCGCTGCCGGACGCGGCACTGGGTCTCGCGGTCGGTTCGGTGACCGGCTCCGGCCCGAGCGCGATCGCCGCGATGGGGCGTCTGAGGGCCTCCCTGCGGGCGTACGCCGTGATGGAGGGCGAGGACCCGGTCGCCGTCCTGTCCGACCTGGAGCTGCTTCTCCGGCTGACCGAGCCGGCCCGCTCCGCCACCGCCCTGTTCGCCTACTGCGAGCCCGCGCTGCGCAAGATCACGCTGGCCGGTGCCGGGCACTGCCCGCCGCTGCTGATCGGTGAGCGGCGCACCGAGTTCGTGGAGACCTCCGTGTCCGCGCCGCTCGGCATGCTCGCCTGCTGGGAGGCGCCGAGCGTGGAGCTGAGCGCCGAGCCCGGAGAGACGGTCCTGCTGTACACCGACGGGCTGCTGCACCGCACCGGTGACGCCACCGACCGCGCCTTCGCGCGTCTGCACGCGGCGGCGGCCGGGGTGCCGAAGGCGCTGCGCGCCGACCCGGACGCCGTGGCCGACCACGTGCTGCGGACCGTGTTGCCGGACGGGCTGGACGGGGCGGACTCCCCGGAGGACGTCGTGCTGCTCGCGGCTCACTTCGAGTAGCGGGTGGTAACAGGTCTTCCGGCCCTGGGCCCCCTTCCGTACGACCGTACGATGGACGGGGTCCAGTGCCGTTTCAAGGAGGATGACCGTGGCCGAAGAACTCACCCCGGCGACCCCGGAAGATGAGTCCGAAGAGCCGATCAAGAAGCGGAAGAACGGCCTCTACCCGGGCGTCTCCGACGAGCTGGCCGAGAGCATGCAGTCCGGCTGGGCGGACACCGAGCTGCGCGACCTGGAGCCGATCGCTCAGGCCGCCGAGACCGCGGCCCGCCGCGCGGCGCTCTCCGCGCGCTTCCCCGGGGAGCGGCTGGTGATCCCGGCGGGCAACCTGAAGACCCGCTCCAACGACACCGAGTACCCCTTCCGGGCCTCCGTCGAGTACGCGTACCTCACGGGCAACCAGACCGAGGACGGCGTGCTCGTCCTGGAGCCCGTCTCCGGCGGCCACACCGCCACGCTGTACCTGCTGCCGCGTTCCGACCGCGAGAACGGTGAGTTCTGGCTGTCGGGTCAGGGTGAGCTGTGGGTCGGACGCCGGCACTCGCTGACCGAGGCGTCGACGCTGTACGGCGTCCCCGTGTCCGACGTGCGGGAGATCGCCGACAAGCTGCGCGAGGCCACCGGCCCGGTGCGGGTCGTACGCGGCTACGACGCCGGCATCGAGGCCGCGCTGACCGACAAGGTCACCGCCGAGCGGG
Source organism: Streptomyces pseudovenezuelae (assembly GCF_001513955.1). Lineage (GTDB taxonomy): Bacteria > Actinomycetota > Actinomycetes > Streptomycetales > Streptomycetaceae > Streptomyces > Streptomyces pseudovenezuelae. Next base: position 740,827 of record NZ_KQ948148.1, on the reverse strand, counting down.
ACGAGGAGCTGCGGGTCTTCCTGTCCGAGGCGCGGCTGGTCAAGGACGAGTTCGAGATCGGGGAGCTCCAGAAGGCCGTCGACTCGACGGTGCGGGGCTTCGAGGACGTGGTGAAGGTCCTCGACAAGGCCGAGGCCACCTCCGAGCGCTACATCGAGGGCACCTTCTTCCTGCGCGCGCGGGTCGAGGGCAACGACGTCGGCTACGGCACCATCGCCGCGGCCGGACCGCACGCCTGCACCCTGCACTGGGTGCGCAACGACGGGGCCGTACGGGCGGGTGAGCTGCTGCTCCTGGACGCCGGCGTCGAGACGCACACGTACTACACGGCCGACGTCACGCGGACGCTGCCGATCAACGGCCGGTTCAGCGAGATCCAGAAGAGGATCTACGACGCCGTGTACGACGCCCAGGAGGCCGGGATCGCGGCCGTGAAGCCGGGTGCCAAGTACCGGGACTTCCATGACGCGGCCCAGCGGGTGCTCGCCGAGCGGATCGTGGAGTGGGGCCTGGTCGAGGGCCCGGTGGAGCGGGTCCTGGAGCTGGGTCTCCAGCGGCGCTGGACGCTGCACGGCACCGGGCACATGCTCGGCATGGACGTCCACGACTGCGCCGCCGCGCGGGTGGAGGCGTACGTGGACGGGGTCCTGGAGTCGGGGATGGTGCTGACCGTCGAGCCCGGTCTGTACTTCCAGGCCGACGACCTGACCGTGCCCGAGGAGTACCGGGGCATCGGGGTGCGGATCGAGGACGACATCCTGGTGACGGCCGAGGGGAACCGGAACCTGTCGTCCGGGCTGCCGCGTCGTTCCGACGAGGTGGAGGCGTGGATGGCGGGTCTGAAGGCTTGAGTTTCGGGCGCGGGTGCGTCGTGGCTTGTCGCGCGGTTCCCCGCGCCCCTTAAGTGGGTCCGGTGGACCTGCATCTGGAAGTCATCGCCGGTGAAGGGCGTCGGGTCGGGCTCGAACGAGCCCTGCGCGACGCCGTCCGCGACGGTCAGCTGGCCCCCGGCGCCCGGTTGCCCGCGACTCGACGGCTCGCCGAGGAGTTGGGGGTTTCCCGGGGGACCGTGAAGGCGGCCTATGACCAGCTGATCGCCGAGGGGTTCCTCACCGCTCGGCAAGGGGCCGGTACCGAGGTCGCGCCCCTGCCCGCTCTCGACGCGGCACCCCTGAAGGCCGCGGCACGCGCGCCCGTGCCGCGTTTCGATCTGCGGCCCGGCAGTCCGGACGTCGGCGCCTTCCCGGCCGCCGCCTGGCTCAGGGCCGTGCGGCGGGCCGTCGCGACCGCACCGGTCTCCGCCTACGACTACGGCGATCCCCTGGGACGGATCGAGCTACGGGTCGCGCTCTCCGAATATCTGGGGCGGGCCCGTGGGGTCGTCGCACCGCCCGAGCGGATCGTCGTCACCTCCGGGGCCGTGCAGGGACTCGCTCTGCTCACGCGCGTCCTGGCGGGTGCCGACGTCGCCATGGAGGACCCCGGGCTGCCGTTCCACCGTGAGGTCGTACGGCGCGGTGGCGGGCGGGTGGTGCCGGTGCCCGTCGACGAGCGGGGCGTCGAGGTCGACGGTCTCGGGGACCCCGCGGCCGTCGTCGTCACTCCCGCCCACCAGTACCCGACCGGCGTGACCCTGCACCCCTCGCGGCGGCGGGCGCTGACCGACTGGGCACGCGCGCGTGGGGCGCTGGTCGTCGAGGACGACTACGACGGGGAGTTCCGGTACGACCGGCAGCCCGTCGGGGCGCTCCAGGGGATGGCGCCAGACCGGGTCGTCTACCTGGGGACGGCGTCCAAGACGCTCGGACCCGCGCTCCGGCTCGGCTGGATGGTGCTGCCGCCGCACCTCGTCGGACCCGTCGCCGACGCCAAGCTGCACAGCGACCACAGCACCGAGACCCTCGGTCAGCTGGCGCTCGCCGAACTGATCCGCAGTCACGCCTACGACCGTCACGTGCGCGCGTGCCGGCTCAGATACCGGCGGCGCAGGGACCGGCTCGTGGAGCGGCTGGGGCAGCGCCGGCGGGTCCAGGGGATCGCGGCCGGGCTGCACGCGCTGGTCGAGGTCGGGGACGAGGCGGCGGTGCTGGCGCGGGCCGCGGTGGAGGGGCTCGCAGTGGGGTCCCTCCGGGAGCACTGGCACACGGCGGGGTCCCGCGAGGGGCTCGTCGTGGGATACGGGACGCCCCGGGAGGGGGCGTATCCCGGGGCGCTGGACGCCCTGGCCCGCGTCCTGGAATTGGGCCATTCATAGGCGCTCCTATTGGGCCTGCCCAGCGGTCCACCGCGCTTCTAGTGTCGTTCCCATGACGAACTCACTCGTCCCGCCCGCGGGGCCGCAACGTGTCCTGGCGCTCGCCCAGTTGAGCAACTCCGTCGGGGACGGCGCCTATTACGTGACGTCGGCGCTCTACTTCACGCACGTCGTCGGGCTCGACCCCGCGCGCGTGGGGCTCGGGCTGACCGTCGGATGGGGGGTCGGGTCGATGGTGGGAGTGCCGCTCGGCCGGCTGGCGGACCGGCGCGGGGCGCGCGGTACGGCGGTGCTGCTGGCGCTGGCGACGGGGCTGGCGGTGGCGTCGTTCCTGGTGGTGCGGGACTTCGTGCCGTTCGTCCTGGCGGCCTGTGCCTACGCCTCCGCGCAGTCGGGGCTCGCGGCGGCCCGGCAGGCGCTGCTCGCGGGGCTGGTGTCCGCCCGGGAGCGGACCGGGCTGCTGGCCCACCTCCAGGCGACACTCAACGCCGGACTGGCGGTCGGCGCGGGGCTCGGCGGGCTGGCGCTGCACGCCGGGACGCGGTCGGCGTATCTCGGGGTGTTCGCGGTGGACGCGGTGAGCTTCCTGGTGTGTGCGGGGCTGCTGCTGCGGCTGCCGTCGGTGGCGCCGCGCGGCGCCGTGGACCGGCGTCGAGGCTCCGGAGTGCTGCGCGACCGGCCGTACGCCGTGATCACCCTGCTGAACACCGTCCTGCTGCTGCGGATGCCGCTGCTGAGCCTCGGGATCCCGCTGTGGATCGCCGAGCGGACCGCGGCTCCGACCTGGCTGGTCTCCGCGCTGTTCGTGCTCAACACCGGGGCCGTGATGGTGTTCCAGGTGCGGATGGCCCGCGGGGTGACCGGGCTCGCGTCGGCCACGCGCGCGGTGCGGCGGTCGGGGTGGGTCATGCTGGCGGCCTGCGCGGTGTTCGCGCTGTCGGCGGGGGTCTCGCCGTGGGTGGCCGTGGGGGCGCTGGTCCTCGGGGCGGTGTTGCAGGTGGTGGCCGAGATGGGGCAGTCGGCGGGGTCCTGGCAGCTCTCCTTCGACCTGGCTCCGGCCGAACGGGTCGGCGAGTACCAGGGGTTCTTCGGAACCGGGGTGACGGTGGCCCGGACCCTGGGGCCGCTGGTCCTGACGACGCTGCTCGTCGAGTGGGGCACGCCGGGATGGCTGCTGCTCGGCGGGGCGACGCTGGTGGCGTCGTACGCGATGGGACCGGCGACCAGGCGGGCCGCCTGCCGTGTGCCGGAGACGGACGCCCCCTGCGAGGACGTCGAGGCGCACGCGCTCGCGAACTGACCGACGCTCGACGACCGGCCCTGTGCCAGGCCGACACCGGGTCAGGCCGACACCGGGTCGGCCCGGACCGGAAGCGCGTCCACGAACAGGGCCCCCGCGAGCAACCCCGCGCTGCCGCGAGGGCTCCACGCGCGCGCGTGGAGGTCCGCGTCGAGGGCGAGCAGGGCCTCCCGGCCCGCGGCCGTCGTCGTACCGCCCGCCTCCAGGACCCCGCGGGCGCCCGCCTGGACGTGGCGCAGGCCCAAGGGGCCCGCCGTGTAGAGGAGTTCGGTGTCCTGGAGGGTCGACATCACGGTGAGCAGGGCGTCCAGGCGGGCCTCGGACTCTGCCGCACCCGCCCTGCGGGACCTGTCCAGTGCGTCCAACGCCCGCCGTACGTGCGGGAATCCGGCCCGCGCCTCGCCCCGGGCGCCCGCCGCGCCGTACTTCGCGGACACCGAGGAGCCCCGGGAGGGCCGGCGCGGGGCCCGTCTGTCGCTGTGCGCGGCGATCTTCTTGGCGGCCGCGGACACGTCCGCGGACCGTGCGCCCGGGTCGAGGGCGGCCGCGGCGACCAGCAGACCGAGAGTCCACAGGGCGCCGCGGTGGCCGCCGCCCGCCAGGCCCACCGAGTGCTCGGTGCACCGGCCGATCGCGCCCAGCTCCGCGCGCAGCTGGGGGCTGGGCTCGCCGGTGCGACGGGCGGCGGCGGCCATCGCCGCGAGGCCGGGCGCGAGCGCCCTGGCCGACCAGCGCAGGGAACAGTGGTCCCGACGGGTGGCGCGGGCGCCGAGGTCGCGCGGGTCGGGCAGGCCCGGCTTGGGAACCAGGGCCAGCTGACCGGTCAGCGCGTCCACGGCGGCCAGCGCCAGCGCCTCGTCCTCGCGGCTGCTCACGGCCGTACCCTACGAGGACGCGGCGGCCGAAGCACTGGCACTTTCGGACGGAGCGTCGCTCGGCGGTGCGCCCGTCGGGCCGCCGCTCGGGGGCGTGCCGCCACCGCCGCTGCCCGCGCCCGTGTTCTCGGCGTCGGGATCGACGGCCAGGCTCAGGGAGCCCTTGTAGCCCTTGGACGGGTCAGCCTTGTGGACGGCCTTGAGGGTGAGCAGGCCGCTGGAGGCGCCGCCGCCGTCGTAGACCATGTCGTTGTCGAGGGTGGTGTAGCTGCCGGAGTGCCGGGAGTACGGCTCCAGCGCGAAGATCTCCTCGGCGACCGTGTCGTCGAAGAACAGCTGGCCCGTGTAATTGACCTTGCCGCCCTCGTAGGTGCCGTCCTCCTTCTCGCCCCCGGTGTGCACCTTCACATGGATGTGGCAGGTGCGCGGGGTGTACCAGCCCGGGAAGATCGTCTCGAACTTCACCACCCCGTTGGCGTTCGCGATCTGGTAGCCGCGCAGATAGGTGGCGTCGTTCGCGGTCGAGCCGTCCTCGCTCTCCGCGGGCGCCGAGCCGCCGGGGTTGGCGGTGGTGTAGCCGGAGTAGTAGCCCCAGGCGTCGCAGTGCCAGATCTCCACGGCCGCGCCCTTGACCGGGGTGCAGCCGTCGGTGGCGTCCACGACGGTCAGCCGCAGCGTCAGCGGGACCCCGCTCTTGCCCTCGGTGATGTCCTTCCTGACCAGGGCGCCGTCGAGGTAGTACGGACCTTCCGTGACGCTCGACAGGAGCGTCATGCACGCGTCGGTGGCGGTCGCCGAGGCGGTGGCCGTCGCCTCGGTGGTGCCGGTGGTGTCGGCGAAGGCCGACTGGTAGCCGGTGACGGCGAGCCCGCCCGCCGCGACCGTACCGCCCGTCACCGCGAGGGCGCGGCGCCGGGTGATGCTGGAGTTCCCGTGGTTTCCCGTCATGGGCAGGAAATTAGGAGCCCTGGCCGTCAGGAGCGTGGGGGGAGGCTGTGCGCAGCCTGAGGATGCCGAGAAAGCTGAAGCCCGGTCTTCACACCGCCATCAGCGGTGCGTCCTTGCGCCACTTGAGGATCTTGTCGAAGCTCACCACGGCACCCCGGCCCGGCTTGTTGCCGATCTGGACGTGGTCGGCGAGTTCCTGGATGAGACCGAGGCCGCGGCCGCTCTCCGCCTCCACGGGGGTGGGGCGGGGCCGCACGGGCGGGAAGCCCGGGCCGGAGTCGGTGACCTCGATCCGGCACTTCTCGCCGTCGAGGTAGGCGGTGACCCGGTAGGCCGCCGTGGAGTCCTGCGGCCCGCTCTCCCCGCCGTGCTCCACCGCGTTGGCGCAGGCCTCGCTGAGGGCTAGGGAGAGGTCGTAGGAGACGTCCGGGTCGACGCCCGCGGTCTCCATGGTGCCGAGCAGCAGACGCCGGGCGAGCGGAACGCTCGCAGCCTCGCGCCGCAGATGGAGTGACCACCAGATGCTCATGCTCCAGCCTCCTGGCCGCGGCTCGACATACCGTTACGTATTGCCGCGCGCGCCCCGGTGTAAGCACATCGTTGACGTGATGCCGCCCATATGGGCGATGTGTCGGCGACAACGCACGGTGTATGTGGGACAGCGCGCACCAGAAGTGACCTTCCGGGCGTACCCCTCGTACGTCATCTTGTGGACCTGCCGTATGGCGCTCATAAGCCCAGTGCGATGATGAGCCCGCCATGACTGCCCCCCACGCGCGCTCCGGAGGAGATCTCCGGGTTCTGCGGGCCGCGGTGTTCGCCGCGGTCTGCGTCGTGCTGGCCGCGGCCGGTCACTCCCTCGCCTCCTGCGCCACGGTTCCGCTGTGGACGCTCGGCGCGGGGTTCACCGGGGTCCTTCTCGTCGTGGCACCTCTCGCCGGGCGCGCGCGCTCGCTGGCGGGGATCGCGACACTGCTCGCGGTCGGACAGACCGTGCTGCATGTGCTCTTCGGGCTCGGGCAGCACGGCACGGCCGCGATGTCGTCGTCGCTGTTCTCGACGTCGTCGATGTCGTCGATGTCGTCCATGTCGATGTCGTCCGTGCCGCCGGTGTCCGACGCCACGCTGGTCCAGCAGGCCGCACGGCTGCTGTGCGGGACCACCGCCGCGGCGATCAGCCCGGCGCAGGCGCAGAAGATCCTCACCGACGCGCGGCTCTATCCCGGTACCGGCACCACCGCGATGCCCCAATCCGCGGACGCCATGAGCGCCGGCTCCGTCTGGCCGTCCCTGCCGATGATCCTCGGGCACGTCCTCGCTGCCGTCGCCGCCGGATGGCTGCTGCGGCACGGGGACCTGGCGCTGCTCCGGCTCGCCGAACTCTCCACCTGCTCGGCGCAGTCGGTCGCCGAGGGGGCACTCGTACGATCCCTGCGCGGGGCGCTCGCCCTGGTGCGTGCCCTGCGTGCGGGACTGCCGGGGGCTCCCAACACCGGGCCGCGCGCCCCGCTGGCCGTATCGCTCCTCCCGCCCCGCCCGTGTACCGCGGCACTCCAGCACACGGTGATCAGGCGCGGGCCGCCGGCCGCCGCCGAACTCGCTCTCGCCGCCTGACGCGACGCGACCACCACTCCACTTCCGAGGGACCCGCGAGGTCCTGGACGGTCCCCGACGGACCTGGAAGGACCTGGATGAGGGCCGCCGTCGTGCGGCACGCGCGTGTGCGCACGCGTACCCCTCTTCACAGCCACCCCTTTCGAAGCGGAGTGCTCTTCATGAAGGCTTCTCGTCTCGCCGCCACCGGTGCCGTCGCCGCCACCGCCGTCATCGGTCTGTCCTCACCCGCGTTCGCGCACGTCAGCGTGCAGGCCGAGGGCACCGCCGCCAAGGGCGGTTACGCGGTCGTGGACTTCAAGGTTCCCAACGAGCGCGACAACGCCTCCACCACCAGGCTCGAGGTCAACTTCCCGGCCGACCACCCGCTGGCCTCCGTCATGCCGGAGCCGATGCCGGGCTGGAAGATCGAGGTCACCAAGTCCAAGCTCGCCAAGCCGCTCACCCTGCACGGCGAGCAGATCACCGAGGCTGTCTCCAAGGTCACCTGGACCGCCACCGGCAAGGACGGCGGCATCAAGCCCGGCTACTTCGAGAAGTTCCCGGTCTCCGTCGGCGCCCTGCCCGAGGACGCCGACGAACTGGTCTTCAAGGCGATCCAGACCTACTCCAACAAGGAGGTCGTGCGCTGGATCGAGGTCCAGGAGGACGGCGCGGAGGAGCCCGAGACGCCGGCTCCCGTCCTCGCCCTGTCCGCGGCCTCCGAGGACGGACACCACGGCTCGACGGCCGCTGAGGAGGCCGACGCCAAGACCGAGAACGCCGCCGCGGCCACCGAGGCCTCCGACGGCGACAGCAGTGACACCACCGCCCGTGTCCTCGGCGTGGTCGGCATCGTCGTCGGCGCGCTGGGCGTGGCCTACGGCGTGCTCGCCGGCCGCCGGCGCAGCGACGCCTGACCTGTACGCGCGGGACGCGCGCCGGGGTCCGTACGACCCCGGCGCGCACCACCGAAAAACTTACCTCTGGGACATTTCGATATGCGCAAGAAGATGTTCGCGGCGGCCGCGCTGGTCGCCGCCGCCACCCTGACCCTCTCCGCCTGCGGCAGCGGTGACGACAGCGGCTCCCCCGTCTCCGTGGTCTCGGAGGAGTCCGGCTCGGACAAGGCGGCCACCGTCCTCGACCAGCCGTTCGAGAAGCCGGACCTGGTCCTCACCGACACCAAGGGCGGCAAGTACGACCTCCGCAAGGAGACGAAGGGCAGGCCGACGCTGATCTACTTCGGCTACACCCACTGCCCCGACATCTGCCCGCTGACGATGAACAACATCGCCGTCGCGAAGAAGCAGCTGCCCAAGTCCGAGCAGGACAAGCTGACCGTCGTCTTCGTCACCACCGACCCGGCCCGCGACACCCCGGCCGAGCTCGGCAAGTGGCTCAAGGGCATCGACACCGAGTTCGTGGGCCTGACCGGCGACTTCGCCACCATCCAGGCGAGCGCCCGCACCCTCGGCATCTCCATCGAGCCGACCCACAAGGACAAGAAGACCGGCAAGACCGTCTCGGTGCACGGCACCCAGGTCGTCGCCTTCTCCCCCAGGACCGACCAGGGATACGTCCTCTACGGCGAGGACGCCACCGTCGACGACTACACCAAGGACCTGCCCAAGCTCATCAAGGGGCAGAACCCGTGAACCGCGCGTCCACCGGGCTCGCCGTCCTGACGGGGGCGGCCCTGCTGCTGGCCGGCTGTTCGGACGGCGGCGACTCCTCGGCAGGCCTCAGCGTCTCCGGTGCCTACATCCCGCAGCCCGTCTCCGCCGACATGGCCGCCGGGTACCTGGTCATCTCCAACTCCGGCTCGTCGAAGGACGAGCTGACCTCGGTCACCAGCGACGAGGGCGAGGTCACGATGCACACGACCGACGGCGGCGCGATGGAGCAGGTCTCCCGCCTGCCCGTCCCGGCCCACGGTCAACTCGTGTTCAAAAGCGGCGCCAACCATCTGATGTTCGACAAGCTGAAGCGGACCCCGAAGGAGGGCCGGACGGTCACCGTCGAACTGCACTTCGCCACGTCCGACCCCGTCGTCGTGAAGATGCCGGTGAAGTCGGCGACCTACGTCCCCAAGACCGGACACTGAGGGAGGGACCACCTTGACGCAGACCATCGCCCCCCGCGTCCGGACCCTGGTACTGCTGCTCCTGGCCGCGTGCGGCCTGCTGCTGACCACGGCCGGGCCGGCCTCGGCGCACGCCGCGCTCACCGGCAGCGACCCCCAGCAGGGGGTGGTGGTCGACAAGGCGCCCGACCAGGTCTCGCTGACCTTCTCCGAGAAGGTCGCCCTGTCGAACGACTCGCTGCGCGTCCTCGACCCCAAGGGCAAGGCCGTCCAGCAGGGCAAGCCGTCCGAGGTCAGCGGCACGACGTACGCCGTGAAACTCCACAGCGGACTGCCCGACGGCACCTACACCGTCACCTACCAGGTCGTCTCCGCCGACAGCCATCCCGTCGCCGGTGCCTTCACCTTCTCCATCGGCGCCCCCTCGACCACCTCGGTCTCCGTCTCCGGGGAGACCGCGGGCGGCGGGTTCGTCGGCTGGCTGTACGGCTTCGGGCGGTACATGTCGTACGCCGGCTTCATCGTGCTGGTCGGCGGCGCCGCCTTCGTGCTCGGCTGCTGGCAGCGCGGCGCCGGAGTACGGCCCATGCAGCGGCTCGTCGTCGGCGGCTGGCTCACGCTCACCGCGGCCACCCTGCTGCTGCTCCTGCTGCGCGGCTCCTACACGGGCTCCGGGAAGGTCGGCGACATCTTCGACCTGGACCTGCTCGGGAACGTGCTCCAGACCAAGTCGGGTGCGGCCCTCGTCTCCCGGCTGCTGCTGCTCGCGGCGGCCGCCCTGTTCATCTCCGTGCTCTTCGGGGCCTATGACAAGCGCGAGGACGAGGAGAAGCGGGACCTCACCTTCGGGCTCGCGATCGGCGGGACCGTCGTCGCGGCCGGGCTCGCGGCGAGCTGGGCGATGGCCGAACACGCCTCGGTGGGCCTCCAGACGGGCATCGCGATGCCCGTCGACGTCCTCCACCTGCTGGCCGTGGCCGGCTGGCTCGGCGGGCTGACCGCGCTGCTCGTCGCGCTGTACCGCTCCGAGGTCCCGGTCGAGTCGGCCGCCGTACGACGGTTCTCCCAGGTCGCCTTCGGCAGCGTCGTCGCGCTGGTCGCGACCGGCGTCTACCAGTCCTGGCGGCAGCTGGGCTCCTGGTCGGCGTTCACCGGGACCCGGTACGGGCAGCTGCTGCTGGTCAAGATCGGGCTGGTGGCGCTGCTGGTCGGGATCGCGTTCATCTCGCGGCGGTGGACCGGGCAGCTCGCCGACACGGTGGTGCAGCGGGGGAAGCGGGCGCAGCAGAAGGAGCGGATGCCGGACAAGGAGCGGGTCGCCGCGAATGCTTCCGGCTCCGGAGCCGGCCCCGGCAAGTCCAAGGGGGCCGGTTCGAAGGGCGCGGGTGACTCCAAGCGGGCCGCTCAGCTCGCCCGGCAGCAGGCCGCGATGGACTCCGCGCGCCAGAAGCGGACGCGGGACGCCGATCCGAACCGGTTCGGGCTGCGCCGCTCGGTGCTCGCCGAGGCCGGTGTCGCGGTCGTGCTGCTGGCGGTCACGACCGTGCTGACGCAGACCGAGCCCGGCCGTACGGAGGAGGACGCCAAGGCGGCCACGGCGGCCTCCTCGTCCTCCTCCTCGTCCTCCTCGGCCGGGTCCGGTGCGGTGACCCTGGACATGTCCTTCGACACCGGCGGCACCGACGGCAAGGGCGTCGTGACGGTCGACTTCGACCCCGCGCGCGTGGGCGGCAACGAGATGCACGTCTACGTCCAGCGGTCCAACGGCCGGGCCTTCGACATCCCCGAAGTCAAGGTCGCCCTCACCCTGGAGGCCAAGAAGATCGGGCCGCTGGCCGTCACCCCCGACCGCATCGCCACGGGCCACTGGTCGGCGAGCAACGTACAGATCCCCATGGCGGGCGACTGGAAGGTCGCCGTGACCGTGCGGACCTCCGACATCGACCAGACGACCGTCTCCAAGAACGCGCAGATCGGCTGAACCGCACCATGGCTGAACAGTCCCTTCCCGGCGTCGCCGAAGCCGCCGCCACAGAGGAGAGTCCCGCCGCGGGGCAGGGCATCTCACGCCGTGCCCTGCTCGGCACCGCCGGCGCCACCGGGCTCGTCCTCGGCGCGGCCGGCGCGGCCGTGGGCTATGCCGCCGCACCCGCCGCGGCGACTGCGCTGACCTCGGTCGGCAGCGACGAGGTGATGTTTCACGGGAAACATCAGGCCGGCATCACCGAGGGCCTCCAGGCCCGTGGCCATCTCGTCGCCTTCGACCTCGCGGCGGGCGCCGGGCGCAAGGAGGCCGCCGCGCTGCTGCGCCGCTGGTCGCAGACGGCTCGGCGGCTGATGGCCGGCGAGGCCACCGGGGCCCACGACACGGACGTCGCCCGGGACGCCGGCCCCTCCTCACTGACGCTGACCTTCGGCTTCGGGCACAGCTTCTTCTCCCGCACCGGACTGGAGAAGCAGCGTCCGGTCGCCCTCGACCCGCTCCCCGACTTCTCCTCCGACCAGCTCGACAAGGCCCGCAGCAACGGCGATCTGTGGGTGCAGATCGGCGCCGACGACGCCCTGGTCGCCTTCCACGCCCTGCGCGCGGTCCAGAAGGACGCGGGCGGCGCGGCGAAGGTCCGCTGGCAGATGAACGGCTTCAACCGCACCCCGGGAGCCACGGCCCACCCCATGACGGCCCGCAACCTCATGGGCCAGCTGGACGGCACGCGCAATCCGAAGCCGGGCGAGTCCGACTTCGACCGGCGCGTCTTCGTCCCGGAATCCGGCACGCCCGCGTGGATGGCGAACGGCTCCTACGCGGTCGTACGTCGCATCCGGATGCTGTTGGACGACTGGGAGAAGTTGTCCCTGGGGACCCAGGAGGCCGTCATCGGGCGCCGCAAGGCGAACGGCGCGGCCCTGTCCGGGGGCACCGAGACGACCGCGATGGACCTGGAGAAGACGGACGCCCAGGGCGATCTGCTCGTCCCGGTCAACGCCCACGCCCGGATCACCCGGCCCGACCAGAACGGGGGCGCGGCCATCCTGCGCCGCCCGTTCTCGTACCACGACGGCATCGACGCGGACGGCGCTCCGGACGCGGGGCTGCTGTTCGTCTGCTGGCAGGCGGACCCGCTGCGCGGCTTCGTCCCGCTCCAGCGCAAGCTCGACCGCGGGGACGCGCTCTCCCAGTACATCCGGCACGAGTCGAGCGGCCTGTTCGCGGTGCCGGGCGGGGCGGCGGAGGGGGAGTACGTGGGGCAGCGGCTGCTGGAGGGGTGAGAGCGGGGAGTGCGGGCGGGGCGGGGTGAAGACGGGCGGGACGGCGGGGGTGCCGCTTGGGTGGCGAGGGCGGCGCCTGGGTCAGCCGGTCAGCCGGTCAGCCGGTCAGCCGGTCAGCCGGTCAGCCGGTCAGCCGGTCAGCCGGTCAGCCGGTCAGCCGGTCAGCCGGTCAGCCGGTCAGCCGGTCAGCCGGTCACGCGAACGTCCAGGGTGGTCCCTTGGTCACGCCGTTTCACTCGGCGGAGGGGCACTCCTGAGACAGGTGCGTGCCGTTTCGCAAGGGCCATTAGGGTGAGGTCATGCCAGCGAGCTATGCGTATCTGGGCCCTGAGGGGACCTTCACCGAAGTCGCGCTGCGGACCCTTCCCGAGGCGGCGACCCGGGAGCTGATCCCCTACGTCTCGGTCCAGTCCGCGCTGGACGCGGTGCGCGTGGGTGAGGCCGAGGCCGCCTTCGTGCCGATCGAGAACTCGGTCGAGGGCGGCATCACCGCCACCCTCGACGAGCTGGTCGCGGGCACCCCGCTGATGATCTACCGCGAGGTGCTGCTGTCGATCACCTTCGCGCTGCTGGTCAGGCCGGGTACCGGGCTCGCGGACATCAAGACGGTCTCCGCGCACCCGGCCGCCCAGCCGCAGGTGCGCAACTGGATGAAGAAGCACCTCCCGGACGCCCACTGGGAGTCGGCCGCCTCGAACGCGGACGCGGCCCGGCTGGTCCAGGAGGGACAGTACGACGCGGCCTTCGCCGGCGCGTTCGCCGCGGCCCGGTACGGCCTCACGGCACTGGAGACCGGGATCCATGACGCCGAGAACGCGCAGACGCGGTTCGTGCTGGTCGGCCGCCCGGCCCGGCCCGCCGCGGCGACCGGAGCCGACAAGACCTCCGTCGTGCTGTGGCAGCGCGACGACCACCCCGGCGGACTGCGCGACCTGCTCGGCGAGTTCGCCACCCGCGGTATCAACCTGATGCTGCTCCAGTCCCGGCCCACGGGCGCAGGCATCGGCAACTACTGCTTCTGCGTCGACGCCGAGGGCCACATCAGCGACCGCCGGGTGGCGGAGGCGCTGATGGGGCTGAAGCGGATCTGCCGCGAGGTGCGCTTCCTCGGTTCGTACCCGCGTGCGGACAAAGACGCCGCGGACCTGCGGGCACCGCTGGCCGGCACCTCGGACGAGGAGTTCATGGCGGCCTCGGACTGGGTGGCCCGGTGCCAGGACGGACGCTTCTGACACCGGTCCTGCCTGCGGACAACACCGGTCCTACCTGCAGATTTTAGTTATCCACAGGAGTTATCCACAGGCCTGCTTCTCGACCTGGGGACAAGTCGACAACAAAAGGCGACCCTGTCGACAAATCGGCCCTCAGGGCCCATCAGTGTCCACACGCGCGCACGTCACCCTTCGTCCACTGTTTTCCTTTAGGCAATCCTTTGGGGTGACCACTTTCCACTCGAAAGTAGGGGTAAAAGCGGGTTTGCGAGGGGAATCCTCGACGTGATCCCCAGGTTTCGGAGTGATCAATTCCGAAATCCACAGACCTCCCGCACACCCTGTGGATAACTTTTCGAGGGGTGTGGATTCCTGTGGACAACCGCACGCCAAGTCCCGCTCGCCGCAAGGGAGTCCAGTCAACCCGACTCCCCGCCCATGCTTCGTCCCGGGGACCCGGCGCCCCTTTCATTGACACGCTCCGCAATTCACCCATAGCGGTACGTAAGACACGATTCGGTACGGCTGGGAATAGTGAGTCGTGGGCCGTATCCCCGCACCGGTAGCCTTGGCCGCGTGATTGACCTTCGCCTGCTCCGTGAGGACCCCGACCGAGTGCGCGCCTCCCAGCGCGCCCGTGGAGAGGACGTCGCCCTCGTCGACGCCCTCCTGTCTGCCGACGAGCGGCGCAGGTCGTCCGGCGTCCGCTTCGACGAGCTGCGTTCCGAGCAGAAGTCGCTCGGCAAGCTCATCCCCAAGGCCACTCCGGAGGAGCGCGCCGAGCTGCTCCAGAAGGCGGAGCAGCTCAAGGCCGACGTCAAGGCCGCCGAGGCCGCTCAGCACGACGCCGACGACGAGACCAAGCGTCTCGCCCTGCAGCTCGGCAACCTCGTCCACCCCGACGTCCCCGTCGGCGGCGAGGAGGACTTCGTCGTCCTGGAGACGCACGGCACCATCCGCGACTTCGGTGCCGAGGGCTTCGAGCCCAAGGACCACCTGGAGCTCGGCGAGGCGCTGGGCGCCATCGACGTCGAGCGCGGCGCCAAGGTGTCCGGCTCGCGCTTCTACTACCTCACCGGCGTCGGCGCGCTCCTGGAGCTCGCCCTCGTCAACGCGGCGATCGCGCAGGCCACCGAGGCCGGCTTCACCCCGATGCTCACCCCCGCACTGGTCCGCCCGCGCGCCATGGAGGGCACCGGCTTCCTCGGCCAGGCCGCGGAGAACGTCTACCACCTGGAGAAGGACGACTACTACCTGGTCGGCACCTCCGAGGTCCCGCTCGCCGCGTACCACATGGACGAGATCCTGGACGCCGACAAGCTGCCGCTGCGCTACGCCGGCTTCTCGCCGTGCTTCCGCCGCGAGGCCGGCACCTACGGCAAGGACACCCGGGGCATCTTCCGCGTGCACCAGTTCGACAAGGTCGAGATGTTCTCGTACGTCGCCCCCGAGGACGCGGAGAACGAGCACAAGCGGCTCCTGGACTGGGAGAAGCAGTGGCTGACCGGTCTTGAACTGCCGTTCCAGGTCATCGACGTGGCCTCGGGCGACCTCGGCTCCTCCGCCTCCCGCAAGTACGACTGCGAGGCGTGGATCCCGACCCAGGGCAAGTACCGTGAGCTGACCTCGGCCTCCAACTGCGACGGCTTCCAGGCCCGCCGCCTGTCCGTCCGCATGCGCGACGGCAAGAAGGTCCAGCCGCTGGCCACGCTCAACGGCACGCTGTGCGCCGTACCGCGCACCATCGTGGCGATCCTGGAGAACCACCAGCTGGCCGACGGTTCGGTGCGGGTGCCCGAGGTGCTGCGTCCCTACCTGGGCGGCCGGGAGCTGCTGGAGCCGGTCGCCAAGTGAGCCGGCCCTTTCCGTACCGGCTGATCGCGACCGACCTCGACGGAACGCTCCTGCGCTCCGACGAGTCGGTCTCGCAGCGCACCCGTGACGCGCTCGCCGCGGCCACCGCGGCGGGCGCCGCCCACATCGTCGTGACCGGACGCGGCGTCCCGTGGACCCGGCACATCCTCGACGACCTCGGCTACGACGGTCTCGCGGTCTGCGGCCAGGGCGCACAGGTGTACCACGCCGGTGAACACCGTCTGCTGACGTCGGTGACGCTGGACCGGCAGCTCGCCGGAGTGGCCCTCGCGAAGATCGAGGCGGAGGTCGGCCCGCTGTACCTGGCGGCGAGCCGTGACGGCCTCGACGGCGACGTGCTGGTGGGGCCGGGGTACGCGGTGACGGGCGCCCTGCCGTCGACGCCGTTCACGGACGCGTCGGATCTGTGGGCCGCCCCGCTGAACAAGATCTACATACAGCATCCCGAGCTGTCGGACGACGAACTGGCGCAGGCCGCTCTGCGGGCCGCCGGCGGGTTCGTGTCGGTCGCGCTGTCGGGCGAGGGCATCGTCGAACTGCTCCCGCTGGGCCTGTCCAAGGCCACGGGCCTGTCCTTGGCCGCCCGCCGCCTGGGCGTGAAGGCGGTGGACACGATCGCCTTCGGCGACATGCCCAACGACATCCCGATGTTCGCCTGGGCCTCGTACGCCGTGGCCATGGCGGACGCACACGAGGAACTCAAGGCGGTGGCCGACGAGGTGACGTCCTCCAACGAGGAGGACGGAATCGCGGTGGTGCTGGAGCGCTTGCTGGGCTGACGGCCGCGCGCTGTCCGGCTGGGCCGGGAGCGCGTCGACGGGCCGGCAACGTCTTGCGGAGGATGCACGAATCGAACGTGCGCGGGCTTTCCAGGCCCGACCACGGCTTAGCAAGCCGGTGCCTTACCACTCGGCCAATCCTCCGGGTGGGCGGCCTCACGCGAGAGCGACGTCGCGTGCTCGAAGCGGCCGCCCCGGGCGGTTCCTGCGCTGGACTCCACGGTGGCGTAACTACACCGGAGTCCTCCGCGGGCCGCCCTGACGGGAGCTGGACGTACTGCCGTGCAGGGACGTCGTCCGGCTCCTCTCCCAGAACGTGGCGCCGGAGGGTCGTCCGGCGGTGTGGACACAACCACTGTGCCGGTACGACGAGTTGGGCGCCACCGATTAAATGCGGCCGTGTGTTCGAGGCTAGCGACGCCGCCACCGCCGTCGGCGCTTGCTGAAGAACCACCCGGCGGGCGGCTCGTCGGAGCGCCAGGGCTGCGGTTCGGGCTCCTCGTCACGCCAGCGCGCCGCCAGCATCCGGGCGCGGGCAGACGGCTCGGTCGTCCCCGCGGACCGTATGAAGTCCTCGTCCAGCACGAGGTCGTCCCAGTCGTCTGCCATGCCCGTTCCCTTCGACTCGCAGCCCGACGTTCCCCTTTGTCCAGTGTGACCGGACATCGGTGAAGTCCCGGTCAATAAGCGGGACGTCAGGGGCGCTTACTCCTCGCCCGCCAGCGTCAGCGACCGCAGCTTCTGTCCCGCGTACCAGGTCGCGAGGACGGTCACCACGACCAGCAGGACGGTGGCCGTCGGCAGGGAGACGTCCGAGGTGACCAGGTCCCCGCCCGCGACCTTGTGGGCGACGGCCAGCGACCACTGCTGGACGCTCAGGGTCTTCGCCCCGGCGACCAGGGAGCCGAACAGGGCCTCCCAGACCAGCGCGTAGACCAGACCGAAGACCACCGCGTGCCGGGACACCGTGCCGAGCAGCAGGAAGAGCGCCGCGTAGGCGATCGAGGAGACCAGCGCGGCCACCGTGTAGGCGACGGCGATCTGCTGGCCGTTGCCGTTGAGGATGAGGCCCGCGATCAGCGTCGGAAGGGCCGAGAACACCATCGTCACGGCGATCGCCACGATCAGCTTGGTGAAGATGATCGTCGGCCGCTTGACCGGCTTGGACAGCAGGTACACCACCGAACCGTCGTCGATCTCCGGGCCGATCGCCCCGGTGCCCGCGATGACGCCGATGATCGGCACCATGGTGGCGAGCGCGAGCCCGCCCAGCAGGTCGGACGCGGTCTGATCGTCGGCGCCGACCAGGGCGCGCACGATCACGGAGATCACGATCAACAGCAGGGGCAGGGCGCCCAGGATGAGGGCCCTGCGGCGGCCGAGCAGGGCCCGGTAGGTGAGTCGGGCGACTGTGGGGTCGTACATCTTTCGGCCTCCTACGCCGCGACGAGATACGAGAAGACGGACTCGAGGGACTCGTCGGAGGGCGAGACCGTGAGCAGTCGGATGCCGTGGTCGCGCGCGACCTTGGGCAGCAGCGTGGTGAAACGGCCGAAGTCGACGGCCTGCACGCGCAACGCGCCCTCCGCCAGGTCGACCTCGATGCCGGACGTCGACGGGTCGGCGATGAGCGCGGCCGCGAGGGCGCGGTCGTCGCTGGAACGCACCAGATAGCGGTGCGGACGGTCGGTCATCAGGCGGCGGATCCTGCGGAAGTCGCCACTGGCCGCGTGCCGGCCCGCGACGACCACCTCGATGTGCCAGGCGAGCTGCTCGACCTCCTCCAGGATGTGCGAGGAGAACAGCACGGTGCGGCCCTCGTCGCCCATGCGCCGCAGCAGGTCCATGAGCTGCATCCGCTGGCGCGGGTCCATGCCGTTGAAGGGCTCGTCGAGCAGGAGCAGCGAGGGGTCGTGGACGAGCGCGCTCGCCATCTTCACGCGCTGGCGCATGCCCTTGGAGTACGTCGAGATCTTGCGGTCCTGCGCGTACTCCATCTCGACCGTGGCCAGCGCCTTCTGGGCGGCCTTGGCGCCGAGGCCGTGCAGCTCGGCGTTGGCGACGACGAACTCGCGCCCGGTGAGGAAGTCGTACATCGCCTCGCGCTCGGGGACGATGCCGATGTGCTTGTAGATCTCCTCGTTGCGCCACACCTGCTGTCCGTCGAGGGTGACGGTGCCGGTGGAGGGGGCGAGGAAGCCGCCCATCATGTTGATGAGGGTGGACTTGCCGGCGCCGTTGGGGCCCAGGAGGCCGGTGACGCCGGGGCCGATCGTCATGGTGATGTCGTTGACGGCGACCACGTTGCCGAACCAGCGGGAGACATGGTCGATCTGGAGCGTGGTCACAGTCCCACCTTCTTGTAGCGGCGCATCAGCAGGCCGTAGCTGGCGGCGATCAGGCCGAGGACGGCCAGGACGTAGACCACGCCCTCGCCGTTCGACGGACCGACCGCTCCCGGGAACGCCGAGTTCGCGCCGAGGAACGCGGACTGCAGTCCGTCGATGAGCGTGACCGGCGAGAACAGGCCGATCCACGGGACGGCACTGGAGCTGCCCTGGGCGTCGGCGATGGCCTGGAGGGTGGAGACCGCGCCATAGGAGATGGTCATGACGGCGATCACGGCCGCGATGCCGAAGCCGCGGCGCGGAGTGACCGACGCGATGACCAGGCCGATACCGGCGAAGAGCAGCGAGAGCAGCGCCACCGAGACGAGGCCCTGGCCGAACCCCTTGGTCTGGTCGGCGAAGTCCAGCTTGGCCAGGAGCGCGCCCACATAGAGCACGATCAGCGGGGCGGCGGTCAGGATGAACATCGCCGAGGCCAGCGCCGCGTACTTGGCGCGCACGTAGTCCGCCGTCTCGATGGGCCGCGAGAAGTACAGCGGCACGGTCTTGAAGCGCAGGTCGCGCGAGACGGACTGAGGAGCCTGCGAGGCCACGTACAGGCTGATGACGGCCTGCATGATGATCGCGTACCGCGTGTAGTCGACGGGCAGGTCGTGCGCCTTCGTGGCGACCGCGACGGCCACCATGATGGCCGCGGGCACGCACATCACGACGAACAGCAGCATCGGCAGCACCTTGGACTTCACCGAACGGCCGAGGCCGTAGGCGCCGCGCAGGGACTGCGAGTACAGCGAGCGGGTGGCGTAGGAACGGCCGAGCCGGGGGCCGTCGTAGGTGCGGTAGCCGATGTTGTGGATGCGGGTCTGGTCACCCGAGGGGACGGTGACCGGGTGCTCAACTGCCATGGCCGACGGCCTCCTTCCGCTGCTCGTCCTCGTTGGTGAAGACTTCCGAGATGTGGTGCCTGCGCTGCTCCATGCGGACCAGGCCCAGGCCGAGATCGGCGACGAGGTCCCGGACGACGTCGTAGGTCTCCTCGCCCTGCGCGGTCAGCAGCAGGATGTGGCCGGCGCCCGGCAGCCCGCTCTGGGAGTCGAGGACCTCCACACCGCGCGCCTGGAGCGCCTCGCGCACCGCGCGGGTGCCGTCCGGGTGCTCGTCGGTGTCGGTGACCTCGACCGCGAGGGTCGTCGTGGTCTGGGTGAAGTCGGTGGTGGAGCTGGAGCGCAGGAGCTTGCCGCCGTCGATGACGACGACGTGGTCGCAGGTGCGCTCCAGCTCGCCCAGCAGGTGCGAGGTGACCAGGACCGAGATGCCGAAATCGGTGTAGATACGGCGGATCAGGCCCAGCATGTCGTCGCGGCCGACCGGGTCGAGGCCGTTGGTCGGCTCGTCGAGGAAGACCAGCTGGGGGTCGTGCACCAGGGCCTGCGCGAGCTTCACGCGCTGCTTCATGCCGGTCGAGTAGCCGCCGATGGGGCGGTAGCGCTCCTCGTACAGGCCGACATGGCGCAGGGTGTCCGCGGTGCGCTCACGCGCGGCGGTGGGCGGCAGGCCGGACATGCGGGCCATGTGCACGACGAACTCGGTGGCCGAGACGTCGGGCGGCAGGCAGTCGTGCTCCGGCATGTAGCCGACCCGCTCACGGATGGCGGCGCCCTTGGTCGCGACATCGAGCCCGAGCACTTCGGCACGGCCCTCGGACGCGGGGGACAGACCCAGCAGGATCTTGATCATGGTGGACTTGCCGGCTCCGTTGGCGCCGACGAGTCCGGTAACACCGGGTCCGACGTCCAAGGAGAGCCGGTCAAGCGCGGTCACCCGGGGGAACCGCTTGCTCAGGCTTTCGGTCGCGATCACAGTCACATCCCCGACAGTAGTGACGCGGACCACTCAGGTCGTCACCCCGCAGAGCTGCATCGGCATCAGACTCCAGAGGTACGGGCACCTAGGGGTCACCCTGAAGTCCAACAACGCGGCCGCCGTTTTCCCCGTCGGCGGGTTTTTCCACAGCCCGGTCCGGGCCCTATTGACGCAGCCTCCAATGACTGTCACATTCGCCAGTGTCACGTTACGGGCACGTACCGCGGTCGACGGGGACGAGGCGGCATGACCACAGCAGTGAACAGCGAACTCTCCACCCGATTGCGGGGGTTCAGGCAGGTCCAGCGGCTCGCGTACGACTGCGCGGAGGCGGTCGCGGCCCGCCTGGAGCCCGGCGTGAGCGAGCGGCAGGCCGCCCGGATGCAGCGCGAGTGGCTGCGCGAGCGGGGCGTGCGGGACTGGTTCCACCTGCCCTTCGCCTGGTTCGGCGACCGCACGGCGTTCACCGGCTTCCGCGTGCCGCTCCAGTTCTTCCCCACCGACCGCCGACTGGAGCCCGGGATGCCGTTCATCCTGGACATGGCCCCGGTCCACGGGGGCTGCACCGCGGACATCGGCTACTCCGGCTCGCTCGGCGTCAACCCGGTCCAGGACCGGCTGATGGCCGACCTGGAGGCGCACCGCGAGCTGATCCTGCGCGAGGTCCGTGAGCGGCGGCCGCTGCGCGAGATCTACGAGGACGTCGACCGCCTCATGGTCCGCCAGGGCTACGCCAACCGGCACCGCGCGTACCCCTTCGGCGTGATCGCCCACAAGGTCGACCAGGTCAAGCAGCGCCGCTGGTCACCGCATGTCCTCGGGTTCGGCACCCAGTCCCTGAAAGGCCTGGCCGCCGACGCGCTGCACGGTCACCGGGAGGGCTGGTCGCCCCTGTGGTCGCCGTACCGCTTCTCCGACCACCCGCCGCAGCCGGGCCTGTGGGCGGTCGAACCGCACCTCGGATTCCGGGGCACCGGCGCCAAGTTCGAGGAGATCCTGGTCGTCACCGACTCCCGGGATCCCGAGCAGAGCGCTTTCTGGCTGGACGACGACCTGCCGCACGTGCGGCGCTGGGCGGAGGAGAAGTGACCTTGCTCGACGATGCGCGCGAGCGCCGGGTACGCACCGGCGGAGTCGACCTGTGCGTGGCCGAACTGGGCGACCCCCGACAGCCGACCGTGATCCTGGTGCACGGCTACCCGGACAGCAAGGAGGTCTGGTCCGACGTCGCCGCCCGCCTCGCCGGCCGCTTCCACGTCGTCCTCTACGACGTCCGCGGCCACGGCCGCTCCACGGCACCCGAGCCGCTGCGCGGAGGGTTCACCCTGGAGAAGCTGACGGACGACTTCCTGGCCGTCGCGGACGCCGTCAGCCCGGACCGGCCCGTCCACCTGGTCGGACACGACTGGGGCTCGGTGCAGGCCTGGGAGTTCGTCACCGTCCGGCGCACCGAGGGCCGCATCGCGTCCTTCACCTCGATGTCCGGACCCTCCCTCGACCACTTCGGCCACTGGATCGCGGGCCGCCTCAAGCGCCCCACCCCGCGCCGCGTCGGCCAGCTCCTCGGCCAGGGCGCCAAGTCCTGGTACGTGTACGCACTGCACACCCCCGCCCTGCCCGAACTGGCCTGGCGCGGCCCGCTCGGCAAGGTCTGGCCGCGCGTACTGGAGCGCGCCGAGAAGATCCCCGCCGACGGCTACCCGACCGCCTCGCTGCCCACCGACGCGGCCCACGGCGCCTGGCTGTACCGCGACAACATCCGGGCCCGGCTGCGCCACCCGCGCCCCGACGCGTACGCCCACGCACCCGTGCAGCTCATCACGCCCCTGGGGGACGCGTTCCTCTCGGAGAAGCTCTACGACGGCCTGGAGCAGTGGGCCCCGCGGCTGACCCGGCGCACGCTGCCCGCCAAGCACTGGATCCCCCGCTCCCGGCCCGACCAGCTGTCGGCGTGGATCACGGAGTTCGTGACCTCCGTCGAAGGCGGCCGGAGCACCGTACAGGCGACCGGGAAGCACGCCGACCGGTTCGGCGGGCAGCTCGTCCTCGTCACGGGCGCGGGCAGCGGCATCGGACGGGCCACCGCGTTCGCCTTCGCCGAGGCCGGCGCGCGCGTGGTCGCCGTCGACCGGGACACCGAGTCCGCCGCCCGCACCGCCGAGCTGTCCCGGCTGCTCGGCGCTCCCGAGGCCTGGGCGGAGACCGTGGACGTCTCCGACGAACAGGCCATGGAGAAACTCGCCGCCAAGGTCACCGCCGAGTACGGCGTGGTGGACGTCCTGGTCAACAACGCCGGCATCGGCATCGGCGGCTCCTTCTTCGACACCACCACCGAGGACTGGAAGAAGGTCCTCGACGTCAATCTGTGGGGCGTCATCCACGGCTGCCGGCTCTTCGGCAGGCAGATGGCCGAGCGCGGACAGGGCGGCCACATCGTCAACATCGCGTCAGCGGCCGCCTACCAGCCCTCCAGGGCGCTGTCCGCCTACGGCACCTCCAAGGCCGCCGTCCTCATGCTCAGCGAGAGCCTGCGCGCCGAACTGGCCGGCCGGGGGATCGGTGTCTCGGCGATCTGCCCCGGCTTCGTCAACACCGCCATCACCTCCACCGCGCGCTTCGCGGGCCTCGACGCCGCCGAGGAGAAGCGCCGCCAGAAGCGCACGGCCCGCCTCTACCAGCTGCGGAACTACCCGCCCGAGAAGGTCGCCGACGCCATCCTGAGAGCGGTCGTGCGCAACCAGGCCGTCGTACCGGTCACCCCGGAGGCCCGCGGCGCCCACGCCCTGGCCCGGTGGGCGCCGAAGGCACTGCGCGCGATCGCACGGCTGGAGCCGCCGACGTGACCCACGAGATCGCCCCGCGCCGCGTCGCCTTCGACTGGTCCCGCACACCCCTGCACTGGATCCCCGGCGAGCCCACCGCCACCCACGTCATCAACGTCCTGCACCTGCTGCTGCCGGCGGGGGAGCGCTGGTTCGTGAAGGTCTTCAAGGAGGGCCTGCCGCTGATCACGGACCCCGGACTCCGCGCCGACGTCAAGGGGTTCATGGGCCAGGAGGCCACGCACAGCGTCCAGCACACGCACGTGCTGGACCACTTGGCGGCCCAGCGGCTCGACACCGCCGACTTCACCAAGTACGCCGACTTCCTCTTCGAGCGGCTGCTCGGTGAGCGCCCACCGCTCAACGCGCCCATTCCCGCGCGCGAGTGGCTGCGGTTCCGGTTGTCGGTCGTCGCCGCGGTCGAACAGTTCACGGCGGTGCTCGGCGACTGGGTCCTGGCCGCCGACGGCCTCGACCGGGCCGGCGCCGACGAGGTCATGCTCGACCTGCTGCGCTGGCACGGCGCAGAGGAGGTCGAACACCGCGCGGTCGCCTTCGACATGTACCAGCACTGCGGCGGCACCGGCACAGCCCGCTACACCCGCCGCATCGCCGGCATGGCGGTGACGGCCCCGGTGATGCTGTACCTGTGGGTATGGGGCACCGCCTACCTCATGCGCCACGATCCACAGCTGGCCGGGCGGCTGCGCTACTCCCTCAAAGAGCACGAGAAGGCCGTACGAAAGGGTCTGCTGCCCGCCTGGCGAGAGCTCGGCGCGGCCGTCCCGCGATACCTCCGGCGGTCCTACCACCCGTCTCGGGAAGGGTCGTTGAGCCGTGCGGTGGAATACCTGAAGCGGTCACCGGCGGCGAGAGCGGCCTCGTGAGCGACACCCCCGCCTACCGGATCGAGGACCTCGCCCACCTCAGCGGCGCCACCGTCCGCACCATCCGCGCCTACCAGGACCGCGGACTGCTCCCCCGCCCCGAACGTCGCGGCCGCGCCAACATCTACACCGACTCCCACCTCGCCCGGCTGCGGCAGGTCGCCGACCTCCTCGACCGCGGCTACGGCCTGGCCTCCATCAAGGAGCTCCTGGAGGCCTACGACTCCGGCCGCGGCCTCGGCGGGATCCTCGGGCTGGTCGCCGAGGTCGACGGCCCGTGGACCGACGAGGAGGCCGTCCGCATCTCCCGCGCCGAACTGGACGCACGCTTCGGTGGCATCCCCGACGAGGCAGCGGTCGCCGAGGCGGTGGAACTCGGCGTGCTGGAGCCGGTGCCCGGGGACGAGGGCTCCTTCCTCGTGCCGAGCCCCCAAGAGCTAGCTGTGGCAGCCGAGTTGCACGCGTCCGGGGTGCCGCTCTCCGCGATCTCGGGCCATCTGCGGGAGTTGAGGGGGCAGGTCGAGCACATCGCCGCCCGTTTCCTGGAGTTCACCACCGAGCACGTCTTCGCCCGGTACCTGCAGGGACCGCACCGGCCGACCGAGGCCGACGCCTCCGAAGCGGCCTCTCTAGTACGCCGGCTGCGGCCCCTCGCCCAGCAGACCGTGGACGCCGAACTCGCTCGGGCCATGCGGTTGTTGGCGGTACGGCAGCTGCGGCAGCACCTCGATACGGGGGAGCGGCCCGCAGGGCGATCGGAGTCACGTTCCGTGGCCGTGCCCGAGGAGACGATGCGGGCTGTGGAAGAGCTCGTTGGGGCGGAGCGGGTGGCGGAGTTCTTCGCGCTGGCGGCTGAACGGGAGGTGCGGGCAAGGAAGTTGGATGCGCTCACGTCAAGTGAGCGTCCCCCAGTCGATCTTGGCGAAGGGGGCTGACATGACAGGGAGTTGTCCACAGAAACGCCAAGTAGCCTGTGGATAACTACAGTTGGTTGTGGACCAAACATCCGGGCCAAAATCATTCGCGTGATTCACGTCTCTCCCGGCACCCTGGCGACATGGACGAAAGACGCACCGTGAAGGTGTCGAAGTACCTCTCGAAACACCTGCGGCACCAGCCCGAGCGGATCGGGCTCACTCTCGACGAGGCGGGCTGGGTCGAGATCGACGCCCTGCTGGCCGCGACCGCCGCGCACAACTTCCGCATCAGCCGTGCAGAACTGGACCAGGTCGTCGCCGCGAACGACAAACAACGCTTCGCCGTCGACGGCACCCGCATCCGCGCCAGCCAGGGCCACAGCGTCGAGGTCGACCTCGGACTGCCCCCGGCGACCCCGCCGCCGTACCTCTACCACGGCACCGTGGCCCGCGTCCTGGACGCCATCCGCGCCGAGGGACTGCGCCCCATGAACCGGCACGACGTGCACCTGTCTCCCGACCGCGACACCGCGACCCGGGTAGGAGCCCGCCGCGGCCGCCCCGTCGTGCTCTCCGTGGACGCACAGGCCATGCACCGCGACGGCCATGTCTTCCACGTCAGCGCGAACGGAGTCTGGCTCACCCGGGCCGTACCGCCGCGCTATCTGCGGTTTCCCGAGTCGCACTGACCCCCCTCCAGGCATGATCAGTGGTATGGACCAGTTGCCCACCACCGAGGCCGCAGTCACCGCGCTCCGCGCCCTCGCCGCCGAGTACGGCCTCGCCATCGAGGTGACCCACGATATCGGCGCCGACCAGACCTCACGCCGCAGCGCCGCAGGCATCGGCGTCACCACCGACCCGGACGGCACCCTGCCCCACGAGGCCTACGTCGAACTCGGCGGTCGGCCCCGGGTGGATGTGCGCCTGTTCCCGGACGACGACGCCCTGATCACCGTCGACGGAGTCGAGTGCCCCGACGTCGCCCGCGACGACGTCCCCGCCTTCCTCCGCGCCCTCTACGAGGGCCATGCCTGGGTGAAAGCGCGCCGCTTCCCGCCCAGCCACTTCCTGATGGTGCCGCTTCCGGGCGACCGCGTGCACAAGGAGTTCATCCCGGTCGGCCTCAGCCCCTGGCTCAGCGGCCGCGTACAGTGACCGTGCGTCACTGTTTCACGTGAAACAGGGCCCGGCGCTTACGCTCGGACACATGAGTCTGCGTCTGAGTACCGTGATCCTCCCCCACCGCCGCTGGAACGAGGGGGGCCGCGAGACATGGCAGCGCGCGGAACAGCTCGGCTTCCACACCGGCTACACGTACGACCACCTGTCCTGGCGCACCTTCCGCGACGGTCCCTGGTTCGGTGCCGTGCCCACCCTGACCGGTGCCGCGGGCGTCACCGAACGGCTGCGCCTGGGCACCCTGGTGACCTCGCCGAACTTCCGGCACCCGGTGACCCTCGCCAAGGAACTGATCACCCTCGACGACATCTCCGGCGGCCGTGTCACCCTCGGCATCGGCGCGGGCGGCACCGGGTTCGACGCCACCGCGCTCGGCCAGGATCCGTGGAGCCCGCGCGAGCGTGCCGACCGGCTCGCCGAGTTCGTCCCGCTGCTCGACCGCCTGCTCACCGAGGACTCCGTGTCCTACGAGGGCGACTTCTACTCGGCGCACGAGGCCCGCAACATCCCGGGCTGCGTCCAGCGGCCCCGGCTGCCCTTCGCCGTGGCCGCCACCGGACCGCGTGGCCTCAAGCTCGCCGCACGCCACGGACAGGCGTGGGTGACCACCGGCGACCCGAAGCTGTACGAGAACGGCACCCCCGAGCAGTCCCGCCAGGCCCTCCGCGGTCAGGTCGACAAGCTCACCGACGCCTGCGCGGTACTCGGCCGGGACGTGAACAGCCTGGACAAGATCCTGCTCACCGGCTTCACCCCTGACCGCGGCCGCCCTCTGGAGTCCCTGGACGCGTTCGTCGACTTCGCGGGCCGCCACCGCGAACTCGGCTTCACGGAACTCGTGATCCACTGGCCGATCCCCGACTCGGACTTCGCCGCCGACCAGAAGGTCTTCGAGCAGATCGCCATGGAGGCACCGGCACAACTGGGCTGAGACAACGGCACCGGGGCGGGTGGGTCCGCCCCCGCGTCGTCTCTGTCTCACCTGTGCGGGCACCCGCACGGCCGTGCACGCATATGCGGGAGAATGAGCGGGTGACCTCAGCGACTCGACAGCCCGAGACCCCGGCCGCCGGCATACCGCCGCGCCTGATCGCCACCGATCTCGACGGCACTCTGCTGCGCGACGACAAGTCGGTGTCCCCCCGTACGGTCGCGGCCCTCGCCGCCGCGGAAAAGGCCGGCATCGAGGTCTTCTTCGTCACCGGCCGCCCCGCCCGCTGGATGGATGTCGTCAGCGACCACGTCCACGGCCACGGTCTCGCCATCTGCGGCAACGGAGCCGCGGTGGTCGACCTGCACGGCGGCCCCGGCGCCCACCGCTTCGTGAAGGTGCGCGACCTGGCCCGGGACAACGCGCTGGACGCCGTACGGCTGCTGCGGGAAGCGGCGCCCGGCACGGTGTACGCGGTGGAGCAGACGTACGGCTTCCACCAGGAGCCCGACTACCCCAAGCTGCACATGGAGATCCCGGACAACCTCGCCCCCGCCGAGGAACTGCTGGCCGAGGACGGTCCCGGAGCCGCCGAGCCGGTGCTCAAGATCCTCGCCTACCACCCCTCGCTCGACCCGGACGCCTTCCTCACCCTCTCCCGCCTGGCCATCGGCGAGCGTGCCAACGTCACCCGGTCCAGCCCCAGCGCCCTGCTGGAGATCAGCGGCCCCGGCGTCTCCAAGGCCAGCACGCTCGCCCTGTGCTGCGCGGAGCGCGGGATCTCGCACGAACAGGTCGTCGCCTTCGGGGACATGCCCAACGATGTCGAGATGCTCACCTGGGCGGGGCAGTCGTACGCGATGGGCAACGCCCACCCCGACGTGATCGCGGCCGCTTCCGGCCAGACCGTCGCCAACAACGACGACGGAGTGGCCGTGGTGATCGAACGGATGCTGGAGCGGCTGTAGGGGTCGTCGCGGCTCAGCCGACCGGCGCGCCTCGTGCCGCCAGCCACGGCACCGGGTCCACCGCAGAACCCGCCTCGGGCGTGACCCGCACCTCGAAGTGCAGATGCGGACCGGTGGAGTTGCCGCTCGTGCCCGACTGGCCGATCCACTGCCCCGGCACGACGCTCTCCCCCTGGTCGACGGTGACGGCGGCGAGATGGGCGTACTGTGTGTAATAGCCGCCCGTGTGCTCGATCACGATCTCGATGCCGAAGGCTCCTCCGCAGGACACCTTCACCACCCGGCCCGCGCCCACCGCCCGCACCGGCGTCCCGATCGGCACCGCGAAGTCCTGCCCGGTGTGCCGGCTCGCCCAGTGCGACCCGCCGCTGCCGAACCCGGCGGACAGCTCGTACGCCGCCACCGGAGTGACCCAGGTGTGCTCCGCGGCCGGCTGCGGCTGGTCCAGGCGCACGGCACCCCGGCACGAACCGGCCGCCACCGAGGCGTCGGCCTGTCCCTGCAACCGCCACCGGGCCTCTTCGAGTGTCTGCTCGATGTCCTGCTTCAGAGCGGCGAGTTCGGCACTGCGGCGCTCCAGCCGCTGCCGGACCGCCGCGGCCCTCGCCTCGTCCGCCGCGAGCCGGGCCTCGGCCCGACGGCTCTTCTCGACCGCGTTGTCGACGGCCAGCATCGTCCGGGAGAAGACGTGCTGACCTCGCATCAGGTCGGCGGGGTCGGCCGCGAAGATGATCTGCGCGGTGAGCGGAAGCCCGCCACCGTCGCGGTACTGGGCCCGGGCGATACGGCCCAGCCCCTCGTGCAGAACGGCGATCTCCCGCCGCTCCCGGCCGAGCAGTTCCTGGAACCACAGCTCCCTGGCCCGCTGCGCCTCCGCCTCCTGGCGCCCCGCCTCGTACCGGCCGGTCGCCAGCGCCGCGTCCTGGTACAGCCGCAACACCTGCGCGCTGATCCCCGGATCAGCGTCCGCGCGGCCGTCCTCGCCGTCGGCCGCGGCGTCCGCGGGCCGCGCCACCAGCACCGCGAGCGCACACAGCAGAGCCGGAACGAGCAGCGGATGACGGCGAGGTGATCGCATGTCAGCGATCCTGTCCCGGGTACCTGGACCCGGTCCTGTTCAAGGCGTACGCCCGGGGGACACGTTGCTGCGGACGGGTCAGTGCGGCGCCTGCCACCCGACCGTCGTACCGCCGGCGTCGTCGGGCGGCGTCAGCCCGCCGCCACCAGCAGCTCCGACTCCGCCTCCCGCTCGGCCATCCTCCGCAGTGGCCCCTCCGCACCCGCCAACTCCGCGTAGGAGCCCCGCTGCACGACCCGCCCCTCGTCGAGCACGACCACCTCGTCCACCGACTCGAGTCCCGCCAGACGGTGGGTGATGAGGAGGGTCGTACGGCCTTCGGTGGCGGCCAGCAGATCGGCGGTGAGCGCGTCGGCGGTGGGAAGGTCGAGATGCTCGGCGGGCTCGTCGAGCACGAGGACCGGGAAGTCCGCGAGCAGCGCCCGGGCCAGTGCGAGCCGCTGACGCTGACCGCCGGACAGCCACGCCCCGTGCTCGCCGACCAGCGTGTCGAGCCCGTCGGGCAGGCTCTCCGCCCAGTCGAGCAGGCGGGCCCGCCGCAGGGCGTCCCGCAGTTCCTCCTCGTCCGCGTCCTTCTTGGCGAGGAGCAGGTTCTCGCGCACCGAGCTGTCGAAGAGGTGCGCGTCCTGGGCGCACAGCCCCACCAGCCGCCGTACGTCGTCACCGCGCAGCCCATAGGCGTCCACGCCGCCCAGGGTGTAGGTGCCGGCGCCCGCGTCCAGGAAGCGCAGCAGCACCTGCGCGAGGGTCGTCTTGCCGGAGCCGGAGGCCCCGACCACGGCGGTCCTCCGGCCCTCGGCGAGGGTGAGATCGAGGCCCGCGAGCGCGTCCCGGTCCTGGCCTGCGTGCCGGGTGGTCAGTCCCCTGAGGACGAGCGGGAACGGCGAGGCGGGCGCCTGCCGAGCGTGCTCCGGCTCCCGTACCGGCTCGGATGCGTCCAGCACCTCGTGGACGCGCTCCGCGCTCCTGCGCACCCGTTGGCGGTACTGCACGGCGAGCGGCAGCCCGAGGACGGCCTCGAAGGCAGCCAGCGGTGTGAGCACGACCACGGCCATCGCGACCCCGCCGAGCCGCCCGGAGGCGACCGCCTGTGCGCCAACCAGGGCGGTGGCGGTGACGGTCAGGCCGCAGATCAGGGCGGTGAGGCCGTCACCGAGTGCGGTGGCGGTGGCGGCGCGGGAGGAGATCCGGGTGAGTACGCCGTCGGCCCGCCGGGTCTCGGCCGTACGGGCGGGCAGGGCACCGGCGACGGTCAACTCCGCGGTCCCGGTGAGGAGATCGGTCACGTGCGTCGACAGCGCCCCGCGGGCGGGGGCGAGCCTGCGCTCGGCGCGGCGCGCCACGGCTCCCGTGATGAGGGGGACACCGGCACCGGCGGCCAGCAGGCCCACGGCCAGCGCGGCACCGGCCGCCGGCAGGAGCCAGGCCGTGAAGCCCACGGAGGCCGCCGACACCAGGACGGCGGCACCTGCGGGCAGCAGCCAGCGCAGCCAGTAGTCCTGGAGCGCGTCCACGTCGGAGACGAGCCGCGAGAGCAGATCACCCCGGCGGGCCGTGCGCAGACCGGCGGGTGCCAGCCGTTCCAGGCGCCGGTAGACGGCGACCCGGGTGTCGGCGAGCATGCGCAACACGGCGTCGTGCGACACCAGCCGCTCCGCGTACCGGAACACGGCCCGCCCGATCCCGAAGGCCCGGGTCGCCGTCACGGCCACCATCAGATACAGAACAGGCGGCTGCTGCGAGGCCCGCGAGATCAGCCAGCCGGAGGTGGCCATCAGTCCCACCGCACTTCCGAGCGCGAGGCTGCCGAGCAGCAGCGCGAGCGCCAGCCGGCCTCGTCGCGGGCCCGACATGGCACGGACACGGGCGAGAACGCCGTGCGCCCGCGTGGTCGGCTCGGTCGTCCCGGGCTCGGCCGACACGGGGCCGCCGTCCTCGATCGTGCGTGCCGTGGACGTCCGGGCCATGGCTGGCGCGGGGGCCGGTGTTGCGGGCTCCGTCAGCCGCACCACCCGGTCCGCCACCCCGAGCAACGCCGGCCGGTGCACCACCAGCAGGACCGTCCGCCCGGCCGCCAGCCGCCGCACCGCCGCCACGACCTCCGCCTCGGTGGCTCCGTCGAGCGCCGCCGTCGGTTCGTCGAGGAGCAGCACCGGCCGGTCCGCGAGG
Source organism: Streptomyces pseudovenezuelae (assembly GCF_001513955.1). Lineage (GTDB taxonomy): Bacteria > Actinomycetota > Actinomycetes > Streptomycetales > Streptomycetaceae > Streptomyces > Streptomyces pseudovenezuelae. The sequence goes on along the minus strand of NZ_KQ948148.1, from coordinate 709,474 downwards.
AACGCCCGGGCGAGCGCCAGCCGTTGCCGCTGCCCGGCGGACAGCCCGGCCCCGTCCTCGCCGAGCACGGTGTCCGCCCCCTGCGGAAGGGCGTCGATGAACTCCAGGGCCCCCGCGTCCCCCAGCGCCTTCCGTACCGCGCTCTCGTCGGCCTCGGGCCGGGCCAGCCGTACGTTCTCGGCGATCGTCCCGGCGAACAGCTGCGGCCGCTGCGGCACCCACGCGATGCGTGACCGCCACTCCTCCAGGCCGACCTCGGCGAGATCGGCTCCCCCGATCCGTACCCGCCCCTCGGCCGGCCGTACGAATCCGAGCAGGACGCTCAGCAGCGTCGACTTGCCCGCCCCGCTGGGCCCGACCAGCGCGACCGTCTCCCCGGGCGCGACCTCGAAGGACACGTCCGTGACGGCGTCCCCCGAGCGCCCGGGGTACCTGACCGTGACCTGCTCGAAGGCCAGCGCCCCGGCCGGTACCGCGGCCGTGCCCGATGCCGGTGCCGGCGTCTCCAGCACCGTGAAGATCTCCTCGGCGGCCGCCAGCCCCTCCGCCGCCGCGTGGTACTGCGCACCCACCTGCCGCAGGGGCAGGTAAGCCTCGGGGGCCAGGATGAGGATGACCAGGCCGTCGTACAGGTTCATCTCGCCGTGGACGAGCCGCATCCCGATCGTCACGGCGACCAGCGCCACCGAAAGCGTCGACAGCAGCTCCAAGGCGAAGGAGGAGATGAAGGCGATGCGCAGCGTCCGCATGGTCGCCTGCCGGTACTCACCGGTGATGCGGCGGATCGACTCGGCCTGCGCCTTGGCCCGGCCGAACACCTTCAGGGTCGGCAACCCCGCCACGACATCGAGGAAGTGCCCCGACAACCGGGACAGCAGCCGCCACTGCCGGTCCATCCGGGACTGCGTGGCCCAGCCGATCAGCACCATGAAGACCGGGATGAGGGGCAGGGTCCCGACGATGATGGCCGCCGAGACCCAGTCCTCGGTCACGATCCGCGCCAGCACCGCCACCGGCACGACCAGCGCAAGGCCCAACTGCGGGAGATAGCGCGAGAAGTAGTCGTCGAGGGCATCGACCCCCCTGGTGGCGAGGGCGACCAGGGAACCCGTCCGCTGCCCGCTCAGCCACCCGGGCCCCAGAGCCGTGGCTCGTTCCAGGAGCCGCCCCCGCAGCTCCGACTTCACTGCGGCGCTCGCGCGATGGGCGGCCAACTCGGTGAGCCAGGCGACGAGCCCACGGCCGACAGCGACGGCCGCCAACAGCAGCAGGGGAGTGCGGAGTTCAGCGACCGCGAGACCATGCTGGAACGCACCGACGACGATCTCGGCGATGAGCATCGCCTGGGCGATGACCAGCAGGGCTCCGAGACCGCCCAGGCCGACCACGGCCACCAGGAAGAGGCGGGTGGCCCGGGCGTATCGGAGCAGACGCGGGTCGATCGGTTTCACGTGAAACACACCCTCTTCTCACGGGGGCATGTTTCACGTGAAACATGCCCCCCATGCGGGCTCAGTGCGCGGCTTCGGCGATGTGCTGCGTGCCGATCCGCTTGCGGAACACCCAGTAGGTCCAGCCCTGGTAGAGCAGGACAACCGGTGTGGCGATCCCCGCGCACCAGGTCATGATCTTCAGGGTGTACGGGCTCGACGAGGCATTGGTGACCGTCAGGCTCCAGTCCGCGTTGAGCGAGGACGGCATGACGTTCGGGAAGAGCGTCAGGAAGAGCATGGCCACGGCGGCCACGATGGTGACGCCCGACAGGGCGAACGACCAGCCCTCACGGCCGGCCTGGTTGGCCACCAGGGCGGCGACCAGCGCGGCCACGGCCACCACGAGCGCGACCAGGCTCTTGGCGTCACCGCTGTCGACCTGGGTCCAGAGCAGGAAGACCAGCGCGAGGACAGCGGTGACGAGACCGACCCGGGTCGCCAGCTTCCGTGCCCGCTCCCGGATCTCCCCGACGGTCTTCAGGGCCGTGAACACCGTTCCGTGGAAGGTGAACAGGGTCAGCGTCACCAGTCCGCCGAGCAGGGCGTACGGGTTCAGGAGGTCCCAGAGGGAGCCGACGTACTCGAAGTGCTGGTCGATCTTCACCCCGTGCACGATGTTGCCGAAGGCCACGCCCCACAGGAACGCGGGGATGAGCGAGGTCCAGAAGATCGCGGTCTCCCAGTTGCGCTGCCAGTTCTCCTCGGGCCGCTTGGCCCGGTACTCGAAGGCGACACCGCGGACGATCAGGCAGACCAGGATGACCAGCAGCGGCAGGTAGAAGCCGGAGAAGAGCGTGGCGTACCAGTCGGGGAAGGCGGCGAAAGTCGCGCCGCCCGCCGTCAGCAGCCACACCTCGTTGCCGTCCCACACAGGACCGATGGTGTTGATCAGGACGCGCTTCTCGACCCGGTTGCGGGCAAGCAGCTTGGTGAGGACTCCGACCCCGAAGTCGAACCCCTCCAGGAAGAAGTAGCCGGTCCACAGGACGGCGATGAGCACGAACCAGACGTCGTGAAGTTCCATGACTCGATCTCCCTCGGCCTAGTACGAGAAGGCCATCGGCTTGTCGGCGTCACGGGTGTCGCCGCCGATCTTCGTGGGCGGGTTGAGGTCGGCCTCGGTGAGCTCGGGCGGGCCGGCCTTGACGTACTTCACGAGCAGCTTGACCTCGACGACGGCGAGGATGGCGTACAGAGCCGTGAAGACGAGCATCGAGATGAGCACCTCGGCCTGGGAGACGCCGGGGGAGACCGCGTGCCGGGTCTGCAGGACGCCGTAGACGACCCACGGCTGGCGGCCCATCTCGGTGAAGATCCAGCCCCAGGAGTTGGCGATCAGGGGGAAGCCCAGGGTCCAGATCGCCACGAGCCAGTAGAGCCTGCCGAGCTTGGGGCTGAGGGCCTTGTTCCTGAACAGGACCAGATGCGGCACCTCGTCCTCGCCGACCCTCAGGTGCTGCGGCAGCATGAACTTCTTGCGGGTCAGCCAGAGTCCGGCGAGGCCGATGGCGAAGGAAGCCATGCCGAAGCCGATCATCCAGCGGAAGGCCCAGAAGGTGACGGGGATGTTGGGCCGGTAGTCGCCCGGCCCGTACTTCTGCTGTTCGGCCTTGTTGACGTCGTTGATGCCGGGGACGAACGAGGTGAAGTCATCGTCCGCGAGGAAGGACAGCAGACCCGGGATCTCTATGGCCACGGTGTTGTGGCCCTTCTCCACGTCGCCGTAGGCGAAGATCGAGAAGGGAGCGGAGTCCTGGCCGTCCCACAGGGCCTCGGCGGCGGCCATCTTCATCGGCTGCTGCTTGAACATGACCTTGCCGAGCGTGTCACCGCTGATCGCGGTGAGCATGCCGGCGACGACCACGGTGACCAGGCCGAGGCGCAGCGAGGTCTTCATCACGGCGATGTGCCTCTTGCGGAACAGATGGAAGGCCGCGATGCCGACCATGAAGGCGCCACCGGTCAGGAAGGCGGCCGACATGGTGTGGAAGACCTGGGTGAGCGCCGTGTTCTGGGTCAGCACCGCCCAGAAGTCGGTGAGCTCGGCGCGTCCCCTCGCCTTGTTGATCCGGTAGCCGACGGGGTGCTGCATCCACGAGTTGGCCGCGAGGATGAAGTACGCCGACAGGATCGTGCCGATCGAGACCATCCAGATGCAGGCCAGGTGGATCTTCTTGGGCAGCTTGTCCCAGCCGAAGATCCACAGGCCGATGAAGGTGGACTCGAAGAAGAAGGCGATCAGGGCCTCGAAGGCGAGCGGGGCACCGAAGACGTCGCCGACGAACCGCGAGTAGTCGGACCAGTTCATGCCGAACTGGAACTCCTGCACGATGCCGGTGACCACACCCATCGCGATGTTGATCAGGAAGAGCTTGCCCCAGAACTTGGTGGCCCTGAGGTACTTCTCCTTCTCCGTACGCACCCAGGCGGTCTGCAGGCCTGCCGTGAGGGCGGCCAGGGAGATCGTCAGAGGGACGAACAGGAAGTGGTAGACGGTGGTGATGCCGAACTGCCAGCGCGCCAGGGTCTCCGGCGCCAGAGCCAGGTCCACGTCGCCGCTCCTTACCTCACAGGCTTGTGGAACAAATGCATGCAAAGAGATGCGCTTGTGAAAGCGTTCACATTCACAAGCAATTATGACGCATGGCCGTTCGACACGGGACGGGAGGGGGGTCCCTGAGTGGGTCCGATAGGTCACATCTGGAAGGGACCGGTCGGCCCCTGGCGCGCGGGGCCCAGGGTTTCACGTGAAACCCCGGGCCCGCGGACTCACCACCTCGCGTCACAGCTCCTTGCGGAAGCCCTCCGCCACCTTCAGGAAGATGTCGTTCGCCTCGGCCTCCCCGACCGTCACGCGCACACCCTCGCCCGCGAAGGGCCGTACGACCACACCGTGCTGCTCGCACGCCGCCGCGAAGTCGACCGTGCGCTCCCCCAGCCGCAGCCAGACGAAGTTGGCCTGGGTCTCGGGCACCGTCCAGCCCTGGGCCCGCAGCCCCTCCACCACGCGGTTGCGCTCACAGACCAGCGAGCCGACCCGGCCGAGCAGTTCGTCCTCGGCTCGCAGCGAGGCGATCGCCGCCTCCTGGGCGAGCTGGCTCACCCCGAAGGGCACCGCCGTCTTGCGCAGCGCCGCGGCCACCGGCTCATGGGCGATCGCGAAGCCGACCCTGAGGCCCGCGAGACCGTACGCCTTGGAGAAGGTGCGCAGCACACAGACGTTCGGCCGCGTGCGGTACAGCTCCACGCCGTCCGGCACCTCGGGGTCGCGGATGAACTCGCGGTAGGCCTCGTCCAGCACCACCAGCACGTCACTCGGCACCCGGTCGAGGAAGCGTTCCAGTTCGGCCCGCCTCACGACCGTGCCCGTCGGGTTGTTGGGGTTGCAGACGAAGATCAGCCGGGTCCGCTCGGTGATCGCGTCGGCCATCGCGTCCAGATCGTGCACATCGCCCGCCGTGAGCGGTACCCGCACCGAGGTGGCGCCGCTGATCTGGGTGATGATCGGGTACGCCTCGAAGGACCGCCAGGCGTAGATGACCTCGTCGCCCGGTCCCGAGGTCGCCTGGATCAGCTGCTGGGCGACGCCGACGGACCCGGTTCCGGTGGCCAGATGGGAGAGCGGGACGCCGAAGCGCTCGGACAGCTCGTTCATCAGGCCCGTGCAGGCCATGTCCGGGTAGCGGTTGAAGGAGGAGACCGCGGCCGTCACGGTCTCCAGCACGCCCGGCAGCGGCGGATACGGGTTCTCGTTGGAGGACAGCTTGTAGGCCACCGGGCCGCCGGCCGCGGCGGGCTTTCCCGGCTTGTACGTGGGGATACCCTCCAGCTCGGCGCGCAGCTTCGGGCTTGTCTCGCTCACCGCAGTCCTCCTCATGACCACCGACACATGGCGGCCGACTCGGGCAGCCGGCTCCAATACTGCTCACCTTATGAGGATTGGGCGCCGCTGCGTACAGGTGAGAACCAACCTCATCAGCCCCACAGGCATCAGGGGCATCACCGTACGAAGGCAGACGAATCAGGGGGCGCGGTCACATATATCTATGCGCCGGTGGCTCACGCCGTAGCGCGCGTCACCCGTGCAGGTGAGTTGAGACCTCTTCGAAACATCGGGACCTCGGCAGGTCCATGCGTGCCGACAAGTTACGTAGTGCCATTGGATCGTTTAACTGACTTTGTTTCAAAGGTAGTTGACACTAAATGACCTTGCAGAAACGTGCCTGTCAACGCGTGCATATGCGTCCGCCCTACCCCACCGCATGAGCCCTACTATCGGCTCGCCATGACAGCAGCAGGGAAGCACCAGGTGAGCCGCGCGGAAACCTCACGTCGAGGCAGTCGGCCGGGCCGGGCGGGCATCAGAGACGTGGCCGCCGCCGCCGGAGTCTCCATCACGACCGTCTCCGACGCCCTGAACGGCAAGGGCAGGCTCCCGGACGCCACCCGCCGCCATGTCAGGGAGGTCGCCGACCGGCTGGGCTACCGGCCCTCGGCCGCCGCCAGAACCCTCCGTACGGGCAAGTCGGGACTCATCGGCCTGACCGTGACGACGTACGGGGATGAACCTTTCACCTTCACGGAGTTCGCGTACTTCGCCGAGATGGCGCGGGCCGCCACCTCGGCCGCGCTCGCCCGCGGCTACGCCCTCGTCATCCTCCCGGCCACCTCGCGCCACGACGTGTGGTCGAACGTCGCCCTGGACGGCACCGTGGTCATCGACCCGTCCGACCAGGACCCGGTCGTCAGCGAACTGGTCCGGCAGGGCCTACCGGTGGTCTCCGACGGCCGCCCGGCCGGCGCGCTCCCGGTCACGGCCTGGGTCGACAACGACCACGAGGCCGCCGTCCTCGGCATCCTCGACCATCTCGCCGACGCCGGCGCCCGCCGCATCGGCCTGCTGACCGGGACGACGACGGACACGTACACCCACCTGTCGACCACCGCCTACCTGCGCTGGTGCGAGCGGGTGGGCCAGGACCCGGTCTACGAGGCCTATCCGGCGCACGATCCGTGCGCGGGCGCCGTCGCCGCCGACCGGCTGCTCGCCCGCCCGGACCGACCGGACGCCGTCTACGGCCTGTTCGACCCCAACGGCACCGACCTGCTGGCCGCCGCCCGCCGCTACGGGCTGCGCGTCCCGGACGACCTGCTGATCGTCTGCTGCAGCGAGTCCACCGTGTACGCCAGCACCGAGCCGCCCGTCACCACGCTCTCCCTCAAGCCCCGCCGGATCGGCACGGCCGTGATCCAGCTCCTCATCGACGCCATCGAAGGGGTCGAATCGGACCAACCGGTCGAGCAGGTGATACCGACGGAGCTGATCGTGCGCACCTCGTCCCAGCGACGGGCCCCGCGCACGACGGTCAGCCCGCCGCGGTCGCCCGAGGGACAGTAGCCGCACGGTGGCCGGGCGAGGGGCGAAGCCCGGCCCAACCGGGGCGAATGCCGCGATGAACAGGAGTCTTGCTCCGATTCACCACCCCTGGGTCATCACACGGCGCGATCCGCATTCCTATGATGGGCCCACGACACCGCGGGCCGCTGCGACCAGGCAGTCCGAAGCGGTGCAGATGCGGCGCGATGGTGGAGGGGTCTGATGACTCAGGGGGCCGGTCAGGGACCCGAGGTGGAGCGCACGGCGGTGCTGCGCGACTTCCGGGTGCCCGCGTACGTCAACGAGACCGGTCCGTACGGCCACAGCACACACCCCGGCGACGTCGCGCCGGCCCACGAGGAGGCCTACCCGGAGGGGTACACCCCCACCGAGCAGGACCTGCCCGTCATCGACCACGGTGACGGGATCCAGGCGGCCGCCGACCCCGCCGAACTCGCGGAGGACGGCCCCGGCCCGCTGTACGTCGTCGGCGACGTCCACGGTTACCTCGACGAACTGATGGCCGCACTCCACGAGAAGGGCCTGGTCGACGCCGCGGGCAACTGGTGCGCCGGCACCGCCCGGCTGTGGTTCCTGGGTGACTTCACCGACCGCGGACCCGACGGCATCGGCGTCATCGACCTCGTGATGCGGCTGTCCGCGGAGGCCGCCGCGGCCGGCGGCTACTGCAAGGCGCTCATGGGCAACCACGAGCTGCTGCTGCTCGGCGCCAAGCGGTTCGGCGACACCCCCGTCAACTCCGGCGCGGGCACCGCCACCTTCCAGGCGGCCTGGCTGCTCAACGGCGGCCAGAAGACCGACATGGACCGCCTCCAGGACCACCACCTGCAGTGGATGGCCCGCCTCGACGCCGTCGAGGAAGTCGACGGCCATCTGCTCGTGCACTCCGACACCACCGCCTACCTCGACTACGGCGACTCGATCGAGGCGGTCAACGACACCGTCCGCGAGACCCTCACGCGCAATGACGCCGACGAGGTGTGGGACCTGTTCCGCAAGCTCACCAAGCGCTTCTCCTTCCGCGACGAGGGCGGCGCCGACCATGTGCGCTCCCTGCTCGACATGTACGGCGGCACCCGCATCGTCCACGGACACAGCCCGATCCCCTATCTGCTCGGCGAAGTGGGCTCCGAGGACGACAAGGAGGAATCCGGTCCGGTGGTCGAGGGACCGCACGTCTACGCCGACGGACTGGCCATCGCGATGGACGGCGGGGTGACCATGGCCGGAAAACTGCTGGTCCAGCAACTGCCCCTGGATATCTGAGCCTTCACAGGGCATTCGTTCCCCCACGGCGGAACGACCGTCGACCGCGCAGGCCAGAGGCCAATTTCTGGAAACCCCCTGTCACCCTGTGCCGTGACCGCTCTACCATCTGCTTATCCGTAGCAGGCTCCCCTCCGTTTCTGCCCGACGGCTCGTTGGCATGCGAGCCCCAAGCCCTACGGAGCATCGGGGGATGCACATGAACAGCGTTCCGCAGCACCTGCACAGCGAGGACCGCCAGGAGTACGAGCGGATCCTCGATGAGGCGCTGCGCTCCGCACCACACCGTCCCGAACTGGCCGCGATCGGACAGCGGCTGAATCCCGAACAGCTGCGCACCATGGCGCTGAACGCCACCGCACTCATCACGGCGGCCGCGGCGACCGAGTACCAGCACTACGTGAAGGTCCGCGAGGAACAGCGCCGCCCGGCGACGCAGTCCACCCTGTCGTCCGTGCACGAACCCGGCCCGGCCGAGTCCGGCACGGGTGCGATGGGGCTCGCCACCACCATGGGAGAGGTCGCCGAGACCGCCGGTGCGGGCGCCGTCGCCGTCGCCGCCGTTCTGACGCCTGTCCTGGCCGGGATCGCCGCGGCGATCTTCCTGCTCGTGGGTTACATCCTCCAGATGCTCAGCCCACCGCCGGCGTTCGCCCACGCCATGATCACCATCGGCTGGGTGTTCGGTGCCCTGACCGCGGCCGCGATCCTGGTCGCCGCCGGCGGCCTGCTGATCACCGCCCTGCGCAACCGGCCCTCGCCGGACGCGGAGTACGGCGCCCTGAGCGAGGAGGTGGCGCGGGCCAGGGACGCCTGGCGCGAGGCCCTGCTGGAACGCGGCCTCCTCCCCTTCCTCAGGGAGGCCCTGGCCGACCCCGGCACCGCCGCACTGCACCACACGGCACCGCCCCCGCCGGCCAGCCGGATGCCCAGCCTCGGCTACGACCGCCCGGGCTTCAGCAGCCCGGATGAGGGAGCCTCCGGCGCCCGACCGAGCTTCACGAGCCCGGACTACACCAGCCCGGACTTCGGGGGGCCGGAACACCAGCCGGAATGACACCGGCACAGCCCCTCGGCTTGCGCCCCCACCACGGGGAGCGCAAGCCGAAGACCTGACCGCGGACCGGCCGTCGACGGTTCGCCCGCGTCAGTCGGCGATCGGGAGATAGACCCGGTTGCCCGCCGCCGCGAACTCCTTCGACTTCTGGGCCATGCCCTCCTCGATCTCCTCCTGACTGTCGCCGTGGCGCCGGCGGATGTCCTGGGAGATCTTCATCGAGCAGAACTTCGGCCCGCACATGGAGCAGAAGTGAGCCGTCTTGGCCGGCTCGGCCGGGAGGGTCTCGTCGTGGAACTCCCGGGCCGTGTCGGGGTCGAGGGCCAGGTTGAACTGGTCCTCCCAGCGGAACTCGAAGCGGGCGTCGGAGAGGGCGTCGTCCCACTCCTGGGCGCCCGGATGTCCCTTGGCGAGGTCGGCCGCGTGCGCGGCGATCTTGTAGGTGATGACACCCGTCTTGACGTCGTCCCGGTTGGGCAGGCCCAGGTGCTCCTTGGGCGTGACGTAGCAGAGCATCGCGGTGCCCCACCAGGCGATCATCGCGGCGCCGATGCCGGAGGTGATGTGGTCGTAGGCCGGCGCGACGTCGGTGGTCAGCGGGCCGAGCGTATAGAACGGAGCTTCATCGCAGATCTCCTGCTGAAGGTCGATGTTCTCCTTGATCTTGTGCATCGGGACGTGGCCCGGGCCCTCGATCATGGTCTGTACGTTGAAACGCTTCGCGATCCGGTTGAGTTCCCCGAGCGTGCGCAACTCCGCGAACTGCGCCTCGTCGTTGGCGTCCGCGATCGAACCGGGGCGCAGGCCGTCGCCGAGCGAGTACGTGACGTCGTAGGCGGCGAGGATCTCGCACAGTTCCTCGAAGTTCTCGTACAGGAACGACTCCTTGTGGTGCGCGAGGCACCACGCGGCCATGATCGAGCCGCCGCGCGAGACGATGCCGGTCTTGCGGTTGGCCGTCAGCGGTACGTACGGCAGGCGCACGCCCGCGTGCACCGTCATGTAGTCCACGCCCTGCTCGGCCTGCTCGATGACCGTGTCCTTGTAGATCTCCCAGGTCAGCTCCTCGGCGCGGCCGTCGACCTTCTCCAGCGCCTGATAGAGCGGCACCGTGCCGATGGGGACGGGGGAGTTGCGCAGCACCCACTCGCGGGTGGTGTGGATGTTGCGGCCGGTGGACAGGTCCATGACCGTGTCGGCGCCCCACCGGGTCGCCCAGGTCATCTTCTCGACCTCCTCCTCGATGGAGGAAGTCACGGCCGAGTTGCCGATGTTGGCGTTGACCTTCACCAGGAACCGCTTGCCGATGATCATCGGCTCGATCTCCGGGTGGTTGACGTTCGCCGGCAGCACCGCGCGGCCCGCCGCGATCTCCTCACGGACCACCTCGGGGGCGACGTTCTCCCGGATCGCCACGTACTCCATCTCAGGGGTGATCTCACCGCGTCGCGCATAGGCGAGCTGGGTGACCGCCTGGCCGTCACGGCTGCGGCGCGGCTGGCGGGAGCGCCCCGGGAAGACCGCGTCGAGGTTGCGGAGGCCACCCCGCGGAGAGGTGTGCTTGATCCCGTCGTCCTCGGGGCGCACGGGACGGCCCGCGTACTCCTCGGTGTCCCCGCGGGCGATGATCCAGTTCTCCCGCAGTGGCACGAGGCCCCGGCGGACGTCCGTCTCGGTGAGCGGATCGGTGTACGGGCCCGACGTGTCGTACAGCGTGACCGACTGCCCGTTGGTGAGGTGCACCTGACGGACCGGCACCCGCAGATCGGGGCGCGAGCCCTCGACGTACGCCTTGTGCCAGCCGATGGACTTCCCGGCCTCCGAGTCGAGCTGGTCGTCGTTCTGTTCGGAGGCAGGCGTGCGCGCGTCCTTGATGGTCATGAGACCTACTCCCTACGCCGGCATTACCCGGTAACAGGTTCGGCGGTCGACGCAGCGGCTTCCGTCTGCCGACGTTTCGTGGGGAACGTCACTCGCTTGAGATGACGTTCCACGTGAAACATCGCTGGGACGGAGGTCAGCGCCCTCTCAGCCCGGTGCTCCGAGCTCCCGCGTGTACAAAGGTGGCTCCACGCTAGCGTCAATTCGGGCGCGGTGAACAGGGGGCCCCTGTCGTTCTTGCGATGATCGGGCGGTGACCACGACGCATCAGCCCCCGTACCCGCCCCCCGAGCCTCCGCGCCGGCCGGGCTCCGGAAACGGCCCTGGGCACGGCCCCGGCAACGGCTCCCGCGGTGGCTTCGGCGACGGTGGAACCGGCGGGACCGGTGGGGGCAGTGGGGTCGGCGGCTGGCACGAGCATGAACGCGAGCACAGTGGCGGGCATGCGGATGGCCACGGCGGTGGCCACAGCTACGGCCAGGGGGCGAGCCACGGTGTCCAGGGCGGCGGAGGCAGCGGCCTCGGTGGCGGCGGTCTGAGTGGCGGTGACGGCCAGGGCGGTGACGGGCACGGCGGCGGACACGGATCCGGTGACGGGCACGGTTCCAGTGACGGGCATGGGCACGGTTCCAGTGACGGGCATGGGCATGGGAGCGGGCCCAGCTCCGGTGGGGGGCACGGCCACTCGCACAGTCACAGCCACGGACCGGCGACTCCCGTCTCCAAGCATCTGCGCAAGGTCATCGCGGCGATCCTCATCCCGTTCGGTGTGGCCGTGCTCGTGGGGCTCGGGGTGTTGTGGCCCGGTGGCGCCCCGGCGCACGAACGCACCGGGGTCGGCTTCGACCGGCAGACCCAGAAGGCCACGGTCAGCAAGGTCGTGAGCGTCAGCTGCAAGTCGGTGAACGCCTCGGGGGAGACCCCGACCGGCGACACCTCCACCGCCGAGGGCTCGTCCGCCGAGCAGCAGGCGAAGGGCAGCTGCAAGAAGGCGACGATCCGGGTCGACACCGGCAAGGACAAGGGCCGCACCTTCACGGAGATCGTCCAGCCGGACCAGTCACGGCAGTTGCACGAGGGCCAGAAGGTCGTGGTCGCGTACGAGCCCTCCGCGCCCAGGGACCTGCAGTACTCGGTCACCGACGTGGACCGCGGGTTCCCGATGGCGCTGCTCGCCGGCATCTTCGCGCTCGCCGTCGTGATCGTCGGGCGAATGCGCGGTGTCATGGCGCTGATCGCCCTGGCCGTCAGCTTCCTCCTGCTGAACTTCTTCGTCCTGCCCGCGATCCTCCAGGGCTCGAACCCGCTGCTCGTGGCGGTGGTCGGGTCGAGCGCCATCATGCTGATCGCCCTCTACATGTGCCACGGGCTGTCCGCCAGAACCTCCGTGGCGGTCCTCGGCACGCTGATCTCCCTCGTGCTGATCGGCGTCCTCGGCTCGCTGTTCATCAGCTGGGCGGCTCTGACGGGCAACACGGACGACAACACCGGGCTCATCCACGGGCTGTACCCGTCGATCGACATGAGCGGTCTGCTGCTGGCCGGCGTCATCATCGGCTCGCTCGGTGTCCTCGACGACGTGACGGTCACGCAGACCTCGGCGGTCTGGGAGCTTCACGAGGCCAACCCGACGATGGGCTGGCGGGGGTTGTACCGCGCGGGTATCCGGATCGGCCGCGACCACATCGCGTCCGTCGTCAACACCCTCGTCCTCGCCTACGCCGGCGCCGCGCTGCCGTTGCTGCTGCTCTTCTCCATCGCGCAGTCCAGCGTGGGGACGGTCGCCAACAGCGAGCTGGTGGCGGTGGAGATCGTGCGCACGCTGGTCGGCTCGATCGGCCTCGTCGCCTCGGTCCCGGTCACCACGGCCCTCGCGGCCCTGGTGGTCTCGGCCGACCGCCCGGGGACGGAGGCGGTGGCGTCCACGCCCGTACCGGCGATGAGTGCGAGCGCGGGCACGGCCGACAGTCGGCCGACGGCTGGACGTGGCGGGAAGGGGCGGCGGCGCAGGCGGTGAGAGGGGGCCGAGGGAGCGAGAAGGCGAGGCGGGGCGTAGCGGCACTCCGGCCGGCTTGCTCCGAGGCTCCTTCCGGTTCCAGGGGACCCGTCGCCCGGCTTACGGCTCCCGGCTCCCTGCCACAGCTCACGGGCCACTAGGAGATCGCTCGCCGTACAACGGCGTGCCAGGGCACGCGCTGAATCGCGCCACATCCGCTCCCGCTCCGACCTCGTCGTCCGAGCGGTTCCGGGCGGCCCCGACTGCTTCCGGTCCGGCAGAAGCGTTCCTGCACCCTCCCACCTCACGATGAAGCGTTCCGTCGGCTCGCCCCCGCAGGGGGTCAGCCCGCGCTCTGTTCCTCCGCCAGGATCCGGTCCAGCGCCTCGTCGAGATGGGTGTCGAAATCAGCCAGCGCGGTCTCCTGGCCCAGCGGCACCAGTTTGTCGGTGCGGTCGAGGAACGCGATGATCGGCGCCGTCGACGAGCGGAACAGGGCCTGGTCACCGCCGACCTGAAGCCTGATCAGGACATCACCCAGCAGGTCGGAGCCGGCGGGCGAGACGCGTACATCGCCCTCCCCGCAGGGCCGTCCCACCCCGTCGATCAGCAGCTCACGGCCGAAAGCCCAGGTCACCGGGGCGTCGCCCGGGAGATGGAAGGTCAGCCGGACCGCGTACGGATCGCAGGCCTCGTAGCGCAGTTCCACGGGAATGCGGAAGGAGAGCTCCTCGGACACGAGGAAGCTCATCATGACCTCTGCCTGTACGGTCTCGCGCATCGCTTACCCCGTCATCTGCCTTCGTCGGCCGAAAAGATCCCTTTGACACTGGTGGCATCTTGCTGAACGTGTACGACAGATCACAAGGAGTGAGTTTTCAGATACTGATAGAGATCGCGAGCGATCCCATCAACCGCCCGATTTCTTCTTGCAATTGCTGGGTTGCGGCCACCAATCGGTCTGCCTGATGAGCGGGCAATGAGATGGCCATCGTTGACGCAGCGTTACCCACCGTGATCGGAATCGCCGCGCACATGGTCCCCAGTGCGTACTCCTGACGTTCGATCACCGGCCCCATCCGGGCGGTCCGTTCGAGACGCCGGAGCAGACTGTGGTCGTCGCGCACGGTGTACGGCGTGATGGACCGCACCGGGTACCGGTCGAGGTGGTCACGCCGGCCCTCGTCGTCGAGCTGGGCGAGCAGACACTGCCCGATCGCGTGTGCGTGCCCGGTCTCGCGAAAGTCGGCCCACTCCTCGACCGCAGGGTTTGCGGGACTGTCGGAGACGCAGAGGACCTCGATCTCGCCGTCCCGGTACTGGGCGTAGTACACCGGCACACCGATCAGATCCCGCCAGTGCGCGAGCGCGTCGACGACGGTGCTGCGACGTTTCTGCTCGGCTCCGCTGCTGCTCAGCCGCTCAGCCGCTTCCCCGAGGAAGAACAGGCCCTTGTCGCGGCGCAGATAGCCCTCGTGCACGAGGGTGCGCAGCAGGTGGTACGCCGTGGGGAGCGCCAGCCCGGTCTCACGGGCGAGTTGTTTGGCGGGGGCTCCGTGCTCGTGCTCCGCGACGGATTCGAGCAGGCGCATCGCGCGCTGCACGGACCCGATCAGGGTGGCGGAGTGGGCTTGTTCGGGAGATTCGACGGAGGGCGCCGCGTGCCGCTGGACGGCGGCGGACGGCCGTACGGACGCGGTGGGCTGCACGGGAGCCGACGTCCGGACCGGAGCCGTGGGCGGAGCGGGATCGGGCGGCAGAGCGGGCGCTGACGCCCGTACCGGAGCTGTCGGCTGAGCCGGGGCTGCCGGTGGGGTGGGGCCTACCGGCTGCGCGGGGCCCACCGGCTGGGCAGCGGCTGCCGGGCCTCCTGGATCCGTCGGTCGTACCGAAGCTGTCGGTCGTACCGAAGCCGTCGGCTGGGTCGGAGGAGTCGTCGAGCGGGCGTCGATCTGTGCGGGTGCGGTGTCAACCGTGGCCAAGGGTCACTCCCGGGGCGCGAGGGGGCAGCCCGTGCGGGGAACACGGGAGGGGGTGTACTCCGCTCGCGGGGTCGTCCCCGCGTCGAGTTCCGGACTTTAACGGTCCGCCACCGCTCGTATACGGCCCGTCCGGAAAACTTCCCTCGCCCGAGGGAACGGGGCATTCCTGTTACCGGTCGCCCCGCCCGCTCCGGATGCTCACCAGTCGCTGCGCGAAGAGGAGCTCGACATGAACTTCCGTACGACGTAGACGAGACCGCCGACCAGGGCCACGAAGACCAGCAGCTTGAAGAGCAGGCCGATGACGAAGCCGACCACGGTGGCTATCAGCCCGCCGAACACGACCAGGGCGATGACCGGCACCGCGATCCACTTCACCCACCACGGCATCCCCGCGAAGATCTCTCCCATCGCACTTACCTCTCTGCATTCCGGCACCGTCCGGCCCCTCTGGTACCGGATCCACCAATGTCCTGCACTCGATGCTAGAGCCGGGAGGTGCCGCTGCGGGGGTCTCGCACCCCTTGTCCTCCCCTGACTGATCCCCTAGGGAACCCCGAGGTCGCAGGTCAGCTCTCGGGGGGAGAGAACACCACCATGACCCTGAGGTCCTCGCTGATGTGGTGGAACTTGTGGGCGACACCGGCCGGCACGTAGACGACGCTGCCGCGCGAGACCTGGGTGGTCTCCATGCCCACGGTGATCGCCGCGCGTCCGCTGACCACGAAGTAGACCTCGTCCTGGCGATGCGGCTGCTGCGGGTCCTGCGCGCCCGCGTCGAGTGCGTACAGGCCGACCGACATGTTCCGCTCACGCAGGAACTGGAGGTAGGCACCGTCGTTGGCGGCGCGCTCCGCCTCCAGTTCATCCAACCGGAATGCCTTCATCGACTTAGTCCACCCTCGTCAGTGCCCGTAACCGATCTCTTCTGTCACGATCAGACACATGAAGAATTTCCTAGTCAAGACGATCGCCAACGCGGGTGCTCTGGCGGTCGCCGTCTGGCTGCTCGACAAGATCACCCTGACCGGTGACAGCACCGGCAAGAAGGTCTGGACGCTGATCCTCGTCGCCCTGGTCTTCGGCCTGGTGAACTTCCTGGTCAAGCCCATCGTGAAGGTGTTCACCTTCCCGCTGTTCATCCTGACGCTCGGTCTGTTCACGCTGATCGTCAACGCGCTGATGCTGCTGCTGACCTCGTGGCTCGCCGACAAGCTCGACCTGAGCTTCCATGTCGAGGGATTCTGGACGGCCGTTCTGGGCGGCCTGATCATCTCGATCGTGTCCTGGGCCCTGCACGTCGTCCTGCCCGACGAGGACTGACGAGGACTGAGAAGGCATGACCTACCGCGTCTGTTTCGTCTGCACGGGCAACATCTGCCGTTCCCCGATGGCCGAGTCGGTCTTCCGCGCCCGCCTGGCCGAGGCCGGTCTGGAGGACCTGGTCGAGGTCGACAGCGCCGGCACGGGCGGCTGGCACGAGGGCGACGGCGCCGACCCGCGCACCGTGGCCGTCCTGGAGGAGCACGGCTACGACGGCGCCCATACGGCCCGGCAGTTCCAGCCGGCCTGGTTCTCCCGCCTCGACCTGGTGATCGCCCTCGACGTCGGCCACCTCAGGGCCCTGCGACGCCTCGCGCCCACGCCGGAGGACGCCGGGAAGGTACGGCTGCTGCGGTCGTACGACCCCGCCGCGGGCGACGAGCTGGACGTTCCGGACCCGTACTACGGGGGCCTGGACGGCTTCGAGGAGTGCCTTGAGATGGTGGAGGCAGCGAGCGAGGGTCTGCTCGCCGAGGTGCGCGAGCGGACGGAAGGACGGGTGGCATGAGCGACAGGGCTGCGGACCAGGGAGAGGGCACGCGCGCGGTGCGCGCGGGACTGCCCGAGGCGGTCAAGAACGAACCGACCCTGCCCGGTCCGGCCTTCGCCGCCCACTTCCATCTGCCCGGCGAGGTCGACGGCCCGTACACCTACGGCCGTGACACGAATCCGAGCTGGAGCCTGCTGGAACGCGCCATCGGCGAGCTGGAGGCGCCGGGTCAGGACGGTGTCGAGACGCTGGTCTTCGCCTCGGGCATGGCCGCCGTCTCCGCCGTGCTCTTCTCTCAGCTGCGCGCCGGGGACACGGTCGTCCTGCCCGGCGACGGCTACCAGGTGCTGCCACTGATCCGCGCCCAGCTGGAGGCGTACGGCATCGCGGTGCGCACCGCGCCGACCGGCGGCGACGCCCAGCTCGACGTCCTCGACGGCGCGCGGCTGCTGTGGATCGAGAGCCCGTCCAACCCCGGTCTCGACGTGTGCGACATCCGGCGGCTCGTCGAGGCGGCACACGCGCGTGGTGCGCTGGTCGCCGTCGACAACACGCTCGCTACTCCGCTCGGACAGCGTCCGCTGGAGCTCGGCGCGGACTTCTCCGTGGCCAGCGGCACCAAGCAGCTCACGGGGCACGGAGACGTCCTCCTCGGGTACGTCACCGGTCGCGAGGGCGGGCCCATGGACGCCGTCCGCCGCTGGAGGAAGATCGTCGGGGCGATCGCCGGACCCATGGAGGCCTGGCTCGCCCACCGGTCGATCGCGACCCTCCAGATGCGGGTCGACCGGCAGAACGCGACCGCGCTCGTGCTCGCCCAGGCGCTGCGGCAGCGGCCCGAGGTGACCGGGCTGCGCTACCCGGGGCTGCCCGACGACCCCTCGCACAAGATCGCGTCGCAGCAGATGCGCCGCTATGGATGCGTGGTGTCCTTCACGCTGCCCACGCGCACGCGTGCCGACCGTTTCCTCGACGCCCTGCGGCTCGTGGACGACGCGACGAGCTTCGGCGGGGTGCGCTCCACGGCCGAGCGGCGTCGGCGCTGGGGCGGCGACGATGTGCCGGAGGGCTTCGTCCGCTTCTCGGTCGGGGCGGAGGATCCCGAGGACCTGGTGGCGGATGTGCTGCGCGCGCTGGACGAATCGGTCGACTGACAGTCCCCGCGGGGCTTTCCACGGACGCGCGACCGTGTCCGGGTACGCACGACGGACGGTCCGAGCCTCCCCCCTCGTGGCTCGGACCGCCCCGGTTCCCGCGCGCTAAGAACCGCGCGAACAAGGCTAGTTGACTCTGTGTCAGTGTCCAATCACAGTAGCGACAGAGACCTATCGACATATTTATAGTTGGGCCCCTGCCCCGGGGCCGTGGCAGGGGCAGGGAGGGGGACGTCACCATGGATCTGGCCTTGCTGCGCACCTTCGTGACGGTGCACCGGGCCGGTTCCTTCACCCGCGCCGCCGCGCTGCTCGGGCTGTCGCAGCCGGCCGTCACCTCGCAGATCCGCACCCTGGAACGGCAGTTGGGCCGTCCCCTGTTCCTTCGGCAGGCCCGCGGCGTGACCCCCACGACCATCGGTGACGAGCTCGCCCACAAGGCCGCCCCTCATCTCGACGCCCTGGTGGAGATCACCGAGACCGGCCTCGACGACGAGTCCTCCTTGCGCACCCTGCATCTGGCCGGGCCACCCGAGTTCACCGCCGAGCGGGCGCTGCCCGCGCTCACCGAGCTGACCGGCGAGGACGGCCAGGGTTTCGCCCTGCGGGCCTCCTTCGGGAACGCCGAGGAGACCCTGGAGGGTCTGGCCGCCGGGCATCACGATCTGGCCATCAGCACGGCCCGTCCACGGGGGGCGCTGCTCACCGCGAGCACGCTCTGCGACGAGGAGCACGTGCTGGTCGCCGCCCCCAGCTGGGCCGGCAAGCTCGGCTCGGGGGAGGCGCTCAGGGCCGTTCCCGGGGTCAAACGCGCTCCCGCCTTGGAGGACGTTCCCGTGGTCGAGGTGCATGAGTCGCTGCCCTTCGTCTCGCGCTACTGGGCCTCCGTCTTCGATTCCCGCCCGGCCGCACCGGGCACCGTGGTCGTCCCCGACCTGCGCGCGGTGCTGGCCTGCGCGGTCGCGGGCGCCGGGCTCGCGGTGCTGCCGCGTTATCTGTGTGCGACCGCCCTGGAGCGCGGCGAGGTCGTGGCCCTGCACGAGCCCACCGTGCCCCCGCTGCGGACGTACTTCCTGGTGGTGCGCACCGGGACGCTGGCGATGCCGCATATCGCGCGGGCGCACGAATGGCTGCTGCGGGCGGCTGCCGACTGGTGTTGAGCCGACGCTTCACGCTCTCCGCCCGGCGATCCCGAGCGATGACGGCACGCGATGTTTCACGTGGAACCATCCGGGCCACATTCCCCCCATGACCGTAAGACCCGTGGTCAAGCGCACCGCACGTGCCGTCCTGCTCGACGGCGACGATCTGATCCTGATCAAGCGCACCAAGCCCGGCATGGATCCCTACTGGCTGACTCCCGGCGGTGGAGTCGAGCCGACGGACACGACCGTCGTCGACGCCCTGCACCGCGAGGTCTACGAGGAACTCGGCGCCAAGATCAGCGATGTGGTGCCCTGCTTCGTGGACACCGTCGAGCACATCGGCGACGACGGCGGTGCGACCGGAGTGAAGGTGCAGCACTTCTTCGTCTGCCACCTGGAGTCGATGAACCCGTCCCTGCGGCACGGGCCGGAAGTGGACGAGCCCATCGGGGAGTACGAGATCGTCCGGGTGCCCTTCACCCGCGTCGGGATCGCCTCCGTCCACCTGGTCCCGCTGTCCCTGCGCCACTATCTGGACGGCAACATCGAGGGCGTACGGGCCATGCACGCACCGGACCTGGGCTGACCTCGCACGCGGTCACTGGGCCAGAACGAGTTCCTCCACGGAGTCATGGCGTATGCGTTCCGGCGGAATCCCGAGGGACCTGAGCGTGTCCACACCGCTGCGGATCATGCCGGGCGGCCCCGCAAGGTAGGCGTCGTGGTCGCGCCAGGGGCCGTACGCGCGTACGGCGTCCGGGAACCGAAGACGGGCCTGCTGGTCGACGACGGCGCGGACCGACAGCCAGGGGTGGGACTGCTGGAGCCTGAGCATGGTGTCGATGGCGTACAGGTCGTGGTCGGTGCGGGCTGCGTAGAACACCTCGACCGACCGTCGTGCACCGTGTTCGGCCACGTCCTCGACCAGCGCCTTGATCGGAGCTATTCCGGTACCGCCGCCCAGGCAGAGCAGTCCGCTGTCGGTGGTGTGGTCCACGGTCATGGACCCGCTCGGCGGACCGAGCCGGACGGTGTCGCCGGGGCGGGCCCGGTGCACCAGGGCGTTGGAGACCCAGCCCGCGGGGACGGCCTTCACGTGGAACGACAGCAGACCGTCGGAGCGGGGCGCCGAGGCGAACGAGTAGTGCCGCCAGATGCGCGGCCACCACGGCGTCTCCAGGCTCGTGTACTGGCCGGCCAGGAAGGGATAGGGCTGGTCGGTCCGGACGGTGACGACGGCGACGTCCGGGGTCCGCAGGTCGTGCGACACGACCTCCGCGTACCACCAGGGTGGGGCCCGCAGTTCGTCCGCGGCCGCCGCGTCGATCATCACCTGCGAGATCGTCGTGTACGCCCGGACCCAGGCCGCCTCGGTCTCCCTGTCCCAGCTGTCCGAGGCGTACTGGCTCAGCGCGCCGATGAGGCACTCCCCGACCGCCGGATAGTGCTCGGCGCGGGTGCCGTACTTGCGATGGCCGCGGCCCAGGTTCCGCAGGTAGTCGACCAGCACCGGAGGGTTGTCGATGTGCTCGGCCGCCGTCAGCAGCGCCCTGAGCAGGCGGTCCCGCTGGGCGTCCATGGAGGCGGGGAACAGCGGGCGCAGTCCGGGGTGGCGTACGAAGAGCAGCGCGTAGAAGTACGACGTGACCTTGTCGGCGACGGGCGCCACCTCGGCCATGGTCCGGCGGATGCGGACGGCGTCCGGGGAGGGCGGCTGGTCCCTCGGGGACAGGCCCGGGAACTGCGCGGGAGCGGTGCCGAGCCCCATGAGGGTGCCTTGGTGCGGGGCGGGGGCTTCGCGTGCAGAAGGGGTCTCGTCCTGCGCTGTCAGGGGCTGCGCCGGGCCGGACCGCGGTAAGGACGGGGTCCGCACCGCGGGAGGTGTCTCGTACGGCCGTGTCGGGCCCTGTGCCTCGTCGGCCAGGCCGGGTATCTCCTCCGCCGCTGCCGCCTGGGCCGACAGGTCCGCCCCGATGGCCGTCGGGGCTGCCGGAGAGGTGCCCGGCCCTGGCCTGCCGACCGGGGGCAGCTCGGCCCGACTGCTTCCCTCCGCCGTCTCGTGCACGGCACCGGGCGCCGCCGTCGGTTGATGGTGCGGAGCGAACCAGCCGGCCCCGCCCCCGGAAGTGCCGTTGTCGGCCGACATGCCGGTCGGAGCGTCCATGGTGTGCCTCGCCTCGAACGTCTTTCGGTCGGTCTGCGCACTTCCTCGGTCGGAAGAAGCCTGCTTTCCCCCGCGGACGGCTCGTTTTCCCGCTCCGCGTCAGGCCGACACGGCCACATTCAGCCCTGTGCGCAGTCCACCGCAGCGTGCCACCGCGCATGGATGCCGGGACCGCTTTACCACGAATGCGGGTCTTCGATCTGTCCGTCGCATTAAGCTGCATTGCCCGCACCCGACCACGCGGGCCGGTCACACCCCCACGGGGACAAGAACCGGAGTCGACCCTACCGGTCGCCGCCGCGCACACAAGTCCCCCTCCTTCTCCACGGATTGCGCGCGGGGGCCGGGCGAAGCGAATCACGCATTGCCCCATTACCGCGCGTGGCGCACCAATTCATAGGCTTCCCACAGATCCATGCCGTCATAGGAGTGGGTCGAGATGTCGGACAGGTGATGATCCGCATTGACCGCCACCGAGACCGGCACCATGGCGAACAGATCCTTGTCGGACGATGAGTCGCCATAGGCGACGCAGTCGTCCCGCGTCACTCCGAACTGCTCGCACAGCCGGTCCGCGATCAGGACCTTGGCGGCGGCACTGAGCACCCCGGCGGGATCCACGGGCTCGGTGAAGGGGACGGCCGGAAAGCGGGATCCGTACGCGGCATGAGCTCCCCAACTGGTGAGCCGTTCCACAAAGAACGACGGGGAGAGGGATACGACCGCGCAATAGTCCCCCTGTGCCCGGATCTCCGCCCAGACTTCCCGAATACGGGCCAGCCAAGGGGCACCTTCGAAGGCCGCGACGACGTGTGCCTCGGTCAAGGAGGCCCACAGCGTGCGGACCTGCTGCGCGTATTCGGGCGGGCCTATGAGCCCGGCTCCGATCGCCTGGTCGAGTGCCACCGCCTCGGCTTCCAGTCCGAGTTGCCGGGAGATCTGTACGGGCGCGCTGGTCCCGTGCAGCAACGTGCCGTCGAGGTCGAAGAGATGAAGTCGCGCCATGCTCGTGAGGCTAATGGTCCTTAAGCCCGGTGGAGCCTTCATGGGGACTTCCACCGATCGCCGGACGGTCGTCGTTCTCCGATGTTTCACGTGAAACACCCAGTATCTGATCGCGTCCTGTGCGCTTGGCCACGACATGGCCAAAAGCCCGTACGCACCCCGGGAAACGGGTGGACGCCGAGGGCACCCGTCGGACAGCCTGACCTGCGTGCCGACTCCTTCTCTCACCGCTCTCCCCATCCGCCGTCTGACGCTTCGCGATCTCACCGCCTGCGCGGACCTGTCCGAGGACCGGGGGTGGCCACGCGAGGAGTACAAGTGGGGCCTCCTCCTCGCGGCCGGAAAGGGGTACGGCATCGACGACCCCGACGGAGGCCTCGTCACCGCCTGTGTGGTCACGGAGTACGGCCCCTACAGCGAGCCCGATCTGGGAGCGATCGGAATGGTGCTGGTCGCCGAACGGCACGCCCGACAGGGCATCGGCCGTCGGCTCATGCGGCACATCCTCTCGGCGATGGGCACCACCCCGTTGACCCTTCACGCGACGCCCTACGGCCGCCCGCTCTACGAGGAACTGGGCTTCAAGGTCGCCGGCCAGGCGGAGATGCTCCACGGACACTTCGCTCCGGGCGGCCCGAAACCGGCCGTGAGCACGCGCGCGGTCACCGCCGACGACCTCGCCGCGATTCTCCGGCTCGACGAGGAGGTGCTCGGTACCGATCGCACGCATCTCATCACCCGGTTGCCGGCCTTCGCCGACCAGTTCCGGGTTGCCGAGGAGAACGGCCGGATCACCGGATACGCGGCTGCCTGGCCCAACATGCACACCCACGTCGTGGGCCCGCTGATCGCCCGTGACACCGAGACGGCCCAGGCCCTCATGACCTCACTCGCCGCCGGTACCGACCGTCCCCTGCGCACCGACATCGACGTACGGCACGAAGAGCTGCGGGCCTGGGCCAGGGCACGTGGCCTGGCGCCGGTCGCCCTCAACTCGGTCATGACGTACGGGATCCAGGAGCTGCCGGGCGACTGGACTCGGCGGTTCGCCCCGCTGACGGTGGCGGCGCTCTGAGGCAGGCGTCGCGGTCTCAGCGGTGCAGGTGCACCTCGTTTCAGTGGTGCACCGTGGTCCGCTGTTCCGCGGGTGTCGCTCCTGCGACCACGGCGCCGGGAGCACTGTCCCGGCGCTCCAGCGCGGCCGAGAGGAACGCCAGGAGGAGAGCTCCCGCGGCCAGGGCCGCGCCCACCCAGTTGGGAGCGGTGTAGCCGAATCCGGCCGAGATGACCAGGCCGCCCAGCCAGGCCGAGAGGGCGTTGCCGAGGTTGAAGGCACCGATGTTGACGGCCGAGGCGAGCGTGGGGGCCGCGTGCGCCTGGTCGAGGACCCTCTTCTGGAGCGGCGGCACGGTCGCGAAGCCCAGGGCACCGATGAGAGCGATGGTGACGCCGGCCAGGACCTTGTGGTGCGCGGTGAACGTGAAGAGCGCGAGCACGACGGCCAGAGCGCCCAGGGAGACGTACAGCATGGGCATCAGCGCCCGGTCGGCGTACTTGCCGCCGACTAGGTTGCCGCCGACCATACCGAGGCCGAAGAGGACCAGCAGCCAGGTCACCGAGCCGTCGGCGAAGCCTGCCACGTGGGTCATCATCGGCGCGATGTAGGTGATGGCGGCGAAGACACCGCCGAAGCCGAGCACGGTCATCGCCATGGCGAGCAGCACCTGGGCGTTCTTGAAAGCGGCCAGTTCGTGACGGAGACGCACGCCCTCCGGCCTGGGCATCTCGGGGACAAGCCGGGCGATGCCGACCAGGCCGACGACTCCGAGGGCCGCGACAATCGCGAAGGTGAGACGCCAGCCGGCACTCTGACCGATCAGGGTGCCCAGCGGGACGCCGACGACATTGGCGACGGTCAGGCCGGTGAACATCATCGCGATGGCTCCGGCCTTCTTGTCCGGGGCCACCAGGTCGGCGGCGACGACCGAGCCGATACCGAAGAAGGCTCCGTGGGCGAGGGAGGCGACCACCCGGCCGATGAGCATCACGCTGAAGGCCGGGGCGAAGGCGGAGAGCAGGTTGCCGACGATGAACAGCCCCATCAGCAGCATCAGCATCCGCTTGCGCGAGATCTTGGTGCCGAGGGCGGTCATGAGCGGGGCGCCGAACATGACGCCGAGCGCGTAGCCGGTGACCAGGAAGCCGGCGGTGGGGATGGAGACCCCGAAGTCGTCCGCGACCTCGGGCAGCAGCCCCATGATCACGAACTCGGTCGTTCCGATTCCGAAGGCCCCGATCGCGAGGGCCAGAAGCGCGAGCGGCATGGGGGGTGACACCTTCCCAGACGATTGCAGGAGCATGTTGCGCACGTCCACAATAATTGCAGACGCCCTATACTTGCAAGCGACGGCAATATCGGTTCGCTCCTGACATCAGCTCGTACGAGCCCTGGAGACCCTCCAGACACCTGCGGTGCCCGCGGACGGGCGCCCTGCGTAGGGTGCCGACATGGGAGAACTCGACATACGGCCCGCCACGACGGACGACGTATCCGCGATCGTCGGCATGCTCGCCGACGACCCCTTGGGTGCCCAACGGGAGTCCCCGGACGACCTGACCCCCTATCTGGCCGCGCTGGAACGCCTCTCCTCCGACCCGAACCAGCATCTGGTCGTCGCCACACGGGAGGAACGCGTGGTCGGCACGCTGCAGCTCACCGTCGTTCCGGGGCTGTCGCGGCGAGGTGCCACCAGATCGATCATCGAAGGGGTGCGCATCCACGCCGACGAGCGTGGCAGTGGGCTCGGGTCCCGGCTCATCGAGTGGGCCATCGAGGAATCCCGCCGTCAGAACTGCCAGTTGGTACAGCTGACGTCCGACAACACACGAACGGACGCCCACCGCTTCTACGAACGGCTCGGATTCACCGCCTCACACGTGGGCTTCAAACTGACCCTCTGATCCCTCCCCTGGCCGTCTCCTCACCGCACGGCAAGGCGCCCTGTTTCACGTGAAACAGGGCGCCACTCGTCAACCAGGCCAGGAACGCCTAGCCGATACCACGCCACCCCTCCGGATCCACTCCACCCGGTACGGAAGCCCCCTCCTCGTACGGCTGCCGCGTGAACACGAACGAACCGAGGTCGAGGTGGTCCACGGATCCGTCAGGCCGCCGTACGGCCTTGAGGACCTCCCCTTGGAAGTAGCCCTCCAGACCGGTCCAGGTGCCGTCGGCGTTGGCCCGGAACCGGGAGCGACGGCCTGCGCCCGACAGGGGCTCCAGCGAGGCGAGTCCGTCCTCCGTCAGACGTAGGGCGAATCCGTGCGTCCCCCAGTACCACTGCCCGGCCAACTCCAGTGCGGGCGAAGCCGCTTGCCGCATCGGGCGCCACGGCTCGGGGATCCTGGGCTCGGCCTCGGCGACGATCCGTACGAGATCGGACCCCGCGGCGGACAGCAGGGGGCCAGAGGTGCAGTTGGCCAGCACGACCGCGGCGACATCGTCCGTCACACTGATCGTGAGATTCGCGAGGAAGCCCGGCAACGAGCCGGAATGGCCCACGAGCAGCCGTCCGTCCCGGTGCTGGATCTGCAACCCGAGCCCGTACGTGGCACCGTCGGCGAGATCCCCCGTCCCGGACGGGGCCGCGGGCGTACGCATCTCACGTAGGGTCTGCGCGCACAGCACCCGGTCGTCCCCGTGCGCCAGGAAGACCGCGAAGCGCGCCAAGTCCGCTGTGGTGGACCAGAGTTGCCCGGCGGGAGCCATGAGGCCGAGGTCCTCGGAGGGCTCGGGCAGCATCACATCGGCCCACGGATGGACCGCCCAGCCACCGGCATGCGGCGCTTCCGGACGGCCGCTCGTGCGGTCGAGACCCAGCGGTGCGAGTACCTCTCTGCGGAGCACCTCCTCCCACGGAGCTCCGCGCAGCTTCTCGACGAGTGCTCCCAGCAGGGTGTAGCCGGGGTTGGAGTAGTGGAAGAGGCGTCCCGCCGGATGAAGGAGGGGCTGCTCGCCCAGTACGTCGGGGAGTTCGGGACGCAGCGTCCCTGAGGTGCGCTCCCACCAGGGCGCTGGGGACTCGGCGGCCAACCCGCCGGTATGAGCCAGGAGTTCGGCGACGGTGGCCTCCCCCGCTCCCGTGCCGGGTACGTGCTTCTCCAGCGGGTCGGCGAGGTCGAGCAGCCCCTCGTCACGCAGTCGCAGGACGAGGACGGCGGTGAAGGCCTTGGTGATCGAGCCGATGCGGTACTGCACGTTCTCGTCCGGGCCGTGCCCGTCCACCGAGGTACGCGCCCCGTGCCACACGGTCCGTCCGTCCCGCACGACCGCCGCGACCAGCGAGGGTGCTCTGCCCTCCGCCTGGGCCACGGCGATCCGGTGCAGCAGCGCCCGACGCGTGCCGGGAAGCAGCTCTTCCTGAGGTGTCGTCATGCCCCCAGTCCATCCCGTGCGGGACGCGGACGTCGACTTCTTTAGCCGACCGCCACGCCCCGAAGAGGCGCGGACATCAGGTCTGGGCCATGTCCACGAAGCGGGAGTAGTGGCCCTGGAAGGCGACGGTGATCGTCGCCGTCGGTCCGTTACGGTGCTTGCCCACGATGATGTCCGCCTCGCCGGCGCGCGGTGACTCCTTCTCGTACGCGTCCTCGCGGTGCAGCAGGATCACCATGTCGGCGTCCTGCTCGATGGAGCCGGACTCACGCAGGTCGGACACCATGGGCTTCTTGTCCGTGCGCTGCTCGGGACCACGGTTGAGCTGCGAGAGCGCGATCACCGGGACCTCCAGCTCCTTGGCCAGGAGCTTGAGGTTACGGGACATGTCCGAGACCTCCTGCTGACGGCTCTCCTGCCGCTTGGAGCCACCGGCCTGCATCAGCTGCAGATAGTCGATGATCACGAGCTTGATGTCGTTGCGCTGCTTCAGGCGCCGGCATTTCGCCCGGATCTCCATCATCGACAGGTTCGGGGAGTCGTCGATGTAGAGCGGCGCGGAGGACACCTCGGGCATCCGGCGCGCCAGCCGGGTCCAGTCCTCGTCCGTCATGGTTCCCGAACGCATGTGGTGCAGGGCCACCCGCGCCTCGGCCGACAGGAGACGCATCGCGATCTCGTTGCGGCCCATTTCGAGGGAGAAGATGACGCTGGCCAGGTTGTTCTTGATCGAGGCGGCTCGGGCGAAGTCCAGTGCGAGGGTGGACTTTCCCATGGCGGGACGGGCCGCGATGACGATCATCTGGCCCGGGTGCAGGCCGTTGGTGAGCGAGTCGAGGTCGGTGAAGCCGGTCGGCACGCCGGTCATCTCGCCGCTGCGCGAGCCGATCGCCTCGATCTCGTCGAGCGCGCCCTCCATGATGTCGCCGAGCGGCAGATAGTCCTCGCTGGTGCGCTGCTCGGTGACCGCGTAGATCTCGGCCTGGGCGCGGTTGACGATCTCGTCGACGTCGTCGTCGGCCGCGTATCCCATCTGGGTGATGCGCGTCCCCGCCTCGACCAGGCGCCGCAGGACCGCCCGCTCGTGGACGATCTCCGCGTAGTACTCGGCGTTCGCCGCCGTCGGGACCGTCTGGACGAGGGTGTGCAGATACGATGCGCCGCCGACCTTGTTGATCTCGCCGCGCTTGGTGAGCTCAGCGGCGATCGTGATGGGGTCGGCCGGCTCGCCCTTGGCATAGACGTCCAGGATCGCCTGGAAGATCGTCTCGTGGGCGGGCTTGTAGAAGTCGTGGCCCTTGATGACCTCGACGACGTCCGCGATGGCGTCCTTGGACAGGAGCATGCCGCCGAGCACGGACTGCTCGGCGTCCAGGTCCTGGGGCGGAACCCGTTCGAAGGCCGTGCCTCCGCCGTCCCAGGTGTCGGAGTCCCTGCCGCGGTCGTGCTGCTCGTCGCGCCCACGGCCCCCGTCGCCGCGGCGGCGCGAGGAAGGCAGACGATCACTGGGACCGCTGTCGGCCCACGGGTCGTCCAAGGGCTCGGAAATACTCACCGAGCCACCTCCTCCCGTCCGCCGAGCGGACCTCGCCGTGCTTCTCAGTTCTACGGCACGGCACTGACAAATGAGACGCCCAACTCCGGTTCTGGCGCGTCGGTTTTGTGATGGTTTCCAGGCCGACGGACGGAGCGGGCGCCGGACCACGGTAGGCCCGTCGGCACCGTCAGCCAATCTGGTTATCCACAGGCCATGTGGACGACGGCCCGGATGCTGTGGAGAACTCCGCAAAACCTGTGCACGACCCGGTGGACAGGCCTGTGAACAAGCTCCGCCCTATCCGCAAGGAACTCCCCTGACCTGCGCTTTCGCCGTCCACCGGCTGTGCAGAAGAAAAACTTTTCCGGTCGGCTCAAGATCAGTGCGAACTGTACACAGCAGTGCACGCCTTCTGAACGCCAGTAAGGGTCTAACACCCATTGCATCACTTACCTGTGGACGATTAGATTGGTGCACATGACACAGGCGTCCGCGACCCCCAAGGCCACCCGGCGACAACACGACCGCGAGATCGTCGCACTCGCCGTTCCGGCCTTCGGCGCGCTCGTCGCCGAGCCCCTCTTCGTGATGGCCGACAGCGCGATCGTCGGCCATCTGGGCACCGCCCAACTCGCCGGTCTCGGCATCGCCTCGGCCCTTCTCACGACGGCCGTCAGCGTCTTCGTCTTCCTCGCCTACGCCACCACTGCCGCCGTCGCCCGCCGTGTAGGAGCGGGCGATCTGCAGGCCGCCATCCGCCAGGGCATGGACGGCATCTGGCTGGCACTGCTGCTCGGTGCCGCCGTCATCGCCGCCGTCCTGCCCACCGCGCCGTCGATCGTGGAACTCTTCGGTGCCTCTGACACCGCCGCTCCCTATGCGACCACCTATCTGCGGATCTCGGCTCTCGGCATCCCGGCCATGCTGGTGGTGCTCGCCTCCACCGGAGTACTTCGCGGGCTGCAGGACACCAGGACGCCGCTCTATGTCGCCATCGCCGGCTTCATAGCCAACGCCGTCCTCAACGCAGGCCTCGTCTACGGCGCCGACCTCGGCATCGCGGGCTCCGCCTGGGGCACGGTCATCGCCCAATGGGGCATGGCCGCCGCCTATCTCGTGGTCGTCGTCCGCGGCGCCCGCAAGCACGGCGCCTCTCTGCGCCCCGACGCCGCTGGGATCAGGGCCTCCGCACAAGCCGGTGTTCCTCTGCTGGTCCGCACGCTCTCCCTGAGGGCGATCCTGATGATCGCGACAGCCGTGGCAGCTCGCCTCGGTGACGCCGACATCGCCGCACACCAGATCGTCCTGTCCCTGTGGAGCCTGCTCGCCTTCGCACTGGACGCCATCGCCATCGCCGGGCAGGCCATCATCGGGCGCTATCTGGGCGCCGGCGACGCTCAAGGCGCCCGCCAGGCTTGCCGTCGGATGGTGGAGTGGGGCATCGCGGTCGGAGTCGCTCTCGGCGTATTGGTCGTACTCTCCCGACCGTTGTTCCTTCCCCTGTTCACCAGCGACCCCACGGTCAAGGACACCGCGCTGCCCGCACTGGTCATCGTGGCTCTCTCCCAGCCGATCTGCGGTGTCGTCTTCGTCCTGGACGGCGTACTGATGGGAGCGGGCGACGGACCCTATCTCGCCTGGGCCATGGTGATCACCCTGGCTGTCTTCGCTCCGGCAGCACTGCTCGTGCCGGCACTGGGTGGCGGTCTCACCGCCCTGTGGGCAGCGATGACGCTGATGATGGTGATCCGCATGCTGACGCTCTGGCTACGCACCCGCTCAGGCCGCTGGATCGTCACCGGCGCGACCCGCTGACCGTTTCACGTGAAACATCGGGGGCCGTCACGTTTCACGTGAAACACCACCCCTTCCACAACGGCTCCCGGCATGCGAAAGGGGCCGCACCTCACGGGTACGGCCCCTCTCACCAATGCTCAAGACAACCGCAGCGGTCAGGCCGCGACGACCTCGATGCTGACCTTGGCGGCAACCTCGGGGTGCAGACGCACGGACGTCTCGTGAGCGCCCAGGGTCTTGATCGGCGAGCCCAGCTCGATGCGGCGCTTGTCGACCTCGGGGCCACCGGAAGCCTTGATCGCGGAAGCGACGTCGGCCGGGGTGACGGAACCGAAGAGACGACCGGCGTCGCCGGAGCGGACGGCCAGACGGACCTTGACACCCTCGAGCTGGGCCTTCACCTGGTTGGCCTGCTCGATGGTCTGGATCTCGTGGATCTTGCGAGCACGACGGATCTGCTCGACGTCCTTCTCGCCACCCTTGGTCCAGCGGATCGCAAAGTTCCGCGGGATCAGGTAGTTGCGAGCGTAACCGTCCTTGACGTCGACGACGTCGCCCGCGGCACCGAGGCCGGAGACCTCGTGGGTGAGGATGATCTTCATTAGTCGGTCACCCTTCCCTTATCGCGCGGTGGACGTGTAGGGCAGCAGCGCCATCTCACGGCTGTTCTTGACGGCCGTGGCGACGTCACGCTGGTGCTGCGTGCAGTTGCCGGTCACGCGGCGGGCACGGATCTTGCCGCGGTCGGAAATGAACTTCCGCAGCATGTTCGTGTCCTTGTAGTCCACGTACGTGACCTTGTCCTTGCAGAAAGCGCAGACCTTCTTCTTAGGCTTGCGCACAGGCGGCTTCGCCATGGTGTTTCTCCTGTGTGATCAAGAAGTGTGGGTACGACCCACCCCTCGGCCCAGGGCCTAGAAGGGGGGCTCGTCCGAGTAGCCGCCGCCACCGCCGCCGCCGGAGTTTCCACCCCAGCCGCCACCGCCACCGCCACCGCCGGCCGGGCTGCCACCGGCGGGAGCACCGGTCGCCCAGGGGTCGTCGGCCGGAGCGCCGCCGCCCTGCTGACCGCCGCCGGGGCCACCGCCCCAGCCGCCGCCACCCTGGCCGCCGCCGCCACCGCCGCTGTAACCACCCTGGCCACCACGACCGGCACCGCCGGCCGTCTTGGTGACCTTGGCCGTGGCACTGCGCAGGCTGGCGCCGACTTCCTCGACGTCCAGCTCGTAGACCGTGCGCTTGACGCCCTCACGGTCCTCGTAGGACCGCTGCTTCAGTCGGCCCTGCACGATGACGCGCATGCCTCGCTGGAGCGACTCGGCGACGTTCTCCGCCGCCTGACGCCAGACCGAGCAGGTCAGGAACAGGCTCTCGCCGTCCTTCCACTCGTTGGTCTGACGGTCGAAGGTGCGGGGGGTGGACGCGACACGGAACTTCGCGACCGCCGCACCGGAAGGGGTGAAGCGCAGCTCGGGGTCATCGACAAGATTGCCGACGACCGTGATGACGGTCTCGCCTGCCATGGGGAACCTCTCGGCGGGTTTGCTGCTCTGGCTGCTTGGTTGCTGCTACTCGAATCCCGGGATCAGCTGAGCGGAAGCTCAGTGGGTCTCGGGGCGGAGGACCTTGGTCCGGAGGACCGACTCGTTCAGGTTCAGCTGGCGGTCGAGCTCCTTGACGACCGCAGGCTCGGCCTGCAGGTCGATGACCGAGTAGATGCCCTCGGGCTTCTTCTTGATCTCGTACGAGAGCCGACGACGGCCCCAGGTGTCGACCTTCTCGACCTTTCCGTTGCCCTCACGGACGACGGAGAGGAAGTTCTCGATCAGGGGGGCGACAGCGCGCTCCTCCAGATCGGGGTCGAGGATGACCATCACCTCGTAGTGACGCATGTGGAACCCACCTCCTTTGGACTCAACGGCCACGGTCGTTCCGTGGCAGGAGGGTTGTGATGCGTACGCAACGGTATCGGCCGCCACTGACAATCGGGGCTTCCTTGCGGTAGTCCCGGTCGTGACATGGGCAGACACCGTGCAGACGGTACAGACTACCCGCACACCGGCTTCCGGTTGAAATCCGGCCCGGAGGACGGTCACTCTGTACACATCGGGTGTGTATGGCGCTACGGTGCGCCGTCTTCCGCAGGAGGTGCCCTATGGCACAGGCAATGCGACCCAACACCGCCGGAGGCCTTTTCGCCACGGACGGAAAGCCCCACCCCCTCCAGGACACGCTGCTCGCGGTGACCCTGGTGCTGGGTGTCACGGCCTTCGTCACGGCGATGTTCGACAACCTGCACCTGCTCAGCTCCTGGGCCGGTCTGGTGGGCATCCTCGCCGGTGCGTACGGCCAGTGGATCTCGGAGACGACCCGGGAGCGCTTCGGACTGATCCTCGGTCTCGGTGCCTCGGCGATCGGCTTCTTCCTCGGCATGGCGCACGGCGGCCTCTTCGGCGGAGTCATCAGCTGACGCCACGGGCACCCGTCTTCTCAACATCACCCAAAGCACCACGGAACGCCTCAGCGGCCCATGAGCCGGGGCGCAGGTTCCGTACGCCCAGTCGGGGCGCTCTCAAGGCGCAGTAGGCTTCGGCGCGAGAGCCGGAGCCCCTGTACCCATGGGGACACACCAGCCCGAGGAGCGCCCCGAAATGAGCCTGACCCTGAGGACGATCAGTCGCGAGCAGCATCTGGCGTACATCCAGAGCCTGCCGTCGGCTAGCCACATGCAGGTTCCGGCCTGGGCAGACGTCAAGGCGGAGTGGCGCTCCGAGAGCCTCGGCTGGTTCGACGAACGCACCGGCGAACTGGTCGGCGCGGGTCTCGTCCTCTACCGTCAGCTGCCCAAGATCAAGCGCTATCTCGCCTATCTGCCCGAGGGCCCGGTCATCAACTGGTTCACGCCGAATCTGACCGAGTGGCTGGAACCGATGCTCGCGCACCTCAAGCACCAGGGCGCCTTCTCCGTGAAGATGGGCCCGCCGGTGATCATCCGGCGCTGGGAGGCCACCTCCATCAAGGCCGGCATCCAGAACCCGGACGTGAAGCGCCTGCGCGACATCGAGGCCGACTTCATCGAACCGCGCGCCTTCGAGGTCGCCGACAAGCTGCGCCGCATGGGCTGGCAGCAGGGCGAGGACGGGGGAGCCGGCTTCGGTGATGTGCAGCCCCGCTACGTCTACCAGGTGCCGCTCGCGAACCGCTCGCTGGAAGAGGTGCACAAGAACTTCAACCAGCTGTGGCGCCGCAACATCAAGAAGGCCGAGAAGGCCGGCGTCGAGGTCGTCCAGGGCGGCTACCAGGACCTCGAGGAATGGCAGCGGCTGTACGAGATCACGGCGGTGCGCGACCACTTCCGGCCCCGCCCGCTGTCGTACTTCCAGCGCATGTGGACGGCCCTCAACACCGAGGACCCCAACCGGATGCGGCTGTACTTCGCCCGGCACGAGGGCGTGAACCTGTCGGCGGCGACGATGCTGATCGTCGGCGGCCACGTCTGGTACTCCTACGGCGCCTCCGACAACATCGGCCGTGAGGTCCGGCCCTCGAACGCGATGCAGTGGCGGATGCTGCGTGACGCCTACGCGCTCGGTGCGACCGTCTACGACCTGCGGGGCATCTCCGACTCGCTGGACGAGACCGACCACCTCTTCGGTCTGATCCAGTTCAAGGTGGGCACGGGCGGCCAGGCCGCCGAGTACCTCGGTGAGTGGGACTTCCCGCTCAACAAGCTGCTCCACAAGGCCCTCGACATCTACATGTCGCGCCGCTGACGTCGCGCTCTTCGCTTCAATAGCTCGCATACCTCTGATACACCGCAGCCACTAGAAAGGTTCCGGGTCCGGCCATGGCGCTCACGCTCTACGTCGACACCGCGCGCTGGCGGGCGCACCACAAGCACGTGCAGGAGCAGTTCCCGGGACTCGTCCCGGTCTGCAAGGGCAACGGCTACGGCTTCGGGCACGAGCGGCTGGCGGAGGAGGCCACCCGGCTGGGCTCGGACGTCCTCGCCGTCGGCACGACCTACGAGGCCGCTCGGATCAAGGACTGGTTCGGCGGTGACCTGTTGGTGCTGACGCCGTACCGGCGGGGCGAGGAACCCGTGCCGCTGCCCGACCGGGTGATCCGCTCGGTGTCGTCCATCGACGGGGTCTACGGCCTGGTGGGCGCCCGCGTGGTCATCGAGGTGATGTCCTCGATGAAGCGGCACGGCATCAGTGAGCAGGAACTGCCGCAGTTGCACGCCGCCATAGAGAACGTCCGCCTCGAAGGATTCGCGATCCACCTGCCGCTGGACCGCACCGACGGCTCGGACGCCGTCGAGGAGGTCATCGGCTGGATGGACCGGCTGCGCGCCGCCCGGCTGCCGCTGCACACCATGTTCGTCAGCCACCTCAAGGCCGAGGACCTCGCCCGGCTGCAGCAGCAGTTCCCGCAGACCCGCTTCCGGGCCCGCATCGGAACCCGGCTGTGGCTCGGGGACCACGACTCCACGGAGTACCGCGGCGCCGTCCTGGACGTCACCCGCGTCTCCAAGGGGGACCGCTTCGGCTACCGGCAGCAGAAGGCGGCCTCCGACGGCTTCCTGGTCGTCGTGGCGGGCGGTACGTCGCACGGGGTGGGTCTGGAGGCCCCGAAGGCCCTGCACGGCGTCATGCCGCGCGCCAAGGGGGTGGCTCGGGCCGGCCTGGCCACGGTCAACCGGAACCTTTCTCCGTTCGTCTGGGACGGCAAGCAGCGTTGGTTCGCCGAGCCGCCGCACATGCAGGTCTCCATCCTGTTCGTGCCGTCGGACGCCGCGGAGCCGAAGGTCGGCGAGGAGCTGGTGGCCCATCTGCGGCACACCACCACCCAGTTCGACCGGATCGTCGACCGCTGAGCCCTTTCAGCACCACGGACGGAAAAGGCCGTACACGGGAGGTCCGTGTACGGCCTTTCACACGTATGGCTCAACCGGCGTACGTCGTCCAGAAGTTGTTCGCTCAGAGCGAACGGTCAGTGGGCTCGGGGGCGCCGCCCCACTCGACCTGTGGTCCCTCGAAGTGGGCCGCGTGCCGTGGCGGACGGGCGGCTGGGCCCAGTACGAAGACGTCCTCGGCTCCGTCGAGCACACCGCCCGAGGGATCGTCGTCGCCGGCCCGGCGCACCACGTCCCGTTCCGGCATGAGGATGTCGCGCACGACCATCGCGCACAGGTAGGCCGTGCCCAGCAGATGCAGTCCGATGGCCCAGTGATAGCCATCGGTCGGCAGACCCTTGTGGGCGTTGCCGCTGGTCGTGTACGCGAGGTACATCCAGATCCCCAGGAAGTATGCCACCTCGCACGCCTGCCAGATGAGGAAGTCCCGCCACTTCGGCCGGGCCAGCACGGCCAGCGGCACCATCCACAGGACGTACTGCGGCGAGTAGACCTTGTTGGTGAGGATGAACGCGGCGACGATCAGGAACGCCAGCTGGGCGAAGCGCGGCCGACGCGGGGCGGCCAGGGCCAGCGCCGCGATACCCGCGCAGCACAGCAGCACCAGCAGCGTGGCGAAGGTGTTCACGGTGTCGGTGCTCCACGGGTCGCTGGAGTTCTGCGCCAGGATCAGCCAGAAGGAACCGAAGTCCACGCCCCTCTCCTGGCTGAACGTGTAGAACTTCGACCAGCCGTCGAAGGCGAAGAACATCACCGGCAGGTTCACCACGAGCCAGGAGACGGCCGCCCCGCCCAGCGCCTTGCCGAAGTCCCGCCACTTGCCCGCCCGCCAGCACAGCACGAACAGCGGGCCGAGCAGGAAGACCGGGTAGAGCTTCGCGGCGGTGGCGAGCCCCAGGAGGACACCGAAGGCGAGCGAACGGCCCCGCGCCCACATCAGCATCGCGGAGGCCGTCAGAGCGACCGCCAGCAGGTCCCAGTTGATGGTGGCGGTCAACGCGAAGGCGGGCGCCAGGGCGACCAGCAGACCGTCCCAGGGGCGGCGGGCGTGGGTACGGCTCACGCAGACGACGATGACGGCCGCGCAGACCATCAGCATCCCGGCGTTGACCATCCAGTACCACTGCTCCTGGTGCTGGATGCTGCCGCTTCCGGGTGTGAGCCAGGCGGCGACCTCCATGAACACACCGGTCAGCACCGGGTATTCGAGGTACTGCATGTCACCGGGGAGCTTGTCGAAGTACGGGACGAGTCCGTCGGCGAAGCCACGCCCCTGGTAGAGGTGCGGGATGTCCGAGTAGCACGCGTGGGTGTACTGGGTGCTGGCGCCGAAGAACCAGCCGCCGTTGTAGCAGGGCGCCTTCTGGACCAGGCCGAGCGCGAACACGCCGATGGCCACGAGCGCGATGACCCGGACGGGCGTCCACCAGGAGGTCCCCAGAAGGGCGCGCCGCCCGAGAGGACCGCCGATGAACTCGCTGCCGTTCCTGGAGACCTCGTCGTCCTTGGTCGGACGCACTGGCTCCGACTCGTGCACGCTCGTTGGCGTCGATTCAGCACTGGGCATGCCGCACATCTTGCCGTACAAGGCTGGGCGCACGACGAGGGCCGCCGCATCCTCTCCGGGTACGGCAGCCCTCGCGGCAAGGGGAAACAGCGGTCAGCCGATGGTCGGCGATCCGGTGAGGTCCCAGGTGTGTGCGCCTTCACCATCGTTGTTGATGTTGTAGGTGACGCTGCCGTCCGCGCTCCAACCACCAGTGCCGGAGGCCGTCGTGGAAGTCATGAACCCGCAGTGGAGACTGCCGCTGCGCGAGGTCCCGCGCTCGTCGAAGGAACCCGAGCCGTACAGGTTGAGGTCACCCGACAGGCTGCACGTGCTTTGGTTCTTGACGACGTCGCTGCGCTCGACCCGAACGTGGATGTCGAACTGCTCGAAATTGGCTACAGGGCCGCCCCCGTCGCCCCAGGTACCCTCGGCGTAGGCCAAATGCACGCCTCCGCTCTTCCGGACGCACAGCCTGATCTTGACATCGACGTCGACGCCAGGAGTGTCGAACTCCTTGCTCTGATAGGCGCTACACGTATCAGCGGCCGCAGCCGGGGTCGCCGAGACAAGGCCAAAGCCCGTCAGCAGCACAGACCCCGCCAATGCGGTTCCACCAATTTTCCTGAACGAGCGATTCATACCACTCCATCTTCCGCGAGAACTTCGTGGCCAACTTAACATCGCCCGCGCAGGAAGCTCAAAGCATTTTCCCGGTCGGCCGGTGCCGCGGAAGACACATGAGGCGCATCTCGCCCCGAAGGACTGAAATGCGCCTCATGACAGGAGATCAGGAAAAGGTGCTATCCGGGCGAACCGCCGAATAGGCCCCCATTACCGTTCCCGTTGGTGTTGCCACCGTTCGTATCCGTTGATGTGGCCGTAGGTGTCGGGCTCACGCCTCCGTCGGTGCCACCGTTGTTCGTACCGCCCGCGTCGGTGCACTGCCACTCGAACCGACAGGTCTCACTCGCCGTGGGCGTCGGAGACGGGAAGGACTCGCTGGGGGTCGGGGTGGGCGTTGGACTGGCCGACTCGCTCTGTGTGGGTGTCGGCGTGGGCGTCGGGCTCGGCACATCGTTGACGACCTCACCGATCGGTTCCGGCGCCGGGAAGTCCATCGACTTCTGGCCCTTCAGCGCCTCCTCCATGTAGTCGTGCCAGATCTCGGAGGGGAACGACGCACCATGGATCTTCTCCTGGCCACCCGTTCCGTACATTTCCAGGAAGGTACGGCTCTTATTGCTCTCGTCATCGTCGTAACGGAACATCGTGATTGCAGTGGACAATTGCGGGGTATACCCCACGAACCACGCGGACTTGTTGCCGTCCGTGGTACCGGTCTTGCCCGCCACATCACGACCTGGCAGCCGGGCGTTGGTACCCGTACCTTTCTCCACCACAGTCTTCAGAACGTCGGTCACATTGTTGGCGACGTTCGGCGTGAAAGCTTCTTTCGTCTTTTTCTTGTGGACGAAATCCACGCCCTTCTCGCTGGTGACCTTCTCCACGGAATACGGGGTGTTCTGATTGCCGCTGGCGGCGAAGGTGGCGTAGGCACCGGCCATGCGGATCGCGCTCGGGTCGGAGATGCCGATGGAGAAGGACGGGTAGTTGGTGCCCGTCAGGCTGTTCTCCAGCAGCCCGGCATCCAGGGCCGCCTCCTTCACCTTGTCCAGGCCGACGTCCATACCGAGCTGGACGAAGGCAGAGTTCACCGACTCCCGCATCGCCTCACGAAGGTCGATCTGGTACTGGGGCGGAGAGCCGTAGGACTGCTTGCCGTCGTTCTCCTGGTTCCACTCCTTGCCCTTCTCGTTCTTCCAGATCGAGCCGTCGTAGTTCTTGATCTTGAGGTCGTTCTTGCCGCTGTACAGGCTCTTCGGCGAGGCGACGGTGCGCTCGTCCTGAGCCTGGCTCTCGCCCAGATCAGGGTCGCGCACGCCCCACTTCATCGCTGCCGCGAGCACGAAGGTCTTGAACGTCGAACCGACCTGGGCACCAGTCGAGTCGCAGTTGTTGGTGAAGTGCTTGGTCGCGTCCTCGCCGCCGTAGCACGCGCGGATCGCGCCGGTGGCCGGGTCCACGGAAGCCCCGCCGAACTGAACGTGGGTGTCCGTGTCCGGGCGTTTGTCAGGCTTGATGTTGGCCTTGCGAACCTTGTCGACGGCCTGCTGAAGCTCCTGAACCTTCTTCTTGTCGAAGGTCGTGTAGATCGAGTAGCCGCCCTGCTGAAGGTCGTTCGCGGTGATCTTCGTGTTGTTGATCAGATAGGCCTTGGCCAGGTCGACGAGGTAACCGGTCTGACCGCTGAGCCTGGTGTTCGACCGCGGGTTCTTCACCGGGGGAAGCGTTGTGTACCGGGCGCGGTCCGTGGGACTCAGGTAGTTGTACTCGAGCATCTTGTCGAGCGTGTCCTGCATCTGACGCGTAGCCCGCCGCTTGTTGGCGTCCGGGGTGGCGGTCGGGTCGATGGAGATCGCGCCCGCCGGATCGTAGTAAGTGGCGCCCTTGAGCATCGCCGCCAGGAAGGCGCACTCACCCGGGTTCAGGTCCTCAGCGTCCTTGTCGAAATACGCCCGTGCCGCGGCTTGGATGCCGTAGGCGTTGCGTCCGTAGTAGGCGGAGTTCAGGTAGCCGGCCATGATGTCGTCCTTGGAGACGGTGGTCCCGACTTTGATCGAGATGAAGATCTCCTTGAACTTTCGCGAGACCGTCTGCGACTGGTCGTCCAGGCGCGCGTTCTTCACGTACTGCTGGGTGATGGTGGAGCCACCCTGCGTGTTGGCACCTCTGGCCATGTTGAATACGGCGCGGGCGATGCCCTTGGGGTCGATGCCGTTGTCCGTGTAGAAGGTCTTGTTTTCCTGGGAGACGACGGCGTGCTGCATCGCCTTCGGGATTTGGGCGAGCTTGACGATCTGTCGGTTGGTCTCACCGCCGGTCGCGACCATCTGGCTGCCGTCGGACCAGTAGAAGACATTATTCTGCGCCGTCGCGGTCTGTGCCGGGTCAGGCACGGCCACGACCGCGTATCCGATGCCGGCGACCGCGACCAGACTGCCGATGAACCCGATGAACAGCCCTGCCGCCAGCCTCCAGGACGGTACCCAGCGCGCCACGCCGTACCTGCCCGCGCGCGGATAGTCGATGAACCGCTTCTTGCCGGCCTCGGACGCGCGCCCGCGACCGGTCGGCGCCCCGCGCCGGCTCCCGCGGCCCGGCTCCGCCCCTCTGCGGCGACCACCGCCGCCTGTGCTTCTCTGGGACGCACGGCGGGCCTCGGCGCGGCTGCCGTACGAACGTTCCTCGCCTCCCGGGCCGTACGAACCCGACTCCTGGGAACTCGTCCCATAGGAGTCGGCAAGAGACCCGGTGGCGCCTCGCGGTGCCGCGCGGCGGCCGGAGGACGAGCCGGACTGGCCGCGTCGGGCCGCGGCACGTCCGCCTCCCTGCGGCTGCGGCGGTTTGCGACGGTGCTCGCTCATCGAACGACTACTCCTCGGGCAGGCGCACCTTTGCGCGCCTGGAAACGGCGGCTGGTTTCCGGTCCCCCCGAAGTACGGATGTGGTCGGTTCCGCATTCATCCGTACCGCACCGGGACAGCGACGCCCCCCAGGCGTCACTCGGTTCCCGGTGGTGTGCATGCCGCACAGACTACGCACCGTCAAAACCCGCCGAGCCCCGAAGTTCACCCCAAAACAGGCAACTTGGTTCACATGAATCGTTGATGTGATCCCGTTCACCGTCCCCCCACTTGTCGCTTCCGGAAGGGCGTTCTATCGTCTTGATGTATCGAGTCGATACATCGGTGCGAGACAGTCAAGAGGAGGCGACGATGAGCCGGCGTGCCGGGATCCTCGAATTCGCCGTACTCGGCCTGCTCCGCGAGTCCCCGATGCACGGCTATGAGCTGCGTAAACGTCTCAACACGTCACTGGGTGTGTTCCGCGCGTTCAGTTACGGCACGCTCTACCCCTGCCTCAAGACGCTGGTCGCCAACGGCTGGTTGATCGAGGAACCGGGGCACACCACCGAGGACGCCCTCGCCGCACCACTCGCAGGGCGTCGCGCCAAGATCGTCTATCGGTTGACGGCGGAAGGTAAGGAGCACTTCGAGGAACTGCTCTCGCAGACGGGTCCCGACGCGTACGAGGACGAGCACTTCGCTGCTCGTTTCGCCTTCTTCGGGCAGACCTCGCGCGACGTCCGCATGCGAGTCCTCGAAGGCCGCCGCAGCCGACTGGAGGAGCGCCTGGAGAAGATGAGTGCCTCGCTGGCACGCACCCGGGAGCGCCTCGACGACTACACGCTTGAGCTCCAGCGCCACGGGATGGAGTCCGTGGAGCGCGAAGTGCGCTGGCTGAACGAGCTCATCGAGAGCGAGCGGGCCGGCCGGGACCTGAAGGGTCCCGGCCGTGGAGAACCCACTCGCGACACCACAGAGGGAGCGCCGGGCGTCCTGCCCCGGCCCGGGGACACCCCCGGGCCGGATACGCCCGGCGACACCGCCACGTGAGGTCCCTGCCAGGGCCTCACTCGTACACACAGGGAGCAACCGGAATGGGTTCGGTTCGCGTAGCCGTCGTCGGCGTGGGCAACTGCGCCGCGTCGCTGGTTCAGGGCGTCGAGTACTACAAGGACGCCGATCCGGCGGCCAGGGTCCCCGGACTGATGCATGTCCAGTTCGGCGAGTACCACGTGCGTGACGTCGAGTTCGTCGCCGCGTTCGACGTGGACGCCAAGAAGGTCGGCCTCGACCTGTCGGACGCCATCGGAGCGTCCGAGAACAACACCATCAAGATCTGCGACGTGCCCAACACCGGTGTCACCGTCCAGCGCGGCCACACCCTCGACGGTCTCGGCAAGTACTACCGCGAGACGATCGAGGAGTCCGCCGAGGCCCCGGTAGACGTCGTCCAGATCCTCAAGGACAAGCAGGTCGACGTCCTCGTCTGCTACCTGCCCGTCGGTTCCGAGGACGCGGCGAAGTTCTACGCCCAGTGCGCCATCGACGCCAAGGTCGCGTTCGTCAACGCCCTTCCGGTCTTCATCGCCGGCACCAAGGAGTGGGCGGACAAGTTCACCGAGGCGGGCGTCCCGATCATCGGTGACGACATCAAGTCCCAGGTCGGCGCCACCATCACGCACCGCGTCATGGCGAAGCTGTTCGAGGACCGCGGCGTGATCCTGGACCGCACGATGCAGCTGAACGTCGGCGGCAACATGGACTTCAAGAACATGCTCGAGCGCGAGCGCCTGGAGTCCAAGAAGATCTCCAAGACGCAGGCCGTGACCTCCCAGATCCCCGACCGGGACATGGGAGCGAAGAACGTCCACATCGGCCCGTCGGACTACGTGGCCTGGCTCGACGACCGCAAGTGGGCGTACGTCCGTCTTGAGGGCCGCGCCTTCGGTGACGTCCCGCTGAACCTGGAGTACAAGCTCGAGGTCTGGGACTCCCCGAACTCCGCCGGTGTCATCATCGACGCCCTGCGCGCCGCGAAGATCGCCAAGGACCGCGGCATCGGTGGCCCGATCCTGTCGGCCTCCAGCTACTTCATGAAGTCCCCGCCGGTCCAGTACTTCGACGACGAGGCCCGCGAGAACGTCGAGAAGTTCATCAAGGGTGAGGTCGAGCGCTAAGGCTCACCGAAAACGCTCCTGCCAGGGCTGCGGAGGGTCCTCGGGCTGTACAGCCCGAGGACCCTCGCCGTGTGTGAGGCTGTGCCCCATGTCCGTCGTCCGCGATCTGCGTGTCCTTCTCCGCTTCCGGGACTTCCGGCGTCTGCTCTCGGTACGTCTGCTCTCCCAGGGCGCGGACGGCGTCTTCCAGATCGCACTCGCCGCCTACGTCGTGTTCTCCCCAGAGAAGCAGACCTCAGCCACCGCGATCGCCTCGGCGATGGCGGTCCTGCTGCTCCCTTACTCCTTGGTCGGCCCGTTCGCCGGCGTCCTCCTGGACCGCTGGCGGCGCCGCCAGGTCTTCCTCTACGGCAACCTCGTGCGCGCCCTGCTGGCAGCGGGGACAGCCGTCCTGATGCTGAGCCACGTCCCGGACTGGCTCTTCTACGTCTCCGCCCTGTGCGTCACCGCCGTCAACCGCTTCGTCCTGTCCGGCCTCTCGGCCGCACTGCCCCGCGTCGTGGACGAGGAACGGCTGGTGATCGCCAACTCGCTCTCCCCGACCGCCGGAACGCTCGCCGCGACCGTGGGCGGTGGCCTGGCTTTCGTCGTACGGCTACTGGTCGCCGACTCCGACGCAGCCGTTGTGCTGCTGGGAGCGGGGCTGTACCTGTGCGGTGCCCTCGCCGCACTGCGTATCCCACCGGACCTGCTGGGCCCCGACCGTGAGTTGATCCGGCCCCGCCTGGACGCTGCCCTCGCCGGAACGGCCCGCGACCTGGCCGCCGGTGTACGGCACCTTGCCGCACCCCCACGTCGGTCGGCGGCCCGGGCGCTCGGGGCGATGTCGGTCATGCGGTTCTGTTACGGGGCTCTGCTCGTCACGGTGCTGATGCTCTGCCGGTACGCCCTGACGTCGGATCCGGACGACGGACTCGCCCTGCTGGGACTGGCGTTGGGAATCTCCGGTGCCGGCTTCTTCGTCGCCGCGGTCATCACTCCTTGGGCGGCGGGGAAACTCGGCCCGCAGCGCTGGATCGTCGTGTGCGCGGCAACCGCCGCAGCACTGGAACCCACCCTCGGGCTCCCCTTCGCCACCGTCCCCATGCTCGTCGCGGCGTTCGTCCTGGGCCTCATCACCCAGGGCGCGAAGATCGCCACGGACACGATCGTGCAGTCGTCCGTCGACGACGGGTTCCGGGGCCGGATCTTCTCCGTCTACGACGTCCTGTTCAACATCGCTTTCGTGGGAGCCGCAGCCGTGGCCGCCCTGGTCCTGCCGCCGGACGGACGCTCGGCGCCCCTGGTGATCGGTGTCGCCGTGCTCTACGCAGTGATCGCCGTGGCGATGACGAAGGAACGGCAGATGGCGACAGAGCGATGAAGGGGCGATGTTTCACGTGAAACACCGCCCCCCCAGCGCTTGGGGTCATGTTTCACGTGAAACATGACCCCGTTTCACGGCCTCAGCCCTGCGCGGCCCACCACTCCTTGAGGGCGGCCACTGCTTCGTCGTGCCCCATCGGCCCGTTCTCCAGACGGAGCTCCAACATGTGCTTGTACGCGCGACCCACGGCAGGACCGGGTCCCACGCCGAGGATCTCCATGATCTGGTTGCCGTCGAGGTCGGGCCTGATCGAGTCCAGCTCCTCCTGCTCCTGAAGCTGGGAGATCCGCTCCTCCAGACCGTCGTAGGCACGCGACAGGGTGGCCGCCTTGCGCTTGTTCCTCGTCGTGCAGTCCGAACGGGTCAGCTTGTGGAGCCGGTCGAGCAAAGGGCCCGCGTCCCGCACATAGCGGCGAACCGCCGAGTCCGTCCACTCCCCGTCGCCGTATCCGTGGAAACGCAGATGAAGCTCGACGAGCCGCGAGACGTCCTTCACCAGGTCGTTGGAGTACTTGAGTGCCGTCATCCGCTTCTTGGTCATTTTGGCTCCGACCACTTCATGGTGGTGGAACGAGACCCGGCCGTCCTTCTCGAAACGGCGGGTGCGCGGCTTGCCGATGTCGTGGAGCAGCGCGGACAGGCGGAGGGTGAGGTCGGGCCCTTCCTTCTCCAGCGCGATGGCCTGCTCCAGGACGATCAGCGTGTGTTCGTAGACGTCCTTGTGCCGGTGGTGCTCATCACTCTCCAGCCGCAGGGCCGGCAGC
This sequence comes from Streptomyces pseudovenezuelae, assembly GCF_001513955.1. Taxonomy (GTDB): domain Bacteria; phylum Actinomycetota; class Actinomycetes; order Streptomycetales; family Streptomycetaceae; genus Streptomyces; species Streptomyces pseudovenezuelae. The sequence continues at coordinate 665,110 of NZ_KQ948148.1, read as the reverse complement.
TCCGGCAGGACATGCTCGGCGAGGCCCGTGTCGACCAGCAGTGTCAGTCCCTTGCGCGGATGGGCGGACAGCACGAGCTTGTTCAGCTCGTCCCTCACCCGCTCCGCGGAGACGATCTCCAGGCGCCCGGACATCTCCGTCATCGCGGTGACCACCTCGGGCGCCACCTCGAAGTCGAGCTGCGCCGCGAACCGTGCGGCCCGCATCATCCGCAGCGGATCGTCCGAGAAGGACGCCTCCGGAGTACCCGGCGTCCGCAGCACACGCGCCGCGAGGTCGTCGAGGCCGCCGTGCGGGTCGATGAACTTCTTCTCCGGGAGCGCGACGGCCATCGCGTTCACGGTGAAGTCACGCCGGACGAGGTCCTCCTCGATGGAGTCGCCGTACGACACCTCGGGCTTGCGTGAGGTGCGGTCGTACGCCTCGGACCGGTAGGTGGTCACCTCGATGAGGTAGCCGTCCTTCTGCGCCCCCACGGTGCCGAAGGCGATCCCGACCTCCCAGACGGCGTCCGCCCACGGCCGGACGATCTTCAACACGTCCTGAGGACGGGCGTCGGTCGTGAAGTCCAGGTCGTTGCCGAGCCGCCCGAGCAGTGCGTCCCGGACCGAACCGCCGACGAGGGCGAGTGAGAACCCGGCCTGCTGGAAGCGGCGGGCGAGATCGTCGGCGACAGGCGTGACCTCAAGCAGTTCGTTCACCGCGCGGTCCTGCACCTGATACGGGGCACTGAGGTTGTCTTCGTTGGCGTTCGGCACAACAGAAGAGGGTACGTGGCCCGGGCGTCCGCGGGCGCCTCCATTGAACGTGCACAGACTCGCCATCGGGACCTGCACAAGGTCTGCTCCGAAGGCTCACGGGCACGCTCCCCTTTATACGTGCACATTCAGGACAGCGCGGGGGCGTCCCCCGATCTTGTGGACCGGTCCGCGGCACTTCCCCTCAGCGCGCATCGTTACCATGCGTGGACGCACATTCCGACGACCACTGACGACGACGAGGGACGGGCGAGCGCGTGGCCGAGGCGGCAGACTTCCAGGGGACGAGTCCCTCACCTGCCCGCCGCTGGCTGCGGCGCACCGGAGCCCTGCTCGCAGGGGTCCCCCTACTGGCCGGCCTGTGCCAGCTTCCCGCCGCGGCACCCGCTGAGGCCGCCGACGCCTCCGGGTCCGTTTCCGTCGCGATCGACACCCTCAGCCCCAGCGCGCCTACGGACGGTGACACTCTCACCGTCTCGGGGACAGTGACCAACAACGGCAAGCAGGCTGTCACCGCCGCCCACGTCGGGCTGCAGGTGGGTCCCGAGCTGAACACCCGCTCGTCGATCGACACCGTCAGCGACGGCAAGGACTCCCTCCAGGGCGCCACCGGATCCGAGGTCGACGGCAAGTACGAGGCGAAGTTCGCGAAACTGACCCCCGGGGTCGCCGAGCCCTTCTCCCTCTCCGTGCCGGTCGACGAGCTGGACCTCGGTGACGCCGGGGTCTACCAGCTCGCCGTCTCCCTGTCGGGCAGGACCGCCGCACAGTCGTGGGATCAGCAGCTGGGCATCCAGCGAACCTTCCTGCCGTGGCAGTCCGACGAGGCGGACACGAAGACGAAGACAACGTTCCTGTGGCCGCTGATCTCCTCCGTGCACATGACGGCGGAGACCGGCTCGAACGCCCAGCAGACGCCCGTCTTCCTCGACGACGACCTCGCCAAGGAGATCTCGGCGGGCGGCCGACTGGACCAGATGCTGTCGCTGGGCGAGAACCTGGACGTCACCTGGGTGATCGACCCGGACCTGCTGGCGTCCGTCGACGCGATGACCCACAGCTACCGGATCCAGGGCGAGGGCGACACCACCACCCCGGGCACCCACCAGGCACTCGCCAAGCAGTGGCTGGCCAGGCTGCAGAAGGCGGTGGAGGACAAGGAGGTCGTGGCGCTTCCGTTCGCCGATCCCGACCTCGCCTCCCTGGCCCACAACGGCACGAGCGTCACCGGCTCGCTCAGCCACCTCGACGAGGCCACCGACGTCGCGGCGACCACGGTGCGCACCGTGCTCCACGTGACGCCGAGCACCGACTTCGCCTGGCCCGTGAACGGCGCGGTGGACCGGTCGATCGTCAAGGTCGCCACCTCCGCCGGAGCCGACAAGGTGATCGCCCGCAGCGACAGCCTCCAGGAGACCGCCGGCCTGTCGTACACGCCTTCCGCGGCCCGTCCCATCGGGGGCGGCACCACGGCGGTCGTCGCCGACGCACGGCTGTCGACGGCCTTTCAGGGCGATCTGACGAAGGCCTCCTCCGCCACCCTCGCCGTCCAGCGGTTCCTCGCCCAGAGCCTCGCTCTCGATCTCCAGACGCACAAGCAGCGCAGCATCGTCGTCGCCCCGCAGCGCATGCCCACGGCGAGCCAGGCCGATGCCATGGCCGAAGCGATCACCGCGCTGCAGGGCGGGAACTGGTCACAGACCCAGAAGCTCTCGGCGGCGGCCGCGGCCAAGCCCGACCCCGGAGCCACCACCAAGGTGCCCGCCGCGTCCGCCTACCCCGCCTCGCTGCGCAAGCAGGAGCTGCCGAAGTGGGCCTTCCAGCAGATCGCGAGCACACAGAACAAGCTCGACAACTTCAAGGTGATCCTCTTCGACCAGTCCCGTGTGGTGACCCCCTTCGGGCTGGCCATGAACCGCGGAATGTCCACGTCGTGGCGGGGCAACGCCACCGAGGCGAGCAGCTTCCGCAGCGACGTCGAGACGTATCTCGACGAACTGATCTCCCAGATCAGCCTGATCGACAAGTCGGAGACCAAGCTCTCCGGCCGCAGCGCCACGATCCCCGTGACGGTGCAGAACAACCTGGTGCAGGGAGTGCAACACCTGAGGCTGCGGCTGACCTCGCTGAGCCCCAACCGGCTCGAGATCGGTGGCTCCTCCTACGACGAGCAGGCGGTCGAGGTCTCCGGCGGGCACAGCCAGACGGTGAAGTTCACCACGACGGCCAACGCCAACGGCAAGGCCTCGGTGATCGCCCAGCTGTACACGGAGGACGGCCAACCGTACGGCCAGGCCGTCAGGTTCGACGTGAAGGTCACCGAGTTCACGGCCACCGTGATGCTGGTCATCGGCGGCGGTGTCCTGCTGCTGGTGCTGGCAGGATTCCGGATGTACACCCAGCGCAAGCGCGCGGCCGCCCGTGAGGCCGAGGAGAACGGCCCCGACGACGAGACGGGCGAAGCCGCGGACGGTCCGGAGAACCCGGAAGGTCCCGAGGACCGTCTCACGGAGGAGGCCGACTCCGGGCCCGGGGCAGAGGACCCGGAGCAGCCGAGTGACCTGACGGCGGACACCGCAGCGCAAAACGCCGACCCGTCCGGCACGGGTGAGAGAGTGGACCGTTGAGGATGTCGTGGCCGGTGGGCCCGGGACGATGAGGTGGGGTAACCATGAACGCGCCGTACGACGGTGATCGCGGTCAGGGCGCGGACAACTCGGGTCGCCCCGAGGGGCCGCCGCCCGAGCATGGCCAGGTGCCGCCACAGGCTCCCGCGGACATGTACCTCCAGGACGCCTACGACCAGGACCCCTACCGGGCGCAGGACCTCCATGCCCAGGACCCGGTCGCGGAGGCTCTCTACGACCGTGCCGCGCATCCCCCGCCGCCCCCTGGGACCCATCAGCCGCAGCAGCCGCTGTACTCCCAGCCGCCCCAGTCCCCTTACGCCCCGGACCCGCATGTGTGGGCACAGACCCCGGCCCCCGAGCCGGAGGGCCCGACGCAGTACCTGCCGTACGGCGACGACCCTCGCACCACCCAGTTCGTGGGCGTCGATGATCTGGTGAGCCACTCCGGCGAGGAACGCCACGAGCCGGATGCCTTCGCTCACCTGTTCCGCGATCAGCAGCAGCGCGGCGGCCGGCCGACGGATCCCCCGTCGGTACCGGGTCCGGGCGGCCCGCCGCAGACACCGCAGTTCCAGGCTCCCGCGGCGGCTGCGCCCTCGGCCGACGAGACCATGAATCTCGGTACGGCGACGGCGACGGCTGCGGCGGCGTCCACAGCTCCCGCAGCCCCCGCAGCCCCCGCAGCCCCCGCGAAAAAGGGCGGGAAGGCCACAGGTTTGCTCAAGTCGAGCGCCGTGATGGCGGCCGGCACGATGGTTTCGCGCCTGACCGGCTTCATCCGTTCGGCCCTGATCGTGTCGGCGTTGGGTGTCGGTCTGCTCGGTGACACCTTCCAGGTCGCCTACCAGCTCCCGACGATGATCTACATCCTGACCGTCGGCGGCGGCCTCAACTCCGTGTTCGTACCGCAGCTCGTGCGCGCCATGAAGGAGGACGAGGACGGCGGCGAGGCGTACGCCAACCGGCTGCTGACCCTCGTGATGGTGGCGCTCGGCGTACTCACCGGGATCGCGGTGCTCGGCGCCCCGTTCCTGATCCGTCTGCTGTCCGACTCGGTGGCCAGCGACCCGGCGGCCAACGAGGTGGGCATCACCTTCGTCCGCTACTTCCTGCCCTCCATCTTCTTCATGGGCATCCACGTGGTGATGGGGCAGATCCTGAACGCGCGCGGGAAGTTCGGCGCGATGATGTGGACCCCGGTCCTGAACAACATCGTCATCATCGTGACGCTCGGCACGTTCATGTGGGTCTACGGCACCGCGGCCGACTCCGGGATGAAGGTCTCGAACATCCCGCCGGAGGGACAGCGCCTCCTCGGCATCGGCGTCCTGCTCGGTCTCGTGGTCCAGGCGCTCGCCATGATCCCGTACCTGCGCGAGACCGGCTTCCGGATGCGGCTGCGCTTCGACTGGCGCGGCCACGGCCTCGGCAAGGCCGTCACGCTCGCCAAGTGGACCGTCCTGTTCGTCCTCGCCAACCAGGCCGGCGCGCTCGTCGTCACCCAGTTGTCCACCGCGTCCGGCAAGGCCTCTCCCGTCGACGGCACCGGCTTCGCCGCCTACGCCAACGCCCAGCTGATCTGGGGCCTCCCGCAGGCCATCATCACCGTCTCCCTGATGGCGGCTCTGCTGCCGCGTCTGGCCCGCTCGGCGGCCGAGGGCGACGGCGGCGCCGTCCGTGACGACATCTCCCAGGGCCTGCGCACCACGGCCGTCGCGATCGTGCCCATCGCCTTCGGCTTCCTCGCCCTCGGCATCCCGATGTGCACGCTGATCTTCGGCTCGTCCGGTACCAGCGAGGCCACGAACATGGGCTTCATGCTGATGGCCTTCGCCCTCGGCCTGATCCCCTACTCCGTGCAGTACGTCGTCCTGCGCGCCTTCTACGCCTACGAGGACACCCGCACCCCCTTCTACAACACGGTCATCGTGGCGGCGGTCAACGCGGGCGCCTCGGCCCTGTGTTACGTGGTGCTGCCGCCGCGCTGGGCTGTGGCGGGCATGGCCGCCTCCTACGGTCTCGCCTACGCCATCGGTGTCGGCGTGGCCTGGAACCGGCTGCGCAAGCGCCTCGGCGGCGACCTGGACGGCAACCGCGTCCTGCGGACCTACGCCCGGCTCTGCATCGCCTCCGTCCCGGCGGCGTTGCTCAGCGGGGCGGCCTGTTACAGCATCGGTCAGTCGCTCGGTCAGGGAGTCCTCGGTTCGCTCGCCGCTCTGATCGCGGGCGGAGCGGTTCTGCTCGGGATCTTCTTCATCGCCGCACGCAAGATGCGGATCGAGGAACTTAACTCGCTGGTCGGCATGGTCCGAGGGCGTCTGGGGCGCTGAGGCAGGGGTACGCGCACAACCATCGTCCGCCACTGTGTGTCGTGCATAGCGTCGGACTGTGGGCACAATTGGATTCTGCGTCGCACGGCGCGCAATGAATGGGGAGGCAGGGAACGACGGTGGCGGAACGGAGCACGGCTGCCGTCGACGTGGCAGACAACAGCGGTGACAAGCCGCTGACCGCCAAGGCGGACCAGTCCACGGCCGACGGCGTGGCCAAGAACCGGGAGCGGGACACGGAAGACGTCGAGGCACAGGGGAGTGGCGGGACGGAAAGTCCTGGCAAGGCGTCACCGCCGGAGTTGCACAGCGGCCACAAACTCGCCAGACGCTACCGTCTCGAGGAGTGCGTCACCCGTCTGGACGGGTTCAGCAGTTGGCGTGCCGTCGACGAGAAACTCCGTCGGGCCGTCGGCGTGCACATCCTGCCCGCGGACCATGCGCGGGCGCGCTCCGTCCTGGCCGCGGCCCGCTCCTCCGCGCTGCTGGGCGACCCGCGCTTCGTCCAGGTCCTGGACGCCGTCGAGGAGAACGACCTCGTCTACGTCGTCCACGAGTGGCTGCCCGACGCCACCGAGCTGACCGCCCTCCTCGCTCCCGGCCCGCTGGAGGTGTACGACGCCTACCAGATGGTCAGTCAGGTGGCGTCCGCCATGGCCGCGGCCCACCGCGAGGGGCTCGCGCATCTGCGGCTGAACCCGAACGCGGTCCTGCGCACGTCGAGCGGGCAGTGGCGCATCCGCGGCCTCGCCGTGAACGCCGCTCTGCGAGGCGTCAGTTCGGAGTCTCCGCAGCGCACGGACACCGAGGCGATCGGTGCGCTCCTGTACGCGGCGCTCACCCAGCGGTGGCCGTACGAGAGCGACGCCTACGGTCTGGCCGGGCTGCCCAAGGACGTCGGTCTCATCGCACCCGACCAGGTGCGGGCGGGTGTCCACCGTGGGCTGTCCGAGCTGGCCATGCGCGCGCTCGCCAACGACGGTGCGACCGCCTCTCGCCACGAGTCCGCGTGCACCACGCCCGAGGAACTGGTCAAGGCGATCGGTGAGATGCCCCGCATCCGCCCGCCGGAGCCGGCGTTCACGGCCCCGCCCGACTACCAGCGCACGACGTACCAGCAGGGCACCTACGGCCGCCCGGCACCCCACCCCGGTGTCACGCAGCCCGTACCGCCCCCGCCACCTCCGCTGCAGAGCCGCACGGGCCGGGCCCTGAAGTGGGCGGTCTCCGCCCTCCTCATCGCCGCGCTGGGCCTCGGCAGTTGGCAGCTCGCGGACGCGCTGATGGACCGCGGCGGCAAGTCGGATGAGAACCAGGACCAGACGAACGACGACGGCGACAAGAACAGCACCGCGCCGAAGCCGACGAAGACGCTCAGCATCGAGGACGCCGCGGAGTACGTGGCCGAGGGCGACGCTCAGCACCCGGGTGATGTGAAGCTGACGTACGACAGCAGCATGACGACGGGTTGGCGGACCAGCAGCTACAAGGACGGTCCGAAGATAGTGATCAAGCCCGGCGTCGGGATCGTCTATGACCTCGGTTCCGCCCAGGAGGTGTCGGCCGCGACGCTGTCCCTCCGGTACGGCGGCAACCACACCACGGCCGAGCTGTACGCGGCCGACTCTCTCACGCCGTCCTCGCTGGACTCACTGAAGAAGATCGGTTCGGCGACCACGAACACCACCACGGCCACGGTGAAGGCCGGCAAGCCGGTGAAGTCGCGGTACGTCCTGGTGTGGCTCACGGCGCTGCCCTACTCCGGGGCCGACTCCGCGAACTACAGCTATGCCGGCTACAAGCAGGCGATCACCAACGTGAAGTTCACCGGCTGAGAACCCACCGCTGACAAGGGGAGGAGGTCCGATGGCAGATGACACCGCGTACGGCGACACCAGCGATCAGGACCTCCTGGCCCGTCATGTGGAGGGCGACCCGGACGCCTTCGGTGAGCTCGTGCGGCGGCACCGGGACCGGCTCTGGGCCGTAGCCCTCCGCACGCTCGGGGACCGCGAGGAAGCCGCTGACGCCGTCCAGGACGCCCTGGTGTCCGCCTACCGGGCCGCCCACACCTTCAGGGGCCAGTCGGCGGTCACGACCTGGCTGCACCGGATCACGGTGAACGCCTGCCTGGACCGGGCCAGAAAGGCAGCCTCCCGCAAGACGTCGCCCGTGGACGACACCGAACGCCTGGAACAGCTCCTGGAGCCGCACGAGTCCGCCTCGGCGCCCGCGGAGCGCAACGACCTCCACCGCCAGCTCCTGGAGGCCCTCGGCACGCTCCCGCACGACCAGCGCGCCGCCCTCGTCCTCGTGGACATGCAGGGCTATCCCGTCGCCGAAGCCGCCCGCATGCTCGACGTGCCGACCGGCACGGTGAAGAGCCGCTGCGCCCGGGGAAGAGCCAGACTGCTCCCCCTTCTCACCCATCTGCGGCCGGAAAACGCCGGAGACGACAGAGAAGGGGGCATTGGACGGAACCGGACTCAGGGGACATCCGTCCCACCCGCAGCGGGACCTCCGTCACAGGCCCCGCCGGATTCGGGATCAAGCGATTCAGCTGCAGTGAAGGGCGGAGGTGGGCGAGCGTGACTTCCACGACAGACACAGCCGGGCACCCGGATGTCGCGGAGATCTCCGACCTCACCGAAGGCGTCCTGTCCCCCTCCCGGACTGCGGACGTACGAAGGCATCTGGACGAGTGCGAACTCTGCGCGGACGTTCACGCGTCGCTGGCGGAGATCCGTGGCCTGCTCGGCACGCTACCGGGTCCGCCTCGTATGCCCGCCGACGTCGCCGGCAGGATCGACGCCGCTCTCGCCGCGGAGGCCCTCCTCCAGGCAACTGCTCCTGAGGCCGTGAACGCACCGGCGCCGATCGAGAGCGGGCATGTTTCACGTGAAACATCGCCGACTGCCGACCGTCCGGCGGGGCACGCCCGGACCTCCAGCACCGGCCCCGGTCGCAAGGACCGCAGCAGGAACGGACGCCGCAAGGTCGCCGTCCTCGGAGCCGTCATCACCGTCGCCGCACTGGGATTCGGCTCCGTCCTGCTCTCGGCGCTGGACGACGGCAAGCCGACCGACTCGGCACGCGGACAGGCGAGCGCCTCCGTCGACACCTTCTCCGCGAGCGGACTGGAGGAGCAGGTCTCTAACTTGCTCACCCATAAGAAGAGTGCGAGCGGCGGGTCTGAGGCTCCGCACACCAGCATGGGCGCGGCGAGCATCCCGGGCTCCGAGGATCCCCGCATCCTGGTGACGCCCGAGGTTCCGCCATGCATCCAGAACGGCATCCACTCAAGTGCCCCGCCGCTCGCCACCAAGAACGGCGTCTACAAAGGCATGGACGCGGTCCTGGTCGTGCTGCGTGATCCCTCCGACAGCACCCGGATCACCGCCTACATCGTGGATGCCTCGTGCGTGAAGAACGCGCCGACGGGCACCGCGAAGGTTCTGCTGAAGCGGTCCTACGCGCACTCCTGAGCGGTCACGCTTCATCTCCGTCCTGCGCGGCAATGCGTACGGTGTGGCCTCTCCGTGTGCCCGGACACACCGGGAATGCGCGCCCCTTAGGATCCGTTGGGTGGGGTGAGAGTTCTGCGAGGGGCTCCACCGGTCCGACGACGCAGTCCAGAGACGAGGAACCTAGCCGTGAGCGACGTCCGTAACGTGATCATCATCGGCTCCGGGCCCGCCGGCTACACGGCGGCGCTCTACACCGCGCGCGCGTCGCTGAAGCCGCTGGTGTTCGAGGGCGCCGTCACCGCCGGTGGCGCGCTGATGAACACCACCGAGGTGGAGAACTTCCCTGGCTTCCAGGACGGCATCATGGGCCCCGAGCTCATGGACAACATGCGCGCCCAGGCGGAGCGCTTCGGTGCCGAGCTCATCCCGGACGACATCGTCAGCGTCGACCTGACCGGCGAGATCAAGACCGTCACCGACACCTCGGGCACAGTGCACCGGGCGAAGGCCGTGATCGTCACCACCGGTTCGCAGCACCGCAAGCTCGGCCTGCCGAACGAGGACGCCCTCTCCGGACGCGGTGTCTCGTGGTGCGCCACGTGTGACGGCTTCTTCTTCAAGGACCAGGACATCGCCGTGATCGGCGGCGGTGACACCGCGATGGAGGAGGCGACCTTCCTCTCCCGCTTCGCCAAGTCCGTGACGATCGTCCACCGCCGTGACACTCTGCGCGCCTCCAAGGCGATGCAGGAGCGTGCCTTCGCCGACCCGAAGATCAAGTTCGTGTGGGACAGCGAGGTCGCCGAGATCCAGGGTGACCCGAAGCTCTCGGGCCTGAAGCTGCGCAACCTCAAGACCGGCGAGCTCTCGGACCTGGCGGTCACCGGGCTGTTCATCGCGATCGGCCACGACCCGCGCACCGAGCTCTTCAAGGGTCAGCTCGAACTGGACGGTGAGGGCTATCTGAAGGTGGAAGCACCTTCGACCCGCACCAACCTGACCGGTGTCTTCGGCGCCGGTGACGTGGTCGACCACACCTACCGCCAGGCGATCACCGCGGCCGGCACCGGCTGCTCCGCTGCTCTCGACGCCGAGCGTTTCCTCGCCGCCCTGGCGGACGAGGAGAAGGCCGAGCCCGAGAAGACCGCTGTCTGACCCCCATCCCGCCCCACCGCACCAACCCAGTTAAGGAGCCCGCCGTGGCCGGCACCCTGAAGAACGTGACCGACGATTCCTTCGAGCAGGACGTCCTGAAGAGCGACAAGCCCGTCCTGGTGGACTTCTGGGCCGCCTGGTGCGGGCCGTGCCGTCAGATCGCGCCGTCCCTTGAGGCGATCGCCGCCGAGTACGGCGACAAGATCGAGATCGTCAAGCTGAACATCGACGAGAACCCGGGTACGGCCGCCAAGTACGGCGTCATGTCCATCCCGACGCTGAACGTGTACCAGGGTGGCGAGGTCGCCAAGACCATCGTCGGCGCCAAGCCGAAGGCCGCGATCGTCCGCGACCTCGAGGACTTCATCGCCGAGTGATGTTTCACGTGAAACACGATGGGGCCGGTCCGAAAGGACCGGCCCCATCGCGTTACAGAGGGCGCAACGCCGGTTCCTTCTGTACCGCTCCCAGAAGCCGGTCCAGCGCCATCTCCACGTCTTCCTTCCAGGAGAGCGTGCTGCGCAGCTCCAGCCTCAGTCTGGGATACCTGGGGTGGGGTCTGACCGTCTTGAAGCCCACGGCGAGGAGATGGTCGGCGGGAAGCAGGCAGGCGGGCTCTTTCCAGCGGGCGTCGCCGAAGGCCTCGATAGCCTTGAAGCCTCGCCTCAGCAGGTCCTTGGCTACCGTCTGCACCATCACACGGCCGAGCCCCTGGCCCTGATAGCCCGGCATGATGAACGAGGTCATCAACTGGACGGCGTCCGGAGAGACAGGGCTCGTGGGAAACGCCGTCGAGCGAGGAACATACGCGGGTGGGGCGTAGAGCACGAAGCCGACCGGTATGTCGTCGACGTACACGATCCGGCCGCACGATCCCCAGTCCAGCAGGACGGCCGAGATCCAGGCTTCCTTCTCCAGAGCGGCTGTTCCCGCTTTTACCGCGGCTTCTCCGCTGACGGGGTCCAACTCCCAGAAGACGCACGAGCGGCACCGCTGGGGTAGGTCCGGGAGGTTGTCCAGCGTGAGCGGTACGAGCCGACGCCCCATGAAGGCTGTTCCTCGCTTCCTTCGCCCGCCGCATCGCGGGCGGCCGTCAGAGCGCTCCGTTCCCTGAGCAGGCTGCCGACAAATCCGCCGACCGCCCCCAGTCCCAGGCCCGCGCTCACCAGTCCGCTTCGGCTCATCGTTCGCATGGCCCCTGCCTCCCCTCAGAGGTACTGCCGGGTGGATGTGCTGCACCCAGTCGCATCGTATCCACACAGCGATTCCATCGATACCGCCTGAAAGCAAAGAGCGGGCCGTGTTCCGGGATACACCGGACACGACCCGCTCTCCGTCCTCGACGCTGTCACCTGGCGCCCCTGGCTCAGCCCTCGGCCTCTTCGTCCTCGCCGTCCAGCAGGCTCTTCTGCAGAACCGGTCCCTCACCGGGGGCAAGGGAGCTGAGGATGCGCTCAAGGTCCTCCATCGAGGCGAACTCGACGGTGATCTTGCCCTTCTTCTGTCCCAGATCGACCTTCACCCGCGTCTCGAAACGGTCCGAGAGACGCGTCGCGAGGTCACTCAGCGCCGGAGAGACCCGGGCGCCGGCGCGCGGCCCCTTGGAGCGCTGGGCGGTCTGCGGCCGCGACCCCATGAGGGTGACGATCTCCTCGACCGCACGCACCGAGAGTCCCTCGGCCACGATCCGATGGGCCAGCCGGTCCTGCTCCTCCGAGTCCTCGACGGAGAGGAGAGCACGGGCATGTCCGGCGGAGAGCACTCCGGCGGCCACTCGGCGCTGCACCGACGGCGACAGCTTCAGCAGACGCAAGGTGTTGGAGACCTGCGGACGGGACCGGCCGATGCGGTCCGCCAGCTGGTCGTGCGTGCAGTTGAAGTCCTTCAGCAACTGGTCGTAGGCGGCTGCCTCTTCCAGCGGGTTCAGCTGAGCACGGTGGAGGTTCTCCAGGAGGGCGTCCAGGAGGAGCTTGTCGTCATCCGTGGCTCGCACGATCGCGGGGATCGCGTCCAGGCCGGCTTCACGGCTGGCCCGCCAGCGCCGCTCACCCATGATGAGTTCGTAACGGGCAGGACCGACCTGCCGTACGACGACCGGCTGGAGGAGGCCGACCTCCTGGATGGAGGTGACCAGTTCCTGCAGCGCGTCCTCGTCGAACACCTCACGCGGCTGGCGCGGGTTGGGCGTGATCGAGTCGAGGGGGAGTTCCGCGAAGTGGGCGCCCATGGGAGGCGCGGGGGTCTCCGCGTAACTGTTGACCGAGGGCGTCTCGGTTTCATGTGAAACAGGCGGCAGCGTGGCCACCTTCGCCGCGGCCACTCCACGGTCGGTCGTCAGCACCGGAACGGACGCCGGAGACGCGGAACCAGCGCCCCCCATCGCCGCCGGGGTCGGCGTCTTCTCCGTCGGGGCAGCGGGGATCAGTGCGCCGAGACCACGACCCAAACCCCTCCGTCGCTCGCTCACTGGATCCCCTCCACCATGCTCGGGTTGCTCTGTGCGCCGATGTGCGCCTGCGTCGGGTCGTAGCTGACTCCGACACCTTTCAGCGCGATCTCTCGCGCCGCCTCAAGGTAGGACAGGGCGCCACTCGATCCTGGATCGTAGGTCAGCACCGTCTGTCCGTAACTCGGCGCCTCGGAGATGCGGACCGAGCGCGGAATGCTCGTCCTCAGCACCTCGTCGCCGAAGTGGGTGCGCACCTCGTCCGCGACCTGGGACGCGAGGCGCGTCCGGCCGTCGTACATGGTGAGCAGGATGGTCGATACGTGCAAGGTGGGGTTGAGGTGGCCCCGCACCAGATCGACGTTGCGCAGCAGCTGCCCCAGGCCCTCCAGCGCGTAGTACTCGCACTGGATCGGGATGAGGACCTCCGCACCGGCCACGAGTGCGTTGACCGTCAGCAGGCCGAGCGAGGGCGGACAGTCGATGAGGATGTAGTCCAGGGGCTGCTCGTACGCCTGGATGGCGCGCTGCAGTCGGCTCTCACGTGCCACCAGTGACACCAGCTCGATCTCCGCACCGGCGAGATCGATGGTGGCGGGGGCGCAGAAGAGGCCTTCGACATCTGGGACCGGCTGGACGACCTCGGACAGCGGCCTGCTGTCGACCAGGACGTCATAGATGGACGGCACTTCCGCGTGGTGGTCGATACCCAGCGCGGTGGACGCGTTGCCCTGGGGGTCGAGGTCGACCACCAGGACGCGGCCGCCGTGCAGAGCCAGCGAGGCAGCAAGATTGACGGTCGTCGTCGTCTTGCCCACCCCACCCTTCTGGTTGGCAACGACCATGATCCGGGTCTGCTCGGGCCGTGGCAGGCCCTCGCCGGCGCGACCAAGAGCCTCTACCGCCAGTTGGGCAGCACGACCGATCGGAGTGTCGTCCATCGGGGGCGGTGTTTCACGTGAAACATCGTCCCCCATCGACTCGGTTCGGGGACCGGGGACCGGATCGGTCATCGGTCCCGCGATGTTGGCGTCGGACCGCAAGGATTCACTCTCCTCGACTTCAGGCTCGCAATGAACAGAGCCTCCCATGTCTTCGGGGTCGTGAACCAGTGAGGCCTGTTGTTCTGTGGAGAAATCCACCTCTGTGGACAACTCCGTTACCTCTCCGAGTGACCCGAGAGGCTTCCGGTCGCGGGGTTCGGCCGCGGCGCGGCCCCGGCTGATGATGCCGTGCAGCAGTGAGCGACGTTTCACGTGAAACACGATGCAGGGCAGCCGTGCCCGTTCTGCCGCGACACTCCGGCATGCATAGGTTTGACAGCTTGTGTGGAGTACGTCTCGTCGTCAGGACGGATCAGCGACGCCGGCGCGTACGGCCGGTGCGGGCCGCCTTGGCACGCTTGGCCGCGAAACGCACACCGCCGGGGCTCTCCCCGACCTCGACCCTCACCACGGTGGACAACGGATCGACCACACCCTCACCCACATGCAGGATGGAGGTCCCCACGGCACCGAGCTTACTCAGGGCCGTACCTGCCGCCTTGAGCTCCTCCTCCGCGGTGTCGCCCTTGAGCGCCAGCATCTCCCCGTAGGGGCGCAGCAGCGGGACACCCCACGTCGCCAGCCGGTCCAGCGGGGCCACCGCCCGCGCCGTCACCACATGGACGGGAGTCAGCTTGCCCATGACCTCCTCGGCACGGCCGCGGACGACCGTCACATGGTCCAGCCCCAGCAGCTCCACGACCTCCGTCAGGAAGGTCGTCCGCCTCAGCAGCGGCTCCAGCAGCGTGATCTTCAGGTCCTCGCGGACGAGGGCCAGAGGGATGCCGGGCAGACCGGCACCGGAGCCGACATCGCACACCGTCACGCCCTCGGGAACGACCTCCGAGAGCACCGCGCAGTTGAGCAGGTGCCGCTCCCACAGCCGGGGCACTTCACGGGGACCGATGAGACCGCGCTGCACACCGGCCTCGGCGAGCAGCTCGGCGTACCGCACCGCGTCCTCGTAGCGATCGCCGAACACCTCACGCGCCTGCTCGGGCGCGGGGGGAAGCTCCGCTGCCTCCGTCACGGGGAACCGTCCTTCCGTACCGCATACAGCGCACCGGGCGCCGATCATCAGAACTATCAGGCTGACAAAGTTCGGCCCCGCCTGCTCTACAGACGGGGCCGGAGGAACGTACGGACCGATCAGGCGGGAAGCACGACGACGAAGCGCTGTGGCTCCTCGCCCTCGGACTCACTGCGCAGCCCGGCGGCCTTGATCGCGTCGTGCACGACCTTGCGCTCGAACGGCGTCATCGGAGTGAGCTTCACGGACTCGCCCGTGCTCTTCACCTCGGCGGCGGCCTTGGCGCCCAGCTCGGAGAGCTCGGCACGCTTCTTGGCCCGGTAACCGCCGATGTCCAGCATCAGGCGGCTGCGGTCCCCGGTCTCCCGGTGCACGGCCAGGCGGGTGAGCTCCTGCAGGGCTTCCAGCACCTCGCCGTCCCGACCGACCAGCTTCTGCAGGTCACGGCCGCCGGCGTCGCTGATGATCGAGACAGCGGCGCGGTCGGCCTCGACGTCCATGTCGATGTCGCCGTCGAGATCGGCGATGTCGAGCAGACCCTCGAGGTAGTCCGCCGCGATCTCGCCTTCCTGCTCCAGGCGGGTCAGGGTGTCTGCACCCTCGGCAGCGGCGGAGGTGGTGCCTTCCGTCACGGGATGGACTCCTTCTTACTTCTTGGACGGGGACTTGGGCCGCTGCGGGCCCTTGCGCTGTCCGGACTGGGCCTTGCTGCGGGTACCGCCGCCGGACTGCTTCTTGGCGGGAGCGGCGGGCTTGGCGTCCTCGGGCTCGTCGGACTTGGTCAGCGAGGTCGGCTCCGACGACGGGGCGTCACCGGCCGCCTTCGCGCCGGCGGCAGCCGTACCCGCCTGACGCTGGGACTTGCTCTGCCGCTTGGGCTGCTGACGCTTGGGAGCCGCCGCGCTCGCCGTCGAACCGTCCTCGGTCAGGACGTCGGTCTGGGACTCGCTCTGGACGACCGAGCCGTCGGCCTGGGCCGCGAGGCCCGCCTTGTTCAGACCGTTGATGAACTTGCGCTCGAACTCGTTGCGGTCCCGGCCCTTGGCGACGATCGCCTTGATGATGGTGCGCTCGCTGCGCTTGCGGGCCTTGCCGTGGTTCGTGACGTGCTTGGTGAGTCGCTCCAGGTAGGCGGCCTGGGCCTTGGAACCCGGGGTCGGGTTGTTGTGGATGACGTACATCTGCTGGCCCATGGTCCACACGTTGGTGGTCAGCCAGTAGACGAGGACACCGACCGGGAAGTTGATGCCGAAGACGGCGAACATGACCGGGAAGACGTACATCAGCATCTTCTGCTGCTGCATGAACGGCGTCTTCACGGTGGTGTCGACGTTCTTCGTCATCAGCTGGCGCTGTGTGTAGAACTGCGACGCCGACATCATGATGATCATGATCGCGGTGACGACCCGCACATCGGTGACCGTGGCGCCCAGAGCCTGGACGGTGGCGGAACCATCCTTGAACTTGGCGGCGAGCGGGGCACCGAAGATGTGCGCCTTACGGGCGCTGGCGAGCAGCGACTCGTTGATGACACCGATGGTGTCGCCCGTCGCGATGCCGTTGAGCACGTGGTACAGGGCGAAGAAGAACGGGGACTGCGCCAGGATGGGAAGGCACGAGGAGAGCGGGTTGGTGCCCGTCTCCTTGTACAGCTTCATCATCTCTTCGGACTGACGCTGCTTGTCGTTCTTGTAGCGCTCCTGGATCTTCTTCATCTCGGGCTGGAGCGTCTGCATGGCGCGCGTCGACTTGATCTGCTTCACGAAGAGCGGGATCAGGCAGATACGGATCAGGATCACGAGGGACACGATCGACAGGCCCCAGGCCCAGCCGGTGTCAGGGCCGAAGATCTTGCCGTACACCGTGTGGAACTGGACGATGACCCAGGAGACGGGTGTCGTGATGAAGCTGAAAAGACTGGCAATCGTGTCCACTAATCATGCTCCTTGGGCATGGGACGGAGTCTCTGCGGCCGGGCTCGAAGGATTCTGCCCCTCGGTGGCCGAGGCGGCGGAGGGCCCGCCCCTACGTGCACGCCAGGCGTTACGCAGCATTTCGTGCCACCGCGGACGCTTGCGCGGCGGGACATGGTCCACACCGCCCAGCGACCACGGATTGCACCGCAGGATGCGCCAGGCGGTGAGTGCCGTTCCCTTGATCGCACCGTGCCGGTCGATGGCCTGGTAGCCGTAGTGGGAGCACGACGGGTAGTACTTGCACACCGGCCCCAGCAGCGGGCTGATGGTCCACTGGTACAGCTTGATCAGCGCCAGCAGCGGGTACTTCATCGTGCGCCCCCTCCCAGGAGCCGCTGAACGGCGGCATCCAGGTCTCGGGCCAGCTGTTCGTGATCGGCGTCGCCCGCCTCGGGCAACGCTCGTACGACTACCAGGCTACCGGGGGGAAACAGGACGACCCGGTCGCGCATCAGATGGCGAAGCCTGCGCTTCACCTTGTTGCGCACCACGGCACCGCCCACGGCCTTGCTCACGACGAAACCCGCACGCGTCGGGGGAGCGCTCTCCCCAGGCGCGTGCGGGTCCGTGGCACCGCTACGAAAATGGACGACGAGGGACGGGCGACCGGCCCGGCGCCCTCGTCGTACTGCGGTCGCGAAGTCCTCGCGCCGCCTCAGCCGGTTCTCGGTGGGCAGCACGACGGCATGACCTGACCGGGATCAGGCGGACAGGCTGGCGCGACCCTTGCTGCGGCGGTTCGCCAGAATCGCGCGGCCGGCACGGGTACGCATCCGAAGACGGAAGCCGTGGGTCTTGGCGCGACGACGGTTGTTCGGCTGGAAGGTGCGCTTGCTCACTCGGGGGCTCCAGAAATCAATCGGTGGTGGCGGGTGCCGTCCTGGCTGTCACCGTGCGCCCACGAGTAGCTCGCAGTTACGCCCGTGTGCACCGCTTACCGATCACCTGACGCGATCTGTGCCCATCGGAGGCAGGCGGCAGCAGCCATCGACAACTCGACCTGGTTACGGTACGCGCGGCTACGCCATCCGGTCAAACCAGTGGTCACCGGGAGACACTATCCACAGGCTGGGGACAACAACTTGAACCGCACCCGTCGCCCTGACTACCGTGGCTGAACTCCGAGTCGTTCCCCTGACCCCTCTGTTTCGGCTCCACCCCATCTGAATCCCAACTCGTCCCACAACCACACGTTCGTGGGACCCGTGAGAGAGCGTGCCCTGTGGCTGACGTACCTGCCGATCTTGCCGCAGTGTGGCCACGCGTACTCGAGCAGCTTCTCGGTGAGGGCCGGGTCCAGGGTGTGGAGGCGAAGGACGAGCACTGGATCCGACGCTGCCAGCCCCTCGCGCTGGTCGCCGACACCGCCCTGCTCGCCGTACCGAACGAATTTGCGAAAGGCGTACTGGAGGGCCGGCTGGCCCCAGCCGTCAGCGAGACGCTGAGCCGGGAGTGCGGACGCCCGATCCGCATCGCGATCACCGTGGACGACTCCGCGGGCGAGCCCTCGGCAGCGCCCGCGCCGCCGGCCCCCCGGCCCCAGTCGCGCTACGAAGAGCCCGAGCTCCCTTCCGGCCAGTACGACAACCAGTACGAGGGCTACGGCCGTCACCGCGCCGACGACTCCCACCAGGGACGCGGCGAACAGCGCCCCGGGCACCAGGGCGACCGGGCGCCCCGCCCGGACCAGCTGCCGACCGCCCGCCCGGCCTACCCCTCGGAGTACCAGCGCCCCGAGCCCGGCGCTTGGCCGCGGCCGCCCCAGGACGAGTACAGCTGGCAGCAGCAGCGGCTCGGCTTCCCGGAGCGCGACCCGTACGCGTCGCCGTCGCAGGAGCAGTACCCGCAGGAGCCGTACGCGCCGGAGCAGTACCCGCAGGAGTCGTACGGCGCCCCTTCGCAGGACTACCGCCCGCAGCCGATGGACCGCTCGCCCTACGACGGCCCGCGCTCCGACTACGACCAGCGGCCGGACTACGACAAGCCGCGTCCCGACTACGACAAGCCCCGGCCCGACTACGACCAGCGCGACAACCGCCGGGACCTGCCCGAACCGCCGTCCGGCTCGGGCAGGGTGCACCGCGGCGGACCTGTCGGCTCCAACCTGCCCACCACCGGCGCCCCCGGCCCGCTGGCCGCGCAGCCCGCGCCGGCGACCGGACCGGGTGAGCCCACCGCGCGGCTGAACCCGAAGTACCTCTTCGACACGTTCGTCATCGGCGCCTCCAACCGCTTCGCCCACGCGGCCGCGGTGGCGGTCGCCGAGGCTCCGGCCAAGGCCTACAACCCCCTTTTCATCTACGGGGAGTCGGGGCTCGGCAAGACCCACCTGCTGCACGCGATCGGGCACTACGCGCGCAGCCTGTATCCCGGCACGCGCGTGCGGTACGTGAGCTCGGAGGAGTTCACCAACGAGTTCATCAACTCCATCCGCGACGGCAAGGGCGACAGCTTCCGCAAGCGCTACCGCGAGATGGACATCCTGCTCGTCGACGACATCCAGTTCCTCGCGGACAAGGAGTCGACGCAGGAGGAGTTCTTCCACACCTTCAACACGCTCCACAACGCCAACAAACAGATCGTGCTGTCCAGCGACCGGCCGCCCAAGCAGCTGGTCACGCTGGAGGACCGGCTGCGGAACCGTTTCGAGTGGGGTCTGATCACCGATGTCCAGCCGCCCGAGCTGGAGACGCGGATCGCGATCCTGCGCAAGAAGGCGGTGCAGGAGCAGCTCAACGCCCCGCCGGAGGTGCTGGAGTTCATCGCCTCCCGGATCTCGCGCAACATCCGCGAGCTGGAGGGCGCGCTGATCCGGGTGACGGCGTTCGCGTCGCTCAACCGGCAGCCGGTGGACCTGGGCCTGACGGAGATCGTGCTGAAGGACCTGATCCCCGGCGGCGAGGACTCGGCACCCGAGATCACCTCGACGGCCATCATGAGCGCCACAGCGGACTACTTCGGCCTGACCGTCGAGGACCTGTGCGGCACCTCGCGCGGCCGCGCCCTCGTCACGGCCCGCCAGATCGCCATGTACCTGTGCCGCGAGCTGACGGACCTCTCGCTGCCGAAGATCGGCGCCCTGTTCGGCGGCCGCGACCACACGACCGTGATGCACGCGGACCGCAAGATCCGCAATCTGATGGCCGAGCGACGCTCCATCTACAACCAGGTCACCGAGCTGACGAACCGCATCAAGAACGGCTGAGGTCGGCGGCGTCGGCGGCGTCGGACACGGCGGCCCGAGTCCGCGGCCCGAGTCCGCGGCCCGAGTCCGCGGCCCGCCAGGACCTTCGGGCGGAGCCGTGGAAAAGTTCGCACGGCTCCGCGAGGACCTCGCCCTCCGCGTCGTGGGACTTGGCCAACTGATCGGCGAGGGGCCTCGGCGGGCGTCGAGAGGGGCAGGCCCAAGGTCATCGTCAACGCGACCAGGCGCTGCCGGGCGCCATCGTGCAGATCGCCTTCGATACGCCGGCGCTCCACCTCCAAGGCTCGGCGACAGGTTTACGGCGTCCAGGGCGCCCGGGGACGAGGTCCCGGGGCGCCCTTCGCCGTTCCTCAGGTCACGGCGCCGTAGCCCGGTGTTCGATTCCCCGCCGGGTTACGGCCTCCCTCCACAGATCCGGTGACTTTTTCCCGTCCACATCCTGGGGACTGCGAAGTTGTCCAGATCGCGGTCCACAGGCTGCCTGGTGAAAGACCATCAGGCCAGGTCAGGTGGCTGTGGATTCGTGGACGAAGGATCTCCACAGACTGTGGACAGCGAGAAGATCCACAGGCTGTGCACCGAGTTGTCCACCGGCAACCCACAGGCTGGGGCCGGTTGTCCCCAGCGATCACCAGCTTCTCCACATGCCTGTCCACTGTTCGGCAACGCGACGCGCCTGATCACCGGGTCGAGTGAAAGGCGTCACACGAAGGTGCCGGGTTGGGCTGTGGGAAAGACGGGTAAAGCTGGGGACGGCGCTGGGGAGAAGTCGCCTCAGGCTGTGCACGGAGTGTGCAGAACTTTTTGTTCTCCACAGATACACCCGGTTGTCCACCGCCGTCGCCCACAGGACCAGTGGACAAAATTCCCGCTCTGAGCTGGGAAAACGAGGTTATCCACCGTATCCACAGCCCCTACTACTACTCCCAACTAGAGAGAGCTGGGAATCCGTTTCGAAGTGGGGCCTGTGCACAACTCGCTGTCCGGCTCCCGGCTGCCCCTCGTCACGACTTGACCCCGAGAGGCACCTACTGTCAGTGGGGTGCGTCAGACTGTTCCCCGGTGTCCTTCCCGGCACAGGGACCGACGACACCGAGACAGACGACGAAGCCAGGCAGGCCGAGCAGCGCCGGCAACAGCAGGAGGCGGCAACAGTGAAGATCCGGGTGGAACGCGACGTACTCGCGGAGGCAGTGGCCTGGGCGGCGCGCAGCCTCCCGGCCCGTCCGCCGGCGCCGGTCCTCGCCGGCCTTCTCCTGAAGGCCGAGGAAGGCCAGCTGAGCCTGTCCAGCTTCGACTACGAGGTCTCCGCGCGGGTCTCCGTGGAGGCCGAGGTCGAGGAGGAGGGCACGGTGCTCGTCTCCGGCCGCCTGCTCGCCGACATCTGCCGCGCCCTGCCCAACCGCCCGGTGGAGATTTCCACAGACGGTGTACGGGCGACGGTGGTCTGCGGCTCCTCGCGCTTCACCCTCCACACCCTGCCGGTGGAGGAGTACCCGGCGCTGCCGCAGATGCCGAGCGCCACGGGCACCGTCCCCGGTGAGGTCTTCGCCTCCGCCGCCGCCCAGGTGGCCATCGCCGCGGGCCGCGACGACACGCTCCCCGTCCTGACCGGTGTGCGCATCGAGATCGAGGGCGACACCGTCACGCTGGCGTCCACCGACCGCTACCGCTTCGCGGTCCGTGAGTTCCTGTGGAAGCCGGAGAACCCGGAGGCGTCCGCGGTCGCCCTGGTGCCCGCCAAGACGCTCCTGGACACCGCCAAGGCCCTCACGAGCGGCGACAGCGTCATCCTGGCGCTGTCCGGCTCGGGCGCGGGCGAGGGCCTGATCGGCTTCGAGGGCGCGGGCCGCCGCACGACCACGCGTCTGCTCGAGGGCGACCTGCCGAAGTACCGCTCGCTGTTCCCGACGGAGTTCAACTCCATCGCCGTGATCGAGACCGCCCCCTTCGTGGAGGCCGTCAAGCGCGTGGCCCTGGTGGCCGAGCGCAACACCCCGGTGCGGCTGAGCTTCGAGCAGGGCGTGCTGATCCTGGAGGCCGGTTCCAGCGACGACGCACAGGCTGTGGAAAGGGTCGACGCCCAGCTGGAGGGCGACGACGTCTCGATCGCCTTCAACCCGACCTTCCTGCTGGACGGCCTGAGCGCCATCGACTCCCCGGTGGCCCAGCTCTCCTTCACCACGTCCACCAAGCCCGCGCTGCTCAGCGGCAAGCCGGCCCTGGATGCCGAGGCGGACGAGGCCTACAAGTACCTGATCATGCCGGTGCGCCTCAGCGGCTGAGCCAAAGCCCCAGGTGAGGGCATACGTTTGAGCGCGTATGCCCACAGGTGTGCGTGAGCGTCCGGGTTTAGGCTCGTACGTGGGTACGAAAGTGCCTCACACGCCACAGCAACCTAAGGAACCACTGATGGAGCTCGGTCTCGTCGGCCTCGGCAAGATGGGCGGCAACATGCGCGAGCGGATCCGCCGCGCAGGCCACACCGTGATCGGATACGACCGCAACCCGGACCTCGCCGATGTCCACAGCCTCAAGGAGCTTGTGGACGCGTTGCAGGGTCCGCGGGTCGTGTGGGTGATGGTCCCGGCCGGTGCGCCGACCCAGGCCACCATCGACGAACTGGCCGAGCTCCTGGAGCCGGGCGACGTCGTCGTGGACGGCGGGAACTCCCGCTGGACGGACGACGAGAAGCACGCCGGGGAGCTGGCCGCCAAGGGCATCGGCTTCGTCGACTGCGGCGTCTCCGGCGGCGTGTGGGGCCTGGAGAACGGCTACGCGCTGATGTACGGCGGCGACGCGGAGAACGTCGCCAAGGTGCGGCCCGTCTTCGACGCCCTCAAGCCCGAGGGCGACGCCGGCTCGGTGCACGCCGGCAAGGTCGGCGCGGGCCACTTCGCGAAGATGGTCCACAACGGCATCGAGTACGCGATGATGCAGGCCTATGCCGAGGGCTGGGAGCTCCTGGAGAAGGTCGACTCCGTGACCGACGTCCGGGAGGTCTTCCGCTCCTGGCAGGAGGGCACGGTCATCCGTTCCTGGCTGCTCGACCTCGCGGTCAACGCCCTCGACGAGGACGAGCACCTGGACAAGCTGCGCGGTTACGCACAGGACTCCGGCGAGGGCCGGTGGACCGTGGAGGCCGCCATCGACCACGCGGTGCCGCTGCCGGCGATCACCGCGTCCCTGTTCGCGCGGTTCGCGTCCCGGCAGGACGACTCGCCGCAGATGAAGATGATCGCGGCGCTGCGCAACCAGTTCGGCGGCCACGCGGTCGAGACGAAGTAATCCACAGGACCGCGGAGTCATCCACACACCGCGGTCCACAACCTGGGGGAGGTCGGCGACCGACCATGCACGTCACGCACCTGTCGCTGGCCGACTTCCGCTCGTACGCCCGGGTCGAGGTCCCGCTCGACCCGGGCGTCACCGCGTTCGTGGGCCCCAACGGACAGGGCAAGACGAACCTGGTCGAGGCGATCGGCTACCTGGCCACCCTCGGCAGCCACCGGGTCGCCTCCGACGCCCCCCTGGTCCGCATGGGCGCCGACCGCGCGATCGTCCGGGCGCAGGTCAGACAGGGCGAGCGGCAGCAGCTGGTCGAGCTGGAGCTGAACCCCGGCAAGGCGAACCGCGCCCGCATCAACAGGTCCTCGCAGGTCAGGCCGCGTGATGTGCTCGGGATCGTGCGCACGGTGCTGTTCGCGCCGGAGGACCTCGCACTGGTGAAGGGCGACCCGGGTGAGCGGCGCCGCTTCCTGGACGAGCTGATCACCGCGCGCTCCCCGCGCATGGCCGGCGTCCGCTCCGACTACGAACGGGTCCTCAAGCAGCGCAATACCCTGCTGAAGTCGGCCGCCCTCGCGAGGCGGCACGGCGGCCGTTCGATGGACCTGTCCACCCTCGACGTGTGGGACCAGCACCTCGCGCGCGTGGGCGCCGAACTGCTCGCCCAGCGGCTCGACCTGATCGCCGCGCTCCAGCCCCTGACCGACAAGGCGTACGAACAACTGGCCCCGGGCGGCGGGCCGGTCGCCCTGGAGTACAAGCCGTCCGCGCCCGGCGAGGCACACACGCGTGAGGATCTCCACGAGCAGCTGCTGGCGGCGCTCACCGAGGTGCGCAAGCAGGAGATCGAGCGGGGCGTGACCCTCGTAGGACCTCATCGGGACGATGTGAATCTCAAACTCGGTCAGCTGCCCGCCAAGGGGTACGCCTCGCACGGCGAGTCCTGGTCGTACGCGCTGGCGCTGCGCCTCGCGTCGTACGACCTGCTGCGGGCCGAGGGCAACGAGCCCGTGCTGATCCTCGACGACGTCTTCGCCGAGCTGGACACCCGTCGCCGGGAGCGGCTGGCCGAACTGGTCGCGCCCGGTGAGCAGGTCCTGGTGACGGCGGCGGTCGACGACGACGTGCCGCACGTGCTGGCGGGGACGCGGTACGCCGTGTCCGAGGGGACGGTGGAGCGCGTATGACCGAGGAACGACCCCCCGGACCCCCCGCCGAGAACCCCGGGCCCGCCGAGCCCGCCGGCGTCGACCTCGCGCGCGTGGCGCTCCGGGCCGCGAAGGAACAGGCCCGCGCGCGTGGGGACGCGGCGCAGCAGAAGCGCCAGGCCAGGCGCGGTGGCGGACTGCGCTCCGGCGCGCGCGCCGACGGACGCGACCCCATGGCGTTCGGCGCCGCCATCAACCGCCTGATCACCGAGCGCGGCTGGGAGACCCCGGCCGCGGTCGGCGGGGTGATGGGGCGCTGGCCGCAGATCGTGGGCGAGGACGTGGCCAAGCACTGCGAGCCGGAGAGGTACGACGAGGACGAGCGGGTCCTGGTGGTGCGCTGCGACTCGACGGCCTGGGCGACGAACCTGCGGCTGCTCGCGCCGCAGCTCGTGGCCCGCCTCAACGAGGATCTCGGGCACGGCGCCGTGAAGTTGATCAAGGTCAACGGCCCCGGCGGGCCCCCTCGTCGCTACGGTCCGCTGCGGGCCCCGGGCAGCACGGGACCCGGTGACACCTACGGGTGACGGACATCACATCAGGGGCGTCGGCGGTGCCTTCGAGGCGCCGCCGACGCCTTTGTCGTAGCACTGCACGCGGATGCGAATTCCGACCTGACTCCCAAGTAGCCAAGGGTTGACGGCCGAAAGCGCTGAGTGCCGCTGTGAGCCTCTTGGAGCCCCGCTCCGTATATGGGGACCCGGAAGACGCCGGTTCAGGGCGGCACATGCGGACTCAGGTACCGGCAAACCCCCATCACTGTCGGCGCTACCGGTAGACTGGAAGCCAATCCCGCCCCGAACGTGGGGACCGCCCGGGAGAAGCTGAGCAACGCTGATCAAGGCTTACCAACGCAACATGCCGCAGCCGCTCCGGCAACCCGCCGACGAGCCCGGCTCGTGCTGTGCCAGAAAGGGCGCTTCGTGGCCGATTCCGGCAACCCCAACGAGAACATCCCGTCCACCGAGGCTCCGGCCGGAATCGCCGAGGCCTCGACCACGGCGTACGACGCCAGCGCCATCACCGTCCTCGAGGGTCTGGACGCGGTCCGCAAGCGACCCGGTATGTACATCGGCTCGACCGGCGAGCGCGGCCTGCACCACCTGGTGCAGGAGGTCGTCGACAACTCCGTCGACGAGGCACTGGCGGGCCACGCGGACACCATCGACGTCACGATCCTCCCCGACGGCGGTGTCCGGGTCATCGACAACGGCCGCGGCATCCCGGTCGGCATCGTGCCGTCCGAGGGCAAACCGGCCGTCGAGGTCGTGCTGACCGTGCTGCACGCGGGCGGCAAGTTCGGTGGCGGCGGCTACGCGGTCTCCGGCGGTCTGCACGGCGTGGGTGTCTCCGTCGTGAACGCCCTGTCGACCAAGGTGGCCGTCGAGATCAAGACCGACGGCTACCGCTGGACACAGGACTACAAGCTGGGCGTGCCGACGGCCCCCCTGGCCCAGCACGAGGCCACGGACGAGCACGGCACCACGGTCACCTTCTGGGCCGACCCGGACATCTTCGAGACCACCGAGTACTCCTTCGAGACGCTCTCGCGGCGCTTCCAGGAGATGGCGTTCCTCAACAAGGGCCTGCGGATCAACCTCACCGACGAGCGTGAGTCGGCGAAGGCCACCGCCGGCGCGGACGAGGCGGGCGAGGACGAGAAGCACGAGGTCAAGACCGTCTCGTACCACTACGAGGGCGGCATCGTCGACTTCGTGAAGTACCTCAACTCCCGCAAGGGGGAGGTCGTCCACCCCACCGTGATCGACCTTGAGGCCGAGGACAAGGACAAGAGCCTGTCCCTCGAACTCGCGATGCAGTGGAACGGCGGTTACAGCGAGGGTGTGTACTCCTTCGCCAACATCATCCACACGCACGAGGGCGGCACGCACGAGGAGGGCTTCCGGGCGGCGCTGACCTCGCTGATCAACAAGTACGCGCGCGACAAGAAGCTGCTGCGCGAGAAGGACGACAACCTCACGGGTGACGACATCCGCGAGGGTCTGACCGCGATCATCTCGGTGAAGCTGAGCGAGCCGCAGTTCGAGGGCCAGACCAAGACCAAGCTGGGCAACACCGAGGTGAAGACCTTCGTCCAGAAGGTCGTCTACGAGCACCTCACCGACTGGCTGGACCGCAACCCCGTCGAGGCCGCGGACATCATCCGCAAGTCCATCCAGGCGGCGACCGCGCGCGTGGCGGCCCGCAAGGCCCGCGACCTGACCCGCCGCAAGGGGCTGCTGGAGACCGCGTCCCTGCCGGGCAAGCTCTCCGACTGCCAGTCGAACGACCCCACCAAGTGCGAGATCTTCATCGTCGAGGGTGACTCCGCCGGCGGCTCGGCCAAGTCCGGCCGTAACCCGGAGTACCAGGCCATCCTCCCGATCCGCGGCAAGATCCTGAACGTCGAGAAGGCGCGGATCGACAAGATCCTGCAGAACCAGGAGATCCAGGCACTGATCTCCGCCTTCGGCACCGGAGTCCACGAGGACTTCGACATCGAGAAGCTGCGCTATCACAAGATCATCCTGATGGCGGACGCCGACGTCGACGGCCAGCACATCTCCACCCTGCTGCTGACCTTCCTGTTCCGCTTCATGCGGCCGCTGGTCGAGGCCGGACACGTGTACCTCTCCCGTCCCCCCCTGTACAAGATCAAGTGGGGCCGGGACGACGTCGAGTACGCGTACTCCGACCGCGAGCGCGACGCGCTGATCGAGATGGGCCGCCAGCGCGGCAAGCGCATCCGCGAGGACTCCATCCAGCGCTTCAAGGGTCTCGGCGAGATGAACGCCGAGGAACTGCGCGTGACCACCATGGACCAGGAGCACCGCGTCCTCGGCCAGGTCACCCTCGACGACGCCGCCCAGGCCGACGACCTGTTCTCGGTCCTGATGGGCGAGGACGTCGAGGCTCGGCGCCAGTTCATCCAGCGCAACGCCAAGGACGTCCGCTTCCTCGACATCTGAGTCGGTCTCAGCTGACCGCACCAGGAAGGATCCTCACCCGCAATGACCGACGAGAACACGCCCGTCACCTCTGAAGAGGGCGGCGTCATCGCCCAGCGTGTCGAGCCCGTCGGGCTCGAGACGGAGATGCAGCGTTCGTACCTCGACTACGCGATGTCCGTCATCGTGTCCCGTGCGCTGCCGGACGTCCGGGACGGTCTCAAGCCCGTCCACCGCCGCGTCCTGTACGCCATGTACGACGGCGGCTACCGCCCCGAGCGCGGCTTCTACAAGTGCGCGCGCGTGGTCGGCGACGTCATGGGCAACTACCACCCGCACGGCGACTCCTCGATCTACGACGCCCTGGTGCGCCTCGCCCAGCCGTGGTCGATGCGGATGCCGCTGGTGGACTCCAACGGCAACTTCGGCTCCCCGGGCAACGACCCGGCGGCGGCCATGCGCTACACCGAGTGCAAGATGGCGCCGCTGTCGATGGAGATGGTCCGTGACATCGACGAGGAGACCGTCGACTTCACGGACAACTACGACGGCCGCTCCCAGGAGCCGACCGTCCTGCCGGCCCGCTTCCCGAACCTGCTGATCAACGGCTCGGCCGGTATCGCGGTCGGCATGGCCACCAACATCCCGCCGCACAACCTGCGCGAGGTCGCGGCCGGCGCCCAGTGGTACCTGGAGAACCCGGAGGCCTCGCACGAGGAGCTCCTGGACGCCCTCATGGAGCGCATCAAGGGCCCCGACTTCCCGACCGGCGCGCTCGTCGTCGGCCGCAAGGGCATCGAGGAGGCGTACCGCACCGGCCGTGGCTCGATCACCATGCGTGCGGTCGTCGAGGTCGAGGAGATCCAGAACCGCCAGTGCCTGGTGGTCACGGAACTGCCGTACCAGACCAACC
The DNA here is from genome assembly GCF_001513955.1 of Streptomyces pseudovenezuelae. Classification (GTDB taxonomy): domain Bacteria; phylum Actinomycetota; class Actinomycetes; order Streptomycetales; family Streptomycetaceae; genus Streptomyces; species Streptomyces pseudovenezuelae. The sequence goes on along the minus strand of NZ_KQ948148.1, from coordinate 636,713 downwards.
CCGACAACCTCGCACAGAAGATCGCCGACCTGGTGAAGGACGGCAAGGTCGGCGGCATCGCGGACGTCCGGGACGAGACGTCGTCGCGCACGGGCCAGCGGCTCGTGATCGTCCTGAAGCGGGACGCGGTCGCCAAGGTCGTCCTGAACAACCTCTACAAGCACACGGACCTGCAGTCGAACTTCGGCGCCAACATGCTGGCGCTCGTCGACGGGGTCCCGCGCACGCTGTCCCTGGACGCGTTCATCCGGCACTGGGTGGCGCACCAGATCGAGGTCATCGTCCGCCGTACGAAGTTCCGGCTGCGCAAGGCCGAGGAGCGCGCGCACATCCTGCGCGGCCTGCTGAAGGCCCTGGACGCCATCGACGAGGTCATCGCGCTGATCCGGCGCAGCGACACCGTCGACATCGCGCGCACGGGCCTGATGGAGCTCCTGGAGATCGACGAGATCCAGGCGAACGCCATCCTCGAGATGCAGCTGCGCCGACTGGCCGCCCTGGAGCGCCAGAAGATCGTCCAGGAGCACGACGAACTCCAGGCGAAGATCACCGAGTACAACGAGATCCTGGCCTCGCCGGTCCGCCAGCGCGGCATCGTGAGCGCCGAACTCGCCGCGATCGTCGAGAAGTACGGCGACGACCGCAAGACCATGCTGGTGCCCTACGACGGTGACATGTCCATCGAGGACCTCATCGCCGAGGAGGACATCGTCGTCACGGTCTCGCGCGGCGGTTACGTCAAGCGCACCAAGACCGTCGACTACCGCGCCCAGAAGCGCGGCGGCAAGGGCGTACGTGGCACGAAGCTCAAGGAAGACGACATCGTCGACCACTTCTTCGTGTCCACCACGCACCACTGGCTGCTGTTCTTCACCAACAAGGGCCGCGTCTACCGCGCCAAGGCCTACGAGTTGCCGGACGCCGGCCGTGACGCCCGTGGCCAGCACGTCGCCAACCTGCTGGCCTTCCAGCCGGACGAGGCGATCGCCGAGATCCTCGCGATCCGCGACTACGACGCGGCGCCGTACCTGGTGCTCGCCACCAAGGCGGGTCTGGTCAAGAAGACATCACTGAAGGATTACGACTCTCCGCGTTCCGGTGGCGTCATCGCCATCAATCTGCGGGAGCGCGAGGACGGTTCGGACGACGAACTGATCGGTGCCGAACTCGTATCGGCAGACAGTGATCTGCTTCTGATCAGCAAGAAGGCGCAGTCGATCAGGTTCACCGCTTCGGACGACACCCTGCGACCCATGGGCCGCGCCACCTCGGGTGTCAAGGGCATGAGCTTCCGCGAGGGCGACGAGCTGCTCTCGATGAATGTTGTTCGACCCGGTACGTTCGTGTTCACTGCTACGGACGGCGGGTACGCGAAGCGCACCCCTGTCGACGAGTACCGCGTCCAGGGTCGCGGCGGCCTCGGCATCAAGGCCGCCAAGATCGTGGAGGACCGCGGATCGCTCGTCGGAGCGTTGGTGGTCGAGGAGACCGACGAGATCCTCGCCATCACGCTGTCCGGCGGTGTGATTCGTACGCGAGTCAGCGGAGTCAGGGAGACGGGCCGTGACACCATGGGCGTCCAACTGATCAACCTGGGCAAGCGCGATGCCGTGGTCGGCATCGCACGTAACGCCGAGGCGGGACGTGAGGCGGAGGAGGTCGACGGCGATGTGGCCGACGACGAGACCGCCGAGGGTGCCGCCGAGACCATCGGCACGGACGAGGGTGAGGCACCCTCGGCCGAGTAGCACGAGGAGTGAGTCATCGTGAGCGGAGCCACGGGCGCCGGATCGACCGGAACCTCTAGGGGGTCCACCCCCGGCACGGAGGACGGCGGCGGCCGTGGCTCTGCCGCGCGTGCGACAGACGCGCGGGGGACGGACACGCGGGGGACGGACACGCGGGGGACAGCCGCGGGTCCGACAGAACCGAACACGACGGATACGCACACGACTCAGCTCAAGGCGATCAAGCCGCCCGCGACGGAGTCGCGCTCGCCCGAGACTCGTGGATCCCAGGGGGGACCTGTGACGGACACCCAGCCGCCGGCTCAGCCGACGGCGCCCGCCGCACCACCGCGGGCTTCGGCCCAGCCGCAGCCCGCGCCCTCTCCGCTGCCCGGGGAACGGCAGCCGCAGCAGCAGGCCGGTCCGTACCACCCGCCGCAGGCCTACCCGACCCAGGCCGCCCAGGCGACCGGTGCCGTACGCCGCCCCCGTACCGGCGCGCGCACCATGCCCCGCACCCGCAAGGCACGTCTGCGGGTGGCCAAGGCCGACCCGTGGTCCGTGATGAAGGTCAGCTTCCTGCTCTCCATCGCGCTCGGCATCTGCACGATCGTCGCGGCGGCCGTGCTGTGGATGGTCATGGACGCGATGGGCGTCTTCTCGACGGTCGGCGGGACGATCTCGGAGGCGACCGGCTCGAACGAGTCGAACGGCTTCGACCTCCAGGCCTTCCTCTCCCTGCCGAACGTCCTGATGTTCACGTCGATCATCGCGGTCATCGACGTCGTCCTCGCGACGGCGCTCGCGACCCTCGGCGCGTTCATCTACAACCTCTCCGCGGGCTTCGTCGGCGGCGTCGAGCTGACGCTGGCCGAGGACGAGTAACGCTGCCTCAAACCTGCGGGGGCGGTCCTCGGAGAACCGATTTTGGGACTGCCCACGTCGTGCGCTAATCTTCAGGAGTCAGCGCGCGGGACACACTCCGCAAAGCGCGGCGGGGCTATAGCTCAGTTGGTTAGAGCGCATCCCTGATAAGGATGAGGCCACAGGTTCAAATCCTGTTAGCCCCACCAGCACGAAGACCCTCAACCGTTTACGGTTGGGGGTTTTTGTCATCCACGGCCGGCAGCGGTCTTCGGTGCCGTATCGGTCGGCCGTGGTGAGCCGGGGCTCCTGGCTGGTCGGCGATGCCAAGCGTGTCGAGTCGGTCAGGGTGACCAGGCGTGGGTGGTCATGGCCGACCCAGTGGGCGGCGGGCTCTGTGTCCCGGGCCAGTGGTGTCGGTGCGAAGCCCTGAGCGGGTGCGTGTGCGGGGGCCGGTGGACGGGCGTGGGGGCCGGCGCACGCGGATGACGTGTTCGTCATGTGCGGTGTCCTGCGGAGCGCGTCTTCTTGGCTCCGCCGGATGCGAGGGCCGTCAGCCGGTTTCCGGTGAGAGGTCTTCCGGTCTTCCGGTCTTCTGGTCTCCGGGAGAGCTCCGGTGTTCGGGCGGGTGTTTGCGTGCGGTGCTGTGTGCGACGTCGTCACTTCTTCGGTGCTTCTTCGAGGCGTCTTTGCTGCGTCTTGCTGCTGTGTCTCTGCCGCTGTGTTCGTGCGGCTGCGTCTGTGCTGCTGTGTCTCTGCTGCTTCAGCGGTGCTTCTCGGGCGCTTCTTCGGTATGGCCTCGGTGCACCCTGGCTGGTTCTCGGGCGGGGCGGCGGGTGTCAGGTGCAGTCCGTGCCGGCCGGTCCGGCCGTGTCCGCTTCCGTGCCCGGGTCCGCCGCGGTGTCCGGGTCCGCGGCCGTGTCCGTGTCGCCGAGGGAGCGGGGGCGGCAGCTGGGAGTCTTTCCGTGGGCCTCCGCCCGGATGCGCTGCTTCATCGTGGGGGGCAGTGACCTGGCGTAGGACCAGAGGCCCTGGGGGATCGCCGGGGACTCCGGGTGTGCGGCGGTGCTGTTGCGGGCCGACTGGGTCTGCGGTACGGCAGCGGCGGCGGTCGTCGTGATGAGTCCGAGCGCCGTGAACAGCGCGAGGACGGCGGTGACGACGACGGTCCACAGCTTCATGACCTTGTTCCGGGCCATGGTCCCTCACTTTCGGGTTGGGCGATTTGCGTACTTTCCTCATGATGTGTATGGGCGCCGCGAAATCACGGACCTGAGCATGTGGCGCGTCGATCTTCAGATGAACACCACACGGATGGGTGCATGAAGGGCGAAAAAGTGGAGAAGCGGGGCGACAGAGGCTGAAGTGACCGTCCGAAGGGGTGTGATCACCCGCTGATCGGAGGTCTCTGCTCCGCTTCTACTGGGCTCTTCCCGAAGGGAGTTGAGGGCCCGGATGCAGGTCACCGATCGGTATCGGTCGGTGTGTATAGTCGGGCGCCAGAGGTCCCCTACGTCAAGGAAAGACGAGGTCGCGCGGTGAAGAAGCTTCTCCTGGTCGCACTGGCCGCCATCGGCGGGCTCCTCGTGTACCGCCAGATCCAGGCGGATCGCGCCGAGCAGGATCTGTGGACGGAGGCGACTGACTCCGTGCCCACGGGTTCCTGAGTACCGACATTCGGTTCTGAACAGACCCCGGCCGTTGTTGCGGTCGGGGTTTTGTGTTGTCCGAGGCCAGGTGCGGCGCCGGAATCCGTGGTAGCCGGGGTTTCGGACGGTCGTACGGATTGCGCGGGTGGGCGGCGGTCCGGCGGGGCAGGATGGGCCACGTCCGCCCGGCCGCACGGTCGGACAGGACGCATCGGAGACGGTCGTAGGAGCTCGGGCGCGGGCACGGAGGGGTGGCGCGGGATGGGGCGGCGGCGTACGGCGTGGTGGCGGGTGGCCGTCGTGGGGGTTGTGTTGGGTGCGGTGAGTGGTGGGCCGGGGTCTGCCGGTTTCGCCGCGTCGGCCTCTCCCTTCAGGTCTCCTTCGGCTTCTCCCTCTTCCTCTGCCACGGCCTCCTCGCCCACGACGGCTTCTTCCTCGGCTACGGCTACGGCTACGTCCTCGGCCACGGATTCCTCGTACGCCTTCGCCCAGGGCGCCCCGTCGGTCACGGGAGCGACGGACACCGGGGACGCCGAGCGTCTCGAACCCGGCACCACGTACCGGAGTTCGCTGCCGAGCGAGGGCAAGGTCTACTACCGCCTCGTCCTCGACGCCACGTCGACCGTGTACGTCGCCGCGACGGCCGTACCGCCGACGGACGCGGAGGTCACCCCTACGGAAGGCGTCAGGGTGTCCGTGCAGGACGCCGACGGCCGTTCCTGCGCCGCGCCGGACACCGCCAGCATCGGCGCCGGCCGCAGCCCGCGTCCCCTCACCGTGTGGGGCGCCCGTCAGCTCCCGTCGAGCCGGTCGCTGTGCCGGGGCGCCGGGACGTACTACGTCGTCGTCGAGCGGGTGCTGCGCACCGAGTCCTCGCCGGGCGACTGGGACCTGGAGCTCGCGCCCGTGCTGGAACCGCGGTTGCGGAAGGCCGGTGCGACCAGTGCGCCCGAGGCCTGGGACTCGGCCACGCCCTCACCCCCCAGCGGCGAGGCCGCACGGCGGCACGGCGGCGGGGGTTTCGGCTCGGCGACCGAACTGGAGCAGGGAGCCTGGCGCGACGATGTACGGCCCGGACAGACGCTGTTCTACAAGGTGCCCGTCGGCTGGGGACAGCAGGTGTACGCCACCGTCGATCTGAGCAGTGCGAGCGGGGGCGGGGTGGGCGGGGGCTTTGTGCCGGGGGGCGTGAATCTGGCGCTGTACAACCCCGTGCGCGGCCTCGTCGACGACACGAGCATCAGTTACAACGGCAGCCGGAAGTCGGGCGCGCTCGCTGCCTTGCCGCCGGTCGGGTACGACAACCGGTACGCCGTCTCCGACCGGGTGGGCGGGATGCGGTTCGCCGGGGCGTATTACCTCGTCGTGCATCTTGCCGCGCGGGTGGGTGAGGAGTTCGGGGACGGGCCGCTCGGACTGACTCTGCGGGTGCGGCTGAAAGGGGAGGCGACGGCCGGGCCCGGCTACGCGGGACGGTCCGAACCTTCGGGGATCTTCCAGGTGGGGCTTCTGGGGCAGGGCTCGGGCGCGGCAGGGGGCGCGGGTTCGAGTGACGGTGGTGGGGACGGCGGTGGCGGTGCCGGTGCCGGCATGAAGCTGGTGGCCTTCGGGGGGATCGGGGCGGGGACCTTGCTGTTGGTGGTGCTCGGGGTGTGGGTTGTGGTGGGGCGGCGGCGGGCTGCCGGGATGTAGGGCGGCGGGATGTACGGCGGCGGGCGGGGGCGGGGCGCGGCCGGATTGGGTCCGGTCCGATGGGGTCCGATCGGGTCCGATCGGTTGAGTCGGGCCGGTGCTCGGAGCGTTCGGTGTGCGCAGGCTTCAGGCTCGTCGGGGTGGCTGCCTGAGGTCTCTCTCGCTGGGGCACGAACTGGTTCAGGGGAGCCGGTCTCTCGGGTTCCCGGTCCTCAGATTTGCGTGAGTGCCCAGAACCCCACGGCGTAGCAGGCCAGGGCCAGGAGCAGGAGGGGGATCGCCACCTTCGCCGGTGGGCCGCTGCGGCGCGCTCGCGAAAGTGACCGGGCGGGGAGTGGAACCTGCGGGCTCTGAGCGGTGTACGAAGCAGTAGAGGGATCAGCGTGGAGCTGGTGCGGGGGCGGTGGTGGAGCCTGCGTGGGGAAGCGTGGCGCGTGCGGCTGGGGTGAGGGCAGGACGTGAGTGGAGGGTGTGGGGTCGTGGGGGGAGACGTAGGCGGAGCGCGTTGGGGCGGCAGGTCGGTGTGGTTGTGCTTGGGCCTGGGGGTGGGGGTGGGGGTGGCGCTGGTGCGGTGGTGGCTGGTGATCCGGTGGAGTGAGGGGCTGCGAACGGGAGTCCGTGGGCCGGGGCGGCGGCAGATGGAAGCTGCCGGTGTCCGACGCCGAGGACGGGCCGTCGGCCGGAGCGGGCCAGGGGGTCTCGTGGCCCGCGGTACCTGGGGAGGGGGGAGGGCCGGCCTCGCGGGGCCAGGACGTCGCGTCGGCCTGTTCGGGCCACGGCGCCGGGGGCGATTCCCTGGGCCAGGAAGCCGAGTTCGCCTCCGCGGGCCAGGAGGGTGGGTTTTCTTCAGCAGGCCGAGATACCGGGCCGCTCTCCCCAGGACGCCGCGAGACACCGCTGCCCTCTCCGGGCCAGGACGGGTCACTTCCCCGGCCGGGCCAGGACGACTGGCTTCCCTCACCGGGCCAGGAGGCCGCCCCGTACGCCTCACCGGGCCGGGAACCGGGCCCGCTCGGCTCACCAGGTCGGTGAGCGGGGCCGTTCACGTCGCCGGGCCGGTAAACGGGTCCGTTCGGCTCACCGTGCCCGTAGGCGGCCCCATTCGCCCCGCTGGGCGGATAAGGCGTCCCGCTGGCCTCCTGGGGCTGAGGGGGTATGCCCCTTGCCTCGCTGTGCCAGGAGGGCGCCCCGCCTGGCGCCTCCGGGTGGGAGGGTCGCCAATCTCCTCCACCGGGCCAGTTGGGTGCTCCGCTCGCCTCCTCGGGCTGGGAGGGGGTGCGGCTCGGTTGGCCGGGCGTCGGCCCCGCCGCGCTGCCTCCGCCGGACCAGGAGGGAGCCTGGCTCGCGTCCCCGGGCGGGAAGGCGCCCGGCTCATTCCCTTCGCCGGACCGGAAGGGAGCCTCGCCCGCCTCACCAGGCCGGGGCCCCACTCCGTGTCCTCCACCGAACCAGGAGGACGTCCCAGCCACCTCATCTGGCCGGGAAGCCACGCCGTTGCTCTGCCCGGGCCACGAAGGCCCTCCGCCGACCTCACGAGCACCGCGGGCCTCACTGGCACCAGCTCCGGCATCGGCCCCAGCACCACCGTCAGCTCCGCCAGCACCACCAGAGCCCCCACCGGAACCCGAGCCCCCACCGGCCCCAACACCCGCCCCTGCGCCCCCGACGCCCTCACCGGGCCCCCGCCGGAAAGCCCCCCTGCCCCCGCCGTCGGCGGCGAAAGATCCCGCGTTTCCTCTGTCGTCCCCGTACGGAGCGTCGCTCCTGTCGCCGCCCTCGAAGGAACCCCTGCTTCCGTCGCCCGTTCCGAAGCGTGCCTCTTCGCCAGTCCGGGACACGTCGTTCCGTGTCCTGCTCGGGTCCACGCCCGGTGCCCGTTTGAGCGGGCCTTCCGAGCCGAACCCTGGCGGCAGGGGGCCGAGTTGGTCGAAGATCTCGATGGTCTCGTCGTCGGGGCCGGGGTCCGGGAGGAGTTCTCTGGCGGCGGCGAGGGCTTTGCGGGCCCCCGTGGCGGTGCGGAAGCGGGCCTGCGGGTCCGGCTGGAGGAGGGACGCCACGACCTGCCAGAGCGGTTCGGGGACGCTCTGGGGCGCCCCCGGGGTGCCGTGGGCGGCGAAGTACTGGATGAGTGCCTTGGCGTCCGGCTTGGCGCCCTCCAGGAGGTACAGCGCGACCAGGCCTACGGCGAACAGGTCGGCGGGGAAGTCCGGTTCCGCACCCATCATCTGCTCGGGGGCGAGATAACCGGGCGTGCCCACGACGAGGTTGGTCTCGGTCAGGCGGGGTTCGCCCAGCCGCATGGCGATGCCGAAGTCGGACAGCCGCAGCCGCGGGCGGGCGGTGCCGGTGGCTTCGAGCAGGATGTTGGCGGGCTTGATGTCACGGTGCACGACACCTTCCGCGTGCACCGCGGCCAGCCCCGCGAGGAGTTGGTCGAGCAGGGTGCAGACGAACGAGGGCGGCAGGGGCCCGTAGTCCCCGACCAGGTGGACCAGCGAGCCGCCGGCGACCAGGTCCATGGTGAACAGGACCTTGTCGTCGTCGGCGGCCCAGCTGGCGGGCGCGAGGACATGGGGGTGGTCGATCCGCAGGGCCTGTTCGCGCACGAAGCGCAGCAGGGAGTGGGCGTCGCTCTGCAGCAGGACCTTGGCGGCCACATAGCGGCGGCGCCGGTGGTCCCAGGCACGCCAGACGGCGCCGACGCCTCCGCGTCCGATCGGATCGGCCAGTTCGTACCGGCCGGCGAACACCTCACCCATGACTGCGCGTCGCTCCTCCCCCTGCGGTTACCCCCCTTGCTTCCCCCTCGATGAGCGATACGACCCCCTCGTGGCCTCCCGGATGAGAGATACGGCCCCGTGTTCCTCGTCTCCTCGACGGCCGACACACCCCCGTATGTCGCCCGCCGCAGAGGAGTGCGACCCCTCGCGCTCCTCCATGGCACCGTCCCGGCCCGGCTGCCGAACCCCCTTCGGCGACCGGGCGGACGGCTCAGTTCTGGTGGGACTGGTAGTGCGTGACCGCGTCCGAGGTGCGGCCGGCGCCGTAGACCCGGAGGAACTCTGCCAGTTCCGGGTGGGTCGGGGCGAGAGTGTCGGCGGCGTCGATGATGTCTCCGGCGGCGGCGACCGAGCGCAGCAGCGACTGGATCTCGCGGACGACCCGCTTGACCGTCGGCGCACCCGAACTGCTCGTCGTGGTCGTGGTGTTGCTGAGCACGGAACCCCCCTGCGACTTCTTGATCTCGTCCATGCGCTCGGTCGCCTCGGCGGCGCTCACGCTGCCGTCCGCGACCTGCCCCGCCAGGTCCTGCAGCAGCTGCACCCGCTGCACCACCGCGGGATTGCCGATCTTCGCCCGCTGACCGCTCATCAGCTGTGACAGCATCGGAGCGGACAGTCCCAGCACCCCCGCCAGACGAGCCTGGTTGAGGCCCAGGTCGTCTATGAGCTTACGGAAGAGCGCCCCCAGCGGCTCCCCGTACCAGTTCCGCTGCAGTTCCCGCGCTCTTGCGGTCGCTTCCTGCTGTGCGGCGTCCATGTGCGTCTCCCCATCGCTTCCCCAAAAAACCGTGGTTCGCGACAGCGAACCACGCCGAGCATCTTACGGAGAGTGGTCGTTCGCGGGGACCCCCAATCCCTTTTGCGGAATACCGGGGATGACCCGGTACTCTGGTCTGCGGCGCCCACCGGTACGTGGTTCTTCCGGCGGACGTTCCTCTTCCCGGGGCCTTAGCTCAGTTGGTAGAGCGCTGTCTTTGCATGGCAGATGTCAGGGGTTCGACTCCCCTAGGCTCCACTTCAGAAAACCCCTCCGACCTGCGGATACGCGGGCGGAGGGGTTTTTCGTGCGGCCCTCGACGTCGGGTGGAGGTCCCAGGAGACCTGGCAGGCCGGGCCCCCGGCTGCCGAGGTCATGAGCGGTCACCGCCCGGACGGCACGAACGGGACAGGCGGTGATGGACCAGGTGGACCGTATATACGGGACAGGCGGTGCGGCCCCCGCCCCCAGAACCCCCGCCTCCAGGACCCCGCGCCCAGGCCCAGCGCCCCTACCTCATCCGCGAGCGATACACCGCGGACGACCGCGGATGGGCCCGGCAACCCCACACACCATGCGGGCAGTAATCGGTGATGGCCTGGTAGAGGGGGCGCTCCCGGGCGAACCAGGTCAGCATGCCGCGCATGTACGCCGGGTCGTCGCCGTTCTCGTACAGACCCCACTCCTGGTAGGAGAAGGGTTTGCGGTGGGCGCGGGCGAAGCGGACGTGGGCGCCCAGGCCGTACGGCTCGGTCACCTGGTCGGTGAAGCTCAGGCCGCGCGGGGCGTCGTAGGCGTCCATGCCGATGATGTCGACGACCTCGTCGCCCGGATAGCAGCGCGGCCACGGGATCGCGTCGCGGCCGCGGTTGGGGGTGAACTCGAAGCGCAGGCGCTGGCCGGGCACCGAGCGCATCGCGCGCACGATCCTCGTCCAGTACGCCTTCCACGCCGCCGGGTCCGGGCCGCAGCGGTGGGTGTAGGTGGTGCCGTTCATCTCCCAGCCGAGGACGACGATCGTGTCCGGGACGCCCAGAGCCGCCAACCGCCGGGCCAGGGTGCGGAAGTGGCCGTCGTGGTCGCCGTGCGCACCGCGCCGGAGTTCCGCGCGGACCGCGCTGTCGGGGAGGTGGGCCTCCGTGTGCTCCAGCATCGGGACGTTCAGGACGAACATGCGCCGCGGGTCGGCCCGCCGCCAGGCCGCCCAGGACTCCAGGTAGCCGGGCGCTCCCTCGATGTTGCTCCAGCGGTCGCCGGGCAGGTACACGTGCCCGACCCGGGGCGGCGGGCCGCCGAGCCAGGCGCCGAGCGCGTCGAGACGACCCACGTCGGCGGGCTCGTAGCCGACGTACGCGCCGTACGCGGAAGCAGCGACGGGCTCGGGGGCGCGGGTGGTGCAGGCCGAGGCCAGGAGCAGCAGTACGGCGGCCAGGGCGAGCGGCCCGCGGCGCGAGGGGTTCATCAGGGCGGCGGTCCGTCCGGTGCGCAGTGGTGTCCCCGCGACTGTGGTGCACGGGAGTCCTGCCGCACCGGTTCGCTCACACCGTCGGGTGAACATGACGGTGGGGCGGAGAATGTCCGCCCCACCAGTGGTACACGCCGATGTCGGCGTCAGCGCCCTTCGTCGTGCCTTGCGGCGTCCTCCTCGGCCTCCTTCGCCTGGACCTCCGGGTCCAGGACGGACTGGCCGGTGCCGTCCACGGACGTCAGCCGGCCCGTCTCGGGCACCTCGGTCGCGGCGGGCGGCTCGACCAGCCAGTCGGGGTTGGCCTGCTTGTCCCACCACTTCCAGGCGGCGTAGGCGCCGCCGGCGACGAGGCCCGCGACCGCCAGCGCCTTGGCGAGCCGTCCTGCGCGGGCCCGCCGCTCGTGCTTGCGGACCAGCTTGCGGACCTCCTTGGGCGAGATCTGACCGCGCAGTGCGGCCAGTGCGGCCACGCTGCGGGCGGTGGCCTCGTCACGGACCGGGCCGGCCGCGGCGACGGCCTGCTCGATCCTCGGGCGGGAATAGTCGGCTGCCTGCCGAGCGGCCTTGCGGGTGCGCTCGGCGGCCTCGTGGGCGGCCTGGTCGACCTTCGGCGGAACATGCGTACGGGCCTGCTCCAGACGCGGCGCCACATGGGCGCCGTACTGGACACGCGCCTGCTCGGCCGCCAGGGAGACCTTGGGGGCGAGCCGTACGCGTGCCTCCGTCGCGTAGTGCGAGGCCTTGTCCTTGGCCGTGTCGGCGTAGGGCGCCACCACTTCCGCGGCGTGCAGCACGCTGTCCTTCGCCGAGCCGGTCGCGGCGCGCACGCTGTCGATGCGGGTCACGGGATCCTCCTCCTCGGTGGCGTACGGTAATTCGACTTTCCACCCTTTTACGGATCATGCCTGCCGGAGCGCAGCCCGGCACCTGAGGGCGGGCATCCGGATCAATAACGGATGAATACGTGGCAACAGGAGCTTGTCGACGACAATGCCACGGATCGCCGCTCCGCGCCCCTGCCCGACCGATCCTCGGCCGGATCCGTGCGAGGATCGGTCGGGCACAAGAAGACAACGGAAGGCAGATCGTGGCCGAGCAGCTTTACGCCACCCTGAAGACCAACCACGGCGACATCGAAGTCCGGCTCCTGCCGAACCACGCCCCGAAGACGGTCAAGAACTTCGTCGAACTCGCCCAGGGCGAGCGCGAGTGGACGCACCCGGGCACCGGTGAGAAGTCCACCAAGAAGCTGTACGACGGCACGATCTTCCACCGCGTCATCAGCGGCTTCATGATCCAGGGCGGCGACCCGCTGGGCACCGGCATCGGTGGCCCGGGCTACGAGTTCGAGGACGAGTTCCACCCCGACCTCGGCTTCAACAAGCCGTACCTGCTCGCCATGGCCAACGCCGGCCCGGGCACCAACGGCTCGCAGTTCTTCATCACCGTCTCCCCGACGGCCTGGCTGAACCGCAAGCACACCATCTTCGGCGAGGTCACCGACCCGGCCAGCCAGAAGGTCGTCGACGCCATCGCCGGCGTCAAGACCTCCCGTCCCAACGACCGACCGGTGAACGATGTCGTCATCGAGCAGGTCGTCGTGGAGACGCGCCAGGGCTGAGCCCCGCGCAGCCGCCGCGAAGGGAACCAAACGCCCCGCTCAACCGTAAGGATGAGCGGGGCGGTGCATGTGGGCACGACGGCTCAGGGCGAGTTAGGGGATGGCATGAATCAGGAGGCGGGCACTTCACCGGAGGCCCAGAACCTGCCTGGCTGCTACCGGCACCCGGATCGTGAGACCGGCATCCGCTGCACCCGCTGCGAGCGCCCGATCTGCCCCGAGTGCATGGTCAGCGCCTCTGTCGGCTTCCACTGCCCCGAGTGCGTGCGCGACGGCGGCGGCAGCGGACCGGCTCCGGCCGCGGCGAGGCCCCGCACCATCGCGGGCGGCACGGTCACGGCCGATCCCCGGCTGTTCACGAAGATCCTCATCGGGATCAATGTCGCGGTGTTCATCGCCATCCAGGCCAAGGAGTCCCTGGCCACGGACCTGAGCCTGATCGGCGCCTGGCCGCCCGCGCCGTTCACCCCCACCGAGGGGGTCGCGGACGGGCAGTACTACCGCCTGGTGACCTCGATGTTCGCGCATCAGGAGATCTGGCACATCGGCTTCAACATGCTGAGCCTGTGGTGGCTCGGCGGTCCCCTGGAGGCGGCCCTCGGCCGGGCCCGTTACCTCGCGGTCTACTTCGTCTCCGGTCTCGCGGGTGGCGCCCTGGCCTACCTGCTGGCCAGTCCGGTCACGCAGACGCTCGGCGCCTCCGGTGCCATCTTCGGCCTCTTCGGCGCCACCGCGGTCCTGATGCGGCGGCTCAACTACGACCTGCGGCCGATCATCGCGCTCCTGGTGATCAACCTGATCTTCACCTTCGGCTGGAGCAGCATCTCCTGGCAGGCCCATATCGGCGGCCTCGTCGCCGGTCTCGTCACGGGTTACGGCATGGTCCACGCCCCACGCGAGCGGCGGGCGCTGGTGCAGTACGGCACCTGCGCGCTGGTGCTGCTGGTCGTCGTGGTCATGATCGTGATCAGGACCGCCCAGCTGACCTGACGGGCCCGCGCGACCCCTCTGAGCGGCTGTTTTCCACAGCGCGTGGCCGATCTTGTGCATACCGTGCGGGAACAGCTGTGCCCCCTGTCGCTGACCCGTGTTTATGCAGGTCAGGCAGGGGGCGAACTGGCTTGCGGGAGCTGGTGCGATGGTCGTACCAGCGTCAACACCCGAGGGGTTATCCACAGATCGTCGTCTTTTCCCCAGCCCGTTGTGGAAATGCGGCCGGGCTGTGGATAACTCAGCGGATACCCCTGGGGAGAGCTACTTCCACTGGGTGGAGACGCCGAATCCGGCGGCGATGAAGCCGAAGCCCACCACGATGTTCCAGTTGTCCAGAGCGTCGATGGGCAGGGAGCCGTCGGTCACATAGAAGACGACGATCCAGGCCAGCCCGATGAGGAACATGGCCAGCATCACCGGGGCGACCCAGGCGCGGCTGTTCAGCTTGATGGCGGTCGCCTGCTTCGCCGGCGGCGGCGTGTAGTCGGCCTTCTTGCGGATACGTGACTTCGGCACGAGGGTCTCTCCTGTCGATGCGCTGCGTGGCCGCGCAGGTAACTGGTCGGGCTCCGGGCAGCGTACAAGGGGACTCTTAGCGCTCCCCCGGGCGTCCGTTAGCGTAGTGCTTCCGCGGCGCCGAAGGAGATAAGGGTACGTTGAGTAATTCTGCCCACTCCCCCCAGTCCGGATCCAGTCCTGTCCGCAGGCGCGGTTTCCGGCCGGTGCGGGTGCTCACGGTGGCCGTCTTCGCTCTCGCCGGGCTCATCTTCTTCACGAGTTTCAATACGGCCAAGGGCACCGACATCCGCACGGACTCCTCCCTGCTGAAGCTCTCGGACCTCATCCAGGAGCGCAGCCACAACAACGGAAAGCTCGACGAGTCCAACGGCTCGCTGCGCCGGGACGTCGAGTCGCTCGCCGAGCGCGACGACGGCAGCACCAAGGCCGAGGACGACAAGCTCGCCGCCCTGGAGGACCGGGCGGGCACCCAGAAGATCAAGGGGAAGGCGGTCACGGTCACGCTCGACGACGCCCCGCCGAACGCCACCGCCAAGCTCCCCGGCTATCCCGAGCCGCAGCCCGACTACCTGGTCATCCACCAGCAGGACCTCCAGGCCGTGGTCAACGCCCTGTGGAAGGGCGGCGCCCAGGGCATCAAGGTCATGGACCAGCGACTGATCTCCACCAGTGCCGTGCGCTGCGTCGGCAACACCCTGATCCTCCAGGGCCGCGTCTACTCACCGCCGTACAAGATCCAGGCGGTCGGGGACCCCGGCAAGCTGAAGCAGGCGCTCGCGGACTCCAAGGCGATCCAGAACTACATGGTCTACGTCAACGTCTACGGCCTCGGCTGGAATGTCGCCGACGACGGCACGGTGACTCTTCCCGGCTACTCGGGCACAGTGGATCTGCAGTACGCCAAGCCCGTGGAGTGAGCACGGGGTGAGTCCCTGGAGCCGCCGGTGCGTGTCGTGGTCCGGACCGTCAGCGAGCTGTGCGTCACCGTCGGCGCCCTGATCGTGCTGTTCGTCGCCTATGTGCTGTTCTGGACCGGTGTGAAGGCCGACACCGTCATGGACGACCAGATCGACCAGTTACAGAACCAGTGGTCGCAGGGGAGTGTGCGGCAGCCGAAGGTGACGGCCGGGGCGTCCGCGGCCCCCGCGCAGCCGGCGCCGTACCTGAGCGGGAAGCCCTTCGCGATCATGTACATCCCCCGGCTCGGTTTCACGTGGAACAAGCCCGTGCTCGAAGGCACCCAGGTCAGCACCCTGAAGAAGGGCCTCGGCCACTACGCGAACACCACGCAGCTCGGGCAGCAGGGCAACTTCTCGGTCGCCGGGCACCGGCGCACCTACGGCGATCCCTTCAAGGACTTCCCCCGGCTGCGGCGCGGTGACGCGGTCGTCCTGACCGACGGAACGACCTGGTTCACGTATCGGATCGACAAAGGGCCTTACAAAACCGTTCCCACTGACATTGAGGTGATCGATCCTGTGCCACGTAAATCCGGGTACACGCGGCCTGGCCGCTATCTCACGCTGACCACGTGCGATCCGGAGTGGGGACACAGTCACCGGCTGATCGTCTGGGCACACCTGGACTCCACACAGCCTGTGGAGGACGGCAAGCCTGTTGCCCTGCGCCGTTAGTCTGGTGCGGTACGGCGTGTGTGTGGGTGCCGTGGTGCGACGGAAGGGACGGCATGTACGGCTGGATCTGGCGGCATCTGCCGGGGAACGCATGGGTGAAGGCATTCCTCTCACTCATGCTGGTCGTTGCTGTGGTCTACGTCCTGTTCCAGTACGTGTTCCCGTGGGCCGAACCGCTGCTGCCCTTCAACGATGTGACGGTGGACAACCAGTGAGCGCGCGCATTCTCGTCGTCGACAACTACGACAGCTTTGTCTTCAACCTGGTCCAGTACCTGTACCAGCTGGGCGCGGAGTGCGAGGTGCTGCGCAACGACGAGGTGTCGACGGCGCACGCCCAGGACGGCTTCGACGGCGTCCTGCTCTCGCCGGGCCCCGGTACACCGGAGGAGGCCGGGGTCTGCATCGAGATGGTGCGCCACTGCGCCGCGACCGGGGTGCCCGTCTTCGGCGTCTGCCTCGGCATGCAGTCGATGCAGGTGGCCTACGGCGGTGTCGTGGACCGCGCCCCCGAGCTGCTGCACGGCAAGACCTCGCTGGTCGAGCACGAGGGCCGCGGGGTCTTCGCCGGGCTGCCCACTCCCTTCACGGCGACCCGGTACCACTCGCTGGCCGCCGAGCCGGCGACGGTCCCGGCCGAGCTGGAGGTCACCGCGCGGACGCACGACGGGATCGTCATGGGGCTGAGGCACCGTGAACTCCCGGTCGAGGGTGTGCAGTTCCACCCCGAGTCGGTGCTGACGGAACACGGTCACCTGATGCTGGCCAACTGGCTGGTGGAGTGCGGGGACCAGGGCGCGGTGGCGAGGTCGGCGGGGCTCGCCCCGGTGGTGGGCAGGGCCACGGCGTGACGGCCCTGCGCCCCGAGCGCGAGGACTTGTACGGCGACGCGTCGTACGAGTCCTACGGCGGCGATCCTTACGGCGGGGAGACCTTCGGCGGTGCTGCCCACGCCGAGGAGCCCTACGCCGAGAAGCCGTATGCCGAGGAGACGTACGCCCAGGAGTCGCCCGGCGGGGCGTCGCGTGGCGGGGCGTCGGCTCCGTATGTGCCGCCGGCCGACGACGAGACGGTGGCGCTGCGGATACCCGACCCGCCGCCGCCCTCCATATCCGCCTCCACGGCCTCTTCCGTCACATCCGCCACTGGATCCCCACAGGGTGGCCGTGCGGCCCGCAGAAAGGCCGCCAAAGGCCGTCACGGGCGCCATGGAGGCGGGGCCGCTCCCGACGCGCAGTCGGACCAGGAGTCGCCGGACGGCAGGCCGCTCTCCCGCGTCGAGGCCCGCAGACAGGCGAAGGCGCGCAAACCGGGCGCGGCCGTCCTCGCGAGCCGGGCGATCGGTGAGGTGTTCATCACCACCGGTGTGCTGATGCTGCTGTTCGTCAGCTACCAGTTGTGGTGGACCAACGTGCGGGCGCACGCGGCGGCGGACAAGGAGGCGAGCAGCCTCCAGAACGACTGGGCGAGCGGGAAGGGCGCCCCGGGCACCTTCGAGCCGGGCCAGGGCTTCGCGCTGTTGCACATCCCGAAGCTGGACGTCGTGGTGCCGATAGCCGAGGGCGTCAGCAACAAGAAGGTCCTCGACAAGGGCATGGTCGGCCACTACGGCGAGGGCGCGCTGAAGACGGCCATGCCCGACGCCAAGACCGGCAACTTCGCCCTCGCCGGGCACCGCAACACGCACGGCGAGCCCTTCCGTTACATCAACAAGCTCAGCCCCGGTGACGCGATCGTCGTGGAGACGCAGGACGAGTACTTCGTCTACAAGATGACCTCGACGCTGCCGGTGACGTCTCCGAGCAACACGAGCGTGATCGACCCCGTCCCCAAGGGGTCCGGGTTCACCACGGCCGGCCGCTACATCACCCTCACCACCTGCACGCCGGAGTTCACCAGCAAGTACCGCTTGATCGTCTGGGGCAAGATGGTCGAGGAACGGCCGCGCAGCAAGGGCAAGCCGGATGCGCTCGTCCAGTAAGGGCAGATGACCAGTGGCAGCGACCACAGAGCAAGAGCAGAACATCGGCAGCCCCGCGCCGCGCCGCCGCGGCCCCGGCCGGATCGCCATGGCGGTCAGCTTCTTCGGTGAACTCCTCATCACGGCAGGCCTGGTGCTCGGCCTGTTCGTCGTCTACTCGCTGTGGTGGACGAACGTCGTCGCCGACCGTGCGGCGGACAAGCAGGCCGACAAGGTGCGTGACGCCTGGACCGAGCGGACCACGGGCGGTCCCGGCGCGCTGGACACCAAGAACGGCATCGGCTTCCTGCACGTCCCCGCGATGAGGAACGGCGAGGTCCTGGTCGAGAAGGGCACCTCGACGAAGATCCTCAACGACGGCGTCGCCGGCTACTACACCGACCCCGTCAAGGCCACGCTCCCCACCACCGGCAAGACCGGCAACTTCGCCCTCGCCGCCCACCGCGACGGTCACGGGGCGAAGTTCCACAACATCGACAAGGTCAAGAAGGGCGACCCGATCGTCTTCGAGACCAAGGACGCGTGGTACGTCTACAAGGTCTACGCCGTCCTGCCCGAGACCTCGAAGTACAACGTCGAGGTCCTCGGCCAGGTCCCCAAGGAGTCCGGCAAGAAGAAGGCCGGCCACTACATCACCCTGACGACGTGCACGCCGGTCTACACCTCCCGCTACCGCTACGTCGTGTGGGGCGAACTGGTCCGCACCGAGAAGGTGGACAGCGAACGGACGCTGCCGAAGGAACTGCGGTAACCACCGACGAAAGAGCCCCGGCCCCCCACTGAGGGGCCGGGGCTCTTCCATGTGGTGCCGGTGCCGTACGGCTATCCGGTGCCGCCTCCGAAGAAGCCGCCGCCGTTGTTGCCGCCGTTGTTGTTGCCGCCCCCGACGCTCACCGTGGTCAGGTTGATCTGGGTGCCGCCCGGATCGTCGACCTCGCTGCCCCCCTGGGGATCCTGCTGGGCCACCAGTGCGGTGTCGCTCTGGTCGCTGCCGTTCGCGAACTGGATGTTCGTGAAGCCGGCGTTGTTGAGGATCTGCCTGGCCTGGCCGACCGTGCGGCCCACGACGCTCGGGACCTCGGTCTTGTCCTTCGCCTTGCCGATCTGGATGTTGACCGACGAGTTCTTGTCGGCCTGGGTGCCGGCCTGCGGCGAGGTCGAGATGACCTTGCCGATCTGGTTGGTGTCGTCGGTCTCCACCTCGGTGCAGTTGCCGACGAGGTTGTTCGCCTGCATCTGTGCCTTGGCGTCGTCACAGGACCGGCCGATGACGTCCGGGACCGTGGACTTCTCCTCGGCCTTGGCGATGGTGAGGGTGACGGTGGACCCCTTCTCCACCTCCGAGCCGAGTTTCGGGTCCTGGTTCAGGACGGTGCCCGCCTTCTCGGTGGACACTTGCTGCTTGGTCTTGACGACGAACTGGTACTGGTCGTCCTGCAGCGTCTCCGTGGCCTTGTCGACGTCCTGGCCGAGGACGCTGGGGACGGCCACCTTCGGCGCCCCGGTGGACACCACGATGCTGACGGTGGAGTTCTTGTCGACCTTGGTGCCGCCGGTGGGGTTCTGCTCGCAGACGTTGCCCTTGGCGGTGTTCTCGCACGCCTTCTGCGTGACCTCGCCGAGCTTCAGGTCGACGTTGCCCAGCTGTCTGGTGGCATCGTCCTTCGGCTGGTTGACGAGGTTCGGCACGGTCACCTGGTCGTTGGCCGCACCGCCGCCGCTGAAGATCCACTTGCCGATCAGGATCGCGCCGACGAGCACCAGGATGCCCGCCACCACCAGGAGGATCGTCGAGGTGTTCGACTTCTTCTGGCGGCGCCGGTCGGGGCGGTCGTCGTAGCCGAAGCCGCCGTCGTCCGGGCTCATCGGCGGCAGCATGGTGGTGGCGCCCGCGTCGGAGCGCAGGGCCGTGGTCGGCTGGTCGTCCGGGTAGCCGCCGTAGCCCACCGAGCCCATCGCGGCGGTGGCCGCGACCGGCTGGCCGTCGAGGCAGGCCTCGATGTCGGCGCGCATCTCGTCGGCCGACTGGTAGCGGTAGTTCGGGTCCTTGACCAGGGCCCGAAGGACGATGGCGTCCATCTCGGGCGTGATCTCGGGGTCGAACACCGACGGGGGCTGCGCCTCTTCCCGTACGTGCTGGTACGCGACGGCCACCGGGGAGTCGCCCACGAACGGCGGCCGGACCGTCAGCAGCTCGTAGAGCAGACAGCCGGTGGAGTAGAGGTCCGACCTCGCGTCGACCTGCTCGCCCTTGGCCTGCTCCGGGGAGAGGTACTGGGCGGTGCCGATCACGGCGGACGTCTGGGTCATCGTCATGCCGGAGTCGCCCATGGCGCGGGCGATGCCGAAGTCCATCACCTTGACCTGGCCGTTGCGCGTGAGCATGACGTTGGCCGGCTTGATGTCCCGGTGGACGATCCCGCTGCGGTGCGAGTACTCCAGCGCCTGGAGGATCCCGATGGTCATCTCCAGGGAGCGCTCCGGCAGCAGCTTGCGGCCGGAGTGCAGCAGCTCGCGGAGCGTGGAGCCGTCGACGTACTCCATGACGATGTACGGGATCGAGACCCCGTCGATGTAGTCCTCGCCCGTGTCGTAGACCGCCACGATCGCGGGATGGTTGAGCGAGGCGGCCGACTGGGCCTCCCGGCGGAACCGGGCCTGGAAGGACGGGTCGCGCGCGAGGTCCGCGCGCAGCGTCTTCACCGCCACCGTGCGGCCGAGGCGCGTGTCCATGGCGAGGTAGACCTCCGCCATGCCACCACGGCCGAGCACCTGGCCCAGCTCGTACCGGCCGCCGAGGCGACGCGGCTCTTCCATAGCTTCCTACCAGCCCTCTCCGTCGGTCCCGACGAACACGTGTGTGCCGTCGGAGGCTGCACTCCGGGCCTACCGTACCCGGCTAGCTTTGTGTGACCTGGCCAAGTGCGTCACCCGATACAGGACCGGTATCGCAACGTGCACCGATGTGAGGGCGACGTGAGCGGGGTCACTTCTTGGAGTCGATGACCGCCTCCATGACGCTCTTGGCGATGGGCGCCGCGAGACCGCTGCCGGAGATGTTCTCGCGGACCGCGTTGTCGTCCTGGACGACCACGGCCACGGCGACCGGAGCGCTGTCGCCGACCTTGGCGTACGAGATGAACCAGGCGTACGGGTTCTTGCTGTTGTTCTCACCGTGCTGGGCGGTACCGGTCTTGCCCCCCACGGTGACGCCGTCGATCTGGGCCGTGGTGCCGGTGCCCTTCTGGACGACCGTCTCCATCATCGTCTGGAGGATCTGGGCGTTCTCCGGGGACAGCGGCTCGCTCATCTTCTCCGGCTCGGTCTTCTCCAGGGTGTCCACGTTCGGGGCCTGGAGGGAGTCGACCATGTACGGCTTCATCAGGGTGCCGTTGTTGGCGACGGCCGAGGCGACCATGGCCATCTGGAGCGGGGTCGCGGCGGTGTTGTACTGGCCGATGGAGGACAGCGCGGTCTGCGAGGGGTTCATGTCGTCGGAGAAGACCGACGCGCTGGAGCGGACCGGCGTGAACTGCTCCTCGGTGAAGCCGAACTTCTTGGCCTCTTCGAGCATCTTGTCGTTGCCGAGGTCGGAGCCGACCTTGCCGAAGACGGTGTTGCACGAGTACTGCAGCGCGACCCGCAGGGTGGCGTTCTTGCAGGGGATGTTGCCCTCGTTCTTCAGCTGGGTCGTGGTCTCGGGCATCGTCCAGGGCAGCGGGGAGTCGGTCTTCTCGTCGGCCGACTTGTACAGGCCGTTCTCCAGCGCGGCGGCCGCGGTGACGACCTTGAAGGTGGAGCCGGGCGGGTAGACCTCGCGCAGCGCCCGGTTGAGCGAGGGGTCGTCGGGGTTGCTCTTCTTGTCGAGCTTCTTCCACGCCTCGGCGTCGGAGTCGCTGCCTCCGGCGATCGTCGAGGGGTCGTACGACGGGTAGGAGGCCAGCGCCAGGATCTTGCCGGTCGAGGGCTCGATGGCGGCGACCGCGCCCTTGCCGCCCTGCTTCTTCAGACCCTGGTAGGCGGCCTTCTGCGCGGCGGCGTTGAGGGTGGTGACGACATTGCCGCCCTCCTTCGGCTTGCCGGTGAGCATGTCGAGGGTGTTGCGGAAGAACAGCCGGTCGTCGGTGCCGGTGAGGATGCCGTCCTCGATGGACTCCAGCTGGGTGGCGCCGTAGGCCTGCGAGACGAAGCCGGTGACCGGCGCCCACATCGCGCCGTCCTTGTAGGTGCGCTTGTACTTGAAGTCGCCCGACGTCGTCTCCGCGTGCCCGGTGATCGCTTTGCCGTCGACGATGATGTCGCCGCGGGGCGTGGCGTACCGCGCGATGAGCACCCGGCGGTTGTCCGGGTCCTCCCTGAGGGCGTCGGCCTT
This sequence comes from Streptomyces pseudovenezuelae, assembly GCF_001513955.1. Lineage (GTDB taxonomy): Bacteria > Actinomycetota > Actinomycetes > Streptomycetales > Streptomycetaceae > Streptomyces > Streptomyces pseudovenezuelae. The sequence goes on along the minus strand of NZ_KQ948148.1, from coordinate 614,654 downwards.
CACGTACTGGAGCCAGTTGTCGCGGATGAGCAGGGCCAGGACCAGGAGGCCGCAGAAGATCGCGATCCGGCGCAGGGGCTTGTTCATGACGGGCGGACCACCTGGGTCATCTCGGCGTCGGGGCTGGGGGCGGGGGCGGGCGCGGGACGGCGCGCGGTGTCGCTGATTCTGATCAGGATGCCGATCAGGGCCCAGTTGGCGATGACGGAGGAACCGCCGTACGCCAGGAAGGGCATCGTCATACCGGTCAGCGGGATCAGGCCCATCACGCCGCCGGCCACCACGAAGACCTGGAGCGCGAAGGCGCCGGACAGGCCGATGGCGAGCAGCTTGCCGAAGGGGTCGCGGGCGGCGAGGGCGGTGCGTACGCCGCGCTCCACGATCAGGCCGTAGATCAGCAGGATCGCCATGAGGCCGGCCAGGCCCAGCTCCTCGCCGAAGGTGGCGAGGATGAAGTCGGAGTTGGCGGCGAAGCGGATCAGCTCGGAGTGGCCCTGTCCCCAGCCGGTGCCGAGGGTGCCGCCGGAGCCGAAGGCCCACAGGGCCTGCATGGCCTGCTCGGAGTGGACGATGCCGTCGTTGCTGCCGTTGCGGCTGAGCAGGTACTCGTGCATCGGGTCGAGCCAGGCCTGGACACGGGTCTGGACGTGCGGTTCGAAGGAGGCCACACCCACCGCACCAGCCGCCGACATCAGCAGACCGAAGACGATCCAGCTGGTCCGCTCGGTGGCGACGTACAGCATGATGATGAACATTCCGAAGAACAGCAGCGAGGTACCGAGGTCGGTCTCGAAGACCAGGATGAGGATCGAGATCATCCAGACGACGATGATCGGACCGAGGTCGCGGCCGCGCGGCAGGTACAGGCCCATGAAGCGGCGGCTGGCGAGGGCGAGCGCGTCCCGTTTGACCATGAGGTAGCCGGCGAAGAAGATCGCGAGCACGATCTTGGCGAACTCACCGGGCTGGATGGTGAAGCTGCCGACCTGGATCCAGATCTTGGCGCCGTAGGTGATGTTGGCGCCGAGGCCCGGGACCAGCGGGAGCAGCAGCAGGACCAGCGCGCCGACCATGGAGATGTAGGTGTAGCGCTGCAGGACCCGGTGGTCCTTGAGGAAGACCAGCACGACGGCGAACAGGGCGATGCCCATCGCCGTGTAGATCAGCTGGTTGGTCGCCTTGCCGCCGGCCTGGCCGATCTGCTGGAGCAGCTTCGACTGGTCAAGCCGCCAGATCGCGACGAGCCCGAGGCCGTTGAGCAGGGTGGCCAGCGGCAGCATCAGCGGGTCCGCGTACGGGGCGAACTTGCGTACGGCGAGATGGGCGACGCCGGCCAGCAGACCGAGGCCCAGGCCGTAGCTCAGCAGCCCGGTCGGGACCTGGTCGTCGATCGCCAGGCCCACGTTGGCGTAGGCGAAGACCGGGATGAGGACGGCGAACACCAGCAGCGCCAGCTCGGTGTTGCGACGACTGGGAGCGCCGATCGCGCCGATCGTGGACGTGTGGTGCGTCGACGTGTTCGAAGTACTGCTGCTCATCGTGTGCCAGGGCCTCTCACGGCTTGCCTACTGCGTTCCGCAGTTCCCGACGACCTGCTTCTCCTCGTCCGAGAGGGTGGGGCCGGGGGTGGGAGTGGGCTTCGGGGATGCGGAAGCGCTCGGGGACGGGGAGGTCGTGCTCGTCGGGGTCGGTGTGGCCTTTGACGTCAGAGAGGACCGGGTGGTTCCCGTGGTGCCGCCGGCCTCGCCCTCGCCCGTCTTGGAGTTCTTGTTGCTCTCCGTGGCCTGCGCCTCGGCCTGCTTCTTGCACGCGGAGGCCTGGACGCCCAGTTCGTCGATCTTCTTCTGGGCCGTCTTCAGGTCGCCCTCGGCGATGGTGCCCTCGACCGACTTCTGCTGGTACGGCGGCAGGTACTTGAGTTCGATCTCGGGGTGGTCCTTGGACACCTTCGAGAGCGAGACCCACGCCAGGTCCTGGCTGATGCCGCGGTACAGCGCCACGTGCCTGCCGTTGGTGCCGACGTAGTACTGGGTCTGCGTCCAGCGGTAACCGCCGTACAGACCGCCGCCGATGACGGCGAGCGCGAGGACCGAGTAGAAGGATCTCTTCAGCCACCTGCGGCCCTTGCGGGGCTTGACGAAGTCGTCGTCGGTGTAGTCGCCGAAGCTGCCCGCGGGGATGTAGCCGGTGGTGTCGGAGGAGCCGGGCGGCCCGAAGTCGCCGCCCCCGCCGTGTCCGTGGCCCTGCCGGCCGAGCCCGGAGGCGCGGCCCGCGGGGGTCTGCATGATGCCGTTGTCGTGCAGCTGGTGCTGGTTCTCGGCGACCGCGCCGACCACGACGGGGGTGTCGGAGAGCTGCCCGGCGAGGGTGTCCCCGGTGTCCAGGTCGAGGACGTCGGCCACGATGACCGTGATGTTGTCGGGGCCGCCGCCGCGCAGCGCGAGCTGGATGAGCTCCTGCACGGTCTCCTGGGGGCCCTGGTAGCTGGCGAGGGTGTCTTCCAGGGTCTGGTGGGAGACCACGCCGGAGAGGCCGTCGGAGCAGATCAGGTAGCGGTCGCCGGCGCGGACCTCGCGGATGGAGAGGTCGGGCTCGACGTGCTCGCCGCTGCCCAACGCCCGCATCAGCAGCGAGCGTTGGGGGTGGGTGGTGGCCTCTTCCTCGGTGATGCGGCCCTCGTCGACCAGGCGCTGCACCCAGGTGTGGTCCTGCGTGATCTGCGTGAGGACGCCGTCGCGCAGCAGGTACGCGCGCGAGTCGCCGACGTGCACGAGGCCGAGCCGCTGGCCCGTCCACAGCAGGGCGGTCAGCGTGGTCCCCATGCCTTCGAGCTGGGGGTCCTCCTCGACCATGGAGCGCAGCTGGTCGTTGGCGCGCTGGACGGCCACGCCGAGCGAGGTGAGGACGTCGGAGCCGGGCACGTCGTCGTCGAGGGCGACGATGGTGGAGATGGCCTCGGAGGAGGCGACCTCGCCGGCGGCGGCGCCGCCCATGCCGTCGGCGATGGCGAGCAGGCGGGGCCCGGCGTACCCGGAGTCCTCGTTGCCCTCCCGGATCATGCCTTTGTGCGATCCGGCGGCGAAGCGCAGTGACAGACTCATGCGCACCTCGCCCGTCGGCTCCGGGTACATCCGCACGGTGCCCACCCTCCGGTCGGGAGCGCGCCGGGGCCCGGGGTGGGGGCCCACACCGCGTGCTCGCTCCGCTCGCGCCTATTCATGATGTAGCACTACTTCCGCAGCTCGATGACGGTCTTGCCGATGCGGATCGCCGCGCCCAGCGGAATCGGCGTGGGGGTCGTCAGCCGCGTTCGGTCGAGGTACGTGCCGTTGGTGGAGCCCAGGTCCTCGACGATCCACTGACCGTCGCGGTCCGGATAGATCCTGGCATGCCGGCTGGAGGCGTAGTCGTCGTCCAGCACGATGGTGCTGTCGTGCGCCCGGCCCAGGGTGATGGTCTGCCCCTGGAGCGCGACGGTGGTACCGGTGAGGGTGCCCTCGGACACGACGAGCTTGGTAGGGGCGTTACGGCGCTGGCGGCCGCCCGCGGCCGGCTGCTGGCGCTGCTGCGGAGGCGCCTGCCGCTGGGCCTGCTGGGCCCGGCCGGCTTCCCGGCGCGCGCCGCGCTGGGTGACGCGCGTACCGAACAGGTCGCTGCGGATGACCTGCACGGCCACGATCACGAACAGCCACAGTACGGCCAGGAAACCCAGCCGCATGACCGTCAGGGTCAGCTCTGACATTGCCCCCGCTTCACCCTTCGGCTTGCCGGTAAATGATGGTGGTACTGCCCACGACGATCCGCGAGCCGTCGCGGAGCGTAGCGCGGGTGGTGTGCTGCCCGTCCACCACGATGCCGTTGGTGGACCCGAGATCCTGGATCGTCGAGGGCGTTCCGGTCCGGATCTCACAGTGCCGGCGCGAGACGCCGGGGTCGTCGATCCGCACGTCGGCTTCGGTGCTGCGGCCCAGCACCAGCGTGGCGCGGGAGATCTGATGGCGGGTGCCGTTGATCTCGATCCAGTGGCGGGTACGGGAGCCCGGCGCGGGCGCGCCGACCGGGCCGCCGGCGCCGGGGCGCTGGGCCTGGGCGGCCGGCGGGTAGCCGTAGCCGCCACGGCCCGGGGGCGGGGCGGCCGGCATGGGCGGGGCGCCGGCCGGAGCGGCCGGCGGGTAGCCGTAGCCGCCTCCCGGACCGGGTGCCGGTGCGCCGGGGCGGCCGGCCGGGGCCGAGGTCCCGGGGGCCTGCTGGTTGGTGGAGGAGGCGAGCGTACGGCTGCGCACCCGGTACAGACCGGTGTCGAGGTCGTCCGCCTTCTCCAGGTTGACCTTGATCGGCCCCATGAAGGTGTAGCGCTGCTGCTTGGCGTAGTCGCTCACCATGCCGGCGAGCTCGTCGCCGAGCTGGCCCGAGTAGGGGCTGAGCCGCTCGAAGTCCGGCGTGCTCAGCTCCACGATGAAGTCATTGGGTACGACCGTGCGGTCGCGGTTCCAGATGGTCGCGTTGTTGTCGCACTCGCGCTGGAGTGCTCCCGCGATCTCCACGGGCTGGACCTCGGACTTGAACACCTTGGCGAAGGTGCCGTTGACCAGACCTTCGAGACGCTGCTCGAACTTCTTCAGGACTCCCATGAGGCACCTCCTCCGTCCTTGCCGCCCTGGGTACTGCGCCTGCTGCTTACCTGGTACTGCTTACTGATCGTATCCACGCGCCGGTGAATCGGCTGGTTCCCCCTGTCGGCACGGTCGACGGGTGTCGACGCCTCCGAAGTTCCCTGTGGAGCCCCACTTCGAACTCCGCTGTCGAACTCCTCTGTCAAGGATCGTAGAGGCGGCCGTGGACAAGTGTCCCGCACCTGACTGTGGACCCCTGCCTGCTCCCAGGGAGACGGGGGCTACCGGTACGAGGTTGATACGTGAACCGGCACAGGTTGATACGTGGCCGACGGCACCCCGTTTCGGCGGACCGCATCCGAAGCCGCTGGTGGGCGGCTGCCCGCGGATATGGGATGTGAATCCACCCCCTCCAGCGTGCTAATGTTCTGCGTGTCGGAAGGCGCCGCACCGCAAGGCGAGGAGCCCGAGGACACACCCAATGCGCGGGTGGCGGAATAGGCAGACGCGCTGGATTCAGGTTCCAGTGCCCGAAAGGGCGTGGGGGTTCAACTCCCCCCTCGCGCACCACGGAGCGCCGACGAGTCGGTGTTCTGAGCAGTGACGGAAGGGCCCTCACCGGGATCACGGTGAGGGCCCTTCCGCTGTGTCCTGGCGCCGCCTTGCCGGTGTGATTTTCCCGTCGGTGTGAGGTCTCTCTCACTGCGCGGAGAGGTGGGCGGCGCGGAGCAGAGCCGTGGCGCTCGCTCCGCGGTCGTCGGTTCGTCAGAGCCAGCCGCGTTGTGCGGCCTTGATGCCCGCTTCGAAACGGCTGGAGGCACTGAGGCGTTCCATGATCGAGGCGACCTGTCGCCGGATCGTGCGATCGGTGAGGCCGAGGCGCTGTCCGGCCGCTTCGTCGGTGAGGCCGGTGCCGAGCAGGCGCAGGAGTTCGCGCTCGTGGTCGGTGAGGCCGGCTTCCGGGTCGTCGGGGCGGGTGGTTCCGAGCGGGACGGCTGTGTTCCAGGCCTGCTCGAAGAGTTCGAGCAGGGCGGTGACGATGCCCGGTTCGGTGACGTGCAGAGCGCCTTTGCGGTTGTCGGCGGGGTCGGTCGGCACCAGGGCGTGGGCGCGGTCGACGATGACGATGCGCTGGGGGATGGTGGGGGCGGTGCGCACCTCTCCGCCGTGGCTGAGCAGTGTGTGCGCGTAGGCGGCGATGTGGGTGTGGCGGCGGGCGTGTTCCTGGTACAGGGCGCGCAAGGTCACGCCGCGGCCGAGGGCGGCGAGGTCGTGGTCCCGTCCGGCGCTGAGGTCGTCGGGGCGCTGGATGCCCGGTTGCACGCCGATGATCTCGGTGTGGGCGGTGCGGCACAGGCGTTCGAGCCGGCGGTGGATGGCGTCCATGCCGAGCAGGCGCTCGCCGTGGGTGGAGCGGTGCTGGGCGCGATCGGCGACCATGCGGGTGACCGCTGCCCGGGACGCGGCCAACTGAGCCTGCCGGGCCGCGAGTTCGGCCTCCTGTCGGGCCACGATGTCGGCCAGGCCGATGTCGGGGTCGACCGCCCGCATCTGTCCCGGGTGCTCGCTGGACGCCCTAACCAGCATCAGCCGGCCTAGTTCGTCGAGACAGTCGTGTACCTGTGTGGGCGTCAGGCCGCACACGTCAGCGATCTGGTCGACCCCGTGGTCAGGGTGGTCGAGCATCGCCTGGTAGACGTCTGCGGCGTCGTTTCCCACTCCGAGTGCTTGCAGCATGCCCCCGTGGTCCCCCTCCTGAACGCCGCCCCCCGGCCGCGCGTCGAACCTCATGATTCCAACCTGTGGCACCGCCGTTCAAGGTTATGTGAACCACACGTGTCGGAGTCCCGCAGACGGGCATTCCGCTGGTAGCCGATGCGTGCAATGCCCGGGCGCGGCACCAGGGCGAAACCGAAATTTCCCCAAAATGGTCGCGGCCGCATGTCCTGATCCGGATAAGCCCTGTTCAGGACTCCGGGAAAGCCTTCCAACGGTATTGGTCCGAGGGGAAGCTGTTCGTCGCCGGCACGGGACAGCCCGAACGGCAGCCGGGCGAAGCGTCGACCGCGGGACGCGAGACCGGAACAGGACACCTCGCCATGTGATTCCGAAAGGAACGGTCACCATGATCCGCACCTGTATCGCCAAGGCCACCGCGGTCGCCGCTCTCATGCTCGGCTTGACCGTGCTCCTCACCCCCGCCGCGGTCGCGGCCGTTCCCTCTGCCACGGCGGCGGCAGCCGCCCCGGCCGCTGCTGCCCAGGTGGCGTCCCCGCAGACTGGCACCTGGGGCGGCTGACCGCCGCATGGACATCATCTACACCAGCCTGAACCGTCGCGGCAGGGTCGCTGCCGACCCGACGAGCGAGGTGTCCGAGGTGCTGGGCGCCCTGTGGGCCCACTCGACACGCGAGGACGGTTTGGAGCACGCCTCCGGCCGTGCCGAGAGAGACCGGGTCGACCTGTTGATGTACCTGCTCACTCTCGATCCCGCCGCGCCCGGTTTCCGCAGCGCGACCTGTCGTATCAACGCCCTGCTGCACCGCTGCCATGCGGCTTCACCGCTGATGCAGCGCCGCTATCTGCCGCCCGACGAATCGGTGTAGCCGCGCCACCGACCGCTTATCGACAAGCCGCCGCGGCAAATCTTTGTCGCTCTTCCCACTTTTGCTGCGGGACAGCAGTCCGCCCTTTGCGATTCGCAGCGCGCCGTATTCCGAAGCGATTTCCTTTCGCCCAGTTCTGCCTTCCTCTGTGCCTTCCCCTGGAAAGAGGCGATCAGCCATGCCTGCCATCTGCCGCCGCACCTTTGCGGTCGCCGCTGTCTCCGTTAGCGAGGTGTGATGTCGAACCAGCTCGACGACCCTCAGGGCAGCTTCCACGTCGTCGTGAACGGCGAGGGCCAGTACTCGATCTGGCCCGAGTCCGCGGACGTCCCGACCGGATGGTCGGTCTGCCACGGCGCGGCAGACCGGTCCTCCTGCCTCGAGTACATCGACACGCACTGGACCGACATGCGTCCGCTGAGCCTGGTGGCACACATGGCACAGGCTTCCGCCGACGGCCGGGGAGAGCGGCGATGACCTCCGTACGGCAAATGGCTGGTGCGTCGGGCGGGGAAAGAATGACGCGATCACGCCTGGACGCGATATCTCCCGCGAAGCGCGCGCTTCTGGCGAAGCGTTTGGCGGGCGGCGGCGGGCGGCCCGGTGCTGTCGGCCGGCCTGTGGACGAGACGGAATCCGCTCCCCTTTCCGCCGATCAGCGGAGCGGACCGCTCAGCTTTCCCGAAGAGCGTTTCTGGATCGCGTACTCCTTTGAGGACCAGTCGTCCGCCTATCACGTCCCCGTCACCCTGCATCTGCGCGGGGCCCTGTCCGTGCCGGCCCTCACCGAGGCGCTGCGGACACTGACCGTCCGGCACAGCATCCTGCGCACGCGCTATCCGATCGGACCCGAGGGCGAACCGATCGCGGTGGTCGGTGATGCCGAGCCGGTCGAGCTGCCGTGCCGGGACCTGGAGGGGGACGTGTGGGAGCTGCTCGACCGTGCCGCTGCCGCGCCGTTCGACCTGGAGGTCGACGCGCCGATCCGTACGGTGTTGCTGAAGGTCTCCGACGACGAGCACTACCTGCACGTCACGCTGCACCACATCGTCACGGACGCCTGGTCGACCAACATCCTGCTCCAGGAGCTGACGACCGCGTACAGCGAGCATGTGCGCGGCGAGCGGCCCGGGCTTCCCGAGCTCACCGTCCAGTACCGCGACCACGCCCGCTGGCAGCGCACCCAGGCGGAGCCTTTCGCCAGGCAGCTGGCCTACTGGCAGGAGACACTCGACGGCGCTCCGCGTGACCTGGGGCTGCCCACCGACCGGCCCAGGCCGACGGCGCACCGGCCCCTGGTACCGGGACGCTGCATCACCACCGCGATCCCGGCGGATCCGGCCCTGCGGCTGACCCGGGGCACGGGGACGACTCTGTTCATGGTGCTGCTCGCGGCCTACTCGGCGGTCCTCGGCCGCCGCGCGGGCCGCCGGGACGTGGTGGTCGGAACGCCGGTGGCGGGCCGGCCCGACCCCGCGGTCGATCCGCTGATCGGCTGTTTCATCAACACGCTCGCGATGCGGACGGACCTGTCCGGCGACCCCACCGTCGCCGAGCTGCTCTCCCGGGTGCGGGAGCGCACGCTCCACGCCTACGAGAACCAGGACGTGCCGTTCCAGCAGGTCATCGAGCGCGTCGGCGAGCGGACCGACGGCCGCAAGGCGCTGTTCCAGACCTGGCTGGCCCTGCAGAACGTTCCCGACGCCCCGCTGGAGATGGCCGGCCTCGAGGTCGAGGAAGCCGCCGACGTCATCGAGGCGACGAAGTTCGACGTCACCTTCCATCTCCTCCCGGCGGGGAACCGGCTGGAACTTCGCGTCGAGTACGACACCTCGCTGTTCGACGAGGAGACGGTGCGCGGCCTGGCCGAGGAGTTCAACGCCTTCCTCACGGCAGCCGCGGCCGACCCGGACCGGCGGCTTTCCGAGATCACCGTCCCCGCATCCGATCTGGAGGTTCTCCAGTGGCGGTAACCGCCAAGCCGGGCTCCCTCTTCCGGCACCGAAGTTTCTTCCTGCTGTGGTCCAGCCAGTCCGTCTCGTTCCTCGGTACGCAGATCACCTATGTCGCGCTCCCCCTGACCGCGGTCCTGGTCCTGGACGCGACGGCCATGGAGTCCGGGCTGGTCGGGGCGCTCGAAAGGCTGCCCTTCCTGCTGTTCGGGCTCTTCGTCGGCGTGTTCGTGGACCGGCGGGCCCGACGGCCGATCCTCGTGTGGACCAACGCCGTCCGGTTCGCCGCGCTGGCCTGGATCCCGTTCGCCTACATGCTGGACATGCTGACCATGGCCCAGCTGTTCCTGGTCGTCTTCGTCGTCGGCACGATGACCGTGTTCTTCGAGATCGCCTATCCGTCCTACGTGCCCGGCCTGGTCGGCCGCGAGCGGCTGATGGAGGCGAACGGGAAGCTCCAGGTGTCGGAGTCCGTGGCGGAGGTCGTCGGCCCCGGCACCGCCGGTGTGCTGATCAGCGCCCTGAGCGCGCCCGTGGTGATCCTCCTGGACGCCGTGAGCTACGCCGTCTCCGCCCTGAGCCTGATGAAGCTGCCGTCGGACGCGGCTCCGCACGCCCCGAAGGACGCCGACCGCAAGGCGCCCTCGGTGTGGGCGTCGGTACGCGAGGGCTTCAGCGTCATCAAGCAGCACGCCCTGCTCCGCTGGTGCACGGTGGCCGCCGTCTTCACCAGTCTCTTCTTCAGCGCCGTGATGGCCGTGTACTTCCTCTTCCTCATCAGGGAGGCCGGGGTCGGGGCAGCCGAGATCGGCGTGATCACGGCGATCGGCAGCGCCGGCGCCCTGTGCGGCGCGCTGGTCGCCGACCGGTTGACGCTCCGGCTCGGCGTCGGTCCGACGCTCGTCCTGTCCCTGGTCTTCCCGGCGTTGGGCTACCTCGTCCTCGCGAGCGTGCACGGGAACTCCGTCGCGGCGGTCGCGACCGCGGCGGTCGCGAGCTTCGTCGCCCTCTTCGGCATCCCGGTCTTCGACGTCACCGTCATCAGCTTCCGGCAGGCGGTGACCCCGGACCATCTGCTCGGGCGGGTGAACGCCACGGTGCGCACCTTCGCGTGGGGCGCCCTCTCGGTGGGTTCGCTGCTCGGTGGCGCGCTCGGTACCGCCCTGGGCCTCAGGCAGGCCGTCCTGGTGTCGGCGATCGGACTGTTCGTGCCGTCCTTGATCCTGCTTCTCTCCCCGGCTCGCGGTGTGCGCCGGCTGGACGAGGCCGCACAGGCCGCGTCCGAGCCGCAGTCCCCCCAGCCGTCTCTCCAACTCGACCAGTGAGGACCATCATGACCGCAACGTCTCCCACGGGCGTCCGGGGCATCCGTCGCCGTGTCGCCGTGTCCGGCACGCAGGAACTGGTGTCGGTCAGCCACAGCCGGCACTCCGTCATCTCCGTCGTCGCGCCCACGGCGCCCTCGGTCGACCTCGTCCACTGGGTGGGCACGAACCGCTCCCGCGTGGAGGCGCTGCTGGGCGAGCGCGGCGCGGTGCTGTTCCGGGGCTTCCCGGTGTCCGATGCCGAGGACTTCCACGCCGTCGTCAAGTCGTGGTCCCCCGAACTGCTCAACTACACCTACGGATCGACGCCGCGCAGCCGCGCGGACGTGGCCGGGGTGTACACGTCGACCGAATATCCCGCCGACCAGACCATCCCGCAGCACAACGAGATGGCCTACGCGCGGATCTGGCCGACGCACCTGTGGTTCTACTGCCACCGGGCAGCCGTCGCGGGCGGCGCGACACCGCTCGCGGACAGCCGCCGGGTCGCGGCGCGTCTGGACCGCTCGCTGCTGGACGAGTTCGCCCGGCGGGGGGTGCGCTACGTGCGCAACTACGGGACCGGGTTCGACCTGAGCTGGCAGCAGGCGTTCGAGACCGGGGACCGTGCCGAGGTCGAGGCGCTCTGCCGGGCCCAGGGCATCGAGTTCACCTGGTACGGCGACGAGCAACTGCGCACCTCGCAGATCTGCCAGGCCGTGATCCGCCACCCGGTGACCGGGGCCGAGCTCTGGTTCAACCAGGCACACCTCTTCCACACCTCCGCGCTGCCCGCCGAGGTGAGCGCCGAGCTGCTGGACGGCGATCCCGCGGACATCCCGCGGCAGGTCTACTTCGGGGACGGCGAGCCCATCGAGGACGCCGTTCTCGACGAGGTCCGCGCGGCCTTCGACGCCGAGACGGTGCGCGAGCCCTGGCAGGAGGGCGATGTCCTGCTGATCGACAACATGCTCGTCTCGCACGGGCGGGACCCGTACGAGGGCCCGCGCCGGGTCCTGGTGGCGATGACCGACGAGCACAACGGATCTCAGAACGAATGTACGGGGGAATGAGAATGACCGCGGTCGAACCCGAGCGCATCGAGGGTTACCAGCTTTCGCCCCAGCAGCAGGCGGTGTACCTGCGGGAGGGCGCGCGCAACCGGGCCGAGCGCAGCGTGTGCTGCCCGTCGAGGATCGCCCCGGGCCCGCTGGCCGCGCGGCTGGCAGCGCTCGTCGAGGAGCACGAGATCCTGCGGACCAGGTACGTGGCCCTTCCCGGGCTGCGGCAGCCCGTCCAGGTGGTGGACGCGGCCGGACCGGTCGACGTCGAGCCCGGACCGCTCGGCAGCACGCTGCTGCGGGCCGGCGAGCTCACGGTGGAGCACACCGAGAGCCCGGACGGCACCCTGCTGCGCCTCGGTCTGCCGCGGCTGAGCGTGGACCGTACGACCTGGAGCCTGATCACCGGGTTCCTGCTCGGCGAGGCGCCCCGGAACGGCGACGCGCAGTCCGCGGAGGAGCGGCTGCAGTACGCCGACGTCGCCGGCTGGCTGGCGGACGAGCTCGCCGCGTCGGAGCCCGCCAAGGAGGCGGAGCAGACGGAGGGGACGGAGGAGACGGCCGGCACCCGGACCGCGCTCCCGTTCCTCGCGCCCGCCCCCCTGTCCGACCCCGACGCCGAGCCCGAGACGCTCACCGTGACGGTCGAGGGTCCCGCGCTCCAGCGGCTGCGCACCGCCGCCCGTGACCTCGACGTGGACGAGGCGGCGCTGCTGCTCGCCGCATGGCGGTCCCTGTACGCGCGCTACACCCACAACAGCGACGACCGGGTCCTGGTGGTCACGGACGGGCGCTCCGCGGACGGACTCGGCGCGATGCCGGGCCCGTTCGACCGCCCGGTGGTCACCCGGCTGCCCCTCGCCCCGCAGGACGCGTACGCGAGCGCCGCGCGGGCCGCGGCCCGCGCCCTGCGGGACGCCGCGGCCGAGGAGTGCCACAGCGATCCGCGGACCGCCGTCGGCGACGGATCCGGCCCCGTACTCTCCTTCCGCCACCAGCGGGACCCTTGGGCCGCGGTCACCGAACCGGGGCTCCTCGACAGGTCCGAGACCCCCGGCACGCTCCACCTGGAGTGCGTCGAGGGCCCCGAGAGCCTGTTCCTGACGTTCGCGGGCACCGGCGCCCGGATCGCCCCCGGTGACCTGGTACCGCTCGCCGAGGCGTACGAGCAGCTGCTCGCCGACGCCCTCGCCGACCCCGGTCGGGCCGCGGGCACGCTGCGTCTGGTCGCGGCCGCCGTGTCCGAGCCGCCGGCCCAGCCCGCCGACGAGCCCGAGACGGTGCTGCGACGCTTCCTGGAGCAGGCCGGGCGGACCCCCGATCTGGTGGCCGTACGTTGCGGGGACGAGACGCTGACGTACCGCGAACTGGCCCGGCGTGCCGAGGCGGTCGGTGCCCTGCTGCGCACGCGGGGGGTACGGGCCGGCGACCGGATACCTCTGCTGGCCCCGGCGTCGGCGGACACGCTGGCCGCCATGCTCGGCATCTGGCTGGCCGGGGCCGCGTTCGCGCCCGTCGATCCGGCCTGGCCCACGGACCGCGTCGAGGCCGTGGTCGGCCGGCTCGGCTCCGCACCGGTGCTGGTTCCCCGGGCCGCCGCGCACGTCGCGCTCTCCGTGCCCGCGCTGCCCGTGCCGGACGCCGACGGCCTGTCCGAGGACCTGGCCCCGGCCACCCCGGCCGAGGGCCCCGCGTACGTCATCTTCACCTCGGGCACCTCGGGGCTGCCGAAGGGCGTCGTCGTCGGCCACCGCCAGCTGGCCCACTACGCCGACGCGGCCCTGGACCAATTCGGGCTGCCGGACGGCGCCGGATTCGCGGCCGTGTCCACGCTGGCCGCGGACCTCTCCTACACGGCCGTGTTCCCCACGCTCGCGAGCGGCGGCTGCGTCCATCTCTTCGACCCGGACGCCGCCACCAGCCCGCGGGTGCTCGCCGAGCGGCTGCGGGCCCACCCGGTGGCCGCGATGAAGCTCGTCCCCTCGCACCTGTCCGCGCTGCTGGCCGAGGCCGACGACCCGCGGGAGCTGCTCCCGCGCGAGGTGCTGGTGCTCGGCGGCGAGCCGCTGCCGCGCGCGCTGCACGACCGGCTGCGCGAACTCGCCCCGCAGCTGCGCGTGTTCAACCACTACGGGCCCACGGAGACCACCGTCGGCGCCTCGTGCCTGCCGCTGGGGGCGGCCGTCGACGAGCGGTGCTCCTCGGTGCCGGTGGGCACCGGCCTCGGGCGGAACACGCTGACCGTCGTCGACGGCGAGGGCCGGCCGCTGCCGCCGTGGTGCCCGGGCGAGGTGCTGATCAGCGGCCCCGGCGTCGCCCTCGGCTATCTGTCCGAACTGGACGAGGGCCGCACCGGCTTCGGCCGACCCGGCGACGGGGCGGGCTACCGGTCCGGCGACGTGGGCCGACTGGTGCCCGGCTTCGGTGTCGAGGTCATCGGACGCCTCGACGACCAGGTCAAACTGCGCGGCTACCGGCTCCAGCTCGGCGAGGTCGAGGCGCTGCTGCACCGGCAGCCCGGCGTACGCGCCGCCGCCGTGGTCGCGCGTACCGACGAGAACGGCCTGGTGTCCCACCTCGACGCCTACGTCGTGGGCGCCGCCGAGGGGAGCGCCCCGTCGGTCGCTGACCTGCGGACCGCGCTGGGGAGCGAGCTTCCCGCGGCCCTGGTCCCGACCGGATGGCAGGTCCTGGCACGGCTGCCGCTGACCCGCAACGGCAAACTCGACCGGAAGGCCCTGGCGCCGGTGGAGGCGCAGCGCACCCGGGCCGGCCGCCCGCGCGACGCCGTCGAGCAGCGGCTGCTCGTGCTGTGGTCCGAGGTCCTGGGCGTGGACGGCATCTCACCCGAGGACGACTTCTTCGAGCTCGGCGGACACTCGCTGCGCGCCATCAAGCTGATCTCCCGCACCAACGCCGCCTTCGGCTGCCGGCTTCCGATGTCCTCGATCTTCAAGGCGCGGACCGTCGCCGCCATGGCCGAGCTGGTGCGCGGCAGCGACGCGCAGGACACCAACCTGGTGCCGCTGCGGCACGCCAAGGGTGCCGCCCCCGTCTTCTGCATCCACCCCGGCGGCGGCAGCACGCTCAGCTACTGGGAACTCGCCCGTCTGCTCCCGGCCGACCGGCCCGTGCTCGGCGTCGAGTCCTGGGGGCTGCACGGCAGGCCGCCGCACCGGGACTTCCGCGAGATGGCCGAGAGCTACGCGGAGACCATCGCCGCGGCCTGCGACGAGCCGCCGGTCCTGGTCGGCTGGTGCTACGGCGGGCTGATGGCCCTGGAGACGGCCCGGGCCCTGCGCCGCAAGGGCTGCCAGGTGGCCACGCTGGTGATCGTCGACTGTCCGGCTCCCGGCTACGGCGAGGAGGACGAGACGGGTGAGGCGCCGCAGCCGCTGACCGAGTCGGTCCTCGTCGGCCGCTTCGCCTGGCACTACGAGCTTCAGCTGCCCGACGAACTGCCCTCGGGACCCGCGGCGTACGACCTGCTCCTCGACGCCATGCAGAGCAAGGGCCATCTGCCGCCGACCGCCGGCGAGGAGGAGCTGCGCACGCTGTTCGACGTCTACGCGGCGAACATGACCGCGCTGGAAGGGCTCGCCGAGGACACGGACGACCCCACCCGGATTCCCGACCACCCCGTCCTGCTGGTCCGCGCCGAGCCCGCGGGCGAGCCGCAGGACGAGGACCGGAGCTGGGGCTGGCGTGCGCTGGTCGGGCCCGGCCTCTCGTTCGCCTCCGTCGACGCGGACCACCACGGCATCATGCGCGCGCCCGAGGCCGGCGAACTCGCCGAGCTGGTGACACGGGCCATCGAGGAGCCCTCGGCGCAGGGGCGGGGCAGCCGTGACTGAACGTCAGCAGCCGCTCCCCGAGCCGGCCGCGCTCCGGCTGCCGGCCGACCGGGTGCCCTCCGCCGAGCGCCGCCGAGGGACCCAGTCCCTCACGTTCACCCTGGACCCGGCCGCGGTCCGGCGCCTCGACGAGGTCAGCGGGGCGCACGGAGTCACCCGCGCCACCACGCTCCTCGCCGTGTTCCAGCTCGTCCTGGGCCGGCACGCGGGCGTGCGGGACTTCGGCATCGACGTACCGCTGCCGGCGGACGACGGCTCGGCCCCCGGCACTCGGGTGGTCAGGGCGCGCTGGGAGGACGGGCAGCGCTTCGCGGAGTTCCTGCGCGAGGTGGACGCGTCCGTACCGGCGGCCCCCGGGTCGTCGGACGGGCCGGGCACCGTGCCACCGTTCCGGACCGCGGACCTGTCCGTGGCGTGGGAGGCGGAGCCGGCCGCGGACTCGGGGCCGGGCGCGCTGCGCGCCACGGCGGAGTACGACGGCGACCTGCTCGACCGCGCGACCGTCGGACGGCTGACCACGCACTACCTGACCCTGCTCGCATCGGCACTGGCCTCGCCCGGGGCACGCATCGCGGACCTCGCGCACACCACGCCCGCGGAGCGCGCCCTGCTGGCGGCGTGGGGAGCCGAAGAAGGCGCGGCCCGCGCCGAGAACGTCGTGGCCGCCTTCCGGGCCCGGGCCGAGGCCACCCCGGACGCCCTCGCGCTGGTCTACGGCGACGAGACCCTCAGCTACGCCCGGCTCGGGGAGCGCGCCGCGCACATGGCACGGCTGCTCACCGAGCGCGGTGTCGGGCCGGAGAGCGTGGTCGGCCTCGCCATGGAGCGGTCGGCGTCGCTCGTGGTCGCGATGCTCGGCGTCCTCACCGCGGGCGCCGCGTACCTGCCGCTGGACCCGGGACACCCCTCAGCGCGGCTGGCGTTCATGGTGGAGGACAGCGGGGCCTGCCTGGTGCTCGCCGACCGGGACGTCGACTTCGCCGACGGGGTGCCGGTCCTGCGGACCGACGCCCTGCCCACGCCGCGCGCCGGCCTTTCCCGGAGCGCGGAGAAGGCGCCCGCGGTGCATCCGGAGCAGCAGGCGTGCGTGCTCTACACCTCCGGGTCCACCGGCCGTCCCAAGGGCGTCGCGATCACCCACCGCGGGATCGTGCGCCTGGTGTGCGACGCGGACTACCTCGGCTTCGGGCCCTCCGACGTCGTCGCCCAGGTGGCCAACACCTCCTTCGACGCGGCCACCTGGGAGGTCTGGGGCGCCCTGCTGAACGGCGCCCGGCTGGTCGGGATCCGCAAGGACGAGGTACTCACCCCCGACCTGCTCCGGGCCCGTGTCGAGGAGCACGGCGTCACCGCGATGCTGCTCACCACCGCCCTCTTCCACCGGTGCGTGGACACCGCGCCGGCCATGTTCGCCTCGCTGCGCACGCTGTTCTTCGGCGGCGAGGCGGCGGACGCGCGGCGGGTGGCGGCCCTGCGCTCGGCCGCGCCCGGGCTGCGCCTGGTGAACGCCTACGGTCCCACCGAGGGCACCACCATCGCCAGCACGTACGACGTCGTGGACCCGGCGCCGGACGCGGCCCGGGCGCCCATCGGCCGGCCCATCGCCGACACCCGCCTGCATGTGCTCGACCGGTACGGCCGGGAGTCCGGCATCGGTGTGCCCGGTGAGCTGCACATCGGCGGCGCGGGCCTCGCGCGCGGGTACGTCGGACGGCCCGACCTGACCGCGGAGCGGTTCGTGCCGAGCCCGTTCGGCGTGGGCGAGCGCCTGTACCGCACCGGCGACGTGGTGCGCTGGCGCGAGGACGGTGTGCTCGAGTACCTGAGCCGCGCCGACATGCAGGTGAAGATCCGGGGCGTGCGCATCGAGCCCGACGAGATCGCCGGCGTGCTCGCCCTGCACGAGGACGTGCGGGCGGCCGTGGTCGACGTCCAGGGCGCGGACGGCTCCGAGCGCCTCGTGGCGTACGTCGTCCCGCGGGGCGAGCGGCGGGCCACGCCGCGCGAGCTGCGCGCGTACGCCGCGTCCCGGCTGCCCGAGGCGATGGTGCCCGCCCGGTACGTCACGCTGCCCGAACTGCCCGTCACCCCCAACGGCAAGCTGGACCGACGCGCCCTGCCCGCGCCGACGGACGAGGACGGTGTCCAGGCCGAGACGTACGTCGCGCCGCGCGGCGCGACCGAGGAACTCGTCGCGCAGGTCTGGGGCGACCTCCTGGGCGTCCCGAGGATCTCCGCCCACGACGACTTCTTCGCGCTCGGCGGTCACTCCCTCCTCGCCACCCAGGCCGTGACACGCGTCGCGGCACGGCTCGGCGTGGAACTCGGCGTCCGCGCGGTCTTCGAGGCGCCGACGGTCGAGGGGTTCGCCGCGCGCGCCGCGGCGGCCCGCCGCGGCGACACCCATCCGCCCGTCGCCGTCACCGGCGACGGCCCGCACCCGCTGTCCTTCGCCCAGCGGCGCCTGTGGTTCCTGGACCGGCTGGCCCCGGGCAGCGCCCTGTACAACGTGCCCCTGGTGCTCGCCGTCGACGGACCGCTCGACGTGGCCGCGCTCGGCGAAGCAGCCCGGGCGCTGGTGCGGCGGCACGCCTCGCTGCGCACCCGGCTCGTGGCGGACGGCGACGAGCCGCTCCAGGTGGTCGACGCGGACGCCGAACTCCCCGTCCGGGTCGAGGACCTGCGGCACCTGCCGGACGCGGTGCGCGAGCGGGAGGCCGACGAGCGCGCGCGGCGCGAGGCGGAGCAGCCCTTCGATCTGGCCCGGGGGCCGTTGGCCCGGGTCCGCCTGCTGCGCCTCGCCGAGGAGCGGCACCTGCTGCTGCTCACGATGCACCACGCCGTCTCCGACGGCTGGTCGGTGGGCGTCCTGATCCGCGACCTCGGCGCGCTGTACACGACGGCCCGGGGCGGCGCGGCGGCACCGCTGCCGGCTCTCCCGGTCCGGTACGCCGACTACGCCGAGTGGCAGCGACGCTTCCTCGACGCCGGCGCGCGGGACGAGCAGCTCACGTACTGGAAGGACCGCCTCGCGGGCGCCCCGGCCGGCCTCGATCTGCCGACCGACCGTCCGCGTCCCCCGGTCCCCCGCAACTCGGGGGAGGTGTTCCCGCTGCGGCTGACCCCCGAGCTCACCGAGCGCCTCGGTGCGGTGAGCAGGGCGCACGGCGTGACCCGCTTCATGACGCTCCTGGCCGTGTTCCAGCTCGTCCTGGGCCGGTACGCGCAGGCGCGGGACGTCGTCGTCGGCTCACCGGTGTCGGGGCGCACCCGGCCCGAGTTCGAGGACCTCGTCGGCTTCTTCGTGAACACGCTGGTGCTGCGCACCTGCTGGGAGGACGGACTCACCTTCGCGGAGTTCCTCGCCCGGGTGCGGGAGACCACGCTGGGTGCCTACGAGCACCAGGATGTGCCGTTCGAGCAGATCGTGGAGGCGGTACGGCCGCCACGCGACCCGAGCCGGACGCCGCTGTTCCAGGTGATGCTGGCGATGCAGAACGCGCCAGCGGGCACCACCGCGCTGCCCGGTCTGACGGTGTCGGTGCGCGAAGGCACGGTCAGGGCCGCCAAGTTCGACCTGACCGTGGCCTGGGAGGAGGCGTCGCTGGACGCCGGCGAGCTGTGCGGCTCGGTCGAGTACGACGTCGACCTCTTCGACCGCGCGACGGTCGAGCGGATGATGCGCCACTACGTCACGCTCCTCGACTCCGCGCTCGCCGCGCCCGGCGCCCGCCTGACCGAACTGGGGATGATCGGCGCCGAGGAACTCGCCTCCCTGGTGGGGCCGGTGGCCGAGGCGCCCGTGCGGCCGGCCACCACCCTGCACGCGCTCTTCGACGCGGCGGCCGCCCGCACGCCGGAGCACCCGGCCCTGGTGCAGGGCGACCGGTCGATCGGCTACGCGCAGCTGCGCGAGCGCTCGGACGCCGTGGGCGCGTATCTGCGCGCGCACGGCGTGGGCGACGGCGACACCGTCGTCGTACGGATGGACCGCTGCCTGGCGTGGCCCGCCGCGCTGCTCGGTGTGCTCAAGGCGGGTGCCGCGTACGTCCCCGTCGACCTCGGCACCCCGCCGGCACGCCTCGCTCATGTGCTGCGTGACGCGGCGCCCGCCCTGGTCCTAGGGTCACGCGCGGACGGTGCGCCGCCGGACGTGGCGGTGCCCTTCGCCGCCGTGGAGGACGCCTTCGAAGCCGGGGCCGAGCCGCCCGCCGGGGAGCACGCCGGGCACCCCGCGGCGACCGCGTACGTCCTGTACACCTCCGGCACCACGGGCCGCCCGAAGGGCGTGTGCGTGAGCCACGCGAACCTCGTGCACACGCTGGAGGCGGTCGCGGACACGTACGGACTCGGCACACAGGACCGGGTCCTGCAGTTCGCGTCGCTCACCTTCGACGTGGCCGCGGAGGAGCTCTTCGCGAGCCTCGTCCGCGGCGCGACCGTCGTCCTGCCGCCGGCGGGACCGGTGCCCGGCATCGCCGAGCTGACGTCCCTCGCCCGGCGCGAACGTCTGTCGGTGCTCAACCTGCCCGGGTCGTACTGGCACGAGTGGGTGTCCGCCCTGGACCGGCACCCGCCGGCGGAGTGCCGGGCGCTGCGCCTGGTGATCGTCGGCAGCGAACGCGTCGACGCCGGCAAGCTCGCCGAATGGCAGGCCACCGCGCCCGCGCACATCCGCCTGCTCAACGCCTACGGTCCGACCGAGACGACCATCACGGCCACCGTCCACGAGCCGTCCGCCGGGACGGTCCCGGGGCGGGCGCCGGGCGGCACGGTTCCGATCGGCAGGCCGCTGCCCGGGGTGCGCGCCTATGTGCTGGACGCCGCGCTGCGCCCGGTTCCGCAGGGCGTCCCCGGCGACCTGTACCTCGCGGGCCCCGGTGTCTCGTACGGCTACCTCGGCGACCCCGGGCGCACCGCCGGGTCCTTCCTGCCCGACCCCTGGGGACGGCCCGGCGAGCGCATGTACGCCACCCGGGACCGTGCCCGCCGCCGCGCCGACGGCGAACTGGAGTTCCTCGGGCGCACCGACGACCAGATCAAGCTGCGCGGCTTCCGTATCGAACTCGGCGAGATCGAGGCCGCCCTCGCCGCGCACCCGGGGGTGCAGGACGCGGCGGCGGTGCTGCGCGAGGACACCCCCGGCCGGCCCGAGCTCGTGGGATACGTGGCGCTCACCGGTGCCGTGTCGGAGGCGGAGCTGCGCGCGGACCTGGAGCGGCGGCTGCCGGGCTACATGGTGCCCACCGCGATCGTCACGCTCGACCGGCTGCCCCGCAACGAGCGCGGCAAGACCGATCGGCGCGCCCTGCCGGCCCCCGTGCGCCCGGAGCGGGCGAACGCGGTGCCGGACGCGCCCATGGGCGACCTGGAGCGTGTGGTCGCGTCGGTCTGGCGCGAGGTCCTCGCCGCCGAGCACGTCGGCGTGGACGACAACTTCTTCGAACTGGGCGGCCACTCGCTCCTCGTCGTGCGGGTGCAGGCCCGGCTGACCGAGACGCTCGGCACGGCGGTGCCGGTGGTCGACCTGTTCCGGTACCCGACGGTGCGCACCCTGGCCCGGCACCTCGCCGCCGGCGAGGGGGCCACGGCGGCCGCCGGCGGCGAGGGGCGCCGCCGCGCCGCCGCCCGCCGGCAGCTGCAGGGCGCTCGGGCCGCGCGGACCAGGAGACAGACGACATGAGAGCGCAGACGCCGCGGACGGATGTGCAGCCACCGATGACGGACCACTTGGAGACAGAAGCGATGAGCGACGAAAACCACCTGCCCGCCGGCGCCGTTGCCGTCGTCGGCCTGGCCCTCAGGGTTCCCGGCGCCCGCACGCCGGACGCCTTCTGGCGCAACCTGCGCGACGGCGTGGACAGCGTCACGACCCTCACGGACGAGGAACTCCTCGCCGACGGCGCCGCCGCCGAGGACCTCGCGCACCCGGACCACCGTGCGGCGCTCGGCGTCCTCGACGGCATGGAGCGCTTCGACGCGCGGTTCTTCGGGTTCTCCCCGCGCGAGGCCCAGATGCTCGACCCGCAGGCCCGGATCTTTCTGGAGTGCGCCTGGGAGGCCCTGGAGCACGCGGGCCGGCCCTCGGACGCGACCGACGCCGTCACCGGTGTCTACGCCGGTGTGGGGGAGAGCGCGTACCTGCGCCACAACCTCCTGGCCCACGACGGCCTCGTCGAGCGCATCGGCGCCTTCCAGACCTCCATCGGCAACGACAAGGACTTCGTGCCGACCCGGGTCTCGTACAAGCTGAACCTGCGCGGCCCGAGCGTCAGCGTGCAGACCGGCTGCTCCACCTCGCTGGTGGCCGTGCACACCGCGTGTCAGGCCCTGATCGGCGGTGAGTGCGACGTCGCGCTCGCCGGCGGGGCCACCGTCGTCCCGCACCGGCGCGGCTACCGGTACGAGGAGGGCGGTGTCCTGTCCGCCGACGGCCGTTGCCGGGCCTTCGACTCCGCCGCGTCCGGCACCGTGCCGGGCAGCGGCGCCGGCGTCGTGGTCCTCAAGCGCCTCGCGGACGCCCTCGCGGACGGCGATGTGATCCACGCCGTGATCCGCGGCTCGGCGATCAACAACGACGGCGACCGCAAGGTCGGCTTCACCGCCCCCAGCGTCGAGGGACAGGCCGACGTGATCGCCGAGGCCCTCGACGTCGCCGAGGTCGACCCGGCCACCGTGTCGTACGTGGAGGCCCACGGCACCGGCACGCAGCTCGGCGACCCCATCGAGGTCGCCGCCCTCAAGAGCGCCTTCGCCGACGCGGGTGCCGCGCACCGCTGCGCCCTCGGCTCGGTGAAGACGAACATCGGTCACCTCGACACCGCCGCGGGCGTGGTCGGCCTGATCAAGACGGTGCTGGCGCTCAAGGCCCGGGAACTCCCGCCGTCCCTCCACTACACCGCCCCGAACCCGCAACTCGGCCTGGACGAGGGCCCGTTCTACGTCAACGCCGCCCTGACGCCGTGGCAGGGCGACGTGCTGCGCGCGGGCGTCAGCTCCTTCGGTATCGGCGGCACCAACGCCCACGTGATCCTGGAGGAGGCGCCGGAGCGCCCCGCCGCCGAACCGGGGCGCGGACGGCACGTGCTGCCCCTCTCGGCTGCCACGCCCACCGCGCTCGACACCGCGGCCGCGGAACTCGCCGCCCATCTGCGCGCACATCCGCAGGAGCGCCTCGACGACGTGGCGTACACCCTGCAGCGGGGCCGCTGGACCCTGCCGTACCGGCGCTTCGTCGTGGCCGCCGGCACCGAGGAGGCGGCCGACGCGCTGAGCGGGTCCGCCCCGGCGCGCCCCGCCGAGCCCGAGACGGACCGGGACCGCGAGGTCGTCTTCGCCTTCCCGGGGCAGGGCGCACAGCGCGTCGGCATGGGACAGGCCCTGTACGAGCGCGAGCCGGTCTTCCGGGCGGAGGTCGACCGCGCCGCCGAGATCCTGCTGGGCGTCCTCGGCGAGGACATCCGCCGCCTGCTGTACCCGAGCGAGGCGGAGCGGGAGTCCGCCGAAGAGAGGATGCGGCGGACCGAGTACGCCCAGCCGGCCCTCTTCGTCGTGGAGTACTCCCTCGCCCGCTTGTGGATCTCCTGGGGCATCCACCCGGCGGCCATGCTGGGACACAGCCTCGGCGAGTTCGTGGCCGCCTGCCTGGCGGGCGTCATGTCGTACGAGGACGCGCTGCGCCTGGTCGCCGTGCGCGGCCGGCTGATGCAGGGCGCGCCCGCCGGTGCGATGGCCGCCGTCCCGCTGCCGGAGGCCGACGTCACGCCGCTCCTGGGCGCGGAGGTGGCCCTGGCCGCGGTGAACGGGCCGCGCGAGTGCGTGGTGTCCGGTCCCTTCGAGGCGGTCGCCGCCGTCGAGCAGCGCCTCGCCGAGCGCGGGGTCACCACGAAGCGGCTGCGCACCTCGCACGCCTTCCACTCGCGCATGATGGACGACGCCGCCGACGCGTTCGAGGCGGAGGTCGCACGCGTCGCGCTGGCGAGCCCTGAGATCCCCTTCGTGTCGGATGTGACCGGCACGTGGATCACCGACGAGGAGGCCACCAGCCCGGCGTACTGGGCCCGTCACCTGCGCTCCACGGTGCGGTTCGGCGACGGTCTGCGCACGGTGTGCCGCCCCGAGGCGACGCTTCTGGAGGTCGGCCCGGGCCGGGTCCTGACGGGCCTCGTGCGCGGCGCGGACGAGCTGCACGGGGCGGTCGCCTCGCTGCCCTCGGCCGGTCCCGACGCCGAGACGGAGGTGCTGACCGCCGCCGGCGAGCTGTGGCGCCTGGGCGCGCCCCTGGTGTGGGAGGCGCTGCACGGCGAGGAGACGCCCTCGCGCACCGTGCTGCCGACGTACCCCTTCGAACGCGAGCGGTACTGGGTCGATCCCCCGCGCGGCACCCGCACGGCGCGCGCGAACCCGGACGGCCTGGCGGTACGGGGCTTCCGCCGGGTGGGCCCTGCGAAGCCCGCGGGCGCACGGAACGGGGCGGCACCGGGCGCCTGGCTGGTGGTCACCGACCCGGCGGGCGCCCTCGACGGCCTCGCCGAGCGCCTGCGCGGCACGAACCGCCGGGTGATCGAGGTCTCTGCCGACGCCCTCGGTGGCCACGACGACTGCGCCCGTCTCCTCGCGTCCTCGCTCCCCGCGGACGAGCGGATCGAGGGTGTCGTCCACACGGCGCTGCTCACCGGCGGCACCGACGCTGCCGCCGGTGGCGCCCCGGAGGAACTGGAGGCCCTGGAGCGGGCCCTCGCGGCACGCGGGGACGACGGCGCCCGGCTCGTCGCCGTCGTGTCCGGCGCGCTCGACGTCACCGGTGAGGAACCGCTCGTGCCCGAAAGGGGCGCGCTGACCGTGTGGGCCCGCGCCGGACGGCCGGGCTCCCGGGCGCTCCTCGACGTGCCCGTGCCCGGGACCGCCACAGCCGCACGTCGGCTGGCCGCCGCGCTGCTCACGGAACTCGACGGCACGCCCGGGGAGCCCGTGGTCGCGTTCCGCGGCGGGCACCGCTTCGTGCCGGAGCTGGAGCCCCTGAACACCGCGGGGGGCACGGACAACGGCCGGCACGCCGGGGCGCACTACACGTCCACGGGTGACGAGCGCGTCGCGACGGCGTTCGGCCGGGCCCTGTCGCAGGCCGGTGCCACGGTGGCCCCGCTGTCCGCGACCGCGGCGGCACCGTCCACCCTCCTCGTCCTGCTCGACGCGACGGCCCCGCAGGCCCATGTGCTGGACGCACTGGAGCGCGCCGCCACGGCGGTCGCCCAGGCACCCGCGGGCACCGTGCCCGCCTGCGAGGTCCACCTCGTGGGCGGCGCCGGCTTCGAGCCGTCCCGCTCGACCCTCGCCGCCGTCGTCGAGACCCGCGTCGCGCTGGCGGGCCGCGAGTCCGAGATCCCGTGGACCGGCTTCGTCTGGTCCCGCGCGGACCATGCCACGGTCGAGCGGTGGGCAGCGCGCGTGGTGGGCGCGGCCGGCGGCAGCTGTCAGGCGGTCGTGGAGCCGAGGGCCGACCTCGCGCAGGACTGCGAGCCTGCGGCGCGGGCCGCGACCCCCGAGGGCCGCGCGGACCACGCCGACGACACCGAGCGCCAGGTCGCCTCGATCTTCTCGGACCTCCTCGGCGTGGCGGACATCGCACCGGACGTCAACTTCTTCGAACTCGGCGGCCACTCCCTGCTCGCGGCGCAGTTCGTCGCGCAGGTCCGCACGGTGTGCGGCGTCGAGGTCCCGTTGCGCGCGTTCGTCGGCGAGCCGACGATCCGAGGGCTGGCCGCCGCCGTGCGCGCCGCCCGCGTCGAGGCCGGGGACATCCTCTTGGAAGCGCTGCCGACCGTGGTGCCGGACCCCGCGAACGAGGGCGTGCCCTTCCCGCTGACGGATGTTCAGCAGGCGTACTGGATCGGCCGTACCGGCGTCTTCGACATCGGCAACGTCGGCATGCACGGCTATGAGGAGTTCGACGTCCAGGACCTGGACCTGCCCCGGATGCAGCAGGCGTTCCGCCGGCTCATCCAGCGGCACGGCATGCTCCGCGCCATCGTGCTCCCGCACGGCGAGCAGCAGATCCTCACCGATGTCCCCGACTACGTCATCGAGACGGAGGACCTGCGCGGGCTGCCCGGCGACGAGGTGTCCACGGCGCTCGGGAGCACCCGCGCGGCGATGTCCCACCAGAACTTCGAGGCCGACCGCTGGCCGCTGTTCGAACTGCGCGCCTCGGTCCTGGACGGCGACCGTACCCGCCTGCACTACAGCATCGACGGCCTGCTCACCGACGCCCGGGCCTCCAACGTCCTGCTGCGTGAACTCGCCCACCTCTACGAGCACCCGGACGTCGAACTGCCCGCGCTGGAACTGTCCTTCCGCGACTACGTGCTGGCGGAGAAGGACCTGGAGTCCTCCGAGCTGTACGCCCGCGCGGAGACCTACTGGAAGGAGCGGATCCCCGGCCTGGCGACCGCCCCGGAGCTGCCGCTGGCCTGCGACCCGCGCACCGTCGAGTCCCCGCACTTCGAGCGGGTGGAGGGCAAGCTGCCCCGGGAGACGTGGGAGCGCGTCAAGGGATGGGCGTCGCAGCGTGGCATCACCCCCACGGCACTGCTCCTGGCGGCCTACAGCGAGGCGCTGGCCACATGGTCGAAGAACTGCCGCTTCACGCTCAACCTCCCCATGGCGAACCGGCTTCCGCTCCACCCCGAGGTGGACGCCATCGTCGGTGACTTCACCTCGGTGACGCTGCTGGAGGTCGACGCGGGGGGCGAGGCCTCGTTCGAGGCGCGTGCCTGTGCCGTGCGGGACCGGCTCATCACCGACATCGACCACCGTGTGTTCAGCGGTGTCCGCGTCATCCGCGAGATGAAGAAGGCGCGCGGCGACGCGGCCGCGGCCATGCCGGTCGTGTTCACCAGCCTCTTCCTCGACCACGGCCAGGACACGCCGATCGGTGAGGTGGCGTACAGCATCTCGCAGACCCCGCAGGTCTGGATCGACGCGCAGGTCTACGAGGTGGACGGGGCGCTCGCGTTCGACATCGACGCGGTCGAGCAGCTCTTCCCCGAGGGCCTGGTCGGCTCGATCCACGCGGCCACCCTGGAACTGCTGCGGTGGCTCGCGGGGGACGAGGAGAACTGGAGCCGGCCCGCGCCCCTGCTCGTCCCGCGGGCCGAACTGGCCGAGCGGGAGGCGTACAACCGGACCGAGGGTCCGCTGCCGGCGGGGCTGCTGCACGCGCCGTTCTTCGGCACGGCGGCCCGGACGCCCGAGCGCACCGCCGTCGTCACCCCGGGCCGCACGCTCAGCTACGGCGAACTCGCCGCGCGGGCCGGTGGCATCGCCCGGCGTCTGACCGGCCTCGGCGTGCGCCCCAACGACCTGGTCGCCGTCGTGATGGAGAAGGGCTGGGAGCAGTGCGCCGCCGTCCTCGGCATCCTCGCCGCGGGCGCCGCGTACCTGCCCATCGACCCCGAACTGCCCGACGAACGCGTCCGGCTCCTGCTCGAACACGGACAGGCCCGCGCGGTCCTCACCCAGGGCCGGGTCGCACAGGGCAGGGAGGACCGCTTCGACGGCGTACCGGCCGTGTTCCGGGTCGATGAACTGCCGCTGGAGGAAGACGCGGCCGACGGTCTGCGGCTGGACGGTCCCGCCACGCCGGACGATCTCGCGTACGTGATCTTCACCTCGGGCTCGACCGGTCTGCCGAAGGGCGTGATGATCGACCACCGCGGCGCCCTCAACACGGTCGTGGACATCAACGACCGCTTCGGCGTCGGGGCGCAGGACCGGGTCCTGGCCCTGTCCTCGCTCAGCTTCGACCTGTCGGTGTACGACGTCTTCGGCCCGCTGGCGGTCGGCGGGGCCGTCGTCCTGCCGGACGCGAGCGCGCACCGCGACCCGGCGGCCTGGCTCGATCTGCTGGAAACGGCCCGGGTCACCCTGTGGAACTCCGTGCCGGCGCTGATGGAGCTGCTCGTCGAGCACATGAGCGTGAAGGAGGCGACCAGCACCGCGCTGCGGCTCGTGATGCTCAGCGGCGACTGGCTGCCGGTCACGCTGCCGGACCGCATCCGGCGGGTCCTCGGCACCCCCGAGGTCGTCAGCCTCGGCGGCGCGACGGAGGCGTCGATCTGGTCCATCCTCTACCCGATCGGGGAGGTGCCCGGCGACTGGCCGAGCATCCCGTACGGCAGGCCGATGCGGAACCAGACGTTCCATGTCCTTGACGAGGCCTTCCGGCCGCGGCCGACCGGGGTTCCGGGTCAGCTCTACATCGGCGGCGTGGGTCTCGCCCAGGGCTATCTGCGCGACGAGGCCAGGACGAAGGCCAGTTTCGTCGTCCACCCGGAGACCGGCCGGCGCCTCTACCGCACCGGAGACCTCGGACGCTTCCTGCCGAGCGGTGAGATCGAGTTCCTCGGCCGCGAGGACTTCCAGGTCAAGGTGCAGGGCTACCGCATCGAACTCGGCGAGATCGAGACCGCGATCATGCAGCACCCGGGCATCCGGGCGGCGGTGACCGTGGTCCAGGGGGAGCCGCGCGGCGCCAAGCGGCTGGTCGCCTTCGTCGTCCCGCAGACCACGCACGATGTTCCGCGGGATCTCCGCGACTTCCTCGCCACCAAGCTGCCCCGCTACATGGTGCCGGACGTCTACGTGGAGATCGACGCCCTGCCGCTCACGGCGAACGGCAAGGTGGACCGGCGGGCCCTGGTGGTGCCCGAGCAGGCGGTCGAGGAGGCCATGCCGCCCCA
The DNA here is from genome assembly GCF_001513955.1 of Streptomyces pseudovenezuelae. GTDB lineage: Bacteria > Actinomycetota > Actinomycetes > Streptomycetales > Streptomycetaceae > Streptomyces > Streptomyces pseudovenezuelae. The sequence continues at coordinate 586,524 of NZ_KQ948148.1, read as the reverse complement.
CGAGGCCCCGCGGACGCCGATCGAGGAGGCCATCGCCGAGGTCTGGGCAGACATGCTCCAGGTCGAGCGCGTCGGTGTCCACGACAACTTCTTCGCCCTCGGCGGAGATTCGCTCATGGCCATGCGCGCGGTGGTCCGCCTGCGCAAGGCACTCGGCACCGAACTGCCGATCCGCGTCCTGTTCGACAGCCAGACGCTGGAGGACACCGCGCTCGTCGTCGAGGACCACATCCTCGCCGAGATCGAGGAACTGACCGAGGAAGAAGCTCAGGCGCTGCTCGCCGACTGAGCCGATCTGTCACGGAGACCTCCACGTGAACCGAACCGCAGCCACCCGCGCGACGCGTGCCCACGGCTGGATCGTGGGCGCGCGGCGCCCGGCCGCACCGTCCGTCCGTCTCTTCTGCCTCCCGTACGCCGGAGGGGGTGCCTCGGCCTACGCGGCCTGGCCCGCCCTCTTCCCGGACGACATCGACGTCTGCCCCGTCGAACTGCCGGGCCGGCTGACCCGCTGGAGCGAGAACGCCTTCGCACAGGCCGAGCCGCTGGTCCAGGCGCTCGCCACCGCGCTGGAGGGCGAACTCGACGTTCCCTACGCGCTCTTCGGGCACAGCATGGGCGCCCTCCTGGCGTTCGAACTGGCCCGGGCGCTGCGCGGCCGCGGTGCCGCCGAGCCGCGCGTCCTGTTCGTCTCCGGCGGCCCCGCACCCCAGCTCCCGCGCCGACTGCCGCTGATTCACGACCAGCCGGACGACGTGGTGGTGGCCAGGCTGCGCGACCTGGGCGCCGTCCCGGAGGACGTGTACGCCGAACCGGAGCTGCTCGAACTGCTCATGCCGACGATCCGCGCGGACTTCTCGGTCGTCGAGACGTACACGCATCGGCCAGAGCCGCCGCTCGGGTGCCCCGTCGTCGCCTTCGCCGGGACGCAGGACCGGGAGGTGCCGCCCGACCAGGTGGCCCCCTGGCACGAGCAGACGACCGGCGGCTTCACCCGACATGTCCTGCCCGGCGACCACTTCTTCGTGCACAGCGCGCGGACCGCGCTGGTGGACACGGTCCGCGCCGAGCTGGACCGCCCCGAACGAAAGGAACAGTGATGAACACCATGGAAGCCGCCGGCCTGACGCTGGCCCGGTGCTGTGCCCACCTCGTCACCTTCGACGACGGTCCGCTCACGGTCCCCTCCCGCACGGCCGCCGTCACCGCGGACCTCCCGGCCGAGGCGCGGGCCCCGGAGTCCGTGACAGCCGCCAGGCCCGCCGCGGTCCGGCTGACAGCGATCCCGGCGGTCGGTGCGTGAGCGACAGCGACCTCCAGATCGCCGGCGACATCCTCGCGGTCCCGCACCTCCTGCAGCCTTCGCGGCAGCATCCGGGCACGGTCGCCGAGTTCGCCGGCCTGGCCTGCTCCATCGCGGCCGACCGCGCGCAGTGGGAGCACCTCGTGGCGTACGACGCGACCACGCGCTGGAACCACCTGCTGCGCACCGGTCCGGGCTACCAGGCATGGCTGCTGTCCTGGCTGCCGGGGCAGGGCAGCGGGCTGCACGACCACGGTCGTTCCTCCGGGGTGCTGACCGTCCTGGTGGGCACGCTGACCGAGCGGACGGGACGCGGCATGCGCGCCTTGTCGCAGGGAGCGCAGCGGGTGTTCGCGCCGGGCTACGTGCACGAGGTGGTCAACGACACGCTGGAGCCGGCGGCGAGTCTGCACGTCTACCACCCGGGCCTCACCGAGATGCCCATGCACACCTGCGCGGCCGAACTCGCCGGAGCAACGGCAGCGCGGGCCGCCCGCCCGTTGAGCCGATGAGCACATCGTTATGCTGCCTCGTCCCACGAGCCAGGGAGGTTCCGCACCATGAGCAGCAGCACGTCACCGTTTCCCGATCGGATCGAACTCACAGGGGAAGGGCTCGTCCTGCGTGACTGGACGGAAGCGGACCTGGCCGCGATGCCGGATCTGTTCGATCATCCCGACATCGCGTACTGGACGCCGATCGTCTCGCCCTTCGACGAGGCGGCCGCTCGCGCCCGGCTGGAGCGGGACCGACGGATGCGGGCGGAGGGCACGACCATCCTGCTCGCCATCACCGTCGACGGGGGCGTGCCGCTCGGCGAGGTGATGCTGCGGCGCGCTCCGGAGGGCGCGGAGATCGGCTACGCGGTCGGCCCGGCGCACCGCGGCCAGGGACTGGCCGCCCGGGCGGTGCGGGTGATGGCCGCGTATGCCTTCGAGCAGGTGGGCGTGGAGCAGGTGATCCTGGAGCTGGAGGCCGAGAACGCCGCCAGCGTCGCCGTGGCCACCAAGGCGGGCTTCAGCCTGCTGGACGTGCCGCTGATCGAGGGGGAGGAGAAGGGGCGGCCCTACGCCCTGCAGACGTGGGGACTGCGATCCCCGTCCGCAGGGCGACCGGGGTGACCGTCCCCCGCTGAGGAGGGGCGTCCGCGGTGGTGCGGCACACCCTGTGAGGTCTCGCTCACTCCCCCGTGCCGACCGGTGCCACGGCCCCGCGGCGCATCGCCCAGGCGGCCGGGAGGACCGAGAAGGTCACGGCGAGGACCGCACAGGCTCCGCCCACCACCGCGAGCTCCGGCCACGGCATCCGCACGGAGGAGCGCACCGACAACAGGCCGAGCGCTCCCCGCACCCCGGCCAGGTTGAGCCCGGCGGCCAGGAGTCCGAGCACGGCGCCCACCGCCACGACCGTCAGCGCCTCGGCGCCGACCAGCCGCAGCACCTGTCGGCGGGTGGCCCCGGCCAGGCGGAGCACGGCCAGGTCGCGCACCCGGTCCGAGGTCGCCATGACCATTGTGTTGGCCAGTGAGATGCCGGTGTAGAGCAGGGCGATGCCGAGCACCAGCACAAAGCCGTACCAGGTGGTCCGGTCGGTTCCGGGGTGGGTCGCGCGCAGCCACTGGTCCCTGGTGAGGACGTGTCCGCCCGCCTCGCGCAGGGCGCCGGCCACGACAGCCGGGTCGGCACCGGCGGCGAGGGTGACGTCCACACGGTCGACCTGGGCGCCGGGGGCGTTGGCCGGGGTGAGGTAGACGCCGTTGTCGCCGGTGCCGGTCGTCATCACCGCGGCGATCCGCAGCGACTTCCTGGTGCCGTCGCCGAGCCACACGTCCACGGTCTGTCCGACGGTGTGCCGCTGCCACTCCTCGTTGACGATGATCGACCCGTCGTCGAGGTCGCTCACCGTGCCTGCGGCCAGGGGGAGGTGCGCGGTCGCGGCGAGAGGCGCGGCCTCGGCGGCGCGGGCCTCGGACCTGATGAGGGCCACGCCGTCCTCCAGGACGAAGACGGCGCTCGACGAACTAGCGGAGACCGTGGCGCCGGGGACCGTGCGGAGCCTTCGGAGGGTGCGCGCGTCGAAGCCCGCGCCCTCGGCGGGGGCGGTGCCCGTGCTCTCGCCGAGGCGGTCGCTCCCGGCAGGCACGACCACGAAGTCGGCCGTGGTCCGCGCGCGGGCCTCGGCGACCTGGGCCGCGTTCAGCGTGGCCGTCGCGCCCAGCAGCGAGCCCGTGAGGGCGACGGTGACCAGGACGGGGGCCACCACGGCTGCCGTACGGCGCACTCCCGCGGCCGCGTTCTCCCGCACCAGCATCCCTCCCGCGCCCGGGAGCTGGGCGGGCAGCCAGGCGAGCAGCCGGGTCAGCGGCCGCACCAGGACCGGCGCGAGCAGCGCGATCGCGGTGATCAGCAGCATCGGACGGCTGACGTACGTCTTGCGGTGCAGCAACTCACCCGGGTCGGTGACCAGCGCCAGGGCCAGTGTCACCGCGGCGGTCAGCAGCAGCCCGGCTCCGGACAGCAGGCGGCCCCAAGTCATCGCCCTGGCATCGACGGAGGCCTCGCGCAGTGCCTGGACGGCACCGGTGCGGCCCGCCCGCCAGGACGCGGCGACGACCCCGAGCAGCGCGACGAGCAGACCCGTCCAAAAGGCCAGGTGATACGGCCACGTGGCATCCCCGAGGGTGAACCAGCCCGGTGCGAGGCCGGCGTCGACCACCCGGGCCGCGAGGTGCGGGGCGCCGTACGAGCCGAGCGCACAGCCGGTGGCCGAGGCGAGGACGCCGACCAGCAGCGCCTCCGCGCACACCGTCCGGCGGATCTGCCCGGGCGTGGCTCCCGCGGTGCGCAGCAGGCCGAACTCCCGGCGCCGCTGGGCGACCGCGAAGGCGAAGGTGGACGCCACGACGAACACCGACACGAAGGCGGTGACTCCGCCGGCGGTGCCGAACAGGGCGTTCATCGCGGTGAGCGCCTCCCGGTCGCGGTCCGGATCGGGGTCGGCGAGACGGCGGGCGCTTCCGGTGAGGACGTGGACGGATTCGCCTTCCAGCGCTTCTCGTACGTCTCGTGCGGCTGCCTCCACCACGAGTTGGGTGCTCCTCGGGGACAACTGGGCGGCGCGGGCGTCGGTGTAGAAGACGGCGGTCTCGAAGCCCCGGGAGCGAAGGGTCCCTACGACCCGCACGGTGCCGTGGTCGGTGCGCAGCCGGTTGCCGGGCCGCGTCCAGTCTCCGGTGACGACCACTTCGTCCGCGGTGCGGGGTGCGCGGCCCCCGGTGATCTCGTACGGGGCGAAGGCGGCGGTGGACCAGGGGTGGCCGACGAGCTGACCGGGGCCGCCCTCGGCGTGTACCGGGAAGGAGCGGTCCGGGATGACCGTGCCGAGCTTCTTCAGGGTGGCCACGGCAGCCTCGGACACCGCGTGCGGGTGGGCGAGTTGGCGTGTTTCACGTGAAACATGGGCGCCGGTCGAGGTCGGCACGCTCAGGGTGTTCCGGCCCTGGACGACGACCGGTGCGAGAGCGAACCGCTCGGGCTGCCGCTCCGGCGCGTCCAGCGAGGAGGCGAGGGCCAGGCCCATCACGGCGAGCAGGGCGACGCCGAGGGACAGGGCGACGAACGTGCCCAGGAAGGTGGACCAGCGGGCGCGGAGGGTGTGGAGGGCGATGGTCAGCACGGCCGGCCTTCCGGGCGGGTCCCGGTGCCGGGCGCGGGGTGAGGCGTGGGACGCGGTGAGACAAGTGCGGTCGGTCGGGCTGGTGGCGCGGCCTCCAGGGTGGCCATGTGGGTGGCGATGTCATGGGGGCCGGCGCCGGCCAGATCGCCGGTGACCCGGCCGTCGACGAGGAAGACCACCCGGTCGGCACAGGACGCGGCCACCGGGTCGTGGGTGACCATGACGACGGTCTGGCCCTCCCGGTCGACCGTGGCGCGCAACAAGGCGAGTACCTCGCGGCCGGTCCGCGAGTCCAGGGCGCCGGTCGGCTCGTCACCGAAGAGGACCTCGGGGCGGGTGACCAGGGCACGGGCCAGGGCGACGCGCTGCTGCTGGCCGCCGGACAGCTCCGTCGGGCGGTGCCGGGCCCGCTCGGCGAGACCGACCTGCTGGAGCACCTCGCGGATGCGGGCCTTCGGAACGCGCCGGCCGGCCAGCCTGAGCGGCAGGGCGACGTTCTGCTCGGCGGTGAGCGAGGGCAGCAGGTTGAACGCCTGGAAGACGAACCCGATGCGCTCACGCCGCAGCAGGGTCAGCCTGGTCTCGCTGAGCGTGGTGAGCTCGGTGCCGCTCAGGGTGACGGAGCCCGAGGTGGGCCGGTCCAGGCCCGCGGCGCACTGCAACAGGCTCGACTTGCCGGAGCCGGAAGGGCCCATGACGGCGGTGAAGGTGCCGCGGGGGAAGGCGAGGGTGACGTCGTGGAGTGCGGTCACGGTGGTGTCGTCGGGTGAGGCGCGCCGGCTGTCCTGGTGGCGCGTCCGGCCGAAGGCCCACCCGGACGCCCTCCCGGATGCGCCGCCGGATGCGTTGCCGTATGTCCTGCTGACGGATCGCAGGCTGATGGCGTCGGTGGTCATGGGTCCCCCGCTCGTCCGGTGTCTTCGGTGGCTCCCACCAAACCGTTCGAGGACGCCCGGGCGCAGTGCGGCGGGACCGAGACCTGGGGTAGGGCCGGCCCTACCCCCGCTCCTCCGTCCTGGCCCATGGCCCGGTCCCGCACCGCGCTTCTACGGTGATCCGCATGCATCCTCGGAATGTGTGGCAGGCGATCTCCCGGCCGGGCTTCCTGCTGTCGGCGTGGCCCTGGCGCTCGGTCGGTTACCTGCTGAGCGGTGCGGTGGCCGGCCCGGTCGTGCTGGTGGGGATCGGGACGCTGGCGGTGGCCGGCGGGGCGCTCACCGCCGTACTCGTGGGACTGCCGCTGCTCGTCATGCTGGCGCTGTCCGGTGTCGTGGTCGCGCGCACGGAACGGCGGCGGCTGCGCCTGGTCGACGCGGACCCGGTACCCGATCCGCACCGGGAGCCCACCGCCACGGGGCTGCGGGCCTGGCTGACGACACGGCTGAAGGAACAGGCGACCTGGCGTGAACTCGGGTACACCCTGCTGTACGCCGTGCTGCTCTGGCCGGTCGACGCCCTCGCGGTCACCGTCGCGCTGCTCGTTCCGGTCTCCATGGCCGCCGTCCCGCTGCTCATGGCCACGGTCGGGGACGGCCGGGAGGCGAAGGTGCTCAAGCAATGGACGGTCACCACCTGGCCGACGGCCTTCGGGGTGGCGGTACTCGGGCTGCTGCTCCTGGCGGCGGGGCTGTACGTGCTGGGGGTTGTCGCGGGTGCCCGGGCCGGGCTGACGCGGTTGTTGATCGCGTCGCGTGACCGTGAGCTGGACGCCCGAGTGGTCGAACTGAGCCGGTCACGCGTGCGGTTGGTGGACGCCTTCGAGGCGGAGCGCAGGCGTATCGAACGCGATCTGCACGACGGCGCCCAACAACGCCTGGTGGCCCTGACGATGGCCCTCGGCCTGGCCCGTCTCGACGCCCCGGCCGGACCGCTCGCCGAGCAGCTCGCCAAGGCCCACGACGAGGCGGGCAGGGCCCTGGCCGAGCTGCGCGAACTCATCCAGGGCATCCACCCCAAGGTCCTCGCGGACTACGGTCTGACGGCCGCCGTCGCCGACGCCGCGGACCGTTCCGTCGTCCCGGTCGACGTCGATCTGTCGGTACCGGGGCGGCTCGACCAGGCGGTGGAGGCGGCCGCCTACTTCGTGGTCTGCGAGGCCCTGGCCAACGTGGCCAAGCACAGCGGGGCGGGCCGCGCCGAGGTGCGCGGCGGCCACGCGCGCGGACGGCTGCTGCTGGAGGTGCGCGACGACGGCCGCGGCGGCGCGGACGTCTCGGCGGGCAGCGGGCTGACCGGACTCGCCGACCGGGTGTCGGTCCTGGATGGCACACTCTCCCTGTCCAGTCCGCCGGGTGGTCCGACCCTGTTGCGTGTGGAGTTCCCTTGCGAGGTGACCGAACCGGCCGAGGCACGGGGGACGAACGGGGTGACGGCGTAACGCGATCGCTCCGGGTCGTGCTCGCCGAGGACAGCGTGCTGCTGCGCGAGGGGCTCATCGGCCTGCTCGGCCGCTGCGGTCACGAGGTCGTCGCGGCGGTCGGCGACGCCGAGGCCCTGCTGGTCGCGGTCGAGGAGCACAGCCCCGACATCGTCCTGACGGACGTCCGTATGCCGCCCGGCTTCCAGGACGAGGGGCTGCACGCGGCGGTCCGCCTGCGGGAGCGGCGCCCCGGCCTGCCGGTACTGGTCCTCAGCCAGTACGTGCAGCGGGCCTACGCCTCCGAACTCCTCGACTCCGGAGACGGCACCGGAGTCGGCTATCTGCTCAAGGACCGGGTCGGCCAGGTCGAGCAGTTCGTCGACGCCCTGTGCGAGGTCGCGGACGGGGGGACGGTCGTGGACCCCGAAGTCGTACGCCAGTTGCTGCGCCGGCGCCGTGATCCGCTGGAGCGGCTCACCCCGCGCGAGCGGGAGGTCCTCGCGCTGATCGCCGAGGGGAAGTCCAACGGGGCGATCGCCCGGGAACTGGTGGTCTCGGATGCCGCGGTCGGCAAGCACATCAGCGGCATCCTGACGAAGCTGGACCTGCCGCCGGCGGAGGAGACGCACCGGCGGGTCCTGGCGGTGCTGGCGTACCTGCGGGCGTGAGGGGCTGGGCGTTTTCCACAGCCGTGGAGTTGTCCACAGGGTCTGACGCGTTTCGGCTGGTGGTTGTACGGTCGGCACGAGTTGATGTTCTTGCGAGTCACGGGGGAGGCGGTCGCTGTGGCCGATGCCGGTGTGGAGGCGAAGGTCGGGGCACAGGACGGCGAGGAGGCCGGGGCGCGGCAGGTGCCGGCCGCGGCTGCAGCCGACGCGGGCCCCGGTTCCGCCCGGCGGCGTCCCCGGGTGCGCGGCTTCGCCCAGTGGCCCGTCGAGGGCTCGCCCAAGAAGGAAGGCAAGGCGCTGCGGGAGAGTGTCCCGCGCAGTGCCCACGCGGCGCTGGACCTGGACATCTCGCGCCCCGGCGCGGTCGAGGCGGTCGAGGAGTCGAGCCGGGGCCGCCTGCCCGAGCTCACGCCGATCCGGGTGGGCCGGATGGCGGCCACGCCGTTCGCCTTCCTGCGCGGCTCGGCCGGCCTCATGGCCTACGACCTGGCCCGGACCCCGATGACCCGGATCCGCGCCCAGATCTGCGGTGACGCGCACGCGGCGAACTTCGGCCTGTACGGCGACGCCCGCGGCGACCTGGTCATCGACCTGAACGACTTCGACGAGACGGTGTACGGCCCCTGGGAGTGGGACCTCAAGCGGCTCGCCGCCTCCCTGGTCCTCGCGGGCCGGGAGATCGGCGCCGACGAGGACACCTGCCGCGCGGCGGCGCACGGGGCGGTGGGCGCGTACCGGCGCACCATGCGGCTGCTCGCCAAGCTCCCGGTGCTGGACGCGTGGAACGCGATCGCGGACGAGGAACTCGTCTCCCACACCGACGCCCACGACCTGGTCGGCACGCTGGAGCGGGTCTCGGAGAAGGCGCGGGCCAACACCAGCGGGCGCTTCGCGGCGAAGTCGACGGAGCTCACGGAGGACGGCGGCCGGCACTTCGTGGACGCCCCGCCGGTGCTGCGCCGGGTGCCCGACGAGGAGGCCGCGGCGGTGGCCGCGTCCCTGGAGCACTACCTGAGCACGCTCTCCGAGGACCGTCACCCGCTGCTGGCCCGCCACGCGGTGCACGACGTGGCGTTCCGCGTTGTCGGCACGGGCAGCGTGGGCACCCGCTCCTACGTCGTCCTGCTGCTGGACCACCGCGGCGAACCGCTGGTCCTCCAGGTCAAGGAGGCGCGGCCCTCGGCCCTCCTGCCGCACCTGGTCACCGCGGGCTTCGACGTGCCGCCGGTCGACCACGAGGGCCGCCGGGTGGTCCTCGGCCAGAAGCGGATGCAGGTCGTCAGCGACATCCTGCTGGGCTGGACGACCGTCGACGGCCTCCCCTTCCAGGTGCGCCAGTTCCGCAACCGCAAGGGCAGCGTCGACCCGGCCGCCCTCTCCGCCGACCAGATAGACGACTACGGCCGCATGACCGGCGCCCTCCTGGCCCGCGCCCACTCGCACAGCGCCGACCCCCGGCTGATCTCCGGCTACTGCGGCAAGAACGACGAACTCGACGAGGCCGTCGCCACCTTCGCCGTCACCTACGCCGACCGCACGGAGGCGGACCACGCGGACCTGATGACGGGGATCCGGGCGGGGAGGGTCGCGGCGGAGACGGGGGTCTGAGGAGCAGCCGCGGTCCAGCCGGGGTGTGAGATGTGAGGGCGGTAGGTCTCCGGCCGGGGTGGGCACACATCGCCCCGACGGGGACCTGTGTACGCCCGACACGCTGTCCGGCGTCTCGGCACCTCTCCTGTCCGGCGCGCCCGGGCTGTCACCCCGGTTGGCGTCCGGCCCCGGTCGGCACGGTTACGCTGTTCGGATGACGTCCCCGGAAGCTGACCCCCACGGCACAGCCGCCGCAGGTACGGAGCGGTTGGAGCGGGCCGTGCGGGCCGCGGAGCAGGCGCTCATCGAGTACGAGATCGCGGTGGAGACCTTCCGCATCGAGGTGGAGAACTTCTCCCGCCTGCACCACCAGAGGCTCGGCCCGATGTACAGCCGTCTCGACGAGCTGGACGCGCAGATCGCGGAGATCAGGGCCGCCCGCAGCGGCGACCCCGAGGATCTGCGCAAGGCCCAGGAGGCCCGCGCCCAGGTGATGCCGATGCCCGGTGTCGAGGAGCTGTTCCACGGCTGGATGGACGGGGAGGGCCTGTTCCCGGAGGCCGCCGCGATGCTCACCGAGCAGCCGGTGCGGCCCCCGCAGCGGGTGCGCCCCAGCGACGAGGCCCGCAAGCTCTACCGCGAGCTCGCTCGCAAGGCGCACCCGGACCTCGCCCAGGACGACACCGAGCGGGCGCGGCGCGAGGAGTTCATCACCCGGGTCAACGCGGCCTACTCCCGCGGCGACGAGCCTCTCCTGCGGGAACTGGCCGAGGAGTGGGCCGCCGGTCCCAAGCCTCCGGAGCAGGGACCCACCCCCAGCGAGGAGCTCTACGCCCGCCTCGAATGGCTCGCCCGGCGCAAGGAGCTGCTCTCGGTGGTCGCGCGGGAGCTGGAGGAGAGCGCGATCGGCTCGATGCTCCGGATGGCGCCGGACGACCCGGACCGCCTGCTGGAGGAGATCGCCGAGAAGCTCCTGACCGACGTTTCCACGCGTGAGGCGGAGCTCGGGGAACTGCTCGCACAGGAGTGACCGGCCGCGCCCTCGGGGCGTCAGGTAGCGTCGGCCTCATGAATTTCGGTGCTGGTGTGCCCACGGTCCAGGTCACGGATCTCAAGGACGACGATTTCCTGCTGGACGTCCGTGAGGTCGACGAGTGGCAGGCGGGTCACGCCCAAGGTGCGCTGCACATCCCCATCAGTGAGTTCGTGGCCCGCTACGGCGAGCTGACCGAGGCCGCCCCGCAGGACGGCCGGGTCCACGTGATCTGCCGGTCCGGCGGTCGCTCGGCGCAGGTCACGATGTACCTGGCCCAGCAGGGCATCGACGCCGCGAACGTGGACGGCGGGATGCAGCTGTGGGCCGAGGCGGGCCGCCCCGTGGTGACGGACGACGGCCGGCCGGGCTTCGTGCTCTAGCCCCTCCGTAGCCCTCCTGATCGTGGCTTGCTGATCGGTCCCTCCTGATCGGTCCCTCCGCAGGGCGGGCGCCTGGTGGCGAATGCCGGGTGCGGGGCTGGCGCGCCTGGTGCGGGATGCCTGACGCGGCCGCCTGGTTCGGCCTGGTCGGGGACACCCGACCCCGACGCCGCCCCTTTCGCTCATGTCCCGGCCCCCGCGGATCCCGCAACGGGCCGGCGGGATCCTGGAGGTCGACGTGCCGACAGCTCGGTGATCGAGGGCGGCGGCGGTTCGGTGTCAGCCCAGGGGATGCGCCGCCAGCAGATCCCCCAACGCCTCCTCGTGTGCCGCCGCCGGACCGAGCGACAGCTCCAGATGCTTGGCCCAGGCGTGGTACCGGTGCAGGGGGTAGTCGACATCGGCGCCGAACCCGCCGTGCAGGTGCTGTGCCGTCTGCACCACCCTCCGCACCCCCTCGGAGGCCCAGATCTTCGCCACGGCGACATCTCCCGCGACCGGCAGCGCTCCCCGCGCTCCCGAGGCGATCCGCCACGCGGCCTGCCACAGCGTGACCTCCATCGCGCGCAGGTCGATGTAACGGTCGGCGGCCTGCACGGCGACGGCCTGGAAGGTCGCGATCGGGAACCCGAACTGCTCCCGCTCGCTGGTGTATTCGCTGCTCATCCGCAGCACCCGCTCGCCCAGCCCGAGCGCCAGCGCACAGGTCCCGGTGGTCAGCAGATCCCGCAGCCACTCCCACGCGCCCTCGACGTCGATCACGTCCCGCGCGGCGATCCGCACCGAGTCGAGACGCAGCTCGCCCAGCCGCTCCCCACTGGTGGAGAACTGCTCGCCGAGTGCGACCCCGTCATGAACCCGGGGCACCAGTGCGAGGACGGTTCGGCCCGTGGCCGTGTGCGCCGGGACGACGACGAAGTCCGCGTCGTGGGCCCACGGCACCGCCGTCTGTACTCCGTCCAGGATCCAGTCGGCGTCCTCCCCCTCCTCCTGTCGTGCGGTGACGGCGAGTTCGGCGGGATCATGCCCCGTGCGGCCGCTCGCGGCGACCGTCAGCACGACCTCCCCGCGCCCGGCCCGCTCCAGCAACTCCCCCCTCGACTCCGGCCCGCCGTACGCCTGTACGGCCGCCATGGCCGCACTGTTCTCCAGCAGCGGCACCCGAGCCAGCACCTTCGCCGACTCACGCAGCACCAGGCACAGCGCGACGGCGTCCAGGCCCGCCCCGCCGTACTCCGGAGCCGCCAGCAGACTCAGCAGATCCGCGTCGGCGAGCCTTGCCCACAGCGCGCGGTCGAACTCGTCGGCCACGGCACCCGTGGTCAGTGCCGGAGAGGGCACCGCGTCCGGCGCGACATCGGCGAACACCCCCCGGGCCGCCTCGGCCGCCGCCTGCTGCTCCTCGCTGAAGGTGAAGTCCACGGTCCCTGTCCTTCCGACGGGTCGGCAGATCGGTCAGCTGATCTGACGGTCCGTCAAGATAGAACAGGTTCTAGAAGAAGGGAACGGGCTCCAGGGTTCCGCCGGAATGTACTCCCTACCGATCGTTCGGTTCATGCGATTCGATCGTCTGCCGGGCGCCGTAAGGTGTCAACCGCTGTGGAAAACCCAGGGGGCGGCCTGTGGAAAACCGGGGCGGGAGTGAGAACGGCCACGGTGGGGCCGGTCCACAGGGGCTGTGCGGGGCGGTCCGGCCTGAGTACCGTGCCGGTGCGAGCCACCGCGGCGAGGCGGGTGCGGGCGCCGGCCACCGGGCGCCGCCGTCTGCGGCCGGGCGGCGGTGGACGGACCGGAATCGGGAACGGGGCGGAATGGACGCGTACGACGGAGGCTCGAACGCCCGGCGAGGACCGGGCGCCGCGAGCGAGCCGGGCGATGCCCCTGAGCCGGAGCTGCCGCAGGAGACGGACGGGCTTCACGGGGCCGACGGTCCGCGGACGCCGGGTGAGCCGGAAGCGGCCGTCGAGCCGCGGGCGAAGGTTCCCGCGCAGGACCGTGTGCCCGCCGAGGTGCGGTCGGCCCCGCGCGATCCGTACGCCGAGCCCGCCCACCCCCGCCCCTCCGAGCCGACGGACCCCCGCCCCTCCGCGACACGTCCGGCCGCCCCCTCGCCGGACGCCTCCCCCCACCGAACCACCGACCCCGAGCCCCGTACCGGCGTGGCCGCCCTCTCCCTCCGCTACCAGACCGGGGTGGCCCTGGCGCTCGCCGTCGTGGCGATCGCCGTCTGTGTGCACATCGGGATGGTGTTCCTGCACGTCGCCCCCTCGAACACGGTGACCAAGCGGCACGGCGGCGCGGTCGACGACTGGGTCTATCCGGAGTTCGAGCAGAACTGGAAGCTCTTCGCGCCGAACCCCCTCCAGCAGGACATCGCGGTGCAGGTCCGGGCCCGGATACGGAGCGCCGACGGCGGCAGCCGTACGACGGGCTGGTACGACCTGTCCGCCCAGGACGGCCGGGCCATCGACGGCAATCTGCTGCCCAGCCACACCCGGCAGAACGAGCTGCGCCGCTCCTGGGACCTCTTCGTCGCCACCCACGACGCCGACAACCGCCCGGTCGGCCTGCGCGGCACCCTGTCCGGGACGTATCTCCGCCACATCGTGGTGCTGCGTCTGGAGCGCGACCACGTGACCGCGCGGGGCGGCGTCCTCGTGAGCGTCCAGGTCCGCTCCAGGACCTCCAACGTGCCCCCGCCGAAGTGGAGCGAGGAGAAGGTCTCGGTGCAGCCGGTCTACCGCGAGCTGCCCTGGTGGGCCGTGACGGCGGACGACAGCCAGGGGAGCGCCCGGTGAACCGATTCGCCCTGGCGGTGTCCACCGGCATCGCCCGCGTCACCGAGGCCGCCCTCGGCCCCTACCAGGCCGCGATGGTCCGGATCGGTTTCAGCGCGACCTGGCTGCTGTTCCTGCTGCGCGAGTTCCCGCACCGCCAGGAACTGTACGGCCCGGACGGTCCGTGGAACTGGAACCTCGCCGAGCAGCTGATCTCGCTCAACGGCGCGTTCACGGCCCTGATGTGGTCGGACGGACAGTTCTGGTTCGAGACGGTCTATGTGCTCGCCGTCCTGTCGAGCGTCCTGCTGCTGCTCGGCTGGCGCACCCGGACGATGTCCGTGGTCTTCATGGTCGGCGTGCTCTCGCTCCAGAACCGCAGCATCTTCATGGGTGACGGCGGCGACAACGTCCTGCATCTGATGTGCATCTACCTGGTCTTCACGCGCTGCGGCCAGGTCTGGTCGCTGGACGAGCGGCGGGCCCGGCGCACGCGGGAGGCACGCGCGCGTGGAGAGCACGTCGTGGACCGCGTCGGGCCGGCCCTGTGGGGCGTCCTCGGGCTCGTGCTGGTGTCCGCGGCCTTCCTGGACAGGCTGAGCGGCGACTGGGTCGTCCCGGCGATCCTGTGGGGCCTGTGGCTGGCGCAGGCCCTGTGGTGGGTGGTCGGACGGTTCACCCGGTCCGGGCAGTCGCGGATCATGCTCGACGTCGTCGCCAACATCGTCCACAACGGCGCCCTGCTCGTGATCATGGCCGAGGCCTGCCTGATCTATGCGACGGCGGGCTGGTACAAGATCCAGGGCACCCGTTGGCAGGACGGCACCGCCGTCTACTACCCCCTCCACCTGGAGTCCTTCTCGCCCTGGCCCGCCCTCGCCGACCTGCTGTCGGCCAACGGCGTGATGGTGATGCTGGTGACCTACGGCACGGTCGCCGTGCAGGTCGCCTTCCCGTTCACGCTGTTCAACCGGCGCGTCAAGAACGTCCTCCTGGCGGCGATGATCACCGAGCACGCGGTGATCGCGGTCGTCCTCGGCCTGCCGTTCTTCTCGCTGGCCATGATCGCCGCCGACTCGGTGTTCCTGCCGACCTCGTTCCTTCGCCGGCTCGGCGACGGGGCCGCACGCGCGCGTGGCCGGCTGTGGGCGCGCCTGGCGGGCGGGGGCGGCCCGGGAGCGGGGCCGCTCGGACGGAGGAGCTCGAAGGGACGACCCGCCCCTGAGGGACACCGGGCTCCCGGTCGGCCGGGCCCGCCGACGGACCCGGGATCCGCGGGGCCCCCGCGCCCGGCCCACCGTCCCGGCGACAACCCCGGCGACCCCGAGAACCCCGGTCACCGGCACGTAGGCTTCCCCGCATGACCGGTCCCGATCCTGTGAGCCTGTGGCACCGGCTCGCCGACACCTGCGTGCTGCTCGACGGCTTCCACGCCCTCAAGCACGCCGTGCGCTTCGGCGCCGAGGTCCCGGTGGCGGTCGCCGTCGACCGGGGCGCCGCGCTCGCCCTGGCCGAGGAGCTGGCGCCGGACGTACGGGACACCCTGGACGCGCTGCTGACCCAGATCCCGGAGCCCGCGTACGCCTCCCTCGTGCCGCGCCCGCATCCCACGGCGGTCGCGGCCCTGGCCGTACGGCCGTCCCGGGCGGCCCACCTCGAGAAGCTGGCGCACACCCCGCGCACCGCCCCCGTGGTGGTCCTCGACAACCCGCGCAACCTCGGCAACGCGGGGGCGGTGATCCGGCTGGCCGCGGGCTTCGGGGCGACCGGTGTGGTCACCACGGGCACGCTCGACCCCTGGCACCCGACCGTCGTGCGCGGTGGGGCGGGCCTGCACTTCGCGACCGCGGTGGAGCGTCTGACGGTCGCCGAGCTGCCGCCCGGGCCGGTCTTCGCCCTGGACCCGGAGGGCGACGACATCCGGGGCGTGAAGCTCCCGGACGACGCCGTCCTCGCCTTCGGCTCGGAGCGCAGCGGGCTGTCGCCCGAACTGCGCGCGCGGGCCGGTCATCTGGTGGCGCTGCCGATGCGCCCCCAGGTCTCCAGCTACAACCTGGCGACCAGCGTGGCGATGACCCTGTACCACTGGAGCCTCGGCGGCTCCTAGGGCCTGTGCCGCGGATCATGGCGCGGCCGCGGCCGCAGTCGCAGGCTCAGGCGCGGGGTCCGGCACGCCGGCCTGCCGCGTTGTCGTCGGCTGCCGACGCCCCGCGCTGCCGGCCCCTCCGCCGCGCACCTCGACGCGCCGGCCCCCGCGCACCGGAGCACAGAAGCGCGCGGACCCCCGGATCCGGCCGGCCCCGCCGGACAGGCCTAGGCCTCCCGGCGCACCTCGACCACTCGGAAGCGGTTGGCGACGAACGCCCCGTCGCACAGCGCGGAGTTGGCCGCCGGGTTGCCGCCCGAGCCGTGGAAGTCGGAGAACGCGGCCGTCTGGTTGACGTACACCCCGCCGACGAGGTTCAGCGACAACTGCGCGGCCTCCTCCAGACAGACCTCCTGGACGGCCTGCTCGAACTCCTCGTCGGTGGTGTACGCGCCGACCGTCATCGCGCCCTTCTCGCGGATCGTGCGCCGCAGCAGCTCCACCGCGTCGGCCGCCGAGTCGACCGCGACGGCGAAGGAGACGGGCCCGAAGCACTCGCTCATGTAGGCGGCCTCGGCGTCCGGCTTGGCCCCGTCCAGCTTCACCACGACCGGCGTGCGCACGACCGCGCCCGGGAACTCCGGGTTGGCGATCTCCCGCGAGGCCAGGGCGACTTCGCCGAGACCGCCCGCGGCTTCGAGGCGTGCCTTGACGTCCGGGTTGACGATCGCGCCCAGCAGGGCGTTCGCGCGGGCGTCGTCGCCGAGGAGGCCGTCGACCGAGCGGGCGAGGTCGGAGACCACCTCGTCGAAGGTCTTGGGCCCCTCGTCGGTGCGGATGCCGTCCCGGGGGATCAGCAGGTTCTGCGGGGTGGTGCACATCTGGCCGCTGTACAGGGACAGCGAGAAGGCCAGGTTGGAGAGCATCCCCTTGTAGTCGCCGGCCGACTCCACGAGCACCGTGTTGACGCCGGCCTTCTCCGTGTAGACCTGCGCCTGGCGGGCGTTGGCCTCCAGCCAGTCGCCGAACTCCGTCGAGCCGGTGTAGTCGATGATCCGGATCTCGGGGCGCGTGGCCAGGGTCTTCGCGATCCCCTCGCCGGGGCGCTCGGCGGCGAGGGCCATCAGGTTCGGGTCGAAGCCGGCCTCGCCCAGGACGTCCCGCGCCACCTGGACCGTGAGCGCGAGCGGCAGCACCGCGCGCGGGTGCGGCTTCACCAGGACCGCGTTGCCGGTGGCCAGGGAGGCGAACAGGCCCGGGTAGCCGTTCCACGTCGGGAAGGTGTTGCAGCCGATGACCAGGCCGATCCCGCGCGGGACCGGTGTGAACTGCTTGGTGAGCGCGAGCGGGTCGCGCTTGCCCTGCGGCTTGGTCCACTCCGCGGTGTCGGGGGTGCGGACCTGCTCCACGTACGCGTACGCCACCGCTTCCAGGCCGCGGTCCTGCGCGTGCGGGCCGCCCGCCTGGAACGCCATCATGAAGGCCTGGCCGCTGGTGTGCATGACGGCGTGCGCGAACTCGTGGGTCCGGTCGCTGATCCGCTTGAGGATCTCCAGGCACACCACCGCGCGGATCTCGGCGCCCGCGTCCCGCCAGGCCTTCTGGCCCGCCTTCATCGCGGGCAGCAGCACGTCCAGGTCCGCGTGCGGGTACTCGACGCCCAGCTCGATGCCGTACGGCGAGATCTCGCCGCCCACGAAGCCGTCCGTGCCCGGCTGGCCGAGGTCGAGGCGGGTGCCCAGCAGGGCGTCGAAGGCGGCCTTGCCCGCCGCCATGTCGAGGCTGCCGTGCTCGCCGTAGGCCTTGGGGTGCTCCGGGTGCGGGGACCAGTACGCGCGGGTGCGGATCGCTTCGAGCGCCTGGTCGAGGGTGGGCCGGTGCGCGGCGATCAGCTGGTGGGCGGTCAGTTCGGCGGCCATGCGGGACCAACTCCTCGTCTGTCGAACTCTTCGTCGAGCTCATGACCTGGGCAGAAATGGGGGCAGGAACGGCCGGTCAGGGATAGAGTAACCGAACGATCGGTCGGGACAAGGGGGTCCGCCGCATCTGTGGAAAACCCCGTGCGGGAGGATCGCGCACATGACAGGACTCGACCTCAGCAGCCCCGTGGCCGTCGTCGGCGCCGGCACCATGGGCCAGGGCATCGCCCAGGTCGCGCTGGTCGCCGGGCATCTTGTGCGGCTCCACGACGCCGTCCCCGGCCGCGCCCGGGAGGCGGCCGACGCGATCGGGGCCCGCCTCGACCGGCTCGTCGAGAAGGACCGGCTGACCGCCGCCGACCGGGACGCCGCGCTCGCCCGTCTCGTGGCCGCAGAGCAGCTCACCGACCTCGCGGACTGCACCCTGGTCGTCGAGGCCGTCCTGGAGCGGCTGGACGTCAAGCAGCAGCTCTTCCGGGAGCTGGAGGACGTCGTGGGCGAGGACTGCCTGCTCGCCACCAACACCTCCTCCCTGTCGGTGACGGCCGTCGCCGGCGCCCTGCGCCACCCGGGCCGCTTCGTGGGCCTGCACTTCTTCAACCCCGCGCCCTTGCTGCCGCTGGTCGAGGTCGTCTCCGGGTTCGCCACCGAGGTCTCGTCGGCCACGCGCGCGTACGAGACGGCGCGCGCGTGGGGCAAGACGCCGGTCGCCTGCGCCGACACCCCCGGCTTCATCGTCAACCGCATCGCGCGGCCCTTCTACGCCGAGGCGTTCGCGGTCCACGAGACCCAGGGCGCCGAGCCCGCCACCATCGACGCGGTCCTGCGCGAGTGCGGCGGCTTCAAGATGGGCGCGTTCGAACTGACCGACCTGATCGGACAGGACGTCAACGAGTCCGTGACGCACTCCGTGTGGCGCGCCTTCTTCCAGGACGTGCGCTTCACGCCCTCGCTGGCCCAGCAGCGCCTGGTCGAGTCGGGCCGGCTCGGCCGCAAGAGCGGGCGGGGCTGGTACGACTACACGGACGGCGCCGAGCGCGACGATCCGCACACCGCGGAGCCGGCCCAGGCGCCCGCGTACGTCGTCGCCGAGGGTGATCTGGGCCCCGCGTCCGAACTGCTCGCGCTGATCCGCGAGGCGGGCATCCAGGTCCGCGAGGACGAGGAGGACCACGGCAGCCGTCTGGTCCTGCCGAGCGGCGGCCAGCTCGCGCTCGCCGACGGGCAGACGTCGGTGGAGTTCCGGGACGTCGTCTACTTCGACCTCGCGCTCGACTACCGCAAGGCCACGCGCATCGCGCTGTCCGCCTCCCAGGACACCTCGCAGCAGACCCTCGCCGAGGCCACCGGGCTCTTCCAGGCGCTCGGCAAGGACGTCAGCGTCATCGGGGACGTACCCGGCATGATCGTCGCCCGTACCGTCGCCCGGATCGTCGATCTGGCGCACGACGCCGTCGCCAAGGGCGTGGCCACCCGCGAGGACATCGACACCGCCATGCGGCTCGGGGTGAACTACCCGCTGGGCCCCTTCGAGTGGAGCCGCAGGCTCGGCCGCAACTGGGCCTACGCCCTCCTCGACGACCTGCACCTGCGCGACCCGTCCGGCCGGTACGCGCCCTCGCTGGCGCTGTACCGGCACGCGTACGCCTCCGACAAGCGGGAGGGCAGCACCTCATGACGACCGCCAAGCGCGACACGTACACGCCGGAGACGCTGCTGTCCGTCGCCGTCCAGGTCTTCAACGAACGCGGCTACGACGGCACCTCCATGGAGCACCTGTCCAAGGCGGCGGGCATCTCCAAGTCGTCGATCTACCACCATGTGTCCGGCAAGGAGGAGCTCCTGCGCCGGGCCGTCAGCCGGGCCCTGGACGGTCTCTTCGGCATCCTCGACGAGGAGCACGCGCGCGTGGGTCGCGCCTCCGGCCGCCTGGAGTACGTCGTGCGGCGCATGGTCGAGGTGCTGATCGCCGAACTCCCCTACGTCACCCTGCTGCTGCGGGTGCGCGGCAACACGGACACCGAGCGGTGGGCCCTGGAGCGCCGCCGCGACTTCGACCACCGGGTCGCCGAACTCCTGAAGGCGGCGGCCGCGGACGGCGACGTGCGCGGTGACGTGGAGGTGCGCCTCGCGACCCGCCTGGTCTTCGGCATGATCAACTCCATCGTGGAGTGGTACCGCCCGGACGGCCGGGGCATGAACGAACGCGAAGTGGCCGACGCCGTGGCCCAGTTGATCTTCGGTGGACTGCGCAGGGCGTCCTGAGTCAGCCCTGCGGCTCCAGGTCCTCCTCCTCGAAGACCAGCAGGGTGCGGGTGCTGAGGACCTCCGGGATCGCCTGGAGGCGGGTGAGGACCAGTTCGCGCAGGGATCTGTTGTCAGGGGTGTGGACGAGCAGCAGTACGTCGAAATCCCCGCCGACCAGCGCGATGTGGGACGCCCCCGGCAGCTGTCTGAGCTGTTCGCGGACCGTGCGCCAGGAGTTCTGGACGATCTTCAGGGTGATGTACGCCGAGGTGCCCTGACCCGCGCGCTCGTGGTTGACGCGGGCGCCGAAGCCGCGGATGACGCCGTCCTCGACGAGGCGGTTGATCCGCGCGTAGGCGTTGGCGCGGGAGACGTGCACCCGTTCGGCGACCGACCGTATCGACGCGCGGCCGTCCGCCTGGAGCATCTGGAGGATGTCCTGATCGATGGCGTCGAGCGGACGCGGGGGCGGAAGAGGGGCGCCACCCTCCGCGCCTTCGGCCATTTGTTCAGGTGCCATGTCCCCCCGCCTCCCTACCATGGACGTACTGCGTCCATCTCAGGCTGTGGAGAACCGTTTGTCCACAGCCTGAGGGGGCCTGTAGCCAAAATGTGCCGACGACCGAACAATCGGTAGGTGAGGCGCCTCACATCCGTGGTGCGCCACCAGCCGCTCCCACGAGGAGGTGCCGTCATGACGGTCATGGAGCAGCGTGGCGCGTATCGGCCATCGCCGCCGCCCGCCTGGCAGCCCCGCACGGACCCCGCGCCCCTGCTGCCCGACGCGCAGCCCCATCGCGTCCTCGGCACCGAGGCGGCCGCGCAGGCCGACCCGGCCCTGCTGCTCCGGCTCCACGCCGAGCTGGTGCGCGGCCGCCGGTACAACACCCAGGCCACCGCCCTCACCAAGCAGGGCCGCCTCGCCGTCTACCCCTCCAGCACCGGCCAAGAGGCCTGCGAGGTCGCCGCCGCGCTGGCCCTCCAGGACCGCGACTGGCTCTTCCCCAGCTACCGCGACACCCTCGCCGCCGTCGCCCGGGGTCTCGACCCCGTCCAGGCGCTGACCCTCCTGCGCGGTGACTGGCACACCGGCTACGACCCGCGCGAGCACCGCGTCGCCCCCCTGTGCACCCCGCTCGCCACCCAGCTCCCGCACGCCGTCGGCCTCGCGCACGCCGCCCGCCTCAAGGGCGACGACGTGGTCGCGCTCGCCATGGTCGGCGACGGCGGCACCAGCGAGGGCGACTTCCACGAGGCGCTGAACTTCGCCGCCGTCTGGCAGGCCCCGGTCGTCTTCCTGGTCCAGAACAACGGCTTCGCGATCTCCGTCCCGCTCGCCAAGCAGACCGCGGCCCCCTCGCTGGCCCACAAGGCCGTCGGCTACGGCATGCCCGGGCGCCTGGTCGACGGCAACGACGCGGCCGCCGTGCACGAGGTCCTCACCGCCGCCGTACAGCGTGCGCGCGAAGGCGGCGGACCCACCCTGGTGGAGGCGATCACCTACCGCGTGGACGCCCACACCAACGCGGACGATGCGACCCGCTACCGCGGTGACGCCGAGGTCGAGACCTGGCGCGGGCACGACCCGATCGCCCTCCTGGAGCACGAACTGACCGAGCGCGGCCTGATCGACGAGGCCGGCATCGAGGCCGTGCGCCAGGACGCCGAGGAGTTCGCCGCCGGGCTGCGCGCGCGCATGAACCAGGACCCGGTCCTGGACCCCATGGACCTGTTCGCCCATGTCTACGCCGAGCCCACCCCGCAACTGCGCGAGCAGCAGGCCCAGTTGCGTGCCGAGCTCGAAGCCGAGGACGACTCCCACGGGGGTGCGCACCGATGATCACCGTCGCCCTCAAGCCGGCCACCATGGCGCAGGCCCTCACACGGGCGCTGCGCGACGCGATGGCGGCCGACCCCACCGTGCACGTCATGGGTGAGGACGTCGGCACCCTCGGCGGTGTCTTCCGGGTCACCGACGGGCTGGCCAAGGAGTTCGGCGAGGACCGCTGCACCGACACCCCCCTCGCCGAGGCGGGCATCCTCGGCACGGCCGTCGGCATGGCCATGTACGGGCTGCGGCCGGTCGTGGAGATGCAGTTCGACGCCTTCGCGTACCCGGCGTTCGAGCAGCTGATCAGCCATGTGGCGAAGATGCGCAACCGCACGCGCGGGGCGATGCCGCTCCCGATCACCATCCGGGTGCCCTACGGCGGCGGCATCGGCGGGGTCGAGCACCACAGCGACGCCTCCGAGGCCTACTACATGGCGACCCCGGGGCTGCACGTCGTGACACCGGCGACCGTCGCCGACGCCTACGGACTGCTGCGCGCCGCCATCGCCTCCGACGACCCGGTCGTCGTCCTGGAGCCCAAGCGGCTGTACTGGTCGAAGGACTCCTGGAACCCGGACGACCCGCAGACCGTTGAACCGGTGGGCCGCGCGGTGGTGCGGCGCTCCGGCCGGAGCGCCACACTCATCACGTACGGGCCGTCCGTACCCGTGTGCCTCGAAGCCGCCGAGGCCGCGCGGGAGGAGGGCTGGGACCTCGAAGTCGTCGACCTGCGCTCCCTGGTGCCGTTCGACGACGAGACGGTCTCGGCCTCGGTACGGCGGACCGGGCGAGCGGTCGTCGTGCACGAGTCGGGCGGGTTCGGCGGACCGGGCGGGGAGATCGCGGCCCGGGTCACGGAGCGCTGCTTCCACCATCTGGAGGCGCCGGTGCTGCGCGTGGCCGGGTTCGACATCCCCTATCCGCCGCCGATGCTGGAGCGTCACCACCTGCCCGGCGTGGACCGGATCCTGGACGCCGTCGGGCGTCTGCAGTGGGAGGCGGAGAGCTGATGGCGCAGGTGCTGGAGTTCAGGCTGCCGGATCTCGGCGAGGGCCTGACCGAGGCGGAGATCGTCCGCTGGCTGGTGGAGGTCGGCGACGTCGTCGCGGTCGACCAGCCGGTCGTCGAGGTCGAGACGGCCAAGGCGATGGTGGACGTCCCCTGCCCCTACGCCGGTGTCGTCACGGCCCGCTTCGGGGAGGAGGGCAGTGAGCTCCCGGTGGGGTCACCGCTCATCACAGTCGCGGTGGGGGCGCCCGCGTCCGACCCCGACTCCGACGCCGGGACCGAGGGCTCGGGAAACGTCCTTGTCGGGTACGGCACCACGGAGGCCCCCGCGCGCAGGCGCAGGGTGCGGCGCGAGCAGCAGGTTCCCGTCCCGGTGAACGGCCGGTCGGCGGCTCCCGAGGTGGTCGAGGGGCCCGTCCCCGTGATCTCCCCGCTGGTCCGCCGCCTCGCCCGCGAGAACGGCCTCGACCTCAGGGAGCTCACCGGATCCGGCCCCGACGGACTGATCCTCAGGGCCGACGTCGAGTACGCCCTGCGGGCCGCCGCCTCACCCGGGCGCCCGGCACCGGCCCTCGCCCCGGAAACCACGGTGGCGTCCCCGGCAACCGCGTCGCCCACCCCCGCAGGAACCCGTGTCCCGCTCAAGGGCGTCCGGGGCGCGGTCGCCGACAAGCTGTCCCGCAGCCGGAGCGAGATCCCCGACGCCACCTGCTGGGTGGACGCCGACGCGACGGAACTCATGCGCGCGCGGGCCGCGATGAACGGGGCGGGGGGCCCCAAGATCTCCCTGCTCGCGCTGCTCGCCCGGATCTGCACCGCGGCCCTCGCCCGCTTCCCCGAGCTCAACTCCACCGTGGACACGGCGGCCAGGGAGATCGTGCGACTGGACGCCGTGCACCTGGGGTTCGCCGCGCAGACCGAACGCGGACTGGTCGTGCCGGTCGTGAAGGACGCGCACGCGTGGGACGCCGAGTCGCTGTCCGCGGAGTTCGCCCGGCTGACCGAGGCGGCCCGCACCGGCACCCTCACCCCGGCGGAACTCACGGGCGGCACCTTCACGTTGAACAACTACGGCGTGTTCGGTGTCGACGGCTCCACGCCGATCATCAACCACCCCGAGGCGGCCATGCTCGGCGTCGGCCGCATCATCCCCAAGCCGTGGGTGCACGAGGGCGAGCTGGCGGTGCGTCAGGTCGTCCAGCTCTCGCTCACCTTCGACCACCGGGTGTGCGACGGCGGCACCGCGGGCGGCTTCCTGCGGTATGTGGCGGACTGCGTGGAACAGCCGGCGGTCCTGCTGCGAACCCTGTGACCCGGGCACCCGCCACCACGATCGCGCGCCGCCGCCCGGGCGGCGTGCGATCCCGGTGCCGCCGCACGTTCCCTGTGATCGCGGCGGCACGCATACTCGGGGGGTGACCTCGTACCAGCCCTCGCGCGATCCGGACGCCGGTCCTGGGTACGACGTGGTCGTGCTCGCCGGGGGTGCCGCCCGGCGGCTCGGCGGCGCCGACAAGCCCGGCGTGCGGGTGGGCGGCCGCGCCCTGCTCGACCGTGTCCTCGCGGCCTGCGCCGACGCGGGCACCACCGTGGTCGTCGCCGACCCCCGCCCCACCGCCCGGCCGGTGACCTGGGCCCGCGAGGACCCGCCCGGCGGCGGCCCGCTGGCCGCCCTGGACGCCGGCCTGCGGCACACCACGGCCCGGTACGTCCTGGTGCTCTCGGCCGACCTGCCCTTTCTCCGGGAGAGCACCGCACGACAGCTGCTGACCGTCCTGCGCACGGGCGGCGCCGACGGTGTGCTGCTCACCGACGCCGACGGCCGTGACCAGCCGCTGGTGGCCGCGTACCGGGCGCCCTCGTTGCGCACGGAACTCGCCGCGCTCACGAAGGAGCACGGCGCCCTCACCGGCCTTCCGCTGCGCCGGCTGACCGCCGCGCTCGATCTCACCCGCGTCCCCGACCCCGTCGCGTCCTTCGACTGCGACACCTGGGACGACATCGCCACCGCCAGGGCACGCATCAGGGAGCATGGGCACGTGTTGGATGAATGGATTTCCGCAGTCAAGGACGAGCTGGGCATCGATCTCGACGTCGACACCGGCGTGCTGCTCGACCTCGCCCGTGACGCCGCGCACGGCGTGGCCAGGCCCGCGGCACCGCTGACCACCTTCCTCGTCGGCTACGCGGCCGCACAGGCGGGCGGCGGCCCCGAGGCCGTCGCCGAGGCCTCCCGCAAGGCCGCCGCCCTCGCCCTGCGCTGGGCCGACGAGGCCGACAAGGCCGGTGAGGAGACCGCCGGCGCGCCCGGCGGGACCTCGGACACCCGCCCGGACGCCGGATGACCGCCCGGTCCGTGCGCACCGGCGGCCCCGCCGGCCCCGCCGAAGACGCCGACGATCTCGACGTCGAGGAGGCGCTGGCCCTGGTGAGAGAAGACAACGACACCGCGCACCGGGGTCATCGCCCTCCCGGGCCGCCGCCCCAGGGCTCCGGCCCGGCGGCCCGGCCGGAAGCCAACCACCGGGCGACACCCTGGCCCGAGGCGCGCGCCACCGCCGCCCGGGCCGCCCGCGCGGTCACCCGCGGCGCCCGTCGCGCCCCCGTCTCGGTACGGCTCGACGACGCCCTCGGTCTCACCCTGGCCGCCCCCCTCGACGCCCTCACCGATCTCCCCTCCTTCGACACCTCGGCCATGGACGGCTGGGTGGTCGCGGGTCCCGGCCCCTGGGCCGTGCGGGACGAGGGTGTGCTGGCCGGGCACGCCGAGTCCGCGCCCCTCACCGACGGCGAGGCGGCCCGGATCGCCACCGGCGCGCGCGTCCCCCCGGACACCACCGCCGTGCTGCGCAGCGAGCACGGACGGACCGACGAGAAGGGCCGGCTGCACGCCACCCGGGACGTCGTGCCCGGCCAGGACATCCGCCCTCGCGGCCAGGAGTGCCGCAGCGGCGACCAGCTCCTGCCGCCCGGCACCCTCGTCACCCCGGCCGTCCTCGGTCTCGCCGCGGCCGCCGGATACGACACCCTCACCGCCGTCCCCCGCCCCCGGGTCGAAGTCCTCGTCCTCGGCGACGAGTTGCTCACCGAGGGGACTCCTCGCGACGGCCTGATCCGGGACGCGCTCGGGCCGATGCTCCCGCCCTGGCTGCGCGCGCTCGGCGCCGAGGTCACCGCCGTACGCCGGCTCGGTGACGCGGCCGAGGCGCTGCGCAAGGCGATCACCGCATCGCAGGCCGACGTGATCGTCACGACCGGCGGCACCGCGGCCGGACCTGTCGACCACGTCCACCCCGTCCTCGACCGTATCGGCGCCGAACTCCTGGTCGACGGCGTCAAGGTGCGTCCCGGCCACCCCATGCTGCTGGCCCGCACCAAGGAGAACCAGCACCTCGTCGGCCTGCCGGGCAACCCCCTGGCCGCCGTCTCCGGCCTGCTCACGCTCGCCGAACCGCTGCTGCGCACCCTGGCCGCCCGTCCGGCCCCGGAGCCGTACACCCTGCCGCTGAGGGACGAGGCCCACGGTCACCCGTACGACACCCGGCTGGTCCCGGTCGTCCTGCGCGGTGACAGCGCGGTCCCGCTGCACTACAACGGCCCGGCCATGCTGCGGGGCATCGCGGCCGCCGACGCCCTCGCCGTCGTACCGCCCGGGGGCGCCCGGCCGGGGCAGGAGGCCGAACTGCTCGATCTGCCCTGGGCGTCCGCCGGGATCGGGGTGTGTTTCACGTGAAACTTCCGGGCCATGACGCGATCGCCCGCCAGGCGGACGAGCATCTCGTGACCCACAAGGTGAAGCTCCCGCGCAAGATCGTGGAGCACCCCTTCCGTCAGGTCGCCAAGCGGGTGCTGATAGCGCTGCTGGTCCTCGCGGCGACCGCGCTGATCGTCTACGCCGACCATGACGGCTACAACGACAACTCCGACCAGTCCGTCGACTTCCTCGACGCCTGGTACTACGCGACCGTCACCCTCTCCACCACCGGGTACGGCGACATCACCCCGGTCAGCGATGCCGCCCGGCTCACCAACATCTTCGTCATCACGCCCCTGCGCGTGCTGTTCCTGATCATCCTGGTCGGCACCACGCTCGAGGTCCTCACCGAGCGCACCCGCGAGGAGTGGCGACTCAACCGCTGGAGGTCCACCTTGCGCGACCACACCGTCGTCGTCGGCTTCGGAACCAAGGGCCGTTCGGCGATCCAGACCGTGTGCGCGACGGGTCTGAAGAAGGAGCAGGTCGTCGTGGTCGACCCCAGCAGCAAGGTGATCGACGCCGCGACGGCCGAGGGATACGCGGGGGTCATCGGGGACGCCACCCGCAGCGAGGTGCTGAAGCGGGCCGAGGTGCACCGGGCGCGGAAGATCATCATCGCGACCCAGCGCGACGACACCGCGGTCCTGGTGACGCTGACGGCCCGGCAGCTCAACAAGGCCGCGAAGATCGTGGCCGCGGTGCGCGAGGAGGAGAACGCCCCGCTGCTCAAGCAGTCGGGGGCCGACGCGGTCATCACCAGCGCCAGCGCGGCCGGCCGGCTGCTCGGTCTGTCGGTGCTCAGCCCCGCGGCCGGCATGGTGATGGAGGACCTCATCCAGCAGGGCAGCGGACTCGACATCGTCGAACGGCCGGTCATAAAGGCCGAGGTGGGCAGGAAGCCACGGGAGACGGACGACCTGGTGGTGAGCGTGCTGCGCGGGCACCGGGTGCTCGGGTACGACGATCCGGCCATCGGGACGCTGGCGCTGACGGACCGGCTGATCACGATCGTGCGGGCGACGCCGGGCACCCAGGTGGCACCCGACGCCCGCCCGCTTCCGCAGGACTGAGGGCCGCTCCGGTCACTTGCGGTTGTACAGCCGCATGGTCACCGGCCCGAAGACCGCGACGAACAGCGCCGCCCACCCCAGCGACCACGCGATCTCGTCGGCGGGCCAGTCGCCCGCCATCAACCCGCGCACGGCCGAGGACAGATGGGTGATCGGGCTGTTGTTGACGAAGGCCTGGAGCCAGCCCGGCATGGTCCGCGGGTCGACGAAGACGTTGGACAGGAAGGTCAGCGGGAAGATCACCATCATGCTGACGCCCATCACCGACTTCTCGGTCCGCAGCAGCAGCCCGAACATCGTCCAGATCCACGAGAACGCGAACGAGAAGACGACCAGCAGCGCGATCCCGGCGACCACACCGCCGACCCCGCCGTCCGGTCGGTAGCCCAGGATCACGCCGACGGTGAGCATCACGACGGAGGCGATCGTGTAGCGCAGGGCGTCGCCGAGCAGATAGCCGACCATCACCGCCGGCCGCCAGATGGGCAGCGAGCGGAAGCGGTCGAAGACGCCCTTCTCGATGTCGGTGTTGACCGAGACACCGGTGTACATCGTGATCATCACGACCGACATCACCAGGATGCCAGGCAGCAGGAACTGGATGTACTCCTCCGGGGACCCGGCCAGGGCGCCCCCGAACAGGTACGTGTACATCAGCACCATCATGATCGGGAACGCGGTGACGTCGAAGAGCTGCTCCGGCACGTGCTTGATCTTGAGGATGGCCCGCCAGCCGAAGGTCAGCGAGGCCGACAGCGCGCTCGGCCGCGGCGGCCGCTCCCTGGTGACCAGCAGCGCGGCCAGCGACTCGGCGCTGACGGGGGCGAGGTCCTGGGCTGCTTTGGACGGGGGCTGGGTCAGGGTGCTCATGCGGCCATCTCCTCGGTGTCGTCGGTGGGGTGTCCGGTGAGGGCGAGGAACACCTCGTCCAGGCTGGGCTGGCCGAGCGAGAAGTTGTCGACGGTGATGCCGGTGCGGGCCAGTTCGGCGAGGGCGCGGGAGGCCTGCTCGGCGGCCGTGTCACCGGCCGCCGTGGCGAGCCGGGCCGTCAGCGCGACCGAGTCGGGTTCCAGCTGCACCTGGGCGTCCAGGGCCTGCCGCAGGATCTCCGCCGCCTCGCCCCGACGGCCGCCGTCGCGCAGACGCAGATGTACGGTCCCGGCGCCCACGGAGGCCTTCAGCTCGCCCTTGGTGCCCTCGGCGATCACCCGGCCGTGGTCGATGACGGCGATCCGGGCGGCCAGCTGGTCGGCCTCGTCCAGATACTGCGTGGTCAGCAGCACGGTGGTGCCCTGGGCGACGACCGCGCGCACGATGTCCCAGACCTGGTTGCGGCTGCGCGGATCGAGGCCGGTGGTGGGCTCGTCGAGGAAGAGCAGCTCGGGGGTGTTGAGGATGGACGCGGCGATGTCGATACGGCGCCGCATGCCGCCGGAGTAGTGCTTGACCTGCTTTCCGGCCGCCTCCGAGAGACCGAAGGCCTCCAGGAGCTGTCCGGCCCGCTCGCGTGCGGCCTTCTTGTGGTGGCCGAGGAGACGGCCCAGCAGGACCAGGTTCTCGGCGCCGGTGAGGTCCTCGTCGACGGAGGCGTACTGGCCGGTGAGACTGACCCGGCCGCGGACCTCGTCGGCCTCGCGGACGACGTCGTGGCCGAAGACGTGGGCCTCGCCGCCGTCGGGCCGCAGGAGGGTGGCGAGCATCTTCACGGTGGTGGTCTTACCGGCGCCGTTCGGGCCGAGGACGCCGTAGACCGTGCCGGCCGGCACCGCGAGGTCGACCCCGTCCACCGCCCTGGTCTCGCCGAACGTCTTGACCAGGCCCGCCGTCTCGATGGCCAGGGCTGACGTGTCTTGGCTCATGGTGGGTGTCCTTCCGCGTGCTTGGGCTACGCATGGGGAGACCTTTACCGTCGCGCAAACTCATCGGTGGCGCCCGGGGCTTTCGGGGAACCGGTCCGGCGAGGCGGACGGCAGGGGACCGGGAACCCGGGAGCGACGGACCCGGGGAGTAGCGTCGGGCCCATGCATGCGATCACGATTCCCGAACCCGGTGGTCCCGAGGCGCTGGTCTGGAGCGAGGTGCCGGATGCCGTCGCCGGCGAGGGCGAGGTGCTGGTCGAGGTGGTGGCCGGTGCCGTCAACCGCGCCGACATCCTGCAACGCCAGGGCTTCTACAACCCCCCGCCCGGCGCCTCCCCCTACCCCGGCCTGGAGTGCTCGGGGCGGATCGCCGAGATCGGCCCCGGTGTCTCCGGCTGGTCCGTCGGCGACGAGGTGTGCGCGCTGCTCTCGGGCGGCGGATACGCCGAGAAGGTCGCCGTACCCGCCGGACAGCTGCTGCCCGTGCCCAAGGGCGTCGACGTGAAGCGGGCCGCCGCGCTGCCCGAGGTGGTCTGCACGGTCTGGTCGAACGTGTTCATGGTCGCCCACCTGCGCCCCGGCGAGACCCTCCTGGTGCACGGCGGCTCCAGCGGCATCGGCACGATGGCGATCCAGCTCGCGAAGGCCGTGGGCGCCAAGGTCGCGGTGACCGCGGGCACCCCCGAGAAGCTGGAGCGCTGCGCCGCACTCGGCGCGGACATCCTGATCAACTACCGGGAGCAGGACTTCGTCGAGGAGGTCAGGAAGGCCACCGACGGGGCGGGCGCCGACGTCGTCCTCGACAACATGGGCGCGAAGTACCTCGGCCGCAACGTCGACGTCCTCGCCGTCAACGGACGCCTCGCGATCATCGGCATGCAGGGCGGCATCAAGGGCGAGCTGAACATCGCCACGCTGCTGGGCAAGCGCGCCGCGATCAGCGCCACCTCGCTGCGGGCCAGGCCGCCCGCCGAGAAGACGGCGATCGTGGCGGCCGTACGCGAGCATGTCTGGCCCCTGCTGGACGCCGGGCACATCCGGCCCGTCGTCGACCGCGAGCTCCCGATGAGCGACGCGGCCGCCGCGCACCGGGTCGTCGAGGACAGCGGCCACATCGGCAAGGTCCTGCTGGTCACGCAGTAGGTGAGCGGTACGGCCCTACCCGCGCCGCACCCGCAGCGCGTAGAGGCCCAGCCCGAGCCCCAGTCCGACCAGCACCAGCCCGGTGCCGAGGGGCAGGATGAACACCTTGGGGCTTGCCACGGGCCGCTCCGCGGGGCGGGACGGTCGCGCCACGGCGGTCCGCGGCGGCGGCTCCGACGCGGCGGTGAGGTCGTCGTCCCCGGGGTCGGTCCCCCCGGGGTCCGTACCGTCGGCCTGCGCCTCCTGAGCCGCCGGCTCCTCCCGGCGCCCCGGCCGCTCCCGCCCCTCGCCCGCGCGGCTCCCCGCGCGGGAGGGAGCGGCGGCCGAGGGGGAGGGCGCGAGGGAGGGCGAGGGCGAGGCGCGCTCCGGACCGTGGCCGCGCGGGGGACCCGAGGGGGCGGCGTACCCCGGGGCGGGGTGCCGCGGCCCGTGAGCCGGTGTCGGGACCGACGGGATGCCGGAGGGGGAGGCCGACGCGCCGGGGGCGGGGTGCGACGGGAGCCCGGTGGCGTCCGGCCGTGGGGCCCGCCCCGGTGTCCGGTGGGCCGGTGCCGAGTCCGGTGACCGCGTGCCCTGCAGGGACACCGGGTGCGTTGCCTGTCCGGGCGGGACCCGAGGTGTCAGTTCGGCGCCGTACGCGAGGTCGGCCTGCGGCACGGCGGTCGCGCTCGTGCCCACCAGGATCGCCAGCACCGTCGCGCGTAGCCAGGGAGTCACGGGACAAGACTGGCATTGCGGAAAGAGACCGGCATTTCGGGTGACGCCATGGGGGCGATCCGCGCCGGGAACGGTGGATCAGCACACAGTGGGGGCACCCCGGTGGTGAGGTGTACGGGTGCGAGAGAATGGCGGCATGGAGATGCCGAGGAACGAAGGTTCGCCGGAAAGCCCCCAGATCCTGGTCGTGGGCCAGGACGGGATGGCACTGGGCGGCGGGGGTGACGACGACTCCCGCGAGGTCCCGGTCACGGAGATGGTCGAGCAGCCCGCGAAGGTCATGCGGATCGGCAGCATGATCAAGCAGCTGCTCGAAGAGGTGCGCGCGGCTCCTCTCGACGAGGCCAGCCGGGCCCGGCTCAAGGAGATCCACTCCAGCTCGGTGAAGGAGCTGGAGGACGGTCTGGCCCCCGAGCTGGTGGAGGAGCTGGAGCGGCTGTCCCTGCCCTTCAACGAGGAGTCGACCCCGAGCGACGCGGAACTGCGCATCGCCCAGGCCCAGCTGGTGGGCTG
Source organism: Streptomyces pseudovenezuelae (assembly GCF_001513955.1). Classification (GTDB taxonomy): domain Bacteria; phylum Actinomycetota; class Actinomycetes; order Streptomycetales; family Streptomycetaceae; genus Streptomyces; species Streptomyces pseudovenezuelae. The sequence continues at coordinate 554,586 of NZ_KQ948148.1, read as the reverse complement.
GCTCGAAGGCCTCTTCCACGGGATCCAGACCACCTTGTTCGCCCAGCAGATGGCCGCGCGGGCCCAGCTGGAGCAGATGCGCCGCGCCCTTCCGCCCGGTGTCGGCGGACACGAGGACGGCATCGACCCGCGCGCGGGCGGCCGCTCGGGCGGACCGTACCTGTAACCCCCGACGAGGAAGGGCCCGGCAGCCGACGCTGCCGGGCCCTTCATGTCGCCGGGCGGAAATCCCCGGTGGGAAACGCTCGTTCGGGTTCTTCTTGCGCGGCAGGCCGGGGCCCGGTCGGCGGCCCGGGGGCCGGCGGGCGTGACCTTGGCCACGGAGCCGGGCCCGGCGCCCCCGCACCCCACGGCGGCGACGCCTTCGTGAAGTGCCCGTTCCGTGGCCGTACGCGAAAGAAAGGTCGTGCGGGCGTTACAGCCGCCCCACGGCCGGTACACAGAATTTGCACGCCGAGACCCAGTACAGGTTTGATGGCCGGTCCGTCCCGGGTCGGCCCCCGGGCTCATCCCGGACCGGCGGCTTGCGTGAAGGCTGTAGCGTGGCCGACGGAGACCGTAACAACACCGCGCGCACCGCGGGCAGAAACGACGGCGAGGACCGATGGCACAGCAGCAGCGCGCTCAGGGCCCGTCCGACCCCGAGGCGACTGGCGGCGGAATGTCAGATGCGCCGGAGCTGTGGGGTAACGGCGGACTGGTGGGGGACGGCCGGTACCGGCTGACCCGCAGACTCGGCCGGGGCGGTATGGCCGAGGTGTTCGCGGCCGAGGACGTACGGCTCGGGCGCACCGTGGCGGTCAAACTGCTGCGCGCCGACCTCGCCGAGGACCCGACCTCCAAGGCCCGCTTCACGCGTGAGGCCCAGTCCGTGGCCGGCCTCAACCACCACGCGATCGTCGCCGTGTACGACTCCGGCGAGGACTACGTCGGCGGCCAGTCGGTGCCGTACATCGTCATGGAGATCGTCGAGGGACGGACGATCCGGGACCTGCTGCTCAACGCCGAGGCGCCCGGGCCCGAGCAGGCCCTGATCATCGTCTCCGGGGTCCTGGAGGCGCTCGCCTACTCGCACCAGCACGGCATCGTGCACCGCGACATCAAGCCCGCCAACGTGATCATCACCCACAACGGCGCGGTCAAGGTGATGGACTTCGGCATCGCCCGCGCCCTGCACGGCGCGTCCACCACGATGACGCAGACCGGCATGGTCATGGGCACCCCCCAGTACCTCTCCCCGGAGCAGGCCCTCGGCAAGGCCGTCGACCACCGCTCCGACCTGTACGCGACGGGTTGTCTGCTGTACGAACTCCTCGCGCTCAGGCCGCCGTTCACCGGCGAGACCCCGCTCTCCGTCGTGTACCAGCACGTCCAGGACATCCCGACGCCTCCCTCGCAGGTCTCCGACGCCGTCCCGCCGGAGCTCGACGGCCTGGTCATGCGCTCGCTGGCCAAGGAGCCGGACGACCGCTTCCAGACGGCCGAGGAGATGCGCGGGCTCGTCCAGTACGGCCTGCAGATGCTGTACGACCAGGGCGGCCACACCGGCACCTGGAACACCGGCCCGGTGACGGCGCACGACGGCCGCGGCACGCCCGCCGGGGGCTTCGCGAGCACCAGCGTGCTGCCGCACAACGGCGTCTCCTCGGGCACCACCCAGATCCCGCAGCAGATCCTGCCCTCCGGTTACGGCGGCGGGGACGACGGCGGCTTCGAAGGACACGGCAACCGGGGCAGCGGCCGCGGCAAGCTGTGGATCCTCGCCGTCCTCGCGGTGATCGCCGTCGCGGCGGGCGTCGCCCTCGCGCTCAACGGCGGCGGCGGAGGCGGGGGCGGTGGCGGCACCGGCACCTCCGTGTCGCCGACCACCTCGAAGACCACCGACGACCAGACGGCCAGCGAGACGCCGAGCGACGACGCGACGAGCGAGGAGACCGACACGTCCACGGACGACAGCGGCAGCTCGGGCGGCTCCGGCTACACGCCGTCCTACACGCCGTCGTACACGCCCTCCTACACGCCGTCGCCCTCTGCGACGCAGCCGTCCGCGACGGCGACGGAGCCGTCCGACACGCCGGAGCCCACCGACACGGCGGAGCCCACGGACACGGGGGAGCCGACCGGTGGGGGCGCCCTCGTCGGGGGCTCGGACGGCGGCGGCGGAGGCGACTCCTAGACCGACCGCGACGCCTCACGCGCGCGTGGCCCCGGAAACGGGCGCCACGCGCGCGCGGCGTTTCCGGGGCCACGCGTCAGCCCGCGAACGCGTCGCACACCGCGTCGTACTCCCGCGTCCACCACACCACCAGCGCCGAGGCCGCCGGGAACTGTGGGTCCGCGCGGGTGTCGCCGCGCTCGTAGTGCCAGCGCAGCATCCAGAAGTCGTTGAGCCGCTCCCACCACACGCGGTGCACGGCCGCCGCGAGTTCCGAGGGCGTGGCCCCGGCCGTACGCCGGTACGCGCGCGCGTAGGCCCGCACCTTCGGCAGGTCGAGTGTCCCCGCGGGCCGTACGAAGAAGATCGCGGCGGCGCGTACGGCCTCCTCGGCGCGGGGTTTCACGCCGAGCCGGTCCCAGTCGACGATCGCGGCGGGGGCGTCGCCCCGGTAGAGCAGGTTGAAGGGGTGGAAGTCCCCGTGCACCCAGCCCACCGGTCCGCTGTGCGGAGGCCGCCGTCCGGCGTGCTGTTCGAGCAGTGCCCGCCGTTCCAGCAGCCGGTGCCGGGCCAGCTCGTCGAAGGAGTCGGCGGGCCGGTGCCGGCGTACGCGGGCCAGGAGGTCGTCGATGAGGGCGAAGGTGGTGGTGGGGTCGGCCCCGGCGTCGACGGAGCCCGCGTCCGGGTCCGCCGTCCTGGCGTTCTGCTCGGCCGGGTGACCGGCCCGCGGCCTGTCCGCACGGGTGCCGCCGGTTCGCGCGGGGGCGGGGCCGAGCACTGCGGTGCGTCCGCCCGGCGGGTGCGGCGCGGTGTCCGGGGCGCCTGCGTCGGTCCGTACGCCCCCGACTGCCCGCGCACTCTTCTCCGTCCCCTCCTGCCCCTGAAGCGGCATCACCCGCTCCAGACTCGCGTGCACCACGCCCAGCAGTGCCCCGAGGCGGCCGCACTGGGCGCCGGTGAGCTGGGCGCCGTGGCGGTGGCGGCCCTCGATCCAGGGGTGGAGGGCGTAGGCGTGGCCGCCGACGACCGCGACCGTGCGGCCGTCGTGGGCGGGGAGGGGCGGGGCGACCGGGACACCGAGGGCGGCCAGGCGCTGGGTGGCGCGGTGCTGGCGGGCGATCGCCTCCGGGGCGGCCGTCTCGGGGTCGAAGTGGTGCTTGAGGAAGTAGCGGCCACGGGTCGTACGGAGCCGGTAACCGCGGTTGAGGAGACCTTGGTCGACGGGATCGCAGGCGAGGGCGGAGCCGGCGGCGTACCGGCGGAGGAGGGCGCCCAGCGGGGGCGCGTGAGGCATGAGGGGTGGTACAGGAGAGCGCGGCACGCGCCAGATGCTAGGGCACGGAGAAGGGCCGTGAGCTGGGCGTTGTCACAGAAAGTCACAGATCGACACAGTGGGTCGCGCTCGGTCTGCTTCGGTCATGGACGCCCTCGTCCCGCGTGCGGAACCGCGGCCGTCTCGCCGGGCCACCACGACGCCACGCCGGCCGATCTCGTCGCCATCGGGGAGAAATACCCCGTTTTCCCCTCCCGGGCACGGTCGGGAAGTCAAACACGGAAACCCTTCCGGTGGCCTGGGTGGACGGGATAACGTGCCGTTGCTCCGGCCTCCTGCAAGGCTGTGACCAGCACCCCTTCGGCCCTTTTCCGATTTACTTGGAAATCCAAGCAAAATCGCAGGTCAAAGGGGGTTTCACAGAAATGTGGAGCACTGGGTAACGTGATTCTTGCAGGGCGCTCGCCGGGGCACCTGTCACGCCTGTTCCGGCCGAGTGGCACCCACCCCGTGCACGGGGGTCGGAAACAGGTGAGCCGCACTGGTACACCCGGCAACCCCGGGGGCCGGACCGACGGAGGAGCACACGTGACCGTGGAGAGCACTGCCGCGCGCAAGCCGCGACGCAGCGCCGGGACGAGGAAGTCCCCGAGCACCAAGCCCGAACTGGTTCAGCTGCTGACGCCCGAGGGCAAGCGCGTCAAGAACGCCGAGTACGACAAGTACGTCGCCGACATCACCCCCGAAGCGCTCCGCGGCCTCTACCGCGACATGGTGCTCACCCGCCGCTTCGACGCCGAGGCCACCTCCCTCCAGCGCCAGGGCGAACTGGGCCTGTGGGCCTCGCTGCTCGGCCAGGAGGCCGCCCAGATCGGCTCCGGCCGGGCACTGCGCGACGACGACTACGTCTTCCCGACCTACCGCGAGCACGGCGTGGCCTGGTGCCGCGGGGTCGACCCGACCAACCTGCTCGGCATGTTCCGCGGGGTGAACAACGGCGGCTGGGACCCGAACAGCAACAACTTCCACCTCTACACCATCGTCATCGGCTCCCAGACGCTGCACGCCACGGGCTACGCGATGGGCATCACCAAGGACGGCGCCGACTCCGCGGTCATCGCCTACTTCGGCGACGGCGCCTCCAGCCAGGGCGACGTCGCCGAATCGTTCACCTTCTCCGCGGTCTACAACGCCCCGGTCGTGTTCTTCTGCCAGAACAACCAGTGGGCCATCTCCGAGCCCACCGAGAAGCAGACGCGCGTCCCGCTCTACCAGCGGGCGCAGGGCTTCGGCTTCCCCGGCGTGCGGGTCGACGGCAACGACGTGCTCGCGTCGCTGGCGGTCACCAAGTGGGCGCTGGAGCGGGCCCGCGCGGGTGAGGGGCCGACGCTCGTCGAGGCGTACACCTACCGGATGGGCGCCCACACCACCTCCGACGACCCGAGCAAGTACCGGGCCGACGAGGAGCGCGAGGCGTGGGAGGCGAAGGACCCGATCCTGCGCCTTCGCCGCTACCTGGAGGCCTCAAACCACGCGGACGAGGGATTCTTCGCGGAACTGGAGGCCGAGTCGGAGGCGTTGGGCAGGCGAGTGCGTGAGGCGGTGCGGGCGATGCCGGATCCGGATCGTTTCGCGCTGTTCGAGCACGCGTATGCGGACGGGCACGCGCTGGTCGACGAGGAGCGGGCCGGGTTCGCCGCCTACCAGGCGTCGTTCGCGGATGGGGAAGGGGCCTGATCATGGCAGCGGAGACTGTGACATCCAAGAACATGGCTCTGGCCAAGGCGATCAACGAGTCGCTGCGGCGTGCCCTGGACACCGACCCGAAGGTCCTCGTCATGGGCGAGGACGTCGGCAAGCTCGGCGGCGTCTTCCGGGTGACCGACGGGCTGCAGAAGGACTTCGGCGAGGACCGGGTCATCGACACCCCGCTCGCGGAGTCGGGCATCGTGGGCACCGCGATCGGGCTGGCGCTGCGCGGCTACCGGCCGGTGGTGGAGATCCAGTTCGACGGGTTCGTGTTCCCGGCCTACGACCAGATCGTCACGCAGTTGGCGAAGATGCACGCCCGCTCGCTGGGCAAGGTCAAGATGCCGGTCGTGGTGCGGATCCCCTACGGCGGTGGCATCGGCGCGGTGGAGCACCACTCGGAGTCCCCGGAGGCGCTGTTCGCGCATGTGGCGGGCCTCAAGGTGGTCAGCCCCTCCAACGCCTCGGATGCGTACTGGATGATGCAGCAGGCCATCCAGAGCGACGACCCGGTGATCTTCTTCGAGCCCAAGCGGCGCTACTGGGACAAGGGCGAGGTCAACACCGAGGCCATTCCCGGACCGCTGCACAAGGCGCGGGTGGTGCGTGAGGGCACGGATGTGACGCTGGTCGCCTACGGTCCGATGGTCAAGCTCTGCCAGGAGGTCGCGGACGCGGCTGCCGAGGAGGGCAGGAACCTGGAGGTGGTGGACCTGCGGTCGGTCTCGCCGCTGGACTTCGACGCGATCCAGGCCTCGGTGGAGAAGACGGGGCGGCTGGTGGTGGTGCACGAGGCGCCGGTGTTCTTCGGTTCGGGTGCGGAGATCGCGGCCCGGATCACCGAGCGGTGTTTCTACCACCTGGAGGCGCCGGTGCTGCGGGTGGGCGGCTATCACGCCCCGTATCCGCCGGCCCGCTTGGAGGACGAGTACCTGCCGGGGCTGGACCGGGTGCTGGATGCCGTCGACCGTGCTCTGGCGTACTGAGGAGAGGGCCGTGACGACGATGACGGATACGTCCGTGCGCGAGTTCAAGATGCCCGATGTGGGCGAGGGCCTGACCGAGGCGGAGATCCTCAAGTGGTACGTCCAGGTCGGCGACACCGTCACCGACGGGCAGGTGGTGTGTGAGGTGGAGACGGCCAAGGCGGCCGTCGAACTGCCCATCCCCTACGACGGTGTGGTCCGCGCCCTGCACTTCCCCGAGGGCACCACCGTCGACGTCGGCACCTCGATCATCGCGATCGACGTGAACGGCGGGTCGGCTCCGGCGTCGGCGCCGGCCGAGGCCGCGCAGGCCCCTGCGGCCGCGGCCCCTGTCGCTGACACCGCCGAGAAGAAGCCGGAGGGACGCCAGCCGGTTCTGGTCGGCTACGGCGTGGCGACCTCCTCCACCAAGCGGCGCCCCCGCAAGGGGGTCGAGGTGCCGGTCCAGCAGGCATCGGCGGCCGTCCAGACCGAGCTGAACGGACACGGGACGCCTCCCGTGCCGGAGTCCCGTCCGCTGGCCAAGCCCCCGGTCCGCAAGCTGGCCAAGGACCTGGGCGTCGACCTCACCACGGTGATCCCCTCCGGCCCGGACGGCATCATCACCCGCGAGGACGTCCACGCGGCAGCCACCCCGACCGAGACACCGGTGCCGGTCACCCCGGCCCCGGTCGCCGCGGTCCCGGCGGCACCGGCCGCCTCCTACGACGCCGCCCGCGAGACCCGCATCCCGGTCAAGGGCGTCCGCAAGGCCACCGCCGCGGCGATGGTCGGCTCCGCCTTCACCGCCCCTCACGTCACCGAGTTCGTGACGGTCGACGTCACCCGCACCCTGAAACTCGTCGAGGACCTCAAGCAGGACAAGGACTTCGCGGGCCTGCGCGTCAACCCCCTCCTGCTGATCGCCAAGGCCCTCCTGGTCGCCATCAAGCGCAACCCGGACATCAACGCCTCCTGGGACGAGACCCACCAGGAGATCGTCCTCAAGCACTACGTCAACCTCGGCATCGCCGCCGCCACCCCGCGCGGCCTGATCGTCCCCAACATCAAGGACGCCGACGCCAAGACCCTCCCGCAGCTCGCCGAAGCACTGGGCGAGTTGGTGGCCACGGCGAAGGAGGGGCGTACCTCGCCGGCCGCGATGCAGGGCGGCACGGTGACCATCACCAACGTCGGCGTCTTCGGCGTCGACACCGGCACCCCCATCCTGCCGCCCGGCGAGTCCGCGATCCTCGCCGTCGGCGCGATCAAGCTCCAGCCCTGGGTCCACAAGGGCAAGGTCAAGCCCCGCCAGGTCACCACCCTGGCCCTCAGCTTCGACCACCGCCTCATCGACGGCGAACTGGGCTCCAAGGTCCTCGCCGACGTGGCCGCCATCCTCGAACAGCCCAAGAAACTCATCACCTGGGCGTGACCCGCGGGCAGCGGACAAGTTGTCCAACACTGAAGGGACGGCCGCAAGTTTCGTTTGCGGCCGCCCCTTCAGTCATGCACGGGGTGGATCAGGACCGGTTGAGCACGTACACCGGAGCCCCGTCCTCCGACGCACCCTGCGAGCGGATGCAGGCGTGCTTGCGCAGCAGACGCAGGCATTCGTTGACCCTATGGACCGTCAGGCCGGTGCGGGCCGCGATCGATTCCAGCGGCTGACGGAGCTGACCCTCTTCGACGAGCACCGGCGCGATGACCACGGCCACGGTCCAGACGTCCTCCGTCACGGACAACCGCTGCCGCCAGTCGGCCAGCACGGACTCCGTCGTCGGCAGAGTGGACAGGTCGGCGGTGGGCGCCGGGCGTTCGAGGGCCAGGGAGTCGAGCCGGTCCGCGATGCGCTCCATGGCCAGGGCCATGGCCTGCTGGGCCGCGAGAGTGGCACGCTGCGTCTCCAGCATCTCTCGCTGCGATTCGACGATCGCCTCCTGCAGCGCGATCGACTTGTGCTGTGCGGCGGCGAACTGCTCGTCGGCCTGGAGATTGCGCTCTTCGAGCCGCACGATCGCTTCGGCGACCTGCTCCGGCATGGCGTAGGCGATGGGCGCGCCCGGCTCGGAGGGCTGCACCTCGGCCTCTTCGAGGGTGTAGGAGCCCTCTCGCTGGACGGTCTCGATCACTTCGGCGGCCCACTGCTTGAAAGGTGCGCAGGACGGCTTGGTGCAGGCGTTCACGAGCAGGATCAGACCTTGGAGAGAGATGACGTTCAGGTCTCGACGCCACTCTCTACCTGCGGGAACGCTGAGACCGTAAGCTCCAGTTACGGTCTCGAGGAGTTCTCGATGGTCGTCGGGTACGTGGTCGGCGAGAGCCTGCCGAGAGTTCGTATGCCCCAGCTGCCTGCACACATCCACCGCCGGAAACCAATGGCTCCCGTCCGGCATGGTCAGTCTCCGGATCCGGTGCCCGGTCGCCGCGTAGACGAAGTCGCTGACATCGATCGCCTCATGCCTCTTGCCCGCCTCGGGCCGCTTGCTCGGTTCGTTCATGTGAACCACCTCCGCAGCGGAACCTAGGGCGGAGAAGGTCGGATATGCCAACTGACGTAACGATATTCACCCATGCGAGGGAAAAACCCAGGTTCCGCCGGTGTCCGGCATGACGAAGGGGCCTGCCGCTGCGACAGCGGCAGGCCCCTTCGGATGTCCTGGGACGTCAGCTGATCTTGGCGTAGCCGTAGTTGATGAGCTTCTTCACGTCGTTCGTGCGGTCGGCCGCCGACGGGGAGGTCATGACGGCGCCCATGACGGACTCGCCGTTCTTCGTCGCGGCGAAGACGAGGCAGTACTTGGAGTCGGTGCCCGAGCCGGTCTTGATGCCGAGCGTGCCGTTCCAGCCGAGCAGGGTGTTGGTGTTCGTCCAGGCACCCATGGTGCGGGTGCTGCCGGTCTTCGTGATCGTCTTGGCCGTGTACGACTTGGTCTTCACGACGGACTTGAAGGTCGAGCTCTTCATCACGTTGCGGGCGAGCAGCGTGAGGTCCTTCGGCGTCGAGGCGTTCGCACCATTGCTTATTCCGTCGAACGAGTCGAACTTCGTGTTCGTCATGCCGAGGGACCTGGCCGTCGTGTTCATCTTCGCGATGAACGACTTGGTGCGCGCGGAGACCGTCGAGCCGGTGCCGAACTTGTCGGCGAGGGCCATCGCGGCGTCACAGCCGGACGGCAGCATCATCCCGTAGAGCAGCTGACGGACGGTCACCTTGTCGCCGACGATCAGGCGGGCGGACGAGGCGCCCTTGGAGACGATGTAGTCGCTGTACGCCTTCTTGATCGTGACCTTGGCGTCCAGGTTGAGGTTCGACTGCGAGAGCACGACCTTCGCGGTCATGATCTTCGTCGTGGAAGCGGTGAGCCGCTTCGTGTTCGGCGCCTTGCTGTAGAGGGTCGAGCCGGTCGCGCTGTTCATCAGGAACCCGCCCTTGGCGGTGATGGTCGGCGTGGTGAGCGCCTGCGCGGGTGCCGCGGTGAGAGCTCCGGTGGCGAGCACTGCGCCGGTCGTGATCGCGACGGCTGCGGCTCTGCGGACGCGGAGGCCCTTGGTGGCGGTAATCAACTGAAATACCCCGAATACGTCGAATGCCCCTGGATGCGGCCGAGTTGGAAGGGGAAGAAAGGAGGGCCGCACGTGTGTGACACGTAAGTAGCACACAAGGTTGTACGCCGGCTGAGGCGGGTGGGGTTTCCGTCGGCGGGAGTTCCTCCCGGGGTCCGCATGCTGGACGGGGCTGATCATGCGTACGTGTTGTATCTATGCTGTGGGCATGAGCCTGGCCGTGAAACAGCCTCCCGCCGCCGACCGTGTCTATGCCCACGTCAAGCAGGGTGTCCTGGACCGCCGTTACGAGGGTGGGACCCTGCTCACCGAGGGCGAGCTCGCCGAGGCCGCCGGGGTGTCCCGCACACCCGTTCGGGAGGCGCTGCTCCGCCTGGAGGTCGAGGGGCTGATCAAGCTTTACCCGAAAAAGGGAGCGCTGGTCCTTCCCGTCTCCGCGCAGGAGATCGCCGACGTCGTCGAGACCCGGCAGCTCGTCGAGGGCCACGCCGCCCGCAAGGCCGTCCCCGCCTCCCCGCAGCTCATCGCGCGCCTCGAAGAACTGCTCGCGCGGCAGAAGGAACAGGCCGCCGCCGGGGATCTGGCCGGCGCCGCCGTCACGGACCGCTGCTTCCACGCCGAGATCGTGCGCAGCGGTGGCAACGAGATCCTGAACCGGCTCTACGACCAGCTCCGCGACCGCCAGCTCAGGATGGGTGTCGCCGTCATGCACGCCCACCCGGACCGCATCACCAAGACCCTCTCCGAGCACGAGCAGATCCTCCAGGCCCTGCGCTCCGGCGACGCGGAGGCGGTCGTAGGCCTGATTCACGGGCATGTCGAGTGGTTCTCCCACCTCGCCCGGGGTGAGGTCCGATGAACCGGTCCGCTCTTCCGGGCGACCCCCCGGGCGGCCGGCGCGCGATGGCCGTCTGGGGCATCGGCGTCTCCGTCTACTTCGTCGCGGTCATCTTCCGTACGTCCCTCGGAGTCGCCGGCCTCGACGCGGCCGACCGCTTCCATGTGAACGCCTCGGCGCTGTCGACCTTCTCGATCCTCCAGCTCCTCGTCTACGCCGGCATGCAGATACCCGTCGGACTGCTGGTCGACCGGCTCGGCACCAAGAAGGTGCTCACCCTCGGCGTGGTGCTCTTCACGGCGGGGCAGCTCGGCTTCGCGTTCTCACCGTCGTACGGCACCGCCCTCGCCTCGCGCGCCCTGCTCGGCTGCGGTGACGCGATGACCTTCATCAGCGTGCTGCGCCTCGGCAGCCGCTGGTTCCCGGCCAGGCGCGGACCGCTGGTCGCGCAGCTCGCCGGGCTCGTCGGCATGGCGGGCAACCTGGTCTCCACCCTGGTGCTGGCCCGGCTGCTGCACGGCATCGGCTGGACGCCCGCGTTCGCGGGCAGCTCGCTCGCGGGTGTCGTGGTGCTGGTGCTGATGCTCCTCTTCCTCAAGGACCACCCCGAGGGGCACGAGCCGGAGCCGTTCCCGCACCAGGGGGCCGCCTATGTACGGCGGCAGATCGCCGCGTCCTGGCGCGAGCCCGGCACCCGGCTGGGGCTGTGGGTGCACTTCACGACCCAGTTCCCGGCGATGGTGTTCCTGCTGCTGTGGGGCCTGCCGTTCCTCGTCGAGGCGCAGGGGCTGTCCCGGGCGGCGGCGGGCGAACTGCTCACGCTCGTCGTGCTGTCCAACATGGTCGTCGGCCTGGTCTACGGCCAGGTCGTCGCCCGGCACCACGAGGCCCGGCTGCCGCTCGCGCTCGGCACCGTGGGCGCGACGGCGCTGCTGTGGGCGGCCACGCTGGCCTGGCCCGGTGAACGGGCCCCGATGTGGCTGCTGGTCGTGCTGTGCGTGGTGCTCGGCTCGTGCGGCCCGGCGTCGATGCTCGGCTTCGACTTCGCGCGGCCCGCGAACCCGCCGGAGCGGCAGGGCACCGCGTCCGGCATCACCAACATGGGCGGGTTCGTCGCCTCGATGACCACCCTGTTCGCCGTCGGTGTCCTCCTGGACGCGACCGACGGCGACTACACCGTCGCCTTCTCCTCCGTCTTCGTGCTCCAGGCGCTCGGCGTCAGCCAGATCCTGCGGCTGCGCGGGCGGGCGGCCCGGCGGGAGCGGGAGCGGCTGGTGGCGAGCCGGGTGGAGACGGTCCACGTGCCCGTCTGAACACGCGTCAGCGAACCGGGACGGGCGGGTCGGCCGAGAGCGGGAACGGTCCCGGCCGCACCCGTCCGCTAGCGCGTCACCGTGAAGTTCCGCAGGATCGCCGACGTCAGTTCCGGATCACCCTCCGCCTTCACACGGTCCGCCACCGCCTCCAGGCTCACCCGGCCGCAGGCCAGGCGGACGTAGGTCTCCCAGTCGAGGCTGAGGGCGGCGGCCGGGCCGAGCGCGGGCGCGGTCTCCAGGGTGCCGCGGCCCTGGATGTCGACGCGGATGGTGCGCAGGAACTCGATGGGCCCGTGCACGTCGAAGACGATCGCCGAACTGCGGGGCGCGTCCGCCTTGACGGCCACTATGTCGGGGAGCGCGGCGAGCAGGACGTCACGGGCGATGTGCGCGCCGGGGGAGTCGAGGTTGCCGGGCCGGCCGAGGGCGGTGCGCAGGTCCTGCTCGTGCACCCAGACGTCGAAGGCGTGCTGGCGCATGGCGTCCGCGAGGGTCAGTTCGGTGCCGAGCGGGCCGCGCACCTTGGTGCCGGGGTCGCGGGACTCGTTCCGCAGCTGACGGTTGCGGCGGATGATGACGTACTCCAGCTCGGAGGTCATCTCCGGTGCCGTGTGGTGGCGGCGGACGTCGACCTGCATCTCCATGTACCGCTGGTGGTCGTTGGTGACGTGGAACAGGTCGCGGGGGAGGGTGTGGATGGGGCGCGGGTCGCCCAGCATCTCGCAGTCCAGACCGATGACATGGGACACCACGTCCCGCACCGACCAGCCCGGACACGGCGTACGGCGGTTCCACTCCCCCTCCACGAGGGGGGTCACCAGCTCGGATATCGCTTCGATGGAGTGGGTCCAGGCGTCGGCGTAGGGCTGGAGGGTGGGATGCAGACTCACGGAACGGGACCCCTCGGCGGTCGGAGCACGGGCTGGTGATGGCGGCGTTGCCAGTGGAGGTGGTGGCTGTCGGCGGGTGTCTTGGAACGCTAAGTTACGCTGCTGTGAGGCACCCCGGCAGTGCTTTCGTGTGACGATCGTAGGCCCGTAAGGGACGGCCCGAATGCCAGGACGGTGGTAGTGTGCGCGCCTCTTTGATCCAGATCGCCGTGGATGAGGGCGAATCGGTCGAATCGCGTCGGCGTCGGATGGCGTCGCTGGTGCGGGAACAGGCCGGAGCCGACCTCGTCGTGCTGCCGGAGCTGTGGACCACCGGGGCCTTCGCCTTCGAGGAGTTCGCGGGCCAGGCGGAACCGCTGGAGGGGCCGACCCACGAGGTCATGGCGAAGGCCGCGAGCGAGGCGGGCGTGTGGCTGCACGCGGGCTCGATCCCCGAGCGGACCTCTGACGGCACCCTCTACAACACCTCCCTCCTGTTCTCCCCCTCCGGCGAACGCGTCGCCACCTACCGCAAGATCCACCGCTTCGGCTTCGACAAGGGCGAGGCCGTGCTGATGGGCCGGGGCGAGGACCTGGTGACGGTCCGTCTGCCCGAGACGACCCTCGGCGTCGCCACCTGTTACGACCTCCGCTTCCCCGAACTCTTCCGCGGTCTCGTCGACGCGGGCGCCGAGACCCTGGTGATCCCGGCGGGCTGGCCGGAGCGCCGCCGGGACCACTGGACGCTGCTCGCCCGGGCGCGGGCCGTCGAGAACCAGGTGTTCGTGCTCGCCTGTGGAACGGCCGGGACGCACGCGCGAGTTCCGCAGGCCGGTCACTCGATCGTGGTGGATCCGTGGGGCCAGGTCCTCGCCGAGGCGGGCGCGGGCGAGGAGGTCCTCACCGTGGAGTTCGACCCCGGGAAGGTGGCCGTGACGAGGGAACAGTTCCCGGCCCTGAAGGACCGGGTGCTCTGATCCCCGTCCCCGATCGCCGGGTCAGTCGTCCTCCCGGTCCTTCTCGGCGAGGTGGATCACGCACACCGCCACCGCGATGAGCAGCGCCGGGTCCGCGTCGTCCCGGACGATGTCGACGCCGTAGGTCTCGCGGACGTGCAGCCACCGGCGCGAGATCACCGCGAGCAGTTCGCCGTCGTACTCGACGGCGAACTCCCGGTCGAGGATCTTGCCGCTGACGTCGAGTTCGGTGCTGCCGTCGGCCAGGGCCACCCGGTAGTGGTTGCGCAGCAGCGACAGGCGCTTCCTCCTGATCCTGGCCAGCGGCTCACCGTCCCGCTCGATCACCATCGTGTCGCGCAGCGCGAACATCTTCTGGTGGATGTCGATCAGGACCCGTCCTTGGGTGTCCTTCAGCTCGAAGGTGTCCCGGACCCGCATGGCCTTGCCGTCGACGAGGAAGACCTTGTTGCCCCGGTCGTCCTCGATCCAGTAGTCGTCACCGATGCCGAGGAGCCGGTCGCGTACGAGGAATCTCATGCCGTTACCGCTTCCCCGGCGCCGGTCCCGAAACGCCGCCGATAGGCCGACGGGCTGAGTCCCGTCTCGCGCCGCACGCGCGCGCGGAGGTTCGCGGCCGTCCCCAGACCGCTCCGCGCGGCCACCACGTCCAGCCGCTCCTCCCCGCGCTCGATGAGCCGGCACGCCAGTGCCACCCGCTCCCCCGTCAGCCAGGCCAGCGGAGTCGTGCCGAGCTGCGCCTGGAAACGGCGGTGCAGGGTCGCGGGGGAGACCGCCGCGCGGGCGGCGAGGCCGGCGACGGTCAACGGCTCCCCCAGCCGCTCCCGCGCCCACGCCAGCAGCGGGCCCAGCGACTCGTCCCGTACGTCGGGCACGGGCCGCTCCACGAACTGCCGCTGTCCGCCGTCGCGGTGGGCGGCGAAGACGAGCCTGCGGGACACCGCGTTCGCGACCTCGGCGCCGTGGTCGCGCCGCACGACGTACAGCCCGAGATCCAGCGCGGCCGCGCTGCCCGCCGCCGTCAGGACGTCACCCTCGTCCACGAACAGCACGTCCGGCTCCAGCCGCACCCGCGGATGCAGCTCGCGGAAGGCGTCGGCCCACATCCAGTGCGTGGTGGCCCGCCGTCCGTCCAGGAGCCCGGCCTCGGCGAGCGCGAAGCTGCCGGTGCACAGGCTGATCACCCGGGCGCCACGCGCGTGCGTGCGGCGGATCGCCTCCCGTACGGCCCTCCCGCGCGGGACGACGTTGTCCGGCCGCCCGGGCACGACGAGGGTGTCGGCGTCGTCCACGGCGTCCAGACCGGGCACCCCGGACAGCGTGAAGAAGCCGTGGTTCATGCGCACCCCGGGGGTCGGCGTGCACAGGGTCACCTCGTACAGCGGCCCCGCCGGCCCCAGCTCGGGCCGCGGCAGCCCGAACAGCTCGGTGGCGACGCCCACTTCGAAGGGGTTGGTGCCCTCGTCGACGATCACCGCGACCCGGTGCGGACGGGAGCTCGACTGAGAGGATCCTTGCGGCATATGCGATTCCTAGCACTCGTCCGCCGTCCCGGCCACCCCGCACGATGACGCCATGGCAACCGAACCCGTCTCCCTGCCCGCCGCCCTCGCCTCCTTCACCGAGCAGTGGAGCCCCCGCATCGTCGCCGCCGTCAACGACTACGACGTCCGCGTCACGCACGTCGAGGGCGAGCACCTGTGGCACGTCCACGACGACACCGACGAGTTCTTCCTGGTCCTCGACGGCGAACTGCACATCTCGCTGCGCGAACCGGCCGGCGAGCGCACGGTCGTCCTGCCCAGGTCGTCCGTCTTCACCGTCCCGCGAGGCGTCGAGCACAAGCCCTACGCCCCCGTCCCCACCGACATCCTCCTGCTCGAACCGACCGGCACCTCCACGGTCGGGGACCGCCACGAGGAGGTCCCCGACCACGTGGACGTGACCACGGGGCACACGCTGGGCCGACTGTCGGTGCCTGGTGGCACTCTTGGTCCATGAGCGCTTCCGCACCCCGCCGCGTCCGCGTCCGGGCCCCCGAGCTGATCGGCAAGGGCGGCTGGCTGAACACGGGCGGGAAGCGGTACACCCTCGCCGACCTGCGGGGCCGCATCGTCGTCCTCGACTTCTGGACCTTTTGCTGTGTGAACTGCCTGCACGTCCTCGACGAGCTCAGGGAGCTGGAGGAGAAGCACTCCGACACCGTCGTGGTGGTCGGTGTGCACTCGCCGAAGTTCGCGCACGAGGCGGAGCACGCGGCGGTGGCGGACGCCGTGGAGCGGTACGGCGTCGGGCATCCCGTCCTCGACGATCCGGAGCTCGCGACCTGGAAGCAGTACGCGGTCCGCGCCTGGCCGACGCTCGTGGTGATCGACCCGGAGGGGTACGTGGTCGCGCAGCACGCCGGTGAGGGGCATGTGCACGCGATCGAGCGGCTGGTGACGGAGCTGGAGGCCGAGCACGGCGCGAAGGGCACCCTGCGGCGCGGCGACGGGCCGTATGTGCCGCCCGAGCCCGAGCCGACCACCCTGCGCTTCCCGGGCAAGGCGCTGGTGCTGCCGTCCGGGCACCTCCTGGTCAGCGACACCACCCGGCACCGACTGGTGGAGTTCGCCGCGGACGGGGAGCGCGTCGTACGGCGGTTCGGCTCCGGCGCGCGCGGCTTCGCCGACGGTACGGCGGAGTCGGCCGCGTTCGGCGAGCCGCAGGGGCTGGCCCTGCTCGACGAGGGCGCCGTGGTCGTCGCCGACACCGTCAACCACGCCCTGCGCCGCCTCGACCTCGGGACGGGCGAGGTCACCACCCTGGCCGGCACCGGACGCCAGTGGTGGCGGGGCTCCCCCACCGCCGGCCCCGCGCGCGAGACCGATCTGTCCTCCCCGTGGGACGTGGCGGTGTGGCGCGGCCTGGTGTGG
The DNA here is from genome assembly GCF_001513955.1 of Streptomyces pseudovenezuelae. GTDB lineage: Bacteria > Actinomycetota > Actinomycetes > Streptomycetales > Streptomycetaceae > Streptomyces > Streptomyces pseudovenezuelae. The sequence continues at coordinate 537,962 of NZ_KQ948148.1, read as the reverse complement.
ATCGCGATGGCGGGCGTCCACCAGCTGTGGGCGTACGACCCGGGCGACGAGACCGTCGCGGCCGTGGCCGGCACCGCCAACGAGGGCCTGGTCGACGGGCCCGGCGAGGAGGCCTGGTTCGCCCAGCCCTCCGGTCTCGCGGTGGCGGCGGACGGCGAGCGCCTGTGGCTCGCCGACTCCGAGACCTCCGCCCTGCGCTGGGTCGACCTGGACGGAGCCGTCCACACCGCCGTCGGCACCGGCCTCTTCGACTTCGGGCACCGCGACGGCGCCGCCGGACAGGCCCTGCTCCAGCACCCCTTGGGTGTCACCGCGCTGCCCGACGGCTCGGTCGCGGTCAGCGACACCTACAACCACGCTCTGCGCCGCTACGACCCGGCGACCGGCGAGGTCACCACCCTCGCCACGGACCTGCGGGAGCCGAGCGGCGCGGTCCTGGCCGGCGACGAGATCGTGGTCGTCGAGTCGGCCCGGCACCGGCTGACCCGGCTCCGGCTGCCCGAGGAGGCCGCACGCGTCGAGCCGACGGCCCACCGCACGCAGCGCGCGGTCACCGAAGTGGCGCCCGGCAGGCTCCGGTTGGACGTGGTCTTCCAGGCTCCGCCGGGCCAGGAACCGGACACCAGGTACGGCCCCTCGACGCGTCTGCTGGTCTCCGCCACCCCGCCCGGGCTGCTGACATGCGGCGAGGGTGCGGGAACAGACCTGTCCCGCACCCTCGAACTGAACCCCGCGATCGAGCAGGGCGTCCTGCACATCTCGGCCATGGCCGCGTCCTGCGACACACCGTCCGACGACGGCTCCGCCGCGTTCCCGGCCTGTCACGTCCACCAGCAGGACTGGGGAGTTCCGGTCCGCCTGACCCGGACCGGAACGGACCGGCTGCCGCTGGTCCTCGCCGCGGCGGACGAGGACGCGTAGGCCCTACCGCCGGCGCGGGACCAGCTTGAACAGCGCCACCCCCGCCGCCACCAAGGTCGTGGCGGTCACCAGCATCGCCATGCTGTTCAGCCACAGCCCGGTCGCGGCCAGCGTGGCGCCTCCGGCCCCGGTCGTGCCGGCACCGATCACTCTTCCGTACATGCGCTTTTCTCCTATGCGGGGTACATATCCGAGGGTTACGTCGCCACCCACTTCTCCTCGCTGCGGCGCAACAGGCCCCACAGCGAGGAGAAGTAGACGGCGTGCTGGAAAAGGTCGTAGAGCATCTCCGGCACCATGAGTGCCGCCACCAGCACGGCACGGGGTCCCGCGCGGCGCACGGAGACCGTCTTCTCGACCACGAAGACGAGTCCGATCGCGGTCCAGAAGGGCGAGAAGCCGGGCCAGCCGTACAGCGTGGTGTAGGTGACCATGTAGGTCAGGTAGACCAGGAAGGACAGCGCGCCGAAGCCCATGAGGAACTGCTGCAGGAAGTAACGGGCGGTCACGCGCGTCCAGCCGTAGTCGCGCAGGTTCTCCAGGGCGCCGCGCTGCCAGCGCAGCCGCTGGTGCCACAGTTTGCCCAGCGTGGGCATGACCTCGGTGGTGACCGCGCAGCCGGCCGGGGACATCGCCCGGTAGCCGAGGGTCTTGACCGCCTTGGTCATCTCGTCGTCCTCAGTGAGCGAGGCGAGACTGTAGTAGGCGTGGCCGCCGCCGATCAGTCCGTCGCGGCGGGCGGCGCGCACCTCGCGCAGGACGCGGGCGCGGAACATGGTGCCGGTGCCGGTGAGCACCTGGGCCTTGCCGCCGGTGCGCTCCAGTTCCCAGGCGTAGCGGTGGAACTCCATGCGCTGGAGCAGTCCGAGCAGCCCGCCGCCGTCCTCGCCGTAGAAGACCCCGCCGACGGCGCCGACCTTGCGGTTGAAGGTGCCGATCGCCGTCTCGCTGAACGAGGGGGCGAGCACCGTGTCGGCGTCCTGCACCAACAAGAGGTCGCGGTCCTCCAGATGGGGCAGCACCCAGGCGATGGCCTGGTTGAGGGCGCCGGCCTTCTTGTGCGTGTTGCCCTCGGTGGTGAAGACCCGGGCGCCGTACGCGACGGCGATCTCGGCGGTGGCGTCGGTGCAGTTGTCGGCGACCACGACGATCAGGTCGGGGCGCCGGGACTGCCGCCACAGGCCCTGGATCGCGTCGGCGATGCGGTCCTGTTCGTTGTGGGCCGGTATCAGCGCCACCAGGCGCGTCGGAAGGTCGAGTTCGTCGGGAGCGGCGTGCGCGCGGCGGGCGGCGTGCCGGTGAGGGCGCGGTGATCTCGGACCGGGCGCCTCGATGGTCGTGGTGGGGTGGAGCACGGGGAGCCCCCGGGTGTGCTGGTGGTTCACGCCCGGCACTGCAGACCCCCCGGGCTCTCAAGGATCCCGAGTTTTCACTATTTCCACACAAGCGGACAAGACAACCGTGATTACGGATTGCTCACGGTTGTCTGTGTCGCCCTGTGCGTCCGTCGTCCGGCCCGATGTCCCTTACACGCCGTATCCGTCGGAGTATCCGTCCCGGCGCCGCTCCTCGACGACCGTCGACGTGGTGGGCGGTACCACCACGCGCCGCCGCCGGGCGATGCTGCTGAACGTCGTCACGCCGATCAGTCCCACGATCATCAGGATCACACCGACCAGGTCGAGGTTGACCCCCTGCATGTGCCAGTCGGTGGCGAACGTGAGGATTGCTCCCACGGCGATGAGGATGATGCACCCGCCGAGGCCCATGAGTGTCGCCTCCCTGTCCGGTCCGGTCGTTCCGGCCCGGACATCCGGGTACCCCCACTTTTCGCGAACTACCCCTCCAGGAACGCCACCAGAGCGTTCGCCAGCAGATGCGGGTCGTCCGCGCCGCACAACTCCCGCACGCTGTGCATCGACAGGATCGCCACACCGATGTCGACGGTCTTGATCCCGTGCCGGGCCGCGGTGATCGGGCCGATGGTCGTGCCGCAGGGCATGGAGTTGTTGGACACGAAGGACTGGAACGGCACGCCGGCCCGCTCACAGGCGGCGGCCCACACCGCACGGCCCGAACCGTCCGTGGCGTACCGGTTGTTGACGTTGACCTTCAGGATCGGGCCGCCGTTGACGCGCGGGTGGTGCGTCGGGTCGTGCCGCTCCGCGTAGTTGGGGTGCACGGCGTGCCCGGTGTCGGAGGACAGGCACACCGTCCCCGCGAAGGCCCGCGCCCGGTCCTCGTACGACCCGCCGCGCGCGAACACCGACCGCTCCAGCACTCCGCCGAGCAGCGGCCCGTCCGCGCCGGTGTCCGACTGCGAACCGTTCTCCTCGTGGTCGAAGGCGGCGAGGACGGGGATGGACGACGGCTGCGGGCCGCTCGACACCGCGGTCAGGGCGGCCGTCCCCGCGTGCACGGACAGCAGGTTGTCCATCCGCGGCCCGGCCACCAGCTCCTTGTCCCGGCCCAGGTAGGCGGGCGCCTCCACGGAGTGCGTCATCAGGTCCCAGCCGGTCACCTCGCCCGCGCCGAGCTCCATTTCCTCCTCCAGGAAGGCGATCAGGTCGCCGTCGCACACATCGTGACCGAGGCCCCAGACGGGCTGGAGGTGCCGCTGCTTGTCGAGCTTGAGACCCTCCGACGACACCGCGCGGTCCAGGTGGATCGCCAGCTGCGGCACTCTCAGCAGCGGCCGGTCCACGTTCACCAGCCGCGTCGAACCGTCCCGCAGGGTCAGCCGGCCGGCCAGCCCCAGGTCACGGTCGAGCCAGGAGTTCATCAGCGGGCCGCCGTAGATCTCCACGGCGACCTGGCGCCAGCCGTGCGCCCCGCTGTCCGGCAGCGGCTTGACCCGCAGGTTCGGGGAGTCGGTGTGCGCGCCGACGATGCGGTACGGCGTGTGGGGCGCCGCGCCTTCCGGGACGTACCAGGCGATGATCGCGCCGCCGCGCAGCACGTACTTGCCGCCGCTCGACCCGTCCCAGGCGTCCGTCTCCGAGACCTGGCGGAAGCCTGCCTTCTCCAGCCGCTCGGCGGCGTTCGCCACCGCGTGGTACGGCGTGGGGCTCGCCGCCAGGAAGGTCATGAGGTCGTCGGTGTGGCCGCGGTCGAAGCGGTGGGGTGCGCTCATGGGGTTCACCTTAACGACGTACGAGAGCCCGCTCCGGCGATGGGAGCGGGCTCTCGTGACGAGCGTGTGCAGCTGTACAGATGTGTCCTAGAACGCGGCCTCGTCCAGCTCCATCAGGTCCAGCTCGACGCCCTCGGCGACCTTGCGGGCCAGGGTCACGCCGGGCAGGACGTCGGCCGCGAAGAACTTCGCCGCCGCGATCTTGCCGGTGTAGAACGCCCGGTCCTTCGCGGACGCCGTCTCCAGCTTCTCGGCCGCGATCGCCGCGCCCTTGAGGAGCAGGTAGCCGACGACCACGTCACCGGAGGCCATCAGCAGGCGGGTGGTGTTCAGGCCCACCTTGTAGATGTTCTTGACGTCCTGCTCGGTGGCCGCGAGGTCGGTCAGCATCAGACCGACGATCGCCTCCAGCTCGACGGCCGCCTTGGCCAGGTGCTCACGGGCACCCGCCAGGTCCTCGCCGCCGGTGCCGAGCGCCAGGAACTTCTTGATGTCCTCGGCGAGGGAGTTGAGGGCTGCGCCCTGGTTGCGGACGATCTTCCGGAAGAAGAAGTCCTGGCCCTGGATCGCCGTGGTGCCCTCGTACAGGGTGTCGATCTTGGCGTCGCGGATGTACTGCTCGATCGGGTACTCCTGCAGGAAGCCGGAGCCGCCGAAGGTCTGCAGCGACTGGGCGAGCTGCTCGTAGCCCTTCTCGGAGCCGTAGCCCTTGACGATCGGCAGGAGCAGGTCGTTCAGCGCCTCCAGCGCCTTGAAGTCCTCGCCCGCCGCCTCCTTGACCTGGATCTCGTCCTGGATGGAGGCCGTGTACAGCACCAGGGCGCGCATGCCCTCCGCGTACGCCTTCTGCGTGATCAGCGAGCGGCGCACGTCGGGGTGGTGGGTGATGGTGACCTTGGGCGCGGTCTTGTCCATGAAGTTGGCGAGGTCCGGACCCTGGACGCGCTCCTTGGCGTACTCCAGCGCGTTCAGGTAGCCCGTCGACAGCGTGGAGATCGCCTTCGTGCCGACCATCATCCGCGCGAACTCGATGATGCGGAACATCTGGCGGATGCCGTCGTGCTTGTCGCCGATCAGCCAGCCCTTGGCGGGGTGGCGGTCGCCGAAGGTCATCTCGCAGGTGTTGGAGGCCTTGAGGCCCATCTTGTGCTCGACGTTCGTCGCGTACACGCCGTTGCGCTCGCCCAGCTCGCCGGTCTCGAAGTCGAAGAGGTACTTCGGGACCAGGAAGAGGGACAGGCCCTTGGTGCCGGGGCCGGCGCCCTCGGGGCGCGCGAGGACGTAGTGGAGGATGTTCTCCTCCATGTCGTGCTCGCCCGAGGTGATGAAGCGCTTCACGCCCTCGATGTGCCAGGAGCCGTCCTCCTGCTGGACCGCCTTGGTGCGGCCGGCGCCGACGTCGGAGCCCGCGTCGGGCTCGGTGAGGACCATCGTGGAGCCCCACTGCTTCTCCACGGCGACCTTGGCGATGTGCTTCTGGACCTCGTTGCCCTCCTCGAAGAGGATGCCGGCGAACGCGGGGCCCGAGGAGTACATCCAGACAGCCGGGTTGGCGCCCAGGATCAGCTCGGCGAAGGCCCAGATCAGGGAGCGGGGCGAGGTGGTGCCGCCGATCTCCTCGGGCAGGCCCAGCCGCCAGTACTCGGAGTCCATGAAGGCCTTGTAGCTCTTCTTGAAGGACGCCGGGACCGGCGCGGTGTTCGTCTCGGGGTCGAAGACCGGCGGGTTGCGGTCGGCGTCCGCGAAGGACTCCGCCAGCTCGTTCTCCGAGAGGCGGGTCAGCTCCTCCAGGATGCTCTTCGCGGTCTCGACGTCCATCTCCGCGAAGGGCCCGGTGCCGTACAGCTTGTCGCGCCCGAGTACTTCGAAGAGGTTGAACTCGATGTCGCGCAGATTCGACTTGTAGTGCCCCATGGCGACGGCTCCGTTAAGAGTTCGGCGAGGCACTTGGTTCCTCGCGCTAGTTCACGTACCAACAAGTAGCTACGATGATGCTACCCGTCGGTAATAAGTCGCAACCCCGATCCGGCCATCTGTGACGGTTCACACCGCGATGGTCAGTGAGGCCCTGTATCCCTCCTCGACGCTCCCCATGACCGCCGCGAGCTGCTGGTCGTGCCCGTCCCGGAAGACGCTGTCCGACTCCAGGGAGAGCCGGCCGAGATTGTCCACGCTCCGCTCGTAACCCTCGGTGGCGTACACGGCGTCGCAGACGTTCTTCGGCAGGGCGAGCTGTGAGGTGCTGGTGATCGCGGTGGCCGTCGTGGCGTCCGCCAGGCTGCCGTAGACCTCGAAGTGGACGTGCGGCCAGCGGCCCGGGTAGCAGCCGGGGAAGACGCTGGTGAACGTCACCCGCCCCCGCGCGTCGGTCTCCTGGACGCCCCGCAGGTAGTTCTCGTCGGTGACGCCCTCCGTGTACAGGGAGTAGCCGCCCTCGCGGTCGCACTGCCAGACGTAGACGGCGGCGCCCTTGCGCGGGGTCCCGCAGCCGGAGTCGGCGTCCACGACCGTGAGCGTCAGGGTCAGGGAGACACCCTCGGCGGTCCCGCCCGCGGAATCGCCGAAACTGCGCGTGATGTCACCGCGGACGACCCCGCTCTCCTTCAGGACGTTCACCCCGTTCGAGCCGTCCCCGGGATAGGGACCCGCCGTCTCCTCCGGAACGGCGGCACAGTCCGCCGCGGAAGCGGAGGAGCCGTCCTCGGAGGTGCAGCCCGCCAGAGGCACGAGCGCCACTCCCGCCCCCGCCAGCAGCCGGATCATCCGCCGCCGGGCGAGTACGGGCAGGTCGTGCGAGAGCCCTCGGTCGTGCTCGTGGACCTCGTCGTCATCGTGTCTGCGCATGCCCCGACGCTACGAGCGCAGGGCGCCCGGAACCCAGGGCCGGCCGCTGTCGGGTCGCTGTCGGTTTCCCGGATACCGGTAGCCGCCCGCCGGGGCCGCCCCCCTCGGTACGCTTACGCCCATGTACGGCTACGACCAGAGCGCTGGTGCCCAGCAGCAGTACGGCGTCCCGCCGCAGCAGCCCATGGGCGGCGGTGTGGGCGGGTACGGCCAGCAGCCGCCGCTGTACCCCGAGCCGTCCCCGCCCTCCCTCGCGGACGCGGTGCGTGCCTTCACCACCGGACAGATGTCGGCGGAGGACTTCCAGCAGGTCTTCGCCACGTCCAAGGTCTACTGCCCGCGCGGCGACAACCCCGGCTTCCTCGCCCTGCACAACACCCAGCAGCCGGTGATCCCCATGTTCACCACGCTCAAGGAACTGCGGCGGTATGCGGGCAAGGAGTCCAAGTACTTCGTCATCACCGGCGCCGAGGTCCTCGACCTGCTGCCGACGGGCTACGGCTTCGTCCTCGACATGGAGGGCGAGCACCGGATCGTCTTCGACGCGAAGGCCGTGGAGCAGATGGTCGAGTTCGCGATGCGACGCATGTACGGATAGCCGCCGCTCAGCGAGTTCGAAATTCTCGTTCGATTGTCACAGCCATGCCATAGAGTTCCCTCCGGCAGCCGCGCCCCGCACGCCCCGCCCCACGGCGGACAGCGTCCGGACGCCGCGCGGCGCTTTCAGCTCTCCCGGCACCACCGGGATTCTCTGTGGGGGTTCATCACTGTGCGCATGCGCAGCACCTCGGCCGCGACGGCGCTCGCGGTCATGTTCAGCTCGGTGGCGCTCGGCGTCGCCGCCGCCGGCACCGCGTCGGCCGCCTCCGCCGTGGTCACCAGCCCCGGCGGCCTCGTCGTCGACGACGCCCTCCGGCGGGTCTTCGTCAGCGACCAGGCCGACGGCCAGATCCTGGCCGCCGACTACAACGGCACCCTCGTCGCCCAGGCCTCCGGCCTCGACAACGCCGCCGACCTCGCCGTCTCCGACGACGGCGCCACCCTCTACGCGGCCCTGCCCACCAGCCACGAGATCGTCGCCCTGAACGCGGCCGACCTCCAGGTCAAGGCCCGCTACCCGGTCGCCACCAACACCGGCCCACGCCACGTGGCCTTCGCCGGCGGCAAGGTCTGGTTCAGCTACGGCGACCAGTGGGACGGCGACCTGGGCTCGGTCGACCCGGCCGTGGACCCGACGACCGGCGCCGACCCGGTGGCGCTGACCCAGCTCCCGACCGAGGGAACGGGCAGCGGACTGTGGGGGCAGGCCCTGCTGGACACCGACCCGCTGCGGCCCGGCCTGCTGGCCGTCGGCGAGACCGGGGACTCCACCGGCACCGAGGGCGTCCTCGACGTGTCCGGCGGCACGCCCAAGGTGATCGCCTGGAACGACAACTCGTACGAGCTGAACGACGGCCTCGGCGACATCGACCTCGTCGCGGGCAACGACCAGCTGCTCGTCAACGGCACCGACCGGCACGCCTGGGCGAACGGCAACCTCACCAAGGCCGGCGCCTACCCGGGCGGACAGCTCGCGGACGTCGGACGCAGCGGCCTCATCGCCCAGGTCACCGGCACCAAGGTCGCGATCTACCGCCCGGACGCCACACGGCCGGTCCGCACCTACAGCACCGGCACCCAGCCCGCGGCCGACGTGACCTGGGCCGGCGACTCCTCCCGGGTCTTCGCCCTCGTCGTGGGCAGCGCCGGCTGGACGGTCAAGGCGCTCACCGACCCCAACCTCAACGTCCCCACCCTCACGGTCAACGCCCCCGCCACCGCCACCCGCGCCAAGACGCTCACCGTCACCGGCAAGCTCTCGGCCACGGTGCCGCTGCCCGCCGGCGCCCGGGTCTCGGTCACCCGCACCGACCTGGAAAGCCCGAGCGGCAAGGCGCTGCCCGCCGTCACCGTGAAGGCCGACGGCACCTACTCCTTCACCAACACCCCGCCGGCCGGCGGCAAGGTGACCTACACGGTGAAGTACGCGGGCGACGCCACGCACACCACGGTCACCGCCTCCGACAGCGTCGAGGTCTCCCGCGCCTCCACCTCCCTGAGCCTGAACAACAACGGCAAGCTGTACAACTACGGCACCGACGTCAAGTTCACCGCGCACCTCGGCACGACCTACAAGAACCGCTCGGTCTCGATCTACGCCGACCCCTTCGGCGGCGACAAGCCCAAGAAGCTGATCAAGACCGGCAACGTCAACGCCGACGGCAACATCTCCGCCGTGGTGGACATGACCCGTGACACCAAGGTCACCGCGGTCTTCTCGGGCGACGCCCGGTACAAGCCGAAGACGGTGGCGTCCACGGCGTACGCCCGGGTCAGGATCTCCACGGCCGTCTCCAAGCACTACAAGACGGCGAAGATCGGCTCGACCTCGTACTACTGGTTCCACAAGAACACCGACCCGCTGCTCACCACGACGATGACCTACTACCCGGGCCGTCAGCAGCGCTTCGACCTCCAGGTCTACTACCAGGGCACCTGGTACTCGGCGGACTCGGAGTACTTCTCGCTCGGCTCGAACGGAAAGTCGGCCGTCACGCTCCCGGCGGCCGGTGAGTCCGGCATCCGGGCGCGGATGCGGTCGGTGTACGTCAACGGCTCCTCCGGCGACACCGTGAACTCGACGACGTACGGGGCATGGAAGTACCTGTACTTCAGCAACTGACGCGGTACGGCCTGTACGGAGCGGCCCGGAGGGAATGCCCTCCGGGCTTTCTCCGTTAGGGGTGGCAGAAAGTTCAACGCTCAACTAAACTCGCACCACGAGGAGGTACCGACATGCCTGCAGTGACTGTCGACAACCCGCTGACCCTGCCGCGCGTGACCGCGACGGCGGACGCGGTGGCCCGTCCCGTCCTCGGCGTGACGACCGCGCCGAGTGGCTTCGAGGGCGAGGGATTCCCGGTGCGCAGGGCGTTCGCGGGGATCCATTACCGGCACCTTGATCCGTTCATCATGATGGATCAGATGGGGGAGGTGGACTACGGGGCGAACGAACCGAAGGGGACCCCGTGGCATCCGCACCGTGGCTTCGAGACGGTCACGTACATCATTGACGGCACCTTCATCCACCAGGACAGCAACGGTGGGGGCGGCACCATCACCAACGGGGACACGCAGTGGATGACGGCGGGCTCCGGCCTGCTGCACATCGAGACGCCGCCCGAGTCGCTCGTGAAGTCCGGCGGTCTCTTCCACGGTCTGCAGCTCTGGGTGAACCTGCCCGCCAAGGACAAGATGAAGGACCCGCGCTACCAGGACATCCGCGGCGGTCAGGTGCAGCTGCTGACCTCGCCGGACGGCGGTTCGCTGCTCCGCGTCATCGCCGGCGAGCTGGACGGTCACCAGGGTCCCGGTATCACCCACACCCCGATCACGATGATCCACGCCACGTTGGCGCCGGGCGCGGAGATCACCCTGCCCTGGAGTGAGGACTACAACGCCCTCGCGTACATCCTGGCGGGCCGCGGCAGCGTCGGCGCCGAGCGCCGCCCGATCCACCTGGGCCAGACCGCGGTCTTCGGCTCGGGTTCGTCCTTGACCGTGCGCGCGGACGACAAGCAGGACTCCAACGCGCCGGACCTGGAGGTAGTGCTCCTGGGCGGCCGCCCGATCCGCGAGCCGATGGCCCACTACGGCCCGTTCGTCATGAACACCCGCGAGGAACTCCAGCAGGCGTTCGACGACTTCCAGAAGGGCCGGCTGGGGACGATCCCCGCCGTGCACGGCATGTCGGAGGGCGGCCTGTAGAGGCGCGAAGGTCCGTCAGGTAGGGCAGGGCCCGAAGTCGCAAGTCTCCAAGGCGCTTCGGGCCCTGTTTCTGTTCGTCTGCCCTGGTGCTACGGCAGTACGTCGAGGTCGATCCCGCCGGCCCAAGTGACGCGGACGCGTGACCCGGTGGGCACGCTTTGTCCGGCCCAGCGGTAGGCCTTGCGCACTTCCACTCGGTCCAGGAAGAGTCGGAAGAAGCCGCGCTTGTCGTCTCGGGTGGCCTGATTCCACCATGAGCCGGTGCTGATGGGATCTGATCCGTCTTGTGGCAGCCAGGCGCCACGGGGGAGTTCGACCTCGTCGGCTCCCAGTCCTGCGATGCGGGCATCGAGTGTCCTCATGCGTTCCGCGAGCGCATGGTCTTCCGGACTCTCCGCATGCTGCTGTCGTCGCGCGAGACGAAGGTTCGCTCGCTCGGCGAGGAGCCAGTCACGCTCCTCCGCGATCTGTGGGGGCTCCTGGCGCTCTTGGTCACTCGCATATCGCGCCGAAGCGATCGCGAGGACGGTGTGGGCCGCCTCATCGGTTCCTGGTGTCGCGATCACGGCGAGAACCTGGCGGGCGAGATACTCTTCGATCCCCTTCGCCCCGATGGTCACGTCTCCCGTGTGCTGGCCCGGCTGCGCAGTCCGGCGGCGGCATCTGTAGTGCTTCCTGGAGCCGGTTCCGCCGTGCGTCATGTACGCCCCGCACTCGCAGTAGAGGAGTTCCATCGCGGAGAGGACACCTGAGGGTCGGCTCTGCCGGTCCCCTCCGCCGGGGTGACGGACCCCGACCCAGTCCTGCACGCGATACCAACGCTCGGGACTGACGATCGGCTCGTATGCCGGGAGGGGGACGCCGTGGGTGTCCCGGACGATCCGGTACTCGGCGACCTTGTTGCTCGGTGTGCCGTCGCGCCGGGTGCCGTACACGCTCTCACAGGCGAATCCGGCGATACGCGGGTCCGTCAGAATGCGTCTGACGGTGGATCCGTCCCAGGATGCGTCCGCGCGTCGCTGTGCGGTCCTCCTGCCACGCGTCAGGAGCCCTTCGGCTTCCAGTTGCCGGGCCAGCTTCCAGCACGTACCCGATGTGTCCCCCGCGGCGATCCAGCCCTCGACCATTTCCACGATACGGCGGACGATCGGCGCCTCGTGCTCCGCGTCGGGTGTCAGGATCTTGACGTTGACCGGCCTTCCATCGGTGGACCTGCGGATCTCGTGGGCGAGCGTGAAGCCGAACGGGGCCTTACCCGTGTAACCGCCCAAACTCGCTTCCAGTGCCTTGACGGCTCTGATCGCCTGGCTCTTGTTCAGGCTCTCTTCGTGGCCGGCCTGAAGCTTGAACAGGAGTTCCTCGAGGGCGGACTGGTCGTCGGCGTGAAACTCGCGATGCTCGCCGACGCTGACGATCCGGACCCGGTTCATGAGAAGTGGACGGAGTTCGCTGATTGTCTGCGCCGCGGTCCTCCGGCTGAGGCGGGACATGTAATGAACCACGATCACGTTGACGCGACCGGCTCGGGCATCGCGAAGCAGTCGCTCGTAAGCAGGGCGTGCCACGTCCTTGAAGGCACTCACGCCCAGGTCCTCGTACACCTCGATGTGGTCCGGCGGAAGGTCCCATCCCTCCGCGGCCTTGACGCACTCCTCGCGTTGGGTGGTGGTGCTGGCTTCACTGCCGGTGACCTGACGTTCCGACTGGCGTACGTAAATCCCGGCGTGAATCGCCATGCCGGTCACCATCGGTGGCCTCATGGCAGGCACGCGGTGTGAGGGAGCAGGCAGGACGGCATTAAAGTCGCTGGTATCCATGAGATCGGTCCGTTCGATCCTGTGGTGAGACCCCGGCGGGTGCTGGTAACACCCGACCGGGGTTGTTTGTTGCTGCGAACGCTAAGTGATCGTGGCGGAGTGTCGCAGCCGATTGCGAAAGGTGATCGATGCTGGTGGAACGGAAGGTCAGGCGTCCGGGGCATCGGTGGAGTGGACGAGGTCTGCCTCGCCGTTCACCATCGCATCCACTCGATGCGACGAAAGTGGACTGCGCGTCACTCGTCGCCCCCACCCGACGACTCGTACAGCTCGAACCAGATGCTCTTGCCCTCGCCCTGGGGGTCCACCCCCCACGTGTCCGCCAGTAGTTCGATCAGCATGAGGCCGCGGCCGGAGGAGGCCAGTTCGCCGGGGCGGCGTTTGTGGGGGAGGTCGTCGCTGGTGTCGGTCACCTCGATCCGCATCCGGCGTTCGCCCGTCTCGCCGCGGACCTCGGCGAGCAGCAGGGCGTCCGCGTCGGTGTGGACGAGGACGTTGGTCAGCGTCTCGGACAGCAGCAGGACGGCGGAGTCGACCTGGTCGGCGGAGGGCCAGTCGTGCAGGAGTTCGCGGAGCTGCTGGCGGGCCACCGCGACCCGTTCGGGTTCGGCCTGGGCCACCGAGAGCATCGTGCGGCGGACCGTGGGCGGTACGGCGGCCGGGTCGCCGCCCTCTTCCTGCCGGTGCAGGAGCAGGACCGCTATGTCGTCCTCGCGGCGGTCGGCGAGGGGGCCGGTGGTGTGGTGGGAGGAGGGGCCGTGGACGGCCTGGATGAGGGCGTCGGCGAGTTCCTCCAGGTCGCCGTCGTGGCTCTCCAGGATGGTGCGGATGCGCTTCCAGCCGGTCTCGAAGTCGTGGCCGCCGGTCTCGATGAGCCCGTCGGTGCACAGCATCAGCGTCTCGCCGGGCTCCAGGGTGATCCGGGTGGTGGGGTAGTCGGCGTCCGGGTCGATGCCGAGGGGGAGGCCGCCCTGTGTGCGGCGGGCCAGGACCGTGCCGTCGGTCATGCGGATGGCCGGATCGGGATGCCCGGCCCTTGCCACCTCCAGGACGCCGGTCACCGGATCGGCCTCGACGTACAGGCAGGTGGCGAAGCGCATGTCGGAGGGGTCGTCGACGCCGTACGCCATGCCGTTGAGGAAGCGTGAGGCGCGGGAGAGGACCGCGTCGGGGCGGTGGCCCTCGGCGGCGTAGGCGCGCAGGGCGATGCGGAGCTGGCCCATCAGGCCCGCCGCGCGCACGTCGTGGCCCTGGACGTCTCCGATGACCAGGGCGAACCGTCCTTCCCCGGGCTTCGTCCGGGAGGTGCCGCCGGGCAGCGGGATCATGTCGTACCAGTCGCCGCCTACCTGGAGGCCGCCGCCGGTGGGGACGTAGCGGGCGGCGACGGTCATGCCCGGTATCTCGGGGCCCAGGGTGGGGAGCATCGAGCGCTGGAGGCCGTCGGTCAGTTCGCGTTCCGACTCGGCCAGCCCCGCGCGGGAGAGCGCCTGGGCCAGCATGCGTGCCACGGTGGTGAGGACCGATCGCTCGTCGGGGGTGAACGCGACCGGGTAGGCGAAGCCCGCCATCCACGCCCCCATGGTGCGGCCGGCCACGGTCAGGGGCAGGAACGCCCAGGACTGGCGGTCGAAGCGCTGGGCGAGGGGCCAGGTGACCGGGTAGCGGGAGCGGTAGGCCTCGGGGCTGGAGAGGTAGACGGCGCGGCCGGTGCGCACGACCTCGGCGGCGGGGTAGTCCGTCTCCAGGGACATGTGGGAGAAGGGGCTCTCGTCGCCGGGCTGCTGGCCGTGGTGGCCGATGATCGTCAGGCGGTCGCCCTCGACGCCGAAGACGGCCAGGCCGTCGGGGCTGAAGCCGGGCATGGACAGGCCGGCGGCCACGCGCAGTACCTCGGCGGTGGAGCGGGCCTCGGCCAGGGCGCGTCCGGCGTCGAGCAGGAAGGCCTCGCGGGAGCGGCGCCAGTCTCCGGTGACCGCGGTGCGTCCGGCGGGGGTGCCGGGGGTCGGCTCGGTGACCTCCTGGAGGGTGCCGATGAGCCGGAAGGACTTCTTGTCCGCGTCGTAGGACGGCTTGGAGCGGCTGCGCACGGTACGGATCACGTGGCCCCGCTCGTCCATGATCCGGATCCGGACCTCGGCGAGGGTGTCCTCGGCGACGGCGAGTCCGACGACGCTGATGATCTCGTTCCAGTCGACCGGGTGGAGGCGGGCCCGTGCCTGGGCCTCCGTGAGGGTGGCCCGCTCGGCGGGCAGCCCGAGCAGCCGAGCCGCTTCCGCGTCGACGGTGACCAGTTCGGTGGCGGTGTCCCAGTGCCACAGGCCGGTCGCGAGGGCGGTGAGAACCTCCCCCACGGCGGGCAAGGGCTCACCAGTGCGCATTGCCCCACTTTAAGAACAGGAGATCCTGGAGTGCCACTGTTGGCCGAGTCGTAATGGTGGGGAGGCGATCTCGGGGTCCCCGGTAGGCTGGGACCTGTTTCACGTGAAACACCTCCCCGATCCGCGAAGACTGGATGAACGACGATGCATCGGTACAGGTCCCACACCTGCGGCGAGCTCCGCTCCTCTGACGTCGGTACCGACGTCCGACTGAGTGGCTGGCTGCACAATCGGCGCGACCTGGGCGGCATCCTCTTCATCGATCTGCGCGATCACTACGGCATCACGCAGCTGGTCGCCAGGCCGGGCACGCCCGCGTACGAGGCCCTCGACAAGCTGACCAAGGAGTCCACGGTCCGCGTCGACGGCAAGGTCGTCTCCCGGGGCACCGACAACGTCAACGCGGACCTGCCCACCGGTGAGGTCGAGGTCGAGGTCGGCGAGGTCGAGCTGCTCGGCGCGGCCGCCCCGCTGCCGTTCACGATCAACACCGAGGACGGGGTGAACGAGGAGCGGCGCCTGGAGTACCGCTTCCTCGACCTGCGCCGCGAGCGCATGCACAGGAACATCATGCTGCGGTCGTCGGTGATCGCCTCGATCCGCTCGAAGATGGTCGCCCTCGGCTTCAACGAGATGGCGACCCCGATCCTGTCGGCGACCTCGCCCGAGGGCGCCCGTGACTTCGTGGTCCCCTCGCGGCTGAACCCGGGCAAGTTCTACGCCCTCCCGCAGGCGCCGCAGCAGTTCAAGCAGCTGCTGATGATCTCCGGCTTCGACCGCTACTTCCAGATCGCGCCCTGTTTCCGTGACGAGGACGCGCGCGCGGACCGTTCGCCGGGCGAGTTCTACCAGCTCGACGTCGAGATGAGCTTCGTCGAGCAGGAGGACGTCTTCCAGCCGATCGAGAAGCTCATGACGGAGCTGTTCGAGGAGTTCGGCAACGGCCGTCATGTCACCTCGCCGTTCCCGCGGATCCCGTTCCGTGAGGCGATGCTGAAGTACGGCTCCGACAAGCCGGACCTGCGCGCTCAGCTGGAGCTCGTCGACATCACCGATGTCTTCGAGGGCTCGGAGTTCAAGGCGTTCGCCGGCAAGCACGTGCGGGCGCTGGCGGTGCCGGACGTCTCCGGGCAGCCGCGCAAGTTCTTCGACCAGCTCGGTGACTACGCGGTCTCGCAGGGCGCCAAGGGCCTGGCCTGGGTGCGGGTGGCCGAGGACGGTTCGCTCTCCGGCCCGATCGCGAAGTTCCTCACCGAGGAGAACGTCGCGGAGCTGACCAAGCGGCTGTCGCTGGCCGCCGGTCACGCGGTGTTCTTCGGCGCGGGCGAGTTCGACGAGGTCTCGAAGATCATGGGCGCGGTCCGCGTCGAGGCCGCCAAGCGGGCCGGCCACTTCGAGGAGAACGTCTTCCGGTTCTGCTGGATCGTCGACTTCCCGATGTACGAGAAGGACGAGGAGTCCGGCGCGATCGACTTCTCGCACAACCCGTTCTCCATGCCGCAGGGCGGTCTGGAGGCCCTGGAGACCCAGGACCCGCTGGACATCCTGGGCTGGCAGTACGACATCGTCTGCAACGGCGTCGAGCTGTCCTCCGGCGCGATCCGGAACCACGAGCCCGAGATCATGCTGAAGGCCTTCGAGATCGCAGGCTACGACCGGGAGACCGTCGAGGAGAAGTTCGCGGGCATGCTGCGTGCGTTCCGCTTCGGCGCCCCGCCGCACGGCGGCATCGCCCCCGGTGTCGACCGCATCGTCATGCTCCTCGCGGACGAGCCCAACATCCGCGAGACCATCTCCTTCCCGCTCAACGGCAACGCCCAGGACCTGATGATGGGCGCGCCGACGGAGCTGGAGGAGGCCCGGCTGAGGGAGCTGCACCTGTCGGTGCGCAAGCCGCAGCCGAAGTAAGGCCCGCAGACGGGAGGTGGCTCGGAACCGGCGTCGGTTCCGGGCCACTTCGCTGTGTCCGCGCGGCGCCTGGCGCACCGACACGGCTCGTGAGGACGCGGATCCGACGGAACTGAACGAGGCCACAGGAAGCCACAGTCGGCTCCCACACCCATGACAGCCTTCTTACCTAACTTCCCTGTCCATGACAGGAATCCAGCGGGACCATCAGCAGCCGGCCCATGAGCCGAAGCACAAGAAGGACCTGACGCGGCGCAAGGTCGTCGTGGCCGGAGCGGGCGCGGCGGTGGCGGTGGGTGCGGCGGGCACGCTCGCCGCGTCGGGTGCCTTCGCGGGCGAGACGAGCACGACCGCCTCCGCGAGCAGCGGCTCCACGGCGTCGGAGGCCTGCTACAAGCTCACCTCGGAGACCACCGAGGGGCCGTACTACATCGACGCGGACAAGATCCGCCAGGACATCACCGAGGACAAGGAGGGCATCCCCCTCACTCTCCGGCTCAAGGTGATCGACTCCGAGACCTGCAAGCCGATCGCCGACGCCGCCGTGGACATCTGGCACTGCGACGCGCTCGGCATCTACTCGGGCTACGAGGCCTCGTCGACCGGCGGTGGCGGCACCCCTCCGACCGACGCGCCCTCGGGCACGCCGAGCGGCACCCCGACCGGTGAACCGCCGTCGGGCGGGCCGAGCGGTGGCACCGGTGGCGGTGTCCACCAGGACCCCACCGACGACAAGCGCTATCTGCGCGGCACCTGGAAGACCGACAAGCACGGCCAGGTCACCTTCAGGACCGTCTTCCCCGGCTGGTACCAGGGCCGCTGTGTGCACATCCACACGAAGGTGCACGTCAACGGTGAGTGGACGGACGCCGGTTACGAGGGCGGCAACACCTGCCACACCGGCCAGTTCTTCTTCGACGAGGAGTCCGTGCTGGCCTCCGCCGAGGTCGAGCCGTACTCCACCAGCACCACCACCCGCACCACGCTCACCGAGGACACGATCTACGACCAGAGCGGCACCACCGGCGGCCTGCTGAACCTGAAGTACAACAAGAAGCACATCGCCAGGGGTGTCGTCGGTTCGATCACGATGGGCGTCGACCCGGACGCGACGAACGACAACACGACCATGTGACTCCGTGAGAACGGTCGAGGGCGCCCGGGACCGTACGGTCCCGGGCGGGGTTCCACCGCCCCGGGCCCGGTCCGTGCGGCGGTGGGCCGGGCCGCGACGACGGCGTCCTGCGAGGGCGCGGGAAATTTCCGCGCGGGCGGCAACCTCCCCGATTCCTGCGGCTACTTGAGGACGGAAGCGCCTTCACGGGTGCTTCACGCATCACGCATGTCCCACCACCGCTCGTAAGGAATCCCCGTGGCCTCTGCCTCCCACCGCCGGTCCCTCCGCACCCGCCGCACCCTGGTCGTCTCCGCCGCCGTGGCCGCCGCGGGTGTCGGTGCCGGTGTCCTCGTGATGAACGCCAACGCCCAGGCCGTGGACCTGTACCACCAGACGCTCGCCGCGAAGGACGGCTGGGCGTCCTCCGGCACGGGCACGACCGGCGGCACGAAGGCCGACTCCGCGCACACCTTCACCGTCTCCACCCGGGCACAGCTCGTGAAGGCACTGGGGTCCGCGTCCGACACCACCCCCCGCATCATCAAGGTCAAGGGCACGATCGACGCCAACACCGACGACGCCGGCAAGAAGCTGACCTGCGCGAACTACGCGTCCGGTACGGGCTACTCGCTCGCCTCCTACCTGAAGGCGTTCGACCCGGCGACCTACGGCCGCTCGAAGCTGCCGTCGGGCACACAGGAGACCGCGCGGGCCGCCGCGCAGAAGAAGCAGGCCACGAACATCGTCTTCAAGGTGCCCGCGAACACCACGATCGTGGGGGAGCCGGGTACGAAGGCCGGCATCTCCGGGGGCATGCTCCAGATCCAGAACGTGGACAACGTGATCGTCCGCAATCTCACCTTCGCGGCCACCGAGGACTGCTTCCCGCAGTGGGACCCGACCGACGGCGACGACGGCAACTGGAACTCGAACTACGACTCGGTGACCCTGCGCGGCGCCACCCACGTCTGGGCCGACCACAACACGTTCACGGACGCGCCGCACCTGGACTCCGCCAACCCGAAGTACTACGGCCGTGAGTACCAGATCCACGACGGGTCGCTGGACATCACCAAGAGCTCGGACCTGGTGACCGTCTCCCGCAACCAGTTCACCCAGCACGACAAGACGATGCTGATCGGCAGCAGCGACAGCGAGCCGAGCGGCAAGCTGCGGGTCTCGATCCACCACAACGTGTGGAAGGGCATCGTCCAGCGCGCACCGCTCGCCCGCGTCGGCCAGGTCCACATCTACAACAACCTCTACGACGTCACGCCCCTGAACGGCTACGCGGTGCAGTACAGCATCAACTCCCGCGCCAAGGCCCAGGTCGTCGCCGCGAACAACTACTGGACGGTCCCGTCGGGCGGGAAGGTCTCCAAGCTGCTGTCCGGCGACGGCACGGGCGCGATCGCGGGCTCCGGCAACCTGGTCAACGGCACGACGACCGACCTGGTGGCCGCCTACAACGCCGCCTCCTCGAAGGACCTCAAGACGACGGTGAACTGGACGCCGACCCTGACGGCGGGCCTGGAGACCTCGGCCGCCGCGGTGAAGAACCTGCCCACGGCCCTGGCCACGACGACCGGCGCGGGCGTGCTCAAGTAGCACAGCAGACGCGCGAGGGCCGGGTGACCACGAGCTCCCGGCCCTCGCGTATCCACACCGCACCGCTCAGGTGTCGTAGGTCCCGTCCCAGGGTTCCGCGAAGGCGAGGCGGTCCGGATAGAGCTCCGCCCACTGCTCGCCCTCGTCCTCCCGGATCACCAGGCCGAAGCGGACGCCCTCGTGGGTGACGCTGAACGGGCGGATCGCGATGTCGGTGTACGAGCGGCGGGGCAGGCTGCGGAGCAGCGTCGCGCGGTGCACCTGGGCGCGGGTCAGCGGGGAGGCGTCGCCGCCGGGGTCGCGCTGCTGCTCCGCCCAGGTCCCGGCGCACCAGATGTCCGAGTCGCGGTAATTGCCCTCGGTGTCGAAGGTGTGCAGGACCGCATACAGGCGTTTCTGATCTTCCCAGCCCTCCTCGAGGCGGAATCCCTCAGGGAAGGCATATGTGATCGACGCCAGGAACTGACCCTCCGCATACCGCCCGATCGTCTCGGTGCGGTGCTTCGGCTCGTACGCGACAGGAATGACCCCGGGCACTGCCATGGCGCAAACCATACGGCTTGGCGCGGACACGGCGATGCCCGGGTCGGTATCCGGACTGCCCGGCGACGGTTTCCGGACTACTCCGGGGAGCCGCCGAAGCGCTCCTTGTACGTCTCCAGGTCCTCGTCCGTCAGCTTCGCGAAGAGGACCGGGGGGACGGTGAAGGCGATGCCGGGGGTGAGAGCGGTGAGCGTGCGGGCCTCGTCGGCCGTGACCCAGGTCGCCGTGTCGTCGGCCAGGCCGAACGCCGCCCGCATGGTCTTCGCCGTCGCCGGGATGAAGGGCTCGGAGACCACCGCGTACAGGTGGATCAGGTTCATCGCGGTGCGCAGGGTCAGCGCCGCGCCGTCCTTGTCGGTCTTGATCTCCAGCCAGGGGGCCTTCTCCTCCAGGTAGGAGTTGCCCGCCGACCACAGGGCGCGCAGCGCGGCCGCCGCCTTGCGGAACTGCAGCGCCTCCAGCTGGGACTCGTACTCGGCGAGGAGACGGGCGATCTCCTCGCCCAGCCTCGTCTCGGCCTCGCCCGGCTCGCCGCCCGCCGGGACCTCCTCGCCGAAGCGCTTCTTGGAGAAGGACAGGACGCGGTTGACGAAGTTGCCGAGGGTGTCGGCCAGGTCCTTGTTCACCGTCGCCGTGAAGTGCTCCCAGGTGAAGGACGAGTCGTCCGACTCCGGGGCGTTGGCGATCAGGAAGTAGCGCCAGTAGTCGGCGGGCAGGATGTCCAGCGCCTGGTCGGTGAAGACACCGCGCTTCTGGCTGGTGGAGAACTTCCCGCCGTAGTACGTCAGCCAGTTGAAGGCCTTGACGTAGTCGACCTTCTTCCACGGCTCGCGCACGCCCAGCTCGGTGGCCGGGAACATCACCGTGTGGAACGGGACGTTGTCCTTCGCCATGAACTCGGTGTAGCGGACGGTGGTGTCCACGTCGTACCACCAGGACTTCCAGTCCCGGTTCTCCGGGTCCAGGTCCGCCCACTCCTTCGTCGCGCCGATGTACTCGATCGGGGCGTCGAACCAGACGTAGAAGACCTTGCCCTCCGCCGCCAGCTCCGGCCAGGTGTCGGACGGGACCGGCACGCCCCAGTCCAGGTCACGGGTGATCGCGCGGTCGTGCAGGCCCTCGGTCAGCCACTTGCGGGCGATGGAGGAGGCCAGCTGCGGCCAGTCGGCCTCGTGCCGGGAGACCCACTCCTCGACCTCGTGCTGGAGCTTGGACTGCAGCAGGAAGAGGTGCTTGGTCTCGCGGACCTCCAGGTCGGTGGAGCCGGAGATCGCCGAGCGCGGGTTGATCAGGTCGGTGGGGTCCAGGACGCGCGTGCAGTTCTCGCACTGGTCGCCGCGGGCCTTGTCGTAGCCGCAGTGGGGGCAGGTGCCCTCGACATAGCGGTCCGGGAGGAAGCGGCCGTCGGTGGGGCTGTACACCTGGCGGATCGCCCGCTCCTCGATGAAGCCGTTCTCGTTGAGGCGGCGGGCGAAGTGCTGGGTGATCTCGACGTTCTGCTCGCTGGAGCTGCGGCCGAAGTAGTCGAAGGCCAGCGCGAAGCCGTCGTAGACCGCCTTCTGCGCGTCGTGCGCCTGTGCGCAGAAGTCCGCGACCGGGATGCCCTGCTCCTTCGCGGCCAGCTCGGCCGGGGTGCCGTGCTCGTCGGTCGCGCAGATGTAGAGGACGTCGTGGCCGCGCTGGCGCAGGTAGCGGGAGTAGACGTCCGCCGGGAGCATGGACCCCACCATGTTGCCCAGGTGCTTGATCCCGTTGATGTACGGAAGGGCGCTGGTGATGAGGTGTCGAGCCATCGGGGGCTGCTCCCAGGTTGGTCGTGCGGGTGAGTCGCTTCGCGAGTCTTGAAATCGTATCCGACATGGGTGGGCCGCCCGCTTCCCGTTTTACGGGGTGGGAAGCGGGCGGCCCGGTGGTGCGGGGTGGTGACCTTCGGGGGTTACGGGCGCCAGTTCGCCAGGATGCCCTCGTAGATCTCCGCGTCCGTGAGTTCCTTCGGGGTCTCGCCCGCGAGGAAGTGGGACGTGTTGGTGAGCTTCAGCTTGCGGAGGTAGTCGAAGGCCTTGTTCTCCGGGTCACCGAAGGCGACGAAGGAGAAGAAGACGCCGGGGTGGGTCTTCGCGGCCTCCGTGAGGGCCTGGGTGGCGGGGGTCTTCGCGTCCGGGGCGCCGTCGGTCTGGAAGACGACCAGGGCGGGGGTGTCGGGGGACTCCTTGGTGTGGTGCGCGAGGACTTCCTCGACGGCCGCGTGGTAGCTGGTACGGCCCATGCGGCCGAGGCCGGCGTGCAGCTCGTCGATCTTGTTCTCGTGCTCGGTGAGGGTGAGCTCGCCGGTGCCGTCGAGTTCGGTGGAGAAGAAGACGACGTGGACCTTCGACTCGGGGTCCAGGTGGGCGGCGAGGGCGAGGGTCTGCTCGCCGAGGGCCTGTGCGGAGCCGTCCTTGTAGTACGGGCGCATGCTCGCGGAGCGGTCCAGGACGAGGTAGGTCCTCGCGGTGGTGCCGGTGAGGTGGTGGGTTTCGAGGGTGGTGGCGGCGGCGGCGTAGGCCGTGCGGAGGGTGTCGGGGACGGTCATCGACCGGCCTTCGGCCGGGTCGTCGTTCCCACCCGCACCACCCGTACCGCTTTCGTCGTCGACTGCGGGTGGCCCCTGTGGGGCGTCCTCGCCGTCGGCGACCGCGACGACCGGCTCGGCCTCGTCGGTCGGCTCCGGCTCCGGGGCGACCTCGACCTCGGGCTCGGGTTCCACAGCCTCGGCAACCGGCTCGGGCTCAGGCTCCGGCTCCGCTGCGACCTCAGCCGTCGGCGCCTTCTCGTCCTCCGCCGTCACGGGGGTCGGCGCCTCTACGGCCGTTTCCTCCGCCACCGGGGTCTCGGCGACCGGCTCCTCGGCCTGCGTTTCCGCCACCGCCGTCGGTTCTGGCGTCGCTTCTTCCGCCGCAGCCGGGGCTTCGGCGACCGGCTCCTCGGCGACCACCGGCTCCGCGACCGGCGTCGGCTCCTCCGCCACCGGAGTTTCGGCAGCAGGCTCCTCGGCGATCACCGGCTCCGCGACCGGCGTCTCCGCGGCTGTTTCCTCCGCTACCGGGGTCTCAGGTGCCGGCTTCTCGTTCGGTGTCGTGGGTTCCGGGGTTTCCGCCGGAGGTGTCTGCTTCGGGACCGCGACCTTGTCGAAGGCGGCCGCGACCAGTTCGTGTTCGGAATCGGTGAGGTCGGTGGACGTGCGGGGCTCGGGGACCGTCGCCGCCGCGGGGGCCGGCTCGGGCGCCGGAGAGGGGAGCTTCGGTTCCGTCTCCTGCGAAGGAGTCGTCTCCGCACCCTCTGCCTCGGTGGCAGCGCCCTTGCGTGATCGGCCGCCGAACGCGTTCCGCAGGAGAGTGAGAATGCCCATGTGCGCAACCCTTCGCATGAGTTGTAGCCCGTCAATCCCTGGCCAGGACGGACACGTAAGGTTAGCGGCCCCGGATCGCGATCTTGGGCAGGGGCAGGTGGCCGGGGCCCCGGGCGTCAAGACCTACTTCCGGACTTCACTCGCGCGGGACGTCAACTGCGCTCCGGACACCCCGCGTTCATCCCCCGTTCAGCGCCCCGCCCCGCTCTCGCACGGACGTGCACCTAGCGTCCGTCAAGCGAGCTTCAAGGGGAAGCAAGGGGAGAGCAAAAGTGCGTGTACAGCTGCCGTTGATCAACGCCGTCCATGGACGGTCCGCCCTGACCTGCCGTTTCCGGTGCGGGGACGCCTGTTTCCACCCGGCGCCCAACACCTCCGCCAACCCGTACGTCGGCGATGTCATCGCCACCGCGCTCAGCCGCCGTTCGGTGATGCGTGCCGCCGCGGTCGTGACCGTCGCCGCCGCGGCCGGCACCGCGGGCACCGTCGTCAAGGCTCCCTCGGCCCAGGCCGCCCCGCAGGCCCCGGCCGGGCGGAAGCCGCAGGGCAAGGCCGCCCGTGGACTCCGGTTCACCCCCGTCGCGCCCAACACCGCCGACACCGTGACCGTCCCGGCCGGATACGCCCAGAACGTCGTCGTCCGCTGGGGCGAGCCCATCCTGCGCGGCGCCCCCGCCTTCGACCCGGAGAAGCAGACCGCCGCCGCCCAGGCCGGCCAGTTCGGGTACAACAACGACTTCCTCGCGCTGCTGCCGCTTCCCGGCGAGCGCGGCCGACAGGTGCTCGTCGCCAACCACGAGTACACCGACGAGGTCCTGATGTTCCGCGGCTACGACGCCGCCGCCCCCACCCGCGAGCAGGTCGAGATCGCCTGGGCCGCGCACGGGCTGTCCGCCGTCGTCGTGGAGGAGAACAAGAAGAACGGCGCGCTCACCGTCGTACCCCGGCACCACCTGAACCGGCGCGTCACCGCCACCACCGAGTTCCGGCTGACCGGTCCCGCCGCCGGGTCCGCCCTGCTGAAGACCTCCGCGGACCCGACCGGCCGCACGGTCCTCGGCACGCTCAACAACTGCTCCGGCGGCACGACCCCCTGGGGCACCACCCTGCACGGCGAGGAGAACTTCAACCAGTACTTCGCGAACGCGAGCCGGGCGACGGACAAGCGGTACGGGATCGGGACGGGCGCGAGCGAGCGCAAGTGGGAGCGGTTCGACAAGCGGTTCGACGTCGCCCAGGAGCCCAACGAAGTCCACCGCTTCGGGTACGTCGTCGAGCTCGACCCGTACGACCCCTCCTCCGCGCCGCGCAAGCACACCGCGCTCGGCCGGTTCAAGCACGAGGGCGCGACCGTGCGGCTCACGCACGACGGGCGGCCGGTCGTGTACTCCGGGGACGACGAGCGGTTCGACTACTTCTACAAGTTCGTCGGCAGCAAGCGGATGAAGCACGGCAGCGGCCGGGCCGTGCGGGAGCACAACCTCTCGCTGCTCGACGAGGGGACGCTGTACGTCGCCCGCCTCACCGGTGACTCCCCCGCCATCGAGATCGACGGGACCGGGAAGCTGCCCGCCGACGGGGAGTTCGACGGCAGCGGGGAGTGGATCCCGCTGGCCACCGCCACGGCGAGGGGTGCCGTCTCGCACGTCGAGGGCATGAGCGCCGACGAGGTGTTCGTCTTCACGCGGCTCGCCGGCGACAAGGTCGGGGCGACCAAGATGGACCGCCCCGAGGACATCGAGCCCAACCCGCGCACCGGCAAGGTGTACGTGGCCCTGACGAACAACACCAACCGCGGGGTCGGCGCCAACGCCCCCGCCGACGAGGCCAACCCACGCAACGCCAACAAGCACGGGCACATCCTGGAGCTCACCGAGCGCTGGAACCGGGCCGACAGCACGACGTTCGCCTGGACGCTGTTCCTCGTCGCCGGGGACCCGGAGGATCCGGCCACCTACTTCGCGGGCTTCCCGAAGGACGAGGTCAGTCCGATCTCCTGCCCGGACAACGTGGCCTTCGATCCGCACGGGAACCTGTGGATCTCCACGGACGGCAATCAGCTCGGCTCCCACGACGGCCTGTTCGGTGTCGCGACCAGGGGCGAGCGGCGGGGCGAGCTCAAGCAGTTCCTGACCGTGCCGACCGGCGCCGAGACCTGTGGTCCGCTGGTGCAGGACCGGCGCGTGCTGGTCGCCGTGCAGCACCCGGGGGAGATCAGCGGGGCGACGGTGGAGAAGCCGGCGAGCACCTGGCCCGACGGGCCCGGGAAGATCGTGCGGCCGGCCGTCGTGGCCGTGTGGCGCAGGGACGGCGACGACATCGGGGTCTGAGCCCGGCGACGGCACGACCCGTTCAGGGAATGGCCGGAACCGCCGGTCGCCTCTCCCGGCGGCCGTCCTCTTCCAGCCATTCCCGGTACGCGGGCGCCTGCCGCGCGCTCTCCCAGTACGCCTCCTCCAACGCGGGACGGACCCCGTCCAGGTCCGTCCCGGTGCGGGCCGCGAGGAGGAGTCGTACCCCGAGCGGGTCGCCGTGCAGGCGTCGTACCGCCATGTCGGGGCGGGGCACCCGGGTCGGCTGGCAGACGGTGACGACCTCGCCGGTGGCCACCAGGGCGTCCGCCGTGTGGTAATCGCCGTGCAGGACCGCGGGGTTGACGCCGGCCGCGCGGAACATGCGCTGCACGGCGTCCCATTCGCCGTCGACCGTGGGATCGATCATCCAGCGGTCGTGGGCCAGGTCGGCCAGCGTGACCACGGGTTTCGCGGTCGCCGGATGGTCCGCGGGCAAGGACACGAACTGCGGCTCGCGCTCCACCAGCACCCGCACGCACAGCTCCCGCGGGATGCGCAGCGGGCAGCCCTCCACCTCGTGCACGAACGCCACGTCGAGCTGGCCGTCGGCGACCATGCGCAGCAGGGCGTTGGGGGAGACGTTCATGTGGAGGGTGGGGTCCTGGCCGCGGGCGCGCAGCCGGCGCAGCCAGCCCGACAGGGCCCGGCTCGCGGTGGAGCCGACCCGCAGCTGCGGTCCGCCCGTCGCCGCCGCGCGGGCGTCGGCCACCAGGGAGCGCATCTCGGCCAGCAGGGGGCGGGCGCGGCTGAGGACCAGCCGGCCCAGCGGGGTGGGGCGGCAGCCCGATCTCGCGCGCACGAACAGCGCGCCGCCCAGGGCCTGTTCGATCCGGCGCAGCTGGGTACTCAGCGACGGCTGGGCGACGCCGAGCTGGCGGGCGGCCCGGTGCAGGCTGCCGGTCTCGGCTATGGCCACCACCGCGCGGAGGTGTCTCACCTCAAGGTCCATGCGATCGGAGCGTAAGGCGGGGGCGGGGGTTGCACCAGGGGTGTCCCACACCGTGGTAGGGCCGCGCTATCACCGGTTGGCATCATCACAGCCGCCGCACAGGCACCGACACTCACATCGACGACTCACCCCCACCCCTGGAGTCCTCGATGCGCAAGCACACCTGTGCCCTCACCGCGACAGCGGCCGCCCTCGGTCTGGCAACGGCCGCTCTGGTCACGGCGGTTCCCGCCACCGCGGCCCCGGCCCCCGCACCCCGGGCCGGTTACACCGCGACCACGACGACGGACACCAGCGAGGCCTTCTTCCAGGCCGTCCTCGCGTCCGTGGCCGAGAAGCGGGCCGCGAACCCGGACAGCGCCGCGGCCGTCACCGTGGTCTACGACGCCTCCCGGGCGCCGACGTTCAGCGCCCAGATAAGCCGCAGCGCCCAGATATGGAACAGCGCGGTCTCCAACGTCAGACTCCAGTCGGGGTCGGCGGCGAGCGCCGACTTCTCCTACCGCGAGGGCAACGACTCGCGCGGTTCGTACGCCTCGACCGACGGCCACGGCAGCGGCTACGTCTTCCTGGACTACCGGCAGAACCAGCAGTACGACTCGACCCGTGTCACCGCCCATGAGACCGGCCATGTGCTCGGTCTGCCCGACCACTACTCCGGTCCGTGCAGCGAGCTGATGTCGGGCGGCGGCCCCGGCACGTCCTGCACCAACTCCGTCCCGAACTCCGCCGAGCGCAGCCGGGTCAACCAGCTGTGGGCCAACGGCCTGGCCGCGGCCATGGACAAGGCCCTGCACAAGTCCGACCGCTGACCGCCACCCCCCACCCCGGTGCGGGCCGCCCACCACGAGAGGGCGGCCCGCACCGGCATGCGGTCGGTCAGCGCGGTGAGGTGATCGCCCGCGCCGCCGCCACCTCCTGGCGCACCGGCTCCAGCACACTGCCCGCGGGCCCGGTGAGGTCGGTGCGGACCTCGTAGAGGGTCTCCGCCTCGCGCAGCCCCTCCGCCAACTCGCTCAGCTGCAGGGCCACCTGGCTCACCTCGGCGGGTGACGGGGGCTGGGCTCCGTGCCGTACGCGGACGCGGGCCGCGGTCGTCGCGTCCACGATGCGTTCCACCGCGACGACCAGCGGCCACCAGGCCGCGGCCCGGCGTCCGGTGGGCGGCGGTTCCGTCAACGCGCGCTGGAACTCGGTACGGATGACCGAGAGGTCGCGGTAGAGGCGGCGGCGCATCCGGGCGCGGGCCGAGGGTTCCGTGCTGTCGAGGAAGGCCGACTCCACATAGGCCGCCGTGTCCGCCACCGCGTCCGCCAGCCGGTCGCCGACCCGCGTGTGCCAGCTCTCCGGCCACAGCAGATAGCCCGCGACCAGGGCGATCGCGCAGCCCATCAGGGAGTCCAGCAGGCGGGGCATCAGCAGGGCCGTGCCCTGGTGGTTGAGGACGTCCGACAGGAGCAGGATCACCGGGGTGATCGCGGCCGTCTGGTAGCCGTACCCCCGCGGGGTGAGCGCCGGAATCAGCGGGGCCAGCACCAGCATCGCTGCCACGTCCCACCATCCGCGCGGCACCTGGGAGAGCACCGCCGCCGCGACCACGAGTCCGGCCACCGTGCCCAGTGCCCGCAGCAGGGCCCGCGAGAACACCGAACCGAAGTCCGGCTTCAGCACGAAGGTGATCGTCAGGGCTACCCAGTAGGAGCGGGGCACGGGGACGATCGAGACCAGGGCCTGGGCCAGCCCGATGCACAACGCCAGCCGCAGGCCGTACCGCCAGGACGCCGCCGACAGGACCACGTTGCGCGCCGCGCCGGCGGCCCGGACGCCGAGCGCGGCCGGGCGGCCCAGACGGTCGTCGATGCCGCGGGGGTCGACGTCCGGTACGGCGACGACCTCCGCCGCGTGCCGCAGGGCGTGGTCGACGGCGCGGGCGGTCTCCGAGACCGGGACCGGCAGACTCAGCCCGGTCGGTCCGGTGTAGCCCGTCTCCACCGCCTGGGCGAGATGGCGGACCGCTGCCGGGATCTCCGGCGCCAGCGGCCTGCCGGACAGGTGGGCCGCCGGGGCCGCCTCCACCACTGGGGTGATCGCGTTCAACTGGGCCAGCAGCCGGGTCAGTTCGGGGCTGCGGCCGTGGTGGCGGGCGCGCCGGGCGAGGACCAGGTCGTAGGACTGGTTCAGGGACTGGGTGACGGCGTGCCGTGCCTCGTCGTACTCCTCGCGGCCGCAGGCGGCCATCAGGCCGGCCACCGCCCGGTAGGTGCCCGCGACCGCCGCCCGCTCCGGCACCCCGGACCTGAGCGGCCAGGCGAGCAGGGCCAGCAGCAGGACGAGCAGGCCGCCGCCGGTCATCAGCAGCGGGGCGAGCCACCAGGGGCCCGGCATCGCTAGGCCCGCGCCGACCACGGAGTTCAGCAGCAGGAGCAGTCCCGAGACCGAGGCGACCGCGCCGATCGTCGAGATCATCCCGGAGACGAGGGCGACGCCGGTGACCACCCAGACGGCGAGCCATCCCTGGCCGTACACCAGTGAACCGAGGGTGACGCCGACCGCACCGAACAGCTGGGGGATCGCGATGTTGAGGATCCGCATCCGGTAGGCGTCCGCGGTGTCGCCGATGACCCCGGACAGGGCGCCCATGGAGGCGAGGGCGCCGTAGGCGGCCTGGTCGACCGCGAGGCCGGTCGCCAGGGGGATGGCCATCGCGATGGCCGCGCGGGCCATGGCGGGCCGGTTGACGGGTGACGGTTGCGGTTGGAGGTTCCGGACCAGCCAGTCGGGCGGGGTGAGGCCGATGCGGGACATGGGGACATTATGAACAGCCGGCTCACGCGCTCCCGTGCAGAGTGATGTCCACCAGCAGGGCACGGTGGTCGGTGTCCGCCAGGTCCAGGAAGCGGGCCCTGCCGGCGGAGAACTCCGCCGACACCAGCACGTGGTCGATCTGCGCGCCGATCGCCGGGGCGGTGCGGGCCGGCCAGGTCGGGGTGCGGCCGGATCCCGCGAGGCGGGCCGCGTCGCGCAGTCCGGTGTCGAGGATCGCGCGGAAGGCCGCGTGGTCCTGGGAGGCGTTGAAGTCGCCGGCCAGGACGGTCGGGGCCGCGGTGCCCGCGGCGAAGTCCCGCACCTCCCCCAACTCCCGCCGCCACACGTCGAGTTGTCCCGGCAGCGGAGGCATCGGATGCGCCAGCTGCAGCCGTACGGCGTGACCGCGCACGTCGGCGACCGCGCCGGGCATGCCCATGGTGCCCCGGATCCCGGCGGCGGGCCTCAGGGGGAAGCGGCTGAGGACGACGGACCCCGTCGAGCCGGCGCCCTCCACGGACCGCCGGTACGGATAGTCCTCGGACAGCGTCCGGCGCAGGGTGTCCGAGCAGCCGTACTCGCACTCCTCCACGAACACGAGGTCCGGCCTCTCCGCGCGGACGGCGGTGACGAGGGCGTCGGTGGCCCGGCCGAACTCGACGTTCGAGGTCATGACGCGCAAGGAGGCGAGCACCCGGCCGTCCGGCTCGCCGCCGCGCCCGTACGGGGCGATGAACCACGCCAGCAGTGCGAGGATCACGACCGCCCAGACCGTCCCGGGCCACCAGCGGGTCAGCAGCGCGAGGGCCAGGCCCGCTCCGGCGGGCGCGAGCAGCCAGGGGAGGAAGGCGAGGAGCTGGGGGACGGGGGTGACGCCGTCCGTGTCGGCGAGCCGGCACCCCAGGACCACGCTCACGGTGGCGAAGAGCAGGGCGGCGGTCCAGGTACCGAGTCTTCGGCGGGTCACCGTCCCGAGCCTACGAGCGGGCGTCGACCCGCGCCAGGAACTCCCCGAGCACGGAGTTGAACTCCTCGGCCCGTTCCAGGTTCGGCAGGTGCGCCGCCCCCTCGAAGACGTGCAGCCGCGACTGCGGGAGCGCCGCGTGCATGGCCTCGGCGTCGGCAACCGGCGTGTAGGTGTCGTCGGCGCCCACCAGGACCAGCGCCGGGACCGTGACCCGGGTGAGCAGGTCGCGGTAGTCGGGGCGGGCGGCGCGGGCGCGCAGGGCGGCCGCCGCGGACACGGGACGGGTGGCCGTCATCATGCCGTGGACGTGCGCCTTGACCTCGGGGGAGGCGTACGGGGCGACCATCTTCTCCAGCACCTCGTCGGCGTACCCGCGCATCCCCTCGCGCTCCAGCCGGTCCGCCATGGCGTGCCGGACCCGCACGCCCTCGGGGGTCTCCGCGGCCGGGAAGGTGTCGGCGAGGACGAGGCCCCGGATCCGCCC
This sequence comes from Streptomyces pseudovenezuelae, assembly GCF_001513955.1. Classification (GTDB taxonomy): domain Bacteria; phylum Actinomycetota; class Actinomycetes; order Streptomycetales; family Streptomycetaceae; genus Streptomyces; species Streptomyces pseudovenezuelae. The sequence continues at coordinate 506,936 of NZ_KQ948148.1, read as the reverse complement.
GGGGAAGCGCCGGTAGCAGTCCATGGCGATCTGGCCGCCCATGGACAGGCCCGCCAGTACGCAGGCCCGCACGTCGAGTTCGTCCAGCAGGGCCTCGATGTCCTGCGCGAACCGCTCGAAGCGGTCGACCTCGGCGTCCGGTACCGAGGCGCCGTAACCGCGCAGGTCCGGGGCGACCACGCGGCGGGAGGCGGCGAACGCCTCGGTCTGCGGGCGCCACATCGTGTGGTCGAAGGGGTGGCCGTGCACCAGTACCAGGGGGATCGCCGTCATGCCGCCGACCCTAGGTTCGCCGAACTTCTCGGTGCAATAAAATCTTTGCCCTCAGTGCAATGACAGGGGGTCCTCGTGCACGACTACCGGCGCATCGCCGATCGCATAGCCACCGACATCACCACCGGACGCCTGCGCCCGGGCGAACGCCTGCCCCCGCAGCGCAAGTTCGCCCGCCGGCACGGGATCGCCGCGTCGACGGCGGAGCGGGCCTACGGCGAACTCGTACGGCGGGGACTGGTCGTCGGGGAGGTCGGACGCGGCACCTTCGTGAAGGCCACCGCGCCCGGGCGGCCCGCCCGGGGCCTCGTCGAGGACGTGGGCACCCCCGTCAACCTGGAGCTCAACTACCCCTCCGCGCAGGGCCAGTTCGAGCTGCTCGCCGACGCCCTCGCTCCCCTGCTGCGCCCCGACGTGCTGACCGAGGCGCTCCGCCCGGCCGCCGCCACCGGAACCCCGGCCGCCCGTGAGGCCGTCGCCGCCCTCCTCACCACCCCCGGCTGGCGCCCCGACCCGTCCCGGATCCTCTTCACGGGCAACGCCCGCCAGTCCGTCGCCGCCGCCCTCGCCTGCCTGGTGCGGCCGGGCGGCCGGGTCGGCGTCGAGGAGCTGACGTATCCCGTGGTCAAGGAGATCGCGGCCCGGCTCGGCATCACCCTGGTGCCGCTGGCCACGGACGAGGACGGCCTGCGCCCCGAGTCGGTGGCCGCCGCCCACCGCACGGCTCCCCTGTCGGCCCTCTATGTGCAGCCGACCCTGCACAATCCGACGTCGGTCACCATGAGTGCCGCACGCAGGCGCCAACTCGCCGCCACCGTGAACGACTTGGACCTCCCTGTCGTGGAGGACCGGATCTGGTCGTTCCTGGCGGCGGCCGACGACCCCTTCGCTGCGCACGCCCCCGCCCTCACCCATGTCGTCGACGGACTGTCCAAGCGGGTCGCGCCCGGGCTCACCGTCGGCTTTCTCGTCGTACCGGAGAAGCAAGTCGACGCGGCGGCACACGCCGTCCGTTCCGGTGGGTGGGGTGCGGGGCGGTTCGCGCTGGAGGCGGGCGTGCGGTGGACGGCGGACGGGACCGTGGCGCGGCTGGTCGAGGCGAAACGGGCCGATGCGGCACACCGGCAGCGGGTGCTGGCCGAGTGCCTGCACGGGTTCGCGGTACGGTCCGATCCGCGCGCGTACTACGCCTGGTGGGAACTCCCGGTCCCCTGGCGGGCGGACACCTTCACGGCCGCCGCCGCGGCCCTCGGCATCGCCCTGACGCCCGGTCCCTTGTTCGCCGTCGACCCGAACCGCACCCCGGACGCGGTCAGGCTCGGGCTCGCGTCGGCTGCTGTGCCGGATCTGGAACGGGCCCTGCGGACCCTCGCCGGCCTCGCGGCAAGCCGTACCGACCGGTGAGCCAGCAGGTCAGGGCCACCGCCAGACCGACGGCCACCAGGAGCCAGGAGACCGTGCGCAGGGTGCCCGTCAGGGCGTCGTAGACGGCGCCCGCGGCCGGGCGGCGCACCGGGTCGGGCAGGTCGGTCAGGGTGAGACGGCGGCCCACGGCGACGGCGAGGCCCAGCAGCGCGCCGCCGAGCGCGGTGCCGAGGGCGGTCGCGGTGACGGCGCGGCGGCGGCAGGCGGCGACCGCGATGCCGGCGGCGGCGAGGACGGCGGCCGTGACGGGCAGCCAGAAACCGGCGACTTCGAGCACGTCGTACCCCTTCCGGAGGCGGTCCAGTGCGGAGGCCGGGAGCACGGCGACCTCGGTGCGGGGCAGGACGGCCCGGTGCTCCACCCGGGCGGCGATCGGGGCGATGTCGACGGTCACCTCGTGATGGCCGCCCTCCCTGAGCGCCCGCAACACGGCCTGGTGGACCGCCCTGTTGCCCTCGTCCCACGCGGTGCCGAAGGCCGGGGTCCGGGTGAGGGAGCGGACGAAGGGCCGTACCGGTTCCCCGACTTCACCCGCCACCGCGTCCGCGACACCGTCCCGTACGGCGGGGTCGGCGGCCAGCGGTGCCATCGCCGTGACGTACCGGCCCGTGTCGGTGAGGCCGTACGCCGCCCAGGCCGCCAACGCGCCGAAGGGCACGAGCAGACAGGCCAGGGCGATCAGGGCGGCCGACAGGGCGCCGCGGACACGGGAGGTCACCCTTCCAGGCAAAACGGTGGCGGCCGGACGCGCGAGCGGGGGAGCCGGGGATTGCTCCCTCCGGTGGAGGGTTCACCCGAACGGGTGTCTCATGGTGGTGGGGAGAAGGAGGCCGATCATGCGCACCACTCCGGCCCTGCGGACCCTGGCCGTGGCCCTGTTCACCGGCGCGACCCTCGCCGTCACGGCGACGGGCACCTTCGCGGCGGCGGCCCCGCCCGCCTACGCCGAAGGCCATGGCGACGGTCCGGTCCGGGGCACCATCGTCTCGCGCACCGCGCTCAACGTGCGGGCGGCGCCCACCACGCACTCCGCCGTCGTCGACCGGCTCGTGCCGGGCAGCCAGGACCGGATCGAGTGCAAGGTCCGCGGACAGAGCGTCAACGGCAACCCGTACTGGTACTGGTTCACCGGTGCCCGGGGCTGGGTCAGCGCCGAGTTCGTCGACACCGGCCGGCGGTCCGTGCCGACGTGCGCGGACCCCTGCCCGCAGTGGAGAAACGGCGGTTGGGACAACGCCGACATGAACGACCCGAGCTGGGACTCCGGTTCCGACTCGTGGGCGGCCTCCGGCTCCGTCTCCTGGAGCTTCTCCGGAACCTGGAGCTGGAGCGTGGGATGAGGGAAGCCGTGGACCCCGGTCAGTCACTGACCGGGGTCCACGCACGTCCGCTAGCGGATCCGGTTCCCCTCGCCGTCCTCATGCGTGTAGTAGCGGTAGAAGAACACCAGGAAGACGCCCGCCGCGACCGCGAGGCCCAGGGCCGTCGAGCGCAGCACGCTCTCGCCCGTCTGGCTGTACAGAAACCCGACGGCCGCCCCGGCGAAGCCGGACTTCACGGCCGAGTGCAGTTCCCGCTTCAGCAGCGGGGCGAACGTCGCCACGGCGACGCACAGCACGATGAACGCGAGCGCCGTGACACAGCCGAACAGCACGTTCCAGCCGGTGATCGGGCCGCCGTCACGGCGGTTCGCGGCCGCCCAGTAGCCGTAGACAAGCCCGAGCACGACCGGGATGCCGTACCTGGCGGCCAGGTGCACCTTGGCGCTGAAGACATCGGGTGTCCGGGCGAACCCGCCCGCGGGTGCCGCATGAGCCATGAGAGCACTCCTCTCTCTCCACCCCGATACGCCCCCGACTACCAGAGCACACCTGCGCGGGGCCGCTGGCAAGTCGGATGGCGGCCTGAAGCGCCCCGTGTTTCGCTGACTCCATGAGCGGTGTCGGCCGGGGGCAGGTGCTGCGCGTCCGCGGCCGCGGTGTCGCCTGGCTGCCGCCCCTCCTGCTGCTCGTCGCGATCACCGCGATCGACTACAACACGGCCGCCGAGCTCCGGATGATCTCCTGGGTCGTCCTGGTCCCCGGCATCGCGGCCGCGACCTGCGGAGTCGCCGGAACGGCCGTCTTCGCCGCCCTCGCCCTGGTCACCTACGTCGCCGCCGACAGCTCCTGGCCGCACCAGTACCAGTCCGGCCTGCCCGACTTCATCCTCGCCGTCCTGGCCTGCGCGGTGCGGCTGCGCGGCGAACGCAGCATGCTGCACATGCGGGGCGTCGCCGACACCACCCGCCGCACGGTGCTGCGCCCGCTGCCGCCCGTGTGGGGCGGCCTGGAGCACGCGGAGGTGTATCTCGCCGCCGACAGCGAGGCCCGCGTCGGCGGCGACTTCTACGACATCCAGCCCGGCCCGCACGGCACCCGCGTGCTCGTCGGCGACGTCCAGGGCAAGGGGCTGGGCGCGGTCGAGGAGGCGGCCGCGCTGCTCGGCACGTTCCGTGAGGCGGCGTACCACGAACCGGCACTCGCGACGGTCGCCGAACGGCTGGAGATCCGGGTGCGCCGGCACGGCGGGCATGTCACCGCGCTCGGCCGCGACGACGGCGACCGCTTCGCCACCGCCGTCCTGCTCGGCTTCCCCGAGGCCGACACCGGCGTGGTGGAGGCGATGGTCTTCGGCCACGAACCGCCGCTGGTGGTCGGCCCGTCGGGGGTACGGCCGCTGCTCGCCGCCGGCGGCCTCCCACTGGGCCTCGGCGCGCTGTCCGCCGACGGGCCGCCGCCCGTCCACCGCGTCCCCCTGGGCCCCGGCGAGACCGTCCTGCTGACCAGCGACGGCGTCACCGAGGCCCGGGACCCCGCCGGGGAGTTCTACGCCCTCGCCGGCGACCCGCGGGCCGTCGAACCCCGCCGCCTGGTGGCCCTCGTCCGCGACGGCACCCTCGGGCACTGCGGCGGACACCTGCTCGACGACACCACCGTCTTCGCGGTGCGCAGAGCCGACGAGCGGGCAGGAAAGGGACGCCGGCCCTCCTGAGAACCCCCCTTCGCGGCCGCAGCGGATACCGTTCTGCCGTAAGTGATCGAGGGGGATGGGGAGGGACCGATGCCCGGAACCGTGCTGCTGCTCGCCGCCTCACCGGTGGGCAAGAGCCGTCTGGTGGACGCGGCGTCCGTGCTTCCCGTCCTCGCGGCCGTGCCGCCGGCCGTGCTCTCCGGCACCGACACCGCCAACGTCGTCGAGCTCGCCGACCCCCTGGAACCCCAGGCCGTCCTGACCCGGCTGCGAGCGGTCGCGGCCACGCCGGGCCCGCTCACCGTGTTCGTCACCGGACAACTCGCCCTGGACCGCCGCCAGCACCTGCCCCACCTCGCGCTGGCCCGCACCACACCGGCCACCGTGCGCTACACCGCGCTGCCCTGGCAGTGGATCCGCGAGGAGTTCCGGCTGCGCTCCCCGGGGTCGACGACGCTCCTCGTCGACCTGCACGCCGACGCCGACGCGTGGGGGTGGCTGCGGACGCACGCGCTCGACTCCGGCCGCAACAACGCCGTGTTCGGGCGGATCGCGCCCCCGCCGTCCCGGCGTACGGTGGCCGCGCCGGCGTACATGAAGACGATCGCGACGATTCTGCGCAGCGGGTGGCGTCCGCCCGTCGAGCAGCTGCATCAGCAGGCGTTCACCAGGCTGGGTCCCGAGGCGTACGGGGACGTGGTGCTGACCGTGCCGCCGATGCCGGTGGCCGCGCCCGGTGGCTTCGCCCCCAGGCCCTCGTACCGGACCGAACGGCCCCGTCCGCAGGTGCCGCAGGGCCCGGTGGGCGCGGAACGGGCCCCGCAGCCTGCGGTCGTCGCTCCTCCCCCGCCCCCGGACCCGCACGTCCAGGTCACCGCCGCCGTGCAGGCCGGCCGCCACCAGGAGGCCGACGCGCTCGCCGTGGCGCACGAGCAGGCCGCCGTCCGGGCCCACGGTCCCGCCTCCGAACAGGCCCTGCACTGGTCCGAAGTCCGGGCGGACCTCGCCATGTTCGCCAGGGACTCGGCGCGCAGCTGCCGGATCTGGCTGACGGTGGCCGAGACCCGGCTGGCCGCCGGACAGGCCCCGGACTCGCCGGGCGTGGAGAAGGCCGTCGACCGGGCCCACCACCAGTGGGGCCAGGTACGCGACAAGTCCCGGGCCCAGGAACTGGGCACCCTGCTCGCCCAGTTGCGCGCCCGGGTCCCGGGCCGGCGCCCCGGCGCCCTGGAGAACGTGCGCAAGCAGCTGCGGGAGCTGCAGGCCACGCCGTTCTAGCCGAGCATCGCGAGCGCGCCCGACACCAGCGTCCGCACGCCCGGCACCACCGTCGACAGGTCCGGCGCGAAGTGCGGGCTGTGGTTGCTGGGGACGGCGTCGAACTTCTCCATCAGGTCCGCGCCCGGCGCCGCGTCCCAGGTGTCGGCCGGCGTGGAGGTCACGAACCAGTAGGAGTACGGGAGTTCGCCGAGCGCGAGCTTGGAGAAGTCCTCACTGGCCATCGCCGGGCCGGAGTCGAAGACGGTGTCGGTGCCGAACACCTCGCGGTGCACGGCGGCGATCCGCTGGTCGGTCTCCGGGTCGTTGACCGTGGCCGGGAACGAACCGCCGAGGGTCACCTCGGGCTCGCGCGGGCAGCCCGCCGCGTGGCACTCGCCCTCGGCGATCCGGCGGATCGCGGCGAGCATCCGGTCCCGGACCGCCTCGGACTGGGTGCGCAGGTTGAGGGAGATGCGGGCGGTGGCGGGGATGATGTTCGGGGCCGTGCCCGCCTCGATCCGGCCGACGGTCAGGACGGCCGACTCGCGGGGCTTGATCTCCCGGCTGACGATCGTCTGGAGCCGCGTGACGATGTAGGCGGCCGTGACGACCGGGTCGACCGTCGTCTCCGGGCGCGAGCCGTGGCCGCCCCGGCCGTGCACCACGATCTCCACGTCCGTCGTCGCCGACATGATCAGGCCCGGCACGTGCGGGTACAGGCCCGCCGGGCCCGGCACCACGTGCTGGCCGAGCAGGACGTCCGGGCGCGGGAAACGGTCGTAGAGGCCGTCGGCGACCATCGCGGCCGCCCCGCCCCCGGCCTCCTCGGCGGGCTGGCCCACCAGGAGCAGCGTCCCGGACCAGGCGTCCCGCCCGTCCGCGAGCGCCTTCGCCGCCCCCGCCAGCCAGGTCACATGCAGGTCGTGCCCGCAGGCGTGCATCACCCCGGGCGTCCGCGAGGCGTACGGCAGCCCGGTCAGCTCCTCCACCGGCAGCGCGTCCATGTCGGCGCGCAGCAGGACGGTCGGGCCGTCGCCGTTGCGCAGGAGGCCCGCGACGCCGGTGCGGCCGATGCCCTCGGCGGTCTCGAAACCGGCCGCCTTCAGCCGCTCGGCGAGCCGGGCCGCGGTGCGGTGCTCCTGGAACGACAGCTCGGGGTGGCGGTGCAGGTCCCGGTAGAAGTCCTCCAGGTCGGGGACCGGGAGACCGGCGGTGAGGTCCAGCGCGGTGCGGGCGGCGGAAGACGTCATGCGGGCAGCGTAGGCGCCGGGGACCCCGTCCGCAGGGGGTGCGGTCCCCGGGGACGCTTGGTGGAACCTTTACCCGGGTCGGTCCGTTGACGGGGTGAGATCACTCAGACGATTACCGAGGTGACGTCAATGGCACTGTTCGACCGGCTCAAGGACCAGGCCAAGAACCTGCAGCAGCAGGCGCAGGGCGGGCGCGGCACGACCGGTGGGCACGGCACGGCGACCGGTGGGCACGGACAGGGCGCCTCGCGCGGCGGTTCGCGGTCCCAGCTCGTCGGCGTGCTGAAGACCCAGCTCGGCTCGCTCAAGGCCGAGTTGAAGAGCGGCGCCTACCGGGACGCCAGCATGGCGATGTGCGCCCTGGTCGCGGCAGCCGACGGCCAGGTGGACGCGGCCGAGATGCAGCAGATGGAGTCGCTGATCCTCGGCAACGAGGTGTTGCAGAACTTCCCGCCGGAGCAGCTGCGCCAGCGCTTCCACAAGCACGTGGACCAGCTGACCCGCAACTTCCCGCAGGGCAAGGCCGAGGCGCTCCAGGAGATCGCCAAGGCCGCGAAGAAGCCCACCGAGGCCCGCGCGGTGATCCAGACCGGCATCGTCATCGCCGGTGCCGACGGCCACTTCTCCCAGGCGGAGCAGGCGGTCCTGAGGGAGGCCTGCGGGGCTCTGGGTCTCGCGCCCGCGGAGTTCCAGCTCTGACAGCCGTCGTTCCCCGGGCGCTCAGTCCGCGGTGGGCGGCCCGGCCTGGTGCCGGGTCTGCGCGGCCTGCTCGGCGGGGCGCGGCTCGGACGCCCTCGCGGGTCCCGCGTTCGCCGCGAGGACCAGTGTGGCCACAGCCACGACCGCGGCGGCGACCCCTCTGGCGTAGCGTGCGGTGGTGCTGGTGCGTTCGAGCACGGCGACCTCGCAGCGGTGGCGGTGAGTACCCATGGCGGTGACGGTGTATTAAGCAGGGTTAATACGCCGTTTAACCTAGGGGCTGCGCGAGCCGAACGGCAAGAGGGGCTTGGGGAGTTGGCCATGTCGGAGCGGGACGACCCGGGCATCATCGGGCGACGGGTGCAGCAGCTGCGGGTCGAACGCGGGCTGACCCAGAAGCAGCTGGCCGAACCGGCCTACACGCCGGCCTACATCTCCACCCTGGAGTCCGGGCGGGTGCGGCCCTCCGACGACGCGCTCCGGCACCTCGCCGACCGCCTCGGTGTCGGCTTCGAGGAGCTGGCCACCGGCCGTCCGGCCCGGCTCGTCACCGATCTGCGGCTCCGCCTCACCGAGGCCCAGCGCACCCTCGCCACCGGGGAGGCCGAGGAGTCCGCCACCCAGTACGCCCGGCTGCTCGACGAGGCCGACGCGCTCGACCTCGCCGAGGTGCGGGCCGCCGCCCTGCTCGGGCTCGGGGAGTGCGCCGTGGAGACGGGCGAACTCGGCGCCGCGCGGCAGTACTTCGAGCGAGCGGAGCAGGCCCTCGGCGACGACGTGCCCCTGCCGGCCCGGGTTCCCGCCCTGCGAGGACGCGCCCTGTCCCACTACCTCACCGGTGAACTGCGCTACTCGGTCTACCTGTTGGAATCCACCATCGACGAGCTCAACCGAGGTGGCCTGCACGACCCGGACGCCCTGCTCCTCCTCTACGCGAGCGTCATCGGCCCCTACATGGACATGGGCGCCCACGCACGCGCCGCCCAGGCCGCCGAACTCGCCCTCGCGCTCGCCCCGCAGTCCGGCGACCCGGCCCTCGTCGCCCGCATGCACCGCTCCGTGGCCCGCACCCTGCTCGCCGAGGGCCGCCTCGCCGAGGCCGACGCCTCCCTCGCCAAGGCCGCCGAACTGTACCGGCAGCTCCAGCTCCGTACCGAACTCGCCAACTGCCACTGGATGCGCGGATACGTCTACGCCCAGAACGGCGAACTGGAGCGCGCCGAGGCCGAGTTGCGGCAGGCCCTCGCCATGCTCTCCGCCAAGCGGGCCGCCCTCTACTCCAGCCAGGCCGCCGTCGAGCTCGCCGACGTACTGCACCGGCGCGGCAAGTCCGAGGAGGCCGCCGCCCTGCTCCACGACGTGCTCAGCGACCTCAGCTCCGAGCGCGGCGCCCTGCACTCCGCCGCCGCCCACCGCCTCCTCGGGATCATCGCCGAGGACGCCCGGGACACCGAGGCCGCCGAGGAGCACTACGTCCGCGCCCTGAGCCTCCTGGAGCGGGCCGGCGCCGCCGGTGACCTGGCCGACCTGTGCCGGCTGCTCGGGGATCTGCTGCGCCGTACGGGACGGGTCGAGGCTGCGCTGGACGCGTACCGGACGGGCCTGGGACACCGTACGGCCCCCGGCACCACCACGCTCGGACCCGCACCCGCACAGCCCCCTCTGTGACAGCTCTGGCGGATCCGTACGAGAAGCGCTGAACCGGGTGCCGGGGCGGCCGTCGTCCTCGGTGGACGGCGACCGCCCCGGTGGGGCCGCGCGCCTCGTCTCGCGGCCCTCCTGGAAGGTCCCCGGCCCGCTCGGGACGGCGGGAGGCGCCCCGGTCGGCGTCGCGGGACAGGGACGAAGAGCACGGCACGGCTCGGCTCGGGGTGGTGGGGGAGGGCGGACGGGCGGGAGCGCGCGGGCGGCTCCGGCACGGTGTGACGCCGAGCGGCCGCTCCCTGACCGTCACCGACGACCGTAATGAATGAGTGTGCGGTCTGTGAAGGGTGCATGAGGGGGCCGGGCCGGAGCGGTCGACCGGGACGGACAGCTCACACCTGCACCCGTCCCTGCCTGCGCACCTCCTTCAGCCGCTCGGCACCCAGCTGTACGGCCGTCTGCGTGGCCTCCGTCTGCACGTCGCCGAAGCCGCCGTTGGTCACGCTGATCGCGTCCTCCCCCACGCGGAGCGCGGCGACGTCCAGCGTGAGCGTCGTCGGCTCGCCGTCCCGCGACTGCCCGGTCAGCAGCACCCGCAGCCCCTGCCGCGCGTCCCCCGCCTCCGGCAACGGCAGCTCGGCGACCTGCACACCGAGGACGGCGCCCGAGGCCGTGGTGGCCGCGAACCGCGCGCACGTGCGGGGAAGGCCCTTGAGCCAGGACAGGGTCTTGTCGATCTCCGCCGGCGTACGCGCGAGCACCTGGTACCGCATCTGCGCCTCGTTCCACACGTCGTCCATCCCGACGACCGCTCGGGCCTGCGCGTCGGCCCCGAACACCTCGTCCGCGTACAGCGCGTCGAGCAGCCGCTGACACGCCCGCCGGTCCGCCTTCGCCTTCAGCACCCCGTCGTGCCAGGTGGCCACCCCCTGGCTCGGCGTCCAGGGCTCACCCAGGTCCGCGTCGGTGACGAGCGCGGCCTGCGCCATGGCCTCGGTGAGGACCGAGGACGCGGCGGCAGACGCCTTCGGGGACCGGGGCGGCGCGCTGCTGGGCGGGGTGATCGGCGGCTTGGGCGCGGTGGGCGGCGTGGAGAGCGCGGAGCAGGCCGTGGCGGCGAGGAGCCCGGACAGGGCGAGGGCGAGGGTGGCGGCGCGGGCGGCGCGGGGCGGGGTCATGCTTCAAGTGATCACCGGGTTCCCGGAGGTCACCAGCGTTCCGGGCCGTATGGGTTACGCCGTGGGCGACCGACCGGCGGCCGGACCACGGCAGGTCTGCCACCGCACCGGGGACCGCCGCCTCAGGACACCTGCTGCAACAGCCCCCGCACCTCCGCGTCCACCACCGAATACCGCACCACGCGCCCCTCCTTCTCCCCCGCGACCACCCCCGCCGCCCGCAGCAGCCGCAGCGCCTGGGACACGGCCGGGTCGTTCATGCCGGTCGCGATCGCGAGGTCGGAGACGGCCAGCGGGCCGGTGCGGTGCAGGGCCAGGAGCAGCGAGAGGCGGTTCGGGTCGGCGAGGAGGGCGAAGCGGTCGGACCAGGTGCGGACGTGTCCCGGGTCGCCGATCGCGGCGATGGCGTCGCACACCCGGTGCCCGTCGATGGTGCGGCGGTCGGCTCGGTCGGCCGGGACGAGGTGCATGCGGCACATCCTCGCAGGCCGCGCTGTGTGATCTTCCATACCTGCGCAGGTGTGCAGCTATGCAGGAGACCCCGCCCCCGCCTACGGTGGGCGGGCCGTGGTGCTCGGGAAACCGGTGACGACCCCTCAAAGGTCCATGCCGGTGCGGCCCTCGCCACTGTGATCGGGGAGTCTTCCTCCCACGTCCCTCGCGGGACAGCCACTGGCCCTCACCCTCGGGCCGGGAAGGCGGGCAGGGAGACGTACGACCCGTAAGCCAGGAGACCGGCCACGGCAGCTCACGCGTTCATCCACGAGGTGCTGGAGTGACCACCGTATGACCGATCCTGCCGTGTCCGAGACCGCCACCGCCTCCTTCCGCTGGCGGCGCGAGGACACCGTCAAGACGGCCGGTCTGATGGCCGCGATAGCCGCCCTGCACGTCCTCGCCTTCGGCATCCTGTTCCTGCTGGTCGTGCCGGGGCACTACGAGGTCGGCAACAAGGCCTTCGGCATCGGACTCGGCATCACCGCCTACACCCTCGGCATGCGGCACGCCTTCGACGCGGACCACATCGCCGCGATCGACAACACCACCCGCAAGCTGATGGCCGACGGCAAGCGGCCGGTGTCGGTGGGGTTCTGGTTCGCGCTCGGGCACTCCAGCGTCGTGGTCCTGCTCGCCGCGCTCATCGCGGGCGGCACCCAGCTCGCCGGCAAGGTCATGAACGAGGGGTCGAGCACCCACCAGGTCCTTGGCTTCCTCGGTACGACGATCTCGGGCACGTTCCTCTATCTCATCGCCGCCCTCAACCTGGTCGCCCTGCTGGGCATCCTGAAGGTCTTCCGGTCGATGCGGGCGGGGTCGTACGACGAGAAGGAGCTGGAACAGCACCTGGATTCCAGGGGCTTCATGAACCGGATCCTCGGGCGGCTCACCAAGTCCATCACCCGGCCGGGGCAGATGTACCCGCTGGGCTTCCTCTTCGGGCTCGGCTTCGACACGGCCACCGAGGTCACGCTGATGGTGATGGCCGGGTCCGGCGCGGCCGCCGGGCTGCCCTGGTACGCCATCCTCTGTCTGCCGCTGCTCTTCGCCGCCGGCATGAGCCTGTTCGACACCCTCGACGGCACGTTCATGAACTTCGCCTACCAGTGGGCCTTCTCCAACCCCGTCCGCAAGGTCTTCTACAACCTCGCCATCACCGGGCTGTCCATCGCGGTCGCCTTCTTCATCGGCACGATCGAGCTCGTCGGTGTCCTGCACGACAAGTTCGACCTCACCGACGCCCTCACCACCTGGATCGCCGACATCGACCTCGACAACGTCGGCTACGTCATCGTCGGCCTGTTCGTGGTGGTGTGGGCGGCGGCGATCGCCTACTGGCGACTCGCGAAGGTCGAGCAGCGGTGGGGCGTCAGCGGTTCCTGACCGGCCTTCGCCCCGACGGGCCCACCGCCCGCCCGACGCCCGGCTAGACCCCTTCCACCGCCGTCAGCCACAGCTTCACGTAACGCTCCACGTCCACCGCCAACCCCACGTCCACGAGGGTCACTTCCCGCTCGCCCTCGTGGATCTCGGACTCGCCGGGGCGGGGACGGCGGTCGACGACGGTCTGGCCGCGCGTCGGGCCCGGGGCCAGGCTCACCTCCACCGGCAGCAGTTCGGTGGTCAGTCCGTCCGGGTCGACGACCGCGCACACCGCGCCCGCGTCACCGAGACCGCCCGTGGGGGTGGGGTCGCCGGAGGTGGCGGGGTCGCGGTGGGCGAGGAGTTCGCCGGCCATGCGCAGGGACGGTTCCGGACTCGCGCGCAGCCGCTCCACGTCGGCGGCCGGCACCAGGACCTGCTGGAAGACGTCCAGGCCGTACATGGTGATCGGCACCCCGGCGGTGAGCAGCACGGCGGCCGCCTCCGGGTCGTGCCAGACGTTGAACTCCGCTACCGGTGTGGCGTTCCCGGTCGCCACGGCGCCCCCCATGAAGACGATCCGCTCGATGTTGCGCACCACCTCGGGGTGGGTGCGCAGCAGCAGCGCGATGTTGGTGAGCGGCGCGGTCGGGACGAGCGTCACGGGGGTGGGCGAGGCCAGGATCTCCCGCCTGAGCAGCGTCACTGCGTCCATGTCCAGCGCCACCCGGGTCGGCGCGGGCAGCCCGAGGTCGCCCATGCCGTCGAGGCCGTGCACGTGCTGCGCGGTGCGCACGGGCTCGATCAGCGGCCGTGCGGCACCCCGGGCGACCGGGATGTCCCCGGCCCCGGCCTGCTCCAGCACGGTCAGCGTGTTGCGGACGACGCCGTCGACGTCGGTGTTCCCGGCGACACAGGTGACCGCGCGCAGGTCGATGCCTGGATGCCGTACGGCGAACAGCAGGGCCAGGGCGTCGTCGACACCGGTGTCGCAGTCGATGATCACCGGGATGGGCTGACCGGTCACGGCGGGGATCCTTTCGTCACTGGCGTACGGGACCGACCTTACGCAGCCGCCCAGAGTTCGGCCCCGCGGTCTGCGTCCCGGGCTCCGATCCGGTCCAGCAGTTCAGCGACCGGCACGGCTCCCGGCCTGCGTCCGTCCCGCAGCCGTACGGCCGCACCGCCGGCGTCGGCCTCCCGCCCGCCGATCACCGCCTGGTACGGCACCAGGCGCGCGGCGCGGATGCGGGCGCCGAGGGTGCCGTCGCCCGGAGCGGCGAGTTCGGCCCGGATACCGCGCGCGAGAGCCTGCCGTACGACGTCCAGGGCGCGCTCCTCCTGTGCCTCGGCGACCGGCAGGACCACCAGCTGCACGGGGGCCAGCCACACCGGGAACGCGCCGCCGTGCGCCTCGACGAGCTGCGCGACCGCCCGTTCCACGCTGCCGATGACGCTGCGGTGGACCATCACCGGGCGGTGCTTTCCCCCGTCGGGGCCGATGTAGTGGAGGTCGAAGCGTTCGGGCTGGTGGAAGTCGATCTGCACGGTGGAGAGGGTGGACTCGCGGCCGGCGGCGTCGGTGATCTGCACGTCGATCTTGGGGCCGTAGAAGGCGGCCTCGCCCTCGGCGGACTCGTACGCGACGCCGTCCAGGACCTCTTCGAGAAGGGCGGTGGCGCGGCGCCAGAGGTCCGGGTCGGGGACGTACTTGCCGCCGTCCGCCGGGAGGGAGAGACGGTACCGGCTCGCCCGGATGCCGAGGTCGTCGTAGGCGCGCCGGATGAGGTCGAGGGCGGCGCGGGCCTCCTCCACGGCCTGTTCCAGGGTGCAGAAGATGTGGGCGTCGTTGAGCTGGATGGCGCGGACGCGGGTGAGGCCTCCGAGCACGCCGGAGAGTTCGGAGCGGTACATGCCGCCCAACTCGGCGATGCGGAGCGGGAGTTCTCGGTAGCTGTGGGAACGGGACCGGTAGATGAGGGCGTGATGCGGGCACAGGCTGGGCCGCAGCACGACCTCCTCGCCGCCGCTCAGCCGCATCGGCGGGAACATGTCCTCGCTGTAGTGGTCCCAGTGCCCGGAGATCTCGTACAGCTCCCGCTTGCCGAGCACGGGCGAGTACACGTGCCGGTACCCGGCGGCCCGCTCCGCCTCCCTGACGTACTCCTCCAGGACATGCCGTACGACGGCTCCGTCGGGCAGCCAGTACGGCAGCCCCGCGCCCATCAGCGGATCGGTGTCGAACAGATCGAGCTCACGGCCGAGTCGGCGGTGGTCGTGCACGGGGTTCACGGTGTTCACGGGGCTCTCCCTCGCGGTGGGGGGCGAGGAGCCGACGGGAACGACGAAGCCCCGGGGCACTCGCCCCGGGGCTTCGGACTGCGTCAGCTGTCAGCGCGCCGGGACCTGCTCCGGCGTCGTCGTGATCGACGGGATGGCTCGCGCACGCTGCATGGGGGGAGCGTAGGGGGAGGGGCGGGGGCGGGGCCACGGGTTTTCGGTGGGCGTCAGGAGGCGGGGCCGGGGCGGTCTGCGGGGTGAAGGGTTCGCCGAACGTCAGGGCGCCCCGGACGGACGGGCGCAAGGACCGTCCCGTGACGCGAGGACCTCCCGGGCGCATCCAATCCGCGGCCTGCGCAGAAACGGATTACACCCGGACATGTCCCGATCGCGGAGGCCCTCGGTGAAAGAAGCAGTGCATATCGGAGAAAAGCCATCGGCGGAGCCTGATCTCCAGGAGCTGGTGGGCCGGGTGGCGCTGGGCGACGAGGAAGCGTTCGCCCGGGTCTACGACACCGTCGTGGGTTCGGTGCTGGGCGTCGTGCGCGCCGTCCTGCGCGACCACGCGCAGTCGGAGGAGGTCGTGCAGGAAGTGCTCGTGGAGGTGTGGCGGACCGCTCCCCGCTACCGCTCCGACCGCGGCACGGCCATCAACTGGATCCTCACCCTGGCGCACCGGCGCGCCGTGGACCGGATCCGCTCGGCGGACGCCGCGGCCGCCCGGGACCACAAGGCCGCCCTGCTGGACCGGCTGCCCGAGTACGACGAGGTGGCCGAGCACGTCGAGGCCCGTCTGGAGCGGGAACAGGTACGGCGCTGTCTGCGCACCCTGACCGAGATCCAGAGCCAGGCCGTCACCCTCGCCTACTACCGAGGACTGACCTACCGCCAGGTGGCGGAAGCGCTGGCGCTACCGCTCGGCACCGTGAAGACCCGACTGCGCGACGGACTCATCCGGCTGCGCGACTGCCTGGGGGTGACCGCGTGACGACCGTCGACCTGCACCGGATGACGGGTGCCTACGCCGTGCACGCGCTGTCCGACGAGGAGACCGCGGCGTTCGAGCGCCACCTCCCGGGCTGCGAGTCCTGTGCCGAGGAGACCGCCGAACTGTCCGCCACCGCGGCCCGGCTGGGGCTCGCCGCCACCACGGCACCCCCGGCCGCCCTGCGCGCACAGGTGCTGCGCCGGATCACCACCGTCCGCCAGGTGCCGCCCGGCCCGCCGGCCCAGGCGCTCTCCGCCCGGCCCGGACCGCGCACCCGGGCGCTGTCCCGGTGGGCGCTGGCCGCCTGTCTCGCGGCGGCCACGGCGCTGGGCGGCACGACCGTGTGGCAGTACCAGCGGGCCGAGGACGCTCGTGGGCGAGCCGGCCAGGCGGCACGGACGACGGACGAGATCGCCGCCGTGCTGTCCGCGCCGGACGCGCGGACGCGGGCCGCCGGGCTGGCCGGCGGCGCCACCGGCACCGTCGTCGTCTCCCGCGGCCTCGACAGGGCGGTCTTCGCCGTCTCCGGGATGGCCCGGCCGCCCGGCGGCAAGGTCTACCAGCTGTGGTTCGACGAGCAGGGCACCATGCGCTCGGCCGGCCTGATGGACCCCGGCCGCAGCGACCAGGCGGTCCTGATGCGGGGCGCGGTCGACGGGGCGTCGGGCATGGGCGTCACCGTCGAACCCGCCGGCGGCTCCACGCACCCCACCTCCGCCCCGGTCGCCCTGATGAGCCTGCCGGGCTGACGGTCCGCGTGCCTGTCCCGGTGCTCAGACGAGACCCGTGACCGTCACGGTGATCCGCGGCGCGGGCTGCGAGGGCGCCAGGGCCTCCAGCCGGCGTGCCACGGCGACCCGCACGGCGCGGGCCACGTCCACGGTCCTGGCCCGCCGGAGCGCGACCACGTGGATCTCCACGTGCCAGGGGCCGTCGGCGTCCGGCCGGGTCATCCGCACCCCGGCGGGCGCCGGGGTGGGGGCGGGCGCGCCGCCGGTGCCGTTCGCGGCCCGGTGCCTGACGGAGCGCAGCCGGTCGGCCAGGCCCGGCCGGAGGAAGGCCACACCGCCCACGCCCGCCGCGGCCGCGGCGGCCTGCTCGACGAGGACCGCGTGCGCGGGGCCCGCGGTGTCCGCTGTGCCGAAGGTCATCGTGTACGGCCCTCCTGACCGTGCTCGGTCCCGGCGGGGACCAGGTCGGTGACACGGATGTCCACCACCGCCACGACCAGCCCCAGTTCGTGGTCGGCGGCCTCCCACACGCGCTCCCGCACCTGGGCGGCGAGCTCGGGCAGCGGGGCGTCGGCCGGGGCGTGGATGTCGAGGCGTACCCCGACCGCTCCGGCGGCGCCGTCCGGTCCGGCGTCGAGGAGCCGGCAGGAGCCGGCCCGGACACCGGTGACCGTCTCGGCCGCCGCGCGCAGGGTGCGGGCCGCGACCGCCTCCATGATCCACAGGTCCTCGGCGGGCTCACCGAGGGGCAGCGGGCGGCCGGGACGCAGTTCCATGCGGACCACGTCCATGATCCGCCGGGTCAGCGGCTCGGCGTCGTACGCCGGGTTGTCCGCCGCCTCCGTGCGCAGGCCGCGCACGGCCGACTCCAGCCGGTCGAGTTCGCGCACGGCGTCCCGGCAGTGCGGGCAGGACCGCGGGTGCGTGTCGTCGGGCCGCTGCTCCCGGTCCTCCCAGGCTCTCGACAGCAGCCGCCCGCACGGCAGGCGCTCGTCGTCGCCGTGGGCGGACGCCCGGTTCGGCGGATCGGTGTGGGCGGTCATCGCCAGGCCCCCAGTGCTTGAGTCAGACAACGGCGTGCGCGGAAGACCCGGGCGCGGACGGCCTCCTGGCTGATACCGACCGCGTCCGCGACGAACTCGTAGGAGCGGCCGTCCAGTTCCCGCAGGACCCAGCAGGCGCGCTGTTCGGCCGACAGGAGGTCCAGCGCCTCCCGCAGTTCGCGCACCGCGTCGCGCCCCTCGGTGATACGGGCCGGGGAGACGGTGTGCTCGGCCGCGGGGACCTCGCCCGCCGCCTCCAGCGGGGCGACGGGTCTGCGGGCCCGCAGGACGTTCAGACAGCGGTTGGTGACGATCCGGTACATCCAGGTGCCGAAGGCGGCGCGGCCCTGGAACTCGGGAAGCCGGCGCCAGGCGCTGAGGAAGGCGTCCTGTACGGCGTCCTCCGCCTCGGCCGCGGTCCCGAGCAGACGCGTGGCGAGCCGGAGCAGCGCCGGGGCGTGCCGCTGCACGAGCACGGCGAAGGCGTCCTCGTCCCCCTCCGCGGCCCGCACCGCCAGGAGGGTGTCGTCGGTGTCGGCCCGGGTGTCCGGTGCTGTGCTCTGCGTATGGGCCCCCGCCACTGGGCGGCTCCTCTCGGCCGGTCTTCCGAGGGTTGGACACGGTCGCGCCCTCCCCGTTACGGGGGACTTCGCCGTACGGGCACCTCGCGGACGCGGGGGGCGTGGGAAAAGCGGTGAAGAACAGAAAAGGCGGTGAGGAGCGGGAAAGGCGGAGAAGAGCAGGAAGACCGAATACCCGTATATCCGTAGCCGAAGCGGTCGCGGATGGGTCGGAAATCGAATGTCATCCGATCGTGCGTCCGACCAATCCGCCCGGCTTTCGGGGCCGGATTCCCCACGTGACGGAGATCGAGAGGGAACCGAGGAGCCGAAGCGGCCCGGTGCGGCTGCTGCTGGGCGCGCTCAGCGGTGTGCTGGCGGGTTGCGCCGCGCTCGCGGTCGCCGAGGCGGTGGCCGGCGGGGTGCGTCCGCAGTCCGGTCCCGTCGTCGCGGTGGGCGGTGCGGCCATCGACCGCACGCCCGCGGAGGTGAAGGACTGGGCGATCCGGCATTTCGGCACCGACGACAAACTGGTGCTCCAGCTCGGAATTCTCGCGGTGCTCGCGCTTTTCGCCCTGACCCTGGGAATTACCGCACTGCGTTTCCGGCGCACGGGAGCGGCGGGTGTCCTGCTGTTCGGGGCGGTCGGCGCGGTCGCGGCGACCGGCCGCCCCGATTCCCCGGGCCCCGGCGACGCCCTTCCCTCGCTCGCCGGCGCCGTGGCCGGGGCGGTGGCGCTCTACGTCCTCACAGGCCGCCTTGCACTCGGGGACGGTGGCGCGGCGGCCGGGGGCGGAACGGGGGCGGCGGGTCGCGGGGATGTGGGGGC
>NZ_KQ948148.1:428018-486981 GCF_001513955.1 Streptomyces pseudovenezuelae | reverse complement strand
ACCGTGGCGCGGTTGCCGCCGGCGGTCCGGGGGACGCCACGGTGGCGGATGCGGGGGGTTCCGGGCGCATCCCGCAGGCGGGCTGCGGGGATGTCGGGGCGGGCCCGGCCGGCTCAGCGGGATCCGGTCCGCGCGTGGGGCGTGGCGCGGCGGCCGGGGGCGGTCCGGGGGACGTCACGGATGCGGAGGCGGGGACGGGTGCCGTCGGCTCGGCGGGATCCGGTCTGCGCGTGGGTCGTGGCGCGGCTGACGGGGACGGCACCGTGGCGGATGCGGAGGGTTCCGCGCAGGTGGGGACGGGGGCTGTCGGCTCGGCGGAATCCGGTCTGCCCGCGTCCGTGCCCGAGACCGTCCCGGCCGCCGACCCGGGTTCCGAGCGTGACCTGCCGTTCGCCGGTGTGCGGGGCTGGGACCGTCGTGGGTTCGTGCTCGCTGCCGGGGCCACCGCCGCGGTGTCGGCCGGGGCGGGGCTGCTCGGCCGGGCGTTGCGCGGGGCCGACGGCCGGGACGCGGTCGCCTCCCGCGAGGCGGCGGTGCTTCCCCGGCCCGCGTCCCCGGCTCCCCCCGTACCCCGGGGCGCCGGACTGCGGATCGCCGGGGTCAGCCCGTTCGTCACCCCGGCCCGCGACTTCTACCGCGTGGACACCGCGCTGGTGGTGCCCAAGGTGGACGCGACCTCCTGGCGGCTGCGCCTGCACGGCAGGGGAGTCGCCCGACCGGTCGTCCTCTCCTACGACGATCTCCTGCGGCGCGAGACGGTCGAGCGGGACATCACCCTGACCTGTGTCTCCAACGAGGTCGGCGGCCCCTACGTCGGCAACGCCCGCTGGATCGGCGTACGGCTGGCCGACCTGCTGGCCGAGTGCGGGGTGCGGCCGCCGTCCGAGGGCGGCCCGGCCGACCAGCTGGTCGCCCGCTCGGTGGACGGCATGACGATCGGCAGCCCGGTCGAGGAGCTCATGGACGGCCGGGACGCGCTCCTCGCCCTCGGGATGAACGGCCGCCCGCTGCCCTTCGCCCACGGCTTCCCGGTCCGCATGGTGGTGCCCGGCCTCTACGGCTTCGTCTCCGCCTGCAAGTGGATCAAGGACATCGAGCTCACCACCTTCGACTCCTACGACCCCTACTGGGTCAAGCGCGGCTGGGCTCGCGAGGCGCCGATCAAGACGCAGTCGCGGATCGACACGCCCAAGCCGTTCGCCCGCCCGAAGAGCGGGACCGTCATGGTCGCCGGGGTCGCCTGGGCCCAGCACCGCGGCATCGACAAGGTCGAGATCCGCGTCGACGACGGCCCCTGGCAGCAGGCCCGGCTGGCGGCCGAGGACTCGCGCGACACCTGGCGCCAGTGGTCCTTCCCGTGGCGGGCGACCAAGGGCGGCCACACCCTCACCGTGCGCGCCACCGACCGCACCGGCGCGGTCCAGACCGACCGGCGCGCTCGCACGATCCCCGACGGCGCCAGTGGATGGCACTCCGTCGTGGTCACCGTCGAGTGACCTTCCCGAACCACCTTCCGCAAGTTGTCACCACACAGGCTGAACCCTCGACAGGAGACTCACCATGAACACCCGTATCCGCCGTACCGCCGTCACCCTCGCCGCCGCGGCCGTCCTGCCGCTGGCCCTGAGCGCCTGCTCCGACAGCGGCGACGACTCCGCCAAGTCGGACTCCTCGTCGAAGGCCTCGGCGTCCGCCCCCGCGTCGGACGACAGCATGGCGGGCGCCGGCAGCGACACCGCCATGGACAAGCCGTTCGGTTCCGCCTGTTCCTCGGTGCCCACCAGCGGCGCCGGCTCCTTCGACGGCATGGCCCAGGACCCGGTCGCCACGGCCGCGTCCAACAACCCGGCCCTGTCCACACTGGTGGCCGCGGTGAAGAAGGCCGGACTGGTCGACACCCTCAACAACGCCCAGGACATCACCGTGTTCGCGCCGACCAACGACGCCTTCGCGAAGATCCCGAAGGCCACGCTGGACAAGGTCCTCAACGACAAGGCCCAGCTCACGAAGATCCTCACCTACCACGTCGTCGGCCAGAAGCTCACCCCGAAGGACCTGGAGAACGGCTCCTTCGACACCCTGGAGAAGTCGAAGGTGATGACCTCCGGTTCGGGTGAGTCCTACACGGTCGACGACTCGGCCAACGTGGTCTGCGGCAACGTCAAGACCGCCAACGCCAACGTGTACATCATCGACAGCGTGCTGATGCCCGCCGGCTGACGGCACGTCGACCACGCGGGACCCGAGGGCGCCACTTCGGTGGCGCCCTCGGGCCGTTCGCGGACCACCGCGTCACAGAACCGGCCCGGGCGGGTCCAAGGCAGTGGAGAGCAACCGAGCGACCCCGCTGAAGGGAAGCACGACATGAGCACACAGACCGCACCCGTAGCCAAGGACGTGTCCACCCCCCGCACCGGCGAGGCGCCCCGGGCCACCACGTCCGTGTCCGACGGCAGGACCGGGGCCGACCAGCCGGCCGCGAACCGCGGCCGCACCTCCATCGCCGACATCGTCGTCGTGAAGGTGGCCGGCATCGCCGCCCGGGAGATCCCGGGCGTGTACGACATGGGCGGCGGCCTGTCCCGCAGTATCGGCGCCGTGCGCGACCGGGTGCCCGGCGGCCGGTCCAACGTCGGACGGGGCGTCAAGGTCGAGGTCGGCGAGCGGCAGACCGCCATCGACCTCGACCTCGTCGTCGAGTACGGGGCACCCGTCATGGACGTGGCCCAGGACGTCCGGGAGAACGTCGTCTCCGCGGTGGAGCGCATCACCGGCCTGGAGGTCGTCGAAGTGAACGTCACGGTCAACGACGTCCGGCTGCCGGAGGACGAGGAGGACAGCTCGCAGCAGGACGGGACCCGGGTGGAGTGATCCCGGCCCCTCGCGGAAGCAGACAGGAGTGGACCCGGGTGAGAGGCGGAGGGGAATGAGCACACCGTTCATGGGGATGGTCGCGGGCATGGCTCTGGCGTTCGCGGGGTTTTTCGGCGGCTTCGGCGCCTTCGTGCTGGTCGCCGCCCTCGGCTGCCTGGGCTGGGCACTGGGCCGGTGGGTCGAGCGCGGCGGCGGCGTCCGGGACGTACGGGACGCCTTCGAGCGGAGCCGCCGGTGACGGCCGCAGCCCGGCGGGGCACCACCACGGCCTCGGAACGGGCGGCCCGGCCGGAACCGGACACCCTCCCGGACAGTCGTATGCCGCATGTCCGCTGAACCCTGCTCCGGCGCCGCCCGCCGGCCCCGCCGACTCCGGTGGTTCCGGCTGCCCGCCGCCTGGTGGCCCGCGCTGCGCCGCACCCCGGTGTCGCTGTGGAACGACGACCTCTCGGACGACGCGGCGGCGCTCACGTACTACGCGATCCTCGCGGTGCTGCCCGCGATGCTCGCCACCGTCATGGCGTTCGGCATGATCAGCCCGGGCACGGCGGAGGAGTTCGTCCGGCAGGTCACCGCGTACGCCCCCGCCGAGTCCGGCCCCGATCTGCACGCCGTCCTGACCCGCGCGCTGGGCAACGGCCGTACGGCCTGGCCCCTGATGGCGGCCGGTGCGGCCAGTGCCCTGTGGTCGGCGTCCAGCTATCTCGCCGTGTTCCGCCGCTCCCTGCACCGCATGCACCGCGTCGAGGACCGGCGCTCGCCCTGGCGCACCGCGCCCCGCATCGCGCTCACCGCGCTCGGGCTGCTCGGCCTGCTCCTGGTCGGCTCGCTCACCCTGCTGCTGAGCGGCCCGCTCGCGCAGGCCGCGGGCCGCACCGTGGGCGTGGACGGCACCGCCGCCTGGGCGTGGAGCCTGCTGCGCTGGCCCGTGCTGCTGTGCCTGGTGGCGCTGCTGGTGGTCGTGGTCTTCCGCACCGGACCGGCACCGGCACGCCGACGCGGCCACAGCCTGCCCGGCGGGGCGCTCGCCGCGGCCCTGTGGCTGACGGTCTCGGCCTGCTTCTCGGCGTACGCCTCGACGCTCGGCGCCTACAGCCGGCTCTACGGCTCACTCGCCGGCGTCGTCGTGTTCCTGATCTGGCTGTGGCTGTCGAACCTGGCCCTGCTCACGGGAGCGCAGTTCGCCGCGGAGCTCGCGGGGGCGCGCGGTCAGAGCACGGGGAAGTCCCCGGCGCCGTAACAGTCCCCGGGCAGCGGGTCGGGCGTGCCCTCCGGGTCGAGCAGATGGGCGACCACGGCCGCGGCCGTGCGGTGCCAGAGGCCGGGCCTGCGCAGCATCGCGTGGTCGCCCCCGCCGATCACCGCCATGCCCGCCCGTGCCGCCGTCCGCCGCGCCCTGCGCACGCAGTCGGCGGTCTCGGCGGGCGAGGTGACGCGGTCCCGGTCGCCGTGCAGGGCGAGGACGTGCCGGCCCGCCAGCTGCTCCACGGGCTCGCCGGGCGGCCACCACGGGGCCAGCGCGACCACCGCGCGCACCTGCGGATGACCGGCGGCGCGCAGCGCGGCCCGGCCGCCCATGGAGTGGCCGAGCAGCACCGTGGGGACGGGACCGGCCAGTTCGGCGAGTTCGTCCAGCGCCTGCCGGGCGTCCCGCACCGGATCGTCCCGGTGGCCGTTCCAGCCGCGCAGGCGGTAGCGGACCTGGGCGACCAGGACGTCCTGGCGGGGCAGTCCGGCCGTCACCGCGCGCACGAAGGGGTCCATCCGCAGGGCGGCGGCCTGCCAGGACCGGGTCCGCCGCTCACTCGTCGCCTGCCCGCCGTGCAGCACCACGACGGCGGCGCCCGGGGCCGGCGGGCTGCGGCGGGGCAGCAACGCGCGCGCGTCCGGCACGGGGTGTCCGCTCGCGTCCTGTCGCATGCCGTCGCGCCTCCCGCCCCCGTCGCCGAGTCCTCCGGGCCGGTCCGTCACGACGGGCCCACCCCCTTCTTCCTCGGCGGACGCGGGAGAAAACCGCTCGTGCGGGCCTGGTACTCGGCGTAGCCGGGCCGGCCGGCCATATGCCGTTCGAGCAGCCGCTTTCCGCTGCCCCTGATCAGCAGCAGGCTCATCACCAGCGGGGAGACGACGGACACCGCGGCCGCCGCCGGGAGGTCGCAGGCCTGCAGGTACAGGCCCCACCAGACGCAGAAGTCACCGAAGTAGTTGGGGTGCCGGGTCCACGCCCACAGCCCGCGGTCCATGATCTGTCCCCGGTGCGCGGGATCGGCCTTGAACCGGGCCAGCTGGGCGTCCCCGACCGCCTCGAAGGCGAGGCCGAGCGCCCACAGCGCGGCACCGGCCCAGGCGAGGAGCGAGGGCCGGCCCGGCACATAGGCGGCCGCCTGCACGGGCAGGGACACCAGCCAGACCAGGGCGCCCTGCAGCAGGTACACCATCCGCAGGGCGTACAGGTTCCGGCTGCCGGGGGCCTTGGCGAGCATCGCCTCGTAGCGCGGGTCCTCGCCGTGACCGCGGCCCCGCCGGGCGATGTGCACCGCCAGGCGCAGCCCCCAGACCGCCGTCAGCGAGGTGACGAGCAGCCGCCGTACGACATCGCCCTCCCCGGCGGACGCGCCGAGGGTCACCGCGGCCACCGCCGTGAAGCCGACGCCCCAGGCGATGTCCACGATCCGGTGCAGGCCCCTGCGCACCGCGACGGCGAAGGTGACCAGCATGACGGCGAGCGCCGTGCCCGCGGCCCAGAGGAGGTTGAGCGCGAACGCGCTCCACGGGAAGCCGCTCACAGCCGGTCCAGCCCCTCGTACCAGCCGGACGCGCCCGCCGTCATGCCGCTGTCGCCGTCCGTGCCGGGCCGCACGCCCAGGATCTGGTCGACGCCCATCCGGCCCTCCTCGAACGCCAGCGCCCCGCCGACGAGGTACAGCCGCCGCACCGGAAGGGGGCCGCCCAGGACGTCCGCGGCCAGGGTGGCGAGCCGGTGGGCGGCACCGGGCCGGTCGGTGGTGGGTGCGGTGGGCGCGGTGCTCATGAGGCCGGGTTCTCCTTGGTGAACAGGTACTGGTGCACGTCGAGGTAGCCGGCCCGGAAGCCGGCCTCGGAGTAGGCGAGGTAGAAGGTCCACAGCCGGCGGAAGGTCTCGTCGAAGCCGAGCGCGCCGACCTGGGGGGCGTGCTCGGCGAACCGTTCCCGCCACAGCCGCAGCGTCTCGGCGTAGTGGGCGCCGAAGGCGTCGCGGCGCGCCAGGCGCAGCCCGGTGTGGTCGCGGACGGTGTCCTCGACGGCCCGGGTGGAGGGGATGAACCCGCCGGGGAAGACGTACTTGTGAATCCAGGTGAAGGTGGACCGGGTGGCGCGCATCCGCTCGTGCGGCATCGTGATGGCCTGGAGTGCCGCCCGGCCGCCCGGGGCCAGCCGCTCGTCCAGGGTGCGGAAGTACACCGGCCAGAACTCCGCGCCGACCGCCTCGACCATCTCCACGCTGACGACGGCGTCGTACTGTCCGCGGGCCTCGCGGTAGTCGCACAGCTCGATCGAGACGCGGTCGGCGTGGCCGGCGGCGCGTACCCGCTCCAGGGCCAGGTCCCGCTGCTCCCGGGAGAGGGTGAGCGAGGTGACGCGGGCCCCGCGGGCGGCGGCCCGCAGGGCGAGCTCGCCCCAGCCGGTGCCGATCTCCAGCACCCGGGTGCCCGCGCCGATGTCCGCCAGGTCGAGCAGCCGGTCGATCTTGCGGTGCTGGGCCGCGGCGAGCCGGTCCCAGTGCGCCGGGAAGCCCCGGAAGACCGCGCTGGAGTAGGTGAGGGTGTCGTCGAGGAAGAGCGCGAACAGGTCGTTGGACAGGTCGTAGTGACGGCTGATGTTGGTGCGCGAGCCGTCCGGTGTGTTGCGCTCGTCCTTGGGGTGCCGTGGTGCCCACAGGCCGCGCAGCCGTTGCAGCGGGGCCGGGATCAGTTCGGCCGTGTGGGCGGCGAGCACGGTGAGCGCGGCGACCAGGTCGGGGGCGTCCCACTCGCCGGCCATGTAGGACTCGCCGAACCCGACCAGGCCGCCGGTGCCGATCCGCGCGTGGAAGGCGGCCGGATCACGCACCTCCAGCAGCGGCCCGCCCAGCCCGACCGTGCCGCCCCCGTCGAACCGGACCCGCAGCGGCAGCCTGCTCAGCGCCCGGCGCACGAGCGCCGCGGTCACGGCCACCCGGGCCCGCGAGGCGGAGGGCACGACGGCGACATCGGGCCAGCGGCCGGGATCGGCGGGCGCCGTCCCGGCGGACGGACCCGTGTCCACGAGGGACGTCCTGGTCTCGTCCCTCGCGTGGTCGGACGCGGGGCCGCGGGAGGCGGTCGGGATGGTCCGGCCCGTGGGCGGGAGGCCGTCTGCGGTGCTGGTCCTGTCGGGGGTGGTGCGGGGGGACGAGACCGCGGCGGTCTCGTTTCTCGCGTGGTCGGGTGCGGGGCGGCGGGGGGTGGTCGAGAAGGCTGGACTGGTGGGCGGGAGGCCGTCTGCGGTGCTGGTCCTGTCGGCGGGGCCGCGGGAGGCGGTCGGGATGATCTGGTCGGTGGGCGGGAGGCCGTCTGCGGTGCTGGTCCTGTCGGTGGGGGTGCGGGGGGACGGGCGCGTTGGGGTCTCGTGAGGGGGGAGGCCGAGGTGGGGGCGGGGGGCCGGGCCCGTGGGTGGGAGGCCGTCCGGGGTGTGGGGCCTGTCGGGGGTGGTGCGGCCGGAGGGGATCGTGGGGGTCCCGTCACCGGTGCTGCCGGGGCCGGGGTGGCCGCCCGGCGACGCGGGCTCTTCGGTGGCGGTGCCGGGTCCTGCTGTGCTCATCGGACGTTCTCCGTGGTGCGGTGGTCGGGGCGGGGCTGGACGGGCAGTCCCCGCAGGTACAGGCGGACGCCGTGGACGCGGATCGCGGCCGACACGGCGAGGGTGGACCAGGGGTGGCGCAGCGCCAGCCGCAGCAGCGCCAGGACGGTCGCCGCGCGGCGGGTGCCGCGGACCGTGGCGGTGAGGGTCCGCGCGCCCTCGCGGTCCAGGTGCACGGTCAGGTCGAGCCGTGGCCCCGGCAGCGGCAGCCGCATCCGGTACCGGCCGTCGACGGGGAGGAACGGCGAGACGTAGAACTCCTTGTCGGTACGGACCTCACCGCCCGCCTCGTCCGGGTGCAGCAGGTAGCAGTGCCGACCCCCGTAGGTGTTGTGCACCTCCGCGACCACGCAGCGCGGTTCCCCGCCGGGGCCGTGACACCAGTACAGGGTGAGCGGGTTGAAGACGTGTCCGAGCACGCGCGCGTGGGTGAGCATCACGACCTTGCCGCCGCCCAGGTGGATGCCCCGCTCGGCGAGGAAGGCGTCCAGCCCGGCCCGGATCGTGGGCCGGTCCCCGGTGAAGTGGTCGCGCGGGTCGAACCGGGCGAGCGCCCGCAGCGGGAACGGCAGCCGGGGCGGGCGGTCCGGGTCGATGAGCCACAGGTACGTGCGGTGCCGCAGGGCGTAACGCCGGGGGGTGGTCCGTACGTGGGCGATCCGGCAGGAGTAGAGCGCGGGCACGGTGCTCGACAGCGCGCTCACCAACGCGCTCCCAGCGCCGCCGCGGCCTCGACGCCGGAACGGCAGCCGTCCTCGTGGAACCCCCAGCCGTGGTAGGCGCCCGCGAACACGCAGACCGGCCCGGCGAGTTCGTGCAGGTGCCGCTGTGCGGCCACCGACTCGGGTGTGTACACGGGGTGTTCGTAGACCATGCGGGCCAGCACCCGGTCCGGGTCGACCCGGTCCTCACCGCCCAGGGTGACGACGAAGTTCTCGGTGGCGTCCAGGCGTTGCAGACGGTTCATGTCGTAGCTGACCCGCACCCGGTCGGCACCGGCCTCGCACCCGGGCATCAGGTAGTTCCAGGCGGCGCGGGCACCGGCCGCCCGCGGCAGCAGCCGGGTGTCGGTGTGCAGGAGGGTGGTGTTGCGGGAGTAGCGGAACGCGCCCAGCACCTCCCGCTCCCGCTCGGTCGCGTCCGCCAGGAGCCGCAGCGCCTGGTCGGGGTGGACGGCGATGACCACCGCGTCGTACGGCTCGCTCGTGCCGTCGTCGGTCGTCACCTCGGCGCCGTCGGCGTGGCGGCGCACGGCGCGCACCGGGACGCCGGTGCGGATCTCGCCGATGTGCTTGGCGATCCGGTCCACGTACGCGCGCGAACCGCCGGTGACCGTGCGCCACACCGGGGAACCGGTCACCGACAGCAACCCGTGGTGGTCCAGGAAGCGGAACAGGTAGGCGGCCGGATAGCGCTGGGCGGTGGCGGCGTCGCAGGACCACACGGCCGACACGACCGGTGTCATGAAGTGGGCCCGGAAGTAGCCGGAGAAGCCCTCCCGGTCCAGGAACTCCCCGAGCGTGAGGGCGTCCGGACCGCCCTCGGCCAGCAGCCCGCGGGCCGCCCGGTGGAAGGCGGGCACCTCGGCCAGCAGCCGCAGATAGCGGCCGCGCAGCAGCGCGCGGGGCCGGGCGAACAGTCCGGCCGGACCGCGCGCCCCGGCGTACTCCAGTCCGCACCCCTCGCACCGCACGGACATGCTCATCTCCGACTCCTTCGTGGGGACGCCGAGTTCGTCGAAGAGCCGCAGCAGATGCGGATAGGTGCGCCGGTTGTGCACGATGAAGCCGGAGTCGACCCGGTG
The DNA here is from genome assembly GCF_001513955.1 of Streptomyces pseudovenezuelae. Lineage (GTDB taxonomy): Bacteria > Actinomycetota > Actinomycetes > Streptomycetales > Streptomycetaceae > Streptomyces > Streptomyces pseudovenezuelae. Next base: position 477,446 of record NZ_KQ948148.1, on the reverse strand, counting down.
CACCCGTCCGTCGTGCGGCGAGGTCAACTCGTGGGTGTGCGCGTGCCCGCCGAGCCGGCCGTCCGCCTCGTACAGGGTGACGTGACGGGTGCGGCCCAGGATGTACGCGGCGGTCAGGCCCGCCACTCCCGAGCCCACCACGGCCGTCCGCCGCCCGTGCCGTGCCCCGGGCCCCGGGCCGCGCCGTGACTGCTCCGGCGTGTGCTCCATCGCCTCTCCTCCCGCCTTGGCGACCTGCGATCTCCGCGTAATCCGGAGCAGGTCGGGCGGTGGATTGGCCGGGGTCGGGGATGGGCGGGGGCGAGCGGGGCGCGGGCCGGCGTCAGGAGGGTGCGCGCGTCACCGGGTGCCGCGCGCGGCGGGGCTTCAGCGGTCGTCGGCGTCCTGGCCGGTCGCCGTCCTGGAGAAGCCGTCGTGCCACGCGGCCTTGGCGCCCGAGTCGCCGATGCGGTAGACGTCCACGACGGCCCCCGCGGCCACCACGAGGGACAGCACCACGGCCGCGGCCCGCACCGGCAGGGCGGACCAGCGGGTACCGCCCGGGGCGGCCGGTCCGGCCGGGGCCGTACGGCGGGCCGCCCACCAGACGAGGGCCGAGAGCGCGAACAGGCCCAGCGCCCAGGGCAGCAGGCCGTCGCCCAGTTCCGCGTGGCGGCGCACCAGCGCGTTGTCGCCGACGTGTTCCTCCAGCCACTCCCCGGCGCCTGTGGCGAGCGGCACGCTCGCCAGCGTGACGAGGGCGAGCAACGGCAGCGCGACTCCCATGCGCCGCGCCGCGTTCGGCCATATCGCGCCGACCGTCAGAGCCAGCGCGGTCAGAGGAACGAGCACGACGACGAAGTGCACCAACAGGACGTGCGCGGGAAGGCCGTTGACCAGGCCCATGAGGGGTCCTCCAGCGGGATCGGCCACGACGGTACGCGGCTCGGGCGCGCCAGACTGGCACAGCAACCTCTCAGCTCTCTCTGAACGTCAGCCGTCCGTCTCCGGGCCCCAGTCCTCGGGTCCGGCTCCCCGCCAGTCGATCCAGGGCGATCGCGCCACCTCCGCCGCGTCGATCTCCAGTCCCGCCCGGCGCAGGAACTCCGCGACGTCGGTCAGGTTGTGGGCCAGGCCGAGGATCTCGCCGTCCACGCGGACGCGGCGCCCGCCGGTGGGGGACGGGGGGTGCACGATCACGCGGATCGGTCCGGACATGTCTTCAGGATCGTCCGGGGTGTACGGTCCCGCACTTCGGTCCGTCATCGGCCGAACCGTTCGCCGGCGTCCCCGCTCCGCAGTTCCCGCCACTCGGCGGGGTGCGGGCGCTCCTGCTGCCAGTGGGGATGGAAGAACACCTGGGTCGACAGCCGGTACAGGCGTCGGCGCAGCTCCGTGCGGCCGGGGCGCTCGGCAAGCTGCTGGTAGGTGGCACTCCACTCGCGCTGTGCCCGGGCCAGGTCGTCGGGGAACGATCGCATGCCCGGATTCAATCATGTGTTCGATTTATTGGGCCATGGCGGGCGCGGCGACGCGTTGCGGTACGGCGATGACTTCCGGCGGCCGGACGGGTCTACCGGGACGACGGACATCCCTTCACCAGGCCGGAGAACGACATGACCGCCACCTACACCTTCGACGTCTTCTCCTCCCTCGACGGCTACGGCGCCGCCGGCGGGGACTGGACCGGCTACTGGGGCAAGCAGGGGCCCGAGCTGCTCGACCACCGGCTCGCCCTGTACGGCGTGGAGCAGCGGATGGTCTTCGGGGCCACCACCTTCCGGGCCTTCGCGCGGATGCTGGCCGAGAGCAGTGCGGGGGACGACGTACGGGACCCCTGGGTCACCCGGATGAGGAATCTGCCGACCACGGTGGTGTCGACGACGCTGGAGGACTCTCTCGGCTGGCCGGACGCGAGTGTGGTGAGCGGGGACGCCCTCGACGTCGTCGCCCGGCTCAAGGAGGAGTCGCGGACGCCGTTGCGCTCGCACGGCAGCCTGGCGATGAACCGGGCCCTGATGGCCGCCGGTCTGGTCGACCGCGTGCAGGTGACGGTCTTCCCCGTCATCACCGGGCGGACCGGGCTGGACCCGGTCTTCCGGGGCGCGGAGGACTTCGACCTGGAGCTGCTGGAGAGCCGGACGCTCGACGGCGACATCCAGGAGCTCGTCTACCGGCCCACCCTCCACTGACCGGCGGTACAGGGAACAACGGAAAGGGCCGCCCGCACCCCGAAGGGTGGGACGGCCCCGTCGTCGGGAGGCGTCACAGACGTCAGGCGCGCGAGGCCTTACGGCGACGCGTGGCGAGCACGATGCCCGCGCCACCCGCGAGCAGCACCGCCGCACCGCCCGCGATCAGCGGGGTGTTGCTGCTGGCGCCGGTCTCGGCGAGGTTGTCACCGCCGCCGCCGTTCGGGGTGGGGGCACCCGGAGTCGAGGTGGACTCCGAGGCGGACGGGGTCGGGCTGTCGGTGCCCGGGGTCTCGGAGGCCGGGGGCGTGCTCTCGGACGCCGGCGGCGTGGACTCGGAGGCCGGCGGGGTCGACTCCGAGGCCGGCGGAGTGGTCTCCGAGGCCGGCGGGGTCGCCGGAGGCGTGGTCTGCGTGGTCGTGCAGTCCTTGGTGCCGCCGTTCCAGGCCGCGATCAGCTTGTCCTTGATGACCGGGTGGTCCGGGCCCTTGGGGAGGTCGCCGTGCGTGAAACCGTCGTTGGCGTCGAGCTTGCCGTCGAACTTCGTGTTGCCCCGGTAGAGGTCGACCTGTCCGTAGCAGCCCGCGTCGGGGATCGCGACGTCGAGGGTGTCGATGGCGCCGGCCTTGACGGTCACGGTGTCGAAGTCGTGGAAGACCTGCTCGCCGGAGGTGGCGAACGTCGGGCCGTGCGCGAGGTAGGACGCGAGGGAGGCGGTGCACGTGGTGGCGTCGCCCGCGGCGCGGACCTTGACGTGGACCTTGCCGTCGTCGCCCGGCTTCAGGTTCTGGTCGTCGACCTTGACCGAGGCGTAGAAGTTCTTGCCGTCGAGGGAGAACTCGCAGCGGTCGGTCTCGGTCTTCGAGCCGGCGCCCGTGCCCGGCTTGTAGTGACCGCCGTCCCCCCAGCCCTTGCCGCCGGGGCAGTCGGAGGCGGAGGCGACGGAGGCGAGGGCGGCGGAGAAGGCGAGCGTCGCGGCGCCCGTCCCCAACAGGCGCCGCATGGTGACACGTCTCGCTATGGACATACGTATCCCGTCAGGATGAGAGTGAGTGGGTACAGCAAGCATCAGAAACACTGGGCCCATTGGTCACATGCGCCACGGTGTTCACACATCGTGGATCTCCTTGCGGAATGCTGTCAACCTGCGGTGATACAAGGGCGGTTCGCCGGCCATCACAATTTCGACACACTGGGAACGAATCAGTCCGCAAAGACCGTGTTCACTTCTCCTGCCGTGTGGACAGATATCCCCTTTGTCGCTCTCATGGACCGCACTCATCGCACCCGCATTGCGGAGGAGCCCGCGTGATCTCGCGCACCACCACGCCCGACCCCTCGCCCGACCTCTCCAGCAGCGACCCGAACTGGTGGCGGCAGGCCGTCGTCTACCAGGTCTACCCCCGCAGCTTCGCCGACGCCGACGGTGACGGCCTCGGGGACCTCAGGGGCGTCACCGAACGCCTGACGCACCTGGCCGCCCTCGGCGCCGACGCCCTGTGGCTGAGCCCCTTCTATCCCTCCGAACTCGCCGACGGCGGCTACGACGTCGCCGACTACCGGGACGTCGACCCGCGCCTGGGCACCCTCGACGACTTCGACGCCATGGTCGCCGAGGCCCACCGGCTCGGCCTGAAGGTGATCGTCGATCTCGTCCCGAACCACACCTCCCACCGGCACGCCTGGTTCCAGGAGGCCCTCGCGGCCGGACCCGGGTCCGCGGCCCGCGAGCGCTACGTCTTCCGTGACGGGCGCGGCGCGCACGGCGAACTGCCGCCCACCGACTGGCAGTCCGTCTTCGGCGGCAGCGCCTGGCGGCGGGTCGCCGACGGGCAGTGGTACCTGCATCTGTTCGCCCCCGAGCAGCCCGACCTCGACTGGTCCCACGAGGAGGTCCGCGAGGACTTCCGCACCACCCTGCGCTTCTGGTCCGACCGCGGGGTCGACGGCTTCCGGGTGGACGTGGCGCACGCGCTGGCCAAGGACCTGACCGAGCCGCTGCGCGACCTCGGCGACCTGCCCGGCGTCGCGGAGGAGGCCCTGGACCACCTGCCGCCGGGCGGCCACCCCTACTGGGACCGCGACGAGGTCCACGAGATCTACCGCGACTGGCGCACGATCCTCGACTCCTACACCCCGCCCCGCACAGCCGTCGCCGAGGCCTGGGTCCCGGGCCCGCGCCGCGCGCTGTACGCCCGCGCGGACGAACTCGGCCAGGCCTTCAACTTCGAGTACCTCCAGACGCCGTGGGACGCCGGTGCGCTGCGCCAGGCCATCACCGACTCCCTCGACACCGCCCGCGCGGCCCACGCCTCGGCCACCTGGGTGCTCTCCAACCACGACGTCGTACGGCACGCCTCCCGCCTCGTGCTCCCGCCGGGCACCGACGAGAACGCCTGGCTGCTGTCCGGCGGCAGGGCGCCCGGGATCGACCTCGCCCAGGGCCTCGGGCGCGCTCGCGCGGCCACGCTGCTCATGCTCGCGCTGCCGGGTTCGTCGTACGTCTACCAGGGAGAGGAACTGGGGCTGCCCGAGGTCGCCGAGCTGCCTTTCGAGGTGCTCCAGGACCCGATCTGGGAGCAGACCGGCCGGGTGCGCAAGGGACGCGACGGCTGCCGGGTGCCGCTGCCGTGGACGAGGAGCGGTCCGTCGTACGGCTTCGGCGCGGGCGGTTCCTGGCTGCCGCAGCCGCAGTGGTTCGCCGAGTACGCCGTCGAGGCCCAGGACGGGGTCGAGGGCTCCACGCTGGAGCTGTACCGCACCGCCCTGCGCCTGCGCCGCAAGCTCCTCCAGGGGGAGGAGCTGACCTGGGCGGACGCCGGACCGGCCGGGGTGCTGGACTTCGCCCGCCACGAGGGCTGGCGGTGTGTCGCCAACCTGTCGGGGACCGCGGTCCCGCTCCCCGCCGGGGAGGTGCTGCTGTCCAGCAGCCCGTTGCAGGACGGGCTGCTGGGACCGGATACGACGGCCTGGCTGGGCTAGGGCTAGCCGACGGTCGGCGTCGGGGCCGGGGTCGCGCCCGTGGCCGGGGTGGCGCCGTTCGCGTTCTCGCCCGGGATCGCGAGCGGCGTCGACGTCGGGTTCGGCGGCGGGGTGAGCACGACCATCGGCGCGCCGGGCTGCGGTGCGGGCGGAGTCAGGTCGGTGGCGGGCAGCTTCGGCGGAGTGGTCTGCATGAAGAGGGCCTGGTCGAAGTTGACGAAGCCGGTCTTCTCCATGACCGTCATGTGGTCGAGCACCGTGTCGTTGGCCATGTCGGCCAGCGACCGCACGAGCGAGTTCTTCGTGGTGGAGCGGATCTTCGAGATCGCGTTGAAGATCGAACCGTGCGTCACCCGCAGGATGTTGGCGAAGTTCGTGTCGAACTGCTGGCCGCTGCTCGACTCGATCGTGTTCACGAAGCCGACCTGCTGCGGGCTCGCCACGTTCGGGATGGTGATGTTGAGCATCGGGGCGATCTTGCGGCAGGCGTCGTCCAGGGCCGCGTGCCCGTCGATGAGATGCTTTCCGGCCTCCTTCACCTCCGGGGTCGTCCCCTTCTGCTGGGCGACCTGCCCCAGCGGGTACTCCCACAGACCGGCCGCCCGCACCTTGACGACGAAGTCGCGGTCCTGCTCGGTCAGCGGGCCCCACTGCGTCTGGGCGATGATTCTGTCCTGAGCGGTCGCGGCCTGACTGACACCCAGCATGGACGGGTACGCCAGCGCGCCCAGCGTCAGTGTGAGGGCTCCGCCCACGAACAGCGTTCCCATCGCGTTGCGCGAGAGTGGCACCGTGCCTCCTGCCCGGTAGGGGTTTCCCGCCGGGAGGCGGGTCGGACGCACAGGAGTACGCACGCCGGGTCGCGGATGTTCAGCACCGCTGCCGCGGGATGATCCGGGTCACGCCACGCCCCGTCAGGGAAGTGTCCTGGTGGGCCGGTTGACCGTCCGTTGACCGGTTCCCGGGGAAGTCCGGGGAAAATCGCGGGAGAGACCTGACGGGGCCCGGACCTAGATTCGCAACATGTCCATGCCACAGCGGGCGCAGCGGCCCCTCCCCGTCCTCCCGTACCGCAAGCCCACCAAGGGCCGCGACTACTGGGTGATCGACGACGTGCTCCCGGACGTCGACGCCGTACGGGAGCGCTGCCTGGCCAAGGACGACTGGGTCCGTGGGCATCCGTACACCTCGGAGACCTGGCCGGGGCTGCGGGCCATGCCCGGACTCGGACCCGCCGAACTCGCGGGCGTGGAGCGGCTGGTGCGCAAGGCGACCGGGGCCGCAAGGCTGTGGGTGCAGCAGGCGCCCGGCGGGGGCACCCTCAACCACAACTGCGTACAGGTCGTCGGCGAGGGCGAGAGCGAACCCCGGCCGCACACCGACTCCCGGGCGCTGTGCCGGTACGCCGCCGTGCTGTATCTCAACTCCGGCGTCCCCAAGGACTGCGGCACCAGCTTCTACCGGCAGTCCCTGCCCGGCGGACGGCTCGGCGGCAATGTCGTGCAGGCCCCGCACAACAACCTCGTCGAGGCCCTCGGCACCCGGTTCGTCGCGCCCGACGCCTTCGAGGAGGACGTACGGGTGCCGCACAGGTACAACCGGCTGCTCCTCTACAACGCCAACCTCGTGCACAGCGCCACCGGTTACTGCGGCAGCACGCTGGAGGAGAAGCGCATGACGGCCGTCTTCTTCTGGATGGCCTGACAGCGGGACCGGACGGTCAGTAGCGCACCGCCCGGGACACCTTCGCCCGCACGTCCCCCGACAGGCGGTGGGTGCTGCGGGCGGTGCCCTTGCCGGTGCTCCCCGCCGGGACGTCCGGCACCGTCACGACCACCGCGTCCAGCAGCTTGCCCGACCCGTCGGTGAAGTCGACCTGGACGGCGAAGGACTTCGCCCCGGCCGCGCTGTTGGCGGCGGTGACCTCGACCGTCGTCCGGCCGTCGGAGGCGGTCACGGGTCTGCCGAGCCGTACGGCGTCCTTGGCGTCGACGCCGTTTTTGATGTCGTCGAACCGTCTGCCCGCCTCCGCCGTCGCCGACGCCACCGTGTCCCCGGCGCGGGAGGCGGCCGACGCGACCTTGCTCGCCACCGACGAGGGGGTGTCGTCGTCGGAACAGGCGGTCAGGCCGGTGAGGGCCAGGGCCGTCAGCAGCGCGGCCGTCGTCCAGCGGGTCATCTCGCCTCCCGGATGCAGGTCCCTCCAGTGAAGGTCCCCCGCGCCGCCGCCGCACGCCCCGTGTCACCCGTACGGCCCACTCCCGTGGTGGCCGGACCCGCCGCGCCCGATGGTCGAAGCACATCGACCACGAAAGGTGGGACACGGCCATGACGCAGCAACCACCCGCCACCCAGCCGTCCGCCGGCCCGACCCCGGCGCCCGACCCGGGCCTGGGGCCCACACGGACCGAGGCCGCGTGGGCCGCCGGCGGGGTCGTCTTCGCCGGTGTGCTGATGCTGATGAACGGCATCCTGGCGATCCTGCAGGGCATCTCCCTGCTCGCGGACGACGACGTCTGGGCCCGTGTCGGCGACTACGTCTACAAGATCAACCACACCGGGTGGGGTGTGATCCTGCTCTGCCTCGGGGCCCTCGCGGCCGTCACCGGAGCGTTCATCCTCAGGGGCGCGGCCTGGGCCCGGATGACGGGCATCTTCCTGGCCTCGCTGAGCATGCTGGCGCAGTTCCTCTTCCTGCCCTACGCCCCGGTGTGGTCGGTCATCATGATCGGCATCGACTTCTTCGTCATCTGGGCCCTCGCGGTGTACCGGCCGGACATGCGGGCCTGACCCCCCCCCGGGGGCCGGTCACACGTGCCCGATGCCGCCGCTGCCGAAGCCGCCGCTGGAGCCGGGCAGCCAGCGTTTGCGCTGCTGGTCCTTTCCTCGTCTGCTTCCCGAGTGATGGAGCTGGTACGGCATGAGCCGTTCCCGCCCCTCCGCGGGGGCCGGCAGTTCGTCCGGCTCCCGCATCTCCCGGATCTCGCGGATCGGTCCGGTCTCCGGGAGGTGCGGCTGCTCATCGCTGAGCGGCCGTGGAAGCTCCCGGTCCTGGACCCGCATGCCGAACTGCACGGCCCATACCAGCGCGCCGGCGATGAACAGCCCGCCGGCGAAGGCGGCAATCACGTTGAGTACTTCGCTCGACGAGGCCGCCAGGACAAACGTCGCCGTACTCATGGTCCGATTATCGCCGATTGTCACCTAATCGGCGCGTAAGAGATGTCCCGGGGGACCACCGTGACCCGGTGGAAGTTGCAGGCGGCCGGGCCGACCGGCCCAGGGCCCGTCTGGTGGGCCTTGAGCGCCATACTGACCAGGCTCATCAGCAGGTCGACATCGGTCTCGCAGTCGAGGTGCACGGTCACCCAGCGGGAGCCGGGCAGCAGCCGTACCGCGGTCGACTCCTGGAGGTCGTCGTGGAACCTGCGGACGGCCGCTTCGGTGAACTGCAGATCCACGTCCCGCCCCGGGTGGAAGTGCACGATCTCGCTGTGTGCGGAGCGCAGCGCCAGGCCCGCTCCGCAGCTGGGCAGGCCTGTGCTGAGGTCGGACCACGCCTCCAGGCGCTCCAGGGCACGCTCGGCCAGAGTCATGCGCCCATCGTCGCCCGCTCATCGCCCGGCAACCAGGGGTTGAGCGAAACGTAACCGGGGTGTGAGGTGTCACCCGTGCCACAAGTGACCCGTCGGCACACGGACTTGCGCGTGCCGCCGGGTCCGCGTGAACCGATCGCCGGGTTCGCGACGATGACGGGGTGAACCGATGCATCGAAGGGGGACCCCGTGAGTGAGAACGCCGTCCGGGACGATCTGTGCAGCGTGCGTGGCTCCGCCCGGCTCGCCGTCACCGGGCTCGGGCTCGCCGGGGCCGCCTGGGCCGTGCGGGCCGTGTGGCACATCCGGCTGGCCATGGCCGGGGAGCCCGCCTCGGGGCCGCCGGACCAGGGCGAGGGCCGGCACCGGCCGCTGAACTCCCTGGAGGACTCGTACCACCTGGTCAGCACCGCCGGAAGCCTCCTCACCCTGCTGTGCGCGGCCCTGTTCATCGGCTGGCTGGGGCGGATGCGGGACAACGCGCGGGCCCTGTCCGGCCTGCCCCCGCGCCATGCCGGCATCTGGGTCTACGTGTCCTGGTTCGTGCCGGTCGCCAACCTCTGGATCCCGCGCGGCATCGTCGCCGACATCCACCACAGGACCGCTCCGGACCGGAAGCTGCCCGTCGTCGTGAACGTGTGGTGGGCGCTGTGGCTGGTCGGCATGGTCACCGGCGTGGGGCTGATGTACGACGGCGACACGGACGACGTCATCGCCCGCGCCTACCACGGTGTGACCACGCTGCTGGTCGCCGATCTCGCCGTGGTCGGTGCCGCCGTGGCCGCGATCCTCATGGTGCGTGTCCTGACGGACGGGCAACTTGTGCACATCGACGCCCGTTTGCGGACGCCGAGTGGTGATCCCTTGAAGGAAACGGTCAGGGCGTTTGATCGGGATTGAGGGCACTTACTGTTGCGCCTACGTGACAGCCCCCCACCCCCAGGATCGCCATGCGTCGCATCCCCTCTGTCATGGCCGTCTGCGCGTCGGCCCTGCTGCTCACCTCCTGCGGGGTGGGCGACAGCAACACCGCGGTGAGCCCCAAGAAGGGCGATGACATCACGCTGGGTCTGCTGCTGCCCGACCGCGACACCAGCCGCTTCGACCGGTTCGACTACCCCCTCTTCAAGAAGGAGGTGGCGAGCCTCACCCACGGCAAGGGCAAGGTCAGTTACGCCAACGCCGAGGCGAGCGCGAAGCGGCAGAGCCGGCAGTTCCAGCAGATGGTCGCCGACAAGGTGGACGTGATCCTGGTGGACGCGGTCGACGCCAAGGCGATCGGGCCGGACGTCCAGAAGGCGAAGGACGCGGGCATTCCCGTCATCGCCTACGACCGGCTCGCCCAGGGCCCGATCGACGCCTATGTCTCGCACGACAACGAGCTCGTCGGCGAGGTGCAGGGCCGGGCCATCGTCGAGGCGCTCGGCGACAAGGCCGAGACCAGCAAGATCGTGATGATGAACGGCTCGCTCGCCGACCCCAACACCGCGCTCTTCAAGAAGGGCGCGCTGGACGAACTCAACGGCAAGGTCGTCATCGCCAAGCAGTACGACACCCGGGAGTGGCTGCCGTCGGTCGCCAAGGCCAACATGAAGGCGGCGATCGCCTCCTTCGGGCTGAACAACATCGCCGCCGTGTACTCGGCCAACGACGACATGGCGGGCGCGGTCATCGACGAGCTCAAGGAGGCGGGGGCCACCAAGATCCCGCCGGTGACCGGGCAGGACGCGAGCCTCGCCGCGGTGCAGCGGGTCGTGTCGGGCGAGCAGTACATGACCGTGTACAAGTCGTTCCTGCTGGAGGCGACCAACGCGGCGCAGATCGCGGTCTACAAGATCCAGGGCCGCGACCTCCAGTTCGACGCGCTCATCCGCGACAAGGTCGACAGCCCCACCCAGAAGGACATCCCGTCGCTGCTGGTGCCGGTGGTCGCCCTGACCAGGGACAACATCAAGCAGACGGTGATCAAGGACGACGTCTACACGGTGAAGCAGATCTGCACCGCCGAGTACGCGGCGGACTGTGCTGCGATCGGCCTCAAGTAGGCGCCCCTCAGGGGCCGATGCGCACACGCCGTACGAAGAGGACGGTGGCCGTCAGCGCGGTGACCGTGCCGAAGGCCAGGTGGACGGCGGTGTCGGCCGGGGTGAAGGACGCCACCGCGTTGCCGAGCACGCTGAGGACGAGCAGGGGCCAGAGCAGACGGTTCACGGGTTACTCCCAGGGGCTGTCGGGTGTCTTCGGTGAGGACGACGCTACGAGCCACGGCCCGGGTCCGGCGATCCAGCACTCCGCCCGGTCCGGGGTACAGCAGGCTGTACTTTCCGCCGCCCGGCCTGTCGGTGGACCCGTCCTGCGCCTAGGGTCGTTGTCCTCCGGCCCGAGGAGGGTTCGCATGGCCGCCGCCGACGTCAAGGGCCTTGCCGTGGGGACCGCCACGACCGCGGCCGCCGCGCTCGGCCAGCTGGTCTCCGGACTCGGTACGGCGATCCTCACGCCGTTCGTGCTGCTGTGGCTGGTGCTGGCGCCCGGCGGGGTGCGCGTGCTGCACGGCCTGGCCGGCATGGAACGCGTCCGGCTCGCCCGCTGGGGCCCCGAGGTCATCGCGCCCGCGCCGCCCCCGCAGCGGCTGCGGGCCGCCCTAGGCGACCCCACCACCCGGCGCGAACTGCTGTGGCTGGTCCGACATCTGGCCGTGGGCCTGCCACTGGGGCTGCTCGGCTTCGTCCTGCCGGTGCTCGCCCTGCGGGACACCGCCTTCCCGCTGTACTGGCGGTTCGCCCCGAAGGACGCGACCGCCACGTCCATCGGGATCGGTGTCGCGCACTCCTGGCCGGACGCCCTCGCGGTGTGCCTGCTCGGCGTGGGCTGGATCGCCATCATCCTGGGGCTCACGCCCGGCCTGGCACGGCTCCAGGCGACCCCGGGGCGCCGCCTCCTGTCGGCCGGCCCCGACGCCGATCTCTCCCTGCGCGTCGCCGAGCTGACCGCGACCCGGGCCGCAGCGCTGGACGCCCACGCCACCGAACTGCGGCGCATCGAGCGCTCGTTGCACGACGGCACCCAGAACCGGATCGTCACGGTGACCGTGCTGCTCGGGGCCGCCCGCCGGATGGTCGCCCGCGACCCGGCCGGCGCCGACGAAATCCTGGAGCGGGCCCAGTCCGCGGCCGAACAGGCACTGGCCGAGCTGCGGACGGTCTCCCGCAGCATCCTGCCGCCGGTGCTCGCGGACCGGGGGCTCGCGGGGGCGCTGACCGGGCTCGCGGCGGAGAGCGCGGTGCCCTGCACGGTCGACGTGGAGATGCCGCGGCGGTGTGCCGCCTCCGTCGAGGCGACCGCGTACTTCGTCGTCGCCGAGGCGCTCACCAACATCGCCAAGCACAGCGGGGCGTCGCGCGCCACGGTCACTGTCCGCGCCCGCGGCCCCCGGCTCCTGCTGCGGATCACGGACGACGGCCTCGGCGGCGCCGACGAGAGAGGCGGCTCCGGACTCACCGGCATCCGCCACCGGGTCGCCGCCCACGACGGCACCCTCACCCTGACCAGCCCGCCGGGCGGTCCGACGGTCGTGGAGGTGGATCTGCCGTGCGGGGTGTGACGGGTGGCGGATCCGGGGTGCGGGGCGGAACGGCACGCGGCCCGTGCGGCTGTGGCCGCACCCTTCGTCCGGCGGGCCCGCCGGACGGCACCATGACACGGGAGACGGACCTGACATGCGGATCGTGATCGCCGAGGACGACCCCCTGCTGCGCGAAGGGCTCGCGCTGCTGCTGCGGGCCGAGGGACTGGACGTGGTCGGCACGGCCGACACCGCCGAGGGGGCGCTCGACGCCATCGACGCACACAAGCCCGACGTGGCCATCCTCGACGTACGGATGCCGCCCACGCACACCGACGAGGGGGTCCGCGCGGCCGTCGAGGCCCGGCGGCGCAGCCCGGACCTCGCCGTCCTCGTGCTGTCCGCCTATGTCGAGCAGAGCTTCGCGACCGAGCTGCTGACCGGCGGGGTCGGAGGGCTGGGCTATCTGCTCAAGGAACGGGTCGGCCGCGTCGAGGAGTTCCTCGACGCGCTGCGCCGGGTGGCGTCCGGCGGCACCGCCATCGACCCCGAGGTCGTCGCCCAGCTGTTCACGCGCTCCCACCAGGACGAGCGGCTGGAGCGGCTCAGCCCGCGCGAGAAGGACGTCCTCGCCCTGATGGCCGAGGGGCTCGGCAACAGCGCCGTCGCCGAGAAGCTGTTCGTGACCGACGGGGCCGTGCACAAGCACATCCGGAGCATCTTCGCGAAGCTCGATCTGGCGCCGACGGACCAGGTCGACCGGCGCGTGGCGGCCGTACTCCACTACCTGGAGGACGCGCGGCGACGGTCGTAGTACAGCCTGCTGCACCGGAGTCGGGCCCTGTACGGCAATGATCCGCGGAGCCGGCGCTGGTGTGCTGGACGCATCACATCAGCCCCCTCGGAAGGGACCCGCGGTGAGCGTCCAAGCCCCCGTCAGCATCGAGAACCGACCGGTCGCCCAAGAGGCCCGCGGCCTGCGCGGCAGCATCCGCCGCAACCCACTGACCTGGTTCTTCACCTTGGCCTTCGCACTGAGCTGGGCCGCCTGGACGCCGTACGTCCTGTCCGGGAACGGCCTCGGCGTCTGGGACTTCACCTTCCCGGGCGGCCGCGCGGGCAGCCAGCTCTCCGGCGTCCTGCCCGGCGCCTACCTCGGCCCGATCGCCTCGGCCCTGCTGGTCACCGGGATCACGGAGGGACGCGCGGGCCTGCGGACCTGGCGGGCCAGGATGACCAGGTTCGGGGTGAGCTGGCGCTGGTACGCGGTCGTGCTGCTCGCGGTGCCGGCCGTGCTGACCCTCGCCTCGGCCGCGCTGGCCGGCCGCGGACCCGCTCTGCCGTCCGCGGCGCTCCTCGCCGCGTATCTCCCCGGACTGCTCATCCAGATGATCACCACCGGTCTCGCGGAGGAGCCCGGCTGGCGGGAGTTCGCGATGCCCCGGATGCAGCGCCGCTACGGCCCCCTGACCGCGACCCTCGTCGTCGGTGCGCTGTGGGGCTGCTGGCACCTGCCGCTGTTCCTGACGGAGTGGGGCGGCGGGCCGCACGTGGCGTGGACCGTGCCGGTGGAGTTCCTCGTGATGACGATCACCTTCAGCTGCGTGATGACCTGGGTGTTCAACCGGTCCGGCGAGAGCATGCCGCTGGTGATGCTGCTGCACACCGGCGTCAACAACTTCTTCTCCCTCGCCTGGTCGGACATGTTCCCCTCGCTGTCCGAGGGCGACCTCGCGCACGCCCTGGTCCTCAGCACGGCGGCGGCGGCCCTGATCCTGCTGGCCGCGACCCGCGGCCGGCTGGGCCTGCCGAGGCGGTGACCGGCATCCACACCCGGCATCCACCGCACACGAAACGGGCTCCCGGCGCCTCCCTCGTCGCTCCGGGAGCCCGTTTCGGTGCGTCCCCTGGTGCTGTTCGTCGCGCGCGGCCGAGCGGATGTCGTTTCGGCGCGGGAATCTCGACGGGACGCGCGGCTATTTCTGCGCGCCGCCCGCGAACTGGAGCGAGATGCGCCGCAGTACCTCCGCGGAGCTGTCGGTGCGGCCCGCGTCGTGGGCCTCGGCCAGCTGCACGAAGGCGAACGCGAAGCAGTGGGCGATGCTCGCGATGGCGGGGCCCAGCTCCTCGACCACGGCGTCCGCCGCCGCGTGGCCGCCGGCGTCCGCGGGGAGGTGGATCTGTGGGAGGGTCTCCACGAGCAGCGCGGAGACGGCCCCGGTAAGGGAGACCTGCTGGTCGGGGTGCTCGCGGACCTGCCGCCGCATCTCCAGAGCCTCGGTGAGGATTCCGACGACGTTCTGCATGACCTCACGCTGTTCCATGGCGCGCAGCGTAGGCGGTCCGCCGGGCGGGGCGCGATGAGGCGTCCTGGTCCGCCGTGGCGTGTGGTGCAGGACACAGGAACCCGGGACCGGGATGCGGAGCGTTACGGATGTGAGGGAAACAGAAACGGCGGAACCGGAGCGGGCCCGGATACGGGCCGGGGACCGGGCGGCCTTCGGCGAGCTGTACGACCGGCACGCGCGGGCGGTCTACAACCACGCCCTGCGGCTGACCGGCAACTGGGCGGAGGCCGAGGAGGCGATGTCCGAGACCTTTCTCGCCGCCTGGCGCACCAGGGAGAGCGTGGACCCGGAGGGCGGCTCGCTGAAGCCCTGGCTGCTCGGCATCGCCACGCACAAGGCGTACAACGCCAACCGGGGCCTGAGGCGCAGGCTCGCGTTCCTGGCGCGCAGCCCGGAGCCGCGCCCGGTCGAGGACTTCGCCGAGGAGACCGCCGGCCGGATCGACGACGCACGGCGGCTCGCGCTGGTGCATCGCGCCCTGGGCCGGCTCAAGCGGCAGGACCGTGAGGTGTTCGCGCTGTGCGTGTCGGCCGGCCTCGACTACCAGCAGGCCGCCGAGGCCCTGGGCGTGCCCGTCGGGACCGTGCGATCCCGGCTGTCGCGGGCCCGCGCCCGGCTCGCCCGGCTGAGTGCGGAGGCGGAACCGCCCCCGGCCCACGGAGAGATGGAGAGTGAGGCCGCGCTCGCGGCCCTGTTCCTGCGGGAGGAGACCCGATGAGCGAGGCCGAGGAACTGCTGACCACCCCGGCTGAATGGGACCTTTCGCCGGAGCGCCACCGTCACTTCAAGGACGTACTGATGCAGCAGATCGATCAGGACCGGAACCTTTCCGTGAAGACCCCGGGGCGGCCCCCCGCGCGGCGCCGGTTCGCCCGCCCCGCCGTCCTGGTGCCCCTCGCCTCCGCGGCCCTGGCGGGTGCCCTGCTCGTGACCCTCTCCGTGGACGGCAGTGCCCCGGCGACCGGGTCCGCCCCCTCGGCGACCGGCGCCGGCGCCTCCGTCACCCTGAACCGGATCGCCACGGCCGCCATGGCGAGCGACGCGATCCGGGTGCGGGACGACCAGTTCGTGTACGTCAGGGAGCTGGAGCGCTCCAACAAGGGCAGCTTCAGCGGCCCCGTGCGACTCGGTGCCCTGCACACCGAGGAGCACTGGACCGCCCAGGATCCCGGCCCGCTGCGGGTCACCGGCTGGCTGCGGTCCAGCGGCAAGGACGCGATCATGCCCGACCGGCTGATCCCGATCGAGACCACGGACGCCGTCCCGGCGGGCGTGTACCACCCGACCTACCGGTGGCTGGCCGCGCTGCCCACCGACCCCGACGCCCTGCTGCGCCGGCTCCGCGAGGAGGCCAGGCCGGTCGAGGGCGAGTCGCGGGACCAGGCGGTCTTCTCCCTGATCGGGGACCTGATCAGCGGCACCGTCATGCCGCCCGCCAACGCCGCCGCCTTCTACCGGGCCGCCGCGATGCTGCCGGGCGTGCGGGAGATCCCGGACGCCGTCGACGCGGCCGGCCGGCACGGCATCGCCATCACCCTCGACGACACCGGCTTCGCGACCCGCGACGAGTGGATCTTCGACAAGGGGACCCTGGCTCTGCTCGGCTCCCGCTACTACGTCACCGATCCCGACCGGGGCATCACGAAGGAGACCCTGTCCGGCACCAGCGCCGTGATGGAGACCGCCGTCGTCGACGCCAAGGGGGAGGTGCCCGCCCGGTCCGCGTCCCGCTGACGTCCCACTGACGTCCTGTTGATGCCCCTTGGCGCACAATGGCCGTCATGAGCATCGTCAAGATCAACGTACTCACGGTCCCCGAGGAGCAGCGCGAGACGCTGGAGAAGCGGTTCGCCTCCCGGGCGGGGAGCGTGGAGGGCTCGGACGGCTTCGAGTGGTTCGAACTGCTGCGTCCCGTCGAGGGCACCGACACCTACCTGGTGTACACGCGCTGGCGGGACGAGGAGTCGTTCCAGAAGTGGATGTCCGGGATGGCGCAGGCCTCGCACGGGGGCGGCGGCGAGGGGGAGCGCCCCAGGCCCGCCGCCTCCGGGTCGACGCTGTGGAGCTTCGAGGTCGTGCAGCAGGCCGCGCCCCAGCAGTGATCTGAGCGGACCCCGGGCCCGCGGCCCGGGGTCCCGTGTCCTACAGCGTGACCTGCTTGCCGCCGAAGGTGACGACCAGGCTGCCGTTGGAGGCGTAGGACCAGCCCAGGGCACCCGCGTAGGTGGCGCATCGGGAGCCGTTGGTGCCGGACCAGAACTGGTTGGAGCTGTCGGCGTCACCGGCGTACCGGTCGTTGCCTCCGCTGTCGCAGGAGGTGTTGCCGCGGAAGACCGAGGTGCCGGTCTCGAAGTTGAAGTTGCGCTCGGTGTTGCCGATGGAGACGTTGCTGGTGATGGTCATCGAGCCGGGGTTGCTGTTGTACGTGAACCCGTGATGGCCGTTGCGGTAGGCGAGGGAGTGCTGCACCACGTGGTTGACCGCGATGTCGTCGCCGCCGAGCTTGAAGCCGTTGCGGTCGCCGTTGCCGGCCTGTGAGCCGTCGGTGAGCGTGCCGTTGCCGTAGGACAGGGAGTACTCGATGGTCACCGGGCCGATCGCGCCGGTGTCGGTCTTGGTGTAGAGGTCCCAGCCGTCGTCGATGTTGTTGTGCGAGACGGCGTACCGGAAGACGTTCCCGGTGCCGGTGGTGAGCTTGGCGGCGAAGCCGTCGGCGTCCTCGCCGTCGGAGTCGGCGTTGTCGTGCGACTCGGCGCTCAGGATCAGGTTGTTGGCCGGCCACTGGCTCGCCGGGGTGGAGGAGGCGATCCGGCCCAGCTGGAGCCCGGTGTCGCGGTTGAAGCGGGTCACCGTGCGCTCGACGACGTTGTTGCTGCCGCCGACGTAGATGCCGTTGTCCCCGGCACGCTCGACGACGAGGCCGTAGATCTTCCAGTAGTCGGCGTTGAGCTGGATCCCCCGGTTGGTGGAACTCTCGGCCTGCGCCGAGAAGTTGAGCACCGGTGTCTCGCCCGGGTAGGCGGAGAGCGTGGTGCGGGCGGCCGAGGTGCCGTTGTTGCCGGCCGGGATGGTCACCGTCGAGGAGTAGGCGTACGTCCCGCCGCGCATGTAGATCGTGCCGCCTGCGGAGATGCGGCTGATGGCCGAGGTGAGGGTGGTCGGGGCGGTCACCGTGCCGGCCGCGCTGTCGGTGCCGCTCGGCGACACGTACAGGGCGCTGCTGGACGGCGGGGTCGTGGTGCCCGATGTCTCGGCGTCCAGGTAGTCGACGTTGGGCAGGCCGTTGGCGCTGGTCGGGTTCAGCCGGATCGTGTTGCTGCCCGCGTTCACCGGGACGGTGAGGGTCTTCGTGGTCCAGCCGGTCCAGGTGCCGGTGGACGCGAAGGACGCCGAGGAAACGGTCGAGCCGTTCACGATGATGTCCGCGGCGCGGGCGGTGGTGGTGCCGTTGGCGAAGCGGACGCTCAGGGTCGCCGTGCCCGATGCGGGTGCGGACACGGTGAACTGGGCGTACGCGCCGGTGGCGTTGGTGCCGTTGCAGAATCCGCTGCCGGAGTAGCCGGCGTACTCGGTCTCGACGGCTCCCGTGCAGATGGCGGGGGATGTCTCCGCCTCGTAGCGGGTGGTGGCGGCCTGTGCTGTGGTGCCGGACAGTGCGACGAGCGTGCCGGCGACGAGGCCGACGGACGCGATGAGGGGTCTCAGGTGCATCGTTCGTCTCCATGGTGTGCGGCGACGGGGGCACGTATCCTTCGGACGGTAAGCGCTTGCCATGGTCGCGTCAACGGTCGCGTATGTGATTGTTGTTCACACATACGAATTAGATACGGTGTGCGGCATGACGCTCTTCGTGAAAATCTGCGGCCTGCGGACCGAGCAGGACGTCGACACGGCCGTCGAGGCCGGCGCCGACGCCGTCGGGTTCGTCTTCTCCGAAAGCCCGCGCCGCATCGACCCCGCCGCGGCCGCGCGGCTGGTCGCCAGGGTCCCCGAGAGCGTCCTCACGGTCGGTGTGTTCCGCCGCGAACCCCTCGACCACGTCCGCTCCGTGGCCGCCGAGTCCGGCATCCGGGCGGTTCAGCTGCACGGCCCCGAGGACCGCGGCTACTACGTCGACCTCGCGACGGGCGGCTGGACCCTGATCCGCGCGGCCGCCTTCGGCGACTCCGTACCGCGCTGCGGGGAGTTCGGCGAGGACATGCTGCTCCTCGACGCCCCGGTGCCGGGCTCCGGCATCGCCTGGGACTGGTCGCGCAAGCAGGTGGCGGCCGCGGGGGAGAGGTGGCTGCTCGCCGGGGGGCTCACGCCGGAGAACGTGCGGGAGGCGGTGGACGTCACGCGGCCCTGGGGGGTGGACGTGTCGAGTGGCGTGGAGGCGAGCCGGGGTGTGAAGAACCCCGCCCTGATCACCGCGTTCGTCGAGGCGGCTCGGGCGGGGGCGGTTCTGGGGTGAGTTCCCCCCCCCGGGGGGGTGCGGCTTTGTCGTCGGGTGCGGGTCCGTTGTGGCTTGTCGCGCAGTTCCCCGCGCCCCTGGGGGGTGGGGAGCCGGCTTGTTGTCGGGTGCGGGTTCGTCGTGGGTTGTTGCGCAGCCCCTGACGGGGGTGTGCCCGCGTCCGCCGCGCTGGGCGGCGGACGCGGGGTTTGGTTACTTCGGTGTGTCCGTCGGCTGGTTCTTCTGGGGGACGAAGGCCAGTGCGTCCCAGGCGATCGAGGCGTCGCCGGTGCCGTCGGCCGTGGCCGAGCTCAAGGACACGCTCGGCGTCCCCTTGAACGCGTACGACCCCAGCGACACCCAGGCGTTCTTCCCGCCCGTGTTCTGCGAGATCGTCTTCTCCACGACCGTGCCGTCACCGAGGTCGATGCGGTACGTGGCCGACGGGGTGTTGGCCTCGTGGTCGGGCAGGTGCACCATCACCTCCGCCGACCCGGTCAGCTTCCGGTCCGGCGTCCACGTGCCGGTGACGACCGAGTCGGTGTAACTCGGCACCCGGGTGTGGGTCAGCCAGAAGTGCCCGCCGAAGCCGGCGCCCAGCTGGTGGAAGTCGATCTTCGAGGGGTAGACGGTGGCGCCGTTCTGCTGCGCCGACCCGAAGGTGAACGTGAGGCTGCCCCGGCTCGTCCAGTTCCGTTTCCCCGCGCACGGGTTGGAGGCGCCGACCCGGAACTTCACCGTGTTCGGCACGTCGTCCACGATCAGGGCGTTCGCCGGGAGGGTGGACGTGCAGGCCGCCGGGTGCGGGGCCGCGACCTCGGGCTCGGGGTCACTCGCCTGGTACTTCAGCACCTCGGTGCCGCAGGTGGCCGTGCAGTCGGTCCAGCTCACCGGCTCGTTCCACCAGCACTTGAAGTCGTCGCGCTGGCACGGGCCCTCGGGCTGGGTCGAGCCCTCGACCTTGCGCGGCTTGGTGATGTCGCAGTCGTTGACCGTGGGCCGGCAGAACGTGTCGTGCGCGGGCTCGGCGGCGGGGGCGTCCGCGGGCCAGTCGCCGACGGTGAACGCCCGGACCGTCGCCCCGGTCGCCGGGTCGGTCTTCTGCTGGGAGTAGGCTGCCCAGCCGAGCACCCGCTCGGGGTACGTCCACAGGTTGGGGTTGCGGGCGTCGTCGTAGCCGGAGGACAGGAACATCGTGCGGTCGGCCGGGTAGAGCCCGTTGGCCGGGTTGTTGAACCAGCCCAGGCCCCAGGGAGCGCTCGCGTCCGTCGAACTGGGCAGGTTGAAGCCGCTGTTGTAGGCCCACAGCGCGAGCCACCAGTTCTCCAGGTACTGGGGGTCGCCGCCGTTGACCAGCAGACCCTTGTCGTACAGCTGGTTCCACTTGTCCTGGAGGATCTGGAGCCCCGCGGCGATGTTGGCCGCGTAGTCCACGGTGATCGCCTGCTGCTGCTCGGCGGTGTACGTGGTGTCCGTCTTCGCCATGCCGCTGGTCACCTGGGAGATGCCGTAACCGCAGTCCGCCGCTGCCCAGTTGACGGTGTGGACGCTGCCGGCGTTGCCGTAGTAGCCGCCCTGGATGAAGTTGCTGCTCTCGCCCGCCGCCGCCCGGGAGCTCGCCTGGAGCAGGTTGGACTCCTGGGAGAGCACCCCGAGCATGATCTGCGCGGGCACCCGGCCGCCGCCCTTGAGCGGGGTGGACGGGAACAGGCCCTGCGGGGTGTACGAGGGGAGTTCGCTGCCGTTCCAGCCGCTGCGGCGGCGCACGTCGAGCTTGCCCTGCACGGCGAGGTCCGTCGCCCACTCGGCCTGTGCGGTCGAGGGCTGCAGCGACTGGAGGCTCGGGTCGTTGCGGGTGACGGCGCAGGCGCGGTCGGGGTCGGTGGTGGAGGTCGACGGGTCGTCGTCGCCGGGGGTGACGCTGTTGGTGTGGATCCCGTCCGTCAGGGCCGGGGACTGCTCGTCGCCCTGAGCCCCCTTCGGCGCCTTGGGCTTCACACGGAAGCCGAAGGCGGTGTCGGAGCCGGGCAGCAGCGCGTCGATGCCGACCGGCTGGGCGGTGTCCGCCGCCGCCGTCCTGCCGCCGGACGCCTCCGTGCCGTTGCCGACGGAGGTCAGCGCCAGGCCGCCGGTGGTGGACACCTCGGCGGCGGCCGGCACGTCCAGCGTCCGCCAGCTCTTCGGCAGGGTCCGCACGGCGTCCTCGGCGTCCTGGCCGGTCACGAAGACCCGGCCGCCGGTGCCGTGCACCGCGAGGGCACCGAGCGCGCCGGAGCCGAGAAGGGTGTCGGAGCCCGCCGAGGTGACCCGGCGGACCTGGACCTTCTTCCCGTCCGGGACCTGGTAGGCGAGTCCGCTGTGCGCGTCCGGCACCAGCCGGAAGGGGGTGCCGCCGGTCCTGGCCAGGGTGCTGGTCGCGCCCTTGGCGTCGACCGAGACCACGGAGTCGCCCAGGGCGGCCGCGATCCTGTTCCCGAAGGGCACGGCGGAGGTGAGCTGGCCGGCGACGGTCTGCTGCCGGACCAGTGCCCCCTTCTCGGCGTCCACGGTGAGCAGTTGTGTGCCGGTGCCCTGCGGCCGGGTCAGGACGGCCTGTTCGCCGTCACCGCAGCCCGGGTTGAAGTAGGCGAGCGAGACCAGCTCGGGCAGCTTGGTCACCCTGCCGTCCGCCAGGTCGACCACGGCCGCGAACGCGCCCTGCTGGAAGCCCTGTTGGTCGTTGACGGCCTGCCGGGGCGCGTAGACCACGACGGCACGGTCGCCGGACCCGGTCACACAGGTCTGTCCGATCCACTGGTCGGTGTCGACGCCGGGCTCGGACAGGGTGGCCGCGGTGTGCCACTTGTAGGCGTCGGCCGCGTCGGCCACCAGGACGTGCAGTCCGGTGCCGTCGCCGTCGTAGGTGACGATCCGGTCGCCGGACTTCTGCCAGCCGGAGGGGAGTTGGGCGGTGTCGGTGACGTGGTCCGTCTTCGGGGCGGACGTCGGGTCGGCGGGGTCGGTCAGGGCCGCCGAGGCCAGCGGGGCGATGAGGGCCAGCGAGAGCACGGACATCGCGCCGGCCGCCGCTATCCGGCCGCGCCGGCTTTTCGGTACGCGCCAGCGGTGTCTCCCGCCGGCGCTTTCACGGAAAGTACGCAAGGAATTCCGTCCGGTCATTCGGAGAAAGGGGTGGGGGGTACCGGCTTCGAAGCTCCCCCAGGCCGGTGACGCGGAAGTTATCAGTCCGCTATGGCCGCAATGGGCGCTCCGGGTGATCTACCGAGTGGTATCCACGAAATATCCACGAGAATCAACCAACGGTTTTCCTTTTGCCGCGGTCCCCTTGAACGACACCCCCCACGCAGGACAAGGAACAGCGAACGTGTTGATGCACAGCACTCGTCTCAAGGCGGCTTTCGTCGCCGCGGCCCTCACCCTCGCCGGTCTGGCGGCGGCCGGCCCGGCGGTCGCCGCACCCACGGCCACGGTCGCGGCCGCACGCGCCCAACAGGCCTCCGTACCCGTCGACTTCGTGGACCTGCCCACCAGCGCCCTCGTGGCCGACGGTGAGCGGCACCAGGTCACCGTCACCTACCGCAACGACACGTCGGCGGACCGGACCGTCGCCCCGCAGCTCCTGGTGGAGTCACCGGACGCGGGTCCCTTCCTCACGCCGTCGGACGTCGTGGTCGAGCAGCGCACCGCGCACGGCTGCTGGCGGCCGGTGGAGACCGCGAGCCAGACCGGCACGCTCTTCACCGACCTGACGGGCGCTCAGCGCACCCTGCACCCGGGCGAGACCCTCACCCAGGACTACCGGATCACGGTCGTCGACCCCGACGCGCAGGGCACCGTGCAGCCGAGGATCGCGCGGTACTGACCCCGCTCGGCCTGACATGACAGGGCCCAGGTCTCCCGGGGAGACCTGGGCCCTCGCGTGCTGTTATCGCAGTGAGCCGATGCGTGCCGTTATCGCAGTGAGCCGATGCGGTCGACCCGCTCGTTCACGCCGTTGCGGAGTTCCGAGAGCGTCGTGCCGGGCGGGGCCACCGACGGGGTGGACGACGGCGGCTGGGTCTCGTCCGCGCACCTCGCGCCGCGGGCCGGGACCTTCAGGTCCACCAGGTAGTCCGTGATCGCGTCCGTGGCGCACACACTGCGGTTGAAGGCGGTGTGCCCCTCCGCCTCGAAGGTGAGCAGCCGGCCGTTGTCGAGCTCACGGGAGAGCGCCACCGCGTCCTGATACGGGGTGTCCGGGTCACCGGTGTTGCCGATGACGAGGACCGGCGCGGAGCCCTTCGCGTGGAAGCTGCCGCCGTAGCGGCTGGTGTGCTCGCCCTTCCACTGCACGCAGGCCGTGGCGTGCTGGTGGTCGTAGGTGGGCGGGCCGAAGGCCATGGCCGGGCCCAGCAGCGGGGCCAGCCTGGCGTTGGTCGTGACCTCGCGCTTCAGCAGGGCCGGGTCGCTCGGGTACTTCTTGTCGACGCACTCGACCACGACGTTCGGGTTGAGGAAGTCGAAGCTGGCCGGCGACGGCGGCCGCAGCAGGAACGAGGTGTTGTCGCGCAGCTGCGCCTTGCGCAGGGCCTCGCCGAACGAGGGCCAGATGACCTTGCCCTCGTTGATGTTGAACATCAGCCGGTAGACCAGCGTGTAGCCGTTCGCCTGGCCGCCGTTGGCCGTCGCCACCGGGTTGGCGTCCAGGTCGGCCTTCAGCTTCTCGAACGCCCCGCGCGGGTCGCCGTCACCGAAGCCGCAGGTCGCCTGGTCGGCCTTGCACCAGTCCAGGAAGCGGCTCATCGCGCCGTCCAGGGCGAGGTACTGCGGACGGTCGTAGGCGTAGGGCCGGCTGGTGTAGTGCTCCGGGTCGTAGGCCCCGTCCAGCGCGAGCGCGCGGACCCGCTTCGGGAACATCGCGGCGTAGACCGTACCGATGTAGGAGCCGAACGACCGCCCGTAGTAGGTCAGTTGCTGCTCACCCAGCGCCTGGCGCAGCAGGTCGATGTCCCGGGCCACGTACTGGGTGCCGACGTACGGCAGCAGGTCGCCCGCGTTGTCCCGGCAGGCCTGGTCGAAGTCGGCGGCCTGCCGGACCGCGGGCTCGTAGGCGTCGGGGCCGGGGACGCCCTTGGCGGCGGTCACGGCGGCGGTGTAGGTCGGGTCGTCCCAGCACACGACCTGGGAGCTGCGGCCGACGCCCCGCACGTCGTAGCCGAACACGTCGAAGTCGTCGCGCAGTGCGGCCGGCAGGTCCGCGTAGTTGTTGCGGACGAAGTCCACACCGGAGTTGCCGGGGCCGCCGGGCTGCAGGAACAGGGTCCCCTTGCGGTGGGAGGAGTCGGCCGCCGGCTTGCGTATGACGGCCAGTGTGAGGGTCCTGCCCTGCGGATCCCGGTAGTCCAGCGGCACCTGAGCGTTCGCGCACTGGAAGCCGCCCTGGCAGTCCGACCAGGTCAGGGTCGGCACGGTCGGTGCCGGCAGGGCCGCTGCGTCCTGCGCGGCCGCCGAGACCGGGAACGCGGTCCAGGCCACGGCGAGCGCGCTCACGGCGGCTCCGGCGAGTCTGAGTCGTCTCAACTTCACTGCTCTGGTTCCCCCTTGGGCTGGTCAAGCCTCAAAGAAATGGTCTTCTCACAGAGAGAACACAGAAAAACCCGCGTACCGGTTCCCAGGTCGTCGCCGTCGTCCCGGGGTCTTACCGGTGAACGTTCGCGTACTGCGTTCTGAGTACGGGGGAATGTCGGCAGGCGCACGACGACTTCGCGGCCCTCGTCCCGACAGCCTGGGAGGACCGTTCGGCATCAGATGTGGAGATCCCCCGCCGTGGCTACTTTCCTTTACCGCGTGGGCCGCCTGGCCTTCCGGCGACGCTGGTACGTCGCCCTGGTCTGGGCGGCCGTCCTGGCCGCCGTCGGGCTGGGAGCCCTGAAGGCGCCCGGTGCGGCCGACGAGGGGTTCTCGATGCCCGGCATCGAGTCCCAGAAGGCGTTCGACCTCATGGAGCAGCGCTTCCCCGGGGCCACGGCCGACGGCGCGACCGCCCGGGTCGTCTTCGTCGCGCCGAAGGGGGAGAAGGTCACCGCCACCGACAACAGAAAGGCCGTCGAGGCCACCGTCACCGACCTGGCCGACGGCTCGCAGGTCGCGTCCGCCGTGAACCCCTTCCAGGCGAAGGCGGTGAGCAGGGACGGCACGACGGCGTACGCCACCGTCACCTACAAGGTCGCCGCCGACGACCTCACCGACGCCAGCAAAACCCAGCTGGACCAGGCCCTCGACCAGGCCCGGGACAGCGGGCTGACCGTCGACGCGGGCGGCACCGCCATGAACGACGGGGGCGGCGCGGGCGGCGCCGCCGAGCTGATCGGTGTCGCGATCGCCGCGGTCGTCCTCCTCGTCACCTTCGGCTCGCTGGCCGCGGCCGGACTCCCGCTGCTGACCGCGCTCATCGGCGTCGGCGTCAGCATGGCCTCGATCCTCGCCCTGTCCGACGCCCTCGGCCTGTCCACCACGACCGGCACCCTGGCGATGATGCTGGGCCTCGCGGTCGGCATCGACTACGCCCTGTTCGTCGTCTCCCGCTACCGCGAGGAACGCGCCAAGGGCCGGGCACCCCAGGAGGCGACGTCCCTCGCGGTCGGTACGGCGGGCTCGGCGGTCGTCTTCGCGGGCCTGACCGTCGTGATCGCCCTCGCCGGGCTCTCGGTGGTCGGCATCCCGATGCTCACCAAGATGGGCCTGGCCGCGGCCGGCGCGGTCGTCGTCGGTGTACTGATCGCGCTGACCCTGGTCCCGGCGTTCCTCGGCTTCTGGCCGAACGCGGTCCTCAGGCGCAAGGCCCGCAAGAGCGGCCGGGTCCAGGCGGAGACCAGGGACAACGGCGGCACCCGCTGGGCCCGGTTCGTGCTGCGCCGCCCGCTGCCCGTGCTGCTGCTCGGCGTGGTCGGCCTCGGCGCCCTCGCGCTGCCGGTGACCTCCCTCCAGCTGGGCATGCCCGGCGACGAGGCCAAGTCCACCTCCACCACCGAACGCCGGGCCTACGACGCGCTCGCCGAGGGCTTCGGTCCCGGCTTCAACGGCCCGCTGACCGTCGTCGTGGACGCGAAGGGCGACGACGACGCCGAGGGGGCGGCCTCGACGATCGCGAAGGAGATAGGCGCCACCGAGGGAGTCGTGTCCGTCTCCCCGGCCCGCTTCAACGAGGCCGGTGACACCGCCGTCTTCTCGGTCGTGCCGTCCACCGCGCCGACCGACGAGAAGACCAAGGACCTGGTCACCACCATCCGCGGCGAGCGCCCCGGCGTCGAGTCCGCCACCGGCGCCACCTTCGAGGTCACCGGCACCACCGCCCTCAACATCGACATCTCCGAGAAGGTCCAGTCCGCCCTGGTGCCCTACCTGATCGTCGTGGTGGGCCTGGCGATCGTGCTGCTGCTGGTGGTCTTCCGGTCCCTGCTCGTCCCGCTGAAGGCGGCGCTGGGCTTCCTGCTCTCCGTCCTGGCCTCCCTCGGCGCGGTCGTCGTGGTCTTCCAGGAGGGGCACGGCGCCGGACTGCTGGGCGTGGAGACCACCGGCCCGATCATGAGCCTGATGCCGATCTTCCTGGTGGGCATCGTCTTCGGCCTCGCCATGGACTACGAGGTCTTCCTGGTCTCGCGGATGCGCGAGGCGTACGTCCACGGCGAGAGCGCCCAGCAGGCCGTCACCTCCGGCTTCCGGCACAGCGCCCGGGTGGTCGTGGCCGCCGCCCTGATCATGATCGCGGTCTTCGCCGGGTTCATCGGCGAGAGCGACTCCATGATCAAGATGATCGGGTTCGGCCTGGCCGCCGCCGTCCTGCTCGACGCCTTCGTGGTCCGGATGGCGATCGTGCCGGCCGTGCTCGCCCTGCTCGGCGACAAGGCCTGGTGGCTGCCGAAGTGGCTGGACCGGGCCCTGCCCCGGGTGGACGTCGAGGGCGAGGCGCTCACCAGGGCGGCCGACACCCCCGAGGAGCCCGCGCCCGTAGGCCAGGAGGCCGCACGCGTCTGACCCGCCCCCCCACGAGGGGCCGCCCGTGTCCTACGGCACGGGCGGCCCCCTTCGAGCACCATGGGGCCCAGGCCCACCCATCGGAGAAGCATGATCACCACCAGCCTGGAGCGGCGCTACACGGACCGCCTGGAGGAGTTCTCGGAACGCCACCCCTTCCTCGTCGACCTCGCCCTGGTCCTCGCGCTGATGGGTTCCGCGGCCCTCGGCGCCTCGCTCACGCTGCCCGGTGCCGCGCCGCCGGACGACGACAGGCTGGCCGTGGTCCTCATGGGCGTGTCCTGTCTGGCCCTGCTCAAGCACCGCACCCACCCCCGCCTCACCGTCGTGGTCAACGCGCTGTGCGCCACCGTCGTGATCGCACAGGGCTACCTCCTCACGCCCCTGCTGCTCGGCCCGGTCATGGCCTCGCTGTACTGGCTGGCCACCCTCGCCGAGCGCGAGACCATCCGCGCCTACGGCCTCTCGACTGTGGTGGTGGTGACGCTCGCGGCGGCCGTCTCCGACTCCATGGACCACGTGTCACTGCTCCTGAGGACCATCGGCCCGGTCTTCTGGCTGCTGCTCCCGCTCGCCGCGGGCACCATGACCCGGCTCAGGCGGGCCTACCTCGCGGCCACCCAGGCCCGCGCCGAGCACGCCGAGCGCACCCGGGAGGAGGAGGCGCGGCTCCGGGTCACCGAGGAACGCATGCGGATCGCCCGGGAGCTGCACGACGTCGTGGCCCACCACCTGGCCCTCGCGAACGCCCAGGCCGGCACCGCCGAACACCTCGCGCTCGCCAACCCGCGGCAGACCCAGCAGATCCTGCACGACCTCACCGGCACGACCTCCTCCGCACTGCGCGAGCTCAAGGCCACACTCGGCCTGCTGCGGCAGACCGACGACGAGGGCGCCCCGCTGGAGCCGGCACCCGGCCTCGCCCGGCTGCCGGAACTGGTCTCCTCGTGCGCCTCCGCCGGGATCACCGTCACCGTCACCACCGAGGGCGAGCCGCAGCCCCTCTCCCCGGGCGTGGACCTGACCGCGTTCCGGATCGTCCAGGAGGCGCTCACCAACGTCACCAAGCACGCGGCCACCCAGACCGCGCACGTCCGCTTCGTCTACGACGGCCCCCGCCTCCTCATCACGGTCACCGACGAGGGCCCGCCCACCGCGGCCGCCGAGCCGGCGAAGGGTTTCGGCGTCATGGGCATGCGCGAACGCGCCCACTCCGTCGGAGGTGAACTGCGGGCGGGACCGCGCCCGGAGGGCGGCTTCGAGGTGAGCACGGCACTGCCGTTGCAGCCGTCGGTGAGCGGGGACGAGGAGAGGTGAGGGGCCGGGCCGGCGCGGTGGGGCAGTGGCCGTCCGGGGTTCACCGGGAGGTCGCCGGCCGCCGGGTTCCGGGCCCGTAGGGTGGCCGGCATGGCTGACGTGGATCTCGACAGGGCCCTGCAGGTCGCGACGGAACTGGCGGCCTGGGCGTCGGAGGCGATCCGGCGCCCGCGCGACCCGGGTGCCGAGGTGCGGGAGAAGGACGGGCCCGCGGACATCGTGACCGCCACCGACGAAGCGGTGGAGACGCACACCCGGGAGGTGCTCGGGCGGGCCTTCCCCGACCACGGGATCGTCGGCGAGGAGTACGGCACCACCGAGGGCTCCCCGGGCGCCCCGCACTGGGTGATCGACCCGGTCGACGGCACCACCAACTACGCCCACTCCCTGGGCTGGTGCTCCTTCTCGCTGGGCCTGGCCGCCGCCGACGGCACCCCGCTGCTCGGCGTGGTGGCGGACCCGTGGCGCGGCGAGACGTTCACGGCGGTGCGGGGCCGCGGGGCGTATCTGAACGGCACCCGGGTGCACGCGGCCGCCCACACCACCCTCACCGGCCATGTCTTCCTCACCGAGTGGGCCGCGCACGCGCATTGGCCCGGCATGGACGCCCTCCTCGCCGAACTCGCCGCCCGGCACTGCACGGTGCGCGTGATGGGCTCGACGGCCCTGTCCCTCGCGCAGGTCGCCGCGGGCCGGGCGACCGCGGCGGCGATCGGCGGCTTCCACGCGGTCGACGGACTCCCGGCGCTGCTGATCGCCCGGGAGGCCGGAGCGGTGGCCCTGCCGGAACTGCCCTCCCACAACCAGCCGTTGCTGCTCGTGGCGCCGGGCGCCGCCGAGGAGACGGCCGGCATCTGGCGCAGCTCGGGAGCGGCGGCCGGCTGACGACCTCCTGGGAGAGACCTGACCAGGAGACAACCGTCAAGGAGGCATCAAGAGGCCGGCCGGAGCACATACTTCAGCAAGCGGGAGAGTCCCGGGAACTCCGACGGGGGAGCGGCTTGATGCATGCCGACGGTGCGGGTCTTGGCAAGGTCCAGGTGCGGCTCAAGTGGGACCCGAGCCCCTACGGAGAACCGGCCCGGCATCTCGACATCATCGCCGCGACCTTCGCGGTGGGCGACCCGTACGGGCGGCCGGAGTACGTCGTGCACACCGAGAGCCGCTCACCGGACGGCACCATCAACATGACCCGGCACAGCGAGACCGGCCTCGGCCTCGGCTTCGTCGAGGTGATGGAGCTGGAGTTCGAGCGCCTGTCGTCCACCTACGGCCGGGTCGTGGTCGGCGTCGCCATCCACCAGAACGGCGGCCCCCGCACCTTCGGCGACCTCACCCACGCCGAGGTGCTCGTCGTCGAGGGCTACCGGCGACTGCTGACCGACGACTTCGCGGGCGTCGCCGACGCCACGGCCGCGACGATCGCCGAGTTCACCCGGGACGCCTCCGGGGCGTGGCACCTCGGGGAGCTGATCCGGGGCTTCGACAGCAATCCCGCGGGCTTCATGGCGGAGATGGGTGGCGTACGGGGGTGAGGGCACAGGCCGGCGGA
Organism: Streptomyces pseudovenezuelae; assembly: GCF_001513955.1. Taxonomy (GTDB): domain Bacteria; phylum Actinomycetota; class Actinomycetes; order Streptomycetales; family Streptomycetaceae; genus Streptomyces; species Streptomyces pseudovenezuelae. Next base: position 447,473 of record NZ_KQ948148.1, on the reverse strand, counting down.
CCGGCTCCAGGGAAAGAGCTCCCTGCGGCGTTCACGAGCGGGCCCCGGCGCAGGCCCGGGGCGGTTGCCGTACCCCCTGTCGGGCCCTTCTCGGCGATCTTCGGGACGCCCTGCGCGGCTCGTGGCCCGTTGCGTGTTCGTATCGGTCCTGGACAGACGGCGCGGGCCGGGCGGCCGTAGGCGCATACTGAGGAGGATGACAAAGCCTGCTGCACAGAAGCGTCACTTGCCCACCAGCCCCTTCAAGGCACCGGTCGCACCCGCTCCCAAGCACTTCGCGGTGGGCGACCAGGTCACACACGACATGTACGGTCTCGGCCGCGTGATCGGCGTCGAGGACGGAATCGCGGTGCTCGTCGATTTCGGCTCGTCGCAGATGCGGATCCTGAGTCCGTACTCCAAGATGACCAAGCTGTAGGAGAAAGGACCCCCTCTCATCGACCTGACCTCGCTGTTCTCCGCCCCCGAAGGGCAGCCCCAGCGCACCCCCGCGGCCCTGCCGCCCCCCACGACCAACCCCTTCCAGGCCCCGGACTTCGGGGACGACGAGGACGAGACCTTCCCGCGGCCGGAAGCGGAAGCGGCGTAGCCCCTCCCACGGACGAAAGGGCCGCACCCACCCGGGTACGACCCTGCGCCTGACGCGAGACCCCCGCCTCACCGATGATGCGGCGAGGTCAGGTAGTGCTGCCTGATGAGCTCCTTTCCGTAGTCATTGCCGTTCGGAGTGCGGATCACCGAGTGGACGTGCTTCTGAGTCGGGCCGTCTCCCTGGCTCGCGCCGTACGCGCCGGCCAGGGGGCCCGGACCCTGGCAGTCGACCTCGACCCACACCACCGGGCTGTGGACCCGCACGTAGAACGCGGAGTCGTCGGCCGTCCCGCCAGCCCAGGTGACATAGGTGTCCGCGAGGTGGGAGCGGACCTCCGCCAGCCGCACCTTCGCCGCGTCCGCCTTCGCCCGGCCGGTGAACGCCTCGACGATCGCCAGCAGCTTCTTCTTCTGCGCGCCGGTCAACACGTCGGCGCGCAGCCCCTCGTACGTCTGGACCGCGTTGTCCGAGAAGGCGCCCGCCTTCATCGACTCGTTCGACTTGGTCGCGGAGGCGATCGCCACCGCCCGCTGGGCCGCCGTGAGGGAGTTGACGAAGGCCAGTGAGGCGGCGACCTCCTCGTGGCAGACGGTGACCGTCTCGCCGTCGATCTCCATCGAGGTCGGCTCCGAACCCCAGAAGCAGGGGCTCATCACCACCTGGTCGCCGAGGACGAAGTAGTTGATCACCAGGTGGTGGCCGTCGAACTGGAAGCCCCAGGGCTCGTCCGCGGACGGTGTGCCCATCACCGTCCAGTAGTAGGCGTCCTCGTTGAAGGCGCTCGTGTTGCCGATCGCCTCGCCCGCCGCCTGGTTGATCCTGCGGATCTTCTCCGTCGTCTCCAGTCCGTCCGCGCTCAGCGCCGCCTTGAGCAGAGCCGTGCCGAGGGCCTTCTGGTCGTCGGTGAGGTCGGCCAGGGCGACGCCCTGACGGTCGTAGGAGTCGATGTTGCTCCACAGGCGCCACTCCGTGGAGTGGACGGTGAACTGGGTCGACGTCTTCTGGGTGTCCGTGAGACCGGCGAGGAAGGCGTTCGCCGCCGCGATCACCGGGGCGGTGGCCACGCCCGTCGAGTGGACCGTGAACAGGTCGTCGATCCGTTTGCCGTCCGTGGTCAGGCCGAAGAACTCCTCGGTGAGCGACTGGTTGCCCGGCCCGCCCGTGCCGCCGCCCGGGCCGCCGCTGGGCGCACCGCTCGGCACCGGGGTCGCGGAGGCGTCGGCCGTGCCCGTGGTGTCGTCCGCGAGCGCCGACCAGGCCCCGGCACCGCCCATCGTGGCCACGGCCGTGGCGCCGGAGGCGAGGAAGACCTTCCGCATGAAGTTTCGGCGGCTCGCGTGGGCCCCCCGGTCGGCCTTTCCGGCCCCCGCCTCGTCGAGCTCGGTCATCGTCGCTGGCTCCCTTCGTCATGGGCACGTCCGCCCTCGGACGGCCACGACGCCCCACCCTCGGCGACCGAACTGAGTCCCAGCTGAACCCCGCCCCCCACGGCAACGGCCCCGGCGCACCGGACCTGCACCTCTGTGAATCCCCTGAGAAACCCACACCCGTGAACCCGGCACACCCCACGCCCACGCCCCGGCCCCTCCGCCGCCCACATGCCGACGCGAACCGGCCCCTCCGCCAGCGCCACCGTGAACTCGCGCACCCACTCCGACGGCGCCCGTACGACCGCCGCCGTGATCCGGACTGCCGCACCCGTCGCCCCCGGCAGCGTCACCGTGAACTCGGCGCACCCTGGTTCACCGGGCCTCCTCGACCCGTCCCGTGCACGCCCGCGAGCCCGCCCCCGCACACACGGCGGCGCAGACCAGCCCCTCCATGGATGCCCCGGGAAACCCTCAAGCCGCCCCCGGCACCCCGGGCAGTCACCGTGCACTCGGTGCGCACTGTGTGCGCCTCCGCACCACCGCCCCCGCGATCGTGAGGTCACCGTGAACTCGGCGCACCCACTCCGACGGCGCCCGTGTGTGCGCCCGCGAGACCGCCGCCGTGATCGGGATAGCCGCACCCGCCGCCCCCGGCAGCGTCACCGAGAACTCGGCGCACCCTGGTTCACCGGGCCTCCTCGACCCGCCCTGTGCGCGCCCGCGAGCCCCACGCCCCCCGCTGGCCTCCGCCCACACGGCGCCGAGGACCGGCCGCTCCATGGATGCCCGGGAAGCTCTCAGCCCGCCCCCGGCACCCCGTGCCCCCGGGCAGCGTCACCCTGAACTCGGCGCACCCCGCTCCACCGGCCCCCTCGACCTGCCCCGTGCGCGCCCCCGCACCACCGTCCCGCGAGAGCACCGCACCCCGCCACTCTCCGTACACACGCTGGCGCCGACCAGCCCCTCCGCGGATGCCCCGGGAACCCCTCAGCCCGCCCCCGGCACCCCGTCCACCCCCGACACCCCCGGCAGCGTCACCGTGAACTCCGTCTGTCCCGGTTCGCTCGTCACCTCGATGTGTCCGCCGTGCGCTCGTACGATCGCCGCCGTGATCGCGAGGCCCAGCCCCGTGCCCCCGCCGTTCTGGGCGCGGGCACGGGACGCGTCCGCGCGGGTGAAGCGGGCGAAGACGGTCGGGAGGAGGGCCGGCGGGATGCCCGGGCCGTCGTCCCGGACCCGGATCACGCGGCACGCGCGCGTGGCCTCCACCGTGACCGTGACCCGGGTGCCCGCCGGGGTGTGGGCCCGCGCGTTGGCCAGCAGGTTCGTCACGACCTGGGTGAGCCGGGCCGGGTCGCCCGTCACCGTGGCCGGTTCGTCCAGGCGCAGGGCGAGCCGCCAGTCGTGATCGCCGCCCGCCGCCCGCGCGTCCCACACCGCCTCCGCGACCAGCGTCGCCAGACCGACCTCCACCGTCTCCAGCGGCCGTCCCTCGTCGAGGCGGGCGAGCAGCAGCAGGTCCTCGACGAGCCCGGTCATCCGGGCCGCCTGCGCGCCGACCCGCTGCCAGGCCGACTCCGGCCGGACACGTGCCCCGTCCCGGCCCATCAGCTCGGCGTACCCGGCGATGGAGGCGAGCGGAGTGCGCAGCTCATGGCTCGCGTCGGCGAGGAAGCGGCGCATCCGGTCCTCGCTGTGCTGCCGCTGGACCAGCGCGGCCTCCACCCGGTCGATCAGCCGGTTCAGCGCGGCACCCACCTGACCGGCCTCGGTGCCCGGGTCGGTGTCCCCGGCCGGGACCCGGGTGAGGCCCAAGATTTCGCCGCGGTCCAGCGGCGCCCGCGCGACCTCGGCGGCGGTGGCGGCCACCCGCCCCAGGGGGCGCAGTTGCCGCCGTATGACGACCGCGCCCACGCAGCCGGCCACGGCGATCCCGGCCACGGCGATCACCGTCTCGGTCACGACCAGCTGACGGACCGTGTCCCGTACGGCGGCCATGGGCAGCGCGGCCAGGACGTCGGCCCCGTCGCCGACGACGGCGGTCACCCGGTAGGTGCCGAGCCCCGGGATCGTCCGGGTGCGCGGGACGCCGTCCGCGGGGACCCCGGTCAGGGCCGCGCGCTGGTCCGCGGTCAGGCTCCGGCGGGCGCCGCCCCGGGCCACCACCTCGGCCGCGGTGACCCGGCCGTCCTCGGTCCGGGCCGCCACGGTCCCGGCGGGCTGCCCCCGCTCGCTGAGGAAGCTCAGGTCGGTGTCGCCGCCCGCCCGGTGGCGGGCGCCGCCCTGGCTGCGCGCGGCAGCGTCCCGTACCCGCTGGTCCAGCTCGTCCAGCAGCCGGGCCCGCTGCACGAGCACCGTGGTCAGGGCCATCGTCACGCACACCGCGCACAGCACCAGGGAGGTGCACAGCACCAGCCGCGCCCGCAGCGACCGGGCGGCACGCCCGGTCCTCACCCGCCGTCCGCCGCCCTGAGGACGTACCCGGCGCCGCGCACGGTGTGGATCATCGGCGGCCGGCCCTTGTCGATCTTCGCGCGCAGGCCGTAGATGTAGACCTCGACCAGGTTCCCCTCGCTGTCGAACGAGCTGCTCCACACCTCGCCCAGGATCTGCGCCTTGCTGAGCACCTGACGCGGGTGCCGCATCAGGAAGTGCAGCAGGTCGAACTCCTTCGCGGTGAGCGCGATCGGCGTCCCGTCCCGCTGCACCTGGCGGGTCCTCTCGGCCAGCACGAGATCACCGAGCACCCGTACGGGCTCGTCGGCGGCCTCCTGCTCGGCGCCCGCCCGGCGCAGCAGGGCACCCAGCCGCAGCATGACCTCCTGCAGGGAGAAGGGCTTGGTGACGTAGTCGTCGGCGCCCGCCGACAGTCCGTCGAGCCGGTGCTCCAGGGAGTCGCGCGCGGTGAGCATGAGGACGGGCAGCCGCGCGTTCTCGTAGCGCAGCCGGCGCAGGACGTGCACACCGTCCAGGTCGGGCAGCATCCCGTCCAGGACGACGGCGTGCGGGGCGCAACCGCGGGCGAGGGTGAGGGCGCTGCGGCCGTCCCCGGCCAGGAAGGGCTGCCAGCCGGCGTCGACGACGGCCCACGAGAGCAGTTCGGTGAGTTCGGGCTCGTCGTCGACGATCAGCACGCGCACCGCGCCCCGGCGGATTTCACGAGTGGCAGGCATAGCGGGGACTGTGCCGCGGGTGTCTGAGCGGACCCTGTGCGCGTGCTGTGGCCGGGCGGTGATTCCGCACAGTCGGCGCCCAGGGACGCATGCGAGCGTGATTTCCGGTTAGGCGCACCGGGATTACTCGATTCAGCGGGCAGGTGAGAAGAGATCTCTTTCATGGCGAAGGCACCGGACTCGACAGCCGTGGCGGACACCGAGCAGGAAGGAGCGGACACGGCGGTCGGTGTCCGCAGACCCCCCGCCCCGGTCGCACCCCGTGCGAGCCGGGGTTTTCCGTCCGCGGTGTCCCGCACCGGCCGGGTGAGCGGCCTGGACGGACTGCGCACCTTCGCGGTGGCGCTGGTCATCGTCCACCACGTGGAGCCCGACGTGCTGCCGGGCGGCGCGGTCGCCGTGGACGTCTTCTTCACCATCAGCGGCTTCGTCATCACCCGCCTGCTGATCGCCGAGTACGTCCGCCGCGGCGGGATCTCCCTCATGTCGTTCTACCGCCGCCGCTGGCTGCGGCTCGTCCCCGCCCTGCTGGCGCTGTGCGCGGTCTGCGTGCTGCTCGCGTCGACGACGTCCCTGTGGGGCTTCGACGGCTCGCTCCAGGCCGCGGGCCTGTCGGCCGTCTTCCTCACCAACGTCGTACGGGCCATGGAGCCCGGCGCCTACTCCGACCTCACCAGCCCGCTCGCGCACACCTGGTCCCTGGGTGTGGAGGAGCAGTTCTACCTGCTGTGGCCGCTCGCCCTGCTCTTCCTCCTGCGACGGTTCCGGGCCCGCACGGTCCTGCTGAGCACGGCCGCCCTGTGCGTGCTCCCGCTGCTCTGGCGCTGCGTGCTGTGGACCCCGGAGGCGGCCCACCGCATCTACAACGGCACCGACACCCGCGCCGACCAGCTGCTGGCCGGCGCCCTGGTGGCCGTGGCCCTGGCCCGCCTGCGCTCCGACGACCCGCGCCTTGACCTCCTGCGCACCTGGTCCGCCCGGCTGGCCTGGCCGTCCCTCGCCCTGCTGGCTCTCATCGCCTGGCAGGTACCGGTCACCGAGGACCTCGGTGTGTGGACGGCCACGTGGTACACCGTCGGCATCCTCGCCGTGGCCGCCCTCTCCGCCACCCTGGTCACCGCCCTGGAACTGCGCCCCGAGAACCGCCTGTCCCGCCTGCTGGCCCTGACCCCCCTGGCCTGGGTGGGCCGCAACCTGAGCTACGGCATCTACCTCTGGCACTACCCGGTCGTACGACTCCTCGCCTCCCTCGGCGTCCAGGAGGGACGACTGGCGGCGACGGTGGTGCTGACACTGCTGATGGCCCTGCTGTCGTACTACGCCATCGAGAGGCCGTTCCTGCGCAGGGCGCGGGTGGCGAGGGCGAGGGGCCCGGTCCCGGCGGCGGCGACGGCCTGAGGCCGTCCGGGTGGTCGACGGTACGGCGTCGCCCACCCGGACCCCGGCCCGCGCAGGGGCCCGTCAGACGGTCACCGGAGCCTCCGTCCCGGGACTCACCTTCGCGGCACTGCCTCGCCCTTCCCGCCACCAGGACGCCCCCCAGGCGAGCACCGCTCCGCCCACCGCGTACGCCCCCAGCACCCACAGCGCCGAACTCGTCGCGTGGCCCGAGAAGTACACCGTGTTGCGGACCAGGGTCGTCCCCGCGCCCGGCGGCAACGCCTGGCCGATCGCGCTCCAGAAGGCGGGCAGGAGAGGGGCCGGGTAGACGCCGCCCGAGCTCGGGTTGCCGAGGACCACGAACAGGAGGATGACCAGGCCGGTGCCGAGCAGGCCCAGCAGGGTCTGCAGGGCCAGTGCCGTGGCCGCCGAGGCCATGACGGTCAGCGTCCCGATCGCGCTCAGAGCCCAGAAGTGGCCGCCCAGGGCGTCGAACACCGGTCCCACGATCACCGCTCCGGCCACGCCCGAGACCACCGCGTACGGGATCAGGACCGCCAGGCGGATCAGGGTGCGGGGGCGGTTCGCCGGGCGGGAGCCGGACGCCATGCCCATGATCGTCGCCGTGAGGTAGCCGCCGATCACCCAGCCCAGGACCAGGTAGAAGGACGTCATGCCGCGGCCGTCGCCGGAGTTGGGGGACTGGATGTCCGTCACCGTGATCCGGCGTTTCTCGGACGCCTCGATCTTCTGGGCGATCTGGGTGGCCGTCTGGGAGACCGACGGGCCGCCCGCCGAGGCGACCAGCAGGGTGTCCTCGGTGCCCTTCGGATCGAAGAGGAAGGCCGCGTCCGTGCGGCGCGTCATGACCCACTCACGGGCAACGGCCGTACTGGAGGCCGCCGTCGCCTTCACGGGTTCGCCGGCCAGCGCGTTCAGCTGGGCGACGATCTTCGAGGACGCTTGCGGGGGCGCCACCACGGCCACGGGGATGCGGTGGGGGGTGGGGGAGTGGAAGGCGCCGACGTACGAGAGGACGAAGGCGAGTTGGACCAGCAGGCCGCCGAGGACCAGGCCGAAGGCCCGGAACGTCACGGCGTCCTTGAACTCCGCCGCGAAACCGGAGGACTTGGGGGCCGGCTCCGTCGGGGACGGGCCGGTGGAAGGGCTGGAGGGTGCGTTCACGCGCGCATCGTCGCACAGGCTGATGAATTCACCGTTCCGTTTGCCGTCCCGCGCAAACCGGGTAACCCGGGCAACCCACGGACCGGCCACCGGCGCCTACTCGTCCGCCAGCCCCAGCTCCGCCCAGATCGTCTTCCCCGTGGCCGTCTGCCGGCTCCCCCAGCGCTCCGCCATCTGCGCGACCAGCAGCAGCCCGCGCCCGCCCTCGTCGAACACCCTCGCCCGCCGCAGGTGCGGAGCCGTACTGCTGCCGTCGGAGACCTCGCAGATCAGCGCGTGGTCACGGATCAGCCGGAGGACGACGGGGTCGTCGCCGTAGCGGACGGCGTTCGTGACGAGCTCGCTGACGATCAGTTCCGTCGCGAAGGAGGCGTCCCCCAGGCCCCACGCCGTCACCTGTTCGCTCGCCGCCTTGCGGGCCCGTGCGACCGCCGCCGGGTCCCGCCGGAGCTGCCAGGTGCGGACCTTCCCGGCGTCCAGGGCCGAGGTGCGGGCCAGCATCAGGACGATGTCGTCGGCCGGGCGGGCCGGCAGGACCGTCCGCAGGACCTCGTCGCAGGTCTCCTCCAGCGGGCCCGCCTTGTCGGCGAGGGCGCCGCGCAGCAGGTTCAGCCCGACCTCGATGTCGCGGTCGGGCGTCTCGACCAGTCCGTCGGTGTAGAGGGCGAGCAGGCTGCCCTCCTCCAGTTCCACCTCGACGGACTCGAACGGCAGCCCGCCGAGGCCGAGGGGCGGTCCGGTCGGGAGCTTCAGGAAGCGGACCTCGCCGTCCGGGGTGACCACGGCCGGCGGCGGGTGGCCGGCGCGGGCCATCGTGCAGCGCCGGGAGACCGGGTCGTAGACGGCGTAGAGGCAGGTGGCCCCCACCTCGCTCGGTGTCGGGGCCTCCGTACCCCGGTCGCGGGTGTCCGGCCCCTCCTCCCGGTCGAGCCTGACGACCAGGTCGTCGAGCTGGGTGAGGAGTTCGTCGGGGGCGAGGTCGACGTCCGCGAGGGTGCGTACGGCCGTGCGCAGCCGGCCCATCGTCGCCGAGGCGTGGATGCCGTGGCCCACCACGTCGCCCACGACCAGGGCGACCCGGGCGCCGGACAGCGGGATGACGTCGAACCAGTCCCCGCCCACGTCCGCGCCGGAGCCCGCCGGGAGATAGCGGTACGCCACCTCCATGGCCGCGAGGTCCGGCGGCCGCTCGGGCAGCAGGCTGCGCTGGAGGGTGAGCGCGGTACGGCGTTCGTGGGTGTAGCGGCGGGCGTTGTCCACGCTCACCGCGGCCCTCGCGACGATCTCCTCCGCGAGCAGCAGGTCGTCCTCGCTGAAGGGCTCCGCCGTACGGTGGCGCAGGAAGTGCACCAGGCCGAGGGTGACCCCTCGGGCGCGCACCGGCACCATCAGCACCGAGTGGATCATGTACTTGGCCACGGTCTCGGCACGGGCGGGGGAGGACTCGATCCACTCCCGCATCCCGGGGTCCAAGGGCCCCGGCCGGTTGCCGCGACCGGCGATCAGGGCCCGCATCGGGGGCGTGTCCACCGGGTAGAACGTCCGCTCGCCGGTGGGGACCACCGACTCCGGGCAGCCGTCGAGGACCGAGCGCTGTGCCGTACGGCGCACCGTGACCGGCCGGTCCGGGGGCACCGGTTCCGGTTCCTCGCCGAACGCCACCGACTCCAGCAGGTCCACGGTGACGAAGTCCGCGAAGCCGGTCACGGCCACCTCGGCCAGCTCGTCGGCGGTCCGGGTCACGTCCAGGGTGGTGCCGATGCGGAGGCTGGCGTCGTTGAGGACGGCGAGGCGGCGGCGGGCCCAGTACTGCTCGGTGGTGTCGAAGACGGCCGCGGACAGACCCCGCACCGCGCCGCTCTCGTCCTTCAGCGGGGAGAGGAACATCGACCAGGCGTGGCCCCGCACCTCGCCGGGGGCCTGTCCGTAGTTCTCGTGGAAGAGCGGTTCGCCGGTGAGCAGCACCTGATGCTGGAGGCGGTCGTACTCGTCGAAGGGCGGGTTCGGCTCGATCTCCCACAGGGTCAGCCCGCGCATCTCGGTGACGCTGCGGCCCATCACCCGGGTCATGGCCTCGTTGGCCGACACCAGCCGGGCCTCGGTGTCGTAGACCGCGACCGGCACGGGCAACTGCGCGAGCGTGAGGTCCCACAGGGCCTCCGCGTCCGGTCCGACGGGCCCGGCCATGTGCTCCCGGGCGGCCGCGGTCACCAGCCACGGCCGCGCGCCGTCGCCGTCCGCGAGCGGTGTCCCCTTCAGCCGTACGACGATCCGGCCGCCACCCCGGTGCCGCAGCGCGACCTCGGTGGCCCAGCGCCGGCCCTCGGCGACATGGCGGCGGGCGGACTCGGGCAGATCGGCGGCGAGCAGGTCGGACGCGGGGTGTCCTACGACCTCTTCGGCCTCGTATCCGAGCAGCTGACGCGCCCCGGCGCTCCACACCGTGATGGTCCCGGCGTCGTCGACGACGACCGCCAGGTCCTCGGGTGCGCGTCCCTCCACGGTGCCTCCGGGTGTGCCGCCCCTGCTGTCCATGCTCCCAGCGTCCCGCCGCGCGGCTCCCGGCTCAAGCGATGACAGAGGAGAGGGCACCACGGCGGCGCTGCCGTGCGGAGCCGCAGTCTTGCACGCGGCGGCGGGGAGGGGGAACGGAACGCGGTGATCCCGGGGCGGGCGCCGCACGGCGGGAGGGTGCGGCTGCGTGACCGCCGTGCCGTGCGCCCTGCTGCGTCAGCCCAGCGGGGTGTCGGCCCAGGGCAGCGACGCCGCCGGGTCGTTGAAGGCTTCCTGGCGGGGCGGCTGGACCTCGTGGCAGGTGAAGCCGAGCCGGGTCAGGGCCCGGCCGACCTCGCTGGCGGTGAAGTCGCGGCGGTCCTGCCGGGTGATGACCTGACCGACCTGCTTGACCGGGTAGACGTGGGGGCCGACGGTCACACACAGGCCGGTGGCGGGTTCGGGCTGGATGCCGTCCATCGACCTCTCGACCTCGCTCATGGTCAGGTCGAAGGGAAAACGTGCGATGACGATGCGCATGGTGCCTCCACGGGGAGCGGTCGGGACGTGACGGTGAGAACGGCCAGGGTGCGGCCCTGTTCGTCTCCTTCTCGACGGGGGACACCGGCGGCGCGGCCACCGGCCCCGTCAGTCGGTCGTACGGCTATCGGCTGGTGGGGGTGGAGCGGCGGCGGCCCCGCGCGGAGCGGCTGCTGCGGTTCCGTCCCGCGGACCCGGAGCGCCTCGGGGTCTCGGCGGGCGCCGGAGCGGGCAGGGTGACGGGCACGCCGGAGGGGGTGCGGGCGCCGGTGATGCGGTTCAGCTCGGCCTCGCCCGGGCGGACCCGGGTGGTCCGCGCGGTGACGCCGGCGTCGGACATCAGACGGTCCACCGCGCGCCGCTGGTGCGGCAGGACCAGGGTGACGACGGTGCCGGACTCGCCGGCGCGGGCGGTCCGGCCGCCGCGGTGCAGGTAGTCCTTGTGGTCCGCGGGCGGGTCGAAGTTGACGACGAGGTCGACGTCGTCGACGTGGATGCCGCGGGCCGCGACGTTGGTCGCCACCAGGACGGTGACCTGGCCGTCCTTGAACTGGCCGAGGGTGCGGGTGCGCTGCGGCTGGGACTTGCCGCCGTGCAGCGCCGAGGCCCGCACGCCCACCGACAGCAGGTGCTTGGCGAGGCGCTCCGCCGCGTGCTTGGTGTCCAGGAACATGATCACCCGGCCGTCGCGGGCGGCGATCTCGGTGGCGGTGGTGTGCTTGTCGTCGTCCCGCACGTGCAGGAGGTGGTGGTCCATGGTGGTGACGGTGCCCGCCGACGGGTCGACCGAGTGCACCACCGGGTCGTGCAGGTAGTTGCGCACCAGCCGGTCGATGTTGCGGTCGAGCGTGGCGGAGAAGAGCATCCGCTGGCCGTCGGGGCGTACCTGGTCGAGCAGGGCGGTGACCTGGGGCATGAAGCCCATGTCGGTCATCTGGTCGGCCTCGTCCAGGACGGTCATCGTCACCTGGCTCAGGCTGCAGTCGCCGCGCTCGATGAGGTCCTTGAGCCGGCCGGGCGTCGCCACCAGGACCTCGGCGCCGGCCCGCAGCGCGGACGCCTGGCGGCCGATCGACATGCCGCCGACGACGGTGGCCGCGCGCAGGCGCAGCGCCCGCGCGTAGGGGGTGAGCGCGTCGGTGACCTGCTGGGCGAGCTCGCGGGTCGGTACGAGGACCAGGGCGAGCGGGTGCCGGGGCTCGGCGCGCTGTCCGTCCAGGCGGGCGAGCAGCGGCAGACCGAAGGCGAGCGTCTTGCCCGAGCCGGTGCGGCCACGGCCCAGGACGTCACGGCCGGCCAGGGAGTTCGGCAGGGTCGCCGCCTGGATGGGGAAGGGCGTGGTCACACCCTCGGCCAGGAGCGCGGCCTGCAGGCGCTCGGGCAGGTCGAGGTCGGCGAACGCCTCCACCGCGGGCAGGGCCTCGGTGACGGTGGTGGGGAGGGTGAACTCGCCGCGGGGAGCGGCGGCCGGGCGGGAGCGCTGGTGGCTCGCGCCCCGGGAGCGGAGGTGGGACGTGTTGTTCCCGTTGTTCCCGGTACGGCGGGTGCGGTTCATGGGAGGGGAACCCTTCCTCGATGCGTGCGGCACGTGTCGAGGAATTCCTCCGAAGGCGCGGTGAAGCCGCGCGAGAATTCGCAAGAAAGAGCCGGGGGAAAATGAAGAAAATCAGATTCTTCAGGACAATCTGATTCTTCGGGGCAATGGGACAGGGCCCGCACCCCAAGAGTGCGGGCCCCAGCCGTGAAGATACGCGTCAGCGTCAGGCGGGAACGATGTTCTCGGCCTGCGGGCCCTTCTGGCCCTGCGTGACGTCGAAGGTAACCTTCTGGCCTTCCTGAAGCTCGCGGAAGCCGGAGGTGGCGATGTTCGAGTAGTGCGCGAACACGTCGGCGCCGCCGCCGTCCTGCTCGATGAAGCCGAAGCCCTTTTCCGCGTTGAACCACTTCACGGTGCCAGATGCCATATTGAATCTCCCTAGGGGGCAGTGCCGGGACCCGCACTGTACGGACCCCGAGTCGCCGCGATGGACTCCCCTCCGGAAGACCCGGAAAGACGCCGGTGAACTTCGAGAAGAAATTCTCCGGAAACCAAAACTGCAACTTTTATCACGGTAACACACCGTAGGTGGGCGGATCTACGTCGTCCCTCATTCTGGTGGCGACCCGATCGAAAACTTCGCCGCGCCCGGTCCGTGATTCTGTCGCGGCCGCGACAGTTATTCGCGCGGCAGGCCGCCTCCACGCGGGTGCCCTGCTGCTGACCCTTGAAGCACCGGCGGCGACCGCCCTCTGGGCCCAGCGGCGGCCCGCCCCGTCGTCGAGACGGCCGTCGGGAGAGCTCCCGGCGGCCATGGCACCGCCCAGGCGGCCCAAATCTGGCGTCGACACCCCCGTAAATGTGATGCCATCACACCAGACTTTCGCCCCCACCCGAAGCGCCCGAAAATCCGCCCCCCGCGCCCACGTGATCCACCCCACGCGGACGGGTCGACGACGTGAGCGCCACTCGGGGGCGCATGCCGGGTCACCGGGGTACCGCCCGCCGGCCCGACCACCGCTGTCGCCCTCGGGAGTCGTTCCTGGCGGCAGACCTCGACGGCAGCAAGGACGCCTCCCAGGACCCGGCCGAGCGGGCCCGGGAGGCGCCCTTCCTCCGCCGGCCGCCGTCGTCCCGGGTATGACGGAGGCCGGCGACGGGGTGGCCGTCAACCTCGGTTCGCGGATCGCCCGCCTGGGCGTTCCCCTCGGCACGCTGTGCAGCTCCACCAAGGGAGCCACGGAGACGCTCACGCGCGCGTGGGCCACGGAGTTCGGCCCGCTGGGCGTCCGCGTGAACGCCGTCTCGCCGGGTGTCGTCCTGCCCCCGGCCCCGGAGGGCGGTGAGCCCCGCCCGGGCGAGGTCATGATGGAGGGCACCCCGGCCGGCAGCGTCGGCACCCCCGACGCCATCGCGCACGTCGTGGTCTGGCCGGCCAGCGACGAGGCGGCCTTCGTGCACGGGACGGTCGTGGACGTCGACGGGGAGCGGTGCGCAGGTCGGGCCGGTCGTCGCCTCACGCCGGGTACAGCGTCGCCTCCCGTGCCGCGCGCAGGGCGCCTGCCCACCAGGACAGCTGTTCCAGCAGGGTCTTGGCGTATCCGACGGCCTCGGGGTCGAGGGGATGGCCGTCCTGCCAGGCGGTGAAGTAGTTGGGGAAGGCGAGACCGTCGCGGACGGTGACCGCGTGCAGCTCGGTCAGGACGTTCTCCAGGTGCAGCACCGCGTGGCGCCCGCCCGCCGCGCCGCCGTAGCTGACGAAGGCGACGGGCTTGGCCGTCCACTGGGTGAAGTGCCAGTCGATCGCCGCCTTCAGGGACGCCGGGTAGCTGTGGTTGTACTCCGGGGTGACGACGACGAACGCGTCGGCGCTCTCCAGGGCCGCGGTCAGCGGCCGCATCCCGGCCGGCCGCGGGTAGTCGTCCCCGGCGTACTTCGGTGAGACCGCGGGCAGCGCCAACGGGACGTCGACGCTGGCCAGGTCGACGACCTCCACCTCGAAACCCCCGTGCGCCGCGGCCTGTTCGGCGACCCATGAGGCCACGACCGGCCCGAACCGTCCTTCCCGGACGCTTCCGACGACGATCACCAGCTTGTGCTTGTCGTTTTCCATGCCGACCACGATCGAACCCCGCCGCGACCCCAGCCAGACCGGGCTCAGGCTGGCCCCCGCAGGGCCACCCTGAGCCCTCCGCGGACGGCGGGGCGGCGTCCTATGCTCGGGCCATGGGGACACCACTGGGGGATTTCGTCCGGGCCAGGCGGGACAGCGTCCAGCCCGCGTCGCTGGGCCTGCCGGACCACGGCCGCCGCAGGTCACCGGGGCTGCGCCGGTCGGATCTGGCCACCCGGGCCGGCATCAGCGTCGAATACCTGACCCGCATCGAGCAGGGCCGCGACCGCAACCCCTCGGTCGCGGTGGTCAACGCCCTGGCCGACGCGCTCGCCCTCGACCCGGCGGAGCGCGCCCACCTGCGCTACCTCGCGAAGATCAGCGGCGGTGAGTGCACCGCCCACCGCAGGCCCGCCCCGCCCTCGCGTGAAGTACGGCCGTCCGTGCTGCGGACACTGCGCCTGCTGGAGCCGGGCATCGCCCTGGTGACCAACCGGATGGGCGACATCCTCGCCCACACCAGCGCGTTCGACGCGGTGACGAGCGGGACCGGACTGCTCGACTCCGGCACCCCGAACCTCACCCGGTACGTCTTCACCGACCCCCGTGCCCGGTCGTTCTTCGCCGACTGGGACCTCGTCGCGGACGAGCAGGCATTCGACCTGTGGCTGGGCCCGTCCCTCGACTCCTACGAGTGGTTCACCGCGGAGCTCGCACCCGTCGCCGGCCCCGATCTCACTCGCCGCCTGCACCGGCACGTCGTTCCGCAGCGTGGCGACCTCCGGCTCCGCCATCCCTCCGGACGCGAACTCCGGCTGGTCCGCGAGACACTCGAACTACCCGTGGACGCACAGCAGTTGGTCGTCCTCCTGCCCGCGGACGAGACGACGGCCCAGGCCGTCGACGAGCTGCGCCGCCCGGCCCACGGCGGTCTGAGGGCCATCTCCTGACGCGTCGCCGCGCGCGGACCTGATCCCTGCGCCGGGAACCGGGCGACGGTCGCGGCCCACGGCCGGGACGGATCGGACCGTGCAGCTCGGTGTTCGATTACCGCTGCCGTGTCATACCCTGCATCTTCGGTGAGCCGGGCTTCTCAGGGGGGACACAGGAACCCGGACCGCGATCCTTCCCTCTTCCTCAGTCGGGCGGGCGGTTCTCTGACGAGCATCTAGTGAAATTGGCCGAAATTGATACACATGCCACCGCGGATTCCTTCGCGGACGAGACTCTGGGCCGCGGCGGCCGTCGTGGCCCTCGGCTTCTTCGTCGCGATGGAGATCACCGCACATCGCTACGGTCTGCCGGGGCCGCTCGGCACCCAGCTGCGGGAGTTCGTGTACCCGCCCAAGTCGGGCCCCCTGTTGTACGCCGGCCTGGCGCTGATGATGGTGGTGCTCACCTGGCGGCAGCGGTTCGTGGTGCTCGGTACCGCGATCGGCATCGACCTCGTCATCGCGGTGGTCCGGTGGACGCTCGACATCAAGGTGACCCACGGCCACCCCTTCGGCAACGGCGCGCTGTGGGTGATCGTGGGCTGCGCGGTCTTCGCCCTCACCCGCCGCACCGGCCCGGACCGCGTCCTGCTGCTGAAGGGCGTCGGACTGGGCCTGCTCCTGGTGGCCGGCCGCAAGACCGGTGACACCTGGCTCCTCATCACCGCGAAGAGCCGGCACCTGGTCCTGGACCCGTATCTGGCCAATGCCGACCACGCCCTGGGCAACCCCTCGTGGATCATGGGCCGGATCGTCACGGCCACCGGGGCGATCGGCTTCAACTTCCTCGACACCATCTACGGCCAGCTGGCGGTGGCCGCGGTGGTCGTCGCGCTGTACCAACTGCGCAACGTGGGGAGGGAACGCCGTTTCCCGCGCCACCACCTGGTGCGCACCTTCCTGCTGATCGGCCTCCTCGGACCGGCCGTCTACATGATCTTCCCGGTGGTCGGACCGGTCTTCGCCTACGGCACCGGGACCGACCACTGGGCCTCGATCGCCCTGTGGTCACCGCAGATACCCAGCGACGGGCACTGGGCGGTGGCGAACCTGTGGCCGCAGACCCCGCCGCCGATATCCGCCCCCCACTCCATACCGTTCGACGGGGTCACCCCCCGCAACTGCATGCCCAGCCTGCACACCGCCTGGGCCACCGCGATCTTCATCCACTCCCGCAAGGGCCCCCGTCTCCTGCGGTACGCGGGCACCTTCTGGCTGATCGCGACCCTCTGCGCCACGCTGGGCTTCGGCTACCACTACGGCGTGGACCTCGTCGCCGGGGTGGTGTTCACCCTCACCATCGAGGCGGGCCTGCGCGCGTTCGACCGCGGCTGGGACCGCTCCGGGGTCCGGCTGACCGCCTACGGCGCCACGGTCTTCGTCGCGCTCCTGGTGTCGTACCGCTGGCTGCCGGTGCAGATGGCCGAGTACCCCTGGCTGGCCGGACCGCTGCTCCTGCTGGCGATGGCCTCGGTGATCTACGGCTACCTGCGGACCGTCGCCCGGTGGGAACCGGCGCCGGCGCCGACGCGAGCGCCGCAACCGCAGCCCGAACTGCTGTGAACCGCGGCGGACCCCGGGATCAGCCGCCCACCCGCTCGATCCACTCGCCGCCGCCCAGCGGATAGTCGTAGCCCGGGCGGGCCACGTCGGCGCTGGTGCGGAACGGCTTGCCGCCGTCGTCGATGTGGACGGTCCCGCTGCGCCCGCCGCTGGACCAGTCCAGGCCGAGATCCCAGCGGACGTCGTGCGCCTTGGTGCGGGCGTTGATGTAGAAGACCTCCGGGTCGGACTCGCTGACCTTGTACGGGAAGTCGCGCTGGCCGTTCTTCACGGTGACCGCGGGGCTGCCGTTGTCCAGGTCGACGTCGAAGGACTTGGTGCCGACACCGCCTCCGCAGCCGACGCCCATCGAGTAGTCGTTCCAGGCGAGCGGCGCGCCCTTGGTGAGGAAGCGGACGTGCAGGGCGTTCAGGACGACGGTCTCCTGGCCGGTGCCCTGGACGGTGAGCGCGATCCGCTGCTCGCCCGAGGAGACCGCCCCGTACGCGGCGGCCCAGCGCGGCGCGTCCTGCTCGGACGCCGGGGGGCCGACCTGCTCGGGATCGCTGTCGACGAGGAAGTGCTGGCTGCACGGGCTGTCGTAGACGTAGGGGCGGACGCCGACCGTGAGCGGCACGGTGTCGGTGGCGCCGCCGGTGGACCGGCCCGCGCCCTGCTTGCCGTCGCCCCGCGAGGTGCCGGACCGTCCGCCCCCGGACCCGGCGGCCGCGGTGGGCGAGCCGGTGGCCGACGCGGACGGCTCGTGTCCGTTCCCGTCGGCGGACGGGGCGACGGGAGGCTGCCGAGAGGCGCCCGCGGCGAGGGTGCCGGTGGACGCCGGCGCCGAGGTGTCCCCGACGGCCGTCGGACGCAGGGCGTAGGCGCCGGCTCCCAGCGCGGCGACCACCACGACGGAGGCGATCAACGCGGTACGGCGTCGGCGCAGCCAGGAGGCGTGACGAGACGGCGTGGCCCGGTCCGTCGTGTCCGTGTCCGTGACCACCGGCTCGTCGTCCTCGGGCGCGGCCTCGTCACCAGCTGACCCGGACCCCTCCGCACCCGCCTCCCCGGCCGGCTCCTTCACCGCGGCCTGGTCCGGCCTGCGCCCCCGTTCCGCGTCCGCGAGGATCCAGCGCCGGTGCAGCTCCACCAGCTCCTGCGGTGTGGCCCGGCAGACCCGCGCGAGGCGCTCCACCGGGGCGTACTCGACCGGCACCGCCGTGCCGTTGCAGTAGCGGTGCAGCGTCGACGTACTCATGTGCAGACGTTTGGCGAGCGTCCCGTAGCTCAGCCCCGACCGGTCCTTGAGCTCCCGCAGCAGCTGCGCGAACGTCTCCGTCCGCTCGGTCCCCGTTGCCCCTGACACCCGTTCCCCTCAACCCCCCGCATTCCAGTACCGCATTCCAGGGGCAGTGCGTTTCCCCTGTTCAGAGCCCGTTTCGGCGTTCCAGTGTCCCCAACTGCCCGCTGAGCGTGGCGGTCGGGACGGATCACCCCACAAGCTTCGGTCATCCAATCACCACCGCCACCCCAACTCCGAAGGGGCACAGCCACCATGTCCAGCATCTCCCGCACCCGTCTCGTCGCCGTCGCCGCGACCACCGTCCTCGCCGCGCTCTCGCTGACCGCGTGCAACGACGGGACCGGCACCCAGGACGAGGGCCACGCGACCGGCGCGAGCACTTCCCCCGCGACCGCCTCCCCGGCCCCCTCGGCGGCGACGGACCAGGCGCCCGCCACGGACTCCTCGGCCGCCACGGGCCCCTCCGGCGCCGACGCCGGCTCCGCGGGCGGCGGCGCGGGGACCTCCGCCTCGCGCACCGCCGTGTCCAAGGCGCCCTCCTCCGCCGGCAGGCCGGTCACCTGCGAGGGCTCCACCACCAGGACGGTCGCGGCCCCGCTGACCCGTCCCGTGAACCACATGCTGCTCACGGTGACCAACACCGGCAGCAAGAGCTGCTACCTGTACGGCTACCCGGTCGTCCGCTTCGGCGAGGCCCAGGCCGTGCCCCCGGTCATCGAGGCCTCGCAGCCGCAGGCGGTCGTCACGCTCGCACCGGGCGAGTCCGGCTACGCCTCCGTGAACCTCTCCGCCACCGACGGCAGCGGCGCGAACGGCTACACCGCGAAGACCCTGACCGTCTACTTCCAGGGCCGCTCCGGCAGCGGCAGCGTCGGCAGGGCCGCCACCCCCTCGCTGCCCGCGAAGGGCACCTACGTCGACGACTCCCTCAAGGTCACGTACTGGCAGCAGTCGATGGACGACGCCGTCAGCTGGTGACAGCCCGCGCGGTCGGGCTTGTCCCTGCCCGGCCGCGAAGTTGGTCAGGGGGAGGATCACCTCGCCGGGCAGGGGCGGGAAGAGGTTCTCCAGGGCGATGGCGAGGCCCGCCCCGGGGCCGCTCGAGCGCGCGCGGTTCCCCGCACCCTCGCCCCCGGTTTTCCGCAGGGTGACCCCGGCGGTCGGATCCCGTCCCCGGGAGGGGGGACCGGCCCCACGACCGCTCACGCCCGTCCCTCGCGTGGGGGTGGTCAGGT
>NZ_KQ948148.1:410648-427286 GCF_001513955.1 Streptomyces pseudovenezuelae | reverse complement strand
CGGGGTAGTCGTCGTCGTCCAGGCGGTCGCCGAGTGGAATATCTGCTGCCATGTCACCTCGTAGTGCAACGCGTCGAGGGGCCCCGATGCCGTACGGCACCAGGGCCCCGAAGGGAATTCAACACCATCTGTCGGCCCTACTGCTGTGCCGACCTTCTGAGTCCGCTACCCGGCCCGGTGACGGGAGGGGTGCGGGGATCGCGGCTGCGTGACCGGGGACCACCATCCAATCCGGGGTCTTGCGGTACCCGGGCCGAACGCGTCGGGCCGGGCGATCCTGATGGCGTCTGCTCCTCCGTCCTTGCTCTGAACCAATCACTTGTGAACGGGTACTGCGGTACTGCCACCCGCCAGTTCGTGTCTGCCGGGTCTCGCTGGACCATGTCTACGAGAAAAACAGTAACCGCGCCGCAAGCCAATGTCTACTCTGACAAGAGGAGATTTTGGAGTTCGGGAGACGCAGACATCCTTCGGCGGGTGCGGGCGGTGTCGGCCGGAGCGCGGACATGACGATGGGGCCCTGCCGACGCGCGTCGGCAGGGCCCCATCGGGCCTGTGCGGTGGATCCGGGGTGGGAGGGTTCAGCCGGCGAGGCCGAGGACGTCCCGCAGCCGGAGCCGGTCCGTGTAGGAGGCGCTGTCCCGCAGGACGGCGAGCCCGGCCAGCGTGACCAGGCCCGTGCGCTGCTCGTCGCCGTCGCACAGGACGAGGTGATCGACACGGGCGCCGGCCATGAGGGACAGCGCCACCTCGACCGTCATGTCGTCACTGACCTGGGGTCCGGTCCCCTGCCTGTCGAAGACCACGTGTGGCGTCCGGGTCGGCGTCATGGGTGCCTCCTGCTGGAAAGGGGTGGGTGGGGGCCGGCGCGGCCGCCCTATGCGGCGGAGCCGAAGCCGGTGCGCCGCGGTGCGCCGCGGCGTGCCGCCGCGCCCGCGGGGCGGCCCTGCCCCGACTGGCCCCGGCGCCCACGACGGCCCCGGGACGGGGACGAGGAGGACGCGCCACGAGGCCGTTCCGCCGGCGGCGCGGTGATGACGACCGGGACACCGGACGGGGCCTGGGCCCCGGTGATGCGGCTCAGCTCCGCCTCACCCGAACGCACCTGGGCGACCTGGGGGGTGATGCCCGCCGAGACCATCAGCCGCTGCATGCCGCGACGCTGGCCGGGGGTCACCAGGGTGACGACGCTGCCGGACTCACCGGCACGGGCCGTACGGCCGCCGCGGTGCAGGTAGTCCTTGTGGTCGGTGGGCGGATCCACGTTGACGACCAGGTCGAGGTTGTCGACGTGGATGCCGCGGGCCGCGACGTTGGTCGCCACCAGCACGGTCACATGCCCGGTCTTGAACTGGGTGAGGGTGCGCGTGCGCTGCGGCTGGGACTTGCCGCCGTGCAGGGCGGCGGCGCGGACGCCGTTGCTCAGCAGGTGCTTGGTCAGCCGGTCCACCGCGTGCTTGGTGTCCAGGAACATGATCACCCGGCCGTCGCGCGCGGCGATCTCGGTGGTCGTGCGGTTCTTGTCGGTGTCGTGCACGTGGAGGACGTGGTGCTCCATCGTGGTGACCGCGCCCGCGGAGGGGTCGACCGAGTGGACGACGGGATCGTGCAGGTAGCTGCGCACCAGCCGGTCGACGTTGCGGTCCAGGGTGGCCGAGAAGAGCATCCGCTGCCCGCCCGGACGCACCTGGTCGAGCAGGGCGGTGACCTGCGGCATGAAGCCCATGTCGGCCATCTGGTCGGCCTCGTCGAGGACGGTGATGGCGACGTCGCTCAGCCGGCAGTCGCCCCGGTCGATGAGGTCCTTGAGCCGGCCGGGCGTCGCCACGACCATCTCGGCCCCGGCGCGCAGCGCGCCGGCCTGCCTGCCGATGGACATGCCGCCGACGACGGTGGCCAGCCGCAGGTTCACGGAGCGGGCGTAGGGGGTGAGCGCGTCGGTGACCTGCTGGGCGAGCTCGCGGGTGGGGACGAGGACGAGAGCGAGCGGTCGGCGCGGCTCGGCACGGCGTCCCGCCGTACGGGCCAGCGCGGCGAGGCCGAAGGCGAGGGTCTTTCCCGAGCCGGTGCGGCCGCGGCCGAGGACGTCACGGCCGGCCAGCGAGTTCGGCAGCGTGGCCGCCTGGATCGGGAACGGGACGGTCACGCCCTCCTGGCCCAGCGTGGCCAACAGCTGTGCGGGCATGTCGAGTTCGGCGAACGCCTCGACCGCGGGCAGGGCCGGCGTGATCGTCCTGGGCGGTGCGAACTCGCCCTGTACGGTCTGTCGGTTTCCGTGCGTCCTGGAACCACGGTTCGGACCACCGGAGCGGCCGCGGGCGGGGTTTGAGCGTGTGCGATTCATGTGAAACCTTCCTTGATGCGGCGCGTATCAAGGAATTCACGCAGCCGAGGAGCGGCGCAGAGAATCGCGAGAACGAACCGAAGGCGATGGGGGATGCGCCCTGAAATGCGCGAGCTGGGTCCCGCACCCCAAGGTGCGGGACCCAGCTGCGAAATATGCGCGGCAGAGCCGGTGTCAGGCGGGAACGATGTTCTCGGCCGTCGGGCCCTTCTGGCCCTGCGCGATGTCGAAGGACACCTTCTGGCCTTCCAGCAGCTCACGGAAGCCCTGGGCGGAGATGTTGGAGTAGTGGGCGAAGACGTCGGCGCCGCCGCCGTCCTGCTCGATGAAGCCGAAGCCCTTTTCCGCGTTGAACCACTTCACGGTGCCAGTAGCCATGTCATATCTCCTTCGGAGGCGGTTTCGGAATTCACCCTGCGTGAATTCCGTGTCGCCGTGCTGATTAGCCCGTCGGAAATGAACCTTCTGGCAACCACACCTGCAACTGAGATCGACAGTAGCACGGTGCGATCGGCCCTGCGCGGACGATAATTCTGGGTCGGGCGGGTCTTCGGGAATACGTGCCGTGCCCCGGAGCTATTTCTCATTTCGTGGGCACAGATATTGCGATCCCCTGGACGCGGCCTACCTCCCGCGCGGACCCGCCGCAGCCCTGTGACCGGCGGTGACGGGAGATGTGCCGCCCTCGTCGGCGTCGGCGCACGGCATCGCGCCGGAGGTCCCGGATCTCCGTCATCACGACGAAGGTCACATCGCGTCGCCACCCCGCGGGGCGGTCAGCTCGTCCAGTTCGGCGGCGTAGAACCGTGCGGGGTCGAATCCCATCCCGGTGAAGTGGCCGGCGAGCTCCAGGGAAAGGGCGCCGTGCAGCCGGGTCCAGAAGGTCAGGGCCCGGCGCAGGGCCGCGGCCGGGGCGGGGTGGCCGTCCGCCCAGTCCCGGTGTTCTTCGAGGTGGGCGTCGAAGGCTGCCGCGGTATCGCTCGACGGCAGCCCGGCGAAGGCGTCCAGGATCGGCGCCATGATCTCGGAGGCGATCGCGGTGATGTCGTCGGGCGCGTGATAGCCGGGGACGGGTGTGCCGTAGATGAGGAAGTAGCGCTGGGGGTCCTCCAGCGCCCAGGTGCGCAGGGTGCTCGCCAGCGTGGACACGTCGGCGCCGGGCCGGGCGGAGGCGGCGCGGAAGGCGTCGGCGAGGCTGCGGTAGGCGTCCCTGACCAGCTCGGTGATCAGTTCGTCGCGGCCGGCGTAGTACCGGTACAGCGCGGGTCCGCTCATGCCCAGCTGCTTGGCGATCGCGTTGAGGGAGAGCGCGGACGCGCCCGCCGTGGCGATCTGCTCCCACGCGCGGTCCTTGATCTCCGTACGCACCTGGGCGCGGTAGCGCTCGCGCGGGGTCTTCGCTTCCTGATTCACCATAGTTAGAGGCTATCACTGAAGTTATTGACACTCTCGATCCGGTGGAGTTATAACTTCTAACGAACGCGAAGCCAAGTAACGAACCGTCTCAGTGGAGGTCGTCGTGAACACCGAAGGACTCGTCGAGGTCGTCCTGCCGGGCAAGGTCGAGCCGGAAGGGCTGGAGATCCGGCACGGCGCCGTCCCCGCCGCGGGCGCGGGCCAGGTCGTGATCCGGATGGAGGCGACCGGTGTCTCCTTCGCCGAGCAGCAGATGCGACGCGGCCGCTACTACGACCAGCCGCCCTTCCCCTTCGTCCCCGGCTACGACCTCGTCGGCACCGTGCAGGCGACCGGCGAGGGCGTCGACCCGCACCTGGCCGGCACCCGTGTCGCCGCCCTGGTCAAGGTCGGCGGCTGGGCCAGTCATGTGCGCGTCGACGCCGCCGACGTGGTGCCGGTGCCCGACGGGATCGGCGCGGCGGAGGCCGAGACCCTCGTCGTCAACGGCATCACCGCCTGGCAGATGCTGCACCGCAAGGCCCGCGTCCGCGCCGGGCAGACCGTCGTCGTGCACGGCGCCAACGGGGGTGTCGGCTCGGTCCTGGTCCAGCTCGCCCGGGCGGCGGGCGCCCAGGTGATCGGTACGGCGTCCCCGCGCCACCACGACGCCCTGCGCGAGCGGGGAGTCGTCCCCGTCGACTACCGCGCCGACGACCTGGCCGCACGCATCCGCGCCCTCGCCCCGCGCGAGGGCGTCCACGCCGTCTTCGACCACGTCGGCGGCCGCGGCATCGTCGACTCCTGGCGCCTCCTCGCGCCCGGCGGCACCCTCGTCTCCTACGGCAGCGCCGCCACCCGGGACGCCGAGGGCTCCAAGCAGTGGCCCGTGCTCAAGCTCCTGGGCCGGGTGTGGCTGTGGAACGCGCTGCCCAACCGCCGCAGCGCCTGCTTCTTCAACGTGTGGGCCGGCCGGGCCCTGACCAGGAACCGGTTCCGGTCGCGGCTGCGCGCCGACCTCACCCAGGTCTTCGCCGCCCTCCAGCGCGGTGAGGTCAGCGCCCAGATCGCCGCCCAGCTGCCGCTCGCGCGCGCCGCCGAAGCCCTGCGGCTGGCCGAGTCCGGCACCGTCGCCGGAAAGGTCGTCCTCAACCCGTAGCGAGCGGGCGCGGCCCGAACGGCGGAACCGACCGTCACCACGAGAGGAACACCATGTCCCGCATCCTCCGGCCCCGCGTCCTCGCGGTCTCCCTCGCCGTCGCCGGCGTCCTCACGAGCACCGTCCCGGCCGCGCGGGCGGCCCACCACGGCGAACCGTCCCGGTGTGGCGGACGCGGCGTCGACGCGGGCGCCCGGATCCGCCGCCGAGCACCGTCTGGAAGCTCCAGGCCGACGTCGAACGCCGACCCGTCCGGCAGCCCCCGGTCGTCACGGCCGAACGGCTCGATCCGGGCCGGCTGGCGAAGGGGGCGCGGTTCCGGTGGGCGACGCCCGCACCCGCCACCCCCACGACGGTCGGTGCGGGGCTGCGCATCGACGAGGGCCGGGTCCCCGCGCGGCCGTAGCGTCCGCCGGTCGTCCGTGTGACACGCCCCCGGACGGTCTATCCCGCCTGTTTATGACCTTTCAGGACATAACGTGCCGAATATGATGAGATTTCATATCTCCCACCTGGCATGCGCCGCGGCGATCATCGGGGCGGTGTTCGGGGCCGCCCCGCCCGTCGCCGCCGCCGACCAGATGACCCATGTGGTCTTTCCCGGTCAGTCGATCCAGCGGGCGGTGGACGCCGCCGAGCCCGGCGATACCGTCCTGGTGACCCCCGGCACCTACCGCGAGAGCGTCACGGTGAGCACCCCCGGGATCACCCTGAGCGGCATGGGCCGCGGCACGGTCATCGAGCCGGGCACGGACAAGGCAGCCACCGACAGCTGTGCCGCGCAGGGCAACGGCATCTGCGTGATCGGGACGAAGGACCACGACGTCGAGGGGGTCACCGTCGCCTCCCTCACCGTGACCGGCTTCGCCAAGACCGGGGTGTTCGCCATGGCGACCGACGGGCTGACCGTGCGGAACGTGACCGCGGTGAAGAACGGCGTGTGGGGCATCGCTCAGGAGCGCTCGGTGCGCGGGGTGTTCCGCAAGAACACCGCCCGCGACAACGGCGACGCCGGCCTGTTCCTCGCGAACACGATCAAGGAGGAGGCGGGCGCCACCGACACCGGGGGCACCGTGGTCGCACGCAACCGCCTGGAGGGCAACCGGATCGGCATCACCGTCCGGCGCCTTCGGAACCTCACCGTCGCGGACAACCACCTCACCGGCAACTGCGCCGGCGTCTTCGTCGTGGGCGACGAGAACAAGCCGAGGGCCGGCGCGCTGACCGTGCGCGACAACACCCTCGTCAGGAACAACAAGTCCTGCCCGAAGACCGCCCGGCTGGACGCGCTGCAGGGCTCCGGCATCGTGCTGACCGGCACCGAGGACACCCTGGTGACGCACAACCGTGTCATCGGCAACGCCGGCGCCTCCCCGCTGTCGGGCGGCATCGTCCTGTTCAAGAGCTTCGTGGGCACCACCAGCGAGCGGAACCGGATCACCGACAACACGCTGGAGGGCAACGCCCCGGCGGACCTCGTCAACACGGACACCGGCAAGGACAACACCTTCACCCACAACACGTGCCGGGCCTCCAAGCCCGCCGGAATGTGCTGACCGGCCGTGGTCACCCAGGAACTCGAAGAAGAAAGGCGGCCCATGACGACCGCTCAGACCGCTCCGCCGCCGTCCATGCGGCTCAGGGAGCTGGTGTTCGGCGCGGCCTGCGCGGCCGCCCTGCGCGCGGCTGCCCGGCTGGGTGTCGCCGACGCCCTCGACGACAGCCCCCTGGCCGTGGAGGACCTCGCGGCCTCGGTGAAGACCGAACCCGGGACGCTGCGACGGCTGATGCGTGCCCTGTCCTGCTACGGCATCTTCGCCGAGCAGCCGGACGGGACGTTCGCGCACACCGACATGTCCCGGCTGCTGCGCGAGGACGATCCGAACAGCCTGCGCGCCATCGCGCTGTGGTGCACCGAGCCGTGGACCTGGGCCGCGTGGCCGATGCTGGACGAGGCGGTGCGCACCGGCCGTAACGTCGTGGAGGACCTCTACGGCAAGGAGTTCTTCCAGTACCTCAACGAGGACGCCCCGGAGTCGGCCGACGTCTTCAACCGGGCCATGACGACCTCCAGCGTGCAGTCCGCGCGGGACGTCGCGGACTTCCTCGACCTGTCGGGATGCGCGTCGGTCGCCGACATCGGCGGCGGCCAGGGCCATGTGGTGGCGAGCCTGCTGGAGAAGTACCCGACGCTCCACGGCACCCTGCTCGACCTGCCGCGGGTGGTGGACAACGTCGACCCGCGCCTGCGCCCGGGAGGCGCGCTCGCGGACCGGGCCCGCCTGGTGCCCGGCGACTGCCGCGCGGCCGTTCCGGTCAAGGCCGATGTGTACGTCATCAAGAACATCCTGGAGTGGGACGCCGACAGCACGACCCGCACCCTGCGCAACGTCATCGAGGCGGGCGGACCCGGGGCACGGATCGTGGTCATCGAGAACCTCGTCGACGACTCGCCGTCGATGCGGTTCAGCACCGCCATGGACCTGCTGCTGCTCCTCAACGTCGGCGGGGCCAAGCACACCACCGCGAGCCTGACCGGCAGGCTGACGGAGGCGGGCCTGGTCATCGACGACGTCCGTCCGGTCAACCCCTACCTGCACGCGTTCGACTGCACCGTCCCCGCCTGACGGGGCGAGGCCCGCGGACAGCCGCGCGCCGGGCACGCGATCCTCACGTGCCCGGCGGGCAGCGGCCGTACGGCGGGCGTACGGCCGGTCAGGAGCCGGCGTCGCGCTCCCAGCGGTAGAAGCACCGCGCCATCGCGTCCTTCGGTGACCGCCAGGTCGCCGGGTCGTACGCGCTGACGTACGCCGCGAGGCGCTCGCTGATGTCCCGGAACTCCGGGTGCCCGGCCGCCTTCGCGATGGCGGGCCCGGGGTCCGACTCCGACTCGATGAGGTGCAGGTACACGTCGTCGAACTGGAAGAGGCTGCGCCGGGCGACGCCCACGAGGTGGGGCAGTTCTCCGCGGTCCGACTCCTCGAACACCTTGGCGATGTCCAGGGCCGACTCCGGGGCCATGCGGGCGACGATCAGGGACTGGTGCATCGTCATTTCCTCCGTCCCGCTCAGTCGGACAGCATCTGCACGGGCCGGCGCTCTTCGGCGGCCTGCTCGATGCGGTCCCGGATCAGCGCCATCTGGACCTTGGAGTTCCGGTTGATGTTGTCCGTCATCCAGTCGTCGTCGACCGGTGCGTCAGGGCGCATCGCGAAGTCCTGCGTCCACACCATCCGGGTGCCCTCGGCGACCTTCTCGTACTGCCACACGATGTTCATGTAGGCGAAGGGACCGGTCTCGACCCGGCGGGCGCGCACGGTGAGCGTGTCGGGGTCCGGCTCCCGCTCCGAGACCCAGCTCCACACCTTGCCGTCCTGGTCGGGGTGCATGGTCAGCCGGAACGTGGTCCTGTTGCCCTCCTGGGACAGGATCTCGGCGGAGGCGTACTCGCTGAACAGCTGCGGCCAGCTCGCCACGTCGTTGGTCATCTCCCAGACCAGATCCAGCGGGGCCGCGATGGTGATCTCGTTCTGCGTGTGTCCGGTCATCTCAGGCTCCCGCGAGAAGTGCGCTGTTGACGAGTTCGAGGAACTGCCGGGGGCTCTTGCTCTTCTCCGCGTCGGGCGGCATCGGGGTGCCGTACCGGTTCTCCAGCTCGCCCACGATGCCGAGCAGGCCGAGCGAGTCGAGGCCGAAGGTGTCGAAGCCGGAGTCGCTGCGCCGCTGGAGCTCGTCGGGGGCGACGGTGACTCCGGCGGCCTTCTTCATGAGCTCGGCCAGCTCTTCCACGGTGATGCGGTCACTCATGGGGTTCCTCTCCTTGGGTCGTGATGTTCTGTGGTGATGGATGGTCGCGAGGCCTCGCTACGAGGCGCCGGCGGCACCGCGCCGTAGCACCAGCGCCGCGTTCGACCCCATGAGTCCCCGGCTGAGGACCAGCGCCGTGCGCACCTCGGCGGCTCGCGCGCGGACGGTGACGAGGTCGAGGTCGTGGCAGATGTCGAAGACGTTGGGCGTGGGCGGGATCAGCCCGTGCTCCATCGCGAGCACCGCGGTGGCGACGTCCAGCACGGGAGCCGCGCCGTAGGCCCGGCCGACGGCGGTCTTCGGCGCCGTGACGGGCACGCGGGTGCCGTGCGGACCGAGGGCGTCCGCGATCGCCAGCGCCTCGGCGCGGTCGGCCTCCGGGACCCCGAGGGCGTCGGCGAAGACCACGTCGATCTCCTCCGGCGCGCAACCGGCCTCGTCCAGGGCGCCCCGGATCGCCTGGGCCAGTCCCTCCCGGGACTCCCGCCAGCGGGAGGCGCCGGTGAACGTCGCCGCGTGTCCCGCCAGCGTGGCCCGCACGGGCACGCCCCGCTCCCGGGCCGAGCCCTCCGCCTCCACCACGAGCATCGCGCCGCCCTCGGCGGGCACGAAACCGCAGGCCGCGGTGGTGAACGGGCGGTAGGCGCGGTCCGGTTCGTCGACCGTGCTCAGCTCCTCGTAACCGAGCTGGCAGACCATCGAGTAGGGGGCCAGCGGCGCCTCGGTCGCGCCGGCCACCATCACGTCGGTGCCGCGCCGCACGGCCCGCGCCGCGTGCGCCAGGGCGTCCAGACCGCCGGCCTCGTCGGAGGCGACCACCCCGCAGGGGCCCTTGAGACCGCGCCGGATGGAGATCTGCCCGGTGCTCGCCGCGTAGAACCAGGCGATGGACTGGTACGGCCCGACGAACCGGCTGCCCTTGCCCCACAGTTGCTGCAGCTCGCGCTGACCGAACTCACCGCCGCCGGAACCGGCCGCGGTGACCACGCCCACCGAGAACGGCGCGGCGTCGGTGTCGGAGCGGCCGAGCCCGGCGTCGTCCAGCGCCAGGTCGGCCGCGGCCATCGCGAAGTGCGTGAAGCGGTCGGTCTGGACGAGGTAGCGCTCCTCGATCGCCGCCGGCGGATCGAAGTCCCGGATCTGGCCGGCCACCCGCAGCGGCAGGTGCTCGCACCCGTCACGGGTGATCCGGTCCAGGACCGCGACCCCCTCCATGGTGGCCTTCCAGAAGGCCTCGGTGTTGGTTCCGTTGGGCGCGACCACGCCGATTCCGGTGACGGCCGCGCGCCGGGGGTGCGGTGCGCTCATTCGGTCTTCTCCCTCGGCAGGTTCATGATCACCGCGGACTGGAAGCCGCCGAACCCGCTGCCCACCGAGAGCACGCTGCGCAGCCTGCGTTCACGGGCCACCCGCGGCACGTAGTCCAGGTCGCACTCGGGGTCCGGGGTCTCGTAGTTCGCGGTGGGCGGGACCACCTGGTGGGCCAGGGCCAGCGCGCAGGCGACGACCTCGATCGCGCCGATCGCGCCGAGGGAGTGGCCCACCATGGACTTGATGGAGCTCATGGGCGTTTCATAGGCGTGCGCGCCCAGTGCCCGCTTGACCGCGGCCGTCTCGTGCCGGTCGTTCTGCAGCGTGCCCGACCCGTGCGCGTTGACGTAGTCGATCGCCGTGGCGTCGAGCCGGGCCTGGCCGAGGGCGTCCTCGATGGCCCGGGCCATCTCCAGGCCCTCACCTGTCAGACCGGTCATGTGGTAGGCGTTGCCGAACGTGGCGTAGCCCCCGATCTCGCAGTACACGTGCGCGCCGCGGGCCCGTGCGTGCTCCAGCTCCTCCAGGACGAGCACCGCCCCGCCCTCGCCCATGACGAAGCCGTTGCGCCGGGCGTCGAAGGGGCGGGAGGCGTGGGCGGGGTCGTCGTTGCTCGGGGAGGTGGCCTTGATCGCGTCGAAGCAGGCCATGGTGATCGGGGAGATCGGCGAGTCCGAGGCGCCGGTGATGCACACGTCGGCCCTGCCCTCCTCGATCGTGTGGAAGGCGTAGCCGACGGCGTCGAGGCCCGAGGTGCAGCCGGTGGAGACGGTCTGCACCGGCCCGCGGGCCTCGAACCGCTCCGCCACCGCCGAGGCGAGGGTGCTCGGCGAGAACGCCCGGTGCAGATGCGGGCCGGCCTCCCGGTGGTCCACGTCCCAGCGCTGCCCGCCGTGACTGACCAGGACGTAGTCGTGTTCCAGCCGGGTGGTTCCGCCGACCGCGGTGCCCAGGGAGACCCCGACCCGCCACGGGTTCTCCGCGGCCAGGTCGAGGCCGGAGTCCTGTATCGCCTCCGCCCCGGCGACCAGAGCGAACTGGAGGTAGCGGTCGCTCCGGGCGATCTGCTCCGCGTCCAGCCCGTGCGCCGCCGGGTCGAAGTCGCACTCGGCGGCGATCTGCGAACGCAGCCCGGACGGGTCGAAGAACGTGATGCCGCGGGTCGCCGTGCGACCGCTGGTCAACAGGTCCCAGAACGCCGGGACACCGATGCCGCCCGGGGCGACGATCCCTATGCCGGTGACCGCGACGCGCCTCCTCATGAGCGCAACCCGGATCGCTCGGCCGCCCCGCCGGCGTGGACCGCCTCCGCCGGGATCGGCACACCCTCGGCGTCCTCGGTGTCGACGTGCCCGAGCGGCGGGCTCGGGGCCAGCGGACCGAGGTGGAAGACCATCCGGGCCTCCACGTTGCCGACGTTGCGGAAGCGGTGGCGCATGTGGGACGGGATCAGGAGCCCCTGCTCGGGCCGCAGTTCATGGGGCTCGCCGTCCAGGTCCACCTCCAGCTGCCCGCACACCACGTAGATGAACTCCTCGGAGTACGGGTGGTAGTGCTCGGCGATGCGGTCGCCGGGCTGCACGATGGCCACGCCCATGAAACCGCTGGTGGAGCCGACCGTGGCGGGGGTGAGCATGGCGCGCAGGTCGCCCCCGCGCCGGGTGTTGGGCTCGACCTCGCTGAGATCCACTACTCCGGGATGACGTTTGATCACGACGTTCCTCCGAACAGGTGCTGCATCGACATGAGGGCGTGGCCGGTCACGGCCCGGGGCCGGTGGATCAGGCGTCGGGCGCGCGGCGGTCGGTGACGAGGTCCATGCGGGAGACCGCGAGGAGGTGGGCGGGGGTGCTGTCCCGCAGCGCCGGACCGTCCACCCCGAGGGCTTCGCCGTCGAGGAGGGCCGTCAGCTCGGCCGCCTGCCCGTGATCCGTCAGACCGAGCACGGGGCCGGGGTCGCTGTCGACGGGGCCGCGCACGTCGACCAGCCGCATCACGACGTCGTCGCGCTGGAAGATCGTGCTGCGCAGCACCGGTCCTCGCGGGTCGTCCGCCGCCGCCTCGTCCTGTCGGGCGAGCAGCTCGGCCAGCCGCATCCCGCACCCCTCGCGGGCCGGGTAGTACAGCGCGTGCCGCACCGCCTCCGGGCTCTCCTGACCGGCCGTCACGTGGTGGACGGCGGGCAGCGCCGCGCGGGTGAAGAAGACCCGGGCGGACTCGGGGTCGTCCAGGTCCCGGTCCTGCTCCAGGTAGGGGTTGATGGCTTCCTCGACGGCCCGCACCTCGGGCTGCCGGGCGACGTGGCGCAGCGCGGCGAGCAGGTCGCCCCGCACCTCGATGGCCCGGACCACCCGGTTGCCGTGCATGAACAGGGAGGTGCGGCACAGCCGCGTGGTGTCGTCGACCCGCGGCTCCGGCGAGGTGTAGCCGGCGAGGATCTCGGCGACGGTGGCCTCGCTGCCCGGCTTGACGGTGAAGGTGAGCGCGTGGCGGATGACCCCGTCGCCGATCCTGGGCGCCGCCTGGAGCCGGCGCTTCTCGGGTCCGGTCGGCACCGCCGGGCCGCCGGTCTCGCGGACGATGTGGAAGCGCAGCGAGCGGGTGTCGCGGACGCAGCTGTGCAGCGGCTGCACCATCCGCACGTGTTCCTCGCTGTTGACCCAGGTGAGGAACGGCGGGGCGCTCTCCCACTCACTGGTGATGAGCCATTGGGAGGGGTTCTCGATGGACTGGCACAGCTGGTCGCTGACGTGTCCGGGCACCGAGGCGACCTGGCTGCACAGGCTCTCGTACGCCTCCAGGAACTGCTGTTGGGCCCCGTCGTAGACGTCCACCAGCAGGACGACACGGAGCCTGGAGCCGTCGAACACGGACTGGGAGACCCGCTGTGACGCCTGCTGCACAGGCGTTTTCGAAACACGGTCGGACGTGGTGGTCATCCTGCGTACATCTCCTTCGGGGGCAGGGGCGGGCGAACGTCGGCCACGGGGGGTGACGTCGGCGTTCCTCGATCGTCAGCCCGCCCCGGGAAGCGCGCGACTCGTATGCACCGTGGGGGTGACCGGCGGCCCGGCGGCCGGGCGGGGCGGGCTCAGAGCAGGTGGGCGAAGACCACGAGGTTGTCCTTGTAGTCCCGGGCCGTGTGGTCGTAGTCACCCGCACAGGTGATGAGCCGTACCTCGGGCCGCGCCGTGTCGTCGTACACCCGCCGGCTGGGGAAGTTGTCCTTCTCGAACGTCTCCACGCTGTCGACCACGAAGGACGCCCGGCGTCCGTCGGCGCGGTCGACGTGGAAGACGTTCCCCTCCTCCAGTTCGCCGAGGTTCACGAACACGGCCGCCGACGTGGCGGTGTCGACGTGCCCGGCGATGATCGCGGTGCCCGGTTCCCCGGGGGACACGCCCTTGGCGTGCCAGCCGACCAGGTTGGTGTCGTGGGCGGGAGGAGGTTCGAGACGGCCCGTGGGGCCGATGGCGAGATCGGTGAAGGGGGCGTCCACCGAGATCTTCGGAATGAGCAGACGTACCGGCCGCGAGCGCGGAAGCTGTCTGCCCGCGGGCTGTCCGGCCGCCTGTCCGGGCGGGGCCGACGCGACCGGCACGGAGGCGGGTGCGGCCAGGGGCGGCCGGGAGGCCTCGGGCGAACCGTCGTTCTGGCCGAACAGGCTTACGGCGAGTACCAGGATCGCCGCGGCGCCCAGCATCAGCTTGGTGTGGGATCCCTCCCCGGACGGGGTGGGCTCGTCGTGGCCGGGACTGTCTGCGGGGGGCGAGGGACTGACTGCCATCGGACACCACCTCTTGAGGACATGGCAGCGATCGGGGCGGACGGGGGAGGGCCGGCCGGGCCGCCACGCGCCACGCGCGCGGCGGCCACGGCGGCTATTTCGCCCGGCATGGTCAGGCCATGCTTCCGACGGTCCTCTTCCGGCGTGCCGCGTACAGGCCGGCTCCGGCGACGCCCAGCATCGCGAGCCCGCCCGTCGTCACCGCCGGGGAGGCCAGCCCGCCGCCCCCGGTGTGCATGCCACCGCTGGGCTTCTCGTGGCTGCCGCTCCAGCCGCCGCCGTCGTGCTTGCCGCCGCCGGACTCCCGGCCCTGCTCGCTGTCCTTGTCCTTGTAGGTCTCCGGGTCGTACTTCGGGTTGGTGTGCTCCTTGCTGTAGGAGGAGTCCGACGAGTCCCAGTCGTCCCCGGCCGCGAACGCGCCGGGTGCGCCGAGAACGAGGACGGCCGAGGCCGCCGCCGTGGTCAGGAGGATGCGAGCAGAGCGCATGTGACGTTCCTTCCGTCGGTGGCCGGGCAGCTGGTGCTTCGTCAGCTGAGGTGGCCCGCCCCCGACGTGATCCACCGTCAGTCAGCCGGGCGTTCGCCACCACTCAAGGCGGTCAGCCGGGTGAACGCGCCCGGATCCGGGGGCCGTCAGACGGACCCCAGCAGGGTGCCCAGGACCTGACGCAGCGCCGACTCGGCGTCCGGGACCGGCCCCGCCGACCGCCAGGCCACGAACCCGTCGGGCCGTACGAGTACGGCGCCTTCGGGCGTCGTACCGTGCGCGGCCGACCAGTGCGTGTCGCCCTCCGGCGTCAGCTCGGCGTCCGGCCCCTCGCCCAGCCGGTACGAGGCCAGCGGGACGGACGTCTGCGCGGCCAGGCGGACGGCGGCCTCGTGCCAGCCGCTGTGCGCGTCGGCGCCGCTGAGCAGGACGAGGGACCGTTCGTAGAGGTCCAGCGTGGAGATCCGTTCACCCGCGTGCCGGACCGCCATGTGGGGTGCCCTGCTGCCGGGTTCACCGGACAGGTCGAGACGGTCCGGGACGACCGGGATCGCGGGGTCGGCGCCCACCACGGCGCCCTGCGGATAGCGGTAGCCGAGGGCCACGTTGAGGATGCCGCGCTGCGGGCCGCCGCCGGTGCCGGGGGCCGGGGCGTAGCCGGGGTGGCTGTGCTCGGCGGAGCGGGCGGCGGCACGGGCGCTGGTCGCCTCCGCCACCGGGCGGCGCTCGGCGTCGTACGAGTCGAGGAGGCGGTCCCCGGCCCAGCCGCCGAGGACCGCGGCGAGCTTCCAGGCGAGGTTGTGCGCGTCCTGGATACCGGTGTTGGAGCCGAACGCCCCGGTGGGGGACATCTCGTGGGCCGAGTCGCCGGCCAGGAAGACGCGCCCCGACCGGTAGCTGCGGGCGACGCGCTGGGCGGCGTGCCAGGGGGCCCGGCCGGTGATCTCCACGTCCAGGTCGTCGACGCCGATCGCGCGGCGGATGTGGGCGACACACCGCTCGTCGGTGAACTCTTCCAGCGTTTCGCCGCGTTCGGGGTGCCAGGGCGCGTGGAAGACCCAGTTCGCACGGTTGTCGACGGGCAGCAGGGCGCCGTCCGCGGCCGGGTCGGTCAGGTAGCAGACGATGAAACGGCGCTCGCCCACCACGTCGGCCAGGCGGCGGGAGCGGAAGGTGATGCTGACGTTGCTGAACAGGTCACCGGGACCGCTCTGGCCGATGCCGAGCTGCTCGCGGACGGGGCTGCGGGGGCCGTCGGCGGCGACCAGGTAGTCGGCGAGGACCGTGGTGTGCTCGCCGGTCTCCCGGCTCTTGAGGATCGCGGTGACGCCGGAGGGGCCGCTGTCGAAGGACAGCAGTTCGGTGGCGTACCGCAGATCGCCGCCGAGCCGCGTGGCGTGGTCGAGCAGCACCGGCTCCAGGTCGTTCTGGCTGCACAGGCACCATGAGCTGGGGCTGAAGCGGGCCAGCCCGCCGCCCGCGTCGATCTCCTTGAACAGCCACTCGCCCGCGTCGCCGACCAGGGTGGGGGTCTGCAGGATCCCGTGGTTGTCGGCCAGGGTGGCGGCGGCCTGACGGATCATCGGCTCGACACCGGCCGTGCGGAACAGCTCCATCGTGCGGACGTTGTTGCCGCGGCCGCGGGGATGGATGGAGGTGCCGGCGTGCCGCTCCACCAGGGTGTGCGGTACGCCCAGTCGGCCCAGGAACACCGAGGTCGACAGGCCGACAAGGGAACCGCCGACGATGAGGACCGGGACCCGGTGGGTCATGGGGTCGGCGTGGGCAGCTTTCTGGTTCATCACTCGCCTCCAGCGCGTCGTGTCCGCCGACTCGTCCGGATACGGCGGGGAGCTTCATGCATGCCCCGCGACACGATCACGGGCACAGGCTTCACCCGCTCAACACGCCCGGTTCCCCGAGTCGGCGGTCAGCCCGTGGTGCGGGCGGGCCCCCTCGCCGCCAGGGCAACGCGCCACACGGCCTGCGGCAGCTCCACGGCTCCACGCCGAGCGCCGCCGCCGGGACCCCGTCGGCACCCGGGGTCGCCGTAGGCGTGGCGAACCAGGCGGCGACGCTGAGCGGCGTGGCGGCGGCGGTCGCGGTGGCGACGGGAGGTGAGCGGGTGCGGACGGTGGCTGCGCCGGGCGGCGGTCCCGTCGCGATCAGGCGGACGCGAGGGCCGACAGCTGATGGCGGGCCGCCGCTCTCATGGCGGCACAGCCGCACAACGCGCGCGGTCACAGTTCGCCGCCGGGCTCCTCGGCGGGTGGCGACCACGTCCACGGTGCGAACCGAACCGAACCGTGCGGGCTCTCGCGTCGGGGTGGTCAGTGGGGGCTGGTGCC
>NZ_KQ948148.1:238442-409942 GCF_001513955.1 Streptomyces pseudovenezuelae | reverse complement strand
CCGGGTAGTCGTCGTCCTCCAGGCGATCGCGCAGAGGTTTGTCCGGGGTCATGTCACCTCGTGGTGCAACGCGTCGAGGGGCCCCGACACCGTGCGGCGTCGGGGCCCCGAGGGAAAGCGAACACTTCTGTCGGCCCTGACTGCGGTGCCGACCTTCTGTTTCCGCTACCCGGCCCGGCAGAGCGGGGTGCGGGGGGATCGCAACTGCTTGACCGGGGACCACCATCCATTCCGGGTCTTGCGGTACCCGGCCGGGGGGCGTCGGCCGGGCGGTACTGCTGTGCGGCAGCTCCTTGACGTACGAGCCGCCCAGTGCGGCGCCCAGTCTCGTCACCGTCCTGGGAACACCTTGGCTTCGAGGCTCGAGAGCCGCACTGACCTGCGAACTTCGTCTGCAACTCCCGACAGTTCGTGTCTGCCGGGTCTCGTTCGACCGTGTCTACGTCATGAAGCGTAACCAGATCGGGAGAGGATGTCTACTCTGGCAAGAGTAGATTTCACTCCCATGGCAGAGGAGAAACTCTGACCCCTGTGCGGCGCTTCGGGAGGAGCCCCCGTTCTGCCGCGAAACCGCCGCCCGGGCCGCGGGCCGGTTCCGGGACTGCATAGGATCTGCTTCCATGTCGAACCCTGACGAGCTGCTCGTCGCGCTCTCCGCCGCGGTGGAGTCCGAGCGAAGCAATCAGATGTCGTTGACCGTGGTCGTCGGCGGGGCCGTCATCACCGGCCGACTGGCTCCTGAGGCCGTGTGGCGGGAGCGGGTGGCGGAGGTACTGAAGGACTCGGACCGCCTCGGCCCGTTCTCCGACGTCTTCGCCCGTGACCCGCGAGGGGGCCGGCCCGCGAGCGACGAGACGCCCACGCATCTGCACTTCCATCTCGCCCGGATCCTGCAGGGCAGCCTCGGCATCCCGGAGACGGGAGGCATGTACCGGGTCGCGATCAAGGACGTCAGCGCATGGACCGTGGGGGATCTCAGCTACTTCGACCGGTAGCCGGTCCGGATAGCCCTTTTGCGCTAACCAGCGCACCCCTTTTGCACTAATTGGGGAACGCGGAGGATTCCACAGCCCTCCTTCTGTGTGAAGGAAACCGCACAGGTAGGGAAATCGGGGATCATCCGGTATGGGTCTGACCAGCGAGACGACCGTGTATGTGATGGCGGCCCTCGCCGCCGTGTCCGTGGCACTGCTTGTCTGGTGGTGGCCGCGGTTCGCCCGCCAGGGACTGCTGCAGGTGCTCGGCCGCCTGGTGGCCCTGGGGACGACCCAGGCGGTGATCATCGCGGCGTTCGCGTGCTGGCTGAACTCGTCGTACCAGTTCTTCGGTTCGTGGGGCGAACTCTTCGGCCACGTGGAGACGGCCCCCGTCGGCGTGACGCAGGCGGGGGACTACGGCGGCACCGGCACGGTGAACGGCGTCGCCGTGAAGGGGGCGCTGGTCCGGCCCGCAGGCGACGAGCAGCTGAGCCGGGTCAGCGGACTGCCCACCGGCCCCGCCGCGGTCAACGGGCGAGTGGAGTCCGTGAAGGTCATCGGCCGCCGCACGGGCGTCGTCGACCCGGCGTTCGTCTACCTGCCGCCCCAGTACTTCCAGAAGGCGTACCAGCGGCAGCGCTTCCCGGTGATCGTCGCCCTCAGCGGATACCCCGGCAGCATCTTCAACCTCGCGCAGTACCTGCGGGTGTCACAGACCGCCGGGGAACTGCAGAAGAGCGGTCGGATGCAGCCGACCATCATGGTGATGATCCGGCCCACCATCGCTCCGCCGCGCGACACCGAGTGCGTGGACGTACCGGGCGGTCCGCAGACCGAGACCTTCCTCGCCAGGGATCTCCCCGACGCCCTGAAGTCCGCCTACCGGATCGGCCATGACGCCAGTGCCTGGGGGGTCATGGGCTACTCGTCCGGCGGCAGCTGCGCCCTCCAGCTGACGATGCGCGACCCGCACGTGTACACGACGGCCGCCGCCTTGTCGCCCGACTACAAGGTCAAGGACGACGCGACGACCGGCAACCTCTTCGGCAACGGCCCGCAGCGCATCGAGCGGATCAACGGCCACGACCTCATGTGGCGGCTCAAGCACCTGCCGGTCCCGGACGTCTCCGTCCTGGTGGCCGAGAGCAAGCACGGTGAGCGCGGCTATCCGCAGACGCAGGCCTTCATCAAGGCCGTCAGGGCACCCATGCGGGTCGTGTCGATCCAGCCCGAGCACGGCAGCCACAACTTCCCGACCTGGGTGCAGGAGATGCCCCCCGCCCTGAAGTGGATGAACCAGCAGCTGACGTTCCCCCAGGACGTCGTGCCCCGTCACCACAAGAAGAAGGGTGCCGTGGTCGCCGACCCGCAGAAGCCCGGCCGCGACCCCCTGCGCGCCGAGGGCCCGGAGCCCACGCCCACCGCCAGGACGCGCAGGTAGGACTGCCGCCGCCTGCCGCCTGCCGCCTGCCGCCGCCGTTGCAGGAGCACACACGGAGAACGCCTCGGACCGGGCGCACCGCACCAGGCGTTCCTCGGCCCCGCGGCGCGTTGCCCGAGTTGGCGAATCTGTGGAGATCAAGGAGATGGTGAGCGGAAAGCGGGCCCGGCTTCCGCTCGACTCGGCTTTACCGTGCGGGAGTTGCCGATTCGCAAGGGGAACGGCGGCGGAGTGCCTTTGCCCATACTTTAGTCTGGTGCCGCGCCGGCGGCCTGGTGGGAACATCTGTCCCGTTCCGTTCCCCAAGCCGTCGTGTCGCCTCGCACGCAGTCGAAGAAGGGGGCCGCCTCATGGCGGATGAATTTAAGGTCGATCTGAGCCAATTGGACTCCTTTGGCCGGGTACTGAAGCAGTCGGTCGCCGATCTGGAGGAAGCGCGCAGAGCGCTCTCCGCCGTCAGTGCCGACCAGATCGGGACTCCGCGGTTGGACGAGGCGTGCGAGACGTTCCAGAACAAATGGAAGTACGGGACCGGCCAGCTCAAGGACATGATCAAAGCGGTCGACGAAGGCGTGGAAAAGACGGCGTTGAGTTACCGGCAGTTCGAGGACAACCTCTCGAAGGCCCTCAAGAAGATGGAAGAGACCAACGCCGCGAATACCGGGGGGAAGTGACCGGTGGCTGACAACCCGTACCCGAGCCTCGGCTGGAACCCGGTACCCGGGGTGCCCGAGCAGGTCACCTCCCTCCACCGCAAGGTGAAGTCCGCGGCCGACACGCTCAACAACTGCCACCGCCAGATCGAGTACCTGCTCGGGGCGAGCTCAAGCTGGCAGGGAGACGCGGCGAGCGCGTTCCGGGACACCCTGGACGGCGACCTCAAGACCGCCATGATGAACGCCGGGCATTCGCTCGAAAAAGCCGCTGCGGCGCTCGGCACATGGGAAGGCGACCTGACCTCCCACCGCGAGCTGGCCAAGAAGTACGACGACGCGGCGCGCGAGAACAAGGCCGACGCCGACAAGGCCCGTACCCGTTACGACGAGGCCAAGGGGAACCCGGACCTCAAGCTCGCCGGCAAGCAATATCCCAGCCAGGCGGAGGCGGATGCCGCGACGGAGCGCCTGCGTACCGCCGAGCGCGAACTGAACGAGGCCACCACTCACCTCAACAACGCCAACACCGCCTACAACGACGTCATCGCGAAGGCGAAGGAGCTGGAGGGCACCCACACCGACGCGGCCGAGACCGTCGCCCGCAGCCTCGACGAGGCCGACGACAAGCTCGCCCCCAAGGAGCCGGGCTGGTTCGACAAGGCCCTCAGCGCCATCGGCGAGGGCCTCAAGGCGGTCGGTGAGTTCCTCGTGGAGCACGCCGGAACCATCGGCGCCATCGCGGGTCTGCTGGCCCTGCTCCCCACACCCTTGGCGCCGGTCTTCCTCGGTATCGCGGTCGCGGCGAGCGCGGTCTCCATGGCCAAGAACCTTGCGAGTGAGGACTTCAGAGACTCGCTGATGGGTGAGTACGGCTTCAAGGAAGGTGCGTTCGCCTGGGCCTCCATGGTCGGTGACGGCCTCGGCATGGTGCCCGGTGTCGGTGCCCTTGCCAGGGCCGGCAGCGAGGCGGGTCTCGCGGCGGCGGTCGCACGAGAGGGCGGCGAGGCCCTGTCGGTGGGCTCGAAGCTGGGGGCGTTCGGCCGGGAGATCGTGCCCGCGTTCAACTTCAAGGCTCTCGACGCGGCCACCGACCCCGCCGTCGGAGCGCTCCAGTACGGCATCAACGGCGTCAACGTGGCGGCGAACATGGCGTCGTCCCTGGAGAACATGGGCGTGTTGCCGAAGAACGGTCCCGGACACGACGCGTCCGAGATCACGAAGGGTGCGGCCGCCTCGACCGGCTTCAGGAGCGGTGCGATCGCCATCGCGGAGGATCTCGGCGAACTGATGGGTGGCATCCGGCTGTGAATGGATTCCTTGACACCGTGCAGGCCGAGCCGAAGCCGGAGTTCTGGTACGGGCTGCCCCACGGATACCTCCAGCTGGACCTCCAGCCGTCACCCGAGGGCATCCAGGAGGTGGCCCGACAGCTCGACTCCCTTCCCGATGACGTGCGGGACCGCGCCGACCAGGTGTTCCGGCTGTACGCCATCGTCCTGACGATGCTGCGGAGCCAGGACGTGATGGGGTGCGCTCTCGGCATGCACCCGGACGAGCGTGGCGAGCCCACGCTGTCCGTCCTCACGGCCGCCACCGTCCCGACGTCGGGAGCGCACCCCGAAGCCGTGCTTCTCCAGATGCTGGGAGACGGCGGGACGGGGCCGGACAACGGCCTCGTGCCCGTGGAGCTGTCCGCGGGCACCGGATACCTGTGGGAGACGCAGCGGACCACGATCGCGCCGACCGCTCCCCCCGACGGCCAGGAAGGCCCCGCGGAGGGAACCGTCTGGCAGGGCACCGTGGCGATCCCGGTGCCCCGTACCTCGTCGATCATCACCGTGCAGCTGGTCACCCCGGCCGTGGAGCTCGCCGACGACTACCGTGGCGTGCTGCTCGGCGTCGCACGTACGGTGACGTTCAACGACCCGGCGGCTCCGGGCCCTGCCGAAGGGACCAAGGGGTCCGGGCCGTTCCCGGATGCCGGCTCAGGGGCAGAAGAAGGGAGTCCGTTCGGATGACAGTGCCAGAAGGGTCGAAAAACAGTCTGGAGTC
The DNA here is from genome assembly GCF_001513955.1 of Streptomyces pseudovenezuelae. Classification (GTDB taxonomy): domain Bacteria; phylum Actinomycetota; class Actinomycetes; order Streptomycetales; family Streptomycetaceae; genus Streptomyces; species Streptomyces pseudovenezuelae. The sequence goes on along the minus strand of NZ_KQ948148.1, from coordinate 404,816 downwards.
GGACACCCCGCCCGCGCCGTACGCGACAGACGGGACGGACTTCCGGGGCGCGGTGCGGTACTACCACGGCGTCGTGCTGAAGAAGTTCCTCAAGGTCTTCCCGGTGTTCCTGATTCTGTGGGTCCAGATCTTCGTCACACAGATCGGCTATTTGCTGCCGGTGGCCATTGTCGGAATGCTCGGCACCGTGTTCACACTGTTCCTTCTTGTGGACCGTCTGACCTTGATCCGGAAGTGCTCGAAGGTGTTCCGCACCTACCCGCTCGAATTCCGCGCCCCGGTCGAGAAATACAGCATGGAGTCGACCCACACGCTCTTCCTGCGCTTCGGAGGACAAGGCGGCACCCCCTTCACCCTGCGCGCGAAGGACGCCTTGCGGGGGCGGTGGCCCGTCGGCATCACGGACGGTGTCTGGTTCGCGGGTGACGAGCCCTTCGGTGGCGCGTTCATCGTGCCGGGCGGTGGCGAAATGCTCTTCCTGCAGCCCAAGGACTGGAACGAGGCGGAGAAGTACCGGAAGGACGCCGGACCGGAGCGCGTCGAGAAGGCGAGGCGCGCGGGCATCAGGCGCCCCGCTCGCCTCAGGTAGCCCGCGGCTGCCTGTCCGAAGGCCGTGAGCGGAAGGTCCGGCGGTAGGTGTCCGGGGGCACGCCGACCGTGCGGTGGAAGTGGCGGCGCAGCGTCGTGGCGGTGCCCATGCCGGTGGCCGCCGCGATGGCGTCGATGACGTCGTCGGTGGTCTCCAGCAACTCCTGTGCCCGGCGGATCCGTTGTGTCAGCAGCCATTGCAGCGGAGTCGTGCCCGTCACCGCCCTGAACTGGCGGGCCAGGTGGCGCGAGCTCATCCCCGCCCGGCGGGCCAGGTCCTCGACGCCGAGGGGGCGGTCGAGGCGTTCGACGGCCCAGGGCAGCAGCGCGGCGAGCGGGTGGTCGTCACGGGCGGGCACCGGAGCCGCCACGAACTGCGCCTGGCCGCCCGCCCGGTGCGGTGGCACCACCAGACGGCGGGCGACGGCGTTGGCGACGGCCGAACCGTGGTCGAGCCGGACGAGGTGCAGGCACAGGTCCAGCGCGGCGGCCTTGCCGGCGGAGGTCAGCACGCTGCCGTTGTCCACGTAGAGCACGTCCGGATCGACCTCCACCCGCGGGTGACGAGCGGCCAGGGCGTCCGTGTGCACCCAGTGCGTGGTCGCCCGCCTGCCGTCCAGCAGCCCGGCGGCGGCCAGCACGAAGGCGCCCGTGCACAGGGAGGCCACGCGCGCACCCGCCTCGTGGGCCGCACGCACCGCGTCGACGAGTTCGGCGGGCGGGTCCTCGTCGGTGTCGGCCCAGCCGGGGACGATCACGGTGTCGGCATGCCGGCGCCGGTCGAGCCCCGAGTCCGGCTCCAGCCGGAACCGGCCGAGCCGCACGGCGTCCGATCCGCAGAGCTCCACGTCGTACCAGGGCACGGTCACGCCGACCGGAGCGGAGCCGAACACCTCGTACGCCATGGACAGTTCGAAGGGCAGCATCCCCTTGGTGACGGCCAGTGCGACGACAGTGCCCATGTCCGAAAGTGTACGGGCCACGTCGTTCCGGACACTCACGCCGGGGCCCTCGCCCCCGACACGATGGTCTCGGCAGATCAGGCAGGTCGTTGGAGCACGGGGGAGAACCCATGGGATCGGGTCAGACGGTGACGGTGTTCGGCGCGTACGGGCACACCGGACGCTTCGTGGTGGCGCGGCTGCGGGAACGCGGGTTCGTCCCGGTCCTCTCCGGCCGCGACGCCGGCAAGCTGCGGGCGCTGGCGGCGTCCGAGCCAGGACTTGAGGTCCGGCCGGCGGCGGTCGACGACCCCGCCGCACTCGACCGCGCCCTGGACGGCGTCGACGCGGTCATCAACTGCGCCGGGCCCTTCGCGGTGACCGCCGCCCCGGTGATCGAGGCGGCCCTGCGCGCCGGGATCCCGTACGTCGATGTGGCGGCCGAGATCGAGGCGAACCTCGACACCTTCGCGCACTTCGCGGACCGTGCCCGCGCGGCAGGAGTGGTGATCGTCCCCGCGATGGCCTTCTACGGCGGCCTCGGCGACCTGCTGGCCACCGCCGCGATGGGGGACTGGACGGCGGCCGACGAGGCGGACATCGCGTACGGACTGAGCAGTTGGCACCCCACACCCGGGACACGCGCCGCGGGCGCGGTCTCCGGTGAGCGCCGGGGCGGCCGGCGGGTCCGCTACACGGGCGGGCGCCTGGAGTACCACGACGACGCGCCGACGCTCCTGAAGTGGCCCTTCCCCGACCCGATGGGCACCAGGGAGGTCGTCGCGGAGTTCACGATGGCCGACGTGGTCACCCTTCCCCGCCACCTCTCCATCCCCGAGGTACGCACCCACATGGCGAGCGAAGCCGCCAGGGACCTCTCGGCCCCGGACACCCCGGCGCCGACCGCGGCCGACGAGAACGGGCGGTCCGACCAGACCTTCGTCGTCGACGCCGTCGTACGTTCCGGGGACACCGAACGGCGCGCTGTGGCGCGCGGCCGGGACATCTACGCGGTCAGCGCGCCCCTCGCGGTGGAGGCCGTCCACCGCATCCTCACCGGCCGCCCCCGCACGCACGGCGTCGCCTCGGCCGGCCAGGCCTTCGACGCCCCGGACTTCCTGCGCGCGCTGTCCCCGCACATCACCGTCGAGCTGCCGAGCTGAGACTGCCGTTCTCAGCCGTAGTAGCCCTCCAGGTCCGCGACGACGCCGACCGAGCCGAGCGCGTTGTGGATACGGATGGAGCCGTCGGCCCCGACCGGGACCACGGCGAGGACCGGGCGGGTCCGACCCGCGGTGAGGTTGTCGTTCGACACGGTCGGCAGGGTGCCGTCGCCGTAGGCGGTCAGATGGGTGGCCGCGGTCGGGGCGACGCCCGTGAGGTTGACCAGTACGGCGCTTGCTCCCGCCGGAACCTGGGTGAGCTTCACGGTGAGGGTGCCGTTCGCGCCCAGCGGCTTCGCGGTCGCGCCCAGACCCGTGCGGGTGTCGAGGAAACGGGTGGGCGCGGTCGCCACGAACGGCCCGCCGTAGGGGGCGGTCGTGTCGACGTCGGTGCCCGCCTGCTGGTTGGTGAACAGCCCCTGGAGGTCGGCGATCAGCTGGACGTGCCCGGCGCTGTTGTAGATGTGGATCTTGCCGGCGCTCACACAGGGGACGGCGAGGTTGGAAGCGGTCTGTCCGGCCCGGTAGTTGAGGGTGGACGTGGTCGGCGAGACGGGGCCGCCGCACTCCACGATGACGTAGCCGCTGCTGGTGCCCCCGGTCACGGTGACGTTGAGGACCGCGCCGACGGTCGCCCAGCCGCGTGCGTACGTCGGCAGGGTGAGGGTCGTGGTGCTGCGCGGCCCGACCGCGCCCTTGGCGGCGCCGGTGCCGTCGCGGGTGTCCAGGACCCGGGTGGGGGGCATCGTGGCCAGGCCCGACACGGACAGATCGCCGTCGTCGGCCCTGGTGGTGCAGTAGCCCTCCAGGTCCGCGACGAGGTTCACCTCGCCGTGGGCGTTGTACAGGTCGACGTAGCCGTCGGCGCCCACCCGGACGGTGACCAGGTTCGGATTGTCCTGGCCGGCACCGAAGTTGAGGTTCGACGCGCTCGGGCGGGCGGTGCCGTCCGGGTAGACCGACACATAACTGGCCGCCGTCGCGCCCGTGTCGGTGACGTTGAGGGTCACCGCCGTCACCCCGGACGCCGGGACGTAGCCCACGCCGAGGACCTTCAGCCGGACCACGCCGCCGGGACCGACGGGCCCCTTGGGCGCGCCTGTTCCGTACCGGGTGTCCAGCATCCGCACGGGACCGGCGGCGACGAAGTCCGCGCCGACCGTGGCCCTGGCGGTCGCGGTGGCGGTCCGCCCGTCGGAGTCGGTCACCGTCTGGGTGACGGTGTACGTGCCGGGCGCCTTGTAGGTGTGCTGCAGCAGGTCCTGGCGGGCGGTGACGGAGAGCGCCGGGGAGCCGTCGCCGTAGGTGATCCGGTCACTGGTGATCGGGTAGGGGTCGAAGCCGGTGTCGTACGTGCACTGCGCGGTGTCCGGCGACGAGGTGGTGCTCCCGCAGCCGATCGCCGGGGTGAGATCCGGCACCGGGCTCACCCGTACCCAGGAGGAGGCCGCACCCGCCCGTGTGCCGTCGGCCCTGGTCACCACGACCGAGGCCTCGATGCCGGGGTCCGAGATGGTCTGCGTGTAGGTGTGGGTGGCCGAGCCGGTGGTGGAGGTGACCGTCGTACCGTCCCCGAAGTCGAAGGTGTACGTGAGACCGTCGAGGGAGTCCGACCACGGGTTGCCGAGCTGTGCGGTGGCGGTGCCCGGGACGCCGACGTATCCGGCGCTCACCGTGAGCCCCTTCACCGTGAACGGGTCCTGGAACTCCGTGGCGCCCCGGTCGTCGTGGCCGGTGCCGGTGTCGGCGACGAGGGGGTCGTCGACCCGGGGGTGCCCGCCGACGTCCGTGGACAGCTCGCCGGGGGCGTCGGAGTCGGCCGAGTCGATGAGCGGTGAGTGCTCCGTGGGCAGTCCGCCCGCGGGGATCGTCAGATCCGTCTGGTCCAGGTCGTGGGCGCCCTGGCCGGTGGCGGCCCCGAACGCCTGCGCGGTGGCGTAGGCGGTGCCGGCCCAGTCGTAGTCCGTCCCGGTCGACGGCGGGTTGAGCGCGTTGTAGTCCGCGCCGACCTGGGGTGCGGAGGCGGCGTCCACCGTGAGTTCGGCCGTGGTGGCGGAGCAGGCCGTGGTGCCGTAGGGCAGGGCGACGTTGTTCTCCACCGACCCGGAACTGCCGTCGGTCAGACGAATCGCGCCGCAGACCGTCCAGAACGTGTCGCCCGCGAGGTCGATGCCGGTGGTGCCCGCGGCCGCGACTCCGCCGCCCTCGAAGGTGTCGCCGGCCAGGGTGATGTTCCGTGCTCCGGCGGCGCTGGTGACGTCCGGCCCGGCCGGCTGGTCGACGTCGAGGCGGGTGAGAGCGATGTCGGAGGAGGTTCCGTCGACCGCGATCACCGCGGTGGTGCCGTCGACGGCGGTGCTCTGCGCGGAGGCGGCGTCGAAGCTGATGTGCTGCGAGCCCTGGACGGCCAGGGCGGTCGCCCCGGCGGCCCGGGCACGGATCCCGGTCATGTCGACGTACCGGGCACCGGAGAAGGTGATCCCGGTGGTCAGGCGCGGGCCCCCGACGTTGACGCGCGAACCGTCGCCGGTCGCGGCGGAGAAGGTTACGGGTGCGTCGGCGGTGCCCGTGGACCTGACGGTCACCGGCGCGTAGAACGTGCTGTTGCCCGCGATGCGCACGGTGACCCCGGCCACCGCGGCGTCCGCGGCCGGCTGGATCTGGCAGAACGGCTCCGCCGCCGTACCGGGACCGGCGTCGTCACAGCCGGTCGCCTCGTCGTCGACGTAGAACGTCGTACCGGTGACGGGGTCCGCGTGGGCGGTGCCGACACCGACGCTGCCGACGCCGAGGCTGCCGACGAGCAGCGCCGTGAAAGCGGCGGTCGCCACCCGTGATTGTCTCCAGCCCAGGAACGAGCCCACAGTCGCATCCCCTTCGGACCCTCGCTGCAATGGGCCGGAGCGTAGATCAGGACGGGGACGGCAGACGGTGGTGAGGGGCTTATTTTTCTCCCCGCCTGGAAAGTTTGCCCGGAGTTTGGCCGGCGCGGGATGCGCGCAGACCAGCGCATCAGCAGGCCTTGAGGATCGCGCTTCAGTGAAGGGGCAGGGGGCCGCGGGGACAGGTCACGCGTCGGGGCAGTGCGGTGCCGTAGCGGGCCGGCGACGGGCATCCGCCGCGGTGGACCGGTGTCGCATCGCCGCGGTCCCCCTGCCGGCTTGGTTCAGTCGGCCGTGGCCGGGCCGAACCAGGTGGTGAGGGCGGTCCGGAGGGCGGCGAGGTCGGCGGTGGTGCCGGCGGGTGCGGTCCAGGCGACGTGGCCGTCGGGGCGGATGAGGAGCGCGGCGGGGGCGGGGGCCTCGTCGGCCGGCCAGAGGGGCCAGTGGTCGGCCGTGGACCGGGCCTCGACGAGGTCGACACGGTCGGCCCAGCTCTCGGTCGCGGCCGCCAGCGCGGCGTCACCACGCAGGTCGAGCAGCACGGGGCGCGCGGCGCGCAGCAGTTCGAAGACGCGACGCCGGCCGTCATCGGTCTTCAGTTCGGCGTCGGGGACCCGGCGGCCGGTCAGCGGGTGGCCGTCGCCCATGGGGTAGCGGAGGTCCAGCGCGGTGATCATCCCACCCAGGTGCCGGTTGACGTCGTCGTACTCGATGAGTGAACGGAGTACGTCGCGAAGCGCGTCGGTCTGCGGGCCGGGACGTGTCAGCGCCGCCTGTGCCCGGGTGTTGTGCAGCACCCGTTCCGCGACGGGATACCGCTCGGCGTGGTAGCTGTCCAGCAGGCTCTCCGGCGCCCGGCCATGCACCGCCGAGGCGAGTTTCCAGCCGAGGTTGACCGCGTCCTGGACCCCCAGATTCAGTCCCTGGCCACCTGCCGGGAAGTGGATGTGAGCCGCGTCGCCCGCCAGCAGCACCCGGCCTTCCCGGTACCGCTTGGCCTGCCGGGCCGCGTCGCCGAACCGGGACATCCAACGGGGGCTGTGCATACCGAAGTCGGTGCCCGCGATCCTCAGCAGTGACTCCCGCAGCTCCTCGAACGTCACCGGTTCCCCCCGGCCGTCGACACGGTCGTGCTCCGTGGTGATCACCCGGTACCAGCCCGGCTCGAAGGCGAACACCGAGAAGTCACCGCCCGTTCGCCGCTGCATGAAGAGCGATTCGGCGGGTGGATCGGCGAGTTCGACGTCGCCGAGCAGCGCGGTCAGTGTCGCCGGGGTGCCCGGGAAGCCGATGCCGGCGAGCTTGCGCACCGCGCTGCGCCCGCCGTCGCAGCCCACGAGGTAGCGGGCGCGCAGTGTCGAACGTGAGCCCTCCGGTCCGCCTGCTTCGACCTCGACATGGGAGCCGTGCTGTCGGATCCCGGTCACCTCGGACGACCAGCGCACCCGTACACCTAGCTCGGTGGCCCACTCCTCAAGCAACCGCTCGATGTGGGACTGCAGCAGCACCAGCGACCGGGGATGCCTGGTCCCGAACCGGTCGAAGTCCAGCGACAGTCCCGAGAAGTGCCCGATCGGGCGTGGTGTGCCGGCCGCCAGGAAGCGGTCCAGGACGCCCCGTTGGTCCAGCACTTCCATGGTCCGGGCGTGCATCCCGCCGGCCCGCGACTCACCGGTCCGCGCGGCGAGCCCGTCGGCCACCACCACGTCGACCCCCGCGAGCCGTAATTCGCAGGCGAGCATCAGGCCCGTCGGCCCGGCGCCCGCGATCACCACATCCGTGTCCGTCTTCGTGTCGGTCATCTGTGTTTCCCCCTGTTCCGTTTCGCTTCCAGCACGGCTTACCGCTCGCCGCGTCTAACGGCGTTAGAGAATCTAACGCCGTTAGAGAGTGCCCCTAACGGTGTTAGAGTGTCAAGCGCCCAGAAAGAAGGGGGCGGGAATGAAGATCAACTCCGAGGCGATCGCCCGGACGGCGTTGCGACTGCTCGACGACGTCGGCCTCGACGGCCTCACCATGCGCCTCATCGCCCAGGACCTCGGCGTACGAGCCCCGACCCTCTACTGGCACGTCAAGAACAAGCAGGAGCTGCTCGACGCCATGGCCACACTGGTGTACGTCGAGGCGGCCGAGAGGCTGGAGCCGCCCCGCGACGGCTCCTCCTGGGAGGACTGGCTCGCCGACTGGGCCCGCCACCTGCGCCAGGCGATGCTGAGCCACCGGGACGGAGCACGCGTCCTCGCCGGCACCTACGTCAACCACGAGACCGTGCACCGGGCGGTGGAGCTGAACCTGCGAACCCTGCGGGATGCCGGCTTCACTCTCAGTGAGGCGGCACGCGGTTTCCCGGCGGTCCTGCACTTCACCATCGGCCACACCATCGAGGAGCAGGCCCACACCAGTGCGGCGTACGGCGACGACAACCCCTACGCCCCCGAACGGCTCGCCTCCATGATCGATGCCGAACGCTTCCCCCTCACCGCCCAGGCGTCGACCGACCTGCTCGGCATGGACGGCGACGCCGGCTTCGAGTACGGGCTGCGCATCGTCGTCCTCGGTCTGCGCGCCGCCAGGGAGGAGCGGGAGCGCGGCTGATGACTCCGCCCCGGCCGACGGCCCGTACGACCCGACGCGGCCTTCGCTGCGGGGTTGTCGCCCGCTACAACCCGCCCGCCCGCCTCACCGATCCGGAGCGTAGGCATGGGCGCGGCGTCCAGGGCGACCCCAAGTCCGAGGCGGGCACCAGCAGGAAGTTGCTGCCGTGTCCGGACGCCGCTGCCTTCCTCGTGGTTACTCGCTGCTCCCCGTCAGATTCTTGTCAGGCAGTCAGATACCGAATGCCGCGGCCTGCAGCGCGGCGAGCTCCTTCAGGTCGTTCGCGACCATGACCTGAGCAAGGCGGGCTGCTTCCTGGCCTCGGCTTTCGGCTTGCCGAGCCGGACCCGGACGGCCCCACCGTGACCACGACCTCGCGGGCCCGCACGTCCATGGAGATACCGTTCAGCACCCGCATGCCGACATCACCGCCGATGCGTCAGCCGGCCCGGCGGACGCCCCGGCCCCCGGCCTGCCTCGGGAATCCGGTGGCCGGCACCCGGGATCTCAGAAACCCGGACACGTTCTCCCCGGCCGGTCTGCGAGAACACGGCGTCGAGGCGGCAACCTTCTCGTCCTCGGCGGCAACTGGGAGACGGAAGGCTGAGTCGAACTACCGGATGTACGGGCATGAGGGCAACGAAGCACGCCGCGCCGCAACCGTGGCGCAGGCGCGGACTGGTCGCGGGCGTCGCGGGCCTTCCCTTGCGCTGCTGGTCGTCGGTGTGCCGGCGTGCCGCCCCCCGGGAGCGGAACCGGTGAAGGACCACCGACATCTACGGGGAGCGGCTGACCGTCGACAGCACCGCCGTGCGGCCGGACATCGCGCAGCCGACCGGCGTCCCGTTCGCCCGGCATTGACCAGCCCGCCAGTCAGCCTTCAACGCCCCACAACCGACCACGACCGCTGTTCGAATCCCGGGCTGGGCACTGTTAGGCTGCGCCCCCCGCTGTTGTTAAACATGCAACTAACGCGCACATCATGGCAAGGAGAGGGCGACCGGGGGATGCTCCTCGATGACGCGTCCGCGGAGTTCCACGAATTCTTCGAACGCCACTATGCCGAGCTCGCCCGTCTGGCACACCTCCTGACCGGCGAGACCGACGCGGCGGACGACCTCGCGGCGGATGCCCTGGTCGCCCTGTGGCAGCAATGGGACCGGTTGCGGCTCGCCGACCACCCGCTCGCCTACGCCCGCGGTGTGGTGGCCAACCTGGCGCGGGGACGGATCCGCAGCGCGGTCCGGGAGCGACGCCGGATCACGCTGTTCTGGTCCCGCAGCCCCGAGAAGGTGGACGGGCCGGACACGGCGGCCGTGCTGGACGTCCGCGCGGCGCTCGCCCGGCTGCCGTACCGCAAGCGCGCCTGCGTGGTGCTGAGACACGCCCTCGACCTGTCGGAGAAGGAGACGGCGGCGGCGCTGGGCATATCCGTCGGAACCGTGAAGAGCCAGACCTCGAAGGGAATGGCCGAGCTGCAGAAGCTACTGGGCGCACACGCGGCCGAGAACCTGGTGCCAGGGAGGAGGAACCGGTGAACGAGGACATCGACCGTCGGCTGCGTGAGGCCGCCGAGGCCCACCGGCCCGACCGCGCACGGATGCTGGCCCGGGTGGAACGCGGCATGGCCGGCCCCGCCGTCCGGCACCGCGCGCGACCGTTCGCGCGCTCCGGCACCAGGGTCGCCCTCGCCGGGCTCGCCGCCGGAGGCATCCTGACGACCGGCGGCCTCGCCGTCGCCGCGATCGTCGCGACCCCGCCGCCGACGCCCACCGTGACCACGCCCGCCACCCTGCCCCCGGCCGTCAGCTCCCCGCCCCCGAAATCGGCCGGCCCCAGCCCGGTCGCGCCGCCCCCGGCCACCACCCCGGGCAGCGCGCGCCCGGCCCCGGCGGCCACCAGCGCCTCGCCCTCGCCGACCGCCGACGAGAGCCAGGACGGGTCGCTGCGGTCGACTGGCTCGCTGGATCCGAAGAGCACCGTCTACTGGACGCAGAGCAACCTCGTTCTCAAGACGACAAAGCCGCTCACCTCGCTCACGGTCGAGATCCGGATCGTGCAGACCGGCGGGGCGAAGAACACCGGCACCTGGCAGACCCTGCCGAGTGGTGACTTCACCGTCACCGTCCAGGAGGCCGGCGGCGCGCTGGTCTACCGCTGGGTCCTCAAGCCGGGCCTGACCGTGCCGGCCGGGAGCCATGAGTTCGCCGCACAGTTCAACAACGGCGTCGATGCGCGCAGTGCCTCGGGCGACGGCTACCGCGTCGACGCACAGGCTTCGGGCGGCTCCGCGTCGGTCCGGGGAGGGTTCGTCCCGACCCGGTGAACGCCACTGCATGGTGACGGCGGTGCTCCTGGTCCTCCTGCGTGGTGTGGGTGTGGGCGTCCGCCTCGCGGTCGAACTCGGCTTCCCCGCCGTCACCGGTCAGCACGCTCGTCCCCTTCCGGAGAAGTCCTCAGCCCGACGCAGACGACGAAATGCGCCCCCATCGAAGAGATGGGGGCGCATTCGCCGGCTTCGCCTACTTGAGTCGTGTACCACCCGAGTTGTGATACGCGATCGTCTTGCGGATCAGGTTTCCGCCGTCGGTCTCGGGCGTCGTCTGCTCCGTCCACCCCGCACCGAACAGCAGGCCGGCGATGTGGGCGTTCGCCACCTGGTCCATGTGGCCGAAGAGCCAGTCCACCTTGTCGTCCTTGAAGTGGCCGGGAGTGTTGTTCCCCGCCATGTTGCCCACGGGGATCTGCCACAGGACCACCGGCTTGCCCACGGACTCGGCCATCGTCTCCCAGAACTTCAGCGAGGCGGCGGCCTTCTGGTCGGTCCAGAAGGTGTCACGGCTGCCGTGGGCCGGCTGTGCGTACCAGCCCGCGTCGCGGTCCGACACATCGGTGACCAGGAAGTCGGCGTTCTTCGCCCCGAGGTCCGCGTAGTCCTTGACGCACTTCTGGAGGTTGCTCTCCCAGTCGAAGCAGGAGAGGTGCAGCCCCACGGAGGTGTTCGGCGCGTACTTGTGTGCCATCGAGATCAGGCACTGGGCGAGTCCGGCGGCGCTGTTCTCCTGCGATCCACAGTCCGTCGGGTTGGCGCCCGAGACCTGCGAGGGAACCTGGTGCAGATTGCCGAGCGACCGGGCGAAGCCCCAGAAGTCGGGCTCCAGGTCGATCATGTCGTGGGAATTCCCGATCTTCTGGAGGAAGAACCGGTAGTCGTTCAGGTACCGGGTGAGCAGGTCGAGCCTGTTGATGGCCTTGACCTCGCCCGGGCCGTCGCCCTCGCCTGCCGCGTCCCCGAGGTCGCGCAACGAGTACCAGGTCCACAGGTACTTCTGCGGTCGCGGCTTGCCCTCGTAGGTGGCCTTGGCCGCCTGGGCGTCCTGCCAGGTCACCTGATTGCCGGGCGCGGTGGTGTTGCCGCCCCAGCAGCCCCACCAGCCCGACCACTCATCCTTGCAACGCGATGCCGTATAGGCGGCCGAGGAAGGCGCGGGCTGGCTGTGTATGTAGGCGTAGCGCACGTCGAAGGGCGCGGCGTTCGCCGAGGTGTCAGTCATCGAACCGCCGATGAACACCTTGTCGCTGCCCATGAAACGTGGCGTCGAGCTGCCGTTGGTGGGGGTCGGAGACGTCGGCGGCGACGCCGGAGCGCTGCCGCTCGGAGCCGGGCTGGCCGGAGTGCTGCCGCCAGGCGTGGGCGTGCTGCCGGAGTTCCCCGGGTTCCCGGTGCCGCCGGCGACGCCACCGGCCGCGACGAGCTTCCACTGCTGGTTGGCACCGCCACGGTCGCGGTTCTGGACGACGTCGCCCCCGTTGGCTTTGGCGGCGGTCTTGACACCGACAGCCATGCCACTGAAGCGATTGACCAAACGCACGTAGCCGTCCGACGACTTGGCCAGTTTGAACTGCTGGTTGGTGGCGTTCAGGTCTTTCCACTGCACCATGGCGGAGCCGGCGGTCCTCGACCAGCCGAAGTCGTCCAGCACCTTGCCGGAGGTCCGGTTCTGCAGCCGGTAGTACCCGTCACCCGAGTCGACGAACCGCCACTGCTGGTTGGCCCCGCCGTGACGGCTCCACTGCACCACCGCCGCGCCGTCGTTCTTGGCGGAGCCGCGGTCGTCCAGCACCTTGCCGCTGTTGCGGTTGACCAGCACGTACCACTTCTTCAGATCCACGGTTCTCTGGTCCGCCGAAGCCTGGTTGACCACGACAGCCGAGCCGGCCACGACCACCATGGCGAGACCCGCCCAGAGACCCCGACGCGCGAGCAACCGACGGCCACGATGCTTCGGGCGGTCACCGCGCGCGCCGCCGTCGGCACGGTGGCCGCCGACGCGGGGCGCCACCGGTGACGTGGGTGGGCCTGGGACATGTCTGTGCTCTGGTTCCGGGGACATGCCTGTGCTCTCTCTTTCAGCCGTTGCATCTGACCGGACCACTTGGCCGGACAGCGCTTAGTGGTCCGACAGGCCGAAATAGGTTGCCGCGAAGATCCACAGATTTTTTCGCCTTGACCGCTTCTCGTTCGCTGCGGAGCACGTGGCCGCCCGACGAGAAGCCCAACGGCATGTACGTGAACTCGGCCCAGGTCGCCCACCCCGCGTACCGCCGGAGTCCGGGCGAGCTGCGCGAGATGGGCGTGCTGGTCGGCTCGTACGAGCCTCACTCACCGGCCCAAGGCCGGCGGTGGTGCTGACCGATGATCACCGCGCACAGCAAAAAGGCCCGGGTCGCTGACCTGGGCCTTGGCTATGGAGCGGGTGACGAGAATCGAACTCGCGCTCTCAGCTTGGGAAGCTGATGTTCTACCATTAAACTACACCCGCGTAAGACGCCGGATGGAACCCGTCCGAACGCAACGTCACCTTACCTCATACCGGGCCCCCGGCGCTGAAGCCGTGGGGCCCGTGTGCGTTCGCGGGGTGGGACGGGGGCTGCGGGGCGCGGGAGTTGGGGCGTACGGTGGAGGCGTGGAAGAGGGTCCGCGCGGGACCGGAGTGCCGCCTGGAGGGCCGTCCCGCCCATCCCGTAATGTGGCTTTTGTCGTCAGGCAAGCAGCAGCCGGACGCGCCTCTTGGGGAAGGGACTCTAGGACTTGATGGAGCGCACCGTCGTCCGTTGTGCCGAAGGGCACGTGTTCAGCACCGCTTCGTTCCCGATGCAGCAGGCCGAGCGCCTCGGCCCCGGACGACTCGTCCGGTGTCCTCGCTGTGCCCGGCTTCGCAGCGTCGTTCCGGTGACCTTGGAGAAGCACTAGAGAGAAGCAGTAGAGAGCAGCAGTAGAGATCGGTGCCAGGCGCGCGGGTCCGTCCGGTTGTGGTCGGTCCGCGCGCCTTGCGTATCCTCGGGGCGTGCTTCTCTCAGACAAGGACATCCGGGCCGAGATCGACGCCGGGCGGGTACGGATCGATCCCTACGACGAATCCATGGTGCAGCCGTCCAGCATCGACGTGCGCCTCGATCGCTTCTTCCGGGTGTTCGAGAACCACCGCTACCCCCACATCGACCCCGCGGTCGAGCAGGCCGACCTCACCCGGCTCGTGGAGCCGGAGGGCGACGAGCCGTTCATCCTGCACCCCGGGGAGTTCGTCCTCGCCTCCACGTACGAGGTCATCACGCTCCCCGACGACCTCGCCTCCCGCCTGGAGGGCAAGTCCTCCCTCGGCCGGCTCGGACTCGTCACCCACTCCACGGCCGGCTTCATCGACCCCGGCTTCAGCGGGCACGTGACCCTCGAACTCTCCAACCTGGCCACGCTCCCCATCAAGCTCTGGCCGGGCATGAAGATCGGCCAGCTGTGCATGTTCCGGCTCTCCTCGCCGGCCGACTTCCCCTACGGCAGTGAGCGCTACGGCTCCCGCTACCAGGGCCAGCGCGGCCCCACCGCCTCCCGGTCCTTCCTCAACTTCCACCGGACCCAGGTATGAGCGCCGGGGACGAGCGGGAGAACCTCACCTACGAGGCCTTCGGCACCGCCGTGCGCGAACTCGCGCAGACCATCGCCGACGACGGCTACGAGCCCGACGTCGTGCTCTCCATCGCCCGCGGCGGCGTCTTCGTCGCCGGCGGTCTCGCGTACGCCCTCGACTGCAAGAACATCCACCTGGTGAACGTCGAGTTCTACACCGGCGTGGGGACCACCCTGGAGATGCCGGTCATGCTGGCCCCCGTCCCCAACGCCATCGACTTCTCCGACAAGAAGGTCCTGATCACCGACGACGTCGCCGACACCGGCAAGACGCTCAAACTGGTCCGCGACTTCTGCCTCGACGCCGTGGCCGAGGTCCGCTCCGCGGTCATCTACGAGAAGCCGCAGTCCCTGGTGAAGTGCGAGTACGTCTGGAAGCGCACGGACGACTGGATCAACTTCCCGTGGAGTGTTTTGCCTCCCGTACACAGGTCCGGACAGGCGCCCAAGGAGAACCGCGAGGCGGTCTGAGGGGGGTTCTCAGCTCTCCCGTGGGCCGGCGCGCGCGGCTCCCGTCGTGGGGTCAGGTGAGCCACCCGGACTCGTGCAGCGCCGTGAGGACCAGCTCGTCGACGGCCGAGACGCGGTTCCGGTCGGTGTGGCGGAACCACGCCTTCTCGGCGATCTCCCGCGACGGGGTCAGCTCACCGCGGTGATCGGCGGTGTAGCAGATCATCCGGAAGGGGCCGTGCTCCGGATGCCCCTCGCCGATCTCGAAGGTGCCGAAGTGCACCATGGAAGCGGGGTCGATCCGCGCCCGCAGCTCCTCGGCGATCTCCCGCACCAGGGTCTCGCTGTCGGACTCGCCCGGCTCGCGATGACCGCCCGGGAAGTAGAAGCGGTCCCTGCCGTGACTGCGCGTCACCAGCACCCGGTTGCCCCGGACCAGGACCCACGCCACCTTCTCCGGCACACCCTTGTCACTCCTCGTCATGCCCCGGGACCGTAGCGGGGATCTGGCCTTCCGGGACAGCGGAAGGGGCCCCCGGGAGGACCGGGAGCCCCTTCTCGTGCGGGTGCGGGGCTAGAAGGTGCCCAGCTTCACGATCGACAGCAGGGCGATCAGCTGGATCGCCGACGCACCGAGCGCCTTCGGCCAGGGGAGGTCGTGGCTGCGGCTGACCATCAGCGTGAGCAGAGCGCCGGCGGCCACCCAGGTGGCCCAGCCGAGGAGCTGGACGAAGGACGCGTCGCCGCCGAAGAACATGGCCACGACCAGCCGGGGGGCGTCGGTCAGCGACATGATCAGCATGGAGAGGCCGACCGTGGGCTGCCACGCGCCGTCGCCGCCGAGCTGGCGGGCCAGGGCGTGGGTGACCACGCCGAGGACGAAGGCGGACAGCACCATGGCGACGGCCGTGATCAGGACGATCGGGATCGCGTTCGACAGGGTGGCGTTGATCGCGTCCTTTCGGGCGCCCTCGAAGCCGAAGACCGCGAGCAGGCCGTACAGGAAGGTCACGACGAGGGCCGGGCCCCACATCGTGTAGTCCCGCATCTGCAGGAAGGTCTGCTTGGGGGAGAGCAGGATGCCCTTCAGGAGTTCCTTCCAGTGCAGCCGGGGGCCCACCGGACCGGCCGGGGCCGAACCCGCGCGGTAGGTGCCGCCCTGGTTGTAGGGGTCCTCACCGACCGAGAACGCCTGGGTGTGGCCCGGGTTGTTCGCCGCGTACGGGTCATGGCCGCCCTGCGGCTGCGGGGCGCCGGAGCCGTCGCCGAAGTACTCCGGCTCGTCGTAACCCCCGCTGCCTCCCTGGGTCCACTGGCCCGGGTGGGGCTGGGGCGCGGGGGGATAGCCGTACGGCTGTCCCTGGGGCGCCTGCTGCCCGTACGGAGGTTGTTGCGGTCGCGTGTGAGGAGCGCCGTTGTCCCGGCCGCGTCCGATCCTGAATCCAGCCACGTCTTCGAACGTACCTGGTCCTGGGGAGTGACGTGTGCGGCCCGGCGTTTCGGGGACGGCTTTGCTGCCGAGCTGTGACATCCCTTAAGGGAGGTCACATCCGTCCCCTACGGGGTTCGCGTACGGCATTCCCGGCGGCACCCGGTCCCGTCAGCGGCTGAGGAACGCGGAGGTCGAGAACGTGACCGCCGGCTCGGCGCTCACGAGACCCTTCTTCGTGCCGGGGAAGACCGCGACGGTGTCCTTCGTCTCGCTCCGGTACGTCCGCACCGCCAGGTCCGCCCGGCCGTCGCCGTCGAAGTCGCCGACCGCGACGACCCGGGTGGTCCCGGTGGCGGGAGGTTCGACGGTGACCGTCGCCGTGGTGGACGGGCCTGTCGTACGGCCCTGGAAGACGCGCAGGCGCGAGCCGCTGGAGACCAGTTCGCTCAGGCCGTCGCCGTCGAGGTCGGCGGCGTCCAGGACCGAGCCGGGGGAGGCCAGGGAGCCCTGCGCCGCGGTCGGGAGGTCGTAGCGCAGAGACGTTCCGCCCATGGCGCCGACGGCCGCGTCCAGGGCCTTGCCGCGGCCGAAGGAGCCGAGGGCCACGTCGATGCCGGACGGCAGGACGGCGCCGGTGCGGGTCGGACCCGCCGGGCCGCCGAGGACCACGGCGGAGGGGCCGGTGCCCTGGGTCGTACGGACGATCAGGTCGTCGTAGCCGTCGCGGTCGACGTCGGCGGCCGGGCCGGTGGGGACCTCACCGGGCGACCGGAGCGGAGCGCCTGCCCTGCGCGGAGTGCCCTTGCGGGTGAACGGGCCGCGCAGGTAGGTGAGATGACCGCCGGTGGCGTGCAGGACGAGGTCCTGTGCGCCGTCGCCGTCGAAGTCGCCGCAGACCGGCTGGTCGGGCCAGTCGTTGCCGACACGGGCGGCGGGCGGGACGGTGAGGTGAACGGCCCTGCCGGCCAGGCCGGTCGGGGAGCCGAAGAGGATCTGGAGCGGGACCGGTGGCCGGCCCTGACCGTCGTAGGGCGGGTCGGTGGAGACGACGAGGTCCGTGAAGCCGTCCTTGTCCAGGTCGCAGGTGGCCTCCGCGTCGAACAGCGCGGGGAGTTGGCCGTCGGTGGCCGCGCCCTGCCGGTCCGGGGCGATCAACTGCCGGGTGCCCGGGACGAGTCCGCGCTCGCTGCCGTAGACGACGCCGATGCCGGGGTCGTCGGCGTGCGCCTGCTCCTTGACCAGGTCGCCGAGGACGAGGTCGCGGTGGCCGTCGCCGTTGAAGTCGTCCGGGGTGCTGCTGCCCTTGCCCTTCGGGACGGGGAGAAGGGCCGGGGCGCCGGCGGCCCGTACCGGGGCGGGATCCTCCGATCCGGTGTGCTGGGCGGGGCCGCAGGCGGCGAGGAGGAGAGTGGCGGCGAGGGCGGTGAGCACGGTGCCGCCCGAGAGCGCCGGACCCGTCACGTGTCTCCGCACGATCCGCACGCGCACCGCTCACCTCGTCAGCATCATCGACAACGACCCGGCAATGATGCACGTGTTCGACAGGTGGCGACAGTCCCGTACGACCCCTGGAGTGAAGTGGTGGACGCCGACGAGGTGGTGCGTGTCCTGGACCTGCTGCGGCGGGCCGGGGCGGAGGTCTGGGTCGGGGGCGGGTGGGGGATCGACGCGTTGGTGGGCAGGCGGACCAGGGACCACCGTGACCTGGATCTGATGCACCGGCAGGAGCAGGAGCCGGCCGTCGTGGCGGCTCTGGCCGGGGCGGGGTTCGTGGAGAGCCTCGACCTGCGCCCGGTGCGGTTCGTGGTCACCGCTCCCGGCGGACGGGAGATCGATCTGCACCCGCTGGTCTTCGCCCGGGACGGTTCCGCCGTGCAGGCGTCCGGGGAGGCGGGGCGGCCCTTCGTGTACCCGGCCTCCGCCTTCGTGACCGGGACCGTCGGCGGGACGGCCGTTCCGTGTCTCTCCGCCGAGCAGCAGGTCTTCTTCCACCAGGGGTACGAGCCCTCGGAGCGTGACCGGCACGACATGGCTCAGCTCCGGTGGGTGTTCGGGATCGCCACCCACTTCTGAGCGCGGGGAAAGGCGCGGAGCCCCCAGGCCCGGTGGGACCTGAGGGCTCCGAACGGCACTGCCGCGACCGCTACTTCACCGGCTCCGGCTCCGGAGCGCTCTCCGTCTCCGCCGAGTCCTGCGGGTCGCCCGGGGTCTTGACGGACTCCAGCAGCAGCTGGGCTACGTCGACGACCTGGATGGACTCCTTGGCCTTGCCGTCGTTCTTCTTGCCGTTGACCGAGTCGGTCAGCATGACCAGGCAGAACGGGCAGGCCGTCGAGACGATGTCGGGGTTGAGGGAGAGGGCTTCGTCGACGCGCTCGTTGTTGATGCGCTTGCCGATCCGCTCCTCCATCCACATCCGCGCGCCACCGGCACCGCAGCAGAAGCCGCGCTCCTTGTGGCGGTGCATCTCCTCGTTCCGCAGGCCGGGCACGTTCGCGATGATCTCGCGCGGGGGCGTGTAGATCTTGTTGTGACGGCCCAGGTAGCACGGGTCGTGGTAGGTGATGATGCCCTCGACCGGCGTCACCGGGACCAGCTTGCCCTCGTCGACGAGGTGCTGCAGCAGCTGGGTGTGGTGGATGACCTCGTAGTCGCCGCCGAGCTGCGGGTACTCGTTGCCGATCGTGTTGAGGCAGTGCGGGCAGGTGGCGACGATCTTCTTGGCCGACTTCGGCTTCGCGGACTCGGCCACGACCTTGCCGTCGTCGTCCAGCTCCTCGCCGAACGCCATGTTCAGTGCCATGACGTTCTCCATGCCGAGCTCCTGGAACAGGGGCTCGTTGCCGAGGCGGCGGGCGGAGTCACCGGTGCACTTCTCGTCGCCGCCCATGATCGCGAACTTGACGCCCGCGATGTGGAGGAGTTCGGCGAACGCCTTGGTGGTCTTCTTGGCCCGGTCCTCCAGGGCGCCGGCGCAGCCGACCCAGTACAGGTACTCGACCTCGGTGAGGTCCTCGATGTCCTGGCCGACGACCGGGACCTCGAACTCGACCTCCTTGAGCCACTCCAGGCGCTGCTTCTTGGCCAGGCCCCAGGGGTTGCCCTTCTTCTCCAGGTTCTTGAGCATCGTGCCCGCCTCGGACGGGAACGCGCTCTCGATCATCACCTGGTAGCGGCGCATGTCGACGATGTGGTCGACGTGCTCGATGTCCACCGGGCACTGCTCGACGCAGGCACCGCACGTGGTGCAGGACCACAGGACGTCCGGGTCGATGACGCCGTTGTCCTCGAGCGTGCCGATCAGCGGGCGCTCGGCCTCCGCCAGAGCCGCCGCCGGCACTGCGGCCAGCTGCTCCTGGGACGCCTTCTCCTCGCCCTCCATGGTCTTGCCGCCACCCGCGAGCAGGTAGGGCGCCTTGGCGTGCGCGTGGTCGCGCAGGGACATGATCAGGAGCTTGGGGGAGAGCGGCTTGCCGGTGTTCCAGGCGGGGCACTGCGACTGGCAGCGGCCGCACTCGGTGCAGGTGGAGAAGTCCAGCAGGCCCTTCCAGGAGAACTGCTCGACCTGGGAGACGCCGAAGACGTCGTCGTCACCGGGGTCGGTGAAGTCGATCGGCTTGCCGCCGGAGGTCATCGGGAGCAGCGCGCCGAGCGAGGTCTCACCCGTCGCGTTCCGCTTGAACCAGATGTTCGGGAACGCGAGGAAACGGTGCCAGGCCACACCCATGTCGGTCTTGAGGGCGACCACGATCATCCAGATGAACGAGGTGGCGATCTTCAGGCCGGCGAAGAAGTAGGTGAGGTTCTGGAGCGTGGAGACGTCCATGCCCCCGAGCCAGTGCACCACCGGGTACGAGATGAAGAACGAGGCCTCGTAGCC
Organism: Streptomyces pseudovenezuelae; assembly: GCF_001513955.1. GTDB lineage: Bacteria > Actinomycetota > Actinomycetes > Streptomycetales > Streptomycetaceae > Streptomyces > Streptomyces pseudovenezuelae. The sequence continues at coordinate 384,920 of NZ_KQ948148.1, read as the reverse complement.
GTCCACGTGGTGCTGGGCGCCTTCCAGCGCGTGCAGCATGAAGATGCAGACGCCGACGACGAGGATGACGGTCTCGACGAAGTACGCCTGGCCGAAGTTGGAGCCGGCGAAGCGGGACTTGCGGCCCGGATTGCGCGGGTGGCTCAGCTGCCGGATGGCGATGAGGACCAGGATGCCGAGGACCGTCATGGTGCCGATGAACTCGACGAAGACGTTGTACGGCGCCCAGTCGCCGATGACCGGCAGGATCCAGTCGGCCTGGAACAACTGGCCGACGGCGTTCACGATCGTCAGCAGAAGGGTGAAGAAGCCCACCGCCACGAACCAGTGCGCGACACCGACGATGCCCCAGCGGTTCATCCGGGTGTGGCCGAGGAACTCCTTGGCCACGGTGACGGTGCGCCGGCCGGGTGCGTCGGTGCGGGTGCCCGCTGGCACGTCCTGACCGAGCCGCATGAAGGTGTAGATCTGAAGGAGGGCGCGGGCGAACAGGGCCACGCCGACCACGATCAGAACCAGCGACACGATGATCGCGGCGAGTTGCATTTCGGGGCTCCTCGGGCCTGCGAGGGTTCTACGAGCGAGATTACTAAGCGGTAACTTATGCAGTCCGTCTGAGACTACCCCCATCCTCCGCCGCACTGTAGCCGGGCACGGGGTGATCTGAATCGCTGAGGGTTACCTTAAAACCCGATCGTGTTATTCGTGATGAATTGGTACATACGGCGCTAATTTAGGCTCGTGCTCTACGGGATCCTCGCCGCCACCTCCGCCCTGCTCCTCGCCGCCGTGCTCACCGCCGTGCTGCGAGCGGCCGCCCTGCGCCTCGGGATCGTCGACCGGCGATGGCGGCGGCCGATGCCGCTGTCCGGCGGGGTGGCGATGGTGACCGCCACCTGCGGGGTGGCGGTCGTCGGCGACTGGCGGGGCGTCACCCCGCTCGGACCCGAGGTCGGGCGGCTGCTCGTCGCCGGGGCCGGCGTGGCCCTCCTCGGGCTCGTCGCCGACGTACGGCGGGTCAAGGCGCGGTTCCTCGTGGGCGGTACGGCCGTGGCGGCGGCGTGTGTCGTGCCGTACGAGGAGACCGGGGTGGCCGCCGGGCTGCTCGCGGCAGGCTGGATCGTCTTCGTCGCCCTCGGGTTCAAGGCGCTGGACCACGCCGACGGGCTCGCCGGGACCGTCGGCGTGGTCACCGCCTTCGGGGCGGGGGCCTGTGCGGCGGCCGAGGTGATGGACGGGCTCGCCGTGCTGCTGAGCGTGCTGGCCGCCGCGCTGACCGGGTTCCTGATGCACAACTGGCATCCCGCGCGCGCGGGACTCGGCGCGTGCGGCTCGCTGTTCACCGGGTTCGTGCTCGCCTCCGCGGCCGTGACGACCCGCGCGGGGCAGGAACTCGGCTCCGGCGCGGGGGTGTTGTTCGCGCTGACGGCGGTGGTGAGCGCCGACGTCGTGCTCGTCGTCCTGGCCCGGGGGCTGTCCGGGCGGCCGCTGCTGCGGGCCGCCCCCGACCATCTCGCCCACCGGCTGCGGCGGCTCGGGCTCACCGTGCAGGGGGCGTGTGTCGTCCTCGGTGCCGCGGCCTTCGGCGGGGTACTCGTCGGCGTCCTGGTGCACCTCGGGTGGATCGCCGCGACCGGCGCACTCTGGGTCGCCGGGGGCGCCCTGGTCGTCGTCCTCGCACTCCTTCGTGTCAAAGCCCACAGTGCCCCTCGTCCGGTATCGACGCAGGTCAGAGCCCAGTTGCGTGTAAGGAACGGATAAGAGTTGAGCCCGCACGACTCAGGTCTGTTGACCGGGCGGGAGGTGTCGTGCACACTTGAGCCTGTTCCACTCAAGTCAGCTGGAGGAATCAACCATGGCACGTGCGGTCGGCATCGACCTGGGCACGACTAACTCCGTCGTCAGCGTTCTCGAAGGCGGCGAGCCCACCGTCATCACCAACGCCGAGGGTGCCAGGACCACGCCGTCCGTCGTCGCCTTCGCGAAGAACGGCGAAGTGCTGGTCGGCGAGGTGGCCAAGCGCCAGGCGGTCACCAACGTGGACCGGACCATCCGTTCGGTGAAGCGTCACATGGGCACCGACTGGAAGACGGAGCTGGACGGGAAGCCCTTCAACCCGCAGCAGATGTCCGCCTTCATCCTGCAGAAGCTGAAGCGGGACGCCGAGTCCTACCTGGGCGAGAAGGTGACCGACGCGGTCATCACCGTCCCGGCGTACTTCAACGACTCCGAGCGCCAGGCGACCAAGGAGGCCGGCGAGATCGCGGGCCTGAACGTCCTGCGCATCGTCAACGAGCCCACCGCGGCCGCGCTCGCGTACGGCCTCGACAAGGACGACCAGACGATCCTCGTCTTCGACCTCGGCGGCGGCACCTTCGACGTGTCCCTGCTGGAGATCGGCGACGGCGTCGTCGAGGTGAAGGCCACCAACGGTGACAACCACCTCGGTGGTGACGACTGGGACCAGCGCGTCGTCGACTACCTGGTGCAGCAGTTCAAGTCCGGTCACGGCGTGGACCTCGCCAAGGACAAGATGGCGCTGCAGCGTCTGCGCGAGGCGGCCGAGAAGGCCAAGATCGAGCTGTCCAGCTCCACCGAGACCTCGATCAACCTGCCCTACATCACGGCCTCCGCCGAGGGCCCGCTGCACCTGGACGAGAAGCTCACCCGGGCCCAGTTCCAGCAGCTGACCGCGGACCTGCTGGAGCGCTGCAAGACCCCGTTCTTCAACGTCATGAAGGACGCCGGCGTCTCCATCAACGAGATCGACCACGTCGTCCTCGTCGGTGGCTCCACCCGTATGCCCGCCGTGGCCGAGCTCGTCAAGGAGCTCACCGGCGGCAAGGACGCCAACAAGGGCGTCAACCCGGACGAGGTCGTCGCCATCGGCGCCGCCCTGCAGGCCGGTGTCCTCAAGGGTGAGGTCAAGGACGTCCTGCTCCTCGACGTGACCCCGCTGTCCCTCGGCATCGAGACCAAGGGCGGCATCATGACCAAGCTCATCGAGCGGAACACGACGATCCCGACCAAGCGGTCCGAGATCTTCACCACCGCCGAGGACAACCAGCCCTCCGTGCAGATCCAGGTCTACCAGGGCGAGCGCGAGATCGCGGCGTACAACAAGAAGCTCGGGATGTTCGAGCTGACCGGTCTGCCGCCGGCCCCGCGCGGTGTCCCGCAGATCGAGGTCGCCTTCGACATCGACGCCAACGGCATCATGCACGTGACCGCGAAGGACCTGGGCACGGGCAAGGAGCAGAAGATGACCGTCACCGGCGGCTCCTCGCTGCCGAAGGACGAGGTCGACCGGATGCGCCAGGAGGCCGAGCAGTACGCGGAGGAGGACCACCGCCGCCGCGAGGCCGCCGAGACCCGCAACCAGGGCGAGCAGCTCGTCTACCAGACGGAGAAGTTCCTCAAGGACAACGAGGACAAGGTCCCCGGTGAGGTCAAGACCGAGGTCGAGTCCGCCGTCGAGGAGCTGAAGGCCGCGCTCAAGGGCGAGGACACCGCGGAGATCCGCACCGCGACCGAGAAGGTCGCCGCGGTCTCCCAGAAGGTCGGCCAGGCCATGTACGCCGACGCCCAGGCCGGACAGGCCGCCGACGGCGAGGACGCCGGTGCCTCCCAGGCCAAGGCGGACGACGACGTCGTGGACGCCGAGATCGTGGACGACGAGCGCAAGGACGGTGCCGCGTGACGGAGGAGACCCCGGGCTTCGACGAGAAGCCCGACGTCCCCTCCGGCGCCACCCCCGACGACGCCGAGCCGAAGGCCGCCCCCCAGGAAGGGGCGGCCCCGGCCGGGGACGCAACAGCGCAGATCGCCGGTCTGACGGCCCAGCTGGACCAGTCGCGCAAGGCGCTCGACGAGCGCACCGCGGACCTCCAGCGGCTCCAGGCCGAGTTCCAGAACTACCGCCGCCGGGTGGAGCGGGACCGGATCACGGTCAAGGAGATCGCCATCGCGAACCTCCTGACCGAGCTCCTGCCCACGCTCGACGACATCGGCCGCGCGCGCGAACACGGTGAGCTTCTCGGCGGGTTCAAGTCCGTCGCGGAGTCCCTGGAGACCGTCGCGGCGAAGATGGGCCTGCAGCAGTTCGGCAAGGAGGGCGAGCCCTTCGACCCGACGATCCACGAGGCCCTGATGCACAGTTACGCACCGGACGTCACCGAGACGACGTGCGTGGCGATCCTGCAGCCCGGGTATCGCATCGGCGAGCGCACCATCCGCCCCGCGCGGGTGGCCGTGGCCGAACCGCAGCCGGGCGCGCAGGCGGTCAAGGCCGAGGACGGGTCCGAGGCCGGCGACGACAAGGACAACGGCCCTGAGGAGGGCTGAGGTCGAAGAGAACCATCGGGACACCGGAAAGGGGGCGCGTCGAGGATGAGCACCAAGGACTTCATCGAGAAGGATTACTACAAGGTCCTCGGCGTCCCCAAGGACGCCACCGAGGCCGAGATCAAGAAGGCGTACCGCAAGCTCGCCCGCGAGTTCCACCCGGACGCCAACAAGGGCAACACCAAGGCCGAGGAGCGCTTCAAGGAGATCTCCGAGGCGAACGACGTCCTCGGTGACCCCAAGAAGCGCAAGGAGTACGACGAGGCCCGCGCCCTGTTCGGCAACGGCGGCTTCCGCCCGGGGCCGGGCGGCGCGGGCGGCTCCTTCAACTTCGACCTGGGCGACCTCTTCGGAGGCGGCGCCCAGGGACAGGGCCAGGGTGCCGGCGGCTTCGGCGGCGGACTCGGAGACGTCTTCGGGGGCCTGTTCAACCGGGGCAGCTCCGGCACCACGCGCGTCCAGCCCCGGCGCGGGCAGGACATCGACACCGAGGTCACCCTCAGCTTCACCGAGGCGATCGAGGGGGCGACGGTCCCGCTCCGGATGTCCTCGCAGGCCCCCTGCAAGGCCTGCTCGGGCACCGGCGACGCCAACGGCAACCCGCGCGTGTGCCCGACCTGCGTGGGCACCGGCCAGGTGGCGAGGGGCTCCGGCGGAGGGTTCTCCCTCACGGACCCCTGCCCCGACTGCAAGGGCCGCGGCCTGATCGCGGAGAACCCCTGCGAGATCTGCAAGGGCTCCGGGCGGGCCAAGTCCTCCCGCACCATGCAGGTCCGCATCCCGGCGGGCGTCTCCGACGGGCAGCGGATCCGGCTGCGCGGGAAGGGGGCGCCCGGTGAACGCGGCGGCCCAGCGGGCGACCTGTACGTCACCGTGCATGTCGCGACGCACCCCGTCTTCGGCCGCAAGGGCGACAACCTCACGGTGACGGTCCCGGTGACCTTCTCGGAGGCGGCGCTCGGCGGCGAGGTCAGGGTGCCGACGCTGGGCGGCCCGGCCGTGACGCTGAAACTGCCCCCGGGCACGCCCAACGGCCGCACCATGCGGGCGCGGGGCAAGGGCGCGGTCCGCAAGGACGGCACCCGGGGCGACCTGCTGGTCACCGTCGAGGTGAGTGTCCCGACCGAGCTGTCGGGGAAGGCTCGTGACGCGCTGGAGGCGTATCGCGAGGCGACCGTGGGTGAGGACCCACGGGCGGAGCTGTTCCAGGCCGCGAAGGGAGCATGATTCGAGATGGACGGTCGTCGACGCAATCCGTATGAACTGACCGAGGAAACCCCGGTCTACGTCATCTCGGTGGCGGCCCAGCTCTCCGGCCTGCACCCGCAGACACTGCGCCAGTATGACCGTCTGGGCCTGGTGTCCCCGGACCGCACCGCGGGCCGGGGCCGGCGCTACTCGGCCCGCGACATCGAACTGCTGCGCACCGTCCAGCAGTTGTCGCAGGACGAGGGCATCAACCTCGCCGGCATCAAGCGCATCATCGAGCTGGAGAACCAGGTCGCGGCGCTGCAGTCCCGGGTGGTCGAGCTGCAGGCGGCCGTCGAGGGCGCCGCGGCGGCCATGCAGCAGCGTGAGGCGGCGGTGCACGCGTCGTACCGCCGTGACCTGGTGCCGTACCAGGAGGTCCAGCAGACCAGCGCGCTGGTGGTGTGGCGGCCGAAGAAGGCCAAGGACTAGGCAGGCATGGAGAAGGGGCCCGGAGAGATCTCCGGGCCCCTTCCCTGTGTTCCGGTTCAGAACTCGTACTCCCAGATGCCGTACGCCGGGGACCGGGCCACGGTCTCGGTGCCCGCGGAGTCCAGGAGGACGACGCGGTAGTAGTACAGGGCCAGCCGGTCCTCGTGGACGGTCGTGTCCATGAAGGAGTGGGTGTTGTCCGTCGCCCCCTCGGCCAGCGTGACGTAGGCACTCGTCGCCGGGTCCCAGCGCTCCACGCGGTAGCCCGTGAACCGGGCGCAGTCCCCGAGGCCGGAGCTCTCGGAGCAGCCGACGTACAGGTCCGGGTAGCTGTCCTCGACGATCTCGGTGCCGGTCCAGCCGGGCGGCCGGGCGTCGGGCAGGGTCACGGAGACGTCGGCCGTGTGGAAGAAGTCCGGCCCCTCGTCCCAGAGGGCGTCGACGGCGGCCACCCGGTAGACGTGGGTCGCGCCGTCCGCGACGGTCGGGCAGAGGATCTCGGTCTCGGCAAGGGACTCCCCCCTCCAGCAGTTCCGCTTCCAGCGCGTCTCGCCGGACTCCGGGTCGGTGACGCCCTGCCACACGTAGTACGTGAAGACGTCGTCGTCGGCGGGCGGGGTCCAGGTCAGGCGTACACCGAGCGGGACCTGCTCGGCGGTCAGGTTCTCCACCGGGTCCGGACGCTTGGTGTCCGGGGTCGTCGCGGTGGCCGCCGGACCGGGCCGAGAGGCGTGTCCGTACGGGTCGACGGTGACGACCCGGTACTCGTACGTCGTCTCGGAGGCTCCGGAGACGTCCTGGCAGGTGCCGCGCAGGACCTTGCGCCCGGCGTAGGAGGGAGCGTCGTCACCCGCCCACCACCAGTCCACCGACGGATCCGCGCTGTCCGGCCCGCACTTGTCCACGACGACGGTCTCACCGGTCGCCGGGTCGGTCCGCTCGATCCGGTAGGTGAGCAGCGGGGCGCTGTCGTGGGCCCACGGGTCGGCACTGGCCCAGGAGACGTACACGCCCCCGGCGGAGCGGGTGGCGGTGGTCTCGTACGGGGCGATCGCCTCCGGCCGGTCCGCCATGTCCAGGACGGCCTCCACCGGCGCGGAGGCGTTGCCCCTGGTGTCCTGGGCGCGCACCGCGTACCGGTAGGAGTCGGCGACGGCAACCAGTTGGCGCGGTACGACATCGGTCTGCGTGGTGGTGCCGGCCGTACCGGGCAGCGCGTCGAGCCAGCCGCCCGTCGCCTGGTCGTACTGGAGGACCTCGTACCGTGCGGCCCCGTCGACGGCCGACCACACCACGTGCGGAACGCCCGACCGGTACTCGACGCGCGCGTCGGCGGCGGTGGCGGGCGGTGTCAGGTCGAACGTGGTGAAGGTGGTGGCAGCCGAGTACGCGGACCAGTTCCCGACGGCGTCCCGGGCCCGGCCGCGATAGGTGACCTTGCTGCCGTCGGCGATCTGCCCCGTGTCGCAGATCGCGCCCTTGGCGCCGGTGTACACGGTCACCCAGCTGTTGGTGGCCGGGTTGAGCCGCTGCATCTCGTAGAGGGCGATGTCGGCCGCGTTCTCCGCGGTGGTCACGAGCTCGGGGGCCGCGTAGGGCTGGCCCGCCGGGCACGCGTCCATCTCCAGGAACGGCGCCGCGGGCGGAGTCGTGTCCACGGTGGTGACGGGCTGGTCGGCGGTGCCGCCGGAGGTGTTGCCGGCCTTGTCGCGGGCGCGGACCTCGTAGTAGTACGTGGCGCCGGTGGGCGGCGGGGTGTCGGTGTACGAGGTCGAGGTGGTCGTGGTGAGCGGCTTGGTGCCGTACGAGGTGCCCTTGAGCCGCCGGTAGACCTGGTACCCGGCGAGGTCCATCTCCTTGTTCCTCGACCAGACGACCTTGGCCCTGCGGGTGCTCCGGTCGTACGACACCGAAGTGCCCGTCGGCGTGAGCGGCTTGACCTTGTCGACGTCGGCGGAGGTCCGGGGCGCGTAGCCGACCTTGACCTTGGCGGCGCCGGTCCAGTTCACGTAGTCGACGCGCAGGGTGTGGGTGCCGGACGGGACGGTGACGGCGGCGGCCTTCGCGACCGTGGTCGAGACGTTCTTCCAGAGGTCGATCCTGCGTACGCCGTCGACGTAGACGCGGATGCCGTCGAGCCCCGAGGCGTTGAGCGCGAAGGGGCCGCCGGAGCCGAAGTCGCGGGTCACGGTCCAGCGGACCGCGAAGTTGTCCTTCGGAAGGCCGGAGACGGGGGCGCCGCTCCAGGACTGGTCGATCGCGTTGTCGCAGTCGGTCTTCTTCGGGGTGCCGGACAGGCTCGTGTTCGCGTAGAACTGCCGCTTGAACACGGGGGAGGCGCAGTTCACGGCCGCGGAGGCGGGTGCCGCGCCCGCGGTGAACAGGGTGCCTGCGGTGGCGAGGACGACTGCGGCGGCGGTCGTCCGTCTGGCTGACTTCATTCGGTCCTCTGGTCGAGTAAGGAACAGCAGTTGTGCGGCTGCTGTGATCACGACTCGCGAGGTGTGAAGTTGGTTGTACTAGTGTTCGCGCCAAGTCTTCACACCATCGGCGGAGAGTGGCGTTGCGCACTCGTTAAGTGATTCCGCTTGACGTCGGTGGGCGGCCCCGCGTTGGCTTTTCAGTCACATGGGCCGCAATGCCGCGCCCGCGTCCGGAAAGCACCAGAAGTGAGCAGCCCCATGCGTCGTATCGCCATAGCCGTGGCCGCGTCCACGATGACCTTCTCGCTGGCCGCCTGCGGCGCGCTCGGCGCCGCGAGCGGGAGCGAGGCGAGTCCGACCAAGGGCAACGACATCACCGTGGGTGTGCTGATGCCGGAGAAGACGAACACCCGCTACGAGGAGTTCGACTACCCGATCATCAAGAAGAAGGTCTCCGAGCTCACCGGCAAGCAGGGCAAGACCGTCTACGCCAACGGCGAGGCCAGCGCCAAGAAGCAGGCCACGCAGATGCAGCAGATGATCGACCAGAAGGTCGACGTCATCCTGCTGGACGCGGTGGACTCGCACGCCATCGCCGGCATGGTGGAGAAGGCCAAGGACGCGGGCATCCCGGTCATCGCCTACGACCGGCTCGCCGAGGGCCCGATCGACGGATACGTCTCCTTCGACAACGAGCTGGTCGGCGAGGTGCAGGGCCGCTCCCTCCTGGAGGCGCTCGGCTCGGGCATCGACACCTCCGACAAGATCGTGATGATCAACGGCTCGCCGTCCGACCCGAACGCCGGGCAGTTCAAGGCGGGCGCGATGTCCGAGCTCAACGGCAAGGTGACGATCGCCAAGACCTACGACGTCGACGGCTGGAAGCCGGAGATCGCGCAGAAGAACATGGCCGAGGCGGTCAGCGCGATCGGCAAGGGCAACATCAAGGCCGTGTACTCCGCCAACGACGCCATGGCCGGCGCGGCCATCCAGGCGATGGAGGACGCGGGCATGACCAAGCTCCCGCCGATCACGGGCCAGGACGCGGAACTGTCCGCGGTGCAGCGGATCGTCGCGGGCGAGCAGTACATGAGCGTCTACAAGCCGTACCCGGACGAGGCCGAGGCCGCCGCCGAGATGGCCGTGACGAAGATCCAGGGCAAGGGCATCCAGTTCGACGCCCTCGCCACGGACAGCGTGGACAGCCCGACGAACAAGGACATCCCGGCCCAGCTCGTCCAGGTCGTCGCGCTGACGAGGGACAACATCAAGAGCACGGTCGTCAAGGACGGCATCTACACCGTCAAGGACATCTGCACCTCGGACTACAAGAGCGCCTGCGCGGCGGCGGGCCTGCAGTGACCGCCGGCGGGCGGGGCCGCGGAGCATCGCGGCCCCGCCCGCCGTTCACGCCACCCGCGTGAACTCCACCGTGACCTCCGGCGGCCCTGCCGGGACGCCCCGGTAGATCCCCTTGTGCGGGGTCACGTCGTCGTAGTCCCGGCCCCGGCCCACCACCACGTGGGACTCGTCGGCCCGGACCCGGTTGGTCGGGTCGTAGCCGCACCATTCGCCGGCCCAGTACTCGACCCAGGCGTGGCTCTGCCCCGCGACCGGCCGGTGCAGTTCCGCGTCCCGCTCGGGATGCAGATAGCCGGAGACGTACCGCGTCGGCAGGCCCACGCCCCGCAGCAGCGCGAGGGTGACATGGGCGATGTCCTGGCAGACACCGGCGCCCTGCTCCCAGGCCTCGGTGGCGGAGGTGTTCACGCCCGTGGTGCCGGGCAGGTAGGAGACCCGGTCGGCGACGAGGGCGGACACGGCGACCGCCGTCGCGTGGACGTCGAGTCCGGCCGAGACCTCGCGTGCCCGGTCGACCAGCCCGGCGGGGACGGTCGTACGGACCGTGGGGTCGAGGAATTCCAACAGGCGTGAGTTCGCGCTCTGTTCGGCGAGCCCGGCCCAGCCGGGCGGCTCGGGAAGCGGGCCCGCGGGGTGCGTCTCGACCAGGCTGGAGGCCGTGATGGTGAGATGGCCGTGCGGGTCCATCAGGTCGAAGCCGGTGACCTGGGTGCCCCAGTAGTCCCAGTACGACCAGGTGGGCGTCGCCGGGCTGACGGTGACCCGGGCGTCCAGCGTGGTCTGGGCGGGCAGGGTCAGCGGGGTCATGCGGACCTCGTTGTGGGACGAGGCCGCGGGCTGGGCGTACGCGACCTGCGTGACGTGCTTGATGCGGAGCCTGCGAGTCATCTCACGCTCCTTCCTGGGCCCACTCGACGGGCCCCTGGTAGGGGAAGAACCGCTCCGCCACCGCTTCCGCGGAGGCCATGCAGGCGGTCTGCAGATCCCTGAGCAGCAGCGGGAGCTGTTCCTCCAGGGCGTGCAGGTCGAGGTACTCCAGCCGGGTGCGCATCCGGCCGATCGGGCGGCGCGCGGGGTCCTGGCGGGGCCGGCCGAGCGCGGTCAGGCACTCCTCCGCCGTCGTCAGCGCGTGCAGCGCCGAGCGCGGGAAGTCCCGGTCCAGGAGCAGGAACTCGGCCACCCGCGGGGTGTCACCGAAACCGCCGTACAGGCGCGCGTACGCCTCGTCGGCGCCCGAGGCGCTCAGCAGGGTCGGCCAGTCGGGCGCGTGGGCGGCGTCCAGGACCCGCACCGACAGCAGCCGCACGGTCATGTCCACCCGCTCCAGGCTCCGGCCCAGGACCACGAAGCGCCAGCTGTCGTCACGGCTCATGGTGGAGTCGGCGAGCCCGAAGAAGAGGGCCGCGCGCCGCCGTACGAGTTCCAGATAGGCGTAGGGGCCCGTACGGCGGGCTGCGAGCCGTTGGTCGGCCAGCGCGTGCCAGGTGGAGTTCAGGCACTCCCACATCTCCGAGGAGACGGCCTCACGGGCGCTGCGGGCGTTCAGCCGGGCCGCGCCGAGCGCCCCCTCGATGGAACAGGTCGAGCGGGCGTCGAAGGCGAGCTGGTCGAGGACCTGCTGCATGTCGACCCGGCTGCCGCCCGCGTCCACGCCGAGGATCGCGTACAGCGACCGGCAGGCCACGTTCTCGTCGCGCCACGGGTCCTCCAGCATCCGGTGGAGGTAGGCGTCGAGGATCCGGCCGGTGTTGTCCGCCCGCTCGACGTAACGGCCGGTCCAGGTCAGTGCCTCGGCTATCCGGGAGAGGATCACGTCGTTCACTGCTGCTGAGCCCCTTCCTGTACGACGGTGGGGGAGCCGTCGGGACCGTGCTGGCGGGGAGCGATGTCCAGGTGGGCAGCGCTGTCCGCGGGTGTGGGCGGTTCCGCGGGGCCCTCGGCGAGCACCCAGGTGTCCTTGGAGCCGCCGCCCTGGCTGGAGTTGACGATCAGATTGCCCTCCTGGAGGGCGACCCGGGTCAGGCCGCCGGGCAGGACCCACACGTCGGTGCCGTCGTTGACGGCGAAGGGGCGCAGGTCGATGTGGCGGGGCGCCATGCGTTCACCCGCGAGGGTGGGGGAGGTGGACAGGGCGACGGGGCGCTGGGCGATGAAGCCCCGGGGGTCGCGCCGGACCGCCTCGCGGGTTCTCTCCAGGGTCTCGCGGTCCGCCTTGGGACCGATGACGATGCCCTGGCCGCCGGCCCCGTCGACCGGCTTCACGACCAGCTGGTCGATCTGGTCGAGAACGGCCTGGAGCTGGCCGGGTTCGTCGGGCCGGAAGGACTCCACATTGGGGAGAATCGGTTCTTCGCAGAGGTAGTAGCGGATCAGGTCCGGGACGTAGGTGTAGAGCAGCTTGTCGTCCGCGATGCCGTTGCCGACCGCGTTGGCGAGGGTGACATGGCCCGCCATGGCCGCGCCGAGGATGCCCGGGCAGCCGATCACCGAGTCCGGGCGGAAGTGGAGCGGGTCGAGGAAGTCGTCGTCCAGGCGCCGGTATACGACATGGACCGGCACCTCTCCGCGGGTCGTGCGCATCCACACCCGGTTGCCCCGGCACACCAGGTCGTGCCCCTCGACCAGCTGCACGCCCATCAGCCGTGCCAGCAGGGCGTGTTCGAAGTAGGCGGCGTTGCTGGGGCCGGGGGTGAGGACCACGACCCGGGGGTCCTGGACGCCGTCGGGCGCGGCCGCGCGCAGGGCGGCGAGCAGCTTCTGCGTGTAACCGTCGACGGGGAGCACGTGCTGCCCGTCGAAGAGGGAGGGGAACACGCGGGTCATGGCGCGCCGGTTCTCGATGACGTACGACACGCCGCTGGGAACCCGGACGTTGTCCTCCAGGACCCGGAAGGCGCCCTGCTCGTCCCGTACGAGGTCGATGCCGGCGACATGGATTCTCACGTTGTTGACGGGCTCCAGCCCGTGCGCGGCCCGGTGGAAGTGCGGGGAGTTCAGCAGCAGCCGCCAGGGCACCACACCGTCCTCGAAGGCGCGGGCGGGCCCGTAGGCGTCGGCGAGATAGGCCTCCAGTGCCCTGACCCGCTGGCTCACCCCGCGCTGTACGAGATCCCATTCGAGGGCGTCGAGGATCCTGGGCACGAGGTCCAGCGGCCAGGGCCGCTCCTCGCCGGCGAAGGCGTAGGTCACGCCCCGGTCGGTGAACGCCCGGGCCATCTGGTCGGCCCGGAACCGGAGTTCACTCGGTTCGATCGGCTGCAGCGCGGCCAGCACCGGCTCGTAGGCGGTCCTGACCTCGCCCGGCCGCTCGAACATCTCGTCCCACGCGTCGGCCAACGCGTATGCGTCAAATATGTCCGCCATGGGCTGACGTTAAATGCGGGACGTAACGGGGTGATCACTGCGCGGTTTCCGGGAGTTGACGCGCGGAGCCGGTTGTTCCGTATCCGGTGGCCCGGCCGGGCGGCGGGTGCCGGCGGGATCACCGGCACCCGGGGGTGTGCGGCTGCGCGATGCACTCCTGAGGGTGATCGCACCGCCGTCGGCTTGGTGCAGGCAGGCGGACGGAGGGCCGTCGACAACGGCGCATACCCGCCGATTTCCCCGCCCCTGGCGTGCGGAGCCGTGTTGCGGAGCCGGTCCGGGCCGCGCATAGTTGCGGAGCCGAGGGGGCTTCGACGCTCCGATGGGGAACAGGACAAGAGGGCGGTAGACGCTGGAACCGGGGGTGGGATGGGCAATGGCCGGCTACGGGGCGGACGACCATCCACACGGCGCTGACCGGCTGTGCGAGGCCGGGGACCGGGTGTACTCCCGGGCCGTACGGCGCGGCCGGGTGCCGCGCGTCGATGCCGAGCCCGTGCCCTGCCTGCTGGAACTGGCCCTGCTGCACCCGGACCCCGACGACATGGACTGGCTGGTGCCGACCGCCCCGCAGGAGGTCATGACCCGGCTGCTGCGCGAGGTCCACGACGAGGTCAGCGCGAGCCAGCGGCGGGTGGGGGCGGCGGTCGCGGCCGTGGAGCGGTACGCGGGACTCGGGCCCAGTGTGGTGCCGGGCGCCGGTGAGGGGACCGCGATCCGGGTCCTCGACGGTCTCTCCCGGATCCAGGCCGCGATGGACGAGGCGACCGAGGCCTGCACGACGGAGGTGCTCACGGTCCAGCCCGGCGGCATCCGCCCCGAGCACGAGCTGACCGAGGGCCTGCACCGGGCGCTGGCCCTGCGCGGCCGGGGCGTGCGGATGCGGGACCTGTACACCCATGTCGCCCGGCACGGCCAAGGGCTCCTGAACTACCTGGAGTTGATGGGCGGCACGGTCCAGGCGCGCACCCTGGACGAGGTCATCGACCGGCTGATCCTCTTCGACCGCACGGTGGCCTTCATCCCCGCGAACGCCGACCGCACCCTCGCCCTGGAACTACGGCACCCGGCGCTGGTGGAGTACCTGGTGACGGTCTTCGAGCGGCTGTGGCGCCTGGCGATCCCCCTCACCGCCCCGCTGCCCGACACCGGCATCGAGGGCATCTCCCACCGCGAGCAGTCCATCGCCGCCCTGCTGGCCGAGGGCCACCAGGACGCGGTGATCGCGGAACGGCTGGGGATCAGCGTGCGCACCTGCCGGGCCCACATCGCGCGGCTGTCGGAGACGCTCGGGGCGGCCAGTCGTACGCAACTGGGCGTCCGGATAGCGCAGGTGGGCCTGGACGGCCCGACGGCCGTCTCCTCGATCACGCTCCCCGGTCAAGAATCCCGGACCGTCCGATGAGGTAGCCCAGCTGGGCGCGGCTCTCGCTGCCGAGGGTGGTGGCGAGTTTGGCGATGTGGACGCGGGCGGTGCGGATGTTCATGCCGAGCCGGTCGGCGATGACGGCGTCGGTGTGCCCCTCCACGAGCAGTCCGGCGATGGCCCGTTGGCGGGGCGTGATGCCGTTCAGGCTCGGCCGGTGGACGGTCTGCGGATACATGGGCGTGGCCTGCCACCACAGCCGGTAGAAGGTGGTGCCCAGGAACTCGACCAGGGCCGGGTGCCGCACCTCCAGCGCGACCGTGCCGTCCTCGTCGGCGGGGATGAACGCCACCGTCCGGTCGGCGACGATGAGCCGGTCGGTGACCTCGTCCAGGGAGCGCGCCTCGGCGTCCCCGCGCAGCTGTTCGTAACGGGCGAGGACCAGCGGCATGTGGCGCTGGGTGTGCTGGTACAGGGTGCGGATACGGGCGCCGCGGTCGAGCAGCGCCTGGTCCCGGCCCATCGCCACGACCTGGGCGGCCGCGCCCCGGCTGTCGTTGTAGTGGACGTTGGGCTGCACGCACAGCAGTTCGTGCGCGACGCCGGCCATCGCCTCGGTGATGGCCTCGTTGATGGGGCCGGTACCGCTGACGACTCTGATCGCCGGGTTCTCCGCGACCGCCGCGCCGCGCCCGTCGATCCGCTGGAGCGGCGCGAACGCCTCGGCCAGCCGCTCCTCGCGCCGCCGCTCGTGCGCCGCGCGGTCCGTGGTGGCGCGGAGCATGCGGTGCAGGGCGAGCGCGGGCGGTACCGGTTCCAGCCGGGCGGCGTCCCGGGTACCGGGCCGCAGCAGTCCGGTGTCGACGAGACAGGGCACGGGCGAGGCGTCCCGGCGGTCGATGCCGCCCTCGCGCAGGGCGCGCGCGTAGAGCTCGATGCCTTCCGGGCACGGGTCCTGCGGACCGTGCTCCCGGTGGACCGCCGCCGTGCTCACTCGCCCGTGTCCTCCTGGCCGAGAATGCCGGACTGCCCGATGAGGTAACCGAGCTGGGCGCGGCTCTCGCTGCCGAGGGTGGCGGCGAGTTTGGCGATGTGGACGCGGGCGGTGCGGATGTTCATGCCGAGGCGGTCGGCGATGACGGCGTCGGTGTGGCCCTCGACGAGGAGGGCGGCTATGGCCCGTTGGCGCGGGGTGATGCCGTTGCGCGTGGGCTGCTGCACCGCCTCCGGGTACATCGGCGTGGCCAGCCGCCACAGCCGGTCGAAGGCGGTGACGAAGAAGGCGACCAGGGCGGGGTGGCGGATCTCCAGGGCGAGGGTGCGGTCCTTGTTGGCGGGGATGAAGGCCACCGTCCGGTCCACGATGATCAGACGCTCCGTCACCTCGTCCAGGCTGCGGGCCTCCACATCGCCGCTCAGACGCTCGTAGCGGGCCACGATGCTCGGCGCGTGGCGGAGCGTGTGCTGGTAGAGGGTGCGGATACGGCCGCCGCGGTCGAGCAGGGCCTGGTCGCGGTCGAAGGCCTCGACATGCACGGGCGGGGGCTGCGGGGCGTGCCGGTCGCTGGTGTTCGGCTGGACGGCCAGCAGTTCGGAACCGGCGGCCACGGCCTGGCCGATGACCCGGCTGATCAGGTCGAGACCGCTGAGGACACTGATCGACGAGGAGTCCTCGGCGCCCGTGAGACCGCCGTCGATGCGCATCAGGGGCTCGAACGTCTCGGTCAGCCGGGCCTCGCGCCGCCGTTCGTCCGCGATGCGCTCCTCCGCGATCCGCAGCATGCGGTGCAGGGCGACGGCGGGGGCGACCGGTTCCAGCCGCTCCGGGTCCGTGACGGCGGGATGCAGGAGCCCGAAGTCGAGCAGACAGGGCGCTTCGCCGGCGTCCACGGCGAGCACGTACCCCTCGCGCAGGGCGCGCGCGTACAGCTCCGTCCCCGCGACGCACAGGTTCTCCACGCCGTGCTCGGGATGGGGCACCGTGCTCACTCGGTCACTCCCTCCTGCTCGGGGATTTTTGACACCGCGAGGAGACGGCCGGGGCGGGCGCGGCTCTCACTGCCGAGGGGGCGGACAGGGCCGCCGCGCTGCGCACGGGTGCAGGGGGGCGGGCCCGTCTCGCGCCGTTGCCCCGTTCCGTGCGTGTGAGCCCCGGTCACGGAGGGCCGTCCCCCTCCGTCGCCGGCTTGCCCTGGTCGAGGATTCCCGACTGCGCGATGAGGAAGCCGAGTTGGGCGCGGCTGCCGCTGCCCAGGACGGTCGCGAGCTTGGCGATGTGGGCGCGGCAGGTACGGACGTTCATGCCCAGGCGGCGGGCGATCGCCTCGTCGACGTGCCCCTCGACGAGGAGTTTGGCGATGGAGTGCTGGATGTCCGTGATGCCGTCCGGCGCGGTCTCGTAGGGAGCGCCCGCGCTGAGCGGGACCGCCCGGCTCCACATGAACTCGAAGACCTTGACCAGATAGCCGACGAGGCCCGGGTGCCGCAGCTCCAGGGCGACCTGCCGGTCGTCCCGGACCGGGATGAAGGCCACGGTCTCGTCGCAGATGATGAGCCGTTCCACCAACTCGTCGATGGTGCGGTACTCCACCTTGCCGTCGGCGAACTGCTCCATGTAGGCCAGCCGCTCGGGGCTGTACCGGGCGACGTGCTGGTAGAGGGTGCGGATCCGGACGCCCCGTTCGATGAGGGTCCGGTCGCGCTCCAGCCCCTCGATCAGCCGGTTCTCGGGACGCTGGCCCCGGCTCGGCTGGACCGTGAGCACCTCGGACTGGCACTGGGACGTCGCGAGGTCGAGCGCCGTGTTGATCCGGTCGAGCCCCTCCAGGACCGTGATCGAGTGCGCCGGTGCCACCTGCTGGGCGCTCAGCGCCATGAACGGCTCGAAGGCGTCGGCCAGCTCGATCGACATGCGTCTGCGCTCGGTGATCTCGTGCTCCAGCGGGTTGAGCCGCTGGGCGAGCGCGACCGACGGCGGAACCGGAAGCATCCAGTTCGCGTCGTCCGGGTCGGGGTGCAGAAGGGCGAACTCCAGCAGACAGGGAACCGACTCCACGTCCGCGCGGGAGACGCGTCCTGTCCGCAGAGCGTTGGCGTAAAGACGGCCACCTTCCTCACACAACTCGGTCACCGCATGGGGATGTGTCGCCTTAGTCCCATTCGATACCAAATTTCCACCCCCCAGGGTCCTGAACATGCAGGAACATGATGCACCGTTCGTGTGGCCATGACGTGCCCGAATGAGCCATCGTCTTACTCGACGGGGGAAAAGGGGACCTTCAAGTGAGGACGAAGCCGACTATGCGTAACAGAATGCTTCGCTCGGTGCTTGTCGCCGCCTTCTCCGCCGTTGTGGCGCTCGGCGCGATCGCCGGCCTCTCCGGTGCGAAGAGCGACGTTCATGGAGTGGGTGCCACCGAGACCACACACACCGTGGTCGCCGGTGACGAGGCGCAGGCATTCCCGGCGGACACGGTCTGGGACTGACATGACTACTCCACCCGACGACCGCTCCTTCCGCAGAGAAATGGCCACCGCCTACCGCTCCGGCTGGCACTTCATCGACCTCGTCACCGCGATCCCCCACTCCGGTGACTCGTTGATGGTGACCGTCTTCGGCGAACCGGTGGTCGTCACGCGGGACGAGGACGAGGACGTGCGGGCGTACCGGTGTCTGCGGCGGCCTCGGGGGGCGCCGCAGCCCGTTCGGTGTGCCGTCCGGTACGGAATGATCTTTGTGAACCTGGACCAACGAGACCATCGGCTGGTGGAACCGGAAACCCCCACCCCGCGGACCATCTCAGCCACCCCCCGCAGTGCCTGACGCGATTCCCCCGTCGTAACAGATCGCGCAGGTGCTTCCCCCCGCAGCGGCGTCACCGTGACCTGAACACGGTGACGCCGCTGCAGTTTTGGGCGACATTTCACGGTATCGGGTGATCAGGCCATGGCTCAAAAATGGCCCATCGCTCCCGTGAGCGAGATCTCGATGACCACGCGCAGCGGGTTCGGCGCCGGAGTGCGCTCGTAGCGCTCGGCGTACCGCCGCACCGCCTCCGCCACCCGTTCCGGCTCCGTGCGGACGTGCGCCCGCCCTTCCAGCGTGGCCCACCGCCGTCCGTCCACCTGGCACACCGCCACCGCGACCCCGTCCTCCCCGGCCGCCAGCACGTGCCGTGCCTTCGCGCTGGTCCGGCTCGTGATCACCCGGGCGAGCCGGGCCTCCGGGTCGTAGGTCACCCCGACGGGCACCACGTGCGGGCTCCCGTCCGGGCGTGGTGTCGTGAGCGTGCACAGATGCCGTTCGCGCCAGAAGCTGAGGAACGACGGGTCCGGGGCACCCGGATCCTGGGCGTAGGAGGTCATGCCGGGAAAGCTAGTCCCCTCATCCCTCCCGTGGGCCGCCTTGAGTGGAATAGACTCAACTTTGTGTACGCTGACTGAGTCAGCACAGGAGTCGGTACAGGAGCTGACACCGAGGAGGAGTACGGACACGTGGATGCCGAGCTGACCAACCGGAGCCGGGACGCGATCAACGCGGCCGGCAATCGGGCCGTGACCGAGGGACATCCGGACCTCACCCCCGCCCACCTGCTCCTCGCTCTGCTCCAGGGGCAGGACAACGAGAACATCACCGACCTGCTGGCGGCCGTCGACGCCGACCAGGCCGCCGTGCGGGCCGGGGCCGAGAAGGTGCTCGGCTCGCTGCCCAGCGTGGCCGGGTCCACCGTGGCGCCCCCGCAGCCCAACCGCGACCTGCTGGCCGTCATCGCCGACGCGCAGGCCCGCGCCAAGGACCTCGGCGACGAGTACCTCTCCACCGAGCACCTGCTCGTCGGCATCGCCGCCAAGGGCGGACCGGCCGCCGAGGTGCTGACCCAGCAGGGCGCCACCCCTAAGAAGCTGATCGACGCCTTCCAGAAGGCCAGAGGAGGGCGCAGGGTGACCACCGCCGACCCCGAGGGGCAGTACAAGGCCCTGGAGAAGTTCGGGACCGACTTCACGGCCGCCGCACGCGACGGCAAGCTCGACCCCGTCATCGGCCGCGACCAGGAGATCCGCCGGGTCGTGCAGGTGCTGAGCCGCCGTACGAAGAACAACCCCGTCCTCATCGGCGAGCCCGGCGTCGGCAAGACCGCCGTCGTCGAGGGGCTCGCCCAGCGGATCGTCAAGGGGGACGTGCCCGAGTCGCTCAAGGACAAGCGGCTCGTCGCGCTCGACCTCGGGGCCATGGTCGCCGGTGCCAAGTACCGGGGTGAGTTCGAGGAGCGGCTCAAGACCGTCCTCGCGGAGATCAAGGACTCCGACGGGCAGATCATCACCTTCATCGACGAGCTGCACACGGTCGTGGGCGCGGGCGCCGGCGGGGACTCCTCGATGGACGCCGGCAACATGCTGAAGCCGATGCTGGCCCGCGGTGAGCTGCGGATGGTCGGTGCCACCACCCTCGACGAGTACCGGGAGCGGATCGAGAAGGACCCCGCCCTGGAGCGCCGCTTCCAGCAGGTGCTGGTCGCCGAGCCCACCGTCGAGGACACCATCGCCATCCTGCGCGGCCTCAAGGGCCGCTACGAGGCCCACCACAAGGTCCAGATCGCCGACAGCGCGCTGGTCGCGGCCGCCACCCTCTCCGACCGGTACATCACCTCCCGCTTCCTGCCCGACAAGGCCATCGACCTCGTCGACGAGGCGGCCTCCCGGCTGCGGATGGAGATCGACTCCTCGCCCGTCGAGATCGACGAACTCCAGCGCGGGGTCGACCGGTTGAAGATGGAGGAGCTCGCGCTGGTCAAGGAGACCGACCCGGCCTCCCGCGAGCGCCTGGAGCGGCTGCGCCGCGACCTCGCCGACAAGGAGGAGGAGCTGCGGGGCCTGACCGCCCGCTGGGAGAAGGAGAAGCAGTCCCTCAACCGGGTCGGTGAACTGAAGGAGAAGCTGGACGAGTTGCGCGGTCAGGCCGAACGCGCCCAGCGCGACGGCGACTTCGACACCGCCAGCAAGCTGCTCTACGGCGAGATCCCCACCCTGGAACGGGACCTGGAGGCCGCCTCGGAGGCCGAGGAAGAGGCCGCCAAGGACACCATGGTCAAGGAGGAGGTCGGCGCCGACGACATCGCCGACACCGTCGCCGCCTGGACCGGCATCCCGGCCGGCCGCCTCCTGGAGGGCGAGACCCAGAAACTCCTGCGCATGGAGGAGGAGTTGGGCAAGCGCCTGATCGGGCAGAGCGAGGCCGTGCAGGCCGTCTCCGACGCCGTACGGCGCACCCGGGCCGGGATCGCCGACCCCGACCGGCCCACCGGCTCCTTCCTCTTCCTCGGCCCCACCGGCGTCGGCAAGACGGAACTCGCCAAGGCCCTGGCCGACTTCCTCTTCGACGACGAGCGGGCGATGGTCCGCATCGACATGTCGGAGTACGGCGAGAAGCACAGCGTCTCCCGGCTCGTCGGCGCGCCTCCCGGCTACGTCGGCTACGAGGAGGGCGGCCAGCTCACCGAGGCGGTGCGCAGGCGGCCGTACAGCGTGGTGCTGCTCGACGAGGTGGAGAAGGCGCACCCGGAGGTCTTCGACATCCTGCTCCAGGTGCTGGACGACGGGCGCCTGACGGACGGTCAGGGCCGCACGGTCGACTTCCGCAACACGATCCTGGTGCTGACGTCCAACCTGGGCAGCCAGTTCCTGGTCGACCCGATCACCAGCGAGACGGAGAAGAAGGAACAGGTCCTGGAGGTGGTCCGGGCCTCCTTCAAGCCGGAGTTCCTCAACCGGCTCGACGACCTGGTCGTCTTCTCCGCCCTCAGCAAGGACGAGCTCGGCCGGATCGCCCGCCTCCAGATCGACCGGCTCGCGAAGCGGCTCGCCGAGCGCCGGCTCACCCTGGAGATCACCGACGCGGCCCTGGACTGGCTCGCCGTCGAGGGCATGGACCCGGCCTACGGGGCCCGCCCGCTGCGCCGCCTCGTCCAGACCGCGATCGGCGACCGGCTCGCCAAGGAGATCCTGTCCGGCGAGGTCAAGGACGGCGACACGGTCCGGGTGGACGCCTTCGGCGACGGTCTGATCGTGGGCCCGGCGACCGGCAAGACGCTCTGAGCGCGGTGGTGACGAGGGGGTGGCGGCGCCTCCTCGTCACTCCGTGAACGCCACGAACCGCACCACGGACCACTTCGGCCCGTCGTAGGCGATCTCCAGTTGCACGGAGGCGCTCTGCCCGGCGACCGGGCCCCGGTTCATGCACGCGTAACCGTCGTGGTCGCCGTCGCACTGCACGTTCCGCAGTCCCGGCCCGTCCGGGTAGCTCGCCGCCACCCAGGCGTTCACCTCGGCGCTTCGCAGCAGGAAGCGGGCCTCGTACCGGGGCTCCGGCGCGGCCTCCAGCACGCATGCGAGGTCGCGCGCCCCGGTCGGGGGCTTCGCCCCGCCGTAGGCGAACGCCTCGGCGCACGAGGCCTTCCGCTCGCCCGTGTCGACCGAGTCGTCCGTGAACAGCCAGGCGACCAGCAGCGCGATCAGGGCCGCCACCACCAGCGTCGGCACGGCCAGGATCGCCGCGAACACCCCCCATCTGGTCCTGCCCGGCACGGTCGGTTCCGCCGGTGTTCCGGTCTGCGTATCGGTCATGTCTTCCCCGTTTCCTCGACACCTGCATGCAGTGCTGACCGGATCATGTCAGCCCTGGGAGGACAGGGTCTGTCTGGGCTTGCCACCCCCCTCCCCGCATGGGGGAGGATGGCGGAATCCGTACGAAGGGAAATTCACGGTGACCATCGACCCGTCCTCGATTCCGAACTTCGGGGGCCAGCCCGAGCCGCAGCCCCAAGGACCGGCGGGCCCCGTCGTCCCGGATCAGGATCTCGTGAAGCAGCTCCTCGACCAGATGGAGCTGAAGTATGTCGTCGACGACGAGGGTGACCTCGCGGCGCCGTGGGAGCAGTTCCGTACGTATTTCATGTTCCGCGGCGAGGGCGACCAGCAGGTCTTCTCGGTGCGGACGTTCTACGACCGGCCCCACCAGATCGACGAGAAGCCCACGCTGCTGGAGTCCATCGACGACTGGAACCGGCGCACCCTGTGGCCCAAGGTCTACAGCCACACCCACGACGACGGCACCGTCCGTCTGATCGGTGAGGCGCAGATGCTCATCGGCACCGGCGTCGCCCTGGAGCACTTCGTGTCCTCCACGGTCAGCTGGGTGCGCGCCGCCATCGAGTTCGACAAGTGGCTCGTCGAGCAGCTCGGCCTCGAGGAGGAGGTCAACGACGCCGAGAAGCCCGAGGACGACGAGTAGCAGTTCCTCCCGCTGACGGGGCGTGCCGGCGATCACGGCCGGACACGCGCCGTAATCGGACGAGAGCCCGGCCAGGGCACCGGCCACCACGGCCGCGTGCCGGGGCCGGGCTCTCGCCGTCCGTGGCGGCGGCGTCGGGAGCGGCAGCGTCATTGTGGGAAGGCGGGCAGCCGGAACGGGGCCTGGACGCGAAGAACCCCGACCCGCTGAGCGCCACCAGCAGCGGGACCCCGCGGTGGACCAGCAGGGGAGCGTGGCGCGGTCGGCCGGCAACAGCGCGTACCGGCGGACGGCGGCCGGCGGCGGCGCCGTCGGGAAGGCGCGCCAGTCGGTCTCGCGGCGGCCGTCCACAGCCTGTGGGTAACTTTTCGGCCTGTTCGAAGGCCCTGGTCTGTTTTGCGACCGGCCGGGACAGCTCGGCGAGCGCCGCCGGCCTCCCCGGCTTCGCGTGGGACGAGGCCTTCGACTGGTACGTCGAGCTGTCCGAGACGACGTTCATGGCCGGCGGCGACGCGGCCAAGGTCTCGGCACGCGTTCTGGGCGAGGTCTTCGACGTGACGCTGCGCCTGCTTCACTCGATCGATCCGTTCGTGACGCAGACGCTGTGAACCACGCTCACCGGCCGTGAGTCCGTCGTGATCGCCGGCTGGCCGACGGACAGCGGCACCGGTCGGTACTCGTGCAGGGGGCCGACGATGCCCATGATGCTGTTCTGGTCGCCAACGCGGAAACGCCCGGCGAGGAGGTTCACGGCAAACGCCGGAAAATGAGGCGGTGCGCATCGGCTAGGCCGCCAACCGTCGGACCTCCGTCGGGGCGGCGGCCGGCGGAGTGGAGGCGATCCCGACCACCTCAACCCGCACCCCCCACGTTTCGAGCATCCTGGCCGTCTGTACCAGGGTGACCTGCGAGAACGGGAACAGAGTGTCGGCGGTGAGGTCGGTGCCGTCCTTCAGCAGGATGGCGAAGACGACCTTCGAAGGCCGGAAGTCTTCAGGCAGACCCTGCCCTTGCCGGGCGGCGGCCACCTTCTCGGCGAACCGTTCCCTCCCCTCCGGGGAGTTCCGCAGCGTCTGTACGGCGACGAGCGCCTGACTGAAAAGATGGCTCAGCGTGTCGGAGCCCTTGGCGCGCTTCACCATGACCAGGGCGTTGTCGGGGCTCAGCAGGTCGCAGATCTCCACGCCGTTCCCGCGGTGCAGCGCGGTCTGCACGTTGTCGCGGTCGAAGCAGACGTACCCGGGCCGCTGGTCCGGCACGGACGCGTTGTAGGTGCGCTCCTTTTCCCCGAGGACCCACGGGGGCAGGTCGACGGAGGGGGTGTCGGTGATCAACCGTTCGGCGTGCGAGCGGATCGCCTTCAGGTACTCCTGGTCGATCTCGTACCAGTGCTCGTCCATGAGGAAGAACCGGCGGGAGTCGAGAAACACTTCCGTCTCGATCCAGCGGAGCGCGCTGGACGTCCAGATTTCGTCGGCCCGGTCGGCGCGGTTGTGCCGGTAGAGGGTGACGGTTCCTTCCCGGAGCGCGGCCACGCGGCTGCCCGCACGCTGGATGCGTGCACGGAAGAGGACGTACTCAAGGTCGAAGTCGTCGGTCGACCGGCCGGCCGAGTCGCTGTTGATCCTTGCCCGGAACGCCCTGGCGGCCATGTAGTCGTCCCAACGGTCGGCGGGGACGGCGACGCTGATTCTCCCGTCGGGCTCCTGACCCAGAAGGTTGTCGAGCATGGCCTCCAGGCGAGTGACAAGACCGGGGTCGTCGACGGGCACGACGTGTTCGACGAACTCCAGCTCCGGACTCGGCTTCTCCTCACGCAGGACGCGGGCGATCGCACGGATGTCGGCGATCAGGTCGGCGGCCTCCACACCGAGCCGCATGCACAGGCCGGCGCCGCCCTCGGCACTGGAGATCTTCCCCGGGTTGTCCCGGGAGAGGGTGAGAGGGATGTTGTCCAGGTGGCCGCCGAGGCGGCGCACGATCCGTGCGTGCTCGACGATTCCCAGGCTCCACACCGAGGCCCCGCTCGGGATCAGAGTGATGTCGGTACGCCCTCCGCCGGGAGTGTGCGACACCAGGTCCCGGATCTTCGCGGGGTCCACCCGGCGAGACGCGAAGCTCAGCCCGAAGCGGTGGTCCTTCAGGCGGTCCGGCACCAGGCGGAACCCCTGGTCGTAACCGATCGCGTACACCTCACCGTCGACGGCCAGCATCAGCAGGCCGGCCGAGCGGTTGACGGGCCGTGACACCTCGATACCCGTCGTACAGAAGATCTCGTCGCACCAGCTCGCGACGGGCTGCTGGAAGCTGCCGGTGACCAAGACAGCTGGTACACCGAGGTTCTCGGGGACGTCGAAATCCGCGTGGACCCGCGCCAACTGGTCCGCGTCCAGGGCGTCGAACATTGCGTCGGCTGTGGGAGGGACCCCCCTGAGTCGGTACAGGGTTCGCTTGGACGTACGGGCCGTCAAGGTGCTACTCCTCGTTCCGCTCTATGTGGACTGGCGTCCTCGTGGTGTTGTTTCAAGTGGCCAACAGGGCGACGAGCGCCGCGACTTCGGCGTGCCATGCGCGAACCTGGTCCTCCGTGGGACCGATCTCGTACTGGTGGTAGTGGCATCCCAGGCAGAGCTGGCTCCACACGGCCTTCGCCCGGCGGGCGGTTCCCGCTTCGGCGCAGCCACGGAGCCAGAGGAACGCGGACCGCTTGGTGCCCTCCCGGATCGCGCGCGGCGCCCGGTGGGCGGTGAGGCGGTCGGCGACGGCGCTCTCCAGAGCGACACGGAGGGCGAAGGCGGCACCGCGGCACCGGCTCGCCGTGGCGGCGGCGGACGCGGCGGGTACGGCCGTGTCGGCGGCGGGCGGGGCGGACTCGCCGGTGTCCGTGAGGAGCAGGCCGGCGGTGTCGAGCAGCTGGCGGATCGTGTGGTTCACGGCCCCTCCTCGGGCTTGCGTACCGTCAGGGCGACGGCCTCGATGTCGTCCACGAACCGGTGGGGGTCCGGCATCGAGGTGCCGGTCGGGTGGGCGCCCTCCTGGCACTGCCGGACGAGGTCCACCGCCCCGGGGCCGCACTGCCTGCGCAGTTCGCCGTAGACCTCACCGGCCGTCTTCGACGGGTCTCCGAAGAGCCCGAGGGCGGCGATGTCCATCAGCGTGACGGCCCTCGCGACGGTCTTCTCCGCCTCGTGTTCGGTCATCCCCGCCCGGTGCAGCCGCAGCCAGGCGGCCTCGGAGAAGGCCCGTTCCAGGACGGCGCGGCAGAGGCCGGGCAGCACATGGGTCATCGCGACCGGCGGGAGGTTCCGCGTGCGGATGAGGGCGTGTGCGTCGGCCAGTGCCTGACGGACCGGATCGGTCACCCGCTTCACGGTGACCACGGACCGGCCCGCCCGCTCCACCTCCAGTACGGTGACCGGGAGTTCCTGGTTGGTGAAGGCCCGCTGGAGCCGTGTGTCGTGGGTGAAGACCACGACCTGCCGGGTCTCGCCGAGGTCGTGCAGCACCTTCGCGAGGCCATGGACCTTGGCGGGATCCATGGACTGCACCGGGTCGTCGATGACGACGAACCCGAAGGGGCTGTCCTGCGCGGCGGCGCGCGGCAGGAAGAGCGAGAGCGCGAGGGAGTGCAGTTCGCCCTGGCTCATCACGCCGAGCGCCGACGCCTCGGTGCCGTCGACGGACACGTCCATCACCAGCTTGCGCACGGTCGCCTTCTCGCTGCCGGTCAGGCGTACGGAGCGCAGGTCGACGCTGCTCTGCTGGCGCAGTTCCTCCCAGATCCGCTGCGAGTGGTCCTCGAACGGCCGCAGCCGCTCCTCGCGCAACTCGGCACGCGCCTCCTTGAGCCACTTGCGGGCTGCCCTGACCTGGCTGAGCCGGGGCCTGCCGGCGTACGCGGGCCGGGCCCGGTCGAGCCAGCCCGCGAGGCGGGTGACACAGGTGCGCCACTCCTCGTCGAGCTTCTCCAGCTCCCGCAGCGCCTCCTCGCGCAGTGCGGCGCAGGCGTCGGCGAGGACGAGCGCGGCGGTCTCGGCGCGGGCGGCGAGCCGCTCGGCGTCGTCGAGTACCCGGCACGCCTGCCACTCCTCCCACGGGTCCACGAGCGCGGCGGGCAGCCACGCGGGGACCGGCGTGACGAGGTAGCGGAGGGCGTCCACCGCGTCCCGCAGATCGTCGCGGGCCTCCCGCGCGGTCACGGCCTCCTGCCGCAGGCCGGCCACCTGCTCGGCGGCCCGCTCGGCCCACGCCTCGTCGAGCGTCCGGTCGGACCCGCACACCGGGCAGGTGTCCTCGTCCTGGTGCCGACGGCTGTGCTCCAGGGCCTTGGCCAGCAGTTCCGCACGCTGGTGCGCGTCCTCGGCGCCCGAGGCACACACGTCGTCCAGTACGGCGACGGCCTCGCGCAGCCGGTCCACGGCCGAGCCGACGGCGCCGAGGTCCGGTCCGGCCAGCGCGGCGGTCGCCCGCAGTTCCCTCAGACGGCCCTCGTCCGCGTCGGGCAGTGCGGTCACGAGGGCGTCGAGCTCGGTGAAGTCGGGGTCGCCCGCCCTGCCGACCACCGCGAGCGCGCGTACCGCCCGCGGGTCGTCCAGTGCGGACAACGCCTCGGCGAGTGCGGGCAGTTCGGCCTCGACCTGCTTCAGCGCGGAGTCGAGCGTCTTCTCGATGCTCTGGAGCCGCTCGTCCGCGTCGGTCAGTTCACGCAGCCCGAGGATGGCGGCGACCGAGTCGTACTGCTCGCTGGGCCTGCCGTTGAGGATCTTGTCGAGATCCGCGTAGGACAGGAAGGGGCTGTAGTCGTTCAGGGCCCGCTCCCACCCGATGCCGGCGAAGGGCCGACGGCCGTGGCCCGGCCGTCTGAACTCGACCTCGGGGGCGGTGACGTCGTCGCCGGGCCAGGTGCACGTCAGCGTGGACAGCCGGGGGTCGCCCGCGAGGGCGAGGCGGACCTCGACCTTCGGGTCGGCCCCGTCGTGCAGGTTGCGCCAGTGCCGGCGCCATACCTCGCCCCGCTGCTTGTCCAGGCGGGCGGTCCGGCCCGTGAGCGCCGTCTCGGCGCCCTCGGCGAAGCTGGACTTCCCCGAGCCGTTGCGTCCCACGACGAGGGTGACGCCGGGCCGCGCGGTCAGCGGCAGACGCGCCTTGCGGCCGATGCCGCGAAAGCCGCCCACGCTGATGGAGTCGAGGAACACCCGCTGGTCGGGGTGCGGGGCGGCGGGGGCGCCGGAGACCTCCGCCTCGGTGGCGCCGATTGCCTCGCGCAGGAGTTCCCGGGCTGCCTCGTTGAGCGCGGATCCTTCGAGGCGGGCGGTCAGGCGGGCGAGCGTCGAGGAGGCGCCTCGGCGGTGCTCGACCTGCTGGTCGGATGCGTTGGGTCCGCTCTGTGCGGGGTGTTCCGTCATGGTGCTCTCCGCCCTCCGTGGTCGGTTCCGGGCCGGGCCGTGCGCTGGGCGAGGGCCGTGAGCCTCTCGCTTTGCGCGAGCCCGGTGTGACGGAACAGACGTTAGAGGCGGAGAAGTTACTCAATCCATGTTTTCAGCGATAACCCTGGTTATCGCAACTCAAGCATCTTGCCAAACAGTTGGGCGGCCGATGGACACTTCCGCCCACACCGTCTTGCCCAACGGGTGGCGCGGTGCGGAACCCCAGCGCACGGCCAGGGTGTCCACCAGGAGCAGCCCTCGGCCCGACTCTCCCTCGGGAGCCGACGAAGGTGGCATCGCCGGGGGCCGTTTCGCGGAGGCCGCGTCCGAGACCTCGACGCGGACCAGGCCCGCCGCCGTGTCGACAGCGACCCGGAGACCGAAGCCGTGTCCCGGCACCCGGCCGTGGAGCACAGCGTTCGCGGAGAGTTCGGCGACCACAAGGGCGACCGCGCACGACGCGTCCGACGCCGGCGGATACCCCCGCTCCTCCAGGTGCCGTACGGCGAGCTGCCGGGCCAGCCGCGCACCGCGAGGTGAGGAGGTGAACTGTGCGACGAGAGGCGGCAGTTCGCTCTGTACGTTCGTGGTTTCTGTCAGCACGGCGTGGTCCGTCCTTGGCTGTCGAGCGGGGGATGTGGCGTGGTGTGCGTGGATCGTCACGTTCCGCACTCAAGATTCGTCCGGTCGCCCTACGCTCAACAGGTGACGCGTCCTTACTTTTCAACCCGTAAGGAACGGAAGTGACGCTTTGGCCAACGGAATTGACCCCAGTACGTCGATGGCCGCGCTGTTCGGTGCACGTGTCCGCAGACTTCGCCTCGCGGCCGGACTGACCCAGACGGAACTGGGCGACAAGGTTCACGTGGTGGGTACGCGGATCACGCAGATCGAGCGGGCGTCCGGAGCGAAGCCGACGCTGGAGCTGGCGCGGGCGCTGGACGCGGTCCTCGGTGCGGATGACTTGCTCGTGGAGCTGTGGCCGTATGTGTACCG
This sequence comes from Streptomyces pseudovenezuelae, assembly GCF_001513955.1. Classification (GTDB taxonomy): domain Bacteria; phylum Actinomycetota; class Actinomycetes; order Streptomycetales; family Streptomycetaceae; genus Streptomyces; species Streptomyces pseudovenezuelae. The sequence goes on along the minus strand of NZ_KQ948148.1, from coordinate 355,673 downwards.
GGAGGCGTTTCCGGACTGGTCGCGGAGGTTCATGGCCTGCTCGGAACGGGCGGTGGTCATCCGGCAGTACGCGGCGCATGTGGTGCCGGGTCTGTTGCAGACGGAGGACTACGCGCGGGCGGTTCTAGCTTTGGACGCGATGCTCGACAGCGAAGAACAGTTGGAGGAGCGTGTAGCGGCCCGTATGGGACGGCAGGCACGACTGAGTTCGCCCGACCGGCCGGAGCTGGTGGTGATCCTGGACGAGGCGGTACTGAGGCGCCCCATCGGCGGACATGGCGTGATGCGGCGGCAACTGGCACGACTGCTCGGTGAGGCAGAGGAGCGCCACATCAGCGTGCAGGTACTGCCGTTCGACCAAGGCGGACACGAGGCGATGGGCGGATCGCTGACGATCCTGACACTCCCGGACGGCGCGGAAGTGGCCTACACAGAGGGCTCGGACTACGGCCAACTCATCGAAGAGCCAGCCAACGTCAGCCGCTACAAGGTGATTTACGATCGGCTGCGGGCGGCAGCGCTGCCCCCTCTCATGTCACTCGACATGATCCGGTCCACCCTGGAGGGCAGCTACCGTGGCGCGAATCTCCCGTCCAAATCTGAACGGCGCCGCCTGGCGCAAGAGCAGTTACAGCAATCAGGCGGGCGGCGACTGCGTGGAGGTGGCCGACGGATTCCGGGAGAGCGCCGTCCCCGTCCGTGACAGCAAGGTCCCGCACGGTCCGGTGCTGTGCTTCGAGGCTGCCTCCTGGGCGGCTTTCATAGGCGAGTTGAAGGCCGGAGGCCACCGTCACTGAGCCCGCCGGGCCCTGGTCACCGTCCACGTCCCGGGCTCACCGGACCCCTGTCCGCGAGGGCCCGGCAGGCCGCTGACCTCCCTAAAGAACCGGGGGAAAGAACTACCCGCCCACCCACCCTCCCCGGCCGCAGGGCTCGCGTCACTCGTCCGGGTGACCGGCTTGCAGGCGCGGGATACGGACGGTTACGTTCGCCGCGACAACAGCACACAGACTTCGGCCCCCGCCGGGACTGCAATCCCGAACGAGGGCCTGACCGATCAGGAAGAGACACCTTCCCGATGGCTGACCCGCAGTCTAACGCGCCCTCGCGCGCCGACGCCGGAGCTCCGACCTCCGGCGTGATCCACGTCCGCACCCGCCTCACGGCCGACTTCACCGTGATCTCCAACGACCTCGCCCAGCGGCGCGGCAGTGCGGTCACGGTCGGCGTCGCGGCGTACATCTCCTCCCTGCCCGACGGCACCCCCGTGACCATCCCGGCCCTGTGCAAGCACTTCAGCGAGGGCGAGATCCTGATCTCGCGGGCGCTCAGGGAGTTGGAAGCGGCCGGTTACCTGGAGCGCCGCCGCGAGCGGACGTCCACCGGGCACGTCCGTACCCGCACCTACTTCTACGACGTCCCCGGCGGCGATCCGGATACGGAACCGAACCCAGACCCGGACGGGCCTCCCGAGCCGCCGAAGCCGCGTGGACCGCGAAAGCAGGGCGCCGCCGCTGCGGTCACACCAGCGTCCGGGCCTGTGGAGACAACAGTGGCCGCGCCTGCACCTGCGGAGGCGGAGGCACCGGTCTCGCTCGCCGACGCCGACCCCCGAGCCGTAGCCGTACTCACTGCACTGCGCCGGGTCGACCCCCGCCTCATCCTGTCCGCGCAGGAAACCGCCCGCCTCGCCCCGGCCGTCGCCCGGTGGCTCGCGGCGGGCCTGCTGCCCACGCACATCACGGATCACCTCACCGCACGTCTGCCGGACTACTTCCTCACCCGCCCGGTCGGCATCCTCGCCTACCGCCTCAAGGAGACTCCCCTGCCGCTACCAGCCAGGAGCGCGGAATCCGCCGTGCGCCCGACGGTCGTGCCCCTGCGGAACTGCGACGGATGCGACCGGGGGTTCCGTTCGGCGGAACCCGGCCGCTGCCGGGACTGCCGGGCCGGGGACCCACTACGTGCGGCCGGCTGAGCCGATGACCGGGTGTGCGGTCCACCCGCAGGTGGGAGGCTTGATGTGGCACGATGCGAAATCCGGCGCCAGGAGGAGGTGGGGCATGGTCGACAGGTTCAACGACGGGCTTCTGACGCCCACGGAAACCGCCTCCTACCTTGAGATTCCACAGTCGACTCTCACGTCGTGGCTGAAGAACAAGGCCGCTGGAGCACCGCTGGTCCACCAGGTCGAGCCGGTGCGGAAGGGACAGCCCTCGGTTCCGTTCATCGCGGTGGCCGAGGCGCACGTTCTGCGTTCCCTTCGCTCCCTGGGACTCCGCATGAGCGAGATCAGGGAAGCGGCCGCCGCCGTACGAGATGCCTTCGACACCCCCTACGGCCTCGTGTCCAAGCGAATCGCCACGGACGGCGTGGACATCTTCATCGAGCACGGCTGGGGAGACCTCCGCAGAGCCCGCGACGGCCAAGTCCCCATCCACGAAGTGGTCTCCGACTATCTCCGCTACCTCACCTGGGAGCCGGGCGAGGACTTCCCCTCCAGCCTGCGGCTGAGGCAGTACCCGGACTCCGTTCCCGTCGTGATCGATCCGAGGTTCGGCCACGGTCTCCCTGTGGTGGCCGGCAACCGCGTCACGGTCCAGGCCATCACCGACTTGTGGGAGGCGGGGGAGACCGTCGAGGACATCGCGTACGACTACGACATGACGCCTGAGCAGGTGGACGCGCTCTGCCGGGCCGTGGTGCACCTTGCCGCCTGAGTTTAGGGGCTGACGTCCAGGACGCGCACTGGCTGCTCCTTCCACGTCTGCGGTCTGGTGGTCGCGATCACCGCACCATCCGGCCGGTCGGGACTGGGCTGGGCCGCGTAAAGAGTGTGCGCGTCAGCCCACGTCGTCGCGCGGGCTACGGACAGGGCGGCTGACAGGTCAAGGTCGACGATCGTGATGCCGGGCAGGGCGGCAATGTGCTCCGCAGTGCCGGGCCGCGCCCGGTCGGCCTCGACCAGAGCACACACGGTGGCGTACAGGAACCAGCCAGACTCGGCGTGAGCGCGATGGATCAACCGGGAGACCAGGGCGTTACCTCGCCCAGCGGCCACCATCGCGCTCTCGTCGAGGAACACATGTACGTCACGGGTCACGCGGCACCCGCCTCGGCCATGCGGCGGTCCAGTTCGGCATCCAGTTCGGTCTGCTCACGCTCGTCGGGGTCGTAGCCATTCCACTCCCGCAGCACTGCCCGTGCCTTCGCCGCCCGCTCGGCCCGTTCCGCCGGGGTGAGCAGGGTCTCGGCGAGCCGGGCCAGGTAGGAACGCAGGGACAACCCTTCCTCAGCAGCTATCTCCGCAAGTCGATCGCGGGCGTCGGCGGGGATACGTACGTTGGCGTCGGGCATGATGCGCGCTCCTCTTGACTCGCGGGTACGGGTACGTACCCGTACTCACACTTTAGCCTGCCGGGGATGACACCGTCCGCTACTTCGCTGCCGGTGCCCAGAGCGCGGCCACGATCTCCATTTGCTTGAGGACCAGGTCGACCGCCTCGCGCTCCTCCTCCGGCGGGTAGTCGAACATCGCCAGCACGCGGCGGATGCGGGTCCGGAGCTTGGCCCGGACGGGTTCGCGGGAGAGCCAGTCGACGGAGAGGTTCTTCTGGATGTCCTTGACGAGGGCACGGGCGATCTTGGCGAGGGTGTCGTCGCCGCCCTCCATCACCTGGGCCATGTCGCGGTGGGCGACGGCGTCGTAGAAGGCCAGCTCGGCGTGGGTCAGCGGCGGGTCGAAGCGCTCGCCGCGGCGGGCTTCCGCCGACACCTCCCGTGCCAGGGCGGCGAGTTCGGCGATGACCTGGGCGCTGGTGAGCTGCTGGAGCATGTAGCGCCTCATCAGGTCGTTCAGGCGCTCGGTGAAGCTCTCGTTGCGGACGACGTTGTGCTTGGTCACCTCGCGCATCTTCTGCTGGATCATGCGGCGCAGGGCCTCGGTGACCAGGTGCGGGGTCTCGGAGTTCTCCAGCTTGCGCAGCTGCGCCTCGTTGAGGCGGGTGATGTCCAGCCGGCCGATCCCGGCCTCCGCGTACAGGTCGGTGATCTCGTCGGCGTCGACGACGGAGGCGGCGAGGGCTTGGAGATAGCGCTGGACCTCGGCGCTGAGCGGCTCCCCGTTCGCCTCACGCTGGGCGGCGTCGAGCTTGATCATCCAGGCCCGGACCTCGCTGAAGAAGGAGATGTCGCGGCGCCAGTCGTCCAGGTCCTCGCAGCGCTCGGCGATCTCCTTGCTCATCGCGCAGACGCGGTAGAAGCGGTCCAGCCGGGCGGCGCTGTCCTTGAAGCGGACGGAGAGCGGCTTGGCGGGGGGCTCGACCTTGTTCCCCGGGTTCTTCGGGTCGCGCAGGAAGTCGGCGGTCAGGCGCAGCGCACGCTTGCGGGTGTCGGGGCGGCCGGTGTCGGCCAGCCACTCCTTCCAACGGCTCCCGGCCAGCAGGCCCTTGATGGTGGCGATCTCATTCTTGACCTCGGTGACGGCCCGTTCGATGTCCGCGCCGAGGGTCTGGTCCTTGCGGTCCTGGTCCGAGTACTCGCGCAGGGCCTTGGTGAGGTTGTCGGTGAGGGGCGCGTAGCCGACGAGGAGACCGTCCTGCTTGCCGCGGAAGCGGCGGTTGACGCGGGCGAGTGCCTGCATCAGGTTGGCGCCCTGCATCGGGCGGTCCATGTACAGGGTGTGGATGGGCGGGGCGTCGTAGCCGGTGAGCAGCATCGAGTGCACGATGAGCAGTTCCAGCTCGTCGTCGGGGTCCTTGGCGCGCTTCTGGACGACCTTCTGCTGCGACTTGCGCAGCGAGTGCTTGCGCAGGTGCTCGGGATCGGAGCGGTCGCCGTGGAAGACGATCTTCATGACGCCCTTGTCGACCTCGTCACTGACCCAGCCGGGCCGCCGCTCGGCCAGTGCGTCGAAGACCCGTACGCAGATCTCGCGGGTCGCGCACACGACCATCGCCTTGCCGGGGGAGCCGATGTCGGGCTTGACCAGCTCGCGGCGCTGCTCCCAGTGGGCGATCAGGTCGTCCGCGAGCTTGGCTATGCGGTCCTCGGCACCGTAGAGCGTGTTCATCGTCGTGGCGTACTGGATGGCTCGGCGGCGCTCGGCGTCGTCCATGCCCTCGGTGAGGGTGTTGGCCTGCTCGTCGAGCGTGTTCGGGTCGACGTCCTTGGGCAGGTCGACCTTGATGACACGCGGCTCGTGGAACACGCGGACCGTGGCCCCGTCGTCGACGGCGCGCTTCAGGTCGTAGATGTCGATGTACTTGCCGAAGACGGCACGGGTGTCGGCCTCGGCCTTCGAGATCGGCGTACCGGTGAAGGCGAGAAGGGTGGCGTACGGCAGGGCGTCGCGCAGGTGGCGGGCGTAGCCGTCGAGGCTGTCGTAGTGCGAGCGGTGGGCCTCGTCGACGATCACCAGGATGTTGCGGCGCTCGGAGAGGAGCGGGTGCGATTTGCCGGCGTCCTTCTCCTCCTTGCTCAGGCCGAACTTCTGGAGGGTGGTGAAGACGATCCCGCCGACGTTGCGCCCCGTCAGCTCGGCGCGCAGTGCCTCGCGTGTGTCGATCTGGTGAGCTCTTACCCCCAGCAGGGACTCGCTGTCGAGGAAGGTGTCGTAGAGCTGGTCGTCGAGGTCGTTGCGGTCGGTGATGACGACGATGGTGGGATTGTTGAGCGCCGGGTGGCGGAGGACCAGCGCGGCCGTCTCCACCATCTCCTCCGACTTGCCCGCGCCCTGCGTGTGCCAGACGACGCCAGCCTGGCCGTTCGTCTGTGCCGCCTCGACGACGGCGTCCACCGCCTTGTTCACCGCGAAGTACTGGTGCGGCTTCGCGATGCGCTTGCCGGTCAGGGGCTCGCCCGGCTTGGGCGGGGGGAAGTTGACGAAGTTGCGGGTGAGGGAGAGGAACCGCTCCTGCGTGAACAGGCCGTGGATGGCCAGGTTCAGGGCGTCGAGGCCGTCGTAGCCGGGCTCGTTGGTGTCGACAGGCTTGCCCTCGTGGTCGACGTTCCAGGGTGCGAAGTGCTCATACGGCGTGAACGCCGTGCCGTACTTGGCGGTTATGCCGTCCGAGACCAGGCAGAGCACGTTGTAGCGGAACGCGATCGGGAACTCCGAGACGTACGTCTGGAGTTGGGCGTGCGCCGACTTGAGGGTGGCGTTCTCGTCGGAGGCGCTCTTGAGCTCGACGACGGCGAGGGGGAGGCCGTTGACGTACAGGACGATGTCGAAGCGGCGGTGGCTGCCGTCGGTGTCCCTGACCGTGACCTGGTTGACGGCGAGGTAGCTGTTCGCGTCGGGGTCCGTGAAGTCGACGAGGCGGACGGTGGGGGTCTGCTCGGCCCCGAACTCGTCCGTGTAGGTGAGGCGAATGCCGGTGGTCAGGTGCTCGTGCGCCTGCTTGTTCTCCGGGTACGCCTCGCGGGAGGTGGGGTCGGTGGCGATACGGAGGGCTTCGTGGACGGCGGTGGCGGTCAGCTCCGGGTTCAGCTTCTCGATGGCCGCCTGGAGCTCGTCGTGGAGGATCAGGTCGTCCCAGTCGCGGCGGTGACCGGTGCCGGGGGCGAGGTCTTTGCCGGGCTTGGCTTCCCAGGCGAGTTGGCCGAGTTCGTCGAGGGCCAGGTGCTCCCAGGTGGACTCGGTCATTTTGGCGTCGAGGTGGGCGGGGGTGGGGGCGCTGTTGCCTTCGGTGGTCATACGGCGTCCTCCACGATCTTCTCGGCGTCGCGGACGCGGAGCTTGCCGGACATCAGTTGGGGGAGGAGGGTGTCGCGGAGAGTCGCTAGTGCGCGACTCTCCTTCCCGGTCTGAATAACACGGTCATGCATCATGCCGAGTTGCGCAGAAAGCCGATTTCGATCACCTTCGGCAGGCAGCTGGATGACCCAGTTAGGCATCTCCTTGAGTGGCAGCCGGTCGACCGTCGCTCCGTGTATTGTTCGGCGTTTGATTTCCTCCTGGAAGGCAGAACTGAGGTACGCATGCAGCAGCAATGCGCCATTAACGGAGGATGAATTGCAACGCAGCAATGCCATCCGACGCCCCAAGCTGCCTCGAATACCAGGCGGCATGAGAGCGGCGTCGCCAAGCCGCGTCTCATACGAGAACAGGACGTCCCCAGCCTGAGGCTGCACCCGTCGAGTCCAGCGCGGGAAATCTTCCTCTGAAAGATGTGCGGACTCTGCGAGGTCCATGTAGCCGTTCTTAAGACTACTGATGCTTAGAAACCAAGGACCACTGTTAGTTTTCTTTGGCGTGGCGTGTGGCCCGTCAAAGAGCGTCGCCAAGTCGCCGATACGCTCGGAACTAGCACTCGCGGTCGTAGACTCGTAGCAGGAGTGAGCAAGACTCAGCGTGGTGTCGCGGATCCGTTCATTGATTGCAATCTTGTCATCCAGCGAGCCAAGCACATCGGCAATTCTCTGCTGCTCGGCGATGTCGTCAGGCACACAAAGCGGAGCGGCAACGAGCGTGGTAGCGCTGGCGTTGGGTTGCGCCGACTTGTCACCAAGCACGCCGCGCACATAATCCCAGTACTGATCTCCCTTAAGGGCATATCCAATGAAACGCGAGTCATGTTTACTTGAGATTTTCAGTCGCACTAGATACGAGGCGAATACAGCACTGTCGGGGACGCTACCCAGCCATCTACTCACACCAGTGGTTGCTCCGGTTCGGGCAATCACGATATCCCCAGAAGCGACTCGGTACTTCTCCTCCTGATCCCGAGTCACGGAGACAAATGGGACATCATTCCAGGAGAGCGACTGGCTAACAATGTCGGTAATCCTAAGGAAGCGAGTGCCGGTTTCCTGCAATGTCGCACTAGCGGTCAAGCCGTAGTCAACAGAATCGCAAACATCGCGCAGCCGAATTGTTTTCCAACTAGCCATCAATCCTCCCCAACTGCTCACGCAGAACAGCGTCAAGCCGCGTCGACTCGTCCAATTGTGAAAATAGTGCCTTCGTCAGCCTCGCAATCCGCTCCCCCACCGGCTCCGCATCCGGGTCCTCCTCGACTTCCGCCGCTCCTACATACCGTCCTGGCGTCAGCGCGTAGTCGTTCCTCTCGATCTCCTCCAGCGTCGCGCTGTAGCAGTACCCCGGCACGTCCTCGTAAGAAAGCCCCTTGTCCCGCGCCGACTTGGTGCCCCGCCACGCGTGATACGTGTCGGAGATCTTTTCCAGATCCTCCTCCGTGAGGATCCGCTCCGTGCGGTCGACCATCGTGCCCATCGCGCGCGCGTCGATGAACAGCACCCGGCTCCGCCGGTCCTCCAACGCCTTTGTGCCCTGCGGCGACTTGTCCTTCGTCAGGAACCACAGGCACGCCGGGATCGCCGTCGTACGGAAAAGGTTGGCCGGCAGGGCGATCATGCAGGACACGAGGTCCGCCTCGACCATCGCCGCGCGGATCTCGCCCTCGCCCGACTGCTTGGACGACATCGAGCCGTTGGACAGGACCACGCCCGCGCTGCCCCGGTCCCCCAGCTTGGACACGATGTGCTGGAGCCACGCGTAGTTGGCGTTCGACTGAGGCGGAACCCCGTACCGCCATCGCCTGTCGTCCGACTTCCTCGCCCAGTCGGACATGTTGAAGGGCGGGTTGGCCATCACGAAGTCGGCCTTCAAGTCAGGCAACTTGTCGTCCGCGAACGTGTCCGCCCAGCGGTCGCCGACGCCCTTCGGGTCCATGCCGTGGATCGCGAGGTTCATCTTGGCCAGACGCCACGTGCGCTCGTTGGCCTCCTGGCCGTACACAGCGATGTCGTGCGTGTGGTCCTTGCCGCGCCGCTTCGCGACGAACTTGCCGCTCTGCACGAACATGCCGCCCGAGCCGCACGCCGGGTCGTACACCCGTCCCTCGTACGGCTCCAGCACCTCGACGATCAGGCGGACCACGCTCGCCGGCGTATAGAACTCACCGGCCCGCTTGCCCTCGGCACGTGCGAACCTCTCCAGGAAGTACTCGTACGTCTCGCCCAGCACGTCCTGCGCCGGACGGTCGCCGTGCCCCGTGAAGCGCGCGTCACTGATGAGGTCGACGAGTTCCTTCAGGCGCTTCTGGTCGACGTTGTCGCGGTTGAAGATCTTCGGGAGGACGCCGGTGAGGGTCTTGTTGGCCTTCATCACCTCGTCCATGGCCTCGTCGAGGAGCTTGCCGACGCCGCCCTCCGCGCTGGCCGCGTTCTCGGAGATGTAGTCCCAGCGGGCCGTCGGCGGCACCCAGAAGACGTTCTTCTCCGTGTACTCGTCCTTCTCCTCCAGGAAGGCCGCCCGCCGGTGCTCGGGGATCTGGGCCAGCTCAGGGTCGGCGGCCAGCTCCTCGCGGCGTTCGGTGAAGGCGTCGGAGACGTACTTCAGGAAGACCAGGCCGAGCACGAACTCCTTGTACTGGGCGGCGTCCATGGAACCGCGGAGCTTGTCCGCGGCCTTCCACAGGATGTCCTGGATCTCCTTGGTGCTGGAGACACTGAGCAGTTCGCCTTGTCCGGCGGCTGCCGCGGCTCGCTTGCGGGGAGGCATCGTTCCTTCTTCCAGACGGTGTCGGTGGATGGGCTACGTGGGGTTGGTCGTTCGTAGTTCGCCGAGGGTCAGGGTGCCGTCGGCCAGGCCCGCGATCGTCAACCTGCGGGCCTCCGCCAGGGCGTCGGACTGGGCTCGAAGCAAGCGTTCCCGACGTTCCGTCTCGGCCAGTAGGGCGTCGAAGCGCAGCACCTCGTCCGGGTCGAGGTCGGGCACCTGGTAGTCCTCGATACGGCGGGCGGGGCGTACCGCGCTGGGACTGCGGGCGGTGCCACGAGCCGCGCCGAGCAGGGCTGCGAGGACCCTGGGCGTGAGCGGGCGACGGGCGTCAGCGTTGACCCGGAGGATGCGGCCCGGGAACGCGACGACCGAGAAGCCGTCGTGGTCGACGTACACGCCTAGGCGGGGCGCCAGGGTGTAGACGACGTCACCGGGCTCGGTCAGCGCCGCCCGTTCGTACTCCGTGGCCAGCAGCAGGCGGTCGATGCGGCGGTCGCCCACGGGCCGTTCGCCGGTGATCTCCTCGGGGCCCAGGACGGTGTGGTGGCCGTCCCGGGTGAGGTGCTTGTCGTCGATGCGGTGGCCGGGGAGTCGGGTCACCCTGCGTGCGGTGATCAGCTTGCCCAGGGTGGTGCGCTCCGGCAGGCGGCCGACTCTGCGCAGTACGGCCCCTCGGTACGGGCCCCGTTCGTCCTCGTACTCCCGGGCGTCCGCCCTCGCCCGCTCCAGGCGTGCCTCGGCCTCGGCGATCAGAGCAGGGCGTTCGGTGACCTTGTCGGACCAGATCGCGGACGCCGGCGGCGCGGGCGGAGTCAGGGGACCGCCGAAGGCCCGGTCCAGGTCGGCGACGGGGACCGCACGGCCGTAGCGAGGATCGTGACCGTCGAGTCCTCGGAAGCCTTCCGCTCGCCAGAGGAGAACGTCCTCGGCGAGCCGCATGCGTACGCCCGGTGTGAGCTGTTCCGAGCTGATGTCGGCGAGTAAGACCTTGCCCTCGGCCGCCTGGACCGGTCCGCGTGTGAGCGTCCACAGCGCGGGGCGGTAGCCGGGGCGGAAGGGCAGGACCCCGCCGGGAAGCGAGATGACCGACTCGACGATGTTCTCGCGCAGGAGGGCCGAGCGGAGCTGAGCTGCCTCGGTGTTCTTCAGTTCGTCGACGAGTGCGTCGGCCGGTCCGAGGACGACGGCCGTGCAGCCAGGGCGGAGGAGGTAGGCGACGCGTTCGAGCTCCGTCAGGGCGGCGAGTACCGAGCGGTCCTCGCCGGGGCGGTATGGGAGCTGGGTGACGACGAGGTCGGGGTCCGCGAAGCGTTCCTCCAGGTCGGTACCGGTCTGGACGTCGAGGTCGAGTTCGTCGACGCCCGCCAGCAGGAGGCGGCGGCGGGTGATGCGGGTGAGCCGGTCGTCGGGGTCAGCGGCGAGGACCGTGACGCGGTCGCGGTCCTCCGTGTCGTCGAGGAGCGCGGCGAGCAGGTCGCCGGCGCGGGCGTGCGGGTCGGCCAAAGTGAGGGACTCGCCCTGTTCAAGGCGGAGGCTGAGGTCGGTGAGCTGGGTGAGCAGGCCCCGCAGTTCCGGGGTGACCGCGTCGGCGGCGAGGGAGTCCAGTCCGAGCCGGGAGCGGGCGGCGAGCAGCCACTCGTACGCGCCGTGCTCGTCGTAGGCGGACTCGATCAGGTCCTCGGCGAGGCGGGCGAGCGGGGCCGCCGTGGCGTCGATGGCGCGAAGCTCGCGGAGTACGAAATCGTCCTCGGCGTCGATCCGTTCGGCCCGGCGCAGGAGTGCGGACCAGAGGGCCTCGTCGGCTTGGGCGTCGGAGGCGGAGGCCGGGGAGACGTTCGCGTCGTCAGCCAGGGGCCGGCCGTCGAGCCGGCGCAGGCACAGCAGGCTGCCGAGCGTCTCGACGAGCTGCCACGGCGTGAAACGGTCCCGCAGCGCGATGATGCCGAAGAGGGCCAGCTCGGATCGGAGCTCCCGCGGGGCGGCGTTGCCGAGCCCGGAGGCGATCAGCCACTCGGTCACCTGCGTGCCGTCGAACAGGGGCCGTCCCGAGTTCTCGGACACGACGGCGGGGAAGTCCGGGTAGCGTCGGCGCCAGGTGGACACGACGGGGCGCTTCACCCGGGCGAACGTCGCGATGTCGGACATCGACACCAGGAGAGGGACAGGAGCGCGTAGCGTCGATTCCAACGGACCACTTGCCACTGTATGCCCCCCTTCCTGTACATCTCTTGTCGCATGAGCCGCACGACTGACCCTGTCCGGTCAGTACCTCGCCGGCTTCGCCTCCGCGGCCTTCGCCCGCCGCCAGAGAACGATACGACGATCCCGATTCTCGTGCCTGCTCCGCGTTGATAATCCCGGTTATCGGATCGCCGCGTGACTCGGTGAGGCTTCTCTTGTGAGTATGGCCGCCGAAGTGATCCAGGAGGCACCCGCCCCTGTGGCCGGATGGCAGCGGATCACGCAGGCTTCGTCATTAGCCTGCCTGTAGGGGCAGTTGGCGATTGTTGAGAAGGGGGCACAGGATGGGTGATCTGGCGAAAGCCGTGGCCAAGCTCGAGGAGCAGGTCGAGGACGTTCGCATGCTGCGGCAGATCGTTGAGCGTCTCGACATGGAGATCGCAGGCCGCATGGACGAGATCGAGACGATCGGCGGCGCCGTCCTCGATCTTCACGGCGATCTCGACAACCAGATCGCCGAACACGACTACATGGCCGTCGAGCAGTCCGTCGCATCCCTGCGACGAATGGTGGACGTGGAGGAGGTCCTTCCCGCGATCGACACCGTCCTCCTGCTCACCGCGCTGCGCGATGGGGAATCCCTGCCTGATCTGACTCTGCCGCTGTCGGCTTTCGAGAAGGACGACGCCGGGGAGCAAACTGGCCTCACCCAGGAGGACCTGGACCGCGACTTCAAGGCAGACCTGGCGAAGGCGGAGCAGCGGTGGGAGGAGATCTGGGGTGACCATGACTGGACGGACTCCGACGAACGGGACTCCCATCAGGCAGAACACCGCGCCGAATCCGAACGGGAGGCGATCAAGGACCGTGCCCGGCGCGCCGCAGCCCAAGTCGAGGAGATCGTCGATCACATCGGCGACACACTGTGGCCGGACCTCGTCGAGGCGGTGGAAGCCGGCGACCGGGGGCGCGCGGTCCGGGCTCTCGCGGAAGCGTGCGCGGCGGCCCGGGAGACCGAGGCCGCTTACAAGCTGTACGAGGTCAACCTTTCAGTTTAGTACGAGTCGTCGCCGATGTCCCTAGGACCCATGGGCGAGTACCTGACTGGCCTGGAAGCACAGTTGGGACTGCCCGAGGGCGAATGACCGGCGACGGGTGGCGGAGCGGCGCAGGTGCACGGCAGTGGGCTTGTCCACTGACCCACACCTTCAACTCCGTTACCAGGAGCGCCCACTGGATCCGGTTTGTTCCGGATCTTGGGCAACCGTGGCCGTGACCCCTAGTAATTTGGGAGAAACACGGAATAGTTGGCCTCGGGATCCCTCGTCGGCCAGCCGCCTCAAGGAGCCGACGTGGCCGACGAAGCGTTCAGCATCGACAAGAGACCGCTGCGCGATCTGTTGCAGCAGGTCGAGGTCGGCAAGGCCCAACTCCCTGAGTTCCAGCGGGGCTGGGTGTGGCCCTACCCGAACATTGCGAGCCTTCTGGCATCCATCTCGCTGAGCTATCCCGTGGGAACGGTCATGTTGCTCAAGGCCGGCGGAGACGTTCGGTTCAAGTACAGGCCCATCGAAGGGGCGACCCCGGTTGGTGAGCCCGAGCCGGAGTCGCTCGTGCTCGACGGGCAGCAGCGACTGACCTCGCTGTTCCAGGCCCTGAAGCTGAAGGGCCCGGTGGTTACCCAGGACCTGCGCAAGCAGCGGACGTCGGGCTGGTTCTACGTCGACATGGTCCAGGCTCTCGACGAGAACGCCGACCGCGAGGACGCCATCCGCTTCCTGCCCGAATCGCGCAAGGTACTCAACTTCCGGGGCCAGGTCATCGAGGACTACTCGACTCCGGAGCGCGAGTACGAGGCACATCTCTTCCCGCTCCATGCAGTCTTCGACGGCGGGGACTGGGGCGACGAATTCACCGACTACTGGGATGGCGACAAGGTCAAACGCAAGCTGTGGCGCGAGTTCAGCAAGGAATTTGTCCGACCCTTCGACCTCTACCATGTCCCGGTCATCGAGCTGGGGCAGGCGACTCCGCGCCAAGCCGTGTGCCAGGTGTTCGAGAAGGTCAACACGGGCGGGGTCACCCTGACCGTCTTCGAACTCCTGACTGCCACCTACGCTGCGGACGAATTCGATCTGCGCAACCACTGGGAGCAGGAATGCCGCGCTGCCTGGAAGGCACCTGAGTACCGCATTCTGCGCGAGGTCTCCAACACCGACTTCCTTCAGGCTGTCACCCTGCTGGCCACGGCCGAGCGGCGCAGGCACGAGGCTGAACGAGGAGTGGAGGAGGAGCGGTTGCCGCGCATCGGCTGCAAGCGCAAGGACATGCTCGCCCTTTCGCTGGAGGACTACGTACGCTTCGCGCCGTCCGTCATCGCCGGTTTCAAGACTGCCGCGAAATTCCTGCACCAGCAGTTCCTCTTCGATACGAAGTTCCTGCCTTACGGAACCCAGTTGATACCTCTCGCGGCGATCCTGGCCCTCGCGGGAGATGCCGCACAGAGCGCTGGAGCTCAGAACAAGCTCGCCCGCTGGTACTGGTGCGGCGTGTTCGGTGAGCTCTACGGCGGCTCGACCGAGACCCGTTTCAGCCAGGACCTGCCGGACGTCGTCGACTGGATCCACGGCCATGCGGTCGAGCCCCGGACCGTGACCGCTGCACAGTTCGCTCCCGGACGGCTGCTGACCCTCCGGACCCGCAATAGCGCTGCCTACAAGGGGATCTACGCGCTGCTGCTGAAGGCGGGAGCCGTGGACTGGCGCACCGGTGAGAAGGCCGAGGTCACCGGTTACTTCGACGAGTCCATCGACATCCACCACATCTTTCCCAAGAGCTGGTGCGAAAAGGCCGGATTCGACCCGGCTGTCTACAACTCGATCATCAACAAGACCCCGTTGACTGCCCGGACCAACCGAATCATCGGAGGCGCAGCCCCCTCCGAATACCTGGGGCGGCTGGTCAAGGCCGCAGAAACCGAGCACGAGGGCGTCGCCGAGCGTATCCGTTCCCACCTAGCTGAACCGCATCTCATGGCCGCTGATGACTTCGTCGGGTTCTTTGCCACCCGCAAGGCTGCGCTGCTCGGCAGCATCTCGGCCGCAATGGGGAAGGCGATTCTGGATGACGAATCGACCGTCCATGGAGCGGAGATCAGCCTCGACATATCGGACGACACCGACGATCTGTGATCACCCGGCTGCAAGGCATGGAACAGCGGCACTGTCCGTGCGCTGCTCGACTCCCGGCGGGGAGCTGAACCAGAGGTGGACCGCGAAGGAGATCTCCACGGCGTACTACCGCAAGATGCGCAAGGAGATCACCGACCGGATCGCCAAAGCGCAGCGCAAAGTCGTCGTCGTTCGGCCGCCACATGGACCGGGAGCGGATCGGCATCGAGCAGACCCCGCTGTAGTGAGGCCGGCGGCCCGCTCATCGCGAAATCCGTGCTCATGGCTCAGGGGCCGTGGGTACGGATTCCGCAGGCCCGGTGTGGCCGCCTTGACGCCGGGTCCGCCTGTTTCTCTACCGCAGGAAGGCCGACCGGGACCCGGCCAGATGCTGGGCGACGGCGACCGGCTACCGCTGCCGTTACGTCACCGTCAGGTAGCGGACATCAAGTACCGGGGTCGAGTGACCTGCGTCTTTCACTACAGCAGTCCTTTGGTATTACGGTTCCATTGCATTCGGCAGGAAGTGTAAAGGCCCACCTCTGGGGTCTATAGGGGCGATTAACGTCGCTTCTCGGCAGATAATGAAATTCAACTATCGCTCAAATCGGACATCTCGCCATGTCCGCTTGGACTAGACCGGACTGGGTCGAAACTGCGAGTTGTCGTGTAGGTGCTGTATGTGATGATTCGTCAAGTCGCCCTGCTGACAGTGGTCTTTGTGAAAATCCCCCATGCCGGACGCACTTTGCCCGGCATGAACAGGGGAGGGGTCGCTGATGCGACACAATTTCAGACCCGGGGGCAGATCAACGCGCGCAACGGCCGTCACGGCGGCGATGCTGGTGCTGACCCTGACTGGTGGTGCTTTGTCATCTGTCGGCCAGGCGGCGGCCGACGACACGCCTTCGGACTCCACCGCTTCGGCTGCGGCCGAGCAGCGGGACTTCGGTCTGGCGGAGGCCGAGGACGAGAGCACGGCCCGTGTGCTGGCCCAGGCCGAGAACCGCCGCATCGAGATCCTCTCGAAGCGTACTGAGACGGGCTCGACGTACGCCAATCCCGACGGCACGCTCACGGCGGAGGCATTCGCCGCGCAGATCCGGGTGAAGGAGGACGGCAAGTGGGAGGACATCGACACCACGCTGTCCGACACCGGTGCCGATCTCACGCCTGAGACGGCCGCTGCGGACATCACGGTCTCCGACGGCGGTGACACCGATCTGGCTTCAGTGTCGGACGACGGCAAGAGCTTCGGGCTCGGCTGGCAGGACAAGCTGCCCACACCCACGGTGGACGGCGACACGGCCTCGTACGCGCTGAGCGGGGGCGAGACGCTCCAGGTGACCGCGCTGCCCCAGGGCTTCTCCCAGAACGTGCTCCTCGACCAGGCACCGGACGGACCGGTGTCGTACCGGATCCCCCTGGAACTGCACGGGCTTCGCCTCTCCGAGGCCGACTCGGGGCACCTGCTGCTCAAGGACTCCTCCGGTGACCTGGTGGCCGAAGCGCCCGCACCGATGATGTGGGACTCCAGCAAGGACGAGCTGTCCGGCGAGCCGGAGAACCAGGCCCGGGTGGACGCCGACATCGAGACCACTGCAGACGGGTCGCAGACCCTGGTTCTCACCCCGGACGCGGACTTCCTGGACACGGCCACCTACCCGGTGACGGTGGATCCGACCTCCACCCTCGCGGTGACCACGGACACGTGGGTGGCCACCAACTACACCGACTCGCAGATCTCGTCGCCCGAGTTGAAGTCGGGGACGTACAACGCGGGTTCCACCAAGGCCCGTTCGTACCTGAAGTTCGACGTCTCGGACTTCGCGGGCAAGCACATCACCGACTCCGACCTGGCCCTGTACTCGTACTGGTCCTCCTCGTGCTCGACGTCGGGCGCCGGGACCCAGGTGCGGCGGATCACCTCGTCCTGGTCGTCGTCAAGCGTGACGTGGGACGACCAGCCTTCGACCGCCACCACGGACGCGGTCACCAACACCGCCGCCAAGGGCTACTCGGACGACTGCCCGGCCGGCACTGTGAACTTCGACATCGACGACATCGTCCAGTCCTGGGCCGACGGATCCACGAACTACGGCATCCAGGTGCGCGGCGCGAGCGAGACCGACTCGCTGACCTGGCGCCGCTTCCGTTCCGCGAACTACGCCTCGGGTGACTCGGCCACCGAGCCGCACCTCACCGTCACCTACAACTCGTACCCGAGCACCGCCCTGCAGTTCTTCCCGCTCAGCGGAGTCGCTACTGCCGACGCCACCCCCACCTTGTGGGCCAGGGCGACGGACGCCGACTCCGACCAGCTCCGCTACACCTTCGAGGTCTGGGACAGCGGCCTGACGACCCGTAAGGCCACCGGCAACTCCAAGTACGTACTGTCCGGACGAATAGGCACCTGGACCTCGGGAACGCTGCCCGCAGGAACGTACAAGTGGCGGGTCAAGGCGTACGACACGACCGACCTGTCGAAGGCCTGGTCGGCCTGGCGCACCCTGACCGTCGATCCGACGGCCCCCGCCGCGCCCGTCATCACCAGCAGCAGCCACGGCTCGCCCGCCAACTGGTACGCGGCGAACGACTTCACCGGCACGCTCACCGCCGACGACACCAGCGGTATCAACGGGTACGCGGTCAAAGTCGACCAGAGCCCGGCCACCAGCGCCGGCACCACGGTCACCCAGACCTCCGCGGCCGTGTCCGTCACGGACCGCACCGACGGCACCTGGTACGTCCACGCGGCCGCCCGGAACGCGGCCGGACTGTGGTCACCCACCCAGACCTTCCCCTTCAACGTCGACACAACAGCCCCGGGCGCGGCGACCGTCACCTCGTCCACGCACCCACTGAGCGCATCCACGTACGCAGGCCGGACGGCCGCCTTCACCTGGACCGCGCCCAGCGACACCTCCGGTGTGTCCGCGTACGCGGTCACCGTGGACCAGAGCAGCTCGACGCTGCCCAGCAGCACCGGCACCACGCAGAGCGCCGCGTCCTACGCCACCACGGTGAGCGCCGACGGCATCTGGTATCTGCACGTCCGGGCCAGGGACAAGGCGGGCAACTGGTCTGCGTCCGCCGCCCACTACGCCTTCACGGTCGACTCCACCCTGGGCCTGCTGCCGACGGTCACCTCCTCCACCCACCCCGACCAGACCGCCGCCTACAAGGCGACCGTTTTCAAGGCGACGTGGACGACCAGCGGCACAGCAACCGGCTACAGCTACACCGTGGACTCCAGTGCCACCACCGTCCCCGACACCACGGCCGATTCCACGACCGCCGGCTACACCGGCACCGTCGCACAGGGCACCTGGTACCTGCACGTCCGCGCCGTCAACTCGGCCGGAACCTGGGGACCAGCGGCCCACTACCGCTTCACCGTCGACACCGCCGCGCCCGCCGCGCCCGCGGTCTCCTCACCGGACTTCCCGGACGACGCCTGGGCCGGTGACGCGGGCGACACCGGGACGTTCACGCTGACGTCCGCGGACAAGGGCCTGGACACCTTCACCTACGCCCTGGACGGCGGTACGGCCACCACGGTCGCCGCCTCTGCCGCCGCCGCGATCGACCTGACCCCGGCGAGCGAGGGCAGCCACAAGCTGACCGTCACGGCCACCGACAAGGCAGGCAACACCTCCGCCGCGACCGTCTACACCTTCCACGTCGGCGCCGCCGGCCTCACCACGCCACTGTCCGGCGAGGAGATCGGCCACTCGGTCGCCCTCACAGCGGCCGGACCCCCGGACCTGACCGGGGCCACGTTCCAGTACCGGCGCGGCGACAATGACAGCTGGTCGGACATCCCGGCCTCCGCCGTCACCCTCGCCTCCGACGGCACCGCCGTCACCTGGCCGGTCGCCATGAGCGCCGGTGTCACCCCGGCACTAACCTGGACCACCGACGCCGTCACCGACGATGGAGACCTCCAACTGCGAGCGACCTTCAAGGGTGCCAATACCCCGGCACCCTCCGCGTCCGTCGCCGTCCTGCTGAACCGGGTCGAGGTCACCGACCACGGCACCGACCTCGACAGCCTGGCCTCACCCACCTCCGTCGATTCGTACGCGCTGGAGACGGCCGAGGAACGGGCCGAGGCATCTCCCGACGCCCTCGCACCGCCCTACCTCGACCAGGACACCGGCAAGATCGTCGCCCCGGTAGCCGACAGCGACGCGAAGGCCGACGCCACCGCGACGATTTCCCTGACCGATGTCCCGGTCGACGAAGGCGGCGACGACTCCACCCTGAACGACGCGGACGAGGCCGCCGACGGCACCACCACGACCGAGGACGACGTGGCCGGCTCCGTCACCACCACCGACGCCACCGTGATTCCCACGACCAAGGTCGTCGACCACAGCCAGGCCGAACTCGACTCCATCGCCGACGAGGTTCTGCTGCTCGACGACGATGACCTTCCCGGTGCCTCCGCGCTCGCCAGTGCGGACGTCGACGCCGAGACCAACAAGGTCGTCGTCGAGATCGCCGCGGACAACCCCGAACTCACCGACGGGCTCGGCCGGCGATACGGCATCGACACGGTCACGGTTCGCGTCAACCCGGGCGTCACCCAGCTCCAGGAGACCTCGACCCGCTGGACCGACAAGAACCCCTACAAGGGAGGAGCCGGCTACGAGTCCCACTGGGCCGCAGGCGATGCGGCGGGGAAGATCAACGCATGCACCACCGGCTTCGCCTGGACGTACAACGGGCACCCCTACATCGTCAGCGCCGGGCACTGCACCTACGCCGACGGATACATGGACAGCTGGGACCGCACCGGTACCGACGACTCGGTCACCGTCGGGTTCGTCGACGTCGACAACTACGCCAACGGCAGGGGCTCGGTGAAACTCCATGGCCAGAACTACTATTCGGGAGATCTTTCGCTGATCGAGGTCATCGAGAACAGGTACAACGTGTCCGCACGTATCTACCAGCACGACAGTGTGATGCGGCGGGTGGACAACCGGTTCACCACACGGTCGTCGAAGGGACAGAAGTTCTGCACCGGAGGCGGCCGCTCCAGCGAGGTGTGCGGCTGGAAGGTGACCGAGACCAAGAAGCGGTTCAAGTACGGCAACGGGGACGTGGCGCACAACCTGACCGTGGGCCAGAAGAACTCGGGAGCATGCATCATCTCCGGTGACTCCGGCGGCCCCGTCTACACCGTGAAGTCCAACGGCCACGTCAACGCGAAGGGCATCATCTCGGGCGCGGGCTGCAAGTCGGTGAGTGACGACGGCGAGTGCAGTGACGCTTGGGACGGCAAGTGCACGGTGTTCTTCACGGACATCGCGCTGGCAGAGAAGGCACTCCCGGGAGGGGTCAAGAAGTGGTGAAGGTGGTGAGACGAACGGTGAGGCTGGGAGTCCTCGCGATCGTGTCCGTCGTGGCGGTGACCGCGTCGGCGTGCAGCAGCTCCAAGCCGTGCGCCGGCGTCGGCGTCACCTCGCAGATCGGCGTGATGTTCCTCCAGCAGGGCTACACCGACCTCGCGGGCGCCTCCTACGAACTGTGCGCAGGCGGCAAATGCGTCAAGGACAAGCTCGAACAGGAAGACATCACCCGAATCAACCTGCCTCTCCCCGACGACGTGGACGCCGACCTCGGCACGGTCCGCTTTCGCGTCACTCCGAAGGGAAGTGGCAGTCCCGAGATCGACGCTTCCTCCGACGTGAAGCTCACCCGCCAGTCCGACGGCTGCGGTGGCGGCGCCTACAGCCGGGGCCTCGCCTTCACCAAAGACGGCGGGCTGACCACGAAAATCCCGTCAAGGGTGACCGCTGCCTGGCGCGATCACCTCAAGTCGCTGGCCTCACCTTCCGAACCCTCCTGACACGTGTGTCCCTCCACAGCCGGCATCCGGCTGTGGAGGGGCGCTGATCAGACCTGCACCCCACTCAACGCCCTCACAGCTGACAGCCCATCCAACGCCGGTCGGTTGAGGGCCATACACGCGTAGCGCGGCGAGGAGCACCTCACTACGGCGTCCCGGCTGTTCCTTGCTCGGTGAGCCCGGAGAAAGGCGACCGGGGCAGCGTCCCCCCCCCGCGGATCGGCTGGAACGGCGTCCGTCCACGGTGGTCGTCCAGCGCGCTCTCAGGCGGTGAGCGCATCGGTGCGCCTGCAGAAGGCGAAGCGGTCACCGAGGGATCGAGGCCACACTCGGGCCGTTCCTGGTTCCGCGAACGTCTGACCTCGCGGATGTGTCCGCAGTACAGAGACGCACACGCCAGCGCGCGAACTCCGAAGTTGGGCTACCTGACGCTGTACAGCTGGTACTCCCCTCAAGCGGCACGCCTTCGACTGCACGCCTGGACTCCACTCTGGTGGCTCAGGACGCCAGTCGTCGCAGGCGGTCCGCGGCTTCCTGGAGAACGTCGTCCTTCTTGCAGAAAGTGAAGCGGACCTGGCTGCGGCCGGCGTCAGGGTCGTCGTAGAACACGGAGTTGGGGATGGCGACGACGCCGCAGCGTTCGGGGAGGGCGCGGCAGAAGGCGTACGCGTCCTTCTCGCCGAAGGGTGTGATGTCGGTGGTGATGAAGTACGTGCCCTGCGGCTGGTAGACCTCGAAGCCGGCCGCGCGCAGGCCGTCGCCGAGCAGGTCGCGCTTGCGGCGGAGGTCGGTGCGGAAGCCGTCGAAGTACGAGTCCGGCAGCTGCAGAGCTTCGGCGACCGCGTACTGGAACGGGCCCGCGCTGACGTACGTCAGGTACTGCTTTGCCGTTCGGACGGCGGAGACGAGTGGGCCGTTCGCCGTGATCCAGCCGACCTTCCACCCGGTGAAGGAGAAGGTCTTGCCGGCCGAGCCGATCGTGACCGTGCGCTCCCGCATGCCGGGGAAGGTCGCGAGGGGGATGTGCTCGGCCTCGTCGAAGACCAGGTGCTCGTACACCTCGTCCGTGACCACCAGCAGGTCCCGCTCCACGGCCAGCTCGGCGATCGCCGTCAGCTCCGCGCGGGTGAGGACGGTGCCGGTGGGGTTGTGCGGGGTGTTGATGAGCAGGAGACGGGTCCGGTCGGTGACCGCGGCGCGCAGTTCGTCGAGGTCCAGGCGGAAGCTTCCCTCGTGGGGCCGCAGGGTGACCGGGACCCTGGTCCCGCCCGCCATCGCGATGCAGGCCGCGTAGGAGTCGTAGTACGGCTCGAACGCGACCACCTCGTCGCCCGGCTCCACCAGCGCGAGCAGGGCGGCGGCGATCGCCTCCGTCGCGCCGGCCGTGACCAGGACCTCGGTGTCGGGGTCGTGCACCAGCCCGTAACGGCGCTCCTGGTGCGCGGCGACCGCGGCGCGCAGCTCCGGGACGCCAGGGCCCGGCGGGTACTGGTTGCCGCGCCCGTCGCGCAGCGCCCGCACCGCCGCCTCCCTGACCTCCTCGGGTCCGTCCGTGTCCGGGAAGCCCTGCCCCAGGTTGATCGAGCCGGTCCGCAGAGCCAGGGCGGACATCTCGGCGAAGATCGTCGTCCCGAACTCGGCGAGACGGCGGTTGAGCAGGGGGCGCGCGCTGGAGGTCATGCCGGCCATCCTGCGCCCAAGCTCTGGAGTTCCTCAACTCACCTACGCGTACGAGCACCTGCGCTGGCATCCGAGGCGCCCTCTCTGAGCAGGGGAGAGCTGTCGCCGATTGTCGTCTTCTGTCGCCCCTGGCCGCTGTCGGACGGCCCACAGACGGCCCAGCCATGGGGGCTCGCATGAGGCTCACACCGTTGCCGACTGCTCCACTTGCGGCGTGACATGCCACGTCCAACCATGGGTGAGAGGCATGAGGTAGGTGAGGTTCGTGGGCCTGCACATCTGCTGGGGACGTTGCCCGCACGATCAGCTTGAGCCGCCGCCCCCTGCCGCGCCCGAACCGCGCTGGTACCGACCGGCGCCCATCGGCCTGACCGCTGCTCGGCAATCAATGGCTAGTGGATCAGCTGCCCTCCTTGCTGGTTTCTCCGCCGCCACCGTCGGCGTCATTGCGCAGGCCCCGGACATGATCCGGTATCCCGGATGGGCGCTATTTACTCTCACCTTCGCTGCCATCGCTCTCGTTGCATGTGTTCAATGCGGGTTCAATGCGCGGGCCCTCATGTACTCCCACGCGGAAATTGTGGAATGGCTTCCACACGTCTTTACCGCGGACGAATCGGAGGCGCTCCGACACGCACAGATTGAGAACGCTCGCACGGCGCGTAAGTGGGAGTGGGCGGCTGAGTGGACTTACCACATCGGGATCGTGTGCCTTGCGGTCGGAATCGGCCTTGTTCTCATTCCGATGGGACGCTCGGGCGAGAACATCCCTCGCTGGCTCGCCGCCATCTCTGTCGTCCTTGGAGGGGTGGTTCAGTGGTGCTATTACGTCAGAGGTTGGTGCAAAGACAAGGAGGCACGTAAGCAATGGTCGGTCGCAAATCCAAAGCCGTCGTGAATGCGCGCTACAGGAAGATGCTCGCCATAGAAGCCCGTCGTAGGGCCCGAGAAGCGGCGAAGCAAGGTCCCTTGCCAGCCAAAGGGGTCAAAAAGATGATTAGAGAGGGACTGCTCTGCCAACCACATGGTTCAGAGCACTGCAAGCTCTGTCCGAAAGGGAAAAAGTCCACCGGCCGATTCACAGCGCTCGTCTGAGGCAGGTGCGCGAACGGATTTCTCCGTACCTTCATGGCGCATGCTGCTCCGGAGTCCGCTTTCCCCTCGGTGATTTCTACGATTCAGCGGCACAAGCGAGCCGCGACAGCCATTTCTTGTCCACGGATGATCGCCAGTAAGCACCTTCGCGCACACCCAAGTGGGTCAAAAAAGCCGATCCGAAGGTTCCATTTTTTTACCACTTTCAACTGATCGAACATGCTCCATGATTACCGTGCCGATGGCCTCACCAAGTCGAACCGGAACGGCATTGCCAATGAGTCGACCAAGGCGATTGAATCGAACCTGCTCTCCCTTAGGGAGGAACTTGTAGTTCCTAGGGAAGGTTTGCAGCATGGCGGCCTCACGGAGGGAGATGGCCCTGTCCTGCGTTGGGTGCCCAAAGCGGCCATTACCAAAGCCGAAGCATTGTGTGGTGATGGTGGGTGCGGGAGCATCCCACTCCATCCGGCCGTAGACGCTTGGGTACGTGGCCCCGGTGGCCTTTCGGTGGCATGCGGCAATCAGCTCTGGATCCCAGTCGCGCCAAGTTCCACCAGGCTTAGATGCCCTTATACGGCGCATGTTCATCTCGCTGAGCGAAGCCGCGGTGTGAAGAGGATCGCGACTGTGCTGCTCGCCGGCGGCGATGGCGGGAAGCTTCGAGATCTCCTGCCGGACAGTTCGAAGGGGAGCGTTGGTCTGGCTTGCCAGGCTCAATCCAGCGTCGCCCAGTTTTGAGGCGATTAGCACTAGCCGCTTGCGCGACTGAGGAACGCCAATTTTGGAGCACTCGACAATGGAATAGTGAACGGAATATCCATCCAGGTACTTCAAGAAATCTGCGAAAACATCATGTTGGGCGAGCTGCGCCACGTTTTCCATGGTGACTAGATCCGGCTGCAGCTCGGCTACCAGGGCGCCAAACTTTAGAACCAGTTGCCAGTCCAAACCGCGCTTCTTGCTTCTCCCGCTTTGACTGTAAGTGGAGAAGGGTTGGCATGGCGCGCACCCAGCCAGCAATGAGTAATCGCCCTGGCTCAGGTAAGACTTGAGTTCATCAGCCTTTAGCTCATTCACGTCGCGTTCGAGGAATGGTGCGCTATTGTTCGCTTCGAATGGGTACCTGCAATGCGGATCAAGGTCAACGCCCGCTCGAACATTGATGCCACTTCTGACAAGGCCATGAGTGAGCCCGCCAACGCCGCAGAAAAGGTCTACGGCAGCGATATCGGGGATACGGTCGTTCACGGTGTGCCACCATTCGGCCGTATCTCCGGCCGCAGAAAGATGTAGGAATCAATATAGTGGGCAAAGCATTTGATTACTTCGCGCAAGTAGCTCTCAACTTGTTGCGACATTTCTCGAAGTTCCGTCGCAATGATACCATCGGCGCAGTCTACGAATGAAATTGAACCGTGAGCCAAGCTATTTCGGCGATCCTTGACCAACTTCATTGAGCCCATGCCGTCCCGTCTTACACGCTTGACGCCCGCGAGAGTGGTGCTGCTGATGGTAATCTGACACCCTAATCTCTTAGCCATCGCGTAAATTGCTTCGTCATCCCAGTTTCCACCTCCACCAGTCTCAATCTCAAAGTCGCGGATAGGCAGCTGGTTGACCAAATGATCAGTCATTTGGAGGGCGTACTTCAATCGGCTATCAGGGGCCATGTCTGCATGAGTTCGTGCGGAACTGCGGACCCACTCCTGGCGGAGTTCGTCGCTAAGCTCGTGCGGCTGCCATTTCGCGGATGCGGCGGCCGCCTTTGTTATCTCGGATATACACCTGGCCATAGTCGCTTCAACTAGGTTGTAAAGTTGAAGGTAGACGCTGGAGTATAGGATTTTCTGCTGTGGCGCCGTGATGCGATATTCCGAGCCTGCAAGCTTGGGTGGCCCATTACGCGCTACTATCTCTACTTGTTCCAGTAGTTCCAGATAAGCGCTGACTTCGCTGAATCTTTCATCGAAGAAGGTGACCAGATCTGCTGTGCTCATACTGCCACCAACCGAGATCGGACGAAGTCGATTCGCCCTTCAAGGCGAGACCGGGCGTTCGCACCATCCGCGCCAATAGCGCGCGTGAATTCGGTTCCTTGCGTCCACTCGCTTACAGCGATTCTGTCGCTGTCTATCATCGCTAGCTCGGGGCGCTCCTTGAGGGCCAAGTAGGAGCCGATCGCAATACTTTCGAACCTCGCTCGCGGCGTCGCCGTGCCAGTAGCAGATCGGCGGAATCCGTGAGGAAATACGCGGTCGACGAATTGCATGGTCTCATGGAACCGCTTACGGTACTTCTCGGCAGCGCTGTGATCGTCGCGGAACTCGACGTTCATCTTTTCAGTGTATTCGTAAATGAAGTCGGACGGTCGATCCCTGTAGGTAGCCAAGCCATCACTGTAGGCGAAAAATCGTGTTACGAGCTCGTCGTATCCACGTTCGAGCTTCCGCTTTGGGCTCATAGGTGCTAGCGATTGAAGTAGCGGGTCTTCGGACAGCTCCATGACCAATTCCATGAACGGACCTGCTAGCGCTCCGCGGCGAACTTCGGCAGTATTCGCGTTTTTGCTTCCAGTGTTAATCCGTTCAAACATGTCTAGGCGGGCGGCCTCGTCAGCGTGCTCATTGAGAATGATCCCGCGAATCGATCTATTGCGAACCTTGCGCTGCCGTGATTCTGGCAGATCGTGAAAGGTGAAGCCAGAGAGAAGGGATAGCTTTTCAAGTCCAGTGAGCCTAAGTTCACCAAAGAGGAATTGCTCTAGCGTGCGCAAGCGCTGGGAGCCGTCTACGATCTCCAGTCTGCCATCTGACATTTCCCAGAAAAAGACAAAAGGTATTGGAAGGCCCATGATGAGAGATTCGATGAACTTCGATTTGCGATCATGTTCCCACGTGAATTCACGCTGATAAGTGGGAACCACGTATTCGCCGTCGCGCATCTTGTTGGCCAGAATCTCGACCGAATATTCCGTAATGTAGAAATCGATACGCTTTGACTGATCAACGATCTGCTGTTCTGCCGCCTCTTGGGCCTCTGGCGTGATCGCTGGATCGTCGTTCGTCATTTTTCCGTCCGTCCCATTCCCCGAAGAGCCGTAGTGCCAGACCCTCTGCCAGTCAACAGGCACACGATCATGCCATAGGCTGCCCACCTATCAGAAGGATTGGCAGTCAGTCAATCCACCCGAGTGTGGCCCGACTTGGCTAGCCCAGGTAGGGACTGATCTGCATGTAGCTTGGTAGCCAGACTCGCATCGTGGGTCGCGACGGCAGGGTGCGTGACTCATGCCCTCGGGCCTGTCCATGTGGGCGGACACCGGCGCAGCCGGGGTGCGGGGCAATTCCCACGATTCGCATAGGGGCTTTGCGGTTGCCGTGAACGGAAGCCGTGAGGGGCGGAGTGCGGTCCGTGAATCCGTGATCCACTAACCGTGCCGGTCGGCCGTGCTTGCCGGGTTGCGACGCTCTCACATTCACCACCGGCAGTAGGCCACGGTTGCGTCGTCCCCAGACTTGTAGCGCGGCCATCGGAGTCCGGTGGGGTCCGTGGCTTCAACCTTCCGCACAGCCTCAATCAGCTTGTGTGGCCCTCCGCCCTGGAGCATGGCGAAGACATCGGACCAGGTCGCCGTGCCGTATTCGGTGACCAGCCGCGACACGCCGTCCGACATGACCGCTGCTGAGCGGACGTCTTTGAGGGGCGTGGTGCCAGTCAGGGTGTGCTGTGCCGCCTCGGGATTGGCAGCGGCTACCCAGTACCCCTCACTGGTGTTTCGGACCTGCCGCTGAGCGAGTACGAGCCGCTGTAGTGCCTCCCTGTGCCCTGGGGTGTGAGTCTGGTGACTCTCGACCTCCGCCCGCAGGTCAGGCAACACATCGTCTACGCGGAGGTCACTGATCACGGTCTGGCCCTCAGGACCGTCAAAGACGATCGGCGAATCGGCCAGCACAAGATGTTCAAGGACCCCATGCTTGTGCCGCAGGATCGCAACTGTGGCTGATGGAGTCCCAGGGTCCTTGAGGTCGCAGCTCGGGTGCATCGCCGCT
Source organism: Streptomyces pseudovenezuelae (assembly GCF_001513955.1). Taxonomy (GTDB): domain Bacteria; phylum Actinomycetota; class Actinomycetes; order Streptomycetales; family Streptomycetaceae; genus Streptomyces; species Streptomyces pseudovenezuelae. The sequence goes on along the minus strand of NZ_KQ948148.1, from coordinate 328,109 downwards.
ACGCGTTCGAGGGCATCGGCGAGGCCCTCCGCGAGGGGCCGGTCGAGGTCTGCCAGAGCGGTCAGAAGAGATCCTCCGAGGTGGGCGACGTACCAGGGGACGCCATGGCGGCATCCTGTGGACAGTCCAGCCGTACTGAGCCCATCCAGCACCACGGCGAGTGTGGGAGTGCCCGCCACCCAATCTTCGTTGGCATTGGCTCCCCCACCTTGGGTTTCAAAGCAGACTCGCATGATCAGCCCTCGTGTCGGTAGAGCGGGGTAACGCGGCGGCTCTCCAGTACCTCCAGCGTCTTGGGGTCGTAGCGGCACGAGATCAGCGTTGAGAAGCGCCGTGTACGGACCTCCCTGTACAGCTCTGCCAGGTTGTGTTCCAAGTAGTGCACGACTCCGTTCGCGCCTATGGCGTGGATACCGGCGATGTACAAGAACGTCCCGCGCCCATCCAAGCGCGGGAGGCGTCCGAGGTAACCGAAGTCGCCGGCGGAACCGTCCTCGTCCATCGGGGACCGGAACTCATCACCAGTCCTCTGGTCCAGCAGGTGCCAGGCATGGTCTTTCTCAAACCGCAGGTTGTCGTCCCCTTCCAGCACCTGGGCGACGATGGGGGACAACCGAGGGCCGCAGATGACCACGTGGTTGTCACGGTTGAGGTTGACGATGCCAGTCGGTGGGATCACCTCGTACTGCGCGTCAAGCTTCATGCCGCCGAGAAGCTTGCGCAGATGCTCGAAGTTGTCGAGGTCTTCCTGCACCACGACCGCACTCGGGTTCTCGTCGGGCCCCTTGCCCGCCTCAGGCTTCCCGCCCAGAGAGACAGTCACCAGGTCAGTACCGAAGAACGCCCGCTCCGGGGGCGGTCCAGCGGATGCCAGTTGTCCGACTCGCCCTCGGCTTACGCCCAACTTTGCGGCGATCTCCGCCTGCGTCATGCCTGATGCCTGCGCCTCTTCGATGGCTTCACGGCGGATACGGGATAGCTCCAGCACCCACCCCTGATAGGTCGCCATCAGGTCAATCGCAGCCTTAGCTCGCTCGACCGGGATCGCAGTCTCGGCAACCCGCTTCATGTCGTCGTGCACAGTGCTCCAATCTCCGCCTAGGGGGGCTAGCGAACTGTACCGCGAGAGGGGGTTGCGCGCAGCCGCGGGTTTGCCTACGGTACCTAACAAGCGAGATGGCAACCCCCCCTAAGCAAGTCGGGGAGAAGTGTTCTCGTGCTGTCTGACCTGCACGAAGACGCCCGGAGGAAAGCCCCGCAGGGGGTGAGTACGAAGTGAGCGCGTATTGATTGACAACTCAACAAGCGGGCCCCGTCTCCCCGAGTTGAAAAGACGGCCGCGCGGCTGTGACCGCGCATGTCTCGCCGTTCCGCAGCTCAAGAGCTGCGCCGGTTGCCTCCGCTGCTCGTCTCGTACGAGCAGCGCTGAGGGGAGCCGGACACCGACTCCAACGGCAAGCGGCTCCCGGGGTGCCACCCGGGAGCCGCGTTCGGGCCGTTCCACGCTGAGAGGAACACGACCCAATGACCCACATCGTTACTGTTCAGGACGCTGTTACCGCGTTCGCCGACTTCATGGAGCCGACGGATGCGGAGCTGGACGCGATCGAGCGGGAGATGCCGCTGATCCTGGCGCGCGTCGACTTGCTCGACGTGCAGATCATCACCCTGGACCGGACCCCGACCGAGCTGGACACCCGCCGTATCCGCCGCGCCCGCAACCGCGTGCTGAACGAGCGTCGTGCCCTGGCCAACCGCGCCGCCGGCATCACCCTGCCGGAGGTCGGCGCATGAGCACCACCGACCCGAAGCTGACGGCCGCGCACGCTGAGGTGAAGGCGGAGATCGCGCGGACCGACAACAAGGTCGCGCTCCTGTTGGCGTTCGTCGGCGCGGTGCTCGCCGGCGCGTGGACGATCGCCCGCGACCTGCCCCTGACCCCGCCCGCCGTGATCGTGGGCGGATGCGGCATGACGCTCCTGATCGCGGCGGCCGCTCTGCTGCTGCGCTCGGTGCGCCCCAATCTCTCTGGCCGGCATGGCTTCCCGCTGTGGGCCACCCTCACCCCCGACCAGATCACCGACGCCGTGACGCGGGACCTGGCCGCCGACGTGGCGGGCCTGTCCCGGCTCGCGGTGGTCAAGTTCACCGGTCTGCGCCGAGCGGTCGACCTCACCCTGACCGCCGGCGCCCTGCTCATCCTCGCCCTCCTGCTCACTGTTGGGGGCGCACTGTGAACCGGACCAAGCTGACGAAGGTGCAGATCGGGGTTCTGGCGGCCGCGTTCGTGCCGATGCTCGCCACCGGCGTGATCGGCGGTATCGGCACCTACAGCAACATCGGGCACGCCTACGGCGAGGGCACCGCGCTCGGGGCGCTCGCCGCCGGTGAGGGCGCCACGGCCGTGCTCGCCCTGGTCCTGCTGGGCTTGACCATGCTGGGCCAGTCCTCGCCGCGCATCGTGCGGATGGGACTGTGGGCGCTTCCGGCCGCCGCCGCCGTCATGGGCGCCATGGCCGCACCCGACGCCGACCGGACCATCATCTACGCCCTGACCCCGATGGGCATGTCCGTGTCGGCGGAGGGCATGGCGTTCCTCGCCCGCCGGATCGTCGTGCACACCGACGGCCGCGACGCGGAGAACGAGCGGCGCACCGCCGACCTCGTACAGGCCCTCGCCTACCACCGCGCCCGCGCCGCACAGCACCCCAGCGGTCGGGTTCAGTGGTGGTCGGAGCGCAAGTCGTGGCGCCTGGCCCGCAAGGTCGGCATCGGGGATGCGGCGCTCGGATCGAGGCTGCTCGATGTCCAGCGTGAGCGGATCACCGCCGGTGCGGATGCCGCGCTCGGCTCGATGTTCGGCGGCACCACCCCCGCCCTCGCCCCGATCCCCGAGGTGGACGCGAATGCGGAGGAATCTACCGAGACCATGAGGAATCGGTCTATGGCTGACCTGCGGGAATCGACCCCGGCTCCGGTGGTGACGCTGGCCCGACTCTCGGTCCCCGATCCGGTCGCGGTCGACCTGGGCAAGTCGATTCTCCCGCTCAAGCCGCTCGCCCCCGTCCCGACTCCGATCGCCTCGATTCCGCCGGTGGTGCCTGCGGCGGAGCCTCGCCCGCGTGGGGTGACCGGTCGGGTCCCGGATGCCGCAAAGTCGCCCCGGCCGAAGCGCACTTGGGAGCAGTTGCTTGCCGAGACGCGCACGGTCACCGCCGGGTGGTCGGACAGCCGGATCACGGCTGAGGGCATCCGCCGCGAGGTGCACACCTCGCCGGCCAACGCTCGGGAGCTGCGGGACACCCTCCTTGCGGAGCGGGCCCGCTCGGAGGGGGTGGCGGGATGACCACTCCCACCACGGACACGGTGAAGACGTTCAGCTTCGGCGGAGGCGTACAGTCCACCGCCGCCCTGGTCCTCGCGTCCACGGGTGAGCTGGACTACCGCACCTTCCTGATGGCCAACGTCGGAGATGACTCCGAACACCCCGGGACCCTCGCCTACCTGCACAAGTACGCCATCCCCTACGCCGAAGCGCACGGCCTTGAGCTGGTCGTCTTGGATCGGGTGATGAAACGCTCGGGTGAGGTCCGCACGCTGTATCAGGACCTCACCCGGGAGGGCTCGCGGTCTCTGAAGATCCCCGTACGTATGTCGAACGGGGCCCCCGGCACCCGGTCCTGCACGGCGCAGTTCAAAATCAAGGTCGTTGGGGACGAACTCAAGCGCCGTGGGGCGACGAAAGAGAACCCGGCCACGGTCGGTATCGGCATCAGCCTTGATGAGATCCACCGCGCGAACAAGCGGCGCTGCGAGCCGCACGAGGTCATCGAATACCCGCTGCTGGAACGCGGGATCCGGCGGATCGACTGCGCACGGATCATCCGTGAGGCGGGGTTGCCGGTGCCACCGAAGTCGTCGTGCTGGTTCTGCCCGTTCCACCGGCCGGAGACCTGGCACGACATGCGCCGCAACGAGCCCGATCTGTTCGAGCGCGCGTGCCAGCTCGAAGAACTCCTCAACCGCCGCCGTGACGAACTCGGCAAGGACCACGTGTGGCTGACCCGGTTCAACCGGCCGCTACGCGCCGCGATCCCGGACGGAGTGGACACCCTTCCGTTCGATGAGTGGGACTCCGGATGCGACTCCGGATGGTGCATGACCTGAACCCCCTTTGTGCAACGGGCCCGGCCGCCCACCTCCTACAGCGTCGGCCGGGCCCGCTCTCCCTCACACCCGAAAGTGGAAGGAACCTCAGTGAAGCACCCCGACGACGACAGCGAACTCTTCAACCGGCTGGAAGCCGAAATGGCCGCCGACTCCCCGCCCGCCGCGGGGGCGGACGTGGTCGACCTCGACAAGGCCCGCGCCGCGCGCGAGTCGACCCCGACCGCGGACTCCGAGTCGGGCGACCCGACCGCCCGCCGGTTGGTCGACGACCCGGCCGTGAAGTCGGCCGGTCCCGGCTACCTGGGTCGCCTCGCCGCCGCCAAGCGGCGTGACGTGGTCCCGCTGTGGCTGCGCTCGGTCGCCGAACTGAAGACCGCCACGGCGTGGGTGGCCCGCCACTACGCCCACACCGCCGGGTACCACGCGCTGCGCACCCCGGTGTATGCCGCCCGCTTCACCATGCAGGCGCCCACCGGTCTGGCCCGGTTCGTGGGCGGCACCATGCGGTGGATGGCCGACCGCGAGGGCGAGCCGGTCCGCCTCGCCGCCGTGCGCCGCGAGGACGCGGCGGAGTACCTGAAGCTGTCCCGGCAGCGCGACGGCCGGGTCCGGCTGCGCACCCTGGTCACGGTGTTGGGCATGTTCATCGGCCTGGGTCTGGCTCTGGCGATCTACGTCATGGCGCCCGACTGGCTTCAGGCCCTGTCGGTCGGCGCTCTCGTGCTCGCGCTGGGCATGAACGGCCGCAAGGCCGACCAGCCGGTCATTCATCGGGCAGTTGAGGTGCCCAAGGCGTCCAAGCTCACCTCGGACATTGTGCTGCGGGCGCTGGGGGCGATCGGCATTCCCGCGATCAACCAGGCGCAGGCCAAGGGGCGGGACGGGTTCGAGTTCACCGCCCCGATCACCCGCGACGGTCCCGGCTGGCGGGCGGAGGGCAACCTGCCTTTCGGCGTGACCGTGACCGACGTCATCGAGAAGCGCGAGCGCCTCGCGTCGGGTCTGCGCCGGCCGCTGGGCTGCGTGTGGCCGGAAGCCGAGTCGGAGGAACACCCCGGCCACCTCGTGCTGTGGGTAGGGGACCAGACCCTCAAGGCCGCGCCCAAGCCCGCATGGCCGCTGTTCAAGTCGGGCACGGTGGACCTGTTCAAGGCCATCCCGTACGGCACGGACCAGCGTGGACGCTGGGTTGAGGTCACGCTCATGTTCATCGCCGGGATCATCGGCGCGATCCCCCGCATGGGCAAAACCTTCCTCCTGCGCCTGCTGATGCTGATCGCCGCGCTCGATCCGCGGGCGGAGCTGCACACCTACGACATGAAGGGCACCGGCGACCTCGACACGGTCGGCGAAGCGGTCTCGCACCGGCACGGCGTCGGCGAGGAAATCGAGACGATCCTGTACGTGCTGAACGACTTCCGCGCCCTGCGTGAGGAGTTGCGGCGCCGTACCAAGGTGATCCGCTCGCTGCCCCGGGACATCTGCCCCGAGTCCAAGGTGACCAGCGCTCTCGCGGACAAGCGCTCGCTGGGGTTGCACCCGATCGTGATCGGGGTGGATGAGTGCCAGGTGCTGTTCGAGCACTCCGAGCACGGCAAGGAGTTCGAGGAGATCGCCACCGACCTGGTCAAGCGCGGCCCCGCTACCGGGATCGTGCTGCTGCTGGCCACCCAGCGGCCCGACGCCAAGTCGCTGCCCACCGGCATCTCCGCGAATGCCAGCACCCGGTTCTGCCTGAAGGTCATGGGCCAGACCGAGAACGACATGGTGCTGGGCACGTCCTCCTACAAGCGCGGGGTGCGGGCGACCATGTTCGCCTGGGGGGATAAGGGCCTGCACTATTTCGTGGGTGAGGGCTCGGACGCCCGGATCGTCTCCAGCACGTTCCTGGACGCGCCGATGGCCGAACGCGTCGCCGCCCGGGCCCGCACCGTGCGCGAGAAGGCCGGACTCCTGTCCGGCTACGCCCTCGGGGAGGCCCCCGAGCATGTCACCGGCCCCGCCTATGACCTGCTCGCCGACGTGGCCGCGGTGGTGCCGGAGGCGGAGGAGCGGGTGTGGAACGAGCGGATCGCCGCCCGCCTCGCCGAACTGCGCCCCGAGGTCTACGGCGGGTGGAAGGGCGAGAACGTCACCTCCGCGCTGAAGCCGCACGGCATCAAGACCCGCGACGTGGCCGGCACGACGGAGGACGGCGCCCGCACCACCCGGCGCGGCATCGTCCGCGCCGACGTCCTCAAGTCGATTGCGGAGCGTAACGAAAAGCCGGGCGCCGCCTAGGCCCGGCAAGGTGCTACCGGTAGCAGGGGCACCTGCTACCGGTAGCACCTCCGCTAGCACCCTAAACAGCACCCCATCTGCGTTCTAGCGGATAGCACCCCACCTGCGGAAACCCCTGAAAACCCGCCCGGAGGGCCCCTGATGACCCCCATCCTCGCTGCTATCGCCTGCCTGCTCATAGTCACGCTCGGTTACGGCGGGCTGTGTGCGGCCTCGCCGTTCGGCGACTGCCGCAAGTGCCGTGGCATGGGCCACGCGCTGAAGACCGACCGCAAGGGACGGCTCAAGCGCGGCAAGGACTGCCGCCGCTGCAAGGCCACCGGCAAGCGCATCCGCGCCGGCCGCTGGCTCTACAACCGCTGGGCCCGCATCTACCGCGCCGGCACCAACACCCCCTGACCGTCCGGCCGGAAGGCATCCCGTGATTTTCAACATCTCCGCCGTGCTGCTGTTCGGCGCCGCGTCCGTCCTCGCCGTAAAGACCAAGTCCGCCGGCGGCGGCGCAGCGATGGTCCTGTTCCTGTTCGGGTTCTTCACCGCCGGGACCGGCGCGTACGACCCGATCGTCAGCGTCGTCAAGGCGACCGCCGACGCCCTGTCCGCCCTGGGCAACTGAAACGGAGACCTCAGTGAACGAGTCCAGCCCTGTCCCGGCCCGGTCCGGCGTCCCGCTCACCGACGACCAGGCTGCCAGTGAGGCCGCGCGCATCATCGCCGACGCCTACCGTCCCGCCCCCGCCGTCCCCACCTCTTACCGCGACACGAGTCCGCTGCCCGCGCACGGGGACATGCCGCCGGTCGTGCAGCCGGGGGTGCCGCCGATGTCCCAGCGGGCCGTGGACGCCTCCCGCCTTATGCTCACCGCCGGGCTGGCCACCGTCCCGCCCGGCCTGATCGCGATCGGGGTGCTCGTCGCTTCACGGCAGGCCGACCCGACGGTCATCGGGATGATCTGCGCCGCGCCGGCCGCCGTCGCCGTGCCCGTGCTCGCCCTCGCCCGCCTCTTCCGGCGGATCGGTGAGGCCGCCCCGGATGAGCACCATCACCACTACAGCGGGTCGGTCAGGCAAGAACACACCACCACCCACACGCGCGGGCTCTTCGCGCGCACCCACAACGACCACCGCCGCTGAGGAAGGAACCCCCACATGAGGCCCCTCACCTTGCCGCGCCTGCGCATTCAGGTCGCGCACTGGCACCGCAGGGCCCTGGTCCTGACCGACACCCCCGATCCCGACTGCCCCGTCTGCGAGGGCGACGGCGGTACGGAGTACCCGTACGGCGACTACGACACGGGCGAGTACGCCGGAAGCGACTGGGACCCCTGCTGGTGCTGGAACGAGAACCGCCGCTGGACCCTGCTACCCCTGCCGCACCGGCCCCGGTGGATGCGCCGACGCACCCGTCACGCCGACCCGTGGACCACGGAACCGCCCTTCTAGCTACGCCAAGGGCGACCCCCTCACGCCAATGAATCGGGGTCGCCCTTGCTCGCCAGTCACCCATCAAGGAACTGGAGACATCCAGGATGACGCAACCCACCGACATCCGGCGAGTACGCGGCCGCCGGCCGACGCTGCTGGACCTGTACTGCTGCCAGGGCGGCGCGGCCAAGGGCTACGCCGACGCCGGGTTCGACGTGACCGGCGTCGACATCAACCCGCAGCCCCGCTACCCCTTCCGGTTCGTGCAGGCGGACGCGATCGCGTTCGTCCTCGAACACGGCCCAGAGTTCGACTTCATCCATGCCTCGCCACCGTGCCAGCACGACAGCGAGTGCCAGCGCATCCAGAACAACGCCCACCCCGACCTGATCGCCCCCACCCGCGCGGCGCTGGAGGCCACCGGGCGGCCGTGGGTGATGGAGAACGTCAAGGGCGCGCTGCCCAAGCTGTACGCTCCGGTGATGCTGTGCGGGCCCATGTTCGGTGTCCAGACGTACCGGCACCGGTACTTCGAGACTGGGGGCGGCTTCACGCTTCTGCAGCCCTGGCACCCCGCACACACCGCCCCGCAGGCGAAGATGGGACGGCCCGTCCCGCCCGGCCACTACGGCCAGTTCGTCGGCAACTTCTCTGGCGTCGACCTCGCCCGCCGCGTCATGGGCGTGCCGTGGATGAACCGCGACGGCATCCGCGAGTGCATCCCGCCCGCTTACGCCCACTGGGCAGGCATCCACGCCCGCTACAGCCTGCTGGCCGGAGCGGTGGCGGCATGAGCGAGTACCTGCGTACCGCGCTGGACCTCGCAGCATCCGGCATCCCGGCCCTCCCGCTGCGTGCGGGAAAGCTGCCGTTCGGCAACTGCCCGGCCTGCGCGCGGAACGCGTGCGGCGGTCGGCCGAACATGAAGAACCCGGGCCCCTGCGCATGCCCGCAGCCGTGCCACGGCTGGGCCGCCGCCAGCACCGACCCCCACGTCCTCAACTCCCCGGCATGGGCGCGTGCGTGGCGGGAGGCGGCGGCGGTCGCCTATCACCCCGGCGGTGCTGGCGTGACCGTGGTCGACCTCGACAACGCGGACGCCATCGCATGGGCCCGTGAGACCCTGCCCGCCACCCGGACCGTGACCACCACCCGGGGCGAACACTGGATCTACCGGGGCACCATGGCGTCGTCGAACGCGATACGACCGGGCGTTGACATCAAGTCCCTTATGCAATATGCCCGTTGGCTCGGTCCGGGCGTAGGCGTCACGGCCCCTCTCCCGGACGCTGTGCGCGCGCTGGCAGTAATAAAGGAGCCGTCCACTGCCCACAGGGCGCCACAAACCCCCTCAGCACCCAGGGGAGGGCAAAACGGGGAGTGCCGCCACCGCTCGCCCGTGTTTTTGGACCGTGGGATCGCCATGGCGGAGCAGCAGATCACCAGGGCCCGGGAAGCGGTGCACGCCACCGTCTACCGGACGTTCCTCGCCGTGTTGGCCACGCACGGTCGGTGCGGCTGCCTCACGGACACGCATGTCGCCAGGCTGTTCACCGCCGCGCAGGCCAAGGGCGAGACGCCCCGGCACTGCACGGAGGCGTGGACGAACGCCCTCACCACGTTGGGACTGTGACCATGGCAGACGACGAGAAGAACCCCGCCCGCCAGATCATCACCGACTACGCGCAGGCCCATTTCCGGTACTTCCGCACCCCGGACGGGACCGTGTACGCGCAGCGCAACGGACAGCCCATCGCCCGCCCGATCCGCTCCCAGGGCACCACCGGAAGCCACCGTCAGGAACTCATGGTCGGCCTCTACCGCGACGGACGCGGCGCGTTCAACGGGTCGGCCCTGAAAGAGGCGTTGGACCTGATCGAGGCGCTCGCGCTGTCCGAGGACGTGCAGCCCGTGCACATCCGTGTCGCCCCCGGATTCGACGGAGCAACGTGGCTGGACCTGGGACGCGATGACGGGCAGTCCGTGCGCATCCACCCCACCGGATGGGACATCCTCACGCCCGACCCGCAGGAAGTGTGCTGGCGGCGCACCCAGCTCACCGGGGAACTCCCTCTGCCCGTCAAAGACACCAACGGCAAGGGCATCGATCTGCTGATGCGGCTGTGCAACTTCGCCGGCGCGGAGAACGAGTGCCTGGCCATCGCGTGGCTGATCGGCTGTCTCGGTCCGTCCGTCCCGGTCCCGGCCCCATTCCTCACCGGCCCCCAGGGCGCGGGGAAGTCGACGGGCGGGCGGATGCTGGTCCGGATCATCGAGGGCATGAGCGGTGACCTGCGCCGGGCCCCGAAGGATGAGGAGAACCTGATCGCGGCCGTGGCGGCCGGTTGGGTCACGGCGCTGGACAACCTCTCGCACATGTCACCGGACCTCTCGGATGCGATGTGCTGCATCGTCACCGGAGCCGAGAGCGTCAAGCGGGCCCTGTTCACCGACGGGGACGTCTTCCGCGTTGGCTACCGCCGCCCGCTGCTGCTCACCGGGATCGACGTCGGAGTCATCCGCCCCGACCTCGCCGAACGGCTCCTCCCGCTGCGCTTGGAGCGGCCCGGCGTGCGACGGACCGAGGCGGAACTGTGGGCGGAGTACAAGGAAGTTCTGCCCGTCGTGCTCGGCTCCCTGCTCGATCTCACGGTCAGGGTTCGTGCAGCGGAGGCGGAGACTCCCACCGACCTGCGCATGGCCGACTTCGCGCACCTGTGCGCGCAGTTCGACGCGGCAACCGGGCTCGGGGCACTGGCCGCGTACCGGGCCCGGCTCGACGACCTCAACGACGACGTCATCGAGGGCGACCTGTTGGCACAGACCGTCCTCCGGCACGCCGAGACCATCGAGCCGGGCACGGCGCAGCGGATGACGTCTACCGAGTGGCTGTCCTGCCTCGGGCGCCTCTACAGCGGCGATGACTGCCGTCCGCTGCCCAAGGGGTGGCCGACCACGGGCAAGGTGCTCTCCGACCGTCTCAAGCGCCTACAGCCCACCCTCGCCGCACGGGGCGTGCTCATCGACTCCGGCCGCACCAGTCAGGGCCGCTACCTGGAAATGACCCGCCCCGCCCCGGCGCCCCCGCACGAGCAGCAGCGGATGCCCTGACCCGCGCTCACGCGGACAAGCAAGAGGAGCACCACCCCGCCCAGCCCGGGGGTGCTCCTCTTGCTGTTCGGCGCTCGCGCCGCCCCAAGGACGTGCCGCGCAGCGGCTCCTTCTTCGCTCTCTGAGCGGTACCGCACTACGACAGACACCCCCTTCTTTGTCCTAAGAGGGAAGACGCTGCGTCATCTGCGTCACGCGGGCCGGAAAACGGGACCTGACCTGCGGCTACCGGCATGACGCAGACGGCCGCGCCCGCGTCATCCTGCGTCATCTGCGTCACGGGCAACGTCACGGATGACGCTGCGCATGACGCATCCATGACGCAGGCCTCGCCCCCAGCGTCACCTAAACCCACAGGTCAGAGGCCTGAATGACGCTAGCGACGCAATGACGCAGAAATCCACACCTCGGACAGGTGCGGGCTCCTGGCGCCGCCTGAGCCGAACCACCGCAGGACACCTCACCGACCTCGCCACGGACCCGAGGAGTCACCGAACACATGGCCACCGAAGACCCGACAGACCTGCTTGACGCCCTGCTCGCTCTCCTGCGCGGCGGCGTCCCGGACCGATACCTGACCCCCGAAGACCTGGTCACCATGTTCAGCCTCCCCAGCGTCGAGACCGTCTACCAGTGGCGTCGCAAGCGCATCGGCCCGCCCGGCTTCCGCGTCGGGCGCTACCTCCGCTTCAACCCCGCCGCGGTCAGGGCGTGGGAGGCCGAACGCACGGCCCTCGAAGACGCGGCCTGAGCCTGTCGCACCGCGCATCACTCAACACCCCGGGGAGGGCCACGCCGTGGCCCTCCCCGCCCCATGCCTAGAAGGGACCGCGCCCCACATGGCAGGCCATATCCAAGACCGCTGGTTCAAGACCGAGACCAACGCCGCCGGCAAGACCGTCCGCGTCAAGAGCGACCGATACGGCACTGGACTCCGTTACCGGGCCCGGTACGTCGGCCCCGACGGCACCGAGAAGTCCAAGAGCTTCCCCGACCGTCAGAAGCGACTTGCTGAGAAGTGGCTCAGTGCCATCGAGACGGACATGACGCGCGGTCAGTACACCGACCCCAAGTCGATGCAGATCACGTTCCGGCAGTACGCCGAGAAGTGGTTGGACACCAGGACTTCGAGTCCGATGACGCGGAAGGAACTCGGCCGGCGCCTTCGGCTGCATGTCTATCCGGTTCTCGGTTCCCGGCCGATCGGGACGTTCCGGCCCGAGCACATCCGGGAGCTTGTCGCGGCCCTGGAAGCGAAGCCCGGCGTCAGCGCCTCCTACGCCCGGAACATCTTTGCGGACGTCCAAGCGGTCCTGTCTGCCGCTGTCGACGACACGCTGTTGTCCCGCAATCCGTGCGGTGCCCGAACCGTTCGGCGCCCCAAGCCTGACCCGCACCCCGTCATCCCGTGGGTGCCCGACCAGGTGTTCGCCGTCCGCGCGGCCCTTCTGGATCGGTACCGAGCGATGGTCAACGTCGGGGCCGGTTGTGGCCTGCGCCAGGGCGAGGTGTTCGGGCTCGCTGAGGACGTCATCGACACCGACGGCCGCACGCTTCACGTGGTCCGGCAGATCAAGCACGTGGAAGGGCACCCAGTGTTCGCCCTCCCCAAGGGAGGCAAGAAACGGGACGTGCCCCTGCCCGACTCCGTGGCGGAAGCCCTCCGGGCGCACATGGACGCCTTCAAGCCCGTAGAGATCACGTTGCCGTGGGACGTACCGGAGGGCCCGAAGGTGTCCGCTCGTCTGATCTTCACAGCGGAGCAAGGGGGCATGGTCTGGCGCAGCAACTTCAACGGCAAGGAGTGGAAGCCTGCTCTCGCGGTCGCTGGACTCATCCCGGACGCAGACGATGACGGCAAGTACGACTCAGCGCGCGAGCACGGCATGCACGCCCTACGGCACTTCTACGCATCCGCGTTGCTGGACGCGGGTGAGAACATCAAGGCTGTCAGCGAGTACATGGGGCATGCCGACCCGGGGCTGACGCTGCGGGTGTACGCGCACTTGATGCCCGACAGCCGGAAGCGTGCTCGCTTGGCCATCGACAAGGTGTTCCAGCGCGACTCTCAGGAAGATCACGGCCCACAGACGGCCCAGCGACCCACGGACGGCCCCTGAACTGCCCTTATGTGCAGGTCAGGGGCCGTTGCCCGTAGAGAAGCCTCTGAAGTTCCTCAACTCTGCTTTGACCCATGACCCAGAAGGGCATCTCCAGCTCACGCAACCGGCGAGGCGCCCACGGGGGGTCGCTTCGGGGGGTAACGGAAGGAGGGTGAGCCATGGTCATCGGCATCATCCTGGCGGTGTTGGCAGTCCTGTTCGTCGGGGCTCTCGTGTCCGCCGCGAACAGGAAGCAGCGGGTCAGCCTGGGCAAGCCGGTCCGCGTCGACCGGCACCGGGGGCGCCGGGACAGCTGGTGGGCCGGCGGTGCGACCGGCGCCGGCTCGGCGTGCGGTTCGTCGAGCGGCGACTCCGGCAGTCACTCCGGCGGTCACTCGGGGGGACACTCCGGCGGTCACTCGTGCGGTGGTGGGCACTCCTGCGGTGGTGGGTCGTCCTGTGGTGGCGGGTCGTCCTGCGGCGGCGGGGGCGGATGCGGGGGAGGCAGCTGACACGGGGCAGCTGAGCTCCGGCAGGGGGAACCGCATCCAGCACGGGGGAGCGGGGAGAGCGGGGGCGTGCGGCCGGACCTGGGTCGGGCCGCACGCCCCCGCTTGTCGCATCTTCACTCCGGTGCTCCGGCGCACACCACGGCCGCCGTGGCGTGCGCCGTGGTTGAACAGATGAGCTGGGGAGCCCACGCAGGGATGGAAACCCCACGAAGTTGGGTAAAAACGCTGTGACGGCATCACCGTTCATGATTCCCTCTAACTCACCAACGCAGCCCCTCGGACGTCCTGCGGACACGTCCTGACCTCCCGACTGGGCTGACCGGGCCGATCCCCCCCCACAGTCGCCCGGGTGCGCCGGAACCCCACACCACCCTTTCTTTGCGTGCTAGCGGAGCCGATCCATGCTCACGACCCTGAACACCTCGTACACCGACACGCGCGCGGCCGACCTCGCCTGGGCCCTGGGGCGCGAGCCGCTGCCCGCCCTCGCCACGCTCGACCTCGAAATCGCCGGGGCGAAGCTTCAGTTGAGACTCCTCGGCGCGTCCCACCAAGTGCTTCTGGAGGAGGACCGGGGCACCTGTTCGGAGACGGTGGCGTGCATCTCCGGCAGCAGTACGCCGCTGCCGCTGGGCGTGGCCAAGCGGGTGGGGGACTGGGAGTACGAGTTCGCCGCCCGCGTCGAGGCGCTGTCGCCGGGTCAGTTCGCTGGTCGGGCACAGGAGTTGCTAGCGCTGGTGTCCGACCATCCGCACGGCCTCGCCGGCGTCTTTCCCGGCAGCCCGCACGCGTTCACGGCGCTGCTGGCGCAGCGGTACGAGGGGCAGGTGCACTGGCGGACCTGGCACGCGTATCCGCAGGACGGGCAGTTGGTGGCCACGCGGACGCGCGTCGGGGTCCGGGTCCCGGTGGGGACCGCGGGGCGAGTCGCACAAACCCCTGTTCTCCCGGTTCACTCCCAGTTCCACACGTGTGGGTGACGAAGCGTGCCACAGCCGTGACGTAACGTCGCACCGTGATCGAGCCGCACGCCCCCGCCCCGCCCGGCGCTCCGCCGCCCTGGGCCGGGCCCGCGCGGCTGCCCGTCCGCCCCGACACGGGCCGGTTCCTCGTCCTCGCCTGTGTCTTCGTCTGCGCGGCCTGCGGACTGGTGTACGAACTCGAACTGGTCGCCCTCGCCTCGTACCTGACCGGCGACTCGGTCACCCAGGCCTCCGTGGTGCTGTCCGTCATGGTCTTCGCGATGGGCATCGGCTCGCTGGCCGCCAAGCGGCTGCGCCGGCACGCGGCCGTGGCCTTCGGCGCCCTGGAGGCGCTGCTCGCGCTGGTCGGCGGGTGCAGCGCGATGGCGCTGTACGCCGTGTTCGCGTGGACCGGTGGCTGGGGCGGGGTGTGGGCGAGCGGACCGCGCTGGCTCCTGGTCGCCTTCTCCCTCGCCATCGGTCTGCTGATCGGCGCCGAGGTCCCCCTGCTGATGGATCTGATCCAGCGCATCCGCCGCCAGGACGCGGGCGGCGCGGTGGCCGACCTGTTCGCCGCGGACTACGTCGGCGCACTGGTCGGCGGCCTGGCCTTCCCGTTCCTGCTGCTCCCGCTGCTGGGCCAGTTGACCGGCGCGATGCTCACCGGCGCGGTCAACGCGATCGCGGGCGGCGCCCTGGTCCTCGGTCTGTTCCGCCGCGATCTGACCCACCGGGCCCGCTGGCTGCTGCTGGTCGCCAATCTCGCCGTGCTCGGCGTCCTGGCCACCGCCACCGTTCTCGTCGACGACTTCGAGCGGGCCGCGCGGGAGGCGGTCTACGGCAAGGACGTGCGAGTCGCCCTGCAGACCGGCGCCCGGGAGATCGCCCTCACCGGCGGCACCGACGGCCGGCCCCTCGACCTCTACGTCGACGGTCGCCTCAGGGTCAGCGGCCGCGACGAGGACCGCTACCACGAGGCCCTCGTCCACCCCGCGATGGACGGCCCGCACGCGCGCGTGCTCGTCCTCGGCGGCGGCGACGGACTCGCCGTCCGCGAGGTGCTCAGGCACCCCGGTGTCCGGCGGGTCGACGTCGTGGCCCTCGATTCCGCGGTGGTCGACCTGGCCCGCCGGGACCCGGCGCTCTCCCGGCTCAACGACCACGCCTACGGCGACGCGCGCGTCCACGTCAGTACGGCGGACCCGTTCCGCCGACTGCGCGGGCCGGCGCCCGTGCCGTCGTACGACGTGGTGATCGCCGACCTGCCCGCTCCCGGCATCACCGCGAGCACCAAGCTGTACTCGGAGGAGTTCTACGGCCTCGTCCGCCGTGACCTGGCCCCCGGCGGCCGTCTCGTCGTGCACGCGGGGCCGGTCTCCGCCCGCCCTCATGTCTTCTGGACGGTGGAGGCGACGCTGCGCGCGGCGGGCCTGCGCACCACGCCCTACCGCGTCGAGGGCCGCGGCTCCGGCTCCGCCGACGGTCCCGGGCGCACCGCCGGAGCCTCCCGCGCCCCCCGCGACTGGGGCTTCGTGCTGGCCTCGCGGACAGCCCGCCCGGTGCTCGGCCTGGACCCCCGGGGGCCGAGGCCGGCGACCTTGACCCAGCGGTCCCTGCGGGCGGAGCAGCGGGCGGCGGAGACGACCCGGATCGGGGGTCTGGCGGCCTCGACGTTGGTGCATCCGCGCTACTGATCCGCGCCCCCGGGCGGAAGTGCGCGGTCACTTTCCACCAACCGGGGTGCATGACCGCCGGCCCTGGGTAGGCTCGGCAACCATGGAGCATGAGGTGTTCGTTCCGGTTCCGGTCGAGCGGCTGAGGGAGACCCTGGGGGATCCCGTCAGGGTGGCCCGGGCGGTTCCCGGGCTCCAGCAGGACGCCGGTGCGGACCCCGTCGCCGGGCGCCTGAAGGTGCGGGTCGGCAGCCACTCCATCACCTACCGGGGAGCGGTCCGCGTCTCCGCCCGGGAGGACGGTTCCTACGCCGTCGAGGGCGACGCCACCGAGACCCGCGGCACCGGTTCGGTCAAGCTCGCCCTCACCCTCCGGCTGCGCGCCGCGGACGACGGCACGACCGTGATCTTCGACGGCACGGCCACGGCCGACGGCCGCGTCACGGAGCTCCCCCAGGACGCGGTGGGCTCCGCGGTCGTACGCCTGCTGAACCGTTTCGCGGAGGCGCTGGGCGAGGCGCGCGAGGAACCGGAGCAGCAGGAGCAGCAGGAGGAGCCGGAGCAGCGGGAAGAGCGGGAACAGCAGGCAGAGCGGGAACAGCGGGCAGAGCCGGAGCGGCCGGAGACGCCGGAGGCCGTGGAGGCTTCCGAGGAGCCGCCGGTACCCCTCGTCGAGGACTTCACGGAACCCTCCGGTCCGCCGGCCGAGGCGGCCCACGCCCGCCGCACGATGATCGGCCGCAGCGCGGAGGAGGTCGACCACGCGCCCCCGAGAGGCCGCTACGCCCCCGTCCCCGCACCCCAGACGGTGGCCTCGCGCGCGACCCTGCGCTGGGCGGCGCCGGCGGCCGCAGTGGTCCTGGCATCGGCGATCGTGGTGGGAAGGGCACTGCGGAAACGCCGTTGAGGCGCCGTTGAGTAGGGTCCTCCCGTGAGCCAAGAAGACATCACGCTGACCGCGGGCGACGCGGAAGTGACCTTGCAGCCGGCAAACGGCGGACGGGTCGGGGGACTTCGGGTCGCGGGCGCCCAACTCCTGCGCCAGGGCGACCGTTTCGGCTGCTTCCCGATGGTCCCCTGGTGCGGCCGCATCCGGGACGGACGGTTCCGCGACGGCGCCGAGGTCCACCGGATGCCGCTCAACTCCCCGCCGCACGCCATCCACGGCACCGCCCGCGACGGCGCCTGGAGCATCGCCCGCACGAGCGCCGGGGAAGCGGTCCTCACCTACGACCTCGTCGAGCCCTGGCCCTACCCCGGGCGCATCACCCAGGTCGCCACGCTCACCCCGGACGCCCTGACGCTCACCATGTCCGTGGAGACGTACGACTCCTCCTTCCCGGCCCAGATCGGCTGGCACCCCTGGTTCAACCGCACCCTCGACGGCGGCGAGCCCGTCCGGCTCGACTTCACCGCCGCCTGGCAGGAGGAGCGCGGCGACGACCACCTGCCCACCGGCAACCGCGTCGAGCCGAAGCCGGGCCCCTGGGACGACTGCTTCGGCATGCCCGGCGGCGTCGACGTCACCCTCACCTGGCCCGGGCGGCTGGAGCTCAAGGTCGCCAGCCGCGAGGAATGGGTCGTGGTCTACGACGAGCAGGAGGCCGCCGTCTGCGTGGAGCCGCAGACCGGGCCGCCCAACGGCCTCAACACCCTGCCGCGCCTGGTCACCCCCCTGGAGCCGCTGGAGGCCTCGACGACCTGGAGCTGGCGCCGCCTCTAAGCTGACAGGCATGACGGACGTACGTGGCGAGCTGCTGCAGCAGATCAAGGACAAGGCCGTGGTGCACGGCAAGGTGACCCTCTCCTCGGGGCTGGAGGCCGACTACTACGTCGACCTGCGCCGCGTCACTCTCGACGGCGAGGCCGCCCCGCTGGTCGGGCAGGTGCTCCTGGACCTGACCGCGGACCTGGAGTTCGACGCGGTCGGCGGCCTGACCATGGGTGCCGACCCGGTCGCCGGGGCCATGCTGCACGCGGCCGCCGCGCGCGGGAAGCGCCTGGACGCCTTCGTCGTACGCAAGGCCGCGAAGGCGCACGGCCTGCAGCGGCGCGTCGAGGGTCCCGAGATCGCCGGCCGCCGGGTGCTGGTCGTCGAGGACACCTCCACCACCGGCGGCTCCCCGCTCGCCGCGGTCGAGGCGGTGCGCGAGGCGGGCGCCGAGGTCGTCGCCGTCGCCACGATCGTCGACCGGGCGACGGGCGCCGCCGAGAAGATCGAACAGGGCGCGGGCGTGCCGTACCGCTTCGCCTACTCGAAGGACGAGCTGGGACTGGACTGACCAGGGGATGGACCATCCGGCCGAGTCTGGAAAGATGGGGCCGACGATGACGTCGAACCCCCACACAAGGTCTAGGTCAGGGCCGTAAGCACGCAGTACGCCAACCCGCAGATACAAGGAGCGGACACATGCCGATCGCAACCCCCGAGGTCTACAACGAGATGCTCGACCGGGCGAAGGCAGGCAAGTTCGCCTACCCGGCCATCAACGTGACCTCGACCCAGACCCTGCACGCTGCGCTGCGCGGCTTCGCGGAGGCCGAGAGCGACGGCATCATCCAGATCTCGACCGGTGGTGCCGAGTTCCTGGGCGGTCAGTACAGCAAGGAGATGGTCACGGGTTCCGTGGCCCTCGCCGAGTTCGCGCACATCGTCGCCGAGAAGTACCCGGTCACCGTCGCCCTGCACACCGACCACTGCCCCAAGGACAAGCTCGACGGGTACGTACGCCCGCTGATCGCCGTGTCCGAGGAGCGGGTCAAGGCCGGCGGCAACCCGCTGTTCCAGTCCCACATGTGGGACGGCTCGGCGGAGACCCTCGCCGACAACCTCTCCATCGCCCAGGAGCTCCTGGAGCGCGCCCGCGCCGCCAAGATCATCCTTGAGGTCGAGATCACCCCGACCGGCGGCGAGGAGGACGGTGTCTCGCACGAGATCAACGACTCCCTCTACACGACGGTCGACGACGCCATCCGTACGGCCGAGGCGCTGGGCCTGGGCGAGCGGGGCCGCTACCTGCTGGCCGCCTCCTTCGGCAACGTCCACGGCGTGTACAAGCCGGGCAACGTCGTCCTGCGCCCCGACCTGCTGAAGGAGCTGAACGACGGCGTGGCCGCCAAGTTCGGCAAGCCGGCCGGGTCCCAGCCCTTCGACTTCGTCTTCCACGGCGGCTCCGGCTCCACGGAGGAGGAGATCCGCACCGCGCTGGAGAACGGCG
Source organism: Streptomyces pseudovenezuelae (assembly GCF_001513955.1). Taxonomy (GTDB): domain Bacteria; phylum Actinomycetota; class Actinomycetes; order Streptomycetales; family Streptomycetaceae; genus Streptomyces; species Streptomyces pseudovenezuelae. Next base: position 308,657 of record NZ_KQ948148.1, on the reverse strand, counting down.
TGGTCAAGATGAACATCGACACCGACACGCAGTACGCCTTCACGCGTCCGGTCGCCGACCACATGTTCCGCAACTACGACGGCGTCCTGAAGGTCGACGGCGAGGTCGGCTCCAAGAAGACCTACGACCCGCGCACCTGGGGCAAGCTCGCGGAGGCCTCCATGGCCGCCCGCGTCGTCGAGGCCACGCAGAACCTGCGCTCGGCTGGCACGAAGATCAAGTAGTTCCCGCGTTTTCCGCGAGCCCGGTGCCACGGCACCGGGCTCGCTGTATACCTGGGGTCATGCCCGACGTCCGGCTGGCCTCGCCGCAAGGCAAGTGGATCCTGCTCACCACCGTTCTCGGCTCCAGCATGGCGCTGCTGGACTCGACCGTCGTCAACGTCGCCCTGCCGCGCATCGGCCGCGACCTGGACGCCGACCTCGCCGCCCTCCAGTGGACGGTCAACGCGTACATGCTGACGCTGGCCGGGCTGATCCTGCTCGGCGGCTCCCTCGGGGACCGGTACGGCCGCCGCAAGGTCTTCGTGGTGGGTGTCGTGTGGTTCGCGGCGGCCTCGCTGCTGTGCGGGCTCGCGCCGAACGCCGGTGTCCTGGTCGCGGCCCGGGCCCTGCAGGGAGTGGGCGGCGCGCTGCTCACACCGGGTTCCCTGGCCCTCATCCAGGCCTCCTTCCACCCCGACGACCGGGGCCGGGCCGTCGGCCTGTGGTCCGGGTTCGGCGGCATCGGGGCGGCCGTCGGCCCCTTCGTGGGCGGCTGGCTGGTGGACGGGCCGGGCTGGCGCTGGGTGTTCCTGCTCAACGTCCCGCTGGCGCTGCTGTGCGCGCCGATCGCCGTACGGCATGTGCCGGAGTCCGCGGACGGGCGCGGTGACCACGGTCGCTTCGACGTCCTGGGCGCGGTCCTCGGCGCGGTGGCGCTCGCGCTGGTGACGTACGCGCTGATCGAGGCGCGTTCCGGGTCCCCGGTGGTCGTCGTCGCGGCGCTCGCGGGTGTGGCCGCCGGGGTGGCCTTCGTCGCCGTCGAGAAGCGCCGTCCCGACCCGATGATGCCGCTCGGGATCTTCGCGTCCCGGCAGTTCACCGCGGTCAACCTGGTGACCCTGTGCGTGTACGCGGCCTTCGGCGGGTTCTTCTTCCTGGCCGCGCTCCAGCTCCAGGTGGTGGTCGGCTGGTCGGCCCTCCAGGCGGGTACGGCCCTGCTGCCGACGACCGCCCTGATGCTGCTGTTCTCCGCCCGCTCGGGCGCCCTGGCCGACCGCATCGGGCCGCGCATCCCGCTCACCGTCGGCCCGCTGCTGTGCGCGGCGGGGATGCTGCTGATGCTGCGGGTCGGCCCGGACGCCTCGTACCTGGCCGACGTCCTGCCCGCGCTGCTGGTCCTGGGCACCGGCATGGTCACGCTGGTCGCCCCGCTGACGGCGACCGTGCTGGGCTCGGTGGACGCCTCTCGGGCCGGTCTGGCGAGCGGGATCAACAACGCGGCGGCGCGGGTGGCGGGCCTGATCGCGGTGGCGGCGTTGCCGCTGGTCACCGGGATGGGGGAGGAGGCCTACCGGTCCCCGGGGGCCTTCGACGACGCCTTCGGGCGGGCGATGACGGTGTGCGCGGGGGTGCTGGTGGTGGGGTCCGCCGTGGCCTTCTCGACGGTACGGTCGCTGCCGCCGGGGTGCCGGAGGCCGGAGTGCCGTACGTACGGGGCCGTGCTGTCGCCGCCACTGGAGGGGGAGCGGGCCAGGGGGCGGCTGTCGTAGGGCGTCTGCGGGCCGGGTGGGGGCTGATCGCTCCCCTGAAAGCCCTACCGGCCTCCGCGACCGCACCCACTCAGGGGCGCGGGGAACTGCGCGACCGGCCACAACGCACCCGCAGACGAAACACGGCCCTCCGCGAGGGAGACTGGACCCATGTCGATTCACGAGAACCTTCTCGGGGGCCCGCCCCCGACCCACCTCCCCGATGACCCGGAGCCCCGCGAGCTCCTGGCGAACGGCACCGCGCCGGCGGATGTCGCCGCGAAGTACCCGACCTCCTCGCTGGCCTGGGCCCAGCTGGCCGACGAGGCGTTCGAGCGGGGCAGCGTCGTGGAGTCGTACGCCTATGCCCGTACCGGCTACCACCGCGGCCTGGACTCGCTGCGCCGCAACGGCTGGAAGGGCCACGGGCCGGTCCCGTGGGAGCACGAGCCGAACCGCGGCTTCCTGCGCGCCCTGCACGGCCTCGCCCGCGCCGCCGGAGCCATCGGCGAGCAGGCGGAGTACGAGCGCTGCACGCAGTTCCTGAAGGACTCCTCGCTGACGGCGGCCGAGACGCTGGGCTGAGCCCGGGCCGATCCGTCACCGCTTTCCGGGCCCGCCTGTGTGACCAGGCGGGCCTTGCCTTTTCCACGGACCATGGAAGAGGATGCCCGGCGGGGACCGGGGCCCCGTGTCGGTAACGGCAGGGCGGACCGCTACCCGGAGTACACATCAGGAGACAGCGATGTCGTCCCACGAGGCTCAGGAAACGCAGGAGCCGGAGACCCCGCATCTCGACTTCCAAGGCACGACGCCGTACGAGGACTACGTCAAGGCGGACGTGCTCACCCACCTCCAGCACACCCTCTCCGACGATCCCGGAGAGATGGTCTTCCTGGTCACGACCCAGGTCATGGAGCTGTGGTTCACCGTCATCGTGCACGAGTGGGAGACCGCGGCGGGTGCGCTGCGCTCCGACGACGTGCCCACGGCCGTTGCCGCGCTGAAACGATCCGTCCGTGAGCTGGAGGCGCTGACCGCCTCCTGGAAGCCGCTCGGCCAGCTCACGCCCGCGCAGTTCAACTCCTACCGCTCGGCGCTCGGCGAGGGCTCCGGCTTCCAGTCGGCGATGTACCGCCGCATGGAGTTCCTGCTCGGCGACAAGTCCGCCTCCATGCTCGTCCCGCACCGGGGCGCGCCCCGCGTCCACGCCGAGCTGGAGAAGGCGCTGCACGAGCCGAGCCTGTACGACGAGGTGCTGCGGCTGCTTGCGCGGCGCGGGCACGCGATCCCGTCCGCCGTCCTGGACCGTGACGTCTCGCAGCGGTACGAGCCGTCGGAGGAGGTCGAGGCCGCCTGGACGGCCCTCTACTCCGGCCCCGAGAACGACGAACTCGCCCGCCTGGGCGAGGCGTTGACCGATGTCGCCGAGCTGGTGTGGCGCTGGCGCAACGACCATCTCGTCGCCACCCGCCGCGCGATGGGCTCCAAGGCCGGCACGGGCGGCTCCGCCGGGGTGGCCTGGCTGGAGAAGCGCGCCCAGAAGAACGTGTTCCCGGAGCTGTGGACGGCGCGGTCCCATGTCTGAACTCGCTTTCAAGGCACAGGAGTTGGACGCGGGCGATGCACTCGCGGGCGTGCGCTCCCGGTTCGTGCTCGATGACGTGGTGTATCTCGACGGGAACTCGCTGGGTGCCCTCCCGGCCGCCGTCCCGGAGCGTGTCGAGGACGTCGTACGGCGGCAGTGGGGGTCCTTGCGGATCCGGTCCTGGGAGGAGAGCGGCTGGTGGAGCGCGCCCGAGCGGATCGGCGACCTGATCGCCCCGCTGGTCGGGGCGGCGGCCGGGCAGATCGTGGTCGGCGACTCGACAAGTGTCAACGTGTTCAAGGCACTTGTGGGGGCCGTGCGGCTCGCGGGCGGTCCGGGCTCCGGCCGTGACGAGGTGGTCGTCGACGCGACCACCTTCCCCACGGACGGGTACATCGCCGAGTCCGCGGCCCGGATGACGGGCTGCACCCTGCGGGCGGTGACCCCGGCTCAGGTGCCGGACGCGCTGGGCGGCCGTACGGCGGCCGTCCTGCTCAACCACGTCGACTACCGCACCGGGCGCCTGCACGACCTGCCCGCTCTCACGGCCGCCGTGCACGCGGCGGGCGCGATCGCCGTCTGGGACCTGTGCCACAGCGCGGGCGCCCTGCCGGTCGGTCTCGACGCGCACGGCGTCGACCTCGCGGTCGGCTGCACCTACAAGTACCTGAACGGCGGCCCCGGTTCACCGGCGTACCTCTATGTGCGCCGCGAGCACCAGGACCGCTTCGACTCCCCGCTGCCCGGCTGGAACTCCCATGCGGAGCCCTTCGGGATGCGGCCGTCCTACGAACCGGCGCCGGGCGCGCTCAGGGGCCGTGTCGGCACACCCGACATCCTCTCCATGCTCGCCCTGGAGGCGGCGCTTGAGGTCTGGGAGGGCGTGACGGTCGAGTCGGTGCGCGCCAAGTCCCTCGCCCTGACGGACTTCTTCCTGGAGTGCGTCTCGTCGTACGTCGGTGAGGGGCGCGTCGAGTGCGTGACCCCGACGGCGCACGCGGAACGGGGCAGCCAGGTCGCGCTGCGCTGCGAGGACGCGGGCGAGGTGATGAAGCGGCTCATCGAGCGGGGCGTGGTGGGCGACTTCCGGCACCCGGACGTGCTGCGGTTCGGTTTCACGCCGCTGTACGTCGGCTTCGCGGACGTGGAGCGGGCGGCGCGGGTGCTGGCGGAGACGCTCGGCTGACCCGTCCCTCGCCCTCAGTCCCGCGTGACGTACACCCCCGCCTCCGCCGCCGCGAGCGCCGCGTCCGCCGCGCGTTCGGCGGCGGCGGGGCCGGGGGCGGTCCCGGTGGTGAGCAGGCCGTAGTAGAGGGGGGCCGAGACCGCCCGTACGACCGTCGCCGGGTCCGTCCCCGGCGGCAGCTCCCCGCGCGCGACGCCCTCGCTCACGCACGGGGCCCACTCGGCGACGCGTACGGCGTAGAAGTGCCGCAGCGCCTCGGCGGTACGCGGGTCGCAGGCCGCCGCGGCGATGACCGCGCGGAACAGCGCGCCCTGCCGGGGGTCGGCGAGCGTCCGCTGGACCAGCAGGGCGTTGGCCCGCAGGTCGTCGCGGACCGAACCGGTGCGGGTGCGGGGCAGCGACTGCTCGGCCATGTCGGCGAGCAGGTCGGCGACCAGCGCGGTGACCGTCCCCCAGCGCCGGTACACGGTCGTCTTGCCGACCTCCGCGCGCCGGGCGACCTCGGCGAGATCGAGGCGGTCGAAACCCTGCTCCACCAGCACATCCCCGGCCGCCCGCAGCACGGCCGTACGGACACGCGCGGTACGCCCGCCGGGACGGACGGTGCCGGGCTCGGCGGACATGTCGGACTCCTCGGTGCGCTCGGGGTCCACGGGTGCGGACGGGGGGCCAGCGTAACGAAACAGCAGAACCGTTTAACCCTCACCGAGCGTGACATCCCCGTGTCCGCGCACGTCATGGGCCTGATACCGTCCCGGCCAACGGCCGGATTCTCTTCCCGGATGCTTTCACGGTCCGTCAGATCCGTTTCGTGACTGGGAGGTTGGAGCATGCCGGACGACGCCGCAGCCCGTGCCGCCGCAGAAGCCCGTGCCGCGGCGGAAGCCCGTGCCGCGGCCGAGGAGGAGTCGGCCTTCTCGCACCCGGCGGTCGACCCCGACGCCGCCGCGAGGTACGGCGACGATCCCGACCAGGTGATCGACTTCTACGCCCCGCGTGTGTCGGTGTCCCCCGGGGGCGGGCTCGCGCCGCTGGTCGTCGTCCTGCATGGCGGGGCGTGGCGGGCGCCGTACGACCGGCGGCATGTGACTCCGTTCGCGGACTTCCTGGCCCGGCGCGGGTTCGCGGTGGCCAATGTGGAGTACCGGCGGGGCGGGGTGTCCCTTCCGGCCCAGGGCGCGGCAGCCCGGGGTGCCGGGCCCGTGGCCGGGCGCTGGCCCGAGACCTTCGACGACGTGGCCGCCGCGATGGACGCGCTTCCCGCGCTGGTGCGGGAGTTCCTCCCGCAGGCCGACCCGCGCCGCATGGTGGTCACCGGTCACTCCGCGGGCGGCCACCTCGCGCTGTGGGCCGCGGCCCGGCACCTCCTGCCGGCCGACGCCGCGTGGCGCATCGACCGGCCGGCGCCCCTGCGCGGGGTCGTCGCCCTCGCCCCGATCGCCGACTTCACGGTCGCCGACAAGCTGGACGTGTGCGACGGGGCCTTCCGTCAACTCCTTGGCGGGGACGCGGGGTTCACCGCGCGGCTGCCGTACGCCGACCCCGCCCTGCTGCTGCCCACCGGCATCGCCACCACCCTCGTCCAGGGCCGTACCGACACGGTCGTCCCCGAGGCGGTCGCCGAGGCGTACGCGGACGCGGCGGCGAAGGCGGGCGAGGTGGTGGGCCTGACCCTGCTGGAGGACGTCGGCCACTTCCCCCTGATCGACCCGGCGGCGGACGCGAGCGCGGTGGTGGCGGAGGAGATCGCGCAGTTGGCGTGGTGAGGCCGGTTCCGGCGCCTCCTTCGGCCCCTCCCGGTGATACCCGTAATACCTGAGAGCTACGACGCCGAAGAGCTCCCTGGCGTGACGCGGACGACGGCCGCGGCTCCGTAACTTCCTTTCCAGACAAGCCCGATGGCCGGGCGGAGGGGAAGGGACGGGGACCGTGGGGACCAGGGGGAGGGGCGGACGGGAGGGCCGCGGGGACGCGCGGCGGCACCGGGCGGGCGATCGGGTCGATCAGGGTGATCGGGTCGATCAGGGTGATCGGGAGCCGCGTGGCGCGTCGGCCGGCCGCGGGGATCCCGACCGCCGGGGTTCTCATCGGTGGCGCCGGGCCCTTCTCGCCACCCTCGTCACCGCGGCGGTGGTGGTCCCGCTCTCCGCGGCCGTCCGCCCCGAGATCCCGTCCCCGCCCCCCGCCGCGCTCCCGAAACCCACCGCCGCCACCCTCGGCGAGATCTACGCCGCCAACCGCGCCAACGCCGCCGAGGCCGCCCGCAGGGCCGCGGCCCACGGTGACAGCCACCGCGCCGCTGCGGACCGGGAGCTGGCCGACCCCACCCGCCACCTGCTCACCTTCGACGGCAGGGGCCCGGGAGAGACGGCAGAGGTCCTCGGCGACCTCGCCCACGCCGACCACGTGGCCGTCCTGGTGCCCGGCTCCGACACCTCCCTGGACACCTACGACCGCTTCCGGGCGACGGCGGCGGCCCTGCGCTCGCAGCTCACCGCCACCGCGTCACCCGGAACCCGCACCGCGGTGGTCGCCTGGCTCGGCTACCGCACCCCGGCCACCGTCAGCACCACGGTCCTGACCACGGACAGGGCCGACGAGGCGGCGCCCCGGCTGCGGGCGTTCACCGGCGGACTCCGGGACGTGGTCGGCCGCGCCACCACCGTCTCCCTCGTCTGCCACTCCTACGGCACGGTGGTCTGCGCCAGGGCCGCCGCCCACCTGGACATCGACGACCTGGCCCTCCTCGGCAGCCCCGGCACCGGCGCCCGCACCGCCGCGGCCCTGCACACCCCGGCCCGGATCTGGGCGGCCAGGGGCGAGGACGACTGGGTGGGCGAGGTCCCGCACGTCAGGGCCGGCCTCTTCGGCATCACCGTCGGCTTCGGCACCGACCCGGTCTCCCCGGCCTTCGGCGCCCGAGTCTTCGCCGCCGGGAAGGGCGGCCACAGCGACTACTTCAGCCCGGGCTCGGTCTCCCTGACCAACCTCGCCCGGATCGTCCTCGGAGCGACCGCGGAGGTGACCCGTGGCTGAGACCCACCCCAGCCGGGGCGGCGTACGCGCCGGCATACGCCAGGGCGCGGACGGCATACGCCGGGCCGCCGACCGGATCGACGCGGCGACACCCCCCGGGCGGGACCGTGCCGTCGACGCCCTGCGCGCCTTCGCGATCCTCGGCGTCGTCCTCGGCCACTGGCTGGTGACCGCCCTGGTCGCCGACGGGGGCACCCTGCGCACCGCGAGCCCGCTGCACTCCATGCCATGGCTGGCCCCGATCTCCTGGGCCTTCCAGACCCTGGCCGTGTTCTTCCTGGTCGGCGGCCATGTGGCGACCCGCGGCTACACCTCGGCACGCGCCCGCGGGACCACGTACCGGCAGTGGCTGACGAGCCGTCTGTCGCGGTTGTTCAAGCCCGTGGCGGCCGTCCTCGCCCTGTGGACGGTGGCCGCGACGGCCCTGCTGCTGACGGGCGCCCCGTACGACACGGTCCGCACCCTGGTGAAACTCGCCCTGTCCCCGATGTGGTTCCTCCTGGTCTTCGGCGCCCTGACGGCCGCGACCCCGCTGCTGCTGCGGCTCCACCCGCTGTGGCCGCTGGCCGTCGTCCTGCACGTCGACCTCGTGCGCTTCGGGCTGGGCGGCCCGCACTGGCTCGGCTGGGTGAACCTGGCGGCCGGCTGGCTCGTCCCGTACACCCTGGGCGCGGCCTGGACCCGGGGCGAGCTGGAGGGGCGGCGGGTGGCGTGGGTGCTGCTCGGGGGCGGCGCGGTGGCGACCGCGGTGCTCGTCGGGTGGGCGGGGTATCCGGCGTCGATGGTCGGGGTGCCGGGCGCCCAGGTGTCCAACCTGAACCCGCCGACCCTGGCCGCCGTCACCTTCGGTCTGGCCCAGTGCGGCCTGGCCCTGCTGCTGCGCGACCGGTTGCGCGGCGGTATGCGGCGCCCCGCGGCCTGGGCGGCGGTGGCGCTGGTCAACCTCTCCGCCATGACGATCTTCCTGTGGCACCAGACCGCGCTGATGGCCACCACGGCCACCGGTCTCGCCGTGGGCCGCCTTCCCGGCCTGCACACCGTCCCCGACGGCCTGGGCTGGGTGGCCGCCCGGCTGGCCTGGCTGCCGGTGTTCGCCCTCGTCCTCGCGGTCTGCTGGGCGGCCTTCCGGTCCGTGGAGCAGGGGCCGCGCAGGGCCGGGCGCCGGCCGTCCCGGGTGATCCGGGTCCACCGGCGCACGGAACCGGCTGCAGCGAAGGAGGTACGTCGTGCCTAGGGTGGTCGCCGTGACGGAAACGGGGATCCGGCGGGTGGTCGTGGGCCCGCTGCTGCGCTGGCTGCGGGTGGTGCGCGACGACCTGTGGACGCTGCGGCCCGATCCGCTGCCCCCGTCCGTCTGGTTGCGCTGGCTGCCGCACGGCGTGATGTGCCTGGTCGGCTTCGGGGTCACGCTCGGCGTCGTGGCGCAGCTGACGGACAACGGCGGGGTGGGAAACAGCCTCGCCTTCGCGATCGGCCTCGCCGAGGGCTCGGCCGTGGTGTTCGCGCTGTGGCGGCCCGTTCCGGCATGGTGGCTCTCGACCGCGGCCATGGTGGTCGGTGCACTCGAAGTGCGCCGCCAGCTGCAGGCCGGTGGCGCGGACGGCTTCACCTGGCCCTGGACCGCGGGCGGACTCATCGGGCACCTGGCCGTGCTGCTGCTGCTCGCCCTGCGGGTGCCCGCCCGGGCGGCCGTCGAGGCGCTGGCGGTGACGCTGCTCCTCACGTACCTCGTCGAGGGCGTGCTCGGCGCGGACGACTTCCAGCCCACCGGAATACTCGCGGCGATCCTGTTCACCGTCGTCGTGGTGCTCGGCGCGGCCCTGCGGGGCCGCCGCGAGGCCCGCGCGGAGCTCGGCCGGCAGACCACCCTCACCGCCGAGGAGCGCTCCCGCCGCACCCTGCTGGAGGAGCGCAGCCGGATCGCCCGCGAACTGCACGACGTCGTCGCCCACCACATGTCCGTCATATCGATCCAGGCGCAGGTGGCCCCGCACCTCGTGGAGAACCCGTCCGAGGAGCTCCGGGAGAACCTCGACGGCATCCGGCAGAACGCGCTGGAGGCGCTGACCGAGCTGCGCCGGGTCCTCGGCGTGCTGCGGGCCGAACACCCCGACACGGTCCACGAGTCCTCCGACCCCGCCACCGGTACCGCCCCGCACGCCCCGCAGCCCACCCTCGACCGGCTCGACGCGCTGGTGGAGAACATCCGCGCGGCCGGACTGAGCGTGCACGTCGACATACAGGGTGTCCGGCGGCCCCTGCCGTCCGGCGTGGAGCTGTCGGCGTACCGGATCGTGCAGGAGGCGCTGAGCAACGTCCTGCGTCACGCGCCCGGCGCGACCGCCTCCGTGGGGCTCGTCCACTACCGGCACGGCGTGGACGTGCGGATCGGCAACACGCGTCCCACCCACAGCGTGGCCGCCTCGCCCGGCGCGGGCCACGGACTGCTCGGCATGCGGGAGCGGGCCGCGATGCTCGGCGGGACCCTGCGCGCCGGCCCCCGCCCCGACGGCGGCTACGAGGTGGCCGCGTATCTTCCGACGGCACCCCCGGGCGCATCCGACCAGGTCACCGACTCCAAGGACGGCACCGAATGACCAGCGGCACGAGCGGAGACATCCGCGTACTCATCGCCGACGACCAGCAGATGGTCCGGCAGGGCTTCAGCGTGCTGCTGGGCGCCCAGCCCGGTATCGAGGTGGTCGGGCAGGCGGTCGACGGGCTGGACGCCGTCGCCAAGGTCGCCGAACTCGTCCCGGACGTCGTCCTGATGGACATCCGCATGCCCGAGCTGGGCGGCATCGAGGCCACCCGCCGGATCACCGGCGAGCGCCCGGAGATCCGGGTCCTGGTGCTGACCACCTTCGACCTCGACGAGTACGTCTACGAGGCGCTGCGGGCGGGCGCGTCCGGGTTCCTGCTCAAGGACGCCTCCGCGGAGCAGCTCGCCGAGGCCGTGCGGGTGGTGGCGGCCGGGGACGCGCTGCTCGCGCCCGGCATCACCCGGCGGCTGATCGCCGAGTTCTCCCGCCTCGACAAGCGGCCCCGCTCCCCGCTCAAGAGCCGGGTCGGCGAGCTGACCGAGCGCGAGACGGAGGTCCTCGCCCTGATCGCGCAGGGCCTGTCGAACGCGGAGATCGCCGGGCGGCTCGTGGTGGCCGAGCAGACCGTGAAGACGCATGTGGGCCGCATCCTGGTGAAGCTGGGTCTCAGGGACCGCACGCAGGCGGCGGTGTTCGCGTACGAGTCGGGGCTGGTGCGGCCGTCGGGCTACTGACCGGCCGCTCTCCGGTACCCGTAGTACCTGAGAGGGACGCCGAAGGACCCGTCTCGCTGGTGACGACGGGGACCCCGGCCCCCGCCTACCGTTCTGAACGTGACCGATACGACCGAGACGCACATGACCATCCCGCAGCGTGGCAGCGGCGAGTATGACGCGTACAGGCCCCGCAGCCCGGAGTTCAAGGCTGCCATGGACGCCCTGCGCGGTCTGCGGCAAGACCTGATCAGTGACGTTTTCGCCTACCGGCCCCTGCCTCCGACGTCCGTCGGGAAGGGACTCTCCCGCCTGCCGTCCGGCCGGCTGCGGGAGTACGCGGTGTGGACACCCCACGCGCTGATCACCGCGGCCGGCCTGATCGCCATGGTCATCGGCGCGGACAACAGCGGCCGCGGCGCGACCACCAACCTCTTCGTCGGGCTGTCCGCCCTGGCCCCGGTCCTGCTGACCATGGTGCGGCCGGTCATGGCCTTCTGGCTGTCGTTGGCGGCGACCGCGGTCACCTATCCGATGGCTTTCGTCAATTCCTGGCAGCAGGGCTGGCCATGGATGGCAGGCAGCTTCGCCTGCCATCTCGTCGTGCTCACCGTGGTGGCCGTGCGCACCAGGCCGCGTACGGCGGCCTGGATGTGGCTGCTGACCGGAGCCTACGGCCTGATATGGCAGGGTGCCCTCGGCGGCAGTCACTACTACCGCTCCAACACCGTGGAGATGCTGTTCATCTCCGCCCTGCTCCTGCTCGCCGTCAGCATCTGGCACATCCGCCAGGACGCCCGGCAGTCGGTGACCGCCCAGCAGACGGTGACCGCCCACGAGCGCTCCCGCCGCACGCTCCTGGAGGAGCGCACGACCATCGCCCGTGAGCTGCACGACGTGGTCGCCCACCACATGTCGGTCGTCGCCATCCAGGCGGAGGCGGCCCCCTACCGGGTGGAGAACCCGCCGCCCGAGCTGGAGAAGGCGTTCGCCACCATCCGGGAGAACGCGGTGGCGGCCCTCACCGAACTGCGCCGGGTCCTGGGCGTGGTCCGCGCCGAGGACTACGAGGCGCCGGACGCCCCGCAGCCCACCCTCGCCGACCTCGACGGCCTCCTCGACAATGTGCGAGGAGCGGGCCTGAGCGTCGACAAGGCGGTCACCGGGGCGGTGCGCGAACTCCCGCAGGGCGTCGAGCTGTCGGCGTACCGGATCGTCCAGGAGGCACTGAGCAACACCCTGCGCCACGCCCCCGGGGCGAGCGCCCGGGTCGAGATCGGGTACGTCCTGGGCGGGCTGGGTCTGCGGATAGTCAACGGCCCGCCGCCCGAGCTGTCGCTGCTGAAGCCCTCGCCGGGGGCGGGCCACGGCATCACCGGCATGCGGGAGCGGGTCTCCATGCTGAACGGCGAGATGACGGCGGGCGCCACGGACGAGGACGGGTACGAGGTGTCGGTGTTCCTTCCGGTGCCGCTCAGGGACGAGGACCAGGCATGACGATCCGGGTCCTGGTCGCGGACGACCAGATGATGGTCCGCGAGGGTTTCTCCGTCCTCCTGAACGCGATGCCGGACATCGAGGTGGTCGGCGAGGCGGTCAACGGCCGCGAGGCGGTGGACCGGGTCCGTGAACTCGCCCCCGACGTGGTCCTGATGGACATCCGGATGCCGGAGCTGAACGGCATCGAGGCGACCAGGGAGATCGTCGCGGCCGACGACGCGGCGAAGGTCCTGGTCCTGACGACCTTCGACCTCGACGAGTACGTGTACCAGGCCCTGCGCGCGGGCGCCTCGGGCTTCCTCCTCAAGGACGCCTCGGCCCGTCAGCTCGCCGAGGGGGTGCGGGTGGTGGCCTCCGGCGAGGCACTTCTGGCCCCCTCCGTCACCAGGCGGCTGATCACGGAGTTCTCCAGACTCTCCGAGTCCCCGAGGCTCATGGCCTCGGCCCACACGGCCTACGGCGACCTCACCGACCGCGAGACGGAGGTACTGGTCCTGATCGCGCAGGGTCTGTCGAACCAGGAGATGGCCGGGCGTCTGCTGGTGGCCGAGTCGACGATCAAGACCCATGTCAGCCGCATCCTGGTGAAGCTGGGCCTCAGGGACCGCACCCAGGCGGCGGTGTTCGCGTACGAGGCGCGACTGGTGACGCCGGGATAGGGCGGGCGGGAGCTCCGGAGACGGCCGGTCCCGGCCGGGCGCGTTCGCCGTTCAGGGCAGGGCGTTCCAGAAGGCGCAGTGGTGGCGGCCGGCCGTGGTGCGGGTCGGGCCGGTGTGGTCCGGGGCCAGGGACTGCACCGTTCCACGCGGCCAGGGCGGGGCGGTGGGGGTGCCGGGGCTGCCGGTGCGGGCGAAGCCCGTCCAGTAGTCGATCATGGTGGTGGCCAGGCGTTGCTGGGCCGGGGTCATCGTGCGGGGGCGGCCGCCGAGGTCGTACAGGTAGGGGAGTTCGGAGGCGTGGGGTGCCCCCAGGGGGAACGGCGGGGTGCCGGGGGTGAGCGGCGGGGCGTGCTCGTCCGCGAACTCGTAGCGCCACACGGGTACTCGGGTGCTGAGCAGGTCGCCGGTGCGCAGGGTGGGGCAGGCGAAGTCGGCGTCGCCGATGACCGCGCCGAGCACCGGGCCGCCGTCCGGCCCCGTCACCGGGTACTCGTGGACGATCGCCCTCGCGCGGGCCGGGTCGGGGAAGAAGGCGGCCACGACGTCGGGCCAGGTCTCGGGCGTGACGGGGTTGCCCGCCTGGACGATGCCGGCGGCCCAGCCGTTGCCCTCGTCGTGGTTGCTGCCGAGGAGTACCGGCACGTGCTGGACGCGGCCGGCGGCGAGGGCGGCCGCGGGGTCGCGGGGCAGCAACGGGGTGGCGTAGGCGGGCTGTTGGTCGGTGTCCTGGGCGGCCAGCAGACGGGAGACCGGCACCTTGCGCAGACAGGCCACGGTGTCCCGGGCGAGGGAGCAGCCGACCCCGGCGGCGAGGCGCGCCCCGGTCTCCCGCGCGGCGGGCAGCGCGGCGGCGGAGGGGGCGAACGGCCGGTCGGGACGTCCGGTGCACGGGCCGCTCTGGATGATCGCCCGCTCGAAGAGCCCCGCGGCGGCGGGCGAGGCGAGCTGGGCGCAGACGCTGTAGCCGCCGGCCGACTCGCCGGCCAGGGTCACGTGGTGCGGGTCGCCGCCGAAGGCGCCGATGCCGGCCCTGACCCAGCGGAGCGCCGCCTGCTGGTCGGCCAGGCCGAAGGTGCCGGAACCGGTCAGGCCGGTGTGGGCGAGGAAACCCAGGGCGCCGAGGCGGTAGTTGACCGTGACGACCACGACGTCGCCCCGGGTGGCCATGCGGTGCGCGTCGTAGGAGCTGCCCGCGCCGGTGGTGAAGCCGCCGCCGTGCAGCCAGACGATCACCGGCCGGGGGTGCCGTGGGGCGGCGCCGGCCGGGGTGGTGACGTTCAGGTACAGACAGTCCTCGTCGGTGCTGCCGCCGGGCACCTCGCCGGCCGGCTGCGGGCAGGCGCTCGCGGGTCCGGTCGCGTCCTGGGTCCCCGCCCAGGGCCGCGCGGGGCGGGGTGGCGCCCAGCGCAGCCGGCCGACGGGCGGCGCCGCGTAGGGGATGCCCTCGAAGGTGGCGTAGCCGTCGTGGGCGGTGCCGCGCAGCAGGCCGTCGTGCGTGCGGACCGTCGTGCCGACGGCGGGTGTGGCGCGGTCCGTCGAGAGGGCCGGTGCCGGCAGCGCGGGCCGCGCCGTGGCGCACACGGCGGTCAGGGCGGCCAGGGTGCAGGTCAGGGTGGTCAGGACGCGGTGCATGCTCATGGGACTCCCCGTTCGCGCGGACGCGGTCAGCCGCCGCCCATCCCGCCCTGGGCGGCGATCATGGTGGTGTTCAGCCCGCGCACGGCCTTCTCCAGACCGGGCGCGAGGGTCCCGAGGCGGCTCGTGCAGGCGTCGACGCGCTCCCGCAGCACTCGGGCGTCCCGCCGGGACAGGACCGACCGGACCTTGCCGGCCGCGGCCAGCGCCGACAGGGCGGTGTCGGCGGCGGGGATCTCGTGGACGGGGGTGTCGCCGTGCAGCACGGCCGTCACGCCGGCGTGCACCGCCCGGAGCGCGGCCGGGTCCGGCACGGTCACGCGCCGCCCGCCCCGGCCGATCCGGGACGCCCGGACGGTGACGAGGCCCAGCGCGGCCAGCCGGTCCTCCACGGCCGTCAGGGTCCGCCGCCGCCGACGCCGGACCAGCTGTTTCCAGCTCTGGCCGCGGGCCTCGCGCAGCACTTCGTCCAGCACGGGATCCCCCGTCGATCCCGTCCCGGCGACCGTGACGCCGCCGTCACCGGACTCCACCAGACGCCCGCGCAGCGCGAGCTCGGTCAGGACGGCCGCCCGGACGAGCAGCCCGGTCCGGGAGCGGTCGTACGGGCCCTCGGCCGCGTCGTCGTAGGCGAGCAGGTACATGCGGTGGTGGAGCGCCTCGGTCATACCGACGACGCTACGGCCGGGCGTCCCGCCGCTGATCGGCCTCAGGAACGGATCCGTTCTGGGAGCGCAGGAGGAGCGGCGCGGTCTCTCCTCCCCAGGGAGGAGGTCAGGGGCGCCGTGGCCGGACGAGGCCGTGGTCGTAGGCGGCGACCACCGCCTGCACCCGGTCGCGCAGGCCCAGCTTGCGCAGCACCGCGGTGAGGTGGTTCTTGACGGTGGCCTCCGACAGGCCCAGTCGTGCGGCGATCTCGGCGTTCGACAGCGCCTGCCCGATCAGGGTGAGCACCTCCCGCTCCCGGCCGGACAGCCTCTCCAGGCCCGGCGGGGGTTCCAGGTCGGGCGCGGTGCGCAGGAACCGGTCCAGGACCCGGCGGGTCACCGTGGGGGCCAGCAGCGCGTCCCCGCGGGCCGTGAGGCGGATCGCGTCCACGAGTTCGGCGGGCCGGATGTCCTTCAGCAGGAACCCGCTGGCCCCGGCGCGCAGGGCCGCCACCACGTGCGCGTCCAGGTCCCAGGTGGTCAGCACGAGCACGCGGGCCGCGCTGCCGTCGGCGACGATCCGCCGGGTCGCCTCGATGCCGTCCAGGACGGGCATCCGTACGTCCATCAGCACCACGTCCGGCCGGGTCTCCCGGGTGAGCCGCACGGCCTCCCGGCCGTCGGACGCCTCGCCGACCACCTCCAGGTCGTCCCGGGCGTCGATGATCATCCGGAAGCCGGTACGCACCAGGGCCTGGTCGTCGGCCACCACCACGCGAAGGGTCATGACGCGTACTCCGTCGGCAGTTCGGCCTCCACCACGAACCCGCCCCCGGGCGCGGGACCGGCGCGCAGGCTCCCGCCGAGCATCCGGACCCGTTCCCGCATGCCCACCAGACCGCGCCCCGAGCCCGCCCCGGCGGACCGGGCCGACGGCGTACGGCCGTTGTCGGCCACGGTGATCCGGATCCGCTCCCCGTCGGCCGTCAGCGTCAGGCGCACCTCGTCGGCGCCGCCGGCGTGCCGCAGGGTGTTGGTCAGGGACTCCTGGACGATCCGGTAGGCCGCCAGATCGACCGCCGCCGGCAGGCCGTCCGCGACGCCCTCACGGTGCAGGCGCACCGTCACACCCGCCGCGCGCACGGCGTCGGTCAGTTCGTCCAACCGGGCCAGACCGGGCCGCAGGGTCGGCTCCCCCTCGTCCTGGTCCCCGGCCTCCGGCCGGAACGCCCGCAACAGCAGCCGCAGTTCGCCCAGTGCCGACCGCCCGGCGCTCTCGATCGCCCGCAGCGACTCACGGGCCTGCTCGGGACGGGCGGTGAAGACGTCCTCGGCGGCGCCCGCCTGGATCACCATCACCGACAGCGTGTGAGCCACCACGTCGTGCACCTCCCGTGCGATACGCGCGCGCTCCTCCGCCACCGCCCGCCGTGTCTCCGCCGCGGCCCGCGCCCGCTGCGCCCCGCGCCACTGGCCCGCGGTCCACGCCAGGAGCACGGCGGGCAGGTACGCGGACACGACACCGGGTCCGCCGACGAGCAACGCGAGCGGCGCCAGGGCGCACATCCCCGCCAGTGCCGTCACCGACACCCGTCGCGGCCGTGCGGCCGACAGCACGCACAGGGCGACCTGCGCCGCCAGCAGGGCCCCGGTCAGCGTCACCGCGGGAAACAGCGCCCACACCGCGACCCCCGTGACCACGCCCGCGCCCAGCACGGCGACCGGCCGGCGCAGCACCCACCGCAGGGCGCAGACCTGCACGGCGACCAGGACCAGGGCCACGGCCAGGCGCCCGCCCGTGCCGGCGCCGACGGCGATCACCGAGGTGCCGAGCACGCCGAGCACCAGGACGGCCGACCCGCCCCACAGCGCCCGGACGGTCCGCGCCGAGGGTGCACCGCTCGCCTCGCCCGGCGACGCCGTATCCCGACTCACAACCGGACCCTACCCAGCGGCCGCCCCCGGCCCCCCGCGCCACGCTCCCCGGGAGGGTGCCGGCCCGCCACCGGAGCGGAGACCGTCACCCCTGGTCAGCGGCGGGGTTTCCGGGCTAGCGTCCGTCCATGGCAGCCTTCGACCCCTGGGACCCGGCGTTCCTCGCCGACCCGTACCCCGCCTACGCCGAGCTCCGCGCCCACGGCCGGGTGCAGTACTACGAGCCCACGCACCAGTGGCTCGTCCCGCACCACGCGGACGTCTCCGCGCTGCTCCGGGACCGCAGGCTCGGGCGGACCTACCAGCACCGGTTCACCCACGAGGACTTCGGGCGTACGGCACCCCCGGCGGAGCACGAGCCGTTCCACACCCTCAACGACCACGGCATGCTCGACCTGGAGCCGCCGGACCACACCCGGATCCGGCGACTGGTGTCGAAGGCCTTCACCCCGCGGACGGTCGAGCAGCTGAGGCCGTACGTGACCGAGCTGGCCGGTGAGCTGGTGGACCGGCTCGTCGAGCGGGGCGGCGGTGATCTGCTCACCGATGTCGCCGAGCCGCTGCCCGTCGCGGTGATCGCCGAGATGCTGGGCATCCCGGAGGCGGACCGGGCGCCGCTCAGGCCCTGGTCGGCGGACATCTGCGGGATGTACGAGCTGAATCCGCCCGAGGACGTGGCGGCGCGGGCGGTCCGTGCCTCGGTCGAGTTCTCCGACTACCTCCGCGACCTGATCGCCGAGCGCCGCAAGGAGCCGGGCGACGACCTGATCTCGGGGCTCATCGCCGCCCATGACGAGGGCGACCGGCTCACCGAGCAGGAGATGATCTCCACCTGCGTCCTGCTGCTCAACGCGGGCCACGAGGCCACCGTGAACGCCACGGTCAACGGCTGGTACGCGCTGTTCCGCAACCCCGGGCAACTGGCCGCCCTGCGCGCGGACCACTCCCTCGTCCCCCGGGCCGTCGAGGAGCTGATGCGCTACGACACCCCCCTCCAGCTCTTCGAGCGCTGGGTCCTGGACGAGATCGAGATCGACGGCACGACCGTCCCGCGCGGCGCCGAGATCGCCCTGCTCTTCGGCTCCGCCAACCACGACCCCGAGGTGTTCCCGGATCCCGGGCGCCTCGACCTCACCCGAACGGACAACCCGCACATCTCCTTCAGCGCCGGCATCCACTACTGCATCGGCGCCCCCCTGGCCCGGATCGAACTGGCCGCCTCCATGACGGCCCTGCTGGAGAAGGCCCCGGCCCTGACCCTGGCGGCGGAGCCGGAACGCAAGCCGAACTTCGTGATCCGGGGGCTGGAGGGGCTCCAGGTGGAGACGGCCTAGGGCCTGTCGTTTGGATCAGCCCGGCCGTGAGGTGCGGTGCTTTTCTGCCGACTCGACCCCGCGACGCCGGGCTGATCCAAACGACAGGCCCTAGGGCCGGCGCCGGTCCCGCAGCCGGCTCAGCAGGGTGACGGCGAGCAGGGGCAGGAAGGCGCCGGCGAGCACCACGAAGGGCAGCTCGGTGAGCAGCACGCCGTAGTCCATGCCCTCGTTCTCGAAGCCGCCGCCCAGGTGGCGCCGGGTGCGGGGCATGGACAGCCACAGCAGCGGGGCCGCGGTCGCGCCCGCCGCCGACAGGGCACAGCCCGCGCAGGTCAACCGGTCCGCACCTCGCGTCATGTCAGGAGAGACGAACTTTCCCCCGCGGTGGTTCAGGTCGTCAGGTCCCGCCGCCGCAGTCCGGCCAGACCTGCCGCCACCAGCACCCCCGCCAGCCCGAGCAGGACCAGCACCGGCCCCCACTCCATCTCTCCGCCCGGCAGCTTCGGCAGGTGGCCGAACGGGGAGAGGTCCAGGACCGTCCGCGGGACGTCGAGGGCCGGGCCGACCCAGCCGATCAGCAGCACCGCCCCGGCGACTGCCCAGGCCAGCGGGGCCAGGCGTGGGGCGAGCCCGTAGAGCAGGACGGCGAGCCCCGCGACGACCCACACCGCCGGGAGCTGCACCAGGCAGCCGCCCAGGATCGGGCCGACCTCCTTGCCGTAGCCCACGGCGAAGCCGAGACCCGCGAGCAGCATGATGAGCGCCGAGCCGCCGAAGGCGATCACCAGGTGACCCGAGGCCCACCGCAGCCGGCCCACCGCGTTCGCCAGCAGCGGTTCCGCCCGCATCGACGTCTCCTCGCCGTGCAGCCGCAGCACCGACGCGACGACGTACAGCGCGGCCACCAGCCCCAGCATCCCGGTCATCGAGGCGAGGAACGCGTCCGTGATCCCGGACCGTCCGCCCATCCGCTCGAAGATCTCCCGTGCCTTCTCGTTGTCGCCGACCAGGTCGGCCACGCCGTCCGTCAGACCGCCGTAGACCACCCCGGCGAGGAAGAAGCCGATCGACCAGCCGAGCACGCTGCCCCGCTGGAGCCGCCAGGCCAGCGCTCCCGCCGTGCCCAGGCGGCCGGACGAGGGCCCGGGGCGCGTCGCGACGAAGCCCATGCCCACGTCCCTGCGACCCGCCAGGACGTAGGCCAGCGCGCCCTGGCCCGCGATCGCCGCCGCGAACAGCACCAGCACCCACCAGCGTTCGCCGGCGAAGGGGCGCAGCTGCGACAGCCAGCCGAGCGGCGACAGCCAGGTCAGCGCCGACGAACCGTCGGTGGACGCCGAGTCCCCCGCCGCCCGCAGCACGAAGGCCGCCCCGAGGACCCCCGCCGTCAGCCCCCGCGCCAGCCGCGCGCTCTCCGTCAGCTGCGCGACGACCGCCGCCGCCGTGGCGAAGAGCATGCCGACGGCGGCGAGACCCAGGCCGAACGCCAGCGCGCCCACGGCTCCCTGGCCCGCCAGACCCGCCGTCACCAGCAGTGCCAGCACACCGCTCGCGACCCCCGCAGCCAGCAGCGCCGCCGTCAGGGACGCCCGTCGGCCCACCACGCCGGAGGAGATCAGCTCCTGCCGCCCGCTCTCCTCCTCGTCACGGGTGTGGCGTACGACGACCAGGAGACCGGTGACGGCGGCGAGCGCCCCCGCGTAGACGCCGACCCGCCAGGCGGTGAGGGCGCCGAGGGAGTCGCCGAAGACGGGGCCGATCAGCGCGCGGAAGGAGGAGTTGGTGGCGACCTGGTCCAGCAGGTCCGCGCGCTCGGCCGCGGTGCCGTACATGCTCTTCAGGGTGTTCGGCATGGACAGGACCATCAGGGTGTTCACCGCCACCCACACCGGGATCATCAGCCGGTCGCGGCGCAGGTTGAAGCGGAGCAGCACGCCCGTGCCCACGAGGGAGGTCATCGCACGGCCGCCTCGTCCTGGTAGTGGCGCAGGAACAGTTCCTCCAGCGTCGGCGGGGTCGATGTCAGCGAGCGCACGCCCGACGCGGTCAACGACCGCAGTACGGCGTCGAGTTTGTCGGTGTCGACCTGGAGCCGCACCCGCCGCCCCTGGACGTCGAGGTCGTGGACGCCCGGCAGATGCGCCAACCCGTTGGGGGCGCCCGCGAGTTCGGCCGTGACGCTGGTGCGGGTGAGGTGGCGCAGCTCGGCCAGCGAGCCCGACTCCACGGTGCGGCCGCGCCGGATGATGCTGACCCGGTCGCAGAGTTCCTCGACCTCGCTCAGGATGTGCGACGACAGCAGGACCGTACGGCCGCGCTCGCGCTCCTCCTCCACGCAGCGCCGGAAGACCGCCTCCATCAGCGGGTCCAGCCCCGAGGTCGGCTCGTCCAGGATCAGCAGGTCCACGTCCGAGGCGAACGCGGCGACCAGGGCGACCTTCTGGCGGTTGCCCTTCGAGTAGGTGCGGCCCTTCTTGGTGGGGTCCAGCTCGAAGCGTTCGATCAGCTCGGCGCGTCTGCCGGGGGCCAGACCGCCGCGCAGCCGGCCGTAGAGGTCGATGACCTCGCCGCCGGAGAGGTTGCGCCACAGGGTCACGTCCCCGGGGACGTAGGCGATGCGGCGGTGCACCTCGACCGCGTCCGCCCACGGGTCGCGGCCCAGCACCCGCGCGGTGCCGGAGTCGGCGCGCAGCAGGCCGAGCAGGACGCGGATGGCGGTGGACTTGCCGGCGCCGTTGGGGCCGAGGAAGCCGTGCACCTCGCCGGTCTCGACATCGAGGTCGAGGCCGTCGAGCGCGTGGGTCCTGCCGAACGACTTGTGCAGTCCGGAGACGGTGAGGGCCTTCATCATGCTTCAGAACGTACGCTTGCTTCAGAAATTTGTGAAGTTAAGGAAGCATATGAAGCCCCGTTAGGGTGGTGACCATGACGGATGCGGTGGAGCGGGACCCGGAGGCGGTCTCACGGTTCGTGGAGCGGTTCGCGGCGCAGCTCGTCGAAGCGGGGCTGCAGCGGATGCCGGCCCGGGTCTTCTCGGCCCTGCTCGCGTCCGACAGCGGCGCCCTGACCTCCGCCGAACTGAGCGAGCGGCTGCGGATCAGCCCGGCGGCCGTGTCGGGTGCGGTGCGGTACCTGGCCCAGGTGCACATGCTGTCGCGCGAGCGGGAACCCGGATCACGGCGGGAGCGCTACCGGGTCCACTCCGACCAGTGGTACCAGGCGCTCACCAACCGTGAGGCGATCATCAAGCGGTGGGAGGATGCTCTGCGCGAGGGGGTGGCCAGCCTGGGCGCCGGGACGCCGGCAGGACACCGGCTGGCCGAGACCCTCGCGTTCTTCGAGTTCATCGAGAAGGACGTGGCGCGGATGATGGAGCGCTGGAAGGCCCACCGCGCCGAACTCTTCGGGGACTAACGCTCCTTGGTCTCCTCCAGGACCGTCCGCCCCAGCAGCAGATACCGCTGCGGCGCGCGCCGCTTCAGGTACTGCGCGTACCCGACGCCCAGCGCCGCGACGGCCGCCACCAGCCACGGCGTGGCCCTGAGTACCAGCGAACCGGACTCGGTGCCGGCCGCCGCGCCCATGTTGGAGACCAGCAGGCCGACCACCGCGAGCATCGCCACACCGCCGACCAGCGGGGCCACCAGGGTCCGGAACCAGTGCCGGCTCTCGGGGTGGTGTGTGCGGAAGTAGGCCAGCACCGCGAAGGAGCACACCGCCTGCACGACCAGGATCGCCATGGTGCCGAGGATCGCGAGCAGCACGTAGGTGCCGGTGTACGGGTCCTTGCCGGCGATCCAGAAGGCCGCCAGCAGTACGGCGGTGATCACCGTCTGCACCAGGCCCGCGATGTGCGGTGAGCCGTGCCGGGGGTGGGTGCGGCCGACCGTGTTCTTCAGGACGGGCAGCACGCCCTCGCGGCCCAGCGCGTACATGTAGCGGGCGGCGCAGTTGTGGAAGGCCATGCCGCAGGCCAGCGAGCCGGTGATCATCAGCCACTGCATGACGTCGACCGCCCGGTGGCCGACGTACTGCTCGGTGGGCCCGAAGAAGAGGGCCAGGGGGTTGTCGGTGGCCACCTTGACGGCGTTCGACTCGCCGGTGCCCGAGATGGCCATCCAGGAGACGAAGACGTAGAAGACGCCGACGCCGAGGACGGAGATCATCGTCGCCTTGGGGATGATCTTCTTCGGGTTGCGGGACTCCTCGCCGTACATCGCCGTCGACTCGAAGCCGACCCACGACCAGAAGGCGAAGAAGAGACCGAGGCCGGCGGAGGTGCCCTTGAACGCGTTGACCGGGTTCACCGGGTCAAGGCCGAAGCCGTCCGGGCCGCCGCCGTGGAAGGCGACCGAGACCGCCATCGCGGCGAGGACCGTCACCTCGGTCGCGAGAAGCACGACCAGCAGCTTCTCGGCGACCGAGACGCCGAACCAGGTGCCCGTCGCGTTGACCGCGAGCATCAGGACCGCGAACGCCCACCAGGGCACGTGCACACCGGTCTGGTCCTTGAGCGTCTGCGTCGCGAACGTCGAGAAGATGCCGATGAGCGCCGGCTCGAACACCACGTAGGCGAAGGTGGCCAGCAGTCCCGACGCGAGACCGGCGGTGCGGCCGAGGCCGTAGGAGATGAAGCCGTAGAAGGCGCCCGTCGAGGTGATGTGCTTCGCCATCGAGGTGAAGCCGACGGAAAAGATTGCCAGGACGACCATTGCGACGAGATAGCTCGCGGGGGCGCCGATGCCGTTGCCCGCGGAGACCATGAAGGGCACGTTGCCGGTCATCGCGGTGATCGGCGCGGCGGTCGCCACGGCCATGAAGACCACGCCGAGCAGCCCGATGGCGTTGGGTTTCAGCCGGTGAACCGTGCCGTCGCCGTCCGTCTTCGCCGCCGGGGCGACTCCCTCGTCCACAGCCATCGGCCGCCCCTCTCCCTTGCCCGTCCACAGCGTGCCGGACCGGAACTCTCCAGCCCGAATGAGTCGAGCAAGGGTCTCGGGGCGTTAAATGTTTGTCAACCATACCTTTGGATTCGGGAGTTGGGAGATCACGAGGGGAGCACGAGGCCCACGGCGCGCTCCCGCACCGTCCAGGTCCTCCTGCGTACCGGTCCGGCCACCCCCGCGTCCGCCCGGTAGCGGAAGTCCGCCCCGGTGACGGTCACCGTCCGGCCGGTGGCCAGCAGGGGGGAGGCCTCCGCCCCCACCGACAGCGGGCGCACCTCCACCGAGGCCAGGCCGCCGCCGCAACCCGGAGTCACCGAGACCGCCTCCAGGGGCTGGTCCAGGTCCACCAGGGTCACCCCGTCGACCTCCACCCGCAGCCGCGGGGGCCCGGTGACGGCGGTCGCGGTCTCCCGGGCGGGACGGGCCGGCACCAGGGTCCGTACCAGGGACTGGCAGGTCCGCAGCCAGGGCCGCGCGGCCTCCACCTCCTCCCGGGCGGCCGGCGCCGGAATCCGCAGCGCTCCGAGCACCACCCCGTCGCTGTCGTCCACCAGCATGTCCAGCCGCCGCTCGGTCCCGTCCAGGACCGCCCGCGCGGCCGCCACCGCCCCCATCGGCACCCCCAGCGCGTGGGCGACGCCCAGGACCGGGCCCACCGGCACCACCGACAGCACACATCCGGCCAGCTCCCGCTGCCGGTGCAGCAGCACCACCGCGCGCATCAGCGCCCGGTCGTCACCGACCACCACCGGCCGCCGCGAGCCGCGCCGGGCCAGTGCGCGGGCGAACTCCTCGGGCCCGTCCGGCAGACACACCTTCGTCACCGCACCCGCGCTGAGCACGTCTTTCACGATCCGTACGGACTCGCCGTCCGTCTGCCGGGCGACCGGGTCGATCACCACCAGCAGCTGATCGGACGTCGCGGAAGTCGCCACCTCGGCCATGCCTCGCTTCCTCGGGTAGCATCTTTGTGCAAGAGCCCCTTGCGCTATTGCGCCAGGGGCTTCGTCTATTCCGGGGCATCCGGGTCCGACGGGCAGCGGCCGACGACGGCCGTGGTGCACGCGACGGAGTGAACCGTACGCGTACGCCCCCGACCTTGGACATGCCCCGCCCGGAAGGGGTGTACGCGCGTGCCCGCACTTGTGCTGCTCGGTGCTCAGTGGGGTGACGAAGGCAAGGGAAAGGCGACCGACCTGCTCGGTGGCTCGGTGGACTATGTGGTGCGCTACCAGGGCGGCAACAACGCCGGCCACACGGTAGTCGTGGGCGATCAGAAGTACGCCCTCCACCTCCTCCCTTCCGGAATCCTGTCGCCGGGGTGCACCCCGGTCATCGGCAACGGTGTCGTCGTCGATCCGTCGGTCCTGTTCTCCGAGCTGAACGGACTGAACGACCGCGGCGTCGACACCTCCAAGCTCCTGATCAGTGGTAACGCCCACATCATCACGCCGTACAACGTCACTGTGGACAAGGTGACGGAACGCTTCCTCGGAAAGCGCAAGATCGGCACCACGGGCCGCGGCATCGGACCGACCTACGCGGACAAGATCAACCGTGTGGGCATCCGGATCCAGGACCTGTACGACGAGTCGATCCTGACCCAGAAGGTCGAGGCGGCCCTCGACGGCAAGAACCAGCTCCTCACCAAGGTCTTCAACCGCCGGGCCATCGAGGTCGGCCAGGTCGTCGAGGAACTGCTGGGCTACGCGGACCGGCTCAAGCCCTACGTCGCCGACACGGTCCTGGTGCTGAACCAGGCCCTGGAGCAGGACAAGGTCGTCCTGTTCGAGGGCGGCCAGGGCACGCTCCTGGACATCGACCACGGCACCTACCCGTTCGTCACGTCCAGCAACCCCACCGCGGGCGGCGCGTGCACGGGTGCGGGTGTCGGCCCCACGAAGATCAGCCGGGTCATCGGCATCCTCAAGGCCTACACGACCCGCGTCGGTTCGGGCCCCTTCCCGACCGAGCTGTTCGACGAGGACGGCGAGGCGCTGCGCCGCATCGGTGGTGAGAGGGGTGTCACCACCGGCCGTGACCGTCGCTGCGGCTGGTTCGACGCGGTGATCGCCCGGTACGCGACCCGCGTCAACGGCCTCACCGACTTCTTCCTCACCAAGCTCGACGTACTCACCGGCTGGGAGCAGATCCCGGTCTGTGTCGCGTACGAGATCGACGGCGAGCGCGTCGAGGAACTGCCCTACTCCCAGACCGACTTCCACCACGCGAAGCCGGTCTACGAGTACCTGCCCGGCTGGAGCGAGGACATCACGAAGGCCAAGACCTTCGCCGACCTCCCGAAGAACGCCCAGGACTACGTGAAGGCGCTGGAGGAGATGTCCGGCGCCCCGATCTCCGCGATCGGCGTGGGCCCGGGCCGGGACGAGACGATCGAGATCAACTCGTTCCTCTGATCCCCGGGCCGGATGTTCCGGTCTCCTCACGGCGGGGCCGTCCCACTCGGGGCGGCTCCGCCGCCGTGTTCCCCGGCACCGGTTCCTCCTATGATCACTATGCTCATGGATCCGGGGAGCCCTGCGGGCGGTGTCCCTCATGGTCTTCGGCCCGTCCCTACGGTGGCGCTTGCGGCGGCCGCCGTCGCGGACGCGTTCCGCGCGGTAGCCGTCCGGGACCACTATCTGCACCCGACGGTCGCCTCCCTGCACCGGTCCGGCTCCGTCTCCATGATCTTCTTCGATCGCGTGAACCTCGCGATCGTGCTGTTCCTGGTGTGGCTCGCCAGGTCCCGGAGCGCAGCCCAGGAGCTGTCCCACCTTTTCGTCCCGCGCCGGCTCGTGCTGGACATCGGGCGCGCGAGCTCCTCGGAATGGGAGCAGAAGCGGGGCACGACCCTGGTGAACCTGTGGTGGGCGGCCTGGGTCGCGCACGCGGTCGTGCTCGTGGTGGTGGGCCGGATGGCGCCGGGGTCGATGGCCGTCCTCGTGGTGGCGGAGGCGCTCCTGCTCGCGGCGGCCGTGCTGCTGGGACTCGTCATCGAGCGCGTCACGGCGGCCCTTCCCGGCCGGCCGAGCTGACCCATCCTTGAACTGGACATGGCCGATTCCTGGTTCCCCGGGCGGCCCGGCAACCGTCACGCTCTACGCGAGTAGCCCGCACGCCCCCACGCCTCCATGTCTACGCGCGTCGCGCCACGTTTCCAGGAGCTCTGCATGCCCCTCAGTCCCATGAACCGCCGTGCGTTCGTGAAGAAGTCGGCCGTCACCGGGGCGGCCGTCGCCGCCGCGGGTGCCGTGGCCGCGGCTCCCGCCGAGGCCGCCGAGCGGGGGCCGGTGCGGCCGGGGAAGAAGAACCGCACCTGGACCTTCTCCATCCTGGGCACCACCGACCTGCACAGCCATGTCTTCGACTGGGACTACTACCTCGACAAGGCCTACTCCGACAGCAAGGGCAACTCCGTCGGCGTCGCCCGGGTCGCCACGCTGATCAAGCAGCAGCGCGAGGCGAAGGGCGAGGAGCACGTGCTGCTCGTCGACGCCGGCGACATCATCCAGGGCACCTCCCTCGCCTACTACTTCGCGCGCGTCAAGCCCATCACCGACAAGGGCGCCCCCAAGCACCCCATGGCCGTCGCCATGAACCACATGCGCTACGACGCCGCCGCCCTCGGCAACCACGAGTTCAACTACGGCATCGAGGTGCTCCGCAAGTTCGAGAGCCAGTGCCACTTCCCGCTGCTGGGCGCCAACGCGCTCGACGCGAAGACACTGAAGCCCGCTTTCCAGCCCTACACCGTCAAGCGCATCTGCGTCCCGGGCGCCCCCGACATCAAGGTCGGCATCCTCGGCCTCACCAACCCCGGCATCGCCCTGTGGGACAAGGACAACGTCAGCGGGAAGATGGTCTTCCCGGGCCTGGTGGAGCAGGCGAAGAAGTACGTGCCCCGGCTGCGCGCCCTCGGCTGTGACGTCGTCTTCCTGACCGACCACTCGGGCCTGGACGGCAGTTCGTCCTACGGCGACGAGCTGCCCTACGTCGAGAACGCCTCCAACCTCGTCGCCCAGCAGGTCCCCGGCATCGACGCGATCCTCGTCGGCCACACCCACGTCGAGGTGCCGTCGTACACGGTGAAGAACGAGGAGACCGGCGAGGACGTCCTGCTGTCCGAGCCGTACTGCTGGGGCTACCGGCTCAGCGTCTTCGACTTCGAGCTGGAACTCGTGCGCGGGCAGTGGAAGGTGACCCGGAAGACCGCCCAGACCCTGAACCCCAACACCGTCGACGAGGACCCGGAGATCAGGAAGCTCCTGGAGGCCGACCACGAGCTGGTCGTGAAGTACGTCAACACGGCCGTCGGCACCTGCACCGAGGACCTCTCGGCGGCGGAGTCCTGCTGGAAGGACGTCCCCATCATGGACTTCATCCACCAGGTCCAGATGGACACGGTGAAGGCGGGCCTCTCCACCGCCGACGCGGCCCTCCCGCTGATCTCGGTCGCCGCGCCCTTCTCCCGCACCGCCGACATCCCCGCGGGCAGCGTCACCATCAAGGACATCGCCGGGCTCTACATCTACGACAACACCCTCTACGGCAAGAAGCTCACCGGCGCCCAGCTCAAGGACTACCTGGAGTACGCGGCGAAGTACTACCACCAGGTGCCGGCGGGCACGAAGGTCGACACCGCGACCCTCACCAACGCCAACAACTTCTGGGACTACATGTACGACACCGCCGCGGGCGTCTCGTACGACATCGACATCGCGGCGGCGGAGGGCTCGCGCATCAAGAACCTCTCCTGGAACGGGACTCCGGTCGCCGACGACCAGGTCTTCGTCGTCGCCGTCAACAACTACCGGGCCAACGGCGGCTCCGGCTACCCGCACATCGCCGCCGCCGACATCGCCTACAGCTCCACCAACGAGATCCGCCAGCTGATGATCGACTACGTGACCTCCAAGGGCGCGCTGGACCCGAAGGACTTCGCCGTCACCAACTGGCGGCTGACGCAGAGCGGGACGCCGGTGTTCGCCTGAAGCCTCACCGATCGAAGCCTGTCCGCGGGCGCGCGTTCCTCGAGCACCGCACTCCTCGAGTACGAGCCGCCCGCATTCCGGAAAGTACGCGGCCCGGACGCCGATCGCGCGCCGGGCCGCGGACGCAAACGGCGTTCGCGTGACGTTCAGGAGTCGGAGAGGGCGGACTGGAACGCGGCGAAGGACTCGCTCGTCGGGTTCAGGGCCTCACCGACCACCCGCCGCAGCTGCTCGGCCAGGACGGTGTCCGGCAGATCGTCCAGGAATTCCATGGGCAGATCCGCGACATCCACCAGCACCGAGACGAACTCGGAACCGCTCGCGTCCTTCTGCACGTGATGTGCCCTTCTCTGCGGCTGCCGCCCGTTCAGCGGCGACGGGGGTGAGCCTATAGGTTTTCCGGGGGGATGTCTGAGCCCCGGACGGCGTGGGTATGAAGGCGCCGCGTATGTATGTCAGGCAGGGGGACGTCCCGGCGGATCGGCGCCGGCGGCGGCCTGATACGGGGGTGGTGGGGATGCCCTTGGCGGGGTTCTATTTCTTCCTCAGCTATGCGCGACGGGAGGACCGCGAGGACGCCTTCGTGGGCCAGTTCTACGCGGACCTGCTGACGGAGCTCCGGGCCAGGCAAGCGGACTGCGAGAGCCAGCCGGCCTTCCGTGACCTGGAGCGGATCAGGATGGGCGCGGACTGGGAGAAGGTGCTCGGCGACGCGGTCGGCAGCTGCCGCGCGTTCGTGGCGCTGTGCTCGCCGGGCTATGTGAACAGTCCGTACTGCGGCAAGGAATGGGCGGTCTTCCAGGACCGGTTGACGCGTTTCCGCGGCGAGACCGACATCGACGCGCCCGCGCTGATACCCGTGCGGTGGCTGCCCTTCCGCGGCGCGCTGCCTCCCGAGATGAGCCGGTACCAGTACACCGAGCGGGGTATGGACCCGCAGATGCGCGAGGAGTACGCGGAGCGCGGACTGATGCACATCATGCGCACCGACCCTGCCGGCGCGCTCTATCGTGCGGTCGTCTCGACGGTTGCCGACGCGGTGCGCAGGGCGGCCGAGCGCTACGGGCTCCCCCAGGTCAGCCCCGATCTGCGGATCGTGCGCAGTGCCTTCCAGGGGTACCAGGTGGGCGAGCTCATCGGGAACGCCACGGGGACCGTCCGGGTCTTCGTCGCCGCAGGGACCGCCTCCGCACCGCCCGAGGGCCGGAACAACTCCCAGTACTACGGACGCTCGCCCTACGACTGGACGCCGTATCACCCGCCCGTGCACCCCACCGCGGCGTTCCGCGCTCAGCAGGTGATCAACGACTCGCGGTGTCTGGCGCATCTCGACGAGGTCGGCCACGATCTCCTCCGCAAGCTGGAGGAGGGCATGCGCAACCGCGAGACCAGTGTGCTGCTCATCGACGCGTGGACGGCCCGCGGGGAGCCGTACCGGACCGCGCTCGCTGCCTTCGACCGGCACAACCATCCCGTCACAGGGGTGCTCGTGCCGTGTCACGAGACGGACGAGGAGTCCCACGCCGACACGCTCTGGCAGGACCTCAGCCGGGTCTTCCAGCGCAACTGGATGCGCCGCAACGACGCCTGGGACCCGCTGTTCCGGGTCCAGGTGGACAAGGGCCACTTCGACGACAAGCTCTCGGTGATGGTCACCGTGGCCCAGAACCGGCTGGCGGAGACCGCCGACCCCGTGGTACTCCCCGAAGGGCCGGTCGCACCGCCGCTGCCCGCTCTGGGGGTGCCGGCGCGGCCGCCCACGGGCACGGGCGGGCCGGACGATCCGCCCGAGGCATCCCCCACCGAAGGACCGGACGATGACCGCTGACACCCAGGCACGACGCGAGGGCAAGATCGTCACCTTCTACTCGTACAAGGGGGGTACGGGACGGACGATGGCACTGGTCAACGTCGGCTGGATCCTGGCCAGTCGGGGGTTACGGGTGCTGCTGGTCGACTGGGACCTCGAAGCCCCGGGCATGCACCGATATCTGCGGCCGCTGCTCGTCGTCGACTCCGAACTGCGGTCGACGGACGGCCTGATCAACATGGTGCAGGCCTATGTCGGGCGGGTCATGGGCTCCGGCCGCCCGGACCGGGCGACTGCCGAACCGGGCGCGGAGCCCGCCGTCATGGGCGAGGAGGAGCTGCGTGCCTGCGCCGACCCCGGCCCCTACACCACCGGCCTCCGACTGAGCCTGCCGCCCGGCGGCCGTCTCGACTTCCTGCCGGCCGGCCGCCAGTCCGCCGCCTACTCGGCCGCCGTCACCAGCTTCAACTGGCACTCGTTCTACGAACGTCTGGGCGGCGGTGCCTTCCTCCAGACGCTGCGCCGACGGATGGCGGAGGAGTACGACTACGTCCTCATCGACAGCCGCACCGGGGTCAGCGACATCTCCGGGATCTGCACCATCCTGTTGCCCGACATCGTGGTGGACGGTTTCGTGCTGAACCACCAGAGCATCGAGGGCGGTATCGCGGCCGCCGGCTCGGTGGCTGCCTCCGCCTCGCGCCCGATCCGGATCCTGCCGGTGCCCATGCGCGTGGAGAACGCCGAGCAGGAACTGCTGGACCAGGGCCGCGACTCCGCCCGTGCCGGCTTCGCGCCGTTCCTGTCCTGGCTGGGGGAGGAACACCACGGCCGGTACTGGGGCGAAGTGGAGATCCCTTACAAGCCGTACTACGCCTACGCGGAGATACCGGCGACCGTGCGGGACCGGCTGCTCCAGAAGGACTCGCTGCTGACCGCGTTCGAACGGCTCACCGCGTGGATCACCGACCACGACGTGCAGACCCTGGAGCCGCAACCGGCCGAGGAACGCAAGCAGTTGGCGACGGAGTACCTGCGTGATCCACGCGCCGTGCCGCCCCGGATGTACGTCAGTTACGCGCCGATCGACCGGATGTGGGCCGAGTGGGCCGCCGCCCATCTGGAGACCGTCGGCTACGAGGTGTCCCTGCACAGTGCCGTCGAACCCATGACGGGTGCCCCGCCGGAGGCGACGGCCGTACTGGAGCGGCACGGCCGGCTGCTCGCCCTGCTGTCCCCCGAGTACCTCACCCTGCCGCGGGCCCGGATCATCGCGAAGCAGCTGGGCGACGTCCAGGCCGGCGGCGGCCCGGCGCTGCTGCCGGTACGGGTGCAGGAGACGGAGGCCGCCCCGGGGCGCCCGTTCGGCGACCGGACCGCCCTGGACCTCACCCGCAGACAGCCCGACGAAGCCGCCGTGCAGCTGCTGCTGACCGTCGGCGCGCCGTCGGGCCGCCGGTCGTCCGAGCCCGGAACCCCGCCCCTGGGTACGGTCGTTCCGCCCTATCCGAGCGATGCGCCGGCCGTGCAGCGGGTCCCCTCGCGCAACGTCTCCTTCACCGGCCGCGGTGCTCTTCTGGACCACGTCCGTGACGGCTTCACCGCCGGGCCCGCCCCCCGGCCCCAAGTGCTGTACGGGCTGGGCGGGATGGGCAAGACCCAGGTCGCCCAGGAGTACGCGCACCGTTTCAAGTCCGCCTACGACGCCGTGTGGTGGGTGAACGCGGCACAACCCGGCCTGATCCGCTCCGGGCTCGCCGAACTCGCCCCCGACCTGGGCCTGGAACGGGGCGAGGACGTCTCCGGCACGGCCGACGCGGTGCTGCGGGCGCTCAGGCGCGGCGAGCCGTACGACCGCTGGCTGCTGGTCTACGACAACGCCGGCCGCCCGGAGGCGCTCGCCGATCTCATTCCCGAGGGGCCGCCCGGCGGACATGTGCTGATGACCTCGCGCGACCGGGCCTGGGTGAACAACGCGGGCCTGGTCGAGGTCGAGGTGTTCCAGCGCCGGGAGAGCGTCGAGCTGCTGCGCCGGCTCAACCCCGGCCTGGCGAAGGACGACGCCGAGCGGGTCGCCGAGGAACTGGGCGATCTGCCGCTGGCCGTGGGCCAGGCCGCCGTCTGGCTGAGCGAGAGCAGCATGCCGGTGGCGACCTACCTCAGTTCGCTGGGCGAGCGGCTCACCGAGGTCCTGCGCAGCACCCGGCTGCCCGACCGGGACTACCCGCACTCGGCCGTGGCGACCTGGCTCCTCGCGCTCGACGAGCTGCGCCGGGTGAACCTGGCGGCGGCCGAGATGCTGGAGATCTGCTCCTTCTTCGGCCCCGACCCCATCCCGCAGGCCCTGCTCTACGGCAGGGCCGTCACCCAGGCCCTGACGCTCCCGGAGGGGGAGCCGCGCGACGAGATGGCCATCGCACAGGTGGTCCGGGCCATCAACCGGTTCGGCCTCGCCAGGAGTGAGCAGGGCAGCGAGACGCTCACCGTCCACCGGCTGGTGCAGGCGGTCATCCGCGACCAGGTCCCCGACGAGCGCAGGGCGGACCTGCGACGCGTGGTGCACACCGCACTGGCCGACGCCAGACCGGGCGACCCGGACCGCACCTCCGACTGGAAGGTCTACGACCAGCTGCTGCCGCATCTGGCACCCTCCCGCGCCTACAAGAGCGCCGACCCCCAGGTGCGGGCCTGGATCACCGACTCGGTCCGCTACCTGTGGAAGCGCAGCCTGCACGCGGCCGCGCACGAGCTGGCGTCGCACACCCTCGAACGGTGGCAGGACCTGGGCATCAGTCGTGAGGGCGACGCCCAGACGCTCATCCTGCGCATCCAGCTCGGCAACGTCCTGCGCTCGCTCGGACGGCTGCGGGAGGCGTACGAGTCCGACCGGGACACTCACGAGCGGCTGCGCCGCAGCCGGGGGGACGAGGACGCCCATACCCTCGCCGCGGCCGGCAACGTCGCCGCCGACCTGCGGGAACTGGGCCGCTATCTGGAGGCGCGCGAACTGGACCGGCGGACGCTGCGGGCGGCGCGGCGCACCCTGGGCGACGACCACAAGCGCACCCTGATGTACCTGAACAACCTGGCCCTGTCCGAATACCTGGCGGGCGACCGCCGTGCCGCCCTGGAGCTGCACCACAGCGCGTGGCGGCAGCAGAGCGAGACGCACGGCGCGAACAGCATCAACGCGCTTTCCTCGGCCAGCAACTACGCCCGCGACCTGCGGGAGACCGGGCGGCTGCGGGAGGCCCTGGAGTTGCTGGAGAGCACGGTGGCGCGTTACCGGGAGACGCTGGGCGAGGACCACGTCGAGACCTTGCGCGCCCGCAAGAATCTGGCGGTGGCGCTGCGCAGAAACGGCGAGTACGAACGGGCCAGGGAGATCGACGAGGACATCCGCAGCCGGTACGTGGCGGATCTGGGACCGGACCACCAGGACACCCTCGCCGCCGCCTCCAACCTGGCCAGCGACCTGGCGGCACTCGGCGAACCGGCGGGAGCCCTGGAGCTCGCGGAGCGGGTGATGAACCGTTACCACGACTACCTCGGGGCAATGCATCCGGTCACCCTGGCGTGCGTCAACAACGTCTCGGTCTATCTGCGTCTGGTGGGCGACACGACCGAGGCGCACGCCTTGGTGGACCGGGCGCTGGAAGGGCTGCGCTCCGTGCTCGGGGAGACCCACCTCTACACGCTGGCCTGCATCATCAACCACGCCAACGAGCTGGTGACCGAGGGCGATCTGGACGGTGCCGCCGCACAGGAGGAGTTCGTACGCGAGCAGTTGGAGCGGACGCTCGGTCCCGAGCACTACGACACCATCGGCGTCACCTCCAACCTCTCGCTCACCCTGCGGGCCGCGGGCCGGACTGCGGAGGCCGACCGACTGGCCGAGGAGGCCCGGCGCAACGCCGTGCGCGCGCTCGGTGAGGACCATCCGACCACCAAGGCCGTGCGGTCGGGACAGCGGCTCGACTCCGACATCGAGCCGCCGACCACCTGACCGCTCCCGGTCCTCCTGCCGCTCCGTAGGCCCCTCCGCGCACGGCATTTGGCGGGGATGACGGGTTGTAGGATGCCGCTTCACCACCGTCGCACCCGAGCGATCGAGGCCCATGGACGCCACCCGGCCCACGCCTTACAAGCCGTGCGGACCGCGAGAGCGGCCGCCTCACGCGACGCTGCCCTTCCGCCAGTTCCTGCTGAAGGTCCACAGCCGCTGCGATCTGGCCTGCACCTACTGCTACATGTACGAGGCCGCCGACCAGAGCTGGCGCGGGCGGCCCCGCCGTATGGAGTTGGAGACCGTGCGGCGCACCGCCCGGCTGATCGCCGAGCACGCCCGGCAGCACGCCCTGTCGACGGTCCATGTGGTGCTGCACGGCGGGGAGCCGCTCCTGGTCGGCGCCGAACATCTGGAGGCGACGCTGCGGGTGCTCACCGACGAGGTGGCCACGGTGGCCGAGCTGCGGCTGACCCTCCAGACCAACGCGGTGCGGCTGGCCGAGAACCCGGCGCTGCTGCCGGTGCTCGGCCGGTACGGAGTCCGGCTCGGCGTCAGCCTGGACGGGACTGCGGCCGCGCACGACCGCCACCGCCGGCGGCCGGACGGGCGCGGCAGCCATGCTGCGGTCGCGCGGTCGCTGCGGATGCTCACGGAGGGACCGTACCGGGAGCTCTTCGCGGGCCTCCTGTGCGTGGTGGACACGGCGGCCGAACCGCTCGCCACCTATGAGGCCCTGCTCGCCTTCGCACCGCCCCGCATCGACCTGCTGCTGCCGCACGCGACCTGGGACGCGCCGCCGCCGGGCCTGGCCGACCGCAGGACGCCCCCGACTGCACCGCCGGGACCTGCCGTGTCCGCCCGGGCCGTGCCGTACGGGGAATGGCTGCGGGTCGTCTTCGACCGCTGGTACGACGCTCCCCGGCGGGAGACCGGTGTACGGCTCTTCGAGGAGATCATGGCGCTGCTGCTGGGCGGCACCTCGCGCAGTGAGGCGGTCGGACTGACCCCGGTCGACCTGGTCGTCGTCGAGACGGACGGGGCCATCGAGCAGGCGGACTCGCTGAAGGTCTCCTATCCCGGGGCCCCGGTGACAGGTCTCGACGTGTTCCGGCACACCTTCGCCGACGCCGCCGCGCACTCCGCCTTCCAGATCCGGCAGCGCG
The DNA here is from genome assembly GCF_001513955.1 of Streptomyces pseudovenezuelae. Lineage (GTDB taxonomy): Bacteria > Actinomycetota > Actinomycetes > Streptomycetales > Streptomycetaceae > Streptomyces > Streptomyces pseudovenezuelae. The sequence continues at coordinate 273,245 of NZ_KQ948148.1, read as the reverse complement.
GGTTCGCCGGACTCGGCCCCGTCTGCCGCGCATGCCCGCGCGCCCGGGTCTGCGGCGGCGGCCTGTATGCCCACCGCTACGCCCCCTCCGCCGGCCCCGCCTTCTCGGCTCCGTCGGTCTACTGCGCCGACCTGGCCCTGCTCGTGGACCACATCGCGGCCCGACTGCGCCACGACGTCACCGCACTGACCGCGCCCCGACGGGAACCGGTCCGGTGAGCGGCGGGCGGGAGCATGCGGCCACTGCCGGGCGGCACTTCGTGCCTCCGCATGTCTTCGGGGCACTGGCCTGTGCGCGGGGTGGACCGGAGGCCGTGGCGTTGTTGCGGTCCGGTCAGCTCAGCAAGCGAAAGCTGCTGGTCCGCGCCCTGCACCGGGCGGCGGAACGTCGGGGACCGGCCGCTGCAGGGCTCGGCGCCGTGTACCCCGGACTGCTGGATCTCGGCCGCCGGGACCCCGAGGCGTGGCGGGCCGTCATGCTCCACCCCTACCTGGACGAGGGACTGGCCCGCGCGGTCGCGGTGCTGGAGCGCGGCGAGGAGATCGAGCCGACCTGGCTCACCTGGTGGGAGGAACTCCTGGCCGGCGCGCCCGGTCCCGCCTGGCCGATCGTGCGGGCGGAGCGCGACGGCCAGGTCCTCCAGGTGCGGCTCGCCGACAGCGGTCCCTTCCGTGACGCCCACGGGCACACCCTCGACGGTCCCCTCACCGGGGAGCGCACCCGGCACTGGGAGAAGGCCCTGTCCGCCGCCTGGAAGGTGCTCGTGCAGCGGCACCCCTGGCACGTCCGTCCGATGGCGGCCTGTCTGACCACGCTCGTCCCGCTGCGCCCCGGCCCCGACGGCACCGCGGTCAGCTCGGCCGCCCGGCGGGCCTACGGCGCCGTCGCCGCCTCGCTCCAGGAGGACCCCGTCCTGCTGGCGCTGACCCTCGTGCACGAGTTCCTGCACGTCCAACTCGGCGCCCTGATGGATCTGTTGCCCCTGCACGCCCCACCCACCGGGGTGCGCTACCACGCCCCCTGGCGCCCGGACCCGCGGCCGGCCGGCGCGCTGTTGCAGGGTATGTACGCGCATCTCGGCGTGACCGACTTCTGGCGGGCCGAGCTCGCCGTCGGGGGACGGCGGGCCCGGCGCGAGTACAGCACCTGGCGCGGGCACACCGTCGACGCCGCCCGCACCCTCCTGGACAGCGGCGAACTGCTGCCCGCGGGCGTACGGTTCGTCACCGCGGCCGACGAGGCCGTACGCCGCCCGCCGGCGTCGCCGAGGCCCCCGCGGACCAGGAGCGCGCTCGCCGCCGACCTCAGCGGCCTCGGGCTGCGGACCGGGGACACTGTCCTGGTGCACGCCTCGCTGCGTGCGCTGGGTCCGGTGACCGGCGGCGTGGAGACGGTCGTCGACGCGCTGCGGGAGGTACTCGGTCCGGCCGGCACGCTGGTGGCGTACACCCAGACACCGGACAACTCCGATCCCTCCCGCTGGCACCTCACCCGCGGCTGCACCGTGCCGGAGGAGCACTGGGCCGGGCTGCGGGCCCGGATGCCCGCCTACGACCCGTCGAGCACCCCCTGCTTCGGCGTGGGGGTTCTTCCGGAGGCCGTGCGGACCCGGCCCGGCGCGTTGCGCAGCGCCCATCCGCAGAGCTCCTTCACGGCGTTGGGCCCCCGGGCCCGCCACATCACCGAGGACCACGCGCCGGACTGCCACCTGGGCGAGCGGTCACCGCTGGCCCGGCTGGAGCGCGTCGGCGCTCGCGTTCTGCTGCTGGGTGTGGGCTACGACGTGTGCACGGCCTTCCACCTTGCGGAGTACCGGGTGCCGGGGCGGCCGCGGGTGCCGTACGCGTGCGTGGTCGCCGACGAGCGGGACCGGCCGACCTGGTACCGCTACCTCGATGTCGCCCTCGACGCCTCGCCGTTCGCCGAGCTGGGGCGGTCCTTCGAGGCCACCGGCGCGGTGTCGAGGGGGAGCGTCGGTGACGCGGAGTGCCGGCTGCTCGACCTTGCTGCGGCCGTCGACCACGCCACCGAGTGGCTCGGCGCCCGCGCCTGACTCTCCGGGCGCGGGGCCGGGCGTCGTGGGACGGCTGTTCAGCAGCCGGTCGCCCAGATGTGGGAGTCGCCGCGGTCGTTGGCCACGCCGTTGTAGCCGGCCTCCTGACCGGGCGCGAGACAGATGGTCATCGGACCGGACTGGTGGGCGGAGGCGTACACCTTGACGTAGTCCTTGATGCCGGGGCCCGAGATGCCGTGGTTGGCCCAGGAGGAGTCCTGGTCGGCGATGTTGCCCTCCCACCAGCCGTCGTCACCGGTCCACTCGATCTTCTGGCCCTGGTAGTTGGCGTCCGTCCAGGCGCAGAAGTTCCCGCTGCCGCAGGCCGCCGCCTGGGCCGAGGCCGAGGTGGCGAGGACGACTCCGGTGGCGAGCAGTCCGGCGGACAGGACGGCGATGAAGCGCTTCACTGGTTTCCCTTCGGGTGGGTGGTGCCGCCGCCCTCCAGCAGGGCGGTCGCTGTGGTGAGGGCACGGGCGCGCAGCCGCCGCCACTCCGCGATCTCCGCGCGGTGCGCGGCACGGACCTCGGAGAGCGGGCGGCCGGTGCTCTCGGCCTCGGGCCTGAGGTTGTTGACGACGACCGAGGTGCGGAACCAGCGGTCCTGGTCGCCGTAGAGCCGCCGTTGCGCCGCCGCGAGGCAGCCGTCGGTGTGGGTGCGGACCACGTAGCCGGTGGGCAGCCGCAGCGACAGCTCCGCCCGGCCGGTGCCGAACAGGGCGTCGGACACGCGCTGTCGGCCCGAGTGCGGGGTGAGGCCCCGCCGGGTCAGACAGTCGTCGGTGAGCGCGCGGGTGGCCGCCTTGATCACGTCGTCGGCCGGGGGTGCCGGGTGGGTGGCCCCCGCCGTGCAGGCGGATCCGGTGAGCAGGGTGAGCACGGCCAGGGCCGTCGCCGTACGGGCACGCATGAGCGGGTCAGCCGGCCTGGCAGCCCATGGGGGTGTCGCTGACGCCGTCGAACCTCGTCGCCCAGCCCCAGTTGTCGGAGTAGTCGTCCGGCCGGATCGCCCGGTACACACAGGCGCCGCCGCCCTGGAAGCTGATCGCGTACACGGTCACCGGCGCGTGCGAGTCGAAGGAGTACGCGTGCCGCTTCACCCGCGGCGCCGCCTCCTTGTACCCCGGTGGCGCGTAGTCCCAGGCACCGCCGGGCCCCATCTGCCCCGGCTCGGCCCAGAAATGGACATGCCCCGGCGGTACGGCAGCGGCGGCGTGGGCGGGCGGCGCGGCGAGGGGAAGCAGGGCGGCGAGCAGCACGGACGTGATCAAGGCGGGGCGCATGCGCGCTGCATGCCCAGCCCTTTGTGGGCGTATGCGGGCATTCACCCGTTCAGTGGATCATCGTCGGCCGGTGCTCTAGGGTGCGTCGAAGGTGTTCAGGGGGAACCGGGGGAGGGACGCCGTGTCCGAACGGGACTGGATGGCAGCGCAGTTCGAGGAGCACCGGCCGCGGCTGAGGGCCGTCGCCCACCGCATGCTGGGCTCGCTCGCCGAGGCCGACGACGCCCTCCAGGACGCCTGGCTGCGCGTCGACCGCGCGGACACGTCCGGTGTGGAGAATCCGGGCGGGTGGCTGACCACGGTCGTCGCCCGGGTCTGTCTCAACCTGCTGCGGGCGCGCGAGACCCGCCGCGAGGAGGAACTGTCGGCCGACCGGGTCCCGGCCTCCGCGGCACGGGTCACGGACCCCGAGGAGGAGGCCCTCCTCGCCGACTCCGTGGGCCTGGCCCTGCTGATCGTCCTCGACACCCTCGCGCCCGCCGAGCGGCTCGCGTTCGTGCTGCACGACATGTTCCAGGTGCCGTTCGACGAGATCGCCCCGCTGATCGACAAGACCCCGGCGACCACCCGGCAGTTGGCCAGCCGGGCCCGCCGCCGGGTCAAGGGCGCCCCCGCGCCCACCGCGCCCGCCACGGACGCCTCGCGGCGGCACCGGGTGGTGCACGCCTACCTCGCCGCCACCCGTGGCGGCGACTTCGACGCCCTGCTCGCCCTGCTCCACCCGGACGTGGTCCTGCACGCCGACCGGGCCGTCGTACCGACCCCCGAGCCCGTCCTGGTCCGGGGCGCCCGCCCGGTGGCCGAGGGCGCGATGGCCTCCCTGGGCCGCGCCCGCTCCGCCGCTCTCGTCCTCGTCGACGGCGAGGTCGGTATGGCGATGCTGGCGCAGGGCCGGCTGCGGGTGCTGCTCCGCTTCGCCTTCGACGGCGACCTCATCCGGGAGATCGACGTGGTCGCGGAGCCGGAGCGGCTGCGGAAGGCGGAAGTGGCCCTGGTGGAGGGGTAGTTCCGGCGGTGGGGCGGGTGCGGCGGTCGGCGACCCCGACGGCGATCGCGGCCCAGCCCCGGAGCAGCCAGGGAGAAATGCCCCATTCGGGCATATTCTGAGACCGTGCATCTCTGCCTGTCGATCTGGAGAAGGTGAGTGCGATGCGCGTACTGCTCAAGGTGTCCATGGACACGGAGAAGGCGAACGACGCCATCAGCCACGGCACCCTGCCGAAGCTGATCGAGCAGTCGATGGAGCTGATCAAGCCCGAAGCCGCCTACTTCACCTCCGAGAACGGTCAGCGCACCGCCTACATGGTCTTCGACATGCAGGACAGCTCACTGATGCCGGTGATCAGTGAGCCGTTCTTCCAGAACCTGGGTGCGAAGATCACCTACACCCCGGTGATGAACTACGAGGACGTCCAGAAGGGGCTCTCCCAGCTGGGGCGCTGACCCTCAGCTGAAGATGATCATCGAACCCTGGGCGAGACTCCGGGTCGCCGCGGCGTGCAGGCCCAGCCAGACATGGCGTTCGCGGGCGAAGGGACTGGGGTCGTAGGGCGCGGGAACGGCCGGCTCTTCCAGCTCCGTGGGGGCGCGTGGCGGCTCGGGGGGCGCCGGTGGGTTGGCCGGGTCGATGCCGATCACCGGGGCCACGAACTCCAGCTCCCTCAGCAGGGCCTGCGAGGAGCCCAACGGGCCGCCGCCCGCGAGGAGTTCGTCGTTGGCGAGGGGATGCGGGAAGTCGACGGGGACGTACGCGCCCGCGTGGTCGTAGTGCCAGACCAGATGGGACTGCTGGGCCGTCGCCTCGAACATCTCGAGCAACTGCTCGTAGTCACCGCCCAGTTCGTCCACGGGGGTGACCGCGAGCCCGCACACCTGGAGCAGATAGGCGCGGCGCAGGAAGTGCAGGGCGTCGTAGTCGAAACCGGCCACCGGGGCGACCTCGCCGGACAGTCCCGGCATGTACTGGTACACCGGCACCGGCGGCAACCCGGCCTCGGCGAGCACCTTGTTGTATTGCGCGAGTTCCTCGGCGAACGGGTTGTCCGGGGTGTGGCACAACACGTCGACAAGCGGCACCAGCCACAGGTCACAGGCCAAAAGACAGCTCCTCGGATACTCGCGGTGCGCGGATATCGTCACACGGTGGTCAGGGAAGGGTAGTCGCTGCGGCCCCGGGCCGGGGCCCCTTGTGCGGGTCGTGGTGGTCCCTTACCCGTGCCGGGGGCGGTCAGTCGGCGGTGAGGCCCTCGATGAGGGTCAGATAGTGGCCGTTGTAGGCGGTGAGGAGCTCACGGGCGGTCGCGGTGTCCTGCCGGTACAGGGCGTCGGCGACCTCGGGGTGCGCGGACCACAGGCTGCCGCGCAGATCGGTGACCCGGCGCAGGTGCTGGACCGTGCACACCCAGGTCTCCACGCGCAGCCGGTGCAGGAAGTCGGCGAGATAGGGGTTGCCGAACAGGACGCTCAGTTCGCGCCAGAAGCGCAGGTCGTAGCCGATCAGCACGGTCAGGTCACCCGCGGCGGCGGCCCGCTGGGCCTCCTCGCCGCGCCGCCGGACGCCCGCCACGGCCGCGGCGGTACGGGGTTCCTCCAGCTCCTGGAGGATGCGGTGGCCGGCGTCGAGCGCCTGGAACATGCCGTCCGTGACCAGGCTGCGGGCCTCGATCATGCCGCGGAAGTCGTCGAGGGAGTACTCGTGCACATGGAAGCCGCGGTGCTGGTCGGCCTCGAGGAGTCCCTGCGCGGACAGGTCCACGAGGGCTTCGCGGACCGGGGTCGCGGAGACGCCGTACTGCTCGGCGATCTCCTTGACGGTGAACTCCTGCCCCGGCTGGAGCCGCCCGGCCAGTACCTCGTCGCGCAGCGCGTCCGCGATCTGCTGCCGCAGCGTACTGCGGGTGACGGCACCGTTGCCGCTGCTGCCGGGCATCGTCGGGGCGCCTCCCTCGCGCAGGTGCAGATGGCGTGCTCGTACATATGTCTACGAGCACGCCACCTTACGCGTTCGAAGGTCCCGGAGATTTACTCCGTGTACTCGTCCGCCACGCCGAGCGCGGAGTCCAGCGCCGCGAGGCCCTCCTTGAGTTCGGCCTCGCCGACGTTGCACGGCGGCACGACATGCGTCCGGTTCATGTTGACGAACGGCCACAGGCCCTGCTTCTTCGCCGCGCCCGCGAACGCGGCCATCGGGGCGTTCGCCTCACCGGTCGCGTTGTAGGGCACGAGCGGCTCGCGGGTCTCCTTGTTCTTCACGAGCTCCAGGGCCCAGAACATGCCCACGCCCCGCACCTCGCCGACGCTCGGGTGCCGCTCGGCGAGCTCCCGCAGGGCGGGCTCCAGGACGGCCGTACCGAGGTGCTTGGCGTGGTCGACGACGCCCTCCTCCGCCATGACCTCGATGGTCGCGACGGCGGCGGCGCAGGCCAGCGGGTGCCCGGAGTAGGTGAGCCCGCCGGGGTAGGGCCGCTTGCCGAAGGTGTCGGCGATCCTCTGCGAGATGGCGACACCGCCGAGCGGCACGTATCCGCTGTTGACACCCTTGGCGAAGGTCATGAGGTCGGGCGTGACGTCGAAGAGGTCGGCGGCGAACCACTCACCGGTGCGCCCGAACCCGGCCATGACCTCGTCCAGGACGAAGACGATCCCGTACTTGTCGCAGATCTCGCGGACACCGGCGAGGTAGCCGGGCGGCGGGACCATGATCCCCGCGGTACCGGGGATGGTCTCCAGGACGATCGCGGCGACGGTGGCGGGGCCCTCGAAGGCGATGGTCGTCTCCAGGTGCTCCAGCGCCCGCGCGGTCTCCTGCTCCTCGGTCTCGGCGTAGAAGCGGGACCGGTACAGGAAGGGCGCCCAGAAGTGCACGACCCCGGCGGAGGCGCTGTCGGAGGCCCAGCGCCGCGGGTCCCCGGTGAGGTTGACGGCCTGCTGGGTGCCACCGTGGTACGAGCGGTAGGCGGACAGCACCTTGGCCCGCCCGGTGTGCAGCCGGGCCATGCGCACGGCGTGCTCCACCGCGTCCGCGCCCGCGTTGGTGAAGAAGATCTTGTCCAGGTCCCCGGGCGTCCGCTCGGCGATCAGCCGGGCCGCCTCCGACCGTGCCTCGACGGCGAAGGCGGGCGCGAAGGTCGTCATCTTCGCCGCCTGCTCCTGGATCGCGGCGACGACCTTCGGGTGCTGGTACCCGATGTTGGTGTAGACGAGCCCGCTGGTGAAGTCGAGATAGCGGTTCCCGTCGTAGTCCCAGAAGTACGACCCCTCCGCACCGGCGACGGCAAGCGGGTCGATGAGCTCCTGCGCGGACCAGGAGTGGAACACATGAGCACGGTCCGCGGCCTTCACGGCGGCGCCGACCTCGGGGTGTGGCTGAGGGGTCATACGAGTGAGCGTAAATGTCCGCGATGCGGAAGCGGTATCGGCGTCCTGTCTGTGGACGCGGGCTTTACGCGACAGGTTGTCCAGCCCCCAACGATTGACAGTCTGCTGTCGAAATGACAGCATGTTGTCATGACTCAGCGACCTGTGCACCACGCCGTGTACGACACCTACGCCGACTGGGAGACCGGACACGCCACGGCCTACCTCGCCCGTGCCGGGTACGAGATCCGCACGGTCGGCCCCGGCCGCGAGCCGGTGACCTCGATCGGGGGCCTGCGGGTGCAGCCCGCGTGCGCCCTGGACGACGTACGGCCCTCCGAGAGCTCCCTGCTGATCCTCCCGGGCGCCGATCTCTGGGACACCTCCGGCGATCTCGCCCCCTTCGCCCGCAAGGCGCGGGAGTTCCTCGACGCCGGGGTTCCCGTGGCCGCGATCTGCGGGGCCACCGCGGGCCTCGCGCGCGAGGGGCTGCTGGACGACCGGCGGCACACCGGTGCCGTGTCCTTCTATCTGGCGGCCACGGGGTACGGCGGCGGCGAGCGGTACGTCGACGCGGACGCCGTGACCGACGGCGGGCTGATCACCGCCGGACCCACCGAGCCCGTCGCCTTCGCCCGGGAGATCTTCCGGCTGCTCGGGGTGTACGAGGGCGAGGTCCTTGACGCCTGGTACCGGCTGTTCCACGACTCCGACCCCGAGGCGTACGCCGTGCTGGAGAAGGCAGCCGCACGGTGAGCCGGGAGCGGCAGCAGCTGCTCAGCCGTGGCGCGCTCGGGGTGTTCCGCCTCAACGGCCAGTTCCTCGCGGTGGCGGATGAGCTGGCCGAGCCGGCCGGGCTCACCGCCGCCTGGTGGCAGGTGCTCGGCGCGGTGCTCCCCGAGCCGCTTCCGGTCGCCGGGATCGCCCGGGAGATGGGCATCACCCGGCAGAGCGTGCAGCGGATCGCCGACCTGCTGGTGGAGCGGGGGCTGGCCGCGTACCGGCCCAACCCCGCCCACCGGCGCGCCAAGCTCCTCGCGCCGACCGAGGAGGGACGGGCCGCCGTGCGGCGGATCGACCCGGGGCACGCGGCGCTCGCCGACCGGCTCGCGGAGGCCTTCGGGGAGGCCGAACTCGCCGAAGCCGTCGGGGTGCTGGAGCGGCTGTCCAAGGTGCTCGACCAGATCTCGACGGACGGCGCACGGACGTAGACACTGGTCTTCTGTCGCGCAGGTGTGCGGGCGCGCGGTCTCGGGGGAGGGCCTGCGATGGAGGAACACGGCTGTGCCGGCGCGGCGGACGGCGAAGGGCGCGGCCACGCCCGGGAGCGTCCCGCGCCCGGCACCTGTCCGACGCCGTACCCGCCCGAGCCGGGCCCCCGGCCGGAGGACCGCAGCCGTGCCGTCACGCTGGCGCTCCTCGCGATCGCGCTCGTGGTGGCCTTGGGCGCCGGCGGCTCGGTGTACGCCGTCCTGGACGACGAGAGCCCCGGCGCGGCGCCGACGGCCCCTTCGGCCTCGCCCTGAAAACCCCTCCCGCGTACGGCGGCTGAACGCCGGGTGCCCCTGGACGGCGAGGCGGCTTCCTTACCGCGGGTCGAGTACGCCTACACCTACCGCTCCCCGGCCCCCGGGTCCCTCGCCGCCGGCTTCCTCGCCCTACCTCGACGAGGGCACCAGCCAGGACGTGATCCGGGAGCAGGGGCATCTGCCGTGCACCCGGGCGGCGGGCCGGTGCGGCTGACGCCGGAGCCGGCTCACCGGGCCTCCGGCGGCCGCTGCCGGGGCATGTTCGGGCGGGCCGGCGGGCCCGGGGGCAGCGGGAAGCGTCCCTGGGCGCCGCCGGAGTCCTGGCGTCCCCCGGACGTCACCGCGCCCTGGATGCCCATCGGCGCGGAACCGTTGCGGAACTCCACGATCCAGTCGGCCGTCTCCACCCGGATCAGCTCCGTGACGTCCTCCGAGAAGCGGCGCAGGACGCCCAGGCAGCGTTCGGTGGCCTCGGCGGCCGTGCCCTCCGTGGGACCGAGCACCTCACGGACGCTCTCCGAGGCCCAGTCGAACTGGAGGGCCTGCAGGCGGCGCTGCACGGCCTGCGCGGTGGCCACGTCCCTTATCCACCCGGAGGTCACACCGAAGAAGCGGTCGACGGCCACGCAGGCCACCGCGAGGAGCAGGGCGAGATAGCCCCAGGGCGCGAGCCCGGCCCCCACCACTCCGGTCAGCCCCAGCAACGGCAGCACCGCCCCGGTCACCGCACCCACCGCGGCCCCGCCCCGCAGGGCCCGCGCACAGCGCCGCTTCCCCACCCGGTCCGCGAGATACCAGGACGCCGTCTGCAGCGCCCCGTGCTCCACCCACCGGTACAGCTCGTCCAGCCGTACGGCGGGCTCGCCCCAGTCCCCGAGCGGAAACGTCCGCCCGGCCAGATCGGCCCGTCCGTCCTGAGGCGGGCCCTCGGGCTGCATCTCCGGCTGACCCACCCGGCGCTCCCTACTGATCGGTCACCCTGCGTGACGCCTGATGCTGATGTGCGGGGATCCTTCCTACCGCCCAATGGGTGGCGAAGGGGGTGCTTTGGTCGCTTTTCCGCTCGGAAGAGGGCCTTGATCAGGTATAGGACTCCAGGCCGACTCACTCGAAAGAGTGCTGGGGCGACGCCCGTCCCGACCACGTAGGCTCGTGCCAGAGAGGAAAAACCTCGCCCGCACAGCCGTACCGACACAGGAGCTGATCGTGATCCCCGGTGGTGGCCAGCCCAACATGCAGCAGCTGCTTCAGCAGGCCCAGAAGATGCAGCAGGACCTGGCGAGCGCGCAGGAGGAACTCGCCGGGACCGAGGTCGACGGCCAGGCGGGCGGCGGTCTGGTGAAGGCCACCGTCACCGGGGCCGGTGAACTGCGCGCGCTGAAGATCGACCCGAAGGCGGTGGACCCGGAGGACACCGAGACCCTCGCCGACCTGATCGTGGCGGCCGTACAGGCGGCCAACGAGAACGCCCAGACCCTCCAGCAGCAGAAGCTCGGCCCGCTCGCGCAGGGCCTCGGCGGCGGCAGCGGCATCCCCGGGCTGCCCTTCTAGGAGGGCCCCGTCTTTCTAAGTCGGGTGTCGGCCAACTAGCGTACGTATCGCAAGGAATCCCAGGAAGGACGGCAGTCCGTTGTACGAAGGCGTGGTCCAGGACCTGATCGACGAACTGGGGCGGCTGCCCGGCGTCGGTCCCAAGAGCGCCCAGCGGATCGCCTTCCACATCCTGCAGGCGGAGCCGACGGACGTACGGCGTCTCGCGCAGTGCCTGATGGAGGTCAAGGCGAAGGTCCGCTTCTGCGCGACCTGCGGCAACGTGGCGCAGGAAGAGCTGTGCAACATCTGCCGCGACCCCCGCCGCGACCTCTCCGTCATCTGCGTGGTGGAGGAGCCGAAGGACGTCGTCGCGATCGAGCGCACCCGTGAGTTCCGCGGCAAGTACCACGTGCTCGGCGGTGCCATCAGCCCCATCGAGGGTGTCGGTCCGGACGACCTGCGGATAAGGGAACTTCTCGCGCGGTTGGCCGACGGGACGGTCACGGAGCTGATCCTGGCCACCGACCCGAACCTGGAGGGCGAGGCCACGGCGACGTACCTCGCCCGCATGATCAAGCCCATGGGCCTCAAGGTCACCCGCCTGGCCAGCGGCCTCCCGGTGGGTGGCGACCTGGAATACGCGGACGAGGTGACCCTCGGCCGCGCCTTCGAGGGGAGACGACTCCTAGATGTCTGACGCCGCACTGCACGAGACTGCCCAGGACCCCGACGACTTCGCGGTCCAGATCGCCGACCAGGTCGAGAGCTTCCTGGTGGCCGTCATGGAGGTGGCGAAGGGCGACGAACCCGATTCGGCCGTCCCCTACCTGCTCCTGGAGGTCTCCCAGCTCCTGCTGGCCGGCGGCCGCCTGGGCGCCCACGAGGACATCGTCCCCGACGAGCGCTACGAGCCCGACACGGGCCCGGACGCCGACGTGGACGAACTCCGCGAGAACCTCGCCCGGCTGCTGGACCCGATCGACGTCTACTCCGAGGTCTTCGACCCCTACGAGCCCCGCAAGGCGCCGGTCCCGGCCCGGATCTCCGACGACCTGACCGACGTCATCACCGACCTGCGCCACGGCATGGCCCACTACCGCGCGGGCCGTACCTCCGAGGCCCTGTGGTGGTGGCAGTTCTCGTACTTCTCCAACTGGGGCTCCACGGCGTCCGCGACCCTGCGCGCCCTGCAGTCGATCGTGGCGCACGTACGCCTGAACCAGCCGCTGGCGGAACTGGACGGCCTCGACACCGACCAGGCGATGGGCGACGAGACGCTGGAGATCGAGGCGGGCCGGGTGATGGTGGAGGAGATCGCCGGTCCGCTGGGGCTGCACCAGCCCAAGTAGCGCTGGTGTGACGGGCGTCATACGAGGTGGCGTCCGAAACGGCGTAATGCGCGGGTGCCCGGGGTGGTCTCACTGCACAACGGCCACACCCGGCCCGTGCCCCCGCCCACTTGGAGCTCCTCGTGCACGTCACCCTCCAGCAGCCGACAGGCGCTCGCCTGATCACGGCCACGGACCGGGAGCTCGCGATCCCCGCGACCCTGCGCTTCAGCTCCGCCGACCCCGCGGCCGTGCACGTCGACTTCCCGCCGCACGTCACGGTCGACGGAGAGGTCACGACGTGGACCTTCGCCCGGGTCCTGCTGGGCGAGGGACTGCGGGCGCCGGCCGGTGTCGGCAACGTCCGGGTCCGGCCGGCCGGTTCGGCCCACACCTACGTCGAGTTCCGTGCCGCGCAGGGCGTCGCCGTGCTCAGATTCGCCACCGCGGACCTGACCCGCTTCCTGGCCCGCACGTACACGGTCGTCGCCGCGGGCGAGGAGACCGTGGGAGCGGAGCTGGACCACGGCCTGGTGGCGCTGTACGGGGGGCGCGTGTGAGGCGCCTCGGCGGTCGGGGGCCCGGTGGGCCGGGCCGGGGGGTCACAGGGCCCACAGCCCCTTTCCCACGGCCGTGATCCCGCCCGCCAGGGCCAGCAGCAGGACGATCAGGCGGGCCCGCCTCTCCGGTGTCCTGGACGCCAGCCACCTGCCGGTCAGTCCGCCCGCCCCCATCGCCGCGATCACCAGCACCCACTGCGGGCCCCGCAGCCCCGGCACCCCGTTCGACGCCACCGAGAACGCGTTCACGATCACGCCGTAGAACATTGCGTTCGGGACGAACTCCCGTACCGTCCAGCCCGCGTTGACGGCGTAGAGCGAGAACGGCGGGCCGCCCACCCCCGCCGCGGAGTTCATGAACCCGCCCGCCGCGCCCGCGAACACGGCACCCCGGGTGTCGCGCAGGGCGGCCACCCGGGCGCCGCGCAGGACGAGCAGCACCGCCACCGTCACCAGGCCGCCCATCACCAACAGGAGCCAGGGCTGGGGGAGTCGACGGGTGACCCAGGTGCCCGCCGGGACCGTGCAGGCCGCCGCCGCGCACAAGGGCACCATCGCGCGCGGCCGCACCAGCCGCCATCCGCCGGCCAGCCCCACCAGACAGATCACCCCGGCCGCGCAGTTGGCCAGCACGACGCCCTGTGCCGGGCCGAGCAGCAGGATCAGCGCGGGCACGGCGACCAGGGCGAAGCCCATTCCCGTGAGCCACTGCACGCAGGAGCCGAGCAGCACGATTCCCGCCAGGAGCACATCCGCCGTCACGGTCATGGTTCCTCACGGTAGGTGAACCAGCGCGCACCCGGCGTCAATTGCACGAGCCCTGTCTCCGCCCTGTACATCGGCTGCACGGACCCTAACCAGCGCGAAGCGAGTCTGGAGTCACTTCACGGCACCACCTCTCACCGCACTGGAGACAGCGATGACCCGTCGTTCCATAACCAAGCGCGCAGCCCTCGTCACCGCCACCGCGCTCGTGGCCGTCGGCACCCTTGGCACGGTCGCGGCCACCGCCGGACCGGAGCACGCGAACAAGCCCTCCAAGAAGCAGATCGCCCACCTCTTCGACACCTGGAACGCCGCCCTGCAGACCGGCGACGCCGAGAAGGTCGCCAACCTGTACGCCAAGGACGCGGTCCTCCTGCCCACCGTCTCCAACAAGGTCCGCACCGACCGCGCCGGCATCGTCGACTACTTCGAGCACTTCCTGCGGAACAAGCCGGTCGGCAAGAAGGTCCAGACGATCGTCAACGTCCTCGACAGCAACTCCGCTCTCGACACCGGCGTCTACGAGTTCACGCTCACCGACCCGAAGAGCGGCGACAAGCGTGTCGTCGAGGCCCGCTACACGTACGAGTACGAGAAGCGGGGCGGCGCGTGGAAGATCGTCAACCACCACTCCTCGGCGATGCCCGAAGGGTGATCTCCACCTTCAGCCCGCCCCCCGGCGCGTCCGCCAGCGTCACGGTTCCGCCGTCGTCGGTCACCAACTGCCGGACGACGGCGAGGCCGAGACCCGATCCGGAGCGTCCGGTCAGGCCCTGGCCGCGCCAGAAGCGGTCGAAGGCGCGGGCCTTGTCGGCGTCGGGCATGCCCGGCCCCTCGTCGAGCACCGACAGCACCACCGTGTCCGCCCGGGACTCGACCTCGACGGTGATCCGCCCGCCGTCCGGCGAGACCTCCAGGGCGTTCGAGAGCACGTTGTCCAGCACCTGGTCCAGATGACCGGGGCTGGCCAGCACAGACGGCCGGTCGTCGACAACACTCCCCCTGAGCGCGATGGTGACTCCGCGCTCGTCGGCGGCCGGCCTCCACACCGTCAGCCGTTCGTCCACGATGTCCCTCAGCACGAGCGGCTCCGCGGCCGCCACCTTGGCCTCCGCCCGCGCCAGCACCAGCAGACCGTTGACCAGGCGGCTCATCCGGACCACCTCCGCCGTCGCCTGCTCCACGTCCTCCCGGACGGACTCGTCGTCCACCCCGTCCGCGATGTTGTCCAGTGAGAGGCGCAAGGCCGTGAGCGGGGTGCGCAGTTGGTGCGAGGCGTCCGCCACGAAGATGCGCTGCGAGGCCACCAGTGTGTCCAGACGTTCGGCGCCCTGGTTCAGGGTGCGCGCGAGGGTCTGGGTCTCCGGCGGACCCGTCACGGGAGACCGCGCGGTGAGGTCGCCGTCGCTGAACTTGCTGGCCATGGAGTTGAGTTCGCGCAGCGGAGCGGTGATCCGGCGGGCTGCGTACGCCCCGATCGCGGCGGCCGCCGCGAGCACCAGCACGGCGAGTCCGGCCCGGAAGCCCCAGATCTGCCAGAGGCGTCTGGTCATGTCCGAGGTCGAGTAGACGATCCGTACGGCCGCGTCGCCCTTCGCGGGGACGGTGACCTCCAGATGCCTGCCCCAGACGAAGTCGGAGCCCCAGTCGGTGGTCGGCTCGTTCTTGTCCACGGCCCGCCGCAGCGCCGCGTCCGCCACGGGGACCGGCAGCTTCGGGTCGCAGCGGGCGGTGGGGGTCGCCTGGACGTCGCCGTAGGCCGTGGCCACCTCGGTCAGGGCCTCGCACGAGGTGCTGGTGCCGTTGCTCAGCAGCAGCGCCATGGTGTTCGCCTCGCGCAGGACCGACTGCCGGGTGTCGTCCCGCAGCTGCTTGGTCAGCGTGAAGGCGACCGGGACGGTGAACAGGAAGATGGCCACCGCGACCAGCAGGATGTAACTCCGGATGAGCTGCCGGTTCATGAGACCCCGGCGTCCTTGGCGATCTCCAGGCGGAAGCCCACGCCCCGGACCGCCTCGATGACGACCGCCCCGGCGAGCTTGCGCCGCAGCGCCGCCACATGCACGTCCAGCGTCTTGGTCGGCCCGAACCAGTTCGCGTCCCAGACCGCCTCCATGATCTGCTCGCGCGACATCAGCGCGCCCGGCTCCTCGGTGAGGAAGGCCAGCAGGTCGTACTCCTTGGGAGTCAGGGGCACCTCCTCGCCGTCGAGCCGGACCCGGGCGGCCTTGCGGTCGATGGTCAGACGGGCGCCGTAGGCGTCGGGGCCCGCCGCGACGCCGGTACGGGGCTGCGCGCGCCGCATCACGGCCCGTATCCGCGCGATGACCTCCCGGACCCCGAACGGCTTGGTCACGTAGTCGTCGGCGCCAAGCTCCAGCCCGACCACCCGGTCCGTCTCGTCGCTGCGCGCGCTGATCACGATGATCGGCACGTCCCCGCGCTCGCGCAGTGCCCGGCACACGTCGAGACCGTCGGTGTCCGGCAGGCCGAGATCGAGGAGGACGACGTCGTAGGGGTCCTCATGGCTCAGCGCGGCCCCGCCGGTGGAGACCCACTCGACCTCGAACCCGTAGCGGATCAGGCCTCGCCTCAGGGACTGGGCGACCGGCTCATCGTCTTCCACCAGAAGTACGCGCACAGCCGCACCCTAATCCTTGAAACTTAATTCACCCTTGTCGCAGGGGTCCCATGGGGCCATGTGACGCGGTGCACTTTTCCCGAGGTCCACGAATGGGCATGCGCTGACCTGGGCGTCCGAATCTCACGATGCGATACCGCGGAGGTGGAATTCGGGTGCTCGGTAAACTGAGCCGACACACACGGACTGAGCGAGGAGCGCACGTGGGCCTTGTCGTGCAGAAGTACGGAGGCTCCTCCGTAGCCGATGCCGAAGGCATCAAGCGCGTCGCCAAGCGAATCGTCGAAGCGAAGAAGAACGGCCACCAGGTGGTCGTCGTCGTTTCCGCGATGGGCGACACGACGGACGAGCTGATCGATCTCGCCGAGCAGGTCTCTCCCATGCCTGCCGGGCGTGAGTTCGACATGCTGCTGACCGCCGGAGAGCGAATCTCCATGGCGTTGCTGGCCATGGCGATCAAAAACCTGGGTCACGAGGCCCAGTCCTTCACCGGCAGCCAGGCCGGCGTCATCACCGACTCGGTCCACAACAAAGCCCGGATCATCGACGTCACGCCGGGCCGTATCCGTACGGCCCTGGACGAGGGCAACATCGCCATCGTCGCCGGCTTCCAGGGCGTCAGCCAGGACAAGAAGGACATCACCACGCTCGGCCGCGGTGGCTCCGACACCACCGCCGTGGCGCTCGCGGCCGCCCTCGACGCCGAGGTGTGTGAGATCTACACCGATGTCGACGGCGTGTTCACCGCCGACCCGCGGGTGGTGAAGAAGGCGAAGAAGATCGACTGGATCTCCTTCGAGGACATGCTGGAGCTCGCCGCCTCCGGCTCGAAGGTGCTGCTCCACCGCTGTGTGGAGTACGCCCGTCGCTACAACATCCCGATCCACGTCCGGTCGTCCTTCAGCGGGCTGCAGGGCACGTGGGTGAGCAGTGAGCCGATCGAGCAAGGGGACAAGCAGGTGGAGCAGGCCATCATCTCCGGTGTCGCGCACGACACCTCCGAGGCCAAGGTCACGGTCGTCGGCGTGCCGGACAAGCCGGGTGAGGCCGCGGTCATCTTCCGCACGATCGCGGACGCCGAGATCAACATCGACATGATCGTGCAGAACGTCTCCGCCGCCTCCACCGGGCTGACGGACATCTCCTTCACCCTCCCCAAGGCCGAGGGCCGCAAGGCCATCGACGCCCTGGAGAAGAACAAGTCCGGCATCGGCTTCGACTCGCTGCGCTACGACGACCAGATCGGCAAGATCTCGCTCGTGGGCGCGGGCATGAAGACCAACCCGGGCGTCACGGCCGACTTCTTCACCGCCCTGTCCGACGCCGGCGTGAACATCGAGCTGATCTCGACCTCCGAGATCCGTATCTCGGTCGTCACCCGCGCCGACGACGTGGCCGAGGCCGTCCGCGCCGTGCACAGCGCCTTCGGGCTCGACTCCGACAGCGACGAGGCCGTGGTCTACGGAGGCACCGGCCGATGACCGTACGTCCGACGCTCGCGGTCGTAGGCGCGACCGGGGCCGTCGGCACGGTCATGCTCCAGATCCTGTCCCAGCACGCGGACATCTGGGGCGAGATCCGACTGATCGCCTCCCCGCGCTCGGCCGGCCGCAAGCTGGCCGTGCGCGGGGAGCAGGTCGAGGTGGTGGCCCTGTCGGAGGAGGCCTTCGACGGGGTCGACGTCGCCATGTTCGACGTGCCCGACGAGGTGGCCGCGCAGTGGGCGCCGGTCGCCGCCGCGCGCGGAGCCGTCGTCGTGGACAACTCCGGCGCCTTCCGGATGGACCCGGACGTGCCCCTCGTGGTGCCCGAGGTCAATCCGCACGCGGCCCGGATGCGGCCGCGCGGGATCATCGCCAACCCCAACTGCACGACCCTCTCCATGATCGTGGCCCTGGGCGCGCTGCACGCCGAGTTCGGGCTGCGGGAGCTGGTGGTGTCCTCGTACCAGGCGGTGAGCGGCGCGGGCCGGGCCGGCGTCGAGACCCTGCGCCAGCAGCTGTCCCTGGTCGCGGGCACCGAGCTCGGCACGCACCCCGGTGATGTGCGGCGGGCCGTCGGCGACAACACCGGGCCGTTCCCGGAGCCGGTCGCGCTGAACGTCGTGCCGTGGGCCGGGTCGCTGCGTGAGGACGGGTGGTCCTCGGAGGAGATGAAGGTGCGTGACGAGTCCCGCAAGATCCTCGGACTGCCCCACCTGCCGGTCGCCGTGACCTGTGTGCGGGTGCCGGTGGTCACCGTGCACTCCCTCACCGTCCACGCCCGCTTCGAGGGCGAGGTCACCGTCCGCAAGGCGCGCGAGATCATCGCGACCGCCCCCGGGGTCGTCCTCTTCGACGATCCGGCGGCCGGGGAGTTCCCCACTCCCGCCGATGTCGTCGGCACCGATCCCACCTGGGTGGGGCGGGTCCGGCGGGCCCTCGACGACCCCACCGCGCTCGAACTCTTCGTGTGCGGGGACAACCTGCGCAAGGGTGCCGCGCTCAACACCGCGCAGATCGCGGAGCTAGTCGCGGCCGAGTTCGGGTGACGTTCGTCCGCCGCCGGATCTGTCGTACGCAGTTGTGCGTACCGGAAAAGTCCTGGCCGTGGCCGGAACCCTTTGTAGGATCTGTGTGCGACATGTGGTGCGACCAATAGTCCGTACCACTTGATCCCGGCGCCTGGACGTCCGAAGATTTTCCTCCCCGCTCTCCGCAACCGTGCGAAGGGCGGGGAGCGTCTTTGCGAACGCCCTTTCAGGGGTGCGGGGATGCTTGCGAGGCGTGGGGACGCCTCGGCCATTCAGGACACAGGGGAAGAGCGGGTAGGCATGAGCGCGTTTGACGCACGGTCAGTTGTGCTGCCTGAGAGAAGATGGACGGCCGCGTACAACCCTCACCGGGGTGAGCGTGTCCAACTGTCGTGGCTCAGGTACTCGACTTCCCTGCCGCGCCGAGCGGCGCGGCTGTCCTCCGGCCCCGCAGGCCCGGGGCGCCCGGTGGCATGCCGGTGATCGCGCCCATGCCCGCAGCGAGGCCGCCCGCCCGCATACCCAGTCAGCGTGACGGAGCCGAGTACGCCGAGGACACCGCGGCAGCCGGAACCACCGTCGACCACCTCACCGAGACCTACCGGGCGCACTACCGCTCCCTGCTGGGTCTCGCGGCTCTTCTGCTCGACGACACCGCCTCCTGCGAGGACGTCGTCCAGGAGGCCTTCATCCGCGTCCACTCGGCACGCAAACGCGTCCGCGACCCGGAGAAGACGCTCGCGTACCTGCGCCAGACGGTCGTCAACCTCTCCCGCTCGGCCCTGCGCCGGCGCATCCTCGGACTCAAGCTGCTGTCCAAGCCGATGCCCGACATGGCGAGCGCCGAGGAGGGGGCCTACGACCTGCTGGAGCGCGACTCCCTCATCAAGGCGATGAAGGGCCTGCAGCGCCGCCAGCGCGAGGTCCTGGTCCTGCGCTACTTCTCGGACATGACCGAGGCCCAGGTCGCCGATACGCTCGGCATCTCGCTGGGCTCCGTGAAGGCGTACGGCTCCCGCGGGATCGCCGCGCTGCGGGTCGCGATGGAGGAGCCGGTGTGAGTGGCGAGGGTGATTCCGAGGGACGGCGCCACGAGCCTTACGCGTGGCATGAGCCGACCGGGGAAGGCAAGCACGAGCCGACCTGGGCGGCGCGGCAAGAGCACAAGCAATCGCACGCTGGGAACGGAACTGTGAATCAGGGCCCCGACGATCTGAGCTCCACGGGGGAGTTCGACTCGGACGAGCTGGCACTGCGACGACTGCTGCACCAGGCGGTCCAGGAGATGGAGCCGCGGGACGGCACCCTGGACCATCTGCGCAAGGCGGTGCCCGCACGACGGGCACGCAAGCGGCAGGCCGTCGTCGGCATGGCGGCCGCGGCCCTCTTCTTCGGGACCGCGATCCCCGCCGTCGTGCACGTCTCCTCCACCGGCACCAGTGCCAACACCTCCAACGCCGGGCACACCTCCCAGATGCAGGGCGGCGCGGGCCAGGGCAAGCAGGAGAACGGCGGCGAGTCCACCTCCGGCGGCTCCGCGGGCAAGACCGAGGACAAGGGCAAGGGCGGCACGAAGGGCGAGGACAAGGGCAAGACCGCGGGCGCGAGCACCGGCGCCGGCAGCGGCACCGACCCGTCGGCCACGACCTCCACGAGCGCCCCGGTCTGTACGGCCGCCCAGCTCGGCACCCCGACGGCGAGCACCGCGGTGCCCGACGCCTCCGGGACGGTCTACGGCACCTTCCACGTCACCAACGGCTCCACCGCCGCGTGTACGGTCACGGGGCCCGGCATCGTGACGACGAGCGCGCAGGGCGCGGCCGACAGCAGCAAGATCGTCACGCAGCGGCACGCGTCGGGTGACGCGGCCTCGGCGGGGCTGCCCGACCCCTCCCAGGAGGTCTCCCAGCTGGTGCTCCAGCCGGGCTCCTCCTACGACGTGAAGTTCGCCTGGGTGCCGTCCGAGACCTGTCCCACCTCGGAACCCTCGACCGACCCCAGCCCAGATCCCTCGACCTCCCCCGACACCTCCACCAGCGAGGGCTCCTCCACCGGTGGCGACACCGGCACCTCCACCCAGCTCCTCACGGAGGGCGGCACCCTCGACGGCAGCGTCCTGGTGACGAACACGGCGGAGGGCGGCGGACCGTCGGTGTCCACGACGGTGTCCAACGCGTGCGCGGGGGTTGTCTACTCGACGGGCGTGCTGCCGTCGGCGTGACCGGGCCGCGGCGGGGCGAAGGGCGTCGGGGGACGCCCGGCCTCAGGCGCTCGCCGTCTCCTGGGGCTGCTCCTCGGACCGCTGCCCCTCGTCGTCCGGGACGATGCCCAGCTCGGCGTCCCGGATGAACTCCACCTCGCGGCGCACCAGACGGAACCACATGAAGACCACGAAGCCGGCGAAGACGAACCACTCGCCGGTGTAGCCGAGGTTCTGGAAGGCCTTGAGGTCCAGCCCGCTGTCCGCGGGCGCCGTCGCCGGCACCGCCTTCATCCCCGAGTCACCGGTGTTGAGGGTGACCCACGCGTCGTACACGTCGTACGGCACCAGGTTGATCAGGGAGGCCGCGCTGATCGCCGAGGTCTGCCCGGCCGGAAGCCCGCCCCGCGCACTGACGCCGTTGTCCCCCGGGGTCTCCGAGGCCTGGAGCGCACCGGTGACGGTGACCTCGCCCTTCGGCGCGGCCGGGACCTTCGCCGGGTCGGGGGCGCCGGGCAGCCAGCCCCGCACCACGGGCAGGGCCTCGCCGCCGTCGGTGCGCAGCAGCGTCAGGACGTAGTAGCCCTCGCGGTCGTCCACCTGCCGGTCGGGGACGAGCAGCTGTTTGTCGTACCGGCCGGTCGCGGTGACCTGCTTGCCGGAGGTCGCCTTGTCCACCGGCAGCAGCTCGGCCAGCGGCCGTGCGGCCTCCCGCTCGTCGGTGACGACCGACTGCTTCGCGTCCCGGCTCTCCGTCATCCGGTCCTCGAACCGGCTCAGCTGCCACGACCCCATGAAGATGCAGAACGGGATGGCGAGCAGCACGAAGACGTTGATGCCAAACCAGCGAGGTGTCAGCAGAAACCGGTACACACTCCCACGGTACGGGGCCGCTTCCGGGCGGCGGGGCGCGGGGTTGGGACAGAGACGTGGGCGGCGCGTAAGCGGGGTCTGACGGCGGAGTCGTCGTCCGGCGACGGACGACACCCCCCCACACGACCGGAGTGATCGTGCGGGGCATCGGACCGTCCGGGCCGACCGGCGTGTCCCCGCGCGTGAGGGACCCCGCCCTCCCCTTCCGGACCACGGACACGATCCGTCGGCGCCGGATGTGGAGCGAAAGCGGGCGGCCAGGAACGGTCAGTACCGCTCGGTGAGGTGGTCGCGGCCCGCCGGGGGTTCGTACGGCTCCGGCCAGAAGTCGGTGACCGTGGCTATCCGGCCGCTGTCGTCCCCGGTGAAGAACGAGATGCCGTACATCTCCTCCAGGCCCACCGTGACGTGCACCCAGGTGACGACCTGGTCCGGCTCGGCGACGATCCGCTCCGTCCGCAGATGCCAGTCGCCCGGGTACTCGCGGTTGAACTCGACGTACCGCTTCCGCCCGCTGATGCGCTCGCGGGTCTGCGGCAGGGTGTAGACGACGTCCTCGGCCAGGGTGTCCGCGAACGCGGTCCAGTCGCGGGCCTCGGCGAAGGCCCAGAAACGCTCCACGGTCTCGCGCAGATCGGTCATGGGGACGAGTGTGCACCCCGCCACTGACAACGGGCCCGGGACGGCCTTTCCGGCCTGGTCGCGGGGCTCCGGGTAAGCGGCGGGTAGAAGTTGTCCACAGGCTGGGGGCCTGGTCTGCGGATTGTCTGTGAAGGCGGGCAGTATGGGGTCATGACTGAGAGCAACGGGTCCGCCGCGGCCGAGCGGAACGACGAGATGCCGGACTGGGAGAAGCGATTCCGGGCGCCCCGGGTGTCGCTGCCCGACTGGGCGGAGGACGCCCCCGACCGCTCCCTGTTCGTGTCCAACGCCACGGGGACCTACGAGCTGTACGCCTGGGACCGGGCCACCGGCGTCCAGCGGCAGGTCACGGACCGGCCCAACGGCACCACGGACGGCGTGCTCTCCCCGGACGGCGCGTGGATCTGGTGGTTCGACGACAAGGACGGCGACGAGTTCGGCGTCTGGCGCCGCCAGCCCTTCGAGGGCGGCGCGGACGAGCCCGCCGCACCGGGCCTGGAGCCCTCCTACCCGGCGGGCCTGGCCCTGGGCCGGGACGGCCGTACGGCGGTCGTGGGCCGCTCCACCGACGACGAGGGCACCTCGGTCCACCTCGTGCGCACCGGCGAGGACCCGGTGGAGATCTACCGGCACCGCGAGTCGGCCGGCGTCGGGGACCTCTCCCACGACGGCTCGCTGATCGCGATCGAGCACACCGAACACGGCGACGCGATGCACTCGGCGCTGCGCGTGGTGCGCCCCGACGGCAGAGCGGTCGCCGAACTCGACGACACCCGGGGCGGCACCGAGGAACTGGGCCTGGAGGTCCTGGGCTTCGCCCCGGTCGACGGGGACACCCGGCTGCTCATCGGCCATCAGCGGCGGGGCCGTTGGGAGCCGCTGGTGTGGGACGTGGCCACGGGGGAGGAGACCGACCTCGCCCTGGACCTGCCCGGTGACGTGGGCGCCGAGTGGTACCCGGACGGCACGGGCCTGCTCATCGCGCACAGCTTCGAGGCCCGCAGCGAGCTCTTCCGGTACGACCTGGAGAGCGGCAAGCTGGAGAAGGTCGCGACCCCGCCCGGGTCGGTCTCCGGGGCGACGGCCCGCCCCGACGGCAGCGTGGAGTACCTGTGGTCCTCCGCCGCCGAGCCGTCGGCGGTCCGCTCGACGACCGGCGAGGTGGTCCTGGACCCGCCGGGTCTGAAGTCCCCCGGTTCGGTACCGGTGGAGGACGTGTGGGTGGAGGGTCCGGGGGGCCGGATCCACGCCCTGGTCCAGCGGCCGGCGGGCACCACGGGACCGCTGCCGACGGTCTTCGACATCCACGGCGGCCCGACCTGGCACGACAGCGACTCCTTCGCCGCGGGTCCGGCGGCTTGGGTGGACCACGGGTACGCGGTCGTCCGGGTCAACTACCGCGGCTCCACGGGCTACGGGCGCGAGTGGACCGACGCGCTGAAGCACCGGGTCGGCCTGATCGAGCTGGAGGACATCGCGGCGGTGCGGGAATGGGCGATCACGTCCGGCCTCGCCGACCCCGGCCGGCTGATCCTCACGGGCGGTTCCTGGGGCGGCTATCTCACCCTCCTCGGCCTCGGCACCCAGCCGGACGCGTGGACGCTCGGGATCGCGGCGGTCCCGGTCGCCGACTACGTCACGGCGTTCCACGACGAGATGGAGGCGCTGAAGGCGATGGACCGCACACTGCTGGGCGGTACGCCGGAGGAGGTCCCGGAGCGTTTCGAGGCGTCCTCGCCCCTGACGTACGTGGACCAGGTCAAGGCTCCCGTGTACATCTCGGCGGGCGTCAACGACCCGCGGTGCCCCATCCGCCAGATCGACAACTACGTGAAGCGGCTGGAGACGAGGGGAGCGGTGCACGAGGTGTACCGGTACGACGCGGGTCACGGTTCGCTGGTGGTGGACGAGCGGATCAAGCAGGTGAAGCTGGAACTGGACTTCGCGGCGAGGCATTTGGGGTAGGCGGGAGCGCAGTTTCCCTTGTCCTCAGGTGGGTGCGGTCGAAGTCGGACGAGCTGTACCCACCCAAGGGGCGCGGGGAACTGCGCGATCGGCCCCCACCTGCCCGCAGCCGCACCACCGCCCGACCCGGCACGGCCTTCGCGTACGGCTACGCCGCCGCCCGGCCCCTGCGCCCCAGCAACTCCGCGAGCCCCCGCCGCGTGGCCGCCAGCACCACCCGGTCCGAGGCCTGGAGCACATATGTGTCCGGCAGGTCCCACACCAGCCCCGGGGAGTCCCCGGACTCCTCCCGGGCCAGCACCCGCCAGGACCCGGCCCGGAACGCCTCGCCCACCGTCCTGCCCTCCAGCTGGGGATGCCCGCCCACGTCCACCGCCGCGAACAGCAGCACCCGCCGCTCCACCGGGAACGCCCCCAGGATCTGGCGGCCCATCATCGCCCCGGCGAAGGCGGGGGCCGCCAGGTGGGAGACGCTGCGGCTGCGGGTGGAGGCCCGGGGGTGGGCGGCCCTCAGGGTCCGGTACACCGCCGTCGCGAAGTCGTCGTCGTACAGCCGCAGCACCACCCGCAGGTCGGGGTGGACGGCCCGGGCGTACAGCACGGCCTCCAGATTCGTGGTGTCCGCGCTGGTCACCGCGAGCAGTGCGTGCGCGCGGTGGATCTTGGCGGCCTCCAGGACGCCCTCCTGCGTGACGTCCCCGAGCACCACCGGCACCCGCAGCCGGCGCGCTGTGGCCAGTCCGCGCGCCTCGGGGTCGGACTCGACGCACACCACGGGGATGTTCAGCTCCCGCAGCCGGGTCAGCACCCGGGTGCCGATCTTGCCGAGCCCGAGCAGCACGACATGGCCGCCGAGACCCCGGGGCGGTTTGCGCAGGCTGGACGTGGTGCGGAAGGTGCCGAGGACCTCCAGGACCGCCGCGAGGAGCACCGGCAGGAGCAGCAGCCCGGCGAGTCCGGACAGCAGCTGCAGGATCTGCCGCCCGACGGACTGGCCGATCGCGGGGTCGTCGATCGCGAACAGGTCGAGCAGTGTCAGATAGAAGGCGCGCAGCGGATGGATCCCGGTCACCAGCCACAGCGCGACGGCGAGCGCGACCACGCAGCCCACCATCCCGGCCAGCGACCACCGCAGCCGCCGCGAGAACAGCGAGGCGAACCAGGGCATCACCCCCCGCCCGTCGGGCAGCGCGGGCCCGGCGTACGACACCTGCTCCAGCACGACGGTCGTGCGCCCGCCGCCCTCCCGTACCGTGGCCGCGTCCGGCAGCAGCGTCGGGCCCTGGTCGCCGCCGGGCCCGGCACTGTCGGTCGGCGAGAGCAGGGCGAGCGTGGCAAGCCCCGGAGCGGGGCTCACCCCGTCGCCGGCCGGCGGCCGTTCGACCGCCCGCAGCAGCAGACCGCCGGTCTGGAGGACCTTGCTGGTGCCCGTGAGGGCGGTGGCGGCCAGTGCGGGCGCGGCGGTGTCGGCGTCGGAGAGCACGGTCGTGGAGGCGTCGAAGCCGGACCCGTCGGCCGGGCCGCCGGTGGCCAGCGCGGACGCCTGGTCGAGGAGCTCCTCGATGTGCTGGCCGAGGCGCCGGTTGTAGAGCCGCAGGACGAGCCGCAGCCGGGGGTTGAGGCGGCGGGCGGTGAGGGCGGCGCGGATGTTGGTCTCGTCGTCGTCGTACACGAGCGCGAGCGCGTCCGCGCGTTCCACGCCCGCCCCGGCGAGCGCCGCCTCGTTGGGCTCGGCGGCCTCCATCAGCCGTATGCCGCCCGGGGGTTCGCCGGCGGCGGCGACAGCGCCGTTGCCGTTGCCGGTCAGGCCGGCGGCCGCGGTCACCACCCGGTCGAGCAGAGCGGACGCGGAGCGGGCCCGCACCACCACCGGCGGCCGCACGGACCGTTCGGAGGCCGGTACGACGAGCGTGACCTGCTCGCCGTAGACCCCTCTGAGTTCGGCCGCCAGCCGGTGCGCGAGCCCGTCGTCCCCGCACACCACCATGTGCGCGGCCGTGTCGCCCGGCAGTCCGGGACCCTGGTTCGGAACGCTCCCCACGAGGGAGAAGACTGCCTCACCGGGACGGATGTCGCCACGTCCGCCCCTTCCCGAGTCCCTCTGCCAAGAAATCCCCAAAACGCCCCGCACGCTGAGCAATCGGACCTTCCCCGCCGTACGCACGGACAGGGAAACCAGCACCCCACCCCCGGAGGGACCCCGGCCGTGTCCGTCACCAAAGCACCCCCGCCCACGCGGGACACCGGCGAGGACCCGCGCCCGGCACCGCCGGACGCGGCCGAACGGCGCCTGAACTCCCCCCTCGTGCTGACCCTGTTGATGCTGCTGGTGGTGCTGCTCCAGGGGCCGATCCGTGGGGCGCTGGGCGCGCCGGTCATGCAGAGCTGGATGACGGTGTTCGTCGCCGTGCTCGTCCAGGCGCTGCCCTTCCTGGTGCTCGGCGTGCTGCTGTCGGCGGCGATCGCGGTGTTCGTGCCGCCGTCGTTCTTCGCCCGCGCCCTGCCGAGCAACCCCGTCCTCGCGGTTCCGGTGGCGGGGGCGGCGGGCGTGGTGCTGCCGGGCTGCGAGTGCGCGTCGGTGCCGGTGGCGGGGGCGCTGGTCCGGCGCGGTGTCACCCCGGCCGCGGCCCTCGCCTTCCTGCTCTCCGCCCCGGCGATCAACCCGATCGTGCTGACGGCGACCGCCGTGGCGTTCCCGCGCGATCCCGAGATGGTGGTGGCCCGGCTGGTCGCGAGCCTGCTGGTGGCCTGCGCGATGGGCTGGCTGTGGCTGCGCCTCGGCCGCACCGACCTGCTGAAGGAGCCGGCCCGTCACTCGTACGAGGGCCAGGGCAAGGGGGCCGCCTTCTGGGGGTCGGTCCGGCACGACGTGATGCACGCGGGCGGTTTCCTGGTCGTGGGCGCGATGGCGGCGGCGACCCTGAAGGCGGTGGTCCCGCAGACATGGCTGCGTACGGCCGCGGAGAACCCGGTGATCGCGGTGCTGGCCCTCGCCGCGCTCGCCGTGGTGCTGTCGATCTGCTCGGAGGCGGACGCGTTCGTGGCCGCCTCGCTCACCCAGTTCTCGCTGACCGCCCGGCTGACCTTCCTGGTCGTCGGCCCGATGATCGACCTCAAGCTGTTCGCGATGCAGACGGGCACCTTCGGCCGCGCCTTCGCCCTGCGCTTCGCGCCCGCCACCCTCGCCCTGGCGATCGTCGTGTCCGTGCTGACCGGGCTGGTGATGTTGTGAACCGGCAGGCACAGTCGGCGGTCCTGTTCGTCCTCGGCGCGGCCCTCCTGCACGCGGGCCTCACCGATCTCTACCTCCGCTACGTCAAGGCGGGCCTGCGCCCGCTGGTCCTGGCGGCCGGGGTCGTCCTGATCGTGACGGCGCTGGCGACGGCCTGGTACGAGTGGCGGGCCAAAGCCAAGGAGGAGGAACACCCCCACCGCGAACCCCGCGTCTCCTGGCTCCTCGTCCTCCCCCTCTTCGCCCTGATCCTCGTCGCCCCGCCCGCCCTCGGCTCCTACAGCGCGATGCGCACGGGCACGGCCCTGCAGCAGTCGTACGGCTATATGAAGCTCCCGCGGAGCGGACCCCTGCGGCTCGGACTCGCCGACTACGCGGGCCGGGCCGTCTACGAGCACGGCCGGGGCCTGGCCGGACGGCAGATCACCGTCACCGGGTTCGTCGCCCTGGACCGCTCTGGCGCGCCCTATCTGGTCCGCATGGCCCTCAACTGCTGTGCGGCGGACGCCCAGCCGGTCAAGGTCGGCCTCACCGGGCAGATCCCGCCGGTCCTCAAGCCGGACGGCTGGCTCCAGGTCACCGGCACCTACACCGCCAAGCGGACCAAGGACTCGGTGAACGGCGGCCCGATCCCGTACCTCCAGGTCACGAAGGCCGAGCCGGTCCCCACACCGCACGACCCGTACGACGAGACCTGGAACAACTGACGCGAGCGGTCCGTGCGAGTGCCGGATGCGGTGCGGTCGGCCAAGGGCGCGGCGCCGTGACGTCGTTCCGACCCGTCCGGCCCTTGCCGATGCGGGTGCCTCCCCCTAGCCTGCAATCTGACGATCCATCAGATACCGGCTAGGGGGCAGGCAATGGCCGTCACCAGCGAGAGCGGAACCGGAACGGGACCGGGCATCGGGGACATCCCCAAAGTGATCAGCGTGGACGATCACGTGATCGAGCCCGCGCACCTCTTCGAGACCTGGCTTCCGGCGAAGTACCGGGACAGGGGGCCGAAGCCGCTCACCGCCGGCATCGGGGACCTCGCGTACGTCGGCGGGAAGTACCGGTTCACCACCGATCCGGAAGGCCAGCTCACGGACTGGTGGGAGTACGAGGGAGACCTCTTCCCGTACAAGCGGATCATTGCGGCCGTCGGCTTCTCGCGGGACGAGATGACCCTCGACGGGATCACCCGCGAGCAGATGCGGCGGGGCTGCTGGGACCCCAAGGCGCGGGTCGAGGACATGGAGATGAACCATGTCGAGGCCTCCCTGTGCTTCCCCACCTTCCCCCGCTTCTGCGGGCAGACCTTCGCCGAGGCAAAGGACAAGGAGGTCGGGCTCGCCTGTGTGCGCGCCTACAACGACTGGATGGTCGAGGAGTGGTGCGGGGACAGCGCGGGACGGCTGATCCCGCTGTGCCTGATCCCGCTGTGGGACGTCGAGCTCGCCGTCGCGGAGATCCGCCGCAACGCCGAACGGGGCGTACGGGCCGTCACCTTCAGCGAGATCCCGACCTATCTGGGGCTGCCGTCGATCCACTCCGGCTACTGGGACCCGTTCTTCGCCGTGTGCGAGGAGACCGGGA
Source organism: Streptomyces pseudovenezuelae (assembly GCF_001513955.1). Taxonomy (GTDB): domain Bacteria; phylum Actinomycetota; class Actinomycetes; order Streptomycetales; family Streptomycetaceae; genus Streptomyces; species Streptomyces pseudovenezuelae. Next base: position 244,195 of record NZ_KQ948148.1, on the reverse strand, counting down.
CGGTCGTCAACATGCACATCGGCAGCAGCTCGCAGATGCCGGCCGCGTCCCCCGACGCCCCGCCCGCCGTGCAGGCCTCCCTGTCCTTCAACAACGCCATGGCCTCGATGATGGACTTCCTCTTCTCCGGGGTCCTGGTGAAGTTCCCGCGGCTCAAACTGGCCTACAGCGAGGGCCAGATGGGTTGGATCCCGTACGCCCTGGAACGCGCCGACGACGTCTGGGAGGAGCACCGGGCCTGGGGCGGGGTCAGGGACCTGATCCCGGAGCCGCCGTCGACGTACTACTACCGGCAGATCTTCTGCTGCTTCTTCCGCGACAAGCACGGCATCGAGGCGATCGAGACCGTCGGCGTGGACAACGCGACCTTCGAGACCGACTACCCGCACGTCGACTCGACCTGGCCGCACACCAAGAAGGTCGCGTGGGAGCACGTGTCCGGGCTGTCCGAGGACGTCACCTACAAGCTGCTGCGCGGCAACGCGATCCGGATGCTGGGGCTCGACTTCGACCGGTAGCCCCACAAGCCGGTCAGCGGCTCCAGTCGAGGGAGGCCGGCGCCCGCGCCCGGGCCTCCGTCACGGCCACGCGGGCCGCCCGCTCCGCCGGGTCCACGTGCGCCGCCTGCCCGGTGACCTGGCCCTCCCACTTGCGGTACAGGAGGCCGGGCTCGGCGGTGAACCAGCCGCGGCTCACCGCGTCCAGGGCCAGCAGCAGGCCGGTGTCCTCGGAGGCGGGCAGGGCCATCCAGCCGCCGAGGGCGAGCAGCAGCTCACGGCGGACGAACAGGGTGCCGGGGACGACCAGCGGGAAGGCGTGGGCCTTCCAGTGCGCGAGCAGCGCGCCGGGTGCGAGCGGGCCCTCCTCGGGGTCGCCGGGGGAGGCGATCGTGGAGCCGTCGGGGAGCCGGTCCAGGGCCCGGGAGGTGGCCCAGCCGAGCGCGGGATCGGCCTCCAGCGCGGCCAGGTCCCGGGCGAGGGCGTCCGGGGTGAGCAGGTCGTCGGCGTCCAGGATCTTCACGTACGGCCCCGTCGCGTGCGCGAGCGCGATGGTGCGGGCGACCCCCGGCCCGCCGGGGCGGCCCTGACGAAACGTCACCCGGGGGTCGTCGGGGATGCACGGGCGCACCTCGTCCGTCCGGCCGTCCTCCTGTATCACCCAGCGCCTGGACGGCCGTGATGATCGTCATGCGCACGGCCCCGGACCAAAACGGGATCACGAACGAAAAGACCCGACCGCTGGCGACGGGGGATGCACCAGCGGTCGGGCTGTGGCCAAGACTAACAAGGCCGCAGGAACAGCGGGAGCGGACTGCTCCGCTGCGGGGAGGAGTTGTGAGCGGGATCACGTAATGCGCTTCAGTCGCACGGAGGATCGTACGAGAGCCGTGGCAGGTACTCCTCCCAGACCGGGCGGGTCAGCACGTTCGACGTGGTGGCGCAGATACGGCTGATCGCGTCGTCGACGTCCAGGTCCCACAGCCGGATCGTGTCCGCGCCGCTGGAGACCCCGAGCATCCGGCTGTCGGGGCTGAAGGACAGGAAGCTGCCCGTCTTGGCGCTGGGGCTCATCGACTGCCCGATGGGACCGGCCGCGGACGGGTCGGCCACGTCCCAGAGCCGGACCGTGTTGTCGTTGCCGCCGCTGGCCAGCGTGGAGCCGTCGCGGCTGTACGTCAGCGACACGACCGCCTCGGAGTGCCCGGTGAGCCCCGCACCCGTCTGCAGGGCGCGGGCGGGATCGGTCACGTCCCAGAGCCGGACCGTGTCGTCGTCGCCGCCACTGGCCAGGGTGTGCCCGTCCGGGCTGAAGACCAGCACGTTGACGGGCCCGGTGTGCCCGGTGAGCGGCTTGCGCAGCAGGGCCGGGCGAGCTGGGTCCGTCACCTTCCACAGGCGGATCGTGCCGTCCGCGCTGCCACTGGCCAGGGTCCCGCCGTCCGGGCTGAAGACCAGGCTGTCGATGTACCCCCGGTGCCCGGAGATCGGACCGTGGGACACCGGGTGCGCCGGGTCGGTGACGTCCCACAGCTGGAGGCTGCGGCTGTCGTAGGCGGTGGCCAGGGTGCGCCCGTCCGGGCTGAACGCCAGCGCGTCGGGACCCATGAACCTGGAGTGCAGGACGAGCGCCGGGCCGTAGGGCACGGGGTGGGCCGGGTCGGTGACGTTCCACAGGTGGACCCGGCCGGTGGTGAGCACCGCGAGCGTGCGGCCGTCGGGGGAGAACAGCACCTGGGAGAACGGGTCGCGCACCACCGGGGTGAACGGCTTGCCCAGCGCCACGGGCCGGCCGGGGTCCGTCACGTTCCACAGCCGGATCCGCCCGTCCCGCCCGGCCGTGGCGAGCACCTGGCCGTCCCGCCGGAACGCCCCGCTGCTGCCCACCAGGTCGCCCGCCGGGATCGACCACAGGCGCACCTTGCTGTCGCCGCTGCCGGTCACGAGCGTCCGGCCGTCGGGGCTGAAGCCCAGCGCGTACATCTCACCGCTGCTCCCGGCGAGCGGCTCGCCGACCTTCGAGGGGTACGCCGGGTCGCTCACGTTCCACAGACTCGCCGTGCTGTCCGCGCTGGCGGCGGCCAGCATCCTGCCGTCCGGGCTGAAGGCCACGGACCAGATCGGACCGGTGTGACCGGTGAGCGGCGAGCCGATCTGGCTCGCGTCGGCCGGGTCCCGCACGTCCCACAGCCGGACGCTGTCGTCCGCGCTGCCGCTGGCCAGCTCCGTCCCGTCCGGGCTGAAGGCGACCGAGTGCACCAGTCCCGTGTGCCCCTGCAGCACCCTGTCGTACGCCCGGGGCCGCCGTACGTCGGTGGTGTCCCACAGCCGGATCGAGTTGTCGTCGCCCCCGGCGGCCACGGTGTGCCCGTCGGGGCTCCACGCCACGGACCGCACGGCGGCACCGGCCCCGCTCAGAACGGTCGGCGGCCGCTTCGCGCCCCGCGTGTCCCACAGGCGTACGGTGCGGTCCTCACCGGCGGAGGCCAGCGTGCGCCCGTCCGGGCTGAACGCGATCAGGTAGATGGTGCCGCGATGGCCGGTCAGGGGAGCGCCGAGGGGCTTCGGGTGACGCGGGTCGGCGAGGTCCCACCGCCGGATCCTCCCGTCGTCCCCGGCGGCGGCGAGCGTCCTGCCGTCCGGGCTGAAGACCGCGCTGCTCACCCAGCTGGTGCCGCCGGCGAGGGGTTTGCCCAGCGCCCTGGGGTGCCGGCGGTCGCTGACGTCCCACAGCCGGACGGTCCGGTCGTAGCTGGCGCTCGCGAGGAGCTTTCCGTCCGGGCTGAACGAGGTCAGGTACACGGCGCCGCTGTGGCCGGTCAGCGGGGTGGCCAGCGGCGCGTTGACGATGGAGATCAGCCGGGTGTTGGTGCCCTCGTCGTCGGGCCTGAGCCGGTGCGCGACCAGGTCGATGCGGGCGGACAGCGACGGATCCGTGTACTGGACGCGGTCCGCCTCCGCGACGACCTGCTCGAACACGGCGTCGTTGCGCTGCTGCCAGGCGACCACCGCCGAACCGACGGCCACCAGCGCGAGGACGACCAGCGCCGACACCGCGCCCCGGGCGATCAGGACGGTACGCCGGCGCAGCCGGACCGAGGCGGCCAGGAACTCCACCGCGCTGCGGGTCAGATAGGTGTCCCCGGCGGACTTCGCCCAGGTGCGGGCCTGTTCCAGCCGCGATCCCCGGTACAGCAGCGAGGAGTCGCGGTTGGAGCCCTCCCAGGAGCGGCCGTCCTCCTCGATGCGCTGGCGCAGCAGATGGTCGCTGCGGTCCTCGTCGATCCACTCGCGCAGCCGGGGCCATGCCGTCAGCAGCGCCTCGTGGGTGATCTCCACGGTGTCCGCGTCCAGCGTCACCAGCCGGGCCCGCACCAGCGCTTCGAGGGACTCCTCGGTCTTGCCCGGGTCCGTCGACTCGGCGGCCAGCTGGCGCCGGGTGCCGCGCCGGCGGGTGGCCTGGGTGTCCTCGCCCAGCCGCACCAGACGCAGCAGGAGCAGCCGGGCCGCCGTACGGGCCGCCGGGTCCAGACCCGTCCAGGCCCGCTCTGCGGTCGCCGCGACCGCGCCCTGGATACCGCCGGCCGCGCGGTAGCCGGCCAGCGTCAGCCGGCCCGCCTTGCGGCGCTGCCAGGTCGCGAGCAGGGCGTGCGAGAGCAACGGCAGTACGCCCGCGTCATGGGCGCCGCGCGGACCGTCGGCGCTCACCTCGCGCACGATCAGCTCCGCGAGCCCCGGCTCCAGCTCCAGGCCCACGGCCCGGGCCGGACCCGTCACGGCCTCGCGCAGTTCCCCGTCGGTGAGCGGTCCGAGCACCATGTGCCGGTGCTGGAGCGCGTCGGCCAGCTCGGGATGGTCCAGGCAGCGCTCGTAGAAGTCGGCGCGGATGCCGAGCAGGACCAGGGCGGGCGCGGGGACGTCCGGGCCGGCGGGCGTGCACGCGGCGTGCAGCAGCCGGACGAACGTACGCCTGGCCGTCTCGTCCGAGCAGAGCGTGAACGCCTCCTCGAACTGGTCGACGATCACTACCGGCCGGGCGGCGGCGGCCTCGCGCTGAGCCCACGAGGCGACCGCTTCCCGGACGGCGTGCGGGAATTCCGGGGGATGGTCGATGTCCGGTCCGCCGGTGTCGGTGCCGCAGACGAGCGGTTTCAGCTCGGGTATACGAGCGGTCAGCTCCGTGAGCGGATCGGCGCCCGGGACGAGCTGAACGACCCTGCGGTCGCCGTCCTCGCCGGTACCGCCGAGCGCGCCGTCCTCCAGGGCCGTCACCAGACCGGCGTTGAGCAGCGAGGACTTGCCCGCGCCCGAGGCGCCCACGAGCATCACCAGACCGCCGGTGCCGGTGTCGGCCGCCGAGCGGAGCAGTTTGACCAGGGCCTCCGTGCTCCGTTCCCGGCCGAAGAACCAGCGGGCGTCCTCCTGCCGGTAGGAGGCGAGGCCGCGGTACGGGCAGACCCCGGCGGGCGGCTCCGGCTGGGGGTTCTCGTCCTCGTCCGGCGCCAGCGCGCGCTCCCACAGCCGCTGCCACTGCCCGAGGTCGTACAGGCCGGCCGAGACGGGGGTGGGACTGATCCGCCGGGCTTCGGGAATGAGGATGTGCAGCACGGCCGCGAGGGCGGTGAACTGAGCGGGGACGTTACGGGCCCGGCGCCAGTCGCTGATCCGCTGCGCGGAGACCCGGACGGGCCGTCCCCGCTCGTCGACCCGCTGCAGCCGGCCGACTCCCTCGGAGACGCGCTTGAGGGGCGGATTTCCGGCCTCTCTGTACAACAGTGCGAGACGCTCCGCGAAGGCCGTGCGTGCTCCTGAGTCGGAGCTCAAGGTCTTCCACCCCTTACTTCCCTCGCGGTTGAATCCGGACCGGAAAACTCACTTTATATGGCTGACCTGCGGTAACGCACTGTCTCCAGCACCGGAACCTCCTCTGCGGGTCCCCCGGCTGGCAGGATCATGGCCCTGCGGCGCAGCCAACGGGCGACGCCATGACAGGCCACCAGCCCGGCGCCCCGCGTTCCAACCAGCGCGCCGTACGTTCTCGGCCACGTTCTGCCCACGGTCACCCGCTTCCGTCCGGTACCGGTCCCCACGAGGGGAGGGACCGGTACCGGACGAAGCGGGACGATCACTGTGCCGCCCCTACACTTGGTCCGGTTGATCCGAGAGGACGGGAGAGGGCTGTGGCGAAGATCGTCGGCGGTTTCCAGGACCCGTCGGCGGAGGTGCTCGCCGAGGCGGCCGCCGTGTTCGGACTCC